>NZ_JBBOPH010000001.1:0-4597500 GCF_038003545.1 Lysinibacillus sp. FSL K6-0102 | reverse complement strand
GTTGCACAGACAACCAGGATGTTGGCTTAGAAGCAGCCATCATTTAAAGAGTGCGTAATAGCTCACTGGTCGAGTGACGCTGCGCCGAAAATGTATCGGGGCTAAACGATTCACCGAAGCTGTGGATTGACATCTACGATGTCAGTGGTAGGAGAGCGTTCTAAGTGCGTTGAAGTCAGATCGGAAGGACTGGTGGAGCGCTTAGAAGTGAGAATGCCGGTATGAGTAGCGAAAGACGGGTGAGAATCCCGTCCACCGTATGACTAAGGTTTCCTGAGGAAGGCTCGTCCGCTCAGGGTTAGTCGGGACCTAAGCCGAGGCCGATAGGCGTAGGCGATGGACAACAGGTTGATATTCCTGTACCACCTCCTCACCGTTTGAGAAATGGGGGGACGCAGTAGGATAGGGTAAGCGCGCCGTTGGTTGTGCGCGTCCAAGCAGTAAGGCGTGTGTGTAGGCAAATCCGCACACTGTAACGTTGAGCTGTGATGGCGAGTCCGTATGGACGAAGTTCCTGATTTCACACTGCCAAGAAAAGCCTCTATCGAGGTGAGAGGTGCCCGTACCGCAAACCGACACAGGTAGTCGAGGAGAGAATCCTAAGGTGTGCGAGAGAACTCTCGTTAAGGAACTCGGCAAAATGACCCCGTAACTTCGGGAGAAGGGGTGCTCTTGAGCGTGCAAGCGCATGAGAGCCGCAGTGAATAGGCCCAGGCGACTGTTTAGCAAAAACACAGGTCTCTGCAAAACCGTAAGGTGACGTATAGGGGCTGACGCCTGCCCGGTGCTGGAAGGTTAAGAGGAGTGGTTAGCGCAAGCGAAGCTGCGAATTGAAGCCCCAGTAAACGGCGGCCGTAACTATAACGGTCCTAAGGTAGCGAAATTCCTTGTCGGGTAAGTTCCGACCCGCACGAAAGGCGTAACGATCTGGGCACTGTCTCAACGAGAGACTCGGTGAAATTATAGTACCTGTGAAGATGCAGGTTACCCGCGACAGGACGGAAAGACCCCGTGGAGCTTTACTGTAGCCTGATATTGAATTTTGGTACAACTTGTACAGGATAGGTAGGAGCCAGAGATCTCGGAGCGCCAGCTTCGAAGGAGGCGTCGGTGGGATACTACCCTGGTTGTATTGAAATTCTAACCCATGCCCCTTAGCGGGGCAGGAGACAGTGTCAGGCGGACAGTTTGACTGGGGCGGTCGCCTCCTAAAAGGTAACGGAGGCGCCCAAAGGTTCCCTCAGAATGGTTGGAAATCATTCGTAGAGTGTAAAGGCACAAGGGAGCTTGACTGCGAGACCTACAAGTCGAGCAGGGTCGAAAGACGGGCTTAGTGATCCGGTGGTTCCGCATGGAAGGGCCATCGCTCAACGGATAAAAGCTACCCCGGGGATAACAGGCTTATCTCCCCCAAGAGTCCACATCGACGGGGAGGTTTGGCACCTCGATGTCGGCTCATCGCATCCTGGGGCTGTAGTCGGTCCCAAGGGTTGGGCTGTTCGCCCATTAAAGCGGTACGCGAGCTGGGTTCAGAACGTCGTGAGACAGTTCGGTCCCTATCCGTCGTGGGCGTAGGAAATTTGAGAGGAGCTGTCCTTAGTACGAGAGGACCGGGATGGACACACCGCTGGTGTACCAGTTGTCTTGCCAAAGGCATCGCTGGGTAGCTATGTGTGGACGGGATAAGTGCTGAAAGCATCTAAGCATGAAGCCCCCCTCAAGATGAGATTTCCCATTACGCAAGTAAGTAAGATCCCTCAAAGACGATGAGGTAGATAGGTTCGAGGTGGAAGTGTGGTGACACATGGAGCTGACGAATACTAATCGATCGAGGACTTAACCAAAAAAGTTTGAAACATTCAATGCACCGTTTATCCAGTTTTGAAAGAATAAATCTTTCAACAAAAAAAGAGAGCTTCAAGACACAAGTAGTACAAGGAAGCAAACGAGTGATTGAAGGAGCGTACTTCTGTACGTGACTGATTGAACGAGAGCAGCTGACGCAGTAATACGCCGTGTATTGGAGGTCGCATAAGTCTAGTGATGATGGCAAAGAGGTCACACCCGTTCCCATACCGAACACGGAAGTTAAGCTCTTTAGCGCCGATGGTAGTTGGGGGCTTCCCCCTGTGAGAGTAGGACGTCGCTAGGCGCAAAAAGTCGCTACTGATACACTCAGTAGTGGCTTTTTTTTTTGAGCTGATTATTATTTATAAATACATAAAAGAAGGCATCCTCAATGGATGCCTTCTTGTTTTGATACTTAACTTAATGCGTATGAACCGTAGTAGCTCGTAGTTCGATACGGCGAATTTTTCCTGATGTCGTTTTTGGTAACTCATCAATAAAGACGATACTACGAGGGTATTTATAAGGGGCTGTTAACGCTTTAACATGCTCCTGTAGCTCCTTTGTTAACTCCTCTTCATTACATTCTTTGAAGCCTTCTCGTAAGATAACAAATGCCTTTACAATATGCCCCCTAATTTCATCTGGCGCAGCTACAACTGCACATTCTTGTACAGCTTCATGTTTGTTTAATGCATCTTCAACTTCAAATGGTCCGATCGTATAACCAGATGAAATAATAATGTCATCTCCACGACCTTCAAACCAGAAGTAACCGTCTTCATCACATTTTGCTTGATCACCTGTAATATACCAATCCCCACGAAATGCAGCTTGTGTGCGCTCTGGTTCTTTATAATATTCTTTAAATAAAGCTGGTGAAGATTTGTGAACAGCAATATCACCAACTTCGCCAACTGGCGCTTCATTCCCTTCATTGTCGATAATACGTACAATATTACCTGGAGTTGGAACACCCATAGATCCAGGACGTAATTCTGTGTTTTCGAGTGTACCAATTAATAATGTGTTTTCTGTTTGTCCATAGCCGTCACGTACTTTTAGTCCAAAATGATTCATAAATGTTTCGATAACTGGACGATTTAAAGGTTCACCAGCAGAAACGGCACTACGTAGAGATGATAGATTGTAGTCTTGTAAATTATCGATTTTTGCCATAATCCGATATTCAGTCGGTGTACAACATAGAACATTAACTTTTTCATCCTGCATTAATTGAAGATAGGTTTTTGCATCGAATCCACCATGATAGACAAATGCAGTAGCACCGAGCATGATTGTGGATAAAAAAGGACTCCATATCCACTTTTGCCAACCAGGAGCAGCTGTTGCCCACACGAGGTCTCCTTCACGTACACAAAGCCATTTTGAAGCTGCAGTTCTAATATGTGCATATCCCCAGCCATGTGAATGAACCACGCCTTTAGGTTTACCAGTTGTACCAGATGTATAAGAAAGGAATGCCATGTCATCACGTGTAGTAGCTACGGCTGTAAATGTAGCTGGCTGCTTGCTTGCTAATTCATCTAAAGAAGTCCAATCTCCTTTCGCAGCACCGATCACTAGTTTATTTTTCAATGCGTCTACAGAAGAAGCAATTTGATCAACTTCACTAGTAAAAGCCTCATAAGCAATAACTGCACTAGCAGAAGAATGTTCCATCCGATATTCTAAATCGCTTGCACGTAGCATCTCTGAACATGAAATGGGTACGATACCAGCCTTTAAGCAGCCTAGAAAAACGAAATAGGCTTCTGGAAGTCGAGGAATAATAACTAATACACGATCACCTTTTTGAAGCCCCTTCTCCGTAAAAGCGTTTGCGTATTGATTCATTTTTTGGTTAAGCTCCACATAAGAAACTGTACGTCTCTCTTGTTGTGTATTTAACCAACGTATTGCTTGGCGATCACTATCTTGCGAAAATTTTTCTAATTCCTCTGTGATGTTATAAAATTCAGGTGCAATTAAATCATTTGATACCATCTTGAACATCCTCCCCCAGAAAATTTGATAGAAAATTCATAAAACTATTTTTATTTTAACAATTACAATAATATACAGCAAGAATATTTAGTACGTTAAATAGAAATATTAGAATTAATAGAGAACTATTATGCTTTCAAACGAATATTAGGAGCATACTTCGACAAAAAATATAAAAATTTTCACAAAATGTGTTGCATTATTTATAATGCTTGCTATAATAATAAATGTACTTAAGAGGTTGTCTAAAACCAAAGTGAATAGCATTGTTCCGAAGTAGCTCAGTTGGTAGTAGCACCTGACTGTTAATCAGGTTGTCGCAGGTTCGAGTCCTGCCTTCGGAGCCATTTTTTTGTCCTTTTTTCAAATGCTATAATACATAAAAAAATTTGTGGAAAAGCATTGCAATTATTAATGAAAAATGTTATTATAATTCTTGTCTTGTTTGAGACATAATATTGGCCCCTTGGTCAAGTGGTTAAGACACCGCCCTTTCACGGCGGTAACACGGGTTCGAATCCCGTAGGGGTCACCATTTAAAACATAGGCTTTATAAAGAATATAAACTGTGATATAACACCTGTTTCTATGGAGGATTAGCTCAGCTGGGAGAGCATCTGCCTTACAAGCAGAGGGTCGGCGGTTCGAGCCCGTCATCCTCCACCATTCTTATTGTGTTATTTCGGAGGGGTAGCGAAGTGGCTAAACGCGGCGGACTGTAAATCCGCTCCTTAGGGTTCGGCGGTTCGAATCCGTCCCCCTCCACCAGTTTTATAAATGATTGGGGTATAGCCAAGCGGTAAGGCAACGGATTTTGATTCCGTCATGCCTAGGTTCGAATCCTAGTACCCCAGCCATTTTTTCTTTTATGAGCCATTAGCTCAGTTGGTAGAGCATCTGACTTTTAATCAGAGGGTCGAAGGTTCGAGTCCTTCATGGCTCACTTTTTTAGAATGAAAATTATTCAAAAGTGTTATATTAACTACAGATAACTAATCTCTTGCTGAAAACAGTAGGAGATTTTTTTATGTTATTTATAAATGAATAAATATACAACTTTTTGTTGAGTTGAGCCAAGTGGTATGTAGGCTTTACAATAATCTTATAACTTTTAGGGGGTATAAAAACATGAATAAACTTAATATTTCTATTATTGGAGTACCAACAGATTACGGACAAACACGCCGTGGGGTAGATATGGGACCAAGTGCTATTCGATATGCAGGTATTGTTGAACGTTTAGAGGCTATCGGACACGATGTACAGGATCAAGGGGATATTCGTGTTAGTCAAAAGCTTGCTGACGGAGCTGTGGATGAAAAATTACTAAATTTAGAGGAAGTTGTAGATGTTAGTACTGCATTAGCAAATAGTGTGCATGAAGTAGTGGAACAAAAGAAATTCCCACTCGTATTTGGTGGAGACCATAGCATTGCTATTGGAACATTAGCTGGATTAGGTGAACATTACAAAAATCTCGGTGTTATCTGGTATGACGCTCATGCAGATTTAAATACACCTGAAACAACACCTTCAGGCAATATACATGGGATGCCGTTAGCCGTTAGTATTGGGCTAGGACATGAACGTTTAGTGCAAATTCGCAACTATGCTCCAAAAATTAAGCCAGAAAACGTGATTATTATTGGAGCTCGTTCAGTAGACCCAGGAGAACGTGAATTGATACGTCAACAAGGAATTAAAGTATATACAATGCATGAAATCGACCGACTTGGCATGACACGTGTGATGGAAGATGCACTTGCTTATTTAAAGGAACGAAATGTTGATGGCTTACATTTATCACTTGATTTAGACGGATTAGATCCACTTTATACGCCAGGTGTGGGTACACCAGTTCCAGGCGGAATTACGTACCGAGAAAGCCATTTAGCAATGGAAATGTTACAAGAATCAGGCATGGTAACTTCAGCAGAGTTTGTAGAGGTAAATCCTATATTAGATGAAAAGAATACAACAGCAAATGTGGCTGTTGCATTAATGGGATCTTTATTTGGTGAAACACTAGTTTAAAGAAAATTTGACAAAAAATTGCCTGTTGCCACATTGCATAAAAATCTTTTGCTATAATTGAATTAAAACGAAACTTTTCTTATCGGTGCTTCGTATAGTATAAGACAGTTGTAAAGGTGGAGAAGTCAACACAATGGATGCGTTAGTAAATAAGAGAATAAAACAAGTGCTTAAAGGCGATCAAAACGCATTTGCCGATATTGTGAGTCTCTATCAGCACAAACTGTACCAAGTATGCTATCGAATGTTAGGCAACAAACAAGAGTCTGAAGACATTGCTCAAGAGGCTTTTGTGCGAGCTTATATGAACTTGCATACATTTGATCAGAAAAGAAAATTTTCAACGTGGCTTTATCGCATAGCGACAAACCTCTGCATTGACCGTATTCGAAAAAAGAAACCGGATTATTATTTAGATGCAGAAGTAGCTGGTACAGAAGGGCTTGATATGTATTCGCAAATCGCAGCAGATGACCAGCTACCAGAGGAGCAGTTAGAACAAATGGAGCTGCAAGATCGCATTCAATATGAAATTGGACGATTGCCGGATAAATACCGTTCGGTTATAGTATTGAAATATATAGAAGAGTTATCGTTACAAGAGATTAGCGAGATTTTAGATATGCCGCTTGGAACGGTGAAAACGAGGATTCACCGCGGACGTGAGGCATTACGTAAGCAATTAAACAATCTGTAGGAGGGGGAGCGTCATGAATACTTGTCCAGAGCATATTATAGACTATATGCATGATTATTTAGACGGTGACATTAGTCGTGAGCATGAGCAAGAGTTGAAACAACACTTGCATACATGTAATGATTGTAAACAGTTGATGCAAGAATTGAGTGAAACAATCGCCTTTGTGAAGAGTGCTTCCCATATTACAGCGCCTCCGAGTTTTGAAGCAGCAGTTATGGCTCGTTTACCAAAACCAAAAAGTCGAGTAGGTATACAAAAATGGATTCGCCGGCATCCGTTCTTTGTGGCAGCAGCAGTATTTTGCTTATTCATGAGTGCTACATTATTGGGTAGCTTCATGGATGACCAGCATTTCTCGGTGACCAAGCAACCTAATTTAGTTGTGGATGGTCAAACAGTGATTGTCCCTGAAGGAGAAGTGGTAAAAGGCGATATTGTTGTGAAAAATGGCGATTTGATTGTTGAAGGTGAAGTTGATGGCAACGTCACAGTAATCAACGGGCAATATATGGCATCTTCAGCGGTAGTTTCAGGGAGAATCGAAGAAATTGACGAAGTATTTGAATGGTTATGGTATACAATTAAAAATTCTGTTAAGACAGCCATGACATTTGAGGAAAAAGAAGAAACTAAATAACACTCTATACGTCCTAAAAAATAGTGCACGTGAGAGGCTGAAAGGTCTACTCTTCTGAGTAGACTTTTTATTTGAAAAAAGTTACATTTGATAAGAATGTGATATACTTGAATGTGTATGGATTCGTAATGAAAAGTGGGGGATGCCACGTGCAAATTATCGAACATTTCACGGATTTAACACCTGTGAATATTGTTATTAACTTCATTGATGTACTGCTCGTTTGGTACGTTGTTTATAAAGTCTTAACCCTCATTAAAGGTACGAAGGCTGTCCAATTACTTAAGGGAATATTCGTCATTATTATTGCACGAATTGCAACAGACCTTTTAGGGTTACAAACACTTGGCTGGATGCTACAACAAGTTATTGAGTTTGGTTTCCTAGCGATTATTATTATTTTCCAACCTGAAATCAGACGTGGTTTAGAACAAATTGGACGAGGAAAGCTATTCCAACGTTCATCAAGTCAAGAAGAAGAAGAACAAACAAGACTTATTGAGGCTATGAAGAAGTCTGTAAGTTATATGGCTAAACGTCGAATAGGTGCGTTAATTTCTATTGAAAAAGAAACAGGTCTTAATGAATATATTGAAACAGGTATAGGGCTAAATGCTGAAATTTCATCAGAATTACTGATTAATATCTTTATACCAAATACCCCGCTACATGATGGGGCTGTTATTATGCAAAAAGATAAAGTTACAGCAGCGGCTTGTTATTTACCTTTATCTGAAAGCCCATTTATTTCAAAAGAGTTAGGGACACGCCACCGTGCTGCTCTTGGCTTAAGTGAAGTTACAGATGCTATTACAATTGTTGTGTCAGAAGAAACAGGCGCAATTAGTATAACATTAAATGGTAATCTCCATCGAAATCTATCTCTAGAGGAGTTTGAAACTTTATTAAGAAAAATGTGGTTCGGATCAGTACAAGAATCAAATGCATCCTCTAAGTTGACTTGGAGGGGGAAAAAGAATGGATAAAATGATGGATAGCCCTTGGGTACTTAGAATCATCGCGCTATTTTTAGCGTTTTTGCTTTTTTTCTCAGTGCGTACTGAGTTGTCACCTTTAAATAAAGCTACCTCAAATGAACAAACGGATGTTATTCGTGATGTTCCAGTGGATGTTTATTACGATAATGAGAATCTTATTGTGACAGGTTTACCTGAAACTGTGGATGTAACGATAGAAGGTCCGATGGCATTGGTTTTAAAAGCAAAGGGAGCTAAGGATTTTTCTATATTTGCGGATTTGAGCAATTTATTGCTGGGAGAGCATGATGTAAAACTGCAATACGAAAATATTTCAGAAAAGTTAAAGGTGACATTAGACCCTGCAACTGTTCATGTGAATATTGAGGAAAAGGTCACGCAGGAGTTCCGAGTGGACCCTGAAATGAACAAACGTTTAATCGAAGAAGGTTTTATCTTAAAAGAAATGACGGCCAACCCGCCAACTGTTTATGTAACAGGTGCAAAAAGTGCTATTGAAAGCATTAGTTATGTAAAAGCAACTGTTACAGGAGAGCAGGGCTTGAAGCAATCATTCACACAGGAAGCAGCTGTAAAAGTATTAGATAGAGATTTAAATAAGTTAGACGTGACTATTGAACCTGAAATTGTGAAAGTTCAAGTAGATATAGCGGAGTATAGTCGAGAGATCCCAGTTGTCCTTAAGGAAACTGGGCAAGCAGCCGAAGACATTACCATTAACTCATTAACATTTACACCGAAAATGATCAAAGTGTATGGTAGAAAATCAATTATTGACAGTTTAACATCTATTCCAATAACAGTTGACCTGTCAAAAATTACTGAGTCCAAAACTTATGAATTTGATGTAAAATTACCAGATGGTGTGACAAAAATATCTGACAAGAAAATAAAAGTGAAGGCAGATATTACAAAGGTTGAACAAGAAGAACAGCAGAAAACACCAGCTTCTACAGAGGAAACGCCACCTCCAACTGAAGAACCTGATGTGACAGATGAGAGTACTACAACTGATAAAAATACGTCAACTGAGGAATCGGAAGATATTGATTCTTAAACAATATGTGACTATAATTTTATTTTGATTCTAAATCAAAAATCCAATCAGGTTTGTAATTCAGGTTTCATCAAACAAACTGGCAGAGTGGAATATTAATAATTACCAATGAATGAACAAAAGCAGACTTTTCCAAAAGTAAGCGGACAAGTGTCTAATGCTTGATAGAAACTCACTAGGCACTGTCTTGCATTGAAGGAGAGAATAAGTAGAATGGGTAAATATTTTGGAACAGATGGCGTCCGTGGCGTCGCGAATAGTGAATTAACACCAGAATTTGCATTTAAACTTGGTCGTATAGGCGGCTATGTTTTAACAAAAGATGCAACTGACCGTCCAAAGGTTTTAATTGGTCGTGACACACGTATTTCAGGCGAGATGCTTGAAGGTGCACTTGTGGCTGGTCTTTTATCAATTGGGGTAGAGGTAATGCGTCTGGGTATTATTTCAACACCAGGTGTGGCATACCTTACTCGAATTATGAGCGCAGATGCAGGCGTCATGATTTCAGCTTCACATAACCCAGTTGCAGATAACGGTATTAAATTTTTCGGTCCTGATGGCTTTAAGCTAACAGATGCACAGGAAGCGGAAATTGAAGCGTTAATTGATGCGCAAGAGGATACATTACCACGTCCTATAGGAGCAGATTTAGGATCTGTAAGTGACTATTTCGAAGGTGGTCAAAAATATATTCAATACTTAAAGCAAACAGTGGATGAAGAATTTGATGGTATCCATGTAGCGCTTGATTGTGCACATGGTGCAACTTCATCTTTAGCTACACATTTATTTGCTGATTTAGAAGCCGACATTTCTACAATGGGTGCTTCTCCAACTGGCTTAAATATTAATGATGGTGTAGGCTCAACACATCCAGAAGGACTAGCTAAATTTGTTACTGAAAAAGGTGCAGATGTTGGTTTAGCCTTTGATGGCGATGGAGACCGTTTAATTGCTGTAGATGAAAACGGAAAAATTGTTGACGGTGACCAAATTATGTTTATCATTGGTAAGCATTTAAATGCGGTAGGGCGTTTAAAGAAGCAAACAATTGTTTCAACAGTAATGAGCAATATGGGCTTCTATAAAGCTGTGGCTGACAATGGTATGCAAAGTGTACAAACAGCTGTAGGTGATCGTTATGTTGTGGAAGAAATGCGTGCGAATGAATACAATTTAGGTGGCGAGCAATCAGGGCATATCGTCTTTCTAGATTTTAATACAACAGGTGATGGCTTACTGACAGGAATTCAGCTTGTCAACATTATGAAAGCGACGGGTAAAAAGCTTTCAGAACTTGCAGCTGAAATGAAAATCTACCCTCAGCGTCTTGTCAATGTACGTGTAACAGATAAGCATGCTGTGACTGATAATGCGAAAGTAGCTGCAGTAATTGCAGAGGTAGAAGCTGAAATGGCTGGAAATGGTCGTGTTTTAGTACGTCCTTCAGGTACAGAGCCATTAGTACGTGTCATGGTGGAAGCAGCAACAGAAACGGATTGCGAGCGTTTTGTCGAGCGTATTGCAGATGTTGTACGTGTAGAAATGGGCCTAACAGAATAAGAAATAGAGTGTAAACCCGATTTCCGTAAACAGGAAATCGGGTTTACTTATTTGAAAGGAATGTTTTAAATAAGCGAGATGGGGAACAGTAATTAGGAGTCACAATAACAAGGAGTGTTTAATTGATATGGCTAAAATTGCTACAGTTATAACAGATATGTTTGAGGACATTGAGTTTACAAGCCCTAAAGAAGCTTTGGAAGCAGCTGGGCATCAGCTAGTAACAATTGATATCGAAGCAGGCAAGGAAGTTAAGGGTAAGCATGGAGAGTCCGTGAAAATTGATAAAGGCATTGATGAAGTAAAAGCTACAGATTACGATGCATTATTTATTCCTGGGGGTTTTTCTCCCGATATATTACGTGCGGATGATCGTATAGTAGCATTTGCAAAGTCCTTTATGGATGAAATGAAGCCTACCTTCGCCATTTGTCATGGACCACAACTTCTTATTACTGCAAAGACATTAAATGGGCGTGACGCCACAGGTTATAAATCCATCCAAGTGGATTTAGAAAATGCAGGGGCAATCTTCCATGATGAAGAAGTATTTGTCTGTCAAAAACAGCTTGTAACAAGTAGAACGCCAGATGATCTTCCTGCATTTAATAGAGAAATTGTTAAATTATTAGACAGTAAATAAAGGATAGGCACAAGCATTTTAAATGCTTGTGCCTAATTTCTATTACAATGCTTATCAAAGGTGCTTATGTATCGCTTTGTCTACATATTTGTCACGAAAAAGCTTTAGGACTAGGTGTTTTTTATAACGAAAATTTGACGGATAGCATATGATTGAGTATGATGGAGAAGTTGAAGATGAGGTCCGACCTTATCCTTTAACGAACGCCTAAGGAGGGAAGAAAGCGTAAAATCGGAAAACAATTATAGCGCCTGAGCTGAAGAAATCGGACGAAAAGATCTTCAGCAGACGAGGTGGAGGTTTATCGAAAATTCGGCGGATGCCTCCCAATCGACATACCCGATTGTCATTCTCCATTTTGAAAGCATTTGAGTGATTGAATGTACAGAAAGTGGAGAAGGTATTGTAAAAGCAATAGATAAATAGATGAAGCTTCACATATCGAAGATCTCTATTCAGTTGGCTGAGTAGCTTGTGTGTATTGGAGTGCTTTATTTTTATAAAAATAAAGCTTCGCTTATACATTCAAAAAAATCGATAGGATGAGGCCTAGTTTGTCATTGCATTAAATTGACATTATCGGAGGACGAGAATTATGTGTGGAATTGTAGGATATATTGGTGAATCAGATGCAAAGGAAATTCTATTAAAAGGCTTAGAAAAGCTAGAGTACCGTGGTTATGATTCAGCGGGTATTGCAGTACGTAACGAGGAAGGCGTAACGGTTTTCAAAGAAAAAGGGCGTATTGCAGATTTACGAGAAGCGGTAGATGAAGATGTTGCTGCGAAAATTGGAATTGGTCATACACGTTGGGCAACACATGGTGTGCCAAATCGTTTAAATGCTCACCCACATCAAAGTGCATCAGGACGCTTTACACTTGTGCATAATGGGGTTATTGAAAACTATCACTTATTGCAAAAAACATATTTAAAAGGCATTCCAATGAAATCTGATACAGATACAGAGGTTATTGTGCAATTAGTAGAGTTATTTGTGAAAGATGGTCTAAGCACTGCAGACGCCTTCCGTAAAACATTGTCTCTATTACATGGCTCCTATGCACTGGCATTATTAGATGCAGAGGCAGCAGATACAATCTTTGTAGCAAAAAATAAATCACCACTTCTAGTTGGAATTGGTGAAGGTTTCAATGTTGTTGCGTCAGATGCAATGGCGATGCTACAGGTAACAGATCAATACGTAGAGCTTCACGATAAAGAGGTAGTTATCGTACACAAAGCAAGTGTGGAAATTACAAAATTAGATGGTACTGTAGTAGAGCGTGCACCATATACTGCTGAGCTTGATATGAGTGATATTGAAAAAGGCACATATCCACACTATATGTTAAAAGAAATGGATGAGCAGCCTACAGTTATTCGTAAAATCATTCAGGCATATGAAGGTGACAATGGCGATTTAACGATTGATGCGGAGATTTTAGAAGCTTTACGAGCAGCAGATCGTTTATATATTATTGCAGCGGGCACTAGCTACCATGCTGGTCTTATTGGTAAACAATATTTCGAAAAAATGGCTGGTATCCCTGTAGAAGTGCATATTTCTAGTGAATTTGGCTATAACATGCCATTACTTTCAGAAAGACCATTATTTATCTTCATTACACAATCAGGAGAAACAGCAGATAGTCGTCAAGTACTTGTAAAAATTAAAGAGTTGGGCTATCCAACATTAACGATCACAAATGTACCAGGCTCTACGTTATCACGTGAAGCTGACCATACATTGTTATTACACGCAGGTCCAGAAATTGCTGTAGCTTCTACAAAAGCTTATGTGGCACAAGTAGCAGTACTTGCATTAGCAGCCTATGTGACAGCAAAGGCAAATGGCAAAGGCTTAGAATTTGATTTAAAACAAGAGCTTGCGATTGCCGCTAATGGCATCCAAACAATTATTGATTCAAAAGATGTGTTAGAAGACATTGCAGAAGATTACTTAAAAATCGCACGCAACGCATTCTTCATTGGCCGTAATATGGACTTCTATGTCAGCCTTGAAGGTGCCTTAAAACTAAAAGAAATTTCGTACATCCAAGCAGAAGGCTTTGCTGGTGGAGAACTGAAGCACGGAACAATTGCCTTAATCGAAGAAGGTACACCTGTGTTTGCGCTTGTCACACAAGCATCAGTAGGATTAAACATCCGTGGTAATGTTAAAGAAGTAGCGGCTCGTGGTGCATATCCATGTATTATCGCGATGGCAGGCATTGATGAAGATGGCGACCGTTTAGTCATTCCGCATGTTCATGAATTACTAACACCGCTTGTATCAGTAGTACCTTTACAATTAATTAGCTACTATGCTGCACTTCACCGCCGCTGTGATGTAGATAAACCACGTAACCTAGCTAAATCGGTAACTGTTGAGTAGGAACAAAAATTAGATTTAATGTGTTGGTGACTTTAAATAAAGTCATACCGTTTGTAAAAAAATTACACCATTTTACCCCTTTGGATACTATTAATCTAAAGGGGTGTTTTTATCCATAACGAAACACCCCTTGAAACCGAATAGGAGAGCAACATTTCAAATAAGGTCCCTTGATATAATTCTCTATGTAATCTAACTATGTTTGAACAAGGAGATGGAAGCATGGGTAAGTTAACAGGCAAAATCGCTTTAGTTACAGGATCAAGTCGAGGAATTGGCCGCAGTATTGCATTGCGTCTGGCACAAGAGGGAGCCTTTGTCGTCGTTCATTATGGGAAAAGACGTACTGAGGCAGAAGCAGTTGTTCACCAGATCGAACAAAGCGGAGGAAATGCTTTGGCGATTGGTGCTGACCTTAGTACTCTAGATGGTATTCAAGATTTATTTACTACTTTGGATGATACTATTCGGGAATATATGGGCGGTTGCGGATTCGATATTCTTGTCAACAATGCTGGAATTGGTCAAATTATCAGTTTAGAAGAGACGACGGAGGTATCATTTGACGAGGTAATGAAGATAAATGTTAAAGCACCACTTTTTGTTACTCAGCAAGCTTTGCCACGTTTAAAAGATGGGGGACGTATTATTAATATTTCATCTTTTGTGACACGTGCAGCTTCACCAAGTGTCTTCACGTACAGTATGTCCAAAGGTGCAATCGACACGTTTACGCGTCTTCTAGCCAAACAACTAGGGAGCCGGAATATTACGGTAAACGCCATCCAGCCTGGAATTATTAATACAGAGATGAATGCTGAGACTTTGAAAAACCTTGATGGACAAAAATATGCGGCTGGTCTTTCAATTTTCAACAGATGGGGAGAACCCGGGGATGTGGCAGATATTGCCGCCTTTCTTGCTTCATCAGACAGCCGTTGGGTAACTGGTCAATTGCTCGATGCAAGTGGAGGATCACATCTATAGAACATTAATTATCAAGCTTTGTATGGCATAATCCTCCTCAATCAGGCGCTATTGTTGTATAGGCTGTTCTGTTCTTCTTGAATTCACGGAGCGGAGGATTGTTAAGTTAATTAAAAACAAAGTAAAAGCGGTCCTCCACAGATATGATGTGGAAGGCCGCTTTTTTGTTATAAGCACAGTCACCATTTATTATTGGTTACATCTGATTCACTTAATCGTATAGTAATAGATTAAGAGATCTATTTAGCTTACGAAGCATTACGCAATGATTTCAGAATTAAACTCAAAATGAAAACTAGTATAATTGCTCCAATGAGGGCAGGGAAGATATAGAAATCGGAAATTTTAGGACCCCAACTTCCAAGAAGCATACCACCAATCCATGCGCCGATAATACCTGCAATAATATTACCAATAATTCCACCTGGGATATCTTTACCCAAAATTATACCTGCAAGCCAACCGATAAGCCCGCCAATTATTAAAAACCAAATGAAACTCATACTATCCATCTCCTATTTTGTATTTTAAATATTTTGTTATAGTGTTTTATAACCTTTTTTGAACTCTTTCAAACTATAAGGAGGAAAAAATAAAAATTAGGGGAAGTTTCAATGGAGATATCAGACATTGGCGCATTTCTGTAATAAGAGGAGCATCTTTATTTTAATGATAGTAATAAATTCATGTTTATTCTATTTTCATCCTGAAGAAGATGTATAGTTAAGGGACTGAACGCCGAAATCCAATATCAAATCACAAGTTTATTTTGACCAAGAATACAAAATGGAGACTTAGCGTATAAGCATGGATTAACAACAGGACTTTCCTGATGTGTGTATAAGATTTTATTATTGATTTACATAAACCTTCCACCGATTTTGGTGGAAGAATTTTATGCATTCTAAAATTCCTTTGAAATATAGTATAATCTAGAAATTAAGCTGGATTCAAACTAGGTTTTCCTCTCATATTTAGTAAGTTCTTATGATTTTTCTAGTTGAAACAATCATAACAGTCATATTACCATGAGCTAAGTTATATTCTCTTAAATATGGCAACAAAGGGATTTAAATAAAAGAAGGATGAAAGTTATATGAATTATACTAGTTGAAAAGGGTGAAGGTTAAGTATATTGAACAAAAAAAAGATACCATTACAAACAAAAATATTGGGACTGATTAGCACGTTAATTCTTTTTATTGTTTTTCTGCTCGCCAGTATATTTGCTTATTTACAATATGTCGATGCAAGGACTCAAGTTAAACAATTGGCATTGCAAACGGCTATGACAATCTCTCTTATGCCAGAACTTAAAGAATCCATTGGGAAAAGTGATTTAGAGCAACGTTTTCGTCCAATTGCTGAGCAAGTAATAGATCAGGTAAATGCAGAAAATATTATTATTGAAGATCGGGAGAAGATTATTTATTCGCACAGAAGCCCAAGTCAGGTTGGTCAGAAGAGTTTTGACCATACAAATAATTATGGGTTAATATTTGGTGGTTCTAATAATTTTGAATTGGAACGAGAGAGTGGTTCTGTTTTAATAGGAAAGGTTCCTATCATAGCAGACAATGGAGAATATACTCGTGTAATTGGGACCGTAGCGGTTGAATACGCAGAAAAAGAAATCTTTCAAAATATTTATAAACGAATTAAGTCCATTCTCATTGCTTCTCTGATTGTTTTAATTTTAGGAATCATTGGTGGTATTTTTTTAACCAAAAGTATTAGAAAAGATACTATGGGATTGGAACCGCATGAAATCTCCTCACTATATAGAGAAAGAAGTGCCATTCTGTTATCAGTAAAGGAAGGAATCATTGCAATCGATCAAAAGGGTTTCTTAACCTTAATCAACAATTCTGCTAGTTCAATGTTGAACCTCAAGGATGAATCCTCTATTGGTGAACATATCCAATTTGTCTTACCAGCAATTAATATCGATCATGTATTACAGAAAGGTAAGCCCATTCATAATGTAGAGATATTAATTAATGATAAAGTATTTATTTTTAATTTTATTCCCATTATCGAAAATGAAAAGATTATGGGTGTGGTTTCTAGTTTTCGTGATAAAACGGAGCTTAAAAAGCTTATTGATACGATCACAGAGGTTCGCGCATATTCTGAGGGACTTCGTGCACAAACGCATGAGTACTCAAATAAACTTTACTTATTATCAGGATTAATCCAATTAGAGAGATATCAGGATGCGTTTGAATTTATACAAAAGGAGTCAGCCAATCACCAACACCAAAACCGAATTCTATTTAATCAAATTCAAGATATAAATGTTCAAGCTATATTATTAGGGAAACTGGGTAATGCATCGGAAAAGAAGATTGCCTTTGAAATTGATCCTAATAGTTATGTAGATGTCTTACCAAGTCACATTGAAATCACGGATATCATCACAATCATTGGAAATCTTATTGATAATGCATTTGATGCCGTAGCCGATCGAAAAGAGAGAAGGGTGTCTTTCTCAATTACAGGAATTGGGAGCGATATCATTATAGAAATAGCAGATAACGGAAAGGGAATTGCTGAAGATATGTTAGATTTTATATTTGATTTACGTAGTTCATCTAAAGGAAAAAATAGGGGGTACGGTTTATTTAATGTTAAACAAATTGTAGAATCTTTAGGTGGAACAGTAGAAGTAAAAAATGACAAAAACGGTGGGGCCATTTTCACGGTATTTCTACCGAAATAATGAAGCTTACTCAATGAGATAATCTATAGTACTACTGATGTTGGAGGTACTTCCCTTTAAGTCGGGTTTCTAAATGTCAGCACAGGGAGATAAAAGAAGGAGAGGGGAAAAATGATTAAGGTTGTCATTGCGGAAGATGATTTTCGTATTGCACAAGTGCAAGAACAGTTTTTGCATAAAGTACCAGATGTAAAGGTTGTTCAGAAGGCATTGAATGCAAAGGAAACGATGGACATACTAGAGAAATATGAAGTTGACTTGCTTTTTTTGGATATCTATATGCCCGATGATCTTGGAACAAATTTGTTAGCAAAAATTCGCGATCATTATCCAACAATCGATATTATTATAGTGACTGCTGCAACAGAAAAAACGATGTTGGAGACGGCAGTTAGATATGGTGTGAGTAACTATTTGTTGAAGCCTGTGACAATGGAGAAATTTGTTGAAGCGGTGGAAGAATATAAAAAAAAGAAAAAACTTCTAAGTCATCGTGATGAGGTCGACCAAACATTGATTGATCAATACTTTGGTGTTGCCAATCAATTGTCCTCATCTCAAAAAGACTTGCCTTCAGGTGTTGATCGTCATACTTTAGAAAAAGTGAAAGAGGTAATGAAGGAACTAAAAGGTGGTATTTCCATCGAGGAGATGGGTGAACAAATCGGTGCATCTCGAACAACTGCTAGAAGGTATTTAGAGTTTCTTGTTTCAATTGATGTCTGTACGGCAAAACATGAATATGGAGTTGTTGGAAGGCCTGAGAGGAAATATTACTATAAAGAATAACAACAAGGTTAACTTAAAAATAAGGACAAGGGATGAACAATGAGAAAAAAAATAATGTTTATTTTCGTGCTTGTTGTCATGCTTTGCTTTGGTTGTTCACAAGATGAGGGGCATGAAGCAATAACAGATACAGTAACATTCATTGCCCCAAGCTCTATTGGTGGAGGTTGGGACAAAACAGCAAGAGCCATACAGGATATTTTACTGAGTAACAATTTGATTGATGAGGATATTCATGTACTGAATAAAATAGGTGCTGGTGGAGAGCTAGGATGGAAATATACTAAACAACAAAAAAAACATGTGCTAGCAATGAATTCAAGCTTACTCATTACCAATCATTTGTTGGGGCAAAGTAAGCTAACCTACAAAGATTTTACACCCATTGCCACTTTGGCTACAGAATGGAATGTCGTAATTGTCTCCAAGGATTCAGAAATAAAAAGTGCAAAAGGTTTAATGGAAGAGCTCAAAGAAACACCTCAAGCGTATAAAATAGGAGTTTCTCCGAGATTAGGCAATGATGATCAAATTTCTTTTGTATTAGCGAGTAAACAGGCAGGAGTGCATCCTGAAAAACTAGATTTTTTAGTTTATGAGAATAGTGATGAAGTTGTTGATGCATTATTAAAAAAGCAAATAGATGTGGCAACGATGACTTTGTCCGAGGCTAAAAAATATTATGATTTGAATCAGGTACAATTGCTTGTCATTTCCTCGGAGAAACGTTTAAAGGAGCTCCCAGAAATTCCTACATGGAAGGAAGAGGGAATAAATGTAGTTTTTAAACACTGGCGCGGTATTATGGGACCACCTAATATGTCAAAAAAGGAAATCGAATTCTGGGAGACGACATTTGCAAAAATGGTCAAAACTAAAGAATGGAAACAAACTTTGCAGACGTATATGTGGGAAGATTTTTATATGAACAGTAGAGATACATCTAGATTTCTTGATGATGAAAATAAGAAATATGAGAAATTATTGGAGATTTACTGAGTAAATTTATTCTTATTATGCATAGTAATATATTTGCTTTATTAGGTTGACTATTGAGATCTATGTGTTTTCCTTTCTATCGTCTTATACGATGTTGGAGAGAATACATAGTCCAAGGTTAGCCTCTTTTTTTGTTTATCAAAAATAGACAGGTATACAATGCTTTTCGTGAACAAAATGTACAAAATAGCTATAAAGAAATTAATAAACATTAATTTGTAAACGATTACATTTGGTCGATGTTAATTTATTATAAGGTGTAATATTCGGAAAATTAGTTATTTAACGAATTAATAAATAACTTCACGAAGCATTTGGGGGGAGTATTATGCTAGCAATTTTAGGTTTTTTAATGATAATAGTATTTATGATTTTGATTATGACGGGCCGTCTTACAGCAATGATTGCATTAATTGTAGTGCCAATTACGTTCGCAGTTATTGGTGGATTCGGAAGTGAAATGGGACCTATGATGTTGGATGGGATTAAAAGTGTCGCTCCAACAGGGATTATGATTTTATTTGCAATTCTTTTCTTTGGTATTTTGATCGATGCTGGTGTATTTGATCCAATCATTAAAACGATTCTTAGGTTAGTAAAAGGGGATCCTGTAAAAATTGCTATCGGAACAGCCGTATTAGCCCTTTTTATTTCTTTAGATGGTGATGGTACGACAACATACATGATTACTATTTCTGCCTTTCTACCGCTTTATAAAAGAATTGGCATGCGACCAATTGTATTAGCTGGTATTGCCGTATCAGCTTCGGGTGTGATGAACCTTCTACCTTGGGGAGGACCAACAGCAAGGGTTATGACAGCCTTGAATCTGGAAATGTCTGAGGTTTTTACACCAGTGATTCCAGCGATGATTGGCGGGGCTATCTTTGTTCTGTTCATGGCATTTACGTTCGGAAGACAGGAAAGAAAGCGGATTGGTATTATAGAATATGATTATGAAGCGGCAGCTCAGTCTGCTGCTACAGTCGAAGATGACTATTTGAAACGTCCAAAACTAATTATCTTTAACTATACTTTGACAATTGTTCTTTTAGTAGCGTTAATTATGGAGTTATTACCACCTGTTGCATTATTCATGCTTGGTTTTGCGATTGCGATTACTGTAAACTATCCAAAATTGAAAGATCAGAAGGAACGTGTTGCGAATTATGCTGACAATGCATTATCTGTTGTTTCTATGGTTTTTGCAGCTGGGATATTTACAGGCATTCTTTCAGGTACATCAATGGTAGATGCGATGGCAAACTCAGTGATTCATTATATTCCAGATGCAATGGGTTCTCATTTTGCGGTTGTTACAGCCATTCTCAGCGCACCTTTTACATTTTTTATGTCTAATGATGCTTTTTACTATGGAGTACTGCCCTTACTTGCAAAGGCAGGAGCAGTTTATGGCATTGATCCAGCCCTAATCGGTAGAGCTTCTCTTTTAGGTATGCCAGTACACCTTCTAAGTCCGCTTGTTCCCTCTACGTATTTATTAGTAGGAATGGTTGGAGAGGATTTCGGAACACTACAACGTATCTTCTTAAAGTGGGCATTCGGTTCTACAATTGTCATGATTATTGTCTGTGTAGTGTTGGGGATTTTCCCCCTTTAAAAGCTACGGTTCATGGGGTAAAAAAGATTACCTAGTAAAAATCCTTTATTTATAAATGTAAGAGAAGCCTATTTTAATGGGCTTCTTTTTTTCTATTCTTATTCGAGTACCCGCCATAAATTAAAAATTGTTTAGAAGGATGTTTCAGATAGGGGTTTTAAAGCGTTTTTATTCGTAAAAAGGACAATCATCATATACGATAAAAATAATTAAGACTTAGGATTCTGCAATTAAAAAGAAATTATTCAAATAGGAGAAAGGTGGTTTGAAATATGAAAATCCGTAAGATTGACCATGTGGGGATAATCGTCAATGATCTTCCTGCAGCGAAAGCATTTTTTCTTGACTTTGGCCTTGAGGTGTTAGGGGAAGGAAAAGTGGAGGGTGAATGGGTGAAGAGGATGGAGCGGGTAATAGGGCTTCAAGATATAAAAGAGGACGTTGCAAAATTGCGAACGTCAGATAGTGACGCAAATATAGAAATAGTAATGCTGCGAACGCCAGACGGTGAGACGAATATTGAACTAGTAAAATTTAACGCGCCATCAAATGAAATAGGCATCCAGCATCCTTTAGCAAATACTTTGGGTATCCAGCATATTGCCTTCAATGTTGAAGATATTGAAGCCCTCGTTAACAAATTGACAAAGAAGGGCGCAGAACTTATTAGTGACATTTATAGGTACGAAAACGCCTATAAATTATGCTATGTTCGTGGGCCAGAAGGAATTATTTTAGAGCTCGCTGAAGAAATCAAATAGAATAGTAATCAACAGCTTTTTAATATGAAAAGAAACCACTGAAATGGTTTCTTTTTTTTCTATAGGGAGCTAATACTTATGCTTACATTTCACCATTTTCTCTCTTGAGATTCTAAATTGATCATATAGTCGAAATAGAATAAACCCTAAAATGAATAATTCTTCACTAAAAAAAACCAAAAGGCTTTCATAATCCTGATTATTGACATTTATCCAAATAAATTATTGCGTTTTTTTCATTGTTTCGCCCTTTCATAAAATCTATAATAACTCTGTAAATGATAATCATTTTCAATTAAAGATAAATCTGAAAGGGGCAACAAATATGAAGCAATATATAGGAAAGAGAATTATACTATGGGGGAGTTTCCTCCTGTTGCTAATGATATTAGCGGCATGTAGTTCTAATGGCAACACATCTGATGCGCAGAAAAAGGAAAACGAGAAAATAACTCAATCTGATGTGAAAGCAGAGGAAAGTGAGTCAACTGTTCAATATACAACGATTACAGGTGAACAGGTTGAAATACCTGCAAATCCAAAACGAGTCGTTTATATTGGACAGACAATTGGTGATTTCTTGGCGATGGATATTCCGGTTGTTGGTAATAATCTTCCTAAAGATTCTCCTAGTTACTATGAAGGCAAACTTGAAGGGATCGTTGGTATTGGTAATCCTGCTGACTTAGAGACGATTTTGACTTTAAAACCTGATTTGATTATTAATGGCTATTACAAGGCGGATCCAAATCTTAATGAAGGATTGTCAAAAATCGCTACTACGATTCCCTTTAATCCTGCTCTTCCTTATACAGAACGAGTAAAAGAGATGGGGAATATCCTAGATAAGCAGGAAGAAGTAGCTCAATTGCTTGCTAAGTTTGAAACAGAGTCTAAAGAAATGTTTGACAAGTTTCAATTAACAGAAGGGGAAACCGCAACAGTTTTCTATCAGCTAGGAAAGACGCTTTATGTTATGGGTGATCGTAGCCTAGGTGCTATTATTTATGGGAAAAATGGCTTTGCTGTCCCACCAGCAGTACAAAAGAATATTATTGATGTAGAAGGGGTATCTTTCCTAGAGGTTTCAGAAGAGGTGCTTCCTGAGTTTGCTGGTGATCATTTGTTTGTAATTGTACAAGAGGATAGTGAAAGTGAAGCAGAAGCTGATCAGCTGCTACAAAGCCCGATATGGGGAACTTTGCCTGCTGTCAAAAAGGGAAAAGTTTATGTTGTTCCTAATGAATGGAATACAGATAATTTATTAGCTTTGAAGCAATTGTTCCAAAAGCTACCAGAGTGGATGCGCAAACAGTAAAAATTGTATCCGTCCAATCAATTTTTAAACCGCTAGTATTCTAAATAGCACATACTCGAACAATCGTTGATAGTGGGTCATTATATGTTACAATTATGATAATGAGAATCATTTTCAATGTTTGGAGAGTTGCTTATGAATCTGACATCCTTATATATTAGACTACAACACTATGATCGATTTCAAGTTGATCGAATAATGTCAGCTACTAGCCATAATGAGGGAATAAATAATCATGAAACAAATTTATGCACATTATTGATAGCACTCAGTCCTGCCATACGACTGTATGTAGACAAAATGGCAATCGATCTACGACAAGGAAGCTGCACGCTCATTTTACCTATACAAAGCTACACGGTAGAGTCAAGTAACAAAGAGGCACAGCTTGCTCGCTTTACCTTTGAAATCTTTGAAGTAGAAGGAATGACTTTGAACCGAATTGCTCATCCACCCCTGCTTCATGGTTATCCCTATCATCTGCTGTTTTCTCAAGTCAAGCAGGTATTAGGAAATGAAGCATCGAACAATAATCAATTTTGTTCCTCTCTATCCGCATTAGAAATGGCCATGTTACAAGGTAGACTTCAGCAAATACTAGCTATGATGGTTCAGTTAGATGAACAAGCTAACCAGTTACAGCACGAAGAAAAGACAAAATTGGTTCAACAAACTGTACAGTACATAGAACAGCACTATGATGAGGACTTGACAGTTGAACAATTAGCTAACATGGCTGGAATGGTAAGATGGCAATATAGTCAAAAGTTTAAAATATTGACCGGTAAAAAGCCGACGGATTATTTGACTCATGTACGTATAAACCAGGCAAAAAAAATTCTAAGTAATTCAACTGAGCCATTGAGAAAAATAGCTCGACAAATTGGGTTTAAGGATGAATATTATTTTAGTCGATGCTTTCATAAATTAACCGGAAACACCCCACGTGAATATGCAAACATTCAACTTCATACTCCAGAAAGAACAGTTATCGATTCATTTGGTAGAAAGATTCATGTTCCTAAAGATGCAACACGTATTGTGACTGATGGCAAATTTACACTTGGGGAATTACTTGTTCTAGGCATACCTCCTATAGGGGCGGCCATCTCAATCATGAAAGATAACGTGGTTTATCACAATAAATTAAGGAACATTCATAGTATTGGGCATTGGGTAGATCCGGATAAAATCGCACAGCTGCAGCCAGAGTTATTATTGCTTAGCTATTTTCATCCTGAACATGATTTGCAGAAACTAGATGCGATTGCTCCTACTATTATACTGAATAGCAAGTTTAGTCTATTTGAGCGGTTACGATATATCGCTAAACTATTTGAACGGAGTAAAGCGGCAGAGAAGTGGATTTCTACATATGAGAACAAAGTAAGATTGGTACGTAGGCAATTAGCAGATGTTTATGTTGCTGGGGAGACGGCTACTGTTTATCTCAAGTTAGATACTAAATATTATGTTATGTGTCAGACTGGATTGGCTGCAAGCTTGTATGAATCTCTTGGCTTTCGTCCTACTCCTCAGGTAATGCAGCTAATCGAGCAAGGGCAAGCATGGATAGAAATTCAGCAGCATCAAATAAATCACTATGCTGGAGAGCGTAATTTTATCTTGGCTTCCCCCAAAGAATTACTAACGATTACTTACTGCCCACAAATCGCCACGTTAATCGAGCTTGCTCCTGGTAAGACTCATTTCATAGATTTTATATGGAATCATTGTGATCCCATTACACGTGAACGGTTGTTAGAGGTTCTACCGTCTATTTTTAAGAAGAAAGTTATTCGATAATTAAAAAGTAAAACTCGATCCATTAATTGGATTGAGTTTTTGCCATTAATCGTATAATTGCTCACAAATAAATTTAAAAAATATCCTGATATAAAAATCTTTAAAGGCTGTATGAAATTTCTGGTATAATTACATATATCTATGTTTATTTTAAGGAGTGATTTTATGAAAAAGCTATTTATAATAACTAGTTACTTAGGGTTTTTTATAGTAGGAGGTTTGACTTTTACCTACTTTTCAACAACGGAAGCAGCAAGTGACATGAAAAAGATTAGCGTGTTTCAGGATCCAATTAATTATTATGTAGATAAGGTTGAGAAAGTACCGCCAGAAGGTCAATCTGGATTTAATTATCAAGGCACGATATATGTCCCAATGCGATTTATTGCTGAATCTTTAGGTGAAAAAGTAACATGGGATGGGAAAACAAAATCCGTTTATATTGGTGATGTTCCAAAATTCATCGCTTTAAAAGATGTAAAACCTATTGGAAGTGATGAAGACCACTTCTTCCACAATCCAAGCTCTGTCATTATTAGTACAGGTGAAAAATTTGAGCGATCCTATCAGCTTGGTGGTTATCATGGGGGAGGCGCAGTTCAAGACCATACAGTGGAATACTTAGCCAATGGAAATTACAAGGGATTCGAAACCTATTTGGCACCAATTAAAAAATTAGCAGCTAATTCCTTCGGTATAGGTTTCTTGAAAATTTACGCAGATGGGAAATTAGTTTATGATAGTGGAGCAATCAAAGATAAGGTAAAGGTTCATGTTAATTTAGATGGAGTTTCAAAAGTGAAATTTGAACTTGAAGGCAGTGGTTTAGGTATATTAGATCCTAAATTTATTCAATAAACCTTCTCTACTAATAAACGAAAAAGACGATGACATAATAATTTGTCATCGTCTTATTAAATTTGACCTCTTCATAACTATTTCAAAATAGAGAAATGTCAATACATATTTGTCAATATTTACACTTTTACTTATAAAATAGTTGGATAGTATATGGTATAATTTCGTACGATACTTATACATAAAATAGGAAAAGGGAGAGAAAAGAATTTGATGAAAAAGATGATGAAACGAACGAGTGCAGCGTTGCTTGGTGCCTCATTAATGCTGACGACAGTTGTCCCTGTGATTCATGCTGAAGAGCAAACAAAACCCCTAGTACCGTCGATAAGCGAATGGGCAATAGAAACATTAAATGAGGGAGAAAAATACGGGATTTACTCAACTGAATGGTACTTCGATGGTTTTCTTCAGGAAATTCCAGTGGACAAAGTAAATGAACTACTAGCTTTAACAGAAAAGAAGGTTGCCTCTCTAGGCTTAGCTGAAAATAAACAATACAAACCAGTAAGTGTGAAAAACAATAATACACGTGGTGATATTGTCAATCGCTTGTATAATATTGTAGCACGGTATGATTTACCTGTTGGTACAGATGCTGTTCAATTTATGAAAGAGCAAAATATATTACAAGGCTCTCCCAATGGACTTCAGTTAGAGAAAAAGGCAACCACTCAACAGGCTGTTTTGCTAGCTGTTCGTTTCATTCAGAGTACATATGCACTTGCAGAGCAAGGCTCTAAAGGGGTGGCCTGGGTAGTAGAGGACGAGGATACGCTTATCTACTTATTAGGCTCTATTCATTTAGGAACACCAGACTTATATCCATTCGATAAAAAATTAGTAACGGCATTTGATGAATCTGATGCACTGCTAGTAGAGGCGAATATCTTGGATACGGAAGCACTTGAATACTATTCAGAGAAAGCAATGTATACAGATGGCTCAACATTGAAAGATGCTGTTGCACCAGAAACATATGCGAAGCTTGAACAAGTGGCAAAGCTTTATGATCTGCCAATGGACCAGCTAACAGTTCAAAAGCCGTGGATGCTTTCGAGTGCATTATCGATGCTAGCTATGGACGATTCCTTTGGTATGACACCTCAAGAGATGGCTATGCACGGTATCGATGTCTACTTTTTATTAAATGCACAGTTGCAGCAAAAGCCAGTGATTGAATTAGAAGGTACAAGAGCACAGGTTGATATGTTTGAAGGATTATCACCAGAGGCACAGGAGCAGTCACTAGTCGCTGTACTGGATAGTATCATTCATCCAGCGGAAGAAAATCAATCTGAAGTACTTCAAGAGTGGTTTACAAGCTGGAAGCAAGGAAATGTTGAAGAGTTTGCAAAAAGCTTCCAAGCAATGGAAGGTACATCATCTGAATTTAATGAAATGCTATTTGGTCTACGTGATGAACAAATGGCCAAGAAAATCATGAATGTACTGGAAGAAAAAGAAGGTAAGTACTTTGTTGTTGTTGGTTCAGGTCACTTCCTAATCGATAAAAATATTCGCTATCATTTAGAGAAAAACGGCTACAAGGTAAAGCCATTTTATCAATAAAATAGATTGCCCTCGTAAAAGGATAGATTATTTTCTGTCTTTTACGAGGTTTTTTTATGCATGTAAGACAATAATGGTCATATGACCCTAACAATCTAAATAATCGGATTATTGTTGCAACGTAAAAAAAATCGTGTTAGTATTAGTAAAACGTTTTACTAAAACGTTTTACTTGTGAAGGGGATGAACATATTGAGAAATAAACGAATTGCAACGATTGGGGATGCAATGGTCGTTTTTAATCCATCTAAGACAGGTCCTCTACGTTTCGTTCCTTCCTTTGAGCGAGCTGTGGGTGGTGCAGAATTAAATTTTGCGATAGGTGTTACGCGTTTAGATATGGAAGCAAAATGGATTAGTTGTATTGGAGACGATGAATTTGGCAAATTAATTTATAACTTTGCGCGTGGTGAAGGGATTGATGTATCACATGTCTTACGAACACCACATATTCCAACATCTATCTATTTTAAGGAGATTCGGGAAGACGGTGCAGGTAAATCGTTTTACTACCGCAACCCATCACCTTTACTTGAGCTGACAGAAGATCGTATTGATGAGTCAGTACTGGATGATGTGGACTTATTACATATTAGCGGCGTGTATTTAGCGGTATGTGAACATAACATTGAAGTTGCATTGAAATTAATTACTTTAGCACAGGCGAAAAATATTCCAATATCTTTTGATCCAAATTTACGTTTAAAACTATGGACTATAGAAGATGCCCGAGCGGTATACGAAAAAGTGTATCCATCTATCAATCTTCTGTTAACAGGACAGGATGAATTTGAGCTTTTATTTGAAGGGCGTACAATTAAAGACGTTCAAGAGAGTTATAAAATAGATGAAATTATTGTGAAAAAAGGTGAACAAGGCGCCACGGTTTATACAGCCACTGAACAGTATGATCGAGAAGCATTTTCCATTCGTGCCATTGATACAGTTGGAGCAGGGGATGCATTTGATGCTGCCTATGTCTATAGCTATTTAAATGGTGATGATATCGTAGAACGCCTCCGTTTAGCTAATGGTGCAGGTGCATTGGTAGCAACAATTAAAGGAGATAATGAAGGGCTTCCATCCCTGCAAGAATTAAGGCAATTTATTGGTGATGAAAAACTAATTGAGCGTTAGGAGTTGTCAGGAATGCAAAAAATCGAAATTTTGAAAGCGTTGTCAGATGCGAAAATTGTAGCTGTTATTCGTGGGAATTCACCTGAAGAAGCGACGGAAATTTCAAAAGGTGCTATCTCAGGTGGTATTCGAGCAATTGAAATAACGTATACAACGCCTTTTGTTGAAGAAACTTTTAAAGCATTACGCAATAGCGATGCAATAATTGGAGCTGGCACAGTATTGGATGTTGAAACTGCACGCCACGCGATTTTAAACGGTGCTAAATTTGTTGTTAGTCCAAGCTACAACGCTGCAATTGCAAGGCTTTGCAATCGCTATAGCATCCCATATTTACCAGGCTGTATGACCATTACAGAAATGGTGACAGCACTTGAAGGTGGAAGTGACATTATTAAACTATTCCCGGGAAATCAATTTGAACCAAACTTTATTAAAGCCGTTAAAGGGCCTCTACCACATATCACAATTATGCCTACAGGTGGTGTTGGTTTGGCTAATATGAATGAATGGTTAGAAGCAGGCGCGGTTGCAGTGGGGATTGGAAGTGATTTAAATAAAGCATTTGTAAAAGATGGCTATGCAGGTGTAGTGGAACGTGCCAAAGCATATATCGAAAATCTATCAAACTAGGAGGTAATGACGTATGAATATGACATTTAGATGGTATGGTCGTGGCAATGATACAGTGAAATTAGAAGATGTGAAGCAAATACCAAATGTAAAAGGTATTGTTTGGGCACTCCATCACCTACCAGCAGGAGAGGTGTGGACTAAAGAGGCTATTCAAGATGAAGTTGACTATATTCAATCGTTCGGATTCCATACAGATGTCGTGGAAAGTGTCAATGTCCATGAAGATATTAAATTAGGATTGTCAACACGTGATCAATATATAGAAAACTATAAACAATCTATTCGCAACCTTGGTGAAGTGGGTGTCAAAGTTATTTGCTATAACTTCATGCCCGTATTTGATTGGACACGTACAGATTTATTCCATCCATTAGAAGATGGCTCAACGGCTCTCTATTTTGATAAGGAAAAGGTCATGAACTTAGATCCACAAGAACTAGTGAATGAAGTAAGCGCTTCTTCACATTTAACCCTTCCAGGATGGGAACCAGAACGATTAGCTCGACTCTCAGATTTATTTGAACAGTACAAAGAAGTAGATGAAGCCAAACTTTGGGACAACTTAGCTTACTTTTTACAAGCCATTTTACCAGTTGCGGAAGAGGTAGGTATTCAAATGGCAATTCATCCAGATGATCCACCATATACCATCTTTGGCTTACCTCGCATTATTACAGGAGCAGAAAGCTATGAAAAATTAATTAAAATCTCTGATTCCATGGCAAATGGCTTTACGTTCTGCTCAGGTTCAATGGGAGCAGACCCACAAAATGATATGGTAGCCATCGCTGAAAAATATGCATATCGTGCTCCGTTTGCTCATATCCGCAATGTCAAGATTATGGAAAATGGTAGTTTCTTTGAAACATCGCATTTTACATCGGATGGCTCAATCGATATTAAAAATATTGTCCGTGCATTAAATGACCAAAACTATGAAGGTTATGTACGTCCAGATCATGGTCGTCATATTTGGGGAGAACAATGTCGTCCAGGCTACGGCTTATATGATCGAGCACTTGGCATTATGTATTTAAATGGACTTTGGGATGCTTATGAAAATCTGAAGAAATAGGTGACATGTATGAAAGCACTACAAGTAATCAAACCTTTTGAAATGGCTTTAATTGACGTAGCAGAACCAGTAATAACAAAGTCAACAGATGTCCTTGTTCAAACAGAATATGTTGGTATTTGTGGCTCAGACATGCATATTTATCATGGTTCGAATCCATTAGCGACATTGCCTCGTGTACCTGGGCATGAAGTTGCTGGCCGAGTGTTAGAGGTTGGTCAAGACGTACAAGGTTTAAAAGCTGGTGACAAGGTTGTTGTCGAACCAATTCGTTATTGTGGTGAGTGCTATGCTTGCCGTAAAGGACAACCAAATGTCTGCGAACAACTTTCTGTTTTTGGTGTTCATGAAGATGGAGGCATGCGTGAGCGTTTTGTTGTAGCTGAAAAGCAATTGCATAAAGTAGCAGACCACACCTCTTTAGAAGAGGCAGTCTTAATTGAACCTTATACAATTGGCGCGCAGGCAGTATATCGTGGTGAATTACAGGCTGGTGAAACACTATTGATTCAAGGGGCCGGACCGATTGGCATTTGTATTTTAAAGATGGCTAAATTAATAGATGCACGCGTGATGATTTCTGATCTGGATCCAGCAAAGCTCTCATTTGCAAAAGAACTTGGTGCAGATGTAGTTGTTAATGTAAACGAGCAAGATTTATTAGAGGCTGTTAACCAATGGACATATGGAGTAGGTGTCAATGTATCTATTGATGCAGTTTGTATTCCACTAACATTTAAGCAATCTATCGATGCTGTTTCAGTTGCTGGGAGAGTAGTAGTCCTTAGCTTTGGAGAGGAAGCCATTGAGCTTGCCCCACTACCAATTACGAAAAAGGAATTATCGATAAAAGGCTCACGTTTACAAACATTCCAATTTGAAAATGTAGTGAAGCTTGTTGATGCTGGAAAGCTACAGCATCAAGGTTTAATTACACATACTTTCTCATTACATGAAGCAAAAGAAGCATTTGAATATATAGAAAAAAAACAAAATGAAGTACGTAAAGTTATTTTAAAAGTAGGTGAGTAAGGTGCATGAAGCATTGCAAAATAAAGTGGCTGTTGTAACGGGTGGTAGTGGTGTTCTTTGCTCAGAGATGGCAATGGAATTGGCTAGGCAAGGTATGCGAGTTGCTATTTTAAATCGTACAGCGCAAAAAGGAGAAGCAGTCGTCCGATCGATTACAGAAAATGGCGGAGAAGCAATTAATTTTTCTGTGGATGTTTTAAACAAAGAGTCGTTAATAGCAGCGAGACAAGCAATTTTACAGCAATATGGTCAAATTGATGTACTGATTAATGGAGCGGGCGGCAATCATCCAGATGCCATTACGGCTGATGAAGTATATAAAGAACAATCGACTACACCAAATTTCTTTGAATTAACACCAAGTGGTTTTGAAAGCGTATTCTCGAATAATTTTACAGGAACATTTTTGGCTGCCCAAGTTTTTGGTGAAGCATTGCTGAGAACGAAGGGCACAATTATTAATATTTCATCCATGAGCTCCTATGCCCCTATGACAAAAGTGCCTGCATATAGCGCGGCAAAGGCAGCGATTAATAACTTTACGCAATGGATGGCGGTGCATTTTGCAGAAGCAGGTTTACGTGTTAATGCCATTGCACCTGGATTTTTTATTACCGAACAAAACCGTAATTTATTGCTAACAGAAGATGGTTCATTAACTGCACGTTCAGAAAAAATCATTACAGCTACACCACAAAAGCGTTTTGGAAAACCACAAGATTTATTAGGAACTTTATTATTTTTAGCTGATGATACATACTCAGCATTTGTCACTGGCGTAACAATTCCTGTTGATGGTGGATTTATGGCTTATTCAGGCGTTTAACAAAGGGGATTTATTTCAAATTTAGGGGTGAATGATATGAAACAACAAGGTATTTTTGGAGACGGCAAAACGGTTGTAATTGTCATGCTATTTTTAGCGGGTGTCATTAACTATTTAGATCGTTCAGCACTATCAATTGCAGCACCATTTATTCAAGAAGATATTCATCTAACGTCAACCCAATTAGGGATTATCTTTAGTAGCTTCTCTGTTGGGTATGCCATTTTTAACTTCTTAGGTGGAATGGCTTCCGATAAATTTGGTGCCAAGTTAACGCTATTTGTAGCGATGATTGTATGGTCTTTATTTAGTGGAGCAATGGTTTTAGTCGTTGGGTTCGCATCGTTGATTATTGTTCGTATTGTATTTGGTATGGCGGAAGGGCCATTGTCATCAACCATAAATAAAATGGTGAATAACTGGTTTCCTGCGGATAAACGTGCCTCTGTAGTAGGGCTAGCCAATAGTGGTACGCCACTTGGTGGTGCAATCGCAGGTCCAATCGTTGGTTATATTGCATTAGCATATGGATGGAAATATTCATTTATTGCGATCATGATCCTTGGATTTATTTGGGCAATCGTATGGTTTAAAGTGGTGAAAGAAAAGCCAAACAAAGAAGACAGTGTAGAATCAATGGCAAACTTAGAGATTGCAGCAGAAGATATCAATCATAGTCGTGGTCTATCTTATTATTTAAAACAACCAACAGTATTATTTACTGCTTTTTCGTTCTTTGCCTATAACTATATCCTATTCTTTTTCTTAACTTGGTTCCCAAGCTATCTAGTAGAAGCTCGTGGAATGGCTGTAAAAGATATGAGTATTGTAACGGTTATTCCGTGGATTTTAGGATTCCTAGGTTTAGCATTGAGTGGAATTGTCTCAGATTTCATTTACAAACGCTTTATGCGTAAGGGAGTTTTATTCTCTCGTAAAGTCGTTCTAGTGACATGTTTATTCTTAGCAGCTGTATCGATTGGCTGTGCAGGTATTGTAACAACAACAGTTAGTGCTGTTGCGCTTGTAGCTACCTCTGTTTTCTTCTTATATTTAACAGGGGCTATTTACTGGGCAATCATTAATGATGTGGTGGAATCTAAGTATGTTGGATCTGTTGGCGGCTTTATGCACTTCCTTGCAAACACAGCTGGTATTATTGGGCCAACTTTAACAGGTTTCCTAGTAGACAGAACAGGAACATTCTCCGCAGCTTTCCTACTTGCAGGTGGCTTAGCGGTCATCGCTTCATTAGCAGTTATTAAATTTGTTACACCAATTGTTCATAAAGAATTAGCTTAAAAATAGAAAGGATGGATTCAAATGAACAATCAATCAGTTATTAAAATTCATCCGATGGACAATGTTGCCATAGCCTTGAGAGATCTTCCTCAAGGCTTTTTACTTCCATTGGATGGAAAGGAAATAACGTTACAGCAACAAGTACTACGTGGGCATAAGATCGCCATCAAGACTCTTTCTAAAGATGCACACATCACGAAATATGGTTTTTCAATTGGTCATGCTACAGAAGAAATCCTAGCAGGTGGCTGGGTTCACTCCCATAACATGAAAACCAATTTATCGGGTGAATTAAGCTATGAATTTAATCCGAAAACACATACCGTAGCCGAGTCTCGTCATGCACAGCGCACGTTCAAGGGGTATCGTAGAAAAGATGGTCAGGCTGGTGTACGAAATGAAATTTGGATTATTAATACGGTTGGATGTATTAACAAAGTAGCTGAAAACTTGGCGAAGTTAGGCAACCAATTATTGAAGGCTGACAATTTTGATGGTGTACAGCATTTCGCTCATCCATATGGTTGCTCACAACTTGGTGATGATTTAACGTATACACAAAAAATCTTAGCTAATTTAATTCATCACCCTAATGCAGGGGCAGTCATTGTATTAGGGCTAGGATGTGAGAACAATTATATTGAGCTCTTTAAGAAAACAATTGGTCATTATGATGAACAACGCGTTTCCTTTTTAAATGTTCAAGAATCAGCAGATGAAATGGAAGAGGGTCAACAACTGCTTGAAAAAGCCTTTGACTATGTGACGACATTTGACAGACAAACATTACCTATTTCAGAACTGAAAATTGGTTTGAAATGTGGTGGTAGTGATGGTTTCTCTGGCATTACCGCTAATCCGATGATTGGTGTATTTTCTGACCAGTTGATCTCAGCTGGAGGTGCAACGGTGTTAACGGAAGTTCCAGAGATGTTTGGTGCTGAACAAATTTTAATGGAACGTGCAAAAGATGCCTCTGTTTTTGAGGATATTGTGCATTTAGTAAATGACTTTAAACAGTATTTTATGAAATATAATCAACCTGTCTATGAAAATCCCTCTCCAGGAAATAAAGCGGGTGGAATAACAACATTGGAAGAAAAATCACTTGGCTGTATACAAAAAGGGGGCTTTCAAGAGGTAAAAGAAGTGCTTGATTATGGCGAACGTATGACAACAAAGGGGCTACATTTACTAAACGGTCCAGGAAATGATCTTGTCTCAACAACAGCACTGGCCTCAACGGGCTGCCAAATCGTCCTTTTCTCAACTGGTAGGGGAACACCCTTTGGAGGACCTACACCAACAGTCAAAATTTCAACAAACACACCACTTTATGAACGAAAAAAAAATTGGATTGACTTTAACGCAGGGCAGTTAGTGGATGGGAAGCCGATGGATATATTAGTCGATGAATTTATGGATTATATAGTAGCGCTAGCTTCAGGTGAAGTGCAAACGAATAATGAGAAATATGGATTCAAAGAAATCGCCATTTTTAAAGATGGCGTGACGATGTAGGAGATAAATGACATGAAACATCCTATTAAAATTATGCAAATAGGTGATGGGAATTTTATCAGAGGCTTTTTTGACCTAGCAGTTGAAAAACTACAAGTCCCTTGCAGTATTGTTTCTGTCGCAGCAACAGCAAGAGGAAAAACAGTTAAACTACTAGAAGAACAACAGCTGCAATTCACTGTGATGGAACGTGGGCTAAAAAACGGTGAGGTCGTAGAAGAAGAAACCACTGTTAAGATTATTCAAGATACTATTCTTCCATATGAGAACTGGCCTACATTTTTACAATACGCACAGTCTGAGACATTAGAAATGATTGTGTCTAATACAACAGAGGCAGGGATTTATTATGAAAATATTCCTTATCCTACGGCTTGTCCAACAAGCTATGCAGCAAAGTTAACCGTCTTTCTAGAACAATATTACAAACATTTTCAAGGTGAAAAACAAGTGGCAATTGTGCCTTTGGAATTAATAGAACAGAATGGCTCTACATTAAAAACAATTTGTCTACAGCATGCTAAAGACTGGAAGTTGCCTACAGCATTTAATGATTGGCTTGCTACGTTAACTTTTTGTAATACACTTGTAGACCGTATTGTAACAGGTTATCCACAGGATTATCAGGGGGAGGATGCCCTTTACACAGTTTGTGAACCGTATTTCTTATTTATAATTGACCAAAAAGAGCCATTTAAACATTGGCCAACAAGTCATGATTTCCCTTTTGTCTTTGATGATTTAGACATGTATCGAAAACGCAAAGTTGCCATTTTAAATGGTAGTCATATTTTGCTTTCAGCATTCGGCAAGATTTTTAACTATAAAACTGTAAGAGAGGCATTTTCACATGCAGGTGTTCGAGCCTTTATTGAAAAAGTAACAAACGATTTTACCCAACGCTTCCAAGTGGATGAGCACTATCAGCAAGATGTCTTTGAACGTTTTTTAAACCCATTTATTGAGCATCAGCTATATGATATTCAATTAAATGAGTTATCCAAGTGGCAAACACGTATTGCCCCTTACGCTGAAACAGAAATATACTATCAAGCTTTAGCAATAGGGATATATGCAATGAATCCAACACGCTTTTCCGTGCGTGAATCTGATCAAATTATTGAAAAACTGACTGAAATCCATAACTATTTTGAACAAGGTCAGTCAGAGCCAATGCAACAATTTATTGAACAATATTTCCAGTGTGATGCAGCAGAGGTTATTCAGCAATTATCTACAATTACTAGTTTATTGGAGGCAATAGCATGCGACAATTAATCATTAATGAACCGTTTCAAATGGTGGAACGTGAAGTAGACAAGCCTAGTATTGAAGGAAGTCATGATGTTTTATTAAAAATCACGCATATTGGTGTATGTGGAACAGACACACATGCTTTTGCAGGTGAACAACCATTCTTTAGTTATCCACGAGTGTTAGGCCACGAACTAGCTGCTATCGTGGAAGAAGTCGGTGAAGCAGTTAAGGACATCCAAGTAGGAGATCGTGCAACAGTTATTCCATACATCCATTGTGGAGAGTGTGTTGCATGTCGTCGAGGTCAAACAAACTGCTGTAAATTTTTGAAAGTATTAGGTGTACATATGGATGGTGGTATGGGCGAATATATCGTAGTTGATGACAGTATTGTAATTACTGATAATGCTGTGTCAGGTGACCAATTAGCCATTGTGGAACCATTAGCGATTGGTGCCCACGCAGTACGTCGTTCGGAACTAATAGAAAATGATACAGTACTTGTTATCGGTGCAGGGCCAATTGGATTAGGAGCAGCACGTTTTGCTAAGTTACGCGGTGCAAAAACAGTATTAATGGATTTGAACGAAGAACGTTTAAAAGAAGGACAGGCATGGTCGGAAGCGGATGGTGTGATTGTTGGTAGCCATGACATAATGGCGCAGCTACATGAAAAATTTAATGGTGAACTTCCTACAGTTGTCTTTGATGCAACAGGCAATCAACAATCAATGGAATCCTCATTTCAATACGTAGAAAATAGTGGCACATTAGTGTTTATTGGTTTAATGAAGAAAACCATTACATTTAATGATCCTGAATTTCATTCAAAGGAATTAACATTGAAGAGCAGCCGTAATGCTACGTTAGAAGATTTTGAGACGGTTATGAACTACATGCAGTCAGGAGCTATAAAGAAAGGCTATGTTACGAAGCATATTGCATTCGATGAAGCTATTTCTTACTTTGAGGCAAAACAATACAACACAAATAAAGCACAAATCTATTTTAAATAATGGGGAGGATTTTCAATGAATATTTCTGTACCAGCATTAAAAAAAATAGTAGTTCAAAAATTCACAACTGAAGGTGTTGAAGCTGAAACAGCAGCGCAAGTAGCAGATGTTTTGATTTATGCCGATTTACGTGGTGTCAGTTCTCACGGTGTTATGCGCGTGGAGCATTATATAACACGTTTACAGGCAGGTGGAATAACGAAAAACCCTCATTTTTCAGTAGAAAAAAGAGGCACAAATCACCTTCTTTTTAAGGGGGATAATGGCTTTGGGCATGTCATTTGTAAGGAAGCTATGGATGAAACCATTAAAGTGGCTAAGGAACATGGCTCATGTACAACGATTATTCAAGAGAGTAGCCATTGTGGGGCACTCGGCTATTTTCTTGAACAAGCCACGAGTGAAAATTTAATTGCTATTATGTGCTCTCAAACGGACTCCGCAGTTGTTCCTTTTGGCGGAAAAGAGCCTTACTTTGGTACGAATCCAATTGCTTACGGTTTTCCAACCAACGATAAACCGATTATTTTGGACATGGCAACAAGCAATGTAGCGCTAGGGAAAATTCTATATGCACGTGAAAAAGGGGAGACAATTCCAAATACATGGGGAGTTGATGCACAAGGAGCACCAACTACAGACCCACACCAAGTAAAATCTTTAACACCGTTTGCAGGGCCAAAAGGATATGGTATGGCACTTGTAGTAGATGTTCTTTCTGGAATTTTAGCAAGTGCAGCTTTTGGTCCTCACATTTCAAAAATGTATGGTGATTACGAACAGAAACGTAATCTAGGACAATATTTATATGTATTAGATCCAAATATTTTTGGAGATGTAGATCAATTCAAAGCAAATATCTCGAAAATGATAAATGAATTACATGATGCGCCAACAGCACCAAATTTTGATCAGGTACTAGTGCCTGGTGAAATTGAACAGATACGTAGTTTGGAAACAATGGATAAGGGCATTGACTTACCTGAACAAGTATATAACTATTTGACTAGTTAATTTAACCAGTAAAGTATGCTATGCTACATAATACCAAGGAGAGTTTTCATATTATAGGTAGGAGATTGATTTTAGTGAAAAAAACAACAATTGCCGATGTTGCACAATATGCAAATGTTTCGAATAGTACAGTATCGCAATATTTGAATAAGCGATATGAATATATGAGTACAGAGACTCGTAAGAAAATTGAAGAGGCTATTGAAGCATTGCAATATCGTCCAAATTTAATGGCTCGTAGCTTAAAACAGAAATCTACCTTTACAATTGGTATTATTGTGGCGAATATTATCCATGACTTTTCAACAAAAATAATAAATGCATTGGAAGCAGAGTTCGATAAAGAAGGCTTTCATATGATTGTGTGTAACTCAGCGGATAACCCTAAAAAAGAGAAAAAACATATCGAAACTTTACTAGAAAAACAGGTGGATGGCTTAATCGTTTTTCCAACAGGAGAAAACAAAAATCTCTACATAAGACTTCATCAACAAGCAATGCCAATCGTTTTTATTGACCGTTTTATTGAGGGAGTAGATATTCCTGCTGTATTGCTTGATAATTTTTCTGCCATGGATACGGCAGTGGAGACATTTCGAAAGCAACCAATAGCCATTATCACTACTTCTTTAGCCTTACCGATTACTCCTCGTGTCGAACGTTTAGAAGGATTTCGTCAAGCGCTCAGAAATAGGAATCTGTTGATCGATGAGCGCTATATAAAAAATGGTGAGCCAGCTCAGATGACAGAGGTTTTTAATCAATTATTTACATTGGAGCAACCACCAAGAGGAATCATTGCGGCAAATGATCGTATTTTCCAGGAATTAATGCTTTATATTAAAAAAAGAAACTTACATGTGCCTAATGATGTACAAGTAATTGCTGTGGATGATGTACCATATGCCAATTTTTTAACACCTTCCATTACAACATTGCAACAGCCCATTTTACCAATGGCACAGAAAGCGGCATCATTGCTCTTAGCAAAAATTAAAAAAGAACATCTAGCTGATGACCAAAAACTATATCGCTTCAAACCGATATTAATCGATCGAGATTCAACTAACTAAAAAGGCAACCCAAAGCTATGAACTTAGCTAAGGGTTGCTATTTTTAGTTGCACAGCTATTCATCGATAGATATGATTATCTAAAGGAATACTTTTATGTCAAAAAAGACCAATCATTCATTTTGGTGATAGAAAGGGGACTTATGAGCATTGCTAGGAAGTATTGGCTCATTCTATTTGGCTTTGGTTTCTCGTATTTAGGAAATTGGGTGAATCTAGTTGCGCTCAATTTATTAGTTTGGCATTTAACAGAATCGCCTACTGCTATGGCGAGTATATTTATTGTAGGACCGATTGCTCGAATTTTAACAAGCTTTTTTGCAGGCTCCATCATTGATCGATCGAATAAACAAAAATTAATGATCTATAGTGATATTATTCGTGGCATATTGATTTTATTGTTACCTTTTACGTCCTCTATTTGGCTCATCTATTGTGTTTTATTTTTATCTAATATAGCAAGTAGCTTTTTTGGGCCAAGTAGTACCTATTATATTTCGAAATATATACCAGATGAAGATAAACAATCCTTTAATGCAATATTAGGAATGTTTAGCTCAGGCTCATTTTTAATTGGGCCAGCATTGGCTGGGTTTATCATTGCCATTTCCAATATTTCTATAGCGTTTTGGTTTAATGCTTTGACGTTCTTTATCTGTGCACTCTCCATTTTTAAGCTTCCCGCAGTAGAAGATCATCAGGACATGCACCGAAAACCCATTACTTGGAGGATGCTAAAAGAGGATTATGGTATTGTCTACGCCTATATAAAAAAAGAGCAAGTCTTTGCCAAAGTATTTCTTTATTTTCAAGGTGCCTTGATGATTGCCTTTGCATTAGATTCACAGGAAGCTACATTTATTAAACAAAACCTTCAAGCTTCAGATAGTCTATATGGTGTCATCGTTAGTATCGCTGGAATTGGAGCTATTATTGGTGGAGCAATGGCTGCTCGCTATGCTAAAAGATTTTCAACAAGACAATATATTGTCTATGGTCTGCTTTTGACCACACTTTGCTATACATTGTTTTACTCTTCACCGAATGTGGCAATGGCGATTATTAGCTTTATAGCATTAGGAGTATGTATGTCATTTTGTAATGCGGGCTACAGCACCTTTTATCAAATAAGTGTACCGACATCAATTATGGGCCGTTTTGGTAGTGTTTCAACGATGGTCATTAATGTGCTACAGATTGTCTTTACGTTAGCCTTAGGGTTGCTATCGGAATGGCTCTCCCTACAAATGGTCTGCATTGTCTTTGGAATTGTAGCTATTTTCCTCTCCATAGTTTTATATGTATTTATGCATTCAAAATCTGCCTATGAAGGTTTGAAGGAAGAGATTGTCTAAAAATCCTGTCAGGTGGAAACTTAATTGCTTTTAATGAAGGTAGAATTATTGGATAGATAGCGTTTAAAGGATGTTATTTTAGTAAAAGTTAGCACTCATATAATGATAAAATCATTCCAAAATAACCTTATGTCATAATTTGAGGAGGTTAACATGGCTAATTCAAGACATCGAAAACCAGATGATCGCTCCAATAATGTTGAACGCATTCGTGATATTGTTAAAAATACTGAGGAGAAAGTGCAGGAAGCAGAAATTAGTATGGAATTTGCAGATCCTCTAGAAAGTAACAGGCTAAAGGAAAAAAATAAGCGACGTAAACAGTCAATTGAAGCTTTAAAAGATGAAATGAAAGATGAAATGACAGCACGAAAAAAAGGTGAAGTTTAAAATTAGTTTCTAGAAGAATCAAATGTGATTCATGATATTGCCTTCGCTCACCATTTCCCAATAGCCAAAAACAGATGGATTAGATGTTCCATAACGGACCTCTATTGCCATCTGTTTTTTTTTGCACATTAACTGGATCTTTTTACATAAACACTAAATTAAAAAAGTACGTATATGAATTTCTTAAAAAAATGAACCTTTTCTAGTAGTCATTTGTTTATAACGTAGAACCATCAGAAAGGAGTGCCTTGGATTGACAGAACGTGAATTATTCGATTCATACAACAAAGATGTTTACCGTACCTGTTATTACATGCTACGGAATGCCCAAGATGCGGAAGATCTCTGCCATGATGTATTTGTCACCGTCTTTCGTCAGGATTGGAGAAGTGTAGAGCATACACGTGCTTGGATTTTACGGATTGCGATGAATCAATGTTTAAATTTGCTTAAAAGAAAGCAGGCTCAGTTAAAAAAAGTGAGTCAGGTACAGTTGCTACAGGAGCAAACTACGGCATCAGTTAAATCTGTAGACACCATTGTACTGGAGAAGGCAGCTGAGGAGGAGTGGGAGGCACTACTCAGACAGCTACCAGAAAAGTTAATGGCTGTTGTCACCCTCCGCTACATTGGTGAGCTATCATTAGTGGAAATTGCGGAAACGCTAAAGATTCCAGTGGGAACAGTGAAATCGAGACTCCATAAGGCATTGAAAATCATGCGCAAAAAACTAGAACAAAATCAAAATTTATGGTTGAAGGGAGAGAATCAATTTGGAACGCATTGAAAAGAAATTGAAAAAAGAGATGAACGCAGACCATAACATGAAGTATCCTGACTTTGAACAAATGTGGAATGGTATCCAGCAGGATGAACTAAAAATGGTAAATGAACCGATCGAACTTCTACCTCGAAAAAGGAAGAGATTTGTTTTGGTCGCAGGATTAGCTGTTGCTCTAATGGCTACACCTGTCTATGCAGCACTGAACTATGATTGGTCAACTATTCTATCTTATAGAGCTGGTATTCAGTCGGCATTAGACCAGGGCTTAGGGCAGACGATTGAGAAATCCGTTACGAAGGATGGGTTTACGTTGACCGTACATACGGCGTTTATCGATAATAACAGAACCTTTCTTTTGTATAGTTTGAAACCTGATGCCTCTTGGGATGGAGAGGATATAGGTTTTGAACATACCGGGCTTAAAGATTCAAAGGGTAACTTTATTGAAGGGAATTATACACATTCTTGGAATGAGGAGCTTGGTACCTTTCAGGGTTATTTTGAAACGGATTGGGTTGCTGAAGGACAGATGACAGATGTGGAGCTTATGATGGAGAATATTCAATTCATCAGCGATAAAAAATATTCTATCGACTATAATCCAAATGACTTAACTACGCAAGTGTTCCCTATTCAAAAGGACGGAGTTGACACAGTGTCTATTCAATCTTTTGCACAAGATGAGGGTAAAATATTGCTTAAAACGGCAGTTACACTTACAGATTTAAAAGTCCGAAATACAGGGATATTCATTGAGGCGATTAATAATACGAATCATTCAATTGAAACAGGGAAAAAATCTTTCATGGGAAGACAGGGAGCAAAAGGAGAATATTTTAGTCAGCAACTATTCGAGTCTGAAGCTTTACAAGAAGAGGGAACTAAATTCCAAATTTCTTATAACCGTATACTAGAAACAAAAGAAAGTACTTGGAATATGCAACTAAATCTCTCTAAAACACAACTGGAAAATACGTCATTTAAGCAAGTATTAGATATTCCAATTGATAATGTGCCTGGTGGCACTAAAATTCATGAAATGACGGTTACACCGACCCAAGTTCGATTAGTTCTTACTCAAGAAAAATACGAAACTTTCCCTTATATGGATTATCAACTGGATGTAGGTGGAACCTTATTGACTGGATATATTTCGGGTAAAGTTGGAAATCCTAATAAAACAGAGCTGCGCTTTGAAATAGCTGGACTAAATGCAGCTTCTTTGGAAAATCAACCTTTAACTTTCGTTGCTAAGAACCGTGTTGAAGGTTTATACGGAGACGATAATTCAATCCAATTAACGAACATATCAGCAAAGCCTCAAAGTGTAACATCTAATATAGCAGGGTACCCAATTTCATGGACGTATTATATGAAGGACAATAACCTTTATGTGGAATCATTAAGCCCTGATCCAGGGTTTGCTGGAGTCAATCAAACCTATTATTTAGAGGATAAAGAAAAAATCTATGGGACGCCTGAATTTATGGGCATTCTTGAAAATAATAAAAGAATGGATGTTTATGAGAATTTTGACAAGGAGGAGCTAGAAATTCTCATTTATAAATATTTAACTAACAAGCCAAATGATGAGCTACGTATACCCCTTACATTTGGAAAATAACTAAATTAGTAACCCCATCTATTTGACTCTCACTATTCAAATAGATGGGGATTTTTGTTCTAAAGATTAAAAAGCTTTACATAAAAAGAAATGTATCATATAGTTTAGTTAACTTAAATAAATTAATTATTGTACAGGAGAAGATACATGACCTCTAACGAAAAAACACAAAAATCTTTTGCTTATAAGCTTGGACTAGGCATTATTATCTTTTCACTTTCTTTATGGTTAATCCCAATTATTACACCTTTCACACCGATACCTACAAAAGTAAAGGCAGGGATTATACCAGGAAGTATTATTATGGCTGAAATCTTATTTTGGCTTGGTGCTTTACTTGTTGGAAAAGAAGTAGCCAACAAATTTAAAAGCTATCTAAATCCTAAAAAATGGCGAGAAAAAGGTGACACTCAAAAAAATGAAGAATAACCAGGTAGCAGAGCAAATAAATCAAACCATTGAAGATATTTGGATCATGCTTGAGAAAATGGAAAGGGCTTATACTAATTTCTCCTTAAATAATCAGCAATATGTTCTTTTAACATTAGTGATGCGTCATCCATCCTGCTCGCCTTCAGAACTAGCAGATAAAATGGCTATTACAAAAAGTGCAGTGAGTCAGCAATTAACCAAGCTTGAACAGGATGGCTATATAATGAAAAGGCAGCATGAGGAGGATAAGCGTGCCTTTTCTGTCGAATTAGGCGAGAAGGGTCTATTATATAAACAGGAAGTCGAAGCCTTTAATCAACAGATTACAGAAAAGTACCATGCTCACTTAACAACTGAAGAGTTAGCTGAAATGTTAGCTACTCTAGAAAAAATGAAAAAAATACTGTGTGAATTTTAGAAAAAATTTGACATTCTATTGGGTGTGTCTTATAGTAACCCTTAATATAAAAGGGGGAATAAACATGGTCATTACTCTTGTCCAATCATTCACAACAAAACATCATCATCATCACTAGTCTTGCTATCCTTATTAACTTATTAATATTGAATAGGAAGACTATTTCTCATGTAATCGTATAAATAAAGCTGATTTGAAGCTTTATCGCTATACGGTTTTTTTATTGCTCAAAAAATGAGGAGGAGATTATGATGAAAAAAATGGACTATCAGAATGTTCGAGGAACACAAGATTATTTACCAGAGCAAGAGGCTACTCGTCGTGTGATACGACGTACGTTAGAAGATACATTTATAGCCTATGGCTGCAAGCCGTTAGAAACACCTATTCTTAACTATACAGAGTTGATGGCTTCTAAATATGCTGGTGGTGCTGAGATTTTAGAGGAGATGTATACATTAACAGATCGAGGTGAGCGAGATTTAGCGTTACGCTATGATTTAACAATTCCATTTGCAAAAGTTGTAGCGATGAATCCAGCGATTGCTATGCCATTTAAACGATATGAGATTGGCAAAGTGTTTCGAGATGGCCCCATCAAGGCTGGTCGTTTTCGCGAATTTACACAATGTGATGTAGATATTGTTGGGGTAGAATCACAGGCTGCTGAGGCGGAGCTAATGATGATGGCGATAGATGCCTTTGATCAGCTTAAACTTAAAATTAATCTCCAATATAATAATCGCAAGCTTTTAGTTGGTTTACTGCAATTATTTGAGGTTGAACAGGAACAAATGAATCGAGTTATTTTAACATTAGATAAGATTGAAAAAATAGACGAGAAAACAATGCTCGCAGAATTGAAGGCATTGGGGTTATCAGATAATAGTATTCATAAAATAAAGCACTTTTTAGATGAACGTCCACAAATAAGTATGGCGTATTTTGAAGGATTCGCGACTGAGAATGTCTTTTTACAACAAGGTTTACAGGAATTAATGGAACTAACTTCTTATTTAGAGGCACTTGAAATAAGTGACCAATGTATTTTCAATCCATTTTTAGCGAGGGGACTTGAAATTTACACAGGAACAATTTATGAAATTTTTTTAGCAGATGGAACAATTCGCTCAAGTATTGGTAGTGGGGGACGCTATGACAATGCTATTGGTGGCCTTTTAGAGACAAATCAAACCTATGCTACTGTTGGTATTTCATTTGGTTTAGATGTCATCTATACAGCACTAGAGCTTTCGGGAAAAATAGAGCAAAACGCTCCTAGCGTGGATATTTATATTATTCCTCTGGGAACAGAAAAAGAGGCACTAAAGCTAGCAACTGCATTACGGCGAGAAAAATATAAGATAGAAGTTGAGCTAAGTGGGAAAAAAGTGAAAAAGGCGATGGAAAAAGCCAATCGTGAAAACACACCAAAGGTTATTGTATTAGGAGATAACGAGGTCAATCAAAATATGTATAAAATAAAAGATATGAAAAGCGGTGAGGAAGAAATCGTTGCATTTATCTTTTAAACACCATAGCATGAAAAAAACGGCTGATCCCACTCTATTATAGGATTTGAGCCGTTTTTTGGTTATTTTTTCGATTTAAAAACCAGTTTCCATATCAAGATGTTGATGAAGAAGAGCACAATGAAATATATAGTAGAGCCGTATGTTATCTGACTAGCTATTATATAGTGCAGCCCTACAAGTAAACCTAAAGGGAGCAATAACAAAAGAATCTTCCAGCCTTGCGCATCATTAACTTCATCATAGGGTTTGGTAAAGGGTAATTTGTTTGTCATCATGACGAAACAAAGGATGGTATATAACCAACTTGTTACCAAAACAGCTAGTAAATCAGGGATAATTCGAATACCATAAATATAGCTAAAGACTATACTTAGTACTAAAAATAACGGAGTATACAATTTAATTAAAAATGCCTTTAAGCTACCTTTTTGTAAATCTGTATAATCTTTAAGCGGTAGCGTTTTATAAATCCATGCAGCCTTATATTTAGCAGAGTGACCAAGCATAAGGACAGCGGATGGTATAATCATCATACTAAAATAGATATTTAAATAGCTCATACTACTAGCATAATCGACTTCTTCCCCTCTGCTAAAAGTAAACATGAAAATAAAGGGAATAATAAATGAAAAGCCTAAAGATGGGTAGACCTTTAGCTTAAACTCTCGCTCTTGCTTCATCATCAGAGCTGCGAAGCGATAGAAAGCTCGTTCCTCGTGTGTTCTACACACAATGGTTAATAAAAACGACTTTAGTCGATTGTTCTTTTCCTTTTTAGACTTACTTGTACTTAGCAGTTTTTGGAGATTGCGTTCAAAGGTTGGTATGAGTTTAATATAGATCCAAATCGAAATAATAGGTACAATCACTGCTAAGATGGTATAAATGACTGTCAATAAGGATGTATCACCATGCAGTATGAGTTCATAAGGGGCAGCGAACCACATCGGTATTAAGAAGAGGTTCCACCAATGAAACGATACTACCATATCTAAATTGACGAATTCAAAGGATCGAATAAGAACTTGGTAGCCAATCATCAGCATTAGAGATAAAGCGATTTGTACATAATTAATCATATCCTTCAGCTTTTCACCATCGAAGAAGCGTAAAATGGCAATATATAAAATGGCTGTGATGGCAACTATAAATAAATTCATTAATAGAATCTCAAGACCTGTTAAAATAAAAAACACAATACCTTGAGTAAAAAGGCTGACTATTAGAGGGATGGCTGTTAGGGCCAATGTTAAATAGGATAAATAAATAAAAATATGCATAAATTTTGCTGCATTAATTGTTTTAGCTGAAATAGGCTTAGTTGAAAGTATGCTTTTATCTCGTACATCTAAAAGCACAGAAGAAAAGTCAGAAATCAATGAAGTCATAATCAAAAAGATGATCATTGCAAAGGCGATACTCATCTGAAATAGAAAATTTTGACCAAATCCCATAAGCGGGATGAGTATAAGCCCGAATAACATATAAATCCATAGAGACTTAATGTAGCCATACTTTTGATTGTCTTTCTTTTTGTTTTGATTGAATAGGGTAGGTACTTTCCGTTCATCCATTGTTAATTTTATATGGAGGATTTTTCTCATCATGTCATAATCAATGCCCATTTTTATAAAAAGCCATCGGAACTTATCAAGCAATCGTAGCGTTTTGAAATCTGTCATAATTGTCCCCCACGAACGACGGACACAAATTTTTCTCCGATTTCCTGATGTTCATGAAATCCTGTTAACTGGTTAAAAATTCTTTCTAATGTTCCTTCAGTATTATCTGCTTGTAATTGGGCAAATGTTCCGTCCGCTGCAATTTTTCCATCATACAGCAAAATGATGCGGCTACTGATTTTTTCAACGACATCCATAATGTGTGATGAGTAAAATATAGTCTTTCCATTGGCAGCTAGTTGCGTTAAGATTTCTTTAAAAATCATGACACTGTTTGCGTCTAGGCCATTGATTGGTTCATCTAAAAATAGCAGGTCTGGATTATGTATAAGGCTTGCAATAATTAGTAGTTTTTGACGCATGCCTTTAGAATAGGAAGAAATTCTAGAATGGTATGCTTCACCAACTCCAAACAGTTCCATTAGTGATTTGGATTTGTCAGCCGCCTCCTCTAGCTCTAATCCATATAGCTGGCCGATGAAGGTTAAATACTCATAGCCTGTTAAGTTATCATAAACATCAGCGATTTCAGGGACGTAACCAATTCGCCGTTTATAATCAATTTGGTCTTGTCCTATGCTTTTCCCAAAGAGCTTAATTTCGCCACCAAAATCACCTTCTAGCCCTAGAATAAGTTTTACAGTTGTACTTTTACCCGCGCCATTGGGGCCGATATAACCGATGATTTCACCTCTAGCTGCGTGAAGGTCAATCCCTTTCAAAATTTCCTTGTTTCCATAACTCTTCGTTAAATTCGTAATTGTTAAAATCTCTTCCATTTTATAGCCCCTTTCAATTATTTTGGAAAATTAACCATAATTACACTATATCATATTAAAAGAGATAATATTCCTTATGCTAAAATGAAACCAGTTCAATCAAAAATAGAGAGATTTTCTTATATAAAGGGAAATTTAAAAACGAAATAGATTTATTATTTTAAGGTAAATACGCTTTATTTATAGTTGGCTTATTTCAAAAAAGTGAGGTGAATGACACATGAAAAAAATTGAAGTGGTATTGTCTGACTATAATCCAAATTGGGCTATCTTTTTCAATATAATTCGCCCAACATATACCCTGAAAAAAGAGCCTTTCATTCAAAAGGTGATTACTCAAGCTAAAAATGAAGGTTATGGAAAAAATTAAAAAAGCCATTCTAAAAAAAATTAGAGAATGGCTTTCTTCTATATAGTAGTCTATTTAGCAAGTTCAACAACTGTATCATAAAAAATATTAGTTGCTACAATAATATCCTCATCTGAACTGTATTCTAAAGGATTGTGACTAATACCATCCTTTGAACGGACGAATAGCATCCCAATCGGGGCAATTTCAGCTATATTCATTGCATCATGCCCAGCACCACTTATGAGAGAATAAGGACGTATACCTTGCTTTTCAATACTTGTAGTAAGTTGCTGTTGTAGTAAGGCATCGGTTTTTGCAGGCTTAATGCGCTGTAATACTTTAGAAGCCAATGAGACATGTCTTCGTTCAGCAATTTGTTGAAGCTGTTGCATAATTTCTTGCTCTAATGCACTTACTTTATTTTCGTCAATATCACGAAGATCAATCGAGAACGTAACTTTACCTGGAATAACGTTTGTCCCATTTGGGGAGACCGTTAGCTTACCAACCGTTGCAACGGAATCTGTTGTATTGGTTAATAGTTGCTCAATAGCTAAAATCATTTCACTTGCTGCAGTTAGAGCATCCTGACGAATCGGCATAGGGGTTGCACCAGCATGTTCACTGACACCCGTTACGGTTACCTCTAACCATAATGGGGCTGCAATACCTGTGACAACACCGACTGGTAGGTCTTCATTTTCTAACACTTTTCCTTGCTCGATATGCATTTCTAAATAAGCTTTTATGTCATTACGATGCACTTGTGTTAAAGGATAAGGTGATAAATGGAAATCTTTCATGGCTTCTTCGATGGAAATGCCAGCTTCATCTGTATGCTGTAATTGCTCCTCTGTTAAAAGACCAGCCATTGCACTACTGCCAAGGAGCCCAAAGCCAAATCTTGTTCCTTCCTCATCCTTAAAAGCGACAACTTGAATTTTTTTAGAGGGTATCAACTGTTGCTCATGCATAGTATGTACCACTTCAATAGCTGCTAGCACCCCTAATGCTCCATCATATTTGCCACCCTCTGGTACTGTATCGATGTGAGAACCTAGCATAATGGTTTCATTTCCTTCACCATATGTACCAATAAGGTTTCCAACTGCATCGATTGTGACATTCATACCTGCTTGTTCCATATAAGTTGTAACTAACTCAATTGCCTGCTTTTCTTCTGGTGTGAACGAGAAGCGGTTAATGCCACCTGTCTTTTCATTACGTCCAATTTGACTTAAGTCTTGAAGATGCTGTACGAGCCTAACTCCGTTAATCATGACATCACTCTTTCATTTGGAATTGGAAGTGGCACTGTCCTTCACGTAAAACAAATTGATCATGTACCACCTCTAGGCTTTTATTGTACCCTTTAGCAATAGAGGGGTCGATGACTTTACAATACAAAATTCCATATTTACCCATATCATCATCTGCCCATTGTTGACCTAATGGGCAGTGAGTAAACGTTTGTTCAACCTCATTTTCCTTATAAACTGTATCGATTTCAAACAAATCACTGCGACCCATATCATAGTTAGTTAAATAATGCTCCACGGAATTTTCTAGACCGTTTGTGCGAGCACGTTGAGCAATACCTTGGCCTCGCTTATGACCAAAACGCTCTACTGCCCGCATAATCACTTGTTCACCAGCTTCTCCATATTCATCTACAACTGGCTTGGCAATCTGTGCAAACATTTTAGAAAATCGAGCAAACGGTGTTAAATCAGCAAATTTCTCTTCACCTACAACGATTTGGGGTAAGTATTCAAAGAAAGTATGATTTTCTCCTTCTGCTGTTGCTTTTTTCGCCATGGCTTCAGCATCCTTTAAACCAAACGCCTCTAAGCCTTTTTGTACTAATCTCCGACCATGCTCTCCGTACTGCTCTGTAATGGAGAGATGTAATTCTGTAAACATTTTTGCGGTAATTATGTCCATAGATAAAGCCTTCATCATTAATCTTTCCTCTGCCATTTTATGAGCCCCCTCATTAACAATTCATATTGATTTACTTGGATTTTATTTTTATTATAGAGGTGGCTAGTAATTTAAATCAAATGAATATTTACACAATCAACTATGAAAAAAAATCATAAAAGGAGCAGAATAGCATGGCTACATTAGCACAATATATTGCTTTCCATACACTTATCGATACAGGAAATTTTACAGAAACAGGCTTAAAGCTCAATCTCACACAGTCTTCAATCAGTCATACGATTAGTAATTTAGAGGCAGAATTAGGGCTTTCTCTAATTATTCGAAACCGCAATAATATTGTTTTAACGAGTGAGGGGAAAATTGTTTACGAACACATCTCAAAAATATTGCAGCAACAACAGCAGCTTGAAACCTCTGTAGCAAATTTAAAAAATCTCATTGGGGGGACGTTATCGGTTGGTATTCTACCAAGTGTTTCTCTGGTCTTATTACCAAAGGTTTTAGCGTATTTCGAACAGCATCATCCAGACCTACAAATACGTTTGATGGAGGGAGATTATGATCAAATCGAAGAATGGCTTCATAATGGCGTTGTCGATATCGGTTTTTTAGTGCAACCAAATTCTAAACATCTTGTATTCGATGCGATTTTTAATGATGAGCTTGTTTGCATTATGGCACAGGAGCATCCATTGGCGAAGGAAGAGAGGCTCTCTCTAGAGCAATTGCAGGATGAACGCTGGATTATGCCTAAACGTACGATTGATAGAGATGTATCAAGGATCTTAGCTAAACATAAAATCCATCCCAATGTAGTCTATGAATTATCAGTTGACCAAGTCATTTTGACAATGGTCAATGAAAATTTAGGCATTTCTGTTGTGCCGAATTCGCTTTTACTACATGCACCAAGTAACCTGATTAGAAAAAAATTTTATCAAGCATATATTAGACAGGTTGGAATTGCACACAAACACAGTATTCATCTTTCTCCAGGAGCTTTAAAGTTTGTAGAAATATCGAAATACTTTGCCTCCTTTTTACAAAATTAGTTATTGACAATTAAAAAAACCCGAACTATTATCTGATAAAACCGATTGGGATTGTTTAGATTAATCAGATGGAGGACTTTGGGTATATGCATACAATTGTTTATGTTGAAATATTTATCTATTTACTCGCTATGCTAGGAGTAGGGATATACTTCAGTAAAAAAGATTTATCACATAATGATTACTTTCTAGGGGGAAATAAACTACCGGGCTGGGCGTTAGCCTTTTCTGAACGTGCAACGGGTGAATCCGCCTATATGTTTTTAGGGGCAATTGGCTTTATATATGTGGCTGGGCTGTCAGGCATTTGGATTTTATCTGGCATGCTTTTAGGGGTTGTTGCATCATGGCTATTTTTATCAAAGCGCTTTATGACAGAGCAACAAAAATATAAGGTGAATAGCCTAACAGATTATATTGCTGTTAAATTTCCAAAGCACGCAGATATAATTCGTTGGTTAGCTTCTGCAGTAATGGTGTTATTCTTTGTTTGCTATTTAGCAGCTCAATTTTCCGGGATGGGTAAAACGATTTATTCATTCTCAGGACTCAACATCACTTGGGGAACAATTATTATTGGAGCAATAATAATTGCCTATTCATGTATGGGAGGATTTATGTCCGTTGTTTGGACAGATACAATCCAAAGTTTTTTAATGCTGATCTCGTTTGTTATTGTTCCAATTGCAGCTTATATGGAAATTCAACATCAAGGTTTAAGCATTTCAACAGAGCTAGCTCAAATGGGCAATGGTGCGGATAGTTGGGTCGGAGGCTTAAATGGACTTGCCTTAGGGGCGATGTTATTTACAAATCTATCCTGGTTCTTTGGCTGGCTTGGGGGGCAACCTCAATTGAGCTCTCGTTTTATGGCTATTACGACTGAAAAAGAGCGAATTACTGGCCGTAATATGGCGATTATTTGGACATTAATTGTCTATGTGGGTGCCTTTTTATCTGCGATTTTCGCGTCCACTTTGTATAAGCAAGGTTCTATTGAAGATCCTGAAATGATATTGCCGCATATGGTATTTGAAATTTTACCACCTTGGGTTGCAGGAATTATTGTGGCTGGTATTTTAGCAGCTATTATGTCAACGGCTTCGTCTCAATTGTTAGTCATCACAACATCGATAAGTGAGGATATAATTCATAAAACATTACGTTGGAATATTTCTAGCAAAAAATTAGTTCACCTTTCGCGTCTAGTGGCTGTTATTAGTGGGATTGTGGGTATTATCATTTCACTCAAATCAGGTTCTGTAATTTATAGCTTAGTATCCTTTGCATGGGCAGGGATTGGCAATACATTTTCGGTTGTGATCCTTTTAATCTTTTTCTGGAAACGTGTGTCAGGCATTGGGGTTATTGCTACAATTATTGTCGGTTTTATTAGTGCGATTGTATGGTCCCTGTCACCTATGGAGGCTGTAGTGTCAGCCAAGGCAGCGACATTCTTTATTTGCTTAATTGTTGGAGTTGTGGTGTCCTTAGTATGTCCTGATAAAAAGGAAAACGGTCTGGATGATATTTTAAAATAATAATAAAACTCCTTTTTTGCTGATATATTTCTCAAAAGAGGAGTTTTCTTTTTATGCTTATGACCATATTGAAATATGATAGAAAGAAGAGCAACCACTCTAACAGGAAATTACATAATGTGTGGACCTTTTTGGTTATCAGGGTTTATGCAAAAATGAAGCAAGGGGGTTAGGAAGTGTTTAGTGATTTTAAGCTTATGGATGAACGACCAGTTTATGTACAATTGAAGGATTATGTTCAAGACATGATTGTCAAGGGGCATCTGTTGGAACATCAAAAGCTTCCATCTACCCGTGAACTTAGTAAGTTATTAGCGGTCAGTAGAAACACGGTGCTGAACGCATATGCCGAATTAGAGCTAGATGGCATCATCTATGCAGTGAAAGGAAAAGGGCATTTTATCGGAAAGGTTACTACATTGAAAACTTCTTCTATTGAAATAGATTGGAAACAAAGGCTGAATGAAACAACTTTATTAGCTGATGAAATTGATTTAATACGACAAGATATACACTGGAAAAAAGGCATGATTTCATTTACTAGTATAGCTCCAGAAGAAAAGCTTTTTGATGTTGAAAATTTCAAAAGGGCATTTCTCATAAGGATGTCCATTGAAGGAGATATTGTCTTAAACTATGGCTATGCCAAGGGCTATAAGCCCTTAATTGACCACCTTCTTAGCTATATGGAGATGAAAGGTGTGGACATTTCTAATAAAGATATTTTAATTACAAATGGTTTTACAGAAGGTCTAGATATTTTATTGTCCTCTTTAGCTAAAAAATCAGGGCGTGTACTATGTGAAAATCCTACACATCATGCAGCATTGAAGCTTTTCCGTTTGCATGGGTTAGACGTACATGGCATCGATATGCAAGATGACGGGATTGACATGGAACAGGTGGAAAAAACATTAGCAGATAAGGACTTTGATTTTGCCTATCTTATCCCGTCCTATCATAATCCAACAGGAATTGTCACTTCCTCCGAGAAAAGGAGTGCTATTTTTCAGCTTTTTTCCAAATATCAAATACCCATTATAGAAGATGGTTTTAATGAGGAATTAAGGTATTCAAGCCCACATTTGGCACCACTAATCGCTTTTAGCGGTATAGGTAATAACATTGTCTATATTGGTAGCTTTTCTAAAATTCTTTTCCCAGGCTTACGTGTTGGCTGGATTTTAGCAGATAGGGAGTTAATTGATAGCTTGGAAAGTATGAAAAGAGCTCGAACAATTCATACATCAACACTGGATCAGGCAGTGTTATATCAATATTTACAGGATGGTTACTTTGAAAAATATTTAAAGAAAGCAAGATTTGTTTACAAGAAAAAATATGAGCTTGCCCGTCAAGCTTGTATCCAATACATTCCCTATAGCAGGATAACAGGGGATGGGGGGCTTCACCTTTTTATAGAACTAAAAGAGGACGTAGATGCACGATTGTTGCTTGAGAAATGCTATGACAAGGGCGTTGTATTTTATCCAGGTGATGTATTTTATACAAATGGAAGAGGTAGTAATACATTTCGTTTAGGTTTTTCCCGTTTAGCAGATGACGATATTGTTCGAGGTATTCAAATTATTGGTGATACATTGAAAACGTTATGAGGAGTTGAAAAAATGAAGGTTGGCGTAATTATGGGTGGTACTTCCTCTGAAAAGCAGGTTTCCATCATGACAGGTAAGGAAATGGTCACTCAATTAGATAAGCAAAAATACGAAGTTGTGGCAATCACATTAGATAACAACAAAGAGGTAATTGACAAGGTAGGTGATATTGATGTGGCTTTGTTAGCACTTCACGGTAAGTTCGGGGAAGATGGTACGATTCAGGGGGTACTAGAAACGTTGGGTATTCCTTATACAGGAAGCGGTCTTCTAGCAAGTAGTTTGTGCATGGATAAAAATATGGCAAAAAAAATCCTTCGATATGAAGGTGTCGCAACTCCAGATTGGGTGCATCTCATAAAGGAAGAGGAGTTGCCCTTGCAGGATATAGAGCTTATGGGTTATCCACTTGTAGTTAAACCAAATGCTGGCGGCTCTAGTGTGGGTGTTCAAATTGTCCATGATCGGAGTGCCTTATTGGCTGCGGTTGCAGAAGTATTTAAGTGGGATAACGAAATCATTATTGAGCAGTATTTGATTGGTGACGAAATTACATGCCCAATACTCAATGAACAGCTATTGCCAGTCCTGTCAATCAAACATACAGCAGTATTTTTTGACTATCAGGCAAAATATGACGATGCTTCTACCGTGGAGGAGCCTGTGGAACTACCACTTGCAATTCATGACCGAGTGGCAAAGGCTGCGATGATCAGTTACAAGGCTTTAAGATGCAGTGTCTACGCAAGAGTAGATATGTTAATGAAGGATGGCGTTCCTTATGTGTTGGAGGTTAATACGTTGCCTGGCATGACGCAAAATAGCCTACTACCAAAAAGTGCCCTTGCTGCGGGGATCAGCTATTCAGCACTATTAGACAGCATTATCCAAAGCTCTTTACAGATTGATAGAAATAGGTAAATCGAAAAACAAAACCACCAATAGAATTTTTGTGAAAGGAGAAAATGAACATCCGTTCCAAGCTACTTCTAATTGGTTATTCGATCTTTACTGTTAGGATGAAAGATAAGGAAAAGACACTTTTGCACATGGTGATTTGAGTGACGCTGGCGGAACGGAAATCAACCCTTCGCTTTGCCAAAAGTTCTTTTTCTGCTAGTGAAATCTTTTTCAACAACATAAAACACCTTTTGTTGTTACCTACAAAAGGTGTTTTGATTGTTTTATGATTTTGCTAATTCAATAAAGCCTTCTCCGAAAACGTCCCTTACATCATGAATGGCAATAAAGGCGTCCTTGTCGACTTCTTTGACAATTTTTTTGAGCTTTACAACTTCTTGCTTACTAATAACAATATACAGGATTTCCTTTTGTTCCTTTGTATAATAACCATGACCTGATAGCACAGTTACCCCACGATTCATATAAGCAGTTACCTGTCCAGCAATGTCTTCAGGTTTTTTAGAGATAATGGTAACTGCCTTTTTAGGGTTAACCCCTTCAATAACAAACTCCATTACCTTTGTACCAACATACAGCATAACAATTGTTAGCATTAATGCCTCCGCACCAATGATAAAATAAGATGAAAAAGCAACAATTAAATCGAAGAATAAAAGTCCATAGCTAATACTCCATCCAAGATATTTGTTAGTGATTCTCGCTAAAATTGTAGAACCTGCTGTTGTACCACCAACTCTTATAATTAAGCCAATACCGACTCCTGCAAATACGCCACCAAAAATTGTATTGACGATAATCTCATCTGAAGAAATAGACCACGTTTCTGTTAAATGTAAAAATAAAGAGTGGAATGAGACCGCAATGATTGTATAAATTGTTGTTTGTCTATTTAAAAATTTATAACCAACGATAAGTAAAGCTGCGTTCATAACAAAGCTGACAATACTTGGCGACCATCCGAACAGATAATAAGCAATAATCGTTAAGCCTGTTACGCCACCTTCACCTAAATCATTAGGAATAACAAATAAGTTAACTGCTAGGGCAAAAAGCAGTGATCCAAGCATAATCATTAAAATATCGATAACATATTTCTTCATTCACATAACACCACCAAATCAAATTTTATTTTTCTTAAATTCCATACTATATCAGGTTTTCAGCAAATGATATACTTTTTGGAATGTTCATTTGTGATATATCGACAGTAATTAGTGTGTCTTTAGAGAGAACTTTGGAAACTTGACATATTATAGCCAGAATTTATAATAGTCGTAACAATGCTAGGAGGGTTATTAAAAAATGACACATGCTATGAGACTACGTTTCCCAATATTGAACCAGTAACTGAATAGGGCCAAACGCTGTTTTGTGAAAACAGAGTAAATGGGATAGTCTGTCCTTTTTTAATCATCTTCATAATCATGAGAAAAAAGAGACGTTTGTCTTACAATAAATCTCTTTTACTTTACATCACAGGCAAAGTTGTCTGTGTTTTTTTATTGAATGTAGGGAGGAAAGTGAAATGTATAGTCTATTATTCTTTTAATACGAGCTTTGATTAAAAGCTCGTATCGATACCATCGCTATCGGTACGGAATGATCAATTTCGGGAGGTAGCAAAATGGAAAAGGTTTGCTTTGAGTTAGAGAATGTAGTCGTTACTTATTTAGATAAAGAACTATTAAATATTGAAAAATTAGCTGTGCATCAATTTGACCGAATAGGAATCGTTGGTAAAAATGGTGCAGGTAAAAGTACGTTGATGAAGTTACTTGCTGGCAAGATACAACCAATAAGTGGGAAATTGAAAAGGCATGTTCATTTCGGATACTTTGAACAGATGGAGGCACCAACGTTAATAGAGGCAGATCCACAGTTATTAGGGAAATTAGCAGTACCTACGTATTCTGAAGGATTAAGTGGTGGAGAGCAAACAAGATTAAAGCTAGCACAATTATTTACTTCTTATGAGGAAGCTTTGCTTATTGATGAGCCGACAACACATTTGGATCAACTCGGCATCTCATTTTTATTAGATGAATTACGTTATTATTATGGGGCCCTCATACTCATTAGCCATGATCGTGCTGTACTAGATGAGCTGGTTACAACGATATGGGAGGTAGATGGTGGTAAGGTAACGATCTACTCAGGGAATTACAGCGAGTATGCCATGCAAAAGCAATTAGAGCAAGATCAACAAAATCAGGCTCATGAACAATACTTGAAAGAAAAGAGCAGGCTTGAAAAAGCTGTAGATGAAAAAATGAAAAAAGCTGAAAAAATTGCTCAGGCAGGCAATATGTCTAAAAGAGAGGCTAACGCTAAACCTAATCGTATGTTTATGACAAAGTCCAAAGGCACAAGTCAAAAAGCCGTACAGCGTGCAGCAAAAGCTATCGAACATCGGATAGGGAAGCTTCATAAAGCAGAAGCGGTTCAGGAAGAAAGAAAAATTGTTTTTCGACAATCAAAAGCCTTGGCATTGCATAATAAGTACCCCATTATGGCAGATCGATTCACTTTACATGCTCAAGATAAGGTACTATTACACGAGGTGAGCTTCCAAATCCCGTTAGGTAAAAAAATTGCGCTTAAGGGTAACAATGGTAGTGGTAAAAGTACATTACTAAAACATATAGCCAATAATGGTGAGGGTATAACTATTTCTCCAAAGGCTAAAATAGGTTATTTTCATCAGATGAGCTACCAATTTGCTGGTGAGGAAACAGTGCTACAATTTTTAAAGAATCGCTCTGAATATGATGAAAGTTTATTACGAAGCGTACTTCATTCCATGCAGTTTGCTGGCACTGATTTACAAAAGAAAATTACCACACTTAGTGGTGGTGAGGCCATACGCCTTCAGCTTTGTCAGCTATTTTTAGGAAATTATAATATTTTGCTGTTGGATGAACCAACTAATTTCTTAGATATTCAAGCACTCGAAGCCCTTGAACAATTTATAGCTGCTTATGAGGGAACAATAATCTTTGTCACACATGATAAAAATTTTATCGACAATGTAGCAGATATTCAGTTTACTGTTCATAATAAAAAAATACTTTAAGTGAAAAGGTGCGATTCCATTAGGAGAATCGCACCTTTTTTAGTGAATTTTTATTAGTAAGGAAGGTTAATGGAAAATTTCGGCGAAGGTGTAGATAGACAATATGAAAAAGGATGATGAATGATGATAAATACGGATGTGACGACGAAACTAAAAATCAATCAACCAGCCCATAAAGTATTTGAAGCCATTATTTCCCCTACTGAAATCGGTCATTATTGGTTTTCTAGCAGTTCCGAAAGATGGGCAGAAGGTAAAAGAATCACGCTTAAATATGAGGAGTATGGTGCAGAGGGTGTGATCACTGTGCTTGAAATGGAGATGAATAAAAAAATTGTGTTTGTTTGGGGAGAAGAGCATGGTGAAGTGACAATGGTTACCGTCTCTTTTGAAGAATCACAAAGTGAAACAATTATTACTGTTGTAGAATCTGGGTTAAATGCACATGACCCAGAAATTGTGACAAAAATGATGGGCCAAAAAGAGGGTTGGGTCTATACATTAACATGCCTCAAAGGATATTTAGAAAATGGGGTTAGCAATTTACGAGCTTCTCTAATTCATTAAGGAGGAGAGGTATGTCAACGATCGATATCATCGAGCAATTGGAGCTGAATTAGTTTGTGCTAAGAAGGGTTATTCGAGGTGAATCAAGCAAGGGATTCTGTATGCATACTTGTTGAAGTAATGCCTCCAGAAATAAAAACAGAAATAGCATTACGATTAAATAACCAGTCGTCTACAGTATTACAGCAATGGTTGTTAGAAGCAGCTGAGTGATGGAGGGATGAATATGAAAAAGTTGTATTGGATGATTGGCGGTGTTTTGGTTTGTATAGGTTTTGTATGTAGCATTATTTTTTGGAAGTTTCAAAAAGAAATCAAGAAGAACGATCCTGAATATATCGTGCAATTTATCAAGGAACATAAAGAGGATAAAAATATTTCCGTAGCCATTCAATATAATCAACAACATTGGGTGGAGCTAAACACCAAGGAACAGCTACCGTTAGCAAGTACGGTTAAAATAATCGTAGCCATCGCCTATGCGCAACAAGCAGCGGATGGCCGTATTAATCCTAAAGAGCAAGTAAATCTAAAGGAGTTAGAGGCATTTTACATTCCTAAAACAGATGGTGGCGCACATAAAGCATGGTTGGCGCAGTTAAACCTTCAGGGTGCAGATAGTGTACCTTTAAGTGAAGTAGCAAATGGCATGATTGCCTATAGCTCCAATGCAAATACGGAATATTTAATGCATGTATTAGACTTTCAAATAATTAATGATGTGCTTACACAGTTAAATGTAGAGGATCATGAACCTTTGTATCCAATTGTAAGTGCACTTTATATTCCCATTCACTTGATGGAGGAAAAAAATTTAACGAAAAAAGCAACATTAACTGCTTTGCGAAAAATGGATATGGTTGAATATCGTGAGCGTGCATTGGCTATTCATTCGAATTGGATAGAACATCCTTTAACAATTGAGGAGAAAACAAAAGCTCAAAAAATGCTCAATATGGATTTTCAAAAGATATGGTCTGATCGTTTAATAAGGGCCACAACAAGTGATTATATCTCTATTTTAGAAAAATTGAATGGTAAAAATTTCTTTAGCGCAGAAGTACATAAATATTTAGATCCCGTGTTGGAGCAATTGATGCAGAATCCTAGAAATCAAGCATGGTTAAAACATGCTGGTCAAAAGGGAGGATCGACTGCATTTGTGTTAACACTAGCAGCCTATGCGGAAGATAAAGATGGAAATCAAACAGAAATAGCCTTTTTCGCTAACAACTTAAATACAATGGAGCAGATTAAGCTCTCAAATAGTATGAATAGTTTTCAATTGAAATTTCTTACAGATGATAAATTTCGTAAGCGTTTGAAAGAGGAATTTTCCGAGTTGTGAGTTGCCCATAGATAAGGCAACTCATACTATTGACTACGCTCATCAATCAGTTTTTCAAGAAATTCTGAGAAAGAAGAGGCATATTCATAGATCATGTCATTCATTAAGTCATAGCACATAACTGGAAATTCGCCGTGTTCATCTTTAGACGAACGATCAAAGAAGTACAATTCGTCAGAGTCTGGAATAAATAAATCCAATCTATTCGGAAATTGTTTACACCACTCCTCGTCAGCCAAGTTAAGACGATGTATATAGAGAATATCATGATCATTGATGTCTCTGTATACTGGTGGACCGATTGAGAGAATAGATCCACCATTCAGCTGCCCATTGCCATAATTTTTTAACCACCAGCAATAGGATGGTGGTAATTCAAATCCTAACTCTGCTTCCACTTCTACAATCCATTCATGTTTAACAACGTGTCCAGAAAACCATTTAATTGCAGGAGTGCCTGCAAGTTTTTCTGTTAATCTAGCATACACTGTATCTACCTCCAGTCTCTATATAAAGATTACTCAATTAAGTCACACTACATGTGAGTACCTTCTTTCATTCAGCTGCATACTATAGCGTTATCATGCATGAGAGGATTGAGATAAATGTACCACCCTTATTACGGTAATTATCAATCGTATCATTACGGTTATCAACCTGTTTATTGGGCCTATCCAAATCAGGCAGAACGAGCGCCAAGAAGTAATGTCCAGAATGATTTTGGACCAACACCATTTGTTATCGACATTGAAGAGGCTACAAAGCGCAATAAAAATTATCGTACAGCATTGTGGACAGGGTCAAACTTACAAGTAACGGTGATGAGTCTTAATGTCGGAGAAGATATTGGTTTAGAAGTACACCCACATGTGGACCAATTCATTTGTATTGAGGAGGGGCATGGATTAACTCAAATGGGGCCAACTAGAGATTATTTAAACTATCAGAGACATGTCGCAGAAGATACGGCTATTATGGTACCAGCAGGAACATGGCATAATGTTACGAATACAGGGGATAAACCACTAAAGCTTTACACGATTTATGCGCCACCAAATCATCCATTTGGGACTGTACAAGTAACAAAGGCTGATGCTCTTGCTGGAGAAGCGGGTTATGGACAGCATGACTAGGGATCATAAAAGCGTGTTTTCATACAAAACATGCTTTTTTCTTGAATTATGATAGAATGTGTTTTAATTGCAGATAATAAAGGTCCTGAATGAAGGGTGATGAATGATGAAGTATTCAAAAGCAACAAATTATGCTTTACATACAATGGTGTTTTTAACACTCAATCCTAAAGGGAAATCAATGAGTGTAGAGTCTTTAGCAGAAATGCAAAAATTATCTCCAACCTATCTTTCCAAAATATTAACTAAGCTTGTGAAGGCAGGCTTAATTGAGTCAAACCCAGGTGTCAACGGTGGTTATCGAATTTCTAAGCGCCCCCATGAAATATCGTTTTTAGATGTGATATATGCAATTGAAGGACAAACCTCATTATTTAGCTGTTCCTCTGAACACGATCATTCCTTCCATCATCAAGGCTGTCTCATTGAACAAGTGATGGTGGATGCTGAAAATAATATGAAAGAAGAGCTTAGTAAGAAATTTATTATAGATATAGCTAATAAAATGGAATTAAAAGGATAGCAGCTGGAATAGGAACTAGGGTTTCGCCCCCTAGCTCCTTATTATTTTAATTGCATGAGTGCGCCAAAATATTGCTGTGCTGTCGTGAAGCAAATAAATGCTAGTAGCTCGCTAATCTCGGCTTCTGTTAAATAGTCCTTTAATACAGCCGTGACGTTGGGGGCGGTGTGCCCCTTAGCAGCTAAGAATGCTTCCGCAAAACCTGTGCATACTGCCGTTTTCTCATCATAGTTCTGGGGATCAGGCTTGCCTTTTGCCTGACAATACTGACAGCCATTTTTTTGAGCTAAAGTTTTTCGAACCTCTTCTTTTAATGAAGCGGATAGATGCCCGTCTTTTTCGAGTACCTCCCCCAACTGCTGCCAGTGCAGCTGAATTCCCTTGTTGTAGCCTAATAATTGTTGAAAGGGTGTTAAGCCCTTGTCATATAATTGAATAAGTGTCATCAATCATTCCTCCTTCTATTAATTAGTGTAAAATGTTCATAACGAAGTTAACATATCAATTCGAAGGGAAATATGATTGTTTTCCTTCAAAAAGAAGGGGTATTTACAAAATGGATTTCATTAACGAAATGATACTTAAAGAATTAAAAGAAGATAGTCGAATTTCTATGAGCGAACTAGGGAGAAGGGTTCACTTATCTGCACCAGCAGTTCGCGAAAGAATACGGCAATTAGAGGAACAGAACGTTATTAAGAGGTATACATTGGATATTAATAAAAAAGCATTGGGTTATCCAATTGACGCTATTGTTGAAGCGACAATCAAAAATAACCGCTATGCAGACTTTAAAGAACATCTGAAGGTTTATACAAATATAGACTTCTGCTATCGCATTTCAGGTGAGTCATGTTTTTTATTAAAGGGGCATTTTCAATCTTTTCCTGATGTAGAGCAGTTTATTGATGCATTACAACCATATGCACATACGAAAACTAACTTTATTTTTTCAGATATATGTGAGGACGTATAGATGAAGGGAGATATGTATGGAAATCAAATTATTTGTAGAAGAAATTGATGATTTAGTTCATTTATTAGTGCAAAATAAATGCTTGGGAAAATAAGATGGTACTGTGACAGATAGTATTGTCTATGGTGCTATTAAATATGATTGGGTAGTAGGGAAGTCGACACCAATAAGAATGGATGAAGTTCCATTTAAAGTGTTTGAAAGGAGTTTTTGCATGGAAAAAGACGTATTAAATGCCTTAAGAAAATCATGGTCCATTCAATCAAGTTCTAAATGGAGTGTGGACAACCCTGCAAAAGGACAATGTGGCGTCACTTCATTAGTTGTGCAGGATATTCTTGGCGGAGAAATTAGGAAGACATTTCTTGAGGAAGGCTGGCACTTTTATAATATTATTAATGGAGAAAGAAAGGATTTCTCCGAGGAACAATTTCCATATCTAATCGACTACCAAGATATTGATTCAAATAGGGTAGAGGCTTTTCAAGATACTAATGATAGTCAATATCGTTATCTAAAAACACAAGTTTATAAGCTTTTAGGGAAGGCAGAGAATTAATTATCTCTGCCTTTTTAATTTTCAAAACAAAGTTGTTGACGTTTATAAAAATATCGTGTTATTATTATCTCGAATTCAAGATATATAAATTCAAGATAAATGAATTCGAACCTTTAGCTTCGTTAGGAGGTATAATAATGGGGTTTTTTAATAAATTTTTTAGCTCAAAAAAAGAGGAGGAACAAACAATGGCAGAATTAAATATCGGTATTATTATTGGATCAACTCGTGAGGGGCGTGTAAGCCCTCAAGTAGCACAGTGGGTAAAGGAAATTGCAGATCAACGTGGAGATGCCAATTATACAGTGATTGATATTGCTGATTATAAATTACCATTATTAGGTGAGCCAGGACAGGATGCTTCAGGAGCACAAGGTTGGTCAGAAATTATTGCTAAACAAGATGGTTTTGTATTCATCGTACAAGAATACAATCACTCTATTACAGGGGCATTAAAAAATGCACTAGACTACTTACGTGTTGAATGGAATAACAAAGCAGCTGGAATCGTATCTTATGGTTCTGTTGGCGGTGCTCGTGCAGCAGAACATTTACGTGGGATTATGGGTGAGCTTTTAATCGCAGATGTGCGTGTTCATCCAGCACTATCATTATTCACAGATTTTGAAAATGGCACAGAATTTAAACCAAAAGAAGTACAAATAGATTCAGTAAACCAAATGTTAGATCAATTGATCCCATGGTCTAAAGCGTTGTATACAATTCGCTAAGCTTTTACAGATTGAGGTAGGTATAAATAGGGCATAGTATAGGTGAGAAATATAGTCATGAAAGGGCTTGTTAACATGAAAAAACATACAGCAGGTATACACCATATCACAGCGATCGTAGGACATCCGCAAGAGAATATTGATTTTTATGCGGGAGTATTAGGCTTACGTTTAGTAAAACAAACAGTAAACTTTGATGATCCGGGCACATATCATTTATATTTCGGTGACAAAGGTGGGAAACCAGGAACAATCATTACCTTCTTCCCTTGGCCTAATGCTTATCAAGGACGTATTGGTGATGGTCAGGTTGGGGTTACAACGTATGTTGTACCAGAAGGAGCACTGCCATTTTGGGTTAATCGCTTAGCGAAATACTCGATTCCTTTCCAAAAAGCTGAACGTTTTGGTGAGCAAGTCATTCAATTCGATGATCCACATGGTTTGCATATTGAACTCGTGGCACGTGCGAAAGGCGGGCACAACGAATGGTCATTTGGTGAAGTAACACCTGAGGTTGCTATCAAAGGATTTGGTGGAGCTACACTATTCTCAAGTCACCCTGAAGAAACTGCCAAAGTTTTAACAGAAGTAATGGGTCTTGAAAAGGTAGCGACGGAAGGTGACTATACGCGTTTTACTTCTAGTGCAGAGATCGGCAATACAGTGGATTTAAAAACAGTTGCAGGTCAAGGGGGCCAAATGGGTGTAGGAACTGTGCATCATATTGCGTGGAGAGCCCAAGATAATACAGATCATTTAGAATGGCAAGAGTATGTGATGAATCATGGACAACATGTAACAGAAGTAAAAGATCGTAATTATTTTAATGCGATTTATTTCCGTGAACCTGGCGAAATCTTATTTGAAATCGCTACAGATCCTCCTGGATTTGCTCATGACGAGACACCAGAGACAATGGGAAGCCAATTAATGTTGCCACCTCAATACGAGCAACATCGTGAACAACTAGAAAGAACATTAATCCCGATTAAAGTGCGTGAGCTTGATTAAGCGGGTTTGCAGGATCAAGCTAAGCTAAAGTTTGCGAGATTTATGAGATAGAACGTCCACAATAGATTTTCGCATTTTTTATTATTAGAAGGCGAAATGCTAATCAAAAATTGAGTGCACGTGCTATGGCATCTAAATAGTTCTGAATAGCCTGTTGACTTACTTTTGCTTCAGGCACAAAGACCTCAAAGCAATGGTAACTGCCAGGGTAGAGGTGGAATTCAACGTCCACTCCTGCCTGCGCAAGACGTGTTACATAATCAATGGTTTCATCACGAAATAAATCAAGTTGGCCAATACATATATAGGTTGACGGTAATCCTGCAAAGTTTTCAGCTCTTGCAGGGACCGCATACGGAGAACGGGCATTGATGTCCTTTTCCTCTCCTAAGTACAAATGCCAAGCAGTCAAATTATTTGTTCTACTCCATGTTGCATGATCATCAATAATCTCATAGCTGGAAGGTGTTACATTTCGGTTATCAAGCATCGGATACAGTGGCATCTGGAATATAATTGATGGTCCTCCTTTATCACGAGCCATTAATGCAAGTGCTGCTGTTAATCCTCCTCCACCGCTTGCTCCAGCAATTGCCACCCGTTTGACATCGATACCAAGTGATTGGTGCTCATTAGTCATCCAAACTAATCCAGCATAACAATCTTCAATTGCCGCTGGGTAGGGATGTTCAGGCGCTAGTCGGTAATCAATGGATACGACAACGCAGTTAGCTGTCTCAACAAAGCGTTCACATAAAACATCATCCATATCAGGGTGCCCCATGACAAAGCCACCTCCGTGAATCCAAAGCATAGCTGGAAGTTTATCCTGTTCCCGTTTAGCTGGTTCATAGATTTTAACTAGCATTTCGTCCCCATCACCTCTAGGAATCATACAGTTGGTCGTAAGTACATCTTCTGATTTTTTTGAAGGTGGATTGGACAAGAGACCTCGACTCCAAGTTAAATCTTCCTCCAATCGAAAGCCAGGAAATTCTGAGTAAGCCTGCCTTAATTCTGGTAAAATTCGGTTAATGATGGTCATATATACTCCTCCTGTTGAATAATGAATCTTAAAGAAATGGCTTTCCTTCTAGAGCCATTTCAGCTTCCCATTTAGCGACTTCATCACGTACACGGGGAGCAACTTCTGTTCCAAGTAGTTCTATAGCTTGCATGACTTGATCATGCGGCATGGTACTTAAAGGAACGTATAGCATAAACCGTGTAATTCCTACATGCTTACGAAGATGAATAATTTTTTCAGCAACTGTATCTGGATCACCAACATATAATGCTCCTTCAAAGCTTCTTGCAGCATCATAACTAGAACGGTCATAATAAGGCCAGCCTCTTTCCTTGCCTAATTTATTCATACCAGTCATTGTTGATGGGAAAAATGTGTCTGCTGCCCATTCCGTATTCGGTCCAACGAAACCTATTGAATGAGAACCTACCTGAAGTTTTGATAAATCATGACCTGCATGAAGTGCTGCCTTTTTATATAGCTGTACAATCGGTGCAAATTGCATTGGGCTGCCACCAATTATTGCTAGCATAAGGGGTAATCCTAAAAGGCCCGCACGCATAGCAGATTGTTGATTTCCTCCACTAGCCACCCAGATTGGGAGAGATTTTTGAACAGGTCTAGGATACACACCTAAATGATTGATTGCTGGACGATGTCTACCTTCCCAAACTACTTTCTCAGACTGACGAATGCTAAGTAGTAAGTCTAAATGTTCCTCAAATAATTCATCATAATCATGTAAATCGTAGCCAAATAAGGGGAAGGATTCGATAAAAGAACCACGACCTGCCATGATCTCTGCACGTCCATTTGATAGTCCATCCAATGTGGCAAAATCCTGAAAAACACGCACAGGATCTGCCGAAGAAAGGACAGTTACAGCACTTGTGAGTCGAATGTTTTTCGTTTGAGAAGCAGCAGCAGATAGCACCATTGCTGGAGAAGAGGCGGCATAGTCTTCACGATGATGCTCACCAATGCCAAAGACATCCAATCCTACTTGATCTGCAAGAATGATTTCTTCTACTACTTCACGTAAACGCTGTGCATGACTAATTATTTCACCACTGTGAACATCTGGTTTTGTTTCTACGAAAGAAGTAATTCCTATTTCCATTTGTTATCTCTCCAAGTCTAATTTTATTTAGTAAATCGTTTAGTTATTGCCCAAAAAAGAAGAGCAATTGTACTAATAGAGGCTCCGAGTAAGCAAACCCCTCCCCAACCAAAATGTGCATACATCTGAGTCGATGCGATTGAACCGCTAGCACTACCAATAGAATAGAACACCATATAGCCTGCGGTCAGTCGACTTCGTGCTTCTATACGTAATGGGAGAATCATCGTCTGGTTTGTGACATGCACTGCCTGTACTGCCAAGTCAAGTAACACAATGCCAATAATTAATGCCAAGAATGACTTATCTAAATAATTAATAAATATCCAGGAGATAAGTAAAAGCGTTAAAGCAATAGCTGTCGTTCTTTGTCCATAGCCTTGGTCAGCAAGTTTACCCGCTTGTGCAGCAGCTAATGCCCCTGCCACACCTACAAGACCAAAAGCGCCAATTACAGTGTGTGATAGAGAAAATGGTGGTGAACTAAGTGGCAGAACAAGGGGCGTCCACAAAATACTAAAATCAGCGAAAATTAGCAGGGCTAGAATAGAGCGGATACGTAATGTTCGCTCTTGAATAAACAGCGTAAACACGGATTGAATTAGCTGAGAATAGGTGATTGATTTTACTTCACGTTCGCCCCTTGGTAAAACTTTTAAAAACATACCACTCATTAGAAGCATGAACGCGGCGGAGGCTAGATAGACAGAACGCCACCCTGCAAGATCTGTTACTAACCCAGCAAAGGTACGAGCAAGTAGTATGCCAATGACAATGCCACTTGTAACAATGCCTACGACACGACCACGTTCTGTAGAGGAAGCCATAGTTGCAGCGAACGCAACAAGGGTTTGAGTCACGACTGCAAGTAGACCAACTAAGGCCATACCCGCAAATAGCACTACAACATAGGAGGCAGTACCGACTAGAAGCAAAGCAACAGAGGACAATAGCATTTGTCCAATAATCAAGCGTCGTTGGTTTAGTAAATCTCCAAGTGGAACTAGAAGAAGTAAGCCTAGCCCATAGAAAATTTGTGTGACAGTAATAATCAAACCAATAATTGATTGATCAATAGCAAAATCATTCGATAATTCATCTAGCAGCGGCTGAGCAAAATAAATATTGGCGACAGACATTCCGCAGGCTGTAGCGAATAATAATGTTACAGCTTGGGATATAGAAGATGATTGATTTATATGAATTGCATCATCATTTGCATTGTTCACATTGTAACCTCCCTTTCTAATTGAATTGTAATTATAACATACCGTTCGGTACAAAATAATTATTGGTAAATATATCTTAATCACATTGGATTTGTCAATATTTATTTGGTATATATTTTCTTTTTATTTCGATTGATGAAATGAAATTGACAATAAAAAAAGCCAGATATAAAATAATTACATACTGTTTAGTATCGTAAAATTTAATGATTAACTTACTATTTTTTCCTAATGGGGGTGTATCTATAATGGCAAGAACTCGGGAATTTGATGAGGCAAAAGTGTTAGAGGCAGCAATGCAATTATTTTGGGAGAAGGGGTATGAAGCAACTTCTTTAAGTGATCTTACTACTAGAATGGGGATTCAGCGTCCTAGTATTTATTCAACGTTTGGGGATAAAAAGGAACTATTTGAAGCGGCACTTCGTAGATATACGACAACTCGCGCATCCGAAATACGGACTAAACTTCAAAGTTATGCCTCTGTAAAACAGGCGTTTTCTATATTTTTTGAAGATGTGATTACTGCTGAATATACAAAAGATCTTAGTAATGGCTGTTTTTGTATCAATACAATGGTTGAATTAGCTCCACATGATGAGAAGTTCGAGATTTTGACAAGAGAGCATCAACTCTATCTATCAGTAATTTTTCAGGAGACAATTGAACGGGGAATTCAATCAGGAGAACTAGAGGCGAACACGGATTCAAAGTCTTTAGCGCAAGCATTAATTGTTGCGTTAATAGGGTTAACAGTTATGCTGAAATCGCAGCCACAACGCTCGTTTGTTGATAATGCCATTGCAACGACGCTGACATTACTTAAATAATAAGGCAATACCCCTTTAGCGTTGCTAAAGGGGTATTGAAAAAATAAGAAAAAAATGCACAAATTTAGTTTATAAAACATAGGATGAATTTATAATTCCTTACAAGCCCATGCGTCAATCTCAACCTTTAAAGCTGGCGTAGCGAGTGCAACGAGAAGTCACTGATAATTTCCTTACGTTGAATAGCATCCATATCCCCCACTAAATAAAAGACGAGCTTTGTAATATCTTGAACCTCCATATCGGCACTATCTAGATTTCTTTTAATATTTTCAAGTGCTATCTTCAATTGAGCTATTGCATCTTCAGGTATAGATCCATCAGCTATCATGCCAATTTGTCCTGATAATGTTAACCATCTCTGAGGTCCCGTCACCTCAATTTGATGAACATAAGGAGCAACGGGTGGATGAATGTTCTGAGGGTTTCTCGCAATTTTCATAGAATCAGTCCTTGTCTCTGTTTAATTTATATCTCTAATCAAAATAGCATAAAGTAATAGTTGATAAAAGTTCTATACAAATACCATTATAAAAGAACATACAAATTGGATATGCTGGTTTAAAGGGTTATAATAGATTTATAGAATTTTGGCTAATACGCTGGTAAAGCTTTCACAAAGGATAAGAGTATCGACTTTTTAATTTGACAAGACATACAATTCACTTCAACCCCGCCTTAGGTTTTATACAGACACTTCTAAAAGAAACATACATTTCGTCTTATTTTGAAGGTAGATGGCTATACTCATTAAATGAGAGGGAAATTTTTACATAAGAATGATGCGTATTGTTATAAATCAATTTTATAGTGTAGCCCTAGGTAGCAGAGGCAGCGAGGCCGTTTTGTAGAAGGAGTGAATAAATGAATAATTTCTTTCGGAGTAATGGATTTAAGCGTTTTATTATTCTAGTCGGGATTGCTCTTGCATTATACTTAATGCGTAGTATGATCAATCTAATTTTACTTACGTTTATTATTACTTATTTGATGAACCAGCTTACTACGAAGACAACGAAAAGCATAAGAAAATATACGCCGATGAATGAAAAAGCTGTGACGGTAACATTATACCTTTTACTTGTTGCGGGTATTGTAGCTGTTATTTACAAATATTTACCAATTGTGACCCAGCAGATCACACAGCTTTTCGACCTCATTGCAAGTTTTAATCTTGATCCAGATGACAATGAGATTGCGAGATACTTAGCACCGACTTTTGAGAAAATAGAGCTCGGGAAATATTTAGAGCAAGGTGTGGATTTAACTCTTAAAAATATTACGAATATTGGTAAAATCATTATGCAAATATTGATTTCTCTAATTTTGAGTTTATTCATCTTGTTAGAAAAGAATCGTATTATTGAGTTTACAGCTAAGTTTAAGGATAGTAAAATTGGGCCGCTTTACGATGAGCTTCATTATTTCTCAAGAATATTCATCCGCTCATTTGGTAAAGTAATTGAAGCACAATTTATTATTGCTGCTGTTAACTGTGTGTTATCCGTCATTGCCCTTTCTATTATGGGCTTCCCACATTTGATTGCACTTGGGATTATGCTCTTTATTTTAGGCTTAGTTCCAGTCGCAGGAGTTATCATCTCATTAATACCATTAAGTATTATCGCATATAGCATTGGTGGCTTGATGTACATCGTCTATATTTTAGTTATTGTCATGGTTTTACATGCCATTGAAGCTTACTTCTTAAATCCAAAGCTTATGTCTGCCAAAACAGATTTACCGATTTTCTATACATTTATGGTCATTCTCTTTTCTGAGCATTTCCTTGGTGTATGGGGACTAATCATAGGTATTCCACTATTTATGTTCCTGCTTGATATTCTAGGTGTAACCTCCTCGGAAGACCCTGCGAAGAAATCGGTAAAGGTACACACTGAAAAACAAATGGAATAGTTCCAAACAAAGGAATCATCTACATATATGATGATTCCTTATTTAATGCACAAGAGGTGTTTATATTGATAAAAGGTCAACAGGTCTATTTAAGAGAAATACGTGAAGATGATAGTGATAGTATTATAAGATGCTTTCAAAATGAAGAAATCATGTATATGACAGGAACACGGAATATTTTAACAAAGGAACAAATCAAAGAGGCGATCAAACGCTTTAAAGCAGATTCTTCTCGCTATGATTTTGCTATTTGTTTAGTTGATAATGATCAGGTAATTGGTGATTTGGCGATTATGGAGGTTGATTTAGATAATAAAAAGGCAGTGTTCCGTATAGCTTTACATAATATAGAGAATTGTGGCAGAGGTATGGGTTCAGAAGCAGTTAGGCTTGCTCAAAGATTTACATTTGAGGAGCTAAATCTGAATCGCTTAGAATTACAGGTATATTCACACAATAGTAGAGCAATTAAATCCTATGAAAAGGTCGGCTTTAAAAAAGAAGGTGTTTTGAGGCAGGCCTTGTTTATGAATAATACATTTTCTGATGAAATCATTATGAGTCTGTTGCGTGATGAATATATGAAAATTCAAAAGTAGAAATTTAACCAGCACAGATTTTTGTGTTGGTTTTTTTTCTGAACACAAGTATAATTGGTAAAAATTTCTGTGTGTGAAGGACAGAAATAGTGTTGAAACTTTCATAGCTGTATTTTTAGTTAAAATGCATTCTAAATCTGATATAGCAAAACTAATTAAGAGACCCAAAATCATCTTGTTGTTGTAAAACAATTATTTTTTGCAGGCATAAAGGAGAGATGGTAAATGAAAATACAATATCCTACTTTAAAAACGCCTCTTACGATTGGCGTGACAGCACCCTCTAGTGGAGTCGAACAGCATCTTCATCTATTAATAACAGAAGCTGAAAAACAATTAATACAAAGAGGAATGAAAGTTATTATTGGAAATACTACCTGGACGCAGCTTAAAGGTAGAAGTACAACAAAAGAAAAGCGAGTCTCTGAACTTATGGACTATTTATTAGATGAGCGAATAGATGTCGTCATGCCACCGTGGGGAGGCAGTTTTCTAATGGAGTTATTACCTTTAATCGATTGGGACGAATTAAAAAAAGCGGGACCCAAATGGATATTAGGGTATTCAGATATTAGTACTTTATCTTTTGTATACACAACCATGACGGGGTACGCATCCGCACATGGGGTGAATTTTACTGAATTATCTGCACCTCAATGGGATGAACTTTCTTCTAAATGGATAGACGTAATTACATGTAAGACTGGTCATTCAATAACTCAAAGCTCTTCTCACTATTTTCAATCGAGCTGGGAGCAAGTTTATAAAAATCCTGCTACAGGATTTTATTTTGACAGTGAAACCGAATGGAAAGTCCTAAACCAAGAGCGTAGTAATCGTATGACAGGTAGGTTGATAGGTGGCTGTTTAAATACATTGCAAATTCTTATAGGTACGCCCTTCGATTACGTTCAATCATTTATTAACGAATATTGCTCTGAGGAAGGAACAATATGGTATTTAGAAAGTGTTGGTATGGATGCGGCAAAAATCTACCGAGCTTTGTGGCAATTAAAGTATAATGGTTGGTTCAATAAATGTAATGGTGTTCTAATCGGGCGAGCAGGACTATATGAAAATCTAGGGGACTTTACATTGGTGGATGCATTAGGGGATATTTTTGACGAGATGGGAATACCAGTTTTCTATGAAGTAGATATTGGACATGTCCCCCCTCAATTAATTCTAGTGAATGGAGCAGTTGGGGAAATAATAGTAGAAGAAGGAAGAGGTACGCTAAAAATGCAATTTTGTTAGGCAAACATATTAAAAGGGGACCTTGATGAGGCCCCCTTTCATTTAAGCATGGTCAGGAGATGAAAGGGTTCTTGGATTTTTCCTAATGAACAAGTAAATAAGCAATGCTGTAATTCCTTCTGCTACTGGGAAGGTCCACCAAATAGCCTGCGAGCCAAGTATCTTGGGTAGTATGATGAGAGTAGGGATAAATAAGATAATACTACGTAGTAACATAATTGTTGTAGCAATACGAATTTTTTCAATGGATTGAAAGAATTCTGCGAACACCATGTTGATCCCTAAAAATACATAGCCAATGGCAAAATGTACAAAGCCCTGTGCTGCCATACTGCGAATTTCAAATGAGCTATCTCCAAATAACGCCATTAATTGAGAAGGGAAAAGAAGAGCTATAAGAGCAGTTGTTAATCCTAAAATAAATGCGGTAGCTAAACCGATTTTCAATAAAGCAGTTAATCTTTCAAGTAATCTTGCCCCGTGGTGATAGCTTACTAATGGTTGTAGAGCCATACCGACTCCAAGGAAAATAGTCAGCAAGACAGTATGGATATAATTGACCATTGCATAGGCAGTAACGCCATTCGCACCCAAATAATGTAAAAATGTAACGTTATACAAAATAACGATAACTGCAACGGAAGCTTCAACAATAAAGCTAGGTAAACCTATAGCAAAAATTTTTTTCAAATCTGATAGATTTAAAAATGAAGTGACAAATTTTAACTCAGATTGAGGACGGAAAAAATGAAGACATAGCACAGACGTACCTATAATTGTAGCTATTGCTGTCGCTAAGGCACAGCCAGTCACACCATAATCTAGTACGAAGATGAAAACATAATTTAAGAGTATATTCAAAGCCGATGTTGTAATTAAGCCCAGCATAGCCAATTTTGGGTTGCCATCATTCCGAATAAAAATACTTAATAAATTTTCAATTGTGTAAAATATCCCAAAGAGCAAAATTACATGTAAATATTCCTGCACATACGGATACGTATCATCGCTCGCTCCGAATATATAAGAAATGTCCTTTAGATTTAACGCGAGAAATCCAATAATCGTTATCACAACCACTAGCATTGTAGAAAACGCCAATGTAAATAGTTGATGGGCACGTTGCTTATTGCCCTCTCCTAGAGAAATCGAGAAAAGAGTAGCTCCTCCCATGCCAATCCATAGAGAAATAGAAAGCAAAATAGAGAAAATAGGAACAGCTATATTAACTCCAGCTAAAGCTGTAGGTCCCACGCCATGACTAACGAAAATGCCATCTACCAATATATTGACGGACATTAAAAGCATCCCGATCATTGCAGGGAATAAGTATGATAAAAATAATGGTTTCAGTGGCTTTGTTTCAATTGGATTAATGGTTGTCATAACCATGCACCTCCAAAACCATCACTTTTTCCCCTTTATCATCTAGCTCACCATTAAATATAAAACCAAATTGTTTATACAGCTGGATAGCTACAGCGTTATTGTCATAAACACTTAAATATATCTGAAGACAGTTGAACTTTACTGTTAAATATTGAATAAGTTGCTGTAAAAAATGTTTTCCCAAACCTTGTCCTTGGTATTGTTCTGCAATTAGATAGCGATCAAGCCATACTCGTTGACTGTAATCATCATGAGGGAATAAGCCGTACATAGCGAAGCCTATAGCGGTGTTATCTTTATACAGACCTAAAGGCGTAAAGCGTCGATCCATTTCCGCCTCTGCTAAGCATTGTTCTGTAGATTCAATAAAATGTTGCTGATTGTCAGCGATGCGTAATGCTAAAATTTCTTTCTTGTTAAAAGCTGTAATGTCACGAATCTCCGTGAACATAATGTCAAAACCTTTCTATTTTTATTTTGAATAGGTACAATCTAAAGTATATAGTAACTATATAGTCAAGGGAGGAAACTCAAAAAATGCTTAATAAAAATGTAAAGTATTTTACAACTGGTGAATTTGCTAAATTATGTAAGGTGAATAAACAGACACTTATTTATTATGATCAAATTGGTTTATTATCTCCCATCATGAAAGATAGTAAGGATTATAGGTATTATTCACTTGCTCAATATGATTTTTTCGGTGTTATTGAATTATTAAAGGCAGTGGGGATGTCCTTAAAGGATATTCAGCATTATATGGCAGAGAAATCACCTGAAAATTTTTTAGAATTGATGCACCAACAAAAAGAGCATGTTGCGAAGAAGCGTAGAGAACTAGAAATGATTGAGAATATTATTGATGTCAAAATCAAAATGACAGAGGAAGCACTGCATCTAAATTTTAAGGACATCACGATTGAGTATTTTCCTGAAGATACATTATATTTGAGTAAAAATATTGAGAATTCTACAGAAGAGCAGTTTGTGAAGGCTGTATCTGACTTTATTGAGGAATTGGATCGCTCTCAATTAGATACGGGGTATCCCATTGGAGGGATAACAAGAAGAGAGCAAGTGTTAGCTGGGAATTACGATAACTATAGTTATTTGTATATTGAGCAGCCTCATCCAAGAGAAGGGCATCCTTATTTTAAGGCGATAGAAGGTGAATTTGTGATTGGTTATCATGTAGGCCCCTCCTCAAAACTTGGTGAGACATACACACGGTTATTTAATGTCATGCATGAAAAGGGTTATGAGCTAGGTCAGTATGTATACGAGGAATACATTTATGATGCCGTAATGAAAAATCGAGAAGAAGAGTATGTAACCAAAATTATGATGGAAGTAAAGAAAGTAAAATAATTCATTAAGACGTAATAGAAAAGAATGAATATAGCTGAGACATTTATCATATACGAAGGTTTAGATGGCAGTAAAATAATAGCATTTTGTCATTCTGTTTAAAGTTAGCCTAATCAGTAAATGATTTCCTGACGATAAATAAGAAGTATGACATCACATGAGCCTTATATGGAGGTTAGAGACAATGTGGATTGAGCGTTGGAATCATTTAGTAGAGCGATTGAAGCAGCAGGGAGCTTGTGTACATCCGATTGAAATGCGGCCAGTCGCTACCGAGCAAGAGTTACAGCAGGTTGAGGAAAGACTTGGTGTACAAATCCCTAATGGGTTTCGTCAACTGTTGCAAAATTGCTCAAAGCAAGTAAGTATTTACTGGTCATTACCAGATGAGGCGATACTTCCCACTGAATTGCTAGATACGCCTTCTGGTGAATTTGGCTGGAGCCTAAAAGCTCTAGACTTTCCTTACTTTGGAGAGAATGATGAATCGTATGAACAGCAATATTTACAATTTTTTACGGCCGGTAATGGAGATGCCCTTCTCCTTAAGCTTGACGACGAAACGGTTTGGTATTGGAGCCATGAAGAAGATGAGCTTGATTTGCTGGCTGCCAGCTTTCATTCGTACGTTGATAATATGACGGCTTTAGGCTGTATTGGCGTAGATTGCGGCCAGCATCGTCAATTTTGTAGTGAAAATGGATTGGATATTGAATTGTATCGCTCACAATTATGGCTAACTTGGCTAGAACAATATTTAAGCTCTAATTTACAGCAGGCTCAATCCAGCTTAGCATCTTTACTTCATTATGTTTCCATGCATGGTGTCAAAAAAACAAGCGTGCAGGAGGCATTTTTGCATTTTGATGGAGTACAGGTGTATCAGGCACTTCGACATAAGTTAGAGCGAGCTCAATCTCAATCAGAACAAAAGGCGTGGAGTGAAATTTTAGTCAAGATATGTCCGAGTGAGTCGGGAAATTGGGCGAGAGAACTTTGGCAAGGACAGAATGACGTACCTGACTGGCTGCGTGATTATGTAACAGTACATTGTTTGCCAGTTAATGAAGGACAATCTTTTATCTTAATGGATATCGAAAAAGATAGAATTGATGCCTATACTGCCCTATATCGTCTACGCCAATTTCACCATCCAAATATTATAGACTGGATGAGATCCTATGTCACGTTTCCTATTGATGGGTGGGATACACTTTTAGCTGAGTCACAACCAAGTGCAGAGACATTATACGAGTGGTTAAATGGCAACGAAGTAGAGAGGCTAACATCCATCCGAGCTGTTTGTCAGATGATACAGCGGGGAATTACACCAACAACTATGATAGACGAAGAAAAATGGCGTCCTTTGCTGGCGTATTGGGTTGAACATGAGGTGCTACGGAAAAATAAACAGCTGTTTAGCCAAGCGCTTAGTTGTTTGGAAAATTGGTTATTAAAATGCTATATGCGACTAAGGAGAGAATAGATTGAACCATTTTACGATATTTGCTTCCAAAAATGATACAGATGATATTCAGGATAAACTATCCGATGTGTTGGCAAAAAGCTTCATTATTGAAAAAGATGATAACGAATATTTATTAAAATCAAGAGGTTTATTTAATAAATATAGATGCTCCATAAATATTTTAACTGAAGATACGCACCCTGATTATTTTGTAAAAAATATACCTGGGATGATGGGCTTTTACGATAAAATTCCATTTAAAGATGAACAGCTAAAAGAACGCATAATGATTCAAATATCAGTGCTCAATACTGTCGTTGCAATCGAAATGAACAAAGAGATGACAGAAGACCATATGCAGCAATTTATAAAATTACTAGCAAGCATAGGGGGGATTGGTTTCCTATCAGATGGTACTTTGCTGGATCAGAACGGTATGGTTATTGTTTATCCTAATGGAGAATCAGGTCCATCTGATTTTCAACCACATGCTTGTACAAGAAAGATACATGCACAAGAGGTCACATCAGCACAGGGAGAGGCACGAAAAATTAGAACGATAGCCTTTTTAAAAGAGAAGAACATACCTTATGCGGCATCGCTTCCTCAGCTACCACCAGTAGAAAATCTTCAATTTAAAAGCCAAGAGGATATTGCAAGAAGAGCAGTTGCCCTGTTGATTGTTATTCAATTCGCTTGTGATGTAGCACAGAAGGGTGATATTGAGGAGTCTAGAGAGTTCTTTACCAATATGCTACACACATATGAGGTGCATGAATTTTTAACGGAGCATGAAAAATTCTTTCTTGAGGCTCAGCATCCTGGTGCTCAAGAAGCGGTCAATATATCATGGCAATATGAAGCCTATTGGACACTTATTTGGGCATTGGGACTTGTGGAAGAGCTAAATTTCCCTGACGATGTATGTGATTGTGAATATGCAATTCAAGTAGTTTCTCGTTGCGAGACATTTGAGCAATTTTATGGTCAAACGGTACTGCGCAGTAAGGAAGATATAGTGGATGAGGCGGATAAAATTTACAGATTACATTGGGCTTGTGTAGATAGCCGCATCAATGGACAAGAAGCTCCTTTAGCATTAAATGAAAGTGTTGTGATGGAAAGACGGAGAGGCTTATTTTGGATGATTGGATATCAAGGCGAAGAATGGGATACTATATCGATGGATACTTAAAATAATAGCAAACTAGGAAATCTAGTTTGCTATTGTTTAATAAGAGAGATTATTTGATATAAGTTGGTTTATTCACCTGATCTATTAAAAGTATACCATCGTATTGTTCGCGCGGAACAAGACTTTCCTGTATCATTCCCCAACTATAGGATAAGCGTGGTTCAAACATCCATGAGTTGCCTCGTTCATTTTGTCGATTGCGTAAATCGATGAATGTGTAAGGTTTATTTGTTGAAGACAGAATATCTTCAATAGATCCTTTGACAGGAGGTAAAACAGGCATAGGTTCTCCCATATTATTAGCTGTCTCTCCACTAGTCATGTATAGACCTAATACATAGCTATATTTCTTATAGATATCAGGTAAACGTTCCCCCATTAATTTAACTGGGTAAGGAGATCCCATTACATCCGATTGTGCTTTACGAATATGATCGTTATGAGCCCATACAATAAACTTTTCTGTTGGGTACACCTCTTCAGCTAACCAAAGTAAGTTCTCCATCATCGCTTGATCTCGCCATTCCATAGTTTGCAAAAATGATTCTATATTATTTTGTTCAATGTCGATATTGGACTGAATTGTTAACTCTATATATTCGTCTGCTAGTCGAATACGATCTGCTAGAGTGCGATCCATTAGTTTTACAATATGAGGCTCTTTTGGATAAGCTGCCTGTAGCTCTTTTTCTTTGAATTGTATTTGTGATTGTACCTGTTTATATACATCAATTATAGTAGCCTTTACTTTTTGATAGCCCTTCAAATCTTTTCCCGAGCTCCATTCAGCAAGTTGCTTCTCAGCTTCATTGAATTGCTGAGCCAACTTAGGGTTTTGCAGCCAATCTCCGTTCGTAAATGCTCCTTGCTGTTGAATATCGAAGCCAGTAAGTACAAGAGGTTGCTCTGTTGCTTGAGTCGATTTTGCATAGTCAAACAGAGGCAAAGTTTCTTTTGTCCACCAAACGCCGAAAATGGCATCCTTCATTGTTTGTAGAGCTGCTTGTTTATCAATTTGTCCTTGAGCATTCATCACATTACCCATACCACTTTCAAAGGCAAGGACATTATAGCCCATATCTTGATGTAAAAATTGTATTAAACGTGTTTTCGCTAGATTGAATTGCGCCACTCCATGAGAGCTTTCCCCTAAAAAGACAATACGTTTATCATGTAATAAAGGTTTTAGCATCTCTAAATCGTCAAATTTGTTGGCGGGAATTTTTTGTCCGTCAAACGTTTCAGGCTGGATGGATGACAGGCTGTATGCATGGTCATTCGCCCATTTTTTCCAATCAAGTAATGTTTCATTAGAAGTCCTAGCTTGTTTGACAGCAGAATCGTTTTTAATAATCTGCTCATTTACAGGGACAGCAGCAGAGACATTTACTACTCCACTTACTGTCATTAAACTTGCCAGTGCAAAACTTAATAAAACCTTATGTTTCCTAGCTTTCCTCATTAATTATCAGCCCTTCACTTTATATTGATACTAATTATAGAAAGGCAAGTTTAAAGTTTAGGAAGAATTTGTTTAAAATTAGTTTAAATTTAGTATGTAAAAAAGAAAAACACCTCCAATTGATGGAGATGTTGGAATGCTATTTATAGTGATACGTACTTGCTCTTACATGGTTACGTTGAATTTGGTTAAACCATGCACGATCCTTTTCTTCTTGTTTTAATGTCCCAACAATGGAGGAAGAGCAGCTCACGCAAATTTTAGCTTGCGTAATCTGTCCACATCGTTCGCATGGAGCCCCTAAATTAGGAAAAATGGAGTTCTTTAATTTTCCTGCTTTTACCCATTTGTAAAGCAGCTCAGATGATACGCCTGTTAGAGCGACAACTTCTTCGTTTGTTAGGTAGCGATTATTTTTTCTTAATAAAAAATGATGTAGCTCTGAAAATATATCCTCTTCTCTCACATCAATTTTCTTTTGAAATAGCAACATAATTAATCATCTCCTCGTCCCATTAATTAATGATTTCATTAATTGTTATGGGTTGTTCGTCATATTTATAATTTTCCCAACGATTGCGTGCAAGCTTGCGATATTTTGGCGAAACATTTCGATCAGCGATTAAGCGTGAAAATCCTTTTTTTGCTTCAGGAATATCACCAAGTCGAAGGCTTAATTCAGCATGTAAAAACTGAATTCTCTCTCCACCTTCTTGATTAGAGGCAAAGGATTTACTATAAAAGTCTCTAGCTGCAAAAAGATAACGCTTTTCGGATTCTTCGTCCTTTTTTAATCGATAGAGCCAAGCAATTTTTAAAGCGAAATTCGCCATTAAAAGAGATTCTTCCATTGATGCACGGGATACTAAATAGGCGAGCTTAAAACTGATAATGGCATCATCAATTGTACGTTCCTGACAGATATCCATAGGTTTCTGGAGCTCTTTAATGTATAGTTCATCAATGAGTAGCATGAAAGGTCCATATGTCCGTGTCATAGATTTATGGTAGGCATAACCACAATGTGGACATACGGCAACTTCATATAGCAAAGGGTTTAGGCCATCGTAAACAGGCATGAAATCCGTCTGTTCTTCGATAATTTTATATCGATTAGGGCGAACTTTATAAGTTGTAAACTGCTTTTTGCAAAATTTACAATCCACACTACTTTCATAGTAGTAAATGTTAAATGCCATAAGAATCAACTCCTTTGCGTGCACTAAAATTTTATTTCTTTTGTTCTATTTATACGTAAGATTTTATCGTTCAATGTATTTAAGATATTATCTTTTATTTTAACAATTTTGTGTTCTTTGGTATACTCCTTTAGAATTATTAAATAAAAATATTCAAGGAAATTTTAGTTAAATATTATTATAAATACGCTTGTAATAGTTTTTATCGGTGGTGCAAAAGGAAGTTATATAGTTTGCTTAAAGTTTGTCAAAATACTTTCACATATTTCATGGGAGAAAAATTATAAATTGGTTCTAAATGACTATGAAGGAAGTGCTCAAAATGAAGTATAATATCGTGTTTTTTGATGTAGACGGCACATTGATTAATTACGAGGATGGCTGTGTGGAAGAAAGTACAAAACAAGCTATTCAGCTATTGCAAGAAAAAGGAATCCATCTTGTAGCGGCTACTGGAAGACCCTTATCTATGTGCTATGAGTTAAAAGCGCTGGGGATTGAAACCTTTATTACTGCAAATGGGGCCTATGTGAAACATAAGGATCTTGTCATACATAAAACTCCGATTGCCAAAGAAATTGTCCACAATGTACAGGCGTTTGCACAGGAACAGCAGCATAGCCTAACATTTTTTACAGAGCAGCTATCCATGAATAGCATACAAAGTCCAGTAGCTTTAAGAGCGATGCAAGAAACTTTATCTTTACGGGATTTTCCACATATAAATGAAAAAATTGTAGATGAAGAGGTTTTTCTCATGTGTCTATATGCGGATGAGCTGGCTGAAAAAAGATATACTAGCCAAGTTTCGAATATATTTTTACAGCGTTGGCATCCTTATATTGTGAATGTATTACAGCAGGATGTTTCGAAGTCTATAGCTATTAAAGCGGTGCTTGATCATTTCAATATTGACCCTAAGAATGCGATTGCCTTTGGGGATGGGGATAATGATATTGACATGTTGGAATATGTAGGAGTAGGAATTGCCATGGGAAATGGTAGTAAAGCTCTAAAAAGTGTTGCGAATTTTGTTACAAAGACATCTACGGATGGCGGTATCAATTTTGCTTTACGTCAGCTTCAAGTCATTTAGAGCGCTGAGGCTACACTATATATAGCAGGTAGATTTTAATAAATTTTAGGTGGGATGATTTATGGCACATCACGTGCAGTCTCTAATTGAACATTACGGATACTTTGGAATTATCGTGATTCTAATTGGAGGTATTGTAGGGGTGCCACTTCCTGATGAGGTGTTTCTAACTTATGTAGGCTATAGTGTTTACCGAGAAAGTCTTGAACATATTCCTGCTTTAGTCAGTGCAATGATTGGTGCGGTTGGAGGCATTACCTTAAGCTACTATATTGGTTATCGTTTTGGCTTACCGTTATTGCAGAAATATGGGCCTAAAATTCATATTACAGAGCAAAAAATTGACTTTACGAAAAAGATGTTTACAAAAATAGGACCTACCCTATTATTAATTGGCTATTTTATCCCCGGGGTACGCCATTTGACAGCGTATATTGCGGCTATTAATAATTATCCTTATAGAAAGTTTGCGCTTTTTGCCTATACAGGGGCATTTATCTGGACGTTCACATTTATATCATTAGGAAAGATGCTTGGAGAGAAATGGCGATTTGTTGGATACTATCTGACTCATTATAGTATCTATCTTATCCTTTTATTTATTGTAGGGATGCTCATTGCTTACTTTCTATTCAAAAAAAGAAATGGACAAACATAAAAGTCGGTATACGCTATACCGACTTTTATGTTATGGCAAAATAGCAAATGAGCGCACAGGGAAACCAGATGCTTTTTCTGGCTTAGGTACGATATTGAAGATGATAGCGCCTTTCGCAGGTAGCTTGTCTAAATTCGTCATTAGCTCAATTTGATAGGTGTCTTGGTCAAGTACAAAATATTCGCCATCTAGCTTGCCATTTTTACGAAAATCAGCAGCAGAGTCCGTATCGAAAGTTTCATGACCAATTGCGCTTACCTTGCGTTCTTTTAGTAAAAACTGTAAAGCTTCTAAACCCCAGCCAGGGATATGGTTATGTCCATCTGCATCCTTATTACTGAAAGCCTCTTTATCTGGCCAGCGCTTACTCCAATCTGTGCGTAATGCTACAAATGTTCCTGCTTCAATTTCTCCATGCTTGTCCTCAAAATCAAGAATATCTTCAACACTTAATGAAAAATCATGGTTGCTCGCAGCCTCTTGTGATTTATCAATAACAACAAGGGGAAGAACAAGCTCTTTTAGTTCTAATTCTTCTAAGTAGCGAGTATCTCGCACAAAATGAATGGGTGGGTCGATATGTGTGCCATATTGACCAGGGAACGTGAATTGTTGAGCGAAGAAACCGTCCTTATGAGAAAATAACGTTTCAAATTTAGCGTCCTCAAACATAAAAAAATGTGGTGAATTAGGGCCGAATGTATGTGTTAAGTCAACCCACTGTTTCGATTTTAATAATTGCAATGCTTGTAAAAGTTCATTAGACATCGATTTCCCTGCTTTCTGTAAAAATAGTTGTAAATAAAAAGGAGTCCCCTAATAGAAGAGGACTCCTGCTGCAACAACGGTAGTTCTTCTTCTCATCTTCAAGGCTGATCATTTTGCCAATTGGAATTAGCACCATACTGTTAGCTGGTTGCTGAGACTTCATCGGGCCAATCCCTCCGTCTCTCTTGATAAGAAAAGTAATATAAGAATTTTCAGAAATAACAATACAAATACTTTAGCATAGTTTTTTATAGTTTACAAGTTCACTAGGAATTTTCACCAATTCAAATTTAAGGTGACTCCACAACAATCATTATCAATAAGACGTATTCTAAAACTGTCTGGTGTATAGTTTGTTTCAAATTTCATCGTAATGCCTGTTGATGTGATTAATTTTTCAACCTCTGTTTTATTTGAAAGTTGAGCAGCATTCATTAAATCATGTGCGAATTGTTGGGAGCTATCTATTTTATCCGTAAGTAATTGGGCTTGCTGCATCATCGCCTTTATCCGTGATGCTGAAGCTTTTAATTTGTGTGTATCGACAGGTGGAAAAGGATTATTGGTCGGCATTGCTAGATGTTGCGAAAAGGGTCTAATGGCAAAATGATTAGCGATAGGCGATGTTGGATAATGATAGGGATGCACAAAATACGGATAAGGATTGTAATACAAGGTCATTCCTCCTATCCTATAACTGATATCCTATCTTATGTAGCAAAACGGCTTTCGGTGTTATTAGCAGTGCAATGTTTGTCCTAATCATTTAAAAAGGAAGCTAAAGTAAGCTTCCTTTTAGCCAAGTACATTTAAGACATCATCAATTTTTTTACTATGTGATAAAATGCCATAATTCATCCATGTTAAAAAGTCTACTTCATAGACACAGTTGCTTTTAACGGCAGCTAGGTTTTTCCAAGTAGGAGTTTTTAAAATAGCACGTTCCTCATTTTCATAAATGGAATGTTGTTTATCAAAGGTAATAAATAAATGATCAGCATCTAATTGCAACAATTGAGCAAATGTCAGTTGTGCTTTACGTTGATTGTGCGGAATACTCCATACTAGTGAATGTGGCATTAAACCTAAGTCACGATATAAAATGGGGCCCGTATAGCCACATTCAGGACCCGCATATAGAGTAATACCAATGGCTGAAATACGGAGAAATGCTACACTTTGCCCATAAACAGATTTGCTAAGAATTCCTTTTGCTTGTTGTACTTTATCTTCATATTGTAGGATTACGTCTTGCATCAAGGAGGTTTTTCCTGTTAGATCTGCAATTTTAAATAAAGTAGATTGCCAATTTTCTCCAGGGTGTGAAAGATGGCAGACGGGGGCTACTTCATCTAAGTGCTGAAAGGATTCCCAACGCTCTACACCAGAATCTAACATAATTAAAGTTGGCTTATAGTAAAAGAGTCGATCCATTTCTCTATTTTGTACATCGATATCTGGCACTTTCTGTAGACCTAAATAGTCTTGTTTTCCCCATTTTGAATGACTGAATTGAGCAATTGGCGTAATCCCAAGCGCAACAAAGAAATCTTCTAAGAATGGTGCAAATACACGTATATGGCTGCTTTGATTTCTTCGATATTGTCCTGGAGAGATGCCGACATGTTCCTTAAAGCGACGATTGAAATAATACTCATTATTAAATCCGACAGACTGGCTAATTTCAAATACTCGATCATTTGTTGTCATTAATAAATGCTTAGCTTTTTCAATACGAAGTTTAGTTAAATAGTGAAGAGGAATTTGTCCCGTAATATCTTTAAAAATGCGCGTATAATTCCATCTTGGTACGTCAGCTAGCTGTGCTAGCTGCTCAACCGTCCACTCTTTTTCAAAATGTTTATGTAAATGGTTAATGGACTGCTCAACAGATTGTCGATCATTTTTTTGCATCTGCTTGGGTATGGTTTGATGTAAGAGTAATAACATCAGCTCTTGAAAGTGTACATGCTGTTCAAAAATCGTGTGTTCATCCTCCGCTAACCGGTTTTGATAGATGACTTCTAGCAGTCTATGACATTGTGAAAAGGGGAGAAGATGTCGTTCGCTGATACTTGTAAAATGACTATATGAATTTTGACTATTGCTGAGATTGACAATGTTGAATTGTAACTGATAAAAACAAAGGTGTTCACTTTGAATGTGGATACTAACCGTGTTATTTGGCGGAATCAATATGCACTTTTCTTCACTAAAATGAATGATGTCATGATCTATTTCTAGCTTTCCGCTACCATTCATTACGATGAAAAGTGTATAGAAATCACTACTAATCAATAACTTTTTTGACGGTTGAATTGAATAAGAGATATTTTGTAACGTATAAACATGTGTTAAGTTACCCATTGATAATTCACCCCTTTTTTTGAATTGGCAGAACAACACAAAGAAAGCCCTCATTAAGAGCTTTCTTTGGAAAATTATTTGACGAACCATTTCTCTAAATCATCATACTTTAGCAAGTTGGCTGTGATTGCGCCAGATTGCCAATATGTGCGATCAGCAATATAAACATGCCCATTTTTTACAGCAGGGAGTGTTTTCCATAGTGTACTATCTAACCATTTAATGGCTTCTTGGTTTTCTTTAGACTCCCATGTTCCGTTTGAAGGGAAAAGGATGATATGATCCGCATCTAATTCCGTGATAGCCTCTTCTGATAAAACCTCGTGAAACTCTGTCATATCACGGGCTAATGGATGTGGTGTTAAGCCTGCCTCTGTGTAAATATAGCCAGAGTAGCGATTTTTAATGCCAAATAACGCTAATGTATTATCTGCTACATTTAGTCGTACAACAGCAACTGTTTCGTCTCCGATTGATTCATCTAGTTTTGCTTTTAAATCGGAAACACGTTGCTCATATCGATCAACCATTTCTTTTGCTTTATCGGAAATATTTAAAACATCAGCTATTGTTTTCGCAATTTCACGTGGATCTTGTAGAATATCTTCTTTCAAGCGGTAAGTAGGCGCTACCTTTGAGTATTCATCATACTTTGCCTTGTCCGCGGCACCATCTACAATGATTAAATCAGGCTTGGCTTGTAATAATGTTTCCATGCTACCAGTAATGTCGAACTCAGGAACATCTAATCCTAAATAGTCCTGTTTTCCCCAAGATGGGTGATACCATTGCACAACGGGTTTTACATCCAAAGCAGTTAAATAGTCTTCCAAATAGATAGCAGCTACACACTGTGGATTTGTAGGAATTTCTACTTTTCCAAACTCGTCTTCTACAATTCTTGTATCTTTAGATGATTGTTCTTCTGTAGCTGTATCCTCTTTTACTTCATTTGAGCCACAGGCACCTAAGACGAATATAAGTGCAAAGAAAACTACAAATGAAAAATATCGACCTCTACGCATTTTATTCACTCCTACAGATTTACTAAAACAGTAAGGGTATTCCCTTAAATTAGAATGATAATCATTCTCGTTTGGTTCAAGTAAATTATAGGATACTACATATCAACAAACAATACACATTCTCTACTACTTTTTTATACAAAATGAAATTCAGAGAGTTATTGTTTTTTGTTATCGAAGAGTAACCATAAAAGTGTAACAATTGCAGCTAGCATAACCATCAGGAATCCGTATATAGGCGTATGCGCCAACGATTGGTGGCGAATAATAAAGCCTCCGATATATGAGCCTAAAAATATGCCAATATTGAAAGCAGAAATATTCAATGCTGAGGCCATTGAAATTGCTGATGGTATATATTTTTCAGATAGTAGAACAGCATATAGCTGCAATCCTGGGACATTCATAAACATGAACAATCCCATTGTCAGCACCATTATTAATCCCATAATAGGTGATTCAAGAGTAAAGCCAATGCCAAGCAATGCCAATGCAAGTCCAACAAAAATAATAAAGATGGAACGTAGTGGATTATGATTAGCAAAATGACCTCCAAGAGTATTACCGATAGCTACACAAATACCATAGACAACTAGAATAATGACGACTGTATGTGGGGAATACCCCATATATTGCTCTAAAATAGGTGAAACATATGTGTAGACAACAAAAGCACCGCCGTATCCAATTGCGGTAATGAAAAGTATTAAGATCATTCGAATATTGCCTAATACTTTGCCAATATCACGAATAGAGATGGGATTGCCTTTCGATAATTGGCTAGGTACTAACATTGCATTACTAATTAAACCGACAATTCCAATGACAACAATAAAAATGAATGACATACGCCAATCCGTTACTTGTCCAATAAATGTACCGAGTGGGACACCTGTTACAGTAGCTAATGTTAAGCCAGTAAACATAAAGGCAATAGCACTTGCTCGTTTATTTGGTTCCACTACATCTGCTGCTATAACAGAAGCGATGGACATAAACACACCATGTGCTAATGCTGAAATAATACGTCCGATTAATAGTAAAGCGAAATTAGGAGCTAAAGCGACTGCTAGGTTACCCACTATAAAAATGGACATGACAAGCAATAATACGGTTTTTCGACTAAGGCGGGATGTTAGGGCTGTTAATAATGGAGCCCCAACAGTTACCCCTAGTGCGTATATAGAAACGGTTAAGCCAGCTGTGCTAAGAGAAATACCAAAGTCATCTGTAATTAATGGTAAAAGTCCGACACTGATAAATTCAGTGGACCCTATACCAAATGCACTGATAGCAAGTGCTAGTAAGGTAAGTTTAGCATTTGGCTTTTTTGATTTTGACATTTTACTACTATCTCCTTTGATTTTTTTTATTATGTGTAGTAATATTCATACATACCAAAAAGATATGTAGAGTACTTTTAGTTACTTTTGGATATTACAGGAGGTTTACGATGCAAAAAGTTTATAATATTGGTGTTGAAGCTACACTAGAAGTTATTGGTGGTAAATGGAAACCAGTTATTCTTTGTCATTTAAACCACCATGGTAAAATTCGAACAAATGAATTTCGACGATTGATCCCAGGTATTTCACAAAAAATGCTCACAAACCAATTAAGGGAACTGGAGCAGGCTGGGTTAATCAATCGAAAGGTCTTCAATCAAGTACCACCAAAAGTTGAATATTCATTAACAGCCTATGGACAAGGAATGGAACCAATTCTGAACATGCTTTGTACGTGGGGTGAAAAACATGTTGAATTATTACAGGATAAAGGTGAAGATGTACTGTTAAAACAACGTGATGATGATATTGCCATGCAGCAAACATCATAATGAGGGGAGAAAGAGACTGTCATATACAAGACAGTCTCTTTCCTCTTTTTAATGCTTATAGAGCAAAGTCAAATTCATCTGGATTTGGTCCAACACGTTGTTCACGATTCATCTCATTGATTAATGCCATTTCTTCGTCTGTTAAAGTAAAGTCAAAGATATCAGCGTTTTGCATCATACGCTCTCTACGTACTGATTTTGGAATTGTAATCACTCCATTTTGTACATCCCAGCGTAAAATAACCTGAGCATTTGATTTTCCGTATTTTGTTGCGATTTTTGAAATTGTTTCATCTTCAAGAAGTCCACCTTGCATTAAAGGTGCCCATGCTTCAAGTTGAATTTGGTGCTTGTCACAGAATGAACGAAGCTCCACTTGTTGTAAGCGTGGGTGGAATTCCACTTGGTTCACAACAGGTTTAATATGAGCAAATGATAATAAGTTATCCAAGTGTGCCACAGTAAAGTTACATACACCGATTGCTTTGATCTTGCCTTGTTCATATAAGTCTTCAAGTGCTTTCCACGATTCAGCATATTTATCTTTACCAGGCCAATGAATTAGATAAAGGTCTAAATAATCTAATCCTAATTTTTTTAGGCTCTCTTCATATGCTGCAATTGTTTCATCATAGCTTAAACCATCGTTCCATACTTTAGATGTGATAAATAAATCTTCACGACGTAAGCCAGTAGATGCTAGAGCTTGTTTAATACCTTCTCCTACACCTGCTTCATTGCCATAAATAGCAGCAGTATCGATGCTTCGATAGCCAACCTCGATAGCATTTTTAACCATTTCTGCAGTAGCGTCATTTTCTACTTGAAAAACCCCTAAACCCATACCAGGCATTTGTAGGCCATTATTTAAAGTGATTGTATCTTGTAAATGAGTAATCATTTTTAGTCCTCCATGTTTTGTGATTATTGGATTGCTTACTCATTATGCTGCTAATAAACTCTCAAAAAAAGTACGTACTTTTTTGTGTCATAGAAACGTAGAGGTAACTTTTGTGAGCTGGCAATGATTAGAGGAATAAAAATATTTATTGATGATGAACGATTAAATAAAAATGTCACACCTGATTGGTCTTAACTACTAGTAAAAAATATCGAGTAGTCTACAAAAGGCTTTGGAGACAATTAAACAAATATTTTTCTTGCGGTAATAAAAGGAAATATACGTTCGGTAGAGAATTAAAGTAGTAATACTTTAAAAAGGGGATTTTGAAGATGAATCGTTTAAATTTAATTACATTAGGTGTTAAAGATATGGTGGAATCTCTAAATTTTTATCGAGAGGGACTGGGTTTTGAAGTGGTGGTATACGGAGAGGAGACGAATCCCGATGTCATGTTCTTTAATAATGGAGGAACAAAAATATCGTTATTTCCAATTGAACGTTTAGTCAAAGATATTAATGAATCCAATCCACCAGAAATTAGCCAAGGCTTTGGTGGAATCACGCTTGCCTATAATGGTAAATCAAAAGAAGAAGTAGATCGAGTCTTTGCATTAGCAAAAAAGGCGGGTGCAGAAATTATTAAGGAGCCCGTAACTGTATTTTGGGGTGGCTATAGTGGATATTTTCAAGATCCAAATGGCTACTATTGGGAAGTTGCCTATGGCGACATGTGGCAGTTTGATGAGAATGATATGCTGATTATTCAATAACTGTTCAAAAAGAGAGCAAACTAACGTTTCTAATTTGTTCTCTTTTTTATTAATCGTTAACAATAATACTTCCTCATTAAATCCACAAAGTTTTGAGCGGCTTTAGATAAATAATGATTCTTCAGCCATACGAGTCCTACTGAGGTGGATAATTCTGCTGATGGAATTTTGTATGTATGAAGTGGTAAATCTCCATATTGCTTTAAAATAGTTTCAGGTACGATAGAGGAGCTAAAGCCAGCAGCAATCAAGTTCATTAACAGTGCCGTATCTGAGCATTCTCCAACAATGTGGGACTGCAACTGGAAGCGAGAAAATGCTTCTAATATCGAATAATGTACGCCTAAGCCTTCAGTGCTTGGTAAAAGGATTGGATTTTGTATGTCAACTAAAGATACATCGTGTTCTAAGAAGTCGAATTTTTTGGATTGTATAAAGTAAAATGGTTCAGTGTACATATGAAGAACAGAGAAATCATCTAATTCTAAAGGTAAGCGAATGATGGCAAGTTCTACAATACGGTCTCTTACTAATTTACATAGATAAGAAGATTCGTTTTGTTGAATTTTATAAGTCACCTTTGGATAATATTGTTGAAATTGTTGTAGTAATTGAGGTAGCTCAATTACTGAAAATGTATTAATGCCCAATGTCAATCGACCATGAAGGCCTAATCCAATATCCTTAACCTCTGCTTCTGCCTCTTCCATTAATTGTGCAACCTGCAACGCATATTTGTATAATGTCTTTCCCGCTTCAGTTACTTCAAAATACTTGCCGCTCCTTTCTACCAACTTTGAACCGAGTTCTTCCTCCATCGTTTTTAAATGCTGACTTAACGGTGGTTGAGAAATATGTAACCTTTCAGCCGCAGCAGAAATCTTTTTTTCCTCCACAATTGCTATAAAATAGCGTAGTTGTCTTATATCCAAACATAAACACCCCTCTATTATAGGTAAAACCTAAGTAAATTATATTTCTCTAATATTTTTAATATAGTTAGGGCCATGTTAGCATATTTATCAAAGAAAAAAGAAGTAAAGTTTCTTTTTTCAAGCACCTAAATGTGAAGCGAGCAACGTCGATGAAAAAATAATTCAACTTAGGAGTATATGATTCTTGCATGCTTTGGGGCTTGCCTTGTAATACCGATTCCCTACACCTTTCTAAATGAATTTGAAGCAGTTGATAAAGTAGCAACGTATACTATAAAAGAGCAACTTTTATTAGTTGCTTTTTTCAATAAATCAACGTTTTTGAATTTCCTAAGAAAATAAATAACAGTTCCCCTATAATAACCATGTATGGAAATTATAAATTTCTAATTTTAGTTAAATGTATCAAGGAGGTTGAACATTGATTCGTATATTGTACATAGAAGATGAAAAAGAAATCGGACAATGGGTAAGCAAGGAATTAACTGAACGAGGTTATGACGTGACATGGCTGGAATCAGGGGAGGGGCTTGAGCAACATATTAACTCAAAAGATATTGCTATATTGGATGTGATGCTACCTGGATTGGACGGTTTTTCCTTAGGTAAAAGAATTAAACGGGAAAATAAAGACCTGCCAATTCTAATGTTATCAGCACGAACAGCTGTTGAAGATAAAATTGAAGGGCTGCATTTTGCTGATGATTACCTAACAAAGCCATTTCACCCTGATGAGCTCGTAGCAAGACTGGAAGTATTATTAAGAAGATATCAAAAAAGTGATGATGTACTGACATTGCAGCACCTTAAAATTGATACGAAAGATATGCAAATAATCAATACGATTGATGAAGAAGAAATTCTTTTGACAGGAAAACAATTTTATTTATTACAGTATTTTATTCGTCATTTAAATCAAATTTTAACGAAGGAACAACTCTATGAGGGTGTTTGGGGTGAGAGCTATATAGAAGGTGATAAAACACTCATGGTGCATATTCGTTACTTAAGAGAAAAAATAGAAATCAATCCTGCAAAGCCTATGATTATTGAAACAATCCGAGGCATTGGCTATAGGGTGAAACAATGAAATTTTTTCGATCATTATTAGCGAAATATATGCTCATTATTATATTAGCCATATCTATTGTGCAAATCTCCTATCTGGGTGTTGCTATTTTCGTATTAGGCATTACAAAGACAGGGACAGGAGATTTTTCAAGTGGAGTACTTGTAGAAAGTGATATTGAAGAGCAATGGCATGCACAGGCTAAAAATATGACCAATGCAACAGATGATGCGATTACGCAGTTATTTCAAAAGTGGCAAGAGCAATTTCCTACGGCTTCTATGTTTTGGGTAAGTGAAGAGGGGAACTTACTGACTACATGGAATGTGAAGGATCAGTTACCAGCAAAGTGGACACCAGCCTATACAACTCAATTTATAAAAGAACGTTATGGAGATGATCCATTTACTGTTATTGCCTTCTTAGGTGATGATATATCAAATGGCTTTATTGTATTAGAGATTCCAAGGGTAGCATTTAATCCTCCACTTATAAAGGTCTATGATAACTATGGTAACTTTTTATTTTTTGGTGTTATTGCAGTTATTTTATTTTTTATTGTAGTTTCGCTTTTATTTTTCAAGGGAATTCGAAAAAGACTATTACATCTGCAAGAGGCTATGGAAATACGTGATGTAGATGGTCTACCCATTGAAATTCAGGTGAAAAAACGAGATGAGATTGGGCAATTGGAGCATAGTTTTAACAGAATGGTTTGTGAACTGCGAGACAGTAAACAACGTCAACAGAAGGAAGAACAGCTAAGACGTGAACTGATTGCTAATTTATCACATGATTTACGGACACCTTTAACAAAGGTAAGAGCTCAATCCTATACAATTAGCAAAGAAGCGTTATCTGAGGAAGGGAAGCAGGCATTAAAGGCTATGGACACATCCATAGTGAATATTGATGCTTTAATTGAAAATTTGATGTCCTACACACTGCTTATGGCAAGTAAATATAAATTTGAACCGAAAGACATCAATGTTATCCGATTTGTAAGGGAACATCTAACGACATGGTATCCAGTTTTCGAGCGAGAAGGTTTTACAATCGATATTGAGCTACAGTCATTTGAACCTGTTGAATGGCGTGTTGATCCATTATGGTTAGGGAGAATATTTGATAATATTTTCCAAAACGTACTGCGCCACGCGAATAGTGGTAAATATATAAGTGTGAAAACCGAATCGACGGCGTGTTATACAGCATTTATTGTTGAGGATCATGGTCAAGGGATGAAAAATGAGTCGAATGCAAAGGGAGCCGGAATCGGCTTGTCAATTGTTGATGTCATGATAAAGGGCATGCATCTTGAATGGGATATCCATTCCGATCACTCTGGTACTAAAATTATCATAAAAAAATCTGCGAAGCTTGAGAAATAAATGCTTCGCAGATTTTTTTTATGATAGAAATGATTTTTTAAACAAAATTTAAACTTAGCCCATACCTTTTTTTAAACTTCCCTTTTTAAGATAGTTAAAGAGGTGAGGACATTGGAATATATCGTACAAACACAAAACTTATCAAAAAGCTTTGGAAAAGAGCAAGCTGTATCAAATTTGAACTTGCAAATACGCAAAGGTGAAATATATGGATTTTTAGGTCCGAATGGGGCAGGTAAAACGACTACAATTCGAATGCTTCTAGGTTTAATGAAGCCATCTTCTGGAACAATTAAAGTCTTTGAAAAGAATATTACGAAGGAACGTATCCAAATTTTAGCTAAGATTGGTTCGTTGGTGGAAAACCCTTCTTATTATCCACATTTAACAGCATATGAGAATCTAGAGGCACTAAGAAAAATACTAGGTGTACCGAAAACTCGAATCGATGAAGTTTTGGAAATTGTCCGTTTGAAGGAAGCTGCCCATAAAAAGGTCAAAGGTTTCTCTTTAGGAATGAAGCAACGTCTTGGTATTGCTGCTGCTTTACTACATAGTCCTGAATTACTTATTTTAGATGAACCAACGAATGGCCTAGATCCTTCAGGCATTATAGAGATTCGTAATTTAATTAAAAGATTACCAGAGGAATATGGCATGACCATTATAATCTCCAGCCATTTATTATCAGAGATTGATCAAATGGCAACACAAGTTGGGATTGTTTCGAAAGGGAAATTAATTTTCCAAGATTCTATTGAGGCTATGCGTCGATTTGCCCAACCAAAGGTTACCTTTAAAGTAAACAATGGTGAAAAAGGATGGCGCTTCTTATTAGCAAATGGTATTAAGGCAGATTATCAGGGTGGTGTGATTTTCTTAGAAGAGTGCTCGGATGAAAAGGTTGCTCATATTGTCCAAGTTCTTGTTCAGGAGGGTATATCGGTATTCCGAGTCGAGGAAGAGAAACGTTCATTGGAGGATATATTCCTCCAAATGACGATGGGAGAACAGGGGATATGATGGGAAAGCTATTAACTGCTGACTTCTTAAAAATCAAACGTAAAGGATTATGGCTTCTAACGCTTATTGGCCCTTTAGGGGTGGTTGCTCTGCAAATGGTCAATTATGGAGTAAGAAAGGATTATCTCTTACAGCAAAGTGAGGATGATTGGGGCTATTTCTTATTAAATGTGCATTCATTTACACCGCTTGCCATAGTCTTGGGTATTGCCATTCTTACGTCATTCATAGCAAGCATTGAAAATGAGACCAATGCTTGGAAGCAGCTCATTGCATTACCTGTTTCGAAATTAACCGTGTATTTGTCTAAATTTACGTTGTTAGCTATCTTACTATTCTTCGCCTCAACGTTATTAATGTTTTTTACGCTGAGCTACGGGTTGTTTTTAGAATTAGGTGACACGGTACCTTACATGGAGCTAGCCAAATATAGTTATTTCCCTGCTTTTGCAGCATTACCTATCTTGGCACTTCAATTGTGGATAGCGAGTGTAAGTCATAATCAAGGGATTCCTATAACTGTAGGCATTTTTGGGGTGATTTTTGCCTATTCTTCCTATGTTCTTCCAGATTGGATGATATGGAAATGGCCATCATTGATGAACCAATGGAATGAGCCGATGATCAATGTCTTATTAGGCGTAGGAATTGGTATCTTACTCTATATTATCGGCATGGTTGATTTTGCAAGAAGGGACGTGAAATAATGATTGCTTTACTTCAAGCTGAGTGGTTTAAGTTACGTAAATCAAAAATGGTACCAATTATTTTAGCAGGACCCATGATTGGACTTTTTATAGGACTATCCGCTAATTTAGAGGACAACATGCAGGGGATTGAAATCAATGAGTGGTATATATCGTTATTTTCGATGAATTTAACATATGCTCTATTATTTTTACCTCTTATTTCTGGTGTTTTTACCAGTCTTATTTGTAGGTATGAACATCAGTCTGGTGGATGGAAGCAACTTTTAGCATTACCAGTAACAAGAGGGAAAGTATTTGTTGCTAAATACATATTGATTATGCTGCTTGTTTTAGCAATGCAGATATTGTATTTAGGCTCGGTCTTTGCTGTTGGGATGGTAAAAGGCTATACAGATTCTTTTCCTATGGAGATTGTTTGGAAAAGCATAGTAGGAGGCTGGGTAGCGACATTGCCATTAGTAGCCTTGCAATTGTGGATGTCCATTATGTTTAAAAGCTTTGCTGCTCCATTTGCTGTTAATGTCATATTTACTTTACCATCAATTTTAGCAGTGAATTCTGAAAGAATTGGTCCGTATTATCCTTGGGCACAACCCTTTTCGATGATGTATATAGGGGGCAATACAGACGATGTATTCTTTGTACCGTGGGAGCAATTGTTAACCGTAGTAGGTGGCGGATTCATCGTATTTTTCCTCGGAGGATATTACTATTTCCAGCGAAAATCTATTTAAGCTAAAAGGAGAATGAGAATGCTGAAACGTAGCTTACGTTTTTTAACTGCATCGATGCTATTAGTAGCTTTAGTAGGATGTGGACAGAGAGAGGCCGTAAAAGATGCCGCACAATATACGAATGAAATTAAAGACATCAACATTCCTGATGATGTAAAAATTATTGGTTTTGGGGAAGCAACACATGGTAATATCGAATTTCAAACATTAAAAAAAGATGTATTTGAAGCGATGATAAAAAATGAAAATGTCCATGTTTTCGTTTTAGAAGGAGATTTTGGTGGGGCCCAGCAGATAAATCAATTTATCGAAAACGGTGTCGGAACGGCGGAGGAAGCTATAAAAGCGTTAGACTATGGCATCTACAAAACAGAACAAATGGTAGAGTTTGTGCAGTGGATGCATGACTATAATCAGACAGTTGATGTTCAAGATAAAATTTACTTTTATGGAAATGATATGCAACGCTATGATTACAGCAAAAAGGGGTTACTTGATTTTTACGCCAAGGTACATGCTGACAATGCACGAAAATTCACGACTAAGCTAGAGCATGTTTCCAACAAAACGATGAGAGATTTATCGGATAGTCAGCTACTTGAGCTTGATAAAACCATTGATACAATAATCAACGATTTACAATCAAACAAAGCGATGTATGAGAAAAAATCTTCAAAGGATGAATTCGCATTTGCTGTTCAATATGCGCAAATTATGAAGCAGCGTACGCAATTATTTTTAAATGATGGTAATTATATGAATTTACGGGACGAATATTTAGCTGAAAATTTACAATGGATTGTTGAATATGAAGCAACACAAGGTCATGATAAAGTATTAATGTCTGCTCATAATGGTCATATTGAGAAAACTTCTGCTACGATGGCAGGCTATCAATCGATGGGGCATTATTTAAGTGAGATATATAAAGATCAATATTTTGCGATTGGCACAGACTTTGTGAAAAATACATTCCAGGCACAAAATGGGTCTGGAGCACGAAAGGAATATACGATTGAGCATCACAATGCTTTAGTGGATGCCTTTAGTGACATTGATAATAACATCTTTTATGTGGATTTTGAAGCTGCCAAACAATCGAAGGAGCTGGCGAATATTCTTTCCAAAAAGCAAAGAATGGGCAATATCGGCGATGATTTTCGTCCGTGGTATAAGCTGACACAAATGCTGTACACCATTAAAATGACACCTGAGGAAGCTTATGATGGTCTCATCGTTGTGCAAGAAGCAACACCAACAAAAATAATTGATTAAGCTAAATTTAGCAACCTCCATCAAAAAATCTGTTTCCTTCTCCATTATGATAAAGATGAGGTGAGTAACATGGAGTATAGTCAAGCGACACAAAGAACTATTGCCTATATCGAGGAGCAATTGATGGAAGAAATTTCTTTTGAATGTCTTCCTAATACTGCTGGCTATTCGAAGTACCATCTAAGCCGAATTTTTAAGCAAGAAACGGGAATTACGATTGGTGAATATATTCGTATACGTCGGCTAGCTATGGCAGCGAGTTATTTGATGTACTCTAATGTATCGATATTAACGATTGCTGTTACACTTCAGTTTCAATCACAAGAGGCTTTTACAAGAGCCTTTAAAGAAGTTTATGCTTTACCACCAGGGAAGTATCGAAAAGTAATGCAATCATTAAATATGATGGAGGAGGAACATTACATGGAAACAGTTGAACAGGTTAAAGGTTGGGTGTTGAGTGGTGCTAATCCAGAATTGTATAAATTTCATACAGATGACAAGGTATTTCATTCAGGGAAGCGTTCAGGAGTATTGTATTCCACAACTGCCTCAGCAAATCATGGTCAATTTGCTACAATGATGCAGGGTTTTCAGGCAGCTGACTATAAAGGGAAACGCTTGAAAATGTCATGCTACTTAAAGACGGCAGATGCTACAAAGTGTGGTGCATGGATGCGTATTGACAATGGTACAGGTGATACGATTCAATTTGATAATATGGATCAACGCCCTGTGACAGGTTCTACTGAATGGAATCATTATTCTATTGTCTTAGACGTACCTGAAGAAGGTAATTCCATTTATTTTGGTGTGTTACTAATTGGTTCGGGTAAAGTCTGGGCAGATGGCTTCCGTTTTGAAGAAGTTGACAACAAGGTACCCTCAACAAATATGCTTACTCAGGAACATTTATCAAATCATCCTACTAATCTAGACTTCAGTATGGAGTGAATCAGACAGCACTGACAAAAGTGCAAGATGACTTTTTTGAATAACGTATTGATTACCTCTAATTTGTTAAAGATAACAAGGAGGAGGTGTGAGACGATGGCACAAGAAATTCTTTGTGAAGTCAATAACTGCACATTTTGGGATTCTGGTAACAAATGCACAGCTGAAAAAATTTATGTTGTCAGCCAAAAGGGACAACATGCTTCCAACAGCGAGGAAACAGACTGTAAAACATTCGAACCTGAAACGCATTAATGCCAAAAGGGTAGCCATGTATATGGTTACCCTTTTTCCCTGTCTTTATTAATAAATATCTACCTTTTCTTTGTTAAATAAAAGAGCATGGGCATTTTTTACTTTTTCTTCTACATAATCCAGTGAGTATTTACCAACAGAATCTGTTAAATCCCCAATTGCCCGCGACAAGTTATCAATAATCGGAATTAATTTGTGCATCTCTGTGCGATGCTTTTCTTTGTGCATCTCATCCATAATTTCATATGCAAGACGTTGAATCTTCCTTAGTCGCAATTTCTCAGATTGCATTGAATCCTCCTTATTGAACCAATTTATGATGTCTAATTATATGAGCTACAATAAGGTTTCATGAATAATGTGCTTTAGAAATAATTGCTCGTGTTATGAAGGGCTAGCGCAATTTCCCTTATGCCAACATCAATCTTGGATTCGTCTATATTCGATACATTTAGTTTGATAATACGTTCCCGATAAAATGCATCTAAATAATTGCGTTTAATAGGATCTAACAAAATATTTTGTTGTGCCAAATGATCAATAATCTTAGAAGTATTCACCTGTCTCGGTAGAATGATATGGCTATGCATACAGATTTCCTTAGAGGATTGATAGTCTGCCAGATGAGTTGCTATAGATTGTTGAAGTTGATTTGCTCGGCTTGCATAAGCTTCACTGACTTTCTTCTGATAACGTTCAAACATACCACTTTTCAAGTAGAGCTCTAATGCAGCTTGGGAGATCATGGAGCTATCAATATCAGTGGTATTTTTATACTGTTGAAAGGTATTAATCAAAACATTTGGTAATACGGCAAGTCCGATACGTAAGCCAGGAAACATAATTTTAGAAAAGCTTTTTAAATAAATAACCCGATCCTGTGTATCCTCCGTAAATAGGGGATCTATTTTTGTATTTTGCTCAAAATCCGCTAAATAATCATCTTCAACTATATACACATTATATTTATAGGCAAGTTTTCGTATTGAATCCTTTTCTTTTTTACTATAGGAAGTTCCTAGAGGGTTGTGCAGACGTGGCATCGTATAAAAAAACTTTATGTCGTGTTTACTAAAAATGTTTTCTAGTTCATCTAAATCAATGCCATCCGTTGTTCTTTTGATGCCCATTGCCGGAAGTTCATAGGTTTTTAAATAATCCATATACAAATGATAGCTAGGTTGTTCCACTAAGATCGTTGAGCGACCATTTGGAAAGGGCATTATACTTAGCAAGGATAGAGATTGTTGGACACCTGAAGTAATGAAAATATTTTCTTCCTTTGTAAACAGTTGATAGCTTGTTAATAGTTTTTTTGCTTCCGCTATTAATGACGGTAGGCCTTTTGGTGTCCCATATCTAAATAAATCTGCTTGGTATGTGTCGATGGCCTTATTAATACAATGCTGAAAATCTTGATAAGGGAATGCATGCCAATTGGGCGAAGATGTAGCAAAATCTATGTAATTTTTCATTTTTGGTTGGATGGGCAGTTGATGATCAACAACATAGTAGCCACTTTTAAGCATTGAATAGATAAGATGCTGATCCTCCAGTTTTTTTAAAGATGCTAAAATCGTACTCTTACTACAGGAAAATTGCTGTGATAACTGGCGAATCGAGGGGAGTTTTGCCCCTGCTTGAAGTGAGCCTGTTTGGATCTGAGTCAGGAGCTGAGAATAAATCCATTCGTATTTAAGCATACATAACCTCCAGCACATCTGTATCGGTACAGATGTGTTTTTTTTATATCGTCAATAAGTTCTCTATTTAATACGATAACTATACCGGCCGGAATGTTTAAAGAAGGAGTACGATCCTATGTCAGAAAATAGAAATGCCTATATAGCAGCAATAATTTATGCATTTGTCATTGGGCTCTCATTTATGTTTGTGAAAGTTACGTTGACTGTAGCAAGTCCTATTGATATACTTGCACATCGTTTTACTTTTGCATTCATCGGTATTGTTATAATCATGGTAATGACAAAAAATAAGCTAATAATGAACATGCAGGACATACTAAAAATATTACCGTTAGCCATCTTGTATCCAATTGCTTTTTTTACGTTTCAAGTGCTTGGACTTGCTAAAATTTCCTCATCAGAGGCGGGAATTATTCAAGCGACAATCCCTATTTTTACATTAGCATTGGCAGGTTTATTGTTAAAGGAAAAAGCTACTCGGGGTCAACTTGTATCTGTAAGTTTGTCCGTACTTGGTGTCATCTATCTGTTAATGATGAATGGAGCAAATACTACTACAGGAAATGTCATAGGAAGTGGATTTATTTTACTATCAGCGATTGCGACATCACTTTATAATATTTTTGCTAGAGGGCTTACCAAGAAATATTCTTTACTAGCATTAACATATGTCATGACATTGTGTGGATTTGTTATTTTTAATGGAATGGCTCTTGGAAGTCATATGATGAATGGAACACTCAATGAATTTTTTAAGCCATTAACACATGCTCATTTTGTCTTCGCTATTTTATATTTAGGTATACTATCTTCACTTGGTACATCCTATTTATCTAATTATGCTTTATCTAAATTGGAAGCATCTAAAATGAGTGTCTTTAGCAATTTTGCAACACTTATTACTATTTTGGCAGGGGTCTTATTTTTACAGGAAGATTTCCATCTATATCATCTTATTGGTGGCATCATGATTATTATTGGTGTGATAGGGACGAATTATTTTGGGGGGAAATGTAGAACAAGTGAGATAATGAATAGGAACATTTAAATCGGAGCTATTTAGTAAACGGGGTATAATAATCGTTTATAAATGACTTTCTAAATTAGGAGATTTTTATGGGGAAAATTTATGTCATTAGACATTGTCTAGCACAAGGACAATCACTAGATGCACCCTTAACACAGAAGGGAATAGAGCAAGCAAATAGTTTAGCTGAATTTTTCAAGAATCTAAAAATTGATCGAATTGTATCTAGCCCTTTCTTACGAGCAATCCAATCCATTGAACCATTAAGTAGCAGAGAAAGTATAACGATTGAAATTGATGAACGTCTTTCGGAGCGCCTTTTAAGTACTATAGATTTTCCAGATTGGTACGAAAAATTACAGGCGACATTTGTTGATATGGATTTAAAATATGATGGTGGAGAATCCAGTAATGAAGCGATGCATCGAATTGTAGACCTTGCAAAAGATGCATTTGCTCAGGATGTTGATAATACATTAATTGTGAGTCATGGCAATATCATCTCTTTGCTACTGAAGTATTATGATAAGGATGTTGATTTTCACTGTTGGAAAAATTTAAGCAACCCAGATGTTTTTCTACTAAGCCCTAAGCATAATGGAGTAATGATAGAGCGAATATGGGATTCCCCGTATAATGAAGGCTAATATTAAGTGGTATGGTAGGAATTGTTTCTTGCCATACCTTTTATAGTGAAGGAGAGTATGATGGAGACGATATTAAAAGAAATTTTAAGATGGGTTAAACAAGCTGATAAAAAAATCATAATCGGCATTTCTGGTCATGGAGCTGCTGGAAAAACGACATTTGCCAAAAAACTTATACATGCTTTAGATCAAGATGAAGTGAATTATTTAAATACTGATCCGTATATTGTGGATTCGGATATTCGCAAACAATCAATACTTGAATATACATATCAAAATGAGCATCATCGTTTTAAAATGACGGCTTGTCATCCCGCTGCTCATCATCTACCATCATTGGAGCGAGATGTTCAGATGATAAGAGAAGGACTCGATTTAATGACAATCGATACACATTATATGAAAAGTGCATTAATTTCTTCAAAAAAACAGATCACGATAGTAGAAGGAATGTGTGTAGCATTTATAGATCCGCAGTTATTCGATTTAAAGATTTATTTTTATACGGATGGGGCTACAGAACTTAAAAGAAGATCAGATCGTGATGTGCTTGAAAGAGGGACAGATATAAATTATTTAAAACAATCACATGATGAGCGACGTATTCAATATGAATTATTTATGCATCCACATTGCCAACATTTTGATATGGTTATTAAAACTCAGGATGATGAAATCCTTATTGAAAAAAATACACTTGTAAAATAAATGAGGGCCTTCTGCACTTTGAGTAGCGGAAGGCTCCTAACTTTAGTATTGAAATTTCACACGAACAGTAGCATCAATAGCAATTTGTCCCTGTTCTATAGGCGTGATTCCCGAGGATACAGCCATAGAGCGATAAAGGATAGGTGTGTTAGCCTGCTCTTCCACAATCTCTACAGGGAGTGGCTGCAAAGGCAGGTGCATAGTTTCTGCTATTGTTTTCGCCTTCAATTGAGCATTCTGTAGCGCTAAACTTAATGCTTGCTGATAGTAAGCATCGGTATGGTCCATTTTGAACTGAATATTGGTTATTCGATTTGCCCCATTTTCTACAGCCGTATCAATGATTAAGCCCAAATCATTGGTATCCGAAACGTTGACGGAAATGGCGTTGACTACTTCATAGCCATTAAAAATTTGTTTGCCATCTTCGAAATTATATAGTGGTGTGATTGTATAACTAGCAGTTTGAATTTGTTCTCTTGGAATACCAAGTGCGATAAGTGATTGCATAACTTCATTCATGATTGCCGCATTTTCCTGTTGAGGACCTTGTACATGGTTGCCCTGTGTTTGGACTTCAATTTGTAATTGTACAGAGCTTGGTGTAGCCATTACCTGTCCATAGCCGATTACAATCATAGTACGTGATGGATGATGTGTTTGTTGATTGACCTGTGCATAGTACATCTAATACCACCTTTCATAGGTTATATAATCATGCTATGCAAAAATATTTATGATTTGTTTATTCTTTTTAAAAATTTGTCATGGAGCTTTGTGAATAGAAGTAAAGCTAAAATAGCTCCCAGCAAGGCTAAAAACATGTCCCATTGTGCATCCCATTTATCTCCCTGCATGCCTAAAAAATCCTTTGCTCCTTTACTTCCCTTCGAGATTCTTGTGCTTAACCATTCAATGATTTCATAAAAAGCAGCAATTGCGAGCAGAATACTGATCGTAATACCTGTAAGCCAAGCTCCTTTTGTAAGTGGTGTTTTCCTGATTAGTATTTCCCTTATTACGATGGCTAATAAACCTTTTAAAAAATGACCAAACCTATCATAGTGATTACGTTGTAAATGAAATTCATCTTTTATCCAATTAAAAAAAGGGACTTCCGAATAGGTATAATGCCCACCTATAAATGTCAGGATCGACAAGAGAGCGATAATAAAATAAGAAAATGTGGTAAAGCGAAATTTATGATAAATGCAAACAACGACTGTTATTGCCACAATTCCAGGACTAACTTCAGCTAGCCAATCTAAATAGGAGGACGGCTTTATAACAGACCAGATGAAAACAATTAAAACAATAATAAGTAATGTGGCGTGTATTTTAACATGTTGCCTACTATTCATACTAACAACTCCCTTTGTCCAACAGTATGGGAAATGGGGAAATTGCTTATTCAAATAGTTAGCAAACAAAAAAGAAAAGCGTCTAGTTGACGCTTTTTTAGCCAATTAGATCATTTTTAAAAGTGCCTCTACACCAGTCATTCCTTCTGTAATACCAAGCTGTTCTGCTTCATATGTTACAGATTCTAATGGAGCTGTTAATAGCTCGTCAATTGTTTTCACGCCTACTGCACGACCAGCAATAATTTTTCGATCAACTAAGCGACTATTTAATAGGCCGACATCTAAAGCACCACACATAATGTAGCCTGTATCATTAGAAATCGTTAGTAATGTTGTTTTAGGTAATTGAACAACTACTGCAGTGAAGAAATGCCCTTTAATCATAATAGGTTCAATTGTCACCATTGAAATCACTCCTTTTCTCTATATACATATGGTGAAGGCTAGCAAGGTGTTCGACATTTTCATGAAAAAAAAACTAAATATGTTGCTAGATGTATAAGGATGAAAGGAATTAGGGGAAGCATCGGAGGTACTTTTTAACAAAAAGGAATCTACTCAAATGAATAGATTCCTTTTATCCTTTCTTATCTTGTATAAGAAAGCAAAGCAGTTTCTTTAAATTTATGTAATGCATTTGTTGCCTCACGTTTAGAACTATACTCAAACATGCGATAAGTGTTTTCTTCAAATACTGTAATAATCCACATATATGTCATCCCCTTTATTGTGTTGCATAACATTTATATATTTATAATAACTGTTATATATCAGATTTGATTTAATTTTACATCAATAAATAAAAAAATAAAGTACTATTCAAAGATTTTCACATATTGTTCAAAATTATAAAGAACGTTTAAAATTTTTTTGAAATAATTAAAAGGAGAAAACAGACAATCCTTCACAAGTATATTTCCGGGTAATTCGTAAATAGTAAGTTGACGGAGTTCTGTGATTTCGGACTTGGGAGGTGATGCTATGACACGTAATTACGTATTCATTTTTATGGTTTTCTTTTTAATCATCTCGGGATTTTTAGTGCAGGAAGGCTACGCAGATAGAGGTCGTCCTTATTATGAGGAGACAGGTGAAGTTGTTTGGGATATCAAAACAGAGGATAAAATTGTTGCACTCACCTTTGATGATGGTCCACATCCTAAATACACAGCTGCTGTGCTAGATTTATTAGCAAAATATGATGCAAAAGCCACCTTTTTTATTATTGGAAAAAATGCAGAAAAATATCCAGAGCTTGTTTTACGTTCTTATACAGAAGGCCATGAATTAGCAAATCATACGTATACACATCCATTTAAAGTTTCCATCAAAAAATTGCAAGAGGAGCTTCAACAGACAAATGACACGATTTATAGTATTACTGGTTTTTCCCCAATTTTATTCCGTCCCGTTGGTGGAAATTACACGGATGCTATGATTAATGCTGCTGTTAAGGACGGCTATAAGGTAGTAATGTGGTCCTGGCATCAGGATACGCAAGATTGGAAAGAGCCTGGTGTAAGGAAAATTGTGCAAAAGGTAATGAAGGGAACAAGGCCTGGAGATGTTATTTTATTTCATGATGGTGGCGGGAACCGTACACAAACAATTCAAGCACTAGAAGAAATACTACCTGCATTAAAAAAGCAAGGCTACACATTTGTTACAATATCCGAGCTGATTGAAAGCAAACAGCAACAAGAACAAGTTCAATAATGAAAAATGAGCCATCTCAAGAATGTTTGAAATGGCTTCTTTTTCACTTAAATAAAAGGTTTGAATTAGAAGAAAATAATTGGAGCTAGCGCAATACCTAAAATTGTTCCTAGAGCAATTCCATAGCCAAAACCTTCTCCTCCAAATCCCCAAAACCCTAAACCATAACCACTATATCTTCTATCAGGTAGAATCCATACCTGTCTTCTATCTACCCTTGTGATTTCTCCAACATGTACTTTACCAGATGAATCCGAGATTCGAACACGTTTACCATGATATTTACAGCAAAGACTATAAGCATCAGCTGGATTCACACATATCCCTCCTTTCATTGTCATTACAAGCTAATATATGCGATTTGATGCATTTATCACTAGCCGATTGTCTATTCAAGACATATGCTGTGAAGAGGTGATAATATGGCAGTTGTGTCAACGGATAAGTGGTTAGATGAATTTGTAAGTGCTAGAAAATCAACTAGAAAGGATGAGCGAACAAGCTTACAATGCTCGATTCTTTGCGGTCGATTAGTCAAACTATTTCGAGATGGGCTTCCAGAAGAAATTCACTATACATTACAGCAACAGGGTCTTTTTTTACCTCATGAGGAAGTCGATGTTGAAAAATTAAAGAGGCAAAAAGTATGGGCCAGTGTACAGCAGGAGTTCCTATACTTACAGAGGAAATGGAATGGCCCATCAATACCAATTTATATTTTCCCAATTACTCAGCAGCAAACGATAACCAATAAAAATGGTGTCGCTTATCCTCATTCGCTTTTTTTATTTGTGGGTGATTTAGAAAAGCAGGAGCTTCAAGCATTATTTGCTCATGAATATAACCATGTTTGTCGTATACACATATTAAAAAAAACTTTAGATGATATGACTTTATTGGATTCTCTCATTTTAGAAGGCTTAGCAGAAGATGCGGTGAAAGATTTATACGGAGAAAGGTGGATTGCTCCTTGGTTACAATCCTACTCAGAAAAAGAACTTTTAGCTTTATGGGAGCATCATTTTTTACCGAATTTACAACTTCAAGGAATCAAACAACATCATCCATTTCTATACGGGGGGGCCCTTCCACCTTGGATAGGCTACTGTATAGGCTACAAAATTGTGCAGTCGTATAAAATGAACCATTTATGCCAACATCCCTTATTCATTTCAAGCCAAGATTTACTTACTGGTTCGAATTTTCCGCTACAATAGAGAAAAGGAGTGATTGTTGTGTCCAATGAATTAAAAAATATATTATTACCAATTGTAGACTCATCAACAAGGGTGCTCATTGTTGGATCCATGCCAGGAAAACAATCGTTAGAGAAACAGCAGTACTATGGCAATCCACGCAATCACTTTTGGCCTATTATGGGTGAGTTATTACAGATAGCGATTCCAAATGATTATACAGAGAGAATAGCCTTATTAAAAAACAATGCAATCGGTCTTTGGGACACGATTGCAACTTGTGAACGTGAAGGAAGTTTAGATGCAGCGATACGCAATGAAAAGCCCAATGATTTTCAAACCCTTTTTGAACAATACCCTAATATTCAATTAGTGCTTTTTAATGGAGCGAAAGCATTTGAGGTTTTTAAAAAGCATATTGGCTTAGGGCTTCTAGAAGGACGAGCCTATAAAAAAATGCCATCAACAAGTCCAATACCAGGGAAAAATATTAAAACGTTCACTGAAAAGCTAGAGGACTGGCAGATTATCCAATCCTATTTAACCTAATCAACAGGGCGAGATTAGCGTGATGAAGTAGCTGCTTTGGGTTGAATACTATTCCTTGTGCTTTTAAACCATTGATAAAAGAGAATATACACAAGAAGGATTTCAATAGCATCTCCACCGTAGTACATGATCTTAGCACCTAGTTCTGCCTCAGTGGATGGTACATGATGAGGCGGATTTGCAAAAATAAATTTTGCCAATATGGCATGAGCAGCCAATGCTACTACTAATGTAAGGGATCGAAAAACATAAGAGTATGAATGTGGAGTAGGATCAATATAAATAAAGGCAATAGTAAACAAATAACCCGCTAGAAAAATATGGAGATGAATGAATACATACAATAGTATATGTTCATGCATCAAATTGAAAAGTGAGGTTGTATAGAGTAACCATAGGCCTCCTACATTTAGAATAGATGCAATAATTGGATGACGAATAAAACGAACATACGGATTTTTTAGTAGTCGAGAGAGAATACGTGCCCTGTTTACTGGTAAGGTTCTTAACAGCAGAGTCATTGGTGCTGCTAAAGCCATAAGTAATGGTGCCAGCATGCCAAGCAATAAATGTCCTATCATATGTGCGTCAAAATGAATATGACTAAGAGCAGCCAATGGGCCGATTAATGTAATCAGAGCACAGACATTTCCAACAATCCAACAGATAGTACGGAAATGAGGCCATTGTTTTTTATGTTGATTCGAAATAATAACAGCGAGGATATAGCCTATAAGAGCTAGAACAAATGGCAAGGCCAGTAGAAGCTGAACCATAATAGGAAAGTTTTGAGCATGAACATCGTGAGAATGCAAGATGCGCCACCTCCTATTGATCTTTTTGATTTGTTTGGAGCAGTAAGACAATACCGATAATTATTAATAGCGCCGCCAATATGTTCCAAACGATATCATAGGGAAGTATTTCAACATTGTAACGAATTTGGTGAAGTTTCATGAATTTATGTTGTATAATTCCATCGTAAAGCTGAAATGAGCCTGCTCCAAGAAAAATACCGCCTAGCCATCTTTTTAGCCAAAACCCATGTTTTCTATTTAGATCAGCCAATAAAAAAGCAGATCCAATGGTAGCAAAAAAGCTGAATGCATGAAATAAACCATCTGAAACTAGTCCAATAGCTGCTGTAGACTTATCATAGAAATGATGCCAGTGTAATAATTGGTGAAAAATCACCTCATCTATAAATGCAACAACCCCAAGCCCAAATAAAATCCCAGTCCACATGTTACGCTGCTTATATTGAAAGCGATTTTCATGCTGATGTTTTTGTTCTTCATACATATTGGTCATATCCAATCCTATCACCTCAAGCTGATTTTCTTTTAGTCTACCCCTGAGATGAGCTCTTAAACAAATATCCCTCAAAACAGTCGTTTGTCAGAGGGAAGTAAGGATGATTGCCAGCTATTATAGTAAGAACCAGCAGGACTGTAAAAGAATTTGAAATGATGCTTCTCAGCTAATGCACGGCTTTTTGATTCTTCTTCAAAACCAATTGCCATCACCTGTGTACCAAATTTATTGCGTATGTGGACAAGCTGTTGCATCATATCGAGTGACCATTTATCTTTTCCTACCACAGGATACGAAAAATCCTCCCACATAATAAAATCAATATATGGTGCTGTATAATCGGCGAGTGTTTGAAATCCCCAATTTTGAGCAACAGATATATTTGGATGTCGTTTTTTGATTTGTTGGATAAAAGATAACATGGCTTCATTTTGCCACTTTTGTTCATCTTCAGGTAAATAGGAATTGATATTACCAACCGTATCTAAAAACACACCGTCTAAGCCTTTCTGAACAATTTGCTGCTCTATTTCTGCTAGCAAAATGTCTTGATAGTGCGTAGAAGTCAAATCCATTAAAAAAGAATCCCATTTGGCAAAATACATTCTTTCACCCTGTTTGTCTCGATAAAAATCTTCTTCCTTTAATTGTTGATAGAGTGCTGTATTCCATTTGTCTGCTTCCATCACATTAATATAGCCGTACACTAAAGTACCGCTTTTTTGAGCATTGACGATATACTTTTGCTGCATTTCAAGAGGTTCTACAATCACTAAATCTAACTTCGTCATGCTCTTGCCAATGGCATCGTTGCCTTTATCTAAGTAGTATGTGTAATCTTTCACATCAGCAAGCTTTGCTTGAAAATTTATGGAAGAAGAGACTGAATTTTTAGCAAGCAGCATCCACATACTACCTGCGATAAGCAGGGCTAATAAGAGTATCAATAATTTTTTCATAAGTACTCCTTTTTGAAGGATTTTCCTTCCATTATACAATAATAGGAACTAGGTTACCTTTGGTAAATGGGCAATGGCTCAACGGTGAATCGCCCTTTTACATATATTGAATAATGTAAAAGGAGGGTTTGTGTGTATAATAATCCATTTAGAGAAGATAATTTTAGAAGACCTGGTGGTTGGGGAGGTTATAATGATTTTGAAACAACGTCATTTGGGCCAACTCATTTCGGCCCCCCTCCCGCAGGACAAATGCCAATGAGTACACCACCAGGTTTTTCACCACCAATTCCTGCTTGGCGAGAAGGTTCTAGTGGTATACGCTCCTGTTTATTTAGAAATACGTATATTTGGATGAATAGTGGTAGAAGTTTTTGGTTTTTCCCAACAGCTGTAGGAAGGGAAATCATTGCTGGCTTTAGATGGAGTCGAAGATATGGCTGGTATTTCCGTACCATTTCTAGAAACCAAATTCGTTCCTATGAATGTTTTAGATAGACTTAGCTCAAGGTATGGAGTTTTATTTTTAAAAAAATGATGTTACAATGACGATAACGATGAATGAAGGGAAGATGGGTGGCTAATGAATAACTAATCTTAATTTTTGTATAGGAAATTTTATATTTCACGAACAACAAAAATAGGATTAGTCTGCCCATTTTTCATAATAATTGCTTTATATTCGCAAACCACTGCCGATATTTAGCTACTCCAAAGCTTGTTTTCACAATAATTTTGGAGCTTATTTGTGTATGATATTGTAGCGACTAATCCTTCCAAATGAATTGGAGGGATTTTTTTGTCCCTCCAACTGGAGAGGATGGATAGTATGAAGGAACTTTTAAAATTACAGGATGTACGTTATGAAATAAAGGATATGTTGTTATTTGAGCATGTGACAGGCACAGTAAAAAAAGGCGAAGTCATCGGCATTATAGGGAGGAATGGTGCTGGGAAATCGACATTATTACAATTGATTCAAGGTACATTATCACCAACTATGGGAGTAATTCAGGGAGCACAGGCTTTAAAAATTACATTTGTTGAACAGGAGCTAGCTCATTTTGACAAACTAGAAGTATCCGCAAGAGAAGCTGATCTGCTGGCTAAGTGGCAGGTACCTAATGTGTCATTTGCAGCGTTAAGTGGGGGTGAAAAGCTGAAAATGCGTCTTGCAGAAGGTTTTTCCCAGAATGCTCAAATTTTATTACTTGATGAACCAACGAATCATTTAGATGAACGAAGTACCGCATTCCTCATCAGACAAGTACAAAACTATAAGGGGACAATCATCGTGGTATCACATGATCGCTATTTTTTAGATAAGGTTGCCACAAAAATCTGGTCTATTGAGGAAAAAAGCCTGATTGAACATGATGGCAATTATACAAGCTACATGGCTGATAGGGAACACCGACGATTAACACAGCAACGTGCCTACGAGAAGCAGCAAAAAAACATTGAACGAATTGAGGCTCAAATGTCGGAACTGACGTCTTGGTCACAAAAGGGCCACGCCCAGTCAACAAAACTGGAAGGTTTTAAGGAGTACCATCGTGTGAAAGCAAAGCGTTTAGATTCTCAGGTGAAATCTAAGAAAAAGCGATTAGAGGCTGAACTTGCGAAGACAAGAGTGGAAGCAGTGGAGCCAGAAGCAGAGATTCGTTTTTCTTTAGGCACGAATCAACGAGTTGGCAAGCGCTTACTGGAAATCAAGCATTTATCTTTAAAATTTGGTGAACGCATACTATTTAACGATGTGAATATTACGGCTCAATTTGGAGATAAGATAGCTATAACAGGAAAGAATGGAAGTGGGAAAACAAGCTTTTTAAAAGTTCTTTTAGGCAAGCTAGAAGCTGAGGGTGAAGTATGGGTATCACCAGCTGCAAACATTGGTTATCTGACACAGGAAGTATTTGATTTACCACTTGATCAGACACCAGAGCAATATTTTTATCAAGAGACATTTGAAGAGCGTGCTAAAGTGCGCAACTTGATGAAGAATTTAGGGTTTACACTGACACATTGGACATCTCCCATAGGCAAAATGAGTATGGGAGAACGCGTAAAGTGTAAGCTGATGGCTTATATTTTAGAGGATAAAAATGTTCTTATTTTAGATGAGCCGACAAACCATCTTGATCTACCTTCTCGTGAGCAGTTAGAGCATACTCTTACTCAATATAATGGAACATTGCTTGTCGTTTCACATGATCGATACTTTCTAGAAAAAGTCACGAACAGTGTTTGGGAGCTTCACGGTCAGCACATCAAGAAAAAGTGGACAGAAGTCACACCGAATAAAGTGGATGATACAGCGGCTCTCCGTTTAAAGCTTGAAACGGAAAGACAAGAGATTTTAGGCAAACTGAGCTTTCTAACAGTAAAAGATAAGGACTACACCATGCTTGATCAGAAGTTTAATGAGCTGACGAAGCGCATCAATGAACTTCGATAGCTGAAGCGTTTAAGTTAACCTTTTTCAGGGGAAAATATGGAGAGAAGGCATTTCTTAAATGGGGGTTAACATGTTGAAAAAGGTAGTATTTCTCTTTTTATTGTTAAGCATTTGTAGCTTAAGTGCTTGTGCTGAACGAAATAAGAATGCACAAGAACATGAGATTGAAACAAGTACATCTGTAGCACTGTCTAATAATGATCAAATTGATACGGTTCAAGCAACTGAAGCTCTTCAACAAATAAAGGAGCAGATACATTTCAATGTTCCAATAAAAATGCCAACAACGTTACCTATTGCAGAGGGTACATTTTTATCAGCTACAGCAAGAACACAGGGCGACCAGGTTGAAGTTATTTTTTATGAGAGCAAAGAGAATATGCCAATTAACGATATTCGATTAAAGAAATCAGCGACTGTTATTGGAAGATTGCTGGTCAAGAAATATAAAAGTGTGGAAGGTGCAAGCACACAGATAGCATTTGATAATTTTAATCAAAATGGCGGGCAAGAGGTTGATCTTGGTTACAATATAAAAGGTTATCAAGATGCAGGCGCTGGTTCATTATGGACTGGTTGGAACGAAGGGCGATGGGCAATTGCCACTCATACACGAACTGATAATCCTGATGCAGGTGTCAAACTTGCTAAGCAGGCAGTAGCGTATTTAGAAAACCACATGCTGCCTATTCCAAGGCAATATGGCATGGCTCAGCTAGATGTCTATCAATCAGGTAATTTAATTGTGTGGCAGGATGAAAAGCTTGTTTACACACTGGATTCAATCAAAGATCCTTTAAAAGCACTAGCAATTGCTACAGCCTTTTATCAATAATAGAAATCCTAGAGTAATGCTGCTCTAGGATTTTTTGTATTATTTTACTTTATACTATTCAGCATTTTTTGGTATTCGCTGAATCTTTGCTGCCATTCATCCATTGGGAAATATTGATGGTCAACGCCATTTAGTAGATCTTTTAACATATCAAGACAAATATGCCATCCTGCTAAATCCTTCGGTGTATGCTCTGTCAGATTTTGAAGTGTCTCCACTAATACCAATAAAGAACCCTTTTCAGTAGAAAATAATTCAAATCTCACCGTATCTGTTCCCCAACCAAATCCTAATACTTCTTTCTCAACATAATCTGTGATGGTTATTTCCTCAAAATTACCTGTTCCATCATTCATATTAAAATGTATTTTCCCGTTCTTACGTAGCTCAATGATTTCTAAATTACTCATCCATTTTTGTAGGTTTTCATTGTTAGTCATAGCGGCCCAAACGGCATCTATTGAATATAGTAATGGCCGTTTGAATGTAGCAATATGGTAATTTGATTGTTTTTCAATAGTAGCTAGCACAGACATCCTCCTAATGATAAATTGCTTGAAAAAGTCTAGTGATGCCTAGTTCAATTTCATGCTTTTGTAAATGACCATAGCCAATAATCAATCTGTTATTATATTTTCCCTTTTTAATTGTATGATCCTCTACTGGGTAAACCTTTACACCAAATTGTTCTATTTTCACTAATAAGTTTCGGGTAAAATCAATCTTCTCAAATTCTGCAACTAAGTGCATACCTGTAGAATAGCCAAATATTTTTATGTTATGTGAAAAAGTGGATTGTAAACATTGAATCAGAAAATCACGTTGGCTTTTATAGAACTTCTTCATTTTTGTGATATGTCTTTCCATATAGCCCTCCTGTATAAAGCGAGAAAGGATAAGCTGGTCTAAGGAAGGTGTATGTAAGTCCGTAAACCATTTTAATTGACGGCATTTTTCAGTAAGCTGTGTTGGAAGGATAATGTATCCTATTCTTAATGCGGGAGAGAGAATTTTACTAAAAGAACCGATGTAGAGAACTAGCTCTGGATCTAGGCCCTGTAAAGAGCTAACAGGTGGCCCTTCGTAGCGAAACTCACTATCATAATCATCTTCTATTAAAAAGCAATGATTCTTTCTAGCATACTCAATTAATTGAATTCTACGCTGAATAGGTAAGGTACTTCCTAAAGGAAATTGATGAGAGGGAGTTAGAAAGACAAGTTTAGGATCTATATTATCTGGTAATAGGCTTGTTTTCATCCCGAAATCATCTACTGGTACCGGATAAATGGTAGCACCAGAAGCTTTAAAGATAGTTTGAATATCATTCGTTATAGGATCTTCCATAATAGCAATATCATTAGATGACAGCAATAATCTCGACACAAGCATCATTGCCTGTGTCGCACCAGATGTAATAATAATTTGCTCTGGATGACATTCAACGCCCCTTGTCCTTAATAAGTAGTGGGCAAGAGTATGCCTTAATTCTATGCGCCCCTCTGGAACCCCGTATCCTAATATGGAGGACTCACTATCGTGCCATAGCTGGTTACTTATCCTCGCCCAAGTTTTACGAGGAAACAAGTCGAGTGCTGGAATACCCGAGCGTAAGTTTACAACCTCTTTCCCTACTATTGGATCTCCTGCTTTATTTGTAATAAGAGGTTTGGTCTGTTGTGGTAACAATGTGCCTTCTGCAACAAATGTACCAGCTCCTCTTCGTGCAATTAAAAATCCTTCGGCAAGTAACTGATCATAAGCTTCTAATATGACATTTCTTGATACTTTTAATTCTACTGAAAGCTCTCGTGTTGATACTAATTTTTCTCCTGCCTGAAGTTGTCCACTTAAAATTTTTTCCCGTATTTGCTGATAGATTTGACGATTTAAAGGAATATCTAATGCTCGATCTATAGGTATCCATAACATTTTACATACCTCCGATTTGAAAGTGGTACCTTTAAAATCACTTTAAAGTGGTTCTACAGTTACCAATTTTATCATGATAAAGTACTTACCAATACCGAAGAGGGGGAATAAATATGAAGAAAACAGAAGAATTAGTGATTCAGGCCTTAAAAGCCGCGGCACGAGACGAGCGCTTGAAATATGCGGTGCAGCAATCAACAGAGCTCTACCCATTATTATGGAAAGCAGCAAAAAGGTATGTAACAGGAGAAAAAAGAGAGGATGCCATCGCTGCTGCACGTAATTATCTTAATGACAATTATAATATCTCCATTGAATATATTGGGGAAAATACAACCAATTTAAGGGATTGTCAAAGAGCAAAGGATGAGCTTTTACAAGTAATTGAGGAAATGGGGATTTTATCTTTGAAGCAAACAGTATCTTTCGATTTATCTCATATAGGTCTTTCTATTAATGCTGAGATAGCTTATAAGCATCTTGAAGAGCTTACACAAAAAGCTCAGCAGTATGGAATAACTTTGATGATAAGTATGGAAGAATCCTCTAAGACTAATGATATTATCACTCTTTACAAAAAAATAGCAACGGAGTATACAAATGTTGGAATTACATTGCAAGTGCATCTTTATCGTACAAAGTTAGATTTACAAGAACTTATGCAATATCCAGGGAAAATAAGACTTGTTAAAGGGGCTTTTCAAGAGTCTGTCGATATAGCCATGATCAGATCAGAAGAACTGAACAAGCATTATCTTGATTATGTTGATCAGTTAGTAAATGCGAATCATCTGTTATCAATCGCTACACATGATGAAATGCTTATTCAAGAGATAGAGCGACGTCAATATCTTGATAACTCAAATGTTGAAGTTGAGATGCTTTATGGTGTACGCCCTACATTACTCAATGAATTAAGAAGGAAAGATTATCGTTGTAGAGTATATTTAACGTATGGAAATGAGTGGTACTTATATCTTTGCCACCGAATTGCTGAAAACCCTGAAAACCTATATTTAGCAGTAACCGATATTATTAATGAATCCATGGAACGAGTAGTATAGAAAAATGAATAGGTGGATCTGGAGTAGTGGGAAAGTTATTGTGGCGATGAGTATCGTTGGTAGTTCAGTTGTTGCGGGCAAATTGGTTGTTCAAAGTTTTCCAATTTTCTTAGCTAATGAACTAAGATTTCTTGTGGCTGCAATTATTTTGATTCCTTTGTGGATAAAGATAGAGGGATTTTCAACATTAAACAGAAAAGAGTTAGTAGCGATTTTTTTACAAGCGTTATTAGGAGTGTTTTTATTTAATCTATTAATGCTCCATGGTCTTTCAAAAACGACTGCTATGGAAGCTGGTATTATTACTGGTACTCTGCCAGTCTGCACGGCATTCCTATCCTATTTTATTTTGAAGGAGAAATTAACGAGGAATATGGGTATTAGCATACTTCTTGCCGTAGTGGGAGCTATCCTTATGAACATTGCTAACCATTCTACTACTAACCATTATTCAACTTCATTATTAGGCAATCTATTCATTTTAGGTGCAGTATTCTGTGAATCTTTATTTATCATCATTGGTAAGTTAATTTCTTATCGTATGAGTGCTCTTACAGTCTCAACTATGGTTAGCTTATTTGGCGTCATATTATTTTTCCCATTTGCTGTAGCTGAAAGCAGATATTTTGAATTTAAAGAAATATCAGCTGCAGAGTGGGGATTAGTATTGTATTTCGGCATTGTTGTAACCGTCATAGCGTTTCTTTTGATGCAACAGGGTCTTGCAGTAATTTCAGCATCTTGGGCAGGTGTACTTACTAGCTTATTGCCAATTAGTAGTATGATTTTATCTTCTATTCTATTGGATGAAAAAATAACTAATCTTCAGGTCTGTGGTTTTTTCTTAATTATAGCTGCCATCTATTTACTGTCAAAGCAGAAAAGGATAGAGAACTAGTGATTTATAAAAAGTTAATTATCGGATAATATTGTGAAAAAAGGAGGGGTGAAGATGACACATCAACAAGCATTGGAACATTATATCCAAGCAACAAATACCCATGATTTTAATCAAGTAAAGGCTATTTTGCATCCACAAGCAATTTATTGGTTCTCTGATAAAACATGCACAACAACAGAGGAGATTGAGGCTTATTTCAAGCATGCATGGAATGTCATTAAAGAAGAGGTTTATTCAGCTACTGATGTAAAATGGTTAACCGTTGATGAAACGACGGCTACCTGTCTTTATACATATCACTATGAAGGCTATCATAACGAAAAATTTGTATCAGGTAGCGGTAGAGCAACTAATATTTTTACATTAGTTAACGATCAATGGAAGGTAATTCATGAGCATTTGAGTAGTGGTCATTAAATTATTTTCAATGTAACTTGAACAAGCAACAATATAATAATCAATGTTAGTAGTGTTTTGGCTATTTTTAATGGAATGTATGGGAGCACTATAAGACCTAATTGGGAGCCTATAATGGAGCCAACTGCCATAGCAATTGCATAGTGCCATTGAATAAAGCCAGTGTGATAAAACACAATAAATGCTCCTGTACAGCTCCCGAAGAGGAGTACTCGAGTGAGCTGTATAGCCTTTATGTAAGTATGATGAGTACGTAGATAGTGTAAGATGCTAAATGTCGAAGAGCCAGGGCCGAAACCACCATCATACATAGCGATGAAAAATGGTTGCCAAAAATGAGGTGCTTGATGTTCTAGCGAATCAGGAACTTCCGTCCATGCCTTATTTTTTAAAGTTACGACTAAAGCCAAAAGAAGTAGTACACAGGCCATATAGTTCATAGTTTGCTCAGACAGCGAAACCGCTAAAAGTGAGCCGCAAATCCCCCCAACAATAGCAAGAGCTATATATTTGATGATAGATGTGAGATGTAGCTCCTTCTGATAGAGTAGATAAAAAATACTGGATAAAGACGAAATGCCTGTCGAAAATTTGTTTGTGGCAATACTTGTTTGAATAGGGATACCGACAAGCATCATGGCAGGAAGTGTAATTAGTCCACCACCTCCCGCAAGTGTACCAATAAAAGCAGCTACCATTCCGATACATATGAGTGTTAAAGAAATGTTTGTATAGAAAAGTCCAACTAAGCTAAGTAGTACAAATAATAACAGCATGATCATTTTATTCATAAGCTTCTCCCTTTCTTTTATTAGCTTTAGGGTAAATGGTGTTAATGTATAAATCTAATATATAATTTTTAGTGATTTATAAATTTAATTTATATTAATGGAGGCTGACAGAATGAGGTTGCTTCAATCGGAGGAAGAGCTGAAGAACTTAATTGCATCTGATGACTGGGTGATGAGCATTTTATCCACAGTAGAAAACTTGCAACTACCAGATTGGTGGATATGCGCAGGAATTATTCGCTCAAAGGTATGGGATTACCTTCACAATAAGGAGGAAAGAACACCAATTGCTGATATTGATGTGATATATTTTGATAAAGAAAATTTAGCAGAAGAAGTAGAGAAGCAGTATGAGCAAGAACTGAGAATGTTATCTCCAAACGAGCCTTGGTCCGTGAAAAATCAAGCACGAATGCATGTCCTAAATGGTAGTAAACCATATCAGTCTGCTGTTGATGGAATCTCTCATTTCCCAGAAATCCCAACGGCAATTGGAGTAAAATTATCAGATGGGGTACTAGAGATTGCAGCACCGTACGGTATTCATCTTTTAGGAGCAGGCATAGTAGAGCCAACATCGTTTTACCTAGAAAATAAGTATGCCTATGCGATTTATCGTCAAAGAATACAGCAAAAACAATGGCATTTATGTTGGCCAGAATTGAAAATTCATCTTCAATAAAAAAAGAAAGAGGGGGAACAATTGCAACAAGATAAAACCTATGTCATTAAACACTATATAAAATCTTTAGATTGGATAGATAATTTACGAGGGTTATCTGAGGCACAATGGCGTATGCCCATTGAACCTGGGAAATGGTTGGTTGCAGAGGTAATTGGGCATCTTCCTCCATGGGACAAGTTTGTGCAAAATTACCGAATTCCTTTTCTCTTTACAGATGAGCGTCTGCCGAAAGGGCCAGATGTAGCACATTTGAATACGATGGCAGCTAAGAAAAGCCGTGAACAAACAATGGAGGAAACATTGAATGATTTTATTTCCACAAGGCGTCAATTATTGCAGGACATTCAGCAATGGACAGATGAGCAATGGCAACGGTCATTTAAAATTGGGCAGTCAGAAATGACTATAATCGACTATTTTGTAGGATTAATCAATCATGATTTACATCATTTTTCACAGATTCAGAATGTTATACATGTATAGGAGTTAGCATATGGATATCAAGTATTTAATTGATTACTTTGCACATGCTTCTGTAAAATTTACAGATGTTTTTACTAAAAAAATGGAGCCAGGTGAAGTAGATGCTGGTAGAACAACAGCTCCAGAAAAGTGTGGTTTAGTAGTGCCACTTGCAGGGAGTGCGATCTTTAGCTTTAATGGAACCCCCTATATGATGGAGCCAGGAATGATTGCCCATGCTGGCCCCCAGATGCCGATAGAAGTGAGAGCGACTGGCCATAAAGGTTAGGAGTATGCAGTTGTTCATTACAGCCTACCTACAGAAGAAATAAATCTATATCCACTAGCCGAGCAACATTTTCTAATCAATACAGGCTTTAACACACAAATTATTAGCCATGTTCAGCAATTAGTAGAAAGCTATTCCTTTCCTGGTAATATGGCTGTATTCAAGTCTAAGACATTATTTATGAATTTGTTGGAAGATATTCTTGTAGCGGCAAAAATGCAGGTTTTAGATAGTGCCAGCGAATTAATGGAACAGGCATTACAGTATATACATGAAAATTATGCACAGCAAATCTCAGTATCAAATATCTCGATGGAATTGGGCATTGAGCGTCGTCGTTTTGCTTATTTATTTGAGCAGCATACAGGTATGAATCCAAGTACATATATAACAGAATACCGTATACGACGTGCGAAAGACTTACTAGAATATGGTGGAATACCTGTAGCTGAAATTGCGGAATGTGTTGGATATGTAGATTGTTTTTATTTTAGCAGAGTATTTAAAAAGTGTACGGGTTTATCTCCCTCAGCCTATCGCAAGTTAAAAATAGAGGAAGCCAGATATGTATAATTGACTGTTTCTTATAAAAAAGAAGCAGTTTTTTTATTGCTTAAATCGGCAAAAATCCATGTCATTTTCGAAATCGTCCATTCACAATCTTTTTTCACTTTGTTAGGATAGTATCCGTAAATGATAATGAGTATCAATTATATATTGACTTATATATGAAAACGATTATCATTATCAATATGAGCTCGTTAGGGGAGAATATCTATGAATAAATATTTTAAAATGTGTGCACCAGCACTATTAGCATTATCACTGGCCGCATGTGGAACAGACAAAGCAGAGGAATCAACATCAACAGCTAATACAGCAGAAACAAGTGCAACAGAATCACAGACAGAGCAAGCTAAATCAACGCAGACCATCACGTACTTAGGCGAGCAATATGAGCTACCAGCCGAAGTAAAGAACATTGTCGCTGCCAGTCTTGAATCAATGGAAGATGCGGCAATGCTTGGTATTAAGCCAGTAGGTGTTCTAGAAGTAGGTGGAAAAGTTCCTGCCTATCTAGCAACAGATTTTGAAGGAGCTACACTTGTAGGAAATAAAATGGAGCCAAATGCAGAAGCCATTCTTAATCTGGATCCTGATGTAATTGTGGGTACTTCGAAATTCCCTGAAGAAACGGCTGAAAAGCTCAACAAAATTCAAACAATGATTCCATACTCACATATTTCAACAAATTGGAAAGAAAATTTAACATTGCTTGCACAATTAGCTGGGAAGGAAGAGGATGCAAAGAAAATCATCTCTGACTATGAAGCCAAAGTTGCTGATGCCCAAGTAAAATCCAAGGAGCAATTAGCAGATAAGCAAGTATTAATCATCCGTGTTCGTGGTGGAGTGATGTACATCTATCCAGCAGGCGTTTATTTAAACCCTGTTCTATATGAAGATTTAGGAGCACCTGTACCAGAAGTTGTTACAACAGCTAAGGCGCAAGCGGAACTATCACTTGAAACATTAGCACAAGTAAATCCAGATGTGATTTTCCTGCAATTCGAGGATTCCGAGAATAAGGATACGCCAAAAGCTTTAGAGGAACTACAAAAGAATCCAATTTTCACTAGCTTAAAGGCAACACAAAATAATCAAGTTTTCGTCAACACAATTGAGCCATTAGCACAAGGTGGTACTGCTTGGTCTAAGGTGAAATTCTTAGATGCTGCAGCTGAAAAATTATTTAAATAGTATAAACAGGCTGGTAGTAGATTTGGTGGTATCACCGGGCTATTACCAGCCTTTTGTAAGATGTGGCATTTTTCATTGCAGGCAGTTGTTAAGGGTATACACTTAAGTAATTGATATTGTGTACCGCAAAATGGATAAAGAAAAAGGTGTGAAAGTTGAAAAAAACAAACATAGTGTCGTTTTCAATATTAGCGATATCTCCTTTCCTTATTGCCCTTGTGGCACTTATTTCTGTTATGTATGGGACAAAAGATATTAGTGCCATTACAGTATGGCAGTCGATGACAGCATTTGATCCATCGGATGTCGATCATCAAATTATAAGAACAGGCCGTATTCCAAGAGTTGCCGCGGTATTACTAGTTGGAGCATTTTTAGCAGTTGCCGGTGCAGTCATGCAGGGGATTACACGAAACTATTTAGCCTCGCCTTCATTAATGGGTGTCAATGATGGCTCTGCATTTGTCATTACATTAGCCATTGTTTTTTTTCCAGGGCTACCAAACTATCAAATGATTTTATTATCGATGCTTGGTTCTGCATTGGGAGCTGGTATTGTCTTTGGTTTTGGCTCGTTAATCCGCAATGGCTTATCTCCAGTAAGGCTAGCCATAATTGGAACGGTCATTGGCACATTTTTAAGTAGTATTGCTACTGCTATTGCGATGTATTTCCAAGTATCACAAACAGTAAGTGCTTGGTATAACACAAAGGTACATATGGTAAATATGGATATGCTGATTCTTTCTATTCCATTTGGTTTAACTGGGTTGATCTTGGCTTTATTATCGGCAAAAGCGATTACCATTACTTCATTAGGTGAAGATATTGCCATGGGGCTAGGACAGAAAACAAAAGCAGTACGTATTATTAGCATGCTAGCTGTCGTATGTTTGACAGGGACAGCGGTTGCCCTTGTAGGGAAAATCGCCTTTGTAGGGTTAGTCATACCACATATTACACGCTTCCTTGTTGGTGTTGATTATCGCTATATAATTCCTTGTGCAGCTGTCATTGGAGCCTTTTTCTTAGCGCTTTGTGATGTCCTGAGCCGCGTTGTCAATTATCCATTTGAAACGCCAATTGGTGTCTTAACCGCATTGGTCGGTGTACCATTCTTCTTATATTTAGTTCGTAAGCACGGAGGTGAAAAACGTGCGTAAAAAAACCTCAAGTGTATTCTTTTTAACCATGCTGATGCTTGTTTTAATGATTTTAGTTGCGAGCTATTTACATATTACAAATGGTGTTTTTGATATGTCTGTAATGGATGTTATCAAAACATTGCTGCGGATCGAGTCAAATTCAAAGTTTGATCTTGTTATATTTGAATTCCGTTTACCTCGGATTGTCATTGCTGGACTTGTCGGTATTGGCTTAGGTATGGCAGGAGTTGTATTACAGGGGATTACACGCAATGGACTAGCAGATCCAGGAATATTAGGGATTAATGCTGGAGCAGGTGCAGCAGTCGTACTATTCATGTACTTCTTTCAAGTAAAGCTAGTGAGTGCAGATATGAACAGCTGGATGTCAATTTTAATGATGCCACTATTCGGTTTTATCGGTGGAACAATTGCAGCTATCCTGATTTTTTCATTTGCTTTAAAAAATGGTCATCTGGATATGCAGCGATTAATCTTAACTGGAATAGCTATCAATAGTGGATTTGGAGCTTTGTCCTTGTTCCTATCCTTAAAAATGAGTGCACAAGATTTTGAATCAGCGGCTATTTGGATGGCAGGTTCAATTTATAATGCGAATTGGATCTTTGCGCTTACGATGCTACCTTGGCTTTTGATTTTAGGAATATATGTGCATAGAAAATCATATTTACTCGATTATTTTCAGCTTGAAGAGGATAGCATCACAAGTTTAGGAATAGCTGTTGAAAAGGAGAAAATGAAGCTGTTACTAGCCAGTGTAGGTCTTGTCAGTGCTTGTGTGTCTGTATCAGGGAGTATTGGCTTCATAGGTTTAATGGCCCCACACATTGCCAAGCAGCTTGTTGGTATTCAGCACCGTTATGTTATGCCAGTGAGTGCTTTAATTGGTGCAGGTCTGTTAATCCTCGCTGATTTTATTGGTAAAACCGTTTTTGCACCATCGGAACTGGCTGTAGGTATTGTCGTTTCAATTATTGGGATTCCATATTTCTTGTATTTACTGGTGAAATCTAAGGCATAGGAGGAAATGGCGTGCAAACTGCATTTAGAATGGAAAACCTGGCCTCTGGTTATGAGCAGGTACGTGTCTTTGAAGGGTTAAATTTAACGATAGAAGAGGGCAAAGTGACTACAATCATCGGTCCAAATGGTTGTGGTAAATCTACACTCCTTAAAACGATAGGACGTATTTTAAAAATACAACAAGGTACGGTATATTTGCAGGAGCAAAATATGCAAAATTTATCGACCAAAGATATTGCCAAGAAACTAGCAATATTATCTCAAACACCGATAGCTCCTGGTCAATTGAAAGTGGAGGAGTTAATTGCGTATGGTCGCTATCCACATCGCAACAATGTCAATCGTTTAACGAATAAGGATGAGGAAATGATTGAATGGGCTTTAACAGTTACTAATACGATGGAATATCGAAATAGGGAGCTTGCCCAGCTTTCAGGAGGTCAGCGTCAGCGTGTTTGGCTAGCTATGGCCTTAGCACAAGAAACAAATATCTTGCTATTGGATGAACCTACTACTTATTTAGATATGGCGCATCAGCTAGAGGTATTGGACATTGTTAAAAGTTTAAATGAGCACCACAGCTGTACAGTAGTGATGGTTCTACATGATATTAACCACGCGGCCAGATATTCAGATCATCTTATTGCAATGCGTAAGGGTACTATTATGCAAACTGGCACGCCACAGGAAATTTTAAGTGCTGAGGTAATGCGTAAAGTATTTAATATTGATGCACGCATTATGGAAGATCCTGTAACCAATACACCTGTATGTTATGGCTATGAAATTTTGAAGGAGGATATCTAATGAATACAACTAAAGTAGACTACATTACACAACATATGACTTCAAAATTGACAAATTATTTGTACACGATTAATATCTATGTGCCAGAGGAGGAAGCGCCACAAGATGGCTTTCCAGTTTTGTATGTACTTGATGGCTCATCCTATTTTAACCTCGTAAAGGAAGCGGTGCGTCTACAAAGTCGTAATGCACCAAAAACAGGTATCCTTCCAGCTATTGTTATTGGAATTGGTCATGGCGACGATATGCGTGAAAGAAGATTTTATGATTTTACAGCACCTGCGGAGTCTTATATTTATCCAGCAAGATTTAAAGGAAAAGGTCATGAGAAGCTTGGAGGAGCAGTGGATTTTAGTCGCTTTATAGAAGAAGAGCTAAAGCCGACGATTGAGGCACAATATCCAGTAAATCAAGCACAGCAAGCTTTATTTGGTCATTCCCTAGGAGGTTACTTTGCACTGTGGCAACTATTTCACCACCAATCCAGCTTCCAGCGCTATCTAGCTATTAGCCCATCCATTTGGTGGAATGAGCATGAATTAGTGCAGTGTGCTTCAGTATTTCTGAACGAGCATCAAGACATGAACGAAACTTTATTTTTGAGCGCTGGTGAACTTGAAACCTTTATGGTGGATGATGCGCGCCAAATGGCGACAGTATTAGAAAAAATAATGAATGTTGAATTTTATGAGGCTTTAAACGAAAATCATGCTTCGATCGTACCAACTGTTATGAGTAGAGCCATACGTTTTATGCATAAATCACATTAATAGTAGACCGCATTGTCTTTTGATAATGCGGTTTCTTTTTTATTTATTAATAAAATTAACGAATGATACGCATAATAAAGGAAATTTGGTCATCTGTCTGGGATAAATGGAGGCGCTGTATGCAAAATAAAATTTTAAGAAACCCAGTATTTCTTATTTCAAGTGGAGCAATTTTTCTTTTGGTCATTATCGGAGCAACGATACCAGAAAAATTTAAGAACGTAGCAAACAGCGTATTTCATATGACAACGGATTATTTCGGCTGGTTTTATTTAATGTCAGTCTTTATTATCGTTCTTTTTTTATTCGGACTGGCAATTAGCAAATATGGCACTATTCGTTTAGGATCAGAAGATGGTCGTCCTGAGTTTAGTTTTCTAACATGGATTTCCATGCTCTTTTCAGCTGGACTTGGTGTCGGTCTGGTCTTTTGGGGTGTAGCTGAGCCGATGAGTCATTATTTTTCACCTCCATTCAGTGACACAAAGCCTCTATCAACGGATGCAGCCCGACTTGCGATGGGATATTCATTCTTTCATTGGGGATTAAGCCAGTGGTCTGTTTATGCCATATTGGGCCTTGTTATGGCCTTTGTACAATTCAATAAAAAAAGAAATATGCTCATCTCCACTGCTTTAGAGCCTGTCACTGGAACAAATCGAGTCGTTAAAGGAACGATCGATATTCTCGCAGTAATTGCTACCGTCATGGGGGTAGCAACGTCTATAGGGCTAGGCGTATTACAAACAAATGGAGGTTTGACATTTGTCTTTGGTTTGCCAGATACATTTATCTTGCAAGTGGCCATTATTCTTATCATGTTTATTGGCTATATGTTATCAGCCACAACAGGTCTACAAAAAGGGATGAAGATTCTGAGTAATGTCAATATGACTTTAGCAATCGTCTTACTCTTATTTGTTTTTATTACAGGCCCAACAATCTTTATACTTGAAACCTTTACATTAGCTATTGGTGATTATATTTCAAATTTTATTCAATATAGTTTAAGGATGCAGCCATATGTTGGGGGAACTTGGGTGAAGGATTGGACAATCTTTTACTGGGCATGGGCGATTGCTTGGTCACCATTTGTAGGCTCCTTTATAGCTCGTGTATCCAAAGGCAGGACTATACGAGAATTTATTATAGGTGTATTAATTATTCCGCCCCTCATTGCCTGCTTTTGGATCGCGACCTTTGGAGGAACTGCGATGTGGTTTGATTTACATCAAGATGCACAAATCGCTCAATCTGTTCATAATGATGTAACGGTTGCTCTTTTCCAGCTTTTTGAACACTTACCACTTTCAATGATTGCATCCACAATTGGAATACTTTTAATCATAATATTTTTAATTACCTCTGCTGATTCCGCCACCTTTATTATGGCAAGTATGACGACAAAAGGATCTTTAAATCCCACCATTTTATCAAAGTTTGTATGGGGTGTTTTGATGGCAGCTATTTCAGGTGTTTTATTGTATACAGGAGGTCTTGAAGCATTACAAACGGCCTCGTTAATTGCTGCATTACCCTTTACAGTGGTGTTACTTTTATTAATGATTTCTTATATTAAGATGATGAAGGAAGAGATTATTCCTCTTAAGAAAAAGGATATCCAACGTTTGAAAATAGCGAGAAAGCATATTGAAAAGGAAGCAAAAGTGAAAGATAAACATACTAAGTAGTAGGCCGTATTCGAAATAATACGGTTTCTTTTTGTTTTAACATGCACTATTATGAATAAAAAACGATAAGAGGTGCTTTAGGATGGAAATTGTTTTAGCACAGAGCAAGGATGCCCCAGTTATACATCAGGTGATGCTACAGGCGTTTCAAGAATATGAAAAAGCTACTCCACCATCCAGTGCACTAAGTGAAACGGTGGATTTTATTGAGCAGGCAATGCAGCAAAGTGAACAAGCGTTTATTGGCTATATCAATAAACAGCCAGTTGCCATGGTAAGGTTTACCCTCAGTACAAAGGGAATTTATTTTTTTAGACTTTCAGTTATCCCAGAAAGACAGGGACAAGGTTTAGCTAAAACACTAATTTCTTGGCTTGAACAATATACACTATCGAAGGGGATTACAATTAGTCAGTGCAAAGTACGTATGAGTGTTCCACGTAATATTGAGTTATATCGTTCTTTAGGTTATGTTGTAACGAAAGAGGAAATGGTGAAGAATCGTAATGGTAACTCTCTAGTAATAGCAACAATGGAAAAGAGACTTTCCAATGAGGAGGAGTTTAATTGAGAAAAAAGGTCGCCTGCTTGCATGCTCATTATTCCAATATACAATACATTGAGCAGGCTTTTCAAAGCGCTGAAGACATAGAGATACTCCATTTTGTAGACCCTGGCGTGATACAGCACGTGTCTAAAGGTAGTGATGGTTTAGCACGTAAAGTTAAGGAGCAAATTGAATGGATGATTAGCTGTGATGTGGATGCCATTTTAATAACGTGTACAAATTATATTGCTTTATTAGAGGATGAAACTTTGTTCGATCCCTTGATCCCTATCATAAAGATAGATGAGCCCTATTTTGAAAGTATATGTAAGCAACAGCCTCAATTTATTCTTTTTACAAATCCTGCAACTGTCAAAGGAACGATGGCAAGACTTCACCAATATGCTAAGCATCAAGGAGTATCAGTAGATGTAGAGGGAAAAATTATTGAGCATACATTTAATCTCATTATGCAGGGGAAAAAGGAAGCCTATGATGATGCTATTTTAAGGGCTTTACATAATTTGTCAGCTGAAGAAAAATCCATATCGGTTGCCCAGCTATCGATGGTGGATGCAGCACAACGATTTGAAGATCACACGGCGATTACAATTCTCCATCCATTAAAGTCATTAGTTGATATTGTAAAGAGTACGATAAAATGATAGTTTCATAATTTACAGAATTATCTGTAACAATCTGGTTAAAACAAACGTTTCATAAGAAAGGGGGATGTTATGAAACGAGTTGTATTTGGATGTATATTGCTATTATTTTTAGTGGGTTGTACAGACAAAGCAAATGTTACAATGCCAGAGGATCTACCTGATTTTGTGAAAGAAAGTGATATTGCATCAGTTGATTGGAATCAAAAGGCAGAGGAATTTGGGGAAAGAGGTATTATTGGTAATGCTGATAAATCGGGTGTCATTGGTGCAGATATGCCAAGTTTAAGCACACAAAAATGGATGTGGCATCTATGGGGAATAGATGAAGTACGAGATACAGAATTAACGGTTATTGGATACCATAGAGACTCTAAAGTCATACAACCGATTTTAGTGAATGGTTGGAGCATAGGTCTCGGAGGACCTGTTAATGGAGCAGATGCTCATACACCTTCTCATGTGAAAGTTCCTAAGCCTGGTGAATGGGCTATTCTACTGTATACAAATGAAAAATACTTTGATACGTTGATATACGATATCCAGGAATAATAGTAAACCCTTATTTTGTAAGTATTTATACTTATAAAATAAGGGTTTTTGATGTTTGTATATGTATTGGGAAAGGAGGTGTATGGTGAGCGCATGTAAGCTTGCATTGTGTAATGCTTTCATATTTCTGAAATGCACAAGATGCTGAAGACGCCATTCAGAAATTTAAATGCGAAAAGCTATTGAACATAGATAATTACAGTGCATGGTTGTAGCAAGAAAAATATTAAATTGGTAAGATAAAAAGTAAAATGGAGGTCAGCAATATGAAAGATTTACGTTATCCTATTGGACAATTCCAATTTCCCAAAGAAATGAATTCACAGCAAGTACTAGAGTGGATTAATGAAATTCGTTTGTTACCAAAACAACTTGCAGAGGCATTAAGTGGTGCAAGCGAGCAAGACTTAGTAAAATCTTATCGTGAAAATGGCTGGACAGTGACACAGCTAGTCCATCATATTGCTGATAGTCATATGAATAGCTATATTCGTTTTAAGCTAGCGTTAACAGAGGATGTACCAACCATTAAGCCATACAATGAGGCAGAATGGGCACAGCTACCAGATTCTGAAATGCCAGTAGCAATTTCTTTTAATTTAATTGAAAGCTTACATGAACGTTGGGTTTATTTACTGTCAAGCTTATCGGATGAACAATTACAAAGAGCCTTTAATCATCCTGATTCAGGCCTGACGACTCTTGAGCATGCAATTGGCCTTTATGCATGGCATGGTAAGCATCATTTGGCACATATTCAGAATGCTTTGGTTAAATAAATATGGATGTTTTATGAAAAAACAAGTGATTTCTGCTAATAAGGAAATCACTTGTTTTCATTTTTTATTTAAGTTTATTTTATACGATAGTAATACCAGCACTTGCGTTACCAGCAAGTGTAGCAGCAACTCCTGTAGTAGTCATAGAGAATACCATTAGTAAACGATCACCAGTACTTACAGGTACTGAAACGTTTGCATTACCACTTGCAATCGTACCTACTGCTAATGCTATTAGTGGTAAAGCTGGTAATAAATCAACAAATGCTGCAGTAGGGCTGAATACATTGCTTCCTTGAACTGCGCGGTAAATCTGTGCTCTGACAGTCGCTGTTCCAGTTAGAGTTAAAGCAGCAGTTGCTGAGATTGTAGCAGAAATAGATGTAATTGTACCTGGACGTGGAACCGTAAATGCTTCAGTAGCAAGACTAGATGTTAAATCGATATTAACGCCAGCAAGAGCAACTCCTGGAACAGATGTACCAAATCCAACAAGACTTACAGTACCAACTAAACCAGTAGCAAGAGACACTAAAGCAACAGGAGTTATTCCTGATGAGAATGGGATAATAGAACCAGTAGCTACTGGTGGAGTAATACATGCAGCGTCAATTGCAACAAAAGGTCCCAGTGCAGTACACTCCCCGTTACCATGACCGTTACCTGAACAGCCACACATTGAGTTATTCAAACACATTTTTACACCCCCTTTCTTCATTATTCTATTCATTTCAGATTAGGGGTTAAGGGCAATTATCTATTTCACCTATAAATTCAATGATTTCTTAATGACTGCTTTTATTTGACACATAAAGACATCCACTATGTATGTTTTGACATAGTGGATGTTTAAGATAATGTTAACTCCATCTTTTAAAGAAATCGAAAAATGAGTTTTTTCCCTTTTTATGGTCTTCCTCAATCGGCTTGTTTACAGATTCAAGTTGCATGATCTCTTCTTCAAAGGACAGATGAACCTCATAGGTTGCATCAGCATGATACACTTCAACATATTCTTCTGTTTCCAATGAAGGAGAATGATCTATAGCTGAAGGTTCTGCTACTGTTTCTGCAATGATTTGGTTGAGAGGCTCACTAGCTATTGCTTCAATGTCTTGACTAACAGGTTCGCTAAGTTGCTCCAAGATAACTTGTTCTATCGATTCATTCGTTACAATGGGATTCTCAAGATTGTTATGTTCATTCTCAATTTTCACAGCCTCCATAGGATTATTTAATGTTTCAGTTTTAGTGCTATCTGATTCATTAACTATAGAAGATTGTAAAGTATCATTCTCGATGTTTTCTTTTCTTGAAGCAGGCTGTACGGCAGATGGATCATATACACTTACTGGAACTTCCTTTGCATCCATGGCATTTTTAAAATGGAAGGTGGATTCAACTGTCGTGTTTCTGTATAAACCATTGTATATTTGGCTGGGGTGCGTATTGATTGATTGGAAATATTGCTGATTAAAATGCCGTTCTTCAGGTTTAGTTTCCGGTAGACCATTCTGAGGAGAGGGACCCCCGATATTTACATTTGGTTGGTGGTTTTTGGCTTTACCTGCCACACTTTGTAGTAGTCTATAAGAAGGTTGTGCTGATGTAATTGTAGTTTGATCTGCTGTCTGTGTCATTCTAGGTTGTCTAGGTAAAAGATTAGAATAGGTTTGAGCAGGCATGTCAATGGAGGGCATTATGGTTTTTGTATCATTTCCTTTAACTGGCAACAGTTTATTTAAAATTGATAAAATCTCTTGGTTCATTCCTTCAATGGTTTGATTCAAAGACTCAAGCTGTGTTGAAAGAACCCTAATTTGATCGTCGTATCCTTTTATATATGAATTTTGTTTAGTATCCAATGTCTCTGTAATCCCTTCTAAATGGGCCATCTGTGTTTTTAGTCCATCAAACTCCTGCTTCATATAAAGGAAATCTTCAATTGACTTCCCCATTTTTAACGAGGTTAACGATTCTCTATAAGATTCAATTTTTTCCTTTAAATTTTCAATTTCTTGAGTGGTATACAATTTTGACTCTTCCATTGTAGTTCACCCCTTTCAGTCCATTATTAGTTTATTAAAAATATTGACTTTCTGTTACAAATATAACGGTTCTTTCAACATTTTGATTCGTATCGTTAATGAGGGAAGTGTATGAAAACAAATCTTGATTGATTTTAATAAATATCCAATGTAACTATTTGTTAGCCCATGCACTTATAGCTGAAAAACATATGCTACAAACGAAAGATAAAAATTTTATGGAGGTGTCAAAAGGATGCAAGAGCATATGCCATCCCAGGCGCAGGAACTAATCTGTATAAATGTTGATAAGGTATACGACTGGATTGTAAAAGAAATGTCGTTTGATATTTCACCTACTGGACCAATTACATTCCCAGGTGTTACAGCAACTACTGACTTAACAGGTGCTATTGTTACTTGTCGAGTAATTCCAGCAACTACAAATCCAATTGTGATTCTGAACCGTGAGAATCGCCAATTCTCTATTGATGGATCAACTGTTTGTCTGCAACATCTAAATGTTCAAAAGAACTTCATTCTAACAATTGTCGTTACTTTACCTAATGGTACTGTTTTCACAAGCAATAATATTCCAGTTTCTCGCTGTGAGCAAGTGACATTATGTGCACCTAAGGGAACAGACGTTGAAATTTTATACACAGATTTAGATTGCTTCGTTTGTACAACTGGAACACTTAGTGTTGGAACAGGTGCTGCAGCAGGTACAATCACGTTCTCTGCGTTGACAATTACTGTTGCTGTTTGTCAAAGTATTCAATCTACATTCCCAGTTACTGTGGAATTTTTAGCAACTTTCTGCGAACCAAGAGCAGACTTACCATTCTCATGTCCAACTGCGGTTCGTCCACAACAATGCCCAGTTATTTTCCCAACTGTTGGTTAATTGTGATAACAAAAAGAAGAAAGTCATACTATGAAGAGAGGGTAATCCTCTCTTTTTTTAATGGAAATAACAAGGAGGTTTAAAGTGGCAGATCGTATTGAAGACAAGATACAGGCACTAAAAGAACAAACAAATGCCTATGTTCATGATATTAAAAGGTTGGTTGAGGAATTAGCAATTCCGAATAGGATTAACCTCATTAGTTATTTTACAACTGCACTTAATATTTCTTATGATCCTGAGCAAGAGAGTTTATGTTTAGGCTCCTATCATATTCGTAATATTGGTAGTGCAGCTGTCACGAACCCATCTTTGTGTATAACAATACCCAAGGAGTCACCGTTTTATTTTTCAGGGAGATATGTTCATGAAAATTTCACTCCGAATTTTAAAACTCAGGGGCAGAGTCAGTGGGAGCGTTTTAATGACAAATCAAGCAAAGAGGAGTATTGGCTGAGACCAGTTGGTAAATCAACAATCGAACCGAATGAAACCATTTCATTTACCAATTTTCAAATAAAATGGTCCCATAATTTATCATATTCAGGCACGATTATGGGTTTTACATATTGCGATCAGCTCACAGAAGGTGTTGTTGTTTTAAATCCAATTAATCTAAATGGAATGGGCCAAACACAGGAGGAAGACAATGGGTGACAACGAAAAACAAGAGTTTGGTAGTGTAATTCAACAATTAGTAAAGGAACAGCTAAGTCGTCGTAATGAACAAGATAATAGCTTTGCCTTTCTTGAAAAAAGTACATTACAGCTATTAATAGCCTATCTTGTTTCAGACGAAAAGAGTCATGTTGAACAAATAGAGAATTCAAAGTTAGAAGAAAAATGGATGAAGCAGCTGGATGATTTACTAGAGGAAAGTAGAGAGCAGCTTGAAGAGGTGGTCGATTTACTAAAAAGATATTCAGGCTAGGGGGTGTGATGATGGACAATGATATTGTGAAAAACAATGATCCAATACAGCTCCAACAAATGATTATTTTTTTAAGGGCCGAGTTAGCCAAGTACAAAAATGAAGTAAAAAGACTTAGAGATAGTGATTATTATGCTTTGGTTCTTCGACTTGAACGAGAAAATGTTCAATTAACAAGGCATAAAAAAGAACTTTCGATGGAACTCCTAAAGTTGAAAAGAGACTTTGATAAAGAATTGCAAGCTTACGATGAAGAAATTCAGAAGAGAGAAGCGCAAAGAAAAAAGCAAATTGCATCCATTGAGGCATTATTAAAGGAATTGGCAGAATTGCGGGCTGAAAAAAAGTCATTGATGGACAAATTTCAAGCATCAAAGGAGGCTTCGATCGATTCAAATGAAAGGTCTATTGTGGAAGGCATAGATAAAAAGTTAAGTGACTATACAACCATAGCAAGTAAACAAATGGAGAATATTTTAGAGACACTAGAAAAATACCATAGAGAGAAAGTAGAATCAGACAACCTTCATCGACATTTACTAAGTGAGTTAGAGACGAAAAATCTAGATATTGAGAGATTATCCAATGAAATCGTTGCATTAAAGAAACAATCTAAGGATGGTAGCACATCAATGAAACAAGGAGTTAATATTGACGAACAAATAGATTTTAGATTACGCATGCTCGATGAATTAGATGCGAAATTGAATGAACTAGCGTTAGAAATCAATAGTGAGCAGCTTTAGCTATAAAATTTCATCATGACTGTTTCAAAGATATGCCTTTGAAACAGTCATTTTTTGATTTGCATAAAAAGCTTATAAGAAGGTTCAACCGCTCACAAAGAAGAGGAAGGCGCTCCAAAGCAGGTTAACCCCGCTCACAAAGTAGAAGACACCGCTCTAAAACAGGTCAGACCCGCTCATGAGGATCTCATCATGACCCCCCATTCCAATATTATTTTGTTTCTCTATGCAGGGTTACACGCTTCAGGCGAGGGGAGTACTTTTTAAGCTCCAATCTTTCGGGATTATTGCGTTTATTTTTAGTAGTAATATAATTTTTATCACCTGTTTCAGTACAGGCTAGTGTTACTTGTACACGCATTGAAGGACCTCCTTTTAAATAGTAATTATTACGATTTAAACAATATATTTCTCACTGGAGATTGTCAAGTTTAATTTCACTAGTAATAAAAAGCTTTGCATTTTCCAAAGTAATATGATTTAATTACAAATTGTAAATAGTAATGATTACGATTTAAGGAGTTGTAAGAATGACAAAGAAAATTCCTGTTACAGTATTGAGTGGATATTTAGGTTCTGGTAAGACAACAATGATGAATCATGTATTGCAAAACAAAAAAGATTTACGTGTCGCTGTTATTGTGAATGATATGAGTGAAATTAATATTGATGCGGAGCTTATCGCAAATGGTAGCGGTATATCACGTACAGAAGAGAAATTTGTGGAGCTATCGAATGGTTGTATTTGCTGTACATTACGAGAGGATCTATTGCAGGAGGTGGAACGTCTTTCGAAGCTAGGCAATATTGATTACATTTTGATTGAATCGACAGGGATTAGTGAGCCGATTCCAGTTGCACAAACATTTAGTTATTTAGACGAGGAGCTTGGCATTGATTTAACGAAGTTTTGTCGATTAGATACAATGGTTACTGTCGTAGATGCCCATCGTTTTTGGCATGATTTTCAGTCTGGGGAAAGCTTATTGGAGCGGAAGGAAGCTGTTGGTGAATTAGATGAGCGTGATGTTGCAGACCTTCTCATTGATCAAATTGAATTTTGTGATGTCCTTATTTTAAATAAGTGCGATTTAGTATCCTCAGAGGAGCTTGAGCGATTAGAACGTATTTTACGTGCATTACAGCCTGAGGCAAAACTTATACGTACAACAAATGGTGTTATTGATCCAGTTGAAATTTTAAATACGGGGCGCTTTGACTTTGAACGTGTCTCTGAATCGGCTGGTTGGTTAAAGGAGTTGGAGCTTGGTCATGAAAACCATACACCAGAGACTGAGGAGTACGGGATCTCTTCTTTTACCTATAAACGCAAAAGACCGTTTCATCCGATGCGCTTTGTTGAGTGGTGTGATCACATGCCAGATTCAATAGTACGAGCGAAGGGTATTATTTGGAGTGCAAGACATCAGGAAGTTGCGCTATTATTATCGCAAGCGGGGTCATCTGCAAAAATTGAACCAGTCTCTTATTGGGTAGCGGCACTTTCTCAAGCCCAGCAGCAGGATGTATTCCAGCAAAGCCCTGAAGTATTGGAAGATTGGGATGAAGAGTTCGGAGATCGAATGACACAACTTGTGATTATTGGCATTGATCTAGATCGAGAAGACATCACTAAACAGTTGGACAACTGTTTGTTAACAAATGAAGAGTTTCGGAACCCTTGGGAACGTCTACAAGATCCCTTTAACTGGGAATGGCAATAAAGAAGAAAAGAAGATTTCGGCTAAGACTCCGAAATCTTCTTTTGAAATACACGATTATAATTAGTAGCATCTCGTAATGCTTTTTCTTCTATAGGTATTCGGACAGAAAGCATTGTAATATTGAGTAATGTAAAACAAAATGCTGTAAAGTAAGCCTGAAACATGAGTGGTAGCAAAAGGATTTCTAAACAAACTACCGCATAATTGGGGTGGCGCATATATTCATATGGCCCTTTACGAACAACTTGTGCGTCAGGTAAAATGAGGATTTTTGTATTCCAAAAAGTGCCTAAAGAGCGAATACACCAGATCCGCAAAGCCTGCACTGCTAAAAATAATATAAAAAATAACGGAAATAAGGGCGAGATACCATTGTTGTTTGTGACGATTTCCACTATTAAAAACAGAAAAAAGCTAATATGCATGGCTACCATATAGGGGTAGTGTGAAGCACCTACTTCATAGGCTCCTTGTGAAAGCATCCATTTCTCATTGCGCTTGGCAATCACAACTTCTGTCAATCTTTGTAGAACGACAAGGATAAAAATAAAATAGAAGATCATGTTACTCCCTCCAGTTTAATAATACAGCTTCTGCACAAAAACCAGGGCCAAGAGCTACGAGCAAGCCTGTATCCTCCACTTGTCCTTCATTTAACATAAACTGCTCTAATACGTATAGCACTGTCGGTGATGACATATTACCATGTCGTCTCAATATTTCCCGAGAAATGTCGGTTTTTTGGGGAGATAGATAAAGTGTATCTTCGTAAGCTTTTAATACCTTTTTTCCTCCAGGATGCGCAATAAAATGAGTCAATTGTTCGCTGTACAGTCCTTGTTCCATTAAAAATTGCTCAATGAAAGGTCCGAGCCAATTGGTAATAATAGAAGGAATACTTTTTTGGAAAACGACATGAAGCCCGTTGTTTTTCACATCCCAACCCATTACATTTTCCGAATCTGGCATCCATTTAGAACCTGTAGCTAGAATATTAGGGGTTGGCCTTTTTGTTGCGATAGCTACTTCATCCCCACAAACAAGTATGCATGCTGCACCATCGGCAAAAAGAGAAGCACCAATTAAATTACTTTTAGAAAAATCATTTGGCTGAAAAGTGAGGCTACATAACTCGACACAAACGACAAGTACCTTTGCATGTGGATGGGCTTTACAAAAATCATAGGCTCTGCTTATACCAGCGGCTCCTCCTGCACAACCAAGACCCCATAGAGGAATGCGTTTAAGTCGATCTGAAAAGGGAAGCTTGTTCATAACACGTGCGTCAATGCTAGGTGTTGAAATTCCTGTACTGCTAACAAAAATGATGGCATCGATGTCCTCAGTAGGAATAGGTGAGGATAAAAAAGCTGTATTAGCTAAACATGCTTGAATGACACTTACACTGTATTGTGTAGCTAACTCAATATATAAATTATTACGTTCTTCAAAGGAGTGATTCGTACGATGCCATTCAGCTGGCACACAAAAATGGCGTGTGTTGATGCCACCATTTTCAAAAACCTTTAAGTAGCGCTCTAGTTTTGGAATTTTTGCATAAAAAAGCTCTTTCGTTAGTTCCTCTGCGTTATCTTGCTGTAATGTGTAAGGTGGTTGATATGTGCTAATTGAAATGATTTTAGGCAATCCAACATCTCCTCGCATTTAATGGTTTTGTTCATTGTATGCGTGGATGATTGGAATAAATGCTTATAATATTGTAATTGACAATTTCTGAAAATTTAGCTATATTGATAACAACTAAATGGAAAGTAGGTGATGTGACATGATGAATAGATCTGTAATTAGCGAACTGCAATCCGGTTTGTTCAATTTCACACGCCTAAAATATACAAAGTGACGCCGTGCCATAACTCGGGGTATTTGTGTATCTTTTAAACGTGCCTGTGAAACCTTGTAACTGCCGAATTGCAGCTACAAGGTTTTTTATTGTAGTTCCAAAAGGTGAATTGCGATAGGGCCTCTTGCGGATGACAACTATTTTCGCTGAGGCATCATACGTTTAGGAGGAAAATAAATTGAATTTAACAACATTAGGTTTTACAACATATTTTGAAGAGCAAATGATAGAAATGAAAAAACAGGCTAAATTAAAAAATTGTGTGCCTGCAAGGGTTACTTTAGAGCATAAGCATTCTTATCGGGTGTTAGCTGAAGAGGGAGAATGGCTTGCGACAATTGCTGGTCATTATGCGTATACATCTTTAGCGAGGGAGGACTATCCAGCAGTTGGTGATTGGGTGCTAGTGGAGAAAATGCCCGGAGAGGCACGAGCAATTATTCATCAGCTATTCCAACGAAAATCTGTATTTTCACGTAAAGTTGCAGGAACGGAAATTCAAGAACAGATTGTCGCATCAAATGTCGATATTGTGTTACTTGTTATGAGCTTGAACGCAGATTTTAATATTCGACGTTTGGAGAGATATTTAGTGGCTGCTTGGGATTCAGGGGCAAAGCCCATTATTGTCCTGACAAAAGCTGATTTATGCGAAGATGTTTCGAGCTTAGTACAAGAAGTGGAGTCTGTAGCCTTTGGTGTGGATATCTTTGTAACGAGTGCTCTATCGGGCGAAGGTCTAATGGAAATTCAGACGCTATTCACAGAGGGGGTCACGGGGGCACTATTGGGGTCTTCTGGAGCAGGGAAATCCACATTAACAAATGCTTTATGTGGTGAGATACTGATGAAAGTAGCGGGTATACGTGAGGATGATGCCAAGGGACGACATACAACAACCCATCGAGAGCTAGTAGTATTGCCTGCTGGTGGCTGTCTAATTGATACGCCAGGGATGCGTGAGCTTCAATTGTGGGATCAAGGGGATAGTTTAGCTTCTAGCTTTCAAGATATTGAGGAACTAGCAACAGCTTGTCGTTATCGTGATTGTACACATCAAAAAGAGCCTTATTGTGCTGTCCAGCAAGCTATAGTAGATGGGGACTTGGACCAATATCGCCTACAAAGCTATTTTAAGCTGCAAAGAGAATTGGCTTATATGGAGCGCAAAACAAATACGCAAGCAAAACTTGAGGAGCAGCGCAAGTGGAAGCAAATAGCCAAGGGAATGAAAAAGGGGAAGAAATAATCAATAGGAGCACAACCATGACAATTCAAAACATCAATCATTTATTGTTTTCAGTTTCTAATTTAGAGGAATCCATCACTTTTTATGAAAAAGTATTCGATGCCAAGTTGCTAGTAAAGGGGAACAGCACAGCCTATTTTGATGTAAATGGACTGTGGCTAGCTCTGAATGTAGAAAAGGATATACCCCGTAATGACATCCATCATTCCTATACACACATTGCCTTCACAATCGCTGAGGATGACTTTGATAAGGTGTATGACAGATTGGTGCAGCTAAAGGTCAATATTTTAGCAGGTCGGCAAAGAGATGAAAAGGATAAAAAATCAATTTACTTTACAGATCCTGATGGTCATAAATTTGAATTTCATACAGGAACTTTGCAGGATCGTTTGGATTATTATAAGCAAGAAAAGCAGCATATGGCGTTTTTTGATAACTAATTAAGGAGAGATTTTATGAATAAAGCGTTTATTTTTGATATGGATGGAACATTATTTCAAACCAATCTTATTTTAGAGCCTGCTCTCGATGCAACATTTGATGTGCTGCGGACAAACGGCTTGTGGCAGGGGGAAACACCTATAGAAAAATATAGAGAAATAATGGGGGTTCCTTTACCTGTTGTGTGGGAAACATTATGTCCTATGCATGCTTTAGAGATACGAGAAGAGAGCAATGTATTATTCCATGTAAAGCTGATTGAGCAAATACGTGGACATAAAGGTGCTTTGTATCCAAACGCTGAACAAACCCTTGCAACATTGTCAGAGAATTATCCGTTATACATAGCGAGTAATGGACAGGTTGACTATTTACAAGCAATCGTCGAAACCTATCAGTTGGAGCGTTTTATAAAGGGAATCTATAGCATTCAAGCAATTGCAAGTGGGCATAAATCGGATCTGGTCAAAAGAGTTGTAGATGAAAATAAAATTGATTATGGAGCAGTGGTAGGAGATCGTTCTTCGGATATCCAAGCTGCACAGGACAATCAATTACTATCAATAGGTGTTCGCTTTGACTTTGCACAAGACAAGGAGTTAGAAAAAGCAGATATAGTAATTGATGATTTAACTGCATTGGTAAAGGTTACATTAGATTAACTTAAGAAAGTGTATCAAAATAAGGGATGATTTAGAGACAAACATTGCATTTCCTCACAAGAAGGCGTAAAATAATGCCAATCCTATAGAAAAAGCATTGAGAAGGAAAAGTAAATTGGATTAGCATTTTGTAGAGAGCCTCTGTTGGTGGAAATGAGGTAAGTGAACCCTTTTGAAAATGACCTTTGAGCTTCGTACCGAAAGCTTTTTAGCCAGTAGATTACGACGAGATGGGCACTCGTTACAACAGCGGCAGTATCTCTCTTTTTGAATGAAGACGTACTGATAGAGGCAAATAGTGTGAGCTATTTGTAAATATAGGTGGTAACACGGGTATACTCGTCCTAATCAGATTTGATTAGGGCGATTTTTTTTTACCATTTTTTCTGTGAGGGGAGCAATTTAGAATGACGATTGTTATTGGAGGCGCTTGGCCGTATGCAAATGGCTCTTTGCATTTAGGGCATGTTGCCGCATTATTACCAGGTGATATTTTGGCTAGATATTACCGACAAAAAGGCGAGCAGGTTTTATATGTATCAGGCAGTGATTGTAATGGTACACCCATTTCTATACGGGCCGCACAAGAGAATACAACGACAGAGGCTATAGCTAATCACTATCATGATGAGTTTACAAGATGCTTTCATGATTTAGGATTTACCTATGATTTGTACACAAGAACGGATGCGGAGCACCACCATGAATCCGTTAAGGCCCTTTTCTTACAGCTACTGGCTAATAATTTCTTATACAAAAAGAAAATTGAACAGGCTTACTGTGAGACGGATAATCAATTTCTACCAGATCGATTTGTCGAAGGTCTTTGTCCAAATTGTGGAGCGAAAGCAAGGGGAGATCAATGTGATAACTGCTCAGAAATTTTAGACCCATTGGACTTAATTGATAAGCGCTGCAAAATTTGTGGGAACGAACCTGTTATTCGGGAAACTGAGCACTTTTATTTTACCTTTAGTCAATTTCAAGGAAGGTTGGAGTCTTATTTAGCACAAGCAAAAGTCGAGAAACGTTGGCGTGACAATGCTTTAGGGTTAACGGAGCGATACTTGGCAGAGGGAGTTCCCGACCGAGCAGTAACAAGAGATTTACCGAATGGCATAGATGTTCCAGTGCCAGGTTTTGAAGGGAAAAAAATATATGTATGGATTGAAGCTGTAGCAGGGTACTTAACAGCAAGCTTAGAATGGGCAAAAGAACATCAAATAGCTATTGAAGATTTATGGAATGAAGAGACCATTTCATACTATGTACATGGGAAGGATAATATTCCATTCCATACAGTTATTTGGCCAGCCATTTTAATGGGAATTGGATCCAAGGCATTACCTACCCATATCGTATCTAATGAGTATTTAACATTAGAAAAACGCAAATTATCTACTAGTCAGAATTGGGCTGTATGGGTTCCTTATATTTTAAGCCGTTATGATGCGGACTCTATTCGTTACTTCTTAACGATGAATGCGCCAGAAAATCGTGATACTGATTTTTCATGGCGGGAATTTATTTATAGCCATAATGGCGAACTACTCGGAGCCTATGGCAATTTTGTAAACCGTACATTGAAGTTTATTGAGAAATCATTTGCTTGTCAGGTGCCACAAGCGGAGGTGGATAGCGACATTCGAAAACAAACCGTACAATTGTTTAATGAAGCGGGTGTTCTTATCGAAGGTGGTCATTTCAAACAGGCGTTAGAATCGATTTTTGAGTATATTCGCGGTGCTAATCGTTATTTTGATGAACAACAGCCATGGCTGCAGGTAAAAGAAAACGTAGAGGCAGGTAATCGTACATTAGCAACTTGCGTCTATATCATTGCGAATTTAGGACAGCTGCTGCATCCTTTCTTACCGTTTTCAGCAAAGAAAGTAAGAAATATGTTAGGTATAAATGAAATGATGTGGCATGAGCAAGTAGATCTCCCTAAAGTCATTCGAGAGGTGACACCATTATTTGAACGTCTTGATATCGAACGAATCGATGAGGAATATCAAAAACTAGTTAGGGATAGTCACTAGGATTGAAAAAGCAGTATGGCACAAGTGCCATACTGCTTTGCTATTTTCATTTAATTCATAACAGGTGTTAATTTTGTCACTACAATGCTATTGATCGCATTAATATAGGCTAATGCACTTGCCTTAAGAATATCTGTATCTGCTGCTTTTGCAATATACTTTTCGCCTTCATGCTCAATCGTAATTTTTACTTTACCTAAAGCCTCTTTGCCTCGTGAAACACTATTGATATTATATTCCACTAGTTTTACATCCATATTTGTAATTTCTGCAATGGCTGAATAGAGGGCATCAATTGGACCAGAGCCTACTGCACTAGCTTTAAATACTTCGCCGCCTTTTCGAACCTTAACACTTGCTGAAGGGAAGCTTGTATTGCTGACGACTTGTAGATCATCAAAATCAAAGAATTGCTCACTATAATGTGTAGCATTTTTATTATTGGCATCATGTTTTTCATAATAGCTTTCAACAATAACATATAAATCGTGATCATATACTTCTTTCTTCGCATCGGCTAGCTTTAAGAATCCTTCGAAAATACCTTCAAATTCCTCTGTTGAAAGATTAGTAAAACCTAATTTTTCAAGAGCATTTTTCACTGCATGGCGACCAGAGCGAGCTGTTAGTACTAGCTCCATATCATCAAGACCTACATCCTCAGGATGGACGATTTCATAAGCATCACGCGATTTTAACAAACCATCTTGATGAATACCAGAAGAATGGGCAAATGCATTATCTCCTGTAATGGCTTTATTGACCTGTACATCTAAGCCCATAAAGCTAGAAACAAGACGTGAAGTATTCATAATTTCTTTTGTATTAATACGTGTTTCTGCATTGTAGACGGAGCTACGAGTTTTAAGTGCCATGACAACTTCTTCTAATGCAGCATTACCTGCGCGTTCACCGATACCATTGATTGTACACTCTACCTTATCTGCACCATTTTTAATTGCAGCTAGCGTATTAGCCGTTGCCATGCCAAGATCATTGTGACAATGAACGCTTAAAAGAACGCTATCATCTAAATTTTTCATACGGTCATTTAATTTAAAAATCATTTCTCCAAATTCCTCTGGCTCTGCAAAGCCAACCGTATCAGGAACGTTAATCATCGTTGCGCCAGCTCTCATAACAGCTTCAATTGTTTTCCAAAGATATTCAAAGTCAGAACGAGAGGCATCCTCTGTGGAATATTGAACTTGCGGCAATAATGTTTTAGCGTATTTCACAGCATCCACGCCAATTTGTAAAATTTGATCTTTTGACTTGCTGAATTTTTTCTCCACATGAATATCAGAGGTTCCTAGTACCATGTGAATCATCGGGTTTTGAGCATACTTCACAGCATTATAGACAGCATCAATGTCAGCCTTTACAGCACGTGCTAATGCTGTAATCATAATGTCGTTTGTATTGCCAACCTTTTCAGCTACAGCTTTGACGGCATCAAAATCACCTTGAGAGGAAGCGGGGAATCCAGCCTCAATAATATCGACACCTAATTTTTTCAGCTGCTGTGCGATCTCTACTTTTTCATAAAGATTTAGCTTTGCTCCAGGCACCTGTTCGCCATCACGTAAAGTTGTATCAAACACCCAAATTTTTCTTCCCATTTTCAAACACTCCTTTTTAGTGATTAGTATCTAAAATCTACACTTAGGCCAATAAGTCATTAAAAAAATAAAAAAACCCGTCTCTATTTAAAAATAGAGACGAGTTTATGCTCGCGGTACCACTCTAATTGACCTTCTCTTTATAGAAAAAGTCCCCTTATCGACAGCTATCACTGTCTATCCTGTTAACGGGGGAAACCGACATCCCTTACTAAAAAGTTCAGGGAGTAGCTCATGGACGAGTTCAAAATGTGTGCCTACCGATTTACACCAACCATCGGCTCTCTACAAGTACACAATCACTTTTACTATTTCCAATCTTGGCCTGCAATGTGTTGTTGAAAGCAATATTACTTGGATATTAACTGCCTGTCAATAATATTCTAAAAATTTATTAAATTCTGTCTTAAGTAATGTCTATTTTATTAAAAATTTGATATTTGGTGAAGTGTAAAATAAAGTGGTGAAGAATGTATTTACTAGGAAAAAATGGTGAGTAGGGTTAGCATACGATAGGTAGAAAAATCATGCTATTTTTCTTTGTATGAAGAAACTGCTCGTTTTCTATAAACCTAAAGAAAACGAGCAGTCTTTTATTCTAGCTTAAAACGAGAGACTTGCGTGTGAAGTTCTTCTGCCATATTTGAAAGTGTTGCTGCTGAAGCAGCTACTTCTTCGATAGTAGCTAATTGTTCTTCGGAAGCAGAAGCAACATTTTGTAAATTAGATGAGGACATCTGTGCAATAGTTGCAATTTCATCAAAGGAAGCATAGATTTGCTCTGCGCTAGAGGACATCTCCTCTGACACTGTCGTTGCTTCTTGGATTTGCATGGATACTTGCTCAATCAGCTCAACAATCTTAGAGAAACCTTCTTCTGCTACCTTCACTACTTGCATACCAATTTGAACCTCTTGAGTTCCAGTATCCATCACCGTTACAGCACGGTTTGTATCCTGCTGTATTTCAGAAATCAAGGTAGCGATTTGCTCAGCGGATTTTTTTGATTGCTCTGCTAGCTTTTTCACTTCATCTGCAACGACTGCAAAGCCTCGTCCATGATCGCCTGCACGAGCAGCTTCAATGGCAGCATTAAGTGCTAATAAGTTTGTTTGTTCTGCAATATCAGTAATAATGCCAATGATATTGCCAATTTCAATGGAATGCCCGTCTAGATTTTTAACAACACTTGCTGACTCTAAAACAGCCGTGTTGATTGTTGTCATCTGAGAGATAACACGATGTAAAGAATCATTCCCTTTCTTAGCCTCTGAATTTGTTTCGATTGCCAGTTCAGAAACAGCCGCAGTAGTAGAAGCTAATTGTTGTATACCCTTTGTCATGTTTTTCATTGCTTCTGAGCTTTCAGTTGCGTTTTTCCCTTGAGCCTCTGAGCCACTAGCAACCTCTTGAATAGAAGAAGTGATTTGTTCTGTAGCCTGTATAGTTTGCTCTGCACTAGCTGTTAACTCAGCAGCAGAGCCACTTACTTGTACAGTGTTTTGGCGCACATTCGTAATTAAATCCTTTAAATTTGTAGCCATTTGATTAAACGCAAGCGCTAGATCACCTACTTCATCACGATTCTTTATACGAATTTGTTCAGCTGTTAAGTCACCCTCAGCTATTTTTTTCGCAGCTTTAGCCATACCGTTAATTGGACGAGACATTAGACTACCAACAACCATAGCAATTATCAGACTTATGACAACAGCAAAGACTCCAAGAAGCATCATTTGGAGCTTGATGTCTTGAATTTGATTGGATGTAGCAGCCATTTTACCTTCTACATATTCATTTTGATAATTAGAAAGGTTTTCAACACGTTCATCGAATTGTTTAATAATTAAGCGTCCTTGAGTACTATCCAATTTTTCGTACTTCTCTGTTTCTCCAGCAGCTTTTAACTCAAACATACGATCTGCAAATTCTTGCACATTTTGCTCACTTTTATTAATAGCTTCAAGCATCTTAATTGATTTTTCTGAATCTAAAGTAGCCATTAATTCTTCAGATTTTTGTTTGAATTCCTCGCGTGAGGCTTGATTACTTTGAAAGTTTTGTTTGTCTCCAAGTAGTAAGTAGCCTCGCATGCTGACAATTTCCTGTTTTGCAATCACCCGTAATTCCTGAATACTTATAGATTTAGTAGTTTGTTCCTCCAATAATGTACGATAGGTCTTATTTACAGAATCAAGCTGTTTTATATTTAAGCCGATTGTTGTAACGAGTACCAAAATAACTATAAAAAAACCGAGTAATAATTTCTTGTAGATAGTAAATCGCATAGTTGAAATATCCTTTCTCAGTAATTAGTAGAAATGTTACAAAATAATGAAATATGTATATATATCATTTATATCAGATTATATGAATTTTACAAAGTATTATGAGTATTTCTACAGTAATTAGTAGTTTGAAAATGGGTATAAATTATATATGAAGTAATAAAAAAAGTAGATTTTATCGCTATAATGCTACTAATAATAGGGATAATTAATGGTGCATGTTGAATATTAAGTCAATTTTCATAAATTTTGAAACTTTAATAGTAGTCATAACGTAGATGTAGTAAAGGAAAAGAACAGGGGTGGAGAAAATGTATAGGCCAATTTTAAAGTTACCTAAAACAAGATCAGAAAAGATATGGGACTATATTGGTGGTAGTATATTTATTTTATCCATCTTTTATATTATATTGGCATGGGGCAAGTTGCCTGATGAAATACCTGGTCATTTTAATGGATTAGGTGAGGTGGATCGATGGGGATCAAAAATAGAATTATTCATTCTTCCGTTCATCGGTTTATTTTTATGGATTGTTATGTGGCTGCTAGAAAAAGCACCTCATATGCATAATTATCCGTCACGTTTGGATGAAAGTAATGTAAAAGCATTTTATTTGAATAGCAGAAAAATACTAAATCAAGTAAAAAATATCTGTCTCATTTTATTTGCTTTTATATCGATTCAGATGGTTCGTATTGGTCTTGGTGAGGTAAATTCATTAGGATGGTGGTTCCTACCCATTGTATTGATAGGAGTATTTATCCCAATTATTAAAGGGTTTATAACAAGCTCCAAAATAAAATAGTGAGACTCAAACGCTTAGGTTACCCTTAAGCGTTTTATTTTTGTGAAAAAATTTTTATAGTGTGTCACAAATGGCTGTTGATTTCAGTTATATAGGCGAAGAAGGGAAGATATAAAAGATTTCTCCAAGTAACTCGATGACATTCAATAATATTTTTAAGATTTTTTATCTAGTGTCACAAACTTCTAATAATTTCAGTTATATAGATTGGAGAGGGGGGACAACATTGACTACACGAGAACCATCAAAAGAGCGAGCTGATATAGATATTCAATCAATCGTGGAGCAAGTTCAATCAGGGGATACGCATGACTATGCAGAAATCATTCGTTGTTTTCAAAAGCAAATTTATATTTATTGTTACTATATGCTAGGAACCAAAGAGGAGGCGGAGGATGCTTCGCAAGATATTTTTATTAAAGGACTAGAGAATATTCATAAATTTTCTTATACGGTTTCCTTATCGGCGTGGCTTTATAAAATCGCTCACCACCATTGTATTGATGTCATAAAAGCAAAAAATAGGGGCTATAAATTTTGGCTAAGTGTGAAGCGAGAACAGGTGAAACAGACGCAAGCACCGATACCTGAATATGATGAGATGGTGCATAGGCTATTGGAAAACTTACATGTAGATGAAAAAAGGATTTTACTGCTTCGTTCTATTGAAGAATATAGCTTTGAAGAAATTTCTGAAATTATGGATATGAAACCAGCTACAATAAGAAAAAAATATGAACGATTACGCAAAAAATTAATAAAGGAAAATAAGTTAGGAGGTGGATTTTATGAGCATTCATTCAAAGCAGAAGGATAAAGAAATGGCACGAATAGAGCTGCTAATTCGAGAAACACCTGTAGAAATTGATTTGGTTGATCGTGTAATTAGTAAATATGAACGTAACGAGCAGCCACAAGTAGTAAAGCACCAGAAGAAATGGCACTATAAAGTTGCTTTTGCAACAGCCATGCTAGTTAGCTTACTATTTATTACATCATTTATTTCACCAACAATGGCTGCAACGCTTAAACAAGTGCCTGTACTATCCTCAATTTTCCGTCTCGCTGGTGATTTGGGGTTGCAGATGGCTGATGAAAAAGGACTTTCTACAAAACCACAGGTAAGTGTGACACAGGAGGGGTTTACATTAAGTGTATCGGAAGTAGCGTATGACGGTACACGTGTTTCAATTGCTATTGAACGCCCCTATAAAGAAGATCAGAAAGAAGCTTTAATGGATTGTATCAGTAATTATAATTTGTTTATAAATGATGAGCCTATTAATTCTTTTGCTCCGAGTGAGTCCAATTCTATTAGTGGTTTTATGTACCCTGGTAAAGATAATGCTTCTGTCATTATTGAATTTTCAGATCTGAGAAATCAGGGAGGGAAGCCTTTCCCAGAGCAATTTGATTTAACCATTCAAGCTTTTGTCAAAGGTATAGAAAACCCCATTGAAATTGATATTCCTGTGAAAAATAAAGTGAAAGACTATGTAGCTTTAGCACCAAATATAAGTCGACAATATGACAATATTCATTTGACTCTTGAAAAGGTCAAGCTAACACCAGTTACAACAAGTATCACAACACGGATGGTTTTAACTGATAATTCAACGTTCACTGATAATTTAACACTACTAACAATGGGGATAGTTATTATTGATGAGCATGGTCGTGAAATTGAATTAATTGGAGGAAACGGTTGGAACGCTACCAATGGAAACATTCATCTTGATGATCTTCGGTACACTCCTTTTGAATCTGTTCCAAAAACAATAACCTTAAAACCCTATATCCATCTTTTCAAGGAAAACGAAAAAGGTATGTTTCAATTGGATAAAAACGGTTATCCGAAAATTCAATATATACCTGAACTAGAGATCACTATACCAGTTCAACCATAAAAATAATTGAGAAAGTGTAGTAAAAGCTCACTTTCTCAATTTTTATTTTTCTATATTTATATAAAGTAGATGGATATTCAGTTATACTAGCAAAACAAGGCTTTTGAATAATCTATAGTATATGGAGTATATATAAAGAATAAGTTTTCAATCCTAAGAAATAAAGGGGAATAGAAGATGGCAGTAACGTTAGTAAGGCATGATGTGAAGTATGCTGAGGCTATGCATGCGTTGTCTTCTATGCCACAGGTTCGAGATGCCCTAGGCTTACCTGCTGGCAAGGTAGAAGACACAATTCATTTTATTAAGCGTGAACGTATAGATGAAGAAGAAGGTAAGACCGTCCCTCGTGTGATTTTAGATGAGGAGGGGCAAGTCATTGGTGTGACATCATTAATGTTTATCGATCGTCATAAAAAGAGCTGTCATATCGGCTCTTGGCTTGGCTATCAATTTTGGGGGAAGGGCTATAATCTTGAAGCAAAAACGGCTATTTTAGATATTGCGTTTTTTGAGCTGGGATTATCACGTGTTTTTGCAGGAGCCCGAAAGGTTAATATCCGTTCACAAAAAGCACAAGAAAAGCTACCTTTTGTTCGATTAGGGGTGGAAAAAGATTATCCTGAGGAGCATTCGTGGTTAGAAGTGAAGGAAAAGCAACCATGTGTGTTAAATGTTTTTGAACGAGAAGATTATGTCCGTTATCGAACATCCCTAGAAAAGGTAGAAGGAAACCGAGAAGCCTTTTTACCTCAGCTTTTATTAGCTGATGAGAGTGAAGTGGCAGTTCGGAAATATTTAGATAAGGGTACATTATATAAAATTAATTGTGGAGAACTGTTGGTGGGAGTGGCATTAGTCATTCCTCAAACTAATACTACAATTGAATTGAAGAATATTGCTATTGTACCAAAGTATCAAGGGAAGGGAATAGGCAAAGAGATATTGCGACAGCTCACTGAAGAATGTCAAAAGGATGGTTATCAAACGGTATTAGTTGGAACGGCGAACTCAAGTATTGATAATATCGCTTTTTATCAAAAAGCAGGCTTTCGCATGGAGGCTATTGAAAAGGACTTCTTCAGTCATTACCCAGAACCAATTTATGAAAATGGTATTCGTGCATTGGATATGATTTTCTTTTCAAAGCAATTATAAGCAAACTTCTAAAAAAAATACCCGTTCAACAAATGTTGAGCGGGTATTTTTATTTACCGAGCAGTAGAGCCATTAATTTTTCCTTAGAATGAAGGAAATCGTCCAAGGTGTATTGATCTAATACTTTCAAATAGGCTTGCAAAGCTTCATACAGTACACCCTTTAATTGACATTCTGGAGCTATTTTACATAGGTTATTTTCTTTGTCGAAACATTCTACAAGATGAAAATCCTCTTCTGTATGACGAACAATTTCACCGATGGTAATGGTTTTTGGATCGATAGCAAGGCGAATTCCACCGCCACGTCCACGGATTGTTTCAATGTAACCTAATAACCCGAGCTGGTGTGTCACCTTCATTAAATGGTTTTTCGATATATTATAAGCATCTGAGATCTCTTGAATAGTCGATAATTGACCATCTTCCTTTGCGCCTAAATAAATAAGTGTGCGCAAAGAGTAGTCTGTGTATAAAGTTAAGCGCATCTAAACACCCTACTTTCTATAATTCAAAATAATTATAGCATTTTTACATTGAAGTATAATATCTACAACCTATTTTTAAAGATGTATTTAAAATACATTAATTATGTCTATTTTGTTAAAGATGTATTTTATATATTGCTTTAAGAGAATGAAAGCGTTATATTGTAATCACGAAAGGATGGTAAGCGATATGTTAAAACAAGAAACAATTCAAATTATTAAAGCGACAGTACCTGTATTAGAAGTTCATGGTGTTGAAATCACAAAGACGTTTTACAAAAATATGTTTCAAGCTCATCCAGAATTACTAAATATTTTTAATCACACGAACCAAGAACAAGGCCGTCAGCAAACAGCATTAGCAAATACTGTTTACGCTGCAGCAGTTCATATTGAAAACTTAGAAGCAATTTTACCAGCCGTAATGCTTATTGCACATAAACACCGTAGTTTAGGAATTTTACCTGAACATTACCCAATTGTGGGTGAAAACTTATTAAAAGCGATTAAAGAAGTACTTGGTGATGCAGCAACTGATGACATTATTGGTGCATGGGCCGAGGCTTATGGCGTTATCGCAGATATTTTCATTCAAGTAGAAGAAGAGTTATACCAAAAAACTGAGAACAATGGTGGTTGGCGTCTATTTAAACCATTGAAAGTGGCAAAAAAAGTTGTAGAAAGTGACTTAGTAACTTCTATTTATTTTGTAAATGAAGATGGATCACCACTACCAACTTATGAACCAGGTCAATACATCTCTATTCGAGTGAAAGTGCCAGGAGAAGAGTATTTAATGAACCGTCAATATACACTTTCACAAGCGAGTGCAGAAGATGGCTATCGTATTTCGGTGAAACGTGAAAGTGATCATACGCCAAATGGTAAAGTGTCAAATTATATTCATGATCAATTACAAGTTGGAGATTTGGTAGATGTAAGTGCTCCAGCCGGATTATTTGTGTTAGAAGAAACGGCTGCACCAATTACATTTGTAAGTGGAGGTATCGGTGTAACACCTTTAAACAGTATGCTGCAATCTCTAAATGATAATGCAGTGAATGAAGTGAACTTTATCCAATGTGCTCGTAATGAGAAGGTTGTAGCGTTCAGTGATGACATTCAAAAGAAAGTAAACGTCTTACCGAATGCATCCTATACAGCTTTATACTCTGATGAAGACAAGCTTATTACAAAAGAATTGCTGGCTGAAAAAGTTGCTGATAATGCAGATGTATATGTATGTGGCCCTGTAGGCTTTATGGAAGCGGTTATTAAAAATTTACAGGAAATTGGCGTGAAAGATGAAAAAATTCACTATGAATTCTTTGGGCCAGCCATGCAATTAGCTAAATAAAAATAAACTCCCTGCTATGAGTAATAACTCGTAGCAGGGTTTTTTGTTGAAATAATAAGGAAGCAGATAGATGAGGTTAAAGCGATAGGGAGAACATTGTAACTCGCAATTGCAGCATTTTAAAAAAGATAGAAGCTTTATGTTGACAACATACCTATAGGGGTATAATATAAATCTCGTAAGGAAGTTCAATCTATCGTTTGAAAGGGGGCATAACAGAATGGCGTATGGCTCAAACACTGCAAATCGTGTGAAACGTATGGAAGGTCAAATGCGGGGTATTTTACGCATGATGGAAGAAGGTCAAAGTTGTAAAGATGTTATTACACAGCTATCTGCCGTGCGTTCTGCTGTTGACCGGACGATTGGTGTCATTGTAAGTGAAAATTTATTAGATTGTGTATCGACTGCTGAAGGCAATGCTGAAAAAATGAATGCTGCTATCCAAGAGGCGATGGACTTGGTCGTGAAAAGTCGATAACTTGATATACCCATAATCGTATAAAAAGGAGGACTGGTCATATGGAAATATGGATTATTATCGCGCTTGTGGCGGCCTTTTTCGTTTGGCGAATGAAGCCAGCGAAGGGCGTTCAATCAATTTCTACAGCCCAATTAAAAGATATGCTGAATGATAAGGATAAGATATTTATTGATGTACGCACGCCTGCTGAGTATAAAGGTCGGCATATCTCGCAATTTAAAAATGTTCCGCTTGGGTCGAGCTTTAAAAACCTTCCGAAGGATAAAGAGATCATAGTTATTTGTCAGAGTGGTATGCGAAGTAGTCAGGCTTGTAAGCAACTTAAAAAGCAAGGTTTTGAGCGTGTTTCTAATGTTCGTGGTGGAATGAGTGCATACTAGGAGGAGAAAAAAGTGAAAGAAATTACAGCAAAAGAAGTTCAACAAACGATGGAGCAAGGAGGGAAGCTGAATCTTATTGATGTGCGAGAGGTAGATGAAGTAGAGGCTGGCCACATCCCGGGCATTATTCATATCCCGCTAGGTTTATTAGAGTTTCGACTACCTGAATTAAATAAGAGGGAGTCGTATATTATGGTTTGTCGATCAGGTGGACGAAGTGCTCGGGCTACTCAACTATTAGAAAGTAATGGCTTTAATGTAACTAACATGATTGGTGGTATGTTAGCTTGGGAGGGAAAAGTACAGTAATAGGTTAAATCTATATTTTTTTGATTAAAATAATACCCTTATAGGTATATGGAGGTTATGAAAAGTATGAAGGCGGATTTTCAGCTAGATGCCAAGGGTCTTTCTTGCCCGATGCCGATTGTGAAAACAAAAAAAGCGATGGCTGATTTAGTAGATGGTCAAATTTTAGAAGTAGCTGCGACTGACAAAGGATCTAAAGCTGATATTGCGGCATGGGCTGAAACTGTAGGTCATCAGTATATTGGTACTTTAGAAGATGATGGTGTACTGAAACACTATATTCGTAAATGTACAAACGACCAAATAGAAGAAATGACGTTTGATCAAACAATTGATTTAGAGCAAATCACAAGTCGTAAAGGATTAATTCTAGATGTACGTGAGGAAGCGGAATTCGCTTTTGGGCATATTGCGGGAGCAAAATCGATACCAATGGGCGAACTGGAGACACGACTTTCTGAGCTTGATAAAGAGCAGGAGATATATGTTATTTGTCGTACTGGAAAACGCAGTGACATGGCTGCGCAAAAGCTGGCTTCACATGGTTTTACGAAAGTATTTAACGTCTTACCAGGTATGACATCCTGGTCAGGCGATTTAACAAAAAACATTTAAATTGGAGGAATTTTTTTATGTCGAACAAAGTAGCAATCATTGCAAGTAACGGTGGTTTATTTGATGCGTATAAGGTATTTAATATCGCAACAGCTGCGGCAGCTTCTGAGAAAGAGGTAGCTATCTTCTTTACATTTGAAGGTTTGAATTTAATTCATAAGCAAGGTATGCATGCATTACCAATGCCAGCTGGAGCAGAACACTATGCTGAAGGGTTTACAAAAGCAAATGTGCCAGCTATTCCTCAACTAGTGGAAATGGCACAAGAATTAGGTGTGAAATTTATTGCTTGTCAGATGACGATGGATGTTATGGGTTTAACTACTGAAGATTTCATTGAGGGTATTGAAGTGGGAGGAGCCGTAACGTTCCTAGAATTCGCGAAAGACGCAGCACCGTCACTTACATTCTAGTGACCTACCTATAAAAGCGGAGAGGGCACCCCTCTCCGCTATAAAAAACATAAAAACAATACCAATGGGGGTAAAAGAGATGTCAATTCAAAAATGGAGCGCGTCACAAGTAGCTAAAAAGGTTATTCACAATGAAGAGTTGTTTATTTTAGATGTTCGTAATGCGGATGCATTCGAAGATTGGAAAATCGATGGACATCGTTTTGAGTACTTAAATATACCGTATTTTGAACTGTTAGATGGTATTGATAATATTTTACCGAATATCCCAACTGATAAAGATGTATTAGTCGTTTGTGCTAAAGAAGGATCGTCTTTAATGGTTGCTGAAATGTTAGCTGAGGCAGGTATTGAGGTTGCCTATTTAGCTGGAGGTATGAAATCCTGGAGTGAATATTTAGAGCCAATTAAAGTAGGTGATTTAACAGGCGGTGGTGAGCTTTATCAGTTTGTTCGCTTAGGAAAGGGCTGTCTGTCTTATATGGTCCTTTCTGAAGGTGAAGCAGCTATTATTGATGCTGTACGTTTTACAGATGTGTTTATAAATTTTGCAGAACATAAAAATGTCCAAATTAAACATGTTTTTGATACACACTTACATGCTGATCACATTTCAGGTGGGCGCCATATTGCAGAGATGACAGGCGCAACCTATTATTTGCCACCTAAGGACGCTGAGGAAGTTGTGTTCCACTATACACCATTAGTTGATGGAACGACTGTTCAAATCGGTGCATCAAAAATAGATGTAGGAGCTATCTATTCTCCTGGTCATACGATAGGCTCTACTTCATTTGTTGTTGACAGCAAATATTTATTAACAGGAGATATTTTATTTATCGATTCAATCGGACGTCCTGATTTAGCTGGCCTTGCTGATGACTGGGTTGGAGATTTACGAGACACGCTTTACAAGCGTTATCGAGAATTGTCTGATGAACTTATTGTCTTACCAGCACATTTTATGATTATTGATGAGCTGAATGAAGATGGGACGGTTGCTAGACGACTAGGGGATTTATTTGTACAAAACCATGGATTAAATATTCAAGATGAAGAAGAATTTAGACGTGTGGTAACAGATGAATTACCTCCACAACCAAATGCTTATCAGGAAATTCGTCAGGTGAATATGGGGAAAATCACACCTGCGTTAGATGAGCAAACAGAAATGGAAATTGGACCAAATCGCTGTGCAGTACGATAAAACATGCTAAAGTGCAATGAGTATGCATGTATGCTTATTTTATTTAAATTTCGTGAATTGAAGGCGCTCATCCTTCATGAAGATATAAAACAAGAAGAACCGGCAAAATCGCTTACAACCTTTGCCGAGTTGAAGGAGAATATGATGAAATCAAGTTTACAACTAGATGCAAAAGGCCTTTCTTGTCCAATGCCTATTGTGAAGACAAAAAAAGCAATAGATACCCTAAAGTCTGGGGAAGTTTTAGAAGTTCAGGTGACAGATAAAGGAGCTTTAGCGGATATTCCTGCTTGGGCAAAAGCAGGAGGTCATATCATTTTAGATCAATCTGAAGAGGCTGGCGTTATTACATTTTTCATTCAGAAAGCATAGGGCTGATTGAGGGTTGTCTATTACAGTAGAACAACCCTTCTTTCCTTTTGTTGAATACAGCCAGAAAGAAGGAAAACTAAATGGATATTGCATGGATCTTAACCATTTTACTTATTGGTTTTCTCGGTTCATTTGTATCAGGGATGTTAGGTATTGGCGGTGCCATCATTAATTTCCCGATGCTACTATATATACCGCCATTACTAGGATTTGCGGCCTTTTCTGCACATGAGGTGTCAGGAATAAGTGCGATTCAGGTACTTTTTGCTGCTCTTTCAGGTGTTTGGGTCTATCGTAAAGGTGGGTATTTAAATAAATCACTCATTATCTATATGGGGAGCGCCATATTAGCGGGAAGCTTTGTGGGTAGCTTCGGTTCAAAATTTTTATCTGAGTCTGGTATTAACATGGTCTATGGAATCCTTGCATTGATTGCAGCTGTGATGATGTTCATACCGAAAAAGCAAATTGATGATAAACCGATGCAGGCTGTTACATTTAATAAACCATTGTCGGCCCTATTAGCTTTCGTTGTTGGTATCGGTTCCGGAATTGTAGGAGCAGCTGGTGGATTTTTATTAGTACCAATCATGCTTGTGGTCTTAGGAATCCCTACTCGTATGACCATTGCGTCAAGCCTTGCTATTACGTTTATCTCCTCAGTAGGAGGAACTATTGGTAAATTAATGACTGGGCAAGTGGAATATTATCCAGCGCTCATCTTGATTGTAGCTAGTCTAATAGCTGCTCCTCTGGGTGCGAGAATAGGGGGCAAGTTAAATACTAAATTCCTACAAATTATTTTAGCGGTTCTTATATTAGCAACAGCTATTAAAATTTGGATGGATATATTATAAGGGGGTATGGTAATGAAAATTGAAGTTTTCTCTGATTTTACATGTCCATTTTGTTATATTGGCAAACGAGAACTGGAACGGGCGATTGACATCGCAGGCTATACAGGATTAGTGGAAATAGAATATAAAGCATTTCAAATAGGCCCAGATATCCCGGAAGTGAATGCACCCTCTTTTTATGAGGCGCTGGCTAAAAAGTATGATGTCACGCTAGATGAAGTGAAAGATATGGTCGAGGGTATAGCTACGAGAGCAACGGAAGTTGGTTTGCATTATGATTTTGCTAAGATGAAAACAGCGCATACAGAAAAGGCTCATCGTTTAGCTAAATGGACGCAGCAATTTGGTAAAGCGACAGCTTATACGGAAGCACTAATGGCTGGTTATTTTAAAGATGGTGAAGATTTGAACAAAGATGAGTTTTTATTAAAAGTTATTGCGCAATTAGATTTGGATAGAGAAGTTGCAGCGGGAATATTAGCTTCAACTGATTTTAGTGAAGAGCTAGACAAGGATCGCTATGAAGCACAGCAACTTGGCGTACAAAGTGTACCGTTCTTTGTATTTGAAAATCGTTATGGTATTAAAGGGGCTGAGCCGAATGAAGTGTTTGTGCGAACTTTGCATCAAGCTGCGGAAATAGCTGGGATTCAGCCAACGATAATGATAAATGGTAATGGAGAATCGGCATGTGCTGATGGACAGTGTAAACTATAAAAGACTTTAAAGGTGTCGAGTGCGTAAGTGTACTTGACGCTTTTTTTTCGAATAAATGAATACTGCAAGAGGTATTAAGTCTTGTTTTCTGTGTTATACAACAAAATAAAATGTATAATTTATCCTTTTTTATCATCTGAATGGTTCTATTTTATGGTAGTGTGAGAAAAATCACATCCAATAAATTGTTATGTTGCTAAAATATAAGTGAGAATACAAAGGGGGGTATTATAGATGAAACCTATAGTAGCAGGAGTAGCAGGAACAGTACTGTTAGCAGGCGCCATTTTTGTTGGGACGTTTGTCAGTGACAAAATTACAGTTGATTCGAATGTGAGTGAGAAAGAAGCGACAGTGCAAACACAAATACCAACAACAGCAGCTGCTCAGTCAGTGGTCTATGCTCCGCCAAGTATTGAAGAAGTACCAGATGGTCCAATGAAAGAAGCAATATTAACGGGCTATGAACTTGTTAATAACACACATGTTGCGGCAGATGAATATGTGGGCAACCAATTATCTTGCACAAGCTGTCATGCCGGTGCTGGCTATGACGAGCAAGCCTCATCATTAGTAGGTGTAATGGCAAATTATCCACAGTATATTGGACGCTCAGGTGGTGTAGTTACAATAGAAGAACGGATTAATGGCTGTATGGTTCGGAGTATGAATGGTAAAAAATTCGAAATGAATAGTGATGAACTAGAGGCTATGGTGGCGTATTTCGCTTATATTTCTGAAGGTGTTCCAATTGGAGCAAAACGTGAATGGGCGGGCACAAGTGATATGAAGAATGTGCCGATTCCAAATGTTGCAGATGGTGAGGAGCTTTATGCACAGTCCTGTATAGCCTGTCATGCAGCTGATGGCGCAGGAACTGGTGCTAATACTGGCCCAGCTTTATGGGGAGATAATTCATTTAATGATGGCGCAGGTATGGCACGTATGTCAAAAATGGCTGGCTATATTCAAAATAATATGCCGATAGGTGCAGCGGGAACATTAACAGATCAAGAAGCTGCAGATTTAGCTGCCTTTATTTTATCGCAAGATCGTCCAGAGTGGGCGAACCATGAAAAAGATTGGCCAAAAGGCGGGCGTCCAAATGACATCATGACTAAGGAAAAACGTGAACAAGTTAAAAATGGTACGATTGACTGGGAAAAAGTTTTGTCTACAAATTAACGAAGAAAAGGGATGCTGATAATTGGCATCCCTTTAACTTATTTAAAATTATAAGCAGTTACTATTTTATCTCTGTTCGTTGTGATATCTGTAAAATATTCGTATAAGCAAATCCCTAGGAATGACCCACTTACATTAAAGACGTTAGAAAAACCGCTATTTTGAAGGGCCATAACAGCATTATAGCTACGTTGACCAGATCGGCAATGCACATACACTGCTTGATCCTTCGGAATTTCATCCATTCTTTCCCGAAGTTCACTTAGAGGAATATTGTGTGCATTGATAAGGTGACCGGATTCAAATTCATTTTTTTCACGAACGTCTAAGAAAAAGGCTTGATTTTCAATGAGTTCCCTTACTTCATCAACTTTTACCTGCTTAAAGTGTCCGTGTAATAGATTTTGAGCTACAAGAGCTGCCAAATTAACAATATCACGGGCAGTGCTAAACATTGGAGAATAGGATAACTCTAGCTCCTTTAAATCTTCTAATGTACCGCCCATTGTGATGAGGGTAGCTATAACATCAATCCTCTTATCTGCATTACCTTTACCTATTGCTTGAGCCCCTAGTATTTTACCCGTCGGTGTTTCATAAACGAGCTTAAAGTGAAGTGGATTACTATTTGGCATTAGTCCTACTTTGTCTGGAGCTATCAAATAAACACTTTTTGCTTGAAAGCCATTTGCTAGGGCTGTTTTTTCGTTCAAACCTGTTGTCGCGCATACGAGATCGAAAATTTGTACGCTTGAAGATCCAATGACTCCTTTGTTGTGATGAGGGATGTTATACATATGATTAGCTGCTGCACGTGCTTGTCGTTGAGCGGGACCGGCTAAAGCAAGGCGCGTCTGTTTATGGGTAAGCTGATGGAATACTTCAATCGCATCTCCCACAGCATATATGGAAGGATCAGACGTCACGTAATTTGCATCAACTTGAATACCTCCGAGTTCACCAATTGTTAGCCCGGCCTCTTTGGCTAAGCGGATTTCAGGTCGAACGCCAATTGCTAATACTACTGCTTGGGCTTTCAATTGTTTGCCTGAGTTCAACGTCACATTATTTGGTGTAACCTTTGCAAGACCGTCATTGACAATAATTTGAACCCCTTTATCAGTCATTTCCTTGTGTAAGATCTGAGCCATATCATAATCAAAAGGGGCCATAATTTGTTGGCCGAATTCAACTAGAGATACATTATAGCCTGCTAGCTTCAAATTTTCTGCTACCTCTACACCAATGAAGCCTCCGCCGACCACAGCAATATCCTGTACATTATCTGTTTGTAGATACCAATTTAAACGGTCAATATCAGCCACGTTTCTAATGGTAAAGACGTGCTTAGAATGAATGCCCTCTAAGTCAGGGACGATAGGACTTGCTCCTGGGGATAAAATTAACGTATCGTAACTTTCCTCATAATCTCTATTCGTTTTTAAATCCTTAATGGTGATGGTTTTTTGCTCTCTGTTAATACGTACAACTTCTTGCTGAACACGAGCCTCTATATTGTATTTTGTTTGGAAGCCTTGAGGCGTCATTAAAATTAATTTGTCGCTATTTTCAACAATCCCGCTTAAATGGAAGGGGAGAGAACAATTAGAGAATGAAACATTCGGCCCCTTTTCAAATATAATAATTTCTGCTTTTTCATCTAGACGACGAAGACGAGCCGCTGTGGATGCACCACCTGCAACGCCGCCGACTATTAAAAATTTTTTACTCAATGTAAACACTCCTTTTCATAGTAAATACATAATGGGGTATTTAGAGTCTCTTAAATAAAGGTTTTATTTCTAAAAGTAGGAGAATTATGTAGTTTGAATACTACAAATAAATAATATACCCTAAAGGGTATTATATCAAGGTGCCAAATTAATAAATTTTCTGTGGTGTTCCTCGTTCAAGAAAGTTGATGCACAAATTTGCTATACTAACGGTAGTAGGAAATGGAAATGGCACAGGGGGTGACACTGTTGATCTTTTTGAAATTTTTAACCCAAATCCTCATAGTATCGGGTTTGATTTATATTGTGAGTGGACGATTAATTGGCTCGAATATTAATTTTGTGCGAAGAGTGCTGTCAGTCGTTATTAGTGTGACATTAACCTCATTTGTGTACTGGTATTCTTATCTACGCCACACAGATTTTTTATCAGAAACGATGATGCAAACAGTAACTGAGGTAAGCACACTGATTTGGATCGGTAGTATGCTACTAATTTCGATGTTGCTTTATTTGGTATTTGAACTTTTTGACCCTAGTGGCATTACGAATGGAGATCGCCGTCACGGCCAAAAATCTTTACTATTGCGATTGCGTAGCTATTGGCGACAGCAGAAACGCCTGCGTCAGGTATTAAAAATTGCTGTTACAAACGGTGTCGTACAAACGATTAAATATGCGAGGCAACGAGAAAATGAAAAAGAACTTGCAATTGCTTTGCGCGCAACGTTAGAACAATGTGGTGGGATTTTCATCAAATTTGGCCAGGTACTTTCCACACGAAAAGAGCTTTTTTCACCTATTTTTATTGATGAATTAGAAAGGCTTCAACACCGAGTAAGGCCTTTATCAGAGGAGCAAGTGAAACAAATTTTAGAGAGATCTCTTCCGCAATCAATGGACGAAATATTTAGCCAATTTCAAATGGAACCCATTGCAGCAGCCTCTATTGGCCAAGTGCATAAAGCAAGGCTTAAAAATTATGAAGAGGTGGTAGTCAAGCTATTGCGTCCAGAAGTAAAGGGAATTATGCGCGATGACCTTGAAATTTTAGAGGAATTTGCTAATTGGCTATCCACAAAATCAACCTGGGCAGAATCATTAGGCTTTCGAGAGTTGGCTGGGGGATTTGCAGAGGGGCTACGTGAGGAGATTCATTTAGATATTGAAGTACGTAATACGCTACAGGTGAAGAATGCACTGGCGAAAAGCGATTACAAGGTTCGAATTCCTAAAATATTTACGCCTTACAGTAATGAAAATGTTATTGTGATGGAGTATATTCGTGGACAAAGTGTGGCAGATGGGGCATCTGAATTTAATCGTTTGTCGATTGATCGTAGGCAATTTGCAAGAACCGTACTCTACTCATTTTTTGAGCAGATGCTATTCTCTGGTATTTTTCATGCAGACCCACATCCAGGAAATATCCATATCGATGAAACAGATGGAACACCAGTCTTGCTTGACTTTGGCGCAGTAGGACGTTTAGGTGCAACACAGCAAGAAGGCTTAAAGTTATTTTTGATGGGCATTCAACTAAATGATTCAAGCGTTTTATATGATGGTTTAACATTATTAGTGGAAAATGCTGATCATGCAGAACGTGGGAGAATGGAGCAGGCAATCGACCAAATTTTACTGAAAATTTCCTATGTTGACCGTATACCTACTGAAGAATTAATTCACGCGCTATTTACAGTGGTAAGAGATTTTGGACTTGCATTCTATCCAGCAGTGGGATTAGCTCTCCGTTCCTTAGTGACGTTAGATGGCACATTACGGGTAATAGATCCACGTTTTGATATCTTTACTGAGGCAAAGGATTTTTCTGCTACATATATGCGTGCCTCTTTCCTTAAGCCTTTTAAAGAACCGATGGCAACTAAGGAGCGGCTGCAAGAAGAATTATCTATGCTAATACCGACTTTGCGTAAAATGCCTAGAAGAGTCGATCAGCTCATTCAGCGAGTTGAGAGCGGAAAAATCATTTTACATCATGATGTCTTTTCGGATGAACATAATTCACGTTTTATTACACATTTGTTTTCTCAATTTGTTTTGCTGCTGGTGGGTATAACTTTTGGTATTATATCTGTCGCTCTTTTAGCTATTTCACAATTTATCCACGATTCTTATGCGGTCTATTTGAACACAGCGGCATATTTAGGTTTATTTTTATGTGCTATTTTGTTAGTGAGATTATCTATACAAGCATTAAGGTCGATGAAGCAATAGGTAGGGAATTTTTTCCCTACCTTTTTCTTTGGCACCCTCAAATATTACAAAAACATTACAAAAGATCTGTTAGGTCTAATGTCGAATTAGCTAATAGTTTCTCTGTGTAGAAGAAAAATGTATTATGTAGAATAATGTAGTTTGAGTGCGAATGTTACAGAAATATTTCGAGTTTTACTAATGTATTAAATAGACATGAAATAGTATAAAAGTTATGTAGAAAATGCTAAACTTTAAAAGGCTAAAATAAATATAAGAACATTTAATTAAAATAGAAATCGTTCAAGTGATTACATAGAATATCGAGAGCGAAATTGATAGATGAAGGGAAATGAAGGTAACGTGGCTAAGCGTAACAAATGGCGTAAGTCGATGGTGCTAGCATTAGCACTAGCTGGCGGCTTATTATTTAATACAATTCAACCAACAGAAGTACATGCCGAAGAAACTTCTCAACAAATGATTGAGAAAAAGGCTGAAATAGATGCACAAATTAAAAAATTACAAGAAGAACTAACGAAACTACAACAAGAGATCGACGCAAAAGTAAAGGTATTTAAACAAGTACAAGCAGATATTAAAGAAGTGGATGCTAGTATTGTTGAAACACAAAAACGCATCGAACAACGTTCAAAAATTTTAAGTGAACGTATGGCTGCATACCAAGCGCAAGACAACACGGTAGGTGTTTATTTAAACGTAGTGCTTGAGGCAAAAAGCTTTGCAGATTTAATGGATCGTGTCGTAGCGGTGAAAACATTAATGGATGCTGACCAAGAATTAGTGGATCAACAGGAAGCAGATAAAGCAAGCTTAGAGCAACAAAAAGCTACATTAGATGAAAAACAAAAGGAACTTCAAAAACAATTCCAAGAGCTTCAGCAAAAAGAAAGCGAAATGGAAGTGAAGAAAGCTGAGAACGAAGCAAAATCACTTGCATTAAAAGCTGAAATTGCAACGAAACAAGAAGAAGAACGTTTAGAAGCGGAGCGTAAAGCAGCTGAAGAAGAGGCAGCTCGTTTACGTGCACTTCAAGCTGCTACACCAGTTGTACAAGCAACTCAAAATAATGGTGGAGGCGAACCACAAAAAATTATTGTTGGTTCAGGAGCTGGCACTGTTTCTTCAGGAGATGCCATTTCAACAGCTAAACAATTCCTAGGACGTCCTTATGTTTGGGGTGGTAGCAACCCATCAACAGGTTTTGACTGTTCAGGTCTTGTACAATGGTCATATAAGCAAGCGGGTGTTTCTTTACCTCGTACAGCATCACAACAATATTTAGCAACACAACGCATTTCAGCAGGTGAAGCACGCGTTGGGGACTTAGTGTTCTTCAGCTATGGTTCAGGAGTAGCACACGTAGGTATTTATTTAGGTAATAACACAATGATCGACGCTCAAAACAATGGTGTCGTAATTGAATCACTTGATTGGTGGAATCAATACTTAGTAGGCTTTGGACGTATTCAATAGGCCTCACTAATATATAGACGGTTGAGATAAGAAAAAGGTCATCTTTGTAGAGAAAAATATACAAAGATGACCTTTTTTGTTTTTGGAATGCTATTCTTTCAAAGAAACAAGACGACTACTTCTATTCTTGAAAAGAGACTTTCCTGCATACTAAATTGATATTAAATTTTAAAATTTACTTTGATGACACCTGTCTCTTTCAAGGCAATAAAGAAAATAATAACGAATGGGCCGACAAGTAAACCGATAATACCAAATAACTGTAGACCTATGAACATGGAAATTAATGTTGGTAAAGTGGATAAACCGATATGGTCTCCCATTAATTTAGGCTCGACTACTCGACGAATAATAAGTAAAATAGCAGCTAAGATGAATAATTTTACAGCTATAGAGGTGTTTCCCATCAACAGGTGGTAAAGTCCCCATGGCGCTAGAATAATGATAGAGCCTAGGAATGGTACAATATCTATTAACCAGATAATAATCGTCATTGTTACTGCATATTTCGGTTGGATTAATAGCAGTCCAATGAGTGTGACGCCTCCAATAATAAAGCTTACAAATAAGTGAGCCTTCATATAGCCAAATGTTGCATCTTTTAAGCGATTTAAAATAATTTTTATCTTCTTTGCTGTATTGGGCTTTAAATATTTATAAGTGATTTGCTTTAACTTAGGCAAATCAAGCATAAATAGGAATAGCGCAATCATATAAACGAGAAGACTGATAAATAGGCTGGGTATCTCTGAAAAGAAGGCAGAAACTTTGCTATAATTAAAGAAGCTTAAAAAGGATTCTTCGACTTTCTTTATGAAATCCATAGTGGTTTTTTGAAGCGAAGCACTTACTTCAGGTGGAAAGTCTTCTGTGTATTTAGAAATATTTTCTTGCATATGAAGCCACATATCTGATAGCTTGGAAATATAATAGGGAGCTTGCTTAGATAGTAAAATTATTTGTGTCATTATTTGTGTAATAGAAAGATAACAAATAATAGATATAACAATAACACTCACTATGTAAATAAAAGCAACTGCTATTTTCCGTGACATTTTCCATTTCCGTTTAAAGAACATGACAATTGGTTCTAAGAAAAATGCACTAATCCCAGCAAGTATTAAAGGCATGGACACTGGGATAACAAAATAGGCAGCTAGAAGTAGTGATATTATCACAATCAACCGAAAAATCAATTTCCTAGCATTAAATTTATTCATAAACTCACCTTCTTTGCGAAAAAAATTAAGTTAAGTGTACCATAAATCAAATTTTATTACGTTCTGAAACAATAAAGGTAGGGATGAATTATGGAAAAAGAGATTTTGCAACTTTTTAGTAATCTAACAGAGCATGATCGCGATATTCAATATGAATCTTACGAGGAATTAATAAAAATTATGCAAGAACCCGTAGATTGGACATATGCAGTTTGGGAACAGCTAATAAAAGCTCTTACATACAATAATGGTTATTCTCGTGCACGTGCTGCACAAATTTTATGCGCTTTAGCTGCAAAAAGTGATCCAGAAGAAAGGGTCTTGGAGGATTTTTTAAAGATTTGGGCTGTGACTTACGATGAACAATCTGCTACGGCAAGGCATGCATTACAAGCAATTTGGAAAATTGGACAGGCGGGTCCAGTACAAAGAGATTTGGTTGTATCGTATCTAGCTAAAAGATTTCAAACATGTATAGATGAAAAACAGCCATCTCTTATTCGTCAGGATATTATAATGTCATTTAAAAAGTTATATGATCAAACAAATGACTCGAAATTATTAGATATTGCCCATCGTTTAATTAATGAAGAACAAGATGCTAAATATAAAAAGAAGTATAAGTCAGCCATCCGTTCAAAGTAGCGAGGTGGTGTTTTTTTGTGCAAATTCTTTGATGAACGATAGAATAGTCAACTATAATGAATGAAAAAAGGGGATTATGCATGAGCATTTATAATTATCTAGTTCGGAAGCCTAATGGCGAAATTTTATCGATGGAAACATATCGTGGAAAAACAATGTTAATTGTTAACACGGCAAACCAATGCCGATTTACATATCAATTTGAAGACTTACAGAAAATGTATGATAGATATGGAAAAGAGAATTTTGTAGTTCTTGGATTCCCTTGTGATCAATTTGGCCATCAAAATCCTGAAGATGGGGAGGAAACTAAGCATCTATGCAAGGTAAACTATGGGGTCACATTCCCGATTTTTGAGCTTGTACAGGTAAATGGAGAGGCTACCCATCCACTCTTTAATTATTTAAAGCATGAAGTGGATTACCGAGAGTTTGGGAAGGCAAGTATGCAGGAGAAAATGTTGGCAGAAGCAATTGTTCAACTTGCCCCAAGCTTTTTAGATGGTCGTAATATTCGCTGGAACTTTACAAAATTTCTAGTAGATGCTAATGGTAAGACCGTCGCACGCTTTGAACCAACAGATTCACAGCTCGATATTGAAAAAGCAATTGAAACACTATTATAGTAAATTTCTTAATAATGTAAAAATTTGTTAGGGTTTTCTCTTCAAGTAGAAATAATGCTATATTTTAAAACTGTGTACAGCTATTTTTTCTGAAGCATATATGATAAACTGCTTTACAAATGAAATATTCTTGCAGAATAAAGGTGCTAATTAGCATAATCGGGAATCCGGTGAAAAACCGGAGCTGTTTCCGCAACTGTAAGTGCAGCCATTATAAAGATTTACCACTGTCTCAAAGAAGATGGGAAGGTCCTTTATAACACATTCGTTTCATGTGACGAACTGTACAAGCCAGGAGACCGACCTTTATTTGAACGTATAAAAACTTCTCGGAAGCTAGGAGGATATACGGCAAATACATAGGCTTTGTCCAGTTTGATGGCTCATTATGTTATTTTTGTCGTTCCTTTGCAAAAAGGAGCGACTTTTTTATGCCTTTCAAATAAGAATTTTTCATTATAGAAAATAGGGGGGAAGCAAGTGAAAAAAGATGCCCGTTATTCTTGTTATCCATTTATGCGTGAGAAAGCTTCAACGGTCGATTTTGAAATTCGAACAGATAGTCTGACAACACATCTAGGAGTTGCATTAGCTGCGGTAAAAAAAGAGGATGTTCAAGTTGTTGCTGAGGATTTATTGCTTATGTTACCTATGGCTTATCATGTGAATGGCTCAGTACGTGGGAAATTAGCAGTAACTGAAGAGGATTTATCTTGGTTAAGTGAACGTTATGATTTTTACGTTCGCCATGTGAAGGAAGAGATTCAAAGTTTTGTTTTACCTCAAGGAACAGAGGCTGCTGCAGCCTTACATCTTTGTCGCAGTGAGGCAAAAAAATCATATCGTACTTTACACAAAGTATCAGAAGAACGAGAGGTTCCAGCTATTCTTTTCGATTACCTTGGTTTATTAGCTAATGTATGTTTTGTCATGGCTGTTTTTATGAATCAGCAAGCTGGAATAGCGGAAATACCGTTTATTAGTAAATCCTACCCAATGAAAAAGAAAAAGGAGAATAACAATGAAAAAAGTATTTAATTTCCAATGGCTATCAGTGCTCTTACTTGCACTGGTATTAGCAGGCTGTGGCACTGCTGAAGATACAAAAAATAAAGATGCTTCGCAAGATACACAACAAGCAGAGAAAACAAGCTATAAAGTGACAGATGACCGTGGAGTGGAAATAGAGTTTAAAGAAGTACCAAAAACAGTTGTATCTTTACAACCAAGTAATACTGAAATTTTGTTTGCTTTAGGTGTTGGCGATAAAATTGTAGGAGCAACTGAGTACGATACTTACCCAGAGGAAGCACAAAAAATTGAACGTGTCTCTGATACTATGAACTTTAACAGTGAAAGAATTATAGCGTTAAAGCCAGATGTTGTCATTGCTTATACAATAGGTGATAAGGATGCCCTAAAGCCGCTTGAGGACGCAGGAATTAAAGTGTTTGTTATTCAATCTGCGACTACTTTCGACGATGTTTATGGAGATATCGAACAAATTGCTGCTGTGATGGATGTTCCTGATAAAGGAAATAAATTAAACGAAGAGATTAAAGCGAAAATTGCTGAAGTACAAACGAAGGTGAAGGATGTAAAAACGCCGAAAAATGTTTATTTAGAGGTTAGCCCTAAGCCAGACATATATACAGCAGGCTCTAGCACTTTCCAGCAAGAAATATTAGATGCAGCTAATGTTAATAATGTTTTTTCTGACTTGAATAGCTGGGCAAAAGTGAATGAGGAAGATGTTATTGCGAAAAATCCAGATGTTATTTTAACAACAGTAAACTATACAGAAGATCCAATAGGAGAAATTCTTGGACGAGATGGTTGGAATACTGTGAAAGCTATTCAAAACAAAGCGGTATTGTCCATTGATACAGATATCTCTAATCGACCTGGTCCGCGTATTGGTGAAGCTGTAGAATTAGTAGCGAAGGCTGTGTACCCAGAGTTATTTAAATAAGAAATGTTTCCATGCTAGCTGTCAGCCATTCAGCTAGCATTTTTTATGTGGTTTAAATTATTACCTAGCGTGAAAATTGGAATTAATGTAGTTTGTTCTTTAAAATAAAAGTAAGTATGCTTGATAATCTTAGGAGGTGTAGTGATTGGAGCAATTAGAGACAAAGGTAATTCCATTTGAAGCAGTCTATAATTTCCGAGACATGGGTGGATATAAAACAAAAGATGGGCGTAGGGTAAAGAACGGTTTATTTTACCGCTCAGCTGCCCTTGGAAAAATGACACTGGCGGATAAAGAGCTATTTGAAACGTTAGGGATTAAAACCATTTTTGATTATCGCGATAACAATGAGGCGTATCATAATCCTAACCCAGTGTTCTCGCATGCTCAATATATACAAATCCCAGCGAAGGGTAATCATGGTTTTGAAATGCCAACCAATGCTGGTGGTAGAGATTTCTATAAAGTGGTAAGCCCTGAGATGTTTCGGGATTTTTATGCACAAATGCCTTTTAACAATCTTTCATTTAAAGAGTTAATGCAAACGATTCAAAATCCTAATAATCTAGGTCTTGTACATCATTGCGCAGTTGGTAAGGACCGAACGGGTATTGGAGGAGCACTTATTTTACTAGCTTTAGATGTACCTGAGGAGACTATCATGGAGGATTATTTAGATACTAATATACATTTACGTCCAATGGTAGAACGAATGGCTCAGGCTATTCAGCATCAGTATAATGAGCAAGAACTACAGCAATTTTATGCATTAATGTCCGCCCGTGAAGACTATTTACAAGCAGCATTGGATGCGATGGATCGTCGCTATGGTTCTAAGACTGGGTTTTTAGAGCAGGAATTTGGCCTAACAATTGAAAAACGAGAGCAATTACAATCTTATTGCTTAATTTAAAAATGAGCCCTTTCACACGATGTGAAAGGGATTTTTTATGTGGAAGCGCTGTCTTCCTATAAATCTCTTTACAGTCTGAATATTTGTGATAAGATACAATAGATTTTTAAGAAAAAATAGGAGAAGTGAAAGTATTGGCAGACACAATTAAAGAGACAAATAAGTTAAGTCTATTCCATTTAACATGGCCAATCTTCTTAGAAGTTTTTCTATTTATGTTGATGGGACTAGCCGATACTTTTATGCTCAGTGCTTTATCAGATAATGCTGTATCAGGAGTAGGTGCAGCCAATCAATATATCCATATTGCCATCTTGATTCTGGAGGTAGTGGGCAATGGTGCATCTATTGTTGTTTCTCAGTATTTAGGCTCCAAACGCTTTTTTGAAGCGGCCAAGATCTCGGCGTTAGCGGTCACGATGAATTTGGTCGTTGGGCTTTTAATGAGTATTTTATTTTTCTTCTTTGCGAGACATTTAATGACAATGATGAACTTGCAGGGAGAAGTACTCCACTATGCACAAAGTTACTTAGCCATCATTGGGAGTTTTATTTTCCTACAGGCTATTATTAATGCACTCGCTGCAATTATTCGTGTACATGGTTGGACAAAACAAACTATGTACGTTTCGCTTGGCATGAACGTCTTACATGTTGTGCTAAACTACGGCCTTATTTTTGGGAATTTAGGTTTACCAGAGCTTGGTGTGAAAGGAGCGGCTATTTCCTCTGTCATTAGTCGCGGATTAGCCGTCCTAGTATTTTTCTGGTTGCTGTATCAGGTAATGGAAGTGCGCGTAAAGTTACAATATTATTTTGAGTATTCAAAGGAATATGTGAGAAAAATACTAAACATTGGTTTACCATCTGCGTTTGAACAGGTACTTTATCAATTTTGCCAAATCATCTTTTTATATTATGCGACTTACTTAGGAGCAGAAACACTAGCAGCACGACAATATGCTATGAATATTTCGATGTTTACGTATTTATTTGCAATTGCCATTGGTACAGGAACAGCCATTATTATTGGTCGTCATGTAGGTGCAGGAGAAAAAGATGAGGCGTATCATCAGCTATGGAAAAGTGTTCGTGCAGCATTTGCTTTTACGATTATTATGGTCGCAGTCGTTACGCTATTCCGTAAGCCACTTATGCAGGTATTTACTGATAATCCAGAAGTTATTAAGATTGGGGCATCCGTGTTAGCATTAAGTATTTTGCTAGAGACTGGTCGCACAATGAATATCGTTGTCATTAACTCTTTACGCGCTTCTGGGGATGCTAGATTCCCTGTGAAAATTGGTTTTCTATCAATGGTTTGCATGAGCCTGCCGCTTGGCTATTTATTTGTCTTTGTATTGGATTGGGGCTTGGTCGGAATTTGGCTAGCCATTTCAGCAGATGAATGGGTGCGGGCAATTATCGTATACTTTAGATGGAAAAGTCGTAAATGGGAGCGTTATGCTCTTGTATCACCGAACGACAAAAAGGAGGCATAGAAATGGGCGCATTATCGAAACGTGCTATCGGGGCGGCATTAATGGATCAACATATCACCCTTTTTGCTTGTCCAATCTGTCAGCAATCAATGTATGTCTATGAGCAGGGGAGATTGGTTTGTACTTCTAACCATTCCTTTGATATTGCGAAACAAGGCTATGTCAATATGCTGACACATAACGCCGCTTCTAAATATAGTAAGAGCCTTTTTGAATCCCGCAAGGCTGTTATTGATAGTGGGATTTATGATGCTGTAGAAGCCCGAATCGGTGAGCTTATAAGCTCTGCAAAAACGGTGCTCGATACTGGTTGTGGAGAGGGCTCACATTTAGCTCGCATTATGAATGATAGAGATCATGGTATTGGCGTTGGAATTGACATAGCGAAGGAGGGCATTTTGGCTGCAGCACGTCATTATCCTCAACAAATTTGGTGTGTAGGGGATTTAGCTAAAAGTCCATTTGCTCAAGCGAGTTTCGATGCCATTTTAAATATACTATCACCAGCAAATTATGAGGAGTTTAAACGACTTCTTAAACCGAATGGCTATCTTGTGAAGGTTGTACCACAAAGTGGTTATTTGCGGGAACTGCGAGCTCAATTATATGCAGATTCAAACAGGGAAACTTACTCTAATGAACAAATTGTAGCTCGTTTTCAAGATAGTTTTCGTGAGGTAAACGTAGAACGTGTAACTTATACTTTACCGCTTTCAGAAGAGCTAGTACCCGCGCTATTAGAGATGACACCAATGGGTTGGCATAAAGCAGAACAAACAGCCGTTGAACTAAATGAAATCACGATTGATGTGGATCTATTAGTAGGGAAGGTTTAAGTTGGTCACCTGCAATTGCAGTATACTGGTCTTTTCGATTACAATGGGAATAACTATTGAATAAGGTAGGAATGTAACAGTGTATAAACTAGCAGCAAATGTTGTCAAAGTAATATTAAAATTAATGGGTTCAAAGGCTCGTGTATACGGAGAAGAAAACTTGCCGAAAGAGGGTGGGTTTATTATAGCTTGCACACATACTGGCTATGTGGATATTTTAAACCTTGGTGTAGCCATGTACCCTCGTGAAATTCACTTTATGGCGAAGAAGCAATTATTTGAAATGAAAGGGCTTGGCTGGCTTGTTAAGCATTTAAATGCTTTTCCGGTAGACCGTGATAATCCTGGACCAAGCGTGATTAAAATTCCTTCGCAGTTATTGAAGGAAGGTAAAATTGTAGGGATTTTCCCCTCTGGGACACGTAGTGCAGAAGGAACAGATTTAAAACAAGGGGCTATTACCATTGCACAGTTGGCAAAGGCGCAAATTGTTCCAGCTGCTTATGTTGGTGCACGTAATGTGGGTGATGTAATGAAGCGAGGCAAAGGCTATTTAATTTATGGTGAGCCTTTTTATGTAACAGGCAAGGGTAAAGAAGGTCGTGAGCAGTTTACTCAACACCTTGAGCATGAATTAGTTGCTCTAACAGAAGAACTACAGAAACGTATTCCCGTAAAATAAAAGCAAACGGCACTCAGAATCAAATTGATTTTGAGTGCTTTGTTGTAGGAGGAAAATAAAATGATTCGAGTACTTTTCGTATGTTTAGGTAATATCTGTCGCTCACCCATGGCTGAGGCGGTCATGCGCGACATGGTGAAGAAAGAGCATTTAGAAGATAAAATTGAAGTGGATTCCGCTGCTACTAGCTCATGGCATATTGGCGAACCTCCACATAGAGGTACACAGGATAAGCTTAGGGAATATGGTATTTCTACAATAGATATGCAAGGTCGACAATTACAAAAGTCTGATTTTGAAAAGTTTGCTTATATTATTGGAATGGATGAAAGCAATATTCGTAATATCCGCACAATACTAGGCAATCCAAACTCGCCAAAGATTTTTCGTTTTTTAGATTTAACAGCGCATCGTAAGGATGTCCCGGATCCTTATTATACAGGTGATTTTCAGGAAACCTATGAATTGGTGCAAGAAGGCTGTCGGGCATTGCTAGCAAAAATTAAACAAGAGCTGTTGTAAGATGGCGCTAAAATCGTAAATTTTAACAGCCATTTTTTTAGAAAAATGCTACCTTAAACATTGGTATATCTAGCTTTGTAAGCATCATTGTGTTATTATTTGCAGAGTAAAGATACGATAAGTATTTAATTACCATTTACAGATATACAACTGTGTATCTATTATTTTTATAAATTTATCTTTTGAAAGAGAGTGGAAACAATGGGTCGTAAGTGGAACAATATTAAAGAAAAGAAAGCGTCTAAAGATCAAAGCACAAGCCGTATTAATGCAAAATTTGGGCGAGAAATTTATGTGGCAGCTAAATCAGGCGAACCAGATCCAGAGTCAAACCGTGCACTTAAAGTAGTGCTTGAACGCGCAAAAACATACAGTGTTCCAAAACATATTATAGAAAAAGCCATTGATAAAGCAAAAGGTGGCGGTGATGAAAGCTTTGATGAATTACGTTATGAAGGCTTTGGACCAGCCGGCACAATGATTATCGTGGATGCTTTAACAAACAATGTAAATCGTACAGCATCAGATGTACGTGCAGCATTTGGTAAAAATAACGGCAATATGGGTGTCAGTGGATCTGTAGCTTATATGTTCGATTCAACAGCAGTTATTGGCTTAGAAGGTAAAACTGCTGATGAAGTACTAGAGATTTTAATGGAAGCTGATATTGATGCTCGCGATATTCTAGAAGAGGAAGAAGCGGTAATTATTTATGCAGAGCCAGACCAATTCTTTGCGACACAAGAAGCATTAAAGGCTGCGGGCGTAGAAGAATTTACAGTAGCAGAGCTTTCTATGTTGCCTCAAACAGAAGTGACTTTAACTGGCGACGATGTAGCGAAGTTTGAAAAACTAATTGATGCATTAGAAGATTTAGAAGATGTACAGAATGTTTTCCACAATGCAGATTTAGGCGAATAAATATTAACAAAATGAGTAAACCAGTAGCATTTAAGCTACTGGTTTTTAATTAGGGAGGAAAACGATGCAGACTGCTTTAGCCATTATTTTATTTTTAGTCACATTATTTTTTGTCATAGTGCAACCACGAAAACTATCAATTGGCTGGTCAGCCTGTATAGGAGCAGCTATTGCGCTATTAATAGGTGTAGTAACCTGGCATGATGTGTTAGAGGTAACGGGGATTGTTTGGAATGCAACGCTATCATTTATTGGTATTATTTTAATTTCACTCATCTTAGATGAAATTGGCTTTTTCGAATGGGCTGCTCTACATATGGCACGACTTGCAAAGGGAAGTGGAATTCGCTTATTTGTTTATATTAGTTGCCTTGGAGCTGTTGTATCGGCTTTGTTTGCGAACGATGGGGGTGCTTTAATTCTAACGCCGATCGTTTTAGCGATGGTGAGAAAACTGAACTTGAGTGAAAAAATGATCTTTCCATTTATTATTGCAAGTGGATTTATAGCAGATACAACCTCGTTACCGTTCGTTATTAGCAATTTAACGAATATCGTATCAGCTGACTTTTTCGATATAGGCTTTATAGATTATGCAGTTCATATGCTTGTACCGAATTTCTTTTCGTTAGTGGCAAGTATAGTAGTACTTTACATTGTTTTTCGCCGTTCCATACCACAACATTATTCTCTTGAGGCCGTTGAGCAACCAAGTCAGGCAATCCGAGATCCCAAATTATTTTCGATCGCTTGGTATGTAATTGGGATTCTATTAGTGGGCTTCGTAGCTGGTGAGGTTTTACACATCCCTGTATCTTTTATTTTATGTGGGGTCGCTGCAATATTCTTATGGCTAGCACAGCGTAGCTCTGTGGTAGATACAAAAAGAGTTGTAAAAGGAGCGCCATGGAATATTGTGTTCTTCTCAATTGGCATGTATGTGGTTGTCTATGGGTTAAAAAATGTAGGGATGACAGGAATGTTAGCAAATTTATTTGAACTAGCTATACAACAGGGCTTCGTAGTAGCAACGATGACAATGGGATTTGTCGCTGCCATTTTGTCTGCTTTCATGAACAATTTACCTACTGTTATGATAGATGCTTTGGCGATTTCAGAAACAAGCGCATCGGGCATGATGAAAGAGGGACTGATTTATGCAAATATAATTGGTACGAATTTAGGTCCAAAAATGACACCGATTGGTTCACTGGCAACATTACTATGGCTTCATATATTAGCCCAGAAAGGCATTAAAATTAGCTGGGGACAATATTTTAAAATCGGTGTTATTCTTACCATTCCGACACTGTTCGCCACTTTAATTGCATTAATTATTTGGATATGCTTAATATCATAGATTTATTGTCGAAATAGTTGAAAAAATAGTACAATAGGAACTATTAAGATATTAGTATATCAGTATATTAAAGGAGGAAAGTATGCGAGCGACAGGCAAATTAAGCAATAAAATAGTGTTAATGTCATTAGTAATGTTAGTGGCTTTGTTATCTTTTTTCGTTATAACAACAATCTACACAGCAAAATCATCTGTTAATAAAACCATGGGAACACAGGCAGTTGCAGTTGCTGAGAATATTGCAAAACATCTAAATGCTGCTGAATATGAGCAACTCTCAAAGGAACCAAAAGAATCTGAGTTATATTGGCGACTTCGAGAAGAGCTCAACGAATTACGTGAAATAAATGGTGTTCTCTATGCCTATACTTTCGCAGTACCACAGGAAGATAAAAAGGTACGTTTTTTAGTGGACGGTATGCCAGCAGATGATCAAGAAAATGCTGGAGCTATAGGAGATGAGTCCTCCACCACATACTACAAGGATATTGAAAAGGTAAAGAATACAGGAAGTTATTATTCTGCTATTTTACATAGTGATTTTGGAGATTATTTATCTGGTACTGTTCCATTAAAGGATGAGGCAGGGAATACTGTTGCCTTTGTTGGGGTCGATATAGAAGCAACAGAGGTAAGCAATGTTGCGAATGCCGTATTAACGGCTATTTTACCTGCATTAATTATTGTCATATTAGCTTTAACAGGTATTGTTATGTTCATCCTATATCGTTATATTAATGGAGCATTAAAACCTCTTGCACATTTAGGTGATGCAGCACAAAGTTTTGCTCAAGGCGATATTGCTAAGGCAACGATAGCAGTGGAGAAAATCCAGCTAAAAGGAGCAAATGAAATCACAATATTTGCACAATCCTTCAGAGAATCACTACAAAAATTAAAAGAAACTTTCCATACGATTCAACAACGCACATTTGCTTTACAAAATGTTGTTCAAAAAATTGATGAGACTTCTCAGCATGTGGAAGAATCAAACGCTCAAATTGCAGATCGAATTATTGAAATTGCTGCTGGTAGTGAGCAACAGCAGCAAAATAATCAAGAGGTTGTATTAACTATGAATGAGATGTCAATTGGTATTCAACGACTGGCTGATACAACTTCAGAAATTGCGGAGTCATCATCAGCAATGACGGGACTTGTGGAAACAAGTGTTAGTCATTCTCAAGAAGTTGTATCTCAAATTCAAAACGTAGAATCTTCTGTTTTACGTACGGCTAATCATGTCGAGGAAATGGGTGATAAGTTCCGATCAATTGAAGAGATGGTGACCATCATTACGAGTATTGCGGATCAAACCAACCTACTAGCTTTAAACGCTGCAATAGAAGCAGCTAGAGCAGGAGAAGCTGGTAAAGGATTTGCGGTCGTGGCAGATGAAGTTCGTAAACTTGCAGAGATGTCTAAAGCATCTGCTGACGAAATACACATGCATTTAGAAAGCTTTAAGAAAATTACTGATCGAGCGTTACAAGAGATGGCTAGTAGTACCATAGATGTACAGGCAGGCAATAAAGCAGTGCAACACATAGGTGAAAGTCTAGAGAAAATATTGCAATCTGTCCTTGAGGTGAATAATAAAATTCAAGATGACTCTGCTGTCATTGAAGAAATGTCAGCAGGCTCTGAGGAAGTATTAGCTACTACCGAACAGATGAATGCTATTGCGAAGCATAGTGTCCTAGGAACAAAGGAAGTAGCAACTGCCTCAGATTTACAAGTAACGATGGTTTCTGAATTAAATGAAGTTGTAACAATATTAGATCAAACATCTAAAGAGGTTATAGAAACGATTAATACATTTAAATTATGATTAGTTTAGAACTATTTCTCTATAAGCTTATGTCTTGTGGAGAAATAGTTCTTTTTATTTTTGGCATTTAAAATTTAACTGGAGATTAGCATAAAACAAACCATATTAAGGGAAATAAGAAAATAATTTGTGCTTTACCCATTGTGAAAACTTTCAAACCATAACATAATATAAAGTAATATATTGTTGAACGAAGAAAATAGGGGGGCTAAAGTATGAAGTTTTTACGTTCAATACAGGGGAAATTGATTATTATTTCATTGGCACTACTAATTATTCCAAGTTTAATAATTGGTATAGTTAGTTATGGTAAGGCTAAGAATGGGATGGAGGATATAGGAGAACAGGTACTTTACAATAGTGTTGAATCTGCTTTGCAATTAATCGAGCTCGCAAACGAGAGTGTTGAAAAGGGTGACATTCCCTTAGAGGTTGCGCAGGAACGAGTACGTGAAGCATTTCTTGGTCCGAAAGATAGCGAAGGAAAACGGCCTATTAATTATCCGGGTGATTTAGGGGAATATGGCTATATCTATGTGTTGGATGATAAGGGAACATTAACAACACATCCAACACGAGAAGGAGATAATCTTTGGAATGACCAAGATAGCAGTGGCAATTACTTTATTCGAGAAGTAACTGAAAAGGCACTTGATGGTGGTGGTTTTACACAATATGAATTTGAACTACCAGGTCAGGATGTCTTAGCGGATAAAATTATTTATTCTGAGAAAGATCCACATTGGGGATGGATTATTGCATCAGGTACATATATGCAGGATTTTAATGCAGAGGCGAATTCTTTATTGCTAGTAATTGGTTTGACATTAGTAGGTGCCATAATTATTGGGACAATCGTTGTCATTCTTGTATCAAGACACCTGGCATTACCAGTTCAAAAATTATCTAAACGTGTACGTGAAGTAGCAAAAGGGAATTTAACGGTTGAAATTGAGCATTTACAGCGCTCGGATGAAATAGGACAGTTAAATGATGGCTTTAATGAAATGGTACAACAACTTAAAACACTTATTTCAGATGTGGAGGAAGCGATTGTAGAAATACAATCAACTTCAGCAAATTTAACCGCAGTAGCTGAAGAGACAAATGCCTATGGTGATGAAATCGTCAAAGCAATCAATGAAGTATCCCAGGGTGCAGTCAAGCAAGCATCTGATGCAGAGGATACAAACCGAACGGCTATCGAGTTTGCGCAGCAAATAGAAGGATTGCATGATAAAAATGAATTAATGTTAGATGCCTCACAGCATATGAAAAAATCAAATGAAGAAGGCCTAGTCAATTTAGAAAGCTTAAAGGATAAGTCGCGGGAGTCTTCAACTCTCGTTCAGAATATTCAGTCTGTATTTGGTAGTCTAATTGTCAAGGTACGTGAAATTGAAGGCATCGTGGGGACGATTACGGAGATTTCAGATCAAACGAATTTACTTGCACTTAATGCCTCTATTGAAGCAGCAAGAGCGGGTGAACATGGTAAAGGATTCGCAGTTGTCGCGGAAGAGGTACGTAAACTTGCTGATCAAACCTCTGTAGCAACTGAGCTAGTACGCACGACGCTAAAAGGCATTGAAAGTGAAACAAACTTAGTCAATGGAGAAATGCAGAAAACCCATATCATTGTAAGTCAACAAAATGATTCTGTCATGGTAACAGAATCATCCTTTAAAGAAATCAAATTAGCTGTTGAAAAAATCATAGCCATTATAGGCGATACAACAGATAGCGTAGAATATTTAAATAGCTCTAAGAATACGATTATGCAATCGATTGAAAGCATTGCGATGATTAGTGAAAAGAATGCTGCTGCGTCTGAGGAGGTAACAGCATCTGTAGATGAGCAACAACGCGCAATACAACTCGTTAGCGAATCTTCCAATGATTTAACTGATGAAATATCTGCCTTACAGGAGTCTATTAAACGATTTATATTGAGATAATATCTTTCAGGGTGCTTGCTTAACAAGCATCCTTTTCTTTTTATCATCGTTAATAAAAGGTAAAGGAGGAATGATTTGTGAGAAGGTGGCTGATGACAATTGGTGTTATTTTAATCGGTATTGGAATCGTTCTTTATATTTGGCTGGGAAAAGAAATTGATCAGGGTATGGAACCGAAGGCCAATGGTTCAGCTGATTATATGATTATATTGGGAGCAAAAGTTAGGCCAGGTGGTGTACCATCGCTTTCATTAAAAAGTAGATTAGAGGTGGCTGTTCCATACTTAACAAAATACCCACATATTAAGGTCATTGTGTCAGGTGGACAAGGACCTGATGAAGATCGTACAGAGGCATCTGTAATGCAAGACTATTTGGAACAGCATGGCATCGATGCCGCGAGAATTATCATAGAAGATCAATCTACATCTACTTATGAAAATTTAGTATTCTCTAAAGAATTATTACCAAAAGAGACAAAGAAAATTACCATCGTTTCAAATGACTTCCATTTGAAACGTGCAAAATATCTTGCTGAATCGTTAGATTTTGAAGTAGATGTTCTATCAGCAAGAACACCAAAATCAGTAGAAGCAAAATTAAGAATAAGAGAAAGGGCGGCGTTATTAAAAACATATATTGTGGGCTATTAAAACAACAACGCCATTATATTTAGGAACTGCTTCTTTCTCAAAAAATCATGGAACAGAAAAGAGATAATTGTTTCTTAATAGATTCTATTTGGCATATAATAGAAATATTACGGGGTATAGGACAGAAAGAGGGGACTTTTATGACAACGTTTAAAGAATATCAATACAGCCGTCCAAATGTGGCATCAATGAAAGAGCAGCAGTTAGCACTCATTGAGCAATTTAAACAAGCACAATCGATGGACGAGCAAAGTAATATCATTGAAAAGCACAATGCAATTAGTAATGACTTTGCGACAATGGCTAATTTAGTATATATTCGTGCTTCAATCGATACGAACGATGAATTTTATCAAGCAGAACGTGATTATTTCGATGAAGTAGGTCCTGAGTTAGAAGAAGTAACGACAGAATACTATAAAGCTTTAATTGATTCACCATTTCGTGAGCAATTAGAAGAAAAATGGGGTCAACAATTATTTGATCTAGCAACTTATCAAATTAAAGGCTTCTCACCAGAAGTTATTGATTTGATGCAAAAAGAAAACAGACTTGTTTCTGAGTACAATAAGCTTGTTGCATCTGCACAAATTGACTTTAATGGGGAAACATTAACACTCGCTCAGCTTGGTCCGTTTGCAGAGTCAACGGATCGAGAAACACGTAAGGCAGCAACGGATGCTCGCTTTGGCTTCTTTGCACAGCATGAAGATGAATTCGATCGTTTATATGATGAACTTGTCAAGGTACGCCATGAAATTGCGATTAAACTTGGCTATAACAACTATGTTGAACTAGGCTATATTCGTATGAATCGGATTGATTACAATGCTGATATGGTTAAAAAATTCCGTGATCAGGTACGTGATTTAATTGTGCCTGTTGCAACGAAGCTTTACGAGCGTCAGGCAAAGCGAATTGGCATTGAAGATTTCAAATTTTATGATGAAGCACTTAACTTCTTATCAGGTAATGCTACACCAAAAGGGAATCCTGAGTGGATTGTAGCAAACGGTAAAAAAATGTATGAGGAACTTTCACCTGAAACAGGAGAGTTCTTTAATTTCATGATTGACCATGACTTAATGGATCTTGTAGCGAAGAAAGGGAAAGAAAGTGGCGGTTATTGTACGTTTATTGAAAACTATCATTCCCCATTCATTTTCTCAAATTTTAACGGTACTTCAGGTGACATCGATGTATTAACACATGAAGCTGGACATGCTTTCCAAGTTTATTCAAGTCGTAACATTGGCATTCCTGAGTATTTATGGCCAACCTACGAATCTTGTGAAATTCACTCGATGAGTATGGAATTCTTTACTTGGCCTTGGATGGAGCTGTTCTTTGAAGGTGATACAGAGAAATATAAATTTACACATTTAAGTAGTGGTCTTTTATTCTTACCATATGGTGTGGCAGTAGATGAGTTCCAGCATGTTATTTATGAAAATCCAACAATGACTCCTGCTGAACGTAAAGCTGCATGGAAAAAAATTGAGGAAACGTATTTACCACACCGTGACTATGATCATAACAGCTACCTAGAGGCTGGGGGCATTTGGCAACGTCAAGCTCACATCTATGCAAGTCCATTCTACTACATTGATTACACGTTAGCGCAAATTTGTGCCTTCCAATTCTGGAAACGTTCACGTGAAGAATTTGAAGCGGCTTGGAAAGACTATATTCATCTTTGTGGTTTAGGTGGCTCTATGTCCTTTACAAAGCTTGTAAAAGAGGCAGGTTTAATCTCGCCATTTGAGGATGGCTGTGTTGAATCGGTTATTGGAGAAATTGAGACATTCTTAAATTCCATAGATGATTCTTCTCTATAATTGATGACTTAAATTCGTTTCACTTCCACGATAACTATTATTGGGGAAGTGAGCGAATTTTTTAGTTTGTCAGAGGAGTTCTGTAAAAAAATACTAGGATACTTGCGAAATGGTTAATATATCAGTAGTATTTTCAGTAACTGCTATTAAAGGAAGTGAAAGAAAGTGACAAGGAAAGTTTGGTTTCAAGTAGGGGTAGGGATACTACTTACACTATTAATCATTAAATATTTTATAGAAATTCATTGGATTTTTTCACCGCTTGTCATCATATTAAAAGCCATTTTTGTGCCTTTACTACTTGGTGGTGTTCTCTATTATGTGACGGAACCAATTCAGAGATTTTTAGAAAAACGTAGATTTCCTCGATGGGGAAGTATATTGACGATTGTGTTCGGACTAATAGCAATGGTAGGTATTTTTGGCTGGATTATTGGTAACCCGATTGCCGAGCAGGTCAATAAATTAGTGAAAAATGCCCCTATGATTAGTACGAGTATTAGTACGAGCATCCAGCAATTAACAGACTATGTAACGCAAAATAAGGATAACTTCCCTGAGCAATTAAATGATGTTATCGAAAAAATGGCGAATTCGGTACAAGATATTGCAGTAGTGGCGAGTAAAGGTTTTGTGTCCTTTTTACAATCCATTGTATCTGTGTCGTTATTAGCCATTTTAATTCCGTTCTTCTTTATTTTTATGCTGAAGGATCATGAGAAGTTTGCTCCATCCATCTATAAATATTTCAGTGGTGAACGTCAGCAATGGGTAAAGAAAACGTTAAGTGAAATTGATGATGTATTACGTACCTACATTCAGGGCCAACTGCAAATTAGTTTTTTATTAGCACTAATAATGTATGTAGGCTATTTAATTATCGGATTAGACTATTCGTTATTACTAGTGATTTTTGCATTCTTTATGAATATGATTCCATTTATCGGGCCTTGGATTGCCTTTGCGCCAGCCCTGATTGTGGCAGTTATTCAAGATCCAATTTTAGTGGTGTGGGTTTCGGTTGTGACGCTGGTTGCTCAGCAAATAGACAGCAACTTTATTACACCTAATGTCATGGGGAAATCACTTGATATCCACCCCCTTACCGTTATTACAATTATTTTAGCGGCAGGTAATATAGCAGGTTTTATTGGTATTATTATCGCTGTACCATTTTATGCAGTCTTAAAGGTTATCGTATCCAATATTTATGATCAACGTAATGCAATTAAGAAAAAAGCGACGAAGTCAGTATAGGAGTCGAAACAATGGAACAAGAAATTGTAAAGGTATTTAATGAACAGCATGAGCAAATTGGGACAGCTACGAGAGCGGAAGTGCATGAAAAGGGGCTTTGGCATGAGACTTTTCATTGCTGGCTTGTAAATGAAGACTATATTTATTTTCAAGTACGTAGTTCACAGAAAAAGGATTATCCAGGGTTACTCGATATTACAGCAGCAGGACATCTTTTAGCGATTGAGACAGTAGAGTCAGGCATTCGAGAAGTAAAAGAAGAATTGGGACTTAATATTGATGTCCATGAAGTTGTTAAAATGGGCATGACATCTTGTAGTATCGTTTCTGAAAATATGATCGACAATGAATTTTGCCATGTCTACATATATCCTTTCAAGCATGATTGGGATTCCTTTGCTTTGCAGTATGAAGAAGTATCGGGTGTAGTTAGAGCGAGGCTAAATGAGGCGGAGGCTTTCTTCTTGGGAGAAACGACGACACTTAATATTGAAGGGTATGAATATTTCCCTGATGGTCAACGTGTGAGAATTGTCAGACCAGTAGGTACTGCACAATTTGTTCCTTATCGGGAATTGTATGTTGCACAGGTGATAAAATTCACACGTGAAAAAATATTTAATCAAACCTCATAAGTTTAAATAGGATAAGCTATAATATTAGCTTGTCCTATTTTCTTGCGCAAAAATGATTTAGAAACGACACGATATAATAGGAAAAAATGAGTTATACTGTTAGATAGATTGTAAAGAAAAGGAGCATTTTTTATATGCTAACATTTGAACAAAAACAAGCGATTATTGAATCGTTTTCTGAGCTAACAAAAAAAGAAATTTCTTTAAAGCGCCTAAATTATCATTACATGGACAGTCTTTACGAAAAGACGATTGTAGTTGAGAAATTACATCCAAACGGCAATGGCTTTGTCTTTGTAGGAGATTTATTACGTTATGAGAATGAGGCTAATGATAAAGGATTAGTAAATATCCGCGATTACGATGAACAACAACTTCGTGAAATTATTGAAGACGCAATCCAATATTTATCTGAAGAAGTAGAAGAGCAGGAGCCAATTGTAGAGATTTGGCATAGTCGCGATGGTAGTCAGTTACAGCTAGCTTTTGAGCAACGTTCGTGGAACGTGTATCATGGAGACAATCTGGAAGAGGCATTTGGTACGTATGAGGCAGCAAAGGAATATTTACTAGAAGAAGGCTTTCGTACAAAGAAATAAGAAATACGGGGGATCATGATAGATGAACGGAAAAAAATTAGTGGGAATTGTTATTGTTGTTGTGATTGCGGCATGTTTATTTTCAGTTTATACCATTACTAATTTTTATAAAAATCACGAAGAACAGCCAAATCGTGAAAATCGTGAAATTAATAAGTCAAAGAGCTTGAATTTAATTTTGCCACAGGCTACAATTATCTCGAATTCAAGATAATTGAGAGGTGACTGTCAGTGCAACATATTTATTATAAAGGTACAGACGAAACGAAGCCGACATTATTATTGCTACATGGTACAGGTGGTAATGAGGAAAGTCTTATTGGGCTGGCAAAAGAAATAGATGAAACAGCCAATATTTTAAGTGTTCGCGGAAATGTACTTGAGCATGGAATGCCACGATTTTTCCGCCGATTAGCCGAAGGTGTCTTTGATATTGAGGATTTAATCTTTCGTACAAAGGAGCTTCATGAATTTTTACAGACGTCAGCACAGCAATATGGCTTTGATCGTCAACGAATTGTAGCAATAGGGTATTCGAATGGTGCTAATATTGCAGCAAGCTTATTATTCCACTACGATGATGCGTTAGCCGGAGCTATTTTGCATCACCCAATGGTACCAAGACGTGGTATTGAATTACCGCAACTTTCTCCAACACCTGTGTTTATCGGTGCTGGTACGAATGATCCGATGTGTACAGCACAGGAGTCTGAGGATTTAGAAACTCTTTTAAGTGCTGCAGGTGCAACAGTAACGACGAAATGGTTTAATTTTGGTCATCAACTAACAATGCCTGAAGTACAAGCTGCAAAAGAATGGTATAAAAGCATCTACGCTTAATTGAAAAATCCACCTCCTTTTATAAGGGAGGCGGATTTTCTTTATGTTATTTACTTTTCTTTGAGAAAGGAAGCCACCAGTTCCAATCACCAAACAGCTTCATGAGACTAGGCACAAGCATAAGACGAATAATTGTTGCATCAATGGCAACAGCAATAGCGATACCCACACCAATTTGCTTTACAGGCATTACATCTGTGAAGGCAAATGCACCTGTAATAACAATCATGATAAGCGCTGCAGATGTAATTATTCGGCTAGTGGATGTTAAGCCATCAATTGTTGCACGCGTATTATCGGAGCCCTTTAAATATTCCTCTTGGATACGAGAAATTAAAAAGACTTCGTAGTCCATACTTAAGCCAAATACAAGACAAAAAACAATAACTGGAATGATTAGCACGATGGAGCTTGCTTCAATACCAAAATGACCATATTGGAAAATATAAACGAGTATCCCGAATGCAGATGAAAGCCCAATAATGTTCATGATTATTGCCTTTAACGGAATTAAGATAGAACGGAATGCCAACATTAAAATAAAGAATGTAGAAACGATAATAATTGCTATAGCTAAAACAATTTTATTAGCAATTTCATCAAAGATTTCTTGGTTGAATTTAGCTGGTCCACCAAGTGCAAAATCCACGCCCAGGTCTTTGTCCATCCATGTTCGGGCAAATTTTTGAGCTGTAGAGGAAGAACCTGCTGCATCAATTGTAATTGGAACAAAGAGCTGTGTATCCTTTGAAAATGAATTAATAACAGGTTTTAATTGTTCAGCAACCTGTGGAATAGCTAAAGAAGCAGAAAGCTCCTCTGGTGTTTGAATGTTAGCAGCTGTATAAATAGTTGAAACATTAGTCACTAATGGGTCCTTTAATAGCTTTTCTTGAATAGTATAAATTAGCTCTCTACCCTCAGTATCCTCCCAGCCATCTTTTCGTTCAGCCAACAAATATAATGTAGAAGATTCACCTAGTCCAAACGTTTCATCTAATTTATCGTATGCTGCACGAGCATCATATTTCGTAGGTAAGGAGTCCACCTGTGGAATGGTTAATTGGATATCCTTTAAAGGGATCATGCCGATGCCTAGTAATAATAATGCTGAAATCACTATAGCTACTGGATGTTTCATGACAAAACCTGCAAAGCCACGCCAACGATTTGCCCCACCTGGTTTAACGCGTATTAAGCGCCATTTATTAAGTCTATCTCCTAATAGCATCATAGTGGCAGGAAGTAATGTTAAACCAGAAAGAACGGCTAACAGGACGACTATAGTGCCTCCTAGGGCGATATTATGAAAAATTTCTACATCAATGACAATCATCGCACCTAAGCCAATCATGACACAGACTGCGGAGAAAATGATAGAACGACCTGCTGTCTGAATAGCAGTTTGAATGGCTTGAGCAATAGAAGTATGTGTGCGTTCTTCTCTGTAACGATTAATAAACAGCAATGCAAAATCAATACTTAAAGCCAGCCCAAGCATTGGAACAATATTTAAGACGAAAATAGATAGATTTACATTAGTACTGAGCAGTGTCATCATACCAAAGGCGGTAACCACTGTCACAACACCAATGACGATTGGCAAAATAGAAGCAACAACTGTACCGAACGCTAATAAGAGAACCACGATGGCAATTGGCAATCCAATGGCCTCAGCTGATGCCAAATCCTTTTGACTAGCAGTATTTATGTCAGCAGAAATAACAGGCCCTCCAGTGATACTAATTCCGTCTTTTTCAATTAATGAACGGAATTCCTCAACAATGTCAGGCAGGTTTTCTACATCGTTCTTTATGTGAACCATAGCATAGGCAATACCATCTTTCCGTAAAGAGGAGTCTTCTAAAGGTGATTGAATAGAATGAATCTCTTTTATGCTATCTAATTTTTTTAAAGTGTCTTCAATTTTCTGATCTTCAGCTGGATCAAAGACAACCAAAATCGTATTAGATGGTAAATCAAATTTTTCTGCTAGCTCGTTGGTAACATAGGTATGATCTGCTTCGACAAAGAAACCATCACCTTGAAGTTTGCCTGGAAGCTGTAAAGCAAAGTACGCCATTGCTAGAAAAATAATAAGCCATATGACTACGATTGCTTTCGCATGTGCTGTAATAAAAGCTGAAAAAGTTTTCATAGTTGTTTATACATCCCCCTTTTCAATTAGTGTAAAGGATGTGTCACATTTTGTCGTGTGACAAAGTAAAGACTCCCATCCACTTTTTGGACAGGAGTCTTACTATTAAAAGAATAATGATAATATGAAATAAATAACAGATGCCATAACGGCAGAAATTGGCATTGTAATCACCCAAGTAGTAACAATCTTTCGAGCCATACCCCAGTTTACACCACGCACACGCTGTGCTGAACCAACACCCATAATGGATGAAGAAATGACATGTGTTGTTGAAACTGGTAAGTGGATTAGCGTAGCGCCAAAAATAACAGTAGCAGATGCTAAATCTGCCGCAACACCATTAACAGGGCGGATTTTCATAATCTTACCGCCAACCGTTTTAATGATTTTATAACCACCAATTGACGTACCTAGCCCCATTGCTGTAGCTGCAGCAGCACGCACCCAGAAAGGTATTTCATCTCCAGTGTGCAAGCCACCAGCGATTAACGCCATCGTCATAATCCCCATCGCTTTTTGTGCATCGTTTGTACCATGGGTGAACGATTGGATGGCAGCAGTAAAAATTTGCATTGTACGGAAACCTTTATTCGTCCGATATAAATTTAAATTTTTAAACCATAGTTTAAAAAGAGTCATCATAATAAAGCCTGCACAAATAGCAAGTAAAGGTGAAAACACTAAAGCCATGATGATTTTAGTAAAGCCGCCATAGTTTAACACATTAAAACCAGCGGATGCGATTGCAGCACCGGCAATAGACCCGATCAATGTGTGTGAAGAACTTGACGGAATACCGAAATACCATGTCAATAAATTCCAAATTATAGCTGAAATTAATGCAGCTAAAATAACGACTGAGCCAGTTGTGTCTCCTTCAAAAGCATTTAATGCAAAAGGATCTACAATATCTTTTGTTAGAGCTTTTGCAACCCCTACAAAGGTGATAGCACCAATAAAGTTCATAGTTGCCGCCATAATGATTGCCGTGCGTGGCGGCAATGCTCTAGTAGAAACCGAAGTTGCAATAGCATTTGCTGTATCATGGAAGCCATTGATAAAGTCAAATGTTAGGGCAAAGATGACGACCAGTACGGTTAATATAATGATTGTGTTCATTGTAAAGTGCCCATCTCCTAATTATGCGTTACGCATGATAATTGTTTCCATAGTATTTGCTACGTTTTGACAATGATCAGCGATATCTTCAAGTTGTTCATAAATATCCTTAAATTTAATGAGGCGGATTGGATCTTTTTCATTTAAAAATAACTTCTTAATAGAAGTACGTTGTACCTCATCACATTCACGTTCATAGTCTTTAATAAGAATTGCGTGTGGACGCATGCCAATTAGATTCTTTTTCTTTAACTCTTCTGTCGCTTTGACTATTTCATCAGCACTTTTTGAAATAAACCCTAAGAAAATGCGCATAGATTCATCAATCTCAGTGAGCGAAAACATTTCAAAGTGTGCAATACAGTGTTCTGTTCCATCTAAAACATCATCCATACGAATGGCGAGCTCTAAAATATCCTCACGTTCAATAGGTGTCATGAATGATTTGTTTAACATGACAATCAGTTCATGAATAAGCTTATCACCAGCAGTTTCATAATTTTTCATTGTAATGCTAATCTCTTTTAGGTCAGCTACACTGTTAATACGAAAATCATTTGCGTAATGTACAGCCTCTCTCATATTTTCAGCAATTTTATGCAATGCAATAAAGAAAGGGTCTTGTTTTTTTGAGTTAAGCATGTGAATCGAATCCTCCTGGATATAAATAAATTAATCGACCTCTAAACTTTACTATCATAACAAAATCTTTAATTTATCTACATAAAAATTTACTAATCGACATGAAAATTTACATTGCTGTAATATACAATTCGTTCACAAAATATAAGGTAATCCAGCTGTATTTATTTTTATGAGTACAGATAAAACCTTGTTATAAATGGCTATTCTTCTGTAATGGTGACTTATTAGTACAGATTAAGACACGAAAGATAATAGAAGGTAATAAAAATAGCGCATTCGAATTGTAAAGGTATTGTAAATTCATTTGATAACCAGAAGAGTACCTTCTTATTCTTAAGAATATCTTCATTTTTATCCTCCCTCTTTATTAAGAATTGTTTACTACAATGGAAAATGAATAGGAAAGGAGCGTTTATTAACTAATGATTCAGGTTGAAAACTTACAACATACATTTTTAATTGGAAAACGAGGGAAGGAAAAGCAAGTGCCGGTATTGAAAGGTGTGAACTTCGAGGTCCATAAAGGAGAAATTGTGGCCATTGTAGGTAAAAGTGGCTCAGGAAAATCGACCTTATTACAAGTTCTAGCTGGTTTTATGAAGGCTGAACAGGGCTCTATTAAAGTAAATGGAAAGGAAACAGCCCATCTAACTGAAACAGAAAGTGCTGCCTTCCGTTTACGTCAATTCGGTTTTATTTTTCAAAACTTTCAATTAATGCCTGGTTTAACTGCTTTTGAAAATATCGAATTACCTTTAAAGCTACAGGGTTTGCGTAAGGCTATGCGCAAAGAAAAAGTGAAGAAATTAATGGACAAGGTTGGTTTGACAGAAGTAGCAGACCATTATCCCAATGAATTGTCAGGTGGACAGCAACAGCGTGTCAGCATTGCACGAGCCCTTATTACGAATCCTCCTATATTACTTGCTGATGAGCCAACAGGGAGTCTCGATTCAGAAACCGAGCAGGATATCTTATTGCTTATTCAAAGTTTAAATCGTGAATTAGGGCTAACTTTTGTCATTATCACGCACGATGAAGAAGTAGCTACTATCGCACATAGACGCTTCCGCATGTACGATGGAGAACTTGTAAAGGAGGAAGCTTAACATGTTATTTAAGGATCAATTAGATTTTGTAACACAGCATATCAAGAAAAATAAGCTGCGTGTGTTTATGACGATACTAGCTGCAACGATGGGCTGTGCCTTTTTAATCGTGCTAGCATCCGTTGGTTTTGGTTTACAGGAATCTTTACGTAATGAAATTCTTTCAAACGAAACAGTTACAAAAATTCAAGTATATGGCGATAAGCAATTAACTGAAGAACAAGTACAAGAAATTAAAAAAATGGAACATGTAGAAACGGTGCTTGAAACAATTAGTGTCAATGCTACCGCACAATCATTTTTTGAAGATCGTGATACTACTTCTAATTTAATATTGTCAGATATGCAGGACTTTGAACAGGTAAATGGAAAGCTTGCAAAAGGGCGTTATCCAACGAAATCTAATGAAATTGTTGTAGGGTATCATTTTGCTCAAACATTATTGAATGAAAGAGAACGTGATGTCATTGCGGAAAAAAGTAAAAAGGCTGAAGCTGAGGGTACGTATTATGATGGTAGTGAAGAGGGCTATAAAGAATCATTGATTGGAAAGAACATAGATCTGTCCTTAGTTCCTCACACGGGTACAAATGATGAAAAGCAAAAAATGAGCTATACAATTGTTGGCGTAATGGAGAAACCTTCTTATGATTGGATGGTTGATAACGCTATTCATATGGACAAAGAGCAAAAAGCAGTATGGGTTGAAAATTTATCTACAGATAGTAACATGGCAGAGGATGAGCTGTTTTACTCTGAATTTAATATTTATGCGGATACATTAGAAAACGTAAAGCCGATTTTAGAGAAGTTAAAAGATAAGGGCTATAGCGTATATTCAGTAACAGAGCAACTAGATCAAATGAATGTATTTTTCCTTGTCTTAAAAATTGGCTTAATCTTTGTTGGTACAATTGCTGTGTTGATTGCTTCCATTGGTATTTTTAATACAATGACAATGGCTGTCACAGAGCGAACACGTGAAATTGGTGTATTAAAGGCAATTGGGGCAAGTCCGAAGCTTATACAACGGTTATTTTTAATGGAAAGCACATTTATCGGTATTTTTGGTACGCTAATTGCGGTTGTCATCTCGTATGCTATTAGCTTTGCGGCTAATGCAGCATTACCATTAATTCTTAAGGCGGCAACAGGGGAGGAAGCTTTTGCAACAAATGATATAACATTTTCTCTTATTCCATGGCAACTAGTCATTATTGCAGCAGCCATTAGTGTTGGTGTAGCGATGATTTCAGGTTATCGCCCAGCACGTAAAGCAACAAAAATCGACGTTATTCAAGCTTTACGACAAGAGTTATAATAAAAAAGGCGGTCCAATCAACATTGGATCGCCTTTTATTTGGATTGAAGTACATCTGTATGTTATAAATACTCTTTTAACTCATTCGCTAAAAATGGTGTTGCATTCAATAATTTTAAGAAGGCATCATAGCTGGCACGTTGCTCTTCATTTGGTTTTTTACCTGTTTGATAGGCTCGAATTAATATGTTTTTAGGTGTATTCTCCATATCGATAAACTCTAAAAGCTGTGCCTCATAGCCAACAAGCGATAAAATTTCAGCTCGAATAGCATCTGTAGCAAGTGCCGCAAATCGCTCTCGAACAAGTCCATGTTGCAACATAATATCGAGAGCAGGTGTATTTAGTTGACGATTTAACTCATGCTGACAGCAAGGCACACTTAGAATGACACTTGCTCCCCATTTCACAGCACGAGCCAAGGCCATATCTGTCGCTACATCACATGCATGGAGTGTCACCACCATATCCACAGCACTTTCATCATTATAATCATTGATATCTCCTACAAGAAATTCTAGCTGATCATAGCCTAGATCCTGTGCTATTCTTGAGCACTCTTCAATAACCTCTTTTTTTAAATCTAAACCAGTAACACGAATGTCTAAGCCTTTTTCAATTTTTAAATAATGATACAAAGCAAAGGTTAAGTAGGATTTTCCTGAACCAAAATCTAAAATCCTCACCTGTCGATCCTGAGGTAAATAGGTTAAGGCATCATCTATAAATTCAATGAAGCGGTTAATCTGTTTAAATTTATCATACTTTTGTTTCTTAACCTTTCCTTCTTCTGTTTGTACCCCCAGTCGAATTAAAAATGGATAGGGTTGATCATCAGATAGTAAATAATTTTTTTTACGATTATGGCTTAGATGGACTTGTTTAGGTGAAGCTGTTTTATCTGATTTCCAAAGGACTTTGTTCTTTTTTGATAATTGTACTTGTACCGTTTCATCTACGAAATCAATATGAGCTTGACGATACTCCTCAAAAAACGCGTCAAGCTTGGAAGGTAAATGAGCCAATAGAATATTTTCATGTTTTAAAATCCGTTCATATTGGTATTCAATTTGTATATGGTACTGATTTTTTAACATTAATGGTTTTAATTTTATACGTTTTATTTCATTTGATTTCATACGTGGTTGACTGATTGTAGCTGTCACAAGCTTTTGTTGCAAAATTTGCTCAGTGAGCAGAGCTTTCATTTCTTCAAATGTCATACATTTTCGCCTACTTTATTGTGTTATAGATGGCACTAGTTTAACACATTTTATAAAAGACAATGGCATCTTTGGTATTCGGAATAAATTTAATAAAAATTCCGAGTATTTATAGGTGGAATTGTATATTCGTGGTATCTTAAATACAGTAATTCTTTTTGAATTGGTGATACTAAGGATTAATAAGGAGGAGAAAATATGTCGGATAACATGTATCAATTATTAGCGATTGTTATTTATATGATCGCCATGCTAGCAATTGGCTGGTATGCATTTGTTAAAACATCTAATTTAACAGATTATATGCTTGGCGGTCGTTCCTTAGGTCCAGCGGTTACTGCGCTAAGTGCGGGTGCTGCGGATATGTCTGGCTGGCTCCTAATGGGCTTACCAGGTGCGATATTTTTATCAGGTCTTGTGGAAGCTTGGATTGCAATTGGATTAACAATAGGAGCTTACCTAAACTGGCTACTTGTGGCACCACGTTTACGGGTATATACACAGGTTACAAATGATTCCATTACTATTCCAAGTTATTTGGATAATCGATTACGTGATCATACGAAGCTTATTAGAATTGCTTCAGGTATCATCATCCTCATATTCTTTACATTTTATGTATCGTCAGGAATGGTAGCAGGGGGCAAGTTTTTCGATAGTTCATTTGGTTATGAATACCACACAGGCTTATTAATTGTGTCAGCTGTAGTTGTAGCATACACTCTTTTTGGCGGATTTTTAGCGGTAAGTTATACAGACTTCTTACAAGGTCTTATTATGTTTTTAGCACTTATTATGGTACCGCTATTTGGTTTATTTGTAACAGGTGGTATAGGTGAAACCATTTCATCTATTAAATCTGTTGATCCAGATCTTCTAAATTTATTACCAGCCACTGCGACAGCAGCAGGGATCATTTCTTCAGTTGCTTGGGGATTAGGCTATTTTGGACAGCCTCATATTATCGTCCGCTTTATGGCGATTAGTTCCGTTAAAGAAACGAAGCAAGCACGACGCATTGGTATTGGCTGGATGATGTTAAGCTTATTTGGAGCTATTGGAACTGCCTTGGTTGGTGTAGCCTATTATCAGCAAAATGCTGGTGAGCTAAAAGACGCTGAAACAGTATTTATTGTACTTGGTCAGATTTTATTCCATCCATTTATAGCAGGTATTATGCTGGCGGCTATTTTAGCAGCTGTTATGAGTACAATTTCTTCTCAATTAATCGTAACTTCTTCAGCACTTGTAGAGGATATTTATAAAGCATTATTTAATAAAACAGCAGACGATAAGCATTACGTTTTTGTTGGGCGTATGGCTGTATTAGTTGTTGCAATTATTGCAGCAATCCTAGCGTGGAATCCAGATAGTTCTATCTTAAGCTTAGTTGGCTTTGCTTGGGCAGGATTCGGTGCAGCCTTCGGACCTGTTATTTTACTTTCTTTATATTGGAGAAAGTTAACAAACTACGGAGCACTTAGCGGAATGGTAACAGGGGCTGCAACTGCGTTTATTTGGGGTAAAGTAGATGCTTTATCAAGTGCGTTGTACGAAATTGTTCCTGGCTTTATTGTTTGTTTAATTGTTGCGGTTGTTGTCAGTATACTGACATATAAACCAAATAAAGAAATTGAAGAAGAGTTCACACGCTCAGAAGCCCTTCTAAAAGAAGAAAGAAAATAGTTGAGATGCGCCTTTCCATGAGGCGCATTTTTTAGGAAAGTTAACGATGATCTTCAAATACGAAAAAGGGTATATTATGGTAAGATGAAGAAAATTTGTCGTAGCGACACCAAGCTTTGGTGGGAGGTTTCTAATGGATAGAATTAAGGAAGTTGATGTATTAATTGAAAAGGCCATACTAGTTGGCGTGAATTTACGAAATGATGAGCACTTTGACTATTCTATGGAAGAGTTACAAAATTTAGCTGAGGCCTTGCATGTAGAAGTGGTTGGGACTGTCACGCAAAATTTGGAACGTGTGACACCTTCCCATTATGTGGGTACAGGTAAAATAGAAGAAATCAAAAATTTTTATGAAGAAGCACAAGCAAACCTCGTGATTTTTAATGATGAACTGTCTCCTTCGCAAATCCGTAATTTGGAGCGTGATTTAGCAACGAAGGTCATTGATCGAACAATGCTTATTTTAGATATTTTTGGAAGGCGCGCAAAAACACGTGAAGCCCAAATGCAGGTGGAATTAGCACAGCTTCAATATATGCTACCTCGTTTAGTGGGTTTGCATGCCTCTTTAAGCCGTCAGGGTGGAGGTACTGGGGGAGGCTTTAAAAACCGTGGTGCTGGTGAGACAAAGCTGGAATTGGATCGACGAAAAATTGAAGATCAAATTGCTAAAATTAAAAAGGATCTAGAGCACGTTAAGGAACAGAGAGAAACGCAGCGTAAACAGCGTCGTAAAAACGCTCTTCCGGTTGTATCGATTGTAGGCTATACAAATGCTGGGAAATCAACGATTATGAATCAACTGCTTACACAAATAGGACAAGAAGAGCACAAACAAGTCTTTGAGAAGGATATGCTTTTCGCTACCCTTGAAACTTCTGTTCGTCAGATTGAACTACCTGATAAGAAGACCTTTTTACTGACAGACACTGTAGGCTTTGTTAGTAAATTACCTCACCATTTAGTGAAGGCATTTCGCTCCACTTTGGAAGAGGCGCGAGATGCAGATCTTTTACTCCACGTGGTGGATGTTTCGAATACAGAGCACGGATTTATGATGGATGTGACGAACGAAACACTTAAAGCAGTTGGTGTTGAGGACATTCCTACAATCTATGTATACAATAAAGCAGATATAGCAGATGTTCCATATCCTGTGGTAAGTGGAGATAATATTTGGATTTCAGCAAAGCATGGGGTTGGTTTAGAAGAATTAGTACAGCTAATTCGTCAACACATCTTCTCGCATTACGTAACGTGTGAAATGTTAATACCTTATGATCATGGGAACGTTGTTTCTTATTTAAATGAGAATGCCTCTGTTTTTAATACAGCTTATGAAGAGGGTGGGACATTATTGTCTCTTGAAGTAAAAGCAGCAGATTACGCAAAGTATCAGCACTATGTAATTAATTAAAAAATGTACTTCCCAAAGCATGCCAAAAGATTTTTGGCATGCTTTTTGTGATTAGAGGGAATAGTAGAATCTAGAACAAAGGTAAAACGTGTACTCAAGAAATTGTATTAATTTTCAAGTAAAGTAAGGAATCTGAATTTTAAATATTTTAGAATAATTCATTGTAAATTTAAAAATCTTTTAGGTATAAAGTGTGAGAAAACTTAGATATATCAAAGGATTTAATAATTTATCTAATAATCAATCAGAATTTATAGAAAAATGACAAATTTTCAACATTTTTTAAAACTCTTGCTAAAGTTTATAAAACGCTTTAGTATGATGAAACAAAGTTTTTTTATCCTTATATTAGGGTAGTTGTGTTTTTGTAGAATAATTTTTTATTGGGAGAGGGTATTGTATGTCTAGTAAAGATGAAGTTGTAAAATCTGTCCCTCAAAATGGTTTTGTTGGACACCCTAAAGGGCTCTTTACTTTGTTTTTCACAGAATTTTGGGAACGTTTCTCGTACTATGGTATGCGAGCAATTCTTATCTTCTTTATGTATTACGAATTACATGACGGGGGCTTAGGTCTAGACCGCGGAACAGCAAACTCTATTATGGCCATCTACGGCTCACTTGTTTATATGTCTGGAATTATAGGTGGATGGATTGCCGACCGAGTTTTAGGAACACGAAAAACCATTTTTTATGGTGGCGTGTTAATTATGATTGGTCATTTACTGCTAGCATTGCCTGGTGGTGTGAGCATGTTATTTGCTTCCATGGCATTTATCGTTATGGGTACTGGTTTATTAAAACCGAACGTTTCAAGTATTGTTGGGGACATTTATGCTGAAACAGATAGCCGTCGTGATGCAGGTTTTTCTATTTTCTATATGGGTATTAATATGGGAGCATTTATTGCACCTTTTATTGTCGGAACAATTGGACAAAAATATAGCTTCCACCTTGGCTTTGGTTTAGCGGGTCTGGGTATGTTTATTGGTTTAATTGTTTATAAATTAACAGAGAAAAAATATTTAGGCTTAGCGGGCTTACAAGTAAACAACCCATTAAAGCCTGAAGAACGTAAAAAAGTCTTTACGCAATTCGGAGTTGCAGCTTTACTTATTATCATCTTGGGTGCTATCGGTATTAAAACTGGTACTTTAACAATGAATGTATTTAGTTTAATCATCACAGCTCTAGGTGTATTAATTCCAACTGCATTCTTTATTTATATGTATCGCAGTAAAAAAACAACAAAGGATGAAAAGTCTCGTCTACTTGCTTATATTCCTTTATTTTTATCAGCTGTAATGTTCTGGGCTATTCAAGAACAAGGAGCAACTATTTTAGCGACTTATGCAGATGAGCGTACACAGCTAAGTTTTGGTGGTATTCAGCTTCAATCTTCTTGGTTCCAGTCATTGAACCCATTATTTGTTATTACAATGGCACCATTATTTGCGATGCTATGGCTTAAATGGGGAGACAAGCAGCCAACAACACCACGTAAGTTCTCATATGCATTGTTCTTTGCGGGTCTATCGTTCTTAGTGATGATGATTCCAGCACACCTGTCTGGTGGAGATACATTAGTGAGTCCTTTATGGTTAGTATTGTCATTCTTCTTAGTGGTTGTTGGTGAGTTATTATTATCACCAGTTGGTCTATCTGCCACAACGAAATTGGCACCACAGGCATTCGCAGCGCAAACGATGTCTTTATGGTTTTTAACAAGTGCAGCAGCACAAGCAATTAATGCGCAATTAGTTAAGGTCTATGAAGTTGTAAGCGAATTCACATACTTTGGTTTCTTAGGTACCTTATCTATTGTAGTCGGGATTATTATATTGGTGCTTTCACCAATTATTTCAAAAGCGATGAAGGGTATTAATTAAATGAAAGATGCAAGTACAGTTATTAAAAAAACTGTACTTGCATCTTTTTTTGTATCTAAATAAAAGTCTATCTAAGAGGCTGAGAGCGAAATATATTATCGTAAGTAGTTATTTTGTTGAATGTGGGTATAAGTTTCTATGTAGAAAATTATCATTTTCGTTATAATAATTTTAATAATATGAAAATTTAAGGGGTTGGAATCTATGAAGGAAGAGTTAGATTATTTGAGGCCAAGATTAATGGAGATTTTTACGTATTTACATGCAAATCCAGAAATCAGCTGGCATGAAGTAGAAACCACCAATTATATAGTGGAGCTATTAACGCAGGAAGGCTTTTCCCCTAAACGATTTAAAAATTCCACAGGATTATATGTTGATGTAGGCAAAGGTAACCCCAAAGTAGGACTAAGATCAGACATAGATGCCTTATGGCAAGAAGTAGATGGTCATTTCCGTGCGAATCATTCATGTGGACATGACGGTCATATGACGATGGCCATTGGTACACTATTACTTTTAAAAGAACTACAGCAATCTATTAATGGTACAATCCGCGTTATTTTCCAACCTGCTGAAGAAAAAGGAACTGGAGCGTTATCTGTATTAGAAGAAGGTGTTATTGATGACTTAGATTATTTATTTGGTGTCCATGTAAGACCTGTTCATGAGCTAGAGGACGGCACTTATTGTGCAGCCTTATATCATGGTGCCTCTCGTTTACTTGAAGGCGAAATTATCGGAGAGGATGCTCATGCTGCAAGACCGCACCTAGGTATTAATGCCATTGAAGTAGGTGCAACAATCATCGAAGATTTGCGAACCATTCATACAGATCCTATGGTTCCTGTATCTGTAAAGATGACGAAATTCCATGCTGGGGGAGATTCGGGCAATATTATCCCAGGTAATGCCTCATTTACGATTGATATTCGTGCACAGCAAAACAAGGTGATGGACGATTTAGCACAAGGCGTAAAGCGTGTGATCGATTCCTCTAAATTGTTGCATAAAGTACAAATTGAATTACGTACGGTGGCCAATATCGTAGCTGCTGAAGTTGATCCAAGTGCTCAATATTTAATGGAGCAGGCAATTATACAGGCTGCTGGATTATCAAATTTAAGAAAGCCTGTTCATACACCTGGAGGAGAGGATTTTCACCATTATGCTGTACAACGGCCGCATTTAAAAACAACCATGCTGGGCTTGGGTTGTGGATTAACACCAGGCTTGCATCATCCGAAAATGAAATTTAAACAAGCAAGACTTGTCACGGGAGTGGAGATACTTACAAGAGCAGTTTTATTAGCTTTGGAGTCAGGGCATAAAAAGGAGGCGTCAGCGTAATGTTAGAGCAAGTGCGAATTCACAAAGTAACGACACCGAAAGAAATTGCAGAGATCCAAAAATTAAATGCTGAAATATGGGGCAGTCAAGCAATCCCCTCCCATCAATTACTAGCTGCTGTACAAAATGGGGGAATCGTATTAGGAGCGTATTTAGATGAAAAGCTAATTGGCTTTAACTATTGCTTCGTTGGCTATCGGAATAGAGAAATGTACTTACATTCGCACATGATTGGTGTAGAAAAAGCATATCGTGAACAAGGTGTGGGTGAATTATTGAAGCATGCCCAACAAGAATATGCAAAAGAGCATGGTTTTCAACTTGTCCGCTGGTTAATTGACCCATTAGAGGCGCGTTTAGCGAATCTAGCATTTCTAAAACTGAACGCCACTAGTTATCAATATGAAAATGATTATTATGGTCCACTTCGAGATGACTTTAATGAAGGACTACCTTCAGATAGACTTGTCGTTGAATGGTGGATCGAGCGTGATCAAATGGCAGATAGCCTTGATGAATTAGAAGAAGTAGCACAGGAAATTGTACCTTGGACATTAACAGTAGACGGATTACCAGTTCTAGATGTAGAAAATACATTTCAGTTAAATCAATCCTTTTATAAAGATGCCTATCTTTTACCGATCCCTCAATCTCTACAGAAAATGAAAGTGGAAAGTCCAAAACTTGCAGAGGACTGGCGTTATAAAATTCGCACAATCTTAACAACATTATTTAACCAAGATTATGCCATCGTACGCATGAAGAAACATCCAGAATATGTTCATAGCTATCTGTTAGTCAGACGCTCCTTATTAGCTTTATAATAATGATAAGGAGTGAACAATGTGAGATTAGAAAAGATTACATTAAGGCATTTAAAAATGCCTATGAAAGCACCATTTACTACGAGTTTTGGCACAGTTGATGAAAAGGAAATGTTACTGATAGAAGCAAAAGATGAATCTGGGACGACGGGGTGGGGAGAAACTGTTGCTTTTGTAGCACCATGGTATACGGAAGAAACATTAAAGACAACATGGCATATGCTACAAGATTTTTTGATACCCATCTTGTTACATAAAAAGATTGGGCATCCAGATGAGGTAACCTCATTATTTGCACCTATTCGGCGAAACTGCATGGCGAAAGCTTCAATTGAGGGTGCTGTATGGGATATCTATGCTCAGCAAACAAAGCAATCACTTGCACAGGCGTTAGGTGGTCAAAAACAACGTATTGAAGTAGGAGTCAGTGTGGGTATTCAACCCTCTATTGCTCAGTTAATTGCATTAATAAAAGGTCATATTGAAAAAGGCTACAAAAGGGTGAAGATCAAGATAAAGCCTGGAGAGGATGTAGAGATAGTACAGGCAATTCGTGTGGAATTTCCAAATTTACCCTTGATGGTTGATGCAAACTCTGCTTATACATTAGAGGATATAGAAATACTACAGCAGCTTGATGATTTTAATTTATTAATGATCGAACAACCATTAGCTACTGATGATATTGTAGATCATGCAGCATTGCAGAAAAAGTTAAAAACGCCTATTTGCTTAGATGAAAGCATCACATCATATGAGGATGCCAGACGAGCAATTGAACTTGGAAGCTGTGGTGTCATAAACATCAAGATTGGACGAGTAGGTGGTTTAACGGAAGCAATACGAATCCATGACCTATGTAAAGCAAACCATATTCCAGTTTGGTGTGGTGGTATGTTAGAGGCTGGAATTGGACGAGCACATAATGTTGCCTTAACGTCTCTTAGTCAATTTATTTTACCTGGCGATACAGCAGGTTCTAGTCATTATTGGTACGAGGATATCATTGATCCTGAAGTAAAAGTTAAAGATGGTTATATTGAGGTACCCCAGTCGGTAGGTATTGGTTATAAGCCTAATATGGCTGTGATTGATAAATTAACAATTAGCAAAGAAATCTATCAATAAGGGAGTACTTAGTCGATCATTTAGTATAAGGAAAACGAGGAGAGAACTGATTGAAAAAAAGCTTGCAAATCGGTGGTGCCTATGTGGGGATTATCGTTGGAGCAGGATTTGCATCAGGGCAGGAAATTGTCCTTTATTTTACAAGCTATGGCTTTAAAGGAATATATGGAGCATTGTTAGCTATGGTTGGTTTCTCAATTGTTGGAATGTGTGTTGCTCAAGTGAGCTCTAAGCTTCGCACATCGTCCCATAAGGATTTGATTTATCAAATTTCAGGGAATACTATGGGCTTTGTCTTGGATTTAGTGCTATCACTCTTTTTATTTGGTGTAGCTGTCATCATGTTTGCTGGCGCTGGTGCAACATTTCAGCAAATGTTTGGACTGCCTATTTGGCTAGGGAGTATTTGTATGATCTTGCTTACAGTAGCCACTGTCATGATGGATGTGAAAAGCATCATTAATATCATTGCACTAGCAACCCCCTATCTACTAACCGTTGTCTCCATCATCGCTATCTATGCTATTGCAACGATGGATTTTACCTTTGCAGAGCAAGCTGTTATTGCTCAACAGGCTCAAATAAGTGAGAAAAGTTGGTGGGTAACGGCTTTATTGTACATGTCGTTCAATGTAGGGGTTAGCTTCTCTTTACTGACTGTTATGTGTGGATCCATACGCAATCATAAGGTAGCTGGCATGGGTGGTATAATTGGTGGGATTTTGTTAGGTGCTTTAATCTTACTTGTGAATTTCTCCCTTTTAGCAAAGATGAATATCATTGTTGGATTAGACATTCCGATGCTAGCGTTAGCGAATGAAATTCATCCGATTGTTGGAGTATTAATGACTATTTCTCTTTTGGGAATGATTTATAATACGGCAGTAGGGATGCTATATTCCTTTATGGTAAGGTTTTTCGAGCCTAGTAGAGCAAGCTTTAGGGTTGCAGTTATATTTATAGGCGGTCTCGGTTTTCTAGCAAGTCTTGTAGGGTTTACAACGCTAGTAGCTAAACTATATGCAGTGATGGGCTATGTTGGGTTAGTATTAATCATATTCATTATTTCTGCATGGTTAAGAGGCACTAAAAAAATTATCTAATATAGAAATGGTAATTGAGGGATAGATTTTATTCTCAATTACCTTTTTATTTGGATAAAAATATTGTAGAAATAGTGAATTATTTCTGTTGATTAATTTACGGTAATGCTGATATTTCGTTAATTTGGCATATTTTTTAGTTAATCATTAATAAAACGAGAACAATTCTCATTTGCTGGTTGACTGAGAATAAAATCATGCTTATAATGGAAATCGTGAGTAATGATAATCATTTTCACTAATAAGTGAGTTACACACAAAAATGAAATCTACCGGGGATTACTATGAAAATAAGATATCTTTTAACAGCAACTGTTTTGCTGTCTATTGTGTCGCTCTTTATAGGAGTAGTAGATATTAAGCCTAGCGACCTATTAGACTTCCAATCAGAAGAAGCTAGACTATTTTTAATTAGTCGTGTACCTAGACTTGTTGCAATCTTGCTAGCGGGTGCAGGTATGAGTATTGCTGGTTTAATTATGCAAAGCTTAAGTAGGAATAAATTCGTTTCACCAACAACAGCTGGTACATTAGATGCCACACGGTTGGGTGTATTGATTTCCATGATGTTCTTTACGAACGTTACGTATTTCCAAAAAATTTCCTTCGCTTTCATATTTGCTTTAGCCGGCACATTACTATTTATGCAAATATTAAACCGAATTAAGTTTAAAGATGCGATTTTTATACCGCTTATTGGCTTAATGTTTGGGAATATTTTGTCCTCTGTTACAACATTCTTTGCATATAAGGCGAATATTATCCAAAACATTTCTGCATGGTTACAAGGAGATTTCTCATTAATCATGAAAGGCCGTTACGAACTGTTATACGTAAGTGTACCAATACTCATTTTAGCTTACATTTACGCAAATCGTTTTACAGTAGCTGGGATGGGAGAGGATTTTGCAAAAAATCTTGGTCTATCCTATAAATTTGTAGTCAATTTAGGCTTGGTGTTGGTAGCTCTTATCTCCACGACAGTGGTGTTAACAGTCGGTATCATTCCATTTCTTGGTTTGATTATTCCGAACATTATTTCCCTGTTTAAAGGTGATAATCTGGCAAAAACCTTGCCGCACACAGCATTACTTGGTATGTCATTCTTGTTATTCTGTGATATTTTAGGACGAGTACTGATTTTCCCTTATGAAATACCAATAAGTATGACTGTTGGTGTAATTGGAAGTGCCATCTTCCTATTCATGTTGTTTAGGGGGAGAGCATATGCGTAATCGTACAAAAATGTTCATTTTACTAGGTCTCGCTGTTATAGCAGTTGTCCTATATTTATTTTGGGAACTCAATGGTAATTATCACTATGCTTTTCCACGCCGTGTCATAAAGGTTGTGGCAATGGCATTAACGGGTATAGCGATTGCCTATTCAACAGTAGTTTTCCAAACAATTACACATAATCGGATTTTAACCCCAAGTGTCATGGGTTTAGATGCTTTGTATATGTTAATTCAAACATGCATCTACTTCTTCTTTGGCTCTACATCCATATTAGTTATTAATATCTACTATAATTTTACGCTTGCAATTGGGGCGATGATTCTATTCGCTTTAATTTTTTACCGAGTATTGTTTAAAGAAGGAAAGCGACCGATTTATTTTTTACTGCTTGTTGGGATGATTGTTGGTACGTTCTTAGGAAGTATTACAACGTTCTTCCAAGTATTAATAGATCCGAATGAGTTTTTAGGCTTACAAAGTAAAATGTTTGCAAGTTTCAATAATGTTAATTCAGATTTAGTTTGGCTAGCAGGCGTTATCATTTTAATAACATTTATCTACGGTGCTCGTCATATGAATCAATTGGACGTCATGTCTCTAGGACGAGACACAGCTATAAATTTAGGTGTACCTTACGATAAGCTGGTACAACGTATGTTAATTTTAGCTTCAATTTTGATTGCTGTTTCAACAGCGCTTGTTGGTCCGATCACGTTCTTTGGTTTAATCGTTGCAAATTTATCATATCAGTATTTCAGAACATACAAGCATTCCATCTTAATTACTGGCTCCTGTGTAATGAGTGTTGTAGCTTTAGTCGGTGGACAGTGGATGGTTGAACGTTTATTTAGTTTCACTACTACACTTAGTGTCATTATTAATTTTGTGGGTGGGGTTTACTTCATCTACTTATTATTAAGAGAAAGTAGGTCAGCAGGATGATACAAGTCAAAGAAATTACAAAGTTTTTTGGTAAAAAACCTGTCGTTCAAGATGTAAGTGTTGATATTGTTTCAGGAAAAATCACATCGTTTATTGGACCGAATGGTGCAGGGAAGTCCACGCTACTTTCTATGGTGAGTCGTTTACTGAATGCAGATACTGGCGAAGTACTACTCGATAAGGCAGATGTACGTAGCTGGAAATCAGATGATTTCGCTAAACGTGTATCGATTTTAAAGCAATCAAACTTTATGAATGTTCGTCTAACGATTCGTGAGCTTGTATCTTTTGGCCGTTTCCCTTACTCAAAAGGACACTTAAAACCTGAAGACGAAGAAAAAGTGGATGAAGCTATTCGCTATATGAATTTAGAAGATATGCAACATAATTATTTAGATGAGCTTTCAGGTGGTCAACGTCAGCGTGCATTTATCGCAATGGTTATTGCCCAAGATACTGAATATATCTTACTGGACGAACCATTAAATAATTTAGATATGAAGCATTCTGTCCAGATTATGAAGATTTTACGTAAGTTGGTTGATGAGTTAGGCAAAACAGTGGTTATCGTTTTACACGATATTAATTTTGCTTCTGTTTACTCTGACCATATTGTTGCATTAAAAGATGGCCGTGTTGTTAAAAATGGTCCTACAAATGACATTATTAACTCACATGCATTGAAGGAAATTTATGATATGGATATTCCTGTTCAAGAGCAGGATGGCTGTCGAATTTGTGTTTATTTTAATTCGTAAAAATAGTTCCAGATGATGAACATCTAACTATCAAATCATTTAATTAAAGGAGAAATTTCACAATGAAAAAATGGAAATTACTTACGGTATTAATGGCAATGATGCTATTAGTATTAGCTGCTTGCGGTTCGAAAGATGAAGCAAAAGAAGATGATAAAGGTACTTCAACTGACAAACCAGCTGAGGAACAAAATGGAGAATCATCAGTATATCCACTAACAATTCCAGGTAGCACAGTTGAAGGTCGTGACGGTAGTACAACATTTGAAGAAGTAACACTTGATAAAATGCCAGAAAAAGTTGTCGTTTTTGATAATGGTTTCTTAGATACATTAGATGCTTTAGGCGTTAATCCTACAGCAGTGGTACAAGACTCATTACCAGCATATTTAAGCAAGTTTAAAGATAGTACTTATGTAAACGCAGGTACATTATTCGAGCCTGATTATGAAAAATTATCTGAAATTAACCCAGATATTATTTTCATCTCTGGTCGTGCTTCAGCAGCTTATGCTGAATTATCTAAAATTGCTCCTACAGTATACATTGGTGTAGATAATACTAACTTCTTAGAGTCATTCAAAGCTAATACAGAATTAGCTGGTAAAATCTTTGGTAAAGAAAAAGAAGCGGCAGATGCAATTGCTGCATATGAAGCAAAAGTAGAAGAAGTAAAAGCTAAGGCTACTGCAACAGAAGAAAAAGCGTTAATCGTTTTAGGTAGTGAAGGTTCATTATCAGTATTCGGTCCTGGTTCACGTTTCGGTGTGATTCATGATGTATATGGTGTAAAAGCTGTAGCTGAAGCTAGTGGCTTCAAAATCGAATCACATGGTGATAATGCAAGCTTTGAATTTGTGCGTGAGAAAAACCCAGATATCTTATTCGTTATTGACCGTGACGCTGTTGTAAATGAAAACGGTGAATCAGGTACTAAAGCTGCAATTGAAAACGAAATTGTAAGTGCAACAAACGCTGTGAAAAACGGTAAAGTATTCTACTTAGATCCAGAAATTTGGTACCTTTCAGGTGGCGGTTTACAATCAGAAACACAAAAAGCTGAAGATGTATTAAAGGCGTTCAACTAATATGTTTGTACAAATTAAACGTATTGTTGTGACGGAAGGGAATTCGGATAAGGTTGTGGAACGTTTTGGTGCTAAGCCAAACGGTCCCTCATTACTTGAACAACAACCTGGCTTTATTGATAAGCAGGTACTTGTAAAGAAAGTTCGCCGCGGTGATGAAGAAGTGCTAGTGATGGTTCGTTGGGAATCAGAAGAAGCATGGAAAAATTGGGAGAAGAGTCCTGAGCATATTGCAGGCCATAAGGCAAGTGCAGGTAAACCGAAGCCTGATCATATCATTGAAAGCGGACAAGAAGTTTATTATGTAAAAGGTTAATCATCTAAAGGTGTCTCAAGAGATTGAGACACCTTTTCTTGTTGTTGAAAAAAGAATGTCACTTATAGTGGTGGGCTACTGGACTACCATAGAATAGCAAGACAGGCAAAACTTTATACGGAGCAGTAGCGGAGGAAGCGATTCGGTGCTCTCCTACAGGAAAGCAAGTAGCCTGCAACGGAAATGCATTTTCATCTTTTATAAAAATGCTATTGATCGCTTTGTTTATCAACACTATGTAAAGAAGTCGTTTTATTACTCAAAAAGCAGGTCACAATCAGTGTGACCTGCTTAGCTAGGTGTATAGGTTAATGTGTAATAGATGGTTTTCTCCATTTACTAAATGTCGAATCCATATTAAAGGATATGGTGTTCTCATTAATGGACAAGCCTGAGATGCTGGTATTACAGAGCTCATCCAAACTATCAGAATGATTGTTATTATTAGATGCATTAGCCGCCATTGCTAGCCCTCTTGCATTAATAATTGTGTCATGTGGCGTTACATATACTATAGGGGAATCTATATTTAATCCAAAAGTGAAAGGATTGACTAATGACATAGTAGAAATACTTTCGTTTGATATTCTAATAATGCCATATTGCTCAATATAATAATCTCGTTTTTGTTGAAATGTATCCTCAAATCCAGGAATATCACTAATATATTTTGAATAGGGTGAAATATTTTTATATGCAGCCAGTGTATCTTGATATGCTTTTACTTCAGATTGAATAATAATTTGTTCAATTCGTCGTTGATCATTGCTAGGCTGTTTAATTGTAATTTCTTCAGCTGAGACAGAGATATTACATGAAAAAGTAGCCGTAAGTATGAAAACATTTTCATTCAATTTTAAGTCACTCCCAGTACAAAAAGATTTCATGTTCATCAATCTATCCTGACTTTATAAATATATTTTATTGCTAATCTAAGCGTAACATCTGTTAGAGCGCCATTTCAATGGTAAGTTTACGCCACTTTAATGGCGGTACTTGGTTCTCTACCGCCATTTTTTTAGTAATAATTAGCAAAAATCTGGCGTGGTTTGTATGAATAACGCCATTTTTTGGCGGTCTCTCTCTTTATAAAGGAATTAATGGTATTTAATGTATTATATAATTGCGTGACTAGTATTAATTCCCACTAATCTATATAATATCTAGTAATACACTAGATAGGAGAGAGGACTATTGAAGGATTTAGATGTGCGCATCAATGAATCATTAGACATCCTTATAGAAAATGAGCTATTACTTGGACCAGAGCTAAAATTAATGCTAAAAAGCTTTAAAGAAGAAAAAACAACAGTAGGTTTTTCCTTTGGTAAAATGTGTTTTTGGCATTATGAAGCATTTTCAAGTAGTATAAATCCAGATATCTACAAGGTAGCTGCTGCAATTGAACTTTTAATACTGTCTTTTGATATTATTGATGATCTGCAGGATAAAGATTCAGACTATAGTTGGAACAAAACACCTGAATTATCATTAAATGTTGCTTTAGCTATGCTGGTCATGGCATCTAAAACAATAGATGAAACCTCTTTTGAACATAAAAGAGCGGCTATAAAGCTAGTTGATGAATACGCATTAAAAAGTATAAATGGACAGCAATTAGACTTATTAAATAGTTGTCGCGATGAAGATTCCTATGTAAAAATGATTACCTTGAAATCCGGCTCATTAACAGCGATGGGTTGCTTGGTTGGCGAAGTACTTGCAAAAGGAGAAATATCTCAAGAAGTAGAGGAATATGGGAAATACATAGGGATCATCCAACAAATTAAAAATGATATTCAAAGCTTAAAGGCGTGGGGTCCTAAAAATGATCTGCTAAATAAAAGGTATTCTCTTCCTATTATTTATCTATTATCACAGAAAAATGATGTTTCAAAATCTGTTTCTAGCTATTATAATAATGATATAGTTACAGATTTGGATAATAATGCAACAGAAGACGCGTTGACAAATGGTGGGGCGATACGTTATGCCATTACCATAAAAAACGTCTATAAATTTAAAGCATTGAATTACCTGGAAAATGTAGCTATAAATCAGGTAGGTAGAGAATACCTACAAAAACTATTGAAATGAGGAGAGATAAGAATGATTAATGTAATCCAATATTTAGAGCAAAATCCAAGCCTAGTTGCACTATTAAAAGATCAAAAAGCCTCATTAGTTGGAGTTTCATCTGTAGAGCAAACAGCAATTTTAGAAGCATTTAACGGTGAAATGAATACAGAAAGTGATATTTGGAACTAAGAAAGTTGCGAAGTAAGTTGTTTTGGCCCGCTATAATTTTCTATTTAATTATTGGTTTTTATTTAAATTATGTGAATTATAGCGAGCCTTATATACAGATTGGTGTAGAAGAAGAGAATGACAAATGGGTCATTTCTCAACTTTATTATAAAGACTGGGCAGAGGGTCAAAATATTTCTGTTGGTGATGCAATTTTAACTGTAGATCATGAACCCATCAATGAATTAAATCAACTGAGATATAAATCTAAAATTTTATCTGCTAATGAAATAACAATACTGAAGCCCGATGGAGATCTAATCAATATACATATTAAGCATTTGGATATCCCTCAACAATTTATCTATGTATTAATCATTCCAGCTTGTTATTATTTATTAACATTATTTATAGCGTTTTATTTACATTTCAAACAAAGGAATACAAAATTAGCTGACTTACTAATTCTTTTTATGTTAACGGTTTCTTTGGCCTATGTAAGTAGTGGTGTCTCTGGTAGAATGGATACGATTGGCATTATCGTAAATCGAAGTAGTATGCTGTTATGTTTAGTTATACTGTTACATTTTTTGAGAAATTATTATTCATTTGTGAAAACAAATTGGGTGTTTACAAATAATATCAAGCTCTTTTATATACTTCCTTTCATAGCTTTTGTATTAGGATGTATGGGTACTATTTATCCTGCTTCAAATGATATTCTTTCCAATGTTATATTGGCTATTTTCTTTATTCTCCTAGTGATCATCCTTAGTATTTTATTAATAAGCTATTTTAAGTACAGCTCACCTCAGTTGAAGATTTTATTAAATAGTATATTAATTCCGTTTCTACCATTTCTTTTTTTATATGCACTCCCTAAAATTTTTTTTCATACGTATATACTTTCATCTGAGATAAGCTCATTATTTTTATTGCTTATACCCTTTAGCTTTATTTTTACGCAATTAGCAGAGAGATTATTTGATATTGAGTACCATATTACAAGATTACGTTATTATGTTATATTCTCTTTAATCTTTACTGTATGGTTTACAGTGGGACTATATTTTATTGCAGGGCGTTATTTAACCATGACGGTTATGTCAGGGGTATCTTTCTTTACATTTTCTTCATTAGTCATACTTTTTTACGTAAAAGAGAAGGTCGATTATCGCAAGCGGAAAATATTATTTTCCACAAAGGGTGACTATATTCATCAGCTATATACAGCCGTAGATAAAATTGGGAAAACAATTAAAATTGACGAACTTTTAGAAAAGTTTGCTTATGAGGTTTCCATGCATCTGGAGTTAGAGGATGTTTTTGTCTTAACATATAACTATGACAAAAATGAATTCATACCAATAGCTGGTGAAAGTATTACGATAGATCCTGACATAATGGAAGATATCAGATTAGGTGAAATACGCAAAATTGACAAAGTTTATATAGCATTCCTCCATCAGGATGCACATTTTAAAAGAGCTTTAGTGCTAGGGCATAATAATACGATTCATTTAAAAGATGAGGAGCTTTTATGGCTTGAACTGCTCTTATTATATGTAAATAATTTTATTGAAAATACCAAGATGGTGGAAGAACTGCTAGAGGAACTAAAGCATATGAAGCAAGCTGATGATGGTCAGTTACCATGGCTGAATAAGCTATTATGGCTAAGATTTGAAGAAGAAAAATACCAGTTAGCTCAAGAGTTACATGACACCAATTTACAGGAGCAACTTCATATAGCCCGCGAGGTGGATGTCCTAGTAAATGCAAAAAATACAACGGATATTCAAGAAAAGCTTGCGAAAATTCATAAACAAATGGTTGCATCCTTACATGAATTACGTACTTATTGTGAAAACCTAAAACCACCGTTATTAGATACATTAGGTTTAAATGCAGCTTTGGAAAAATTGATTCGGAAAGTTCAAGAAAGAGCTAACTTCGTGCTTATTTACACCATTGACCGCCTTTATTTAGAGGATGAGCGTATGAATTTAATGATTTATCGTTTATTCCAAGAGTTACTTAATAATGCGTTGAAGCATTCTTATGCAGCATCAGTTGAAATTCATTTAAAAGAAATGAACGATGGTTTCGAAATTATTTATAAAGATGATGGTGTAGGCTGTAATGTAGAGGACATTATAGTAGCCGAATCAATGGGCATTCAAGGTATGCAGGAGCGTGTAAAAGCGTTTAACGGACAATTTACTATTGACTCGAATATCAATGAAGGGATGTTTATTAGAATCATGGTGAAAGAAGGGAGTGAAACACTTGATTACGATGCTCATAGTGGATGATCACCCTATAGTGTTAGAGGGAACTAAAAATTTATTTCAAGAGAATGAAGATATTATCATCGATACGGAAAGTGATGCAACTTGTGTCATTCAAAGGATAAAGAATAAACCGTACGATATCTATCTAATAGATATCAATATGCCATTAGAAAATGGAATTAACCTAGCCCGTAATATCAAGGCTATTCAGTCAAATGCTTCAGTTATTCTTTACACAGGTGATGATATTACGGATTATTATCCACTCATTTTAGAAAGAAAAATAGAAGGTATTTTAGCTAAAACAGCTTCGAAAGAGCAAATATTAAGAACAGTAAGGGCAATTGCAAACGGTGAAATTGTTTTACCTAAAAATTTCTTAGATTTTCTGGATGATAAATTTAAACTGCAAGGTGCTAAAGATATTCACTTAAATGAAAAGGAAAAGAAAATTCTAAGACTCATTGCAGAGGGCCATACAAATAAAGCTATCGCTATTGAATTAAATATTCCTCAACGTACAACGGAAAGATATTTAACTCAACTCTTTTCTTTGTTAAATGTAGATTCACGAACAGAAGCTGTAAATCTTGCAGAGAGAATGAATTTACTCTAAACTATTTCTATGTTATACTGTTGGTATATTTTTCAATTAATAGGGGGCATTATGGGAATTAAATATCCTATATATTTCCTTAGTAAAATAAAACCATATCCCTGTACTAAATTACCTATAAAATATGATAGACACCGCCAAAAAAGTGGCGGTGTTTTTTTGTAACCGCCAAATCACGCCAAAAACTTGTCTGAATCACGCCAGAAAATTGGCGTAAACCCGAAGTTGAAATAACGGTATAACTACTGGTACGCTTAAATTAACAGTGGTTAAGTAGATTTGCTTTAGTGAGTAATATATAAATCATTTTATTAAATAAGCAGCCTGACTATCTATGAATAAAGTAGCGTTAGTAGATTGTAGAATGTTACTAGCTAGTCAATATACTTCACCATAAAACTTTATAAAGGTAGGCGTGTATTGTGAAAGTAGAACTTGAAAATTTGTTTTCCATAGATGAAACTAGTCAAGATCAAGTTATTAACGTTTATAATCGTCATGGTATTGCTATTGGTGCGCCTGAATTGAGAAAAAGAAACTTAAAAACTAAATTTAATCCTATTTTTACATTAAATGAAGATGTAACATACGAGCAGGTAACAGCTTTATATGAGTCATTAGAGCGTGAATTTGGAATCGTTTCAATTGGAGAACGTTTTTATTTTGAATTTTCAGATTTAGAGTATGAACGAGCACCATTATTTACTTTAAATTCAACAGGTAATTCACCAGAAATGTTCTTAGAAGATAAGGGGACACTATTTTCTTTGAGTACACATTGTAAGTGTTGTGGGCTCATGGATAAAGAGCAGTTATCACCAATAGTTATCGATACTACGCAGATGAAAGATCGTCATTTAGTGCATGTAAATGGTTATTGGGTAGCTTCTGAGGAACTAGTATCATTAATGAAAAGAGAAAAACTAGAAGGCTATGAGCTTTTAGAGGTGATCCATCAAGGTCCGGAAGAAGGCAAACAGCCAGCTTATCAAATTATTCCTATACAAATGCTCCCTGAGTGTAGTAAGGACAGGGTTAAATTATACTTTGCAACTGAGCAACCTCCGTGCAGTTGTGGTTTAAATGGTGTCATTAATGGTCCTGATATTTATCATCATGAAGATTTGGAAAACTTAAAAGGGGATGTTTTCTACTCAGCCGAGTGTAGTCATGATGGAAGATATCTATATAGAAAGACTTTGTTTAGTAAAAGATTTAGAGAAACTATTATAAAATATGGTATTTCACGTGAGGTTAGAGGAGAAAAGGATGCAAACTTTGGTCCAAAAGATTGGCTTTTTGATCCAGTGCTAATTAAGTAGTCAAATTTGGACTAGTAAAAGAATAAGGGAGTGTTTAGGATGTTTAGAAGAATACTACCTATAGTAGCCATTTTATTCATTGTTGCATTGGCCGTTTCCAATTACTTTAACAAACCAGAAGAAGAATCAGTCACTATTTATCAAGAGGTCAATGGTGTATACCTTTCTTAAAATGATGGCCTATATTTCATTCAGAAAAGATTTATTTGTGTTATGATGTGAAGGACATAGCATGAATGTTTTTTGAGGTGAAAAAATGAAAAAATGGGCATATCCATTAGCAGTCTTAACGTTAATTGTCTTTATTGTATTAAGAGCCACCTATCAAAGTCAGCTGATGAATACATTTGATGCAAAGATGGCAGAGCTTTTTTTTGGTAATCGATTTATTGAGATTTTTCATTATATAGGTGAGCCTAAATTTGTTGTTGCTGTTGCAGTAGTTTTAATGGTGTATTTAGCTTGGAAGGAAAAAAATTATCGAGGTATGCTATTTGTTGTCCTAACTTTTGCGGCAGGCAATGTTCTGAACCAATTGCTAAAAAAATGGGAGCAGCGTCCACGACCTGAAATTGAGGATCAACTGACATCCTTTAGTTTTCCATCTGGACATTCGATGACTGGTATACTTTATTTATTTACACTTGCTTATATTTTAGCGGAGAATAGTAGTAAAGGACGTAAAATCCTTCTGTGGCTTGGGGCAACAATTTTAATGGTGCTTATTGGTTTATCACGTATTGCAGGAGCTCGACATTTTGCTACAGATGTACTTGCTGGTTGGAGCATCGGCTATACTTGGTTTATCATCTGTGTCATTTGGTACGAACGGCGTAAACGTTTATTTCAATCTAATCATAAATAAAAAGACAGGCAGTATCTATTTCTTATGATAGATACTGCTTTTTTACATTTTACCGAGACATTGTAAAGAATGATATTTGCCTCATAAAAAAGAATTGCGTATAGGAAACTTCTACGTTAAGATGAGTACAATAAGAAAAAGAGCAAAGGAAGAAGGGTATGGACGGAAATGTTTTACTGGCATTAGGATTAACTCTGTTTGCTGGACTTGCAACAGGTGTAGGTAGTTTAATAGCATTTTTTACATCAAGAACAAATACAAAATTTTTATCATTAGCATTGGGGTTTTCAGCAGGGGTGATGATTTATGTATCCCTTGTAGAAATATTTGTGAAAGCTAAAGATGCTTTAACCAATGCATTAGGTACAACTAATGGCTATTGGATGACAATCCTTGGATTTTTCGGTGGGATGTTGTTTATTGCCTTAATTGATAAATTCATTCCGAAGGCAACTAATCCTCATGAAGTAAAGCTGGTAGAGGATGTTAATGCCATCAAACCACAGGTTAATGAAGAACATTTGATGAAGATGGGCGTTTTTACAGCCCTGGCGATTGGCATTCATAATTTTCCTGAGGGGATCGCTACATTTATGTCAGCTATTAATGATCCGAATGTAGGAATTGCTATTGCCATTGCAGTTGCTATTCATAATATTCCAGAAGGCATTGCTGTATCTGTTCCTATTTTCTTTGCAACAGGTAATCGAAGGAAAGCCTTTAAATTATCCTTTTTATCAGGATTGGCAGAGCCTGTAGGCGCATTAGTAGCTTTTTTGCTTCTTATGCCCTTTTTAACAGATGTCATGTTTGGGATCGTTTTCGCTGGGGTTGCAGGGATAATGGTCTTTATTTCACTAGATGAATTGCTACCGGCTGCACAAAGATATGATGAAACACATTTGTCGATGTATGGTCTAGTAGGGGGAATGGCAGTCATGGCCATTAGCTTAGTATTATTAGCATAAGTAAGTAGGAAAAGGGAGACATCTTTGTAAAAGTGGCTCCTTTTTCTTTTTTCTATTAGCGTGTAACAACAGCTTCTTTTGACTCCACTAGCTCTTGTACTATTTTTAGACAATCATGAAATGTGGTAAAAGGTCTATATGGAACATGAAGCTCTTCACAGCGTTGGATAAGATGATCTCTAGCTAAAACAATATCTGCTAGTTTAGCTGCCTCAAAATCTGATAGAGAATCACCAATTACAATTTTATAATGATCCTCCTTGGCAACCTTCCGCATTACGCTTGGTTTACAGCAGCCGCATCCTTGTGTGTTGTATTTAGCGCATTCCTCATCGCAGCTATTTGGGTAGATCAATTCTATTTGTTTACCAGAGAAATCTGCTCTATTACAGTAAATGCCTGAAAAAGGACCAAATTTTTCAACTAAAGGCTCGATGAAAAAATCAACTCCGCCACTTACAATATAAAATGGAATATCGTTGTTTTGAGCATAGCGGGCAAAATCACCAAATCCCTCACGTATGACTGCCGACTCCATCAGGTATTGAATGACTTCATCTTTTTGATGAGTAGAAAGTAGGTGAAACATTGCTGATAGCCCATCTTTAAATGAAATGGTTTGTTCCATCATCGCTTGAGCAATTTTCTCAGATTCTTCTGGTACAAATTCAGTCATAAGTGAAAAGATGTTATCTGTTTCTGTTATCGTGCCATCGAAATCACAGAATATAATGGGTTTCAAAATAATTCCTCCTTAGGAAAGCGCGTATAAAAAGTTTAATTCTATACTTCTATAATATTAGTTTTATCCAATCTTGCTTTCAAGAAAAAACGCCTACTATTAAAGTAGACGTTTCACACATTCATTGACTTGTACACCATGTTCATCAGCATTTGTTAAAATAATTTGATGCTCTGGGAATTGCTTTTTCATTAATTCAACGAAGTCAGAGGCAATAGCAGAAGGAATAATAGAAATCATTGTTGGTCCAGCGCCACTTAGAGCAGTACCGTATGCACCGTTCGATTTTGCAGCCATACGAATTTCTTCATAAGCAGGAATTAGCTTTGCACGAAACGGTTCATGAAATAAATCTTCCTCCATATAACGCCCAGCACGTTCAAAATCTCGCGTCATTAAAGAAGCGGCTAACATATTTGCATTTGCTGAGGCATGAACAGCATAGGAACGGTTAAATTGCTCTGGTAAAACAGAACGGGATTCGCTTGTTTTTAATTCAACATCTGGTACATATACCACAAAGGAGGCATCGATATCATTGATGTGGAATGTATCGACTATGCCATTGTCATCCATCGAAGAAATCGTTAATCCTCCTAAAACTGAAGCAGTTGCGTTATCTGGATGTCCTTCAATTTGTGAAGATAGATTGAGTTTATCTTGAATTGTTAATTCCAGCTCGCAGACTTGGTTAGCAAGCTCAATACCTGCAACAATAACTGCTGCACTGCTGCCAAGTCCACGTGCCAATGGAAGTTCACTAGCCATCTCCACACGACAAGCCGGTAGCTGTTGACCATTTAGATCTGCAGTTTTTTTAGCAATGACGTATAGTAAGTGTTCTTCAAGCTCAAACTCTTTAGGACCATTATCATCAAGATGAATAATTTCCCATTGTTCTTGCAAGGTAACAGAAAGCTGTAAGTAAAGAGACAAGCCAAGTCCTATTGAATCAAAGCCTGGACCTAAGTTGGCTGTGCTTCCAGGAACTGAGATTTGCCACATTTTACTCATAGTACACCCTCAATATATGCACGAATTTCTTCTTCATCGTTTTTAAGGGATACGACCTCTACAGTGGATACATTCATGGCTGTATCAGGATCTTTCAGGCCATTCCCTGTAAAGATTGTTACAACTTTGGCGCCTTGAGGGATTTTTCCATTTGCAACAGATTTCATAACACCAGCTAAAGAAGCAGCAGAGCCAGGCTCAACAAAAATGCCTTCTGTACTTGCGATTAATTTGTAGGCTGCTACAATTTCTTCATCTGTAACAGAATCAATGATACCACCAGATTCATCTCGAGCAGCTTCTGCCAATGTCCAGCTCGCAGGATTGCCAATACGAATGGCAGTTGCCACTGTCTCAGGATTAGCAATTGGCTCACCTTTAACGATTGCTGCAGCACCTTCAGCTTCAAAGCCATACATTTTTGGTAGACCACAATTTTTTGCAGCGTGATATTCTTTAAACCCTTTCCAATATGCAGTAATATTACCTGCGTTCCCAACTGGAATACACAAATAATCAGGTGCTGAACCTAAGGCATCTACGATTTCAAACGAAGCCGTTTTTTGACCTTCGATACGGTATGGGTTTACAGAGTTAACAAGTGCAACTGGTGTCGTTTCACTTACTTGGCGAACGATATTGAGTGCATCATCAAAGTTTCCATCAATTTCAATGATCTTTGCCCCATACATTGTTGCCTGTGCTAGCTTTCCAAGAGCAACTTTACCTTTTGGAATAACAACGATTGATTGGATGCCTGCACGAGTTGCATAGGCAGCCGCAGCAGCGGAAGTATTTCCTGTAGAAGCGCAAATAACGCATTGACTTCCATCCTCGATAGCTTTTGCAACAGCAAATACCATTCCTCGGTCTTTAAATGAGCCAGTTGGATTTGCACCCTCAATTTTTCCGTAAAGCTCAATGCCTAGTTTCTTAGATAAGTTCACTAAATGTATAAGAGGCGTATTGCCTTCGTTTAAAGTTAAAGCAGGTGTATTTTCAGTTACGGGTAAAAATTGTTTATATTCTTCAATAAGGCCTTTCCACATAACGTAACGATCTCCTTTTGTTCTTATAGAAAGAACAGTTGTTTTTGTATAAAAGACATTTTAACGCAAATAGCACTATTATTTCAATACCATTTCATTAATTGTCGAAACAATTCGGTAATTTGAATAGTACTTGTCACTTTCTTGAAACAACTGTATAGTAATCTTGTAATGTAAAGTCATGTGTAAAGACAGGTGGTTAGAATGACAATAAATACAGTAGTAACAAAGAAACCTCAGCAATCCATTTCCAGAAATAAGTTATTGGGTGTAGCGGGGGTTGGGTGGCTCTTCGATGCAATGGACGTTGGTATATTATCCTTTGTCATTGCAGCATTGGCCGCTGAGTGGGGACTATCACCAAGTCAATCTGGTTGGATTGGTAGTATAAATTCTATCGGGATGGCTGTAGGAGCTCTCTTTTTTGGTGTGTTTGCTGATAAAGTAGGTCGCAAGCAAATATTTATGTGGACACTTGTCCTTTTTTCTATTGCAAGTGGTTTATCCGCTTTTACAACAACATTAACTGCATTTTTAATTTTACGGTTTTTAGTAGGGATGGGGCTAGGAGGAGAATTGCCTGTAGCTTCAACACTTGTATCTGAAAGTGTGGCTGCCAAAGAAAGAGGTCGTGTGGTTGTATTACTTGAAAGCTTTTGGGCAGCAGGTTGGTTAATAGCGGCAATTATTTCGTATTTTGTTATTCCCACATGGGGATGGCGAGTAGCCCTTATACTAACAGCACTTCCAGCGTTTTATGCTATTTATCTTCGTTGGCATTTGCCAGATTCACCTCAATTTACGGTGAAGGAAGAAGCGAAAAAACGGAGCATTGGTCAAAATATGAAAGAGGTTTGGTCAAAAAAGTATGCTCGTTCTACATTTATGCTGTGGCTATTATGGTTTACGGTTGTATTTTCGTATTATGGCATGTTTTTATGGTTGCCAAGTGTGATGGTAGGGAAGGGCTTTGACATGATTACAAGCTTTAAATATGTTTTGATCATGACTTTAGCTCAATTACCAGGTTACTTTACAGCCGCTTGGTTTATAGAAAAGTTTGGGCGTAAATTTGTCCTTGTTTCCTATCTAATTGGTACTGCAGCGAGTGCTTATATTTTTGGAAATGCAGATACTTTAGCCGTATTGCTAACTTCAGGGATGCTTTTATCTTTCTTTAACTTGGGGGCTTGGGGAGCATTATATGCTTATACACCCGAACAATACCCATCGGTTATACGTGGAACAGGTGCTGGTATGGCAGCAGCGGTTGGACGAATTGGTGGTATTTTTGGGCCGTTGCTCGTTGGGTTTTTATTAACGGCAGGCTATGATATAGGTTTTATCTTTGCCATTTTCTGTGGAGCGATTATTATCGGTGTTGTAGGGGTCATCTTCCTTGGTAAGGAAACGAAGCAGCTTGAATTAGAATAGTATGAAATAGAATGTCCTGGATCAAAGAATTGATCCAGGACGTTTTTGTCTGATTTCGCTTAAATAATACATAAAAATTAGCTTTTATTAATTTTTATTCGATTTTACTGATTTATTTGTTAAAATGACAAATCAATATAAAATGGTTAAAGAGTAAATCAAATTGTTTTATTAGCAGGTTAATGCGATGAAGATTTTTCAGAAAAGTCATTGTATTCAAATTGTAATCGTGATACTGTATTTTTAATCGAATTTTGAGTCAGTAGGAAACAATCTCCCGTTCGTGATAAGGTCATTGAAAGAAAGGTTGTTAGGAATGAGTATTCATGAAGATATAAAGAAAAGGTTTGTAAGGCTGTCAAAGGGCCAGCGTAAAGTAGCACAATTTGTAATGGATAATCCCACAACAGTAATTGCTAATGGAGCAGCAGAGGTTGGCAGATTGGCTAATGTAAGTGAATCAACCGTGATTCGATTTTGTTATGCTATGGATTTGTCAGGGTATGTAGAACTACAAGAGCAAGTTAGAGGCTTTATAATGTCTCAAGATGTAGGTGCAAATCTACAGCCTACATATACTGCTAAGAAGCTGACTAATTCTAGCTTTGGTAAGGTGATGCAACGAGATAGCCAAAATATTCAAGAAACAATTCATTTGATTAACGATCAGCAGATCCAAAAATGCTCAAAATGGATGCATGAAGCAGACAATATCTATATTCTAGGTACTCGTCACAATGCATCTGTTGCAAATTGGCTATCTAATACATTGAAAACACTTCGTGCTAATATTAAGCAGCTTCGTTTAGACTCAGATGATTTAGTGAATCAAATAAACAGTATGGGCGAACATACGACTTTAATTGTACTATCTTTTGATAAACAGATTGTGGATATTAAAACGATTGTTGAAATTGCAAAGGTAAAGAAAGTGAAAATTATTGCCATTACAGGTTCTGCATTTTCGCCTATTCGAGAATATGCCAGTGCATTATTTACCCTCGGTACCAAGAATCATTCTTCTCTAGACATTGCCCCAGTCTTGATTTCATTTTTGCATGCGTTGATAGAGGAAATGATAAGCCAGGATAAAGACCACTATGATAAATATCAGCAATTGTATGAGCAAGTAGAAAGTAATGTATTATTCTTAGATGCTATTAGAGAAAAGCAGGTATTTTAATGTAAATACGCATAGATAGTTGTTGAAACACACTATCTATGCGTATTTTTTTGAAATTTTCTATATAAAAAGATGTCCAAATAGTATTTAGACATCTAGGAAAAGTGAATTATAGAATTTTACTCAAGTTATATTCATTAATATAAGTATCATTTAATTTAATGGCATTTTTTCGAATGCCCTCCTGATGAAATCCTAGCTTTGTAAAGAGGTGTAAAGCTACATTGTTATGCTCCATAACAGATAACTCTAAACGGGAAATATCATGTTGTTTAGACCAACTTTCAACAGCTTTCATCAGTGCGGAGCCAATACCTTTTTGCTGATACTCTTCTTTCACAGCTAAACGAATAGAGGCAACATGTCTAGCTTTTGATTGTTTATATCCATGAATAACCGCATAACCCGCAAAAATTCCGTTTAGTACACAAAGTAGTATAGTACGGTTTTTTAATTGCTTCCAATAGGTTAAATTTTTACGAAGTTGTTGGACAGTGAGATCTAGCTCGTTTTGAACATTATACATGAAGTCAGTTTCTTGAAAAATCTCCTCTTGTAAATGAATGAATGATCTAGCATCAGATGCTTCAATTCCTCGTATTATGTATGCAGATGAATTCTCCTCACTATTAGAAGTGTTGTTTTCGGTAGACTTCATTTGCGTACGTGAGAAAGATACACTAGAACCTAGTTTAACATCAATGACATAATAGCCTGCATTTGTCCATGATAAATAATGTGAGAGAGGGGGCTTAGTTTTTTTCCACCAGCTTTTATTTAAGTAGGCAGCGTTCGGTAATGCTTGTCCCATAATGTTTTCTAATTCACCAAAGGATAAAGTAATTTCTTGTTGTAAAGCTACATCAAAATAGTTAGCTAAAGGAATGTACTTTTTTTCTATCTTCTTCGTCATCGTAATCCCCATTTCCTGAATATCCAAAAATATAGACTACCTGATGATAGCATAAAATTATGATGACTTAAATATGAAAACCCAACTAAATATCTATATAAACTAATTATTTTATAAAAAAGAGGCATTTTTACTATTGAATGTTAAAAATAGGTTGGTAAAAATAGAGAATTTTATAGAAGTAATTAGACCTATTAAAAGTATACATAGCAACTTAAGCTAGTTATAATATAGATATCTTATTTGAAAAGTATGTATTTAGAGCGCTATCATTATATTTGCATAATACAGGTTAACCGCAATTAAGCCTGTATGTTATTTCGAGAGTGAAGGTCAATGGCAAATACGCTGAGGCGAAATTGTTCCAAAGTTTCACTTTATCACTTGTCAGGCTATAAGGTATGATAAAATAAAATATAAATGTAAGTGCCATTTTAGGAGGAATTAATTCAATGAGTAAAGTATTAGTTTTTGGACATAAAAACCCAGATACAGACACAATCACGTCTGCAATTGTATATGCCTATTTAAAACAGCAAATTGGTGAAGAAGCTGAGGCGGTACGTCTTGGAGATGTTAATAATGAAACTCAATTTGCATTAGATAAATTTGGCTTTGAAGCGCCTCGTTTAATCTCTTCTGTAGTTGGTGAAGCGGACAAAGTTATTCTAGTAGACCACAATGAATTCCAACAATCGGCTGACGGTATTGAGGAAGTGCAAATTGCAGAGGTAATTGATCACCACCGCATCGCCAACTTCCAAACAGCTGATCCACTATATTATCGTGCAGAACCAGTAGGCTGTACGGCTACTATTCTTAAGAAAATTTTTAGCGAAAACGGTTTAGACATTCCTGCGAACATTGCTGGTTTAATGTTATCTGCAATTGTTTCAGATACATTATTATTCAAATCACCGACTTGCACAGAGCAAGATGTAAAAGCTGGTGAAGAGCTAGCAAAAATTGCTGGTGTGGAAATTGCAGAGTATGGCTTAGCAATGCTAAAAGCAGGTGCTGATTTATCTGATAAATCATTAGAAGATTTATTATCATTAGATGCAAAAGAGTTCCAATTTGGTGAGTACAAATCTGTTGTAGCTCAAGTTAATGCAGTTGATGTTAATGATGTTCTTAATCGTCAAGAGGAGTTAGAAATCCTACTCAATAAAAATGTTGCAGAAAATGGCTTAGATCTATTCTTCTTCGTTGTGACTGACATTTTAAATAATGATTCAACAGCAGTTGCAATAGGGCAAGTAGCAGAAGCAGCAGCAAAAGGATTCGGTGCTGATCTTATCAATAACCGTGTTGTATTACCAGGTGTTGTTTCTCGTAAGAAACAAATTGTTCCAGTATTAACAGAAGCTCTAAAATAAAAAATACAAAAGAGGTTGTCTATTTAGACAGCCTCTTTTTTTTAATCAAGTTTTAATGGCTGTACAGCAGGGCCTTCAAGCACCTCACCCTTAGCGTTAAAACGAGAACCATGGCAAGGACAATCCCATGTTTCATCAGCTTCATTCCATTTTGTTTTGCAGCCTAAATGAGTACAGGTTGGAGCAGTGGCATTCCTCATATACCCAGCTATATATTCCTTGGCAACAAAGCCTCCTACTTTCAGCATTTGCATGAATTGGGCACCGAATTTAGTACGTGATGGTGAATAAAGAGCGATAGCACCTTCTTCAATCTTTGAGCCTGTTAAAAGAGACGATAAGATATCACCTGCGACAAAGGAATTGGAGATTCCCCATTTTCGATAGCCAGTGGCAATTAATACGTTAGGTAAGGAGTTTGTAATTCTCCCAACATAAGGGACAATATCAGGTGTTTCTATATCCTGGGCTGACCATCGATAAAGTGGCTGTTGTTCAAAATGCTCCTTCATTTCATTGGAAATGGCCTCATAATATGGCTCAGTATGAACGGTCTCGCCAGCGATATGATTCGCCCCTCCTAAGACTAAATAATTTTCCTGATTGATCGTGGCAGTCCGTATCGAACGGGAAGGAAAATCAACTGATAAATATTGACCTTGCATAGTCTCAGAGGTTTTACTAGCAACCATATAGGAGCGACTATTGGATAATTTAAAAAGTTTAAGCCCTTTAAATGCTTCAATGGGATAATGTGAACATAAAATAAGTTTATTATATTGAACCGACATATTTTTTTCGGTATATAAGTTATTCTGTGGTATGTTTAATTGCTGAACACGGGTATTTGCATAAAGCTTTGCGCCCATCTTCTGCGCCTCTTTCGCAAGAAAATTACTTACTTCAACAGGATTTATTTGTGCTTGTTGTGTCATACATAAAGCTTTTGTAATAGGGAATGGGAGCTCTGTGTCAGAGGTAAGGTTAGACTTAATGTTTAAAACCTTATAGGCATTCCATTCTTTTAATAATTGTGCATAGCCTTCTTTTGTTTGACAGTATAACAGTGAATCCACCGAACGAACCCTGTCTGGTGGGAGTATTTGTCTAGCTTTATCAATGGCTTGTTGATTCAGTTGATAATAAAGCTGTGCCTCTTCTAAAGATAATTTTTCTAAAAGATTTGCATAGACAATGCTATGTTGGGCTGTTAATTTTCCTGTTGAATGCCCTGTCGTACCGTGACCAAAATGGGTATTTGCTTCGAGAAGAACTACATCCACACCTGCTTTTGCTAAAGTATAGGCAGTATATAAACCAGTTAAGCCACCACCGATTATACATACATCGCATGTTGTTGAGGAAGTAAGAGAAGATAAAGAGACAGACTCAGTTGTAGCAAGCCAAAGAGATTGTGTCATATAGAAACCTCACATTGTTTTTGTATTCAGTATGTAGAAGAACTTGAAAATTTATGCAGTGAGGCATTAAAATTGCCTTGTGATTTCAACTATCGCTACAATGTAGCAAAAGGAGTGAGTATGAAATGAAAATTGAAATTTGGTCTGACTATGTATGCCCATTTTGTTATATTGGTAAAAAACAATTAGAGAAAGCGATTGAGGATACTGGCTATTCGGGGCAGGTGGAGCTTGTCTATAAAAGCTACCAACTAGATCCAACTACTCCAATAGATTCGCATAGTACTGTCTATGAATCATTGGCAAAGAAATATGGAATGTCCTTAGAGAAGGCAAAGGAAATGACAGTGGGTGTAACAGAGCGTGCGAAAGAAGTAGGGCTAAACTACGATTTTAGCAATTTGATGGAAGAGAATACGCTAAAAGCACATCGGCTTGTAAAATGGGCTGAACAACAGGGAGATGTTACAGCTCTAGTGGAGTCACTTTTACACAGTCATTTTATTGAAGGAAAGCGTATCGGTCAAGATGATGTTTTATTAGAGATAGCTGAGAAAGTGGGCCTAGAGCGTGAAGAAGTTGCAAAGGTTCTTGCTGATGATGTTTATAAAAATGAGGTAGAAGCGGATATTCAAGAAGGTCTCCAGCTTGGTGTACGAGGGGTACCGTTCTTTGTCTTAAACCGTAAATATGGTATTTCAGGTGCACAACCGCAGGAGGTATTTGAGGATACATTGCGTAAAGTTGCTGAAGAAGAGGGCTTACAACCATCGCTAAAGATGGCTGGCACAGGTGATGCGGGTATTTGTACTGACGATAACTGTAAATTTTAGCTTACTAGAGAGAGGAGTAAGGCTTTCAACTCCTCTTGTTAGAATGGATGAAAGATAGAATATTTCAGTCAAAAGTCTGAGGCAAGTAGCATTGACATTTTAGATGAAATTTTTTAAGATAAACACATATCTTGAATTCGAGATATTAGATTTTGAAATTTAAGGGAGATTTTATATAATGAACGTTTTAGTAGTAAAAGCTAACAACCGTCCAGACGGTATTTCAACAAAAATGTATGATACTTTCATGGAAAATGTACAAGGTGCCAACGTAACAACTTTTGATGTATTTGCAGAAGATATGCCTTATTTTGGCCAAGATCTTTTCAATGCTTTTGGTAAAGTACAAAATGGTGGAGAGTTAACAGACATTGAATCACGTCTATTAGCTGCAAAACAAAAAGCAATGGATGCATTAACTGCTGCTGATTTAGTTGTATTTGCATTCCCACTATGGAACTTAACAATTCCAGCACCTTTACAAACATTTATTGACTATGTATACCAAGCAGGATTCACATTCAAATATGGCGAAAATGGTCAATTAATTAGCTTAATGACTGACAAAAAAGCGATTATTTTAAATGCTCGTGGTGGCTACTATTCATCACCTGAAGCTCAACCAATGGAAATGTCAGTAAACTACATTAAAAATGTAGTAGGTGGCGTATTCGGGATGAAAGTTATTGAAGAAGTGATTATTGAAGGTCACAATGCTTCACCAGATAAAGCGCAAGAAATTATTGCAAATGGCCTAGAAGAAGTGAAAAAGGTTGCTCAATCACTACAAACTGTGAATGCATAAAAATTATTTTTTATTAAAAGTCCTCTCAATTTTGGGAGGACTTTTTTTATTTTGTTAACAGATGTATGGTGTGGTATGGAGGTCGGACATATTGACAGTAACTAATTATTTTGAATTTACATTTACTAACATCCTATTTAATAGAAAAATAAAGAATAGTAGAAATCTATGATTTGGAGGGAAAGTAATTAACCATTCTTTTAAAAATACATATAATTAGGACTATATATTCAGTAAAAATTAGAATGGTTTTAATATAATAGAATTTGTAGGAAAATACTAGATTATTAAGGAGGTTGTTGTATGAATAAGAAATTAATAACTAATTTCTTGGCGACGTTACTAGTCCTTTTCGCGTTTATACCATTTGGAATTTCTGCTGATGCTGCTTCCAATGATGTAACACGCGCAGATTATGTAAAAGAATTAGTAGAAAATTTAGATGTAGAGATGGGTGACGGCTCTTCGCTTGCCTTTAACGATGTCTCTAAGGATTTAGCACCTTATGTAGAAAAAGCTGTTCAATTAAAACTTATTAAAGGGAAAACAGCAACGACATTTGGCCCAGATGACAAATTAACACGTCAGCAAGCATTTGTTATCTCTGCTCGTGGACTTGTTAGTGAAAACGCTTCCCTCAAAGTTTTAGAGCAATTTAAGGATGCAGATCAAATTGCAACGGCATATAAACAAGATTTAGCGAATGCTGTTGCAGCAAACATTTTACAAGCATTTGAGGATAATACTATTCGTCCTCGTGACTATGTGACAAAGGAACAGATGGAGAGTATTGTGGAGCGCTTTGTAGCAGAATACAAAGCACCTTCAACTGGTGTATCAGTTGATCTTCAGATTTTAGGGACAACAGATATTCATACCAATTTAGCTAATTACAATTACTATTTAGATGCTCCATCATCAGAGCTTGGGTTAGCTAATACAGCAACACTAATTGAGCAAGCAAGAGCTAAAAATCCAAACACATTACTATTTGATAATGGTGATTTAATTCAAGGCACACCACTTGGCTCATATAAAGCATTAGAAAGTGTTTTAAAGCCAGGTGAAGTTCATCCAGCTATTGCTGCACTTAATGCATTGAAATACGATGGTGGAACTTTAGGAAATCATGAATTTAATTATGGTCTAGACTTTTTAGATGAAGTATTAAACGATGCAAAGTATCCAGTCGTAAATGCTAATACCTATGATGCAAAAACAAAAGAACGTATGTTTACACCTTATGTCATTCTTGATAAAGAAGTGGTAGACAGTTCAGGTAAAAAACATACACTTAAAGTTGGTGTAACAGGGATTGTTCCAACGAAAATTGTTGAATGGGATGCCATTCATTTAGCAGGTAAAGTTGAAATGCAAGAGCCAGTCGAAGCTGTGAAAGAGGTAGTACCAGAAATGCAAAAGGCTGGAGCAGACGTGATTGTCGTTCTGTCACATTCAGGTATCGGTGAAGATACTTATGTGAAGGGTGCTGAAAATGTTGGTTACCAATTAGCAGAAATTGATGGTATTGATGCTTTAATTACAGGACACTCTCATTTAACATTCCCTGGTGACTATAAGGATTTGAAAGATGTTGACCAAGAAAAGGGTACAATTCATGGTGTTCCTACTGTTATGGCAGGTAGCTATGGTAGTCATCTTGGTGTAATTGATTTAAAACTAGAACAACAAGGATCTGAGTGGGTAGTGGTAGATGGTAAAGGTTCATTGCAATCGATCAAGCAAGAAGGTTTACAACCATCCACAACGGTTTTAGAGGCTATTAAAGAGGCACATGATGGCACATTAACGTATATCCGTCAGCCTGTTGGAGAAACAACTGCACCAATCCATAGTTATTTTTCAATGGTGCAAGATGATCCATCCATTCAAATCGTAACACAAGCTCAAAAATGGTTTATCGAACAAGAGCTAAAGGGTACGGCTGATGAAAAGACACCAATTCTTTCAGCAGGAGCACCTTTCAAAGCAGGATCACGTAATAATCCATTAGATTATACAAATATTCCTGTAGGACCGCTTGCTATTAAAAATATGGCCGACATTTATCATTATGACAATACTGTTGCTACGATTAAAGTGACAGGCGCACAAGCAATCGAGTGGTTAGAGATGGCTGCTGGTATTTTCGCAACAATTGATCCGACTAAAACAGAAGAGCAAAATATTATCGATGCAGAAGCACGTTCTTATAACTTTGATGTGTTAGATGGCTTAACATATCAAATTGATGTCACATCGCCAGCAAAATATGACCGCCGCGGTAATCTTACTGATGAAAAGGCAAATCGTATTAAGAATGTACAATATAATGGTAAACCAATCGATTTAAAACAAGAATTCATCATCATTACAAACAATTATCGTGTTGGTGGATCATATGGGGCGACATTTAAAAATGCAGAAGGCTCTAACATAACTAACTATGCTTATGAAAATCGACAAGCTGTTGTAGATTATATTATGGCGAATAAAACAATTAACCCAGCTGCGGATAATAACTGGTCATTTGTACCGTTCCCAGCCAATACAAAGGTTATCTACCTATCTGCAAAAGATGCACAAAAGTTCATACCAGCAGGTAGTGGTATTGAATATTTAGAAGATACAGAAGCTGGATTTGCTAAATATTTAATTAAATAAAAGAATAGGAAAAGGAGAGTAACGATAATCGCTACTCTCCTTTTTTATGTCTGTTGAATGAATGATACCGTGTACCTTGATAGGTTAAAATGCCAAGATCACCTTCTACAAGCTGACCATAATCGTAGCCATTCATCTTTAGTTCATGCCGTTCTCCGCTTTGCTCTTCAAACGTAACGTAGTAGGACGTAGATGCCCCAGAATTGTTAGATCCCCCACGTATATTCGTACGCTTTGTCACAACCTTAGCGGGTACCGTTAATATTGGTGAACGGTTGTTTTTAGACCAAGTGATAATACCGTTTACAATCATAAAGGCTATGCTCCCAAAAACAATAAAGAAGATGATGGTAATAAAAGCAGAGCCAAATAAAAAATCATTATCAAACCAAAACATAAATTCCTCCCTTTCTTTAAGGTAGAAACAATACTTAAAGAGGATTTAATTCAAGATCTACTATCACGTCTATTTCATCGCTAATCAATACACCACCTGTTTCTAAAAAGGTATTGTAGACTAGATTAAAATCACGACGATCAATTTGGGCTTTAGCTTGGAAGCCAAAAACTTCTTGTGCCCATGGATTCACACCTTTTCCTGTATATACTGTTGTAAATACGATAGGTCTTGTTATGTTTTTGATGGTTAAATCACCATGAATAGCAAAATTTTTATCATCAAGTTTATCAATATATGTAGAGGTAAATACTATTTTTGGATAGACGTCTGCATCAAAAAAGTCAGGAGACACAAGGTGGACATCACGATCATGATTCTTGGTGGAGACACTAGCCACTGTAATCGTGATAGAAATGTTTGCATCCTGCATTTGTTCGATATTGGATGTAACTATTTCACCGCTGTACGATTCAAACGTACCATGAATACGAGAAATCATCATATGTCTTACGGAAAACCCGATCGTTGAATGACTGAAATCAATAGCATATTTTTTCATTTGAAAACCTCCTAAAACAGCATTCTACAACGAATGATAAAGTAAACAAATCGCATATTCAATGAGTTTTTTATAAATGTGGAAGTATTTCCCTCTATAAAAGTGTAATCTGTGAACATGAAACAGAACATATTTAAAATCGAATAGGCATATTATTGGAAATATGTGCATTTTATTAAGATAGCGTTTAGTCTAAGACATTTTATGTTCCCTTGTTAGATATGTCCAACATTGAAATTGTGAGTTACTATTTGTAATTAAATATATAAAAGTTAATAGATTATTTTACGTAAATAAGTTACTTCAAATTTACATTTAGTGCATTAATCGTTACAATAGTTACATAGAGGTGAAAAATTATGAATGAGACAACTTTGTGTCCTCGTTTAGCTAAAGCAATGGATTTAATCGGAAAACGATGGACAGGGTTAATATTATATCAATTACTAGATGGACCACAGCGCTTTAATGAAATCGAATCTGCACTACCTGTCAGTGGACGTTTATTATCAGAACGTTTAAAGGAGCTTGAAAAAGAGGGGCTTGTTGAACGTAAAGTATATTCAGAAGTACCGGTACGCGTTGAGTATTCATTAACAGATAAAGGTCAGGCACTTGAAGGTGCTATCCGCAATATCGAAACATGGGCAAGTAGTTGGCTCTAGGGTGAATGGATTATTTTACTAGATAATACAATGAAATAGTGTCCTAAAAACGACACTTGGAATGACTGTCAATTTTCTTTATAATATTCATCATCTCTGCACAGGTCTTACCTGTCTTTTAATATGAGATAAAAATACCCTTCATTTTACTTGTCAAATTGGGGTTGTAAATCCATACTGGTGTAGAGTAAGAAGGACGTTAGAAAGGAATTAGCTCTCATGACAAAAGAACAATGGGCGATGGATTTAGCAAAAAGTATTAATCCTGCCAATATTAAGTTAAATGAATCATTACAGCAATACACAATGACAAAATTAGGTGGCAAAGCAGATGTTTTTGTTCTTCCTGAAACAGAAGAAGAGGCGGCATCCGTTATTCGCTATGCATATATAAATAATATTCCTTTATTAATGTTAGGTAACGGATCTAATATGGTTGTTCGAGATGGCGGTCATAGAGGAATCGTTGTAACATTTTCACGCTTAGATGAGATTCGTATTACTGGTGAGCATGTATATGCTCAAAGTGGTGCACTGATCAAAGATGTATCAAAGCTATCAGCGCAAGCATCCTTAACAGGTTTTGAATTTGCATGTGGTATTCCTGGATCAATTGGCGGAGCAATGGCTATGAACGCAGGTGCCTATGGCGGTGAGATTAAAGATATTATTGTTTCATCGAAGGTGTTAACAAAAGAAGGGGACATTTTAATATTAGGTAAAGAAGACCTTGAGCTAGGATACCGACAAAGCATTATTGCCAAAAAGGGTTATTATGTGCTGTCCTCTGAATTTCAATTAGCGGTTGGCGTACAGGAGGAAATTGATGCGAAGATTGCTGATTTAACCTTCCAACGTGAATCAAAACAGCCTTTAGAATATCCATCTGCTGGAAGTGTATTTAAACGCCCACCTGGTCATTTTGCTGGAAAACTTATTCAAGATAGTGGCCTACAAGGTAAAGGTGTTGGTGATGCTGAAGTCTCTACCAAGCATGCAGGATTTATTGTCAACAAAGGAAATGCTACTGCTTCAGACTATATTAAGACAATCCAAATGGTTCAACGTGTAGTGAAAGAAAAATTTGGCGTTGAATTAGAGACGGAAGTCAAAATTGTTGGTGACGATCTATAATAGGATGCCCTTCGCATAAGCCGAAGGGCGTTTTTTTAGGAGTGTGGATAAAATGAAATTTATATCATGGAATGTTAATGGGATACGAGCATGTCTAGGTAAAGGCTTTTTAGAGTTCTTTCATCAAATAGATGCAGATTTCTTTTGTATCCAAGAAACAAAATGTCAGGCTGGACAAGTTGAGCTCTCTATCGAAGGTTATGAGCAGTATTGGAATTACGCGCAGAAAAAAGGGTATTCTGGAACAGCAATTTTCACGAAACACACGCCATTGTCTGTTAAGTATGGGGTGGGCGCCGAAGATTCTCAGGATGAAGGCAGAATTATAACATTAGAATATAAGAATTTCTATTTAGTAAATGTTTATACTCCAAATGCACAGCGTGATTTAGCGAGGTTACCATTACGTTTACAATGGGAGGATCGTTTAGCTAGCTATTTACAAGAACTAAATAGTCAGAAGCCAGTGGTTTATTGTGGTGATCTAAATGTTGCACACACGGAAATTGATTTAAAAAATGCAAAATCTAATATTGGAAATTCGGGCTTTACATATGAAGAGAGAGCAAAATTTTCAGCGTTATTGGGAAGCGGTTTTGTAGATTCTTTTAGATACAAGCATCCCGAGGAAACTGACCACTACACATGGTGGTCCTATATGAATAAAGTGCGTGAACGTAATATTGGTTGGCGTATCGATTATTTTGTTGTATCCAATCAATTGAAGGAACAAATTGAAAGCGCAACAATTCACCCACACATTATGGGCAGTGATCATTGTCCAATTGAATTGCAATTACAATGCTAGTACTTAAATCGTATTTTCTAAATGGAAATACGATTTTTTGTATTTGTAACTTAATAAGGTGACTTTTAAAAATGTGAGATTTGGCAATGCCAGGGGGTACCTTCAAAGTGAGGAGTAGACGCTACAATCACATGGGAACCCGCCCTAAAGTAGGGAAGAACGCTCCAATCATGTGGGAATCCGCTTCCACCATATAAGTCCGCTCCACGAGAGAAGATAAAAGAAAATATACTCTATAGAATCATTATACCTCTATGAACATACGAATTTTTAACATTACTCAGTAGCCTTCATAATTCCTATTGATTATACTATTCTAATAGCGGATAAATATAAAATTTTGTATTTAGAGACAATTTTATATACATAAAATAAGAAATTTCGCTAAAAAATTTTGCGTTTCAAAGCGGGTTTGGGAAGGTAGTACGGGAATATAGTGCAAAAAGGGGGTTATTCAGTGGGGAAGAGAAAGTTTAATTGGAAAAAGTGGCTCATTGTCATAGCTGGGATAATAGCTGCTTTGGCTCTTGTGGCTTTTATTGGATTTACATGGTTTATGAATAAATCTAAGCCGGTGATTGATGGTGAATTAGCTGTTACTATTCTGGATCAGGATGTGACAGTCACGAGAGATGAAAAAGGGGTTCCGCATATTTTTGCCAAAACAGATGCTGATTTGTATCGTGCACAAGGTTATGTCCAAGCACAGGATAGACTATTTCAAATGGACTTGGCACGAAGGCAGGCAAGTGGTCGACTATCTGAAATTATTGGAGAAGCAACGATTAATACTGACAAACATTTCCGTACATTTAGCTTACGAGATGCTGCAGAGAAATCATTAGCTGCCTATGATGACGAAAGCAAACAAGTACTTGAATGGTATGCCGAAGGAGTAAATGCTTTTATTGCACAGGCAAAGGAAAGCAATACACTAAGCTATGAATTCGCTTTGTTAGGCTATGAACCCGAGGAGTGGACAGTTGTTGATTCCTTAACCATTGGAAAATATATGGCCTATGATCTGGGTGGAAATTGGAATACGTTAGCTTTTCGTCATTGGGCACTACAGAATTTTGATGAAGAAAAGGCAAAAGAATTATTTATTAAATATCCAGAAAATGCTTCGGCGATTATCGAGGCCAATATCCAAAATCCTGTAGCAGTAGCTGGGCAATTCAGTGCGGAAATGCTACCAAACGAATTTAACGGAAGTAATAACTGGGTAGTTTCAGGTGATAAAACGAAATCAGGAACGCCTATTTTAGCAGATGACCCACATTTAGGGTTAAGCACCCCATCTATTTGGTATCAAATGCATCTGCAATCACCACAGCAAAACGTTAGTGGCGTTATCTTTGCAGGGATTCCAGGTATTATTTTAGGCCATAATGATGAAATTGCTTGGGGGGTAACCAATGTGGGTCCAGATGTACAGGATTTATATATTGAAATACCAAATCCAGATAATCCAACACAATTTCGATACGATGGAAAGTGGGAACAAGCAGAGGTGCGCGACGAATCAATTAAGGTAAAAGATGGAGAAACGGTAGATTTTGAAGTCGTTGTTACACGTCACGGCCCTATAATGACAGATTTAGCTTTTAAAGATACAGAGCCAACCGCACAATTTTCGATGCAGTGGACAGCACTACAACCGACAGCTGAACTAAGAGCAGTGCTTGGTTTTAATAAGGCAAAAACTTGGGGTGATTTCGAAAAAGCATTAGAAGACTTTAAAGCGCCAGCACAAAATTTTGTATTTGCATCAAAAGACGGTACGATTGCCTATAAAGCTAATGGTCAAATACCTATTCGTAAGCAAGGTGAGGGCCAATTACCAGTTCCAGGTGATTCGAGTGACTATGGCTGGAAGGGCTTTATCCCATGGGGTGAATTACCAACTCTAGTGAATCCAAAAGAAGGTTTTATTGCAACGGCAAATAACCAAGTAATAGGAGAGGACTACCCTTATCACATAACTGATTTCTGGGCGCAACCTTATCGTTTTGAAAGAATTAAAGAAGTGTTAGAGGCAAATGATGCGATTACAGTAGAAGATATGATGGCTTTGCAAATGGATCAGCACAACCTCTACGCAAGAGAATTTCTGCCTGATTTATTAACATCTTTAAAAGAAAAAGATCAGGATGGGAAGTATGCCGAGGTTATGACCATGCTAGAGAAGTGGGATATGGTGGACGCAAAGGAATCAGGTGCACCACTTGTGTTCCATACATTAATGATTAAGCTACAGGAAGTTTTGTTTAAAGATCAAATGCCTGAAGATATGTATGGCATCATGTATGGGAAGTTTAATATTACAGACCAGCTCTTACGTACAGCCTATTCTGGAGAGAAAAGCATTTGGATTGAGGAGCAGGGTGGCATTGATGAAACCATATACAAGGCATTTGAGCTAACAATTGCACAATTAGAAGATCAATTCGGAAAAAATTCCTCGAAATGGCAATGGGGTGATTACCATCAGCTTACTTTTGACCATACACTAGGAAGTGCATCGCCTATTCTTGCAGCCTATTTTAATGCTAAAAAGGTTCCTATTGGTGGATCAAAAGTTACCGTACAAGCAGCAGATAATGATTTAGCTGGTAATGTAGATCACGGTGCATCTTGGCGTTTTGTGGTAGATGTAGGTGATTTAAGCTCAGCCTATCATATTGTTGGTCCTGGTCAAAGTGGTCATGTAAAATCTGATTGGTATCAAGATCAGGTGCTGGATTGGGCAAATGGTGATTACCATCAAACATTTATTAAACAGGAAGAGATAAAAGGGAAAACATTACAATTAATAGCGAAGTAATAAAAGAGTTAGCGTACAGAAAGTGCGCTAACTTTTTTTATTGAAGGATATACATCCTAACATTCAAATATTCGTTTGAATATGATGGAATAATATGTTACATTGAAAACAATCAAACAAATATTTGAATGAGGTGAGAAAAATGCCGAAAGAAATATGTGAGGTGACGCATGTACATGAAGAAGCAGTCACAAAGGTGAAACAACAAATGCCTGATTTATCAGGTGTAGCCAAATTTTTAAAAGCGTTATCTGATGAAACTAGACTTAAAATTGCCTATGCTTTAACGGTGGAAGATGAACTATGTGTTTGTGATGTTGCAACTATTATTGGTTCTTCAGTTGCTACAGCATCCCATCATTTACGATATTTGAAAGATAATAATTTAGCGAGATCACACCGCAAAGGTAAGCAAATGTATTACTCTTTAGCGGATGAGCATGTATATCAAATTGTAACAATTGCCTACGAACATGCGAAAGAGGGGATTGCGAATGGCAACGACACCAATTAAACAAGAATACAGATTGCAAAATTTATCTTGCGCTAGTTGTGCTGCAAAGTTTGAGAAAAACGTAAAGGCTATACCAGAAGTACAGGATGCACAAGTGAATTTTGGTGCTTCTAAAATTACAGTAATCGGTGCTATTAGTGTAGACCAAATTGAAGAAGCAGGTGCCTTTGATGGCATTAAGGTTACACAATCGGCAGCAAAAGCACTTGAAAATACTACACCTTTTTATCGTAAAAAGGAAAACGTTTTAGCAGGAATTTCATTGCTTTTTGTCATTCTAGGTTATCTATTTGCGGGTATGAATGGGGAATCGAGCCCGCTACCGATTTCCATGTTCATTATAGCTATCCTTGTGGGTGGAGTGGGTATTTTTAAAATAGGCTTCCGTAATTTAGTTCGCTTTGAATTTGATATGAAGACGCTTATGACAATCGCCATCATTGGAGCTGCTATTATCGGTGAATGGGAAGAAGCGGCAGTTGTCGTATTTTTATTTGCTGTGAGTGAGGCACTTGAAGCGTATTCAATGGATAAGGCACGTCAATCTATTCGTCAATTAATGGATATTGCTCCACCAACAGCGATTATCAAAAGAGCCCACGGTGAACACTACCATGAGGTTGAGTTACCTACTGAGGATATAGAAATAGGAGATATTTTGATTGTAAAGCCTGGGCAAAAGATTGCGATGGATGGCATAGTCATTAGTGGGTTGTCTGCAGTCAATCAGGCAGCTATTACAGGTGAGTCGATTCCCGTAAATAAAACAGTAAATGATGAAGTATTTGCTGGGACTTTAAATGAAGAGGGTGCTCTTGAAGTACGTGTGACAAAGCGTGTAGAAGATACTACTATCGCTAAAATAATTCATCTAGTGGAAGAAGCACAAGCAGAAAAGGCACCTTCTCAGCAATTTGTAGATCGCTTTGCAAAGTATTATACACCAGCGATTATGGTTATTGCTTTTTTAGTAGCTGTAATTCCACCTTTAATAGTAGGTGATTGGCAGCATTGGATTTACCAAGGGCTAGCTGTTTTAGTGGTAGGATGTCCTTGCGCACTGGTCGTCTCTACGCCCGTCGCCATTGTTACAGCCATTGGTAATGCAGCAAGGCAAGGTGTACTGATCAAAGGTGGTGTTCATTTAGAGCAGCTAGGACATATTGAAGCTGTTGCCTTTGACAAAACAGGAACATTAACGAAGGGGCAGCCAGCAGTAACAGATATCGTAACGACTGAAAACTGGTCAGAGGACTATGTGTTACAACTAGTGGCAGCGGTAGAAAAACAGTCACAGCACCCTTTAGCTAAAGCAATTTTAAATAGATTACACGATAAAAAATTATCTGAGCTAATACCAACAAATTTCCAATCAGTAACAGGAAAAGGTGCCTATGCTACCGTTGATAATCAGATTATTTATGTAGGTAGCATGAAATGGGCTACTTCATTAACTTCTGTAGATCAAAATATAGAAAGTCAGGTTAAGAATCTGCAAGAACAGGGTAAAACAGTAGTAGCAGCTGTTTCGAATAATCAACTTATTGGACTGGTTGCAATTGCTGATCAATTACGTCATGAAAGCAAGGATGTATTGAACAAATTAAATGCCTTAAAAGTAAAGCATATGGTGATGTTAACAGGCGATGCAGAGCCTACTGCGCAAGCCATTGCTACTTCATTAAAGATGACAGATGTGCGCGCTGGCTTGTTACCAGAAGAAAAATTAAAGGCGATTAAGGATTTACGTAAACAATTTGGTGCTGTAGCAATGGTTGGAGATGGTGTAAACGATGCACCAGCATTGGCCACTGCAAATGTAGGAATTGCCATGGGTGGAGCAGGAACGGATGCAGCTCTTGAGACAGCAGATATTGCCTTAATGGGTGATGATTTAACGAAGCTTCCTTACACTATTGGATTGAGCAGAAAAACATTACGTATCATTAAAGAGAATATTATATTTGCCCTAGTTTTAAAATTAATTGCATTGCTACTTGTCATACCTGGTTGGTTAACATTATGGATAGCAATTTTTGCCGATATGGGTGCGACACTATTAGTTGTGTTTAATTCATTAAGACTAATTAGAGCAAAAAAGTAGTAAGTAAGGTGTAGAACAATCTGAAAAGGTAGGAAATTAATCTTGCTTTGACACAAGGGATTTTATGTGAATAGATGCTACTTGTGATTCTTGAAAAAGACTTTTTTTAAGGCTATTATAGTTTCAGGAGTAATGTAACAATTAAATATAAATGAGGCGAAAGTTTGAATATGTCAGATCCTATTTTAGTAAATGTTACAGAAGAAATTGTGCGTGGTTTAGTAAGCTTTTTACTACGAGGACCAGAATATCAAACATTTTGTAAATGCGAAATCTGTGAATTAGACACGGTGGCACTTACACTAAATGCATTGCCAAGTAAGTATGTTACATCTATGGAAGCTAGAGATGAGGCATTTAAAGAAATGAATACTCCTGGAAACATTGAGCGTATTAATAAAGAGATTATTCATGCGTTACATGTGGTAAATAAGTATCCTCGACACAAAATAGAGCCTACTTCTTAATAGAAGAGGCTCTATTTAAGTTGTATAGGAAGTGTTTTTCTAGGCTATGTATTTTCAGTTAACTTTTAAGCCAAGCTTGTAGTAAACTAGAGAGTAAGAAAAGGAAAGAGAGGGAAAAGGATATGCCAACACCTAGTATGGAGGACCATATCGAACAAATATACTTATTAATTGCCAACAAGGGATATGCGAGAGTGTCTGACATTGCTGAAGCATTATCTGTTCTTCCTTCTTCTGTTACAAAAATGGTTCAAAAATTAGATAAAGATGGTTATTTAGTTTATGAAAAGTACCGTGGACTGACATTGACGCCTAAAGGGGATAAGCTCGGAAAGCGTCTTGTGCAGCGTCATGAATTGCTCGAGCAGTTTTTACGAATGATTGGTGTGGATGAAGAACGTATTTATGATGATGTAGAGGGAATTGAACATCATTTAAGTTGGAATTCAATCGATCGTATTGCAGATCTTGTGCAAGTAATGGAAGAAAATCCAGACATCGTGAAAAAATTAGAGGCATCTAAGACACAGCACAATCTTTAAAATGATGGTGTGAAGGAAAGGGAGACAATATGAACGCATTAAAATCAGGTGAAGTCGTTACATTAACGGTATTAGAACAACAAGCATCAAAATGGATTTTAACAAATGGAGTTGAAGAACTACCTTTAAATGCTTCAGAGGTAACAGAGCCACTAACAGTAGGTGACCGCCTTGAAGTATTTTTATTTGCAGACCGTCGTGGAGATTTGGCTGCAACAACGGCTATTCCAGCTTTTACACAAGGTGAATACGGCTGGGCACGTGTCTTGAAAGTAGTGGAACGTGAAGGTGCTTTTGTGGATATTGGTACATCTCGTGAAGTATTAGTAAGAGCAGAAGATTTACCTGCATTAAAAGAGGTATGGCCAGAACCAGGCGATCATTTATTTATGACACTACGTACAGATCGTAACGGTGATTTATTTGGTCGTTTAGCCACAGAGGAAAAAATTTCGGAGCTATATGAAGGTGCATTTGAAGATATGCACAATAAGAATATCCAAGCACGCCCATATCGTTTGTTACCGATCGGGACATTTTTGCTAGGTGTAGAGGTTCCTTACCGTATTTTTGTGCATGAGTCTGAGCGAAATAATGAGCCTCGATTAGGACAAGATGTAGTTGTACGTATTATTGATGTAAAAGACGATGGTTCCATGAATGGCTCACTTTTACCAAGAAAACATGAGCGTCTTTCAAATGATGCGCAACAAATATTAAAGTATATACAGGATGTGGGCGGTAAAATGCCATTTGGTGATAAATCGTCTCCTGAAGAGATTCAAGAAATGTTTAATATGAGTAAAGGGGCATTTAAACGTGCCTTAGGAACGTTAATGAAAGCTGGTAAAGTGAAACAACAGGACGGTTGGACTGAAGAAATTTAAAGGATGGTTTGTTTGACTAGCTAGCAAAACATTTACAACAGGAAAAGTGACGAGAGACATCCTTGAAACCTTCTCGTCTTTTTTTCGTACTAATTATTGTATAGTGGCATACATTATACTTGCTAATTATGAAGTTTTAGCGAAAGGGGTCACACGATTTGAAAAAAACATGGATTAAAATACTAACTGCTACAATGTTAGTATTTGGAGTGATGGCACCAGCAACAGGATTTGCATCTGACAATACGCCTCCAAAAGCAATTGATGAAAAACTAGGCGTACCGATCGTCGTGTATGGAGCAAATTTATCTGAGGCTGAAAAAGAGTCTGTAAAAAAATCATTAAAAGTAAGCGAAGAACCTGAAATTGAAGAAATTACTGTGTCTGGTGAGGATCTAGTAAAATACATTAAAGATAGTAATTCAAGCTCACGTATGTACTCTTCTGCAAAGATTACACGCAGAGAAGCAGGAGAGGGTCTAGTAATACAAATTGTCACACCATCAAATATAACGCAGGTAACTTCAGAGATGTACGCAAATGCGATGTTAACAGCAGGAATTCAGGATGCATCCGTACAAGTAGCTGCACCGAAAGCCGTTACAGGGCATTCAGCATTAGTAGGTATTTACAAGGCATATGAGGTCACTACAGGGGAAACACTGGATATTGATCGTACAGATGTAGCAAACGAAGAATTATCAGTAGCAACATCCATTGCAGAATCTGCAGGGGTAGACGATGCAAAGGTTGCGGAATTACTGACAGAAATTAAAAAGCAAATTGCAGAGCTAAAGCCAGCAACACGTGAAGATGTGGAGAAAATTGTAGAAGAGCAATTAAGTAAGCTTGAAATTAATTTAAGTGAAAAGGACCGTCAATTGCTAGTGGATCTAATGGATAAAATAAGCAAGTTGGACATTGATTTTAGTAAATGGTCTGATCAATTAAATGATATCAGTAATACAATCCAAGAAAAATTCGGCTCACTTATGGAAGATAAAGGTTTCTGGGAAAGCGTAAAAAGCTTTTTTGCTAATTTAAAAGATACTATTTCTTCATGGTTTAACTAAATTTATAGTTGATAGAAAGGAATCTGTTATACCTTCTCACTTTGCTAGAGAAGGTGTACAGATTTTTTTTGATGCAACAAGTGAAAGATTTTGAAGTGTGATGTTTTCGACATAGGAAAGCTAACCGAATATCTGGACATAGCTTCGCTGATTTGATAAAAGAAGCGTACACAAATTTTGTGAAAATATAAAAAGCTATGGTACTATGAATAAAAGGAGTGGTGAGAAATGGAATTCCAATTACAACAATTAGCAGAAAATAAGTTTGCATTTTTGAATGAGCAAGCAGGGGAAAAACTAGCAGAAATTACTTGGCAGCAAAATGGCTCAGTAATGGTAATGGATCACACATATGTATCTGATAAGCTCCGTGGTCAAGGTGTGGCCAAACAATTACTCGATCAAGCAGCATCGTATGCACGCGAAAATGGTTATAAAATGAAGGCCGTTTGTTCCTATGTGGTGGCAGCATTTGAAAAGTCAGATGCATACAATGATGTAAAACAATAAAAAATAAGGCAATCTGCTTTTAATTAAGCGGATTGCCTTTTAATTGCTAGAGCAAATCATGTAAATAGCTCCTTATAATAGAATGACACTATAAATTAGTACTGTTAAGAAGCCAGCCCCGCCAATTAATGAAGCCATATCTATCCAATCATATGCTAAATCGAAATCTTTCATTTTAACCACTCTCCTATTTTAGTATTAATTCATTAATTCCCTTTACTTGCCTTTTATAATCATAAATAGTTACAAAATTTTGACGAATGCTAAAAATAAGGGTACGATAACTGGGCTTTAATAGGAAATAGAGTGAGATTGTCTGCATTAAAAACTAGACGAACTACAATGGATTGACGGAGTTTTTACTAGATAAAAGGGCAAGTATTTATCCATACATTAATATATATGCTAGAGGGTATAAAAAAATAATGTTTATTCTTTTAAGAATAGGGAAAAACTATACTACAGAGCTAGTTTCTATATTTTTAGGAGGTTATAAACTATGGCAAAACGAAAAGGAACAGGTGTTGTCGTTGCAGGATTAGCAGGACTAGCAGCATCTTATTTCAGTAAAAAAGAGAATCGTGATAAAGCACTAACAATGTTTAATAGTATGAAAGCAAAATTAGAGTCGTATCTTACTACAGGTCCTGATATGCATGACAATATTGCAGAACGTGTAGCTACAGAGGTAGCAACAGAGGCTGGTACTTCACCAACTAAAATTGCCTCGAATGAAATGGTAGCTGAAGGTGGAGGACATACTGGTGTTCATTTCTATAATGAAGAAATTCAAGAAAAGGAAAAGTAAACAAAAAACCTTCTCATCTAAGCATGAGAAGGTCTTTTGTGTGGGATAAGAATTGCGCCTGCAAAGAGCAATAATACAAAGCCAGTAAATGCAAAGCCACTGACAGTACCAAGTGATAGCCAACCTAATAAAGAAGAGCCTATAACTACTCCTAGAGAGAAAAACGCGTAGAAATAACCGTAAGCTTTTCCTCGTACTTCAGCAGTTGTAGAGTCAATTAGCAGCGAATTTACTGAAGGGAATAGGAAACCGAATCCGATCCCATAGCAAGCCATTGCTGTATAGAGTAAAGAGCTAGAATTTGCTTGGCTAATTAATAGCTGGCTTATTCCCATTAAACCTATACCAAAAGACAATGTTTTGAGTGGATTAACCTTATCAAAAATACGATTAGTAGGTAATAGGAAAACAAGAACTGCAATAATACCAAATGTACTCATTAAAGTGCCGCTTAAACGAGAGTCGAAGCCTAAGGAATATACTTTAAGAGGGAGTAGATACGCAATAACCCCTTGAGAAAACATTAAGAAAAAGGCTCCTAAAAAGGCTTTTAATGTTCCTGTATTATTAAAAAAGACACTGATCGGAATATAATTACTTGGTTTAGCCTTCTCTTTTTTTACTTGATTTGCTTTCAATATAAAGAACGCAAGGATACCTAGCAGAAGCATAAAGCTTGCTGTGATATTGAAAACAAATGGTACACTTGTCCGGCTAGCTAAAATGCCACTAAATGCAGGGCCTATAATGGCTGCAATACCAACAAAGGCGCCAGAAATAGCACTGCCCTTACCTCTTTTTTCCTGCTCTGTAGCGTTCGCTAGAAATGTAAAGGCAGCAGGAACAATGAAGCCTGCAACAAGGCCATGGATAAAACGTACAATTAATAGAGCAATGGGCTCTTCTACTAAATTATAAAATGTTAATGATAGACCTGTTGTTAGAAGACCTATTATGAGTATGATGAAAGGTCCTTTGCGATCCGTTAAGAAGCCAGAAATGATATTACCGAATGTATTGGAAAGCGAATACATGCCCACTGCAAGACCAGTGAGGAATGCCGATGCACCTAAAGACTCAGCATAAGTACTCATAACAGGAAGCTGGGTAAAAAGGTCGAAAAACGAAAAGAAAATAATAGCATAGATAAATTTCTTCATGGTTCCTCCGATGAAATAGAACATTATAGTCAATAAGATTAATATAGTCCTATTATAGCATCTTCCAATCGATAATACTTCTCACTTGTTTTTTGCTTTCACGTATAAAAAACGTCTAATAAGTATTAACTTATTAGACGTAGAGAATTTAATAATTAAGCTTTTGCAACTTCTTTTTTCATTGTTTTGTTTTTAGCAAGATTTACATGCCAAGAAAGTGCTTCCTCTAACAGATGAGGAGTTTGGTGGTTGCCAGTTGCTTCAACTGCACGGTTATAGTAATCCCATAATTGTTCTTTGTAATCTGGGTGTGCACAGTTTTCAATAATTAAAGGTACACGTTCTTTTGGTGCAAGACCACGTAAGTCAGCAATACCTTGTTCTGTAACGATAACATCAACGTCATGCTCTGTATGGTCAACGTGAGATACCATTGGCACGATAGAAGAAATTGCTCCACCTTTTGCGTATGATTTTGTAACAAAAATACCAAGGCGTGCGTTACGTGCGAAGTCACCTGAACCACCGATACCGTTCATCATACGAGTACCAGAAACATGCGTCGAATTAACGTTACCATAGATATCTAACTCAAGAGCTGTGTTGATTGAGATTAGACCCAAACGACGGATAAGCTCAGGGTGGTTAGAAATTTCTTGTGGACGTAAGCAAATTTTATCAGCATACTTTTCTAAATTACCATAAACTTTTTGCTGTAATTCTTCAGTAAGTGTGATTGAAGTTGCAGCAGCGAATTTAACTTTACCAGCATCGATTAAGTTAAATACAGCATCTTGAAGTACTTCAGATGCAACAATTAAATCTTCAAATTCTGAATCTGCAAAGCCATCAAGTACAGCGTTTGCTACAGAACCTACACCAGATTGCAATGGCATTAATTGATTTGTTAAACGACCCGCTTTAATTTCATCACGGAAGAAGTCTAATAAAATGTTTGCCATCGTTTGTGTTTCTTCATCTGGAGGTACGATTAATGAAGGAGCATCTGGCTCTTCAGAAATAACAATTGCTTTAATTTTAGCTGGATCTACTTTGATACCAATATCACCAAGGCGTTGCATAGCATCTGTCATTGGAATAGCTTCACGTTTACCTTGTTCTCCAGGTACATAAATATCATGGATACCGATTAAAGCTTCTGGATGAGAGATATTTAACTCGATAATAATATTTTCTGCATATTCTGCAAAGATAGGTGAGTTACCTACAGAGTTTGTTGGAATGATTAAACCATCTTCAGTAATAGCAACCGCTTCAAGAATTAAATACTTGATTGGTCCGATAATTCCTTGGCGCACTAGCTCAGCATTATGAGAAAGATGAGCATCTACATATAAGATATCCCCAGAATTAATTAAATTACGGATACCCGCATCACCCTGGAATGGTCCACGTTTACGAATGGCACCAGCTTCTGCTAAGTACTTATCTACTTCTGGTCCTAATGATGCACCTGTATATACATCAATTTTGAATTCTTCATTTTTTGCGCGCTCAACTAATGCCATTGGAACAACTTTTGCATCCCCAGCACGAGTAAAACCACTCATCCCAACTACATCACCATTAGAAATAAGTGCTGCTGCTTCTTCAGCAGTTACAATTTTACTCTCAAGTTCTTTTAAACCTAGGCGTTTTTGAACATTTGCATCCATAAAAAAATCCTCCCCTAAATAATTTTGATGGAAACCGATTACAAAACTAGAAAAAACATTTAAGAATTTTCTGTTTATTCAGTTGTAGTATGACTCCAACCATTTGAATAATACTATCACCAAATTGTCACAAAAACTTTAGAATTAGCATTAAATTGAGTAAAAAAAGGAAAATCGAGCATTAAGATGATTTTTCGACAGAGAAAACGTTTTATTGTAGAGCTGTATAAATTTAGTTGTTTTCTATATTAAAAATAGTGCAAAAATAGTTAAATGTTGAGGTAAATGAGGCGGATTTGTGCGCAAAAAAGAACAGCGAGCAATTATAAAAATTGCTCGCTGTTCATACAAATTAGAAACCTAAAGAACGACGGAAATAGCTTGCATAGCGTTGGCTAACAGGAATACGTGTACCATCTTTCATAATTAATAAAAACGTTGAGTGTGAATCTGGTTGAATTTCATCGATGTAGTCAATGTTAACGATATAAGAGCGGTGACAACGAATAAATGAGTCAGGTGCTAAAAATAGCTCTAGATCACTTAAGTTTAAACGGTGATAACCTTCACGTGTCATTGTTTTAACAAATGTTTTACGGAGTTGTGTTTCTAAATAAATAACTTGATCATGTTTGATTGGGTACCAGCAATCATCAATTTTGATTGTAATGTAGTTAGTTAAGAATGCTGATGGTTTTTGCGGGAAGATAGCAGTAATAGCTCCTTTTGTTTCGCCTTCCTCCATTAAAGGAATACTCATGCCATAATAAGCGACACCGAATACATCAGGTTCGATATAAGAGCTGATTTTTTGACCATAGCTTAATGCTTTGTGTGCGGCTGAACCTTCTTTGATAGGGTCACCAGGTTTAATTTTTAAATCAACTTTCTTGCTTGGTTGGTAATACAAATATTCATTTGTATCAGAGATAGCGATGGACGTATTTTCAGGGAAGAATTCCTTAATAATTTCCATGATCTCTTCTATTTGTTTTGGATCCACTTTAAACACCTCGTCTAAACTTTTAAAAATAGTATTATCATCTATTTTACTACATATTCATATAAATTATATAGAGAAGATTTAGGAATAAAATAGAAAAATGTCGAATGATCCATTAGAATGATGTAAGTTGTTTTGTATAATTTGTAAATAAATTTATAAAATGACTAATTTATTTTGATATGTATATGGTAAAATTTAATTGTTAGGAATAAGTTTACGAGGTTTCTACTATGCATATGTGATAAATTAGAACTAGAGTAGCAATTAAAATGTGGTTGAAAGGAAATCGCAGAATATGGTAAAATTCACTGTATAGTCTATTTTTTTTATATCTGGTGTTTTAGTAGGGTTATTTTTGATTTATTTGTTAATAAAATTTGTGAAATAGGACTCAGTTCTTATATTGAATAAGTAAATACTATTTTCTTATTTTTAATTCGTCGGGATTGGTGTCAAATATTGTCATGCAATTCGTGCACTCTGAGGAAAGATGGGGAAGATTATGCAACTACATCAACATTCTATGTCAGAAACGATATCCAAAAGATACTTCCAAGAAATCGATAATATTAATCAATATATCGGTGTCGAAGAATTTTTTAATATTGAGTCGAAATTAATTTTTGAAATTTACCATTTAGAATCTGCAAAAGCGAAAAAATCTTTGCATGAGTTAATTGATATTCTCTCAATTCGTTTTGGCAAACAGGTCATTAAAATCGTTCGAAGTTATTTTTCTGTTTTGTCATCAATTGTTGCTCGTAAATTGCTGGACAATCAAGTACCTTCGAAAAAAGCATTTGCTTTCAATATTGCGTGTAACGATATGATAGAAAATCAAATGAAAGACGCAGAGTTTTTACAATTTGCTGATGATTTAATTGATTTCTTTGTTTACTTTATTGCAGATCGCAAACAACCGACTTTCCGACATCAAACTGTTAACAAAGTGATAATGTATATAAATGACGAGCTTGAAAATGATTTAACTGTTGAAAGTATAGCAAATAACTTTCATATAAGTACTAGTCACTTATCACGTATTTTTAGAGAACATGTGGGCATTACATTGGTTGAGTATTTAAATGTTAGACGTGTAGAAGAATCACAATACTACTTACGACATACAAACAAAAGTATTACTTCTATCTCAGATCAATTCCATTTCTGTAATCAAAGTTATTTTACTCGTATTTTCAAAAAATATACTGGAGTTACGCCAAAACATTTTAGAGACGAGCTTCATCATGAATTTTATCGTTTTGAAATGGCAGAAGCTGAATTACAAAATGTGTAGATTTTGAGCATAGAAAATGAGAAGGTGCGAACATATTAGCGTTGCTAAAGCTCGCATCTTTTTTGATGAATCATCTGAGGAACCAGCTTAAGGAATAAGTAGCACTTGCTATTTGATAAAGAGAGACCCTATAAGGTATACTTCACAGTAGTTGATAAATAATAGTAGGTGGAAAAATGAAAAATTTGAAGCTATTTTCAATGCTTGGTATTGCCGTTTTTGTTCTTAGTGGCTGTCAAGCTGTGCAAAACAAAGAAGGTTTTTTCTATAGTATCTTTGTAAAACCTATGGAATTTTTATTGGAGTTTTTCGGGAATGATATCTTTTCAGGGAGCTATGGTTTAGCAATCATTGCGATTACTGTTCTAATTCGTTTAGTATTAATGCCGATTATGCTAAAAAACTATCGTCAACAGCAATTAATGAAAACGAAGATGGATGCTTTTAAACCTGAAATGGAAGCCGTTCAGAAAAAAATGAAGGAAGCTAAGACAAAAGAAGAGCAAACGCAATATCAACAAGAAATGATGGCTCTATATCAAAAGCATGGCATTAATCCACTTAATATGGGTTGTTTACCGATGTTAATTCAAATGCCGATTATTATGGGTCTGTATTTCTCGATCTTGTATTCTGCCGATGTTAAATCCCATGAGTTTTTATGGTTTAGCTTAGGTTCACCTGATATCGTGATGACTATTGTTGCTGGGATTGTTTACCTAATCCAGGCTCGTGTATCTTTATGGACGGTACCAGAGCAACAAAAAGCGCAGATGAAAATGTTTATTTATATTTCACCAATTATGATTGTCTTTATCTCCATGTCTTCTATGGCAGCACTGCCTTTGTATTGGTCTGTCAGTGGTGCATTGTTGATTATTCAAACATATATTGGGCGTAAATATTATTCGGAACATCCTGAGAAAGCAAAAAAATAAATTGATTGATGTCGAGGCGCCTTTGCTGCCTCGATTTTTTTAGGAGGACAGCAAGATGAACAAAAAATGGCTATCATCTATTCTTGTCGCAATTTTTAGTATTGCAGCACTTGTATTTATTATTATGGGGAAATTTAATTTTGCTGTACTTGCAATGACGATCATGTTTGCCTTATCAAATGGGTTTAGAGCAAAAAGCTTTAAAGAGCAAGGTTATGTAAAAGAAGCAAAATGGATGCAGTATGTGGCAATTTTTTTCGCAATTGCATCTATAGTAGTATTTGTCATCGTTCTAACAGATTAATTGAATATTTACGTGGGAAATTTACACCTGAAAATGTGAACAGTGCTAAAATAAGATTATAACTAGTAATACAATAAAATAGGTATTTTCAAGGTGAAATGCTTTAAATATCCTTTTAGATACCTGATATTTTAAAAGGGGTATAAAGAGTGAAAAACAATCGTCTTCCGCTTATCGTTGGTGCTTTCATATCTATCGCGTTAATTGTAGCAATTTTTGTAGTCTATAACTATAAAAATAATCAAGTAAATAGTGCATCTGATGAGCAGCCAAAAACAACAGAAACAAACAAAACAACTGAACAAGATTCTACTGTAACAGAGAAACCAGACAATACTGAAACTCCTGCAAAGCCAGAGCAACAACCAGACGAAAATGGATATCTCCCAAATCAAACATTACCTACGGAACCAACCTATATCAATGGAATTCTGTTAGCTAATAAAATTTATCCGCTTCCATCTACCTTTGCACCTGAAGAAAATCCAGAAGCACGAGAAGCGTTAAATCAAATGTTAGCAGCTGCCAAGCAGCAAGGATTTGATTTAGTTGCATTTAGTGGCTACCGATCTTTTGAATATCAAACAACCCTTTATGATAACTATGTTAAACGTGATGGACAGGCAGCGGCAGATCGATATAGTGCTCGTCCTGGCTACTCAGAACATCAAACAGGCTTAGCGTTTGATATAGGAGAGCGTGGAAAAGAAGATGTGTGGCTGACAGAAGAGTTTGGGGAAACTCCAGCAGGGCAATGGCTATTTGCACATGCACAGGAGTATGGCTTTATTTTGCGTTTCCCTCAAAACAAAGAAGCGATAACAGGTTATATGTATGAGTCATGGCACTATCGTTATGTGGGCAAAGAGATTGCAAAAGAGATAACAAAGAAAAACATTACGTTGGAAGAATATTTAGGCGTAAAATAATAAAAGGAAGAGAAGCCATTCTGTGAACAGGCTCTCTTCCTTTTTATTTTTATAAAATGGGTGTTAATAGACGGGAAATAGATTCTTTAAATTTAATCAGTGTTGAACGGTTTTTATACATTTCCCATGTTAATTCCGTACAATCAAAAATATCCTTCTCAAACAGTTCTGCCAATTGGTGCGATATATTTGCATCATATATGAAGGCATTGACTTCAAAATTTAGACTAAAACTTCGTACATCAATATTCGCTGTTCCGACAGAGGAAGCCTCGTCATCAATAATAATAGCTTTAGCATGGATAAAGCCCTTTTCATAGATGTAGACTTTGGCTCCAGCACGTAATAATTGACCCACATAAGAATAAGTAGCCCAATATACAAACATGTGATCAGGCTTATTAGGAATCATTATGCGTACATCGATGCCTGACAAGGTGGCAATTTTAATGGCGTCTAAAAAACTAACATCTGGGATGAAATATGGTGTTTGAATATAAATATATTTTTGAGCCATATTAATAAGCTTTAAGTAACCGATTTTTATTTGCTCCCAGTCTGAGTCTGGTCCACTTGAAACAATCTGTAAACCCACATCACCTTTTTTCGGGATGGCAGGGAAGTAACGATCAGAGTACCCCATTTTTTGTTGTGCACTAGCTTGGTTCCAGTCGAGTAAAAAGCGTGTTTGCAAAGGATGTACGGCACTACCCTCAATACGTAAGTGTGTATCTCGCCAATAACCAAACTTTTTTTGTAAACCTAAATACTCGTCACCGACGTTAAAACCACCAATATAGCCAATTCGACCATCAATGACAACGATTTTTCGGTGATTTCTAAAATTTAAACGAGGGTTAAGAAGTGGCAAAATGGATGGGAAGAAAACTTCTACTTCACCACCAGCATGCAGCAACTCTTTAAAATGGCGTCTTTTAACATTACGTGATCCCATTTCATCATAGAGAAGACGCACCTTAACACCTTGCTTTGCTTTTTTTATCAATGCATTGACGATACGTGTACCTAAGTCATCAAGTCTAAAAATATAATACTGGATGTGAATGTGATCTTTAGCTGCTTCAATGTCTTTAAGGAGCTGCTCAAACTTATCGGCACCATCATCAAAAATATCCAGATGGTTGTCCTGTGTTAAGACCGCATTGTTTGTTCTGAGGTGCATATAAATCATCTCTTGATAATTTTCTGCATTCGCAATACGAAACTCAAACGTTTCATCACGAATCGCTTCCATCTGATAGGTAATCAGATTATCAATCCCAATATCCTTGCGTCCTTCCCAACGGAATAGGTGCTTTCTTCGTAATTGTCTTCCAAGTAATAAGTACAAAATAAATCCAGCTAATGGCAGGAAAAATAACACGAGGATCCATGCCCATGTAGAGGTAGCATCTTTACGTTCTAAGAAAATGATGGTCATGGCTAATAAAATATTAAAAAACAAAGTTAAAGGAACTAAATATTCTATATCTGTAAAAATGCTCATTTCTACACCTGCCTTTGTATTGTTAATAACATACTTAGTATAGCCTACTTCAAATGCGGAAAGAAGATATGAAATGGCTAGATAGCATGGAAAAGGATTATCCCTTTGATATATAGGAATAATCCGCATGGTTTAATTAGTAATTCTCTAATAGTTAGAAATTCATAAAATGCAACCTACTATATTTTACGGAAGACGTAATGATTTACGGGATGCCTTATATATAAAGATTAGGCTTATAGAAAAAATGGCTATTGCAGCCGAAATATAATAACCAAGACTTGCTTGTACGGTAAATAACCATGTAAAAAAGAGTGGACCAAGAATACGTCCTAAGTTATCCATTGAATAGGACAGTCCAGCGGCAGTTCCATATTGTCCTCCAGATTCTTTAGAGGAGAGTGATACAACACATGTTCTTGCAAGTGCATTACCTGCTGTAAAGACACAAAGGGCAAGCCCAGCGATAAAAAGATTAGCTGTCAATGTAAATAAAAGCATGCCGATAGCAGTTACAATTTGTGCACCGATTAACCATGTCGTTTCACTGCCATTTTTTATGCGTCGAACGACCCCTCCTTGAATAGCAGCATCGACAAATCCACTAAACATGAACAAGTAACCAATTTGTAATGGTGTAATGTGAATTTTTTCGATTTGAAATAGCTGAAATGTAGCCTCTACGCCAGCTAGCATAAAAGTTACTAAAAAAGAAAACATAAATAGATAGCGCACACGGAATTGTAACATTGTTGCAGCACCCTTTGGCACTATAGCACGTTTATTTGAATCTTTTCGTTTTTTAGGTTCTTTTAGGACGAAACTTGCATAAATAAATAATAGTGCAATTAATGATGCTGATGCAGTAAACGGTAACTGCAAGCTATAATGGCCTAGCATTCCCCCGATTGCTGGACCAAAAATAAACCCAAGACCAATGGACATGCCCATAAAGCCCATATACTTATTGCGATCCTCTTCACTAGATATATCGGCGATAAATCCTGTTACTGCTGTATATAATGCACCTGAAAATAAACCACCAATAATACGTGAAACATACAATATAGCTAGGTTATCTATAAATAGTGAAAAAATAACAAAACTAAGGCTAAAGCCAATTAGACCAGTAAGGATTAGTTGTTTTCGCCCTACCTTATCTGATAGCATCCCCCATAACGGTGCTGTGAAAAAACTTGCAAGTGAATAAACGGTCAATAAACCACCCACGTGGAGATCATGCCAATTTTGCTGCACAATTACCTCTGGTAAGACGGGAATAATAATGCCGAACCCTAGATAAACGAGGAATTGAACAGACATCAATAGTAAAATAGCCTTTTTCATACAGTTCCCTGCTTTCATACGATATTTCAATATGTATATTCTACCTCTCTTGTTCTTGCGATTACAACAATAGGGGAAGGGAAGCTTGAATAAAGTGGAACAATTTAGTAAAGAAAGAAATGAAGCATTTTAGATTTTTTAAATCTATGTTCTGATTTTTGAATAAAATGTAGCCATTTTGGGTAATTTAAATATGTTTGATGGAAAAGTTTGATGATGTGAAAAATTTACAATGTAACAAAATTGAAAAATTTTAAAGGGAAGTTAAATGGTATGATAAATTTGTCAGACATCATACTCGTAGAAAAATGAAACTTTTTCGTAAATAAAACGTTATATAAAATCGAGGAAAGATTGAGGTGGAATGTATGACAAAAGAAGTAGATTTGAAAAAGATTGTTTCGAATTTATCTAAGTTGGGTGTAACAGCCACTGTAACAAAGTCTCGACTAGAACTTTTAAAAGTGCTAACACCACCAACGCAAACTCCGCAAGTTCAAGCTTAACTCGTTTCCAATAGAAAAAGGGAGGTCTCAATACGCGAGACTTCCCTTTTTCTATATTTATTCATCTTCATCATGTGTGGTAAACATATATGTTCGATAATGGAATCGCATACTAAAGACTAGCCCAATCGCTAAAGCATTCCCCATAAGTGAACTTCCTCCGTAGCTAATGAACGGAAGTGGAATACCTGTGATAGGTAATAATTGAATAGTCATACCAATATTTTCGAAAACGTGGAAGGTAATCATAGCAATAATCCCAGCACATACATAGGTCGAGAAGGGATCTTTCAGTAATAGGGTTGTCTTTGTTAAATGATAAATTAATAAGAAGAAAATACAAATAACAATACTAGCGCCAATAAAGCCCCATTCCTCGCCGATAACTGTAAAAATGAAATCGGTATGGTTTTCAGCTACATATACTTCACGATTTCTAAATCCCTTACCAAAAATTTCACCTGATCCAATGGCATTTAAAGAGGTAATTAAATGATAGCCATCACTGGATGAATAGGAATAGGGGTCTAGCCAAGAATAAATACGAGCAAATTGATAGGCCTTAAAACCAAATGTTTTTTCTAGAAAGTCCTGCATATAGAGTGCCATCCACAGTAGGGTACCGCCTGCTACCATGCCACCTAAAAATGTTGGTAGAATGATTTTCCAAGAAATCCCTGCTACAATGATAAGTGCTGCCGTAATGGCAAAGAATACAAGTGCTGAGCCTAGGTCAGGCTGCTTTAAAATAATAGCTAATGGTACGATTAAGGTGATAGCGATTTTACCTAGTAGCAAAAAGTCTGTTTTAATTGATCGTAATGAATAAATTTCATGGTGCTTACTAATTAATCGAGCTAGTGCTAAAATGTAAAAAGTTTTCATAAACTCAGAAGGCTGAATATTTCCAATCGGCGTATGATACCAACTTTTAGCACCATTAACGGGTGCACCGATTTGACCTTCTCCTTCTGGCATAAAAATAAGCAGTACCAGTAAGGCAATCCCTGCTCCATACATATACCATGACATTTTTTTATATTGATCTGGCTCAAAAAACATGACTATACCAATAATTACTGCACCAATCACATACCATTGCATTTGTTTTGGTACGTAGTTAATGCCATATTGTCCTGAAGTTTGGGCAGATGCAATAGCTAACAAACTAATGACTAGAAAAGTGAAGAGTATAAATGCAAGTGTCCAGTCAAAACGATTTGCGAAATTTCGTTTATTTTCCATAAAAGCCACCTAAAATTAAAATAGTATCTCAATATGAGTAAATGTGATGCGATTCTCCCTATTTCGTTTATAATTGGTCAAAGAAGAAAGCAAATTAATAACCAGCAGTGGTGTGAAAATAGCTCATATCTATTGATAAGCTTGCAATTTGCTTTGAATATTGTCAATGGAATTTTAAGCAAATACTTGAACTCATTGAGTAATCTAAACTTTATATGCAAATGCATGTTTAACATTCCTAATTATAACGCAAAAATTACTTTTATGCCTGCGTATATAGTAGTGACGACAATTAACATAAAATGTTTCAAAAAAATCATGTTTAGTCTTATAATGTAGTGAAGAATGGGGTGATGGTTGTGGCTAAAAAATTAAAGTCAGCTGATGATTTTATGTATCATATTTATGTTCATATGAATGATGTCGATAAATTTGTTATATTTAGCGGGTTAAAATTCTCGCAATTTGTGGCTGCACTTGAACCACTACATCACTTACTGTTATTAAAACATTCCTATGAAGACGGTTCTTTTAATATGCATACACAATTTGAATATGTATTAGAAGAAGATGTTCCTCGTTTTGTGAAAAAATCTGCTGAATCTAAAGAATTATGCTGGGTAGATTTTATGGACGAGAAGAGGCTAGATCATTTAACACCGATGGAACAAGGAGAATTGCTGTACATAAGTCACAAGAAAGAACCAATTACGTCAGCATTTTTTAATAAATTACAAAATAGATTCGTCTATTATTCTTCAGACTTAGAGAAAATGACTAAAATTTATTTTCGTCATTTAAGTGATTCGGATTTATTGGTTGCCAATGTTTTTAATAGTTTAATTCGTGAAAAGGAACGCAGCACTGGATTTTGGCGTCGAAAAGTAAAAGCGAGTATTCCCGCTATATCACCAGATTTTTTACGTTCTTACCGATCCTTTGCGAAAGATGGAGCGTTACTATCTTTGTATCGGATTGAGAAACCAAAAGTAGCGTATGGAATAGAAGTTCGCAATCTGTCTGAATATTCTTTTCCTGACGAAGTTTGGGATGACTTAAATACGATTTTAAAAACAGAGCATGATGAATTAATCTATATTATTTAAACTTCATGGTGACGCAATCAAAGAACTAAGATGTTGGTAGACAATATTTATGTTGCATTATTCCTGTACAATTTAATAGCAGGAAGTATTGATGCTGGGGCATAATCGAAGAAATGTACACGCAAAATCTCACCGTTAAAAATACGGTGAGATTTTTATGTCATTTGTCAAGACGTTTCATGATAAACTAATAGTACTCAAGAAGTATGTGGAGGGCACAAAAATGAAAAAAAGAATCGGTTTATTATACGGCGGAAAGTCAGCGGAGCACGAAGTGTCGTTATCGACAGCACGTGCAGTCACAGGAGCTTTGAATTTCGAGGAGTATGAAGTATATCCGATTTTCATTACAACTGACGGGGAATGGCGCCGTGGAGAGCGTTTAGAAAAACCCGTCAGTGCAATAGAAGAACTACAATTTGGTGATAATACTACAATTTTAGAAAATAATATCACTGATTTTTTGCTTGATAAAAATGGCAATGAGGTAAAGTTTGATGTCATTTTCCCATTGTTACATGGTACGAATGGTGAGGATGGAACAGTGCAAGGTTTACTTGAGGTTCTAAATTTACCGTATGTAGGAAATGGTGTATTGGCATCCTCTGCTGGAATGGATAAAGTGGTAATGAAGCAATTATTTGAAATTGCTGGATTACCTCAAGTGCCCTATACGTATTTTATTCGTAGTGAGTGGAAGAATGAGCAACACGCAATCATTGAACGCTGTGAAAATAACCTGAATTGGCCAATGTTTGTGAAGCCTGCAAACTTAGGGTCAAGTGTTGGGATTAGCAAGGCAACAGATCGCGAGCAATTGGTAAAAGCAATTGAGGTTGCTTTACAATATGATCGTAAAATCGTTGTTGAACAGGGAATTGTCGCTCGTGAAGTTGAACTAGCGGTGTTAGGAAATGACTATCCTGAAGTATCAGTGCCAGGAGAAATTAAACCCGTTACTGATTTTTATGATTATGATTCTAAATATAAGGACGGTTCTACAGCACTTATTATTCCAGCTGAGCTTCCAGTAGAAACTGTGGCAAGCTTAAAAGAACTGGCAAAGCGTGCATTTAAGGCTATAGATGGTAGCGGCTTAGTTCGTGCGGACTTTTTTGTAACAACTGAAAATAACGTTTACATTAATGAAGTAAACACAATGCCAGGTTTTACGCCTGTAAGTATGTATCCATTATTATGGCAGCATACAGATGTGAGTTATCCAGAGCTGATTGACCGTTTAATTACCCTAGCAATTGAACGCTATGAAGAAAAACAACAGCTCCACTATAAAAAAGACTGAGTGGGATTATCGTGAAAAAAACTTTAAAACAATTAGCTGCATGGTTAAATGAGGATATGGCGGCTTTGGGTGACACTGTTGTGTCAGGAATTTCTATTGATACAAGAACAATTCAACAAGGAGACCTATTTGTTCCATTTCGTGGTGAGCATACAAATGGGCATAAGTTTGTAATGCAGGCATTTGAGAAAGGTGCCGGAGCTTCTCTTTGGCAAAAGGATGAGCCGAATCCACCAGAAGGTTACCCGTTGTTGTTTGTGGATGATCCAGAATTAGCTTTGCAAGAAATGGCTAGAGCATATCGTAATGAACATAAAGCAAAATTTATAGGCATTACAGGTTCAAATGGTAAGACATCAACAAAGGATATTTTAGCGGGAACACTAGCTCCATTCTTTAAAGTACAAAAAACGATCGGGAACTTTAATAATCAATTGGGCTTGCCTATTACTATCTTACAGCTTGATGAAGATACAGATGTGGCTGTCCTTGAGATGGGCATGAGTGGATTTGGTGAAATTGAGTTTTTAACGAAGCTTGCTCGTCCACATATGACGGTTATTACCAACATTGGTGAGGCCCATATGCAGGATTTGGGGTCACGTGCAGGTATTGCAAAAGCTAAGTTTGAAATTATTCAAGGAATGCAAGAAGATGGTCTATTATTCTATGATGGTGATGAACCTTTGCTCAAGGAATTAGTGGCAAAAGAACAGCAATTACAGTCAGTGCCGTTCGGGTTAGAATCCAATAATCTTTTATACGCTGACAATATTCATGCTAACGCTGATGGCAGCCACTTCACTACACACGGTATGATCGAGGGTGATTTCTTTATTTCAGTGCTTGGCAAGCATCAAGTAAAAAATACACTTGTGGCCATGTTAATTTCTCATAAGCTAGGTTTAAGCAATGAACAAATACGTACATCCTTAGAGCATGTCGTATTAACTGATATGAGGATGCAACAGGTACTAGGAACAAATGGCGCTCTATTTATCAATGATGCCTATAATGCAGCTCCAACCTCTGTAAAAGCTGCAATTCAATTTATGGCTACATCAACTATTCGACCTGAAAAATGGCTTGTGTTAGGAGATATGCTAGAGCTTGGACCAAATGAGCAACGTTTCCATGAGGGTCTGGTTGAGCATATTAATGAGGATGAAATTGATTATGTCTGTTTGTTTGGCCCTCGGATGCTATATCTTTACAAAATATTAAAAGAGCGCTTTGAGGCTGAACGTTTATTGTATACAGAAGATGATTATACGGCTATTATTGAAAAGCTAAAACAAGCGAATGAATCATCTATTGTTTTACTTAAAGGTTCACGTGGTATGAAATTAGAGACAATCTTAAAGGCATTTACGTCATAGTAGCAATGAATCGGTGAGAGAAACGCTCACCGATTTATTTGTGTAGGTTTATCTTTGTTAAATGAGGTGAAGAATTTGTCAGTAGGTGTGCTATGTATTCATGGATTTTCAGGTGGACCATATGAGGTGAAGCCATTCACAAGTTATTTACGTTCACATACAGGTTGGATAATTGAAGAGCCAACATTGTCTGGACATGGTGAAGAATTACATATGAGTGGTTTTAAGGCGAAACACTGGTTAATGGATGCCGAATTAGCTTTCCGATCGTTGGCAAAAAAAGTTGACGAGGTAATCGTTGTTGGCTTTTCAATGGGAGGAATTATAGCGCTATATTTAGCTAAACGCTATAAAGTGAAAAAGCTTGTATTACTAAGTGCTGCTGCAAAGTATGTGAGCCCTAAACAGCTAGTCAAAGATTTTAAAATGTTAGCTACTGAAGCCTATCACCATAATTTAACTAATAACGAACTCTATCTACGATACCATCAGAAGTTTAACAATGTGCCACTTGCCTCAACAGTAGAATTTATGAAGTTGGTAAGAATGGTGGAGCCGTATTATCGGCATATTCAAATTCCTGTATATATTGTGCAGGGGAAGTTGGATGGGATAGTGCCTTATCATACGGCTCAATTTCTTTTTGATGAATTAGCCTCTACAGACAAGGTTTTGTATTTTTCTGATAATGGCAAGCACCATATATGTTTTGAGGAAGATTGCTCTGAATGGTTTCCACAGGTTTTAATGTTTTTAAAAGGTAAATAAAGTAGTCAGATTATTACGACTCATGCGTTATCGTTGCATAGGATTTAAAGCCATGTTAGACTAGTGTAAGCAATGGATACATTTTGTGCGAAGACTCTTCATATTTGGTTGAAGAGTACTTTTTTTTGAACACAACGGTTTTATTCTAAAGTGAAAAATTACGACAGAATCGAACCGCTCGGTAAAGACCGGGCTTTCCTTTTCATATAAGAGAGCTCTATATGGACTATCATGTAGAGAAAATTTTTAAGTAACGGAAACGTTCCACTACACAGGCTCGAATTTGCCGACAACTTCATCTGAAAATGTAACCATTTGTCAACTTAAAAGGAAAAAAAGGAGATTGAGAAGTTTGACAAATTTTTCAGAATTAAATATTAGCGAATCTACATTACGCTCAGTAAAGCGTATGGGATTTGAAGAAGCAACACCAATCCAAGAAGGTACTATTCGTTTTGCGATTGAAGGCCGTGATGTATTAGGTCAAGCACAAACAGGTACTGGTAAAACTGCCGCTTTCGGGATTCCACTAATTGAAAAAATCGATCCAAAAAACCCTAATATTCAAGCATTAGTCATTGCTCCAACTCGTGAGCTAGCAATTCAAGTTTCAGAAGAACTTTATAAAATTGGCTATGACAAACGCGTAAAATTATTATCAGTATACGGTGGTCAAGAAATAGGCCGTCAAATTCGTGCACTGAAAAATAGACCTCAAATCATTGTTGGTACGCCAGGTCGTATTATTGATCATATTAATCGACGTACGTTAAAATTAGAAGATGTTCAAACATTAGTATTGGATGAAGCAGATGAAATGTTAAACATGGGCTTTATTGATGATATTAATTCAATCTTAGAAAACGTACCTTCTGAGCGCCAAACATTACTGTTCTCAGCAACAATGCCACCAGCAATCCGTAAAATTGCAGAAACATTTATGCGTGATCCAGAGATTGTAAAAATTAAAGCTAAAGAACTAACTGTTGATAACATTGATCAATATTTTGTTAAGTCTGCTGAACGTGAAAAATTCGATATTTTATCTCGTTTATTAAATGTACACCAACCAGAGCTTGCAATTATTTTTGGTCGTACAAAACGTCGTGTAGATGAGCTTGCACAGGCACTATCTATTCGTGGTTATTTAGCTGAAGGTATTCATGGTGATTTAAGCCAAGCGAAGCGTATCTCAGTATTACGTCAGTTTAAAGAAAATAAAATCGATATCCTTGTTGCGACTGATGTAGCCGCTCGTGGACTTGATATTTCTGGTGTAACACATGTTTATAACTTTGATATTCCTCAAGATCCTGAATCATATGTTCACCGTATTGGACGTACAGGTCGTGCAGGTAAATCAGGTCTTGCCGTAACATTTGTAACACCTCGTGAAATGGGTTACTTACGTATTGTAGAAGAAACTACGAAAAAACGGATGACACCTCTTCGCCCACCAACAACGGACGAAGCATTAGAAGGTCAACAACGCTTAGCTGTTGAAACACTGGAAGGTCTTATTGCTAATAACAATTTAGGTGATTACCGTACACTTGCAGCAGAATTATTAGACAATCATGATGCTGTTGATGTTGTTGCAGCTGCTCTACGTTCATTAACAAGAGAGCCAGACGATACACCAGTAACAATCACAGAAGAACGTCCATTACCAATGCGTCGTGAACGTTCTAGCAATAATCGTGGTGGCGGTGATCGTGGCCGTGGAAACCGTAGCTTTGGTGGAGGACGTCGTGACAATGCTCGCAGTGGAGAGCGTCGCAGTAGCAGTAGCAGTAGCCGCCGAGAGGGTGGACGCCGTGAAGGCGGACGTCGTGAAGGTGGACAAGGTCGTTCTCGTTCTCCAAGACGTCACGAAGGATAATTTTAGAAGAAATACACTTAATTTTTTATAGTAAACCTTACAGTCATGATGGCTGTAAGGTTTTTTTTCGGCTATAGTTGAAACAAAAAGGTGGGTGAATTCGTATACACCTAATGAAGAAAGAGGGGGAACGACAATGAGAGCACAACCGATTCATCAAATTTCTCGTAAAGGGCTAACCGTGTGGCGTTTATATGGAGTCATACAAACATTGTTGCTGTTAGTTGTAGCAGGACTTGTAAGCTATGGTACTTATTATTTTGAATGGCCTTCATTTATTTACTTCATAGCGTGTGCAATTGTATTACTAAGTGCGATATTATCTATCTTTATTTTCCCGAAAATAAGATGGGAGAGATGGCGCTATGAAGTTCGAGAGCATGAAATCGAAGTACAACATGGTTTATTTGTTGTGAAACGCACATTAATTCCAATGGTACGTGTGCAACATGTTGATACAACACAAGGGCCGATATTAAAAAAATACGACTTAGGTAATATCTCTATTTCTACAGCTGCAACTGTACATACGATTCCTGCACTTGTTATGGATGAAGCAGACGTACTGCGTGCGCGTATTTCTGATTTAGCAAGGGTGGCTGAAGATGATGTCTAAGGAAATTAATCGTTTACACCCAGTGTCTGCAATTATAACGAGTGTAAAAGCATTGAAAAGTATGATATTACCAATTGCCATTATTATCATAAGTAACGGCTTTAATTTTTCTTTGAATTTTCGTAGTGATCATTTTTTTGAAACCATTTTACTTTTCGGTGTATGGGGAGTTGCAGCACTTCTTGCGCTCGTGGGAGGAATCATAAAGTGGCGGACATTTGTTTACTGGTTTGAAGATGGGGAGTTGCGTGTGACATATGGATTGTTTGTTAAAAAGAAACGTTATATCCCTTTTGAACGTATACAAAGTTTAAATTACAATGAAGGTGTTTTCCATCGCATTTTTGGTTTAGTGAAAGTTCAGGTGGAGACTGCTGGTAGTAAAGGAGGAAAACCTGAGGTTGAGCTGACAGCCATTCGCAAAGCAGCAGCAGATGTTATTGAATTAGAAATGCGACATGCTAAAAACGAAGCAGTTCAACAACAGGATCAAATGCAGGTTGTAGAGGAAGCTATACCAACTCCGATGATTTACCATATGTCCATGCGAGATTTACTAGTATTAGCAACAACATCTGGTGGAATTGGTGTTGTGTTATCAGGTCTTGCAGCCGTTGCTTCACAATTTTCCGACATTATTCCTTATGAAACTGTATTTCATGAGTTAGCTGATTTCGTGAAAATCGGCGCATTTTTAGTGGCATTGACGGTGATGGTTGTTTTAATTGTTGCTTGGATTGTATCAGTGGTTATCACACTGATAAATTATTATGATTATACTGTCCGCATTGAGGAAGAAAAGTTGATTATCACAAAGGGACTGTTAGAAAAGAAGCGTATTACTTTGCCGTTGAATCGAATTCAGGCAATTCGTATTGTGGAAAATCCAATACGTCAGTTAACAGGTTATGCTACAGTGGTTGTTGAAAGTGCTGGTGGTAATGGTGAAAATGGAAATGATAAAAAAATTACGCTATTTCCACTTATTAAGAAGCCGGATTGTATGCAAACATTAGAACAGCTTTTCCCAGAAATGAATTGGCAGCCTACATTTACTCGCTCACCAAAAAGGGCAAGACCATTTTTTTATCGCATTGATTTTTTCTGGCTAGTTCCGATTATCGGTGCATCTATCTATTTCTTTTATCCATACGGGCTATTGTCGTTGCTGTTAATTCCATTAACAATGTTACTTGGTATTTGGCAACATAAAACAGCAGGCTATCAAATAGATGGCAAGCAACTGGCTATGCAGTATCGAGTGTTTAGTCGAATTACGTTAATCATGGAGAAGAAGCGAATTCAATCTATTGAAAGTACACAATCATACTTTCAAAAAAGAAAGAATGTTATGTCTGTAAAAGCAACCGTCATGTCAGGAGCAACTGGTACAACGGGGAGTGTTTCCAGCTTAGAGCAACAAGATGCCGAGACGATCTTAACATGGTACGAACATTAATGAACTAAAAAGCTAATCCTTTCAATTTTATGGAAGGATTAGCTTTTTTAACTATAAATAAATAGAGATGCTGTTTATAATAAAAATAAATAGAACAAAAGGGGTGGAGACATTGTTTAAATATGACATTAATGAAAGCGCTTATTTAAAGCTTTTGGATTTAAGTGATGTAGAAGAGTTATTCGCTTTAACTGACCGTTCAAGGGATACATTACGTGAATGGTTGCCCTTTGTAGATGATGTCAAAACAGTAAAGGATACTGAGCAATTCGTAAAAAATGCTATGCAACAATATGCTGATCACAATGGCATACAAGCAGGGATTTACTATGATGGAAAGCTTGCCGGTGTTATTGGTTATCACCAAATCAACTGGCAACATAAATGGACAAGTATTGGCTACTGGCTAGGGAATGAATTTGTAGGAAAGGGGCTCGTTACGAATTCCATGAAAGCATTGATTGATTTTGCCTTTAATTATTTAAAGTTAAATCGTATAGAAGTGCGTGTTGCAGTTGGTAATATTCGTAGTCGTACAATCCCAAAGGTATTGGGCTTTCATGAAGAAGGGCGTTTAAGGGATGCTGAGTGGCTATATGATCACTACGTAGATCAGGTTGTTTATGGTTTAACAGCAACTGAATGGAAAAAAATAAAGATGTCAAATGAAGCTACAGTGGTTTTATAATGGAGGTCATTGTAAGGAAAGAGGAGCTGCTCTATAGGTGAGCAGCTCCTCTTTTTAATGTTATGGTCTACCAGCCATCTTTTGTTTGCGCCAACTTAAAATTCTTTTTGGATGTAAATAGACAAGTCCAAGGATAAATCCGGTTACTAAACCGCCTAAATGAGCAAAGACATTCACATTTGGTTGGAGAAAGGTCATAATGACACTGATGACGATGATTGGTAAAATGAGCTTACGAAGCATGGGCATTGTACGTCGAGTATAGTAAACTAATGCCCCAAATGCACCAAAAATTCCAAAAATAGCCCCACTTGCACCAAGGCTCGCATAACTACTATCATAGAATATATAGGTTGCCATGTTGCCTACAATACCTGATACTAAATAAATTGTAATGAAACGTGCTTTCCCTGCGATTTTTTCTAGCTCTGGTCCAAAGAGATATAAGGAAAACATATTAAAAAACACATGCATAAAACCTGCATGTAAAAACATGGCAGAGAAAACACGCCACCATTCACCACTTTGAATCAGGAAATTTGCTTGGATTCCATAATTCCACAAGAGTGTTCCTATGCTGGGTATGAGAGACAATACATAAAGAGTAAGATTTATTGCTATTAAAGTTGAAACAACAGGGTAATACTTTGTATATTGCTTAAAATTTTCCGTTCTACTAAACATGGCTCCACCTCAATTTACAATTATTATACATGCCTTGTTGGAAATAGGTAAAGGAGAAGGTTCACATGATTAAGGGAATTGGCCTCGATATTGTAGAGATTGATCGTATTGCAAAGGCTATGAAACGAACAGATAAATTTAAAGACCGCATTTTAACGATAAATGAAAAAAAAATATTTGATGGTTATTCGGAAACTCGCAAAATAGAATTTTTAGCTGGGCGATTTGCTGCAAAAGAAGCGTTTTCGAAGGCTCTGGGAACAGGGCTTGGGGAACAATGTAAGCTTCATGATTTGGAAGTGTTAAAAGGAGCAGCTGGCAATCCTGTTTTATATTTTAAGGATGAACTTGTCAATGGATTTGTTAGTATTACGCATTCTAAGCAATACGCAGCTGCTCAAGTAATCTTATTAGAATAGTACTTAACTTGTCTAAAAGGATTGCATGTAAATTTAAATATATTGCCCTTTCTTCAAATGACATAACTGACAAATACGGTTCATATATTGTCGTAGTGGATTTGAAAGAAGAAAGGGTGAAAGCGTGGGCAACCGTATAGTTAAATGGCTCGTCTTACTTTGTACGATATTACTTCTGTCGGCATGTGGTGCAGCCTCACAGGAAAAAGTGTTGAAGAAAGTGAATGGTAAATGGGCAGAGACGAATGGTTATGAATTAAATGCATCGATGGAAATTAAATCGGGTGGGGAACCTAGAAATTATGATGTAACAGTATGGCACACAAAACCTGATTTCTATCGAGTAGAAGTAGTTGAAAGTGGGAAAGATGTTTCTCAAATGATTGTACGTAATGCTGATGGTGTTTTTGTCGTAACACCGACATTAAACAAAATGTATAAATTCCAAAGTGATTGGCCAAAGAAAAATAGTCAGGCATACCTAATTGGAGCGCTAGCAGAAGATTTAGCAGAAGATAAAAATCTTGTCATGAAAGAAGAAGAAAAAGCATATATATTTGAAGCGGCTACTAGAAATAGCTATAAGAACAGTATGCCACATCAGGTTATAACAGTAGATAAGAAAACTTTATTGCCAACCTCAGTAGTTATTATGAATGATGTGAAAGAAGAGCAAATCAAAATCACATTTAAGAAAATTAAGCTAGGTGTACAACATGCTGCAAAAGAGTATGCAGTTGAGCAATTCACTGATAAAGATAACACGAAAGGTGAACAAGCTACACCTGCCGAAAAAGAAGGGCAAGAAGATAATGAGGATAAGGAAGCTGTTGGAGCAGAAGTTGAATATCAAGAATTCCAAACACATTATCCTGTTGTAAATTGGGCACAATTAGCGAATGAAAAAGTTGTGCAGGAAAGTGGAATGGAACGAGTAATCTTAACATACGATGGTGAAAAGGCATTTACTGTTATGCAGCAACCAGTAATGAAGGAAAATTCAATGTTGCCTGTATCGTCACCTGGTGATCCAGTTGATTTAGGCTATACAATTGGTGCTATTACAGATACATCAATTAGTTGGGAAAAAGATGGCGTTGAATTCTTTGTAGCATCAAGTAAATTAACGCGAGAAGAAATGATTGAAGTTGCTACATCTATGACGATAAGTAGTATGAAGTAACTTTTCTGGCTACAGCCTTCTGGAATACGGAGGCTGTAGCTTATTGATAATTAAAATGAACCTATAAAGTATAGGCTCATCCGAAAACTAAAACTTTGTGTGTACAAGCTAAATCGACATACTTTGCAATATGTATGTCCTACATAATGTTTTAATTAAAAATAAAGAGGGTATTCTTATGAAGACACAGCAGTTTTTTCGTCCAACAAAAGCAATAATAGACTTACAAGCAATTCAACAAAATGTAAAAAACTTAAAAGAATTTTTACGACCTAATGTTCAAATTATCGCTGTAGTAAAAGCAAATGCGTATGGTCATGGAGATGTAGCCGTTGCACGGGCAGCTCTTAAAGCTGGTGCCACAGTACTTGCAGTGGCAACGCCCGATGAGGCATTACATATTCGAGCACATTTTGAAGAACCAGACATATTAATATTAGGTGCATCTCCAGTTTCGTTTGCTCCTTATGCAGCGCAGCAACGTATTATACTTACGGCATTTGCCGATGATTGGATTCAGCAAGCTGCTTCTCTTTTAGTAGATGAAGCGCTTCCTTTACGACTTCATATAAAAATAGATAGCGGAATGGGTAGAATAGGTATTCGCTCAGAGCAGGAATTATTAGAGCTCTATCAAACAATACAGTCTACAGATCACATGGAGCTGGATGGAATATTTACACACTTTGCGACAGCTGATGAAGAGGATACGCTACATTTTGATCAACAGGTACAATTTTTTGAGAAATGTTTAGCTGTAATACCTAATAAGCCGCGACTTGTTCATGCATCTAATACAGCCGCCTCATTAGTAAAAGATCCGCATTTACAATATGATGCTGTTAGATTTGGTATTTCGATGTATGGATTATCACCCTCTTCATATGTGAAAAGTATATTACCTTTTCCCTTGTTACCAGCGTTCTCGCTTGAAAGTGAACTTGTTCATGTAAAGCAAATAAAATCAGGTGATCCAGTTGGCTATGGAGCTACATATGTTGCTCCGACAGATATGTGGATAGGAACAATTCCAATTGGCTATGCAGATGGCGTGATTCGCAAGTTAGGTGGACAAGAGGTTTTAATTGATGGACAAAGAATGCCGATTGTTGGACGAATTTGTATGGACCAATGTATGGTTGCCCTACCAAAAGCATATGATATAGGTGAGAAGGTAACACTCATTGGTCGACAAGGAAATACTGGAGTATCGATCGATGAATGGGCAACAAAGCTCGAAACAATTAATTATGAAATACCATGCATTATAACAACAAGAGTTCCTAGAACATATCTTTAGTTGTCTTTCATTAGAATAAGTCAAATCTCAATGTAATGTCATGAGCAATGTTCCAAGTTGAATTTGGTAAATAAATTAGCACTGGAGAACTTATTTCTTTTCCAAAACATAGTAATGGCTCATATTTGAAAACACATTGCAATAATAATTATTCAGCATATACCTTCGACAACCAACATATTTTTACAATTTGTACTTCAAATTGTCAGATATTTTGTCATTTCATGTCTTTTCAACAATATCTTTCAATGATAGAATGGGAAGTAATGAAAAGTGTATGGTTCCGTTGGAGGTGCTTGCTGTGTACGAGAAAAAGTTAAGAGAAGCTACAATTGCTGTTCAAGACAGACTATTTCTACAAACAAAGGAAGTAATTGAAGGTGAATCTTTTGTGCGTATTTTGGCGCGCAAAAATTTAATGCAGGAGCAACCAAATCAAATACGGGAAGCTATGATTAAAGGATATGTTGAAATGTCTCATATTAATTTAATGATTGCGAGCGAATGCTTGCATGCAGAGTATGAAGCACAACATATGGTGGAGCGTCTCGTTAGCGGGGGATGACACTTTGAATGTAAAACGTGGTGACGTTTTTTTTGCAGACTTATCACCGGTAATAGGTTCTGAACAAGGAGGCACTAGGCCGGTGCTGATTATTCAAAATGATATTGGCAATCGATTTAGTCCGACTGTCATCATCGCAGCTATCACTGCACAGATTCAAAAGGCAAAGTTACCGACACACGTTGAAATCAATGCTGAAAAGTATGGTTTTGAACGTGATTCGGTTATTTTGCTAGAACAAGTGCGGACAATTGATAAGTCAAGATTGACGGATCGTATTACGCAACTGGATCATGCTGTGATGGAAAAAGTTGATGGTGCGTTGATGATTAGTTTAGGTCTAGTTAAATTTTGATATACATATGTGTATAGAAGCATCGAGATTATGATATCTCGATGCTTTTTTGTCTTATATCCTTGAAATGTCTTTACCATAATTTGAATTACGATAGATCTTGCTCAGCAAGCGATTTTGCTACGAAAGATGAAGTACCTGAAATAATTAAGCCAAGGTGTAATTGATAAATGTTACAAAAAGCTTTAAGATATACACAAGATTTTTAATAAAAATAGATTTTTGAAAAAATTCTTAAAAGGTATATGAAAATTTACATAGAATATTCCATTTATAGAGGCAATTCATTCATTTTAAATGATGGCAAGCAGTTTGAATAAAAGTGTAAGAGTATAACTCCAAAGGAAATGGAGGGACAGCAGTGACATATAGGTCTTCGGTTGAAATTATTACAGAGTGGGATATTGTTGCAGCTAGACAACTGGGGCGCAATGAAGCAAAAGCACTTGGATTTGGCACTGTTGATCAAGCCCGCATCACCACGGCAATTAGTGAATTAGCACGAAATATTTATTTATATGCAAGTATAGGTATCATAGCAATTGAAAGGGTTGAAGCAGATACTGAAAAGAAAATAGTTGTTGTTGCAACAGATCAAGGGCCTGGTATTAAAGATGTTCGTAAAGTAATGGAGGATGGTTATTCCACCTCGGGGGGGCTAGGTGCTGGTTTGCCAGGTGTTAAACGATTGATGGATAGTTTAGATATTCAATCTGTCGTTGGAGAGGGAACAACGATAAGAGCGGAAAAATGGTTGCGTTAGGACGTGAAGAAAACTGAAACAATTAGAAGCTCAGTATAAAAAAATATTAGCAGATTATATGGTCAACCAAACAGAAAGAAATTTATATATCGCTCAGAACTTCACACGTCAGTTAATTCAAAAAAATATTTCTCCCGAGGATGTTATTAGCATTCATAAAAATGCTGTAGAACAAATATTTCCGAATCAAATGAACGAATCACAGCCTGCTTATGATTTTTTGATTGAAGTAATGGTGCATTATGGAATGGCACATAGAGAGCATCAAAGTTTACTTCAAAAGCAAGCTGAATATGAAATGGAAATGAAAATAGCGACAAACATCCAAAAAACATTGTTGAAAACTTATGTGCCGAATATGCAAAATATTGATATAGGTATGATTTCAGTACCTATTCGAAAAATGAACGGCGATTATGTACATTTTTTTCATGATGGAGAAGAATATTTGAGTGTGGCTGTGACAGATGTTGTCGGTAAAGGAGTTCCTGCTGCTTTATGTATGTCGATGGTGAAATATGGACTTGAAACATTAGTATATGCATATAAAGATCCCTCATATGTTTTAGAAGTTATTAATAGGGTAATAGAAAAAGGTGTGGATGACAGTATGTTTGTTTCGATGTTTTATGGCTGCTTAGATGTAGAGCAAAACATTTTTTCTTATGCTTCGGCAGGCCATGAACCAGCTTTACATTATAGTGCAAAGAACGATCAGTTCTTTACCTTAGAGGCTAAAGGTTTACTATTGGGTGTATTGTCTGAAACAAACTATACGTTTCATGAAATTGTGTTAGAAGAGAATGATTTGATTATTATGATGACCGACGGTGTGACAGAATTTAGAGTGAAAGAAGAATTAAATTCGCGAGAGGTAATCACAACTTTAATAAAAGAAAATAGACATTTATCTGCCCAGCAATTGTGTCAGCTCCTTTATAAGGAAATAGAGAGAGTGCAAAATTTTAAACTATTTGATGATTTTACTGTAGTTATTTTAAAAAAATAGGTTTAAGTTTAAATTGAACAGGGTAGAGAAAATAGTCTAACAAATATGGTGGAGGTGTGCTATATGGACGTAACGATACATTTTAAAGAAATTGATCATAAATTATTTGGCTTTGTTGAGGGTGAGATTGATACGTTTACTGCTTCAGGATTACGAGACGAATTAGAAGCTGTAAAGATTACAGAGGGTTTAGAAATTGAGCTTGATCTATCAAAGGTAAATTACATGGATAGTACAGGACTTGGGATTTTTGTTGCCTTTTATAAAAGAGCATTACGTGAAAATGGTAAAGTAAAGCTCGTTGGTTTATCGAATAGGTTACAAAGATTATTTGAAATTACTGGTCTTAGTGATTTGATGGATATCGAAACTGATAAAAAGGTGGAATTAAGATAATGAAGGAATTTGACTATATTGAAATTAGAGTTCCTGCTAAACCGCAATTTGTCAGTGTCATTCGATTAACTGTCTCGGGCTTAGCGAGTAGGATTGGCTTTAATTATGATGATATTGAAGATTTAAAAATTGCAGCAAGTGAGGCTGTGACAAATGTTGTTCACCATGCTTATAAAGACGAAGAAGAGGGTGAAATTGTCATCGGGTGTGCGCTGTACGACAATAAAATGGAAATGATGATTGCGGATTACGGCAATAGTTTTAATTTTGAAGAGATTAAGTCTAAGATTGGGCCGTATCATCCTGAAGAAAGTATTGCAGGGCTAAGAGAAGGTGGTTTGGGACTTTATTTAATGGAAACTTTGATGGATGAGGTGATGATCAATAACGATGGTGGCGTAACTGTCTTCATGACAAAGTATGTCACTAGGGAGCAGGTGGAGAAAAATGTCGAAAGAATCACTACATAAATCTTCATCTAAAGAAGATGTACTTAAGTGGATTGAATTGTACCAGTCAACGGAGGATGATGAAGCACAAACCAATTTAGTGATTCATTATCGATATCTAGTTGAATCTATAGCTCGTAAATATTCGAATGGTAAATCTTATTATGATGATATTGTTCAAGTAGGGATGCTGGGATTGTTAGGTGCAATAAGACGTTTTGATCCGAATGTTGGTCGTAGTTTTGAAGCTTTTGCCGTGCCAACAATTGTTGGGGAAATCAAACGTTTTTTACGTGATAAAACATGGGATGTGCATGTGCCTAGACGTATAAAGGAACTTGGGCCGAGGATTAAATCAACTGTGGAGGCGCTGACAATTGAATTACAGCGTTCTCCATCCATTAAAGATATTGCTGAACGATTAGAAGTAGCAGAGGAAGAGGTACTAGAAGCTATGGAAATGAGCCGTAGTTATCAAGCTCTTTCTATGGACCATTCGATAGAGTCAGACTCAGACGGTAGTACAGTCACGTTATTCGATATTTTGGGCAGGGAAGACGATGGCTATGAAATGACCAATAAACGAATGATTGTTTCAGAGGCGCTGGTTGTGTTGAATGAGAGGGAAAAACAAATTATTCAGCTTACATATCTAGAGCAACTTAGTCAAAAAGAAGCTGGAGAACGATTAGGGATTTCTCAAATGCATGTATCGAGGATACAAAGGAAAGCAATAAAGAAATTACAAGAGGCTATTCTAGCAAGTGGCGGTGTTTCGCTCTAATCTTTCATGGGTGTTTAATGAAAAATACCTTTAAAATGAATGGAAATAGTCTACTCATATTCGTCTGAGTAGACTATTTTTTTGCATTTTTAGTAAAGTGTAATGGTAAAATGAAAAGAAAAAGGTAGTGATGATGTGGAGCAAAAGCAAATGTTACAGCTCATTGCAAAGGATGTAGCAGTCAAACCAGGGCAAGTAGAAGCTGTTATTAACTTATTAGAAGAGGGAAATACGGTACCATTTATTGCGCGCTATCGAAAAGAGGTTACAGGATCACTCGATGAGGTGCAAATTAAAGCTGTAGAAGATCGTTATCACTACATACAGCAACTTGAACAACGAAAAGAAGAAGTTATACGATTAATCCAAGAGCAAGAAAAGCTTACACCAGAATTAGAGCAGGCTATTCTTTCTGCAACAATCTTACAACGTGTTGAGGATTTATATAGACCATATAAGCAAAAACGACGTACAAAGGCGACGATTGCAAAAGAGAAAGGTTTAGAGCCTCTTGCAGATCTCCTGTTAGCATTTAGTGATGATGCATTAGAGCAATTAGCAACTGACTTTGTGGACAACGAACAAGTTGCTAATACGGAAGAAGCCCTGATAGGAGCTCGAGATATATTAGCAGAACGTTTTGCGGACGATGCCTCTATTCGTGAAAAAATCCGAGCTTATTCATGGAAAGATGGAATTCTTGTGACGTCTGTGAAAAATACAGAAATCGACGAGAAAAATGTTTTTGAAATGTATTACGAATATGAAGAGCCTGTTAGTCGCATTGTACCACACCGTATTTTAGCAATAAACCGAGGAGAGAAAGAAGAAATCTTAAAGGTTTCTATTCATGTGCCGGTGGACCGAGTATTAATGATTATGTGGAAAGAATGGATACCTGCAACTGGTTCGTCTCCTGCTATTGCAGAAGTTAAACTAGCAATCGAGGATTCGTACAAGCGTTTAATTCAGCCTTCAATTGAAAGGGAATTACGAAACGAGCTTACAGAAAAAGCTGAGGCACAGGCTATTCATATTTTTTCCGAAAATTTACGTAACCTATTGCTACAACCACCTATGAAAGGTAAATATGTTTTAGGGGTTGATCCAGCTTACCGTACAGGTTGCAAGCTAGCGGTTGTAGATGAAACTGGGAAAATGCTTGAGGTTACAGCTATTTACCCACATCCACCGAAACCAGATGTGGCAAAATCCAAAGCTATTGTAAAAGGAATTTTGGCAAAGTATCCAATAAGTATAATTGCCATTGGTAATGGTACAGCATCTCGAGAGACAGAACAATTTATCGCGGATGTATTAAATGAACTTACTACTGACATAGCCTATGTGATTGTCAATGAAGCGGGGGCGTCTGTTTATTCAGCGTCTGAAATTGCACGTACAGAATTTCCTGATTTACAGGTTGAACAACGTAGTGCTGTCTCCATTGCACGTCGCTTACAGGATCCTTTATCAGAGTTAGTGAAAATTGAACCAAAAGCTGTGGGTGTAGGTCAGTATCAGCATGATGTTTCTCAAAAAAAATTAAATGAATCGCTATCTTTTATAGTAGAAACAGCTGTTAACCAAGTTGGTGTAGATGTAAATACGGCTTCATCATCACTCTTACAATATGTTTCGGGTCTATCAAAAACTGTTGCAGAGAATATCGTAAAGACGCGAGAGGAAAATGGTCAATTTACTACACGTGCGCAATTAAAGAAGATTCCAAGGTTAGGCGCCAAAACGTATGAACAAGCTATTGGTTTCCTACGTGTCCCAGAAGCAAAAAATCCGTTTGATGCTACAGGTATTCATCCTGAGAGCTATGCCCTTGCTGAGCAAATATTAGCAGAGGCTCAAATAGATAAAAAAGAGTTAGGGACACAGAAGGCAGAGGATGCTATTGCAGCACTAAATATCCAAAAATTAAGTGATGTGCTTGGAGTAGGAGTTGTGACAATTCAAGATATCGTGGATACCTTAATGAAACCTAGTCGTGACCCACGTGATGCATTCCCACAACCATTGCTTAAGACTGATGTATTAAAAATGGAAGATTTAAAAGTAGGTATGGAATTGCAGGGGACGGTAAGAAATGTAGTAGATTTCGGCGCATTTGTTGACATTGGCGTGAAGCAAGATGGACTTGTGCATATTTCTAAACTCCAAAATAAACGTATAAAGCATCCATTAGAAGTTGTGGCACTTGGGGATATTGTAACTGTCTGGGTTGAACAAATAGATGTAACGAAAGGGCGTATCTCTTTAACGATGCTTCCTCCTAAAAATCAAGCATTAGTTTGAGTACTAAATTTTTGCCACACTGTCTATACTACGCAGTGTGGTATTCTTGTTGTTAGAGGTGATTACTGTGGACAATCAAGAATTACAAGAGCTTGTTCGTCGCTTATCTTTAGAAAACTTTCAGAGGCCTTTTCTGCATCAAGCCTACTTTAATCCGAGATTACGGTCAACGGGAGGACGATATCTTTTACAATCCCATAATATTGAGATTAATCCTAAAGCCTATGAGTTATACGGTTTGAAAGAGATTCAAGGTATTGTTTTACACGAATTATGCCATTATCACCTACATATTGAAGGTAAAGGGTATCAGCATCGAGATAAAGATTTTAGAGAATTATTAAGGAAAGTAGATGCCCCTCGATTTTGCGCAGTTTTACATGTCCCGAAAGCTACAGTTAAAAAACAACGACGACGCTATAAATATACTTGTGTCAATTGCCACCAATTATATATACGGAAAATAAAAATGAATGTTGAAAAGTATTGTTGCAGTAAGTGTTTGGGGAAATTAAAATTAGTAGAGTAAAAAAAGTTTAAAAAATAGTTGACGTTTTGTTGAGTTGTCCCTATAATAGTAAAAGTCGACAAGATAACGACGACAACATAACATGAATTATTCCGAAGTAGCTCAGTTGGTAGTAGCACCTGACTGTTAATCAGGTTGTCGCAGGTTCGAGTCCTGCCTTCGGAGCCATGGCCCCTTGGTCAAGTGGTTAAGACACCGCCCTTTCACGGCGGTAACACGGGTTCGAATCCCGTAGGGGTCATTTTTCATAATTTAATGTAAATAATATTTTGGTCCCGTGGTGTAGCGGTTAACATGCCTGCCTGTCACGCAGGAGATCGCCGGTTCGATCCCGGTCGGGACCGCCACTTATTGGGGTATAGCCAAGCGGTAAGGCAACGGATTTTGATTCCGTCATGCCTAGGTTCGAATCCTAGTACCCCAGCCATTCATTTCTTAATTCGAGCCATTAGCTCAGTTGGTAGAGCATCTGACTTTTAATCAGAGGGTCGAAGGTTCGAGTCCTTCATGGCTCATCTCTTTAAGAAAAAGAGTTGACTTTTTGAATTATCATAGTATAATAAAAAAGTTACTAATTGAATGCGGTCGTGGCGGAACGGCAGACGCGCTAGGTTGAGGGCCTAGTGGGGGCAACCCCGTGGAGGTTCAAGTCCTCTCGGCCGCACCAAGTCAATTAATTAATTTCATATGCGCCCGTAGCTCAATTGGATAGAGCGTCTGACTACGGATCAGAAGGTTGTGGGTTCGACTCCTGCCGGGCGCGCCATTTTTAAGAAAATATATGCGGGTGTAGTTTAATGGTAAAACCTCAGCCTTCCAAGCTGATGTCGTGAGTTCGATTCTCATCACCCGCTCCAAAAAAGTATTGACAACCTCTTGGTTGTATGGTAAATTTAAATAGTTGTCCAAAAGGGCGATGACATGAACCTTGAAAACTGAACAAGCAAAACGTAATCAATAAAGTTTTAAGTAGCTAGCTTCGGTTAGTGAACAAAACAAAAATTTTGGACATCAAACATGATGCCAGCAAAACAATTTGAGCTAATCAAATTTCTTTTATGGAGAGTTTGATCCTGGCTCAGGACGAACGCTGGCGGCGTGCCTAATACATGCAAGTCGAGCGAACAGAAAAGGAGCTTGCTCCTTTGACGTTAGCGGCGGACGGGTGAGTAACACGTGGGCAACCTACCCTATAGTTTGGGATAACTCCGGGAAACCGGGGCTAATACCGAATAATCTCTTTTGCTTCATGGTGAAAGACTGAAAGACGGTTTCGGCTGTCGCTATAGGATGGGCCCGCGGCGCATTAGCTAGTTGGTGAGGTAACGGCTCACCAAGGCGACGATGCGTAGCCGACCTGAGAGGGTGATCGGCCACACTGGGACTGAGACACGGCCCAGACTCCTACGGGAGGCAGCAGTAGGGAATCTTCCACAATGGGCGAAAGCCTGATGGAGCAACGCCGCGTGAGTGAAGAAGGTTTTCGGATCGTAAAACTCTGTTGTAAGGGAAGAACAAGTACAGTAGTAACTGGCTGTACCTTGACGGTACCTTATTAGAAAGCCACGGCTAACTACGTGCCAGCAGCCGCGGTAATACGTAGGTGGCAAGCGTTGTCCGGAATTATTGGGCGTAAAGCGCGCGCAGGCGGTCCTTTAAGTCTGATGTGAAAGCCCACGGCTCAACCGTGGAGGGTCATTGGAAACTGGGGGACTTGAGTGCAGAAGAGGAAAGTGGAATTCCAAGTGTAGCGGTGAAATGCGTAGAGATTTGGAGGAACACCAGTGGCGAAGGCGACTTTCTGGTCTGTAACTGACGCTGAGGCGCGAAAGCGTGGGGAGCAAACAGGATTAGATACCCTGGTAGTCCACGCCGTAAACGATGAGTGCTAAGTGTTAGGGGGTTTCCGCCCCTTAGTGCTGCAGCTAACGCATTAAGCACTCCGCCTGGGGAGTACGGTCGCAAGACTGAAACTCAAAGGAATTGACGGGGGCCCGCACAAGCGGTGGAGCATGTGGTTTAATTCGAAGCAACGCGAAGAACCTTACCAGGTCTTGACATCCCGTTGACCACTGTAGAGATATAGTTTCCCCTTCGGGGGCAACGGTGACAGGTGGTGCATGGTTGTCGTCAGCTCGTGTCGTGAGATGTTGGGTTAAGTCCCGCAACGAGCGCAACCCTTGATCTTAGTTGCCATCATTTAGTTGGGCACTCTAAGGTGACTGCCGGTGACAAACCGGAGGAAGGTGGGGATGACGTCAAATCATCATGCCCCTTATGACCTGGGCTACACACGTGCTACAATGGACGATACAAACGGTTGCCAACTCGCGAGAGGGAGCTAATCCGATAAAGTCGTTCTCAGTTCGGATTGTAGGCTGCAACTCGCCTACATGAAGCCGGAATCGCTAGTAATCGCGGATCAGCATGCCGCGGTGAATACGTTCCCGGGCCTTGTACACACCGCCCGTCACACCACGAGAGTTTGTAACACCCGAAGTCGGTGAGGTAACCTTTTGGAGCCAGCCGCCGAAGGTGGGATAGATGATTGGGGTGAAGTCGTAACAAGGTAGCCGTATCGGAAGGTGCGGCTGGATCACCTCCTTTCTAAGGATTATTTCGGAATACAAACCTTGGGTTTGTAAGATTACGTTTTGCGTTCAGTTTTGAAGGTTCATTCTATCTGAATGAAACACTTCAAAACTTGTTCTTTGAAAACTGGATAAAACGACATTGAAATTGTAACAAACACATTTATTTTTTAAGTTTTTTATAGGCTTAATAACTTGGTTAAGTTATTAAGGGCGCACGGCGAATGCCTTGGCACTAGGAGCCGAAGAAGGACGGCACTAACACCGATATGCTTCGGGGAGCTGTAAGTGAGCTTTGATCCGGAGATTTCCGAATGGGGGAACCCACTACGTTTAATCGCGTAGTATCTTGACGTGAATACATAGCGTCTTGAAGGCAGACCCAGGGAACTGAAACATCTAAGTACCTGGAGGAAGAGAAAGAAAAATCGATTCCCTGAGTAGCGGCGAGCGAAACGGGAAGAGCCCAAACCAAGAGGCTTGCCTCTTGGGGTTGTAGGACACTCTATACGGAGTTACAAAAGAGCGAGTTAGATGAAGCGACTTGGAAAGGTCCGCCAGAGCAGGTAAAAGCCCTGTAGTCGAAAGTTCGTTCTCTCCTGAGTGGATCCTGAGTACGGCGGAACACGTGAAATTCCGTCGGAATCCGGGAGGACCATCTCCCAAGGCTAAATACTACCTAGTGACCGATAGTGAACCAGTACCGTGAGGGAAAGGTGAAAAGCACCCCGGAAGGGGAGTGAAAGAGATCCTGAAACCGTGTGCCTACAAGTAGTTAGAGCCCGTTAATGGGTGATAGCGTGCCTTTTGTAGAATGAACCGGCGAGTTACGATTACGTGCAAGGTTAAGCTTTAGAAGGCGGAGCCGCAGCGAAAGCGAGTCTGAATAGGGCGAAATAGTACGTGGTCGTAGACCCGAAACCAGGTGATCTACCCATGTCCAGGGTGAAGGTGAGGTAACACTTACTGGAGGCCCGAACCCACGCACGTTGAAAAGTGCGGGGATGAGGTGTGGGTAGCGGAGAAATTCCAATCGAACTTGGAGATAGCTGGTTCTCTCCGAAATAGCTTTAGGGCTAGCCTCGTGATGAGAATACTGGAGGTAGAGCACTGTTTGGACTAGGGGGCCATCCCGGTTTACCGAATTCAGACAAACTCCGAATGCCAGATATTTATACACGGGAGTCAGACTGCGAGTGATAAGATCCGTAGTCAAAAGGGAAACAGCCCAGACCACCAGCTAAGGTCCCAAAGTAATCGTTAAGTGGAAAAGGATGTGGCGTTGCACAGACAACCAGGATGTTGGCTTAGAAGCAGCCATCATTTAAAGAGTGCGTAATAGCTCACTGGTCGAGTGACGCTGCGCCGAAAATGTATCGGGGCTAAACGATTCACCGAAGCTGTGGATTGACATCTACGATGTCAGTGGTAGGAGAGCGTTCTAAGTGCGTTGAAGTCAGATCGGAAGGACTGGTGGAGCGCTTAGAAGTGAGAATGCCGGTATGAGTAGCGAAAGACGGGTGAGAATCCCGTCCACCGTATGACTAAGGTTTCCTGAGGAAGGCTCGTCCGCTCAGGGTTAGTCGGGACCTAAGCCGAGGCCGATAGGCGTAGGCGATGGACAACAGGTTGATATTCCTGTACCACCTCCTCACCGTTTGAGAAATGGGGGGACGCAGTAGGATAGGGTAAGCGCGCCGTTGGTTGTGCGCGTCCAAGCAGTAAGGCGTGTGTGTAGGCAAATCCGCACACTGTAACGTTGAGCTGTGATGGCGAGTCCGTATGGACGAAGTTCCTGATTTCACACTGCCAAGAAAAGCCTCTATCGAGGTGAGAGGTGCCCGTACCGCAAACCGACACAGGTAGTCGAGGAGAGAATCCTAAGGTGTGCGAGAGAACTCTCGTTAAGGAACTCGGCAAAATGACCCCGTAACTTCGGGAGAAGGGGTGCTCTTGAGCGTGCAAGCGCATGAGAGCCGCAGTGAATAGGCCCAGGCGACTGTTTAGCAAAAACACAGGTCTCTGCAAAACCGTAAGGTGACGTATAGGGGCTGACGCCTGCCCGGTGCTGGAAGGTTAAGAGGAGTGGTTAGCGCAAGCGAAGCTGCGAATTGAAGCCCCAGTAAACGGCGGCCGTAACTATAACGGTCCTAAGGTAGCGAAATTCCTTGTCGGGTAAGTTCCGACCCGCACGAAAGGCGTAACGATCTGGGCACTGTCTCAACGAGAGACTCGGTGAAATTATAGTACCTGTGAAGATGCAGGTTACCCGCGACAGGACGGAAAGACCCCGTGGAGCTTTACTGTAGCCTGATATTGAATTTTGGTACAACTTGTACAGGATAGGTAGGAGCCAGAGATCTCGGAGCGCCAGCTTCGAAGGAGGCGTCGGTGGGATACTACCCTGGTTGTATTGAAATTCTAACCCATGCCCCTTAGCGGGGCAGGAGACAGTGTCAGGCGGACAGTTTGACTGGGGCGGTCGCCTCCTAAAAGGTAACGGAGGCGCCCAAAGGTTCCCTCAGAATGGTTGGAAATCATTCGTAGAGTGTAAAGGCACAAGGGAGCTTGACTGCGAGACCTACAAGTCGAGCAGGGTCGAAAGACGGGCTTAGTGATCCGGTGGTTCCGCATGGAAGGGCCATCGCTCAACGGATAAAAGCTACCCCGGGGATAACAGGCTTATCTCCCCCAAGAGTCCACATCGACGGGGAGGTTTGGCACCTCGATGTCGGCTCATCGCATCCTGGGGCTGTAGTCGGTCCCAAGGGTTGGGCTGTTCGCCCATTAAAGCGGTACGCGAGCTGGGTTCAGAACGTCGTGAGACAGTTCGGTCCCTATCCGTCGTGGGCGTAGGAAATTTGAGAGGAGCTGTCCTTAGTACGAGAGGACCGGGATGGACACACCGCTGGTGTACCAGTTGTCTTGCCAAAGGCATCGCTGGGTAGCTATGTGTGGACGGGATAAGTGCTGAAAGCATCTAAGCATGAAGCCCCCCTCAAGATGAGATTTCCCATTACGCAAGTAAGTAAGATCCCTCAAAGACGATGAGGTAGATAGGTTCGAGGTGGAAGTGTGGTGACACATGGAGCTGACGAATACTAATCGATCGAGGACTTAACCAAAAAAGTTTGAAACATTCAATGCACCGTTTATCCAGTTTTGAAAGAATAAATCTTTCAACAAAAAAAGAGAGCTTCAAGACACAAGTAGTACAAGGAAGCAAACGAGTGATTGAAGGAGCGTACTTCTGTACGTGACTGATTGAACGAGAGCAGCTGACGCAGTAATACGCCGTGTATTGGAGGTCGCATAAGTCTAGTGATGATGGCAAAGAGGTCACACCCGTTCCCATACCGAACACGGAAGTTAAGCTCTTTAGCGCCGATGGTAGTTGGGGGCTTCCCCCTGTGAGAGTAGGACGTCGCTAGGCAAACAAAACAGTCAGCTGTGTGTTGGCTGTTTTTTCTTTTATAAAAAGAGTAAGTACAAAGAATTTATTGTACTTACTCTTTAAAACATTTGTTATATATCAAAGTAAGCAGCTAAACTTCTTTAATGATATCTCCATATAAAACATCACTTTAATGGGCTATAAAATAATGAGTTCCTTAGGAGAGTGAGTGATGACTTCCACACCTTCTTTTGTAACGATAACATCATCCTCGATTCGAACACCACCTACATTAGGTATATAAATACCCGGTTCGACAGTTAGTACCATATTTTCTTCTAACATGTCTTTACATATGGTAGACATAAATATGTTTTCATGGATATCTAAGCCTATACCATGTCCTGCACCGTGTCCGTAATTTTGTCCATATCCCTTTTTAGTAATGTAGTCTCGTGAATAACTATCGGCCTCTTGTCCAGTTATACCAGCCTTCATATTGGAAAGGGCATGCTGTAAGGCACCATAAACTATTTGATATACTTCTTTTAATTGCTCTAATGGTTCTCCAACAGCAATCGTTCTTGTCATATCAGAACGATAACCTCGGTAGTAAGCACCAAAATCCATTGTCAACATGTCACCTTGCTCCACTATTTTAGAGGATGCTACACCATGTGGGAGTGCTGAACGATGGCCAGAAGCAATAATCATATCGAAGGCTGCACCTGTTGCACCATTTTTTCGCATATGAGACTCTAATTCATAGGCAATCTCAAGTTCTGAAATACCTGGTTTGATGAATGTCAGAATATGATTAAACGCCTCATCGGAAATCCATGCTGCTTTCTTAATTATTTCAATTTCTTCTGGTGTTTTAATCATCCGTAAATCTTCTACAATAGTAGGCATTGGTTTTAATATAGCTGTCAATTTGCTCTTCATTAATTGATAGCTAAAATAAGTTACATGATGTTGCTCAAAACCAACAGTTTGAATTAATTCCTGTTCAAGAATTTCCTGAATGGTTTCATATAAATGGTTGCGATCAATCTCTAGTACTTCAAAGGTGTCACACTGATTTGTTGCTTGCTGAGTGTAGCGGAAGTCTACTAATAAAAGTGCGCGTGTCTTTGTTACAATAACTGTACCTGCACTACCTGTAAAACCTGTTAGATAGCGACGATTTTGAGCATTTGTGATAATAATTGCATCGGTATTGTGGAGCTGTAAGGCTGCTTGTAATTGTTCTAATTTTGACATGTTATGTTTCCCCCTTCAAAGTTAAATATACTGCAAAATTTGCATCATGTTTAGAGCTTATATGAAATTAGATGTTGATTATGTGGAAAATGCATTGCAGGATAACCTCTATCCTAGATTAAAGAGTGTTGGAAAATATATTAAAAAAATGTGAAAAAAGATATTGTATATCTATATTTTCTATGATATATTTATAAATGTCTTAAAGAGGTCCCGTGGTGTAGCGGTTAACATGCCTGCCTGTCACGCAGGAGATCGCCGGTTCGATCCCGGTCGGGACCGCCATTTAAATTGATATTACAGTCCTTATGATTTTACATCATAGGGACTTTTTTGTATGTGATTGGAGTATGGATCCAATTCATCTTTCAGGAGTTTATCAGTAAATTAAGTAGAAATTACATGACAAATGAATAATGTCGAAAGGATCAACACTGCCTAGTAGAAACACAGAGGCTAAAAGCATAACATTTTGTGAAGTATTTGAGACCAACTTCCCTTTATTATTTCATAAACAACATCTATTTCCCTAAAACATATCAAGTGTATCTAAAAAATGGCTTAAATCGCTGTGAAATGATCGATAATATAGCCATAAACATAGCGAATTTCATATATTTAACATTATCTAAAAATAGTAAAAATTACCGATAAATGATAGCGTTTCTATAAGGTAAAATTAGAGATGTTTCTAATATAAAGATTAGGGGTAAAAAAGTAGATGTAATCGGATTGGCTACGGAGGTGTTTATATGAGCAAAGATTATTCTTTTAAAAGTATTTATTTCCCTTTGCTTATTGGTTCCATGATAATGATGGTAGGCTGTGGAGATCCTATTATGGAGATTGAAGAATCAAATGCGTATCACTGGCAAAAAAATATGAACGAAGTAGAATTTGAGAAATTAAAAAATGATATGTCATATATTGAGGTAGTAGAAGCAGCAGGCGGCGCAGGTAAAAAAATCAAAAATAATGAATATCGTTGGAATGATGAAATCTTGATGACACAGGCCTATATAGTAAAATTTAAGGATGATAAACTAATTGGCAAAGAAATCATAGCAGTGAAAGGTCATTCAAACAGATAAATAGTTGTCACGTCTTTGTAAAAGAAGGCGTGTTTTTTTATTTAAATGCCTACCTATGTCATAAAATTAGGCTTTTTAACGAAGATAATCTATGTAGGATATAATGATATTGGATGCTTTGAACATTTTCGCTAGTTTAGGTAAACTAGAGGTAATGTAGTGATGAGAGGAAAAATGAGAATGTATGAAATAATCATGAATTCAGTTGATGATACAGAGCGTTTTGCCGTGACACTTGCAAAATTACTAGAAGCTCAAGATACAATTACATTAGAAGGAGATTTGGGTGCAGGCAAGACAACGTTTACGAAGGCCTTAGCAAAAGGGCTTGGTGTGAAAAGAACGGTCAACAGTCCAACATTTACAATCATTAAACAGTATGAAGGACGTTTACCCTTCAATCATTTAGATGTTTATCGTTTGGCTGAAAGTGACGAGGACCTTGGTTGGGATGAATTATTTTATGGAGATGCAGTATCAGTGGTAGAGTGGGCGCATTTAATAGAACAGGATTTGCCACGGAATCGATTAGCGATAGAGATTTATCGAATCGGAGACAATGAACGACGATTTGTGTTAATACCTAGTGGGGAACGCTATGAGGCACTATGTGAGGAGCTAATGAAATGATTTGGTTAGGAATAGAAACAGCGAATACACCACTTTCCGTTGCTATTGTGAGGGATGGAAAAGTGGTAGCTGAGCTGGTACAAAATATAAAATTAACACATTCAGCAGGCGCAATGCCCGCTATTGAAGAGGTATTAGCAAGAGCAGGTTTGAAGGCAGGCGACTTGGATGTTATTGCAGTGTCTGAAGGGCCAGGTTCGTATACAGGGGTCCGTATAGGTGTAACATTAGCGAAAACCCTAGCATGGACATTACAGATACCTTTAGTTGGTGTCTCTAGCTTAAAAGCATTAGCTGCAAATGCTACCCTTTATAATGGATTAATTTGTCCAATTTTTGATGCAAGAAGAGATAATGTTTATACAGCTGTTTATCAAGGAGTGACTCTAGAGGCTCTTGTGGAGGATCATCATGCACATATCGCTGATTTATTAGAGCGTTTAAGGGCATTAGATGCACCTATTTTATTTGTAGGAACAGATGTGGGCTTATTTTGGGATAACATTGTAGAGGAGCTTGGCGATAACGCTTTTCGTGCACCTTTTAGTCTTGACTTGCCACGTGCAACGGAAGTTATTCGTGTAGGAACTAAAGTGGAATTACCGAGTGTTGAAGCTACTCATCACTTTGTCCCACAATATAAACGAATTGCAGAGGCTGAAGCAAATTGGCTGAAAGAACAGAAGGAGAAAGAACATGAGTAGTGATGTAACTTATCGTAAAATGGTTTCTGATGATGTACCAGCAGTTTATGAAATTGAAGTAGCTTCATTTCCTGTACCTTGGACGTTGGATTCCTTTTACTATGAAGTACATGAAAATCAGTATGCCCATTATGTGCTGGCTGTTGATGCAAGTGGAAGTATTATTGGTTTTTGCGGGATGTGGATGGTTATAGATGCAGCCCAAATTACGAATGTAGCTGTTATTGAGGCAGCTCGTGGACGAGGTATAGGCGAGGGATTAATGCGTGAGGCAATGCAAATAGCTCGTTTACATGGAATGGAGGTTATGACATTGGAGGTACGAGTAACGAACACAGTTGCACAAAATCTTTATCGTAAGCTCCAATTCCAAGATGGTGGTATACGGAAAGGCTATTATACGGATAACGGGGAGGATGCCCTTGTCATGTGGGTGAATTTATAATGAATAATGGATTGATATTAGCAATAGAATCAAGCTGTGATGAAACAGCTGCAGCGATTATACGAAATGGTCATGAAATCGTGTCGAATGTTGTTGCTTCTCAAATAGAGAGTCATAAGCGATTTGGTGGCGTTGTTCCTGAAATTGCATCACGCCATCACGTTGAACAAATTACGATGGTAATTGAAGAAGCATTAGCTCAAGCAAATTTAAAGCCGGTAGATTTGGATGCGGTTGCTGTTACAGAGGGTCCGGGTCTTGTAGGGGCATTGTTGATTGGCATTAATGCAGCGAAGGCTTTTGCCTTTGCGAATAACCTACCAATTGTAGGTGTGCATCATATTGCAGGGCATATTTATGCCAATGCGCTTGTTCAGCCGATGGAGTTCCCTTTATTAGCACTAGTAGTTTCAGGCGGTCATACAGAGCTTGTCTATATGAAGGAACATGGCTCTTTTGAGGTCATTGGTGAAACAAGAGATGATGCAGCTGGTGAAGCTTATGATAAAGTGGCGCGTGTTTTAAATTTACCTTATCCTGGTGGGCCACATATTGATCGTCTTGCTCATGAGGAAGGAGAGGCTGTTCCTTTTCCAAGAGTATGGTTGGAAGAGGATTCATATGATTTTAGCTTTAGCGGTTTAAAATCAGCTGTCATCAATTATAAACATAATATGGATCAACGAGGTGAAGCTATTTCACCAGCAGCTGTCGCCAAGGGCTTTCAGGAAAGTGTTGTTGAAGTACTGACTGCTAAGACATTACGTGCTGCTCGCGAATATCAGGTGAAACAGGTTATTGCAGCTGGAGGTGTAGCAGCAAATAAGGGGTTGCGAATTTCTTTGGAGACTGTATTTGAAGAGGAAGGTATCCCGTTTTTTGTACCGCCGCTTAAATTGTGTACTGATAATGCGGCAATGATTGGCGCAGCAGCTATGCCGATGTTTGAGGCTGGTATTCGAGGAAACTTAATGATGAATGGACGTCCAGGAATGGAGTTAAAATCCTGGGTATAGTGTAAGAAAGAGGTATCTATATTTTTAGATATCTCTTTTTTTAATTGTCGAATAATTGTTGATAAAAAAGAACCGTGCTAAGGGAATAGTCAGTAGAGGCATCACAATTGACAAATTTTTCAGAAAATTATCCACAGGTAAAGGAGCGAATTAAATGGCGAACACGCGTACTTATGCACAAATTGTTGATAACTTGTGTATAACTTGTGATTATTCAATATATAGTAGCTGGTTTTATACGATAGAATGTGGATAAAATAAATTTTCATTGTGGACAATGTGGAAAACTCTGTTGATATGTTGGTACTACTAGATTTGTAGTGTGAATAAAACTGTGGGCATTTTTTGTCGAAAAATAGCACTTGACCAATATATATGAAAAATGAAGACAAGTAAAGAAAAAGCCATGTGACCTTTCACATGGCTTACATCATTTACATACTAATATTTTCAAGTTCTTCATTTAACTCAAGCCATTCTAATTCTAATAGCTCATGCTGTTCTTTAGCAGTTGCTAATTCTGCTTGAAGCATTGAAATTTTTTCATGGTCGGTAAAAATGGCAGAGTCACAAAGAGCTTCTTCTAGTCTTGCAACAATAGCAGATGTTTCTTGCATCTTGCTTTCTAAATCTTCAATCGTACGTCTAATTTGACGTTCACGCTTTTTTGCTTCTTTATCAATTTTTGATGTAGAGGTTTTATCAGGTAGGTCTTGCTGTACTTGTGGTTGGGAGGCAGCCTTCATTTGTGCTAGCTCCAATAGTTCCTGCTTTTTCTCAACGTAATAATCGTAGTCACCTAAATATTCAAATGAACCCGTTCCAGATAACTCCACCACTTTTGTTGCGATACGATTAATGAAGTAGCGGTCGTGTGAGACAAATAGAAGCGTACCTGGATAATCAATCAAGGCATTTTCTAATACCTCTTTGCTATCTAAGTCCAAATGATTGGTAGGCTCATCTAGAATTAAGAAATTAGCCTTTTGCATCATTAGCTTTGCGAGTGCAAGGCGTGCTTTTTCACCGCCCGATAAAGAGGATACAGCTTTATCCACATCTTCACCACTAAAAAGAAAACGCCCTAATACAGTTCGAATATCTTTTTCGTTCATGAGTGGCCATTCATCCCATAATTCTTTTAGGACACTCTTATTGCTCGATAGCTTTGCTTGCTCTTGATCATAGTAGCCGATTTGTACATTCGTACCATAACGAATACTACCTCCAAGAGGGGATAAATCTTTTACAATTGTTTTTAATAATGTCGATTTACCAACTCCGTTTGGGCCAACAAGGGCAATACGATCCTCACGAAAAGTGCGGAGGTTTATCCCACTAGAAATGGTACGATCGTTATAACCTATCGTTAATTCATCAACAGATAAAACATCATTTCCACTTTGACGTTCAATCGTGAAACCGAAACTAGCGGATTTCTCATCACCATCTGGCGATTCCATCCACTCGGTACGTTCAAGCATTTTACGTCGACTTTGTGCCATTTTTGTTGTAGAAGCACGTGCAATATTTTTTTGGATAAAATCCTCTAGCTTGGCCTTTTCATCTTGCTGACGTTCATAGAGTTTGACATCACGCTCATAATTTTTAGCTTTTTCATCTAAATATGCACTATAATTACCCGGGTATTTGGTAACGCGATGACGAGATACTTCGTAGACAATAGAAACGACTTGGTCTAAGAAGTAGCGGTCATGGGAAACAATTAAAATAGCGCCTTCATAGCCCTTTAAATAGGATTCCAACCAAGATAGTGTTTCGATATCTAAATGGTTCGTTGGCTCATCGAGAATTAAAAGATCTGGTTTACTAAGTAAGAGCTTAGCAAGTGCTAAACGTGTGCGCTGTCCACCAGATAAGGAACTGATGGGTTTGTCATAGTCTTCGGAATAAAATTGCATACCATGAAGGACTGACCGTATGTCTGATTCATATTGATAGCCACCTGCATCTTTAAACGTATGCTGTAATTGATCGTATTCCGACATAACTTTCGCATACATAGTAGGGTTTTCATAGACAGTAGGATCAGCCATTTGTTGTTCAAGTGAGCGTAGCAGCTGTTCTTGGGCTAAAAGAGATTCAAATATAGTCATCATTTCATTCCAAATTGTTAGCGTAGAGTTTAATCCTGCATGTTGCTCTAAATAGCCTATTTGAATATCCTTTGGGATAATGATATCACCTGAATCATAAGACATTTGACCAGCAATTATTTTTAATAAAGTAGATTTACCTGCACCGTTTCGTCCTACTAAGGCAACACGGTCACGGTGTTGAACTTCTAATTTAACACCACTTAAAATTTCATCTGCAAGAAAGGATTTAGTTAGTTGATTGACCTGTAAAACAATCATTCTTGACACCTCAATTCTACCTTAGTGTAATGGATGAACGATTTGCATGCAATGTCCGTGCTTTACTTATTCCTAGCAGTCATGTAAGATTGAAACGATTTCTTTTTAGTTAGCTGCGTATAAGGCGCCATTAACTAAAGAGAAATACAGCAGGGGATTGCAAAAATGTTGTATATTGTTAAGGATGAATGTATTAAAATTAGTAGTTAAAGACAGTAAAATTGATGGAGGTACATCATAAGGAGGAAAAAGTTTGAAACAAGAATTAAAAATTCCACAAGCCACTACAAAAAGACTTCCTCTTTACTATCGATTTATTCAAAACTTTGCACAAGAAGGTATGGAACGTATTTCGTCGAAGGAATTGAGTGAAGCGATGAAAATAGATTCTGCAACTATTCGCCGTGATTTTTCTTATTTTGGTGCACTTGGGAAAAAAGGTTATGGCTACGATGTGCAGCATCTATTACAATTTTTTAGCCAGACGCTTGATCAACATGAAACGACAAAAGTAGCGTTAATTGGTGTGGGGAATTTAGGCAGTGCATTATTAAAATATAATTTTCAAAAAAACCATAATACACATATTGTGGTAGCATTCGATTCAAAAGCACCGAAGGATGGCAAAATGATCAGTAACATTCCGGTTTTTCATCCAGATTTATTGGAAGAAAAATATGCAGAATACGGTGCAGAGCTTGCTATTTTAACCGTTTCACCACGCTCCGCTCAAAAAATGGCGGATCGCTTAGCAGCCATGAATGCAAAGGGAATTTTAAACTTTACGCCAGAGCGATTAACAGTACCTGATAGAATGCAGCTTTTAACCATCGATTTATCGGTAGAGTTGCAAGCGCTTATTTATTTAATTCGTAATCAGGAAGAGTGAAAACCATACATATTTTTTAGTGTAATTCACCGTTTCTGTCAAATAGATAATTTAAATAAAATGAGGTCAAATCAGTGAGTGTGACGAAAAACTTTCACATATAATTAGTTAGCAAAATGGCGAAATATGCGTTAAAATGATGGATATAAAGAGGAGGTGGCTGTAATGGGTGGTATTGGTCCTATGAGCCTCATTATTATCGGAGTTGTCGCGTTACTAATTTTTGGTCCTAAAAAGTTACCAGAGCTTGGTAAGGCATTTGGTTCAACACTACGTGAATTCAAAAATGCTACTAAAGGTTTAGCCGACGAAGATGATGATGATAAGAAAAAGAAAGAACTAGATAAGTAAGTTAGGATGTTTGAGGAATGAATCCAAAAGATCTAACTGTCATTGAGCATATAGAAGAATTAAGAAAACGGCTGTTCATTGTTGCCGTTTTCTTTGTTCTAGCTATGGCCGGCGCCTTTTTTGTCGCAAAGCCACTTGTAAAATACCTTCAAATGACTGGAGCCAAATATAATATAGAGCTTCATGCATTTGATGTAGTCACACCACTTGCAATTTATATACAAGTTGTTTTTATAATTGCATTTATTCTTTCATCACCCGTGTTGATGTATCAATTATGGTCGTTTATTAGCCCTGGATTAAGGGAAGTAGAGCGTAAAGCAACTCTAAGCTATATTCCGTATTCATTTTTATTGTTTCTTGCAGGGTTATCTTTTTCGTACTTTTTACTATTCCCATATGTCATCAAATTCATGATGAATTTATCGAATGATTTGGAGATACAGCAAACCATTGGTATACATGAGTATTTTACATTCTTGTTTAAGCTTACAATACCGTTCGGTTTCCTTTTCCAGTTGCCAATTGTTGTTTTATTCTTTTCACGAATTGGCATATTAAGTCCGGAATTACTAATTCGTATTCGTAAATACTCGTACTTCGGTTTATTTGTATGTGCTGCGATTATTGCACCACCTGAGTTGGCTTCGCATTTAATGGTTTCAGTTCCGCTGTTTATTTTGTATGAAATTAGTATTATGATTTCACGAATTGGCTATAAGAAATATCTTAAATCCGAAGAGATTCGATTAAAAGAAGAACAGGAAGCGGAGCAAAAGCGCCAGATTGAAGAAGCACTTGAGCAGCAACGACGACAAATAGAAGAATTGAATCAACAGTAATAAATAAAGCTCGGTGCCCTAAATGGGACACCGAGCTTTTGTGTTATTTTTGCATCTTACAATCGCTTTACAAAAATTTATTGCATTTTTTCGAGTTCTTGAAGAAACTTTTGCAATGGTTCCGCATAGAATTGTACAAGTGTCACAAATCCATTAAGCATGACGTGTGCAATAATAGACGTCCAAATGCGCTTTGTTTTGTGATATAAAAAGGCGAAAATTAAACCACAAATGGTATAAAGCAAGATATGTGAGAAGTCGAAGTGGATAATCGCAAAGAAAATGGCACTCACAATTGCTGCCACCCAGAAATTTGTTGTTTGGACAAGCGAGCCAAAGATCACTCTACGGAAGACGAATTCTTCTAAGATTGGCCCGAATACAACAATTGCTAATATGGCGATGGGAGCACCTTTAGCTATCGCGACAATATCTGCAGTATTTTGTGAGCCTCCTTCAATACCGAAAACAGCCATCTCAATAGCTGCACCAATCATTTGTCCAAAGAACACTAGGAAGAAGCCGATGATTCCCCACACAATTGTAAGAGGTATCGTTTCTTTTTTTCCTTGATAAATGTTCCAAAATGCTTTATCTCGAGATGTAAGGATTAAGCTTAAAATGAGCGCTACTGCAAAACTTAGTGCAATATACCAACCTTGAGTAATAGGAGCCGCTTGTTCAGAAGCTAAACCAGTTACCTTCATGATGAGCTTATGGAACGGTAAGAGCAACCATCTGCTAGAGATTTGCATCAAGATATAAATCAGCAAAACATACAGGGCTGTTTTTTTATGTTTCGTTACTTTTTGAGAATTAGTCACAGTCAAAATCCTTTCCATTCATATGCTTCCTTTCTATTGTAGAGGAATATGGAAAGAAAACAAAATTTTTTGAAGTTCTGACTTGCAAAAAAAAGAGTGATTGATTATCATAATAATTGTGTTAGCACTCATTGATATAGAGTGCTAATAAATATCAACAATTATTTAATTATTAGGAGGTTGTTTCACTTGTTAAGACCACTAGGAGATCGTATTGTAATTGAACTAATCGAGGTAGAAGAAAAATCTGCATTCGGTATTGTACTACCTGACTCTGCAAAAGAAAAACCACAAGAAGGTAAAGTAGTAGCAGTTGGGACAGGTCGTGTATTAGAGAACGGGCAACGTGTAGAGCTTGACGTTAAAGTTGACGACCGCATTATTTTCTCTAAATACGCTGGCACAGAAGTTAAATTTGAAGGTAATGAATACCTAATTTTACGCGAAAGCGATATTCTTGCAATTATTGAATAAGAACTTTAAAGGCACCTTACGTAAGGTGAATACTTATTGTTTGCATAACAAATGTGACAATAAGGTGAAATTGATATAAATATATTGAAGAAGCTTAACGAATATTCCATTTCAGGAGGGTAAATTCTCATGGCAAAAGATATTAAATTCTCAGAAGACGCTCGTTCATTAATGTTACAAGGTGTAGATAAATTAGCAAATGCAGTAAAAGTAACATTAGGACCAAAAGGACGTAATGTTGTTTTAGAAAAAAAATTCGGTTCACCACTTATTACAAATGATGGTGTGACAATCGCTAAAGAAATCGAACTAGAAAACCCATACGAAAACATGGGAGCAAAATTAGTAGCAGAAGTTGCTTCTAAGACAAACGAAATCGCTGGTGATGGTACAACTACAGCAACAGTATTAGCTCAAGCAATTATTCGTGAAGGCTTGAAAAACGTTACAGCTGGCGCAAATCCAGTAGGTATCCGTAAAGGTATCGATAAAGCAGTTGCTGCAGCACTTACTGAATTACACGCTATTTCTCGCCCAGTAAGCAATAAGGAAGAAATTGCACAAGTTGCTGCTATTTCTGCTGCAGATGATGAAGTTGGACAACTAATCGCTGAAGCAATGGAACGCGTTGGTAACGATGGAGTTATTACAATTGAAGAATCAAAAGGCTTCACAACAGAGTTAGATGTAGTTGAGGGTATGCAGTTTGATCGTGGTTATGCTTCTCACTACATGGTAACTGACACAGATAAAATGGAAGCGGTTCTTGATAACCCATACATTTTAATTACTGATAAAAAAATTACAAACATTCAAGAAGTATTACCATTATTAGAGCAAGTGGTGCAACAAGGTCGTCCACTTTTAATGATTGCTGAAGATGTAGAAGGTGAAGCTCTTGCAACACTTGTTGTGAACAAACTTCGTGGTACATTTAATGCTGTAGCAGTAAAAGCACCAGGTTTCGGTGATCGACGTAAAGCAATGCTTGAAGATATTGCTATCCTGACAGGTGGACAAGTGATTACAGAAGAATTAGGCTTAGACCTAAAATCCGCTGATATTTCTGCACTTGGTCGTGCAGCAAAAGTTGTTGTAACAAAAGACAACACAACAATCGTTGAAGGTGTAGGCGGAGCAGACGCAATTGAATCACGCATTGGTCAAATTCGTGCACAACTTGCTGAAACTACTTCAGAGTTCGATAAAGAAAAATTACAAGAACGTCTTGCAAAATTAGCAGGCGGTGTAGCAGTTATCAAGGTTGGTGCTGCAACAGAAACAGAGCTGAAAGAGCGTAAACTTCGTATTGAGGATGCTTTAAACTCAACTCGTGCGGCTGTTGAAGAAGGTATCGTATCAGGTGGTGGTACTGCTCTTCTAAACGTCTATGCAGCAGTAGAAAAAGCGGCTGAAGCAGTAGAAGGCGACGTATCTACAGGTGTGAAAATCGTTCTACGTGCTTTAGAAGAACCAGTTCGTCAAATTGCTAATAATGCTGGTCTTGAAGGCTCAATTATCGTAGATCGTCTAAAACGTGAAGAAGTTGGCATTGGTTTCAATGCAGCAACTGGCGAATGGGTAAACATGATGGAAGCAGGCGTAGTAGACCCAGCAAAAGTAACTCGCTCAGCTTTACAAAACGCAGCATCAGTTGCAGCCCTATTCTTAACAACAGAAGCGGTTGTAGCAGATATCCCTGAAGCAGCACCAGCAATGCCAGATATGAGCGGCATGGGCGGTATGCCAGGAATGATGTAAGATTTAGCTTAAACTAAAGCACAATCTTTTAAGTAAATATGACCACTTTCCATAATTTTATGGAAAGTGGTTTTTTATTTTGATTTTTTATTAGAACAGAGTTTAAATAAAAATCCTTAAATTTTCTTCGCTATATAATATCCGGAATTTACAATGAGCTGTTTTAATTTCTATCGGAACAATAATTTTAGCGAATTAAAACCCGCCAGTAGTGGAATATTTATTTACTGAATGTATGCATAATCTATAATTAAAAATTTTCCTGTTGTTTTTCAATGGATTATCACTTACAATACAAATGAAAATGATAATCGTTATCATTGATTAATAGTTAAATAGATAGAGGTGAAATCTTGAATAAACAGGAAGCTAACAGAATAGGGACGGGCAATATTTATTATGTTATTATCTTGCTTTTAATAGCCTCCATTTTAATATCTGCCGTTTTTTCTGTATCAATAGGACAAGTCAGTATTCCTTTCAAGCAATCGATGGATATTTTGCTACATACTATATCCAATGGAAAACTTGGCACCCTTGATAGTGTGGAAAGTGAATCCTACTTGAATATTATTTTACAGGTCAGAATGCCACGTGTGGTTTTTGCCTTATTAATTGGTGTCGGTCTTGCATTGTGTGGGGCTGTCATGCAGGCAGTTGTCCAAAACCCGCTTGCTGATCCATACATACTTGGTATTTCTTCAGGAGCGTCATTAGGTGCAACCTTTGCTATTCTAGTTGGTTTTGGGAGTAGTGCATTGTTAGCACAATTTGGAGTAGCCTTTGGTGCATTTGCAGGGGCGATGATTACCTCTATGGCAGTGCTTATCTTATCCAGCATTGGAGGTAAAGCAACCTCAGTAAAATTGGTTTTATCAGGGGTTGTTATCGGTGCATTATGTAGTTCGTTTTCAAGCCTTATCATCTTTTTTGCCAATAATGCAGAGGGCATTAAAACTGTTACGTTCTGGTCTATGGGGAGTTTAGCATCTGCCAGCTGGGACAAAACACCAATTTTAACAATCGTGATTGTACTAGGAGCTGCATTATTCCTTTTCCAACATCGTGTGCTAAACACAATGCTACTTGGAGATGAATCAGCTATCACCTTAGGGATCAATTTAAGTGCTTATCGTAAATTATATATGATTCTTACCTCGCTTATTACAGGAACGATGGTCGCTTATGCAGGTATGATCGGTTTTGTTGGTTTAATTATTCCTCATATCACAAGAGGTATTTTCGGGGCAGATCACAAACGATTAATGTTAGGAACATTGCTCTTAGGAGGCCTTTTCATGATTTGGGCTGATATTCTGTCTAGAACGTTAATCCAAAATGTGGAATTACCGATTGGTATTATTACTTCTGTCATTGGGTCACCATTATTTATCTATATGATTGTAAAAAAAGGTTACAACTTCGGAGGGTAGAACAATGGAATTAGTAGCAAAGGAAATAGAAGTAAAAATCGGCAAAAAGGAAATCGTAAAAAACGTATCCATTCATGTGAATAAGCAACAATTTGTGGGCTTAATCGGACCAAACGGATGCGGAAAATCAACTTTACTGAAAAGCATTTATAAAAGCCTAGTACCTCAAAAAGGGATGGTCTTCTTAGATGATTTAGATGTTTTAAAAAGCGCCGAAAAAAAGATTTCTCAACACTTAGGTGTAGTTGGACAATTCAATGAAATGCACTTTGATTTAACGGTACAACAAATGGTGATCTTAGGTAGAACACCTCATAAAAAAATGCTAGAGTCAGATAACCAAAAGGATTTTGACATCGTAGAAGAGGCATTGACAAGAACGAATTTACAATCTTATAGAGAGCGCAGTTTTCTTTCACTATCTGGTGGTGAAAAGCAAAGGGTTATTTTAGCTAGAACGATTGCCCAGCAGCCTAAATTTATGATTTTGGATGAACCAACAAATCATTTAGATATTCGTTATCAAATTGAAATACTATCCTGTGTAAAAAGTTTAAACATCGGTGTTTTAGCAGCTCTTCATGATCTAGAAATGGCAGCACATTACTGTGATTATCTTTATGCAGTAAAAGATGGTGAAATCTATGCACATGGTACACCCCAAGAAGTTTTAACACCAGAAACAATAGAAGCTTTATATCATATCAAATGTCAAACGTTTACTAATCCAGTGACGAATGGATTAGGCTTTGCATATGGACTGTAGGAGGAAAAACATGAAGAAAAAATTATTATTAGGAATTGGTTTAGCAGCTTTATTAACATTAACAGCCTGCGGTAACACATCAAAAGATACATCTAAGGAAACACAAACAAAAGAGCATTATCCACTGACAATTGAGAACTTTTCAAAGGCTGAAGGTGGATCAACATGGGAAAAGAAAGATCAAGTATTTGATAAAGCACCAGAAAGAATTATGGCAAATACACGCCCAGCTGCAGAATTATTATTACATTTAGGATTAAGCGATAAAATCGTTGGTGTTGGTGCAAACTTTGGTGCAGTTGATAAAGCTGTTGAAGAAGAGTATGCAAAGCTAAATATTTTAAGTGATGAATATGTTGGGAAAGAGGTTACATTAGGTACTGATCCTGATTTAGTATTTGGTCGTGGTGGCTTATTTGATAATGCTGAATGGGGAGTAGGGACAGTAGATTCGCTTAATGAAATGGGTGTAAAAACATATGTTTTAGAGTCATCCGTAACAGGCGGCACGTATGATTCTATTTATAAAGATATAAAGAATATTGGTGAAATTTTTAATGTTCAAGACAAAGCAGATAGCTTTATTAAAGAATTAAAAGGTCGACAACAAGATATTTCCTCAAAATTAGAAAGTATAAAAGAAGAAAAAACATTTGCCTATTTGCATACAAATGATCCAAAAGAGCTTTTTGTTTATCCAGCACACGATGAAACATTCTTTAATGATGCATTCAAAATGGTTAAATTAGATAATATTTTTAAAGATGAAACAGGCGATGTAAGTGTTGAAACATTAATTGCAGCAGATCCAGATGTATTAATTCTTCCTAACTGGGACGGTTCTGATTTGACAAAAGTACGTGAAGAAATTTATGCGAATCCTAAACTATCAAGCATGAAGGCTATTAAAAATAAACAAATGTATATTGTAGATTACAATTACATGTTTGGCTATGGCTATAACACAATTGATGGAATGGAAGCATTAGCAAAAGAAATGTACCCAGACTTATTTAAATAAAACAAAAAGTGCTGTCCTAGCGGGTCGAATAAATGACACGTTAGGGCAGCGTTTTCTTAATACGGAGGAATAATTATTGTTATGGCTGTAGAAGCTGCTCTTTATTTAATATTGTGGTTATTAACTTAGAATTTTCATTGTTCCAGCAGACGGATACAGGATGCTGCGGATCGAGATAGAGTAATTGGGTAAAAAGGTCTTTCCTTGTTTTTTTTATGTTGGTGGTATCAAGCAAATATGGCGATAGGATTGGCAATAAGCCTGTTTTAAAAAGAGCCTCTTTTAAAGTCCAAAACTCATAAAAAACATGTAAAGGCTGATGAGAGACCAATTGACGCTCTGTCTCAGAAAGCGCATATATCATCATATCTTCACTCACTGGCTTTATTTCTTCAACATCAATGCCGACTCGTCCGATAGTGGTGACTGCTAACACTACCCAATCCCCAGAATGAGAGAGATTAAAATCTCCCCGCCAATGAGGGTGTCCTGCAATATAAGGGCGCCCAAATTCATTATGAGCTAGTTGTAACAGAACGTCATCTATATAGGGAAGGAGTGCCCATCTAATAAGAGTGCTACCTAGCAACGCTCTTTGCTGATCCTGCCAGTGCTTGTATTGCTGAACTTTTCTTTGCACCTCAAAAGGGAGTACTTTAAGGAAAGCATCCCGTTCTGGTGGTGCTAACTGTACTCCTAGAGGAAGTGCAAATAACTGTATAGTTTGTTTTATCATCTTATATTGACTTGTTTTGGTTCAGGAAAGTAGCCTGTATCAATGCCATATTGAATCATTCTGTAAATAAAGGCTTTATTTGGTGCCGCACATTCAATCTTGGTATGAGCTAAAAATTCTATCGTTTTTTTGCAATTGAAGATAAATGGGGAGTCACTTGCTCCATCACCTTCAAGCTGCGCAATGGCTAACGATAAATATTCCTGTACATCTTTTGAATGATCACCATTTAATAGCCAATCTGTATACTCTTGTGTTGACACAATTGTTAGGTCATAACCAATTTCCTTAAGCATATCGATTAATTCTAAATAAGTAAGCGATACAGGGTTACATAAATGGAAGACATGGCCGTTGGTTGCTGGCTGGCTTGCCAAAGAAACAATTGCCTGACTAGCATAATTGATTGGTGTGAAGTCAACATGCCATTGTGCGGTAGGTGTTTTACCTAAATAAAGCATTGATTTAATCATACGGTAAAAGGCATTGTCATCGATATTACGTTGGAATTTACCTGTTTCAGAATGACAGCTTAAATTTCCTACACGATAAATGGAGACAGGGATTGCATCCTGTACAGCGTTTCGAACAAGGTTTTCTGCTTCTAGCTTACTTTGAGTATAAACATTATCAAGCTTTACATTGTAATTGAAGGTACCTTTTGCTTCATTTGGTCCCCATTGTATGGCGGCTAGCTCCTCTGGAATGCCAATTGTCGATACATAATGGAAATGCACACCTGGTTTCTGTTTGGCTATTTCAAGCAAGTAGCGAGTTCCATTCACATTGACATTATTAAAATGATCAGCTGCACCAAAATGACGTACATCTGCACCACAATGAATGATAGCATTAATTTCTTTCATAATGATTTTTTCATCTTTATCAGATAAGTGTAGTCGTTGCTTCCCTAAGTCACCTTGGATAACAGTAATACGATCTTTCATCTGCTGAGCAATAGTATTGCCAAAATAAAATTGCATACTCTCTCTTAGTTTATCTTCAATCGTAGTTTGGGTGCTTGGTCGAATAAGGCAAAATATGTGCGCAGTTGTTGTTGCTAATAGCTCATATAATACATGACTACCTAAATAACCTGTAGCACCTGTTAGTAATACCGATGTCATTGGCAAGGGCTTCACATTTTGGGAGACTTTTAGAGGACTAGGCTCCATTAAGTCCTTGAATACAATGCTGTTAGCTGGCTCGTCTTGATCTTCAATCGCTTCTGGTTGATAATGACGAATATAATGATCCAGTTCAGCAATCGTTTGATATTGGAAGAAATCCTGAATCTTTAAGAATGGTATATGTTTTTTCACTTGTACAAGAATCTCGAGCACTTTTAGCGAATGCCCTCCGATATGAAAGAAGTTATCGTGAATGCCAATTGGCTCAATACCGAGTACAAATTCCCATGCAGTAGCAAGCATACGCTGTGTATCATTTTCTGGGGCAATATATGTAGTACTGCGTGATAAAGTTAATTCCAATGAAGCTAAGTGTTTTCGATCAATTTTTCCTGTAGGGGATAATGGCATTTCTTGCAATTCAATAAATTGCTCTGGCACCATATAATCTGGTAAAAGATTTGCTAAGTAGTCCCTTAAAAGATTCTCCTCAAGCTGCATCCCACTTGCCACCGTATAGTAGGCAAATAAATGATTATTCCCATCAGCCATTTTCTTTGCAATGATCACGGCTTCCTGAATGCTCGTATGATTGCTCAATACTGTTTCGATTTCACCAAGTTCAATACGGAAGCCTCTTACTTTAATTTGAGAGTCTTTACGTCCAACAAATTCAATGACACCAGTTGGCAATAGTCGAACTAAATCACCTGTTCGATACATTTTTTGATCTGGCTTTAAGAGATGAGGTACAAATACTTCAGCTGTTTTTTCAGGCTGATGTAAATAACCTGCTGCTAAACCAGCACCAGCAATACATAATTCTCCGATTACATTAACGGGACATAGCTGATCGTCCGTGTTAATAACGTACATTTCATAATTGGCGATTGGTCTACCAATAGGGATACTAGATTGCATGTCTGTTATCTGACTTTTCACCTTAAAATAGGAGGACAATACTGTACATTCAGTTGGTCCATACACATTAATAATTTCTGTAGAGAGTCCAAATTTGTCTTGCCATTTTTGAACAATGGCAGGCAATAGGGCTTCACCACCTACAGATAAATAATTTAATGTCGAAAGCTTTTTTCTATAGCTTACTGGTAAATGTGTAGCTAGCTGTGTAAAGAAAGCATTTGGAACAGTAGCGGTCGTTACTTGCTCACGGTCGATCATATCAGCAAATGCCTCAATGGACAAACGCTCTATACTTGTAAGCATATGAAGTCTTGCACCTGAAAATAAAGCAGTAAAGGTTTCTGTTATAGAAGGGTCAAAACTAAAAGAAATAAACTGGGAATAAACATCTTCTTTAGTTGAATGGTAGATTCGTTGATTATCTGTTATTAAATTAATGACAGCCTCATGCTTAAGCATGACGCCTTTTGGCTTACCTGTTGAACCAGATGTATAAATAATATAGGCTAAATCAGATGGAAGAATTTCACATTGGATATTTTCCTGTGAATATCCTTGCTCCATTTGGTTGATTGTGAACACTGTGCGTGTTTGGGAATCATTATGTATAAAATCATTCAGTAGAGCTGTATGTTCGTTTTTCGTTATGATAAATGGAGCACCTGTATCGTTTAATAGGTACTGACAACGTTCTTTTGGATAGCTTGGATCAATGGGGACATAAACTCCACCAGCTTTCAGGATACCTAACAAACTAATGACGGTTTCTTTACTGCGTTCCATAACTATCGCTACATAGTTTCCTTTTTGTAGACCGTTGGCAACTAACATATGAGCAACTTGGTTGGATTGTTCATTTAGCTGACGGTAGGTAAGTTTTCCACCTTCATAGGATAATGCGATTCGTTCCTCAAATTTTTGTGCTGCCTGATAAAATACGTCAGGTATTGTGGTGTTTTGATCGTAGTCAGCTATTGTACGGTTTAACGTTTGATATGCGAGTAAGTCTTCTCTGTTTAATAATTGTGTACTATTGGATTGAAGTGTTTGTTGGTCAAAAGAAAGCGTATTATTCTGTGATGGGTGTACATCAAATTCTCTTTTATTATTCAATTATGACAACTCCTATTTTAGAAAAGGGCCGACACCTATCAAGGAGCGATTATCGTCATTAGGTCCACAGTAGTGAATCGATCTGTGAGAAACTAACGGACATAACTCTCCTTAATAAGGGCAGCCCTTTCATTTTTTATTTCACTACAAAGGTATTAACAACATTCATTAATTCATCAGATAGCTCGGATAATACTTGAGCTTCTTCAGAAACTCGTTGTACTGTATTCAATTGAGAGGCAGAAGTTGCTGCTACTGCTCTTGTATTGTCCTTTGAATTGACTGAAAAATCTTCCATATCTTTTACAGCAGATGTTACTTCTTCCATACCAGCTGCCATTTCTTCAATTGTTGCAGAAAGCTCTTGAATTTGCCCTGTCACATGGTGAATGGAAGTTAAAATCTGGCTAAATGATTTTTCCGAATCATTGATCATGACAATACCATGATCTACTTCTTCTACAGCGTGAACCATGATATTTACAGATTCGTTTGTATCATGCTGGATATGAGAAATAAGTGTAGAAATTTCTCTTGCAGATGCCTCAGATTGCTCTGCAAGTTTACGTACCTCATCAGCAACCACTGCAAAGCCACTACCAGCCTCCCCAGCACGTGCAGCTTCGATTGCCGCATTCAATGCAAGTAAATTGGTTTGCGAAGCAATCCCTGTAATGATTCCTACGATTTCTTCTATTTTATTAGAATGATCGCCAAGTAATTTAACAGAAGCTGCAGATTGATTAACAGCTTTGCTAATAGCATTCATTTGTGCAACAGATTTATTTGTCGATTCATTCCCTCTTTCAGCTTCCTCTGATGCTAAAATCGAGGATTCTGAAATTTGATTGGACGTCATGGCAATACGTTGAATACCAATATTCATTTCTTCAATGGTAATTGTACTTTCTTTTGCCTTTTGTACTTGAAGATCAGCGCCACTTGCAATCTCCTGCATGGAAGATGCTACATTATTATATGAATCGGAAGCTTCTTGCATATTTACAGATAAAACATTGGCTGTGTTTGAAACACGCTCAGAAACAATCGTTGTACTCTTAATAACATTTTTTAAGTTATCGATCATAGAATTAAAATTTTGTGTGAGCATTCCTACTTCGTCTGTTGAAGTAACTGGTAATGGTTCCAGCTCTAAATTACCTTCTGCGACTTTTTTAGATTGTAAGGAAAGTTGTTGAATTGGTGTTAATTTTTTTCTTAAAAGAGTGTAAACAGCAATGGATGAACCAATTAAGAAAATAACCGTTACTAATAAAGTCCATAGGGCTTCAGACATCGCTTTTCCTGTTACCATTGATACGTCATAGTCAATGGCATAAGCAGCCAGCATATTCCCATTCTCATCCAAGATTGGTGTAAGGCCTGTTTTATAGCTACCATATTCATCGCTATAAATATCTGTTGCTGTTGCTTTTTTTGTATCAAAGACTTCTTTAATTCTTGCTAGGAAATCTGGAGATAAACCCATTGCAATCATATCTTGGTTATACTCTGCCCCTAGTTCAAGTATACTAGATGATAGAACAGGTGCATTAATATTTTCACCGTTAACTGTAATTAAAAATAGATTGGTAATGCTATCTGAATTATCATTGATTGCATCCATTTCACTAGTTAATCGTAGAGCATCAGGGTTACTATTTGTAGGATTCTCTAATATCGATTTTAGTGTAGTAATATCAATGGTTTTGGCTAGGATCATGCCTTTGTCAGAAAGAGATTGATTCATGTCTGTTAAATTACTATTTCTTACTATATAATAAGAAAGACCTAAAGTAACTAATCCAAATAATAATAAAATACTCACTACTATTGCAGTTAATTTCTTACTAATAGACATTTGCTGCTTCTTGCGTGTTTTCATGCTTTTCCTCCTAATATGATATAGCAAATATTTCAAGCTAAGGACTATAAATGGATAATTTAGTCAATGTACTACACATTGAAGATGTTGATGTTATTCGTAGAAGTCCAGATGCGTGTTAACTATTTATAAATGCAAAATAATCTATTTATCCCCTATCATTTAACTACTATACTGCCAAAAAAATTGATTCACAACCCAGAAAACTTACTATTTCAAGTCATGATTTCTATAAATAAATGATGATATATAGTTTTTTAGTCTATATATTTTTTAGGTTAGGTTAAATTTTTACAAAAAGCTATATATTTCCTAGTATAAAAAAGAAGTATGCTCAGATCTAACTTATTTTCAGTTGATTAAAAATTTGGCTGAAATACCAATTTCCAATTCCTTGTTAGGGCTTTTTACTTATTTTGTCATGACTTATATGTAAAGGAATTTGATGATTATTGTTATGGGAATAAAATGAAAAAAGGTTATTTCTTTATTCTTAAATAAAGAAATAACCTTTTCTATTGTTGCTAAGGCCGCGGATTACCAAATATGCCCGGTAAAATATTAGGGAGTCCTGGTATTAATGGTGGTGGGAAACCAGGATATTGCCCCCCTGGACGTGGCGGATAAGGTTGCGGTGGATAAGGCTGTGGTGGATAAGGACGTGGCGGATAAGGTTGCGGTGGATAAGGCTGTGGTGGGTATGGACGCGGTGGATAAGGTTGAGGCGGATATGGTGGATATGGTGGTGGGTATGGCGGCGGATAGGAACTACCAGGAGGTGTTCCTGTACCTGCAGCAGTGATTTGACTAACATCCACAGTCACTATTTGACCATTATCTAACTGAATTTCAGCAGTTCTTCCTCCAGTTCCGAATGTCCGAATTAATGTACCTGAATAAGTACCAGTAGGGAGTGTTACCCATATTTTCATACCTGGGCGAAATTGACTGTTAAAATCATCAGGGGCTAATCTAGGATAAACCAATGAAACACACCTTTCTTCATTTTTTCTAACATATGCCTATTACGATTTTTGTCATAGGCTATAGGCTATGGATGCTTAAGTTCGAATTTGTTATAAAATAAAACGATTTTCATTATAATAAGGGAAAAAGCTAAAAGGATGTTTAGCACATGGCAATTATTAAGATAAAAAAAATAAACATACAAAATTTACGAAATGTACGACAGGGTGAAATTGTTCTCACAGTAAATTTTGAGACATTTCTACAAGCGAATGTTGTTGGCCTATATGGACAAAATGGCTCTGGAAAGACAACCATTGTAGATGCATTTAGTTTATTGAAGACACTTCTATCAGGATGGCTTGCTGAAGTGAAGTTGCCCTCTCAAAAGAAGCGACTTATATTGGCAGGAGAGCAAACAGCTAGCATGGATGTAGAATTTCTAGTTCAGAATCAATTCGGTACATTTTTTGTGAATTACTATGTGGAGCTACAGGAGGATCAACATCGACTATATACTACGTTGGAGCGCCTTACCTATCGAGAAAACACGAAAGGGAAGCGATCAAAGATTTTAGTGGCTGTGACGGAGAGGGATGTACAAATTCGTCAATCGAAACTGGATGATTTGAGTGAACAAGCACGAATTCAATTACTGGTTATTCAACAGTTAGCAAGAAAACAATATATGTCATTTCTATTCCATAAAGATATAAAGACATTATTACAGGAACGGCTTTCTGAGCTAGAAATGCAGTTGCTACAAAATATTGCTGTTGATTTTAGTCGAGACTTACATGTTGTTAATACTCAAAATATTGCCCCACTATTTGAAGAACGGATGATGCCATTCAGTATTCATTTAGAGAAAACAAGAGGTCTTATTCCTTATGATTTAAATGGACCAGCTTTATTACCAGAGGATGCATTCTATGCATTATGTGAAGTTATTGAACAAAGTAATCAAGTGCTCTCAGCAATTATTCCTGGTCTGACGATTAAAATTAATATCATTACAAAGCAAATGATGGACAGTGGCGAGCAAGGAATTCGTTTTGAATTTTTGTCTCAGCGCGGGGAGCAGGAATTACCGCTACGAACAGAGTCAGAGGGAATTTTAAAGATCATTTCTATTCTTAGTGTATTAATTGCTGTATACAATAATCCGAATGCATGCGTGGTTATTGATGAATTAGATTCAGGTGTATTTGAATATTTGTTAGGTGAGTTGTTAACAGTGATAGATGAGGATGGAAAAGGGCAACTTATTTTTACTTCCCATAATCTACGTGTGTTAGAGGTGCTAGCTATTAAAAATTTATGGTTTACGACAACAAATGAACATCACCGTTATATGCAGCTAAAAGGTATCAAAGAAGTGAATAACGCTAGAGATGTCTATTTACGTGCTATCCAGCTTGGCGGGCAAGAGGAAGAGATATATAAGGAAACTAAAACATTTAAAATAAAGCGGGCTTTTCGTAAAGCAGGTGTTCAACATGACTAAAAAAGTACTTTTGATTATTGTGGAAGGGCAGACGGAGCAAATTATTTTAGAGGATTATTTAGATGCTCATTTTGCGAACTCCACAATACGTTTTGATGTACAACGAGAAGATATCTTAACAAAGTGGGATGCGCACAAACGAATACCGAATATTAAAAACAGTGTTGTACGAGTGATTCAAAGCTATCTTGAAAAATATAAATTTTTAGCCAATGATTTAACAGCGGTTGTTCATATTACAGATGCAGATGGATGCTTTATCGCACCAGAGTGCGTCAAGGTAGATGAGCGTATCGAGCAAAACTTATTTTATACAGAGGATGCTATTTTAGTGAAGTCAGATAAACGCAAAGAACAAATAGAACAACGCAATGATATGAAGGCTAAGAATGCTAGAATTTTGATTGCCAACGACCACTTTAGCATTAACCGTATGAAAGTACCTTATCAATTATTTTATTTTTCTACGAATTTAGAACATGTCTTATGGAATGAGCGCAATGAAATCCCAACAGAAAAAATACAAAAAGCAGATAAATTTATGGACAATCTGACATGCACGATTGAGGAATATTTAAGCACCTATCTCCCAGTTAGTTCAGAGTTGTCTTATAGGGAAAAAATAAAGAAAAGTTGGTCATTTTTAATGGAAGGCTGTCATTCATTGCATCGTGGCACGAATGTACCGCTATTGTTTGAAATGATTAAAACAGATATAAAGTAAAAACAGGTGACGAATGGAGTCACCTGTTTTTATCTAGAGTACGTTAGTGCATTTGCTCATAGCTTCGAATATGAGTTAATATAGCTGGATCTTTAATTTTTGTATCTTCACATAGTAATAAGAGCTTGGACATGATCTCAGCCGTCCGTGGATCATCATCCACCATCGGTAAGAAAATTCGTCCACGATGCTGAGATGGGACAGCAATAATTGGGATCATGGAACCGCCTATTTGATGCACCACACCACTTCCTAAATGTAAGGAGTAACTTGCTAGCTTACCTTCTATGAGGGCATGTTGTTTTTTCACTTCCACATTGTTTAGCTTCAATAATTTAGCCAATTCTTCTACGATAATGCTGCGCATTTCAACAGTAGAATGACTTGCCTCAGGGTCTACACCACCAACATGAGCTACGCTGACAACAAGATCAATATCTCGCATAACCTCAGAGAATATCGCAGCTGGAATATCATCTAAAACGATATCTTTGCCTGTTAGTCGATCATAGAAGTAAACACCTTCGATTGCAGGTGCTTCAATTTCTGCTGGCGTAAACCAATCTGCCTGTGCATACAAGGATGCCACAATATTTTCCTTATAATATACTTTACGTGGTCCTGTTTCATAGCTGATTTGCCAGCCACGTGTTTTCAACAGGGCTACTGTTTGTGAAGGATTTACTTGATGCCCTGCATAGCGCAATGAATGTTTCTGTGCTTTTTCATCAGCATTGATGAGATATAACTCACGGAACACTTGCTTAAATGGCTGTTTAATGTTGTGCTCGAACATATAGGATTGCCACTGTCTCCATTGACCGCTCTCTAGAAGATGGTAAGGATGAGCAATCTTTATAGAGGACGTAGGAGCAAGGTTCACAACGTCAGCCGATAAAAGCTGTAAACCTTCTGATGTCAGCATTCCAACGTAATTATCGCTAATAAATAGTAGTTTTTGTAACAGCGGAGCTAGAATCGGATGAGCTAATAAATGAATGAGCTCCTCGACCGAAAATACTGTTTCTAATTCCATTGCTTGCTCAAGCGCTGGGCGTGCTCGTTTATATTGCTCTTGTAAGTCTTTTCGGGCTTCCTGCAAGGTTACAATATCAGCATGCTTTTTTAATGCAGCAGGAACGTTCTTTAGACGTTTACCATCCTTTTCAACAATAATAGCTACAGAGGCATCATCCTCTATTTGTAGATGGGCTGTAATTTGCTCGATTTGTTGTGCTTTAAATAAATGCTTCATATCGTTAAAGGCAGATAACTCCATACGCCATGTGAAGCGAGTGGCTTCTCCATCCCCTGCATTGCGCGCTAAATTTTCTAGAGCGATACTTGCTGCTCGAGCCTCACTTGCGCGGCGTTGAGCACCAAATTGCTTACTTTCCTTCAAAAACTGTTGAATAAATTGATAGCGTGTCAGGGCGTCTTTGTCATCGGATTTTATTAAAGGGATAAGACCAAGTGCGCGCAGTTTATCTTTATTGCGTTTATCTTGAATTTCTTGCATTAACGGTTTTGGACTGAGCTTACCGATAGCTGTATCTGCATAAAGCTGTGCCCGACGATGGTTGGCTCCTTCAGAAGCATATTTTGCAGCATCATAAACAAGTTTGAATTTCTTAGCTCCAAGTGTTTGATAGGCGCTTTGGAACCAAGCTAAATCGAATGCACCATCACGGAAATCCTCAGCAGTGATGCTAGAGAAAAGGGCAATCTGATCTTTGGCAAAGTCGGATAAAGAATCTGTGGTGTGAGCAATAAAATACCAGGCTGATTCTTTTAGTCCATCCCAGCCAATCACTTCACTTACAAGGTCTATCCAATGCTGGTTATACATCATTGCTTCAATTAATCGTTCTTTAGAAATGTCTGTTTTCTGCCAAGCTTCTTTTAATTGCTGCGCTGTTTCTTCTTTTTTGGGGTAACAGTTAGTTAGCAATCGGGAGAATACATCCTTTTTCGTTTCTGCCTGCCAAATATATCCTCTCGCAAGCTTTTCTCCGTCAAGTGCCTGTAGAATCTGTAAGAAATAATCAATACCCTCAAAATAAGAAATGCTACTAGCAAGCTTTGTTACAGCAGTAGGCGTATCACCACGTTTTAGCTCTATGGCTAAAATACGATCAATCGCTTGTTCACGAATAGCAAAGAAATCTGTTAAATCTTCAAACGATTGTTGATAGCGTTCTTGTAACTTAGTTGGCTCATTAAATATTTCTGAAGCGAGCGTGTTGGTAAATATGGCTTCAAATAAGTGATCTTGCGTAAATAAACCAACTTTCATGGCGTCTAAATATTGGAACAAAGATAAATTGTAGACGTTTGGGCTATAGCTTGCATTTTTCATACGCTTTGTTAGCTCTTCATTAACAGCTAGCATTTTGACATATTCACCATAGGTTGAGTAATCAGACCAGCATCGATCAACGAATGACTCAACGACATCTAAATCGATAATAGTAGAAGTGGAACGATAGTAATAATAACCCTTCTCTCGAACATCAAGTTGCCACTGATCAGCAGGGATTTGTTTGAATATCTGTAACATTATGCCTACTGCCTGTTCGAAGCGATTAAATTCGGGTGCATGCTTTTCGAGTAATGAAAGTGCTTCCTGATGCAGCACTGTATCACCTGAGATTTTGTCGATGTCTTGGGATAGCACTGAGAAAATCTGTTGAATTGTATCGTCATATTTCAAGGAATTAAATTGCGCAACACGTACTTTTAAATCTTTGTATTGGAAGAACGGTTTGATTAGTGTATGAGCTGCTTCGGAAAGATCATGAGCAGCAGGGTATTCTGATAGATTATGGTAAAAATTAAAATAGGCTAAGTCCTCATTACTAAATAATGCTGTCTTCATCCATTGAACAATTTCTTCGGGGATAGGATAAGCATCAAGACTAGCATGTCGTTGATTATCCGATTTAGTTGCCATTACACTATATCTTTGTCCTAATGTAGTGCTAATGGGAGTGTCATTCCATTGGTATGTTTCATATTCTAGTTCAGCATGTTGATCTAAAACCTGAATAAGCTGCTCTAGCTTAGATAATAATTTATCAACATCATATTGAAAGAATTTTTCAAAAGGTGTAGGTGCCTGTACATAAAGTGGAGCAAGCTGTTGCCAAGGCTCTACACCATTCATTTGAATGGCTCCATCCGAAATACAGCCGTATTGAATAGGGGGATGTGGCGTATACAAGCCAAAGCCATTACTCTCGTTATACTCAGGGACATCCCTTGTAATTAATTGCTCTAACAAAACTTGCTCGTTTTTAGTTACTTTTGGTAATAAGGAGCATAAAGCTGTAATTTGCTCGCTTGCTAAGTTGTGTCGCTTAGAGGCTTCTAATAGTAATTCAAGCCCTCCAAGTCTCTTTAACTGCTTACTATCTTTTAACAGCCTTTCAGCACTTTGTAACAGATTATTCTGTGCCTGAACTTTTAAGAGTGAAATAGCCTCTTTACGAAGTGCACCTGATTTATTTGCTAAAAGATCTTCAATCTTTGCTATTTCTTCTTCTGTTGGTGTTAAAGCACGTATTTTTTTTAACGCGAGAGAACGATTAATGGAACTACGATCTCGTAAAGAATTAAATAAAAATTCGCGTTGACCTTGTGTGACAGGTTCTAGACAATAAATATTCAGTAGGCCGATTCTGCTAGATGGTGAGTAAGAATCTGCATGCTCAATAATTCGTTGGAATAATGCCTCGTCTTGTACATGATGGGCTAAAATAATTTGTGTTGAAATTAAATCTTCTAATGACAAATGGACATGGACAAAGGATAGAGGTTTGCCTGTAATGTTAAGTCCGTCTTTCGTAATTTCACTTTTTGCCCACTCAAGCTGTTCAAATAAAAGGTATTCAATCCCTTGTAACTGTGTGTTTTCTTGCATGAAGGTTTGAAGGATTTGCGCCCATTCATTGTCTCTTGCATACTCACTATTAATATGGTGATTAGCATAAAGAAAATTGCCCCATGCAAAGGCAAACAACTCGATATCTTTTGTTGATAAGATTAAATCCTTTACAAATGGCGCTGTGAAGGAAATTTTCGATAAGTTTTTCAAAAAGGCAAGCGTTGTAAGTTGGATATGTTTATCACGTTTTAAGAGTATTGTTACAAGGTCATTTAATTTCGTATAGTCCTTTGTAGCAGTTGCCCATAATGCAACATAGATATCAATTGTACGTTCACTCGTTAACAGTTGCTCAACAAAGCTGTCTTCTTCGATTGCTTGGATGGCTAATGCAAGAACTTCCTCTGTTATTTTTTGATTTTCGAAACTATTATAGCCAAGTCCCATCCAAGTATCGACTGCTCGAATTACAGAGGAGAAGCGTGTTAGGCGATGTTCCTGAATAAGCTTCATCATGTTGAGTTGTGCATCAAGATTGCCATGGTCAATATTTTCTACTATTGCCTGTCGTAAACCTTCTTGTCGTGCAGCTGCTAATAAGAGTTTGCCAAGGGCATCATGCATCCGATGATTACTTGATTTAAAAATACCTCGAATGAATGGATGGCCGAAAAAGCTACTTTGATGTTCATCAAATAAAATACCTTCTACTGCTTCTTCAATTGACGGGTTTTCTAATGATAGTTCTTCAGCAAGCAACTGCTCAAAGACATTAAAACCCATTACTTTTGTATTTTCATTCTTTAAGACATAGGAGCTATAGCTTGGATAGGTTCCATGCTCATATTGACGATGATTCGTTAACAACTCCTGCAAAGTAATTTCCTCAAATGTCAGCATTTCTTCTATTAATTGTAAACATTGAAACAGATGGTCTTGCACTGGTTGAGAAGAACGAAAAGATCGACGTAAAACACCTCTTTGGAACATTGTAGCATCAAAGCGTAATGCTAGTTTCTTGATCTTAAGTGCACGTTCTTGTGAAGAAAACATGGTAAGCACTTCAAATAATGGTCCACTAAATAGTTCTTCAAGTGATAAATATTGCTGAGCAGCTATAAGCGTTTCAATGTCATAATCTCTATTGTCCATGTATTTTAACAGTGCAGCTGCTAAAGGCTGTATTGCTATAGGTGCAGAATCAACTATACTTTGAAAATGTATTTTTTGTTCATGTGAAAGTGTCATATAAATCCCTCCTTACCAAATTCGTCCTGCAAGCATAGTAAGTTTAATAAATGTAAAGACATCGTCTTCCTGTATGTTTAATGGTGTAGAAAGAGAATCTAAAGATTCTTCATTATGAAGGACTAAAAACAGCTCGTCCTGAAAGGCTTGAAGCATTGTGGAAATAGCTTGATCCACTGACTGTACAGTATCCTTTTTCTTTTCTCCAAAATGTACTTTGCCATATTGAGCAGCTTCTTCTAGTTGCTGATCCGATAAATAAACATGAAGTGGTGTATCTACCATTTTCTCATTAAATTGTTGAACCTGCTGTGTAACAAGCTGAACAAGTAAATCTTGTAACGTTATGACAGGCTCTTCAATTGAAAATGAAATTTTTTCAAGTTTACGAGACTTCTTACCGATTACTTTTTGCTGGTAAAATAAACGCAATCTAACACCTCCTTACAATAATTTCATTATACAAGAGTGAGAACAGGGAAAAGAATAAGGCATATGACGCTAGTTGCGTAAAAAAATTTGGGAAAAGTGTTATCAAAAGTAGCCTGCTACAACTGATTTGTAGGGTAGAAAGTGGGTAAAAATTTACTGAAGATTATGCGGAAAGTAGAACGTTTGTACGATTATTGTTATCAAGATAAGTATCATTTTGCGTTTTTTTATTCTAATAACGGTGAAGAAGCAGAATATATTACTCAGGTAACTTTTTAGACATACGTATTTAAAAGAACATTCTTTCATGAAATCTCGTAAACGAAGATTATTCTCATTAGTATTAAATAGGTGACATAATATAGCATACTATTTATTTGCTTTAAATAGTGGTGTACTTTTGTGGAGTTGTTAAGAGACATCTTTTCATCTCTGATTTCATAAGCTTTATAGGTATGATTTTATAAAGCTAGAAGGAGGCAAAATCATTCAAATACACGTTGTACGGGCTGGCGAGTCTTTATGGGGAATTGCACAGGCGTATGGGGCTACGGTTCAGAGCATTATAGATGCCAATCAAATTCCAGAGCCAAATCGTTTAGTTGTGGGGCAAGCTCTTGTAATCCCGATTGTCGGAAGCTTTTATTATGTACAGCCAGGTGATAGCCTATGGTCAATTGGCCAACGTTTCGGTATTAATTATGTAACACTTGCACAAGTAAATGGCATTAATCCAAATCAACCATTAGCAGTTGGAACGAGATTATATATCCCACAGCCACCAAAAACAAGGGCAGAAACTTTAGCCTATTTAGAGCCGAGAGGAACATCAGTTAGTGAAGCACTCTTGAATCAAGCGAGGGAAGCGGGTCCTAATTTAACATATTTAGCTTTATTTAGCTATGAGGCTAGGCGTGATGGTACTTTACAGAGGCCACCAAGCCAAGGTGTGACACAAATTGCAAATGATACGGGAGCATCAATGGCAATGGTTATTTCTAATTTGGAGAATTTTAGTTTTAGTGGTGAATTAGCGAGAGATATTTTTCAAAGTACAGCTGTTCAAGATTTATTATTTGATAATATTCTTGCAGAAGCAAAGCGACTTGGGGATGTTAAAGATATCCACTTTGACTTCGAAAATTTGCCAGCAGATCAACGACAAGCCTATAACAATTTTTTAAGAAGAGCTGTAGAAAAATTTCACACTCAAGGATATACAGTGTCTACAGCATTAGCTCCTAAAACAAGTGATAGTGAACGAGGACCATGGACAGCGGCACATGATTATAGAGCACATGGGGAAATCGTGGACTTTGTTTTACTCATGACTTATGAATGGGGATATTCAGCTGGCCCACCAATGGCCGTTTCACCTCTCCCAGAGGTAGAAGCAGTTGTAAAATATGCGGTGAGTGAAATACCTGCAAGCAAAATTATGTTAGGGCAAAATTTATATGGCTACGATTGGACGTTACCTTTTGTTCAGGGGGGACCGTATGCAGAAGCGCTTAGTCCACAGCGAGCCATTGAAATTGCTAAACGTTATAATGCAGCAATTCAGTATGATTGGAGAGCCCAAGCACCATTTTTTGAATACTATGATGAGCAAGGTAGGGCGCATATGGTATGGTTTGAAGATGCTAGATCTATTCAAGCTAAATTCAATCTCATTAAACAATATAACCTTCGTGGTATTGGTTATTGGAAATTAGGACTACCATTCCCTCAGAACTGGGTGTTAATTGGTGCCAATTTTGATGTGGTAAAGAAATGAGAAAATGAAGAAAAAAGGACGGATTGCCCAATGTATTTTCTTCGAAGAGGAAATTATCTGTAAAATTCATTTCTAATTATGGGTAAATATATTATAATTATGGTAAATAGTATTTTAGGAGGTATATTTTGGGTAAATTTAAAAAGTTAGGTATTATTTTAACCACTACTGCATTTTCTGTTGGTATTCTAGCACCCGTTTCACAAGCTTCTGCAAATGTGAAAGAGCCTTCAGAGCGTATTGCAATACAGTTGGCTGCCTCAGAGACGAAAGTGACAAAAGGTATGCTAATTAACAAATTACGTGCACTATTCCCTGAAGAGTTCAAATTTGTAGCTGATAATGAGTTTAATTCTGGAGGCGGTCATTTCTTTAGAGATGATACAACGGTCCGTTATGATTTAAACTTCCATAAAACGGTAAATGGTAAAGATGTATATGGTGGTTTTACATTTAAAGGTGAAGATTTAGAGTTAGAACATTTCTATTATCAGCCAGCTAATATCGCTGAAGCAGTATATCCCGCAAAATATTCAGAGACTGAAGCAAAAAAAATTGCAGATGACTTCCTAAGAAAATTTGCGAAAATAGAGAACTATAAACTCCGTGAAGATGGCTTCGGTTATTACAATGTCATTAATCGTCCATTATCACAACCTATTACCTACTCATTTGTTTATTCACCAACCTATAATGGAGTGCTTATTGGCGATCAAAGTATCACTATAGATGTTCTTGCTAATGGTCAAATAACAGGAATGTATAAAAATACAGAATCAATTGGTAAAGCAACCTTTGATAGCTCAAGCCAGAAAAAAAATGAGGAAGAAATTGTTGCACAAGTACGTGATAACTTAGCAGTTGAACTTCGTTATTACGTTGACTATTTTAGCGATCAACGTAATGTGAAGCTTGTCTATATGCCAGCAACAGGATTTAATGGTGTACATGCTTTAACAGGTCAATGGCAAACAACGAATGGCTTCTCTACACAAGTTCCAAAGACGAAAAGCGCTGAGAAAATATCCTCACAGCAATTACCACCAAGAAAAAGCGGTATGACAGTAGCAGAGGTTGAGGAATTCGCTGAAAATTTATTAAAAGTCGATGAAGACAAGGCAAAGCTCACTATTGATATGGTTGACGAAAGAGAAAATGACAATGGTGAAACGGTTTATACAGTAAATTACATGTATATGTACAATAATGGCGGGTCTGGTACCTCTTTAGAAATTAATAAGGCAACAGGCGATATCGTGCAGTATCACGATATTATGAGAGATTTTATCAACACTGACAAAACAACTACCCTCTCTAAGGATGCGGCATTAGCAAAGGCTGTTGAATACTTAAAGCAATGGGCTCCATCCTATTTACATGAGTATTCGATGCCAATTGATAATCCTGTACATGATGATTATAGTAAAGATTATTACTTCTCCTTCCCACGCATCGTAAACGGGATTGCGGTTGTTGGAGATGAAATAAACGTAGGTATTGGCTCTGATGGATCATTACGTTCTTTGAATGTTAATAAACAAGAGATTAATAACTGGCCTTCTCTTAGTCAAGTAATCTCTGCTGATAAAGCAAAAGAAGCCTATAGTAAGGCCCTTACATTACAACTACAATATGTAAAGCAGGATACTGAAGGTAAACAACATTATGATCTAGTCTATGCTCCAACTTACAACGGTAGCTTAGTTAATCAAATTGATGCAATTACTGGTGAATGGTTGTATGAGGTAGATGGCTCAAAAGAAAAGCAATCTATTTCACACCCAACAGCAGCCAATGAATTAAATTATCTTCTACATCAAAATGTATTAGAGATAAAAGATATAGCAAACTTTAATGCTGATGCTGCTGTGACAAAGGGAGAAGCATTAAAGATTCTACTAAAATCTTTAACATATGGCCATTTTGGTAGTGGCGATGGTGAAAAGCAAACCTTCAGCAATATCGATAAAAACCATCCATTATATGGAGTGGTTGAACAAGCTGTAAGAATGGGAATTTTACAGCCAGCAAACCAATTCGCTTTGGATGAAACATTGACTCGTCAAGAGCTAGCAGTATGGGCTGTTAAAGCAATGCAATTGGAGAATGTTGCAAAGTATAAGGATATTTACAAATTAAACTTTGCGGATGCAGCTTCTATTGATCCAGCGTATACAGGCTATATAGCAATAGCAAATGGGATGGGGCTGATTGATACACAGCAAAATAACTTTAATGCTACCAAGAGTGTGTCATATGCCGATTTGGCTGTGTCAACAGTTCGTTTAGCAAAAGCTATTCAAGAAAATAAAGTGGATCGTAACTTCTATTATTAAGTCGCATTCCATGAAAAGGGTATCTCCTTATTTGTAGGAGATGCCCTTTTTAGGTTAGTTTGTAGAAGAATGGGGAAATAATATGTAAAGAAAGGAGTGAATAAATTGAAATTGAAATTTATTTTAGTGATTTCTTTAATGACTGTTATTCTTTACGGCTGTAATAAGGATGAGGTAAAAGATGTGCCTGCAAATGCTCCAGCAGATCAGAATGCTACTCAACAGACGGGTGAGACGCCAACTGACCAAGTGACATTTAATTTTTTAGAGTTTTCTTTAGATGTTGATTACTCTGCAACGGAGTCTTATGAGGTAGAATATGAGGATAAAAAAACAGGAATAGAAGCAAAATTAGAAGATGATCGAAAAAATGAAAAACTGCAGGGCGATGAAGCTTATACTAAATTAGAGCCGTTATTTAAGCAGTTGAATTTTGATTCTACAACATCTAATGATGAAGTGATTGATCAAGTAATCAAAGTATTCAATATTGAAGATAACTATCAATCCATTGAAGTGGATGTCGAATTTGTAGACGGCAATGAAAAGGAATTTAAACGAATTAAATAATAAAAACAAGCCAGCTAGCTGATTTAATCAGTTAGCTGGCTTTACATTCATTTACATTCTCGTACCCAATGTCGATGTTTAGCAAGGGCATGAACAAAAGATTTTGGATCGGTTGCAACCCCATGTTTATTGGCTATATGCTGTAAAAATAAAACATTTTCCGTATAACCTATTGTTTTACAGTGCTGATAGGCTTGTTCAATAAACTGTTCTGCTTTTGCTTGTTCATAGGAATTCTGAAAGGCTCCTGTAACATAAACCCCATCATAAAGAACTGAGGAGGTAGTAGCAAATGTTTCGTGAATTTCATAACCGCTTACTATGCCTTGTTTATTACTTACTAGTTCAACTACGATATCTTCACTTAAAAATGTAGCAATAAGTTCATTTAATTTTTCACTACTATTTTCTGTAACAATTACAGCTACTTTATTAGATTTGACACTTTCCTTTGCATTGATTACTTGGCTAACAGCAGGAGAAGTTTGTTGAATATGTGGTACTTCCACTTCTACAGGTGGAACTATACCAATACGCTCAGCGATAGCTGAAGCAAGTGAGTAACTGACATGAGCATACATGTCTACAACTTGTTTTCGAATCGCTTTATTTTTTACTTTGCCAAGTTCAAAGCTAAAGGCATCGATAATATGCTTTTTCTCAATATCTGTCATACTAAGCCAGAATAATCTTGCTTGAGAAAAATGGTCTTTGAAGCTCTCACTACGTGCACGTACTTTATGCCCTTCAACTTTTTCTTCATAATGCTTATATCCACCATCTGCTTCAGAAACAGGATGTGGTGTATTATTGGCTAAGGAATTTTTATGGTAGCTAACTTGTCCCACATTAATGGTTTGTCGGCCATAGCCATCTCGTTGGTTATTATGAAATGGACAAATTGGTTTATTAATAGGAAGCTCATGGAAATTAGGTCCTCCCAGTCGTATTAACTGTGTATCGGTGTAGGAGAATAAACGACCTTGTAATAAAGGATCATTTGAAAAATCAATGCCAGGCACAACATGCCCGACATGGAATGCGGCTTGTTCCGTTTCTGCAAAAAAATTATCCACATTTTTATTCAAGGTCATTTTCCCAAGAATGCGTACTGGAATTTCTTCTTCAGGCCATATTTTCGTGGCATCAAGAATATCGAAGCTAAATTTGAATTCATCTTCAACGGGAATAAGTTGCACACCAAGCTCCCACTCTGGGAAATACCCACGTTCAATGGATTCCCATAAATCTCTGCGGTGAAAATCGGGATCTTTTCCAGCAATGATTTGTGCTTCATCCCATACTAATGATTTTACCCCAAGTACAGGTTTCCAATGAAATTTAACAAAGTGGGCTTTTCCTTCGGCATTGATAAAGCGATAAGTATTAACACCAAAGCCCTCCATCATTCGATAGCTTCGTGGAATCGATCTATCTGACATATGCCACATAACCATATGAGCAGACTCCTGATTATTTGCAATGAAATCCCAAAAAGTATCATGGGCACTTTGTGCTTGTGGTATTTCGTTATTTGGTTCGGGCTTTACAGCGTGTACAAAATCGGGGAATTTAATAGCATCTTGAATAAAAAATACTGGTATGTTATTTCCAACTAAATCATAATTGCCCTCTTGTGTATAAAACTTAGTAGCAAAGCCGCGTGCATCACGAACAGTATCTGCAGAGCCTTTAGACCCGGCAACGGTAGAGAAGCGGACAAAAACAGGGGTTTTAGTGCCTTTTCCATTTAAAAATTGAGCCTTTGTAATATCACTTGCGCATTCATATGTTTCAAAAATTCCATGAGCGGCTGAGCCACGTGCGTGTACTACTCGTTCAGGAATTCGTTCATGGTCAAAGTGAGTCATTTTTTCACGGAAATGAAAATCCTCTAGTAAAGTGGGACCTCGCTCACCTGCTTTTAGTGAATGTTCATCTTCCGATATTTTTAATCCTTGATTGGTTGTGAGAGGTTGATCTTTATCACTTACTCGGAATGCTTCTAGCTGTTGTTGTTTTTGATTGACATCTTTTTTCATTTAGAATCCTCCTTTATAAGTTACAACTACCTTCTACCCGAACGAAAAGATGGCAAACATAAAGAAACAAATTGTTTGCTGTTTAAAAATGTATATGTTATTATTATCTCGAATTAGAGATAATTAAATTCGAAGTAAAAAGAGGGAGTCGTATGAAGCAAAACAATCGTAACTTAAAAGCATTTACGGTCTTGTTCCGTGCATATCAAACGATTCAAGATGCAACTAGAAGAGATTTACTTCAATTCGATTTAAATCAAACTGAATTTTCGGTTCTTGAATTTTTGTATCACCATGGAGAACAACCAGTTCAAATGATTGGTAAAAAAATATTAATTGCAAGCAGTAGTATTACTTATGTGATTGATAAGCTCGAGCAAAAGGGCTATGTGTACCGTAAGGCATGTCCAAGAGATCGTCGTGTTACGTACGTATTACTAACGCTTGAGGGACAGGTTTTGATGGAGGAAATATTCCCTAAGCATGAACAGAAAATAAATGAGATATTTGAAGTATTGGAAGCCCAGGAGCTGGACAACATGATTTTATCACTTAAAAAAGTTGGCAAGAACGCCACTAACCAATAAAAAAATTTAAATATATATCTCGATATCGAGATATATAGGAGGAGCATACTATGAATCATTTAAAAGGTGTACACCATGTAACGGCTATCACAAGTAGTGCTGAAGAAAATTATAAATTCTTTACCTATGTTTTAGGAATGCGCTTAATAAAGAAAACAGTGAATCAGGATGACATTCAAACATACCATTTATTCTTTGCAGATGATAAGGGTAGTGCGGGTACAGATATGACGTTCTTTGATTTCCCTAATATCCCAAAAGGTGTACATGGTACAAATGAAATTTCAAAGACTTCTTTACGTGTACCAACGGATGCTGCTTTAGATTATTGGATAAAGCGCTTTGACCGTTTAAATGTGAAGCATACAGGTATGAAAGAACAGTTTGGTAAGAAAACACTATCTTTCGTAGATTTTGATGATCAGCACTATCAGTTAATTTCTGATGAGCACAATACAGGTGTGGCGGCAGGTACGCCTTGGCAGAATGGCCCCATCCCTCTTGAGTATGCCATTACAGGTTTAGGACCAGTTTTTGTCCGTGTCGCTAATTTTAAATACTTTAAGGATGTTTTAGAAAAGGTAATGCTTTTTACAGAGATTGCAGATGAAGGAGACTTCCATTTATTTGAAGTAGGCGAGGGAGGAAATGGCGCCCAGATTATTGTCGAGCACAACACAGTGTTGCCCGTTGCTCGTCAAGGTTTTGGTACTGTTCACCATGCTGCCTTTCGTGTAGAGGATCGTTCGGTATTAGATGAATGGACTGCACGTTTCGAAAGTTTTGGTTTCCACACTTCTGGCTATGTAAATCGTCATTTCTTTGAATCATTGTATGCACGAGTAGCTCCGCAGATTTTATTTGAATTGGCTACAGATGGTCCAGGATTTATGGGCGATGAACCATATGAAACATTAGGAGAAAAACTGTCATTACCACCATTTTTAGAACCAAAACGTGAACAGATTGAAAGTCTTGTTCGTCCGATTGACACTGTAAGAAGTTCCATTATGTTCGATAAAGAATATGAGTAACACAATTTCATCCAGTTGGGAAAGCAAAGCCCCACTGGATGTATACATAACTGTATTGGGGGATAAAAAAATGGAATTTTCCAAGCTGATTGATAAGCGTCGCTCTGCTAATAATTTTATCAAGGACGTTAAAATGACGGAAGAAGATATACGCCCTATTTTGGAGGATGTTAAGCTTGCCCCTTCAGCATTTAACTTACAGCATGCTAATTATATTGTTGTGCTGGATGAGGATATGAAAGAAAAGGTGAGAGAGGCAGCATATGGTCAATATAAAGTACATTCAGCTTCAGGTGTAATTCTTGTACTAGGTGACAAGGAAGCATATAAAAATACTGCTGAGTTAAGTCAGGGCATGGTGGATTTAGGCATAATTACAGCGGGTGAACTAGAGGATATTGTAGCAGAGAATACAAGATTTTATGAGGATCGCGGTGAAGGATTCATGAAAGATGAAGCCATTCGTAATGCTTCTCTGTCTGCAATGTTATTCATGCTAGCTGCGAAAAATCGGGGTTGGGACACTTGCCCAATGATTGGCTTTGATAATCAGAAAATGCGTGAGCTTTTCAATGTGCCAGAAACACATGAAATAGCCTTAATGATTACTATTGGGAAAGAAAAAGAAAGCAGTCGTCGATTACGTGGGTATCGCAAGCCAGTTGAAGAATTTGCCATTTATTATTGAAATGGCATAAAATACAATAGCTATACAAATACTATGAATAATGTACATTTAGGAGGAAACATCATGAAAGTAGTAGCAATCGTAGGTAGTATCCGTAAAGAATCTTATAATATGCAATTAGCTCAATTTATTCAAAAACGTTATACAGAAAAGTTAGATCTTGAAGTATTAAGCTTAAAGGACCTACCAATGTATAATCAAGATATTGAAAATGAGGCTCCACAAGCAGTTCTTGATTTTAAAGCAAAAGTAAAAGCTGCAGACGCTGTACTTTGGGTTACACCTGAATATAATGGTACAGTTCCTGGGGTTATGGTAAATGCTATTGATTGGCTATCTCGTGTAGATAAAGTAATGATTGGCAAACCATCTATCATTATGGGTGCATCAATGGGGAACTTAGGTACTGTAAAAGCACAATTACATTTACGTGATATTTTATTCTCTCCAGGCATTAACTCACCATTACTTAGCGGTAATGACGTTTATATTGGTGCTGTTCACACTAAATTTGATGAAGAAGGCAATTTAACTGATGAAGGTACAGTGAAATTCCTTGACGTAGTTATTGATAATTTCTTAAGTTGGGTAAAAAAATACGTTTAATTAAAATATAACCCATAAGTATACAATATACTTATGGGTTATATTGTTGAAAAAAAGAGGATGTCACTAGCAAAAAAAGCTCTTTTGTTAAGGCGAATGGTTGATTTCGGTTCCGCTAGCGTCCGATGCCGCTTCCCTCAATTCCGTTCGCTCTAGGGTCTACTCTGTGACGCTAGCTCCTCTCCAATCAACCATACATCAAGAGATTATTTTTCATATTAGCAGTAACGGATAAAATAGCCCATTAGAGAAAGGATAGGCACTTGGAGAAGTGATTAGTTACCCATAAAATCTTTGCTAAGATGGTAATTCTTGTGAAACGGCAAGCCTTTTTCATACAAATTCTAATGAATGTTCAATACTATGACCCATAGGTATACAATATACTTATGGGCATTTTTTGTTTGGAAAGATGCTACTTCTGCATGAAATCTTCACACTTTCAAGATATACTTTTAAGAAATTCTAAAATGGTGGTTACGGATGAGAAAATTATCATTAAAGCTGGGCATTATCTTCTTCATCACATTGTTTTGTATTGAAACCTTTATGATGTTTTTTTTGCATGTTTCCCTGACGAATTCTAGAGTGGAAGAGGAACTAGAGCGTTTACAAGCGAGAGGAAATTCACATCGTACTATATTAGAACAGAACTTCAATAATGAAACACTAGCACATGTCGTTCTTATGGAATCAGAAGCAAGTACAGATGTCGTGGTGACTGACCATTTCGGGACAATCCTTGCATCCTCACAGCCACATCAAGAAATCAGTGATCTGATTCGTGAAATAGAGGGGGAAATACCTTATGAAGGAAGGGTTTTACAAGACAATTGGCAAGAAGTTAAAGCAATTGCGACTATAAGCCCTATTCAAAATCAGCAAGGAACGATTGGCTATGTATTTATGTTTCAAAATACCGATTCCATCCATGCATTAATGAAACGGCTGAATAAGCATTTTCTCATCGTGGGTATTGTATCTGGTCTAGTCAGTATTGCAGTCATTGTTGTTCTATCTCGTAAGCTGGCTAAGCCACTTATTCAAATGAAAGAGGCTACATTGAAAATGAGTAAGGGTGATTTTACAGTTGCTCTTTCTACGAATGGAAAAGATGAGCTTGGGGATTTATCAAATGCTATCCAGCTTTTATCCAATGATTTAAATCATCTAAGGCAAGAGCGTAAGGAGTTTTTATCAAGTATTGCACATGAGCTTCGTACACCGCTAACTTTTATTAAAGGCTATACAGACATTCTTGCTAAACGGGATTTAACAGGGCAAGATCGTCAAAAGTATTTAGCTATTATAATAGAAGAAACAAATAGACTTTCTAGATTAATCAAAGATTTATTTGATTTAGCGAAAATGGATGAAAACTCATTTGTAATTGAAAAACATTGCTTACATTTAGAGCCGTTTTTTACAAGCATTGAAGAAAAATTAAGTCCCGCTTTTCAAGATAAAGGTATCTATTTGGTTGTACGTTGTGATAATGGCTTAACACTATGTGCAGATGAAGCAAGACTTGAGCAAATCCTGATTAATCTATTAAATAATGCATTAATCTATTGTACACCAGGAGATATGACTACAGTCACTGTAAAAAAAGACAGTGGAATTTTAAGCATCATCGTTGAAGACACAGGGAAAGGAATTCCAAAGAAGGATTTACCGTATATTTTTGATCGGTTTTATCGAGTGGAAAAATCACGTAGTCGTGCTTTAGGTGGATCTGGACTTGGGCTTGCTATTGTCAAGGAGCTAGTGCAAGCACATGGGGGAGAAATAAAGGTTAGAAGTGAAATAAATAAAGGGACTACTTTTGAATTATCATTTAAAGGAGTAGAAATGAATGAAAACGATTTTATGCATTGATGATGAACCAAGAATGTTAGATTTATTAACCCTTTATTTGGAACCACTATTTAATTGTAGAGCAATGTCTTCTATACAAGAGGCATTGCATTTTTTAGAAGAAGAGCATGTGGATTTAGTTCTTTTGGATATTATGATGCCAGAGATGGATGGGTGGCAGGTTTGCCAGGAAATTAGGAAGTTTTGGGATGTTCCTATCATTATGCTTACTGCAAAAGGAGAACACGCTGATATTGTAAAAGGTTTAAATCTTGGTGCTGATGACTACGTTTTAAAGCCTTTTGATGAGGAAGAATTGTTAGCACGCATACATGCTGTATTAAGAAGAACGATATCTGAAGAAAAAGTGATTAACTTTGAAGGACTTTGTTTAGATAGAGAGTCCTTTGAAGTATATTTTCAGCATAAGGCAATTCCATTAACACCAAAGGAATTTGCCATGCTTGCCCTATTTTTAGATTATCAAAATAGAGCATTTTCTAGAGAACACCTTATACATGCCGTTTGGGGATATGATGTAACGATTGAAGATCGTACCATTGATTCACATGTACGTAATTTACGAGAAAAATTAAGAAAAAGTGGTTTTCCGTCGGATGATTACTTGCAAACCGTTTGGGGCATCGGCTATAAATGGCATAAGTCTGCAAAGAGAAAGCAAATGGAACATAAAAGCTAGAAAATAACCTCTACCAGAATTGAAGGTAGAGGTTATTTTCTATTATTTTGGACTAAGCTCTTCTTCTGTTACCCATTTATGATTTGTTACAGCTTCACCACTTGTAGTGGAAGTATAATCAACCATATATACAGTTGTTTGCACAGCCTCGTCAATTAGGACAGTCGCATTTTCCATACCTTCCATATGTGTTGCGTCCGTTTTTACTTCTGTTCCAGGAGCCAGTGGTGCTTCTTGTGGGTCAATTAATTCTTCATGAATTACCCACTTATGCTTTTCTATTCGCTTTCCACCAGATGTAGGCTCATAGGAAATAACATAGGCAGTTGTAGTATAGGCACCTACTATTGTTGCTTCGGCCCCTTTCATACCTTCCATATGTCCATCTGTAATAATGGCTGTGCTTCCTATAGGAAATTTCGGATTTTCAGCTTTTTTTAACGTTACTGGTACTTCGCCAGAACTTGAATGGTTCATTGTAGAATGATCCATTTCTTCAGCAGCTTCATTAGAAGTGGACGCAGGTTTTGTTTGATCCTCTGTACAAGCCGATAAACTAATTAGAGCGACTACTGATAATAGTCCGACTGACCATCTTTTATTGAATTTCATATGATATCCTCCTCACTATGTGCTCCTAATGTAGCAAATAAATGTGCAGAAACGATGGATATAACCTATGAAAAACATTTCTCTAGTCTGGCGGGGAGAGATGCTATTGAATGGGCATGATCTTCAATGTTTTTTGTAATCTATGGGCGAAGATACCAGCAAAAATAGCTAAAATAATATCTTTTGGTAGTGGAGGAATCATCCAAAGCCAAGCGAGCTTATATGAAAAATTCTCTGGCGCACTTGCCCATAGCTTATAGGCAAAAAACATCCAATTTGTTCCTATCAAATAATTTATAGCCGTTGCTACCAAAGCAGCTACGATAAAACTTTTCTTTGTTCCGCTTCGTTCTACGATTAACCCCGCAACAAATGCCGCAAATATAAATGTAATAATAAACCCAAAGGTAGGGCTTAAAATTTGGCCAATTCCACCCCCGAAACGAGCAAAGACAGGAGCTCCTGCCAATCCTACGCACATATAAATTGTGCAGGCGAGCGCACCTTTTCTACTACCAAGAATAAGCCCTGCTAAAATTGCAAAGAAGGTTTGAAGCGTAATGGGTACACCACCAACTACCATAAAAGGTGCAAAGGAAGTGATATTAGCACCCACCATCATTAACGTTGTAAATAATCCAATGTAGGTAATGTCAACAGTTCTTAACTTATGGTGACTATGTTGTGTAACAGTTGCCATGATTTCACCTCGTTTTATAAGTTATTACTGCTAGTGTAAAAAACGAATGTATTTGTGTAAACCTTATTATTTATATAAGTTAACGCAATTGCTGAATTAAATTGAAGTAGACTATCTATCTATAAAAATGTATGATAGAACCGTCACAATTTTATAACTTCAAATACTATTGGTGTGACATTTTGAATGTCACTTAAAAGGGAAGTCGGTGGAAGTCCGACGCTGTCCCGCAACTGTAACGAGGAATCCTATAATATGATTTGCCACTGTTTAAGAATGGGAAGGCAATTATAGGATAGTGAATCGAAGCCAGGAGACCTGCCATTTAGTAATACCTGTAATGCCCACGAGGATGCAAGCAATTACGGACAATAGCTGGATATTTTTCTGACTTTGTTTAATCTTGGGTATTTCTATGCGCATTTTCGCATGGGATACCTTTTTTTATTGCTTCATTCATCAATATTCAGTAGGAGTTTAAAACAGATGAATAAAAAATTTATGTTATTTTCCTTCGTACTTTTCATGGTATTAATTGTTTCAATGACCTTTGCTGTAATGGTTGGCTCAGTTTCAGTTACACCGTTATATGTATGGAAAGTTATTCTTTCTAAAATTCCTTTTATACAAAATTCGATCGAGCAAGATTGGAGTCGCTCTCAGGAAATCATCATCTGGCAAATAAGAGCACCTCGTGTTTTGCTAGCTGCGATAGTAGGAGCGGGGTTAGCTATTGCAGGGGCAGCCATTCAGGCACTAGTACGTAATTCTATTGCAGACCCGTATATTCTAGGGATTTCTTCAGGGGCAGCTGTCGGAGCTACTTCTGTGATTATTTTAGGAGCCTTTTCATTTTTAGGTATTTACGCTCTTTCAGTATCCGCATTCCTTGGTTCATTACTTGCCATTGCACTTGTCTTTTTCTTATCACGTGTTGGGGGACGTGTCTCTATTTTCCGCTTGCTATTGGCAGGCATGGCTGTGTCCTTTATCTTAACGGCTATCTCTAACTTTATTTTAATGATGTCAAAGCAAGAAGGGGCCTTAAAGGCTGTTATGTTTTGGATGCTAGGTAGTTTAGCTGGAGCCAAATGGAATAATATTGTGATTCCAGCTTTCGTATTCTTGGTTGTATTTGGGCTACTGTGGCTACACTATCGCAATTTAAATTTATTATTACTAGGAGAAGAGGCGGCAGTGACATTAGGCGTTAATCTTCAGCAATTCCGTATTCAGTTAATACTACTAGTATCTCTATTAACAGGTGTGCTTGTCGCAGTTAGTGGTTCTATAGGATTTGTGGGATTGATTATTCCCCATATTGTGCGTTTAATTGTGGGCTCAAACTATAAATACGTAATACCTATCAGTGCTTTAATAGGTGGAATATTCTTAGTATGGGCAGATGCCTTTGCTCGAATTATTATTGCTCCTCAGGAAATGCCAATTGGTATTATTACAGCTTTTTGTGGAGGACCATTTTTCATTTGGCTTCTCCGTCGTAACAACTATTCTTTCGGTGAAGGAGATTAACTTCCATGACATTAGAAGCGAAACAAGTATCATTCTCCATTTACGATCAGCGTATACTGCATGATGTAAGCATTCAAATAAAAGAAAAGCAATTTGTTGGATTAATTGGTCCTAATGGGAGCGGAAAATCAACATTGTTAAAAAATATGTATCGTCTCCTAAAACCTGAAAGTGGATCAGTAGTATTAAATGAGCAAGATATATTAAAGCAATCAAGTAAAGCAATTGCGAAAAATTTGGCTGTTGTAAGCCAAGAGACACCCGTATTATTTGATTTCACTGTGCATGATTTAGTCAGTATGGGAAGAACCCCACATAAAAAGCTGTTAGAGCTTGATCAAGAGAAAGATTTTCAAATTGTTAAAGAGGCTCTTAGACAAACGGGCATATCGCATTTAGAGAAACGAAGCTTTAGTTCGCTTTCTGGTGGCGAGAAAAAACGTGTCATGGTTGCAAGGGCACTCGCTCAACAAGCACAGATATTAATATTAGATGAGCCGACGAATCATTTAGATATTCAACATCAACTTCAACTTATGGATTTAATTCAGACTTTGCATTTAACCGTAGTAGCAGCTTTACATGATTTGAATATTGCTGCTATGTATTGCGATCAAATTTACGTTTTACAGCAAGGGCGAATAGTTTGTCATGGTACACCAGAGGAAGTACTTACGCCAACAGTGCTGCAAGATGTATTTGGTGTTTTTGCGGATATTCAAATACATCCTATGACAGGGAAGCCGTATCTTACATATGTTCCTGAACAGTTCACGAAGGGGTTTAGCCAAATATAGAAAAGTGTCATCTTCTATTAGATACATAAAACATCCTTTAAGGAGTGACTGTATGCAAATAGCCTTTACGAAAATGCATGGTATTGGTAACAGCTATATCTACCTTGATCTTTTCCAACATGATTACAAGGAAGATATCTTTTGTGAATTGGCTCAAAAAATGGCCAATATCCATACTGGTATTGGCTCAGATGGATTGATTATTATCCAACCCTCTAAAATTGCTGACTGTGGTATGCGTGTATTTAATAAAGATGGATCTGAGGGGACAAATTGTGGTAACGGTCTTCGCTGTGTTGCTAAGTATATTTTTGAACGTCATATTGTACGACAAGAGCTAATTACGATTGAAACGAAATCCGGGATTATGCTGGCACAGGTAGTGGTGCAAGACAATCGTGTAATAGAAGTGATTGTCGATATGGGCAAACCTCTCTTATTGCGCAAAGACATTCCGATGTTAGGAAACCCAAATGAGCTTGTCATCAATGAAATATTTCCTTTACCCCAACAATCTCTTTTAGTAACAGCTTTGTTTTTGGGCAATCCCAATACCGTAGTTTTTGTGAATGCGATCGAGCAAGCACCATTAAGAACATTAGGCGGTATTATAGCAAACGATATGAGATTTCCTTATCGTTGCAATGTTGAGTTTGTAGAGGTTGTTCATGAGAAGGCATTAAAATGCTGCGTTTGGGAACGAGGTTCGGGTATAACAGAGGCATGTGGGACAGGTGCTTGTGCAGCGGTAGTGGCTGCTATATTAAATGGTTTTTGTCAGAAGGAAGAAGAGATAGTAGTCCAACTTAGGGGCGGTGACTTAGTCATTCGATGGGCTGACAATGACCATATCTGGATGCGTGGACCTGCAGAATTTATAGCGGATGGTATTTATGAATTTTTATCTTAATTACTCCCATTTCATGCCATTTTAAATAAATGAATACAGGACGCCTCCGATTTAAGAGTGGCGTCCTATATTGTAAAGCCATTAAGATACTGCTTTTAAGCCTGCTACACCTATGATAATTGCTATGATACTGATAATACGTGATAGATTTTTAGATTCGCCAAAGAAAATGATATTTACGAGTACAGCTCCAACAGTACCAATTCCTACCCAAACAACATAGGCAATGCTTAACTGCAAATAGTTGAAGGATGCATATAAAAGGGCAAAAGACACACCAAAACCACCAATATATAACATTAAGTTTCGTAATGTTTTATGCTGACTATAGAAGCGTAAGCCAACCACACCTATAATTTCAGACAATGCAGCTAAGATAATAAGTATCCAACCCATTATACATTCTCTCCTTTCGTTTGCATCTGCTCTTTAGAGGAATTATCCGCTAATTTTAGACCAATCACACCTAATAATAAAATAATCATGAACAGTCCTTTAATGGCATTAAATTCTCCTTCGAAAATGAAAATATCCATTAATGTGGTACCGATTGCACCTGCTCCAGCGAAAATAGCGTAGACTGTACCAGTAGGTAAGCTCTCACAAGCCTTCGATAAGAAATGAAAATCTATAGCAATGATTGTCACAATAATTATCCAATGCCACCATGAGCTTGCTACGTTAAAGCCAAATACCCAAAGCAATTCAAATAAACTTGTTAAAACGACGTACATCCATTCTTTTTTCATCAATAAAATCCTTTCTATTAGGTAATACAATGACTGACATTCAGTCATTTTCGAGGTAAAAGAGAACGTCACTTTTATGGGTGACGTAGGCCAAGTGCGTGAGATAGGAAGTCTATAAGCTCAAGCTTGAGCAATTTCATTGTTTCGTCCTTGCTATCATCAAATAAATAAATTTGTTCAGCAGCAGATTCAATTAGACCAATCATCAGTTTAGCAGAACGTGTTGGGTCAATTGAATCACGTATCATTCCCTGTTGCTGGCCAGATAATAAGAAATGACTCATCCAGTCATAATAGGGTGCATATATATTTTCCCATTCTTTTAAATGCTCAGTTTGCGCAATACCTGCATAAATAAGTGCAACGATATCTCCATAATCTTTCGTGATTAAGAAAACCATTTCCACAACCTCTTCAAGTTGCTGTTCAAAGGGCTTATGACTTGAAATACCTTCATCTAAGGTAGCAATAATTCTTTCTACCATATTTTTTGCAATAGCAGGCATAACAGAAAGGCGTGATGGGAAATAAAGATAAAATGTTCCTTGAGCGATCCCAGCAGCTTTAACGATATCTGAAACTTTTGTTTTTTCTATACCTTTTTCTCGAAAAACCTCAATGGCAGCTTGAATAATTTTTTCTTCTTTTGACATGCAATCCCTCACTTTTGCCTTACTTAATTATTATGTTATAGAATAAGAAAAATAATGTCAATAAAAATGACTGATTATCAGTCATTTTTATTATCCAATGTTCGTTTGTAATTCCACAATTATGCGAAGGAGTATATTTTCTATATTTCGGGGAATTGTATAATTGAAAGGATTGATGACCATGAAAGAAATTAAGTTTGCACAATTAGACCCGCAGCAACTAGAAAAAATTAATGAGCTTGAAGAAAAGATTGGTGTAACATTAGTTGCCTATGATGCTTCCTCCACACCATCACACGGTTCTGGCGCTTTTGAGTCAAATAATAGCACTACTACAAATCATCCATCATAATGAAGTGAGAAATGCCTTGCAGTAATGTAAGGCATTTTCGTTTTATAGAATGTATTTAAAGGAGTGTTTGAATTGAATGAATTCTATGCTGATTTACATATTCATATTGGACGTACTTCTAGTGGAAGGGCAGTGAAAATTACTGGCAGTAAAACGTTAACATTAGCACGAATTTTAGAGACGGCTAGTGCAAGAAAGGGATTAGACATCATTGGGATCATTGACTGTCACTCACCTGAAGTAATCGAAGAAATGGTGAGGATGATTGAACACGGAGAACTGCAAGAACTTAAAGAAGGTGGTCTGCGATTTCAGGAAACAACTTTAATTCCTGGATCAGAGATCGAAATTTATGATCAACATTGTCAGGGTCCTATTCATGTGCTTGCTTACTTTCCTACACTAGAGCTCATGAAGCTGTTCTCAGAATGGATGTCACAACATATGAAGAATATCCATTTAAGTTCACAGCGTATTTATTGTGATGGTCAGACCTTGCAGCAAAAGGTGCATGAATTGGGAGGTATTTTTATTCCTGCACATGTATTTACACCATTTAAAAGCTTGTTTGGCAAAGGGGTTCGTCGAAGTTTAACTGAAGTCTTTGATCCGCAGCTTATTGATGGTATTGAATTAGGTTTAAGCTCTGATACAAATATGGTAAGTCATATTAAAGAATTACAAGCATATACATTCGTTAGCAATTCTGATGCACATTCGCTTGGGAAATTAGCACGAGAGTATCAAAAGTTACGATTAGCAGAAGCGAATTTTACAGAATTAAAAATGGCCCTGCATGAGCAAGAGGGACGAGCGGTAATAGCCAATTATGGCCTAAACCCTTTGCTTGGCAAATATCATCAAACAGTTTGTGCAAAATGTAGTCAACAGCTAAGTAAAGAGGCTACCATTTGTACAGAATGTGGGAGTACTCAAATTATAAAGGGAGTAGCTACCCGTATACAGGAGCTATCTGAAGACTTTCCCAATAAACGAAATAGACCACCTTATATTCATCAGATACCACTTGATTTCATTCCAGGTATTGGTCCTAAAATGATGGAACATTTAATCGAAGCATTTGGTACAGAAATGAATATTTTGCATCGTGTAACAATCGACCAGCTTGAACAAATTGTGCCACATAAACTAGCCCATTTAATCGATTTAGCGAGAACGGGTCAATTAGCCATTGAAGTTGGTGGTGGTGGGATTTATGGAAAGATACAGGTTGATTAGATAAAAAATGAAATGTTTCAAAAAGATTGTTGTAATTTAACCTATTTTTATTGTTCCTCTAGTAAAATAGTGAAAATAACGACTATTTTATAAGTAGAGGAGAGAGTAAATGCGATTATCAAAGAAATTTCGTTTTTTAGCTTCAAGTGTATTGGCTTTGCAATTAGCTATACCTGTAGCAGCTAGTGCAGAAGAAGGACAGGGTGACCATATAGCACCAAGTTGGGTTGTACAAACCGATTATGTGGCACTTGGTGATTCATTAGCACATGGGATGAATGAAGTAGGTGTAATTGGATTAGGCTATACCGATTTTATTGCACAGGCATTACAGCAAGACGGCTTCCTTACTTCCTTTAATAAGGGCTTTGCTATGTCAGGCTACACAACTAAAAATGTTTTAGCTGATCTACAAAATGATGTTGCAAAAACAGTGACTGGTTTTGGCTATACAGACGAACAGGCAAAGTTACGGGCTTCTATTAAAGAAGCTGAAATCATCACATTAACAGCTGGGGCAAATGATCTATTGCCAATATTAAAAGAATCTCAAGCAACGGGAATTGACACTGTGGCTATCATAAAAGCTACTAAAGAAGCTGTATCGAACATTGCTACTATTCTATCTGAAATCAAAAAGATTAATCCACAAGCTGAAGTATATGTAATGGGCTATTATAATTCCTTCCCATACTATAGTGAGAACTTACAAAAACAATTTAATTTGTTATTAGCTACATTGAATGCAACAATTAAAACAACTACTGAAAAAGCGGGCGCTATTTTTGTTCCTACATATGATGTTGTTGCAAAGGATGTTGCCAACTATCTACCAAACCCTGAAAATATTCATTTAAGTGAAGCTGGTTATTTAGCAGTAGCAAATGAAGCATTTTTACCAATCATTAAAACAAGCTCTTTATGGGATGTCACGCAGGCTATTGGAGTAGAGGTAAAAGATCGTACAACTGTTAAGGTTAGCTGGCAAGAAGCGACAGATAATGTAGGCGTAGCAAATTACCTTGTCTATGTGAATGGAAAATTAACTTCAACATTAAATGCTGACACTACTACAATTACGCTCAAAGATTTAATAGAAAATACAACCTACAATGTATCTATCAAAGCAATTGATGCTGCTGGTAATGAAAGTGTTCAAAATCCTACAGTAACTTTCACTACGCAAGGAACAGTTAGCTTTACAGATACACAGAATCATTGGGCAAAAGATTATATTCAAACAGCTGCAAATATAGGTATAATGAACGGTTATACTGATGGGACATTTAGACCTGAGAGTAGTGTAACACGTGCCCAAGCTGCAGCTATTCTTGTAAGAAGCCTTGGCTTAACTACAGAAGAAAAAGCACCATTTACTGATATCGAAAATTATGATGCAGCAACACAGGCAGAAATTGCGGCAGCATATGTACATGGTCTTATTAAAGGAACAGATGGAAAATTTAAGCCTGGACACCCTGTGACACGCGCTCAATTAGCTTTAATGATTCATCGCGCCTATGAACAGCAATCTAATCAGCCGTATATTGCAAAAGGCAATGTGCCATTTGTAGATGTCGCTTCATATAATGCAGAAACCAAACGTGCAATCACAATGCTGTATGAATTAGGAATCGTGACCGGGGATGGAGGGAAATTTTCACCTGAGGCTGTCACAACAAGAGGTCAAGCAGCTAAAATATTTACCAATCTTAGTCAGCTACTCATTCAATAATCATTAAAAGGTAGGGGGATTGTCTCCTCTACCTTTTGATGTTTTCGTAAAAAACGAAGTATAGTCTATCTAAATAAAGGAGAATGGGATGCTGTCATTTATATTATCTGCTAAAAGATTAGGAAAAGGACTGTGGAGGTCCTTTAAACGTCCACAGTTCCTATCATTATTTACTACACTATTTTTAATCATTCTATCAGGAACTCTATTCTACAAGGGGACAGAAGGATGGTACTGGTTGGATGCCATGTATTTTGCTGTAGTGAGCTTAATTCCAACTGGAGTCGAAACAGGACTATATCCAACAACGGCTTATTCTAAAGTATTTACAATGATTTATTTAATTGTTGGTACAGGAGTAATGTTTATCATGTTATTAATGCTGGGACGCTCTATCGTAGATTTTTCTCTGAATGAAGAAGAAAAAGAAGAGGTTAAAAAACGTTTGAAAAAGTAAAATAGCAGTACAACGAATTTTTTGGACGATTCATTGTACTGCTATTTTTTTATGATAGTTTGGCAATAATGCCTTCTTCGTCATCTAAAACTAATTCAATCCCTGTCGAGAATGGATCACCGTGTAGAACATCCTTGATCCAAACACGTAAGGCACCAATCATGGCTGCTGTATTAAGCACCTCGATTTGACCGTTGACTTCGACCTCTGCACCAAAACCTACATCATCCTCGTAAGTTAATTCAACAAGAACATCCTCAGGGCGAATGTTTTGATAGTAGGCTTGAGATAAACAAATAGCATTAATAATATCTTGTTCGTTGATTATTTGTGCCATTGTGCTTCCTCTTTGCGCTTTTTATCTTTAAACATATTTATTATCTTCACAACAAGCATCACAATAACAACAATTGCTGCCACATTAATAAGTAAACCTAAAATATTCCCCAGTATACCCATACCACTAAATAGACTACCGAATAATAATCCAGCAAGTCCGCCAAGCATTAATCCTTTCATCAGACCACCTGAGAAAAAACCACCTTTTTTAGTAGTATCTGCTTTATTAGTAGATGTTGAGTTGTTTTTATTTGTTGTTGCATTGTTTTGATCTTTAGTAGTATCCGACTTTTGGATATTCGAGCTATTATTATTGTTAGAGAAGCCCTTTTTACCCGATTTATAGGATTTAGCTTCTGCCGTTGGTGTATCAGAAATAAATAATGTTGCACCAACAGTCGAAAATATCAGTGTCGCTGCAAAAAGAGCGGCAAGAATTTTTTTCATTACATACATTCCTCCAATATAATTTTTAATTTAATCATAAACTAGTTCTTATATAGTAATATTACATGAACTATATTAAAAAATAAAACAAACGCTTTCAAAAATTAAGCTATATCAAAAAATATGGACAAATAGTGGCAGATGTAATGATTGTAGAAATTATGCAATAGGAAGGAGTGAAAAAATGCTACTAACTTTATCAATCTTCCTTACCATTTTTATCATTTTGTACCTAACAGAAAAAAGGCGCTTTCTCAACGTTGTAGCCCTTGGCGTGATAGGGATATATATTGTCAGAGCGTTTATTATTCATTATCCTTTATTGCTACCAAATGATCAGGGGATTATTTCTGAAATGGGGATATTCATTATATTAGGAAGCTTTCCAAGTATTATGTTTATTTTATCAATAGCCATGTTTTTCAATAGTAAAGTATTATTGGAAAAGGAAGGACGCAAATTCCGTAACTTAATGTTAGCCATATTAGGGCTAAGTTTTGTTATTATGATGTTATGGTATGTATTCGTCATTTTTATTGAAATTGAAAATGTATTTTGGCATATTCTTTTCTTCTATGCGTTTTTGATTTTTGGTTATACAATGTTCTTATACACTAGTGTCCTTGCTTATTCAATATTGTATCTTCTTACACCAATACGTTATAAACCAAATTACATTATTGCATTAGGTTCAGGATTAATTGGCGATAGAGTACCTCCACTTTTAGCAAGCCGTTTAGATGAAGCAGTAAAGCAATATATAAAGTATGAGATGAAGCCTTATATCATTGTCTCTGGTGGTCAAGGAAATGATGAAAAGGTATCAGAAGCATATGCAATGAAACAATACCTAATAGAAGTACATCATATTCCGACTGACAAGATAATTATGGAGGATTGTTCAGCCAATACAGAACAAAATATGATCTTTTCAAAGCAAATAATGGACCACCATTCTCATGGAGAGAACTATCGTTCCATTTTTGTTACGAATAATTTCCATGTGTTTCGCGCAAGTATTTATGCTAGGAAAGCAGCATTAGATGCCGAGGGGATTGGTTCAAAAACTGCTTTTTACTATGTTCCTAATGCATTCACACGAGAATTTATAGGTTTATTAGCCATGTATAAATGGACCCATGTCACAGTATTTTTAATTATTACGCTATTCGTAGGCTTACTATTGAGAGCATATGTGTAACCAAACTTCAACTGTCTTCCATATAATAGTGGTAAGGCAGTTTTTTTACATAGTGTGCAAGGGAGGAAAATAATGTACGAGCAAATTTTAGCCAAGCGAAATAAAGAACGAATAATTTCCCTACAAAATCTTACACAAACTCAAGATCAGTGGTTTGCTCAAAATATAAAATTACTTACATTCGCTGAAGTTAACCTAACAGCCTTGCAGAAAATACTGTATCAAGTAGTACGAGGGTTATTAAAAGAACAGCAACAACGTCATTTACAGATTGTCCATACAGTGCAATCTCAATCGATACAGGAGAATGTATTAACGCTGTTGGCAGAATATGATGATGTCTTGCGCGATGCCATTCCACAGCCTATCTATATACTCATTTGGCAAATTTCTTCGCTAGAAAAGTTTAAAAACAGTATAGAAGTAGTAGATGATGTGCTTGATATTGTAGAGTGGTATTTTCGCCATCAAGATGAACAAGTTGCTGCTCTAGATGAAGAGAACTTAGATCATGAGCTCATTATTGATTTGTATAAAGAAGCGGTTGAAGAGCAGGATGGGGATGCCCAATATCAACTGGGTGAATACTATAATTCTAGAGAGGGTAAACATTTTCAACCTGAAAAATCATTGAAATGGTTTGAGCTAGCCGCTGCCCAGGGAAATACAGATGCTCAATATATGCTTGGGAATTTTTGCTTTGGGGGCATAGGTATGGAGGAAAATTATTCCCTTGCCTTTTCATACTATGAAAAAGCAGCTTTGCAGGGACATGCGGATGCTGCCAATAATTTAGCAGATATGTACTTTAATGGCGAGGGCGTAGCAACGAATTATATATTAGCAAAAAAATGGTTTGATTATGCTGCACAAAAGAATGTGGCAGAGGCAATGTTTACGTTAGGAATAATTTATGAGCAGGGGTTAGGCGTTGAGGTAGATGAGAAAGAAGCTTTTAACGCCTATAAAAAATCAGCTGAGGCAGGGTATGTGGAAGCACAATATCGACTTGGTGGAATTTATTTAGAGGGGCGCTTAGGCCAAGCGAAAGATGTCAATCGTGGTCTGCTTTGGTATGAAAGAGCTGCGGAGCAATATCATGTAGACGCCTTTTATGATTTAGGTTATATATGGAGTAATGGTCTGGCAGGAATACGCAATCTCGAAAAAGGTATTCATTGGTTTAAGCAGGCTGCACTTCAAGGAGATGTGGAAGCCAAGCTACAATTGGGGCATATTTTTAATAAAGATACAGGGTTAGATAGAAATCTGAAAGAAGCTATTAAATGGTATGGACTCGCGGCAGATGCAGGATCCGAAGAAGCGGCTAAAATATTACAGGAACTTAAAGGATTGTAAATTTAGTGTTAAAAAAACATAGGCTTTTAGAATGATTTATAATGCTAGGGTATATGGGTATTTTAGTCTAAATCATACTGCTTTTTACGAGTATTTAGATAGATCATGATTGAGGATAAAAAATATTAGTATAGTGAAATTTGAAGATGATCGATAAAAAAGTAGAATAAATATAAAGCAAGTAAGCATAATAAACAAAAAAATAGTTAAAAAAGCTACCCAATAATATTGTGGTAGCTTTTTTATAGTTTATTACGCTTTATTTAACAACAAGGACTTTTTATACATTTTGTGTAAAAAAATGGTATTAATAAGATTGACAGTCATTTATAAAATGATTAATGTAAATGAGTGATTTTGAAAAGAAGCATACGTAAATAATTTACTGTTAGTCATGTAGGGACTATATCTGTTTGCTGAGAGCAAATGACCTTAGGATAAATTGAGCAAATGGGTACCCGACATACTTTTGGAGGAAGTTTGTCATACGGAATTGCGCTATCGAATGTAACCATTAAATCTGACTAATCAGATTTTATCGGTATTTTTTCGTGTATCCATCAATATGTTAAAAGGGATTTGATGTTTCTCAGCCTGATGAAAGTAAACGGAATGAAAGAGGGAAGATGTGTGATTTTTCAAAAACAAAGAAAGACGAAGGTATTGGATTTACAGCAATACACAGTGAAAATGGATTTGTCCTCTCGTCAATCGATGGCGAAGCAAATTGAAATGCTGAACTTAACGAAGAACGACTTACAATATTTAAAAGCTTTCCAGCCAATAGTTATGGATAATGTAGATCACATCGTAAACCGTTTTTACAACATGATTGGAACAGAGCATCATTTGGTAGATATTATCAGTCATCATAGTTCTGTAGAAAAGCTTAAAGTAACATTACGGCAACATATTATTGAAATGTTTAACGGAACCATTGATGAGATGTATTACCAAAGGCGTGTAAAAATTGCAAAGGTGCATGTCCACATTGGGCTTAGAACACAGTGGTATATCTGCGCATTCCAAGATTTATCGATATCATTTATTGATTTAGTCGAAAAAAATATAGAATTTCCACAAGATCAATTTAATACGATCAGAGCTATATCGAAAATTTGTAATTTTGAGCAACAACTCGTTTTAGAAGCTTTTGAAAACACTGTGGAACAACTGAAAGAAAAAATGGTTCATGAAAAAGAAGCGATTGAACGACAGATTGTAGATTCTTCGGAAGCACTTGCAGCTATCTCGCAGGAAACCAATAATTCATTTTGCTGCTTAAGTAAGCAATCTGACGAAATTAAACATTTGGCAAAAAAATCACTCGATGTGTCTACACTGGCTGAAAACCAAGCACTTGAGGGTCGCGAGCGTTTAAAAAATCAATCACAAAATATGCTCAATATTAGTCATTCTCTTCATGATATAGAAGAAAATATTGAACAATTATCAGGTATGTCTAAGGAAATGGAAACAATTATGAGTGTTGTGACCAATATTGCGAATCAAACGAATCTATTGGCTTTAAATGCTGCAATTGAAGCAGCACGTGCTGGGGAAGCGGGAAAGGGCTTTAGCGTAGTGGCCGATGAAGTACGTAAATTATCAATTCAGACAAAAGAATCTGTTACAGCGGTGGCTTTGTTATTGAAAAAGACAGGTGAACGAACAGAGAAATTAGAGTATTCTTTGACCAACATTCAAGATGAAGTTGCAGCAGGTGAAGAAAATATGTTACAAACTGAAGGCCAATTTACGAGTATATTGGGAGCCATGACAGAAGCAAAAGATCAAAATGAGTGTATGGCAACAAAAATACAAGCAATTGTAGGCATATTAAGTGAATTAGGCACTTCATTTACTGAGGTAACAAATTCAGCTGAAAAATTAGCGAGCTTTGCGCAAAATTTAAAAGGATAGACTACTAACATTTACATTCTATTTTTCATATTTTTAGACGTAATAAACACTATAGTACCTATTTAAATGTTTGTTGTGAAGTTATCGCTATAGAGGATCAATTTTATAGAGATTCAGAAAGTAAGAGCTATTTCACTGATGAAATAGCTCTATTTTTGCTAAATTTGTAAAGGGTTTACGTAATTTTCAATGAAAAAAGGATTATACTGTAGAAAGAATGAATAATAGGGGCGGTTATGATGAAAACAGTTGTTGTTTTAGGCGGCGGTATTACAGGACTATGTACAATGCATTATTTGCAACGTCAAGTGAAGGAACATAATTTAAATGTTCGTCTAGTGCTTATAGAAAAAAATACATATTTAGGAGGCAAATTATATTCAGCACATGAACAAGGTTTCATCATGGAAACGGGTGCTGATTCTATTGTAGCCCGTCATCAAGGCGTTATGGAACTCGTGCAGGAGCTTGATTTTGAGGCGGAATTAGTTTACAACGAAACAGGTATTTCTTATATTTATACGAATAATGAGTTACATGCTATTCCGGCAGATTCAACTTTCGGAATACCGATGAGTGTAGCATCCTTAGAGGAAAGTACACTTATTTCCGAGCAGGGAAAAAAAGAAGCGTTGAAGGATTTAACATTGCCAAACAATGGCTTCACAAAGGAAAGTTCAATTGGTGAATTTTTAACTTACTATTTAGGAGAGGAACTGGTGAAAAACCAAATTGCACCAGTCCTTGCAGGTGTTTATTCGGGAGATTTACATCAGCTTTCTATTGGCTCTACTTTACCGTATTTAATTGATTATAAGAATGATTTTGGAAGTATTATTAAAGGCTTTGATGCGAATCGTGAGCAATTTGTTAAAGCAGCGAACAAAAAATTTATATCCTTTAAAAATGGTTTATCTTCTTTAATTGATCGACTTGAACAAACCTTATCCGATGTAGAAATTATCAAGGGTGTTACTACACTAAATGTTCAAAAACAAGATAAGAACTACACAATTTCCTTAGCTAATGGTGAAATTATTGAGTCAGATTATGTCGTTTTAGCATTACCGAACGATACTGTACAAAATCTGCTACAGGATGAATCTTTAAACCGCTATTTTGACCAATTTACGACAGCGTCAGCGATTACTATCTATTTAGGTTTTGATGTGCCAGACGCTAAATTGCCAGCAGATGGAACGGGCTATATTGTTTCCCATAATTCAGACGTAACTTGTAATGCGGCAACTTGGACTAGTCGTAAATGGAAGCATACATCGAAAGAAAATAAATTACTTGTGCGACTCTTTTATAAGAGCATCAATCCAGCCTATGAGCAACTACGCGCCATGACGGATGAAGAATTGGCAGCAGTTGCTTTAGAAGATGTGAGAAAGAGCCTAGGAATAGAGGAGCAGCCAACCGTTGTGAATGTAACAAAATGGATTGATCAAATGCCTAAATATGATCTAGCGCATCGTGAAGCATTACAAGGATTACTACAAGAATTACATGAGAAATATCCTAATTTATCGATTGCAGGGTGCTCGTATTTTGGCGTAGGTATTGGTGCTTGCATTCAAAACGGGAAAAAAATTGGTGAAGAGCTTGCAAAGGAACTTGCCAATTTCTAAGGTTTTAAGTGGAAAAAAACTTTGTTATGTGAAATAGTCTTGACTCATTCGTCAGTAAACGATATGATTCTTTTAATTATTTAAAAAATTCATACTTAATTCTTATCAAGAGAAGCAGAGGGACTGGCCCATTGAAGCTTCAGCAACCAACTTTATTGTCAGGTGCTAAATCCAGAAGACCGTTGAGTCGAAGATGAGAAGGAACAACAATGATGAATCGTTAAAGCCTTCTTTTTTTATGAAAGAAGGCTTTTTATTATATAGAGACATAGGAAGAGAGGCTAATTTTATGGGATTGCTTGAAAGGTTAAAAACGCATGTATTGACGGCAGACGGTGCAATAGGCACAGTGCTATATGGCTATGGATTGGAGTATTGCCATGAGGAAATGAATGTTCAGAGACCCGAGTTAATTGAAAAGATTCATAGAGAATATATTGCGGCTGGTGCTGACATCATTCAAACGAATACGTACGGTGCAAATGCCATTAAATTAGCTCGCTATGGATTGGAATCACGTGTCCAACAATTTAATGAAGCTGCTATCACCATCGCAAAACGAGCAGCGGCTGATGGCGGTCAATTTGTTTTAGGAACAATTGGTGGTATTCGGGGAATTCGTAAAAGTGATGCAACCTTGGATGAAATATTAGCGACTATTGAAGAACAAGCAAGAGTCTTACTTGCAGGGAATCCAGATGGCCTTTTACTTGAAACTTATTATGATTTTGAAGAATTAACAGCAACCTTAAAGATGCTACGAGAAAAAACAAAATTGCCGATTATTGCACAAGTTTCTATGCATGAGCCCGGTGTTCTACAAAATGGGATGTCTTTAAATAATGCTCTCCATGAGCTTGAAGCTCTAGGTGCTGATATTGTTGGTGTCAATTGTCGACTAGGTCCACACCATACAATTCAGGCATTTGAAGGTGTAGAACTTCCTAATAGGGCATTTATGTCGGCCTATCCAAATGCATCACTTCTGGACTTAGAGGATGGGCGTGTCGTTTATGAATCAGAAGCTGATTATTTTGGTCGAGCGGCTGTTGAATTGCGTGATCAAGGTGTACGTTTAATAGGGGGCTGCTGTGGTACAACACCCAAACATATTGCAGCAGCAAAGAAGTATTTAGAAGAGTTATCACCGGTTCAGGAGAAGCTTGCGAAGCCTAAAAAGATTGAGATTGTTCGGGAAGCGGAGCCAACAAAGTATGAGCCTCTTCATGAAAAAGTTAAACGTGAACGTTCTGTCATAGTAGAGTTGGATACGCCTAGACATTTAGAGATTGATGGGTTCCTTGAAGGAGCAAAGCAATTATATGATGCAGGTGCAGATGTAGTTATGATGGCAGACAATTCATTGGCCTCTCCACGTATTAGCAATATTGCAATGGGCGCATTGTTGAAGAGCTCACATGGTGTACGCCCACTAACTCATATTACATGTCGAGACCGTAATTTAATTGGTCTACAATCTCATTTAATGGGGTTAAATGCTTTAGGTATTCATGATGTGTTGGCCGTTACGGGTGATCCAACAAAAGTAGGAGATTTCCCAGGTGCGACAAGTGTTTATGATGTATCTTCCATGGAGCTAATCCAATTAATTAAGCAATTAAATGAAGGGGTCTCTTTCTCAGGTAAGCCACTTCGTAAAAAAGCAAATTTTTCAGTTGCTGCTGCATTTAATCCAAACGTCCGTGTGTTAGATCGTGCTGTGACACGCTTGGAGAAGAAAATTGAGCATGGGGCAGACTACTTCATTTCTCAACCAGTATATACGATAGAGAAAATTGTAGAGATTTATGAGGCAACAAAGCATTTACAAGCTCCAATTTACATCGGTATTATGCCTGTTACGAGTTATAAAAGCGCTGAATTTTTACATCATGAAGTGCCAGGTATCAAATTATCTGAAGATGCCTTAACAAGAATGAAAGCATGTGGAGAAGATAAAGAAAAGGCAACATTGGAAGGGATTGCTATTGCCAAAGAATTAGTAGAAGTGGCTACGCAATATTTCAATGGGATTTACCTTATTACACCATTTTTACGTTACGATGTGACACTAGAGTTGATGAAATATATAAAGCAATTGGATGAACAGAAAAAAGGAGTAAGTATACATGGCTAAGCACTCGATTGAAGAGCAACTAGAGAAACGTATTTTAATTCTTGATGGCGCAATGGGAACAATGCTACAAAATGAAAATTTATCAGCAGAGGATTTTGGTGGCGAGGAACTTGATGGCTGTAATGAAAATCTTGTGCTTACTAGACCAGATGTTATTGAAAAAATTCACCATAAATACTTAGAGGCAGGCGCAGATATTATTTGTACAAATACATTTGGTGGGACGCCTCTTGTGTTAAATGAATATGATCTTGGCACAAAAGCAGAAGTAATTAATAAGCGTGCAGTGGAAATTGCTCGACAAGCAGTGGATCGTTATTCCACATCGGATTGGCCACGTTTTGTTGCAGGGGCTATGGGGCCAACAACAAAAACGTTATCAGTAACAGGTGGTATTACATTTGAAGAGCTAGAGGAAAATTTTTATGTACAGGCAAAAGCTTTAATTGAGGCAGGAGCCGACGTTTTGTTATTAGAAACAAGTCAGGATATGCTCAATGTCAAAGCAGGCACACTTGGCGTAAAGCGCGCTTTTGCATCAACGGGAAAAGAGCTACCTGTCATGATTTCAGGAACAATAGAACCGATGGGTACAACGCTTGCAGGGCAAACAATTGATGCCTTTTATATTTCGATCGAGCATATTAAACCATTATCAGTTGGCCTAAACTGTGCGACGGGACCTGAGTTTATGACGGATCACATTCGTTCATTAGCAGAGCTTTCAACAGGCTATATTAGCTGTTACCCAAATGCTGGCTTACCAGATGAAGAAGGGTGTTATCATGAATCACCAGAATCGCTATCGCAAAAATTAAAAGGTTTTGCAGAAAAGGGTTGGCTTAATATTGTAGGTGGATGTTGTGGGACGACACCCGCTCATATTGCAGCCATTCGTGAGATCTTAAAAGATGAAAAACCTCGTCAATTACCAGAAAAAACACATGGTCATGCGGTATCAGGAATTGAACCGTTATTGTATGACGATTCTATGCGTCCGTTATTTATTGGGGAGAGAACAAATGTAATCGGCTCTCGTAAATTTAAGAATTTAATCATTGACGGGAAATTTGAGGAGGCCGCAGAGATTGCACGTGCTCAAGTCAAAAATGGTGCACATGTTATTGATATTTGTTTAGCCAACCCTGATCGCGATGAATTAGCCGATATGCGTGGATTTATGCAGGAGGTTGTAAAAAAGGTTAAGGTGCCTCTTGTGATTGACTCAACTGATGAAAAAGTAATTGAGGAAGCATTAAAGTTTTCACAAGGGAAAGCCATCATTAACTCTATTAATTTAGAGGATGGTGAAGAACGATTTGATGCAGTATTACCACTCGTGAAAAAATATGGTGCATCATTAGTTGTTGGAACGATAGATGAAAAGGGGATGGCGGTTGACCGTCATCGAAAGCTCGAAATTGCCGAGCGCTCCTATCAACTTTTAACGGAAAAATGGGGGATTGCACCAGAGGATATCATTTTCGACCCATTAATGTTCCCTGTAGGAACTGGGGATGAGCAGTATATTGGTTCAGCGCTAGAAACAATTGAAGGCATTCGTCTCATCAAAGAAAAATTGCCGCAGACATTGACTGTACTTGGCGTAAGTAATATCTCATTTGGCTTACCACCTGTTGGTCGTGAAGTACTGAATGCTGTTTATCTCTATCATTGTACACAGGCGGGCTTAGATTATGCCATTGTTAATACAGAGAAATTGGAGCGTTATGCATCCATCCCTGAAGAGGAAATCAAACTCGCAAATGACCTGCTCTTTAATACAAATGATGAAACATTAGCAGTGTTTACAGATTTTTATCGAGATAAAAAGAAGGAAAAAACGGAAGCTGATATTCCAAAAACGGTTGAAGGTCGTTTAGCTTACTATATATTAGAAGGTACAAAAGAAGGGCTAATTGAGGATTTGGACGCTGCACGGGAAATCTTCGAGGCCCCACTTGATATAATTAATGGTCCTTTAATGGAGGGCATGGCTGAGGTAGGTCGATTATTTAATGATAATCAACTCATTGTAGCAGAGGTTTTACAATCAGCAGGTGTGATGAAGGCCGCAGTTGCTCATTTAGAGCAATTCATGGAGAAGGATGAAGAGAGTGCTGGAAAAGGGAAAATGGTACTTGCTACAGTAAAAGGCGATGTTCACGATATTGGGAAAAACCTTGTTGATATTATATTAAGTAATAATGGCTATAAGGTAGTCGATTTGGGCATTAAAGTAACCCCTGCCCAATTGATTGAAGCGATTCGTAAGGAAAAACCTGATTTTATTGGGCTGTCAGGTTTACTCGTAAAATCAGCGCAACAGATGGTTATTACTGCTCAGGATTTTAAAGAGGCGGGAATTGATGTACCTATTTTAGTAGGTGGTGCTGCACTTTCACGTCGTTTTACTGAAACAAAAATTGCAGATGAATATGGTGGTCCTGTTATTTATGCAAAGGATGCTATGCAAGGCTTAGAGCAAGCGAATCTATTAATGGGTGAAGGGACACGTGAAAATTTCTTAGCAGAAATTGAAAAATCCCGTCAAAAACGTTTAGCGGCCGATGAAAAACGAGCTGCTCGTCCGGCAAAAGAGGTAACAATAAAGCCTGCACGAACAGTAAAAGGAGCGCCAGTATTTTTACCAGCTGATTTACGACGTCATGTGAAAAAAGACTATTCTGTATCTCATTTATATCCTTATGTTAATATGCGTACATTACTAGGACACCATTTAGGCTTGAAAGGTCAAGTCCAGCAATTGCTTGATGCGGGCGATTCAAGAGCAACAGAGCTCAAGGATTTAGTAGATGATTATTTAAAAAGTGATCTATTAAAGCCATCAGGTTTGTATCAATTTTTCCCTGCTCAAGCAGATGGTGATGATGTCGTTGTGTATGATCCTGCTGATAGTAAGACAGAAATTGAACGTTTTACCTTCCCTCGTCAGCAGGTTGAACCATTTTTATGTCTTGCAGATTTCTTAAAAACGGTAGAGAGCGGTGAAATGGACTATATTGCACTCATGGTTGTAACAGCAGGTCAAGGAGTTATGGCTAAAGCACGCCAGTTAAAAGAGGCTGGGAAATTTCTTGAAAGTCATGCCTTGCAATCGACTGCTTTAGAATTAGCAGAGGGCTTTGCTGAACGTATGCATCAGGAAATTCGTGACCAATGGGGCTTCCCTGATGCAACAGATTTCACTATGAGAGATCGTTTTGCTGCAAAATATCAAGGTCAACGCTTTTCATTCGGATATCCTGCATGTCCTAACTTGGAGGATCAAGAGAAACTATTCGGCCTATTAAAACCTGAGGATATTGGTGTCCATCTTACAGAAGGCTTTATGATGGAGCCTGAAGCATCTGTATCTGCAATCGTTTTTGCTCATCCTGATGCTCGCTACTTCAATGTTTAAGGCATAAAATAAGAGGAGATAGATAGTCTATTCAATGACTGTCTATCTCTGTTCCTTTATAGAAGAAAACATTTGGTTAAGGGAAGTGAGCAGAATGATACGATTCATGGAAGAAAGAGATATTCCCGAGGTTTTGGCTATCTATAATGATATTATTTTAACAAGCAAGGCTGTCTATCGATACGACATACAAACTTTAGATGAAAAAGTACAGTGGTTTAGGGAGCAACAAGCATTTGATAATCCTTTACTTGTATTTGAGGATAATGGGCTTGTCACTGGCTTTGCTACCTATAGTCAATTCCGTCCTTACCCAGGTTATAAATATACAATGGAGCACTCTGTCTATGTGCATAAAGAACATTATCAAAAAGGGATTGCGAAAAAGCTCATGAACAAGCTGATAGCGATCGCTGAAGAAAATGGTGTCAAAACGCTTGTTGCTGGTATTGATGGAGAAAACATTGGTAGTATTAAAGCACATGAAAAATTAGGCTTTGAATATGCAGGAACCATTAAAAATGCAGGCTATAAATTTGAACAATGGCTAGACCTTGTGTTCTATCAACTTCATTTGACTGGACCGAAATCATAAAAGGATATGACAAATGTCATATCCTTTTTGTGATGTTTGCGTCTGTTACTGACTTGTACTCTTGTTTTATGATGAGGTCATAAGAAAAAAAGAAACGAGGGAGTAAAAGATGGCAACTATTAAAGAAAAAACAAAAAAGTTACGCCAAGATGTAGCGCCATTTGCCAAATCAGATACGCGTAAAAGTGTTTTTCAGATTATAAATACAATTGTACCGTTAATTGCATTATGGGTGGCTGGTTACTTGTTAGTGGATGTATCACCTTGGCTAACAGTCGGCTTAAGTGCTATTTCAGCAGGTTTTGTCGTACGAACTTTTATTATTTTTCATGATTGTACACACGGCTCATTTTTCAAAAGTAAAAAGGCAAACGACTGGGTTGGATTTTTTACTGGGGTGCTAACATCATTCCCTTATGAAAAATGGAAACGTGAACATACAATTCACCATGCAACAAGCTCAAACTTAGACAAGCGTGGTATCGGTGATATTGATATGATGACAGTTGAAGAATATATGCAAGCCTCAAAAGGGCAACGTCTATGGTACCGCTTCTATCGTAATCCATTTGTGATGTTTGGATTAGGCCCACTTTATATGGTTCTTGTCTTAAATCGTTTTAATCGTAAGGATGCGAAGAAGAAGGAACGTCTCAATACAATTTTAACGAATATTGTCATTGTGGGAATTTGTGCTGCTTTAATTTTCTTCATGGGCTGGCAAGCGTTTTTATTAGTGCAAGGCGTTACTTTATTTATTGCAGGTTCTTTAGGAATTTGGTTATTTTACATCCAGCACACGTATGAAGATTCTTATTTTGAACACGATTCAGAGTGGGATTATGTGAAAGCTGCAGTTGAAGGAAGCTCCTATTATAAATTGCCAAAACTTTTACAATGGGTAACAGGGAATATTGGCTTCCATCATGTACATCACTTAGCTCCTCGTGTACCTAATTATAATCTTGAAAAGGCACACAATGAGACACCGCCATTACACATGGCAACAACGATTACTTTACGTACGAGTTTAGAATCACTACGTTACAAGTTATATGATGAAGATCAAGGTAAATTTGTGACGTTTAAAGAAGTAAATGAAATTATAAAACGTAAAGCAAGAGGCAGTATTGCCGCTTAGTTGATAACAGCCATCTCTGCAAGAGAGATGGCTGTTTTATGTAAAGAGAAGAATATGGGTCAAAGCATGTACAGGCATAAATTTAATTTTCTTGTTATAATAAGGGAAAAGTAGGAAAGAGCGTGAGATTATGTTGAGGAAATGGCATAGTATTATTCCGAATAGTCCGATGCTCAGTGTATATTTGTGGATAATTTTTTGTTTCCTACCGTTTTTCTTCATTTTTAGGAAATCATCTTATATCGAAATATCGATAGGCATTACATTTTTAATGCTCTATTTTATCTTCTATCGATTTGCCATGAATTCGAAAAGCGGTTTAGTTTATATGTGGATTAGCTTTGAAATGGTCATAAACATTATTATGACCATCTTGTATGGCTATGTCTATTTGTCCATTTTTACAGCATTTTTTATTGGCAATATCCGAAGACCCGTCGGCTTTTATATTATGTATGGTCTACATATTGGCTTTACAGTTATTTCAACTGGTGCTGGATTCTTTGTAGAGCTCAACCTATTTTTATCGCAGTTGCCTTTCGTTGTATTAACTATTTTAGCTGTTGTCCTTTTACCGCTAACGCTTTATTCCAAAAATAAACGTGAAAATTTAGAGGGACAGTTAGAAACAGCCAATGAACGTATTGCTGAGTTAATTGTTTTTGAAGAACGACAAAGAATAGCTCGAGATTTGCATGATACATTAGGACAAAAATTGTCCATGATTGGTTTGAAGAGTGATCTAGCTTCTAGGCTGATTGAACGAAATCCCCAGCAGGCCTTGATTGAGATTAAGGATATACGCCAGACGGCTAGTATTGCTTTAAAAGAGGTTCGGGAATTAGTTTCAGATATGCGCACGGCAAAATTTGAAGATGAGATCATGCGTATTTCACAAATACTAAAGGCAGCTGAAATGGAGTTTGTCTTTGAGGGGGATAAAAACGCACTGCAAGTTCCACCACTTGTAGAGAATGTTTTATCTATGTGCTTAAAAGAGGCGGTTAATAATGTTGTCAAACATAGTGGAGCAACAAAATGTGAAATTGCTTTCCATCAAAATTTTAAAGAAGTTTACTTAGTAGTGCGAGATAACGGACAGGGCATTACGAAAAAACAAGCCTGGAGAACTGGTAATGGATTGAAAGGAATGCGGGAACGTTTAGAGTTTATTAATGGGTCCTTCAAAATTGAAAGTGTTGAGGGCACCACATTAACGGTAACTATCCCAGTAGCTATTACGCATCAGAATGTCAAAGACAATCTGAAGAACATATAGAAAAGAGGATTGTGACATGATACGAATTGTGATTGCTGAAGATCAGGGGATGCTATTAGGCGCGCTTCGCTCTTTACTTAGTATGGAGGAGGATATGGAGGTTGTTGGCTTAGCAAAAAATGGTGAGGAAGCATTGATGCTTGTGGAAGAGCATCAGCCTGATATTTGTATTATGGATATTGAAATGCCAGTGAAAACGGGACTAGATGCAGCAGAAGAAATGCATAGCACTGGCTCAGGTTGTAAAGTCATTATTTTAACTACATTTGCTAGACCTGGTTATTTCGAACGTGCTAGAAAAGCGAGTGTCAGAGGCTATTTATTAAAGGATAGCCCTATAGAGGAGTTAGTGAGCGCAATCCGTACAATCATGGACGGTAAACGCATTTATGCGCCAGAGCTCGTTGATTTTGTCTATGAAGATGATAGTGAAAATCCTTTAACGGAGCGAGAGAGTCAAGTTCTGACACTTGTAGCAGAGGGCAAGACGACAAAGGAAATTGCTGCTGAGCTGTTTTTGTCTGCTGGCACAGTTCGTAACTATATTTCGACGATTTTAGAAAAACTAAACGTCGGCAATCGAATTGAGGCCATTGCACGCTTTAAAGAAAAAGGATGGAATAAATAAAATGAGAACCTTTTCGCATCATAACCGAAAAGGTTCTCATTTTTTTACTTATTACGTTTAGTTAAACGGCCAAGAACGAATGCACCTGCTGCTACTGCAAGAACAGTATTCGTTTTTTTCGTAAATACTTGTTTTGTGACAAGATTAAGGTTTTGAGGACGCTCAGCTAAACGGCGCATGAAATAGCCGTACCAATCTTCACCGAATGGAACGTACACACAGAAGTTATAGCCCTCTTTTGCAAGTTCTTTTTGCATATCTGTACGGAAACCATATAGCATTTGGAATTCAAATTTATCAAGTGGAATATTATGATCAGCTACAAAGCGTTTTACGTGCGCAATAATATTGTGATCGTGAGTTGCGATTGATGTAAATTTACCATTTAGTAGGTGATATTCAATCAACTCAATAAAGTTTAAATCAATATCTAATTTATCTTGATAGGCTACTTCAACTGGCTCTTTATAAGCACCTTTTACGATACGTAAACGGTAGTCCTTAAATTTTTCAATATCATCTTTTGCACGGTAAAAGTATGATTGGATGACTGTACCAACATTATTAAATGTTTTCGATAATTCTTCCACCATATCGAAGGAAGTTTGTAGACGTCCATAGTCTTCCATATCAAAGTTAACAAAGATATCGTATGAAGCGGCTTTTTCTACAATCTCATACAGATTGTCATAACAAAAATCAACATCAATATCTAAGCCTAATTGAGATGGCTTTAATGAAATATGTGCCGCTACACCATTTTCGTGAATAGCTTCGATCACAGTAAGGATTTTTTCTTTAGCAGCAGTCGCTTCTTCTTTACTTGAAACAAATTCACCTAGGTTATCTACTGTACAAGAAATATTATGTGCATTTAGTTCTTTAATGCTTGCAATTGTTTCTTCGATATTTGTACCAGCTACTACACTTTGTGCTCCTAATTTTAGGCCATATTTCTTTGCAGCACTGTTTAATAGTTGGTTCTCAGATAAGTGGATGAAAAAATCGCGTAATAACATGGTCATTCTCCTAACTGCATTTTCTTTTTAGTATAACATAAATTTTTTAAACTATATTACATTCAGCCTAACAATTATTTCATTTCGAGTAATTGCATACGTTCATTAAATAGTGCAGGATAACTTAAAAAGCCAATCATAACGCTGGATAATGTTGCAGTAGTTAAGAGAGCAAAGATAATTAAAAGTTGAAATTGGACTGCATGAATAGGGTCGGCTCCCCCAATAATTTGACCACTCATCATACCTGGTAACTGTACTAGCCCGATTGTTTTTTGACTCTCAATCGTAGGAATCATACTAGCTTTTATGGCATTAATTAATTGACGATGAATAGCCTGTTCTGGTGTGCCACCCAGGGATAGTATTAGTTCCATTTGATCCTTATTGTTAATAATTTCAGCTGTAAAACGATTTAAGAATAAAATGGATAGCACCATGGAATTACCAATTAGCATCCCGCTAATGGGAATGATATACTGAGCGGTTGCTGGAACAATATGAAAGCCTAGCAAAACACCTTGTGTAATTATTTCTATCATGACAAGAGTTAGTGCTATCTTCCAGGTGATTCCTTTAATACCTGCTCCTTTTTTTCGTGCATTTAACGTGGCCACGATAATCATTAGTGCTACCATCAGGAGAATATAGCTAAAACTATCCGCATCAAACACAAATTTTAATATATAGCCGATAGCAAGCAATTGAATGATGGAGCGTAATGTTGCAATAAGCGTATCTTTTTCAAGGTCTAATTTTAATATTTTGGATAATAGTAAAGGGATACAAACAAAAATTAATGTCAGTGATAAGGCTGTATATGTCATTTGTTTACCCCCTGTACAAACTCGGCAACACGTGGATTTGTTGGTGCATCGAGTAATGAACTTTTACCAGTTTCAACGAGCTCCCCATTCATCATAACCCATGTATAGTGACCGATCGTTAGCGCTTGTTGCAAATTATGGGTAATCCAAATCATGGTAACGTTGTATTTTTTGTTAATGGTGACAATCAATTTTTCAATATCCTGTACGGATTGACGATCCAAGGCAGACGTTATTTCGTCTAATAATAAAATAGAGGATTTATTGATAAGTGTTCGAGCGATGGATACCTTTTGACGTTGTCCGCCTGATAGATCATTTGTAGATTGATGCAGGAAGCTTTCGTTTAACCCAACGTCCTCTAAATATTGAATAGCCTCCTGCTGCAAAAGTTTTTGTCCTTGCAGTGTACGGGGAAGTGCAAGATTCTCTAACACTGTACCTGCTATCATAGGAGCTGCCTGTAAAGCAATACCAACATGCCTTCTTAAAGCTGTTGGATCATATGTAGAAATAGGTTGATTATCGACGAGTATATGCCCATTTGATGGTGAGAGAAGGCCATTACATAATTTAAGTAATGTTGTTTTACCAGCGCCAGAGGGGCCAACGAGAGTGGTGATTTGCCCTTTCGGAAATGACCCAGTAATTGACTTTAATATCATTTTGTCATTTACTGAAAAATGAACTTGTTGAAAGTGAATGGCAGGTTCATATAACATATTCATCTATTGAAACTCCTTTACTTTAGTCAGTAAAATAACTGTAGCATGAAATGACTGGAAGATGGTGTTGAAATAAAAGAAAGAAGGGGATTTGGGAATGGAAATATTGTATTTCGATACATTAACATATGCACAAGGCGATATGTATGTTGTGGCTTCAGACAAAGGACTTGTTTATATAGGTACACCAAATGCAGCATTCGATGAAGTAAAGGAGTGGGCTATAAAACCATTTAAAGGATATTGTTTTGAAGAGAATTCAGAAAAGTTGCTCCCATATAAAGAGCAGTTAACAGCCTATTTTAAGAAGGAACTTATTGAATTTAATCTTCCAATTCATGTGAAAGGGACAGCATTTCAATTAGCAGTGTGGGATGCATTAAAAGAATTACCCTATGGTACAACAACAACTTATGGAAATATTGCTCAACGCATTGGTAATCCCAAAGCGGTTCGAGCGGTGGGGACTGCTATTGGAGCAAACCCAATCCTGGCAATTATTCCATGTCATCGGGTTATTGGCAAAAATGGTCAATTAACAGGCTTCAGAAGCGGCTTAGCTATGAAACAATTTTTACTTGAGTTAGAGAAGGAATAGAACGAGTGAAGCGGTAAATGTTAGTCTCTTGCGAAATAATGGAAAGAGCGCTTTTTCTATGGATTAGATCACTTCAAACAAAGTAATCTTCTTTCTCTGTAAACGAACAGTTTCACATGTAGGAGTGCACCAAAAGAAATCTGCCCCATTATCCAAAGATAAAGGAGCAGATGAACTAGCTATACATGTTGTTCTTCTTGAACATTGTTCTGCGTTTTACCGAAATGTGTTAAACGATGAGCGAAGGTTTCGCCTCGCACAGCGGAGCTTTTGAAAATATCTTGGTATTCGTAGGCAGGCGTTCCGTGTTCCATTACATCTAATCCAGCAATTTCTTCTTCAGCTGTTACTCGTAATGGGACAAATGCTTTGATGATCAATAAACCTGCAGCTACAGATACACTAACCCAAGCAATAGTTGCAATAACGCCGATTGCTTGAATACCTAATAGACCAAAACCCCCACCATAAAATAAGCCTTGCCCACCAATATCAAAGAGGCCAACTGCCAGTGTTCCCCAAATACCACAAATACCATGAACAGCAATTGCTCCAACAGGATCATCAACTTTTAGCTTCCACTCTAGGAAGCGTACACCTTCCACAAGTAAAGGGGCAGCAATTAAACCAATGATAAGTGAGCCAAAAATGCTGACATTCGCTGCACCAGCAGTAATCCCTACAAGCCCAGCTAATGCACCATTTAATGTAAGAGAGCCATCGATATGTCCGTATCGAAATTTTGTATAGAAAGCAGTGGCAACGACACCAGCTGCAGCTGCAAAAAACGTATTAGCAATAACGCTAGGAACTAGCTCTGGATCAGCAGCTAAAGTAGAAGCGCCATTGAAGCCGAACCAACCAAACCAAAGTAAAAATACGCCTAATGCACCTAATGGAATGCTGTGTCCTGTAATAACATTTACTCGCCCATTTTCATATTTGCCTAGTCGAGGTCCAACCATAACTGCTGCGACAAATGCTGCAACAGCCCCTGTTAAGTGGACAACTGTCGAGCCAGCAAAATCAACAAAACCTAAATCTGTTAACCAACCTTGACCACTCCAAACCCAGTGGCCTACTACAGGATAAACAACTAAAGACATAAGTATAATAACTCCAACATAAGCGAAAATATTAGTACGTTCTGCAACAGCCCCCGATAAAATAGTTGCTCCAGTTGCAGCAAACATCGTTTGGAAGATAAAGAAAGAAAGATCATCTACTCCTTTTAAAGCAAAGCCACTTGTGCCGAAAATGCCACCTACTGAGTCTCCGAACATAATGGCATAGCCACATAAAAAATAGACGATTCCACCAAGAGAAATGGTAAGAAAATTCTTCATGATGATATTGACTGCGTTTTTTGAGCGGGTAAATCCAGCCTCAACCATAGCAAAACCTGCATGCATAAAGAATACTAAAATAGTGCCAAGCATCACCCAAATTAAATTAACAGATAATAGTACTTCATCCATCTATATCGCCCCCTTTATTCTACTGCAATCGATCCGACTTCTTTTGTTCGGATACGAATTGCTTGTTCTACTGGATAAATGAAAATCTTCCCGTCCCCAACTTTACCGGTTGCTGCTTCACGCAATAAAATCTCTACAATGGCATCAACTTTGCCATCGTCTACAATCATTTCTAATTTTAATTTAGGTAAAAATTCAATTTCATACGTATTGCCGCGGAAGAGTCCTGTTCGACCTAGCTGACGACCACAACCAGCGATTTCAGAAACGCTTAACCCTGCAATTCCTTCCTGTGCAAGACCATCCCGAACAGCTCCAAAAACTTCAGGACGAATGATTGCTTCAATTTTTTTCATGAGTACCAGCTCCTTGCGTAAATTTAATTTACATGTTAAAACGGTATTAAAAACAGTGCAATTGTTTTTTTGAATTCTATGTAAGGTTAGTTTACATGGAATATTTCTAGTCTCGAAGTATTTTAGAAAAAAGGTTTTTATAAAGGGAATGAAAGCGGTACTAAAATTTGTGTCTAAAATGTGTACAGTTCTAAATTTTCTGACTATTTATGTTAGAAAACCTAACATCTACAAGAGGGAATGTAATACGCAAGAATTTGGGTATATAGTGTATACTAGGACTAATTATCAAAGCGGAAGAAGGGGTTTCTTTTGAGATCAAACTATGCAGATGATAGCTTAGCGCTACACACAGACTTATATCAAATCAATATGGCAGAATCCTACTGGGCGGATGGCATACATAATAAAAAAGCGGTTTTTGAATTGTATTTTAGAAAATTACCTTTTGGTAATGGCTATGCCATATTTGCTGGGTTAGAGCGAATGCTTGATTATCTACGTGATTTTCGTTTTAGTGAATCGGATATTGCGTATTTACGTGATGAAGTAGGTTATAAAGATGACTTTATTCAGTATTTAAAGAACATCCGATTTACTGGAGAAATGTATTCCATGGTAGAAGGGGAACTTGTTTTCGCTAATGAACCAATCGTCCGAATTGTAGCTCCATTAGTAGAGGCGCAGCTAATTGAAACAGCCTTACTTAATATTGTTAACTATCAAACATTAATTGCTACAAAGGCTAGCCGTATCAAGCAAATTATTAAAAATGAAGTGGCAATGGAATTTGGTACAAGGCGTGCACAAGAGATGGATGCTGCTATTTGGGGAACGCGTGCCGCGTTTATCGGTGGTTTTGCTTCCACAAGTAATGTTCGAGCAGGTAAACTTTTTAAAATTCCTGTCTCTGGTACACATGCCCATGCATTAGTACAAGCTTATAAAAATGATTATGATGCATTCCATGCTTATGCAAAACGTCATCGCGATTGTGTGTTTTTGGTAGATACTTATAATACATTGAAATCAGGGGTGCCAACTGCAATTAAAGTAGCTAAAGAGCTAGGAGACAAAATTAACTTTATTGGCATACGCTTAGATAGCGGCGATATTGCTTTCTTATCAAAAGAAGCTCGTCGTATGTTGGATGCTGCAGGCTTCCATGATGCCAAAATCATTGTCTCAAACGATTTAGATGAATACACCATCTTAAATTTAAAAGCTCAAGGAGCAAAAGTGGATGTTTGGGGAATTGGTACAAAGCTTATTACAGCTTACGACCAGCCTGCGTTAGGTGCAGTATATAAAATGGTGGCTATCGAGAATAGCGAAGGGCAACTTGAAGATACAATAAAAATCTCAGCTAATGCGGAAAAGGTATCAACGCCAGGCTTGAAAAATGTCTATCGTATTATCGATAAAAAGAATGGAAAGGCAGAAGGAGACTACATCACAATGCACGATGAAAATCCTCAAGCTGAGGAACGTATCAAAATGTTCCATCCGATTCATACGTTTGTCTCAAAGTTTGTCACAAATTTTGAAGCAAAAAATTTACATCAGCATGTTATTAAAAATGGAGCGATCAATTATCAAAACCCTACATTAGAGGAAATGCGTGATTACGCGGCGGAGAATTTAGAGCTGTTGTGGGATGAATATAAGCGTGCGATGAATCCTGAAGAATATCCGGTCGATCTCAGTCAAAAATGCTGGGATAATAAGATGCGTAATATTGAAGAAGTGCATGCGATGGTTAAACGAATGTAAAAAGGAGTGACGGGTGCAATGACTTTACAGCAACAAATTATTGAGGAATTACGCGTACTGCCTAACATTGATGTACAGAGGGAAATACGTAAATCAATTGATTTTTTAAAGGAATATGCAAAACGCTATAGTTTTGTAAAAGGTTTTGTTCTTGGTATTTCTGGTGGTCAAGATTCAACATTAACAGGAAAACTAGCGCAGTTGGCTATTGATGAATTAAATGCAGAAGAGGGAGAAATGAAGTATTCGTTTTTCGCTGTACGATTACCGTATGGCGTACAAACTGATGAACAGGATTGCCAAGATGCCATTGATTATATAAAGCCAACGAAGGTTTATACAGTAAATATAAAAGACGCAGTGGATGCTAGTGTGAGAGCTCTAACAAATGCGGGGGTTGAGCTGAATGACTTTGTGAAAGGGAATGAAAAGGCTCGTGAGCGTATGAAGGTCCAATATTCAATTGCTGCAATGAATGGAGCGGTTGTATTAGGAACAGATCATGCTGCGGAAGCTATTACAGGCTTCTATACAAAGTTTGGTGATGGTGGAGCAGACTTAATGCCAATCTTTCGTTTAAATAAACGACAAGGAAAGCAATTGTTAGCAGAACTTCAATGCCCTGAGCATCTTTATAAAAAGGTGCCTACAGCAGACTTAGAAGAAGATCGTCCCTCATTGCCAGACGAAGTGGCGCTAGGTGTGTCGTATGATCAAATAGATGATTATTTAGAGGGGAAAGAAATTCCAGAAGAACCTCGCCAAAGATTAGAAGGGTATTATTTGCGTTCCCAACATAAACGTCATATGCCAATTACAATATTTGATGATTTTTGGAAGTAAGATGAGCGAAAAGGGTTATAAAGAAAGTGGTTTCACTTTTAAAAATAGCTCTTTTCGCTCTTTTTTTATGTATTATGGTTCTATGTTGTTAATTGTCAGCATATAATGTCGATATAATTACCTATAAGGATAATAAAATGTAGGGGAGGGTAACTTTTTATGAGGACTTCTAGAGTGAGTGCAACGACAAGTAGTGTTTTTCGGCAGGAACAACAGTATTTACATGCTGGTGATCTCAGCCATAACTTTGGGCAAAATCCACAAAAGCAATTTCGGAATAGATTACAAAAAAATAAAGAGAAGACGTACAATTCAACAACTATTTCTGTTAATTCACAACAGCAGCAACCGATTACACCTATCCATATAGATAGCGCTAGTGATTTGGAAATTCGCCGTGAATTAAATGAGACGGCATTAAAGCTCAGTCGTTTAAACAAACAAAAGAAGCGTCTCAATAGTTACCGTTCTTCCATATAAGCCAAACTCTCCACATCAGTGTGGAGAGTTTTTATTTTTGAGGGGAAGTAAATGAAAGTACTAAAATCAAAATATTTGAAGTGAAGATGTTCATGGAATGTTCAAGGTAATTTTTCCATTTCTTCACAGCGATTTTTAACTAATTTCACAACTAATCTGTAATGTAGGAGGTGGCAACAAAAAACTAAACTTGGAGGATAAAGTTGTGAAAAAATTATGGTTACCTGCACTAATATTATTATTTGTACTTGCAGCTTGTGGTAGCGAAAAAAAACAGGTAGAAGAAACGGAAATTGAGCAAGAAGTTACGAAAAATGAATCAGAAACCGTGCAAGTTGCTTCATTAGTAGATACACGGTTACAAGAGCCAGAAGAAGAGACAACTTGTGAAATGTGTAATATGAAAGTTTATATGAAAGACCATGATATGGGTGTATTTTCAGCACAGGCAATAAAAGAAGATGGAACAATCGCTTTTTATGACGATATTGGCTGTTTATTAAATGCAGAGGTTGCTAATGAAGAAAAAAACGAAAAATTTGTACGTGATTTTGTGTCGAAAGATTGGGCAAAGATTGAAGATGTAACAATTATAAAAACAGAGCTGAAATCTCCGATGAACTGGGGCTATATTTATTTCGTGGACAAGGCTGAAGCAGATAAATATATGCAAGAAAATTCGAAAGCTTATGTGGAGGAACTACAAAAAATTAAAGATGATGCATTGGAGAGACGTAAGAAAATGATGCAAAAAAAGGCTGAGGATGAAAAAGATGCATCCGGTTCTATGCATTCGAATGAGATGAATCAAGAAGGGCACGGTCATTAAATCATAGACTAGGGGAAATCCTCTAGTCTTTTCTTGCTGAATGAGGAGGTGGAAAGTGATGAAGCAAATCATGTTGTTCTTTTTATTTTTTCTCATGACAAGTCAAACGGCGTATGCAGAATTTGATATTCAATATGCTATCGATCAAGCAAAAGCTGGAGATAGTATTCATATTCCTGCTGGTCGTTACCAAGGGAATTTCACGGTGAAGAAACCGATCAAACTGTACGGACAAAAAGGGACTGAGCTTTATGCTCAAAATGATGAACCTGTATTAAAAATTGAACATGTATCGAATGTTTCTATAGAAAATATAAGGATAACAGCAAAAAATAAAGGAATTGTTGCTAATGAGGCGGATAATTTAGAGCTAAGAGCTATTGAACTAAAAGATATCCGAGTTGGTATATATCTTCAACAATCAAGGCATATTCGAATTTTAGAAAATAGGATCATTGGAAATGAATCTCACTTTGCTGAAAAAGGAAATGGAATTGCGATTTTTAAAAGTGAAGATGTCGTGATCGATCAAAATACGATCGAACAAGTCCAGGATGGTATATATGTTGAAGAAGGGACGCGAATAGATGTACAGCGAAACAAGGTAACAAATAGCCGTTATGGAACACATTTTATGTATTCAAGTAATGTGAAGGTGTTGTTCAATACATATTTACAGAATGTTACAGGTCTTATGGTGATGATGACTACTAATTTAGAAATAAGTAGTAATACAATTAGTGCTCATAATGGCTTCAATAGTTATGGACTTATGATGTATGACACACAGGAGGCAATGGTAAGAGAAAATAGCTTTCTACATAATCGTGTAGGGGTAGCGTTGCAGAAGAGTTCAGTGATTCAAATACAAGAAAATCGCTTTCAGATGAATCAAACTGCATTAGAATGTACAAAAGTCGATGAGCGTTCAATCATTATGGATAATCAGTTTACAGGCAATATATTAACAGCAAGGTCAGACAATCGGGGGTTACGTTTAATTCATAATTTTTATGATGATTATACAGGGCTAGATGTTACAGGTGATGGTTTTGGAGATGTTCCATATGTGGCTGTGTCAAGTTTTGGACAATGGATGGTGAGACAGCCGGTTTATCAATTTTTTGTGGCATCACCAAGCGTTGTTATCCTGACGTCACTAGATCAACAGATTAATAAAACAGAACGAAATCTACTGGTAGATAATGAACCAAAATTACTGAGCAATATGAAAGAGATAGAGTTTTCATTAAATATCTTACAATTAGTGATTGGTTTTATCGTGTTTATGGGAAGTTTATGGCTTTGGAAAAGGGGGATACGAGTGTGACTAGATGGATAATGATAGTAATTATATGTGGCGTTATTTTAGTAGGCTGTGGTGAAAAAACATACCTTCCACGTGAAATTAATAGTGAAACAGATGTTTGTGAAGTTTGTAATATGAGTATTGTTCATAATGAATACGCAGGGCAAATTGTTTTGAAAAATGGAGACTATGAGATTTTTGATGATATTGGATGCTTAATGGATTACATTGAGCTAAATGGCGATGGTGAAGTGGGAGCAGCCTATATTAAAAATAAAGCAACGAATGAATGGATTGACGTTTATAAAGCGATTTATGTGTACAACAAAAATTATTGGACGCCGATGAACTATGGTGTTATTGCATTTGCTACAAAAGACGAAGCCAAAGAATGGATGAATGATGAAGAAGAAGGTCAACTATTTGCCTATCGTGATTTGCTGACATTGAATTGGGGGATTCATGAGTGATGTTTGTAAAAATAGAGCTGAAGCAGATTTTAAGAAGTCGATGGATGCAACTAGTAGCCTTTCTGTTTGCGTTTGTTTTCGTTGCCATAGTCGTCATTCAACAAATGGCTTTACCAGATATTGAAGGCTTTACACGTCAAACTGCATCATTTTTAAGTGTGTTATTATTTCTGCTGCCGCTATTTATCCTCACCATTGGTAGTATGAGTATAGCTGGTGATATAGAATCAGGTTGGTTATCGTTATTAAAAACATACCCTATGAAGCGGAAGCAATATATTACAGGCAAATATGTAGCTACGGTACTTGCGTTTTTATTAGTAATAGTAGTGGCATTTGGTTTTGTATTAACCGTAGGTGGGTTACTAGGTGGGGTACGGTTACCAATTGTTTTAGTTATTCTTACGCTATTATGTATTATTATCTTTGTGTCTTTAGGAATCTTGCTAGGGGTATTTGCAAAAACAAGATTATTTGCACTTGCATTATCACTTGTAGTATGGTCCTTTCTTTTATTGCTCATTTCTTATGCTTTAATGGCGATAGGTGCAGTTGTTTCAGGGCATCTTTTACAAAAGCTCATCATCATAACGATACATATTAATCCAGTAGAATGGCTGCGCTTCGGCTATTTTATATTTAGTAATCAAGCTAGTGTGCTTGGTCCAGCCTTTTATGATGTAACGAGGTTTTACTTATCACCGCTTGGTCAGGTGGGGTATGGAATAATAACAATACTCTGGATTGTACTACCGTTAATGCTTGCTACGAAGCTGTTAAAGGAGGGGGAGCGGCGATGATTCTGTTAGAGGGAAAAAATGTAGCTAAGGTTTATGAAAATGATAGAGGATTAAAAGAAGCCTCCTTTCAGCTGCAAGCTGGTCGAATTCTTGCATTGGTTGGAGGAAACGGGGCTGGAAAGAGTACTTTGATTCGTTTGTTAACGGGTCAAGAGAAACAGCAATCTGGTGAAATAATATGGCATCAACCACAAACAATCCGTTTTATGCCTGATGATGTAAACTTTCCAACTATGCTAACTGCAGCTGAAATATTAGAGCTGTTGGCATCTTTAAAACAAGTAGATAAATATGAGCAAGAGAATGTACTGAAGCGTGTTTCCTTGTGGGATGTTCGGAAGCAAAGAGCTAAACACTTTTCCAAAGGGATGCTCCAACGGCTAAACCTAGCCCAGAGCTTACTTGGTAACGGGTCATTGTTAATTTTAGATGAGCCAACGAATGGTCTAGATCCCTTTTGGATAGCACAGTTGAAAAACATGATGTTGGAGGAGAAGAAAAAAGGCAATACCGTTATCTTCTCTACTCATTTGCTATCTTTTGCTGAAGAAATAGCAGATGATGTATTAGTTTTACATGAAGGTGAAATTATCATTTCTGGGGCGATATCTGAAATTTTCTTGCAAGAAAATTCTACATCTTTAGAAGAAATATGGTTAAAAAGATTGAATTTGTAACATTCTAATGGTTAATGACGTTATATAATAAGGATTAGGCTTGTTTGGATGTTATCAAACAAGCCTTTTTTATGAATGTTCGTAGGAAGTAGAAGTTTCAGATAATTGTTTTACAAGACAGATTTCGCTATGCTTAGATTAAGTTTGCTTGCAATTCACACAATTGCTTGATGGAATGGGAGGCTTTTCGATTAATGAATGCTCAAATACAGAATGTTTTAGAAAATATAGAAAAGGTAATGATTGGTAAAAGAGAAGTTGCTGAGCTCAGTATTGTCGCATTATTAGCAAGGGGACATGTTTTATTGGAGGATGTACCTGGAGTAGGAAAGACAATGATGGTGCGAGCACTTGCAAAATCGTTTGATGCACAATTTAAGCGTATTCAATTTACGCCAGATCTATTGCCATCAGATGTAGTCGGTATTTCTATTTATAATCCCAAAACAATGGAGTTTGAATTTCGTCCAGGGCCAATCATGGGGGATGTTGTATTAGCCGATGAAATTAACCGAACGTCACCGAAAACTCAATCAGCGTTGTTAGAGGGGATGGAAGAGGCTTCTGTTACAATTGATGGGAAAACGCTGATGATCAATCAGCCATTTTTTGTGATGGCTACACAAAACCCGATTGAACATGAAGGTACCTATCCTTTACCTGAAGCACAACTAGATCGATTTCTCTTAAAGATAAAAATGGGCTATCCATCTAGGGGGCAAGAGGTTGAAATTTTACGAAGAGCTGAGAATGGTAAAGCCATTGAAAAAATCGAAGCAGTATTATCGGTAGCGCAATTAATCGAATTACAGGAACTTGTTCAAGGTGTGTATGTAGAAGATTCTGTTAAAAATTATATGGTGGAGCTTGCTACCCTAACAAGAGAAAATAATTATGTCTATTTAGGTGTGAGTCCACGTGCCACAATAGCGCTAATGAAAGCTTCTCAAGCTTACGCATTTTTAAAAGGACGAAGCTATGTTACCCCTGATGATGTTCAATATTTAGTGCCATTTGTTTTTAATCATCGTTTAGTTTTAAAACCAGATGCACGCTATGATAACGTGACAGCAGACGAAATTATCCAGCGGATCATTGCTAAAACACCAGTTCCGACAAAGAGGTTTGCAGAACAATGAGGCAATGGAAAGCTTTTGTAGAAAAAAGTAAACATTTCCTATTAATCGCTTTCTTGATGATCATAACATTTTGTTATGCAATGTTCCAAGGTGGGTTTGTGAGCTGGTTTGTATTTTTTACGGTTAGCCCATTTTTAGTATATGCATTCATTTTCTTTGTCGTTAGAGAAGATATTTTACTAATCGAACGCAAGATTGACCCGATTCATATAGAACGAGGTCAATCAGCGAAGGTGCTTATTACGATAGAACGTAAAACACGTTTTCCATTTGCCTATATCGTAATGGAGGAACTTGTGGATAGTGAGGGATTAGTGCAAGCTAAAATACAAAATGCGAATGCCATTAAGTTCGTTGGATTTAAAAAAACCTTTAGCTGGCAATATGAATTGGAAAATATGCCACGTGGTGAACATCGTTACCTAGGTGTTACAATTGTTTTCTATGATTTTTTTGGCTGGGCTAAAAAGGTTGTCGTAGCAGAAAAGGAACAAACTATTTTAGTTTACCCAAGAGTACAAGAGATGAAATATGCTGCGCTTCAAACAAAATATGATGTTGGCTTGATGATGTCTCCATACTCTATTGTGAAGGACACATCGATGGCTGTTGGATTACGAGAGTACGTTCCAGGAGATCGTTTTTCGTGGATTCATTGGAAATCATTTGCACGTACACAAAAGTTACAGTCTAAGGAATTTGAGGATCGACAATCATCTGAACTAATGTTAGTGCTAGACGCTACAAAATCCTCGATGTTTGAAGAAAAAGTAGAGTTAGTAGCTTCAATGCTACAAATGATCGTTCAGGAACGAGGAGATTTATCATTTATTTCTGCTGGAGCAATGACGAAAGTATTCCCAGCTATACAGGGTGACAAGCATTTAGATCAAGTCATGTATCATTTAGCTGCGATAAAACCTACAGAGAATGTCAAGTTTCGATTTCATGACCAACAAGCCTTTAAACAAGTTGCAACACTGCTTTATGTGACAAGTGATGTTTCAGATGAATTCCTACATACTCTTGCGAATATAGTGAAAAGCTGTATTTGTTTTGTAGTGGCAAAGCAGCAACCAGTGCAATCTGAGCTTGCGATGCGGTATAAACATATACAAGTTATTTATGTAAATCCAGCAGATTTCTATCATTTATTCACGGAGGTGATAAGACCGTGAAGCAATCATTAGGAGAATTTTTAGAATTAGCCATAGCTTATGTTATTGTATTTTTCATTTTGCGTGAATGGCTTATTCCCATTATGCAATTAACGAATACAGGTGGGATGCATCTTTTCTTAGTGTTTATCGGTATGTCTTTAGCGCTAAGTCTTTTCCGCGTACATCCTTTATTATCAGGATTAGTGAAGTTTGGTTATATTACCTGGTTTGTCGTTTTTATCTATAGCCCTAGTCCTGTATTATCTGGTGATACATTGCCTTTTTTATTGGCTGAATGGAGAGGGAACATGGCCACGATTCTAACAGGTGACTTTGGACAGGTTTCAGATGTTTTCAGAACAGTGTTATTTCTTGTATTGATTTGGATGCTGGTCTATTTAATTCACCATTGGGTTTCGGTGCGAAAAAATATATTCTACTTCTTTGCCATGACGGTATTCTTTATTGCTACTTTGGATACATTTAGTGACTATGACGGTAAAGCGGCAATTGTAAAAGTTGTTGTTTTAGGATTAATCATGACAGGTGTTCTTTTTGTCAAGCGCCTATGGCTTCAAGTAGAAACTACAAGTACGGTAATGGAGAAATGGAAAATTGTTATTCCCATGCTAGTATCTGTATTACTCGTTAGTTCTGTAGCATACTTTTTACCAAAGACTGGGCCAACATGGGCAGATCCGGTGCCGTTTATCCAAGGGGTTACTGGACAAGACGGAAATGGAAATGGTCAAAAATCAGTTGGTTATAGCCAGGATGATAGTCAGTTAGGTGGTCCGTTCCAAGGAGATAATACTTTAATATTCACTGCCTCTTCCCGTGATCGTCATTATTGGCGTATTGAAACAAAAGATACGTATACGTCAAAAGGTTGGATTGTTTCAGAGGGGAACTTTGGGAAAAATGTTTATGAGTCAAATACACCCATTCTGACTTCTTTAAAAGTAGGGCCGCCCGAAAGTGAACGTCAGATTCAATTAGATATTGCTGTTCCAATGCCATTTTTAATTCAAACATATGGTATGCTTTCTGTTTCGGCTCAAGATTCCACTTTATTTATTCAAGATGAGCAGACTGAAAGAATGAATATAGAACAACAGGTAGGGGAATCGAAATCATTATCAAACTATTCATTGTCTTATAGTGAGCCTGTTTATAGTATGGAGCAGCTCCAATTGTCATATCCAGCAACACTTGAAACAATGGATTCTTCCTTTGATCGATTTTTGCAGTTACCTAACCAACTTCCTCAGCGTGTAAGGGACTTAGCGTCTGAAATAACGCAAAAGAAAGATACGGTTTATGAACAAATTAAGGCTGTAGAAAGTTATTTTAGAACAAATGGTTTTAAGTACGATAAAACGCAAGCTGCCATTCCTGGTGAAAATCAGGATTATGTCGATCAATTTTTGTTCGATACAAAAGTTGGGTATTGTGATAATTTCTCCACTTCAATGGTGGTACTTTTACGCTCAGTAGGAATCCCAGCTCGATGGGTGAAAGGCTTTGCACCTGGGACTGCAGGACCTGTGTCAGATGGATTACGCGAATATCGCATCACGAATGACAATGCGCACTCATGGGTAGAAGCTTTTATACCTGGAACGGGATGGATGGAGTTTGAGCCTACAATCGGCTTTTCTGGGAATGTTAACATCGATTATGATATTCCGTTAGATACGTCTGATGAGGAGGAAGTGGCGCAGCCAGAACGAAAACCCGAGCAGCCACAACCACAAGAACAGGTAACCGAGAAGGAACAGACAAAATCAACATTTAGCTTTGATGCAATGTGGTTATGGATGAAAAAGTTTGCCTATGTTTGGGTGATAATTGTTGTATTATTAATAATCACAGGTATTTCTTTATTCTTACAGCGTAAAACGTGGATTCCTAAGATGCATGTTCGAGCATACCGTAAAAAAGTAGCGGATTGGTCAAATTTCGATTCTTCCTACCATGTTTTACTGAAGCAATTATCCCGTATTGGTTTGCGCAGAAAAGATGGAGAAACGTTAAGTGCATTCGCAGAGCGTGTAGATTCAGCATTAGAAACAGATGAAATGCAAAAGCTGACGGTAGTTTACGAGCAACATATTTATGGGAAAGACAAAGAAGATGTTGATTTTGTGAAGCTGAAAGAAAGTTGGGAATATTTAATCAATCGCACTATCAGTTGATTTTAACGTAGACAAAGAGTAAAATGAAAAAAATTAAATGCAAGGATTGCTTTCATATAAGTTCGATAATAGGGTTCGGATGTTTCTACGAAATCACCTTAAATGATTTCTCTATGAAGGCGGATGTTTTCGTTAGGTGAAAAGTATAGTAAATCACTTTACTTTGCTACGCATTCGCCTTTATCAATATTCTAGAGCTTATGAACGCGTAGAAAGTTTTTTTACTTTCTTCGCGTTTTTCTTTGAACACATGAAAAATCCTTTAAAAATAATAGAAGAGGTGGAAATTTTGACAGCTAGCCCTTTATTAAAAGAGCAAGAAAAAATCGTTGTACTAGACTTCGGTAGCCAATTTAACCAATTAATTACACGTCGTATTCGTGAATTTGGTGTTTTCAGTGAATTACATCCACATACGGTAACTGCAGAAGAAATTAAAGATATGAACGCAACAGGTATTATTTTCTCAGGTGGTCCAAACTCTGTTTATGATGAAAATGCCTTTCATGTGGATCCAGCTATCTTCGAATTAGGTTTACCGATTTTAGGTATTTGCTATGGTATGCAATTAATGGCCCATACAAACGGCGGTAAAGTTGAAGGTGCTGAAACACGCGAGTATGGTAAAGCCGAAATTCAAGTAACAACACCAAACAAATTATTTGGTGAATTACCTACAGAACAAATCGTTTGGATGAGCCATGGTGACCATGTAACAGAAGTTCCAGCTGGATTTGAAGTCATCGCAACTAGTGCATCTTGTCCGATTGCTGCAATGGCAAACGTTGAACGTAAACTATATGCTGTACAATTCCATCCAGAAGTACGTCACTCTGTATATGGTAATGATCTATTACGTCAATTCGTATTCGACATCTGTGAAGCGAAAGGCGATTGGTCAATGGCAAACTTCATTGAGCTTGAAATTGCAAAAATTCGTGAAATCGTTGGCGATAAAAAAGTATTATGTGCTCTTTCTGGTGGTGTAGACTCATCAGTGGTAGCGGTGTTAATCCATAAAGCAATAGGCGATCAATTAACTTGTATGTTCGTAGACCACAACTTAAACCGTAAAGGCGAAGTTGAACAAGTAATGAAAACATTCACAGAAGACTTTGACATGAATCTTATTAAAATTGATGCACGTAAACGATTCATGGACAAACTTGCTGGGGTTTCTGATCCAGAGAAAAAACGTAAAATTATCGGTAATGAATTCATTTATGTGTTTGATGAAGAGGCATCTAAGCTTGAAGGTATGGATTTCTTAGCACAAGGAACTCTTTACACAGATATTATTGAATCTGGTACTTCAACTGCACAAACAATCAAATCACACCATAATGTTGGTGGTCTTCCTGAAGATATGCAATTCCAACTAATTGAGCCACTGAAAACTTTATTTAAAGATGAAGTACGTGCGCTAGGCTTAGAGCTTGGACTAGACGAAAAAATCGTTTGGCGTCAACCGTTCCCAGGTCCTGGATTAGGTATCCGTGTGCTTGGTGAAGTAACAGAAGAAAAATTAGAAATCGTTCGCGAATCTGATTTCATTCTACGTGAAGAAATTGCAAAAGCTGGCCTTGATCGTGACATTTGGCAATATTTTACGGTATTACCTGATATCCGTTCAGTTGGTGTAATGGGCGATGCTCGTACGTATGACTATGCAATCGGTATCCGTGCCGTTACATCTATCGACGGTATGACTTCTGACTGGGCACGTATTCCTTGGGATGTACTAGAGAAAATCTCCGTCCGCCTTGTAAACGAAGTAAAACACGTGAACCGCGTTCTGTATGATATTACATCTAAGCCACCAGCAACGATTGAGTGGGAATAATAGCAAAAGCCCTAAAAGCCCTGAGAGGTTTTTAGGGCTTTTTTTGATTTATTTCCTTCTGAATTTATGGCTTAATGAAGTATCTCAACTGCAACAATTGCTGGTAAAGTGTTGTATGTAGTAAACTAAATGAATGCACAAGAAATTATACTATTCAGATTAGGGGGGATTTAAATGGAGAAAAATAAACCAATGATTTATACATTAACGGTTGGGATGCCAAAAGAATTGGTTGATAGTAAAGGACGTTCAATGATTACAGGGATTGAAAAGCAACGAGTGCAAGAAGTTTATTTGTCCTCTCAAGGCTTTGAAGGGGATGAAGTGGCAGATAAAAAACATCACGGTGGCCCTGATCGAGCAGTTTGTTTATATCCTGCGGAGCATTACATACAATGGGAACAGGAACTTGGAAAAACGTTACCCGTTGCTGCATTTGGCGAAAATTTAACCGTAACAAATATGTTAGAATCAGATGTTTGTATTGGTGATATTTATAAAATTGGAGATGCTGTCATTCAAATTACACAGGGACGTATTCCATGTAGTACGATTGATAGATATACCGAGGCAAACACATTACTCAAACGTTTAATCGAAACAGGCTATACAGGTTTCCTTGCGCGTGTACTTGAAGAAGGGACAATCTGTGCAGATTCAACAATTGAGCTTGTAGAAAAGCATCCTGCACGTATCTCTGTTTTGTATTGCAATGAAGTGTACTTCAAAAACAATGATGCAATCGCTATGAAACAAATACAAGCAGTAGATGCATTAGCAGAAGATTGGAAAGAAAAATTAGAAAAAAGAATTCAAGTCTTGCAAAGAAAAGTGATGAGTTAAAACATACGTTCAAAAGAAGGATCCTCTAGAATTTCTAGGGGATTTTTTCTTTAAACTAATTGCTGAAATGTTCAGTACAAAGCCTCTTTAGTAATACATTTAATAGAACCTGAACATTAAATAAGAATTTTACACGAACTTTCGTATTTCTTTTTAGAAAAATGTTCGGAAATAGGGTTGAAATCTAAAAAACGAAATGATATATTACGAATGTAAATTAAATACGTCGTCGTATAATGTCGGGGATAAGGCCCGTGAGTTTCTACCAAGTTACCGTAAATAACTTGACTACGATTTAGGTTTATACATAAATGTATAAACACTAATTTGTTTCACACACTAATTGTGATGAAATATATCGTAGACATGCGACTAGTAGAGTAGTCAGCGTGTCTTTTTTGTTTTCGATATTGAAGACGACCACACGGAGGATTTTTTGATAATGAAAAAATATTTCATGTTCGATGAATTAGGAACTAATTATCGCCGCGAAATAATAGGCGGTATTACAACCTTCCTTGCAATGGCATATATTCTAGCTGTTAACCCAGGTATTCTAGAAAATGCAGGGATGGATAAAGGTGCTGTTTTCGTAGCAACAGCTTTAGCAGCAGCAGTCGGTTCTTTGATTATGGGGATTTTCGCGAAGTTTCCGATTTCACTTGCTCCTGGGATGGGGTTAAATGCATTCTTTGCATTTACTGTAGTCGGAGCATACGGTATTCCGTGGCAAACTGGTTTAACAGGCGTGTTCTTCTCAGGGATTATCTTTATTATTTTATCTTTAACTGGTATCCGCGAAACTGTTATTAATGCTATACCAGTACAACTTAAATATGCAGTTTCTGCAGGTATTGGTTTATTTATAACTTTTGTTGGTTTACAAGGAGCAGGGATCATTGTCGATAGCCCAGCTACTTTAGTCACTTTAGGAAGTTTCACAGGCGCTACATTATTAGCGGTATTCGGAATTATTCTTTCAGTTATTCTTATTATTAAATTGCGCAGTATCGGTATTTTCTTAGGAATGGTGATTACTGCAGTTATTGGGATGATCACAGGTATCATTGATCCTCCGACAGCCGTTGTATCAGCTATTCCAAGTGTAGATTCTACATTCATGGTAGCACTAGAACCACTTGGTGACTTCGGTACATTATTTAACGTGAAGTTTTTAGTAGTAGTGTTAACATTCTTGTTTGTTGATTTCTTTGATACAGCTGGTACTTTAATGGCTGTAGCGACACAAGCAGGTTTAGTAAAAGATAATAAATTACCGCGTGCAGGACGTGCCTTAATGGCAGATGCACTAGCAACAACTATCGGTTCTTTATTTGGTACGTCAACAACAACAGCGTACGTAGAGTCAACTTCTGGAGTTGCTGCAGGCGCTCGTTCAGGATTTTCAGCAGTCGTAACAGCAGTACTGTTCTTAGTTGCATTATTCTTCTCACCATTACTTGCAGTGGTAACACCAGCAGTTACTGCTCCAGCTTTAGTAATCGTAGGGGTACTAATGGTATCGTCCTTACGCTTAATTGATTGGGACAAATTCGAAATAGCAGTACCTGCATTCTTTACAGTATTAATGATGCCACTTGGTTATTCAATTGCTACTGGTATTGCAATCGGCTTTGTATTCTACCCAATTACAATGTTATTAGCAGGTCGTAAAAAAGAAATTCACCCAATGATGTATGGTCTATTCTTTGTTTTCCTTGCATACTTCATTTGGGTACGTTAGTTAAACAGACACCTTTAATTGTTAGTAAGTTGCTAACAATTAAAGGTGTTTTTTATTGAGTTGATCCAAAATAAAAGAAGGTATTATTTTTACATTTATATAGAAGAAACTCGGTTTTAAATAATGCGAATAGTTTTACTTTAATGAAACACTTGCAAACTTAAATTTATGATGATATATTTAAACACGTTGTTACGAAATAAACGAACAACTTAAAAAATATTAACATAAACAGTTGACAACGAGTTAACATTATGTTAAATTATAAAAAGTTACTTAGTGTAACTAGTAAATGAACCTTGAAAACTGAACAAGCAAAACGTAATCAATAAAGTTTTAAGTAGCTAGTTTTACTAGTGAACGAACACAATTTTGGACATCAAACATGATGCCAGCAAAACAATTTGAGCTAATCAAATTTCTTTTATGGAGAGTTTGATCCTGGCTCAGGACGAACGCTGGCGGCGTGCCTAATACATGCAAGTCGAGCGAACAGAAAAGGAGCTTGCTCCTTTGACGTTAGCGGCGGACGGGTGAGTAACACGTGGGCAACCTACCCTATAGTTTGGGATAACTCCGGGAAACCGGGGCTAATACCGAATAATCTCTTTTGCTTCATGGTAAAAGACTGAAAGACGGTTTCGGCTGTCGCTATAGGATGGGCCCGCGGCGCATTAGCTAGTTGGTGAGGTAACGGCTCACCAAGGCGACGATGCGTAGCCGACCTGAGAGGGTGATCGGCCACACTGGGACTGAGACACGGCCCAGACTCCTACGGGAGGCAGCAGTAGGGAATCTTCCACAATGGGCGAAAGCCTGATGGAGCAACGCCGCGTGAGTGAAGAAGGTTTTCGGATCGTAAAACTCTGTTGTAAGGGAAGAACAAGTACAGTAGTAACTGGCTGTACCTTGACGGTACCTTATTAGAAAGCCACGGCTAACTACGTGCCAGCAGCCGCGGTAATACGTAGGTGGCAAGCGTTGTCCGGAATTATTGGGCGTAAAGCGCGCGCAGGCGGTCCTTTAAGTCTGATGTGAAAGCCCACGGCTCAACCGTGGAGGGTCATTGGAAACTGGGGGACTTGAGTGCAGAAGAGGAAAGTGGAATTCCAAGTGTAGCGGTGAAATGCGTAGAGATTTGGAGGAACACCAGTGGCGAAGGCGACTTTCTGGTCTGTAACTGACGCTGAGGCGCGAAAGCGTGGGGAGCAAACAGGATTAGATACCCTGGTAGTCCACGCCGTAAACGATGAGTGCTAAGTGTTAGGGGGTTTCCGCCCCTTAGTGCTGCAGCTAACGCATTAAGCACTCCGCCTGGGGAGTACGGTCGCAAGACTGAAACTCAAAGGAATTGACGGGGGCCCGCACAAGCGGTGGAGCATGTGGTTTAATTCGAAGCAACGCGAAGAACCTTACCAGGTCTTGACATCCCGTTGACCACTGTAGAGATATAGTTTCCCCTTCGGGGGCAACGGTGACAGGTGGTGCATGGTTGTCGTCAGCTCGTGTCGTGAGATGTTGGGTTAAGTCCCGCAACGAGCGCAACCCTTGATCTTAGTTGCCATCATTTAGTTGGGCACTCTAAGGTGACTGCCGGTGACAAACCGGAGGAAGGTGGGGATGACGTCAAATCATCATGCCCCTTATGACCTGGGCTACACACGTGCTACAATGGACGATACAAACGGTTGCCAACTCGCGAGAGGGAGCTAATCCGATAAAGTCGTTCTCAGTTCGGATTGTAGGCTGCAACTCGCCTACATGAAGCCGGAATCGCTAGTAATCGCGGATCAGCATGCCGCGGTGAATACGTTCCCGGGCCTTGTACACACCGCCCGTCACACCACGAGAGTTTGTAACACCCGAAGTCGGTGAGGTAACCTTTTGGAGCCAGCCGCCGAAGGTGGGATAGATGATTGGGGTGAAGTCGTAACAAGGTAGCCGTATCGGAAGGTGCGGCTGGATCACCTCCTTTCTAAGGATTATTTCGGAATACAAACCTTGGGTTTGTAAGATTACGTTTTGCGTTCAGTTTTGAAGGTTCATTCTATCTGAATGAAACACTTCAAAACTTGTTCTTTGAAAACTGGATAAAACGACATTGAAATTGTAACAAACACATTTATTTTTTAAGTTTTTTATAGGCTTAATAACTTGGTTAAGTTATTAAGGGCGCACGGCGAATGCCTTGGCACTAGGAGCCGAAGAAGGACGGCACTAACACCGATATGCTTCGGGGAGCTGTAAGTGAGCTTTGATCCGGAGATTTCCGAATGGGGGAACCCACTACGTTTAATCGCGTAGTATCTTGACGTGAATACATAGCGTCTTGAAGGCAGACCCAGGGAACTGAAACATCTAAGTACCTGGAGGAAGAGAAAGAAAAATCGATTCCCTGAGTAGCGGCGAGCGAAACGGGAAGAGCCCAAACCAAGAGGCTTGCCTCTTGGGGTTGTAGGACACTCTATACGGAGTTACAAAAGAGCGAGTTAGATGAAGCGACTTGGAAAGGTCCGCCAGAGCAGGTAAAAGCCCTGTAGTCGAAAGTTCGTTCTCTCCTGAGTGGATCCTGAGTACGGCGGAACACGTGAAATTCCGTCGGAATCCGGGAGGACCATCTCCCAAGGCTAAATACTACCTAGTGACCGATAGTGAACCAGTACCGTGAGGGAAAGGTGAAAAGCACCCCGGAAGGGGAGTGAAAGAGATCCTGAAACCGTGTGCCTACAAGTAGTTAGAGCCCGTTAATGGGTGATAGCGTGCCTTTTGTAGAATGAACCGGCGAGTTACGATTACGTGCGAGGTTAAGCTTTAGAAGGCGGAGCCGCAGCGAAAGCGAGTCTGAATAGGGCGAAATAGTACGTGGTCGTAGACCCGAAACCAGGTGATCTACCCATGTCCAGGGTGAAGGTGAGGTAACACTTACTGGAGGCCCGAACCCACGCACGTTGAAAAGTGCGGGGATGAGGTGTGGGTAGCGGAGAAATTCCAATCGAACTTGGAGATAGCTGGTTCTCTCCGAAATAGCTTTAGGGCTAGCCTCGTGATGAGAATACTGGAGGTAGAGCACTGTTTGGACTAGGGGGCCATCCCGGTTTACCGAATTCAGACAAACTCCGAATGCCAGATATTTATACACGGGAGTCAGACTGCGAGTGATAAGATCCGTAGTCAAAAGGGAAACAGCCCAGACCACCAGCTAAGGTCCCAAAGTAATCGTTAAGTGGAAAAGGATGTGGCGTTGCACAGACAACCAGGATGTTGGCTTAGAAGCAGCCATCATTTAAAGAGTGCGTAATAGCTCACTGGTCGAGTGACGCTGCGCCGAAAATGTATCGGGGCTAAACGATTCACCGAAGCTGTGGATTGACATCTACGATGTCAGTGGTAGGAGAGCGTTCTAAGTGCGTTGAAGTCAGATCGGAAGGACTGGTGGAGCGCTTAGAAGTGAGAATGCCGGTATGAGTAGCGAAAGACGGGTGAGAATCCCGTCCACCGTATGACTAAGGTTTCCTGAGGAAGGCTCGTCCGCTCAGGGTTAGTCGGGACCTAAGCCGAGGCCGATAGGCGTAGGCGATGGACAACAGGTTGATATTCCTGTACCACCTCCTCACCGTTTGAGAAATGGGGGGACGCAGTAGGATAGGGTAAGCGCGCCGTTGGTTGTGCGCGTCCAAGCAGTAAGGCGTGTGTGTAGGCAAATCCGCACACTGTAACGTTGAGCTGTGATGGCGAGTCCGTATGGACGAAGTTCCTGATTTCACACTGCCAAGAAAAGCCTCTATCGAGGTGAGAGGTGCCCGTACCGCAAACCGACACAGGTAGTCGAGGAGAGAATCCTAAGGTGTGCGAGAGAACTCTCGTTAAGGAACTCGGCAAAATGACCCCGTAACTTCGGGAGAAGGGGTGCTCTTGAGCGTGCAAGCGCATGAGAGCCGCAGTGAATAGGCCCAGGCGACTGTTTAGCAAAAACACAGGTCTCTGCAAAACCGTAAGGTGACGTATAGGGGCTGACGCCTGCCCGGTGCTGGAAGGTTAAGAGGAGTGGTTAGCGCAAGCGAAGCTGCGAATTGAAGCCCCAGTAAACGGCGGCCGTAACTATAACGGTCCTAAGGTAGCGAAATTCCTTGTCGGGTAAGTTCCGACCCGCACGAAAGGCGTAACGATCTGGGCACTGTCTCAACGAGAGACTCGGTGAAATTATAGTACCTGTGAAGATGCAGGTTACCCGCGACAGGACGGAAAGACCCCGTGGAGCTTTACTGTAGCCTGATATTGAATTTTGGTACAACTTGTACAGGATAGGTAGGAGCCAGAGATCTCGGAGCGCCAGCTTCGAAGGAGGCGTCGGTGGGATACTACCCTGGTTGTATTGAAATTCTAACCCATGCCCCTTAGCGGGGCAGGAGACAGTGTCAGGCGGACAGTTTGACTGGGGCGGTCGCCTCCTAAAAGGTAACGGAGGCGCCCAAAGGTTCCCTCAGAATGGTTGGAAATCATTCGTAGAGTGTAAAGGCACAAGGGAGCTTGACTGCGAGACCTACAAGTCGAGCAGGGTCGAAAGACGGGCTTAGTGATCCGGTGGTTCCGCATGGAAGGGCCATCGCTCAACGGATAAAAGCTACCCCGGGGATAACAGGCTTATCTCCCCCAAGAGTCCACATCGACGGGGAGGTTTGGCACCTCGATGTCGGCTCATCGCATCCTGGGGCTGTAGTCGGTCCCAAGGGTTGGGCTGTTCGCCCATTAAAGCGGTACGCGAGCTGGGTTCAGAACGTCGTGAGACAGTTCGGTCCCTATCCGTCGTGGGCGTAGGAAATTTGAGAGGAGCTGTCCTTAGTACGAGAGGACCGGGATGGACACACCGCTGGTGTACCAGTTGTCTTGCCAAAGGCATCGCTGGGTAGCTATGTGTGGACGGGATAAGTGCTGAAAGCATCTAAGCATGAAGCCCCCCTCAAGATGAGATTTCCCATTACGCAAGTAAGTAAGATCCCTCAAAGACGATGAGGTAGATAGGTTCGAGGTGGAAGTGTGGTGACACATGGAGCTGACGAATACTAATCGATCGAGGACTTAACCAAAAAAGTTTGAAACATTCAATGCACCGTTTATCCAGTTTTGAAAGAGCAAATCTTTCTAAAAAGAGAGCTTCTAGACACAGCAATACGCCGTGTATGGAAGGTCGACCATAGTCTAGTGATGATGGCAAAGAGGTCACACCCGTTCCCATACCGAACACGGAAGTTAAGCTCTTTAGCGCCGATGGTAGTTGGGGGCTTCCCCCTGTGAGAGTAGGACGTCGCTAGGCAATTAAAAAGTCATGGATGTATTCCATGGCTTTTTTTTATTTTGTGAACTATTCATAAAATGCTATAATATATTTAATATTTACAAGTGGATTTAAAGGAAATTTCTTTCGCCTAGATACATTCTGGATTTAATAATGGAGGAATCAAAATGAGGCAGAACATTTTTTCTGCGATTTCGATCTCAAGTCTACTACTTATATTCTTTATGTTTGGCTATGATTCAACCAAATGGTATGGAAACTTTTTTACATTTCTCTATCGTGTAAATATGTTTATGCCGTTTATTTTAGGTGGTTTAGGCATCACCAGTGCCCTATTTGGCATCAAAGGATATCGTATGGTTCTTGTTGTCCTTCATTTGTTCCTACTGCTATTATTTTTTTGTATCTATTTAAAGGCATTTTTTGTTCCATGAGCATTCATCAAAACTGCGGAGAGGAATTCTGCAGTTTTTTCTATTTATTTAAGTTCTTACATACTTCTGTAAGCAACAAAAGGTATAATGAATTACAAATTGGTTGTGAATGAATATGTACAATGGAAAGGAAGAAAAAGTTGGGAAAAAAGCAAATTTGGTATGAGGTACAGGAAAACGAGTCAATCGAGGATTGCTTGGCAAGAATGCGGAAAGATGGCTTTATGGTCATAGGACGAAAAGAAGAGCCACTTTTTCATATCGTAGATGGTGAGCCAGCTTATTTGCGCCAAAAAATTCAGTTTAAAGGTATACCTGCTCAAGATATTGAATGATTTTGACTAAAAACCGAACGTTTTTTTTCACCTAATAAAAAATGTTCGCATTTTTGGATTGACGATAAGACAATCCCTTGTTAAAATGTGAGAAGGAAAAACAAATAGATCCCACATATATGCTAGAGGATTGGCTCTAGTGTCTCTACCCGGCACCGTAAATGCTGGACTATGCGGGAAAGCACTTTTGGCGTATGGTGAGAAGGTCTTTGTACAGCTATGTACATGGAGACGATCTTGTCCGAATAATCCTCAAGTAAACTGCTTTCACGTGTACTGGTAGAGAGTAGTTTATTTGGGGATTTTCTTTGTAATAAGAATTGCAGTAGCTATTCAAAATAGAGGCTAGCACAATAAATAATTGATCATTTTTCTATCGTTTAAAAGGAGCGACAATTTATGAATCCGAAAATCGGTGTCATTATGGGTAGTTCAAGTGACTGGGAAACAATGAAACATGCATGTGATATTTTAGATGAATTACAAGTACCGTACGAAAAGAAAGTTGTATCAGCACATCGTACACCTGATTTAATGTTTGAATATGCAGAGGCAGCTCGCGAGCGAGGAATACAAGTAATTATTGCTGGAGCAGGCGGTGCTGCACATTTACCAGGAATGGTGGCAGCTAAAACAACATTACCTGTCATCGGTGTACCAGTTCAATCCCGTGCACTTAATGGACTTGATTCACTATTATCCATCGTTCAAATGCCTGGTGGCGTACCTGTAGCTACTGTAGCGATTGGCAAAGCAGGAGCGACTAATGCAGGGTTACTTGCAGCTCAAATTTTGTCAACAACAGATGCGGAGCTTGCTAATAAATTAGATGCTAGACGTGAAGCAACAAAGCAGCAAGTATTAGAAAGTACAGGTGACTTAGTGTGACGAAGATTATTTATCCTGGACAAACGATAGGCATTATAGGCGGAGGGCAACTTGGTCGAATGATGGCACTTGCTGCAAAGGAGTCAGGTTTTAAAGTGGCTGTTCTTGAACCAGCAATGGACTCACCTTGTGGGCAGGTTGCAGATATTCGCATTGTAGCTCCATATGATGATGAAGCTGCTTTAGAAGAACTTGCAGAAGTAAGTGATATTATCACATATGAATTTGAAAATATTGATTATGAAGGCTTAAAGCGTTTATCACAAATGGCTTATGTTCCTCAAGGAGCAGAGTTGGTACGTATTACACAAAACCGTATAACAGAGAAAGAAGCTATTGTGAAAGCTGGTTGCCCAGTAGCACCATATATTGTTGCAAAAACTTATGAAGAATTAGTAGCCAATATTGATTCGATTGGTTATCCTTGTATAGTCAAAACAGCAAGAGGTGGTTATGATGGCAAGGGACAGCAGCTTTTAAAATCAACTGAAGATTTGCCTTTAGCGAAAGAATTATTCACGCATTCGCAATGTATTGCAGAAGGATTTGTTCCTTTCGTAAAGGAAGTATCGGTCATTGTTCAAAGAAATGGTCATGGTGAATCGTATTGTCAGCCAGTTGGAGAGAACATTCATGTTCATCATATTCTTCACGAGACAATAGTACCTGCTCGCATAACTGAAAGCACAGCTCAAGCTGCAGAACGAGAAGCTTTGAAAATTGCAGATTATTTACATTTAGTAGGAACGCTAGCGGTAGAAATGTTTGTATTAGAAGATGGTAGTATTGTTATCAATGAATTAGCACCAAGACCTCATAATTCTGGTCACTATTCAATTGAAGCATGTAATGTTTCACAATTCCATCAGCATATTCGTGCTGTTTGTGGATGGCCGTTACGTAAGCCACAACTATGGGCACCATCCATTATGGTCAATGTATTAGGGCAACATGTCGTGCCACTCAGTAACTCAATTGCTAAATATCCTGAATGGTCCATACATCTTTATGGGAAAGCTGAAGCTAAGGTCAACCGTAAAATGGGCCATGTGACGATTATGACAAAAGACTTAGAAGCTACACTACAACAAATCGAGAGTTCTGGCATTTGGTCAGAATAGAAGGAGATACGCGATGATTGAACGTTACACAAGACCCGAAATGGGCGCAATTTGGACAGAACAAAATAAATACCAAGCTTGGCTAGAGGTTGAAATTTTAGCTTGTGAAGCATGGGCAGAGTTAGGAGATATCCCTAAAGAGGATGTTGCTAAAATTCGCGAAAATGCTTCATTTGATGTGAATCGTATATTAGAAATTGAACAAGAAACTCGTCATGACGTTGTAGCCTTTACTCGTGCTGTTTCTGAAACACTTGGAGAAGAGCGCAAATGGGTACATTATGGTTTAACTTCTACGGACGTAGTAGATACAGCACTTTCTTATTTAATCAAACAAGCAAATGATATTTTACGAAAAGATATAGTAAATTTCATTGATATTATTGCTACTAAGGCAAAAGAACATAAACATACAGTTATGATGGGACGCACACATGGTGTTCATGCTGAACCAACAACTTTCGGTTTGAAACTTGGTTTATGGTATGAGGAAATGAAGCGTAACCTTGAACGTTTTGAAGCAGCTGCCAAAGTAATTGAAACAGGAAAAATGTCTGGAGCTGTTGGAACATATGCCAATATCGATCCTCGTGTTGAGCAATATGTTTGCGATAAATTAGGACTTGCAGCATCACCGATCTCCACACAAACTTTACAGCGTGATCGCCATGCTCAGTATTTAGGTGCATTAGCTTTAATCGCTACTTCAATTGAAAAATTCGCAACAGAAATTCGTGGACTACAGAAATCTGAAACACGTGAAGTGGAGGAAGCTTTTGCAAAAGGACAAAAAGGATCATCTGCAATGCCACATAAGCGTAATCCAATCGGTTCTGAAAACATGGTTGGTATGTCTCGTTTAATGCGAGGTTATATGGTGACTGCTTATGAAAATGTAGCTTTATGGCATGAGCGTGATATTTCACATTCATCTGCAGAGCGTGTTATTTTACCGGATGCAACAATTACTCTTAACTATATGCTAAATCGCTTCGGTAATATTGTGAAAAACTTAACAGTATTCCCTGAGAACATGAAACGTAATATGGATCGTACATTTGGTCTTATTTATTCTCAACGCATCTTACTAGCATTGATTGATAAAGGACTAGTACGTGAAGAAGCTTATGATACAGTACAACCTTTAGCAATGCAGGCTTGGGACGAGCAAGTTCAGTTCCGTACATTAGTCGATGCAAGTGAAAAAATCACATCTTATTTAACAAAAGAAGAGTTGGATGATTGTTTTGATTACAACTACCACTTACAGCATGTTGATATGATTTTTGAACGACTAGGACTTAACTAATATTTATTTAGCCATCTAATAATAAATGTTAGAGCCACCAGTAAAAGTTTCAGAGTTGAATCGTAGAGATACGGTTCAATTCTGAACATTATTACAAGCGTATCTCATAATATCAGGGGGAAAACGAAATGACTAAAGGTCAACTTTTGTATGAAGGTAAAGCAAAAAAATTGTTCACAACAGAGGAGCCAAATGTGCTACTTGTTGAGTACAAGGATAGTGCAACAGCATTCAATGGTGAAAAGAAAGAGGAAATTGAAGGTAAGGGCATTTTAAATAATCGCATTACTTCATTAATTTTCGAAAAATTACAAGCTAACGGAATTGCGTCACATTTCGTAAAACGATTATCCGATACACAACAACTTGTAAAAAAAGTAGAAATTATTCCGATTGAGGTAGTTGTTCGTAATATTGCTGCTGGAAGTTTAGCAAAGCGTCTAGGTCTTGAAGAAGGGACACCTTTAAAACGACCAATCGTTGAATTTTATTATAAAGACGATGATTTAGGCGACCCACTTATTACGACAGAACATATTGATGTTCTTGAACTTGCCACACCAACTGAAGTAACAGCTATTTATGATGGTGCATTAGCCGTTAACAAAGTGCTACAGCCGATCTTTGCAGATGTCAATGTGACATTGATTGATTTTAAATTAGAGTTCGGCCGTGATATGGATGGTCATGTATTATTGGCAGATGAAATTTCACCAGATACATGCCGACTTTGGGATGCAACAACGAAGCAAAAGTTAGACAAAGATGTTTTTCGTCGTGACCTTGGTAATTTAACTGAAGTTTATACTATTATACTTTCTAGACTCGGAGGCAAATAACAATGAAAAAAGTAAAAATCTATGTAACATTACGTGAGAGTATTCTTGATCCTCAAGGCTCTGCAGTACAAGGTTCTTTAGCTAAGATGGGCTACGGTGAAGTAGAAGATTTACGTATCGGTAAATATCTTGAACTATCAATTAAAGATTCAGAACGTGACATTGATACTCTAGTAAAAGAAATGTGTGAAAAGGTTTTAACGAACGTTGTAATTGAAGACTACCGTTACGAAGTCGAGGAGGCTATTTAATCATGAAATTCGCAGTACTCGTATTCCCTGGGTCAAACTGTGACATCGATATGTATCATGCGATTAAAGACGAGCTAGGTGAAGAAGTAGAATATGTATGGCATACAGCAACAGATCTAAGTGGTTTTGATGGTGTATTAGTACCTGGAGGATTCTCCTATGGGGATTATCTTCGTTGTGGTGCAATGGCTAATCAATCTAACATTATGACAGAAGTTAAGAAGGCAGCAGATGCTGGTAAACCTGTATTAGGTGTATGTAATGGCTTCCAAATCCTAACGGAAGCAGGTTTATTGCCAGGAGCTTTATTGCGCAATAAAAACTTAAAATTTATGTGCCGTACAGTGCAGCTTAAAGTTGAAAACAACAATACATTATTCACAAATCAATATGAGCAAGGTCAAATCATCAATATTCCAATCGCACATGGTGAAGGTAACTACTACTGTGACGAGGAAACTTTACAATCACTAAAAGATAATAATCAAATCGTATTCACATACTCAGGTGACAATCCAAACGGTTCTTTAGAAGATATCGCAGGGATTATAAACGAGCGCGGCAATGTATTAGGGATGATGCCACACCCAGAGCGAGCTGTTGATGCACTGGTGGGCGGCGCAGACGGTCTAGCAGTATTTAAATCAATCGTGAAGCAGTGGAGGGAAAATCATGTCAACAACTAAGTTTGAGCCAACAGCACAGCAGATTAAAGATGAGAAGCTATACGCTGGAATGGGGATGTCAGACGAAGAATTTGCAATGGTAGAAGGTATTTTAGGACGTCTACCTAACTGGACAGAGACAGGTCTTTTCTCAGTAATGTGGTCTGAACACTGCTCGTACAAAAATTCAAAGCCAGTACTACGTAAATTCCCTACTAAAGGTCCACAGGTATTACAAGGACCAGGTGAAGGTGCAGGTATTGTTGATATTGGTGACGAACAAGCAGTAGTGTTTAAAATGGAATCGCATAACCATCCATCTGCAATTGAACCTTATCAAGGGGCTGCAACGGGTGTCGGTGGTATTATCCGTGACGTTTTCTCAATGGGTGCACGTCCAATCGCTATGTTAAACTCGTTACGCTTTGGTGAATTAAAGTCAGCACGTGGTAAATATCTATTTGAAGAAGTAGTAGCGGGAATCGCAGGATATGGTAACTGTATCGGAATCCCAACAGTAGGTGGCGAAATTCAATTTGATCCTTGCTATGAAGGTAATCCTCTAGTGAATGCTATGTGTGTCGGTTTAATTGATCATAAAGATATTCAACGAGGCATTGCTGCTGGTGTAGGTAATACAGTGATGTATGTTGGAGCGAAAACAGGCCGTGATGGTATTCATGGTGCAACATTCGCCTCTGAGGAATTAACTGAGGAATCAGAAAACCAACGTCCAGCGGTACAAGTTGGAGATCCATTTATGGAGAAGCTTTTACTTGAAGCTTGTTTAGAGGTTGTAAAATCGGATGCTCTAGTTGGTATTCAAGATATGGGTGCAGCTGGTCTTACTTCTTCTTCAGCAGAAATGGCTTCAAAGGCTGGTTCTGGTGTAGAAATGAACTTAGACTTAGTGCCTCAGCGTGAAACAGGAATGTCAGCGTATGAAATGATGTTGTCTGAGTCTCAAGAACGTATGCTTTTAGTTGTGAAAAAAGGTCGCGAAGATGAAATTAAAGCGATTTTCGATAAATACGATTTAGATGCAGTAGCGATTGGTCGCGTTACAGATGATAAAATGCTTCGTCTGCTACACAAAGGACAAGTAGTTGCAGAGGTACCTGCAGACGCATTAGCAGAAGATGCACCTGTTTATCATAAACCATCTGCAGAACCTGCATACTATGCTCAGTTCCAAGCAATCGAAAACACTGAACCTGCTGTGACTGATTACAAAGAAACACTCATTGCTTTATTAAAAGCACCGACAATTGCTTCTAAAGAATGGGTATACGATCAATATGATTATCAGGTACGTACATCAACAGTTGTTAAACCAGGCTCTGACGCTGCTGTTATTCGAGTACGTGGCACAAATAAAGGGTTGGCAATGACAACAGACTGTAACTCACGTTATATCTATTTAGATCCAGAAGTGGGTGGTGCTATCGCAGTAGCCGAAGCAGCTCGTAATATCGTGGCAACTGGTGGCACGCCACTTGCGATTACAGACTGCTTAAACTTCGGTAATCCAGAGAAACCAGAAATCTTCTGGCAAATTGAAAAATCTGCAGATGGTATTTCGGCAGCTTGTACGGCATTAAATGCTCCAGTAATCGGAGGTAACGTTTCTCTTTATAATGAGCGTTCAGGCGAAGCGGTGTATCCAACGCCAACAATTGGTATGGTTGGTCTTATTGAAGACTTAGCACATGTAACGACACAGGATGTAAAGGCAGCAGGAGATCTTGTCTTTGTTATTGGTGAGACAAAAACAGAATTTGGCGGTTCAGAGCTTCAAAAACTTTTAAATAATGGTGTTATTTCAGGGAAAGCGCCAGCTATTGATTTAGAGGTTGAAGCGACACGTCAGCAATCTTTATTAAAGGCGATTAAAGCAGGCCTTGTTCAATCTGCGCATGATGTAGCAGAGGGAGGTCTAGCTGTGGCGATTGCTGAAACAACATTTGGCGCTAAAGGTCTTGGTGTGGATGTAACATTAACAGGCTCTGCAACAACCGCGCTATTCAGTGAGAGTCAATCTCGTTTTGTTGTTACAGTTAAAGAAGAAAATGCTGCAGCATTTGTAGAAATCATGAAAGATGCTCAAAAAATTGGTGTCGTAACAAACGATGCACTTGTGAAAATCAACGGGGACAAAGGTGTGCTTGTAGAAGGTACAGTGGAGGAATTCCGTTCTAATTGGAAAGGAGCAATCCCATGCTTGCTGAACTCAGAGGCTTAAACGAAGAATGTGGGGTGTTTGGTATTTGGGGTAACCCAAGTCCAGCGCACCTTAGCTATTACGGGCTTCATGCTCTTCAACACCGTGGACAAGAAGGCGCTGGAATTGTCGTTTCAGACGGACAGCATCTTCGCGCGGTGAAAGGCGAAGGACTAGTTAATGATGTTTTCAACGAAGATAAATTAAAAGCAGTGAACGGCAAAGCAGCTATTGCGCATGTTCGTTATACGACTGCTGGTGGTGGCGGTATTGAAAATGTACAGCCATTATTATTCCACTCCTCAACTGGTAGCCTTTCAATTGCCCATAACGGTAACTTAGTCAATGCGACACATTTAAAGCAATATCTAGAGCGACAAGGTAGCATTTTCCACTCTAGCTCTGATACAGAAGTGTTGGCGCATCTTATTAAGAAAAGTTCGCATTCACCATTCCGTGCGAAGGTGAAAAATGCCCTATCTCTTTTAAAGGGTGCCTATTCTTTCTTAATTATGACAAAGGATGAAATGCTTGTTGCACGTGATCCACATGGTTTACGTCCATTATCTCTTGGAAAACTAGGAGATGGCTGGGTGGTAGCTTCTGAAACTTGTGCATTCGATTTAATTGGTGCAGAATTCGTTCGTTCGGTAGAACCAGGTGAATTAATCATTATTAATGATGAGGGCGTAAAATCAGATCGTTTTGCTGATATGGAGAAACGTTCGATGTGTGCGATGGAATATGTTTATTTAGCACGTCCTGATTCGGATATTGATGGTATTAACGTTCATATGGCACGAAAACGTATGGGTAAACAGCTTGCTCGTGAGTGTGCGCATATTGAAGCAGATGTTGTAACAGGTGTTCCTGATTCAAGTATTTCCGCAGCGATTGGTTTTGCAGAAGAAAGTGGAATCCCTTATGAATTAGGTCTTATTAAAAACCGTTATGTTGGTCGTACGTTTATTCAGCCGACACAGGAGCTACGTGAACGTGGTGTGAAAATGAAACTTTCACCTGTTGTTCAAGTCGTAAAAGGAAAAAAAGTAGTAATGGTTGATGATTCTATCGTTCGTGGTACAACATCTCGTCGCATTGTCAAAATGCTAAAAGATGCTGGTGCAGCGGAAGTTCATGTTGTGATTTCATCACCGCCGATGACAAACCCTTGTTATTATGGCATTGATACATCAACGCATGAAGAACTAATTGCTTCTAGTCATAATGTAGATGAAATTCGTGAAGCAATTGGTGCAGATTCTCTGACATTCCTTTCTGTTGAGGGGATGGTAGAAACAATTGCACGACCATACGAAGATGAAAACCGAGGACTTTGTCTTGCATGCTTTACAGGCAAATATCCAACAGAGATTTTCCCGGATACGATTTTGCCACATGAAAAAGAATTATTACGTTAAGAACAACATCGCAACAAATTAGTGTCTTACAGTCATTTCTATCTAGGAAACTTAGGCGACTTGGATGATAAGGAGGAACTCTGCGTGTCAAAGGCATATGAACAAGCAGGTGTAAATATTGAAGCGGGCTATGAAGCCGTAAAACGAATGAAGTCTCATGTTGAACGTACGAACCGTCTAGGTGTAATGGGGACATTTGGTGGTTTTGGTGGCATGTTTGACTTGTCAGAACTGAATCTTAAAGAACCTGTTCTTATTTCGGGGACAGATGGTGTTGGAACAAAGCTAAAGCTAGCCTTCATGGTAGACAAGCACGATACAATCGGTGTGGACTGTGTAGCAATGTGTGTAAATGATATTGTTGCTCAAGGAGCAGAACCGCTGTACTTTTTAGATTACGTAGCTCTTGGAAAAGCAGAGCCTGCAAAAATCGAACAAATTGTCAAAGGTGTTGCAGATGGCTGTGTGCAATCAGGTGCGGCTCTAATAGGTGGAGAAACTGCGGAAATGCCTGGTCTTTATGAAGAAGATGAATATGATCTAGCTGGCTTTGCAGTAGGCGCGTGTGAAAAGTCTGCTATCGTGACAGGTGAAGAAATCGTAGAAGGCGATGTACTTATTGGAATTGCATCAAGTGGTGTACATTCAAACGGTTATTCTTTAGTGCGTAAAATTGTCTTTGCAGATCATCAATATGCTGTGGATGCTATTGTAGAAGGCTATGAAGATCTAGGCCCAATCGGTGAGGCGCTTCTAGTGCCAACAAAGCTATATGCTAAACCTGTGCTAGCAGCTTTAAAGGCAGCAGATGTACATGGCTGTGCACATGTTACAGGTGGCGGTTTCTATGAAAATCTACCACGCATGATGCCAGAGGGACTAGCAACGGAAATCGACTTAGGTTCTTGGCCTGTATTACGTATCTTTGAATTCCTAAAAGAGAAAGGTCAGCTAGAAGATAAAGATTTATATAATGTGTTTAACATGGGTATTGGCTTTGTAATAGCTGTGCCAGAAACTGAAGCTGATAAAGTAATTGCTGCAGTTGAAGCAAATGGTGAAAAGGCTTATACAATCGGACGTGTTATTAAAGGTGACGGAGTAGTATTTAATGGCTCACATGATGGGAGTTTAGTGTAATGACTGCACCAACAAAAATAGCCGTGTTCGCGTCAGGTAGCGGTAGCAATTTTCAAGCCATTCAAGAGGCCATTGAACGTGGTGAACTCCATGCAAAGGTCGCACTAGTGGTCACAGATAAGCCTGGAGCATTTGTAGTAACACGTGCTGAAAACTTTGGGATTCCAGTGTTAGCATTGAATCCAAAAGAGTTTGTCTCGAAGTCAGCATATGAGACAGCTATTATCGAAGCTTTACATGAGTGCGATGTGAAATGGATTGTGCTTGCTGGGTATATGCGTTTAATCAGTGACGTATTATTAGCAGCCTTTCCACAGCGAATTGTTAATATTCACCCGTCCCTATTGCCTGCCTTTCCTGGAAAGGACGCTATTGGACAAGCCATTAATCATGGTGTGAAAATAACAGGTGTAACAGTGCATTTTGTTGATGAAGGAATGGATACTGGACCAATTATCGCTCAGGCAGCGGTACCTGTCATTGAAGGAAATCGCGAGGCAACAGAAGCTGAAATTCACAAACAAGAGCATTTATTATATACAAAGGCATTACAGCAATTATTACAGTAACTGAAGAGGGAGTTAGGTCGAGAATCCTACTCAACAAGTAAGACCTAACTCTATTAATCTATTGAAGCAAGTCAGTCGTGGACAGCACGATAAAAATTAGGAGGATATTGTTGTGACAAAACGTGCATTAATCAGTGTTTCCAATAAAGATGGTATTTTAGAATTTGCAAAGGAATTAGTAGCATTAGGTTATGAAATTTTATCAACTGGCGGTACAAAAAAAATGTTACAGGATAATGCGGTAGCTGTAACAGCAGTAGATGAAGTAACGAAGTTTCCTGAAATTTTAGATGGTCGTGTGAAAACTTTAAACCCAATGATTCACGGTGGTCTATTAGGAAAGTTTGATGATGTCTCTCATCAAGCACAGATGAATGAGCATGGAATTGAACCAATTGAAATTGTTTGTGTGAATCTCTATCCGTTTGTTGAAACAATTTCAAAGCCTAATGTAACTTGGGATGATGCAATTGAAAACATTGATATCGGTGGTCCAACAATGTTACGTTCTGCTGCAAAAAACCATCAATATGTAACAGTAATCGTGGACAGCAATGACTATGCAACAGTATTAGAGGAACTTAAAGCAGACGGTGCCACAACAATTGAAACACGTCGTAAACTAGCTGCGAAAGTTTTCCGTCACACAGCCGCTTATGATTCTTATATTTCGAACTACCTGACTGAAGAAGAGTTCCCAGAGAGCTTAACGATGACATATGAATTAAAGCAAAATTTACGCTATGGCGAAAACCCTCACCAAAAAGCGGCCTTCTACCAAAAGCGTCTTGGCTCTGACTTTTCATTAGCTTATGCTACACAATTACATGGTAAAGAGTTATCCTACAATAATATTCAAGATGGTAATGCAGCATTGCAAATTGTAAAAGAATTTGAAATGCCAGCTGCTGTAGCGGTGAAACATATGAATCCATGTGGTGTTGGCACTGGTGTCACGTTAGAGGCAGCATTCGATAAAGCATATGAAGCAGATCCAACATCTATTTTTGGCGGTATTATCGCATTAAATATGGAAGTGGATGCAGCAACTGCTGAGAAGCTAAGTCATATTTTCCTAGAGATTATTATTGCACCTGCTTTCTCACAAGAAGCATTAGATATTTTAACGAAAAAGAAAAATATCCGCTTACTAACAATTCCTTTCGAGCAAGCGAAACAAGATTCATTCAATGTAGTATCAGTTGAGGGTGGCCTTCTTGTACAGGAGCCAGATCGTTATGGCTTTGGCAATGCGGATATTAAAGTGGTGACAGATCGTGAACCAACAGAGCAAGAATGGGAAGCATTGCAACTTGGTTGGTCTGTTGTCAAACATGTGAAATCCAATGCGATTGTTGTAACAGATTCTCAAATGACACTTGGGGTTGGTGCAGGGCAAATGAATCGTGTAGGTGCAGCTAAAATTGCCTTTGAACAAGCTGGAGAAAAAGCGAAAGGTGCTGCATTAGCATCGGATGCATTTTTCCCAATGAGCGATACTGTGGAGGCGGCAGCAGCTGCAGGAATTACAGCAATTATTCAACCAGGTGGTTCCATTAAAGATCAAGATTCCATTGATAAAGCAAATGAATACGGCATTGCGATGGTATTCACAGGCGTACGTCATTTTAAACATTAATTGTAGAATTATATAGAAATCTAAACAGACCGAGATGTTGGTTCATCTCGGTTTTACTTACAAAGAGGAGGATTCTCTAAAATGAATGTATTAGTAATCGGAAGCGGTGGCCGTGAGCATGCAATCGCTAAACAATTTAGCATCTCTCCATCAGTGAACAACGTATTCGTAGCGCCAGGAAATGATGGGATGCGAGGCGAAGTAGAAGTTGTTGCTATTGATACAATGGATTTCGCAGGTCTCGCTCAATTTGCCAAGGAAAATGATATTGCATTAACATTTGTTGGCCCAGAACAGCCGCTTGCTGAAGGCATTGTCGATTTCTTTACAGCTAGAGGTTTACGTATTTTTGGTCCTACAAAAGTTGCTGCTCAAATAGAAAGCAGTAAATCCTATGCGAAAGAAATTATGAATAAATACAATATTCCTACAGCAGCACATGAAACATTTACTGAAGCAGAAAAAGCAATAGCGTATATTAAAGAACAAGGGGCGCCTATTGTCATTAAGGCTGATGGTTTAGCGGCTGGTAAGGGCGTCGTTGTGGCAATGACAGAGGAAGAAGCGATTGAAGCTGTAGAGGATATGATTGGAAACCAACGTTTTGGTGAATCCTCTTCACGTGTTGTCGTTGAGGAATTTTTAGACGGTGAAGAATTCTCCTTTATGTCTTTTGTGCACAAAGGACAAATTTATCCAATGGTTATTGCACAAGATCATAAACGAGCTTATGACGGTGATAAAGGACCAAACACAGGAGGTATGGGTGCTTATTCACCAGTACCACAAATCCCACAAGAGGTAGTAGATATTGCATTTCAAACTATTGTAGAACCAACTGTTAAAGGGATGGAGGCAGATGGTGCTTCCTTTACAGGTATTTTATACGCAGGGTTAATTTTAACGAATAAAGGTCCTCAGGTCATAGAGTTTAATGCTCGTTTTGGTGATCCTGAAACGCAAGTTGTATTGCCACGTATGGTTTCAGATTTTGGTGCATTTATGATGGCGTTAATGGATGAACAGCCTTTTGATTTACAATGGTCAGAAGAAGCAATGCTTGGTGTAGTCATTGCAGCAGAGGGTTACCCAGGAGACGTTGAAAAAGGTAAGGTATTACCGAATTTAGAGGCACTTTCGACATCACATGCAGTTTTCCATGCAGGTACAAAATTAGTAGACGGTCAATTCGTTGGTAATGGAGGACGTGTACTGTTAGTTGGTGCAAAAGCAGCTACTTTACAAGAAGCACAGGAAAAGGTTTATGAAGGTATTGCAACGGAAACATGGGATCACTTTTTCTTCCGTAAAGATATTGGCTGGCGTACGTTTAAGTAATTATTATTTTCACTAAATATTTTTTATCGTCTTTTGAAACCTCTTGTTGTTTCAAAACGTAAGAGGTAAGAGCCGTCTCAATAATAGATTGGGACGGCTCCTTTGACTAAGAAGGATTCTGAGCTTTATTCGTTGAAGAATCGCTACTATTTGAGGAATTTTGAGTTGAAGTGCTGGTGTTAGATTGTTTTGAAGCAGTAGCTTGTGAACCTGAAGAATTACCAGCTATAGCAGAGGAAAAATCCTTCATGAGCTTATCGATTTGTTCAGTAGACATAGAATTTTGCCCGCTGAACATACTTTGCATAGAGGTGTTCATGGCATTCTGCATATTGGAGCTTAAAACTGCTTTCGTTGGACAATATTTAAAAAGTCCCTCAGCCATTTTCATGGCACCTAATGCAATCATTAATCGACCTTTTGTACAATTAGGATTTCTAGAAACTTTAGCGATACCAAATGCGGTTAAACTTGTCCCCATGGCAAAACGACAAAATGCGTTCTTTTCGCTTAAATTTGCTTGCTGCATCATCATTACTTCCTCCTTTAGTCATTGTGGAAAAAATAAGCGAGGTGCACTTTGCTTTATGAAAGTGCTGTGTTACGATTGAAACAAGATGATTGCATAAAGCATAATTTTTATGAAAATATGCGATTATGCAGTAGTAGTATGTGATTTCAAGTTGGATTTACACAATGAAAAATTACGTAATTTAGGAAGGAGCGAATAGCATGGATCCAGTATGGAAAATAACAAAAATACGTCAACAATTAGCAGTAATCGATGGGAAAAAGGCACCAGATATCGTGCTGAAGAATGCACGTTATTTGCATAGTATGTTAAAGCAATTCATAGTAGGGAACATTTGGATTTTGGGAGATCGCATTGTCTATGCTGGTGACAGAATGCCTCCTTTATTAGAAGGAACAGAAGTGGTGGATTGTACAGGAAAAACAATCGTACCTGGCTATATTGAGCCACATGTACACCCATTCCAGCTTTATCATCCACAGTCATTTGCAGATTTTTGTGGTCAGCTTGGGACAACAACTTTTATTTCGGATAATTTAAGCTTTGTTTTAAATTTAGAAAATAAGAAAGCGTTTTCAATTTTAGAGAGTTTGAAAAAGCTACCTTTTTCTTTTTATTGGTGGACTCGCTTTGACTCACAAACTGAATTGGAGCAAGAAGAAGAGGTTTTCTCTAATACTTCTATATTAGAGTGGTTAGAGCGAAGTGATGTCTTACTTGGTGGAGAGTTGACAGGCTGGCCTAAGCTGTTGCATGGCGACGATCAAATGCTTTATCGTATGCAAATGGCTAAGGGACTGGGAAAAAAAATTGAAGGTCATTTCCCTGGAGCTTCAGAAAGAACATTGGCACGAATGAAACTGCTTGGTGCTGATGGTGATCATGAGGCAATGACAGTAGAAGAGGTAGAGCGTCGTATTATGCAGGGCTATGCTGTAACTTTACGTCATTCTTCCATACGACCAGATTTACCACATCTACTAAAAGGAATAGTAGAAAAAGAGCTTCCAATCTTTGATCATTTAATGATGACAACAGACGGTTCAACTCCTTCATTCCATGAGGATGGTGTGATGGATAAATGCATTCAAGTAGCTTTAGATGCAGGGGTATCTCCTATTGATGCTTATCAAATGGCTTCCTATAATGTAGCACGTTATTACAACATGTCTAATTTACATGGTTTTATCGCAACAGGGCGTTTTGCTTCACTCAATATTTTACAAGATGAATATCATCCTGTTCCAGAAAGTGTTTTATCAAAGGGTGTCTGGTTGAAGCGTAATGGGGATCGTGTGCATAGAATGGCGACAATTGATTATTCTGCCATCCCAGCTTTAGATTTAGATTTCTCATTAGATTCACAGGATTTCCAGTTTTCTATGCCGTTTGGGATTCAATTAGTTAATGATGTGATTACAAAGCCTTATAATTCTTTAATTACGAAAGAAGGGCCATTGGCAAATCATGATGAGTGCTATTTAATGCTCATTAACCGAAAAGGCAACTGGCATGTAAATACAATGATTAAAGGATTTGCAACGGATGTCCAAGGCTTTGCATCCTCTTATTCCAACACTGGTGACATATTGTTAATTGGAAAAAATAAAGACGATATGATTAAAGCCTTCGAAGAAATGAAGGCAATGAATGGTGGTATTGTTCTCGTCGAAAAAGGAGAAGTTATAGCGGACATACCATTAACAATTGGTGGACTTTTATATGATGGAGATGTATTCACTTTAACAGAGAAAGAAAAGGCTTTAAAACAAGCTTTAGCAGATAGAGGCTATCAATTAGGAGATGCCATTTATACATTATTATTTTTACAATCTACTCATTTACCATATATTCGTATAACACCACAAGGAATTTTCGATGTGATGAAGAATAAGTTATTATTACCTGCTGTTATGCGCTAATTCATGAAAGTGTTTCAGTTGTTTAAACAATTACAAATATTGTAATTGTTCAAAGGAGAGATATGCTTGTGTTCAAATCGAAAAAATTATGGATTGCTTTTGCATTTAGTGCTTTGGTAATCGGGGGATGTTCAAAGGATACACCAAAAGTCAAAGAGGATGATGAACCAATTGTAGAGGAAGAAGCAGTAGTGGAGGAGCCTGTGCAACAACCAGCATTTGTTGCACCACTTACTGGGGAGGCTGTACAAGAAGAAATTACACAGCGACCAATTATCGTAACCATTAATAATCATCCAGCGGCACGTCCACAATCAGGCTTAGCTGCGGCGGATATCACTTATGAAATGCTTGCAGAAGGTAATGTGACACGCTTTTTAGCAGTATACCAAAGTGAACTGCCTGAAAATATTGGGCCAGTTCGTAGTGCACGCTCTTATTTTATCGATATGGCCAAGGGATTTGATGCCTTTTATGTAGCACATGGCTATAGTCCTGAGGCGAAAACAATGCTTGATCATCGTATCGTCGACAATATCAACGGTATGGCTTATGATGGTATTCTGTTTAAACGTTCTAACGACCGCGTTGCGCCACACAATTCCTATATTACATCAGAAAACATTCTAAAAGGTGCTGAAATGGTAGGCGCTTCAATGAATTACAGTGAAAAAGTACTTCAGGCTTTTTATGAACCAGATGAACGTGGTAAAATAGGTATTGAAACAAGTCAAGTTGACATTTATTACGGAAATAATGAAGATTTCCATAACGCGTATGTGTATAATCATCAAACTAATCACTATGAACGACAATCGGCTAGCGTGGACACAAAAGATATGTTAACAGGCGAAACAGTGTCATTAGCAAATGTTCTATTTTTCGAAATGGATCACCAAACAATTGATGATATTGGTCGCCAAGCAATTGATTTAACGTCTGGTGGAAATGCGTATGTATTTCAAAATGGCTATTTGAGGGAAGTCAAATGGGCTAATGTTAATGGAATACCAATGGCTGTAGAGCAAACAGGGGATCCTGTAAAGCTTGTACCAGGAAAGTCGTGGGTTCATTTCGTACCATCTTCGCCAGGGTTACATGCAATGGTGAAAACGCAGCCTTAAAGGGAGGAAAATTGTATGCAAATCGAAAAAATTCGGGGGCATCAAACAGATCAATTATTTAAAGCAGTGTTAGAGTTGAAGGACATCGAGGAATGCTATAAGTTTTTTGATGATTTATGTACGATTAGTGAAATTCAATCGTTGGCACAACGCTTTGAGGTTGCACATTTATTACGATTAAAGAAAACCTACGAATCCATTAAAAAGGAAACAGGGGCAAGTACTGCAACTATTTCGCGCGTGCGTCGCTGCTTCGATTATGGGAATGATACATATGATGAAATGTTAGGTCGTTTGTATCCAGATGAAAAACCATTCCAAGCACCAAAAGAATAGTCTGAAAAAAGGCTGAGTAGAAGTTCTACTCGGTCTTTTTCATTTTTTTGTCGTGAATCATAAGCTATACTTGTAAACGAATAGATAGAAAATGATAGGTGGTAAATATAGATGGATTATTTAGAATGGAGACATGTGTTCAAGCTAGATCCAGCGAAGGACATTTCCGATGAAGCATTAGAAAAAATTTGCGAGTCTGGGACAGATGTTATTTTAGTTGGGGGAACAGATAATGTAACGTTGGATGGGGTATTAGATTTACTTGTTCGAGTGCGTCGTTTTGAGGTGCCGATAGCACTTGAAATTTCTACGATCGATGCGGTAACACCAGGTTACGACTATTATTTCATCCCAACGGTATTAAATAGTGATGATCCAAAATGGATTAAAAATTTACATCATGAGGCTATTAAAGAATACGGCGATATTATGGTATGGGATGAATTAGTAGCGGAAGGATATTGTATTTTAAATCCTGATTGTAAAGTAGCCCATGTAACGGGTGCGAAAACAGATTTAACAATTGATGACGTGGTAGCTTATGCACGCATGGCAGAGAATTTCTTTAAACTGCCTGTTTTTTATTTAGAGTACAGTGGAATGTATGGCAATCTAGAGGTAGTTAGTGCTGTGAAAAACGAACTGAAGCATACCAAACTCTTTTACGGTGGTGGCATAACATCTGTAAAGCAAGCAGAGGAAATGGCACGCGTTGCAGATACGGTAGTAGTTGGAAATATTATTTACGAAGATTTAAAAGCTGCACTTGCGACTGTTAAGGCTGTTAAAAATACGTTATAATTTTAGAACAAATGTTTGTAAGGCGGTGCGAAATGGAACAGTTAACAAAAAATTTACTAGCAGGCATGAATCCTGAACAAGAAAGAGCAGTTAAAACAACTGAAGGACCATTACTCATTATGGCAGGTGCTGGGTCAGGAAAAACACGAGTTTTAACACATCGTATTGCTTACCTAGTTATCGAAAAGGAAGTATATCCTTCTAAAATTTTAGCGATTACATTTACAAATAAAGCAGCACGAGAAATGCGTGAACGTATTGATGGCATTCTTGGTAATGGTACGGGCGATAGTATGTGGGTTTCTACTTTCCACTCTATGTGTGTAAGAATTTTACGTCGTAATATCGATCAACTAGGCATTTCTCGTAATTTCTCTATTTTAGATTCTACGGATCAGCTTTCAGTCATCAAAAATGTGATGAAGGAAGAAAATATTGACCCAAAACGTTTTGAGCCACGAGCAATTTTAAATGCTATTAGTGCAGCAAAAAACGAGTGTATAGCAGCGGATGATTACGCAGGCCAAATGAATGATAAGAATCCTTATGAACAAACAGTTGCACGTGTCTATAAAGGCTATGAGAAAAGATTACGCCGCAACCAATCCCTTGATTTTGATGATTTGATTATGACGACGATTACGTTGTTTAAACGTGTACCTGAAGTGCTTGAATATTATCAAAATAAATTTCAATATATTCATGTCGATGAATATCAAGATACCAATAAATCTCAGTATTTACTTGTACAGTTACTAGCAAAGAAATTTAAAAATATTTGTGTTGTAGGTGATTCCGATCAGTCTATCTATCGTTGGCGTGGTGCAGATATTGGGAATATCCTATCCTTTGAAAAGGATTATCCAACTGCAAAGGTGATTATGCTAGAGCAAAATTATCGTTCAACTAAACGCATCCTACAGGCAGCCAATGACGTCATTCAAAATAATACAACACGTTACCCAAAAGAATTACGCACAGAAAATTCAGAAGGTGAAAAGATTGCACTATATAAAGCTTATAACGAGCAGGAGGAAGCGCAATTTGTTGTACAAACGATTCAACAGTTAATTGAAAAAGAAAATCGTTCATTTGATGACTTTGCTATTTTATATCGTACAAACGCTCAATCTCGTGTAATGGAGGAAGTACTTGTTAAGTCCAATATGGCCTATCAAATAGTAGGTGGAACAAAGTTCTATGATCGAAAAGAGATAAAGGACTTACTAGCATATTTACGACTTATTGCTAATAATGATGATGATTTATCACTAGCACGTATTATTAATGAGCCAAAGCGCAGTATTGGTGCAACTTCCTTTGAAAAAATGGCACGTTATGCGATAGATCAGGATCGTTCGATTTTTGACGCGATGAATGATCTTGTTTTCATGGGATTATCAGGGAAAGCAGCAAATTCGGCTGAGCAATTTTATGCCATGATTAAAGGCTTTACACAAATGCAGGAATATCTATCTGTCACTGAAATTGTGGAGCAAGTTATTGATAAATCGGGTTATCGAGCAATGTTACAAAACGAAAAAACAATTGAAGCAGAAAGCCGTTTAGAAAATATTGAAGAGTTTTTATCTGTCACAAAGGCTTTTGAAGAGCGCAGTGATGATAAAAGCTTAATTGCCTTTTTAACAGATTTAGCCCTTATAGCTGATATTGATGCACTCGACAAAGAGGATGCATCTAAAGGCAATATTATTTTAATGACGATGCATGCAGCTAAAGGCTTAGAGTTCCCAGTTGTCTTTATTATCGGTATGGAGGAAAACATCTTCCCACATTCCCGCTCACTAGACGATCAAGAAGAAATGGAAGAGGAACGCCGCCTTATGTACGTAGGTGTGACCCGTGCTGAGGAACGTCTATATTTAACATGTGCCCAAAGCCGAACGATTTTTGGTCGTTCAAGCTTTAATAATGCATCCCGATTTTTAGGTGAAATTTCTCAAGATATTACAGAGTCAATTTCTAAGGCAGGGACAACATCAACAGTACCATTTGCTACTAACAATCGTTCAACCGGTGGCCATCAAAAGCGTACGCTGGGTGCTATTCAGCAAACACAACCTGCCACAGCACGTTTACAAGCAACGGGGGGAGATCAATTTGGATGGAAAGCTGGAGATAAGGCGATTCATAAAAAATGGGGAACAGGTATGGTTGTTAGTGTAAAAGGTGAAGGTGATAGTACAGAGCTTGATATCGCATTCCCACAACCAATTGGTATAAAGCGATTACTTGCTCAATTTGCACCGATTGAAAAAGCGTAAGCGGAGGAACGTAAATGAACGAAATAGAACAGCGTATAGCGGAGTTAAATAAATTACTGCATGAATATGGTTATGCCTATTATGTGTTAGATAAACCTGTCGTAGCAGATAGTGTCTATGACCAGCTATTACAGGAACTGATTGCATTAGAAGAAGCGAACCCATCCCTTATTTACCCCGATTCTCCTACGCAGCGTGTTGGTGGAGCAGTGGTAGAAGGTTTTAAAAAAGTGACGCATGATTACCCAATGCTTAGTCTTTCAAATGCTTTTCATGAAGCGGATTTACGAGAATTCGATCGTAAAGTGCGTCAGGCTATCGGAGATCAATTTTCATATGTATGTGAGCTGAAAATAGATGGTTTAGCTATTTCATTAAAATATGAAAATGGCATGTTTGTACAAGGGGCTACAAGAGGAGATGGTGTGGTAGGAGAAGATATTACCGCCAATTTAAAGACAATCCGTGCGATTCCCCTTCGTTTAAAGGAACCCATTACGATTGAAGTACGTGGTGAGGCGTATATGCCAAAAAAATCCTTTGAAAACTTAAATGCCCAACGTGCAGACAATGGTGAGGAGTTGTTTGCTAATCCACGGAATGCTGCTGCTGGCTCATTACGTCAGTTAGACCCTAAAATTGCGGCCAGTCGCCAATTATCAACGTTTATCTATGCCATTGGCGGAGACGGTGAAGTATATGGTATCGACGGTCATGCAGAAATGCTTGATTATTTAGAAGGCTTAGGCTTCCCTTCCAATAAAGAACGCCAACGATGCTCTACTATTGAAGAGGTAATGGCCTTTATAGAACATTGGACAGAAAATCGTCCAAAATTAGCTTACGAGATTGACGGAATTGTTATTAAAGTTGACCGTTATGCTCAGCAAGATGAACTAGGTTATACAGCAAAGAGTCCACGCTGGGCGATTGCCTACAAATTTCCCGCAGAGGAAGTTGTTACAACGTTACTTGATATTGATTTAACAGTAGGTCGTACAGGTGTTGTTACTCCTACGGCGATTTTAACTCCCGTACAAGTAGCAGGAACGACGGTTCAACGTGCTTCTTTACACAATGAAGATTTAATTCGAGATAAGGATATTCGTCTTGGCGATACAGTTATTATTCGAAAAGCTGGTGACATTATTCCTCAAGTTGTGGGTGTGCTAATAGAACAACGTCCTGAAGATTCAGTCCCTTTTGTCATGCCAAAAAATTGCCCTGTTTGTGATAGTGAATTGATTCGGATTGAAGGCGAAGTTGCCCTGCGCTGTGTAAATCCTGCCTGCTTTGCGCAAATTGCAGAAAGCATAAAATATTTTGTTTCTCGAAACGCGATGAATATTGACGGTCTTGGGGATAAAGTAGTGGAGCAATTATTACGTGCAGATTTAATACATGATGTTTCTGACCTGTATCATTTAACGGTAGAGCAGCTTGTGGAATTGGAGCGTATGGGCGAAAAATCAGCAACTAATTTAGTAAATGCCATTCAAGCATCGAAGGAAAATTCGATGGAGCGTTTATTAATTGGACTAGGAATTCGTCATGTTGGTGAAAAAGCAGCCAAAATCGTATCAGAGGAATTTGGTTCAATGGAAGCAGTGATGGCTGCAACAGAGGAGCAGCTTGTGGCAATTTATGAAATTGGAGATAAAATGGCTTCATCGTTAGTGGAGTATTTCTCAAATGAAGATGCACGAGCAGTCATTAAGCGTCTTGCTGAAGCAGGCGTGAATATGACATACAAAGGTAAAAAAGTAGAAGTAGCGATAGGTGATAGTCCTTTTGCAGGTAAAACAATTGTCTTAACTGGTAAACTTGAGCAATTGACACGCAACGAAGCAAAAGCGAAAATAGAAGAGTTAGGTGGTACAGTCACGGGTAGTGTCAGCAAAAAAACAGATCTAGTGATCGCAGGTGCGGATGCAGGCTCTAAACTAACAAAGGCTGAGCAATTGGGTATCGAAGTTTGGACTGAAGATAACTTAATTGAACAACTTAACCTCATTTAATAAGTGCATGATATCCTCCCTTTTATGAATAGGAGGCAATGTTGAGTGCACAACCGTTACAACAAGGCGTCGAGTAGATTCGTCGACCTAAAATTGACTATTAGTAAAGGAGCACTAAATAATGAAGTCTTTTCGACTCATTCCAGCAATCGTAGCTGCTGCAATGCTAGTCGGCTGTGTGCCTTCTGACAAGAAGGAGACAGAGCTTACACAGGAAACGCAACAGAAAGAAAAAGCTGAAACAACAATTATTCCAAGCATACAAATTGATGAATCTTATTATAAGACGCTTATCCCTTATAAAGAGAGTGCAAGTAGAGGTCTAGTGGTATCTAACATTTATACGAAATATGATATGAAGGAAGTTGAATCAGGTTTAATGCGTTTATCTCAAAACGAGTTCGACACAGAAAACTACTACTTCCAAGAAGGTCAATATTTAGCTGAAAGTACAGTAAGCTCTTGGCTTGCTCGTAGTTCACAAACAGAGGATGGATTAAATCCACCGACAACAGACACAATGACACCTGAGGAGCGAGCAACAAAGGCTCCAGTTTATTTATCCCATATTGTAGAGCAAAACTACTTAACAAAAACGAAGGATAATAAAGTGAAACTAGGCGGGATTTCAATCGGTCTTGCCTTAAATTCTATCTATTACTATCAAAAAGAACAGTATGGTGAATATTACGAGGAACCAATTTCAGAGTCTACTCTTATTGAGCAGGGCAAAAAAATGGCTGCTGAAATCGTTTCTCGTTTACGTTCACGTGAAGAGTTAAAGGATGTACCGATTGTGGTCGGTCTGTTTAAGCAGCAAGCCCGTAATCAAATTATTCCAGGGACATACTTTAGCTATGGTGTAGCAAAAGCTGGGCAGAACAGCATCGCTGATTGGGAAGGTATAGATGAAAATTACGTCTTGTTCCCGACAGATGATTCACAAGATGTATACCGAGATGTCAACAATAACTTCAAGAACTTCAAACAAGATGTTGATAAATATTTTTCTAACTATACAAGTGTGATCGGAACTGGTTTCTATCGTAATAAACAAATACAAAACCTTTCGATTGAAATCCCAATCCAATTTTTCGGCAAAGCAGAGATAATAGGGTTTACGCAATATTTAACAGGGATTTTAATCAATCAATTTGATAATATTCATGTGGAAGTAAGTGTTACTTCAGTGAATGGTCCTGAGGCATTAATCATCAAAAAGGCCAATGACAAGGACCCTTACGTGCATGTCTATGATTAATATAGTCAGCCTTTGTGGTGACTATATTTTTTATGGTAATGGATTGAAATAGAGGAACTCAACAGGATGATAGAGACAACACTTTGTTATAGTAGTGAAAGTTTCTATATTTTTAGTGAAAGTTGTGATTTTTAAAATGAAAAATGTTATGATTATTGGCATGGTTAACTTTATTCAACCCTATTGTTATCAATAAAAACAATGAATTGAACAAGTATTCGGAGGTGTGAAAAATGGCTAAATTAACAAAAGAAGAAGTAAAGCACGTGGCAAATTTAGCACGTCTTGCAATTACAGAAGAAGAAGCAGAGAAATTTGCTGAACAGCTTGGTAAAATTACAGACTTTGCGGAGCAGTTAAATGAACTGGATACAACAAATGTTGAACCAACAACGCACGTTTTACCATTAGTGAATGTAATGCGTGAAGACGTAGCAGTAAAAGGTTTAGACCGCGAAGTAATGATGTTAAACGTAAAAGAACAAGAAGATGGTCAAGTAAAAGTACCAGCTATCATGTAATACTAAAACATAGGAGGATTCCTCATGACGCTATTTGAACGTTCAGCTAAGGAGTTACAAGCAGAAATTAAAGCGGGTAACTTATCAATCGCTGACTTAACGAAAGAAGCATACGAGCGTATTGCAAAGCTTGATGGCGATGTACAAGCATTCCTTGCTTCAAACGAAGAAAAAGCAACTGCTCAAGCTGCTGAAATGGATAAAGTACCATTTGAAAAGCGTGGACCATTATTCGGTCTACCGATCGGTGTGAAAGACAACATCGTAACAGAAGGCTTAGAAACAACATGTGCCTCTAAAATTCTAGAAGGCTTTATGCCGATCTATGATGCAACTGTTGTCAACAAGCTACGTGAAGCTGGCATGATTACAGTTGGTAAATTAAACATGGATGAATTTGCAATGGGTTCTTCAAACGAAAACTCATACTATAAAACAACAAAAAATCCATGGAACTTAAACCACGTACCAGGAGGTTCTTCAGGTGCATCTGCAGCAGCTGTAGCAGCTGGTGAAGTACCCTTCTCTCTTGGATCAGATACAGGTGGTTCAATCCGTCAACCTGCAGCTTACTGTGGTGTTGTAGGGATGAAACCTACATATGGTCGTGTATCTCGTTTTGGTCTCGTTGCATTCGCATCTTCTCTAGATCAAATTGGACCAATTACACGCAATGTTGAAGATAATGCGCTATTACTAGAAGCTATCGCTGGATTAGATCCAAATGATTCGACTTCTGCGAATGTTGAGGTGCCAAATTACGCTGCAGCTCTTACTGGTGATGTTAAGGGCTTACGTATCGCTGTGCCAAAAGAATTCCTTGGTGAAGGCGTTGGTGAAGCAGCTCGTCAATCAGTGCTTGCGGCATTAGAGGTATTAAAAGGCTTAGGTGCTACTGTAGAAGAGGTATCACTTCCTCACTCGAAATATGCACTAGCTGCGTACTATATCCTTTCTTCATCTGAAGCGTCTTCTAACTTATCTCGTTTCGATGGTATCCGCTATGGTTTCCGTGCAGAAAACGTTACAAATTTAATGGACCTTTACAAAGAAACACGTGCACAAGGCTTTGGTGATGAAGTAAAACGACGTATCATGCTAGGTACTTATTCACTAAGTGCAGGTACGTATGATGCGTACTACAAAAAAGCACAACAAGCACGTACATTGATCAAAGCAGACTACGATAAAGTATTTGAAGACTTTGATGTTATCATTGGACCAACAGCTCCAACACCAGCATTCAAGATTGGTGAAAATGTTGATGATCCAATGACAATGTATGCAAACGATATTTTAACAATCCCGATGAACTTAGCAGGTGTACCAGCGATTTCAATTCCTTGTGGCTTTGAAAACGGCCTACCATTAGGTTTACAAATAATTGGTAAATATTTCGATGAAGCAACTATTTACCGTGTGGCTCATGCTTTTGAACAAGCAACTGAGTTCCATAAAGAAGTTCCTCAAATGTGGGAGGGAAAATAACATGAACTTTGAAACAGTCATTGGTTTAGAAGTACACGTTGAGTTGAAGACTAACTCAAAAATCTTCTCACCAGCACCAGCTCACTTTGGTGCTGAACCAAATACAAATACAACAGTAATCGATTTAGGCTATCCTGGGGTCCTACCAGTCCTGAACAAAAATGTAGTAGATTTCGCTATGCGTGCAGCACTTGCACTCAATATGGAAATCGAACAAGAAACAAAGTTTGACCGTAAAAACTACTTCTATCCAGATAATCCGAAAGCTTATCAAATTTCACAATTCGATAAACCAATCGGTAAAAATGGTTGGATTGATATTGAAGTAGACGGCTATACAAAACGTATCGGTATCACACGTCTTCATATGGAAGAAGATGCTGGTAAACTTTCACATGCTGGTGACCATTCACTAGTTGACTTTAACCGTCAAGGAACACCGCTTGTTGAAATCGTTTCTGAGCCAGATATTCGCACACCAAACGAAGCATATGCATATCTCGAAAAATTAAAATCGATTATTCAATATACTGACGTATCTGATTGTAAGATGGAAGAAGGCTCATTACGTTGTGATGCCAATATTTCTATTCGCCCTTATGGTCAAGAAGAATTTGGTACAAAAACAGAGCTTAAAAACCTGAACTCCTTCAACTATGTTCGTCGTGGTTTAGAGCATGAAGAATTACGTCAAGCAGATGTATTATTATCTGGTGGCGTGATTGAGCAAGAAACACGTCGTTTTGATGAAAAAACAGGTAAAACAATTTTAATGCGTGTTAAAGAGGGAACAGACGATTACCGTTACTTCCCAGAGCCAGACTTAGTTCGTCTTTCAATTGATGATGCATGGTTAGAGCGTGTAAAATCTGAAATTCCTGAGCTTCCAGATGCTCGTAAAAAACGCTATGTTGAAGAACTAGGTTTAACACCTTATGATGCTGGAGTTCTTGTTATCTCTAAAGAGATCTCAGACTTCTTTGAGGCAATGGTAGCAAATGGGGCAGATGCTAAGCTTTCTGCTAACTGGTTAATGGGAGATGTTTCTGCTTATTTAAACGCAGAGCAAAAAGATCTAAAAGATACTGCATTAACACCAGAAAACCTTGCTGAAATGGTGAAATTAATCACAGACGGTACAATTTCTTCTAAGATCGGTAAAAAAGTATTTGCTGAATTAGTAGAAAATGGCGGATCTGCACAGGATATTGTGAAAGCAAAAGGCTTAGTGCAAATTTCTGATGAAGGTGCATTACTAGCAATCGTAACAGAAGTTTTAGATAACAATGCTCAATCTATCGAGGACTTCAAAAATGGTAAAGACCGTGCGATTGGCTTCTTAGTTGGTCAAATTATGAAGGCAACAAAAGGTCAAGCTAACCCACCAATGGTTAATAAATTATTACAACAAGAAATTGCCAAACGATAATACTCGTTGTAACATAATAGCCGAGAGAGCTTCATTGCTCCCTCGGCTATTAATTTTCAAAAATGTAACAAATTTGCATTTTGCGAAACTTAATAGTTGTTTAAAAAGAGTATTCATAGCAAAATATAGAATAGACAGTAATAAGGGGGACGAGCCAATGAAAACAGAACAACAGTATTTTAATGAAGCTATATCAATACAGCAATATATGGAGAACATGACGACGTTAAAAGAAGAAAGCTTTCGTATTTATGATGGCTTTGAAGTACCAACAAACGATGATTTTATTGAGTTATTAAAAGAAAAACAACCTAAAATTTTAACGATTACAGAGGATTGGTGCGGAGACGCAATGTTAAATAATCCAATTATTCGCCGTATTGCTGAAGCGGCAGGATTAGATATGCGTACCGTTTTCCGTGATGCTGATACAGAACTAATTGATCGTTATTTAACAAACGGTGGTCGTGCAATTCCAGTTTATCTATTATTAGATGATGCTGGAGAAGTGATTGGAAAATGGGGACCACGCGCACCAGAATTACAAGAGTTCGTCGTAACGAAACGAGCAAGCTTACCAGATAAAGAAGATCCAACATTTGAAGAGGCACAAAAGGCTCTTTATGCAGAAATTCGTGAAGAAAATATCTCCAATCAAACATATTGGACATTTGTTTATGAGGACTTTAAGAAGCAAGTAACAGAAGCATTACAAAAATAACAAGAGTATTGCAACATTTCAACGTACAAATCGTTGAATGAAGTAGAATCTTATGAAGCAGGAAGGTATGTTATGAAACGAGCAAGAATCATTTATAATCCTACATCTGGACGCGAAGTGTTTAAGAAACATCTACCAGAGGTGTTGGAAAAACTAGAGGTAGCAGGCTATGAGACATCCTGTCACGCAACAACATGTGAAGGCGATGCAACGCTTGCAGCAAAAAATGCGGTAGAACGCGGTTTTGATATCATCATCGCAGTTGGTGGAGATGGCACATTAAATGAAGTTGTTTCAGGTGTAAGTCCATTTGAAAACCGTCCGAAAGTTGGTCTAATTCCAATGGGCACTACAAATGATTTTGCCCGTGCCGTGCATATCCCTCGAAATATTGAAGAGGCAGTAGACATTATTATTCAAGGCGACACATTGCCAGTGGATGTTGGTCTCTTAAATGGCGAACGCTATTTCATCAATATTGCTGCTGGCGGACGTATTACAGAGCTAACATACGAAGTACCAAGCAAAATGAAAACAATGCTTGGTCAGTTAGCCTATTATGTAAAGGCAGTTGAGATGATTCCATCCATCAAAGCCTCACATATGCGCATTGAATATGATGGCGAAGTATTTGATGGCGACGCTATGATGTTCCTATGTGGGTTAACGAATTCAGTAGGCGGCTTTGAAAAACTAGCTCCTGATGCAAGCATTAATGATGGTTACTTTACTTTAATAGTGCTAAAGAAGGTAAGTCTTCCTGAATTTATTCAACTAGCAGCCATGGCACTAAGAGGCGAACATTTAAATGATGATCGTGTCATCTACAAAAAAGCTAGCGTTGTCAAAGTTACTACAGAAAATGAGGTCCACCTTAACCTCGATGGCGAATATGGCGGAGACGCTCCTGCTACATTTGAAAACCTAAAGCGTCACATCGAAATCTTTGTTCCACTCGCAGATATTCGAGAGGAAGACCGTATTTAATGAACCCGAAAAGCTCATCCGATTTTATTGTGGATGAGCTTTATTTTGTATTTTTTTGATTGCTTGCTTGAAGTGCTCTCAAAGAAGGAGAGGCCGCTCCAAATTAAAATTCCATCATTAGAATAAAACTGGCTAAATCCCATAAACTAAGCTTTAGAAGTAAGAATGTGAATGAAATTAGAAAAATGTTTGGCAAATGTGCGTATATTACTTGAACAAAATTTGAAACCTTAATAATAGACTGAAGTTTCGGTCCGTTATTAAGGTTTTTTTCGTTGGAATAGTGGAAAATGGGGGTATGGATAAGGGAAAGGAAGTGTTGCCTTTGTATAAGTCACAAGAAAAGAAGCTTATATGGCTAAGCTTTGGTGTTGCAATCATTATGCTACTTTCTATTCTTGGAAGAATATTTGGAAGTTAAGGGGGCAATGAGATGATTAATGAATCAGCGGTCTATTGGAGCCGAGCATTAACGGAGTTAACATTATCGTTCCATATTATTTATGCAACAATTGGTGTGGGTGTCCCGTTAATGATTATGATTGCTCAATGGACTGGGTATAAAAAGAATGATGAACATTATATCTTAATGGCAAGACGTTGGGCCCGTGGTTTTGTCATTACTGTAGCAGTCGGCGTGGTAACTGGAACCGCAATCGGCTTACAACTATCATTATTGTGGCCTAATTTTATGCAACTCGCTGGTCAAACAATTGCGTTACCACTTTTTATGGAAACGTTTGCATTTTTCTTTGAGGCGATATTCTTGGGCATCTATTTATATACTTGGGATCGCTTTGATAGTCAGAAAAAGCATATGCTTCTGTTAATCCCTGTTGCTGTCGGAGCATCGATGTCAGCAGTCTTTATCACAATTGTTAATGCTTTTATGAACGCACCAAGAGGATTTGATATCGTAGACGGAGAACTTGTTAATATTCAACCTTTTCTTGCAATGTTTAACCCCGCCATGCCAACGAAGGTTGCACATGTACTTGTGACAGCGTACATGACATCGGCATTTGTGCTAGCAGCTATTGCAGGATTTAGAATGTTAAAAGGCTCGAAGCATGTATACCATAAAAAATCACTACTTTTACTAATGAAAATTGGCTTGATTTTCTCCATAGCAGCCGCTGTGATTGGAGATTTTTCAGGAAAATACTTAGCTGAATATCAACCCGAAAAACTAGCAGCAGCAGAATGGCATTTTGAAACAGAAGGTAAGGCGTCTCTTGTATTATTTGGTGTCTTAGATGGAGAAGAAGTTAAATATGCTATCAAAATTCCGTATGCTTTAAGCATTCTTGCACATTTTAATCCTAAAGCAGAGGTAATCGGCTTAGATCAATTTGAGGAAGAGGATCTACCGCCACTCTATATTCACTATCTCTTTGATATCATGGTTTCCATTGGTATGTTTATGATGCTAGTTTCATTACTTTATGTTGTAGGGAAAGCACGGGGCTGGCAGTTTATTCATTCACGATGGTATAGATGGATTATCGTAGCGGGAGGACCACTATCAATTATCGCGATTGAAGCAGGTTGGTGGCTTGCCGAAGTTGGACGTCAACCATGGATACTTTATGGACTAATGCGTACACCTGAAGGAGCTACGACGAGCGACCATGTGGATTTAATGCTGCTTTTATTCGCAGGAGTCTATGCAGTATTAGCAGTGGGAAGTATTGTCGTATTGGTAAGAATGTTTAAAAAGAACCCAATCGAACGCGAGATTGAAGATCGCCACTCTGAAAAAGGCGGTGACATCCTATGACGTTAGAGATTTTAGGTATTTCAGTATTATGGATATTCCTATTTGGCTATGTCATTGTCGCATCGATTGATTTTGGTGCTGGCTTCTTTAATGCATATAGCCTACTTATTGGTAAGAATCATATTTTAACAAATATTATTAAACGTTATTTATCGCCTGTTTGGGAAGTTACCAATGTCTTTTTAGTATTCTTCTTTGTAGGAATCGTAGGATTTTTCCCGCAAACCGCTTTTTATTACGGAACGGTTTTACTTGTGCCCGTTAGTATTTCGCTTGTACTATTGGCAATTCGAGGCTCCTACTATGCCTTTGAATCGTATGGTACACGAGGCCATATCGGATATACACTGACATATGGTGTAGCAGGTTTATTAATCCCCGCTTCTTTATCCGTTGTCTTTGCCATTGCCGGTGGAGGCTATGTTGATGTAATTGATGGGCAGCCTGTGCTGAACTACTGGACTTTATATACAAGTCCATTTGCTTGGAGCATTGTGGTACTAAGTATCGCTGCGGTATTGTATATTTCAGCCGTATTTTTAACATGGTACGCGCATAAAGCAAATGATAGCGAAGCAACGAAACTAATGAGAAAATATGCTCTTGTGTGGGCAGCACCGCTAATGATTAGTGCGCTTGGCATTATGTATGAAATGAAATCCATCAACCCAGAGAGCTACAGTCATATGGTAAATTTATGGTGGATGTTTGCGATTTCAGCTGTCTTATTTATTGTCACAGTCGTACTCATTGCCATGCGTAAAAAGTACGGACTTGCAGTTGGGCTCCTGATTGCTCAATTTGCCGTAGCCTTCTTTGCCTATGGAATTGCTCAATATCCATACCTACTGTATCCGTATTTAACCATTTACGATAGCTTTACAAGCACACAAATGGCGATCGCTTTAGTTATCGCATTTATTTTAGGACTGTGTCTTCTTCTTCCTTCACTTTATTTATTGATGAAACTATTCTTATTCAATAAAAAATATGTGACAGGAAAAGAAGACAATCACGCATAGGAGGAAAGCACATATGCAAAGTTTTTTAATTTTTTATGCACCTTTTATTGTCGTCATTCTTGGGATCTTGTGTGCATTTTGGTGGGCACCAAGGGATTATCATATTACAAAAGAGCAGGAAAAGAGTCGCGAATAGCGACTCTTTTTTCAAGTTAATTAGCAGAGACGCGCAACAGCCAAGTCTTGTTCTTTTTTCATTCGCCAACACATGCTACAATAAGGAGATTGAAATGGAGGATGTACGAATGTCAGCACCCGTGAAAAAAAATGAACGACTTTCAGTTTATATAGAAGATCTAACGCATGATGGCAATGGTGTCGCAAAGGTTGAAGGTTATCCACTATTCATACAAGGCGCACTGCCAAACGAAACGGCCGAAATCCATGTGTTAAAAACATTAAAAAACTATGGCTTTGCAAAGGTAATAGATATTATCAAGCCATCTCCAGACCGTGTTGAAGCTCCATGTGATTACTTCAAGCAGTGTGGCGGCTGTCAATTACAGCATTTATCCTATGAGGGGCAGCTAAAATGGAAAGAAAATATGGTGCGCAATGTGATGCAGCGGATTGGTAAAATTCATGCACCTGTTCACCCAGTAAAAGGTATGAAAGAACCTTGGCACTACCGTAATAAAGCACAAATTCCTTTCTCTGAAAATGAAGCTGGACAAGCGATTGCCGGCTTTTATAAAACAAAAACGCATAGCATTGTGGATATGGATCGCTGTTTAATTCAAACAGGAGAAGCAGATGCTATTCTTGCAGGCTTGAAAAAGGAATTAGCAACGTTAGGTGTTCGCTCTTACAATGAGCATACACATGAAGGCATGTTGCGTCATGTCGTTATCCGTAAAGCACGAGCAACAGGAGAAGTCATGGTTGTCCTTGTAACGAAAAAGAAAAAGTTCCCACAAAAAGAGGCTGCTATTGCAGTAATCCAAAAGCTAGTGCCAAACGTTACATCAATTATGCAAAATGTGAATAGTGAGAAAACCAATGTTATTTTTGGTGATGACACAATCAACCTTTGGGGTAAAGACGTTATTATTGATACAATTGGTAATGTACGTTTTGAAATCTCTGCTCGTTCTTTCTATCAAGTCAACCCAGAGCAAACAGAGGTCCTCTACAAGCAAGCATTAGATTATGCTGACTTACAGGGAGATGAACGTGTCATTGATGCGTATTGTGGAATTGGTACGATTTCTTTATTCCTTGCTCAAAAAGCAAAGGCTGTCATGGGCGTGGAAATTGTCCCACAAGCGATTGAAGATGCCAAACGCAACGCAGTGCTTAATGGTTTTACAAATACTTATTTTGAGGCAGGCCCAGCAGAGGAAGTTATCCCAAGATGGTATAAAGAAGGCAAGGAAGCAGACGTACTAGTAGTTGATCCACCACGCAAAGGCTGCGATGAAGCACTGCTAACTACTATTCTAGAGCAACGACCAAAACGAGTGGTCTACGTATCCTGTAACCCAGCCACACTAGCACGCGATCTTCGCATTTTAGAGGATGGCGGCTATCAAACGCAGGAAATCCAGCCAGTGGATATGTTCCCGCACTCCACACATTGTGAAGCCGTGGCATGGCTTAAGTTAAATGTGTAACACATTACTAAACTCATCTATACAATATAAAAATTACCGTTTTAGGACGGATTTCAGTTAAAATCAATAAAAACTCGGATTCGATCAAATACGAATCCGAGTTTTTTTCGATGTAATTTCATCCATCTTATACATTCACTAATTGAGCCAATTCCCACTGACAAAAACCATTCAGAACATCTCATCACTTATAAACTATATATAATTGTGTATCTCTAGTTTTAATTGTTTTTTTCTCCAATATGACTTAAAAGTGACTCTGTCAATTCTCGTCTTATTTGCGTGATATGGTTTTCCATGAGTTGCTTAGCTTGGTTCGCATCTCCAGAAGCGATGGCTAAGTAAATTTTTTTATGTTCATCGATAGTCTCTTGCGTTCGTTCTGGATCTTCCAAGCGTTGTCTGCGGGTAGCTCGGATTGTGTCTTGCATATGCTCACTAAGGGTTTGGAACAGTTGTAAAAATATTGAATTATGTGAGGCGAGTACAATATTAAGATGGAAACTTAGGTCTGCTTGAATTCCTAATTCTACATCATTTTTACTTTGATCCATCATGTCTAATGCTTGGCTAATTCGTTCTAAGTCTACAGAAGTAGCTCGTCGTGAAGCTAAAAAGGCACACTCCACTTCAAGTGCTTGGCGAAGCTCCAACATTTCATAAATTAATTTTTTTTCAGTATTAATAATTGTAGAGGAAAGTTCTTCACCTAAAGTATGGGACTCTGCTGTTTTAATAAAGCTACCACTGCCTTGTTTAATTTCAATAAATCCCTTTATTTCAAGCTTTCGAAGTGCCTCTCTTACCGATGTTCGACTGACATTAAAACGACTCGCTAATTCTCTTTCTGTCGGGAGTTTATCCCCAGGCTGTAATTCACCATTTAAAAAATATTCCTTTATTTGATCAACAATTACTTGATACGCTTTTTTCTTTGGTTGAGGCATTACCTATCTCACCACCTTAAATACATAGTACTATAAACGCTTTAATCATACAGAAATACAGCATGTTTATCAATTTACGAAAAAAAATAATAGTTGATATTTTCTGAATATTTAGTACAATGTAAAAAGGTTGGACCAATTTTAAGAATATAGAAAATTGGTATGACATATAAAATTATTAATTAAACCATCCAAATACTATGAGAGCAAAAGGGGAAGGAAAAAATGATTACTACAAATGAAGAATTAGTGATGGCCCTACGAAGTGTTCTTCCAGAAATTGAAGTGACAATCAATCAAACGATTTTAGAACAGCATAGCAGTGATGAATCCTATCATAGTGCCTGTCTACCCGATATTGTGGTATTTCCGACAAAGACAGAAGAAGTGAGTAAGATAATGAACATAGCAAATCAATACAAAGTACCAATAGTGCCATTTGGAAGAGGAACAAGCTTAGAAGGACATGTGATTCCTTATAATCATGGGATAACAATTGATTTTTCACTCATGAACAAAATAGTAGAAGTTAGAGAGAAGGACTTTCTTGTGAAAGTTCAACCAGGGGTGACACGTTCTCAATTGAATAAAGAGTTGAAGAAATATGGATTATTTTTCTCCGTAGACCCAGGAGCAGATGCGACAATTGGAGGAATGGCCGCAACAAATGCTAGTGGGACAACATCTGTTAAATATGGAACTATGCGCGATCAAGTTCGAGATTTAGAGGTTGTTCTGTCAGATGGAACAGTGATTCATACAGGAAATTTAGCAGAGAAATCTTCATCGGGCTATCATTTAAACGGTCTCTTTGTTGGGTCAGAGGGAACACTTGGTTGTTTTACTGAGTTGACGTTAAGAGTTTATGGTATTCCTGAATGTGTCATGGCTGCTAGAGCGTCCTTCGAAACAGTGAATGATGCTGTGGAAGGAGTTGTGAGTATTCTACAAGCGGCAATTCCCATTGCAAGAGTTGAACTTGTAGATGAACCTTCAATGAAACAAGTGAACTTGTATAGTCAAACAGCTTATGAGGAACAACCAACCTTATTTTTGGAATTTGAGGGAAATGAGGCTGGCTTAAGGCAGGATGTAGAATTTATGAAAGAGATTGTAGCGGCTCATAATTGCAAAAATATTGAATTTGAGATGGATAATGCAGCCCGAAATCAGCTATGGGAAGCTCGCCATAATTTAGCTTACGCCTATGTCCACGGACACCCAGGAAAAAAACTAATGGTAACCGATGTTTGCTTACCGATATCCGAGTTAGCAGGTGCTATTGAACATGCAAGAGAAGCACTTGATATGTTAGCGCTTACAGGTGGGGTTGTTGGACATGTTGGTGATGGAAATTTCCATGTACTATTAATGATTGATATGAATGATCCAAAGGAAATAAAGAAAGCTGATGAATTAAATGAGTTGATTGTGATGTATGCACTGGAACGAGGAGGAACTTGCACAGGAGAACATGGTGTGGGCATTGGTAAGCAGAAATATCAAGAGAAAGAACACGGTAAAGCACTTCTAGTGATGGAAAAGATTAAACAAGCACTTGACCCTGACACACTTTTCAATCCGAATAAAATATTGAAAATAAAAATATAGGGAGTGGAAATATGAAAATTTTAGAAGCGATTAGTACGATTGCTGGAAAATACTTTGCTATATGGGTTATTTGTATTGCTGTTATTGCCTTTATAGCTCCAGAACCCTTTTTAATATTTGGCGGGTATATCACGATTTTGCTAGGCATTGTTATGTTTGGCATGGGTCTGACGTTAAAAGCAGTTGATTTTAAATTGGTTATCACGAATCCAGTACCAGTCATTATTGGTGTATGTGCTCAATATGTTATCATGCCACTTTCCGCTTTTTTAATTGCTTATATAATGAACTTGCCTGCAGAATTAGCTGCAGGGCTAGTCCTTCTTGGATCTGTACCAGGTGGAACTGCTTCAAACGTCATGGTGTATTTAGCTAAAGGAAATGTACCTTTGTCCATCACAATGACATCCTTTTCGACATTATTAGCTCCAATTGCCACACCACTTATACTATTATTACTTGCGGGTAAATGGATGCCAGTTGATCCCATAGCGATGTTTACTTCAATTATTCAAGTAATTATTATCCCTATTATCCTAGGGATAGTTATCAGAAGAGTTGTTCCTCAAATCGTAGAAAAAAGTATTAATGTGATTCCTCTTATTTCAGTAGTTGCTATTATGATTATTGTATCTGCTGTTGTTGCTGGTAATGTCGATACCATCGCTTCGGCAGGCTCCATTATTTTTGCAGCTGTAGTGCTTCATAACGCATTCGGATTGTTATTTGGTTATATAACAGCTCGTGTATTAGGCCTCGATGAAAGCAATCGAAGAGCTATTTCAATTGAAGTTGGAATGCAGAACTCTGGTCTGGGTGTAGCGTTAGCCACTGCCCACTTCGGTCCCTTAGCGGCCCTACCTAGTGTACTTGGGGCTGTTTGGCATAATATTTCTGGTCCGATTCTCGCTACCTATTGGTCGAAAAAACCAGAGAAACCAGAGGTACAGTATAATAAACAGATGCAAGAAGATAACGGCAGAACTCAAATATAGAAAGTAAATATTTGAGTTCCACCCGATAGTATTGCAGTCATATTATCTATTTTGTTTAAATCCACCTCACAAATGGATCCATTCGAAAAAATATAGAAATGAAAATTAGGTATAATAAAAGTAGATGAGGTAGAAACAATCTATACCATCTACTTTTTTGTTTGTTAAAATACCATTTAGGACTGATTTTCGTTAAAATAAACATTGTTGATTTTTACATTAGCTCTTGATAAATAATGCTTCTACCTCTATTAGGTAATGAGGTAAATATATCAATATGTCCATAGTGAGAGGATTTGGAATTAACATGATAGATAATTTTTGGCGCGATTTACCACGGCCTTTTTTTGTGCTTGCACCGATGGAAGATGTAACGGATGTTGTTTTTCGTCACGTTGTAAGTGAAGCAGGTCGACCAGATGTTTTTTTTACTGAGTTTACAAATTCGGATAGCTACTGTCATCCAGAGGGAAAGAAAAGTGTGCACGGTCGTTTGCTCTTTACAGAAGATGAGCAGCCAATGGTGGCACATATTTGGGGAGATAATGCCGAATATTTCCGTGAAATGAGTATTGGCATGGCAGAGCTAGGTTTTAAAGGCATTGATATTAACATGGGCTGCCCTGTACCGAATGTAGCATCAAGAGGGAAGGGGAGTGGCCTTATTCTCCGACCAGATGTGGCCGCAGAATTAATTCAAGCAGCAAAAGCGGGGGGACTGCCTGTTAGCGTGAAAACACGGCTTGGCTACAAGGATGTAAATGAGTGGGAGGATTGGCTAACGCATATATTAAAGCAGGATATTGCGAACCTTTCGATTCATCTACGAACAAGAAAGGAAATGAGCCTAGTAGATGCGCATTGGGAGCTTATTCCGGAAATCAAAAAACTTCGTGACCGTATTGCACCTAATACGCTACTGACGATCAATGGAGATATTCCTGACCGTCAAACGGGACTCCAACTAGCTGAACAATACGGGATTGATGGCGTGATGATTGGACGAGGTATTTTTAAAAATCCTTTTGCTTTTGAAAAAGAGCCAAAAGAGCATAGCAGTAAAGAGTATCTTAATCTTTTAAGACTGCAGCTTGATCTTCAAGATCAATACGCGGAAGAACTACCACGTTCCATCGCAGGACTTCATCGCTTCTTCAAAATTTATGTCAAAGGATTCCGAGGAGCTGGTGAATTAAGAAGTCAATTGATGAACACAAAATCAACGGATGAAGTGCGTGTATTACTGGACAACTTTGAATCAAACAATATTGAATGACAATGAAATGATGGAACTACCAATAAAGTCAAGTAAATAACAGTAGAAATAGGAGCAAAGATTTGAGGATGAGATTTCCCTTTCTTTGCTCCTTTCAATTTATCGCTATTGAGGTTTTGTCAGATGCTAGGGGGCTCTTGTTTTTATGTTTGTGAAAATAACAATATCGCCCCTGAATCATTTGTAGATTGGTAATCGAAAATAACATATTTTTGTAACGTAATTAAATTCTAAGAGTTATATAAGTGAAAGGGGTGAAAATAGGTGGACTTTGAGGAAATCTATCAGGAATACTTTAAAGAAGTTTATTTATATATCCTATCATTAAGTCACGATGAGCGCATAGCCGAGGAAATAACACAAGAAGCATTTTTTAAGGCATTAAAAGCAATAAAAAAATTTGATGATTCTAAGGATATTCGAGCATGGCTTTTTACAATTGCGAAAAATACATATTTCTCACACTACAAAAGAAAGAAACGACAAGTAGATTCAGGTGCAGTAGAAGAATCAAGTATGGAAGTGCAAATTGTAAAGCATTTGATGAATGAAGAAGATGCCTTCATGGTTCATCAGTTTCTTCACTCGATGAATGAGCCATATAAGGAGGTCTTTTCATTACGTACTTTTGGAGAATTACCTTTTGAAAAGATAGGACGTCTTTTTGGAAAAAGTGCAGGGTGGGCAAGGGTTACCTTTTACAGAGCGAGAAAACAAATTATCGAGTATATGGAGGCGATGAATTATGAAAGAGATTAAATGCACAATTATTCAAGATGTTTTACCTCTGTATGTTGATGAGGTAGTTAGTGAAGATACAAAAGAAATGGTAGACGAACATTTACAGCATTGTGAAAAATGTCAAAAAGAATATGAAACCATGAAACAGGAACTTTATATCCCGGCAGAAAATAAGGCTTTTCAATTTAAAGAGATCAGTAAAAAATGGCGTAAGAAAAAAGTGATCATTTCCATTACTTCGGTTTTCATAACGGCACTTATTTTATTGGGGACCTATTTGTCTGTTTTCTATTTTGAAACGGTTATTCCTTATTCGGAAGATTTGATCAAAATCGAAAGACAAAATGATCATCAGTTGGTTTCCCGATATTATGGCAAAAGCCGTGCAGGTGTTCACGGAACGTTTCCTATGGGAATTGAAATTGATGGAGAGAAAAAGATTGTGAGTTTTATTTATTATACAAAAACAGTGGCTGATTCGCCTTCGAGAAACCTGATTGATGATGAAAAGAGACTTGGACAAGAAGATACCTTTGTTCTACCTGAAAGTGGAAATAACGATGCGGTATATTATGTGGAATTTGATTCAGAAGAGATGGTTCCTGGAGGAAAGGATTCTTGGGATTCCGTTTTAGAACGTGCAGTATTAATTTGGGAGAAATAATCTGATGGAAATCATATTTAGTTATTCTATTATCGGGTGCTTTTCCGTAATAAGGAAAATTATCATTCTTTATGAATAGGACCATATTGTTAAAGAAGACTCTTTAATGAAGAAGAAGAAAATTTCCTCGAGCAGATCATTGACAATAGTTGAAAGGCTATCTTGAATACAGAGACGAAGGTTAAAATGAAACAAACCCAGGATTGGATTCCCGGGTTTGTTTTTACTTATTGGCAACTATGACCAATTTACCTGTATCCAGTTCCTTCTCGAATTGAGCAGCTTCCGATTCACTTAAGCCGACAGAAGCTAACTTGTTGCGGAGTTCATCTCCACGGGAATTCACCAGGTTCTTCATAGAAGTCAGGAACCCTTGCTCGCTAATACCAGCTTCTTCAGTCCCGAGTGCTTCGTTAATATCATCTTCACGTTCTTCATAGTGCGCAAAGATGTAAATGTTATCTCGAAGATATCCTTGCGCTTCTAATTTCTCCACTTCTTGTTTCGCCTGTACTACGTTTTCTACTGTCAATTTGACTGTCATTATTGATCCCTCCTATATATGTTCACATTCAATCTATTCCACTATATTGAATGAATAAAACATCTTTTTAGTTTTTAATTATGTTAGAGTGGCATTAACAACTAATTGAATACTAATGAACAACTCAAAAACATTGGAAGTTGTTATTCTAAATCTTTATTCCAAAGCTACGTCCAATTCTTTATAGAGTCGGGCTTTTTTGTTTGCAATCAATAGAGGATTTAGAGAAACATCAGAGAATTGTATATAAGTACCATTATATGTAATGAAGAGCTTATAGGAGTTGTATGAAGATGATTGTGACAACTAGACCGTTAAAAATTAAATACAATAAATCAGCAAATACTTTTCAGGAGTTTATGCAAATTAATCACAACAAACATTCTCTTACGAAGGAAGTTGTTTTTCTACGATATATCGGTATACCTGATTCTGTAGATTTTTATAAAGATGAGATTCTAAAAATGGAGGAGTATTTCTCCAAGCAAAGCATTTTTTATTTACGACTGCATAAGCTTGAGGTCATTCGTAATAAGGAAGATGTAGATAGATTGTCGGAAAGTTGGAGAATGTGGCAGACTGCTGCTGAAAACCCGCAATTACTGTATAAGCTATCTTTGTGCAGTAAATTAGCGAGTGATCAACTTGAATGGACAAAAAAGCTAAGCTTTAAACAGATGATTCAACTATTTAAAGAAAATCAGCCTTATCCTAATGAAACGTTGTTAAAAAATTTTGCAGTTAAATTTTTGTATTGGATGGATTATTATTTACCACAAATTTTTTCGGAGGAAAATCCAACTTCCCCCAAAATTGTTTTTATAGGTGACATTACGCAGCATGAATTACTATTTTTATATTTCTTATCGTCACTGGGGTGCGATATTTGTTACATGAATCCCAAAGGAGATATTGCCAATTTGTACCCTATAATAGAAGCGTCACCTACCTTACATATGTGTCGACATTTCTATGAAAAAGAAATAACATTGCCTATTAAAAGTACTTCAAGACAATTGAACATTCCTGCTCAAAAAACGAATGCGACGGAGGAGTGGAGCTATGAGCAATTAGCCTCCTTAGCCACATCTGTTGTGATGATTAAGACCTTCGGGGAGGATGACAAGGTTTTATGCTATGGCTCTGGTGTCATTCTCCACCAAGATGGATATATTTTAACAAATCTGCATGTTGTGGGTGGTGGAAAATATTATTCTGTGCTCTATGAAAATGATACCAACGAGTATATTACCCATCAATTTGTGAAATATCATGATATGCATGATTTGGCTATTTTGAAGGTAGACAGAATAAGCCATCCTTTACCTGTAAAAATGGATGGACAATTAGTTCGAGGTCAAAAAATTGTGGCGATTGGCAGTCCGTTAGGATTGTTTAACTCAGTTTCTGATGGGATTGTTTCGGGTTTTCGTGATATTCGGCAAATGTCTATGATTCAATTTACAGCCGCTATATCAAATGGCAGTTCAGGTGGTGCTTTATTGGATATGCATGGGCGATTGGTTGGTCTGATTACAGCAGGCTTCGATGATGGTCAAAACCTTAATTTGGCTGTACCTGCCAATCTAATTTATCAGTTTGCTCAAAACTTTATAGAAATACCGTGTTGAATTTCCACTATTCGACCATTGCTTTTTCTTCCGTAATCTTATAGAATGTAGAACGGTATAAATGAACGATATATAAATCCTTTAATACGGTCCAGAGAGGCTGAAAAGGGCTATGTGATATTTTTAAGCTAATATCTTTGCTTTGTCATGCCCTTTTGTCCTCTGTGACGGAAGGGCTTTTATTATTGTTCCGTACTCCTCTTTTAAAGGAAGTCCCGTGAGGCTTCAAAAGAGAATGGACAAGACAGCTATAATCCATTCACTAAAAGAGATCGACAACTAGAAAATGGAGGCTAAAAAGAATGGATTATCGTAAAAAAACCGTGGTTGCTTCAGTGGCAGGGCTAACGCTAGAAGGAATGGACATTATGTTTATTTCCTTTGCTATGACAATGATTATTGCAGAATTTAATATTGATCTTGCAACAGGTGGATTGATTTCATCTATCACGAATATTGGGATGCTACTGGGTGGTATTATTTTCGGTGTATTAGCAGATAAATATGGTCGAGTAAAAGTGTTTACGTATACGATTATTTTGTTTGCCATCGGAACGGCCTTAACAGGAGTAGCAACAAGTATTGAACAAGTTTATGTTTATAGATTTATCGCTGGTTTAGGTGCTGGCGGAGAATATGGTATTGGGATGGCGCTTGTGGCGGAGGCTTGGCCAAAGAATAAACAAGGCAGAGCATCCTCTTATGTCAGTGTAGGTGCACAATATGGAGTAATTTTAGCCGCTTTATTAAGTGCTATTATTTTACCAACTTTAGGGTGGCGTGCATTATTCTTTGTAGGATTACTACCAGTTATTTTTGCCTTTATCGTACGTAAAAATATTGATGAATCACCAGAATGGTTAGCAGCGCAGAAACAACAAAATAATAAGCAAGAGAACGGGAAATTAGCACAATTATTTGCTTCACCTCGTATCACCATGACAACACTCTCCCTAATTCTAATGGCAACTGTTCAAATTGCAGGCTATAATGGTCTAATGATTTGGCTACCTTCGATGTTACAGAAATCGCAAGGTTTATCGGTTTCAAGCTCAGCATTGTGGACAATTAGTACCGCAGTTGGCATGATCATTGGAATGCTGACGTTTGGTAGATTTATGGATCGTTTTGGTGCAAAGCGAACATTCGGGATCTTTTTAGTAGCCTCTGCATGTGCTGTATTCTTTTACTCGTTTGCAACAGGTGCAGTAGCGATATTAGTAGGCGGTGCGGTTGTAGGATTCTTCTCTAATGGAATGTTTGCAGGGTATGGTGCATTAATTAGTAGCTTTTATCCAGTACAAATTCGCAGTACAGCAACAAACACCATTTTTAACTTTGGACGAGCTATAGGTGGGTTTTCACCAATCTTTGTAGGCTTTATTTTACAAAGCTACGATATGACTGTCGTGATGATTTACTTAGCAGCACTGTATTGTATTTCCTTTATCGTTATGCTAACGCTTAAGAGCTCAGGGAAGGAATTGCAAACAGCATAATTTTATAGAGCACGAAAGAACGAATTCCAATTATGTAAATGGGATTCGTTCTTTTCTTATTAGTATTTAATTATAATAAACCTTTTGAACGTTTTTCAGCGATTTCAACAAGGCGTTTTGTAATCTCTCCTCCAACGGAACCATTTGCGCGAGAAGATGCTTCTGGCCCAAGCTGAACGCCAAACTCTTGTGCAATTTCATATTTCATTTGATTGACAGCCTCATGTACTCCAGGTACTAGAAGTTTATTTGAACTGCGGTTATTGTTAGCCATTGTTCTCACCTCCTTGACCTTAGAATGGTTGCGATTAAATTTTTCATACATTTAAAAAGTAGGAAATGCACACGCTATTTGCTAACAACAACAACTTGTGGAAAGCTAGCAATAATCAGCAAACTCTCTGTTATAATTAAGCCTGGCTCTTTACTATATAAGGTTAATTAAAGGAGGAACATATAAATGACAAATAATGATATCTTAATTCGTTTACGCTATGCGTTCGATATAAAAAATGTAGATATGGTAGAAATTTTTAAACTTGGTGGCATGGATTATTCAAAGGAAGAAGTATTAAATATGCTGATTAAGATTAATGATGAGGAAGAAGCGCCAGAGGAATACATCAAATGTAATAATAAAATGTTAGAGGCATTTTTAAATGGATTAATTACTTTTAAACGCGGGCCTCAGAAACCAAGAGAAGGACAGGCTGTTGGACCTTTACCTGTGTCAGGTAAAGAAAGCCCAAATAATATGCTGCTAAAGAAAGTAAAAATTGCTTTAGCTTTAACAACTGAGGAGATGCTTGAGATTTTATATGACGGCGGCATTAAAGTTACAAAAGGTGAATTAGGTGCTATTTTAAGAAATCCAAGTCATCGTAATTATAAAGAGTGTGGCGATTCATTCGTACGAAATTTTTTAAGGGGCCTAACATATAAATATAGAGCATAATGCACAATGGATATCAATCATAAAGTGCCATTTTTTTCTTTAAAACTCGTTGACAATTTGTGACGAAAATGTGTACAATAAAATTATCACAAAATGTTCACAAAAAAGATGAAAAATGTTCACAGACAAAGGGGTGCTTGTATGATTTATTTTGACATCTTATTAGTAGCTATTGCATGTATTACAATGCCTTTTATTGTTGCAGTTATGTTAGATATTTTTTATGCGGAACGAAAAAAAGTACGCTTTTCATTACGTCGTACTTCCGTATGGTATATCGCTATGTTTGCGTTATCCTTTATACCATCCGTATTACTTGTCACACAAAACGTATAATTTATTCAAACACTTAGGGGTAAGTGAATTGAAAGTGGACAGCTACAACGCTAATTGAGGTTGTAGCTGTTTTTATTTTGTTCAATAGATGAATCATAATTAAGTAATTTATATAATTATTAATGAAGAAACAGCTAGTATAAAATATGTATGTTTTAAGTAGAGAGCATTGACTACTTTTACCTACTGTGTTAATTTTGGTAGGGAAATATAGGCAAATTTACTGAAAAGTAAAGACGCAAAGCTACAGGTCTAAGGCAATAAATGCTATGGCGGCTGAGTTGCAAAAGAGTGCTAGTTGTATCATTCTCATTCTAGTTTTTGTTCTTTTATGCCTATTTCTTTTGAAATAGGCATTTTTTTGCAAGTAAAGTTCAAAGGAGGAAAAGGGGAAATGAAGTTGTTAAAAAACACATCATTAAAAAATAAGCTTTTACTAACAGTCTCTATCGTTGTATTACTGCTTATCGCTATTATTACGACGCAAAGTATTAGTGAATTGAATAATCGGATGAATGTGGATTTGGAGCAAGAATTAAAAAGTGTTGGTTTATTAACAGCTATGAACTTAGACAGTGATGAAGTAAAAGATTTGCTGTCCGAAAAAGGGGAAACAAACGCAAAGTTTACAAAGATCCAAAAGCAACTTGATATGATTCAGGACCAGCAAGGTATTATGAGCTGGAGTTATATTTGGGATGTCAAGGATGAGGGTGGCGTCAATCCAATTGGCTATACCTCTAATCTAAATGAAGTATATGAAGCCGGTGAAATTTTTACTGATTTAGCGGATGAACATGTAGAAACAGCAAAATTAGCTATTGAAAATAATAGTACAGAGGTAACTGATATATTCGAGGATCCTTTTGGTTCTTGGAGAACGGTTTTTAGTCCTATTAAAGATGATAATGGCCAACTGATTGCCCTATTAGGGATTGATTACTCCGCTGATTATATCAATACGATTATTAAAACAAGTGTGATTAAGCAAATTGTCATTGCCATTATCGGCATTTTAATTTTATTAGTTTTAGTTTACATAATTATAGATCGACTATTAAAGCCACTGAAAAAAGTAGTGAACGTTGCCAATCAAGTGGCAAATGGTGAATTAATAGATGTGGATTTAGAGACATCGAAGGATGAAATTGGTAAATTATCTGAATCCATTCGTACAATGGTGGCTAATTTGCAACATATTATTTTAAACATACGCAATACATCCAATCACGTTTCTTCAGCAGCCAATCAATTAACGGTACATGCTGGTGAAACTTATAACAGCTCAACAAATATTGCACTAGACATGAATCAAATTACACAAAATGCTGAGGCCTCGATGACCATGACAGAGGAAACAGCTGCTGCTATGGAAGAAACTGCAACAGGTATTCAGCAAATTGCTGATTCTGCAAATGTAGCTGCGGAATCCTCTATTTCAGCATCACAGGCTTCTGAACGAGGCAATGAAGTTGTACAACAAGTTATTGCTCAAATGGAGTTAATTAATGATTCTGTTGAACAAATAGGTACAACCATTAATGGACTACATGTTAATACAAAAAAAATAAGTGAAATTGTTAGCTTAATTACTGCTATTGCCGATCAAACAAATCTATTAGCATTAAATGCTGCGATCGAAGCGGCACGAGCAGGTGAACATGGTAAAGGCTTTGCCGTTGTTGCGGATGAAGTGAGACGCTTAGCTGAACAATCCTCTCAATCAGCAACAGAAATTTACAATTTAATTAGTTCTATTCAGTCTGATTCAAACGCTTCTATCACGGTTATGGAGAAAGGTAAAGAGGATGTTAAGGTAGGGATGGCATTTACTAATGAAGTAGGCGAAATCTTTAAAGAAATTCTTACTTCCTCAGAAGAAGTAGCTAGCCAAATACGTGAAATTTCAGCAGCCTCACAACAAATTTCTGCATCCTCAGAAGAAGTGGCGGCATCTGTTAATAATATTAAACAATCTGCAGAGCAGTCAGCAGAGTTCTCTTCAAATGTCTCGAATTCTACACAAGAGCAATTATCTACCATGCAGGAAGTAAAGGATGCCTCTTCATCACTGGGCAAAACAGCAGAAGAGCTGCAAGGTCTAGTGGCAAAATTCAAATTGGAGAATGATCATAATGGACATTAATTTTACAGGAAAAAATGTTTTAATTACAGGCTCTAGTAAAGGAATCGGTAAAGCAATTGCTTTAGGCTTTGCGCAACATGGAGCCAATATTTTAATTAATTATATTGGGGATGAGCAAGAGGCAGAAGCTGTACGTGCAGAAGCAGAAAAGTTGGGTGTGAAAGCTTTAATATTCCACGCAGATGTTTCTAACTCTCAAGAAGTACAAGCGATGCATCAATTTATGGACGAGCATCTTGGGAATCTTGATATTCTTGTAAATAACGCTGGATTTGCACAGGGTTCCAGCATTACAGATTTAACGGATGAGCAGTGGGATCGTATGATTAAAGTTCATTTATATGGCTGTTTCTATAATTGCCGTGAAGCAGCTAAAAGAATGAAGGAACGTAATACAGGAAAAATCATTAATATTTCATCTGATATTGGTAGCTTGGGTTGTGAAGAATTCACGCATTATTCAGCTGCGAAGGGTGCTATTAATGCTTTTACAAAGGCTTTAGCAAGAGAATTAGCACCTTCTATACTTGTCAATGCAGTTGCTCCTAGTGGAACATTTACGGACATTCTACAAGAGTTTGGCGATAACTATGTGGAGGAAGAATCCGCAAAATATCCATTAAAACGTTTAGCGCAACCAGAAGAAATTGCGAAAAGTGTATTATTTTTAGCCTCTAATCATGCTGACTTCTATACAGGTCAAATTTTAACGCCAAATGGTGGGGTCGTAATGAACGGTTAATGGAAAACGAAGGAGTAAATAATGTTAAATATTATTATCTTTTGCTTATACTTATTATTTATCTATTATATTGGCTATAAAGGCTATAAGCGTGTCAACACAGCCGAGGATTTAATTGTTGCTGGCTGGAGCATGCCTTTATCCGTTGTCACGGGTAGTTTAGTCGCTGCATTATTAGCAGCTCCCTTCTTTTTTGCAGCGGTAGGCTCTGGCTATACAAGTGGTGGCTTTGAAGGTTCGGCAACAATGGGTGGTTTAGGGACTTGTATGATTCTTGGAGCACTCATTTGGACAAAGCCATTACGACGTTTAAAGGGCTGGACATTAGCAGATTACTACGGTTTACGCTATGGCAGTAAAAAGCTAGGAGCCTATACAGGGGTTGTTATGGCAATTGCTTTTGGAGTTTTTAATGCAGCGGCGTTAACAGTTGGTGGAACGTATATTATTCAGCAATTGTTGCAAATTGATTTTATACCTGCGGCGCTTCTATTTGTATCGCTAACGGCTATTTATTCAGTTATTGGTGGTTTATGGGCAGTTGCCTATACTGAAATCGTACAAGGTGCGCTTGCAGTGGCAGGTATTTTGGGTATTACCATTTTTATTTTGTTTTACTATCCAGATGTTACATTTAATCCCGAGTGGTGGAATATCAGTACATTATTTGAGAAGGCAGGAGCAGAATTCTGGACTTTGTATCTTGTACTAGCACTTGGAGATATCCCTGCAGTTGACCTTGGGCAGAGGGTAGCTGCTGCAAAAAGTCCACGGGTGGCACAACGAAGCATGATTATTGCTGGTATTATTGTCATTGCAATAAGCTGGATTCCAGGGATGCTAGGGGAAGCCTTTAAGTCTATTTATCCTGAAAGCACAAACCCAGAAACATTGATGCTTACCTTTGCACAAGGTTATTTTCCTCCTTTATTAGCAGCTATTTTCTTAACAGCCATGGCAGCCATGGGGATGTCTACAGTAGCTGCATGTTATGTAGCGACTTCAGGGATTGTCACAAAGAATATTTATTTAGATTTTATTAATCGTAATCCTGATCCTAAGAAGCTATTAAGATTTTCACGATCTATTATTCTAGCTAGTGCTTTATTAGGTTTAGTGCTAGCTGTAAGCTTCCAAAAAGTAATTGATTTAGCTTATTTAGCTTGGGATATTATATTCGTAACAATATTCTGGCCAATCGTTTTAGGACCATTTTGGAAACGTGTCAGTACACCAGCAGTTTGGGCAAGTATTTCCGTTGGCTTAGTTTATTACATTGTGACATCACTAACATTCGTACCTAGTCTGACAATCCAATCAGAAGGCTTCATAGGTCTATTAAATGAATTATGGCAGGCTCCTGTATTTTCAGGTGTTGTTATAACTGGTATCACAATTGTCGTGGTGAGCTTACTCGTTCCGCCATCTGAGCATGTTCTTGAGATGCATAAAATAGAAAAAGATAAAACATTAGACGACGTAAGTAGTAAAGAAGAGCTAATAGGTCGTTAAAAGCAAAAGCACGGATTCATTGTAAAGTTCAATGAATTCGTGTTTTTTATTAGAATGAAACGATAGAATCAAGAATACTATTGCTAGTACATCATCTGAATTTTTCTAGTGATTATCTTGATAAAGGCGGGAATTGGATGAAAAATATTTTCTTCATTTTATTAGGGATTGTCTATCTTTATCTAGCAAATGCCATTGAATTAGTCATTATTAAGCAACTATTTTTTTTAATCGGGCTGGCTTTAGTCGGTCTAGGGAGTATCCGTTATTTAAAAGAGCGTTACATTGCCATACAAACTTTGACAGCCATGACGGAAGCTAGTGAGGAGGAGATAATGGCTATTCCTCATACACAATGTACAGTTTCCAATGATGCTTTAAATGCTTTACTGTTAAATGAACAGACAAACATGCTTATTTTCGCCCGAAGAGAAGCTTTAGACGAAGAACTAAAAATTATAGAGGTTCCATTTAACAGAATATATGAGGTTGCCATTATGGAAGATGAAGTATTTACGGTTAGAACAAAGAATCATCTAATGAGTGGTTCCTTACTTGCTGAAGCAGATGAAATAGAAGAAGAGGAGGTAGAAGAAGATACAATTTCACAGCTATCGCTAAAGTTAGTAGTAGATCATTTATCAGAGCCTATTCAAGAATATATGTTCATGGATAATAGTGAAGATCCCATATCAAAAGAGGAGGATGACTATAAAGAAGCCATAGAGCTTTGTGAGAAATGGTTTCAAAAGATAAGTGTTATTATTAAACGTCATGAACTGGAACGAGTGCCAATAAGTCATTGGCAATAAGAGAGAAGGCTGTCTCAAAATAGAAAAATTTGAGATAGCCTTTGTTGTTTAGATGATTAAATTTTAAATTGCTGTAGCTGCGTATTTAACTCTTCGGCCATTCCAGCAAGCTGATTTGCACTTCTAGCGATTTCATCCATTGTAGCGGCGGTTTCCTCAACAGTTGCTGTTGTTTGCTCAACGCCAGCAGCGGATTCCTGTGAAATGGAGGCCATATCATCAATAGAAGCATTAATGGTTTCCGAATTTTGAGCAAGCTGATTTAAATTCGTTGAAATCGTTGAAATATTAACAATCATATCCCCAACAGCATCAGAAATTTTTTCAAATGTTTCATTTGTTTCATCGAGCTGTGCTGTTCCTCTTTTTACTTCCTCATAGCCAGTCTGAAGGGCAGATGTTACATTGCCAGTCTCACCTTGAATACGCTGGACAATTGTTGCAATATCCGTGACAGAGAACTGTACTTGCTCAGCAAGCTTTCGGACTTCATCTGCCACAACAGCAAAACCCTTGCCATGCTCACCTGCTCGTGCTGCTTCGATTGCTGCATTTAATGCAAGTAAATTTGTTTGGTTTGAAATATCATCGATAACTGACACTAGCTTGGATATTTCAGCAGACTGTTCATTTAAATTTTCTACCTTTTTCACAGAGTCTAATACAATTTCATTTATTGTAGCCATTTGTTTGGTAGATTGCACCATTAAACTTTTCCCTGAAACCGTTAATTTTTGAACATGACTAGAATGTTCGCTTAATTCAATGCCCTCTTGTGTAGTTTCATGAATGCTACGCTTAAATGCTGTCATTGTTTCTGCCAAATCACCTGTGGTAGATGCTTGTGTTTCTGTACCAGATGCCAGCTCTTGCATCGTTACTGTAATTTGCTCAGTACCTGCTTGTACCTCATTCGATGATTGAGCAAGTTCTTCACTACTAGCTGCTACTGTTTCAGAAACCGAGTAGATAGACTGGATCGTTTGTTTGAATTTTTCGTTCATGTCATTGGCTGCTACCATTAACGTTCCAATTTCATCTCGTGTTTTTATAGGCAAAGGCTCTAGTTGCAAATTTCCATCTGCTAATTCTTTCATCCGGTCGGCTACTACTGTAACAGGTTTAGAGATGGTACTGGCTGTGATAATGGCAATTAGAATACCAGCTATAGTTAGAATCAAGCTAAAGACGATACCAATTGTTCGATTCTCAGAGCTAGTTGATACAACATCATTACCGACATCTGTAATGGCTTTAGCGCGTTCATCTGCCAGTTTTTCGTAACCATATCGCACTTTCGTTACGAGTTCATGTGTATCCATTAAATTTTCTAAAGCTAATTCTTTATTGCCCTTTTGGTAGATATCAAATACCTCTGTATTGACAAGGGTACTCCAATCACGAGCGATTGCTACAAGTTGATCGCGTTCATCTGATTTTTCATATTTGTCTAGAATAGCATTATTTTCCTCAGCCATTTTGCGATACTCATCAAATGATTCTTTGTATTTTTCGTCGCCTGTCAACACATAATTTAACGCTGCAGATAGACGGACACTCATAGAGAGTGCTAAATTTTTACTTGCATTTAAAACAACTAAATCTTCTTTTACTAAATCTTTTGCCTGTTTTTCCATATTTGTATTGGAATTGTAAGTGTAGGTTGTAAAGCTAACTACTAAAACTAACAAAAGAATAAATGCACTTAAAATTCGTGTTTTAAGTGTTTTAAACTTGATAATGCCTTTCATTTTCCCATCCCTTTACTATCTCATTGAGAAATTTTTTCAACACAAGTATTATTTTATAACTAATTATGCGTATTAATAAGCCTTTCGATAGAAATATTTAAAAATAGTTTTTTAGTACAATGATATAATTATTTTCCTTTTGTTTATAGTTAAATATATATAGATATCTAACGACTAATTTATATATTTATGTAGAATTTCCTAAGTAGAAAGAAAATACACCTGAAGCAAAATGCTTCAAGTGCCATAAGTAAAGGATTCTCTATTGTTTTTGACTTTTCGCCTTGCGCTCCCACTGTAGAAGGGAAGGATAAGGGTCAAAAGCCCATTCGGTTCTTCCATTAAATTTATAAATACCATAATGAAGATGTGGAGGGAATTTGCCAGATGTACCTTCTTTTCCATAGCCAGAGCTTCCAACATAGCCAAGAACAGTACCAGGTTTTACAATTGTACCTACTTCAATTTCCTTATGATAGCTACCGAGGTGGGCATAATAGTGGTAGGAATTATGATTGTCGCGAATACCAATACGCCAGCCACCAAATTGATTCCATCCTTTTACCTCCACTATTCCATAAGAGGTAGATAATACAGGCGTTCCATAGCTGGCAAAAATATCAGTTCCCTCATGAATACGGCGTCCACCCCAACCACGATTGGCGCCCCAAGTGCCCCTGTAACTGTAATCAGAGCGGATATTTAGCGGGAAGGTATGTGCATCAAGTTCTATAGTTTTAAAATGTCTGTACAATGTGGAGATGGTAAATATTTGATTGACTGCTTCTTCGCTTCCGTAATATTCCCATAATGCTAATTTAAAATCCTCATCTGTTGTTCCAAATTTCCCTAAATAACTAGCCATCGAAAAAATGACATCCTCATCATCCTTTGGACTAGCGATTCCATCATGATTACCGTCAAGGCCCATTCCTCCGAAATAGCTAATTGTCTCAGGAGAAGTGTCTTCCTTTACAGGATTTAATGCACCTGACCAGTATTCATCAGAAAATTGAATAGCCAAATAGCCTTCTCGTTTAGGGATGTCTTTACGAACTGATTGTAGGTTTCTTTCATATTGATCGATAGCAGCTAAAAAATGCCATGGAATGAGTAATTCATCGAATTGTACATAATAGGACATACGCTGCTGTAAAATTTCTTCTTCTGTAAGATCCTCCTTTGCAAAAGAGGCAGAAGGGTACAGCATAATCCCTAAAAATAAAAATGTGAAAAGAAATATAAAATGGCGATGCAATGATGGACCTCCTTTCTAACGTTAGAATAACCGAAATTTTTATCTTCATTCAGTAAGGTTCTATGTATGAAAACAGTTGATATATCGGCAATTTTTTTGCCCCCAAAAATAGAAATAATAAGAAGAAACTTCATCAAAGAAAAAGTAATGGTATCATCATGCCATTAACTTCATACTATGTTATAAATCAAGCCCTGAATGGAGGGAAGGCTATTAACATTTTAGATAAAGTGAAAAACTATCGCGAAGAAGAAAACAGGCTGAAGTGGGAAGGGACATTTGCAGATTATTTAAACATCATTAGGGAAAGACCTGAAGTTGCTCAAACAGCCCATTCACGCGTCTACAATATGATAAAAAGTTCTGGTGTAGAGGAACGCGATGGGCAAAAAATGTACAAATTTTTCGGACAAGAAATTTTTGGGCTTGAAACAGCAATTGAAAGACTGGTGGAGGAATATTTCCATCCAGCAGCACGCAGGTTAGATGTTAGAAAACGTATTTTATTATTAATGGGACCAGTTAGTGGTGGTAAATCAACTATCGTTACCTTACTAAAACGCGGATTAGAGCAATATTCGCGAACTGATGAAGGTGCAGTTTACGCAATTAAGGGATGTCCAATGCATGAAGATCCGCTCCATTTAATTCCACATCATTTGCGTAATGAGTTCTTTGAGGAATATGGGATTAGAATTGAAGGAAGTTTATCGCCTTTAAATACAATGCGTCTTGAAAAGGAATACGATGGACGCATTGAAAATGTAATGATTGAACGTATTACTTTTTCAGAAGATAAACGTGTGGGTATAGGGACATTTACACCATCAGACCCTAAATCACAGGATATTGCAGATTTAACAGGAAGTATTGATTTTTCTACAATTGGTGAATTTGGTTCAGAGTCGGATCCTCGTGCTTACCGCTTTGATGGGGAGCTGAATAAGGCTAATAGAGGAATGATGGAATTCCAGGAGATGCTAAAACTAGATGAAAAATTCTTATGGAATTTATTATCATTAACGCAGGAAGGAAATTTCAAAGCAGGAAGATTTGCTTTAATTAGTGCAGATGAGTTAATCGTTGCTCATACAAATGAAACAGAGTATCGTTCATTTATTTCGAACAAAAAGAATGAGGCATTACATTCTCGAATTATCGTTATGCCAATTCCCTACAACCTCAAAGTTAGTCAGGAAGAGCATATTTATGAAAAGATGATAAAAGAGAGCGATATGTCCCATGTCCATATTGCACCGCATGCTTTAAAGGCCGCAGCAATCTTTTCGGTTCTCACTCGTTTGGAAGTTCCGAAAAAACAAGGTGTGGATCTAATTAAAAAAATGCGCTTGTACGACGGAGAAAATGTGGAGGGATTTAATTCCGTTGACTTAGAGGAGCTGAAGAAAGAGTTTCCGAATGAAGGCATGAACGGTATTGATCCACGCTATATTATTAATCGTATTTCTTCTGCTATTATCCGCAAAGAGATACCATCGATAAATGCATTAGACGTTTTACGAGCATTGAAGGATGGGTTAGATCAGCATGCATCCATTTCTCAAGAGGATCGTGAAAAATACATGAATTACATTGCGGTTGCTCGTAGAGAATATGATGAAATTGCTAAAAATGAAGTACAAAAGGCTTTTGTGTACTCCTATGAGGAATCTGCAAAAACGTTGATGAATAACTACCTTGATAATGTAGAGGCATTCTGTAATAAAAATAAAATTTATGATCCACTTACTGGGGAAGAAATGAATCCAGATGAAAAATTAATGCGCTCGATTGAGGAGCAAATTGGCATTTCAGAAAATGCTAAAAAGGCATTCCGTGAAGAGATTCTCATTCGAATTTCTGCCTATGCACGAAAAGGTAAACGTTTTGATTATAATTCTCATGAAAGATTGCGAGAAGCCATTCAGAAGAAATTATTTGCAGATTTGAAAGATGTCGTTAAAATTACTACTTCTTCTAAAATGCCAGATGAATCTCAACTGAAGAAGATTAATGAGGTTGTGGCAAGGCTTGTTGATGAACATGGCTATAATACAACATCAGCAAATGAGTTGCTACAGTATGTAGGAAGTTTGCTCAATCGATAACTTGATGTTCATTGTTCCAAGTCAGATAGGAGTGTCCCATTTTTAGGGCACTCCTTTTATTATCAGGAGGAGAGATTTATCAACAAAAAGCCCCAGAGGATGTCCGAGACTTTGAAGAGAAACTTTAGAGCATGGTCGAAAAAAATCTGGACCCATTGAGGCGTGATTGATAGATATACAATTGATTTTATGAAAAAAGTTCAAAAATTTAGCTCACAAGCATAGTATAGAAAAAGCGAATTTGATAGATGGGTGAGGATAAAAATGACTGAACACGAAAATAAACGCTTTGTCATTTCTCAGGAAAATTGGTCCCTCCATCGTAAAGGGCACCAAGACCAACAACGCCATATGGAAAAAGTGAAAGATGCGATTAAAAATAATTTACCTGATTTAGTTAGCGAAGAAAGTATTGTGATGTCCAATGGTCGCGAGGTTATTAAGATACCAATTCGGTCACTTGATGAATATAAAATTCGATATAACTATGATAACTCTAAGCATGTAGGGCAGGGACAAGGGGATAGTAGTGTTGGAGATGTAGTAGCGCGGGATGGCAGTAAGGCCAATCAGGCTCCAGGTAAAGGAAAAGAAGCGGGTGACAAGCCTGGCCAAGATTATTATGAAGCGGAAGTCAGTATTGAGGAAATTCAAAATGTTTTATTTCATGAATTAGAGTTACCTAATTTACAGCAAAAAGAAAAGGCAGATATTAAAACAGAAAAAATAGAGTTTAATGATATTCGAAAAAAGGGACTCATGGGTAATGTCGATAAAAAGCGTACCATTTTAAATGCATTAAAGCGCAATGCGATGCATGGGAAAGCAGAAATAACGCCAATCCACAATGACGATTTACGTTTTAAAACATGGGATGAAGTGGAGAAACCAGAATCCAAAGCAGTAGTGCTCGCCATGATGGATACAAGTGGCTCAATGGGCGCATTTGAAAAATATTGTGCGAGAAGCTTCTTCTTTTGGATGACGAAGTTTTTACGGTCAAAATATGAAACAGTAGAAATTGAATTTATTGCTCATCATACTGAGGCAAAGGTTGTCACAGAAGAGGAGTTTTTTACAAAGGGTGAAAGTGGAGGAACCATTTGTTCTTCAGCTTATAAAAAGGCATTGGAATTAATTCAGGATAAATATCATCCGTCTCGCTACAATATTTATCCTGTCCATTTTTCAGATGGTGAAAATATATCGATGGACAATGAAAAGTGCTTGAAGCTAGTAGGAGAGTTAATGGATGTATCCAGCATGTTTGGCTATGGTGAGGTGAATCAGCATAACCGATTCTCAACGCTTATGTATACGTATAAAAAAATTGATGATCCTAAATTCAGATACCATATTTTGAGAAAAAAAGGCGATGTGTATGACGCCTTAAAGAGCTTTTTCAAGAAAAGTGAAGAGTAACATGGAAGTATCCTCAGCACCACGTTCAAAGGAGGGGGCGTAAAATGGACACAAAAGAGCTTCATCGTGCAATAGATGAAATTACCGAAATTGCCTCAAGCTTTGGCTTAGATTTTTATCCAATGCGTTATGAAATTTGTCCAGCAGATATTATTTATACATTTGGCGCCTACGGTATGCCCACGCGCTTTTCCCATTGGAGCTTTGGTAAACAATTTCATAAAATGAAGCTTCAATATGATTTAGGACTTAGTCAGATTTATGAGCTTGTCATTAATTCAAATCCTTGCTATGCATTTTTACTCGATACCAATACTTTAACCCAAAATAAATTGATTATTGCCCATGTTCTAGCACACTGCGATTTCTTCAAAAATAATATACGTTTTTCTAATACAAGAAGAGATATGGTAGAAAGTATGACCGCAACTGCGGAGCGAATAGCTGGCTATGAGAGAGAGTATGGCAAGGATGAGGTGGAGCAGTTTTTAGATGCTGTTTTAGCTATTCAAGAACATATTGATCCATCAATTTTAAGACCAAAGCTATCCTGGAGTGAGGAGGATGAGCTTGAGGAGGAAAAAACACCAACAAAATCACCGTATGATGATTTATGGAGTATAGAAGAAAAAGAAAAAGTTTATAAACCAATTCGACGCAGATTAAAGCAATTTCCTCCTCAGCCAGAAAAGGACCTGTTGTTATTCTTAGAGGAACATAGCCGTGAATTGGAAGACTGGCAACGAGATATATTAACAATGATGCGAGAGGAAATGCTTTATTTTTGGCCTCAATTAGAGACTAAAATAATGAACGAGGGTTGGGCCTCATTCTGGCATCAACGAATCATGCGGGAGCTAAAGTTAACTACTGCTGAAACTATCGAATATGCCAAATTAAATGCGGGGGTTGTGCAGCCCTCCAAAACATCGATTAATCCATATTATCTTGGGATTAAAATTTTCGAGGATATTGAAAATCGCTATAATAATCCTACCGAGGAAATGAAACGGTTAGGTGTTTTGCCAAATACGGGACGTGAAAAGATTTTTGAGGTAAGAGAGGTAGAATCAGATATTTCCTTTATTCGAAACTATTTAACAAAGGATTTAGCGAAGCGTGAAGATTTGTACTTGTTCCAAAAGAAAGGGAATGAATACCGTATAACGGATAAGGATCACGAGATGGTTCGCGATCAACTTGTATCCATGCGTGTAAACGGAGGCTTCCCATATATTGTGGTAAAAAATGGTGATTATTTGCGGAATGGCGAGCTATATTTAGTTCATGGCTATGAAGGGATGGAGTTAGATCCACACTATTTAGAAAATGTATTACCTTATATTTACCAGCTATGGGGACGTCCTGTTCATTTAGAAACCTATGTCGATAAAAAGCCGATGCTCTATTCATATGACGGCACAAAAAATTATAAACGCAATGTATAATAAAAAAACTTCTATCTGTTGAGGGTACCATCAAGCAGATAGAAGTTTTTTCATCGTGTTGAAAAACAAAACCATCAATAGTATTTTTGTGAAATGTCAACAATCGGTTGCAGGCTACTTGCTTTCCAGTGGCAGAGCACAGAGCCCCTTCGTGTAAAATGGCCTTTTTTTTGCTACTGACATGATCTTTTTGAAACCAATCTACTCATCTTCTTCAGTTAATACATCAGTTTCTTCATTACTTTCACTATGGTTAGAGGATGAATGAATATCACTTTCAATGACAAGACTATCCCGTACTTTAATGCCTTGTTGCCCACCAGCCTCGTCATTATTATTACCAGCAATACCACTTCTTCCATTACCGTCAGCAAATTGCGAATTGACGTTGCGTGTGTGACTACCGTTACTAGCATTTTGTCCACCTTGGTTGGCATTTGTGCCTACATCATGATTGATTTGGCCTCCGCCTTCTGCACGTTGCTCAAAGTGAAAATCTGTATTTCCTATATTGAATGTGAAGTTTATTGTTATATGATTTTTCCCTTGTTTGTTAGAGGATTCCTGCTCAGGTTCGTCAGGTCCATAAAATTTTTTAGAATTAAAACCAGACATCGTTTCTCCTCCCTTCCTTTCCTATTACTATTAAGATATTAGCGCTTCTTGAACCCACCTGTACGTGTAGCCATGTTACCTAGAGAAAAGGTAGGAGTGTCCAGAGGGAAGCTCAACGATTTTTGCTATCTATCCAATAAATTTGTTAAAATGAATGAGATTTGATTATTTAGTGAATGGGAACGGAGAAGCAACATTGAGAACATTTAAAAAGGTTTATATAGAAATTACGAGTGTTTGTAATTTAGCATGTAGTTTTTGTCCACCTACAGCGCGTGCAAAGGGGCTTATAAAAGTCGAACAATTTAATAAAATATTAGATGAAATTCGTCCACATACAAAATATATTTATTTGCATGTGAAAGGAGAGCCATTACTACATCCAAGAATTGATCAGCTATTAGACGCTGCCCATGCAAAAGGATTCAAAGTCAATATTACAACGAATGGTACGCTAATCAAAAAAAATCGCGAGAAAATATTAGGAAAGCCAGCATTACGTCAAATTAATTTCTCGTTGCATAGCTTTGATGGGCATGAAGGCTCTGAAAATCGTGAAAAATATTTAGAGGATATATTGGATTTTGTGCGAGATTCTAGGGAATACAATACGATTATTTCCTATCGTTTATGGAATCTACAACAGGATCATGTTTCGGATGTTGCAGCTCGTCGCAACCGCGAGACTTTAGAAATATTAGAAAATGAGTATCATCTTGATTATCGTATAGAAGAAAAAGTAGAACCTGGTAAAGGGGTAAAAATTGCGCCTCATGTATATTTAAATCAGGATCATGAGTTTAGATGGCCAAGTCTCCTAGAGCCAGAGGATGAAGGTAAGGGTTTTTGCCATGCACTGCGTAGTCAAGCAGCTATATTGGTGGATGGTACCGTAGTACCTTGCTGTTTGGATGGGGAAGGTGTCATTAATTTAGGAAATGTACATGAAAAATCCTTCTCCGACATTGTAGAAGGGGAGCGTGCCAATAAGATTGTTGAAGGCTTCTCGAGAAGAGAAGCTGTGGAAGAATTATGTAGAAAATGTGGCTATCGTCAAAAGTTTGGTATGTAGCTACTAAAAGTTACTTTGAAATAAAAAAGCAGCTCCAATGGTCATTGACCGTTAGAGCTGTTTTTCTTTGATTGAGAATCAATCGTATCTAAAAAATCCTTCGTTATACGAACTACATATTTTACCTCGTCTAAATTTCGTTCTCTTAATAATGAGCGATGAATGTCTAGCATGAGGTTTTTCTCCTCAATATCAGTAACGCCAGATAATTTTTGAAAATTAAATAGCTCCTCAGGGGTAATGTCTAATGCCTTCATGATTGTTTCCAAAGTACTTAAGGTAATATTAGATTGTCCATGCTCAATATTGGAAACTCTTCCTTTACTGAAACCTAACTTCCCTGTTCTTTCAGCCACTTCTTCTTGGCTAAGTCCTTTAGATAATCGAATAATCCGAAGTTGTTCACCTACTAGCTTTAAAAAATCTGACATATGATTCACCTCTATGTTAAAAGCTAGTGAAAAACAATGGAAATGACTATACTATTATAGTGGTATAATAGAGAAAAAGTTACATTAAAATGGTACAATCTTTAGAGTAATACTTTTATCCAGACAAATGACCTAAATAAATAACTAGGTATGCGTTAATGAAGATTGTATTTAGGGTATTAATTGGGACAGAGGATTGGAGGGTTCATACATGGTGAAGCAGTTTTTTTTAGAAGAAATAGCAAAAGTCCAAATTGGTCATTTAATTTTGAACGATCAATGTTTTACTAGGGAAGGTACTCCTTTTATCACCAAAGCAACACTTTTGAAATTATTGGTAGATGATGATGCTAGTCAAGTGCCAAAGATTGATCACACGGTTGATTCATTAAATTTGTCACTGGTACCTGCAAAAAGCATTCTTCTCAACAAATTAAATTTAAAGGAAACCATTATTTATCAATGTAAAAAAGCTGTGTGCATCGGTCATGATATCATTGCCATTATTCCAAATGAATCCATTGTTGTTAGTGACTATTTATTTCACTTTTTTAAATGGTATCAAATAAATAAAGAGAGGCGTCATATCCTTCGTATAATAATTGAATTACCTCCTCTTGATATACAGCATAGAGCAGCTCAACTATTAAACGCTATTCAACATTTATTAATGAATAAAGATTCTTTAGTCACAGCGGTAGAAAAACTTCCACAGTATTTCGATAATGTATCAAAACAAGTAAATCAGCATTCAAAAAACTTACATCATAGCTTTGAACAGCTCCAATATTTATATGCTGATATGTTACATAAGGTTTATAATGGAGATTTCTTAAATGATTCCTTTCAAAGGTTGAGCAATTAACATAAGTCGGTGCAAATGGATTGGGCAATCCTTGCACCGACTTGTTAAATTTCAATAATAATTGGTAAAATCATGGGCTTTCTTTTTGTTTGGGTAAATAAATATTGTCCAACAGCTCTTTTAATTTCTCGGCGAAGGACATGTATTTGCTGTCTGCCCTCTTCTTGAAGCTCATTGACGATTTCTTTGGTAAGCACATTGACTTTAGTTAACAGTGCCTCGAAATCTTTAGCATAAACAAAACCACGTGAAATGGTATCGGGTTCTGAAATAAAAGCTCCGTCAGCTTTATTGAGTGTCAACACAATAACAAGCATTCCGTCTTCTGAAAGTTGCTTGCGATCACGGAGGACAATACCTTCCACCTCACCAATGCCAATCCCATCAACATAGGTATCCCCAGCAGGAATTTTCCGTGTCTGCCTTGCCTTTGAATTTTCAATATCAACTACATCACCATTTTTCATAATAAATGTATGTCCCTTTTGAACGCCAATAGATTCTGCTAATAAACGATGTTGATGTAACATACGATACTCACCATGAATAGGGATGAAGAATTTAGGCTTCATAAACGTCAGCATAAGTTTCAAGTCCTCTTGATGACCATGTCCTGATACATGCATACCTGTATGACTGGAAGAACCATAAATAACCTTAGCACCAAGCTGAAATAAATTGTCTACAATGCGAGAAACGCCCTTTTCATTACCTGGGATTGGTGAAGCCGCAAGAATGACTGTATCGTCTGGTAAAACCTTAATTTCACGATGATTACCATTTGCTATTCTTGCTAGTGCAGCTAGAGGCTCACCTTGGCTACCTGTGCAGAGGACCACGACATCTTCTGGTGGGAGGTATTTGACCTCTCGTGCATCAATTAACAGATCTTCTGGTACAAATAAATAACCTCGTTCAATCGCGACATCAACGACATTGACCATGCTACGCCCTACTAAAGCTAGCTTCCTATTGGTGGCAATTGCAGCATGTACGATTTGTTGGATGCGATTAACATTTGAAGCAAAGGTTGAGATGATTACTTTTCGTTCAGCATGTAAAAAGGCTTCCTCGATATGATGCCCTACAAGTTGCTCAGAAGGGGTCAAACCTGGTCTTTCTGCATTTGTACTTTCTGAAATAAGGACAAGCACACCCTTTGAACCGATTTCAGCCATTTTATGAATATCAGCAAACTGATTGTTAACGGGCGTTAGATCAAATTTAAAGTCTCCCGTATGGACAACATTTCCTTCAGGGGTAGCTAAAACGATTCCTAAACAATCGGGTATACTATGATTGGTTCTAAAGAAACTAATATCGATTTGTCCTAAATGTAGTGCTGAATCAGCATGAATTTCAATTAAATCCGTTTCTCTTAAAAGTTTATGTTCCTTAAGCTTTAACTCAATAAGTCCGAGGGTGAATCGGGTAGCATACACAGGGACGTTTAATTTTTTTAATAAATAGGGAATTCCACCAATATGATCCTCATGTCCATGTGTGACAATTAATGCCTTAATTTTCTCCTTATTATCAAGTAAAAACGTAATATCAGGAATGATTAAATCAATTCCGAGCAGGGTTTCATCCGGAAATTTTGCTCCACAATCAATAATAATTATGTCATCTGCATATTGTACTACATACATATTTTTACCAATTTCATTTATCCCACCTAGGGCGAATATGGATAATAGCTGTTTACTTGTTGACAACGTATTTCCCTCCTATAGTTTTAAATAAAGCCATCTAAATGGTTTTGCCATAGGTAGTATAGCTTTTAGCATTTCATCCTATACGAAATTTACAGTAAGACTAATTGTATAGCACGAAGAATAGAATGGGGAGATAACAGAAAGCAAAGACAGCTCGAGGGAAGTTTTTTAGTTTATTTCTCTAAAATCAAGATAAGAGGAGGTAGACCTTTGTCAAATTTTGTGCAACATGCCATTTTCGAGCATAGATTTTGGCTAGAAATCATGCAAAACCACGCTCAATTTATTCATGACGCCCTCTATCCCTCAGAAAAGGATGATATTCAAAGAGCCCATAGAAGCGTTTGAAGCAAAAGAGCCATGAGTTTGCTCAACACTTTGAGCAATTTTATTTAAAGGCTGTTGAATTAACAGGCTATTTACGTACGAATATGAATTCCTTTCCTGCTTTAAAACGCTTTAGTAAAGATGTTGAGCTTGAAATGACATTATTTAAAACATTTTTAAGAGAGCTAGAAGAGATGGAGCTAAGTGCAGAGGTGCTAGGTGCATTTACAGCTCCTATGGCGGATCATATGTGGCGTGAGGAGCAATACTATTTAACGAAGCTCGCACAGGCTAGAGAACAAGATAAGTAAAACAAGAGGCTATCTAAACTAACTAGATAGCCTTTTAAGTTAGGGATGAATCACTACTTCTGTACCTATTGGCACAATACTGGCTAGCTCTTCAACATCTCGATTTTGCATGCGGATACACCCATGTGAAACAGCATGCCCAATAGAGCTAGGATCATTTGTGCCATGAATTCCGTAGTGTTGTTTAGAAAGACTCATCCACATCGTGCCAAAAGGACCACCAGGGTTTGGCGCTTTATTGATGATCATAAAACTACCTACTGGTGTTTCGTGAAGCATGCGTCCAACTGCAATTGGGTATTGTTTTTGAAGGATATTGTCTCTATATAAACGGAGCCAGCGATTGTTGGTAGATATCTCAATACGGTAAGGAATTGTGTCGGGCTCAGGCAAGCCAGGGATGACGATTTGTTGACCCATGAAAAGATGATCAGGCTGAATTCCTGGATTAGCAGCGAGAATGGATGCCAAAGATGTACGGTAATCTTGAGAAATTTGAGTAAGGGTTTCACCAGCTTTGACAGTATGAATCAATTATTGTTCCCTCCAATGCAAAGGTTTATTGCTCTACTATATGCATCAGATGTTTTATGTAATTTTAGGAATGCAAGGTTTTTCAGTTTCTGGACAGAATAAGCGGTGACATTCAGGATTAAGGGGCATAAAGATGAAGGAATTTAAAATTACGTATTTTTTTGATGAGGTACATTATGTACGAAGATTCATTTTTATTGAATCGCAACAAGAGGCAGAAAAATTAGTGAAAAATGAACGTGATCAATATATCTCCTTTACGGATAGTAGGGGGATATACCATGAACTGCACACAAAACATGTACGAGTTATTCAAAAAGCTGAGTATCATCGAATTGATAAAAGTGCGAAAGAGAAAGACACATAATCTGTTCAGCATTACACACATTATAGGAAAAGGAGTGTGACAGAATGGACATCGAAAAAATACCACATGAAAAGAAAATGTTCATGAATTTAAATAGTAAGGACAAGCCTGACATGGTTGAATCAGATACGATTAGTCTTTTCGATCTGCATGAGGATATGCAAACTGTAGATGCCATTCCGATAGAGGAACTCAATAAGCGTGTAAAAAGAGAAGGCGACGAATTAATTGAAATGCAGCCAGATGAATTATAGGAGGTAAAAATGATGAATCGTGAAAAAGACATCCAGTTTACATCTGCAGGCACAAATATTAACGAAGTGAAGCAAAAAAATGCAGAGGCAGGATTATCCTATAATGAAGTGAAGGCCCTGCTAGCAAAAAGTGGCGGACGTGGAACATCTATTTATAGTGACACTGACATTGAAGAGGTAAAACAAGATATACACAAGCATCAACATTAAAGTTTTGGGAGGAGCAAGGTATTTAGCGCTCTTCCCTTTTTATTTTACAATGATGAAAAATAAAGGAGTTGTGAAAGCATGTCAACTGGAGAAATGAAATGTCCATTATGCGGAGGCGAAAACCATTGTGGCGTGGCAAAAGGTGAAAAAGAGTGCTGGTGTATGACAGTTAGCATTCCAGAAACCCTGTTAACTACAGTGCAAAGAGAGCCAAATCTATGCATTTGTTCAACATGCATAGCTACATATAAGAAAGAGGAAGTATAGTTTTTTACGATGATAAAGGTTGGTAAAAATTGAGCAATTGGTACAATTGTCTATCGCACAACAACCTAGCAGGCATACATTACTCTGAAAGGAGTGTGTCTAATGGCTAAACCAATTGAACTCAGTAATGTGACAAAGGCATATTTAGAGGAATATCAGCGAATCCTCAAAAAAATGATGCAGGGTATGACCTATGTAACCATTACTTGTAGTATCTCAGAAAATTTTATTAAGCAAATCATCCCTCATCAAGTTGCAGCAATACAAATGTCTGAAAATGTTTTACGTTATACAACGAATATACCTGTGCAAAATCTCGCCTTAGAAATCATTCGCACACATACAGAAATGGTTGAGAGTCTTGAAGCGATACAAAATCGATGTTGTGTCGTACAAAATTCAGAGTATGAATTATACGAGTATATGTGTGCTTACAAAGAAATTACAGAAGCTATGTTCAATGCAATGTGTGCTCCACCAGTCTCTAATAGCATTAATATCAATTATCTTCGGGAAATGATTGTCCATCATCAGGGTGGTATACGACTGGCACAAAATGTGCTTAGATTCTGCATCTGTCAAGAGTTAATTCCAATCCTACGTTGCATGATTCAAACGCTGTGTGAGCAACTAGAAGCCATGGAAAAGCTACTGGATAGTTTACAAAATTGCGATTGCGAGTGCTAGCACTAACGAGAAGTTTATATGGGAAGAAGGCGCTAAATCAATCAGGATTTTAGCGCTTTTTCTGCGTAAAGACAGTGTTTAACTAAGAAAATAAGAAATTGTCAATAAAGTGGACGAAAAAATAATAAAGTGTAAAGAATTAAATGAGAATCTATTTTTGTCATTCTATTGTTGGTAAAATATATATGTTTTATTAGTTGAAGGTAATGAAGAGAAATCTATAATTGGCTTTAAAATATTGGTAATTTTAATTTACTTGAATACAACTAGGAGTGGGAGCTATGTTCAAAAGGAAGAAGATTAATCAAAGTTATGATTATTTTTCGGCTACGAAAAATTCAGACATCGAAACAAATGAACGCTTTAAAGAAAAATTGGATTTCCTTGCTTTATCTAGAATTAGAAGAGAATCTGTTGGGTTTTTACGTAAAATTTATGAGAATAATCGACAGCATATACTCGATAATTTTTATGCTCGTCTACTGGAAATCCCAGAGTTTAATCATGTCATCAATACACATTCGACAGTAGAGCGCTTAAAAGGATTATTTGATACACATTTTATTAGCTTATTTGATGATGAATTAGATTTAGATTATGTCTTTAAGCGTCGTAAAATTGCTTATGTTCATGCAAGAATTGGTGTACTACCGAATTGGATGATATCTGCCTATACACTGATTAATCAATTAATCATTCCACTTATTGTCAAAGAACTATCTCGTGATGAAGAAAAAATGCTGGATGTTTTATTGTCTTACGATAGCTTAGTAACAATTGATCAACAAATTATTTTGGAGACCTATATTGAAATTCAAGCAGGATCTGTAGTAAATGGATTAGGTGAAATAATTACTTATAATACACAGTTAGACACCATTAAGGAACTGATTGAATTTCAGGAGATTCAGCAACAGGAGATTGTTGCAGCAGATCAATTAATGCATGAGTTAGACGAAAGTATTGAAGAAATTGCCACATCAGTGGGTGATATTTCAGAGCAAACAAAGCATGCCTTTAAAAAATTAAATCAGGATTTGGAATCATTACAACAAGTATCATCTATTTTACAGACAACCGATGAAGGCCATAAATCAATGCAGGAAGATATTAGGCGTTTAGTTGAGCGTGTAAATAGTGTAGCGAAATTAATGGAATTAATAAAAAAAATAGCAGATCAAACAAATTTGTTGGCTTTAAATGCATCAATAGAGGCCGCTCGTGCTGGAGAAGCAGGAAAAGGTTTTGCGGTTGTTGCAGAGGAAGTTCGGAAACTTGCTGATGATACAAGTACATCTGTCAAATCTATACATACAGATATACAGGAGCTACTTCATATTACCCATAATATTAGTTCATTAACGACTCAATTTTCCCAAGATTTACATCAAGGTGTTACAGATACCTTATATATATCACAGACGCTAGCTGAGCTAAATAAAAACTTACAGCAGCAGGGGGCGCGCTTTGAGGAAATAGCTACAACGACAAAGGTACAGGCACAATCTGCTACTACTATTTCTGAACGTAACCATACAATTACAGAGAGCATGCAAAAAAGTAAGGTAATCGTTTTTGATATGGGCTCCGCCATTTATAAATTAAGTAAAATGATTGATGGATACCGATCCACAACAATTTCTAAAAACTTTATTATTAGCCAAGAGGATATTATTGAATTAGCTATTACCGATCACCTATTGTGGAGATGGAAAATCTACAATTTGCTACTAGGCTTTGAAACGATGACGGAGCAGGATGTAGGGTCTCCAAAAGAATCACGCCTTGGCGAATGGTACTACGGCACAGGAAAGAAACTGTTAGGTGATGAGCGTGTCTACGCAGAGTTAGAACAACCATTTATTCACGTGCATGATATAGCAAAAAAAGCAGTGCGTGAGTACAATGTAGGCAATAAAACGGGCGCTGAAAAATACCTGAAAGAAATTACGGATGAATCGTATGTTGTAATTGAAAAATTAAAAGAGTTAAAGGAAATTTTATTGAGTGAGAAAAAGCAATATATTCATTAAAAAATGGAAAGCAAGCTAGTCTACATACTAGCTTGCTCTTTTATAGATTAATAGGTGGAACACACATAAATGTCACTGTACGCTTTTGGCTATCATAAAGACACCATTCACGGTGATTGATAACAGAGCCTACATTCACACCATATTGTTTGTCTTGTAAAGCAATTGGTTGCCCGTAGCGAATACGAATCGGCAGCTTTTTTTGTTGATGATAAAGACCTGATTCGTGACTATGCCCGAAGAAAAATAATGGTTTTTGAAAGTGTGGGAAAGTCGGTTGCCAGCTTACATTCCACCTAAATTGATGTCCGTGCATAAGCGTGGCTCCATCAATCTCTATTGTCTCTGGTAAAGCTTTAAAACGTTCAATGCCAGTGACCTGAGTAATACGTTCTTCTTGATTGCCTCGAATAGAGGGGAAGGTTAGCAGTTTTTCAAATTCACTTTCTACTATGGCCGCCTTTTGCAAAGGTAAGCCAGATATGGTTTGTGCCTTTTTCTTACTAACAGTGCATTCATATAAATCCCCTAACCCAATGATTGTTGCTTCCTCTGCTGTTTGTTGAATATGAGCTAGAACAGCTTTAGTGTCTTCTATATTAGAATGTAAATCTCCTAAAAGTGCATAAAGCATTTAAACCCGGCCTTTCCTAATAATAATCGTACAAGTATCATACACCTAATAGAAATTACTAGAAAAGTAAAATGTCTAAGAATATTTCGTTACTTCAGCTACATATTTTGAATGTGTGGAAAAATTGCCAAGAAATACATTGCTTGATAAAATATAATCGTAATTTTCAGAATTTTAAGAAGTTTAATAGTTTCCCATTCTTGTTTATTTAATAATAATAAAATGAAAGTATGGAGGGCTTATAATGACGAAGTTTATGACAGATATTCTTGAAGACTATGCAAGGCAACAACCAAATGCAATTGCAACATTGTATGATGGAAAGGCAATAAGCTATCATGATTTTTACCAACGTGTAGAAAGATTTGCGACTTACTTGCAGGAACAAGATTTTAAAAAGGATGATGTGATTGCCCTATATACGCTCAATTCAGATTTATTTTTAATCGCATATTTAGGTGTCCAATTAGCTGGATTTATTGTGATGCCAATTAACACTAAATTAGCTGCTCCTGAGGTTGATTTTATTTTTAATCATTCTCAAGCAAGGGGCTTAATTTTTGATGAAAGATTAACAGAGGTATTAGAGGACGTTTCTTATTCATTCCAACATACAATCGGATTTCAAGAAATGAAAAACATAATTGAATATGATAATCGTGCTAGAAAAATTGTGCAATTAGAGGCTGACGATACGGCAGTGGTCATGTATACGTCGGGAACAACAGGTAAACCCAAAGGCGTCATGCTAACGCATCAGAATATCGTGGCTACAGCAGATATTTGGTCGTCTTCTATGAATATGTCTAGCAGGGACAAAATGTTTATTTGTACGCCTTTGTTTCATTGTGCAGGTCTTCATGTATTTGCTATGCCTATGTTTTATAGAGGGGGAACAGTGGTCATTGAAGAAGCATTTTCACCAACTAAAACGTTAGCTCAAATTGTAGCTACTGAGGCGACAATTTTCTTTGGTGTTCCATCTATGTATACCATTATATTAAATACTCCTGGATTCAAGGAACATAGCTTTAATCATTTACGTTTACTATGTTACGGTGCTGCCCCGATGCCTTATGAGCTTGTAAAGCAAGTGAAAGAAGCATTTCCAAATGTAAAGGTTCAAAATCTTTATGGTCAAACTGAAAATTCACCTGCAGCTACCTCTTTATTAGATACGGATGCATTGACGAAAATTGGCTCAGTTGGAAAACCATTAGCACAGACAGAGGTTTGTGTAGTTGATAGTGAAGGAAAGACCGTACCAGCTGGAGAGGTGGGCGAAATATGCGTAAGAGGACCACAAGTAATGAAGGGCTATTTACGCAATCCAGAGGAAACAGCAAGAGCGATTAGGGATGGCTGGTTGTACTCAGGCGATTTAGGACGCTTTGATGAGGAAGGCTATTTATATATTGTAGATCGAAAAAAAGATATGATTATTCGTGGTGGAGAAAATATTTACCCAATCGAAATAGAAGAAGTTCTATATCAAATGCCGGAAATTTTAGAAGCAGCAGTGGTTGGATTGCCACATGAAGTATATGGAGAAGTACCAAAAGCATTTGTTGTGTTAAAGGAAGGGAAGTCTCTTGATGAAAATTCGATACTATCCTATTGTCAAACACGACTTGCCAAATACAAAGTACCTTATGAAATTGAATTTTTAATAGAATTGCCACGAAATGCCTCGGGGAAGGTACTAAAGCATACATTACGGCCGAAAGTGACAACAATTTAAGACAGTTCAATTATCCTTTGGCATAATTGCTATCCAGATTTTTGGGGTTCACTGTCTTGTGTAACTCGCTATTAGTACAAAAAATAGTTACTAAATAAAGATAAAATAGGAACGGCTATGAAAGTATCGTATAATAGAGTCTACGACAAATTGAATAATGAGAATGGCGAAGAGGCTGCTCTTCGCCTTAGAATAGGAGCGGAATTTGTCTTGTGGACGGGGTATAAACGCCTTTTACTTATTGGCATTTTGATTATTATGTTACTTTCAGGCTGTCAGCCATTTTCTTGGCAAGGTGCTGAACAAAAAAATCAATTAACGGTTTTAACAGTAGAATTTAATAGCGGGGCACCTATTCCAAATCTTTTCCTTACGGTTACAGATGTACAAACAGGTGATGTAGTGGAAGAAGCGATTGGTTCAGAAGAGGGAGAAGCTATATTTTCGAAGCTAAAGGCAGGGAGAGAATATGCAATTGCGGCAACGACACTTGAAAATAGTACGACAAATAATGGGTATACAACAATCGAGAATTTCACTTACGATACAACAAAGCCCTATTATCGATTGCAAACACACTTTTTAAGAGACGATCAGGAGTTAGATGTCCCTGTTGTCATGCAAAACCCCGAGCTGCCACATGGCTGTGAAATTACTTCACTTACAGCCGTATTAAATTATTTTGGAATGAATGTGTCGAAGCTCGAAATGACTGACAAGTATTTACCAAAGCAAGAAATACGAACAGTAGGCAATCAACGTTTTGGACCAAATCCCAATGAAGCTTTTGCAGGTAATCCTCGTGATAAAGCTCGTGGCATGTATGTTTTTGCTGCTCCAATTGTCAAAGCGGCTGAGGCAGTTATTACAGATAAACAAGCTGGCTTACATGTCAAAAATATGAGTAACGCCTCACAGGATGACATTTTACAGCTTGTGCGTGAAGGTATTCCTGTCGTGACATGGGTAACGCTAGATTTATCAAAGCCTAAACGAAAAGCAGAAAGAGGCTGGATTTATACAGGTGAAACGACTCGACATGATGCTTTTATGAACTTACATGCAGTCGTCTTAACGGGACATTTAGGTGATAAGGTAGTCGTAATGGATCCTTTAAAAGGGTATGTTACTTACAATGTCGATCAATTTTTCAAAAGTTATCAGGAATTAGGCAAACAAGCTGTAGCTGTTCATAAATAAGCTATAAATCATTAGTATGTTACACTAATAAAAAAGTAAAAGTGAGTTGAGTAGAATGGCCATTGAGCACGTTTTTTTACCTGTTTTACTTGGAGATGAAATGAATGCTTATGGCATGGCCAGAGCATTTTACGAAGCCTATGGTGTGAAGCCACTTGCACTAAACCATACGAACATGGAAAAAATTCAACAAAGTGACTTATGGACTTTTCGCGAGATACCGCGACTTCATATCGAAGAAAGATTTGTGACCGCCCTAAAAGCCATAGCGGAGGAGTTCCGAGACAAAAAATTACTGCTATTAGCCTGTGATGAATTTTATGTCAAAAGAATCGTAGAACACAAAGAAGAGTTAGCAGAGGATTTTCTAGTTCCCTATGTAGACGCCACACTTGCGCATCAACTTTTAACTCGTGAAAGCATGTATGAGCTATGTGCACAATTTGGTTTTCAATACCCTGCTACACATGTATGCACGGTGAATGATTATGAAGACTACAACATGCCATTTGATTATCCAGTTGTCATTAAGCCCATGAATATGACAAAATATGCTACTTGTATTTTTCCTGGTAAGAAAAAAGTATATATTGCATATGATAAGGACGAAAAGGACAGTATATTACGTGCTATCTATAAAGAATCAGCTTATCGTGATGATCTGATGATTCAACAATATATACCAGGTGAAGACGCTAACATGCGTGTTGTTAATGCATATATAGGACAAGATGGGAAGGCAAAACTTCTTGCCGTAGGAAACCCTATTTTAGAAGAGCATTCTCCAGAAGGGATAGGACGTTATGTAGCGATTATGACAACCTATCATCAGGAATTAATGGATAATGTTAAGCTATTCCTTGAAGCGATACAATTCAAAGGCTTTGCCACATTTGATATGAAATATGATGATCGTGATGGTCAATATAAATTGTTGAGTATTGAATTACATAATGAACTTTCCAATTATTATGTGACGGCCAGTGGCTTTAATTTAATGCAGTATGTAGCGAACGATTATGTTCGAGGAAGTAAACAACAACTAACATATGTGAGGAACAAGCATCTTTGGACAATTGTACCGAATGGTGTGCTTTTCAAATATGTTCAAAATGAACAACTAGTAATGGAGGCGAAAAGTTTAATTCGTCAAGGTATGGCTACAGATTCTATTTTTAATTATAAGGATATGAATGCAAAACGTTGGTTGAATGTCACGCTTGATAATTTAAGCTTTTATCGTAGCTATAAGAAATATTTTAATAACAAAGGTCTGTCTAACACATGAAAAAACAAACTTTAGGTATAATTGGTGGCGTTGGTCCACTTGCAACAATGTTTATAGGAGAAATGATTGTAAGACGTACGAAAGCACAAAAAGATCAGGATCATTTACATACCATTATTGATAATGATACAAATATTCCTGACCGTACGGCCTTTATTTTAGATAATACAAAGGATAATCCAGTTCCAGTCATTATTGAGGATGCAAAAAAACTAGCTTCGGTAGGAGCAGACATAATAGCGATCCCATGTAATACGGCGCATACGTTTTATCAAGAAATTGAAGAGGGTTCTCCTATACCTGTCTTGCATATGATTCGCGAAACAGCGAAGCGTGCTGCTGATTTAGGAGCAAAGCGAGTAGGTATTTTAGCAACAACAGGCACGTTAACATCACGGATGTATCAGGAAGCACTTGAGGAGTTTGGTATTACACCAGTTGTTCCAGATAATGAAATGAGATCCTATGTGATGTCGATCATTTATGATTATGTCAAGGCTGGGAAGGATGTTACGCTAGAAGATTGGCAACCGATAGAAGAGGCGATGCTAGCACTAAATTGTGATCGAATTGTATTAGGTTGTACAGAGCTATCTGTTGTAAACAGAGATTTAAAGCTAAGTGACATTTATATTGATTCATTAATCGTTTTAGCTGAATGTGCCATTTTAGCTTGTGGTTATGAATTAGTCGATTAGTTGAATTGAAAAGAATCTGCTTGCTTTTCACGGGTAAGCTACAATTCTTGAAAGAGTTGTGGACAGGCTTACTTTCCGTGTTGAGTGAAGCAGATTTTTTATGAAAGGAAGCAATGTTCTCTTGAAACGATTAGACAATTGCTTACGTACATATAAAGTAGGAACCTACGGAGTGTGTTAAACTAGTGTCAAGTAGATAGAAGGTGGGAAATAACATGTCAGTCATAAATTTATTAAAAGAAGAACTACAAGCAAAATGGAACTTTGAAACACCCATGAAAATTCAAGATGAAATGATACCAGCTATGCTTGAAGGCAAAGATATTGTGGCGGAATCACCAACAGGATCAGGTAAAACGTTAGCATATGTCTTACCATTATTAAATAAAGTGAATGGGGCAAAAAAGCAAACACAAGGACTGATTGTAGCTCCCTCGCAAGAGCTCGCTATGCAAATCGTAGAAGTTATTCGTGAGTGGACAGCTGGAACAGACATCACTGTTCAACAGCTGATTGGTGGTGCCAATTCTGCTCGTCAAATTGAAAAGTTGAAGAAAAAGCCAACGATTGTTGTTGGCACACCTGGGCGTTTAAACGAATTAGCACGAGCAGGAAAATTAAAACTCAAAGAAGTCGAAACAGTTATTTTAGATGAATGTGATCAATTACTAAGTCGTGAATACCGTGTTGTAATCAAATCCTTTATCGAAGGTTCTGCCTATGGCCGACAAGTTGTTGTTGTGTCGGCTACGATTACAGAGGAAATTGAATTAGTGGCAAGTCGTATGATGTTTGAGCCACTGCGTTTTAAAATAAAGCCTGAGGACATGTTAAAGGTCGGTAAAGTTGTCCATTCTTTTGTGAAGGTAGAAGAACGTGATAAAACGGATTTCCTGCGCCGACTTTCCCATACAGAGGGTTTAAGAGCGTTGGCTTTTGTTAATAATATCGATCAATTATTAATGAAGGAAACAAAACTACAATACCGTTCAGCACCGATTGTCACGCTCCATTCTGATATGAAGAAAGAAGAACGTAAAAAAGCGTTAGATGCATTCCGTAAAGGAGATGCACGTATTTTAATTGCAACAGATATTGCAGCTCGTGGTTTAGATATTGCAGGTTTAACACATGTTATTCATGTTGATGTCCCACGAACAATTGAACAGTATTTGCATCGTTCTGGTCGTACTGGGCGTGCTGGAGCTGATGGTGAAGTATTAACCTTATTATCTTATCGTGATGAAAAAACCTATAAAAAATGGACAAGGGAAATTCCGGGCAAGCCTGTGCAAAAAATATGGCATGATGGCGAGCTGATTGAAGGTAATTCTAAAACAATTGGACAGAAGCGAGGGAAATAGTATGACATTTGAAGAGAAATTACAGGCATATGCAGAGCTTGCAGTAAAAGTGGGGGTGAATATCCAACCAGGCCAGTACTTATTAGTCAATACATCTGTGGATGCTTTAGATTTTGCCCGTTTAGTTGTAAAAGAGGCTTACAAGGCTGGGGCAGGCCGTGTTCATGTAAACTTTTCCGATGATGAATTGGATCGTGCTTATTTTGAGCATGCATCCGATGAGGAATTTAATCGCTTCCCTGAATGGGTTGTGAAAATGCGTGATGAACTGATTGAACGTAAAGGAGCTCTATTATGGATTGATGCAGCAGATCCTGATAAGCTAACAGGAATTCCAGCAGACAGACTAGCAACACATCAAAAAGTATCAGGGGCAGCATTGAAAAACTATCGCAATGCAGTCATGAAGGATTTAATTGCTTGGTCCATCGTAGCAGTTCCTTCAGCTAAATGGGCAGCAAAGGTTTTCCCTCAATTAACAGAGGAGCAGCAAGTACCTGCATTATGGGAAGCTATCTTTAAAACGGTTCATATTGGAGAAGGCAATGCAGTTGATAATTGGCGTCAGCATGTAGCTAATTTAGAATCTCGTGCACAGCTTTTAAATAATAAAAAGTATGCAAAGCTTCACTATACAGCACCTGGTACAGATTTAACAATCGCTTTAGCACCACAACATAAATGGCTAACTGGTGGTAGTAAAACACCAGAAGATAATGTCTTTGTGGCCAATATGCCAACAGAAGAAGTTTATACACTGCCAATGAAACAAGGTGTAAACGGTTATGTTAGTAATACGAAGCCATTAGTCTATCAGGGCAATATCATCGATGGCTTTAAATTAACATTTGAAGAGGGCAAAATTATTAAGGCAGAGGCAGAAGTAGGACATGATTTATTGCAAGAGCTTATTCAAGTGGATGAAGGCTCAAGCTACTTAGGTGAAGTAGCACTTGTCCCTCACGAGTCACCAATTTCAGCGTCGGAAATTTTATATTTTAATACGCTGTTTGATGAAAATGCTTCAAACCATTTAGCTATTGGTGAGGCATATCCGACTTGCTTAGAGGGTGGTAGAGACCTAGAAAACGGTCAACTTGAAGCATTGGGTGCCAATATTTCTGTGACACACGAAGACTTCATGATTGGCAGTGGAGAAATGGACATCGATGGTATTTTACCAGATGGTACAGTTGAGCCAATTTTCCGCAAGGGTAGCTGGGCATTTTAAATTTTTAGTCAATAAGAAAAGAGGGAAGCAGATGAAACGATTATGTAGCTTGCTAGGTATGACAGTATTATTCATGACAATTTGTGTTTCATCTGCTTTTGCTCAAACAGAAACCTATGTGGCTATTGGCGATTCCTTAGCAGCAGGTCAAACACCCTACAAAGAAATTGATGTAGGGTATAGTGATTTGATTGCCATGAAATTAAGTTCGATTGATCAATTATCATTTTACACAAAAGAACTTGCTTTTCCTGGCTTTACTACGGCAGATGTATTAGAACGAATACGATCTGAGGAAGCGCAAAATTTATTAGCAAATGCGACGCTTATTACAATTTCAGCAGGGGCTAATGATTTATTACGTCTTGTCCAGGTAAACCCAAATGCAGGGACCTTAGCTTTTTCACAGCTTCAGGCAGATTACGCTTTAAATTTGGCAAGAAAAAATATGCTATCGATTTTGGATGAATTAGAAGAACGTGCGCCTAAAGCAAAAATCTATGTTATAGGGTATTATTTTGCTTATCCAACAGTTCATCCGACGCAAAAAGAAGGAACCAATGCCCAGCTAGTTAGATTAAATACGATTTTACAACAACAAGCAGAGCAAGCTGGCGCAGCTTATATAAATGTCTATGATGCCTTTGGATTGAATGCAACCAACTACTTACCAAATAGTGCTGATGTTCATCCAAATATTGAAGGCTATCGACAAATGGCTAACTCATTTTTACAAGTTTATAGTGGTAGTGATGCTTTAAACATCTCTTCAGCAGAATTGCCAAAGCCAAATCCCAAGTCATTTGAGGAAATCCTAAAGCAACAATCATCAGCAAAGCCTCAGAAGCAAAATGTGACACAACATCAATCTCCTCGTATGACTTACGTAATTCAGGGATTCCCGGGATATAAGGCATTTATCAAATACATCTAAATAACAGGTATCTAAGGCATCTTACTTATAAGATGCTTTTTTCTATGAAAACCAATTTTGGCTAGAACTACTAAACCTTTAGTGTTCACTAGATTGGGAATAGTCATGCTAAAATATAGAGAAGACTAGGAGGTACTAGAATGAAAATATTTCATACAGCAGATTGGCATTTAGGAAAGCTTGTTCAAGGTGTCTATATGACAGAAGATCAACATTATATTCTTCAACAATTTATACAAGCGATTGATGAGGAAAAACCAGATGTAATTATCATCGCAGGTGATTTATACGATCGTTCGATGCCTCCTATTGAGGCAGTTAATTTACTAAATGATGTATTAGCGAAAATAGTATTAGAGAAGAAGATTCCTGTTCTAGCAGTGGCAGGAAATCATGATAGTGCAGGTCGTTTAAATTTTGGTAGCCGTTTAATGAGTGATAGTGGTTTATATATTAAGGGCCAATTTACAAAAAATCATGCACCTATTGTTTTGAATGATCAACATGGTGAAGTACATTTTCACCTAGTGCCCTATGCAGAGCCAGCTGCTATTCGCAACATCTTTGAAGATGAATCAATCCGTTCTCATCAAGAAGCCATGCAAAAAATTATTGAGCATATTACAGAAGACATGGACACAAGTAAGCGTCATGTTTTTGTTGGACATGCCTTTGTGACGAAGTATGGTGAGGAGGAAGCAAATACTAGTGATTCCGAGCGACCCCTTTCCATTGGAGGCTCAGATTGTGTGAATGCAGCTTTATTCAAACCTTTTCACTATACGGCGCTTGGGCACTTACATAAGGCACATTTTGTTTTAAACGAAACCATACGCTATGCAGGTTCTATCTTAAAGTACTCGTTATCTGAGCATTTACATGAGAAAGGATTTTTAATCATCGAATTAGATGAGCAAGGTAACACCATAGTAAGTAAAAGAAAGCTTGTGCCAAGAAGAGATCTACGAGTAGTAGAAGGTCAATTAGAGGAGTTATTAACGCTCACACCAAGTGAGGATTATGTATTTGTTAGATTGACGGATAAAATATCTGTGACTTCACCGATGGAACGTATTCGTAGTGTATTTCCGCACGCTATGCATGTGGAGCGGAAGGTACTAAGACAAGATATGCCACGTGAACTACAAGTAGTAGAAGCTGAAAAACTAGAAGATATTGATTTATTCCGTTCATTCTTCACCAATATTATTGGCATTCAGCCTGATGAAGATACGGAACGCCTATTCACAGAGATGTTACAGGAGTTATTAGATGAGGAGCGAGAGACTGTAAAATGAAGCCTTTAAAGTTAACAATTACAGCGTTTGGTCCATATAAAGACACGGAAGTAATTGATTTTCAAGAGCTAGGGGAGCATCGATTGTTTGCCATTTCTGGAAAAACTGGTGCTGGTAAAACAACCATTTTCGATGCTATTTGCTATGCTCTTTACGGATCAGGTAGTGGGGAGGACCGGCAGGATACAGCTTTACTAAGAAGCGGCTTTGCACATGATGAAGTTTATACAGCTGTAGAACTCGTCTTTGAAATGCATGGAAAAGTCTATCAAATAGTACGACAGCCAGGTCATATTAAAGAAAAAAATAAAACGGTTACTGGAAAGAAAATAGAGCTAGCAGAAGTAAAAGACGGAAAGCTAGATTATAGCATTGTAGAGAAACAGCAAACGCTTGAAGTCGATAAGAAAGTGCAGGAAATCATAGGTCTCACAAAAGATCAATTTAGCCAAATTGTCATGCTACCTCAAGGTGAATTTAGAAAACTATTAACCTCTGATTCAACAAATAAAGAAGTAATTTTACGGAAAATCTTTAAAACAGATCGTTTCGGTGTCATGGCAAAAAAGCTTGATGCCAAGCGTAAAGAAGCAGAAAGTGATCTTGAGCGTGCCAAACAATTAAAAGAACATTTACTTGGTCAAATTGTGGGCGCCTTACCACAACGTTCTTCCACTTTATTCACAGTGATTGCTGATAATACGGAAAATTTACATCAACTGACAGAGGCACTTGATGAGGAGCTTAGCTACTATAAGAAATGTGGAGAAGATGAACAGTCATACTATGAAGAAGCGTATAGCCTTCATCAAAAAGAGCAGGAATATTATCGCTTAGCAAAAACGCTAAATGAGCAATTTGATGAACAAGCTAATCGACAGCAACGGCTACAAATGCTTTTACAACAGCAGGATTTATACCAAGCAAAGGAGAAGGAGATTGCTTTAGCAGAACAAGCAGAGCGACTGGTGCTGCTCGAACAACAATGCAAGGATTTACGTGCTGAACTGAATGTTAAAGAGATAGCATTTCAACAAGCAAAGGTTAAGCAACAGCAGTCACAAGAAAAGTTGCAAGAAGCGCAAGAAAAATATGAGATAGAGCAGGCTAAAGAATCTGAACGACAGCAAATCTTACAGCAGGAAATGCAGATGATAGCGCTTTTACCGAAATTTGAAGCCTATGAAAACAATATACAGCAGCTGCAAATAGCGGAGCAATATGCTGAAAATGCAAAACGAGCAGTAAATGATAACGTCAAACTTTTGGAAAATGAACAAGAGCAATTACAGCATTTTTCTCAATCATTAGAAGGCTATGAAAAACAGGTTGAACCCTATGAAAGCTATTTAGAACAATTACCGAAACTACGGGAACAGGTTGCTTTAATCAAGCAAGCGGATAAATATAAACATGCCGTAGATTTAGCTAAGCAGGATGTAGTTGCTTCAGAAAGTCTCTATCAAGAAAGTAAAGAGGCACTTCAACTTTTGCAGCAACGATGGCTGACGAGTCAAGCTAGTATTTTAGCAGAACAACTGAAGGAAGGAGAACCCTGTCCTGTTTGTGGTAGTATGACACATCAGAAAGCACACAATGAGCAACTGGAAGTTATTGAGCTTGCTCAAGTGGAAGCATTAAGAGCGAAGGCATCATCAGACGAGCGTAAGTATTTAGAGAAAGAGGCATTTTTAGCATCAGCGCAGCAACTTCTTCAAGATACATGGCGACAACTCGAGGCTCAGCATATTAAACAAGAAGACCAACCACAGATCACCGCTACTCTACATGAAGTGGAACAAGAGCTTGCTGCATTAAAAATTATTCAACATCAATTAGCTGATGTGCGATTAAAAATAAAGCATCAGCATGACCGAATAGAGCAGCTACGAAATAAGCATATGAAGCTAGAGCAATATTTAGCAGAGCAGATAAAAGAATGGACAAAATTACAAGCGGTTGTAGACGAACAACTTAAGCAGATGCCCCCTAATTTACCAACTTTACAGCAATTAAAGCAACAACTAAATGAAGTTAGTAAACAGAAAGAAGAGCTTCAAAAAAGTTGGCAAGTGAGTCAAGAAAATTTGCATGCAGCAAAGGAAGCAGCTAGCAATGCAACACTAACTGTAGAAATTGCCAAACAGTCCTTTGAGGAATTACAGCTTAAAATGAATGAAAAGCTTCAGCAATTTTCAGCAGATATGCAAGAAATAGGTTTCGAAAGCTATGAGGCTTATGCAACTGCTAAACGGAGTGCCATACAATTGGATGCACTTCGAAAAGCATGTAGCGACTATGCTTTACAAGTACACACGTTGCAAATTCAGATTACCGAAGGGGCTACATACCTTCAAGGAAAAGAGAAGCAAGATTTAGAGGCGATGGAAGCAAGAGTAGAACAGCAGCGAATTTCCTATGAGGAAGCATTTAAACGTTTGCAACAGATGAATGGCTTTATACAAGCATGCCAAGGCTTTAGTGAAAGGGTGGAAGAAATAGCGAAAGAGCTTCATTTACTTGAACAAGAAGCAGGACGAGTAAAGGAGCTCTATGGATTATTAAATGGACAAAATTCGAAAAAGCTATCCTTTGAGCGTTATATACAAATTAACTACTTAGATCAAATTACAGAAGCTGCCAATATACGTCTGTATCATTTATCAAACGGTCAATTTGAGCTTAGACGTTCAGATAGATTAGAAAAGCATGCGAAGCAAAGTGGCCTTGGTCTTGATGTTTATGATGCTTATACAGATCAATTACGAGATGTCAAAACTTTATCAGGTGGCGAAAAGTTTAATGCTTCGTTGAGCCTTGCATTGGGGATGGCAGATGTGATTCAAAGCTACCAAGGTAATATTCATATTGAAACGATGTTTATTGATGAGGGCTTTGGCTCGCTCGATGAGGAATCACTAAATAAAGCAATCGATACATTAATTGATTTGCAGGATTCTGGTCGTATGATTGGCGTTATTTCGCATGTGCCTGAATTGAAATCTGCGATGCCAGCAGTTTTACATGTGGAAAAAACATTAAATGGCCATAGTCAAACCCATTTTGAAGTGAAATAAAACGAAGGCGTATTTCCTCTAAAAGGAATACGCCTCCGTTTTATTTTTTTCGAGTTGTGGTTGTAGGCGTTGTGCCCTTTTTTGCAGCCATTACTTTTTTTACGATAGGAATAACAATAGGTGCTAACTTAACGGCAGTTTTTACAACGTTTGATACTTTCATCCCAAAACAGCTCCTTTTACAATTACTACTACCTGTTTCACTTAAAAATAAAACATTAACGGATAACACGAACAGCCTGAATTATATTCCAAATCACAATACCTAGTGAGACGAGAGCATAGATGGCGAATGAAACAAACCAAATAATCATCACTGTATTATTACTGGAGGTTGGATCTAAACTAAATGTGGAAAAAACAAAGACAATAAAGAACAGGATGCCAAAAACAAAAGGAACTAAATGAGAGACAAGTGCACGAATCGAATGTTTTTTTACATCACTATCTTTAGTCACGAAATATACAATTAATGGAACGATAAAAGGGGCGAAGAAAATACTAAGATAACTAAAGGCAGCTAAAATTTTTTGATTCTCCATAGTTGTACCTCCTTTTTAAATATTTACGCATGAAAAACAGCAAAGTTTCAAAAAAATGATGTATGGAAGGTTGTAATCCTTCAATCCTTTGCGTACAATGAGAGTGTTCAAATAAATTCAGATGTAACGACCACAAGGGGAGCTGATGATGTCAGCTGAGACTGGGCACGTAATGCCTTGACTCTTCGAACCTGTAAGTTAACGCTTGCGTAGGGATGTGGATAGAAACCGACACTTGTACGATGTGAGGCTCTGTCCTGACATCGTTTTTTCGTCCGTAAAGGAAAAAAGGTGTCAGAAAGAGACATATCAGCGCTTTTCTATTCCTGCTCTTGTATCCTACATCGGAACAAAGGAGAGAATATGTATGGACAAAAAAAGACTATTAATGCTAGTGGAGATTGCGATTTTTGCAGCGATAGGTCTCGTACTGGATCAGGTTTCCTTTAAAGTATGGGCACAAGGCGGCTCAGTTAGTCTTGTTATGGTACCAATTATGTTAATAGCATTTCGCTGGGGCTTAGTAGCTGGTCTTACTACGGGACTACTTGTGGGTGTTATGCAAACAATGTTTGGTTCTTATATCGTGCACTGGCTACAAGGATTACTAGATTATGGTGTTGCTTTTACTGTTGTAGGATTAGCGGCGGTTGTACGTGGACCAGTGTTAGACGCTGCTAAACATATGAACAAAACAAAAATGGCACTTTATATAATCATAGGTACCGTTTTCGCGGGCTTCTTACGATACACAGCACATACAATTGCTGGTGCTGTATTTTTTGCCGAATATGCGGGTGACCAGAATGCATGGATCTATTCCATCATCTACAATGGTACATATATGCTACCAGCAACCATTTTAACGGCTGTCGTTGGTGTTCTTTTATTCACAGCCGCTCCCCAATTAATGCAAAGAAAATTTTAACGCTAGTCCCTTCACATGAGTGGAGGGACTTTTTTGTCGTGAATAACTCTTTTAGCACTTTGCAAAGTAGGAAAGCATACAATATTTAAAGCGTTTATCGTTATACGCATAAAAAGTTATGTTATATTAAAGAATAGATATTAGATGAAAGGGACGTTATACATGATTGTAAAAACGCAAGAAGAGATTGAAGCTTTTAAAAAAATAGGACGCATTTGTGCTGAAATTCGCGAAGCAATGAAAGCTGCCACAAAACCAGGTGTTACAACACTTGAGCTTGATGAAATTGCTGGTCGCATGTTTGCAGAGGCTGGCGCTATTTCAGGACCAAAGGGAGAATATGATTTTCCAGGGTATACATGTATTAGCGTCAATGAAGAAGTAGCACATGGTATTCCAGGAAAGCGTGTTATTCAAGAGGGAGATATCGTAAATATTGATGTTTCAGGCTCTTTAAATGGCTATTTTGCTGACACAGGTATTTCATTTGTTGTGGGTGATGGCTATGAGGACAAAGAAAAGCTTTGCCGTGTTGCTAAAAGTGCCTTTGATCGAGCAATGACAAAGGTAAAGGCTGGATCTAAATTAAATCAAATTGGTAAAGCTGTTGAACGCGAGGCAAATGCTAATGGGTTAACTGTTATTATGAATTTAACAGGTCATGGCTTAGGTCAATCTTTACATGATGAACCAAACCATATTTTAAATTATTACGATGCATGGGATTCTACTATTATGAAAGAAGGTATGGTCCTTGCGGTTGAGCCATTTATCTCAGCAAAGGCAGAGCATATCGTAGAAGCAGGTGATGGCTGGACATTCGTGACGCCTGATAAATCACTTGTAGCTCAAATCGAACATTCAGTCATTGTAACAAAAGATAAACCAATTATCTTAACGTCATTAGACGAAGAATAGGATGTAATGAAAAAATCCTGCTAACCAATTTATTTTTGGTAGGCAGGATTTTTTTTAATAAATAAAATGCCAACAAAGAGAACACCGCATAAAAATAAAGCGGCTGTAGTAACAAGTAGCTCATCAAAACCATTATGTATGGCGATTCCAATATAAGCCCAAATAAAAACACTTGGATACATAACATCAAAGTGATGGAAACGGATATGTAGCGCAATGGCTCCTCCTAAAGTAAGTAAAATCACTGCCCAAAGAGGCGTACTAAGACCAAAGCCGTTCCAACCATAAGCCGTTAACGTAAAGCTTGTATTTGTGATAAAAATAAATGTCATCCATGCTAAATAAATAGAGAAAGGAATACGACCAAACAAGGATTTGTCCTGAAGAGGGTACGTATTATACAACATAAACAAATACAAGACTAAGAGTAATGTAATGCCAAGAGAAACAATAAATAACTCATGGTGCCAGACATATATCGTCAATGCTTGTAATATATTTATGCAACTAAAAAGCGCAGACTGTTTCAAAGTTGTCTTTTTCATGTTCATAACTAACCAATAACCGAGTAAAAAATAAATGATAATCCAAATTACATGACTTACACTAACTGGTGCAAATACAACAGAAAAACGATTAGCGATTTCTAGCGAAGATTGACCGTTGATGTTCACGAAAAAGGATGAAAAGGTTAGGATGATTGAGACAAGATAAGAGATTGTCATCAAGATAAACCGAGGCATGTTTTCCTCTCCCTTCGTGTTAGATTGTATAGGGAAAAGACAAATAAGTATAGTACTGTCACTTTTTTTATTATAACGGAAATTTCCAACAATGTATCGTGTTGTTTTACCATTAATACCTACAATTTACCATGTCTGATAGGCATCCATATATTTCTTTAGTACAATAAGAATAGCCAAATAAAAGGAGTGAAGTTTCATGACACAAAATTTGAAAAATCTAGATCTAACTGTTGAACTAGACAAAAAGATGTATAAAAAGAAATTAAAAGTACTCCAATATGAAATGTTGAACGCACAACAATTTTTATTAAAAAACAAGATTGGCTTGATCTTGGTATTTGAAGGAATGGATGCAGCTGGTAAAGGTGGCGCTATTAAACGATTAATCGAACGTGTCGATCCCCGCGGTTATGTTGTACATCCTATTTCTGCTCCTCAAGCTCATGAATTACGCTACAATTATTTACAACGATTTTGGAGAAAATTGCCTCAACATGGGCAAATCGCTATTTTTGATCGCTCGTGGTATGGCCGCGTACTAGTAGAACGCATCGAAGGATTCGCAACAAAGGATGAATGGTCTCGTGCTTATGAAGAAATTAATAATTTCGAGAAGATTTTAACTGCTGGAGATTACATAATTATTAAGTTCTGGCTTCATGTTTCAGATGAGGAGCAATTAAAACGCTTCAAAGAACGTGAACAAAACCCTTATAAATCTTGGAAGTTAACAGCCGAGGATTGGCGCAATCGAGATAAAACACCTCAGTATATTGAAGCAGCAAATGCGATGTTTGAAAAGACAGATAAAAAAGATGCACCATGGGTCTTAGTCGCTGGAGATGACAAAAAGTATGCACGTGTTCAGGTGCTACAGGAAACTATTGCACACATTGAACGAGAGGCTCAAAGACGTGGTCTTCATTTAACAAATGTGTTAGACAATACTCAACTAGAGGATGCTGATTCCTCCAGCTTAGAAATAGTAAACGAGAAAAAGAAAGAACAAAAAACTAAATAATTGAATTGTGCTGCTATGACAATAAGACATAAGCTGTTTTGGTTGTAGCAGCCTGTTTTTTTACATACAATGAAATTAAATAGGGTTTGCAATTATGGCTTGTAGCCAATGAAACAAAGAGAAACGTATTGATTTTTATTGGAAGGCTAGTGTGGAGAAATGGTGCTTAAAATTTGGAATCTATTAAGAAAAAAGGGTGGGAATGTGGTAACAATAAAGGGGGAAAAATGCTACATCCGCACATTCCAAGAAAAAGATGCACGAAGTTTAACGGGTCTCGTAAGCCGTAATAAATACTTTTGGTCTATATACGAGCCACTGCAAAGACCTGAATACTATACAGTCGATGCTCAATACAAAAAAATTCAAGAAAGTCTCTATTTAATGGAGTCTAAGCGTGAATTTACTTTTGGTATTTTTGAGCATAGTACAAATAATCTAATAGGGCATATTGCACTTTATGCTGTCAAACGCTTACCGTACTCGAGTGCATTTGTTGGCTATGCGATGGATGAGATTTATGTTGGAAAGGGCATTGTCACAGAAGCTGTGAATATGGTGGTCCGATTTGCATTTGAACAAATTGGTCTACATCGTGTAGAGGCCTACGTATCGACACAAAATAATGCCTCCATGCGTGTATTAGAGAAGGCTGGATTTCAGCAGGAGGGTCTGCTAAGAAAGCTACTGTATATCAATGGTCATTGGGTAGATCACTATATGTATGCACGTTTAGAGGATGAATAGAAAAATAAGTGCCTATCTTCCACATAGAGAGGATAGGCACTTGCTCTTTTATTAATGTATGAAGAAATAATTTTATTGTTTATTTCCATCTTCAATTAAATCTAGATGACCTGTATTTGGATCAATTATTAAACCATGAACAGGTACGTCTTTTACCATTAATGGATGATTACGAATTGTATCGACACTTTTCTTAACACTTGTTGCTACATCACCGAAACCTCGTAAAAATTCTTTCAAATCAAAACCAGAATATTCCAACATTTTGATTGTTTCTGGATCGATGCCTCGTTGTACCATTTCGCTAAGCATGGCGTCAGGATCAACCGCACTCATACCACAGTCATAATGTCCAACAACATACACTTCATCAGCTTGTAGGCCGTAGACAGCAACTAATAAACTACGCATAACTGCACCGAAAGGATGGCTCACTAACGCACCAGCACTTTTCACTATTTTTACATCGCCATTACGCAAATTCATCGCTTTTGGTAAAAGCTCTACAAGACGAGTATCCATACAAGATAAAACAACAATACGTTTATCAGGATATTTCGTAGTGATGAATGGCTCATATTTTTTTTCTTGTACAAACTCTTTGTTAAATTCTAGAATATCTTGTAACATTGTCATGAATATTGCTCCCTTCCTTACAAAAAATATTGTAGAGCAAAATTTTCAATATGCAAACAATAAAGACTTTATTCAGATAATTTTTACAATAAAGGAGCAGTTTCATACGATTTAGTAGATGAAATAACATGTAAGCTATAAAAAAACAGCTACCTATAAATAGTAGCTGTTTTTTACACATTAAAATTTTTCGTTTGGCTTTGGATCTACAGTTACTGAAGACTTGCTATCTAAACCAACTTGTAGGTAGTGGATGAAGAATCCCGTTGAAATTAATAAAACTGCTGAAAAGCCAAGAACAGTTGTAATGAACATTATTAGAGCTCCTCTCTACTTAAATGATCTACTAAAATTCCCTAAAACAATTATACAATAGGTTACTAGGAAAATCTAAGGATAATTTATGACAACCTTAACATACTTAGCCTAGAATACTATTAGTAGGAATGGATTATTTAGAATGCCCAATTTCCATCACGGAATATTGGGTCTATTTGATCATCATGTGTTATTCCATCTATATTCATTTTGGTAGAGCCAATCATAAAGTCTACATGTGTCAAGCTTTGATTGAGACCATGCGCGCTTAGTTCCTCAGAAGTCATTTCTTTGCCGCCCTCAATGCAAAAAGCATATGCACTACCAATGGCAAAATGATTGGATGCATTTTCATCAAACAATGTATTGTAAAATAATAGGTCGGATTGTGAAATAGGTGATTGATGTGGTACTAATGCTATTTCACCAAGGTAATGAGCACCTTCATCTGTTTCAATAAGAGAAGCTAAAATTTCTTGGCCTTGCTGTGCCTTGACGTCAATGATTCGACCATCTTTAAATGTTAGTGTGAAATTATCTATAATATTGCCGCCATAGCTTAAAGGCTTAGTGCTTGATACATAACCATTAACACCTGTTTTTAACGGTGCTGTAAAAATCTCTTCAGTAGGCATATTGGCCATAAATGTTTGGCCTTGTGTACTTATACTACTACCCCCTGTCCACACATGGTGTGGAGGCAGCTCAATTGTTAGATCTGTGCCTGGTGCAGTATAGTGTAGTGACTTAAATTGCTTTGCATTTAAATAATCAGCTTTGCTATGTAATTCCTGATCATGTGTATGCCAAGCTTCAACAGGATTTTCAACGTCTATACGTGTGGCTGCAAAGATAGCTTCCCATAATGCATCCATTTGCTGTTCTTCTGGAAGGTGAGGAAAGACCTTTGCTGCCCAAGCTTTAGATGGAGCAGCAATGACAGACCAGCTAAACTTATCTGCTTGTAACCATTGATAATAGTTGGCAAGTGCTTGGCCAGATGCTTTTTGGAATGCCATGATTCTATCACGCTCAATACCTTTTAATAAATCTGGATTTTGTGAGCTAATGCTTAAGAAAGCAGCACCATGTTCAGCTAACCATTCACGTTCCTGCACTTTCCAAGGTGGGAAGAAATCAAATGAGTCTTTTGGTGCCCCTTCATAGCGAGCACGTACAAGTTCATCATCGGATATATCGACAAAAACTTGTTTTGCACCATTTTTATAGGCAATTTTAGTAATTATTTGTGCGAGTTTTAGGTTATCAGTCGAACAGCTTATATAAAGATACTGATCTTTTTGGATATTTACTCCTACTTTCACCGCTAACTCGGCATATTTTAGTAATTTTGTGTCAAACGATAATAACAAAATCATATCCCCTTTCAATTTAAGACAGTTAAGTGTAATATTCTTAATTCAATATAATCAAAAATGGTCGAAATGTGAATAAAAAGCATTAATTACATCGAAAAATATATGAAATACATTTATACTAGGAATATATATATTTAAAATATGGAAAAAAAGACGAAATAACATTAGATAGTAGATTTGGAGGTTCTAGAATGGATAAGTCGTCGATTATAGGGTTAATACTTGCTTTAGTAGCACTATTAACAGGGATGGTAATGAAGGGTGTAAGTTTATCTGCATTTTATAACCCAGCAGCTATCCTAATTATCATTTTTGGTACTATTTCCGCAGTAACAATTGCCTTTCCTATGCAGGAGTTAAAGCGTGTGCCGAAGCTATTTAAGATTCTTTTTAAAGAAACAAAATTAGCAAATGATATAGAGATTATTAAAATGTTTTCACAATGGGCTGACTTAGCTCGTCGCGAAGGGCTATTAGCACTTGAAAGTAAGGCCTCAGAGATTGAAGATCCATTTTTGAAAAATGGCCTTACATTAGCAATTGATGGTCAAAATGCTGATTACATACGTGATGTCTTAACAGAAGAAGTAGAAGCGATGGAAGAGCGACATACTAGTGGAGCAGCTATTTTTACACAAGCAGGTACATATGCACCTACTTTAGGGGTTCTTGGTGCAGTAGTAGGGTTAATCGCCGCATTGGCTGATATGAATGATATCGAAAAGCTAGGACATGCTATCTCAGCTGCCTTCATGGCTACATTACTCGGTATCTTTACAGGGTATGTTTTATGGCATCCATTTGCGAACAAGCTAAAACGTAAATCTGCTTTAGAGGTAAAACAAAAGAGAATGATGATTGAGGGTATCCTTTCAGTATTAGAAGGGGAGGCTCCACGTGTAATTGAACAGAAACTATCATCATACTTAACGATGGAAGAACGTCGTCAAATTTCTGGTGAAAGCGGGGCGGGTGGCCTTGGCAAAGAAAGCTAAGAAGAAAAAGCATGATGAACATATTGATGAATCTTGGTTAGTGCCATACGCAGATATTTTAACTTTGCTGCTAGCCGTGTTCATTATTTTGTTTGCCTCAAGTTCAGTCGATCAAGAAAAGCTAGAAAGAATGTCGGCAGTTTTTAGTCAAGTCTTTGATGGTGGAACTAGTTTTCTAGAGCAACCTGCACCAGTCCCTACTCCGAATGCGGATAGCGACCAAACGCCACAGCAAAACTCTGCCTATTTAAAGGATCAACAGGAGTTAGCTGAAATAAAAGATAGTGTGGATAATTTTATTGCAGTCAATGAAATGGAAGATCAGTTTGCCACAGAAATGACGGATGAGGGATTACTAGTGACAATCCGCGATAGTATTTTATTTGACCCAGGGCAGGCAAAAGTTAAACCTGAGTATGTCCCTATTGCCAAAGAGCTATCAACTATGCTGGTATCTGATCCAGCTCGAAATATTGTCATCACAGGTCATACAGATAATGTACCAGCAGGTCCGAATTTCTCATCAAACTTTGAACTATCTGTTTTGCGTGCAACGAATTTTTTAAATCTTCTTATTGAAAGTAATGACCAGTTAGATCCTACGCGCTTTAGTGCAAAAGGAAACGGTGAGTATCGTGCAATTGCACCAAATGACACAGCCGAAGGACGCGCAAAGAATCGTCGTGTAGAAGTTTTAATTCAACCATTAGTTACAGAGGATGGTTCAGAAACAAAGACTACACCGTAATAAAAGAGCTATTAGCAGCAGACAAATGTCTTGAGCTAATAGCTTTTTGTTTTACCTATTTACGTAAAGATCCTAATTCAGCAACAATCGCTTGCATTTCGCTTGGACTAAAAGTTTCTCTCTTCATAACCATTTCATATAGATACACTAAATCTTCATAATTTGCTTCATCGAAGTTTTCTGATTTCATTGCATCGACATTCACCATACGAAGCTTGTCCTTCATTTGATCAACCATATACATAACGTTTTCTTTAGATGGAACTGATAAATCCATTTTTTACCCTACCTTTCGTCATCCTCGCACATATCATTTCATTGAATAAAAAAAATGTCAACTCCGTATTTGGGCATTGCTTTAAAAATAGACTGTTATTGGGTAGAATAAGTGCAGAAGACTGTTTATTTATGAAATAATAGGGAATATGCAACTATACAAGCAGGGGGTTTTAATATGGGTCAAAGTAAATTATTAGCATCTATTGTAGCAGGAGCAGCAGTAGGAGCAGCATTAAGTATGTTAGATCGGGCTACACGAGAAAAAACAATTGCCTCAACAAAAAAGATGAAGGAAGCCATCTCATACTATGCAGCAAATCGAGAAGAATTGCAGGTTTTGGTAGAGGAAAAAGTACTCGCGGCAAAGGTGCTTTGTGAAAGTGTGTCAGATAATGTCAACACAATTGCTGAAAAGGTGGATGAATTTAAGGATTTACCTTCCACGATACAGGGAATGATTGAAGATACGAAATCAGCCTTTACTTTACCTCATAAGGAGTAAAGGTCGTTTTAGGAGGAATTGTATGGAAAAGAATAAAGCAACATGGCATAACGCTTTTGGGTTTGTAAAATCGTTTGTTTCTCCAGAGGAGGGAGCGATTGATATTATGACATCCAAAGGCTTTATCCAAGATTTAATAGGTCGGCTCAAGCGAGTTGAAATATCTGCGCTTGCTGCACAATTGGCTTATTTCTTTTTACTATCGTTCTTCCCCTTACTTATTTTCTTGGTGACGCTATTACCATATCTTAACTTAGAAACCACTCAGGTCTATTCATTTTTAGTGAATATCTTACCTGATGAAGTGTATAAGCTGATTGAAAATACACTGAATGAGATTTTAACAAATCGCAACAGTAGTTTACTGTCCATTGGGGTTTTAGGTACTATTTGGTCTGCATCTAAAGGCATTAATGCATTACTTCGTGCTTTAAATAAAGCCTATGATACAGAAGGGAGAGCAGGCCTATTAGATAGGGGTTTATCACTTGTTTTTACAATCGCTCTCGTTATTGTTATTGCCGTTGCGCTCTTATTACCGGTCTTTGGTCAGCAAATTGGACATTTCCTATTCTCAATCGTCGGAATAGAGGAGCAATTTGAATCAGTTTGGCATAGATTAAGATGGTCAATCCCGCCATTATTGATTTTCATCGTATTAATGGGCATCTACTGGTTTGTGCCAAATACAAGTCCTCGTTTGAAAATAATGGGCGTATGGCCAGGAGCGTTATTTGCCACGCTTGCTTGGTTAGCAGTCACATATGGTTTCTCTTTTTATATTAATAATTTTGCAAATTATTCTGCTACATACGGTAGTATTGGTGGCGTCATTATTTTAATGCTCTGGTTATATTTTACGGGAATCATTTTAATCTTTGGTGGCGTATTAAATGCTACAATGCAGAAAAGAGCACTTCAAAAGGAAATTCGTCGATAAGGAAATGATCATTTATTAACAAGAGCCTCGCTAAACTCATAAAGAGTAGCGAGGCTATTTTACTTGATTTTACCTGATTAAATGCATCAATTATTCAATGAAAGCCACAGCGCATGTCACAGGAAGAGTAGCTTCAAGCAAGCTGGACTCAATTATGCTGAGGCTTACTTGATGTTAAACATTTTTATTGAGCATACGTAAACCATTTAGAATAACTAGAATTGTACTACCTTCATGCCCGATTACGCCTAATGGCAAGTCGACAACTTGTAAAAAGTTAGAGGCGATTAATAAGATAATAACCCCGATAGAAAAGAAAATATTTTGTTTCACAATACGTTGCATTTTACGTGATAAACGAACAGCATAGGCGATTTTTGATAAGTCATTTTTCATTAGCACGACATCCGCTGTTTCAAGCGCCACATCTGTACCTTCACCCATAGCAATGCCAGTAGTTGCGGTAGCCAATGCAGGTGCATCATTAATACCGTCGCCGACCATGCCAACAAATTGATGTTGTGTAAGTAGGCGTTTCATTTCAGTTACCTTCGTTTCTGGCAGACATTCTGCGACGTATTCAGTAACGCCAGCCTCTTTCGCGATAACTTTCGCTGTTTTTTCGTTGTCACCTGTAAGCATCACCACTTGAATACCAAGCTCTTTTAATAATGTAACAGCTTTCTTAGCTTCAGAGCGCACAGTATCTTTTAATGCTGTTAATGCAACAATACCATGTTGATCGCGAATGAAAATAACTGTTTTTCCCTCTGCTGCAAGTTTAGTTACAGCACTATTTGCAAAACTGTTAGCAAGTTGTACATCAACAAACTCTGGTTTGCCTACTTGATACTCCTTGTTTTGAATCGTTCCTTTAATACCCCAGCCAGGAATATCTTCAATTGTTGCTTGTGGCAGTATGTCGATTCCTTCAGCCTTAGCGTAGGAGGTAATCGCTTGGGCAAGGGGATGATTGGATTGAGATTCAATTCCTGCAAGAATTGCTAGAGCCGTCTCACGTTCTACTCCATCACGGACAATAAAATCTGTAACAACTGGTTTTCCTTGCGTTAAAGTACCTGTTTTATCGACCGCCAATGCACGTAACACACTAAGATGCTCTAAATGTAAACCACCTTTAAATAGCACACCATTTTTTGCACCATTTGATATAGTAGCGAGTGTTGCAGGCATAATGGAGGCAACGAGTGCACAAGGTGAAGCAACCACTAATAACACCATTGCTCGGTAAAAGGTTGTTGTCCAGTCCCAGCCGAGTAAGAAGTGGGGAAGAACCATCATAATGGCAACACCAAGTAAAACAAATTTTACATAAGTCCCTTCAAACTTTTCGATGAATTGTTGAGAGGGAGATTTTTCACTTTGGGCACTTTGAACGAGCTGTATAATTTTTTGGAAAAGGGTCTCTGAATTCGCCTTTGTCATTTCCATAGTAATAGCACCATTTAAGTTGACTGTGCCTGCAAAAACTTCGTCTCCTTCGCTTTTTGAGATTGGCAGTGGCTCACCGCTAATAGCTGACTCATCAATAGAAGATTGGCCTTTAAAAATAATGCCGTCTGCTGGAATTCGTTCGCCCGGTTTAATCAATAAATGATCCCCGATTTGTAATGTGGAAACTGATACTTTCATAGGCTCAAATCCGCCACGCACTAACCAAGCTTCTTCTGGCTGTAAATTCATAAGTGCAGAAATTTCGCGATGACTTTTATTCATCGCATAAGTTTCAAGTGCACCACTTACTGCAAAAATAAATATTAGGATGGCCCCCTCTGTCCAATAGCCAATTGCAGCTGAGCCAATTGCAGCTAATACCATCAAGAGCTCAACATTTAGCTTTCGCTCTTCTATGGTTTCTTCAATGCCTTCTTTTGCTTTCGCGAAACCACCTACACAAAAGGCAATTAAATATAGTAGAACAGAAGCTGTTGTTTGTCCACTTGTGTCTAAACGCCATGCTAGTAAGATGAAAATTCCAGCCATTAATGCAGCAATTAATTCTGCATGTTCTTTTATTTTCTCAATTATGTTTATCTTTTCTCGATTAGAGTATTCCATCTTTATCCCTCCTGATAATGAAAATCAATATCAAAACCTTTATAAATTAGCGTTGTATTGAGCTATTCAATTGAAAATGGATTTCAATTACCATCTCTTTTGTTTAGAATTATTATAACAAAGGAATTTATAAAAATAAAGTAGGAAGTTTGATGGAGATTTTTAAACAATTTGCGAAAGGATTGAAAAAGGCACAGTCTATTCACTAGGAATATTCTGTGCCTTACAAAATTGTGCAATAAAATGAGTTACTACTGCTATCTATTATTTAATTAGAAGACTCTTTCTGCATGCAGAGCAAGTTTTTCTAATGATGATTTATCCACATCTGCATGTAGTGAGTTACCATGTGAATCCATTGTTACAACTGCTGTAAATTTTTCAACATTTAAGTGCCACATAGCTTCAGGAATACCGAATTCCATTAAATCAACACCATCAACGCCTTTAATACAGTCCGCATAGTATTGTGCTGCTCCACCAATTGCATTCAAGTAAACGCCACCATGCTCATTAAGCGCTTTTAATGTTTTTGGTCCCATTCCACCTTTACCAATAACAGCACGGATACCGAATTTTTTCATGATATCGCCTTGATAAGGCTCCTCACGAATTGAAGTAGTTGGGCCAGCAGCTTTCACTGTCCAATTGCCTTCTTCATCCTTAGCCATTACAGGTCCGCAGTGATAAATAACTTGTCCATTTAAATCAACTGGTGCATCGTGGCTCATTAAATGATGGTGGATTGCGTCACGGCCAGTATACATACGACCAGTAATAGAAACGACATCTCCAACTTTTAATGAACGAATTTGTTCTTCAGTAATTGGCGCAGTAAGTTCTACTACATCTGTAGTTGTATCTTCTGTTGTAGCAGCTACTTCATTCTCTTTGAAGGTAATTTTTTCACCTTCTTGATAGTGCCAATTCAAAATTTCGCCAGTTTGAGGATCGATGTCCACAGCCATACGTCGGTAAGCCCAACAATTATATGCTACTGATACATAGAAAGAGGCAGGTATACGATGCATTACGCCAATTTTACAGCCTAATAATGTTGCTTCACCACCAAAGCCCATTGTACCGATACCAAATGTGTTAGCCGTTTTAACAACATACTCTTCTAACTTAGCAAGATCTGCATTTGGATTTGTATCTTCAACATGGCGGAATAATTGCTCTTTTGCTAAATCATAGCCCGAAGAACGGTCTCCACCAATACCTACACCAATGAAACCAGCAGAACACCCTTGACCTTGTGCTTGGTATACAGAGTGTAAAATACATTTACGAATACCATCTAAGTCACGCCCTGCACGACCAAGACCTTCTAGTTCACATGGTAGACTGTATTGAATGTTTTTATTTTCACAGCCGCCACCTTTGAGAATTAACTTGATTGTAATGTAATCTTTTTCCCATTGCTCAAATTTCATTACTGGCAAACCATCACCAAGATTATTACCACTGTTTGCACCAGATAATGAATCCACCGCATTAGGACGTAATTTAGCATCTGCAGTTGTATCGTTGATTGCTTTTTTGATTGCAGCTTTAATTTCTAATTGGTTTACGCCAACAGGAGTATAAATTTTGAAAGTTGGTAGCCCTGTATCCTGACAAATTGGTGACACGTTATCTTCTGCCATAATAATATTATTTGCAATTGTGTCTAAGCTCATTGCTGCACGAGTACCAGCATTCTCAGCTTCTTTTGCTTTTTTAATAGCACGACGTACATCCTTAGGTAAATTCGTAGATGTTTCAGTAATTAAATCGTAAAGACTTTTCTCCAAATTTTGTAGATTCATTGGTATTGCCCCCCATAGAAAAATTGATTATTTCCACGTTACATTATACTCTTTTCAACTAATGAAAAAAAGAGTCCTTATCTGAGACCGCTAAATTAAAACATATTTTAATAATATAGAAGGAGAGTATTGATTTTATAGAACGTTTGTTCTAAAATAGAATAAATCCAATATTAGGAGGAACTTGCATGACTGCTAAAACTTTACTTGAATTACCCGAAGCATTCGAGCAATATAGACCATTAATAGAAGGGACAATGAAGCCTGTTGTATTGGTTAATACGGAAATAAGTAAAACAACTTTATTTCAAAGTAAGTTTGCAGGAGATCCTTATTTCCCATTGGGAATGGACTATCCAAAAAACATGAAGGGACAACCGTTAAAGCTATTAGCTCAAATTAACTTTGCAGAGGTTCCTATGCATTTACCCAATTTCCCAGAAGAGGGAATATTGCAGTTTTATATTGATGGTTATGACGATGTTTTAGGAATGGATTTTGATAATGGACAAAATCAAGAAGGCTTTCGTGTAATATTTCATGAACAAGTTATACAAGATGAAGCACAGCTTATTCAAGATTTTTCTTTTATAGAAATAGATGATGAAGAATTATATTTTCCTGTCGAGCGTGAAATGGCATTATCCTTTACTACAGGCGTTGAGCCGATGTCGATTGATGATTTTAGAAGCAATGAAAAGTATGCTAGCATCTTAACAGCTTTGGAGGATGACGAAGCATTAGAAGACAGCTTCTACGATGCTATGACTGGTGATGGTCATAAAATTGGAGGGTATCCATTCTTTACGCAAGAGGATCCTCGAGCATATGGAGATTATAAAGATTCAATCATTTTGCTGTTACAGATTGATAGTGTCGGCGACAATATTCTTTGGGGCGATTGTGGCGTTGGCAATTTCTTTATCACAGAGGAAGAGTTAATGAATAAAGATTTTAGCAAGGTACTTTATAATTGGGATTGCCATTAAAAAACAAGCGAGCACACGATGCTCGCTTGTTTTTTATTCATTATTGTTCACGAGCATGAAATTGCTCCATTTTGTCCTCTAAATCATCCATCATTTGGATTAAGCGATCAATATCTTCTAACTCAGCTGTTTCAGGATCAAGGGCATCTAATACTTCTAAAAACATCTCCAGACGCTCTTTTAAATAGGTTACTTGTTGCTCTTTATCAGTGATTGGCTTTGACATTCGTACACCTCATTTCATCCCTTTCATCGTAGCCGATTTGAGCTTAAATTTCAATGTTTAGGGAAACACCTAGGACTAAGAGATTAATTTTAAAAAACAATAAACAGAATATTTACAATATTGAGGATGTATGTTAAAGTTGTTTTAAGATAAAGTAAAGGAGCTGATTGGAAAAAGTCATCTGCAACGCTAACTCGAAAAGGAGGGAGTTTAAACAAGTAATCGGTAATATTCAAAAGCCGAAAATCGTGTTTATACAATTAAATGAGGATAAGTATTAGTTAAGCCTTAGCGTAAAATCACATGTGGTGAGCGCTAAGGCTTTTTGGTATGCTGTTCTTTGGAAGAATGACTAGATAGTGGAGGGAAAAATGACGTACTTCTCAGATTACAGCAAAAAAAGATTTACCATTTTAGTAGTAATTGTATCCATATCAGGCTTTTCACAAGGGATGCTATTACCGCTTATTTCGATAATATTTGAACGTGATGGGGTATCCTCTGCATTGAATGGTTTGAATGCAACAGGCTTATACATAGGAACATTACTGATTTCACCATTTATCGAGCAGCCCTTACGCAGGTGGGGCTATAAACCGATTATTTTAATTGGTGGAGCACTAGTTTTTGCGTCTTTACTTGCATTTCCTCTATGGAAAAGTGTGACCTTTTGGTTTGTCCTTCGTTTATTAATTGGCGTAGGCGATCATGCCTTGCATTATGCCACACAAACATGGATTACTAGTACTGCAGATCATAAAAGCTTAGGGAAGGGGATGGCCATTTATGGCTTATCATTTAGCATAGGTTTTGCTGTTGGGCCACTTATGGTGAAGCTCATTGAAATTGCTGAAGCGCTACCGTTTATCGTATCTTCAATAATGTGCCTCTTTGCATGGTCCTTTGTATTTCTCTTACAAAATGAAAAGCCTGAGCGTTTAACAGGTGATTTAAATGCCAGAGGATGGCAACGGTATAAAATGGCTATTGTATTTGGGTGGATTGCTTTTTTAGGTCCATTTGTTTATGGTTTTCTGGAGTCTTCACTAAATGCCTTGTTTCCTGTCTATGCACTACGCAAGGGCTTTGAAGTCGGCATGATTCCTATCATTTTATCTGTGTTTACATTTGGTGGTATTTTAACGCAAGTACCGCTTGGTGCACTAGGAGATAAAGTAGGGAGAAGGAATATTTTGATGATTGGGTCATTTGGTGGCGCAATTATTTTTGCGATTGCAAGCTTTTTAGAGCATTCACAATTCGCTGTGGCTGTCGCATTTTTCTTAACGGGTACGCTGGTTGGCTCGATGTTTTCTTTAGGGATTACATTTATGGCTGATTTGACACCAAAGGAGCTACTGCCTACGGGGAATTTACTTTGCGGAATTGCTTTAAGTATTGGTAGCTTAACAGGTCCATTTTTAGGTGGAGTTTATTTAGAATATGTAAAAAATTATAGCTTTCTTTTACTTGTGGCTATGCTTTTGCTAGTCGTTGCAATCATTTTATTTATATTTGGACGCCGCAAGCATCAACAACCAACGATGGCAAAATAAAAAGAGCGGGGCTCATCTCCCGCTCAAAAAACAAAAAACGCCCAGCAAATCCGTGCTGTTATGGCGTTTTTTGCGTAACAAGGATGTTCCGTCCAAGTTACATAGGTTTGGCACCTAGAAAATTATTATACAGACATGATCTAATGAAAGCAATAAAAAAGAAAATGGGTATTTTTGGACATTATCCATCTTTCTATTTATAATAAAAGAACACTTGCTTAAAAAGGAGGTTTTTATCATGACAGAAATGAAAAAACTATCTATCCACCGTGCTTTAACAGAATTAAAAATGCTGACTCTGCGAATTGAAGCAGCAACAAATGAGGTTAGTGCAGTCGTAGCTAATCGAAAAAGCAATCGTAAAATTAATGGTGTAGACATTCCTGAATATGAAAAACAAATGCAAGCATCCTATGATAAAGTGCTAGGTTTAATTTCCTATCGAAATAAAATAAAAGCACTAGTTGTGCAGTCCAATGCAAACACAAAGGTGTTGGTGGGCAAAGAGGAAATGACTGTAGCGGAGGCAATTGAACGGAAACAATCCATTCAATACGAAAAGAATTTGCTAGAAGTTATACAGCATCAGCATCGTTCAGCTATCAATACGGTTGCCAAAGAAAATGATGCATTACCTGCAAAGCTGGAAACCTATTTAATTAACATATTGGGCAATAAAGATAAACAATCACCAGAGGAAGTCAAATTACATACCGAAACATTTATGAAAAGAAATGAGTTTGAAATCATTGATCCCCTAAATGTTAAACAACAAATTGAGAAATTGAGCAATCGAATTGAAGAATTTGAATCAGAGGTGGACGCTGTCTTATCAGAGTCGAATGCCACAACCTTTATTGAAGTACAAGGTTAAAAAGATTTGCATGTCCTAGCGAAAATGGAAAACGAAAAGTCGCTCGCGCTTCAAGGCATGTGTGCGAGTTAAAACGTAAAACATGCCTTACTCCAATGGTAACTTTCAACTAAACTGATTTGAAAGCTCAAAGGTAAAAGGTGAAAGTACAAATCTTACGTTTGAAAGTTCTTTGAATAAAAGCTGAAAATTTAACATTTAATAATCATTTAAAACCTGGGTTATTGGTTAAGGTATCGACTTTTCTGGACCATCCATCATCCACCAGGCAGCTTGTGCTGTGCATTAGAAAAAGGACGTCTCCTAGGGAAACGTCCTTTTCATACTATTTGTTTTTTAAAACAAGTTTTGCAACGCATTCCACCTGCGCCGTTTGTGCGAACATATCCACAGGCTGAATATACTCAACATGATAAAGCTTAGATAATTGTTGTAAGTCCTTTGCCAAAGTGGATGGGTTACAGGAGGTATAAACAAAACGTTTAGGTTTTAGTTTAAGGACTGTTCGAATAAATTCAGGTGCTAGTCCTGTACGTGGTGGATCTACCGTAATCACATCAGGAGTAAATCCTTCCTTACGCCATTTCGCTAGAACACTTTCCGCTGTACCGACTGCATATTTCGTATGCTTGAAGCCATGATTTCGAGCATTTTTACGAGCATCCTGAATGCTTTCAGGAATGACATCCATTCCTCGAACTTCCTTCGCTTTATCCGCTAACCATAATCCAATTGTGCCAACGCCACAGTATGCATCAACCACTGTTTCTTTTCCCGTTAAAGCAGCAGCCTTTTTAATTTCATTATAAAGATGAACTGTTTGCTTTGGATTTAGTTGGAAGAAGGCGCGGGCAGATAAATCAAAAGCCAATTCGCCAAGCTCTTCATGAATAGTTTCTTTGCCATCAAGTACAACAGTTTCATCACCGAAGATTAACGATGTTTTTTCACGGTTAATATTTTGTGCAATGGATACAATACTCGGATCAATTTTTTTAATACGTGTTATCAATTCAGCTAAATGAGGGATTTCTTTCCTTGTTGTGACAAGAACGACTTGTGTCTCCCCGGTACGAATACCTGTACGTACAACAATCGTACGCACTAAACCATCTAGCGTACGACCATCGTAAATAGTGATATTTAGCTTTTGCAAAATTTTTCGAGTGGCAACGGTGATTTTGGAAGTAATTGGGTGCTGAACAAGGCAATCATTAATGTTTAACAGCTTATTACTTCCTTCAGCAAATAAACCTGCGTAAACACGCTTGCCTTCTTTACGTACTTGGAATTGGCTTTTATTACGATAATGCCAAGGATCATCCATGCCAAGTGTTTTTCTCACTTCAATTGTTTCGAGTAAAGGTTTGGCATAACGCTCTAATGCTTGTATAACAATGTCTCGCTTTTCTATTAGCTGTTTTTCATAGGTCATATGCTGAAGCTGACAGCCCCCGCACTCATTGTACACTGGGCAAGGTGCTTCCTGACGATGTTTTGAAGCTTTACGAATGGCTAATATCTCTGCTTCAGCAAAATTACGTTGTGTTTTTGTTACTTGAGCTGTGATCTCTTCACCAGGAATGGCTCCTTTTACAAATATCACATTACGTTTATAAAAACCTACACCTTCACCATTAATGCCTAGCCTTTTTATTGTTAGTGGGAATTTTTGTCCCACGGTCATTGTTGTTTGCTGCGTCAAACGTTCCACGTCCCTGCTCTATATTGTCATCTCCCCATTATAGCGAAGGAGCAGGCGATTGCAAAGCAACAGGGAAATCTTCATATTCTAATACTAAATCGTCAAGCGATAAGAACGTATAACCTTGCTTTTTAGCTTCTGCAATAAACATTGGTAATGCTTCCGCATTATCCTGTGCTACGGTATGCATTAAAATAACGGCACCAGGATGCAGTTGTTCCATAAGTGCATTATAAGCATAATCTGCCCCACGACGCTCATCCTTCATCCAATCCTTAAAGGCCACAGACCAGAAAATATGACGATAACCTTCTGCATTGCCCACCTCTAGCACTTTTGCATTAAAAATTCCTTCAGGTGGACGAGCATATGTTGTACGATCGATGCCTGTCAATTCACGTAACTTGCCATCGAACTTTTGCCATTCTGCACGCATGCCATCAGGTGAAAGTCGAGCCATATTAGGGTGACCATATGAGTGATTCCCGATAGTATGACCATCCTTCACCATGCGTTTCACTAAGTCGCTTGCACTGTCTAAGTAATGGCCTGTTAAAAAGAAAGTAGCAGGTACATTTTCTTTTTTCAATGTATCCAAAATACTTTCAGTAAAGCCGTTTTCATAGCCATTATCAAATGTTAAATAGGCAATTTTTTTATCTGCCTTCCCTTTATAAATCGCACCATATTTGTCAAGTAACTGATCGAGCTGTGCTCCTGCCTCTGCCTGCTCACCGTTTTTAGCACGTTTAAAGCCCCAATGGTGTTCATCAGAACCAGCAGCAAAAAATGGATTAAAGCTAATTCCTGCGGCAATAATAAAAGTAGCAATTACCGCACCAACAATATGTTGTTTCCACATAAAAACGCATCCTTTCTTTTTCATTAGAATGCGTAATTACTAAAAAAATTATCCAACTTAATTTTTTCTAATTTTGAGCCTTTAACAAATTTTCAAGTGCTTGCTTTAAATAAGGGTATTTAAATATAAAATGTTGTTGTTCTAATAGGGTTGGTAGCACTTGTTGTCCTTCTAAAACAAGTGTGCTTTGTTCGCCGAGAGCTAAACGCATCGCAAAGCTAGGAACAGGCAGCCAATGACGTCTGCCCATGACTTCGGCAATCGTTTGACCAAATTCCTTCATTCTCATAGGATGCGGGGCTGTTATATTAAATGGTCCATGAATATTTTCATTTGTAATAGCAAAATAAATAGCACGTGCTACATCTTCAATATGTACCCATGAAAGCCATTGCTCTCCAGAGCCGATCGTTCCACCTATATGCATTTGATAGGGCAATAGCATTGGTGGAAGTGCGCCACTATTTCTACCTAAAATGACACCAAAGCGTGCAAGAGCCACACGAATACCTAATGCTTCTGCTCGTTTCGCATGTCGCTCCCAATCGTGGACTGTAGTGCCTAAAAAATCAGTTGCGTAATCCGTAAAATCTTCATCATAGATGGCTTGTGTGGAAGTTGGGTATATACCAACCGCACTAGCATTGACAAGGACTTTTGGTTTTATCGTGAGCATGTCCATTATACGTATAATCTCTAATGTGGCATTCATTCTGCTCCAATAGATAACTTTCTTTTGCTTTTTTGTCCAACGACCATTATTTAATGAAACACCTGCTAAATTCACAAAGGCATCTACATCTTCAAAGATTTCCAAAGCTTGCTCCTGCTGATGTAGCCATTGAACATAGTGAACGCCATTTTCTAGCTTTGACTTATGACGCGTTAAGACAAAAATGTCGTGTCCGTTGTGCTGCAATAGCTGTATAAGAGCATTTCCAACAAAGCCAGTGCCACCTGCAATCACTATTTTCATAACAAGCACCTCTTTTCTCGAATAAAACGCTTACTTTTAAGTTTATCATGTAACCAAAAAGTAAACATCTTTAGGCATTAATTGCAGAGAAGAAAGTTTACCCGTGGAAGGGAAGAGAATGCCCGCGAACATAGGGAAATTAACCGTGCTAATTGTCAGATCCCCCATAAAGAAATGCTATAATGATAATAGTGAGGTGTTTGCTATGCGTATGATTACGAAAATTGCACGTCAAAAAAACAATCCTGAACGCTATAATATCTATTTAAATGAAGAGTATGCTTTTCCGGTTGATGAAGCCATTCTCATTCAATTTGGTTTAACAAAGGGAAAAGTGCTCGATGAATTCGAAATTCAAGAGATTGCCTATGAAGATGAGATACGTAAGGCATTTAATAAGGGGTTAAACTTCCTTTCATATCAAATGCGAAGTGAGCATGAGGTTAAGAAAAAACTGCTCAACTTAGAATTTGGAGAAGCTGTAGTGTTAGAGGCAATCCAAAAGTTAAAATCCTATGGCTTTATTAATGATGAAAACTATTCAAAGGCTCTGCTTGATACAAAGAAAGCTACTATGAAAAAAGGACCAAGAGCCATTAGACAAGACATGATCAAAAAAGGCATTGAGAAAAACTTGCAGGATGAGGTGCTTGCTACATATAGTTTTGAGGAACAAGTAAAACTGGCGAAGCAACTGGCAGAGAAAATTGTTCGAGCGGAGAGCAAGAAGACCCCAACACAGATTAAGACCAAAATTCAGGATTACTTATTAAGAAAAGGGTATGCTTTCTCGATTGTAGAAGAGGTGCTTAGCCAAGTTGAGATAGGGCAGGATGATGACAACTGGCAGCAGCTACTTGATGCTCAAGGCGAAAAAGTTTGGAAAAAGTACGTATCGAAGTATACTGGTTATGAGCTAAAAATGAAGGTTAAACAGGCGCTCTATCAAAAGGGTTTTCCTATAGAAGTAATAGATCGTTTTATAGAAGAGAAGGAGAATGAAGAATGAGTGAAAAAAATTATGCAGCTATGTCTGAACATGAATTGCGAGAGGAAATTGCTTTTCTAAAAGAGAAAGCTCGAAAGGCAGAACAGCTAGGGATCATCAATGAGTTTGCTGTTTATGAACGCAAAGCTTTAATGGCTGCGGCTTATTTAGTGGATCTTGATACAATCGTTCCAGGAGAAATGTATCGTATTGATGGTTCAGATAATGAGTTTTTCCAAGTAGATTATTTGAAGGGACGCTTTGCTTGGGGTCATCGTTTAGGCGGAGACAAGTACCAAGAGGCACTACCAGTATCTATCCTTTCACCAGTAAAGGTGGGCAAATAAATGGATGAAAAAATTGAGAAACTAACACAAGAGTTACTTGCAAAGAATCCTCAGATGTCTGTTGGACGGGCACAGGTTTGGGTGGAGTTGTTATGGAGTGACTTTGAATCAACTGCCGCGAAAGCAGGGTATGATTATCGTGGGGCAGAGTATACAGAAAATCTTGTTCGTCAATTAATTGCTAGCTATGGTGATAAACTACATGCTTTTGCAGGGCGCAATCCGAAGTATATACATTTACTAGATGCTAGTGATGACATGGTACAATAATAAAAACCCTGACCAATATTGGTCAGGGTTTACTGCTTAATTACTCGCACCAATTTGTAGTTTTTTCTGGAGCTTATCTTCTGTAAAGATCCAGCCTGTGTAAGACGTAATAATGTCATTCGCATCATTTAAATGTGCTACGGCAACGAAAGGATAGCGATTGTCACTACGGTAACGCAAATCGATTAACCTTAATTCTATTAGGCCGTTTTCAAGCTCGGAAATCTCCCATCGATACATAGGAGAGAAAGACACAAATGCAGCTAAGTTAGGATCTTTCATTGCAGCATCTACAAGCGCAGTTTTAGGCAAAGGCTTAATTTCGAATTTATCGTAAATATTAACAGTCCTTCCATAAGCACGGCCAACATAATAATGAGTTTTGGACTTTGCTGCGATTCGCCAGTGGAAGAAGCGCATAGTAGGTGCTACAATGACATATTCTTCATCTTGAATAGTATGATGCACCGCGTTTTTTACTGCTTTTTGCACAGCAAAACGCAAAATATAGTAAATCACGATAACCACGTACATGATACTGAATGTCCATACTGGATTTGTGCCAAATGCCCATAACACAATACCTACACAATGTAAGGTAAAAATGATGGGATCGAAGGTATTAATGACACCTAACGCAACCCATTTTCGAGAGAAAGGTCGAATTGCTTGTGTACCATACGCGTTAAAAATATCGACAAAAACATGAAGTGCAACAGCTAAAAATGTCCAAAGCCATAAATGTAACACATTCACATCTTGCAAAATCAGTGATAAAACAATTGTAATTAAAATTGGCCATAAAACTACAGCTGGTAGTGAGTGTGTAATTCCTCGATGATGTCTGATATAGATGGCGTTATTACGTAGTTTTAACACAGTGTCGACATCTGGAGCTTGTGAGCCAATAATTGTACCTGCCATTACTGCTGTAAAAGTCATTGAATGATTGGCTACTACAGGGTCAGCTAATGCAAGACCGCCAAGGGCAATACCCATAACGAAATGTGTACCTGAATCCAAAAATATCCACTCCTAGTATGCATTAAAATCGAGTACAATGTGCATACAACTTTATTTCGAACATAATAAAAGGTATATTGAAATATTCTGACACTCGTGCGTAAGCGACGATTATTGTCGATCTTCCACGAATATTCTTTTCTTCATTGTATACCCTTTTCATCATAAATTAAATCGTAAAAACAACGGAGGTCACTGTGAATTACCCATATGTAACAGAATTTCGACAATCATTAGTTGACTGGTTTAACACAGAGAAGCGTGATTTACCGTGGAGACACACAACAGATCCTTATAAAATTTGGGTATCTGAAGTGATGCTACAACAGACACGTGTCGACACAGTTATTCCTTATTACAATCGCTTTATGGAAAGTTTTCCAACATTAGATTTGCTTGCGGAAGCACCCCAAGAATACTTATTAAAGCATTGGGAAGGTCTTGGCTATTATTCTCGTGCTCGCAATTTACAAGCAGGTGCTCGTGAGGTTATAGAAAATTACGGTGGTATAGTACCTGACAATCGCCATGAAATATCTAAATTAAAAGGTGTTGGTCCCTATACTGCAGGTGCTATTTTAAGTATTGCCTATAATAAGCCTGAACATGCAGTTGACGGTAATGTTATGCGGGTTCTAAGTAGAGTGCTTGATATACATGAAGATATAGCTATTCCCAAAACGAAGAAAATTTTCGAAAGTGCGGTTGAGGAACTAATTGATCCTGATCATGCTTCATCGTTTAACCAGGGCTTAATGGAGCTGGGTGCACTTATTTGTACACCTACCTCTCCAAAATGTTTATTATGCCCAGTCAGAGAGTATTGCACAGCTTTTAATGAGGGAGAACCAGAAAAATTACCTGTCAAATCAAAAAAGATAAAAATGAAGCATCTCACATATGATGTTCTCGTATATGAAAATGACAAAGGACAATTTTTAATGCAACAACGTCCTGAGCAAGGCCTGCTAGCTAATCTATGGCAATTTCCAATGATTGATACAAGCCAATCTTCGGTAGAAAACTTTACAATGGAATATAAAGTAATTGTCCAAGCCAAACATGAATTACTTACATTTAAACATGTTTTTTCACATTTAACTTGGCATTTAAATAGCTATTATATAAAATGCGAATCGACTGAGCTAGGTGATTGGCTAAATCGTGAGCAAATAGAACTCTTACCGATGCCTGTGCCTATGCTAAAAATTTGGGATGAAGTAAAAAAGCAAACAGCAGGAAAATAAATCCTTCTTAAAATCATTGATTCATGAGCATAAAAGTCATCACCTCCGTACACAATAACTAGCGTGGAGGTGAATGAATGATGAAAAAACAAAACAACCAAAATTTCCAACCGAATAAAAACATGCAACGTCAAAGTGAAGAGTTTGGTTATGAAACGGACGTAAATGAAGTGCAAAAGCAAAATGCGAAAGCAGAGCAAAAGAAAGCTCCAGCTTCTGGCCGTTTCTCAAAAACTAACCAAGATCTAGGTGAGTAACACTTTGTAACTGCATAATTGCATTTACCTCTAAGGGGTTGTCTTAAATCCGAAAAGATGAAAAAGACAGCCCCTTTCAAATTGTTTAGGTAAGTAAATCGTCCGCTTAAAAGGAAATTCTCTATGGCATTAACTAAAAAATCCCATCAAAGCTGACATTATAATAAAATTCGCTTATAATTGACTAAATTTTATACAAATTCAAAATAGCGTAGTGAAATTTGTGGTTTTCTAACTACACCTTTCGCGTACACATTGCTATAATATACTAGAGACTGCTAGATTTAGGTAGCATAGACGAAAAGGTGGGCTAACAAAATGGCATTACCGGTAGAAGGAGAAACGATACAAATACATAGTTATAAGCACAATGGCCGTATCCACCGTGTTTGGCAAGAAACGATGGTTTTAAAAGGAACGAAAAATATCGTAATCGGTGCGAATGAACGGACACTTGTGACAGAATCCGATGGTCGTACATGGCTAACGAGAGAGCCCTCTATTTGCTACTTCCATGCGGAACACTGGTTTAACATCATCTGTATGCTACGTGAAGACGGTGTGTATTATTATTGCAATCTAAGCTCACCATTTGTTTTCGATAATAATGCCATTAAATATATCGACTATGATTTAGATATTAAAGTTTTTCCTGACATGTCTTATACCCTTTTAGACGAGGATGAATATGAGCTCCATCGTAAGGAAATGTCTTATCCTGATGTCATAGATAAGATTTTAAAGCGCAATGTCGATAAATTAATAAGCTGGATTCAACAAAAAAGAGGACCATTTGCACCCGATTTCATCGATGTCTGGACAAATCGTTACAAGTTCCAGCTTGATATGCAGTCAGATGATCAATCATGACACCTATTAGTTTAACTAATAGGTGTTTTTTTATTGGAGGGGACAGAGTGTTGTTAAGGCAAAGGTAAAATAGTTCGCTATAAAGTCATCATAACTGTATTTTAATCAAAATATTGCTATAATACTTAGGGCATTCATCTTCGATTGTCTGTTTCTTTTTGTAAGGATGTGATGATAAATTGGGAAGCATTAAGCGATATATGCGCTTTGTTAAACCATATACATGGGAAATTATTTTAACGATTATCATTGGTATAGTAAAATTTGCTATTCCACTATTTATTCCACTGCTCATTAAGATTGTGCTAGACGATATTATTGCAACAGATGACTTAACAGATGTAGAAAAAACAAAAGAACTATTTTATTGGCTAGGTGGAACTATTATTGTGTTCTTTATTATCCGTCCACCTATTGAGTATTATCGACAATATTTTGCACAACACGTAAGCAACAAGGTACTATTTGATATTCGTAAGGAAATTTATGCACATTTACAGCGTTTAAGCTTAAGGTATTATGCCAATACACGGGCAGGGGATGTTATTTCAAGGGTAATTAATGACGTTGAACAAACAAAAACCTTTGTCATGACGGGGTTAATGAATGTTTGGTTAGATTTGGCGACGATTGTAATTGCGATTGCCATTATGCTAACCATGGATGTGAAGCTAACACTAGTAGCGTTGATCGCATTTCCATTTTATGCTTTCAGTGTGAAATACTTCTTTGGCAAATTGAGAGATTTGACACGGAAACGTTCTCAAGCACTTGCAGGTGTACAAAGCTATTTACATGAACGTGTAGCTGGTATGAGCATTATTAAAAGCTTTACTTTAGAAAAGCATGAACAAAAATTGTTCGATTCAGCAAACGGTGAGTTTTTAGAAAAAGCGCTTGATCAAACAAAGTGGAACGCAAAATCATTTGCTGTCGTGAATACCATTACAGATGTAGCACCATTACTAGTTATAGCCTATGCGGGCTATCAAGTAATAAATGGGTCACTTTCAGTTGGAACAATGGTTGCTTTTATTGCTTATATTGAACGTTTATATGGCCCACTTCGTCGACTTGTTAGCTCGTCCACAACTTTAACACAGTCAATCGCTTCAATGGATCGAATGTTCGATTTAATAGATGAGCCTTATGAAGTCAAGGATAAGGACTATGCTGGTGAACTCCCACGTGCAAATGGGCAGGTTCGCTTTCACAATGTATCCTTCCAATATGAAGAAACTGGCTCACCTATTATAGATGCTATCGATTTAACGATAAATCCTGGGGAGACTGTTGCCTTTGTAGGGATGAGTGGTGGTGGTAAGTCAACGATTATCAGTTTAATTCCTCGCTTTTATGATACAACAAGCGGGCAAGTGACCATTGATGGAAAAGATGTACGGGATGTCACTTTACATTCTTTACGATCTCAAATTGGTATTGTCCTGCAAGATAATATACTTTTTAGTGATTCTGTCAAAGAGAATATCTTAATGGGGAGACCAGATGCAACAGATGCACAAGTCATCGAAGCAGCGAAAGCGGCAAATGCCCATGACTTTATTATGAGTCTACCTAATGGTTATGACACAAAGGTTGGAGAAAGAGGAGTAAAGCTCTCTGGCGGACAAAAACAACGAGTTGCTATTGCGCGTGTATTTTTAAAAAATCCACCGATTCTAATCCTGGATGAGGCTACTTCTGCATTAGATTTGGAAAGTGAGGCACTGATTCAAGAATCATTAGACAAGCTTGCCCATGAACGAACAACTATTATTATTGCGCACCGTCTTTCTACAATTACCCATGCTGACAAGATTTTCGTCATCGATCATGGTCAATTAATCGAAAGTGGAACACATGAACAGTTAATGGACAGTCAAGGAACATATTATAATTTATTCCAAGTACAGCACTTAGATTAAAATTTTCCGAAAATTACACGGTTTAAGAAATTTTTTCAAAAAAAGTCTTTCATTTATTCGAAAATGGAAGGCTATTTTTTTTTGAAAAATGTAAAAAATTATCTCTTTATAAGATTTTATTATTATGGAAGGCGATTATTGTAGAAATTCTATGTAATTTGCAGAATATTAATGATTGAAAGAGTAAGGAATTTTAGTTAGAATTATCTGAAAATAAGGAATTTAACGAAAGTTATAGTATTCTATTAATATTATTATACATTTAAGTAAAATATAGGTAGGGTGGGGCGTTACACATGAGGAAAAAACTACTAGAAATAAAAGGTTTGAAAACAACCTTTTTCACAGATAATGGGCAAATTCCTGCTGTAGACGATATCGATTTTTCTGTCCATGAAGGAGAAATTTTAGGGATTGTAGGAGAATCGGGAAGTGGTAAAAGTGTTACGTCGCTGTCCATCATGGGATTAATTCCATCACCACCAGGTAAAATAACGGGTGGAGAAATTTTGCTAGATGGCAAAAATATTGCTAAATGTACGGATAAGCAAATGCAAAAAATACGTGGAAAAGACATTGCAATGATTTTCCAAGAGCCAATGACTTCGCTAAACCCTTTGTTCACGATTGGTGACCAGTTAAAGGAAGCTATATTAATCCATAATCCAAAATGGTCGAAAAAGGAAGCGTTTGCAAGAGCGGTTGAAATTATGAAATTGGTGGGTCTACCACGTGCTGAGGAATTGCTAAAGGACTACCCACATCAGCTGTCTGGCGGTATGCGTCAACGTGTGATGATTGCAATGGCACTTGTCTGTGATCCTCAAGTATTAATTGCAGATGAGCCTACAACTGCATTGGATGTTACAATACAAGCCCAAATTTTACAGCTTATGAAAGACTTAAATAAACGATTGAATACAGCTGTGTTGTTAATTACACATGATCTGGGGGTTGTCGCGGAAACCTGTGAGCGAGTGATTGTTATGTATGCAGGACAAATAGTGGAAGAGGCGCCGATTCATGAAATTTTCACTAATCCTAAACATCCCTATACACAAGGACTCATTCAATCAGTACCTGACATGCGTTATAAAAAGGAAAATTTATACTCCATTCCTGGAAGTGTACCGAAACCAGGAAGTATTCAAGTAGGCTGTCGTTTTGCAGCACGATGTCAATATGCAATGGAACGTTGTTTACAGGAAACACCACCTTTATTTGAAGCAGCAGAGAATCATAAATCGAGATGTTTTTTACTAGAAAAACAGGAGGTGGAGCAACGTGTCGAAAGCGTTATTAAAGGTTGAGGGGTTAAAAAAATATTTTCCGATTCGAAAAGGAGTCCTTAATTCACATGCCGGGGATGTAAAGGCTGTAGATGATGTTTCCTTTGAAGTATTTGAAGGAGAAACATTAGGAATTGTTGGCGAATCAGGCTGTGGTAAATCCACAACGGGTCGCTTATTAATGCGTTTACTAGAGCCAACTGGAGGCAGGATAGAATTCGCAGGCAAAATGATTTCAGAATTATCCAACAATGAAATGAGGAAGGCACGTAGAGATATTCAAATGATTTTTCAGGATCCCTATGCCTCACTAAATCCTCGCCATAACATCGGCAAAATTTTAGAGGAGCCTCTTATTGTTCATGGGATAGGTAATGCCAAAGAGCGAAAACAAAAAGTGTTGGAGCTACTTGAGATTGTTGGATTGAATGAATATCATATCAAACGCTATCCGCATCAATTTAGTGGAGGGCAAAGGCAACGTATTGGCATTGCTAGAGCCCTGATGACCAATCCACGCTTAATTATTGCGGACGAGCCCGTATCTGCACTTGATGTATCCATCCAGGCACAGGTTTTGAATTTATTGCAAAAGCTGCAAAAGGATTTAAGGCTAACTTATATTTTTATTTCCCATGATTTAGGGGTTGTGCGTCATATTAGTAATCGAGTTGGCGTTATGTATTTAGGTAAATTAGTTGAGCTGACAGCGAGTGAGGATTTATATGCTGAACCGCTTCATCCATATACACAAGCACTTTTATCTTCGGTTCCTGTTCCAGATCCTACGTTTGAACGGGAACAGATCATCATTTCTGGAGATATTCCAAGTGCCTCAAACCCGCCAAGCGGTTGTACTTTCCATACGAGATGTCCGTTTAAAATGGATCAGTGCTCACAGGTAGTACCTAAAATGCAAGAAGTGAAACCAGGTCATTATGTTGCTTGCCATCTTTACGAGGCACTCCAACATTAAATGATATAAAAACTCATAGGGGGAAATTCGATGAAGAAAAAGAAGTTTTGGACTTTAGGTGTAATGCTACTCCTTATTCTCTCGACAATCTTAGCAGCATGTGGCGGCTCAGATACTAAGGATACGGGTAGTAAAGATACTTCAACTGGTGGCGATACAGCTAGCAGTGGAGAACCAAAAATTTTAGTGTATGGTCGTGGTGGAGATTCTGTAGCACTTGACCCTGCTGTTGTTACAGACGGTGAATCCTTCACGGTGACAGCTAATATTTATGAAACACTTGTAAACTTTGGAGAGCGAGATGTCACAATTCAACCAGGCTTAGCTAAATCATGGGAGGCATCAGAGGATGGTTTAACGTATACTTTCCAGCTACAAGAAGGTGTGAAATTCCATGATGGCACAGATTTCAATGCTGAGGCTGTTGTTAAAAATATTGAACGTTGGAAAACAGGTGCAGATAAACACCCTTACTTTAGCTCGCAATTTGTCGTTGGTGATAAGCAAGTAATTGAATCAGTAACTGCAGAGGGAGACTACACAGTTGTCTTTAAGTTAAGTCAACCTCAAGCACCATTCCTGAAAAATTTAGCAATGTCTCCATTTGCAATTGCTTCTCCAACAGCATTTGAAGCAGATGAAGAAAGTTTATCTGCAAATCCTGTAGGAACAGGTCCATTCAAATTTGTTAGCTGGGTACGTAATGATTCAATCACAATTGAGAAAAACCCGGATTACTATATTGATGGCTATCCTAAATTAGATAAAGTAATTTATCGTTCTATTCCAGAAAACTCAGCACGTTTAAATGATTTATTAGCAGGCAATATTGATGTAGCTGATGGCTTAAGCCCATCTGATAAAGCAACAATCGAAGGTGATGCTAATTTACAGTTAATCGAACGTCCATCTATGAACGTTGGTTACCTTGGTTTAACTGTTACACGTCCTCCTTTTGATAATGTAAAAGTGCGTCAAGCAGTCAACTATGCAATTGATAAACAAGCATTAGTAGATGCATTTTATGAAGGGCTAGCTGAGCCAGCGAAAAACCCAATGCCACCAGTAATTTCTGGTTATAACGATGAAGTGACAGGCTATACGTATGATCCTGAAAAAGCGAAAGCATTACTTGCTGAAGCAGGCTACGATGGCAAGGAAATTGAGCTATGGGCAATGCCAGTACCACGTCCATACATGCCAGACGGACAAAAAGTGGCTGAAGCGATTCAAAAGAACTTAGAAGACGTGGGTATTAAATCTAAAATTGTGTCATTTGAATGGGCTACGTATTTAGAAAAAGCTCAAAACGGTGAAGCGGATGCATTCCTACTTGGCTGGACAGGCGATAATGGGGATGCTGATAACTTCCTATACACGTTATTAGACGGGGATAATATTGGTTCTAATAACTATACGTTCTATGATAATCCAGAATTACACAAGATATTAACAGCTGCTCAAACTGAGATTGATGAAGACAAGCGTAATGAACTTTATAAGCAAGCTCAAGTAATTATTTCTGAGGATGCTCCATGGGTTCCACTTGCTCACTCTATTCCAATTTTAGCTGCTAACAAGAAAGTTACAAATTACATTGCGCATCCTACTGGTTCTGACCGTTTAGATGCAGTAGATATTCAATAGTAAATTTCATCATTTTTAATTGAACAAAGGAATGTGAAGAATCTGCTTGCTTTTCTGCGGGTAAGCCGTGGAAATCTCGCAGATTCTTTTCAAGTAAAGATAATGATTATTTCCTGTATGAAAGAATTCAACTAAACATTCAAAACCGTTTAGTGAAGGCTCAACCTTTCAACAGTATATAAAGACTTCACAGTAGATTATGAAAATCATAGAGAGGTGATGAAAATGCTTCACTATATGGGGAGACGTTTACTTCAACTAATCCCAGTTTTGCTTGGAATGACTTTTATCGTCTTTATGTTGATACGGGCAATTCCTGGAAATCCAGCACAAGTTATTTTAGGACAACAGGCAACAAAAGAGGCGGTCGAGGCGTTAAACGCAAGTTTAGGATTAAATAAGCCTTGGTATACACAATATTTTAGTTACTTAGCAGGTATTTTTCAGGGAGATTTAGGGGTTTCCCTACGTACGAAACTACCTGTATCAGAAGAAATTTTCCCATACTTAGCAGCAACGGCCGAACTTGCACTATTTGCGATGATCATTGCGATTGTTATTGGTGTGAATGCTGGCATTATTTCTGCGTGGTTCCAAAATTCTTGGTTTGATTATACAGCAATGATTATAGCGTTAATCGGTGTATCTGTACCCGTGTTCTGGCTTGGATTGATGGAGCAATGGACATTTAGTAGTAAGCTTGGATGGCTGCCTACATCTGGTCGAGAAGATGTGCGAAATCCAATTACCGCCATAACCCATTTCTATTTATTGGATACGCTTATTCAAGGCCGCTTTGATCAATTCATCGAAGTTATAAAACGATTAATATTACCAGGAGTAGCACTTGCAACGATTCCGATGGCTATCATTGCCAGAATCACAAGGTCCTCCATGCTGGAAGTTATGCGTTCAGATTATGTAAGGACTGCAAGAGCAAAAGGACAAAAAATGTTTATTGTTGTTTATAAGCATGCATTAAAGAATGCAGTTATTCCTGTGTTAACGGTAATTGGTCTACAAACTGGATTACTGCTAGGTGGTGCCATTTTAACAGAGACGATTTTTAGTTGGCCAGGAATTGGTCGTTATATTTATGATGCGATTGGCTTCAGGGATTATCCCGTTATTCAATCAGGTATTCTCGTCGTTGCATTTATTTTCATCATGATTAACTTAATCGTGGATTTACTGTACACAGTAGTCGACCCACGGATTAAATACAAATAGAAGGGAGTTGCAATGATGACTGGAGCAATCGATATAAAAAAAGAAGTATCACCAGTTCGAGAAAAGGCAGTAGGTCCATGGCTCGAAGGGTGGCGTAGTTTTAAAAAGAGTAAAGTATCCCTTGTTGGAGCAGGAATTGTTATATTTTTTATTATACTAGCTGTCATTGGTCCGTTCATTGCACCACAGGGCATCAATGAACAAGATTTAACGAAGCGTTTACTGGCACCATCCGCTGATCATTGGTTTGGAACGGATGATTTTGGACGGGATATTTTTTCCAGGATCATTCACGGTGCAAGGATTTCGCTATGGGTAGGCTTTTTCTCTGTTATTTTGTCCGTGATAATTGGTAGTTTACTTGGCATCATTGCAGGTTATTATGGAAAATGGATCGATACGATAATTTCACGTATTTTTGATATTATGCTAGCTTTCCCTAGTATGCTACTAGCGATTGCAGTAGTATCAGTGCTTGGTCCATCTTTACAAAATGCATTAATCGCCATTGCTATTATTAACGTACCGAATTTTGGGCGCTTAATCCGTTCTAAGGTTTTAAGTGTCAAGGAAGAGGAATATATAGTAGCGGCAAAAGCAATTGGTATGCGTGATGCACGAATTCTATTTTCGCATATTTTGCCGAATTCCATAACCCCAATAATTGTACAGGGAACACTAGCAATTGCGACAGCCATTATTGAAGCGGCAGCATTAGGTTTTCTTGGGCTAGGGGCTCAAGCTCCAGCACCAGAATGGGGAAAAATGTTAGCGGATGCACGGAAGTTCTTATTAAATGCTCCGTGGACGATGATTTTCCCTGGTTTAGCTATTATGTTAACAGTTTTAGGCTTTAATCTAATGGGTGATGGACTACGAGATGCACTTGATCCAAAAATGAAAAGTTAGTAAATAAGACAATAGCCTTCTACAAGTTAGAAGGTTTTTTTAGCTGCTTGGACCATTGGATATAAAAGGAACATTTTTACTACAAAAACGTTTTATAATATAGAAAAAGACGTGAGGGGCTTTCAAAAATAAGAGAAAACACCTTTTTGGAGCCATTAATTGAATTTTTTGTCACGTTATTTTAGACTTAATTTAAGTAGAAATCTTTTAGCTTAGTAGATTATTGCTTACCATAAAATCTTTCGACTGAAATACATATTTTAGGAGGGTGTTAGAATTGGGGATTAATTTACAAAAAGGACAAAGAGTTGATTTAACAAAGGGTAACGCAGGATTAAATAAAATTAAAGTTGGTTTAGGGTGGGACCCTGTAGGCCAAGAGAAAAGTGGCGGCTTTTTAGGTGGTTTATTTTCTAGCAGAAATAGTGGCAGTAGCAGAAGTATCGACTGTGATGCTTCGGTATTAATGTTACAAGATGATAAGGTTGTAGCGGGTGACGATGTTGTTTATTTCGGAAAATTAACAAGTAGCTGCGGTTCTGTTCGACATTCAGGTGATAATTTAACAGGTGATGGTGATGGTGATGATGAGGTAATTACAATTGAACTATCGTCTGTACCTTCGCAATATAACAAGCTTGTGTTTGTTGTAAACATTTATGATGCGGCAGGTCGCAATCAACACTTTGGTATGATTCATAATGCATATATTCGTGTGTATGATGACAGGACAGGAAGCGAACTAATTCGCTATAATTTAACTGATAATTATTCGAATTTAACGACGTTAGTATGTGGAGAAATTTACCGTCATAATAACGAATGGAAATTTGCTGCGGTTGGTACGGGAACAAATGACATAAAGCTTGGCGACGTTGTTCGAAGATATCAATAAATAATTGACTAAATAGGAGGAATAAAAATTATGGGCATTTCACTACAAAAAGGTCAAAAGGTAGATTTAACTAAAACAAATCCAGGATTAACGAATGTGGTTGTAGGTTTAGGCTGGGATACAAATAAATATGATGGTGGTCATGATTTTGACTTAGACTCCTCTGTGTTTTTACTTGCTGATACAGGTAAAGTTGCAGATCAAAATGATTTTATTTTTTATAACAACACTACAGGTGGCAATGGTTCAGTTGAGCATTCAGGCGATAATTTAACAGGTGTAGGCGAAGGTGACGATGAAGTGGTGAAAGTGGCATTAACTCAAGTACCTGCTCATGTTCAGCGACTAGCCTTCACAGTAACCATTCATGATGCAGAGTCTCGCAGTCAAAACTTCGGTATGGTGTCTAATGCCTATATTCGTATTATGAATGCTGCTTCCAACGAAGAAATTATTCGCTATGATTTAGGCGAGGACTTCAGTATTGAAACAGCTATTGTTGTAGGGGAATTATATCGTCATAACGGAGAATGGAAATTTAATGCGATTGGTGCAGGCTATCAAGGTGGCTTAGCTGCTTTATGTAATGATTATGGCTTAAGTGTAAACTAAAATTTCATCTTTGGACAGAAAGGGAGATTTTTGAATGGCTATACAATTAAGTAAAGGGCAACGTATTGATTTAACAAAGCAAGATCCAGGCTTAAATAGCATTGGCATTGGTTTAGGCTGGGATGTAAAGCAATTTGATGGTGGACAAGACTTTGACCTGGATGCATCTGTATTTTTACTAGATGCTTCAGGTAAATGTCGTAATGAACAGGACTTTATTTTCTATAATAATCTAGCCAGCCCAGACCAGTCTGTTGTCCATACGGGAGATAATCGTACAGGTGCAGGGGATGGGGATGATGAAAAAATTCTTGTCAACTTAAAGCAAGTATCACCTCAAATTGAAAAAATTGTAGTGACGGTTACTATTTACGATGCCGAGGGACGTCATCAAAACTTCGGGCAAGTCTTAAATGCCTATGTACGATTGACGAACGAAGAGTCGGGATCAGAGGTATTGCGTTACGATTTAGGTGAAGATTTCAGTATTGAAACGGCTGTAGTATTTTGTGAGCTGTACCGACATAATGGTGAGTGGAAATTTGCTGCAGTAGGTTCAGGTTACCAGGGTGGACTAGCTGCTTTAATCAATGCATATGGCCTACAGTAACTATGGGACATTGGTGCATGGTGGAGGATCTGATGTGGATGTATTAAATGAGATATTAAATACATATGCACAGTTTTTAAACTAGTAGATGTAACAAGGGCTTATCATAATACACTGAAAATGTGTGTTAGTATATTGGGGCTACCATCCTTCGCATGAAATTTTCGTTATTATTTTAATAGCTGCATTCTTATTGACATTTGTTATTTACAAGTTGAAGAAGAAAACAGCAGTGTAAACAAGGCACTGTATTAGTCTGTATGGAACAGGCTGATACAGTGCTTTTTTCACAAAAGGCATAGTTACTGGGGAGAGGATTAGATGCAACATTTTGCAACAGAAGCAGAGATGATTTTTTATAAGAAGCCACAGCCGTTTACAAAATGGGAAGCGGCGGATATTTTGTCATATGCCCTAGGTGCGACTTTGTATATGCCAGCTTCCATGCCTACGATTGTGAGCTTGATCCGATCACAAAAATATAAGGAACTCACATCACTTGTCATTGATTTGGAGGATGCAGTTGGAGATGCAGAGTTAGTAGATTGTGAAGCTAAGCTGATAGAGGATATTAGTGAATTATATGCACTCTATCAGCAAAAACAGCTATTACTTCAGGAGCTCCCTTTACTTTTTGTTCGAGTACGTCATGTTGAGCAATTTCAAAGGCTAACAACTGTTTTAGGGAAAAAGCAAGAAATATTAACTGGCTATGTCTTTCCAAAGTTTACAGCAGAACAGGGTGCCCGTTATTTCGAGTTGCTTGAACAAACCATTTTAGAAAATGATTTAATTTTATATGGTATGCCAATTTTAGAAAGTCGTGAGGTACTATATAAGGAATCTCGCATGGAAGCGTTATTAGACATTAAAGCGGTTCTACATCAATACAAAGCCCGTGTATTAAATGTACGAATTGGTGCTACCGATTTTTGTGGTATTTACGGAATTCGCAGGCGTATGGATTCTACCATTTATGATATTAGTGTCATACGAGATTGTATTGCAGATATTGTCAATATCTTAGGTCGTGAGGAAGATGGTTTTATTATTTCTGGGCCTGTGTGGGAGTATTTTAATAATCAGCGTGTATTAAAGCCCGCGCTTAGAGTGACACCATTTAGTGAGAAAGGCGCGCTTGATACAAGGAAAGCGTTATTAGACGATTGTTTAGATGGATTAATGAAAGAAGTTTTAATGGATAAACAAAATGGCATAGTGGGAAAAACAATTATTCATCCGAGCCATATCCGTGTTGTGCATGCCCTGTATGCTATTTCGTATGAGGAATACTTAGATGCGCTAAGTATTATAGAAAATAATGATGGACAAAAAGGTGTTATGAAAAGTCACTATGCTAATAAAATGAATGAAATTAAGCCACATATGAGATGGGCACAACGGATTTTAAAACAGGCTCATGTCTATGGTGTTTATCATGAATCTGTCGATTTTGCCTCACTTTTATTACAGTCTGAAATAGGTGGTAGTGTATATGCAACAACAAATGAGTAAATTAAGCATTTTACCGAATTATTCAATTGATATTGAAATTACCTACAATCCCCATAATTTTGCGCTAACCGATTTGTTTAGAATGGCGGCTCGGATTAATAAGAAGAGACAATTTTTGTTTGTAAGCACGGTACTAGGCAAACATTTGGCTGTCCGTCCGCAAATCCCTTTACTGACAGGAACTCTTTTAGCAATGATGTATCAGCAGCATCTTACGGGACAAAAGGTAATGGCTTCGTCTGTCGTTACAGCTTTAAAAGACGGAGCTAATTTGGATGAAGTACAAAAATCCATAGAAGGAACCCTAGAATTAACGGATGAAACATTGTTTATTGGCTTTGCTGAGACAGCAACAGCACTTGGACACGCAGTATTTAATGCCTTTCACTCGAATGCTATGTATATCCACACAACACGTGAAGTGTTGCCCGATTTTGAGCCATTTGTTACGTTTGAAGAAGAACATTCACATGCGACAAGCCATAGAATTTATACGGAGGAACCAGAATTTTTACTGCAAACTAAGCGCATTGTGTTAATTGATGATGAGATTACTACTGGAAATACGGTCATTAATATTATTGAGACTTTAATACAGAAATTTCCTTTAGTGAGACAATATGCGGTACTATCTATTTTAGATTGGCGTTCCCAACAGCAGCAAACAATCTTTCAGCAATTAGAAGTACAATGGGGTATCTCTATAGAATTCATCTCCATTATGTGTGGGAATTTTAGCTGTTCAGGCATTCCAAGCTTAACCAGTACACAACCAAACTTACTAACACAGGTTGCACGAGATATGGACATTTGTCCGATTCAAGTATCTGTTGATCGCAAATTCTATCGTTCTGTTGCGGAGAATGGGTTAATAAATAAGTACCCCTATTTGCTAGCAACAGGGAGATTTATGCTCACGTCAAAACAGCATGTTGACCAAAAGCAAACGATACAAGCTATTGCTATGCAATTACAAGAGCTAAGAACAAATGGACCAGCGCTTGTTATTGGCTCGGGTGAGTTCATGTATGTTCCTATGCAAATTGCCTCTTATTTAGGAAATGATGTTTATTTTCAGTCAACTACTCGTAGTCCAATCTATTGTACGGATGATTTAGGATATACGATTAACGATAAAATAGCCTTTGAAAGTCCAGAAAATAACGGGGTCACTAATTTTTTATATAATCTTCAAAGCCAGTCTTACACGGAACTTTTTTTCATAGTGGAACGTATAGCAAGTAAAGAGGTAGTTGCTCGTGTGGTAAAGGCATTACAAGAAGCCACTAACGCCAAAGTATATGTAATTAGTATGCATGAATTGGAGGTAGAACGATGATATCGACTTTGCAGCCAGATAAAATGGGGAGTTATGCACCAGAGGACGTTATTTTTTTATTGCGTGATATTGGAAGTGCATTCCTTGAAATGGATAATGAGAAACGTGAACAACTCATTCAATCGGGTATACATTATTCGGAAATGCTGCCAGTGGAGAAGCAACCATCGGATACCTACATGAATCTTTTTTATAAAGCGCTAGATGTTCATGCAGAAAGAATAGCAATCGCCGTTGGAGTAGTGGCAGAGCAAATCATTGAAAAAAGAGGATTAGAAAATTTAATTCTTGTGAGTTTAGCTCGTGCAGGTACACCCATTGGTATTTTAATCAAACGGTATATAGCCATGCATTATCATGTGAATGTTCCACATTACTCCATTTCTATACTGCGAGGTCGTGGGTTTGATGAAACGGCAATTCGTTATATTTTGACACAGCATCCTCTAGGAAGTCTGCAATTTATTGATGGTTGGACAGGAAAAGGGGCAATTACCAATGAATTAATTCAATCCTGCCAAAAGTTTAATTTACAATATCAAGAACAGTTAAGTGCCGATTTAGCTGTTTTGGCTGATCCTGGCCATTGTGCAGCTATTTATGGAACTCGTGAGGATTTTTTAATACCATCTGCTTGTTTAAATTCCACTGTATCTGGATTAGTAAGTAGAACGGTATTAAATTTGCAGTTTATGGATGCAAACGATTTTCATGGTGCAAAATACTACAAAGAATTAGAGGCAATAGATGTCTCCAATCTGTACATAGAGCGTATCGTCACATGTTTTGAACAAGTACAGAGTAAAATTGTGCAACAAATTCAAGAGCAAGAAATCTCTCCAATTACTTGGGAGGGTATGAAGTCCGTGCAAACAATTCAACGAGATTTTGGTATTGATAATATTCATTTCATTAAGCCAGGTGTTGGGGAAACGACAAGAGTTTTGCTGAGAAGAATACCTTGGAAGATTTTAATTAATCCACAGTACATGCATGAATTGAAACATATTTTATTATTAGCGCAGGAAAAAAATGTATTGATTGAAGAGTATTCGAATATGTCCTATGCATGTTGTGGTTTGATCAAAGAATTATAGAGGAGAATATGATGATATTATTTACATCTGATTTAGATAGAACCCTTATTTATTCTAAACGCATGATGGAGATGTTTCCGCCAGCTACAGAGACAATCGTCGTTGAACACAAGGACGAAACAGCAATGAGTATGATGACACAGGCAACAGCACCCCTATTGCAACAGGTACACCAACATACTTTATTTGTACCTGTTACGACAAGAGCTTTACATCAATATAAAAGAATCCATTTTATTCATGATTTATGCCCTGCTTTTGCAATTACAAGCAATGGGGGTACAATAGTAGAAAAGGGTCAGCCATATGAAAAATGGACACAAACATTATCTAGACGTATTGAAGATTCCTCGATCCCTCGTATGGATATGCTAAAGCTTTTTCAGACAATTAAATCTGATACATGGCTACAACGATCTCTGTATATAGATGAGCTTTTTTATGTACATCATGTAGATATTGATATTTTACCATACGATGAATTACAAGCGATGATTCAAGAGTTTGATATGCATGGTTGGCATGTTCTGCTACAAGGAAAAAAATTGTATTTTATGCCCAAGGTGCTGACAAAGGAAGCGGCTATAGAATATATAAAAGAGTTCTGTACATACGATGTGCATATAGCAGCAGGTGATTCTATTATGGATTATGGCATGCTTGCAATGGCTGATTTAGGTTTTACACCAAATCATGGAGACTTAAAGGATAAACAGCCAAAATTTTTACAAAATACAACTTACTCGCCTCACAATGGTGAAGCATTTACAAAGAATTTATTGGAAACAGTTTTACAGATGGCATCACAACAAACGATCGTATAGATGTTCAAATATTTTTGTTGTCATTAGGTGAGACGTCCTATGACAAATGAATGCTTTAGCATAGGCTGAGGATGATTTTTAGGAGGTGCGTTTGTATGCAAACAATCACAATTAAATCAGTGTTGGAGCGTCATCCTGATGATTGGCTACAGGCGTTTCAAGATTCACCAAAGGATCGTGCATTTTATGAAACAACAGAGCAGCAAGTGAGCTTTAGTAGAATTGCTGTTCGTGTATTGGGCGTACCAATCGAAGAAGATGATTATTTCAATTCATTATTTACATTGTCACAGAACACTAACATCCATATTTTAAGTGAAGAATTAAATAAACATATTGAACCAAAAGACTTTCAGGCAATACAAACAATCCTTTCGCAGCATCAACAAACTCCACAAGGTCTATCTATTAATCGTTTAGTGGCAATGATGTATGGTTATCAATTAATTCCTAAGCATGATGACAGTGTAATGAATCGCCATTTACAGTTAGCAACCATTAAAGTAGTAGAGCTCTTTCAAAAACAGCAATCGTTAGGTTTGCTAGCAAATGACTTTCGCCGTTTTTTAATTGATATGGTGAAATGGCTAAAAAACCATTGGATTCTATGGACAAAATCCATGAAACCAACAGATGATTTTCCTAAAGTAGTTTGGTATGGGGAAGCAACTCTAAGTCAGCGCTATTTCTTATTGTTATTAATGGAGCTCGGTTGTGATGTGTTAATTTTTCATCCAGCTAAAATAGATGAATTTGCTGAGATTGATCCTAATGATACTTTCTCTATCACATATGCGTACGCCAATCAAACAACTTTACAGCCATTTCCTGATAAGTTGCGTGACCGGCAGGCAACGGTTGGATATCGATCTAGTCAGCATTTTGAGCAATTAATGCATGATCAGCAATCAGGTGTCTATAAGCCTTGGCAGTTTAAAGATTTTATGCCACGCTCCTTAACATTACGGATGACATATGATGATATTTTTATTTATGCAAAAGAGAAAGCTTTGGTTCGACCACAGTTTGAAGTAATTGGGGATGAGATTGTCATTCCAGTCATATTTGCCAAAATTAGTGGGGTTTCGAGCAGACGGGAAGAATACTGGTATTATATGCATCAGTTATTAGCAAATCCGCAAACTGTTTTTGTCCAGAAATTCCCCTATGCACCAATGAGTAGAGCGAATTTCCACTTTCACTATAAGCATTGCCTAGTAAATGGAGAACTATCAGTAGAGCGTATTATGCAAAGTGATTGGTGGCAATACGGTGAGTTAACATTGGAGCTACAGCGTGCGATTGCACACACGATAAAAACTTCCTGTGAGCAGCCCATGTTGAAACAGCAGCCAAATGAGACCTTATATGATTTACAGTTATTTTTATTTAAACAAATGTCGATGATTCCACAGGAGATCCTAAGATTACTACAAAGCTTTGACTATTCCCAAGAGGTACCGAAGCTGGTATTATACCAAGCACCTCAACAACCAGCTTTATCACGTGAAGATATAGCGTTATTGGCCTTTTTAAATCGATTTGGTGTGGATATTGTTTTTTATAATCCGACAGGACAACTAGATTTAGAAAAGCATTTGCAAGAGGATAGTTATGATGTACACCGTTTAGAGCATATGCTGTTTGACTTGCACTATGAAGAACCAAAGCCACAGAAAACTGCACCCGACAAAATCATAAAAAAACTCTTTAATCGTTTTTTCTGATGATAGGAAGGAGGCGGCACGAATGTCGAATAACTCGTTGACGCTGAAGCAGCTGACACTGGAAACAGCAGAAGCCTTCAAAGAACAGTTAAGGGATCATGCAGAGGTACGGCAAATTGCCAATCAAATCAATATAAAAAATCAGATAGAGCTATTAGCTTTGGGAAAAGAGCCGTCTACAAAATTAGCTACATTTGCAGATCAAATTTTAGCCATCATCACCCAGTCAACAACTTTCGAATCAAATGAATTATTTAAGCAGCTTGAAGCCCTTATGCAGACATTCGACAAACAAGATTTTACAGAGCAAAAGGGCTTTTTTAAAAAGCTGTTTGCACGTAAGACCAAAAATGATGGCGATTTATTTACGAAATATAATGGACTGGGGAGAGATATTGAGAAAATCCATTATCAATTTGTACTGATGGAAGAGGAATTAGCGAAGGATAACCGAGTACTTGCACGCTTATATCAAGAAGACCTCATGTACTATCTTGAGCTAGAAAAGTATATCGTAGCAACTGACATGAAGCTTCATGAGGTCCAAACAACATTGATTCCGATGTATGAAAAACAGAGTGAAGCAGGAAATCAGCTGGCGAAAATGGAGCTAAATCGTTTGCAAGGTATTGCAGAGATGCTCCAGCAAAAAATAGATGACTTAGAAAAATCGCGTATGGTGGCTATTATCACAGCCCCTCAAATCGATATGCTACGTAATGGTAACAGTGAATTGATAGAACAAATTAATGGGGCTTTTGTTAAAACCATTCCTGTTTTTAAAATGGGTTTGATGAATGCAGTTAATGAAAGACGTCAACAATTACAAAGTCAATCAGCCTCTGCCTTTGAAGATCGTATGAGGCAATTTGGGGGAGCTAGCAAGGAAGCGGTGCAATTAAGTACTGCCATGGCTCAACAATCCAGCACTACCAAGACTCTTGAAGAAATGTGGGATACTATTGTATCAGGCATTGCCAATTATCAGCATTTACGTGCTGAACAAATGGTCAAACGCCAACAAGCAGAGCAACAATTGCTAACATTGCGTTCTTAGCTCCTTTCCTCTAAGTAGATTACTACTTGGAGGTTTTTTGTATAAAAAAAAGCCGACAGACTTAGCTTCATTCAATGGGTGATCAAAATCCCCCTGAATCAAGGTAATCTGTCGCCAAAATGTTAGCTATATGAATTCTTCTTCAAATTCTACATTGATTTCATGTCCATGATAGCTTTGGTAAGAAACAATAAGTGTATCAAGATGTTCTAAGTTTTCCTCATAATCTAAAATACGCGATAAAATATAGAGTAGGTGATAGCTAGAAAACTCCGTATCGCCTTCTTCACGAGCAAAGTTGATTTGCTTGATGAAAATTTCCATCAGCTCATTACGTTGGACATAGTCAATGCTTTTACTCCACTCCGAATGCTCAGGCTTAAGCTTCCCTGTATATTTTAAGAGCAATTGCTCATGGTACGTTAGCAAGGAATCAAGTCTCTCCTGAATCATTAAATGAAATTGGGTGGGGAGCTGAGCTAATTCATTTTCGTGATTATGCAAACGCTGTAGCAATTCCAAGCTTTTCTTGGAAGTTAAAATCATTTGACGATAGACTACTAGTTTGCGAGCTTTGACATATTTTTTATTTTTAAAGTAATTACGCTCTTCCTTATATAAATCATACAGCGTATCCACTCGTAGCATACGGTTTTTAAACTTACTTAATGCTGTTTTTGTGGATGTATGCTCAGAAGCTTGCCGTACAGCCAGTCGTGTCCAACGAATAATATCATCTTGTAAAATATAAATTTTGCGAAATAGTTTTACCTCGTATTTAGGTGGTAAGAACACAAGATTTACGACAAATGCTGCTAATACCCCAACTAATATCGTAACAAAGCGTATCAAACCAAATGTTAAAAAGTCATCCCCTTGAAATTCCATAATAGCTACAACTGATACCAACGCTAGCGAAAGTGATTTTTCGAGTCTAAACTTTAACATTAAACCGATAGCTATTATGACAGCTATACCAATGGCAACGACATGGTGGCCAAAAAGCAAGCCAAAAATGACGGCAATTGTCGCACCTATAATATTCGCTTGTACTTGCTCCACAATGGTTTGGTAAGAACGATAAATAGAAGGCTGAATAGCAAAAATAGCTGCAATTCCAGCAAAAACAGGTGAAGGTAGTTTCAACAACTCTGCAATAAATAATGCAAATACGATAGCTACACCAGTTTTAAATACACGGGCACCTAATTTCATAAAGATGTCCTTTCTGTCTAATATTTTTTAGCTTCTTTACATTATAGAAGGAAGTGCTCATAAAATACATAGATTTGCATGGATGAATAAGAAAAAGGCGACTTCTACTTGCAAGTCGCCTTTTTCTTGTCAAGATTATAATTGAGAAAACGCAATATCTACTGCTTCAATTGTTTCCTTAATATCTGCTTCTGTATGCTCAGTTGTTAAGAACCATGCTTCATATTTAGAAGGAGCTAGATTAATACCTTGCTCAAGCATGTGTTTAAAGAAGCGCCCAAATATTTCACCATCAGAGCTTTCAGCTTGCTCATAGTTTTCTACCTTCACATCTGTAAAGTAAATAGTAAGCGCTCCTTTAAGACGATTTAACGTGATGGTTACGCCATGTTTTTTAGCAGCAGCTAAAACACCTTCTTCTAAAATTGCGCCTAATCTATCCATTTCCTCGTATATACCTGGTGTTTGTAGAACTTCTAGGCAAGCAATACCAGCTTGCATAGATGCAGGATTTCCAGCCATCGTACCCGCTTGGTATGCTGGGCCGAGGGGTGCCACAGTATCCATAATCTCTTTACGTCCGCCATAAGCACCGATTGGTAAACCACCACCAATAACTTTACCAAGTGCAGTTAGATCAGGTGTTAGGCCAAGTAAATTTTGAGCGCCACCATAGTGGAAGCGGAAGGCCGTGATGACCTCATCATAAATCGTTAGGGCCCCTTTTTCCTTTGCTGTAGCATGTACTAATTCAAGAAAGCCTGGCTTTGGTTCAACGATACCGAAGTTTCCTACTATTGGCTCGATTAAAATAGCTGCAATCTCCTCGCCCCATTTATCCATGGCTTCTGTAAAGGCTTCAGGGTTATTAAAAGGTACAGTAATAACTTCTTCAGCAGTCGAAGTTGTCACGCCCGCTGAATCTGGTGTTCCTAATGTTGCTGGACCTGATCCGGCAGCCACTAATACTAAATCAAAGTGCCCGTGGTAGCAACCAGCAAATTTCATGATTTTTGTACGTCCTGTATAGGCACGTGCCACACGAATCGTTGTCATAACAGCTTCTGTACCAGAGTTGTTAAAACGTACTTTATCCATCGACGGAATGGCTTCCTTTAACATTTTTGCGAAAGTAACTTCATACTCAGTCGGCGTCCCAAACAATGTACCATTTTCAGCTGCGTGCGTAATGGCCTTTGCAATATGAGGATGACCATGACCAGTAACGATTGGACCATATGCTGCTAGATAGTCGATATAACGATTGCCATCTACATCCCAAAAATAAGCGCCTTTTCCTCGCGCCATGGCTACAGGAGAACCGCCACCTACTGCTTTATATGAACGAGAAGGGCTGTTTACACCACCAACAATATGCTGTAATGCCTCTTCATGTATTGCTTCAGATTTTGCATGATTCATAGAATTGCCTCCTAACTTTTTATACGTAATCTATTGTAGACCTATCGGTGTAAGAAATCCAAAGAAATTAAGAGATATGACTTGATTTGTTACTTAGAGTAAAATAGGACCTACAGAGGAGGAGATTGTATGACATTACTAGAAGGACAAAAAGCGCCGGATTTTTCTCTATTGAACGAAAAGGGCGAGATGGTGCATTTAGCTGATTTTAAAGGAAAAAATGTTATTTTATACTTTTACCCAAAGGATATGACACCAGGCTGCACGACGGAGGCATGTGATTTTCGCGATAAGTTTGAGGACTTCAGTCATTTAAATGCTGTTGTTCTGGGTGTTAGCCCAGATAACGCAAGCAAGCATACAAAATTTATTGATAAGCATGGTTTGCCATTTTCATTATTAGTGGATGAGGACCATGCTATTGCTGAAGCTTATGATGTATGGGTTTTAAAGAAAATGTATGGACGTGAATATATGGGCATAGAGCGTTCAACGTTTTTAATTGATGCTGAGGGGAAGCTTGTAAAAGCTTGGCGCAAAGTTCGAGTGAAAAATCATATTGAAGAAGTATATGCTTATTTAGCAGAACAGGAGGCAAAACAATGAGAATCTATTTTACATTTGAACCTAGACCAGATTTACGAGAACCATTAGTAGCAGAATTTCCACAGCTTGAATTTATCTTTGAAAAGAGCATATCAAATGAAGAGCTTCAACAAGCGGATGTATTAGTTACATATGGTGAAGATTTAACAGAAGAGAGTATTCAATCTGCTACAAAGCTAAAATGGATTTTTGTTGCATCGGCAGGTATAGAAAAAATGCCAGCTCAGGCTATTATTGAACGCAGGATTCTAGTTTCAAATGTTCGTGGCATTCATAAAACGCCTATGGCTGAATCGATTCTTGCTCATATTTTAGCCATTAAACGAGCTTTGCCTTGGATGTATGAGCAGCAAAAGAAAAATGAATGGTCGAAAAAAACACAACAAACGGAATTACGAGATAGTACGGCACTTATTTTGGGGCCAGGTGCCATTGGTTCGGAAGTTGGGCGTTTATTGCAAGCTTTTGGTGTTACAACAATTGGCTGTAACCGCTCTGGTAAAGAAGCGGCCTATATGAATACGATGATTAGTTTTACCAATTTGAAAGAAGCACTACCTCTTGCAGATATCGTTATTTCTGTATTACCAAAAACAACAGAAACGACCCATTTATTAAAAGAAGAGCATTTTGTTGCGATGAAAAACAATGCGATCTTCATGAATTTTGGTCGAGGTAATTTAGTTGATGAAAACGTACTCATTCAAGCGATTGAAAGAAAGCAAATAGGACACGCAGTTTTAGATGTATTTGAAGAGGAGCCTCTGACATCCGACAATCCATTATGGACATTACCAAATGTTATAGTATCACCTCATGTATCCAGTCATTCTTCTCGTTATGTTGAGCGTAGCTTAGAAATTTTCAAGCCAAGCCTAACAAAATGGCTAAAGGGTGACACGGATTTAGAAAATGTTATGGATTTATCAAGAGGATATTAAGGAAAAAACCATTGATTTATTGAGGATAAGCAATGTGTGATTGTTGACGAAGTAGTACGAATTGGATACACTATTTATAACAATTATAAATTAATAATACTTATGGAAGAGGTGCATGACGATGTCTGCAACGCATTTACAAGATGCACTGGACACGTTGAAAACAACTGGTGTACGTATTACTCCTCAGCGTCATGCTATTTTGGAATATCTAATTCAATCAATGGCACATCCTACTGCCGATGAAATTTATAAAGCTCTTGAGGGTAAGTTCCCTAATATGAGTGTAGCGACTGTTTATAACAACCTGCGTGTATTTCGTGAAGTAGGTCTTGTGAAAGAGCTAACTTACGGGGATGCTTCAAGTCGCTTTGATTTCGTGACAAACGATCATTACCATATGATTTGTGAATGCTGTGGTAAGATCGTCGATTTCCATTATCCTGGACTCGACGAAATAGAGCATTTTGCATCACAGGTAACAGGCTTTGATGTGCATTCGCATCGCTTAGAGATATACGGCACTTGTCCATCATGTAAAGTTGCTACTGCTAAAGTACAATAAAAATCCTAGCTCTTAAAAAGGGCTAGGATTTTTTTGTTTTATTATAGGATTGATCGAACTCTTTACCTTCTAGAGTAGGATCAAGTGTTAATGGCTCATTGCAGTACATGCACATATCTACTCGGCCTAAAACCTTTGTATGTTTATGGCAATTAGGACACTCTACTTGAATAGCTCTTGTTGACAGTAATCCGATCCACGCATATACAACTGTGCTACCGATAATACAAAGAACACCTAGTGACATGAAAATTAAAACTAATATCGGGCTGTTTTTAAAGAAAATGCCTCCGTACATGACAATAAAACCAAAAAAGATTAGTGCTAATGCGAATGAACGAATTTTATTAATTTTACTTTTATAAGGTTTCATATTTCATCTTGCCTCCCAATCTAAAATCTACTATAACATATAAGGGCAAAGTATTTTAGCTTTGAACTGAATGAAAGAAGGAATACTCTTAGAGTATGTCGAATTTTTAACGGAACAAAACAACCTATATGAATAAAGGAGGGCTGAACATGGAGCAAGTACTGCGTCCGATATATCAAGAACGTGCGAGTCAGTCGAATACATTAGGCGTAATTTTAGTGGAAAAGCGTGAAGAACAAAGTAACGTTACAGATACATTTGATACGGTTTTACTCATTATCGTAAAAGAAGCAGAGCAACCAGTCTTTTCAAAACATTACTTATATGAAGGAAATAAAATCGCTCTACATACTGTTACGGAGAAATTAATTCGAAAATGGTTACTCATCGGTTCAAATAGAAAGGTTGTTGATTGGATATTCTTCGGTAGAGTATTATTTGATCGGAATGAATTTCTGCATAAACTAAAAATAGAATTGCAGGAATTTCCGTATAGTGGTCGTAAAATTAAAACAGGTATTCAATTTTCAAAGTTAATTCGTCGCTATTTGGAGGGGAAAGAATACTTTGATAAAGGAAGTTACTTAGATGCTTATAATCATGTTGTGGATTCGCTACATCATCTAGGCCGCCTATCTATTATCGATAGTGGCCTGTATCCTGAAGTAACTGTTTGGGCACAGGTGAAAAAAATCGAGCCAGCCATCTATAAGCTGTATGAAGAGCTAGTGACAAGTAATGAGCCAATAGAAAAGCGCTTAGAATTATTGTTTTTAGCAAGTGAGTTTTTAATCCACTCTCGTACACGAGATGGGGCACAGCATATATTAGAAGTCATGCAAACAAAAGAAATGTGGACTATTCAGGAATTACATGATCATCATGAACTTGTTAACTACTCAGTGGATTTAGAAGTGTTTGTTGAGTATCTAGTGGATAAAGGCTATATTCAAATTGAACCCATTGCAGCGAAAAATGATAGGATATTTCACCGTCATTACAAGGTAAATAAAGATGCTCTAGAAATGGGGCAATGACTGTAGTATGCTTGTAATCGAGGTATCTAAAAAATACCTCGATATTTTTTTAGAAAAGTAGTTGACGAATAATATCTTAGTATTGTATTATATTAATTGTCGCTAAGACATAAACGAATAACTCAGAAAAACACAAAAAACTTTTTTAAAAAAGTTGTTGACATGTTTTGAATGAGATGTTAATATAAAGAAGTCGCTGAAAAACGACTTAAATAATGAACCTTGAAAACTGAACAAGCAAAACGTAATCAATAAAGTTTTAAGTAGCTAGCTTCGGTTAGTGAACAAAACAAAAATTTTGGACATCAAACATGATGCCAGCAAAACAATTTGAGCTAATCAAATTTCTTTTATGGAGAGTTTGATCCTGGCTCAGGACGAACGCTGGCGGCGTGCCTAATACATGCAAGTCGAGCGAACAGAAAAGGAGCTTGCTCCTTTGACGTTAGCGGCGGACGGGTGAGTAACACGTGGGCAACCTACCCTATAGTTTGGGATAACTCCGGGAAACCGGGGCTAATACCGAATAATCTCTTTTGCTTCATGGTAAAAGACTGAAAGACGGTTTCGGCTGTCGCTATAGGATGGGCCCGCGGCGCATTAGCTAGTTGGTGAGGTAACGGCTCACCAAGGCGACGATGCGTAGCCGACCTGAGAGGGTGATCGGCCACACTGGGACTGAGACACGGCCCAGACTCCTACGGGAGGCAGCAGTAGGGAATCTTCCACAATGGGCGAAAGCCTGATGGAGCAACGCCGCGTGAGTGAAGAAGGTTTTCGGATCGTAAAACTCTGTTGTAAGGGAAGAACAAGTACAGTAGTAACTGGCTGTACCTTGACGGTACCTTATTAGAAAGCCACGGCTAACTACGTGCCAGCAGCCGCGGTAATACGTAGGTGGCAAGCGTTGTCCGGAATTATTGGGCGTAAAGCGCGCGCAGGCGGTCCTTTAAGTCTGATGTGAAAGCCCACGGCTCAACCGTGGAGGGTCATTGGAAACTGGGGGACTTGAGTGCAGAAGAGGAAAGTGGAATTCCAAGTGTAGCGGTGAAATGCGTAGAGATTTGGAGGAACACCAGTGGCGAAGGCGACTTTCTGGTCTGTAACTGACGCTGAGGCGCGAAAGCGTGGGGAGCAAACAGGATTAGATACCCTGGTAGTCCACGCCGTAAACGATGAGTGCTAAGTGTTAGGGGGTTTCCGCCCCTTAGTGCTGCAGCTAACGCATTAAGCACTCCGCCTGGGGAGTACGGTCGCAAGACTGAAACTCAAAGGAATTGACGGGGGCCCGCACAAGCGGTGGAGCATGTGGTTTAATTCGAAGCAACGCGAAGAACCTTACCAGGTCTTGACATCCCGTTGACCACTGTAGAGATATAGTTTCCCCTTCGGGGGCAACGGTGACAGGTGGTGCATGGTTGTCGTCAGCTCGTGTCGTGAGATGTTGGGTTAAGTCCCGCAACGAGCGCAACCCTTGATCTTAGTTGCCATCATTTAGTTGGGCACTCTAAGGTGACTGCCGGTGACAAACCGGAGGAAGGTGGGGATGACGTCAAATCATCATGCCCCTTATGACCTGGGCTACACACGTGCTACAATGGACGATACAAACGGTTGCCAACTCGCGAGAGGGAGCTAATCCGATAAAGTCGTTCTCAGTTCGGATTGTAGGCTGCAACTCGCCTACATGAAGCCGGAATCGCTAGTAATCGCGGATCAGCATGCCGCGGTGAATACGTTCCCGGGCCTTGTACACACCGCCCGTCACACCACGAGAGTTTGTAACACCCGAAGTCGGTGAGGTAACCTTTTGGAGCCAGCCGCCGAAGGTGGGATAGATGATTGGGGTGAAGTCGTAACAAGGTAGCCGTATCGGAAGGTGCGGCTGGATCACCTCCTTTCTAAGGATTATTTCGGAATACAAACCTTGGGTTTGTAAGATTACGTTTTGCGTTCAGTTTTGAAGGTTCATTCTATCTGAATGAAACACTTCAAAACTTGTTCTTTGAAAACTGGATAAAACGACATTGAAATTGTAACAAACACATTTATTTTTTTAAGTTTTTTATAGGCTTAATAACTTGGTTAAGTTATTAAGGGCGCACGGCGAATGCCTTGGCACTAGGAGCCGAAGAAGGACGGCACTAACACCGATATGCTTCGGGGAGCTGTAAGTGAGCTTTGATCCGGAGATTTCCGAATGGGGGAACCCACTACGTTTAATCGCGTAGTATCTTGACGTGAATACATAGCGTCTTGAAGGCAGACCCAGGGAACTGAAACATCTAAGTACCTGGAGGAAGAGAAAGAAAAATCGATTCCCTGAGTAGCGGCGAGCGAAACGGGAAGAGCCCAAACCAAGAGGCTTGCCTCTTGGGGTTGTAGGACACTCTATACGGAGTTACAAAAGAGCGAGTTAGATGAAGCGACTTGGAAAGGTCCGCCAGAGCAGGTAAAAGCCCTGTAGTCGAAAGTTCGTTCTCTCCTGAGTGGATCCTGAGTACGGCGGAACACGTGAAATTCCGTCGGAATCCGGGAGGACCATCTCCCAAGGCTAAATACTACCTAGTGACCGATAGTGAACCAGTACCGTGAGGGAAAGGTGAAAAGCACCCCGGAAGGGGAGTGAAAGAGATCCTGAAACCGTGTGCCTACAAGTAGTTAGAGCCCGTTAATGGGTGATAGCGTGCCTTTTGTAGAATGAACCGGCGAGTTACGATTACGTGCGAGGTTAAGCTTTAGAAGGCGGAGCCGCAGCGAAAGCGAGTCTGAATAGGGCGAAATAGTACGTGGTCGTAGACCCGAAACCAGGTGATCTACCCATGTCCAGGGTGAAGGTGAGGTAACACTTACTGGAGGCCCGAACCCACGCACGTTGAAAAGTGCGGGGATGAGGTGTGGGTAGCGGAGAAATTCCAATCGAACTTGGAGATAGCTGGTTCTCTCCGAAATAGCTTTAGGGCTAGCCTCGTGATGAGAATACTGGAGGTAGAGCACTGTTTGGACTAGGGGGCCATCCCGGTTTACCGAATTCAGACAAACTCCGAATGCCAGATATTTATACACGGGAGTCAGACTGCGAGTGATAAGATCCGTAGTCAAAAGGGAAACAGCCCAGACCACCAGCTAAGGTCCCAAAGTAATCGTTAAGTGGAAAAGGATGTGGCGTTGCACAGACAACCAGGATGTTGGCTTAGAAGCAGCCATCATTTAAAGAGTGCGTAATAGCTCACTGGTCGAGTGACGCTGCGCCGAAAATGTATCGGGGCTAAACGATTCACCGAAGCTGTGGATTGACATCTACGATGTCAGTGGTAGGAGAGCGTTCTAAGTGCGTTGAAGTCAGATCGGAAGGACTGGTGGAGCGCTTAGAAGTGAGAATGCCGGTATGAGTAGCGAAAGACGGGTGAGAATCCCGTCCACCGTATGACTAAGGTTTCCTGAGGAAGGCTCGTCCGCTCAGGGTTAGTCGGGACCTAAGCCGAGGCCGATAGGCGTAGGCGATGGACAACAGGTTGATATTCCTGTACCACCTCCTCACCGTTTGAGAAATGGGGGGACGCAGTAGGATAGGGTAAGCGCGCCGTTGGTTGTGCGCGTCCAAGCAGTAAGGCGTGTGTGTAGGCAAATCCGCACACTGTAACGTTGAGCTGTGATGGCGAGTCCGTATGGACGAAGTTCCTGATTTCACACTGCCAAGAAAAGCCTCTATCGAGGTGAGAGGTGCCCGTACCGCAAACCGACACAGGTAGTCGAGGAGAGAATCCTAAGGTGTGCGAGAGAACTCTCGTTAAGGAACTCGGCAAAATGACCCCGTAACTTCGGGAGAAGGGGTGCTCTTGAGCGTGCAAGCGCATGAGAGCCGCAGTGAATAGGCCCAGGCGACTGTTTAGCAAAAACACAGGTCTCTGCAAAACCGTAAGGTGACGTATAGGGGCTGACGCCTGCCCGGTGCTGGAAGGTTAAGAGGAGTGGTTAGCGCAAGCGAAGCTGCGAATTGAAGCCCCAGTAAACGGCGGCCGTAACTATAACGGTCCTAAGGTAGCGAAATTCCTTGTCGGGTAAGTTCCGACCCGCACGAAAGGCGTAACGATCTGGGCACTGTCTCAACGAGAGACTCGGTGAAATTATAGTACCTGTGAAGATGCAGGTTACCCGCGACAGGACGGAAAGACCCCGTGGAGCTTTACTGTAGCCTGATATTGAATTTTGGTACAACTTGTACAGGATAGGTAGGAGCCAGAGATCTCGGAGCGCCAGCTTCGAAGGAGGCGTCGGTGGGATACTACCCTGGTTGTATTGAAATTCTAACCCATGCCCCTTAGCGGGGCAGGAGACAGTGTCAGGCGGACAGTTTGACTGGGGCGGTCGCCTCCTAAAAGGTAACGGAGGCGCCCAAAGGTTCCCTCAGAATGGTTGGAAATCATTCGTAGAGTGTAAAGGCACAAGGGAGCTTGACTGCGAGACCTACAAGTCGAGCAGGGTCGAAAGACGGGCTTAGTGATCCGGTGGTTCCGCATGGAAGGGCCATCGCTCAACGGATAAAAGCTACCCCGGGGATAACAGGCTTATCTCCCCCAAGAGTCCACATCGACGGGGAGGTTTGGCACCTCGATGTCGGCTCATCGCATCCTGGGGCTGTAGTCGGTCCCAAGGGTTGGGCTGTTCGCCCATTAAAGCGGTACGCGAGCTGGGTTCAGAACGTCGTGAGACAGTTCGGTCCCTATCCGTCGTGGGCGTAGGAAATTTGAGAGGAGCTGTCCTTAGTACGAGAGGACCGGGATGGACACACCGCTGGTGTACCAGTTGTCTTGCCAAAGGCATCGCTGGGTAGCTATGTGTGGACGGGATAAGTGCTGAAAGCATCTAAGCATGAAGCCCCCCTCAAGATGAGATTTCCCATTACGCAAGTAAGTAAGATCCCTCAAAGACGATGAGGTAGATAGGTTCGAGGTGGAAGTGTGGTGACACATGGAGCTGACGAATACTAATCGATCGAGGACTTAACCAAAAAAGTTTGAAACATTCAATGCACCGTTTATCCAGTTTTGAAAGAATAAAATATTAGAATATACTTGTAATTTTTATAATATATGTTATAATAAGTATTGTCTTTCAAATAGTCTAGTGATGATGGCAAAGAGGTCACACCCGTTCCCATACCGAACACGGAAGTTAAGCTCTTTAGCGCCGATGGTAGTTGGGGGCTTCCCCCTGTGAGAGTAGGACGTCGCTAGGCTATATACTAAAATTATTCCGAAGTAGCTCAGTTGGTAGTAGCACCTGACTGTTAATCAGGTTGTCGCAGGTTCGAGTCCTGCCTTCGGAGCCATTCTTGGAGAGTTGTCCGAGTGGCCGAAGGAGCACGATTGGAAATCGTGTAGGCGGTTAACACTGTCTCAAGGGTTCAAATCCCTTACTCTCCGCCAGCACTTTGATGTGTTCCAAACGATGGCCCCTTGGTCAAGTGGTTAAGACACCGCCCTTTCACGGCGGTAACACGGGTTCGAATCCCGTAGGGGTCACCAATTCAATACCCAGATGGAGGATTAGCTCAGCTGGGAGAGCATCTGCCTTACAAGCAGAGGGTCGGCGGTTCGAGCCCGTCATCCTCCACCATTATTTTTACAACATTATAGTATTATCGCGGGGTGGAGCAGTGGTAGCTCGTCGGGCTCATAACCCGAAGGTCGTTGGTTCAAATCCAGCCCCCGCAACCAAATGGTCCCGTGGTGTAGCGGTTAACATGCCTGCCTGTCACGCAGGAGATCGCCGGTTCGATCCCGGTCGGGACCGCCATTTATTTTAAAATATGGGTCAGTAGCTCAGTTGGTAGAGCATTAGATTGAAGCTCTAAGTGTCGGCGGTTCGATTCCGTCCTGACCCATCTTGTTTTTTTTGCCGGTTTAGCTCAGCAGGTAGAGCAACTGACTTGTAATCAGTAGGTCGTGGGTTCGATTCCTATAGCCGGCACCAGATTTTCCCGGAGGGGTAGCGAAGTGGCTAAACGCGGCGGACTGTAAATCCGCTCCTTAGGGTTCGGCGGTTCGAATCCGTCCCCCTCCACCAGTTTTATTATTTTAGGGGCATAGTTCAACGGTAGAATAGAGGTCTCCAAAACCTTTGGTGTGGGTTCGATTCCTACTGCCCCTGCCAATTAATTTTATGGCGATTGTGGCGAAGTGGTTAACGCACCGGATTGTGGTTCCGGCATTCGTGGGTTCGATTCCCATCAGTCGCCCCATCTAATATAAAATTAATAAACATCATAATACAATGGCGATTGTGGCGAAGTGGTTAACGCACCGGATTGTGGTTCCGGCATTCGTGGGTTCGATTCCCATCAGTCGCCCCATTGTTGGGGTATAGCCAAGCGGTAAGGCAACGGATTTTGATTCCGTCATGCCTAGGTTCGAATCCTAGTACCCCAGCCATTTTTGCGGAAGTAGTTCAGTGGTAGAACACCACCTTGCCAAGGTGGGGGTCGCGAGTTCGAACCTCGTCTTCCGCTCCATGTATGACGGCGGCATAGCCAAGTGGTAAGGCACGGGTCTGCAACACCCTTATCACCGGTTCAAATCCGGTTGCCGCCTCCATATTTTAACTGTTAATCGGTTTATCCGATTTTTTTTATCTCCATTATGCCGGTGTGGCGGAATTGGCAGACGCGCACGACTCAAAATCGTGTTCCTTTGGAGTGTCGGTTCGACCCCGACCACCGGTATCATCAAATTAATAAAAATTAAGAAAGCTCATAAATCTTGATATAACAGGGTTTATGAGCTTTTTATATTAGGGGAATTGCAACAGGTTTAGAAAGAGAAGGATTCTTTTTGAAGAAAAGGTCAACGAGAATAAAAAAAGTATAGAAAATTCATTGGAAGAGAATAGTATGAGTTTTAACGTAGAAGTTACTCATGGGTTTGAATCTCCAAAGGAATCATTAGAAACATAATTAAAACAAGAATGTTTATATTAGCATTCTTGTTTTTTTATGTGATAAAACATTGTGTGTCAGAACGTTCGCTATGATAGACTAAGCAGTTATGTTTATGTAAAACAGGTAAATTTGTTTTACAAATTTTACAGGGCTTTAGAGGGTAATAAATATCTTTACAATATTTTTCTATAAAGGTTGTGCCATTTTAGACGCCTGAAAAGAATAGGTTTATCCTATAGATTTTAGGTAAAAGACAAAGACATCTGTTTCAACATCAATAATTTTTTGAACTTTGGTGGAGAGAGAATATTTTCTTTTATACATTGATTTTTAGATTTCTATTTTTAAGATCTTTCATGGACCAATAAAACCCTACGAGTTGCATCTTCTAGTTGATTGAAAGTTAACAATCAACTAGAAGGTGCAGTTTTTATATATGTGTTGAGTGATGGACTTGATGTGGATGTAATCGATAGCACAAGAGTTGTCATTTTACTCCACTACATTTATATAATCATAAACGTAATGGAGTAAGTAGAAAAAATACGGTTATGTGGAAGAAAGAAGATGATAAGAGTAAAGAGACTGTTAGAGCTTATGACTGTGTATAGTAGTAATACAGGAACAGTATTAAAGGATTGTTCACAATGTAAAAGAGGAGGAAGTGGTAAAAGGGATGCGTGTAAAAAAATCAAAGTATCTTCTTTCCTATAAAGAAGAGGATGAATATCTAATTATTAATATTTATACGAATCAAATTTACGCACTAGATAAATTTAGTTCATTTATTTGGGAAGAGTTTGATAAAACACCAATAGTCTCTGATATTTCCAAATTAATAGCTAAAAGGACAAATGAAGATATTTTAATTATTCAAAAGGATTTAGATGGATTTTTAAATTCGTTGTCAAAAGGAGGTTTAATTAAATTTGTATAATATTTTATATTTATACAAAGAATTAATATTTTTAGATTTCCAAATACGGAGAAAAGGTTTTGATGAAGTCTTTAGACGCTATATAAAAAAATATACTATAGAGGGTTCTAAAGAGATTTTTACTGAGGAGAATTCTGAAGAGATTTTGGAGTGGTTTATTCTTTTAGACCAAGTTTGCTGTTGGTATCCTAGGAAAGCAGATTGTATACACAAAACGTTAATTGGTTATAAGATACTTCAATCTAAGTATGGTATACCAGTAAACATGGTAATAGGGATAAAAAAATTTCCCTTAGAGGCACATGCCTGGATTCAATATCAGGGCCACAATCTATTTGAAGAAATGGAAAATCTTGATTCGTTGAAAGTGATTATAGATTCAAACTCGTATATGAAGGGAGTTGAACTTAGGTGAATTGGTATGTGTTTGAATTTATGTATAATTCGGAGGGAGAAGTGGATAAAAATGGACATCTTAAGATCAACAGTAAATCAAAAGTAAATTATTTCAACACATCCTCACAGAACTTTGTTTTGAAAGCAGCATATGCTCAAAATACGACCCCATATGTGTTTTTTGAAAATAATGATGTATTAATAGTGGGAGACATTGTGATATACAATATTTTGAATCATGGTGTATATGAAAATGTTGATTGGACTGAGCAAGAATTACTCACTAATTTAATTTCCCTTTATAACACATTTGGTTTGGATTTTGTGAAGCGTTTAGATGGCGAGTTTTCATTTGTTCTATTTGATAAAAAGAATTTAACATTAATGGCCTGTAGAGATACCTTGGGGGTAAAAAGGCTCTTTTATTTAAAAACCGATACAAAATTAGTAGTTGCGAGCGATATCTTTCTATTGAAAAGTTATCTAAATACACCTGAGTTGAACGGTGTTTACTTTCAAGAATATCTAAATGCAAAAGGAATTGTTGATTCCTATTTAACGCCATATAAAGAGATCTTGCGTTTACCGAGTGGGAATATGTTTGTTTATGAAAATAAGGAAATTAACCTAATAAACTATGTGAATTATGATGAATTATTTTCTGATAAATGGATGATGAAGGAGACAACTATAAATCGGAAAGCGTTAATTGAAGAATTCGAAAGTATTTTGAACAAAGCAGTTTTGAGGAGAGTACGGAAAAGCGAGCGAAATACGGTGTTATTAAGCGGTGGCTTAGACTCAACTACTATTTTTAATGTGTCAAAACGATTGGGGCATAGATACGGAGAAATTAATTCGGTAAGCGTTGTTTTTGATGAATTAAAGGAATGCGATGAAAGTGCATATATAACGGAATTATTAGAACAATATAATTCTAAAGGTACTTTTCTAAATTATGATTCAGTATTGATGTATGAAGATCTTCGGAATAATATATTACGTTTTGACGAACCGTATGCTACTGCTCCTACATGTGAATTTATTTCTCCCTTAATAGAGTCAAGTGTGAACAATAATACATATAGTATCCTAACAGGTTATGGTGGTGACCAACTTTTAACGAATCCGCCGTATTTATTAAGAGATTACGTTAGAGAAGGAAAAATAAAGGATATGTTCGGCGATTTAACTAAATATTGTATGTATACAAATATGTCTGCTTTTAAAGGATTACGTGAGTACATCATTCAACCACATCCTTTTAGTAGAACAACTAAAAATAAACGGAATCATGCTAGAAATTTATTGCATCAAATGTTAAATGCAAAAGCCAATCATTATATGGATAGGGCGATAGGTGGCTTTTATGGTGTGGATATAAAACATCCTTTTTTAGATAGGGAGTTAATTTCTTTTATGATTAAAATCCCTAGTCATATTCTCTTTGATCCTTTCTACACGAAAAAAATTTTAAGAGACTCTCAGAAAAATAAGTTACCTGACAGTATTCGACTGCGTATAAATAAAACATCACACATTGCTCATACATTAAAGAGTATAAGGAAAAATTGGAATTCAATTTATTCTAATGTAAAGTCACCTTTAGTTGTCTCAAAGTTAGGTCTTTGTTCCGAAGAGTTTTGGGAAGAAAATTTATATAAGTGGAGAAATGGTTTGTTGATAGATGAGGCTTTTTTATTACTGTTCTCCATTGAAGTATGGATTATGCAAGAAGTGTAATGAATCAATATTAATAAGGAGGCTGTTAGTGTAGGTGTATTGTGCTATTTCTAAGGGTTGCAGGAGGAAATAATTATGTTAATGACATATAGCAAACCAATGCTTTTAGATAGTGGAAATAGTTCGGAAATCATTAAAGGTCAATGTGGCTGGGGTAAAGAATTGCCATTTTTTGATGAAACAGGTGCTGTAAAAGGTAGTTATAGAAGACGTAAATATAGAACCGAACCATGTTATGGTCCTGGAGTTGTAAATATATGTTACGTTTGTAAGACTGAAACGGTTAGTTGTTCTGCAGAAAAAGATGACTGCTAACTTATAAATAGGTTAATACCAAAACTATTTTATTTATTTCGATGTTAACTGTAATTAATGTTCTACTTTTTTATTACATAAAAGTTGTAACAGGAATGTATAGTCAAGAACAGGTTTTGGTGAAGAGTCTACGATGAATCGTTATGGTTCTATAGCAGAAAATAAATACAAAAACTAAATTTGCCCTATAGTAATAGCACAATACTCCTACAAAATGTGAAATGAACGTTTTCATATTTTTCTAACTGATAAATAAAGTATGACACTAATTTTCGGGATTGTATTTTTGATTTTCTTTTTTTACAATTTGACAAAATTAAGAAACTGCATTGATTTTCAGCGGAGATTTATACAGATTGAGCAAATAGATTTCCTGGAAAAGGGAAGAACATATTTGATTTCGGATGAAAATAACATTTTTGATAACTTATATGTTTTGAATGCTTTTTATCGTAGAATTTCAAAAAAGAGAGAAGTTATTTTGATAAAAGTGTTATTTGAAAACGATAACGAGATAAAAGTCGAACATTTGATGAAATTAAATCAATTGCAAATTGAAGAAATTCCAGTATTACTATATATGGGTGAAAAATATTATTGGGAAGATATAATGAATTTTTCTTCATAAGGTAAATCTCTTTGAAACAATATAAAATTTTGTGTGTATTTTACTATTAAAATCCTTGTATATTAAAGGATTTTAATAGTGGCTTGAAAGAAAAGGAGTTGACTGAATATCATTATTGTTTATCTGGTTGTAGCAATTATTTTTCTAAAAAACGGATTCAATAAAGTTTTTAAAATTTATCATTATTACGTGGCGATAAATGAAAAAATAACAATATCTCCGATATTCGTAAGCATTTTAGTGAGTTTAGATGTGCTTGTAGGTATCTCCTTATTAATTCAATTTGTGAATATTTACATATGTATGACCGCTGTAATGTTGCAATTGTTCAATCTTTTTTTACTGTTTAAACCTTCTAAAGGAGGAAAGACACGTAACTGTGGTTGTTTTGAAAACATACCTATCAATATAAATATAAAAAATTTAGGATACAATTATGTGAAATTCACATTAACTTTCTTAATTTTTTTAGGAGAGATACTATGATTTATATTTTTTGTTATGGTTCTGCTTTAGTATTGATACTTTCTGGGATTTCTAAATTAATCTCACATTCAAATACAAAGCAGTTTTTTTTAAAGTATATTCCTATCAATGATATTTTAATTACATTTTTGGCATTGTTATTCCCATTATTTGAAATTGTAATAGGTGTCAGTTTGTTTATTTATGCTCACCCTATACTTTATATTAGTGCCTTATCTTTAATCTTACTCTTTATAATTATTAATTCGTATGCACTTATTAATAAGATAGAAGAGGACTGTAAATGTTTCGGCAATTTAATTCCAACTAAGACAGGACTGGGTGGCTTAATACAAAGTCTATGCATGTTTTTCAGTATAGTGCCACTACTCTATTTTGATAAAGGTAATATGAATATACTTGACTTTGGCAATATATTTTATCTCGTACCTGTTCTTTTATGGTTCATCACTTTAATAATTATTAGAAGAAACGTAGAGGTGGTGTAACGATGGACATGGAAATTTATTATGCTTTCGTCATCATTTCTTGTGTATTAATGCTTAGCATTTTGATTTCATTAAGAACTAGACGAGTGCTAAATGTAGAAAAATGGGGACCGATGGAAAAAAACGTTTTTCCGTTGATTCCATTGAAGAATAAACAATTTGAATCTGTTAAAGTTCAAGATATTATGAATGAGATTAATGTGCAGACTTTAGTATTTATTGATAGTCAGTGTTCTGCTTGTAAAGCAACATTAAAAAAACTCAATTTTTTAATTCCTGTTAAAAAAGAAAAGTATATTTTTATAGCAACGGATACGATAGAAAATCGGGATAACCTGAGCTATTTAGAGGATGAATATATTTATTTTATAGAAGAAGAAATTCTTTCTAATCAGTTAAAAATAGATGTCTTTCCAATGTATCTAGTTTTGAATACTAATAATTTTGTAGTAGAGAAGAAAGGAATCGCAAGTTTAGAAAATCTTTTGGATGTGAATGACTATGAAGTTGAATGAATTAAAATTCCATGAGAAAGATCGACCTGTTAGAGACTTTTTCTATTCACAGTATTTTTATTTGAAAAATATTTGGAGAGAACAAAAGAGCATATTTCTTTTTTTAACTATTTTAAGCATAATAACTTCTATTATGTTACCTTTAGAAATTTTGCTACAGAAAAGGTTGATAGATCAACTAACGGTGGTGCAGAAAATTCCTAATGAATTGGGGTTTGTGTTAGTTCTCCTTGTAGCAATAACGTTTCTTAGTCTATTTGGACAACTATCTGGAAAAATTCAAGATTATCTATTTCGAAAAATTTCTTTAAGAGTGAATTATTTATTTAAAGCGATGTTAAACAAAAAAGTAACTAGCGTTTCTTTAGAAAACTTTGAGTCTAGCTTTTTTTACAATCAAGTGAATCTGGCAGCCAAAGCATTGGAAGGAAATGGGTTAGGTACAACATATTCTTTTTTGCAGATCATTACAAGTGTATTTTCGTTATTTTCAGTTTTTGCGATTTTAATGGCTATTCATTGGACATTACCTTTAACTGTGCTTTTATCAACAATTCCCGGGGTTGTCATTGTTTTTTTTAGCAAACTTAAAAATTATAAAGTTGAAAAAAACGTTGTATTTAAAGAAAGAGAGCTTTCTTATACAGAATCCCTTTTTTTTGACAAAAGCTATTTAAAGGAAATTAAAGTGTATACATTGAGTGATTATTTACTGGAAAAATGGAAAAAACTTTATTTTTATACGATGAACAAGAGACTTGAAGTGACAAAGTGGGAACTGAAAAATAGTGCAGTGATGATACTATTTGTAGGAGTTATCAATACAGGTGTATCTGTATTCTTTGTTTATCAACTAGTAGAGAACGCTTTAACAATAGGGAGTTATGTGGCGTTAACTGCAGCTATAATTACTTTACAGGGCATTTTTGCTCAAATTGGTGCACATATAGCTTCTATTTTTGAAGCAGCTATTTATAATAATGCATTAATCAAGTTGTTGAAAATAGAACATTTTGATGACGAAAAGAGAGAAGAAATTAATTCTATTGAAACGATTGATATTAAAAATGGCACTTTCAACTATCCTTATTCTGATATTTCAGCTTTTTCAAAATTGAACTTTTCAATACGAAGAGGAGAAAAAATTTCGATTGTAGGTGGAAACGGTTCAGGGAAAACAACACTCGCCCATTGTTTAGTAGGATTATTCAATTTGACAGAAGGAACGATTTTAGTAAATGGAGAAAATATGACCGACATTGATAAATCTAGTTTACATAAACAAGTTGCTGTTGTTTTTCAAACATTCCCTAAATATATGTATTCCTTAAGAGAAAATATTGGTTTTGGCAATGTAGATGACATGGAGAATGACCAGAAAATATGGGATGTCATAAGAAAAGTAGGATTGGGACATAAATTATCAATCCATAATGTTGACTTAGATACTTATTTATCTAAAGAAATGGATGGCGGAATTGATCTATCTGGGGGAGAATGGCAAAAAATAGCTTTAGGACGAGCGCTAATGAAGGATGTTAGTTTGATTTTGTTGGATGAACCTACAGCGTCATTAGATCCTCATTCAGAATTAAAAACACTTGAATTATTTGATAGCATGACAGATGATAAAACAACGATTACGATTACACATAGAATCGGACCCACGAAATTATCAGATAAGATTATCGTAATGGATAAGGGGAAAATTGAAGAAATTGGTACTTTTGATGAATTAATAAATAATAAAGGATTATTTTATCGTATGCATCAAGCCCAATCCAAATGGTATGAGCGAAAGGAGCATTTTCATGAAACCGTTGAAACTACATGAGACACAAAATATGAAAGAAACCCCATTAGTAGTGATGAAAAATGTGTCAAAGGAATTTCAGTCAAAGGATTTTATGGTACAAGCACTAGATACAATCAATTGTGAAATTTACCAAAACGAAATCGTAGCAATAATGGGTACGAGTGGTTCAGGGAAAAGTACATTACTTAATATTTTAGCTGCTTTAGACAAACCTACACATGGGGAATTAATGTTTCAAGGTGTACCAATGATTGAGCAATTTCAAGAACCGATAGCATCGGAATTTAGAAAACGAAATATAGGTTTTATATTTCAAAATTTTAACTTATTAGATGAATTGACGGTATCAGATAATGTGGCTCTGCCTTTAATTTTGCTAGATGAGGACTCTAAAAAAATTGCGCAAAAGGTGAAAGATGTTTTAACAAAAATGTCAATTAGTGATTTAGCTGTGAAGAAACCACATGAATTATCTGGTGGGCAAAAACAACGAGTGGCTATAGCACGAGCGATTATTGCCAATCCGCTATTATTACTGGCAGATGAGCCAACAGGGGCCTTAGATGTGAATACAACTAATGATATTTTAACAACACTTGTTCAATTGAAAAATCTAACAAATCAAACAATTATATTGGTAACACATGATCCACATGTATCGACTTATGCTGATCGTGTACTATTCTTTCATAAAGGGAAATTAGTAGATAGTTATATCAATCAAGTAAATAGCGATAATTTATCGATGATTTTTGACAAATTTAAAAACATACAGAGGAGTTATCTCAATGTATGATTTAAAGAATATTGCTTGGAAACTTTGTAGAGCTGCTAAAATACAAGTAATCATTGCCATACAAGTTGTAGCACTCGCTGTTTGTTTAATTGCAACAATGTTGATCTATGTTGAAAATGCACGAACAGAAATGGAAGACAATATTCGTAACTTGTATGGGGATGTGGATATTTCTGCTGGTTATAACCTTTCATCTAGTCAAGAGTCTAGTCAATGGATTACGAAAGAAAGTTTTAATCAGATTAAAACTTTAGAAGAAGTCGAGCTTGTGGAACCGATTTTACTACAATTTACATCTATTGATAAGATTGAAGGAGCCTATACATTAGGTGTTACAAATGGGCATTTAACAAAAGGATTTTACCATTTGAACGACATACCGAAAGATAACGAAGTTATTATTTCACATTCGTTATCAAAAACATTAAATAAGTCTGTTACAGATTCAATTATGGTAAATGGTAAGCCGTTTCTTATAAAAGGAGTGCTATCTCCTAACGAATATGGAGAAGATGCGCCTATTCTCTATATGGACATTGATTCTTTGAAAATTGTAAGTAGTATTCCATCGGATGTAAAAGGCTTGTTTGTCATGATTAAAACAACGGATGTGTGGCAGACAGCTACTGTATTACATCAATTTTTCCCAAATATACGTGTAGATATAACGAAAGAAACGGACTGGGTACAAGCAAATTTAAATTCCTTACTCGTTTTCATCATGATGTTAGTGTTTAGTATTATCATTATTAGTGGTCTATTATTGAAGTCCACTTTTTCATTATTATTTAGTCGTTTACAAGCCCAATTTTTCGTTTTAAGAACAATGGGAGCAACGACAGGGCAACTAAAAAAGATTGTCAACTATCAATCGACTATCATATTACTAATAGGTGTGGGGACAGGCACAATCAGTAGCCTTTTGTTGCTAAAATTCGTTGTCCCATCTTTGGTTGAGATGGTTGGCTTACCACAAGCCCATTTTAACATTCCTGTTGTCTATTTTTCAGCAATTTTACTTGCTATTTATTTCTTACTCTACATGTTTGTGTTTGTTCAAGTAGCGAGGGTAACTAAAATATTACCTTTAGCAATGAAAAGAAATTATGAGTTTAAATCATATCATTGGACGAAATGGAAGACCGTACTTACTTTTATAGTAGGTGTGATGTCATTACTTATTCTTGCACAAGGTATTTTGCAAAATGATGCAATTCAATCAATTATTCTCATTTTTACTGGAAGTGTATGTATCATAGGCTGTCTATTCTTTTTATTCCCATATATGATAGTATACACATTGAAAAAATATTCTTCCTGGATTCATCGCTATTTAGGAAACAAAGCGCACTATGTAAAAATTCAATTCATCCCTAATTTAAGTAACTATGTTCCTGTTGTTTGTATATTAGCGATTTTGATTATGATTATTACGTTTAATGGTACATTTTTGAAATCTATTGTACAATCCGAGGAAACAACGATTGAAAAAACCTATCCGTATGAAGTAGCGATTGATAATCCTTATTTTGAAAATATTTCTTATAATGATATAGAGTTATTGCGAAAAAAAATTTCAATAAAAGAAATACAATTAGATAGTAAGGGTAGTTCTTTTCTCACTAATAATGGTGTTAATCTGAATTATTTTGCCAAAGATTTTGGTGGAGCAGATAGAGTTGAAATTACAGATGATGTAGCTGATAAGTATGATTTAAAAATAGGCGATGTTTTAGAAGGCGATTACTTAGATAGACGGTCAAATGAAAAAGTCATTCGTTTAAGAATTACTGGAATTGTTCCAACTGAAAACAAATATAAACAACTTTTTGTTGATTGGAATTCCCCTTTGATTAAAGATGTTGTAACAATTGATAAAATCCATTTAACTTTAGGTAATGGCACAACATTAGACGATCTCCAACAGACGATTCATGATTGGCCAACGTTAAAAATTGTGGAGCGAGCTGTTCTTTTAGAGCAAGCCTCGGAATGGTTTTATCAACGATGGGCAATGTTCATGCTCATTTTGACTGCTTTAGTAGTAGCGAGTTGTACTGGTCTAGTGCAAACGATTTTTCATATAATCTTTAAAAGAAGAGACCAATACAATACACAACGTTTAATCGGGCTTGCCCCAAAAGAATTAAAACAGGTTATTTGGTCTGAAGTTCTCTTTGTTGTCACTATCGGTTTACTACTTGGATTAACAAGTGGCATGTTTTTAACAAAGTTAATCATGCAAATTGACGCAGATGGGCCAATAGAATGGGATTTCTTATTTATATTTAGTTCAAGTATAGGTACAGCGATGATTATTTTAGTATGTTGTCGACTATATATTGCTCGATTTGTAAAACGGAGTGTTATATAGAAATGTTCGTGTCAGATAACAGAATAATGTATATCTTAGTACATTCAGATTACACGCTTATGCAAGAGCTTTTAAAAAATATGTTCACTATGTATAGACCGTCTTGGGTAGTTGATACCATTAACTTGTTGAGTGAGGTTGTCATAAGGATAAATGCCAATAAAAAATATGATGTTGTGTTAATTGACACATCTTATAAGCATTTTGTTCACTATATACCATATTTAAAAAACCTCGAAACAATGAAATGCCAAATTGTTTTTATGACAGATGAAAATATTGGAGAGATTCATTACTACACAAATAATATCTTGAATTGTAAGGTAATAAATAAAAATATGACGATAGAACAACTAGTTCATATCATTGAAGGAGACTCAATAGAAATAGTTGATACAAGACGATTGGGCGGATTGAATATGTTAGAAATGAATGTGCTCATGGAATTGGCAAAGGGTCACTCCATTGACTTTCTTTGTAACTCTCAAAAATTTACAAATACAGAGATAGAGCAATCGATTAGACATATTAATGCATATTTTGGAACATCTCATTATTTAGAAGCAGTTTATAAAGCATATACAGAAAAACTTATTTAAGGGAACGTTAAGTGGCACTTTACGCTTACGTTCTTTTTTTGAACGTTTATGTAAAAGAGAAGATTGAAAATAGGCGATTATCTTTAAAAATATACTTTTTAGGATATTTTTAACTATTTTGATGTTACATGTTTTATACTAGTGATCAAGGAGGTGATGAGATGGAATTTACTGCAAAAGAGGAAATGCTAGTAGATTTTTTTGAACATAGAAGACCGTTAACACAGTTAGATAAAATTAAATTAGTGTATGGATTTCGTGTTGTTACAAGCGAGTTAAAAAAATTTTTGATTATTTACGGTATAGCTATAGCGTTCGGTTTATTTTGGAGAATGTTACTGGTTCAAATTGGATTTCTATTGGTGCGTCAAGTAGCATATGGTGCGCATTGTTCATCATTTAAAACGTGTCTTATTGTTAGTTGTATTTCATTTCCGTTCATCACATGGCTAGCTGTAGCATTGCCTATCACTTCACTCGTTGTTTGGGGGGCGTTTTTGCTAGGAGCTGTCATCTTGTTGTTTATTGGTCCAGTGAGTTCTAAAAAAACAAAAGTACAGGGTGAAGCTCATCGAACATTTTTGTTTAAAAAACTGTATAGCAGACTTATTGTGTTGGGGGGACTACTCGTTATTTTTCCAACATCCATAAGTGTATTTTTCGTAGCAGGATTTTTGAAGGGGATTGTTTTAGTGGTTATTGCAAAAATAGGAGGATCTCATTAATGAAATTTATTATCGACAATATTATTGATTATTTATATAATTTATTCGTTAAATTGGCTGACTTTAGCTCTGTTTATATGTGTTGGGGAGCTTTAGGAGAAGAGGAGTTGCCACAAGAATTAAATTTCAATAAATTTGAAAAAAATACATAAATATTCTAAGATAGATATTGATTATATGTTATTTTGGAAGGATCATGTTATTCGTATGTGGAGTATATCCTATTTAACTTTGATTATTTATCAATTTTTGATATTAAGTATTTTACCGTTATATTTTAGCATTGCAATAACAAAAAAAATGATATTGAAGATTTCTTTATTAATAGTTTCGCCATCAGTAGTGTTGTTTGCTTTTATAGGTGTCTATGCTATGGCGTACATCCTATTAGTGGAAAGTTTCTTCGTCTACCAGCAAACAAAGCGTTGGCGGAATGTGGCCCATGTGCTGTTTACGATTGTTTTAGTTGTTTTGGCAGATCATATTTCTTCGCTTGTCGTGTATCATTTATCGAATGGCATGGATGCTATCATCACTTCTCCATTGGTACAACTCATTTTTTCGATGAGTATCCTATTTATATTGGTGCTTGTCTACATAAAGTTATTCGATTATTTTGTTAGATGGTATGTGTTTAAGCAATACATTATACCTGCAATGATTCCCTTGATGCTTATGACGATTGTCTTTATGTATACTGATATTGTGTTGATGGATGGTACATCGTTTATCAAAAGTGTCCAACATAATTTGTTCTTTTTTGTGATTTATTTGATGATCTTTATCATTATTATTGGTTTCTTTGTTTACTTAGCTATTAAGAACATACATATTAAACAAAAGGAAATGGAATTAGAAGAATTTAATTCATATGTGTCTTCGCTTGAAGAAATTAATAGAGATATGCGTCAATTTAAACATGATTATATGAATATTTTAACATCAATGCGTCATTTTATAGATTCTAAAAGTTACTCAGAACTAGAAACCTATTTTTATCGACATATTTTACAAACTGAAAAGAAAGAGCAAGCGCATGAAATATCCTTTTCGATGCTTAACTGTTTAAATATAGCTAGTTTAAAAGGACTTTTAACAACAAAACTTATTCAAGCGCAAACGTTTCACGTTCCAATGTACATTGAGATTGTCGAAAAAATCGATAGAATAGCATTGGATGAGATTCAATTAAATCGTATGTGCGGCATACTATTGGACAATGCGCTTGAAGCCAGTAAACATGCTACAGAGCCTTGGATTCGATTAGCATTTATTCGAATGGAAAAAGCTGTGTTAATTGCATGTATGAATACATTTTCATCCAATAAAAGTTATGAGTTAAAAGTGCATGAAATTTTCAAAGAAGGCTTCTCGACAAAAGGAGAGGAGCGAGGCTTGGGCTTATCTATATTACGTCAAATGGTAGATGCATCTCCAAAACTTCGTTTAAATACAAAAATAAATGGCAATTTATTTATACAAGAGTTGTTTATTGAGGAGGAGGGGGTGTAAATATGAAAGTGATTATTTGTGAAGATAATGTTGTACAATTAGAGCATATCAAAAAAACCATTAAAAACTATGCTATGATGGAAGGGAACGGGATTGAAATTGTACTTACAACTACAAACCCTAATGAAGTCATTACATATGAAAAAGCAGATTGTTATTTTTTGGATATTGATTTGAACCATGAGGTGACAGGGCTTATGTTAGGGGATATGATTCGCCAACGTGACCCATTGTGCAGTATTATATTTGTCACAACCCATGCAGAAATGACCTATTTAACGTTTATGTATAAAATTGCTGCGTTAGATTTTATTATTAAGGATCACACAGGTATGTTACAGCAAAAAATATTAACAACACTAAAAGTTGCATATGAAAAGTATATACAAATTGGCCAACAACAATCACCTTCACAGATTCAAATAAGAGCAAATGGTTATACAAGGAATATTGCAATTCAGGATATATACTTTTTTGCGGCATCCCCAAAATTACATAAAATTATATTACATTTAGAAAATGAGCATATTGAGTTTTATGGTCGCTTAAAGGATTTTAAGGAAGCACATACATCGATGTATCAATGTCATAAGGCTTTTATTGTGAATAAACAAAACATTGAATTTGTAGATCATAAGGAACGAGTTGTATATTTCAAAAATGGTGAAACTTGCTTTGCCTCTGCACGACTTATAAAGGGGTTAAAATAGTTAGACATCCACCTAGTAAAAAAACTTATGCTTACTTTTTCATCGATATAACAAGGATTGTGAGTTTATTTTGTATGACTGAACTCGCAATCCTTTTGCTTTAGACGTTCCTTATAAATGTGTGAAACAACCTTTGTTAAATGTGCTATATACTCTGTTGCTTCAATCTATACTACTACGGATAAGAAATGTTTAAAGATACTATTCTAATCACCATTAAACACTGTATTATAATAATGAAATAGTTCTATTATTCTTCCCATATCCAAATTGGCTGCTGAAGAACGATGGAAGTAAAATGAGGGTTGATTCTTTTAGAATTCACTGTCATCTCGTTGCTAAGAACAATCACTGTTAACTTCTCGTCATTGAGCCGTGCTATGACGGAAACGACTTAGATAGGAGATGACTTATTTGAATAGACCCTCCATTCGGAAAGTCCGGAAAGTATTGTGAAATTGGATTATCTAGGTTTAAAAGTCCTTTTTCTTCTAGTTGCATGATCGCTACAGCAGTGAATGTTTCTGAGTGTGGTTGGGCTATTAGGTAAATCAGTGTCTGCCAAACCGTAACCTTTTGTAAATAAAAATTGATCGATTTTTTCAGCCATACTTCCAATAGATTACTATGATTATTACGTCCAAAATTACTATAGACACTATGACAATAACAAGGGTAGAAATAAAGAAATTCTTGAAAATTTTTCGTGTATATAACTTTTGATTTATGTAATCTGTTAAACAAACCTTATTATAAGTTTTACAAAATATATAATTGTTATTAAAAATATCAACTTATTTATAGTAGGAGAAATTTTGTTAGCAAAAAAGATTTTAGCAAGTAAAGATAAATAAGATTCAAAAAAGAAGCCACTCTATGGGATAAAAATGCCTTTATAGAGCGGCTTTTTATATGACTCTAAATTTTTACGATTAGTTCATGCTCTGTTCATTTAACAATTTTAAGCTAGGAGTAATCAAAGAAATGGAGGGGTTAGTGATGAATCTTGCCTGGAAAGAAATGAAGAAGAATAAAGTACGGTTTTTAATCTTGGGCTCCATTATCTTCCTAGTTAGTTTTTTAACGTTTATTATCTCGGGTTTAGCAAATGGTCTGTCACAGGATAATGCAGCTTTAATTAAGGATTTACCGAAGGGACAATTTTACATGGCTGAGGATGCAGATGGCACATTTAATCTTTCAAGAATCGATGGCGATCTACAGCAGAATGTCATAAGTAAAGAAAAAGAGGCAGTAGCTTTTTCGATCCAGATGGGCTTTTTAAATGATCAGGATGATAAACAACAAAGTGTAGCCTTTGTGACATCAACGGAATCTACACTTTTTAGCAATGTGCATCAAGACGAGGTGCTTTTGGATAGCTCACTACAAGATAAAGGAATACAGGTTGGAGATATATTAACGAATAATCAATACAATGGAAAGTTCATTGTAAAAGGTTTTGTAGAGCAAAAAAAATATAGTCATGCTCCCGTTGCTTATATTAGTGAAGAGGCTTATCAGGAGATGTATCGGGTAGCTGATAAACAATTAATTTTTGTACCAAATAGTGAGCCAAATGATATTAAGGGATTGCAAGCATATAGCAATAAAGAGTTTCTCAATACTATCCCTAGTTATAATGCGGAACAATTATCTTTAAATATGATTATATGGTTCTTAGTTGTCATTAGTGGGATGTTGTTTGCTATTTTCTTCTATATGATGAATGTGCAAAAAATTGGCTTGTATGGCATTTTAAAAGCGATTGGATTAAAAACAAGTAAGCTATTTAAAATGATCTGGACACAGATGGCTATTATTACAATCTTTTCACTTGTGGTATCTGTCAGTCTTAGCCAGCTATTTAATATAGTTGCTCCTAAGGGGATGCCATTCACTTTAACAATAGGCACTACAACACAGTTATCCGTTGTATTCCTCCTCATAGGCTTTATTGGTGCGACCTTGTCAGGAATGCAAATTAAAAAAATTGAACCGTTACAAGCAATACAGCAAGGGGAGGCTTAATCATGACGTTATTTACAATTGATGAAGTACGAAAAACGTTTAAGAATGGTGAAGTCGAGGAAGAGATCTTAAAGGGCATCAATCTTTCTTTAAATGAAGGAGAGATTACAGCATTGGTAGGTGCTTCTGGCTCTGGGAAAAGTACATTATTAACGATCGCTGCAGGACTACAACCAGCAACAGATGGGCAAGTGTTATTTGAAGAGCAGAATCTTACGACGATGAAAACCGACCAGGTACGAAAATTACGTGCAAGTAAATTCGGTTTTGTTTTTCAATTTGCTCACCTTGTTCCATTTTTGACAGTGGAGGAACAGTTGCTATTAATGCTAGATGTAGCTGAATCTCCATTAAAAAAGAATGAACAGAAATATGAAGTCAATCGGCTATTGGAGTTAGTTGGAATGGAACATCGTAAAACTGCCTATCCCTCCTCCTTGTCAGGGGGAGAGAAGCAACGTGTAGCAATTGCACGTGCTATTATTCATCAACCGAAAGTATTGTTTGCTGATGAACCAACGGCTAGTTTAGATTCACAGCGCTCTAAAGAGATTATGTTGTTATTAAGAACATTAACAAAAACTTTAAATATAACAACATTATTAGTGACGCATGACGAAGAAATGTTGGCATATACAGATCGTATTATTAAAATGAGCGATGGTGTCGTATTATAAAATAAGCAAGGCTCCCATTAGAAGGGAGCCTTGTGAAACATTAGGTTAAACGTGCATTACGACTCACTTTACAAACGATTCTCATTAACGCTTTGTGTAAAAAAGGAAAAATAGTAAAAACAACATCCAGTGTTTTGCGCATTGGCATTGGACAAATGATAGGCTTATTTTGATGAACACCCTCTATAGCCATTTTTGCAATTCGCTGAGGTGAGATCATTTTTTGCTGCTTTAATTGTTTGGTGATAATGGATTTATCCATATGAATCGCCTTTGCATTATCGAAAATTGGTGTATCCACAATCGTTGGACATAGAGTGCTCACCTTAATCCCGAATTCCTCAGCCTCATAGTGTAGAGAGGTTGTTAGTCCTATAACAGCATGTTTGGTAGTAGCGTATGCAGTAGAAAAAGGAGAAGGTCCTAACCCTGCAGCAGAGGAGGTATTGACGATATGACCAAAACCTTGTTTTTTCATAAGTGGGTAGCCTATTTGAGTCCCATAAATGACACCCCATAAATTAATGGCCATAATTTCCTTCCAATCCTCAATAGTCATTTCACCCATCTCCCCATACATAGCGATACCAGCATTATTAAACAGATAATCTATACGGTGAAATTCTTCAAATACATCATGAATGACAGAAGTTACATTTTTATAATCGGTTACATTTAAATGTACAAATTTTACATTGGCGATATCCTTATTTAACTCTGCTTCTAACACACGACCCTCATGATCTTGAATATCAGCAATAATGACAAATATATGTCGAGCAATTAATTCTTGGCAAATAGCCTTTCCTATCCCTGAAACACCGCCAGTAACAACAGCAATCTTTCTCATCTTTAGGACCTCCCGATTTTGTCTCCTTCGACTTTATAAAGTTCAATGATAGAGCTATATTGCTGTGCCACTAAATCAGCACCTTTACTATTCAAATGAACACCATCTAAAGTTACATGTAGCCCTCTTTTTTGAGATAATTTATCGATACGTAAAGGACTTTTGTAAAATAAAACATCCAGTAGGACTCTTATTACATTCGTATTAATAAAGCCTGAGCACTCCAAATGTTCTAAATGATCTTTAAAGAGATTTTGCATATTTACAAAATAAACATTGCCAGATTTCATTGAAATAGACTCCATAACAGACGTTAATTGTGTTATTTCTTTGTTAGAGGGATTTTGAAGATCTTCTCCTACTAATGCTGGAGATACTAATACAACATTTTTGGAAGCGTCATGTGCTTTCTCTAATACCTTAAGGCAGTATTCTTCGAATTCAATGTGATCCTTCGCCACAGGCTGTGCTTGCACCTTTAATAATTTTGAATAGACGTCATTGACGCCTATCCAAAGAATAAGGAGATCATAGGAAGATTGGAGCGGCATTTTTTCCAAGCGAGTAAATAAACTTTTAATCGTCTCGCCTGGATTTCCAAGATTATCGAATGAAATATGGGGATATTGATGTTTCAAGAGATCATAAAATGAAACGCCTGGACGACCTTCTGTTAAGCTATCACCTATTAAACCTACTTTCATTTAAACCCCACCTTTTTTAATTTCTTTTAAGAAAATCGTTATTGCCTGTTGAAAGAGTGGTTCTAATGATTTCAAGTTATGAGTATTGGTCAGCTGACATAATCCACCTAGCCATGTGCCAAGTAAGACGGTCCATGTATCTACATTGCCATGAACAAATTCGTTTTGGTCGATGCCCTCTTGAAGAATTGCTCGATAAGCATTCATTGGTGTAATAGCTAAATTGTATAACTGTTGTATTGAATCAGGACTTGATTTGGGATTAGATGCCAGTTCCTGACCTGACTTTAGTAAGGGTGTTTGATACTCATAGAGGACATGCATGGCCATACCATACAATTTATCTGTTGATGTGGTGTATGAAGATTCTTGTTGCAACCATTTGTCATGCCAATTTTTCATCGATTGCTGCGCCAAAAGCACAAATAACTTTTCTTTATTTTCGAAATGATAATAAATATGTCCTTTACTATAACCAGAGGCTTTCGAAATATCACCAACAGATGTCTGATTATAGCCATGTTGAGAAAATAATTGGATGGCATGTTTGATAATCTCAATCTTTGCCTTGTCACTGTCATAGCGTCTTTTACTCAATGTTGTACTCCTTTAATGATTTGAACAATCGTTCTAATTTAATTATACATAATTTTCTAACTAATTAAATACATAAATTTTTTATTTGGAATATTGTCAAATTTCTAAAGTTGCAGGAAGGGAATTCCAATTAATTGTTGAATTATTTGTTATGGGGGTACATGTATGGGAAAAGTGATTGGCTTTGAATTAAATAGTCAGGAACCGGAGAAAGCGGCAGCTTTTTATAGTAAAGTGTTTGGCTGGGAGGTGGCAGCTCCAAAGTGGGATTATTGGGCAGTTATGACTGGGAATGAAGACAAAGCTGGAATTAATGGTGGCATTGGTAAAGGACCAAGCGATTTTCCGCATGGTACAAGAATTCAAATTGAAGTGGAGGCAATTGACGAAGTCATTGCACAGGCAAAACACAATGGTGCTACTATTTTGCGTGACAAAATGGCGTTTGATGATTTCTATCTAGCTTATTTGGTCGATCCGACTGGAATAGGAATTGGATTAATTCAATATAAAAATAACGAATAAAGTCTCTTTTAATAGAGGCTTTTTTCATTTTAAGCATATGGGTACGTCTTTATGGGTATAAAATCGAAGGAGGAGGGATAATGTGAAGAACATATTGAAGCTAGTATGTTTGATCCTGATAACGATTGGTATATTACCGAAGGAAGTGCAGGCAGCCAGCTTTATCGATCTAACGGATGATACATTAACGACGGAAATTCATTATTTAGTAGAACAGGATATTGCGAAAGGGTATTCGACTAACTTGTTCAAGCCGAATGATTTTATTACGAAAGCACAAGTAGCTGTAATGCTAACACGTGCTTTAGGATTAAACACGATCCATGTGCAAAATCCAAACTATCAAGATGTAACAACCACTCATAAATTTTATAAAGAAATTGCGGCTGTGCAAAATAAAGGTATATTTGATACTGCCCATAAATTTCATCCAGATGCACCGCTTACTAGGGGGGAAATGGCGATTGTGCTAAATAGGGCCTTTCAATTAAAAGGTTCAGATCCTTATTATTTTACAGATGTGAGTAAGCAGACACCAGGTTATAAAGAAATTTTAACACTGGCCCATAATCATTTAGTAAGGGGCTATGAGAATGGTTCGTTTAAACCTAATGACCCTGTTACACGCGCCCATTTCTCAGCGTTTTTAGCGAGAGCAATGACTCTTTCTAAACCTAACTTGCTAAGGGACCCCGCATTTGAATATACGTATGCCTATTATTCTTTAAGTGACAATAAGCGTTATACTTTAAACTATCAATATCAGCAACACGACGGTAAAAATGATGTATGGACAGTCAAAAATGTAAGTACAGGACAAACTATCTCTGATGAGCTTTTATATGGTCATGATCGTGCATACGGACAAGCCATTGCTAGTGAAGCTAACACACATTATGATTTATATATAGAACTTCCACTTAGAATAGGTGTTGTTTTACATGAAGATGATCCAGGGGTTTCTGCAGGGGAACGAGTAACTGTAAAATCTACTGATGGTACGGTACAAGCTGGTGATGTGCAATATACGGGCGTGGTTATAGTCGAGAAAAGGTCAGAATTTAGTGATGTAGTGAAAACTTATTACTTTGTAGATGATATAGGTTTAGTTAAAGAGCTACACAATGACATAGTTGTGTTTGAATTGCTCAATAGGACAATGAAATAATGTGAAAGGAAAGCAAGCCACCGATGGACTTGCTTTCCTTATTGTTGTACAGAGATATGAAAAAAACGCTGTAGAGCTTGCAGCCATTCCTTCTCAGTGTTTGTTGTATAGGTAGTTAAAGATTGTCCTTCATAAATTCTAAATTCGTTGTTCATCATGGTATGACGGCCACCAATGGTTCGAATCATAGCAATTTTATTTTTTTGCTTGGAAAGTCGTGGTGCAAATTTTGCATCATTGGCATCGTCGTGAAAACTATAAAGCAAACGCCAACTATGTTTAGCTTGTTCCAACAGCATCCAACCATTCGCTTCATCATAATCTATTTTATATAACTCTTTACCTTCACGGTGTTGATAGCCAGCAATCAGTGGCACTGGTTTACAGGGTGCTAATGCACCGACACCTACATCCGAGATATAGTATTGCCCACTCATATTTACTAGTAATAATTGATGCATAGGAATTTCCTCTGGAGGGGTATTTTCCGCTACGTTGCGCCAAAACTGGGCATAACGATTGGTGACAGAAAAGCCAAGCTCTCGTAGAAGCCAGCTGAATAAGATATTTAATTCAAAACAATTGCCACCACGTTTATCAATAATTATTTTCTTAAATATATCAGGAATAGCGAAGGAGATACCACGATTCAAGGCAACATCTAAATTTTCATAGGGAATGGTTAATAGATGTTTAGTTTGTAGTTGTCCAAGTAGTTGAATAGATGGCTCTAACGTTCCTTGAAATTGAATATACTGTAAATAGTGCTGAATCTGTTCATTCATAAAATCGCCTCACTTCCTTATTAATAACATAACCGAAATAGTCTTAGATTACACGCATAAACTGAAGTAGGAAATGATAGAAAAATAGCTAAATAACTAGTAAGATTAATATATTAGCTACTATAAAGTGAAATATTTTACATATTAGTTAATAATATTAATGGTAAGGTAGGTATCGTATAAAGAATGAAATGGATAGAAGTGAATACATATGAGGAAATGAGTGAAGTGGCAGCTACTATTTTCTCAAAACAAATACAAGAGAAACCTGATAGTGTTTTAGGTTTAGCAACTGGTGGATCACCTGTAGGCATGTATAAAGAATTAGTGGCACGACACCAAGCTGGCCATTTATCTTTTAAGGAAGTACAAACTTTTAACTTGGATGAGTATGTTGGCATTGAGCAATCAAGTCCAGCAAGCTACTTTACATTTATGCATGAGAATTTATTTAATTTTGTGGATATACAGCCGAAAAATGTCCATTTGCCAAATGGACAGGCAGCCAATTTAGCTGAAGAATGTGCTGCATATGATAAGCGCATTGAAGAAGCAGGAGGCATTGATTTACAGCTTCTAGGTATCGGTGTAAATGGACACATTGCTTTTAATGAACCAGGCACATCGTTTGATGCCAAGACGAATATTGTGGAGCTAACAGAGTCAACAAGAACAGAAAATGCTATTTATTTTGATGATCCGTCTGAAGTACCAACACATGCCATTACAATGGGCATCCACTCCATAATGAAGGCAAAGGAAATCGTTCTCATTGCCTTTGGTGAAAAAAAGCTCGCGGCGATTGAGAAATTGAAAAGTGGTCATATTACAGAAGAATTCCCAGCAAGCCAATTATTAAACCATCCTAATGTTACAGTAATTTATGGTGGTACGAATTAGCAAAAATAAGCAAAGACTTCTTAGGGTTGAAGTCTTCGCTTATTTGTTTTTCCTGATAAAATAACTCCTGCAACAACCGCTAGTCCACCTATAAGCTGAAATGAATGCAATTTCTCATCAAGAAAAAGGACGGCAAAAATGGAGGCAAAAACAGGAATGAAATTTAAATAAATACTTGCCTTGTTCGCTCCAAGCTGTATAACACCACTGTTCCAGCAGAGAAAAGCAATGATGGAGGCAAAAATACCAACATATAAAATAGCAGCAAAGGTTGACCATTCCCAATGAATTGCTGTTGCACTAGACAGTGTTTCATAGAGAGAAAAAGGAAATAACATCATAGCCCCAAGTCCAATCGTCACTAGAAAGGTAGACTGCCCTGGTAAGCGAGTTGCATATTGTTTAATGAGCAATGAATATATGCTCCAACATAATACTGCTGCGATTACAATTAAATCCCCTTTGTTGAAAGTAAAATCGACAATCCTTGTAAAAGAGCCACCCATTATAATAAAGGCAACTCCACTCAGTGATAGAACGGTCCCTATTAACTGATATTTTGATAGTTTTTCCTTCAAAAAAATAAAGGAAAGTATGTAAATCATTATGGGCGTAGAAGAGTTCATTAAAGATGCATTAATGGACGTTGTGTAATGTAATCCAATGTAAACAAGTGTGTTAAATGCTGTAACACCTGTTAATGAAAGAATGATGACAATAAACCAATGTCTTTTCAGTAACCGCCATTCACGTTTTAATTGGTGAAATGCAATGGGAAAAAAGATAATAAATGCGACGCACCAGCGTAAAAAGGCAAGTGTTAGGGGAGGGATATCTTCACTAACGGCACGTCCAATAACAAAATTACCACCCCATAAAAGAGTTGCGAGTACTAATAATAGATATGGTGGAATTTTCAAGATGCTTTAACCCCTTTATTAATTGAATAGTAAAGTTAATTATAGGCAGTCAGTATAGCAATAATCAATGCCTCTGAAGTTTTGCTATGCTAAAATAAGGACAACAAGAGGAGGAATAACTGTGAAAAGTACCGTACCATGTTTACAAAAGGGAGATTTAGTCGGTGTTGTTGCACTTTCAAGTCTTGTAGAGCCTGAAAAACTAGGAGAAGCAGTAGCTTTTTTGGACGAATTGGGTCTTCGCTATATTGTGGGTGATACGATTCATGCAAAACATGAATATTTGGCAGGAAGTGATGAAATCAGACTAACTGATTTTCATGAGATGGTAAAAAACCCAGAAGTGAAAGCAATCTTTTGTGTAAAGGGAGGCTATGGCTCTGCCAGAATTGCTGATAAAATTGATTATGCTTTAATAGAAGAAAATCCTAAGATTTTCTGGGGCTTTTCTGATGTTACATATTTACATTGTGCGATTAATGAGTATGCCAATATGGTGACATTTCATGGGCCAATGCTGATGTCAGCTAATAAGATGGATGATTTATCAAAAAAAATGTTTTTACAGCTATTTTCCCCTATGGAAATTCAGTATACAGAGGCAATTTCTCCGCTAACAACGATTGCTGGGGGCATCACACGTGGTGAAATGATCGGAGGAAATCTCTATCGTCTTGTCAGCACACTAGGTACCAAATTTGAAGTAAGAACTGAAGGTAGGATTTTATTAATAGAGGATGTAAATGAAACAATTCCAGTTATTGACTCAATGCTTCAGCATTTAAAACAAGCAAGGAAATTTGAGCAATTAGCAGGAGTCGTCATTGGTTCATTTACACAGACAGGATCTGATGAAGAAGCACTTCATTCGTTAATGAAGGAGTATTTTGCAGATTTAGGAATACCAGTCGTGGCAGGTTTTAAGTTCGGACATGAAACAACGAATATAGCCATTCCATTAGGAACAGGGGCAATTTTAGACGCACAGGAAAAGATTTTGAAAATATTACCAGGTGTGCATGTATGATAGGGAGAGGAAATATGGATATTGAAAAAGTACTGTATGAAGCTGCGGTTGCACTAGCAGAAAAAAGATATCCCACTGGATGGGGAGGAGCTGCAGCCTTATATACCGCGGATGGGCAAATTTTAACAAGTGTCGCACCCGAGGTAATGAATGCTGCTACTGAATTATGTATGGAAACAGGTGCTATTTTAGAGGCACATAAATTGAATACAAAAGTTACGCATTCGATTTGTGTTGCTAGGGAAGATGAAACATCTAAATTTGTAGTGCTGACACCCTGTGGAGTCTGTCAGGAAAGACTTTTTTATTGGGGAGAAAATGTAATGGCAGCGATTACGAATGCAGATGGAGAATTGGTATTTAAATCATTAAAGGAAATTCAACCTTATCATTGGTATAAAGCATATGAACAATAAAGTAAAAGACATTACAAAAAATGTAATGTCTTTTTAGCTTCGTTAATAAGGCTCAGCATCGTGTCCTTTATTCATGGCATCTTGAGGTGCTTGATCACCATTGATATTGCCAAGTGGTTTTGATGCAGAGGAATCTTTTTTAGCGTTGTGCAAACCTTCCTTGAGTAAGCGACCATATTCTTCGTCGGCTTCTTGTGCCAAAGCAATCATGGCATTTTGAATATCCTCATGACAGACCGATAGATCACGTATTAAATTTTTAAGAAGTTCTTCGCGTTCCCACTGTTCAAAGTTACGATAAGTTTCACCAGCCTGTTTCGTATTACTTTGACGATCAATCGATTCACGAACAAGGTTCCCTTCAATGTATGGTGTATATTCTTTACCAGCTTGTGTTGCTTCCTTTAATCCATTCAGCATGGATGGCTCATAATTAATATGTGGATTTTGTCCAGGTGCCAAATCACGCTTATACATCATTTGCCCACCATGTTGATTGGTCGCTACACGTTTTTTTGGTGCATTAATTGGAAGCTGTAAGTAGTTGGCGCCTACACGATGGCGTTGTGTATCAGAATAAGAGAAAGTACGACCTTGCAACATTTTATCATCAGAGAAGTCTAAGCCATCAACAAGCACCCCTGTCCCGAAAGTAGCCTGTTCCACCTCAGCAAAATAGTCTTCAGGGTTTTTGTTTAACACCATTTTGCCAACTGGATACCATGGAAATTGATCGTTTGGCCAAAGTTTTGTATCATCCAATGGATCAAAATCAAGCTCAGGGTGTGAACCATCCTCCATAATTTGAACATGTAGCTCCCATTCGGGGAAGTCTCCACGTTCGATAGCATCATATAAATCTTGTGTAGCATGATTGAAATTTTTCTGTTGGATTTCCTCTGCTTCTTTTTGTGTTAAATTTTTAATACCTTGTAGCGGTTCCCAATGATATTTGACAAGGACTGCCTTGCCTTCACTATTCACCCACTTGTACGTATTAACCCCAGAGCCCTGCATCATACGATAATTTGCTGGAATCCCCCAAGGAGAGTAAACGAATGTTACCATATGGAAGGTTTCTGGTGAGCTAGCACAAAAATCAAAAAAACGTTCAACGTTTTGAATATTAGTAATGGGATCAGGCTTAAAAGCATGAATCATATCTGGAAATTTGAGCGCATCACGAATAAAGAAGATCTTTAAATTATTGCCCACTAAATCCCAATTGCCATCCTCTGTATAAAACTTTACTGCAAAACCGCGGGGATCACGCAATGTTTCTGGGGAGTGACCACCATGTATAACAGTTGAAAAACGCACAAAGACAGGTGTTTTTTTTCCTTTATCCTGAAAGACTTTTGCACGTGTATACTTAGAGATAGGTTCATTGCCAACAACACCATAGGTTTCAAAATACCCATGTGCTCCAGCTCCACGAGCATGCACAACCCGTTCTGGAACTCGCTCTCTGTCAAAATGACTCATTTTTTCTAGAAAATCATAATTTTCCAATGTTGCAGGACCTCGATTACCGACTGTTCGCAAATTTTGATTGTTGGTAATTGGATGTCCCTGTCTGTTGGTCAATGTCATATCTTGCTCATGTGTTGCATCATCTTGCTGTGTCATAGTATGACCCCTTTCCTATAGATACTTCCATTTTGTCCTTGAAAGGGGCAAACTAGTCATCCAAATTATCCCTTTGAACTACTTAAAAAAGCTCTCCATACATAAATGTAGGAGAGCCCTGGATGGCGTTTTCAAATGGAATCAAGTTGTTTTGAGTATGGCCATTGCTTATAGTTGGTCATTAGTCATCGGTCATACAGTAACAGGTAACTTGTTATTGGTTTTTAACTAATTAGCTGAAAAGCTAGATTTGAAAACAGCACATCCAACTCGGGTTGGAGTCTCACCGTCCCGAGTCTAGAAATAACGGGAATCGTCAAAGTTAATTTGAATACTGTAATTTTTTGAATTAATAAGATTAGATAGCTTATGTGCATCTTTTTCAAGCTTTGTAGCTCGTTCTCTATATTCATCTGGCTCATACAAAGCAATTTCATATAACATTGTATTTTCGCCATAGCCAAATCTTACACTCTCTTTTTCTCGCATACTGAAATCTTTACACATATCAGCCTCGGCACGAAGTTGTGTTGCTAGTTCGATGGCTTCTACTAGTGCTAGCTTTTGACCTTTAAAGTCTACTGTGTTTTGTATGTTTGCTTCGTAAACGAGGCGGTCTAATGTACGAGTATCTAGACGAACTTGGGCTAAGTCAGCTTCAATAAGGGGGAGTGCTCGATTACTTGTTTTAGGGGCTTGTCCCTTTTCAACTGTTACAAAGGCACTGCGATGTAGTTCGTTTACTAGCTCTTGAGTTTTCTTTCCTAAAATACTTTTTAGTTTAACAGCTTCTGCAAGATTAATCACGAAAACACGTCCTTTTTATAGTGTTATAGATGGTACATCATTTGATATAATTGCGATTTGATAATGTCCGCCATGAATTTGATTAAACATTTTCCCAGCTGACGCTAGCAGTTCATTCGCTGCATCATTTGTTAAGGAAGGGCGGAAATAAAAAATATGTAACGCATCAGTTGTTTCCTCTGTGACAGCTGTGCGTTTAGAATCAACAAAAGGTGAGCCAAATGCTCCTACCTCATCACGACTATACAGAATATTTTCTAATGTGTTAAAGCGCCCATTCAAACCTTCATAACCAATCTCGTCATGACCAAGATCAATTGTTACAAACCCTTTGATTTGAGCAACATCATATAGCCCAATTGGCATTTCATATTGAAGTGAAAAGAAATTATTTAAATCAACACCTGAATGAATTGGCGTTAAATAGTTCTGCTTACTAATTCGACGCATAAGGCTTTCTGCTGAGTGACAATAGCGGTTTGGATCAGCACCAAGCTTTTTCCAAATTTGTCGCCATTCTGCGATCCCCTCACGCTGTGTTACAGGAAGTTCCTGCATTTCAAGAAAAAGATTTTCCTGATACAATTGCATACGCCCTTTAATCATTTGAGGGGATTCTGCTACAACAATTTTGGTATAATGAATAATGCCGATTTTTAGCTCGGGATGTTGTGTTAATAGAGTTGGGTTAATGGAAATTTCCAATGAACATCACCTACTTTATCTATTTCTAATATTGTACCATGTAAGGAGTTGGAAATAAAATGAACATACACGACCTGCAACGTGATTTTGTGGCATATGCGATGTCCATTGGTGTTGATAAAATAGGTTTTACAACAGCAGCTCCCTTTACAGAATTAAAAAACAGATTGCGTCGCCAGCAGGAGCTTGGCTATCAGTCTGGATTTGAAGAAAGTGATATTCAAAAACGTACAGAACCCCTTCAATTACTAGATGAAGCAGAGAGTATTGTAGCGATAGCTGTGGCTTACCCTTCACGTATGCAAAATGCACCAATTGGTAAAAGGGGTGCGCGACGTGGAATTTTCTGCCGTGCTTCATGGGGTGTCGATTATCATACAGCATTACGTGAGCGTTTAAAGCTATTATCCACTTGGCTTGAGGAACATGTCAAAGGTGTACGTATTGAATCAATGGTTGATACAGGAGCCCTTGTAGATCGGGCGGTAGCTGAACGTGCAGGCATTGGGTGGAGCGGAAAAAATTGCTCGATTATAACGCCTGAATTTGGTTCCTATGTGTATTTAGGAGAGCTCATTACAAATATTCCATTTGCGCCAGATAAGCCAATGGAGGATGAATGCGGAGATTGTCGACTGTGCTTGGATGTTTGTCCAACGGGAGCCTTAATTCAAGGTGGACAATTGGATGCACAGCGTTGTATTGCTTTTCTGACTCAAACGAAGGGTACATTACCAGATGAGTTTCGTAGTCATATCGGTAATCGACTCTATGGCTGTGATACATGCCAGACAGTATGTCCTAAAAATAAAGGGAAAATTAATTGGATACATGAAGAATTTATACCAGATCCAGAGCTAGCCAAACCATTATTGACACCGCTTTTAACGATTACTAATCGAGAGTTTAAGGGGAGATTTGGTCATGTTTCAGGCTCATGGCGTGGAAAAAAGCCTATCCAGCGTAATGCCATCTTGGCACTTGCTCATTTTAAAGAGGAAGCCGCCATACCAGATTTGATTGCTCTACTTCATAAAGATGACCGTCCTGTCATTCGAGGCACAGCCGCATGGGCTTTGGGTAAGATTGGCGGAGATACTGCACAAACTGCCTTACATGAAGCAGAAGCTACAGAGCAGGACGAAGAAGTGCGAAGTGAAATTTATAAAGGGTTGCAGTTTTTTAAGTAGTATTGGATGTAGAAGCAATTGACTAACTACAGTTTAATGTAGGGATGAAATCAATTGCTTGGAGTTCCTATGATTGAGAGCGGATCCGCTCTAATTGTGAGAAGAGTCGCTCCAAAAGAGGAAGGCTTCGTTAACTTTTTAAAGAGTCATCTTAAAGAATTTTTTAATAAGGAAGTGTGTCGTTATGCCATTGCATATCGTTTTATATCAACCAGAAATACCAGCCAATACGGGGAATATTGCACGTACCTGTGCGGGTACTAATACATCGCTCCATTTAATTCGTCCGCTAGGTTTTTCAACGGATGATAAAATGCTGAAACGGGCGGGCTTAGATTATTGGCATAGTGTAAATATTGTCTATCATGATTCACTTGAGGATTTTATAGAGTACTCTAAAAATGGAGATGTTTATTTAATCGAAACATACAGTGATGAGCCGTTTACGAAAAATGATTTTAGTGATCAAGACCGAGATATTTATTTTATGTTCGGAAAAGAAACTACAGGTTTGCCGAAGGACTTTGCTTATGAACGCCGAGATATGTGTTTACGTATTCCACAAAGTGATCATGTGCGATCACTTAATTTGTCCAATACCGCTGCAATTGTTATTTATGAGGCATTACGTCAACAAGGATATCCAGGGTTACATTAAAAAGCAGTTCTCCGCTTGTGAGAACTGCTTTTTAATATTAAAACTTTAATAACACAACATTCCCCGCAGGATCCTCTGTTTGGAACCCTCCGACGATTTCCGTAACGGGTGCACCTATACCACGAAGATTATCTTTCATAGTTGCCGCTTGTTCTTCGTTATCTAAACGCAATGAGAACGTTTTTAAGCCAACTTGATTTTTTCCAAGCTTTGGTGCATTCTCTGAGTGCCAAGTATTTAAGCCGATATGATGATGGTAACGGCCTGTAGAAATAAATAATGCTTGGGACCCGTAGCGTGTGACAATATCATAACCTAATCCCTTTGTATAAAATTGCTCGGCTTCAGCCAAGTTAGAGACCGATAAATGAATATGGCCCATTACTGTGCCAGCAGGCAGACCAAGCCAGTTGCCATCGCCCTCTTCTAAAATAGAACGAATATTGAGTGGTTCTGTCACCATATGCACCTGATTGTTATGCCATGTCCATTCACTTTCAGGACGATCTGCATAAATCTCGATTCCATTATGATCAGGATCATTTAAATAGAGTGCTTCACTTACAGCATGATCAGAAGCCCCAAGGTACACACCTTTTTCGTGAAAATGAGAAATAACATTAGCTAAGTCACGTCGACTAGGTAATAATAGGGCGAAGTGATAAAGTCCTGTCGTCATGCTAAGCTTATCTTCTACGGTTTTAGGCTGAACAAGAGTTAATAGAGCTGTTTCTCCATCGGCAGTTAACATAGCTTTATGTGAATCTTGTTGTAACACTTTAAAGCCAATAATTTCTTGATAAAAGGTTAAAGAGCGGTGTAAATCACTCACTTTTATTTCAACATTCGTTACATAGGTGTTTGGTTTTTCATGAAAATGCATTTTGAATACCTCCAAATAGTTATCTTTTTTCATTAAGTTACTTTATGTAAGTTAGTTTATTTTAAAAATAAAGGAAAGTCAAGTATTTCTATTGTTCCACAAAAAAAGAAAATCACTAAGCTTTTCGAAAAGCTTAGTGATTTTCTTGAGATATTATTTGTCAGCTTTGTAGTCGCCTTCGTATCCAGCAGTGAAAATAGCTGTTAAGAAAGCAACTGTTACACCAATGATTAATAATAATTTCATGGAAGTAACCCTCCTCATGTTATAAAGAAATCTCTTTTTAGTATAGCCTATCTACTTTAAAAATGAAACGACATAGCAGAATAAAATATGTCAGAAATGGTTCAAACAGCTTGATATCGGGAAAACTAAAAGTGAGGTGATTAGTATGGAAAAAAAGGTGCCAAATATTGAAAATGGGACAATGGTGAGAGATATGAAAGAATTAAAAGATTTGGGCAAGCAGATGGAGCATTTACGTGATGGTCTAGAGCTTGCGGAGGATGAGCGAATCGCTGATCCAATTCAATTGGAAGATGTTGAACAGAAGAAAAAGTAGTATATAAACCAGCCGCTTTATTTTTCTTAAATCCAATTTTTTGTATAATGGAACGAGGATAAGAAAGGGGTTGTGCTTTTTGAATTTACAATCAACGAAAACATTATCAAATGGTGTAGAAATGCCTCGTTTTGGCTTAGGTGTTTACAAAATGACAGAACGTGAGGAAACATTACAGGCTATTGATAAAGCACTTCAATACGGTTATCGAGCTATTGATACAGCATCCTTATATGGGAATGAGGTAGAAGTAGGAGAAGCTATTCGTCATTCAGGCATTCGTCGTGAAGATATTTTTGTTACAACAAAAGTATGGAATAATGACCAAGGATATGATGCAACATTACGTGCTTTTGAGGTTTCGCTAAAGAATTTAAATATGGATTACCTAGATTTATATTTAACACATTGGGCTGTCCCTGAAACATTTGAAGAAACATATCGAGCTATTGAGCGCCTTTACGATGAAAAATTAATTCGCTCAACAGGTGTATCGAATCATCATGAGCATCATTTAGAAAAAATATTGGCTAAGGCAAATACTGCACCGATGGTTAATCAAGTGGAGGTACATCCATATTTACAACAGCAGCCATTAAGGGCATTTTGTAGTGAACACCAAATTGCTGTTACTGCATGGTCTCCACTAGGACGTGGTGGTGTACTTGCTGATCCTACCATAATGGAGATTGGGAAAGAAATCGATAAAACCCCTGCTCAGGTAGTACTGCGTTGGCATTTACAAAATGATACACTCGTTATTCCCAAATCCGTAACACCGAGCCGAATTGAGGAAAACGCACAGATTTTTGATTTTGAATTAACCCAAGATCAAATGGAGAAAATGGCAACATTAAATCGTAACCAACGATTTGGACAAGATCCTGATCATTTTAAATTTGATTTTTAAAAAAAGAATAAATCCCGCACTCCTATAGAGGCGGGATTTTTCTTATTGCTCGTCCTTGACGATAATACGTTTATTTAAAAAAGGATGGTCAAATTCTAATTGAATGGCATGTAGTTCGTAGTCATCACTTACTGTTTCTCGTGCACCATACATTGTATCCCCAATAATTGGATGGCCAATATAGGCTAAATGCACACGGATCTGATGTGTTCGCCCAGTCTCAAGTATGAGATGAACGACACAGGAATTTTTGTAACGCGCCACCACTTCATAGTGTGTTACAGCATGCTGCCCAGTTTTGGACACAACACGTCTTGTGGCATGGTGTCTGTCTTTGCCAATTGGTTCAGCAATCGTTCCAGAAGACGTTCGTAAGTTACCTTGCACCTCTGCTGCATACGTACGAATAATGGTTTTTTCCTCAATCATTCGATCGAAAATGGACTTTGCTAAAGGGTGCTTTGCTACTAGTAATAAGCCCTGTGTCCCTTTATCAAGACGATGAACATGTTCAGCATAAATGCCACCCTGTTCTTTGATATGTGCCATGACATGGTTCATACATGTATGTGTATCACGAGCATCATTAGGATGTGTTGCCATACCTTTTGGCTTTGATACGATTAAACAATGGTCATCCTCATAGACTACATCAATAGCACATACAGGTGTTGGTTTGTAGCTAGAAGTTGGAACAGGAAACGTAAATTTGATTACTGTTCCAGTTTGTAAAGGTGTATTCCATTGAACCAGCTCATCATTTGCCAATGTGATGGCTTTGGCCATACGCAATTCATGAACGAGTTTTTTACCGAGTCGCCAATGATTACGTAGCAATTCTTCCACACTTAAGTTATCTTCAGCAATTTCATAATGAAACATAGATCTTCCTCCGTAGAAAAAACCGTATTCCAAAGGTAGAACACGGTCTTCCGATTATTTTGCAGCTTTAGAAGCTTTGATTAAATAAAAGCTTGCCTCTGCGATTAAAATAAATGCAGTTAATGCTAAAAACGGAATAGTAATAAAGCCTAACCAATTAATATATTGTCCTGTACAAGAAACTGCGCCACAGGAGGGGGCATTTTCAGCTAAAAAGCTAAGCTTTTGAATTCCGTAATGGTAAAGTGAAATACAGCCGCCAACCACAGAAAATACAGCTGTTGTGACAGCAATACGTGCATTTTTTTGTATAAATGCTACTGTCGTCATTATAACAATTGGGTACATAAAAATACGTTGAATCCAACATAATTTACAAGGTTCATAATGACGAATCTCAGAAAAATATAACGAACCTAGTGTTGCTATAGCAGAAACAATCCAAATAAATAATAAGCCATTTTCTTCTTTTTTAGACATATTCAATCTTCCCTTCATAAAACCATGTCCTTGTTCGATTATAGTGGTTCTAGTTTTATATGTAAATCAACTTACACAAAATAAGGTATGTGATGAATTTCAGTCTAAAGTATGAACGGTGGAAGCAGACGCTTTCAATAGCTTAATGGTATCATTAACAATAGTAATGCTAAAGAAGAGGTGTTTTCGTGAGGGAGAATGAGCATTCCAATATCAGTATTTTAAAAGAGATTGCTGAACTATTAAATGAAGAAACTGAAATTGTCACAATGCTAAAAGGTGCGCTCATCAAATTTTTAAATGGCACCAATTTTGAAACAGGCTGGATTTTTTTTATTGATGCAAAGGGGCGTTCAGAACTAGTTGTCCATGAAAATCTACCAGAGGCATTGGAATATAACAATTGCCATTATTTAAAAAAGGGCGGTTGTTGGTGTGTATCGCGTTATCGTAATGAAGAGCTAAAAAAAGCCTCCAATATTATCGAGTGTCAGCGTATTGAAAGTGCCATAGCTGCAAATGTTGGGGATCATGAAGGAATCACGCATCATGCGACAGTACCTCTTCAATCTGGACAAGAACGTTTTGGCGTATTAAATGTTGCATCTAAGGATACAGTACGCTTTTCAGAGGAGGAGCTTGCTTTATTAGAATCAGTTGCCTTTCAGATGGGTTCAGCTATTAAGCGAATTTTACTGACAAAGCAGGAGCAGGAAATGGCGCTTGTGAAGGAACGTAATCGCCTAGCTCGTGATTTACACGATTCAGTTAATCAACTACTATTCTCGGTTACGTTAACAGCTAGGGCTGGCATTGAAATGACGGATGATTGCGAAGTGAAAGAAACATTTAAAGAGATTCAGCATTTAACACAAGATGCACTTACAGAGATGCGTGCGTTAATTTGGCAATTGCGACCTAAAGGATTGGAAAATGGTTTACTTGAGGCCATGAAAGTATACGCTGAAATGCTTGGCTTAAAACTACATGTTACGGTTTCAGGCGTATTGCAATTTCCCTCACGTATTGAAGAAACATTATTTCGCGTAGCCCAAGAGGCGTTAAATAATGTACGTCGCCATGCAGGTGTACTAGAGGCAGCATTGTATATTACTGTTACATCAACAGATATTTTGTTGGTTATTCGTGATGAGGGACGGGGCTTTGTCATTGACAACAATACAAAGTTGCTTTCAATGGGCTTACAATCTATCAAGGATCGTGCAAAATCAGTTGGTGGAACTGCCGACTGGGTAAGTGAAATTGGCAAAGGTACGGAGCTGCTAATCCGCTTGCCATATTAAGGGGGAGAGGACATGATACGTGTATTAATTGCAGACGATCATCACGTGGTGCGTAGAGGACTACTGTTTTTCTTAAAGACACAAAAGGATATTGAGGTTGTTGGAGAGGCCAAAAATGGGCACGAAGCTGTTGCATTAGCAGAAAGCATTCAACCAGATATTATCTTAATGGATTTAGTCATGCCTGAAATGGATGGCATCCAGGCGACTAAACGCATCAAAGCGAAGTTTCCACAAATAGAAATTTTAATGCTTACTAGCTTTTCTGATCGAGATCATGTGGTTCCAGCAATGGAGGCAGGAGCGGCAGGCTATCAGTTAAAAGATATTGAGCCAGATGAATTGGTCTTATCCATTCGTCGTATTATGCGTGGTGAAAACACTCTACATCCTGAAGCAACGTCAACGCTTGAAATGGATCGCCAGGAGTCTCAGAATGCACCCCATTTATTAAATCCGCTGACACCTCGTGAGCAGGATGTGCTAGCAGAGCTTACAAAAGGAAAGAGTAATCGGGAAATTGCATCCTCACTATTTGTCACAGAAAAGACGGTGAAAACCCATATTTCGAATATTTTTACAAAGCTACAGGTACAAGACCGTACACAGGCAGCACTGTATGCTGTTAAGCACGGGCTAACTGAAGGTAGTGGGATATAAATAAACGGCGAGCTTCTACTCACTTAGAAGCACTCGCCGTTTTTTACATTATTTATGTTGAACAAATAATTTTTTAGATATCTCTAATAATGTAGAGCTAGGTGTTAGTGCTAAATCTTCCTCTAGTCTTTGCGTATATGTTTGGAAAATTTTGAGTGCCTGTTCATGAAGCCCTGCCTGTATTAACGTATATAAATAGTGCTCAAGTTTTTGTTCATTATAGGGATCATACTCTATTAATGCATGTAAAAATTCCATAGCTCTTTCAGTATCTGAAAAGACCGTTGTTTGAAACCCTTTTTCTAATAGCTCTATGTATGATTTCATTAATTTATCTTTATAGGCAGTTGACCATTCATAATCATCAAAAACAAATAAGCCATTCTTATAAATAGAAAGACATTGATTAATCAAAGAAATAGAAGGAAATTCAAGTCTTGAAAAATCCTCATGAAGTTTTTGAAAATCGTATAAATCACATACGATATTTGGCTTTTCGAAGATATAGTATTTATTTGAAAAGACAATACAGTTTTCGTAGCCAATTGTATTTAGAGTTTTCCTTAAATAAGATAGAGCTGTATGAAGATTTGATTTGGCTCGTACATAATCTAAATCTGGCCATAGAATTTCAATTAAATAATCTCGATGAATCGGTATATTTGGATGCAAAATAAAATAAGCAAACAATTCTTTTGTCTTTTCTGTTTTAAATGCCACTAAACTATTGTTACTATAGACGGCAAATTGATCGAAGCATTGTACATTTAAGACAGTTTGTGTAGCCTGTTGAAGCATTTGCTGAATGGAAAATTCATGCTCAATACGGGCTACAGTTTTTTCTAAACGGGCATGACTGATAGGCTTTAATACATAGTCGAGACTGCCAATTTCATAGGCTTGTAATGCAAATTCATGATAGGCGGTAATGAAAATTACACTGACTTGTGGGCGTTCCGTTTTGATAATATCAGCAACTTCAAGTCCTGATAATTCCTGAAGTTTTACTTCTAAAAAGATAGCCTCAAATTCCATAGTTGGTAGTTCATTCAGAAATACTTCTACGCTTGTAAAGGTTTGCATCACCTGTATTTGTTGAAAGGCATGTAGTTTATTTTGAAAATAGTGTAAAGCTAACGGTTCATTGTCTATTAAAACGGCTCGAATCACATCAAACTCTCCTTTATACAATTAAATTAAAAACATTAAACTCTAGTTCATTTTGGGTGAAAAGGCTTCCTATATATAGTGAAGGGCAAGAAAAGTGAAAATCACTCAACTTTTCTATTAAAAATTTGATGCCAGAAAAAAGCAATTTATGGTGTAGTTCTTTCACGGGTGAGAGTCAATGAATCCCGATGTGTTTGTCGCATCGCGTCAAATCCATTCAAAGAAAATTTCGCCGTTCATTATATAGAAGATAAAAGTTTTTTAGTTTGTGTTAAGAGAATTGAAATAATTGCTTAGGCGTTAAAATCAAACTATTCTTATACAAAAATGAAACAACATAGTATTGTTAATGAAAGTTGCATATGGGCATAAGCCTTGTTTTTTCTTTTATTGTTAAAATAGTATAATTGTTGTAACAATAATTAGGCGTTATTATAGTACATTTGTCTTAAAAAATACTCAAAAAGTACTTAAAAAATACTTAAAAAGATAGGTTATTAATTAAAATAGAAGTATATATAGGAATAATGGGATGGCAAGAAAGGAGATTTTACCATGAAATTAGAAAGACTTCTAACCATGACGATGATATTAATCAACCGTAAAAAGGTTAAGGCACAGGAATTAGCAGAGTTATTTAATGTTTCGATTCGTACCATTTATCGAGATATTGAAACATTGAGCTGTGCTGGTGTACCTGTTATTAGTCAGCAAGGTGTAAATGGTGGCATTAGTTTAATCGATGGTTATCGTGTTGATAGGCAAGTGTTGACGAAGGATGAGCTCACATCACTTTCTATTGCGATTAAAAGTGCTTTGACTACCTATGAAGATTCCCACGCTGAAGCCGTGCTCGAGAAAATAACGAGTATTGCTGATGATCATGTAAAACAATCGATGGACCATCTATTTGTTGATCTTAGTCCATGGGGACCAAACGCTCTCTTTAAAGAGCTTATTACGACGCTCAAGACAGCTATAGAGAATAATCGTTGCATAAGCTTTCATTATTCTACTACTTATGGTGAACAAACAAGCCGAATAGTCGAACCACATACAATTGTTCAAAAAGGGAAGATATGGTATTTGTATGGCTATTGTACATTAAGAAAGGACTTTCGTTTATTTAAGCTTGCGAGAATGAAACATTTGCTTCAAGCTGATTCTACCTTTGAGCGTAAGGAAGTGAATTTAAGTGAACTCCCTTGGGGTAAAGAATGGCATCGACCACAAAACGTAGTCGATTTAGTCATTTCTTTTGATAAAGACATTACAACATTAGTGGAGGAATCCTTTGGTGCAGAACATATAGACAATGAACAATCCATGATTCATATATCTATACCCGAAGATGAATGGCTTTATGGTTTCTTGTTAAGCTTTGGGCATCGCATTAAAATTATGGAACCACTTTATATAAGAGATATTATTCAAAAACGAGCTTTAGAAATTGTTCAATTATATAAAAATCTAAATAATTGATGACAGACAGTTGTCAGGTTTCCTTTGCTATAGTAAGTACAAATAAAGCGAAAGGTGGAATGACGATGCAAAGCTATTGTCAAAGCTGCGGTATGCCTTTAGTAGAAGAGGCATTATTGGGTACTGAAAAAGAAGGGGAAAAAAGTCAGGATTATTGTACATATTGTTACGAGGGGGGGGAGTTTAAACAACCCCAGTTAACAGTAGACGAAATGATTGAAATTTGTGTACCGCATCTTATGGAAGGTGGTATGCCAGAAAATGAAGCACGTAATATGCTGACTTCCTTTTTGCCAAATTTAAAGCGATGGAGAAAATGTGAGTGGCGAGAACCAAAAGTAGTTGAATTAAACTCATTTAACATCGTGGGTATTTCAACTCAAACAAGTAATGCCAATGAAATAACAGAGCAAGCTAAAATTCCGCAATTATGGGATCACTTTTATCAGCAAAATATTACGGACCAAATAGCCGAGCGAAAAAATGGTCATGTCTATGGTTTGTATTCAGACTATGAGACGGATGTGAATGGTAATTATACTCTTACACTAGGTGTAGAAGTAAATAATGATGACATTCAAGCTAATTTAGTAGTAAAAAAGATTCCAGCAGCTAAGTATCTAGTTTTTACATCTGATAAAGGCATGATGCCTGAAGTTGTCATTCAAACTTGGCAAGAGATTTGGGCATGGTTTGCAAATTCTAAAGTTGAACGAACATATACAGGCGACTTTGAACTGTATGATGAACGATGCGCTAATCCACATGAATCACAAGTGGATATTTATATAGCTATTAAATAAGAAAAGTCTCCTACCAATCAATTGGTAGGAGACTTTTCTTCGTTTTGCGGAGGAATGATATGTGGCTCAATATGCACAAGAACCTGACAAAAGCGATTTTCACGCATAATGGTATGTTCGATTTCTTCGGTTATGCGATGACTTTCAAAGACATTTAAATAAGGATCTACTGTGACAGTTACGTCGATGAAATACATATTGCCATGGGCACGTCCTTTAAAGTCTAAAAGCTCCATTACCCCGTCCACGTTACGGATTAAGACCGATAACGTTTCAACTTCATCAATATCAAATGCATCTGTAAGACTTTGAACAGCTTCCCAAAAAATTTCTACTGCTGTTTTAATAATTAAAAGGGCAACAATGAGAGCTGTAAGTGAATCAATGATCGGAAAGCCGAAAATGGCTCCAAAAATACCAATGGCTGTACCGATGCTGACAAGTGCATCAGAGCGATTGTCAAAGGCAGCAGCTTTAACAGCGGCACTTTTTATTTTTTTAGATAGTGCTAAATTATAGCGGTAAACCACATACATGACAACTGCACTACCTATTGCTACATAGGCTGTTAACAGTGAAGGTGTTGTACCAGTGGGCTCCCACAAGCTTTTTAGGGAACTAACTAATACTTGGAGACCGACAACAAGCATAATGAACGATGCGACTAAAGAGGCAACAGTCTCAGCTCGTAAATGTCCGTATTGGTGGTTGGAATCAGGTGGTCTTTGGGCAATGCGTAAACCAACCAGTACCGCGATGGAAGCAATGATATCAGTTGTGTTATTTAAACCATCTGCTTTTAGGGCCTCAGATGTACCAATGTAGCCTATTGTAAGCTTAGCAGAGCTTAGGATTAGATATGTACCAATGGATAGCCATGCACCTTTTTCCCCTTGACGTAAATTTGTATAGAGCTCCATTTTGTTTCCTCCTCGCAAAACTTTCGGACATTAGAAAACGACCCCCTTTTAAAAAGGGAGTCGTTTCATCTATTTATTACGGTCGTTGCTCCCACCTATATAAGGTGTGAAGAAAAGATCATATTTATAGCCTAGATTATACAAGCGTGCTTCTAATAGTACCACGACAAGTATGGCAAATCAATTCAATTTTAGTCAATGACTGCGTCATATTCATTTGATAAATCACTGTTAGGTAATTTCAGAACTTCTAAGTATAAAATATGGTGACCATCTAATTCTTTTGCGATAAATTCAAAACCTTGCTCTTCAATACTGTCACCTTCGACTGCATCAAAACGCTTCGTCATGAACCAACCACCGATAGTATCAATATCATCATCTTCTATGTCAGTACCAAGCATATCATTTACATTTTCAAGAAGCATCTTAGCATCTAAAATAAAATGATTTTCTGCAATTTCTTGTACTTCCGGGATTTCGTCTTCATCAAATTCATCTTGAATATCGCCGACAATTTCCTCAATAATATCTTCAATCGTCACTAAACCAGATGTTCCGCCATATTCATCCATTAAAATGGCCATATGAATACGTTCACGTTGAATTTTTAGTAATAGATCGTTAATTTGCGTTGTTTCCATCACTCGAATAATAGGTTGCATATAATCAATGACTGGCTTATCACCATTTTTAGGATCTTTAATGTAAGCGGTTAATAAATGCTTCATGTTAACTAATCCAATAATATGATCTTTATCTCCATCCAGAATTGGATAACGAGTATATTGCTCAACACCCATTAAATCAAACACTTCTTTAATTGTTAGCTCTTTTTCTATGCCGACAATTTCAGTTCGAGGAACCATAATTTCTTTTGCAAGACGATCAGAGAACTCGAAAATACTGTTAACATATTCATATTCTGAGTTATTAATTTCTCCACCTTTTAAACTATCCGACAAAATCATACGCAGCTCTTCCTCTGTATGAGCAACTTCTGATTCTGACATCATTTTTAAGCCGAAAAGACCTGTTAAACCACGGGCAGAGCCATTTAATAGCTTAATGATGGGATACGTAATATTGTGGAAGATAATTAATGGGCCAGAAAAGTTTAATGTGACAAATTCTGCTTTTTGGATGGCTAATGTTTTTGGCGCCAATTCCCCAATAACAACATGCATAAACGTAACGATTGAGAATGCAAGTATGAATGAAAGGATAGATGTAATACTACCATTCAAATTTAGAAATTCAAACACTGGGTGTAAAATGATTTCAAATGTAGGTTCACCTAACCAACCTAAACCAAGTGCAGTGATGGTAATACCTAACTGGCATGCAGATAAGTACTCATCTAAATCTGAAACAACACGTTTTGCATTTTTCGCTTTTTTATGCCCTTCCGCGAGCAATTGATCAATGCGGGTAGATCTCACTTTTACGATTGCAAATTCAGTTGCAACGAAAAATCCAGTCATTATAATTAGTAGGGCGAATGCCGCCAACCTAATGGTTATCTCCAATATGTCTCCGTCCAAATAATTCCTTTGTTCCCGCCCGAATGAGGGAAGTAAACAAAGTGTACACCTCCTATGATTTAAAAAATTGTTGGATGTTTCAATCATAAATTATTTAAAAGAAAAACACAAATATTGACAACAACTTTTTCACTTGTTTTTCATGGATCTTTTGAAAAAATGCAACTAGATTCAAATACCAAAAGATTGTAATTACCATGGCTATATGCTAACTTTAGAAAGATCAAAGATAGTTTGTTTAGGGAAAGAAGCATTTTGCATCTCATATAATACGACACGTCAAAAATCTCAAGAGTGCTTTAGCTTGCGGATTTTTTTAAATGAATTATTTTTTATAGAAAGGGGGGAGTCTCAATCATCATTTGAGACTCCCCCTTTCTAAATGTTTGACCTATTTATTCTTGCTGGAAGCGTAATTTTAAACACGCTTTTTCAACATCATGAACCGTTTCCTTTAAAGGTATTTCACCTGTAAACGGAGCGATAGATACAGGTGCTTTTTCCGTTATGCCTTGCTGTGTTAAAACATAGTTCTTGTTATTATACGTTAAATAGAACGTTTTAATCGATTTCTTGCCGAAAGAGCTAGTAGAAAAATCAAAGAAGCCCTTTAGTTGACTGCAATACTCATTGTAAAAGTCGCTTTTATAGCCAGAAAGTTCCTCGAATTTCTTACTATTAACAGCACCCGCTTCATCCACTAATTCGAATATTTTAGCGGAAAATTCTGAAAAAAATTCTTTTACTTTTACACGAATTAACGCTTTTGAATTATAGCTATTTAAGTCATCCGAAAGTGTGACTTTACTCATTGAAATGGCCCCCTGCATAAAAAACATTTACTATTAAGCTGATATCATAAATGTATAAGAAAAATATACAAATTTCAACAGGATTCAACATAATTAGCTTAAATGGCGTGCTATTAATAGTAAATATAGGTATTTTTATACGGGATCACAACGAAAAATTGACTATCAAATTCAATCGTATACATGAAACAGCATAAGTTCATGTATCATTTTTTTAACAACCTCCTCGTCTGATGGAATGGCTCCTATCCACTCAATTGTACCGTCCTTTAAATATTCCGCTTGGTATCGTTCTCGTTGATAAAAAAATGAAATAGACCACCCAGGTAGTTGCGTGTTTTCAAATAGTGGTTTAAAACTGAAATGTTGAATCATCATCAAACCTCGCTTCTTATAGTATGTAGTCATATTATTCAAGTATAAAGGTATTTTTGCAACTATTCACTTTTCATAGAAGTAAATAGGATGAGATTGAAATTCTAAAGGGGTATTTCTTTCGTTGAAAATCATTGCTCTGCTATAATGAGTGCAGAAGGCGACAAAATACGCCAATCTTGAATACAATTGAAATGAGAGGATACTGATGGATAATTTTATAGTGACATTACTTTTTATGGCTATCATTGGGGCTGCAATTGGGGGCGTTACAAATCACTTAGCCATTAAAATGCTTTTTCGTCCATATAAAGCGATATATATTAAAAATTGGCGTGTACCGTTTACACCAGGCCTTATACCCAAACGACGTGATGAATTAGCTAAACAGCTGGGTCTTACAGTAGTTAATTATTTACTAACGCCTGAAACATTTAGAAAAAAGTTTTTCTCTAAGGATATTCAAGACAAAGTAGAACACTTTGTGCAAACAAAAGTTGAAGAAACAATCTTTACAAACGACAAAACAATTCAGGATTGGCTAAACTTAGCTGGGTTTGCTCATCTACCTACTACTATTGAACAGAAGGTTGAAGCAATTGTTGAGGGACAATTTTCGTCGGTAAAGAATACACTATCAACAAAATCAATTCGTACGCTGCTATCAGATGATATCCAAAATACAATTGATGCTAAAATTCCAGTAGCAGTTCAGCACATTTTAGAAAAAGGCGAGGATTATTTTTTATCACCAGAAGGTGAAATGACGATAAAGGCAATGATTGATGACTTTTTATCATCAAAAGGGTCTCTAGGCGGCATGATCAATATGTTCTTAGGTGATTCCTCTTCATTAGTTGGGAAAGTTCAACGTGAGCTTGTGAAGTTTTTACAAGCACCAGGAACAACAACATTACTAACAAAAATATTTTCACAGGAATGGGAAAAACTTAAAGATCGACCAGCTATGGACTTTTTGCAAGATGTTCAATTTGAACCCATTTTATCGAAATTACAAGTGTACGTGAAAGAACAATTAGCAATCTCTGAACGTTTAAATCAACCGATTTCTTATTATTGGTCAGAAGGAAATGACTGGGCGAAGTATACCGTGATTCCACAAGCTATAGAAAAAGCTTTTGTGAAGGCAGAGGAAAAACTTGAGGATGTACTAAAACGTTTAAACTTACAAGAGGTTGTGCGAGAGCAGGTTGACTCATTCCCAGTAGAGAAATTAGAGGAGCTTGTATTAGGTATTTCAAAACGTGAGTTTAAAATGATTACTGTATTAGGTGCAGTGCTTGGTGGATTGATTGGGATTGTGCAAGGCTTGATTGTTTACTTTATTTAAAAGGAGATTGTATGAATGATTAATATTTATAATGACATTAATGCGCTAGAAGCAACTTTCCGTAAGATTCCAGAATTTGAAGCGTTAAAAGCTGCTGTTGAAGTTGTTAAAAATGATGAAGAGGCATTAAATGTCTTTAAAAACTTCCGTAAAATCCAAATCGAATTACAGAAAAAGCAATTAGCTGGTGAGGATATTTTGGAGGATGAGCTTGTCTATGCACAAAAAGCGGCACAGCTTGCACAGCAAAATGAAAAAATTTCAACGATGCTTGAGGCAGAAATGAAGGTAAGTAAAGTAATCGAAGAAGTAAATCGCATTTTAATAAAACCTATCCAAGGTTTATATGAAGGAATTCAATAATAGGTGATAATCGCAATTTAAAAAGGAATAATTTTTCTAGGAATTGCACATATAACAAGTGAGAGGAAAACGTGTATCCGCTATTGGTCGGTACACGTTTTTGCTTTATGTACCAGTTAAAGAGTATGGGAGGTTATGAATATGCATGTCATCATTGAATGGACCTATAAAACACCAAAAGGAGCAACAACAGTTTTACGTTCAGCTGAAATGCCTGCAGCTCAAGCACTTTTACTTGCAGAGGATATGGAAAGAACGGGAAGGGTAAAATCGCTACATTGTATGGATCGGCAAGATACAAATTGGTCACTTAAAGAGCTAAAAGCATATTTAAAGGAAATTGATACAGAGCCTCATAATATTACGCTCTATTTTGATGGAGGTTTTGATCGTGGGACAAGGCAAGCAGGACTAGGCTGCGCCATTTATTACGAACAAAATGGTAAACCTTTACGATTGAGAAGGAATGCCTTTTCGTCTGAATTGAAATCAAATAACGAGGCAGAGTATGCAGCGCTTTATTTAGCCTTAGTAGAACTAGAACTTTTAAATGTCCACCATTTGCCTGTGCGTATTATAGGAGATTCACAAGTGGTCATCAATCAACTGAATGGGGAATGGCCAGCATTGGAAAAAGAACTAGCAAGCTGGGCAGATAAAATTGATGCTAAGCTGGAGCAACTTCACATTCAAGCCGAATACCAGCTTGTTTCACGTAAGGATAATTCGGAAGCAGATCGCCTTGCTACTCAAGCTTTAAATGGCATCGATATTACTGGTTTGAGCGAGATTGTTAAAGAATAGGAATAAGAGGTGGCAGTAGATACTGCCACCTCTTTCTCATAAAATCCTCGGTTTGCACTGAAACTTTTTCCATTTTAAAACTACTACTACTATGAATCCAAACAATAAGGAGAGATTTTATGAACATGAAAAAAATAGCACCTGCAGCTATGTCTGCATTATTATTTGGAAGTGCCCTTGTACCGGTAGCTTCAGCAAATGAGCAGCAATCTACAGAAGCGGAGGTTCCACAAATACAAATTGATCCCGTACACATTTTTAATGATACTCGTGGTACTGTGGAAGATGTTCGTATTGAGGAAAATATTACATATTACACAGTAAAAGAAGGCGAGCAAACAAATGTATTAGAAATTACTAAAGATACTCTCGTGTTCGACAATACTGGGAAGAACGTGGAGCTACAAAAGGGTGATAAAGTATTAGCTTATACCTTTGCTAACAAACCGCAAAAATATATTTATCCACCACAATTCAATCCAGAGGTTGTCATCGTTGAAACAGAAGAAGTTGGTTTTGTAGAAGTGGATTATTTCTTTGAAGATTTAACTAATACGTATGATATTTTAAAATTAAATATTGGGAAAGAAACAGAGCTATTCAATGAAAAAGGTGAAAAGGTGGACGCTAAAGATTTAGCAGAGAAGCATCTGATTGTTTTCTATACGGCCTCTACTAAAAGTATCCCAGCTCAAACAACACCATCTAAAGTAATTGTACTGGACGATGATTCCTCAACTACTAAGAATCCAATAAATGAAGAAATTGATAATATTATCGCATCAGATTCTTATGAAGTAGCTGGTACAAAAATGGTGCCATTACGTGTGATCGCTGAAAAGCTTGGCTTCAAAGTGGATTCTACAGGCAAGGGGGCAATCCTTTCAAAAGGGAATATGTCTTACACAATTACTCGCGGTGAAAAAACATTTGGCTATAATAAGGCATTACGTACACTAACAGTCGCACCGACTTTAAAAAATACAAAGACATATGTACCTGTTGAATTTGTGGATGAATATTTAAAATAATTAAGAAAATAGTATGCCAACAATGCTTGGCATACTATTTTTATTTGTGGTTACTCAGCCATTGCTAGAGCGTAATGGTTCTTTGAGGAAATAAAGGCTGGATACTTTTTCGCAAATTGTTGGAGACATTGTTTAAAGGATATTGTACTCATGAAGTTTTTAGCTAATACCATTTCATCTGAATACAATAAAAATTGCTGAAAATGCTGTTGAATAAATACCCTTGTCTTTTCATAATGCTTGTTAATTGAAATAGCGCCATAGATTTCTTGTTGATCAATAATATAAATAAAATCACAAAGTACTTTATGTGTGCCGTAATTAAGTTTTACCGTGACATATAATGTTTTTTCGTCACAGCGCTCTAAATCAAAATGGTGGAATGCTACTTCTACTTGATGAATAAAGCTCGAAACAGATGTATAATTGTCATTTTTTAAAATAAACATTCTCGACACCACCTTTTCTGAAAATTATAATGACAAAAAAATAGTTTGTCTATATTTAAACTGAATATTCTGTTATTTTATAGATTCTAATTGTTATTTTGCTTATAGTCATAGAAATTTGTTAAACTTAAATCTGCAATATATAAAAGAAGAGAGCGAAACGAAATGAAAATTATTCATATAGATCAAAAATATCCTGAAGATTGGATTCGCGTATTAAATCATATTGCGAATTTATTTTTTGAGGATTCCAAGCTGAAGGTTGAACCAATGGGAGCAGATATGTCTGCTACATTTGACTATCAGACTGGAGACGATTTTTCCATTTCTACAAAAGCAAACTTGATTGTAGATGGTAAGCAATACACGAATGAGTACAGTATTCAATATGAGTCCCCGGCAACAGATCGTGAGCTAAATATTCGCATAAAACGTGCATTGTCACATGTATTTTTAGATGTTCTTGAACAGCATACTGGAGTGCATCAGCAATGGGGGATTTTAACGGGTGTACGCCCAACAAAGCTGTATCATAAATTTAGAAAAGAAGGTAAAAGTGAGCAAGAAATTGCTGATCTATTAATTCGAGATTTCCGCTTATCAAAGGAAAAAGTTGGACTATTAAAGGAAATTGTGGACCGACAACTAGTGACCATTCCTGATCTTGATGCCATTGGACAAGAAATCAGTGTTTATATTGGTATTCCATTCTGCCCTACCAAATGTGCATATTGCACTTTCCCAGCCTATGCGATTGGTAGTAATCGTAAGCAAGGGCGTGTTACGACTTTTTTAGATGGCTTGCATATTGAATTGCGCGAAATGGGCAAATGGCTGAAGGACAATGATATGAAAATCACCTCCATTTATTGGGGTGGTGGTACACCGACTTCAATTGAGGCCGATGAAATGGATGCCTTATATCAAACGATGTATGAATCATTCCCTAACCCTGAAACAATTCGAGAGGTGACAGTTGAAGCAGGAAGACCTGATACCATCACACCAGAAAAATTAGAAGTACTAAAAAAATGGGGTATTGATCGTATTAGTGTAAATCCACAATCTTATACTGATGAAACATTAAAAGCAATTGGTCGTCATCACACAGTCCAGGAAACCATTGATAAGTTTTGGCTTGCAAGAGAATCAGGTATGAACAATATCAATATGGATCTTATAATTGGGCTACCGAATGAAGGGATTGAAGAATTCCAACATTCATTAGAGGAATCGGCAAAAATGCAGCCAGAGTCTTTAACTGTTCATACGCTATCATTTAAACGTGCTTCAGAGATGACGCGTAATAAGGATAAATACAAAGTAGCCGACCGTGATACGGTAGCTGAAATGATGGAAATGGCACGAATTTGGACAAAAGAAAATGATTATGTTCCATACTATTTATATCGTCAGAAAAATATTTTAGGTAATTTAGAAAATGTCGGCTATAGTAAAGCGGGAGAAGAAAGTATTTATAATATCGTTATTATGGAAGAAGTGCAGACAATCTTAGGAATTGGCTGTGGGGCATCCTCAAAATTTGTTCATCCCGAAACAGGGAGAATTACACAATTCCATAATCCGAAAGATCCTGCTGCCTATATCATGACCTTTGAAGAGGCTATTGGGAAGAAAATAGAATTTTTAAATGAATTATATAAGGCTTAATGATGAAGGCAATCTGATCTGTTCAGATTGCCTTCATTGTTTGTAGTGTTCGTAATGTACAGGCCATTTTTAGCAGAACAGCATCCTCAAAGTATTGCGGATCATAGCCTGTTAATTCCCTTATTTTATTTAAACGATAAGTAAGTGTATGTCGATGAATATTCAATTGCTGAGCACAATGCTTTAGCTGTAAATTACAATCAAAAAACGATTGTAATGTTTCCAATTGTTTAGCGTCTAAATTTTTGAGTACACGACGGTAAAATGCTTGTACCTCCTCCGATTCACGAGGTTTAAAAAGGGAATATAACTCGACATCTTCAAAAAAAGTCAATTCATTATTGATTGCAGCAAATTTTAGAGCTGTTTTGGCACCTTGGTAGCTATAGGGAAGCTGAGATAAATGTTGAACCACAGGCCCTACACCAATTTGAAGGGAGGGAAGTTTCTGCTTCTGCTTACGCAGTGCTTTTATAATAGGACGGCAATTTTGCTCCATACAACTTGTTAGTAGGATATAGTATTCCTGTAATTGGCTATGACCAGCAAGAATAGGCTGTTTGTAAAATAGATCCTCAAAAAAGAAGGGTATTGTATTTTCTGCGTAGGATGCTTCATTTAAGCTCACTAAAATCACCTGAAAAGGGCCAGAAAGAGCAAATGGTAATTTCTGAATCCGTTCAGTTAAGGTTCCGTCTAGCTTACTTCCATGAACGAGTGCTTCAAATATGTAATCGTTATTCTTTCGTTGCCATTCGCTTTTAGATTCAACAATCGCTTGATGGGCCATAATCTCTGTTGTGAGTTGAACGAGATTAGCAATTTCAAGCATATCCTCTGAATCTCCTGTAATACCTATAACACCTACAACCTCATCTTGGTACATAATTGGCATATTGATGCCTGGTTTTGTGTTTGGATAAAGTGCTATATTTTCCTCATTTATAATTAGAGTCTCTTTTGTCTGTGCTACGTATAGTGCACCTTCATGAATATTTTCCACCCTCATTTTATCCCCAGAAGCTAAAATGACTCCACTTGGGCTGATAACATTAATATTGTGACGCAAGCGCAACATCGTTTGATGGACGATGTCTTCTGCTAACTTTTTTGTCAACATGTTTATACACCTCGCATAAAAAACAGCCTGTTATATGACAGATAAATTGTACACCTATTATAATGTTTTCTGAATTTATTGTCATTATAATAAATTGTAAGCGCTTAACTTAGGGATATGAAAATTTACGTAAATGTCAATGGACGACATAAGTGGAGGTATATCATGAAAGTTATCATTAGTCCAGATTCCTACAAGGGTACTCTGTCAGCAGTTGAAGTAGCAAAGGCAATGCAAAAAGGAATCTTAGATGTGGATCATTCAATTGAAACAATTATACTACCAGTGGCAGATGGTGGTGAAGGTACACTGCACTCACTTATTGCCTCTACAGATGGCCGATATTGCTCAGCAACTGTGCTTGATCCATTGGGAAGAGCTATCCAGGCTCAATATGGTGTACTGGGCGATCAAGTAACCTGTGTAATAGAGATGGCTCAAGCATCTGGTATTATGCTGTTACAAGAAAGTGAGAAAAATCCTGAACTTGCTACATCTTATGGCACAGGACAATTAATTAAAGCCGCACTTGATCAAGGTTTTAGAAAATTTATTATTGGCATTGGTGGGAGTGCTACAAATGATGCGGGTACTGGTATGTTACAAGCATTAGGTGTGCGGTTATTATCAGCGGAAGGGGTGGAACTTGAGGCTGGTGTTTCTAACCTTATGCAATTAGATGTCATAGATATGAGTCTACTAGACACTAGATTAGCAGAATCAACATTTACGATTGCCTGTGATGTGGATAATCCGCTTATTGGTGAACGAGGAGCCACTGCCATCTTTGGTCCACAAAAGGGTGTTCAAAAACACCAGGTCGCTGAATTTGATCGTTGTTTAAAGCATTTTGCAGATATTGTTGAAGCTCAATTTGCTATACGATTACATGACTATAAAGGTGCTGGAGCCGCTGGGGGAATGGGGGGCGCATTAATCGCTTTTTTAAAAGGAACCTTCCATGCAGGAATTGACCTTGTGCTGGACGCTGTACAACTTCAGGCTCATTTAGCAGAAGCACAGTTAGTGATAACGGGTGAAGGAAAATCTGATCTTCAAACATTACATGGTAAGGCACCATTAGGTGTAGCAAAAGCTGCAAAGCAAGCGAATGTAGAGGCGATGCTGCTGTCTGGAGGAATTGATACCAAGGCAAATGCAGCATTACAAGCGTATTTTACAGTTGTTGAGTCATTGGTAGATGAGGAGATTGATGTGCAGCAGGCAATGCAAGAACCTGCACACTTTATTCGGTTAAAAACTAAAAGAATGATAGAGCGTTACTTACAAAAGGGGGATGTCTAGATGTTGTTCATTATTATATTAATAGGGGTATTATTTGTTGTCTTAGGAACAGCTAAGTTAAAGCTTCATCCGTTTTTAGCTTTATTAATTAGTGCTTTCTTCGTTGGAATTGCTTCAGGTATGCCATTATTGACAGTAGTGGAAAGCATTAATACTGGATTTGGAGGCTTAATGACAAGTATTGGTTTAGTCATTATTGCTGGTACTATTATAGGCTTAATATTAGAAAAATCAGGTGCTGCTTATCGAATGGCAGAAGTAGTGTTAAGAATTGTAGGACCTAAACGTCCACAATTAGCGATGTCTTTAATTGGCTATATCGTATCCATACCAGTATTTTGTGATTCTGGCTTTATTATTTTATCCAGCTTGCAAAAATCATTAGCAAAGCGAGCCAATGTTACGATTGCATCTATGGCAGTAGCTTTAGCAACTGGCTTATTTGCGACGCATGTATTAGTACCACCAACTCCAGGGCCTATTGCAGCAGCAGGAAATATTGGCGCAGCTGATTATTTAGGAACAGTCATTGTCATTGGTTTACTAGTCGCGATACCAGCAACATTCGTAGGTTATCTATGGTCAGTAAAAGTGGCGACAAAAATTCGCGTTCCTGAAGATGAGGTAGAGGCATTAGATTATGAGGAAGTCATTAAATCCTTTGGTAAAATGCCCTCAACATTTAAAGCATTTTTACCAATCGTTCTGCCGATTGTGTTAATTGGTTTGGGTTCTATAGCAGCATTAGTTGGTGATACGGAATCGACTTTCAATACCATCTTTAAATTCTTAGGTTCTCCAACAGTGGCCTTATTTTTAGGTGTAGCAGCAGCCTTTTTATTATTACCTGAAGTCAATGAAACGACATTAACAGGTTGGATTGGCGAAAGTCTAAAAGAAGCAGCACCAATTTTACTTATAACAGGGGCTGGTGGTTCGTTTGGAACTGTTATAAAAAATGCTGGTGTTGGAGAAATGCTTCAAGAAATGGATTTAGGTATGTTTGCCTCAGGTACATTATTCCTTCTTGTGCCGTTTATAGTAGCAGCAGCGTTGAAAACGGCTCAAGGTTCTTCCACAACAGCTCTTGTGATTACATCTACTTTAGTAGCCCCAATGCTTGTGACATTGGGGATTGATGGAGCGGTACCATTAGCATTAGTGGTGATGGCAATAGGTGCAGGAGCAATGACAGTTAGCCATGTGAATGATAGCTTCTTTTGGGTGATTACGCAGTATAGTGGTATGGAAGTAACACAAGCCTATAAAGCCCAAACGGTGGCCACATTACTCCAAGGGCTTGTGACTATTATTATTACGATGATTTTATGGTGGATATTTGTTTAAAGTAAAAGGAGAGCAGCCCATGGCTAGCTCTCTTTTTGTATAATAGGAGAATAGAAAGGAAGTTAGTAGATGAAAAAAATAATAGTATTACTCCTTTGTATTTTTTTATTAGCCGGCTGTACCGAGGCAGTCAAGACAGAGAAAATTCCTGTAACAGCTGGTCATGAAATGCAGGTTCATTTTATTGATGTAGGACAGGGGGATTCTATACTGATCGAATCACCAAGTGGTAAAACGATGCTTATAGATGGGGGAGTGAAGGGCGCAGGGCAACAGATTGTCTCTTATTTAAAAGAACTTGGGATAGATAAGCTTGATATTGTAGTAGCAACACACCCAGATGCTGATCATATTGGAGGGCTTATTCCTGTATTAGATAACATGACGATTGAGCAATTTTATGATTCGGGAAAAGTACATACATCGCAAACCTTTGAAGAGATGCTGACACGTATCGATGAAAAAAATATTCCTTATCATGTGCCAAAAATCGGTGATGATATCGAATTTGATAAGAATGTAAATGTGAAAGTTTTAAATGCCAATGATCAGGCTACAGACAATAACGATGCCTCCATTGTTTTAAAAATGACTTATGGGAATGTCTCTTTTTTATTGACAGGAGATGCGGGAGTGGCATTAGAAAAGGAAATGTTGCAGTATGATGTGAAAGCAACAGTTTTAAAAGCTGGACATCATGGCTCTAACACAAGTAGCTCAGAGGAGTTCATTCAGGCTGTAAAACCAGAGGTCACGATATTAAGTTATGGAGAGGATAATAAGTATGGACATCCACATGCAGAAATTGTGGACCGTTTGCAGGCTATTGGTAGTAAAATATATGCCACCGCGGATTTAGGAACGATTACGGTGTCCACAGATGGGGTAAACTATACGGTGAACGGTAAGGAAACTTCTAGTGTAGAAACTGGTAATATACTATCTAAAGAAGAACCGACAACAGCTATTGAAATCGTTAGTAAGGATCTAGTTACTGAAATTGTAGGAATTAAAAATAGTGGACAACACGCAGTATCTTTAAAAGATTGGCAGCTTATTTCAATTGAAGGGCATCAAGTTTATAATTTCCCTAATCTTTCTTTACAGCCAGGGAAAACGATTTATATTACTAGTGGGACCAATGCACGGGAAGGGCAAAATTATTTGAAATGGACAACTAAACAAATTTGGTTAAATGCTGGAGATGCTGCGCAATTACGGAATGAGAAAGGGGAACTTGTAAGTGAGCTTGAGTAAATACACATTGGACCGTATTGAAGATGGCTATGCGGTTTTCTTAAAGTTTCCAGCAGAAGAGGAACAACTCATTATTTCACAGTCAGCCATGAACAAGCCTGTGCAAGTAGGTGATCGTGTTCAGATAGAAGAAAAAGATGGTATTTACCATATTGAAATTTTAAAAGAAGAAACACAACAAAAAAGAGCAGACCTTCAGAGTTTAATGAATCGTTTACGAAATAAAAATAATTAATACATGACAAGCTGTGAAGATTTGACGTACAGCTTGTTTTTAGATACATGAATTGTACTTAAATTGTTATCCTAAATATTTTGAAAATATGCTAAAATAGTAGTATTAATCGGGAGCTAGGAGCGGACAAAAATGTCGATAAATACAATTATTTTTGATTTAGATGATACACTACTATGGGATAAAAAATCAGTCAAAACTGCATTTGAAAAAACATGTGACTATGCAGCAACAGTACATAATGTGAATCCTACTGAGCTAGAGGAAGCTGTTCGCCGAGAGGCACGTGCTTTATATGAGGGTTATGAAACATATGATTATACGGTATTAATTGGTATCAATCCATTTGAAGGACTTTGGGGAACGTTTGACGACTCGACGGACTCCTTCCAAAAAATGAAGGAAATTGTTCCTAGCTATCGTGCAGCGGCTTGGACAAAAGGGTTAGCTGCTCTTGGTATTGAAGATACAGCGTTTGGAGAGGAGCTAGGAGAGCGCTTTGTAGCCGAGCGTAAAGTAGCGCCATTTTTATACGAAGATACTTTTGCAGTGTTAGATGAATTAAAAGGAAAATATCAGCTTGTATTGCTTACAAATGGCGCACCAAGTTTGCAAAATTTAAAGCTAGAAATCACACCAGAAATTGCCCCATATTTTGATCATATTATTATTTCAGGTGACTTTGGTAAAGGTAAGCCGGACGCATCTATTTTTGAGTTTGTGATGGAGAAAGCAGGTATTACAGCGGACGAGGCAATTATGGTTGGCGACAATCTTAATACTGATATTTTAGGATCATCTCGTGTGGGAATGCGCAATGTATGGATTAATCGTGAAAGCAATATCGCCAACGGGGCTGTGACACCTACCTATGAGGTGGATTCTTTGACAGCGTTGTTGGAGCTTGTAAATAAGCTATAGTATAAAAATGTACTGACCCTTCATGGAGTCAGTACATTTTTTTATTAAAAATAGACATTCAGTCCAAGGTATAAACATGTAAAAGCTATCGCTATACAAAGCTGAACAAGAGCGCTAGCAATTAAGTAACCCTTAGGTTCACCAGCCTTTTTACGATAATAGATTTGCATAAAGGAGTAGAGTGAGAAAAGGCCATAAATAATTGTTGCATGAATTGTATGGTGGACAAGATAGATACCAAATGAAATACCTCCAAACAACACGAGCATGATGGCATTGGCAATAGCATGCTCAACTGTCGCAGCGAAAAAGCGACGTTCTGTATAAGGCATTCTTTTTTTAGCAATCCATAGGATGAAATGCATAAGTAGGATGAAAATGTTCCCTAAAATAAGTTTCGTCGACCGCTTCTCATCATAAAAATAGCGTAGAGAGTCAATTGATTCTTCAATCAGAAAGGCTTGCTGGGTTTCAACATTGAAGAAAATCTTGTTATTGAGTACCTTCCATTTCTCTTGTGTACGGTCATTATAGAGAATCAAAATATCATAGATAGTACCACTTTTCCATTGACTAGCGGATATTGTTATAGGAGAAGCGTTGTCCCAATTCTGTTGTAGCTGTGTGATAGCCTTTGAATGAGCATAGCATTGCTGAGGAACATAAAGGCAAGAATCCTTTGCTATAAAGGTATCCTTGTTCAGATTCTCCTTTAAGTAGACACGTTGGATGGCTTTGGAGGAATCCATTGTCATAGGAGAATCAGTCGGACGTTGAACAAAAGTTAAAATTAATAAAGAAAGAACTACTATAAATAGCACTGACACAGAAGGAATTTTCCATCCATTTCCAGTAGTTTGTTTACTAATTACTGAGGGCTCTGTCATATTGCGTAATAATTTTTTTTGCTGCTGATCAGATAACATTAAATCATCTAAGTGTTGCCATGTCTTCTTATCATTCTTCATCCATCTCACCTCCTAACTGTTTTTTTAATGCGATGAGTGCTCGTTTTAATGTGTTTTTTACTTTCCCCTCATTCCAGCCAAGAATAGCGCAGGTTTCTTCGATGGAAAGCCCCTCTATTTTGCGCAGAATGATCACATCACGATAGGTAATTTTTAGTTTTCGAATTGCAAGATACAGTATCTTGGCATCTTCTCGTTGCATCAGCCATTGATGAGGAGAAGGTGACGCTTGTTCTTCATGCTGTTGTAAAAAAGGGACAAACTGAATAATCCTTTTCCGACGATAATGATCATAGGCAAGGTTGCGTGCAGTGCACCGCAACCAAGCGAGATCGGCTCCTTCTTTTATTGTTTGGTGATGGTTCAAATAACGGACAAAGGTTTCCTGTGTATAATCCTCCGCTAATTTTTCATCATTTAGTAAGTAATATAAGTATTTAAAAATGGTGTGATTATGTAAGTAAAATATTTCTTCTATGTTCAAGCTGAACACCTCCTTTTCTTTAATGACGAAGAACTCATAGAAAAGTATCATTTTCCCAAAATAAAAAGCAGAGAGTAGAGACTCCCTGCTTCTTGCTATTATTAATTATAGGTTAATGGCTTTTACCTCATCAATGTTTTCAAGCTGTGCCACAAAAACTAAATCTTCTTCTGTTACAACATTATCAACCGTTAACATCATAACCGCTGTACCACCAACCTGTGCACGACCAACCTGCATTGTTGCAATATTGATTTCTTTTTCTGCAAGCTTTGTTGCTACACGGCCAATTGCACCTGGTTTGTCAGTATTTTTAATGTAAAGAAGGTGACCTTGTGGAATGACATCTACAACATAGTCCTCTACTTTTACAATACGTGCACCTAAACCGTTTAATAGTGTACCCGCTACAGTATGTGTTTCGTTAGCAGTAATAATTTCAATCGTAATTAAGCTAGTAAAGCCTTTTGCTGTTGTTGTTTTGTGCTCATTAATTTTCATACCAATACGTTCAGATAAGTAACGAGCATTCACATCATTGACATGATTACCGTGATTTTTAGACAGTAAACCTTTTAACGCATTTGAAGTTAATGGACGAACATCATAGTTTGCTACTTCTCCTGCATAAGATAGATTGATTTCTTTGACTGGCTCTGTTGTCACTTGTGATAGGAATGAACCAAGTTTTTCAGCTAATTCAAAGAAAGGCTCAACTTGTGCAAGAAGCTCTTTAGGTATAGATGGCATGTTTACTGGATTTGTTACAGTACCTGTTTTGTAAAATTTAATGATGTCATTTGATACGTCAACCGCTACAGATTCTTGTGCCTCGATTGTAGATGCTCCTAAGTGAGGCGTTGCGATAACTTGTGGTAAAGTCAGTAGCTTATGATCTGTTGCTGGTTCAGAAACAAATACATCAAGAGCTGCTCCAGCCACTTTACCTGCTACGATTGCATCATATAAATCGTCTTCATTGATGATACCGCCACGTGCACAGTTAATAATACGTACGCCATCTTTCATCATCGCAAATTTATCTTTATTAATAAGGTTGCGAGTTTCAGGTAGAAGTGGTGTATGAACTGTAATGAAATCTGCAGCTACACAGATTTCTTCAACCGTTGCTTTTGTTACACCTAATTCTTTGGCACGTTCATCTGTTAGGAAAGGATCGTATGCCATAACATTCATACGTTGACCCTTAGCACGATAAGCTACTTCAACACCAATTCGACCAAAACCTACAACGCCTAAAGTTTTATTTTTTAGCTCCACGCCAACAAAAGATTTGCGATCCCATTTGCCATTTTTTAATGTATTAAAAGCTTGTGGAATATGACGGGCAAGTGAAGTCATCATCGCAATTGTATGTTCGGCAGCTGAGTTAGTATTACCATCTGGTGCGTTTACCACGATAATGCCGTGTTCTGTAGCAGCAGCAAGGTCAATATTATCGACACCAACACCAGCACGACCAATTAATTTTAAGCTTTTAGCTGCTTCAATTACTTCACGTGTTACCGTTGTTTGAGAACGAACAAGTAATACATCTACATCAGCAATTTTAGCGATTAATTCTTCTGGTGCTAAACCTGTGTCTACAATAATGTTTAAATCTAAATCTTGTTCCTGGCGTAATGGGAAAATACCATCCTCACTTAGTGGATCAGCGATAAATACGTTAATAGTTCTTGTTTTTGTTGCAGTAGTCATTATAATTAGCTCCTTTTTTTATCATTATTGGCTATGGCTTTATCTACGATAGTCTGAAATTTGTAAAATTCGAACATCTTACAGCATACAAACAATCTCCTTTCTAAATCGAAGACAATATAAAAAGCCTTCCACGCCTTACAAACACAGTTAGTGTGTTGTAAGGGGCGAAAGGCTGTATAAACTTTGGTTCGCGGTACCACCCTTAATCACTGCTGGAAAATTTATTCTGGCAGTCTTAGCTATATGCGTAACGTGCATGAGACGGATAAGCATACTTTTAAGTTGTTCAGCCTATCTATTCAGGAGTGGAACTATTATCGTAGAAATCACTGATTTGCACCAACCATCAGCTCTCTTTGGATTTTCTTGCGACTAGTGTGTCTCCGTCGTTATATTTTTTATGATTAAATTTGTTAACATCATAATCCCTATTGTTCACCTTTGTCAACGATATTTCTTAAAAACTTTAAAAATACTGACTTCAAAAGTCTGAAAAATAACTAAAAACGAATATTATTTATATAATACTGTTGTATTGTTCGTCTTTTTGGGGAATACAATGAAAGCGCTAACGATATTTGAAAAGTCCGATAGTATCAGGTTTCTGTGTAGTTTTAGCATTGAAAATTATATGGGAATTAAATGGAATAAAATAGAGGGTTTATGCTAATTATCCATGAATTTGTTCTAAGAAAGCGAACGTTTTTGTTTGTCACATTTTAGACAAAAATATAAAAAGTAGAAGGTAAACAGACTGTGAGAGAAGAATGTTAGTTAAGGATGATTGATTTGGGGGTGTAAGAATGAAGTACGATGTTGCAATAGTCGGTGCTGGTCTTGCAGGACTAGTCGCAGCTTGTGAATTAATTGATGCAAAGAAAAAAGTTCTTTTAGTAGATCAAGAGCCTGAAAATTCAATCGGAGGACAGGCATATTGGTCTTTTGGAGGAATATTTTTAGTAAATTCTCCAGAGCAAAGAAGGCTTGGAATTAAAGATAGTAAGGAGCTTGCATGGCAGGATTGGCAAGGAACTGCAGGCTTTGATCGTTTAGAAGATGAGGATTCCTGGGCGTATAAATGGGCAAGAGCATATGTCGATTTTGCTGCAGGTGAAAAATACGACTGGTTAAAGTCAAAAGGTATAAAGTTTTTCCCTGTTGTTGGATGGGCAGAGCGGGGAGGCTCATTGGCAGGAGGGCATGGCAATTCAGTACCTAGATTTCATATTGTCTGGGGAACAGGCCCTGGCATTGTAAAGCCATTTGTAGATAAAGTAAAACAGGCTATGAAAGAAGGATTCATTGACTTCAAGCCAAGACATCGTGTGGATGAATTTGTGCAGCAAGAAGGGAAGATTATAGGAATTAGCGGAACGGTGCTAGCTGAAACCTTTATTAATCGAGGTGAAAAAAGTTCGAGATTAGGAATCGGTGAATTTTCCTACGAAGCTAAAGCTGTGATTGTGGCAAGTGGTGGTATTGGGGCAAATTTTGATTTAGTGAGAAAAAATTGGCCTGCTCGATTAGGTACCCCTCCCAAAAATATGGTATGTGGTGTACCAGCTTACGTTGACGGAAGAATGCTAGAGATCACGGAACATGCTGGGGGACGCATTGTAAACCGTGATCGCATGTGGCATTACACAGAGGGTTTAAGAAATTGGGATCCAATATGGCCCAACCATGGAATTCGGATATTGCCTGGTCCCTCCTCCCTGTGGTTTGACGCAGAGGGGAATCGTTTTCATGCACCCAACTTTCCAGGGTTTGATACACTCAGTACGTTAGAGGCGATTCAAAAAACAGGTTATGACTATTCCTGGTTTATTTTAACGGAGAAAATTATTGAGAAAGAATTTGCTTTATCTGGCTCGGAGCAAAACCCAGATTTAACAAACAAAAGCATTGGCGATGTTCTAAAACGCATTTTACCAGGCCCACCTGCTCCTATCCAAGCTTTTAAAAATCACGGAGAGGATTTTGTGATTGCACATGATCTAAAGGAACTTGTAGATGGAATGAATAAACTTGCTGGAAATGAGCTACTTGATTTCATGAAGATTAAAGAGCAAATCTTGGCAAGAGATCGGGAAATGGACAATAAGTTTACAAAGGATTTGCAAGTAAACGCTATTCATGGAGCAAGAAATTATATTGGGGATAAATGGGTGCGTGTTGCCAAGCCACATAAAATTTTAGATACCAAAAATTGGCCTTTAATTGCTGTTCGCTTAAACATTCTAACAAGGAAAACTTTAGGTGGCTTACAAACAAATTTAAATGGCGCTGTTTTGGGCATGGACGGTCAGCCAATTCCTGGGTTATTTGCTGCTGGTGAAGTAAGTGGTTTCGGTGGCGGTGGCGTCCATGGCTACCGCGCTTTAGAAGGGACATTTGTTGGTGGTTGTTTATTTAGTGGACGCCAGGTAGGGCGTTATTTAGGGCAAGGATAAAGTGCATAAATGAATGAAGAGCATCGTTTTGATGAACGATGCTCTTTTTAAATGGATTGATAATGTTGGAGTAGATCACTATGCTGAAGTTTTGAGCAGAAATCCAACAGCAATGCGCACCTTGATTAAATTATGAAATGGATTAACAATTTGATTGTTGGACCTCTGCAATCTTAGCAATTTGTTCTTCAACCTGTTCCTTTGTCCAACCGTTTTCCTCCACGAAAAAGTTGCGTTCTGCACGGCGACAATCATCTGAACAGCTTCGCATGTAAAATGCCTCATGTTTTTCTTCACAAAGCATTAACTTATGACACGCTGGGTTTGCACAGTTTGTGTATCGTTCAGAAGGCTCCCCGGTGAAATAATCCTTCCCAACAATAACATGTTCCACCTGATTAATCGGTACACTTCGACGGCGGTCAAAAACAAACATTTGACCATCCCATAATTGACCTTTTACCTCAGGATCCTTCGCATATGTAGCAATACCGCCGTGTAATTGACCTACGCTCTTACCATAGCCCTCGCGTTTTAGCCAACCAGAGAATTTTTCGCAGCGAATACCACCTGTACAATAAGTTAAGATTTTTTTATCTGCAAAATCTTCTTTATGTTCCTCCATCCAAGCAGGTAGGTCACGGAAGTTTTCAATATCTGGTCGAACAGCTCCTCGGAAATGACCGAGATCATATTCATAGTCATTACGGGCATCGATAACCACGGTGTTGTCATCTTGCATCTGTTCCATAAATTCTTTAGGTGTTAAATAATCACCTGTGATTTCTAACGGATTGATATCCTGTTCTAAACCGAGGTGAACAATTTCTCGACGAGGACGTACATGCATTTTTCTAAAGGTATGCCCTTCAGTCTCATCAATTTTCCACATCATATCGCTAAAACGAGCATCTGCCTTCATATGATTCATGTAAGCATCTGTTTGCTCAATGGTACCTGATACAGTTCCGTTAATACCTTCGTAACCTACTAAAATACGACCAAGAAGCCCTATCTCTTTACACAATGCTAAATGTTCTTCTGCGAACGCTTCAGGATCTTCAATCGTAATATATTTATAATAAAGTAATACACGATAGTCTTTTTGTGTCAAAATACATTACCACCTTTATCTCGATATTCGTCCTTTAATATAGCATAACAGGAGCAATTTTGCTTAGAGAGAAGGAGTTTTCTAAAAAAACACGAATTATACATAGTGAATGACTATTCATATTTGGGGGTTATAGAGATGGAATTTTCAACGATTACATTAGAAAAATTAGAGCGTCGAGCAACCTTAACATTGAATCGTCCACAGGCGATGAATGCAATGGATGATGTCATGATGCGTGAACTTGCAGAATGCTTTGAGGCTCTACAGCAGGAAAAAGATATTCAGGTGCTTGTTATTCGTGGAGAAGGAAAGGTCTTTTCTGCGGGTGGTGATATAAAAGCAATGCTAGATGAAAGCAAACCACTGAATATTGATGAGGCAATGGTTTATCTGACACGTATCGTGAAGGCATATTATCAGCTACCAATGATTGTGATTGCAGCGGTTCATGGTGCATCAGCAGGTTTAGGATTTAGTCTAACACTAGGGGCAGATATTATTGTAGCCTGTGAAAATAGTAAACTTGCTATGAATTTCATTGGAATTGGACTGATTCCAGATGGGGGCGGTCATTTCTTCATGAAGGAGCGTGTAGGTACTGTTAAAGCGAAACAAATGATATGGGAGGGAAAGGTATTAACAGCAAAAGAAGCATTAGATGCAGGGTTAATTGATTATATTGCACCAGAGGGCACTGTATTTGCAATGGCAGATCAGGTGGTGGGGAAAATGCTTGCATCCCCGATTTCTTCCATGATTACAACGAAAAAAATTCTACATGCACAAAATATGCCACAGCTAGAAAATATCTTAGCATTAGAGGCTGAGGGCCAGTCTGCAATGCGTAAAACAACAGATCATGTCGAGGGCATTCATGCATTTGTAGAGAAAAGAACGCCTGTCTTTGTAGGCAAATAAAAATAATAAAAGGCGCGTAGCAAACCATTGACTACGTGCCTTTTATTAGCCACTAAACATGGAATAAAATTAATTTACCTGAAGCGTTTACAAGACGATGAGTTTTATCGGCAACACCTTTTTCCTCAATTTGTTGTTGTCCATTTAGTTTAGCAGCCTCATCATTTTCAAAAGTCCAAGTTTCATCAAACAATGTTTCCCCTGTTTTTTCAAAAGCTGTAAAACGATAATTCTCCATACAGACCCCACCCTTTTACTTGAATATATTTCTATTATACATAGAAGATTTATAAACTTCACGGTAAAACTAGTGAATTTTTTGATAAATTACGAAAATTGTGGAAAAAGTAAGGCAATGTTGTTTTTTTCGTAATAGCATTTTTCATCAAACATGAGTTATGATAAAATAGAACAAATATTCGGTTTTGAATAAACAACATATTATTACTTTGGTTTTGTACTAAAGAGAGAATTATCTACTATTTGAGGTGATTGGATGTCAGCAATTCGTTTTTTCCATATGGCAGATTTACATTTAGATAGTCCATTTAAGGGCTTATTTGGTCTACCCGAACCCATTTTAAAAAAAATACGGTCAAGCACTTTTGAAGCGTTTGATAAAATTATCCTTAAAGCGATTCAGGAAAAACCTGATTTTTTACTAATTGTTGGGGATATTTATGATGGTGAAAATCGTAGCTTGCAAGCACAACGAAGATTTCAAGATGCAATGGAGAAGCTTTTTCAACACAATATCCCTGTCATTGTGAGCTACGGAAATCATGATCATTTAAATGGTACATGGACACGCTTTTCTTTACCAAGTAATGTCTATGAATTACCAGCTGAAACGAGTGTAGTTCAATTAAAAATACGGGGTCAACAAGTGAATATATATGGTTTTAGCTATCCTGAACGTCATTTAAAGGAATCTGTTATTGAAAGCTATCCAACTGCACATGATCAGCATGCCATTCATATTGGTATGCTTCATGGCAGTGAGGCAGGCAATACAACACATGATGTGTATGCCCCTTTTACAAAACAACAGTTACTTGAAAAGAACTATCATTATTGGGCGCTTGGCCATATTCATAAACGACAGCTTTTACATCAAAACCCTCCAATTGTTTATCCAGGCAATATTCAAAGTCGACATCGTAAAGAACAAGGAATGAAAGGCTTTTATGATGTGACGCTATCCAAAACATCGACTGAGCTTGATTTTATCTCTACCTCTGCTGTTGTTTATAGCACCATTGAGGTGGATTGTACGAATGTGGTACACGCCAATGAATTATTGAAGAGATGTGCAGAAGCTATTACAGCTAATAGGAAGAAGTATGGCGCATCGGTAGTAGAGCTTCATTTGCAAAATATTGACGAACAAACGGAAGCTTTATTTGAACATGCAACAGTAGATGCATGGTTAGAGACTATTCGAGAGGCTGAGGAAGGTATTGACCCAATGTGTTGGGTACAAAAGATGGTGTTGCAAAAGGCAGCGAGATTTTATGAGCATACAGCAACAACTCAATCCGTTGTGAGCTTAATGGAACAATGGGACAGTAATGAATGGAAGGATATTCTAAAAGATTTGTACCAATATGCTGGTGGTGCGAGGCTGATAGAGCCACTTAGTGAAAAGGATATTGAGAACTTAACCCATCGTGCACAGACATTATTAGCAGAAGAAATTCAAAGGGCGTGATTACATGCTGACAATACAGAAAATCCAAATTTATGGCTTTGGTAAGCATGAAAATATCTCCATTTCGTTAAATGATGGTGTCACTATTTTTTATGGATTAAATGAAGCAGGAAAAACGACGATACAGCAGTTTATACTACAAATGCTTTTTGGTTTCCCAACAAGGCAGCAGATACAGCGCAAATATGAGCCGAAAATTTCAACAAAATATGGAGGTCAGCTGACACTTTTACACCCTATTTATGGTCAATGTACAGTTGAACGTGTGAAAGGAAAGGCTGCTGGTGATGTTACTGTCTACCTAGAGGATGGAACGACGGGGCAAGATGAGTTGTTAGTAAAGCTTTTATATGGATATTCTAGGGCATCCTTTGAAGCCATTTTTTCTTTTTCGCTGCATGAACTACAAGGTATTGAAAAAATGTCTGAAGAGGAGCTAACCCATTTGCTACTTGCCTCAGGTACAACAGGTATTCAGTATTTATCCGCACTTGAAAAGAAAATGGATAAAGAGGCTAGTGAGCTGTTTAAAAAGACAGGTAAAGTGCCATTGATTAATCAAAAGATTGAACAACTAAAGCAGCTTGAGCGGACAATTAAACAGGAACAGGTGAAGATTCAAACCTTTGAGGATAAATTACAGCAATTACAATTACTTGAGCAAAATTTAGAACAGCTATTTGGTACGCAAAAACGGCAACAGCAACAATGGCAGCAATTAACTATTCAAAAGCAAGCACTCCCTCTCCTCAAGCAGCAACAGACATTGCAACAGACAATGACCAATTTTCAACATGTTCAGTTTCCATCAGAGGGTATCAGACGGTATGAGCAGGTAAAGGATCGTTTGTTACATGAAAGTCAGCAACTGATGCAATTAAAGGAGCAGCATCAAATATTGCAGGAGAAAATACTTGCAACAGTGGATGAGCAAAAGGTCAATGAAATGGCTTACCTTATGCAAAAAGAGGCAACGTGGCATCAGCTAATGGTGAAAGAGCAAAATTTACAGGATGATCTATTTTTGCTCGAACAAGAAATTGAAGCACAGTTTCGTTTACTAGGTGTAACAGAGAAAGAAGCACAAGAAAATCTTTTGAACGAAACAGTTTCACTCCAACAGGAGCAACAATTTCAGCTTCAATTAAGTAAATTAGAGGAGGCGGAGGAAGAGCTAAAATTTCATCTACGTTCACTAGAGCAAGTACACCTAGAATTAGATGCAATAGCCAAACAGAAGCAACAGCTAATGCGTGAGTCATTAACAAGTGAGGAAGAACATATTTTAGCACAATGGCCTCAACAAAAGCGGAGGCTTGAGCAACTACGTTCTGCCAAATCGCAACGCAGTAAGCAGAAGCAGCCTCATGACTTTATCTGGCTTGTACTACTGATTTGCTTCATGTCGTTTGCTTATGGTGTATTTGAAAAAAACATAGTTGTAATTCTAATTGGAGCAGTTTTATCATTGCTAACTTTTTTGTTTATTCGATATGTTAAGCAAGCAAATGAACCTACTAATAAAGAGCATAGCATCCTCCTACGGGAGTTAGAGCAAGAGGAATTGACAGTACAAGCAGTTCTTGCAAAGAAGCAAAGATATGAAGATCGCTGGTTGCACATCAATGAACAGCAGAAAGAGAAGGAGCAGCAATATACTTCTCTTGAATATAAAATTCAACTAACGGAGGTAGAGAGTGAAGAGGCCACTCAAACGCTCCAACATTTTTTAAAGCGTTATCGCTTACAAGGAACGATAGCCAGATCGCTAATGCCCGAATTATTTATGCGTATTCGTGGTGTACAAGAATTAGCAGCTAAAAGAAACAGTACCTCAAGTCTGTTGCAAGAAACGCAGGTAGAAAAGAACAACATTTATGAGCAGCTTCAACGGGTTTTAGAGGGAGCCTATAATGAACATGAAATTTATATGCATTTACGAACAGCCTACCTTGAAGCACAACAGCAACAGCAACAAGCACAGCATGCAAAAGATCAGCTAGCCAGCGTTCAAATAAAAATAGAAGGTGGACAATCAAGAATGGATCGTTATACTGCTGAAATGTACGAGCTATTCAAAGAAGCAAAGATCCAAAATGAACAGGCTTATTATGAAATGCATGAGCAATTTGAACAGAGAAGAAAAATTGAGACAGAATTGCAAACCGTCCAGGCTCAATTATCTTCACTCGATCTTCAACAGAAGGAAAATCTGATTGAGGACTCTGTTAGCGAACGCATATGTGCTTTAGAACAAGAGCAGCAATCATTGCAACTAGAAATTGATCAATGTCTGGAACAACGTGCTGCTTTGCTAATGGAAAAAGAACAGCTATTAAATGATGAAAAGTATGGTCAATTACTTCAACAGTTTGAGCAGGAGAAAACGGAATTGCAGCAGTTAATTGAGCAGTGGGCAACTAAAAAAGCGGTGGCGACAGCTATTCATGAAACCCTATTCCGTCTTCGTGAAGAAAAATTACCTCATGTCCTTGAAGAGGTAAATGCTATATTCCGTTTACTAACAGGAGGAAACTATGACAAAATTTCGATTCATGAGGATGGTTATTTTGTAGCGCAGGATGCTGCAGGGATACGTTATCAAATGGTGGAGTTGTCCCAGGCTACCAAAGAGCAAGCTTATATTGCATTGCGAATGGCTCTAGCAAAAACCCTAGTGAGCGCTGCACCATTTCCAATGATTATCGACGATCCTTTTGTCCATTTTGATCGAAACCGCACAGACAAAATGGTACAATTAATGAAAGAAGTAGGATATGAACGTCAAATTTTATATTTTACTTGTCATGACACAATGCTCAACTATTGGCAAAAAAACCAGATTGTCGATATAGGAGCATTAGCAAATGAAAGGGGAGTGGCGTCAACATGAAAGGGATTACGACGCTCCAAGTTGGAGAAGTAGTTGATCAATTTTTATTAATAAAACAAGCGACAAAAGGGGTTACAACCGTTGGGAAGCCATTTATGTCGCTAATATTACAAGATAAGAGTGGGGATATAGAGGCAAAGCTATGGGATACGAATGAGGATCATGAAAAGATGTACCATGCGGAAGCCATTGTACGTGTTGGCGGAGAGATTCATGACTATAGAGGAAAGAATCAATTGCGTATTAAATCTATCCGTGTTGCTAAGCCAGAGGAAGGAATTGCTATTCACGATTTAGTGCCATCCTCTGCAACACCAAAAGAACAACTATATGAAGAATTAACGCAATTTTTCTTTGACATTAAAAACCCTAATATCTCACGGATTACAAGAGCAGCAATTAAAAAACATCAAGAGGCTATTTTAGTTTTTCCAGCAGCGACTAAAAATCATCATGACTATGCATCAGGTTTATTAGATCATATGGTCTCCATGCTCAAACTAGGTAAAGCCATTGCTGACCTATATCCAACATTAAATCGTGACTTATTATATGCTGGAATTATTTTACATGATGTAGGCAAGGTTGTAGAGTTATCAGGCCCAGTTGCCACAATGTATACAGTGGAGGGCAATTTATTAGGTCATATTACGATTATGGTAAATGAAATTGCTAAGATTGCTAGTGAGCTTGAAATTGAAGGTGAAGAAGTCATGCTGTTGCAGCATATGGTATTGTCACACCATGGGAAAGAAGAGTGGGGTAGCCCGAAAAAACCTATGATTCAGGAAGCAGAAATTTTGCATTATATCGATAACATTGATGCAAAGATGAATATGTTAACAAGGGCATTAGGTAAAACGACACCGGGCGAATTTACAGAGAGACTCTTCCCACTTGATAATCGTTCATTCTATAAGCCTACTATTTAAAAAGCAATATCAATCGTCCCATAAACTAACGTTGCTGTCTAGCTATTCGTTATTAATTTCTCTGAGTCTAAGTATTCATATATTTAATTGTAGTACCTAACTATTGTACCAATGTGAATATTTAATTTAGAATAGAGAGAGAAATTATAGGAATGGGGAAAAGTAATGGATACAGAGGGACTTTTTTCACGGAAAATTAAGCTTTGGAAAAGTTTAATTTTCAAAATGATACTAGCTATCGGCATAAGTTTATTTATTAGCTCCCATATTTCAGAATTTGTTAGTCGTCAATTCGAGAAGGTAGTGCATTTGAATGGAAGTGCTGGGGTTGCCATTAATACATTTATTTCGTTATTTATTGGCACAGTAATTATTTCGTTATGTACAAGGTATATTGTCTTAAGGCGTGTAAAGCGTGTGTTAAATGCTATGACCCAGGCTGCTGATGGCGATTTAACTGTTCGTATTGATGATCGATTAAAAGATGAAATTGGTCAATTATCGACTGAATTTAATCATATGCTAGAACAAATTGGGACGGTCATTGAAAAGACGAATAAAGCATCGACAGATGTATCAACCTTTACAAAGGAATTTACAACGATTACCGAACAAAGCAGTCAAACAGTTGAAACTATTTCGGGTGCCATTGGGGAAATTGCCTCCAGTGCAGAAGGACAATTAAGGCAAATGGATTTATTATCTGAATCAGCACATTTAATTACTAAAGATATGGATCATGCATCTTCTGCTATTCAGGAAGTTGCCTCAATAGCAAATGAAACGAACCAAAAGGCTGATTTAGGATTACAGTTAATTGAGCAAACGATTGCAAAAATGAATACCATTAATGAATCTGTTCATCAGTCAACTGCAGTTGTAAATGCTTTAGGCGAAAAATCGAAGGAAATCAGTACGATTGTAGCGTTGATTACAAGTATTACAGATCAAACAAACTTGCTTGCATTAAATGCATCTATTGAAGCAGCTCGTGCAGGAGAGGCTGGAAAAGGCTTTGCAGTAGTGGCAGATGAAGTAAGAAAGTTAGCAGAGGAATCTGGAAAGGCTGCAGATAATATTCGAACATTGGTGGATGATATCTTAAACCAAACCTCCAGTGCTGTTTATGCTATTAATAGCGGTACACAGTTTGTGGAGGAAGGCCGTGAGTCTGTTGAACAGACAGGCGATACCTTTAAAAATATAGTCGTATATTTGCAACAGATAAGTCATCGTACAACGGAGGTAAAGGATATTGTCTTGCGTGTCAATGAGAAAGCTAGTCAAACAGATGAGGCTGTAAAAGAAGTCGTTGGCATAGCAAATGGCACATCTTCGGGCATACAGCATATTGCTTTATCTATCGAGCAACAAAGTGCTTCTAATGAGGAAATAGCAAGTGCTGCAAATGTTCTTCAGACAATGTCAAATGACCTACAAACTGAAATTAGCCAATTTAAAGTAAAATAGAGTAAAAAGAGAAGCATCTGATGTATCAGGGTGCTTCTCTTTTGTTATATACTAGACTCTAATTATTTAGATTCCTTGTCAGTATCTTCTGCTTTATCTTCGGAATCCTCTTTTGGCGCATTTTCTTCAGCTTTTTTAGCTGCTTCTTCAGCTGCTTTTGCTTGTTCTTCACTTGTTGTTGTAAAGAATTTAAGCGGTTCTTTTAAATCTTTATCAGATGTTTTCACATCGGCATCTTTAGCCATTTTTGCAACGATATCTTTAAGAATCGTTTGAGCTTCACCAGTTTGGTTCAGTTTACTTAACATAGTTGAACGAATGTTTTCTTCTTCGTCTTTAAATGAACCAACACCTTTTACATCACGCTTGTCCGTAATTTCAATTACATGGTAACCAAAGCTAGATTTTACTGGTTCACTTAATGTATTTAATTCAAGAGCATAAGCGGCATCGTTAAATTCATCTACCATTGAACCTACAGAGAACCATCCAAGCTCTCCACCTTTTTGAGCAGAGCCAGTATCTGTTGAGTACTCTTTTGCAACGTCCTCAAACTTAGCGCCACCCTTAATTTTTTCAATTACTTCTTTTGCTGTTTTTTCATCTGCTACTAAAATATGACGACCATTTAATTCTGTTTTCATTTGCTCGTAGTATTTTTTCACATCTTCTTCTTTAATGGCTTGATCTTTTAAAGCTTTTTCTTGAAGAAGTTGAACACGTAAAGAATCTTTAAAGCCCTGTTCTGTTAAACCACTTTCAGCAAGCGCTTGTGTAAAGCCATCACCAAATTGTGATGCAGTTGTGTCATACGCTTCTTTGATTTCTTTATCTGTTACTTCATATTTGTCAGCTAAAACTTTTTCAGTCACCATTTGCTGCATTACATATGAGCCTGTTAAAGCTTTTGCCTTTTCATTAAAATCAGCTACTGAAATATCGCCCACTTTAGAAGTAACGATTGCTTTGCTGTCTCCGCCGCTACAAGCACCAAGCGCTAATACAGATGCAGCTAAAGTTAAAGATAAAACTGTCTTTTTCATAGTGGATATTCTCTCCTAACATGGTTTCGTCCATTTTTTACTATAACATAAACGTTTTAAAAACAAAATGGTTCCCCCTTGAGTATTGCCTATATTTCAAATTTTGAAGCGCATAGGATATAGAAAAGAAAGGGGGTGAAGTTATGGGCAACGGAGGATACGGTGGCGGTGGCTACGGCTCAGGCTTTGCTTTATTAGTTGTGTTATTTATTTTATTAATTATCGTTGGTGCAGCGTTCCTATACTAATTAATAAAACCGCGAAAAGCTAAGAGCTTTAACTCTTAGCTTTTCTTAACAATGTTAGACATTCGCGCCGCATGCCTTAGGTTCTAAACAATTTATTTGATTAGTAAAAGTTGTTGCATGGGGGGCTCGACTTATCTTCAAGCGTGCGGACGGGCGCGGATGGTGCACATGTTTTGAAAGGGGCTTTTCAAAAAAGCCCGAAAAAATTTAGATTCCATTACGCCTTGGCGTAATGGAATTTTCTGTTAAACTGCATATAAAATTTCAATGTAGAATGAGACAAGTAGGATAGTAATAAGTATATTTATAGTTCGGAATATTTTTGGTTGGTTTTCTTCGGGAATTTCACGTCGCATGCATAGAGCATATGTCATGCGGTTAATTTGAAATAAATAGAATACCGAGAATAGAACTACAATCATTAATAGCAAGTCTATTCCTCCCCTCTTTCAATAGTAATAGCATAACAAAGAACGTCAATAAAAAACAAGTACAAGCAATTTAGTGAACGGTCGGTGGAACTAAAATTTCATAGCCTTTAGGTGTTTCCTCTATTTGTGAATTTTTAGGTGAATTCAAGAGATACTTTACGTAAAGGATATCAATCAGGCATAGACTACAGTGATAGGCTAACAGCAATGTCCCATAATGGGTATAGGCTGGTAAAAGCCATGTTCCAACTATAATACTAGTATTTAGAACGATAAAAGGCGTAAGTAATGCTAAGATGTATCGATTTTTAGATAATGGCTCTCGAATTCGCATGTGTAAAACAGGAATTATATAAAACTGACTACGTACACGTAATTTTAAATGTTGGCGTAAATCAAATAGGGCCACAAAGTGCAAAAATTTGTGAATGGGATAAAGTGTTAGCACAGCTATCACAAAGAGCCAGAATAGTCGATCTGTATAATGCTCTTCATTAAATAAATTAAACGTTACATACGAAACAGAAAAGACCAATAAAAAAGTAATGACACCCATTATAATAATACGCGTAGTACCGTAATGATGTTCTAAATTTAAAATTTTCCAGCAATGCATGGTTTTTTATCAACTCCGAATAGGAAGTGTCCTATTTAATGTAAATTGAATTATGTTAGAATGCAAGAAAAAGGAGGTACTTCAGAAATATTTCTGAAATACCTCCTTTCACATGACTCATTCCTGAATGAACAGTAGTATAACTCATTTATGTTCAACTTATAAATAATTGCAGGAAAAATTATGTGCAGTTTGAAGCTTCGTCTTATCCTTTTACAGGTGTGCGTTCTTCTAGTGTGTCAAAGGAATCACGGAAATGTTGGAAAGAGCGTTCGAAAATATCGATGAAATCTTCACCATAGATATTACGAATAACAGCCATTACATCTAAAAAATCAGGGAAACGGCCATATAAATCTTTTAATGCTAATGATCCTTCCAGTACGGAATGATACGTATTATGGTAGTTTTTATTCATCTCTATAATGAGCTCTGTGCCAGCTTCTGTAAGTTCAACATACGTATTACGTTTATCGTCATCACGCTTGGAAAACTTAAGAAAGCCACGCTCTTCTAATTTTTTGGAGAAATTAAATGCTGTAGAAACATGCATCACGCCAAATTTAGCAACATCAGAAATGGAAGCGCCTTTTAAGTGGTATGAAATCCATAAAATATGGTGTTCATTAATATTTAAATCATAAGGTTTAATCCATTGTTGCCAATCCTTTTCAACCGCTTTCCACAGCGCTTTTGATAACTGTGCGATTCTTTGACTATAAAGCATCGCTTCTTTTTGTGTATATAATTCCTCTGACAAAGCCATCACCTACTGCTTTCTTTCACATTTTTAAAAATATTATAGCAGTAAAGGAAAAAAGTTTAAAGTTAGAAAAATTAAAAAATTGAAAAGTGGCTAAAAAATAATATTATAGCAATAGTTTTTGATAAAAATACAGATTATCTAACTATTGATAAGGACTTTAGTCGCTAACTTTTTCTTGAGGTTTTTTCTTATTTTCTGTAATTTGTGCAATGTTTTTCTCGATTTCGCTTATCGAATTCTGTAAAGCATCTAATTCTTGTTGTAAATTATTTTTCGTTGGTTCGATTTCTTCAGTAAAAGTCGTAATTGTTTGCTTTAAATCATTTATTATTTGTGGGATATTATTTTTTACTTCATTTGTTAATGTGTTAACAGATTGTTTAACAGTTCCTACTTGTTGTTTTACATCAAGGAGCATACCCTTTGTTTGGTCAACATTTTGTTTAACAGAAGCACGTAGCTGTTGCCCAGATTGTGGCGTGGAGAAAAGTACAGCGATTGTCCCACCGATAATTCCTGTCGTTAGTCCAAGTAAAAATGGTTTTGCTTTCATATTAGATACCTCATTTCTAGTCATGTTTATTTACTATTAAACCATGAAATGCACCAATACAAAAAGAAAAAAGAAACTAAACGAGTGATTTGACCGTCACAGTTTAGTTTCTTTTGATTATTTAAAGTGTTTATTTATGAAATTTGAGAAATAGCTGTATTGAATTTAGAGCGCTTCACTAATTTTGAAACAATTGGATAAATAACGGCAAACGCAACAACGTTAAATACGACAGCTGGAAGGACAACGCCAATAAATAGCATCGCAAACGTCGCGCCAACATTTGCATTAAACACAAAAAGCGCTACTACTAAGAAGACAGTTCCTGAAAGAATTGTTCCCAAGCCAACTAAGACAGCAGATACGGCGAAATGACCTGCCAGTTTTTTGAGAATGATTAAAGCAGCTAAAAATACAAAACCAGTAACAGCTTTATCAATAATATTTGGAACTAGACCTGCTGGGAATGTTGTAAATAAACCTGAAAGCACCCCTGTTGAAAGAGAAAGTAGGAACGTTTCTTTCACTGTTGGGAATAATAGAATACCAATAAACATCATGGTTAACATAAAATCAGGCTTCATTCCATTCACCATTCCTGGTGTAACCACATAAAGTGCAGCACCGACACCTACTAACAGTGCCATTAATACTAAATTCTTTGTATTCATTTGAATCTCTCCTCGACTATGCTAATCTATTTGTCTCCTAACGTGTCCTCTTGACCGCTAGCGAAACTTATTTGTGATTGTACGCTAAATTTTAAAAATTTGCAATACAGCATTCTGAACATTCAGATGTTAATATATTACAAATGGCTTATAGATTGGCTTTAATACTTTCTGCTACTTCTGACAACTGCTCTGGTGAGTACTTTTGTGTTTGCCAAATTAAGCCTAGCCCTTCTTTTTCATCGTAACGCGGAATAAAATGTAAGTGGTAGTGGAAAACAGTTTGTCCAGCTGCAGCACCGTTGTTATTAATGGTATTCAAACCAATCGGCTGAAATGCTGCTTTAATTGCATTTGCAATTTTTGGTGCCACAGCATATAGATTACGAGCCACTTCCTCTGGCATTTCAAATAAATCTTTGCAGTGATGCTTTGGAATTAATAGTGTATGGCCCTTTGCAACAGGTGAAATGTCTGTGAATGCATAGACATGATCGTCTTCATAAATTTTTGTACTTGGAATGGAACCATCAATAATTTTGCAAAATAGGCAATCGCTCATAAGAATTTCCCCCTTAACGTATATGTAAGTACATTCTATCATACTCAAACCTGTATCATTTGCTAATTTTTGATAAAATATAATACAAGAAGAGGAGTGAGAATATGTCAGTATTAGAGGTACAACATGTGACAGGTGGTTATACAAGAAAACCTGTTATTAAAGATCTATCTTTTACGATTGGAGAAGGTGAACTAGTTGGCTTAATCGGCTTAAATGGAGCTGGGAAAAGTACAACGATTAAACATATTATAGGAACAATGTTGCCAAAGGAAGGGGACATTCGTCTAAATGGTGTAACATTAAAGGAAGATACGGACAAGTATCGTACAGCCTTTTCCTATATTCCTGAAACCCCTGTATTATACGATGAGCTAACATTAAGAGAGCATTTAGAATTAACTGCAATGGCTTACGGTATTGACAAAGCAACACTCGATGCTCGTTCTGAGGTACTGTTAAAAGAATTTCGAATGGAGAAAAGATTAAATTGGTTCCCTTCACATTTTTCAAAGGGAATGCGTCAAAAAGTTATGATTATGTGTGCCTTTTTAGTGAATCCAAGTCTATATATTATTGATGAACCTTTTGTGGGATTGGATCCATTAGGTATTCAATCGTTATTAGATCAAATGGATGAAAAGAAAAAAGAAGGCGCTTCTATATTAATGTCTACACATATTCTATCAACAGCTGAAAAGCATTGTGATCGCATTATCTTATTGCATGAAGGAAGAGTTCGAGCACAAGGAACAATGGCTGATTTACGTCAATCATTTGCTATGCCGTATGCGACATTAGATGACCTCTATATTGCTATGACAAAGGAGCGGGACCATGAAGAACTTGCGTGATGTATGGTCCTCTCGCTTCATGCATTATATAGGAGAAGTACAAAAATATATGCAATTTATTTTTACAGGGCATATTGCTATCGTACTTGTATTTCTAATAGGAGCAGGGGGCTATCAATATAGCGAATGGCTGAAAGTTGTTCAAACAGACTTTCCAGCAGAAGTCCTGATAGCTGTTATCATCGGGATTTTATTGGCCTTTAGCCGTCCGACTACATTGTTGAGAGAGCCAGATCAAGTATACTTATTACCTTTAGAATCAAAGATGTCTTTGTACTTCAGCAAGGCGTTGGCTTGGACGTTTTGGTCTCAGGTGTGGATTGTAGCGATTGTCTATATTGTTAGTATCCCTTTATTAAAAGCCGTGACTGAATTAACAACGGTCGAAATATGGACAATATTTTTACTTACTATTGTGTTGAAATATCTAAGTGTTCGAGGAGAATTCAGCTATCGTTATAGTGAACGAGGGCAGATGGTTTGGGTGGATAGGTTTATCCGAGCTGTCATTTTTGCAGCTACTATTTATATGGGGCTCCATGCACAGTTGTTATTAGCAGTAATCGCGACAGTTATTAGTGTTGTTTATATGATGGTCTTTAGTAAAAAATCAGTTGGTGAACCAGTGCCGTATGAGCATTTTGTCAAGCTTGAACAGAATCGTATGATGAGCTTCTATCGTTTTGCAAATTATTTTACAGATGTACCTCATTTACACGGTAGCATTCGCCGTCGAAGCTGGATGGACTGGCTCTATAAATTTGTACCATACGGTAAGGAAAATGCTCAAAAGTACTTGGTATTTCGTACCTTTATTCGAACAGATGACCATTTCTATTTATGGGTACGCCTTACTGCTATTTCAGCAATCATTGCAGCATTTGTAGATATTCCTGTCGTTACATGGATTGTAGCAGGTGCACTCAGCTTTGCGACAACTATTCAGTTAAAACAAGCTCTGTTATCCAGTGGCGAATTTCGAATGGACATGCTCTATCCGTTACCAGATCATGCTCGTCAACTAGCTGTGAAGCAAATTGTGCGTTTAGCCATGATTACACAAGCTATTGTTGTGGGCTTATGTGCTATGACACAACCAATGTTTTATATTGCCTTTATCATTGTTTTGGTGATTAGTGAATTAACGTCGAAGGTTTCAAAGTAGAAATAGAATACTAAAAAGCTCATTTACCAATGATATTGTTGGATAAATGAGCTTTTAATTATTTAAACTTATTGTGAATCTTCTTCTTTTGGTATAGCACTATAGGTTGTTACATAAGAAGCTGCTGAGAAGATGTTTTGCTGGCGTATCCCAGTTGAATCATCTCTTCTAGCATGGGCAGTTTCATAGGCTTTAGAGCTCTTCCATGCGTCAAATGAATGAGGTCCATGCCATTGAGTCATGACAATGTAAGTATCACTCTTGATAGGCCTTAATAAACGGAAGGCAACAAAGCCAGGCTCGTTTTCAATAGCGCGTGAACGTTCTAAAAAGCGATGCTCGAAAACTGGTCTTCCTTCATCTGTTACAGGAATATTGTTGAAAACAAAGAAACCGTGTTCCTCTAAATCATTTACTGAATCTAGCACTTCAAATTTACGAGGTGTCGCAAATACTGTTTTTCCTTCTGTTTCATGTATCAGTACAGAGTTACCTTCCCCATGAATTAAAATCATATGTTCATTAGGATACTTATTTTTTACCTGTTCCAAAAAATCGCCAGTACCAGAAGTTAAATAAATATACATGAATTTATCCTCCTTATGAATCTTACTAATATAGCGTGATTATACCCTTTCTGGCGTAAGTCTAACGCTCCGCTCAAAAAGAATATGCCGAGAAAGAACAATTTTATGACATTTCACTAGGAAAACTATACAATAACAGAGGAAGCGTTTACTATTGGAAACGGATATCAATAATAAAGGAATAAACATGCGATTTTTTATAGTAAGAATTTAACGAGGGGAAGGAACTATTCATGACAACTTTTAATGATACACTTCTACGTGCTGCACGTGGAGAAAGGACCGCACATACACCAGTTTGGTATATGCGTCAGGCAGGACGTTCTCAGCCAGAATACCGTGCCATTAAAGAAAAGTATTCCTTAGAGGAAATTACACATCAACCTGAGCTATGTGCGTATGTCACTCGTCTACCTGTAGAAAATTACAATGTAGATGCTGCTATTTTATATAAAGATATTGTCACACCTCTCCCTGGAATTGGGATAGATGTGAAAATCAAGGCAGGTGTTGGTCCTGTTATTTCAAATCCTATTCGTTCAGTAGCGGATGTAGAAAAATTAGGTGAATTCAATGCTAAAGAGCATACACCATTTGTATTAGAAACAATCAAGTTACTTGCAGAAGAGCAATTAAATGTACCTCTAATCGGTTTTGCTGGAGCCCCATTCACACTTGCAAGCTACATGATTGAAGGTGGTCCTTCAAGAAACTATAATAAAACAAAATCATTTATGGTATCTGAACCTCAAGCTTGGTTTGCTTTAATGGATAAACTCGCTGACATGATTATTGCAGATGTAACGGCTCAAATTAAAGCTGGTGCAAAAGCTATCCAAGTGTTCGACTCATGGGTTGGAGCCTTAAATGTAGAGGATTACCGTGTATTTATTAAACCGATTATGACTCGTATTTTTGCAGAGTTGCAAAAAGAAAATGTACCATTAATTCAATTTGGAGTGGGTGCTAGCCATTTAGCAAAGGAATGGAATGATTTACCGATAGATGTTGTGGGCTTAGATTGGCGTTTACCGATTAAAGATGCACGTGCCAATGGTATTACCAAGCCTGTACAAGGAAACTTAGATCCATCCCTATTACTTGCAGATTGGTCAGTTATTGAAAAACGAACGAAAGATATTATTGATCAAGGTCTAGAAATGCCAGGTCATATCTTTAATCTTGGTCATGGTGTTTTCCCAGAGGTTGACCCAGATGTCTTAAAACGTCTTACAACACTTATTCATGAATATAGTGCTCAACAAATTCAAGCTCGTTCTTAATGGAAGTCAATCAAGCGTGAATAATATGTCCTTTTCTACATAGGGAATTTTAATTTCAATGTAGAAAAGGAGCTGTCCAACAATCAAGATTGGGCAGCTTCTTTTTATCACATAATGTATGAAAAACATAAAACAATTTTAGAGGTGAAAAGGTAATGAAAGAAGTTAAAGGCTTACTAGTAATGGCATATGGAACACCTTATAAAGAAGAAGATATTGAACCTTACTATACGCATATTCGTCATGGACGTAAACCTTCTGCAGAGCATTTAGAAGATTTGCGTAGCCGGTATGAAGCAATCGGTGGTTTATCCCCATTAGCTGCGGCAACACAAGCACAAGCTGAAGCATTATGTACACGTTTGAACGAAGTACAGGATGCTGTAGAATATAAATTGTTTATTGGTTTAAAACATATTCATCCATTTATAGAAGATGCAGTAGAGCAAATGGTGGAGGAGGGCATAAAAGAAGCGGTTTCTATTGTTTTAGCTCCTCATTTCTCTACTTTCTCAATTAAGTCTTATAATGGTCGTGCTGAAGAGGCCGCAGGAGGTCGCTTAAAGATAACTTCTGTGGAATCTTGGTATGACGAGCCCAAATTCATAGAATACTGGAAACAACAAGTGAATGAGACATTCAATGCAATGTCAGAAGAAGAACGTGAGACAGCTTGTCTAATTGTATCAGCACATTCATTGCCTGAAAAAATTAAAAACTTAGGTGATCCATATGAAGATCAACTAATTGAAACAGCTCGTCTTATTCAAGCTGCGACTGGTTTAAAAAATGTAGAGGTTGGCTGGCAATCAGCAGGCCAAACACCAGAGCCTTGGATTGGTCCAGATGTTCAAGACTTAACACGTGAGCTATTCGAAGAAAAAGGTTTCCGTTCATTTGTTTATACACCAGTAGGTTTCGTAACAGAGCATTTAGAAGTGTTGTATGACAACGATTTTGAATGTAAAGTTGTTTGTGATGAACTTGGTGCAAAATACTATCGTCCAGCGATGCCAAATACACATCCTTTATTTATTGATGCGATGGTAGAGGCGATTCATAAAAAATTAAGCTAAGCGAAAAGAAAGTGATGATGTTGGTGACTCAGAAAAGACGAAAGGTAGTTGTCGTAGGCGGTGGCATTACAGGCCTTACAGCTGCGTTCTATATGCAAAAAGAAGCAAGCGCAAAAGAATTGCCATTAGATATCGTACTTGTCGAGTCGTCATTACGTCTTGGCGGAAAAATTCAAACTCTAAGAAAAGATGGCTTTATTATTGAGCGTGGGCCAGAATCTTTTTTTGATCGTGAAAACTATGTCAATGATTTAGCAAAGGATCTTGGGATCGAACAGAAACTATTAACAAGTAATGCGGGTCCAAACTATATAGCTGTTGGTAGTCAGTTATATCCAATACCTAGTCATCTCTTATCTGGAGAGACACCGCATATCTCTTCATTCATAACTTCAGGCTTGTTCTCACTAAGTGGTAAAGTTCGTGCGGCGGGGGACTTTTTCATTCCCCGTTCTACACAGGATGACGATCAACCGTTAGGCGCTTTTTTTAGAAGAAGATTTGGTGCTGAGATAGTGGAAAATCTAGTAGAGCCCCTACTAGCAGGTACATTTGCAGGGGATATTGAGCAGTTAAGTATGAGCTCAACCTTCCCACAGCTTTATAGTTTAGAACAACAATATCGTAGTTTGCTGATTGGTATGAAGAAGTCAGGCACGAATTTCTTAAGCAATCATCACATAGCTGAAAATAAAGGTATCTTTCAAACCTTTAGCAATGGCCTTGAAACACTCATTGAAAGTATAGAAGAATCACTACTTCCGGGGACAGTGATGAAGGGTGTCAAAGTAGAGGAAATAGAGCATGGCAAGGATGGTTCAGTTCAGGTGATGCTCAATAATTTTTCACATATCAAAGCAGATGCTGTTATTATTGCCACCCCCTTTAATATGGCTGAAAAAATGTTTAGTAAGTTAAGTCTATTACATGAATTGGGCACAATGAAGGCTGCTACTATTGCAACCGTTACAATGGCCTTTAAAAAGGAACAACTCGGTGATTTAGATGCACTTTCTTTTTATGTCTCTCGAAATAGTGATTTTTCAATTACTTCCTGCACTTGGATGAATCGAAAATGGCCAGGTACTTCACCAAAGGATTTTGTATTATTACGCAGTTATATTGGTCGAGTGGGCGACGAAGCGATTGTGGCTTTATCGGATACGGAGATCGAAAAAACCGTGCTACAGGATTTACAGAAAACGATTGGTATCGATGGCGCACCTGTCACAACGGTTGTAACACGTTGGAAAAATGCGATGCCACAATATACAGTTGGCCACGAGGCGAAAGTCCTTCGTATCAAACAAGAATTACAAGAACATTTTCCAACTGTAAAGCTTGCAGGAAGCTCGTTTGAAGGAATATCAATTCCGGAATGTGTACAGCAAGGTAAACAGGTTGCGAATGAAGTATTAATGGAAATGTTCAAGTAATGCAAATCAGATAGTACAAACATTTATTATCAATGTTTGTACTATTTTTTATATTGTTACATGAAAAAGAAATAGCAAACCACTATTTTGTGGTTTGCTATTTCTACTAAGAGCTGTATTGCTGATTAATGTCCTAACTCTAAGAAATTCGATGACATGACCAAACAATACCACCAGAGTTAGCGCCGCCTAGTGTAAGAGAGATAGTCAATCCATTTGCTTCATAGAACAAATCAATCGTATCTCCAGCATTTAAATTCACTTCTCCTGCTAAAGTGATTGTGCCATTTCCAAGAACTGCGCGTAAAGTTAATACAAGCGCCACATTGACATTTAGTACAGGGAACAAGCCACTAATTAAATTTGTAGTAGCATTTTGTCTAATTGCAAATGAAGGGTTTATTCCTGCTCCTAAAGTAACGGTAATAGCCGCAGCAGTGGAGTAGTTAATGGTTGCTTCAAAGGAATACCTACCTGTAGTTGGTACAGTGAATATCCCAGTTGTTGGATTGAAAGCAGGTGTTGTAAAGTATGGTGAAGCAACACTCCAGTTAGTGATTGAAGTAGATCCACTAACAGCCAACGTGTTTTTAAAGGCAGAGAATCCTTCAGAAAACGCAGGCCCAGTAGCACCCGTAGCGCCAGTTACACCAGTAACGCCGGTAGCGCCAGTTACACCAGTAACGCCGGTAGCCCCAGTTACACCCGTAGAACCAGTCACGCCAGTAGCGCCAGTAGGCCCAGTCTCACCCGTAGAACCAGTCAAGCCAGTAGCGCCGGTTACCCCAGTAGCGCCAGTAGGTCCGATTGCGCCAGTTACACCAGTAACGCCGGTAGCGCCAGTTACACCAGTAACGCCGGTAGCGCCAGTTACACCAGTAACGCCGGTAGCCCCAGTTACACCCGTAGAACCAGTAACCCCAGTAGCGCCAGTAGGCCCAGTCTCACCCGTAGAACCAGTCAAGCCAGTAGCGCCGGTTACCCCAGTAGCGCCAGTAGGTCCGATTGCGCCAGTAACGCCAGTAGTGCCCGTAGAACCAGTAACGCCAGTAGGTCCGATTGCGCCAGTCGCGCCCGTAGAACCAGCAACACCGGTAGCCCCAGTTACCCCAGTAGCGCCAGTAGGTCCGATTGCACCAGTCAAGCCAGTAGTGCCCGTAGAACCAGTAACGCCAGTAGGTCCGATTGCACCAGTCAAGCCAGTAGCCCCGGTTATCCCAGTAGCGCCAGTAGGTCCGATTGTGCCAGTCGCGCCCGTAGAACCAGCAACACCGGTAGCCCCAGTTACCCCAGTAGCGCCAGTAGCCCCGGTTACACCCGTAGAACCCGTAGCGCCGGTCACACCCGTAGCGCCAGTAGGTCCGATTGCACCAGTCAAGCCAGTAGCCCCGGTAATCCCAGTAGCGCCCGTAGCTCCAGTAACGCCAGTAACGCCAGTAGCGCCAGTAGCGCCAGTAGGTCCGATTGCGCCAGTCGCGCCAGTAGAACCAGCAACACCGCTAGCCCCAGTTACCCCAGTAGCGCCAGTAGGTCCGATTGCACCAGTCACGCCGGTAGCCCCGGTTACCCCAGTAGGTCCGATTGCGCCAGTCAAGCCAGTAGCGCCGGTTACCCCAGTAGCGCCAGTAGGTCCGATTGCACCAGTCAAGCCAGTAGCCCCGGTTACACCCGTAGAACCAGTAACCCCAGTAGCGCCAGTAGGCCCGGTATCACCCGTAGCCCCAGTTACCCCAGTAATGCCAGTAGCGCCGGTTACCCCAGTAGAACCAGTAGCGCCAGTAGCCCCAGTTACACCCGTAGAACCAGTAACACCAGTAGCGCCGGTCACACCCGTAGAACCAGTAACGCCAGTAGCGCCGGTCTCACCCGTAGCCCCAGCAACGCCGGTAGCGCCGGTAGCCCCAGTTACACCAGTAACGCCCGTAGAACCAGCAACACCGGTAGCCCCAGTTACTCCAGTAGTGCCAGTAGCGCCGGTATCACCCGTAGCCCCAGCAACGCCGGTAGCGCCGGTAGCGCCAGTAGCCCCGGTTACTCCAGTAACGCCCGTAGAACCAGTAGCGCCGGTCTCGCCCGTAGCCCCAGCAACGCCGGTAGCGCCGGTAGCGCCAGTAGCCCCAGCAACACCGGAAGCCCCAGTTACACCAGTAGTGCCAGTAGCGCCGGTTACTCCAGTAGAACCAGTAGCGCCAGTAGCCCCGGATACACCCGTAGAACCAGTAGAACCAGTAGCCCCGGTCACACCCGTAGAACCAGTAACGCCAGTAGCGCCGGTCTCACCTGTAGCCCCAGCAACGCCGGTAGCGCCAGTAACGCCGGTAGCGCCAGTAGCGCCAGTAGCGCCGGTCACACCCGTAGCGCCAGTAGCGCCAGTAACGCCGGTAGCGCCAGTAACGCCGGTAGCGCCAGTAGCCCCAGTAACGCCAGTTACCCCCGTAGCGCCAGTCACACCTGTACTACCTGTAGGTCCAGTTATCCCCCCAGTCGGTCCTGTAGGTTTCACTGGCCAAATTGGACAACTTGGAATAGGACCAGTTTTACAACAACAAGGAAATGAATGACACTTACTGCAAACTCTATCTATAAAATTTCCAAAATGCATAATCTCACCTCCTCTCTCAAATATCGTATTCTGATGAATGATAAGGGAGGTAGACACATAACTATTAATTACTTGTAAATAGAGAGTTATTTATAGATTCGTTGCAACTGTATTTAAGATAATTGGATGTTTATCCTGCGAATAGGAGACGAAACTTTTTAGATGGTGATAGATATTTTTTAAGAGTCATTTTGATTGATTGTTAAAATACGCTTGAAATATTCTTTATTGTGTAGAATTTTTGGGTCATTCGGAATAAACGAGCCCGCTAATTCATTATGGGCATTGGCTAGTTCATATTGTTGTAAGCGATCGTAAAGAACACAGAGCTGTAAGTGGGGTAGCCATGTAGAAAAGCTTTTGTTTTGAAAGGGCGCATTTGGCTTCTGTTTAATCACTAGAGCTTGCTCATACCAAAATATAGCTTCGTAATTTCTGGATTGTTCCATAAAGTGATAACCTAGGCGACAGCAGGCTTCTGGTCGGGGGATATCGTATTCAAAGCTTCGTAGTATAGCGCTGAAATTGTTTTCTTTATCGTTTAAATGGGAATAGCAATCAGCTAATTTTAAGCAGGCACGTATGTTATCTTCAATCCACCCTAATTTGGACGTTAAAAATAATTCATAATAATAAATAGCTTCCTCAAACAGGCCATGATCTACTAATTCATTAGCAAAATAAAATGTATCACGTGGTGATAGTGTTTCTCCCGTTTCAATCAGTTGTCTATAAATCGTAATATTGCGGGAGTGATCATGGGTTAACGGTAAATGGCTGACAGCAACATCACTATCAAACAACATACCACAAACTTCTAAATATTCATGAACTGCACCAATCCATTGAAATTGCTTTTCCCTCCTGACAAGGCGATATCTTCTTATTAAGGCATCTGCATTTCCCTCATGATCGAAACTTAAATGATAATTCATAGAAACAGCATCAATGTCGGAAGTAAGAGATGCTTTGAGTGCCTTTAATTTTTGGCGGTCTTCCTCTAAAAAAACATCGTCAGCATCAAGCCAGAGGATGTATTCTTTTGTTGCTTGTTGAAAGGAAAAGTTTCGTGCTGCTGCAAAGTGATGTATCCATTTAAAATCAAAAATTCGGTCTGTATATTGTGCAACCACTTGCTTTGTACTATCTGTTGATCCCGTATCAACAATATTAATTTCATCTACTATATCTTTGACAGAGTCAAGACATCGACCAATAACATCTTCTTCATTTTTTACAATCATACATAAGCTAATGGATATCATACTCTATTCCTCCTTACCATTATCTTTGTAATATATGTAAGGACGGAAATATTGGTTGGATGATTGAACTGTTAGAAGAATTGCGCGCCTGATATGTGAAATGTATTTTCATGGTTTGTCATAAATTTACCTTCCAAGTTTCACCCGAATTTCACAATTGTGAAGTATAGTAAAGGGGCAGAGGTGATAAAGTTGAAAAAATGGGCATTCTTCATTTTTTCGTTACTACAAATTATATGGTTAGCGGGTTGCGCTGAAAAGTCATATGAACCCATTGAAAGGGAACGAAGTTTTATAGCTTCATTGAACATACAAGAGCCATCATTAGATTTTATTGATGAGGATGGGAATATGCTTGCGACATGGTTATTTGATAAGGCTTATTCAGGGGCCATATTATTAGGAGATGACCAAGTTTTATTATATGGACACCAACTAAATAACATCGACGTCTATACAATATCCACCGGAGAAAAGCTCTATTCAAAAAAAGTAGAGATTGGTACGACCAATGTATACTACGATGACAACATCAAGCAATTTTTTATCACGAATAGTAAAACCAATACAGTGACAAGCTTTGATCAAGAAGGCAATCAGCTAGCTTCACAACAACTTGGCAATTATCCAATGTCAATGACATCGTATAGGGATAAACTATATGTTATTAATTTTAAAGATACAAAGTTATCTGTATTAAATATGAAGGATTTAAAAATTGAGCAAGAGTGGCCGATTCAAAAGTCTGCACATGGAATAGTTGTTCTAGAAGAAAAACATGAGCTATGGGTAGGCGGTCATGGGGAAGGAAGTAAGCCAAATAGTTCTGTTAAAAAATATGATTTGACTACAGGTCAACTGCATGGAGAGATTGACATGCCTTTGATGCCAGTAGGAATAAAAAAGACCAAAGATGCTATTCTTGTTGTAAGTCATGGTCACAACGAGTTATATGTGGCTGACTTTGATGGCCATATCAAATGGCAGCAAGAGGTTGGGGCAAATCCATTTGTAGTGGATCAATTTAAAGATTATATTGTTGTCGCTGGCTATGATGATCACACATTGTATTTTATAAAAGATGGCCAGAAGGAAAAAACAGTTGATGTGGGGAAAGGTGCTTTTCAGCTGTTAGTAAGGGAGGAACAATGATGACAACTGTATTAATAGTTGATGATGAGCAGGATATGCGTAATTTAATTGAAATGATGCTCAATAACTCTGATATAGAGACATTTACTGCCGCTAGTGGAACTGAGGCTTACGATGTAATAGTGCGTGAAAATATAGATTTAGTATTACTTGATGTAATGATGCCACATGAGGATGGTTTTGTTGTTTGTCAAAGTATTCGGGCTATGTCCAATGTGCCGATTATTTTTTTAACTGCACGTGATGCGAATGAGGATAAAGTGAAAGGTCTTACACTTGGCGGAGATGATTATATTGTTAAGCCATTTACACATGATGAACTCGTAGCCAGAATTTATGCTGTATTAAGACGAAGTGGTGCAAATATTACAGAACTACAGCAAAAGTACGTAATTTTTGGCTCTATTAAAATAGATGAAATAGCACGAAAAGTATCCGTTGATGGAAAGAGTATTCCACTTACTTTAAAGGAATTTGAACTCTTACACTTATTTATGAAAAATCCAGGAAATGCCTATTCGAGAGAGCAATTATTAGAACGCATTTGGGATATTGATTATGTAGGTGGAACACGCACGGTAGATACACATATTAAAACTTTACGAATAAAGCTTGGAAAGGATGCGGCTTCGCATATTCAAACCGTTTGGGGTGTGGGCTACCGCTTTGATCCTGGCGAATGAAAAAAATTGCCACGCGCATTTGGTTGTTAATTTTCGCCTTTTTAATTATTACCGTCGTCTTTATGTATGTTCTCACAAATTTTTTATATCAACGTTTATATGTACAAGATACAGAAGATACAATGGTCGAAGTTGGATTGAAGCTACAAACAATGTATGACAATGGCAAGGTAACGGATGAATTTATTGCAGATATTGAAGAATTTAATGATTATTCCAATTTGAATATATTTGCGGTAAGGAATCCTCGTGAATTAAGTGCCTGTGTTCCATTTGATATCGATTATGAGACATTGATTGGTCCTGAGGAAAGACAAAAATTATTGGCAGGAAAGTATGTACAAAAAATTGGGTACGAGCCTCGCTTTGATCGACAACTTATTTCGGTGGTTGTACCACTTGTTGATCAAAATCGATTAGAAGGTATTATTTATATTTATTTCCCACTGGCCAAAATTAGTGAATTGGCAAATAGTGGCGTTATTTTATTGTTTATTAGTGCCTTCATATTTTTAGTAGTTGTTAGCTATTTAATTTATAAAGGGATTCGACATATTATGCGACCATTAAACGATTTACAGCTTGCAGTGGAGCAGATGTCCTATGGGAATTATGAGACTCGTGTACCTGTCAATTCACGAGATGAAATCGGTAAATTATCTAGTACCTTTAATAAAATGGCAGAGGCCATTCAGCAAGAGGATGAAGCACAAAAAACATTCTTGGCAACAGTCTCGCATGAATTACGAACACCAATTAGCTATGTAAAGGGCTATAGCGAAGCCATGCAAAATGGCATCATCACAGAAGGCCAAAAAGAAGAAACCATTCAGCTAATCGTCCGTGAGGCCAATCGCATGGAACGCTTAACAAACGAATTACTTCAACTGGCAAGAACAGAAAATGAACAAACTGACATTGATTTATATCCAATTCCGTTAGGTGAAACATTACGAGAGGTTCAAAAAATCTTAACGCATCAAGCAAATAAAAAGAACATAACTTTATATTTAGATGTAGATGATGCCCTAATTATTGAAGCGGATGAAGTAAAACTAAAACAAATTTTTATTAACATTGTTGAAAATGCGATTAATTACTCGCATGAAAATTCTAAGGTGGAAATTGTTGCTGCTGAAAAGGCTGGTAGTGCACAAATTACCATTAGGGATTATGGAATTGGTATTCCTGTCGAGGATTTAACCCATGTCACTGAACGATTTTATCGTGTTAACAAAGCTCGAAGTCGTGCGGACGGTGGTAGTGGACTAGGTTTATCGATTGTTGAACAGTTATTAAAACAGTTACAGGGAACGTTAGAAATTGAAAGTGTTGTTGAAAAAGGCACATCCGTGAAGATACGGTTGCCATTAATGGAGGATTAAAAGATGAAAAAGTGGTTATTTGCGCTAATTGCAGTCCCTACATTATTAGTAGGATGTGGAGAAAAAAAAGAGGCATTGCCAGAACCAGAAGTACCACAGATCCCAGAAGTTGAAATTTTAACACCAAAAGAAGTAGCACTCAATGAAACGATTGAGCTGGCAGCACATGTTGAACAAGGTGGAAAAAATGTCGATGATGCTGTAGTAGAATTTGAAGTTTGGGAATCAGGAAAACGCGATGAAGGACAAATGATTGATGGGAAATTAGAGCAAGACGGTGTATATAAAGCAACGACTACTTTTGATCATGATGGTGTGTATTATATGTATGCACATACAACAGCTAACGGTGTTCATAATATGCCAAAGCAACAAATTATTGCTGGAAGCCCTGATATGACAAAGGTTGTCCCAGAGGATGAAAAAGCCAATAACAGCATGGATAATAACATGATGGATCATAATAATGACACTTCAGATGATATGGATCATGAGGAAGAGAAAAAAGATGAAAAAAATCATCATTAAAGGCTTGCAATTTTTTTGAAATAGGAATATGATAATGACCAGATGACCGAAATGGTTTTCTGGTCATTTTTATTGAAGTGTACGAGAGATGTACATAACCTAACTAGAAAGGATGTTACTAATGGATCGTAGGCAGGAAATTCTTGAAGCAGCTGCAAAATCTTTTACATTGTTTGGCTACAAGGCAACAACAATGGAGCAAGTGGCTAAAATCGCCAATGTCGGTAAAGGTACGATTTATACATTCTTTGCAAATAAAGAAATTTTATTTCAAGAGATCGCAATGTCACTTGTACGAGAGATGAAAGCGGAAGCAGATGCAGTGTTGGATGCATCAGCAAGCTTTATGGATAATGCGCATAATGCTTTAATGAAAATGCTACAGTTCCGAGAAAAACATCTTTTATTTGCAAAGCTAATCGAGGAAGAAAAAGAATTACGAACACCAGCAGTTAAACAGGTGCTACTACGTATCGAGACTGAAATCTTATCGTATGTCGCAGAGTTAATACAACGACGTATTAATAAAGGTGAAATTAGAGAGTGTGATGCGGAGCTAGTTAGTTACTTATTGCTGAAGGCATATCTTGCTTTTGTTGTCGATTGGCATGAGTTACATGGTGATGTAATCCCTGAAGAAAAGATTCTTAATCTTTTTAAGGAAACTATCTTTCGAGGTTTGATTTTAACTTGATTCGATAAAATACAGCTGTATAAGTATTGAATCAAGTGCTCTTTTTGCAATTTGTCGAGGTTGATTATTTTTTTTGAATGAAAATGACCAAATGACGTTTTCGGTCAAATAGTTTAGGAGTGAGGATATTATATGATTAAAGCTGAGTGGCTGAAGATCTTTAAAACAAGAAAAATGCTTGTGTCAATCATTGCTGTATTATTTATTCCAGTAATGTATGCGGGTATGTTTTTATGGGCGTTTTGGGATCCTTATGCGGGGCTTCCTAATCTTCCAGTAGCTGTTGTTAATGAGGATACTGGTGCTGAGATGGATGGCGTTAAATTAGACTTAGGGGATACCTTGGTCGATAAATTGATAGATAGCGAGCAATTTAACTTTATAGAAGTTTCAAAAGATGAAGCTGAAAAAGGCTTAAATAGTCGTGACTATTATATGATTTTAGAAATTCCAACAAATTTCTCTGAACATGCAACAACACTATTAGATGACAAACCATCAAAATTAGTAATGAACTACATTCCAAACGAGGGATTGAACTTCCTTGGTGCTCAAATTGGTGAGACTGCAATGGATCGTGTACGCGCTGAAGTAAATTCTCAAGTATCAGCGACTTATGCTGAAAAATTATTTGATTCCATTGCAACACTTGGAGATGGCTTTACAGAAGCTGCAGATGGCTCAAATAAGCTAGATGAGGGTGCACAAAAAGTAGCGAAAGGTGCAAAAGATTTAAAAGGATATCTGGAGCAACTAGCATCGAGCACAGTTGAACTATCAAATGGTACTGATAAATTAACAAAAGGTGCAGGAGATGCCGCAAAAGGCGCGAATGACTTATCTAGTGGTTTAGTCAAACTACAAGATGGTACTGTTCAATTACAACAGGGTGCACAGCAAGCTGCAAATGGAGCAACGAGCCTTGAACAGGGGTTATCACAATATACACAAGGTGTTGCAAAAGTTGGTGCTGGTTTAAACACTTTAAACGACAAACAACAGCAAATTAGTGCAGGTGCAGCATCTATTGCTGAGAATGCCGGTGCATTGAATGGTGCAGCAACTCAATTAACAGCGGGATCTGCAAAAGTAGAGGCAGGCATTACAGCTCTATCAAATCAATTACAAACGATGATGGCTTCAATGCCTGAAGAGCAAGCAGCAGCGTTGAAACAAACATTAGCGGAACTGCAGGCAGGTAGTGCTAGTGTGCATAACGGTTTAACATCCTTATCAGCTGGTACAGAAAAATTACAAGCTGGTGCCAATCAAGTAAGCTCTGGGGCAACTCAAATTGCAGCAGGTCAAGCAGAAGTGCTAGCTGGTGCGAATGCATTAACAGCTAAAAGTAATGCTTTATTGGAAGGTGCAAAAGGTCTACAAGCAGGTAATGCTACATTAGCTGCAAAATTAGGTGAACTACATGCAGGTGTGAATACAGCTGTAACAGGTTCAAAAACATTAGCATCTGGTTTAAATGAATTAGCGAATGGTACAACAACATTAAATCAAGGTACTTCAACACTTGCTTCAAAATCTGGTGAGCTAGCACAAGGATCTGCAACACTAGCAGATGGTTCTACGGAGCTTGCAGATGGTACAGCTACTTTATCTGGTAAATTAGGTGAGGCTAGTGAAAAAGCAAATGAAGTTAAAGCAAATCAAGACACGTATGATATGGTAGGTAGTCCAGTTGAAGTTGAAAAAGAGTCTGTAAACCATGTTCCTAACTATGGTACAGGTTTTGCACCGTACTTTATTTCTCTAGGTTTATTCGTAGGTGCATTATTAATTTCAATTGTGTTCCCACTTGTTGAACCTGCTATTCGTCCTAAAAACGGGGCATCTTGGTTTACAAGTAAAGTGACTGTACTAGCAGTCGTAGGTTTAGTGCAAACATTACTAACAGTAGTTATTGTCAAATGGGGTCTAGGCCTCGAAGTGAATAACATGGGCTACTTTATTTTAACAGCCTTATTAACAAGCTATGTATTTTTAGCCTTAATCCAAATGCTTGTTTCGATCTTTGGTGACCCTGGTCGTTTCATGGCAATTGTTGTACTAATTTTACAATTAACAACAAGTGCAGGTACATTCCCATTAGAATTAATACCTTCACCATTACAAGTATTTAACAAGCTATTACCGATGACATATACAGTTCAAGCATTTAAATCAAGTATTTCTACTGGTGATACGTCATTCTTAATGCAAAACTATGGAGTTCTAGCTGGCTTCTTAGTAGCATTCTTAGCGATCACATTTGGTTACTTTATGCTACTGCACAATAAACGTTACTCTAAAGTAGCTGAAGAAAACTAATCATGAAGCACTCACCTAATGTACGGTGAGTGCTTTGTTGTTTATTGGGGTTATGTAATAATTCTTCAGCCTCACATGACATAAATGAAAACAAAGCAATCTATAGAAATTTTATGAAAAAGAGTATGGATTCCATTGCAGGCTACGTGCTTTCTAAGGGCGAGTAGTGAGCTGCTCACTCTAGGCGCTGGCAGAAAGAAAACCCCTTACTTTGCCAAAATGTCTTTCACTGCTAGTGATTGTCTTTTTCAACAACATAAAAACAACAGCTGATATGAGCGTATCAGCTGTTGTTTTTTGTAAGTGTAAGAGATTTAATTAAGGGTTCATCAAAATATGATGAAGGGTGTCATGATTGCTACGTGTGGGGCACGTATATGACTATATCAGAATAGGCAAATGCTTATAGGTGGTTACATTTTTCACAAGTGTTGCTGTAGCATTCGCTTTGTTCTTCCATTTTTTCACCGCACTCAGTACATTGCTTAGCAGGTAAATTCTTGAAAAATTCAACTACGTTTTCTAACATTGTGGACTCCTCCTTTAAGTTCATCTGTACTATTACTGTTTTGATATTTTCTAGTGTATTATAACAGATGCTTTTCGTCAACACAAAATGCCTAATTTACGGTAAAATAAATATGGATATTTTGTGAAGGAGGAAACGTGAACTATGATTTTCGTTGATAATAAAGGGATCCATGATCCACGCATTAATCTTGCTATTGAGGAGTATTTGTTAAAAACAATGGACGTTGAGAAAGAGCCAGTGCTCCTTTTCTACATTAATCAACCGTCTATCATCATCGGTAAAAACCAAAATACGATTGAAGAAATCAATACAGACTATGTAGAGGACAATGGCATTATTGTTGTGCGCCGTCTTTCAGGTGGTGGTGCTGTTTATCATGATTTAGGCAATCTTAACTTCAGCTTTATTACAAATGATGATGGCGATAGCTTTATGAACTATAAAAAATTCACGCAACCAGTCGTTGACGCTCTAGCAAAAATGGGTGTGAATGCAGAGCTCTCAGGACGTAATGATATACTAGCAGAGGGACGTAAAGTTTCAGGAAATGCTCAGTTCTCTACAAAAGGACGTATGTTCAGCCATGGTACATTGATGTTTGATACAGAAATCGATGCGGTTGTCTCAGCCTTAAAGGTCAAAAAGGATAAAATCGAATCAAAAGGTATTAAATCAATTCGCTCACGAGTAGCAAACATTTCAGAGTTTTTAAAAGAGCAAATGACAGTTGAGGAATTCCGCCTTGAAATTTTAAAATCCATTTTTGGCGGGGAAGAAAATATTCGTTATTATGAGCTAACCGAAGATGATTGGGCAAATATCCACAAGCTATCAGAGGAACGCTATCAAACTTGGGAGTGGAATTTTGGGAAATCACCTCGCTTTAATATTCAAAAAACACACCGATTCCCAACAGGAGGCATTGATATTCGTCTAGAAGTAAATCATGGTGTGATGGAAGAAGTGCATATTTTTGGAGATTTCTTTGGTGTCGGTGATATGGCTGATATAGAACAGCGCTTAGTTGGGACAAACTATGACAGAGCTGCAATTGCTAAGGCATTAGCAGACATTGATATCCCTACATATTTTGGTGGAATTTCAACTGAGGACTTTTTACAATTAATTTATTAAGGAAAATACGGTTTCATGTAATGTTTTAGCCTAAAGGTTCGCTGACAATTATGTCGTCGAACCTTTTTTTGATACAATATAGAAAGAAAGGAGTGTTGATATGGAAAAGCATCGAATATTCATAGTTGAAGATGATGTCAAGATTGCATCATTACTAGCGGAAACGCTTAGAAAATATCAATACGAAGTTGCAACAATTCAAGAATTTGATCATCTTATAGAAGAATTTACAGCATTTAATCCACATATGGTGCTGCTTGATATAAATTTACCCGCTTATGATGGCTATTATTGGTGTCGCCAGCTACGTCAGCATACAACATGTCCGATAATTTTCATTTCTGCACGCTCAGGAGAAATGGACCAAATCTTTGCACTTGAAAATGGGGGCGACGATTTTATTACAAAGCCTTTTAACTACGAAATTGTGTTGGCTAAAATCCGTAGTCATCTACGCCGTACATATGGTGAATATGCAGCAAGGCAAGAAGAACGGACAATCAAGCAAGGACAGCTTGTACTTCATTTAGAAAGAATGGAGCTACATAAAAATGATTTAGAAATTCCACTTCAGAAAAAAGAATGTATCATCTTAGAGCTATTGATGGGCAATGCACCGAAAGTAGTTTCGCGTGAGCAATTGTTAGAGGAGCTTTGGGACGATCAAGCATTTGTCGATGAAAACACTTTGAATGTGAATATGACCCGAGTTCGAAAAAAGTTAGCGGATTATCATATATCGTCAACAATCGAAACGGTACGTGGTGCAGGCTATCGATTCATATTAAGTGCAGGTGAGCTATAGTGGGCTGGAAGCTTTTTTTACGTGATTATGCATCATTTATTGTGTTCCAGCTCTTATTAGTTGGCTTCATCATGGTTATCTATGCACTAGACGGTTTTCGAAATATTGATACGGCTATTTATTCTTTTTGTATTAGCCTTGTGCTATTAGCATCTTTTTTACTTGTCCGCTATTTAATGCGGCAACGCTACTTATTGAAGATAACTCAGCTTCCATCAGCAATGGAGGATGTGCTACAAAAAAATGCAAAAACGCCAGAAGCTATACAAACTGAGAAGTATATGCATGAATTGTATCGACTTTATCAACATGAGCTGCATGCTTTATATGCAAGTCAAAAAAGGCATGATCAATTTATGAACCAGTGGGTCCATCAAATGAAAACACCTATTTCAGTGATTGAATTATTATTACAAGATGACCGACCTCTTGATAAAAAGAATGTTCAGGAGGAAATCGATCGCTTGCGTAGAGGATTGGACATGGTACTTGTTAATGCACGCCTAGAAAATTTTGAGGATGATATGCAAGTAGAGCGAGTTGCGTTAAAAGGTATTGTAACTGCAACTGTTAATGAAAATAAACGTTTATTTATTACGAAAAGAGTTTTCCCGGAAATTCATATTGACGACGATCTAATTGTTGCCAGTGATTCAAAATGGCTTCGTTTCATTCTTGGACAATTTATCACCAATGCAGTGAAATACACGTTTGAAGCCAATAAAAAAATTGTTATTTCTGCCATTGAAAAGGATGACTATGTACAACTTGCGATTTGTGATGAGGGTATTGGGATTCCAGCTTCCGATCTTTCTCGTGTTACGAAAGCCTTTTTTACTGGCGAAAATGGGCGGAAAACAGGTGAATCAACTGGAATGGGCCTTTATTTAGCCAAAGAAATCTGTGAAAAGCTAGGGCATGAGCTGGCTATTACATCAGAGGTAGGAAAAGGGACGATTGTGACAGTAACATTTACAAATTAGGGGGCACTAGGATGGTAGAGGTACGTATAGAAGATTGGAAACTAACAATCGATAAGGAGAAAACAAATGCGCTTTATATGACACATCTGCAAGCGGGAGATCCATTAGCCTATCAAAATTTTATCCTGGCAAATGAAAAGTTAGATGAAGAACTACTGCATTTTTCAAAGAGCCTTGGGTTAAACTTACAGCAACCAACATTATTGAATGCTTTTCCTGTAGACGGTCAACAGATTATGTATAGTGGGTATTATACTGTATGTGGGGAAATCGTAGAGGGAGAAATGGATGCTTGGGATGTAATTATTGGGGAGCATTGCTTTAGTTTAGTAGAGGAAGAGTCAATACTGGCTTTAACAGAGCCTCATTTTCACATTGGTTTTGAGGTCGTTTTACAGTGGCTTTTACCTCAATCCTTAGAATTAATGAAGAAATAAGGTGAATGAAGTATGCCTATTTTACAAATTAAAGATGTGACAAAAGTGTACGAAGGTAAAGTAACGCATCGTGCATTAAATCAATTGAGCTTTGACGTGGAAGAAGGCGAGTTTTTAGCTGTTATGGGGCCCTCAGGAAGCGGTAAAACGACATTGTTGAATATTATTTCGACCATCGATGAACCAACTAGTGGAGAAATCATTTTAGATGGAATGAATCCACATAAGTTGAATGCAACAGAGCTTGCCTATTTTAGAAGAAGACAGCTTGGCTTTGTGTTTCAGGATTTCAACCTTTTGCATATGCTGACGGTCGAGGAAAATATCGTGTTGCCCTTAACGTTAGATCAACAGCCCCTAGAGGTAATGGAGGAGCGTCTGGCAAGTATTGTAGAAAAGCTAGATTTAACTTCCTTCCTTCATAAACGTCCAAATGAAATATCTGGGGGACAGGCACAAAGAACAGCAATTGGTCGTGCGCTTATTCATAATCCTAGTCTCATTTTAGCGGACGAACCTACAGGTAATTTAGATTCAAATTCTTCACGTGATGTGCTTGAACTATTGACAAAGGTGAATCAGGATAAACAAACGACAATCGTGATGGTCACGCATGATCCAATTGCAGCAAGTTATTGTGATCGAGTGTTATTCATTAAAGATGGTGAATTTTTTAATGAAATTTATCGAGATGACCGCCGTCAGATGTTTTTCCAACGTATTTTAAATGTTTTGAGCTTACTAGGAGGAGGGCAAGTAGGTGACCTTTCGACAATTCGCTTACCGTAATGTCGTGCGGAACAGCCGGATATATGGCGCCTTTTTCATGGCAAGCTTTTTTTCTGTGGCTGTATTTTTTATCTATTCCATGCTGATGTTTCACCCTGATATTGAACGTGGGATATTAGGGGAGATGTCTCTCATTGGGATGGTGGGGGCTGAAATTGTTCTCGTCCTGTTTACATTATTCTTTTTATATTATTCCATGAGTGCTTTTTTAGAGGCCCGATCACATGAATTTGCTATTTTATTGCACTTGGGAATGGAAAAACGTCAGATGAATAAACTTGTCTTTTTAGAGACAATGATTATTGGAACAGGCTCCATTATTGTAGGTATTGTCTTTGGTTTCTCCTTTTCAAAATTCTTTTTTATGATTGTTCGGGAAATTTTACATTTAGAAGATTTACCACTCTATATTTCATGGGAGCCATTTTTATTAACGATTGGTGTTTTCACAAGTGCATTTTTCGTCATTTCCTTTATTAGTGTGTATTTTACACGAGAGAGAAAATTACGAGATCTTATAAAAGGCAGTGATTATTTAAATAGCTTAACAACGTATTCCAAAATACGAGCTTTCTATGGTATTGCTTTAATTGTAACGACGTATATTCTCGCGTTTGTTGTCGGACATACATCACTAATTGGGCTAACGCTGTTAATACCATTTTCCGCAACATTTGGCACCTATTATTTTTTCAGTGATTCTGTACCTTGTTTTTTAGATTTAGCACGTGGGAAACGCAAATATCATTGGCAACGCTACCGTCTACTATCGCTAGCAGAACAAACGCATATAATGATGGATAACGTGAAAATGTTTTTCGTTGTGACGATGGTATCGACACTTGCATTTTTATCTGTTGGTGTTTTAGCAACAATGTCCTCCTACACAACGCAATATGATCGATTAAATCCACTCGGGCTGGTTTATAAAGGGGATGTCGATAATCCATATGAACGGGAGCATATCAATTCTTTAAGGCTGCAATTAGAGGAGAAAGGTTTATCTTATCAGCTATCCCGTTTTATTGTTGTGAAGCAAACCTCCTCTTTCACTCGAAATGAAGTGGAGGTTTTTCGAGAGTCCGATATGAACGTCCTGCTTTCTTCCTACAGTTATCCATTATTGAATTTGGAAGCAGGTGAGGCAGTATTCATTCCTTATTCTGAGGATTCCCTAAAAAAATTAAAAGATCGAGTTGTGCATACTGTTTTAGAAGAAAACAATATACCGCTCACTATTGATAGTGTCTATCCAAAAATAGTGTTTCCAGGCTCGATTGTCAGTGTCAATTCGATTGTCATTAGTGATGAAGACTTCGCGAAGCTTATTCATCCGATTTCCGATCAAGACATTATTCAACCAAGCTATCATCTATTTACATTTGTTATTCCTCAATGGATGGAAACGAAGGATATTGGTAAGGATATCGATCATCTAGAATCCAATTTATATTTTATTAAAAAGGATAAGTTTAGCCCTTTTTACTTTGAAAATGCAGGATTAAATTATTCTTATATACTAGCTACCTACTCATTATTTACATTAGTGGGTGTTTTAGTAGCCACTGTATTTTTACTTGCGGCTGGTAGCTTTATCTATTTTAAATTGCATACATCCCTCGAACGTGAAAAGCGTAAATTTGATGTATTAAAACGTATGGGTTTAACAGATACAGAGTTAAAAAAGCTAGTTAATCGCCATTTGTTTCCCCAATTCTTTTTACCTTGGGGTGTTGCGATGATGCATAGTGCCTTTGCTTTTCTAATGGTTCAAGGTATTTTAAGGGACATTGCGAATATATCGATTGTAAAAGAAGTATTCTTTGCTTTTGGCTTTTTTGTATTAATACAAGTGGTTTATTTTTATTTAATTCGATGGCGCTATATCTCCCATATTCGCTCATGAAGTAATGGTTTAAAAGAGAAAAAAATGAATTATTTAACGTAATTTATGACATGAGATAAAAAGACTCATTGTTTTTTAGATATATTTCTTATATAATATTACTGAATAACGATTCATTTTATACGATAAGGGGATGGTGTAATTGAATTTAGTTTCACGTGTTCGTCAACAGGCAGCAGAACAACCTGAAAAAGTTGCGTATCATTTTATGGGGAAAGATACGACTTACGGGGAATTTGAGCATACAGTTGGCCGCTTTGCAAAAGGATTACAAGATTTAGGCGTTGAAAAAGGGGATCATGTGGCGTTTTTACTCGGCAACACGCCACACTACTTAATTGCACTCTATGCAACAATGCGCTTAGGGGCAACAGCAATACCTGTTAATCCAATCTATACACCGGATGAAATTTCTTACATTTTGCATAATGGAGATGTAAAAGCAGTCATTGCTCTGGATATGTTGCTACCCTTGGTTGAAAAAGGTGTACAAGCATTTCCACAGGTAAAAACATTTATAGTTTGTGAAACCACACCAGATATAGCGGAAAAAGTGGCAGCTTTATCACCACAAGCACAAGAAAAAACACATTTATTTACACATGTAATCGCCAAAACCACTCAATCTTTACAACCTGTTGAAGTTGCAGAGGATGACAATGCTATTATTTTATATACTTCAGGAACTACAGGTAGTCCAAAGGGAGCCATGCTGACACATGGCAATGTGTACTCAAATGCACGTGATGTTGCGCATTATTTAGGCATTAATGCAGAGGACCGTGTTATTGCGACACTACCTGTATTCCATGTATTTGCCTTAACGGTAGTGGTGAATGCGCCTTTATTAAGTGGGGCAACAGTTTTACTTGCACCACGCTTTAGCCCTAGCGAAATTTTCGCTTTAGCACGAGAGCAAAAAGCAACGGTATTTGCTGGTGTTCCTACTATGTATAATTTCTTGTACCAATTACCTGAGGGCAATCCTGAAGATTTCTCGACAATTCGTTTAGCTATTTCAGGTGGTGCCTCCTTGCCTGTTGCGCTACTACATAATTTCGAACAGAAATTTAATGTGCGTGTGTCAGAGGGCTATGGCTTATCCGAAGCTTCACCCGTGACATGTTTTAACCCATTAGATCGTGATCGTAAAGCTGGCTCTATTGGAACATCCATTAGCAATGTCGAGAATAGAGTTGTTGATGTTAATGGTCAGGAAGTACCTGTGGGCGAAGTTGGAGAGCTAATTGTACGTGGTCCAAATGTGATGAAGGGATACTATAAAATGCCTGAAGAAACGGCGATGGCGATTCGTGACGGCTGGCTCTATACAGGAGATTTAGCAAAGGTAGATGAAGAAGGGTATTTTTACATTGTTGACCGCAAAAAGGATATGATTATTGTAGGGGGCTTTAATGTTTATCCTCGGGAAGTGGAGGAAGTGCTGTTTGCCCATAATAATATTGTAGAGGCAGCGGTGGTAGGCTTCCCAGACCCTAACTTAGGGGAAGCTGTACATGCCTACGTTGTGTTGAAAGAAGTGGCTGCTACTACAACAGACGATCTACTATCCTATTGTGCTAAACATATGGTGAAGTATAAGGTTCCGAAAGTAATTGAAATACTGGATGAACTACCAAAAAACACAACAGGAAAAATACTAAGACGCTCATTAAAAGAAAAAGTTTAAACGAGAAAAGCTACTATTGAAAAATGGTAGCTCTTTTTTTGTACATTATTCGTATAATAGTAAAATCAGTTGAGAGTAGATGTCTGTAAGTGATAAAATCAAACTTGTGAAATCTTCTACATACTTTTCAAGAGCTTGTCATATAGTGAGGAAGTAATGTAAAAAGACGTACAAAACTGGAACCCTTTGAGGTGAAGCCACGTCAAAGCTTTTAGGTAAAAATACTATTGAAAGAGAGCATACAAAAACATGTTAGAACTCATTAAGGAGTTAATAAGTTTTATTGTGCATATCGATGTGCATTTAGAAGAAATTATTCGTGATTTTGGCAATTGGAGCTATCTTATTTTATTTGCGATTGTTTTTGTAGAAACAGGGGTTGTTATTTTCCCATTCTTACCTGGTGATTCCTTGTTATTTGCAAGTGGAACATTAGCTGCGGCAATGGGCGCATTCGATATGTGGATTTTAATCCCTGTATTTTTAGCTGCAGCTATTTTGGGAGATACGATGAACTATCATATTGGACATAAGGTAGGGACATCTATTCCGCCAAAGAGCCTCCTCGGTAGAGTTGTTAAGAAAGAGCGTATGGAAGCAGCTGAAAAATTCTTTAATACACATGGTGGGAAAACGATCGTAATCGCACGTTTCATGCCATTTATTCGTACATTTATCCCGTTTGTGGCGGGTGCAAGTAAAATGAAATATAGTTATTTCTTATTTTATAATATTTTTGGTGCAATTTTATGGGTATTCAGTTGTACGTTATTAGGTTACTTCTTTGGGAATATTCCAATTATTAAAGATAACTTCTCAGTTGTACTGATTCTGATTATCTTTATATCAGTTGTGCCTGCAGTGATCGGTGCAATAAAATCCAAAGTCGGTAAATAATATGGACAGTCCTTAAGTGATTCATCATCACAGGGACTGTCCTTTCTTTATTATTTGCTGAAAAAGCCAAGTTGGCATGTTAAGTTAGCTTGAAGTATAAGCATCAGGTCGTAAAAAATGTTATACTATAAATTACTAGAAAATGGAGAAATGGGGGACAATGGAATGGAAGTATTCATTGGCAGACAGCCTATATTTAATCTTCATGAGCAAGTCGTTGCATATGAATTGTTATACCGTAGCAAAAGTGTAAATGCCTTTCCAATGGTCGATTCAGATGCAGCAACGATTGATGTACTTGTGAACTCATTTCTTTCAATTGGTTTTGAAGAGGTAACGAAAGGTAAGCCTGGCTTTGTTAATTTTACTGAAAACTTATTGATGAGCTCTATACATGAATTTTTAAATCCCTCACAGGTAGTGATTGAGATATTAGAGGATGTTCCACTTACCTCTCAATTAGTGGAGCGTGTAATTGAGCTAAAAAAACAGGGGTTTCAAATTGCCTTGGATGATTTTATGATGGATGATCAGGTGGAAGTTTATGATGAATTATTTGAACAAATTGATTATATTAAGGTGGATTTTTTAGCTTCTTCCATCGTAAAAAGAATGGAAATCGAAAATAAAGTTAAGGAGAAATTTCCACATATTCATTTGCTCGCTGAAAAGGTAGAGACGCGTCATCAATTTGAAGTCGCTAAATCCTCAGGCTATGTTTTATTTCAAGGTTATTTTTTTGAACAACCGCAAATAATACGAGCAACAGACATTCCAGCAAATGCGATTCAATATATTCACATTATCTCTTTACTAAAAGAGGAAGAACCAAATATTCATTTGTTAGCGGAAAATATTGAACGTGATATTTCATTGACATACAAATTATTGCAAATGATTAATAACTCATCTAAACGTTCTAAATCTAAAGTGCGCTCCATCAAGCAAGCGATTGTGTTATTGGGCGTATCCAATTTACGAAAATGGATTTATTTATTGGCCATGCGTGAAATTGATATTGATGCTGATTCTGATCTTTTTAAAGAAGTGATGTGTACGTCTTTATTCCGAGCTAAGGTTTGTGAAAAACTAGCTAAGCTTGCTTATAAAAAGAATTTCTCAGAATATTTTTTAGTCGGCATGTTTTCTCTAATTGATACATTACTTCAAAGACCGATGAATGTTATTTTACAGCAGCTACCATTCTCAGAGGCTATTACGAATACCATTTTAGGCTTTGAAACGGAAATGACCCCATATTTGGAGTTTAGTATTGCGTTAAGTAAACTTGATTGGCCACGATTAGAAGAGCTAGCTGTACAGTTGAATATTCAGTTAGTTGACATTGATCTTTTATATTATGAAGCCATCGAATGGGCAGAAAAATCATTTTAAACCAAATCAACAAAGCTATCTTATTGAATACTGTAAGATAGCTTATTTTATACCTTCCTCAATCTAGTATCCCTTCATCATGATGAAGTTCTCAATGCTAAAAGTATTTGCTATAATCATCTCGTCTTTAAAAAATTCTGATAGTTGAAGTGGGCGTGGGGAAATGAAACATGATGTGAGAGATAGCATTGTGGAGTATGTGTATGTCATTGTAGGAGCGGCAATAATTGCTATTGGTTTTAATGTCTTTTTATTACCAAATCAAGTCGCTTCAGGTGGGGTAAGTGGAATAAGTACGATTTTGCATGGTTTATTTGGTTGGAATCCGGGAATTGTTCAGTATGCATTTAACATTCCGCTTTTTATTGCTGGTGTTTTATTATTGGGCAAAAAATTTGGAATAAAATCCTTTATTGGGACAATTACATTACCTTTTATCGTCTTATTAACAAATAGCTGGGAGCCGTGGACTGATAATCCTTTATTGGGTGCTCTTTTTGGTGGAATTGTTGTTGGCCTAGGAATAGGACTGGTCTTTAAGGGGAATGCTTCAACTGGTGGCACTGATTTACTGGCGCAAATCATTACGAAGTTTACAGGATTGTCGCTTGGAACAAGTGTGCTGTTAATAGATGGCGTTATCGCAATTAGTGCAGCAATTGTTTTTGACTTAGAAAAAGGTTTGTATGCTCTGATTGGACTTTATGTTACCACAAAAACGATTGATATTATTCAGCTAGGTTTTAGTCAGTCTAAAATGGTCTATATCATTACATTGAAACAAGATGAGGTAAGGGAAGCCATTTATGCTGAAATTAATCGTGGTGTAACGAAGTTACCAGCAATTGGAGGGTATACAGGAGAAGCACGACCAGTTCTGATGGTTGTTGTTTATCAAACAGAATTCACAAAGCTGAAACAACTCATTAAAAGCGTTGACCCATCAGCGTTTGTTATCGTTTCTGATGCATATGAGGTATTAGGAGAAGGTTTCAAACGTGCATAATTTTGGTATAATGGCGGCGTAAGGTATTTATTATGAGGAGGGGTACTAATGAAAAAAGCAATGTTAACATTAGTGTTCGGATCAGCAATCTTCTTAGCAGCATGTGGCGGCGGAGATAAAACTGCATCAAATAATGGTAATGAGACTGCTACAGAGCCAGATGGCGAAGCAATAGCGATGAAATCTTGTGTTACTTGTCATGGTGGCGAGCTACAAGGTGCAAATGGTCCAGCATTAAATGATGTAGGTTCACGTTTGTCTGAATCAGAAATTTTAGATATTATAAATAATGGTAAAAACGGCATGCCTGCAGGATTAGTAAAAGGTGCAGATGCTGAAGCTGTTGCTAAATGGTTAGCAACTCAAAAATAATTGCTTTTTAAAAACTAGCGGGCTGGAGAGCCGCTAGTTTTTTTAGTGCAAGTAAACGCTGTATTGAGAGTAAATACATTTCTTTTACACATAGACATGCTAAAATAAGATGAACCTTATCCATTGATTGGAGGCTTTTTCATTGGTCGTAGTATTAACAAGAGATGTTATGGAGAAATTTAAATTAGAGTTATTAGCTGGTGAAGAAGGAATAGGCAGGACAATTGTGACAAGTGATATCTCAAGACCAGGGCTTGAGATGGCAGGATACTTTACTCATTATCCAGCAAATCGTGTACAATTGCTTGGCAAGACTGAACTTTCCTTTTTTGAAATGCTACCAGCGGATGTTAAGCTTGAGCGTATGCGTTTACTTTGTTCACAGGATACACCTGCTATTATTATTTCTAGAGATTTAGAAGTACCAGAGGAACTTATTCAGGCCTCAAACGAAAAGCATGTACCTGTGTTTAAAACACATATGACAACAACCAAATTTTCGAGTAGATTGACGAACTACTTAGAGGGGCGCTTAGCTCCAATGACAGCAGCACACGGAGTACTTGTCGATGTGTATGGCATTGGTGTGCTTATAATCGGTAAAAGCGGCGTAGGTAAAAGTGAAACAGCACTTGAGCTTGTAAAAAAGGGTCATCGTTTAGTTGCTGATGATTGTGTTGAAATTCGTCAAGAATCAGAAAACCTATTAATTGGAAGCCCTCCACCTTTGTTAGAGCACTTATTGGAAATACGAGGCATTGGCATTATTGACATTATGACACTCTTTGGTGCAAGTGCAGTACGCCCCTATAAACGTATTACCCTCATCATTGAGCTCGAAATATGGGATCCACAAAAAGTTTATGATCGATTGGGCTTAGAAGAAGAAAAAATGAAAATAATTGACACGGAACTAACAAAACTAACAATTCCAGTAAGACCTGGACGCAATGTCTCCGTTATTATTGAAGTGGCAGCGATGAACTATCGTTTAAAGAAAATGGGCGTCAATGCGGCAGAGGAATTTTCAAGACGTTTAGATGAAGTGATTTCATCAAATGATGTGTTAGACGATTAAAAAGCGAACAACATTGTTCATGACATATTGAGAGGAGTAGAAGATGGATTTATTACTATTGCAAATTGACCCGATTGCCTTTCATTTAGGACCAATTCCAGTTCGTTGGTATGGATTGCTGATTGTGTCGGGAATCATTTTAGCTTATGTTGTTGGGCAAAGAGAGGCCGTTAAGCGAGGTCTGCCTGAAGACTTTCTTGCAGATTTATTATTATGGGCAGTTCCTATATCCATTATCTGTGCACGTATTTACTATGTGTCAATGCGATGGGATTACTATAGCGAAAATCCAGGCAAAATCATAGAGATATGGAATGGTGGTATTGCCATCCATGGTGCACTCATCGGGGCATTTGTCACAGCTTACATATATACTCGTATAAAAAATGTAAGCTTTTTACGAGTAGCAGATATTGCAGCACCTAGTATTTTAATCGGCCAGATTATTGGTCGATGGGGCAACTTTATGAACCAAGAGGCCTATGGTGGCGAGGTATCGAAAGCATTTTTAGAAAACCTAATGCTACCAGACTGGATTATTAATCAAATGTATATTGAAGAATTAGGTTCATATGTTCATCCCACTTTTTTATATGAATCGATTTGGAACCTAATTGGGCTTATTATTCTATTAGTTTTGCGTAAAGTGAACTTACATCGTGGAGAAATATTCTTTAGCTATTTAATTTGGTATTCAATTGGTCGTTTCTATATCGAAGGAATGCGCACAGATAGCCTTTACTTAGTGGGAGATTTACGTTCAGCACAGGTTGTATCCATTATCGGTATTGTAGTTGGTCTAGGTGCAATTATTTATCGTAGAATAAAGGTGAAACCAGCCGTAAAATACTTGGATAATAAATAAGGGGTTGTAAAAGATGGCTGTTAAGGCACTACTATTTGATTTCGATGGGACTTTACTAAATACAAATGATTTAATCATTCAAACATTTATGCATGTATTAAATGAGCGATTTCCCGGGCAATATTCGCCAAAAGATTGCCTGAAATTCATTGGTCCATCATTGAAACAGACATTTAATGACATTGCACCAGGTGAAGAAGACGATTTGATAGAGATGTATCGCGCTTGGAATATTGCACACCATGATGACCTAGTCAGCCAATATCCTGATGTTGTGTCAACTCTAGAGCAGTTAAAAGCTCAAGGTATAAAATTGGCTATTGTTTCGACGAAACGTAATGAGACCATCGATCGTGGACTTGCTATTCTTGGTGCAACGCATCTATTTGATGTGCGTATTGGTACAGATGATGTGAACAATGTGAAGCCTGATCCAGAGCCAGTATTGCTTGCGTTGGAACGATTAGGGATAGAAAAAGACTATGCGATTATGATTGGTGATAATTCGCACGATATTGAAGCTGGACATCGTGCTGGTGTAAGAGCAGCGGGTGTTGCTTGGGCAATTAAGGGAGAGGCTTACTTACAGCAGTATCAACCAGAATATATGTTGCAGCATATGTCAGATTTATTTGATATTGTGAAAGAGGGGTAAGGTAGATGGCGCGTAAGACAGAACGTTACCGTGTCGAAGGAGCCAATTCACTTTGGAATATATATGACACGGTGTCCTTTTGGAAGGTGATGAAGTGTTTCATTGTCATTCAAGTTGGACGCTTCACACCATTTTTACGTGTGAAAAACTGGCTATATCGTACTTTTTTAAACATGACTATTGGTAAGCAAACGTCATTAGCCTTAATGGTCATGCCAGATACCATGTTTCCTGAACGTATTTTCATTGGAGACAATACTGTGATTGGTTTTAATACAACCATTTTAGCGCATGAATATTTAATAGAGGAATATCGCTTAGGTGATGTTCATATCGGAAAAGAAGTAATGATAGGGGCAAATACAACTATTTTACCAGGTGTAACAATTGGTGATGGTGCCATTGTTTCAGCTGCCACTCTTGTACATAAGGATGTGCCAGCAGGCTGTTTAGCAGGGGGTAATCCAATGCGAATAATATATACTGCTGAACAAATGGCTGAGCGCAAACGTAATGAGGCTGTAGAGTGGTGTACACCAAAGAAATAATAAAAACTCACGTAGTATAGTGATATACTTCGTGAGTTTTTTGCATAAAAAGCTACTCCCAAAAACACTAGTTTTTGGAGTAGCTTTTACTGTTTAAGCATGAGCTGCGTCATAATCTGATTTGAATTCACAAGTGTCATGATCACCTAAGCAAGTTGTTTCAACAAAAGTTGATTTAATTGCAGTCCCATCAATGTCTTCAATTGTGTGAAGTGTTACCTTGTCACCAGGATAAAACTCGCCTTTACAAATACTAACGATCATTTGCTCACTAATTTGTACGAATGGACATGCCATAATAAATCCCTCCAATGCGTAGTGTATGTGGTTCTTTTTGTTATTAATGCTATTCTATATTAAGTTTTTTGAAATGTAAAAAGTAAAATAGAATGAGAGTAATAATCAATAAATGTATTGATATAAAAGTATTATTGATGATAATGAGATTGAGAATCATTTTAAGTGATTGGCTAAAAATAATTATATAGATATAATTATTGGATTTCGATATTGAGAATACTCTATTGAAAACTCTTTATTTTTATCAATGATTTGTTAAGAGAGAATCATTATCAATTTTTAGCGAATACTTAAAGTGATTAAAAATTGGTTTGTCACAATTTAGACATATTCTCATTGTCACTAAAGTATTTTGTCAAATTATAAGTAAAATGAGTCATGCTTTTTTTGGAAGTCTTTGCAATTCAATGTGTATAATTAACAGAATAATAAGTATTTAAAGATTTCGATAATTAATAAGGATATCGTTGACTGTATTAATGAAATAAGTTAAAATTCTTTCATAATCTAATTCTCTAATACTCTAGTGAATTAAAGTGAAATGTAAGGAAGTGTCCATATGTCGTCGATAAAAATGTTTGAAAAGCCACTTGGAATGCGCGATACATTCCCGCAAATCTATGAGAAAGTTGAAGCAGTTAGACATGCGGGCAGAGACTTTTTATATAAAAGGGGTTATGAGTTTATTAAAACGCCTGCGGTGGAGTATTTCGATACAGTGGGGAAGGCTTCAGCGATTGCTGATGCTCATTTATTTAAGCTAGTGGATAGCCAAGGAAATACGTTAGTGCTGCGACCTGACATGACTACACCGATTGCTCGAGTAGCTACATCGAAACTATTAAAGGAAATGATCCCACTACGTCTTGCCTATTTTGCAAGCGTTTTTCGAGCTCAGGAAGCAGAGGGAGGCAGGCCTGCTGAGTTTGATCAAATGGGGATTGAGTTAATAGGTGATCAATCAGTTTTTGCTGATGCAGAAGTTATTGTAACAGCAATGGAGCTATTAAAGCATTTTAAATTGGAAGAGTTTAAAATCACAATTGGACATGCTGGTATATTAAATTGCATTTTACAAGATTACACAGAGAGTATCGAACAGCAAACAACGCTTAGAACATTGCTTGTCCAACGAAATTACGTAGGGTTTGAAGAAGCAGTAGAGTCATTTCATCTGCCTAAAGCTAAATCCGATGCCCTCTTACAATTTATTGAAGAAGCCATGAATGTCAGAGATATACGAGATATTGAAAAATATGTCCGCAAAAATGATGCATTAGAATATATGCAACAACTTGCTCAACTACTTGAAATGGCTGATTTAGCTGATTATGTAGCTTTCGATTTCACACTTTCGAGTCATATGAGTTATTACACGGGTATGCTATTTGAAGTATTTGCTGTGGGAAGTGGCTTTTTATTAGGAAATGGTGGTCGTTATGATGGCTTGTTAGAAGTTTTTGGTTCAAAGGTTGGTGCTACAGGATTTAGTATTCGTGTGGATCGTTTATTAGAAACATTAAACGGGCAATCAGTGAAACGACAGGAAGCAACAGTTGTTCTTTTTGAAGAAGAACAATTTGAGGAAGCTTTACTAAAGGTTAAAAATTTACGAGCAGCAGGAAAATTAGCTACTTTGCAGTTACGTAGTAGTCTAGTCGATGAGGCGGCCTTTTTAGCATACTTTACAGAAGTGGTGGTAGTTGGACAGGAGGAAGTTGGCGGTGAATGAATTAACGATTGCAATGCCCAAAGGAAGAATCTTTGAAGAGGCATATCAAATGTTGTTAGAGGCAGGTTTTAATTTACCAGAAGAAGTAGAAATGTCACGTAAATTAATGATTGAAATACCAGAGGAAAAAATTCGCTTTATTTTATCAAAGCCAATGGATGTTCCTGTCTATGTTGAACATGGTGTTGCTGATATTGGTATTGCTGGTAAGGATGTATTGTTAGAGCAACAGCGAGAAGTGCACGAATTACTTGATTTGAAAATTAGTAATTGCTATATCGCTTCTGCAGGCCTACCAAACACCTCCATGAATGAGATTGCGCCTAGAATTGCTACGAAATATCCGAATATTGCCATGAAGTACTACAAAGGCATTGGAGAGCAAGTGGAAATCATCGAGCTCAACGGTTCTATTGAATTAGCACCAATGATTGGCTTAGCTGATCGAATTGTCGATATTGTTTCTACAGGTCGTACATTAAAAGAGAACGGCTTAGTAGAATATGAATTTATTACGGCTGTCTCTTCTCGATTAATTGCAAATCCTGTAAGTTATCGTATGAAAGGTGAGCGTATTATTGATCTTGTGAGGCGGTTAAAGAAATGTGTAAATGAGCAGAAAAAGTAATCATTTGTAGCTACATATGAAGGACTAAAGGGGATTAATCCTATGAAAATAACAAAGCTTGAAAAAGGCATTTCCTTAAAAAGACCACTTGAAGGAGGAAATGAAGAACAAATAAAAGTTGTACGACAAGTGCTTTCGGATGTTAAGACACAGGGAGATGCGGCGTTACGCACCTATACTGAGCGATGGGATGGCTATGTCCCTAAAAATTTACGTGTCTCTGAAGAAGAAATACAAGAAGCAGTAAGTGAACTCGATCCTCAACTATATAAAGACTTAGCGGAAGCAGCAGAAAATATTCGTTTTTATCATGAACAACAGATACGTTCAGGGTATCACCTAGAACTGGGAGATGGTTCTTGGTTAGGCCAACGGGTAACAGCTTTAGATGCAGTAGGACTATATGTTCCAGGTGGTACAGCTGCCTACCCTTCATCAGTCTTGATGAATGTAATACCAGCGCAGGTTGCAGGGGTGAAACGTATTGTTATTACTTCACCTGCAGGGCCAAATGGGAAACTACCAGCAGGTGTACTTGTGGCGGCTCACCTTTTAGGGATTGATGAGATTTATAAAGTTGGTGGGGCACAAGCAATAGCTGCACTTGCCTATGGCACGGAAACAATTTCCCCAGTCGATAAAATAACAGGTCCAGGAAATATTTATGTGGCACTTGCCAAACGTGAGGTATTTGGAGAAGTAGCCATTGATATGATTGCGGGACCGAGTGAAATTGCTGTGCTGGCTGATGACACAGCCTATCCTGATGAAATTGCTGCAGACCTTTTATCACAAGCAGAGCATGATCCACTAGCTTGTTCAATTCTTGTCACAACCTCAGAGCAATTAGCCAAAAAAGTAGCTGAGGAAGTAGAGAAGCAGCTGCTGAACTTACCGCGTCAAGAAGTAGCTCGTGCTTCCATAGAGAAATTTGGGGTAATTTATGTAGCTGAAACATTGGCAGATGCAGTGGAAGCCATTAATTCATTAGCACCAGAGCATTTAGAAATTGTGATGGAAAATGAAGAGGCGTTAGTTGAGCAAATAAGACATGCTGGTGGTATTTTTATAGGTCGGTATAGTTCTGAGCCAGTTGGTGATTATTTTGCAGGGACCAATCATGTACTTCCAACTAATAGTACGGCTCGTTTTGCGAGTGGCTTAAATGTTGATGATTTTGTGAAAAAATCAAGTATTGTTTACTATAGTGAAAAAACCTGGAGAGACAACGCACCAAAAATTGCACGTTTAGCGCGTATGGAAGGCTTAGAGGGCCATGCTCGTGCAGTGGAATCACGTGGATGGGAGAAGGAATAGGACGATGACAGAAAAGAAACGATATGCAAAGATAGAGCGTACAACGAATGAAACGCAAATTTCTGTAGCAATTGATTTAGATGGTGAAGGCAAGGCAGATATCCAAACAGGCGTGGGGTTTATGGACCATATGCTTGACTTATTTATTAAGCATGGACTATTTAACGGCACAATACATGCAAATGGCGATACTTATATTGATGATCACCATACAACAGAGGACCTTGGTATTGTATTAGGACAGGCTGTTCGAGAAGCACTTGGTGATAAAAAAGGCATAAAACGCTATGGTAACGCCTTTGTACCGATGGATGACGCACTAGCTCAGGTAGTGGTCGATTGCTCGAATCGACCTCATCTAGAGTACCGTGTGCCAGCATTAAAAGAAAAAGTAGGAACGTTTGATACAGAATTAGTGCATGAATTTTTATGGAAATTTGCCCTTGAGGCAAGGATGAACGTTCATGTAATTGTACCTTATGGACAGAATACACATCACATTATTGAGGCAATTTTCAAAGCATTAGCACGTGCGATTGATGCCGCAGTGGAAATTGACCCGCGTGTTAAAGGCGTACCATCGACTAAGGGGCTGTTGACGTGAAAATAGGTGTCATTGATTATGGAATGGGTAATTTATTTAGTGTGGAGCAGGCATTAAAAAGGCTAGGCTGTGAAGTTATTATAACTGCTGATGAGAAGGCATTAGATACAGCTGACGCACTTTTATTACCAGGGGTGGGTGCATTCCCTGATGCCAGAAAGCGTTTAGCTGAAACAAACTTAGATCAATATTTACAGAAGGCACAAAGAGAAAACCGTCCACTTTTAGGAATTTGTCTAGGTATGCAATTATTATTCGAGCAAAGTGATGAAGTAACCCCAACAAAAGGGCTAGGGTTTTTCAAGGGGTGTATTAAACGCTTTAGTGGTAGCCAAGAGGGCCAAGCATACAGAGTACCACATATGGGGTGGAATGAACTAATTGTGACAAATCGTCCTGCATGGTTACACAATGAAGTATCAGCGAAGCATGTCTATTTTGTTCACTCCTTTTATGCAACAGATATCGTAGAATCAGAGCTTGTTGCCTATGCTGATTACTTCGGCATTCAAGTACCTGGTATTGTGATGAATGGTTCTGTGACTGGCATGCAATTTCACCCTGAAAAATCAGGGGAATTAGGTGTTTATTTATTAGAGCAATGGTTGGAAGGTGTGAAGGCATGCTAACAAAACGTATTATTCCATGTCTTGATGTGAAAGAAGGTCGTGTTGTAAAAGGTATACAATTTGTCTCTATCCGTGATGCAGGAGATCCAGTGGAGCTTGCGAAGTTCTATGATGAACAAGGAGCAGATGAGCTTGTATTTTTAGATATTTCTGCATCACATGAAGGTCGAGAAACGATGGTAGATGTGGTTCGTCAAACAGCGGCTACGCTTGCCATACCCTTTACTGTTGGCGGAGGTATTCGTACGTTGGATGATATGAAGCGTATTTTACGAGCGGGTGCTGATAAAGTTTCAGTGAATACATCCGCGCTGGAAAGACCTGCCCTTATACAGGAAGGCTCTGATTACTTTGGCGCACAATGCATTGTTGTAGCAATCGATGCTCGCTATAGTGAGGAAGATAGCACATGGATGGTTTATACACATGGTGGTCGCAACAAAACCCCTTGGTCAGCCATTGAGTGGGCCAAAGAGGCTGTACGCTTAGGAGCTGGTGAGATTTTATTAACAAGTATGAATCAAGATGGAGAAAAATCAGGCTTTGATTTAGCCTTAACCAAAGCAGTGCGTGAAGCTGTGACAGTCCCTGTGATTGCTAGTGGTGGAGCGGGACATGCCGAACATTTTTACGAAGTATTAGCACAAGAGGTAGATGCAGATGCTGCACTAGCAGCCTCTATCTTCCATTATAAAGAAACAAGTGTAGCGCAAGTAAAGGAATACTTACGTGCAAAAGGAGTGGCAGTAAGATGATAGAGAACATTCAATTTGATGAGAGAGGTCTTGTTACAGCTGTAGTACAAGATGCCAATACAAAAGAGGTATTAACAGTAGCTTATATGAATAAGGAGTCATTAGCTAAAACAATTGACTCAGGGGAAACTTGGTTTTATTCTCGTTCCCGTCAAGAGCTTTGGCATAAGGGAGCAACAAGTGGCCATACACAACAGGTGGTTTCAATCAAAGCGGATTGCGATCAAGATGCTTTAATAGTGGAGGTTCTACCGACAGGGCCAGCATGTCATAATGGGACAATTTCTTGCTTCACTGAGGTTATTCAGCAAAAAGAGAAGGTAGGCTCTGTGGACATCGTTTCTAAACTTGCTCGTGTCATCGAAAAGCGAGAGCAGGAAATGCCAGAAGGAGCGTACACTACATATTTATTTGATAAGGGCATTGATAAAATCTGTAAAAAGGTTGGGGAAGAAGCAACAGAGGTGGTCATTGGTGCCAAAAACCGAGATGCTGAGGAAGTAAAATGGGAGGCAGCTGATTTAATTTATCACCTACTCGTATTATTACAAGAACAAAAAGTAAGCATTTATGATGTTCTGCATGTGTTGGAAAAACGTCACGAGGAGAAATAACAGCATATTATTGATTGTGTGGTATAATAGGAGTTACTGTGTAAAGGAACGTAGAATACGTTCCTTATTTCTTGTTTCGGAGGAAATATATTGGAAAAGAAACGTCAAAATGAGACTCAATCGAATATAGTGTCGTTCATTCCAACAGGCGACTATTATTATAAGAAATCAATTCAAGCAATGAACAGTGGACAAATGAATAAAGCCTATAAATATTTACAGCGTGCGGTAGATTTAAGTCCCGACGATCCAATGATTATCTTGCAGTTAGCCATAGTAGAGTTAGAAGGTCAACGTTTTGAGGAAGCGTATGACCTACTTCGTCGCGCCTATCAAATTGATCCAGATAATCCAGAAATCATATTTTACATGGCAGAAGTATCAGGGTGTGTAGGAATCATGCATGATGCAAAACGCTTTGCAGAAGAATATTTAAAGCTAGAACCTGAGGGTGCTTATGCCGATGAAGCAGCAGAAATATTAGAGTTTGTCGCTTTTGAGCAAGATGATTTTGAAGAGCTTGAAGGCTCTGGTGAGGATTTATATCGTCAGGAGCAAGCTCGTCGTTGTATGGAAAAGGGAGATTTTCCTGAAGCTATTACTATTTTAGAAGATTTAATTGAAGATCGACCAGCATTTTGGTCAGCCTATAATAATCTAGCACTCGCTTATTTTTATGTTGGAGAAGAAGAGCAAGCAAAGGCTCTCTTGCATACAGTGCTACGTGAAAATAAGGGCAATCTACATGCATTATGCAATTTAACGGTAATTGCGTATTATGAAAAAAATGAAGATGATTTACAAGAACTGTTAAATGTTCTTGTTAAAATTCAACCCTATACTTGGGAGCATCGTTATAAACTTGGTGCTACCTTAGCCTTAATCAGCCAATATGAATTAGCCTATAAATGGTTGCGCAGCATGCAAAAGAGAGGCTATGTAGGAGATGCAGGATTTTACTTTTGGCTGTCACATGCTGCTTATTTCTCAGGTCATGAGGAGATTTCGAAAAGTGCGTGGGATCAGCTTCTAGAGCTAGACCCAGACAAAGAGGGCTTCGAACCTTGGCGCCAACAAGAAAATGAATTTGGACTTGATGCATTGGAGCATGATCGTGATTTTATCGTTGAAAAATTAGAGAGCACTTATACGAGTGAGCGCATTTTTGGTTTATTTTTACTGAAAGGTACAGCGCATAAGCAAGAAATTATCGCCCATCCGAAATGGATTAATATTGAACAATTAGGCTCTTTTGAAAAATTGTTTTTAGCTTATGCACTTGGACATGAATTTGATAAGAAAAATAAAGTAGAAGCAAGCTTTTTACGATCAGTACAGGTCTCAGAAATTTTATTAGAACAATATGGAAAGCTATCATCATTAATTGTACCGCTGTTTCAAATGTGGTTTGTGCTATGTGAACAAGCTTTAATAGAAAATTATCGTTTTACAAATCCAACAGCAATTGCAGGAGCAAATGATTATTTATTCAGATCTTCACAAATGCTTAAAGTGACAAAAAAGGAAATTGCGCAGCAATATGGAGTTTCTGTATCTACTTTATCAAAGTATATTGACGAAATCTTAACGTTTTTGCCAAACAGTCATGATTAATGTGTGAGCAACATAGTTGAATAACTTTATACTTTCACATACGATGAACATACTAACGCTATCACCAATTTTTCCTTAGCGTCATTGATCTTCTTCTATAGATGACGTTATATGTATTGGTTGAATGAAGATAAAAAGTATTCTGTTTAGGGGGAAGTATTTATGTCGGAAGAAAAAATTTATGATGTAGTAATTATTGGTGCAGGTCCTGCTGGGATGACTGCCGCTGTTTATACATCTCGTGCAAATTTGTCTACTTTAATGATTGAACGTGGCATTCCTGGTGGACAAATGGCAAACACTGAAGAAGTAGAAAACTACCCAGGTTTTGAGACAATTTTAGGACCAGAGCTTTCTACAAAAATGTTTGAGCATGCTAAAAAATTTGGTGCTGAATATGCCTATGGTGATGTAACGGAAGTCATCGATGGAGAAGAATATAAAACAATTAAATCAGGTGCAAAAGAATATAAAACACGTGCCATTATTATCACCACTGGTGCTGAGTATAAAAAAATGGGTGTGCCTGGTGAAAAAGAGCTTGGTGGCCGTGGTGTCAGCTACTGTGCAGTATGTGATGGAGCATTCTTTAAACAAAAAAATCTAGTTGTCGTAGGTGGCGGAGATTCAGCTGTTGAAGAGGGTGTTTATTTAACTCGCTTTGCTGATAAAGTGACAATTGTCCACCGTCGTGATAAATTACGTGCACAAAAAATTCTCCAAGATCGTGCCTTTGCCAATGAAAAAATTGATTTCATTTGGAATGCAACTGTAAAAGAAATCAATGAAGCGAATGGTAAAGTTGGCAGTGTAACACTACAATCAACTGTCGATGGTACAGAATCTGAATTTGCTACAGATGGTGTTTTCGTCTATATAGGTATGCTTCCGTTAACGAAACCATTTGAGTCATTAGGTATTTTAAATGAGGCTGGCTATATTTTGACAAACGAAACGATGGAAACAAAAATCCCAGGTATCTTTGCAGCTGGAGATGTTCGTGAAAAATCACTTCGTCAAATTGTAACAGCAACTGGTGACGGTAGTATTGCCGCGCAAGCTGTTCAACATTATGTAGAAGAGCTATTAGAGAAAATTAATGCCTAATAGGGCTATTTTAAGGAAAAAAATACAATTTTAATGTGGTTTTAATATTGCTGTAACTTGAATGACATATAAAAGGTGTATGATTAAAAATGTAATTAGCAATCCCCCTTTTATTTTGTTTAGTAGGTTGTTTCCGCCTCCAATAGGTGGGAGCAACCTACTTTTTTATGTGTAAAAAATCAAATAATAATATCACGATAAACGTAAATTTCGCCCAAGATGAAATGGTTATCTTTGAATAGAACTAAATTGTTAATTGTCTGCGTACAAGAGTTGTAAATGAGGACAAAACTTACAAGGTCTTGTTATAATGAAGAGTAGAATGCAAAAGTGATTAGAGGTGTGCCTATGCAAAGAATTGCAAATTTAATTGCCGTAAAAGACGGTAAAGTATTATTACTTCAGAAACCAAGACGAGGCTGGTATGTAGCTCCAGGAGGGAAAATGGAGAGTGGCGAGTCAATCTTCGAGGCTGCTATTCGAGAGTTTCAAGAAGAGACAAACGTCATACCTTTACATGTTCATTTAAAGGGTGTTTATACGATGATCATTAAAGAAAACAATGACGTAGTGGATGAATGGATGCTCTATACATTTGTTGCAAAGGATGTAGATGGAGTACCATTCGAAGAAACAAGAGAAGGCAAACTTGCATGGCACCCAGTAGAGGATTTAGCACATTTGCCAATGGCTGAAGGAGATCGAACTAATTTACAATTTGCTGTTTCGCAATCAGGCATTCAGTATGGCACGTTTGACTATACAACGAATTTTGAATTACTTCATCAGAAAATACAAATTTCAAAAGAACAATAAAGGAGTTGCATGACAGTGGTGGTTGAAGGCCAACAAAGTACACATGAATTGGTTATTATTACAGGAATGTCTGGGGCTGGGAAAACAGTAGCTATTCAAAGCTTTGAGGATTTAGGGTATTACTGTATTGATAATTTACCACCTGCGTTACTTACAACTTTTTTAACCTTATTAAGAGATTCTGGTAAAAACAGTACCCGAATTGCAGCAGTAATGGATATGCGCGGAGGAGACTTTTTTGATGCTCTAATTGGCGCATTAGACCATATACTAAAAGAAGGCGATATTGTTGCTCGTATTTTATTTTTAGATGCAGATGATGCCACATTAGTCAGACGGTATAAAGAAACGAGACGTGCACATCCATTAGCAGTGAATGGTTTACCTCTAGATGGAATTAAACAGGAACGAGTACTTTTATCTGAAGTAAAGGGTCGTGCCAATTTTGTTTATAACACATCTAACATGAAACCAAAGCAATTACGTGAAAAAATCGTAAAAGAATTTGCAAGTGAGGCAGATACTATTTTTACCGTTAACATTATGTCCTTTGGCTTTAAACATGGTATGCCGATTGATGCGGACTTAGTGTTTGATGTTCGTTTTCTTAAAAACCCATACTATGTGGAGGAGCTACGTCCAAAAACGGGTCTTCAAACAGAGGTATCTTCTTATGTGTTAGCGTTGGAAGATACGCAAATCCTTATACAAAAACTGACGGATTTATTAGACTTTATGATTCCTCTCTATCGACAAGAAGGTAAATCACAGCTTGTTATTGCTTTTGGTTGTACTGGGGGCCAGCATCGCTCCGTGACATTAGCAGAATTTTTTGGTGCATATTTTGCGGGCAAGGAAAATACGGTTATTACGCATCGTGATATTAATCGTAGAAAGGAATGAGTGAATGGGGAAAAAGCAAACAAAGCTTGTGGTAATTGGTGGTGGCACAGGGCTCTCCACGTTACTTCGCGGTCTGAAGCATCACCCATTTGATATTACTGCTATTGTAACAGTAGCAGATGATGGTGGATCTTCAGGTCGTTTACGTGATGATTACGATATCCCACCGCCTGGCGATGTACGTAATGTGATTGCAGCATTATCAGATATTGAGCCCCTTGTAGAGCAAATGTTTCAATACCGTTTTTCGGCATCTGAAGACTTACGAGGTCACTCCTTAGGGAATTTAATGCTTACAGCCCTTACTGATATTACTGGTGATTTCAATCATGCTATCAGTGAGATGGGAAAGGTTTTAAAAGTTCATGGTCGAGTTATTCCAGCAGCTAATAAAAAAATCACCTTACATGCTGTGCTTGAGGACGGTTCAATTATCGAGGGAGAATCAAAAATCCCGACAGCGACGAAACGCATTAATCGCGTTTTTTTAGTACCTGAAAATGTGCAACCGTTGCCAGAAGCTATTCGTGCAATACTTCGTGCAGACTATATTTTAATAGGACCAGGAAGCTTATATACAAGTATTATTCCGAATTTGCTTGTTAAGGAAATAGGTGAAGCAGTTGTTAAGGCTAAAGGAAGAAAAATATATGTTTGTAATTTAATGACACAAAAGGGTGAAACCATTTCTTATACAGCAGGCGATCATGTAACAGCCATACATAAGCATGTTGGCCATGATTTTATCGATTCCATTTTAGTAAATGATGAAGAACTCCCTAACCCTGTAAAAGAACTGTATAAAGAAGAAAGAGCGGAACCAGTAACATTTGACGTAGCAAAGCTTGAAAGTATGGGTTTAGAAGTTATCAAACGAGACATTGCTACAATTCGACCTGATGGAACGGTTCGACATAATGCTACAAATGTTGCAGAATGGCTGGTAGATTATGCTGATATTTACCATCAAAAAGTAAGAGGACCAATAATAGAAACATAATGGCTTTATTGTATATGGTAAGATGAACATATACATAGAAATCATGATTGAAAGGGGGGCGTGATATGTCTTTTGCTTCTGAAACAAAAAAAGAATTGACACAAATAGAAGCGGACAATCATTGTATGAAAGCAGAAGTTTCTGCCCTAATTCGTATGAATGGTTCATTATCCTTTGCAAATAAACAACTAAGCTTAGACGTGCAAACCGAAAACGCTGCAATTGCCAGAAGACTATATACGATTATGAAAAAATTGTATCCGTACAATGTTGAATTACTTGTTCGTAAGAAAATGCGATTGAAAAAAAATAATGTGTATATATGCCGTGTAAGAGAAGGAGCGCGTGAGCTATTAATTGATTTAGAAATCATCTCAGACGACTTTCAATTTAACCATACTATCTCAAGAAAGCTCATTCAAAAGAGCGGCCAAAAAAGAGCTTATTTAAGAGGAGCCTTTTTAGCAGGAGGTTCCGTCAATAATCCAGAAACATCGGCTTATCATTTAGAGGTTTATTCTTTATATAAAGAACATGGTGAGGCATTAATGGATTTGATGAATGAATTTGAACTCAATGCCAAAACAATTGAACGTAAAAAAGGCTTTGTAACTTACTTAAAAGAAGCAGAAAAAATTTCAGATTTCCTTAATATTGTTGGAGCGCATCAGGCTATGATGAAATTTGAAGATGTTCGGATTTTGCGAGATATGCGTAATAGTGTCAACCGTATTGTGAACTGTGAAACTGCCAATTTAAATAAAACCATTGGAGCAGCATTACGGCAGGTTGAGAATATTCGATTTATTGAAAATTCAATTGGTCTTGATCAACTACCGGAGAAGCTTCGTGAAATAGCACGTCTCCGTGTTGAATACCAAGATGTGACATTAAAAGAGCTTGGTGAAATGGTATCTAGTGGAACGGTTAGTAAATCAGGTGTTAACCATCGATTGAGAAAAATTGATGAGATTGCGGATGCATTAAGGCGTGGTGAAAAAATAGGTGGTTAAGTTATCATACTTTTCAGGTATGAATGTCATGCTAATCGCTTATTGTTCTTTTGCCAGTAAGTAAGGTAAGATAAAACTAATAGACGAACGGTAGTGAAGGGGAGTTTTGAGAATGATTGAGAGAAGAGTCCAGGTTAAATTAAAATTAGGACTACAAGCTAGACAAGCAGCACTATTTGTGCAAGAAGCAAATCGTTTTAGTGCTGATATCTTTCTAGAAAAAGATGAGAAAAAAGTAAATGCCAAATCCATTATGGGTGTTATGAGCTTAGCAGTTGCTAAAGGTACCGAAGTGACTTTAAGCAGTGAAGGTAACGATGCTGAGCAAGCGGTTACAGCATTGGCAACAATTATTGAAAATGAAGATTAACATTCATTAAATACAAAAGGCATCACAGAGCAATTCTGTGATGCCTTCTATTTTTTATTTATTATCGCTACGGTGCATAATATGATCGATTAAACCGTATTCTTTTGCACGTTCAGCAGTCATGAAGTTATCACGATCTGTGTCTCTTGCAATGACTTCAAGTGGTTGACCAGTGCGTTCAGATAAAATGCCATTTAATTTCTCACGTAAGAATAGAATACGTTTAGCAGCAATTTCAATTTCTGTCGCTTGACCTTGTGCACCACCTAGTGGTTGGTGAATCATGACTTCAGCATTTGGTAAGGCAAAACGTTTACCGGGTTCTCCAGCTGCAAGTAGGAAAGCACCCATTGATGCAGCCATACCAATACAAATTGTTTGTACCTGTGGTTTAATGATTTGCATTGTGTCATAGATAGCCATACCAGCCGTAATGGATCCGCCAGGTGAGTTAATATAAAGAGAGATATCTTTATCTGGATCTTCTGCTTGTAGGAAAAGAAGCTGAGCGACAATGGAGTTAGCAACATTGTCATCAATAGCACTTCCTAAAAGGATAATACGGTCTTTAAGTAGACGTGAATAAATGTCATATGCACGCTCACCACGACTAGTTTGTTCAATAACTGTAGGAATTAAATTCATGTTAAATCCTCCTTAAAAAGCTAAATTCGAATACCTTTGCTGAAAATTTTCCTTTGTATTTCAGCTGTATCCTTATCATACACATTATAGTCAGGGAAGGTCAAATATTAACCCTGCTAAAGTGAAATTAAAAAAAATAAATTGTTTTTGCATTCTATGGTTGAATTATATAGGATAGGCTTGTATAATGATTAAGGTTATAAGGTTTAAAGTACAGGACACTATTTTGCAGGTATGCTTCAAAAATGAGGGTTATCTACATCATGCTTTTCGTAAGCCTAGAGTGAGTACTTTTTTTTTGTGTCTTTTGCCCTCGTGGTGTAATGGATAACACGTAAGATTCCGGTTCTTGCACTGGGGGTTCGATTCCCTCCGAGGGCGCCATTTTACTGATCAATTGATATACTGTTATAGCTCATCTCCTAATAAGTAGTTTAGCAGCCTGCTTACTGGAGATCGAGAGGAAGAATAAAGGGAATACTGTCCTAGTTGGCATTATTCCCCTATTTATTCCTTTCAAACCTTCAAAAAAGCAACAACTCCAAATTATTTTTTAGTGAACATACTGTACGTGAGACTAGTAATAGTCGAAAAAAAAGAATCCTATCTGAGGGGATTCTTTTTTTTTGCCTAAATTTATCGAAATTTGGCATGGTTCTTATTGTATATATATTAGTTTTAGGTTAATTTTCTTGTTATTTATACATGTTTTTTCAAATTATATGAATTTATTATAAATTTATATGAAAAAATATTTAATTTTATGCGAAAAGTTGTTGTCTAAATACTATAATGTTAATATAATTGACCTAATAGTCTAACATTTCCGAATTGCGAAAAATAATACGTAATTCGGAAAATTATCGAACTAGGGGGAAATACAATGAAAAAAACAGGTTGGATGTTACTGATGATTATTGCAGCTTTAACATTAGCACTTGCAGGTTGTGGTACAAAAGATGATGCATCTTCAGGTAGCTCATCTTCAGAAGATGGTGGAGATGGCAAAAAAGTTTACAAAGTAGGTACTGAGGCAACTTTTGCACCATTTGAATCTGTTGACGATTCAGGGAAAATTGTAGGGATTGATGTCGATATTCTACAAGCTATCGCAGATGAGATGGACTTTGAGGTTGAGTGGAATAATATTGGATGGGAGCCAGTGTTCCAAACAATTAAGAACGGTGAAACAGATATCGGTGCTTCTGGAATCACAATTACGGAAGAGCGTAAAGAATCATTTGATTTTACAGAACCGTATTATGAGTCTCAGTTATTAATTGTTGTGAAAGAAGATTCAAAGATTAAATCTCTTGATGAATTAAAAGATAAAAAAGTATCTGTACAAATCAATGCAACTGGTCATATGGCAGCGAAAAAGCTACAAGGGGAAGCAAGTACAAATATTATGGCTTTTGAAAGTCAGCCAATCGCTATCCAAGAGATGCTAAATGGTAATGTTGATGCAGCTATCGGAGATAATGCAGTAGTTTATGAATATATCAAAGCTCACCCAGATCAAAAACTAAAAGTAATTGAAGATGATGCATTCGAAAAAGAATACTATGGCTTCATGGTTCAAAAAGGGAATAAAGAATTGCTAGATAAATTAAACGAAGGTCTTAAAAAGATTAAAGAAAACGGTAAATTAAAAGAAATTACAGGCATTGATTTTCAATAAAAATGAATGAAATGATGCTACTAACATAGTAACTGTGCTAACAGCTCATTTATTAATTGTAATTTAAAGGGGAATGGGGTTTTCGGATGGACATCTTTGACTTACGCTGGGACATTGTCTGGAACTACCGAGATATGTTTATACGAGGTATTGGCGTAACACTTATTTTGACACTTAGTGGTTATTTTGGCGGTATTCTATTAGGACTATTTTTAGGCCTTGGAAAATTATCGAGTAAAAAATGGATTTATTGGCCATCTAAACTATATATCGATTTATTCCGTGGAACACCGATGCTTGTACAAATCTTGTTAATTCACTTAGCAGTTATTCCAACAATTTTTGGTCATTCTTTAGGTTATATGGTATCAGGGATTACAGCGCTTATTTTAAACTGTGCTGCTTATAATGCGGAAATTTTCCGTGCAGGGATTCAAAGTATTGCAAAAGGGCAAATGGAGGCTGCTCGCTCTCTTGGATTAACGCATAACCAAGCGATGCGTAAGGTCATTTTACCTCAAGCATTTAGACGTATGATTCCGCCATTGGGCAATGAATTTATTGCATTATTAAAAGATTCTTCACTCGTAACTGTAATTGCAGCACCAGATATTTTATACGCTAGTAAGGTCGTAGCTGGTGCAAGCTTCCGCTTCTGGGAACCGTATATCGTTGCAGCATTATTATATTTAGTGTTGACATATGGTGTAACGAAGATTGTAGCATTTATCGAGAAACGATTTAGCAATAGCTATGTCCCTCGTAAAGCTAAGGTAGAAGGGCGGGAAGCTAGATGATAAAAATTGAAAACCTACACAAATACTTTGGCAAGCTTGAAGTATTAAAAGGAATCGATTATGAAATTCAAGAAAAACAAGTTGTCTGTGTTATTGGGCCGTCTGGTTCAGGAAAAAGTACATTTCTCCGTTGCATCAATATGTTAGAAGAAGTAACGGATGGTGCTATTTATATTGAAAATGTAAAAATTAATGATCCTAAAACGAATATCAATGAAATTCGCGCTGAAGTGGGTATGGTGTTTCAACAATTTAACTTATTCCCGCATATGACAGTTATCGATAATGTCACGATGGCACCTATGCAAATTCGTAAAATGAATCGTACAGACGCAGAAGCTTTAGGACATGAGCTATTAAAAAAGGTCGGGCTCGACAGCAAGGCCTATAATTATCCTGAGCAGCTATCAGGTGGTCAGCAACAACGTGTGGCGATTGCTCGTGCCTTAGCAATGAAGCCAAAAGCTATTTTATTTGACGAGCCAACTTCAGCACTTGACCCTGAAATGGTAAAAGAGGTGCTAGATGTTATGAAAAATCTAGCAGCTGAAGGGATGACAATGGTAGTTGTGACACATGAAATGGGCTTTGCTCGTGAAGTAGGTGATCGAGTAGTCTTCATGGATGGGGGCTATATTGTAGAAGAAGGGTCTCCAGAGGAACTATTCGGCAATCCCCAAAGCGACCGTACGAAAGCGTTTTTAGGAAAAGTATTATAAAGCTGAAAAAGCGAACGACATGCTCGTTCGCTTTTTTTGTGCTGTTCTTATTTAATGAAGGGGATTAGATGTTGTGTCGAATGCATTCAGCATCGTTTGCATATCCTGTTGGGAATACTGAGGCACCTGATAATAGCCGTGTTTATTTTGATAAATGGATAATTCGTATCCCATTTCAATACAGTTAGGAATACTATCCGCAACAACGCGACGAACTACAGGGTTTGTTGTCTCCAACGCAGCAGTTGTCATACATTTCGCTGCTCCTTTTTGAGCTCCAAGTAAAAATCCAGAAATAGCTTCATCATTAATTTCATTAGCGTTTTGCATCGGCTTTTTTGGTTGACCAGGATTTAGGCCATATTTGAAATCATTTCCTGTTTCCATTTGGTAGCGTCCTGTTGGAACAGATGGATCGTGTCCTGTTTTAAAGGACTCTACGATCGTATTGTACATACCAAGAGTGAAATTATATTGGCGATCCAAAATGTTGAGTAATTCAGGATCTTTTACATGGGGACGCAAAATAATCGCTTGGTTCATACCTGCAATAATTTCGCCAATTGTTTCATGCATGTCCATCATTTCATGTCCACCATGATTTAGGCTATGTTGTTGATTTAAATTTGTTTGGTTTGATGATTCATTGTAAAACGATTGTGACAAAAAAAACGCCTCCTCAATAATTTTTTGTTGCAGTATTTAGTATGTCGTGTCAATTCAATTTCATACGGTATAAATGTAAAGGTAAAAATGTAGACTAAAGATAGAAGGAAAAGCAAGTCAAGGAGGATTAAAATTGAAAAAGTTACTTGGACCAATTGGAATAATTGTCATCATTCTTGTTGTAATCGCCTTATTATTTATACCTAAATACAATAGTCTGGTGACAGCCGAGGAAAATGTTGATTCTAAATGGGCACAAGTTGAAAATCAGCTCCAACGTCGCTATGATTTGATTCCCAATCTAGTGGAATCTGTGAAAGGCTATGCGAATCATGAGCAAGAGGTGATAGCGAATATTACGGAGGCACGTGCACAAATGGGAAGTGCAAGCTCACCAGAGGAGCAAGCTGTTGCCAATGATGCTTTAACTGGCGCTCTTAGTCGTTTACTAGTAGTTGTAGAAAATTACCCAAACTTAAAGGCAGATGCAAACTTCCGCCAGTTAATGGATGAGCTAGCAGGTACAGAAAATCGTCTGGCAGTAGCACGTGAGGATTACAATAATGAGGTGCAGCAATTCAATAAACATGTTAAACGTTTCCCGGGGAATTTGATGGCAGGGATGTTTGGCTTTGAACAAAAAGAATACTTTAAAGCCACAGCAGGAGCGGACAAAGCACCATCTATCGATTTTAGTCAATCGGGTACACAATAATGAAACGTTGCATTGTACAGATGATCATCGTTTGTTCGTTGCTTCTTTTTTTCTCGAATCTAGCAGAAGCAACGATGCCATCACCGATGAAAAATACGTATATACATGACTTTGCCAATGTAATTTCTGCGAATGTCAAAGAAGAGATAAATCAATATTCTGAGCAGTTGGATCAAGGCACGGGTGCTGAAATCATGGTAGTCACAGTTGATAGTCTTCATGGACAAGAGCCGAAAATGTATGCGACAAAATTGATTCGGTCATGGGGCATTGGTGACAAGGATAAAAATAACGGTGTCCTAATTTTAGCTACCTTAGGTCAAGGGGAAGGAAATAACGACGTTGTAATTGCCGTGGGTCAGGGACTAGAAGGAGCATTACCAGATGGTAAATTAGGACGCATTTTAGATAATGCATTTTATCCCTCAGCAAGTGCTGGTAATCTAGACCAAGCTTTTCAAGCAACCTATTCTGAAGTTTTCCGCGCTGTTGCCCAAGAGTATAATTGGAACGGTGATTTGCCAGAGCAAACAAAAGAAGAGGATGACATACCCACTTGGTTAATTATCCTAATCATTATCGTTGTTATTATTATCTATTCATTCTTTTCGAAAGGCGGCGGAGGTCCTCGCTCTGGAGGCTATGGCGGTTATCCAGGAAGTTTTGGTGGAGGACATTCGAGTAGAGGGGGCTTTGGCGGATTTGGTGGCGGATCTTCTGCTGGTGGGGGAGCAAGCAGGAAATTTTAATAGAGGTATGGCGAACTATTCTATATAGTTCGCTTTCATTTTGGCTTAATTAAAAACCTCTCAATTATTGACAATAATGCTAGAATTGTTATAATTTAAATATATCGACAAACGATATAGCGTAAACTGATATAGGGAGGAATCATTTTGAAAAAAAGATTTTTATCTGCATCGTTAGCAATTATTTTAACAACCTCTGTAGTTATTCCTGCAACAATGCAAGAAGTCCGTGCTGCAAATGAAACTAATAGCACAGTAACAGCACAAGAAGAACATGTGTCAGCGCAGGAATTTTTGAATTTAGCTGTAACAACTTTAACATTCCAGCACGGTTCAGATTCAATGCGTCAACAAATTATTGATAAATGGGTCAAGGCTGGAGAATTCACAGATTTAAGTTTGACAATTAAACGTGATGAAGCGGCTCGTATTTTAGTTAGAGCGTTAAATAAAGAAGAAAAAGAAGCTTCACTTGCTGACTATTTAGAGAAGGCCAATAAGATTGGTTTATTTAATGGCTTATCATTAAATACAGAAGCAATTTCAAAAAAAGATGCAGTAAAAATATTAAACAATGCAAAACAAATAAAAAATGGTTCCAATCATGAAGGTGTAAAGGAAATTTCAGTTGAAGACTTTATGAAAAATCCTGGTAATTTTGGTTATGAACTTTCGCCAGATGGCAATTACATTACTTTTTCCTCTGCTTGGGAGAACAGAGCGAATGTTTTCGTGAAAAAGATGAATGATGATAGTGAGCCTGTTCGTGTTTCCAATTCAAAAGATCGAGACGTTGCAGGATTTTACTGGAAGGATAATAATTTACTCTACGTAAAGGATAAAGGTGGAGATGAAAACTTCCATATTTATTCTACAACATTTAATGGCTCTGAGGAAAAAGATCTAACGCCATATCCAAATGTCACAGTTGGGATATTAAGTGGCCTACAGGGTGTTAAAGATGAAATTCTTATCATGATGAATAAGGAAGATGCAACAGTTTTTGATGTCTACAAGTTGAATGTAAAGACTGGGGAAACAACTCACGTTGCAAAAAATCCGGGTAATATTACGAGCTGGCTAGCCGATCGCAATGGAAATGTGCGAATTGCCGTAGCCTCAGATGGTGTGGAAGGAACGATCCTTTATCGAGATTCTGAAAAGGATGAATTCAAGCCATTTATTGAAATGGAAGCTGGAGATGAAGTAATGCCACTAGCTTTCTCAAAAGACAATCAATACATTTACGCTACATCTAACAAAGGTAGAGACAAAGTAGAAGTTGTGAAATACGACTTAAAAGGTAATGAAGAAGTAATTATGTCTAATGATCAAGTAGATGTTTCTGGTGTCTTATATAGTGCCGAACACGATAAATTGCTATATGGTGCGTATATAACAGATAAACCACATTACCAATTCTTTGACGAGAACTTTGAAAAGCTTTTCCGTAAAATCCAAAGCAAGCTGAATGTGCATGAAAGTGAGCTTGGTATCAATGATTACAATAAAGAAATGACCAAATTTATTGTGAGTGTTTCAAGTGATACTGTCTATGGAAAATATTATTATTACGATTCTACGACAGATGAATTAACCGAGTTGGCCACTTTAAGCCCTTGGTTAAATCCGAATGAACTGGCAGAAATGCATCCAATTTCATATAAGAGCCGAGATGGCTTAACGATTAATGGCTATTTAACTTTACCGAAAAATAAAGAAGCAAAAGATCTCCCTCTTATTGTCAATCCTCATGGTGGGCCTTGGGCACGTGATATGTGGGGCTTCAACCCAGAAGTACAATTATTAGCTAATCGTGGCTATGCAGTGCTACAGGTGAATTTCCGTTCATCAACTGGATATGGTAAAGAATTCCTTCAGGCTGGTAATAAGCAATGGGGTCTGAAGATTCAAGATGACATCACTGATGGTGTCCAATGGGCAATTGACCAAGGCATTGCAGACCCTGATCGCATCGGTATTTATGGGGCATCATTTGGTGGTTATGCAACATTAGCGGGTATTACGTATACACCTGATTTATATGCTGCTGCAGTTGATTATGTAGGGGTATCTAACATATTTACATTATTAAATACCATCCCTCCTTACTGGGAAACTATGCGTAACATGTTTTATGAGCGCGTAGGTCATCCAGAGAAAGACAAAGAATTGTTAACTGCTGTTTCACCAGTTTTCCATGCAGATAAAATCAAAACACCATTATTTGTCGCACAAGGAGCAAATGACCCACGTGTAAACAAAGCAGAATCCGATCAAATTGTGGAAGCCTTACGCGCTAGAGGTGTGGATGTAGAGTACATGCTAAAAGATAATGAAGGACATGGCTTTGCAAATGAAGAAAATAGAATTGAATTCTATAATGCCATGGTAAAATTCTTCGATAGTCATTTAAAATAATTTAAAACGAAAGGCATTGATGTGTAGCTTGCTCACAATCAATGCCTTTTTTTATTACAATAGGTGAATGGGATTTGGATAGCGCATTTTACGTTCAAATGATGAAATGCACAGTGCTAGTTCCTCAATACCAGTATAAATTAATGGTTCATCTACCTGAGAAATACTTAAACGAATAAGATTATCTTTTTTAAATTCTGGTAGATACATTCTAGCAGCGTCATCCATCAATATATTTTTTTCCTTTAATAAATGAACCACCTGCCTAGCACTTACATTATCAGGAAGAACAACGGAAAGATAAAAGCCTGATACTGGTTTCGTATAGTTAGTAGAGGTGGGAAGTAATGATTCGCAAGCCTCCTGTAAAACGCTCATTTTTCTTACATAAAGCTCTTTAATCTTTTTAATATGACTATTAAACATACCGCTTTTTAAATAAATGTCTAAGGCACCCTGCGAGAGCACAGAGCTATTGAAATCAGCACTAAATTTATAACGTAGAAAATGATTTGTCATTATAGTGGGAAGGACGACTGTCGCTACTCTTAAACCCGGAAGAAATACCTTTGAAAAGCTTTTAATATAAATAACCCTGCCAGTGGGATTAAAAGAAAAAAACGGATCCGCTTTTTTATTAGGATCTAAATCTCCTAAAAAATCATCCTCCACAATATAAACATCATATTTTTCTGCTAATTCCACAATCTTTCTTTTTTCGTCATTTGTATAGCTATGACCAAGAGGATTATGGAATCTCGGCACAGTATAAAAAAACTTAATGTCATTATTGCGAAAAATATAGTCAAGACGATCTAAATCAATGCCCTCCATTGTTAAATCAATCCCAAAAGTTGTAGCTTGTTGCAGATGGACAGATTCTATAAAACCAAAATAGGTAGGCTGTTCTATTAATATATTATTTTTACCATTCGGAAAAGGCATTGCCGCTAGTAAATGTAATGCTTGCTGTGAGCCCGAGACAACAAATAATCGATCAGGTTCAGTAAAGACCTGTAAGTCCTGTAGATACTTAGCCAATTGTACACGCAGCGAGTAAAGCCCTAGCTGATCACTATAACTAAATAATTCTTCTTTATATGTGTCAATAGCTTGATTGATGCAATGCTGAAATTCAATATAGGGCATAATGCTTTTGTCTGGGCCAGCTGATAAAAAATCAATAACTTGTTGGTTTGTAGTTGGTTGCTCTATGTTATTCACAACATAATAGCCACTTTTGGGTTTGGAAAAAATAAGATGCTCCTTTTCTAATTCATTATACGCTCTTATCACTGTATTTTTACTGCAGGAAAATTGCTCAGACAGTTGTCGAACGGAAGGTAGTTTACTGCCTGCAAGGAGCACACCATTAGCAAGCTGCTCTTTAATGTCCTCTACAACTTCTAAATATTTTGCAATCATCATCCTTCCTCCTTTATCTGTACCAGGACAGTTGGTAGAAAATTCTGTTTATTTTTGAGATAGCGCCACTTACTATGGATTATACCAGGGACAGATGGAGAGGAAAATGAAAGGATGAGAACATGCAGGATAAAAGAAAAGAAAAAATAGGTTTGCTGTTAGGATTTGTGGGCGTAATTTGCTTTAGTCTAACGTTACCCGCAACAAGTACAGCTGTACCATATTTTGGAGCGACGATTGTAGGATTGGGGAGAGCTGTCATTGCGGCGTTCATCGTAGCCATTGTTTTACTTGTAAGAAAAGAAAGACTACCGACTGCTAGACAATTTAAAAGCTTGATAATAGTATCCTTTGGCGCTGTATTAGGGTTTCCTTTACTTACATCTTGGGCAATGATAAGGTTACCAGTTTCTCACGGAGCGGTAGAATTAGCACTTTTACCTTTAGCGACTGCGGGCTTTGCTTTATTCAGAGCAGGTGAACGTCCCTCATTTAAGTTTTGGTTATCGAGTGTTATTGGGGCTATAGCCGTTATTATTTATGCTAGCTTTTTAGGCTTAGGCCAATTACATATGGCAGATCTAGCATTATTAGCAGCAGTTGTAATATTAGGTCTTAGCTATGCAGAAGGAGGACAGTTAGCGAAGGAATTAGGGAGCTGGCAGGTGATTGCTTGGGCTATTTTGATGGCGGCTCCCTTTTTTATTGTCCCTGTCATTTCCCAATTTTCCTTGGAAATGCTACATGCCCCTCTTACAGCGTGGGTTAGCCTGTTATATTTAGCTGTTGTCAGTCAGTTTTTAGCATATGTTGCTTGGTATGGGGGAATGGCTTTAGGAGGTATTGCAAGAGTTAGTCAGATCCAATATTTACAGCCATTTTTAATGATTCTTTTTGCTACGCTATTTTTAAATGAATCCATCTCTTGGTTTACGATCGTCGTGGCAATGATTGTCGTGATTTCCGTCATTGTTGGCAAAAATACAACCATTACAAAGAAGGATGCTAAGACAGCTCAAATAAACATCATCAAAGAATAGTAGCCGTTTCTACATTGCCACATCGTTTATAATAAAGGAGGAGGTGCTATCTATGAAGATTCAATTTTTTAGTCGGGCGAATTGTCCTTTATGTGTAGAAGGATTACAGACATTAAAGCTTGTTCAGGAAGATGTTCTATTTGATATTGAAATAATTGATATAGAGCAGGATGATCGTATACATGAAAAATATATGCTAATGATTCCGGTAGTTGAAAAAGAGGGTGTCGTCATTCAGTATGGTCATTTAGATTATGCCACGTTAATGGAGCGATTAGGCAGTTAATCTACTGAAAGTATAAAGAATTATTAACGGTATAAATGACTTTATTATTAGCTGTCATTCTCACAATTCACAAATTGTTCAATGAAAGCGGTTTGAATTTGAACAGTTTGTGAAGACCTTCACATTAGACTTTCTTTTCCTAAAAATCGGAGTAGAATAGGTATCAAGTAAGAAGTTGTTATAAAACAGTTTAGCAAATGTATCACAAATTTTAGTGGTTGTTATATTACAAAAATGAATGATGTGAAGGGAGATTTTACAATGTGGGTTATTACAGTATTTGAGAAAAAGGACGTTCGTATTTTTGAATTTACAAATAAAACTGAAGCAACAAAAGCTTTAGAAGGTTTTAAAAAGAATGCGATTTTATCTTTCACTAAATAAGTTCAACAAAGTCTTGTAGCTGTTTTTAGAGCTATGAGGCTTTTTTTTATCCAGAACAATACAACTACTTGCACTTTAAAACAATGCATATTATAATAAAAGCATAAGTGGGACACAAAATAATTAAGTGGGTTAAAAACAAACCCACCACTATTAATTAGGGGAGTAGATAGATATGTTAACTGTTCCAGAGGCACAGCAAAGGCTACTTCCTGAAATGTATCCGCTTCTGCAAGCAAGATATCGAATATTGCAAGCCGTTCAACTTATGCAACCAATCGGGCGACGTACACTAGCTGATTCACTGAAAATGACAGAAAGAGAAATACGCAAAGAAACTGATATTTTACGTGAACAAGGGTTATTAGATGCGCAAAAGTCGGGTATGGTATGTACAGATGATGGTGATATAGTCATTGAAAAATTAAGAGCTATCGTTTATGAATGGTCTGGTTTAACCCAGCTTGCAAAAGTGCTTGAAAGCCACTTTGGCATTCAACGTGTAGTCGTAGTTCCTGGTGATTACAATGAGGATCATACAATCCTAAGCATGCTAGGCAAAGAAGCAGCATTGCAATTTATGTCGGCTGCTTTTGATGAGCAAGTTGTAGCTGTCACTGGTGGAAAATCTGTTGCCTCACTTGCACAGTTTTTACATCCTTTAGACGGACAAAAGGATATCACTTTTGTAGCTGCACGTGGGGGGATTGGACATGAAATGCAAATGCAGGCCAATACACTTGTTGCAACATTTGCCATGCAAATGGAAACACAATACCGTACTTTATTTTTACCAGAGCATTTAAGTGAGCAAGCTTATCAAGCGATGCTAACAGAGCCGATGGTAACAGAAATGATGGCCTTCTATGATCAAGCAGATTGCGTCATTCATGGGATTGGCTCTGCAGAGGAAATGGCGATTCGTCGCAACTCATCTCCTGAGGATTTGCGAATTCTTGAGGAAAAAGGCGCTGTGAGTGAGGCTTTCGGTTATTATTTCAATGCCGATGGAGAAATAGTACATCGTATACGGACAATTGGTATCCAGCTTGAGCAGGTACAAAACAGTGAGCAGGTCATTGCTGTTGCAGCAGGAAAACAGAAGGTCAATGCAATGCTTTCTTATTTCAAAGTAGCACCTAAGCAAACCATATTTGTAACAGATGAAGCAGCGGCCAAAGCAATTGCTGCTAAAATATCTTCTATAGAAAATAAGCATCTTGAATGATGGCAAAGTTGTAAACATGTCACTCGATCTCAGAAAGTGCTAAAGCATTTTTTGAATGAGCATAAAGTAAATTTTGATGTCTCTATTCATAGAGACAGACATCACACATTATTGGAGGAATTAACAATGGCATTAAAATTAGCGATTAATGGATTTGGACGTATTGGACGTTTAGTATTTCGTGAGGCAATGAAGCATGATGAATTTGAAGTAGTAGCCGTAAACGACTTAACAGATGCTGGTCAGCTTGCGCACTTATTGAAATATGATTCAGTACACGGTATCTATGATGCTGAAGTCAATGCAGATGAAGATTCTTTCGTAGTAAATGGTCAACGTGTAAAAGTATATGCTGAAAAAGATCCTGCCCAATTACCATGGGGCGAATTAGGCGTAGATGTAGTGCTTGAATGTACTGGTCGATTCCGTTCAATGGAAGAAGTAGGCAAGCATATTGAAGCAGGGGCGAAAAAAGCGATTCTATCGGCACCAGCAAAAGGCGCAATGCCTACATTTGTTATGGGTGTAAACCATGAGGATTATAACCCAGCAACTGATGATGTGATCTCCAATGCTTCTTGTACAACTAACTGTCTAGCACCAGTAGCTAAAGTGCTTGATGAGAAATTTGGCATTGAACGTGGTATGATGACAACAATTCACTCTTATACAAATGACCAACGAATTCTAGACTTCCCACACTCTGACCCTCGTCGTGCACGTGCTGGAGCGGTGTCTATGATTCCAACAACAACAGGTGCAGCAGTAGCTGTATCAAAAGTATTACCACAATTAAAAGGTAAGCTAGATGGTTTCTCTATGCGTGTGCCAACACCTAACGTATCATGTGTTGACTTAGTTGTAGAGCTAAAAGCAGATGTATCGAAAGAAACAATTAATGCAGCATTAAAAGAAGCTTCTGAAAATGAATTAAAAGGCATTTTAGATTACAATGAGCTACCATTGGTATCAATTGATTATAACGGTAACCATTATTCTTCTACGGTAGATGGCCTTTCAACAATGGTGTTAGAAAACAAAATGGTGAAAGTTTTAGCTTGGTATGATAACGAAATTGGTTACTCTACTCGCTTAATGGACCTAGCTTTATACATTGCTGAACAAGGCTTAAACCATAAATAAGTATCATATTTCGACATTTTGAGTAAAAAGTGTGACATATTACTGCTTTTTATGTACAAAAAGTATAGCCTTTATAATATCGAATAGATATAATATACAAGGGTATTGGGAGTAAGGGATAACCCTTACTCCTTTTTTTCTAGATTCAGCAGAAAACCCCACCTCTATAGGTAATGAGATGATTACACAAATGACTCTCTTGATTCATTGGTGTTCAATCACCGACTGAATCAAGATAAAAGCCTCAGCGAATGTCACAGATTTTGAAGAGGAATGTTTCGAGCAAGTTCAAAAAAATCTGGACGCAATTACGCTGAGGCGTAATTGATACATGTTGATTGCAAGACATAACAGTTAACTTTTGCTACTATAAAAACAAGTATTAGGGTTCATTATCAAAAGTTGGAGAATCATACTTACACGAGATAGTGACGCTGAAAAATTACCAAAATGACTATTCAATTTAGTAAGCATGGTGTAGAGCCAAGATGGGTAAAACACAAGGGTGTAAGACTAAAACAAACTTTGAAGGGAGTTTCTTCATGTTAAATAAGAAAACAATGAAAGATATTGATGTTAAGGGTCAACGCGTTTTTGTACGTGTAGATTTTAATGTACCAATGGCAGACGGTGCTATTACCGATGAGACGCGTATTCGTGCAGCTATTCCTACAATTGAGTATTTAGTAGAGCAGGGTGCTAAAGTTATTCTAGCTTCTCACTTAGGTCGTCCAAAAGGTGAAGTAAAAGAGGATATGCGTTTAACGGCTGTTGGCATTCGCTTAGCGGAATTAATGGGCAAGCCTGTTACGAAGCTTGATGAATCCATTGGGCAAGCGGTGGAAGAAGCCGTTGCAAACATGCAAGATGGAGATATTCTACTGCTTGAAAATGTACGCTTCCATGCTGGTGAAGAGAAAAATGATCCTACATTAGCACAGCAATTTGCTCAGCTAGCAGATATTTATGTTAATGATGCTTTTGGTGCAGCCCACCGAGCTCATGCTTCTACAGAAGGAATTGCTAAGCATATTCCAGCTGTATCTGGATTCTTAATGCAAAAGGAATTAGATGTACTAGGTAAGGCATTGTCTAACCCTGAGCATCCGTTTACAGCCATTATTGGTGGTGCCAAAGTAAAAGATAAAATTGGTGTTATTGAAAGCCTTTTAGAAAAAGTAGATCACTTAATTATCGGTGGTGGTTTATCCTTTACATTTATTAAGGCACAAGGCCACGATATCGGTAAATCATTGCTAGAGGAAGATAAAATTGAGCTAGCAAAGTCCTTTATTGAGAAGGCAAAAGCAAAAGGTGTGCAATTACATATGCCAGTCGATGCTGTTGTGGCAAATGAATTTTCACAGGATGCTGAAACACAAATCGTTGATGTAGATGCTATTCCAGCTGATTGGATGGGTCTAGATATTGGACCTAAAACGGCTGCAAACTATGCAGAAGTTATCAAAAACTCTAAATTAATCATTTGGAATGGACCAATGGGTGTCTTTGAAATGGACAAATTTGCAAACGGCACAAAAACAGTTGCTGATGCAATGGCAACAACAGCTGGCTACACAGTAATCGGTGGCGGTGATTCAGCTGCAGCAGTTGAAAAATTTGAAGTAGCAGATAAGATGGATCATATTTCTACAGGTGGTGGTGCTTCCTTAGAATTAATGGAAGGCAAAGAGCTTCCAGGGATTGTAGCACTAAACGATAAATAAGCTAATCGGAGGCAAAATGATGCGTAAACCAATTATTGCAGGTAACTGGAAAATGTTTAAAACATTTGAAGAGGCTATTCAGTTTGTAGATGCTGTACAAGAAAAACTTCCTTCCAATGACAAAGTAGATGCTGTTATTTGCGCACCAGCTCTTTACCTACCTACACTTGTGCAAGTTGCTAGTGAGTCAGAGCTGGCAATTGGTGCACAAACTATGCACTATGAAAATGAAGGTGCTTTTACGGGTGAAATTAGTCCAGCACAGCTAGCAAGTGTGGATGTTGACTATGTCATTTTAGGACACTCTGAACGTCGCGAATACTACAATGAAACAGATGAAGCGATTAATAAGAAGGTAGCAGCAGCACTTGCACATACTATCGTACCTATTATTTGCTGTGGCGAAACACTAGAAGAACGTGAAGCAGGCACAACAGAGCAAAAAGTGGCTGGCCAAATTAAAGCAGCACTTGCTGGGTTTGAAGCACAGCAAGTAGAGCACATGGTCATTGCGTATGAACCGATTTGGGCGATTGGTACTGGTAAAACGGCTACGGCAGACGATGCAAATCAAGTATGCGGAGCGATTCGAGCAGTAGTAGAAGAGCTATATAATGCTGAAACTGCGAATGCCGTGCGCATTCAATATGGTGGCAGTGTTAAGCCTGATAACATTCAGGAGCTTTTATCCAAAGAACATATTGATGGTGCTTTAGTTGGTGGAGCAAGCTTACAACCAGAATCTTATTTAACATTATTGGAGGCGGCAGCAAATGCCTAAAAAGCCAGTAGCATTAATTATTTTAGATGGCTTTGCATTTCGAGATGAAACATTCGGGAATGCAGTAGCACAGGCCAATAAGCCAAATTTTGATCGATATTGGCATCAATTTCCTCATGCGACATTAACAGCAGCGGGAGAAGCCGTTGGATTACCTGAAGGACAGATGGGGAATTCTGAGGTGGGGCACTTAAATATCGGTGCAGGACGTATCGTCTATCAAAGCTTAACACGCTTAAATAAATCTATTCGTGATGGAGATTTCTTCACGAATCAAGCCTTTTTAGATGCAGTAGCACATGTGAAAGCTCATCAGTCAAAGCTACATGTTATGGGCTTATTATCAGACGGTGGTGTTCATAGTCATTATGAGCATATGTTTGCACTATTAAAGCTAGCTAAACAGCAAGGATTAGAGGAAGTTTATATACATGGCTTCTTAGATGGTCGTGATGTTGGTCCAACAACAGCATTAGACTATATCGAAGAAACGGAAAAGCAAATGGCTGAAATAGGCATAGGGCAATTTGCTTCTATTCATGGACGTTACTATGCAATGGATCGCGATAAACGTTGGGATCGTGTGGCACTGACTTACAATGTACTGGTGGATGGCGTCGGTCAAACAGCAGAAAGTGCTAAAAGTGGTGTAGCAGCATCCTATGAGCGTGAGGTAACAGATGAATTTGTCATCCCATTTAGCATTCAAGAGCATGGTGAGCCAGTAGCAACAATTGGCGATCATGATGCAGTGATTTTCTTTAACTTCCGTCCCGATCGTGCCATTCAGCTGTCAACAGTTTTTACAAATGGAGCATTCGATGGCTTTGCTATATCTGCAAATCATCCAAAGAATTTAAAATTTGTGTCCTTCACACACTATAGTGATGAAGTCAACGCTCAGGTTGCTTATGAAAATGACAACTTGAAAAATACAATTGGTGAAGTATTAGCGACGAATGGGAAAACACAGTTGCGGATTGCGGAAACTGAAAAATATCCACATGTTACATTCTTTATGAGTGGTGGACGTGAGGAAAAATTCCCTGGTGAGGAACGTATTTTAATTGCTTCTCCCAAGGTGGCGACATACGATTTAAAACCTGAAATGTCTGCCTATGAGGTGACAGAAGCCTTACTTGCAGAAATTGCGGCTGAAAAATTTGATGGCATTATTCTTAACTTTGCCAACCCTGATATGGTTGGTCATAGTGGAATGCTGGAGCCAACAATTAAAGCCATTGAAGCAGTAGATGAATGCTTAGGGAAAGTAGTAGACGCACTCCTTGCAAAAGGTGGCGCAGCTATTATTACAGCTGACCATGGCAACTCTGATGAAGTGTTAACTTTAGCAGGTGAGCCAATGACAGCTCATACAACAAATCCTGTTCCAGTAATTGTGACAAAACCAAATATAATGTTAAGAAATGGTGGTATTTTAGCCGATTTAGCGCCAACCATGTTAGAATTATTAGAGGTGTCACAGCCTACTGAAATGACAGGACAATCATTAATTGAAAAAGAGGAGAATTAATTATGCCATTTATTACACAAGTTTATGCGCGCGAAGTTTTAGACTCACGTGGGAACCCAACAGTAGAGGTTGAAGTATTTACAGAATCAGGCGCATTTGGCCGCGCAATCGTACCATCAGGTGCATCAACAGGTGAATACGAAGCGGTAGAATTACGCGATGGTGACAAATCTCGTTACCTAGGCAAAGGTGTATTAAAAGCAGTTGAAAATGTAAACACAATTATTGCGGAAGAATTAGAAGGTAACTATTCTGTTCTTGATCAAGTAGTCATCGACAAAGCTTTAATCGAGCTAGATGGCACAGAAAACAAAGGCAAGCTTGGTGCCAACGCAATTCTAGGTGTATCCATGGCAGTTGCACATGCTGCGGCAGATTATTTAGATGTACCTCTTTATCAATATCTTGGTGGGTTCAATTCTAAGCAATTACCAGTACCAATGATGAACATCCTAAACGGTGGTGCTCACGCTGATAACAATGTAGACATTCAGGAATTCATGGTTATGCCTGTTGGTGCAGAATCATTCCGTCATGCATTACGTATTGGCGCTGAGATCTTCCATAGCCTAAAAGCTGTTCTAAAAGCAAAAGGCTACAACACAGCAGTAGGTGATGAAGGTGGTTTTGCACCAAACCTAGGCTCTAACGAAGAAGCAATTACAGTGATCTTAGAAGCGATTGAAAAAGCAGGCTACAAACCAGGTGACGAAGTGAAACTTGCAATGGACGTAGCATCCTCTGAACTATTCAATAAAGAAGATGGCAAATACCACTTAGATGGTGAAGGTGTTGTCAAAACTTCTGAGGAAATGGTAGATTGGTACGAAGAGTTAACAAATAAATACCCAATCATTTCAATTGAAGATGGCTTAGACGAAAACGACTGGGCTGGACACAAGCTATTAACAGACCGTATCGGCAATCGCGTACAATTAGTAGGTGATGACCTATTTGTAACAAATACGAAAAAATTATCAGCAGGTATTGAGCAAGGCGTAGGAAATGCCATCCTTATCAAAGTAAACCAAATCGGTACGTTAACTGAAACATTTGAAGCGATCGAAATGGCGAAACGTGCAGGCTACACAGCGGTTATTTCTCACCGTTCTGGTGAATCAGAAGATGCGACAATTGCTGATATCGCTGTTGCAACAAATGCTGGTCAAATTAAAACAGGTGCTCCATCACGTACAGACCGTGTAGCTAAATACAACCAACTTCTTCGCATCGAAGATCAACTTGGTTCAACAGCAGAGTATCTTGGTTTAAATTCATTCTATAACTTAAAATAAGTATTTGATTGAAGAGAAAATACTTTGAATTTAGTAATACACAGCTTTTATATTTGAACCATGTTGTACATTTAGGCTTATGTATTGCTTCAACCTCTGATTTATAAGTGTGATAAACACTTGTAGATTGGGGGTTTTTTAGTTACTTATCTAATTACAGAGTAAGCTTATTCAATTAGAACAACCGAAAGCGGTGGACATTAAGTATCTATTCATTGAAACCTATTACAACATTCTGTTATTATTTAACCTAATTAACTAATATCAACCATATTTACATAATGATAAAAAATTACTGAGGGGTAATAACATGAAGAGAAAAACCAAATCGGTTATTAGTATCATTGTAATATTAATTATTTTCGGTGGAGCATTTGGTTACATCAAATTCACTGAGCATATGAATAAATCTACTCCCGAGGAAGAAAAAACAATCGCTGGATATGTTGAAGTAACTTCTAAGGATGGAACTGTTCTAAAAAAAGAAAATGAAATATATCCAGATGACTTAATAGAACACAAAATGAACGAAACCATTCATAGTATGTCTCATCAGAAGGTTGAAGCGGAAATAAAATGGGGTCACGAGCAAATAACACAAGAAAAGGTTGACCGATTGTTAGCTATAGCCAAAGAAAGCAATTATAAATATAAAGAGCTTTACATTTCAATATTGGAAAGATGGTCGAAGGGTGATTTTTCAAATGCAGTTGACGACCACAATTCCATATGGGAAATGCAAGGCGGCGATGAAGAAGCTTCAGGGAAAGCAATTCGTCTATTAACTCCATCAGAAGAGCAAGCTTATATTCAACACAATTTAGAATATGACTTATATTGAATACCATTTTGCGAAAGCTAAATAGACGAATTTCAAAAAATGCCTCAAAGTTTGAATTAACTTTGAGGCATTTTAACATATAAAAAAGATTAACGTGAAGCGGCATGGCAGGCCAATACGGTGCAGGTTTCAAAGAGGTAAGGAAGCTTTCTAGTGAGACAGCTACAGCAACAGAACAAATTGAAACCTCTCTAAAACGATTACGAGTAATATTCAAGCACTTATGGAAAGCATGGAGCAAATTGAAGTAGCTTCAAATGATCATACAGAGCAGGTTCAACAATTTAGTGAAGCTATTGAAAAACCTAAATGAGATAAGTGAGCAAATGGCGCTTTACATAAAAGGTCTCTTACGATAATAAGAAAAGACAGTCTACTAATATTAGACTGTCCTGACTATTGTTATGGCTGTGACCAATGCTGATCTAGTTCTTGATCGAGATAGACCCAGCCCTTCCAGGCAATATGAATCGTATCCATAATAAAGTAAGGATCATATTCATGATCTGAAAAATCAACATAGGCAACCTTTGCATCCTTTAATACTTGCTCCATTTTATCGTAATACTTTTGACGACGTTCCTCAGGATAGCCATTATAATCATACCAATAGCCATTAACTGGAATGGAGACGAATAGTGGTTTGGCACCTGCATCCTTTAAAACATCGATAACTAGTTGGAAATCCTCATATTCAGGAGAGTTTGTATAATCCTCTTTTTTTCGTATATCTTTAAACTTTGAAAATTTAGCATTTACAAGTCGCTGATAGGCGCGATCTTCAATCATATAGTCGTTGGATACACGCTTCTCCCCATATGCCTCTGCATGCTGCAATTGTTGCTCAAAGCTTTGATTGGCAATCAGCTTGTCATTACTTTTTAATGCATGACCTTTACGTGGGAAAATGGAATAATATAAATCCTTCTTTTCTAGTAACTCCTTGTGGAAACGCCCCGCGACCATGGCCATACGTCCAGTAATTGGTTTTTCCTTACCGTTAGACATTTGATATTGGTACATGGTCTTTAAGAGGCGATCTCGTTTGACAGTATCAAATTCAAGTAGGCGCTCCATTGCTCTTTTACGAAGGTTGGCATCCATCTCCTGATTAAAGGCTAAATCATAAGCATGTAACATGGAATAATTCGGTGAAAAGTGAAATTCACCCATGCCCTTCTCTGTAAACCACTGAGGGGAGATGATAAAGACCACTTTTTTATCCTTTAAATTCTTTTCTTGTGCTGCGAAATTCAAGAAGTGAGTAATGGACTGCATGCCTCCACGCCCAATCATAAATGTCGAATACGGAGCATCAGTTGCTCGCGTATAATTGTATGGATGGAACGGATCAAAACGGTTTAATTCCGAGGAGCCATAAAGTGGCATGGAATTAGGCTCCTGCAACATTCGCTCCTGTAAATATGTGCCCTGAAATACAAGTGGAGACATGTTCGTTTTGGCTTGCTCCACATCCTCATTGGATATCCATGCTTTAATCCAAGCATTAGGAAAAAAGACAAAGCCAGTAAAAAGAGCAAATGCAATAAATAAAGAAAGAAAGCCTTTTTTGATCATTGTCTTTCAGCTAATTTCCCTGCTATTCGATTAGGCGTATTCCATTCTTCACGATTGAAATCAGTAATAGGGACAGAAATATTAAAACGGTTTTCAATTTCAACTAATAAATTAATTGTCCCAAACGAATCTAGTAAACCTTCTTCAAATAAATCAATATCTGGATTTTCTACAATAATTTCATCTTCACATAACTCGACTAGCATTTCTAAAACTTGTTGTTGATCCATTAATAATTCTCCTTTAGTGAACAGGCTCTTATAGCCCTTTGTTTAAAATAATGTGCCAGAAAAAATATAAAAGCCGAAGCATACAGCATGAAACGTAATGATTACGCCAATAGCATGCGTCCATTTATTTTTTGGCCAACGCTTATGCTTTTTATTCCAGCGTTCAAATTTATCAAAGCTGATAATCAATAGGGCATGATAGAGTCCATAGACCACAAAGTGCCATTCCAGACCATGCCAAATACCCATTAAAAAGAATAGTAAAAAGAAGCCTATATACGAAATAGCAAATTTATTTTTTAGCCATTTTTTCTTTGTCATCCAAAGGACAAAGCGCATATAGACATAATCCCTAAACCAGAAGGAAAGGCTCATATGCCAACGATTCCAAAAATCTTTAATATTGCGGCTGGCGAAAGGGCGATTAAAGTTAATCGGTGTTTGGATACCCATTAGTCGGCTCACACCAACAGCAAATGCACTGTAGCCAGCGAAATCAAAGAATAAGTAAAAGCTATACATATACATATACGCTAGCTGTCCCTGAAAGGGTGTCAAATAGTTATACGTATGGTTAGGCAAATAAATAAGCGTGTAGTTGTAAATTAAATAAGCCAAAATAAACTTATATAAAAAGCCGACAAAAATATAGTTAATGCCACTCAATAGCAGCTTTTGGTAATCCTCCGAGGAAGGTACGGTATGAAAATCCTTTGTAAAACGACGCCAACGATCAATAGGTCCCGATGATACGGTAGGAAAGAATAATAAGAAATAGACTAGCTCTACTACCGAAATTTTCTCTTTCATCAAGCCATCACGAGTTTCTAAAATCATTTGCACCGCTTTAAACGTAATGTAGGATACACCTAGGAAGCCAAATACATGATGTAACCCGAGAATCGGCAAAACCTTCACAAGAATCAGGGGTAATATGGATAAAAGCACTGCTATTATAAAAATGGTTCCGCTATTTTGCTGAAGTCGGTAACGCTGATAAGCCACAATAAGTACTACCTGAAAGACAGTAAATAATACGAGCGAGATGGTCCCATTCATTGAATGTCCGAAGATTAATGCTAAGACAATGACCGAAACAAAAAGATTATAGCGTTTCGAAGATTTGCCTCGTAACCCTAGGAGGATGGTAGGTAGTAATAAAAGTCCGATGATCACAAAAAATGCTATATTTCCATAAGGCGTCATACTGTCTCCATAACCGCCAATCCTTTACGATCTACCTTACCATTTGGATTTAGTGGTAAAGCGTCCATATATTTAAACGTTTTCGGTATCATATAGGCAGGTAAGTACGCCGATAAAAGTGCCTTCAATTGCTTTGTCGTTTTGAAGGCTGCTCCTGTTAATGGCTCACGTAAAACAATATGGGCACTAAGAGAAATGATTTCCTTCTCTTTATAAACAGGTACAACAACACAACTTGAAACAGGTGGCAGGTTATTGATTTGTTTTTCAATCTCTTCAATCTCTAAACGATAGCCGTGTAATTTCACTTGGAAATCCTTACGACCTGAAAAGAACAAATAACCATCCTGCTTATAGCCTATATCACCCGTTTGATAGATGCGATCGCCATCCACGATCGAGAAAGCCTTCGCTGTTAATTCAGGCGCTCCCAAATACCCTGCGCTAACGGTTGGCCCTGAAATAATAATTTCTCCATCTTCTGCTACAGAAACGTTTGGCTCCGTTATAGGGGCAATCGGTAATTGTTCGAAGTGTGCTGCTAGCTCTTTTGTTACTTTTACATAGGATACAGCGACGGTTGTTTCTGTAGGACCATATAAATTATAAATTGTTGCCTGTGGAAAACGAAGCATTAACTCGTTACATACTGCTATCGGTAAAACCTCTCCGCAAAATAAAAAAGTATCCAATGCAGGCATGAGTTTTTGATCCCATTCTTTGTTCATCAAACACATCTTGGCAAAGGAAGGTGTAGAAGTCCATACACGAGTATTTGACATCGCTAATGAATCAAACAATGCTTTTGGATTAGCAATTTCTTGCTGTGTAATCGCATAAAGCGTGTGTCCACCAACAAGAGCTGGGTAGAGATCCATAACAGATAAATCAAAGGAATAAGGTGCTTGATTTAAAAATACGCCGTCTTGCTGTAAAGGGAAGTGTTCCTGCATCCACCTAACAAAGTGTGTTAGATTACGAGCTGTTATTTGTACCCCTTTTGGTTGACCTGTTGAACCAGAAGTGTAAATAATATAATGGATATCCTCATCTCGAACCCATGTTGCGGATGATAGGATCACGTCCTTTGAGGAGGCATCCAGAATATCATGCACTGCCATAACTGGCAGGTTCAACGGCATCTGTAATAGCTCTGTTGTCAATACTAAACCTGCTCCAGAAGCTTCTGTAATGAGCTGTAATCTTTCTGATGGTGTTGACGAATCAACAGGCACATATGGATGGCCAGCTTTTACAGCTCCGATAAACGCAACAATTTGTAGGGGGGACATATGTCCATAAATGACAATAGGCTGTTGTCTCCGCAACTTAAGCTTCATTAAATAATCGGCAAGACGATCCGATAAATGCCAAAGCTCACTATAAGTTAAGGAGGCATTGTGAGTCTGATAAGCAGTTTTTTGTGGCTGCTGGAGGGCCACACGTTCAATAGCTGCCAAAATACTTAACATATTTTTAATCTCCTTTATTTAAAATTCCGTATATATAAATGGTCCAGCGTTCATATCATGGAAGCCATGTATAAGAAACAACAGTACCAAAACAATCAAATAAAACAACGTGAAGCCAATAAAGCGTAGATACTCATTATTTTTGATGGATTGCATTTGTCCACCTCCAATGAAAAAAAGTATAGGATTAAACTTTCAAAAAATAGTAATTTACTAGTTAAAAATCCTTACCTTATGTTTTTAACACTGATTTGACGGAATGTGGAGAAAAATGTTGCTGAATTAAGATGAATTCAGTAAATCATAAGATTAATTTAAGGTAAATTTAAGGTTTTGGGGGGATATGTAGAGTTTACAAATTATTGCCTGGTTTAGTTATGTAAAAAAAGCACGAACATAAGGGAATAATCTCAACTTATGTTCGCGCTATTATTTTTATTTCACTTCATTAATAACTTTTTTAGATACATAAAATTCAGAGCCATTGTAGACATTGATTGTATCAAATGTATGAGTCTTTGCCGTGTTTGTTGAAGTTTGTTCATAGATCATCGTGTTTTTATTGACTGGAATTTTCACTGTAACATCTGCTTTTTGTGCAATAAATGTTGGGTTTTCTTTATTCGATAAGTCAATTTTTGTTGTAAATCCTTTTTCCGTAAATGCCTTCGTTGCAGGCACATATAAATCATTTGTTAATGTGTTTAAGTCAAAGCCCATAAAGCGTGCCATTGTATGGGCTAAATCAGTGTTTTCTACTAATCCTGTCAATTTAGAAGGACCAAATGAATATAAGAATACATCTTCGCCCGTATGGCCACCTGTTGTATAACCAATGTTTGCACGATTGGCTAGCATTTTTACCATTTCATTGCCTAAGTCTTTAGCAGACTGTAATGTTTTAAGCTCGTCCTCTGTTAATGAATCTAAGCCATAAAGAGCAGCGACCTCAACTAAATTCGAGCGATCTTCTTTTAGTTGGCTTAAAGCTCCTTCAATGGTCATTGTAGCTTTTTTTAACGGGTCGATGTACGCAGAGACTGGAATGTTGGAATAGGTACTAGTTGTGTTAGCGTTCCCCATCGTAATGCCACTATTTCCATGATCAGTTACTGCGATGACTAAAGTATTACCATCTTCCTTCGCAAAATCAACCGCTTCTTTCACTGCATCATCGAATGATAAAATATCGCTAATGATACCAATAGTATCGTTGGCATGTGCAGCCCAGTCAACCTTACTACCTTCTACAAAGAGGAAGAAGCCATCCTCATCCTTTTTCAGCGTATTGATTGCTTTATTTGTCATTTCAGCAAGTGTAGGCTCAGATGCTCTTGTTTTAGCACGATCTAAATCATAAGCAAGTGCACTTGGCGCAAAGCTTCCCCAAATTTTTGAGGATTGACTGTTAAATAGCTCATCGCGCGTTTTAACGAGATCATAATTTTTTTCATTCAAAACTTTGATTAAATCCTCGCCATCTTGACGAGCGTTTTTCGATGTGCCTGGTGATAGTGATTCCAGTCCACCACCTAAGACAACATCAATATTTTGATAAACCTGCTGCTCTGCTATATCCCCATATTGACTTCTATTGTTGACATGTGCAGAAAAACCAGCTGGTGTAGCATGTTGAATTTCGGAAGTAGAAATTAATCCAGTAGCCTTACCTTGCTGTTTAGCTCCTTCTAGCACATTGGCTACAGGTCGGAAGGCATCTTCCTTAGCGATTTGCGTTAATCCAGGGGAGTTGATCACAGAGGGCAGCACACCTATATATTTATCGTTCGATTTATGCCCAGTTGCTAATGCTGTCGCAGCAGGCGCGGAATCGGTAATGGCAGATTCAGCAGAATATGTGCGCATAGCACCCGATAAAATTTCATCCATTGCTAGGCTTTCACCTTTATACCAGCGAGAAAGGGTGACAGCATTATTACTGCTACCATCCATCACAAGCATAATGACATTCGTCGGTTTCTTTACTTCGGCTGCATGTACCTCTTGCTGTGGGATACTAACTGCGGATAAAGTCACTGCACCTGCTAAGAACAATGAAGTCCATTTTTTTGCGTATTTCATGATTTTCCTCCTTTAGGTGAATTCAATTGTAAGTGTAAAGGAATGGTGTAAAGCTAGCGTTAAAGGTTTGTTAATGGAATATGGTAATTATGTAAATATTGGGGAAGGAAAGAATCTGTGTAAAAGTCACACAGATTCTTTTGGGGCATTACAAATTTTCCTGATGTTGTGCGCCATCAATTGTTTCATAATATAAAATGTCTTCTTCAATGTACAAATTGAGGACTTCATCTTCAAATAAGACTTCTTCATAGCCGTCCTGGACATTAATTTTTGTTAAATAACCGGCATTGTCATAGTCACTGCAATAAATGGAATCATCATAAGTAGCTAAATAATAGCATGCCGTTTCTGTAATTTGATTGTTTTCATTTGTGTCTAAATTATAGGAATAGACCATATTATCATTGATACTATTATAATAAATCACATCATCCACAGTATTGGCATACCACATATCATGCATAAAATCATAATTGTTATTTGTAGCAGTAAAATAATTTTCTTTTACCCATAAATGATCTTGGCTTAGTTTTTCATCACTGACTAAAAAGTATTCATAGGAAATCGCATAAGGCTCCGCTGAATCCACGTCATTCCACGTTGTATCAAGATGATACCAATTGCCATCGATACTGACTAAATTCCAAGCATGCAGCTGATCCTCACTATAGCCATATACGTATTTAGCTTCTACATCCGATGCTAATAGTAGGCGATAAGCTAGTAGAGCATAGGCTTGACATACCGCAGTTTCCTCGTCTATCAGCTCAAAAACCGTTTGTCCCTCAGTAGAGCCTTGTTCTGTATAAGTGGCTAATTGTACGACCGTATCATTAATGATTTTAGCACGTTCAAAATCTGTCATATCTGTCGTAATATACTGATCAGCAAAAGCCTCTACATATTGATCGACCTTTTGCTCCTTTTTGGCATCTGTTAAGTAATCAATCGACAACTCTACCAAATAGCCATCCTCGGTTTCCCAAGCCGTCCATTCATAAGTAAGAAAATAACCAGCTGTATAGGGATCAACGAAAGAAAGCAGGCTATTTAAGTCATTCAGCTGCACCTCAAAATCTTCGAAGTTTAGCTTCCCGGTATAAGGGACTTCAAAGTGCTGTTCAAACTTTGCTACTTGTTTTTCGACTTTTTTAGTGAATTGTAGTAAGGCAGGATCATCCTTAAATAATGAGGTTGAAAAAAGATCATTAGGTGAAAAAGAGGCAGATAACGCTTTACTTTCTGGCTTCTTCATATCATTCTCTGTTTCTTCTGCTAAGGTCGTAGTTGTTACATCCTCTTCCTCAAGAAGTAGGTCAATGGCCCTTGAGCATGCAGTAAGAAACGGAATCATGCAGCATAGCACAAGCAGCGCTGCTATTTTTTTATTCATTTTCCCACCCTCCAAAAAAATTCATTTTTGCCATTATAATTTAATTTATAGGGAGTGACATCCACAAATAGTAGCATAAGTCGACAAGGATGGAAGCATGAGGCGGAAAATTTCCAGCAAAACATAAAGCGAAGTTTGTCATCACAACCTTTTTTTGTTATAATATAGTCTGTTGTGATGTTTCAAAGTTCGGGAGGTGCAGTGAATGCATACAGTAGTATTAGTTTCATTAGTTATCGTATCATTAGCGTTAATCGTTGTGGTATTACTTCAATCTAGTAAAAGTGCAGGCTTATCAGGTGCCATCTCGGGTGGAGCTGAGCAACTATTTGGAAAGCAAAAAGCACGTGGTATGGATTTAATCCTTCACCGTGCAACAATTGTGTTAGCTATAGTGTTCTTTTTATTAGCAATCGCTATTACAAAAATCTAATAGTTGAAGATATATCGCCTAACCGAATTGGTTGGGCGTTTTCTTTTATCATTGTTAAATGGTAAATTCTCTCTCTGGAGTAAAAAATGAATGGTAATGCAATAACCAATGTCATCCGCTGGGCATCATTGGATGACGAGAATGGGTATAGTATGTATAAGTGTTTTAGAATGAAGGAGTGCTTACAGTGAACAAATCATTATCACAGCCATTTTTCTTTCAGGCAGGACCACGTGCTGTTTTATTATTACACGGCTTCACAGGAAGCTCTGCAGACGTACGAATGCTTGGTAGATTTTTAGAGAAAAAAGGGTATACTACATTAGCACCTCACTATAAAGGTCACGGTGTGGAACCAGAAGAACTAATCACAACAGGTCCAGCAGACTGGTGGCAGGATGTTATTGCCGCCTACAAACAGTTACAGGATGCTGGCTATCAGGAAATAGCCGTTGCTGGCCTTTCATTAGGCGGTGTTATGGCATTAAACGTTGCATTAAATAATCCTGTTAAAGGAATTGTGACAATGTGTGCCCCTATGACAATGCGTACAACCGACGTTATGTTTGAGGGTGTCTTGAAATATGCAAGGGACTATAAAAAGTTCCAAGGGAAACAGGAAGAGCAAATTGAAGCTGAAGTTGCAAGCATTGCTGACAAAGGCATGCCATCTCTACAGCAGCTACGAGAATTTATAGCTCGCACTCGTCAAGAAATTGACATGATTTACGCGCCTATTTTCGTCGTACAAGCTACAAATGATGAAGTAATAGAGACAGAATCTGCCAACATTATATATAATCAAACTGAGTCACTTGAAAAGCACATCAAGTGGTATGAAAACTCAAAACATGTTATTACATTAGATCAAGAAAAAGATCAATTACATGAGGACATTTATCGCTTTTTAGAAAGCCTAAATTGGGCACAATAAATAATAAATAGGATTTTCTCATGAAGGAGGGAATATGTATGAAAGACCAAAAAGATACACTACAAAGTCGTTTACTCGATTTTTTCAGCAAAGATGATTATAAACCACTAACCGTCGGTGAAATCGAGGATGAATTCGGCTTTGAGGATGCGGAGGAGTTCAAGGAGCTTGTGAAAACACTTGTCCGCATGGAGGGGCAAGGCTTAGTTGTACGCTCTCGCTCCAATCGCTATGGCCTACCAGAGCGTATGAATTTACTAAGAGGTAAATTTATCGGACATGCGAAGGGCTTTGGCTTCGTGACACCTGATGTCGAGGGCATGGATGATGTGTTCATTCCGCCGCATGAAATTAACGGTGCCATTAACGGAGACATCGTTCTGATTCGTGTTTTAAAGGAATCATTTGGTGATCGACGCGAGGGGACGGTAACAAAGGTCGTTGAGCGTGGTCAAACAAGCTTTGTCGGCACATTCCAGGCTAACCGTGGCTTCGGCTTTGTTGTTCTAGACGATAAAAAGCTACCAATGGATATCTTTATTGCCAAAGGAGATACATTAGGAGCTGTCGATGGACATAAGGTTGTTGTTGAGGTAGCAACATGGCCAGAGGATTTAAAATCCGCCACAGGCTATATTACAAAAATTTTAGGGCATAAAAATGATCCAGGTGTGGACATTTTATCCATATTATATAAGCATGACATTCCACCTGAATTCCCAGATGAAGTCATTGCTGCTGCACAGCGTGTACCAGATGAAATTACCGAGGCCGATTTAGTAGGGCGTCGTGATTTACGTCATGAAACGATTGTGACAATTGATGGGGCAGATGCAAAGGATTTAGATGATGCCGTAACCGTAACGAAAAATGTAGATGGAACGTATAAGCTTGGCGTACATATTGCAGACGTAAGTTATTATGTAACGCAAGGCTCGGTCATTGACATTGAAGCTTACGATCGTGCGACAAGTGTTTATTTAACAGACCGTGTCATTCCAATGATTCCACATCGTTTATCAAACGGCATTTGTTCATTAAATCCACAGGTTGACCGTTTAACACTATCCTGTGAAATGATTATTGATGCGAATGGTAATGTGGTTGCACACGAAATTTTCCAAAGCGTCATTAAAACGACTGAGCGTATGACGTATAAGGACGTTTACAAGATTTTAGAGGAGCAGGATGAGGCACTAATTGAACGCTATGAGCCACTTGTTCCAATGTTTAAAAACATGGCTGAGCTATCTGGTATTTTACGCCGTAAACGCGAAATGCGAGGAGCTATTGACTTTGACTTCAAAGAATCCAAGGTGATCGTAAACGAAGAAGGATGGCCCGTTGATATTGAATTACGTGAACGAACAGTAGCGGAGAAATTAATTGAAGATTTCATGCTAGCTGCCAATGAAACAGTGGCAGAGCACTTCCACTGGATGAATGTACCGTTTCTATACCGTATTCACGAAGATCCAAAGCCTGAAAAGCTTCAACGCTTCTTTGAATTTGTCACGAATTTCGGGATTTTAATTAAAGGTACTGGTAATACCGTTCATCCTAAGGCATTACAGGATGTTTTGAAGGCAATTGAAGGTATGCCAGAGGAGCCTGTTATCTCAACGATGCTCCTACGTTCAATGCAGCAGGCGAAGTACTACCCAGAAAGTCTTGGACACTTTGGCTTATCAACGGATTTCTATACACACTTCACATCACCAATTCGTCGTTATCCTGACTTAGTTGTACACCGTTTAATTCGTACGTATTTAATTAACAAGGATACATCGAGAGAAACCATAGCACAGTGGAGTATGGCAATGGATGAAATTGCTGACCACACATCTGAGCGTGAACGTCGTGCTGTTGATGCAGAACGTGATACAGACGCACTGAAAAAAGCACAATATATGTCCGACAAAATTGGCGAAGAATTCGAAGGAATTGTTTCATCCATTACAAACTTCGGTATTTTCGTGGAGCTACCAAACACCATCGAAGGACTTGTCCATATTAGCAATATGACAGATGATTACTACCGCTTCGATGATCGTCAAATGATTATGATCGGGGAACGAACAAATCGCCAATTCCGTATTGGTGATGAAGTGACAGTTCGTGTGGCAAATGTCATTATTGAGGAGTCATCCATTGACTTTGAAATCGTTGGAATGGTAACTTCATATGGACGAACACGCAAAGCAGCACCAACTGTTATTCATGCACGTAAAAATTACAGCGATAACAAAGGTGGACGCAGTCGCCGAAGCACACGCAGTGATGAGGAAAAAGGCGGACGTGGTGGCAATCGTAGAGGTGGTCGTCAAGAGGATGACCGTGGAACTCGTAGCTCATCAAAGCAAGGTGAACGACGCGAAAGTGACCGTGATCCACGTGGACGTCGCAAAGATGACTCAAGCCCAGGTCCTAAAAAACGCGTGAAGCAAAAGCAAAAGTTCTATGAGGGCATTGCCAAAAAAGGCAAAAAGAAAAAAACAAAACGTAAATAAGCCTAAGCGAAAGTATCCATTGAAAGGGTGCTTTCGCTTAAGCTCAACCTTTTAAGTAGAGGGTGAAAGATATGGCAAAAGGTTCTGGTAAAGTATTAGCACAAAACAAAAAAGCAGGCCACGATTACTTCATCGAAGAAACAATCGAAGCAGGCATGGTCCTAACAGGTACAGAAATCAAATCCATCCGTGCAGGCAAAGTTCAACTGAAAGACTCCTTTGTCCGCGTCCGCAATGGTGAGGCATGGATCAACAATATGCACGTTAGCGCCTTTGAACAAGGCAACCGCTTCAATCACGATCCACTACGCACCCGCAAGCTGCTGCTCCACAAAAAGCAAATCGGCGAGCTAGTCGGTGCCGTAAAACGTGACGGCTACACAATCGTTCCACTGAAAATGTACATCAAGGATGGCTACGCCAAGCTCCTAATCGGCATTGGTAAAGGGAAAAAAGATTACGATAAGCGCAGCGACATGCGCAAAAAAGAAGCCAAACGCGAGATGGAACGTGCCTTCAAGGAACGCCAGCGTTAAAAAGGCTGATGAGAAAGCAGGCAAGTGCCACTTTCTCATCAGCTTTTTATATTTTATGGAAGAATAGTATAAATACTAGAAGTTGATTGGAATTTGTCCGATAACTTCTATTTTTTTGGTCTTATAACACAAAAAAATTAAAATTTATTACACTTTTTTTATCTTACAAGACATATGTTTAGAAAATTCTAACAATTAAAATTGTAGTAATAAATATCTCAATTCGAGGTGAGCATTATGAATAAAACAGTTATCGAAAAAATTACGCACATTGTTGGTGAAAAATACATTAAAAACTCAACTGCACAGCTTTTAGCATATTCCTATGATGCAACGGCAAATTTTCAGCGCTTACCTGATCTTGTCATTTCACCAGGGAATGCAGAGGAAATTGCAGAGGTAATTAAAGTATGTAATGAATATAGAATTTCAATTATTCCGCGAGGTTCTGGAACAAATCTTGCAGCAGGAACGGTGCCTTACGATGGGGGCGTAGTGATTTTATTTAATAGAATGGATCAAATTTTAAATTTCGATAAGGAAAATTTAACGATTACAGTCCAGCCTGGCATTATATCTGAGAATCTTTGTACATTCGTCGAAGCACATGGTTTATTTTACCCTCCTGATCCAAGCTCCATGAGAATTTCTACGATTGGTGGCAATGTTAGTGAAAACTCAGGTGGCTTGCGTGGCTTAAAATATGGTGTAACAAAGGATTATGTCAAAGGTCTACAAGTTGTTTTACCAAACGGGGATATTTTAGAAACAGGTGGCAAACTAGCAAAGGACGTAGCGGGCTATGACCTCACATCATTATTTGTTGGAGCAGAGGGAACATTGGGTGTCGTAACAGCGATTACTTTAAAGCTTATTCCGTTGCCACAATATAAAATGACGAGCATCGCATACTTTGAATCCTTAGAGAATGCAGCGAGAACAGTCTCTAGTATTATTGCCAATAAAATCATTCCCGTAACGCTAGAATTTCTTGATAAAAAAACAATTAGCGCCGTCGAGCAGTATATGAAAATTGGACTCTCAACAGATGTAGAAGCAATGCTATTACTTGAGCAGGATGGTGAAATGCATCAAGTAGAACAAGATGTCAAAGAAATGGTACGAATCGCTGAAGAAAATGGAGCTCTCTTTACGCAAATTGCAAAAGATGCACAGGAAGCGGAGCAAATTAAAACAGCAAGACGTGTCGCATTATCAGCATTAGCAAAATTAAAACCGACAGTTATTTTAGAGGATGCCACAGTACCACGATCAGAGCTGGCCAAAATGGTGATGAGAATCAATGATATATCCGAAAAGTACAATGTCAATATTGCCACATTTGGTCATGCAGGGGATGGAAATTTGCATCCTACATGTTTAACAGACTTGCGAGATGAAGAGGAGATGCACCGTGTGGAAGCGGCATTTTCGGAAATTTTTGAGGCAGCACTGTCGCTAGGTGGCACGATTACAGGGGAGCACGGTGTAGGTGAAATGAAAGCACCTTATTTAGAATGGAAAATTGGTCCTATCGGTATTAATGTAATGAAAAACATTAAGCAAACTTTCGATCCTAACCATATTATGAATCCTGGCAAAGTCTTTGCTAAAGAAACGAAGAAAAGAGTGGTGGTACATGGTGGTAACTAACGTACAACAGCAAATGCAGCAATCCTTCCAGACACATGTCGATGAAAATCTATTGCTCGACTGTATGAGATGTGGCTTCTGTTTGCCAAGCTGTCCGACCTATCTTCACATGGAGCAGGATGAGGCACAATCACCACGTGGACGCATTGCCTTGATGAAGGCAGTACGTGACGGGATTGTACCTTTCGATGCATCTGTAGAACAATCATTCGATTTATGTTTAGGATGTCGCGCATGTGAGCCGGCATGTCCAGCTGGTGTACAGTATGGTGCTTTAATCGAGCAAACCCGTGAAGCCGTACAAGAAGTGAAGCAATCTTCCTTCGTAGAAAAAACAACAAGAAAAATTGTTTTCAATCATCTTTTCGTCAAGCAAAAAAATATGGAGCATGCAGTTAGTCTAGTGCATCTTTATCAAAAAACAGGTCTACAAAAAGCTGTACGGAAAATTGGCTTTTTAAATTTATTCCCAAAGCATTTAAAAACAATGGAGGCATCTTTACCACCCGTAGCTAAAAAGGTACAGCCATTAAAGAAGGTAAAAACAGCTTCGATGAAGGTGGCCTTTTTTACAGGCTGTCTAATGGATACACTTTATAAGGAAACAAACGAAAAAACGGTGTCCTTGCTACAATTGCTTGGTGTTGATGTCGTTATTCCAGATAATCAAAGTTGCTGCGGGGCTCTCCATGGGCATAGTGGTGAGCTAAAGCGTGGTAAGCAAAACTTAATTCGTAATGTAGAGTTATTTGATTCAGATGATTATACCTATATTGTTAATAACGCAGGTGGTTGTGGTGCTTTCTTAAAGGAATATGAAAAGCACTTACATAGTGATGAACGCTATCGTGAAAAAGCAGTTCGATTTTCAAAGAAGACAATTGATATTTCAAGTCTGCTTGTCAAAGCTGGGCTACTGGATTATTTAGCAACCTTGCCACAACAAGTAAACAAGACTCTTGTAACCTATCAGGATTCCTGCCATTTACGCAATGTTAATAAAATCTTCAATGAGCCAAGAATGATTTTACAGGCCCTACCGAATGTGCACTTTAAAGAGCTGCCAAATGCCAATACATGTTGTGGTTCAGCAGGAATATATAATTTATTGCAGCCTGCATCAGCAGATAATATTTTAACTACAAAAATGGCTACGATTAAGGCGCTACAGCCTACAGTGATTGTCACAGCCAATCCTGGTTGCTTGCTGCAAATTCAATCTGGTATCCATAAAGAAAATCTAGAAGCAAGCATGCAAGCCGCACATATTGTTGATTTTATCTACAAGAGCATAGAAAACTGTAGTAAAATAGCTAAAATATACTAAATTTTCGGCATAATCAGTATATTAATCTTTATGGGGGGTGGCACAATGTTTGATTTGCAAATAATTGGCACAAAAATTGTAAGAGAGCTTGGTGAGTTGATTGATCAAAATGTTGTTGTAATCGATCATAATGGATTTATTATTGCCAGCACAGACATGTCGAGGATGAATCAATTTCATGAGGGTGCTTTAATAGCCATGAAAAACAAAGAAGTCATGCATATGACGAAGGAACTGTCGGTTCAATTGAAGGGTGTGCGTGAGGGTCTTGTCATGCCATTAGTTATTGAAGATACATCAATCGGAGTAATTGGTGTTACTGGACAACCTGTGGAAATAGAAAAATACGGGAAGCTTGTTCAGAAAATTACACAGTTTTTTGTGGAAGATTTTTTAATGCACCGTAAAAAAGAACGAGAGACCAAAATGTTTGAGCTCTTCCTGCTAGATTTATTAAATGGCCAGGTAAATCAATTGTTGCTAGAGCAACGAGCGGAAATGCTAAATATTGATACAGAGCTCTACAATAGAATTATTATTATTCAATTGAATAGGAGAATCGATGAGAAGGGGGTGGATTATTTGCGAGCAATTCAAATAATCCATCCTCAATTACATATTTTTCAATGGAGCTTTGATAAGCTAGTGCTGCTTGTCCCAAACATAACGCGTATTCATTTAGAGCAAACACTTCATTCATTTAACCGTAAACTGATAAAGCTATATGATGACGATATATTTATAGGCGTCGGCAACTCACATTCCTTCTTTGAGCTAAATGCATCCTATAATGAAGCAAATATAGCGTTAACAGTTGCTATAGAAAATAGACAAATAGTATTTGAAGAGGATTTGAAATTAGAGTTACTATTGTCCGACCTTGATGAACAAAAGGTTGGCCATTTCATCGGCAGAACAATTGGTTCTTTAATAGAGGAAGAAGAACTAATATACAATCTAGAAATGTGGCTAAAAAGTAAAGGAGGCTTACAGGAAATTGCTGATGCCCTTCATATTCATAAAAATACATTAAAATATCGCTTAAAAAAAATAGAAAAGCTTTTAAAGATTGATATTAATAATAATGAAAACAAACTGGAATTAATGATTGCTATTTTGCTGTTTCGAAAAAGAAAAAGCATCTAATTAAATACTTAAAAATGCTGTTATTTGTATGTTTTTTATTTATTAGAGACAAAAATCACTCAATTATCATGTAACTTTTTATCCCCTAAGAATATATATTTAGATTTTTCGGAATTATAAAATAATTATAGAATCTAATATAAAAAGAGTAGGGGGATATTTTATGAGGAAATTTTTAAAAGGGAGAAATCTTCTCTTGGCTATGCTCTTGATCGTATCAGCAATACTAGCTGCCTGTGGTGGTAGCAGTAGCGGGGATGCTGATGATAAAGAAAAGTCATATAAATTAAAAATGTCTGTCACAGTATCAGATTCATCAACATGGTATGAGGCAGCAAAAAAACTGGCAGATGATATGGATAAAGAAACAGATGGTCGCATTAAAATTGAAGTATTTACGAATGAACAATTATCTGGGGGAGATTCTGGTAAGGCTGTTGAAGGCTTAGCAAAGGGTTCAATTGATTTAACATTTAACTCTACGATTATTTATTCGATTTTAGATCAACGTTTTGGTGTGACAAGTGCACCTTTTTTACTTAAGGATCATTCAGAGGTAGATAAAGTGTTTAATGGAGAAGGGGGAGAAAAGCTTAAGGGACTTTTAGCTGAAAAGGGAGTACAAGCTTTAGGCTATGGAGAAAATGGTTTCCGTCAAATAACGAATAGTAAGCGTGAAATTAAGCTACCAGAAGATTTAAATGGATTAAAGATTCGTATACCTGGTATTACCATGTACACAGATTTATACCGTTCATTAGGAACAGATCCTGCAACCATGACATTCTCAGAAGTGTTTACAGCATTGCAGCAAGGAACGATTGATGGGCAAGAAAATCCTATTGATGTTATTGCTTCGTCAAAGCTAGACGAAGTTCAGGATTACTTAACATTGTGGAACTATTCATATGATCCATTAGTGTTAGGTATGAATAAAAAGCTCTATGATTCTTTAAGTGATGCAGACCGTGAATTATTTGATCGACTAGGTAAAGAGGCAGCTGCATATCAAGTGAAAATTGCACGTGAAAAAGAAGCATCACAAATTGAAGATTTAAAAGCTAAAGGAATGAATGTTTATACGCCAACAGATGCAGAATTGGAAGCGTTTAAAAAAGCTGTTCAGCCTATTTATGATAAATACACAGATATTTGGGGAGAAGATTTACTGAAAGCGTTTACGCCATAAGGGGGAAACATATGAAATTCTTAGACTACTTTGAAGAGATTATATTAAGCGTTACATTTGCAGCGATTACATTTATAACATTTGTAAACATTGTTTCTCGTAATTTAGTCAACTTATCCCTTTCTTTTACAGAAGAAATCACAGTTAATTTGTTAGTATTGCTTACATTTGTTGGGACAGCATTAGGTGTGCGGAGATACGCACACCTTGGTTTTACCTTATTGTTCGATAAAGGGAACAAGCTGACAAAAAAGGCGATTGTCATTATTTCATCAGTAGCGAGTGGTGTATTGTTTGCAGTATTACTTTATTACGGCATTGATATGGTATTGTTCCAAATGCAGATTAATCAAACAACACCAGCCTTAGGGATGCCGCAGTGGATTTTATCTTCGGCATTACCACTAGGTGCATTACTGTGCTTAATTCGTACAGTTCAAGCAATGTTAGAAGAGTATAAAGCAGTGAGTAATGAAGGGAATGGAGCGAAAGGGGATGAGCTCGTATGATAGCATTATTACTTTTTGGCTCCTTTATATTGCTCGTATTTTTAAGGGTACCAATCGCTGCTTCCTTAGCGGTATCCTCAATGGTAGTCCTATTTACATCACAAGGACTATCTGGTTTTGAGGCACTAACAGATATTATGTATACGAGCGTGGCAAAGTTTACGCTATTAGCGATTCCATTCTTTATTTTAGCTGGTGTCATTATGGACCATATCGGAATTTCCAAGCGTTTAATCGACTTTGCACAAACATTAGTAGGACATCGTAAAGGTGGGATTGTACTTGTAACGGTATTAGTAGCGATTTTCTTCGCTGCTATTTCAGGGTCTGGTCCAGCCACAGTTGCTGCAATTGGAGGTATTCTCATTCCAGCAATGGTGAAAAACGGCTACCGTAAAGAAACTGCTGGTGGGTTAGTGGCGAGTGCGGGTGCGATAGGTATTATTATTCCCCCATCGATTGCATTCATTATTTTTGCAGTAGTAGCAGGAGATCAAATCCCAATTACAATTAACCGTCTTTTTATGGCAGGGGTTATACCAGGTATTTTAGTAGGTATCGGTTTGTTTATTGCTGGGATGTATGTCCGCAAACGTGATATTCAAAAGGGTATTTTTAATGACTCTGTGGAAGCAACTAAGCAAAAAAGTACAGGAAAAGAACGTTGGGATGCATTTATAAAGGCACTACCAGGATTAATGATTCCTGTCATTATCTTAGGGGGTATCTATGGAGGGTTTTTCACACCAACAGAAGCAGCAGTTATTGCGGTTGTATATGGACTAATTGTCGGACTGTTCATTCATCGAAAAGGCTACATAAAAATGATGTATCGTATTTTTATTGAGTCGGCGTTACAAACAGCTGTTGTAATGATTATCGTAAGTGCCGCCTCTGTCTTTGCCTATATTGTCACAACAGAGCAAATCGCCTCTACTATTTCAAATACGGTTTTAGGTTTAACAGATAATAAAATCATTATTTTACTACTAGTAAATATTATTTTATTAATTGCGGGTGCATTTATTGATGCCATTTCTGCGTTTTATATATTCGTCCCGATATTACTTCCAATTATGTTAATGCTCGATGTAGACCCAGCTGTATTTGGCGTGTTTATGACAATTAACTTAGCAATCGGCTTATTTACACCACCTGTTGGCTTGAATTTATATGTTGCAGCAAGTATGTCAAAGGCTAATATCATTCAAATTTCCAAAGGAGTGGTCCCGTTTATTGTTGCTTCGGTTATCGTTTTATTACTTGTAACCTATATACCTTCTCTATCAACATTTTTACCAGATTTATTAAATATTAAATAGCAAAGGGGAAAACTATGATGACATTAAAAGATGATGTAGCGATTGTTACAGGAGCAGCAAGTGGGATTGGACAAGCAGTTGCAGTCCAGCTTTCAAAGCAAGGGGTACATGTTGTTTTAGTTGACTTAAATTCATGTGAGAAGACAATTGAAAAACTAGCACATGACAGCTATTTAGAATGCTTAGGAGATATTCGTGATGCAGAGTTTGTGAAAGCAACAGTCAATCGCACAGTTGAAAAGTATGGAGAGATTCATATTTTGGTGAACAATGCTGGGACATGTAGTCGCAAAAATATTGAAACAATGACTTTTGAGGAATGGTCGCGTGATCTTGATACGAACTTAAAAGCAACATTTATGTTTACCCAGGCATGTGTTTACCCACATATGAAGGATGCTCAATATGGTCGGATTATTAATATTAGCTCAGTTTCAGGTTTAAACGGTGGTGTTACATCTGGTGAAGATGGTACAGGTCGATCAGGTCCAGCTTATGCTGCATCAAAAGGAGGGGTAATTGCCCTTACGAAATGGGTAGCAAAAGAGCTTGGCCCACTTAATATTACTTGTAACTCCGTGGCACCAGGCGCAACCTTAACAGGTATTACAACAGGGGTTCCATACAATTTAGATCAGCAGGTTATTAAGCGTATCGGCACACCTGATGATATTGCAAGTGCTGTCTTATACTTTGCATCGAGGGAGGCTAGCTATGCAACTGCTCAGGTGTTAAAGGTAGATGGAGGGATTAGTATTGGATAATTCTCGTTGGCAAGCTTTGTATGACCGACCTACGGATAGAATTATCGGAAGATTGAAAGCAGGAACGGATTTATTTACTGGGATGAAAGAGGTTTGCAATCACTTTGGGGTAAAGGGAGGGCAATTTCAATGCATGGGATCCCTAAAGCAGGCTACCTATGTCCAAGTTCAAAGAGGTGAAAAGCAAGGGACCATTGTTTATTCACCAAAACGGCAAACTACCTCTCCGGTCGAACTTATTTCTGGTTTAGGGTTTATTGGGATAGATATGGAGACGAATGATTTAGATATTCATTTCCATGGATCTTTTGTCGATTGTGATCAATATTTTACTGGTGGTCATTTTCTTGAAGGAGAAAATGAAATCGCTATCACAGTCGAATTCATCCTCTATCCATTAAGAGAGGCGATACCGAAAAGACGGAAGGATCAACAATTTGGGGTTCTAATTTTTCATTTTGATGAATAGGGGGAAGATAAATGAGTACAATTGGCCAATTAGCACTGAAATCGGCTCGAGCGTATCCAGATAAAATAGCAGTTAAATTCAAAGATCGTGCGATTTCCTATGCCGATTTGATGGAACGGGCCTATGCTCTAACAGCTTATTTTAAAAGCCTTAACTTACAAAAAGGAGAGCGCGTAGGTATTTTAATGTCAAATAGATTAGAGCATATAGAACTTGATGTAGCTGTTTCTTTATATGGTCTTATTAAAGTCCCACTTAATTACCGCTTGCATCCGAAAGAACATGAGTATCAGGTGAAGGATTCAGGTATGAGTCTGATGATTGGTGAAAAATCATTAATTGATCCGCTACAAATTGACTTTCCAATTCTTTATTGTGGAGAACCGTATGAGCTAGTAGTGAAACAGTTTAAAGGGCAGTCCCATGAAAATGAAGTGGAAGAAAATGATACGATGGCCATTATGTATACTTCAGGGACGACAGGTAATCCGAAAGGTGTTATGCTGTCACATCGCAATATGGTTAGTGGAGCCCTATCCTTAGCAATAGCGTGTGAGGTTGACTATACGGATATGCTCGGTCACGTCGCACCACTGACACACGGGGCAAACTTTTTAAGTCATGTGGCATGGCTCTATGGCTTAACACAAGTTATTTACGATAAATTTGAGCCAGAGCAATTTGTTCATTTATTAGAGCAGGACCGTATTTCAATCATTTTCCTAGTCCCAACGATGGTCAACCTTATGATTCAGCACGATCAGTTCGACCCGCAGAAGCTTCGTACCATTAAATCGATTAATATGGCAGGCTCACCGATCGCTGCTGCTAAGTTGCAAGAGGCACTAGATAAAGTAGGAACAAAATTTGTAGAAACCTATGGTCAAGTAGAGGGACCGATGTGCATTTCGATGATGCCACGCGAAGATTTACCATCCCGCCTTGATTCATGTGGTAGAGTTGGACCATTTGTTGATGTGAAAATCGTGGATGCTGAGGGCAATGAATGTCCAGTAGGAGAAATAGGCGAAATTACGGCAAAGGGCCCGCTTATTATGCAAGGCTATTGGAATAACGAAAAGGCGACTGCTGAAACATTACGTGATGGCTGGCTTCATACAGGCGATTTAGGCAAGCTAGATGCGCATGGCTACCTATCGATCGTGGACCGTAAAAAGGAGGTCATTATTTCAGGTGGTGTAAATATCTATCCGCGAGAAGTAGAGGAAGTGTTGAACAGGCATGAATTCGTCAAGGAAACATGTGTAATTGGTATTCCAGATGACAAATGGGGCGAATCCATTATCGCCTATGTCGTGCCAAACGGCCGTGGGGAAATTGAGAATGATGCCTTAATCGAGCTTTGTCAGCAACATTTAGCGAGCTTTAAAAAGCCAAAAGAAATTTTCGTAGTAGAAGCCCTACCAAAAAGCTCCTACGGGAAAATATTAAAGCGTGAGCTAGTAAAACAGCATATGGAGGTGACACAATGACGGTATATGTTCATAGTGTAAGCATGACGAAGTTCGGTAACAATGAAAATGCTTCATTGAAGGATTTAATGCTCACTGCTAGTAAAGAGGCGCTAGATGGGGCAAGAGACTTAAAAATCGATGCGGTTTTTGTTGGTAACTATATGGGAGGTAGCTTAGCCAATCAAGAAATTCTAGGTGCGATCGTAGCAAATGACCTAGGGCTCGGACCCATTCCTACAGCCAAATTAGAGGGTGCCTGTGCATCAGGTGGTATTGCATTACGACAAGGTATTTTAGGTATATTAAGTGGCGAATATGAAAGCGTTTTAGTTGTCGGTGTAGAAAAAATGAAGCATGCCCCAACCGCCACTGTCACGCAATTTATTAACTCTGCAATGGATCAGACGACAAACGAACGTTATGCAGGTCTAACTTTCCCAGGATTTTTTGGCGTAGTCGCAAACCGCTACTTCCATGAGACAGGTGCAAATAAATCCCATTTAGCAAAATTAGCGTTGAAAAACCGTGAGAATGCATTGCAAAATCCATTAGCCCAATTCCAAAAACCAGCAACACTCGAAGAAATAATGAATGCACGCATGATTACAGATCCACTTGGTTTATTCGATTGTTCACCTATTACAGATGGAGCAGCAGCAGTTGTGTTATCTCGTAAGCCATCGGATATTAAAATAGTAGCATCTGCACAGGCTTCAGGACCGACAATGATGCAGGATGCCATTGATTTATTATCATTACCAGCGATTCGCATTTCAGGTCAGCAAGCCTATGAAAAAGCAGGGGTTGGTCCTGAGGATATTGATGTTGTGGAAATTCACGATTGCTTCTCCATGACTGAAATGCTAGCCATTGAAGAGCTTGGTTTTTTCCCGAAATTAGAAGGTTGGCTTGCTATTGAGCAAGGAAAAACGCGCGTGAACGGAGAAAAGCCTGTTAATACAAGCGGAGGTCTTTTATCGAGAGGACATCCTATTGGCGCAACAGGTGTGGCACAGTTTTACCAATTAGTACTACAATTACGCGGACACGCACCAAACCAGCTAGAAAAACGACCGCGATTAGCACTTGCACAAAATTTAGGTGGCACTGGTTCTTATTCGGTTGTCCACATATTAGAAAGGGTGTAGCAGATGAAGATTTATGAATGCTGTGGTGTAGAATCAGTAACGAAAAAAGTGTATTGCAGCACCTGCCGCCAAGAAATTAAAAACGAACGAGAAGTCCCAGATGAGGGAACCGTGTACAGCTTTACGGTCATTCATATTGCACCAGCAGAATATGCCCATTTGGCACCGTATACTGTGGCACTAGTACAGCTAAAGGATTCAACAGCCAAGCTAACAGTGCGCATTCAAGAAAATGTCCAAATCGGTGACCCCGTACAGCTTGATGAAATGAAAGATGGAACATACATTTATCAAAAGGTGAGAACTGCTTAAGGATGAGTATGAAGTATGGTAGGCTGTTTGGAAGGCGATGTCTTTCCTGGCGGCCTACTTTCTTATGAATAGTCTACTAGACTTATTATAAATGCTCCTTTTATTGAGGCAAATTTCAATTTGGGTCCTGCTGCAGGTGTTAGCCTGATGTCCCATTGAACATAGAGAGGCTACTTATCTTGCGATCGAATAAAACAGGAGGTGATGACTTGGCAAATGCAAAGGTTTATTCCATTTTAGTTTTCGTTATGTTTCTTTGGGGTATGAATGTTACATGGCTAAAAGTAATTGTTTCCAATGGCGATCCATTAACGATACAAACGGCGCGTATTTTTCTTGCAGCTATTACGATTTTTATTATTTTAAAGCTAACGAAGCAGCCGCTTTATGTAAAAGGAATGCCATTTAAGTACATATTCATTGGTTGTTTTTTCGGCGTCATTTGTCACCATGTCTTTTTAGCATATGGCATCGTTCAAACAACAGCCATGAAAACAGCCATTATTAGTGGCTTAAGTCCACTTTTCACGGCACTTATTGCCGTATTATTTAAAGACACGGTTATGACAAAATCTAAATTAATTGGCTTTGCACTTGGTGGAGTTGGCGTGCTATTCGCAGTGGTGGACGACATTACCGAGCTAACGAATTTACAGCTAGGTGATTTTCTCGTCTTTATGTCATTCTTTTTGCAGGCCTTTAGCTTTATTGCAATTCGCCGTGCCACGGAAGTCATCTCTCCCATGCTGATGACAGGCTGGATGCTTCTCATAGGCTCATCACTCTTATTAATTTTCACATTCGCTACAAGCCTTCGAAGCTACGGGGCTTTTGTATCCTTCAGCCCTTTCATATGGCTCGTATTTTTCATGTCCGCTATTTTAGCTACTTCGATCGGACATACACTATATAATTTATGTATAAAACACATTGGTGCAGCGGAATCCGCTATTTTTGTGAATTTCAATACCATATTCGCACTCATTGGAGCGGCCTTATTTTTACATGAAATCATTACACTGCAACAATTTATCGGCAGTTTAATTATTATTTCAGGCGTTATAATCGGTACAAGCAATTTAGAGGAAAGACTTCTTCAAAGGAAAAAAAATCGCGATAAACTAGAATGTTAGAAAAGTAGAGATGCTCAACTTTTCCAAGGCTTCTATAAGAACGCTGATCCAACTTATAAAGTGTCTCTACTTGATGTTTTAAGCTATTTATTTTATAATAGTAACACATGCCAGTGAGCATCTACTCATACGATGTTCATTTACAACCTGCCTTATGCAGCGTTGTCCGAACGGTTTATAACCGGATTATATCCGGGGACGTTACGGATTCGACAGGGATGGTTCAAGCTTTGGTCGCGCGTCGGAGGGCTCGGCTCCGTCATCAACGACAGTTATATAATAACTGGCAAACAACAAAACTTAGCTTTCGCAGCGTAAGCTCGTAAGCGCTCTGCCTCTCTATCGCCCATGTAGAGAACGTGGGGCCCAACTTTAGTGGGATACGGTCGATGGTGCCACCTGAGTCATCGGCAAGAGATTTCCAGGTTAGCGTACAGGACGCCTGTTTGTCGGCATAATGTTACGTGAATCGTAAATAGGCAAACTACACGCGTAGAAGCTGAAGTATTGGAGTTTCTGGACGCGGGTTCGACTCCCGCCGTCTCCATACATTGGAAACAATATAGTTTCAAAAAGTGTCAAATTTCTTGATATATCAAGGGTTTGACGCTTTTTTTATTTCAAAAACTTTCAACTGATATCAAACGGTTTTGGGTCATTTTTAGGGTCAAACTAGGTCAAAATTAGGTCAAAGAATTAGCGTGAATTGATGTATGCATCAAACTTTTCAATTGTGCTAGCTTTGGTTTTCTTGGTTACATGCGTATAAATATCCATTGTCGTTTTAACATCTGTATGTCCTAGCCTCTCCTGTACTTCTTTAATACTTGCACCCGCTTCAAATAATAATGAGCAATGGGTATGGCGTAAACCATGTGTAGTAATAGGCTGAAGCTTGTATTTATCAATTACTTTATGGAGCCACTTTTGCGTTTGAACAGGTTGAATGAAGCGGTTATGTTTATTGCTAAATACGAGTTGTTTTTTATTAGATGTATTAATGCCTTTTTCTAAATAAATCTTACTTTGCTGGAACTTCCATTTTAATAGTAAAGACATTGACGTTTCATCCATTTTAATTGTTCGCACTACACCATTTTTAGTTGTCTTCAGGTACAATTGACAATCCTTGCCGCGCGAAATCGCTTTGTTAATACGAATTTCACTTCGTTCAAAGTTGATATCATTCCACGTCAGTGCTAATACCTCGCCTTTACGCATACCTGAATAGCTCAATACATGGAATATTGTATAAACCATTAAATTATCTTGCTGTTCAAAGCTTTGAAGTAGTTTTATTAATTGTTCTCGTTCGTAAAAGTTTTCAAATTCTGCCGCATCTAAAACGATTTGCTTTCGCTTCTTAGGCATCTCAACCAATGTAAAAGGATTTTTATCAATGTAGCCATGTTTAATCGCATAATCGAGAACTTTTGCAGCATAGGACTTAACCATGCGAAACCGCTTTAGCTTCTTAGCCCACTGATTTACATGCTTTTGGCAAGTTGCAATATCAATCTTGTCAACTTTATAAGTACCCATAGCAGGTAAAATGTGATTTTTAAAGATACTGATAGTTTTTACAAATGTACTTTCTTCAACGCTGTTTTCGTACTGCTCAACCCACATGTTATAAATATCTTGATACGTTTCATATTGTTGTTTTTTATATGTGCCACTGTATACCTCGAGCTGTAACTGATTCATAGCATCTTGAGCTTCTTTACGTGATTTAAAACCCCGTCGAGTAGTAGTTAAAGGCTTTCCAGTTAATGAATCTGTACCAAGGTAAAACTTAAACATAAAACGCTTTTCGCCATCTTTTAATGTGTACTCTTTGATTTGGGGATTTCTCGCCAAAGTAATTCCTCCTCTGTACTGCTTACGGAGACAGAGTGTAAGGTGAGTAGTACCTTACATATTTATCATATTATTTATAGCATTTAAAGACAAATTAGAGTTTGTAGATAAGTAAATATATTTAATCTAAAACCTTTTGGAATGTTATACATGATAAGTATTAAGTTCTTTTATATTTTTGAACCAACTTAAATGAATCTACTTATGTATATTTGTGAGATGGTATATTTAAAGTAAGTAATTATAGGAGTTGGTACTTTGAAAGGTTTATTGAGGGAAATTGCAAATACATATTTAGATGTAACTAAAAAACAATATAATCGGTCATATGCTGAAGCAAAATATATTAGTGAGGACATGCCACAGAAAATTACTGCTATTTTATCTAAACAACAATTTGACTATAAAGTTGAGGGTTCGGTTGGACAAGGTGGGTGGACCTTTACACCATGGATATCTATTTTTAATAAGGAAGTAACCGTTTCAGCAACTAAAGGTTACTATGTTGTTTATCTATTCAGTAAAGATATGGAACGTGTTTATTTATCTTTAAATTTAGGAACTACATATATTAAGAATAAGTATTCGGGGAAAAAACCTAGACAAAAAATGATGAAACTTGCTAATAATATAGCAGAGACAATTAAATATGGTCCAAGATTTAATAGAAGTCCAATTGATCTTGGTAGTAGTACAGATAATGCATTAAACTATGAAGCTTCACATATTATAGGAAAAAAATATGATCTTGCAAATTTACCAGATGATGAAATATTAAAGGAAGATCTTTTAGAAATGTTAAAAGAGTATGAAAACCTCTTCATAATAAATAGAAACAAAAATGTCGATGATGTTTTAGATTATTATCTTCAGCTAGAGGAAGTAGAGGATGTACAGTTCCAACAAGATATTGAAGTTGTTGAACCTTCAATTACTCCTAGGGTTCCTCAAGAAAAAAGGGGGAAGAAAAATAAAAGTGGAAAAGTATATTCAAGAGATGCCTCTGTTGCAAAAGAAGCAATAGTAAAGGCGGGGTATAAATGTGAGGTTGATCCTACACATGAAACATTTATTTCAGAAGTAACTGGGCAAAATTTTGTTGAAGCACATCATCTAGTTCCAATTAGTAAAGAGAGTGAATTTGATTATAGTTTAGATGTTCCAGGAAATATAGTTTCTCTATGTCCGAACTGCCATCGAAAAATACATCATTCTAAATTTAATGAAAAGAAAAAGCTTTTAAATTCTTTATACATACTTAAAGAAAGTGAACTAAAAACTTATGGAATTCATCTACCATTAAGTCAAATGGAACAATATTATAAATAACGATAGAATTAGCCCCCAATTCTTATGGGGGCTTTAGCTATTTATATCAATGTGATACTTAAAAATATCGATTGTTTATAAAAAGAATAAGCAAAAATGAAGCTTGTTCTAATAGTTCATATATTTAATAAAATTCTCAAATGCACTGGCTTTGATTTCCTCTGTTTCTACAATATAAACGTCTGATGTAATGTCCTTAAAGCTATGACCCAACCTTTTCTTTATTTCGTAATGTGTTGCACCACTTATGTAATACATTGTGGCATGTGTCCGTCTTAAATCATGAGGTGAAATCTTTCTGAGTTTATATTTTTCTTGGATATTATTGCACCAGTCCCAAGCCTTAGATGGATAAGTAATATTATTTTTCTTATCAGAAAATACAAGGCTATCTGTACTTAAATTATATTGCAAAACGGATTGAATTGATTTCCACTCATTTAAAATTTCAAGTGTGCGATCATCGATCTTTAATAATCTATAATCAGAAGTTTTAGTGGTGGAAATCAATAGTTTCCCATTTTCATCATAGGTAACAGCTTTGTTAATAGTAATTTCATTTTTATCAAAATGGATGTCACCCCAATGTAAGGCAAAAGCTTCTCCGCGCCTAATACCTGTGTAGCACAGTAGCCGTAAGTAAGCATATTTTTTAATATCTTCATTTTTAGCGGCTTCTAAAAATGCTATTAGCTCTTCACGATTATAGTAGTCTTTTGTGGATTGTATTTGATTTTTAAGGGGCGTCGTTACAGCCTTCATAGGATTACGTTCAATAATGCCTAAATTAATCGCGTACTCAAATACTTGGGCTGCATAATGTTCGACTGTTTTGTGTTTTTTTAATTGATCATACCAAATGAATGCTGCGTTCTCGCAATGTTTGTAAGTAATAGTTTGAATTTTAATGTGACCTAAACAAGGCAGGATATGATCATGAAAAAGTTGTTTTGTTTTATGATAGGTCGAAGGCTTAACGGATTTTCGATAAATTGATAACCATTCATTATAAATATCACTAAATGTCTTTTTTTCAGGGCGATAACCTTCTTTAAATTTTATTTTAAGTCGTAAATATTCATTTGTTGCAGCTGTTATTGTTTTAAAGCCACGTCGAGTAGTTTCAATTCGTTTACCGGTAGAAGTGGTTCCTAGATAAATCTTGAATTTATATCTTGTTTCCCCTGATACTAACTTATATGATTTAATTGCTTTTATTTTTGCCATAATAACTCCTCCGTTTGCTAGTAGCTATTTTTTTCTATAAATTTATCTAATTCGTGTTTATAGATTCGTTTAGTACCATCGATTTCAAATACTTTTAGCCCTTCACATTTAAATTTTTGAAAGGTGTTATACGAAACTCCTAAATATTCAGCCGCTTCTCTAATAGTTAGTAACTGTTTCTCAGGTTTGGATATTTGCTTAGTAATAGCTGTAATAATTTCATTTTTCAACTCTTCTAGATATTGTTTAAATTCTTGTTCTGTCATTTTGTTGGCTCCTTTGCTTTTTGTCTAAACAATATACCCGCCAGATTTTAATTTTTTAAGAGTAATTTTTATTTATTTCTTCTTTTATTTCTTTTGATAGAAGTTGAAAAATTAAAGACAGTATGCTAAGATTTACAAAACCTAGTTTTAACAGAACTGAATATTTATCAAATGACCTCCTATTGCGCAAAAAGTTTGAATTAGGGGGTCATATTTATGAGACGCATTTTCATTTTAAAAATAAAATAAAACATAACTGTGATTAAATATGAGTAGTCCTAATGAGGCGGTGTTTTCAATGGAATAAGATGTAGAAAACATTGAGAACGAGCAAATAGATGAGGAATTATGTCTGTTATTTACCGATTAAACGATAAGACATTGAAAGATTTAATAAATAGGCGAAGTACAAAGTAATACTGAATTTAAATTCATCAGTCAGTTTTAATAGTTGTATACAAAAACCTTAGTTTACTGTTTAATGCAGAAACTAAGGTTTTTCACATAGAAAATTATCTTTATTTGTGGATATTTATTTAAATTAGCATTTATATGGTATGGATAAACTCCCTGATTTTCCTTTGAAATAAACTTGGATCAAAATTACCTCGTAACTAGTATAAATATCAAGGTTCATTTTGAAAAAAAGATTATTCAAAATGGATTCTTATCCAATAGATTTAAATTTCAGTTTCATGTGTTCCTTCACAATAGCGCCCGATTGTGGAATAACAAAATATTGATTACTGCTTTTTGCTAGTTAAACTAAAGTACCCGTACAATTTTAACCATTTAAAAAGTTTTTCAAATCATTTTCTATAAAGTGATTTGGTTTCCATCCTTTTATTAACTTATCTAATAAAAATGTATCTACTGCACTCAATGAAGTTCCTAATAAAGTACCCACTCCTGAACCGCCTACTACATCAATAAATAAACCTGCACCTGTAAACAGCCCAAACCTGATTGTTTTAGATGGTAATTTCTCAGCCCAAGTATTTGCATTAATAGCATTAACGTATTCCTGTATTAAATTAGCTTCTGGAGGTAAATCACCAATAAACTCCTTGAATTTTCTACTATTTTCATATAGAGATATATATTCTGAAAAATTCTTTTCCCCGGAATTCAAAACTTCTCTAACACTTCCTGTTTTTAGTATAAAATTATTAAATGTTTCTATATTATTACTTCTACTAATTGTTTTGTTATACAGGGCATCAAATCTGTTCGCAATTAGTATAGAAGATGAGGGACTTAATTGGAAATCCGATGAGTATTTTGACCATACTTCCAAGTTAGAAAAAGTACTAAAATAACTTCCCAGAAATGAGAGAGGGTCAATTATTTCTTCACTAATATTATGTTCTAATTCATATTTTTTTGAATCAAAATCTTCTTCTATGACATGTAATTTTAATTTAATGTCTTTGGGAAGTTTCTTTAAAAGTAAAGGATTCGTCTTCATAAGAAAATTTTCTAAGTAATTTATGATTTGTTCTTCAGATTCCATCTCTTCTGCATACTTTTTCGTTGTTTCAAAAGGAACAACATCTTTTCTCATTAATCTATAAAGTCTTCTTGCCAAAGATAAATCTGTAAAATTCCCATTAGGGCTATTTAGCCCGCCTTTTTCCCACAAGTAATCTAAGTATGGATCTACGTTATCTTCATCCATTGAGGTAAACATTATTTGTTTTTTATTATCGTAATTAAAAACTCTAGTAACAGGTAATACCCAGAAATACACTAATTCAATATTTTCTTTATGTTCTTCTAAAAATGAAATAAAGTCAGCTGGATGGACCTGTGAAAACAAACGATTTAACAGACTCTCATCAACTATTATTTTTATTTTGTCATAAAAAATTGCTTTCTCTGCTATTATCCCTAAATCGCAATCACTAGAAACACATATACTTTCAAACATTGTATCAACCCCCACATAATTATATGTATACTCCACTATTGAACTAACCTGCTTACTTTAGTTTAAGTACAACTCTTCACAATCTCACCTAAACATTAACATAAATATCCAATTTTTTAAAGGTATTGTTCATTTATATGACCCTTAAATGAATACAGGCAAGCTTCTTAGAGAAACGCGCCCTCAACAAATGACTTGGTCTGTTTCCGGGTGAATGAGCCATTGAGTGCGGTAAAGTGAGCCACTAGAACAGGTATTGTTCTAGTGGCCGTTGCTGTTGTCTTGCAACTATACTGAATCATTTTTAATAGCTCTTTTAAGAGATTTTATTATAGTTAGATAACAATTTTAACTCGTCATGACACGCTTTCTCACGATTAATATCAGTCCTGATTATGTTGTTAAAAGCGTTTCGTTAAGTCTACTGCTAAGCCAGTGTATAATAACTCTCTAGTATAATAGTCCAAAAATGTATATACCAGCTGAAGCCCATCCATATGAATCATTAGAATTACATACCCCGTCAAGTGCTTTGACGATATTTTTAGTATTTGATTTTGTATAGCATCTTGAATAATAGTACTGTATATCATTGCACCTCTTTAATACTAATGCTCCAAAGTTATGCAATAAAACTGTTCGACAAAATTAGTTAAATACCTAAATTGAGCTAATTAAGATTAAGACTTTTTTTAAGAATTTACTCAACAATCTGGCCCTTTCCATGAATAAAGAGGCTTTCCTTATTACTGAAAAGCGCCCGATTGTGGAGATCAAAAGCATATTTCTTGTTTAACTAAAGCCATCCATTACTTCAATAACTACAATAAAATTAATTAAGTAAAGATCTTAGAGGGAAATAAAAAAACTCCTTACCTATTTAGAATTGGTAAGGAATGAATTTATTTTATTTGTCTTGTGCCAAATAAAAATTTTCTTTTGTCTGGTTGTAGGCAGATTCATTTTTCTTAATTAGTTTTTTGTTAGGTTGAACGGTCTTTGAAAAATTCAGATTAAGCTCTGGTTCTTTCATACGGGCTTCTAACGATTTTAAAAATCTTGTCATAAAAATCCCTCCGTTTGCCTTTCTTTACTAGTATTATATCTTTTTTTATAGGAAATAAACAGCAAATGATTTATCCATCAAATTCTAAGTATTTTTTATTAACACAAATCGTAAAACACGGAAATTAACTTTTCCCCATCAAATGGTTTTTTTTTGCAGGTTTTACACGTAAATAAAAACGTGTGATAGGCAATGTATCCTCACCATTACGATCTGCAGTATTATTAAACATTTCAACACCATTAAAGAGGGTTCTAGTAAACTGAAGTAATAGCTGAAGGATGTAAAGCAGCAGATGGAGGATAGGGTGTTTATGTACCTGTAAGGTATGCTAAGTTAACCCCTAGTATGTAATTTGTGCGAATATATTAGCTTCCATTTATCAGCAGTATATTACAAATAAAAAGGGATAATTATGATAAAATAGTAACATAAATTATGACTAGTTAAATTATATATACGTTTTAACCAGAGTATTGTGATAAGGAGAAAAGAAATGACAGCTATTGAAATACTATCATGGCCATTTATACAAGAAAGCATCAATCAAATCAACAACAAAGAGCAGTATTTAAATTATCCAGTTATTTATGTTTTGAATGGCAATAAAGAAGCTTATATTGGTGAAACGGTTTATTTTAAAAATCGTATGAAAGCTCATTTAAAAGCACGTAAAAATATTAAACAAGTAAATTTGATTAAGCACGAACACTTTAATCGTTCAGCAACCTTTCATCTAGAGACAAAGCTAATTAATTACTTCCTTGGTGATGAAAAATATACGCTTCAAAATAAAAGTAAGACGGCTAACGATTTTACTCATAACTACTACAATAAACCTTATTACGACCAACAATTATTTAAAGAACTTTGGCAAAAACTATATGAACAAAAGCTTGTTGACAATGAGTTACATGTAATTGAAAACAAAGATATTTTTAAATTATCTCCTTTCAAAGATTTATCTTTAGAACAACTTGAATTAAAAGATAAAGTACTAGAGTTTTGTGAGAAACGAGTTACTCAAAACTCAAATGAATATGGAAGTCTATTAGTTATTGAAGGTGAAGCGGGCGTTGGAAAAAGCGTTGTATTAAGTTCTATTTTCAATACGATACAAGAAAGAATAGAAGAAGCATCTTCAAATTTATATCGTACAGAAAATTATTTAGCTGTGAACCATGAGGAAATGTTTAAAACATATAAAAACATAGCAAAACAAGTGAAACATTTAAAAGGGAAAAACTTTGCAAAACCTACATCCCTGATTAATATGTTGCAAAAAGAGGGAAAAAAGGCTGATATCATTTTCGTAGATGAAGCACATTTATTGCTAACGAAGCCAGATACTTATAATGGCTTCCACGGCAATAATCATTTAGAGGAGTTTTTGAAGTTAGCAAAGGTAGTTGTCATTATCTATGATCAAGATCAAGTATTAAAACTGAAGAGTCTATGGGGAGCAGCAACATTAGAAGAGCTTAAGAAATTAAGTACTTTTCACGAAGAATACCAGTTAACAAACCAATTCCGCATGCAAGCAAATGATGACGTTATCAATTGGATAAATGAATTCAAGCGAAAAAAATTATTGCCCCTTCCTAAAGATAAAAACTATGAATTTAAAGTATTTGAATCTTTGAAGGACATGCATGATGAAATTAAATCCCAAAATACACAGCACGGTTTAAGTCGTGTTGTATCAACGTTTGATTACATACATAAAAAAGATGGTGGGACATACTACGTGAAAGAATCAAATGGTGAATACCAACTGCCATGGAATACAACAAGTACGAAATATACATGGGCAGAAAAAGCAGAAACCGTTAACGAGGCTGGATCAATTTATACAATACAAGGCTTTGATTTAAATTATGTTGGTGTCGTGCTTGGGCCATCTGTTCAATATAACGCTGCTAAAGATGAAATCATCATTGATACGAGTAAGTATATGGACAAAGGTGCATATACAGGTATGGACGGAATTGAAAATGTCAATGAGGCAAAGGAAAAAATCGTCCTAAACTCAATCAATATCTTGATGAAGCGTGGAATTAAGGGTCTGTACATTTATTCAAGTGATGAAGCGTTGCGCAATAAACTTCTAGAATATCAAAAAGCAGGTGAATAGTATGAGTGAGTTAGAGCAACTATGTGAAAGTATTTTGCAATTCCGAGACCAACGTAACTGGCAGCAATTTCATAATCCTAAGGATCTAGCACTCTCCTTATCACTAGAAGCAAGTGAATTATTAGAGCTATTTCAATGGAAAACAAGTGAGGAAGCAGTTGAAAAGAATTTAGATAAGATGGAGGAGGAGCTAGCGGATGTTTTGATTTATGCTATATTATTTGCAAATGAAACGGATTTGGACTTAGTAAAAATAATAAATAATAAACTTAAAAAAAATAATGAAAAATATCCAATTGAAAAGTTTACTGGGAAAAATACTAAATACAATGAGATATAAATTTATAAAACAAATTTAAAAGGAATTTAAAAAGAATTTAAAAACCTTAGTTTTCGTTTAAATACGAAAAACTAAGGTTTTCTTATGAGAATTTATTTGATATAGGGGAGTAATAGTACATATAATCCTTTTTTTTGTTCCTCTGATAAATTTTTAATGATATTAAATAATTCGTCATCTATATTTTCACTTTGTAGAAATTTATCTTGTGGAATCTTAATAGTTGTATCAACTTTGTTTTCCAGTAATAAAAAGAATGAGCTAAGCGTTAGTCCAAATTGCTCGCAAATTTCACCTAACAGTGAATAATTCGCTTCCTGAATGCCGCTTTCTATCCGTGAAATAGATGCTTGAGAAATATCTAATTTTTGAGCAAGATCACTCATACTTAAATTATTTTCTTTGCGTAATGAACGTATTAACTGTCCTATTTGCAAGTTATTCATATATGTTATTTCAACTCCACTTTTATCGTTTAATTAATCGTACAGTTATTGTATTTTACAATCAATAGAAAATAAATTATACTTAAAACGTAAATATACATAATAAGTAATGAATGGGGTTGAACGTTATCGGAAACTTTGAATCGGCACTTATTTTATTAATAGATGAAAGGATTGATGTGCTTTATCATAATAAAGTTTTTAGGAATCACCAAAATGAAATGGTTAAAGATGTTAAACAGAAATTATCCAAAACTCTTTCAGGCATAAGTGAAATAGAAGTTAAAGAGATTTCTGAGTCGATACAGATATCAATTCTTAATTATCAGCACTTATTATTTCAAGATATATACAAGCAAGGCTTTTTAGATGGGATTGTACTCAGAGAAAAAATATCAGGGGGATCGATAAACGATGAAAGCACTTTTTAAAGGTCAACTCACAATGGATGTATACAAAATTGTAGAGAGTTTAGGGGATGAAGAAGCTACACGAAATTTTGCACATGAAGATATTACATCTGAATTGTTAAAAGAACTAGGGACATTAGTCGAAGCAAGAGGCTATCGCGTTCCTTACGTGGGGATAAATTTAGAATATGAGGGTGTACCTACTACACAATATGAATCAATAGTAAATAAAGCAATTAAAGAAGCTAAGAATAGTGAAATATATATTCGTGGAAAAGGGACTATAACAAATATAACTTTTTAAATGGCATTTAAGGTGCAGTTTTTTGGTAAGTAAAATCTTCTAAAAAACTGCTTTTTTTGTAACTTGTAAATTCAATTTGGAAATCCTTGTATACAAGAGGTGACGTAATTGAATAATGACAACATAGAAATTGAGAAATTCAAATCATTATTTTTAGAAGATAAAATCTATAATGCGCTAACAAAGTATGGTTATAAGGAAGAGGTGCTTTTTCCTGAGTTTATTAAAACTTTAAATGCTAAAAGGCTTTATACTTCTTTAGAAGTCTCTACAATGCTTAATATGAACGTTAGTAGTTTCCGCTATTATGTTTCAAACCTTTGTAAATTTGAGTATCTTGAGAATGTAAGAGAGGGGAGAAATTATAAGTTTAATTATATAAGTATTTATAAATTGTATTTAGTGCAGCAGTTTTTAAAGAGGCAAGGTAAAAATTTGAATAATGTTAAGCTATTGTTATATGAAAACGTTGATAGTTATCAAAAAGAAATTAAATTAATAAAGAATGCAATAAAAAGACTGGATCAAAATATTGGCTTCCTTTTTAAGTTTGAAAAAGGGAATATGCAAGCCAGTGAAGAAGTCCAAGTATTAAATAAAAAAATCAGGATAATTGAAAAACTAATATTGTCTTGGAATGAAAATCAGGAAGAGATTTTTAGAATAGAGCAGTCCTTATATATATTGCATAAGAAAGCTTTTGGGATAAACGATGAGATAAATATATGTTTGAGAAAGTTACTTTATCTTGAAGGTGATTTTAATATTTTGTTGTTGAAAAATGACTATTGTTTGAAATTTCATGAAGATAAAGCTTTTATAAAGCAAACAAAGAAAGGCTTATTTAAAAGGTTATTAAATAACAGTCCTTTGGATGTAAGAGACAGTGAATGTACATCAAATTTAAGTAAACAAATCCAAGATTTAAAAAACGAAATTATTATTGAACAAGAACGTAAAAGTAATTTAGAAAAAGAGCTCTTTCTACTATATAAAGAGATTGAGAGAGAAACTACTAAGAAAATGGAGTTTACTGAAAGAAATAGAGAGTTTATAAATACTTTTATATTGAATTTAAAATCTACTTAGAGATATCAGGATTAACAGAGAGTTATATTTTGATGGAAAGCCTTATACCTTATTTATGACTAAATAATACAAAACATAAAGAGATGGAATAATCTTTCTTTGTGTTTTGTATTATTCAGTTTTGATTTTATGGAAAAAGGGTTTTTAATTTTGACTATAGTATTTCATTAAAAAATCTGTTTCTAATTGCATTTCTTTATTTAAAGTTCTTTCTACTTCCATTAACCAACCTTTATAGCGGCGTGAAAAATCAACCTTTCGAAAAGTAAAGGGATATAAGTCTTCTAACATTTCATTTTTAATAATATCTAATACAAACTCAATCTCTAAATCCCCAGGTAAATCTAAGACAAATACTTTATAATGTGTTCCTCTTTCAGCATTGAAGCCTTCTCTAATAGAGTCTTTACGTAACCCTCTTCCTTCAATTTTACGTCTCCATGCTCCAATTGCTTCTTTTAATCGATATGTTTCAATTTTTAATAAGCGTTCCAATGAATTAATTTTTTTTTCTAATTCTACGATTTGTTCATTTTTTTCATGTTGATTTCGTATTTTAACCACATCCTTTGATATTTTAAAACATTATATCTGCAAAAAATGATATTACTAGAGTAATTACAAATTTTATTCAGCTAAATAAATTCGTGTAACATCCTCACGGTTATGACCAATTAATTTAGAGACTGCTAATCGTGCATCTCCTTCTGTATAACCTTTTTCAATAAATAATTCATATTGTTCTTTTGCATAGGCATGTCTAAAACTATGCATTGTGATTTCAATACCCTTTGGCCGAGTGTTGAGTGGGTCTAATACTTTTTGGCGATTATTCCTAATAAAATCTTGCACACGTTGAATTACTTGATGCGCTTTCTGATCTTGCAAAACAAAAAGTTTCTCTCCGCGATTGACCCGTTGTATTGCATCTTGTAAAACGCTAAAGGATTGTGTTTGTAAGGGAATTTGTCGTATTAGCCCACCTTTTCCTTTAACAGTTAGAAAGCCTTCACGTAATGCTTTTTCAGCATCCACACGGCTTAGTCTAACCGCTTCATGTACACGTAAGCCCTGTTCACGACACAGCATAATAATAAGTGCGAGGGAAGAAGAATTAGATTGTTGTGCTAATGTTACTAAGGCTTGATATTCCAGTTCAGTAGGACGACGATCAACTCCACCAAAGCGCCTTCTTTCTAAATGGAATTCATTATAATTCTCGCTTAAAATTTGATTGCTACTCAGCTGATAACGAGGGTTAGGGATTTGATCATGAAAATATCTAATAGCAGCTAAATCATTTTTTATTGTAGAAGCGGATTTGCCCTCGCTTTGTCGTTCAGTTACATAATTTACGAGATGCTTATTTTGAATGTTAGCAAGCGTTTTTAAATTATAGTTGTCCGCTACGAAGCGGCAAAATAAGTCCATATGATTGTAGTATTGAGGTAGTGTTTTATTCACACTAACACCTTTTGCATGTCTAGCAATTTTATTTAATTGCAACATCAAGTTTAAATAGGCTCCTTTATTGCACACATCTTCATTAGTAGATATGGTAATGCGAATCTCTCTTTCTGTTTTAATCCATCCTCGATTTCCGATAACAAACATTCCTTCCTTCATAGCTGTATAAAAAAGGGCAGACCCCACCCATATGTGAAATTAGCTTATCTTTATGAAATTTATATAGTGAGATATAGAAAAAGCCTGCAATAGCAAGCGTTCTTTTCTCATAATACATACTGTCTATATGGTCTTATACATTTCATAAAGATTTTAAAAGTGTTAAGTAATACATTTGCACAACTTTAAGCAATGATGCTTAACGCTAATTTAGCGGGTGCAGCTCACTTATGCTTACTCTAAAGTAAGCTTCACTTTAAAAAAATGAGAAGTGAGGTCAATGTCCGCAGACAAAAAATCCAATGACTAAAGTTAACATAGAACCTACTTTTAAAAATAGTCGCTAATGCACTTGGCAATATTTCTGTCACTCTTGCCCATAGAGTGTTAGCTTCTTATATTTTTAGGTGTACTATCACCATTTAATATTTATCTCCAAGCTAATTTTGAGATAAGGTTTTTAGAACAACTGGTATCAAGCAACAGCTATGTGATCCAGACCAAATCAGAGTTAGACAACAGCACGATCTGATATTGGATTTTCTCTCTATATAAACGCTGTGTTGGTTCTGATAGAGCTAAAAATCAGCGTTCTTTTTTGCTCTATACTTCTTCGAAATTGTTGAGATAAAAATCGTAATCAAAAAATTGGATTCTCGGTATAAGGAAATCAGCTCAAAAGGGAGCATGAGGATATTTTTGAGGGACATTCAATAAAAATTGAGTTTTAAATAAAAGATAAAAAAATAAAGTGGTTTTCAGTCCAAGAGACCGTATAAATTTTTGATAGATAAAATTAAATGAATATAAAAGAAGGATTTATATATATAATAGCAGTTGGTTTATTCAATTCGAATAGATGTAAGAGGATATTCGGTAAAAAATTCAGTTTTATTGTTTCTTAGAATGGTTCTGTATCAAATTGAAATGGTAACCATTATAAGTAACCACCACGAATAAATCTTTAAATGCTATTTGATGGTCACGTCAATACAGAGCTTGTATATGAGGCTACTGCCAGTATAAAGGCTCGTTACGTTTAATCGATACTAATATTGGTTACTCATATTAGAAACCAAATTATGAGTAGAGGAAAATGACCAGCCTTACGATGTTTTAAAATGATCTTGTATCCACTGCTATTTAGCTATACTAAAATTAGAGAAATAGGATGGTCAATAAAACCGATATTTAATAAGTAAAAAATAGTTTAGACGGGATATCCAAACTATATGCTTTATAGATAAATAAAAAATTTATCTATAAAGCAAAGTAGGTATAATTTTAGGTATTGTGCCTGCGTTACCCACAATCGTAAGTGTCTTATTTTTATATAAGAGGATCTGACACTGATATTTACTTTGGAAAAAATCTTAGTTTATTTTTAATTATCGTACTTCCTTTCCTTATTATCTATAGTAATTTCAAAACTACAAATAGCTCTTTTTTTATTTAGAATCGGTGGATTTTTATCGAATTAAACAGTTTTAGTTGTTGCTTTTTTTATATTAGCAACGAGGTTGGCAAACCTTAAAATGCTCGGCATATAAAAAATCAAGCCTAAATATTAGGATTGTCAGATTATCAAATAGAAAATTAGAATAGATAAGGCAAATTATTTTTAATTTTTATTTCTTCAAAGCGTTTACCGGTTTTTTCCTCGATATACTCAATATATATATCATTTGTAATATGCTCGTTTAAATATTTAGCTTCTTCTTTCCTCAATCCCATTTGTTCGAATAAATAGTAGCAATTTTCTAAAATATCATTGCAGTTCTTTTCAAGACCTTTGTAATAGGTATTTGAGGTGCTTTTAGAGATTGTAGTTGGAACATACGCTAATATTGGAACAGATTCTAACTTTAATTTTTTCGCCGCACAAGTTCGATGTTTTCCTTCAAATGTTATATATTTTTTGCCATCAAATTCAGTTTCTATATCGTCAGTGCCACTTATAGTTCCTGGTAAGAACTCTTGTTTCCTCATTAGTGGAATTATTTTTGAACATGTATTCCCCATAAAACAAATTGTGTCTATGTATTCAGGACGATAAGATGTAATTTCTAATAAAGTGCTTAGATTAAATAGTGAATAATCCCTGTCAAATGTTGTAAACAATCCATTTTTGCTAAATACATCCCATATCCCGCAATTACCTGAACCGCTTCCTAAAGTATTTGGATATACCAATTCATCAGAATGAACATATCTTAATTCATCATTTATGGTTTCATCCCCTAAGTTTCTTTTTTCGATGATTTTATCTTCGCTAAGCTCATCTGCAATTCTGAAATAATCTCTAATATTACGTATATCGAATTCTAAATGATATGTTGTTCTTTGAAGAACCTCAAAATTACTAGGCTCTATTTTAAATATTTTTAGAAATCGGTCTCTGATTCTTTCTTTTATTGGTCCTTTCTTTACATTAATATCATATTTGAAATAAATAGATGGTAAAATTTCTACAAGTCCATTTTCATTAGCTTCTTGTAGCCTATTGTTAAAAGAATTTAAAAGCTGCTCTAATCTCATATAATTCCCTTGAAACACAACAAAATGATGACAAAATTCCTTATGTGACAAGCTCAAACTTATTCTATTCATATATTTCCTCCTTATGTAAAATAAATAACGTATAGGAGAAGGTGAAAGTTTCAAATAAAAAATCCTCAAATAGGGGATATTCTCATATCGATCGTTTAATGATTTAAGATAGAACTACTTCAAAGTAAGGGGGACTTCATTGCAAGATCGAGCAATTCTCAATTATTTTAACTAGATTGTCGATCATTCAGATTTAGGTTCATAAAGAGATTGGAGATTTTTTTATTAATTTCCTAAGATATATACACAAAAATTGTATTTTTTTGAATTTCATTACTTTATGTTTGTTGAATTGAATTATTGACTGTTATGATGGTATCACTATCTCAGTTGGGGGGCTAAGAGCTTGGAAATATTATTGCCGAATATAGTAAGCTCAATTGCTAGTATTGATAGTTTCAATCAACAAGTATATGCAGCAATTGATAAAAAATATAAAAATATAAAAATTAATGCTTCAAACTTAACTTTTATAACTCCATTAGGAATGGTGAGCTTGGTACTTGCTATACAAAATTTAAACAAATTTATGGATGTACATTTAGATCTAAACGGATGTCAGAATGTATCATATCTTGAAAGGTTAAATTTCTTTAAAAATTTACCTCCAAATATATTAAGAGATTATCATATAGAGGAATTCGAGTTAAGGAATAGAAATGATACAAGCTCAATTTTATTGGAAATTTTGCCATTAAAAACAGAAGAGGACGTTGAATGTATGACCGACTCTATTTTTAAAATATTTACTCAAAATCATTTATCAAAAAAAATTGCTAATAATATAATGAACATTACAACGGAACTAGGTACAAACATTCTTCATCATAGTGAGGGGAATGGGTATGTAACAATTCAATTATACAAGACATCTAATAAAATTCGTATAGGCATTGCCGATGACGGAGTTGGTATTATACAAAAATTTAAAACTAAGACAAATTCCTCGGTTGCGCAACACGAGATTTTAAGAAGAGCTTTTATGGTAAACGAAAGTACAAGAGAATCTTCCGGTGGTATGGGATTGAATAATATGCGAATAAATTCTTTTGCTGGTAGCTTTAAAAATACTAGGCTGTTATTGAAGACAGGTAATAATATATACGATATTTTAAGTCGAGATATTCATATCTTTAAAACGACATCAGCGTATCCAGGTACTTACTACGATTTTTGTATAGAAATAGCTTGACAATTATTGAAAAGTATAATATTTTTATTTTAACGTTTTCAAATTTTTAATTGAAATCAAAGGGGGTGATTATTATTAATACGGTATCACTTTGTCCGGAGTTAATAAGTAATAAGCACCTTATTAGTAGAATAAGAGTAGCACCAATTAAAGAGGAAATTATTAAAATAATTTCACATGCAGATACCAATACTGTTTTTTACTATGATTTTAAGGATGTTCAAGCTATAAATAGCTCTGGAGTAGATGAATTAGTTAGTAAAGTAATTAAGCATTTATGCGAATCCGAAAAAGATAAATATCTTTATTTTATTAATCTGAATAATGAGGATCATGAGCATGCTTATAATATTGAAACAACTCTACACGGCACTAAATTAGCGATTGTAGAAAAAGACGCCAATGGAAAAGCCAACTTTATCGGTGATATTTCTGACACACATAGTAAAATTTTAGACCAGGTGTACTTACTAAAAATAACTACTGCTAGAGAAATAGCTGATTTACTAAACAAACAACCGAATTTAATTAGTACACATCTAAATTCACTATACAAACAAAGATTAGTTAAACGAGTTGAGGAACCTTTGATAGAGGGTGGAAGGCAATTTGTATATAAGAGTATTTTTTAGGGAAGGGAACTTCCCTAAAAATTTCTATAGGTTTCAATTTTATAATTGAAATCATTTTTAATATATAGGTTTCAATTTTTTTTTTGAAAATGAAAGGAGGTGAGTAATATAAGTATTAACAACAAGTCATATGGGGCAATAGTTTTAGTAATTATCGGAATGATAATTTTACTTTTTTCTAATCAGTATTTTGCAAATGTGCATGTTGAAAATGTTCAAAAAGCAATTGAAATAATTTTTAGTGAAAATGCTAAGGAGTTGTCAATATTTTGGTTCTTAACACTACTGGGAGCATCACTAGAATTATCAGGAGTAATAATAATGTTAAAAGTTACTTGGGAGTCTATTAAGTATTCGTACTATGGTTATAGTATCGGATCCCATATTGTAATATCAATCATAGTATTTGCAGGAGCTTTTGCAACAATTTTCTATGCATTAAAAGCTGTTATTGGGATCTTATTAATTGCTGTAGTAGGAATAGCATTATTAATAGCAGATAACAAAAAGTGATAATTGAGGAGGTGCAGTAATGAAAAGACATTCAGGTGGGAAAGTAGGAAAAGCCGGTAGAACATTAAGTAGTAAAAAAAGTTCAAAAAAACAAAAAAGCGAAGCTGCTAAAGTCTTGAAGAAACATCAAGATGAAAAACATTGAAAGCTTAAATGCCGGTAAACATTTAAGCTTTCAATGAATGGAGTAATTTTATCTTGATTGACGGCAATCAATTAAGGTATATCACTCTAAGGGTTGTTTTTATAACTGTATTAATAATTTTAGTTTTCTTTATAAATAAATTCAACTACATATTTAGAGTGATGCTCCTAATTATCTTATAAGGGAGTGATTCGTGATGTGTAAAATAACACCTCATTTTCGTTGTGCGCACAAAGTGAGAGGTCATTTTAGAAATACTCGATATGGAAGAGTGTGGATAGGATCACATGAACGTGCAGCAACGGTTGTTAATGACCATTGTATTTGGTATTAATTCGGAGGGCAGTTACTGCCCTATAATAAATTGGGGGTAGAGTTATGAGGTTTTCTAAGTATTTTTGTTTAAATTTATCACAAAAAGATTTGAGTTTTTTAGATATTCGAGTTGATTGGGATAATAAATTATTTATTGATCCAACCCGTATTGAAGCTGAAACAGATACGTTTTCAGCAGAATGTGACAGTATTATTCTAGACTTTTTCAATACTGTATTAGATTTATATGGAGTAAAAAATATAGATGAAGCTAGGAGTAACTTGATATATTCTGGTGAATCCAATGAATTATTTTTAGGATATACTGAAGGGTTTCCTCAAGGTACAGGCAATAGTGAGGAAGAGTTAGCTGAAATATTCAACTATATTCACACTAAAGAATTAATTTCAAAAGGGTTAATCGGTCGTATAGAAGACTTGCATGTATTTATTGATAATTTTGGTTGCGATAAAATGTCTGATCTAATTGCAAGTTTAATTAAGAAAAAATTAGTTGAATATACAGTTCAACAAAGTGAGAAATATAATATAAAAAGAGATTTTGAGTTAACAAAAAAATATTGGAATCACTATACACATCGATGGGACGAATTTACGGAATACGTGCCAAGTATAAAAGGGCATGGTCGGAGAGATTTTCCTGTCGTGCTTGTACCAAAAAAATATGTAGTGACTTCGTACTTATATGATGCAGAAAAGTATTGGGAAAAGATAGTCAGCCGAAGTAGGCAAGATTTTCACAAGATAGAAAGAACCTCACTGTATATTAATAAGGCTAATAGTAGAGGACAACTTAACAAAAAGGATATATGGGTGCATGAGTCACAAGGTAGGAATTTAAAAGAATACCTTATAGATTATACGATTGATGATTTAACTGCTATAAATAGTTTTAGACAAGGGATAAAAAATACTCAAAGATCAAATGAAAATAATTCTTTAAGTGATGAGGAAATAGACCTTATTATTAATGAATCTTTAGGGAATTATCCGTTAAAATTAATTATTTAGTAATTATGAAATAGCTTTGCTGATATGTTCCCCATTAGGTAGACAGATGAAAATATACTGTATTTATTTAATGGGGTTTTTTTATAGTTTGGGTTATAATAATCAACTAGCCCCATTGAAATAATGTATTCTCCGAGAAATAATGAAAACGATATGAATATACAATTTAACACTTTCTTTTTTTAGCGACTTTTTGTCAATCTACTTGAATTCAATCTAAACTAAACAACCAGTTGCCAAAAAGGTAGTTCACGGAAATCTTTTTATCTCAGTAGGTTGAATATAACTCGCTACTAAATCAAATGGCATAGATATTATTATTGTATAGAGTAATTACATAGTTCTTATTATTCCTATTTTTTTAGAAAGCTATCATTATGGAGTGGAAATTATAAAAGTTTAATTAGTTGCCTTTGCAAAAAAGTTTTATGCTCCTTTTATTAAGCGAATTAATTGCACTAGTTGCGGTTTTTGATTCATTTTTAACTTCGTAGCTGAAACGAGAAATTCAAGATGTCTTTTTGCAGCTGCATGTTGTAATAATTAATATTATCTCTATTATGTAACGATCTTTTCTCATAATTTATCCCTAATCAGTAAAGCTAGGAGCCTGTAATCATCTTTTGAAATATGCTCAAGAAGTATTTATTAAATCTACCTTCTAAACGATATCTTTGATTCTAATGAAAACTCTTCAGAGTAACTGATTTTTACGACTCTATATTGTTTGCGTATATAAACTTCCCTCCAGTTTAATCTATTATTTATCATTGACTGGAAAGGAATATTTTATATTTTAATTCTCAAGTAGATTTTATTTCTTCAATATCACGAGCTAAATGAAATGGTATTAGTTTCATAACCAGTGACTTTCATCTTCAATTTTTATTGCCTGAAGAAGGATGAACAATAATAGAAGTTTTAATAAAGAATAGGTAGTGTTATTTTAAAGGGATATGTCAGTACTTTTGATGAATAATGGTATTATTTAGTAGAATTGTAATTAACGAAAAATGAGGTGTTATAATTGTTAAATTTTTGTAGAAAAAAAATAAAACAAAAAGATTTAAATAAAATTAATTCGTTGAATGAAGAAATAGAGAGTCAGATTGAAAATATTCGAAATAACATAGCCAAAGAAACATCTTATCGAAGTAAACCTATTGAATTAAATAATTATAAATTACCTATAAGAATTCATACTGATGTTGATTACCAAAAGGAGCTCATTAAGAAGCTTGATAGTTATTTAATTGATATAAAAGGAAGGCTATTAGTGAACGATGAAGTTTTCAATAAAACCCAGGAGAATTGTAACAAAATCAAACAGGCTATAGAATTATACTACGATGCAAACATTTCAGGTTCGAAGGAATGTATACTTAAAATTTTAAAATCGTATAAGAATGATGACTATATAGTATCTAATCTAGATAATTCATCTGCCTTTAGAGGATTAACTCAAATATTTCCTAATCCTTACACTGATCATTTAGCGCAAGGAGAATTATCTTTTTTTAAGGCACGTATTGGGACAGATAACTATAACAAATATGATTTTTTACATATACCCTTTAATAAAAGAGGTATTATTACAACTCAAAGATTTAGTATAGCAGGTGTACCTTGTATGTATTTTGGACTTTCCTCATATGTATGCTGGCTAGAATTAGGAAAACCGCAAGATAGAGAATTTAATGTAGCTTCCTATAAAATCCCAAGTAATATTAAAGTATTAAATTTAGCTATTTCTCAAATGCTTATAAATGGTCTTTCTAATATAGATTCTCTAAATAATAAGGTAAGTAGTTTAATTGAATTTTTCCCATTGATTATAGCTACATCATTTAAAGTAATGGAAAATAACAGGGGATTCCGCAGTGAGTACATTATTTCACAATTAATAATGCAATGTTTTTCAGAATTAGAAATAGATAGTGTTGCTTATATTTCTAAACAAGTTGAAAGTGATTATAATACATTTCCATTTTGTATTAACTTAGCAATACCTATGAAAAATAATCAAGGAAATAATTATAGTGAATTTGCAGAAAATGTAAATTTAACTAAACCTATTAACTTTGCAGAATATAAAAATTTTGTAAGACAACCTTCACCTAAATATAATATAGCTTCATATGCTAACCTTTGGGATGACCAAAATTTATACTACATAAATGGTAATATTAAATATAACCAATTATTATTTAGTAAGTTTGATGATTTTTTATTTAATGAAACACATAAATCAATAAAAAATAAATAACAAAAAATAATAATTTTTCCCTTTTTGTTGTATTATAGGTAACGAAGGTATTTACGTCTTAGACTTCCGGAAAACCAATTATCAAAGGAACCAAGCTTTAATATTATTTTTAAAGAATAAATAAATGATTCGATAATATTAATTACAATTCCAATGACGCTGATTTAAATGAAGTTGTCAGTGAAATATTTAAATGGTATGGATATTAGAGGTAATATAGTTACAACTACCAATTTTTCTATTTTTGTGTATATTGTCGAAGTTGAAGACAAAATTTATATGAAAGATAATGCCTATGGGGAAGAAATTTCTTATGTTATAGATCCTATTTTCCATGTACAGGCTCAATAACAAATAATAAGTTAATTAAAGATTATATTAAGTAGATTGAGGTTATATAATAAAATTGGAATTATGTTACAATGAAGGTGGTATGTGTGTAATCTGTAATTCGAAATAAATTTGATTAACGAAGAACTTTTATCTTCCTAATTGGAAAATAGAAGTTCTTTTTATTTAATAAATAACAAGTAGGGGGCAAATGATAACACTCTGAGAATAGATGATTATATTTGTATATGAATCACGATTTAATCTTGTGCGATCAAAACAAAAATAGTTTGAATTTTATCTGTAATTAATGAAATGACTTTATTCTTTTCAGGATCACGAATAGATAATTTGTGTGTGATATTGCATTTTCCCAAAAACTATTTCTTCATGTGAAAACGAAACGGAGCAACAGCCACCACTTGCAATGCTTTGTATTGTTCGGGGGAACTAACATGACGGAGAAGGATTGGAATTATATTCTATTAATTATTTCACCTCTTATATGTTTTGTTAATGTTTCATATAACAACGTAGCTTGTAAATTGTAAGGTAAATGCAGCTGTTCGTTTATAGATCGATTTGTAAGATGTTGAACCCAAGCATTTGTAACTTCGTTACATTCAGAAGATCCAAGCTTAATTGGAAGGACTCGTCGTGCTCACTTTTTGATCAACACACGGATTACCCCAGTTTCTTTTCCAGGTAAGGGTCGAATGTCTTGTTTTTTTCGTTTCACATCCCCCTTTTTTTGAAATACTAAGAAACTACTAAAAACAAATTTATGCAGTAAACCCGATTGAACTAGTCGTGGAGTTGTTTCAAATAGATGTTCCCATTGAAAATGCTATTGTTATTTTTCATAGACTACATTCTCCCTAATATTTTGGTAGTTCATCACCGGAAGGAAGTAGCGAAATCATTACAGGGGAAAATTAATAGAAAATGTATGCAAATAGGAATTTGTGGGAGGAGTATTTTTTTACCTTATTTTCTCTAACAATTAAAAGATAAGAAAAGTTTTATTAATAAAGTTGCACTAAAACGACTATAAAATTGGTAAAATAGTAATGTATGTATTTTGTACAAATTTTTTTCAAAAGGAAGAGTGTGTATGGATAAAGAAACACTTGCGTTACTTATATCAGCTTTAACTGAAATAGAAATAATAGAATTATATAAAATCAAAAAAGTAAATAATTTCGGTTTCAGAGCGAACACGATTGATGATGTTTGTAAAAATAGACATATATTAGAGAATAATCTACTGAAACCCATAAATATGAAACACGTACAAGGGTATTTTGTGTTGAAAGCTACAAATTCTGAGATTAAAACTGAAGGGTTAGAGTGGAATGAACTTAAAGAATTATGTGAGAGTGAGGGGTATTCAAAAGTTTTAATTGCACTATATGTTAATGGTAAGAAAGAAGTTTTTGAAAAAATAGTTATTGAATATTCAAAAAAAACAGGTGAAACCCAATTACAAAGTCCACGTGAAATTGAGGTCGTAGATAATGTTGCAGAAACCAGATCTAATAAAACAATAAAAAAATTAGAAATGAAATTAAATAATATAACTGAAGAATTTCAAAAGAAAGAATATGATTATAAATTAGAATTACAAAGTGTAAAAAAATTAATAGTAGACCTAAGAAAAGAAAATATGCTTCTTAAACAAGATCTAAATATAATTAGTAAAGAAAATAATCAGTATAAACAAGAGATTAATTTTTTTGAAAATGAAAATGTAAATTTGAATGGTAAGTTACTTCAACAGAATGAAACTTATAGTAATGAAATTCAAATTTTGATAAAAGAAATATCAGTATTGAAAGTAAAAATTAAACAATTAGAAAATAATAAAACTCAAATTGCAACTAATAATCAAGCAGTGGATATGAAAGTAGAGGAAACGACACCAACCTATGAAATTGCTGTTTTGGGGGAGTCTAATGAAATAACTATAAGTGAAAAAAGAGGTATCCATTTTGAATTTATTGAAGGTGAAGCAATTAAAGAGTTTACAATAGATAATAATACAAAATATGATGAGATATGGATTATCCATTACGATTTAACACAGAAGCAGAAACGACTAGTTCAAATGAAAGATCTTAAAAGTAATATAAATATAAAAATTGAAGATATTCACAGTTTGAAAGAATTAAATCAAGCAATGATCAATATAAAGAAAACGGTAGGGTGATTTGATATGGCAAACAAATGGTCAATTGATTTTGCAGGAGTACTAGCAACGAGTGATGAAGTTTTAAGGAATAATGTATTTGTTAATAAACATGGTGCATTACAATTTTATTTAAAGATTATTTCTGTTCCCCCTGAGAATTTCCCATATAACGAAGTGAAAACGGTTACTTGCTATGCAGAGGAAATAGATTATCCTGATGTAGATAACGAAGAAAATGAAGTGAGAGAACAAAAATTTATTGACTTCCTCGAGAAATATATTTTCTTTTTCAATATTGATGTCCGTACAGGCGCAGGCTCATCAGGAGGAATAGAGAATTATTATATTGCAAGAAATGTTAGTTATTTGAAGAAAAACGATGAATTTATACGTGATGAAGAATTAAATATAATCCCGATTTTTACGGGTGATGCTGAACAGATGGATAAGAATCTCTTTGAAAGTAAGTTACTAAACAATCGATATGTTGGTAACAATAAGAATATTTCAACAGACGATGATGATACACCAAGTCTTATTTGTTGGAAAGAACCGGATACAGGAGATCTAACATTATATGGAATAATGGATTCTCATGATTATGCACATGGTGGTTTTCGTTTTAAGTTCAATCCCTCTAATTTGTACAGGCATAACCTAAATGAGGAAAATTTCTTTAATTACTATGAAATACGAAATGTACTTTATCTACCATACACTGAATTTGAAAGGTTAGAAAAAGAATTAGTAGAAAAAGGGGCTCCTATGGTAGATAAACAAATACACCAAGAAAGTAGCAATCTCTTATCAATTACTGAAAATACATTGGTTACCGATAAGGAATCTCAATTTATGGATATTTTTGATCAAAAATGTAAGTCCCAAGATTTATATTATGTAAATAAAGACCTTTATAACTTCCACACTGCAATGAAAACTGGCAATCTTGTAATATTAGCAGGTATGAGTGGAACAGGTAAATCCAAACTTGTTCAATGTTATGCAGATGCATTAGATTTAAAAAAAGAACAGTTATTATTTATCCCAGTAAGACCCTATTGGCAAGATGATGCGGATGTAATAGGGTATTTAGATATTTTAAATAATGTTTATCGTCCCGGTGATTCAGGATTAGTTAATATCCTAATCCATGCTTATACTAACCCTGATCAAATGCACATTGTATGTTTTGATGAAATGAACATTGCACGAGTAGAACATTATTTTTCACAGTTTTTATCTGTACTTGAAATGGATGAAAATAAACGGGTTTTACGTTTATATAATGACGAATTACAATATAGAATTTATAACAATAATGTATACGAGCCTACGATTAAGATTGGTAATAATGTGTTGTTTGTAGGTACTGTAAATCTTGATGAGTCGACTTATCAATTCTCTGATAAAGTTTTAGACCGTGCAAATGTTATTAATTTGAATATGATTCCTTATCATGAGAAATTATCTTCGCCTTCAGATATATTAAATGATTCAGAAAATAAATTAAACAAAGTAGATAAATTAGAGTTTTCAACTACAACTTACAATTCTTTTAGAAATAAGGATGCTAAAGTAGGGTTGTTACAACAAGAATCACAATGCTTATGGGAAATTCATACTGAATTACAAAAGGCAAATAGAAATTTAGGGGTTGGATGGCGTATTGCTAAGCAAATAAGCAATTATCTCAACAACCTTCCACTAAACAGTGAATTATCCAGAGAGGAAGCATTTGATTTACAATTGGTGCAACGTGTTTTAACGAAAATCCGTGGATCAGAAGAACAATTTAGAGAATTATTAGGTATTTATGATAATGATAATAAAGTAGTTAGTAATAGTAATTTAATTAATAGTTTAAACAACTTACCTCAAGATTATGAGATGATGAAAACTCGCCAGTTAATACTTGATAAATCAAGGGAGTTAAAATTACATGGCTATACCATTTAAACTCGAATTTAAACAAAATAACACATATATTGTTGATAATTTTGCGAGAACGGAAGCCGATCTTTTTAAACTGACTGATGATGAAATTCCTGTTGTTAAGGAAAATATTACGTTGGAAATTATTTTTTCATCAACAAATCCAGATGACAAGCTATCGTTTGATTTGCTTGATATTGTTTACAAAGATGATCGATTTGATGAATTAACGTATATTCAACCGTCTAGTGAACCCATTACGATTTACGATAGTAACGCTACTTACACAGGTGCTTTAATTCCGGGCTACTATCAGATTACGGTAATAAGTAATAATGAAAGTTATTACTCATGGTTAAAAGTAAAACCAAAGCAAGTTACGGAAGAACAATGGATTGTAATGCGTGAAGAAGTTGAGGCTGAATTAACGGGACTTGCTAGGGATATTTTATATAAGAGAACAGGGACACAATTAAATGAAGATTCACTATTACCTTTAAGCCTACTTAATAAAATTCAACTGATTAACTCAAATTTTAATAAGTGGAAATTGGCGATTTATCAAATTATGTCCAACCCCCGTTACCGTATTAAAAGGGAATACCATAAAATAAACAAATCAGAGGCCAGCGAGATTGATCATGTGGCCGTTAAAAAAATGACTTTTGATGCACAAGCAACACTTAAAGGGAAAATCTATTCGGTCAAAAACCGTTGTTCAAATGATACATTGGAAAATCGATGGTTAAAATTTTATATTACTAGAATTACAAAGAATCTACGTTCATTGTTAAAAGAATTAGATAGCTACGAAGTCGAAGTAGAGCAAGCAATAAACATTAAAAAAAAACGTTACGGAGGTAACAATAAGGATTTAAACTACCATAAGTTAATGACTACAAAGGAAGATTTGCAATCATATCGTTATAAAATGATTTCTATATTACAAGATTGTCATCAATTTTTGACTTTGGATTGGATGCAAGATTTAGATGAGGGCAGACCGTTACAACAATCGTTGGTCGTACAAGCAGATATGAATTATAGACATATTTTTAAGTTCTATAAAGACTTAATGACAGACAATTACGAAATTAAATTAAACAACGAGTATACCTACTATTGGAAACGAACTGACCAATTATATGAAATATGGAGTTTTATTCAATTTATAAAAGCACTTACTTCTGATGAAATTGGTTATCAAATAAAAAAAGGATGGATTTACAACCAAACTGTATCGAAAGAACGTACATTTGAAGTTCCGTTTTTGAAGCAAGGAGAGATCATTAAATTGTTCAAAGATGATACAGAACTTCATCTTGTTTATGATCAAGAGATAGATGAAGATGTAACCCAACTTTTATATACAGATGCAGGTAATAAACGTCCAGACTTGCGCTTGGACTTCTTTAAAGAAGGTGAATATATTAATTCTATTATTATTGATTTCAAATATCGTCCATTAAAATATATTTGGAATCCAGCAGGTCGTAATGAGGTAATGGATCAACTTACAGCTTACCGAGATAATTTTTATTCCCAACAAATCTACTCGACTTCATTTCCAGGTATCTGGCGAGCGTTTAGAGCAATTCAAGAAGTTTGGGGTGTGTATCCTCAACACAAAAATAATAGAAAGATTGAACAACCACGTAATATGCGATTAGTCGAATTAACTCCTGATGTCGATAAAGTGCTTTTTGTGAATCAGTTAAAGAAATCTATTGAAGACATACAGCTCGCCTGGAGAACATTAAGAGATGGTAAAAAAGCAGATAACTAAAAAGAAAGTTATTTGAAAAAGTGTTATCTTTTGATCGTCAGTGTGTAAAATAGGTTTTTTATAAAGATTTAGTGTTATAATTTGAACAAAACCGTAGGAATATATAGCCTCAGGTAATGCGAGTTTCTAGTCTATGAAAACATCCACCCTGTCCCATGGATCTGAAAGATTCAATGATAGAGGAGTTTTGATAATGTAAAAAGATTGCCTCCGTAAGCAAAAAATAGTTTTTTCTCATTTTGGGTCAAACTGTGGGTCAGGCTTTAAAACAGGTGCTGAAAACCCGTTGAAAACACTGGTATTTCAGCCCTTTTCATATTTTCCGTTTGAAGACCCGCCGTCTCCACACATAAAGGTGAGCAATATTGTAGCGGTAAATAAGAATAAAGGTACCAGCATCTGAAAAGAGTGAGGATACAGATATTTTAAATACATTTGGCTATGAATTATTTACTAAGCTTTTACTGAAATTAAGGTTAAGCAGTACACCAATATAGGAAAAAGGTTTACATCAACAAAATAAGGTATACTATATTTGTTGAATAGATTGCTTTAAAGTCAGGAAAAGTAGGTGAACCAAAGTGGGGAAATATCAATTGGATACTAAAGGTAAGGTGGCTGTGGCAAAGTATCATGAAAAAAACAAGCCAGCCAAATTTGATAAAAAGCAGCAACTTGAGAAAATACGTGCGGAGTATTTGAAAAAGAAGCAAGAACAAACAGATCAATAATTTGAATGAAAACATAGGAAGACTAAAATCTCCCTATGTTTTCTCTTTTCAAATTGATAATAATGACATTGAGACGACAAAGACATATAAATGGGAATCACCATCTACAATTGAGGACAAAAAATGACATGATTTGAATGGATTTTTCTGTTTTGATAATAATCTTAAAACTACATCTTAGCCCCAACGACGATTGAGTGGGAGTAGTCATAAAGCGAGATAACCACCCGTTTATCTCTTTAAACTGATATCCATCGTTTTTGGTTAAATGTGAAAGAATTCATGTGAATATATGCATATCAAACTCTTCAAAGGCTCTATTTTGGGTATTAATTTATATAATTGTTTTTACATCTGAATGTCTCAGTCTCTTAGTATTTTTTTTATTTGCATCTACTTTCAATAATAGAGAGTAATGTCTTTAGAGGTAACTAAGGTTTTTCTAATAAAAATTATCTTTATTTGTAGCATTCCTAAAATCAGAGCGCAATTAAGTAGGTTACACATAAATGAATTAAATAGTTAATTCGAAGTATGTTAGCTTCGTTATTTCATTTGGCTACTTGGGTAAATGAGTTCGGTATTGCACCGGACTCGTTTTTTAATTTTGCCTTGATCCGTTTCATATTATAGTAGTTTATATATTTTTCTAATTCTATTTTTAATGCTCTATACTTTCTAATTCTCTCATGTAAAGGAATTCGGATTTCCAAAGAAATTCACCATGACAGAGGTGTCGTAACAATTTCCTTTACGAGACATCCTTTGAACAACCCCTCTTTATTCAAAGGCCCGACAGTATTTATTCATTTGATAATGCCAGTCTTGATCGGTATACATAAGTAACTGGTAGAGTAAACTCTAGTGTTTAATTTGTATACGGCTGAATAATAGCTTCAACTACACTGTATTTCATATTGCTTAATCCATTTAAGGATTGCTTTATTATTAGTCCCCATAGATTTAGCTATAGCATAGGAGCTTTCCGTTCCATTCCTCTTAAGCAGCGCTCAACAGCTTGTAATTTATCTTCGGTAGTTCAATACAAGTTTTTTATGTTCCTAATTCCATCCAATTGCATTGAAAACTTCAAAATATTTTCTCTATTCCTTCTTTAGGAAGTATAACAAGTGAAGTATTTTTTTGTATTGTAGAATAGAGGTGAGCACAGTATTTGGTTATTTGGTATATTATGTATATTTAAAATGATATGAAAATTATTAAATGTATAAGGTGGTGGTTTGAATGAAGAACAGAATTCACAAACCTATTTTCAACACGGTCTTATTGTTACTTTTTCTTGTTGCTTTATGGTTCTTAGGGAATGTTAGCCAACTATTTGCTAGTAAAGAAAATACCGAAAGTGAAATTGGTTATATAGTAATGCATGAAGGAATAGTCTATTTTATTCAAGGAAAGGACGTTCAACAATCAGATATAGAGAGTTTCTCTAGTGAAAATCTCCTGTTCTCAAATAAATTTGAATCAGTTTCAATTTTAATTAATGAATCGAAACTTTCTATGAAAGGAATTAAAAGTGGAGATGAAGTGAGGATTTGGTATTCTGAAATTTTGGAGTCAAATCCAGCAAAAATCAAAGTTATTCGTATAGAAAAACTGTGACCAACATTTCATTTTTACTAAATATAATTTAATACCATTTATAAATAAAAATTCCGTTTATTTCCTTTGTTTAAGCTGATTATTGCTTCTCAAAATTAATTTTAAAGTCGAGAAACTTTCAGCACACCCTGTTGTATTTAATTGAACAGACGACAATGAAGGAGTAATATACTCCCGTATTTTTCTATCCATCATTTAAAAATATAGTATAGTTATTGTAAAAACCGAAATGATCGAGGGGACTGGAATAGATGAACTTACTAGAAGTTGGAGTAAAAATAAAGCAGATGCGGAAGAAAAATAAAATGTCTCAGGATGATTTAGCTTCGCAGATTAATTTAACGAAAAGCCATATTTCAAAAATAGAAAATGGCAAAGCGACACCGAGTCTGGTGACATTGTCCAAGATTGCGGAAATATTTGATGTGCCAATGGCTTGGTTTGTTATTCAGGATCAATTTGATGGCATTTCGATTGTTTCGAAAAAAGAACGCAATGAGACTGTTGAGACGAATGAACTTGGCTATCAATATGAGCTGTTAGCGAATAAGAGCTATATGAGCAATATCAATCCTTCTATTGTTACTGTACATAATGGGGCGGAAAATTTAGCTCCTTATACTCACGATAATGATGAATTTATTTATGTCATTTCGGGTAGTATCGTCTTGAAATACGATCATAAATTTTACAATTTAGAAGAGGGTGACTCTGCGTATTTTTCTGGGAAAAAGGAGCATATCTTTATTAACAATTCTATAGAGAATTCAAAGGTATTAACGATTTATGTTGAGGATTAAATCTTTCTTTTAAACGTAAATATTATCGAAAATACAAATTTCTTGTTTACAATACTATTCAGACAATTTACAATTGGTGTAATGTTATTCAACTAAGTTGAATTATATTACACTTTTTTAATTTTGGGGGTATGGGGATGACTTCACGTATTAAGGGATTTTATTTACTTTCAGTAGAAGAGCGAATTAAGTTAATTGCTGAAAAATCAAATTTAACCAATGAGGAAGTTGAAGCTTTAAAAAGTGGAATTTCATTAGAGCTTGCAGATGCAATGGTTGAAAATGTTATTGGACACATTTCAGTGCCTCTAGGGGTAGCGGCCAACTTTAAGGTGAATGGCAAAGAGGTATTTATTCCGATGGCTACTGAAGAGCCGTCAGTAATTGCTGCGGCTAGTAATGCGGCCCGTGCAGCATATGAGTTAGGTGGTATTTTTACTTCCAGCTCGGGAACAGTTATGCGTGGACAGATTCAGGTATTAAATATTGAGGACCCTCATGCAGCAAGGGCGAAAATTTTTGAACATAAAAATGAGATCATCGAGCATTGTAATGAAAAGGATCCAACGTTAGTCAAGTTAGGCGGTGGAGTGAAGGATATAGAAGTGCACTTAATCGACACAGCAAAAGAAACTATGGTTGTCGTCCATTTAATCGTTGATACGAAGGATGCAATGGGGGCAAACGCTGTTAATACGATGGCGGAATCTGTGTCACCATTAATCGAACGGATTACAAATGGACGAGTTGTGCTACGGATTATTTCAAATTTAGCAGATAAGCGTATTGTTCGTGCGCGTGGTGAATTCTCGACAGAAATGCTCGGGGGGATAGAGATTGCGAAAAATATTGTAAGTGCTTACGAATTTGCAGATGCTGACCCGTATCGGGCTGCCACACATAATAAAGGGGTTATGAATGGTATTACAGCTGCGGTATTAGCATCGGGTAATGATACACGTGCTGTTGAGGCTGGTGCTCATGCCTATGCTGCTCGTTCTGGTAGATATCGTTCTTTAACAACGTGGGAGCTGAATAAAGCAGGCAATCTTGTTGGGACGTTGGAATTGCCATTAGCTGTTGGTATTGTGGGAGGGGCTACGAAGACCCATCCTGTTGCAAAAGCAGCGCTAAAAATTATGGATGTGCAATCTGCAGAGGAGCTAGCAAGCTACATTGCCGCAGTAGGATTAGTAGAAAATCTAGCAAGCTTACGCGCACTTTCAGCAGAGGGGATTCAATCTGGTCATATGCGTCTGCATGCGAAAAACTTGGCTGTTATGGCTGGGGCTACAGGCGATATTATTGATCGTGTTGTACAGCAGGCGGTAGAAGAGAAGGATTTCCGTTATGATCGTGTTTTAGAGATTACAAACTCTCTGCGAGGTGAATAATACATGGCGAATACTCCATACAATGAGCAAAAAAATTTAGAGGAAAAGAAGTTTATTGAAATTTTAGGAGACACGGTTTCTGGTAATCAATTAATTATTTCAATTATTTTAAGTGTTGCCGCAAGCTTTTTAGGCTATCAGTTTGGCCAGTGGGTTTTTCCGAAGTTTGCCGACCCTCAGATGATTAACTCTTATTCACTGTTAACAGGAATCACGGGTATTCTGATTGTTGTTGCTATTAATACGATTCTTTTTAAACCAAAGCGTATTTTAGTAGAAGATGAAGCATCTAGTCATTCTTTAAAGGAAGCATTTGAGGATTTACAAATTGATATAGACGAGGAAATACGCTTAATCGAGGAAGATCTGGTGACAAAAAAGGAGCTTGAGGATTTTGGAATTCTTTCTAGCTTACAAGGCTTGAAAGGAGCGGATAAAAAATGAGTATTTATGTAATAGCTCTTTTATTTGCACTTCTTGGTGCAGCTATCTTTACTGTCATTGGTCTTATCTCAGGTACAGATGAAACAGCAATTATGGTACCAATTACATTGCTAGTTATTTTGCTGGGAGCGCCTCCTGAAGGGGTATTCGCCTTTTTCATGGCGGGCGTGTTAGCTAAGCATTTAACACATGCTGTCCCAACTGCGTTATTAGGCATTCCAGGGGATACAACGGCTGTACCGTTGATCGATCATGCCAATACATTACGCCGTTTAGGCATGCCGCACGTTGCACTACGTAAAATGATTTCTGGCGGTGTTATCGGTGCCTTTATCGCCCTACCAACCGCTGTATTGTTAGGTCAGTTTTTAGGTCAATTTGCCGACTTTTTTAAATCTTCATCAGGCATCATTTTTACACTTGCCGCTATTTTAATCGCATTCTTTTCAAAGGGAAAATGGGCAAGTATTTTAATCATTATTCCATTTGCATTTTTCATTAAAGCTTTAGATAGCGTTAGCTTCGCGATGCTGGATAAACATTTAAGTATTACATTCTTTTTAGGAATTGCGATTGGACCGATGTTTTGTAATATTTTAATGGCGGCTTCTTCTGTTGCTAAAAATGATCTAGCACGCAGTAAGCCAAATCAATATAATCTTGCTCCTGAAACGAAATCATGGAAAGGCTATTTCCCGAATCCATTTAAAATTTTATCGAAAAGGCAGACCATTTTTACGAGCATTACAACGTTTCTTTCCTCCCTTACATTTGTCTTCAGTCCTGTTGGGATGACGTCATTGATGGGAGAAATTGTAGGCTCTCGTACAAAAGGTGCCTATAAAAAATCAACAACGAGTCTTACTGTCATGAATGGTGTAACGGAATCGACATATATAGCTGAAGCGATTATTCCATTAATTGCATTCGGTATTCCGTTAAGCCCAGTAGCACTTGGACCAGCATCACCTTTATTTAATGCACCACCGATTTTTACAGTAGATCCAGTTAACAACCTACACACGCTAATGTCTTCATGGGACTTTTTCATTTTTGGGTTAATCGGTATTAGTGTAGCCGCTTTAATTGCTTATCCATTTGCGATGAATTATGCACGTAAAGCATCTGTATTAGTATTGAAATATATTAGCCAGGAAGCAATCGTAGCGATGTTTATCGGATTAGCATTTTTGCTTGCCTATAACGAGGCACAATTGCTAGGAGTAGTGTTAACATTTACAGTCGCAACTGTGGGTGGTTTATTAAATCGTATTTTAGGTGTAGGGGCCGGTGTGCAATTCATGGTATTCTACGCATCAAGCTGGATTATGCTACAGCTGTTCGGCATTTAATTAAAGGAAGTGTATCTTGATGACTTTACCAAAACAAGTGGAAATAAGAGAAGTAGGTCCTCGTGACGGCTTACAAAATGAGAAAATTTTTATTCCAACTGATTTGAAAGTGCAATGGATTAACTTAATCAGTGAAACAGGTGTCCGCCATATCGAAGTATCTTCTTTTGTTAGTCCCAAATGGATACCAGCTTTAGCCGATCATCATGAAGTGTTTGAGCAAATCGCACGTGATGAAAAAATAACGTATGCAGCGCTTGTGCCTAATTTGAAAGGGGTAGAAGGAGCCATTCAACAAAAGGTTGATGAAATTGCGTTATTTATCTCCGCCTCTGAGGAGCATAATCAAAGTAATGTAAACGCTTCAATCAACCAATCTTTGCAGAACTTAAAAGCTGTAGCTGAAGTAGCAAATCGTGAAGGTATATCGTTAAGAGGTTATATTTCAACTGTATTTGGCAGTCCGTTTGGTGATGAAGTAAAGCTTCAAACAGTGAAGGATATCATTGATGCCTATCTAGCAATGGGCGTTTCTGAAATTTCACTCGGCGATACAATTGGGGTAGCGGATCCTGTACAAGTAAAGGCTATTTTATCAGAGCTGCTCACTCAATACGATCGTGATTTGTTTGCCCTTCATTTTCATGATACGTATGGCCGTGCTTTAGCCAATATATTTGCAGCACTTGAGCTGGGGATTACAAAATACGACAGTGCTATTGGAGGTTTAGGGGGATGCCCCTATGCCCCTGGTGCAAGCGGCAATGTATCGACAAATGATTTAGTAAATTTTCTGCATCGTTTAGGTGTGCAAACGAATATTGATGAAGAAAAATTGTTTACCGCTACGCGATTTTTACAGCAGGCAATAGATAGACAGCTTGATAGTAAAGTATATAAAGTGCAAAGTAATTAAGTAAAAGAGCGCCTCTATAGTTAGAATTAAAATTAGAAATGTCCCACCCAATTGGTGGGACATTTTTTACTGAGGGAAAATAGTTTTATGCCAATTAATCATACTACCTTTGAATTTAATAGATGACCCTCCTAAATATGATCAATATACTTTAAACACTTTGCTAGTAGCTGGGTACGATTGGTTACTTGAAATTTTCTATATAGATTTTGAAGATGTTTTTTAATTGTATTTTCACTGACGAATAATTGCTGGGCGATATCTATGTTTTTCAAGCCTTTGAATACAAACTTTAAAACTTCTCGTTCTCGATCTGTCATTTCCAACACGATGGAGGGCTGTGAAAAGTGATGTAAGGAATACATGTTTTCGATATTTCTTTTCAAATACACTAACTTTAAAATATCTTTTTCATTAAATAGCTTCTCTCCGGTTTTCCTTAAAAAGCCAATAACTGCTACGAGCTTATTCTCTATTCTTAAATACATGGCCATTTCATCTTCATAGCGATTTTCTTTCAAAAAAACTTCTTTATAGTGGGTTTGTTTTTGCAGGCACATAACTTCATTCCTACTCATTAGCTGAATGGAATGCTGTGTATTTATATTTTGAGGGTGTAATGGATCAAAGTTTTTATATCTTTGTAAATAGTCATTAATCGTGTGACTCTCTATATTAAAAAGCACAGGGGCGGTTAGCTCATTATTTGCTATTTCCCAAAATAACATATGGTGATAGCCGAGATGCTGACTAATTGTTTGCAATAGTTCATGTTTAAAACATTCATTGCTTTGTTTCACATTCATATTTGAAATATGATAGCTTGCTTTAAGAATGTTTTCTAAATCATTTTCTAAAAACATGAAAACACCTCATTTCTCTATTATGCATTTATATTCTACTTAAAACAGAATTATCCTTTCGGGTAATATCTTAAATTTAGAATATTCAGTACATTATAGTTGCAAGATTACTACTATACGAGGTGATAATATGAATTTACAAGAGTATGCATCCTATGACGGTATTGGGTTGGCAGAGCTAGTAAAATCAAAGGAAGTAACACCACAGGAGTTAAAGGAGCTAGCGTTAGAAGGAATAAAAAAAGTCAATCCATCCATTAATGCAGTTGTTAGTGTGTTAGAAGAGCAGGCTGATAAAGCCATTGAGAAGGTTGATGAAAATGCGCCGTTTGCAGGTGTTCCGTTTTTAATTAAAGAGCTTGTGTTACATGCAGAGGGTGTTTCGCATAGTATGGGGAGTCGTATTGGAGAAAATACGGTTATACCCGTCGATAGTGAATTAATGGCGCGTTTTAGAAAGGCTGGCTTGATTTTAGCAGGTACTACGACAACACCTGAGTTTGGCTATAATGCAGCGACTGAAGCAGTTATTTATGGTGCAACGCGCAATCCGTGGAATTTAACTCATAGTCCAGGCGGTTCGAGTGGAGGGTCAGCAGCCGCTGTGGCAAGTGGTATAGTGCCAATCGCTCATGCTAATGATGGAGGAGGTTCTATTCGTATCCCCGCTTCCTGTAGTGGGTTAGTGGGATTAAAACCTACACGTGGAAGAGTTCCAGCTGGTCCATTCAATAGTGAGCCTTTAAATGGTATTGCCATTGAGTTCGCTGTGACTCGTACAATTCGTGATACAGCGGTGCTATTGGATCAAGTAGCAGGCCCTGACTTAGGGAGCTATTCCAAATTAGAGGTAACACATGCACCGTATGGTCAACTTATCAAGGAAACAGTGCGCCCGCTAAAAATTGCTTGGACAACTGAAACAAATTCTGGGGCATTTGTCGATCCGGAATGTATAGAAGCGGTTCATAAAACAGTTCAAGTATTAAAAGAACTAGGACACGAGGTAGTAGAGGCGCGTCCGAAATATGAACAAGCATCATTTACAAAGGCGACGGTTGCTATTTGGACAGCGAATATTTATCAAATGATAAAGGGGGCTGCAGCGGGAACTGGTAAAGCAGTTTCTCCAGACTATATTGAAGCCGCCATTTGGAAATGCTATGAATATGGTGGTCAATTAAAGGCGGCTGATTTATTGGAAGCTATTCATACAAATGCAGTCGTTTCACGTCAAGTTGCAGGCTTCTTTGAAGATTATGATATTTTATTGAGTCCAACTATTGGCACACTTCCTGCTAAAATTGGTGAGTTAAATGCCAACAATCCTAACATTTCGGCTGTTGAATGGACAGAGCAAATTTTCACGTATGCACCGTTTACAAATTTATTCAATGCTACAGGACAACCCTCCATATCATTGCCTTTAGCAGAAAGTAAATCAGGTCTACCAATTGGTCTACAAATGACAGGTAAATTTGCAGATGAATTGACGTTATTACAGCTAGGTAGACAGCTAGAGGAAGCAATGCCTTGGAAAGACCGTCAACCGGCAGTACATGTCAGTGAACAGCCTCAGCCAGCAGTATAATCTAGCATGAACGCACTTAGTGTAGACTGGGTGCGTTTTCTTTCTGTCGTAATTTTCAAGCTTCCTCAAAAGCAGGTTTTATCCTGACCTCGAACTCATATACATAACATAAAAGCTAATAGGAGTAGTGATTATTGGACAAACAACAACATAAGTACAGATGGATTGTGTTTGTTGCTGTATTGTTTACCTATTTGTTAATGGCAAGTCAGCGAACTGCTCCAGGATTAATTACAGATCAATTGATGGAGGATTTTGGGGTAACGGCTTCGACAATTGGCTTATTGACGAGTATTCAATTTTTTGTGTACACGAGTTTGCAAATTCCGATGGGGATTTTAGCTGACCGATTTGGGCCAAACCTTTTCCTCATCATTGGTGCCATCCTTACAGGTATAGGAACCATTCTTTACAGTCTAGGTACACATGAATTCATTCTATTCTTTTCTAGAATGCTTACTGGTGTAGGAGATGCCACCATATGGGTGAATATGGTGCTGATTTTGGCACAATGGTTTCATAAAAAGGAGTTTGTCCGATTAATTGGCTTTGCAGGTATGACAGGGAGCTTAGGCTTCTTATTGGCAACAGTGCCTTTTGCTACATTGATTCTTTTATTAGGTTGGCGAATCACCTTTTTCTCTACAGGACTTTTACTATGCTTATGTGGTGTACTTCTTTATTTTGTGCTCGTACAAAACACAAAACGCATTTTTTCAAAGGAACCTGTAAGCATAACTAAAGAACTAAAACGTGAAAAAAGCTCCATATTATTGCGAAGAATATTTTCAAGCAGGCAAGCATGGGCTTTATTTTTTTGTCATTTTGGCGTTGTGGGCGGGTATGTTGGCTTTATTAGCTCGTGGGCAGTACCATATGGGATCAATATGTATGAGATGTCACGGTCAGAGGCTAGTCAGTTAATTATGATTGGTCTAGTCGGAGCGCTTATAGGAGCACCTTTAATGAGCTGGATTGCTGGCTGGTTAGGTACGATTAAGAGACCCTATATTGTTGTGCATATTGCGGTTTTAACGAGTTGGTTTGCCTTTCTTTTATTGAAAGGGCATCCGTCCATTTTCATGCTCATTGTCCTGTTCTTTATCATCGGCTTTGGCTATGGTGCAAGTGCTTTAACCTTTGCGGCAGTTCGTCAAACTTTCCCTTTAAATGAATCAGGCATTGTTTCTGGGTTTGCCAATACAGGGGGCTTTCTAAGTGCCGCATTGCTGCCCATTATTTTTGGGTATATTTTAGATTATTTTCAAGCTGCCACAGGCAATGTAAGTGATGGGTACTACTATGGCTTCATTTCGCCTGTTATATTCTCCTTCATTGGTTTGATGGGAGTCCTGTTATTAAAGGAAAAACGTGTGAGAGTGGCTCTAGCATATCCAAATGATTCAAATAAATCCTATTAAAATAGGGATATTGGACGGGTTTGAAACTTTTGTTGAATATCGATTTTCTATTGCTTTTTCCTCTTTAATCACGCTAATATTTGTTAAATTTATGAAATTATATTACTTTTATGATAGATTTTACCTGGTTAGACATCTCCATAAATGCTACACTGATTAGGAATCTTAAAATTCAGAATAAAAAGGGAGAAAACTAGGAAATGAATCAATTGAAACAAGTTATAACAATACTAAGTATGGCTGTATTGATTCTGGCAACAGGAATTGTCTTTACACAAACGCCTGTCAATGCACAAGAGAAAGATATTCATATTACACTCCTGGCTACGTCAGATATTCATGGCCGCTCTATGCCTTGGGATTACGCAGTGGATGGACCTAATCTCACAGGAAGTTTAACGCAATTATATACAATTATTAAAGATATCCGTAAAGTTCATCCGAATACCGTCCTATTGGAAAATGGAGATTTAATACAGGATAATTCTGCAGAATTGTTTAATGACCAGCCGCAGTCACCAATGATGGTGGCTGTTAATGAAATGGGCTATGAAGCTTGGACATATGGTAATCACGAGTTTAATTTTGGTTTGGATGTATTAGATAAAGTTTCCAGTCAATTTAATGGAGCAAGACTTGCTGGGAACGTTTATAAAGAAAATGGCGAACGCTATTTACCTGCATATACAATTATTGAGCGTGAAGGGGTTAAAATCGGGGTTATTGGCATGGTAACACCTTTGATTACAGAGTATGAGAAGGGGACAAATCATCTTGATGGTTTAGTTGTCAAAAACCCGATAGAAGAGACTAAAAAGGCAGTTAAGGAATTAGAGGGTAAAGTAGATGTCATGATTGGCCTTATGCATATGGGATTGGAAAATGAAAATGGTGTTCCAGGAACGGGTGTGAAGGAAATGGCTAATGCCGTACCAGAACTAGCTGCTATTTTTGCAGGACACAATCATGTACTGATAAATAAAGAAGAAGTGAACGGTGTTTTTATAACGGAGCCTAATAAATATGGAACACATATTTCACGAATTGATTTAACATTTACTCGCCAAGGCGAGAAATTGTTGCTTAAAGAAAAAGATGCTTCAACTATTCCTGTAAAGAATGAAGACGGGACCTTTGTTGAATCGGATAAAGACCTAGAAAAAACGTTGAAGCCATACCATGATTATGCACGTGAAGATGCTAATATCGAAGTAGCACAGCTTAAAGGAACAAATCTTGTTCCCAAAAATGAAATTAAGGGTATACCAGCTGTACACATCCAAGAAACACCTTTATCAGATTTTTTCCATGAGGTCATGCTACATTATAGTAAGGCAGATGTGGTAGCACATCAGATTGATAATGACAAAGCTTCATTGGATGTAGGTCCTATTAAGAAAAAGGATATCGCCTATAATTATCAATTTGCTGGTGGAGAAGTATCAGTTTATGAAGTAACGGGCAAAGATTTAAAAGATTATATGGAATGGGCAGTTGGCTATTTTAATAGCACACGTGATGGAGATGTGACGATTAGTTTTGATAAAACGCGTCGTTCCTCTAAATATAGTACGAATGATTATTTCGGAAATGTAAAATATGACATCGATTTAACTGAGCAGCCAGGTAACAGATTAAAAAATCTACGAAAATTAGATGGTACCCCAATTAAGCTAGAAGACAATTTAAAGCTTGGTATGAACTCTTATCGTATGGATTTTCTTGTATCAAAAGGTCAGGCACTTGAAGGGCGTAAGTTTAATATGATTTGGTCCTCTAAAGAAGAAAGTGCCTATGGAGAAACAGGCGGTACAATCCGTAATCTAGCCATTCGATATCTAAAAGAAGAGATGAACGGCGTGTATGAGCCAGTGATCCAGCATAACTGGAAAATCGTTGGTGTCGATATGAAATCGCCAGCACGTGCTGCTGTTGTTGAATTAATCAATAAAGATATTTTAGCCATTCCTACAACGGAAGATGGTAAATATACAAATATAGCATCTATTAATGTCAAAGCTTTGATTACAGAAGAAGAAATAAAAATGCTAGCAACAAAAGCAAAAGTAGATGCTAGCCAATTTACTGGGGTAAAAACGTCAGGTGAATTTTATCAGAAGCTGGTAAAAGCATTGAATAAACCTAAAGATGAGCCAGTAGAAAAACCAGTGAATCCAAGTAAGACAACACCAGACAAATCGAAGCCAACTATTACTCAGCCAGAATCACTTAAAGGGATTGTTACGGCTTATCACTTAAATGTTCGTTCAAAGCCATCGAACTCAGGAAAAGTATATGGGACAATTTCAAAGAATACCGAAATTACAATTTTAGAGGAAATACAAGGCTGGTATAAGATATCGTATAATAATAAATCGGGGTATGTTTATAGCAAATATGTAACGATTAAAAAATAAGAGCTAGCATAAGGCTGAAGGAAACTAGATTTGCATCTATTCCTTCAGCCTCTTTACATACGGCGATTTTTTGTCAATTAACACGTTGGGCTTTGTCATTGTAGTAGAGCGTTATTAAACTTGTGAATGTAGGTTATTAAAAGTCAAAAAACCTTATCCCATATATACACTAGCACAAGTATCTGGAGCAGGTTCATAAAAGCAATGATTCTTAAATTGTCCTGTAAACGGCTGACCATACCATGTTGGGGGACATGGTGCATATGGATTGAAGTACCAGAGTGCGTATTTTGCTGGATGTTCTCGCCAGAAATCTAAGTTTTGTTTCGCTAATCTTTTTTCCGTTTCTCTTGCTCGTTGGTAAAACATATTGCCTTTTTGAACAGCTTCGAAAGAATAGTTTCCGCCTTGTACCTGGTAAATAACCTGCTCAATCGTTCTTACATCATTGAAGTCTAAACAGGACGCCACTGCACGATTCACAATGACATTGCCCACGTAAAGCATACCTTGTTGACCTTCACCCTCTGCTTCTGCTCTCATCATCCTTGCCATTAAAGCAACGTCTGCATCACGGTATTTTACTCTTGGCATTTTTCCACCTCCACCTTATAGTATGAAAAAGAACAAGGCTAGTTTCACTTTATCTTGAAATTCGTTGTTTTTGTATATCACTCCATAAAAAACACCATCTTTACTGTTCAACAGCAAGATGGTGTATTTTCATTAAAAATTATTTTTGAAGTATGGCGTTTTTTTCAGTACAACACATACTGGGATGGCGATAACTAAGCCTACGATGTTTTGAATGACGTCCCCAGGAATGGATGCCAGCGGGGCAATCCAGCTGTTGAACATAATGGCTTGCCCAACATAGTAAACAGCGATCATCACGGGCATTGATACTACTGCTCCTAAAATATTCAGCCCAAGATTATCACCTTTATGTCCTTTTGACCAAGCAATTTTACCGACAATAAAGCCTTGTAATGCGCGTGAAATAATGGTTGTGGGTGCCCAAATTAACCAGCCACCTACGATATCGAATAAACCCATTCCAATAGCTCCAGCAAGTGCTCCTTTTTTAGGCCCGAATAAAATAGCGGAGATAAACAGCATAGATGTTCCTAAGTGGATAAGGCCCCCTTGCCCAATCGGTAGCTTAAGATTGATAAACATTGTAGCAACGAAAACAAGTGCTGCTAAAATGGCTGTAATGACTAAATCAAATGTTTTTGTACGTGATTTTGTATAGGATGTTGGCCTTTGTATATTTTGCATTTGTCTCTTCCTCACTATGATGAATATTTTGATGATTTTTACTTTAACAAAGGACTGACTATTGTAAAAGTGTCAATTTCGCAAAAAAGTTAAGGGTCAGTTTGTGGTTATTTTCGCATCTTTCTAATTGTGATACGATGGGGAGAGTAAAAGCAGGATGAGTTAGGTGGAATGTATGATGAAAAAAGTTGCTGTAATTCAAGATATGTCGTCCTTTGGAAAGTGCTCATTGACGGCTGCGATGCCTGTACTCTCTGTGATGGGTGTGCAAGCAGTCCCGCTTCCAACAGCTATTTTAACGGCACAAACAGGATATTCAAGCTTCTATTGTGAAGATTTAACGTCAAAGATGGACTCTTTTATAGACGAGTGGAGTAAGCTTGGAGCTACCTTTGATGGGATTCATACAGGCTTTGTTACAGGTAAGGAGCAAATTGATAATATATTTCGCTTTTTAGATGTGTTTCACTCAAATAAGACGACGTTGCTTGTCGATCCAGTAATGGGCGATCATGGTGAGGTCTATAAAATGTTTACTGGTGACTTGCTAGATCGTATGAAAGCATTAGTAAAGTGTGCTGATATTATTACGCCAAATGTTACGGAATGCTGCTTGCTTACAGGTTTATCCTATGAAAGGCTACTGAGCTATCAAAATGATACAGATTATATTCATGCCCTTAAGGAGGCAGGTCAGCAGCTACAGCAAGCAACTGGAGCAAACGTCATTATTACGGGTTTGAATCCACCAGTAGGTGATAGGGACAAGCGTTATGTTGGCAATATGTTTGTCGATTCTGAGCGGTCTTTTCATAATATCCGCAACTATAATGGTGAGAGCTATTCAGGCACAGGCGACCTCTTCGCATCCATCATAATGGGCGGCATGATGCGCGGACAAGATTTAATGGAATCAATGACACTGGCAGAAACATTTTTAGCCGCTGCAATTGAAGCTACTTCGAAGGAGCAAGTACCTCGTGAGGCAGGCGTGCATTTTGAAAAGTTTTTAAGCATGCTACTTTAGAAGATGCAATTAACTTGGAATATTCTCTGCATCAATTTGATTTTTATGAATTGAACCGTAAAGAAATTTAAGTTTAGATAATCATGATAAAATTAAACAGAAATGCGTGGAAGCTATTATTGCTTACACGTTTTTTTAATTTAAGGGAAATTTTTAGTAAATAATTTCGTTTTAAGACTTATATAAATTAGTGAAAAATAACTAGGGATTTTGTTTTTTATCATTAATAATCAGTAAAATTAGAACGAATTTATGGTATTGTAATGGAAACAAAATAATTGGTGTAGGGAGTGTAGTTTATTGAAGGAAATAAAAGATTTACAAATAAATACGATAATTGATAACTATCAACTTTGCGAAATTTTTAAATGTTCTCCACAGGGTGGCATGAGAAGATCACACCGAACAAATACCTTAGTATTAATATCAGATCGAACAAAATTATATGATGACAGGACTGTAAATGAAATTTATCACTATACAGGCATGGGACAAAAGGGTGATCAGCAGTTAAAGTCACAAAATAAGACATTAGCAGAATCCAAATCAAATGGTATAACAGTTCATTATTTTGAGGTTATGACAAAGAGGAAATATACATATCGAGGTGAGGTAGTACTCACGGCCGATCCGTACACTGATCTTCAGAAAGATGTTGATGGGCGGATGCGTAATGTTTGGGTATTTCCTTTGAAAAAGGCTGATAGTTTACTTTAATATAACCAGATCGAGAAAGGGTTTTTTATGAAAAAGGTAGAGGCTATTTGGTTAGCAGGAGCATTATTAACATATGAAAAATTTATCGAAAAAGAGAATATTAAAATTGAAGATTTGTATTTTAAGCAAAGTGAAATTGTTAAAAAAGCGGAGGAAATAAATAAAGATAAAATTCCTCCTGCATTGGCATCATCTCACTGTGTAGCAAATGCTAGTGGTTCTATTTATAACTATCTAGTAGCAGGAGATTTTAATGATTCGATTAAGCGAAGACTATCTTATTACGGAGAATTTAATAATCAAAAAGAACGCCCTGCATTAAATAGAGAAATAACAGTAACAACCATAATGGGGCAGAAAAAAATTGCTGAATTATATGAATTCATTGAAGGAAAGTTTACTCATTTCATTTTAACTAATCCTATAGAGGTTTTTGATTGTCAAGCAATTTTCACGTTTTTAAAAGAATATGCTGGAAAAGAATATAGAGCAATAGAAAGAGCAGAAGAAGAGATAATAGATGATTTAAAAAGAATAAAAGAGGCAGGTCAAATAGCAGTCGCTGAACTCGAGAAGTTAGCTAACATATGTCGAGCTAGATTTGGATTTAAGAAATTTGGACGTTCTGCCTGGCTTGATGTATCTGGTAGACGAACAAGAGAATATTTATGGAGGCAAATGAAGAAACCAGGACATGCAGATTGCAAGTCAAGTTTATCTTTTTTTGCTGAAAAAGATGAAAAAAATGAGTTCCGATTACGTATTAGCATAGAGCTAGCAATAGATAATAGCGATCAGCAGGATTATAAACGCCATCATCAGTTATTAAATCGCCCATTAAAAAAAGGATTATGCTATGTAATCGATAGTAATGACAGATTTTTAACAACTGATAATAACGATGTAGTAAAAGAAAAAGTAAAAAATGGTAGCTACCAAAAAGTACAAATTTCTTTTATTTTGACAGAAACTGATATTAAAAAAAATGACTATAGTAGTCAAGAGATATTGAATTTAGTGATTAAAGCTATCAAAGAGTTAATTCCTTACTACAAAATAATAATAGAGGAGGATTCCCCAAAAATGAGTCAATGCAATATCAATACCATCCTGTACGGTCCACCAGGAACAGGAAAAACTTATAATACGGTGAACTACGCGGTTAGTATTATTGAGAATAAAGAATTTATGGCGATTTGCGCAGAAGCGTATCAAGATGTTTTTGAACGTTATCTTACGTATAAAAAGCAAGGTCAGATTCGATTCGTTACTTTTCATCAATCATATGGATATGAAGAGTTTATCGAGGGAATTAAGCCTGTTTTAAACGATGAAGCAGAAGAGAGCATTCAATATAAAATTGAATCAGGCGTGTTTAAAGAATTTTGTGAGCAAGCGCAGCAATTAAAATTAACTGCTCATGATCAGGTGATGGAAGGAAATAAAAAAGTTTGGAAGATTTCTTTAGGAGGCAGTGGCAAGAATTGGCTGAAAGAAGAATGCTTTAAGGACAATCAAATTCGTATAGGCTGGGATGAGGAAGGTACTGATTTTATTGAGGATGGGGAATATCCTTCAGATACCTTGTACTATTTCTATGAGGGAATGAGTGTTGGTGATATCGTCTTTTCTTTAGGAGATCAAAAGCATATTGATGCAATTGGCATTATCACAGGAGAGCCAGAATGGTTAGAGGCAGAGGAAGATTTTAAAAGAAGTCGTGAAGTAGAGTGGATTGCCACGGATATCTATGAAAATATTTATGAGCTAAATGGCAAAACGAACTTAGTGCAGCAAACCATTTATGAGCTTTGGCGACTATCAATCAATGATGTGAATAATTTAATTTTAAAATACTCGCAAAATGATCAAATCGATGTGGAAGAAAATACTAATAACTATGTCTTTATTATCGATGAAATTAATCGAGGCAATATATCGAAGATTTTTGGTGAACTTATTACATTAATTGAACCGACAAAAAGAATTGGAGCACTAGAAGAAATGCATGTGAAGCTTCCATATTCTAAAAAGGATTTTGGTGTCCCACAAAATGTCTATTTGCTGGGAACGATGAATACAGCAGATCGTTCCATTGCACTGATGGATACAGCACTTAGAAGACGCTTTGACTTTATTGAAATGCTGCCAAATTTGAATGCAGTAGCTGATATAAAAGTTGGGCATATCCATATTCAACGTCTAATGGAAGTCATGAACGCTCGTATTGAAGCACTGTATGATCGTGAACATACTATTGGTCATGCCTATTTTATGAGCTTAAAAGAAGACAGTTCATTAGAAAATCTAGCTAATATTTTTAAGAATGCGATTATTCCACTTCTCCAAGAATATTTTTATGAAGATTATAGTAAGATTCAGTTAGTGTTAGGAGATCATTTAAAACCCCAGCAATATCGATTTATTTTGGATGAGAAATTAAGTATAAAAGGATTATTTGGTCGAGCCATTGATATAGACCTCCCAGAAACGAAATTCCATCTTCAAGCAAGTGCATTCGAGGAACCATTAAGCTATATCGGCATATATGGAAGGGTCGAGAATGAAGAAGTTAATTGAAATAAAGGAATACGATATCCTGACATGCAATAAAGCTTTTAAAGATGAGTATGTATACTTAGACAATGATTCTTTCGAGCAGCTTGAAAATATGATTTTGAACTGTAATGATATGGAAGATGTGGATGCATACGATTTTTTCTCTGTTTCCACAAAGCGGCATGTTGGAAAGGTCATTCGTGCAAAAAATTATGTTGGGATTGTGCAATTGAAAAATGGTACACAAATTCAAATTTTGCCAAAAATATATGGAAAAACAGCCATTGACCCTAAAAAAACATTTTTGAAAATGCTTAAGTCGTTACAAGAATTTCCTAGCAAAACCTTTAATGAGACTAGTCTTCGTACAGATCATATGACGTTATTGGAAATTTTCATTCGATTGTACATTGAAGAAGTACAAAAATTGATTAAAAAAGGACTTAAATCATCGTATTATGCGATGGAGGATAACTTAAATGTATACAAAGGAAAAATGGTATTCTCACAGCAATTAAAATATAACATTGTTCATCGACAACGTTTCTATACACGCTATGATGAGTTTGGAATGAATCGAGCAGAAAATCGGTTAATCAAGGCTACATTGCTTTATTTGTTGAAACAATCTACTAGTAATGACAATATAAATGAAATTCGTAAGCAACTCATACACTTTGAACTCATTGAGCAATCCAAAAACTACAATAAGGATTTTTCCCAGGTAAAGATTGATCGTAACTCAAAAGATTATGAAACGATTATGCAATGGTCTAAAATTTTTTTAAATAATGAAAGCTTTACAACTTTTTCAGGACATTCATTTGCTAAAGCCTTATTATTTCCAATGGAAAAAGTTTTTGAGTCTTATATTGGCTTTCATCTGAAAAAGCTACTAAGTGATTCAGCGTGGCATGTACAATTACAGGATAAAGGCTATCATTTATTTCAAGGGAAATTTGCATTACGACCAGATATTGTAGTAACAAATGGCACTCGCAAAATTATTTTAGATACAAAATGGAAAATGCTAAGTAACACGCCACACAATAACTATGGCATTTCACAGGCCGATATGTATCAAATGTATGCGTATGCTAAAAAATATCACGCTAAAGAAATATGGCTCCTTTATCCATTGAATACGGAAGTTGAACAAATGAAAGAAATTTATTTTAACACAAATGAAGGGGATCAAAGTGCCGAGGTGAGGGTGTTCTTCGTCGACTGTCACCATGTAGAGGACAGTTTGGAGAAACTAGTAAAAAAATTTACTCTAGCAACGCAATAGTAAACATATGAGTAGACATGCTATCAGAGGGGAATCTATGGGAGTTATAGTTGAAAATAAACGTCATCTATATGCAATAGGGGTAATAAGTTTACTAGTGTTAGCCATTTTAACGTCTATTAGCCAAGTGTATTACTCGAACCGTGTACAAGCAGTGCATCCATTTCTCTTCACCGGTATTAGTTTTTTTCTTACGACTGTCTTCTTTCAATTAATCACAAGTAAGCAAAAGATAGAGCCCTGCTGGAAAGAGGCACGATCATCTTTATGGAAGTTAAACGGTGCTTCCATATTAGCCTTTATGGGGTTTTACTTTGCATTAAAATATATTGAACCAGCGATAGTGAGCTCTCTTGAAATGGGACTAGGTCCATTGTTTGCATTGCTACTTGCGATACAGCAGAAAAAACGAGTGATAAATGCACAGTGGGGTCTTGCAATTGGCATATTTGCAGCTAGTTTATTACTGATTGGTGCTATTTTTACAGGGAAATCGGCTGTACAAACATGGGATCAATCAAGTATTTTAGGAGTCGGGGCAAGCATATTGTGTGGACTTGGTGCAGTATTATGTACAGTCTATTCTAAGCAGCTCAGTCAATTAGGATGGACAAGCTCGATGATATTATCAAAAGATTTTATGGTATCATTTTGCTTTCATTTATCGCTACATATGATGTCATGTTTACTTATTTGCTTGAAAACATTGATTGGATTTTATTGATGACCGTCATCGGTGTGTTGATACCAATGTATTTATTACAGAAGGGTATTCAATATTGTGAAGTATTTTTAGTCATGATGTCATTGTGCTTTATTCCTGTATTCACCTTCTTTTTTCAGCTATTCGATACACGGTTACAATGGTCAAATATTACGTTAATGGGTGTGTTGTTACTGTTATTGTTTGGAATTTTAAGTGTAGTTCTAGAACAAAGAGCTCGTAGCGTTTCCTAATAAAATTTTTCCATGACAAAGTTGCTACACTGAAAAATCCAGAGCCAGTTTTGAGGGGCATAAAATCAAATTGGCTCTATTTGATTTCTTTAATTGTACCTTTCAAATTCTTTCCTCCTAAAAGCCCTTCCATCCTATTAAAGTGATGCCTCTCATGAATAGCCAACAACTGAATAGCTTGAATGAGATTAGGATAATGCGCAATGGGATCAGGAAAAACAATATGCCCTGCAACATCCTCGTCTATATTTTGTACTAACTTTTGCAAAGCAAGTGTCTCGTTGATAAGTAATTGCTCGATATCATAACTGTTTAATACAAGGCGTATTTTCTTAGGTGGAATCAAAATACTGGGTGCTCGCATTCCATGTCCTTTTTTGGATTGATATTCTTCATAAATATCATGTATTTCAGTAGAGAATGGCTTGTTTCTTCGCATTTTAGCGATAGGCGTAAGGAATAAAGAATATTTGGTTGCTGTGTGGAGCATTTTGAGAATCAAATAAAGGTGATAAAAGTGTTCACCAATGGACCATTTTCCCTCGCGTGTTACTCGCCATAGTTCTTCCTGTGAAAGTGAATGAATAGCTGGTAGATAGTGTGCTCGTTGCGCCTGTAATGTAAGAAAGTGTTTTGACATATTAGTAGATTCCATAGATTTTCAGCTCCCTTATTTCCATTTTAAGGATTACTGTAGGAAAAGTACATCAAATGCCAATCGTTATGGCCGATAAATAGGAAAAGTATGATAGGAGGAAAAGGCATGGAAATTAGACAATTAACAGCTGCAGATGCTGAGGTATATAGAGATTTAAGATTAGAGGGATTGCAAACAAATCCAGAAGCTTTTGGCGCTAGCTTCGAGGAAGAAAAGGATTTGTCAATTGAGTCGTTTGCAAGTAGGCTCGAAGGACAGGGAACATTTACGTTTGGGGCATTTGACCAGGAGGATTTACTCGGTGTGGCGACATTGGTGCAAGCAAATAAAATGAAGCTAAAGCATAAAGCGAGTATTTTTGCCGTTTATGTTTCTACAAAAAAGCGGGGATTGGGCATAGGAAAACAACTAATGGTAGAGATCATCAATCAAGCAAAGACACTAGTAGATGTCGAGCAAATTAATTTAACAGTTGTTTCTTCCAATGAATCAGCAAAAGGATTATACAAATCGTTAGGTTTTCACGTTTTTGGAACAGAACGAAACGCCTTAAAAATAGGGCAGCAATATTTTGATGAGGATTATATGGTGCTGTATTTCTAAAAATGCTAAAAAGCCTTTGAAGTATTCCATCTTCAAAGGCTTCAATTTATTAGGATGAGTAACAATGGAACAATGAAATTAAAGCAAGGAATAAAAGAATCCCCGTAATAAAAAGAATAAGTAAAGAGCTAACAATGCCCACTTTTTTTATAAGTAACCATAGACTTAGCAAGATAGTAAGGACCGATAATGGGAGTGCCAGCCAAAATCCAAGATTCCCCAAGTATTCAATCATAATGGGGAATGAATGGTGAAAGTAATTGTAGGGAATATCTAGCATGAGAAAAATGGTCAATATAAGCTCCATAAAATCCCCCCATCTACATATTTGTTCTTACATATATGGTATGCAGAAGCATCTTTAAGTCACACGGCAGCATCCTTTTTAAAGGATGCTGCCGTATATTTTTTTATAGGCTTATTAATTTTCCCTTTTATCTAACAATTTCAAGATGATCGCTTCCAAATTTTCTATTTTCTTCTCAAAACGAATAAAGAGATAGATGGTAATGGCAATAGGGAAACCTGAATTACCTATTAGGTGAACCCACATTTGTATAGTTTCAATTGGTATCATAACATCTTCCTCCCTCATTATTGTGATGCTTACAGTTATGAAAAGTGAACGTACGATTAATAAAATCAATATGAATGAATAAATTAGAGAACGTTTGTTCTTTTTTGGTTTATAATAGATATATGATATTCACTTTAATGAACAAGAAGGCGAATATATAGGAGTGATGCGAATGTGTAATGAGTACAAAATAATAGAAGAGTTTTTTTACAGAAATAGAGAACAGGTTAAAAACCCAATTATCAGGAGTTTTTTGGCAGATGCACAAAATCTTTATTTGGTACAACATGCAATCTTATATCCCAATGATTGTAATTTGAAAATGGTTGATGAAACATTTCAAGCTCATTATCAAAGGGTACAGAAAATAAAATATATCAGCAATTTAATTTATTTCTTTAGCTTGGATTTCGATAAAAAAAAGAGAAGATTGCAAAATCGCTTTTTATTAGTCGCAGATAGTGGTCTAATGGACGACGGTATAAGAGACGAAGAGAGCGAAGAAGAAGGATTATTAGAAAAAATTGAAAATGAACAGCTCTTTAAAGGCTTGCAAAAATTAACAGACAAGCAACTGCAAATTTTAGAAATGATTTATGTCAAAGACTATTCTATAAAAGTAATCGCTGAAACATTACAAACAACACCACAGAATATATCCAACCTGCATCGAAAGGCTTTAAAGAAGCTTCATCATATTATTAGAAAGGAGGAGATTTAGTCAATGCAGAACAATATGAATGAGGAGATGCTAATAATTATTGAAAATTTTACGCCAAAAATTAAGCAGTGTCTTCATCAAACAAGTTACCAGGATAGAGAAGACTTAGAGCAGGAGATTAAGCTGAAAATTATTGAAAAGCTGACAACGAAAGAATTTGAAAACACACCTAGTTTTTGGAATTTTTTTGTATGATAAAAAAAGAGCAATGCCCTTTTAAGAAGGACAATTGCTCTTTTTAATCATTAACCCTTTAAGAAATCTGGTTTTGCAAAGCTTGGATTTGGATATGTGTAGAAGCCTTCACCTGTTGCGCGGCCCAATTTGCCTTTTTCGATGTACTCTGTTTTTAAGAGGTTAGCTAATTTTTTCATGTTTTCATCACCAGTGGCAGTTGCTTTCGCTTCCACAATGTTATAGGCAGTGTTAATGCCAACGATGTCTAGAATAGCAAATGGTCCAAGTGGAGCGCCTGTACCAATCATCCATGTTTTATCAATTGTTTCTGGATCGGCCACTTCTTTTACAAGTAAAGATTCAGCTGCATCTAAAAACGGAACTAGTAATGAGTTTAAAATATAGCCAGGTTGCTCTTTATGCAATGGTAGTGGTACCATGCCAATGGCGCGTGCAAATTCAATCACTTCATCAAATACTTTCATATCTGTACCAGGGTGTTTCATAATTTCCGCAGTATTGTTTTTCCAAATTGTATTAGCAAAGTGAAGAGCTAAAAATTTATCAGGACGGCCAGTTGCTTCAGCAAATTGGCTTGGTAGTAAAGTAGACGAGTTTGTTGCAAAAATTGTTTTTGCTGGTGCTACTTTTCCAAGATTCGTGTAAAATTCTGTTTTGATGCTCACAACTTCAGGGATTGCTTCTATAACAAGATCAGCATTGGCAACGGCTTGCGCCAAGTCACTATTAAAAGTAAGACGTGCATAGGCTGCATCCACTTCTTCTTGTGTAGCACCTAAATCTTGTTGATAAAATGGTTTTAATTTTGTAATACGATCCTGTGCATTTTTTAACGCCTCATCGTTAATGTCATACACTGTTACATTAAAACCTTTGAAAGCAGATTGATAAGCAATTTGGCTTCCTAATACACCACTACCTGCAACCGTAATGTTTTGATAATTCATCGAAATTCCTCCTTTGAAATTGTTACATTAATATAATAGTGTGGATATGTAGATAATCCTTCATTACAATTCCATACTACTTCTACCGTTTAATAAAAATCAAATGAAAGCCTCTAACATTATATAAATATAAAGTTAGCTGAAAGAAGTTTCTTTCCAAGTATGTACCCAGTGTAAAAGAAATATAACAAAGAACAGCCTTTAAGCTGCCCTCATTTGAGAGATATATCTAATTACATATGTAATTGTGGTAGATAGCATTGAGAAATTTCTCCTTCTGTTAAACTAGTTTCAAACTCAAAAGTAAAATAGGAAAATTATAATGTGTTAAAAATGGGTCTTTTATATAATTATTGTTTAATTCCCATATTTTTATAGATTTATAAACTGTTGTTTTAGTACACTGAATCTATGAATTGAAGGGGGAAAAACAGTGAAGAAAATAATGTTAGCTGGTGCACTGAGTATTGCATGTTTTACAGGGGTTGGTGGACAGGCGTATGCACAGGATGTAGTAAATGTAGCAAATATAATCCATCCAAAGCAGAATGTTGCAGCCACTAGTCAGTTACAAGCCATGCCCTATCAAGATATTTATAAAATGCTTTTGTTATCTAAAATAGGCTTTGAAAATAATGAAGTGTCGATTGTTACAACAAAAAATAGTATTACAGTAAAAATTTCATTAGAGGCGATTCTTCAATCGTACAAAGATGGTACAAACCTCTATCCAGAGGGAGAAAAAGAGTTTAAGGAAAACTATGAAGAACTGAAGAAGTTATTTGGGCCTGCGATTCAAATAAAAATTACACAAACTAGTAATGGCTATAAGAGTGAGGTATATACAGCTGGCAAATGGGAAGCAGTTAGTGCAGAGGATTTAAATGATATGGTACAGGTATTTGCTCGTGCCGACGTTGAGTTAAAAGCAGGTGGATATTTCAAGGATGCTATTGGTCATTGGGCTGAAAGCTATATTCAGTTACTATATCAAACAAATATCATTAATGGGACAACGGCTACTATGTTTAATCCAAATGGACAAGTGACGCGTGGAGAACTGGCGGCTATTATTTTCCGTGCATCTGGCTTAAATGTGAATGAAGATTATGAGGGTCCTGCTTCTTATACTGATCTTAGTGGTTTCTGGGGTGCTAAGGAGGTAGCGATTCTTGAGGAGTATGGCTTAATCGATATTTTCAATGGTGAAAAATTTGAGCCGAAAAAGCCCGTTACACGAGAGGAAATGGCCTATATTACTGCTAGGTATTTAGAAGGTATGGAAGTGAATGTTGCGCAAGTGAGCAAAAACAATTCATTCACAGATAAAAATCAAATGCGTCAAGAAACAGTAGAGGCTATCGGTCTATTGCAACATCTAGGTATTTTAAATGGTACGAATGGTAAGTTTAACCCAAAAGGTAATCTTACTCGGGCAGAGGTTTCTAAAATTTTAACGCTTACTTTAATGCTAGTTAGTGAAGAAGAATAAAAGAGGAAAGGGATGTCTCATGCGCGGAGACATCCCTTTGTTATTCAACAAGTATATGGAAAATATAGCTTAGGAAATAACCTAGAAAGAGATACATAAAAAATGCTTTAAATGAGACTTTCTGTAGCTGATGCAAAATGAATTCAGAAATACTAGCTGTAGCAATCAATCCTATCGAAATGCCCATTAAAATCCCTTGTGCTTTGTCTGGTAAAGCCCAATACTGACCAAACCAGATGAAAATACTAAAGAAAATAGAGAAGATGAAGAAATAAATGAAAAGTCTCCAAAGCCTTTCACCTTGAGAGATGAGTGCAGTAGATAATGCAAATCCCTCTGGAACATGGTGGAGAATAATGGAGGCTGTGAGAGAAATACTTAATGCAGCATTTCCAAGTAAATTTCCAACAGTGAGACTAATAGGTATTGTATGGATAATCATAGCTAGTGTTAATAGAGAGACAGAGGGATTCTGTGCATGAGAAGCATGAAATAAGGTATCTAGTAGTTGGAAGATGAAATAACCAATAAAAATACCTAATATAATCCCAAATGATTGATAGATTTGAAAGGAAGAAGGGATGATATCTAGCACAAGTAAGCCTACTAAAAAACCTCCGCACAATAATGATAACCCCTGTGTCGTATGCTGAAATAGCTTAGAGAAAATCCAGGCAATCGCGCCCCCAATGCTCACACTGAAAAATAGAAAACCGCCAAGTATCATTGCACTCACCTGTAAAATTCCTCCGCCCTATCATCAACTTAATGCCTTTTTCAAACTATATGCTAAGTAGAAATGAATATGCTTGACATTGAATTGCCTGCATAAAAACGATAATGACAAAGATGTGCATACTGCAGGTTAGCGAAGGAAAGAATAGAGTCGAAAATATATGCTTGTTGTGATGATACTATGCAAAGGGAGTGTTGTCGTGAAGGCTGTAACCTATCATGGAAATAAAGATATTAGATGGTCCAACTGTTAAAAGAAGGACGATATTATTGTGAAAATCACTTCTACTGCTATTCGTGGAACTGATTTGCATATTTACCAAGGCGCTATTCTTTCACATAAGAATTATGTAATAGGTAAGAGCATGTGACAAAAGTGAAAAAGGGTGACTGTGTCCTCTTGCCTTTTAATGTATCGTACCATTACATATCAATTGCCATTAGAAGAAGCAAGTAGCCTATGAAATAATTTGTGGACGGGAAGATAACTGTATAAAGTTGATTCTAAAACCTTAAATCGAGTGAGTATGCTCCTTTTTTGTGGAAATATAGGGAATGGTTTAAATTGACTGAATATTGGTTTAATTCTATACTTTTTAATAGAAAGGACAGATTCATCGATTTAGCTCATATAGGGAGGAATGGTTGAATGAAATGGGATGCTAGTTATGATGTAGTAGTAGTAGGCTCTGGTGCAGCGGGATTGACAGCAGGTTTAACAGCAAAGTTACAAGGAATGAAATCATTAGTGATCGAAAAAACAGATCGCTATGGTGGTGCTTCTGCTATTTCAGGCGGTGCTTTATGGATTCCTAATAATCATATCATTAAAGGTGCAGGTGTCCCAGATACACATGAACTTGCACGCCAATATCTAGATTCAACAATCGGTGATCGTGTGCCAGAAGAGCTAAAGGAAACTTATATTACGAGAGGGCCTGAAATGTTACGCTTTTTATACAATAAAACAAAGCATATGCGCTTCCAATATGCAAAAGGCTACTCGGATTATTATCCAGAAAAACCAGGTGGGTTGTCACAGGGACGCTCCATTGAACCACTTATTTTCGATTTAACAAAAATGGGCTCTTTAGCAAATTCTATGCGTCGTGCAACTCTATCAACAAAAGGCTTCACGATGAATAGCTACGAGTTTCATAAAGTGAATATGATTACCCGGACGCTAAAAGGTAAAACTACTGCACTGAAATTAGGGGCGCGTTTAGTCAAGTCAAAGGTAACTAAGAGCGATCCAGTAGCCTTAGGAGAAGCTTTAATTGCACGTTTACGCCTCTCCCTTGCAGAAGCAAATGGTGAGCTTTGGCTATCAACGGCCTTTAAAGATTTCATTATGGGCAAAGGAAGAGTAATAGGAATTATTGTGGAAAGAGATGGACAAGAGCTTAAAATTGAGGCAAAGAAAGGTGTTGTTCTGTCATCAGGTGGCTTCTCACATAATCAGACACTTCGTGAAAAGTATTTACCAAGTCCTACGAATGCTGCATGGACTTCTTCTCCAGAAGGTCAAACAGGTGACATCCTTGAACCTGGCGTAAAAATTGGTGCAACGTTGGATTTAATGGATAAAGTATGGGGAGCGCCTTCTGTTATTGATCCACAAGGACATCCATTCTTCCTTGTGGCAGATCGTGGCGTGCCCAATATGATTGTAGTGGATAGTGCAGGGCAACGTTTTGTCAATGAAGCGGCTCCATATCATGAATTCGTGGATACGATGTATAAGCATCAAGAGGTCACACAGCAGGCAGTTCCTTCCTGGATATTAATTGATGCTTCAGCTAAAAGCCGTTATATTTTTACAGGATTGTTCCCAGGACAGGCATTCCCGAAAAGTTGGTTTGAGCATGGAGTTGCAAAAAGTGCGGAAACAATTGAAGAGCTTGCCAAACAAATGGAAGTGCCAGCGGAGAACCTAGTAGCAACGGTGAATCGTTTTAATGACTTTGCCCGGAACGGACATGATGATGATTTTTATCGAGGAGGTAGTGCCTACGATAATTACTACGGGGACCCGACACTACCAAATCCAAATTTAGCAGAAATCAAGAAAGCACCATTCTATGCATTGCGTCTATATCCTGGAGACATCGGCACAAAAGGTGGCCTCGTAGTAGACGAATATGCTCGTGTAATAAAGGAGAATGGCGAACCCATTGAGGGGTTGTATGCTTCTGGCAATTGTTCAGCGTCTATCATGGGGGAAACGTATCCTGGCCCAGGCGCAACCATTGGACCTGGTATGACACTAAGCTTTGTGGCGACAGCACATATGGCCAATGCAGTGACAAAAGATGAGATATCACTTGTAAACGTGTAAATGAAACGAAGCCCTTCCTTTCTAATAAGGAGGGGTTTTTACGTTGGTGTAATGTTCTAATACTTTCTTGCTAGGAATATAGTGGCTACTAAATGTATGGCGATGATCACATGAAAAGGAGCGATTTAGTTCATTGCTAGCTTATAAACTCATAACGACTATCGAAGAGTTAGAGCCCTATCGGAGCATTTGGTCAGAGATTCTTGAAAAAGAGTATAATAATAACCCTTTTATTGAGTATGAATGGATTTCAACTTGGTGGACAACGCTCGGGATTCATGACAATGTCAAAATTTACATAGTGGAGCATCAAGGTATAGCAGTGGCCTTTTTTCCGTTAGTGCATTCTGTACGATTTGGTACAATCCATTATTTCAGCTTTTTAGGACAAGGTTTTGCGACCTATATGGAAGTGATTGCTGATAAGGAGTGGTTAGAACCTTCCATTACTTTTCTTTTGAAGGAGTTTTCACGAAAATATAAGCGTTATTTAATCGTGTTACATGGATTATTAGAAAGTAAAAATACCTCTCAAGAATTAGAAAAATATGCGATTGAATATCAGATGCCTCATTCGATTTTTCGAACTGTCACATCTTATATTGATTTCCAAACAATTCCTATAGAAACATTTCTAAAGAAGCATCGCAAGAAATTCAAAAGCCTTAAACGGCGTGAAAACAAATTAAAGTCTCTTGGTCATGTCGTCTTTCAGGAAGTGAATTACAATCATCTACAAGACATGTTTACGTTATTCAAGAGAAGATGGCAAAAGAAAATTGATAAAAGTGGCTTTACCGAAAAGCAAACTCGTCTATTTTATGAGCAGCTAGCTAAAAGCAACAGTAAGGAGCTTCGCGTAGAAGTCGATAGCTTACAATTTGAAGGGCAGTGGATTGCTTTTACAATTGACCTATGCTGTAGAGAGCGCAATTTTTGTCAGGCAATGGGCCATGAGCCAGATTTTAATCTATTTGGTCCAGGTCGCCTCATTGAAAAAGAAAATATGCTAAAAGCACATCAAGCTGGCTATCGTTATTATGACTTAGGAAGTGGCTATGAGCCATATAAGTTTGAATGGTATACACATATTGATTTTACTAGGAAATTTGTGATGAGTACAAAAGGAGTTAAAGAGCGTAGTATTCGATTATGGATGGTCATGCGTGATCGCCTAAAAGGGCTATTAACGAATAATCATCAGCTAGTAAAATTGAAGCGAGACCGATTAGGAGAACTGCGTTATTTTCTGAAGCATGCAAGCACGAAAGATTGGCTAAGAGCTTTTATAAAAATGTTCCAACGAATGCTAGCCATTCATATTTTAGATGTTTATATTGCAAAGCAACAACAGAGTAACGGAAATGTGAGATTTCAAGAATTATCAATGAAAGACATCATGACAACGAAGGATCGAGAGAAAAATGTTACAGATTTCTATAAGGGCTATCGACTCTTTGCAGATAGCGACCATGTCATCTATAAGCGACACGATCAAACGGTAGCCGAAGAAACGGTTAACTATTCCTATGAGCTGTCAGACAATATGTCGTTTATAAAAGAATATGATAGCTTGCGACTAAAGGAGATCGTTGCAGATGTGCAGCGGGAAGGGAGAGCAGTCTGTACAATAGTCCCTTGGTATAAGAGAACCAGACGAAGAAAGCTCATGCAGGCAGGCTTTCATAAAGTAGCTAAAATTAATATAATAAAGATTTTCAAGTGGCAAAAAATATACGATATCTAAATAACAACACCCTCAGCATATTTGCTGAGGGTGTTTCATTAAAAATGAATACCAGGTTTATCAATTAGCTTACAGCCTGTACCATACTTGGCTTTTAAGGCACCTTTGAAAAGAGTGTGCTCCAGCTCTGGGAATGTCTGTTTCCAAAGTTCAAAGACATTATGGCTAGATGCTTTGCCGTCCTTTGTTAAGCGCGCAATATGGAAGCCATATTCATCATTACAGCGAGCCAATGGGCGGTTTTCTCTTACTGTAATAATTCGACCACTTGCCGTCATTTCATATAAGCCTTCATAGCCAGCAATCGCACGGCTTTCTTCTTGTCCTTCAACTAAAGGCTTTTCTTCATGTGGTGCTACTTTTTCCTCTGTCGTTGCTTCTTGTTCAGAAGATTGAGTTTCTTTAGCGCTGTTTCCTGCTGGTAGTTGTTCAACAATCACAAAATCTTTTTTAGAAGCTTTATCGCTCATTGTCGCCATCACGTTCATGATAGAGCCTACATAGCGTAATGGTTTTTCTCTTCCTTCTTCGAAAACAAAAATATTATACTCGGTTTTATTAATCTTTTTCATAATAATATTACCCGTTGTAATAGTAAAACCGATGAATTTGTTCTTTTTAAGTGCTTGTATTGCTTCTTGCTTTGTTAAAATCATTTTGAAAATCTCCTAAAGAATTATTTATTCTATTCTACCATAAAAATTATCACATTGTTTTTCGTAAAATAATGGATGATTTTGTACAATGCAGGGAAATATCCCTATTTTCTCAAAATTAATAATGGTACTATTAAGAATGTTTGGGGAATAAAACTCCTTTAAAAAGGAGCTTTCATAATAGAGATACAATTTTAGTAGGGAGTGTTGATAGGTTGATCAATGTGCTTGGGGGCATAGGTTTATTTTTACTTGGAATGACGATGCTAACAAACGGTTTAAAGGAATTGGCAGGAGATGCCTTGAAAAAATGGCTCAATCGTTTTACAGGTGGGACCATTAGCTCGGTACTATCTGGTACATTTATGACAATGCTTGTACAATCCTCCACGGCCACGACCTTGATTACGATAGGTTTTGTCAGTGCTGGACTTCTTACATTTGTCCAATCGATTGGCGTTATTATTGGCGCCAATATCGGGAGTACGAGTACTGGTTGGATTATTTCATTAATCGGCTTTAAAATCAATATGCAGACAATGTCACTACCTTTTATTGCGCTTGGTGTATTTGTCCAATTGCTCGCACCACGTGATTACAAAGCAATTGGAGGGCTAGTGACTGGTTTTGGCTTATTATTTTTAGGTATTGATGTTCTTCAGGGAGGAATGGCTGCGGTACAAGATAAAATTCCATTCGATGCATTTAGTGCAAATTCTATTAGTGGCAAGCTAATTTTAATTGTTTTGGGTCTTATCATGACGGTTATTATGCAGGCTTCTAGTGCTGCAATAGCAGCCACTTTAACAGCTTTATATGCAGGTGCTATTGATTTTGAACAGGCTGCTTATTTAGTCATTGGTCAAAATATCGGGACGACAGCTACAGCGTTATTTGCTGCGATTGGTGCATCAACAGCTGCAAAACGAACAGCTGTGACACATGTAATGTTCAATGTAGTCACTGCTATACTAGTGACATTCGGTGCAAGGTTTATGTTTGCTCTTACAGAGTTTGTCACGAAATCCATCAATGGTAGCTTTGATGAAACACTCGGCATTGCTGTTTTCCATACATTATTTAGTGTGATTGGCGCGATACTCTTTGTGCCATTTGTTCGTCCTTTTGCAAAGGCCATTGAAAAAATGATCCCTGAAAAAGGAAATTATTTAACTCGTAATTTAGATAGTAGTGTTGCCAAACTACCTGGAGTTGCTGTAGAGGTATCCTTTAATACATTGCAAGATATTACTAAGGAAATGACGACAGTACTCGTTTCCCTTATTCAAGGAAAAAAACGCACAGCTGAAACAGACAGTAGATTGGCTCAAATAGATGAGGCAATCGAAAAAACACGTTTATTTATGGATGCTATTCAATCTTCCTCTCAAAAAGAACGGTATAAGCATATTGCCCTTTTACATGCTTTAGACCACTTATATCGTTTGTCAAAGGCATTACGTGAGCAACATCCAAATGCCTTTCAATTACAGGAGACATTAACCCAAAAGTGGTTAGAGGTATTGGAAAAAGTACTACTAATCATTGATGAGGATGAACGTCTACCTGAGATTGCTACCTTGCTTGAGGTTACTTCCTCTGAAATGGCTACGGTGCGTCGTGATAAACGAAACGCATACTTTGAGCACACTGTTGAAAATGTGGTAGAGTTAGAGACAGCTGTATCGAAAGTGGAGACTTTGCTGTGGATTGATCGACTTGTCTATCACTATTGGCGTACGACCGCTCGTCTTGCAGAGTACCAAACCGTGACTAAGAAAGGTCGTCATATTGACACAGATAAAAATACAGTAACAGTTGAATAAATGGAATGCTCGTCTTACGTTTGTAAGCGGGCATTTTTCTTGCTTTACAAATAAAGGAGGATCTAGAATGGTTCAGCATAAATTTACAATGGACTTAACTTGGTCAGAAGGAAGAAACGGTACAGGAAATATCCAAGCTAGTAATTTGCAAACACAAATTTCTATTCCTCGGGAAATGAATGGACCTGGCATTGGTACAAATCCAGATGAAATGCTTTTAGGGGCAGCTGCAACCTGTTATTTAATTACACTAGCTGCTTTATTCGAAAGGTCAGAAATAGATGTACTGGAATTATCCATGCAGGCCCATGGATTTGTTAGTGTAGAAAATGGCATTTTTACGTATGAAAAAATTGTCCATAAACCGACTATTATTGTGCAAGAGCTAACAGAACATCTTGAAAAAAGACTTCTACGCTTAGCACACAAGGCTGAACAAACATGTATGATCAGTAAAGCATTAAAAGGTAATGTTGTAATTGAATGTGATGTTCAAATTTTTGAAGCAAGCATATAATAAGACAGCAAGAGTTATTCAGCAAGTAACGCTGATATAACTCTTTTTTTCATAAAATAAGCACTTTTTCTAAAATAGTTCTAGAAATGTTCAAAATGAATATATAGAGTTAAGTGCTAAAAAAATGCAAAGGATGATGTATTGCACGTTCAGACAGCTCAGAATCTCACATTCTATGGTCAGTACGGCAAAAGAATATTCGATATTATTGGGGCATTATTTTTGCTTTTTATAACAATTCCTCTAATGCTAGCTATATTCCTCATTTTACTCATAACGACAGGTCGCCCCATTTTTTTTAAACAAATCCGAACTGGCCTCGATCATCACCGCTTTGTGATTTGGAAGCTACGAACAATGTGTATTCAGGCAGTTCCAGTCAATATGCCGACTATTTGTGCTGATGGTATCCCTGATGATTATTATTTTAAAACAGAGCAAGATACACGCATCACAAAAGTGGGCGCTATTCTTCGAAAACTCAGTATTGATGAAATTCCACAACTTTTAAATGTGTTAAAAGGTGATATGAGCATTGTAGGTCCACGTCCTGAAGTACCAACGATCACGAATGCATATAATTCCTTACAGGCTCGGCGTTTGGAGGTAAAGCCAGGATTAACAGGCCTCGCTCAAATTAATGGTAGGTCGAATATTTCACATGGACAAAAAATATCATATGACATTGAATACGTTGATCATTATTCCTTTTGGTTGGATGTCCAAATTTTGTTGAAGACAATTTATGTTGTTGTTGCACGCACAGGTGCTTATTAAAAAATAAGGAGTGGCCATACTGAAGATCGTTCAGCTTATTACACGAATGGATAAAGTTGGAGGTGCGCAAAAACATGTGGAGGCACTTGCCATCCACTTAAAACAGGATGGGCATGATGTCACAGTAGTGACGGGCTCCTACCAACCATCACTGTGGCACTTACAAGAGCATAAAATCCCTGTTATCAGTATATCTGCTCTTCAACGGGCTATTCATCTAGCGAAAGATTTTCAAGCATTTTGGCAATTAAGAGCCGTTTTCAAACATCTACAACCAGATGTTATAGCCACCCACTCCTCTAAGGCCGGTGTGATTGGTCGCATAGTTGGTAGGTTGTTACAAATTCCAACTATTTTTACGGCACATAGCTGGAGCTTTACAGAAGGTGTTCCTTACAAGAAAAAGCTATTCTATCAACGGATGGAAAGATCAATTCAGCCATTTACGACAAAAATTATTACAGTGTCTGAATATGATCGGGAACTAGCACTAATGAAAAAGGTCGCTCCTGCTCATAAATTGCTGACTATTCACAACGGCATTGACCCTATCGAGAGAAATAAGACAACTGAAAAGATATGCATGGAGCAGCCAGTCATTGTCATGGTTGCTCGTTTTGAAGTGCCTAAAAGACAAGATGTCCTGTTAAAGACTTTAGCGGAACTGACAGATATCCCTTGGCACCTTCAATTGATTGGAGATGGTTCTCTGCGTCCAGCTTTAGAACATTTCGTTGAACAAAATCGATTATCCAATCGTGTAACATTTTTAGGTAATCAATTAGACGTTCATTCTTATCTTGAGAAAGGCCACCTATTTGTTCTGTTATCAGATTGGGAAGGCTTGCCGATTTCGATTATTGAAGCGATGCGTGTAGGACTTCCTATTATTGCAACAAATGTAGGTGGTGTGAAAGAGCTTATTATTGATCATGACAATGGGTTTTTAGTGGAGCGAGAGAATAATGAATTATTGAAGAAGAGGCTACATCAATTATTAATGGATGCTCCTTTAAGAGGGGAAATGGGGACGGCAAGTGAGCAGCGTTATTTACAGTACTTCACCTTCATCCCCATGTATCAAAAAACATTAATGGTTTATCAACAGGCTGTTTCAGAACTAGTGAAGAAAGGGGATTAAATTGCAATTAATTCGCATTAGAACTGATGATGAGCTTATGTGGTACAAGGAAATTTGGGATGCCATTTTAGAAGAAGAGAACAATGATAATCCATTTATAGAATTTGCTTGGTTTTATAATTGGTGGCAAATTGTAGGACGGAAAGAGCGTGTAGAGCTTTACGCCATTGAACATGAGGGGACAATTAGAGCCTTTTTTCCTTTTACAGTGTCTATTCGTTGGGGGGTAAGGGTGTATGCTTTTGCGGGAGAAAACATCGCCAATTATACAGGGGTTGTGGCTAAAAAGGAATGGTTACAGCAAGTTACAACCTTTGTTTTTGATGAGCTCATTAAAAAGCATCGGCATATTCTTTTTTCCTTGCATGGGTTATTAGAAAGCAAGGTGTCTACTAAGATCTTAGAGCAATACTTTGTAGAAAGACAATTACGTACAAGCCTGTTCCGAGTTGTGACACCCTATCTTGCTTTTTCGGAAATTGATTTTCATCGCCATTTCAATCAACGTCGAAAAATGCATGGCGTTGATCGACGAGAACGAAAACTAAGAAATTTAGGCTCCTTAGAAAAACGTGAGGCTTCACAGGACGAGCTTTGGCAAATGTTTCGGTTATTTGATCGACGATGGGCAAAAAAACTAGATACAAGTGGCTTTACAAAAGGCAAGAAAAGAGATTTTTTTGAGCGTTTAACGATGCTTAAAGGTGAGGCGTTACAGGTAGAGGTCGATGCTCTTGTCTTTGAAAACCAGTGGATTGCTTTTACTTATGGATTATGCTGTCGTGGCCGCTATGTAACCTATGCCCTTGCACATGAGCCAACTTTTAATTTATTTGGTGCTGGTCGGATAGTCACTCAGGAAGCCATCCAGCGAACGTTTACTGCTAACTATCGCTTATATGATATGAGCATAGGCTATGAGTCTTATAAACTTGATTGGCGCTCAGACATTGATTTTACAAGACAGATGCTTGCTAGCAGCGGTACGAAACGTACAAATCTACTGGCAGGTTTTTTATCGTTAAAGCAAAGGCTCAAAGAATTTATGAAAGGGAACCAACGAGTCGTAGATTGGAAGCGTAACACACTGGGCCATTTACGATATTTAGTAAAGTATGGAAAGGTAAAAGATTGGCTAGAATATGGACAACAATTCGTAGAAAAATTTATTCGTTTGAAACAAGTGGAGCTGTATGAATTATCCCCATCAGATGACGTATCACCACAGCAACCTGTCGGAAACTTATTTGAAGAAATGTCGATTCAGGAAGCGATGCAACTTGATCAGGAAGAAGTCATGGCCCTCCTTTATAAGGGCTATACGATTTATAAAGACTCCTTTGCGGAAACGAATAAGCTGGCGTTTGCATTACATGCCACAAACTGGCGAGTGGATTCAATGCAAATTGTAGAAGCCTTACCGAAGCAAACCTATTTTTTAGCCTATGATGTTTTCAAACAAATCGACATTATTACAGCTTTTTTACGGAAAATAAAACCAGCACAAACATTGTGGGTATCGGTAAGTTTTTGGCAATGGCGCAAGCGCAAGCGCTTAGTACAACTAGGCTATAAACCTATTTCTCGAATGAAACATTATAAACTTGCTCGTTTTGAGCGACACCGTGTAGAAAAATATACAGAGAGTGGGGGCGATGTACATTCTGTCCATTAAAAGTAAGCGATGGAATATCGCAATGCAGCATTTTTATTTTCTCGAAAAGCCAGCCAATTTTCGAAAGTCTATGAAAGTTGTAGGCTATACGCATTCATTAGTACCAAGTCGGAAGCTTGTAAAAAGCGAAACGATTCACATTTATTTGCAAGAGCATGAGCTTTCATTATATTTAGCACTGTCTGAAGGTAATCGTAAAATCTTACGACGTGCCCAAAAAGAATCCTATCAAGTCATTTTGTATAAAGAGCCATCCATAGAAAATTTGAAAGCCTTTCAGCAATTTTACAATCAATTTGCCAAAAGAAAAAAAATTGAAGCAATCGGCAAGTCGCAAATGGAAACCATTCTGCTCCTCAATGAACAGGGTGCCTTATTATTATCGGAGATCCAGAGTTTTTGTGGACAGACATTATGTTATCGATTAGATATTGTGCATGAGAAAAAAGCGATGTCTTATTTCGAGGCAACATGTCATGCAACCGCATTGCCTGCACAATTAAAACGTCCTTTCCGTTATGCAAATCGGTTTTTAATTTGGCATAACCTGCTACACCTAAAGGAGCAAGGTTTTGTCTTATATGATATGGGAGAATTAACGGACAATCGAAATGTACGAGCCTTTAAATTAAGCTTTGGTGGCCAGGTTGTTCATGTTTACTCAGGCTACATTATCCAATCAAAAATACGTGCACTTTTACTAGGTGTGCAAAAATGGAGGAAGTAGCAACATGAATGGTGGGGGTCTCGTTATTTCATTAGATTTTGAGCTGAATTGGGGTGTCCATGACGTATTTCGTTATGGCCAATACAATAAAAACCTATATGGTGTCCGTAAAGCCTTGCCCAGGATACTAGCGTTATTTGAGCAATATGACATCCATGCAACTTGGGCTACAGTTGGATTATTGTTTGCTGAATCAAAGGCAGAAATGGCTCATTATTTGCGAGGTATCCCTGTGAAATATGAAAATATGCGCTTTGCAGCACATACACAGCTAGCAAAAGTTGGCGAAAATGAACAAGAAGATCTCCTGCATTTTGGTAAATCATTAATTGAGGAAATTAAACGTACACCACATCAGGAAATAGGAAGTCATACCTTTTCTCATTTTTATTGCTTGGAGAAGGGCCAAACGAAAGCTGCCTTTTGTGCGGATTTACATGCAACGAAAACAATCAGTGACGGCTATACTGCGCCTATGAAATCGATTGTCTTTCCTCGTAATCAAATAAACAAAGACTATTTTACAGCTTGTTTAGAAGAGGGATATGTTTGCTATAGAGGCACCGAAAATCATGAGCTATATGACGCACAAAAGTTTACGAAAAAGGGAAGACTTTTAGGTGCTAAGAAGTGGTTAGATAGCTATTGGAATATAACTGGTCATCATATAGCCACCCTGGAAGAAATGCAAGAGGAGCAACTGATTAATATTCGATCAAGTGCTTTTTTAAGGCCATACTGTAGTCCATTGCGTATATTCGAAAATTTAAAAGTAAAGCGAATAAAGGAAGGCATGCTCAAGGCTGCACAGGCACAAGCCTTTTATCATTTATGGTGGCATCCTCATAATTTTGGCAAGCATATTGATAAGAATTTGGCGATGCTAGAAGAACTATTAAGTTATCATCAAGAACTGCGTAATCAATATAATTTTCAAAGCTATTCCATGTATGAGGTAGCGGAACTTTGCGATAGCCTTTCGAAACAGCAGAAGTAATAATGGAAGAGCTCTCTGTACGAAGAGTTGGTAAAAAAGAGGTTTGCTCTCTGAAGAGTAATTAAAGTGCTTGTAAACGAGAGAAAGTCATTTATTAAGAGTGTCAAAGCGCTCAAGGTAGGTGAACAACACTCAAAAAGTTGAGAACAGCCACAATCTCCTAACAAAAGAAACATGTAATTTCTAAGCAAACTGATTTCAAGTTTGCTTTTTTTGTTTGATCAAAAGAATATTTTCAATATAAGAGAAAAAAAGAAAAACTTTGACGAAAATCATTGTACGAATGGTACTATTACTATAAAGAAAATATGTTAGGACATTTACAGGGGAGCACCAATTGATTTAGGTCAATTGAACTTGAATGGAAAAGAGAAGAAGGTGGTAGATGAATATGTTTATACAATCAGAATGCCTATGGAAGCAGGAGAATGGATCAGCTATGCATCAGTGGATAAAGCAGCAAACAAATCCGAATCCGAATGAGGTGGATATTGTCGTATATGGAGCGCTTTTATCATATACCAATGGTGCGTCGTCAAAAGCGCAATACCCAACAGCCTTTCGTAAGGCTTGGCCAGGTTTTCAATCATATAATTTAGATGAGCAGGTGAATTTACGTGCCCTTTCAGTTGTGGATATTGGGGATGTGGCGATTCTAGAAAATGATCGAATGCTTTCGGAATCTGCCATCGAGGCTGCTGCAGAAAATTTAAGTATAGCCTTTCAAAGAAGTTTTACTTGTTTGATTGGGGGAGATCATACTATTACAGCGCACTCCATAAAAGGTATAAAAAATGCCTTCCCACAGGATCGCATTGGCATCATTCAAATTGACACGCATTTAGATGCAAGAAACCAAGAGGAAATTGGTTTAGCACAAGATTCTCCAATTCATCAGTTAATTGCAGCAGGGGTTGTGGAGGGGAGACATGTCTATAATGTCGGTTTGCATGGCTTTTTCAATTCACCCGAAATGATTCATTATGCTAAAGAACAAGGCATTCATATGATTACGTTAAAGCAAATGCGGCGTGATGGTATTCAACTCACAATACGTGAAATGCTGCGTCAGCTTATGTATGAAGTAGATCGCATTTATGTGTCTGTGGATTTAGATGCACTTGATATTGTATTTGCCTGTGATGTTCCTGCAGCTTCACCTGGTGGTTTAACGGCTTATGAGTTATTCGATATCCTCAAGATTATTGGCGAAAATGAGGGTGTTCGTCATATTGATTTTGTTTATGCTGATCCTAAAGAAGGTATACTACGTCCAGAAACTGTTAAAATCGGTGTAACTGCATTTTTACAATGGTTGACAGGCATTCAACTAGATCATCGCAATCGTATCTCGAAAAAAGGAAAGGTTATGTTGTAAAGCAAGTGTATTTCCGAGTATTAACAATGCTGAATTTTAAAAGTTTGCTATAATGTTTAAATAGAAAACAATAAATAAATACAAACTTTGTATTGTAATAGAGAGGAAATTTATGATGACAACAAAACCAAGATTATTGATTGTCGACGGTATGGCACTGTTATTCCGTTCTTTTTTCGCTTCGGCTGCCATGGGGCATTTTATTCGCTTGGCAGATGGAACACCTACGAATGGGGCCCAAGGATTTGTGCGACATGTTCTAACAGCACAAACTATTATGAAGCCAACACATATGGCTGTTTGCTGGGATATGGGCGCACATACATTCCGCAATGATTTATTTGATGGCTATAAAGCGAATCGCCCAGCACCTCCAGAGGAAATGCTACCACAATTTGATATGGCGAAAAATTTATCGCAGCAAATGGGTTGGCAAAATTTCGGGGTGAAGGGCATGGAGGCAGATGATTTAATTGGCTCCATGATAACGAAATGGCAGGACGAGGCAGACATTACGGTCATTAGTGGTGATAAGGATTTACTTCAGCTTTTAAGGCCATCTACAGAAATTGCGTTTATGAAAAAGGGCTATACAGAATACGATATTTATACACATGCTCGCTTTAAAGAAGAATATTGTATTGAACCTTCACAGTTTGCACAGGTGAAAGCCTTTATGGGTGATTCAAGTGATGGCTATCCAGGTGTGAAAGGGATTGGCCCAAAACAAGCGTTAACGCTTATTCAAACATATGGCTCAATAGACAAAATACTGGCATCACTCGGTGAATTGAAGCCAGGTCAAAGAACAAAAATTCAAGATAATTTAGATATGTTGCAGCTATCACATGAGCTTGCAACGATTCAAACCAATGTACCAATTGACGCTGATTTTACAAGCCTTGTGTTACCAACTTACGAACCACATATTTTTAAAGCAATAGAAGAGCGTGGCTACACACTAATTGCCAAGCACGCCCGTTCTTTGTATTCGCTTATTTAATCAATCATCGCAGAGTATAGTCATATGCTCTGCTTTTTTTATTGTAAGGAAAAGAATAGAGAGCAAAAAGAAGGCTAATCGATATTTGCTCTAGTAAGGAACCATTTTCACGAAGGATAATACCTTTTCGTTGTCTTTATAGAGAGCCTGACGAATTTGGCTATCACGTTGTGGACCACCATTATCATGGAATATTAGCCATAGCTCATCATTTTTTATCTCATAGCCTATAAGCGGTACCCAATGATAAGCAAAGGTTGATTTTTTATCACGCCACTGAAGGCTAAAATAGCGATCAAAACGCATAGCAACTGGTCGACCTGCGTCAATTTCCTGTAGAGCTTCCTTTAATGAACATGTTCGAATATCCCAAGTTGGAAGCAATTGACGAAGATTGTGAATCAGTCTCCATTTGAATAAGCCAATTTTTGTACCACGAAGCAGTTTATATAGCTCATTAATTGAAGGAGCTGACTCATTTAAAAATTTTAAGATGACATGAATCGTAGTAGGTCCACAGGCAGAATTGCGATAGCTTGGTGCAATGGAAATCTCATATTGTGAAGCCCCCCGTAGTGCCAATTGTTGACGCATAATAAACTCCTTTCAAAAAGAGCTGCATTTCAAGAAGAAATGCAGCTCTCTCGCCATTATTATTGAGCAGATAAAAATTCTGTTACTTGCTGAGGTGTTTTTGCATTTGCACTATGTAAGTGTGCAAGTTTTTCACCATTTTGGAAAATCAATAGACTTGGAATTCCCATAACATCGTACTTATCAGCGATTTCTGGGAGCTCGTCTCGGTTTAGCTCATACCAATCATATTGGTTGTACTCTTCAATGATTGGATCGATGAACATATTCATACGTGTGCAATCAGGGCACCAGCCAGCATAAAATTTCACTAAAACTTTTTGGTCGCCAGCGATTAATTCGTTAAATTGTTCTGCAGTAGTAATAGTTTTCATTAAGTATTCACTCTCCTTGCTTTCCATTCTACACATTTTTCTCGCAATCTGAAAGTTTTCTGTTTGGCCGTTTCAATCGCTACTTCTTGTCCTCTTTTAGCTCGTTAAAAACAAAAAAAGATGTATACTGCAAAAATAATTCATGAAAAAAGATTGCTAAATTAGACAAAATAATCTACACTAAAAACAGAAAAGTAGTTTTATCTTCATTCATTAAGAAGTGTCATTTTGGAGCGAAGATAAACCTTAGTCGTGCTTGGTTGAGTGGAGGGAATCTCATTCAACAAAAGGACAAAAAATTCACTAAGGAACACTTGATATTTTTTTGGCCAAAAAATGAATGGCTATTCATTCAATGGGAGAATAAGGGGGAATTGCTTGTGACTTACAACATTAAAAAAGCAGCTGTTCTAGGTTCTGGGGTGATGGGCTCTGGAATTGCAGCACATTTAGCAAATATCGGTATACCAACATTACTATTGGATATAGCACCGAAGGAACTGACGCAAGAGGAAGAAGCAAAAGGCCTTTCTTTAGAGCATCCAGCTGTTAGAAATCGTATTGTAAACGGAGCTTTGCAAAAGTTATTAAAGCAAAAGCCAGCACCACTTACTTCTAAGAAAAATTTATCACTACTATCAGTTGGCAACTTTGAAGACGATCTAGGGAAACTAAAAGATGTAGATTGGATTATTGAGGTTGTTGTAGAAAATTTACCAATTAAACAAAGTCTTTATGAAAAAATTGATGCGGTTCGTTCACCAGGAACAATCATTAGTTCAAATACATCTGGTATTAGCATTAATGCGATGGCAGAGGGACGTTCAGATGATTTTCAAAAGCATTTTCTTGGCACACATTTTTTCAACCCACCTCGCTATTTAAAATTATTAGAAGTGATTCCTGCCAATACAACTGCACCTGAAGTAGTTAGCTTCATGAAAACGTTTGGGGAAGATGTGCTTGGTAAAGGAGTTGTACTTGCAAAAGATACACCAAACTTTATTGCCAACCGCATCGGAACATATGGTTTACTTATCACTTTACAGGAAATGTTAAAAGGTGGTTACTCTGTTGGTGAGGTAGACTCTGTAACAGGTCCGCTTATCGGCCGTCCAAAGTCTGCAACTTTCCGTACGCTAGATGTAGTTGGTTTAGATACATTCATTCATGTAGCGAAAAATGTTTACGATCAAACAACAGGTGAGGAGCAGCAAGTATTTGCAGTACCTGAATTTTTACAAAAAATGGTCACAAACGGTTGGCTAGGAGCAAAATCAGGTCAAGGTTTCTTCTTAAAACAAGGAAAAGAGATACATGAGATTGATCCAGCAACCTTAACGTATAGTCCAGCCAAAAAATTAAAAACACCTTCTATTGAAATGGCAAAACAAACTCGTGGATTGGCTAATAAAGTGAAGGCGTTAACCTATGCAAAGGATCGTACAGGCGAGCTATTATGGGGGATTTTTGCACCAACGCTCCTTTATTCTGCACAGCTACATGGGGAGATTGCAGATGATATCGTAGCCATTGATAACGCGATGAAATGGGGATTCGGCTGGCAACAAGGGCCATTTGAGATTTGGGATGCTATAGGCGTAAAAGATTCTGTGGCGAAAATGGAGGCTGAGGGCCGAGAGGTACCTGCTTTTGTCAAAGAGATGTTAGCAAATGGCGTGGAGACATTCTATACAGAATTAGACGGAGATTTAGCTTACTATAATGGTTCACAATATGTGAAAGTGCCAGTCAATGAAAAAGAGATTAATTTAAAACGTTATAAGAAAAAGCATGGTGTGATTAAATCAAACACAGGTGCTAGTTTAATAGATTTAGGGGATGGAATTGCATTACTGGAGTTCCATTCGCAATCCAATGCAATCGGCTTGGATATTATTCAAATGATTAACTTTGCGGTAGATGAAGTAGAGGCTAACTATAAGGGCTTAGTCATCGGTAATCAGGGGAAAAACTTCTGTGTTGGGGCAAATCTAGGAATGATTTTGGTAGAAGCTCAGGATGATAATATATTTGAGCTAGATTTCGTCATTAAAGCATTCCAAGATGCTATGCAGAAAATTAAATATTCACGTAAGCCTGTTGTAGCAGCACCGTTTGCCATGACATTAGGCGGGGGAGCAGAGGTTTGCTTACCAGCTGCACATATTCAAGCAACAATGGAAACATATATGGGCTTAGTGGAAGTAGGGGTTGGATTAATCCCAGGTGGTGGCGGAAATAAAGCACTCTATCAGAAATTCCTAAAGGGCTTACCAAACGGCGTAGAGGTAGACTATCAACATATTGCTAATAAAGTATTTGAAACAATTGCGATGGCGAAGGTTTCAACATCTGGTGAGGAAGCACGTGAAAATAATTTCCTAAACTTTGCGGATGGTATTTCAGTTAATCCAGATCATCAATTGTATGATGCGAAGCAGGCGGCATTAGCACTTTACGAAGCGGGCTATCAACCACCTGTACCAACAAAAGTGCCAGTGGTCGGTGCATCAGGCTATGGTACATTACTCATCGGTGCGCAAGGGATGTTTGAGTCAGGCTTTATTAGCGAACATGATTTAAAAATTGCTAAAAAATTAGCTTATGTTATTGCAGGTGGAAAGGTTCCGTACGGCACATTAGTCGATGAGCAATATTTATTGAACTTAGAGCGTGAGGCATTCCTTAGTCTTGTTGCTGATCCACTATCACAGCAGAGAATGCAACACATGCTGTTAAAAGGTAAACCACTTCGTAACTAATTGACGAAATAAATCAATCTTGCACATGAAACAAAGGGGGATTAATACGATGCGTGAAGCCGTTATTGTAGCAGGAGCACGAACTCCAATTGGAAAAGCAAAAAAAGGTTCTTTAGCAACAGTAAGACCAGATGATTTTGGTGCTGTTGTAGTCAAGGAAACATTGAAAAGAGCAGGCTATGAAGGGCCAATTGATGATTTAATTTTAGGCTGTGCAATGCCAGAAGCAGAGCAAGGAATGAATGTAGCACGTAGTATTGGGGCACTTGCTGGATTACCAGATACAACCCCTGCTCTGACGATTAATAGATTTTGCTCATCAGGTTTACAGGCGATTGCCTATGCAGCAGAGCGAATTATGCTAGGACACTCAAAGGCTATTCTTGCTGGTGGTGTAGAATCCATGAGTATGGTGCCGATGGTAGGGAATACACCACGTTTAAATCCGACTTTAGCAGAAACGGCTCCACAATATTATATGGGCATGGGGCATACAGCTGAGGAAGTAGCTCGTCAATATAATGTTAGTCGTGAAGACCAAGATGCTTTTGCTGTTCGCTCGCATGAGCTTGCTGAAAAGGCAATTAAAGAAGGTAAATTCAATGATGAAATTGTACCAATTGAAGTGGAACAGCATTACGTAGACGATAACAATAAACCACAAGTGAAAAAATTCACATTCAGTATAGATGAAGGTGTACGTCCAGGTACATCAGTTGAAGGTTTAGCCAAACTACGTCCAGCTTTCCACGTAAAAGGCAGTGTAACGGCGGGCAATGCCTCTCAAACTTCTGATGGTGCAGCAGCTGTACTAGTAATGGATCGTGAAGAGGCTGACAAGCAAGGACTGACACCAATGGCAAAATTCCTAAGCTTTGCAGTTGGCGGTGTACCTCCTGAAGTAATGGGTATCGGGCCTATCGTGGCAGTGCCAAAAGCGTTGGAAATTGCAGGTTTATCCATCGAAGATATTGATTTATGGGAAATCAATGAAGCATTTGCTTCACAGTCATTACAGGTGGTACGTCATTTAGGCATCGACCAAGAGAAAGTCAATGTCAATGGTGGAGCGATTGCATTAGGTCATCCACTAGGCGCAACGGGAGCTATTTTAACATTAAAGCTAATTCATGAATTGAAGCGTCAAGGGAAGAAATATGGTGTAGTGACAATGTGTATTGGTGGCGGCATGGGTGCTGCTGGCGTATTTAAAATTCTATAATTTTTGCTAGATCAGCTTGAGGTGTACTGTTTACGGTTGCCTCCGAACATTGTATACGTCAAGCTTTTCTATACATGATCATTAGGGGAATCAACTAACAAAAAGATATATTGGGAGGAATTAATCATGACTGAAAAAACAACTGATTTCATTAAAGGCGGCGGATTTCTTATTGAAGATGTGGAATTAGATCGTGTATTTACACCGGAAGATTTCACTGACGAGCATAAAATGATTGCTAAAACAACAGAGGAATACGTTACAAATGAAGTTTTACCAGTAGTGGAAAATTTAGAGCACCATGAATTTGAGCATTCAGTGCGTCTCCTAAAAAGTGCAGGCGAATTAGGCTTACTTGGAGCAGATGTGCCTGAAGAATACGAAGGGCTAGGATTAGACAAAGTTTCTTCAGCTTTAATCGCTGAAAAAATGTCTGTTGCAGGTGGTTTCTCTATCACACATGGTGCTCACGTTGGTATTGGGTCATTACCAATTGTTCTATTCGGTAATGAAGATCAAAAGAGAAAATATTTACCTAAGCTTGCTTCAGGTGAATTAATCGCTGCCTATGCATTAACAGAGCCAGGTTCAGGTTCAGATGCTCTAGGTGCAAAAACGACTGCAAAATTAAACGAAGCTGGCACACATTATATTTTAAATGGTGAAAAACAGTGGATTACGAATGCAGGCTTTGCTGATGTATTTGTGGTCTACGCAAAAATTGATGGCGATAAATTCTCCGCCTTTATCGTAGAACGTGCCTACAATGGTGTTTCAGTTGGTCCTGAAGAAAAGAAAATGGGGATTAAATCATCATCAACTCGTACATTAGTATTGGAAGATGCCGAAGTACCTGTAGAAAATCTATTAGGTGAAATTGGTCGTGGGCATATCATTGCGTTCAATATTTTAAACATTGGTCGATATAAACTAGGCGTGGGCACAATTGGCGGATCGAAACGTGCATTGGAGTTAGCTATTCAGTATACAAACCAACGTCAGCAGTTTAAGACAAAGCTTTCTGATTTCAATCTGACAAAAGAAAAATTATCAACGATGGCTTCTCAATTGTATGCTTCAGAATCATTAAACTATCGTACTGTGGGCCTATTTGAGGATCGCTTAAGCCAATTAAGCCTAGAAGAGCAAAAGCAAGGTAAAGTAATTGCAGGAGCGATTGCTGAATATGCCATTGAATGCTCTATTGCTAAAGTATTCGGTTCAGAAACTTTAGACTATATTGCTGACGAAGCTGTCCAACTTCATGGCGGTTATGGCTTTATGGCTGAATATGAGGTAGAGCGTATTTACCGTGATTCTCGTATTAATCGAATTTTTGAAGGTACAAACGAAATTAACCGCATGATTGTACCTGGCACATTTATGAAAAAGGCGCTAAAGGGTGAGCTACCATTATTACAAGTTGCCCAAAATTTACAGCAAGAGCTGCTTATGCTAATGCCAGAGGATATCGGTACAGAGCCGTTAGCACAAGAAAAATATTTAGTGAAAAATGCCAAGAAGATTGCTGTATTAGCTGCAGGATTAGCAGCACAACGCTTTGGTGCAAAGCTTGATCAAGAGCAAGAAGTATTGGTAAACATTGCGAATATAGCTAACCAATTATTTGCAATGGAATCAGCTGTCTTACGTACAGAAAAAGCAATTGCTCGTGACGGTGCTGAAAAAGCACACCAAAAATTGCTATACACACAAATTTTCTGCCAAGAAGCATTCGCAGAAATCGAAAAAGAAGCAAAAGACACAATTCTTGCTTCAGCGGATGGCGATGCAGCCCGTATGACATTATCTGCACTGCGTAAGCTAACGCGTAATAATCCATACAATTTAATTGCGAAGAAGCGTGAGGCTTCCGTTAAATTAATTGATGCTGAAAAATATATTGTATAATAGTGCAAATTTAACCTAGCTATCTGCAAAAGATAGCTAGGTTTTTTTATATGAGATGGATAATCGTAAAAGGAGCGGATAAATTTGCACAACTGGTGGATAAACTTACAAAAAAGAGTGAAGTTCACCATTGAAAACAACTATGATGGTATACTACAGAAAAAGACAGAAGAGGAGCATTGTAATGACGATTCAATTTTTCCATTATCCGAAATGTACAACATGTAAAAAGGCACAGAAGTGGTTAAATGAGCATGAGGTTTCCTATGAAGAGGTACATATCGCAGAGCAACCTCCCACTAAAGAAGAACTAACAGCTATTTGGCAAGCTAGTGGACAGCCTTTGAAGAAATTTTTTAATACCTCAGGCATGAAATATCGTGAGCTTGGCTTAAAGGACAAGTTAGCGGAAATGACGGAGGATGAGCAGCTTGAGCTACTTGCTTCAGATGGCATGTTAATTAAACGTCCCATCGTGACAGATGGAAAAAAAGTTACTTTAGGTTTTAAAGAAGTAGATTTTGAGCAAGCTTGGAAATAACCGTATTAAACCTTGTATTTATAGGAGAAGTATGGCACACTGAAAGTGAATATATTACATATTTATGGAGGGGTTTTTTGCATGAGCACACCTAAAGACTTACGATACTCTGAAGAACATGAATGGGTAAAAGTAGAAGATGGAAAAGTACGTATTGGTATTACTCACTTCGCACAATCTGAATTAGGAGATATCGTATTCGTTGAGCTTCCACAAGTTGGCGACGAAATCAAAACAGATGATCCATTCGGTAGCGTAGAATCAGTAAAAACTGTTTCTGAATTATATGCACCAATCTCAGGTACTGTAGTTGAAGTAAATGCAGATTTAGAAGATAGCCCAGAATTCGTTAATGAATCACCATATGAAAAAGCATGGATGATCGTTGTTGAGCCTGCTGACGCATCAGAAGTTGAGAAACTAATGACAGCAGAGCAATACGAAGAAATGATCGCTGAATAAGACAAGCCATAATCGAAAAACGTCGGAAACTACCGGCGTTTTTTGTTATATAATGACTTATAAGTGGGGATCTCTAAATGGAGGTGGCGTAATGTTCGAGGGAAAATGCTTGATAGTAGAAGGGCGCTCAGATAAGCTACAAATTGAGCCTATTTTGAATGAGAATGTTACAATACTATGTACGAATGGTACAATTGGTGTGCATCAATTAGAAGAACTACTGGATCCCTATGAGGGCTGTGAGCTATTTACTTTTTTTGATGCAGATACTTCTGGTGATAAGCTACGTGCATTAATGGACAGACATTATCCAGAGGCTGAGCATCTGCGCACAATGCCAACATACAAGGAAGTAGAAACGACACCAAGAAAAGTGCTAGCAATGATTTTACTGCGTGCACATTTTTCAATCCATAATGAATATATTTTGTAAGGTTGCGTGAGTAAATGGAAGAATGGTCAATAGAGCAGTGGGAAGCGGCTAAACAGTCGGGAGAGAAAACTGCATTTTATTTATATACACCGATGTGTGGAACGTGTGCAGTGGCATCTAAAATGATGTCCATTATTGAGCAATTACTGCCACAGCTACAAATGGGTAAAGCAAATATCAACTTTTTGGAACACATAGCTTATGAGCATCAAATTGAAAGTGTTCCCTGTCTACTCATCAGTGATGGCGGAAAAGTGACAGAAAAGATTTATGCTTTTCAATCCGTACCATTTTTATATGAATTGTTAAAAAAATCAATTGACTGAACTTTACTAGCGTGGTAAAGTATCAAATATATTATTAAAACATTAAATATATCGAACTCTTATGAAGAGTGGCGGAGGGAAGTGCCCTATGAAGCCCGGCAACCATCACAATGTGAAAAGGTGCCAAATCACCCAAAGATTTTTCTTTGAAAGATGAGAGAACGGTTTAACGTATCATACGTGACCCCTTCTACTTGTCTGTGAGTGAAGGGGTTTTCTATATGAGAAAAGGAGTATTCGCTATGATCCAGCTTCAAAATATTACAAAGAAATACAAAACAGCAAATGGCGAATTAACGGCAGTCAAAGACGTCAACCTTACTATTAATAAAGGTGAAATTTTTGGCATTATCGGCTATAGTGGTGCTGGTAAAAGTACCATGATTCGTTTATTAAACGGTTTAGAGAAACCGACAGCAGGAACAGTAACGGTGAACAATCAAGAATTTTCATCGATAAAAGGGCAAAAGCTTAGAGCAGCTAGACAAAAGGTAAGTATGATTTTCCAGCATTTTAATTTACTTTGGTCAAGAACAGTTGCCGAAAATATTGCATTCCCTTTAGAAATCGCAGGCTTCCCAAAGGCTCAACGTGAAGCGCGTGTGAAGGAATTAATTGCCCTTGTAGGCTTAGAAGGGCGCGATAAGGCATATCCATCCCAGCTTTCCGGGGGACAAAAGCAGCGTGTAGGAATTGCACGTGCATTAGCGAATAATCCAGAGGTTTTACTATGTGATGAGGCGACATCCGCACTTGACCCTGAAACAACGGATGCCATTCTTGATTTACTCGTAGATATAAATGAACGCTTAGGCTTAACAATCGTCCTGATTACCCACGAAATGCATGTCATCCGCAAAATTTGTCATCGTGTAGCGGTGATGGAGGCAGGCGAAATTGTGGAACGTGGTGAGGTATTACAAGTCTTCCAAGCCCCACAGGCGGCTATTACTAAGAAGTTTGTATCTCAAATTACCGACACTAAGGAAACACAAGATACGGTAGCACAAATTAAAACAAACTATCCAACTGGACAACTTGTCAAATTGATTTTTGTTGGTGAAAAAACAGAACAGCCTGTCATCTCACATCTTGTGAAACAATTTGATGTAGAAGTAAGTATTGTTCACGGAAATATTTCACAAACAAAAAATGGTGCATATGGTACATTGATTGTGCAAATTGATGGCTCTCAGACAAATGTCACTGAAGCCCTTCGTTATTTAAATACAGTGGAAGTACAGACGGAGGTGATTGAAAATGCTAACTAATCTCTTTCCGAATGTAGACTGGGAAAATATGTGGCAAGCTACGTATGAAACTTTATACATGACAGCTATATCAACGGTTGTGACATTTATTCTTGGGTTAGTCATTGGTATTGTTCTATTTCTAACTAGCCCCAATCAGTTATGGGCAAATAAAATCGTTAACTTTTTAACAGGATCACTCGTTAATATTTTCCGTTCCATTCCATTTATCGTATTAATTATTTTATTAATTCCATTTACGAAGTTTTTACTAGGTACAATTCGCGGTGCCAATGCGGCGTTACCTGCTTTAATTATCGGTGCAGCACCGTTTTATGCTCGTATGGTATTAATTGCGTTACGTGAAATTGATAAAGGTGTGATTGAAGCAGCCCGTTCAATGGGAGCAAAAACTTCTACAATTATTTGGAAAGTATTGGTTCCAGAATCATTACCAGCTTTAATTTCTGGTATCACTGTAACGGCTGTTGCTCTTGTAGGTTATACAGCGATGGCAGGAATTATTGGTGCAGGTGGTCTTGGTAACTTAGCTTTCTTAGACGGCTTCCAGCGAAATCGCCAAGATGTGACATTAATGGCAACTATTTTGATCTTAGTAGTCGTATTTATTATTCAATGGATTGGTGATTTAATTACCGAGAAAATTGATAAACGCTAGCAAGAAAAAGTGGTTATTCCGGTTTTTACCGCTAACATATTTTAAACAAATAAAAGGGAGTGTCATAAATGAAAAAGTTATTAGCAGGATTATTTTTATCAATACTTGTACTAGCATTAGCAGCTTGCGGTACAGATAAAAAAGAAGATGAAAAATCAGCATCTGGCGATCAAACAGATAGCAAAGAAAACGTAACATTAAAAGTAGGTGCTTCTAATACACCACACGCAGTTATTTTAGAAAAAGCAAAACCGATCTTAGCTAAAGAAGGCATAGACCTTAAAATTGAAACGTATACAGATTATGTTCTACCAAACCAAGATTTAGAGTCAAAAGATATTGATGCAAACTATTTCCAGCACATTCCTTACTTAGAGCTACAAATTAAAGACAATGGCTATGATTTCGTTAATGCAGGTGGCGTTCATATTGAACCAATCGGTATTTACTCTAAAAAATATAAAACGTTAGAAGACCTGCCTGAAGGCGCAACAATTTTACTTTCTAACTCAGTATCTGACCATGGTCGTATGCTGTCATTGTTAGAGGCTAAAGGCTTAATCAAATTAAAAGAAGGCATTGATAAAACAGCAGCAGAATTAAAGGATATTGAAGAAAATCCTAAAAACTTTAAATTCGATGCAAATACTGCCCCAGAAATGCTTGTACAAATGTACGAAAACGATGAAGGCGATGCAGTACTTATCAATTCTAACTTTGCCATCGATAACGGTTTAAACCCAATTGAAGATGCTATTTCTCTTGAAGATAAAGAATCTCCATATGTTAACATCATCGCTGTACGTGCAGGTGATGAATCAAAACCTGAAATTAAAAAATTATTAGAAGTATTAACATCTAAAGAAATCCAAGACTTCATTTTAGAAGAGTGGAAAGGTGCAGTAGTACCGGTAAAATAAGAATTAAAAATTTTATAAAAGGGTACATAAGTTTAACGACTTATGTACTCTTTTTTTATTTGTAGTTAAATTGATGAGAAACTATGTATTTTTTATGACGTCTATTTATGTTTAGATATTGTTTAGTCATATTTATTACTATAGTAATGTTGTTAATCTATGAAATAAATGATAGAAAGTAATAATAAGAAAAAACTAGATGGAGTGATTCTAATGAATGATATAAAATTCACCCATGACATCATGCAAGAACATGAAGTAGAGCGCTACTTTAAAATATGGCGAGAAAGTGTTATTAGATCACGCCTTACTATAACAGCAGTCTTTTTAAAAACAGCTAATGCTACACAACTGAATGAAAATGTGAATGATCAAGTTACCTCGTTTTTACAATCAAAAATACGCAAGACAGACTTGCTTTTTCAATTATCCGACGGGGATCATTGGGGCATCTTCTTTTTACAAAGTAGTGATGTAGAAGCTAGGGCGTTTTTAAAACGAATATTTGCCATCTTAAAAGCAGAACGGAAGTTCCAACAGATTGCATTAAAGGCCTCTATAACAGAAATAAGAAATAATAACGTTATTTTTGAAGAGCTGTTAAATAAAAATAAACAGATGTTATCAGGGGATGAGCAATTAACATGGAGTATAGCAGAGGTAAAGGATTACTGTGAGCAACCAACTGAATTAGTGAAAGTTAGTATTATTGAGCAAAACGCCATTTTTAGACAAGTATTAGAGTCAACGCTTAAGCAAATAAATATCCCTTATTTTTCTTTAGATGTAAAGGTTTATGAGGATGGCTATAGCTTTTTGCAATCGGATGATTATAAATCAGGGCATATGCATCTAATTCTTATGAATGATATTTTACCGCTGAAAAATGGCTTAGAAATATTGCATATCTTACGACATATGCCAAATGAAAAGAAATTTATTATTTATATGATGTCAGAACGCAATTCTGAAGGGGCAGCGCTTAATGCTTATGAGGGCGGTGTTGATGAATATATTGTCAAACCATTTAATTTACGTTTGCTAGAAGCCAAAATTAAAAGAACGTTTGCGAGGTTTTGGCAATGATCAAGCTGACTGTTTCGACAATTTTAGCAATAATTTCCTTTTTATTAGTTGTGCTCTTTATCTTTTTTATGTATTTACTTGTTCAGCGACAGCGTGAAAGCTATTTTGAAAAAGTTCGTGACCGTTATTTACAAAATTATTCTCAATTTTGGTATGATTACTTATTCAATAACGCATTATTTAGTATCGTATTGGTACCTAGAGGAAGCGCCCAAGTAGAAGCTATTGAAAAAATTTTTTCATCCTATTTAAAGAATATAAGGAATGAACAGGTGGAACTAAAAATTAAACAATTCTCCAATCAATATTTAAAAGCATTCTACGAAAAAGATTTATCCAGTAAACGATGGAGTATTCGAATGAATGCCCTCTATCGAATTGCAGACTTACAAATAGATGAATTGCTAACGAAGTGCCAAGAATTCGAAAAAAATAACATTACAGATGAAGAACATTTCCAGTTATTGAAAATATACTCGCTTTTCCAACCAGATTTATTTATGGAGAAAATAAAAAATTCCAATGTAAATTACGCTGAAAGTGAATATAGAAGACTATTTATATTATTAGATGATAATGTATTTATTCGATTTTTCCATGATTTTAATAGTTTGTCGGCCAAAATGCAATTTGCTGTTATTGATACTGCTGCTGTAAAAAGAAATATGGAGTATTTGGATGAATTAAAAAAATTATTACAACATGATACACCGGAAATTAACATCAGAGCATTAAAAGGGCTATATGAAATAGGAATTATTGATGAGATGGATCCCTTTGTCCCTTTTGTGACCTCAGAAATGTGGGAAGCCAGGTTAATGGTTGCAAAAATTTTTAAACATGTACCGCTTACTTATACTTATAGTTATTTAGAGCAGCTTCTTCAAGATGAGAATTGGTGGGTACGTTCCCAAGCGGCAAAAACGATTGTAGAAGATCGACATGGTATTGCCAAATTACAGCAATTCATTGAATCCTCAAATGATCAATATGCAATTGAAATGGCCCAAGAAATTGCAGCGAGAAAAGAGGGGAAGTAAATGAAAATAATTGATTATTGCATGATGTTTTTTGGGGGCATTATTTTATTTTATATGCTGTTCGTTATTGTTTCATATTGTACAATGTTCATCATTGCTATGCTGGATTTAAGAAAACGCTATCGTCTCGATCTATCAGAGTATGATGATGCACATATCGATGCCTTTTATTCAAAACCGGTATCGTTACTTGTTCCTGCTTACAATGAAGAAGTAGGAGTTGTAGATACAGTATATTCATTATTGAATTTACGTTATCCTCAAACTGAAATTATCATTATTAACGATGGATCTACAGATCAAACCCTTCAAACGGTCATCGAACATTTTCAAATGAAGCCAATCAATAAAATTGTTCGAACTAACATCCCTACAAAAGACATTAAACAAATATATGAATCTGAAATCTATAAAAATTGTATTTTAGTAGATAAAGAAAATGGTGGTAAGGCTGATGCGCTAAATGTGGGTATTAATGTATCTCAATATCCGTATTTTTGCTCCATTGATGGGGACTCCATTTTAGATGAAAAATCCTTGCTGCGGGTGATGAAGCCTATCATTTTATCTGATGGTGAGGTCATTGCAGCAGGAGGTAATATTCGTATTGCAAATGGTGCAAAGATGCAGTTTGGCTCTATTTATGAGACTCAATTACCTAGTAATTACCTAGTAATCATGCAAGTAATCGAATATTTGCGGGCATTTTTAATGGGGCGAATAGCGTTAAGTAAATTCAATTTAGTCCTTATTATTTCAGGAGCATTTAGTGTTTTCTCTAAAAAATGGGCTGTTGAAGCAGGTGGATATTCAACCAATATTATTGGGGAAGATATGGAACTGGTGGTGAATATCCATCGACTTATAAAAGAAAAAAAAGAAAATAAGCGTATTGAATTTGTACCTGACCCAGTTTGCTGGACGGAAGCACCTCAAACATTAGGAGTACTACGCAATCAACGAAGAAGGTGGCATCAAGGGTTATTTGAAAGTCTATGGAAGCATAAAAAAATGACCTTGAATCCTAGATATGGAATGATTGGATTTCTTTCGTTCCCGTATTTTTGGCTAGTGGAATGTCTAGGGCCTCTTGTCGAGTTAGGCGGATATATTTATATTGTCATAGCCTTTTTCTTTGGGAAAATTTATTATGAAGTTGCGCTCATGCTGCTACTACTATTCGTTATTTATGGTGTTATTTTTTCAATAGCGGCAATATTATTTGAATCGTGGAGTATGAATACGTATCCGAAAAAAAGAGAGTTGTTACGCATGATTCTTTTAGCGTTTACAGAAATTTTTTGGTATCGCCCACTAACATTATTCTGGCGCTGTGAGGGATTACTTCGTTTTGTCTTAAGAAAAAGTGACTGGGGTAATATGAAACGTGTCGGCATTGCTGAAAAGGAGAAAAGTGTATGAAACGAATCTATATAGGGGTTATGGTCGTACTAGTCCTCATGATAATCCCTATTACATGGTGGTACTTAGAAGATGAAAAACAGCTTAATGTGGCCATTATAGATAAAACCGTTCCGAATGAGTCTTACCGAGAGCACTTAGGGGTGAATTGGTTTTTAAACCATTATAAATATAGATTAAATAATGAACCTTATGACGTAGAACGCGATTACTATGGTACGGTTCCAAATGATGAAACTAAAAGTGTTGTTGAAAAGAATTTGCCAAATGATTATAGTGACTATGATGTCATTTATTTGGCAGATACGTACGGAGTTTATAAAGATGATTTACAACAAACAAAACGTTTAGGTGAACGTTCTGAAAAAATTGTTGGAGGACTTGAACAAAAAGAATGGCAGTCAATCGTCGAACGCTTAGCCAGCAAAAAAAAGAGCATGTTAATTGCTGAGTATAACACGTTTGCTTCACCAACATCAGGGGAAGTTCGTAAAGAATTACAGGATTATTTAGGAATTACATGGTCTGGCTGGATCGGACGTTATTTCGATGAGCTTGATTATCATAAAAATTTAGAAATACCACAATGGGTGATCGATGAACATGGCGATAATTGGTCATATAAAGGTGGAGGCTTTTTACTATTTAACGAAATAACTGAGGAGCTTCTTGTTCTAGAAATGAACAAGCATGTTAATTCTGAAGGTATTCAAGTGCAGTTTACTGAAAATGGGAAAAAATTCTTTCATTCATCTGCAAGGGCGCAATACGATTATTGGTTTGATATTATTACACCTAAATATGCTGAAGATGCTCTTGCAAATTATAAATGGGATTTAACAAAAAAAGGAACAGAGCTGTTAAAGGATAATGGCATTCCAGAACAATTTGCTGCAATTGTAGGCCAAGATAAAAGCTACACATCTAGTTATTATTTTGCGGGAGATTTTAATGATATCGCACGGGTACCGAATATTTATAAAATAAAAGGGTTACCTACAATCTATAAATATGCTGAGAAGTATGCGGACAGTTCGTTTTATTGGTCCATTTACATCCCAGTAATGCATAAAATATTTGATTCATTTGAGCACAAAGAGGTTCAGGATACTGTAAATCATGAGAAATTAAATTATAATGCAAGGATTCAGGGACAATCTTTTGAGGTGCTAAGAGATGGCAAATGGGAACCAATCGTATTTAAGGGTGTCAATATCGGAATGGGGAAACCTGGCGCCTTTCCTGGAGAAGCAGCAATTACTGAAGAGGAATATTATCGATGGTTTAAACAAATAGCAGACATGAATGCTAATACGATACGAGTCTATACATTACATCCACCAGGCTTTTATAGAGCACTTGCTAAATATAATGAAGAACATCCAAAAAAACCATTATATGTTTTACATGGAGTTTGGATTAATGAAGAGGGCTTAGCAGGTTCATTGGACGCCTATGATAAAGATACGTTAGAAGATTTCCAATTAGAAATGAAACAAATGGTAGATGTCGTTCATGGAAATATCTATGTGGAGCCTCGCCCAGGACATGCATCTGGCTTGTATGATGTAGACGTATCAAAATATGTTATAGGATGGGTACTAGGAATTGAATGGTATCCACACATGGTTGTGGGAACGAATGAAAAACATGCAAATATTGGTCAATACAACGGTACTTTTTTTGAAACAAAGGGTGCCTCTCCGTTTGAGCATTGGCTAGCAGAACAAATGGATGTGGTGTCAGTTTATGAAAAGGAAAAATATAACTGGCTACGTCCAATGAGTTTCACGAACTGGGTCACAACTGACATTCTTGAACATCCGTCAGAGCCATCAAAGGAGGAAGATTTAGTAGGGGTCAATCCAAATGTTATTTATACAAAAGGAGAGATGACCGCACCAGGACAATTTGCTTCCTATCATGTGTATCCTTATTACCCTGACTTCTTTAATTTCGATAAAGATTATTTAAATTATGTCGATTTCCGAGGGAACAAAAATAGCTATGCAGGTTATTTAAAAGAGCTCCATGAAGCTCATACTATGCCTGTTCTTATTGCGGAATTTGGTATTCCAGCATCACGTGGTAAAACACATGATAATGTATATGGTTGGAATCAGGGGCAAATGTCAGAGCAAGCACAGGGAGAAACACTTCAACATTTATTTGAGAATATTATGCATGAAGGGCTCATGGGAGGACTTGTTTTTACATGGCAAGATGAGTGGTTTAAACGAACGTGGAATACGATGGATTATGATGATCCGAATCGTCGACCATTTTGGTCCAATGCTCAAACAAATGAGCAACAGTTTGGTTTATTAAGCTTTGATAGACTTAAGGTAAAAGTAGATGGAGAGACAACGGAATGGACGGGTAAACAGCTATATGATACTGCACCAAACAATCCAACAGATTTTGCAGTAGACTATGATGAGCGCTATTTGTACATTAAATTAAAAAGTGAGGAGTTAGCCAATACCTCCCCTCGCATTTTATTAGATGTTGTACCAGGTCAAGGAAATATGTCTGCTACATCTATAAAAAATATGACGTTTTCCAATGGTGTTGATTTTATAGTTGAGCTCAATAAAAATGGTCAATCTAGGGTTGTTATTGATGAATACTACGATTTCTATGATTATTTATATGGCCACCGTTTAAATTTAGTTGCTCCCCGAATGGCAAATGCCTTGAAAAATAGTGGAAAGTTCGCCCCTATTTACTATGTGTTAAATAAACAACTATTTTTACCTGAGCAAAATAGAACGACTGATTTTAGTATCTACGAAACAGGAAAATTACTTCAAGGAAATGCTAATCCAGAAGCAAAAGATTATGATTCTTTAGTTGATTATACTTGGACCGATGACAATGTTATCGAACTTCGCATCCCTTGGTTATTGATTCAAGCTAAAGATCCGAGTCAGCGTGAGTTTATAGGTAACCTGTATAAAGATGGCGATAAAGCGGCGGTTAAAGTAGACAATATTTATATTGGTGCTTTATTTGTAGATAAAGAGAACAACGTTGTTCAATCTATGCCAGCAGCTTCTAATGGTGTTTTACCACCACTCTCTACTTATACATGGGAAACATGGCAAGTACCAAAATATGAAGAGCGCTTAAAACAATCCTATTATATTTTACAAAAATTATTTAAAGCATATTAAAGGAGCTAAGGGTAGATTGTTCTGCCCTTAGTTCTTTTTTATTTACCAATCCCCTTAAGTGTCGGTGGACAACCGAGGCTTAAGGGGATTTTTAGAATTGTAGAAAGAAAAATTTTTCTAAACAAAAAAAATTACAGTTAATGGTTAATATAAAAAACGTCGTAAATAGACGTTTTTATAATGAAAATTTGATTTGTTTTTTATAGGAATAGGTTTTTATTACCTTGGGTGTAATTGTTTAGAAATTGTTTAGCTTCAATTAGTACTATATAAACGTTAATAAACTTATTTTGAGTGATGTGTAATCCTACTGATCTATTTCGACTAAAGAGTCCTGTGTAAGTTTGAATGTTGAAGGGGGTTTTTACAAAAGATGACGAGAATTGAACCATTGCTTTATGGAATGCGTTCCTCAATTAAATAAAGAAAAAACAATGAAAATACAGATTAAATAAAGGAGTAATTTTAATGACGAGCGAAACGAAATCACTAAGTACAGCTTTATTGAAAAAAATCCAAACAAAAAAAGCAACAATTGGAGTGATTGGACTTGGCTATGTAGGTTTACCGTTTGCCGTGGAAATGGCTCAAAATGGATTTAAGGTAGTTGGCTTTGATAAAAATCAAGGAAAAATTAGACAATTGCAAAATGGTGAAAGTTATATTGCTGATTTACCGAGAGAAAATATAGAGCAAATGATCGAAAGTAAACATTTTGAAGCAACTAAAGATTTTTCTATGCTTTCACAAGCAGACGTTGTGATTATTTGTGTACCTACACCTACTACTCCTGATGGAACACCTAATATTTCATATATCGAAGAAGCAACGCATGCCATCGGTCAAAATATTAACGCCAATGTGCTAGTTATTCTTGAAAGTACGACTTACCCTGGGACAACAGAAGAAATGGTCCAGCCTATTTTACAAAAATATGGTTTTACTATTGGTCATGATTTGTTTTTAGCGTATTCACCAGAACGTGTTGATCCAGGAAATAGCAACTTTTCCGTGTCGAATACACCAAAAGTGATTGGGGGAATAACAGCCACATGCCTAGAATTATCAAAGATTTTTTATGAAACAGTTCTTCATACCCATGTGTGTACTGTGACAAGCCCTAGAGTGGCTGAAATGGAGAAATTACTGGAAAATACTTTTCGCCAAATTAACATAGCCCTTGTAAACGAGTTAAGTCAGATTTGCTATAAGATGAACATTGATATTTGGGAAGTTATTGATGCAGCTTCTACAAAGCCTTATGGTTTTATGACATTTACACCAGGGCCAGGAGTGGGGGGGCATTGTATTCCAGTAGATCCTAAATATCTACTATGGGCTGGGCAACAACATGGTATCTCTGCAACGTTAATTGAAGCAGCTGATAAAATCAATGACTCAATGCCCAACTTTGTAGTAGAGAGATTAAGTAATTACTTACGTATTCAAAATAAAGAGCTGTATAGAGCCAATATTGTTGTCATTGGTGTCACTTATAAACCTAATATAAACGATTCACGTGAATCACCAGCACTTCATGTTATTCAGCAACTACTAGATAAACAATGCCAATTAACGATCATTGATCCTTATATACAAACATTTTCTATCGAACAATCCCATTTCAATACGGTTGCATTAACCGCACCAATAATCCAACAAGCAGATGCAGTATTAATTTTAACGAATCATTCAACTATTGATTACTCTTTAATTGATCAACAAGCTTCTTTAATTTTTGATACACGTAATACCCATTTTTTGTTCGAAAATAAAAATTATTACAAACTATAAGGGGGAATTCATAGGAAATGAAACGACTAAAACTATGTGGTCTGCTCATCATGCTGTTCTTAGCAGGCTGTCAGTCAGCGACACAAGAAACGATTCATCCAGTTGATTCTTCTATAGAGGTCAAAAAATCTGATGGTACTAAAAGTGAATTAATTAGTCATGCCAATATTGTGGTACCAAAAGTATCGTTAACATTTAATGGCTTAGCAGATAACGACACAATGAAGTCATTATTAACGAAACTAGATGAATCGAATATGAAGGCTACCTTTTTTCTAGAGGGAATGCGTGTTGCTCAAGAGCCAGAGCTTGTGAAAGATATCTTAAAAAGGGGACATGAGGTGCAAAACGGTACATTGACATTTCCAGATGTAACGTCTTTGGATTATGACCAAACGTATGAAGAAATCATGTTAACCAATCAAATTTTTGAAGAGCATTTAGGCTATACACCAAAATTTGTTCGTAGTCGTTCAGGCGATGTTACCGATAATATGCGCTTAGCAGCTAAGGCGCTTGATATGAAAGCCGTTATTGGATTATCTATTAACCCACTTGATAGAAAAATGCAAAGTGCTCAGGAGCTGATTAATTATATCAGTAAATATATTGATAGGGGCTCTATTATTCATCTCAACACATACATTAATCCTGCCATTATTGATGCTATACCATTATTAGCTCAATTAGCTAAAGAACGCGAGTATACCATTACTACTTTGAGTGATCTATTGGATAAACGTTATTTAACAAAGTCCGTGGAAGAAATTTCAGGATATGATGCTGTCAGTCCAAATGTAAATTATGAGCAAGCCAAGCCGAATTTATATTATCGAAAAGAGACAACAAAAAAGGAAATAGCTATTACTTTTGATGATTGGGCACATGAAAAACGAGTAAAAGAAGTGTTGGATGTTTTACGTAAATATAATATCAAAAGTACCTTTTTCCTAATAGGAAGTGGTGTGGAGAAGAATCCACAATTAGCGAAGATGATTGTAGAGGAAGGTCATGAGGTAGCGAGCCACTCCTATTACCATTTAGATGTTACAAAAATGACACCCGAAGAATTACAAGATGATTTAGTGAAGGCACATCAGGCATTAACCTATGCTTTACAAGAGCCCCCGCTTCTATATTTCCGACCAGCCCAAGGAATAATGGATGAGCGAACGGCCAAGATCATTACTGCTGCGGGAATTAAAACGATTGCTATGTATGATATCGCTTCTTTTGATTGGAATTTAGATTACTCAGCACAAGACATTTACGAACGGGTGATTTCTAGGGTTGGGCCCGGCAAGGTCATTGTCATGCATATCCTAGATGGAACAAATACGGTAGAAGCACTTCCACTCATTATTGAAAAACTTCTAGAAGATGGTTATAGCTTTAGCAAAATGTCTACTTGGATTGAAGAAGATTCAAATAGGGATGTGAATGAACAATGAAAACAAAAAAAGAGATCTTAACGATACCACGCTCTGACCGTCGGATTCTTTCAAATATTCCCGATCCCGAAAATGTAAGGAGCCTTGTGAATCGTCGTGGAGCATCCTATCAGAAAGAGGAAATTGATCCGACAGATGTGAATGAAATCTATCGACTTCAACAATTAAGTTTACGCTACGAAACTCATTTTGAGGTTCATATTAAAAGGGCAAAACGCCAAGTGAACGCAGAAAAACTTTTTGCAGAGGATATTTCGGTAACGGGTATCCTCGTTTACTCTAATCAACCTCATGAATTTTTAATAAATGAAATTTTAACAATGAATTTCAACATACCGGGTGGTGCAATGCCTGAGGGCTATGAAGCCAAAGTGAAGTTAAAGGCTAAGGTTGTCCGTTATTTTACGAAAGAAGTGGATGGAGAACTACGTTATTATGCTGCCTGTGAATTTTTACAGCCTTTAAACGAATATATGACAAAAAAACGTTGGGGCATTTCTATTTTTATGGCTAGTTTATTTTTATTGGTCGTATCGATTATTGTCATGTTAATGAGAGCAGAAAGCGTGATTTACTTTAGGTTTAATAAATTTTTATATCTTTATAGTATTATTGCAGCAACATTTCTGTTAAGTAGATATTTATTTGGTATTTTCTATAAAAATGTACCGATCAATCCAAAGTTTGAACCAGGTGTCTCCATTATTATTCCAGTCTTTAATGAGGAAGAGTGGATTCATCGCACGATTTCTAGTTGTATCAATCAATATTACCCAGTAGATAAATTAGAAGTAATCGTTGTAGATGATTGTTCAACAGATCGTACAGAGGAAAAGGCATACGACATGATTAAGCTTATTCATCAAGAGGGTGAACGATTTAAGACGAATGATCGATTAAAGTTTTATAAGCTTCCACAAAACGGTGGGAAACGGGAAGCGTTAGTTGCGGGTGTTCATCAAGCGAAGCATGATTTAGTTGTTTTTGTGGATTCCGATAGTTTTTTAGAGCCACATGCAATCCGTAATTTAGTGCAACCTTTTCAAGATCCCAAAATGGGCGGTGTGGCTGGCCGAACAGAGGTTGAAAATAAATTTACTAATGCGCTAACTAAATTACAGACGGTTCGTTATTATATTGCCTTCCGTATCATGAAAGCAGCTGAAGCATGGTTTGATACGGTTACTTGCTTATCAGGACCACTAGCCTGTTACCGGAAAGAGCTAATTTTAAAAAATGAAACAGCATGGCTTAATCAAAAATTTCTTGGTCAGCCAGCAACTTTTGGTGATGACCGTAGTATGACAAACTATATTTTAAAAACACATCGAACAGGCTATCAGGACAATGCCATTTGTTCAACAATTGTTCCATCTGACACAAAAGTTTTTCTATCCCAGCAAATGAGATGGAAACGTTCTTGGCTTCGAGAATCATTGCGTGCATTTTTATTTATGTGGAAAAAAGAACCGTTTATGTTCCTTTTCTTCATTATTGGTTTAATTGTGCCGATTGCAGCACCAATTGTCGTTGTTTATAACTTAATTTATGTACCAGTCATGTATGGTATTTTTCCTACAACGTTTTTAATAGGTTTACTATTAATGGCCATGCTTATGAGTTTGGCTCATCTATTCTTTAGAAAAAGTAAACTATGGGGATTTGGTTTTATCTTTGTCCTCTATTATGAATTTATTTTGCTATGGCAGATGCCAGTTGCTTGGGTGACTTTTTGGAAATCTACATGGGGGACAAGGGAAACACCCCAGGATGTTCTAGCGAAGGAAAAGAAAATGGAAAAGCAAAAATTACGAAAATCCCGATTTTCGATGTTGAAAATTAGAAAAAAGGGTGAGAAGGAATGAACGGAAAAAGTGTAGAGCTTCAGCCAGCTAAAAAAAATCGTCGGAAAATCATCCGTTCGATCGCTCAATTAATTATAGTAGTATTGTTAGCTGTCATTTTAATTAAAGCTGTTTTTCTAACAGAGAAAAGGGGAGCTGAAACAGTTCCATTAAATAATAAAGAGGGTTTTATTGCCCTTTCCTATTTTGGTGTCAGTAGAAATGAATCACCTAAATATGTGTCTAAAAAGAATTTAGAAGAACAATTAACTTTGTTAGAAAAACAAGGGTATCAAACCATTACTCAAAAGGATATTTTAGACTTCTATCAGCATGATAAACCATTGCCAGAAAAAGCTTTGTATCTATCATTTGAAGATGGACGTACAGATTCTAGTATTTTTGCTCAAAATATTATGGAAAAATTAAATTATAAGGCGACGATGTTTACGTATGCCAATAAAATGGATACAACCGATAATAAATTTTTAAAGCCCAAAGATTTAAAACTGATGGAAAAAAGCGGTTATTGGGAAATGGGCTCCAATGGATATAGGTTAACCTATATTAATATTTTTAATGATAAAGGACAGTCCTTAGGCGTCATAGATGAAAATAACGTACCTAATAAAACAACAATAGAATACTATAATCATTATTTAATGGATTTTATTCGTAATCAATATATGATACCAAGTGAAACTCGACAAGAGATGGAGGCTCGTATTAAGAAGGACTACAATTTAATGCAGGATATCTATCATGAAGAGTTGGGGGAAGTCCCTAAAGCCTACGCAATTATGCATGCAAACTCACTTTATAACAATATGGATCCTCTCGTAGAAAGTGTGAATAACAAAGAAATTAAAGATAAGTTTCGTATGCATTTTAATCTAGAATTAGGAGCCTACAATGATAAAGAGGCAGATATTTATAATTTAAGCAGATTACAAGTATCACCATATTGGTCAACTAATCATGTGATGATGAAGATCAGACAGGCCAGTAGGCAAAACATACAATTTAAGATAGGAGATCAGGAAGTAGCACAACACTGGAAAGTGATAAATGGTGCGGCAGAATATGAAAATAATGAGATTACCTTAACTTCAGCACCATCAAGTGAAGGCAGAATTCTTTTAAAGGAGGAACTGCCAGATCAATATAATGTGAATTTTGCGTTTAAAGGGAATGTGGTTGGCCAACAAGCTTTCTATGTAAATTACGATGAAAAAACAAATAGTTATTTACGAATTGTACTAGTCGATAATGAGATTGTAATAAATGAAAAATTACCAGGCGGGGGAATTGTTGAAAAAGAACGCTTTCCATTAAATGAAATTAAGTGGAATGAAGAAGAATACGCATTTAATAAAGCAACAGTTTACACTTATCATGATACGCAAAAAGGGTCACGTATAGATGAAGAAGAGTACCCAAGAAACTTAACGGAAAAAAGAGTATTTAACATTGCTATAAATAAGGATAAAATAGAAATAGATGTAGATAATGTATTATCCGAGACCGTTCAAATAAATCCGAAATTACAAGGGGCACAGATTGGATTTGGTGCGTTGTACAGTAATAAGAACACTTCACACGAACAGTATGCAGATGATATTTACGATACATTAATTGAAGATATTTTGATTACAGATAAAAACAATCAAACTATTTTTACGAACCAATATACGAATTTCGAGAAGGTTAAGTATAAATCCACTGAGTTATTTAATCATGTCGTTGATTTCTTTATCGAGACCTTCTAAATCGGGGTGAAATTAGAGTCAAGTGAAGAACATTATGTTATTTATTTGTATTGCGCTACTATTTATTACAGCTTGTAGTAATAGTAAAGAACAGCCAGCTAAAGCAAAGGAAGAATTTAACGATAAGGAGAAGCTCCGATTATCTATTTGGTTACCAGAATGGCAAAATAAATCCGCCATGAAAGATGTAGAAAATTCTCAACTTGGATTACAAGATATACGTGTTTTTGGCGCATATTTTAATAGCAATGATGAACTATTGTTAACAGAAAATGCCGTAGATATGTTGCAAAAGACCAAGCAGCAATTTAATGATTCCCATCATGTGATCCTAACACTCATCAATGATTATGTAACAGAGAATGCTCCATCTGTTCAAAAGGATAGCACGCTTTTGCATAGATTATTGCAGGATTCCTCAGCAAGGCAAAAGCATATTGGAAATATTTTGCGGATTGTGGAACAATATCAAGTAAATGGCATTGAGATTGATTATGAAAAGGTGGCTAAAGATGACCTTCAAAACTATATCCTATTTTTAGAAGAGCTTTACCAAGAGCTTTCCAAAAAGGATGTTACATTGCATTTTGTACTCGAACCACGCTTTCCATTTGATGTGAAATTGCCAGATGGACCTCACTATACAGTAATGGCCTATAATGTTCATGGTTACCACAGTGGGCCAGGTGCTAAAGCTACTTTTTCTTTTCTAGATGATTTAGTAAAAAAAATGAAGAAGTCTAATCAAGATTTAGCTATCGCGTTTGCCACTGGAGGTTTTGATTGGGTAGCTCAGGGCAAAATAGTCGCTTTAACAGAGCTTGAGGCCGAACAATTACTAGCCGATAGAAAAGCAGCTAAGCAGCGTGATCAAGCAAGTGGAGCCGTTTATTTTTCATATGTAGATGACAATAATGTCAGCCATGAAGTTTGGTATGCTGATCAAGAAACGCTAGAAAAATGGGTTACTTACGTTCAAAAGAAAAGCTATCATGACGTTGTATTATGGCGTGCAGGAGGCTTAGGAGAGAAAACAATAGAATGGATTGCTGAGCAATCAACAGAATAATAAAAAAATCGCCCAAAAGGCGATTTTTTTATTGGAATTGTGAAAGGCGAGAAAAAAAGTTTTTCACAAAGTCTAAGAAAATGATTTCTGATGGTGCAATTTCTCGATTTACGGGTGAAATAATACCAACAGTTCTAGGGATTGTAGGAGATTCAATAGGAACCTTAATGGTAAAGCGAGCTGCTGAATCATAAAGAGAACTTTCTGGTAATAGACTAACACCTATGCCAGCGGCGACTAAGCCCTTTAGTGCATCCAAATCTTCTCCCTCTGAAATGACATTTGGTAAAAAGCCTGCAGCTCTACAAGCATCCATCGCTACCTTATGCAAAATGTAACCATCTGGAAATAATACGAATAAATCATTTTTCAACTCTGCAAGCTGTATGCTTTCTCTTTTAGCTAATGGATGATTGGCTGGTAGGAGTGCGGCAATATTTTCAGTAAACAGAATGGTTGATTGAATGGATTCGTCCTTCGGGGGCAGGGGTCCCAAAAAGGCGAGGTTCAACTCCCGATTTTTAACTGCATCAATCAAAAATCGATAAGACCCTTGACGGAGTTGAAATTGTAAATCAGGATATTCGCGTTTAAAGGCTGAAATAACGGTTGGCAGAACATAGCTAGCTAAACTTGTTGGAAAGCCGATTTTAATTGAGCCCTTTGCAGGATCAAGATATTCTTCTACTTGCTTTGCTGCAAAATCGATGGCCTTTAATGCCGTAATGGTATGCTCAAGAAATGTCTTCCCTATTGGTGTTAATTTGACATTTCGTCCCACTCGTTCAAATAACGGAGTACCTAACTCATCCTCAAGATTTGCGATTTGCCGACTAATGGCAGATTGGGCTACATGAAGATGCTCAGCAGCCTCTGAAATATGCTCACGTTCAGCAACCTCTACAAAATAGCGTAATTGACGTAACTCCACTAACATTTCACCTCTATTAATCTAAAAATAAGATTGATTATACCTTAATTATATATTATTTAAGATGAAAAATGACTGTTTATGTCAAAATAAAAATTATAAGCTGTTAGATATTTGAGAGTTCGCTATTGTAAGATGAGGAGGAGGTGGGATTCATGATAAAAAAAAGTTTAAGTTGGTTATTTATTTTATTAGCCATCACGATGCTAACTTATTTAATTTTTAACGATCAAGATACAAGCAATACTAAGTTACAGGCGGTGGATGGTCAATTAGATTTATCAGAAATAACAAAAGAGGAAGAGATTGTAGCATTGTCTGGAGAATGGCGTTTTATAGGCCATAAATTTCTTGAACCTGCTAATTTTCCTGATCATGCTCCAATTGAAAAGGTTCCTGGACCATGGCAGGCCGATGCAGAGTATGGTACTTATCAACTTAAAATTAAGCTACCACCTCATTTCAAAAAAATAGGTATTCGGGTACGAAATATTTGGTCATCTCATCGACTTTTTATAAATAATGAGATCGCTGCCTCCTATGGTAAACTTGCTACTGCTCGTGAAGCATCGAAACCAAGTAATCCTGTTTATGAAGTGTATTTTTCACCTTCTTCAGATTCGGTGATCCTAACAATACAAGTTGCAGATTTTCATAATGCAAGGCATGGCATTATATTTCCTATAGATATAGGAGATGCGGATGCTCTTGCAAAAGATGTCATTCAAGATGTGTACTTAGAAAAAACAACGATTATCATGTTATTAATATTTTCAATCTTTCATTTTAGTTTGTATTTATTAAGAATAAGAGACAAAGCGTTTTTTTATAGTGCAATGTATTTTTTTACGTTGGCAATTTTGGTATGTACAAGAGGCGAACGAACTCTTTATAGAGAGTTTCCTACTATAGAATTTGAATTTTATTTTCGTTTGCAAGATTTTATAACCTATATAAATGCAGTGATGCTATTCCTGTTCTTTGCCTATACGGTAACAGCTATGATGAAGCGTAGGACAGCTTTATTATTTGTGTCACCACTATTATTATATGGCGTTGGAACACTGCTTTTACCAGCAAGATCCTTATCGGAGCTACAATATATATTTTTTACCTATATAAATTTCCTAGCATTTTTTATAATAGGACGATTATTGTATTTGATCATGAAGAAAAGTGCTCATGTTCCGAAAAATGAACTGATAATATTAAGTGCAACAATTATATCTCTATTAATTTTTAGCATAAGTGGAACATTTGATCAGCTTTTTTTCTCTGGGCGAAATGTTTTTAATCGTATTGGTCTGCTATTCTTTGTAGTATGTATGAATATTTATTTGGCAATGCGACTAATTAATCGAACAAGAGACGCTGAATTATATAGCCAACGTCTGGAAAAGGCGACAATCGGTAAGGATTCCTTTTTAGAAGTGACAACAAATGAATTAGAACAACCTCTTTATCATGCATTAAATATTACAAAATCCTTATCAACTCAATCTATGACGGATAAGCAACAACTACTAGAACAACAATTAGAACGTTTATTATATCTAGTAAATGACTTAAAAGATTTCACTAGAATAAGGTTTCAGGATTTTAAAATAGATGTACACCCAGTTAATATTCAAATGATTATTCAGCATGTATTAATTATGCACGAAAAGAAAATAAAAAAAACGCATATTCGTTTATACAAGCACACCAATCCAAAATTATTAGTTCAAGCTGATGAGCAACGTCTAGGTCAAATCTTATACAGGGTACTTGAAACAGCTATTGCTCATGCTGGGAATGGGGATATGATTCTAACTGTTTTACATCTTGATACAGACGTAAGAATCTTGGTAGAAGGAGCTGGCCCTGAGCCTATACAGCAAAAAGCAGCAGATGAGACTGGACAGTCGATAGGGAAAGCCATCATTGAGCAGATGGGTGGTACATATTCGGTAGATTTATTACAAAATGGCATTCGATTTATCATCACCTTGCCATTCGGGGGCTATGAGCAAGTGCTAAAAGACAATGAGATGATTATCATTATGAATGATCAGCCACTGTTCAATGAAAATTTGCCAAGATTACTCATAGTTGAGGATGATGTCATTCATGCAGAGGTTTTACAATCGTTACTACAAAGCCACTACGCTATAGAGGTAGTGCATTGTCCTGAGGAGGCACTCAACGTTATTCAGCAAAAAAGACCTGATTTTTTATTGATAGATGAAGTGATGCCTGGAATGGGAGGCATTGCCCTAACCAAATATATACGTCAGTATTATAGCTATATAGATTTACCGATTATGATGTTAGTAGCCAATGAATATCCAACGAATATTTCACTTATCCTGGAATCAGGGGCCAATGATTATATCCGTAAGCCAGCTACAAAAGAAATGTTACTTTCACGTTTATCGGCTATAGCATTAACGAAAGAGGCTATGGGCAAAGCGATACAGCATGAAATGGCTTTTCTACAGGCACAAATCAATCCTCATTTTTTATACAATGCACTCAGCAGTATTATTTCGTTTTGTTATACAGACGGAGAGCGAGCAGGGCATTTATTAACGATGCTTTCTACCTATTTACGTTATATATTAGAATCAGGTAAGGATGGGCAACGCGCAACGTTAGAGAAAGAGCTTGAAATTATACGTGCCTATGTAGAGATTGAACAAGCACGCTTTGGTGATAAGTTAACGGTTATTTTGACAATAGAAAATACATTAGATGCTGAAAAGATAGAAATCCCAAGTTTACTGATACAGCCTTTAGTTGAAAATGCAATTCGTCATGGGATTTTTGAAAAGGATGGAAATGGGACAGTCTTTATTGAAATTAAAAGGCAGCAAAATAATTTAAGCATTCAGGTGAGGGATGATGGCGTTGGTATGACTGAGGAACAGGTAAAAGCTTTAAACAATGGAGAAAATATATTTTCAAATGGCATCGGATTTACCAATGTTCTACGTCGAGTAAAAGAAATGCCGAGTGCTACTCTTTCTATTACTTCTAAGAAAGATGAAGGTACAACAATGGTATTCATACAACCTTTAAAGGAGCTTCAACATGTGGAAAATTATTATGGTAGAGGATGAACAGCCAATTTTAGATTTGCACAAACTATTACTTGAAAAAGAGGGGCTTTTTCAAGTTATTGCCACCTTTACATCACCTTTAGAAGCAATAACTCAAATTTTGTCCATTAAGGGTGAATATGATGCGCTAATTTTAGATATTGAAATGCCAAAGATGAATGGATTAGAGCTTGCAGCTATTTTAGTAGAAGAAGGCATTGATGTCCCTATTATTTTTTCAACAGCCTATGCAAAATATGCTGTAGATGCATTTCGAGTCCAAGCACTAGACTATGTATTAAAGCCCATGACACCAGGTATAGTACTACAAGTAAATGAAAGACTTACAAAATATTATGGGCGTCAAACACAGCGAAACACTACAAAATTGGAAGTTAGTTTAAAAGGTGAGGTTGGAACAAGGATACATGACAAAGCTATTAAATGGCGAACAAAGGTTACGGAGGAGCTTTTTTATTATTTATTAGTCCATGAAGGAATCGTAGTATCGAAGTATCGTATTTTAGATGATATTTGGCCTAATATAGATGAGAAAAAAGCGTTAGCGAATCTTTATAATACGATTTACCGTCTACGTCAGCTTTTTATAGAGCTAGGTTTACCTATTCAAATAGAACGCGTGAATGAAGGCTATGAGCTGAAGACAAATGATGCAATTGTCATCACTTCTACCTCAGAGTCAGATGCTTTTTTACTGGAATCAAAAGGATATTTATGGTCATATCATCTAAATTAATGGAGAAATGGCAGAAATGTTGGATACAATCTATGTTTCTGTCTTTTCATTTGCCTAAAATTACTTTCTTTTGAGGAGACAATCCATTAATTTTTATAGCAAAATTTCTTTCTTCCAATATGAACTTAAATTGATTCCATTTTAATGAAATAGGTTATAGTATAGATATGTTGTTTATGCTAATTTGTCACAAAACCGCTACAATTAGCACTTTTCTCGAGGTTTTCACTATGTAGCTAGATGAAATCAATTCTCAATTATGTAGATTTTATTGAAAATGAAGAAAGTCTATTCTCATTGTTTAGGTGAAGTAGCAATAATCTGAAAATGCTTACAAAGTCTTTATTTTTAAAGATTTTATTTAAGGAATGGGAAAGTAATTGAAATGGTTTGCATAGAGAACGATTTTCAGTTAAGATTAGAATGATGATAATTAAGGAATGGTTGACCCATTCACTGAACACTATGGAGGTATTTTCATGTCAACTTTAGTTATTAAAGATCTTCACGTTGCTATCGACGGAAAAGAGATTTTAAAAGGCGTAAATCTTACAATTAATACAAACGAAATTCACGCAATTATGGGACCAAACGGAACTGGTAAATCAACACTAGCTTCTGCTATTATGGGTCATCCAAAATATGAAGTAACTTCAGGTACTGTTGAGTTAGATGGCGAAGATGTGCTTGAAATGGAAGTAGACGAGCGTGCTCAAGCTGGTTTATTCCTAGCAATGCAATATCCATCTGAAATTGCTGGTGTTACAAATGCTGATTTCTTACGTTCAGCAATTAACGCGCGTCGTGAAGAAGGCGATGAAATTTCATTAATGAAATTTATCCGCGAATTAGATAAAAACATGGAATTCCTTGAAATGAACGAAGATATGGCTCAACGTTATTTAAATGAAGGTTTCTCTGGCGGGGAGAAAAAACGTAATGAGATTCTTCAATTAATGATGATCAAACCAACATTTGCAATCTTAGATGAAATTGACTCTGGTCTTGATATCGATGCATTGAAAGTTGTCTCAAAAGGCATCAACGCAATGCGCGGTGAAGGCTTTGGCTGCTTAATGATTACACACTATCAACGCCTATTAAACTACATTACACCAGACCATGTACACGTAATGATGCAAGGACGTGTTGTAAAATCAGGTGGTGCAGAGCTTGCACAACGCTTAGAAGCAGAAGGTTATGACTGGATTAAAAAAGAATTAGGAATCGAAGAAGAAACAGAAGAACAAGAAGCATAAGAAGGAGGACGAACTAGCATGACAGTGGAACTTAACTTGCCTGTAACAGTACAGGACGTGCGCTCGTTCTCAGAAGCAAATGGTGAACCTACTTGGTTTACAGAACTTCGCGCGGCAGCACTAGACAAAGTAGCTGGTTTAGATTTGCCAAAACCAGATAGAACGAATATTACAAAATGGGATTTCATGAACTTCCCAGTGTTTGCAGTTCATAGTGAGGCATTCCCTTCATTGGATGCTCTACCTGAAGAAGCAAAAGGTTTAATTGACCTTGAAGCACAAGAAAACCTATATATTCAACGTAATAATACACCAGCATATATTAAGGCATCACAAGAACTTGCTGATAAAGGTGTTATTTTTACTGATATTTTCACAGCAGTTCGTGAGCATGGCGAACTTGTACAAAAATACTTTATGACAGAAGCTGTTAAAGTAGATGAGCATAAGTTAACAGCACTTCATACAGCACTTGTTAATGGTGGAGTGTTTGTATACGTACCAAAAAACGTGATCATTGAGCAACCACTTCAAGTTGTTTTCCTTAATGACAATGCGGAAGCTTCATTATATAACCATGTTTTAGTAGTAGCAGAAGCGAATTCAGCAGTAACATATGTGGAAACTTATGTTTCAACAGTTGAAGAGGCAAAAGGGCAAGCGAATATTATTGCGGAAGTCGTTGTTCAAGATAATGCACAGGTGACATATGGTGCAGTAGATGTCCTTGCAAAAGGATTTACGACATATGTTAATCGTCGTGCACGTTTAGCGCGTGACGCAAAAGTTGACTGGGCTCTTGGTCTAATGAATGATTCTGATACAATCTCTGAAAACATTACGCATTTGATTGGTGACGGTTCTCATGCAGATACAAAAACAGTCGTAGTTGGTCGTGGAGAACAAAAACTTAACTTCACTACTGAGGTTCGTCACTGGGGTAAAAACTCAAACGGGCATATCTTAAAGCATGGTGTAATGAAAGATGCAGCTCAGTCAATCTTTAACGGTATTGGCTATATCGAGCATGGTGCGACAAAAGCCGATGCACAACAAGAATCACGTGTATTAATGCTGTCAGAAAAAGCTCGTGGGGATGCAAACCCAATTTTATTAATTGACGAAGATGATGTAACAGCAGGACACGCAGCATCTGTTGGTCGAGTAGATCCATTACAGCTTTATTATTTAATGAGCCGTGGTATCTCGAAAGCAGAAGCAGAGCGCCTTGTTATCCATGGATTCCTTGCGCCAGTTGTTACGCAATTACCAATTGAAGGCGTTCAAAAGCAACTGACGGAGGTTATTGAAAGGAAAGTTCGCTAATGATGAATAAAGACATTAAAAGCTATTTCCCAATTTTAAATCAGGATGTAAATGGTCATAGACTTGTATATCTTGATAGTGCAGCGACGTCTCAGAAGCCTGTTCAAGTGATTGAAGCGATTAAAGCTTATTATGAATTTGATAATTCCAATGTTCACCGTGGCGTGCATACACTAGGAAACCGTGCAACAGATAAATATGAAGGTGCTCGTGAAAAGGTTCGTAAGTTTATTAATGCGCAATCAACACAGGAAATTATTTTTACGCGTGGTACAACAACCGCTTTAAATACAGTTGCGACAAGTTATGGTCGTGCAAATGTTGTTGAGGGTGATGAAATTGTCATTACTCATATGGAGCATCATTCCAATATTATTCCTTGGCAACAATTAGCCAAAGAAAAAAATGCAACTTTAAAATACATTGAGCTTGAAGCAGACGGCACTCTTAGCCTAGAGAAAGTACGTGCGACAGTCACACCTAAAACAAAAATTGTTTCGGTGTCTATGGCATCAAACGTACTTGGAACAATAAATCCAATTAAAGAAATTGCTCAAATTGCACATGCTAATGGTGCTGTCATGGTAGCCGATGGTGCACAAGCTGCGCCACATATGAAAATTGATGTGCAAGATTTGGATGTAGATTTCTTAGGTTTCTCAGGGCATAAAATGTGCGGACCAACTGGAATAGGTGTACTATATGGTAAAAAGGAACACCTTGAAAAGATGGAGCCAATTGAGTTTGGTGGCGAAATGATTGATTTTGTTGGGCTTTATGAGTCAACGTGGAAGGAATTACCGTGGAAATTTGAAGGTGGAACGCCTATTATTGCAGGTGCAATAGGTTTAGGAGCCGCTATTGATTTCTTAACTGATATCGGGTTAGATAACATTCTAGAGCATGAGCATAAGCTTGCAGGCTACGCAATGGATCAACTTGAAACAATTGACGGTTTGAAAATTTTTGGCCCACGTGACCCTATGAAGCGTTGTGGATTAGTAACATTTAATCTAGATGATGTACATCCACATGATGTGGCAACGGTGCTTGACATGAATGGTATTGCTGTTCGTGCAGGACATCATTGTGCACAGCCACTAATGAAATGTCTTCAGCAAGTAGCGACAGCACGAGCAAGCTTCTATCTGTACAATACAGAGGAGGATATTGACCGTTTAGTTGCAGGGTTACGTTCTGCGAAGGAGTATTTTGGCGATGTCTTTTAATAATTTAGATCAACTATATCGTTCAGTCATTATGGATCACTATAAGAATCCTCGTAATAAAGGATCTTTAGATGAGAATGCTGTAACGATCGATATGAATAATCCGACTTGTGGCGACCGTATTCACTTAACATTGAAAGTGACAGACGGTGTTGTAGAGGATGCAAAATTTGATGGTGAAGGCTGTTCTATTTCTATGTCCTCTGCATCAATGATGACACAGCTCATCAAAGGAAAAAAAGTAGAGGAAGCTATTGAGCTTTCTGATATTTTTTCTAAAATGATGATGGGTGAGGAGTACAGCGATAAATATGACCTTGAGGATGTTGAGGCACTGCAAGGTGTTTCACAATTCCCAGCACGAATTAAGTGTGCAACATTGGCTTGGAAAGCAATGGAAAAAGGTGTGAAATAAATTTTACTTCCTTGTTCTTGAGTGAAAGCTACTATGCCTTCACTCAAAGCAAGGGATGATTACCTAGAAAAATACATCTCAATGAACGGAGGAGAAACGATGGCTAAAAAAATGCCTGATATCGGCGATTACAAATACGGTTTCCATGACAAGGACGTATCAATTTTCCGTTCAAAACGCGGTTTAACTGAAGAAATCGTCCGTGAAATTTCAAATATGAAACAAGAGCCAGAATGGATGCTAGAATACCGTTTAAAAGCTCTTGAAACATTTTATACAAAACCGATGCCACAATGGGGTGGCGATCTTGGAGATTTAGATTTTGATGAAATTACGTACTATGTAAAACCATCAGAAGCTACTCAAAAATCATGGGATGAAGTACCTGATGAAATCAAAGCAACTTTTGATAAATTAGGTATCCCAGAAGCTGAACAAAAATATCTTGCAGGTGTATCTGCACAATATGAGTCTGAGGTAGTTTATCACAACATGAAAAAAGACCTTGAAGATCTTGGTATTGTGTTCAAAGATACTGACTCTGCTCTACGTGAAAACGAAGATATTTTCAAACAATATTGGGGCAAAGTGATTCCTTACACAGACAATAAATTTGCTGCTTTAAACTCAGCAGTATGGTCAGGTGGATCGTTTATTTATGTGCCACCAGGTGTTAAAGTAGAAACACCGTTACAAGCTTACTTCCGTATTAACTCAGAAAATATGGGTCAATTCGAACGTACACTTATTATTGTTGATGAAGGCGCTCACGTACACTATGTTGAAGGTTGTACAGCTCCTGTTTACACAACAAACTCTTTACACTCAGCAGTTGTAGAAATTGTTGTTCGTAAAGATGCCTATTGCCGTTATACAACAATTCAAAACTGGGCGAACAATGTTTACAATCTTGTAACGAAACGTACAGTTGTAGAAGAAAACGGTACAATGGAATGGATTGATGGTAACATCGGTTCTAAATTAACAATGAAATACCCAGCATGTATCCTAAAAGGTGAAGGTGCTCGTGGTATGACATTATCGATTGCATTAGCAGGTAAAGGACAACACCAACATGCTGGCGCTAAAATGATCCATATGGCACCAAACACATCTTCAACAATCGTTTCTAAATCGATTGCTAAACAAGGTGGTAAGGTAACGTATATGGGACAAGTTCGTTTCGGTCCTAAAGCAAGTGGTGCACGTGCTAACATCGAATGTGATACGCTGATTATGGATAATCAATCGACTTCTGATACAATTCCTTATAACGAGATCTTTAATGATAATGTATCTTTAGAGCACGAAGCAAAAGTTTCAAAAGTATCTGAAGAACAATTATTCTATTTAATGTCTCGCGGAATTTCCGAAGAAGAAGCAACAGAAATGATCGTAATGGGCTTCATCGAGCCATTCACAAAAGAACTACCAATGGAATACGCAGTAGAAATGAACCGTCTGATTAAATTCGAGATGGAGGGCAGTATCGGGTAATACACCTGAAATGCTTGATATATAAGGATTTTAGAGGCGTTAGAAAAACAATCAAAATCTGCCGTGCCGAAAACGTGCCGATTCAGATTTTATCATTTGTGTAGGAGGCGAACTTTTTTAGTTCGTCTTCTTCTATTTTCTCAGAAATATCTAAGTAAGTATCAGAAGTTGTTTTAATTGTTTTATGCCCTAATCGGTTAGAAACAAATTTTATACTAGCCCCCGATTTTAAAAGCAACACTGTATGTGTGTGTCTGAAACAATGAGTACCTTTATAATCTACACCAGCTTTTTTACAATACTTCTCTATACTTTCTCGAACCGTAGAAGGTGTTAAATAATTTCCAAGATAGTTTTGAAAAATGATATTACCATTATTTTCATTTGAATTTGTTTAGCCATTGCTTTCTTCTTACCAAAGCCAGTGAATTTAATTGTTTCTGCTATTGTATCCATGTCATGCACCCCTTACAGATATTTGTAATCTTATTTTATAGAAATATTACCAATAATACATATAAAAAAAGCCACTCAGTTGAGCGGCCTATACCTATTTTTCATTTAAAGCTGGGTGTTCATTATAATTAGTAACTACATCTGGGAAGCTTTCTGTTAAAAAATTATCCCAATTTATTTTATCTAGTGTTGCTTTATCTATACTAAACTTCATTACTGCGGAATCTTTCTCTTTACCGTAATTGTCAATAAGAGGTAGCTGCCAATCGACATTTATTTGTTTAATATTATCAACTTTTGAAAGTGGTTCTAAAATTTTTATAGAATCCATCCACATACCACGTTTCATCATATCTAATGTGAAATTATCCGAAGCATTTAAAGTTAGATTTAAACCACTATCGGTTGCTTCTACTTTTTCTATTACTTTTTTCTGCGAGTTATTATTTTTTCCTAGTTTATCAGTAATGATTTTTTCGACTTCTTCTGTTGAAACTTTACTAATTATTTGGGCAATGTTTTCATCAATTTTCTCTTTTTCTTCTTTAGTTAATTCTTTTTTGGGTTCTAATAAGCCAGTTTCAATAAGTGTCTCTAATTTTCCATCTTTAAAAACAAGTGATACAGAAGATTCTTTATCTATCCCATTTTCTCCGTCATAGTCTAAAAACAATCGTAAGTCTTCATTTTCTTTTGCTTCTGGATTTTTTGATTTGCCACCTACTATTTCTTCTACTTCATCTAAACTCATACCTTGTTCCAACTTTTTAAATTCGTCTGGGGTTATTGTAGCAATGTTTTCATCACCGCATGCAGCAAGTAATAATACTGATAATGACCCTATGTATAGTAATTGTTTCATTATACATTCCTCCCTCCATAATTACATTTTAGGGAATTTATTGGTGAAAGTACATAAAAAACAGACAACCAATATTAGTTATCTGTGTCCTTGTCTATATGCTGCAGTAAGTCACCTAAGTTCTTTACATCCAATGTAATCGTGATTTTTTCTAACGCATCCTTTGGATACATCCAGGAGCCTGTCATTTGAAAGCTGCCACTATTGCTGCAGCATTGGAGATCAGCACAAAGACAGTTTATCGTAGCGTTAAAAGTTAGAGAAATTAGGCATCATCTAAAAAGTACCAATAATGAGATTAAACGGTAATAAAGGGGCTAGTATTTATCGCATTTTACCTTATGTCCCATCGAGTGTGTCCCAACGAGAGACAGACGATAAAGTTAAATTGTGACTAGGGGTTTTTTGTGTTTTTATGTTGCGAATAAAAATGGAGAGAAATAGTACTGGATTTTTTTAAGATTACATACTAAAATGATAATGAGAATCAATATCAATTAAGAAGGGGTTGATAAATCTAGAAGATGTTCAATACTTCAATAAGCCAGATGAGATAGTTAATCATCTTCAAAGGAGAATAGGTAAATGAAAAAGAAGTTTTTATTTATTAGTTTCATAGCATTATTTATGCTCATTCTCGCCGCATGTGGAGAGAAGAAGGCAGTAGAAGAGGAATATTCCACTGATACACCAAAAGAAGAAGAAGTGACACAAACAAAAGAAGAATCAACAAATGAAAATGGCACAAGAACGATTGAATATCTTGGTGAAAGCTATGAAGTGCCAGAAAAAGTTGAAAGAATTGTTGTAACAGGAGCTATGGAAGCAATGGAGGATATGGTGGTGCTGGATGTTCACCCAGTTGGAGCTATTGCTATTGGTGGCAAGTTCCCTGAGCTCTATGCTTCTGTAACAGACAAAGCAGAATCTATTGGTGAGAAGATTAAACCAAACTTTGAAAAAATATTAGAATTAAATCCAGATGTCATTTTAGGGTCCACAAAGTTCCCAGAAGAGGTACAAAGTAAATTAGAGAAAATTGCACCTACAATTTTAGTTTCACATATTTCGACGAACTGGGAATCTAATTTGAATTTACTAGCAGAACTAACTGGTAAGCAAGCAGATGCTGAGAAGATCTTATCTACATATAAAGCTGATATTGAAGCTGCTAAGTCCACGTTAACTGAAAAACTACAAGATCAAAAAGTAGCGGCTATTCGTATTCGTGGAGGACAAGCGTATGTTTATCCAAAAGAAGTATTTTTAAATGCAGTTCTATATGGCGAGCTTGGTTTAGCAGTACCTAATGAAGTTGCTAAAGCTAAATCTCAAGAGGCCATTTCTGTAGAACAGCTTGCAGATATGAATCCTGATTATTTATTTGTGCAGTTTTCAACAGATGAAAATGCGGACGCGCCGAATGCTTTAGAAGACTTTAAAAAGAATCCAATCATCCAAAATATTACTGCATTTAAAAATGACCGAGTATTTGTTAATGTACTAGATCCACTAATGGAAGGTGGCCCTGCATATAGCCGAATTAAGTTTTTAGAGGCTATTCAGCAAAATCTTGTGAAATAAACGTCGCCTGTTATAGTAGCATGAGTTCAATGGAATATGGACTCATGCTTTTTCTTTGGCATAATTAAGTGATAAAAGAAGGTATATTTTTTACATGATGTTTATTTGTAGTGACATACTGTGTGCTATGATTATGTACATAGAGGAGGATGTCACATGATTGTAGTAGGATTAACTGGTTGGGGCGATCACCCTTCACTTTATAGTGGAGTGACTACTTCAAAGGATAAATTATTTGATTACACAGGTCATTTTTTAACGGTTGAAGTAGATACTTCTTTTTATGCCATACCAGCCAAAGAGCATGTTCGGAAATGGTGTGAGGATACACCTGAAAACTTCCGTTTTGTTGTGAAAGCTTACCAAGGAATGACGGGTCATTTACGTGGAGAGATTCCCTTTGAATCAAAAAATGATATGTTCAATGCATTTATTGAATGTGCCAATGAATTTAAACGTTACGGAAAGCTAGCCATGGTATTAGCACAATTTCCACCATGGTTTGATTGCCAAGGAAAAAATGTGCAATATTTATTGTATATCCGACAGCAGTTAAAGGATTTTGAAGTAGCGATTGAATTTCGAAATCAAACATGGTATGCAGAAAATGTTGTCAAGCAGACGATAGATTTCTTACGAGAACATCAATTTATCCATACGATTTGTGATGAACCACAGGCTGGTGTAGGATCTGTTCCTTTCTACCCTGTAGTGACTGCAAATAAAGCGTTGATTCGTCTCCATGGTCGCAATATACATGGATGGCGGAACACAGGAAATGCAGAAAATTGGCGTAAAGTTCGCTTCTTATATGATTATAATAAAGAAGAATTACAGCAGCTTGGGGATAGCATGAAAAAGCTTGAACCAGAGGTCAATGAACTCTTCGTTTTATTTAATAATAATTCTGGTAATCATGCAGCGAAAAACGCAAAGGAGCTACAAGGTATGTTGAATATTAACGATGTCGGGTTGGCACCTAAACAATTAAACATGTTTGAAGGGGAACTATAATGGAGTTTATTTTATTAGTCATCATTGCCTTGCTTGCTGGTCTAATTGGCTCATTAGTTGGGCTAGGTGGTGGTGTAGTATTAGTACCAGCAACATTATACATCGGCTTAAATTTAGGAATGATCCCAGATATTACACCACAAAAAGTAGTCGGTTTATCAGTGGTGATGATGATTTTCACGGGACTTGCCTCCACGCTAAGCTATATGAAATCTAAAACGGTGGATTATAAAAGTGGTTTTATATTCTTTATTGGAAGTATTCCAGGAACAATCCTTGGCGCATGGGTCAATAAAGGATTAGATTTACCATCCTTTAATTTATATTTCGGTATTTTACTTATTATTTTATCGATTATTTTGCTTGTGAGAGACAAACTGAAGCCTGTAAAATGGTTTGTAAAAAATGGTATGCAGCAAGAGTTTACTGACTCTGAGGGAAAAACCTATGTATATGGCTATCCCATTTGGTTTGCTATTACATTAACATTTGGTATTGGCTTTGCTTCTGGTTTATTTGGAATAGGTGGCGGCTCCATGATCGTGCCAGCAATGATTATTTTATTCTTATTCCCCCCACATGTCGCGGTGGCAACATCGATGTTTATGGTATTTTTAACGTCCATTGTTAATTCTGCAAGCCATGTTTATTTCGGTCATGTACCCTGGCTTTATACTATTCCAGTTATTCCTGGGGCTTATGTTGGAGCAAAGCTGGGTGCTGCGTTAAATAAGAGGATTAAATCCGATACACTTGTACTAGCTTTAAGGATTATTCTATTATTACTAGGAATTCGATCTATTATAGAAGGCATATTAGCTTAATTTGAAGTGAGGTGGCTTTAATGCTTGAAAAGATCCATATTTTTCACACAAATGATTTGCATAGTCATTTTAAGTATTGGCCACGAATGCAAAGCTATGTGAAAGAAATGCGCAATAAATTAGGGAATATCGGGGAAACAAGCTATTTGTTTGATGTTGGAGATCATTTAGATCGTTCCAACATTTATACAGAAGCAACAGTTGGGAAAGGTAATGTGCGATTGCTAAATGAGGCGGGTTACGATGTGGTGACAATCGGCAACAATGAAGGTATTACATTATCCCATGAAGAGCTCTTCCACTTATATGACAATGCTAATTTTGATGTTGTGGTTGCAAATGTATATGCCTCCCACGGGAAGAAGCCAGCATGGATGAAGCCTTATGTAATCTTAACAACAGCAATGGGTACGAAGATTGGCGTCATTGCAGCCACGGCCATGTTTGAAGTATATTATGAAGAATTAAATTGGCATATGGACGACGCTAGAAGTACACTGCTACGTTTAGCGCATCAACTACGTGAAGAAGTAGACATTGTTGTATGCTTATCCCATTTAGGCATTACAGAGGATGAGCTCTTAGCGGATGAGTGTCCAGAAATTGATGTTATATTCGGCTCTCATACTCATCATGTCCTACCAGAGGGCAAAGTGATTAATGGGGTTTTACTGACAGGTGGAGGTAAGTTTGGCCAATATACTGGACATCTTATCATAGAATATGATAAAAAATTGAGGAAAATTGTTGAAAAAAAGGATACTTTAATTCATAATAAGGATTTGCCAATTGTTAAAAATGAACAGAAAGTGGTACAGTTTTTGGAGGATGAAGGAAACAGAATATTGGATACTCCAGTTTTTACAACAAAGAAAGCCTACAACAAGGAATGGTTCCATTATTCACAGCTATCTGATTTATTTGCACATGCAATTTTGGAAAAAAGCGGAGCGGACTGTGCATTATTCAATGCAGGGATATTTTTAGATGGTCTTCCTAAGGGAATAGTGACTGCCTTAGATTTGCACCGAATTTTTCCACATCCAATTAATTTATGTACAATTGAATTATCCGTCGCTGAAATGAAAGAAATTTATATGCAATCTAAAAATGAAGAATGGCCCTATATCGAACTAAAAGGACTAGGGTTTAGAGGCGTCATTTTTGGAAAAATATTGACATATGGATTTTCCATGAATGAAAATCGGCAATTATTAATTAATGGTAAGCTAGCAGATCAAAATCACATTTATAAACTGGTCACATTGGATCTGTTTACATTTGGTTATTTTTATCCAAGTTTTAAATATGCAAAAAAACAATATATTTTACCTGAATTTTTACGAAACATTATGATAGATTATGGTCAAAGATTCTTTAAACAATAGAGAGAGTTTAAAGAATGGAATGGGGAAGAAGTCATGCGATTAATTTCAATCGATGTATTAAAAGAAGGAATGGTATTAGGAAGAACCATTTGGAATGAGGCAGGTCATCCGCTTTTAAAGAAAGATGTTGTCATTAATGACCGTATTATTCAAAGACTTCAACAGTTAAATACACATTATTTATATATTGACGATGAGATTTCTGAGGGAATAGAAGTAGAAGAGACCGTTCCACCTGCTATGCGAAATAAAGTCATCAAAACTATAAAGGATTCGTTCCAGTCCATTGATGGTTTGAATCCAGTAAATGCTTCTTATATATTAGATCAGCAATCAAAGACAATTGTTTCGATCGTAGATGAATTACTTTCTGCAGTTACTGGAAATAATGAAATTCTAACCATTTTAACAGATGCTTATTTATTTGATGAATATTTATATCAACACTCTTTCCAAGTGACATTGTATTCTATTGCCATTGCCAAAGAACTTGGCTACTCTGCTGAGGATTTACGTTTGATCGGGATAGGTGCATTATTACACGATGTCGGTAAACTAATGGTACCGAAAGATATTTTAACAAAGCCAGGACGTTTAACGAATGATGAGTTTGAAATGATGAAGATGCATGCTCGTTACGGTTTTGATTTATTACGGAATTTACATTCAATCTCTCTGCTTGTGGCGCACTGTGCTTTCCAACACCATGAACGTATTGATGGAAGTGGCTATCCAAGAGGACTTGTTGACTTTGAAATTCATCCATTTGCCAAGATAATTGGTGTTGCAGATGTTTTTGATGCGGTGACAACGAATCGTGTATACCGGGAGAAGATGCTCCCTTCACAAGGACTAGCTATTGTTGAAGCTGGCTCGGGCACTCTTTATGATGCTCGAATTGTAAAAGCTTTAAAAAGAGCTGTTGTTCATTATCCAAATGGTGTTATTTTAAAATTATCAGATGGACGCCGTGGGATTGTATCTAGACAAAACACGTTGGATGCGGCATTACCATGGATTCGTATTTTTGAAGAACAAGATCAATTGCTGGCAGCTACATATGAAATTAATTTAGTGGATTATCCTGATGTAACAATTGAAAATGTTGAGACGGATTATGTGGTTCCCGCAAAAGTAGAATAAATTACTCCTCCTGTTCATACGTTATGGAACAGGAGGAGATTTTTTTGTTTTTCCCTCGAAAAAGAATGAAATTACGCTCATATGGTAGAAGGGGAATGCGTCTTAATAAATTAACGATTTTAATTGTTAGTATGGTTGTTTGCCTTATATTATTTATTTATTATTTAAATGAACGGCTCATGCCAACCTATTTGCAATATGCGGAAGTGCAAACTACGAAGATTGCCTCATATGTTGTGAGTAAAGCCATTAATTCACGTACCTCTAATGTATTAGATGTAAATGATATCATTGAAGATATTCCTCCAGGTACGTCTGAAATGATGACGACTAAGTTTAATACAGAAATCATTAATCGTGTTCGAGCAGAGACATTAGAGCTTGTTAAAATGTATTTGGAGCAAGCTGAACAGGGAGAGCTATCCCATTTACCTGAATTAGATAATGTTGAATATGATATTAACAGGATCCAAGATGGTGATGGCATTGTCTTTTTTGTACCGCTTGGTCAAGCAGCCAATATTCCCTTGCTTGGAAATTTGGGGCCAAAGATCCCAATTCGCTTCCATGTGATTGGGAATGTTCATAGTAATGTGACATCCTCTATTCAAGAATTTGGAATCAATAGTGCTTATGTGGAGGTAGGTATTCATTTAGAGGTAAATGTTCAGATTATTGTTCCTTTCGCTAGTAAATCTTCTACCGTTGCACAGGATATACCTGTAGCGATGGGCCTAACAAGGGGACCTGTTCCAAACATTTATACCAATAGTAGTGACGCGCCACAACCGTCCATAGAAATACCTGTCCCTTATAAATAGAAATGTTTGTTGTGATAGTTGTTGGAGTGCCTTTAATATGTTACATTGACAACAGTGAAGATAGTTAATATTAAAAAATGTATATTTTTGATAGGGGCGATATTCGTATGACATCTTGTAAACCTACAAGTAAAGAAGAACATGTAAGAAAACCAGATTGGCTAAAAATAAAACTAAACACGAATGATGAATATAAAGGGCTTAAAAAGCTGATGCGTGAGAAAAATCTGCATACAGTATGTGAAGAAGCTCGTTGTCCAAACATCCATGAATGCTGGGGAGAGAGACGTACTGCTACCATGATGATTCTTGGTTCCGTTTGTACACGTGCTTGTCGTTTCTGTGCAGTGAAAACAGGTTTACCAAATGAACTAGATTTGGCAGAACCAGAGCGCGTTGCAGATTCAGTAGCTATTATGAATTTAAAGCACGTTGTTATTACAATGGTCGCACGTGACGATTTAAAGGATGGCGGAGCGCAAGTTTTAGCAGAAACAGTACGTGCAATTCGTCGTAAAAGTCCTTTCACATCTGTTGAGGTATTGCCATCAGATTTAGGCGGGATGAAGGAGAACCTTCAAATGTTAATGGATGCAAAACCAGATATTTTAAATCATAATATTGAAACAGTACGCCGTTTAACACCAAGAGTGCGCGCTCGTGCAAAATACGAACGCTCTTTAGAGTTCCTGCGTTTAGCTAAAGAGATGCAGCCTGAAATTCCAACGAAATCATCACTAATGATTGGATTAGGCGAAACACATGAAGAAATTTTAGAAGTCATGGACGATTTACGTGCAAATAATGTAGATATTATGACGATCGGTCAATATTTACAGCCAACGAAAAAGCATTTACCAGTTAAAAAATACTATTCACCAATAGAATTTGGTAAACTGCGTAAGATTGCCATGGAGAAAGGCTTTAAGCATTGTGAGGCTGGCCCACTTGTACGTAGTAGTTATCATGCAGACGAACAAGTAAATGCTGCAACGAAAGAACGTCAATTACAAGCGGAAGTGTAAACGTCAAGGCTGAACGAAAAGGGTGGTGTCACTTTGATCATAGTTGAAGGATTAGAATATGAACTAATAGAAGATTATCGCGAGGCCTTTCAGGAGGAAGTTTTTCAGGAAAGATACTCAGATATCTTAGCCAGATACGATTATATTGTAGGTGATTGGGGCTATAACCAGTTACGTTTAAAGGGGTTTTTTGATGATAAAAATCAAAAATCCACTTTTGATACAAAAATAAGTACGCTTCAAGATTATCTATACGAATACTGTAATTTTGGCTGTGCTTATTTCGTATTACGTAAATTGGGGAAAGTTATGAAACAGCCAGAAGTAGTGGATATGAGTGAAGTAACAAAGCCAACAGACCATGAACCTTTAGCAGAATAAACTCTTATACAAAAACCTGATGTGATAGGCATCAGGTTTTTTTTCATGATTGTTAGCTTTTGTGTAATTGGGGAAAACTAAAGCAAAAAACAGCTTATCGAAGGTGTGTTGCAAATGAAAAGAGCCGTATTTTTAGATCGTGATGGTGTTATCAATGAAGTACTGACCAATCGTGTGAAGTTTGTGAATAAACCTAAGGATTTGTACTTTTTACCGCAAGTGCCTGAGGCAATCAGAAAGCTAAATAAGCATTTTGATTATGTGTTTGTCGTGACAAATCAAGGTGGGGTTGGTTTAGGCTTTATGAAGGAAAGTGGCTTACAGAAAATACATGAACATATGGTGAAGGAGCTAAAGAAAAAAGGGGCAGTGATCCATGAAGTCGTTTATTGTCCGCACAAACCTAAGTCAGGTTGTGCCTGCCGCAAGCCCAATAGCAAATTAATTGTGGATTTAGGAAAGAAATATAACATTGATTTATCAAAATCCTATATGGTTGGCGATACAGATACGGATATTATTGCAGGAAAACGGGCAGGAACAAAGGGTGTTTTCCTAGGAGAACAAGATCCATTAGCAGATGCTGTCTTTCCAGATTTAATAAGCGCTGCCCAGTGGATTATTAAGGATGTCACAGCTTAAATGTATTGAGAAAAAGGGCGTATAAATCATTAAAAAAGGGATAATTTATGAATGGAGGTGATGATGTTGGCAAAAGAAAAACGCAATAAAAAGCCATTAGATCGAGAGGAATATGGGTATGGTTTTGATATTAGTGTAGACGATTTAGCTGTGATTGGTCAAAATCAGCAAGCGAAAAAGCAAAATGATAATGAAAATAAAGACAAGCCCCATAATAAAGATAATCCATCCACTTTAAATAAATAACAATACGTAAAAAGATTTCGCAATCGCTCAGGGTTAGCGAAATTTTTTTATGTTATATAAAAAAACACCCAATAAAATGGGTGTTAGTTCAATAATTCACGCAAGTATTCCCGTAATTCGATTGTTTCTTCCTCTGTGCGATTGTACACATGTTCTAAGTAACCAGGCTCTTCTACATCATCAGGACCAATAATAGCAAAGCGACCGAACTGGATATCCATGACAAGCACTTTTCCAAAGAAGCGGCCAGATTGTAATATAGCTAAATCATAACGTAGCTTTTGTCCAGCAAAACTAACAAATCTTGTTTTCGTATCTTCTACATCATCATATAAAAAAAAACGTTCCATCTTTTAATCTCCTTCCAATCCTATAGTTATGGTACTATAGAAGAGAAAAGACTATCAACTTTTAAAGATTTGAATGGGGGCTTTCCTTGTGTATTTTGTAGATCGTAATAAAATCACAAAAAATTTACAGTACTTAGATGGGCTATTAACTATTTTGGAGACAGAGGATAACTGGCTTCAGAATGATATAAAGAAATTAGCTATCGAGCGAATTGGACACAACATTATGGAGTCAATGATGGATGTAGGAAATTTAATGATTGACGGTTTCATTATGCGCGATCCAGGAAGCTACGAGGATATTATTGATATTTTAGTCGATGAAAAAGTTGTAGCTGCTGATTTGGAAGCACCATACAAAGCAGTTGTTGGCTTACGTAAAATGCTTGTGCGTGAGTTTATAGAGGTAGATATCCAAGAGGTTATCCATGTATTAACAGCCAATCTAATGGCTTTAAAGCAGTTCTCGCCAGCAGTTCATAATTATTTAACAAATGAATTAGGACCTGTTTCAGCATTTTTGCCAGAGGATCATCAATGAAACAATATAAGGCCTATTGCTTTGATTTAGATGGTACTGTCTACCGTGGGAAGGAAGGTATTCCTTCTGCGGTAGCTTTTATTCATCGTTTACAGCAAGCAGGAATTGAGCCATTCTATGTAACGAATAATTCTTCGAAGACGCGAGAACAACTGCAAGAAGCTTTACTGTCTATTGGCGTGAACGCGCCATTAGAGCATATTTATTCAAGTGCATTGGTCACAGCAAAGTATGTGGCCCTACATTTTCCAAGCAAAAAGGTAGCGATGATGGGTACAGATGGTATTCGTCAGGCACTACTCAATGAAAATATTGTGCCTGTTGAGGATGAGCCCGATGTATTTGTTATGGGGATTGATCGTACGCTTGATTATATGGCACTTGCTAGGGCAACGGTTTTTGTTCAGCAAGGAGCGACCTTTATTGCCACGAATCAGGATATTAAATTCCCAACAGAATATGGGTTCTTACCAGGCAATGGTTCTTTTGCACGCTTGGTAGGAGAAGTTGCAGATGTTGAACCAATCTATATTGGTAAGCCATCGCCAGCCATGCTGGAAGTAATTGCGACCGAACATGGAATTGCGAAAGAAGACATGGTAATGATCGGTGATAATTATGATACGGACATTATGTGTGGCATTCGATTTGGCTGTGACACCATTCATGTGAATACTGGGGTGACGCCTACAAAGACTGTCCTCGAAAAAGAATGCCAACCTACATATGTAGTGGACGTACTAAAGTAATAAAAGGATGTTTATGCTAATTTTCAGCATAACATCCTTTTTATTTGTTCAAATTTATTCATATAGGTATTTTAGAAAACTACCATAAAGGATTTTCTTCAATAAATTGATAAATGGCTTTCGTTAATTCATCAGGAGAATCTGCTTCTACTAATTCACCGTTTACTATTGCATAAAAGGATTCTGAGCACTTTGTACAATAACTGAGGCAGCCATATTCCAAAACGTCGATGTTTGGATCGCGTTCGAGTACTTCATAAGTTGCTTGAGAGCCATTTGCTAAATTACTTATACAAAATTCAACCATTGGATTCATCCATGTCACCTCACCAAAGTAATGCTACTCGGTTTTACGATTTTCGTCAATTATTTATGTTTAAGAGAAAAGAAACGTTTTTTAATAAAAGATAAAGGGAATTTGTTATTAATGGCTTAAAAATCAATAGAAATGAACAGGTTCTCGTTTATTTTGTGAAATCTTTCACAAAATTTCATTCTGATATTGTGAAACTTCTCACAATCGGTTATACTCGTTTGTGGATACTTTGTGAACAATTATTAAAAGAGATATAAAAGGAGACTATTATGGGAAAATTAGTACTTTTAGGTGGCGGCTACGGCAATATGCGTGTCATGCTTCGTCTATTAAACAGCCTACCATTAGACAGAGAGGTAGTTATAGTAGATAGAGCCCCTTTCCATAGTTTAAAAACAGAGTTTTATGCATTGGCGGCAGGGACAGCAACAGATAAAGAAATTCGTGTAAGCTTCCCAGAGCATGAACGTTTAACAGCCGTATATGGAGAAGTCGTTGAAATTAATCGTGCGGAAAAAGTAGTCATTCTTGAAGACGGACAACGTATAGAATATGATGATTTAGTCATTGGGCTTGGCTGTGAAGATAAATATCATGGTGTACCAGGTGCGGAAGAGTATACGTACAGCATTCAAACAATGGGTAAATCACGTGCAACATTCCAAGCACTTTGTGGGTTACCAGCTGGGTCTACAGTTGGAATTATAGGGGCTGGCCTAAGTGGAATTGAGCTTGCAAGTGAGCTACGTGAAAGTCGCTCAGATTTAAAAATCAAGCTATTTGACCGTGGTCAACGTATATTGAAAGATTTTCCAGAGAAACTCAGTAAGTATGTAAAGGATTGGTTTGTTAAGCATAATGTTGATGTGGTTGCCAATTCAAATATTACAAGAGTAGAGCCAGGTAAAATTTTTAATCATGATGATGAAATTTTACTTGATGCAGTGGTTTGGACTGCGGGGGTTCAGCCAGTCAAAATTGTGCGTGATATGGATGTTGAGAAAGATAAACATGACCGTCCACTTGTCACACAGTATTTTAATTTACTCGATGATGAACATGTCTATGTTGTAGGAGATTGTGCTTCATCAGATTTAGCCCCAACAGCACAATTAGCAGAGGAACAAGCGGAGCAAATTGTGAAAGTACTTCGTATGCGTTGGAAAGGTGAACATTTACCAGAGAAGATGCCAGATATTAAATTAAAAGGCTTCATGGGGGCTCTTGGTAAAAAACAAGGCTTTGTATACTTAGCTGATACAACAGTAACTGGGCGTATCGCTCGCTTAATGAAATCAGGATTATTATGGTATTACAAACGTCAAAATGATTAATTAGCTGAAAGGGATTGTTTCAAAATTCATTTTGAAACAATCCCTTTATTTTTATTAAACCGTTTCGTCTGGGACAAACCCTAAATTTTCAAGGGCCGTAAATACAGGCTTTAGTTGGACATAGCCCTCTCCAACTACCTCATTGTTAATGAGGACAAGGGGGTAGAAAAATTCATCGTCTTGAATACGTGACGCATACTCTTGGTCGCGTTCATTCTCAATTGGACCTTCAATATCGATATAGCGAATATCATATGCTTGATCTGGATATTTGCGATTGATGGCTGCTTGTAGCCACTCATATGTATCCTTGGAAGATGGGGCATTGACACAACTAGCACAGATGACAGCTGTTCCATAAATTTCAATCATAGGTTTTGTTGATGGCATAGTATTTTCTCTCCTTGTGATTCAATATTGGATTTTTTCTGTTGCTAACATTATAATCATTATAAGGAAAGGAGTCGAGATAAATGGCAGAAGCAACAATTAACGACCAAGTTCAAGAGGTATTAGATAAATTACGTCCATTCTTACTACGTGACGGTGGAGACTGTGAATTAGTAGATGTTGAGGATGGCGTTGTGAAATTACGTTTATTAGGTGCTTGTGGCAGTTGCCCAAGTTCTACGATTACATTAAAAGCTGGTATTGAACGAGCATTATTAGAAGAAGTACCAGGTATCGTGGAAGTAGAGCAAGTATTCTAAGCCTTTTTAAAAAGTTCTAGCTGTTTGCAAGCTAGAACTTTTTTATTTACCTATTTATGACGCGCATGTTCTTTTTCTTCACGAATAATGGCCCACTGTTCTTTCGCCATATCTATAATTTTTGCCTCACCACCGACACTTTGTTTTTCAATGACTCTAGAAAAGAAGCGTGTCGCATTTTCAATATCTCCAATACGTCTAGATAATTCAGCAATCATATACATAATTCGGACAGCTGACATTTGTGTAGAGCTGTAGTCCTCGGTAGAATAAGATTCCATATAATAATCACGTGCTAATTTCATAAAGCGCTCTTCTTGTCCACTATTGTTTAAGGAACGATAAAGCCATGCAAGACGTAAAGTTAGTCCAGCAATCGCTACATTTTTTTCTTTTTTAATCGTGCCACAAAGAAACGCTAACTTATAGGCTTGAATCGCTTGAAATACGGTACGTTCACCCTTGAAATCATGATGCACCCATTTTTCTGTAATTTGTGTACGTATATCATCTTGGATACCCGGTGCAAAATATTTTGTAAAGTCTTCTGTAAAGGAAAAGCCACAATGCTCACATACAAAAACATTATAATAGAGAGCATTCACTTCATCTGCATAAATAGGTTGAAAATCTGTTTCCGTATGATCTACTTTAATAAATTTTGAACGCACTTTTAATGTTGGAAATTCTTTTTTGCAATTTAAACATTGAATTTTTTTCTCATAATATGGTGAAATCTCCATATATATTACCCCCTGCCAAGAATTCGTTGTAACTATTATACCAATGATGTTTTTATTAACATGAATAAAAAATACTATTAATGTGAAAAATATGAGAATTATAACTTATAATCGACTTGAAGCTGAATGTTTGTCATACAATGGTCAAAATTGTTATGATAATACGTAAGAAGGAAGGTGATTGGGATGACAAGTACAAAGCAAATTATAGAAGTGACACAGGCTGCTGGCTTTCATATTAATGAAATGATGGAGCATAATGAAGAACAAGGTTCTTTTTTACGTGTAGTGGTGAATGGTGGCGGCTGTAGCGGGCTATCCTATGGCATGCATTTTGATAAAGAGAAAAAAGATGATGATTTTGAAGATGTTCAGCATGGTTTAACAATTCTTGTTTCCCGTGAAGATGCGCCGATTTTGATGGGAACAAAAATTGACTATAAACAATCGCTAATGGGCGGTGGCTTCACAATCGATAATCCAAATGCCATTGCATCATGTGGCTGTGGTACGTCTTTCAGAACAGCAAAGCGTGAAGGTACGCCTGAGGTTTGTGAGTAAAAGTAAATAAATCCATTCGAATAATGGGCTTACAATAATAGGCTTCTTTGATTGATGATGTTGCAAAACATGATGAATGAAAGGAGCTTTTTTCTTTCTTTTTATTTACCTGTTTGTAAGTAACTATGTTAAAAATCACCTGACACTTCCAACAAATTTTTATGACCTTATTTAGTGAAATTCAAGGCAATGTATAATAGCTTCTTTCATTGAGGTTGAATGAAAGAAGCATTTTCACTGTGGATTAACTGTAAAATTCAGAATAAATGCTTCATTCCATAGAAAGTGAGCAGGTATAATAGGTAGATAGAGGTGAAGGTTATGAGAAAAGATCGAGGGAAAATATGGTTGGGTGTATCAGGTGTTACGGTGAATGAGCTTGGACAATGGTTAGTTGTGAAAAAGGCTTATAGCGGATTGAAAGGACGTTGGTCATTGCCAGCAGGTTTTGTTAATGCAGGAGAAACGGTAGATGAAGCGGTTATTCGTGAAATCAAAGAAGAAACAGGCATCGATTGTAGAGTCTCAGGCTTAATTGGATTTAGAACAGGTGTCATCCGTGATGATATCAGTGATAATATGGCGATTTTTTATTGTCGAATGCTAGATGAGCAGCAGCAGGTTTCCATTCAAGAAAAAGAAATTTTAGAAGCAAAATGGTTGTATCCACAGGAACTAGCACAAGATGAAACAACCTCTGTGATGTTAAAGGAAATGGCTTCCAATCAATTTGAAAGACATCACTTAGAGGCGATAGAAGGGATTAATCCGGGTGATATTTTTGGTTATACCTCTTATCGTTTATTCTTTAAAAAATAATATGACTTTTAGGAGGTGACCTTTGATGGAGCTGTTTTTATTTATGTTAGAGCGAGTTGGGCTGATCATTGTGTTTGCCTTTTTAATGTCAAGATGGCGACTCTTTCGAGAAAAGCTGTTTCAGGAGCAAGGAACGAAAGAGAAAATATGGCTCATTATTATCTTTAGTAGCCTATGTATTATCAGCAGTTATACAGGGATTAAAATTGAAAGTGGGACAATCCATCCTTTAAATCAGATGATACATAGTACGATCAATGCGGAGGAGGCCATTGCTAATACGAGATTAATTGGTGTCGCTATTGCAGGAATTTTTGGTGGACCACTTGTTGGTGTATGTGTAGGAATTATTGCAGGTATTCACCGAATTACACTTGGTGGTTTTACAGCAATAGCCTGCGGTGTTTCAACAATTCTAGCTGGCTTTATTACAGGTGGTTTAAGTAAACGCTTTAAAATACGTCAAACTTTTTCCTATAAGAAAGCAGTCATTATCGGCATCTGTGCAGAAACGATTCAAATGCTGGTGATTTTAGTAGTCGCGAAGCCATTTGAGCAGGCCTTACAGTTAGTTTCATTAATTGCAATGCCGATGATTTTAATGAATGCCTTTGGGATATTTTTATTTTTCATGATTATTAAAACGTTTATTGATGAAGAGGAGCGAACAAAGGCATTACAAACCCATCAAGCTTTTTCAATTGCCCAACAAACAATTGAGCATTTTCGTAAGGGCTTGAATGAAGAATCATGCCAAACGGTTGCAGAAATTATTAAAAGAGAAATAAAAGTAGATGCGGTCGCTATTACCGATAAAAATGGGGTGTTAGCACATGTTGGCGTTGGGGAGGATCATCATTTAATTCATCGAGAAATCATGACAGCTTTGACAAAACGAGTATTAGAGGAAGGCAAAATTTTAATGGCTACATCTCAAAAGGAAATTCAATGTCCACACGCTAGCTGCCCATTAAGTGCTGCCATTGTCTTGCCCTTGAAGGTACAGCATCGAACAGTTGGAAGCTTAAAGCTTTATTTCACTAAAGCGGATTCTTTGACAGGGGTGAAGAAGGAGCTAGCAGAGGGTTTGAGTAGACTATTTTCCTCTCAGCTTGAATATGCTGAAATTGAGCAACAGCGAAAATTATTAAAGGATGCTGAAATCAAGGCATTACAAGCACAAGTTCATCCACATTTCTTCTTTAATAGTCTGAATACTATTTCAAGCTTGATTCGGACAGATGCAGATGAGGCAAGAGCATTATTAATCAAGCTTAGTACATTTTTTAGAAGCAATCTGCAGGGCGCACGGCAAATGCTCATTCCACTGAAAAATGAAATAGATCATGTTGAAGCTTATTTATCTATTGAGCAAACACGGTTTCCAAATCGTTACGAAGTTGAATTTATCATGGATGAAACACTCTTTGATGTGCAAATTCCTCCATTTACCTTACAGCCTCTTGTCGAGAATGCTATTTATCATGCCTTTAAAAATCGTAATGAAGGCAAAATCTATGTCAAAGTACAACGTGTGAATGATAAGCTGGTCCTGTTAACGGAAGATAACGGCTGTGGTATGAGGAAGGAGCAGGTAAAACAACTTGGCAAGCGTATAATGCAATCCGAACAGGGGACAGGAACCGCTCTTTGGAATATTTATCAGAGGATCCATGAAATTTATGGTTCTGAAGCGGATTTTCATATAACAAGTACGTTAGATGTGGGCACAAAAATTATGATTCAACTGCCGTTAAAGGCGACTAGATGGGAGTAGAAAAATTTGAATGTATATATTGTGGATGATGAACCCTTAGCACGCGCGGAACTGCGATATTTATTAGAGCAAACAGCATTAGTGAATGTTTGTGGTGAATCTGAAAATCTTGAGGAGTTGTGCAAAGCGTCACAGCTTGAAGAAGTCGATTGTATATTTCTAGATATTGAATTAGGCATGAACAATGGACTTGACTTAGCTAAACAATTATTACTGAATGCACAGAGACCTGAAATTATTTTTGCTACAGCCTACGATGACTATGCTTTGCAGGCATTTGAAGTCAATGCATTTGATTATATATTGAAACCCTTTGAGGCAGAAAGGGTACAAACAGCTGTGGAAAAACTGTTAGCTAAAAAAAGAGCTGCGCAAGCAAAAACAATGGAGGAGTTAAAGGCATCTCAGTTGGACAAGCTCGATAAGTTAACAGTTTATGTAAACGATCGAATTTTATTATTGAAAATACAGGATATTTTGTATTGTACCTCTGAGGATAGTAAAACGGTTGTTGTGACAGAGCAGGGGCGTTTTTTTGCTTCTGAATCATTGGCCGCGTTAGAAAAAAGACTTACCTTAAAAGGCTTTGTACGTGTCCATCGCGCGTATATTGTCAATTTAGAGCATATTGTGGAATTAGAGCCTTGGAGTAGTTCTAAATTTAATTTAATTGTGCATAACAGACATTCCATTCCAGTAAGTAGGCTATATATGAAGGATGTACGGAAAATTTTTGACCTTTCGAAGTAGTTGCATTTCAACGGACAACTACTACCTTTCAACTTTAATTTCTGACATTTCAGTTATTTTACGAATAATATGGACATTCCTTTGCTATGATGTGGAAAAAGTAAAAGGGGTGTTTGCATGAATGCGATTACAATAGTGATAGGGTCTATTTGTATTTTGATGATCAGCTATCGTTTGTATGGCATTTTCTTTACAAAGAAGGTACTTAAAATAAAAGATGATACGCCCACCCCAGCCCACGCTTTGGAAGATGGTAAAGACTATGTTCCGACGAATAAGTGGGTAACCTTTGGGCATCATTTTGCAGCGATTGCAGCAGCAGGACCTTTAGTTGGACCAATCCTAGCTGCACAATTTGGGTATTTGCCTGGACTTCTATGGCTATTAATCGGAGCAGTAATTGGTGGGGCAGTTCATGATGCTGTTGTTTTATTTGCTTCCATGCGTCATGGTGGTAAATCCCTATCGGAAGTGATGAAGGAGGAGCTAGGCCCTATCGCAGGTTTCTGTACAGGCCTTGCGATGCTATTCATTATTACGATTACAATGGCAGGTCTCTCGATGGTGGTGTTAGGTGCTTTAGAGCGCAATCCATGGGGAACATTTGCTGTAGGTATTACGATACCAATCGCCATGCTTGTGGGTATTGCCTATCGTAAAACAGGCAATTTAATTGTTACATCTACTGTAGGCTTTATTTTATTAATGATTGGGGTATTTATCGGACCGCTTATTCAAGGCACAGCATTCGGTGATTTTTTAACATTTGATCGGGATACATTAGCTATCATCTTACCAATCTATGCCTTTTTTGCCGCTGCATTACCTGTGTGGCTTTTATTAGCACCTCGTGATTATTTAAGTAGTTTCATGAAGATTGGGGTATTTATTGCACTAATTATTGGCGTTTTCTTTGTTAATCCTGCTATTCAATTCCCACCATTGACAGAGTTTATTCATGGTGGTGGACCAGTAATTGCCGGTCCTGTGTGGCCGTTTGTTTCTATTACAATTGCCTGTGGTGCCATTTCTGGCTTCCATGCTTTTGTAGGCTCAGGAACAACACCTAAGATGATTGATCGTTGGGAGGACATCCGTATTGTAGGCTTTGGTGCTATGTTAGTAGAGTCACTAGTAGGTGTGATGGCTTTAATCGCAGCTACTGCTCTTCATCCAGCCGACTATTTTGCGATTAACTCAGCACCAGCTGTATTTGCTACATTAGGAATGGAGCCCGTTCATCTACAAGCATTGTCTCAAAGTATCGGCATGGACTTGGAAGGACGAACAGGAGGTGCTGTAACGCTAGCAGTTGGTATGACAGATATCTTTACAGGTATTCCTTGGTTCGCAGAGTTATCTTCGTATTTCTATCAATTTGTCATTATGTTTGAAGCGGTTTTCATTCTTACAGCCATTGATGCTGGAACAAGGGTAGCTCGTTATTTAATACAAGATTTTGGTGGCAATGTTTATAAACCACTGAAGCGTACCAATTGGGTACCAGGTACAATTTTTGCTAGTGCACTTGCCTGCTTTATGTGGGGCTATTTATTGTATTCAGGGGATATAAGCTCAATCTGGGTATTATTTGGTGTATCCAATCAGCTAATGGCAGCCATTGGTCTAGTATGTGGAGTGACGATGGTATTGAAGGTCGCAGATAAACGCATCTATGCATTGACATGCTTTATCCCATTGGCTTATTTATACATTACGGTCAACGTTGCAGGCTATTGGATGATTAAAAATGTATACTGGAATCCAGCCGCTGCAGGCTTTAATATGTTAAATGGGATTTTATCTGTTATCATGTTAATGCTTGGCTTCTTAATTGTGCTGACAGCATTTAAAAAATGGGCACAGCTTTGGAAATCACCAAAGTTTTTAGTAGCTCAATCAACTTCATAAAATCATAGAAACTATTGAAGATAAGCATTTGTCTTCAATAGTTTTTTGGTGAAAAAAGCATCTACGACGAAGGAGAAGCAAATACCGCGGAAGAAGCATATACCCCTAAATTCAAAGATCAACCATAGATGATCGATTGATGATTTTCCTAAATATGACGAACAAGCGAAAACAAGGATATGTTCATTGAAAGCGGTGTCGTAATCATGTAAACTAATGAGAGGAAAACGGAGGTTATACATACATGGATGGTCCAGTTTCATTAGTGCAGTTAATCATTTCTATTTTGTTATTTTTCGTCATGTTCTTTGGTATCGGATTCTTGTTAAATATGCTGTTACGGATGACATGGTTAATGGCAATTGTGTATCCAATTGTTGTCATCTTTATTGTAGATGAAGTAAGCTTCTTAGATTATATTTTTAAGCCAGGCTCTGCATTCCCAGCATTAATTGATAAATTACAGGCACTTCAGTTTGTGGATATTGCTATTTTATCAGGTGGCTTTGCGGGTTCTATTGTGGCTGGTATCGTGATGATTTATTTACGTAAAAGTGGCTATCGAATGTTCTAACGTGCTTAGTATTCTTTCTTCAATTGAAGAAAGAATACTTTTTTTATACAAAAAAACACAGCCTCCTCTAGAGGATGTGTTGATGTCTGTTAGATGAAAAACTCGTAGGCTATGATGGCGATAAAAATACCCGTTAGAGCCCCAAAAAATACTTCACTTCGTTTATGGCCTAATAATGTTTTTAATTCCTCCATTTTTTCTTGTCCGTCCATCTGTGGCCATTTTTTTAAATCATGAAGCAATGTTTGGAAATCCTTACGCAGTTGATTTAAAATGGCTGCATGCTGACCTGCTTGGTAACGAACACCACTAGCATCATACATCACGATAATGGAAAACATTGCGGCTACCGCAAAAATGGGGGATTCCAAACCCGTCTCATAGGCAATTGAGGTTGCCAATCCAGTGACAGAAGCAGAGTGAGAACTAGGCATTCCACCTGTTGAGGTAAAAAGTCCCCATTTTACTTGTCTGGTCATTAAAAAATGAATGGGGATTTTAACAAACTGTGCAAAGAGAACCGCAAAGAGGGCAATTAGTAATGGGGTATTGTGGAGTAAACTCAATTTCATCACAACCTTCGCAAATAATTGCTTTTATTATAACATTCATTATTTTCTAAAAGAAGATATAGGCAAATATTACGCGCTTTTCAGAAACTTCGTTATAATAGTATATGGAATGGAGGAATTTACATGCATATTGTAAAAGAAGCAAAAACATTTGAAACGATTTCTACTGAACTATTAGTGGTAGGAGTCACAAAACATCGTGAACAAATGCAGGACTGGGCAAGCTTTTCATCTTTTTACGGTGAAGCCCTTGATACATGGATTAGTGCAGGAGACGTCTCAACTGAATTAAAGAAACTAACGAAATTACCATTTGTGAAAGACCATGCTAACCTGAAACGTATTGTATTTGTAGGTTTAGATGAGCGTAAAAACCTCACAGAAGGTGATATTCGCACAGCATTTGGTTTAGTGGGAAAAGAATTAAGATCTTTAAAAGTAAAAGAGTATTCCATCTGGCTTGAATCATTTACAACAGAGTCAATTTCAACAGCAGATGTAGCATTTTTAGCAGGTGAAGGAATTGGCCTTGGCTATTATGCTGTCCCACATTATAAAACAACTTCAAACGAAGTAGATAAACGTATTGATGCTGTTCACCTTGTGACTACAGCAGAGGATTTAGATGAAGTGGTGGCAAGCTTTGAGGTAGGTGTGATTTATGCAGATGCTGTCAATGAAGCTCGTAGCTTAATTAATTTACCTCCAAACCTACTAACAGCTACGGATTTAGCTAACTATGCACAATCTCTTGCTGTGGAATACGATTTTGAAGTAGAGATATTAGATAAAGCACAATTAGAGGAACTAGGTATGGGTGGTATATTATGTGTTAACCAAGGCTCTTATGAAGAACCACGATTAATTACCTTAAAATATAAAGCGACTGAAGATTTTGAAGATCCAATTGGCCTTGTTGGTAAGGGTGTAACGTATGATACAGGCGGCTATTCTTTAAAACCAAAGGACTCTATGGTTGGTATGAAAGGTGATATGGGCGGTGCCGCTGCTGTACTTGGTGCGATGAAAATTATCGGTGAATTACGTCCAAATAAAAATGTTGTAGCCGTTATCGGTTCTACAGATAATATGGTGTCTGATACAGCGTTTAAACCAGATGATGTGATTACGACGTACAGCGGAAAAACGGTAGAAGTATTAAATACGGATGCAGAAGGGCGTTTAGTTCTGGCAGATGCAACTACATATGCTAAACAGCAAGGGGCTACATCACTGATCGATGTTGCTACTTTAACTGGAGGCGTTATTACTGCACTAGGTATGGATAAAACAGGTGCTCTTGCAAATGATGATGCATTTTTTGAAGCATTTATGGAAGCTGCAAAAGAGACCGATGAATTTGTTTGGCGTATGCCTTTAACAGAAAATGATAAAAAACGAATTCGAAAATCAGATGTAGCTGATTTAAATAATTCACCTGGTCGTGATGGTCATATGATTTTCGGCGGCGGTTTTGTGGGCGAATTTGTTGGTGATACACCATGGATTCACCTGGATATAGCAGGCACATCTGATGCAGTAGCTGTACATGATTTAGGACCTAAGGGTGGTACTGGTGTTATGGTCCGTACACTCGCGAATTTTGTCCAACGTTTAGGGGAAGAAAAATAATAAAGCGTGTCAATCAGCGGGAGTTTATTCTCGCTGATTTTTTGTGATTTATGCACTAATCTCGATAGAATAGGCATTCTACATATGATAGATGTATCTTCCTTCATACGATAGAGTAAAAAGGGGAGGTAGCATATGCGCAATTTCGGAGGTTATCCAGGCGGAGGATTTGGAGGCTTTATTTGGCCATTTGGCGCACCGTTTTTTGGTGGTTTTTTAGGCAGTTTCCTTGGCTCTCAATTTAATCAATATCCTTACAATCCATATTATCCAAACTATCGACCATATCCACCAGGTCCATATTTTCGACCAGGTCCGCGATATCGTAGACCATGGTAAGCACATAATTAGATCAGCCAGTTGTCGATCTTGATATCGACAACTGGTTTTTATTGTGCCTAACGAAGTATCAAAATTAGTGTTGACAGAATATACTAAATTATTTATTATTCTTATTATATTACTAAGAATTAAATATGTGGCTGACTAGCAAACTAGAGGCTTTTATTATTCATAGGCATTTTTGTGTCTAAGGATAATATTAGCCTTTTTTCTTTATCTTAATTTAGTAAAGGTTTTTGTACCGAAAGCAAAGTGTCAGGTTTAGAAAATCGAGGACCCTTATTAGTAAGTTTAATCAATCTGAAATGCCATTACAACGAGGCGTAATTGACAGAAGGAGTGAGATGAAATGGGGAAAGTTTATATTGTTGGTGCAGGTCCTGGAGATGTTGACCTCCTTACGATTAAAGGATTACGTTGCATTGAATGTGCAGATGTCATTTTATATGACAGACTCATTAATAAAGAGCTATTAGCCTATGCCAAGAAAGACGCTAAATTAATCTTTTGCGGGAAATTGCCTCAGCAACATGCCATGATTCAGGAGCAAATCAACCAAACGCTTGTTGATTATGCCCAACAAGGATATGTTGTCACAAGATTAAAAGGAGGAGACCCATTTGTTTTTGGTAGAGGGGCAGAGGAGGCAGATGTGTTAGCGAAGCATCAAATTCCCTTTGAAATTGTGCCTGGTATTACGTCAGGTATAGCAGCTCCAGCATATGCAGGTATTCCTGTCACACATCGTAACTTAGGTTCAAGTTTTGCTATGGTTACTGGGCATATGCAGGATGGAAAAGAAGATGCTATCCGTTGGGAAAGTCTTGCAAAAGGAATTGATACGATTGCCATTTATATGGGTGTTGGTAATCTTCCGTATATCCGTCAACAATTACTCAAATATGGCCGTGATGAAAAAACGCCTGTGGCTGTTATTCACTGGGGAACAGTTTCTACTAAGCAAAGAACTGTTACGGGGACTTTAGCTACAATTGAGGAAATTGTGCGTACAGAAAATATTCATAACCCTAGCATCATATTAGTAGGGAAGGTTGTGACCTTAAGAGAAACCATTCATTGGTTTGAGCAAAACCCCGCACAGCCAATCCAAATAACGGGATAAGGTTGTGGGATTATGCAGGCTATTTTATATATTGCACATGGCAGTCGTGTCAAGGAAGGTGTAGAGCAGGCCGTAAACTTTCTTCAAGGCGTACAACAAGAAGTGACAGTAGCTATTCAGGAAATATGCTTTCTAGAGCTGGCAACACCAACCATTGCAGAAGGCATTGCTAGCTGTATTGGGAAAGGGGCAACAGCGATTGCCGTAATGCCTATTCTCCTACTAGCTGCTCAACACGCAAAGCATGATATTCCGAAAGAAATGGCAAAAGCTCAAAAACTATACCCATATGTAAAGTTTACATATGGTGAGCCTCTTGGCATTCATGAACGATTAATTGACACATTACAAGCTAGGATAATAGAAAAACAGCAACCTAACAGCAATGCGAGTGTTTTACTCATAGGACGTGGGAGTAGTGATCCAGCCGTCAAGAGGGATTTAGCCAAAATTGCCAAAAGGCTACGTACTAAATATCACTATAAAGCCGTTGATACATGCTTCTTATACGGAATGGGACCAACCTTTGAAGACTGGTTACTGCAAGTTAAAGGGAAGCAACAGCAAATTTTTATTGTCCCTTATTTATTATTTACAGGCATTTTAAGACAAAGTATTGCCAAGCGATTACAAGGCTTTGACAGTCAAAACATTATGTTATGTGAAAGCTTAGGCTATGACGACAATGTGAAAAAAGTATTAGTGGAACGTATTGATGAATTACTACATTTTAAAGAGGAAGGTGTTTCGTAATGGTAGATAAAAGAACTGAAAATATAAATCTAGCATTAGATAATGTCCGCCAAATGTTAAATACTGTGAACCACGGATCAATTACATTGATTGTTCAAAATTCCTATGTGGTTCAGATTGAGAAAAAGGAAAAAATAAGGCTTCGATAAATTAAAAAATATGAAATGAAGAAGATTCGTGAGGTGGCAAAGATTGAAATTACAAGTAATAAACAGTCCATTTAATGAAGAGCAGGTGAAGTTATTAAACGAGCTTCTCCCTAAATTAACAATTGAACAAAAATTTTGGCTAAACGGTTACCTAAGTGCTCCCCAAGCAACTCTTGAAGCAATTGTTGAACAGGCACCACCAGCAGCCCAGCCGATTACCAAAACAATAACAATCTTATATGGTTCCCAAACAGGCAATAGTCAAGGATTAGCTGAAAAGTATGCAGCAGCTTTAAAAGAGCAGCAGGTAGATGTAACTGTCTCATCATTAGGGAAATTTAAAGCTAGTAATTTAAAAAAGATCACCAATCTATTACTTATTGTGAGTACACATGGAGAGGGAGATCCACCCGATCAAGCGATACAATTCTATGAATTTTTGCATAGCAAGCGGGCGCCTAAGCTAGAACACCTACAATATTCGGTTCTTGCTTTAGGGGATAGCTCCTATGAATTTTTTTGTAAGACAGGTAAGGACTTCGATGAGCGATTTGCGCAATTAGGTGCAACAAGAATTGTTCCTCGTATAGATTGCGATGTAGATTATGATGACGCAGCTGCACAGTGGTTCTCCGCGGTTCAACAGGAATTTCTTCAGCATACAACTTCAGCAACGTCTACTTCAGCACACACCGAAGGGGCGCAAGTACTTGAAGAATCTACATATTCAAGAAAAAATCCATTTTACGCTGAAGTACTTGAAAATATAAATCTAAATGGTCGTGGCTCCAATAAAGAGACGCGTCATCTTGAATTATCGATTGAGGGAGCTAATTTTCATTTTGAACCTGGCGATAGCATTGGCATTCTGCCAGAGAATGATGAACAATTAGTCAATGCATTGCTGACAGCACTTCAATTTGATTCGGAGACAGAAGTGACTGTTTTTGATGAAACAATAACAATAAAAGAAGCACTACAGAAAAAATTAGAAATTACGGTGTTATCTAAACCGTTACTCGAAAAAATTGCTGCTTATACAGAGCATAAAGAATTTTCTAAGCTATTTGAAGAACCAAAAGCCTGGAAGGACTATGCAAAAGGAAGAGACTTGCTCGACCTAGTAGAGGAATTTACACCATTTACTTGGAGTGCACAGCAATTTGTAGAGTTACTGCGTAAAATTCCAGCTCGACTTTATTCTATTGCTAGTAGCCAAAAGGCCAATAGCGAAGAGGTTCATTTAACGATTGGCAAGGTAAGCTATGAAACAGCAGGTAGACAACGTCTTGGTGTTTGCTCTGGAAGTGTGGCAGAACGAATACAAATAGGTGATACATTACCAATCTATGTTCATAAAAATCCGAATTTCAGATTGCCAGAGAATAATGAAACGCCAATTATTATGATTGGTGCAGGCACAGGTGTTGCACCATATCGAGCTTTTCTAGAGGAGCGAGAAGAGTTAGGGATTGAGGGGAAAGCATGGCTCATCTTTGGTGATCAGCATTTTGTTACGGATTTCCTCTATCAAACGGATTGGCAACGTTGGCTAGCTGCTGGCACATTAAGTCACATGCATGTAGCCTTTTCACGTGATACAGACCAAAAAATCTATGTTCAACATAAATTGCATGAAAATGCCGCAAGTTTTTATGAGTGGCTGGAGCAGGGGGCTGTCATTTATGTATGTGGTGACGAAAAATCAATGGCATCTGATGTGGATGCAACCATTCATCAAATTATTGAGCAGCAAGGACAGAAAACACCAGAGGAAGCAAAAGTCTATGTGAATGAATTAAAACAGCAAAAACGCTACCAACGTGACGTTTATTAATGGAGTTCAACACAAATTTCTCGAAAACCTTCCCTTATTAATGAGTTGATCTCTTTGTTAGCAAGTAAACCCTCAGGTATGCCCAATACGCTGAGGTGTAATGGATTAAAGGAGCGATAAAGAATGACTGAAAAAATAGTGTTACCTCCACAGCCCGGGAAACCAAGTGATGTAGAGCGTATTAAAACCGAAAGTAATTACCTACGTGGAACACTCGAACGTACCATGAATAATCCATTAAGCTCTGGTATCCCAGAGGACGATAATCGCCTTATGAAATTTCATGGCAGTTACTTACAGGACGATCGAGATCTTCGGAATGAACGTCAGAAACAAAAGCTGGAACCGGCCTATCAATTTATGGTACGTGTACGAACACCAGGTGGAGCAGCTACCCCAGCGCAATGGCTTGTGATGGATGAAATGGCTAGAAAGTATGGCAATGGCTCTTTAAAATTAACAACACGCCAAGCATTTCAAGTACATGGCATTTTAAAATGGAATGTTAAAAAATATATGCAGGAAATCAATGAGGTGTTATTGGATTCTCTTGCTGCATGTGGAGATGTGAACCGTAATGTAATGTGTAATGTCAATCCAAACCAGTCTGCATTACATGAAGAGGTTTATAATTGGTCTGCAAAACTAAGTGAGCATTTACTGCCGAGAACACGCGCTTATCATGAATTATGGTTAGATGGAGAAAAGGTAGTAGATAGTCAGGATATAGAAATTGAACCGATTTATGGAGCTCAATATTTGCCGCGTAAATTTAAAATTGGTATTGCGATTCCACCAAGTAATGATGTAGATGTTTTTTCACAAGATATAGGACTGATTGCCATCGTTGAAGACAATCAGCTTGTTGGTTTTAACGTAGCGGTTGGTGGAGGCATGGGCATGACACATGGTGATCATGAAACCTATCCACAGCTTGCTCGTGAAATTGGCTTTATAACGCCAGATAAATTACTAGAAACAGCAGAAAAAATAATAACGATACAGCGTGATTATGGGAATCGCTCTGTCCGTAAAAATGCACGATTTAAATACACGATTGATGCGAGAGGACTTGAATGGTTCCAAGAAGAATTAACGCGTCGTCTAGGCTGGGAAATTCAGCAGGCTCGTCCTTATACTTTTGAGCGTACAGGTGATGAATTTGGCTGGATTAAAGGGGCAGATGGTCATTGGCATTATACGTTATTTATTCAAAATGGCCGTATAAAAGACTTTGAGGATTATCAGTTGTTAACTGGCTTACGTGAAATAGCTAAGGTGCACACGGGTGATTTTCGTTTAACACCGAACCAAAACCTAATGATTAGCAATGTAACACCCCAGAAAAAGAAACAAATAAATACGCTTATTGAACAATACAAGCTAACAGACGGTGCGCATTATTCTGCCTTACGCCGCAATTCCATTGCCTGTGTCTCATTACCGACATGTGGCTTAGCCATGGCAGAAGCAGAACGCTATTTACCTTCTCTTATAACAAAAATTGATGCCATTATTGATGAGGCTGGCTTAAATGAAACAGAAATTGTTATTCGCATGTCTGGTTGTCCAAATGGCTGTTCACGTGCAGCAATGGGTGAAATCGGCTTTATTGGCAAAGGGCCAGGTAAATATAATATGTACCTTGGTGCAAGTTTTACAGGCAATCGCTTAAATAAAATCTATCGTGAAAATATTGGTGAGGAGGAAATTTTAGCAGAGCTACGACCAATTCTTCTGCATTTTTCAAAGGAACGTTTAGAGGGCGAACATTTTGGAGACTTTGTCATTCGTGCTGGGTATGTCACAGCTGTCTATGATGGGAGAGAATTTCATTAAAAATAAAAACCATGTAGCAAAGAAAAATTTGCTACATGGTTTTTTATATAGAATAATCCTCAGGAATAAATACCTTTAATTGTTTCGGCTTTACAAATACCTGATCGCCCACCTTCAGTTGAAGAAGATGAAATTGTTCTTTTGATAACTCCGCTTCTAAAAATTCATCAAGATCCTCACGTCGTAGTTCAATTTGAACGATAGGTCCTAGCAAATGAATGTGGCTGATTTTAACAGGAACTGTACCTGAAATACTTGTTTTCTCAATCTGAATATCATGTGGACGTACATAGCCTATCGCATTGTCCTCTGAATGTGTTAGGGCCTCAGGTACATCAAGTGCAACTTCACCCTGCATGAGCTTACCATTATGTAAGCGACCTTTAAATAGATTAACATTGCCCAAGAAGTCATAGACAAATGGACTTTTGGGATTTGTATAGACCTCATCTGGACTACCAATTTGCTCGATTTTGCCATTATTCATGACCACAATGCGATCTGCAACATCGAGAGCTTCCTCTTGGTCATGTGTCACAAAAATACTTGTAATATGAAATTCATCATGTAACTTTCGAAGCCAGCGACGTAACTCCTTGCGTACTTTTGCATCGAGAGCTCCAAATGGTTCATCTAGTAACAGTACCTTTGGCTCTACAGCAAGCGCTCTTGCCAGTGCGACACGTTGTCGTTGCCCACCTGAGAGCTGTGTTGGATATCGATCTGAGAAATTTTCAAGCTTCACAAGTTGCAATAATTCCATCACTTTATCTTTGATTTGTTGTTTTGAAGGTCTGCTTTTTCGAGGACGTACCTTCAGGCCATAAGCTACATTGTCAAAGACCGTCATATGGCGAAAAAGCGCATAATGTTGAAAGACAAAGCCCACATTGCGTTCCTTTGGATGACGATCTGTGATGGATTGACCATCAAATAAAATATTGCCGACATCCGTTGTTTCAAGCCCAGCAATCACACGTAATAATGAGGTTTTTCCTGATCCAGAAGGGCCAAGCAGTGCTACTAGCTCCCCAGACTGAATATGTACGGATATATCCTCTAGTGCCTGAAAGGACCCATATTTTTTGGATACGTTTTGAATTTGTATACTCATTGAGACCATCTCCTTTTAACTAGATTTTGATTTCCAAGCAATAATGTCTTTCACAATTAATGTAAAGATGGCCATTACGCTCATTAAGGAAGCAACTGCAAAGGCTGCTGCAAATTGATATTCATTATAGAGAATTTCAATATGAAGGGGCATCGTATTTGTCATGCCACGGATATGACCAGATACCACAGACACAGCCCCGAATTCTCCGATGGCTCGTGCATTACATAAAATCAAACCATAGAATAGTCCCCATTTAATATTGGGTAAAGTGACATACCAAAAGGTTTTAAAGCCACTTGCCCCCAATGAAATGGACGCTTCTTCCTCAGATATACCTTGGGTTTGCATCAGCGGTATTAATTCACGTGCAACAAAGGGCAATGTGACGAAAATTGTGGCAAGGACAATGCCAGGTAGTGCAAAAACAATTTTAATATCATGTGCAAACAACCATTCACCAAATAGTCCCTGTGAGCCAAACAATAAAATAAACACTAAACCTGCGATAACAGGTGAAACTGCAAAAGGTAAATCTACCATAGTAAGTAATAGATTTTTCCCCTTAAAATTAAACTTTGTAAGTGCCCAGGCAGCCATTACGCCAAAGATTGCATTGAGGGGTACAGTAATGGCTACGACGATTAATGTAAGCTTAATAGCAGCTAATGCATCTGGATGTGTAATCGCAGCAAAGTAAACATCGGATCCTTTTTGAAAGGCTGTAATAAAAATAGATACTAAAGGTAGTACGATAAAGAAAGCTAAAAAAGCTAAGGCAATAAATATTAACGTATAGCGAATAATACGAGGCTCCTGTAAGGCAGCAGTCTGTGTAGCTGCTTTCCTTTTTCCTGTACTAGCCTGCTGAATAAAAGTTGATTGTTCCATATAGTACCTCCTAATGTACAAACCGACGATTGGCTAGCCATTGTATCAAGTTAATGGTGAACAACAAAATAAAGGATGTCACAAGCATGACAACAGCTATGGCAGTTGCCCCCGCATAATCATATTGCTCAAGCTTTGTCATAATAATTAACGGCGTAATTTCCGTTTTCATCGGCATATTTCCTGCAATAAAAACAACCGAGCCATATTCACCTAAAGCGCGCGCAAAGGCCAAGGAAAAGCCAGTTAAAATAGCTGGTACTAGCTCTGGTAAGATGACTTTACGGAAGGTTTGTAAACGATTGGCTCCAAGGCTTGCCGAAGCTTCCTCCACCTCAGCACTGATATTTTGTAAAACGGGCTGGACCGTTCGTACAACAAATGGTAGCCCGATAAAGGTTAAAGCAATAATGATGCCAAGAGGTGTAAAGGCAATTTTAAAATCAAAAAATTGACCAATCCAACCATTTGGTGCATAAAGAGATGTTAAAGCAATTCCAGCGACAGCAGTAGGCAATGCAAAAGGTAAGTCTACAAGCCCATCAATGATTCGTTTAAAGGGAAATTGATAGCGAACGAGAACCCATGCAATAGTCGTACCGAAAAAAACATTTAGTAAGCCTGCAATCAGTGCAGTGCTGAAGCTCACTTTGTAGGAAGCAACAGCACGGGGATCTGTAATGATATCTATAAATGCTGACCAGCTTAAGGACATGGTATGAATGAAAATCATGGAAAGTGGTAGTAACACTAGTAAACTTACGTAAAGCATTGTATAACCAAGAGATAAATGAAAGCCTGGAATAATTCGACGCAATTTTTTAGGAATGATTAAACTGCTCATCAAAACGCTCCTTATTGTGGTACGTATATTTCATCAAAGGTACCACCATCTTTAAAATGGGTTGCTTGTGCTTGTGACCAACCACCAAAATCATCGATGGAAACAAGTTCAAGCTGAGGGAATTGATCTTTATACTTTGCTAGAATCGTTTCACTACGTGGTCGATAATAATTTTTCGCCGCAATTTCTTGGCCTGTATCACTATATAAATGCTGTAAGTAAGCTTCAGCGACTTCACGTGTCCCTTTTTTATCTACGATTTTGTCTACAACTGCAACTGGTGGCTCTGCTAAAATACTTAAAGAAGGCGTGATGATTTCAAATTCATCCTTACCTAATTCATTGAGAGAGAGGTATGCTTCATTTTCCCACGCAATTAAGACATCTCCAATTTTACGTTCTACGAATGTTGTTGTAGCTCCACGAGCGCCAGAATCAAGTACTTCTACATTGCTGTAAAGTGATTTCATAAATTCCTTTATTTTTGTCTCATCATTGTTATATAACTTTCCGGCATAAGCCCAAGCAGCTAAGTAGTTCCACCGTGCACCTCCAGATGTTTTGGGATTAGGCGTTATGACAGATACATCATCTTGAATCAAATCATCCCAATCTTGTATGTTTTTGGGATTGCCCTTGCGAACTAAAAAAACAATTGTAGATGTATAGGGAGTCGAATTAAGATCAAATTCGGTTTGCCAATCTTTATTCAGCAGCTCACGAGTTTGAGCAATTTCATCAATATCGTAAGCGAGTGCGAGTGTCACAACGTCGGCTTCAAGACCATCAATAACTGCACGCCCCTGTTTGCCAGATCCACCATGTGATTGATTGATTGTGACGTCTTGGCCAGTATCATCCTTCCATTTTTTTATAAAATCTTTGTTGAACTCATCGTAAAGCTCCCGTGTTGGATCATAGGAAACATTTAGTAGCTCTACAGACTTCTTGTCTTCCTGACCGCTTGTTTTTTCATCTGAGTTAGCACTTCCACAGCCAGTTAAACTAAGCGTTAGAATAGTTAATAATGCCATGGATTGTAGAACATAGCTCTTTTTTTTCATAGTTAATCCGCCCCTTTTCTGTCTTAAGAATGCAAAAAGCCATCACCCACAATGACATGACAACATTGGGTAGATGGCCTTCAGATCCTCTGATCAGCGTTTTTTTAGGTCAAAGCTTTAGTAATACATTAAACATATATTTCCTATTAGTCAACAAGGAATTATAAAAAAGATTATTTATTTTGAAAATTAATAAAAGTGTCCTTAGATACCACTCATCATATGCAGCAAAGAGCAAAAAAAATGGGTGTATGGAAAAGATATTTAAAAAACCTAGTTGACTGCTTGGTGTACTTTAGTATATATTTGGTAATAAGAAGAATGATTGTAGTACGAGGTAACAACTACTAGTGAACAATCATTAAATATAGAGCTGGCTAGTCAAACTAGAGGCGTTTTAACAAAGACCTGTTTTTCCTATGTCTTTTGTTAGAACGCCTTTTTTGCTATGAGGGGGATTCGATGTTAACTTACGAAAATTGGCAAGAACCGATCATTGATTTTCAGGTTGATGATATGTATAAGGCTGCACTAGAGGTTTTACAGTGGAGCTATCAAGAATATGGAGATGAAATCGTCTATGCATGTAGCTTTGGTATTGAGGGCATTGTCTTAATTGATCTCATTTCAAAGGTAAAGCCTAACGCTACGATTGTATTTTTAGATACAGATGTACACTTTAAAGAAACATATGAAACCATTCATAAAGTCAAAGAAAAATATCCACAACTCAACATTGTCATGAAAAAGCCAACCCTTACACTTGAGCAACAAGCTACACAACATGGTGACGAACTATGGAAAACCAACCCAAATAAGTGCTGTGATATTCGTAAGATAAAACCTTTACACGAAGCCTTATCAGGTAAAAAGGCTTGGATATCAGGTTTACGTCGTGAGCAATCACCAACACGTCAACAAACAAACTTTTTAAATCGTGACGATAAATTTAAATCGATTAAAGTTTGTCCATTGATTCATTGGACTTGGAAGGATGTCTGGCGTTATGTTTCAAAGCACAGTTTGCCATATAATCCGTTACACGATCAAGGCTATCCAAGCATCGGCTGTGAGCATTGTACGAAACCAGCATTTACAATGGAGGATTTACGTTCAGGTAGATGGCAAGGTTCTGGTAAAACCGAGTGCGGGTTACATGAATAAAGGAGTTCTGCCATGCTTGAATATTTTGCAATAGCTATTAGTTTATTTTTTGCGATGAACATAGGAGCAAGCGGTGCAGCAGCCTCAATGGGTGTTGCTTATGGGGCAGGTGCCATCAAAAAAGCGTGGCAAGCATTGCTTTTATGCGCGATAGGCGTCTACAGTGGAGCTGTATTAGGCGGAGGAGAGGTAGTTAAAACGATAAGCTCAGGCATTATGCCCCAGGAATATATTACGGTAAAGGTTGTCATCATTATCTTGATTTCTGCGACAAGCTCGTTATTTTTCGCCAATCTTTTAGGCATTCCCTTATCAACGAGTGAAGTAACAGTGGGTGCTGTCGTGGGTGTAGGAATTGCCTATAAAGTACTATTCGTCAATTCGCTGCTTGTCATTATATCATTTTGGGTGATTGTACCGCTTGTTGCCTTTGTCATTGCTCTTGTATGTGGAAAGTTATTATATAAGTTACAAAACACAGGGTTGCTGAAAGATCGGCCAATTTTAACTGTTCTTCTCGTTTTAGCAGGATTTTGCGAAGCATTTTCAGCGGGGATGAATAATGTTGCCAATGCAGTTGGACCTTTGGTGGGAGCAGGAATGATGGATGTGACAACGGGCATTGTGCTTGGCGGTGCATTTGTCGCAATAGGTGCTCTGCTACTTGGTAAACGAGTGCTTGAAACAAACGGTAAAAAAATAGTGCGCTTTCAAAAGGCAGAGGGCATTCTCATTTCAAGTACAGGTGCACTGCTTGTTGGCGTAAGCTCAATTTTTGGGCTTCCAGTACCCTTAACACAAGTCACTTCTTCATCCATCATTGGGATGGGGATGGCGAAAAACGGAAAGCAAATCTTCCATAAGCATATTGTGAAAAAAATTATACGTATTTGGGTTGTATCACCCATCTTTTCATTAGTCATTTCTTATTTTTTAGTGCAGTTATTTTTAGAAAAAGACCTTTATGCCATTATTTTAAATGGCAGCATTATTGTTGGGACGCTAGGGGTCATTAGTCTGATGCGTACGATGCGTGAAGAAGAGCAGTCTATCTATGATGCAGGGGAAGGCATTTAAATTGAATCATATCATCACTATCTTTTGACTACAAAACTTAGTATTTTACTAGAATTAGGAGGAGATTTTTATGAGTCTACAACCACATGGTGGACTACTTGTGCAAGCATTTAATCCGGAAAAAAAAATCACAACTATTCATAAGGAAATTGAGTTGGATGCAATTTCGTTGAGTGATTTAGAGCTAATTGCTATAGGGGGGTATAGCCCAATTGAAGGTTTTTTAACACAAGTAGACTATGAGTCAGTCGTGGCACAAAGTCGTTTAGCATCAGGTGTAGTATGGAGTATTCCGATTACATTACCTGTTACAAAAGAGAAAGCGTCCATTTTACAGCCTGGTGACGAGGTGAAGCTGGTTTATGGTGATGAAGTATATGGCGTTATTGAAGTAGCAGATATTTATGAGCCGAATAAACGGAAAGAGGCTTTACTTGTCTATGGAACAGAGGATTTAGCACATCCGGGCGTTCAAAAGCTTTTTGATCGTCCTGCCATTTATGTTGGAGGGAAAATTACGTTAATTAAACGTCTTACACAAAAGTTCCCTGCTTATTCATTTGATCCAATAGAAACGCGACAATTATTTGCTGACAAGGGATGGAAAACTATTGTTGGCTTCCAAACACGTAATCCAGTCCATAGGGCGCATGAATATATTCAAAAGGCAGCACTTGAAACGATTGATGGGTTATTTCTAAATCCACTTGTGGGTGAAACAAAGTCAGATGATGTGTCAGCTGCTATACGTATGGAGAGCTATGAGGTTTTATTAAAAAACTATTATCCTGAAAGTCGTGTACAATTAGGTATTTTTCCAGCCGCTATGCGGTATGCAGGACCAAAGGAAGCTATTTTCCATGCACTTGTTAGAAAAAATTATGGCTGTACTCATTTTATTGTTGGTCGTGATCATGCAGGTGTTGGTGATTATTATGGCACATATGATGCACAAAAGATTTTTGAACAGTTTACTGAAGATGAATTAGCAATTGTCCCACTGAAATTTGAGCATAGCTTTTATTGCCAGCAATGTGAAGGCATGGCGACGACAAAGACGTGTCCACATGATAGCTCTGCCCATGTCATTCTATCAGGAACGAAGGTTCGTGAGATGCTACGAAATGGAGAAGTACCACCAAGTACATTCAGTCGTAAAGAAGTCGTAGACATTTTAATTAAAGGCATGAGTAAGGAGGTAGTGAAATGAGTTCAAACATTGTTTGGCATGAAGCCTCCATTACAAAAGAAGAACGCCGTTCAAAAAATAAACATCAAAGCTTTATTTTATGGTTTACGGGTTTATCTGCTTCAGGGAAATCATCAGTGGCCAATGCATTTGCCCGACGATTATTTGAAAGGAGCAATCAAGCCTTCGTATTAGATGGTGATAATGTGCGTCATGGCTTAAATAGTGACTTAGGATTCGATGAGGCAGGGCGCAAAGAAAATATTCGTCGAATAGGTGAAGTCTCAAAGTTATTTATAGAGAGCGGTCAAATTGTGCTAACGGCTTTTATTTCACCTTATCGAGAAGATCGTCAGGTAGTCCGTGAACTTGTAGAGGATGGTGAATTTTTAGAGGTCTTTGTAAAGTGTTCAGTAGAAACATGTGAAAAAAGAGATCCTAAAGGTTTGTATAAAAAAGCAAGGAATGCTGAAATTGCTAATTTTACAGGGATTAGCGCTCCATATGAAGAACCGATTAACCCAGAAGTTATTTTGGATACAGAACAGCATTCCATTGAAGAATGTGTGGAGCAACTGACAAATATTTTAACTGCCAAGGGATATATTTAACTAAAAAAATCTGCTCGATTTAGTAATCGGGCAGATTTTTACGTTTATTTTACACCTTGTTCCTTTTTCATTCTGTCAATTTCAGGACCTAGTTCATCACGTACGGTACCTTTCCAAGGCTTAACACCAGCAATATAGGAAGAACGTGTCATAATGTGTCCGCCAACAGGACCAGTAATAAAGAGGAAGAGTATCCCCAATAAAATACGAGGGTTGAAATGATCTTCAATGAGCCAAAAGTGAAAGAATACACCAATTAGTACACACATGACGCCAAGTGTTGCACTTTTTGACGCGGCATGTGCACGTGTATACAAATCAGGTAAGCGGACAAGTCCAATAGCTGTCACGACAATAAAGAGTACTCCAACAGTAATGAAAAAGATAACTAAACTATTAGCGAGAATTGTCACGTTTGATGATATCTCCTTTCTCTATGAATTTAGAGAAAGCCATCGTACCGATAAACGATAAAATTGCTAGCAATAAAATGATTTCAAGAAAGAAGCTTGTTTCCACTAAAATCGAAAATAGTCCGATTAGGGAAATGAGTGAAACACCAAGTGAATCCAAAGCTACAACACGATCGGATGCGGAAGGACCTTTTACCATTCGATAAATGACCGCTATCATAGATAAGCAAATCACTACGATTACAGCAATAATAAATGTTGTCATGATTTACTCACCTCCAAAATTGCTTTTTCAAATGAATCTCGAATGGAAGCAATGGCTTCATCCACATCGTTAATATCAATTGCATGTACATACAAAGTTTTCGCATCATCCGAAACATGCACTACAACTGTTCCTGGCGTTAAAGTAATAAGACTTGATAATAACGTAATTTCCCAGTCTTGTGTTAAAACAGTTGGATAAGCAAAAAAGGCTGGTTGCATGTCAAGTTTAGGCTTCAACACTACTTTTAACACTTGAACATTTGCTAAAATTAATTCTTTAAAGAACAACAACGTTAATTTTAGCAGGGCCCATAATCGATAGACATAAAGACGGGATTTGAAAAACCTCCGCATAAGAATAAGTAAAAGTATCCCCATCATGAATCCTATGATAAAACCAGTTGCTGTGTAATTAGAGGAAAGGAACATCCAGACAAAGGCAAGTACAAAATTTAAAATCATTTGAAATGCCATAGTGCTAATCCTCCTTCATCACAGCATCTATATAGATAGATGGATCATTTAATAGTTTTGCAGCATCATCCATAAATGGCGTAATCCATTCAGAACCCACACCATATGCGACCGTAATAAGTACTAACAAGGCAGTAGGCATAAACAGCATTTTATAGGTAGATTTGTCGACGGTACCTTGTGTTTCTTTTTCCTCACCCCAAAAGGCATAGAGGAAAATACGAATCACGGATAGTAGAACAAGCAGTGAAGATGCTAAAATGAAAATACTACTCCACATACTTCCAGCCTCAAAGCCTCCCTGAACAATTAACAGCTTTCCAACAAACCCGCTAAGTGGTGGAATTCCAGCTAAGCTAAAAGCTGCTATTAAATAACACCAACCCAGTGCAGGGTATTTTTTCATAAGTCCACCCATTTTACGCAAGTCAGATGTACCAGTAATGTAGATGACAATGCCGATTAACATAAAGAGTGCTGCCTTAATCAGCATATCGTGAATTAAATAAAACATCGCTCCTTTTAAAGAGGCCTCATTCATTTGAGAGACACCAAATAAAATGACACCTACTGCAATGACAATGTTATAGATAATAATGAGCTTTACATCAAAATAAGCGAGTGCTCCAATACAACCAGCCACAATTGTTGCAATAGCTAATGCCATTAGTAAATCATGTGTATAGGATAAATCATGTACAAAAAATAGTGTGTAGGTACGTGTAATGGCATAGACCCCAACCTTTGTGAGCAGAGCGCCAAATAGAGTTAAGACAGGGATCGGGGCTGCTGCATACGAAGTAGGAAGCCAAAAGTATAATGGGAAAATAGCTGCTTTTAGTCCAAATACCATTAAAAATAGTACGGCAATAACAGTAATAATCCCTGGTTGATTAATTTCAGCAATTTTTACCGCAATATCAGCCATATTTAATGTCCCTACTACAGAATATAAATAGGCCACGGTTATAACAAATAAGGCCGAAGAAATAATATTAATTAAAATATATTTAATTGACCCTTTCAGTTGCCCCTTCTCACCACCTAAAACGATGAGTAAATAGGAAGCCATTAACAATACTTCAAAGAACACAAATAAGTTAAAAATATCACCTGTTGTAAAGGCACCATTGACCCCAGTTAAAATAAACATAATACCAGGGTAATAAAAGAAGCGTTCGCGTTCCTTCGTGATAGAACCGAAGCCATACCAAACAACAAATAGTGCAATAAGCAATGTCGTTGTAACGAGCAATGCAGACACCATATCAGATACCATTGTAATACCGTAAGGAACAGGCCAATTTCCAAATGTGACCTTTTGAATACCATCTTCTTTCACTGTTAAAAGCAGTGAAAGGGCAGAGAGGAGGGCTAGTCCAATCCCAAGTAATGAAAATGATCGCTGATAAGTTAGATTTTTTTGTCCAAACATTAAAATCATACCGAAGAAAAACGGGATGATAATGGGTAATAGTAGGAAGTTATTCATCCTCATCACTTCCTCTCATTAAGCTAATATCATCCGTGTTAAGCTCTTGATAGGAACGGTAGGCAAGTACAAGGAAGAATGCTGTCACCCCAAAGCTTATAACAATTGCAGTTAAAATAAGTGCTTGGGGTAAGGGATCAGCAAATGTTTTGGCTCCTTCGTTTAAGACAGGTGGAGCTTCACCACCAAGACCACCCATTGTTAAGATGAGTAGATGAGCACCATGACTTAACAGACCTGTTCCAATAATAATGCGCAATAAACTTTTTGATAAGATTAAATAGACCGCTGCCATAAAAAGAAAGCCGATCACAAAGGCCATAATTATTTCCATTATTCATCCTCTCCAATCGTTTGAATAATGGTCATCGTAACGCCGACAACAACCAAATAGACCCCGCTATCAAAAAGCATAGCCGTGTGTAATGACTGTTTGCCTAGAAGCGGTAAATCGAAATAATCAAAGAAATGTGTGAAAAACGGTTTGCCCACAAACATTGGGTATGCCGCAGTAGCAAGGGCTAATAGTAAGCCAATGGCTGTTAAATATGTGTAATTAATAGGTAGAATATGGCGGACTGTGTTGATATCATAGGCTAACACTAAAAGAACAAGTGCACTTGATGTTAACAGACCTCCAACAAAGCCTCCACCAGGTGTATAGTGACCAGCTAAAAAAATATGAATGGAGAAGAAGAAAATAATGAAAAATACAATTTTAGCTGTAAATTGTATTATCACATCATTTGTTTTCATGAGTGTTCTCCTTTCTATTCATACGTAACTTAATCATAGCTAAGATGGCCATGCCAGCTATGCCGAGTACTGTAATTTCAAACAATGTATCGAAACCACGATAGTCTACTAAAATTACGTTTACAATATTTCCGCCACCAGCTAATGAATAGACGGTTTCTTCGTAGTACTTAGCAATAGAGGGAATTAGTTTTTGGGAATGAGCTGATAGCGCAACAAGTGTTACCATCACACCAACTGCAATGGAAATAATGGCACGATTTAACTGGAACCTCATTCGCTCCTCGCGTTTACCAAGCTTAGGTAAATGGTAAAATGCTAATAAAAATAGTGCTACTGAAATCGTTTCTATAACGAGCTGTGTCAGCGCTAAATCAGGTGCGTTAAAAATGACAAAGAATAAGGCTACTGTATAGCCTACAGTACCAAGCCCAATAATGGCTGTTAAACGTGATTTGGCCAAGATGGTGATGGCAGTACCAATTAATAAAACTACGATCAAGATAATTTCATACAAATTAATTGGCGAGGCTCCTTGGAATGAAATACTAAATGCATCTTTCACGAATAGAGAGCCGATAACAATAATAGTTATTCCGCTAAACATATAGAGTAAATAGTGACGCATAGAACCTGTCATATAGCGTCGGGAAATACGATTTAAGCCAACATCTAATCCCTGCATGATTTTGTCATAGGCATTGTTTAATGTTAACGCTTGCGGGAATCGTTGATACATCCCTTGCCATTTTGGTAAGGCAACAAATAACAATACCCCAACTATTATAATTCCAATGGTCATCAGTAACTCTGGGGTGATGCCATGCCAAGCAGATACATGAATATCAACAGCTTGAGGTGAATCATACAAAAATGGCTGTATTGCTTGAACGGCTGGTTTTACAAAGGTATTACCGATAAAGTTTGGAATAAAGAAGATTGTCACAACTAAAGTTGCTAAAAGAATAGGAGAAATTAGCATACCAATCGGCGCCTCATGTGGTTTATGAGGTAACTGCTCTGGTTTGTAATTCCCATTAAATGTTCGGAAAACAAAATAGAAACTATAGATAAATGTAAAAATACTAGCAATCCACGCAACAATAGGGAAGAGTGCTCCCCATGTTTCAAAGCCGAAGAATTCAAACTTTTGAAGTGCAAGCATGGCTGTTAAAAACATTTCTTTACTTAAGAACCCATTAAATGGTGGAAGACCAGCCATTGATAAACTTCCTATTGCAGCCACAGTAAAACTAATTGGCATAATACTCATTAAACCACCGAGTTTACGAATATCTCGAGTTCCAGTTTCATGATCCACAATGCCTGCAATCATGAAGAGACTGCCTTTAAATGTTGCATGATTAATAAGGTGGAAAATGGCAGCAAATGCAGCAAATTTTATGGTATCGATTGAGCCATTTGCATGAAAAGCAACAGCACTTGCCCCGAGTAGTGACATAATAAGTCCAAGCTGACTGACTGTAGAGAATGCTAGAATACCTTTTAAATCAGTTTGCTTCACTGCAAAGAAGGAACCCCAGAATAAAGTTAAGATACCTACACCTGTTACAAGCCACACCCAAAGTTCAGAGGCTGCAAATATCGGCGTAAATCGTGCAACTAAATAGATACCTGCTTTGACCATTGTAGCTGAGTGAAGGTATGCACTTACTGGTGTTGGCGCCTCCATGGCATCTGGTAACCAAATGTAGAATGGGAATTGCGCGGATTTTGTAAATGCTCCCAAGAGTAATAGGACAAGTGACCAAGTGAATAAAGGTTGGTCTACTAAATTTGGTGCCATGACTATCAATTCTCGAATCGAGTAGGTTCCTCCCATTAAATAAAGAAGAACGAAGCCACCTAACATCATTAAACCGCCGCCAACTGTAATCATCATAGACTTTAATGCACCGAAGCGTGAGGCATCCCGATTATACCAATAGCCGATGAGTAAAAATGATGATATGGATGTTAGCTCCCAGAAGAAATAGAGAGTAATTAAATGATCTGACTGTACTACTCCCAGCATGGCTGACATAAATAACAGTAAGTAAACATAAAAGTTATGTAATTTTTCTTTATGTTTATCTAAGTAAAAAATGGAGTAAAGCACAACTAACGAGCCAATTCCAGTAATGAGTAATGAGAATAATAAGCTAAGTCCATCTAAATATGAGATGATGGAAATATCAAGCGATGGAATCCAAGGTAGCTCTGCAGTAAATACTTCACCTTTAGCAACTTGAGCAATATATGTTGTATAAATAATAGCAAGCGTAACAGGTACAGCAAGAACAAACCAACCTGTGTGAATATTATTCATGCGTTTATATAATAATGGCACTAATATTGCAACAAGCATTGGAATAAAAATATAAAGTACTTGTAACAAAAAAACCCTCCTTTATGCAGGTAAGTAAATCAATTATAACGTACTTTAATTGGGAATGCATATGTACTATTGGGATTTAGCTTGCGGTCGTTGGAGAATTTTCGTTATATTATAAATAGGAAGTTATCAATAAAAATAGAGGAAAAAAATTTTTTATGAAGAACCCATATATCTATGGTTATCTACCATTAATTACAATTTTATTGTTTAGTTTGACATTTGGGATGCATGCTGTTGGAAAATCTTTACAGATTTTTCAAGCCATCGGTGTGTATTCAGGAATGCGAGAGTTTTTATCAGATTTTGAGTTACGTGTATTTCTTCTCATCGTCTTTGCCATTGTTTTTTTTATGTTATTTTCTGCCCTTAAACTAGTAGGCGAAACCATTCATGAAGTAGGAATGCTGTTCTTTTCAAAGGACAACGAAGGAGCCACAGTTAGTCAGGCTCGAGGTGGCTATATTATCTTATTTGTAGGTGCTATGTGTTCTGCATTTGCCATCCAATTTATTTATGTTTTAATAGGTATTTTCGTCATAACGATATTTACCTACTTTATTTATCTGATTTATAAAATGAGTCATTTTATATCAATGGGCGGCACAATCGGTCTATTAATCTTTGAGCTTTTTATGTGGACGATTCTTTTAACATTAGTTATTTATGTCGTATTAAAGCTATATAATGGCATTTTGGCAAGTTTGCCGTTTGCAAATTAATACATACTATTAAAATGGTGATGTTAATAGTAGAAAAAGAGAGTTTGAAAGGCGAGGGGTTGATTTCCGCTCCGCCAGCGTCCTTTCCAGGGGGCGTTCGATGAGCCGCTTCACTCCTTTACATTCGCTCCAGGGTCTCCTCTGTGACGTTAAATCCCATGGATAGTGAGACAGGCGAGCCCCTGTACGGAGCGGAGGAAGCGGCTCGGCGCTCGTCCACAGGAAAGCAAGTAGCCTGTAACGGAAAACCATTTACATCTTTAATAAAAATTTAATTGATGGTTTTGTTTTTTAACACTTTAAAAAGGTAGTAGTCTTAGCGACTACTACCTTTTGCATGTTTCACTACTCAAGCAACACGTTAAATAATTGGTGATGAATTTTGTACTCTTCTAATTGCTGCATCGATTGAGGTTTATCATACCCTAGCCATACAGCAGCAGTATATTCATTATTGAGTCCAGCAAGCCAGTAGTCACGATAGTCATTCGTTGTCCCTGTTTTTGCACCAACGTAGCTGCTATTACTATAGACACCTTGACCCGTACCGTTTGCTACAACATCTGCAAGGAGTTCACGCATGTATTTTACTGTTTTAGGAGACCAAATTTGATCACGCTGTGTATCCCAACTATAAAGCTCTGTTCCATCTAATGCTGTGACTTTTCGAATACTATGTGCAAGTACATAAGAGCCATCAATAAAGCTAGTATAAGCATCTGCTAGTTCTAATGCTGTTACACCATAGGTTAGTCCTCCTAATGATGCAGCATAATTATAATCTTTCTCTACAATCGAGCGGAAGTGAAAGCGATTAAGGTAATGAAAGGCTGTCTCGACGCCAACGGTTTGAAAGAGACGAAGTGCAGATGTATTATAGCTATGTCGAAAAGCAGTACGAATTGACACATCACCATACGTATAGCCCCCATAGTTTTGTGGGCAAAACGAGCCCACACAATAACGCCCACCATTGACAATCGAATCAGGTGTATGAGATGTTGTTTCGAAGAATGGAGCATAGACTGCCAGAGGCTTAAAAGCTGAACCAGGCTGACGTGTTCCTTGGAATGCACGATGGAAATCAAATTTTTCATAGTTCTTTCCTGCATACAGACTGACTATTTCTCTTGATTGGTTTTCTATGGCTGCACCTGCAGCTTGCCATGGGCTAGTACCTAAAATAGCTGACATTTTTTCCTCATCATGTTGCTGTTTAGTAGGATCAAGTGCTGTGTGAATGATGAGTCCATTTTGAAATAATGTATTGAGTCGAATGTCTAATTGTGCTTTAATTTTTTTCTTTTCTTCCTCATTATCTGTAGAGCTTAGTCGATCCGCATAACTTTCTTTTTCTGCAATAAGCCATTTTAGCTCTTGAAGAACATAAGTGCTATACATTGGATAACTTTGAATTTTATCTTTCACATTTAATGTAATGGCATCAGCCTTATAGTTTTTTGCCTCTCCCTCTGTAATAGCCCCATTTGCTGCAAGGGTATCTAACAAACGCTCCTGCCTTGCTTTAGTTTGATCATAATTCTTTAAAGGATTATAAAGGGAAGGGTTATTTGGGATGGCAGCAATGAAAGCTATTTCAGCGATGGATAATTCTTGGAGTGGCTTTTGAAAATAATAGGTGGCTGCTCCGCCAATGCCATAAACTTGATTGCTGAAATAGGACTCATTTAGGTACATCGTTAAAATGGCTTCTTTATCAAATTCTTTTTCTAATTCATAGGCATAAAAAAGCTCTGTTAATTTACGTTCATATGTTTTTTCTTCGGATAAATAACGCATCCGAACAAGCTGCTGCGTAATTGTACTACCACCTTGAGAGGTTGTGTTGCTATTTGAATTGGCTACAACTGCACGAATAATAGCACTTAAATCAAAGCCAATATGCGTATAAAAATCAGCATCCTCACTGGTAATGAATATTTCCTGGGCAATTTGTGGAATTTCTTGTAAACTTAGTGGCTGCCGCCATTCGACATATTCCTCACTAAATGTTTGCCCATTTCGATCAATAAGTGTAACAGGTAGTTGGGCCTCTACCTCGGGTAAATGTATTGCATTAGTCATTTGTTCCTCATGTGCTTGTGCAATATTGATTTCTGTTTTAATGTTTGTGCTAATCCACCATAAAGCAGGAAGGGATAGAACGATAATAAAAAAACCAAAAGCCTTTTTCATGTGTGCCTCCACTCTTTCTATAAATCCTTCATCAGAATAACATATTTTGGATTGATTCCAAATACTCGCTCAGACCTATTTACATAGTTTTAAACATGAATAGTAAAAGTGCAAAAATCGTCAATACTTAGAGGGAGAAAACCAGTAGGAAGTATGTTAGACTAAAATGAGGTCAGAAAAGGTGCAAGGGCATCTTTTTCATTGAAACTGAAATTTATCATTAAAGGAGAGACTTCCATGTTTCCACAGTTAACAACAGACGTACAAGCAGGCGAAGTGCTTGTAGAAATGAACACAACATTAGGTGCTATCAAAATTAAATTATTCCCTGAGCACGCACCGAAAACGGTTGAGAATTTTTTAGGTCATGCTAAATCAGGCTACTATAACGGCATTATTTTCCACCGTGTTATTCAAGACTTCATGATTCAAGGTGGCGACCCAACTGGTACTGGTATGGGCGGAGAATCAATTTGGGGTAATTCCTTTGAAGATGAGTTCTCAGAGCAATTGTTTAACCTACGTGGAGCGCTTTCAATGGCAAATGCAGGACCAAACACAAATGGTTCTCAATTCTTTATTGTACAAATGAAGCACCTTCCAAGTGATATGCTTCGTCAATTACAAGGGGCGGGCTTCCCTGAAGAGATCATCGAAGCTTATGCTCAAAACGGTGGTACACCTTGGTTAGACCATAAACACACAGTATTCGGTCATGTAGTAGAAGGTATGGACATTGTGGATAAAATTGCAGATGTGGAAAAAGATTTCCGTGACAAACCATTAGAAGATGTGAAAATTGAGTCAATTACAGTCTTTGAATAATACGTATAAGGACGTGTAGAACATGCAGAACTTTATGTATCAATTTTTATATTTCCCAGAAGACAAATCAGGTTATATTCCAGCAGCATTTGAATTTTTAATTATGCTTATTTTATGTATTATCGTGTTTACGCTTTTCAGAAAAATTTCTAAGAAACAAGAATTAAAATCAAAAGAAATTGAAGCACGTATTTTAGCAGAAAAGAAAAACACAAACAATCAACAGAATGTCTAATAAAAAGAATCTGCTTGCCACAGAGGGCGAGCAGATTCTTTTTTATTGTATCAATTTTTTTTAAAGCGTCGAATAGTATTTTGCAGGGCCTTGATGGCAGTGAAACAAACCAGTACAAGTGACAAGCCAATCCCACTCAATGCAGTAATAAAGGCTACCCATTCAAAGAGTGTATAACTACCGATGCTATCGAAATCACTGCTATCTTTCCAGCCTTCAATGACTAAGTTCATCCCATAAATACCCGATACCACCGTAAAGACTGTTAAAATAAATAGTAAATTATTACTTCGATTATCGGATTGATCTTCCTGTGTTCGATACAAACTATTCAATGTTTCTTTGGTTTCTACATAATGTTCATTTATACGGAAGTACTTTCGTAGCAATTGAGCAATTTCTCTGCCTTCTGTTCGTACGATGACTTCTTCAAAATAATAGCGTGCAGAAAACTTTGTAATCAGCTCGATTAGTTCATTGACAACCTGTTTATCTTTGCCCCACTTTATTTCACTATACTCATAGGAAAGCTTTAAGAGCATCATTTTATAAAAATAATGAATGAACAAATTGTAATAGTGCGTACCCATAAATTCTTGAATACTATGTGTACATTTGGCAAACGGCCTATTTGTAATCGTTATTTGTGCTTGTGAGGAGGTGATAATATAACTGTTAGGAGCCCAGCGTGTATGGGCATGCTCTTGTACATAATTAGAGATATATGAAGGATTAGTGCTAGAAATAAAGGGTTTGCCAGCAGGTGTCCTACCGTCTACTTGTCCTAAGCGAAATAAATGCTCAGGTATAATTTTAGCTTCTTCCTCTGCAATTAAATAAGCTGAGGCAAACATTCTCTCATCTTCAAAGAAAGGTAAGCCTTCATAGCTATGGTCTTGTTGATGTAATAGAAAGGGTTTTAAATAAGGTATAAAATACTTAAATAATAATTCACTCGTAGAAGAACAATGACCAAATGAAAAATGATGACTTGCACCTTTTTCCTCTCGTAGTTTAGCCTCTAATACTCTAAAATAGTGGATAAAATTTAAGATATCACTTAGATCATGCGATTGATCTGTAATATTTGTTCTGACTGTTATAATCCCATTCCCAAAAGGACATAATGTCACATCAATACTCATCACTTCGTAATCATAATTGATTTGACTTTCTTGCAGATGTAAGGTGCCTTGTGTATAAAAAGCTTTCGAAAAACGAATAAAGTCAGGGTTATTCATTTCGTTTGGAAATAATTTATCCTCCAAAAAAGGATAGAAAAATTGGGCAAGTTCCTCATGTATAATCGTCATATCACCATAAAAAGCGTCTTCAAGAGATGTATTGTTTAAGGTGAAAAAGGAAAAGCCCTCGTTTAGTAGTATATCACTGATTTTTTGACGATTTTTTTCGGAATAGGCGAAGGGAAATAGGAATGTCATATAAGCACGTTTAATCGTTAATGGGACAATGTCCATGTAAAATCACCTCTGTATAAATCCGATTGATAAGAACCTTTTCCACAAAATTTTGTTTTTAAACATAGAAAAAGGATAGCTCTAAGGAGAGAGATATCCTTTCAACCATTTTATTGCGCAAAGACCTTTTTAAAACGCTCGACTCCATCTTTCACAGTATCAAATGAACAAGCAACATTCATACGTAGGAAGCCACGACCTTCTTCTCCGTATTTTGTCCCTGGTTCTAGAGCAAGCTTTCCGATTTCAAGTAAGCGGTTCATGATCTCCTTCTCTTCAAGCGCTAGTTCTCGGTAATCAATCCAGATTAAATAAGTGGATTGAGGAATCGTAACACGAATACCTGGAATCTGCTCTAACTCCGTTTTCACATAATCCATGTTGGCAGAAATATAAGGAAGTAATTCATCTAACCAAGGAGCCCCTTCTGTGTATGCAGCATGAAGGGCAACAGAGGCAAATGTATTTAATGAGCCTTGACCACTTGCCATATTGATGGCCTCAAGCTTCAAGCGTTTTTTCTTATCTGTTACGATCATATATGAAACCTGAATTCCTGCTAAGTTAAATGTTTTAGTAGGAGCCATACACGTAACAATGCGATTGATTTCATCACCTGCAACTTTAGCTAAAGGAATATGTTTATCCCCATTAATCATTAAATCAGCATGGATTTCATCAGAAATAATGATGACATCATATTTAGCACAAAGTCGTACAATTTCCTTTAAAGTAGCTTCATCCCATACATAGCCTCCTGGATTATGCGGGTTACATAGTATGTAGGCTTTCACATCTTGGGCTAAAGATTGCTCGAAGGCTTCAAAATCATAGACAAACAATCCGTCTTTTTCAATTAAGGGGCAACTCACAACTTCACGACCATTACTTTTTGGTATGTTAAAGAATGGCGGATAAACTGGAGGTGAAATGAGTACTTTGTCCCCAGGGTTAGTTAGGGCAACAATGCTGTTAGCTAATGCAGCCACAACACCATTACAGAATAGGATGGCTTCTTTCTCTATGTGCCAGTCATGGCGAGTACTTTGCCAGTCTACAATGGATTGTATCGCTTCTTCACTCATATAACTATAGCCAAAAATAGTATGTTCAGCATGTTGTTGTAAAGCCTTTGAAACGGCTATTGGAGCAGGAAAATCCATATCGGCTACCCACATTGGTAAGATATCTGAGGCATCGTTTAGGCCATAAACCTTTTCCATTGCGTCCCATTTTACAGAGTTTGTACATCGACGTTTGATAGTTTGATCAAAAATAGACAAGCAAATCACTCTTTTCTTTTTTTTTTACTATGGTATCATACGAGTATGATCAAAGGATAATAGGTGAGTATTTTGGAAAATATAAAAATGAATCAAGCAGCTGTCCATCTGCTAGAGGAGTGGGATCCATTCCACTTAGGTCCAGCCCATTATGATACAGAAACAGCAGATGTAGTTGCAGCATTGCAAGGGATTGATGATCCATCAACACTTGCAAAAGTTATTCAAGAAACATATGAGCATTCGTTTGAGCAATGGATACCGTTTGAAGATTGTGTAGCCATTTCTTACAAACTAATTGCCATTAAATTTGAAGCGAAATGTATTATTTAAAATATTTTGCATATTCCTTATAAAAAAAGGGGTTGTCAATGGACAACCTCTTTTTTAATGCATCATTGAGGCTAGTACTTATTTAAATAAAGGCAAAATCCCCTGAATGAAAATAATAAAAATGGCGAGTGGGGAGACGTAGCGAATTAAAATGTACCAAATATTAAACATGAAGCTAGACGCAGCTAATTCTTTACGTGAAATATCCCTTGTATAATAATAACCTGCAAAAATTGAAATCAACAAAGCTCCAATCGGCATTCCGATGCTATTAGTCATAAAATCAACAAAGTCAAAAATAGAGCGATCTACTATTTTTACATCTGCTAATATGCCAAATGAAAGGGCACTTGGAATACCAAAGAGGAAAATAACGATTCCACCAATCCAAGCAATTTTTCTACGTTTTTCTGGTTTATCACCAATAGCGATTGCCACGACTATTTCTAACATGGAAATGGAAGAAGTGACTGTAGCAAAAAGCAATAGAATGAAGAAAATAGTTAAGAATAAGCCACCAAGAGGTAACTGCTCGAATACAGCTGGCAAAATAATGAATACTAAGCCTGGCCCTTGATCAGGCGTATAACCAAGCGCAAATACTGCTGGGAAAATAACAAGTCCTGCAAGTAAAGAGATAATGATATTCATAGATGCTACATTAATCGCAGAGTTACCAATCTTCTCTGTTTTAGATAAATAGGAAGCATATGTAATCATAACCGCAATACCTACACTTAATGAGAAGAAAGCTTGTCCTAAGGCCATTAAAAATGTTTCAGCATTTAAATAGGACCAATCAGGTACAAACATAAATTTAACGCCTTCCATAGCCCCGTCTAAAGTTAAAGAGCGAATAACTAGGACAATAAAGAAAATAAAGAGGAGAGGCATCATCCATGTGCTGGCTTTTTCAATTCCGCCCTTAATACCTGCTGACACAATGACTACTGTTAATAACATAAATAGTCCCTGTACAAGTACTGCTTCGAAAGGGCTTGAAATAATATCGCCAAATAAATCAGCGTAGTTGATGTCAGAGCCAGCATTCGTTAGCTTAAATGTAAAGGCACGACCTAAGTAGCTTAAAATCCATCCACCAACAACGCTGTAGAATGATAAGATAAGGCCTGCAATTACCATACCGCCCCAGCCAATCAAATACCATGGCTTTCCTGGTGCTTGTTCCTTAAAGGAAGTGACGGCATCCTTTTGACCTCGACGACCTATCATGAACTCAGCAATGAGGACGGGTAAGCCAATAAAGAAAGTACATAAAATAAATAATAAAATAAAGACACTACCGCCATTCGTACCCGCCATATAGGGGAATTTCCAAATGGCTCCTAAACCTATAGCACTTCCTGCGGCAGCTAAAATAAACCCAATTTTTGTTGTAAATTGATCCCTCGATGACACGAAAATAAATCCTCCTTATACTAAAGTATTATTTTACCTCAATATTCTCATAACACAAGCAAATATCAGAAAATTGATGATAGCATGAAAGACATTTGATGGAGTAAAAATTTAGAGAGATGACATATGAGGAAAGACATTTAAATTATGTAACAATTAGGTAGAATACTTCGTTTCATTATCAAAAAGGGGGGAGAGCTATGACGGAGGTTGAACTAATAGCAAGGGCGCAGCAAGGAGATAAAGAAGCCTATATCGAGCTTATCCGCATACATCAACAAACCGTTGAAAAGTTTGCCTTTCAATGTGGCGTACATACAAATGATTTAGCTGATGTTTCACAGGAGGTATTTGTTAAACTATATCGCTTTTTACACCAATTTAAACAGGATCGATTTACCACGTGGCTCTATAAAATCACATTAAATGCTACGCGTGATTATTATCGTAAGGAACAACGGCAGCAGGCTAAAGAGGACAAGCTACAAGCCCAACAGCAAAAGACTCATTCATCTGCTGAAGAGGATGTTCTTTTGTTTGAAGAGGACAGGCATCTACATCGTGCTATTCAGGCACTTGACGAAAAATACCGTTATCCTCTCGTGTTGTATTATTTCCACGAATTAAAATACGAAGAAATCGCTGAAGTTTTAAATATTTCGTTATCGACGGTGAAAGTGCGATTATTACGAGCGAAGGAAAAGCTAAAGGCAGCATTAATGCAAGATGGGAGTGTTGAAAATGGATGATAAGCAATTTGACCAACGTATGGCACTACTGAAAAAATCCTATGAACGAATGGAAGCGAAGCTTGATCCTGATACTGTCTTTAAACAAATTGAAGAAGAGGATATATCCAAGGAATTATCTTTTGAAATTATCAATAAAGGTCATCAGCGCCCCTCAAGATGGCAAAAGTCGGTTGTCTGGTTTGTAAGTATTGCGAGCGTGTTATTAGTGGGTTTATTAGGAACTTCATATATGATTAGACAGCCTGAAACATACAATAACAGTGATAAACAGATTTCCCAAGAAAATGATGACAAAACGATAGGGACGTATGAAAAATGGGTAGAGCGAATCACCAAGAAATATAAGAGAGTGAAAGAAGATATAAGTAGAGAGTTGAAAGTTTCAGTAGAAGAACTGAATACTTTTTCATATATTCAAAATGCAGATTCCATGTTGGCCTTCTATACGAGTTACGAACGTCCGATAGAAGAGGATTGGGAATTGCAAATAATGGAGAAAGAAATTTTAGACGGATTAATGACCCCAAGACGAGCCTTAGAGACAATCAAAGGATATGGGCCATTATCCTTTAATGAATCTTACGGAATCTTTAGCTTATATAAGCAATCGCTTAATGACATAGAAATGTATTTTAATTCTTTACTTGAACCTTATGAACAGTTTTTCAAGAAAAAGATAGATCGTAGTCAGTATCCATCAGATTTAAAAGCAATCATTGAAACAGCAAGCAAGCAATATATGGAACTTCATTTGGATACGGATGGTTCCTATTATTTTAAAGCTAATCCCATCGATGGGGAATTTGCTTTTGAGCCTATAAAATACATGCACCCTGATATTTTTGGTTACTTTGAGTTTTTACAAAAAGGATTTTTAGTAGGAGAAGAAGGCTTGAGGTATACACGAGAAGAAACAGCTGAATCCTTGAAAATTATGGAGCGTTCATTGTTGTTTGATATCAATACGGCGAATGTTACTTATAAGGAATTAAAGGCAGTATTTGAAAATACTTGGTTAGCTCTAATGAAAGGATCCACTAATTATCAAGTGTATGCTGAAAAGGGAATCGTTAATAAAGAATACCTGAATTTTTTACAAAAAGTTGCTAATGGAAAGTATGGGGAGGTAATGACAAAGAATGCGGCAACTATTTTAAATGAATTACACCAATATAACAACTCAGAAACGTTAGTAGGGCTGTCAATACAAGATATTTCAGCGGCCATTTTGCAAGTTAGGAAAGATACGGCAGTTGAAGAATTTAATATTGTAGACATCGATGATGCAGAGATTGCACAAATTAAGAGAATTTATGATCAGTATTTGAAAAGTGACCCTGAACCATTTATTAATCAGCTCAGTCCTTTAAATATGGTATCCCTTTATTTATATGCAATTTCTATTGGAGATGAATCATTGCAAGAGAAAGTAATCCTATCAAATGTAGAAATAGAGTCTGATTTTTTAAACAAAGTAAAAGGATTATCCATAATTAGCCAAATGTCGCAATACAATGGAATTTATCCAATGGTGGCTGTACGACTTGATGAAGAACATCAAAAAGAGTATGGCAAGCAAATTTTGTTTAGATTATCTCAAAATGAAGATGGTTTTTACCGTATAATTGGTATCATGGATTGATGAGATGATTTTTTGCCCCGTTTTTACACGTATGTTATAATTTAAGCGATATATACGTAGCAAACAAAAGAAAGTGGGCAAAGGTTATGGTAAAAAAATATGAATTAGGAGACGTGTTGACCGGAAAAGTTACAGGTATTCAACCATACGGTGCATTTGTTGCACTAGATGACAATACGCAAGGCCTTGTGCATATTTCGGAAATAACATACGGCTTTGTGAAGGACGTTAGTGAATTTTTAGCTGTTGGGCAAGAAGTTGAAGTCAAGATTCTTGAAATCGATGAAGAGGCCGAAAAAATTAGTTTATCGATGAGAGCGCTACAGGATCGCCCAGCAACAGTAAGAAAAAAAGATGCACCACCACGTAAATCATTGCAGGACCGTGTAGATGAATCGGATGCAAATGGTTTTAATTCCTTAAAAGATAAATTGCAGGACTGGATTGAACAATCTGGTCAATAAAGAAACGAGGATGCTTTCGAATGAAAGTATCCTCGTTTTTTCTATTGCTTTTTTATTTTGCGGATTCGATATTGCAGGTTTTGTCTGCTCATACCAAGTGCATTCGCTGCCTTTGTAATATTGCCCTCATATAAATTTAAGACATTTTGCACATAATATGATTCGGCTTCACGCAAATAGGCATCGAGTGGCATGACATTGTGATTTTGATGGAACATAAAAAATTCTGGTTCACGATTATTTGTATCTTGCTGCTGCACTTTGAAGCGGAAATGTAAAGGTAATAAATCTGAAGTAACAGTGGATTCCGTTGTCATAAATGAAACAATTTCATCCAGTAGTAGCTCAAGCTCTTTTAGATTTCCTGGCCAATCATATTGTAAAAATAATTCCTGTACATCTGGTGCAAGTTCAGTGACTTGTGAAGCAAATCGTTCTCGATGTCGACTAAAATAATCTTCTACAAATGGAAGAATGTCTTCTTTTCGATCCGTTAAATTAGGAATGGTAATGGCCATTGTAGCAAAGAAATAATATAGAGATTTTGACAGCTTCTTTTCGGCAATCAATGTAATGGGATCACTGCCCACACTGCCAATTAGCATATATTTGGACTGTGGAAGTGAATGTAGTATATCCAAAAGTTGCTCTTGAATGTCTAAGCTTAAAAAATCTATACGTTCGAAGAAGAAGGTGTAATCTTTATCTTCTTCTAATAATTGCTGTAATTTATCAAGCACCGATTGAGCTGAACGGCGACTAACGAGTGTCACAAAGGCATCAGGATCAGGTGAAGCGGCGTGGTGAATGCCCTCTGCTACTAAATCTTTCCCTGTGCCAGATTCGCCAATTAATAATACTGGTAATTTTACAGCAGCTGCTTTTTTAGCGTTGTCGATAACCTGCTTCATGGATTCAGAATCAGCTTTAATCATATCAAATGTTAATGGTTCATCGTAACGACGAAGGGGTTGATAAACAAGCTTTTCCAGAGAGGTAATATCACGTGCAAATTCGATTGCGCCAATCAGTTTGCCTTCAACAAAAAGTGGAAAAGTATCATTGATTGTTGTAATTTCATGACCATTTTTATTCCAGTAGGATTGTTTAACGTTAATTTCTTTTTTTCCCGTTTGTAAAACACGCATTAACGTACTTTCATGTTGACGGAAGGAAAACATTTCAATAATGGAACGATCCGCAAGTTCATCAAAATGAAATCCTTCAATTTCTTTCATTTTCGTATTGTAAATAATCGTTTTGCCAGATAGGTCTACTGCATGAATACCAACGGATACATTTGTTGCAATAAACTCATAAAAAGGTAGTAAAGGTTCAGAATTTTTCATAAAAATGTGCACCTCAAAAATTTTTTACTTGAAATATGCAACGAAATTTTGCATTATAATAAGTGTAAGAATATTTTATACGCAAAGATATTTTGCGTCAATGTTTTTTGCATACCCAAACACATCTCACAAGGGAGGATTAAGTATGATTCCATACAAACACGAACCATTCACAGATTTTTCACAAGAGGCAAACTACAATGCTTATGTAGAGGCTTTAAATAAAGTTGAAGGTTACTTAGGTCAAGACTACCCACTAATTATTGGTGGCGAGCGCATTACAACAGAAGATAAAATCGTTTCGTACAATCCTGCAAAGAAAACAGAAGTCATTGGTCGCGTTTCGAAAGCAAGTAAAGATTTAGCTGAAAAAGCGATGCAAGCGGCAGATGAAACATTCAAAACATGGAAAAAAGTTGATCCAGCCATTCGTGCGGACGTTCTTTTCAAAGCGGCAGCGATTATCCGTCGTCGCAAACATGAATTCTCTGCATTATTAACAAAAGAAGCGGGGAAACCATGGGCAGAGGCTGATGCAGATACAGCGGAAGCAATCGACTTCATGGAATACTATGGTCGCCAAATGCTACGCATTAAAAACGGTCAGCCAGTCGAAAGCCGTCCAGGTGAATATAATCGTTATGACTACATTCCATTAGGAATCGGTATTGTCATTTCTCCTTGGAACTTCCCATTTGCAATCATGGCTGGTACAACAGTAGCTGCTTTAGTAACAGGGAATACAGTGTTATTAAAACCAGCTTCAACAACGCCAGTTATAGCGTATAAATTTATCGAAGTATTAGAAGAAGCTGGTCTTCCAGCAGGTGCGGTGAACTTCGTACCAGGTTCTGGCGCTGAAGTAGGTGACTACTTAGTCGATCATCCAAAAACACGCTTCATCAGCTTCACAGGTTCACGTGATGTTGGCTTACGTATCAACCAACGTGCATCAGTATTAAACGAAGGCCAAATTTGGATTAAACGTGTCATCGCTGAAATGGGCGGTAAAGATACAATCGTAGTGGATAAAGAAGCAGATTTAGAATTAGCTGCACAATCCATCGTGAAATCAGCATTTGGTTTCTCAGGTCAAAAATGTTCAGCATGTTCTCGTGCTGTCATCGTAGAAGATGTGTATGAGCAAGTGGTAAATCGCGTAGAAGAGTTAACAAACGCTTTAACAGTGGGTGACCCAACTGATTATAGCAACTTCATGGCAACAGTTATTGACCAAGCAGCATTCAATAAAATTACAGAGTACATCGAAATCGGTAAAGGCGAAGGTCGTTTAGTAGCTGGTGGTACAGCAGACGATTCAGTCGGCTACTTCGTACAACCAACTGTATTCGCGGACGTAGATCCTTCTGCTCGTATTATGAAGGAAGAAATCTTCGGACCAGTGGTAGCCATTGCAAAAGCAAAAGATTTCGACCATGCGATTGAAATTGCAAACGATACAGAATACGGTTTAACAGGCGCTGTTATCACAACAAACCGTATGAACCTAGAAAAAGCACGTGAAGAATTCCATGTAGGAAACCTTTACTTCAACCGTGGCTGTACAGGTGCAATCGTAGGTTACCAACCATTTGGTGGCTTCAACATGTCAGGTACAGATTCAAAAGCAGGTGGTCCAGACTACCTACAACTGCATATGCAAGCAAAAACAACTTCAGAAATGCTTTAATTTTCACATTGACGTGAGGGCTGTTCAAAGTAGGTAGAAATTGAGGCATTTTGAATGAATTTGTGACACTTCTCCAGGTAACGCTACCCTGGCTAAAACCGTAGACTTTCATGACGTAGTTTACCTTGGAGAAGTTAGCAAATTTACCGTTTGAATTGTTGCTATATTCTTAATCATTCTACTTATAGTGATACATAGTCCCTTTCTTTTATAAAGTTTTTCAACATGATTAGTAAGGAGAGAATAGGATATGACAAAAACTCAACAAGTTATTGAACAAACACAAAATTTTGGTGCAGCAAACTATCATCCACTGCCAATCGTTATTTCAGAGGCTGAGGGTGCTTGGGTTAAAGATCCAGAAGGTAACAAATATTTAGATATGTTATCTGCTTATTCAGCAGTAAACCAAGGACACCGTCACCCAAAAATTATCGCTGCTTTAAAAGAGCAAGCTGATAAAGTAACGTTAACTTCACGTGCTTTTTACAGTGAAAACCTTGGTGAATGGTATGAGCTAGTAGGGAAATTAACAAATAAAGAAATGGTATTACCAATGAATACTGGTGCTGAAGCAGTAGAAACTGCGTTTAAAGCAGCTCGTCGTTGGGCATATGATGTAAAAGGCGTAGAAGAGGGTAAAGCTGAAGTTATTGCATGTAATGGTAACTTCCATGGTCGTACAATGCTAGCTGTATCTTTATCTTCTGATGAAGAATACCGTCGTGGTTTTGGTCCAATGCTACCAAATGTTAAATTAGTAGATTATGGTAATCTTGAAGCTTTAAAAGCGGCTATTACACCAAACACTGCTGCATTTTTAATTGAGCCAATTCAAGGTGAAGCGGGTATCGTCATTCCAACAGAAGGCTTCTTAAAAGCAGCTCGTGAACTTTGCCGTGAAAACAATGTACTTTTCATTGCTGACGAAATTCAAGCTGGTTTAGCACGTACAGGTAAAATGTTTGCTTGTGATTGGGAAGAAGTAGAACCAGATATGTATATCTTGGGTAAAGCTCTAGGTGGCGGCGTATTCCCAATTTCTTGTGTGGCTGCAAACCGTAGTATTTTAGGTGTATTCAACCCGGGTTCACATGGTTCAACTTTTGGCGGTAATCCTTTAGCTTGTGCAGTTTCAATTGCATCAATTAAAGTATTATTAGATGAAAAATTAGCAGAGCGTTCACACGAACTTGGCGAATACTTCAAAGGTAAATTAAAAGAAATTAACAACCCAGTTATTAAGGAAGTACGTGGTCGTGGTTTATTTATCGGTATGGAGCTAACAGAAGCAGCTCGTCCATACTGTGAAAAACTTAAAGAATTAGGTCTATTATGTAAAGAAACACATGATACAGTAATTCGTTTTGCACCACCACTTGTTATTTCTCAAGAGGATTTAGATTGGTCAATTGAACAAATTGAAAAAGTATTTAAACTTTAACAAAATGTTCACATTTTAATTCGGAAGTATGTTACAATGATGCCGATAACTATCATTAAAAAAAACAAAGAGGCGATTTAATAATGTCTGAAAACTTAAATCTTTTCACATCAACACAAGATGTCATTCAAGATGCTCTAAATAAACTTGGCTATGATGAAGCAATGTATGAATTACTAAAAGAACCGCTTCGCATGCTACAAGTACGTATCCCAGTGAAAATGGATGATGGTACAACAAAAGTATTTACTGGTTACCGTGCACAACATAATGATGCTGTAGGACCAACTAAAGGTGGGGTTCGTTTCCACCCACAAGTGTCTGAGGAGGAAGTTAAAGCGCTTTCAATGTGGATGACATTGAAATGTGGTATTGTCGATCTACCGTACGGCGGTGGTAAAGGCGGTGTCATTTGTGATCCTCGTCAAATGTCAATGGGCGAAATCGAACGTTTAAGCCGTGGCTATGTTCGTGCGGTAAGTCAAATCGTAGGACCAACAAAAGATATTCCTGCGCCAGACGTATTTACAAATGCACAAATTATGGCATGGATGATGGATGAATATAGCCGAATGGATGAGTTCAACTCTCCAGGCTTCATCACTGGTAAGCCACTAGTACTTGGTGGTTCTCAAGGTCGTGACCGTGCGACTGCACAAGGTGTTACAATCGTAATCGAAGAAGCAGCAAAAAAACGTGGTATTGATATTAAAGGTGCTCGTGTTGTTATTCAAGGATTTGGTAACGCAGGAAGCTTCCTTGCAAAATTCATGCATGATTTAGGTGCGAAAGTAATCGGTATTTCAGATGCTTATGGTGCACTTCATGATCCTGAAGGTTTAGATATCGACTATTTATTAGATCGTCGCGATAGCTTCGGAACAGTAACTACTTTATTTGAAAACACAATTTCAAACAAAGAATTGTTAGAGCTTGATTGTGATATTTTAGTACCAGCTGCTATTGAAAATCAAATTACTGCTGACAATGCACATAATGTGAAAGCAAATATCGTAGTAGAAGCAGCAAATGGTCCAACAACAGCTGAAGCAACTAAAATCTTAACAGAGCGTGGCATTTTACTTGTACCAGACGTATTAGCCTCTGCAGGTGGAGTTACAGTTTCTTACTTTGAATGGGTGCAAAATAACCAAGGTTATTATTGGACAGAAGAAGAAGTGGAAGAACGTCTATACAAAAAAATGGTCGAAGCATTTGATAATGTATATACAACAGCAACAACACGTAACATCAACATGCGCTTAGCAGCTTACATGGTAGGTGTTCGCCGTACTGCAGAAGCTTCTCGCTTCCGTGGTTGGGTTTAAGTAAAAAGAAGATAATGAGTCATTCCTATATTATTGGGATGACTCATTTTTTTCGTTTTTATTTGATTGAAGAAGGTGGTCTAGGCGCTGCTCTAATAGCATCTTTTTTTCGTTTCTTATTTTTTTGATTTTAAAAAATCTTAGCAGAAAAAAGCCCAAAATTATGGTTACGACAACAATTACAATAATAAGCATGTGCAAAAATTCCTTTTATTTTATGTAATGAGTAGTACTATACAACTATTGTCTGAACAAAATCTGAACAGTTTGAAAAAACGCTTTCGAAATAGCAAAGTGTTGACAGCGTTTAATCTTTGCTTTCTCTAGCGTAATTATGAGAAAATCCAACTAGAAAGGGGCGAATTAGATGGATTCATTTACTTTTTTTAACCCAGTGAAACTACATTTTGGTGAGGATGCACTTGAAAAATTGCCGAAAGAATTAGAGCAATTTGGAAACAAGGTATTAGTTGTATATGGTGGCGGAAGTATTAAATCGAATGGTGTATACGATGCTGTTATAGAAAAATTACAACAGGCGGATAAAACCGTATTTGAATTAGGTGGTGTAGAGCCAAATCCACGAGTAGAAACAGCTAGACGAGGTATTGAGATATGCAAAACTGAAGGAATTGACTTAGTTCTTGCTGTGGGTGGTGGTTCAGTAATCGATTGTTCTAAATTAATTGTTGCTGGCGCTAAGTATGATGGCGATGCTTGGGATATCGTGAAACGTAAAGTGTTTGTAGAACAAGCTATACCACTAGGTACGGTATTAACACTTGCTGCTACAGGCTCAGAAATGAATGCTGGATCTGTGATAACGAATGCTGCTACAGAAGAAAAACTAAGTTGGGGTAGTCCAGCAGCTTTCCCGAAATTTTCGATACTAAACCCTGCATATACAGTGACTGTACCTAAAAATCACACTGTGTATGGAATAGTGGATATGATGTCGCATGTATTTGAGCAATATTTCCACAATACAACGAATACTCCTATCACAGATGAAATGTGTGAAGGGGTATTGCGAACGGTTATTACGACAGCTCCAAAATTATTAGAGGACCTAGAAAATACGAAGTTACGCGAAACTATTCTATTAGCAGGGACAATTGGTTTAAATGGGTTCCTATCAATTGGTTCACGAGGGGATTGGGCATCTCATAATATTGAACATGCAGTATCTGCTGTATATGACATTCCACATGCAGGTGGTTTAGCCATTCTTCAACCGCATTGGATGCGTTTAAATGTACCAGTAAATCCTGAGCGTTTTGCAGGTATAGCAACACGTGTGTTTGGAGTCGAGGCAACAGGCAAAACAGTAGAAGAGGTTGCTTATGAGGGGATTGATCGTTTATCTATATTTTGGACATCATTAGGGGCACCTAGTCGTTTGGCAGATTACGATATTGATGATTCGAAATTCCAGCAAATTGTAGATCATGCTATGCAAAATGGCCCTTTTGGCAACTTTAATCGATTGCAAGAGGAAGATGTAAGAACCATTTTACGAAATTCTCTTTAATACTTTAAGTATGAGGCTATGCTTATAGCCTCATACTTTTTTTATTGCAAGGTTAAGAAAAATTAACGATTAATGTAGAATTTTGTCGTAGAAGTTTCTTTAGTCCTGCAATATAATAAAATAGATACATAATAGAAGGAATATAAATGTATTTTTCTTTATTTTAAGTGAGGAAAGTCATGTTTTTAGCTGAGTCATTCAACCTATATTGTAGATTGTTTTACTATAAGGTGATTTATGGAATGACAGAAAAGGATAGTTTTTTGTCGTAATCAGTCAATTCGTGTGTCAATGTTCAGAAGTTGTTCAGCCACCTTTACTAAAATAATTACAATATTAAACAAAGAGGAGAGGGATCAAATGTTGAAACAATTGCTACAGGATCGTATTGTTACATTAAGTTGTATAGAAATGCCATTTCAGCAACATGTTTATAAAATGCAAAATTGTGTAGAGGTATTGGGGATTGAAGCGAAATCATTGCAAATTGAAAATGATAAAATTATCACTGGATACATTGTAGATCAAAGTATATTTTTTAAAAGCGTGCGTTTTGGGCGAACGAATGTTATTTTTTCGGATGGTGTAAATAAAGCAATTGTACAATTATTTGTTCGTCCTTCTGGAGAAATTGTTGTAGAAGTTAAGCCGTATTTGGGGGGTGCTGAGATTGTTCCTGTTTATTATCGAACAATTTTAGCAGATACAGCTATTGCAATTGATTTAAAAGGTGCTTTAAAACATTATTTGGTAGCCCATCAATTTATGAATATAGAAGATTCAATTGCTGAAGTACATTACCAATCCATGCATCCGAATGTATTAAAGGATTCTTTTTTAGGAAATTTCGTGTTGGGTTGTCATGTGGATGGCAGAAATATTCTCAATGCAGAAGAATATGCATTAGCTAATCGTCAAGCCTCCTTACTATTTTCAAAAATCGTTATTCAGCAGAATGGTAAAAGACAAATGATTGCTTGTAATAAATTACTTACTTTTATGATTACAAACCATGTTTATGTAGGTTATGAGGATATTCCTAATTTAAAATTGGTCTAACAAATAGCCAACTGCCTGAAATACGGCAATTGGCTATTTGTTTTTATAAAGTATTAAATGGAGTTGTTTGGTTTTTCGCCAACATGTATCCAGCTTGTTTTCCCATCATCTTCGTCGAATAATATAGCTACTTTAGATACTCCTTTTTGGCTTAGGATTACCTCTGTTAAATGATCCCGAACATCATCTAAAAAGGCTAACGATAAAAGCGGATCAGCTTCAGCCACTAATTCTACATGTAAAAACTCTCCTTCTTTAATCACTTCAAGACGCACAATATCTTTGATATTTGGATCATCCATTACGAGGTGAGCGATATGGTTTAACATCTCTTCATCAGTTTCACCAATGACACCACGTGCGTTATCAAGGAATACCTTACCTACAACATAAAACATCATGACCCCAATTATCATTGAAACTAGTCCTTCTATTCGACCCCAACCTGTAAAATAAGCAATTAAAATAGCAGCAAAGGCTAAGAAGTTGCCCCCAGTAGCAACTAAATCTTCCATAAAAACTAATTTTGTTGCCGGTTTTGCTCTATTCAAGTATGTGAATGCTTTCGGAATAGATGCGATACCTGCTTTTTCTTGACCTGATTCATGTAGCACTTCTGCAGCCGCTTTAGCTAGCACTGTCCCTTCTAAAACAATCCCGATGAATAATACTCCTAGGGCAATCAATATCCCGCTAGACTCTCCTGTGGGATGAATAAAATGATGCCAACCTTCTTTTATTGTTTCATAAGAAAGGATAGCTACAATTATTACGGCGAAAAGGCATACTAAATTGACAATACGACCAAAGCCACCGGGAAATTGTTTTGTAGGTGCCTTTTTAGAGAGTGCTGAACCTATATACACAAATAATTGGTTTGCTGCATCGCCTAGAGAGTGCATCATTTCTGCAAACATCGCAACGTTACCTGTAAAGAAAAAGGCGATTCCTTTAATAATTCCTAAAAATGCATTTACACATGCAGCCATTAGAGAGGGTTTGTTACCGTCTTTTAGTAGTTTTAATAGTTCTGCCATAAAAAATCCTCCAACTAGTTTAAAATTTCCATTTCGATTTTTTCTATATAAGATAGTGCTCGTAATGAACGATAAAATGACAACAAATTATCCGAGACGATTAAGGAAAGACGTAAATCTAACTCATGTAAAACACTATCGTTTTTTAAGTGCACATCTTTAATGCGTATATTTTCAATGATAATGTTGTTGTCCTTTAAAAATAATAGAAATGATTCTGTATGGTTGTCATCATCAATTTGGACTTTTAACAAAATTTCCCGCATACGAATTCGCTTTGGTCCGATTTTCATAAGAAAAGGTGATAGTACTTCAATTCCAAAAACAATGATCACAACAGCTAGTGTTGCATCCATGTAAAAACCTGCACCAACCGCAATACCAATACCAGCGGCTCCCCAAATCATAGCAGCGGTTGTTAAACCCGTAATGCTGTCATTCCCGCGTCTTAGAATGACTCCTGCACCAAGAAAGCCAATACCACTAACAATTTGTGCGGCTAAACGAAGAGGGTCCATCGTAATATTAATATCTTCTCTAGCGGGGGTTGAGTAGGCAGTTTCAATGGAGATAATCGTTAATAAGCAGCTGAAAGTAGCAATAACTAAACTTGTTTTTAATCCAACTGGTTTTTTCTTTAATTCCCTTTCGATACCGATTACTAAACTTAATGTGGCTGCAATAACTAATTTTATGCCAACTTCATATGTAATCATATTTTCGAATAATGTTTCCATACACAACCCTCCATTGATATTTCGTATTGCTAAGAGATATGCAAACTGTCATTATTATATGTGCATCACTTTTTTGTATTGTACAACATGAAGTAAGGACATATAAGTATTTTTTTAGGAAGGTGGGGTTTTTTGGAGCAGCCAAAAATCCATCCATACATCCCGATTGTGATTGGTGTAATTTCAGTATCGATGTCAGCTATTTTTGTGAAATTAGCATCGGCGGAAGCGGGGATTATAGCATTTTATCGCATGCTATTTTCCGTTTTAATCATGGCGCCATGGTTTTTAAGGGGATATACAAAGGAGTTAACGACTTTAAAAAGACGTGATTGGCTATTTTCTTCAGTTGCAGGGATTTTTTTAGCCTTTCATTTTATATTATGGTTTGAATCACTCAACTATACTTCAGTAGCAAGTTCAACAGTTTTAGTAACACTACAACCTTTGTTTGCGTTTGTGGGCACTTACTTTTTCTTTAAAGAGAAAATTACGATGAAAACAATTGTAGCAGGATCAATTGCAATAATAGGAAGTGTTTTAATTAGTTGGGGCGATTTTAAAGTAAGTGGAACAGCCTTATATGGAGATGTACTGGCGCTCGTTGCTTGTGCACTAGCGACAGCTTATTTTCTATTAGGACAGGATGTACGTAAGAGATTATCACTTGTGACCTATACAATGGTTGTATATGTTGTAAGTACCATCACTTTATTTATATATGTAATGGTTAAAGGGGAATCTTTTGGTCCATATTCTTCGATGGATTGGTTATGGTTTATCTTATTAGCGTTAATACCAAATTTACTTGGTCATACTTTGTTTAATTGGTCAATTAAATACGTCAGTACGAATGTTGTTTCAATTGCTATATTATTTGAGCCTGTAGGAGCTGCTCTTTTAGCTTTGGTGATATTTAAAGAGTATTTAATCATGACACAAATCATCGGTGGATTGATTGTATTAGCAGGAATTCTATTGTTTGTAATAGATATTAAAAAGATTTTTAATTTTTTTAAGAAAAATGCTTGATTTTTAAAATGCTATATTATATATTATTACTTGTCCTTAACAAGAAGGAACGCTTGAAAATAAAGTTTTGAAAAGTTGTTGACTTTTAGTTGGGGATGAGATAAGATAATAAAGTCGCTGAAAACGACTTAAATAAAATGAACCTTGAAAACTGAACAAGCAAAACGTAATCAATAAAGTTTTAAGTAGCTAGTTTTGCTAGTGAACAAAACAAAAATTTTGGACATCAAACATGATGCCAGCAAAATTTGAGCTAATCAAATTTCTTTTATGGAGAGTTTGATCCTGGCTCAGGACGAACGCTGGCGGCGTGCCTAATACATGCAAGTCGAGCGAACAGAAAAGGAGCTTGCTCCTTTGACGTTAGCGGCGGACGGGTGAGTAACACGTGGGCAACCTACCCTATAGTTTGGGATAACTCCGGGAAACCGGGGCTAATACCGAATAATCTCTTTTGCTTCATGGTGAAAGACTGAAAGACGGTTTCGGCTGTCGCTATAGGATGGGCCCGCGGCGCATTAGCTAGTTGGTGAGGTAACGGCTCACCAAGGCGACGATGCGTAGCCGACCTGAGAGGGTGATCGGCCACACTGGGACTGAGACACGGCCCAGACTCCTACGGGAGGCAGCAGTAGGGAATCTTCCACAATGGGCGAAAGCCTGATGGAGCAACGCCGCGTGAGTGAAGAAGGTTTTCGGATCGTAAAACTCTGTTGTAAGGGAAGAACAAGTACAGTAGTAACTGGCTGTACCTTGACGGTACCTTATTAGAAAGCCACGGCTAACTACGTGCCAGCAGCCGCGGTAATACGTAGGTGGCAAGCGTTGTCCGGAATTATTGGGCGTAAAGCGCGCGCAGGCGGTCCTTTAAGTCTGATGTGAAAGCCCACGGCTCAACCGTGGAGGGTCATTGGAAACTGGGGGACTTGAGTGCAGAAGAGGAAAGTGGAATTCCAAGTGTAGCGGTGAAATGCGTAGAGATTTGGAGGAACACCAGTGGCGAAGGCGACTTTCTGGTCTGTAACTGACGCTGAGGCGCGAAAGCGTGGGGAGCAAACAGGATTAGATACCCTGGTAGTCCACGCCGTAAACGATGAGTGCTAAGTGTTAGGGGGTTTCCGCCCCTTAGTGCTGCAGCTAACGCATTAAGCACTCCGCCTGGGGAGTACGGTCGCAAGACTGAAACTCAAAGGAATTGACGGGGGCCCGCACAAGCGGTGGAGCATGTGGTTTAATTCGAAGCAACGCGAAGAACCTTACCAGGTCTTGACATCCCGTTGACCACTGTAGAGATATAGTTTCCCCTTCGGGGGCAACGGTGACAGGTGGTGCATGGTTGTCGTCAGCTCGTGTCGTGAGATGTTGGGTTAAGTCCCGCAACGAGCGCAACCCTTGATCTTAGTTGCCATCATTTAGTTGGGCACTCTAAGGTGACTGCCGGTGACAAACCGGAGGAAGGTGGGGATGACGTCAAATCATCATGCCCCTTATGACCTGGGCTACACACGTGCTACAATGGACGATACAAACGGTTGCCAACTCGCGAGAGGGAGCTAATCCGATAAAGTCGTTCTCAGTTCGGATTGTAGGCTGCAACTCGCCTACATGAAGCCGGAATCGCTAGTAATCGCGGATCAGCATGCCGCGGTGAATACGTTCCCGGGCCTTGTACACACCGCCCGTCACACCACGAGAGTTTGTAACACCCGAAGTCGGTGAGGTAACCTTTTGGAGCCAGCCGCCGAAGGTGGGATAGATGATTGGGGTGAAGTCGTAACAAGGTAGCCGTATCGGAAGGTGCGGCTGGATCACCTCCTTTCTAAGGATTATTTCGGAATACAAACCTTGGGTTTGTAAGATTACGTTTTGCGTTCAGTTTTGAAGGTTCATTCTATCTGAATGAAACACTTCAAAACTTGTTCTTTGAAAACTGGATAAAACGACATTGAAATTGTAACAAACACATTTATTTTTTTAAGTTTTTTATAGGCTTAATAACTTGGTTAAGTTATTAAGGGCGCACGGCGAATGCCTTGGCACTAGGAGCCGAAGAAGGACGGCACTAACACCGATATGCTTCGGGGAGCTGTAAGTGAGCTTTGATCCGGAGATTTCCGAATGGGGGAACCCACTACGTTTAATCGCGTAGTATCTTGACGTGAATACATAGCGTCTTGAAGGCAGACCCAGGGAACTGAAACATCTAAGTACCTGGAGGAAGAGAAAGAAAAATCGATTCCCTGAGTAGCGGCGAGCGAAACGGGAAGAGCCCAAACCAAGAGGCTTGCCTCTTGGGGTTGTAGGACACTCTATACGGAGTTACAAAAGAGCGAGTTAGATGAAGCGACTTGGAAAGGTCCGCCAGAGCAGGTAAAAGCCCTGTAGTCGAAAGTTCGTTCTCTCCTGAGTGGATCCTGAGTACGGCGGAACACGTGAAATTCCGTCGGAATCCGGGAGGACCATCTCCCAAGGCTAAATACTACCTAGTGACCGATAGTGAACCAGTACCGTGAGGGAAAGGTGAAAAGCACCCCGGAAGGGGAGTGAAAGAGATCCTGAAACCGTGTGCCTACAAGTAGTTAGAGCCCGTTAATGGGTGATAGCGTGCCTTTTGTAGAATGAACCGGCGAGTTACGATTACGTGCAAGGTTAAGCTTTAGAAGGCGGAGCCGCAGCGAAAGCGAGTCTGAATAGGGCGAAATAGTACGTGGTCGTAGACCCGAAACCAGGTGATCTACCCATGTCCAGGGTGAAGGTGAGGTAACACTTACTGGAGGCCCGAACCCACGCACGTTGAAAAGTGCGGGGATGAGGTGTGGGTAGCGGAGAAATTCCAATCGAACTTGGAGATAGCTGGTTCTCTCCGAAATAGCTTTAGGGCTAGCCTCGTGATGAGAATACTGGAGGTAGAGCACTGTTTGGACTAGGGGGCCATCCCGGTTTACCGAATTCAGACAAACTCCGAATGCCAGATATTTATACACGGGAGTCAGACTGCGAGTGATAAGATCCGTAGTCAAAAGGGAAACAGCCCAGACCACCAGCTAAGGTCCCAAAGTAATCGTTAAGTGGAAAAGGATGTGGCGTTGCACAGACAACCAGGATGTTGGCTTAGAAGCAGCCATCATTTAAAGAGTGCGTAATAGCTCACTGGTCGAGTGACGCTGCGCCGAAAATGTATCGGGGCTAAACGATTCACCGAAGCTGTGGATTGACATCTACGATGTCAGTGGTAGGAGAGCGTTCTAAGTGCGTTGAAGTCAGATCGGAAGGACTGGTGGAGCGCTTAGAAGTGAGAATGCCGGTATGAGTAGCGAAAGACGGGTGAGAATCCCGTCCACCGTATGACTAAGGTTTCCTGAGGAAGGCTCGTCCGCTCAGGGTTAGTCGGGACCTAAGCCGAGGCCGATAGGCGTAGGCGATGGACAACAGGTTGATATTCCTGTACCACCTCCTCACCGTTTGAGAAATGGGGGGACGCAGTAGGATAGGGTAAGCGCGCCGTTGGTTGTGCGCGTCCAAGCAGTAAGGCGTGTGTGTAGGCAAATCCGCACACTGTAACGTTGAGCTGTGATGGCGAGTCCGTATGGACGAAGTTCCTGATTTCACACTGCCAAGAAAAGCCTCTATCGAGGTGAGAGGTGCCCGTACCGCAAACCGACACAGGTAGTCGAGGAGAGAATCCTAAGGTGTGCGAGAGAACTCTCGTTAAGGAACTCGGCAAAATGACCCCGTAACTTCGGGAGAAGGGGTGCTCTTGAGCGTGCAAGCGCATGAGAGCCGCAGTGAATAGGCCCAGGCGACTGTTTAGCAAAAACACAGGTCTCTGCAAAACCGTAAGGTGACGTATAGGGGCTGACGCCTGCCCGGTGCTGGAAGGTTAAGAGGAGTGGTTAGCGCAAGCGAAGCTGCGAATTGAAGCCCCAGTAAACGGCGGCCGTAACTATAACGGTCCTAAGGTAGCGAAATTCCTTGTCGGGTAAGTTCCGACCCGCACGAAAGGCGTAACGATCTGGGCACTGTCTCAACGAGAGACTCGGTGAAATTATAGTACCTGTGAAGATGCAGGTTACCCGCGACAGGACGGAAAGACCCCGTGGAGCTTTACTGTAGCCTGATATTGAATTTTGGTACAACTTGTACAGGATAGGTAGGAGCCAGAGATCTCGGAGCGCCAGCTTCGAAGGAGGCGTCGGTGGGATACTACCCTGGTTGTATTGAAATTCTAACCCATGCCCCTTAGCGGGGCAGGAGACAGTGTCAGGCGGACAGTTTGACTGGGGCGGTCGCCTCCTAAAAGGTAACGGAGGCGCCCAAAGGTTCCCTCAGAATGGTTGGAAATCATTCGTAGAGTGTAAAGGCACAAGGGAGCTTGACTGCGAGACCTACAAGTCGAGCAGGGTCGAAAGACGGGCTTAGTGATCCGGTGGTTCCGCATGGAAGGGCCATCGCTCAACGGATAAAAGCTACCCCGGGGATAACAGGCTTATCTCCCCCAAGAGTCCACATCGACGGGGAGGTTTGGCACCTCGATGTCGGCTCATCGCATCCTGGGGCTGTAGTCGGTCCCAAGGGTTGGGCTGTTCGCCCATTAAAGCGGTACGCGAGCTGGGTTCAGAACGTCGTGAGACAGTTCGGTCCCTATCCGTCGTGGGCGTAGGAAATTTGAGAGGAGCTGTCCTTAGTACGAGAGGACCGGGATGGACACACCGCTGGTGTACCAGTTGTCTTGCCAAAGGCATCGCTGGGTAGCTATGTGTGGACGGGATAAGTGCTGAAAGCATCTAAGCATGAAGCCCCCCTCAAGATGAGATTTCCCATTACGCAAGTAAGTAAGATCCCTCAAAGACGATGAGGTAGATAGGTTCGAGGTGGAAGTGTGGTGACACATGGAGCTGACGAATACTAATCGATCGAGGACTTAACCAAAAAAGTTTGAAACATTCAATGCACCGTTTATCCAGTTTTGAAAGAGCAAATCTTTCTAAAAAGAGAGCTTCTAGACACAGCAGTACGCCGTGTATGGAAGGTCGACCATAGTCTAGTGATGATGGCAAAGAGGTCACACCCGTTCCCATACCGAACACGGAAGTTAAGCTCTTTAGCGCCGATGGTAGTTGGGGGCTTCCCCCTGTGAGAGTAGGACGTCGCTAGGCATAATACCCAGGAGGATTAGCTCAGCTGGGAGAGCATCTGCCTTACAAGCAGAGGGTCGGCGGTTCGAGCCCGTCATCCTCCACCATATGCCGGTTTAGCTCAGCAGGTAGAGCAACTGACTTGTAATCAGTAGGTCGTGGGTTCGATTCCTATAGCCGGCACCATTTTTTCGAGCCATTAGCTCAGTTGGTAGAGCATCTGACTTTTAATCAGAGGGTCGAAGGTTCGAGTCCTTCATGGCTCACCATTTATAAATAATAATAAGCGGGTGTGGCGGAATTGGCAGACGCACTAGACTTAGGATCTAGCGCCGCAAGGCGTGGGGGTTCGACTCCCTTCACCCGCACCATTATTTTCATTGCCAGATAAAAAAGCTTATGCACATGCGGAAGTAGTTCAGTGGTAGAACACCACCTTGCCAAGGTGGGGGTCGCGAGTTCGAACCTCGTCTTCCGCTCCAAATGTGCCGGGGTGGCGGAACTGGCAGACGCACAGGACTTAAAATCCTGCGGTAGGTGACTACCGTACCGGTTCGATTCCGGTCCTCGGCACCATTTTAAATGCGCCCGTAGCTCAATTGGATAGAGCGTCTGACTACGGATCAGAAGGTTATGGGTTCGACTCCTGTCGGGCGCGCCAAAAGAACAACGGGAAGTAGCTCAGCTTGGTAGAGCACTTGGTTTGGGACCAAGGGGTCGCAGGTTCGAATCCTGTCTTCCCGACCATTTCCAAAAAGATTATGGGGCCTTAGCTCAGCTGGGAGAGCGCCTGCCTTGCACGCAGGAGGTCAGCGGTTCGATCCCGCTAGGCTCCACCATAAGTAAATTAACCAGTATAAAGATCCTGGCGGCGTAGCTCAGCTGGCTAGAGCGTACGGTTCATACCCGTAAGGTCGGGGGTTCGATCCCCTCTGCCGCCATCTTAAAGGACCTTTAGCTCAGTTGGTTAGAGCAGACGGCTCATAACCGTCCGGTCGCAGGTTCGAGTCCTGCAAGGTCCACCATTTATATATTGTAACGGAGGTATACCCAAGTCTGGCTGAAGGGATCGGTCTTGAAAACCGACAGGCGGGTAACACCGCGCGGGGGTTCGAATCCCTCTACCTCCTCCAGTTTTAAATTTTTATAAATGGTGCTTTAAAAACTCGAAACAACATAAAATTATCGCGGGGTGGAGCAGTGGTAGCTCGTCGGGCTCATAACCCGAAGGTCGTTGGTTCAAATCCGGCCCCCGCAACCAAAAGGTCCCGTGGTGTAGCGGTTAACATGCCTGCCTGTCACGCAGGAGATCGCCGGTTCGATCCCGGTCGGGACCGCCATTTTTAAAATAAAAGTCATGAGAAGCAAAAAAGTGAGCAAGCTTAGCATGGACGAAATGGGTCAGTAGCTCAGTTGGTAGAGCATTAGATTGAAGCTCTAAGTGTCGGCGGTTCGATTCCGTCCTGACCCACCATTTATGCGGGTGTAGTTTAATGGTAAAACCTCAGCCTTCCAAGCTGATGTCGTGGGTTCGATTCCCATCACCCGCTCCAAGGGCCTATAGCTCAGCTGGTTAGAGCGCACGCCTGATAAGCGTGAGGTCGATGGTTCGAGTCCATTTAGGCCCACCATTATTCCGAAGTAGCTCAGTTGGTAGTAGCACCTGACTGTTAATCAGGTTGTCGCAGGTTCGAGTCCTGCCTTCGGAGCCATTTTTATTTTGGGGAAGTACTCAAGAGGCTGAAGAGGCGCCCCTGCTAAGGGTGTAGGTCGGGTAACCGGCGCGAGGGTTCAAATCCCTCCTTCTCCGCCATGGGCCCGTTGGTCAAGTGGTTAAGACACCGCCCTTTCACGGCGGTAACACGGGTTCGAATCCCGTACGGGTCATACTAGAAACAGTAGATGCAATTGCATCTACTGTTTTTTGATATTCATAGATACAAAATTTACTCTTGATTCAATGCATTTTCATCCATATAAACTACTTCCCAGATATGCCCATCTACATCTTGAAAACCCCAACCATACATAAATCCGTGATCTTGTGGTTCACTATAAGGTTTACCACCAGAGGCAAGTGCCTTATTCACTAATTGATCTACTTGTTCTCGGTTTTCAGCAGAGAGACATAAGATTGCTTCTGCAGAAGTAGTAGTATCTGTAACTTCTTTCTTACTAAATCCTTTAAATCGTTCTTCAACCATTATTAATACGAAGATATTTTCGCTAATAATCATTGAGGCTGTTGTTTCATCACTGAATTGTTGATTGAACTCAAAACCTAATTCCTTAAAAAAACTGATAGATTTGTTTAGATCTTTTACTGGTAAATTGATAAAGATATTTTTCGATTGAAAAGCCATTTAGTATCACCTCCAAATTGACAGTATCATGGAGCATAAAGTCGTGTCAATTATAGCAATGCGGGGCGCAAATGGAAGCCATTAGCACTATTAGAAGTAGGTGTTATGTCAACAAAAACAGAAAGGTTATATCTTCAACCTTTCTGTTTAAAAAGTTTTAACTATTTATCCTCTGGCTAGCATTCTTTCAAGTGAACTAAGTGCTTCAGAGGTAGTATATTCATCTACTTGTATACGGTTATGAGGTTGACCTTGCTCAATACTTTCTAAGCTCCATAACAAATGTGGAAGGTCAATTCGATTCATTGTTAAACAAGGACAAAAGTTTTCGTTTAAGGAGACAATATGTTTATCAGGATGCTGCTTAATAATGCGATTGACAAGGTTCATTTCTGTTCCAATTGCCCATGCAGATCCGCTTGGAGCTCGATTGATTGTATCAATAATGTATTTTGTGGAGCCTGCATCATCAGCCGCTGCAACCACTTCACGGCTGCACTCAGGGTGAACAATTATCCTCATAGTCGGGTGTTCTTTGCGAATAACCTCTGTATGTTGAACAGTAAAACCTTCGTGCACAGAGCAGTGACCCTTCCAAAGAATAACCTGGATATTTTCAAGTGGCTCTTTTGTTTCGAGCAAGTTCTTATGCGGATTCCAAACAGCCATATTTTCAAGAGGTATACCTAAATCATAGGCAGTATTTCTTCCTAAATGTTGGTCAGGTAAAAAGAAGATACGCTGTTTTTGGGTAAAAGCCCATTGAACAAGTTCCTTTGCATTCGATGAAGTGACACAAGCACCACCATGTCTTCCAGTAAAGGCTTTAATAGCCGCAGTTGAGTTAACATAGGTTAGAGGAATAATCGTATCACCAAAGAGTTCTTGAAGAATTGGCCATGCTTGTTCAGTTTGATAAATATCAGCCATATCAGCCATTGAACATCCAGCGCGCATATCTGGTAAATAGACATGTTGCTGTTTCGTTGTCAGCATATCAGCAGTCTCTGCCATAAAATGTACACCGCAAAATACGATGTGTTCAGCTTCCTTATTTGCTGCGGATAATTGAGCTAACTGTAAAGAATCCCCAGTTGCATCTGCAAATTGAATGACTTCATCTTTTTGATAATGGTGGCCAGGAATAAATAATTTAGGACCTAATTTTTTCTTTATTGATAAAATACGAGATTCCATTTCCTTTACAGATAGTGCCCGATAATGCTCTGGGAGTAATGTCGTCTGTTGTAATAAACTAGTGATGGACAAGGGAATGATCTCCTTTCATTTGAACGAGTGCACTAATATCAAAAGCTTTAACTGAATGTGTTAAGGAGCCAAGTGAAATCCATTGAATACCCGTTTGGGCATAAGCCTTTAAATTTTCAAGTGTGATGCCCCCAGATGCTTCAGTCGCAATAGTGGGAGGAACAATGGGAAGCCATGCACGGATTTCTTCTGGGCTACGGTTATCAAACATAATAATATCTGCTCCTGCGTTGATAGCTTCTTCTAATTGTTCTTTTGTTTCAATTTCAACTTCAATTTTTACGGTATGACCGACTTTCGCTCTAGCGGTCTGAACTGCCTTTGTAATGCTACCAGCAAAGGCAATATGATTGTCCTTTAGCATAATTGCGTCATACAGGCCATTTCGATGATTAAAAGCACCACCAATTCTAACAGCATATTTATCTAGCATACGCAGTCCTGGTAGTGTTTTACGCGTATCACATATTTTTGCGTGAGTACCTACTGTTTCTTGAACGGCAAGATGGGCAGCCGTTGCAATAGCAGACATACGTTGAATAAGATTTAAAATGACACGCTCACCGATTAATAATTTTTGTAAGGGACCTTTAATCACAGCGAGTACATCACCTGACTTCACCATCTCTCCATCTTTTGTATGAAGGTTGACTTCGATTGATCGATCGAGTAAGAGAAAGCCATGCTCAATAATGTTAGCCCCACAAAAAATTCCGCTTTCTTTCGCGTAAAAAGAAAAAGCTCCCTGTTGTTCGGCTGAAAAGATAAATTCACTCGATAAATCTCCATCTCCTAAATCCTCATTAAAAAATTGCTTGAGCATTTCCTCAAGTTTGATGATATTCATACAATGAGTTCCTCACTTTCATTTGTCCTTGCGAAAAAATAATCCATCGACTTGCCCATTGTGATTTCATTTCGGATTTATCCTTCCGAATATGAGCTCCTCTTGTTTCCGTTCGCGTAATTGCTGCATGTGCCATTAATGTGGCGACTACATGCATCATAAATAATTCCAACTCAGCTAGTTCTAGACCCTTTAAATTAACTTGAATAAGTGATTGCAAGGAGGGTAGTTGCTTTACAAAATGTTGCAAGTCATCAATATTTCTAACAATACCTAGGAACCGCATCATGTGTTGCTGTAATTGGGGTTTGCTAAATAAAGGTGGCATTTTATCAGGACATTGATGCTTTTCCAGTAAAAAGTTTTTTTGATGACACCCTTTTTGAATAATGAACTGCGCCATTTTTTGACCAAATGTAATACCTTCCAATAGGGAGTTACTTGCTAAACGATTCGCACCATGTACGCCTGTACAGGCAACCTCACCGACTGCATATAAGTTCGGTATAGTAGTTCTTCCTTTGTCATCAGCAATAACACCACCCATCAAGAAATGACTTCCTGGAGCCACGGGGATTAGACCATCTTGTAAATGAACGTGATGAACATGGCACAGCTGAGCAATTGTTGGAAACTTTGCTTCAAAGTCTTGAATGTTAGTGATATCAATAAACGTTTCTTCACCCGCTGCACGTTTTGTAAATAGGGCAAGTGCAGTAATATGTCTTGGTGCTAGGTCAAGTTGAGCATGTAAACCTGTCATAATGGGCTGATGCTGGGCATTAACAAAAATACCACCAGCCCCTCTGACAGCTTCAGAAACTAATCCCTTTGCTTCATTTTTACACCACAGAAGACTCGGGTGAAATTGCATAAATTCCATATCACTAATGGCAGCGCCTGCTCGAAATGCTAATGCGATCCCATCCCCTGTATTAGTTGGAAAATTAGATGTACTTGAATAAAGGGCACCTGCGCCACCTGTCGCTAAAATAACATGATGAGCCAAATAACGTTTTGTACCTTTTTCTCCTTTAGTTAGTACTCCTACACAGTCACCATCTGTATTCCGTAAAAGCTCATAAGCCATTTCATAGCAATTGATCTTTGTTTTGGGCGAAAGTTTATGAAGCAAGTAATCTATGAAAATCTGACCAGTACGATCACCACCTGCATGTAGAATACGATGATGACTATGTGCTCCTTCAAGTCCTAGAGCAGGTTTTCCATCGACCTGCCGATCAACAGGGAGGCCATCCTTTAGATAGTTTTGCATAATCTCAGTGCCATTTTTTATAAGTGTTTTAACATGCCTTTTCTCATGATGATACTCTCCAGCTTTCAATGTATCAGCAATATGATGTTGAATATGATCCTCCTCACTGGTAACAGCAGCAATCCCACCTTGTGCACGATAAGAACTACTCATATATATAGATGATTTTGTAACAATTTGTATTTGAAAATGTTTTTCAAGCACTAAAGCAGCCTGAAGTGCAGCAATACCACTACCAATTATAAGGACGTCTGTCTTTACATCCATCGTTATACCTTCTTTACAGTTGTCTTGACACTTATCTTTACATAAAATATAAAAGAAAACAAGACCTGATGAACAAGAGAGGAAGAAGACGATGATTTATATGGATTATGCTGCAACATCACCTATGATGAGGGAATCTCTTGAGGCATATGTAGAGGTGGCACAACGGTATTATGGAAATAGTGCGAGTTTGCATGATTTAGGGGGACAAGCTTTTTATTTTGTCCAGCAATCAAGGGAGGTTGTAGCCCAAGCCCTAGGTGTAACTAGTGATGGCGTAATTTTTACGGGTAGTGGAACAGAAGGAAATCTCATAGCCATCTTGTCGTTAGCGCTAGCCTCAAAAAAAGGAAAACACATTATTTCATCTCAAGCTGAGCATACGTCAGTGCATGCGGCTTTGAAAACACTTGAGAAAAAGGGTTTTACTGTAACAAAATTACCTTTGCAGAAGGATGGTTGTGTTGATCTGGGGCAATTGCAACAAGCAATCCGGGAAGAGACTGCTTTGATTACCATTCAACATGTCAATTCTGAAATTGGTTCAATCCAGCCTGTAGAGAAAATCGTAAAGATGGCAAGAAAATCAAATATATTCTGTCATGTTGATTGTGTACAATCATTTAGCAAACTAGCTATACCAAAAGGGGCAGATGCGATTACCATCTCGGCTCATAAAATAGGCGGACCAAAGGGCTGTGGTGCTATATATCTGAACCCCGCAATCAGAGTACCTGCATTAACACCGGGTTTGACACATGAGAGGGGTCTTAGAGGGGGGACATTAGATACTCCTGCAATCGTGGCCTTTGCCGCGGCAATTGAAAACTATCAATATGAATTGCAACATTATGAAACGCTAAGAAATTATTTTGAAAATAATTTACCTGAAAAATGTCAGCTCGTTGAGTGTAAACAGCAACTACCTAATATTTGTGGGGTAATGATGGAAAAAGTAGAGGGGCAATATGTTCTTTTAAAGTTAAATGAGGCGGGAATCTGTATCTCTACAGGTAGTGCATGTGATATTCATAGTGAATCGGGAACAAAGGCTATTCTATCAATGGGATTCTCTTTGGAAGCGGCACGCCAATTTTTTAGAATATCTTTTGGTCCTTCCACTACACTTGAGGATATTGTAAAATTAAAAATAGAGCTTTCAAATATTTAACGAAAAGACGAGTGAAGGATTATCTATATTCTTCACTTGTAGTGAAATAGATTATAAGCTAATAATATCGGCCAAATAAAATAATTGTTTTCTTTTGAACCAACAATTGCTATAATATTTTGCAGGGCAATATTTTCTCTTACTTAACAAAAATATCTTTAAAAAGTAATAATTTCTTTTTTTTATAAAAAAGTATTGCACAATGTTAGAAAACGTTATACAATAATTCTTGTCTTGAAGGACAGGTAAACAACTTCAAAACATGATACATAACAAAGTCTAGTGATGATAGCAAAGAGGTCACACCCGTTCCCATACCGAACACGGAAGTTAAGCTCTTTAGCGCCGATGGTAGTTGGGGGCTTCCCCCTGTGAGAGTAGGACGTCGCTAGGCATAATACCCAGGAGGATTAGCTCAGCTGGGAGAGCATCTGCCTTACAAGCAGAGGGTCGGCGGTTCGAGCCCGTCATCCTCCACCATATGCCGGTTTAGCTCAGCAGGTAGAGCAACTGACTTGTAATCAGTAGGTCGTGGGTTCGATTCCTATAGCCGGCACCATTTTTTCGAGCCATTAGCTCAGTTGGTAGAGCATCTGACTTTTAATCAGAGGGTCGAAGGTTCGAGTCCTTCATGGCTCACCATTTATAAATAATAATAAGCGGGTGTGGCGGAATTGGCAGACGCACTAGACTTAGGATCTAGCGCCGCAAGGCGTGGGGGTTCGACTCCCTTCACCCGCACCATTATTTTCATTGCCAGATAAAAAAGCTTATGCACATGCGGAAGTAGTTCAGTGGTAGAACACCACCTTGCCAAGGTGGGGGTCGCGAGTTCGAACCTCGTCTTCCGCTCCAAATGTGCCGGGGTGGCGGAACTGGCAGACGCACAGGACTTAAAATCCTGCGGTAGGTGACTACCGTACCGGTTCGATTCCGGTCCTCGGCACCATTTTAAATGCGCCCGTAGCTCAATTGGATAGAGCGTCTGACTACGGATCAGAAGGTTATGGGTTCGACTCCTGTCGGGCGCGCCAAAAGAACAACGGGAAGTAGCTCAGCTTGGTAGAGCACTTGGTTTGGGACCAAGGGGTCGCAGGTTCGAATCCTGTCTTCCCGACCATTTCCAAAAAGATTATGGGGCCTTAGCTCAGCTGGGAGAGCGCCTGCCTTGCACGCAGGAGGTCAGCGGTTCGATCCCGCTAGGCTCCACCATAAGTAAATTAACCAGTATAAAGATCCTGGCGGCGTAGCTCAGCTGGCTAGAGCGTACGGTTCATACCCGTAAGGTCGGGGGTTCGATCCCCTCTGCCGCCATCTTAAAGGACCTTTAGCTCAGTTGGTTAGAGCAGACGGCTCATAACCGTCCGGTCGCAGGTTCGAGTCCTGCAAGGTCCACCATTTATATATTGTAACGGAGGTATACCCAAGTCTGGCTGAAGGGATCGGTCTTGAAAACCGACAGGCGGGTAACACCGCGCGGGGGTTCGAATCCCTCTACCTCCTCCAGTTTTAAATTTTTATAAATGGTGCTTTAAAAACTCGAAACAACATAAAATTATCGCGGGGTGGAGCAGTGGTAGCTCGTCGGGCTCATAACCCGAAGGTCGTTGGTTCAAATCCGGCCCCCGCAACCAAAAGGTCCCGTGGTGTAGCGGTTAACATGCCTGCCTGTCACGCAGGAGATCGCCGGTTCGATCCCGGTCGGGACCGCCATTTTTAAAATAAAAGTCATGAGAAGCAAAAAAGTGAGCAAGCTTAGCATGGACGAAATGGGTCAGTAGCTCAGTTGGTAGAGCATTAGATTGAAGCTCTAAGTGTCGGCGGTTCGATTCCGTCCTGACCCACCATTTATGCGGGTGTAGTTTAATGGTAAAACCTCAGCCTTCCAAGCTGATGTCGTGGGTTCGATTCCCATCACCCGCTCCAAGGGCCTATAGCTCAGCTGGTTAGAGCGCACGCCTGATAAGCGTGAGGTCGATGGTTCGAGTCCATTTAGGCCCACCATTATTCCGAAGTAGCTCAGTTGGTAGTAGCACCTGACTGTTAATCAGGTTGTCGCAGGTTCGAGTCCTGCCTTCGGAGCCATTTTTATTTTGGGGAAGTACTCAAGAGGCTGAAGAGGCGCCCCTGCTAAGGGTGTAGGTCGGGTAACCGGCGCGAGGGTTCAAATCCCTCCTTCTCCGCCATGGGCCCGTTGGTCAAGTGGTTAAGACACCGCCCTTTCACGGCGGTAACACGGGTTCGAATCCCGTACGGGTCATACTAAGTGCAGTAGATGAATTTACATCTACTGCACTTTTTAATTTACTTGATATTTAGATTTATAACATAGCTATAATAAATGAAAGCCTACACAGAATGATTAAACTGTGTAGGCTTGTTGTTTTTTAAATTAGTGATTAAATTTTTCGTCCTTTTCCATATGGGATGCAAAGAGGTGTACCAAAGATTGGATCTGTCGTCATTTGGCAATCAAGGTCAAACACATGATTAACTAAATCAGTGGTCATAATTTCTTCTGGTTTCCCTTGACGATAGACACCACGGTCACGCACTGTAATAATATGATCGGCATAGCGACAAGCAAGATTAATATCATGTAGTACCATAACAATAGTTCTCTTTTGCTGTTGGTTCAATTCGAATAGTAAATCTAAAACGTCTATTTGATGAGTTAAATCTAAGTATGTCGTAGGCTCGTCTAAAAGAATGATATCTGTATCTTGAGCAAGCGTCATAGCTATCCAAGCACGTTGACGTTGTCCCCCTGATAGCTCATCTACTGGTCTATCTTGTAAATGCTCGGTACCTGTAGCTTTTAAAGCGTTTAAAACGATTTCTTCATCTTTTTCAGTCCACTGTTGTCGCCAACTTTGGTAAGGATAGCGACCTTGTTTCACAAGTTGTAGGACAGTTAAGCCTTCTGGTGCAACAGGAGATTGAGGAAGAATAGAGAGGTTTTTAGCCACTTGTTTTGTTGATAATTTAAAAATATCCTCACCGTCTAATAAAACGGAGCCTTTTTTAGGTTTTAATAATCGAGCAATGGAGCGTAAGAGTGTGGATTTACCACAGCCATTCGCTCCGATTAATACAGTAATTTCATTCAAAGGAATAGATAAATTGAGATCTTCGATAATATTGAAATCACCATAACTTAATGTTAGAGATTTGGTTAATAAAGATTCAGTCATGTAGTATAGACTCCTTTATTTTTTAGGGTTTCTAAATAATAAATAAATAAAGTAAGGAGCACCGATAGCAGCAGTAAAGACGCCTGCGGGTACTTCTAATGGGCTAAATGCTGTACGACCTATAATATCTGCAACCATTACAAGCAATGCACCAATTGCAGCGGATGCTGGAATAAGTACACCGAACGATGAACCAACAATGCGTCGTGCAATATGAGGAGCCATTAATCCTACAAACCCAATAGCACCAGCAAATGCTATGGCACTCGCTACTAAACTGGAACATAATAGAATTAAGTAAAGGCGTGTTTTTTGAACAGGTTGCCCTAGGCTTGATGCTGTATCATCACCTAATTCTTGAACATTTAACTGCCGAGTAATAAAAAAGGTGATAAGTAGAAGTACAATAATCAATGGAACAACGATTTGTACTTGATCCCAATCCGAACTTTTGACACTACCCGTAATCCATTTATTCGCTTCACTTGCTTGATAAATTGGGCCGATAATCATTAACATTGTAGTAATTGCTTGCATGAATGCCGACACGCTAATACCGATTAAGACAAGACGATTTGGTGTGACACCATCTTTCCAAGCAAATAGGTAGACTATACATCCGACGATAGTAGCCCCTATGAATCCTGCTAATGGCAACCACTCTATACTAACTGTTAAAGAGTGATTAGAATCACTGAAAATGGCTAAGAAACCAACAACCGCTGCCCCACCACCAGCAGATATGCCGATTATATCAGGTGAGGCAAGTGGATTTTTAATGATTCCTTGTAAAACTGCACCTGCGACGGCTAACGCCATTCCAGCAAACAAGGCCATGAAAATTCGAGGCATTCGAAAATCAATAATAATCAGTTGATCAAAATCTGAGCCGTAACCAAAAAAAGCTTGTAAAACTTTAAATGGATTGATGAATGAATCACCAAATGATGCACTAAGAAAGAACACGGCAAGAGTTAGTATGCAAATCACTGTTAATTTTTTTATAGCTTGTACATCTATTAAAAATGAAATTTTTTGTTGAAGTAAACGAATTGTTTTTACATGTTTCATTATTTTTTTCCACCTTTTCGCGCAAGGTAAATAAAGAATGGTGTGCCAATCATAGCAGTCATGACGCCTACTGGAACTTCTTGTGGCATGATAATATAACGAGCCGCAACATCAGCCAGCAATAAAAGTATCCCCCCAAGTAAAGCAGCCATAGGAATAAGCCATCGATGATCAGTGCCGACAAACTTGCGCGCAAAATGGGGAACGACAATCCCTATAAAACCAATGGGGCCAGCAATTGCAACTGCTCCCCCTGCTAAAAAAATAACAATAAGACCGACCAATATCTTCATAAGTCCTAAACGTAAACCAAGACCTCTTGCTACATCATCGCCAAGAGCGAGAATATTCATTTTGGGGGAAATGATGAGGGCAGCAATCCACCCAATTACTAGATACGGTAGAACAGATAGTAGAATTTCAAGTTTTCTACCTTGTACAGAACCTGCTAACCAAAACAAAACTTGATCAAGCTCTGCTTCATTTGTAGCGAGTAAACCTTGCGTAAATGATGCAAATAGGGCACTGATGGCAGCACCAGCTAAAGTTATTTTCACTGGAGTAACAGCATCTCTACCTGAGAAACTAATTCCATAAACGGATAAAGCAGCGATTGCTGCACCAAGAAATGCAATCCACGCAAAAGATTGCAAGCTTGAAATGTGGAAAAAAATCATGGCAAAGACAACAGCAAAGCCTGCTCCTGCATTAATGCCCAAAATTCCAGGAGAGGCTAATGGATTTTTCGTTAAGGTCTGCATAAGCACGCCTGTAATAGCTAATGAAGCACCAACGCAACTGGCTATAAGAGCTCTTGGAATTCGAACATTTTGAATAATAAGATGCTCATTTGAATTGTTAAATTGTCTAAAAGATTCATACGTAGTTTGAATAGAAGTATTTGCATAACCATACACAATACTGATCCCCATAGAAAGAAGTAATAGTATGACTCCTACTAGTAAAGCAATCATTTTAGAATAATTATTTTTTAATATCATATTTAACGTGTACTCTTTTCTTGGAAAATTAATAAATTAGTTATTGACTTTGATAGTTACATACAATACGATTAATATCGTTCTTAGACAGATGAAAGTGATTTTCATTCTCGTCAAATATGCTTAAATATTTTATCATATACAATGGAGGAAGAAAAGGTGCAAAAAGCTTTTCAAAAACTATTAGTTTTACTAGCTGTGGTTGCTATTTTTGTTCTGGCAGCATGCGGTACTTCTAAAGATAATGCCAAAGAAGAAAGTACAAAAGAAAGCAATGCTTACAGTATTGACCATGCAATGGGGACAACTGAAGTAAAAGACACACCAAAACGTATCGTTGTTTTAACTAATGAAGGAACAGAAGCATTATTAGCTCTAGGTATTAAACCAGTAGGTGCTGTTCAATCTTGGACAGGCGATCCATGGTATGATCACATCAAGGATCAAATGGAAGGTGTAGAGGTTGTCGGTATTGAACATGAAATAAATATCGAAAAAATTGCTTCTTTAAAGCCAGATTTAATCATTGGCAATAAATTACGACAAGAAAAAGATTATGCTAAACTTAGCAAAATTGCTCCAACTGTGTTTTCTGATACATTACGTGGTGACTGGAAAGAGAATTTTAAATTATACGCTAAAGCAGTAAATCAAGAAACAAAAGGTGAAGAAGTTCTAAAAGCTTACGAAGATAAGTTACAAGCTCTGAAAGCAGAACTTGGAGAACAAACCAACCAAGAAGTTTCATTTGTACGCTTTATGGCCGATAAATCTCGTATCTATTACACAGATTCATTCTCAGGTGTGATTTTTGATGCTTTAGGATTTAAACGTGTTGCAGCGCAAGCAGATTTATTTAAAGATAATGCTAAACTAGGAAACTTAGCGATTGAAGTAGGGAAAGAAGCGATCCCTCAAATGGATGGGGATGTTATTTTCTACTTCACGTACATGCCAACAGGCGATGATTCAGCACTAGCAACTGAACAAGAGTGGACACAAGACCCGCTTTGGAAAAACTTAACAGCAGTCCAAAAAGGCAATGCACATAAGGTGGATGATGTCATTTGGAATACGGCTGGAGGCATTTTAGCTGCGAATATTATGTTAGATCAAGTGAAAGAAATCTTTGTTAAATAATTTTCTTAAAAACTATACATTTATCGATGTTCGATAAATGTATAGTTTTTTTACTTCCTAATATATACTCTCCTGGTACTTTAAAGTTAGATAGACTATGATGTAGATATTGACCATAAATTGAGGGGGATGGCGATGAAGGAAAAATTAAGGTGGGTTTATAATCAGCATTATTTAGAGCAAGATCATATAAAACAAGCAACAGCAATACTTCCATATTTTTCACTAGATCAAGTGAGGAAAGTTGGTCAATTTCAGCGTACATATGAGCAATTTGAGAAGACACCACTCCATCATCTTGAGGCACTATCTTCATATATAGATGTAGAAAAAATTATGATTAAAGATGAATCTTATCGATTTGGTTTAAATGCCTTTAAAGTTTTAGGAGGTATTTATGCAATTGCGCAATATGTTGCCAATAAGCTTGGAAGGAATATAGAGGAGCTATCGTTTGAACAGTTAAAAACTCCAGAAGTAAGAGCGCAAGTAGGCAATTTAACATTTATTTCAACGACTGATGGAAATCATGGTCGTGGTGTGGCATGGGCTGCAAGAGAACTGGGTTTTCAAGCAAGAATATATATGCCAGCTGGTAGCGCCGCTGAGCGGTTACTGCATATTAAAAGTGAAGGGGCTTTTGCTGAAATTACGACAATGAATTATGACGATACTGTTCGTTATACCTCACAGCTTGCACAAGAAAATGGCTGGGTCTTGATTCAGGATACGATGTGGGAAGGCTATGAAGAAATTCCATTATGGATTATGCAGGGGTATACAACCCTTGTACAGGAGATTGATGAACAGATTCAGCAAGCCCCAACACATGTATTTTTGCAAGCTGGTGTGGGGTCCTTTGCCGGAGCAGTAGTAGCATTTTTACAGCAATACTATGAGCAGGATATTACATTTGTCTTGGTTGAGCCACATGTCGCTAATTGCTATTATGAAAGTTTTAAGAAAAATACAGATCAATTTGTCACTGTTGGTGGGGAGATGCAAACTATAATGGCAGGTCTTGCTTGTGGTGAACCGAATCCACAGGCTTGGCAAGTCTTAAAAGCCTACACAAAAATAAGTATCTCCTGTGAGGAAGAAATAGCAGCAACAGGTATGCGCGTTCTAGGAAATCCTTTAGCTACAGACACTCGCATTATAGCTGGTGAATCAGGAGCGGCGCCATTTGGTTGCTTTTATGAAATAATGACTAATGAACAATATAAGGAATTAAAACATGCCTTGCACCTAAATGAACAGGCAAGGGTGCTGTTTATTAATACAGAGGGTGATACAGATAAAGAGAGTTATCGAGAAATAGTATGGCATGGGAAATATGCGAATCAATAGCAAACTAGTGATTTACTAGTTTGCTATTTTCCTTTTGTAAAAGGATTTGAAAGTATAATTAAGTTTAATTAAATTTTTTTATTTTAACTCTTGACCTTAACGTTGCGTCAAAGCTTACAGTAGCATTAGTGGAGGTGATGAGATGGAATATACCATTCAGGAGCTTGCTCAACTATCGGGCGTTAGTACAAGAACATTGCGTTATTATGATGAAATTGGATTGCTGAAACCAGCAAGAACCAATGAGGCAGGTTATCGATTTTATGGCCAATGGGAGGTCGATATGTTGCAGCAGATTTTATTTTACCGTGCTTTGGATATGAAATTAGCGACAATTCAGGCTATTATTCAAGCACCAAATTTTCAGCATGCTGAGGCGCTCAAAACACATAGAGCTGCTTTGCTTCAACGCAAAGAGCAGTTGGAAACGATCTTACAGACAGTAGAAAAAACAATACAATCCATTGAGGAGGAACAACCAATGTCTAATGAAGAAAAATTTAAAGGCTTTAAAGAAAAGTTAATTGAGAATAACGAAAAGCAGTACGGCAAAGAAATCCGTGAGAAATATGGGAATGAAACAGTGGATGCATCCAATGCTAAGCTTATGAACATGACGGAGCAACAATATCAAGCGATGCAACAGCTAGAACAGCAAATGTTTGAACGTTTAGCAGAGGCAATGAAACTTGGAGATACAACAAGTGACATTGCGATGGAAGTTGCAGAGTTGCATAAACGCTGGCTCAACTTTACGTGGAAAGAGTATTCCAAAGAGGCACATGCAGGGCTGGCACAAATGTATATTGCTGATGAACGCTTTACCGCTTATTATGATGAGCGTGGTGAAACAGGAGCAGCAAAATTTTTGCATGACGCCATTATAGCTTATACAAGTAAGTAAATAGGTCTTCCTTATGCTGACATGTTTTAGAAATCGTAAAACAGGAAAAAATGAAAGCATGAGGAGGAGATTATTGTGGATCAACAAGTAATGCAACAATTAAAAAGACAACTAGAGCAAGAATTACAAGAAATAGAACAACGAATAGAAGAATCAGAGCGACCTCAAGCGACAGAATTATCGAATTATGATAATCATCCAGCTGATAATGCAAGTGATTTAACGGATCAGCTTACAGAAATGGCTATTGATGAGCATCGTGGTGATAATGCTGAAGAAATAAAAGAAGCTCTTCAAGCAATGGCAGACGGTACATATGGCAATTGTACCGTCTGTGGTAAAGAAATTCCAATTGGTCGCTTAGAGGCAATGCCGCAAGCTCTGACATGTGTGGAACATGCAGAAAAGAAAGAAGACAATTTACGACCAGTGGAAGAAGATGTTCTTTCTTCGACACCAAAATCAGATGATTTTATTGAGCTGGAGGAATTCGGCTCTTCTGATACACCACAGGATAAAATTTAGTAAGTTTTTCCTCGCAGAAGCAGTATAATAACTGTAGAGGTGAGGATATGAAGATTATTGATTTACATTGTGATGCGCTTTTAAAGTTAACTACTCTTGAAACGGCTAATTTTGCTGAGGATGTACGAATACATGCTAATCAAAAAAGATTGCAATTAGGGCAAGTAGAGGCGCAAGTGTTCGCTATCTTTATTGACCCAAAAATCCCACAAAATTTGCAATTTCTTGAGGTCATGCGCCAAATCGAAGCATTCCATACTCACGTATTACAAACAGAGGGCATGGTGCATATTACAGATTGGGCACAGTTAGATCAATTAGCTCCACACGAAATAGGAGCCATTTTAAGCTTAGAGGGCTGTAGTGCCATTGGCGAAGATTTAACAAAACTGACAGCTGTACTGGATGCAGGGGTGAAGTTGGTAGGTTTAACATGGAATGAAGAAAATGCAGTGGCCCATGGTGCTGAACAGGATGCAACTCTTGGTTTAAAGCCATTTGGTAAAGAAGTTATACAATTATTAAATGAACGCGATATTATTATTGATGTGTCCCATCTAAATGAGCAAAGCTTTTGGGATGTCTTGCCGCTTGCAAAGCATATTATTGCAAGCCATAGTAATGCACGTGCACTATGTGATCACCCGCGTAACTTAACTGATGCCCAGGCAAAGGCACTTGTTGAGGCGGGAGGACATATCCATGTAGTTTATTTCCCACTCTTTATAGGCAAAGGTGCAACACTAGACCATTTAGTGGGGCATGTGGAGCATTTAGCTAAACTGGTAGGTGTGGAGCATATTGGATTAGGCTCCGATTTTGATGGGATTGATAGGACTGTCAGTGGCTTAGCCCATGCAGGAGAGGCACAAAATTTACTAGAGGCATTACGTACACGCTTTTCAGATGAAGAAGTGTATGGTATTGCAAGCCAAAATTTCCGACGCTATGTAAAAAAAGCAGCAACCCGTTAAGGCTGCCGCATCTTAATAAAAGAAATAATGAATTAATAAACCGATTCCTAATAGGAAGCCGAAGAATGTATTTGTTTGCGCTGTATATTTCATCGCAGGCATTACCTCTTTGGCTTCTTTTTTGTCTCGGAAAATTTGAATGGCACGTAATGGTTTTGGAACACTTAGGAAGATGATTAATGCCCAAAAAGTAATACCATCAACTGCTACAAGAGCAATCACCCATAAATAAGAGACGATAAAAAAGCCTGATAACACGGAAATTGCATTATCACGTCCTACCAAAATAGCTAAGGTTTTTCGTCCGCCTTCTGTATCGCCAACAATATCACGTATATTGTTCGATAGCATAATGGCACCGACTAAAATCATGCTTGGTACAGAGAGCAAGACCGCATCTAGTGTTACTGTAAGCGCTTGAATATAGAAGGCAATTAATACAATGCCCATCCCCATTACTGCGCCAGAAACAATTTCACCAAATGGCGAATAGGCGATTGGATATGGTCCACCTGTATATAAAAAGCCAATAAGCATACAAACAAGTCCGACAACAGCTAACCACCAAGATGTTGAGGCACATATGTAAATGCCAAGAAGCATGGCAATAGCATAAAAGCTTAATGCAATAATCATAATTGTTTTTGGCTGTACACCATGACGGACAATCGTTCCGCCAATCCCGACGGAATGCTCGTTATCTAATCCTAATTTGTAATCATAATATTCATTGAACATATTCGTTGCTGCTTGTATAAGCATACTTGCAATGAGCATAGCAAAAAATAGTCCAAAATCAATTGTTTCTTTTTCAATTGCTAAGGCAATTGCTGTTCCTAGGAATACAGGAACAAATGAAGCGGTTAAAGTATGTGGACGTGTTAAATGCCACCACACTTTAAAACCCCTATCAGCTTCAATGACTTTGGTCATAAGGTCTTTCTCTCCTTCAAATGTTGTCGACTCTTCTTATTTTAAACGAAGATTGAGAAAATGGGTAGGTTCACAGCTTATTACATACTGTTTAATGAAAAAAAGTGATACAATAGAACATGCATTTATGAACTGAAAATAAAAAAGAACAATTAGCAACAGTACGAATAACGTGTTGCCAACTAAAATATGATGTGTTATTTAACCATCATTCATTATGTACATTGCAACAACGGAGGTAATTTTCATGCAACAGAAGTGGTACCAAGCCACAGAAGTAGAAGTGGACTCTTTGGGCCAAAGCCTTCATTTTTATATGGAAACAATTGAAGTAAGTCGCCTATCTGCACTGGCGTTCTATGCAGCTGGCGAGGAATGTTATAAAGGTGAACGATTTTATTGGCAAAATAGAGAAAAAACAATGACATTAGTTGGGCTAGGACATGCTCATACTATTCAAAACAACGCTAAAGAAAACCGCTTTGATGCAGTTGAAGCGGAATGGAAAAACATAACGAAAAACTGTCCAAAAGGTCAACAAGCGTTACAACCAATTTTGTTTGGCGGTTTTACATTTGATCCTCAAAATAATGTAGACGGGGAATGGACGAATTTCCCAGAGGCTTATTTTGCATTAGCAACGTTTCAACTGGTGATACGCGATGATAAAGCATACGTAAGTATTCACCTTTTGACACAAGACCAACAGGCTGAGGATCAGTTCGAAGCGCTAAGAAAAGAGCGCGATCATTTAATCCATGCAGCTCAGGTTAAAGAAGTGAAAACGTATACAAAACCTGAAATCATAAGTTATTTTGAACCATATAAAGAGCCTTATTTAGCCTCAATCGATCAAGTGACAGCATTAATTAAACAGAAAAAGGCAGATAAAGTGGTCATTGCACGATCACTTGCTTTGCAATTTAAAGAGTATGTATCCGCACCACAAGTACTTTCTCAAATTATTCATGAACAACCAGAAAGCTATTTATTTGGTTTAGAGCATAGACATTTATTATTTTTCGGAGCATCACCTGAACGACTTGTGAAAGTAGAAGATGGTCGAGCATTTTCTTCTTGTGTTGCTGGCTCAATTAAACGAGGTAAGACTGCAGAGGAAGATGAGGCTTTTGGACAAAGTTTATTAAATGACCCTAAAAATGGCGGAGAACATCAGTATGTTGTGGATATGATTGCGGAAACATTCCGTAAAAATTGTGTGGACATGACGGTGCCAGATAGACCACGCTTGTTAAAAATACGAGATATTCAACATCTGTATACGCCTGTTGAAGGTCAGTTAAATCAGGATGCAACAATCTTACAATTGACTAAATCATTACATCCAACACCCGCTTTAGGTGGTGTACCACGCAAAGAAGCATTGGCAGCCATCCGGAAATATGAGCCGATGAATCGGGGACTGTATGCTGCGCCAATAGGCTGGCTAGATGCAGAGGGTAACGGTGAATTTGCAGTTGCCATACGTTCAGCAGCCTTACTAAATGATAAAGCTTATTTATATGCAGGCGGTGGAATCGTCGCAGATTCAGAACCGCAATCTGAATATGAAGAAACATTAGTAAAATTCCGTCCAATGCTTCGTGCGCTAGGGGGACAATTACATGAGTGAACGAAAAATACTAACAGATTATGTTTATAAAATGGTCGCATCGCTAGTGCAAGCTGGTGTAGAAAATGTTGTCGTTAGTCCAGGCTCACGTTCAACACCGCTTGCTTATGCGGTTGCTTCTACTAAACAAGTAAAAATGTATCGGCAGGTAGACGAGCGCTCAGCAGCATTCTTTGCGCTAGGGCTTGCTAAGGCAACTACTAAGCCTGTGGTTCTTTTATGTACATCTGGTACAGCAGCAGCTAACTATTTTCCTGCGATTGTGGAGGCAAGCTATGCACGTGTACCATTAATCATTATAACAGCTGATCGCCCACATGAATTACGTGAGGTAGGCGCTCCACAGGCTATCAACCAACCCAATTTATATGGTTCACATGTAAAGTGGAGTGTTGATTTTCCGTTAGCAGATGGTGCTGAACCAACATTGCCTTTTATTGAGCGTCATCTTGCTCGTGCGGTAGCCATTGCCACGAGCGCACCTTTTGGACCAGTCCATATTAATGTACCTTTCCGTGAACCACTATTAATTGATTTACAGCAGGAGCTACCAGCAGTGACGTTTAAGCACAGCAGTATGGGACAATTAACCCCAACACGCGTGGATCAACAGGTACTATCCTCTATTATACAATCAACTAAAAGAGGTTTTATGATCATTGGTGAGTTAGCTCTTGGTACAGAATTATCCATAGTTTGGGAATTTGTACGTCAGCTGAAGTGGCCTGTCATTGTTGAAAGTTTATCGAATATGCGTACATCCGTACCAGCGGATTGTTTACCATATATCGTGACAACCTATGATGCCATTATGAAGAGTGATGACTTTAAAGCACTGGTACAACCAGATACAGTAATCCGAATAGGGGCACAACCAGTTTCGAAGTTTATAATGCAATTTATTACAAAGTCACGTCCAAATGCGTATGTGATTATCGATGAAGACCCTATGTTTAGAGATGCTACAGGCGTATCTACGCATTTTATTCATGCGAATGTCGATCAGTGGCTAACAGAATTAGCTATCACTGAAACGGCTATCGAGGAAACATACTTAGTCGAATGGCAAAAAGCAAATCAGCTTGCTTCTATGTTTATTGAACAATACGCAGAGGTAGAAAAAGATGAAGGGGCTATAGTCAGTCGTTTACTCAAAATGATTCCTGACGGTAGTGATATTTTCGTTAGCAGTAGTATGCCAGTACGGGATATTGATACATTTTTATTGGCTACACCGAAAGATCTACGTGTTTTTGCCAATCGAGGAACGAACGGGATTGATGGTGTCGTATCAACAGCAATCGGTTTCAGTCAGGGAAATAATCGAGAAAGTTATTTACTGATTGGTGATTTAGCCTTTTTACATGATGTGAATGGACTCATTGCTTCCAGATATCAGGAATGTAACTTAACGATTATTGTGATGAATAATGATGGCGGTGGTATTTTTTCCTATTTACCACAGTCAACTGTTGAAGATCACTATGAGGATTTATTTGGCACACCAACAGCCCTTGAATTCCGTGACATTGCACATATGTATGATATGGACTATGTACGTGTCGAAACAATATCGGAGCTTTCTGAGAAATTTTCAACATGTAAAAACCATTCTTTACGATTAGTTGAAATATTTACAGATAGAACCGAGAATGTGAATGCACATCGAGGTTTATGGAATCGAATTAATGCGGAGTTAAAAGCATGACAAAGTGGATGATTCGTGGTCTTGAAACCCATGTCGACATATGGAATGAAAACGGTGAATATACAGTCGTTGCCTTACATGGATTTACTGGTAGCTCAGCAACATGGCATAATCTAGCACAAGCTCTACCTCATGTGCGTGTTATTGCGGTTGATTTAATCGGACATGGTCAAACAGCTATTCCACAGCACGTACAGCGTTTTTCTATGGAGGAGCAATTACAGGATTTAGAAGAACTATTTTGCCAGCTTCATTTAGAGAAATTTACGCTGTTGGGCTATTCAATGGGTGGAAGAATCGCTTTATCCTATGCCATTTCGTATCCAGCTCGTATACATCAGCTCATTTTAGAAAGTGCATCTCCTGGCTTGCGAACAATGGAAGAGCAAAATGAACGTTGTAAGCGAGATGAAGCACTAGCGCAAAAAATAATGACGAATGGTGTACTGTCCTTTGTCAATGCTTGGGAAAGCATACCGCTTTTTGCTTCACAGCAACGTCTACCTGAAACTGTAAGAGAAACTATTCGAGAAGAGCGACTTTCACAAAAGGAAGAGGGACTTGCTGGTAGCTTGAGAGGTATCGGGACAGGCGTCCAACCTTCAAATTGGGATAGATTGTCGCAACTAGAAATACCTGTCCTGTTAATTACAGGTTCATTGGATGAGAAATTTTGTAAAATTGCACTAGAAATGAAAGCGCTATTAAATACTGTTAAGCATTTAACAGTAAATGACGCTGGACATGCAATTCATGTGGAAAATCCCGCTGAGTTTGCTACAATAGTAGAGGAGTATTTAACGTAATATACGATTACGTTAGCGCCTCGCTAGAAACGAGACGAATTTAATGATATAGGAGGCAATTCAATGACACGTCAATGGACAACATTACATACTTATGAAGACATTAAGTATGAGTTCTATAACGGTATCGCAAAAATTACGATTAACCGTCCAGAAGTGCGTAATGCATTCCGCCCAAAAACGGTAATGGAAATGATTGACGCATTCTCACGTGCACGCGATGATAAAAATATCGGTGTTATTATTCTAACTGGTGAAGGTGAACATGCTTTCTGCTCAGGCGGAGACCAAAAAGTTCGCGGTCACGGTGGCTACGTAGGAGAAGATGAAATTCCACGTCTAAACGTTCTTGATTTACAACGTTTAATCCGTGTAATTCCAAAACCTGTAGTAGCAATGGTAGCTGGCTACGCAATTGGTGGAGGTCACGTTTTACATGTTGTCTGTGACTTAACAATTGCAGCTGACAATGCTCGCTTTGGACAAACTGGACCAAAAGTTGGTTCATTCGATGCTGGTTATGGCTCAGGCTATCTTGCTCGTATTATTGGTCATAAAAAGGCACGCGAAATTTGGTACCTATGCCGTCAATACGATGCACAACAAGCACTTGATATGGGCTTAGTCAATACAGTTGTGCCTTATGCGCAATTGGAAGATGAGACAGTTCAATGGTGTGAAGAAATGCTTCAAATGTCACCAACTGCACTACGCTTCTTAAAAGCAGCGATGAATGCAGATACAGATGGTTTAGCAGGTCTTCAACAAATGGCTGGAGACGCTACACTTCTTTACTATACAACTGATGAAGCAAAAGAAGGCCGCGATGCATTCAAAGAAAAACGTCAACCAGATTTCGGTCAATTCCCAAGATTCCCTTGATTAGTATGGGGTTTAAAGCTCGTATCTTTTGAGATACGAGCTTTTTATATGTCTTGAACAGATTGAAGATAAAAATAGGGGATAGAAGTGGCTAATAGGTGGATAAAACTCTCAAAGTAGCGGATAGAACTCAAGAGGTGAAGGATAGAGGTATTCACTAAAAAGCTAGATACTACATGGATAATAGACAAACTAGATGGGAAAGCGTTAAGATGTAGGGTGATTGGAGTGACAAAGATGTATCCTAACTGGATTTTACAAAGAGCTTATTTAACACCTTTCCGTAAGGCACTTACTTTTAAAAAGCAAAGCTGGACTTTTCAAGAATTGAATGATGAATCAATAAAACGTGCTCGACAATTAGTGACACTCGGTATTCAACAGGGTGATCGAATTGCTATTATGGGGCCAAGTAAGCCTGAGCTTGTAATCATGATGTATGCCTGCATGCATCTGCAATGTGAAATGGTGATGCTTAATCGTAGACTATCACAGGATGAGCTGGCTTATCAGCTAGAGGATTCAGAGGCTGTATCGGTATTAGTTGCCGATGAGGATGTAGAAAAGCTACCATCTGAAACAACCTATCATTTATTTTCAGCAATTGAAAAGGGTGCAGAGGGTGCAGTAGATATTGTCAAGGAATGGCCTCTTCATCAAACAACAACTATTATGTATACGTCTGGTACAACCGGCTTCCCAAAAGGGGTTCGCCAAACAGTTGGAAATCATCAGGCTAGTGCCACTGCCTCCGTTTTAAATATTGGGCTACAGGCTCAGGACGTTTGGCTATGCGCGGTCCCTTTATTCCATATTAGTGGGTTCTCCATTTTAGTGCGTTCACTGCTATATGGAAATCAAATCTTTTTATATGAGCAATTTGATGTGGAATCTATCGCACAAAATATTATGGATGGGGATGTCACCCATATGTCTGTTGTAGCGGTGACCTTGGAACGAATTCTACATACGCTAGAGCAACGCAATGCGAAAGCGTCATCTTATTTTAAGTTAATGTTAGCTGGAGGTGGACCTGTTCCCGTTGATTATTTAGCGAGAGCACATGCGTTAAATTTAGCTGTCGCACAAACGTATGGGATGACAGAAACCTCCTCACAAACAGCCACATTGGCAAGTGAAGATGCTATGAGGAAAATTGGTTCTGCTGGAAAGCCTTTATTTTTTAATCAAATAATGATTGCTGAGCCAAATGCTAAAGGTGAAGGGGAAATTTGCATACGAGGTCCTCATGTCACACCTGGCTATATTGGACGTTTTGCACAAAAAAATGCAACGAAGGCTGGCTGGCTTCATACAGGTGATATTGGTTATGTGGATGAAGAGGGTTATTTATTCGTCATTGATCGAAGGGCAGATTTAATCATTTCAGGGGGAGAAAATATTTATCCTGCAGAAATAGAAAATGTACTACTCACACACCCAGCTGTCAAAGAGGCGGGTGTATGCGGTATGCCTGATGAACAATGGGGTCAGGTACCCATTGCATTTATCGTGTTAAATGAGCAGGTATCTGTTGAGCAACTAAAGGCCTTTTGTTTACAGAAACTTGCTAAATATAAAGTGCCTAAAGAAATGATTATTACAGAAAGTCTTCCGCGCAATGGTGCGGATAAATTGTTGAGACGGAAATTATTACAATAAAAACTTCGTGAAAGAAGTCTTCTAAAAAGGAAGGCTTCTTTTTTATTTGAACTTTTAGCATGAAATTAATCATTTATTAACATAATAAAAAAAGAGAGGCATAAACTATTTAGTAAAGGAGAATGACTCATATGAGGAAATATATATATAATGTTGTCATTATATTATTTGTTCTACAAATGAGTCATGTGCAAGTATTTGCAAACTATGAAAAAGAAGATGTAGCAACAGCTCATTCAATTGAAACACTACAATCTCTCATTAATAAAGAAGTTATGCATCTATCATCCGAATTCTCGATTCGTTATACTGGTGACTTAGCCGAGATAAAAGATGAACTAACAGAAATTACTAAAAATGCAATTGAAAACTCTTATATTTATACTAATATTTCAAGTTTCCAATGGAAGTACGAAGGTTATAGCAATAATATTGTCATTGCCTTTGCATTTACGTACCATCTATCACAAACAGAGGCGTTATTTGTCGAGCAAACTTTGGAAAATATTATTGCACCTATGCATGGATTAAGTGACATAGAAAAACTACAGGCTGCACATGATTTTATTGTATTGTCCGCGGAATACTCTAAGGAAACAGAAGGAAGTCAATATTCTCCATATACATTATTAACGGAGAATAAGGGCGTCTGTCAGGCATATGCTTTAGTGCTATATCGAATGTTAGAAATGCTGGGTTTTGAGGTACAATATGTACCTGGAAAAGTAGGAGAACAGCTACATGCCTGGGTATTAGTGAAACTTGATCATGCTTGGTATCATATTGATGTGACATGGGATGACCCTTTGCCTGATCGTAAAGGAGAAGTTCGCTATCAATATTTTTTAGTGTCGGATCGCCAATTAGCACAAGATCATACATGGGATTATGCAAGTTTCCCTGCTGCAACAAGCGAGAAATATATAGATTTGCAGGAAGAAACAAAAAGACAAAGTTTAGCAACACCTATACAACATCAATTGAATCAAATTATGGGGTTATCAATCATCGGAGAAAATCGGTTAGCCGTACAACAATTAGTGGAACAGCCGATGAAGCTTGTTACTCAAAAAACAAATAAACAAGACAATTTAGTTCAGTTTAACTTTACTGAGTGGCCACCGATGCTAGTAGAAAGTAGTATAATGGCTTTTGTTGTCCTTCAGCCAAAAGCTAAGCATGTGACTAAGCAAAAAACAATGAAGTGGCTAGGGTCTTTTTATCGAACGGAAAAACGGATGCCACAAGAAAAATACGTCATAATAAAGGAGGTGTCCCAATAGAGGGGCACCTCCTTACTCATATTATTGAACGCTTAAAGCTTTTTCTAATGTTTGAATATTTTTTTGCATCAATGTGAAATAGGTTTCCTTATTTTTTTCATCATCAGCTGTTAATACGCTTAAATTATGCAAGACAAGAGATTCTGCACCAACTTCTTTTTGAATAATCTCTGCTAATTTGGAAGAGACATTTTGTTCAAATAAAATATAGTGAATGTGCAATTCATTTGCTTTGTCTACAATCTTTGTTAATTCCTTTTGAGATGGCTCATTTTGTGAATTCAAGCCAGCAATCGGCACTTGAGTTAAGCCGTATTGACCAGCAATATAGCCAAATGCAGCATGGGATACAAAGAATGTTTTATTTTGTGCTTTGTCAGTCATTGCTTCGAAATCTTGATCTAAATCCTGTAATTCTTTTACTAATGCATCATAATTTGTGTTAAAAGTTGCCTCCTGAGCTGGCATTTTTTCAACTAGTGTGTTTTTGATAGCCAGTGCTAAGTCTTGACTAATTGTAGGAGATAACCAAACATGCGGATCGATATCGCCATGCTCATGCTCATCATGTCCATGTTCTTCACCTTCATGTTCATGCTCTTCCTCGGTTGTACCGTGCTCATGCTCATCATGAGCGTCTGCTTCATGTTCTTCCTCTTCTGCATGAACATGTCCTGTGCTTACAGCTAATTTATCATCTGAAACGTCATCAGCAGTTGCCACCATTGTGACATCTTCGTTCGCTAGAGTTTTTTTAGCGTTTTCTACAAAGCCTTCAAGTCCTAAGCCAATATAGAAAAAGATATCAGCATCTGCTAATTTCATCATATCTTTTTGAGTTGGCTCGAAGGTGTGTTCATTCGCACCAGCTGGGTAAATTGAAGCTACTTCAACATAATCTCCACCAATGCGCTGTGCAAAATAGCTTAATGGATAAACCGTTGTATAAATACTTAATTTATCTTTTTCCTCAGTCTTTTGGGATGTGGACGATTTGTCTCCACAAGCGGCAGTAAATAAAGCAAGAACTGCGACTAACAATAATACAGATAGTTTTTTCATATAAGTAAGATACCTCTCTTAAATAGTAATCATTACGATTTGTTTTTTAGAACAGTTATTATGATAACGCACAACTTAAAAAAGTACAAGAAAAAAATGCCCTCCGAAATTAATTCTTTTTCGAAGGCCATTTTTCAGGCACAGGATCAAAGCCACCAGGATGAAATGGATGGCATTTGGATATACGTGTAATGGTTAAGAGGAAGCCTTTGAATGCACCGTGCTTTTGAAAAGCTTCGAGCCCATAAGAAGAACAGGTAGGATGAAAACGACAAGTAGGTGGCGTCATAGGTGAAATAAACTTTCTATAAAACTGGATGAGCCAAATAAAGGGGTATTTCATCGTTGCTCTTCCTTTTGCTGAGACGTATGTTGTTCAGGCTTTGGATCAATTGTTTGTGTAAAAATATTATTTTTTTTCTTCATAATGATAATGACAGAAACACCAAACATTAGCATCATCATCGCAATCATAATGATAATTGGTAAAGGTACGCCCATTTCTTTCACTCCAAATTCAGTAATGGTATTTAATTTTCCTCTTGATGATAGTTTTGCTTCGGTTTTTCATCAACAGTATGTTTAAAGGCATAGGCACGGTTTACACTGATAATTGTCGCAATGGTGATTAAAATAACGATGATAACTGCGACTATTAAGAGCGTAGTTAAACTCATAGTATTCACTCCGTTCTTTATTCATCATACCTATTATAAATTATCTGGTCCTATTAATTGTGAAGGAAGTTTGACATAAAAGCGAATAAAACCCCACCTATCACTCCATACTATGGAAAAAGGAGTGAATCGTAAAGATGGATCGTCAGCGCGTATATTTTTCACTTGCCAATAGAACGTATTATACCAACCCCTATGCAGGACCATGGAATTTCGAACTCAATGTAGATCGACAGGCATTAGATGTATTTGAGAGAATCTTTCAGCAAATGCAACTGTTAGAAATTTCGAATGCATGGCGTGCTCAGTTACCGTATATACAGTATCACCAAGATAGAGAAAATGATGAAATAGATAAAAGATTAATGAAAATCTATGCACTTGTTCATGAATATGGAGATGATGATACGAAGGCATTCGTTGAGCAGCTTCCTTATTTCAACAAGCGTGTCTAGCGAATGGGAAAAGGTCACTGAATCAGAAGTGACCTTTTCTTCTATTAACAAATGGCTTTTAAAATTGTAAAAACCGCTTCTCGGGGGACGATGATGGGGATAGTGAGTTGATCTTTAATCATGTTTTTCATTGTTGTGGAATAGCCCATACAATCAAGAATAAGCAAATCGGCTCCTTGCTCTTCTAATTGTTGTGCTTTTGACAATAAATGTTGGTTATCAAAGTGGTATGGGGAGCTTGCTGAAAAAGTTACATCGAACTGTGCTTTTTGCCATTTCTCTGCAACCGTTCGATGTTGTTCGGGTTCGGGGCCTATTAAACCAATGGCTAATTCTGTATGTAAGCCCTTCACTAAATTAGTCATCATACGATCAGGTAGTAAAAGATTTTTATAGGATAATTTATTCGTAAAATCTCCTGTACACATAAGTAGTATCCAAGTGAATTCATGTAGATCATCAATGCAGTTTTGAATATAAGGCATGAGTTTTTGTTTACTGAGCTTTACTTGTCGACCATTGGTAAGAAGTGTCACTAAAACATCTGAGTCCTCAAGAGAAGGCGAAAGTGTAGCTATTTCCTCTGAGGATAGTGAATCAAGTACACCGAATTCATGAACATGTAAACCTGCTTCTCTTAATTGCTGTATATCCTCTGCCATATCTTTACGAGGTGCCTGACCAATTGTTACAACGGCAATTTTCGAATGTTGCATTACGCTCACTCCGCTTCGTAATATTTTTGTCCATTTACATAAGTTTGTAAAACCTTTGCTTCTGTTTCAAAAATAGGGTGCGACCAAACAACAAAATCAGCATCTTTGCCTTCCTCAAGGCTGCCAATGCGGTGATCAAGCTGTACAAGCTTAGCTGCATTGATCGTAATACTTTTGAGGGCTGTGTCTTCATCTAAACCATAACGAATCGCTTCTGTGGCACAATACTTTAAGTATTGAATTGGTACAAATGGATGATCTGTCATGATAGCAAATGGAATATTATGTTCTTTAAAAACGGCAGCAATTGCTGGTGTAGAATGACGCGTTTCGTATTTAGATGGCGTTAACATATAGGGCCCAAGCGTTGCATGGAATCCACTTTCTTTAACGGCATCCACAATGAGATAGCCTTCTGTGCAGTGCTCTAAATGAAGCTTCACATTAAATTCTTTGGCAATTCTAATTGCTGTCATAATGTCATCTGCTCTATGGCAGTGAAGGCGAAGTGGCATGTCGCCTCGAAGTACCTCAATAAACGGGCGTAACTCAGCATTTTCTTTAATTTGCTCAGTTTGTTGTTGTTCATTGAGTTGACTTGCACGTTGGAAACCATCTCGTAAAAGCTGTGCAATGGCCATACGAGTCATCGGCTTGCGCTTATACTGATTGCCAAAGACGTTTTTCGGATTTTCCCCTAGGGCCCCCTTTAAACCGCTCCGCTCTACTAAAACACGAGAGGAAAGGGTAGGTCCTGCTGTTTTAAGAATGCTCCAAATACCACCTATGACATTGGCACTACCTGGCCCAGTTTGCACAGTGGTTACGCCCCCTTCTAACGCATGTTGAAAGGAAAAGTGTCGGATATCTACACTATCTAAAGCGTGCATAAGAGGTGTAAAGGGTTCGCTATATTCATTGGCATCATTAATGTCTTCAGTGACTTCAGCCCATGTTCCGACATGTGCATGAATATCAATTAACCCTGGTGTAACATAAGCTCCCTGTAGATCAACTAGCTCTGCTTGTGGGGGAAATTCTTTGGCTGGTCCAATATAGACAATACGCCCATCTTCGATCCATAACTGTTCACAAGTATCGTTCTGCTCATTGACTGTAAGAAACTTTGCATGATGATAAATAATCATTGTGTAAACCCTTCTTCCCGTGCATAAACTTTTGTTCCTTTAATATAGGTTGCGACAACCTGGGCATCTAAATTTAATGGATGCTTATCCCAAATAACAAAATCAGCAAGAAGACCATCACGAATAGCACCTGTTAGATGGGCAATCCCTAGAAAATTTGCAGCCCCCGTTGTCAGAGCATATAGCACGTCCTGGCGTGCCATACCTTCTCTTACAGCTAAGCATCCTTCTAATGTTAGATGCGAGGTGCTACTAACAGGATGATCCGTACAAAAAACGAATGGAATACTATGCTTATACAGTTGATGATACAGTTTGGGTGATAGTGCCATCATCTCATTGTGCTCAATATATCGAAATGTAGGACCAGCTATAACCGTATTAAAGGATGTTTCATGAAGGAATGTAATTTCAGTGCCATGGATAATATGAAAATCAAAAATTGACCCAAATTCTTGTTGAAGGCGGCTAATGAATTCAAGATCAACGGCTTTGTGCGCTCGAATAACGATTTTCGTAATGGACGGCTCTTGTTGCTGAATTTGTTGTAATGTTTCTCTTAAAATTTTGGCGATGCCCATACGAGTGAGTGGTTTTTTCTTTTCTGCGAAAAATGTACTTTTTGCCTGATGTCCAATAGAGAAGGAATAAGCCACATCTTTTGAAATAACCATTTCATCAACCGTTGTATGTGTATGGTGAATAATAGCCGTTTTTGCACCTATCAAGCTTTTAGGAGAGGGAACAATATGAGATGCAGTCACCCCATGAGAAACAGCTTTTTGAAAAGCAGTATCAAATGGGTATATGCCATCAACTACAGAGTATTGCAAATGTGAGTCAAATTCATAGCTATCATCACCTTCCCAACGAATCCCTATTTCAGTTAGACCGATTTGTGAGCAGCTATCGATAAAACCTGGTGTAATATAGTAGCCATCTAAATCCAACTCTGTTTCAGGTGAATGAGTAGCGGGTTCAAAGTATTGCCCTTGCACTTGAAAAGATTGCTTATTAAAGCTACGAGTCTCAGAATTAAAAACAAGTCCATTTATATAGCGTGTCATCGGGTCAAATCTCTCCTTATGAAGAGAAAAGCGGAGACTGGTATCTCCACTTTTCAAGTTTAATTATTTAGTAATGGATACGTTTGTACCATTTGGATGCACAATTTGTACGGAGTTATCAGCAGAAACCTCAAAGCCCTGTACTTTTTTGTTTACACCTGCAACCGTTTGTGTTGCCTCTAATTCAATACGAGGAACATCCGCTAAAATCAGCTTTAATGCTTCTTGGTATAATTTTGCACGTTCTTCTTGCACTACTGTTTCTGATACGGCGCGTTCTAATAATTTATCCACTTCTGGATTGCTGTAGCCTTTACCATTTCCTAACGCACCAATTTGATTTGTGTGGAATAATTGATAAAGGAAGAAATAAGGATCTGGGTACCAAGTCCAGCCACCAATATTCATTGGCGCATTACCCTTTGCCACAGTATCACTATAAGTACCCCATTCAAGCACTTTTATTTCCACATCAATATTTAAGTTCTTCTTTAACTGACTTTGGAAAATCGTTGCGTAAGGAACACGTGCTTCTGATACGAAAATCTCTGTCTTGAAGCCATCAGCGTAACCAGCCTCTGCTAGTAATTTTTTTGCTTCTTCTGGATTATATTTTGGTACCATATCAACTAACGATTGATCATATCCCCATGAACCAGGTGGTAATGGTAAATAAGAAACATCGCCGCCACCCCATTGGTTAACGCCAGAAATAATTTCCTCTACATTTGTTGCCATATAAATCGCTTCACGAACGCGTTTGTCAGCAGTTGGACCTACTTTGTTATTAAGATCAAGATAAACAATCGATAGACCTGGATTTGTTAAAAGCTCAAGGTTACTATCTTGGTTGATGATTTCTCGGTTTTGACCTTTAACGTCCATGGCAATATCAATATCACCAGAACGTAATGCGTTTGTCATCATATTTTGATCGGAGATAAACTTCATTGTTAAGTTATCGACATTTGGCTTATCGCCCCAGTAATTATCGTGACGAACTAATTTTACTTCTTGGTCTTTTTTCCATTCTGTTAGTTGGAATGGACCTGTACCAACAAAGTGTTCAGAAAAATTATCGCCCCATCCTTCAACTTCTTCTTTTGGAATAATAATATTCCCTGCATCCGTTAGCATAGCAAGTAGGGCAGCATTTGGTGTAGCTAAGTGAATCTCTACTTCATAATCCGATAACACTTTCACTTCTGTTACACCACTTAAACGATTCATAGCAGATTCTTTAGCAGAGCGTTCTAAAGAGTATTTCACATCTTCAGCTGTCATTTCACGGCCATCCTGATACTGACCTTTTTGGAATTTAACACCTTCGCGTAATTTGAATGTGTAGACTAACATATCCTCTGATACATTCCATTCAGTTGCTAACGAAGGGATGATATCAGATAGATCTTTGTTATAAACAACTAACGTATCACCCATTTGGCGCATCACCTGTGATTCATAAACCCCTGTATATTTGATAGGATCAAATGTTTTTGCATTGGCTGACAAACCAATATTTAATGTGCCTCCAGAAGTAGCTTCTCCCTCTTTTTCATCCGTTGTAGTACTTTTCTCAGTGTTTCCACCACAAGCAGCTAAAACACCAATTAGTAAAGTTAAAAAGAGTAGTAGTAAAGACTTTCTTACGTTTAATTTCTTCATATGCACTAGCCTCCTTAGTTTTTGTTTCACAATATGAACCGTTGATTCAAAAATGGTAGGTTCGAGATTAAAATTAGCACACTTGTAAATAGAAAGTAAATATAAAATTACAAAGATTCAGAAAAAAATATTTACAAACAATTATTAAGTGGTGTACTATGTGGTTATTCACAATATGAACCACTGATTCTAATAATGAAAAGGAGGTCTTGCTAAGATGGGCTCATTTATTTTAAAAAGATTAGTTAACCTCATCCCGACACTGCTAGTAGTAGGAATTATCGTCTTTATTATTACGCGAATGATTCCTGGTGACCCGGCTTCAGTCATGCTTGGACCACAAGCGAGTGTAGAAGATGTAGAGAATTTAAGAGAAGAGCTAGGATTAAATAAATCCATGCCTTCGCAATTTATTTCATATGTAGGAGATCTAGCACAGTTAAATTTAGGATATTCCTATTCTTATAGTGAGTCTGTCATCGGACTTATTCTCGAAAGGTTCCCTAATACAGTGATATTGGCATTGGCAGCGCTGTTAATAGCAGTCGTGATTGGCATCCCAGCAGGAATATTTGCAGCGAGAAAGCAAAATACCATCATTGATTATGTTGTAATGCTTGTGTCATTAGTTGGTGTATCTATGCCAATTTTCTGGTTGGGCATCATGCTTGTCTTATTCTTTAGTGTTAACCTTGGTTGGTTCCCAGCAACTGGGATGGGGAATATCAGCGATGGCCTGTGGACCTATTTGAAGCATTTAATTTTGCCAGCATTTGCTTTAGCAACGATTCCAATGGCGACATTTGCACGGATTACCCGTTCAAGTATGTTAGAGGTTATTTCGCAAGATTATATTAAAACAGCTCGTTCTAAAGGTATTAAAGAATATTTAGTAATTGGTAAACATGCATTTAAGAATGCGCTAACACCGATTTTAACCGTGTTAGGAATGCAAATTTCTAATTTACTGGGCGGAGCGGTTTTAACAGAAACAATTTTTAGTTGGCCTGGGATGGGTCGATTAATTGTAGATGCCATTGATAAACGTGACTTTGTAGTCGTCCAAGGTACTGTTATTTTCATTGCGTTTATCTTTGTGCTTGTTAACTTAGTAGTCGATGTACTTTATAAAGTGGTTAATCCTAAGGTCAATTTAGAATCGGATGGGGGGAAAAAATAACAATGACTCAAGCAATCGTCCAAGAAACGAAAAAAAGAAATACGTTATTGCGCAAGTTGCTAAAAAATAAATTAGCGACAATTGGGTTAATCATTGTCACTTTAATGGGTATTGTTGCTATTTTTGCCCCATTAATTGCTACCCATCCACCGAATGAAATGATTGTCGGTAAATCGTTTTTACCGATGAATACAGAAGGACATTTATTAGGAACAGATAACTATGGCCGTGATCTGTTTAGTCGCTTAGTTTACGGTACACGAATCTCAATGATTGTTGGGATTGCGGCGGTGCTATTTGGTGCTGTGTTTGGCACACTGCTAGGCTTAGTGGCAGGGTATTTTGGTGGACGCATTGATTCCATTATTATGCGCACAATGGATGGTCTTTTCGCATTCCCATTTATATTACTAGCTATTACATTAATGACGGTATTAGGGCAAGGACTTGTCAATGTTATTGTTGCGATTGGTATTGCTAATATTCCAGGTTTCGCACGACTTATTCGAGGACAGGTGTTAAGTGTAAAAGAGGAAGAATTCGTTGAAGTAACGCATTCTTTAGGTGCTACACATACGAGGATCATTTTTAGCCATATATTACCGAACTGTTTAGCCCCTTTAATTGTCTATGGAACGATGAGTACAGCTGGCGCTATTATTTCAGAAGCTGCCCTTAGCTTTTTAGGATTAGGCGTTCAACCACCGACAGCTTCATGGGGCAGTATTTTAAAAGATGGCAAAGACTTTTTAGTATTAAATCCCCAAATGGCAACATTTTCAGGCATTTGTATTTTATTAACAGTTCTTGGAATTAACCTATTAGGGGATGGATTACGAGATGCATTAGATCCGAAAATGAAAGTTTAATGGAAGGGGGTGGAGTCATGACTGAACGTTTACTAGATGTAGAAAACTTAACAGTAGAATTTAAAAGTGGCGGCTCTACAATGAAAGCTGTTAATGGAGTAAATTTACAATTAAATAAGAAGGAAACACTAGGTATTGTGGGAGAGTCAGGATCAGGAAAAAGTGTTACAGCCACTGCTCTCATGCGTTTAATTCCATCTCCGCCAGGAAAAATAACGAATGGAAAAATTCTATTTAATGGCCGCGATTTAATCGAAATTTCTGAAAAGGAAATGCGCAATGTGCGAGGCAATGACATCTCAATGATTTTCCAAGATCCAATTACAAGTTTGAATCCTGTCTTAACAGTGGGCAATCAAATTATTGAAGTCATCCAAGCACATGAAACAATATCGAAGAAAGATGCCGCTATCAAAGCCGTCGATATGTTAAAAATGGTTGGGATTCCTGAGCCAGAGAAACGATTAAAAATGTATCCTCACGAATTTTCAGGTGGAATGCGTCAGCGTGTCATGATTGCTATTGCCCTAGCTTGTAACCCGAAACTACTCATTGCTGATGAGCCAACAACTGCACTAGATGTAACTGTACAAGCTCAAATTCTTGATTTAATGAAAAAATTACAACAAGAACATGATACAGCCATCATTATGATTACGCACGATTTAGGTGTAGTTTGGGAGCTATGTGACAAAGTAAATGTTATGTATGCAGGTCGTACAGTAGAGTCTACTACAACAAGACAGCTCTATGAAAAACCTTTACATCCCTATACGTGGGGATTATTAGAGTCTCAAATTACAATGGGGACTCAAGAGCAACAAAGGCTGCCGGCTATTCCTGGTAGTCCACCAGATTTAACAATGCCACATAGTGGCTGTCACTTCTCAGCACGATGTCCTTTAGCGACAGATATTTGTCGTAGTACTGTGCCTGATTTAGTGGAAGTACAGGATAACCATTTTGTAGCCTGCCATTTACAAGCAAAAGATCAAATTGTCCCTAGGAAGGAGGGAATTTTTAATGCAACAGTACAATGAACTTGTCTTAAAGGTAAGTAATTTAAAAAAGCATTTTCCCATTAAAAGTTCAATTCCTTTTAAAAAACCAACACAATTTGTGAAGGCGGTAGATGGTGTAAGTTTTGAGTTATATAAAGGTGAGACACTGGGGATTGTGGGAGAGTCGGGGTGTGGTAAATCAACGGTTGCCCGTTTAATCAACCAGCTAATTTCACCAACAGAGGGAGTAGTTGAATTTAAGGGAACGGATTTAGCAAGCTTAAATTCAAAAGATATCCGCTCTGCTCGAAAATCCATCCAAATGGTTTTCCAAAATCCTTATGCATCACTCGATCCTCGTAAAACGATTGAATATCTTATTGCTGAGCCATTAGTGATCCATGGGATTGGTGATGAGGCATCCCGTAAAAAGCGAGTGGTTGAATTACTTGAAACAGTCGGATTAAGTGCATACCATGCAAAACGCCATCCACATGAATTTTCTGGTGGACAAAGACAACGTATAAATATTGCTCGGGCTCTTGCACTGAATCCAGATATTGTGGTGTGTGATGAACCTGTTTCAGCATTAGATGTCTCTGTACAGGCTCAGGTTATCAATCTATTAAAAGATTTACAGAAAGAATTCGGTTTAACCTATATTTTTATTTCACATGATTTGAATGTGGTGAACTACATGTGTGATCGTATTGCTGTCATGTATTTAGGAAAAATAGTGGAAATTGGCACATACAAGGAAATTTATAAGAACCCTCAGCATCCTTACACACAAGCCTTGTTATCGGCCATACCTAAGGAAAATCCTTTTGATAAAAAGGACCGTATTATTTTATCTGGCGATGTTCCAAGCCCGGTTAATCCCCCGAGTGGCTGTGCATTCCATAAGCGTTGTCGTTTTGCTACAGAAAAATGTGCAGAGGTCCAACCGACACTTGATACAGTATCAGCTACACATCAAGTATCGTGTCATTTATATAAGTCGATACAGCAAGAAGTATCATCAATTTAACGAAAGATAAAATTTATTGAAGCAGAAAAAGGAGCGGACTGATTATGTCATTGAAGCATGTTATTGAATTATACGAGGTAATGGATAGTATTTATGTAAACGGAGACACGATTAAGAAGTATTTACACAATATTGATTCCACAGCAGATGTCAAGGTAAAAACTATTCAAGGCGAAAGCGGCTCAACAGATTTTGTTCGCGTCCTCGTGAAAGGAAAGAATGGCAAATCCTCTGGCGGAAATGCACCTACATTAGGAATTATTGGACGATTAGGTGGTATCGGAGCACGCCCTGAAATGACAGGTTTTGTATCAGATGGAGACGGCGCACTGGCATGTCTGGCAGGAGCAGCAAAAGCTATTGATATGGCCTTAAAGGGTGATCAATTAGAGGGTGACGTTATTTTCTCCACACATATTTGTCCAACAGCTCCAACCTTACCACATGAGCCAGTGCCATTTATGAACTCGCCAGTGGATATTAGTGTCATGAACGAAAATGAAGTAGAAGATACAATGGATGCTATTCTATCAATTGATACAACAAAAGGCAATCAAGTATGTAACCATAAAGGATTTGCGATAACGCCAACTGTCAAAGAAGGTTACATATTAAAAATTAGTGATGATTTATTGCACGTATATACACAATCTGCTGGCATTTCTCCAGTTGTCCTGCCAATCACGATGCAAGACATTACACCCTATGGTAATGGTTTATTCCATATCAATAGTATTTTACAACCAGCAGTTGCAACATCTAGCCCTGTTGTAGGTGTAGCGATTACAACTGAATCTGTTGTGGCAGGCTGTGCAACAGGTGCAACCCATGTCACAGATGTAGAAAATGTTGTGCGATTTGTGTTAGAGGTAGCAAAAACTTACGGTGCTAATAAATGCTCTTTCTTTGATGAAACACAATTTACACATATGAAAGGCTTATATGGTAGCATGAGTCATCTACAAACGAAAGGAAACGAGGTACACACACATGAATGATTTACAAGCACTTAAAGCTCAATTAGTAGAGGCAGTTGAAAATCATCAAGATGAATTGATAGCGTTTTGTTCAAAGCTCATTCAAATCCCAAGTGTCAATCCTCCAGGGGATACGACTGAAATAACAGCTTTTATCGAAAACTATTTAAATGATGTAGGCATTACTTATCAAAAATATGAAGCTGCTGATAAAATGTTTAATTTAGTAGCTTCTATTGGAAATGGGGAAGGAAAAGAACTCGTTTATTGTGGCCATACCGATGTTGTTCCTGTCGGTGATCTATCAAAATGGGATTTTGATCCGTTTTCAGGAGAAGTGAAGGATGGCTGGATGCTTGGACGTGGGGCGAGTGATATGAAAGCCGGTTTAGCAGGTATTATTTTTGCAACAAAGTTATTAAAGAAACTGAACATTGAACTACCAGGGAAATTAACTTTGGCGATCGTACCAGATGAAGAAACTGGCGGTGAATTTGGTGTTCCTTGGCTGTTAGAGCGAGGCTATGTGCAGGGAGATGGTTGTTTAATCGCTGAGCCCTCTTCACCTTTAAACCCAACTATTGGACAAAAGGGATCTTACTGGTTTGAATTAGAGGTGCGTGGGGAACCTGGTCATGGAAGCCTATCACCATTGGCTGGACGAAATGCCATTGTTGATGCAATCCGAGCTATACAAGAGATTCGTACACTATGGGATGTAGAAATCACAATTCCTGAAGAGGTAAAGCCACTTATCGAGGTATCAAAAAAATACATGCGTGAAGTGGAGAAAGATCGCTTGAAATATCAAGAAGTTTTAGAGAAAATTACTGTAAATATTGGTACAATTGAGGGAGGTACGAAGTCAAACGTAATCCCAGATTACTGTAAGGTCCAGGTCGATTGTCGTTTACCATTTGGTATTACACAAGAAGAAGTAACAGAAATCTTGACAACTAAACTAGATGGCTTGGCTATCGATTATTCAATCCAACGTTTTGGCTTTAAAAGCGTAGCCAATTATACGCCTGCTGAAAATCCTGTATGCCAATCGATAGTGGAAAATATATCATATGTTACAGGGCAAGAGGCATATGGTGTCATGCAATGGGCAAGCAGTGACGCTCGTCATTTCAGACAATATGATATTCCTGTATTGCAATACGGCCCAGCTTATTTACCAAGTATTCATGGTTATAATGAAAAAGTGCGTGTTGAGGATATCGTACGCTGTGCAAAAGTTTATATAACTGCTGCTGTTGATTTCCTATATCAAAAGTAAGAGATTAGCTACTCTCTTACTTTTGATAAAGTGATATCAGGTGCTGACGGCTGCTAAATCTGTCGATTATTTCCCCCTTAAGAGAGAGATTTGCAGCCGTTTGTACAGATAAATAGTTCAGAAGGATGAGAGATATGCTAAAGACATTAAATTTATCAATTGCGGTTTTAAAAATGTTTACAAAGGAAAAGCCCACATGGGGTGGTCGAGAGTTAGCACTGGCGATGAACATGAATCATACAAATTTATATCGCATTCTTGAAACCTTCGAAAATAATGGGTTTATAACAAAAGATCCTATAACAAAAAAATATTCTCTTGGTATTGCATTATGGGAAATAGGTATGAATATGTATGATTCATTAAACATAGATCAGCTATGTATGCCAGTTCTTGAGAAATTAAAGGATGTCACTGGTGAAACAGCTATTTTTACCGTACTGAATGGACTGGAAGCGTTAACATTACTGAAAGCAGAGCCTGTAAATAAGGTGAAGTTTACAGTTTCAAGAGGAAGTAGATCGCCACTGTATGTAGGAGCATCTTACCGTTCAATGCTTGCTTTTTTAAATGAAGAGCAAATTGCAAAGGTCATAGATGAACCATTAACAGCTTATACAAATAATACGATGACAGATGCCACAGAAATAAGGGCAGAGCTAGAAAAAATTAGAACATGTGGCTATGCACTTAGTAACAGTGAGTATTCGGTCGATGTATTGGCGCTAGCTATGCCTATATTTAATAGCGAGGAACAGGTCGTAGCGTCTATTACCGTTTCTGGACCAATTTATCGTTTTACAGAGCAACGTGTTCCTGATTTTTTGGGACCTTTAACGGAAGCTAGAAATGAAATAGAAGGAATTATTCGTAGATATCATTTGAATTTTAATTAAGGAGCCCTATTATGCATCATTTACATGATATTGCACTAAATGTTTTAAAAGGCAATTTAAATGTTCAATCTTCTGAGTCACTATTAATTTTGACAGATAGCCACAAACAAGACATCGCAAAAATTTTTTATGAAGCTGGACTGTCAATTACTGCAAATACAATGTTCATGGTGATGCCCCTGTTAGAGAAATCTGGGCAGGAGCCAATCCATGCAGTTTCTGAGCTTATGGCAAATGCCGATGTTACACTGTGTATTACCTCCCACTCCCTAACACATACACTGGCTCGTAAACATGCCTGTGAAAAGGGTGGACGTGTAGCAACAATGCCAGGGGTAACATTGGAGATGCTGGAGCAAGGTGCCCTTCATGCAGATGCACAGGAGATCGAAGCTACGGTAGAAAAATATGTCCTTTTACTTAATACGACAAAAGATATTCGTATTGTCAAGGATGGTCATGAGCTGACGTTTAGTGTAGACGGCCGTTTCGGAATTCGTTCTACAGGGGTTATTCGTCAACCTGGTGAGTACGGGAATATTCCTTCAGGAGAATCGTATATTGCACCAATAGAAACATCTGCGAATGGAGAGATTTTAGTAGATGGCTCTATTGCTAATATTGGTGTTTTAAAGGAACCATTATTATTAAAAATAAAGAATGGTCGCTTAGAAGAAGCAATCGGTCCTGATGGTCCACGACTACTGGCATTACTTGGTGAAGGCAATGGTAGAGTCATTGCAGAGTTTGGCATCGGAGCCAATAAAAGTGCTATCCTATGTGGCAATGTATTAGAGGATGAGAAGGTGTATGGGACCATCCATATCGCTTTTGGCAGTAATGCGCCATTTGGTGGAGCCAATGCGTCAGATGTTCATATTGATTGTGTTGTGAAAAGTCCTATCGTCTATTTTGACGGTCAGCAAGTAATCTAAAGAAAAGCGTGTCTTCCTATGAAGCACGCTTTTTTTCATGCTTTACAAGACTGTAGCTTAGGGTTGCTTGTCATTGTAGGTTTACAATATAGTTAATATAGATAGGAATAGGAATGATGATTAAATTTCGTCCATAAAATAGAAGTAATGATAAAGAAAGTAACTTTTGTTTTGCAACAAGAAAGAACGTGAGGTTGAAGAGATGTTAACATTTACAGATTTACATGGCCTACAAGTAGATTTGAGTTTTACAAGAGGCGAATTTAAAGTAGAACCTAAACACGTCCTTGTCCTTTTAAAGCATGAAAATAAATGGTTATGTACTGTCCATAAACGACGTGGTGTAGAAGTGCCAGGAGGGAAATTAGAAGAAGGGGAAACCTTAGAGGAGGCGGCGATTCGAGAAGTTTTTGAAGAGACAGGTGTTCATGTGAAGAATCTTCAATGGTTTGCAGAGTATGCAGTGTATGATGAAATCGTTTTTTGTAAATCCGTTTTCACTGCACAATTTTTAGCGCAAGAGGATATAGAATTTGATTTAGAAACGTCAGGCATGCTTTGGTTAACCGATGAAGAATTTGCTCAGCATCCTAACTTGAGTTTTCACATGAAGGATGAGGGGATGAAGAAAATGCTGGAGGAGCTGAAACATCGTGACACACAATGGTGATATTATCGAAAAACGCCCCTATCCTTCACCAAATCCAGCTATACGTTTAACGGAAATAACCTATCTTTCACAGGGCTTACGTATAAAAGGACTATTAGCAGAGCCAAAGACTGAAGGTACATATGATGGCTTTTTATATTTAAGAGGCGGCATGCAAAGCATTGGGATGGTAAGACCCTCTCGTATTGCACAATTTGCGGCGCAGGGCTTTATCGTATTTGCCCCATATTATCGTGGGAATCGTGGGGGAGAGGGGCGTGACGAGTTTGCAGGGGCAGACCGTTACGATGCGGTCTATGCCGTAGATGTACTCAAACAATTCTGCAATGACAATATCCATGTTTTTGGTTTTTCACGAGGTGGTATTATGGCTCTGTGGACAGCTATTTTAAGAAGGGATATTACTTCTGTTGTAACATGGGCAGGTGTTTCTGATGCAACGGCCACTTATTGGGAGCGTACAGATATGCGCAGAATGATGAAGCGTGTTATTGGAGGAACACCTAATCGTGTACCAGAAGCGTATGATGCAAGAACACCACTTTTTGAGATAGAGCGTATAACAGCTCCCGTTCTTATCATTCATGGCTATCGTGATGAAAATGTGGATATTGAACATGCCAGACAATTGGCATTTTTTTTAGAGGAAGCAAATAAATCATTCGAAACTTGGTATGATCTTAACTATGCACATCAATATCCACCAGCAAAAAATCGTGAAACTGTCCGTGCTCTTTGCAAGTGGATGAAACAACAATAAAGCATAGAGAAAACAAAAAGACAAAGGGAACGAATAAATTGTTCCCTTTGTCTTTTATATAGACGTTATTTTAATGGACCACCAAGTGTAGTGATGGCTTCAGAAACGTTTGAGAATTTCTTGAAGTTTTCGTTGAATAAGCCTGCAAGCTCAGCAGCTTTTGCATCGTATGCAGCTTTATCTGCCCAAGCTTCACGAGGATTTAACACTTCTGAAGGTACGCCTTCAACTGCTTTTGGAATGTGTAAACCAAACACAGCATCTTGTGTTGTTTCAACATCTGCTAATTTACCATCGATTGCTGCACGGACCATTGTACGTGTGTAAGATAGTTTCATACGGCTACCTGTGCCATATTCGCCACCAGTCCAACCAGTGTTTACTAAATATACCTGTGCACCGTGCTCGTCAATTTTTTGTCCTAACATTTCTGCGTATACTGTTGCAGGAAGTGGAAGGAATGGAGACCCGAAGCAAGTAGAGAATACTGGTTCTGGCTCAGTCACACCACGTTCAGTTCCAGCAAGTTTAGAAGTGAACCCGCTTAGGAAGTGATACATCGCTTGTTCTTTTGTTAATTTACTGATTGGAGGTAACACGCCAAATGCATCAGCTGTTAGGAAGATGATTGTTTTTGGATGACCTGCAACAGAAGGATCAACGATATTTTCGATGTATTGGATTGGATAAGCTACACGTGTATTTTCTGTTAGTGAACCATCATCATAGTCACAAATACGAGTTTCTGGATCAACAGCTACGTTTTCTAATACAGAGCCGAAGCGGATTGCATTGTAGATTTCTGGTTCTTTTTCAGCAGAAAGGTTGATTGTTTTTGCATAGCAGCCACCCTCAATGTTGAATACACCATTATCAGACCAACCGTGTTCATCGTCACCGATTAGCTTACGATCAGGATCAGCTGATAACGTCGTTTTACCAGTACCAGATAGACCGAAGAATAACGCTACATCGCCAGCTTCACCAACGTTTGCTGAGCAGTGCATTGAAAGAATACCTTGTTGTGGTAATAAGTAGTTCATGATACCAAAGATAGATTTTTTCATTTCACCAGCATATTCTGTACCACCAATTAAAATAATTTTCTTTTCAAGTGATACGATGATGAATGTTTCAGAAGCAGTACCATCAACCGCAGGATCTGCTTTAAAGTTAGGAGCTGAGATGACAGTGAAGTCGGCAACATGAGAAGCTAATTCATCTGCTGTTGGACGGATAAATAATTGATGAGCAAAAAGATTGTGCCATGCGTATTCATTGATAACTTGAATGCTTAATTGTGAGTCTTTGTCAGCACCTGCAAAGCCTTTGAATACGAATAACTCGTCACGTTCTTTTAAATATTTTATTACTTTTACATATAGGTTATCGAACACTTCAGAAGAAATCGGTTGGTTGACTTTACCCCAGTCAATTTGATCTTTTGTGCTTTCTTCTTCTACCGTATATTTATCTTTAGGTGAACGACCAGTGTATTTGCCAGTTTCTGCACGAACTGCGCCATCTACTGTTAACATTGCTTCACCACGAGATGTAGCTTTTTCTGCTAATTGTGGTACTGAAAGTTGAACATTTATGTTACCGCCGTTTAATAATTCCTTCAGTTCGTTTGCAATTTCTACTGAATTCATCGATTAAATACCATCCTTTTTTATAGTATTCCCTTGATTTAGAGGGATTTTTTCTTAATTTCAAAAATAGTATAACACAATTGCTTAAATAATCTATACTAATTAAGAAATTATTTTAGAGTTTTTACCACTTTTCAATAAACTGACAAAAAATAATGTTTTTCGAGTAGAATACCATCAATCCTACTGTAATTAGGCACGAAAATTGAGCCACACATATGTTACCACAAGTAGCTAGGTATGTTGTAGGGATTAATTTGCTTCTATTTACATCATCATCCAAGTATGAAAAGTTTTTGTGTAATAAGTTCTTTCCTTTCTATACAGTAATACATAAGAAAATATTTGACAACGTTCGACCTTTTCAGTAACATGAGATTGAACGGATACTCTTATCCCGAGCTGGTGGAGGGTCAGGCCCTGTGAAACCCGGCAACCTGCATGAACTATTTCACGACATGCGTTGGTGCCAACCTGATGCAAGGGAACATCCCTTGAACGATAAGAGTGAAAGGTTACGCAGTCATTATTCCTTTCCTCATGTAAAGTAACGTGAGAAAAGGATTTTTTTATTGCTATAAATCAATGTAAAGGTAAGTATATGTAGTTCTTTCCTTATTATAATGACGGATCTTTCGAAATCCTCGTGTTAAAAGCAGCAGTAACGGCTTGAGAGTTCAATCCTTAGGAGCGGACTTGACATGGGTAATGAGTACCGTATTCATACACAACTACTTATTGTAAGAGTATTTAGGAGGAAAACCAAATGACAAACCGTCGACTGTTTACATCAGAGAGTGTAACAGAAGGACATCCAGATAAGATTTGTGACCAAATCTCGGATGCCATTTTAGATGCTATTTTAGCAGAAGATCCAAATGCACGTGTAGCGTGTGAAACAACTGTAACAACAGGATTAGTATTAGTAGCAGGAGAAATTACTACTTCTACTTATGTGGATATTAAAGGTATTGTTCGTGACACTGTAGCTGAAATTGGCTATACACGAGGTAAATATGGCTTTGATGCTGAGAACTTAGCGGTGCTTGTGGCAATTGGCGAACAATCACCTGATATAGCTCAAGGTGTTGATCAGGCATTAGAGGCACGTGAAGGCTCTATGACAGATGCTGATATAGAAGCAATTGGTGCTGGTGACCAAGGCTTAATGTTTGGCTATGCATGTAATGAAACACCAGAGCTAATGCCATTACCAATTAGCTTGGCACACAAATTAGCACGCCGTTTAACAGAAGTACGTAAATCAGGTGAACTTGCCTATTTACGTCCTGATGGTAAAACGCAAGTAACGATTGAATATGATGACAATAATGTACCGGTTCGCGTGGATACAATTGTTATTTCAACACAGCATGATGAAGAAGCAACACTTGAACAAATTCAAGCAGATTTAAAAGAATTTGTTATTGCACCAGTTGTACCGAGTGAATTATTAGATGCTAATACGAAATACTTCATCAATCCAACTGGCCGTTTTGTAATTGGTGGGCCAAAAGGTGATGCTGGATTAACAGGACGTAAAATCATTGTTGATACATACGGTGGTTATGCACGTCACGGTGGTGGTGCCTTCTCAGGTAAGGATGCAACCAAGGTAGACCGTTCGGCGGCATATGCAGCACGTTATGTAGCGAAAAACATCGTAGCAGCTGGCTTAGCAGAGCGTGCTGAAGTGCAACTTGCCTATGCGATTGGCGTTGCTCAGCCTGTTTCCATTGCTGTCGATACATTTGGCACAGGTAGAGTGAAAGAAAGCGAGATCGTTGAATGGGTACGCGAGCTATTCGATTTACGCCCAGCAGGTATCATTAAAATGCTTGATCTTCGTCGTCCAATTTATAAACAAACTGCTGCGTATGGACATTTTGGTCGTACAGATTTAAATGTACCATGGGAGCAAATTGATAAAGCAGACGCGCTACGAGAAAAAGCACGTTTATAAACTATTGAACTAAAGTAATGAAGTCATTAGAAAATTATTCTGATGTATTAATAAGCAAAGGGGCAACATTGCTCCTTTTGTTTTTTTTACAAAAATACCTCGCTAGGATTCGTGAACATATTCGGTACACGAAAACGCGAGGGATTTTTTCGTTAGTATTGATTTTTTGTGTAGGTTATTTATTTCTGAAGTGATTTATAATATTGACCTTTTTCTGCGTATTCTCGTACGATGCGTTCCATATCCTCTTTATCTTCAGCATTTAATTCTCGGACAACTTTTGCTGGACGACCTAATGCTAAACTATTTGGAGGAATGACTTTACCAGGAGGTACTAGGCTTCCAGCTCCAATAAATGCACCTTCTCCAATCTCAGCTCCGTCTAAAATAATGGATCCCATACCGATTAAGGCATTTTTGCGAATTGTACAACTATGTAAAGTGACTTGGTGTCCAACTGTTACCTCATCTTCAATAATGAGCGGATATTTTGGGCTTTGGTGTAAACAGCAAAGATCTTGGATACTGACACGTTTACCAATAATCGTTGGGGAAACATCACCACGAATAACCGTATTAAACCAAATGGTTGTTTCGGCGCCAATTGTTACGTCGCCCGTAACAGTTGCGTAGTCAGCAATGAAAACAGACGGATCGATCTTTGGCGTTTTATCTTTAAATGGATAAATCATGAAAATCGCCTCTTTTCTTTCTATAATGTAGTATTATCGTATCAAATACGCAACTTTATGGAAATATAAAATTAAAATGTGCTATTTATTTCGATATAATCAAAGTGTAATTATTTTTTAGGAGGACTATGTAATGTGGAAATGGGAAGCTGATGGACAAGCAAAAGCTGTGATTGCTATTCTTCATGGTGCTTATGAAAATCACCGTTGGTATGCATGGCTGATAGAGAAATTAAGATTAGAAGGCTTCCACATAGTCATGGGAGATTTACCGAATCATGGAGGTAATGCAAGGTTTGCTCGAGTCCATGATGAAGACTTCAAATTGTACAATAAGTATACAAGAAACCTGATTGAAAATGCTTTTTCATATAATTTACCAACCTTTGTAATAGGGCATGGACTAGGTGCAACATTAATCCTCCATACACTGCAAAAGAGACAATATGAATGTGCAGGCATTATTTTAACATCACCTTGGTTGCAACTAAAGCTATTACCAGGTAAATTAACAAATGCTTTAACAAGTCTAAGTGCGTTAACAGCCAATGTTAAGTTGACACATGATATTACATTAGAGAAATTAACGCGTAGTGTTGAAGGCAGAGAAGAAATGAAAGATGATGTACCCCTCATGTCTGTTGTTTCTGTGAAATGGTATCGAGAACTTCAGCAGATGATGAAAAATTTAGTGATGCTGCCTAAAGGTGAAATGCCTAATATGCCTATGCTAATTATGACAGCTGAGAAGGATAAAATTACGGACACTCGCCAAACTCGAAATTGGCTTCATCAACAGGAATTCACGGAATTTCAGTTTAAAGAATGGGCAAATTGTTATCATAATTTATTTCATGAGGGAGAGCGCGAAGAGATTTTTATGTATATACGAGATTTTATTAATAATGCTCTTCGAAGAATTGGTTATATAATTAAATAGGTTTATACCCTTCCATTTACTAGGTTACTTACTTAAATATTGTTACTTAAAAATAATATTGTAATTTTCAGAAAAGTGTAATACTATAATGACTTAAAGTAAGGTAATTCAAATTGGAGGGGTAAAATGGATGTAATTGTAGAGAAGTTGAATGGTATTTTATGGGGACCATGGTTTATTTATGGCATCTTATTAATTGGGTTATTTTTCTCAATTATTACAAGGTTCCTACAAGTAAGGCACATTAAAGATATGTTTGTTTTAATGTTTAAAGGGGAGAAGTCAGAAAAGGGAATATCTTCATTCCAAGCAATGTCTATCGCATTATCAGGACGTGTAGGTACAGGTAATATTGCTGGTACTGCGACAGCGATTGGAATGGGAGGACCTGGTGCTGTCTTTTGGATGTGGGCAATCGCTTTCATAGGTGCGGCTACCGCGTATGTAGAGTCAACATTAGCTCAAATCTATAAAGAAGAGAAAGATACAGAATATCGTGGTGGACCAGCCTTTTACATAGAAAAAGGAATGGGCCAAAAATGGTTTGCAGTTATTTTTGCTGTGGCGGCTTTAATAGCAATGTTAATTTTGATGCCTGGTGTGCAGTCGAATGCCATCGCAGGTGCTGTTGAAAACGCTTTCGGTTTGGAAACATGGATCACAGGACTTATTATTGTTGTTTTATTAGGTGCTATTATCATCGGGGGTGTTAAATCAATCGCAAATGCTGCCCAGATTATTGTACCGTTTATGGCATTAGCCTATATCATTATGGCCATTATCATTATTTTTATGAATATTTCACAAGTACCAACGGTTATCGGATTAATTTTTTCTAGTGCATTTGGGGCTCAAGAAATTTTTGGAGGCATTATTGGTTCAGCGATTGCTTGGGGTGTTAAACGTGGAATTTACTCTAATGAGGCTGGTCAAGGAACTGGTGCTCACCCTGCGGCAGCTGCGGAAGTATCACATCCTGCTAAGCAAGGAATTGTACAAGCGGCGTCTGTTTATATTGATACATTATTAATTTGTTCTGCTACGGCATTTATGATTTTATTTACAGGCATGTACAATGTACAAGATGAAAAGGCAGCTGAGGGAGCAGATCCATTTATCCATATTGGAGAATTTAATAGTGGTGGATTAGCAGGCGATGAGCAAATGACTTTTGCGAAAAGTATTGAAGCAGGTGCAGCCTATACACAATATGCAGTTGACTCATCATTACCTGGCTTTGGTGCTCCATTTGTAGCCATTGCGTTATTCTTCTTTGCCTTTACAACAATCATGGCTTACTACTATATTGCAGAGACAAATGTCGCTTACTTATTTAGAGGTAGCACAGAAAAGGTATTCATTTGGATTGCGAAAATTGCCATTTTAGTTGCAGCCTTTTATGGTACAATCCGTACGTCTGGTCTGGCATGGGCAATGGGAGATGTAGGTCTTGGTTTGATGGTTTGGATTAACGTTATAGCTATTTTAATTATCATGAAACCAGCTATTGTCGCATTAAAAGATTACGAGAAACAGAAAAAAGAAGGAAAAGACCCAGTCTTTGATCCTCGTAAACTAGGAATTAAAGGTGCAGATTTCTGGGTTGACTATAATGAAAAACGCAATAACAAGTAGATAAAGAGCAAGGCGATCAGCTAGTTTGATAGAAACTAGCTGATCGCCTTTTAGCATGTAATTATTGAATAGGATGTTCTTTCATTTTCTCTAATGCAATGACGAAGGGTGGATCATTTTGTTGATTCAGAAATGCATATTTTAAGACATGAACATATTTTTGTGGCAGTTGGCTTACATAATCAATGACCTTATCACGCTCTTCTTTTCCACCTGGATGACCATGATAAATAACAAGAACAATCAAACCGCCCACTTTTAAGAGCTTTAATATATTCTCAATGGCTTGGATTGTTGTATTAGGTCTTGTAATAATATCATGGTTGCTACCAGGTAAATAGCCGAGATTGAAGATTGCCGCAGTTACAGGCTTGTGTACAAACTGTGTAACTTCTTCATGCCCTTTATTTAAAACGAGTGCTCGATGTTCTAAACCATGATCTAAAAGTCGGAGGAGTGTCGCGTCAACCGCCTCTTTTTGGACATCAAAGGCATAAACTTGCCCTTCATCCCCAACAAGCTGTGCCAGAAACAATGTGTCATGGCCGTTTCCAGCAGTTGCATCAACAACTGTATCTCCCTCTTTTATATTATCTTTTAATAACTGCTGGGCATATTGTAAAACGCGTTGTAGTATCATTTCATAACCTCTGCCTTATACAACTTCCCTTGCCAACTACCACGACGTTCAAGCTCAGCATCAATGCCATTCAGTACTTCCCATTTATTTACACTCCACATGGGTCCAATCATTAAATCAATCGGTCCATCACCTGTAATACGATGAATGACCATCTCTGGTGGTAAAATTTCTAATTGGTCTGCTACTAGTTTTGTATATACATCTTGATCTAAAAATTCTAGCATACCTTTTTCATATTGCTTCACCATAGGCGTTCCTTTTAATAGATGAAGTAAGTGGATTTTAATGCCTTGGACATCTAATTGTGCAACTGCTCGTGCCGTTTCCATCATCATGTCATAGTCTTCGAGAGGCAATCCGTTAATGATATGTGAGCAAACACGAATGCCATGCTTACGCAATTTTTCAACGCCTTCCACATACGTTGCATAATCATGGGCACGATTAATAAGATTAGCCGTTTTCTCATGCACCGTTTGTAGACCGAGCTCAATCCATAAATACGTCCGCTCATTTAGCTCTGCTAAATATTCGACAACATCATCGGGTAAACAGTCAGGACGAGTAGCAATAGAAAGACCTACTACACCTTCTTGCGCTAAAGCTGCTTCAAATTTTTCTTTTAAAACTGGCAAAGGGGCATGTGTATTTGTGTAGGCTTGGAAATAGGCCATGTATTTGCCATCCTTCCATTTCTGGTGCATTTTGTCTCGGATTTCAGCAAATTGAACATCAATTGGATCTACCTTATTACCAGCAAAATCACCAGAACCTGCAGCACTGCAAAATGTACAGCCACCGAAAGCAACTGTGCCGTCGCGGTTAGGGCAATCAAATCCTGCATCTAATGCCACTTTAAATACTTTATGACCAAATTGGTCACGTAAATAGCGATTCCATGTATAGTATCTTTTCCCCTCTGAAGGAAAAGGAAAATTCGTCTCTGTCATTTATTTCACTCCTCTAACGCTCTATTCTATCATGTGCATTTCGTTCCGTCATGGGGTAAGGGTAATATCATGATTTGGATAAAGAAAAATGGAAAGGAACAAAACTAAATACGATTGAAAATAGGATAGAAGTCTTGTAAAAAAGGTAAAATTATTTTCCTTGTACTTTTAAGTATTTCAGCATACACTAACTATTTAGAGAAGCGAAATAATGGAGGTCATCCTATGCCAAAACGTGTTTGGTTTTTAATTATCGGAATGCTTGTGAACACAACAGGCAACTCTTTTTTATGGCCTTTGAATGCCATTTATATGCATGATTATTTAGGCAAATCTTTAGCTATGGCTGGTTTTGTCTTAATGCTGAATTCTGCTGCTGGAGTATTAGGTAATCTATTAGGTGGTTACTTATTTGATAGAATTGGTGGCTATAAAGCTATTATGCTTGGTATCCTGTTAACGATTGCTTCATTAATTGGCTTAACAATTTGGCACGGTTGGCCACATTATGTGTGGTTTTTAACGATACTAGGCTTTAGTGGGGGCATTGTTTTCCCAGGTATGTTTGCCTTAGCTGGGGCTGCCTGGCCAGAAGGTGGACGTAAGGCTTTTAATACTATCTATTTAGCACAAAATGTCGGTGTTGCCGTAGGTCCTGCCCTTGCAGGTATAGTGGCAGATTATCAATTTGACTATGTGTTTAAAGTGAATTTAGGTATGTATATTTTATTCTTTTTCATTGCCTTATTTACATTTAAGCGTTTGGAGGCGGGCAGTATTGCACCTAAAAATGTCTTGAGCGAAAGTAAGCGAATCGTAAACAAGGCACCTTTCTATGCTTTGTTAATAATTAGTGCATCCTCCGTTTTATGCTGGCTAGCATATTCTCAATGGAGTGCAACCATTTCATCTTATACACAAGATTTAGGATTGGGATTAAAGCAATATAGCTTACTTTGGACAATCAACGGTCTTCTAATTGTCATTGGGCAACCACTCATTGCACCGCTCGTAAAGCGGTGGGAACACAATTTAAAGCGTCAGTTAGTATTTGGTGTAACGCTGATTGCACTTTCCTTTGGTATTATTGCCTTTGCAAACGATTTTAAAATGTTTGGAGCAGCGATGCTTGTCTTAACATTTGGTGAAATGTTTTATACGCCTGCATTACCAACGATTGCTAATCAACTGGCACCAAAAGGTCGTCAAGGATTCTATCAAGGGATTATCAATAGTGCTGCTACTGGAGGACGGATGATTGGTCCACTATTTGGTGGTATTATGGTAGATCAATTTGGCATGATTCCTCTCGTTTTAACATTGGTGGTCATCGTACTATTGGCGATTATTCCATGTTTAACATACGATTATCCTTTAAAGAAGAACAAAATAGTAGCAGATTAATAATGTCGCACTGAAAGGAGCAAAAACGAGTGTTAAGCACTTGTTTTTGTTCTTTTTTTAATAGTAGATATTGAAAAAATGTTGTAACAGGATTACAATCATACATATTCAAATATTTGAATATGTAGTTATATGGAGGGGTTTTTTATGGACGAGGGCTTACAACAGTTTAAAGCGGATTTTTTCAAAGCATTAGCACATCCGTTACGCATCAGAATACTTGAACTCCTTGTAGATGGACAGAAAAGTGTCAATGAGATTCAAGATTGCTTAGAGAAAGAGGGTTCTGCCGTTTCTCAGCAATTAAGTGTATTGCGTGCTAAAAATATTGTTTATGGCGTGAAGGAAGGAAAAAAAGTTTATTATTCTTTAAGTGACCCAATGATTGGTGCATTACTTGGGGTGGCAAAGGATATTTTTAATAACCATTTGGTTAATACCATTTCGAGATTAGAGGAAATGACAAGTAATGAAGGTGACGAAGAGAATAAGTAAATCAATGATGATGAAAAATTGGGCTTTGCTTATTATTTCGAAGGGAAGATTTATCTATGAAGTCACTGTTTACAGGACGCTTTGAAGGATATTCAGTTCAACATGTAAAGAAGGATTTATTGTCAGGGGTTATTGTGGGAATCGTTGCTATTCCACTTGCCATGTCCTTTGCCATAGCATCGGGTGTGAAACCTGAATATGGGATTTATACGGCTTGCATTGCAGGTATTCTTATTTCTCTCTTTGGAGGTTCTAAATATCAAATAGGTGGGCCTACGGGGGCGTTTGTGCCAATTCTATTGGGGATTGTTCTTACCTATGGCTATGAAGATTTATTACTTGCGGGTTTAATGGCAGGGGTATTGCTTTGTGTCATGGGCTTTTTTAAGTTAGGGACTTTAATTAAGTTTATTCCACGTCCTGTAACAGTTGGTTTTACAGCAGGGATAGCAGTGATTATTTTTACAGGTCAAATCGCTAACTTTCTAGGGCTCACAAATGTTAAAAGGCATGAATATTTTATCGCCAACATACAGGAAATCATTAAGCAGCTTGGTACGACAAATACGTATAGTATTCTTACTGCTGTCGTATGCTTGGCGACAATAATGATAACTCCAAAGTTTTTTCCAAAGGTTCCAGGAGCATTAGCGGGTATCGTTGTCTCTACACTTTTGGCAACTTTCTTCTTTTCAGGACAAGTTGCTACCATTGCAACGGCTTATGGGCAAATTCCTAATACATTACCTCATTTCGCCTTACCGAACATCACGCTCGAACGATTACAACAACTTATTGGCCCAGCGTTTGTCATTGCAATGCTAGGTGGTATTGAGTCTCTATTATCGGCAGTTGTGGCGGATGGGATGACAAATAGTAAGCATAACAGTAATCGTGAGTTAATTGGTCAGGGGATTGCTAATATTGTGACGCCTTTATTCGGTGGTATTCCAGCAACAGGCGCCATTGCACGCACAGCGACCAATATCAAAACAGGCGCAGTATCTCCTATGTCTGGTATCATTCATGGTGTGTTTGTTTTAATCACATTATTGTTATTAGCTCCATATGCATCTCATATTCCGTTAGCAAGCATGGCTCCGGTATTGATGGTCGTAGCTTGGAATATGAGTGAGCGACATCATTTTTCACATATCGCAAAATTAAAATCAGGCGACTCACTGGTATTATTGATTACCTTTTTATTAACGGTATTCACTAGTCTTACATTAGCAGTTGAGGTAGGGCTTGTGCTGGCTGTGCTATTATTTGCGAAACGCATGAGTGAAAAGCTTGTTGTTACAAAAGTACTTCCAGATCATTCAAATAAAAGTGAAAAGGTACAGCCACATGTAGTGCATCAGCAGCATGATTGCCCGCAAATTAGTATGTACACAATTGAAGGGCCGTTGTTTTTTGGTGCTGCACAAATGTTTGAACAAACGATTGAAAGTACTTTGCATCAGCAACCAAGAGTTTTGATATTACGGATGGGGAAAGTGCCCTTTATGGATTCTACTGGAGAAGCATATTTTAGTAATATCATTGAAAATTATACAGCACAGGGCGGTACTATTTTGGTAACGGGTGTGCAAGGAGATTTAAAGGATGCTCTTCAGCACAATGGACTTTACGATAAAATAGGCGCGCAGCATTTTTTTCAGCATACTGGAGAAGCGATTACAAAAGCTTTCCATTATTTAAACGTCAATCAATGTATTGGTTGTCAGCACTTTGCTTTTCATGAATGTCAGGATTTATCAAAGTCTAAGGAAGAAAAGGATTTAATTGTTCAGTAATGGGTAAGCTGTAAACAAAGGCTTGTGCTTTTCAATACTTTCCATTAGAATAAATGCAATATCATGTAAAGACTGTGATGAGGAATAGTAGATTTGTGGTTCTTTTTAGAGAGCTAGCGGTTGGTGGGAGCTAGTAAGAATGCAAGTTGAACTCGCCTTCTGAGTCTGCCCGCGTGAAACAGCGTGTGTCGTTTCTTCCGCGTTAAGGAAGCTTGAGCCGAGTGTAATCACTAATTTGGGTGGTACCGCGGGAGTACAAATTCTCTCGTCCCTTCTATAAGAAAGGGGCGAGTTTTTTTATTTTTTAAATATTTTGTCAATTATGATGGAGAGCAGCACGATCAATCGAAGGAGGAAAAAAAATGAGTTTTAATCATGAACAAATTGAAAAAAAGTGGCAGCAATATTGGGCTGATAACAAAACATTTAAAACTGAAAATGAAACAGCGAAGCCTAAATTCTTTGCTTTAGATATGTTCCCTTATCCATCTGGCGCAGGACTACATGTAGGCCATCCAGAGGGATATACGGCAACTGATATTCTATCACGCTTTAAACGTATGCAAGGCTATAATGTACTTCATCCAATGGGCTGGGATGCTTTTGGTTTACCAGCTGAGCAATATGCACTTGATACAGGGAATGATCCAGCTGAATTTACAGCTAAAAATATTGCGACATTTAAACGTCAAATTCAAGAGCTAGGCTTCAGCTATGATTGGGATCGCGAAATTAACACAACTGATCCAGAGTATTATAAATGGACACAATGGATTTTTATCCAGCTTTATAAGAAAGGTTTAGCTTATGTAGATGAAGTAGCTGTTAACTGGTGTCCAGCACTTGGCACGGTATTAGCTAACGAAGAAGTAATTGATGGGAAATCAGAGCGTGGTGGTCATCCAGTAGAACGCAGACCAATGAAGCAGTGGATGCTTAAAATTACAGCCTATGCTGATCGTTTAATCGATGACTTAGAAGAAGTTGATTGGCCTGAATCTATTAAAGATATGCAACGCAATTGGATTGGCCGTTCAGAAGGGGCAGAAGTGACATTTGCCATTGACGGTTCAGATCAAAACTTCACAGTTTTCACAACACGTCCTGATACATTGTTTGGTGCTACATACTGTGTGCTTGCACCAGAGCATAAATTAGTGGAACAAATTACAACAGCTGACCAACGCCAAGCTGTTGAGGCTTATTTAGAGAAAGTTAAAATGAAATCTGACTTAGAGCGTACAGATTTAGCGAAAGAAAAAACAGGTGTATTTACAGGTGCTTATGCAGTGAATCCGATTAACGGTAAAAAAGTGCCGATTTGGATTGCTGACTATGTGTTAGTGTCTTATGGTACAGGTGCTATTATGGCGGTGCCAGCACATGATGAACGTGACTATGAATTCGCAACTGAATTTGGCTTAGACATCGTTCCTGTACTTGAAGGTGGAGACATTAGCAAAGAAGCATTTACAGGTGATGGTCAACATATTAACTCTGAATTCCTGAATGGCTTAAATAAAGCAGATGGCATTGCAAAAGCCATTGAATGGTTAGCGGAAAAAGGTGTAGGGGAGAAGAAAATTTCTTATCGTCTACGTGACTGGTTATTCTCCCGTCAGCGTTATTGGGGTGAACCAATTCCAATGATTCATTGGGAAGATGGCACGATTACGCCAGTTCCAGAATCAGAATTACCTTTAATGCTACCAAAAACAGATAATATCCGTCCATCAGGTACTGGTGAATCACCATTAGCAAATATTGAAGAATGGGTAAATGTTGTCGATCCAGAGACAGGTAAAAAAGGACGTCGTGAAACAAATACAATGCCGCAGTGGGCAGGTTCGAGCTGGTACTTCCTACGCTATATCGACCCTACAAATACAGAGGCGATTGCAGACCCAGAGTTACTAAAACGTTGGTTACCTGTTGATATTTATATTGGTGGTGCGGAGCATGCTGTATTACATTTACTATACGCTCGCTTCTGGCATAAAGTTCTCTATGATTTAGGCGTTGTCCATACAAAAGAGCCATTCCAAAAATTATTTAACCAGGGAATGATTCTAGGTGAAGGTAACGAGAAAATGTCTAAATCTAAGGGCAATGTTGTCAACCCAGATGAAATCATTACGTCACATGGTGCCGATACATTACGTTTATATGAAATGTTCATGGGCCCACTAGAGGCTTCTGTTGCATGGTCTACAAATGGTTTAGATGGAGCACGTCGCTTCTTAGACCGTATCTGGCGTCTATTTGTCAGTGAAGAAGATGGCGCAATTTCAGCAAAAATTCAAGTGTCTAACGATCAATCACTTGAAAAATCATACCACCAAACAGTGAAAAAAGTGACAGAGGATTATGAAGGCATCCGCTTTAACACAGCTATTTCACAAATGATGGTCTTTATTAATGATTGCTATAAAGCTGATGTGATTCCAACGACTTATGCTGAAGGCTTTGTGAAAATGCTAGCTCCAATCGCTCCACATATTGCAGAAGAACTATGGCAACTATTAGGACACGATTCAACTCTTTCATATGAGCAATGGCCAACATATGATGAAGCAAAGCTTGTGGATGATGAAGTAGAAATTGCTGTACAAGTTGCTGGTAAAGTTCGTGCTAAGATCGTCGTAGCAAAAGATGCTTCAAAAGAGGATATTGAAAAAGTAGCACTTGCTGATGAAAAGGTTCAAGAATACATGGCAGGAAAGAGCTTAGTGAAAATCATCGTTATTCCAGGCAAACTTGTCAATATTGTCGTAAAATAAAGAGATATAAAGTAAAAATGTACATTACTAAATTCAATTTTAGTAATGTACATTTTTTAATTTAGAGCTTAAGCAATAAAATAAGGACTGCACCCATCTAACTGAGTGCAGTTCAATAAATAGCTCCTGATACAATTAAATAATCAATCCCACAATAATAGCTGTTAGGATACTTACGAGTGTAGCACCGTACAACAACTTTAGTCCAAATCGAGCAACGACATTCCCTTGCCTTTCATTCAAACCTTTTACAGCTCCCGAAATGATCCCGATTGATGAAAAGTTGGCAAAAGATACGAGGAATACAGAAATAATACCTAATGTACGTTCACTCATGGACTCGGCAACATCGCCAAGGTTAATCATAGCAACAAATTCGTTTGTTACTAATTTGGTTGCCATAATACCGCCAGCAGCCACAGCATCTGCCCATGGGATACCCATTAGGAAAGCGATTGGCGCAAAGATATAGCCTAATATTTCTTGGAAAGATATACCGATAATCATATCGAATAATGAATTGATTAAATCCATTAATGCTACGAAACCAATAAGCATTGCCCCAACAATGATGGCTACTTTAAAGCCATCCATAATATATTCGCCAATCATTTGAAAGAACGCTTGCTTCTGTTCATCTTCAATTGTTAAGATATCTTCTTTTTCATCCACAGTATATGGATTAATGATGGAAACAATAATAAATCCACCAAACAGGTTTAATACAATGGCCGTAACAACATACTTTGGCTCAATCATCGTCATATAAGCTCCAACTACTGACATCGAAACAGTCGACATAGCAGAAGCGCATAATGTATACATACGTTGTGGTGCAATCTTATCTAATTGCTTTTTAACAGTTATGAACACTTCGGATTGACCTACCATAGCGGAAGCAACAGCATTATAGGATTCCAATTTCCCCATGCCACTTACTTTACTTAAAAATAAACCTACCCATTTCATCAGAAAAGGAAGAATTTTAAAATGCTGCAAGATCCCAATCAGAACAGATATAAAGACGATCGGTAATAAAACTGTTAAAAAGAAGGGTGATTCGCCTTCATTTGCTAAGCCACCAAAAACAAAGGATATACCTGCATTTGCATAGGACAATAAGTGATCAAACACTTTGGTGATTCCTTTGATTAGCACATAGCCGACCGTTGTATTAAGTAGTAAAGCTGCCAATAAAAATTGGATGATCAACATAATCACTATATATTTATATTTTATTTCTTTTTTGTTTTTACTCATTAATAAAGCTAAGGCAAAAACTAGTAACAATCCACAAAAGGATATTAAGTATCTCATAAGTTCCTCCATAAGTATCTGTGATATTTTGTCCTGATGTTCCAATTTCAGAAGAACAGCTAAAGATCTTAATTAGTCAGACGTCAGACAAACAATCTCACTATAACAGTTTTTTTGCTAGTTATTCAATAGATAAAAGAAAAAAAGTATGCAACATGGCATACAAATAAATTCACTCTTAAAAATGTAGGTTATTTCTTTAGGAGTTACTATTCATAAAAAATACCCTCTTATTGTGTGAGGATTTTTTCTTTTTATGACCTTCATGTTAACGAAACTTTTCGATTTTTTTTGAAACCAACCAAGTTCGGATTACGACTATAGAGTGAATGTTTGTAGGAGGTGTTTGGATGAGTGAGCATTTAGTGGCCATTATGGAAGAACACGGAGAATATTGCTTACGAGTGGCTTATCTTTATGTAAAGGATTGGGCGATGGCAGAAGAAATAGTCCAGGATGTCTTTTTTTCTTATTATCTGCAGCAGGATCGCTTTGAACAAAGAGCATCTCTAAAGACCTATTTAGTTAAAATAACTGTACATAAAAGTCATGATTATTTGCGAAGCTGGAAAAATAAACGCCATCAACTGTTGGAAAAATTGCATATTGGAACAAGTAAACGAACACCAGAAACGATGCTATTAGCACAGGATGAACGGACAACATTAACAAATGCTTTATTTGAGTTACCTATTACTTATAGAGAAGTCGTCATCCTTTATTATTATCAGGAATTAAAGGTTAGAGAAATTGCAGATATTCTTACATGTGCAGAAAATACAGTTAAAACCAGATTGCATCGAGCAAGAAAAATGTTACAGGAAAAATTAGCGAATAATAAGTGGGAGGTGTTAATGAATGACAACTTTTAAAGAGAAATTGGATCAAGAACTTGGCGAAGCACCACGATTTACGAAATCCTTACAGGAGGATATTTTACGGCAAGTGCGGCAAACAAAAAAGACAAGACGCTGGTCATATCCATTGATTATCATAGGCACGATAGTTATGTTTCTATTGATAATAGAAATCGGTCCATTAGGGCAGATAGAGCAAACGCAACATGCTTCAATTGTTCAATTAGCACAGCAGCAATCAATAAAAAAATATACAATGATTTACAATTCGGATGAGGAGATCTTTAAGGCTGGAAGACCTGGGTGGGTCATTGGACAACGAGTAATGGAGCAAAGTTCAGAAAAAGTGTTATTACAACAACTATTACAGCAAGCTACAGTGACTCAAATGAATGAGCGTACTTTTTTTAGATTACAACGTGATGTCTGGGTAGAATTTGAAAAAGGTCAGGTTATGAAGCTGAAAATGTTCATAAACGACGAGGATATCGGAATTGTTGATTATGACAGCAATTCATTTTATAAAGTAGATAATAAAGAGTTGGCCAAGGCTTATTTAGATCTTGCTCTCAAAAAAGATGCTAAATTTGGAATGTCAGGTTTAATCGTTATGCTAGTTATTTTTCTAGCTATCCAAATGCTTGGCGATAAACTAATGAGGAAAATGTTTAATATACCAAAGGAGTATGTCAATAGTCATCATAGACGTGCTGTTTGGGCTATTAAAATTTTGAATACCATGATGCTCATGGTGATCATAATTAAAGGGTGGATTTTATTTACTGTTATCATTGGAGGATATTTAGTTGTCAGCCTTTTCAGCTCTATTTTCATTGACTATTACTATGGTCGAGAGGAAAAAAGACATTATCTTTCCATTAGTTCGGCCATTGTTGGCTTGCTATCACTAATCCTATTTTTATTTTATATCAGTTAAATAACTTATAAACCTGAACCCGAATAATCTCGAGTTCAGGTATTTTTTTCCATCGTTTCAGTCTGAAGCATTAATTGATAAATACTCGAGATCATAAAGCTGGTAGCTAATCCGTAAAGCGTATTAAAGCTTAAACCAACACCAATTCCAATGATGATGGATAGCAGGATGACAAGCCAGCTGTGCTTATGAATTTGGCGATTCGTAAATAAAAGGATTAACAAAAACGGTAGCATGGTAATGTGCAGAAAGGCAAAAGAATAAATAACACCTAAAATCGTTAAATCGATAGATAAGAAACAGGTGAATAAAATAATCATCAGGCCAATCAAATAGAAATAATAGGGTCTTTTCGTCACAAAAAAACGTTTCGTTGCCCGCATGTCTACAAGCAAGGTTGTGACAATGGCTAATAGGACAATGACGAGAAAAGCAAATGTCAGAAAGCCTGGTTGTACTTCATATAAAAATGTAAAAATCAGTACTTGGAATTGGCCAAATGATCCGCTGTATAGGGCAATCATTAAAATTGCCGTAAATGATAGCGTTAATAACGCTAAAATTACACCTGAGGAAAACAGACTGCTACGTACTTTTTTAGGTTTTATAAAGGCAATTAAATACCATGTTGATTTATCAAAAAATACTTGTCCTAAAACGGCTAGTTGAATAATGACATAGAACAGCAAAATTTCGCTATTTTTAAAATAAAATAAATAAGGGTGATATAAGCGAATACCCTCATATACTGTGCTTGCCCCATTTAGTACAAAGTAATAAATAGGGATAAAAATAAGTAATGAAAAAAGAGCAATAATAAATAAAATTTCCAACCATAGTATACTTTTCACTGACATGATGCGGTCAAGAAGTAAGATGCCGATTAAAAAGAAAAAAAGTGTAATAGGGACTGGAATATTTAACATAATTTCAGACAATACACTAATGCTTATTAATTGAATAAGCCAAAGTTCAATACCTGTTAACAAGTAAAATAGACGTATAACCTTTAAATTCATTCCAGACAATTTACGCTGTATGGTAAAGAGCAAAAAGCTTTGTGTATGTTGATTTTGTGTGTAATCGCTCTTATTCAGCAATGAGCCAAGTATGATAAACGAAATAGCTGTTGCTAGTGTATAACAAATGCCCGCCATAAAACCAAAAGAAATAAGGGCTGAGGGAGAGGACAATAATAAATTACCATTAATCCATCTCGCTAAAAGAATAATGACTCCTGCTGCTGTGCTTAAACTTGCAAATGGAACGAGCAATGAAAACTTCCTTAGCATACTATTAAAGACCTTTACTCATTTTAGAGGATTTATATTGACGTGGTGATTGATTATATTTTTTCTTAAACGCAACACTAAAATAGTGCTGACTATTAAAACCACAGCTCTCAGCAATTGCAGACATACTTGTGTCAAGATTTTCATTGATTTTCTTTACAGCCATTTCTAGGCGATAATTATTAATATATTCATTAATGCCAATAGACTGCTCCTCCAAAAATTTACGACTTAAATAGCTCGGATTCAAATGAATTTTTTCAGCAATAATATTGAGACTCAGTTTTTCATAATAGTTTTCATGAATATAGGAAAGTGCGCTTTGAATCGCATCATGGTTAGAACTCCACACCTTATATTTCTCCACAATAGCATCTAATTCACTTGCAATGACTGGTTTTGTAAGATAATCCTTTACCCCGATACGCAATGCTTGTTGGGCATATTCAAAGGTTTGATAAGCTGTTACCATGATGATGTCTACCTCATAAAGCGCTTTTAATTCCTTGCTCAACGTGATTCCATCTTTCCCAGGCATTTGAATATCCAAAAAGGCGATAGTCATACGGTGCTTCTTAGCTAATTGCAGAGCTTGTGAGGCATCTTGGGCAGTATGGAAGGTCCAATTCGGAAAATGTGGCTTTAATAAATAAATCATTTGCTCAAGCTCTAACGGCTCATCATCTGCGATTAAAATATTCATGGCGAGATACTCCTTTCTCCTTCCAGTTGATAGAATGCCTAAGCGGGAACATGGATGGTAACAGTGTAATGCTGTTCATTGTTTTGAATCGAGAATAAAATATTTTCGAGCCCATAAATGAGCTCAAGCCGTTTTCTAATATTTTCGAGCCCATAACCTTGCTGCAGTTCGTCTACTACCTGTTCAGTAGTCATTTCTATTTTTTCTAAAGGCTGTGTATTTTTAATTTCAATTAATAAGCTATTATCCATTTTTTTGATTGTAATGGATAGCTCTGCAGGTCCTATATGTTTTTCAAAGCTATGTTTATAGGCATTTTCAATAATAGTCTGCAGAATAAAAGGTGGTATTTGGACGGATAGTGCTTCATCATCAACATATTTATTTACAGTCAAACGATGGCCAAATCGCAATTGTTGAATATTTAAATAACTATCGACAAATTGTATCTCGTTCTTTAACGCAATTAACACCTCATGATTATTGTATTTAAATTTAAAAAATGTTGCCAAAGCCTCAATGCCTGCAACCAAATCTTCCTTACGATTGATGCGAGCTAGGCTTAATAATGAATTTAATGCATTAAAAAAGAAATGTGGCTGTATTTGCTGATTCAACTGGAGAATATTTGCTCTTTGTAAATCCTGCTCAAGCTCTAAATTTCTTTTTTCCTCCTCAAGGCTATCGATTTGCTTTTCGAAAATAAATATAAAAGTAAGCAGAAAAGCTCCAATAATTGGAGCAATTACACATAGGAGAATATATATGTTGAAGGTTTCTGGTTGTAACATAATGACCTCTCCGTTTATTTTGTAAGTGTAAGATACATTAAACTAAATTTTCTGCGAAATGGCAAGCTACCTTATGTGTTGCAGTGATCGCTCGTAGTGCTGGCACTTCTGCTTTACATTTATCCGTTGCGAATGGGCAACGTGTGTGAAAGCTACAGCCAGTAGGGGGACTAAGAGGTGATGGTAGGTCACCTTTTAAAATAATACGCTCCTTACGATACTGCTTATCAATAACAGGTATAGAAGAAAACAGTGCTTTTGTATAAGGATGATGTGGCTGAGTAAAAAGGGAATGCTTATCAGCAATTTCTACGACCTTTCCAAGATACATCACCATAATTCGGTCTGAAATATGTCGAACAACACTTAAATCGTGTGAGATAAATAAAAAGGTTAAATCTAAATCTCTTTGTAGTTGTTTTAGTAAATTTAGTATTTGAGCTTGAATGGAAACATCTAGGGCAGAAACAGACTCATCACAAATAATAATTTTAGGATTAACAGCAAGGGCTCTGGCAATACCAATCCGCTGACGCTGACCACCCGAAAATTCATGTGGATAACGCTCTAAGTATTCAGGACGTAACCCAACAAGAGACATTAATTCAATCATGCGTGCTTCTTGATGCTCAGGTGGTACAATTTTTTGAATAGACATGGCCTCTGTTAACATTTTACGAATGGTTCTTCGTGGGTTAAGGGACGCATAGGGATCTTGGAAAATAATTTGAATGTCCTTGCGTGCAGCACGAAGCTCTTTTTTGTTCATATTCACTAAATTTTTACCGAATAATAATACCTCTCCAGCAGTAGGCTCATCTAATCTTAAAATAGAACGACCAGTAGTTGATTTTCCGCAGCCAGATTCTCCAACAATACTGAGCGTCTCACCAGGCATGATGTCGAAAGACACCCCATCCACAGCTTTTACAACCTGCTGTGGACCGAAGAGCTTTTCTTTTTTTAAGAAAAAATGCTGCTTTAAATCATTTACTTGTAATAGTGGTTGTGTATGTTGCGCTGTTGTCATACTGTCAGCTCCTTCATAAGTGTTTCTCCTTGCCATTCATTACTGTACATCCAGCATCTTACCTTTTTTCCTTGCTCAACAGTCAAAAGCTCAGGCTGTTGTTCACGACATAAATCTGTAGCAAATGGGCAACGTTCTGCATAACGGCAGCCAATTGGATAATTATAGGGACTTGGGACAGTTCCGTGAATAGTAGATAATTCTTCTTGGTCTTCATATAGCTTTGGTAATGATTGAATTAATCCATTTGTATAAGGGTGTAGCGGTTTTTCAAAAAGACTTTCTGTTGTGCCTTCTTCTACAACCTGTCCCGCATACATAACAGCAATCTTATCGCAGATTTCTGCTACAACACCAAGGTCATGGGTAATGAAGATAATGCTCATGCCTAGTTGTTTTTGCAGGTTTTGAATAATATCAATAATTTGAGCTTGAATAGTTACATCAAGGGCAGTTGTCGGTTCGTCAGCAATTAACACATCTGGTGTACACGCTAGTGCCATGGCAATCATAATGCGCTGTCGCATCCCACCACTTAACTGATAAGGCTCCTGCTTCGCTCTTTTTTCGGGTGCAGGAATCCCAACTAGGCGAATCATATCGACAGCCTTTTGCCATGCTTCTTTACGTGATAAGCCTTGGTGCAATCGAATGGATTCAGCAATTTGCTCTCCAACGGATAATACAGGATTTAAGCTTGTCATAGGCTCTTGGAAAATCATCGAAATTTTATTGCCCCGAATTTTACGTAGCTCTTCATCTGAGAGCTTCAATATGTCTGTATTATTTAATAAAATTTCGCCATTGATGATTTTACCAGGAGGCGATGGTACTAAACGAAGTAATGACAGGGAAGTCATGGATTTTCCACAACCAGATTCACCAACAATGCCCAGTGTTTCTCCTTTTTGAAGAGTAAAGGATACCCCATCGACAGCTTTGGCAACCCCTTCACTCGAATAAAAATAGGTTTGTAAATTTTTTACTTCCAACACGGTTTCTTGTTTCATCCGTTTTTCCCCTCCTTAGTTTAAATCCATTCGTTTATTAAAGAATCGATACAATATGTCTACAAAAAGATTAATGAAAACAAATATTAATGAGGCAACAAGAACGCCACCTTGTACGACTGGTATATCACGTGTTCGAATGGCATCTACAATCATTCGTCCTAATCCGTTTACAGCGAAAACAGATTCAACTAAAACTGTTCCGCCAAGTAAACTACCAAACTGTAAGCCTACTACTGTAATAACTGGAATCAAGGCATTGCGTAATGCGTGCTTTAAAATGATGATGTATCCTTTTAAGCCTTTTGCTTTCGCTGTTCGTATATAGTCTTGGTTTACAACCTCTAACATACTAGAGCGAGTCATACGAGCGACGATGGCAGCTCCACCAGCACCAAGTGTGACAGCTGGTAGAATAATATGTTTGGCACTATCCCAGCCTGCTACAGGAAGCCAGTGTAACTGTACAGAGAATACATACATTAATAAAATTCCTAACCAGAAGCTTGGAAGGGAAATCCCTAATAAAGCGACTACCATTAATCCTACATCCATCAAAGAATAAGGACGGATAGCGGAGATAATACCCGCAATAAGCCCCAGAACAATGGTGATTAAAATACTATAAAAGGCTAGCTCTATGGTAATCGGTAATCGGGAGGTAATTTCCTCGAATACTGGTTGATTATTTTTTAAAGAGTTACCCATATCTCCTTGTAGAAGATTTTTAATATAGTCTGTATATTGAACTGCTAATGGTTTATTGAGCCCTAAATTTTCACGTAATTCTGCAACCGTTTCTTGAGAAGCTCCTTCTCCTGCTAAAATAATCGCTGGGTCTCCGGGAATCATCTGCATAATTAGAAAAACAACAAGCGTTACACCAAGTGTTACTGGAATAATTTGAGCTAGTCGTTTTAAGATAAATAATGTCATGTGTCTTCTCTCCTTTAATTTTTCATTCTTGGGTCTAGCGCATCGCGTAAACCGTCACCAAATAAGTTAAAACCTAATACAAGTATAGAAATCATAATACCTGGGAATAGCGCCATATAAGGAGCGGTAAATAGGAAATCTCGTCCGTTAGAAAGCATGGCACCCCATTCAGGAGATGGTGGCTGAGCACCTAAACCTAAGAATGATAGTCCTGCTGCAGATAGAATAGCGGTTGCTAAGCGCATAGATGCTTGTACAATAATGGGTGATAAAATATTTGGAAAAATATGCTTAATTAAAATCGTCATATCATTTGCTCCAAGTGTTTTGACAGCATCGATATATTCTAATTTTTTAACCTCCATTGTTGAGCCACGTACAATACGAGCAAACATAGGAATAGAGAAAAAACCAACAGCAATTGTGACATTGATAAGGCTCGGCCCCAATGCACTAACAATCGCTAAAGCTAGCAAAATACCTGGGAACGCAAGCATGATATCTAAAATTCGACTAATAATAGAATCAACCCATCTGCCATAATAGCCAGCAATAAGACCTAAGAAAGTGCCAATTGTACCACCGAATAAAACAGCTGAAATACCAACACCAATTGATAAACGTGATCCATATAAAATTCGACTTAAAATATCTCGCCCTTTGTCATCCGTTCCCATTAGATGTTCAACGCTTGGTCCTTGTAATTTTTGATCTAATTGTACGTCGTAGGGATCGTAAGGGGCTAAAATGGGCCCGATAAGAAACATCAATATATATAGAAGAATGATGATGCCTCCTACGACAGCTGCTTTATTCTTTTTGATTTTGTTTAGGAAAGAAACAAGATTCTTTTTTCTAGATGCCTTGCGTGCATTTACTAAAACAGAATGATCAATAGTAGTTGTTACTTTATTCATATCGAATACTCCTTTTCTATTTGATTTGATTTCAATTTAGTGAAAAGCGTAAAGAATGTAAATATTTTATGGCTTATTAGTCAGAAAATTTAAAAAACACGTAAAAATTTTAAAAAACAAGTGAATTTTATTTCTTTATAATTCGAAATGTAAGGAACAAATCACACAAGGAGGAAATGTTGATGAAGAAAATGAAGTTGTTTTTATTCATGGCACTAATAACTGTACTTATTCTGCAAGCCTGCTCTACTGCTAGCAATAATAGTACAGAAGGTTCCAAAGAGGGATCAAAAAGCGTAGGAGGAGAATTAGTTGTTCTAAGAGCAGCAGATGCAACAAGTCTTGATCCTCACTTTATTACAGATATTCCATCAGCAAATATTATTCATGGCAAGGTATATGAAACACTTGTCGCTTTTGATAGAGATCGTAAAATTGTTCCATTACTTGCAAAAGAGTGGGAGCAAAAAGATGAAGTCACTTGGACATTTACATTAAATGAAGGCATTAAATTCCATGATGGAGCAGATTTTAATGCAGAGGCTGTAAAAGCGACATTTGACCGAATTCTAGATCCTGCAACTGGATCACCACAGCGTGATAAATTATCTATGATTAGTGAAGTAGTGGTAGATGATGAATATGTTGTAACGTTGAAATTAAAAGAACCATATGCTCCGCTTCTATCTATTTTAGCCAGTCAAGAGGGTAGCATGATGAGCCCGAAAGCGATTGCTGAAGCAGCGGACGAATTAGCAACTCATCCAGTAGGGACAGGCCCATTTGTATTTGAAACTTGGAAATCTGGTCAAGAAATCACTTTAATTTCGAATAAAGATTATTGGGGGACTGTACCGAAAGTAGATAAAGTAACATTTAAAGTTGTACCAGAGGATTCTACTCGTCTAGCAATGATTGAAAGTGGAGAAGCACATATTGCTGAACAAGTACCTGTAACAGAGATTGATCGTATTGAAAATTCTTCAACGATGAATTTATTCCGTGCAGAAGGACTAGCAGTAGAATTTATCGGATTCAACGTGAAAGATACGTTATTATCTGATGTAAAAGTACGTCAAGCTATTAGCTATGCTGTTGACCGTGAAGCAATTATTAGCGGTATTTATGATAATGTAGGAACACTTGCAAATTCTGCAATGAGTCCAAAAATTATTGGATATTCTAGTGAAACGAAACCGTATGACTATGATGTAGTGAAGGCTAAAGAATTGTTAAAAGAAGCTGGCGTTCAAGAGGGAACAAAAGTTAAATTACTGACAAGTGACCGTAAAGAGCGTATCAACATGGCGGAGGTTATTCAATCTCAATTAAAAGGAATCGGATTAGATGTTGATATTCAAGTAATGGAGTATGGTGCATTTATTTCTGAAATTACGAAAGAACAGCATCAAATCTTTATTAGTGGTTGGGGTAATGCAACGGGTGATGCTGATTATAACCAATACAATCTATTCCACACTGCATCTATGGGGCCTCCAGGAAACCATTTCTACTATTCAAATCCAGAAGTAGACAAGCTAATTGAGCAAGGGCGTTCTGAAGCAAACCAAGAGGCACGTAATGAAATCTACAAAAAAGCAATGCAAATCGAGTTAGACGAAGCTGTGTATATTCCAGTGCGTAACTATGAGCATTTAGCAGTTTACAGCAATGCTGTAAAAGGTTTCTGGTTAGATGCATCTAACTACACGATGATCAGTGGCGTTGAAATTGTAGAGTAATCAAATTTGGTGATAGACGAAAAAATACCAATTGGGAGGAAACTATGAGTAAACTATTGCTGAAAAATGTGAGATTAGAAGAAGCATATGAGCGCGAAAATGAACACATTGTTGCTACTCGTACAGGTATTTATGATGTTCTAATCGAAGATGGACATGTTCAACAAGTAGATAAGGATATAGTGGCTGATGAAGATGTAGAAGTAATAGATGCACAACAGCAACTATTAGTCCCTTCATTCCGAGAAATGCATATTCATATTGATAAAACGTATTTCGGCGGAGAATGGCAGGCACCAAGACCCATTACTAAAGGGATTTTAACACGCATTGAAGAAGAAAGAACACTACTACCTAAACAATTGCCGACAGCTGCTTATCGAGCTGAGGAAATGGTGAAGTGGCTCATTTCCCAAGGACACACACATATTCGTTCACATTGTAATGTTGACCCACAAATTGGGACAAAGCATATTGAAATTACAAAACAGGTTTTAGCAAACTATCAAGATCAAATCACCTATGATATTGTAGCCTTTCCACAGCATGGCTTATTACGCTCCAATGTAGAGGGACTAATCCGTGAGGCAATGGCGATGGGAGCAACGCTTGTTGGAGGCGTTGACCCATCCATTGTAGATCGCAATATCGAAAAGTCATTGCAAACAACGATGGGTATTGCACAAGACTATAATGCAGGGATCGATATTCATATTCACACAGCGAACACGCTAGGCGAATTTGAATTTTATAAACTGATTGAGTTAACGAAACAGGCGAAAAAAGAAGGTCAAGTCACAATTAGCCATGCGATGGCACTTGCTGATTTAGAACAGTCACGTTTAGAAAATTTAGTTCAAGCCATGGCTGAGGTACAAATGGATGTAACAACAACTGTACCAATCGATTTGAACCGTTCGACAATACCAATTCCTTATCTTTATAACAATGGTGTAAAGGTATCTGTGGGACATGATAGCTTAACAGATCATTGGTCACCATATGGTACTGGTAATACGATTATGAAATTAAATGTCATGGCGGAGAGATTCCGTTTTATTGATGAATATTCATTAAGTCGAGCTTGGAAATACGCCTCTGGTGGTATCACACCATTGAATGATGTAGGAGAACGTGTTTGGCCACAAGTTGGTGATAAAGCGAATATGCTGTTAGTGGATGGCGTGAGCACTGCCCATGTGATAGCAAGAAGATGCCCAATTACTACGGTCATTTCACAAGGCAAAATGATTCACCAACAGGATGTAGGAGAGTTGAAAGGAGAATTCAGATGAAGCACTGGCTTACAAATGTTCTACTTGAAACAGGAGAATATCTAAAGGAAAATGATACAGTTGGAACGAAAGTGGAGCTTTTTCATCTTGAAATTACAGATGGCTTCATTTCGCAAATTGTACCCGCAACAGACGCAATCGATTCTCAAAACGAAGTCACAGATATGAAAGGGAAGCTGCTATTACCTGCCTTTAAGGAAATGCATAATCATTTAGATAAAACATACTTATCTTTACCGTGGAAGGCTTGTGTGCCCGTAAAGAATTTAAAGGAACGACTAGATCGTGAAGCACAAGAGTTATCCGTTCTTGCTACAACAGGTAAACAACGTGCGGCTGCAATGATTGAAAAAATCCTTAAGAATGGTGCGAATCATATTCGTACACATGTCAATATCGATCCATACATTGGATTAAAAAATTTAGAAGGTGTACTAGCGGCATTGGACGATTATAAAGATGTCGTGACATCCGAAGTCATTGCCTTTCCACAGCATGGTCTACTAAGAGATGATGTCCCTAAATTATTGCGTGAAGCTTTACGCAATGGAGCGACGATGATTGGCGGCCTAGATCCAGCGGGCATCGATAACTCGATCGAGCCTTCTCTTTATGAAGTGATGGATATTGCACAGGAATTTAATGTTGATGTCGATATTCATTTACATGATGGTGGGCATGTTGGGTATTATACAATCGATAAATGGATAGACATCGTGGAGGATGCCAAATATCAGGGGAGAACGGCAATAAGTCATGCCTTTTCACTTGGTGATGTATCTATCATGGAGCAACATAAAATTGCAGATCGTTTAGCACAACAACAAGTAAAAATAATGTCAACGGTGCCATTTGATTTGCGACGATTAATTCCACCGATTGAATTACTAACAGAGCACGGCGTGGATGTCCATTTTGGTTGTGACGGCTTTTATGATTCTTGGAGTCCTAATGGCTCAGGAGATATTTTAGAAAAAGCGACTACTTTTGCAGATATTTCTCGTAAACTTGACGAACGCTCTATTCGACAAACATTAAAATATATTACAAGTGGTGTCACGCCATTAGATGCAAATGGTCAGAAGGTTTGGCCGAATGTGAAGGACGAAGCAAGTTTTGTATTCTTTGACGCAGTATCAAGCGCGGAAGTTATTGCACGTAAACCACCCAACCGAGTGGTTATGTCTAAAGGAAAGTTTATCAATTAAGCATAAATCTAAATCCCCCTTATTTAGATAACATAGCAAACTAGAAATTTTCTAGTTTGCTATACTTATGTTTTAATAGAAAAGATGAATAAAGGAAAGGGAAGTAGATTTGCCATTACTTATGTAGAAATCTCTTTATTTGCGGGTGCGATAAAATATGAAACAACTAACAATCTATATGATTTTATTTAGCTGTGTATTTTTTTGGGCCAGTAACTTCATTATTGGCTCTATTTTAATTGAACATTGGGATCCTTTAACGGTTGCCATTTTTAGATTGATTGTCATTGTTCTCTTTTTAGGGGGGATTAGTTGGAAAGCAATCTACCGAACAACATTTACAAGAAATGATTTATTGTTATTGATTCTTGCAGGAATACTGGGCGTTTCCATTAATCACTATAGCTTTTATGCTAGTCTCCAGCACACTTCTCCTATCACTGCGGCTTTAATATTAGCCTGTGCACCGATTGTCACATCTCTGCTGAATAAAATGATCTATCATGAATCACGTAACGGCATATTTTGGCTAGGTGCAATACTTTCATTTGTTGGTGTTGGCCTCATCATTACAAAAGGGGCACTTATCACCATTTCAATCGGTAAGGGTGAGGTGCTGAGCTTAATTACAATGCTAAGCTTTGCTTTGTTCCTCATTATTGTCAATCATCTTAGTCTGAAAATGTCAGCCCAGTCGATTACGTTCTATACAAATTTAATAGGTTTACTGGTGCTTGTACCGTTTTCATTTACTATTTTGCCGCAGACGAATTGGCAAGTTGCAATACCCTACTGGTTTTTGCTCATTTTATCAGCGATTATTATTCATGGGGTAAGCAATTTAATGTGGAATCAAAAAATGAAGGAGGTCGGCTCAACAAATGCGTCGTTGTTGTTAAACTTTGAGCCAGCTATAGCCATGCTATTGAGTGCTGTATTTTTAAAACAATTCCCTACAAGTGTTCAAATATATGGCTCTTTATTTATTTTAGTAGGAATTTTGTTGTGTATTTATTATAAAGAAATTAAAGCAATTGTCCTTGTAAAAAAAACAATGAATTAGCAAAAAAAGAGATGCTCATTTTTTGAGTACATCTCTTTTTTGCTGTTTCTGTAGCGAATTTAAAATAAATAGGTATGTTATTGGCAGAAAAGCAGTAATGATTACGATACCATGCCACTGAAATAATGACCAAACAGGGCTTAGTATTGTACTTCCAGAGGCCACCCCAAGGTAATAAGCGACCAAATATAGACTAGAGGCGCTTCCTTTTTGATAAAGAGCTAGCCGACTTACCAATGAGGAAGTTAATGCATGAGCAGTAAAAAAACCTAAACATGCTAGACAAAGTCCAATTACAATAATGAAAAGTGACTTGCTTAATGTAAAAAGTATTCCCACAGTTAATAAACAAACACCAAATGTTCGAATGGTATGTAATCCTACTTTTCCTGCAAGTGAATTAGCAATAGGCGAACCAATAATACCTAAACCATAGGCTAAAAAAATAAAAGAAATGCTTTGTAAAGATAATAAAAAAGGAGGCGCTGTTAAGTAATAGGGAATAAATGACCAAACTCCAGTAAAGGATAATTGTAAAATAACTCCTAATCCAAAAAGCATCAATAATTGAGGGTTTTTCAAATGAAACCAAAAGCCTTGTAAATCCTGTTGAATCGTACGCTGTTGTACCGAAAAATTTTTGGATTTAGGTAGCATCCACCAGACAATTACCATAACGATGCACCCCATAATGGCTAATGAAACAAATGCCATTTTCCATGAAAAATATTCAGTGACATACCCCATCATGAGTCTACCAATTGTTCCGCCTAGTGCATTACAAGAAATATACAATGCAGTGGCAAAGCCCATTGATTGTTGATCAATTTCTTCGCTAAGATAGGCAAGTGCTGCTGCAGGTACACCTGCAATAGCAAAGCCCTGAATAAAGCGTAATAAAATAATAGTAGAAAAAGAATCAGTTAGTGGCATGAAAAAAAAAGGTATGATAGTAAAAACTATGGATAAATGAATGAACAAAACTCTTCCATAACGATCTGATAAAAAACCTAGTACGATTAATCCAAGAATTACTGATAGAGTAGTCATAGATACGGATAGACTTGCAACGGATACAGAAATATGAAATTGCTCTGTAAAGAAGGGGAGCAGGGGCTGAACAGAATACATTGCTGCAAAGACAAAAACAGAAGCCCCGCCCAAACTAATGACAATTGTCCAAAAAGAGCGATCTCTTATTGAATAACCCTTTGTATTTATGCCCATCTTAAAACCTTATTTCATTTGCTCTGGTAACCAGAGAGAAAGTTGTGGGATTAAGACAACAAGTGCTAAGAAGATAATCATTAAAATGATAAACGGTATAACGCCTTTTACCACTTCCCCAAGTTTTTCTTTTGCAATACCGCTAACCACGAAGAGATTCAATCCAACTGGTGGAGTGATCATTCCTAATTCCATATTAATCGTCATAATAATGGCAAAGTGGATTAAATTTATATCGAAGTGTGCAAGGATTGGTAATAAAATTGGTAAAGTAATTAGAATAATGGAGACGGCTTCTAAGAACATACCCATGATAAAGAACAAAATATTGACAACTATCATAAAAATCCACTTATTTAAATCACTTTCTGCAATCCATGCACCCACTTGCTGTGGTACTTGTGCATTTGTTAAATAGAGTCCAAATAACGAAGCGGCACCTATTATTAAGAAAATCATAGCGGTAATATTAATAGATTCTACTAATACTTCGCGGAAATCCTTTAGCTTCATTTCACGATAGATAAACAAGGATACAATAAGACCATAGAAAACAGCTATCACCGCTGATTCAGTTGGTGTCACAACTCCTGAATAGATTGTTCCTAAAATTAAAAAAGGTAAAAATGCTCCCCAAATGGCTTTTAAAGATTTACGCCCACGTTCTTCCCAAGAAGCTGGTTGATCTCCATTAAATCCATTGCGTTTCGCATAAACGATAGCAGCAATAATTAAAATTCCTGTTAAAGCTAATCCAGGAAGAACCCCAGCCATAAATAACTCACCAATTGATTGCTCCGAGGTGATACCATAAATAATTAGTGGAACACTCGGTGGTATTAAAATTCCTAATGTACCACCTGCTGCCACAAGTCCCATGGAATAACGTTTTTTATAGCCTGCTGAAATCATTGCAGGGATCATAATAGAGCCGATTGCTGCTGCTGTGGCAGGTGAAGAGCCTGAAATAGCGGCAAAAATAGCACAGGCAACAATTGTAACAACTGCAAGACCACCTGGAAGGTGCCCAATCCATGCACGTAAAGCTTCAATTAAATATTTGGATATCCCACCGCGCGCCATTAATACGCCAGCCAGCACGAATCCTGGGATGGCCATCATAGGGAAGGAATCTAATGCAGTAAAAATGCGCTGTGGAATCATATTCATATTAAAATCTATTTGGAAGAACACTAGAATTGTCGAAAGTGCTAAGCTAATAGCAACAGGTACGCGTAGAAATAATAGCAAAAAGAAACTAAGTAAGAGGATTAGCATATTCTTCATCCTTTCCTCGTAGAATATTAACTAATCGTTCTACGAATCTTAGTAAAAATAAAATACCTGAAAGAGGTAGGACTAAATATACAATCCACATTGGAATCCCGATATCAAGTGAAACCATACCAGATGTATAGCGATTTTCCACTAAAACAAAACCATAGTACGTGTAAATTAAGCAAAAGGCGATGCTCAAGCCTGTTGCTACTAAATCTAATAGACGTTTTTTCGATGGCTTTAATTTGTCATATAGAATATCCACCTGTATATGCTGATTGTGGCGAAGAGCTAAGCCAAACCCCAAAAATGTACCCCAAATTATAGAATAGCGTGCTAATTCCTCTACCCATGCTTGTGGTTCATTAAATATGTAGCGCATAATAACCCCATAAAAAATGAGCACGACACCTGCTACGAAAAAAATTCCAGCAAGAATTTCTTCTAAGTAGCCCCATATTTTATAAACGGCCTTCATGTTGTAGCCTCCTTTATTTAAAGTTAAAAACGGATGCTTTTATTCCCACTGTAAATGTTGCTGTTTGAAGTGAGCTTCTTAGCACCCGTTTGTAAGTAAGCGATATACTAATAAAATTATTGATATTGACGATAACTCACTACTACGGGCAACTTCCTAACAAAGAATACCCAAGAAATTGTTGCGATTTCCTATTCCTTACATCAACTAATTGTTGGAATAGTAAGTTTTTTTAAGAACCATGTTTATTTTAAATCACGAATACCATTAATTAGTTCTTCTGTGATAACATCAGTAAACTCTTCATAAACTGGTTCCAGTTGTTTTTTGATGGCTTCTTTTTCAGCATCTGATAGCTCAAGGACTTCAATACCAGAGTTTTTAATGTTTTCGAATGATTTTTCGTTTTCTTCCGCAGCTAAATCCCAAGCTAACGTTGTTGCCTCATTTAATGATTCTTCAACTGCTGTCAATAGCTCTGAAGGTATTTTTTCCCAGAATGTTTTGTTTACAAAGATAGCATAGTCTAGACGACCATGTTCAGATACGGAGAAGTATTTTTGAACTTCTTGATATTTTTGAGTATCAAAGTTATTAAATGTGTTTTCTTGTCCATCTACTGTTCCTTGTTGTAAGGCAGCGTACGTTTCACCAAATGCAATGGTCGCAGAACCAGCATTCAAAGCTTTAAACTGCGATTCTAAAACTTTACCTGCTTGTGCTCTGAATTTTAGTCCTTTAAAATCGTCCACTGTCACAAGTGGATGTTTGTTATTGGAAAAGTGTTTAAAGCCATTTTCCCAGAACACGAGACCTTTAATATCGTTAGCTGCTAGTTGGTCAGATTCTAGAATCAGTTTTGCAACATCTGAATTAAAGAACTTACGAGCATGCTCTTGATTTTCAAAAAGGTATGGCATATCAACATATTGCCAACGAGGATCGATTTTTACCATTTTCGTTACAGAAGGAGCAATCATATGCACATTTCCTGATACTAAGGCATCTAATTCATCATTATCTCCATATAGTTGTGAGGATGGATAAACCTCAACGTTCACTTTACCTTCTGTTTTTTCATCCACTAGTTTTGCAAATGCCTCAGCTGCTTTACCTTTAACACTATCAATTGAAGTTACATGAGAGAATTTAATAACAAGAGGTTTTTCTTTGGTGTAGCCACCATCTCCCTCAGCTGCTGGAGCAGAAGCTGCTTCTTTTTTGTCGCCACCACAAGCCGCAAGTACTAGTAAAAGCAAAGCCATGAATGACATGAAAAGCCATTTTTTCATTCTATATCCCCCTAAAATTTATATTTATAGTTAAAAGGGCAACCTTTTAAACCCTAGTTAATGAAATTGATTTTTAGGAAGTGCCTCAATATATATAAAACCATAATTTTCTGCATAATAGTCGTATACAGGTTTAAAGGCGTTCTCCCAATCCTCTATTTCTTCCTCCGTTAAATAATGAATTTGTATGCATTGACATGCTTCCATTTCCTGAAGTCTTTCCGTACTTAAATTCTCTGCTTGTTGCCACTCCCATTTTTGTACTTCCTCAAGAGTATCAATCAAAAGCTCCTGTACATTTTTAGGGAGGGAATTCCAAAATTCATTATTCATTAATAACAAATAGCCTAGATAACCATGATTACTAATAGTTAAGTAATCTTGAAGTGAATGTAGATTTTTGCTTGTAATATTAGTGAGCGTATTTTCTTGCCCATCAACATTGCCTTTTTGTAGTTGATGGAAGACCGTATTAAAATCAATTCGTCTAGGATAGGCACCGGCAATGGAAAATTGCTCTGCTAAAATATCACTTGGCATTATTCTCATGCGTAAACCTTGTAGATCAGTTAAGTTTTGGATGGGACGAATACTATTACTTAACTGTTTAAAGCCACTATCCCATACGCCCATCGAGATTAGATTGTGTTTATTTAATCTCTTCATTAATGATTGTCCAACTTCGCTTTCAACATATGTATGAACTTCTTGTGCATTTTTAAATGCATAAGGTAAATCCATGACAGACCATTCGGGTACAAACGTAGTAATTTTTGAAATGGCAGGGGCAATCATTTGAATATCTCCTCTTAAAAGAGCATTCATCTCCTCACCATCCTTGTACAGTACACCATTCGGGAAAACTTGAATTTCTACATGACCATTACTTCGTTCCTTAATAAGCTCTGCAAATTTAATTGCTGCCATTCCTTTAGGGGTGTTTTCACCAACAACATGTGAAAAGCGAATGACAATTTGTTCTTCATGACTTAATTGCTCATTGTCAGTTGGATAGGTCTGCTGTTGACAACCTATGAGGATGGTTAAAAAACATAAGTTTAAGAAAAGTACTTTTATAGGGTTACGCCACATGTTAATTCACTCCTAACTGTATAAGATGTGAACGCTTTCTATTGTATTTTATACGAATAAATATTCAATATTATGGTTATAATGAACATTTTGGTATTTATGGTATATAACAATTAGTTATATTGATAAATTGTTATAATACAAGATAATTGCTAGAGAAAAAAGAATCTGCTTACTTTTCTTTTATTAATGTGCATAGTAAAGCATCATAAACCTATGCATAATAAGAAAAATAGCAGATTCTATATGAGTTTTTATTTTAATAACTATTTATGCTTAACTATTTTATGGAATAATATTTCGTTGGTCGTCCAACTGTTCCATATTGTAGTTCAATGCTAACGGTTCCTTTAGTTGCTAAAAAATCTAAATATTTCCTAACTGTGACCCTTGCCATTCCAACATTTTGAGCCAGCTGCTCGGAAGTTATAGCTACTCGATATGTTGTTAAATAATCTAATATTTGTTTCATCGTTAAATTGTTTAAGCCTTTAGGTAATTCATTTGACTCTTGTTGTATACCTAGCCAACTATCAATATCCTCTTGATTGAAGGCTGTGCAATTAGTAAACAATTTAGAGCTATTTTTATATTGCTGTAAAGCTTTTTCAAAACGTTCGAAGCGAAAGGGCTTAATGAGATAATCGCTTGCACCAAATCGTAAAGCCTCTTGAACAGTCGGTGCATCTCGCGCAGCAGTTATCAGAATAATATCTGAGGGAATCCTTTCTGAACGGAGTTTTAAAAATAAATCCATACCGGTCATATCTGGTAAAAACATGTCTAGTAAAATTAAATCTGGTTTTTTCACTTTAATTTTTTCGTAAGCATCACGACCAGTGATAGATTCGCCTACAAGCTGAAAACCAATCATTTTATTTAAAAAACCTTTATTTATTTCAAGCACCATTGGATCATCTTCTACAATAAAAACTGAAAGTTTGCTCATTGTTCTTCTATCACCCCTACCTCAATAGTAATATTTGTACCGATATTGACCGTTGATTCAACTTGTATATTTCCGTTATTAGATTCTACAATTTGTTTAACAAGTGCAAGGCCAATACCATGTCCTTCCTTTTGTTTGGTAGTAAAACCATATTCGAAAATTCGTTGCGGTAAACCTATTATCCCCAAGCCACTATCCTGTACTTCTATATATAGATAATGCTTATCGCCAATTAACGTTAATCGTACATCTTTATACGTACATTCAAAGCATGCTTCCATCGCGTTATCAAGCAAATTTCCAATTATAGTTACCAAATCACCACTAGAAAAACCGCTCATAATATCGGCTAGCTTTGAATCATCATCAATGGTCAGTTCCACGCCGAGTTCTTTTGCTCGCGAGTACTTCCCAAGTAGTAAACCTTGAATCGAGTAATCAAGTATTTTATCATGTAAAATTTGTATAATTTCCTCTTCATCCGTAATTTCATCAATAATAAGACTCAGAGCTTCATCATTACGATCTAGTTGAATTAATCCTGCAATACTATGTAAACGGTTCATATATTCATGTTGTTGAGCTCGTAAGGAATCCACAAGCATTTTAATCCCTGTTAATTCTTCAGCTAACATATTTGCCTCTTTACGATCCGTTAACATTATAAGATATCCGGCATTTTGATCTAAAATTCGAATAGGGAAGGTGCGTACTAAATACATCTGGTCATGTATAAGTAGAGGTCTATATATTTCATGCTGCTGTAAAATGTCTTCCGCAAGCCATGTCCCATTAAATAATTCTTTGCGAGAAATACTCTGTTCAAAGAAATGAGTATATTGCCTTGCGAGGCGGTTAATAAATGATACATTACCTCTTTCGTCGGTTGCTAATATACCAATATCCATTGCCTGTATAATGCCAGATCGCTCTTCCACTAAGCGAGCGATTTCGTATGGCTCTAAATTAAATGTTTGACGCTTTAGGTGATTAGCCACCCAGACTGAACCACCTAATCCAATAGCTAGTCCCCAAAAAAGAGAAATCAATATATCAAATTGATATTCATCTAGTAGGTTGTACCATTTTGGGGTGAGTAACCCAACTGTAATAACACCAACTTGTTGTGTACCTTCTTCATTCATTATAGGAACGAATGCACGGATGGAATAGCCAAGCACTCCCTGAGCTTTTGATATGTATTCATGCTGTGAAAAAGCTTCTATTTCGTCTCCACCCTCAAAAACTGTGCCAAGTTTGCTCTCAGAAGGGTGAGAATAGCGGATTTTCTTCATATCAATAATCACGATATAATCAACATCAGTTGTTAAACGAATTCTCTCTGCAATGGGTTGAATAACTTCAAATCCATTCGGTTTCCCAACATTATTTTGTACATCTGTCAGTTGTGAAACGGTTCTCGCAATAGCAATGGCTCGTGCTCCAAATTCTTTCTCAAATGCACCCGAAAGGTTATGGATCATGATAGCACCACTTGTTGCTATAGAAAAAAGGACAATAATAAATGAAAAAATAAACATTTTTAGACGTAAAGATATATTTTTCATAGACATATAAAAGAGCGATAGCTATTAGCTTTCTTTTATACATTCATCACCCCAATTCTACAAAATAAGCATGTTTACCTTAAAACCTGCTAAAAATTCTTAGTTTATACTAAATTACCATAAATAACAAAGCTGTTGTAATACAAGATTTGTTGAAGAGTATTTTTTTTATTGTGTAGTATAACAAAACAAATGATAAATATGATTTATATTGTTGTAGTGGCGTACATATGCCAGAAAATTGCACTCTAATATATATATTTGAATAATAAAAAATATTTCACTTTCAATAAATAATTTGAAATATACATTGATTGTATTGTTGATTTTTTAAATAAAATAAAAAATATGGAAATAAAAGACGGGAATCAGCTTTTTATTCATACATATAAAAGTGAAAATCTTGTAGAAAATAGTTTCGAATTTCTCTTCTGTTCTTAAAAATTCTAGCGTAAATAAACTAAAGAAAACGTTCTTTCTGTAGATAAATAATAGAATTAATATTCTAATTAAGATTTTATTCATAAACAGTATGTGAATATATACACAAAAATAATTATTTAAGAATAATTAATATATAACGATAAAGTAGAGTAGAAAAATAATAAAATCTAGTATATGCGGATTTTTTAGTTTGTAAAACTTCATTTTTCTTAGAGGCTGTAAGATTTGTTTGATTTTAATTTTTAAGAAAAGAATGAAAAACTTTTTGGAGAAATAATATTTTTTAGAAAAACATCTTGCATTTGAATAATTCTAAGTGGTAAATTGTTTTACATGGACGTTCATAGAATTTTCACAGGTAGCAAAAGAGGGGAGAAATGAGAATTTATGAATAAAAATAGATGGTTAATTGCATTATCTGCAATCGCTATTCACCTTTCAATCGGTGGAGCCTATGCATACAGTGTATACAAGCTACCGATTGTCACAGAAATGGGATGGAGTGAAACAAAGGTAACGATTGCCTTTACCATTATGATGGGATTAGCTGGTTTCTCAGCTGCATTATTTGGTAGTTTAGTAGAAAAAATGGGACCACGTAAATCGGCGATGGTAGCAGCTGTCTTATTTGGAGCAGGACAAGCTGGTGCTGGTGTAGCCATTTCAATGGATTCTGTTGTTATGTATTGGTTAACATATGGTGTTCTTAGTGGATTAGGAATGGGGATTGGCTATATTGCACCTGTATCAACACTTGTAAAATGGTTCCCAGACCGTCGTGGTCTAGCAACAGGTATGGCCGTACTTGGTTTTGGATCGGGTGCACTTATTACAGCACCAGTCGCAGCCAACTTAATGGAGGCAGTTGGCATTTCTACAACATACTTTATTCTAGGGGCAAGTTACTTCACGTTAATGATTTTAGGGGCTTCATATATAGCACCACCTAAGCCAGGTTATATGCCTGCTAATATGAAAGCAGCTGCCAATAATGGTAAGGACGTAGTTAAGAAAGATTTAGCTGTTATGTCAGCACGAGAAGCTGTTAAAACAAAGCACTTCTGGATGCTTTGGTCCATGCATTTAGTTAATGTAACAGCAGGGATTATGATGATTTCTGTTGCTTCACCAATGGCACAGGAAATTGTCGGTCTATCAGTAGCAGGTGCTGCCGCAATGGTAGGAATTATGGGGTTATTTAATGGTGGTGGTCGTTTAATCTGGGCCGCTGTGTCTGATTATATCGGTCGTTCTAACGTTTTCGTTATTTTCTTTACTGCACAGCTAATCACATTTATCGTTTTACCACATACAACTAACGTAATTATTTTCCAAGCACTTATCTTCTTAGTTGTTAGTTGCTATGGTGGTGGGTTCTCAAATCTACCTGCATTTGCAAGTGATTTATTTGGCACAAAGCAACTTGGTGTGATTCATGGTTATTTATTAACAACGTGGTCATTGGGTGGAGTTTTTGGACCATTGTTAGTAAGTGCAATCAAAAATGCGTATGGAAGCTATATTCCTGTATTCTATGTATTCGCAGGTTTAATCGCAGCTTCGTTGATTATTTCCTTAACGTTACGTGCAGATGTACGTAAGCAAACAGCTTTAAAAGCAGCGCAAAATGTTGGAGATGTATCTGCTACACAATAATATGAACTTTCAATTTACTATATAGGTGTCATTTCGTGGATGGCACTTATATAGTTATTTTTTGAAGTGTTTGTTATATAACAATTGTAATTTCTTTGTTTAATGTATAACAGCACATGTCTGGTGTCAATAACATTACTGGAAATAAAGTGATTTCGTAATTAAAAGAGAAATTTTGTAACGAAATTCATGATGAGGAACAAACTATTAAAAATTGAATCTTTTCTCAAAGAACAACGTATATAAAGTAATTAGGGAGGGATCAATCATGGGGAAATTTTCTTTAGATGAATTTGTTCATAAAACACAGCAGGACGATAATGAGAATGATTATTTTGAATTGGAAACTGAACGTGTATTAGAGGTTAATCTAAACGGTGAAGTGTGGTCAAAAATGGGCGCTATGATTTCCTATACAGGTGATATTAAATTTGAACGTGAGCGCGTCTTGGAGCATGGTCTTGGCAAAATGTTTAAAAAGGCTTTAACGGGTGAAGGTACGCAATTGATGAAAGCTAGCGGAAAGGGCAGACTCTACTTAGCGGACCAAGGAAAGAAAGTAACAGTTTTTGATTTGAAAAACGACAGTATTTGTGTCAACGGCAATGATTTACTTGCCTTTGAGCCTAGCATCGAATGGGATATACGTTTGATGCGTAAAATGGCTGGCATCATGTCAGGTGGTTTATTTAATGTAACCCTTCAAGGAACAGGGAAGGTTGCGATTACAACTCATTTTGAACCACTGACATTATTAGTGAAACCAGGTGAAACAGTATATACTGATCCGCATGCTACTGTTGCATGGTCAGGCAACTTAACACCTGAATTTAAAACAGATATTAGCTTCCGTACATTTATCGGCCGAGGCAGTGGAGAATCCATCCAGATGGCGTTTTCTGGTGAGGGCTTTGTCATTATCCAACCATTTGAAGAAGTTTATATGTCTAGTGAAAGCTAAAAAAGCGTGTCCGTTGTTCCACGGACACGCTTTTTCTCCTATTATAATGCCGCATGCATTCCTGCAATACGTCCCGTTACGAGGGCTGAAGTGATGTTATAGCCGCCTGTATAGCCATGAATATCAAGAATTTCTCCACAAAAGAACAGTCCTTCTTTTTTCTTTGAGGCCATTGTTTTTGGCTCGATTTCTTTTACAGAGACACCGCCACCTGTTACAAACGCCTTATCAAGTGACTGTGTGCCACTCACTGTTAACGTGAAGTTTACTAGTAAACGTGCTAGCTGACGAATTTTCTCTTGGGATAATTCAGCGCCCGTCAATTGAACATCAATATGTGCTCGCTCACATAAGAACAAGAGCCATCGTTCAGGTGCTATGCCTTTCCAAACATTTTTCACAGCCTTTTTCGGATCTTCTTTTATTAATTTATTTAAATATTGTAGACATGTTTCTTCATTATAATGTACCAGTGTTTGAATACGCATTGTCACGGGCTCATAGCCTGTTTTCATTAATTCTTTCACAACGAATTGACTACAACGCAAAATAGCAGGACCACTTAAACCAAAATGGGTAAAGAGCATATCCATTTGATGGGTGACGAGTGTCTTGCCTTTTTTATTTAGCACGGAGACAGCAACATCACGCAATGCTAGTCCTTGTAGTTCACGTGCTTGAATAAAATCTTCTTTTGAAATAACAGGGACTTCTGTTGGGAATAAGGTAGTGATTGTATGACCCGCACGTTCAGCCCAAGGATAGCCATCACCTGTTGAGCCTGTTTGTGGAACCGCCTTGCCCCCAACAGCTACTACGACTGCTTGACTACGGACTTCGGTGCCATCAGCAAGACGTACACCCAAAATTTTATCTTCATCCATTAGAAGCTTACTGACAGCTGTGTGTAAACGAACTTCAATATGAAGACGCTGTAGCTGTCTAATCAGCGCATCAACGACATCTTGTGCGCGATTGGATACAGGGAACATTCTACCGTGGTCCTCTTCCTTTAGGGCGACACCAAGCCCTTCAAAAAATGCAATTATATCTTCATTATTATAAACGGTAAATGGACTATAGAGAAAACGGCCATTACCGGGTATATGTTTCACAATTTCTTCAACAGGCAAACGATTTGTAACATTACAGCGTCCTCCGCCAGAAATGGCCAATTTCTTGCCTAGTTTTGTGCCTTTTTCTAACAATAACACCTTCTTTTTGCGCTCTCCAGCAGCAATCGCCGCCATTAAACCAGATGGGCCACCACCAATCACGATTACATCATACATAGTTAGAAACTCACTTTCTGTTCAAATTAGGAATCTTTCCTATTATACATGAAGTCTATATAGAGAGGGACTTTCTTTGACATTGAAAATAATAGAAAAGTGTTTTATAATTCTTTATCTCTTCTTTTGGGATGAAGAGCTTATACAGTAGAATGAAACACAATATTCTTTGTTATACAATTGGATGAATGAAAGTTTTCCTTTATTAGCATTGTCAGCATGAAATGAATGTCTTTTCGTGCTATTATGGTAAAGGTTATGCACTAAATTATGAGGTGAAAAATAGAATGTGCGGATTTATAGGTTATATTAATGGAACAAATGTGATTGATCATCATCAGACGATAGAAAATATGATGAATACAATTATTCACCGCGGACCGGATAGCGGCGGTATTCATAGTGACGATAAAGTAACGTTAGGTTTCCGTCGATTAAGTATTATTGACTTATCAGACGTAGCGAATCAACCATTATATAGTGAAGACGGCAATATCGTGCTTGTATTTAATGGAGAGATTTTTAACTTCCAAGAGCTGCGTGCAGATTTAATTGAAAAAGGTCATACGTTTAAAACACAATCAGATAGTGAAGTTATTATTTATGGCTATGTAGAATATGGCGTAGATTTTGTGAAGAAACTGCGTGGGATGTTTGCCTTCTGTATTTGGGATAAAAAGAATGATTTACAGTTCATTGCGCGCGATGGCTTTGGAATCAAACCATTGTATTACTCTGAGCATACAACAGACGGTACGTTTATTTTTGGCTCTGAGATTAAATCATTTTTACCACACCCATCATTTATTAAAGAGTTAAATAAACAGGCACTTCGCCCCTATTTAACATTCCAGTATTCATCTATGGATGAAACATTCTTTAAAGGTGTCTTTAAATTACCACCAGCTCACTATATGCTGATTCAAAATGGACAAAAGCAAATCGTGCAATATTGGGATAAAAAATTCCATGCAAAAGAAGCACCAATCGAAAAATATATTGAAGAAATTCGTTCAACTGTTAAAGAATCTGTAGAGGCTCATCAAATCAGTGATGTAAAAGTTGGTTCATTCTTATCGGGTGGTATTGACTCTAGTTATATTACGTCTTTATTACGCCCAGATAAATCCTTCTCAGTCGGTTTTGCGGACTATGAAGATATGTTCAATGAGACAAATCTTGCAAAAGATTTATCAGATACTTTGAATATTCAAAATGAACGTAGATACATTACCGCAGATGAGTGCTTTGAAGCGCTACCTAAAATTCAATGGCATATGGATGAACCACAATCCAATCCATCTTCAGTGCCACTTTACTTCCTTTCGGAGCTTGCTTCAAAAGATGTAACGGTTGTCTTATCAGGTGAAGGTGCTGATGAAATTTTTGGTGGGTATGCTTGGTATCAAAACTCAGGAAGAATGCAAAAATACGAAAAATTACCATTAGGTCTTCGTAAAACATTACGTGGAATGGCAGAAGCCCTACCGAAAAATCAATACACGAATTTCCTTATTAAAGGTGCTCAAACAGTAGAAGAGCGTTTTATTGGGGAAGCGGTAGTTTGGGATGAAGTGGATGCTATTAATGTTTTAAAGCCAGCTTATAAAAATGCGCCATCTGTAAAATCGATTACAAAACGTATTTATGATGAAGTACCTGGCGATGATGATGTGACAAAAATGCAGTATCTAGATCTAAATCTTTGGATGCCTGGTGATATTTTATTAAAGGCAGATAAAATGAGTATGGCACACTCAATTGAATTACGTGTACCATTTTTAGATAAAGAAGTAATGGAGTTAGCGAAAAATATTCCTTCAAGATACCGTGTGAATGATATCGATACAAAATATGTTCTACGTCAAGCTGCGCATCAGGAATTGCCAGAAGAATGGGCAAAGCGTCCGAAACTCGGATTCCCAGTGCCAATTCGCCACTGGTTACGTGAAGAAAAGTATTACAGTATGGTAAAAGAAATGTTTACAACTGACTTTGCAAATGAATTTTTTGATACAAAACAATTAGTTGGCTATCTAGATGAGCACTACGAAGGGAAAGCAAATCGCGGTCGTTATATTTGGACAGTTTATGTATTCCTAGTATGGTATAAAAAGTTCTTTGTGGACATGGTATAAGAAATACCTAATCGGTGGGGATGTTCAATTCCTCACCGATTATTTTAAGGCCTTTTTTCATCAAGTTTCTTTATGAATGAACTTTTTGGTGTTTTTATGCGTCTCATTTCCTATAAATATGTTAAGATTACAGTTGGTTTACTTTATTGCTTTTAGAGTGACAGCGCTTGCATATCGTTTGTTTTAATACGAAAAAGTTTTATAAGTATGCTTTGAAGTGTTACGATAATAATATTGATTTTACAATGAATGGATGGGTATGATGTCCAATTTAATGAAAGGTACTGCGATATTAACAATGGGGATGTTTTTATCGAAGGTACTCGGATTAATTTATATTTTTCCGTTTTATGCAATTGTTGGCGAGAAGAACATTGCGCTTTACCAATATGCATATATTCCCTATTCAATTATGCTGGCAATCGCCATTTCAGGTGCGCCAATAGCCGTCTCTAAATTTGTATCCAAATATAACGCAATGGGAGATTATCAATCGGGTCGCAAGCTGATGAAATCTGGCATTCTTATTATGATGATGACTGGCTTTGCAGCATTTATTGCCCTCTTTCTACTTGCTACGCCAATTGCAGGGCTAGTTATTAAGAGTGAGGAACAGGTCTTTACAGTTGAACAAATTGCTTCAGTAATACGATGGGTTAGTTTTGCCTTAATCGTAGTGCCATTTATGAGTCTATGGCGGGGCTTCTTCCAAGGCTACGACAAAATGGAGCCTACTGCCGTTTCACAATTGGTGGAACAAATTGTGCGAATTGTTGTGTTACTTGGTGGATCTTTCCTAGTGGTGATTGTGTTTAAAGGAAAACCAGAGACAGCCATCTCCTTTGCTGTGTTTGCTGCATTTATCGGAGCAATCGGTGGATTAGGTGTTCTTTATTACTACTGGAAAAAATATCAGCCTGAATTTAATCTACTACGTAGCCAAAGTGTGACTTCCACACAGCTACCAATGTCCAATATTTATAAAGAAGTGATTACCTATTCCATCCCAATGGTGTTTGTAGGGGTGGCGAATCCGTTGTTCCAATTAGTCGACATGCTTACGTTTAATGGAGCAATGACGTCCATTGGTTTAGCAGAAGTAACAGATACTTATTTATCAATGATTAACTTTATGACACATAAAGTTGTTATCATCCCTGTTATGCTAGCGACTGGATTTTCGATGGCGCTTGTACCAACAATTACAAAGTATTTTACACAGGGGGAGTATTTAGCGCTCCGCCATGCAATGGATAAGACCTATCAAATTTTAATCTTTATTACATTGCCAGCTGTGGTTGGTATTTCTTTATTAGCCAATGAAATTTATTTTATGCTTTATTCAGAAAGCGAAATGGGGGCAACCATTTTAGCGCATTATGCACCTGTCGCGATTTTATTCGCGTTATTTCAAGTCACAGCAGCCTTACTTCAAGGAATTGATTTTCAAAAGTGGATTGTTTTCAGCTTATTATCTGGAATTTTCGTAAAGCTAGCATTAAATATTCCTTTAATTCGCTGGTTAGAGGCTGATGGTGCTATAGTAGCTACAGCTATTGGCTACAGTGTTTCGATTATCATTAATATGCTTGTTTTACGAAAAACGTTGAATTATCGATCAGAAATGGTTGTGCGTCGTGTCATGCTAATTGCTTTATTGACAATGGCGATGGCCATTAGCGTGCTGATTGTGCATAAATTATTGGAATTACTAATGGGACCAGTTGATAGTAAATTCTCAGCATTACTATTCTCAATTATTTGTGCGGGTGTTGGTGCTGCTGTTTATGGCTTTTTATCATTACGCCTAGGTTTAGCCCAAAAGCTATTAGGTGAACGATTAACCCGTATTATGAGTAAACTGGGATTGAAATAGGAGTGGAACGATGCGTTTAGATAAATTACTAGCAAATATGGGGTACGGCTCTCGTAAGGAAGTGAAGCAGCTATTAAAGCAAAAAGCTGTCTCAGTAGACGGTGATTATGTCAAGGATGCAGCTTTACACGTAGACCCAGAAAAGCAAATTGTATCAGTGTTTGGAGAGCGCGTTGTTTATACAGAATTTGTTTATTTTATAATGAATAAACCGCCTGGTGTTATTTCTGCCACTGAAGATTTAAGAGATGAAACAGTCATTGATTTATTAGAGCCATTACACCAGCATTTTCAACCGTTTCCTGTTGGTCGATTAGATAAAGACACAGAAGGGTTGCTCTTATTAACAAACGATGGTCAATTAGCTCATAATTTATTGTCTCCCAAAAAGCATGTGCCAAAAGTTTATTACGCACAGATTGAAGGCGTTGTGACAGAAGAAGATGCCGAGAAATTTGCAAATGGTGTTGAGCTAGATGATGGCTATGTTACAAAACCTGGAAAGCTTGTGATCTTAAAGTCTGCACAGCAATCTGAAATAGAGCTAACGATTCAAGAAGGCAAGTTTCATCAGGTAAAGCGAATGTTTGAGGCTGTAGGAAAACGTGTAACATATTTAAAGCGTATTTCCATGGGAAGCCTGAAATTAGATGAAAATCTAGCGTTAGGTGAATATCGTGAGCTCACTGCTGAAGAGCTAAACGGTCTACAAAACAATCATTAAAACATATTATTCCTCGATGCATCACATAGCATCGGGGATTTTTATATACAGTAATATGACTGTAACTGTATAATATGAAATGAGTTATTGTGATATAGTCATAGAATGTATCATATTTTGAAATATTCCCCAAAAGACGATGGTATAAAATAAGTAGAGGACAATTAAATGAAGAACCTGCGTATTAAATTATTACTATCTCTAATAGCATTTGCAGTCATACTTGTTGCTGTTATTTCATATGTGAACCGACAAATACTGGTAACAGAGATAGAAAAGCAAGTGAGCATGAATAAAATATTAATTGAAAATCATATTTTGACAGATATGCAAACTGTCGATGATGCCCATTTTTATTTTGATAATAATATTTCAGACAAAATGGAACAGGAGCTTAGACAGCTAAAAAACTATTACCATGAAAACCCTAATGTAGCTACTTGGGATTTGCAGCAAATGAAAAAGAAACATGGTATGGATATTTACATAGTGGATCAATCAAATACAGTAGTTTACACAACTTTTGCCAAAGATATTGGCTTGGATTTCTCGTTTTGCTGTCAACGTTTTTCTGCTTTATTAGATGAACGGCGCGCTAGTGGCGAATTTTTTACAGATGGACTCGATATTTCAACATCAACAGGTGAATATCGAAAATTTGGCTATCTGGCAACACATGATAAGAAATATTTGCTCGAGTTAGGTATAGACCTACTAAATGATCCTGTCTTCCAAACCTTTAATTTTGAGAAAACTGCACAGTACTTAATAGGTAAGTATATTGATTTAGTGGATGTGCAAGCTATTAATGCAGGTGGCGTTTTCTTTAATGATTCGAGATCGAAGAGAATCACTGTAAAGGAGCAATCTAAGAAATTTCAAAAATACTTCGAGCTAGCTAAGAAAACAATGGAGCCAGTTGAGTATGAAAAGGCATTAGACAATGGTTATATAGAAACACATCGTTTTCTGCCCTATGAAGCAGAGACAGTGAGAGGGGAGTCATCCAAAAGAATTGTCTATGTGAAATTTATCAATTTCACTAAAATGGAAGCTCTCCAAAAAAATACAAAGCAATTTTGGATTCTACTGTCTATTGCCCTACTAACATCCTTTATTATGCTGTTAGTTATTAATAAAATTTTATCTAAAACAATACACCTAGCTACCTTCGATCCGCTAACTGGTGTCTACAACCGTGCTACATATATTAGGAAAATTGATAATTTATTAAGAAAAAGAAAAATGAATGTGCCAGGTTTATTGTTAATTGATTTAGATAACTTTAAACAAGTAAACGATCAATTTGGTCATGTAGAAGGAGATCATATCCTCATTGAAACAGCGAAAATTTTAAAGCATGTTGTGAAACAAAGTGGCTTTGTCGTACGCTTCGGTGGGGATGAATTTGCCATTGTTTTATACGATACAACAGAGGAAAAGATGCAGCACATGGCAGAGGACATTTTGACTCAAATAAGGTCAGTTAGATATGATGGCCAAGCTAGCGAGAAATGGTCTGTGTTGTCTGTGAGCATGGGCGGAGCCATTTATAACCATGCTGAGGATACAGAAATGAGCTTATTTGAACGGGCCGATAAAGCGCTTTATCAATCAAAAAATGCTGGTAAGGATCAATATTCTAGTTATTCAGAGGTCGCTGCTGACGAGGATTATAATAGTTAAAAAACGCCCCATTCTATCGATAGCATAATTAGCTATTTTGATAGCAATGGGGCGTTTATTAATGAGCAGCTATTTTTGTTCTATAAAAGATACAACTACATAATACAAGAACAGCGATGACTGGAAACATAGCGTTCATATAATGAGTCAAGAGCCAACCGCCTATTATTGGGCCAATAAAGCCACCTAAATTTTTAAATTGTGCAGCACCTAAATAGGTTGCCTTTTGAGTATCTGGCGCAATTTCATCAATCATAACATTCATTGTAGGGAAGGCAAAGATTTCACCTATGGTAAAAATAATCATGGCAATGATATAGAGCGTATAATTATTGGAGAATCCAAACATACATAATCCAATAGCAAAGAACAGTACACCTACTAATAATGTTGCTGTAGATGAAAAGCGCTCTGATACTATACTAATAGGTAATTGTAGTAATAACACAACTGCTGCATTGAGAGAGATTAATAACGAATAAAGTTTCGCACCTTCATCAATTTTTAATTCGATAATTTGTGGTAGCGTTGAGTCAAATTGCGAGTAACCAATATTGATTAAAATGGCACCCAATATAAAGCTAAGCAGCACACGATTTGTCAAAAGAATTGTGAATGTACTGAGTATTTTTGTTTGTGTAACCGCTTTGGGTTGCTGCATTTGATAGCGATTTAACACAAAAAATAAAAAGACTGCGTAAATAATATACATCATCCCTGTCAGCATAAAAGGGATACTTGGACTGGAGAGCTGTGAGATATACACGCCAATAATTGGACCAATAACCGCTGCAATATTAATGGCTGTATAACGTAAGGAAAATAGTCTTTTTCGTTTATCGGCAGGTGTAAAATCAATCATCAATGCCTGTGTGGAAGGTTCAAAAAATGATCGACAAAGTCCATTCAAAGCATTGAATAGGATAAAAAGCCAAACAGCATGAACCGTTGCAAAGCCAAAGAACACAAGACTCCAAACGATAATTGTTAATAGAATAACGCTTTTTCTACCAAAGCGATCTGTTAAATAACCCCCGAAAAATCCACCTACTGTGGAAATGAGCGGCGCGATGCCAATTGTCAATCCAATTTGTAAGGGAGAGGCTTGAATTTCATTATGTAAATAAATTGCTAAAAAAGGCATTGCCATAAAGCTTGCAATACGTGTAAAAATTGTTCCACCTAAAATAATCCAAACTAATGGATGAAACAACTTTGACAAAGTCATATAAAATCCTCCTCTCAACATTTAGAATGTTTCGAGTTTAACGGATTGTTAAGCAACTGTAAATAGTTAAAATAATCTTGAAAGAGCACAGAGCAGATAATGGCGCGCAAATTTATGTTGCTATGCTAAGATGTGAGGCTCAGATTGAAGGGTAAAGGAGCAATGTAAATAATCGTTTTATATAGATGAATGGAAGTAAGATAAAAATCATTGCTTTGCATAGATAGATGACTGAAAAAGTGATGAAAATAATTACTTTACACAGAAAGCAAGCTGGAGAAGTCAGTAAGCAAAGTGGGAAAAAATCTAAAAATCTTCTAACGACAAAAAAGAATGACCCCGACGAAAGGTCATTCTTTTTCCATACACAATGCTTTACGTACAAAACGTAAAACTAAGACGTTAATTTTACTTTTTTCTTCGTCGTTGTCCATCTGCCTCGACTTGGACTCGTCACCAAATCGTTAAAGGCTAACACGTTCAAATCTCTTTGAACGGTGCGAGGAGTGATACTAAACTCTTCGACTAAATCCTGTGTAGACACGGTTCCTTTGTCTAAAATAAACATGTACACGTCTTTAATACGATTAAGCATTCGATCAGTAGTTGGTTTCATTAAATGAACCACTCCTTCATCTTAATTCTCTTGGCAAAGACTAGCGGACGACAATATGTGCGGAGTGCACTTAGGCTAATAAGTAGCTGCCTTAGACATCCCCTTTTCTAATTTTATAGTCAGAACAATTATTCTGATAACTTTATTATATAGAAAAACTACTTAATTTTCTAGTGAATGCAAGAGAAATTTACAATTAATATATAAAATTTATACTGTATTTTGTGGGAATACGTGAAAAACGTGCTATATATGGTAGTGACAGTAGAAGTTACTGAAAATAGTTGTCAGAAAGCTGATTGTCATATATGTTGTAAGGTGTAGAATAATGTTAATACTTTGAAGGAGGTACATGGTATGGATTGGTTACAAGCTGCAAAAGAAAGGCAAGACGAATTAATACAAGAGTTACAGGAGCTTGTGCAAATAAATAGTGTGCTCGATGAGGATACAATAACTACTGAAGTACCTTTTGGAGATGGTCCACTTCAAGCGCTTGAATGGTTACTAGCAAAAGGTCAAAGTGAAGGCCTGCTCACGAAAAATGTTAATAATTATGCTGGACATATTGAAATGGGAACTGGTGAAGATTTACTTGGTATTTTATGTCATGTTGATGTTGTCCCAATTGGAGAAGAAGCAGATTGGACTTACCCTCCTTTCAGCGGCACAGTAGCTGATGGTAAATTATTTGCACGTGGTGCGATTGACGATAAAGGGCCTACGATTGCGGCATGGATGGCCATGAAACTTGTGAAAGATGCAGGTATTCCGTTAGAAAAAAGAGTACGAATGATTATTGGTACAGACGAAGAAACAGGATTCCGCTGTGTCGACCACTATTTTAAACAGGAGGAAATGCCGACAATTGGTTTTGCACCAGATGCGGATTTCCCGCTCATCAATGCAGAAAAAGGCATTGCAGAGCTTGTGTTCTCTCAAAATAAAGTGGGTGATGCAACGAAAGAACAACTACTACTATTTAATGCAGGAAAGCGCCCAAATATGGTACCTGATTTTGCAAAAGCAATAATTCAGCACGTAACAGCATCATTCGAACAGAATTTTCAAACATTTTTAAGTAAAAATCAGCTAGAAGGCTCTTTATTAATGGAGGAGTCTCGCTATATAATAACTATCAAAGGTAAAGCAGCCCATGCAATGGAACCAGATAAAGGTATCAATGCAGCTGTTTATCTTGCAGCATTTTTACAACAAGAGTTGACGACAGAAGCAAGTAAACAATTTGTCGACTTTATTGCAGATGTTTTTTATCAGGATCATTATGGTAGTCAGCTCGATCTGCAGTTTGAGGATACAATGTCAGGACAAACAACATTAAATCCAGGGATCGTAAGCTATGATGTCCATAAAGGCGGCAGTTTAGTAATTAGTATGCGCTATTCAGTTTCCTATCCATTCGATGAAAAAATAACAGCAGCACAATGCTTAACGGTAGAAAAAGGGTTTTCTCTAGACATACAAGACGACTCCAAGCCACATTATGTCAGCGAAGATGATCCATTCATCCAGACATTAGCAGCTATCTATAGACGTCAAACGGGAGATACAGAAACACCTTTATTATCAACTGGTGGTGGGACGTATGCACGTGTGATGAAAAAAGGCGTGGCATTTGGCATGCTATTCCCAGGGGAGCCAGATGTAGCGCATCGAGCGGATGAGTTTGTTGTCGTTGAAAACCTTGTAAAAGCAGCGGCAATTTATGCTGAAGCAATTGTTGAACTTGCAGGAAAAAAATAACTCAAAGACGAAAAGGATGAACAAAACATGGCATATTCATTATGGAATGATCAAATTGTTGAAGAAGGATCCATTGCAGTATCACCAGAAGATAGAGGCTATCAATTTGGTGACGGTATTTATGAAGTAATCAAAGTTTATAACGGAAATATGTTTACAGCACAAGAGCATATTGATCGTTTCTATGCAAGCGCCGAAAAAATTCGTCTTGTTATTCCTTATACAAAAGACGTTTTACACAAATTATTACATGAGCTGATTGAAAAAAATAATCTTGATACAGGGCATGTTTATTTCCAAATTACACGTGGTGCCAATTCACGTAATCACGTTTTCCCAGATGCAAGTGTTCCAGCTGTATTAACGGGTAATGTGAAAGCTGGTGAACGTGCATATGAAAACTTTGAAAAAGGGGTTAAGGCTACGTTTGTAGAGGATATTCGTTGGTTGCGCTGTGATATCAAATCTTTAAACTTACTTGGTGCAGTATTAGCAAAACAAGAGGCAGCTGAAAAGGGCTGCTACGAAGCAATTTTACATCGCGGGGATATCGTAACAGAATGTTCATCAGCAAATGTTTATGGGATTAAAGACGGTAAGCTTTATACACACCCAGCAAATAACTTCATTTTAAACGGTATTACTCGTCAAGTCATTTTAAAATGTGCAGAAGAGATTAGTTTACCTGTAGTTGAAGAACCAATGACAAAAGCTGATTTATTAACAATGGATGAAATTATTGTATCCTCTGTATCTTCAGAAGTTACTCCTGTTATTGATGTGGATGGAAACCAAATCGGTACTGGTGTGCCAGGTGAATGGACGCGTAAATTGCAACAAGCTTTTGAGGCGAAATTACCACTTTCTTTGAATACAAAATAAAAGAACCGTTTAAGAGAACTATCGATAAGGGTAGTTCTCTTTTTTATGGATGTAATGTTTGGTATCGTCATGTAAAATAAAAAGGATAGTAATGAATAATTTTACAGATTGAAATTTGTAGAATAATTGTCGATGTATTGAATACAATGCCTCTTTTCTACCAAAGCAATCTAGATAAAAAGAGAACTATAGATATGGTGAGTAAGAATGGAGTGACCTTTACATGGCACAATTGGTGAAATTACAAGATTACATTTCACGCTATCAAATTGATTTAGCGAGATACCCAACACAATTTGTGCGCTTGAAGAAAAACCAATGGGAGCGCATTAAGCGACAGTGGGAATTGGGAGAAGATATTAGCGAGTGGCAACATGTCGACAATGAGGTGGAAGCGGAGGCTTACGAGGAAAAAGAACGTTTTACCTTCATAAAAAAATGGTTTGCTGGACGGCAAAAGGAAACAACAGAGGATGTTGAAGAAGTAGAAATATCAAATGAGCTTGTCAGCGATGAGGATATAATTCCTGAAGAAGAAACGACGCTCACATTTGAACCTAAAATTGTGTATGCACCACAATCCATCCATGAGTTGAAACGAATGTTTATTGATCAGTTCTTTCATTTTCAAATGAAATGGGCCAGTTCAACATTACGGGAAAAATCATATGTAGATCCTCGCTTCATGCGTGACTCATTGCTCCGTATGCTATTGCAAACATTGCCAGATAATTATCTATTGTTTTATTATCCAATACTACAAATTAGAAAAGCACCTATAGAGCTAGATGTAGTGTTAATGTCGCCGACAGAGTGTATTTGTATTACGGTCTTAGAGGCTGAAAATCAAGCTGTATATGTAGGTGGCAGCGATCGCTTCTGGATTAAAAAAGTAGGGACGAAGGATTCTAAAGTTTTGAATCCAACGATTAACTTAGGGCGGATGGAATCGGTACTGTCGCAATTATTTAAACAAGAGGATATTGATATGCCCATCCGTAAGGTTGTGCTATCTCGTAATGGGTATTTTGATTATCCTGGTTCACCATTTGGGGTACGCTTTGTTGATCGTCGAAATTACCATGAATGGATAGAGCATTTAAGAAAAGTTTCCTCTCCTATGAAGCATATGCAAATCCGAGCTGCACAGACAATTTTAAATACGGTCCAAACCACCTCCTTTAACCGAGATATATGGCAGCAAGCATCTCAGCCAACAGAGGAATGATGTATGAACGTTCTATTTATTGTCAATGAGGCCGCTGGGAATGGAAAAGGAAAAAAAGTTTGGCTCCAACTTCAAGAGCATCTAACGATTTCCTATCAAGTGGCTTTTACTGAATATGCAGGACATGGACAGGAAATCGCTCAACAATGGGCACACCAGCAACAAGAGAAGAAATTGCTTGTCATTGTTGGTGGTGATGGCACCATTCATGAAATAGTTAGTGGTGTTATACATAATAAACACATCATAATTGGTGTAGTTCGTGCTGGCTCTGGTAATGACTTTGCACGTTATTTTCATACCTTTTCCAATGCCCAGCAAATCGAGGATTATGTAAAGACTACCTTGGCTAATGTAAGAATGGATGCAGGGATCGTTCAGATTGATAATCAACGAAAAGAAATATTTGTTAATAATGCTGGCATAGGCTTCGATGCCTTTGTGACAAAATCAATTAACACTTCTCGTCTTAAGTTTTATCTCAATAAGATTGGACTAGGGAAACTTTCGTATGCTGTCGCTGTAATTAGAGGGTTATTTCGCTTTGAACGCTTTGACATAACGATACGTTCAGAGGGACAGGAATGGCAATTTCAGCAGACGTGGTTTGTGGCGATGAGTAATCAACCTTATTTTGGAGGCGGCATGAAAATATCACCTGCCGCAAAAGCAGATGATGGGCAAGTGGATATCACAATTGTACATGGTATTTCTCGTATCAAATTATTACTGGTATTTGTCACTGTGTTTTTTGAAAAACATACAAAATTTAAGGAAGTTACTTTTTTACAGGGGCAGGTCTTTGATCTTATCGTAGCAGATAAGGTTGACTGCCATACGGATGGTAATTATATTGGCATTGTCAACCAAGAGACCAATATCCACTGTACAATACAACAAAATGCTTGGCAGGTTATTGTTAAGGATTCATAAAAATATCATTGTGCAATAATTTCATGCGAATTATAAGGGAATACGTTATACTATAAAAAAATCAATAATTTCACAAGAAAGAAATGAGGAACAACATTGAGATTAAGAAATAAGCCTTGGGCAGAGGAAATGATTACAGATCACCCAGAGGTGATTATTCCAAATCCTGAAGACTTTAAAGGAAATTGGCAGGCTGTTTTCGGCAATGACAACCCTATTCATATTGAAGTAGGGTCTGGAAAAGGACAATTTGTGACCGGTATGGCTTTGCAAAATCCAACAATCAATTATATTGGCATTGAACTTTACGATAGTGTGATTGTTTGTGCACTAGAAAAAGTGCTAGAGGCAAAATCTCCAGCGAATTTACGTTTACTAAAAGTAAATGGCGCAGATTTATATAAATTCTTTGACAAAAACGATGTATCACGTGTATACCTGAATTTCTCAGATCCTTGGCCAAAAACACGACATGCAAAAAGACGTTTAACGCACGGGGATTTTTTGAAATTATATGAGTCGATTTTAGTGGATAATGGGGAAGTCCATTTTAAAACGGATAACCGAGGTCTTTTCGAGTATTCTTTAATCAGTATGTCTGAATATGGGATGTTATTAAAGTATGTATCTCTCGACCTGCATGCAAATATGCCAGAGGATAATGTGATGACAGAATATGAAGAGAAGTTTTCTGCGAAGGGGCAGCCGATTTATCGCTTAGAATCGCAATTTATCACTAAATTGTAGGGGGAATATGGATGGATCAGTTACAGTTTCACAATATGTCATTATCATGGCTAAACGGGGGTGTTACGTGCCTAGATGGTGGTGCGATGTTTGGTGTTGTACCAAAGCCTCTTTGGTCCCGCAAATATCCAGTCAATGAAAAAAACCAAATTGAATTACCAACAGAACCTATCCTTATTCAATTTGGGGGCAAAAACTACCTTATTGATACGGGGGTTGGCTTTAACAAATTAAATGAAAAGCAGCTACGAAACTTTGGTGTAACAGAAGAATCTTCGTTAGCTGATAGCTTACAAGAGTTAGGATTAACGACAGCAGATATTGATGCAGTGTTAATGACGCATTTACATTTTGATCACGCTGGGGGGTTAACGCAGTGGGAAGGGGATGTACTTGTACCAACTTTCCCAAATGCCAAGATTTTTGTAACGAAAATTGAATGGGATGAAATGCGTAACCCCAATATCCGTTCTAAAAATACTTATTGGAAAGAAAATTGGGAGCCAGTTCAGCATTTAGTTGAAACCTACGAAGAGTCATTGGAAGTAGTACCTGGAATCGAAATGCTTCATACTGGTGGTCATAGTGAGGGACATGCTGTCATCAAGCTAACGCAAAATGATGAAGTGTTATTGCATATGGCAGATATTATGCCGACTCATGCTCATCAAAATCCATTATGGGTATTAGCCTATGACGATTATCCAATGACAAGTGTATTTGCAAAAGAGCGACTGATGAAAGAAGCCCTTGCAAATAACTATGGCTTTATTTTCTATCACGATGCTTATTACCGTATGATTCGATGGGATGAGTCAGGCAAAGAGATTGTGGATAAACTAGAGCGTAGTAGACAAGCTGTTATTACATTTTAATCGAGCAAGAAAGGCGAGGTATTTGGCATATAAAATGTCAATACCTCGCGTTTTTGTTCGTGAACAGGATAGAAAATATGATACACTTAACACGATACTAAAATACAAAAGAGAGTTGAAATAAACATGGCAACTGAACAACCATTTTTACCCGTTTTACTTGGATCAGATATGAATGCATATGGTATGGCACGTGCGTTTTATGAAGCATATGGTATTAAACCACTTGTTTTAGGACGTTCTCATTTAACAGCAACACAAGATAGCCATATCCTACAATTTCAAGAAATAGACCGTTTAAATGAACAAGATGTTTTTGCACCTGCCCTTGCAGAAGTTGCAAAAAAATATGCTGATAAAAAACTATTACTTTTAGCATGTGGGGACGATTATGCCAAGCTGATCATCAAAAATAAGCCAGCATTACAAGAGCATTTTACCGTACCTTATATCGACGAATCGTTGATGGATGAAATTTTATTGAAAGAAAATTTCTATAAAATGTGTGATCAATATAATTTTAAATATCCAGGTACAACAACGGTGACAGCTGACAACTATGAAAACTTTACACCACCATTTGCTTACCCTATCATTTTAAAGGCTTCCAACTCTGTAGAATATTGGGCTTGTAAATTCCCTGGGAAGAAAAAAGTATTTGTTGCACATGATGAAGCGGAAAAAACGGCTATATTAAAAGCTATTTATAGCTCTAGTTATCAGGATACAATGATTATTCAAGAATTTATTCCTGGGGACGATTCCTATATGCGTGTGTTAAATGCCTATGTAGGAAAGGATGGGAAAGTGAAGCTGATGTGTCTAGGTAACCCTATTCTAGAAGAACATTCTCCTGAAGGAATCGGAAGTTATGCAGCCATCGTGACAACCTATGATAAAGAATTAATGGATCAAGTACGTTTCTTCCTAGAGGACATTGGCTATACAGGTTTTGCGAATTTTGATATGAAATATGATATTCGAGACAAGCAATATAAACTTTTTGAAATCAATTTACGTAATGGGCGTTCTAGCTATTATGTAACAGCAAGTGGGCATAATTTAATGAAGTATGTTGCGGATGACCATATGTTAAATATCGAGCAAGAAGTCACATATGTGCAGGACAAGCATTTATGGATGATTATTCCTAAAGGTGTATTATTCAAATATGCATCGAATGAAAAGCTCAAACTAGAAGCAAAAAAATTAATTAGTGAGGGTAAATACACAAATTCTCTTTACTTTAACGAGGATATGAATGCGAAGCGTTGGGTGAAACTAACACTCAATAATTTAAATTATTACCGTAAGTATAAAAAGTACTTTAATAATAAAGGTTTATCCGAATAACATAGAGAAGCCATCTTCATTTTATGAGATGGCTTCTTATGTTGTTGAATTAGATATTATGAGTAACAGAAAAGGCCCTTTAGCAAGGTGAGCGCATTGGAAATCTCTTTTCACCTTTCACAAAAATGTTTTGTTTTTTAACATTATAAGAAGCCATCTTCAATTTATGAGATGGCTTCTATTGTATATACATAATTAAACTTCTGTTAGTTCCACGACAACACCAGAGCGTGCATCGGCAGCAAATTCGAATGTCTGCATCTCACCTTCATGCATACGCGAGATCCCCCCACGATATACTGGGATGGTAATAATACCGTTTGTAAAATCTTCAGTTTTCATAAAAATCCAAGAACCATCAATCGGTGAATCCTTTTTAAATTCTCTTTTTATGTTTTCAAGTACTTGTCCTGCAGGTACGAACGGAGAAACTTTTTCACTAGCTTCTTTAATAATGACTGCGGCAGCTAAGCCAGTTGCAACACCAATTAAAAAATCACGTAATTTCATACTTTTTTCCTCCTTTTTCTATACCTTTATTTTAGCATAGCCTATAGAGTGAATGCACGTTCACAATTAAGCGGATTGAGGAAATGTATCAATATTTCGAATTCGGAAATAATTGTGTTACAATAGGCAAGGAAGAATATTCTACTTCGTGGGGAGAGAGTCATCATGAATGAGGAAACATTACAATTATTTAAAACATTAACAGAATTACCAGGCGCTCCGGGTAATGAACACGCAGTACGCGCGTTCATGCGTTCTGAGTTAGAAAAGTACTCGGATGAAATCGTTCAAGATAATTTAGGGGGTATTTTTGGTGTTAAGCACAGTGATGTTACGAATGCACCGAAAATATTAGTTGCTGGTCATATGGATGAGGTTGCATTTATGGTTACTTCTATCACAGATAATGGAATGATCCGTTTTCAAACATTGGGCGGCTGGTGGAACCAAGTTATGCTTGCACAGCGTGTAGAAGTATATACGAAAAATGGGGCAATTCCTGGTGTAGTTTCATCCATCCCACCCCATTTATTAACAGATGCAGAACGAGCGAAGCCAATGGATATAAAAAATATGCTTATCGATGTTGGTGCTGATAATAAAGAAGATGCTATGTCTATGGGTGTTCGTCCTGGACAATCCATCATACCAATTTGTCCATTCACACCAATGGCTAATCCGAAGAAAATTATGGCTAAAGCTTGGGATAACCGCTATGGCTGTGGTCTAGCGATTGAATTAATGAAAGAAGTACAGCACGAAAAATTAGGTTCACATTTATACTCAGGTGCAAATGTAATGGAGGAAGTTGGCTTGCGCGGTGCACAAGTATCAGCAAACATGATTAAACCAGATTTATTCTTTGCACTAGATGCTTCTCCTGCCAATGATATGTCAGGTGAAAAAAGTCAATTTGGACAGCTCGGCAAAGGTACTTTACTTCGTATTTTAGATCGTACAATGGTAACACATCGTGGTATGCGTGAATTCATTTTAGATACGGCCGAATCCAATCATATCCCTTATCAATACTTTGTCTCCCAAGGTGGAACAGATGCTGGTCGAGTGCATACAGCAAACGATGGCGTTCCAAGTGCAGTAATTGGTGTATGCTCACGTTATATTCATACATCAGCGTCAATTATTCACATTGATGATTATGCAGCTGCCAAAGCATTAATTATTGAATTAGTGAAAAAAGCAGATCGTTCGACATTAGAGACAATTCACGCTAATGTATAAGAAGTTAGGAAGATGCCTTTTAAAGGCATCTTTTTCTATGGAAAGAAAGTGGGGATTAAATGAAAATAGCAATTGGCACAACCAATAAGGCCAAAACAGAAGCAGTTGAAGTAATTGTTCGCAAATACTTTGAGGATTCTCTCTTTACTCATGTCAAAGCTGCTTCTGAAGTATCAGATCAACCGATAAGTAATGAAGAAACTAGATTAGGGGCAATGAATCGTGCTAAAAACGCCTTGATTTTAACGGATGCAGAATTATCATTTGGCTTAGAAGGTGGCGTAACTGAAATCGATGATGACATGTATGTTTGTAACTGGGGTGCATTAACTGTGTCAGACGGAATAATGTTTACAGCTGCTGGCGCACAAATTATTCTGCCAAAAGAAATTGCCCAGGAAATAAGAACTGGTGGAGAACTTGGACCGATTATGGAGCAATATACAAAGCGTCGAGATATTCGTCAAGGCGCAGGTGCTGTAGGTATTTTTACGCAAGGTTTAGTTAGTAGACAGATGATGTTTGAGCATATTGTCTCTCTTTTAGTTGGTCAATATTTGTTCACATTTTCACAAAAATAGTTAAAAAGAATTAGTGGTGAGAGGATAGTTAGGTTGCATCTTATGATTAATTTTTTTAAAATAGAAAAAAGTTAGTAGTGAAAGGAAGAGAGACATGTTATTTTCATGGCTAAGAGCAATTGGCCTAATGCTTATACTTCTTGTCCTTTCTGGCTGCAATCAATCTATTGATGATCAAATTGCTAATGGGCTCCAATTAACGGAGAAGGTTTTTGCTGAAGAGCCAGAAGAACATACAGTAGAAATTGGGGATATCAAATTATACTTACCTTCAAACTTTAAAATTGAAGACAGTTCAGATGCTTATAATATTGTGATTTCAAAAGGCAAAGAAAGCTACATTCTTTTTATCAATGATCGTGAAGCACAAGACAGTAAACTTTATTATAATCTTTTAAAAGAAAATGAAGCGGACAAAATTATCGAGGAATCGACTTTTGATAAGGATGGTCGATTTGGCTTCACAGCGGTTCTAAAAACGGACGAAGAAAATGAAATGGAGCTCATTGTTAGTAGCGGTGGTGTGAAGATGACAACCATTTCAAAGGCAAAACAAATTGAAAATAATTTGCGTGAGATGACGAAAATCGTTCATTCGGTTAAGATGAAGTAAATAGAAGGAATGAACAGAACGGTTCACAAACATGTGAGCCGTTTCATTTTGAAGTTAGGATGTGAAAAAGATGAAGCGAATGAAGTCTGAACAACTAGTCGAGCTATTAAAAAAGCAATTAACTGAAGAGAAATATGAATTTCATTTTGATAAAAAGTACGATAAATTACGCTTGAATCATAAGACAATTGAAAAAGGGATGGAGCTCTCCTTACCTGGGATCTTAGCAAAATATAATGACAAGCAAGAGTCAGCGATTGAAGAAGTTATATATACAATTGAGCAAACCTTTAATGCAATGGTACAAGAAAAAGAACAGGGTTTCCAAACGACTACACAGATTTATCCCGTGATTCGTGCCACTTCTTATCCACAGGCATCGAAAGAAGGGCATGCCTTTATTACAACTGAGCATACAGCTGAAACGCGCGTTTTTTATGCACTCGATTTAGGTAAAACCTATCGCTTTATTGATGAATCCATGCTAGAAGCCTTACAATTAACGGTAGAACAAATTCGAGAAATGGCACGCTTTTCGGTGAAACAACTACCAACCGCCTATAAAAAAGATGAGGTAGCAGGTAATATTTTTTATTTTGTCAATGTGAATGATGGCTATGATGCTAGCCGTATTTTAAATGAGAGCTTTTTAAAAGAAATGCAGGCACAAGTGGAGGGCGATATGACATTATCCGTGCCTCATCAAGATGTATTAATTATAGGTGATATTCGTAATGAAACAGGGTATGATGTATTAGCACAGATGACGATGCATTTCTTTGCAGTCGGTACTGTACCGATTACGTCATTATCTTTTATTTATGAAGATGGGGAACTAGAACCAATCTTTATCTTAGCAAAAAACAGAGTGAAAAAGGAGCAAGAATAACAATGAACGTATTTTACAACAAAGAGCATGTAGGAGATGTCTTACTAGTTCAACTAGCAACGGAGGCTATTGTGAAAACAGAAGTAGAACGTGCTGGTGATATTGCTATTTTAAGGGAAGCTCAAACGGGAGAAATTAAAGCCTTCAATTTATTTAATGCGAGCAGTTACATCCAAACAGATGCTAAAGGCTTAGTAGAAGTGACACCAGAATTAGTAGCACAGCTAGCGGTGGCAATCGAAAAAAATGGAGCTAATATTAATCTTGATGTTGATTTTTCACCAAAATTTGTGGTTGGTTATGTAGAAACAAAGGACAAGCATCCAAATGCTGACAAATTGAGTATCTGTTCAGTCAATGTAGGAGATGAGATACTACAAATTGTATGTGGAGCTCCTAATGTAGAAGCAGGTCAGAAGGTAGTTGTTGCGAAAATTGGTGCCGTAATGCCTTCGGGAATGCTTATTAAAGAAGGAAATTTACGTGGTGTTGAGTCTTACGGCATGCTTTGTTCAGCGCGTGAATTAGCGATTCCTAATGCACCATCTGAAAAAGGAATTTTAGTATTACCAGAGGATGCTATAGTTGGTAGTGCTTTTGAATCACCAACTAAATAAAAATTCCCCTATTTAAAAAAGAAATTATTAAAATTTAAATGTTTTATCATGATATTATTCCTTGTGTCAAGGTGAAATGCCCTAAATCGTTATGTTACTAATATGCTAGTAGCATAACGATTTTTTTGTTTAGAATGAGCCTCTAAATGCAAGTTTCAAGACCGTTTTTATGGTATGCTTTTTGATGTAGACATTGAGCTATTGATAAATTTAAAACTAGACAATGCTATAAATGAAGTGTAAGAGAAATGAGTGAAACGAAGTGAACTGGTTTAAAAAACAAATTAGTAAATTTATTAATAAAGAAGATGAAGACTATGAGTATGAAGAATATTATGAGGATTATGGAGAAGTTCAGTCGGAGCAATTACATACACAAAAAGAACCACCAATCGCTAAGCAAAAGACTTTCCGTTTCCCTTTGATTGACGATGATGAAGGTGAAGCATCCTATACGCACTCAAAAGAAATGTTTGATCAAATGGAAGATGATGATTATGGACAAATTGGGGATTTATCGTTACCAAAACATTTAAATCATCATATTGTCGATTCTAGTGTTTATGATGTTGAGGTTTCAGGAATTCGAGATTTACTAGCAAATCGCTCTAAACGTACAGGTAGAAAAACAATGATGAAAAGTCAGCCTTCAGAACAAGAATTTCGTTCAAGAGCAAGCTTAGTGTTTCGAGATGCACAAAATGAAACAGCTACTATAAGTCCTATGACTGCACCTGCACCAAAAGAAAAGAGTCAGCGAAAAGAACAAAAAGTTGAAAATATTATGCCTGAGAATCGCAAACGATTTGTTCCAACAGATGTGCCTTCACCTGTCTATGGTTTTGCAAAACCAAGTCCCATCAAAGATTTATTAGATAAAAGAAAAGAGGAATATGAGAAGCAAGAAACCGATGTACAGGCAGTTGAAAGGGTTACTGTTGCAAAGCCTTTAAAAGAAGCGACAACAAATGAGGTCAATGAAAATATACTAGAAGAAAAAGAGCCGGCTAGCACAAACCAAACGGTTTTAACGGAACACCATGAGATTATTCAATCGAAAGAACTTTCGACAGTAAGTGAACCAATTATTTTTGAGGAAGAACTGTTGGTTGAAGAGAACGATGATAAGGAAAATTTGTCATCAAATGTAGCTGTGCCTCAAACGACTTCTTTTGCTATGGATTTTGAAGGGCAAGAGAAGGAAGCTGTTGTTCAAGATCAAACAGTTCAACAACTTTCAGCAGATCAATCGGAAATCCATGTCAAAGAAATGATTGTGGAACAAGTACAAATAGAAAATTCTACGATCCATATTGGAGAAGTTACTGTCGTTCAACCGTCAATGGATGACCAATCTCCTGATACTGCATCGAGGGAAGAAAAAAGTCGAATTCCATTTAATGTACTAATGTTAAAAACAGATAAAGAAAAATGGAGAATCCAACAGCAATTGAAGATGGCTCAGCAGCCTATACGTGTAGAGAGCATGCCAGAAACAGAGAAAAACAAACTAGTGGATGTGATGCCAGAAAAATCATCGTCCTTAGACAGCATGACAACAAATGAAATGTCCGTTTCACCACCAGAAAATGACAACGATTTCCATATGTCAGAGACTGTTCAATTGCAAGTAGATGGTCCAGTGCAACTTGAGGTAAAAGATGAAGTAGAAAGTGTCCCTACAAAAAGTAGTGCTGAAGAGCCTATTGCTGTAATTACAATGGCTCCTGTTACATCAATGTCAAGTATCTCAACAAATGAAAGAATAGAAATTGAAAAAGCAGCAGCTGATGAAATTTCTGCAACTATTGAGCCAGAGCTTGAGTTAGAACCAGAACTTGAACTATCTTCAGAACGGGACCAAGTGTCAGAACCAGAACTAGCTATCGAACCTGAAGTAGTTTCAGAAATTGTAGAGTATGCTCCGGTAGAATCTGTTGAGAATCAAGTAGCACCACAAGAAGTAGAAGTAGAAGCTGAGATACCAGCAAAGCCTGTACACGTCTATCAAAAGCCAACGGATGAATATCTAGAGCCACCAGAGGAAAAAACACAGGATACGGATTGGATGGAGCAACAGGGCGACACATTAGTCGAAGCACTATCTTATTTCCAAGTTTCTGCTCAAATTGAATCGATTATGCAAGGTCCTGCTGTTACTCAATTTGAAATAACGGTGAGCCATGGTACAAAGGTGAGTAAAATTCGAAACTTAGCAGATGATTTAAAACTTGCCCTAGCAGCAAAAGATATTCGTATTCAAGCACCAATTCCTGGGAAGAGTTCGATCGGTATTGAGATCCCAAATAGAGTATCACGTGCTGTTCGCTTATCTGAGGTAACAAATAGTGCCTCCTTCGTTGAGTCAGATTCACCATTAGAGGCAGCATTAGGACTTGATTTGACTGGAAAACCTGTTACGTTAGATCTGCGTAAAATGCCACATGGCTTAATCGCTGGTGCAACGGGTTCGGGTAAATCCGTTTGTATTAATTCTATTTTGGTTAGTTTATTATATAAAGCTGCACCACACGAGCTAAAACTCATGCTGATCGACCCTAAAATGGTAGAGCTGGCGCCGTTTAACCATATTCCGCATTTAGTTAGTCCTGTCATTACAGATGTAAAGGCGGCAACGGCTGCACTAAAATGGGCAGTTGAGGAAATGGAGCGTCGCTATCAACTATTCGCTCATGCAGGTGCACGTGATATTACACGTTTTAATGCCATAGCTGATAAAAATAATGAACATAGCCTGAAGTTGCCTTACATTTTAATTGTCATTGATGAGTTAGCAGATTTAATGATGATGTCTCCAGCAGATGTAGAGGAGGCCATTTGCCGTATTGCTCAAAAGGCACGTGCATGTGGTATTCATTTAATTGTTGCAACGCAAAGACCTTCAGTGGATGTTATTACAGGGTTAATCAAATCAAATATCCCTACACGTATTGCCTTTGCAGTTTCCTCTCAAATTGATTCTCGTACCATTTTAGATGGGCAAGGAGCTGAAAGGTTACTTGGTCGAGGGGATATGCTATATTTAGGTAATGGTATGTCAGCGCCGGTGCGTTTACAGGGAACTTTTGTTACAGATGATGAAATTGAATCGATTATTGAGCATGTTCGTGAACAGGGTGAGCCTGATTATATTTTCGATCAAGAGGAATTATTAAAGAAAACAGAGGTGTCCGCAGAACAGGACGATTTATTTGAAGATGTTTGTCGATTTGTCTATGAGCAAGGTGGCGCTTCTACCTCATTGATTCAACGAAAGTATCATATTGGCTATAATCGTGCTGCTCGTTTAATTGACATGTTAGAATCACATGGTTTTGTTTCGGAAGCAAGAGGAAGTAAGCCACGTGAAAGTTACATTACAGAAGAAGATTTAATTACTATGTTTGAATAAGAATTGCATTGTTTTCGTCTAGATTATCTAATTTACGTCGAATTTAGTTTTTTTAGAAAAGTTACACATCTATCCTTATGCATAAAAAGTGCTATAATAGACAAGATGTGTTGAATAGTACGTATTTTTTAACACTTGTGAAGGTATTAATACCTAACCATTCGTGAAATAATACGATACACCTAATAGATGATAGATGGGATATTGAAATTCCCGGGGGGTTTAATTAATGACAGTTTTTCATTTCACAGGCATTAAAGGTTCTGGCATGAGTTCGCTTGCACAAATCTTATTTGATGCTGGTGAACAAGTACAGGGCTCAGATGTCGATAAATATTTCTTCACGGAGCAACCGTTACGTGAACGTAATATTCCAATTTTTACATTTAATGCAGATAATATTAAAGAAGGTATGACAGTGATCGCAGGTAATGCATTTTCCGATGATCACCCTGAATTAGTACGTGCTCGAGAAATAGGTGTAGAAGTCATTCGTTACCATAAATTTTTAGGTGAATATATTGGCAACTATACATCTATTGCCATCACAGGTGCACATGGTAAAACATCTACGACTGGTTTAATGGCACATGTGGTAGGTGGCTATAAACCGACATCTTATTTAATTGGTGATGGTACTGGGGCAGGTCATGAAAATGCTGATTTCTTTGTAATGGAGGCGTGTGAATACCGCCGTCACTTTTTAGCATATAATCCTGATTATGCTGTGATGACGAACATCGATTTTGATCATCCAGATTACTTCGCTAATATAGAGGACGTATATTCTGCATTTCAATCATTAGCATTACAAGTGAAAAAAGCAATTATAGCATGTGGTGATGATGAACAGCTTCAACGTATTCAAGCAAAAGTACCAGTTGTGTATTATGGATTTGGTGCTGAAAATGACTTTGAAGCTCGTAATGTTGAAAAAACAACTGAGGGTACAAAATTTGATGTTTTTGTACGTAATGAATTTTATAGCACTTTCTTTATCCCATTATTTGGGGATCATGCTGTTTTAAATACATTGGCGGTTATTACGCTATGTGAATATGAAGGCATTTCTCCAGATATTATTCAGGAGCGTTTACACACGTATAAAGGTGTAAAAAGACGTTTTACTGAGACGGATATAGGGGATAATGTTTTAATAGATGACTATGCACACCATCCAACGGAAATTCGCGCGACAATTCAATCAGCACGACAAAAATTTCCTGAACGTGAGCTAGTTGCGATTTTCCAACCACATACATTTACACGTACACAAGCTTTTTTACAAGATTTTGCGGATAGTTTGAGCCTTGCAGATACAGCCTATTTATGTGATATATTTGGCTCTGCGAGAGAAACGCAAGGCGCGCTTTCTATTCATGATTTAGCGTCACTTATTGAAGGCAGTGCAGTGATTACCACTGAAGGAATAGATATATTAACAAAACATAATGGCGCAGTATTTTTATTTATGGGCGCTGGTGATGTTCACAAGTTCCAAGATGCTTTTGAAGACGTGCTTAAAAACAATGAAACAGCTTAGTCCGTAGGGGTTAAGCTGTTTTTTCTCAAATTTAAGCAGGAATTCCGTTTTTTTTGTCGAAGATAGGGAAAGTAATAGTAAAGACAATTTACTAGCAGGAGGTCAACTTATGGAAGTGATTTTGTATATTGCAGCCATTATTGCTGCAATCGGTTTTTTAATTTTATGTGTGAGCGTGGGCATGACATTATTCTCGCTTAAATCCATCTTAAACAGCTTAGCAGGGACATTATCTGGGATTGAAGGCCAAATGGAAGGCATTACACGCGAAACAACTTCTTTATTATCAAAAACAAATAGCTTAGCAGAGGATATTCAACATAAATCTGAACAATTAAATTCAGTTGTTCAAGCTGTTAAAGGTATTGGTGACTCCGTTAATGGTTTAAATAATTCTGTTCAGCAGATTACTACTTCTGTCTCTAAAAGCGTAGAACAAAATGAAGAAAAAATTGCACAAGTTGTACAATGGAGTAATGTTGCGATGGGTATTGCTGATAAATGGAAAAAGCGAAAAATCATCGAGCAGGAAACGGTATCACCTGATGCCTATGCATTTGAAACTGTGCAAGTAGAAGAAACACCAAAAAGAAAATGGGGTCGTAAAAAATGATAATTATTCAGTGAGTATTCTATGCTGGCTGAATAAAAATAAAGTCTTAGACATATAAGTTGAAGATGCATCTGTGAAAATAGATGGACAACCAGTCTAGACAAATTTGATAATTAGATGGGGAGGAATTGTTGCATGACAACTCAAAAGCCAAATTTTAACGAAGTAAAGGAACAGCAGCTTGAAAGTTCTTTGCCTCAGCTTTATCATCCGCAAGACTCGATTTATGAAGAGGAGCGTGTAAACATGAAAGATTTTGTGATTGGCGCATTAGTTGGTGGAATCGTAGGGGCTGCTGCAGGTCTACTGTTAGCTCCAAAATCAGGAAAAGATTTACGCAGTGATGTGGCTGTACAAGCTGTTCAGCTAAAAGATAAGAGTGCAGACTTCTCGACAACTGCAAAAGATAAAACAGTTCAACTTTCTAAACAAATTCAAGAGCAATCTACACAATTAGTAGAGAAAGTAAAAACACTAAAAACAGCAAAAGCACCAACTGTTTTTGATGATGGTACGGTTTCCTTTGAAGGGGAAGAACCATTAGAGGATTATATTCCAAGTGAGGAACCAAAAGCCGAAGAAACGACAGAAAAAGCAGATCAAAAAGAAGAAACAAATGAAGAAGTTCGTGCATAATGCATAATATAAAGGGATACGTTACAAGATAAAGTTGTAACGTATCCCTTTTTTTAAATGATAGGTGTAGCTTCTAATATTATTTCTAATTGATCACCACCAAATATCTCTGTATCAAAGCTCGCTGGCTGACCATTTCTTAAAATCGTAAAATTCCCCTTAAAGGCACTTGGCAGCTGCCAATTAGAGAATCGGAAAACATCTTGATAAATCCAACGACTACGATCCTTTTCTTTAAATACTAAAGTCGCTCCATTGGGTACAGTGGATTGTGGTGACACAACCATTTTATTAACAATCGCTTCATTTGCAGTCTTCTTTAGTTCCAAAACTTCCTGTTGGAAATGAATAATGATTTTATCCTCTAGCAAAAGATTCATTTGGTCTGCGATATGCTGTACTGTTGGTAGAGATGGTTGTTGGAAGCTTATCACATCTCCATTTTGTACAGCATAGCTCAATTTGGCTACTTTTCCATTAATCATTAGCTGAGAAGAGAACTCTGGTAAATATAAAGGTTGTCCATCTACTTGAATCGTATAGGACTCAAATTGCTTTAACAAATGCCAATTATTAGTGATTTTGAATACATCCTCAATTGTTTCGGCAATATCAAAAACGACGATATCACGATCATTTAAAACGGTATCGAGTGATGCAGAAGAGTTATTGACAGAAATTTTGGGCTCAATCACATATTTGGTGTTTTGGATTGTCACAGTCTTTATTGCTGCATCATCTATAAGATCTCTTACTGTAGCCGTCGCCTGTTGCCCATCTTGGCCTTCTATTAACTGAATGGCATCTCCAGTTTTAATCAGGCTTTTTGTTGATGCCTGTTGCCCGTTTACCAATATTTCAGCAGGCTGACCATGTCCACCTGGTATAAATATGTCCTGTCCGTTGACACTGATAGATAGTCCATGTCCTGGTTTTCCATATAATTGCTTTGCGCGAATATTTGCAGCTAGAAAGGCATCTGCAACAGTCATTTCTTTTAGTTCAAAAAGGCGTACCACTTGGTTATTGACTGTTAAACTCATATATTGAATCGGCATCTTTTTAGCAGCAATGGCAATACCAATAGGTGTGACTAATTCAGGTGAGGCTTTTATATGATCTTCTTTTGTTAAGTTTTGAATAGCATCAATGCCTCGAACAGCAATACGATTAGCTGGTAAATCTAGAACTTGACCTAGTTCTGTAGTAAGGTTGGGTGTTAAACTACCGCCACCAACCAGCATAACGGCTTTGGGTGCTACTCGGTTATTGAGTCGTAGAATTTCTTCTCCGATAGACTTCGCCAACTGTTTCACTGCAGGCTCAATTGCTAAAAAAACCTCTTCCTTTGGATAGAACTGATCAAAGCCTAGAATATCTTGAATCAATATTTCTTCAGAGGTTTGTAGCTGACGTTTAGCCTCTTCAGCTACAGGGAAGTCTAGCAAATAGTGGTCGCTTAAAGCTTCTGTTATTTCATCGCCAGCTGTAGGGACCATGCCATAAGCTACAACTGTACTTTTATCCGTAATGGCAATATCTGATGTACCTGCTCCTATATCAACAAGTGCCACATTTAGGCGACGCATCGTTGGAGGAATCAGCACATTAATGGCAGCAATCGGTTCTAACGTCAATGCTTCCATCTCTAAATCAGCTCGTTTAAGAGCGGCAATCAATGATTCCACAACTACACGAGGTAGAAACGTTGCTATCACTTCGATTTGGGCTTCATCCCCTTGTTGATCCAACAAGCTTCCGATCTCCTCGCCATCCAAGCGATAATACAGGACTGAGTAACCTACACAATAATAGTGGCTAATTTTTGCATCCTCTTTTTGTTGCAAGAGTTGCTGCTGTGCTTGTTGAACAGCCTGAAGTTCCAAGCGACTAATATCTTCTTCAGTAAAAATTGGTCGATTACGAATATTGATGGTCACACTAGCTTGTTCAGTTTTCAAAGATCGACCTGCTGCAGCGACACTTACCTTTGTGAGAGGCCCATGTTTCTCTTCAAGTTCACGTTTTATTTCATTAATTAATTCTGCCACATACATGACATTATGTATTTGTCCATCTACCATGGCACGTTCTTTATGCTCTTTTACTAAAATATCTTCCACATGAAAATGATCATTTTCTTCTTGGAGAATAATCCCGACCACTGAGCGAGTGCCAATATCAAGTGCGAATAGTTTAGAACTCAATGTAATCGCTTCCTTTCGCGTCATACTTGAAAATAATTTAGCGAGTTGAAGCGCTAAATTAAAAATGCGTGACATTCTGAACAACATTGATTATAATAATGCTATTATCTAAAAATGTAACATACATTTCAGAGTTCTGAAAGTGTCTGTCATGAGGAGAGGAGCAAGAAAGCATGAGCCAAAAAGATTTAGAAAGCTTACGTAGTCAAATAGACGGTTTAAACTTAGAAATTCTTCGTCTAATTAATGAACGTGCAGCTGTAGTTGATGAAATCGGTAAAATTAAAGAAAAACAAGGTGTGAATCGCTATGATCCGCTGCGTGAAAGACACATGCTTGATCTTATTAAAGAACACAATCAAGGTCCATTAAACCAAATGACGGTTGATTATATATTTAAGCAAATCTTTAAAACAGCTTTAAAACAACTTGAGGCTGATAAAAAGAAAGAGTTGCTTGTATCTCGTAAGAAGAAGTCAGAAGATACAATTATTAATATCAATGGTGAATTAATTGGGCAAGGAAAACCATCTTTCGTATTTGGTCCTTGTGCGGTTGAGTCTTATGAGCAAGTAGCAGCAGTTGCTGCTTCTATTAAAGCAAAAGGCGAAAAGTTAATTCGTGGTGGTGCTTATAAGCCACGTACTTCTCCTTATGACTTCCAAGGTCTTGGATTAGAAGGTCTGAAAATCTTAAAACGTGTGTCCGAGGAATATGGTTTAGGTGTTATTACAGAAATCGTGACACCAGGTCATTTAGAGGAAGCATTGGATTATATTGATGTCATCCAAATTGGTGCACGTAATATGCAGAACTTTGAATTATTAAAAGCAGCAGGTGCAACAAATAAACCTGTCTTATTAAAACGAGGTTTAGCTGCAACAATTGATGAATTCATTCATGCTGCAGAATACATTATGTCTAAAGGAAATGAAAACATTATCCTTTGTGAACGTGGTATTCGTACTTATGAAAAAGCAACTCGTAATACATTAGATATTTCAGCCGTACCAGTTTTAAAACAAGAAACGCATTTGCCAGTATTCGTAGATGTTACACATTCAACAGGGCGTCGTGATTTATTATTACCTTGTGCAAAAGCAGCTATTGCAATTGGTGCTGATGGCGTCATGGCAGAGGTGCATCCAGATCCATCTGTGGCATTGTCTGACTCACAACAACAAATGGACATCCCAACATTTGACGCATTCTATGAAACGCTACAAAAATTCATGAAAAACCATGAAATTCATGCTTAATTGTTAACAGCGAACACCGCTTGCTTACTTCGGCAGGCGGTGTTTATTATATCGTGACAAAATAATGTCTAGAATAGGACTATTAGTACTTGGTTTTTACGTAGTTCTTCTTGAAAATAATATGAAAATTATCGTATGATAAGGCTATAATAGGAAAAAAGGGAGGCACGTACGATGACTGTTACAATTTATGATGTTGCAAGAGAAGCAAATGTTTCCATGGCAACGGTCTCTCGTGTAGTCAATGGTAATCAAAACGTAAAACCAGCAACACGAAAAAAAGTACTAGAAGTAATTGAACGATTAGAATACCGTCCAAACGCAGTAGCGCGAGGTTTAGCAAGTAAGAAAACAACAACAGTTGGCGTGATTATCCCAGATATTGCAAACAATGTTTATGCGGAGCTGGCTCGTGGTGTAGAGGATATTGCCACAATGTATCGTTACAATATTATTTTAGCCAACTCAGATCAACATGAAGATAAAGAGTTACAGCTACTGGATACAATGCTTGGAAAACAGGTTGATGGTATTGTCATGATGAGTGATGAGGTTACAGAAAAGATGCAGCAAACGATGGATCATTCGCCAGTACCAATTGTGCTTGCAGGCTCTGTGGATGAATCCCAAACAATTGCAACTGTGAATATCGATTATTTCCAGGCGGCTTATGAAGCTATTTCATTACTTATTCAAAATGGCCATACACGGATTGGTTTTGTAACTGGCCCACTTTCGTATACAATTAACGGAAAATTCAAGCTAGCAGCCTATAAGAAAGCATTGCAGGATGCTGGTTTACCAATAGATGAAGCATTAATTGCTGCAGAAGAGTCCAGCTATGATATGGGCTTAGAGGCTTGGGAGATTTTATCTGCTCTTGAACAGCCACCAACAGCTTATTTTGCAGGAAGTGATGAATTGGCCATCGGTTTAATTCATGGCGCACAAGATGCGGGCAAAAATGTTCCAGAAGATATTGAAGTTATCAGCTTTGAGAACTCAAAGTTAGCACGAATGGTTCGCCCACAGTTAACAAGTGTCGCGCTACCGCTTTACGATATTGGAGCTGTTGCAATGCGCCTGCTGACAAAATTAATGAGCAAGGAAACTGTCGAGGACGAAGCGGTTATTTTACCACACCGTATTGAGCATCGACAATCTGTCAAAAGTAAATAATGATACTAACACGTAAATCGCTTATGAAGGATTTGCGTGTTTTTATTTGCTGGATGGAACGTCAAAAATAGAGGATAGCGTTTCAAAAGTGAGGGATAGAACAAAAGAATTGATGGATATACCACCAAAAGCATTCATCTAATTTAAAAAGCCCCACGAATATCGTGAGGCCAAGAAATTAATCCCGTCTTTCATTCCGAATAATATGTAGCGATTTGGCTAACATTTGAGCATTCTTTTCCTCTATTTCCGCTTTACGAGGAATTGGCTCATATAAAGGAATCGGATCCTCCCATGTTGGAATAAAAGGAACAGGTGCTTCTGGTTGCCAGCGATCCAGCCATGCTTGAGGGAGTGGCCCCATTGGTAACGCTTGGTCAGTCATTTCCAACCATAACATGGACCAGGCACGGGGCACCACTCGCCAAATATCGTAGCCACCGCCCCCCACTGCAATCCATCGACCATCACAATACTCATGTGCTAATTGATGAGCTAGCTTAGGAATTTCGCGATAAATATTCATTGTTCCATGTAAATGTGTTAATGGATCAAAATAATGTGCATCTGCCCCATTTTGTGTTAATACAACATCTGGCTTGAAAAATTCAAAAATCTCTCGCATTGACTGTTCATAGATCTCTAGGAAACTTTCATCCTCAGTAAACGCATCCATTGGAAAATTAAAGGAGGTTCCATAGCCTTGCCCATTGCCGCGCTCAGTAATATTTCCGGTTCCAGGGAATAGATAACGACCAGTTTCATGTATGGACAGTGTACAAACATTAGGATCCTCATAAAAGCTCCATTGGACACCATCCCCATGATGAGCATCTGTATCTACATAAAGTACACGAGCGTTGTACTTTTCCTGCAAGTAACGAATAGCCACTGTGCTATCATTGTAAATACAAAAACCTGATGCACGACCACGGAAACCATGATGGAGTCCTCCTCCAAGGTTAAGGGCGTGTTCGGCTTTTCCTTCCATTACATAATCAACAGCGGTTAAAGTTCCACCAACTAGCTGTGCACTTGCTTCATGCATATTTTCAAAAATAGGGGTATCTTCAGTGCCAATCCCATAGCTTTCACATTGTGCTTCTGATAATTCACCATGTCCTGCTTTTTTTACAATATCTATATATTTTGAATCATGTGCAAGCAATAGCTCTTCTTCCGTTGCAACACGTGCTGGTACAATATCTACATCATCGAGTGCATTAATATTTTTTAGTAGATCCATAGTTAGCGTCAAGCGTTTATGATTGAAAGGATGTGTATCTGAAAATTTATATCCGAGTTGTTCTGGCGAGTATACGAATACGGCCTTTTTCATTATAGCGAAACACCCGGTAAATTTGGCCATAGGACATCAAAGCCCTCTTTGCGTAGATCTTCAATCATTGCTAAAGGATTTAGTGTTTTTACTCGGACGCTTAAAATTTTGTTTTGTGTATTTTCAGAGTCAGGATAAACTAAGACGCTTTGGACATTGGCATGATGTTGATGAAATATTTTTGTAATTTCAAATAAAACTCCCGGGGTATCGGATACCCGAATCTCGATTTTTGACCCAGGCTCTGTAGCACCAGTCAGCTCTATATATGTATAGAGTAAATCTGTTGTCGTAACAATGCCTACCAATTTTCCACCAGAGACAATAGGTAAACAGCCTATTTTTGATTCGTAAAACGTAAGTGCCACCTCTTCAACAAAATCTAATGGATGACCTATAAGGGGGTCTTTCACCATAATATCCTCTACTTTTGCATTAAAAATAGGAGAGTTTGGTTCATCCTGCAAAGATGAGGGCAAGACCTCTTTAATATCTCGTTCAGTAATTACACCTAAAACGTGGTGTTCATCATCTACAACTGGTAAATGACGAACTTTCTTTTCACGCATTAACTTTAGTGCCTCCTGCACTGTATTGGTAGGAGCTAATGTATAAGGCTTATCATTCATAATTTCTTCTACAATCATATATGCATCCCCTTTGTATTAGTTTTAATACATGAAACGATTTCTAAAACGAAGTCTATCAAATCTTTCCATTGTCTCAGGAGGCACCCGTTTTCCTTCGCGCGCCATCAGGCAATTGGCTGGATGTGATGTAATTTCAGGATCATCTGTTGCAAAATATTCGAAACCAGCAGAGCTCATCATTTTCTCCATCATTTTGCGGTAATCCCAAACATTTAAACCAGTTCCTTTTAAATCCCAATGCCAATAGTACTCGGTAGTAATCACAAGATAATCTTCCATTTCATCCCCCATAAATGAAACGGCTAGTAGTGCCTTCCCAGCACCAGTACCACGGTAGTCTGGAATGACTTCAATGGCACCTAATTCAATCATGTCATCGATACGATCTTCTGCCCATCGTTCAAGTGGATCAGGGTAAAGATAGGTAACATAGCCTACAATAATATCTTCGTTTCGAATAATAATAATACGGCCTTCGGGTAGTCCAGCAATTTCTATAATGGCCTGCTGTTGCTGTTTTGGAGGTCTGAAGGCAACCAAGCCTTCATGGAATGAATATGTAGCTAATTTTTCTGGAGGCACAGGTCCTTCCACATACACAGTACCATGCTTTGTTTCCTTTGTGACAGAAAAAAAAGTTTTTTTATGTTCCATAATTACACCACCTGAGTTTAATAATTCCATTATAGCTGATTTCTTGCGTAAAAACGCTTATTTTTGCAAAATATACCTGTATTTTTGGAAAAATAAAAATATTGAGACAATCTACCTGAATTCGTGTAAAATAAGATTATATTGCTTCTGTTATTTAACAGATAAAAGTAGTGCTATTAGGGATTCGAACATTAATACTATGGATAACTGTTATATAACAATTGCTACATATCAATTTTGCTTTTGGGAAATTCTCTGAATTTCAACAGGGGGGATTGTTGAAATTTAGTCAAAAACAAAAGCAAAGAAAGGGGTATTTTCATGGGGATGAAAATGAAGGAGAAGTTAATGGCTTTACCTGGTCAACACCATTTAACGAATTATGAAGAAGTGGCAGAATCTCATAATTGGGCAGATACGGAAAAGGCATTTAGTTGGAGCGAAACAGGTTTAGTGAATATGGCATATGAGGCTATTGATCGCCATACAGAAACACATCGCAAAAATAAGGTGGCATTGTATTTTAATGATGGTAAACGGAAAGAGGCATATTCATTTAATGAAATGAAAAGGTTAACAAACAAAGCAGCAAATGTTTTTAAAGCGACTACTAATCTGCAGAAAGGTGATCGTTTATTTATTTTTATGCCTCGTTCACCTGAGCTTTATTTTTCATTATTAGGTGCGTTGAAAATGGGGGTTATTGTTGGACCATTGTTTGAAGCTTTTATGGAAGGTGCTGTGTATGATCGACTTGCTGATAGTGAGGCGAAAGTATTAGTCACGACACCTGCTTTACTTGAACGTGTACCTTTAGCTAAATTACCTAAATTGGAGCATATCTTTTTAGTAGGGGAGGGCGTTGAGGAAACAGCTCAAATACTAGACTTTACTAAACATTTAAAAGAAGCTTCAGCTCATTTTGATATAGAGTGGGTAGACAGAGAAGATGGGATGATTCTTCACTATACCTCTGGATCAACAGGTGCTCCAAAGGGTGTATTGCATGTCCATAATGCTATGATTCAGCAATATCAATCGACACAATGGGTACTTGATTTACGTGAAGATGATATTTATTGGTGTACAGCTGATCCTGGATGGGTTACAGGAACAGCCTATGGCATTTTTGGTCCGTGGTTAAACGGTGTAACAATGCTAATCGTCGGAGGAAGATTTTCACCACAAGCATGGTATCAGGCTATTGAAGATTATAGTGTGACAGTGTGGTATAGTGCACCAACAGCGTTCCGAATGCTGATGGGTGCAGGTAGTGGCTTGCTTGAAAGCTATGATCTCACATCTTTACGCCATGTGCTGTCTGTTGGTGAGCCTTTGAATCCAGAAGTTATTCGCTGGGGAGTAGAGGAACTAGGTCATCGTATACATGATACATGGTGGATGACAGAGACGGGAGCGCATATGATTTGTAATTATCCATCGATGGATATTAAGCCAGGTTCAATGGGGAAACCTCTTCCTGGTATTCATGCGACGATTGTAGATGATGCAGGCAATGAGGTTCCACCATTTACAATGGGGAATCTAGCTATTCGTCGTGGTTGGCCTGCCATGATGCGCCAAATTTGGGGCAATCCAGAGCGCTATGAATCTTATTTCCTAAAAGGAGAATGGTACGTGTCTGGAGATTCAGCCTATATGGATGATGAAGGTTACTTCTGGTTCCAGGGGCGTGTGGATGATGTCATTATGACGGCTGGTGAACGTGTAGGACCTTTTGAAGTAGAAAGTAAGCTACTTGAGCATCCAGATGTGATTGAAGCGGGTGTTATCGGGAAACCAGATCCGGTGCGAGGTGAAATCATTAAAGCCTTTGTATCCTTACGAGAAGGGGTAGAACCTTCTGATGCATTAATTGAAGATATACGTGATTTTGTTAAAAAAGGTTTATCTGCACATGCAGCACCACGTGAAATAGAATTTAAAGATAAATTGCCAAAAACACGTAGTGGTAAAATTATGCGTCGCGTTTTGAAAGCTTGGGAATTAAATTTACCAACTGGTGATTTATCAACCATGGAAGATTAATTATCTAAAACATCAATTGATATTTATACAACATGTGCATAAAAAGAAGGCAGGGATTCATTCGATGGGCGAAAGGATTCTTGCCTTCTTTTTTCTGGATTTACAATAGTATAGAGGTGAGAGTAGGTGAAATATTATCTATTTCAAAAAACAATGAATTAAATAAAAATTCAGTTGACTTAATAAATATGCAGACGTATACTATTTTTAACTTATTTCAGAGGTGAGTGCAGTGAAAGTAGGTATTATTGGAGCAACTGGATATGGTGGTCTAGAACTTATTCGATTTTTACATAATCATCCAGCTGTAGAACGAATTGATTTATTTACTTCTTCAGAAGAGGGTGTCCAATTTTCTTCGAAATTTGGCCATCTTGTTAGGATAGCTGATACACCGTTACAAAAGATTGCGTATGACACTTTAGAAAAATTCAATGTTATTTTTACGAGTACACCATCTGGGGTGACAAGTGAGCTATTACCGCCTTTGGTTGGGAAAGGACCAAAGCTAATCGATTTATCTGGTGATTTTCGGTTAAAAGATCTAGCAAGCTATGAAACCTGGTATGGCAAAAAAGCTGCACCGTTCCATAGTGTTCAACAAAGTGTATATGGTTTAACAGAATGGAATGAAGAGCTTATACGTCAAGCAACACTTGTTGCTAATCCGGGTTGCTACCCAACAGCAGTTTTATTATCCTTACTACCACTTGTAAAAGAACGTTTAATTGATCCTAGTTTTCTAGTTATTGATGCAAAGAGTGGTATTTCAGGAGCAGGCAATAAGCCCTCACAAACTACCCATTTTAGTGAGACAAATGAGAATTTTTCAATCTATAAAGTAAATACACATCAACATATTCCCGAAATTGAACAGGCACTTTCCATGTTTGCTCAAGCAGATACAAAGGTTACTTTTAATACGCATCTGGTTCCAATGACCAGGGGAATTTTGGCGACATCCTATGCACCAGTAATGCAGGGAATTACAGAGTCGCAATTGATCACTTGCTTACAGGCAACCTATGAGAATCATCCATTTGTTCGAATCGTTACGGATGCATCTAGTTTAGGGACAAATCGTGTCAAGGGATCAAATTATTGTGACATTCTAGTGAAAGTAGATTCCCGTACAAATCGCGCCACAATTGTTAGTGTAATTGATAACCTTGTCAAAGGAGCAGCAGGGCAAGCTATCCAAAATATGAATGTGCAATTTGACTTACCACAAACGACAGGGCTAGATGTCGTACCGTTCTTTATTTAACAGCATGCAGGCAACTGTATGCTTCTCTTATTTATTAATCTAAGGAGGAATTTCGGATGACAGTTACCACTTCAACGAATGTAATGAAAAAATTATCAAGTAAAAATATTGTTTCACCAAAAGGCTTTAAGGCAGCCGGATTACACTGTGGTTTAAAACATAAGAAAAAGGATTTAGCCCTTTTAGTAAGTGAAGTCCCAGCAAGTGTTGCGGGTGTTTTTACTACAAATGCTGTGCAAGCAGCACCATTAAAAGTCACGAAGGAAGTTGTTTATGCAACTAAGAAAATGCAAGCGATGATCGTGAATTCAGGCAATGCGAATGCTTGTACAGGTAAACAAGGTGTAAAAGATGCCCAAACAATGCAAGCGCTAGCTGCTGAAAAATTAGGGATTGCACCAAATTTGGTGGGAGTTTGCTCGACAGGTGTTATTGGAGAAATGATGAAATTAGAGCGAGTAGCAAATGGTATTCTTCAGTTAGAGCCAAAGGACAATTTAGAAAGTGCGATTGACTTTGCGCAGGCTATTTTGACAACAGATACCGTCATGAAAAACACAAGCTATAGTACAACTGTGGATGGCAAGGAAGTTATCATTGCTGGTGTAGCAAAAGGTTCAGGTATGATCGAACCTAATATGGCAACAATGCTAGGCTTTATTACAACAGATGCCAACATTGAATCTGATGTGTTACAAGCAGCTTTATCGACTATTACTAATTTAACATTTAACGCTATTACAGTTGACGGGGATACATCCACTAATGACACAGTGGTAATATTGGCTAATGGCTTGGCAGGGAATAATTCTTTAACTCCAGAGCATCCAGATTGGCAAAATTTCTTTAACACTTTGCAAACAGTAGCGGAAGATTTAGCAAAAATGATTGCCAAAGATGGTGAAGGAGCAACGAAGCTTATCGAAGTGGAAGTTGTTGGTGCAATTTCAGACGAGGAGGCACGTAAAATTGCAAAAACAGTCGTTGGTTCACCACTTGTAAAGACTGCAGTTTTCGGCTGTGATGCCAACTGGGGGCGTATTATTGCAGCAGTAGGGTATAGTGGCGCAACAGTTGATCCAGATAAAATTACTATCCAAATCGGTGGTGCTACTATGGTAGAAAACGGTGAACCAATTCCCTTTTCTGAGGACGAGTTAATTCAAATATTAAAAATGCATGAAGTAAAAATCTATGTGTCCCTTGGTGTGGGTGATGGTAAGGGGCATGCTTGGGGATGTGACTTAACATATGACTATGTCCAAATCAATGCATCATACCGCTCATAAACGTGTGGTCATTAAGCTTGGGGGCAGTACACTGGAAGGTTTAAATGAGGCTTTCTTTGATAATTTTAAAAGATTACAAGAGAGTGGGGTAGAGCTTATTATTACCCACGGGGGTGGGCCAGCCATAAATCGAGAACTAGCTGCTCAAGGCCTACAATCACATACATTAAATGGAATACGTGTCACGAACGAGGCTGCAATTAAAGTTGTCCAATCGACCCTAATAGGGCAAGTAAACACTGCATTAGTTCATGAGTTAACAACAGCTGGTATAGCAGCCATCGGATTAAATGGCTTTGATAATCAGTTGATAGTCGTAGACTTTTTAGATCAAGAGACTTACGGGTATGTAGGAGCTATTAAAAATATCAATACATCCTTATTGGAAGCTTTAATGGGTGTAGGGATTGTACCTGTTATTGCCTGCGTAGGTACGACCGAAGCAGGTCAGGCTCTTAATATTAATGGCGATACGGTAGCAAGTGAAATTGCTTTAGCCGTCGGAGCAGATAGCTTACTACTCGTGACAGATGTGAGTGGTATCCGTATTGAAGATGAATATCAAGCAATAGCTACACCTAGTCTTATAGATCAATGGACAGAGCAGGGCCATATTTACGGTGGAATGATTCCGAAAGTGCAAGGAGCGATTGACTGTTTACGGGCAGGGATTCCTTCTGTACAAATTGTAGGCGCAACTTTAATTGGTACAACAATTGTAGCCACAAGTGAACTTCTTTCTTCCTAGTGTTCTAAATAGGATAGCTTGAGAAGTATAGTTGTTGAAAGAAACTATTTTAAATGATAGTGGAGATGATAACATGAGTGTTTTATTTGAGAATTACGGCAAGCGTCGTGCACAAATTGTTAAAGGTCAGGGGACAATTGTTGAGGATTCAACAGGGAAGCAATACTTGGATTTTACTAGTGGCATTGCTGTGGTGAGTCTTGGTCATGCCCATCCAGCCGTTGTACAGGCACTTCAAGAGCAAAGCCAAAAGCTATGGCATATTTCAAATCTTTTTGAAATACCAGGTCAGGAAAAGGTGGCAGAAAAATTAATTGCTAATACACACTTTTCACATGCCTTTTTTTGTAATAGCGGGGCTGAGGCTAATGAAGCGGCCATTAAATTAGCTCGTAAGCATACAGGCAAACATCATATTATTACATTTGAAAAATCATTCCACGGTCGTACTTTTGGAGCAATGTCTGCAACAGGTCAAGGCAAAGTACATAATGGCTTTGGACCACTCGTAGAAAAATTTTCGATTTTGCCATTTAATGATGCTGCTACACTTGAAGCAACCGTTGATGATTCAGTTGCAGCTATAATGCTAGAAATGATTCAGGGAGAGGGTGGCGTCAATAGTGTATCAGCAGAATTTGCCGCAGCTATTGCAAAAGTCTGTGAGGAGCAAGGTGTACTACTAATTGTTGATGAAGTGCAAACGGGCATTGGAAGAACAGGAACACGCTATGCATTTGAACAAACGGTATTAAAGCCACATATCGTAACTTTGGCAAAAGGCTTAGGTGGTGGTTTCCCTGTTGGTGCAATGCTCGGAACTGCTGAGCTTCATGCTACATTTAGTCCAGGAACACATGGTACAACATTCGGTGGAAACCCTCTTGCGATGAATGTGGCACAAGCTGTTTTAAATCATGTGTTTGAGCCGGATTTTTTACAGCAGGTACGAGAAATATCTGCCTATTTTGTGGCACAACTAAGGGCTCATTTATCTTCTAGCTATACTGTTCAAGGCCAGGGTCTCTTGTTAGGGATTGGCTGTGGGGACACGGAAGTTGCGCCTTATATCGCGGCAGCGGAAGAAAGTGGTCTTTTATTAGTAGGGGCAGGGCCAACAGTTATTCGTCTTTTGCCTCCATTAACGGTCACAAAGGAAGAGATTGACAAAGCAGTAGCTATTTTAAAGAACATATTACCGTGAAAATACACTTTCGTTCAGCAGAAAGTGAGGCATTAGCGGCAAAAATGACTAGACATTAGGATGAACAAAGAATCTGCTAGATATGAGCAGATTCTTTGCGCTATAAATGCTATTGTAGCTGTTTTACTAATGTTGCCACTAATTTTGGTAACCAATCTTCAAGCTGACTAAACGTAAATCCTGCCTTCTCAGCCTTAGCATTAGACATATACCAATCAGCAGGCACCCCATAAGGAGACTGTGATTCCTCATCACCACCAATGAGGGAAATTTTTGCGCGCTGACCACTTGCTTCTTCAATTAGCGCAATTAGATCTTTGAGAGATATGGCCCCTGATGCGGTAGCATTGTATGGTCCCTCAATAGGAGTAACGCCCGCAAAGTATAAAAATTCAGCAGCTTCCCCATCTGTAATATAACTCATCTTTGCATCAATGTTCGGTAAAGTAATCGGCTGATTCTGTAAAATATGTTCAACGTGGAAATGTAAACGTCGAGTATAATCATCTTCACCCATCACAATTGGGAAACGTACAGCTACGACTGGGAATGAAGCTTCTTTGAATAAGACTGCCTCCGCTTGTCGTTTTCCTTCTCCATAAGAAAATTCCTCTTGATGTCCCATACGAATTTGATACTGGTATGGATCAAAGTCTTCTTCCTTTTTTATCTTACCATCTACCTCATATGTTGAAAGAGTAGAAGTAAAGACGAGCTTTTTCGTTTTTCCCTTTAATATCTCGCAAATCGCTTGTGCCTCGTTGGGCGAATAGCAAATATTATCATAGACAATGTCCCATGTTGTATTGGCTAGTGCCTGTTCTAAAGCATCACGATCATTACGATTTACTACTAATTGCTTAACATGTGTACCAAAGGGGTTGCCACTTTGACCACGTGTTAAAATCGTTACATTATGTCCATTTTGAATACAAAGATCAACTAGCTTTTTTCCAAAAAAACGTGTGCCTCCTAAAATCAATATGTTCATATATTTTCACCCCTTCAAAATAGTAGTCCTCTTAATAATGACAAAAAAACAGACTTACTACAATTCATAAGTAATATGCAGTAAGTCTGTTTAATTGATTATCTAATACAAATGCTTTTGCTAAGGCATAATGGATTAGCGCCTTGATGTTTCAGTTGGAGTAGTGGTATTACCATTGTCTCCTCCATTTGTGCCATCTCCGGGGTTATCAGATCCATCGCCATTGCTTCCGGAGCCATCCCCGTTATTGGAGCCATTGCCATTGTTACCAGAACCATCCCCGTTATTGGAGCCATTGCCGTTATTACCAGACCCGTTCCCATTATTGGAGCCATTGCCGTTACTACCCGAACCATTACCATTACCATTGCCATTAGTAGGTGGTGTTGTAGGTGGTATTGGCTCTTGGTCGTTTTCCTCTGGGTCAGGTTCATTTTCACTACCGCCAGTAGACACAACATTGGAGTGTGGTGATGTTAAACCTGTAATATCTACAGCGACCACTACATAAGCTTGTCCACTAGCAACCGTAATGCTTTGTGTTGACTCTAGTACGGACGTTACAAGTGTATTACCGCCATTCGTAACGTTGTAGATACGATAACCAACAACATCATTCGATGACTCTGACCATGATAATGTAGAGCCATTTACTGAAGCTGAGACAGCTCCTGGAGGGCTACCATCCGCTGGGAAATCAACTGCTGATACAGATGAATTCGACAATGTAGAATTCTTTGGTAACAGACTAGCAGGGTTCCCGCCAAGTCTACCTAACATTCGTTTAATAAAGTCTTGATTAATGCCTGCGCCACCTGCTTTTACAAACTCTGCTGGTGTATTTGGCAACGCATTATAAGTTTTTCCTTTAATCGTCACAACACTTGAAGAGGCTAAGCTATCATCAGGTTGTGATGGTAAAAATACTTTCGCATTAAATAAATCTGAGCGTACAAGACCTGCGCTAGCACAAGCTGCAGAAGGGGCCATGCCGGAAATGCCACAGAATGATGCTGTCACAACATTTTTAGGCGCCTTAAAACTTGTTGGAGGGTCAATTAGCTGAGGGTCCGCATCGTAAACAGCATTCATTAAAGTACCCCATAGCTTATTCACCCGAACGCTTGGCTGTAAATAGGTGTTGTTAAATGCATAAAGTGTACGAGGTTGATCGTAACCCATCCAAACACCAAGAGATACATTAGGGTTATAACCAACTAACCAAACATCTTTATATTCTTGAGAAGTCCCTGTTTTTGCAGCGAAATCAGAAGAGAATTTTAATGTATTTCGTGCCATTGTCCCTGTTCCTTTAGTGAGAACATCACGTAGCATATCTGTCACGATATAAGATGTTTCTGGGCTAAATACTTGAACAGGTTCTACTTCATGTTGGTAAACAATATTTCCTTCTTGGTCTTCAATTCGATCAATCATATAAGCGTCAATGAATTGGCCACCATTTGCAAAGGTAGCAAATGCATTTGTATTTTCTTCAACAGTAGTTCCTTCGCTTAAAGCACCGATCCCAGTTGCTAGGTTAGTAAAATCATCTGGATGTAATTTTGAGAATCCCATTTTTACTAACAAATCTGCAGGGCGTCTACTAATAATATCATTATATAAACGTAGTGCTGAAATATTTTGAGAATCTGCTAAAGCTTCACGTGCTGGAATAAGACCTCGCTCATCACTCGTAATATAGTTACTTGGACTCCAAGAACCGATTGAGAATTTCACGTCAACTAATGGACTACCCGCACCGATTACGCCATACTCAATGGCAGGTCCATAAACAAGTAATGGTTTCATTGTAGAACCGTTAGAACGATAAGCTTGTGTTGCATGGTTTACTTGAGTGGTTTTAAAGTCTCGACCACCGACAAAGCTTAAAATACGACCTGTCGTATTCTCTATTAAAATACTACCTACTTGTACCGGCATCTCAATATCAATTTCTTCACCAGTAACAGGATCTTTCCCTTTACCAGTATACGTATGACCATAATACTGGAAGTCTTTTGCTGCTTTTTGCATCGCATCATACATATCTTTATTAATGGTTGAATAAATACGATAGCCTTTTGAACGAACATCACGATCTGCTAAAATCGTATATTTATCCTTTAATTTTTTTTCTGACTTTAAGCGCTCTGGGTCAATCCCATCATCTTTTGCTAATTTTTCAGCAATAATATCTTTTGCACGAGCTTCAAGCTCATAAGTCAACCAAGGATAACGATCCTCCGCTCGCATTTCTGGTCCACGGAAATCGGCAGCAATATCATAGTTTAACGCTTCATTATACTGTGCATCATCAATATAACCAGCTTCTTTCATACGATAAAGTACTGTTTTCATACGATCAATACCTGGTTTCAAAGCTTCTTCACTTTTCAGTTCACCTGTATTTGTAAATGGTGTATAAGCAAATGGTGCCTGTGGAATACCAGCTATGTACGCAGCTTGAGGAAGAGTCAATTCTTTTGCTTTTACGCCAAAAATTCCTTCCGCAGCTGTTTCAACACCTGCAATATTTCGTCCTGAAGAGTTACGACCATAGGGAATGATATTTAAATAAGCCTCTAATATTTCTTCCTTCGTCATAAAATGTTCTAAACGCATCGCTAGTAAAATTTCCTTAGCTTTACGCTCGTATGATACTTCATTAGTTAGTACTTGGTTTTTAATAAGCTGCTGGGTAAGTGTAGAACCACCTGTCTGCGTTGCAGAGTTTGTGACATCTTGTAATAACCCACGAATAACTGCTTTAGGAACAATTCCGTTATGCTCTCGGAAATATTCATCTTCTGTTGCCAGAACAGCATTCACGACCTCTGGTGCAACATTGCTAAGCGAAGTTTCACGTCGATCTAAATCTGTCCTTAATTTCCCAATATAAATATCGTTGGCAAAATAAATCTCACTGGTTTCTTCATAGCTAAAAATTTGATCCCTTAACTCTTGTTTTGAGCGTAACGGTTCTTCTTTTACAAGAGAAGCAAAATAACCAGCTCCAACTGAACCGACAAATACAGTGCCAACCAATGCAAAGACTAAAAATAGTAAAAATAAGTTCCAGGTAACACTACCTGAAATACGTAATTTCTTCATCCATTTTTGTTCAAGTAATTCATCGATCTTTGCATTGATTTTTTCAATCCAATCTTTCAATGTATCGACCTCCTAAAATCTTGTCTATTATAGCACATATTGTTTTAGCACGAACATAGTTATTGACTTTGAAAAAGAATCGTATAAAATTATGTTTATAGTTTTCTGGTGATGAAGAGCTTGCAGTAGTGTCTATATTCCCTGTTTAGAGAGCCAGTGGTTGGTGAAAACTGGTCATATTGTAGAGACGAATTACGTGCTTGGAGCTTAGACGTGCGCGCCTGCGATAAAGGCGGCTGAATGAAGTGGAAGGTGGATGACATCTTCAAGCTGGGTGGTACCGCGTTAGTTTGCAACTTAACGTCCCTGCATGCAATTGTTTGCGTGTAGGGACTTTTTTTATTTAAACATGTCCATGCACGTAATGAATTTAACCATTTTAGGAGGAATGAACATGACAAACGAATTATTACAAGATTTAGAATGGCGTGGTTTGCTATACCAACAAACAGATGCGGAAGGCATGGCAAAATTATTAGATGAACAATCTGTATCTTTATACTGTGGGGTAGATCCAACAGCTGACTCCATGCATATTGGACATATTGTTCCATTGTTAACACTTCGTCGATTCCAAAAAGCGGGCCACCGTCCAATTTTACTTGTTGGTGGTGCGACAGGGATGATCGGTGACCCATCTGGCCGTTCAGAAGAGCGCCAATTACAAACAGTAGAGCAAATCGATAAAAACGTTCAAGGAATCCGTAGTCAATTAGAACGTATTTTCGAATTTGCGGAAGATGGCAATGGTGCTCAGCTTGTGAACAATCGTGACTGGATTGGTAATATAAACACAATTGAATTTTTACGTGATTACGGGAAACTAATTAACGTAAACTATATGTTAGCAAAAGATACGATTGCTTCTCGTCTTGACACAGGAATCTCGTTTACAGAGTTTGCCTATACGTTAATTCAAGGTATTGATTACAATCATTTATACAATCACTACAATTGCCGTATTCAAGTAGGTGGCTCTGACCAATGGGGTAATATTACAACAGGGTTAGAGGTTATTCGTAAAACACACGAGGAAGAAACGAAAGCCTTTGGAATTACGATTCCATTAGTAACAAAGGCAGATGGTACAAAGTTTGGTAAAACCGCAGGTGGTGCTGTTTGGCTAGATAGTAAGAAAACATCTCCATATGAATTCTACCAATTCTGGATCAATGCAGCTGATGCAGATGTCATAAAATACTTAAAAATCTTCACGTTCCTATCTCGTGAAGAAATTGAAGCTTTAGCCGTATCTGTAGAGGAGGAGCCACATTTACGTAAGGCACAAAAGGCGCTAGCTGAAGAAATGACTCGTTTAATACATGGTCAAGAGGCATTAGAGCAAGCCATCCGTATTACAGCTGCTTTATTCTCAGGAGATCTAAAAGCACTTTCAGCCGAAGAAATGAAGGACGCTTTTAAAGACGTTCCTTCTATTGAAATGGCTAAAGAGGATAAAAACATTGTGGACCTACTTGTGGAGGCCGGCATTTCCTCTTCAAAACGTCAAGCACGTGAGGATGTATCAAATGGTGCTATTAGTGTAAACGGTGAAAAGGTAACAGATTTAGAATATGTAGTCGATGCGAAGGATCGTTTAGAGGATGCATTTAGCATTGTCCGTCGAGGTAAGAAAAAATATCATATGGTGAAATTTATCTAATTTCTATTTGCAAAACCACATCCCAAAAAACGCTGGATGTGGTTTTTTCATCATAAGAAACTTGGAGGTTTTATTTGTTCATATTCTTTAGGATGCAGTATTTTTCCAAGCTTTATAGCACCTTCAATAAGTCGTGGAGAAGGGCGACAATACAGCCATTCTTCCATTACATGGAGCTGTTCCGATTGAATGGCATGTAACTCTTTGGCATATGGACGTTTTAATAAATTAGCAGGTTGGATACGCTCAAATGCGACACCAACCCAAGCCATCATGATATAGTCAGGCTGGCGTTTAACAACATCTATCCAATCTGTTTGAACACTAGCAAGCTCAACATCTTGAAATAGATTAATGCCACCAGCAAGAGCGCTAATTTCTGTTAGCCAATTTATTTTCCCAGGAGTGAAAATAGGGTTCGGCCACCATTCCCAATACAGGGTAGGTTTCTTCGGAATTGTTTGTGCAATGGAATACATTTTTTCGATGGAATGCATGTACTCTTCAGCAATTGTCTTTGCTTGTTCCTCCACTTGACAAGCTTTCCCGAGTGTCAGAAGATCTTGCGCAATTTCTTCTAATGAGTTTGCATTAAAAATAATATGAGGGATATTTCTTTCTTTTAGTGCCTCAATGTTTTTTTCCATACCAGGTACACTCAAGGAAGCCAGAACAAGATCAGGCTGTAATGCCTCTAATGCATCCATGTTAATTGATAAATCAGGCCCAAGCTGTGGTAGATCTTTAACCGATGATGGCCAATCGGAATAATCATCAACTCCAACGAGCTGGTCTGTCAGCCCTAAATAGGCGACTAATTCTGTATTGCTAGGACAAATTGAAATTAAACGCATATTATTTTCTCCTATTCTTTTTAAGAAAAGTATAACGAGAGTTCCCGTGATAGACAATGTGTGTGTATCGAGTCCATAAAAAAGTGGAGAAAACATTTGTTTTCTCCATCCTTTGTATAGGCTTATAGGAAACCGTCGATTAAGAAAGGGCAACTGCCTCGAGTGACTCTTCTTTTTTCACAATAGGACCCATTGCATTTGTGATGATTTGTTTGATATCCTCTAGTGTTGCTTTACGAGGGTTCGTCTCAGCACACACATCTAATAATGCATTTTTTGCTAAGATCTCAATATCCTCATCTTTTGCACCTAATTCACGGAAGCCGCTAGGAATATTTAAATCTTGTGATAACTTCTCAATAGCTGTAATAGCCTTTTCAGCCGCATCTCGCTTACTTAAACCTTCTACATTTTCTCCTAATAATTCAGCGATACGAGCAAAGCGCTCTGTACGTGCTGTGACATTAAATCGACAAACATGTGGCAATAAAATAGCGTTGCACACGCCATGTGGTAGGTTATAGAAACCGCCCAATTGATGAGCAATTGCATGAACATAGCCAAGTGATGCATTATTAAAGGCCATTCCCGCTAAAAATTGTGCATATACCATTTGTTCACGCGCTTCTATATCAGCTCCATTTGCATAGGCACGTGGTAGATATTCAGGAATTAGCTGAAGGACCTTTTCAGCACATGCGTCCGTGATTGGTGTAGCATTCGTAGAAACGAATGATTCAATAGCATGTGTTAGTGCATCGACCCCAGTAGCTGCCGTAAGAGCAGGAGGTAAACCAATCATTAATTCAGGATCGTTTATAGAAAGTAACGGTGTCACATGCTTATCAACAATGGCCATTTTTACTTTGCGTGCTGTATCTGTGATAATAGTGAAACGAGTCATTTCACTGGCAGTACCAGCAGTTGTATTAATTGCAATTAATGGCACAAGTGGATTTTGTGATTTATCAACGCCTTCATAATCATGAATGCGTCCACCATTCGAAGCAATAAGTCCGATACCTTTTGCTGCATCGTGTGCGCTGCCTCCTCCAAGAGAAACAATAGAATCACAGTTTTCCGCATGATACACGGAAATGCCATCTTCTATGTTTTGATCTGTTGGATTTGGTTCTGCTTTAGGGAAAATTGCTACATCAATTCCAGCAGCTGTAATGATGTTTGCAATTTGTTCTGAGAGACCTAATTTGTGTAGACCCTCATCTGTTACGATTAATGTCTTTTTCACTTCTAAATCATTTAAGCGTTTACCAACTTCTTGAATTGCTCCAGGTCCAAATAAGTTTGTTTTCGGCATAACAAATTGCTTTAGAACGTCTGACATATTTCCAACCCCTTTTAAAAAATTATTATTGCTTGAATGATGGTGAACCACCTTTCGCAATTCATCGTATTCTATTTTTTGTAAAAGTTCAACTCGTATTTTTATTAAAATTGTTAAATTTCTTCATGTTATTATTTTACAAAAAAGTTAAGGTGATGATAGGAGCGTTGGAATGTTGTTTTGTTGTAGAATATTGAATTTAAAAAGGTTTTAAAAATATTTTACTATGAAAGTAAAATATATTTTTTGGAAAACAGTTCTATTTTGATGATCTAATGAATAGTAAATAACTGATATTTTGTTTTTATTATAAAGGTAGTGATTATGTTATTTTGAAACTATGTAATTGTTATTTTAAAGTACATAAAATTGCCACAATATAAGAGGGAAAATTATTGTTGGTTATAATAATCTGGGCAATGCGTCTGCGCTAAAAAAGTAGTGCATCATTTTGAAGAAATCAGTGAAAATAAAAATTCTTGCTTTGGATTAACACATGAAGATAATTTACCTGTATTAGGGGTAGAGCCGTATATTGAACTGATTCAAATGTCTTCTTCAAGTGATACAAATCGAGAAGATGCCAAACATCTAGTGTTTTTTCACTTGGATTTGCACTAGGGTGTTTTTTCTATGGTGCGATATCAGAAAAATATGGTCGTAAAAATATCATTGTATTTGGGCTTTTTTTATTAAGCGTAATAACGTTACTTCTAGGTTTAGTTAATGACTTTTCTTTTATCCTTCTATTGAGAGGATTACAGGGGCTTGCGGCAGCAACATTTTCACCAGTAGCACTTGCCTATACTCTTGAGGTTTTTCCAAATGATCGAAAAGTTGGGGCAGTAGGTTTTATCAGTACGGGATTTCTTGTAGCGGGTATAGTTGGTCAGGTGTTTAGTGGATATGTAAGCGACCATAGTCATTGGCACGTCATCTTTTATGTACTTGCTGTAGTGTATGTTATGACTGCTTTGTTAGTCGTGTGGATCTTACCGAAGGGAATAATTCAGATTGAAACTAAAAATATATGGGCTCCTCTGAAGAGAATTGGTATTATTTTCACCAATAGAAATTTGATCTTTAGTTATATCATTGCGTTTGTATTAATAATGTCATTTGTCAGTATGTACATTATTTTAGGGGCTTATTTAACGAGTGATTTCTTTGGTATGAAAAGTCAGAACCTTATTTACATTCGTATCTTTGGGATAGTGGGGATGGTTATGTCACCATTTGCGGGGAAAATAGCAAAGCGTTTTAATGTGCTGTTTGTACTGAAAATGGCCTTAACTCTTTCGATTATTGCACTGACCGCGATGAGCTTTATTTCAACTATAGCCGGTTTAACAATCAGTAGTATTTTATTTGTTGGTGGGATTGCACTTGCTGTTCCTTCATTAGTAACGCTTGTTAGTCAGTTAGGTTGGAATATGGGAGGAATTGCAGTTTCTATGTACACAGTAATTTTATTTGCTGGAACAAGTGTTGCACCGTTCATATCTGCTTATTTCATACAATTTGGTAGCTTTACTGTAGCCTTCCTCCTACTTGCTACAATACTCGGTACTGGATTAGTTTTTGCGCTAATGATTAAAAGCGGAAAAAACGTAGGTTCTAATTGATTGTTCATAGAAAAAAAGCCCTGAAGCCTTGGTATACAAGGGATTTCAGGGCTTTTATTAGCATCAATTGATTAACGAGAGTAGTACTCTACGATGAATGCTTCGTTGATTTCAGCTGATAATTCAGAACGCTCTGGAAGGCGAGTGAATGTACCTTCTTTTTTGTCAGCATCGAATGTTAAGTAGTCAGGTACGAAGTTGTTTACTTCGATTGCTTCTACTACTACAGCAAGGTTTTGAGATTTTTCACGAAGAGAAATCGTTTGACCTGGTTTTACGCTGTATGATGGGATATCAACGCGTTTGCCATCTACTAAGATGTGACCGTGGTTAACTAATTGACGAGCTCCACGACGAGTACGAGCTAAACCTAAACGGTAAACTAAGTTGTCAAGGCGAGTTTCAAGAAGGATCATGAAGTTTTCACCGTGAACACCTTTCATTTTACCAGCGCGGTTAAATAGAGTACGGAATTGACGTTCGTTCATACCATACATATGACGAAGTTTTTGTTTTTCTTGAAGTTGTAAACCGTATTCTGATAATTTTTTACGTTGGTTTGGACCGTGTTGTCCTGGTGCGTAAGGACGTTTTTCGATTTCTTTACCTGTACCGCTTAGTGAGATACCAAGACGACGTGATAATTTCCAAGATGGACCTGTATAACGAGACATATTGTTGTCTCCTCCTTTAAATTTGGTTTTTTTGTTGTAAAACAAAAACCAGTAGTACCCATTCTTACACGCATTTTATTTTCATGTACTTTCGCCTATGCAGCCGTTAGGTTACACAATACACCATCTAATTTTCATTGCTGGTCATCTAAGTAGTTGTACATCAGAAAATAGAGGAATAAAATACAATCATAAGCTTATACCACTGCTGCGTTTATTTTACACAACCTCCATTGTAACTGCTTTGGACAAGGACGTCAATTATTAGCTAGTAAAAAAATATAAAAGAACATAGTAGGAAATTCCTCACTACCTATTTTAAATAATATGGGAATAGTTAATGATACGCTGTGTTATGTAAATTGTAAAAGTAAGGGATAATTACATAGTCAAAATGACACAAATTATGTATAATATATTATAAGTTAATAGTAATTGATTTGGACGTTATATAGAAAAGGTGATTTCATGACAGACCATTTACAAACGCTAAAATATATAAAATCTGATGTTTTGAGCTTTTGGGTGAGTTCTTATGAAGAACAAACTAGTTTTAATGGGTATTTTTGTTCATTGAAACAGTTTCTAAAGAAGCGCTTGAAAATTGATAATGCTGCTTTTCTTAGTTTTGAAGGTAATTCCTTAATCCCAATCGAAGAGATGGCTTCATTAACAATTGAAACAAAGCTAAATGCTGTGTCATGGCTGATGATTGAAGCTAGTTTTTATCAACAAAAAGTAGTGAAAATTCCTTATATATTGAAAGCAAGACAGGCCTATTCAATGATGACAGATATGGTGCTTTTCCAAGCAGAGGGCAAAAATCCCATTGGTATATTACTTGTGGAGGCAACAGAGTCTTGGACAGACTTTATGACCTCGGAGTATGGTGAAGAGTGTATAGAAACACTTTCAAAGGTTCTTCAAATGATTAGAGACAATTTAGATGTCAAAATAAATGAAGACCAATATAGAAAACTATATAACATGACTGACTTATTTCATTCAACAATGGATATTGATTTAATTTTAGAAAATGTATTAAAAAATATACGGGATAATTTTCCTGAGTTTAATGTGGAGCTTATTTTATCGAATGATCAAGATCGACACACGACCATCGATATTAAGCTTTTTGATTATTTATCAGAAAGACCTGCTACAATTGAAGCCTTTGTATCAGGAGAGTTGACGACAGAGCTAGCGAGCGATTTAAATTGTCGGTTGTTAAATGCACCGATTAAGGGCAGGCAAGCTATTTATGGCATCTTGCAAGTAAGTGCACCCACCACTTATCTTTTTTCAACAACCGAAAAAGATTTTGTACGGATGCTGGCACAAGCTTCAGGAAATGCTCTTGAAAATGCAAAGTTATATCATCAATCGCATCGCCTCGTAAGTGACTTACAACTCATCAATGAAACTTCGCATCGTTTAAATATGCGAATTGACATTCATGAAATGTTACTTTTCCTACAAAAGCAGTTACTGAAATCCTTTCAGCCAATGGAAGTATGTTTCGCATTTAAAAAACACGATACATTTGAAATAACAGGTGCAAGTACCTCCCTGTTCCATTCAGAAAACGGTCAAAGTTATATAAAACATGTTGAACAGCACTTTGCTCAAACGAATGATCCACTATTTGTTGCCGATTTCAGCCGTCTAACTCCTAATCAAATTGAGTATCGCTCTATTATGGCGATTCCTATACTTATGGAGGAAAAGATTAATGGTTTTAGTATTGTCTTACATAAAGAGCCATATTTCTTTTCATTCGATAGTTTCAAATTAATGCAATCTTTAATTCACCATTCATCATTAGCCATTGCAAACTCAATTTTACGAACACAGCTTCAGGAAATGGTCGATTTGGATCATTTAACGAAACTGTATGCTCGTAGTTACCTCGATCAGTTTGTAGAAAAATCGCTTGAATATGATCAATCTGGTATGTTTTTGTTAATTGATATTGATAATTTTAAACGCATTAATGATACGTATGGTCACCAAGTTGGAGATAAAATTCTTGTTCAGATTGCGGTTCAATTAAAAGAAACTATTGGAAGTCGTGGAATTTGTGCAAGATGGGGTGGAGAAGAAATGTCTGTCTATGTCCCTAACATCGATGAAAAAGAAGCTTTAGAATTAGCATCAACCATTGTGGAAGTCATCCCAAGTACCACAGATCCACAAGTAACCATTTCTGCGGGTCTTATAACATGGGATGAGCGAGATCGACCAGCATTCCAATCTGTGTTTTTACATGCAGATACAGCCTTGTATGAGGCGAAAAACAGCGGGAAAAATCGCTTTTGTACTCACAATGGATCGTTCCAAACGAATTCATAGGATTATAAAGCAAAACGTAAATGGTTGTTTAAATAAATCGCCCTGAAATGACAATATAAAACATTTCAGGGCAATTTTTAATATTGTATTATAAATGGTTAAGAAGTGTTTTAACAAATTTCTCTAGGCCATTACGATCTTCCACTGAAAATCGATTCACGATAGGACTATCGATATCTAACACACCAATAATTTCACCTTGCTTCATTAGCGGTATAACAATTTCAGACTGCGATGCAGCATCACAGGCAATATGCCCTGGAAAATCATGTACATCTTTTACAACAACTGTTTCTCTTGTTGCCACAGCTGTACCACAAACACCACGCCCAATAGGAATTCTAACACAGGCAGGAAGACCCTGGAATGGTCCTAACACAAGCTCATTATCCTGCAAGAGATAAAAACCAACCCAGTTAATGTTCGTTAAAAATTGATTTAACAGAGCAGAGGCATTACTTAAATTGGCGATTTGATTGGTTTCGCCAGTTAATAGTGCATCTAATTGTTTTGATAATGTCAGATACTGGTCAGCAATTGATCCTTCGTAATTAATTTGTGTAAACATACTAAGCACCTCGTTTAAAAGTTATTTAAATTGGTAATATAACATTATAGTGTTGATGTAAATCTTCTGCGCAATGTGCATCTGAACCAAATACATATGGTAGTTTAATAGTTTGACTATAATTGATAAGGGCAAATGGTGGATAAGGCTCCTGACAATATTGTTTACTTAAACCTGCACTATTTAAATCTAATTCATAGCCCGCGAATTTCATGCTGTCTAATACTTCTTTGATACGTGGGGTGTCATTGATTTTTTCGTTGTGCGCTAGTTGGAATTTATGAATAAGTGATGGATGTCCAATCCGTTTTGGTTTGTATGGTCCAAGATCTGCACTAATCGATTGTAGGACAGTATCATAATATAAATCATATACCAGTTCAACAGAGCCAACTTTTTTTGAAAAATCAATAAAGCATTCAGAAGAAAAGTCGATACATACAAAGGTATCTTGCCATTTTAAAAAATGGACTGATAAAATAGCGTCATCTAAAAGATGTCCATAGGTATCAAGGAATTGACGAGTTTCTTGTTCGTAGCCTTGGATGTAGTCAACTTCTAGTCCGATGCGGATACGAATATCTTGTGCATACTGTTGTTGTAGATGTTGCAATTCTTCAATGTAAGACATGAGATCATCAGGATTCATGCCACTATCTTGTTGCGGGGTTGGATCGACAAAACTTTTGGGCAATGGGGCGTGTTCTGTAAATGTTATATCTGTGAAATGTTGAGAAATTGCTTTTTCAATATATTGCTTGAATGAGTCCGTAGTGCCATGTGGACAAAAAGGACTATGTATATGCCCATCACGTTTCATAATTTACCACTCCTTTAGCTCTATAGATACGCTATTTAAATATTTCACAATAGCGAAAATACAGTTTTCTGAAAAACACTTAAATTTTAGTACAAAAGGCGAAAACATAGTATATAATAAATACAACTAGCCAATTCGTTTATTGTAGAATAGGAGGCTTACGATGGAGTATATCATCATTCCGATTATCCTACTATTAATTTTAGCCATAGTAGGATTTATGATGCGAAGAAAACATGTTGCAATTATTGCAAAACTAGAAAATGAAAAATTACAAATACAACATAATCCTATAAATGAAGAAATTTCAAAAGTAAAATCTTTAAACATGAACGGTGAAACGGAAGAAATGTTTGAACGATGGCGCAATACTTGGGATGAAGTCATCGACGTACATATGACTAAAATCGATTCTCTTCTATTTGATGCTGAGGATCAAATTAATCGACTTCGTTTTAAAAGGGCAACTTTAATAGAACGTGAAATTGAAGATTACATTGAGAAATGCGACCAAGATAAAAATAAAATTTTAGAAGAACTGAATGAATTAATTGGCAGCGAAGAAAAAAATCGAATTGAAATCGAACAATTAAAAGAATACTATCGCTCTGCAAGAAAGACATTGCTGGCTCATCAGCATTCATTCGGTGTAGCATTACCTGCATTAGAGAAGAAGCTAGAGACATTTGTTCAAAAATTTGAAGAGTTCGATGTCCTAACGAATGAAGGTAATTATTTGCAAGCGCGAGAAATTGTCATTAGCTTAAATCAAGAATCGCAGCAGACATTCGAATATATTAATGATGTTCCAACCATCTTAACGGAAATTCAAGTGAAGCTACCAGGTGCGGTTCAGGAATTGCGTAATGGTCAGCGTGAAATGGAAGACCAATCTTACTATTTACAGCATTTAGAATTGACAGATGCACTTAATAAATATGAAAAAGAATTCGAGGCATTAAAACTCGAACTTGCAGAGCTGAATTTAAAAGTTGTTAAACCGCGTGTGACAGAAATAAATGAAGAAATCGACCATTTTTATGATTTACTTGAAAAAGAGGTTATTGCTAAAAATTATGTAGATCAAAATTGTGATCGTTTATTAAGTTCTATTACCAATGTCATTTCTTCAACAAAATTAGTGAATGACGAGGCAACGTATGTACAGCAAAGTTATCATTTAAATGAAAAAGATGCCGAAATTCCAAAAGCCGCTTTAAAACAATTGGAAGCACTGCAACGTCGCTATGATCTATTAGCTATGCGAGTTAGGGAAGAAAAATCAGCTTATTCTAGCTTACAGGAAGAGTTAATCGAAATTAGTGAAGAGCTTGAACGAATTCACGAAGAACAAGGTCATCTGTCGAATACAATGAAGAAACTTCGAATAGATGAAAATAAGGCACGCGCTCAAGTCGAAAACTTAAAGAAAATATTACAGGATACTGATCGTTTATTGAACAAGGCAAATATTCCAGGAATTCCTGAGGAGATGGATGCACGACTTGATGAGGCAGCAGAGCACATCTATGTTGTCATGCAAAGCTTGCAAGAAGTACCACTTAATATGGGTACTGTTCATAATAATCTAAATGCAGCAACACTCTGTGTAGAGGATGTTAAAGTAAAGGCACATGAGTTAATAGAAAATGTGATGCTCATTGAGCGTATTATTCAGTACGGTAATCGTCATCGTGCATCGAACCCAAAATTGAACGGACGTTTAAGAGAAGCAGAAGAGGCTTTCCATCAATTCCGTTATGCAAAGGCTTTAGAAGAAGCAGGTACAGCAGTGGAAGAAATGGAGCCAGGTGCCTTAAAGCGTATTCAAGAAATGGTTGCCGAAGAATTCATAGCAAAATAATTCAAATAACATTTTGAGCTGTCTAAAAAGTATAGCGATTACTTTTTAGACAGCTTTCTATTTATGCTTAGATTAGGATGTGATTCAGTATGAAATTGTCCATCAAAGAAATGAATGAACATTTCGCAAGTGAAATTTTACAATGGCAATATGTAGCACCTTACGATTTTTACAATAATGAATTATCGGGTGAAAATGTACAAGAAATGCTTGATAATCCTTACTTTGCGATCTTTAATAATCATAGTGAACTAATTGGCTATTATTGTACAGGTAAAGCAGCCCAAGTGCCAAAAGGGCAAGGTTTTGGGGCGTATGAAGAACACTGTATAGATATTGGAATTGGGTTGAAGCCAAATCTAACGGGTCAAGGATTAGGAACGGCATTTTTTTCGTTTATTGTTCAAACAGTTCAAGAAGAATATCAGCTGCCATTACGTTTAACAGTTGCACTATTTAATAAGAGAGCAATCCATCTTTATGAAAAATTTGGTTTTGTTAAAGCAATTGAATTTAGTACACCAACAGAGTTTGTCACGATGGTGAAAAAAATGTAGGATATCAATTAAAATTTAAATAATTGTTAAAGTTAGTGGTCAATCGCCAAAGATTGCGTTATGATAAATACCGTTAAATCAACGTTTTGAAAGTGTGTGAAAAGTTATGGTTAATACAATTTATTTGGATAATAGTGCAACAACTAAGCCTTTAAAAGAGGTTATGCAGGCTTTTATGGTTGTAAATGAGCAGTATTATGCTAACCCTGCTTCCATCCATGCTATGGGTGTTGAAGCAAATGATTTATTAATACGTGCGCGTGAGCAAGTAGCAGATATTTTGCAGACAGAGGCAAAAAATGTGCTATTTACTTCAGGTGGTACAGAATCAAATAATGCAGCTATTTTTGGCATAGCACGTAGTAATACGCATATAGGAAAGCATATTTTAACGACTGAAATTGAACATCCATCAGTGCTAGAAACAATGAAACAACTTGAAAAAGAGGGCTATGATGTTGAATATCTTCGTGTCGATCGAAGAGGTGTGATTTCTCTAGATGAGCTTCGTACTAAAATACGAAAAGAAACAATTTTAGTTAGCATCATGCATGTGAATAATGAAATGGGTGCAATTCAGCCTATTAAGGAAGCAGCAAAAATGATTCATGAAATGAGTCGTGCTGCCTTTCATGTTGATGCTGTGCAAAGCTTTGGGAAATTAGCAATATCCTTTAAAGAAGAAGGACCTGACATAATTTCTATCTCTGGTCATAAAATTCATGGCTTTAAAGGCTCAGGAGTGTTAGCATTCCGTAAACCCATAAGATGGCAGCCCTTTGCTCTTGGTGGAGGTCAGGAATTTGGTATGCGTAGTGGTACTGTAGCAGTTCCGCAAGCTGTTGCTTTAGCGAAAGCGGCTCGACTTGCTGTTGAAACAATAAACGAACGCTCAAATAAATACCGTCAATGGCACGATGAAATCCGAACTCAGCTAGAAAGTTATGGCGAAGCAGTCCATGTTTTATCAACGCCACAGGGAGCTGCGCATATTGTGTCATTTAGTGTTCGTGATTTAAAAGGGGAAGTCATTATTAATGCTATGCAAAAACGTGGTGTCATTGTGTCGACATCAAGTGCATGTTCTTCCAAGCAAACGAAAACAAGTCATGTCGTCGAGGCGCTTCACCTTGATGAGCATTATAAAAAAGGCGTGATTCGCCTTAGCTTTGGCGCACATAACACAATAGAAGATATAGAAAACTTTAAACAAGTACTAGCAGAAGTAATGTTGGAACTCAAAGGAGAAAAAAAGTAAATGATTTGGAAAGAAATTTTAATTAGATATGGTGAACTTTCTACAAAAGGTCGCAACAAAATGGATTTTATCCGCCGTTTACGTGAAAATATTCGTCATGCCTTTGCAGATTTAGGACAACTGCATATTCGCACAGAACGTGACCGTATGTTTATTGCCATAGAAGACGAAGCACAAATGCAAATGCTAATTACAGGTTTACCTAAAATTTTTGGTATTCAATCATTTAGCCCTGTCGCTGCATGCGAAAAAGATATGGACAGTATGAAAAAGCTCGCTATCACTATTATGGAGACATTTAAAGATGAGCCACATACATTTAAAGTAGAGGTAAAACGTACTGATAAAACATTTCCTTTAGAATCTCATGCCATCCAACGTGAGATCGGTGGCTATGTTTTACCACAATTTCAAAATTTATCTGTTAAAGTGAAGCAGCCTGATATTGAGCTACGTGTAGAAGTTCGTCATGATGCAACTTATATGATGGCACAAGTCATTCCTGGTGCAGGTGGAATGCCTGTAGGATCAAATGGCAAGTCTTTATTAATGCTATCTGGCGGTATTGATAGCCCTGTCGCAGGTTATTTAATGATGAAGCGTGGTGTGCGATTAGAGGCAATTCACTTCTTTAGTCCACCTTATACAAGCCAAAATTCATTGGAAAAAGTTAAAGTGCTTGCCAATGAATTAACAAAATTTGGTGCTAGTATTCGTTTGCATGTCATTCCTTTTACTGAAATACAAGTTCTTATTAAAGAAAAAGTACCTTCTAATGTATCGATGACGACAACACGCCGAATGATGTTGAAGGTTGCTGATCAGGTGCGTGAGGAAATTGGTGCACTTGCTATTGTAACGGGCGAAAGTCTTGGACAAGTGGCGAGTCAAACGCTTGAAAGTTTAACAGCAATAAACGCAGTAACAAATACACCTATCCTTCGTCCGCTGATTTCAACTGATAAATTAGAGATTATTGATATTGCAGAAAAAATCGGCACATACGAAACATCTATTCAGCCATTTGAAGATTGCTGCACGATTTTTACACCAGCAAGTCCAAAAACAAAACCGAAGCTTGAAAAGGTTGAGCATTATGAAAGCTTCTCTGACTTTGATGAATTGATCGAGCGAGCAGTGAAGAATCGCGAGGTCTATATTTTCCCTAAGAAAGAAGAACAACAAGATAAATTTGCAGATCTACTATAAGGATTCAAAAGCTGTCTCAAAGCCCATTTTGAGACGGCTTTTTTGTATGGATATTGTTATTCCAATAGAGGTACAATTTACCTCTAAATTTTTTGTATTAAAAATCTAATATCGCACATTCTATATTCACAAGGAGGTGAGAAACATGGCTTCAAACAACAACCGTAGTTCAAACCAGCTTGCAGTACCTGGTGTACAACAAGCACTAGATCAAATGAAATACGAAATTGCACAAGAATTTGGTGTTCAATTAGGAGCTGAAGCTTCAGCTCGTGCCAACGGTTCCGTTGGTGGTGAAATCACTAAACGTCTTGTACAAATGGCAGAATCTCAATTAAAAGGTATGCCAAACAACAACCAATAAATGCTGATTAAGCATTTATAAACTTAAAACCAGTGACCGTAAAAGGCACTGGTTTTAGTTTGTTTATTGATCATTTATTTATACGAGATAAGGATCTAAATGTAGCTACTGTATGATCAACATCTTTGCTTTGACAAATAGCTGAAATAACAGCAACACCATCAACCCCCGTTTGAAATACAGAATGTGCATTTGTGAAATTAATTCCACCGATTGCTACAATTGGTAATTCAGGATGTAATGAATGAGCCTCCTGTAAAAAAGATGTACCACATGGTGGTTGTGCATCACTTTTAGAGGATGTTGGAAAGATTGGACCGATACCAACATAATCAGCTTGATGGTTAATAGCTATTTGCAATTCTTCCTCGCAATGGACAGATACACCAAGAATCATGTTCCCGATTCTTTTACGTGCTACACTTACAGGTAAATCATCTTGTCCGATATGAACACCATCAGCTCCTAGTCGTATCGCTAGATCAACATCGTCATTAATGATAAAGGGCACATGATAGTGATGACATAGTTTTTGGCATTGGCGTGCAAATTGTTCATAGGCAAGTCCAGTTAACGCGTGAGGACCTTTTTCACGAAATTGAAACATTGTAATGCCTGCTTGCAAGGCTTTTTCTAGGATATAGATAGGTTGTTCTTGAGGAGGAACATTGCTCGTACCCATAATAAAATAAAGCTCCAAATCCTCACGTTTCATGAATAATCACCTCACAGCCTTCCTTATACTGTTGATAAGCAAAATGATTAGTGGGTCCATGACCATTTCCAATCGATAAATTAAACATAATAGCTAATTGGATATATTTTTTAGCTTCCATAATGGCATTTTCCAGAGCAAATCCTTGTCCAAGAAAAGCAGTAAGTGCTGCGGAAAATGTACATCCAGTACCATGCGTATTTTTTGTTTGGATTCGTGGAGACTGCAAAGAAAAAGAACGTCCATTTTTGCAAAATACATAATCAATGGCATAAAGTGGATCTGCTATATGACCACCTTTAATGATGACACATTGTACACCTAGCTGTAACAAGCTTTGAGCTACTTCTTTCATATCTTCAAAATGATGAATAGATCTCCCAGTAAGTGTCTCTGCCTCGGGTATATTGGGCGTAACAACCGTAGCAAGTGGTAATAAAGTTGAGCGTAAGGCATCGATAGCTTCTTGCTGTAATAGGCTTTCCCCACCTTTTGCAATCATCACCGGATCAACAATCAGTGGAATGTTTAGCTCCCTGATCTGGTGTGCAATTGCTTTGATAATTTCTGAGGAATAAAGCATTCCTGTTTTAATCGCAGCGATTGGAAAATCTTCTACTAAGGCCTCTAATTGTTTTTTTATAAAGGAAACGTCAATAGGGCAAACACCTGTTACACCCAAAGTATTTTGAGCAGTTAGAGCAGTAATAACAGAAGTACCGAACACTTCTAATTCCTGAAATGTTTTTAAATCAGCCTGTATACCCGCGCCTCCACCACTATCTGAGCCAGCGATTGTTGTTACAATATGCATGAAGCTGCACCATCCTTTGATAAGCGATGTATAGCATTGAGTAAGGCTATTTGAAAATCACCAATGTCTGCAGTAAATGCGGATGCCAGTACACCTGCTTTTTTATAGTAAGTAAGTGTTTCTGTTAATTGTTGGTAAGGATTATGGCTTACACTATAGGCTGCGCCACAAATTGCGCTAAGTAAACAACCTGTACCCGTTACTTCCGTCATTTGTGGATGACCACCAGCGATCCATTGGCTATGCTTGCCATCAGTTATAAAATCGCGTTCTCCTGTGACAATAACAATGCATTGATAGCGTTGAGCCAATGATGTGGCTTCTAATTCCGTAGCGATAGTGCCATGACCACTATCTACACCCTTTTGTTGCCAATTTACACCAACTATTGCTGCTAGCTCGCCGAGATTACAGCGAATCACGGCAAAGTGTATGTTTTCAAGTAAGTATCTTACGGTTTCCTTACGATAAGTTGTGGCTCCAACTCCGACAGGATCTAAAATAACAGGAATACCAAGTTTATTGGCTTTTTCACCTGCTAATAACATGGCACTTTTTGTGCGATCATTAAGTGTTCCAATATTAATTAATAATGCTTGAGCAATGGCCACCATCTCCTCTACCTCTTGGTAGTCATCGGCCATTACTGGTGAAGCACCTATCGCTAATAAACCATTTGCTTGAAAATTTGCCACTACATAATTGGTTATACAATGGATAAGTGGTTGCTGTTGACGAATTGTTTGAAAAATCATTGTAGTCCTCCTTTAGGGATGGACGTAAGCATGCAAAAAAGGCTCTTTTTGTGTAAAAATGCACGAAAAGAGCCTTTCATCTGAAAACGATGTTTATTGCTCCCTACGTCAGTATTAACTAACAGGTTCAAAGGGTCAGGTTTTACCTTCTCAACTCTTACGAGTCCCCCTGCAATCTTGCTTTTAGTTGACCAAAATGTACCATACTTTTCATTTGTATTCAATAGCAAGTTTTCCTATAGATAAAATGTGACCGATGCCATATAGGAGGGTATGATAGTTGTCATGACTTTACCGAAATTAAGCACAAACCATTGAAAATGCTGAAAAAAGAGTTTTATAATGTGTCATAACAAAAGGGGGCAATTGCCATGAAAAGACAAGATTTAGTTGCACCAGAATGGTATAACATAGTAGAGGAAATTGAAAAATATGCTCAGGATGCAGCCAAAAATGCTTTAATCATTTATGAAGAAAACCAAGACATCCAATGTATTACATATGCACATTTATTGGAAAAAGCAAATCAAGTAGCACATGTATTCACCAAGCAAGGTTTAAAGAAAGGTGATGTCATTTTAGTGATGGTCCCACGCTCTGTGGAAGCATATATTGTATATATTGCTGCATTGAAAGCGGGTTTAACCATTATTCCAAGTTCTGAAATGTTAAGAACAAAGGATATTGAGTATCGAATTCATCATGCAAATGCTAAAGCAGTTATTGCATTTGAACCCTATATCGAACAGTTTGATCAAGTAGGAAATTTACAAGGCTTACTGCAATTTGTCATAGGAAATGCGCACAAACCTTGGCAGAACATACTTGAAAAAATGCATAATCAACCTACAATCTACATAAATCCTATCCCAACAAAAAGCACAGACAATGCATTTTTAGCCTATACAAGTGGAACAACAGGAAATCCCAAAGCAGCAGTGCATACGCATAGTTGGGGCTATGCACATTTACGAACAACAGCACCACATTGGTTGGGTGTACAAGAAAATGATATTGTTTGGGCAACTGCAGCACCAGGATGGCAAAAATGGATATGGAGTCCGTTTCTAGCTACTTTAGGTAGTGGTGCTACTGCATTTGTCTACAAAGGTAAATTCGATGCAGCTTCTTATCTAGCATTGCTTGAGAAATTCAAAATTAATGTACTATGCTGTACACCAACTGAATATCGTTTTATGGCAGCGCTTGAAAATTTACATGAATATGATCTAAGTGCCATTCGCCAAGCCGTATCAGCTGGTGAGCCATTAAATAGTGAGGTCATTAAAGTATTCTTGGAAACATTCAAATTACAAGTACGAGATGGCTATGGACAAACGGAAAATACATTATTGGTGGGCACAATGGTAGGGATGGAAGCAAGAGTTGGCTCTATGGGGAAACCTACTCCCGGCAACACTGTTGAAATTATTAATGATTTGGGCAAACCCGTTACAATCGGAGAAGTGGGTGATATTGCTGTACATCGTGAAACACCAGCACTCTTTAAAAAATATTTAAATGATCCTGAACGTACAAATTTACAATTTCGTGGGGATTGGTATATTACAGGAGATCGAGCCTATAAAGATGAAGATGGCTACTTTTGGTTTGATGGTCGAGGAGACGATGTCATTATATCCTCAGGCTATACAATTGGCCCTTTTGAAGTAGAGGATGCTTTAATGAAGCATCCAACCGTAAAAGAGGCTGCTGTCATTGCGAGTCCTGATAAAGTCCGTGGGAATATCGTCAAGGCATTTATCGTTCTACACAATGGTGAAAAAGGTGATGCAGCGCTTATTCAAACACTTCAAAGTCATGTAAAATCACTGACTGCCCCTTATAAATATCCACGTGCTATTGAATTTGTAGAGGAGCTACCCAAAACATCTTCCGGGAAAATTAGACGTGTCGAATTACGACAACAAGAAATTAAAAACCTCCAATCTTAATCATTTCCTAGGAAATAATGTCGAAAATCAAAGTTCATCAATGGTATGGACTTTGATTTTTTAAATTTTTTTAGGTAAGGTAATATGAGGAAATAAACAGCTTAAAGCTTTTTGCATTTAATTATTGCAAAAAAATGAAACAAATAAGCAAGTCATACGTATTACGTGTTGAGGAGGCGGAAAGACATGAATGTAAAAAGGTGGGTTGCTTTAGTAGTGGCAGGTGTTCTCTTACTATTTTCGTTAGGAATTAATACCATTTTTGCGCTATTTAAAGCAGATTTCCTAGGTAATTTTGATAGCTTAATGGCAGGTAATAGCTTAGATGTATATGAAAATGTCATTGAAGGGGAAAATTTTGATAAGCGAATTGCTTATTTAAAGGTAGATGGAACGATTCAAGATATCGGCTCAAGTACATTGTGGCAACCAGTTGCCTATGACCATCAATTTTTCTTAGAACAATTGGATAATATTTTATATGATGAGACCATACAGGGGGTTGTTTTAAGCGTCAATTCACCAGGTGGTGGTGTAAAGGAATCAGCAGATATCTATAAAAAGCTACTAAAAATTAAAGAGGAACGACAAATTCCGATTTATGTATCGATGGATTCTATGGCAGCTTCAGGTGGTTATTATATTTCGGCCCCAGCAGATAAAATATTTGCCCATCGTGATACAATAACAGGTTCTATTGGTGTTATCATGCAATCTATTAACTATCAAGAGCTGGCTGAAAAAGTAGGGGTCAAATTTGAGACGTTTAAATCGGGAGAGCATAAAGATATGTTAAGTCCAATGCGTGAAGTGACAGCAGAGGAACGTGCAATGATGCAAGATATGATTAATGAAACGTACGAAGAATTTGTAGATATTGTAGAACAGGGACGTAATATGTCTGAAGCAGAAGTGAAGAAGGTTGCAGATGGTCGTATTCTTGGCGGTACAAAAGCGCTTGAAGCAGGATTAATTGATGAGATTGGTGATGAAGAAGCGACCATTGCAGCTCTTCGTGAAGATTATGGACTTGAAGATGCGGCTTTATTTGAGTATTCATACGATATGGGCGGCTGGCAATCATATGTTGGTATGAAAATTGGCTCCATGTTTGGTCCATCTGCAGAAGAAAAAATGCTAATGAAAATCATGACGGACTATAGCGCACCGAAAATGATGTATCTTTATGGGGAATACTAAGGGGGGAGCACAATGACAAACAATGAAATTGTTATGCAAGGTTCACCCTCTATGGAAAATGGCTTTCTTATGAATATATCAGGAGAATCAGCAAATGATAAAAACTATGCATTAAAAACTGCTGGTTTTTGGGTACGATTTTGGGCATTTTTATTAGATGGATTCATCATTTCTGCTATAGGTGGAATACTTGTTAATCCAATCTTCTATTTAATGGATTGGTCCCTATCTGATTCTGTTTGGTATGCGCCGATTTCTATTATTACAGCAATCTTCTACTATAGCTACTTTGTGCTGATGACAAAGTTCTTTGGGCAAACACTAGGGAAAATGGTGTTTGGATTACGTGTAATTTCATTAAAGCACGATCAGCTAACTTGGTCAGATGTGTTATTCCGTGATTGGATTGGTCGTATCATCAATAATATTTTTATGCCACTGTATATTTTGGTAGTGATTTTGCCAGAAAATCAAGGTTTACATGATTATTTTGCTGATACAACAGTGGTGCATGAAAAAATCTTTATTGAAAAGGCTTCAACACCGACTACTTTACCAAAACAAGAAGAGCAAATAGAAGCTATTGTGCAAGAAGAAAAAATAGATCTAGCCAAGCTAGAGGAAAAAAATGAACAATAAACATAAGACTGTCTCCTAATTTGAGACAGTCTTATCTATTTCTAAGTATGTAAGCTATGATAGTTGCAATTAATTCCCTTCATTTAGTAATATTATGTACATATGATGATTAGGAGGCGTTTATATGGCACAAGTAACATTTAAAAATGGTCCAGTGACACTAGTAGGCAATGAAGTAAAGGTGGGCGATCAAGCTCCAGATTTTACGGTATTAGCAAATGACCTATCACCTGTAACATTAAATGATTCAGAAGGAAAAATTCGTTTATTTAGTGTTGTACCATCATTAGATACTGGTGTATGTGATGCGCAAACACGCCGATTCAATGAGGAAGCTGCTAACTTAGGTGATAATGTAGTTATTTATACAGTATCTGTGGATCTTCCATTCGCTCAAAAGCGCTGGTGTGGTGCAGCAGGAATTGATGCAGTCCAAACTGTATCAGATCACCGCGATCTTTCATTTGGTGAGGCATATGGCGTATACATTCAAGAATTACGTCTTCTGACACGTGCAGTATTCGTTGTGGATGCAAACAATAAAGTAACATATGTTGAATATGTACCTGAAGCTACAGATCATCCAAACTATGAAGCGGCCATTGCAGCTGTCAAAGCACTAGCATAATAAGCTGCTTTTAGGCTAAGATAATACTAGACAAAGGGGCTGTGACAAGTGTTTGTCACGGCTCTTTTCTGCGTGAAAGGAAGTTAGATATGGAAAATATCGAAAAGTTATTTGGTTTGCTAAATGAGCATGCCGAAAAAATCGAAAAAGAACAGAATATAACGTTACTAGAAGGGTTATTAGATGGGTTAGAGGCATGGCTTGATGGCGAAGTTGATTTTTCTCAAAAAGATGCAACAAAAGAGGATATACGTAAAGCTATTCAAATTGCTATTTTAAAAGGAATGCGCAAAGGCTCACAGCCGAATCATCAAATGACTCCTGATACGTTAGGGTTATTAGTGGGCTACTTTGTGGAGCAAATTTTTGCAGAGAGTCTTGAAAATGAAAAGATCTCGATCATGGACCCAGCAGTAGGCACAGGTAATTTATTACTGACGGTTATGAATTTATTAGATGGAAAAGTGGAAGCAACAGGTGTAGAGGTTGATGAGCTACTTATTCACCTCGCTGCGGCAACTGCTGATTTAATAGAACAGCCTATTTCTTTATACCGTCAAGATGCCTTAGAAGATTTATTGGTCAATCCAGTTGATGCAGTTATTTGTGATTTACCTGTAGGTTATTATCCAAATGAAGAAGTGGCACTCAATTATGAATTATGTCCAGCAGAGGGGATGAGTTATGCCCATCATTTATTCATCGAGCAATCAATGAATTATACAAAAGATGGCGGCTATTTATTTTTCCTTGCACCATCTCATCTTTTTGAGTCAGAGCAGTCTAAGCAATTACACAAGTACATTCAAAAGCATGCGTGGATTCAAGCGATTATTCAATTACCTGACTCTATGTTTGCTAATAAGTCATTAGAGAAGAGTCTGGTGATTTTACAAAAACAATCGAAGGAATTGAAAGCACCTAAAGAAGTTCTATTAGCTAAAGTTCCAAATATGCAGAATAAGCAGGCTCTTGCACTATTCTTTGAAAAAGTGAAGATGTGGAAAGAGGGCAAGTAATTGCTATTAAGTGCAAGTAAAAAGGTATCCTATACAAGGATACCTTTTTATGTATTACAAAATTAATTTTCTGGTGTACGGATAACTAGTACGTCACATTTAGCTGAACGAACGATAGCCTCAGATACAGAACCGATTAAGAAGCGTTCTACTGCATTTAGACCAGTTGCACCACAAATGATTAAATCTGCGTCTACGATGTTAGAAAGCTCTTTTGTTATGATATTTTTTGGAGAGCCATACTCGATGATAAGATTAACATTCGTTAAACCTTCATCTTCAGCTTGCTTTTTATAACCATTTAATAGTTCTTCAGAAAATGCTTGAGCACGTTCTGCGATGGAGCGGTCATATGCTTCGATAGCAGCAAATGAACGAGTATCGATTACATTTACTAGATTTAATACTGCACCTTCGTTTCGTTTTGCCACATCAATCGATTTACGAAACGCGTATTCAGCTTCTTTTGAACCGTCTACTGCAACAACAATGCTTTTATAATGATTAGCCATTTGAAAAACCTCCCTGATTTGTATATGTTGATTATACCAAATGATTTTCTAAAGGAAATACTTTCCGCAAGAAAAATTATGAAAATGTGAAGGCATTTCATGTAGATATGTGAATTAAATATAAATACTCAATTCCCACTATTTGCAGTGTGTAAACCTCTTTTGCTCATTTGAAACTGCTCATGAATTAGCTTCCTTAACAACTATTTATTCGCCTTTTTAGTTTTTTAATATAGTAATTTATAATGGTTTATAACGTTAGAATATTTGTTATTTTGGAAATCTTATAAATTTTATCTGTATTTGCATTAGTTAAAGCTTTTTTTGCAATTGTTTGGTAATATGGAAGTGCAAGGGGTGCATCAAATTTAGTTACATAAATGATGCTTATTTCTTACGTTATGGAAGGGGATAGGAAACAATGAAGATTGGTATTCCAAAGGAAATTAAAAACAATGAAAACCGTGTAGCAATGACACCAGCAGGAGTTGTCACTTTAACACATGCAGGTCATGAAGTGTACATTGAAACTGGAGCGGGGCTAGGCTCAAGCTTTACGGATGCTGATTACATTGCAGCTGGTGCTCATATTGTTCAAACAGCTAAAGAAGCTTGGTCACAAGAAATGATTATGAAGGTAAAAGAACCTGTAGCTTCTGAGTATGATTACTTCTACGAAGGTCAAATTTTATTCACGTATTTACACTTAGCGCCAGAGGTTGAATTAACTCAGGCACTTTTAAATAAAAAAGTTGTAGGGATTGCCTACGAAACAGTACAATTAGCAAATGGCTCATTACCATTGCTAACACCAATGAGTGAAGTTGCTGGTAAAATGGCTACACAAATTGGTGCACAGTTCTTAGAAAGAAACCATGCTGGTAAAGGTATTTTACTAGGCGGTGTATCAGGTGTACAACGTGGGAAAGTAACAGTAATCGGCGGTGGTATTGCAGGTACAAATGCTGCAAAAATCGCTGTTGGTATGGGTGCGGATGTGACAGTTATCGATTTAAGCCCAGAGCGTTTACGTCAATTGGAAGATATGTTTGGACGTGATGTTCAAACATTAATGTCTAATCCATATAATATTGCAGAATCAGTGAAAGATTCAGATTTAGTTATTGGGGCGGTATTAATCCCAGGCGCAAAAGCACCGAAACTTGTATCTGAAGAAATGATTCAATCAATGCAAGCCGGCTCTGTTGTAGTCGATATCGCAATTGACCAAGGTGGTATTTTTGCAACATCTGACCGTGTGACAACACATGATGATCCAACATATGTGAAGCATGGCGTTGTACACTATGCAGTTGCAAATATGCCTGGTGCGGTACCACGTACTTCTACAATTGCTTTAACAAATAATACAATTCCATATGCACTTCAAATTGCCAACAAAGGCTACAAACAAGCTTGCCTTGATAATGCAGCACTGAAAAAAGGCGTGAATACATTAGATGGACAACTTGTTTATAAAGCAGTGGCAGATTCACAGGGACTACCATTTGTCAATGTGGATGAGTTAATTCAATAAACTTTGCTAGACATAGGAAAAGGAAGCACACTAGTTGCTTCCTTTTTTGCATTATAGAATGATTAAATCTTTCGGAAATTTTGTTAATACCTCAACGCCATCTTTTGTTACGACAACATCATCCTCAATACGTACGCCTGTTACATCTGATTTATAAATGCCAGGCTCAATCGTAAAGACCATACCTTCTTCCATCGTCATCTCATTAGCACCTGTAACAGATGGGAATTCATGCACAGAAATACCAAGACCATGTCCAAGGCGGTGCGTGAAATAGTCACCATAACCAGCCTCTGTGATTGTATCACGTGCAATTTTGTCTAAGTCCATCGCACGAACACCTGGCTTTACTGCTGCGACAGCATTTGTGTTGGCAGCTAAAACAGTTTGATAAATTTCTTTTTGAGCTTCACTTGGCTCACCAAAAGCAACAGTACGTGTAATATCTGAGCAATAGCCATCGTAAATAACGCCAAGGTCAAATAGTACCATATCACCTTTTTCAATTTTACGTGCACCTGGCTTCCCATGAGGAGAGGCAGTTTTTGGACCACTCAATACCATTGTTTCAAAAGACATTTTACAGCCTTTATCTTGAATGGCACTTTCGATCGCTGTTAGGATTTCCATTTCTGTTTTACCTTCAGCAATTTCCTTGCAACCGATTTCAATTGCATAATCAGCCAACTCTGCAGCCTTACGTAATTTTTCTAATTCACTTTCATCTTTGATTACGCGCATCGCATTAATCTTTTCATCAAGACGCACAAAGCTAGCTTGAGGGAAAGATTGCTGTAAAGCTTCCAAGCGCTCAACAATGAGTTGAGCTTTTTCAATTGCAAATGTAGCTGGGGTGATTTGGCGTGCTACGATCGCTTGAGCAAGAACTTCCATCGAATTTTCTGTATCTTGATGGCCGATTACCTCATAGGACCATCCAGCAGCCTTTGCATCTGGAATCTCCATTTGTGGACAAATTAGAAAAGGCTCCGCATCTTTAAAAATCATCACGCCTAGTAATCTTTCATGTGGATTACTTTTAAAGCCTGAAACGTAAAAAACATTGTCAGGTGTTGTTACGAATGCTGCATCGATATGATTTTGCTGCAAGTAACGTTGGATTTCTTCAACCTTTGACATCAATATGTCCTCCTTTTATTGCATGGGAAATTTTACGTAAGAAAGCTTCGACTGCCTAAAAAAGTAGCGAGGATTCTTATCTAGTACTGAATAATTGTGCTCTAACAGGGTATAAAGCTGTTAGAGAATACTACCATTATTCTCTGTACAAGCATATCAAAAAAAGGGAAAAAGCGCATGGGTAGCGAATTAAAATGTTGGACTGTACTTTGTTAATCGAGGAGGATGTTAAGATGAAAATAAGTTATCATGGACATTCAGTTGTCAAAATTCAAACAAATGGAAAAACGATATTAATTGACCCTTTTATTAATGGCAATGGGCAAACAGACTTAAAAGTGGCTGACGAAGCGCCAGATATTATTTTACTTACACATGGCCATAATGATCATGTTGGAGATACAGTAGAATTAGCGAAGAAAAAAGATGCGCTAGTCATTGCGCCAAATGAACTGGCTAATTGGATTTCTTGGCAAGGTGTAAAAACACACCCAATGCATATAGGTGGTGCAAAGGAATTTGACTTCGGTAAAGTAAAGTTTACACAAGCCTTTCATGGCTCTTCTTATGTAACAGAAAATAACGAAATAATTTATATGGGAATGCCTGCTGGAATTTTATTATTTATTGAAGGATTAACAATTTATCATGCGGGCGATACAGCTCTTTTTGGTGATATGAAACTAATTGGTGAACGACATCCAATTGATATTGCATTCTTACCAATTGGTGATAATTTTACAATGGGGCCAGAGGATGCAGCGTGTGCAGTTTCGTTTTTAAAGCCGAAAATTGTCGTACCGATTCATTACAATACATTCCCACCAATCGAGCAAGATCCACAGATTTTTGCAGATTTAGTACAAAATACAGAAGTTCAAATTTTGAAAGCTGGCGAAAAAGTAAACTGTTTCTAATCGTTGGTAATGCTGTACTATATGAATCGACACCACGCTGGTAGTTGAAATGATGGGGAAAGTTAAACAATTTCATCACTTTATATTAAATATTTTCATAAAAAATATGGTACACTAAGAGCAGAATTGAAGCTTAGGAAATAGGTGATATTTTGTCTACAAAACATGAGAAAATTTTACAATACATCGAATCACTACCCGTGGGCGATAAAATTTCAGTACGGCAAATAGCAAAGGAAATGCAAGTGAGTGAAGGAACAGCTTACCGTGCAATTAAGGAAGCTGAAAATCGTCGCTTAGTAAGTTCTATTGAACGTGTTGGAACAATTCGTATTGAGAAAAAAAAGAAAGAAAATATTGAGCGCTTAACTTTTGCAGAAATTGTTAATATTGTAGATGGCCAAGTTTTAGGTGGTAAATCAGGTCTACATAAAACACTAACAAAATTTGTTATTGGAGCTATGCAATTAGAGGACATGATGCGTTACACTGATGCAGGTAGCTTATTAATTGTTGGTAACCGTATTAAAGCACATGAGAATGCCCTTCGAGCGGGGGCAGCTGTTTTAATCACCGGCGGTTTTGATACTACGGAAGATAATAAGTTGCTTGCAGATTCATTAGATTTACCAATTATTTCAACAAGCTACGATACGTTTACAGTAGCAACAATGATTAACCGGGCAATCTATGACCAATTGATTAAAAAAGATATTCTTTTTATCGAAGACATTTATGTACCGATGACTGACACTGCAGCATTAAAAAATGATGAAACAATTCATCATTTCCAGAAGCTGAATGAACGTACAACCCATGGTGCATTTCCTGTAGTTACCCACCAAAATAAATTGGTCGGTATGATTACCGTAAAAGACGTCATTGGTCGTGAAGAAAACGAGCTTATTGAAAAAGTAATGACGAAAAACCCAATTGCTGGCTCCATGAAAATGAGTGTCGCTTCGGCAGGACATCGAATGATTTGGGAGGGGATTGATCTCTTACCAATTGTAGATGACGACAATATTTTACAGGGTGTTATTAGCCGTCAAGATGTACTGAAGGCGTTGCAATTAGCACAAAGACAGCCACAGCATGGTGAAACGATTGATGATTTAGTGAAAAATGAAATGAAGGTATTAGGTGATGAAGAACTCATCGTTGAATTTAAAGTCACACCACAAATGACTAATCAATATGGAGCAATTTCATACGGTGCTTTTACAACTTTACTAGCTGAGGTCGGTTCATTCGCATTAAAACGACGTAAACGTGGAGATGCAGTGGCAGAGAATATGACTATTTACTTTATTAAACCAGTCCAAATGGAAAGTACGCTAACTGTTAAGCCTCGGATTTTAGATATGAGTCGTAAGTTTGTGAAGATGGATTTTGAAGTGTATAATCAACAAATGCTTGTTGGTAAGGCAATGATGATGTTCCAACTATTAGAACGTTAAGTATTGAAAAGGGATGGCCTAGCGCAATTGCTTGGTCATCCCTTTGTTACATATATTATTGATTAATGCGGAATTCTTCCTCAACAAATTGTCCATAATGACGTGCTTTTTTTATATTTTCTACAATAACTAAGATGCCGAGCGCGGCAAGAATTGCTACAATAATAAATGTAAATAAGCTCGGGAATAAATAAGCTTGATTTAAAGCAAATGACAATATTAAGGAACCTAAGCCGATGTTCGCTTTGCTTTTATACCAGTTTTTAGCAATAGGTAATGGAGAACGGAATTGTTTTGTTTTAAAATAAAAATAAAAAACAAAAGATATGATAATCGCAAACACAAATATTAAATTGAGCATAGTAAACCTCCTAGCATAACTAGACATTATTGTAACGATAATTATGTAAAAATGCTAACGGTTCTTACTATCATTTTGGGGGAAATTATTGTGAAAAGACAAATCATCGACACAATTGAGGCCAATGAAACCATTATTATCCACCGTCATGTACGTCCTGATCCTGATGCTTATGGCTCACAGCAAGGCTTAAAGGAGATTATTTTAGCCAATTATCCTGAGAAAAAGGTTTTTGCTGTAGGGGAACATGATGCTTCTTTATCTTTTATGGCACAGCCTGATGAAATAGCGGATGAAGTGTATGAAAATGCTTTAGTTATTGTCACTGACACGGCTAATACAGAACGTGTTGACGACCAACGCTACACAAAAGGAAAAATGGTGATAAAAATTGATCATCATCCAAATGATGATGCTTATGGTGATCTTTTATGGGTGGACACGACAGCAAGCTCTTGTAGTGAAATGATCTATGAATTATATGAAGAAGGCAAGGAAGTAGCAAACTGGAAACTTTCAGATGCTGCTGCACGCTTATTATTTGCAGGAATAGTGGGCGATACAGGCAGATTCCAATTCCCAAGTACAACAGCTAAAACATTTAAAGTTGCTGCGGATCTGATTACATATGATTTTGATCGAAACCAACTATTTGATGGCATGTACGAAATGGAGCAAAAATTACTTAATTTACAGGGATATATTTATCAAAACTTTACAATGGATGAGCATGGAGCTGCCTATGTGAAGCTAACAAAAGAATTACTGGCAGAGCATGACACTGTGCCATCTGAGGCTTCTTTATTAGTAGGCTGCCTTGGCAGTGTTAAAAATATATGCGCTTGGGTTGTTTTCATTGAAGAGGGGGATCAGATCCGTGTACGATTACGTTCGAAGGGTCCCGTTATCAATACATTAGCAAAAGAATTTAACGGTGGCGGACATCCGCTTGCATCTGGTGCTACTGCCTATTCATGGGAAGAAGCAGACCTCGTTATTGCAAGATTAAAAGAGATTTGTAAAGCGTATCATTAACAGAGAAAAGGAAGGGATTCATTTGACACATGTATATACAAAGATGCATACGAGCGCGGATTTATTGAAAAGCACAATTCGGCTTGAGCAATTGATTCCTTTTTTACAAGAACAAAAGACACAAGCCTGTGCAATCGTTAATACGAAATTGTACGGGCTTTTGCCTTTTTGTAAAGCATTGCAGCAAGTAAATATCCATGCGGTTATAGGGCTTTCGGTTAACGTTCAGTGGCATGATAAAACGCTTCCCCTCGTCCTGTATGCGCAGACACAGGAGGGCTATCAACATTTATTAAAGATTAGTAGTGCGATTTCAATTAGACAAGATGATATGCTGCCTTGGAAATGGCTTGAGGGATATTCAGCAGGTTGTATAGCGCTACTTTCTTCAGACGATTTAACAGATGTAGATGACTGGCAGGCAATGATTTCTGCTTTGGTCCAACTGTTTAACCATCACCTCTATATGGGGATTGCTAGACCTGGAGGGATAAAAGCTGAACAAGAAGATGATTTCGTTTCTTGGTGTGAAGAACATGCTATTGCACTTGTAGCATCTCAAAGCTGTTATTTCTTGCGTCCGGAAGATCATTTTGCTTATGAAGTAGCAAGAGCAATTGATACAGGAGAAAAGCTTGGTAATACTATGCAAACAGCTGATGTACAGGGCTATTTTGCCCCAACAGCATTCGAATGGCAAAATTGGTTTGCGGATCGTCCAGATTGGCTTGATGCCAGTACGAAAATGCTTGCTTGCTGTAAAGCTGATTTACCAAAAATGCCTGTGCAAATGCCTAAATTTCCTGTACCTGAAGGTGAAACAGCTGAAAGCTTGCTTGTTAAAGAAGCATTTACTGGATTAGAAGAGCGATTCAAGCAACTGGCAATACCCGGTGCTTACCATGAACGATTACAGTATGAACTAGAAATTATTTGCTCTATGGGCTTTGCTGACTATTTTTTGGTTGTGGCGGATTTTATGCGATATGCAAAAGAAAATCGAATTTTGACGGGACCTGGACGTGGTTCCTCAGCAGGTTCGCTTGTGGCATATAGTCTTTCGATTACCCAAGTAGATCCACTTGCCTATGGTTTATTATTCGAACGTTTTTTAAATCCTGAAAGAATTACCTTACCTGATATTGATATCGATTTTGTTGATAGTAAAAGGCATCAAGTCATTCAGTATGTTGCCCAAAAGTATGGCAAAGCAAATGTCGCACAAATTATTACATTTGGTACATTGTCTGCAAAAGCAGTTGCCAGGGATGTTGCACGGGTATTTGGCTTTGATGCGGAAATGCTAGAAAAAATTTCGAAGATGATTCCAAATAAGCCGGGAATTACATTACAAAGAGCTGTAGCAGAGTCACAGGACTTTCAAGGCTGGTTAGCGGAGAATGATAAGCATTTGCGTTGGTACGAGGTGGCGTTAAAATTGGAGGGCCTACCAAGAAACTCGTCTATACATGCAGCTGGTATTGTCATCGCTCCATCGCCTTTAGTGAATACTGTACCGATTGAAGAAGGGCATGATGGTATTTATAGTACGCAATGGCCAATGGGAGATATTGAAGCATGTGGTCTCGTCAAAATGGATTTTTTAGGCTTGCGCAATCTCACTATTTTAGAGCAAATACGTTGGTCAATTTATAAAGCTGGTGGTCCTTGGATAGAATTTGAGCGAATCCCACTGCATGATGACAAGACGTTTCAACTATTACAAAGAGGGGATACGCTGGGGATTTTTCAATTAGAATCAGACGGTATGAAGCAAGCCTTGCGTGATATCTGCCCTACAACCTTTTTAGATATTGTGGCTGTAAATGCACTTTATCGCCCAGGTCCAATGGATTTTATTCCTGTCTATGCAAAACGGAAGGCTGGCAGAGAAATGGTAACGATGCCACATCCAGTGCTAGAGCCTATTTTACAAGAGACCTTTGGTGTGATCGTTTATCAAGAACAAATTATTAAAATTGCATCAGTACTGGCCGGCTTTACAATGGGACAGGCAGATTTGCTTCGCCGAGCAGTGAGTAAAAAAAATCGACAAGTTTTAGAGGAGCAACGCACAGCATTTGTTCAGGGGGCGCTACGCCAAGGCTTTGATCAGCGTTTAGCTGAAGAAGTATACGAACTGATTGTACGCTTTGCGGATTATGGTTTCCCTAAAAGTCATGCTGTGGCCTATAGTGTTATTTCCTATCAAATGGCTTATTTAAAGGCGCATTTCCCTCAAAACTTTTATGCAGCGTTATTATCAAATGCCACGGGAAATGTAGAAAAGATTCAACAATTTGTCCATGAGGCAAAAGATAAGGGCATCCCATTTTATCCACCTTCATTAAAAAGTAGTACGAAATATTTTACGGTGGAAAAGGAAGGCATTCGCTACAGCTTATTAGGAATTAAAGGTGTGCCTCATACATTTATAGAAAAAATACATGGACTCCGTCAAACAAATCCAGAGGTATTAAATAACCTATTTGATCTAGCTGTTGCCTTAAGTGCGCAGCATTTTAAGCCAAAAGTGTTGGAATCATTGATATATGCTGGGGCGCTTGATTATCTAGAAAAAGATAGAGCCGTCCTCATCATGACAGTTGAGGCAGCTTTGAAACACGCAGAACTTTTAAGGCCAACTGAAGATATTGATTTAGCATCAGCAATGGCATTTAGTTTTGGTAAACCAAAATATATGCAGGCAGAAGCAATGTCCCAGAAGGAAAAATTGATGCATGAAAAAGAGAGCTTGGGCTTTTATATTTCTACCCATCCAGTTGCACAGGAAAGACTCTTCTGGGCGGATATCAATAGTACCTGTCGAGAGTTGAAGCAGAAGCGTGATGGTACCTCCATAAAAATGATTGGTCTGATTGAAGAAGTGAAGAAAATCCGTACGAAAAAAGGTGAGCAAATGGCTTTTGTTCAGCTACAGGATGAGTTTGGAACAGTTTCCACTACATTTTTTCCACAAACCTTTCAGTTGGTCCAAGACCTGCTGGTAGAGGAGGAAATGTTATGGATTGAAGGTGTTTTGGAAAGACGTTTTGGCAAGCCGCAAATCAAAGTAAAACATGCGCAAACGACGAAAAAGATATAAAATGAAACAAGAAATTAGAAACTGCATTAAATTTTATGCAGTTTTTTCTTTACTTTTGCACAGTTATTTTGTAAGCTAGAGTCAACGTTAAAAAGTGGTCAGACCACTTTTTTGATAAGGGGAGTTAGTCGTATGGATAAAAAAACCGAACAAAAAAAAGTGTTTTTAGAAATCGTCCAACAACTACGTCAACTCATTAAAATGGAAAAAATTCAAGCAGGTGAGAAGCTACCTTCCGAACGAGTTCTATCAGAGCGTCTAGGTGTCGGGCGATCCTCTGTGAGAGAGGCTTTGCGAAGCTTAGAGTTGCTAGGGCTTATTGAAACGAGACATGGTGGTGGTACTTTTCTTGCGTCCACACATAAGCATCAGCTCGTAGAAATACTGTCGATGTTTATATTAGAAGATGAAAAATCAAAAAAAGATGTCGAATTAACGCGACAAATTCATGAAATGGAAGCAATCCGCGTAATAAGTTGTACAGAGATTCTTCGCACACTACCTGTGTGGGATAGTTTTTTTGTGAAACTAGAAATAGAAGGTACAATTAATTGTCGAGATATTTTAAGAGAACTATTAATTACGACAGGTAATCGTCTTTCATTAAAAATCTGGTTTCAATTAGCAGCTTATGATGGCGACCGTTTAAATCGAAACTCAACAGAAGATGAAAAATTAATCATTCAAACGATGTTGAAATCGATGCAGCTGGGTTACGAAAAAGAAGCATTAAAAGCTTATGAGCAGTGGATGAGTACTGTACAGAGCATTTAGACAACAACAAAGGGGGAGTCGAACATGGCAATACGTAGCTTATTTAGTGGTAATCGAAAAAAGAAAGAGGACGGGCAAGAAAAGGCATTTCCAGAAGGGTTAATGACAAAATGTCCTGAATGTCGTCACATTCAATTAACAAAAGAATTAGAAAAAAATCATAAAGTATGTACAAAATGTAGTCATCATTTCAAAATGACTGCTCAAGAACGTGTGGACTATTTCTTAGATGAAGGCTCATTCGAATCCATGGATGATCATTTACAAACAAGTAATCCCCTTAATTTCCCAGCGTATGTTGAAAAAATTGCAGCAGACCAAGAGAAAACAGGCTTGAATGAGGCTGTCCTAACAGGCGTTGGTACAATAGATGGGGAAGAAATTGTCGTAGCGATTATGGATTCGCACTTCCGTATGGGGTCAATGGGCTCTGTAGTCGGTGAAAAAATTACGCGAGCAGTAGAGAAGGCAACTGAACTAGGTGTACCATTTATTATCTTTACCGCTAGTGGTGGTGCTCGTATGCAAGAGGGCGTATTATCATTAATGCAAATGGCGAAAACTAGTGTCGCATTAAAACGCCACAGTGATCAAGGCTTATTGTTCATCTCCATCTTAACGCATCCAACAACAGGCGGAGTTTCAGCAAGCTTTGCTTCTGTTGGTGATATAAATATTGCAGAGCCACAGGCATTGATTGGCTTTGCAGGGCGACGTGTAATTGAAGAAACTGTACGAGAAAAACTACCAAGTGATTTCCAAACAGCAGAATTTTTATTAGAGCATGGTCAGCTTGATGCCATTTTCCATCGCAAAGATTTACGTAACCAAGTTTCTTTACTTGTAAAAATGCATACGAAAGGCGGCGTACAACATGTCTAAAAATTTAGCATTTGAAGAACCAGTCGTACAATTACGTGAGAAAATTGATGAATTAAAAACAATTGCTGCTGAAGCAGAAGTTGATATGTCTGGTGAAATCGAGAAGCTTGAAACACGTTTATCACAATTAGAGCAATCGATTTATGCCAATATGAAGCCGTGGGATCGTGTGCAAGTAGCAAGGCATCCAGAAAGACCTACAACGCTTCAATATATTGAAGCAATGTGTGAAGATTTTATTGAATTACATGGTGATCGTACATTTGGTGATGATGCAGCCATTCTTGGTGGGATTGCCATTTTCGAAGGGCAACCAGTAACAATAATTGGACATCAACGTGGTAAGTCTACTAAGGAAAATATCCGTCGTAATTTTGGTATGCCTCATCCAGAGGGATATCGAAAAGCACTACGCTTGATGAAGCAAGCTGAAAAATTCAAACGACCAATTATTTGTTTTATTGATACAAAAGGTGCTTACCCAGGGAAAGCTGCTGAGGAACGTGGTCAAAGTGAAGCAATCGCTAGAAACCTTGTAGAAATGGCTGGCTTAACTGTGCCTGTAATTAGTATCGTTATTGGTGAAGGAGGAAGTGGTGGTGCATTAGCATTAGGTGTAGCAAACCGTGTCTTTATGCTTGAGAACTCGACTTACTCTGTTATTTCGCCAGAAGGAGCGGCATCTATTTTATGGCGTGATGGTAGTCTGGCTAAGCAGGCAGCAGAAGCCATGCGTATCACAGCACCTGATTTGAAAGAACTTGGTGTAATTGATGGCATTATTCCTGAAATTATTGGTGGAGCACATCGCAATGTAGCAAAACAGGCCCTTTCTATTAAAGAATGCATTAGTGACACACTTCATGCATTAAATTCTTTAAATGGAGAACAATTAGTTGAAGATCGCTATGAAAAATTTAAAAAAATTGGACAGTATACAGAAGTGTAAATCTGTTTGTAAAAAGATGAATGTTGTTTACTTTAATAGGATATAAAATTTAAAAGTTATATATTTGCTCGATAAGAGACAAAATTTGTTTCTTAACATATTAAAAAGCTATAAAAATTAAAGAAGATAATAGCGCATAATAAACGCCAGACTTCTTGAAAAAATGTTAGATTTAGGATGTTTTTAGGTGGAAAGAGTGTGTGAAAGCGCATTCTTTTCATTTTTTATGTAAAAGTTATGTTTTTGTATCCCCAGAACCCTTACATAGTTTGTTTTTTCATGTTAATGTGAATAATAATAGTAACTGCAGGAGGTTCGACAATGAAAAAAATTGCTGTATTAACTAGTGGTGGAGATGCGCCTGGAATGAACGCTGCTATTCGAGCGGTCGTTCGTAAGGCAGCATTTCATGGAATTGATGTTGTCGGAATTAAGCATGGTTATGAAGGCTTAGTAAAAGGATTTATGGAAGAACTTGATTTAGGTGCAGTTGGTGGTATTATTCAACGTGGTGGAACGCATTTGAATTCGGCAAGATGCCCAGAATTTAAAGAAGATGCTGTTCAGCAACGAGGTATTGAGAATTTACGAGCTGCTGGTATTGAAGGACTTGTTGTCATTGGTGGTGATGGATCTTATCGAGGTGCCATGGATTTGGTGAAAAAAGGGTTCCCAGTTGTAGGGGTACCTGGAACAATTGACAATGATATTCCTGGAACTGAATATACGATTGGCTTTGATACAGCCCTAAATACAGTAGTAGAATCCATTGATAAAATCCGAGATACTGCTACATCTCATGAAAATTCTTTCATTGTAGAGGTAATGGGACGTGATGCAGGAGATATCGCTTTATGGGCAGGTCTTGCTGCTGGTGCTGAAACAGTTTTAATTCCAGAAGAAGATTATAATTTAGATGATATTGTCGCACGCTTAGATCGTGGTGCAGCACGTGGTAAAAAGCATAGTATTATTATTGTGGCAGAGGGTGTTATGTCAGGAAGTGAGCTGGCAAAACTGTTAAAAGAAAAAACAGGAAAAGAAACACGTGTTTCAGTATTAGGTCATATCCAACGTGGTGGATCACCTACAGCAAGAGATCGCGTATTAGCGAGTCAGTTTGGCGCACATGCAGTTGAATTACTTATGGAAGGCAAGGCTGGTCGAGCAGTAGGTATTCGCAATCATCAAGTCATTGATTATGATATGCCAGAGGCTTTTGAAAAGAATCATGAGGCTGATGTAAGCCTATATACACTAATGAAAGAACTATCAATATAATTTGTTATAAAACGGAGTGGGCAAAAATGAGAAAAACAAAAATCGTATGTACAATTGGACCTGCAAGTGAGTCACCAGAAATTTTAGAAAAATTAATCGAAGCAGGTATGAATGTAGCCCGCTTGAATTTTTCACACGGATCACATGAGGAACATGCAGGGCGTATTCATTTAATTCGTGAAGTGGCACAAAAATTAAATAAACCAGTGGGAATTTTACTTGATACAAAGGGACCAGAAATTCGTACACATAACATGAAAAATGGCGAGCTTCATTTGTCAGCAGGTCAAGTAATTGATATTTCAATGACAGAAGTAGAAGGTACTGAGACGAGCTTTTCTGTCACATATGAGCGCTTAATTGAAGACGTTGAGCAAAATTCAATTATTTTACTTGATGATGGACTAATTCAACTACGTGTATTAGCAACGGATATGGAAAAAGGATTAATTCATACAATTGTTGAAAATGCTGGCGTACTAAAAAATAAAAAGGGTGTTAACGTACCAGGTGTTTCTGTACAACTACCAGGTATCACAGAAAAAGACGCACAAGATATTTTATTTGGTATCGAACAAGGTGTTGATTTTATTGCTGCTTCATTTGTTCGTCGTGCAAAAGATGTTCTTGAAATTCGTGAATTGCTTGAACAAAATGGTGGTAGTCATATTCAAATCATCCCAAAAATTGAAAACCAAGAGGGTGTCGATAACATCGATGAAATCATCCTAGTATCTGACGGTTTAATGGTTGCTCGTGGAGATCTTGGTGTTGAAATTCCTGCAGAAGAAGTACCACTTGTACAAAAGAAATTAATTTTAAAATGTAATCAAGTTGGTAAACCGGTAATTACGGCAACTCAAATGTTAGATTCCATGCAGCGTAACCCACGACCAACACGTGCAGAAGCAAGTGATGTAGCCAACGCAATTATTGATGGAACAGATGCTATCATGTTATCTGGTGAAACTGCCGCAGGTCTTTATCCAGTTGAATCGGTACAAACGATGAATAAAATTGCACAACGCACTGAAAATTCATTAGATTATCGATCAATTGTTTCTACACGTAGTCGTGAGAAAGAAGCAAATATGACAGAGGCAATTTCACAAGCTGTAGCTTATACTTCTATCAATTTAGGGGTGAAAGCCGTATTGGCACCAACTGAAAGTGGTAATACAGCGAGAATGATTGCAAAATATCGACCTGGAGTGCCAATTGTTGCCGTAACAGGCTCTACAAATACAGCTCATACATTAACACTAGTATGGGGCGTATACCCAATTGTGTGTCAACGAGTGACAACAACAGATGAAATTTTAGAACTAGCTGTGGATGAAAGCTTGAAGCATGGTTTTGTTACACATGGTGACGCAGTTGTCATTACAGCAGGTGTACCTGTAGGTGAAGCGGGTACAACAAACTTAATGAAAGTTCACATTATTGGAGATTTACTTGCACGCGGACAAGGGATCGGAAAAGCATCAGTTGTTGGTAAAACAGTGGTTGCTAAAAATGCTGCTGAGGCACTTGCCTACGATACAGACGGATGCATTCTTGTTACAGTCGGTTCAGATCGTGATATGATGCCTGCTTTAGAAAATTGTATTGGCCTAATTACTGAAGAAGGTGGACTTACTAGCCATGCAGCAGTTGTAGGGTTAAGCCTAGGTATTCCAGTAATCGTTGGTGTAAAAGAAGCAACTACATTAATCCGTCATGGTCAAGAAATTACAATGGACGCTGAAACAGGTGTGATTTACAAAGGACATGCAAGCGTTCTTTAATAATTAACAAAAAGCTCTAGTGCGGTTTGTTGTACTAGAGCTTTTCCATAAAGGTTGTACACACACTTTATGGAAACTATTAATTCCTTCCTTTAACAGAAGTTGCTTTCTCATAGAATAGGTCTATTCATTTTTTTATGAAACTAAACGGGCTATAATAACGTATAAAAGGTATAGCTTTTCAAGTAGAAAGGAGAAAAATATGCGAAAAATTTTTCTTGGTTTCATTGTCTACACATTAGCCGAATTGACGTTATTAATAGTCATTGGACAAAATATTGGTGTTTTAAGTACATTATTGCTCATTATTGCTACGAGTGTGATTGGGATTTATGTCATGAAAAATAAAGGTATGAACTCTGTTCAAAATGTGAAAAATACATTGGCACGCGGAGAAGCGCCAGGAGCTGCATTAGTGGATACTTTCTTAACTTTTGGTGGTGGTTTGCTTTTAGCGTTACCTGGATTTTTAACAGATGTCCTAGGTTTATTCCTACTCATGCCATTTTCTCGAAAAATGTTCCAACCTATTGTCTATTACTGGATGCGTAAAAAAATGAAAAAAGGTCAATTCATCATCGTTCAAAGATAGAGTTTTCTTTCAGTTTTACAGCTAGAAATAAAAAGATAGGGCTCAGTAATATACCATAAAAGCCAAATAATAGAATAGAGGCAGCGCTGATAAAGAATGTATGGAATGTGCGTAGCTGAAGCGTATTGGACCAAAGCATCGAATCGGCTAGCTGCCTTGTTAATTGTACAAATAAATAGAGTAGTAAAATGGCCACGCATAAAAAGGTATTGCCATTGAAATAAAAATAAATGCTCATTGGCACAAGAAAAACGCCAATTCCGAAAAACGGTAGTACATCTGCAAATGCTACAATAAATGCTTTAATAATGGCTTGTTCAAATTGAAGGATCATAAAGCCAGCACAAAGAATGAGTAGGGTAATCGTAAATAATTGAAACTCTACAAATAAGAAATAATGAAAAAGTTGCATGATTTTTGCAAAATGAGATTGCCACTCTTGACGATATTTTTTAGGCACATATTGAAAGAACCAATAGCGTGATTTACGTGTTTCTAGAAGCGCAAAGTAATAAGCGACTAAAAAGATGAAAACCTCAATGACATGCTTCATTAATAATTGGAAAAGATCTGCTGTATATACGATGATGGAATCGAAAATGGACAGTGATTTTTCTTTTAAAACTTGTACAAACATTGATTCATATTCACTGAAAAGCGGGAAATTTTGTAAAGTCTCTCGAATTTCTGGGAAAATGACGATAATACTGTTAATAGATATGACAACTAGTAGAAAAATACAGGTTAATATTAATACTTCCACAATAATTGCTGCAATCCAATACGCAATCCTACAATATTTGTGTAAAAAATTTATGATAGGATACGTCGAAAATGATAAAAAAATTGCGAGTGACACAGGTAATACAAACCAAAGTATGACTAAATAAAAAATAAATAGCAAAACGCTCGTAGTTCTTTCGTATGAAAAATACTTTAAATTCCTCATTTTTACAAATTCACCCCAAACCAATTGATAAATTAATGTCAAAATATACAAAAAAATCTCTTTAGGACAATTATATAGTCGTTCGGACGTCTTTTTCTTTATTTGGAGGATTTTCATTCACAAAGCTGTCAAAAATGATTATAATAGCAATGTAAGCGATTTACTTAATGGTTCATATGAGCAAAATTCGTAAATGCAACATAAAAAACGCATTTGCAACAAAAAAATAAGTATGAGGGAGCGATAATTTATGTCAGCAACTAAAGGTTTAGAAGGTATCGTAGCAGCGGAATCTAAAATCAGTTCAATTATCGATGACACACTTACATATGTTGGTTACAACATTGATGATTTAGCAGAAAATGCGTCATTCGAAGAGGTAATTTACCTGTTATGGCATACTCGTTTACCAAAAGAGGACGAGCTAGCTGAATTAAAACAACAATTGGCAGACAACATGTCAATTCCGCAAGCGATTGTCGACCAATTTAAAACATACCCACTTTCAACTGTACATCCAATGGCTGCATTGCGTACTGCAGTATCTTTACTTGGTGTATTCGATGAAGAAGCGGATGTTATGGATCCAGAAGCAAACTACCGTAAAGCAATTCGTCTTCAAGCTAAAATTGCTACAGTAGTAACTGCTTTTGCACGTGTTCGTAAAGGTTTAGAACCAGTTTCACCAAAACCTGAACTAGGATATGCGGCAAACTTCTTATACATGCTTAAAGGCGAAGAGCCAGCAGATATTGAAATTGAAGCATTCGACAAAGCATTAGTATTACATGCTGACCATGAGTTAAATGCATCTACATTCACTGCACGTGTATGTGTAGCTACATTATCTGACGTTTATTCAGGTGTAACTGCAGCGATCGGTGCATTAAAAGGACCACTTCACGGTGGAGCAAATGAGCAAGTTATGAAAATGTTAACTGAAATTGGCTCACTTGAAAATGTTGAATCTTATATTCAAAATAAATTAGACAACAAAGAAAAAATCATGGGCTTCGGTCACCGTGTATATCGTAAAGGCGACCCTCGTGCTCCGCATTTACGCGTAATGTCTAAAAAATTAACTGAGCTAACTGGTAAACCAGAGCTTTACGAAATGTCAGTTAAAATCCATGACATGATCGTAGAACAAAAGAAATTACCTGCAAACGTAGATTTCTTCTCTGCGTCAGTGTATGATTCTTTAGGTATTGATCATGACCTGTTCACACCAATTTTCGCAGTATCACGTACTTCAGGTTGGGTGGCACATATCCTTGAGCAATATGCTAATAACCGCCTAATCCGTCCACGTGCTGAGTATGTTGGACCAGGCATGCAAAAATATGTTCCAATCAGCGAGCGCTAATTTGGAAAATATGCTAGAATGTTTGGGACTGTGTTATCACTAACACAGTCCTATGATTATGAATTTAGGAGGCAACAGAATGTCAAACAAAATTGTAGTTGAAAATGGCGTACTTAATGTACCAAACAATCCAGTAATTCCTTTCATCGAAGGTGATGGAATTGGTCCAGATATCTGGGCAGCAGCATCACGCGTAATTGACGCAGCAGTAGAAAAAGCTTATAACGGTGAAAAGAAAATTGAATGGTTAGAAGTTTTAGCTGGTGAAAAAGCATTTAACCAAACTGGTGAATGGTTACCACAAGAAACTTTAGACAAAATTAATGAATACTTAATTGCAATCAAAGGTCCTCTTACTACACCAATCGGTGGTGGTATCCGCTCTCTTAACGTAGCATTACGTCAACAACTTGACTTATATGTATGCTTACGCCCAGTACGTCACTTTGATGGAGTGCCTTCTCCAGTTAAACGCCCAGAAGACGTTGATATGGTTATCTTCCGTGAGAACACTGAAGACATCTACGCTGGTATTGAATTCGAATCTGGTTCAGAACAAGCTCAAAAAATCATCAACTTCCTACAATCTGAATTTGGTGTAAATCAAATCCGCTTCCCAGAAACTTCTGGTATCGGTGTTAAACCTGTATCTAAAGAAGGTACTGAGCGTTTAGTACGTTCTGCTATCGAATACGCAATTAAACATAAACGCCCATCTGTTACTTTAGTTCATAAAGGTAACATCATGAAATTCACTGAAGGTGGATTCAAAAAATGGGGTTATGAATTAGCAGAAAAAGAATTTGCTGATCAAACTTTCACTTGGAACCAATACGATGCTATCAAAGCTGAACAAGGTGAAGAAGCAGCAAACAAAGCTCAATCTGATGCTTTAGCAGCTGGCAAAATCTTAGTGAAAGATTCTATCGCTGATATCTTCTTACAACAAATCTTAACTCGTCCAACTGAGTTCGATGTAGTAGCTACAATGAACTTAAATGGTGACTATATTTCTGATGCTTTAGCTGCACAAGTTGGTGGTATCGGTATCGCTCCAGGAGCTAACATTAACTATGTTACTGGCCATGCGATCTTCGAAGCTACTCACGGTACAGCTCCAAAATATGCTGGTTTAGATAAAGTAAACCCATCTTCAGTATTACTTTCAGGTGTATTAATGCTTGAACACTTAGGATGGCAAGAAGCTGCTGACATGATCACTCAATCTGTTGAGAAAACAATTTCTTCTAAAGTTGTTACTTATGACTTCGCACGTTTAATGGACGGCGCTACAGAAGTGAAATGTTCAGAATTCGCTAATGAGTTAATCAAAAACCTATAATTTTCTATTCTACAATAGAATTTATCGCTAAAGCGGATGCTTTTTTCTGCCGATATAATTAGGGTGACAGTAAATTTTAATTGAATATTTACGATAAACTTGTTTAATTGAGGGAGTGAGATGGAAGTCTCCTCCCTCTTTTAAAATATATAACCTAATTTTAAAGGAGCGTATTCAAATGTCTCTGAAACGAAAAAAAATCTCAGTTATCGGTGGCGGTTTTACAGGCGCTACTGCAGCATTTTTAGCAGCTCAGAAAGAACTTGGTGACGTCGTATTAGTGGATATTCCACAAGCAGAAAACCCAACAAAGGGTAAGGCGCTAGATATGTGGGAGGCAGCACCAATACAAGGGTTTGACTCTTATGTGCAAGATACTTCCAATTATGCAGATACGGCGAATTCTGACGTAGTGATCATTACCGCTGGTGTTGCACGTAAACCAGGTATGAGCCGTGATGACCTTGTTCAAATCAATCAGAGTGTTATGAAAACTGTTTCAAAAGAGATTGCTACGCATTCACCAAATGCTACAATCCTTGTACTGACAAACCCAGTTGATGCCATGACATACACAGTATACAAAGAAACTGGCTTCCCTAAAAACCGTGTAATTGGTCAATCAGGTGTTCTTGATACGGCTCGTTTCTGTGCATTTGTGGCAGAAGAACTTAAGATTTCAGTGAAAGATATTACTGGTTTTGTATTAGGTGGTCACGGTGACACAATGGTACCGTTAACACGTTATTCATTTGCTGGTGGTATTCCGTTAGAAACACTTATTTCTGCTGAACGTTTAGAAGAAATTGTTGACCGAACGCGTAATGGTGGAGCAGAAATTGTCAACTTACTTGGTAACGGCTCTGCCTATTATGCGCCTGCTGCGGCACTAATAGAGATGGCTGAAGCTATTGTAAAAGACCAAAAACGTATTTTACCATCTATTGCTTATTTAGAAGGCGAGTACGGCTATCATGATTTATACTTAGGTGTTCCTACATTACTTGGCGAAAACGGTATTGAAAAAATCTTTGAGCTAGAATTAACGGACAAAGAAAAAGCAGCTTTAGATCAATCGGCAGAAGCAGTTCGTAATGTGATGAAAATTTTAGTGTAGAATATCAGTCTAAATCTTAAAACGAGTAGGGAATGTTCCTGCTCGTTTTTTATGTTTCCAGGGTTGAGAAAGGTAAGGTTCTTCTGCTTTTCATTGTACTTTTAGCATAAAATTGATACTATGAATGTAGTATGATAGAAAAGGGGTTGGCGTATCTTTGCTTCAAAAAAATAGTAAACTTGGTCTCACAATCGATGAAATTACAGTTGGCGAGAAAATCCATATCACTGAAAAAATTGAAGATAGGGATCTATTGCTTTATTTAGGCCTTACAAACGATAGTAACCCGCTTTATATTCAACATGATTATGCGGCTATGACACCTTTTCAAAAGCCAATTGTGCCGACAATTATGTTAAATGGTATTATTACATCAGCTGTGTCAAAGTATATTCCAGGACCAGGTGCACGAATTATTGAGCAACATTTGAAATATTTAGGACCTCTCTATCATTATGAATTGTTCGATACGCTATTAGAGGTTACAGCAATCAATAAATATGACAATACCATCACTGTATCTGTCCACTCATATAATGAGCAGAAGCAGCTTGTAATTGAAGGTTTATTGCTTGTGACTCCACCACTTGCGCTATAGACGTCTTGAGATTTGAAATGGGGGTTTCAAATCACTAACGGAGGCATTAGACATGACAAAAACGATTTTAGTAATTGAAGATGAATTTTCGATTGCAACATTATTGAAATATAATTTAGAACAGGCAGGCTATGTAGTGGAAACGGCTGCTGATGGTCAGGAAGGGCTTGAAAAAGCAATCGACTTACAGCCAAATTTAATTCTTTTAGATTTGATGCTTCCAAAACTAGATGGCATGGAGGTCTGTAAACAAATACGACAACAACGTATGAATACGCCAATTATTATGCTAACTGCTAAAGATGACGAATTTGATAAAGTTCTTGGTCTTGAGTTGGGAGCAGATGATTACATGACAAAGCCTTTTAGTCCTCGTGAAGTTTTAGCGCGTGTCAAGGCTGTATTAAGACGTTTCACGCAAAATGTTGTCGCAGATGATAAGGATGAGGCGCAGGAAAAAATGTATGAGTTTGGACAATTGCGAGTGTACCCAGAGCGATTTGAAGTATTTTTACAGGATGAGGCACTGGAATTTACACCAAAAGAGTTTGAGCTACTCATCTATTTACTTGAAAATAAAAATCGTGTATTAACACGTGATCAGCTATTAAGTGCTGTATGGAAATATGATTTTGCTGGCGATACTCGAATTGTGGATGTACACATTAGCCACCTTCGCGATAAAATTGAAGAAAATAGCCGTAAGCCGATGTTTATAAAAACAATTAGAGGTCTTGGTTATAAATTTGAGGAGCCGAAAACGACATGAAATCGATGAGCAACCGCTTATTCTTGACATTCATGCTTTTACTTGGAACGATACTAGCTGTCCTAATGATTGTTATAGGTCAGCTTTTTCCTGTTTATATCGAGCAATATAACGAGCAAGCAACCACTGAGATACGGACATCAATGGACCAAGTAATCGATGAACGCAAAATGGATTTAACGAAGGAAGATCAGGAAGCTTTGTACGCAGCTCAGGCTATGGAACGAGACGAATCCTTATTGAACTATGTGCGTGCTCGCCTTTACGGAGTACTGGCTATTCTCTTTACCATCACGTTGATATTAATAGCAATTATAAGTCGTTATATGATACGTAACTTTACTGCACCGATTGATAATGTGACAGACACTGCCCTTGAGCTTGCAAAGGGTAACTATCGTGCACGTGCTCAAGAAAATGAGCATGAACGGATGATACCACTGAGTCATTCCATAAACATATTGGCACGGAATTTGCAAGATATTACAACGATACGTGAAGTAGAGGAAGAAAGACTGAAAACCTTAATTGAAAATATGGGGAGCTCCCTTATGATGATTGGTCGTGAGGGGAATATTTCCATTGTAAATCGAGTATTTCTGGAGCGCTTTGGAATGCAGCTTGATGATGTACAAGGAAAGGTTTTTCGTACAATAGGCTTACCTAAATCATTAGAACAATTTATCGATCATGTTTTTCTGACAGAAATGCCTTATCGACAACAAATTAAAATGGAAGTACAGCAAGAACTTTATAACAAAGAAGTTTATGGGGCACCGGTCATCGGGGACCACGGACGATGGCTAGGCGTTGTTATCGTTATGCATGATATAACGGAACTAGTTCGATTAGAACAAATTCGGAAAGACTTTGTTGCGAATGTATCACATGAATTACGCACACCTATTACATCTATTAAAGGCTTTTCAGAAACTTTATTGGATGGGGCCTATAAAGACGAAAAAATGCTGATTTCCTTTTTGGAGATTATATATAAAGAAAGTAATCGACTTCAAATGCTGATTCAAGATTTACTAGAGCTCTCAAAGATCGAGCAGCATGGTTTTACTGTCAATATTATGCCGATGGGCTTACAGGATGTTCTAATTCGTGGAGCAGAATTGACAGCTCCGCGATTGGATGAAAAAAATATGAGCTTCCAGGTGGATATCGAACGAGATGTCCAGGTTATGGGGGATGCCAATCGTATCATTCAGATTGTGACGAATTTAATTACCAATGCGATTACATATTCACCTGAAAACACGACTGTTTCTATTCGATTAAAGGAAAATGAAACACATGGCATTATCGAAATAGAGGATCAAGGAATTGGTATTGAAAAACATGAAATAGCGCGCGTTTTTGAAAGATTTTATCGGGTGGATCGAGCGAGAAGTCGTAATTCTGGTGGAACAGGCTTAGGCTTAGCGATTGTTAAGCATTTAGTCGAGGCGCATCATGGCCGAATTCAAGTAGAGAGTGAAGTCGGCATAGGAACTAAAATGATTGTCATGATTCCGAAAAATTAACAAATCCTTTACATGAACAACATGTTACATTCATATTTGGGCACTATACTTATTTCTAGAAACCCCCAATATGATTGTTAAGACGATGACCATAAAAATCTAATAGAAGATTTTTAACTGCTTTATATTCCCCACAGAAAGAATTTAGTGTTTTTTAGACACTAGGTTCTTTTTCTGTTTTACAGGGAACGTAAATAGGTGTAAAGTATAGTAGCATAAAGTTTAACAACCATCTTACCCGCGATTGTCTGTTAGACGAACGCTTTGACAGTCAGTGAATCAACCTTCTTATCATTCGAATCGTGTTTTCCTGACTGTTGAGGCAGAGAAAAAAATGAGAGAAGGATGACCATGAAAATCGTCAAAAGTATCGTGCAAATCGGCTATCTTTATATCCTATTATTAATCGGAAATACTATTGCACGCCTACTTCACTTGCCGATTCCAGGGAGTATAATAGGACTTGTCCTATTATTTTTACTGTTACAGTTTCATATAATCAAGCTTGAATGGATTGAATTAGGAGCAGCCGTACTATTAAGTGAACTCTTATTATTCTTTATTCCATCTGCCATTGGTGTTATTGATTATCATGCCTTATTTGGTGTGCAGGGAATGAAGGTTGTGCTGGTCATTGTTGTGAGTGCCATTGTGGTAATGTTTGTAACGGGGTATACAGCACAATGGCTAGAGCAGCGAAAGAAGGGTGATGCGATATGACTTTATTAATCGCCATTGTCAGCTTACTTGGGACCGTTGCTATTTTTTATATTTGTAAAATGTTTTACAAAAAATATAAAAAAGAATGGCTGACACCTATGCTGATTACACCTTTAGTCATTATAGGTATTTTACTACTGACAGGTATATCTTATAAATCCTACAATTCTGGAGCGAGTGTCTTAACAAATTTACTAGGACCAGCAACCGTTGCGTTTGCCGTTCCTATATATAAAAATGTCAACCTATTAAAAAAACACGCATTTGAAATTTTCATCAGCATTGCTGTTGGTTCAGCGGTTGCTATTGTGTCATCCTTTATGATGGCTCTATTGGTGGGTTTAAATGATGAGTTGGTGCATAGTTTAGTGCCACGTTCTGTAACAACACCTATTGCGATGGATATTTCTAATATGATTGGTGGTTCTCCTACGCTTACAGCTGTTTTCGTTATGACGACTGGTATTTTAGGAAGCTTGTTAGCACCAATCGTTATCAAAGTATGTCGTTTTCACAGACCTTCATCTAGAGGATTAATGCTTGGTATGGGTGCTCATGGAACGGGTACATCAAAAGCATTTGAATTTGGAGAGCTAGAAGGCACATTTGCTAGTCTAGCGATGATCGTTGCTGCATTAATTAGTATTGTATTATCCACTACCATTTTCCCAGTATTTGAACATCTGGTTATCAATATCCTGTTGCCCTAAAGGTAACAGGATTTTTTTGCATTGATAAGCTTTTGTTAAGAGTGAGATACAGAGGATTCTGTCCTTTACAATCATTATATGAAAATATTTTGAAACTTTTTATAAGGGTTCACCGTAAACAATAGTACTAAGCAAAAGGAGGAACAGACATGAGTGTGAAAAGGACACTAATGATTGTTGGACTTGGAATATTTGGAATTATTGCACTTATTACAGTTTTTACTTCATGGTACACGGTAGATGAATCAGAGCAAGCTGTGGTTATTACATTTGGTCGTGCCGATGATACAGTAACAAATCCAGGTCTTCATTTTAAATTACCTTGGCCCGTCCAATCCGTAGAAATTTTGTCAAAAGAAACGTTTAGTCTGCAATTTGGTTATAAGCAAAATAAAGCAGGTGAGTTAGAGGCATACGATGCCGAAACAAAAATGATTACGGGGGATGAAAATATTGTCTTAACAGACCTTGTTGTTCAATGGAAAATTACAGAGCCTAATAAGTTTTTATTTAATTCGCAGGATCCAGAAAGAATATTACATAGCGCGACATCGAGTGCCATTCGTTCTATAATCGGAAGCTCTTCTATCGATGCAGCGTTAACAGAAGGTAAAGCTGACATCGAAGCAAATACTCGCCAATTATTAGTTTCTCTTATTGAAAAATACGATATTGGAATAAGCGTTTTAGGTGTGAAATTGCAAGATGTAGAATTGCCAAATAAAGATGTGCGTGCAGCATTCACTGCTGTAACAGATGCACGTGAAATGAAAAATACAAAAATAAATGAAGCTGAAAAATATGAAAACCAACGCATTAGTGAAGCTGAAGGCGAACGTGATGCTATTATGTCGAAAGCAAAAGGAACTAAAACAGCCCGTATTGAGCAAGCACAAGGGGATGTAGCGGTCTTTAATAAAATGTATGAGCAATACAAGGGCAATCAGCAAATTACACGAGAGCGGTTAATTATAGAGACGCTTGAAAATGTCCTACCGAAAGCACAAATTTACATTATGAATGATGATGGTAGTACGATGAAGTATTTACCACTTCAGCAACTACAGCCTCAACAGTCGCAACAGACACAAACAGAGAAAAAAGAGGGGAGCGGTAACTAATGGACCAAAAAAATAAGGATCTAGAAAAATTCCTCAATTTCTTATCTGGCAAAAGTAAAAAAGCTGCTCCTTCAGAAGGTGATTCGGGAGACAATGTAGTTAAAATGTCGAAGAAAGGACCGAAGAATCCTAAAAAATATATCTCTCTAGCTGTAACCTTAACGGTCATATTCGCTCTAGTGATTACTTTATTAACGAATATTTATATAGTTAAAGAATCAGAGTATGCTGTTGTTCGGCAGTTTGGAGAGGTTGTTAAATTTGAGCGTGAACCAGGTTTAAATATGAAAATTCCTTTTATTCAAAGTGTCACAAAGTTACCAAAAAACCAAATGACATATGAGATTTCGGAAGAAGAAATTAATACAAAGGATAAAAAACGAATTATTATTGATAATTATGCTGTATGGCGTATTACGGATCCTAAGCTATTGATTTCAAATGCTGGTACGATAGAAAAAGTTGAATCACGTATGGAAGAGTTCATTTATTCTGTTATTCGCTCTGAACTTGGCCGAATTAACTATACGGAGATTATAAATGATGAGGATTCTTCTCGAGGCAGCATAAATGATCAAGTAACTGAACGTGTTAATGAACTTCTTTCCAATGATAACTATGGTATTGAAGTAGTAGATGTACGTATACGTCGCATTGATTTACCAACTGAAAATGAACAATCCGTTTTTACGAATATGATTTCAGATCGTGAATCAATTGCACAAAAGTATCTTTCAGAGGGAGATGCACAGAAACGTCGTATTGAGGCACAAACGGATCAACACGTACAAGAAATGCTTGCTAAAGCAAGTAAAGAAGCTGCTTTAATTCAAGCTGAAGGAGAAGCAGAGGCTGCAAAGATTTACAATAAATCTTTCTCTCAAGATCCTGAATTTTATTCTTTATACCGCACATTAGAATCCTATAAGAAAACGGTTGGGGAAGATACGGTTATTATCTTGCCAGCTACTTCACCATATGCCAACATCTTGTCTGGTTATATTAAATAAACGCAGTTTAAAGTCGTCTCTGTCTTGAAGGAGACGACTTTTTTGCTGCACAAATTATAACTATCCGTGAAATCGAATTATTATAGTATGAAAATAATAGAAATTTATAAGTTTGTATTCCCGAATCAGCTATAATTTGATAGAATGATAATGTTTAAAAAAGAATAGTTGGGGGTAAAGGCTTTGAAATTACAAATTAGCAAATGGCTCCAAAATTTAGGGATTGCTTGTAGTATAGCTTCGATATTAACACTTTTCTACCGTCTATCCGATTTTTCGTGGGTGACGAAAAGTGTTTATCATATACCAGTATTTTTTGTTTGTATCTTTTTAATCAGTATCATTATTGCAGATGATGTAAGAAACCTTTTTAAGAAATTATTTTGGTATGAAAAAAGAAAGGTCAAGCGTCCTATTTGGCAAGTTGGAATTGGCTTAATCTTCTTTTTGGCACAAATTAGTACAGTAATGGTATTTAATCAAGAGCTAACATATCCACAATTAGGCGGCATGCCGTTATTTCTTGTGTTTGCTTTTATGAATGCATTTATATTAACTGTCATCTATGAAGAAGTTTTTTATCGTACTTCAAATCAATAATAACTATTAAGAACTTTCATTTACAGGAGACTTGTCCTTGAATGAAAGTTTTTGCTTTTTAGTAATGGATGTAATACGTCTTATGCCTTGTAAATACGTAAATTATTAACATTTGTCAGTATTGCCCTTATTTAATCTGTAGTACAGTCAAGTTATTGAGAATAGTCAATGACTAAACTTGATAGGCAGATGCATACATACCATATTGAATTTTTTAACCTAGTTTTAACCTTTAGTATGTATGATAAGCAAAGATTCATTTTAATAGGAGGTAATAAAGATGAAAAAGGTCGTGTTTGGAAGTGCTTTAGCAGTCGGATTATTATTTAGTGGGGCAGGGCAATCCTCTGCTAATAGCCTAATTCAACCAATTGATATTCAAGGCATGGATCTAGAATCAGCATTACAGGCAGTCCAATCACAGCGAGCACAGCTGTTAGAAAATCAGCTTAAGGATCAACTAGAGGATGTTCAACAACGAAATCAACAGCTAGCTGATTTGAATGCACAGCAAGGTCAAATGGATGCTTTAAGTAATTCTCAGCAAATGGATATGCTCCGTTTACAAAGCATGAATAGTAAACGAAATGAGGCTTTTGATGTAATGACTAATTTTGTAAAAAAAATGCAGGATAGTCGTTCATCTATTATAGGTAATATGCGTTAAGGAGTTAAAATATTTTAAACAAGTCAACCGCTGCGCGCGGTTGGCTTTTTTGAATGAATAGGAATGCTAAAATAGCGGATAAAGTCTTTAAAGTGGTGGATAAACCATTAAAAATAATGGATAACCTTGAGGATGGACGCCTGCTTTTTTTACTTGAAATGTATTGTTATGATAAAGTAGAAGAAGAAGACAACGCAGGAGGATAAAATCATGACCAAGGAAAAATTACTATTATTGGACGGTAATAGTTTAGCGTATCGCGCGTTTTTTGCGTTGCCATTGCTAACGAATGATAGTGGCATTCATACTAATGCTGTATACGGCTTTACAACAATGCTACAAAGAATATTAGAGGAAGAACAGCCAACCAAAATATTGGTTGCTTTTGATGCTGGGAAAACAACATTCCGCCATGAAACCTTTACAGAATATAAAGGAGGACGTCAAAAGACACCACCAGAATTATCAGAGCAATTTCCTTATTTACGAAAGCTTATTGATGCGTATGGTATTAAGCAATATGAGCAGGAGTTATATGAAGCGGATGATATTATCGGAACGCTTGCTAAAGAGGCTTCGTCGCAGGATATGGATGTTATCATCGTTTCTGGAGACCGTGATTTAACTCAGCTGGCGACAGAGCAAGTAACCGTTTATATAACGAAAAAAGGTATTACGGAAATAGAGAAAAATACACCAGCCTTTATTGCGGAAAAGTATGGGTTAACGCCGCTTCAAATTATTGATATGAAAGGCTTGATGGGGGATTCCTCCGATAATATTCCTGGTGTACCAGGCGTCGGGGAAAAAACGGCTGTAAAATTATTAAAAGAGCATGGCTCCGTTGAAGCACTTTATGAAGCAATGGATACATTGAAAGCTTCTAAAATGAAGGAAAAGCTTGTAGCTAATGAAGAGCAAGCCATCATGAGTAAGAAGCTGGCAACGATTTATACGGATGCTCCAATCACCATTTCACTGGCTGATCTTGCATATAATGGGCCAAAAGAAGATGAATTAATCAATGTGTGGCGTGAGCTTGGCTTTAAATCGCTGCTTGATAAAAGTGACTTTACAGTGCAAGAAGAAGAACAGGCGCCTCTCGATTATGACCTTGTCCAGGAAGTTCGACCTGAGGATTTAAAAGATGTGATGGCTGTGCATGTAGAGCTTGAAAACGAGCACTATCATACTTGTCAGCAGCTGGGAATTGCCTTATCAGATGGCGTAAAGACGCAATATATTCCATTTGATAAAGCAGCAAAATCAGATATTCTCCGTCGTTGGCTAGAAGATGCCACAAAAATAAAATATATATCCGATTCTAAGGCAGCTCAAGCATCATTAAAGCGAGCTGGGATTCAATTAGCTGGCGTTGACTTTGATTTGCTACTTGCCTCTTATATTAATAATCCAGCATTAAGTGGCGATGATATCGCAACACTTGCAAGGGAATTAGGCTACTATGATGTCCAAGCAGATGAAGCGGTATATGGAAAAGGTGCCAAGCGTGCAATACCTGATTTGGACCAACTTGCACAGCATGTTAGCCGTAAAGCTTTTGCAGTATGGTCATTACAGCCGAAACTGGAAGCCTTATTAAAGGAAAATGAACAATTCGATCTTTATAAAAACCTAGAGCTACCATTGGCAGGAATTTTAGGTGAAATGGAAAGCGAAGGGATTACGGTTAACCGCGCTACGTTAGAGAAAATGGGGCAAGAGCTTAATGATAAACTTGTAGTAATTGAGCAAGAAATTTATGCAGAAGCTGGAGAAACCTTTAATATTAATTCACCAAAACAATTAGGTGTGATTCTATTCGATAAGCTAGGGCTACCTGTGATTAAAAAGACTAAGACAGGCTATTCAACTGCTGCAGATGTCCTAGAAAAATTACAGTCAGAGCATGCTATCATCGAACATATTCTGTTGTATCGCCAACTTGGAAAATTACAATCCACATATATTGAAGGCTTACTAAAGGAGATTCATGTATCAGATAGTAAAGTGCATACGCGCTTCCAGCAAGCTTTAACTGCAACAGGGCGTTTAAGCTCAACAGATCCGAATTTACAAAACATCCCAATTCGTTTGGAGGAGGGCCGCAAAATTCGTCAAGCCTTTGTACCTTCAAAAGAGGATTGGATATTATTTTCTGCTGACTATTCGCAAATTGAATTACGCGTTCTTGCACATATGTCAGAAGATAAAAACCTTGTTGAGGCTTTCCGTGAAGGAATGGACGTTCATACACGTACAGCTATGGATGTATTTCATGTGTCAGAAGATGAGGTTGATAGTAATATGCGTCGCGCAGCGAAAGCTGTTAACTTTGGAATAGTCTACGGTATTAGTGATTATGGTCTATCACAAAACTTAGATATTACGCGTAAGGAAGCGGCTAATTTTATTGAAAAGTATTTCGCAAGTTTCCCTGGTGTAAAACAGTACATGGATGACATTGTACAAAATGCAAAATTTAATGGCTATGTGACAACGATATTAAATAGACGCCGTTATTTACCGGATATAACAAGCTCAAACTTTAATTTAAGAAGCTTTGCTGAGCGTACGGCGATGAATACGCCAATTCAAGGTAGTGCAGCTGATATCATTAAAAAGGCAATGATTGATATGGATGCTCGATTGAAAAAAGAAAAGATGCAGGCAAAACTGCTACTTCAAGTGCACGATGAGCTAATCTTTGAGGCACCAAAGGAAGAGATTGCCTTACTCGAAAAAATTGTACCTGAAGTCATGGAAAACGCTATTGAGCTTGCTGTACCGCTTAAAGTAGATTTTAACCATGGCTCAACTTGGTACGAGGCAAAATAAGGAGGGATTCAAATGCCTGAATTACCAGAGGTAGAGGGTGTCGTCCAGGCATTGAAGCCAACAGTTGAAGGACGTACCATTCAACAGGTTCAGCTTTCTGAACGAGTACATTTCTCTTTTAGTGAGGGTAAACAATGTATTGTCAAACAAGCAGCGCCTGATGCATTTGAAAGTACTTTGTCCCAGATGACCATTACCAAAATTGAACGAAGAGCAAAATATATTTTCTTTCATTTGCTGAAGGATGATGTTCCATATGTTCTTGTTAGTCACTTAGGGATGACAGGTGCTTGGTTTGTTGTGAATTCACCCGAAGAAATCAATGAGGCGAAATTTCAAAAGCATATCCATGCGACATTTGAAATGGCAGATGGGGGATACTTGATATATTCAGATATTCGTCGATTCGGTGAACTTCGTTTTCTGACAAAAATTGAAGATCATGCGCCATTGACAAAAATGGCACCAGAGCCATTTGATGAGCATGCATGTGATTTTTTTATAACAAAATCTAAGCTACCGAAATATGAAAATAAAGCCGTAAAAGAAGTAATTATGGATGGGCAAGTCATTTCGGGCTGTGGCAATATTTATGCAACAGAGGCATTGTTTGCTCAGAAAATTCACCCTGCACGCAAAATGAGCCGCATTAGTGAAAAGCGGAAGCGAGCATTATTTGAGGAGATTGTTGCTGTCCTACGTCAAAGCATTGAAGCGGGTGGTTCAACTATTTCTGATTATCGGAATATTAATGGGGAAGCAGGGAGTATGCAGAATCGATTAAAAATGTATGGGAAAAAGGTATGTCCAGCATGTGAAACGGCAACAAGTCAAATGACAATTGGAGGGCGTACCTCTGTCTATTGCCCAAATTGTCAACATTAAAGGGGATTTAGCAATGATTATCGGACTAACAGGAAGTATTGCAAGTGGAAAAAGTACAGTAGCTAAAATGATGAGCGAACTGGGTTTACCGATTGTTGATGCAGATGTTGTAGCACGAGATGTCGTAGAACCAGGAACTGAAACATTAGCATTGATTGCTGAAAGCTTCGGACAAGCTATCTTGCTTGAGGACGGCAATTTAAATCGAACTTTGCTGGGAGATATCATATTTCATGAGCCTGCCAAACGCAAAACGTTAAATGATATCATGCATCCAGCAATCAGAAAAGAAATGTTACGTCAGCGTGATGCTTATTTAGAAGCAGGACATGAACATGTTGTGATGGACATTCCTTTGTTATTTGAGAGTAAGCTTCAACATTTTGTGGAACGTATCATTGTGGTATCGGTCAGTGAAGAAGTTCAGCTTCGACGTTTAATGGAACGAAATAATTTATCTAAAGAAGATGCATTGGCACGTATGCACTCTCAACTGCCGATGTCTGTCAAAGAAAAGGGTGCACATGCGGTCATTTATAATAATGAAAATATAGAAAGTACAGAAGAACAATTAAAAAAAATCCTGCATTATTGGGATGTTATTTCATGAGTTCTTTTATAATGCGTAGCAAGCCGACCTTGCTACGCATTTTTTTATGGGGAAACGCCATAATAAAGAATAATTTTTCAGAAAATAAGAACTTTTATATTCTCAATATATAATGTTCATCTTTTTTAAAATTGTGTTATACTAATCACCATAAAGTATATAATTAATTAATCTGAGTATGTACTCACAGGAGGATATTATAAATGACAGTATCAATTGCTATTAATGGTTTCGGGCGTATCGGACGTATGGTTTTCCGCCAGGCTATCGTACAACAAGATTTAAACATCGTTGCAATTAACGCTAGCTATCCTGCAGAAACGTTAGCACATTTGATTAAGTATGACACAAATCACGGAACATTTGAAGGTACGGTAGAACCAGCAGGCGATGCTTTAGTTGTAAATGGTAAACGAGTTCAAATTATTAGTGAACGTGATCCTTTAAAATTACCTTGGTCTACAATGGGTGTAGATATCGTTATTGAAGCTACAGGAAAATTTAATGTGCGTGATAAAGCAGCAATGCACTTAGCAGCAGGCGCGAAAAAAGTAATCTTAACAGCACCAGGTAAAAACGAGGATGTCACAATTGTTTTAGGTGTAAATGATGACAAATTGGATATTGCGAAACATGATGTTATTTCAAATGCTTCTTGTACAACAAACTGCTTAGCGCCAGTAGCAAAAGTATTGAATGACACATTTGGTATTGAGAATGGTTTAATGACAACAGTTCATGCTTATACAAATGACCAAAAGAACTTAGACAATCCGCATAAAGATTTACGTCGTGCACGTGGATGCGCCCAATCCATTATCCCAACATCTACAGGTGCAGCGAAAGCCTTAAAATTAGTGTTACCTGAATTAGAGGGTAAAATTCATGGTATGGCACTTCGTGTTCCAACACCAAACGTATCTTTAGTTGACCTTGTAGTAGATTTAAATACAGATGTAACAGTTGATGCAGTTAATGCAGCATTTGTAAAAGCGGCAACAGAAGGTCCAATGAAGGGTATCCTTAATTTCTCTGTTGAGCCATTAGTATCTTCTGATTACAATACAACAACTTATTCTTCAACAGTTGATGGACTTTCTACAATGGTGTTAGGCAACCGCAAAGTAAAAGTACTTGCTTGGTATGATAACGAGTGGGGCTACTCTGCACGCGTTGTTGACCTTGTGAAAAAAGTGGCAAATGCTTTAGAAACGGTAAACGCGTAATAATTTCTATAGATAGCACATTGAAATCGAAAAGGTTTCAATGTGCTCTTTTTTTACAGAAACTTTTCTTGTACTTCAGGTGCTTTAGATTTATCATGAGCCCACAAACGTGAATGCACTTTTCTTACATGTAGGAAATTTGTTATAATAGATATATTAAATTGTTGTAAACCAGGAGAGTAATTATATGAGATGTCCATCTTGCCAATTTAACGGAACGCGTGTTGTGGATTCGAGGCCAGTAGATGATAATAAAGAAATTCGTAGACGTCGTGAATGTGAGTCATGTGGCTTCCGTTTTACAACGTTTGAAAAAATTGAAGAGACGCCATTAGTCGTTGTGAAAAAGGAAGGTTCACGAGAAGAGTTTAGCCGTGAGAAGGTACTTCGTGGGCTTATTCGTGCTTGTGAAAAACGTCCAGTGGCACTTGATGTGCTGGAGGAACTTGTTCTGTCCATTGAAAAAGATCTTCGTCGTATTGGAAATTCGGAAGTACGCTCAGAAGATGTTGGCGAAATGGTCATGGACCGCTTAGCCAAAATTGATGAGGTTGCCTATGTGCGTTTTGCGTCGGTCTACCGTCAGTTTAAAGATATCAATGTCTTTATTGAAGAAATAAAGGACATTATTCAACGTCAAACGGAGAAGAAATCATAGCAAACAGAGAGGATGAATGACGTTGATTCATTTATATAAGGAATTGCAGCCTGGCGATCCTTTCGACATTCGTCTACCTCATGCATTTTCTACACAAGAGCGTCAATTAGTTACATTATTTTATCAACCATTAACGGGATCAGAGCCAGTTAGCCTCTATTTAACATTATGGGCAGAAGCAGAGCAAATGCCAAAGCAGCAAATGACACATTATTATTTAATGAATGTGCTAGGGCTACCAATTGGTAAAGTGTTTGAGGCTCGTATTGCTTTAGAAGCTATTGGTTTGCTGCGTACATGGAAAAAAGAAAATGCTGGTGAGCGTAGTTTTTTATATGAGCTACAGCGCCCATTAGATGCAGATAGCTTTATGAAAGACCCGCTGCTGTCGATGTTTTTGTTTAGTAAAATTGGAGAGCAGGCTTATCGCAACTTACGTCAGCGCTTTATGTCACCTGTAAAGGACTCGGCGTTTAAGGATGTATCTCGTGCTTTTATTGATGTCTATAAGCCTGTTCATGCCAATATCCCATCAGATTTACAAGTGGATACGAGTCATAAGGATAAACAACAAAAAGTATATCCTTTTTATTTGGAGCAATTCGATTTTGATTTATTGCAAGCTGGTTTGTCTGAGCAATTGGTACCTTCCAATTTGTTGACATTTGAAGTGCGTGAAGCTATAGCCAAGTTGGCATTTTTATATCATTTAACAGCCCTTGATATGCAAAAAGTAGTCATACTTGCTTTAGATGATGATTTAGGAATTTCTCAGGAACGTTTACGAAAGGCTGCTGCTGATTTTTATAAATTAACCGTATCCAAGGAGCCGCCAAAACTTGCCCGTGTCACCGATCCTCTACCAGTAGCAGAAGCGGGACAAAAAACCAAGGATCAGGAACTTCAACACTATTTAGAAACAACGGCACCTGTCCAAGTTTTAAGAGATATAAATAATGGTAAAGAACCATTACAAACCTCAGTCCAACTTGCAGAAAATTTAATCGTTCAACATGGCATGCCAATTGGAGTGGTTAATGCATTGTTAGAATACGTTATGCTAACAACAGATATGAAGCTCCCTAAGAAATATGTGGAAACGATTGCTGATCATTGGGTACGAAAAAATGTCCAGACCGCTAAGGAAGCAATGGAACTTGCACGTCAAGAGCATGATAAATATACAGCTTGGAAAAACAAGCCGCAAACGTCCAATAAAACGAGTCAACAGACTAAAGGACGTTCAAGATATCAACGTGAAGAAAAAGTGCCTGAATGGTTCTATAAACGAAATGACAATCAAGAGGAATCTACCTCTAGTACTATAGATTTTGAAAAAGAGCGACAAAAAATATTAGAGATGCTAGGAAAAAGCGAATAGTAAAGAAGGTGAGCAGTAATCGAACCTATAAATGGACCACTAAAGCGAGCAATTAATGTACCCTCGTTCCAAGAACGCTATGAAGCCATGCGACGTGAAATTTTAGAGCACCCGCATGTGCAGGAATTTTTAGCGCAGCATGCAGATGAATTAAACTATGACAATGTTGAGCGAAATTTACCTAAACTGCATGAGTTTATTAGTCAATCTACTGAGTGCTGTGGGTGTGATAATACCGAACATTGTACAAACTATTTAAAAGGATTCATCCCGACATTAAGGGTTGTTCGGAATTCTATTGAAATGGACTATGTGCGCTGTGAGCAAAAGATTAGGGAAGAAGAACGCCGGGATGTTGCGAATATGATTGCAAGTATGCATATGCCAAAAGATGTGCTACAAGCAACAATTCATGATTTAAGTATTGATGATGAATCACGTGTGGCGATTGCACAAAAAGCAGCTCAATTTGTTAAAATAACAAAAGAAACTGGTCAATTACCTGCAAAAGGTTTTTACCTATATGGTAAATTTGGTGTAGGGAAATCCTTTGTACTTGGGGCATTGGCCAATGAATTAGCATCTATTAAAATCCGCTCTGTGGTAGTTTTCGTTCCAGAATTTTTACGAGAAATGAAAAATGCCATTGGTGATAATACATTGAATGAGAAAATAGATTATATTAAAAAGGCTCCTGTCTTAATGCTAGATGATTTAGGTGCGGAGACAATGACTGCCTGGACACGTGATGAAATATTGGGGACTATTTTCCATTATCGGATGGCAGAGCAATTGCCAACTTTTATTACGTCTAATTTTAACTATGAAGAATTAGAGCATCACTTAGCTCAGTCACAAAAAGGTGATATTGAGGTTGTCAAAGCGGGACGAATTATGGAGCGAATTAAAGCCCTAACAGTGCCAATCGAAATGCGAGGCAAAAATCGTCGGATGTAACATTGATAGTTGCATTTTTCGACAATCGAGCGTATACTGACTCATATACTTAATATCAATATGCATTGATGAGGACATGAATTTTGTGTATCAGCTTTTAGAGAGGGAAGTCATCGGCTGAAAACTTCCTAGTATGGGCACATTATTTACTACCTACTGAGCAGCGAAAGGGATAATCTTTCGCCGGTCCCTAGCCCGTTAGCTAGCCTTGAGCTTCGTCTGACTTTATGTAAGTCGGAAGGAAGAAGGGTGGAACCACGAGCATACGCTTCGTCCCTTTTGTGAGGGACGGAGCTTTTTTTATTTTTCTCAGATTTCATTGAAATAGTGGTGGCTCCGCTCATATAGGGAGATAAGTCGCTCGCGAAAGTGGTAAATTCGCTCATAGAGAGTAAGAAACCGCTCAGAAACATGAAGATGCCGCTCCGATTGAACAGAGAAATGCTTAAAAAAGCAATGACTCCGCTCAAACCAAGCCGTAGAGTCACACAAACATTGCTCCAGCCAATCATCAAGCATTATGTATTTATCAAAAACAAAGGAGTGCAAAGGATATGTCAGAAATGATTAAATTAACTTTCCCAGATGGCGCTGTAAAGGAATTTGCAAAAGGCACATCAACTGATGACGTAGCATTATCTATTAGCCCTGGCTTACGGAAAAAAGCGTATGCAGGTAAAATTAATGGTGTGTTAGTAGATTTAAAAACACCAATTGAAGAGGATGCAACAATTGCAATCATTACACAAGATGATGAGGCAGCACTTGAAATTTTACGTCACTCAACTGCCCATTTAACAGCGCAAGCTATTAAACGTCTATTCCCAGATGTAAAGCTTGGTATTGGTCCAGTAATTGAAGGTGGTTTCTACTATGATATCGACTCACCAACACCAATCACTGCTGAAGATCTACCAGCCATTGAAAAAGAAATGAAGAAAATTATTGCTGAAAACCTTGAGGTAGAACGCAAAAATGTAAGCCGTGCAGAAGCACAAGCCCTTTATGAAGAAATTAGCGATGAGTATAAATTAGAATTACTTGAAGCCATTCCTGCAGATGAGCAAGTATCTATTTATTATCAAGGCGAGTTTTTTGATCTTTGCCGTGGTATCCACGTACCATCTACGGGTAAACTTCGTGAATTCAAGCTTTTATCATTAGCGGGTGCTTACTGGAGAGGGAACTCTGATAACAAAATGTTACAACGTATTTATGGTACAGCGTTCTTCAAAAAAGAGGAATTAAAACACCACCTTCAAATGCTAGAAGAAGCAAAAGAACGTGATCACCGTAAAATCGGAAAAGAATTAGAACTGTTTACAACTTCCCAAAAGGTTGGCCAAGGTTTACCACTTTGGTTACCAAATGGTGCAACAATTCGTCGTGTTATTGAACGTTATATTGTCGATAAAGAATTATCACTTGGCTATAAGCACGTTTATACACCAGTATTAGGTTCTAAGGAGCTTTATCAAACTTCTGGTCACTGGGATCATTATCAAGATTCAATTTTCCCACCAATGGAAATGGATAATGAAACATTAATTATGCGTCCAATGAACTGTCCTCACCATATGATGGTGTACAAAAACAGCATGCATTCATATCGTAACCTACCATTGCGTATTGCAGAGCTTGGCACTATGCACCGTTACGAAATGTCAGGGGCTGTTTCAGGCTTACAACGTGTTCGTGGGATGACATTAAATGATGCCCATATTTTTGTTCGCCCAGATCAAATTAAAGCGGAATTCCAAAAAGTAGTACAGTTAATTTTAGAGGTTTATAAAGATTTCGACCTTAATGATTACTCATTCCGTTTATCTTATCGCGACCCAGCAGATACTGAGAAATACTTCGATGATGATGCAATGTGGGAAAAAGCACAAAGTATGCTAAAAGAAGCAATGGACGAACTTGGCTTAGACTACTTTGAAGCGGAAGGTGAGGCTGCATTCTATGGTCCTAAACTTGACGTTCAAGTAAAAACAGCGATTGGTAAAGAAGAGACTTTATCTACAGTTCAATTAGACTTCTTATTACCAGAACGCTTCGACCTAACTTATGTTGGGGAAGATGGTAAGCCTCATCGTCCAGTTGTTATCCACCGTGGTGTTGTATCAACAATGGAACGTTTTGTTGCCTTCTTAATTGAAGAATACAAAGGAGCATTCCCAACTTGGTTAGCACCGGTACAAGTTGAAGTTATTCCAGTATCGAATGAAGCTCACTTCGACTATGCAAAGCAAATTGAAGAGCAACTTACAGCGGCTGGTTTACGTGTGGAAATGGATGATCGTGAAGAGAAATTAGGCTATAAAATCCGTGAGGCACAAATGAAAAAGATTCCTTATATGCTTGTTATCGGGGATAAAGAGGTTGAGGCAAATGGCGTAAATGTTCGACGTTATGGCTCGAAAGATTCCGAAACAATTAGCTTTGAGGATTTCCTAGCAGCTATAAAAACAGAAATTACAAAATAAGCTTTAACTAGAAACCCTCGCTTGCCAAAGTGAGGGTTTCTGTATAAAATAAATCTTGCATTTGTATAGAATAGCTTCATTTTGGTTATGTTAGCACAGATAAGAAAATAAATATTTGACAGCTTATCATATACATGCTAATATAATTAAGGTTAATGAATACAAAGTTTGTGGTTGAAGTAGAGGCTGCCCGCTTCTCACCTGATACAACGCTTTAAAGGCTGTGAACAGGTATGACACGTTGAATTGTTTTGCGTAGACTTGCGCATGCACATATAGCGGGCGGACATCTTCAAAAATGTCCGTCCTTTTTTTATGGACATGACGAGAGGATGTACCGTTCAACCGGGCAAGGCTTTGCCCAAACCATGTATTCGCGACAACTACTTGGAGGTGGATTACTATTAGCAAAGACATGTATGTAAACGAAGGCATTCGCGCACGTGAACTTCGATTAATCGATCACAATGGTGACCAGCTTGGTGTAAAGACACGTAATGAAGCGCTAGAAATCGCCGCTCGTGTAAACTTGGATCTTGTCCTTGTGGCCCCTCAAGCCAAGCCGCCAGTCGCTCGTATCATGGACTATGGTAAATTTAAGTTTGAACAGCAAAAGAAAGACCGTGAAATTCGTAAAAATCAAAAGGTCATCGTAATGAAAGAGGTTCGTTTGAGCCCAACAATCGATGAGCATGATTTCCAAACGAAGTTACGTAATGCGATTAAATTCCTTGAAAAAGGCGATAAAGTAAAATGTAGCCTACGTTTCAAAGGTCGTGCGATCACACACAAAGAGATTGGTCAACGTGTGTTAGATCGTTTTGCTGAAGCTTGTGCTGAAGTATCAACGGTAGAACAAAAACCGAAGATGGAAGGCCGAAGCATGTTCTTAGTTCTTCAACCAAAGAACGAGAAATAATATTAGACGAACAGTTTAGGAGGAATTCGACATGCCAAAAATGAAAACTCACCGTGGAGCTGCGAAACGTTTCAAAAAAACGGGTTCAGGTAAATTAAAATACGACCGTGCTTATGGAAGCCACTTATTCGCAAACAAATCTACGAAACAAAAACGTCACCTACGTAAAGCGAACATCGTATCATCTGGTGACTTCAAACGCATCAAATCTTTACTTGTTTACATGAAATAATTGACTACAAAAAAATACTAACATTCATTTTTTAATGAAAAGCAGGAGGTAATTCATATGCCACGCGTAAAAGGCGGAACAGTGACGCGCAAACGTCGTAAAAAAGTATTGAAATTAGCTAAAGGTTACTATGGTTCAAAACATACATTATACAAAGTTGCTAACCAAGCAGTAATGAAATCAGGTCAATATGCATACCGTGACCGTCGTCAGAAAAAACGTGATTTCCGTAAATTATGGATCACTCGTATCAACGCAGCTGCTCGTATGAACGGTCTTTCTTATAGCCGTTTAATGCACGGTTTAAAAGTTGCTGGTATTGAAGTTAACCGTAAAATGTTAGCTGACCTTGCAGTAACTGATGCTGCAGCATTCACTCAATTAGCAGACGCTGCTAAAAAAGCAGTAGCTAAATAATAGCTGACAACATTCACTATTATTTCTGCACCGAAAGCTTAGCGACAGGTGTGAAATATCATAAGTGCAATAAAAAGACTGATGGGTTTTTCCATCAGTCTTTTTTGTGTTAGATTAATAGTATCACGGTTTTAAAGGAGTAAGAAATGGGACAAGCATTATTAGCTTATATGAGCATTGTATCAATTGTATTGCTCATTTTAATGGGGATGGATAAATCACGCGCAAAGAATCATGAATGGCGTATAGCAGAGCGTACATTATTTACACTAGCCATAGCAGGAGGGGCAGCTGGGGGTGTATTGGGTATGTATTTATTCCGCCACAAAACACGTCATAATCGTTTTGCATTTGGTTTTCCCCTACTTGCAGCCATACAAATTTTTATCATTGTGCAGCTCTGGACATAAATGAGAATAATTAAAACACATCCTCATGATGGGGATGTGTTTCGCATAAGCTGTTCAATGGGCTGCTTCCAATTGATTTTGGCGCTTGGATAGTTCAATAATATTTCTTGCTGCAAATATTCAAAGTCGCTTTTGCTGAAGCCTTGTAATGTTGCAGCATCGCGCGCACCGACGAAAATGGTTACAACCTCAAATGCATCCTCTGTTGTGCCTAGGTATTTTTCACCTTCAAAAAGAGCACCCTTATAGGAAATAAAGAAATTTTTTCGGACATTTTTAACGTCATCATAGAAATAATACTGGCCTTTTTCATAGGCTTCATCAAGTTTGCGTTTAGGATCAGTTATATAACGAATCGCTTTGTAAAATACATAAATAATAAGCGCTATTACAGCAAGTCGAATTAGTAACGGCAACATGTTTAAATTTCCCCCTTGAAGAAAGGTTATTCTTTCCTATACGATTAGAAGGGTCAAATAGTTTCACTTTTTATAAAAAATTTTTTAGAAATTTAGGAGAAAAAAATGAATTTACAACAATTGTTTACCATGCAAAAAGAGCTTGATGATTTTATCGAGCAAACACAAAATATTCAGCAAGATGTGTTTCAGGAAAAGGGCTTAGCCTTACTAGTGGAACTAGCTGAGCTTGCTAATGAAACACGTTGCTTTAAATTTTGGAGCACAAAGGGACCATCAGCACGTGAAGTCATTTTAGAAGAATATGTAGATTCGATTCATTTTATCTTATCTCTGGGCTTATTAAAGGGCTATACATCGATTGAAATGTGGCCTTTCGTAGAAGAAAACAAAGATTTAACAGCTACTTTTTTAGAAACACAAAGTGTTATTTTAGCATTTATTCATCAACCTACAGAGGAGCGTTATTTAGCTATTTGGCAATACTATGGATTACTAGCGTATAATCTCGGTTTTACATTTGAGGATGTAGTTGGTGCTTATCTTGAAAAAAATCATGAAAATTATCATCGGCAGCGTTCAGGTTATTAAATTAAGAAATACACCAATTTTCAGACGATTAAGCTAGGAATATTTCGATAAACGAAGTATAATAAAATAGATACAAGAAGTAGGAGGCAAAAGGATGACACAACTAGATCCAACATTACAAATGTTTAAAGATTTAACAGATGCGAATGGTATCGCAGGTAATGAACGTGCACCGCGTGAGGTCATGAAAAAATACATTGCACCATATGCAGATACTGTAGAAACAGATAACTTAGGTAGTGTCATTGCTAAAAAAGTTGGCGATGAAAACGGTCCTAAAATTGTTGTAGCAGGACATTTAGATGAAGTAGGCTTCATGGTTACACAAATTGATGACAAAGGCTTTATCAAATTCCAAACAGTGGGTGGCTGGTGGAGCCAAGTTATGCTTGCACAGCGTGTAACGATTACTACACGTAAGGGCGATGAAGTGATTGGGGTTATTGGTTCAAAGCCACCTCATATTTTACCTGCGGATGTACGTAATAAGGTAGTAGACATTAAAGATATGTTTATTGATATTGGTGCAGCTTCTAAAGATGAAGTACTTGAGTGGGGCGTACGTCCTGGCGATATGGTAACACCGTACTTTGAATTTAATGTAATGAAAAATGATAAGTATCTATTAGCTAAAGCTTGGGATAACCGTATCGGCTGTGCAATCGCGATTGATGTTATGAAAGCGTTACAAAATGAAAAGCACCCTAATATTCTTTATTCTGTAGGGAATGTACAAGAAGAAGTTGGACTTCGCGGTGCAAAAACTGCTACACATAAAATCCAACCAGATATTGGATTTGCAGTGGACGTAGGTGTAGCAGGAGATACTCCTGGAGTTACAGCAAAAGAATCAACGAGTAAGATGGGTGCAGGCCCTCAAATCGTTGTGTATGATGCATCTATGGTTTCACATCGTGGCTTACGTGAATTCGTATTAGATGTAGCAGATGAGCACAATATTCCATATCAATTTGAAGCGATGGCTGGCGGTGGTACAGATGCTGGCTCCATCCACGTAACAGCAAATGGTGTACCAGCACTATCAATCGGTATTGCAACACGCTATATTCATTCACATGCAGGTATCCTACATCGTGATGATTATGATAATGCCGTTAAATTAATGGTAGAAGTCATTAAAAAATTAGACCGTGATGCAGTCAATAAAATTACTTTTGACTGATACTGCTAAATAGATATAGCATGATTTTGCCTTCTAACAAAATGTTAGGAGGCTTTTTTACTCATTCCAAGACAATTAGACTTGCTAATATGAATAGTAATTAAACACAAGTCCCATTCTTATTAGTGAGTAAGACTCTTATAGAAATCAAAATATAGAGAAGTATTAATTTGTAGGTTAATGGAAAATATCTGCAAGTAAATTGATTGTTGCTGTGCTGAGCAACAGCCCATGTTAAGTTAGCTTATGACAAGAATCATTGCTAGCTTCTAGAAGCGTTTAACAAGCATAGAACTATTAAGAATGAGTAAAGGTTGACAGGTTTCAAGCTATGTATAGGAGCTACAAGTAGTTCTTGTGAAGAATAGGGTATTCCCGTTTATACCATTCAAGAAACACCCCATTTTCGCTATAAAGAATTTTGCAAAAGCTGTAGAATATTTTTCCCCATTTCAAGAGGGTTTGTTGCTAGTATAGAGGATCGATAATTGGATAGAATCACGACACCTGTTTGCTGTTTTTTATTAAATCCTAGATAACTAGAGAAGCCTTTCGTTGATCCGTTATGCCAAATAATATCGTCTTCAAGTACCCATCCTAATCCGATCCTTACATCTTTTGAAATAGTATGAGTAGCTTGATGTGTTAATAGATAGCCTGAATTTTGATTGCCAATGTGTATTTTTAAAAATTTTAATAAATCATCAACAGTGGATCGTATAGCGCCAGCTGCCATAAATTCATTCATTTCAAGTGGGGGCTTGTTATGTCCCCGAACAGAATATCCCTTCAATACGGTATTTTCTTTAGAGGGGGGGATAGAAATAAAGGTATTCGTTAAATTTAAAGGTTCTACGATTCTACGAGTAATGGCTGTTTCAAAGTCAGTGTGAAGTTCATTTGCTAATAAATATCCTAAAAGGCCCATTCCTACATTAGAATATCTAAACTTAACTTTAGGCTCCTGGGTATGGGTTTTAAAATACTGTATTACCTCATTCAATGAGTAGGGACAAAAGGGGTCACGAGGCGTTTGGCTATCAAAAAGATTATAGATGTTCTTCAGTACACCAATTCCCGGTAGACCAGATGTGTGATTTGCCAAATGCCTCAAAGTTACAGGGTGATTATCGGGAATTTCAGAAAAGTATTTGGCGATAGAATCTTCTATCTTCAAGATTCCTTCTCGAATCATTTCCCCAAACATGGATGTTGTTAAAACTTTAGAGATTGACCCAATTTCATAGACATAGGGTTTTTTATCATATGTGACATTTGAGCCGTTGAATATAAAAGCAGCATCTAGATTACGACAAATAACACCAATGGATAGGATTACATTCGGACGAGTCTTTACGTAAGGATAAGCAATTTTAAAAATATCCTTTTTTAAATCATTTAAATCCACAAATATTCCTCCTTTTCAATCTCTAATTTTTTTGATCGCTAGAGACGATAGCATGGAGTTTCGTGTATATTTCTTTTAATTGCAGTAAATCCTCTTTAGAGAGCTGTGAATAGTATTTATTGATAATGGCTAGTTCAATTTCTTCCTGTTTTTGAAAATAATCAAAGCCCCGCGTATCTAACTCGATGATGATCTCTCTACGGTCCTTTTTATTTATGGTTCTTTTTATAAAGCTCTCCTGTTCTAATCTTCCTACTAATTGACTTACAGCACTAGCAGATGTCCCCATCAACTTTGCTAATTCGAAGGTTTGCAAAGGGCCATGTGTTTGAAGAAGACTTAAAAATAGTGCCTGCTTTGTAGTTAATGTTTCATCTAATAGGGTGGAGAATTCTTCTGTTAGCATCACATTTGTTTCATATTCTACTTGGTTCAGCTCTTTGACCAGCTGTATCAGCTCTTTTTCCATTTTTTCACCGCCTCAATAGTTAATGTATATTAATTATAAATATATATAAACTATAATGCAATTATTTAAGAATATGAATGTTTAGTAAAAAAGAAAACATGTATAAATATTCGCTTTGACGAATTTTTGACACATTTAATAACAAATGAATAATAATTAAGATTAATTATAAAAATTCAGTTGATTTTATATTTATGCATGTTATACTAATTTCAACAGCAACGATATAAGGAGCGAAGGCTATGAAATTACTCGAAGAAGTACAGTTAAAGTTAGTGTCTAGTTTAAAGGGAAAAGATTTACTAACTTTGCTAGACTATACAAGTCAAGAGGTCCAGGATCTTATTGAATTAGCAACACAGCTTAAGATGATTACAAAAGAGGGGAAATGTCCAAGATTACTAGAAGGTAAAACGCTTGGTATGATTTTTGAGAAACATTCAACTCGTACACGTATTTCATTTGAAGTTGGTATGAATCAATTAGGTGGGAAAAGCATGTTTATGCATGCGCGTGATTTGCAAATTGGTCGTGGTGAATCAATTTACGATACAGCGCATGTATTATCTGGCTATTTAGATGGCATTATGATTCGCGCAAACTCTCACAAAATGGTCAAAGAGCTTGCAGAGCATGCAGCAATCCCTGTCATCAATGGATTAACGGATATTTATCATCCTTGCCAAGCATTAGCTGATTTAGAGACGATTGCAGAAAATAAAGGCATGTTAAAAGGACTTAAAATTGCCTATGTAGGTGATGGCAACAATGTAGCACACTCACTCGTAGTAGCTTCAGCACACGTTGGCATGAATGTAGCTGTTGCGACACCTGTAGGGTATGAATGTGATGGGGAAGTCATCGCTAAAGCACAGGCCATTGCGGCAGCAAATGGCAGTACGATTATGATCACGAATGATCCTGTTGAAGCAGTATTAAATGCAGATGTCGTCTATGCTGATGTTTGGACATCTATGGGTCAAGAGGAAGAAACAGCAAAACGTTTACAAGATTTTGCTGGCTATCAAATTAATGATGAGCTAGTAGCCTATGCAAAACCAAATTATATGTTCTTACATTGCTTACCAGCACATCGTGAGGAAGAGGTTGCGACTTCAGTTATTGACGGACCTAATTCTTACATCTTTGAGCAAGCCGAAAATAGATTGCATGCTCAAAAAGCTGTATTAGCATCGATTTTAGCTTAAATTGAGACATATGCTTTCTCGAGTTGAGAAGTACGATAGATAGAGTTTACATGGACAACAGAGGGTGTTCATGTGAATAACATAAAAGTGGTAGGCAGACAGAGGGATGTTCACCACGTGCGATGTTTGTTGTCAAGATGGATGGCTACATCGCTACATAGTAAAGTAACCTGGGAGACGCTGGGTTACTTTTTTTCTTTGTCAAAAATATAAAACATAGTTTTCTTATAAGTTATAGAGAATACAAGGAATTATTTATATAATAGGTTAAATAAGTAATGAAGGAGTGAACTCCTCGTGAATATAGACCATATCGAGGCATTTTTATATGTTGTCCATTACAAAAGTATCCATAAAGCAGCCAATGCATTATTTCTTTCACAGCCGACTGTAACTGCACGTATTAAATCATTAGAACGAGAGCTAGGTGTTGAGTTATTTTACCGAGATGGAAGAAGTGTGAGCGTATCAGAGAAAGGGAAAGATTTTTTACCATTTGCCACGCAAATTGTGCAAACATTTCAGCAAGGAAAGAAGCAATTAGAAGAAACGCAGGAGACCGATGAGGTATGTATTGGTGCAAACGGTGTAACAGCCCAGTATTTTTTAGCCTATGCATTGCCTAAATGGAAAGAGCAATTTCCTTATTTGCGTTTTCAATTATTTACAGGTTCCACAACAAACATTTTAGAAAAGCTACAAAGCCACCAAATTCATCTAGGCTTTATTCAATATGTACATGGGGATGACATTGAGAACGAGCTTTTATTGAACAATACAGTGAAACTTGTCAAACACCGTGATCACCCATTACAACTAAATCAACTTATTCAAGCAAAAGAATTAGCTCAACAGAAAATGGTGTTTTTTGAATGTGGCGCGTTTGATTGGAATTATGTGCATAAAATGTTCGAGGTAGAGGGAGTAGCAGCCAATATTGAGGTACGAACAGATCATTTAGAAGTTGCCAAAGAGTTTATTCGGACAAAAGACTATCTAAGCTTTTTACCACATCTATGCATTAAAAAGGAACTGGAAAGCGGTGAATTTGTGGAGATAGACGTTAAGCATTTGCTGGATATGAATCAACATATATTTTTAACCTATAAAGAGAAAGAGACGTTGCCATCAGCCTTTTGGCAGACAATTTGTGAAACAGCTAAGCATTTTGAAAGCATAGGAGACACGTATTGATAAAAAATTTTATCACCACATAAAATTTTTTCTATTACTGTACCTATTGCATATCGTCTAAAGGAACGGTAATATCATTCTCAATCCAACAAAACATACTTAACCACTATGTTTAGTAAAATAAAGATTGAGGAGGAATTGACATGGCTAGACAGGATAAAATTCGATTTGGAGCAATTATTCATGGGGTAGGAGGAAATATTTCTGGTTGGCGTCATCCAAAGGTGGCGAGCAATCAAAGTGTAAGCTTACCTTTCTATATTCAGCAGGCTCAGAAAGCAGAGCAGGGAAAATTTGATGTAGCATTTATTGCGGATGGTTTATTTATTAACGAAAAATCCATCCCTCATTTTTTAAATCGATTTGAACCTATTACAATCTTATCGGCTTTAGCAGTAGCGACGAAAAACATTGGGTTAGTTGGAACAGTCTCAACTTCCTATAGCGAACCATTTACAGTAGCACGCCAATTCGCTTCATTAGATCATATTAGTGCTGGGCGTGCTGGATGGAATGTTGTAACGACACCATTAGAAAGTACTGCTTTGAACTATAACAAAACAATCGACCAACATCCTAGCCATGCAGAACGCTATCTCATTGCGGAAGAATACTTAGAGGTTGTCCAAGGCTTATGGGACTCGTGGGATGATGATGCGTTTATTGCAGATGTCAACAAAGATCAATTTTTTGATCCAGAAAAATTACACACATTACATCATAAAGGGCGATATTTTTCAGTCCAAGGACCACTCAATATTGGTCGAACAAAGCAAGGCCAGCCCGTTATTTTCCAGGCTGGGTCGTCTGATGCAGGCATTCGATTAGCTGCAAAAGATGCAGATGCCATTTTCACACATGGGGCATCTATTGAAGAGGCACAGAAATTTTACTCGAGAGTAAAAAAAGAGGTGGCAACATTTGGACGAAATCCCGAAGAAGTAAAGATTTTTCCAGGTATATCACCAATTATTGGCGATACGGTGGAGGAAGCAGAGGCGAAATATCAAGAAATTGTTGAGTTAGTTTCCATAGACCGTGCTCTTGCTTATCTTGGACGTTACTTCGACCATCATGATTTTACCCAATACGATGTGGATGCACCGTTTCCTGATCTAGGGGATATTGGAGCGAATAGCTTTAGAAGCACAACCGATTATATTAAACGTTATGCTAAGCAGGAGGGTCTGACATTACGTCAAGTCGCTTTACGCGAGGCGACACCAAAAACAGCCTTTTTTGGGACAGCTGAGCAAGTAGCAGATCTTGTACAAGAATGGTTTGAAAAGGAAGCAGCAGATGGTTTTATTATTGGCGTGACAGTACCTGGTGCTCTTGAAGATTTTGTTGATAAAGTAGTGCCAATTTTACAAGCAAGAGGGCTATATCGTAAAGATTATGAGACAGATACTTTGCGTGGGAATTTAGGTTTACCATTCAAGGAAAGTCGCTATGTTAAACAGTCTGTCTAAAAACCTAGTAAATTTATTTGAATAAAAGAAATTAGGAGGGATTGTATGAGTTATACATTAGGGATATTAGATCAAAGCCCTATTATTGAAGGAGCAAGCAATGAACAAACATTACAAAAAACGGTGGCTTTAGCACAACGAGCTGAGCAGTTAGGCTATTCACGTTTTTGGGTATCGGAGCATCATCATACAGAGTCATTAGCAGGTTCTTCTCCAGAAGTATTGGTTTCTTATTTACTTGCTAAAACCAAATCCATTCAAATTGGATCAGGTGGGGTTATGCTACAGCATTATAGCCCCTATAAAGTAGCGGAAAATTTCCATGTTCTAGCATCATTGGAGCCAGGACGTGTAGATTTAGGAATCGGTAAAGCCCCTGGTGGCTTGCAACTTTCCACGAAGGCTCTACAATATGGCACACTCAATCAAGGGGAAGATTTTGAAGAGAGACTAATATTTTTACAGCAATTAATTGAGCAATCCATACCAAAAGAGCACGAATTATATGGCATACAAGCAACGCCGATTCCAAAGGCAAAGCCGACATTATTTTTGCTTGGCGCTAGCCCTGAAAGTGCTGCTCTTGCAGGAAAACTCGGCATTGCATTTGTCTTTGCTCGATTTATTAATAGTGATAATGATGTTTTGGCGCAAGCGGCTACAATCTATCGCAGTCATCATCCAAACGGTACTTTTGCAATTTCCATTGCTGCACTTGCTGCTCCAAGTAAAGAGGAAGCGAAAAAGCTAATAGGAGATCAAAAAATTACAAAAGTGCATTTAGCAAGTGGCAGAAGCCTGACGCTACAATCAGTAGAGCTAGCAGAGAAATTTGGTCAGGAATCTGGAGAGGAATACACGGTGGAGCAGTATGAGGCTGATATTTTATACGGTACAGCAGAAGACATTAGAGCCAATTTAGATGACTACCATGTACGATTCCAAATTGATGAATTTATTTTGCATACGCCCATCTTGAAGGAATTTGAACGTCAACGTTCGTTTGAGCTTTTAAGTCCTGTCCATTTGCAGTTACAGCAAAAGGTGAAGGTAATCTAAGGGAGGTCATGATATGACAAAAAGTTTAGATATAATCATTTGGTCGAAGCAAGGTTGTAGTTATTGCGAGGAAATAAAAGCATATCTACAAGAACGACATATTTCCTACAAAACAGTTGATGTCACGTCTAATGATAATTTTAGAGACATCCTTGATATAAAGTATGGTGTTCGACATGTACCCGTTGTAGAAATTGGTTCAAGTGAAACAGGTATCTATAGAGCCGTAACAGCAATTGGTTTAGAGCATCTACAGAAGGCACTTGCTGTGAATCTACCCTCATATGCATAACAGAAGGAGAGAGGAATCTTATGAAAAAAATATCATTTTATTTGCTACTTGTGCTAGCAGCGCTATTAACTGCGTGTGCAAACTCAGAAAAAACAGTTGGTGACGCAAGTGCTCAAAAAACAGCACAGAGTGGCAAGGATGTTCAAAAAATTATAGTTGGTACGGGAACTCAGTTTCCAAACATCTGTTTTTTAGATGACAAGGGAAATTTAACTGGTTATGATGTAGAGCTTGTTCGTGCAATTGATGAGAAGCTACCAGAATATGAGTTTGAATTTAAAACAATGGAATTCTCCAATTTATTACTAAGTTTAGAAACAAGAAAAATAGATTTTATTGCCCATCAAATGGAAGTTAATAGTGAGCGTGAAGAGAAGTTTTTATTTAATAAAGAGCCGTATAATGTTTTCCCATTAAAGGTGACAGTCAACGAGAAAAATAATGCAATTCAATCCATTGAGGATTTAAAAGGGAAAAATGTGAGTGTTTCACCAACAAGTAATTCTGCTGTTTTTATTGAAAAGTATAATAAAGAGCATAATTTAGGAGCAAATATCGTTTATTCTTCTGGCTCTGTCGATGTTAATAATCAACTTGCAACGGGACGAATTGATGCTATTATTACCACACCGTTTGCTGTTCGATACTATAACGAAAGCAATGAGGCACAGCAAAAGGTTGTAGGTGATGCATTATTAAATTCAAAGGTCTACTTTTTACTCAATAAAGATGAAGTGAAGTTACAGGAGCGCTTAGATGAAGCGATCGTTGAATTAAAGAATGAGGGGGTAGTGAGTGAGCTTAGTAAAAAGTGGTTGGGTGATGATTATACAGTAGACTTCTAATGAACAGGAAAGGAAGATGGCAGTATGGAAAATAACTTTGATGTCGTGCTAATTGCGAGAGTACTTCCAACATTGCTTCAGTATTTACCCATAACTTTCGAGATTCTAGTATTCTCCATACTTTTTGGTATGATGCTTGGGATTGTGCTAGCCATACCAAAGCTACTTCACATACCGATATTGAAGCAAATTATTACAATCTATATATCCTTTATTCGTGGTACACCCATTTTAGTGCAGTTGTTCTTAGTATTTTACGGTATACCCGCATTGTTAAAGCTCATTCATATTGATGTGACACGAATGGATGCAATGTATTTTGTTATTATTACGTACACATTCAGCAATGCGGCAGCCTTTGCCGAAATATTTCGTGCAGCAATTTTAACCGTTGATCGGGGTCAAATGGAGGCGGCCTATTCAGTAGGCTTAAGTGGATCACAGGCTTTTATGCGAATCGTTTTTCCACAGGCAATACGTGTTGCTTTTCCAAATATAGCAAATACAATGATTAGTTCATTAAAAGATACATCGTTAGCATTCTCCATCGGTGTAATGGATATGGTGGGGAGGGGAGAAACCTTGATTGCTTCTACGACACGAGCGTTTGAAATCTATGTAGCTTTGTCAATTGTTTACTATGTCATCGTGATAATCCTTGAAAAAGTATTTAAATTTAATGAACGCTATTTTAATCGCTATATGCCAAAGGAGCTTGCTTCACAATAGGGGGAATATGCTATGACCATTGATATCGCTTTTATAGTAGAAGCATTACGAGAAATTAGTAAAGTAATACCGTTAACCTTATTCATGACTATTACACCTGTTTTATTAGGAATCGTTATTGGCATAATTGTAGCTTTCGTGCGCATTCAACAGATAAAAATAGTCTCATCTGTACTTAATTTTTATGTTTCATTTTTCAGAGGAACACCTATCATTATGCATATCATGCTCGTTTATTTTGGCTTGCCAATGCTAGTTGATAGTGTAGCTAATTTGCTTCATTTAAAGATACAATCAAATTCTATTCCTATATTATTTTTTGTCATACTAGCCTTAACACTTAGTGCAGGGGCTTATGCCTCAGAAATTATTCGTTCAGGGATATTAGCTGTACCTAAAGGACAATTAGAAGCAGCATATGCGATTGGATTAACATTTCCTCAAGCGATGCGACGTTATATTTTACCACAAGCATTTGGGCAATCTATTCCCAACTTGACGAATGTTTTTATTGGTTTTTTACATGCTACATCATTAGCATTTTTCCTATCCATTAAAGAATTGACCGGTGTGGCAAATATTATTGCTTCCATGAACTTAAAGTTTTTAGAGTCATTTATTGCTGTTGGTCTTATTTATTGGGTAATTTCAATCATAGTAGAATGGGTTTCACACCGTATTGAAATAAGAGTAACAGCCTATAGTAAAGGCGGTTTTTCATCATAGAAAGGGGAAATTAGAATGACAGTAGCAGACATTGTGATTGAACATTTACAAAAGGAAGATTATGCAAGCTATCTTGAAGTTTTAGTTGAGAGCTATGCGCAATATGAAAAGGACTATGAAGACCCAGAGCGCTGGCAATCATATTTAAGTGATATCCGTGCTTCGGTTGGTAATCCGAATGCAGAGACAATTCTTATTGCAAAACGCGGAGATGACATATTAGGTGGATTACAACTATTTACAGATGCAGGGAAAGCGTATGGTTTGCCGGAGCTAAATATTCAATCGACGATTGTGCGCTTATTAGGTGTGCATCCAAAAGGAAGAGGACAAGGGGTTGCTAAGAAATTATTAAATGAAAGTTTTGCCTTTGCTAGAAAGAGACAGGATCAGGCACTTTATTTACACTCAGGTGATATGATGCAGGCTGCCATAAATCTTTACTTATCATTAGGTTTTGTGCGAGATGAGTCGAAGGAATTTTACAAGGGAGATATATTAGTCAAGAGCTTCCGTTATGATTTATAATGATAAACCCGCTGATGCTCTAGTCAATCAGCGGGTTTTAATGTTAATTATAGTGTGAAAATCTTTCCTGGATTCATAATGTTAAGTGGATCAAGCGCTGCTTTTATGCTTTTCATGACGACTAAAGAGGTACCATGCTCAGTGGCTTGGTATTTCATTTTGCCAATGCCAACACCATGCTCGCCCGTACATGTGCCACCTCGAAGTAATGCATATTGCACGATTTGTTCATTGAAGCGATCCGCTTTTGCCTGTTCCTCGGCGTCATTTGGATTTAACATTAAAAGTGCATGGAAATTTCCATCGCCCACGTGGCCCACAAGCCCACCTGCGAGTCCAACATGATCAAGCTGTTCTCGTGCATATAAAATGGTTTCAGCAAGCACAGAGATTGGTACACAGACATCCGTTGACATGAGCTTCTTACCAGGATAAGCATGAATATATGCATAGGCTAAAGAATGTCGTGCTTCCCAAAGCTTATTACGAGCAGCATTATCTTGCTCGAATTCGACGGATAGACAGCTGTAGTCCTCAAAAATTTCTGTAGCAAATGCGATGTCCGCATGCATACCCGCTTCGTTTCCGTGGAATTCTAAAAACAATGTTGGTTTTTCGCTAAAGGATGTATCGTTATAGACATTGGCCTGCTTCATAGAGGATTCATCGACCAATTCCACTCGACCAATTGAAATACCAGCCTGTAATAAGGCGGTAACAGCACTAACAGCATCTCCAACTGTGTCAAAAACAGCTCGCCCCGCTGTCACAAATTCAGGTATACCATACACTTTTAACGTTAACTCCGTAAAGCAGCCAAGTGTTCCTTCAGAGCCGACAAATAGACCATTTAAATGGTAACCAGAAGAGGATTTCGCGGCTAAATTACCTGTATGGATGACAGAGCCATCTGCAAGGACAACCTCTAAATCACGAACCTGATCACGCATAACACCGTAACGCACAGCAGTCGTACCACTAGCATTCGTCGCAGCCATGCCACCTAGTGTTGCATCTGCACCTGGATCCACTGTGAATTGTAGACCGTGTTTTTTTAACTCCTTATTCAGTTGAGAGCGAGTGACGCCAGGCTGAACTTTTACAAGAAGGTCGTCAGGTCGAACTTCTAAAATCTTATTCATTTCAGAGAAATCAATAGAAATACCATTTGCAATAGGAATCGCGTTTCCTTCTAAGCTGGAGCCAACACCGAATGGTACAACTGGTACACGTTGTGCATGTGCAATTTTTAAGATGGCACTGACATCAGCTGTGGAACGGGGAAAGACAACGATATCAGGTAATCTCATCATATGATGAGATTCATCCTTTCCATGTAGCTGTCGTACCGTTTCGTTTGTTGACACTTGTTCTTCTAATAAAACCTGTTTGAGTTGATTGACAAGTAATTCTACTGCAACAGTCATTCCAATCCCTCCAAAATTTTCTGATAAGTAAAACTTTATCACGCATTTATTGGAAATGGAATGCACAGTTCATTAAAAATCAGTTAGCAAATACTTTTTCTAGTTTTTGAACAAATTCATCTTGTTCTGATGGACTGGATTGCTTCCACCATTTTTCAAAAAACACCCCAAGCCCTGGTAGTAAATGCTCTTCTCCGCGATTAATAGCATCTTCCACAATGTCTTTGAATTCTGCGGCAGATTGACCATGTACATTCGCTGTAATTGCATCTCTTATTTGAAAATTCATCTATATCGCCTCCTTAGTAGTAATTTGTCCAACTATCGTTTAAATATGTATGAAATACCAAAGAAAATAGATAATTTTTGCAATAACTTTGGAGGAATTATGACTAAATATGCCAGGCATTTTATTCTTTCTGCGCGCTGAAATGTTGAAAATGGGCATTAGCTCTCAAGCAACATGACAGTCTAAGATTGTGTTACCTAGGAATATTGAACTGTGCACAGTTGACAGGAAGAGTGGTATGTCTATTCGCAACAATCACAAGCTTTCATTAACACAATCTTTTGAAGAAATTTTAGAGGCTGTGCAACCAATGATTACAGCCATTTTTACGCAGCTTCATATTTACAAGGATTTTGATTACTATCGTCATATTGCTTCTATTGCGGTATGGAGGGCATGGCTAAAAGCAGATCCAGCAAAGGGACAATTTTCTGCTTATCTTTATTCTTCGATAAAAGGTGAGATTCTAAATGAATTATCAAAGGAAAAAAACTATTCAGAGCGAATAACGGTTGTTGATGGTGAAATACTCAATTTTATTCTTAGTAATATGGAGGGATGGGACAATCAAAAAAATCCTAGCTTACTTGAAATTAAGTTGTCTCAGCTTAAGCAAATAGAAAGAGAAATATTACTACTTTATTATGTAGAAGGTTACAGTGATCAAGAAATAGCTAATGCATTAGGCTTATCCGCTGTTGCTATTAAAAAAAGAAGAGGTAGAATCATCCAGAGATTGAAACATCAACTTTTCAAGGTGGAATAAAGAACTAAAAATATCAAAAGTATGCTAATATTGAAATAAAATGAATATTAGCATACTTCACATAGGTGCATACAAATTCCGATAAAAGTGTTATGATTTGTAAGAAGTCAAAGAAATATACAATTCAAATTTAAATAATCGATATAGATAGATAAAATTTCCTAGTGAATGTTTATATAGTAGTATGGAGGGTTTGGAGTGGAGAGATGGTTTAATCAGATAGAGAAAAAAGAAATTTGGTACATGGTATTACCCTTATTACTTGTCATACCATTACTGAGCTTTAGCAATCAAATATATGGTGTTTTCCAAGGTAACATGTATCAAGATATAAAATTGGTGATACAAATATTAATCATTGTTTTTACAATGGCAATTGCGATCCAATCCTATTTAGTATTTTCACACTTATTATCCAATCAAACTTTATACATAGGAAACATGTTTTTCATTATTGCCTTATTAGAATTAGTTAGCTTGTTTTTTAGCCAATCTAGAGAATGGAACTTTATGAACGAGCCCCTACATATATTAATACGTTTATACTTAGCCATTGGATTTATACTTATTATTTTAAACCCTAAAAAGCGATTAACCATGAATCATCGGATACTGACATATGGTTGTTCGATGCTTTTCGTTCTAGGAAGCGTTTTTCTGGCTTATTATTCGCCCAAAGTATTGCCTAAAAATTGGTTAGATACGATTGATAATATGGTACACTTAATTGCTATTATTCTTCAAATTTTAACCATTGCTATTGTTAGTACATATGTAAAAAAATTACCGAAGCGTTCCATGTGGCTAATTAGCGCAGCTATTTCCCTTATTGTGAGTGATGTCTTCTTTATTGTTAGTCAAGATCAAAATGCGATATGGGATTTCTCAGCACTGATCTATCAGTTTTTAGCATTCTATTTTTTCCTAAAGGCGATTTATTATACATCTGTGGAAAAACCCTTTCAGCAGCTGTTGAAAATTAAAAAGGATCTTGAACAATCTCAAAAAGAGCTTCGATTTCAAGCTTATCATGATGATATTACATTGTTGCCAAATGAACATTTTTTACTTAAGACGTTAAAAGAAAATTTACATGAACATAAAGCGCAAAAGGCTATCATTGCCATAGAAATTGATCGCTTTGCGGCGATTCGTTCGTCCATTGGGATTAGTAACTCTAATAAAATGATGAAACTTGTTGCAGAGCGAATTCAATCGATTGTACCTCCACATTATTTTGCAACTAAACTGCGTGAAGGACAATTTGTTATTTATATTGACCATGTAAAGACGATTGAGGAACTACTACAATTTTGCTTAAATCTTAAAAGTGCCATGACAGATCCTTTACAGGTCCAATTATTTTCATTGAATGGCAGTCTAAATATTGGGATTGCTCTCTATGAGGAGCAATGGACTGGTGAAGAGCTATTAATGCATGCACAGTTAGCGATGCGAGAAGCTAGACAAATACCTCAAAGATTTCTTTTTTATAAACCGTACATGTCTAAAGGTATTGCAGATCGAATATTGTTAGAGCAAGACTTACATAATGCGTTAGCCAATAATGAATTTTATTTAGACTATCAACCACAGGTCAACTTAAAAACAGGCACCATTGAATCGGTCGAAGCTTTGGTTCGCTGGCGTCATCCAACTCGGGGCTTTGTTCCACCTGATGTCTTTATTCCTATTGCTGAAGAATGTGGCCTTATTATCCCGCTAGGTAAATGGATTTTAGAAAACGCATGCACTCAAGCGAAAATATGGGAGAAACAAGGCTTACCTCCGATGAAAGTGGCAGTGAATTTATCACTTGGCCAGTTATTTCAACAGGATTTAGTAGAAATGGTACAAGATATTTTACATCGTACCAATTTAGATCCGTCATTTTTACAATTAGAAATTACAGAAAGTATGACGATGAATATTGATCAAATGACACAGCTATTACATGAGTTAAAGGCATTAGGCATCCAAATTGCTGTAGATGATTTTGGAACAGGTTATTCCTCTCTATCTTATTTAAAGGAATTCCCAATTGATTGTTTAAAAATTGACCGAACATTTGTGAGAAACGTGCCACATAATCCAAATGATGAAGCACTTGTTTCCATGATTATTTCGATGGCTAAACATTTACGTTTGAAGGTTGTGGCAGAGGGCATTGAAGAAGTGGAGCAATTATCTTTTCTAATAGATGGTGGCTGTGATTATATTCAGGGCTATCTATTCAGTAAGCCAATATCCCCACAGCAAATTACGGAAACCTATAAAGATTTACATCATCGTGTGGAGGAAGTATTAACACAACTTCAATATATTGAAGATTATAGTATTTAAAAAAAGAACCTGCTTATTGCTATTGAGTAAGCAGGTTCTTGCTGTTTAGTGAACGAGATATTCTTCTTTTAATTCGGATATAGCTACTTCAGATCGCTCTTCTAAAGAACGGCGTAGGTGAACTGTCGCTGTTTTTTCATCATCGTGGAGCTGATCGATCCAGATGGAAACACCATTATAGCTCACTTCAAATTCTAAAGGTGAGGCGACAATTTCTTGTGCACGTTGAAAATCCAACTGAAGCCCCCCCTTATTTTTTCTGCTTATTCTTATTTTGCGTGACTGTGTTAATTAGCTCCATAAACTCTTGAGAAAATTCCTCACTCACCTTGTTTGGTGCAATCTTTTGGTTTTTTGGCGTTTGAGGTAATGAGCCTTTATTATTGCTTTGACCTTGTTTATTGTCTCTTCCCATGTGAGTTGCTCCTTTCCTGTTGATATAAATTAATATGGCTTTGAAATGAACTTTTTATCCCGTCAGCACAGATCGCACTTCACAAGGAAAAATTCGCATAGCTCTTTGTTTATTGCGAACAATAATGAGTATTAAGATTTTTTAACAGAAAAATTATCGTTTAATAAAACCCAATTTTGAGGAAACGGGAATCCTAATGCCCAATAACTAATGCCACGTAAGTTGTAATGTTTAGTCATGTCAAATTTGGCTTGTGCACTTCTCGCATCTTCAAACCATACCTCGTGTTGCCTTCCTTGCTCATCAATATATCGATAAAAAGGAGATTGTGCCGTTGGATCATATTGGATTGTTGCCCCGTACTTGATGGCCCTATTGAGCGCTTCCTGCGGGCTAAACGTTTCGGCTTCTTGGCCTTTGACATGAGGCAAGAGCCAATCACGCGCATACAACTCAAAACCCAATAAGATTTTATCAGCTGGTATTTCAGTTAAAGCATACTCCACGACTCTTCGCATTTCATTAATCGGGGAAATAGCTTGTGGAGGGCCAAGACGATAGCCCCATTCATATGTCATTAATACAACAAAATCTGCTATTCTCCCATGTGCTTCGTAATCATGCGCTTCATATAATGTCCCAGTTTGTGAAGCACTTGTTTTAGGTGCGAGCGCTGTTGAAACTAAATAGCCTTTTGGATGAAGGGTATCCACAGCCAATTGAATAAAGGCATTGAAATTTTCGCGATCAGCAGGTAAAACATTTTCAAAATCAATATTTAATACTTGATAACCTTTATCTTGCATCACCTGTAATACATTATTCATGACCTTTTTACTTAACTCTGGACTGGATAAGACGACATGTGCTAAATTAGAGCCTTCTTCTGTAGAAGTAAAATTAGTGAGCGTTAACATAGGGATAATATGTTTAGCCTTTGCTGCCGCTATCATATTTTCATCATTAATGGGTTGTAATGTCCCATCTTCCTTCATCTTATAAGCAAAAGGACTAAAATAAGTTAGTAGATGACCAATAGCATTAATGGAGTCTACAGCTTCATCTGAAGGTTGGTAGGAATAAGCATTGACTTCAATCGTTGGTAATTTTCTTGGAATCATCAATTGTGAACCAACATAAAGCATATTGGGATTGTTTAGTTTATTTTCTATAGCAATGGCTTGAACGGTCGTACCATAGCGCTGTGCTATTTGCCATAAAGTTTCACCTGGCTGCACGATATGAACAATGGGTGGAATAATTAATTTCGTTCCTGGTGTTAATTGATCGGGATTCGTTAGATGATTTTCTAATATGATAGATTGCAAGGGAACGCTAAATTTTTGTGCTATTGACCATAACGTATCTCCTTTTTGAACGGTATAAATTGTATAAGGAGAAGGGATAACCAGTGATTGTCCGATGGCTAATTGATCAGGAGTAGTTAATGCATTTAATTGGCTAATAGATTGAACGGGTACGGCATAACGATTAGCGATTTGCCACAGTGTTTCGCCAGCACTTACCACATGGATAAGCATAGAACACCTCCAACACGTTGTTGTTATTAGTGCATCATATGTTTCAAGTGTGAAAAAGAGTATTTTAGTGTGATTCTAGAAAAAAGCTGAAATTTTAAATTCTTTATCAATGAGTTGCATAGGATAAGTATCATTGTGAGAAAGGGGCTTGATGTTGAAAAAGGCGAAGCTCACAGGAAGAATCGTCACGCCTGAAGATTCGGATTATGAACAAGCGAGAACGAATAATAATTTAAATAATCCCAAATATCCGAGTGTCATTGTGTTTTGTCAAAAAACGAAAGATGTGGTTAATGCCTTAAAATGGGCTAGAGAAAACAATGAGCCTTTCAGAATTCGAAGTGGTCGTCATAGCTATGAAAATTTTTCTTTAGTAAATAAAGGGCTTGTCATTGATGTAAGTGATATGAATGATATTTCGGTAAATCTATCAGAAATGACGGCTAGAATTGATGCTGGAGCTAATATGGGAAACGTATACCGTACATTATGGGAGCATGGTGTTACCATTCCTGCTGGTACAGAAAGTAGTGTTGGGGTGGTCGGTTTGACCCTTGGTGGTGGGATTGGGATGCTATCACGACCATTTGGATTAACTTGTGACAATCTTATTGAAATCGAAACGGTGGTAGCTAGTGAACATGAGGGTGCTCAGGTAATCAGAGCGAATAAGCAACAACATCATGATTTGTTTTGGGCAAGTCGTGGTGGAGGAGGAGGCAATTTTGGTATAGTCACTTCTTTGACATTCAAGCTTCATGCGATTAATGAGGTATCACTGTTCTCTATTACATGGGGATGGGATGACTTTGAAGTGGCCTTTGATGCATGGCAAAAATGGGCTCCCTATACAGATAAGCGTCTAACCTCACAGATTGAGCTAAAAACAAAGGAAGTAGGTGAGATAGTCGCACAAGGTGAGTTTATAGGAACAGCAGCTGAATTAAAGAAATTGCTTCGCCCTCTTAGAAAAATAGGCTTGCCAACAAGTATTTGGATAAAGGAAGTGCCATATAGCAAGGCAATAGAATTTTTTGATTTACCAAGCGGTAATCAGCCTGCCTATCGAAAAAGATCAGGGTCATTTTTGGAGAGACCGTTTCCATATAAGGCGATTCAGAGGATGAAAGAATTTTTAGCCCATGCACCTAATTCAAATACAACAATATGGCAACAGTCTTTAAGAGGAGCAGTAGGTGAAATTGCTCCCCAGCATACAGCCTATTACTATCGCAATGCGATAATAGCTCAAGAATATAATACTTCCTGGAAAAAACCGAAAGAGGAAGAACAAAATATTAAGTGGGTAGAAAATTTACGTCAAGCTTTATCACCTTATACGTCTGGTGATTATGTGAATTTTCCAGATCGATATATTAAGGACTGGCATACAGCCTATTACGGACGTAATTTTAGAAGGCTTCGTGAAGTGAAAACAAAATATGATCCGTATAATGTATTTCAATTTCAGCAGAGTATCCCACCTATTAGGAAGTGGTTGTAGCTGGAGAATGGAGCAGGTGAAGTGGCAATCCTGCTCCTTATTGATTTTCACGTTTTAGCTTGATAAATACTGTTTAAGGGGTCACAATAAAACTATTACATATATTTCTAAAAGGATTGATTGGAATGGAAAATATTGTTGTTCGTAATAATGTAACAATACTCGGACAAGGGGATCAACCGCTTATTTTTGCACATGGATTTGGCTGTGATCAAAATATGTGGCGTTTCATTACGCCTGCATTTATGGACAAATATAAGATTATATTATTCGATTATGTAGGCTCAGGTAACTCAGATATAAATGCCTATTCATCAGAAAAATATCAATCGTTACAGGGCTATGTACAAGATTTATTGGACATTATTGAAACGCTATCATTACAAAATAGTATTTTTGTAGGGCATTCCATTAGTGCCATGATAGGACTGCTCGCATCTATCCAGCACCCTGACTATTTTAAGAAATTGATTATGATTGGTCCTTCTCCCTGTTATTTAAATGATGATGGTTATCGAGGGGGATTTGAGCGAAGTGATATAGCAGAGTTACTAGACATGATGGAAATGAACTTTACAGGTTGGGCTAGCTATATGGCACCTATTGCAATGAGTAATCCTGAACAGCCAGCATTAACACAGGAATTGAAGCAAACCTTTATAGCAGCAGACCCTATCATTGCAAAGGAATTTGCTGAGGTCACATTTTTATCTGATCATCGAAGTGAATTACCAAAGGTCTCTGTTCCTTCGTTAATTATCCAATGCTCGGAAGATAGTATTGTGCCAAGTAGTGTTGGAGATTATTTGCATCAGCATCTCAAAAATAGCACGTTACAATTAATGGAAGCAAAAGGTCATTATCCACATATTAGTCACCCAAATGAAACGATACAATGTATTGCAGATTTTTTGTAGGGAAAAATGAAAGGATTTTCAACAATGGAAAAACGACTCAACAATGCACCATGTGGATTTCTTTCCATCACACATGAAGGGCTTATTTCAGAAATCAATCGAACCCTGCTAGATTGGATCGGCTATGAGCAAGAGGAATTATTACATATGCATCTAGAAATTCTTCTATCTACGCCCAATAAGATGATTTTTCACTCTTATTTTTATCCTATGATTAATCTAGAGGGGCAAGTAGAGGAATTATTCATTCATCTCAAACAGAAGGACGGAATGTCGGTTCCGTTTTTAATGAATGCCAAATTGTACAAAGAGGATTTGGTAGAGCGCATTGATTGTATTTTAGTAAAGATGAAAAAGCGCATAGATTATGAACAAGAATTACGATCAGCCAAAAAACTACTTGAGGCTGCCTATCAAGAAAAGGATCGTGCATTAGCTAATTTGGAGCAAATTCATGTAGAAATAGAACATCAGCAGGCGAAATTATTGGAAATGAATGCTGCTTTAGTAGAATTATCAATGACTGATAAACTGACCGGCTTGAAAAACAGGAGATTTTTCCAGGAACAACTCGAAAAACATTTTAATCATTTTCATGAGACAGCAGAAACTTTTTCGTTATGCATTTTAGATATCGATCATTTCAAAAAGGTCAATGATACATATGGTCATCAAGTTGGAGACGATGTCCTCGTACAATTGGCACAACTATTACAAATACAAGTACGTCTAGAAGATATCGTCGCTCGTTATGGTGGGGAGGAGTTTATTATCATCCTACCTGAGACCGAGATACCTGCGGCAAAAGAAATCGGCGAAAAAATTAGACACACCGTGGAGCAGGATGGTTGGCCAACAGGCAGTCTTACGATCAGTATGGGAATTGCCACAGTAACTTCAGAAGATACAGAGACGACATTGATAAAAAAAGCAGATAAAGCATTGTATGGATCGAAAGAGCACGGACGAAACAAAGTCACTCATTTTCATGAGATAAAGTGACTAGCCTTTACAATTCCGCCATTAATTTTTGAATAGAAGGAAGATCTGCTGGAGCAAATGGAAGGTCAAGCAATTGGTTGCGGGGAACCCATCTTGCTTCAGCATGTTCTAGAATTTGGGGAGTGCCTTTAATAATTGAAGCTTTGTATGTTTCTAAATGAACGAAAAATTGTTCGTATTCATGGAGTGTTACAGCCACTTGTTTACCTACTTGAATCGTACAGTTAAATTCCTCAAGAATTTCTCGAGAAAGTGCCTGTTTTGGTGTTTCACCCTGCTCTATTTTACCGCCAGGGAATTCCCAATAATTTGCTAATACCATTTGGGGGTTTCTTAAAGCACAGAAAATTTCTTGTTGCTCATTTTCAATTATAGCCCCTACTACATGTATTGTTTTTTTCATTTATATACCTCACTTTGTGTCTTCGTTAGATATGTATGATTATAGCATGTTTAAGTTGTACGCCACTTGCCACCACAGGAAAATAACAGTTTTCTTACTTAGCTATGAAATTTGCTATTTCGTAGGGTATAATAGTGGTCAATATATAGGAAAAAGGCGGTAAGAGGTAGCGATGAAGAGAATTGAATCTACGCAAAATGCGTTAGTGAAATATTGGAAAAAGTTAGCGACAACAAGAAAAGAGCGTGAACGTTCGGGTGAATTCCTAGTAGAGGGCTTTCATCTTGTTGAAGAAGCATTAAAAAATAAAAACCAAGTATTACAAATTATAGTGCGTGAAGGTATCGATTTGCCAATGTTATGGCCAATCGATGATATAGCTATTGTAGAGGTATCGACTGCGGTAGCGAAGGAATTTGCGGAGACAGAAACTTCCCAAGGTGTTTTTGCTGTATGTAAACAGCCCGTCTTAGAGGATAATTTGATGACTACTTGGCGAAAAGTGTTATTAATTGATGCTGTCCAAGATCCTGGTAACATTGGAACAATGATTCGTACAGCAGATGCTGCAGGTTTAGATGCTGTAATTTTAGGAAAAGGCTGTGCCGATCTTTATAATCCTAAAACACTACGTGCTGCTCAAGGTTCGCATTTCCATATTCCGGTAGTGCGTGGAGATTTAGCAGAATGGATAGATATATTACAGGATCAAGGTGTACCAGTATTTGGTACTGCATTAGATGAGGAAGCGGTGCCGTATAGTGATATTCAGCATACGGGTGCATTTGCGATTATTATGGGGAATGAAGGAAGTGGCATTCAGCCTCAGTTATTAGCGATGACAGATCAAAATATGATCATTCCTCTTTTTGGACAGGCCGAATCATTAAACGTCGCAGTAGCAACAGGTATTGTTTTATATGGCTTTGCCAAATAATTAATTGCTCATTGTGGGATTGAGGCAGTTGTCTCTTGATTTGCTACAGTCCATTATTGTATAATTTATTCTAAAATGTATGTTTAAATAATAAATGCTTTGACCGGGAAGTAGTAAAGATTGTGAATGGACGACAGGGAGCGTAGGCCAGAGATTGAGAGCCAACGCCGTATCAATGCAGTTTTGAATTCAGCCCGCGAGCAGCTACCGGGACCAGTGTACTGCTGTAAAGGTAAGCCGGCTTTATCAAGTCGTTATGTCAATGAAGTGATTGTAAGGCTTTGCTTTGCAATAACTAGGGTGGTACCGCGAAAATGTCCTCGTCCCTTTTTAGGGGCGAGTTTTTTTATGCCTAAAAAGCAGGCATTTATTTTCTGAGGAGGTTTTAACATGGAAGAGCAATTAAAACAATTAGAGCAAGAAGCACTTGCTAAAATTGAAGCAGCTGCAAATTTAAAAGAATTGAATGAAGTACGTGTTGCGTATTTAGGAAAAAAAGGACCTATCACTGATTTACTAAAAGGGATGGGCAAATTATCAGCTGAAGAACGTCCGAAAATGGGTGCTTTAGTGAATAATGTTCGTGAAAATGTAACGGCAGTATTAGAAACAAAGATTACCGTGTTGGAAGAGGCAGCCATTGCTGAAAAATTAGCGAGTGAGTCGATTGATGTCACTTTACCAGGTCGTGAAATTAAAGTGGGGAACCGTCACCCTTTAACACGTGTCATTGAAGAAATTGAAGATTTATTTATTGGAATGGGCTATGAAATTGCTGAAGGTCCAGAAGTGGAGAAGGATTACTATAACTTTGAAGCACTAAATTTACCAAAAGGTCATCCAGCTCGTGATATGCAAGATTCGTTCTATATTTCCGAGGAAATATTATTACGTACCCATACTTCACCAGTACAGGCTCGTACGATGGAAGCCAAAAAAGGTGAATCGATTCGCATAATTTGTCCTGGTAAAGTATTCCGACGTGATAATGATGATGCAACACATTCACATCAGTTTATGCAAATTGAAGGTTTAGTCATTGGCGAAAATATTCGCATGAGTGACCTAAAAGGAACATTAGATACGTTAGCGAAAAAAATGTTTGGTGCGGACCGCGAAATTCGACTACGTCCGAGCTTCTTCCCATTTACTGAGCCATCAGTAGAGATGGATATCTCTTGTTTCAAATGTGGTGGAGCAGGCTGTAACGTATGTAAGGGCACTGGCTGGATTGAGATTCTAGGAGCAGGTATGGTGCATCCAAACGTATTAGAAATGGCTGGCTATGATCCAAAGAAAGTTTCTGGATTTGCATTTGGTATTGGTGCAGAACGTATTGCGATGTTGAAATATGGTGTTGACGATATTCGTCATTTCTATACAAGTGACACTCGCTTCTTATCACAATTCGAGCGAACAGAAGCGTAAGGGGGATAAAACATGTTAGTATCATTAGAATGGTTAAAAGATTATATCAATACGCAGGACTTAGCACCTGAGCTATTAGCAGAAAAAATTACACGCTCTGGGATCGAAGTAGATGCAGTAATTGATCGTGCTAATGCTATGGATAAAGTTGTAGTTGGTTATGTAGTTTCTAAGGAGAAACATCCAGAGGCTGATAAGTTAAATATTTGCCAAGTTGACGTTGGCGAAGCAGAGCCCCAACAAATAATTTGTGGTGCACCGAATGTTGATGCTGGTCAGAAAGTCATTGTTGCTCGTCCAGGTGCACATTTACCAGGTGGCATTAAAATCAAAAAAGCAAAACTTCGCGGTCATGAATCGAACGGAATGATTTGTTCCTTACAAGAGCTTGGAATCGAAGGAAAGCTTGTTCCTAAGGCGTATTCAGAAGGTATCTTTGTCCTACCAGCAGATGCAGAAGTAGGGGCAGATGCACTGGCTATATTGGGCCTACGTGATACAGTGCTGGAGTTAGGACTAACACCAAACCGCTCAGATGCTCTTTCAATGCTAGGTGTAGCATATGAAGTAGGTGCTATTCTTTCAGAGGAAATTAAATATCCAGAAATTTCCTATCAAACTGCTAGTGAAAAAGCACAGGATTACCTGAAGCTTCATGTAGAAGATTTACAAGCAAATCCTATGTATGTAGCAAAAGTTGTGAAAAACGTAAAAATCGGTGAATCACCAATGTGGCTACAAAATCGTCTAATGGCTGCGGGAGTACGTCCACACAATAATGTCGTAGATGTAACGAACTATGTATTAATGGAATATGGTCAACCTCTACATGCTTTTGACTATGATAGCCTAGCAACGGGTGAAATCGTTGTTCGTAAAGCAACAGAAGGTGAAAAAATTACAACATTAGATGACCAAGAACGTACATTAAAAGCTTCAGATTTAGTCATTACAAATGGCAAAGAGCCAGTAGCCATTGCTGGTGTAATGGGTGGTGCTAATTCAGAGGTAACAGATTCAACAACGACTGTTGTCATTGAATCAGCTTATTTTGATGGTTTAACAGTGCGTCAAACGTCTCGTCATCTTGGCCTACGTTCAGATGCATCGGCTCGTTTCGAAAAAGGGGTAGACCCAAATCGTGTCTTACCAGCTGCTGAACGTGCTGCTGCTCTACTTGCTGAATTAGCAGGAGGCGAAGTATTAGAAGGTACATGTTTAGTAGATGAGTTAGATAAAGCACCAGCGCGAGTAGTCGTTTCCCCAGATTTTATTAATGAACGTTTAGGTATGAAGATTGCATTAGAAGATATGCTTTCTATTTTAGAGCGTTTAAAATTTGGTGTAGAGGCAGCAAATGGTTTATTAATTATTGATGCACCAACACGTCGCCAAGATATTAAAATTGAAGAGGATATCGTGGAGGAAATTGCTCGTCTTTATGGTTATGATGAAATTCCAATGACATTACCAGAGGGTGCAACACAAGTAGGTAATTTATCACCTTACCAAGCAAATCGACGTGTTGTTCGTCATTACATGGAAGGGGCTGGCCTGTATCAAGCGGTAACTTATTCGTTAACGTCGGATGCATTGTCACAACGTTTTGCTTTGAAAGCAGAGCCGGTAACTCGCTTGCTTATGCCAATGAGTGAGGAGCGTTCTACATTACGTCAAAGCCTTATTCCACATTTAATCGAAGCGGCGGCTTATAATGTTGCACGTCAAGCTGAAGGCGTGGCTTTATATGAAATTGGTTCCGTGTTCCTTGGTCAATCAGATGAGGGGCAACCATATGAGGAAGAACATGTGGCAGCAGTACTAACTGGCAAATGGCTAGACCATGCTTGGCAAGGTGAGAAAAAAGCTGTAGATTTCTTTGTGCTAAAAGGTATCATCGAAGGTGTCATTGGCAAACTTGGCTTAGCAAATCGCATGACATTTGTGAAATCACAAGTGGATGGCTTACATCCAGGTCGTACGGCTAGCATTTTATTGGATGGCAAGCAAGTCGGCATCATTGGTGGACTTCACCCAGCAGAGCAAAAAGCATGGGGTGTAAAAGACACGTATGTAATGGAAATGAATTTAGTGGCGCTATTAAGTGCAACGGCACAAGAAGCACCACTTGCCTATACACCAGTACCTCGTTTCCCAGCTATGTCTCGCGATATCGCTCTTATAATGGACTGTACAACAACAGCGGGCGAAGTAATGGAAGCTATTGATGCAGCGGGTGTGAAACTATTAAAAGATATCCGCGTATTCGATGTTTACGAAGGGGAGAAAATGGAACCAGGTAAAAAATCGGTTGCCTTCTCACTCACATACTTTGATCCAGAACGTACTTTAACAGACGAAGAAGTAGTGGCCGCACATAACAAAGTGTTAAAAGCCATTGCTACGATTGCAGGCACAGAAGTACGCTAATATATGAAAAAAGACTGTCTTACGAGGCAGTCTTTTTTTGTTTGAGAATGGTGAAGATGATGATCCAAAAGGTGAAGAAAGAATGATCCATAAAATGAGGAAAGCGCTCAAAAAGGTTCCTAATGCGTCTCACGCTCATCAGGAACCCCAAAAAAGCTTTTTTAAGCAACCAATAGTATGATTTACTTCATCTTCCGTGCTTTATCAGTGTTGGCGAAATGCCATTTTGTGATGGAGCGTAGAAATTCTTCGCCCTGATTACGCCAGATTCGGGCTGCTTGCACATCTACCTTGTTAGAGGCGCCCTTCATTAATGTAAGCCCTGTAATGTCACTCAAACGATCCATTTCCTTTAAAAAGGCAGCACGAGCTAAAATAGATGCTGTAGCCACAGCTACATGTAATTGTTCTGCTTTAGTAGAAAAGTAGACATTCTCTTGTACAAGTTCACGTTCATTTTTTAAATAATTGTAATAGACACCACGTTCAGCAAACTGGTCGATTAAGATAAATTCAGGTTTTTCAGGTGCCATTTTTGATAGTGTGTTATGTAGTGCCTTGTTATGCATCATGGCTTTCATTTTACCTTGGGAATAGCCTTTCGCTTGTAAGTTGTTATATTTCTCGTTGCGTAAGACGAGAACACTATGGACACAGGCTGCACGCAAATCAGGTGCAATTTTCCTCATATAGTCATCTGTTAGCATTTTTGAATCTTTTACGCCAAGCTCATTCATGAGTTCGATTTTGGAAGTAGGCACATACACTGCTGCTACAGTGATTGGACCAAAATAATCACCTGTGCCTGTTTCGTCTGAGCCTAAGACAGACATGGTTGCGAAATTGTTAGGCAGTACATCCCCTTTTGCCCCGATAGTGGAGAGTGGAGTAGCGGTTTTTTCAACAGTTCCCCAACGTGCTGCCTCGCGTTCAGCACCGCCCCCCTGAAACATTAATTTGCCTGATTTATACATAGTTATGGCTGTATCTGGTAGTTTTGCCGCAAAAATGACTCCCGGAGCCTTTCGTTCTATAAAGTGAGATGCATAGTAAGCCATCACCTCTTTTTGAATATTTGTTGAAATGGAAAGCACAATATTTGCCATTTAATCGTTCCTTTCTGTCCTCGTTGTTCACAATTTTATACCTTTCATGGTATGATAATAAATAGCTTTTTTGTGTGATGGTGCTCACAAGCCTCTAAAATCGTGTGTGCATCGAATTTATAGGAGGGTGCGACTATGGAAAAACAAGAAAAGAATAAAATTTCTGTTGAAATATATGGTCATACATATAAAATGGTCGGCTCTGAATCCATTGGCCATATGAGACTTGTTGCTTCGATTGTTGATGACCGTATGCGCGAGATGAACGTACATAATCCCTCACTTGATAGCACAAAACTTGCTGTTCTGACAGCAGTAAATACAGTTCATGATTATTTACTATTAAAAGAACGAATGGAGCAATTAGAAGAAGAATTGAAAAAGTTAAAGGGTTGAAGAGAATGTTAGATTTAATCATATTAGTGGTACTGTTAGCTGGTATAGGCGTCGGTGCAAAACGAGGTTTTATTGTACAGATGATGCATATTGTCAGCTTTGTAGTAGCCCTAATTGTTGCGTATATTTATTATAAGCCATTAGCACAAAAATTTGTATTTTGGGTTCCGTATCCAGGTGTCACTGACACAGGTAGCCTTGGCGTTGTCATTGATAGTCTAGATTTAGACCGCACCTTTTATCGGGTAATTGCCTTTGCTGTTATTTTCTTTGCAGTAAAAATAACGTTGCAAATCGTGGCATCGATATTTGACTTTATCGCGTATTTGCCTGTGCTAAATACAGTGAATCGTTGGCTTGGGGCGTTACTTGGCATGATTGAAAACTATTTAATTATGTTTATTTTGCTATATGTGTGCGCTTTATTACCAGTAGATGCCATACAAAATTTAATGTCGAAGTCATTGTTAAGTGGTCTGATGTTGGAGCATACACCAATTATTACAAAGATGTTCCAAAACTGGTGGTATATTTATATGCAATAGTAACTGTGCACTTCTCTCTGTCTTGAGGGAAGTGTTTTTACGATAGGAGGAATTACCAATGAATAAAAAAACAATTATTCGCACACTCGAAAAAATTGCTTTATATATGGAACTACAGGGAGAAAATCCATTCAAGGTATCAGCCTTTCGAAAGGCTGCGGCAGCACTAGAGGGGGACGAACGTTCATTAAGCGAAATGGATGATGTAACAAAACTCAAAGGTATTGGCAAGGGTACTGCGGCTGTAATAGAGGACTTAATGTTAACAGGTGAATCGAGTTTGTTAAAGGAGTTAGAAGAGGTTGTACCTAAAGGGTTACTGCCATTGCTAAAATTACCTGGCTTGGGAGGAAAAAAAATTGCGAAACTACACCAAGAGCTTAGTATTGACTCTGCAGAAAGCTTGAAGGCAGCTTGTGAGGCAGGAAAAGTACGTGAATTAGCTGGATTTGCTGTAAAAACTGAGGAGAAGATTTTAAAGGAGCTAGCCAATTTAGCAAATCGTTCAGAACGACTACCAATTTGGCAGCTTGAGCCTGTGGTTTTACAAATTGAGGCGCTTCTAGGTAGTATGAAGGAAGTAGACCGGTTTTCAGTTGCTGGGAGTTTCCGTCGAGCGTTAGAAACTAGCAAAGATATTGATTTTATTGTTGTGACAGAAGCAGTTGAGGAAGTACGCGAAAAGTTGTTAAATAGCTTGGCCATTCAAGAAGTCGTGGCGGCAGGGGATACAAAAATTTCGGTGATTTTAGACTTAGATGAACCAGTTAGCGTTGATTTCCGTTTAGTGAAAGATAATGAATATGCGACTGCGTTGCATCATTTCACAGGTTCAAAAGATCATAATGTTCGTATGCGGCAAATTGCCAAAGCCCGTGGTGAAAAAATAAGTGAATATGGTGTGGAACAGGAAGATGGTACCGTTTTGACGTTCCAAGACGAGGCAGCATTTTTCGCTCATTTTGATCTACCTTGGATTCCACCGAGCTTACGGACAGGAACAGTAGAATTTGACAAAACAAACATAATTCAAAACTTAGTTCGACTAGAGGATATTAAAGCTGATTTGCATATGCATACAACATGGTCAGATGGTGCATACTCTGTTGCAGAAATGGGCGAGGCGTTACTAGCACGGGGCTATCAATATAGCGTTATTACAGACCATTCGCAATTCCTAAAAGTAGCAAATGGATTAACACCGGAGCGTTTAGAAAAGCAACGTATAGAAATTGAGGCATTTAATGCAGCACATCCAGATTTTCATTTGTTTAAAGGGACGGAGATGGATATTTTACCAGACGGCTCACTTGATTTCGAAGATCAGGTGTTAAAAGAGCTCGATTTTGTTATTGCTTCCATTCATTCTAGTTTTACACAATCACAAGATAAAATTATGGCACGTTTACTAACAGCTATGCAAAATCCCTATGTTCATATGATTGCCCATCCGACTGGTCGAATTATTGAAGATCGCGATGGTTATAATCCTGATATGAAACAGTTAATTGCCTGGGCAAAGGAATATGGTAAAATTTTAGAGTTAAATGCAAATCCATATCGTCTCGATTTATGTGTAGAACATTTAGAAATGGCATGCGCTGCAGGTGTGCCAGTAGCCATCAACACAGATGCGCATGATATTGCACATTTACGTTTTATGGATATTGGGGTTCGCTATGCAAATAGAGCATGGTTACCGAAAGATATGATTGTGAATACATGGACGCGTGAACAGTTTGAAGCGTTCATACAACGAAATAAATAGGCTGAGGAGGTGTTCTCAGTGATTGCAGAACGCGCATTGAAAACACTAGAATACGATAAAGTTAGGCGACAAGTGGCTTCCTATTGTACTTCTTCCATTGGTAAATCTGCCATTGAGGAGCTTGTGCCACAAACAGATTTTGATAAAGTAGTACAATTATTAGAGGAAATGGATGAGGGACTTTCCATTTTGCGTGTGAAGGGCAATGTACCAATGGGCGGAATTTTTGATGTCCGTCCCTCTGCCAGACGTGCTCAAATAGGAGGCATGTTAGCAGCAGTAGAACTAATGGAAATTTCGAGCACGATTCGAGCAAGCCGAATTCTACGCAATTTTATTGAAGATTTAGAAGCCGATGAAGTGATTGATATTCCCCATTTCATCTCCAAAAAGGAAGCAATGCCTGTCCTAACAGGATTGCAACATGAAATTAATAACTGTATTGACGACAATGGAGCTGTCTTAGATTCTGCTAGTCAAACATTGCGCTCTATTCGCCAATCTTTGCGTGCTGAAGAAGGGAAAGTCCGCTCTAAGCTGGAAAGTTTAATTCGGGGAAGTAATGCAGCGAAAATGCTTTCTGATACACTTGTGACAATTCGTAATGATCGCTTTGTTATTCCCGTAAAGCAGGAATATCGTCACCACTATGGTGGGATTGTCCATGACCAATCTTCTTCTGGTCAAACCTTATTTATTGAGCCAGATTCTGTTGTCCAAGCAAACAATGAAATTCATCGCTTGAAAATGAAAGAGCAGGCAGAAATTGAACGTATTTTACTAGCATTAAGTGCAATGGTGCAAGAAGTAGCATCAGATTTATTTAACTTAGTGAAGGTATTAGGCGATATCGATGTCATTTTAGCAAAGGGCAAATATGGCCAAGCCAATAAATGTACAATGCCTAAAATGAATCAGGATGGCTATATCCGACTAATACGTGCACGTCATCCACTACTACCAATAGAATCAGCTATTCCCAATGATATTGAATTTGGTAAAGACATTACAGCTATTGTCATTACAGGTCCTAATACAGGTGGTAAAACGGTGACATTAAAAACGGTTGGTCTGTGTACATTAATGGCACAAGCTGGATTACCAGTGCCAGCATTAGATGGCTCAGAACTTGCTGTATTTGAGCAATTATTTGCCGATATTGGTGATGAGCAATCAATTGAGCAGTCACTTTCTACGTTCTCGTCCCATATGGTTAATATTGTTGACATCCTACAAAAATTTGATCACGAATCACTTGTTCTTTTTGATGAGTTAGGGGCAGGTACTGACCCACAGGAAGGGGCAGCTTTAGCCATCTCAATCTTAGACGAAGTACATGGGCGCGGTGCTCGTGTAATGGCTACAACTCACTATCCTGAGCTAAAAGCTTATGGCTATAATCGACCAGGTGTAGCCAATGCCAGTGTAGAATTTGATATTGAAACTTTGAGCCCGACCTACCGTCTACTTATCGGTGTACCTGGGCGCTCAAATGCATTTGAAATTTCCAGTCGTCTTGGTTTACCTGAATCCATTATTGATCGTGCTAAAGGCTTTACTGGAACCGATCGACATGAGGTTGAATCGATGATTGCCTCATTGGAAGAAACACGTCGCCAATCTGAAGATGATGCAGAGCGTTCGCATGCATTGCTATTAGAATCAGAAACATTACGTAAAGAGCTTCAAGATAAATTGCAAGCCTATGAGGAGCGTAAAGAGGCGCTTGATAAGAAGGCGAAGGAAAAGGCGCGTAAAATTGTTGATGAAGCAAAACGTGAAGCAGAAGCGATTATTGCAGAGCTTCGAGAAATGCGTAAAAATGCTGATCAAGTTGTCAAGGAGCATGAATTGATTGAAGCACGTAAACGCTTGGAAGAAGCAACACCACTTGAAGACAATAAAGTGCTAAAAAAGGCGGCACAAGTCAAAGCTCGTGCACAAAACTTAGTTGTCGGAGACGAGGTAAAGGTGTTAAGCTATGGTCAACGAGGTACTTTGTTAGAAAAGGTGTCGAATACCGAATGGGTTGTCCAAATGGGGATTTTAAAAATGAAAATCTCAGATAGTGATTTGGAATATATTAAACCTGAAAAAGAGCCTGTATTACGAACAGCTGGTGTGAAAAATCGAAATAGTCATGTGAAACTAGAATTAGATTTACGTGGTGAACGCTATGAGGATGCAATCGTAAGAACAGAGAAATATATTGATGATGCATTACTCTCTAATTATGGTCGTGTGTCCATTATTCATGGAGTTGGTACAGGGGCTTTACGTCAAGGTATTCAAAGCTATTTGAAAAAGCATAAGCGCGTAAAATCCTTCCGTTTTGGTGAAGCCGGTGAAGGGGGCTTAGGCGTCACAGTTGTTGAATTGAAATAAGCTATAAAGGGGACGGAGAAAAATGCTGAATTCTGGCTTTTGGCGATATCCAATTATCGAAACGGCAGGATATTTTAGTGTTGTAGTATTATGTTTAGTCGTCTCGATGGCATTGTTCGAAGTCGTTACGAAATATAAAAATTGGGAAGAAATTAAAAAAGGTAATGTCGCTGTGGCTCTTGCAACAGGTGGAAAAATACTAGGGATTTGTAATATCTTCCGCTTTTCCATTGCACGTCATAGCACATTAAGTGAAATGATCGGTTGGGGCCTTTTTGGCTTTACATTATTGATTGTAGCGTATTTCTTATTTGAATTTATGACACCTCGTTTTAACGTTGATCAAGAGATTGCCAATGATAATCGCTCAGTTGGTTTCATTTCCTTTACCATTTCAGTCGGTCTTTCGTTTGTAATTGGGGCAAGTATTGCATAGGAGTGTCATGACATGGAAAAATTAGCAAAAGTACTAATCGTTGTCTGTATTGCATTTTTGGCAGTAGGTGTCTACTATATGTTAACGATTTAAATAAAAAACGCATTCTCTTTATGAGGATGCGTTTTTTGTTAATTGTACATAGCATAAATTTCTACTACAACCTATTAACTTTCTTTCATATAACTCTATTAAAGGGTAGAAAAATTATTTTTATAATATAGGAATATGCTGATTATTTTTTTATGGAGTAACTCAATAATGAACGAGCATTCATAAGGTGTATTCAAATAAATCCCGATAAATACCAATCATATTAATGTTGTTAATTGCATAATAATTAATCGAAAATGCATTTATTTTCTATTTTCTGTTTGAAACTGTATTTCTTTTTCATTATAATAAATATAAGAATTGACAAAGTTTGGGACAAAGGGGAGAGGACGTATGACAGCAAAACCATGGCTAGCAAATTATCCTGAAGAAGTACCATCGTCTTTAACGTTTGAGGAAATTCCAGTGCAAGAGTTTTTGACACGTGCCTATAAAAAGAATCCATCCAAAGTAGCGATTCATTTTATGGGAAAGGATTTGACGTACACCGAGCTATATGAGTCAGCTTTAAGGTTCGCAAACTATTTACAAGCACTAGGTGTGGAAAAGGGAGATCGAGTAGCAATTATGCTGCCTAACACGCCACAAAGTGTAATCGCTTACTATGGTGCCATGTATGCAGGTGCTGTTGTAGTACAAACAAATCCACTTTATACTGAACGTGAGCTTCAATATCAAATGGCTGATTCAGGAGCAAAGGTTATTCTCGTAATGGATATTTTATATCCGAGAGTCATGAAAATTATGAAAGAGACAGCTCTTGAAAATGTCATTGTGACAGCTATTAAAGATTATTTACCATTCCCAAAAAATTTAGTCTATCCATTTATTCAAAAAAAGCAGTATGGCTTTAGTGTCAAGGTTGAACATAGCGGCCAAAATCATCTGTTTTCAGAAATAATGCGTTCAGCACCAATTAAGATAATTGACAATATGCCATTTGATTTTGAAGAAGACCTAGCACTCCTTCAATATACGGGTGGGACAACAGGTTTCCCAAAAGGCGTTATGCTGACCCATAAAAATTTAATTGCCAATACGACAATGTGTGATGCTTGGATGTATAAATGTGTTCATGGTGAAGAAACCATTATGGGCATTCTACCATTCTTCCACGTCTATGGCATGACAACTGTTATGCTTTTATCTGTATTTACTCAAAATAGAATGGTGCTTTTACCGAAGTTTGATGCTGAAACGGCATTAAAGACGATTGATAAACAAAAACCAACACTGTTCCCCGGCGCACCAACCTTATACATCGGCCTTTTAAATCACCCAGATATTGCGAATTATGATTTATCATCCATTAAGGCATGCCTAAGTGGCTCTGCTTCATTGCCAATTGAAGTGCAAGAGAAGTTTGAGGCAGTGACTGGTGGAAAGCTAGTAGAAGGATATGGGTTAACAGAAACCTCACCTGTAACACATGCTACGCCAATTTGGGGGAAGCGGGTGATTGGCTCGATTGGTTTACCTTGGCCAAATACAGAAGCGGTTATTTTACGTACAGGTGATACAGAAGAGCTACCTATTGGTGAAGTTGGTGAAATTGCTGTTAAAGGACCACAAGTAATGAAGGGCTACTGGAACCGTCCAGAGGATACAGCTGCGACATTTGCTGATGGTTGGTTTTTAACAGGTGATCTTGGTTATATGGATGAGCAAGGCTTCTTCTATGTAGTAGATCGTAAAAAAGATTTAATAATAGCAGGCGGCTTTAATATTTATCCACGTGAAGTAGAAGAAGTGTTATATGAACGTGAAGAGATCCAAGAGTGCGTAGTAGCAGGCATACCTGATCCGTATCGTGGTGAAACAGTTAAAGCTTATATTGTATTAAAAGAAGGATATTCGATTACTGAGGACGAATTAAATAAATATTGCCGTCAGCATCTAGCAGCTTTTAAAGTTCCGCGTTATTATGAATTTAGAGAAGAGCTGCCAAAAACAGCTGTAGGAAAAATTTTGCGTCGTACGTTAGTTGAAGAAGAAAAAACAAAATTAGCGAATAAAGAAGCGAAATAAATACGTGTGAAAGTATTGACAAGCAATGCTGTAAAATATAATATGAAAATATGAATGAATGACCATTCATATTTTCATATTTTTTTAGGTTTACACGTCATATCGACGTGCGCATGTTTTTTAGGTGGTGATATAAAAGTGAAACGAGATAAGCCAAAATATAAACAAATTATTGATGCAGCTGTCATCGTTATTGCGGAAAATGGGTATCACCAAGCGCAAGTATCGAAAATCGCCAAACAGGCAGGGGTGGCCGATGGAACAATCTATTTATATTTTAAAAATAAAGAAGATATATTAATTTCTGTCTTTAATGAAAAAATGGCTGTTTTTGTAGAGTCATTACAAGATATAATAGAAAAGGGGAGTACGTCTAAAGACAAACTTTCACGAATGATTGAAAATCATTTTAATGTTCTAGCGACAGATCGATACCTAGCAACTGTCACACAATTAGAGCTTCGCCAGTCAAACAAAGACTTACGATTAAAAATTAATTCCGTATTGCGCGAGTATTTACAGCTACTTGATCAAATTTTAATCGAGGGTATGCTTACAGGTGAGTTCAATCAGACGATGGATGTACGCTTGGCTCGACAAATGGTTTTTGGAACAATTGATGAAACTATTACGTCGTGGGTTATGAATGACTATCGATATGATTTGATGGAACAGGTTCCAAAGGTTCAGGCATTAATCCTGAACGGCATTAAAGCTTAAAAGGATGTGGAGAAATGGAATTTCTAAGTTGGAAAGTAGAAGATGGAGTAGCGATTATTACAATTGCACGTCCACCAGCAAATGCATTATCTCGCGGTATTATTGCAGAAGTTAACGCTGTGCTTGATGCTGTAGAACACGATGATGCTGTAAGAGTCCTTGTACTTCATGGTGAAGGCCGTTTCTTCTCTGCAGGGGCAGATATTAAAGAATTTATTGGGGTAGAATCTGGTGAGGAATTTACAAAGCTAGCTAGCAACGGGCAGCAGGTTTTTGAGCGTGTTGAATCGTTTTCTAAGCCTGTAATTGCAGCCATCCATGGTGCGGCATTAGGCGGAGGGCTTGAGTTAGCAATGAGCTGTCATATGCGATTTGTCACTGAATCAGCAAAATTAGGTTTACCTGAATTACAATTAGGGCTTATTCCTGGTTTTGGTGGTACACAGCGCTTACCACGCTATGTTGGAGTAGCAAAGGCTGCTGAAATGATGTTTACAAGTGAACCAATCTCTGGTAATGAAGCTGTTCAGTGGGGCTTAGCAAACCGTTCATTCTCAGACGAAGCATTGCTAGAAGAAACGTTAAAGATTGCTAAGAGCATTGCTAAGAAAAGCCCAATTGCTTTAAAAGCAGCTATTCAAACATTGCAATATGCAAAGCATGCATCATTCTATGAAGGCATTGAAGCAGAGGCTAAATCCTTTGGGACAGTATTTGTCACAGAAGATGCCAAAGAAGGAATTCAAGCATTCATTGAAAAGCGTGAGCCTGTGTTTACTGGCAAATAATTTTCCAAATGTCGATAGCAACGTTCAGTATGTTATCGGCGTTATCGAAACTGAAAATATATAATATTTATAAGTTTACTTAGAATTATAAAACGTTCCAGGAGGTATGGATATATGAACATTTTTGCATTAATTAAACGCACATTTGATACAGAAGAAAAAATCGTTGTGTCGGGTGGTAAAATCCAAGAGGACGGCGCAGAATTCATTATCAACCCTTATGATGAATATGCCATTGAAGAGGCAATCCAAGTTCGCGATGCTGCTGGTGGTAAGGTAACAGTCGTGACAATTGGTGGCGAGGATGCAGAGAAGCAATTACGTACAGCACTTGCTATGGGAGCAGACGAAGCAGTGCTTATTAATACAGAAGATGATTTAGATAAGCTGGACCAACATGCAGCAGCTTATCTACTAGCAGAATACTTAAAAGATAAAGATGCAGATTTAATTTTAACAGGAAATGTTGCGATTGATGGTGGTTCAGGGCAAGTTGGTCCACGTGTTGCTGATTTATTGGATATGAATTATGTAACTACGATTACAAAACTTGAAATTGACGGAACATCTGCGAAAATTGTTCGCGATATCGAAGGTGATTCAGAGGTAATTGAAACTTCTTTACCGTTATTAGTAACTGCTCAGCAAGGTTTAAATGAGCCTCGTTACCCATCTCTACCAGGTATTATGAAAGCGAAAAAGAAACCGCTTGCAGAGCTTGAGTTAGATGATTTAGATATCGATGAAGATGATGTAGAAGTGAAGATTGAAACCGTAGACATCTTCTTACCAGCTCAAAAAGCAGCAGGCCGTATTTTAGAAGGCGACCTTTCTGCCCAAGCAAAAGAACTGGTAAATCTACTTCACACGGAAGCAAAAGTTGTTTAATTATTTGATGTCAATCGAATCTTAAAGGGTAACGGAGGGAATATGCTATGTCAAAAAAAGTATTAGTATTAAGTGAAGTTCGTGAAGGAAGCTTACGTAATGTTTCTTTCGAAGCAATTGCAGCTGCAAAACAAATCGCTGATGGTGGCGAAGTTGTTGGGGTACTTTTAGGGGATGCTGTAGCAGGTTTAACAGGTCCATTATTTGAATATGGTGCTGATCGAGTAGTAACAGTGGAACACCCGCATTTAAAACAATATACATCTGATGGCTATAGTCAAGCACTATTAGCTATTATCGAGCAAGAACAACCAGCAGGTATTGTCTTTGGTCATACAGCAAATGGGAAAGATTTATCGCCAAAAATTGCAAGCAAATTGCAAGCAGGTCTAGTATCTGATGTCACTGCTATTGAAGGTGCAGGCGATGATGTGGTATTCATCCGACCAATTTACTCTGGTAAAGCCTTTGAAAAAGTAAAAGTTAAAGAAGGCGTTGTCTTAGCTTCTATTCGTCCTAATAACATTACACCTTTAGAAAAAGCAGAAGGTAAAACAGGTGATGTGTCTGCCATCTCTGTAGAGATTACAAATCTGCGCACAATTATTAAAGAAGTTGTTCGTAAATCTTCAGAAGGTGTAGATCTTTCAGAAGCGAAAGTAGTTGTTGCAGGTGGTCGTGGCGTGAAGTCAGAAGAAGGCTTCGAGCCATTAAAAGAGCTAGCTGATTTACTAGGCGGTGCAGTAGGTGCATCACGTGGTGCATGTGACGCTGAATACTGTGATTACTCGCTTCAAATCGGACAAACAGGTAAGGTTGTAACACCAGATCTTTATATTGCAGCAGGTATTTCGGGCGCGATTCAGCATTTAGCTGGAATGTCCAATTCAAAAGTCATTGTTGCTATCAATAAAGATCCTGAAGCAAATATTTTCAAAGTAGCGGATTATGGTATCGTAGGAGATTTATTTGAAGTTATTCCGCTTCTAATTGAAGAATTTAAAGCATTAAAAGTGAATGCATAATACAGATGCAGGAAGGGGTAACCCTTCCTGTTTTTTTATATTGCTTTCCATTTTAAAAAGTACTATTTGAAAATTATTGCAAAATAAAATATTGACATAATTAACGATAGACATTATAGTGATGGATACATTAATGATTTGAAACGCAAAGATTAGGAGTAGTAAAAGCTCGTTATTCGGTGAAGAGAGCTGCGGGTTGGTGCAACGCAGACCAATAAGACTTTGAACTTGCCTAGGAGTGGTAACACAAATAGAATTATCAGATTATTCTATTTGTTTGACGGTTAACCTTCGTTACAAGGTTTTTTAAGCTGGGTTCTCAAGAGCCAATTAGAGTGGTACCGCGGTTTGCTGATAGCATATCGTCTCTTCTTTCATTTGATGATGAAGGAATAGATGGTATGCTTTTTTGATATTTAGGAGGTAAGAAAGTGGAAAAAAACAAGCAACAATTAACAAGAACAATGACCTCGCGTCATATCACGATGATGGCGTTAGGTGGTGCCATTGGCGCGGGATTATTTAAAGGAAGTAGTGCAGCCATTGATATGGCAGGACCATCTGTGCTGATTGCGTATTTAATCGGCGGCATTATTTTATTATTTGTTATGCAAGGCTTAGCAGAAATGGCCGTGCGTAATAAAGAAGCAAGAACCTTTAGAGATTTAGTGCAATCCGTGTTAGGTAAATACCCTGCGTATTTCCTAGATTGGATCTACTGGAAAATGTGGGTTTTAAATATTGCAGCAGAGTCTGTCGTGGCTGCTATCTTTATTCAATATTGGTTACCAGAATATCCAATTTGGATACTAGCACTATCTGTTTCTGTGTTAGTAACAGCGATTAATTTATTATCCGTAAAAATCTTTGCAGAAACAGAATATTGGCTAGCATTAATCAAAATTACTGTTATTATTGTCTTTATCATTGCAGGACTTATTTTATTGCTTGTGACGTTTGGAAATCATAGTGCTGTTGGTTTTGCTAACTTAACGGAGCATGGTGGGTTTTTCCCTAATGGCTCGACGGGATTAATTGCTGCAATGCTTGTAGTTATCTACTCCTATGGTGGGACAGAAATCATCGGGATTACATTAGCTGAAACGAAAAATCCTGAAAAAGTAGTGCCAAAAGCTGTTCGCAGTACATTAGTACGTATTGTTACTTTTTACTTACTGCCATTCTTTATTATCGTAAGCTTGATTCCTTGGAATGAAGTAAATGGGGTTCCTGAAAGCCCGTTTGTCATGGTTTTTAAAATGGTTGGTATTCCAGGGGCAGACCATATTATGAACGCTGTTGTTTTACTTGCCATTATTTCATCAATGAATTCAGGACTGTATGGTTCATCACGCGTACTATATACACAGGCTGTAGATGGACGTGTGCCTAAAATCTTTGCTTATTTATCGAAACGAAAAGTACCAGTATATGCTATTTTAATGTGTACTTTAGCGATGTATTTAGGGGTCATTTTATCTTTATATGCGGGAAGCAAAACATTTGATTTTCTAATGGGATCACTTGGTTATACTGTGTTATTTATTTGGTTAATTATTGCGATTGCACATTTAAAATCACGTAAAAAACAAGCAGAGCACACAAGTGCCTATGAAGTAAAATGGTTCCCTTATACGACTTGGATAGCTATATTGGCGTTAAGTGCGATTCTCATCGGAATTATTTTCACCACATCTATTATTGTGACAGGCATTACGTTAGCTATTTACCTTTTTATTACGTTAACCTATGTATTGAAGGGTCGTTATCAAGTCAATTAATGACTGTGTATTGATTTTTCGACACAGATTTGCATAAAAAATACATTGTAGGCAGATTGTTCGCTCAAGTGAATTTATCCATGCTATACTACAAGCATAGTAAGTTTAAGGAGGATTTCAAATGGCAATTGTACATGCAACAGATGCTACGTTCCAGGACGATATTAAAGAAGGGTTAGTACTAGTAGACTTTTGGGCTGCTTGGTGCGGACCATGTAAAATGATTGGGCCAGTTCTTGAAGAAATGGACGCAGCAGGTAGTGCGGCTAAAATTGTAAAAGTTGACGTTGACAATAACCAAGGTACTGCAGCTCAGTATCAAATTATGTCAATCCCATCTTTACTATTATTTAAAGATGGAGAATTAGTTGACAAAACAGTAGGCTTCCAACCAAAAGAAGCTTTAGAAGCATTTATCGCAAAACATGCGTAATGAATGAAGTTCACAAAGCCGAGCCATCAATTGATGTGTTCGGCTTTTTTTCGTTATATAATAAAGAAAATAACTAACATTATTCTAATGAGGGGAATTTTTACTTAGGGGGGGCAGGTAGGTAATGAACGATTTAATAAAGCGAAAACTGGATATTTTACCAGATCAACCTGGCTGCTATTTGATGAAGGATCGACAAGGGACTATCATTTATGTCGGTAAAGCAAAAGTTCTAAAAAACCGTGTACGTTCTTATTTTACGGGAACACATGAAGGGAAAACGCAAAGGCTTGTAGGTGAAATAGAAGATTTTGAGTATATTGTAACGTCATCAAATATTGAAGCACTTATTTTAGAGCTGAATCTCATCAAATTACATGATCCAAAATATAATGTCATGTTAACGGATGATAAGACCTATCCATATTTAAAAATTACGAATGAAAAACATCCTCGTCTGATTACGACACGGAAGGTAAAAAAGGATAAGGCAAAATATTTTGGTCCTTATCCGAATGCCTATGCAGCAAGTGAAACGAAAAAGCTATTGGATCGATTGTATCCGCTGCGCAAATGTGTACAATTACCTTCCAAGGTTTGCTTGTACTATCACATGGGTCAATGCTTAGCACCTTGTGTGAAGGAAATTGATGGTCAGGTTTATCAAGAAATGATTGAGGATATGACGAAGTTTCTAAATGGTGGTGTGGAGGCAGTCAAAAAAGAGCTTGAAGTTAAAATGCTAGCAGCTGCAGAAAACCTAGAATTTGAGCGAGCGAAGGAATTCCGAGATCAAATTGCCCATATTGATACGGTTATGCAGAAACAAAAAATAGTTTCAAGTGATACAACAAATCGAGATGTATTTGGCTATGCTGTTGAAAAAGGATGGATGTGTGTTCAGGTTTTCTTTGTGCGTCAAGGAAAGCTGATTGAGCGCGATGTCTCAATTTTTCCCATCTATCAAGATGCAGAGGAAGAATTTTTAACATTTGTTGGGCGCTTTTATGAAAAGCCAGAGCATATTAAGCCAAAAGAAATTTTTATTCCACAAGCCATTGATGCAGCTATCTTAACAGAATTATTAGAAATTAAAGTGCTCACACCGAAAAGAGGTCAAAAGAAGGAATTGGTTGAATTAGCTACCAAAAATGCTGAAATTGCTGTGGCAGCTAAATTCCAGCTAATAGAGCGTCAGGAAGAACGTACGATTGGTGCTTGTGAGGCACTTGGTGAAGCAATGGGCATTAGTACACCTTTACGAATTGAAGCTTTTGATAATAGTCATATGCATGGAACGGATACAGTATCTGCTATGGTTGTTTTCATTGATGGGAAGCCTGCGAAAAAGGAGTACCGAAAATATAAAACGCGTACAGCAGCCAAGCATGATGATTACGGTGCAATGCAGGAGGTTATACGTCGTCGCTATATACGTGTTTTAAAGGAAGGACTACCATTACCAGATTTAGTCTTAATTGATGGTGGTAAGGGACAAATGGAAGTAGCCCGTGAAGTACTAGAAGATGAGCTTGGTCTTGTTATACCGATTGCTGGTTTAGCCAAGGATGATAAGCATAATACATCTCAGCTCTTGTTTGGTGATCCACCAGAAGTGATTAGCTTAAAACGTACAAGTGATGGCTTTTATTTATTACAACGAATTCAAGACGAAGTCCATCGCTTTGCTATTACCTTCTTGCGTCAACAGCATGAGAAGCATGCCATTCAATCTGTATTAGATCATATTGAAGGGGTAGGACCAAAACGAAAGCAACAGCTGCTTAAACATTTCGGTTCAGTCAAAAAAATTCGAGAGGCGAGCGAGCTAGCATTACAGGAGGCTGGGATGCCCGCTAATTTAGCAAGCCAAATTTTTAGCTATTTTCAGCAACAATCATTGTCAAAGGAATAGGCATGTGCTATGGTTATAAATAACATTGTTTTCAATGTTATGAAGAGTCAACTGCGTGACTAGTTTGTTTACGCAAAGGCTTAATGAATTGAATACATTCACTTTAAAGTGATGATAGAGGTGCAAGATTCAAGAGTAACACGATGGAGGATGGACAAGTCCAGAGATATTGTGTGAAAGGGGAGCTTGCCGAAGTACAGTATTGTTGTTCCATTGCTGTACTGGTTTTGCATTTAAGAAATGTAAGACTGTCGATTCTAAACGTTTCGGAGAGCTATCACACATGCGCAAGTTACGATTATTGTACATGTTATAGGCAGCTTTCACGTTATGTGGAGGCTGCCTTTTAGTTTTCTAGAAACGGTTTTACCCCCCATAATTTGGTGAAATACATGAACTGGAAGGGAGAACGAAAGAAATGGCTAAAATCGTGATGAAGTTTGGAGGAGCTGCATTAGCTTCTACTGAACAAATCCAAGAGGCTGCTAGGAAAGCGATTGCTGAAAAGGACAAAGGATTGGATGTAGTAGTGGTCGTTGCAGCAATGGGACACACTGCGAAAGAGATGAAAATGATGGTACACCAACTAACTGACGATGTGTCGAAAAGAGAATTAGATGCAGTTTTGTCAACTGGATCTCAATTATCTAGTGCTTTATTTACCATCGCTTTGCAGGAAGCAGGCTATGAGGCTGTGTCTCTAACTGGATGGCAAGCTGGTATACATACGGATGGTATGTATCGACATGCTCGTATCGACTATATAGATATTAGTCGTATGGAAGAACATTTTGCACAGGGACAAATTGTGGTTATTGCTGGAGAACAAGGGATTGACGAAGTGCACAATATCACCACGCTTGGAAAAGGTGGAGCTGAAACAGCTGCTGTTGCACTTGCCATAGCATTGGAAGCGGAGAGAGTAGATATGTATACAAATGTGGATGGTGTTTATACAGCAGATCCACGATATGTTCCCAATGCCCAAAAGCTTCAAGAAATTTCATATGATGAAATGTTGGAATTATCGAATTTAGGGTCTCATATCATACATCCTCGTGCGGTGGAGTTAGCGAAGAAATTTCAAATGCCTGTTATTATACGTTCAAGTTTAATAGAATCAGTAGGCACTTTATTGAAGGAGGAAGTGGAAATGGAAAAAAATTTAGTCGTTCGTGGTGTTGCATTTGAATCAGATATTATTCGTTTAACAGTAGGGTATGATGCTTTTTCCAATGCTTCATTAGCAGATATATTTACGGTTCTTGCAGAGAACCGTATTAATGTAGATATTATTGTCCAAGCCATTATTGATGGGTTGAAGCCAACTGTATCGTTTTCCATTTTAAAAGAGGAATTTGCGGAAGCATTACGTGTTTTAGAGGATAGTAAATTATCACTTGGATTTAGTTTTGCTGACTTCGAAATTGGACTAGCAAAAGTTTCTATTATTGGTTCAGGCATGGCTTCCAATCCAGGCGTTGCTGCTCGTATGTTTGATCGGTTACGTCGTGAAAATATCCCTGTAAAAATGGTTAGTACTTCTGAAATAAAAGTGTCCGTTGTTGTACCACAGGATGATATGATCCAAGCAGCTAATGCTCTCCATGATGAGTTTAATTTAGAGCAAGCACTTTACATATAATAATAGAAGAAACAGCATTTTATGTAATTGACCGAAATAAAAGGAAGAAAAAAGAAGGATTGTCATCCCATTCTTTAATGGGAAACAATCCTTTTTAATTATTCTGAGGGAATGGTATTCATAATACGTTCTTTAACGTCCCATTTGACTGTAAACATGACGTATTGTTGCTTTTCCCGTTTTTCATTATAGCATTCTGTCAGGTAGCCTTTAGCTAGTTGAATTTGCTCTGCTATAAATCCTGCTTCAAGTTTAAAGCTACGCTGCTTTATTTGAAGAATTTCAGGGTCATTTGTCAACTGGAAAATACGTCCATCTTTTGATTCCTTTATGAGTTCTAATGTACCCCAGCAGGCATCTGCGAAAAATGCGATAAGTTCATCTTGACTTTTACATGGGAACTTGCGAGCAAGCTCTTTACCTGCCCAATAAAGGACGTCATCTTCATGTTTACCGAGTATAGAAGATAGAATATGATCACGAATGATCTCATAGCCAAATGATGAGATTGTAGGAGATGGAGTGTTTAACATTGTTATCCTTCTTTCTTAGAATTTTCTTAAAATTTAACGGTAATAAAGTAATGATAGATTTTTCGAGAAAAAACGACGCATCATGTACTAGATTAGTTCTTTAATAAGCTCTATGAAAAACTCCGAGTTGCCTTGACGCTCGTAGCTCTTGAGAGTACAATAAACATGTCATAATATTGTACCATGATGAAATACACAGTCAATGAAGTATCATTTACAAAATGATGACTTCTTTTGTTGTGCTATTTTAAGTACTAAGGGGGGTAACAGTCTTGTCGAAAGATCGAGAGTTTTTATGGCGTCGCTTACATTCTCTACTTGGGATCATTCCAGTAGGTCTGTTTTTAACGATGCACCTGTTCATTAACTTTACAGCAACAGGCGGGGCAGAAAGTTACAACGATGCTACCGCAGTAATGGAAAAGATTCCATTCCTTATCCTAGTTGAATGGATTGTCATCTATATTCCATTAATGTTCCACGCATTCTATGGTGTCTACATTGCATTCACTGCTACACCAAACACAGGACGTTTCAGCACGTACCGTAACTGGATGTTCTCTTTACAACGTTTTACTGGTGTATTCTTAGTGATATTTATTGCATGGCATATTTTCCAAACTCGTATTCAAAAAGCACTTGGCACACACGTTGATTACGACATGATGGCGAATATTGTTGCTAATCCATTCATGCTTGGATTCTACATTGTTGGTATTTTATCAGCAACTTTCCACTTATCTAACGGTTTATGGGCATTCCTAGTAAGCTGGGGTATTACACAATCTCCTCAGTCTCAAAAGATCGCTACTTACGTAACAAACATTCTTTTCGTAATTCTAAGTGTAGTTGGTGTGGCTGCTATTTTAGCTTTCGTATAATTCAATAGAAGCTACGATAGAGCACATGCAATCATTGCAATTTTTTAAGAGGAGTGAGAAATAATCATGGCGAAAAGCAAAATAATTGTTGTCGGCGGTGGTCTTGCCGGTCTGATGGCAACGATTAAAGCAGCTGAAGTTGGTACTGAAGTTGATTTATTCTCATTAGTTCCTGTAAAACGCTCACACTCTGTTTGTGCGCAAGGCGGAATTAATGGTGCGGTAAATACTAAAGGTGAAGGGGATTCTCCATGGATCCACTTTGATGATACAGTTTATGGTGGGGACTTCCTAGCGAACCAACCACCAGTTAAAGGTATGTGTGATGCAGCACCTGGCATTATCCACTTAATGGACCGTATGGGTGTTATGTTCAACCGTACACCAGAAGGACTTTTAGATTTCCGTCGTTTTGGTGGTACTTTAATGCACCGTACAGCTTTCTCTGGTGCAACAACAGGTCAACAATTACTATATGCGCTAGATGAGCAAGTTCGTTCTCATGAAGTAGCTGGTTTAGTAAATAAATATGAACACTGGGAATTCCTTGGTGTTATTATCGATGAAGACGGCGTTTGTCGTGGTATCGTAGCGCAAGATATGCGTACAGAAGAAATTAAATCATTCCGTGCAGACGCTGTTATTATGGCGACTGGTGGCCCTGGTATTATCTTCGGTAAAACAACAAACTCTGTTATTAACACAGGTTCTGCTGCTTCTATCGTTTATCAACAAGGTGCTTCATATGCGAATGGTGAATTCATTCAAATTCACCCAACAGCGATTCCTGGAGATGACAAAAACCGTCTAATGTCAGAATCAGCTCGTGGTGAAGGTGGTCGTATTTGGACTTATAAAGACGGTAAACCTTGGTACTTCCTAGAAGAGAAATACCCAGCTTATGGTAACTTAGTACCACGTGATATTGCGACACGTGAAATTTTCGACGTTTGTGTAAACCAAAAACTTGGTATCAATGGCGAAAACATGGTATACCTAGATCTTTCACATAAAGATCCACATGAATTGGACGTTAAACTTGGTGGTATCATCGAAATCTACGAAAAATTCGTAGGGGATGACCCACGTAAATTACCAATGAAAATTTTCCCAGCAGTTCACTATTCAATGGGTGGATTATGGGTTGACTACAATCAAATGACTGAAATTCCTGGTCTATTTGCAGCAGGTGAATGTGATTACTCTCAACATGGTGCAAACCGTCTTGGTGCAAACTCATTATTATCTGCTATCTACGGTGGTATGGTTGCAGGACCAAACGCAGTAGACTATGTAAAACACCTTAAAAAGCATGCTGAAGATCTTCCACAAGAGATTTACGATGCTCGTGTAAAAGAGGAACAAGCGAAATGGGATGCTATCATGAAAATGGAAGGCACAGAAAACGCTTACTTACTGCATAAAGAGCTTGGTGAAATGATGACTGCTACAATGACTGTAGTACGTTACAATGATCAGCTTGAAGATACATTGAAAAAACTTGATGAGCTTACTGAGCGTTGGAACAACATCAACATCAATGATACGCAAAAATGGAGCAATCAAGGCGCACACTTTACACGTCAGCTTAAAAATATGTTAGTGCTTGCAAAAGTAATGACAAAAGGTGCACTATTACGTAATGAATCTCGTGGTGCACACTATAAACCTGATTTCCCTAACCGTGATGATGAGAACTTCTTAAAAACAACAATGGCGAAGTTTGACCCAGCTACTGGTAATCCAATCATCACGTACCAAGAAGTCGACGTTTCATTAATCCCACCACGTAAACGCGACTACTCTGCGAAAGGAGACTAAAAGTTATGCAAATCGCAGCTAATACTGGAAGAATGGTCAAAGTGGAAATCTTACGTCAAGATACACAAGGCGGCAATAGCTACTGGCAAAAATTCCAAGTGCCTTACCGTCATGGTATGAACGTAATTTCAATTTTAATGGAAATTCAAAAAAATCCTGTTACTGAAGATGGTGTAAACACATCACCAGTATCATGGGATATGAACTGTTTAGAAGAAGTTTGTGGTGCATGTTCAATGGTGATCAATGGCCGTCCACGTCAATCATGTTCTACACTAGTAGACCAATTGACAGAGCCGATTAAATTGGAGCCAATGAAAACATTCCCTGTTATTCGTGACCTACAAGTTGACCGTGAACGTATGTTCAACGCGCTTAAAAAAGTTAAAGCATGGGTACCAATCGATGGTACGTATGATTTAGGTGAAGGTCCACGTATGCCAGAAGGTAAACGTCAATGGGCTTATGAACTATCTAAATGTATGACTTGTGGTGTATGTATGGAAGCATGTCCAAACGTGTCTGAAAAAGCTTCATTCATCGGACCAGCTCCATTATCACAAGTACGTCTTTTCAACACTCACCCAACTGGTGCTATGATTAAAGATGAACGTTTAAATGCGATTATGGGTGATGGTGGCCTTGCAAACTGTGGTAACTCTCAAAACTGTGTTGCTGCATGTCCAAAAGGTATTCCTTTAACAACATCCATCGCTTCATTAAACCGTGCAACTACAGTGCAAATGTTCCGTAACTTCTTCGGTTCTGACCACTACGTAGACTAATATACGGACAAGCTGAACTCCCTTACACGAAGTGTAAGGGAGTTTTTTATAGTTATAGAAATGAAATTTATCAAGTTGTTTATTTACATTTTTTCTATGATAATATAGCATTTTCTTTTATAATGAATATGTATTCATTTTGTTTGCCGTTGATTGATAAAAGACGTGCAATTACATGACAGGGGATGGTATATCATGAAGGCAAATTATATCGATAATTTTCAAGAGTGGGAAAAGGGTTTTTCATTTTTTAGCGAGGTACGAGTGCGATTTTCAGAAACAGACATGTATGGTCATATGAACAATACGATTAGCTTTACATATTTTGAGCAAGCAAGAATTGATTACTTCAGACATTTAGGAATTTTAATGCCCCCAGTTGGAGAAGAGAATGTGAAATCTATACCTATTGTAGCCGATTTACAATGCGATTATGTAAAGCAGGTATTCTTTGATGACGTACTACGAATCTATACAAAAATCGCGCAAGTTGGGAATTCGTCGATGGACATTCACTATCTAGCAAAAAATCAAAAGGACGAAATCTGTTTCACTGGTCGTGGGACAATTGTACAAATGGATCCTCGTACAGGTAAAAGTGTGCCGATTTCAGAGGAAGAAAAAACGAAATTCATTCAGTTGGCCATTCTGCCTCACTAGTTCAACATATAAGTATATGTGAATTTATTGAAATAGTAGGTTTTGCTTTTTACGTAAAATTTATGAATGTAACAATGTAATTTTCGAAATTTTTAAGGAAACATGGAATAATCATGCAAATAGCCGTCACCGCTTCCTGCCCCTTAACATAAGTTACAATACGTGCGGGGGAGGAGGGTGTAACTGAATGAATGGCTCTCATCATCGTTCTCTTTTAACAAACCGAGAACGTGAAATATTTGCGCTTTTATTAGCTGAAAAAACAACGAGAGATATTGCAGAGCAGCTTGGTATTAGTGAAAAAACAGTGCGAAATCACATTTCCAATACAATTCAAAAGCTAGGTGTAACGAATCGATCTCAGGCGTTAATTGAGCTGTTACGCTTGGAAGAATTTAAATTAGACTAATGGACACTTGCTATTTCGTGAAAAAAACGACAAAATAGAACTATTCAACGTATTTTTAGGAGTGAAATAGTTATATGTCGGATGAAGTAACAAAGCACTCACCTGAAACCGTTGCAACGGTTGAAAAGGAATTACGCTATATAGCGGCCATCGTGAAGCAAAAGGGAAGAGAAATTGTTTCCGATTATGCGATTACGCCGCCACAATTTGTTGCATTACAGTGGTTAGAAGAGCTTGGTGATATTACAATTGGCGAATTATCAAACCGTTTATATTTAGCTTTTAGCACGACAACAGATTTAGTGGACCGAATGGAGAAAAATGAATTAGTCAAGCGTGTGCGTGATGAAAATGATCGCCGTGTCGTTGTCGTTCATCTTCTCGAAAAGGGCGAACGTATCATTCAAGAAGTAATTGAAAAAAGACAGCAATATTTGCAAGAGATGCTTGTTGGTTTTAATGAACAAGAAGTCGCGCAATTATCAAGCTATTTAGAAAAACTACATGTACACATGAAACAGGATTGAGGCGGAAAGTATGAATGCCCCGATAGGCGTTATTGACTCAGGAGTAGGCGGTTTAACCGTAGCAAAAGAAATCATGAAGCGATTGCCAAACGAAACGATTTATTATATTGGCGATACAGCAAGGTGTCCGTATGGTCCAAGAAGTCGTCAGGAAGTACGGAATTTTACTTGGCAAATGGCAAAAGCACTCGAAAAAATGAATGTTAAGATGCTCGTTATAGCTTGTAATACAGCGACTGCAGTAGCACTCGAAAGTTTACAAAGAAATATGCCTTTTCCAGTACTAGGTGTTATCAATGCTGGCGCACGTGCAGCTGTAAAAAAAACGAAGCGACATGAAGTCGTTGTGCTTGCAACAGAAGGAACAATTAAAAGTGGGGCGTATGAAGAAGCCTTATTGTCACTCAATACGTCAACACATATTATTCCACTAGCTTGTCCCACATTCGTACCACTTGTAGAAAGTGGCGAATATAAAGGTGACTTTGCAAATAATTTAATAGCAGAAGGCTTAAAGCCGTTGAAAAATCGACAATTTGATACGGTTATTTTAGGGTGTACACATTATCCTATTTTACAAAAACAAATTGAAGCTGTTGTCGGAGAAGATGTGAATGTTTTATCTTCTGCGGAGGAAACAGCAAAGGATGTACAGGAAATGTTAGCGTATAATGGCACTTTAGCAAATGCAAATGCGGTGCCTGCTCATAGATTTTTTGCAACTGGTTCTGTCCCAATTTTCCGTTCGATTGCTGAGAATTGGTTAGAGCAAGGTACTCTCGACATAAAACGTATCACATTAAAATAAAAAATCAGCTTAGCAACAGGCTAGGCTGATTTTTGCCGTTTTCAGCATTGTACATAAGCCACCGAGTACTTTTTTGATGGCACAAATTATGATAAGATGAGGGCGCGAAAGTTTTTAGGAGGAACGAAATATATGACAAGATATGATGGTAGAAATGCAGATGGGCTACGACCTGTGAAAATAGATAGTGAGTATCTATTACACCCTGAAGGCTCCGTATTAATTCAAGTAGGCAAAACAAAAGTAATTTGCACCGCAACGATTGAAGACAAGGTACCTGGTTTTCTACGTGGGCAAGGAAAAGGGTGGATTACAGCCGAGTATTCCATGTTGCCTCGTGCAACCGCTCAACGGACACCACGTGAATCCTCTCGTGGGAAAGTCAATGGTCGTACAATGGAGATTCAGCGCTTGATTGGGCGTGCATTGCGTGCTGTAGTCGATTTAGAAGCGCTAGGCGAACGTACTGTATGGATTGACTGTGATGTCATTCAAGCGGATGGAGGTACTCGTACAGCATCCATTACGGGAGCATTTGTTGCCATGACACAGGCCATTGCTAAATTTGCTGAAGAAAAGCCATTTGAAAAATTCCCAGTAATAGACTTTTTAGCAGCTACAAGTGTTGGGATCGTTGAAGAACAAGGCGCTATTCTTGATTTAAATTATGTAGAAGATGTGGCTGCAGCTGTTGATATGAACATTGTGATGACAGGCGCAGGACGATTTGTTGAATTACAAGGTACTGGTGAGGAAGCTACTTTTTCTCGTGAAGAACTAAATGAATTGTTAGCATTAGGTGAAAAAGGCATACAACAATTAGTTGAGCTTCAAAAAATAACGCTTGGTGAACTGGCACACAAAGTTGGAGGGAATCAATAATATGAAACAAGTAGTCATCGCCACAAAAAATAAAGGAAAAGCAAAAGATTTTGAAGCATTATTTGGACCACTTGGTTATGAAGTCGTAACAATGTTTGAAGTGGCACCGGATATGGAAATAGAAGAAACAGGAACAACATTCGAAGAAAATGCCATCTTAAAAGCAGAAGCATTGGCGAAGGAGCTTAATACCATTGTTATTGCAGATGACAGTGGTTTAGCAGTAGATGCATTAAATGGTGAGCCAGGTGTGTACTCCGCTCGCTATGCAAGTGACCATGACGATGAAGCAAACATGATTAAACTGTTAGAAAATTTACAAGGTGTCGAAGATGACAAACGTACAGCACGTTTTTGCTGCTGTATTGCAATTGCAGGACCTGATTTCGCAACCACAACGGTATTTGGTACATGTGAAGGCGTCATTGCCCATGAAAAGCGTGGAACGAATGGCTTTGGCTATGATCCAATCTTTTTTGTGCCAAGCTTAAATCGAATGATGGCTGAGCTTTCACCAGAGGAAAAGGGTTCTATTTCTCACCGAGGCAATGCAATTCGCAAGTTAAAGGAGCAATTACCGAATCTTATCAAATAAGAGGTGATATCCATGAAAATGCTTGTTATGAGCGATACACATGGTGACAGCCATGTCATCGAAAAGGTTAAAGGTTTTTATCCTGAAATAGATATTGTGGTTCATTGTGGAGATAGTGAACTTCCCTATTCACATGAGGCATTAGAAGGATTGAAAAAAGTACGTGGAAACTGTGATCGTGAGAAAGCTTTCCCTGAAGAAGAAATGTTCACGGTCCATGATGTAAAGATTTTTGTGACACACGGTCATTTATTCAATGTGAAAAATTCCATCTTATCATTATCCTATCGTGCTAAAGAAGTAGGTGCACAGATTGTTTGCTTTGGTCATTCACATATTCTTGGTGCCGAAATGATGGATGATATCCTATTTTTAAATCCAGGCAGCTTATTAAAACCACGTGGTCGTAAAGAGAAAAGCTTTGCTGTTGTGGAAATCAATGCGACATCTTTTAAAGTTGATTGCATGACAGATGATAATCAATGTATGGCTACATATACATTTGATCGACAATAATAGAGAAAATCCGCATAACTAGTAAAGTATGCGGATTTTTATTTGGGCTACTGATAATGGTAAAATTGCCTATGAATGATTCATGCTGAAATAGCAAAAATAAATCGTAAAGGCAATAAAGGAGAAAACATGAAAAAAACAATTGGCTGGCATTTTGATAATAGTTACGTTCAACTACCAAGTATTTTTTATTCCGACATATCGTTAAATCCTGTTCGTTCACCAAAATTGATCTTATTAAATGAATCAGTTGCAGCATCACTTGGGTTAGACATTCAGGCTTTAAAGAGTGAGGAAGCATTAGCCGTTTTAGCTGGTAATACAATCCCAGAAGGTGGCGAACCGATTGCACAGGCTTACGCAGGGCATCAATTTGGTCATTTTAATATGCTAGGTGATGGTAGGGCTCTATTATATGGGGAGCAAATCACACCCCAAAAGGAACGGTATGATATTGCTCTAAAAGGATCAGGTAGAACACCTTATTCTCGGGGTGGAGATGGGCGAGCCGCATTAGGTCCAATGCTAAGGGAGTATATTATTAGTGAAGCGATGTTTGCACTAGGGATTCCAACTTCACGTAGTCTAGCAGTAGTCACTACAGGTGAAATGATTATTCGAGAAACGGAACTACCAGGCGCTATTGTCACAAGAGTTGCAAGTAGTCATTTGCGGGTAGGGACATTTCAATATGCTGCGCAATGGGGGACAGATGAGGAGCTACAGCTTTTAGCTGATTATGCAATAGAACGGCATTACTCAGCTAATATTGGCAATCAAAATCGTTATCTTTATTTGTTAAATGAAGTCATAAAGAAACAAGCCTCCCTTATAGCAAAGTGGCAGTTAGTGGGCTTTATCCATGGCGTCATGAACACCGATAATATGACCATTAGCGGTGAAACCATTGATTATGGCCCTTGTGCATTCATGGACATCTATGATCCTGCGACTGTGTTTAGCTCGATTGATCACCAAGGACGCTATGCTTATGGAAATCAGCCCAATATCGGTGGCTGGAATTTAACGCGCTTAGCAGAGTCCTTACTACCTTTAATTGATGATGATCAAGAAAAAGCCATTCAACTGGCACAAGAAACGCTACAACAGTATCCAAAATTATATGTAGAAAATTGGTTGAAAGGAATGCGTGCAAAGCTAGGCATTTTTAATGAGGAGCAAGAAGACATCCAGCTTGTTGAAGAGCTTCTTCAGCTTATGCAGCAATATCAAGCAGATTATATGAATACATTTATCGCCTTATCGTTTGAGCAATTGGAGGATTCCCCATTATTTAACGCACCAGCTTTTAAGGACTGGTATCACAAATGGCAAGCTCGATTAGCAAGACAGCAGCAAAACAAAGACATGTCACAACAATTAATGCGCCAACATAATCCAGCTGTTATTCCGCGTAACCACAGGGTAGAAGAAGCTTTGGAAGCGGCTGTAGAACAAGGCAATTATAGTGTGATGAACAACCTACTAAAAGTCCTAGCTCAGCCTTATGCTCATGCGAAAGAACAACAAGAATACGCTTCATTACCTGAACACACTAATCAACCATATCGTACGTTTTGTGGCACATAAGTAAAAAACGAGAGTTATTTATTCTCTCGTTTTTTATTTGTATAAAGGCACTCTACCGTATTCAAACGCATATTCTATGTATGAATAAAAATAAAGGAGAATAAGGTCGGTGCATAAGTATTCAAAGGGTTGGTTTGTCAAAGTTTTACGTGCTCATGGAATAATGGTTCATCCTCAATTTAAAAGTCATTTAGGCTTATATAAAGAATCTGAATTACGAAACTTATATTATCGTTATGTCGAAATAGAGTCTGCTGAGCAAAATCAATAGACCGTTTGTTTGAAGAACTCCTTTCTAGGAAAAACTAGTGATTAGAAAGGAGTTTTACTATGTGGATGATGACTCAAACATGGCAAGATGTTCTATTTTTACATTGGCCGATAGCCCCTCAAGAACTTGAAAAACATGTACCTAAAGAACTGAAGCTCGATCTCTTTGAACAAAATGCCTGGCTTAGTGCTGTCCTTTTTAAAGTTTATCGACATCGGCTACGCTTTCTACCACCTCTTCCGGGGATGAATACCTATTTACAATTGAATGTCCGAACATATGTGGAGTATTACGGCATGAAAGGCATCTATTTTTTTCATTTAGATGTGACGAATAATTTCTTATCAAAAATTACGGCAATAGGTAGCTTGCCATATCGCCATTCCAACATCCTAGTAAAACAAAGAGGGAATCACTATTCATACACAAGCCATTACAAAGCATGTGACGAAAGATTGAGGGTTATTTATACAATAGGAGACAAGACCAATACTAATTTTGACCGATGGATTGTAGAGCGCTACCATTCATGGGCGAAATGGAAGGATACACTTTTTCGCATTGATATTCACCACTCCCCATGGGAATTAAAAAGAGCCAACGTAACGATTGAAAGCAATACATTAGCCTCTTTTATGAAGGGGAAACTTCAGGGCATGCAGCCTCGTGCTCATTATGCTAAAAACAAAACAGCGAGAGTTTTTCCTCCAGCAGTTGAGCATAAAATGATCATAAATCCATCAAGATTTTTGCATTAAAAGAGGTAACAAAATTGCATAACGATGGCGCTGGCTATCATATCTGACATCGCAAGTGCCTCTGCTTCAATTTCATCAAATACCTCTACATCAGCCTGATAATCTTTTTGTATCATCGTGACAGCTTCATTTTTCGTTAAAGCTAAATGTGTATAAAACATTTTTTGTACGGCCTCTCTACTTAGGTATGGATTGATTGTATGCAAAAAGAAGGCAATATCATCTGCATTACGATACCATTCCCTCTCTTTAGCTTCCGCTGTGGTAGCGTCACCTTTCGCAGCAGCTGTCACTAATTGAGCAGCAATTACCAGATGCTCTTTAATTAAAACTGCATAACGATCCGCCACGGAGTCACCATAAAAGGGGCGTAAACAATTCCCTAAATCGGTTGCATTGCGTAGCAAACGCTGCTGCACAAAGGGTAAATCAGGCAAATTAAACACAATGCTAATAATAGTCATCCGTGTCCAATTCACATGCTCCATCCAAAGTAAGCGGTTCATAGCCATAAAGTCTGCTTCGCCTTTACTAATACAGCGTCGGTAATCATTTGACTGTAAAAAGTGACGAATCGGAGCCGTATACTGCGTATAGGGAGCATGATACAGCTGGCTTAATGAAAAACCATTTGAATAGGGGTACAAGGCTTCACTCCTTCTTGTTCTTTCTCCTACAGTAGCATACTCTAAGGAATCTCGGAGTATGAAGAACAAGAAAGAAAAGAAGAGAGACGACAAAATTACGCTTCATACATCATTTTCTTCGTCATGCCACCATCAACTGTAAGATTAATACCTGTCACAAAGTTATTGATCGGGTTTGTTAAATAGAGACAAGCCTGTGCAATATCTTCAGGCAGACCAACCCTTCCTGACAAATGCTGCGCATGATCGATTGGCCGTAGTGCCTCGTAATCACCTGTTTCAATCCACCCAGGTGAAATACAATTCACTGTAATTTGATCTGGCCCTAAAGATCGCGCTAAAGCATGTGTTAACGCTATGATACCACCCTTTGTAGCCGCATAAGCTTCTGAATGAGGCTCTGACATTTCAGCTCGCGTTGAGGCCAGCGAAACAATGGAACCACCCTTTGCATTATGCCGCATCACTTTTGCAGCCTCTCTGGCACAGAAAAAGGTACCCGTTAAATTCGTCTGCAACAAATCCTGCCACTCATCAAACGTCACCTCATAGGGAGATTGATGCTGGAACTTCCCAGCATTATTAATTAAAATATGAATGGTCCCATATTGCTCAACAGCTCGCTGCATTAAATTGATGATATCCTGTTCCTTTGTCACATCCGTTGGCACAAATAATGCAGAGTAGCCTGGAGCAAGCATATCCTGTTCTAACTGTTGACCTAAGCCTGCATTCAAATCAGCAATCACCACTTTTGCACCTTGTTGTGCATATGCAAGCGTAATACCCTTACCAATCCCTTGTGCACCACCTGTGACCATAACGACTAAATCTCTAAACATCCACAAACCTCCTACTTTTTTATCGCCAATAGTGTAGCAAATATTTTGCTATCCGTCCTGTTAAGAGGGTGAAGAAATGGTATAATGGATGCTGTAGCAACATATGATAAAAAATATGAGGCAAACCTTGCCTGCATAGTAAAATTAATGTTGACATTATGCTATAAAGTACATATAATAAATATTGTCCTTCCTATGGAATACATAAGAAACGACATCATGTCTCAGTAGCTCAGCTGGATAGAGCAACGGCCTTCTAAGCCGTCGGTCGGGGGTTCGAATCCCTCCTGGGACGTCAAGCAAAGCCTTACAGCCACAACGGTTGTAAGGCTTTTTATTTTTATACATTGATGTATAAGTCTCTCGATAGTGCCTAAGAGGTTCTTTTTCATCGAAAAGTTTATCAAAATGAGAACTAGCTCGTTGAACTGTTTCTTGTGAAGTGGTATTGAATGTGAAACAAGACTGCCCAGAGACAGTCCTGCTAAGAATGTTTTTAAAATAAACTAGAAAAGAATTTTTTCGTAGTGCTAACAATTGAATTAAAAGTAGAGGAAATGAAATTAAAAGCAGCACTTATTGCATTTTTTACAGTTTCCACAACAGTAACAAAAACATTTAAAACTTTATCCATAATATCTTGTATAAAGGCACCGACTTTATCAGCAATAGTAAGGATTAGTGTTTGGGCTGAAGGATGCTCTTCACCAAAATCTATCAATGAATCGTAGTATTTATTGATCATGTCTTCAGATTTTTTTAAAGCTTCCTCTTTTTTCTTGCGCATATTTTCAAAAAAAGCTGTTTGATTTTTATCATTTTCTAATTGCTTAACATTTTCTTTTAAGTCTAATTCTTCATGCACATAAAAATTATTAATGTTCTCCTGATATTCTTGTGTTAGTTTTTGTAATTCATCAGGTGCGTCTGATAATGAAGGAGCTTGAAGTCCAATGAATGCTGCTAAAGAAAATTCTGTTGTTTGCTCTCCCGTATAAGCATCTCTCATTTGATTCATAATACTACTAAAATTTTTTACTGCTACTGTCATAATTATTCCTCCTAGTAATTTAATTGTTGAAACAACTATAGATTATCAATAAAAGGTTAAAATTAGGTTAAAAAACATAAATTTACTTTTTTGTTTTAATATATAATATACTGGCGATGAGATAAGTTAATTAAAATAATCTGTATTTAATAATAGTAGAAACACCACTCCATGATGGGTGGTCTCAATCTTTATATAGGGTTACATGATGTGGAGAAAATTAAAAAAGACCATCTCTAATAGAGTGGTCAAAAATACTAACTTGTCTTACATTATAATGAAGTTGACTTACCTTTTTTCTCATCCATAATAAGGTCTTCTTCACGTTGTGGGCGAGGGGCTTCCGTATATTCTTTACTCCCATTAGGTTTTTTTGGGTCTGCTCCACTAGCAAATGATTGTTTTGTTGGCTCGTCTGTAGCAAATTCTGTATTTTTTTTGTCTCGTTTCATGTCGACACCTCCTAAAGATATTATTTATCTTATCCAATAAAATATCCCTTGTTTATTTCTAATTTTCAGATCACCCCAAGACTATGTAAGGTAAATTTGGTAGGAAATTTCTGTTGTTTGGATTTTGCATAAAATAATTGATTATTTAGAAAAAATGAATTTTTATGTTAAAATAAACCAAAGAAAACATTTTAGAAAAGTATCGGCGCTTGATTGGAGGTTGAACAGATGGATGAGAAGAAAAAGGGGAAATTACAAATCCTCGTAATAATTTTAATGATATTACTTTTGGTTGCAACGTTTGTTTTATTTTTCGTAGGTAAATATATGGTGGCATTTATTTTATTTGGAATTTTTATGCTTATTTTGAATTTTATTAGTAGTTGGAAAAACCTGGATAATGCAGATTACGTTTATAGAAAAATCCAAAAGGGTAACCAGAAATGGTAATTACCAGACTTCAGCCTTAGAAATGTTGCTATATTTATGTTACTTTTAGTGCTTATTTGGATATCTGAAAAGAGCAAAGAAGGGATCCTCACTTTATATGAAGAAATAGTGAGTTATAATATTTTTTCAACAACTACGGAGGTGCTTTTTTGCAAACATTTTTTGAATATAATTGGCTAGTTCGGGAAGATTGGTTTCATTGGTGTGAAGAGTTGACTGAAGAAGAACTTTTGCAAAACCGAACTGGAGGAATGGGCAGTATATTACACACACTCTTCCATATCATTGATGTTGAATGGAGTTGGATTCGTCTTTTACAGGGGAAAACAGACTTTCAGGAGAGCTTTGATGAATATAATAGCTTGGAAAAGGTTCGTAAATTGGAAGCTGCATTTCATTTAGACGTCGAAAGCTTTGTAAATCAATGGGATGACAGCATGGAAGAGCGTATTCTTCATATTCCATTAGCAAATGGTAGTATGGAGACGCATACATGGTGTGAAGTCATTCGTCATACCATTGCACATGAAATTCACCATATAGGACAATTATCAATTTGGGCAAGGGAAATGGGGAGAGCGCCTGTTTCTGCAAATCTAATCAGAAGAGGTCTTTCTTCATCATTGAAAGATTCAGTAGGTGCTCAAATAAATAAAGAAACGTTTAAATAGAATGAGAGACACTTTAGAAATATATATGCTAGAAAAATGTTGCAATAATATCCAATTGTTTATTAGCAAAAAGTGAATAGCGTACCAGAGTATCTTCCAATTCATTTGAATGGAAGATTTTTTGATGCCCAAATGAGAAAAATTGCGAGGCAGATTTCATAAAGGCATTTACTTATGGCTTATATATCCAGTAAATATTAGTTAAAAGCTAATGTTTACTGGGTATTTTTTGGACAATAATTAGGTTAATTAGAAATATTTATATGAAGAATAGCTAACAACTTGACAGAATTTTAAATGGGGAGTACTATACATTGGTCGCGAAAAAAGCTATTGTAACGTAACATTTTTTAAAGTGCCATACAGTACTTATCAGTTAAGTTCATATATATCTAGATTTTAATTTAATCAGTAAAAGGTAGGTGCAAAAATGAAAAATCTAGTAAATAAAAAAGATAACCTATTACAAAACTTTTTAGGAATTTATATAGTAGCAGTATTAATGTTATGGATTAAAACATACATCTCTCAACTATCACAATTTGACTTAGGTGTAGAAGGAATCATTCAACAATTCCTTTTACTAATAAATCCGCTGGGCTCAGCAATGCTATTTCTAGGATTTTCATTTTTATTTAAAGGAAAAAGAAAATACACATCACTCGTTGTTGTCTACACTTTGATGTCTATTGTTTTATATGCCAATATTGTCTATTACCGATTTTTTAGTGATTTCATTACATTACCTACACTTTCTCAAACGCAGAACTTTGGAGATTTAGGCGGCAGTGTTCTTTCTTTATTAAAGCCTTATGATATCTTGTTCTTTGTGGATGTAATGGTTATGTTTTATCTACGATTCTCTAAAAAAATCCAAAAAGATACCAAACGTTTTGGCTATAAAAAAGGAATGGCAATCATTGCCTTTGCATTAGCGGTATCAATCCTTAATTTAGGACTAGCTGAAACTAATCGTCCTCAACTATTAACACGAGGTTTTGATAGAAACTATATTGTGAAATATCTAGGGATGTATAACTATACGATTTATGACTCAGTTGAAACGATGAAAGCCTCTTCTCAGAGAGCTTTGGCGGATAGTAGTGATATTACTGAAGTAATTAACTATACAAAGTCAAACTATGCCAAACCAAATGCTCAATATTTCGGTGCAGCAAAGGGAATGAACGTTATCTATTTACATTTAGAATCATTCCAAAACTTTTTAATCGACTATAAATTAAACGGTGAAGAAGTAACACCATTTTTAAATTCATTAGCAAAAGATAAGAATACATTGTATTTTGATAATTTCTTCCATCAAACAGGTCAAGGGAAAACGTCTGATGCAGAATTTATGCTTGAAAATTCTTTATTTGGATTACCACAAGGATCTGCTTATATTACAAAAGCACAAAATACGTATCAGGCAGCTCCTAGTATTTTAAAAGATTATGGTTATACATCAGCTGTATTCCATGGTAACAACGGAAGCTTCTGGAATAGAAATGTAACTTATAAATCATTTGGCTTCGACAAATTCTTCGATGCTAGTTACTATAACACAGGTACTTCAGAGGACATGGCTGAATATGGTTTGTTAGATAAACCATTCTTTGAACAATCTCAAAATCTTTTAAGCTCCTTACCACAACCTTTTTATACAAAATTAATTACGGTAGGGAATCACTATCCATATAAAATGAATCAAGATTTAGTGACAATTGATAAAGCCAATACGGGAGATGCAAGCGTTGATAATTATTTCCAAACAGCTCGTTATGCAGACGAAGCAATTCAACAGGTCTTCCAGCAATTAAAGGAATCAGGATTATATGATCATTCAATGATTGTTCTTTATGGTGACCATTACGGTATTTCCGATAATCATAATAAAGCGATGGAACAAGTCATTGGAAAAGAGATTACACCATATGAAAGTGCTAATTTACAACGTGTACCATTATTTATACATGTTCCAGGCATACAAGGTGGGATCAACCATAGCTATGGTGGCCAAACAGACCTACTGCCAACGTTATTGCATTTACTAGGAATTGATTCACAACAATTTGTTCAATTTGGTTCAGACTTATTATCAGAAGAGCATGATGAAATTGTACCATTTAGAAATGGCGATTTTGTCAGTCCTACTATTTATTCAATTAATGAAAAATATTATGATAATAAAACAGGCTTACCATTAGACGACAGTCAATTAGAGGAAGCAAAGACGATTAAAAATGAAGTAGATCATAAATTGGCGTTATCTGATAGAGTCGTAAATGGTGACTTATTGAGATTCTATACGCCAACAGGTTATACGCCAGTTGATCCTTCTCAATATAATTACTCTCCTGATGAGAACGTAGAGTCTAAATAATTTAAGGCAGTTCAAGGAATTGTGTACGATATCAAAGTCTATAGGATATCATACCATTACCTTGAATTGCTTTTTTATTGGTCATTTTGAATAAGTATGGCAATACCAAGATTTTATATTCTCCTTAAGGTTCAAATAGAAAATTGGACTAACTGAAAAAGCGATTCAATCCTTTAATAGTAAGGGGTTGAATCGCTTTTATTAGTAAGGAGAGGAACAAACATGATGGCACTCATCATCCTTACTTATTTCTTTTTAAAGAATAATTTAGATGAAAAAAGGAAAGAAATAGGTGTAAATTTGAGGAGTTGATCGGGATGGAATTTTATAAAGACATAGTCATTTACTGTTATAGTTGTCGTAAAAAGACTGTATTTACATGTAAAGATACACATGAAAAAAAGGGTGTAGATAGTCACTGCAGTGAATGTACAGGTATTTGGTTTGAATGGCAAAACCGAGCTGTCGAGAGAGAAATGGAGAAGTGGATTGCCTATAATAAAGACTTAGTAAATAATGTAAACCACTGATCTATTTTTTTACACAAGAGTTAAGTTGAATACACCTAAAAAGCGTATTATCAAGTTAGTACGATGAGGCGTTGAAGTGCCATTTTCTTTTAAGGGAGTGGTTCTTTTTCTTTTGCTTAGACAAAAGCTCTAGCTAGAATGAACAAAATTACTATTCCTTTATCTCATTTGATTAAGAGACGTGAATAATTGAATCTAAACCGTGATTTTCCCGTATACATATTATTATGATAATTAGGGGGGCATCATGGACGTTTATAAAAAGATAGCAATTATCGGGGGAACAGGTAAAGCGGGGCGTTACATTGCTTCTAAAGCATTAGAGGAAGGGTATCACGTACGTATGCTTGTTAGAAACCCAGAAAAGTTAGTTTTCAGAGACAGTAGGATTGAGGTAATAGAAGGAAATGTACAAAATATCGAGGATCTTCAAAAGCTATTAAAAGATTGTCAAATCGTTATCAATACTTTTGGTCAACCAATGAAAGAAAAACCGATTTATAGTAAAGTAACGGAAAATATATTGGGAGTCATGTCTGATTTACATATGGATCGTTATATTGGGGTAACGGGTGGATCGCTAACCATTGCTGGAGATACAAAGAGTATTATAAATAGAATGGGTGCAAAGATATTTGAAATTATTTATTCAAAAATGATGGTGGATAAGAAAAAAGAATGGCATCTCCTTAGCAATAATCAAGTTATCAAATGGACACTAATTCGGCTTCCATTTATCGTAGAGGGAAATGAAGTAGGGTTCATAAAGGAAAATCTTAGAGATATGCCAGGTACAAAAATAACAAATCGGGATATAGCTACATTCATCATTAACCAAATAGAAAATCAAAAGTATGTACAAAAATCACCGTTTATCTCCAATTAATCTAATTTAAAGGAGAGGGATAGGGTCAGCGCCTCAACTAAATGACTTTATCCCTTTTGAATGCTCAACAAAATTTCCCTTTGCCTCAATCGTATTGGTACAAAAAATCAAATGATATCCTTTTGAGCAGTTTTTTAATTAAAACCTTCTCCAATAAACCTTCCAACGCCTCTCAACAACCAATAAATGATTCTAAATGGGAGGAAAAGTAATTCTGGTATCCAAATTAGTACGTCAAGAAATAAGTCAATTAATGAATATTGATCTTTACGTCTCTTATCTCTTCTCTTTTTGTTTTTCCTTCCTTGCAACCATTCCCTCACATTACTCGACCCCTTTTACAAAAAAAGTGCAGGCTCTTCTTAAGTAAGTATACGATTCATTGCTTTAGGTGGTTTCATTTTTAAAAAACTTTATGATGTAAAAGCGGATATGGGGCGTAAATGGGAGTAAAAATGTTGGCTTATTATATTTCTTTAGCGATGTGTATTACTGCAAATGTGAGAAATGGAGAATTTAAAATTAAATAAGGTGAAAGACAAGCAGGTTTAAAAAAGGGTCACATAGGCTGGAAGTGACCCTCTTTGCTGTGGATGTATCGACATTAATGTGGGCTGCTATTAATGAAGATCATCCCTTTTTCATGTTTATCAATAAATATTAATATTCTTTTTGCACGAATGTTGCTCCGACAATAATCAGAAGAATGAATAGCACAACGATTAAAACGAATGTTGAACTATTGTTTTTGCCGCCATAGTCCATGCCACAACAACCCATACTATAACCGCCGCTATAGTCATTACCATAGCCTCCATAACAACAATTGAAATTACCCATGTTTCCAAAGTATCCCATCAAGATCTCTCCTTTCTTCAGTTTATTGTATGAATGCCGTTGAAAGAGAAAAGGGTATTCGTCTAATGAATCGTATTTAGGTAATTTTAAAGAGAATCTTGGGTGAAGGATGAGTATCACTAAACACTTGATAGGATGAAACTCAAAGGCGCTTGTTACAGCCTGATGATTAGTTGTCAATCCAGTCCATAAGATAAAAAATAATTTTTTGATGCATGATGATGGAGCGGGTTTGAAACAGTAAGTCTATGTTTTTCCGTTTCTATTTTTAGCTACAATGTGTTGCGGAAAGGAATCATTTGTTTTTTTATTTAAATAATGTGAGAGTTTTCTTTCATTTGCTCGTTATTACTTGTAGAGAAGAAAGGAAAGGAGGTTTTCTAACTTCGTGTATTCATTAATTAATCAGCTACAAAAAAAGGATGAACAAGCTTTAAGAGAAGTGATTAACAAATATGGAGGTTATGTTAAAGCCATTGTAGTGAAAGTGTTACAGCCCAATCAAACAGCTATTGAAGAATGTATCAACGATGTATTTCTAACCATTTGGCAAAAGAGTATTCAATTTACTGGCGATGAGATTGATTTTAAAAAATGGATTGGCGTTATTGCAAAATATAAAGCGATTGATACATATAGAAGCCTTCAAAATAAGCCTAAAACAGTCGAGTTACTTTCATCAATTTCAAATAGCAAGGATCTACCAGAAAGAATCGTCGAACAAAAAGTACAAAAAGAGCAACTATTTATCAGTATTTTAAATTTAAGTAAAAACGATCAGGAAATTTTTCTCTTGAAATACTACTTAGGATATTCCAACGGAGAAATCGCTGAGATATTTGGTCTATCTAAATCAGCTGTAGAAAATCGTTTATATCGAGGTAAGTTAAAGTTAACAGAAGAGCTGGGAGGTATCTAAATGAACGAAAAGGACTTCATCGAAATAGATATTGAAGAGATTGAACCAATTGAATTATCTGATTGGGAAAAGATTAATATTGAAAAAAGTGTTTTACGGTCATCTTCAACCAAGAAGTATGTATTTAAAAAATGGAAGTGGGTTAGTATTGTCGCCATGCTCACATTTATTTTTGCTAGTAGCAGCATTTGGCTACCTGTAGTGGCTAATCAAGTACCAATTGTACAGCAACTATTAAATAGCAATGATAATCCCCAATTACAAGTATTTAGTGATAATGCATCAACCATCAATCAAATAGACGAAAGTAACGGAACCTCCATTGAATTAGCTGAGGCTTTTTTCGATGGAACGATTGTATCGGTTAGTTATGAAATGAAACACGAACAATCGATAGATGAACACCCTCTATTTTGGAAGGGCGATTTAGAAGTCAACGGAAACAAGTTAGACGTACTTAGTCATCAAATCGTTAAAAAGAATGAGGCTACTTGGATTGGTATGTTTACAGCGAGAATTTCAGACAAAGTAATTGATGAAAAGGTAAATGTTCAATGGCGTCCTCAAGATTTTATAGGTATGGAAAATACGACTCTTGTAGAAGGAGCTTGGGACTTTCAGTTAGAACTTACACCAACCCGAGCCTATTCAAGAAAAGTAAATATACCATTTGGTAATGATCAATACCAGCTATTATATAATCAAATAACAGAGGGAAAATATATAACCACTCTTTATTTTGAGGGAAATCTTGACTGGGAGACAGAATTTTTAATGGTAGACATAGAAGATAATCTTGGAAATGTATATGAAAAGGTAGGAGCAACAACTATTAAAAGCGGTTCTGGGCGAGTAAATGGTTATGTTGAGGTTTTTATACCTGATTCTACTATTCGAACGCTAATCATTACGCCAACTATAAGAATTGTTGACGAAAAAACATTAGAGCGGAAAGAGCTTGTTCCGCTCCCAAGTATTAATATTTCTCTAAAATGATATGGTCTGTTCCTACAACTTGTTTTCAAAGGGCTGAAGGAATCAATTCTTACCTTCAAAGATGGATGTGTTAGCAATGAATGATATAGGTCAGCATCTTTACCATTAGCTCATATTACGCAGTGTTCAGTCAAAATAGAGCTATTAATTGTAGCTAAATATCTTTTAAGCTATTAAATTTTTAATTCTTCCTTTTAGTACCAATCATCATAAAGCCTAATAATAAATATAGAAGACTGGCCGAAATGGAGCTATACAACAGGAATGTAATAGAAGTTGGTGCCCAAACTTTAATAAATGTCCAATTTAAGCCGCCAAGTACTATGTTAGGCGTGATAAATAGTGCTGTCAGCATTGTCGTCACAAGTATAGTATGGGCAGATAATAACAATATTCTTTTGTAATTTAGATTTGCCATACTACGTTGTTTTTTATAAAGGTTGCGTATATTTTGAACGAATAGATAACAGAAAATAATGCTGATTGCGATGATGATAGCACATATGATTGTTACAATTTTATCTAGCTTTTGATAGCTGCTGATATGTTGCATGTCAATCGTTTTGCCCTCCCATAAATCCATGACACCTTGTCCAATCGCTGTTGTAGAGCTTGTATTCATATTGGCTAAAATAGCCACGCCGATTTGTTCGTCAGGTTGCAAAATGAAATATGAGGAAAAGGTTGGATTCTCACCAGCATGGTAGATATATGACTTTGTGTCCTTTTTCACAACGGCCCAACCGTTTGCATAGTAAGTATTCGTATCAAAAGGCTCCACTGTTAGATCTGGAGTATGCGATTCTTGAATTAAATTGTTACTGATTGAATAGATATCACTGTTTCCTACCTGTAATTTTAACCATCTGGCTATATCATTAGCGTTACTGATGATATAACCAGCAGGGATGTTGCCACGATAGATAGGTGGTATGTATCGCTGCTCTCTCATTAGACCTATTTTATAGCCAGAAGCCATATGTGTGGAATGTACTTGGTGAATTCCTACAAAAGATTGATGCATACCAACAGGTTGTAAAATTTTCTGTTGAATATACTGATCGAATGGCTGTTTTGCAACTTGTTCAATGACGAGGCCTAAGACATCATAGTTGATGGTTGCATATTCAAAAGAACTCCCTGGTTGACGATTTAGTGATTGATCCAGCAGTGTTTTAACTGTTAATTCAAGGGCATTATCTGCTGTGCTTTCTGGAATTCGAGTAATGGAATTTGAGGGAATTCCGCTAGTATGAGACAATAGCTGCTGTATTGTCACAGCTTGATCCTCGCCATTATAGGATAATGTTAACCAAGGGATATACTTTCGGACATCATCTGATCGTTTTAACAAACCTTGTTTTTCTAATTGTAAAATAGCGAGTCCTGTAAATGCCTTAGACGTGGAGCCCAACTCAAAAAGAGTATCAGAGGTAACAGGCGTTTTTGTTTTCGTATCTGCAAAGCCAAAGCCCCGTTGATAGACGGTTTTCCCTTTATCAACAATAATTACTGAAATTCCTGGGATTTTACTAATGGTTTGCTGCTCCTTAATAAACTGATCAATTTTACTAATTGTATTATTTGATGCTGCGTGTCCAAATCCGGGTGTGAACGTAAAAAATAGTAACATTACGGTCATCATCACCGATTTCTTCATGAATAATGTCATGTTGTTTTTCTCCTTAGAACGTAATGTGCTTGTGACAACATGGTTTACTGTAACAAGAAAAATAAGGGTAAACCATCGATTAACATGACTATTTCCGGGATAACATGACAAAATTGTCACTTCAAAAAGGGCCACTCCTAAAACCAATAGGAGGGCCCTTGAAATTTTATTTAATTTGTTTCTGGCTCTGGCGTAAAATCTTGACCGTTAAATGTTAATTTAGATGGTGAGATAAGAATTTCTCTGTTCGCTTCGTAGTAAGGGTCTAAAACTTTATAAAAGGCTTCCCATTGCTCGCCAGCTTTTTCATCTTCACCCTTTTGTTCAAGGGCAACTGCTTCTTCATAGTGTTGTTTTAATTTTGCGTAATCTGCATTACTAATGCTGAATTCGATATCTGCCATATATTCCTCGAAGGGAACTGGTTTAAAGTGTGGGCGAAGTATTTCATAGAATTCATCCCATTTCTTCATGGCCAATTCTTCGTCTTTATCTTTTTCAGCTTTTTGTGCCTCTTCATAGATTGTTTTAAGTTTTGCAAGTTCCTCTTTTGTTAAATCGACGTTCATATCCGCCATATACTCTTCAAAAGTTAAAGGTGGATATAATTCTTGGTAATAAGGTTCAAGAATAGTGAAAATTTTATCAATGTTTTCTGATGCCTCATCCGTTTTATTTTCTTTTACATACTTAATCCAGTTACTATAAAGTGTTTTTAGCTGTTCTTTATCTTGTGCTTTGATAACAATATTTTTTTCAGCGAATGCAGCTTCATTAATAAATTCTTCAAAAGGCTCAGGTTGCCAATTTGCTAATTCGTAAGGTCTTGTGATGTTATCCATCGCCACATAGATTCGTTCCATTTCCTCATAATTCTCTTCTTTTTCAGCCTTTTTCATGTCAGAAAAGAGTTTTTCTAGTTGGACTAATTCTTCTTTTGTTACTTCTTTAGGTAAGCTTTTTTTATAGACGGCAAAGGTAAAGAAATCTGAGTAATCTTTCACAATACTACCCTCAACTAAAATTTCTTGCCCCTCTGCTAGCTTTAACTGCTCAATTTGTTTATCTGAGAAATTGTGTAAACCGATGTAGTAGTTTTTTCCATCTGTCCCTTTAAGGGTAATGCTGCTACCATCAAAATATTTAATGGTACCTGTTATTTTTTGTTCTATTTGAATCGTTACATTATTTGTTGTATCAACAGCTGTTGCACCAGCTTGAAGCGGTGTTAATACAGCCATCCCAAGTGTTAATGCTGAAGCTAATAGCCATGTTTTTTTAGCAGGTTTTTTCATATTTATCAATTCTCCTTTAGGTTAACTTCTGTTACCAATTATTAGACGTTTTACCAATTGAAAAAGTTTTAACTTTTTGAAAAAAATTTTAAGAAATTAAAGAGTGGAGGATTCATGATAAGACTCACTGTTTTAGTATCTGTAGTCTTTGAAAAATAGCTATTATTTACAGCACAGACCATGCAAAGGGTTGATTATCGAAGCAAAGATTTACAAGGATTAGTGCGCTTCCAGAGAAAATTTATGGGCACGAACTAAGGCATTATTGCAGCTTATACTGTTTTAAGCTCTTTTTCTCCTAATTGAAGATTTTAGGAGAGACGCTGTCATTCTAATGTTTAAACTCATAAGATAACTTGCATCCGTTTAATCCAAGCTCTTCTACTGTTCATCCTGGAAATAGATTTTATAGAATTTGCGATTCGTTGCCTCATCATAGCCAACTTCAATTAATTCATCTATTTGGTCGATATGTTGAATATTTACTTGGATTTCAATATTGGAATCCAGTTTGATTTTACGTTTGTATTTCTTTTCAGCTTTTTCTAGCGCACTATCAGAAATGATAGTCTCATAGGGTTTGACCGAATTAATGATGATATCTTTTTGAGTAGTGTCCGCTTGCTCAAAAACAGTTTCAATATAATGATTTACTTGAAACTCCTCTTCATTTCTAAAGTAATCCAGTGTTTTATTCAAGAGCCCAAGTTTTTCTGTGCTTGTATAATTTTCTTCCTTTAAAATGAATTTTTTACATTCTGTTAATGCTAAATTGGTTTTATAATAATGTTCATCCGCTGCCTTAATTTTTAAAAATCGTTCTTGCCAATAAACAATATCTTCTTTACGTTTTGTTTTAATATACACGGCAGGAGATTGATCTGGTCCCATATCAACAATAATAGCCATATTATTAATTTTCTTAACGTTAATGCCATCCACGCCGTTCACGATCATTTGATTGTGTTCATTTTTCACATCTAAAAACATTTCTTTTTCATCAATTTTGACAATAGCGATAATCTTTTTAGCCTCATTTAATAGAAAACAATTTTCAAAAAGGCCAATAAACAGTTCTCCGCTTTTGATGTTAGGATGCTGTGACACACTATGTAAGTGTTTGGCAATATTTTGTGAGTGTTCTAGGAAGTTACTTCCCTGTTCGAAAATAGCTCTTGAATACGTAAAAACTTCATTGAGTGCAATATTGCTTTCATGGAAAAATTCATATTGCTGTTCCACATCAATTTTACTAAAAGCGAGCTGTGTAAAGGCTGCTTCTAACATGACCTCAGGTTGTGTAAAAACTTCTTCTCCTAAAATAAGCGTCTCACTCAAAAAATGCAGACTATATTGTGTTAATTTACTTTCACTGACTTCTAGCATAAATTTCACCTTCTAATTTTTCATAGTAGCTAGTATACCATAAGCTAAAGATTGCTTTTATAAGTACCAGTACTCATTTAAGGCTGGATTTTTTATGGTCACCGAATGTTAGTGTCTTATTATGAAAGAATGTTGAGGATTGGAAGTTTAAAATACTGCTGCTTAGATAAAGATAAAAACATGTAGGGATACTCTGTACAAGTGTACTAAAGAGGGTGATCAATATGTGGGAAAAGGTGATTTCCTACATGCCACATTGGCAAGTTTTTTTACAAGGCTTTTTAGCGTTTTTTATTCCATATTTAATTTATAAATTGTTTCATGTTTTTTTATTTGTTAATAAGAGCAATGGCAAAATTGAGATGAAAGAAAATAGTGAACAAGTTGAGATGGTACACATACCTATTCAAAAAACGTTAGAGCAATTTACAGGAGATTTTAATAAAGATCTTTTACAAATGAGGAAAGAACTTGGCCATAATTGGGATATTCATTTTAGAGAATTTCAAATAGGAAATACGGATAATCGTGCAGCGATCGTTTTTCTTAAAGGATTATGCGATAAAGAATTAATTGACAAACATATTTTGAAATCATTAATGAATGGACATACAAAAAAGTCGTCTGTTTTAAGAGGTCATGAATTACAACAATCAATTAGAAATGAAATCCTACCAGTGAGTGAACTGCTAGAGGAATCGAAAGTATTGAAAGCTGTTGGGAAAGTATTAACTGGTTCCACTGTATTAATTGTGGATGGCATACAGAATGTATTTATCATTGGTACGGCACATGGCAAAACTCGAAATCTTGAGGAGCCTGTTTCTGAAGCAATGGTACGTGGACCAAGAGTGGGCTTCACGGAAAAATTAAGTGTGAATACCTCTTTATTAAGACAGCATGGTGAGAATCGAAATTTATCGATTATCGAGATGGAAGTAGGCGAACGTACGAAAAAAGAGTTGGTTTTAGCCTATATAGATGAAATTGTGCAGCCTAATCTTGTCAAAGAGGTGAAGGAACGAATTGAAACAATCCATTTGGATGATGTTGCTGAATCGGGATATATTGAGCAATTGATTGAGGATGATTATCTCAGCCCATTTTCGCAAGTGCAGAGTACCGAACGTCCTGATCGGGTTATTGCTGCTTTACTAGAGGGACGAGTCGCAATTCTTTTAGATGGAACTCCCTTTGCATTAATTGTGCCAGTCACGTTTAATATGCTACTGCAATCACCAGAGGATTACTATGAACGTTGGTTATCGAGCTCACTTATTCGCTTGCTTCGCTATTTTGCTGCAGGCATCTCTTTATTTGGCCCATCCCTGTACATTGCTTTTGTATCGTTTCATCAAGGCTTAATTCCCACTAAACTAGCGCTGTCCATGATGGCAACAAGGCAGGGGGTACCGTTTCCAGCATTGATTGAAGCCCTCATTATGGAAGTCGCTATTGAGATATTACGAGAAGCAGGACTTCGTCTACCGAAGCCGATTGGTCCGACAATGGGGATCGTTGGAGGACTTGTTATTGGAGAAGCCGCCGTACAGGCAGGAATTGTTAGTCCAATCATGGTCATTGTGGTTGCATTAACAGCAATTTCCTCTTTTGCTATCCCTCAATATAATGCTGGTATCACGCTAAGAATGCTACGTTTTGTGGCGATGTTTTCCGCAGCTTTATTTGGACTATATGGCATCATTCTATTTTTCTTATTCCTTTGCAGTCATTTGGTAAAGCTAAAGAGCTTCGGTGTATCATATTTGAGCCCAACTATTCCGTATCGAGCAGGTGATTGGAAAGATTTTATGGTGCGAATGCCGTTAAAGATGATGAAGCATCGTCCTAGATTGTTAAAGCCAAAAGATTCGGTCCGCAAAGGGGAATAAGAGAAAGGGAGCAAAACAGCCATGAACAGCAGTATGAAAGATAAAATAACGACGTCACAAGCAGTTGTTATTATTATTAACTATATTCTTGCCACTGGGATTCTTACTTTACCTCGTGCATCTGTAGAAAAAGTTAAAACGCCAGATGTTTGGATTAGTGTATTTTTAGGTGGAGTCGTTGCAATGATTGCAGGTGTAATCATTGTGAAGCTAAGCCAACAATACCCTGACAAAACATTTTATCAATATAATCAAGATATCATAGGGAAGTGGTTAGGCTGGTTTATAAGTGCGTGTGTAATTGCCTACTTTTTTACCATTTCTGCCTTTGAAGTTCGCATCATGGCTGAAGTAACTTCTCTCTTCTTATTAGAAGGAACCCCCACTTGGGCGATTATTTTGCCTTTTTTATGGGTTGGACTTTACTTAATAAGCGGTGGCATCAACACAATCGCTCGCTTATTTGAAATCATTTTTCCTATTACCTTTGTTATTTTTTTACTTGTGGCCTTTTTAAGTTTAGGGATTTTTGAAATCGATAATTTGAGACCAGTACTCGGTCTGGGCGTTGTTCCGATGTTAAAGGGAATAAAAACAGCGACACTAGCATTTTTAGGGCCTGAAATTATGCTACTACTTGTGGCATTTATGTACCCCTCAGATAAATCAAAGGCCGTAAAGGTTGTACTGGCGGGTATAGCCATACCCTTGCTCTTTTATGTCATCACGGTTGTGATGGTCATTGGTGCTCTATCCATTGAGGGTGTTTTAACAAGGACTTGGCCAACAATTGAATTAATGCGAAGTTTTGAAATCCCTGGTTTAATTTTTGAACGCTTTGAGTCATTTCTTCTTGTAATTTGGATTATGCAAATCTTTGCTACCTTTACGATTACTTATTATGCCGCTACTTTAGGATTAGCCCAACTGTTTAAGAAAAATATGCATCCCTTCTTATACGGGCTACTTCCGATTATTTACATTATTGCGATGACACCTAAAAATATTAACGATCTATTTACATTTGGCGATAAGATTGGTCATGCTGCATTAATTTTATTTGGTGTAGTACCGATAACCTTACTCCTTATTTCGAAATTGAAAGGAAAGAAAGCATGAAGCGAATACAGTGTTGTGTACGTTTACTTCTAGTTGCAACGGTAACCTTACTTCTTACTGGCTGTTGGAGTAGTAAAGAGATTGAGGATTTAGGCCTTATTGTAGGTACATCATTGGATTTAGAAACGGGTGATGTTTCCTCTGAAGAGCAACAAGATGCTAGGTATGCAAACAGACAGTTGCTAACAATTACCAATCAATTTGTTACGTCAGAGACTACGGTTTCTGGAACAAAAGAGGGAGCATTGCCAGAAAAAGCGTATAAAAATGTTTCTGAGACAGGTGATGCGGTGTTACCAACTTTACGAAATATGCTGTTAAAGGTTGATAAACGTTCCTTTGCTGAACATTCCAAAGTAATTATTATCGGTGAGGAATTAGCTAGTACTATCAATCTTCAACAAACGTTGGATTTTTTTCTAAGAGAATTAGAAATACGGCCGAGTGGACTGCTCTTTATTGCTCAGGATCAGGCAAGTCAGGCACTTGAAACAAATGAACCAACTAAAATTCCTGCCTTTCAATTAGTAGAAATGATGGAGGGACATGAAAGGACGACAAAAATTTTGCCTCCGATGACCGTAGCCAAACTAGAGGGGAAGCTGTATTCAGACTCTAGCTTTTTATTGCAAAATGTGAGTACGGAAAATGGAGAAGTAAAATTTGCAGGCGCTGCTATCATTGAAGGAAAAACCAAAAAGCTACGAGGATTTTTAAATGAGAGTGACCTAGAAGGAATTGCATGGATGTCTGGCGATGCGAAAGGTGGCCTAGTCAAAGGCTTTGATGAGGAGTCAGGAGCACCTATTGTGTATGAAATTATTTCAGCTAAAAGTAAAATTATTCCACATGTAAAAGGGGATCAAATCTCCTTTACGATAAAAATTCAATCAGAGGGAAGAATTGCTGAACATTGGGTTCTCTCCGATAAAGCATTTGACAATCAATTTTTGAAAAAAGCAGAGAAAATATTTGAAAAAGAGATAGAGCGATTAGTGAGGAAAGCACTAGATAAAACGCAACATGAATTTCAAACAGATGTTTCTGGGTTTGGCAATAAACTAAGAATCGATTACCCGAAAGTATGGCAAAAAAGAAAAAAAGAATGGGATCAAACGTTTAGTGAGGTTCCTATTACATGTGAAGTGAAGGTTTCCATTAAGGATTATGGCACGTCGGGTGATTAACATTGTTAATCATCTTTTTTTCTGTCCATTTAGTCTATACTGAAATGAAAGGACATATAGTAGATATTCGAAAAGATGTGGGATAAAAGACATGCAATATACTATTCAATCAATCGCTACCGTTCGTAACAATCGGCAAATGTTAAAAGATGATCATTGGGGAGAGATTATTTCAACTATTGAACTTGCTGATCATATCCAAGAGGCGTCCTTAAAAGGAATAGAAGATTTTTCTCATCTAGAAATTATTTTTTATTTTGATAAGGTTTCAGACGATCAAATTCAATATGAGACAAGACATCCGAGAGATAATCATGATTATCCAGAGGTTGGCATTTTCGCACAAAGAGGTAAAAATAGACCCAATAAATTAGGAAGTACAATCGTTGCCTTGTTAGAGGTCAAATCAAGAGGATTAATCGTTCAAGGGCTAGACGCCATAGATGGCACACCTATACTAGATATAAAGCCTGTAATGAAAGAATTTTTACCTAAAGAGGATGTTAAACAGCCAGCGTGGTCAATAGATTTAATGAAGGCCTACTGGGCGTAATAAAATTGTTAAAGCGAAGACAATTGTGGGTTACTAAAAAAGGGGAGTAGCGTGCTCCCCTGATTTTTTAAAGAATGATTCCTTCTTGATAAAGAATGCTAATGGCATGAGAGCGATTTTTGGCACGCAATTTTTTGATAGCAGATTTTACATATTGTGTAATGGTTAATTCACTTAACTGCATAACATCTGCTATTTCCTTTGTGCTATCTCCCTGCGCTACCTGTCTCATTACCTCTAATTCACGCTTGCTCAGAAAGCCCTCTTTTTTGCTATTTCTAGCTTGTATGATAAGCTGTCCAATCATGTTTCCAAAGGTGGTCATGTCATCTAACAGCTTATCATTTATATCGATTTCCTCTTCTAATTGAGTACTACAAATATAGCCAAAAACATATGACCCAATGAAAATAGGGACAATTAAAAACGTATTATTTTGCGAGGGAATAGAATATTTCATACTGATATTTTTTAAATAGTCCATTCCTGTGCAAAATTTAGCCTTCTTATCTTCAATAGCAGCATAAATAATAGGGAAACTACGAATCTCCTCACGAATCTCACCGATATGACTACCACCCGATTCATTTAAAAAAATGATTCCTTCTGCTACAAAGCCTATTGGAGAATACCTCAATAAATAGGCATCCTTGATAGGAAAAGCATCTAAATATACCTGCAAAATGTGTATCAACAGCTCTTCATGGTTGGCATAACTTTGTACTGTGTCGAAACGTTTTTGAATGGTATAAAGATTGGACATGACCTATCCCCTTTTTTAAGTATATACTACGCTTAAAATAAGGAATTTTCAATATTTTCTTTAAGTTGTAGTATTTAAGCTAAGTAAAGCCATATTTCTCTATTTTGGCGTAAGGAGGAGCAACAGGTGAGTAGTCAAACAATTAAAGAGGTGGATGCAGTTGTTCTAGGTGCTGGGTTTGCAGGTCTGTATATGCTACATCAGTTGAGGAGTAAAGGCTTTTCAACCATTGTATACGAGGCTGGAGATGGTGTAGGTGGTGTTTGGTATTGGAATCGTTATCCTGGTGCTAGATGTGATATTGAAAGCATCTATTATAACTACACATTTTCAAAAGAATTATATGAAGAATGGACTTGGACATCTAGATTTCCAGAGCAAGCGGAAATATTACGCTACTTAAATTACGTAGCCGATCGTTTTCAATTGCGATCAGCTATCCAATTTAACACAAGAGTCACTGCAGCTCATTTTGATGAAAAACAACATAAATGGATGATTCATCTAAACGATGGGCAGTACATTTTAACAAGGTACTTTATTACAGGAATAGGCTGTCTATCTGCAGCAAATGTTCCTAACATCCAGGGGTTGCAACAATTTAACGGAAAATGGTATCACACGGGGCATTGGCCACATGAAAAGGTTGATTTTACTGGGAAGCGTGTAGGAATTATTGGGACAGGCTCAAGCGGGATTCAGGCAATACCTGTTATTGCAAAAGAAGCAGAGCAGTTAACGGTGTTTCAACGCACTCCACAATATACGATTCCCGCTCGTAACCATGCATATGAAGAGGACTTTATCAAAGAAACGAAGAAAAATTTTGAAGCGATAAAACGTTCCATGAGAAATTCGGTTTCAGGTACACCTTTTGCACAAAATCAGCAATCTGCAATGGAAGAACCTGATGATAAGAGGCAGGCGGTTTTTGAGAAAGCTTGGGCACAAGGTGGCTTTGCCTTCTCAGCTACTTATCATGACTTGTTAACGAATGAACAGTCCAATGAAAAAGCGGCAGAATTTATTCGCTCCAAAATACGACAGATTGTGAAAGATCCTGTGGTTGCAGAAAAACTATGTCCTAAGTATATGTATGGCACGAAAAGACAGGTTTTAGATAGCGGTTATTTTGAAACCTATAATAGGGAGAATGTTTTACTGGTTGATGTCAAAGAATCACCTATTCAAAAAATAACAGGAGAAGGTATTCAAACGGCGGATAACCATTTTGATTTAGAGATCATCATTTTTGCGACAGGCTATGATGGCATGACAGGGCCATTATTTAAGATTGATATCCGAGGAAGGAATGGCGTGTCATTAAAAGAGAAGTGGAAGGATGGGGCAGCTGTTCAAACCTATCTTGGACTCACAACAGCAGGTTTTCCTAATTTATTTATGATTACGGGACCAGAAAGCCCTTCTGTTCTCGTGAACATGCCGATTGCTATTGAGCAGCATGTCGAATGGATTGCCGAGTGCATGCATTATTTGCGTGAGCATGACATTGATCTTGTGGAACCAACAATAGAAGCAGAGGAAGCTTGGAGCACACATTGTCGAGATGTCGCTAATGCAACACTCTACGTCAAAGGTGATTCCTGGTATACGGGAGCCAATATTGAGGGCAAACCTCGAAGTTTTTTAATCTATCTAGGAGGATTTGATTATTACACAAAACATTGTAATGAGGTGGCTCAAAACAATTATGTAGGCTTTAAGTTAATGAAATTAAAATCAATATCATAGTTTGTGAGAGGGGAGCATATATCAATATGGAGCAACAAGTAGTCATTATTACAGGTGCTGGAAGTGGTATAGGAAGAGAGACAGCAAAATTGCTTGCCACTATGGGCAAAGCATTAGTTTTAGTGGATTTTGATGATAAAAGTGGACAAGACACACTACATGCTGTTAAGGAATATCACCAACAAGCAATTTTTGTCCAAGCTGATGTTTCACAAAGCAATGATGTCAAAAAATATGTGGACGCTGCAAAAGAAACATTTGGCAAGATTGATGCTTTTATCAATAATGCAGGTGTTTTAAGCCCACCTACACTACTGGGAGATTTAGAAGAGGAAACGTTTGATAGAATAATCTCGGTCAATCTTAAAGGGGCGTTTCTCGGCTTAAAGTATGTATTAAAAGAAATGGAGCAACAGCAATCAGGTGTCATTGTGAATACATCCTCAGCAGCTGGTATACAGGGACAACCCTATCTAGGTGGTTATGCGGCAAGTAAGCATGGTGTAATTGGATTAACTAAAACGGCGGCCATGGAATATGGACCTAAAGGGATTCGAGTGAATGCAATTTGTCCCGGTGGCGTGAGGACAAACATGACAAAGGGATTGGCATCGAGTCCAGAAGAAAATGGACCATTACGTAGATTAGCAGACCCTACTGAAATCGCAAATGTAATCGCTTTCTTAATTTCGCAGGAAGCTTCTTATGTGAATGGTGCTGTCGTCCCAATTGATGGCGGTTTAACATCGTAAAAACATTTTAAATAAGAGAGGAAGGATTTTAATGGAACATCGTATTGATTCAGAACTAAAAGAAACGTTAGCAATTTTTCCCCCATTAGATTTGGATAATGTACAAGCTACAAGAGACGGAATGGCAGCCGTTGCTGTGCCAGCTCCAATTGAAGAGCACATCATAGTAGAAAATAAAGTCATTCAAGGGCCTGATAATAATGATTCTCTTCGTCTTCGTATTTATAAGTCAAAAGAGCAAAAGGAAATATACCCAGGCCTGCTATGGATTCATGGTGGAGGCTATGTCTTAGGAGCACCAGAGGGTGATGATGTGCTTTGTCAGCGTTTTGTCAATGAAGCGAATTGTGTTGTAGTATCTGTAGACTATCGACTTGCGCCTGAACATCCTTATCCAGCTCCGCTTGAAGATTGCTATACAGCGTTAAAATGGGTAGCAGATCATGCGGATGAATTAGGGATAGATCCTACCCGTTTAGGGATTGCTGGAGCAAGTGCTGGTGGTGGGCTCACAGCTGCACTTGCACTACTTACACGCGATCGAAATTATCCGAAGCTTAGTTTCCAAATGCCGCTCTATCCAATGATTGATGATCGCAATAATACCCCATCTTCATTAGAAATTACGGGACATATGATCTGGAACCACTCACTCAATCAAAAGGGATGGGAAATGTATTTGAATGGAGAAAATGGTAGTGACAATGTACCACCATATGCTGCCGCAGCTAGAGCGGATGATTTATCAGGTTTACCATTTACTTATACATGTGTTGGTCAACTTGATCCATTTCGTGATGAGACTTTACAATATGTAACCAAGCTATGTCAGGCTGGAGTAGATGTTGAATTCCACTTATACCCAGGCTGCTATCATGGCTTTGAGAGTATTGTTCCTACAGCCACAGTCAGTCAAAGAGCTGTCACAGAGTATGTAGAAGCTGCTAAATATGTGTTACATCGAAATATTTCAGTGCCTTTATAAAAAATTTACGAAAATCCCGAAACCATAATCTACTCAGGTTTCGGGATTTTTTTGTTCAGCAAAATGATCTTTTAGCTAGTTTGTAATATCGTCTTTTAGGTTAAACTTTTATCGAGTGAAAGGAGGAGAAGATAAATTGTTACAATTTGATTCAAAAATTGTTGGAAAAGAGATAGGGTTTGGCTATTTACGAGATAAAATTGCCGATCGGGGTTTCACGATCGGCGGGAATTGGGAGTACTATAAAGGTAGCTTTGACTCGGTATTATGGAAAGAGGCAGGAGAAACTATTTATTTACGTGTCCCTTTTATCGTCACATCAGGAGAGCTTGATAATGAAGATGCTCAAATTCGTTTTCAAAAGCCATTTGTCATTAAGCATGTTGAGAATATTGGTCTAGATTATGATGAGGGCTCCTTACTAGATGCAACTGGTGCTAGTCAATTTCAAACTCCGCTTGATAAAGATGGATACATTCATGATAAAAGTAGATGGATTCAAGCAGGTGAACAAGCTGTGGAAGAAAAAGTACTACCATTTTTCATTCATTAGTTAGATAAATTTAAATAGCTGCTGCAAGAAATTATATGTCTTTTATCCTTATTATTTTGGGAACATATAATCAAAAATATAAATAGAATTGTCGTAAGAATTTTCCAACATTATAATGATATTAGCACGTACTACTATATGAGGTGAGTTTATGGATAAAATAGCTATAGATGATTTTCAGCATTCCTATCAGAAATTGCACCAAGAACGACTCATCCATCGTAAAGAAGCCTTTCTAGAGGTGTTAGAGAAAACAAGAACATTTGGTGAAATAATCCTGTTTGAAAGTATAAAAAGTAAGAGAGGCGTCTAGGTGGCGTCTCTTTCTATTTTTCATAAATGAGAGGATGATTAATCATGGGACGTTACATACCTTTAATACTGCTAACGATGATTCTATGTGTTGCTTGTACGTCAACGAAGGATAATAACGATAATAGGTTAGAAAGTGAGGAAAATCACGCTAAAGATGCCATGAATTCCTCTATTGAAATAATAGCAGATCAATTGCAGTCACCTTGGTCAATTCAAAAAAGTGGAGATGTCTTTTATATAGCAGAAAGGCCAGGAAGTATTGTAAAGATTGCGGAAGGGGGCGTTGATAGACAGCAGGTTATCCTGAAAAAGGAGCTATCAACTGCTCCAGAAGCTGGTATGTTGGGATTTGTGTTAGCACCTAATTTTCCTACTAGTCAAGTTGCCTATGCGTATTATACGTATGTCGAGGAAGAGGAACAATTTAATCGAATTGTTACGTTAACGTTTAGCGATAATAAATGGCTCGAACAGAATCTTATTATGGATCGAATAAAGAGTGGTACATACCATCATGGGGGACGTTTGAAAATAGGTCCTGACGGCAAGCTGTATGCAACGGTAGGAGATGCAACACAACCTTCTTTAGCACAGGATGCGGAAGCTTTAGAAGGGAAAATTTTGCGCATCAATTTGGATGGCACCATACCGAATGATAATCCTTTTCCTCAATCCTATATATACAGCTATGGACATCGAAATCCACAAGGCTTAACATGGTCTAATGATGGTACGATGTATGCCAGTGAGCATGGCAATGCAGGAAATGATGAAATTAATATCATTGAGAAGGGGAAGAATTTTGGCTGGCCTCTTATTGAAGGAATGGAGAAAGAGCAGGGGATGATAACACCTCTTTTTACATCCGGTTCTTCTAACACATGGGCACCATCAGGCATTGCTATTGTAAATGATCAATTATATGTCGCTGCCTTAAGAGGCACAGCAGTCCTAGCTTTTGATATAAATAAGAACAAACACAATGAATTACTATCAGAATTTGGTAGAATTCGTGATGTCTTTGTGGATGAAAAATTTCTTTATTTTATTAGCAATAATACAGATGGTCGTGGAAATCCGCAACCTCAGGATGATAAACTATATCGAACGCCATTGTGATATAATATTTGAGAAAACATGGAATGGTAGGATGAATGGGGAGGACAAACATGGCAAACTATCTTAAGATCGCAGTAGCAATTGATTTCTCAGAACAATCATTAAAAGCATTGGATCGAGCTAGTCAATTAGCAAAGGAACACAATGCTATTTTGCAATTGGTGAATGTCATTGATACAAAATCGTTTGGAGCAGTTTCAGCATATGACTTAAAATATGCCGAGGAATTGAAGAAGGAAAACATTCTTAAAATGGAAAAGCTAGAAAAAGAGGCATTACAGACAGGAGTCAAAGAGGTCAAATCCATTGTAGAAACAGGTTCACCAAAAGGCATTTTAACACAGTTACCTCAGGTTGATTTAATTGTTTGCGGTGCAACTGGATTAAATCGTATGGAGAAAATGATGTTAGGCTCTGTGGCAGAGAAAGTCGTACGTCATGCGCTTTGTGATGTGTTGATTGTTCGTTAGTTGTTAAAATAGTTGAGAGTAAAAGAACCTGCTTGTGCTAGTAGACAAGCAGGCTCTTTTTTTATTGGAATGTTTGAGCGTTATCAATAATGCTTTGAGGTATATCGATTGTTTTTAGATGATTAAATTCAGTATACGTAACGACTGATTTTGTATTCATTAACAATTCGTCACCTTCTACGGCCATTTTTAAGTCAAAATTCATATCCATTTTGTTCGTATCGAAAGTCTCTTTATCGATGTGTAGTACGTAGTTAATTTTTTCAATTGATAGTTGATCCATTGGATTTTCTTCTAGACCCATTTCTTGCATAGACTTATTAATCTCAGAATCGATTAGTTCTTTGAATTTATCGCCTTTGGCATCTAATGTAAGGACGTATTCATCATCCGTTTGTTCAAATGTAAAGTCCTTAATGAATTTTTTCAATTGTTCTAGCTGTTCCTTCGCATCAGCAGAAGCCGCCGTTTGATCTAATATAGCATCAAAGTTCTCATCAGGGAGCTTTAACCAGCTATCTGTTGTCGAATCCTTCATAAATAAGCCTGCATCTTTTTTCATATACATTTCAATTGGCATGTCCATTGTTTCTTTACCTTCATTCATCATATCAGGCATTGTCATAGATCCTGATAAATGCATTGCAAGTGGATCAACGATCATATCCATCTCCATTTTGGAGTCGATTGAAAACTCCATTGCTTCTTCACCAGACCCAACCTTTGTCACCTGTGTCATATCCATTTTAGCACTTGCACTTTGAATATCAGCCTGGCGATCTACTGCTTTGTCATACACTTGTTCTAAAGTGAGTTTGCTTTTATTAGTTGTGTCTTTCGTAGGCGTAGCGCTTGAATTACAAGCGGCAAGTGTCAACGCTAGTGTTCCGACTGCTAATACTTTAAAAATTTTCTTCATTACTTTCATCTCCTATTCTTGGTAAAAAACACTATCTACTACTATACGCACTAAAAAAGGAAAAGTTTCATAAATTGTTAGAAAAGAACTACTTTTTTATTAAAAAAATAACATTACTCCTACTTTTGTAATCTTTAAACGCGATAATTACCAAATGAATAGGGATAAAACAAAAAAGCTGTCATGAACTTATCGTACAAGGACGATAAGTACAGACAGCCTTTTGCTTACACCATAGTGTAATGGATCAATTATAACCCCAGATCATAGCAAATAATGTACCAATGATTGTCACAACACCTACGAATACTGAGTATAAAATTGTTGTATATAACGTTTTTTTATCTTCAGATTCACCGATGTGCATGAATAATACTAATTGTACAGTTGCCTGTGCAAGAGCAGTTACTAGTAAAATTCCAAATGCCATATTAAGAGACATATCAAATTTTACAACTGCTAAAGCTACGATTGTTAGTAATAGTGAGAAGCCGAAGCCCATCACATGTTGTTTTGGGAATAATTCCTTCATCAGCTAATCAGTCCTTTCAAGTAGACGAAGCTGAAGATGAAAATCCAAACAACGTCTAGGAAATGCCAGTACAGTGAGAAGATAAACGCTTTATTAGCCGTTTGTGGGTTTAAGCCACGTTTCGCTACTTGGATTAAAATAGCTACGCCCCAGAAGAAACCAAATGTTACGTGGGCACCGTGCGTTCCAAGTAAAGTCATTAATGACGATAAGAATGCGCTTGTTTGAATCGTCGCACCTTCGTGTACATATGTGACAAATTCATCAATCTCAATAGCTAAGAAGCCAAGGCCTAGTAATAGAGTGATGATAAAGAATGTCATCATCGCTTTTTTACGGCCAATACGCATTGCATGAACACCAAGACCAATTGTGAAACTACTTGTTAATAATAAGAATGTTTCCCATAGAACGGGCGTTAATTCGAAAATCTCGGCACCATTTGGTCCACTACCTGTACGTGTATGAAGTGTGAAATACACAGTAAATAAAGTGGCAAATAACACGATTTCGGCGCCAAGGAAAATCCAAAAACCAAAGATTTTTAGACGGTTTTCCTCTGTACTATATTCTAATGGAAGTGAAGAATCGATTTTCATATTATTTATCACCTCTCAAGCTTTTCTCAGTTGCCATTACTTCCTCAACTGAAATGTAACGACCATGATCTTTTTCAAATGAACGATGGATCATGAAGCCAAATACACCAAGCATACTGATGATGGCTGGAATCCATAGATTAAATACAGCGAAGAATGCTGCAAGGAAGAAGAATCCACTCATCCAGAATGGTGTGCCTGTATTATTTGGCATGTGAATTTTTTCGATTGTACCTGCAGTAATATCGCGACCTTCTTTTTTCGCGAACCAGAACTCATCTAAGCGAGTAACGGTAGGCACTACGGCAAAGTTATATTCTGGTACTGGAGAATGAGTAGCCCACTCAAGTGTACGACCATCCCAAACATCTGCCTTTTCATTACGAGGCATATGCTTCCAGCTATAGTAAATATTGTAGACGATTAATGCAAAGCCGACTGCAAGTCCTAGAGCACCAACGAACGATAACATGTTCAATGGACCATAACCAGTAGACTCAGAATAAGTGTACATACGACGAGCATATCCATCTAAACCTAAAATGAATAGTGGGAAGAACGTTACGTTGAAGCTGATGGCAATGAACCAGAAACCAGCTTTCCCTAATTTTTCATTTAGACGGAAACCGAACATTTTTGGCCACCAGTAGTGGTAACCTGCAAGGACACCAAATACTGTACCTGGAATTAATACATAGTGGAAGTGGGCAACTAAGAACATCGTATTATGATATTGGTAGTCAGCACTTGCCATCGCTAGCATTACCCCTGTAACCCCACCAATTGTGAAGATAGGAATAAAGCCAAGTGCATAAAGCATCGGTGTTGTAAATTGAATTTTCCCGTGCCTCATTGTGAGTAGCCAGTTGAATATTTTAACCCCAGTAGGAACGGCGATTGCCATTGTTGTAATAGAGAAAACACTGTTTACCATTACACCATGACCCATTGTATAGAAGTGGTGGGCCCAAACTACGAATGATAGTAGGGAAATGACCACCATACTCATCACCATTGATTTGTAACCGTATAAGTTTTTACGTGCGAATGTTGCAATGATTTCTGAGAAAATACCGAAAGCAGGTAGGATAACGATATAAACCTCAGGATGTCCCCAAACCCAGAAAAGGTTGGCCCAAAGCATATCCATACCACCGTCTTGCATCGCAAAGAATTTTGTGCCGAATTGACGGTCAAACATCATAAGAGCAAGCGCTACAGTTAATACTGGGAACGCGAATACGATAATAATGTTTGTAATTAAAATTGACCAAGAAAACATTGGCATTTTCATTAATGTCATACCAGGAGCACGCATTTTAATGATCGTCGTGATAAAGTTAACACCTGTCATTAAAGTACCAATACCTGATAATTGAAGGGCTAAAGAATAATAGTTATTCCCTACAGTCGGACTAAAATCCGTACTTGCAAGAGGGAAGTAGGCTGTCCAACCAGCGTCTGGTGAACCACCGATAATGAATGATAAGTTTAATAAACCAGCACCTGCTGCAAATAGCCAGAAGCTGACAGCATTTAGACGTGGGAAAGCAACGTCACGTGCACCGATTTGAAGTGGAATGACAATGTTCATTAAGCCGATAACAAATGGCATCGCCATAAATAGAATCATTAATAAACCGTGTGTTGTGAAAATTTCATTATAGTGTTGTGCATCAAGAAGTCCGTTATCTGGAACGGCTGTTTGTGCACGCATTAATAGTGCATCGATACCACCGCGGAATAGCATTAATAAAGCTACTGCGATATACATAATCCCGATTTTTTTATGGTCAACAGTTGATAGCCAGTTTTTGTAGAAATAGCCCCATTTTTTGAAATAAGTAAGGCCTGCTACGATAACCACTGCACCAACTACGATACTAATAGCTGCCGCTAAAATCATCGGTTCTTGCATTGGATGGAATAATTCTTCCATACTCATTGGATGCGCTCCTTTCAGAATTAAAAGTTAATGTCTCGATTCGTTCAACGATAAAATCAAATTAATGACCAGAATGTTCATTATTCATGTCTTCTTCAGACATGTCCCCATGATCCATTTCATCCATATTCATGTGTTTACCATGTTCCATTGGAGCTGGTCTAAAGTCTAAGTGTGTAGATGAGAAGCTTTGGCGCCCAACATGTTCTGCCTCTAAAAGCTCATCAAATTTTTCTTCTGTTAATGGTGCCTCTTTCGATTTAACATCAGCAACCCATTTATCGAAGTCTTCTTGTGTCATAGATTGTGCTTCAAATTCCATTTCTGCAAAGCCACGTCCATTAAAGTTAGAGTTACGTCCCATAAATGAACCAACTTCATCTGCTGCAAGGTGAATTGTTGTTAACATATCACTCATAGCATATTTTTGACCTGCTAATTGAGGAATCCAGAAACTTGTAATTGGACCAAATGAGTAAAGCTTAAATTCGATTGGACGATCCACCGGAATGTTTACATAGTTAACTGTTTCAACACCTTCTTCTGGATAACTAAAGTGCCATTTCCAGTTTGATGATGATGCATAAATCACTAAAGGCTCCTTATCGTCATAACCTGCTGGTTGAGCTTCTACTGTAGATGTTGTTCTTACTGTTACAACAGCTAAAAATGCTACGATAATAATTGGAATTACTGTCCATGTAATTTCAAGCAGATGACTTCCTTCTTCATGAGGAGGCTCATAATCTGCAGCTGCTTTTGATGCACGATATTTTGTAAGCATAAAGGCTAAAAGCACATACACGACTAGCAATATAAAGGCCATTGTAATAATAGATAAGATAATTGTGTTTGATAATGTTTCAGCATTAGGTCCTTTTGGATTGAACACTGTTAATGGTTCACATCCAGCAAGAAGAGCAATTGCACTCAATGCTACTAACATTAAACTTAATTTTTTCTTCATGTTTGACTCCTTTCTATAGAACGGCTATTCATAAAATTCATGTGTTTTTTGTCAGTGTCACATTTACAAATAGTTGATACTGAGGTCACCTCTTTTATCTTGGCGTATCAATCAACAACATAAGAAATTACAATGGCATGGTTCAATATGAAACATAAAATCTAGTGTTGATTGATCTGATGCAAGCGTTAGCAAAATCAATGATTTGCGCAATCATTTAAATACATACTTGGTTAACTATGATTGTCACAATCTCTCGTTGTTTGCACATTGGATTATACGCCCTGTTTTTAAGAAAAAACATAATTTTGTTATGAAAATGATAGTATAGCGGTATTGAATTTGAACATTTTTTGAACAAAAATCGTTATTTTAGTATTGGTATTTATAGGTTTTATTTATTAAACACTGTGGAAACGTTGAAAATACTGCATTCCTGATGTTTACCTAAGTAAATAATTTAAAATGTGAAAAATGGTATTTCACATTTTAGACGCTGTTTTGTAATAAAATCATTGTCATACCAGTCCTATTGGGATTTTTTATTTGCCTTTTATCCAAAAAAGGAGTAGATGCAATGACGTTTTATGGAAACAATAGGTTGAATTTTCAATGAAAGGAATGAGCGAGGAGGGAATAAATGGAGTGAAATATTAATTATGTTAATATAATAATAGCTTTTCTTTAATATCCATATTTTTACTTCATTTGTTTTATTTGAAAAGTAAAAAGCAAACTAAGCCAGTTCTTAGTTTGCTAGTATTTTAGAAAAAATTTATGTTATCAAGAATTAAGCGGTGTAATTCAGCATTTTTAAAATTACCTGTCAATCACCAAGCTTCAGCCATTTGGCTACTTGTCCATAAATCGTATTTTGAAGCTGTGGAGCTTTATTATTCATTTTCAAAGAAAAATACAGTGTTTTCATAAAGTTTAAGGTACAAGTTCTTCCACTAAAGAAGAGCTCATTATAACCTTGTGTCATTAAATGCATTTCAAATTTATCAAAAGCCTGCTCAACAAATTCGATCAGTGCTTCCTCTGAGTAATTTTGAAGCAATAATGCATCCACTATATTAATTAAACGTTCCTCTTCATCGTTAACAAAGACTGTTTCTTTCCAAGTGACAAGTTTTAATGCATGTAAAATGGATGGTGCATACTGTAAATCGAATTTTGGATGTTTTATTGTTGTTGTAGCTAAATCTGCACCATGTGCAATACTGTGTGCCCATCCTTTTCCCTGAACATATCCTCTCATATCCTGTTCTAATAACAAATAACGGCCAATTTTTTTAAAGAACACTTGTAGGTCTTCATCTCTTAAAACAAGTAATTCAGCGTCCTTTGCAAGAAGACCTGCAACTAGTAAAGCAGAAAAAGAACGAGTAAAGACACTATCCTCTGTTTTATCTCCGATATGTAAATATAAAAAATCCTCACCTGTAACTGTATCAAACAAATATTGAAGTTGTTGAGAACTCAATAAATTATCACTTAGTAAATCAACAAAGGTGCGATAAATGAGCTGGTCTCGTAATTCGGCATCAACTGAGCCAATATGGGCTAACATCTCCTGTAATAGCCAATCACTATGTTGGAACATAAATGTCTGACGTTCAGACAGTGTCATTGTAGAAAAAGACTGTAATGTTTCTTTAATATCCATGTAAAAAAGCCCCCAACTTATTTTTGTATTTTATATTATAGCGCCATTTCATTTCGAAGGGATAAATTTGAAACCTTCAATTTAATCAAGCACAGTTAGAATGTCCTCTTTAAAACATAAATTTTACAATATTATTTCCAGAAACTATAGAAAGTTGTTATGATAGAAACGCAATAAAATGGTAAAACTAAAATGTGAACAATAAAAAAGACATACCTATTTAAGTATGTCTTTGTCTAGCTAAATAATGACTGCTGATTTAATGCCAATTGGCCATTCAGTGAGCGTGTGTTGATTTGTCTTTAACTCGACAAGAATATTGGCATTTTTGATTGCATCAATGAGCCATTCACTATAGTGACGATTTGGTTCAGGATGTTGTAAAATCTGCTGCATATCTTTTTTATCAACATGTAGCAGCTTGTAGTTACATTCAATGTTTACTTTTTGAGGAATAATGGAAAGAGACTCGTTTTGATGACCAAGTGCAATAGATCCAGGAATACACCCTTGAATTTTTAAAATATAGGTGCTGGCTTCTTGTGTGTAGACATCTATTTTGGTGCGTGTTAAAAGTTCAAATTCTATCGGCTTATCTTGAAAATGGCCGTCCGTTGTAGAAATTGAAATGACTTTAATTGATAATGCCTCGAATGCAGATGAGATACAATGATCAAATTCTGTAATTGTATCAAGTAATTGCATGGATTCCACTCCTTGTTAAGAACTTGATTTTCTTGATGCAGACAACAAAGGGGAAGCGTCTGCGAATTGTGATAAATTTTAGACTATTCTAATTATAATACAATTTATTACAAAATATGAATGCAAAAGCAATATTTTTTTGTTAAAAACAAGGAACTTGGATTTTTTTAGTAAATAGCAGAAATGAAAAATTAGAACAATGAGGTGAGAAAAATGACAAAAAGAAAGCGTCATGTCATTAAACATGACAATGTTGTTGTTTTTCCGGGCGCTGTCCAAACATTAATACGTGAAGGACATATGTTTGCTGAAAATTTTCAGTATGAAAAAGCGGTGGCAAGCTTTGAAAAGGCATTTGTGTACGAAGCTGGAGATGAATTTGCTCTTAGTGCTTATGCTTTCGCTTTGTATGAATTAAAGGACTATAGCAAGACAAAGGATGTTTGTGAGCAATTATTTTCAATGGGTACGTCATTTTATGTAGAAATCATGGAATTGTACATTACCGTATGCATGCAGTTAAAAGAATACCATCAAGTAGAGTCATTAATTTCAACGCTACTTGAAGAAAATGTTTTGCCTCAGGATCAAATTGAAAAATTTGAACGCTTAAAAAATTTGAATAGTGAAGTGTCTAAGAATCTAGAAAAAAAAGAAAATGCACAACGTTTAATAGAAGAACAGGAATATGACCTTGAGAAATTTAGGGCACTTAGTCCAAATGAGCAATCCATTCGCTTACATCGACTTATGGATACAAATGTAAGACAATTAAAAGAGCCGTTGAAAGAGATTATTGAATGTTCCACGATCCATCCGTTTGTCCAGAGTCTAGCGCTTATATTATTAGTAGAACAAGAAGTAGCTATCAATGTTACAGTAGCCAAATTCAATCAAACCAAAGTTGTTAATCCTACTGAATTAGTATTGCCTAACCAGCTACCGCAGTATGGAGAAATAAAAAATATACTAGAAGTGAAGCTAGAACAAGACCCATCGACTTTGGAAATGGTACAATATTTAATGGCAAAGCATGCCATTGTAACGTATCCATTTGAATGGCACCCGTTCGAAGCAGATGATGTTGCCTATAGTTATATTGATTTTGTCTTAGCGATGCTTGGAAATGTACAAGAAATGGACTATGAAATTATTGACTTTTTACAAATGTTAGAAAAGCTAACAGAACTACATTAGGTATGAAATAAGTTGAAACTATACACATCTATGTTATACTAAAATGGTTGTCAAAATCGTAGTTACGAATGAATTGTCTAACATCTAAACTTGATTATTTATTTGGAGGTATTTATACATGTCAGCAAAATGGGAAAAACAAGAAGGTAATATCGGTACTCTTACAATCGAAGTACCTGCTGCAGAAATCGACGCAGCAATGGACCAAGCGTTCAAAAAAGTTGTAAAACAAATTAACGTACCAGGTTTCCGTAAAGGTAAAATGCCTCGTAAAATGTTTGAACAACGTTTTGGTATCGAATCTCTATACCAAGATGCATTAGAAATCATCGTTCCTGAATCTTATGCAAAAGCAATTGATGAAGCTGGAATTATGCCAGTTGATTACCCAGAAATCGCTGGTACAGAAAACTTTGTACACGGTCAAGATTTCACATTCACTGCACAAGTAACAGTGAAACCAGAACCAAAGCTAGGAGACTATAAAGGTCTAGAAGTATCTAAACTTCCAGTAGAAGTAACGGATGAAGAAGTAGATGCACAAATTCAAGATCAATTAGCTCGTAAAGCAGAGCTTGAAATCAAAGAAGACGAAGCAATCGTAGAAGGTGATACAGCTGTGATCGACTTCGAAGGTTTCGTTGGCGAAGAAGCTTTTGAAGGTGGTAAAGGTGAAGACTATCCACTAGAAATCGGTTCAGGTTCATTCATTCCAGGTTTTGAAGAGCAATTAGTTGGTGTTAAAGCTGGCGAATCTAAAGATGTTGTTGTTACATTCCCAGAAGAATATCATGCAGCTGAATTAGCTGGTAAAGAAGCTACTTTCAAAGTAACTGTGAAAGAAGTTAAAACAAAAGTTCTTCCTGAGTTAAATGATGAATTCGCAAAAGAATTAGATCCAGAAGTTGAAGGCGTTGAAGCTTTACGCGCTAAAATTAAAGAACAAACTGCAGCTCAAAAAGAAACAGAATCAGATGCAGCTCTTCGTGATGAGCTTGTAGAAAAAGCAGCTGAAAATGCCGACTTTGAAGTACCAGCAGGTATGATCAACTCTGAAACTGATCGTATGTTACAAGAATTTGGTCAACGTTTACAAATGCAAGGTATGAATCTAGACCTTTACTACCAATTCTCTGGTCAATCAGAAGAAGACTTACGTGGCCAAATGAAAGAAGAAGCTGAAAGCCGTGTGCGTGTATCATTAACACTTGAAGCAATTGCTGAAGCTGAAAAAATTGAAGCATCTGAAGCTGATATTGAAGCAGAATTAGAAAAAATGGCTGCTCAATTTAACATGACAAAAGATCAAATCACAAGTGCTTTAGGTGGAACAGCAGTACTTGAAAATGACATCAAAATCCAAAAAACAGTTGAATTTTTAGTAGAAAACGCTAAAATTACTGAATAAGATTTTGTGTAATTAGATAGCCCAAAAAAAACAAGGTACGGCATTCATCCGTGCCTTGTTTTATCACATAAACTCTTAGCAATCAGTCCCCTTAACATTTAATTCACTTTATACTTCACTTATACATAGTATTGTTTTAGTTTTTATCTTCATTCAGCAGATGTTTTTGTATCCAAAGTATTATGTCAGGTACAAAAAACTCCCATCTCACATAGATGGCGAGCTGTAAGCCTTTTAACCTTTTTAGTGTGTGTTTAAACCACGACTGAATGAAGATAGTGCCTGCTGGCAGGCGGCAAGGATTTAGATGAAGTCCTGGCGCTATTAGAGTCAAGGCGAAATTGATACGATGCTAAACTTAACTTCATTCAGAAAGGTTCTAACTAAATAAAATTTATTTTTTGAGTGATATACCCTTGGTTGATGAATGTAGTAGATTTATAAATAGAGATCAGTAGTTTGTAGTGTGTCGGAAGTGAATAAATGTAACTTTATAGCAGTATAAGGTGGCGAAGTAAGCAGGTTCCTATAGCATGCTTCGAAAGACAAATGAAGTAAAGTACATGACGATGCGTTATAATCTACACATGCATAATTACTGAGGCGTAAATGATGCAGACAATTTATTTGATAAAGGTTCAATAATCTTGTAAGATTGTTGCTTGAATAGGGGTGAAACATATTGTTCAAATTTAATGATGAAAAAGGCAATTTAAAATGCTCATTCTGTGGAAAACCACAAGAACAAGTGCGTAAATTAGTTGCAGGTCCAGGTGTTTATATTTGTGATGAATGTATCGAGCTTTGTTCAGAGATCGTTGTAGAGGAACTAGGTGTAGAAGAGGAGATCGAATTCCAAGATATCCCAAAACCGAAAGAAATCTTAACGATTTTAGATGAGTATGTAATTGGACAAGAGCGTGCTAAAAAAGCATTGGCAGTCGCAGTTTACAATCACTATAAACGTATCAATACGAATAGTAAAATTGATGATATTGAATTAGCAAAATCGAACATTGTGTTAATCGGCCCAACTGGTAGCGGTAAAACTTTATTAGCTCAAACGTTAGCACGTATTTTAAATGTTCCATTCGCTATTGCGGATGCTACCTCCTTAACTGAAGCAGGTTATGTTGGTGAGGACGTTGAAAATATTTTATTAAAGTTAATCCAATCAGCTGATTATGATATCGAACGCGCTGAAAAAGGGATTATCTATATTGATGAAATTGACAAGGTTGCACGTAAGTCGGAAAATCCATCTATTACACGAGATGTTTCCGGCGAAGGTGTTCAGCAGGCACTCCTAAAAATTCTTGAAGGAACAGTTGCAAGTGTTCCACCACAAGGAGGACGAAAACATCCTCATCAAGAATTCTTACAGATCGATACAACCAATATTCTTTTCATTGTTGGCGGTGCATTTGATGGTATTGAAACCATCATTAAACGACGTCAGGGTGAAAAAGTAATAGGATTCGGTTCAGATCCGAATAAAGTAGATGTAGATGAAGGTTCTATCATGTCCAAGCTGATTCCTGAGGATTTATTGAAATTTGGTTTAATACCAGAGTTCATTGGTCGATTACCTGTACTTGCGAGTCTGGAGCAATTAAACGAAGCAGCACTAGTACAAATTTTAACAGAGCCGAAAAATGCACTAGCCAAGCAATATCAAAAAATGCTTGAATTAGATGGCGTTGAGCTTGAATTTGATGAAGATGCTCTTGTGGCAATTGCTAAGGAAGCAATTGAACGTAAAACAGGTGCGCGTGGTCTTCGTTCAATTATTGAGTCAACAATGCTTGATGTAATGTACGAATTACCTTCACGTGAAGACGTGAAAAAATGTATCATTACAGCAAAAACAATTACGGATAAAGAAAAACCGAAATTGCTTCTTGAAGATGGCACTGAACTCGATGAAGGTAGCGACACTAAAACTTCAGCATAATGAATAGACGTGGCTGTCTACCGTTGTGAGATAGAGAGTAATTAGCTGACTTCGATTGTGCAATATTCGCACATATCGACAGTCAGCTTTTTATTCATTCCTACATAAAGCCAGCTGTAACTTGAAGAAATTTTTGGCTCGCTTCAATATCTAGTGTGAATCAACTTTTTAAACACATACTAGTAGCGCGGGATGTTAACATGAAAATTTTGACGGAGGTGAATGCCCGCATGGTGACAATACAAAAAACAACAAATGTACCATTATTGCCTTTGCGTGGACTTTTAGTATTCCCATCGATGGTGTTACATATTGATGTGGGTAGAAATCGTTCTGTAGCGGCGCTTGAGCAGGCAATGTTAGAGGACCAAATGATTTTATTGGTAACACAAAAAGAAATGCACGATGAACAACCTGAAGAGCAAGATTTGTATTCAGTTGGTACAATTGCTTATGTCAAACAAATGCTTAAATTACCAAATGGCACGTTACGTATCCTTGTAGAAGGAGTTGCTCGTGCAACGTGGAAAAACTATCGTGCGTTAGAGAAGTATACGGTTGTCGATATTGAAATTAAAGAGGAGTCAACGGAAAAAGATGTAGAAACACAAGCATTGATGCGGACATTGTTGACGTATTTTGAAAAATATGCAAAATCCTCCAATAAAATTACAACTGAGACGATCAATACTGTAACGGATATTGAAGAGCCTGGCCGTTTAGCTGATATTATTGCTTCTCATTTGCCGTTTAAAATTGCCGACAAGCAAGAAGTATTGGAAATGCTAAGCGTTAAAAAACGACTAGATCATTTAATTATTCGCTTGCATGATGAACAGGAAGTATTGGATCTAGAAAAGAAGATTAATTCCAAAGTAAAGCAGTCAATGGAGCGTACGCAAAAGGAATATTATTTACGTGAGCAAATGAAAGCTATCCAAACGGAGCTGGGAGATCGCGAAGGGAAAACTGGAGAAGTTGCAGAATTACGGAAGCGTATCGACGAAGCTGGTATGCCAGAAACAACAAAGGAAGCAGCACTGAAAGAATTAGATCGCTATGAAAAAATACCTGGAGCTAGTGCTGAGAGCGGTGTTATTCGCAATTATATTGATTGGCTTATTTCATTACCGTGGACAAATGCTACAGAGGATCGCATGAATATTGCCCATGCTGAAAATATTTTAAACCGAGATCATGATGGATTAGAAAAAGTCAAAGAACGTGTTCTAGAATATTTAGCAGTACGTCAGCTGAAAAATTCACTGCGAGGACCTATTTTATGCTTAGCAGGGCCTCCAGGTGTTGGTAAAACATCATTAGCTCGCTCCATTGCCGAAAGTTTAGATCGAAAATTTATTCGTATTTCTTTAGGTGGTGTTCGAGATGAATCGGAAATTCGCGGACATCGACGTACGTATGTTGGTGCAATGCCAGGACGTATTATTCAAGGAATGAAAAAAGCAGGTACCATTAATCCAGTATTTTTATTAGATGAAATCGATAAAATGTCGAATGATTTTAGAGGTGACCCTGCAGCAGCAATGCTTGAAGTTTTAGACCCTGCACAAAATAATACATTTAGTGATCATTATATTGAGGAACCATATGATCTATCTAATGTGTTATTTATTGCAACTGCCAATGATTTAAGTAGCATCCCAGGACCATTATTAGATCGTATGGAAGTAATATCTATTGCAGGCTATACTGAAATCGAGAAAGCTCAAATTACAAAAAATCATCTTATACCAAAGCAGCTTAAAGAGCATGGCTTGAAAAAAACGCAAGTGGTAATCAAAGATGAAGCAGTCACTGATATTATACGTTATTATACTCGGGAAGCAGGAGTTCGCGGTTTAGAACGACAAATCGCTACGCTTTGCCGTAAAATTGCCAAAGTAATTGTATCTGGTGAGAAAAAACGCGTAACGGTTAGCTCAAAATCATTACAAGATTTACTTGGTAAACATCGTTTCCGCTATGGACAGGCTGAAAAGGAAAATCAAGTGGGTGTCGCTACTGGACTTGCTTATACAACAGTTGGTGGAGATACATTACAAATTGAAGTTTCTTTAACACCAGGTAAAGGGAAGTTACAACTAACTGGTAAGCTTGGTGAAGTAATGAAGGAATCGGCTCAAACAGCCTTATCCTATGTTCGTACGAAGATGGAACACCTTAATGTGGATGCAGAATTTTTTGATACACATGATATTCATATCCATGTGCCAGAGGGTGCTGTACCTAAAGATGGACCTTCAGCTGGTATTACAATGGCAACAGCTATCGTTTCGGCTATTTTACATCGCCCGATTCGCCGCGAGGTAGGTATGACAGGTGAGATTACCTTGCGTGGCCGTGTATTGCCAATCGGCGGCTTAAAAGAAAAAACATTAAGCGCTCACCGTGCAGGATTAACGACAATCATTTGTCCAAAGGATAATGAACGTGATATAGAGGATATTCCTGATAGTGTACGCGAGCAACTAACATTTAAACTAGTGACATCGGCTGATGAAGTTTTAGCCTATGCGCTGGACGGAGGTTTTTAAAAAAATGAAAGTCCATAATGTCGAAATGGTCATTAGTGCGGTACGACCAGACCAATATCCAGAAGATGGACTGCCAGAATTTGCATTAGCAGGTCGTTCGAATGTAGGAAAGTCTTCCTTCATAAATCGAATGATCGGACGTAAAGCTTTAGCACGTATTTCATCTAAGCCTGGTAAAACACAAACCCTTAACTTTTATAAGATTGAAGAACAGCTATTTTTTGTAGATGTTCCAGGGTATGGTTATGCAAAGGTTTCTAAAACAGAGCGTGAGGCATGGGGAAAAATGATCGAGCGCTATTTTACAGGACGCCAGGAGTTAAAAGCAGTCGTACAAATTATAGATTTGCGACATCCTCCGACAGCTGATGATCGTATGATGTATGATTTTTTAAAGCATTACAATATTCCTTGCATTATCATTGCAACGAAGGCAGATAAAATTCCAAAAGGTAAATGGGATAAACATAAGAAAATTGTCAAAGAGACACTGGAGATGGAAAAAAGTGATCCACTTATTGTCTTCTCATCAGAAACGGGTCTTGGCTTTGAGGAAGCTTGGAAAACAATCGAAAATAAAATGTAATAAAAAACATCTATTGTATCTAAACCGTTAGGACAATAGATGTTTTTGTATTTTCAATCGAGTGGTGTAGAAAATTAGGGAAAATACTTGATGATGAAACTATTTGTCCGATAAATTAGATAGGAGGTGGACTAGATGGATATCGCAGCTTTATCGATGGCAATGAACCAAGCAACACTTATGCAAAATGTATCTTTAGCTGTTACGAAACAGGCAATGGAAATGCAACAGCAAAATTCAGAACAGTTAGTTGAAATGTTAGATGCTCCACATCCAACAGCCGGACATACAATTGATATTCAAGTATGAAGTAGGCAAGGTAGCTTGAAGTTAAAAGCTACCTCAACTTTTGTTTTTAGAAATAAATTCAAGAAGGCCTAAAATGTAACTTTTCGAATAAGAAAAACTACCAATAATACGATATACTAATAATTAGTAAGGAGGCAGGTTTTTTGAAAAAATATTTATACATACTGATGATTACGTTACTGATGATAGTTGGTTTTTCCTTTAATCAATCTGCTAAAGCAGCCCAACTAGTGACAGGGACATTTGTTGATGTAACGTTTTCGGAATATACGAAGCCTGATGGTACGATAGAAAAGCAACTTAGTAAAATTACATTGGAAAATGATCGTGGACGAACAGTAACGTTTAATATTAATAAAAATACTAGATTATATATTAATAATACGTCTACAACGATTGAGGGTTTTAAGATGGGGATGGAAGTCGAGGCTGAAATTTCTCTTAGAAGTGTTGTTGAACTTCGCGGTACCTCTCATACACCAACAGAAACAAATGTACCATCAACAGGAAGCAGTAACGGTAAAACAACTGCTGGTGTCGTCACGAGTATTGATCCAAATGGTTTATTTATCATGGTAAAACCAGATGTTGGCGCAGAAACGACATACTATTTAAACAAAGAAACCAATTATCAAAAAGGTTCTTCTGCAACAGATATTAGTGCATTATACGTTGGGGATCGAGTTAAATTAAGTTTCAAAAATAAAACTTCCTCAATCATATCAAAGGTAGCTATCAGTGAAACAGGTACGCTCGTTGAAAACTTATATAAAGGCGAGATACAAGCGGTCAATCCTAATGCCAACAAGCTTACCGTGAAAAATCAGCATGCCTTTGTAAACTGGCAATTTGGCTCTCAAACAACAAATGATCTTTCAACTATGCCTTTTACATCCAAAGTACCAATCTATGTTGGGAATACGAAAGTCGAGAAAGGTCAGCTGAAAAATTATATAGGTAGCGAAGCATACTATGCGACCGTTAAACAATTTGGTAAGGAAGTAATCGAGAAAATTGTCGTATTAAAAAATAATGAAAGAACATATTACGAACCAATGCTGTCTGTTGATACAGATTATCAACTATTAAAACTGAAAACAGCAGGAACAATGTATTTCCATAATGGAACTATTTTAATTCGAAATGGACGATTAATTGAACCTACTGGTCTTATGGCATATGGTACTGCTTTTGTCGTGGCTGATGGTGCTACTCGTGATCACTATGCCCAAGTAATACAAGTTACAAGTGATAGCTTCATGTCACCTAATCTTGCAGGTCATGAATTATATTATGGACGCTTATCTCAAGCAGATGGATATGTAATTGAAATTGACGATGCGATGAAGATTGAATCAAATGTTTTCAAGAAAGCAGATCGTACTGTACTGTCAGTTAGTAATACAACGAAAGCTATGGTAGATGACGGCAATAAAACATATAGTGTCATGCCAGATATTGAACTTTACTTATCTGAGGGAGACTATGGTTATTTCTATGTGAAGGAAGGCCATGTACAAGCTCTTCATATTTTAGACAAGGCTAAACCTGTTGCCCCTCTAATGCTTGCAGGGAAACTACAGTCTGTAAAATCTACGTATCCTGCAGTCATTAATGTCAAGAGTGTTAGTCAATGGCAAAATGGTCGTTGGTATGAAGCGGGTGAAATGGTTAATATGAATATTGACCAAGCGACACTGATTAAAGCAGGTAAGGTGATTCAAGCTTCTGACTTACAGCCATCTGATCGTTTAGTTGTATTATCAGATCGATTTGTTAAAGCTCATTTTATTTTGGTAGATTAGTATAAATATTAAACTAAAAAATCTGCGAGTCCCATGCGAATATGTTTCATAATCGAAAGATGAAGAAGTTACTTCGAATAGGCTAAATTGTGTATATATTCGCAAGACGAGCAGATTTTTTAGTTATATTAGAAACAAGCTTCATTATGCACGCAAATGCACAGTGAAAGAGAGGAAAAGCGAATGCAAAAAAAATTATCTAAAATAATGTTTCTAGTCCTTGCTGTCTTTTTGATTGGAACAACTATTCCATTCAATGCATCAGCCGCTTCATTAGAAACAACAGGTGCTGTAAAAAACGAATATACATATGAAGAAGCTGTGTTCCTTTCAGGGACACCTGTTATTTTTAAAGGGACAAGTAAAGATATTAAAATTGCTCAAAAAGAATCAAAAGGTAAATTAACTGAAACGTATAGCATGAAGTTAACAGCAAGCAATGGCGCAACATTGACAAGAAATATTGCCTATGAATCAGATGTAGTGGATTATGCAGTTCTTGGTCAAAAAACATCCAATGGTGAAGTGAAGAAATACACTGAAAAAATCACAATTGGCGCCATTACTTATTCCTTAGTCGATTATCAATTTTCACAAGGAACAGTTACTGATAATCGTGCAGCCTCTGATTATTACTCAGGAAATATTATTTCTAGAAAAACCTATGCTTTTGAAACAGGAAAAGGAAAAAATGCTGTTCAAAACACAGTAACAATTGAAACAGATAGTCGACATGCAGGCTATGAGAACTTCTGGGGTGCGACAGAAACTCAAATCACGGAATCTGTTTATTCTTATAGTGATGGTAAAACAAGTCATGTGAAAAATCGTTTATCTACAAGTAAATCACGTGTTTTAAATTATGAGGAAAATCTCGGTAGCTTAGGGAGTTTTGAAGGTGGATATGCAGTCGTAAGTGAAAAGGATGTTATTTCTGAATATACATACGACCTATCTTCAGGACAAAAAGGTACACTTGATTTAGATACAGAGTACATGCCGACAATTGAACGTCTTATCATTCCTAAATTCAGAGATTTAACAACCCATTATGCGAAAGAAGCAATTGAAAAACTTTATTCTCTAGGTATTTACTCAGATTCAAGTAACTTCTTTTCTCCTAATACACCAATGAAACGTATTGATTTTACGACGGCTATTGGTAAAGCGGTTGATTTACGTGTGTTTGAAGAAAAGAAATCAAAAAAGACACCTACTACAAGTGTTTTTAAAGACTTGAAGCGTTCTATCAAAGATTACGGTTATATTGAATCAGCGTTAAATAAAGGGATAATCAAAGGTGTATCAGCTGACTACTTTAAGCCAGATAATGCTATTAATCGCGCACAGGCTGCAACTATCTTTGTCCGTGCCTTAGGACTTGAAAATAGAGCACCTGATCCTGGTTACTTAACTAAATTTACAGATGACAAACAGATTCCAAATTATGCGAGAGATGGCATCTATATAGCGAATGAACTTGGCTTAATGATTGGTGATGCTGCTGGTCGTTTTAATCCAAATAAACCACTAACGCGTGCAGAGGCGTCAGTTGTTTTAGAACGATTCTTGAAATATTTAGAGGATGACTTAAAACAAAACTATCGTGATGACATATTGTTCTTTAACTAAAGAAAGGATGGAACAAAAATGACATATGTAAAAAAAGCATTGCTTGCTATGCTTTGCTTCATGCTTCTACTGATGACAGCTACACCTACTGTTACGCAAGCAGCTACAACAATTAGAGATGTTCCAACAAATAGCAATAATTATAAAGCTATTTCATGGGCGGTCGATAATGACCTGATGTCCTTAAATAGTGCAAGTAACTTTTTACCAAATGATCAAGTGACAGATCGCGATCTTGTTCTGATGTTTGCCAAACTAGATCGTAACTATGCTTTATCTTATATTGATAGTGTTGCTTATAATTTCTATAGTGATTTTTATTTACCATTTAATGGTACACATGTAAATACGAATCGAACAAAAGCTGTAACACGTGGCCAATTTGCCCAAATTTACGCGGCTTTTAAAGGCTTAGATTTAGATGAGCCACAGGCAGTTCAATATTTATATTCAAATGATTTATCTACAAGCTCTACAGGCAAAAACACTTTCGCTAGCTTTAATCCATCCACAAAACTAACACGGGGTGATGTTGCTGTATTTTTCTATCGTGCTGTTCAAAATAGCACTTTCGCAGTACAAGGATTAAAACGTAGTCCAGCTGGTCGTGATAATGATAGCATTACGTTACCACCTGGTTTTATGGGATCTAGTAGTGCTGATTTTGAAGAGCCAAAGGATAATTCAAATGATTTTACTGGACCAAATAATGTTAATAATGCATTGCAGGGTATCTTGGTGGAAAAGCCTGATTTAATTGCAAATAATGTGGATACAACACTAGTTACAGTTTCTTTAAAGGCTTGTAATGGTGATCCTATCGCTGATGATAAATCTTATTCATTCCGCGTGAAGGCATCCTACGGAAATATTGTTGATACTGCAGGTGAAGCAGTTGACATTGTCCAATCGGATGGTTCAACGGTATCTGCTATAGTGGTAGCACCAAAATTAACTAAATCAGTACGTGATACAATAACTTTTGAGCTGATTAATAATACGGACCCAGCAATGAAGTGTCTAGTTGGAGAGAAACTAAACGCAGAAGTGCGTTATGCACCACAGCCTGAATTGCGTATTGATTACCAAGTATACGACCCAGCAAATACAGATGATAATGGGAGCGTGATTCCTGAATTTCCAAAAAGTGAAGATATTCCAGAGTTCTTTACGCAAAATTTAATTGATGTTTATAGCCCAGTCCCTCTAGATTCTAATTCAGATAAAAAATTATTTAGTATTGGGCAGCAAACAAATGTGAAGGACGTTTTAGGGAATGTGCAAAACATCTATTTGCGTTACGGTGGATCTGATCCTAAATATCCGGCATTAGGTTATGAAAATGCTATTCTTCAATTTGAAAACTATGATATTTCTGTTCACTTATTTGAGGAACTTTTAAAGACACGTTTTGAGAACTCTGTTACAACGCCAGCTAAAACGGAAATAATGTATTTAATTGCTGACGATGGTCGTCCTATTTATCGCGTTCAGGGCATAGATGATGATATTGCCTCACAGGTAGAGAACATTAATCCAGTCGGCGCCATTATTCAGCTTATGAAAGAAATGCCAGATGAAAAAGATTTAACATTAGAACATTATGATAGTGTTATGAAGATTTATTCGATCTTCACAAACTTAAGTAACTATGACCGCACGGTTTTATTAAAATACCAAGGCGGTAAATTACTTGGACAAGTAGAGGCGTTTAAAAAACGAGTAGAGGCCCTAAAGGAAAGTGCGGATGCTGCATCAAGACCATCAGGAAAAGATCGTTATACAAAAGTAATGGTGACTTTAGTGCGTCCTGGTGGAGAGCCTATTACAGATTATCAAGGAACAGTCAAAATTAAGTATGACGGAGTAGAAAAAACAGCTTCATTCATTACGAACACTTCTGATCCATTAAATAATACAGGGAATCCAGGTACTGCTGTAGCCTACTTTGATTCAGTTATATATGGCAAATCTAAAGTGGAAGCAAGACTTGTCAATCCAATAGACCCTCGCTATGCAACGTCCTTGAAGGGTTTAAAAGATAAAACAGTGACGAAAGATATTTTTACGAATCCATACTTCAGTAAAAACTCTTGTTCTTTAGCAACAGAAATTGCCTATGTAGTGGATTATTCTTCTTCCATGAAGGCTGTTGATCCAACAAATTATCGTGGGAAGAAAATGATTGAACTAATCAATCAATTAAAGGCTAAAAATAACATAGTCATTGAAACCAATACAAAAGCGACAGTACTTGGAGAAGGTACAACAGAAAATGTGTTGAAAAAAGATCTTTATAAAGCATCGAAAGATAAGGGTGCAACCGATATTTTTGCAGGCATCGATATTGCTTTAACAAAATTCTCGAACGATTCGAAAACATCCAAAGCGATTGTCGTTGTATCTGATGGTAAAACGAGTAAATCAAAAATGACAAAAGTTATAAATGAAGCGAAAAAGCAAGGTGTCAAAGTATACACAGTAAGTATGGGCAAAAAATCACAAGTAAATGACGCCACTTTAATGCAATTATCTTCAGAAACGGGCGGAACGTACTTCCATGCAATTGATAATTTGCAATTGCATCAAGTCTTCCAGAAGTTAATTGATACAATTTTATGTAAAACGCAAGCTTCAAGCTGTATCAATCCAGAAGATTTATTTGAAGAGACAAGTGTTTCGCTACGAAAAGGTTATATTACAATGAGTGCTCGAGTTGATGGTAACTGTCAAAACGTTGCGAAGATGAATGTACGTTTTAATTCAATCAGTGGAGATGTCCAGTTTGATTTGCAAAAGCGTAGTGATCAAGTGTATATGTTAACAAAAACTGTTCAAACTATGCAGGACTTTAAAGTCAATGATGAGATTGAGTTTATAGCATACGATAAAGATGGAAATATGATTGCAATAAAGACTGTTACAATAACAAATTAATGAGAAAACTGCCTCCGATAATGGGGGCAGTTTTTTAATTTGAAACAACACGTATAATTTGTTACACTTAGTTTATAATAATTCTAATGTAGATGACGAATTGCAGTTCTTCATGACATGTTCACAAATTATTGATGAACTCTTGTCGAACTGTGCTATAATGAGATTTGTGAATTAGAACGTGTGAGGTGTTATTCATGCATACCATCGTAGTAGGCTTGAATTATAAAACAGCGCCTGTTGAAATACGTGAGAAGTTATCATTCATTGAGAGTGAACTGCCACAAGCAATGGAAGCGCTGCAAAAGCAAAAAAGTATATTAGAGAACGTAATTGTTTCGACATGTAATCGTACAGAAATATATGCTGTTGTGGATCAATTGCATACTGGACGTCATTTTGTGAAACAATTTTTAGCCAACTGGTTTGATTTGCCTGTGGAGACATTTTCTTCGTATTTAACGATTCGTGAAGAAGATGAGGCAGTCGAACATTTATTTAAAGTGACAGCTGGAATCGATTCAATGGTTCTAGGTGAAACACAAATTTTAGGGCAAGTAAAAAAAAGCTTTTTAAGTGGACAAGAGATTGGCACAACAGGAACGGTATACAATCAGCTATTTAAACAAGCAGTAACATTTGCAAAGCGTGCTCATAATGAAACAGCGATTGGTGAGAATGCGGTATCCGTTTCCTATGCGGCCGTAGAATTAGCAAAGAAAATTTTTGGCTCATTACAACGCAAGCATGTAGCTATTTTAGGTGCAGGAAAAATGGGGGAACTTGCAATTGAGAACCTTTACGGTAGTGGGGTAGGGAAAGTTACTGTCATTAACCGTACATTTGAAAAAGCAGAAAGCTTAGCAGCTAAATTCCATGGTGAAGCTAAATCAATGAAGGAATTACAATGTTCTTTGTTAGAAGCGGATATTTTAATTACTTCAACAGGTGCTACTGATTATGTTATTGATTACGAGCTAATGCAATTTGTGGAACGTTTACGTAAAGGAAAACCATTATTCATGGTAGATATAGCGGTTCCTCGTGATATTGACCCACGAGTTGGCGACCTACCAAATGTATTCCTATATGATATTGATGATTTACAAGGTATTGTCGAAGCGAACTTAGCAGAGCGTGAACGTGCTGCTGCTGATATTACTAATATGATTGGCGAAGAAGTTGTGCAATTTAAAGACTGGGTAGCTACTCTTGGGGTAGTGCCAGTCATCTCAGCATTACGTAAAAAAGCAAATCGTATTCAACAAGAGACTATGACAAGTATCGAAAATAAAATGCCAGATTTAACGGAACGTGAACGTAAAATTTTAAGCAAACATACAAAATCTATTATCAATCAATTGTTAAAAGAGCCAATCTTGCAAGCTAAAGAAATGGCTAATTCTCCAAAAGCAAATGAACAGTTACGTTTATTCCAACAAATTTTTGGTATAGAGGATGCTGTGGAAGCTGAAGTTCATGAGATGACAAAGCAAGAGCTTGAGCGCAAAGAACGCGCACAGCTATCTCAGACTTCTACTGAACCAAAGTACTCTTTCTAAATTATCTATTGCGCTCACGTAGAAAGCTGTGATTGTACATGGGTGTTACGCGCAATTGGATTTTCTACTGATATTACATGAGGCGTTTTCGTATCTGTATGGTAAACTAAGGATACGAAAACGTTTTTTTGTTTTCTATGCTAAAATAGTTTATTAATTTCACGACAAAGAAGGGATGTCTATTGGCTGATTTGACCATGACGAGGCTCTATGAAGTGATGATCGTCTTGTATGCGATCAGTCTAGTTTTTTACTTTACTGATTATTTTTATAAGCAAGTACGTGCAAGACGCATTGCTTTTTGGCTTGTTTCATTTGTATGGATGATTCAAAGTGCCATTATCATTTTAACGTTTGTGGAAACGAAGCGTTTTCCGATTTTATCCTTGTCTGAGGGAATACTTTTTTATTCCTGGTTACTCGTGACGTTATCCATTATCCTTCATTGCATAGCAAGGGTGGATTTACCTGTGTTTATTATTAATATACTAGGATTTTTATTCGCTAGTATATTTACTTTTATGCCGAAACGTCCTACAGGAGCTGTCGGGGATACTTTAATTTCAGAGATGCTTTTTATTCATATATCATTTGCAATATTGTCTTATGCAGCTTTTACATTAACATTTGTGTTTGCCATTTTGTATCTCGTTCTATATCGATTGCTGAAAAAGAAAAAGTGGTCGCATTTATGGACTAGATTGCCTTCCTTGCAGCAGACAAGCAGCTGGATGAATATTTCATTTTTCATTGGAATTCCGATGTTATTTATAAGTTTAATATTAGGGTTTGAATGGGCACTATTAACATTAGAGAGTCTTTCGATTTTCGATGCGAAAATCATAGGGTCCTTCATTATTTTAATTTTGTATTGTTTTATCCTATATGTGAATCGCAAAAGCAAGCTGACAGGTACAACTTATGCATGGGTACATATTTATGCCTATCTATTAGTTGTTGTAAACTTCTTCTTAGGTAGTAGTTTATCGCGATTCCATTTATGGTATTAGAAGAAAGGTTGGAGACTGTTGAGAAAAATTATTGTAGGTTCTAGGAGAAGTAAATTAGCGCTAACGCAAACAAATTGGTTCATTAATGAATTAAAAGCGGCTGGTGCACCATTCGAATTTGAAGTAAAAGAGATTGTAACAAAAGGTGACCAAATTTTAGATGTACAGCTTTCAAAAGTAGGTGGGAAAGGGTTGTTTGTAAAAGAAATTGAACAAGCCCTTTACGATAAAGAAATTGACTTTGCTGTTCATTCTATGAAAGATATGCCTGCTGTATTGCCAGATGGGCTAGTGATTGGTTGTATTCCACCACGTGAAGATGCTCGTGATGCATTTATTTCGAAAGGGCATGTTAAATTTGCTGACCTTCCTGCGGGAGCAATCGTTGGGACAAGTTCTTTACGTCGTAGTGCTCAGCTTTTAACAGTACGTCCTGATATCGAAATTAAATGGATTCGTGGAAATGTTGATACACGCTTAGCTAAGCTTGAAACAGAAGAATATGATGCCATTATTTTAGCAGCGGCTGGTTTGAAACGCCTTGGGTGGAGTGATGATGTAGTCACTGAGTTTTTACCTGTCGAACAATGTCTACCAGCTGTAGCGCAAGGCTCTCTTGGCATTGAATGTCGTGCCGATGATGCGGAGCTTTTAGCCGAATTAGGTAAGCTGACTGATTCATTCACTTGGCAAGAAGCACATGCAGAACGTGCATTTTTAGCGGCAATGGATGGTGGTTGTCAAGTTCCGATTGCTGGTTATGCCACTTCAAATGGGGAAGAAATTACATTAACAGGCCTTGTTGCTGCTCCAGATGCATCTGTTGTATATAAGGAAACAGTAGTTGGCACAGATGCACAAAAAATTGGAGAAGAACTAGCTGCTAGTTTAACAAAACAAGGAGCTTTCGATTTAATTCAGCGTGTAAAGGCAGAGCAAGATGCCCAGTAATTTACCTCTAAAGGGTAAAACCATACTTTTAACAGGCACATCTAAGACAACAACCATTGTCGAAAATATAACAGCTTTAGGTGGACATGCCATCGTAGCCCCATTAATTGAAACTTGTGAACGATTAGATAGCAAGGATCCTGAACTATTGAACCGCGCTAAGCAATATGATTGGTTGATTTTTACTAGTCAAAATGCTGTAGAAGCTTTTGCTAGTAAAATGCTTCGACATCAATTTAATGCAAGTCATTTCAAAGGAAAAATAGCTTCCATTGGAACTAAAACAACAACAGCATTAGAAAATTTAGGATTTCAAGTGAGCTTTATGCCTTCCATATTTAGTGCTGATATTTTCGTTAAAGAATTTCCGAGTGTAGCGGGTGATCAACCGAAATGTCTGTTTATTCGAGGAGAAAAGGCGAAAAGTACGCTGAAGGATGGATTGCCTTTTGAATTAAAAGAATGGACAGTCTATGAAACGATAAAACGACATGATCAAACATCTGTTATTGTCAGTTGCATCCAGCAACATCAAAATGTTACAGTGATTTTTGCTAGTCCTTCAGCAGTTGACGTGTATGCAATGGAAGTTGTTCCACATATTGGCTGGGAAGCAGCTCGCATTGCAGCCATCGGCCATATTACGGAAGCAGCTCTTGAACAATACGGTGCTACTGTGGATATTATGCCAAGCGTTTATACAATGCAAGCAGTCATCGAAGAAATTATGAAAGTAGGGGACAAATCATGACAAAACTACAATTTCAAAGACACCGTCGTTTGCGTGCCAATGCAACGATGAGATCAATGGTAAAAGAAACATACTTACATAAAGAGGACCTGATCTATCCTATTTTTGTAATAGAAGGCGAAAATATTAAAAATGAAGTACATTCAATGCCTGGCGTTTTTCAATTTTCATTAGATAAACTAGAGGCAGAGGTGGATGAGGTTGTAGCATTAGGTATTCCTGCAGTTATTTTATTTGGCTTGCCAGCTGAAAAGGATGCGGTTGGAACAGGTGCATTTCATGATCATGGCATTGTGCAAGAAGCGACTCGACTCATTAAAACACGTCATCCTGAGTTGTTAGTCATCGCGGATACATGCTTATGTGAATTTACGGATCATGGACATTGTGGCTTAATTGAGGGCGATCAAATTTTGAATGATCCTTCATTAGATGTTTTAGCTCGCACGGCGATATCACAAGCAAAAGCTGGCGCTGATATCATTGCTCCATCAAATATGATGGATGGCTTTGTAACGGCAATTCGCGCTGGTCTGGATGAAGCTGGTTTTGAACATATCCCGATTATGTCCTATGCAGTCAAATATGCATCCAGTTACTATGGACCTTTCCGTGATGCTGCAGATGGTGCTCCGCAATTTGGTGATCGTAAATCCTACCAGATGGATCCATCAAATCGTCTAGAGGCATTCCGTGAAGCAGAGTCAGATATCGAAGAGGGCGCAGATTTCCTAATTGTCAAGCCTGCCCTTAGCTATTTAGATATTATTCGAGACATGAAAAATAACTATCCATTACCGCTTGTTGCGTATAACGTTTCAGGTGAATATGCAATGATTAAAGCGGCTGCTATAAATGGTTGGATTGAAGAGAAAAAAGTTGTGCTTGAAACATTATTAGGCATGAAACGTGCGGGCTCTGATTTAATCATTACGTATCATGCAAAAGATGTTGCACGTTGGTTGGAGGAGAAATAAATGACACGTTCTTACGAAAAATCAAAACAAGCCTATGCTGAAGCTGTTCAATTAATGCCGGGCGGTGTAAGTAGCCCAGTACGTGCATTTAAATCAGTAAATATGGACCCGATTTTCATGGAATCTGGCCATGGGGCAATCATTAAAGACATTGATGGCAATGAATATATTGATTATGTATTGTCTTGGGGTCCGTTAATTTTAGGACATACACATCCAGAGGTAGTGAAAGCAATTGCAGATACAGCTGCGAAGGGATCTTCCTTCGGTGCTCCAAGCTATACAGAAAATCGCTTAGCTCAATTAGTATTAGACCGTTTACCAGGAATGGAAATGATTCGCTTTGTTTCTTCTGGAACAGAGGCTACTATGTCTGCATTACGTGTAGCACGTGGTGTGACAGGACGTGATAAGATCTTAAAGTTTGAAGGGTCTTATCATGGTCACGGTGACTCCTTATTGATTAAAGCTGGGTCTGGTGTTGCCACATTAGGCCTACCTGATAGCCCTGGCGTACCTGCAGATATCGCCCGCAATACGTTGACAGTTGCCTATAATGATTTAGAAGGGGCAAAAGTGATTTTTGAGAAATTTGGCACAGAGTTAGCTGCAGTCATTGTGGAGCCAGTAGCAGGAAATATGGGTGTTGTACCTCCACAACCAGGTTTCCTAGAAGGTTTGCGTGCACTTACTTCAGAGCACGGTGCATTATTAATCTTTGACGAAGTCATGACAGGTTTCCGCGTAGATTATGGCTGTGCACAAGGGTATTTTGGGGTAACGCCTGATATGACTACTTTAGGTAAAGTCATCGGAGGTGGTCTCCCTGTAGGCGCATTCGCTGGGAAAAAAGAAATTATGGAGCAAGTAGCACCAGCTGGACCAATTTATCAAGCAGGAACATTATCGGGGAATCCGTTAGCGATGACAGCTGGTTATGAAACGTTATCCCGTTTAGACCATGGTACGTATGATTACTTTAAAAAATTAGGGGATCAGCTTGAGGCTGGTTTCCGTGAAGCAGCAACTAAATATAATATCCCGCACACTGTTAATCGTGCAGGCTCTATGATTGGCTTCTTCTTCACGAATGAAGATGTCATTGATTTTGCTTCTGCTAAAACATCAGATTTACAATTATTCGCTGAATATTTCCGTCTAATGGCAGAGGAAGGTATTTTCTTACCTCCTTCTCAATTCGAGGGACTATTCATCTCAACAGCTCACACGGAAGAGCACATTGCGACAACAGTGGCAGCATTCCATAAAGTATTTGCGCAATTAGCGCAATAAAATTTGATAGAGCATGCTAGCATTATTTCTAGCATGCTCTTCTGCTGTTGAAAAACAAAACCATCACTAGAATTTTTGCGAAAGGTGAAAATGGTTTCCGTTGTAGGCTACTTGCTTTCCTGTGGCTCACCTCTTTAGCTATCCCACGGGATTCAAGCACCTTCCACTTCACCCCATAAAAATGATTCTTAATAGCAAGGTTTTCAAATAAAGTAAAAGTGTTCACTACTCATTTTATGTAGAGGTGTTGTCACTCACGAACGCCCCCCTGGAAAGGATGCTAGCGGAACGGAATAAACCCTCGCTTTGTAAAATTGCTTTATATCCCATTGACATTACCTTTTTTAATGGATTAAGCAGAAGGCATTATAGTGCTTGAGGAATACATGAGTAAAAAGGAACAATAGCATATATTTACTAGTAAGTACGTTCAACTATACTGGATGAAGGACCTGCTTTTGTCAAAATTACATCTTTCAGCATAGCCAAATTGTGGGCGATATCGTTTATAATATAGCTATTCATAAAAGAAAGTAGTGAATTGATATGGCAACAGGCACACACACGGTCGAAGTACCCGTAGGGATTGAACATGTATGGGATTTCGTTAGTGATATGGAAAAATGGGCAAAGCTTGTCCCTGGTTATAATGCACATGAAATGATTGATGAGAAACACTCCACTTGGACTTTTAAAGGCAATGTTGGCGTTTTGAAAAAAACAGTTGAAGTAGAAATTACAATCTTAGAATGGATAGCACCATCAAAAGTTACATTTGAATTAAAGGGGCTTTCTGATAACTTCACAGGAAATGGCTATTTCCTCGCAGAAAGTATCGACGCTGAAAATACTAAAATGACAGGATTCTTAGAAGTCATTGCAGGCGGGTTAGCTGGCCCTGTTCTCAATCCGATTTTTAAACCGATCGTACCAAAGGCAACACAAATGCTAACAGATCGTGTAGCTAATAAAATTAAATTAGTAAATGTTTAATGATACGAACATCCATGGGAATGGCATGCTAGACTATTACTTCTAGCATGCCATTTTTTTAGTAGTATCTATTTTTAACTCTGTTCAAATGGCAACATCCTAGCATACTATCCTTCAAATCGTCATATGATGCAAAGGGAGGGATTATTATCGAACACAAAACTTGGAATATGCGCGAAACATTTTGTTTTCCTGGATATGGCTGCCCAACTGAAATAGCAGCTGTTCAAATTAAGCCACAGTGGCAGGAAATGCAGTTAGAGGATTCTTTGCGACTTATGGGCATCTATCATATCACCGCACACGTTCGCTTTGATTTTCAAGATATGCAAGCATTTGCGGAAAATGAAGATTTAATTACAATTGATGCCCTTGATATTCAAGGAGATACTGGTTATTTTGAATATGCCGTTCCTTTACATGTGGATTTACCAAAAGAATCAGATGTCAAAGATTTAATGGTCAAGGATATTCGCCCTAGTCTAACAAATCAGATGTGTCAGCTTGAGTGGACAGTCACAAGCGCTTTCAATGAATATGAACCTGTTGTTGAAAAAGATGTGTTAGACAATCCGCACCTATCAACACATGCTTTCGAACAAGAGGAGACATTGGCTGCAATTGAAGAAAGTGTTCAAGTGAAACAACCTGCCGCAGTAGCAGCAGCTTCACGCCAAGAGAATTCTACAACAGTTGACCAAAAAGCTGTATTAAGAGAATCCTCAAGCCATATTGTTGTACGCGAATCCAGTACTTGGCATGAAGTGCCTTCTATGATTTGGGATCTAACAGAAGAATATACACCGCTTAAAGTTCGTGTTTCAAATGATGTCTTTCAAAAGTAAATAGCAGAGAAGTAGCAGGAGTAATAAGAAGACTAAATCACCTGATGTTGGCACAATAATGACACGGATAAACTGAAAAGCACAAATCGGCACGATGATGGTTCTGCAATAAAAACGAACTTGTCGTAGCCAAGGTGGTAAAAGCCAAGGGTTATACTTGCGTCGTCGCATTTGAATTGTCACTTCCTTTTCTATTTACTTTCCTCTTACTAAAAGATGACTAAATCACTTGAAAAATGACACGATCCTGCGGTACAATAAGGAAAATCAAATACAGATGCTATGATAGGGAAGAGTAAATTTTGACTACATTTTCAGAGAGGAAACGGTAGCTGAGAAGTTTCTATTTGTACGAAATTGAAGGTAGCCCTTGAGCAGCTTTAGTGAACTAATAGTAGTTAAAGCCGGTTAAACACCGTTACCGAATTGAGAGCCAGTAGAATAGGCTGAGAAAATATGTTTTTTAACATTTATCTTAACCCTGCTGGAATTAAAGGTGGTACCGCGAACTAAAACTCCTTCGTCCTTTTAGACGAGAGGAGTTTTTTTATTGGGTAAAAAAATAAATAGTATTTCTTTACCAACAGTTTTCAAACAATAGGAGGAGTCAATATGACAGAAAACATTTCAATGCCAACTAAATATGACCCACAGTCCATTGAAGCTGGTCGCTATGAATGGTGGTTACAAGGGAAGTTCTTCGAGGCACAGCCTGAAAGTGGGAAAAAGCCCTATTCAATCGTTATTCCACCACCGAACGTAACAGGTAAATTACACCTTGGTCATGCTTGGGATACAACATTACAAGATATTCTCATTCGTATGAAACGCATGCAAGGCTATGATGCCCTATGGTTGCCAGGTATGGACCATGCTGGTATAGCAACACAGGCAAAAGTAGAAGCCAAGCTGCGTGAGGATAATATTACACGTTATGATTTAGGACGTGAAAAATTCCTCGAAAAAACATGGGAATGGAAAGAAGAGTATGCGGGACATATTCGTGATCAATGGGCAAAGCTTGGTCTTGGATTAGATTATACACGTGAACGTTTCACATTAGACAAAGGTCTTTCAGATGCGGTAAAAACAGTTTTTGTTCAGTTATATGAAAAAGGTTTAATTTATCGTGGTGAACGTATTATCAACTGGGACCCAGCAGCAAAAACAGCATTATCTGATATCGAGGTAATTTATCAGGATGTGCAAGGTGCCTTCTATCATATGAAATATCCATTAGCTGATGGCTCTGGCTATGTAGAAGTTGCTACAACACGTCCCGAAACAATGCTTGGTGACTCTGGGGTAGCTGTTCACCCGAATGATGAGCGTTATCAGCACTTAATTGGTAAAAACGTTATTTTACCGATTGTAGGTCGCGAAATTCCAATTGTTGCTGATGAGTACGTTGATATGGAATTTGGTACTGGGGTTGTAAAAATGACACCAGCCCATGATCCGAACGACTTTGAAGTTGGTAATCGTCATAATCTAGAGCGCATTCTAGTAATGAATGAAGACGGCACAATGAATGATCTTGCTGGCAAATATAAAGGAATGGATCGCTTCGAATGCCGCAAGCAAATTGTTGCTGATTTACAAGAAGCAGGTGTGTTAATTCGCATTGAAGAGCATATGCATTCAGTAGGACACTCTGAACGTTCTGGTGCTGTTGTTGAGCCATATCTTTCAGCACAATGGTTCGTTAAAATGCAACCACTTGCTGATGCTTCCCTAGAGCTGCAAAAGGACGAAGAAGGGAAAGTAAACTTTGTTCCTGCTCGTTTTGAAAACACATATTCCCGCTGGATGGAGAATATACGCGATTGGTGTATTTCTCGTCAATTATGGTGGGGCCATCAAATCCCAGCCTGGTACCATAATGAAACAGGCGAAATATACGTAGGTAAAGAAGCCCCAGCAGATGCAGAAAACTGGACGCAAGATGAAGATGTACTAGATACATGGTTCTCTTCAGCACTATGGCCGTTTTCTACTATGGGTTGGCCAGATGAAGCAAATGAAGAATATAAACGTTACTATCCAACAAATACATTAGTAACAGGCTATGATATTATTTTCTTCTGGGTTTCTCGAATGATTTTCCAAGGCCTTGAGTTTACAGATCAACGTCCATTTAAAGATGTGCTAATTCATGGTTTAGTACGTGATGGTGAAGGGCGTAAAATGAGTAAATCACTTGGTAATGGTGTTGATCCAATGGATGTCATTGAACAATACGGTGCAGATTCATTACGCTACTTCTTAGCTACTGGTTCATCACCTGGTCAAGATTTACGCTATACAACTGAAAAAGTTGAAGCAGTATGGAACTTTGCCAATAAGATTTGGAATGCATCACGTTTTGCGCTTATGAATATGGATGGTATGACATATGATGAGATCGATTTAACTGGTGAAAAATCAGTAGCTGACAAATGGATTTTAACGCGCTTAAATGAAACGATTGAACGTGTAACCTCTCTTGCAGAGCGTTATGAATTCGGCGAAGTTGGCCGTGAATTATACAATTTCATTTGGGATGATTTCTGTTCTTGGTATATTGAAATGGCAAAATTACCACTTTACGGTGAGGATGAAGCAGCTAAAAAGACAACTCGATCTATTTTAGCTTACGTACTAGATCAAACAATGCGTCTTTTACATCCATTTATGCCTTTCATTACAGAAGAAATCTGGCAGCACTTACCACACGAAGGTGAATCTATTACAGTGGCAGCATGGCCAACAGTACGCACAGATCTTCATTTTGCTGATGAAGCAGATAATATGAAGCTCCTAATGGATATTATACGTTCAGTACGTAATATTCGTGCGGAAGTAAATACACCGATGAGCAAAAAAGTACCGTTGTTTATTTCAGCGAAAGATGCAGCAACAGCAGCTGTACTTAAAGATAATCAAGCATATCTAGAAAAATTCTGTAATCCTGACACTTTAACAATTGGTGAAGGTTTAGAGGCTCCAGGACAATCAATGACTGCTGTTGTAACAGGAGCACAGGTATTCCTGCCTCTTGTTGGACTGATCAATCTTGAGGAAGAAATTGCCCGTCTTGAAAAAGAATTAGAGAAATGGGCAAAAGAAGTAAAGCTTGTTACAGGTAAATTATCGAATGAGAAGTTTGTATCGAAAGCACCGGAAGCGTTAGTCAACGCAGAACGTGAGAAATTAGCAGATTACGAAAGCAAGCATGCAGTTGTGTTAAAACGTTTAGAAGAATTAAAAAATATGTAAAGACGAAGCAATGGATGACGAAAAAGTCATCCATTGCTTTTTTTATGTAGAGCTAAAGATATACATTGAATTAGGAAAAAATATATAGTATTATTTTAAATAAATTGGTCTAATAGATGATGTTCAACGCTGAGCTAATAGGAAACAAACCCTAATTTCATGTTATTTAGCCGTGAAAAACCAAATCTAAATGGATGGGTTTTTAGATAGACAGTCTTTGTTAGTAAAGAAAATAAGAGCCAATGGAGGTGTTGAGAATGTCAGGAAATATTGCAACCATTATTACAAAAGTCAACAAAGCATGTGATGAATTAGACTTTGTAAGCGCGAGAGTATTGATCGAAACGAATCTCTTAAAATTATCCGAAGCAAAGTATTATCGTTTATTGAATACAAGTGGCCGTGTCCTGATTAAGCACATATTAGCAAATAGTAATCCCCAACAGGATGGCACTAAATTATCACGAACAGATTTATTAACGATCCAAAAAATTAATGAGTATTGCTCGGATTTTGATATATCGATGCTAAAAAGAACGTTAAAAAATGCTTTTGACTTAGTGCAACGCCCAGATGTTCATCCATTATTAAACAGTGATGCAAAAACCATATTAAATAATATGGGTGCTTTATTAGGTGCTCACAAAGTACACTAAAATAATATTAATACGAACACGCAGTTGCTAGCTGCGTGTTTTTTGTATTTTGTCATTTTGCTATGTTATTAAACGTTACTTGTACTAAAATAAAGATATTGCAGTAAGAAGGAGTGTTTCTTTTGTTTAACACAATGAACGAATGTACAAAATTTATTTTTACATTAAAAGCAGTTGATCATAAACGTGCGCCACTTGTCCTTATGCGGGAAGTACTAGGACATTTAGATGAACCTCACAACAAGCTAAGAGTAATCCATGTAGCAGGTTCAAATGGTAAAGGTTCTACGGTGAATGCATTAAGAGAAATGCTTCAACATGCAGGCTACACTGTAGGGGCATTTACGTCTCCACATTTAGAGCGAGTTAATGAACGTATGACCATTAACGGCCACCAGATTTCGGATGAGCAATTTCTCTACTATTTCAATAAACTTGCGAAAATTATAGAAGAACACTACAATGGTGAATTTCCAAGCTTTTTTGAGGTAGTTACACTCATTATGTTTCAGTATTTTGCACATGAAGGTGTAGATATAGCGCTTATTGAGACAGGGCTTGGAGGGCGTTTGGATGCGACAAATGTCGTAACACCGCTTTTAGCTATTATTACAACGATCTCGTTAGAGCATACAGCCTTTTTAGGCGACACTTTCGCAAAGGTTGCCGCAGAAAAAGCTGGCATCATCAAGGAAGGCATACCAGTTGTTGTAGGTGTTCATAATGAGGAGGCATTGGCTGTCATTAAAGCCACGGCAGAGGAACGACATGCGACGTGCTATGTTTTAGGTCAAGACTTCATGGTGACAAATAGTTGGCAAAGTACTGACTATCAGCATTTTACATATGAAAAGGACCCTGTCTTGATGAAGGATGTACCATTAAAAATGGCTGGTCAACATCAAATAAATAATGCAAGTTTGGCCATCACAGCCATGCTAACATTACGTGAGCAGGGGACAATTGTCATTACTGATGATTCTATTTGTCAAGGTCTACAATGTGCGCAATGGGCAGGCCGCTTTGAGCAATGGCCGAATCAAATTGTGCTAGATGGTGCTCATAATTCAGAGGGGACAGCTGCTCTGATCCAAACACTAAAAAATGTCTATCCAAGAAACAATTATCGCTTTATTTACGCGGCATTAGCAGATAAGGATCATGCTAACAGCATAGAACTAATGGATGCTGTTGCCACCTCGATCACTTTTACACAAATAGATCTACCGAATGCAATGCCTGCTGAAAGCTTAGCGACGTTGTCGACTCATGCAAATAAAACGGTTCATACAGAATGGCTAAAAAGCCTTCAAACACTATTACAAGAACGCCAAAAAGAGGATATTGTTGTCATTACAGGCTCATTATACTTTATAGCACAAGCTCGACAGTGGCTACAGGAGGAAGGACGATGATCCCAAACTTTGATCATTATAAAGAGAAATGGCAGGTTAAAAGTGATGATATCATTAAACCAGGTCTTACAGCGATTGAAGAGGCTTTATCATATTTAGGTAATCCTGAGCAAACTTTGCGTGTTGTCCACTTAGCGGGTACAAATGGCAAAGGCTCTACGTTAACATTTCTAGAGGCAATTGCACAAGAACATGGCTTACGCGTGGGCAAATTTATGTCACCATGTATCGTTGATGTTCATGACCAAATTCAAATAGCTGGTCAACCTATAACAGAGGCTGAAATGGATCAAGTTTTCCAACAGATGCATGAGGTTGGGCTGAGTGGCAAACTAACCGATTTTGAATTGCTGACGGTGGCGGCATTTTTACATTTTGTCAATGGGCAGGTGGATATTGCGCTGATTGAAGCGGGAATGGGTGGTTTATTGGATAGTACAAATGTGGTAACACCTATTGTCTCTATTATCCCAAGTATTGCTTTAGAACACACAAAGTTTTTAGGGGATACGCTTGAAAGCATTGCACACCATAAAGCAGGTATTATTAAACAACAACGTCCAGTTATTATTGGTGATTTGCCTGGTGAGGCGAAGCGAGTTGTGGATGCAGTAGCCGTTCGAAAAAAAGCCACTCTATTTGCATTAGGTCAACATTTTGCCATTAAGCAAACAACTGATGGAGAAAGCTATATGAATGACGTACAGCAGTTCCAAATTGCGAACCTGAATCGTTCTATGAAGGGGACACATCAGGGAAACAATATGGCTCTCGCCATTACAGCATTTTTTGAAGTGGCGTCAGAATTAGACGTGTCTATTGATCAAACAACTATTCGTCAAGCTGTGCAAAAGGCTTCTATTTTGGGACGCTTTGAAGAAATAATGCCTTTCGTTATATTGGATGGTGCGCATAATCCTGCAAGTGCTGAAAAATTAATAGAAACGATTCAGTGTGAATATCCAAATGAGCAGATAACATTTGTCGTTGGCATACTAGCAGATAAAGATGTTCAGCAGATTCTCGGAATTCTAGAGCAGGTGAGTGATGACTTTTACTTTGTCGATTTTGCTAATTCACGAGCAATGCCAGCCCATCAAATGGTCAAACTTTCTCATGCAACATCGAAAACAACCTTGCTTGACTATGCATCCTTTATACAGGCACAATCACATAGACAGCAGAGAACCATTGTAGCAGGCTCGTTATATTTATTAACAGAGGTTCGTCATAGATTAAAACAATGAAATAACTAGGGCTCTTGATAGGGAGTCCTAGTTTTTTTATGGCTGCAAATTTAGGATTGCAATGAGTTCCGTATCAAAAAATAATAAATTCGCATTTACCCTTTGGAATGTACATATAATATCATATGATGTTGGCATAGATAGGTGGAAGGATGAGGTGATAGTTGAATGAAAATTGTAAGTCATGTGATGAAAAAACAAATATTTCGAGCAATGATTATTGGTGGATTTGTTGGTCTATTAGGTGTAGCAATTTTTCTGGGCGTTTTACAAGCCAGCACACAGTTACCTTTAAAGAAAAATGGTAGTGAAGTGGCAAATAATCAATCACAAACAGAAACGATTCCAACTGCCGGGGAGACAACCAATACATCTAATGCATCGATGTTTTATGCAAGCCAAGCTGGCGTGTATTCAAACTATGAGAGCGCAAGTTCATTTGTTGCTGAGTATCCTGCCTTAAAAGAGAGCGCGATCGTTCAAGTTGATGACAAGTTTTATGTGTGGACAAGCATGGTGACGGAGGAAAGTCAGCTAAAATTTTTACAGGACCCTGCAACCTTTAAAAAGGCATTTAGCGTCAGTGGTGAAAGCTGTAAAGAACCTACCTTGGCAGAACTACCAACTGCTTTAGCAGATAAAAATGCCGCAAAATTAAATTTTAAGGAAAATGGCAAGGACTCAACGCTACCTGAGGATTGGCAGTCCATTGGCGCAGCGGCCTCTACTATTTCCAACGATATCAACATCATTCGTCTGCATGTTTTTGCACATTACCAATCTAAAAATACGTGTCTTCAAGTGAAGTTTTAACAATAAATAATAATGAAATCTTCATTATCTTGTTTTTTTGAAAATTTTCAAATTGTGCATTCTTCTGTATCATAAGGATAAGGAGGAATGATCAGATAATGTTAAAAACAAATCATAAGCTTGTCCTTGCTTCTGCTTCCCCTAGGCGCAAGGAATTGCTTAACATGCTAGCACTCCCGTTTGAAGTCTTGACAAGTGAAGTGGAAGAAACAAGTGTACAAGCTCATACAATGCAGGATTATGTAAAAGGAGTAGCTTTATTGAAGACGCGTGATGTAGCCAAAAAAGCAGCTAATGCCACGATTATTGGTGCAGATACAATCGTTGTTTACAATCAAGAGCTACTACATAAACCTAAAACGCGTGAGGAAGCTATTTCTCACTTATTACGTTTGTCAAATAACAAACATAGTGTGATGACTGCGGTCGCTATAATCGAACCGAATGGAAAGGAAACGACCTTTGTGGAAGAGACTACAGTTGTTTTCCACCGTCTATCGCAGGAATTAATCGAAGCTTATGTAGATTCAGGAGATCCTTTTGATAAAGCGGGTGGTTATGGCATTCAAACGATTGGTACACTATTAGTTAAAAGAATTGAAGGAGATTATAACAATGTTGTAGGTTTACCACTTGCAACTTTGTTTTCGCAATTGGTGGATCTACAGATAGTCCAATTTGCGAAGGAGTGAATATTTTTGCTAGAAGACGCTTTACCAACTTTGATGATACGTGATGTCAATATAGAGGATCGCCCCCGTGAACGGCTATTACGACAAGGAGCTGAGAGTTTATCGAATCAAGAGCTACTCGCTATTTTATTGAGGACAGGCACAAAGGAAGAATCTGTGCTTGTTCTTGCAAATAGGGTGTTAAATGTTTTTGAACGACTCCATCATTTGAAGCATGCAACCATCGAAGAAATGATGGCTATTAAAGGAATAGGCGAGGTGAAAGCCATTCAATTAATGGCTGCTGTTGAACTTGGTAGAAGACTGGCTCAAAAACATAATGATGAGAAATTCACAATACGTTCTCCACAAGATGCAGCAACTTACTTAATGCCTGATATGACCTCGCTTAATCAGGAGCATTTTGTAGTGCTTTTTTTAAATATAAAAAATCAAATTATTCATAAGCAAACGATTTTCATTGGTAGTTTAAATGCATCCATCGTTCATCCTAGAGAAATATTTCGAGAAGCTGTCAAAAGGTCTGCCGCTTCTATTATATGTGCCCACAACCATCCAAGTGGGGTGCCAACACCGAGCACGGAGGACATTGAAGTAACAAAGCGAATTGTTGAAGCAGGCTATATTATAGGGATAGAGTTAATTGATCACGTCATCATCGGCGACCATCAATATATTAGTTTAAAGGAAAAAGGATATTTTTAACTCTGCATACAATATGCAGAGTTTTTTATGATGAATCCATTTTGTTGTATAGAAGATTCTATTACTATAAATGACCTTAATTATAACCAGTCATAAAATTTTTGTATTTTTTTGTGGTATATTGGCGAACCTTTTTTCTTACATAACGTTAATGTATTCATAGAAAAGCAATTATCTTCACAAAAATTGGTAGCCTGATACACATTGTCTTATGGGAATAAAAATTATATGCTAATCTATACGTACTATTTTTAGTTTAAGAGGGAATTAAAATAGTATCTTTTCTGTGAGATGAAGTATGTGATACTACAAATTCTTGCGTTTTTCCGTTATAATGAACGGTATGAATTTTATCTTTATTCAGGGAGGACTCCCATCAAAATTGGTGGTGAGGTGAATGAGTGTGTAGTTTTTTCATAGGTGTAAACTACCAACTGATGGAGATAAAAAAATTTGACAGGTGTTATGGACGTTGAAAGGAGTCAATTGTGTATTTACACAATTCAATTTCCTATACATTGTCGTCAAATATATTGGATGTCAACGAAAGTATGGCTTATATAGAAAGGGAGTACACAATTTGTTTGGACTAGGAAGCAAAGATGTCGGGATTGACCTCGGCACAGCGAATACATTAGTGTTTATTAAAGGAAAGGGAATCGTATTACGTGAACCTTCAGTTGTAGCAAAAAATACAAAAACAGGGGATATTGTTGCCGTTGGTAATGATGCGAAAAATATGATTGGTCGAACACCTGGCTCAATCGTAGCGATTCGTCCAATGAAAGATGGCGTTATTGCTGACTTCGATATTACAACAGCAATGATTGAGTATTATTTAAAAGAAGCATGTAAAAACTCTGGAGGCAACTGGAAAAAACCAAATGTTATGATTTGTGTACCTTATGGTATTACTTCAGTGGAGCAGCGTGCTGTTATTGATGCTGCACGACAAGCAGGTGCAAAAGAGGCGTTCACAATCGAAGAGCCATTTGCAGCAGCAATCGGTTCAAATCTTCCTGTATGGGATCCTACAGGGTCAATGGTTGTTGATATCGGTGGAGGTACAACAGAAGTTGCCGTTATTTCTTTAGGTGGTATTGTAACGAGTGAATCTGTACGTGTTGGTGGTGATGCAATGGATCAATCCATCATTTCGTATATCCGTAAAACGTATAATTTAACAATTGGTGAACGTACAGCGGAAGCCGTAAAAATGGAAATTGGTACGGCATTGGCAGAAGGACCAGAAGCACGAATGGATATTAGAGGACGTGACCTGTTAACAGGTTTACCGAAAACAATCGAAATTTCTTCACAGGAAATTTCTGAATCATTACGTGAAGCGGTTTCCTCTATTATTGACGGTGTTCGTAAAACATTAGAACAAACACCTCCAGAATTATCTGCTGATGTAATGGAGCGCGGTATTGTATTAACTGGTGGTGGGGCACTGCTAACAAACTTAGACAAAGTAATCAGCCAAGAGACAAATATGCCAGTATTCATTGCAGAAGATCCTTTAGACTGTGTAGCGATTGGTACAGGTAAGGCATTAGATCATATCGACTTAATTCGTCAACAACAAGTTAAAGGGTAAGGAGGTTTAGGCAATGCCACACTTTTTTTTCAATAAGAAAGTAATTTTGCTGCTCATAGGCATGGTTTTTCTTGTGGCATTGATTAGCTTCTCATTACGTGATCGGACGAATGCAACTTTACCAGAGCAAATTATTAAAGATACTGTCGGTTTCGCACAATCGCTTGTTGCGAAGCCGGCGAATTATATTAATGGTGTTTTTAATAGTATTGACTCCCTCTTAAACACGTACGAAGAAAATAAACGTTTAAAAGCACGCTTAGAAGATTTTGCAGTTGTACAAGCTGAGGCTACGGATTTAAAATCAGAGAATAACAAGCTTCGAGAGCTTTTGGATAAAACTGAGAGCTTAAAGGCATTTAATCCAATTCAAGCAACAGTGATTGCTAGAAATCCTGACCAGTGGGAAGAGAAAATTATTTTAGATAAAGGGTCTTCTCATGGAGTCAAAAAAAATATGGCAGTTATGACCGCGAAAGGGTTAGTGGGGAAAATTACCCTAGTTACACCTTTCACATCTGAGGTAGAGCTTTTAAATACAAATAATCCAAACTATCGTGTTTCCGCGATGGTGCTAGGAGAAAAAGAAGCATACGGTTTAATCGAGGGCTTTGATGAAGAACGTAATGAACTCATTATGAAGCGAATCGATTCTAGCATGAAGGTGAAAGAAGGCGAGCAAGTAGTTTCTTCAGGTCTTGGTGGTATTTTCCCTAAGGGAGTGCCGATAGGAGAAATTACGGAAGTTAGTACAGATGACTTTGGTTTAACGAAAATGGCGTATGTCAAACCATCTGCTGATTTTTCAATTTTAGAGCATGTTGTGATTGCCAAGCGAACATCCACAAGTATTGATGGATCAGATGGCAATGCAACGAATGAGGATTTATCGAATCCGCAAGAGGCAAGTGAAGAGGAGGCGGAGTGATGGTTCGATTTCTCATCCCCTCTGTAGCGGTTTTACTATTCCTGTTAGAACCAGAATTTGCTATGCTTTCCCCGATTGAAATTAAAGGGGAAGTCTATTTTCTGGTACCGCGTTTTTTAATCTTATACCTTATTTTTATATCCATCTATTACAGCCGTCAACGTGCGGTAATGTATGGACTTTTTTTTGGTGTCTTGTATGATGTGTTTTACATTGATATTATTGGATTATATTCAGTACTTTATCCACTTATATGTTTTTTGGCAGGGTCTATCGTGAAAGTTATACATCAGCACTTAGTTGTAACAACTACAATTTCAGTTATACTAGTAGCGATTTTAGAATTTATTCTCTATCAATTCTTTTTCCTAATCGATTTTACAGCAATTCCTTTAGCGGATTTCTTACGTTCACGACTACTACCAACAATCATTGCGAATGCTTTATTTTTAATGATTCTTGGGTGGGCCTTCAAGTATCTAATTAATGCGCGTGTCTTACAGAGAGCACGTGAGGTTTCTTAACAAAGAACAACGTGAGGTGAGGCATTCATGAAAAAACAGTTAGTTAATATGAAGGGAACGAAGGACGGTTTTGTACTACGCCTAGACGACCAATGTGCGTATGGTGAACTAGTGGAAGAATTAAAGAATAAGGTTTTAGAGGGCGGTATCGATGGTAAAGTTGATGTACAATTATACTTAGGCTATCGATACTGTACTGAAGAACAATTAAATGAACTTATAAAAATTATAGAAGAAACAGAACAGCTTATTGTATCGAAGGTGCAAAGTGAAGTACTGACTGTCCACGAAAGCAACCAGAAGATGTTTGAAAGCCAACAAGATACATATATAGGAGTGGTCAGATCAGGACAAATTCTGCGTTCATCCGGGGATATTACCATCATAGGAAATGTCAATCCAAACGGTCGTGTTGAGGCTGGAGGTAATGTATATGTCCTAGGTAGACTTAAAGGGATTGCACATGCTGGTATGCAAGGCAATAAAGAAGCAATCATTGCAGCATCTCGATTTGAAGCCACGCATATCATGATTGCCGATCAAGTTCAGGTAATGTCAGATGAACATGTAAAAGCGATTAATCAAGTAGAAATGACTTGTGCATTTATTGGCTACGATGGACGCATTACGTACGATCAAATTCATGCCTTAAAAAATATTCGACCATTGTTAAATGTGTCTAAGGGAGGAAGCTAGTGTGGGAGAAGCGATCGTCATAACTTCAGGTAAAGGCGGTGTCGGTAAAACAACGACAACGGCTAACCTTGGGACTGCATTGGCTCTACAAGGTAAAAAAGTATGTTTAGTGGATACAGATATTGGCCTACGTAATTTAGATGTGATTTTAGGCCTTGAAAATCGTATTATTTATGACCTAGTCGATGTGGTGGAAGGACGCTGTAAAATTCATCAAGCATTGATTAAGGATAAACGCGTAGATGAGAAACTATTTTTATTACCTGCTGCTCAAACAACAGATAAAAATGCTGTTACCCCTGAGCAAATGAAGAGCTTAGTAGAGGAATTGAAAAGAGACTATGATTATGTATTAATCGATTGCCCAGCGGGAATTGAGCAAGGCTACCGTAACGCTGTTGCTGGTGCAGATCATGCGATTGTTGTCACAACACCTGAAATTTCTGCTGTTCGTGATGCAGATCGTATTATTGGTTTACTGGAGCAGGAAGAGATAACAGCACCTAAACTCATCATTAATCGTATTCGACAACATATGATGAAGAGCGGTGACACACTGGATGTCAATGAAATTACAACTCATTTATCTATTGATTTATTAGGCATTATTATAGACAGTGAAGGTGTCATTTCATCTTCTAATAAAGGTGAACCAATTGTAATGGACCCCTCAAATAAAGCGTCATTAGGCTATCGAAATATTGCCCGTCGTATTCTTGGTGAATCAGTGCCATTAATGGCTATACAAGATGAGCAAAGAGGGATGTTTTCAAAACTTAAAGCCCTTTTCTCAAAATAAATTAAAACCTTTTCGTGCAATTGTACGAGAAGGTTTTTTCTTGTGCATGTTTGGACATGCAATCACATATAGTGAGGAAAAAAGGATGAGGGCTTGTTTAAAAAATGGAAATGGTTTGTCACGATACTTCTTGTGGCGGCGATCATGCTTGTAATTCGTTTAGAGGACCAGGGTGTAGTGGATACACCTGTTCGGAAGCTTGTTACAACCTCTGCTGATTTAACGTATTTAAGTGAGCTCGGGCAAAGCTGGTTTGAAAAAGAAAAAGAGACCATCATGGTTTCTAGTGATGTAGGGCAAGCAGATCTTTTAACATTTGCGAATGCCCAAGTATTTAAAGAAGGCTATCTATTGCAGTATGATGTTGGCTTACCTATCTATGCTGGTCAAAATGGATTAGTCGTTTTTACTGGCCATACAAAGTACACAGGTAAGACCATGACCATCAGCTATGAAGATGGTACAACCGTTTCCTATGGTATGTTAGATAGTTTAGCTCAACTACCATACACATCTATTCAAGCAAATGATTTAATTGGCATGAAAGAAGCGGGTCAACTTTATGTGTCCATCGAAAAGGGAGATGCCCATTATGATTTAGAGCAAATTGTACAATGGCTTGAAACGACGGAGACAAATGAGGATTAAATTACATCTTCTGTGTATCCCTCTCGTATTTGTCATGATTTTTAGTGGCCAGTTAGCCTATTACGCGATCATTCTGTTTTCCTTACTGTGGCATGAGGCTGGTCACTTAGTTGCGGCAGTAATGTGTGGAGTGAAGGTGAAATCCTGCGTAATTACACCATACGGGGGAGAAATTCAATTTGAAAATCCAGCGGTTGTGCAAGCTTCGTCACTCCTATGGATTGCATTAGGAGGGCCAATCGCTACGATTATTGGGATTGGCCTCGCTTTTTTTATGCCTGATTTACTCGCTACTAAGCTTATAAATGTACAACTCGTGTTATTGGCTGTAAATATTGTACCCATCATACCGTTAGATGGTGGAAGGATATTGTTAGCCTGCCTATTTTTAAAATATCCAAGAGCTCACGTGATAGAGCTATATTATTGGTTATCATTCATCGTAGCTACTATACTATTACTTGTCACTTTCAAGTTCTTGCCACAATCTATTTTTTTAGCCATCATAAATTTATTCATTTGGTTGCAAGTGTTGAAAGAATGGCGTTATCGAAAATATCGAGTTGCTTTTGAAAAATATGTTATGAATAGATTGACTTGAAAAAATTCGTGTGGTAATATTTTAATGTTATTGTTTGTAGCACCCGTGCTACTACAACCGCTCTGTAAAGGTTTAAGTGTCTAGTAAGATCACCTTATGAAACAGGCGAGTCTGAGTCTAAGAGGAGGTGCAGTAAAATGTACGCAATTATTGAAACTGGTGGTAAACAAGTCAAAGTAGAAGCTGGTCAAGAAATCTATGTTGAAAAATTAGGCGTAGAAGCTGATGAGGTTGTAACTTTTGATAAAGTTTTATTCGTAGGTGGCGAAAACGTTAAAGTTGGCGCTCCATTCGTAGAAGGTGCTACTGTAACAGCTAAAGTTGTTAAAGAAGGCCGTGCGAAAAAAATCGTTGTTTTCAAATTGAAAGCTAAAAAGAACTACCGTCGTAAACAAGGTCACCGTCAACCTTACACAAAATTAGTTGTTGAAGCAATCAACGCTTAATTGTGAGGTATAGCGAATGATACAAGTTACGATTCATCACGATGAAAATAGACATGTGTCAGCATTCGAATTTTCAGGACATGCTGGTTATGATGAATCTGGTAAGGATTTAGTATGTGCAGGAGCATCAACTATAGCCATCGGTACAGTGAATGCTATTTATGCATTATTACAAATTCAGCCAGAAATCGAACAAGCTGCTGAAGGTGGAGGCTATCTCAAGGTAGATTTACCATCAGACATAGAGCCTGAAGTAGATGCAAAACTACAGTTAATTGTTCAAGTAATGACTGCCCAAGTGTATTCTATGGTGCAAAATTACGGACAATACATCCAAATCAACTACAACCAAGTAGGAGGTGGAACTCGATGAAATTATTATTAGCATTAGACCTTCAACTTTTTGCATCGAAAAAAGGGGTAGGTTCTACTAAAAACGGACGTGACTCTGAGTCTAAACGACTTGGTGCAAAACGTGCTGATGGCCAATTCGTAACAGGTGGTTCAATTCTTTACCGTCAACGCGGTACAAAAATTTACCCAGGTACAAACGTAGGTCGTGGTGGTGACGATACACTATTTGCTAAAGTTGACGGCGTTGTTAAATTTGAACGTTTAGGTCGCGATCGCAAACAAGTATCTGTTTATCCAACAACACAAGAAGCTTAATCTTTTATAAGATAACATAAAGCGGAGGACTGCATTTATTGCAGTCCTTTTTTTGGCTAAATTTCAAAAAAGCCGATTGGACGCAATGACACCAAGGTATAATTGATTAAAGAATTAAGGGAAAAATACAGCAAAACTTGTTATACTAGTAAGGATAACTTTATTGGAGTGAATGGGATGAACAATCAATCACTAACCATTAGTGAAGTATTACGTTTTGCAAATCATGATTATGTGAATCAACTGCAACTGATTCGCATGAATTTAGATTTAGGTAGAATCGAGGAATCGAAAAAACTTATTCAACATTATTCAGAACAATTACGAGTATTTTCTATCCTCAATCGACTACAATTACCACAAACAATTGAATGGCTTCAAACAGCAGGATGGCGTTACCCATCATTAGCTTGGAAGCTAAGCGGTGAGATAAAAAAGCCTGTGACCAATGATATTGATCAGGAAGTTGTAGATTATTTAAACAAAACAGTTATGCATGTTTATGATACATTAGATCCATTTACAGAGCAGATCCTAACGCTTGATGTACGTGTTGACGATCATACATTTGCCGTGACATTCACGCTAAATGGGTTATGGAGTGCTGATGCATTCACCGAAAAAGGTTTGAAACAATTCGACATTCAAACAATTGAGCAGACAACTACACGCTGGCAATATGTCTTGAGTGCAAATAGGGAGTGAACTAAATGTTTGTCGATCACGTAAAGATTTATGTTAAAGGTGGCGATGGCGGAGATGGTATGGTAGCCTTTCGCCGTGAAAAATATGTACCAAATGGTGGTCCAGCTGGTGGAGATGGTGGACACGGTGGTAACGTTGTATTTGAAGTAGAAGAGGGCTTACGAACATTAATGGATTTCCGCTATAAACGCCATTTTAAAGCACCTCGCGGCGAGCATGGGATGAGTAAAGGCATGCATGGTAAAAATGCGGAGGATTTAATTGTTAAAGTACCACCAGGCACAGTGGTTATGAATGAAGAAACAAATGCCGTTATTGCTGACTTAGTCGAGCATGGGCAAAGAGCAGTTATTGCGAAAGCAGGCAGAGGTGGACGAGGTAATTCTCGCTTTGCTACACCTGCCAACCCGGCGCCAGAACTTTCTGAAAAAGGTGAGCCAGGACAAGAATTAAATGTTATATTAGAGTTAAAAGTTTTAGCAGATGTAGGGTTAGTTGGTTTCCCAAGTGTTGGTAAATCAACACTTTTATCTGTTGTTTCCGCGGCTAAGCCAAAAATTGGTGCTTATCATTTCACAACAATTGTACCGAACTTAGGCATGATTGAAACGGATGACCATCGAAGCTTTGCGATGGCTGATTTACCAGGGCTTATTGAAGGAGCACATCAAGGAGTTGGATTAGGTCATCAATTTTTACGACATATCGAACGTACACGCGTTATCGTTCATGTCATTGATATGTCAGGGATGGAAGGCCGCGATCCATATGAAGATTATTTAACAATTAATGAAGAGCTAAAACAATATAATCTTCGTTTAACAGAGCGTCCACAAATTATCGTAGCCAATAAAATGGATATGCCAGATGCAGAAGAGAATTTAACAGCATTCCGTCAAAAGGTTGGAGAAGACGTTCAAATTTTCCCAATTTCTGCTGTTTCACGTCAAGGTTTAAAAGAGCTACTTTTTGCCATTGCCGATCTATTAGAAGTAACGCCTGAATTCCCACTATATGATGATCTAGAGGAGCAATCAGACGCAACCGTAATGTACAAGCATGAGGCAAAAGGTGAAGATTTCGAAATCACACGTGATGATGATGGTACATTTATTATTAGTGGTTATGCAATTGAGCGTTTATTTAAAATGACAGACTTTAGCCGTGAGGATGGTATACGTCGTTTTGCTCGTCAATTGCGTGCAATGGGTGTGGACGAGGCTCTGCGTGAGCGTGGAGCACAAGATGGCGATACAGTACGCCTACAAGAGTTTGAATTTGAATTTGTCGATTAAGACATGAGTTTTAGGGGGAAGCGTATGAAGAATGTTGCGAATCAGCGATATTATTTAGTTCGTGAGGATGTTTTAACGGATGCAATGCAAAAAACTTTGGAGGCGAAACACTTACTATCAAGTGGTTCAGTATCTTCCATTTGGGATGCGGTAAAGCAGGTGGATTTATCGCGAAGTGCGTTTTACAAATATCGTGATGCGGTTTTTCCTTTTCATTCAATTGTGCAGGAACGCATTTTAACAGTCTTTTTACAGCTTCAAGATAGAAAAGGAACACTTGCCAAGCTTTTAGAAACTGTGACAATTACACATTGTAATGTCTTAACGATTCATCAAACAATCCCTATTCAGGGACGTGCTAATGTTACATTGTCATTAGATGTAACAAGCATGACTTGTGATCTTGATGATCTTATCCAGCAATTAAAACGCTTAGATTTTGTGGAATCAGCGGAAGTGATTAGTTCTGGAGCATTATAAGCACAGAGAGTGTTCAATCCTTTAATTTTTGACAAAATGACAAACATCGTGTTGAATAACCCCAATGGGTAAAGATACGATAACAAAGCTCAAATAAGGAGCTGTCCCAAGCGTTTTTCATCACGAGGGACTGCTCCTTATTGTGCCATAAAGGAGGTATTTGCAATGACAAAGCAACAATGGGAAAATCGAATCGCCTATCTAGGACCAGAAGCATCATTTACATACTTAGCAACAAAGGCTACTTTTCCAAATGAGTGGCTCGTACCGTGTGCCACGATTCCAGAATGTATAGAGGCTGTTGCAGAGGGAAAGGTAGATTTAGCTGTCGTGCCGCTAGAAAATGCTCTAGAGGGCTCTGTATCATTAACATTAGATTACTTATTCCATGAGGCAACACTTTATGTAACTGGAGAGTTATTGCTGAAAATTCAGCAGCATTTAATGGTCAACAAAGCGCAGAAGGATGATTGGCAGTCAATTGAAGGTGTTTATTCTCATCCGCATGCACTAGCTCAATGTCATAAATATTTATTTTATCGTTTTAGTCATGTACCATTACATCAAACAACTTCAACTGCAGCAGCAGCAAAATATGTATCAGAGAATCCACAAGAGTGTATAGCGGCAGTCGGAAATGCAGCAGCAGCTGAAAAATATGGTCTTGAAATAGTGGAGCAGAATATCCATGATTTTCATTTTAATCATACACGATTCTTTGTACTGTCTAAGCAAAATAAACGATTGCCACAAGAGCTATCAGATGGGCAAGCAAAAACAACCTTTATGATTACCTTACCAACAGATCGTTCAGGTGCATTACATCAGGTGCTTTCTGTTTTTGCATGGCGTCAGCTAAATTTAAGTAAAATCGAATCACGTCCATTAAAAACTGGATTAGGTGATTATTTCTTTATGATTGATGTATTAGCAGATGAAAAGGAACCGATGATGCGTGGGGCAATGGAAGAATTAGCTGCGCTAGGTTGCAAAGTAAAGTCTCTGGGTACCTATTTTACTTATGTAACATCAGACGAAGCATAGTAATGTGAAGGAGGAGGAAAGAGGATGGGTGGGATTATTTTATTCGATGGTGTCTGTAATTTTTGTGATAGCACTGTTCAATTTATCATCAAACATGATCAAGCTGGCTATTTTCAATTTGCATCGCTGCAAAGCGAGGCTGGTCAATCGCTTCTCACTCAATATCATATACCAAAGAATATAGATAGTGTAATTCTTATTGAACAAGGGAAAGTATCTGTTGAATCTACCGCTGCGTTAAACATTTGCCGTAAATTTGATGGATTGTGGCCTTGTTTCTACGCCTTCATTCTTGTACCACCATTTATTCGCAATGCATTATATCGATTATTTGCAAAGCAACGCTATCGTTTGTTTGGAAAAAAAAGTGAATGCTTATTGCCTACGCCTGCTCAACGTCAAAGATTTCTTTCCTGATAGGGAAATACTCGCCTTTAAGGGAACAATAGCTGCGGACGGAAGCCCGCGCTTAACGAGACAATACCAGCATTAAAAAACAGAAAGCACCGTTTGAAATCAATTTTTCAGACGGTGCTTTTACTATTCATTGATCTGACACTAAGTAGCCCTTTTTTTGTAAAGCTCGCTCAATTAATGTTAAAACTTCAACAGAGGGTGCTGTGATGACATGTAGATGGATGCCACCAGTGAGAGCAGATAAATAGTTGGCCTGTGTTGCATTCACACGTTCGATAAATTGTTTCACCTCATGGCGGTTGGATACCATGATAGAGGCTGTCAGTTCACCATATATTGGATGTTCGACAATGACATTTTTGACGGTTCCGCCACAGTCTACAATCGTCATTAATTCATCTTCCGTCTGCTCTGATGTATGCAAGCAAGGGAATGTTCGTTCAACGGTTTGCTGTATTTGTTCTTGATGCATATAAAGATAACCTTGGCTTGTGGCAATAATGGGCTCATTTCTTGCCTTTAATAAAGTCATATCATTGACGATTACTTGTCTAGAAACATTGGCGAACTTTGCTAAGTCTGTCCCAGTTATAGGTGCTTTATTTTTTTTTAATTGCGCTAATAGTTGCAGTCGGCGTTCTTCGCCTAACATTTTTTTCATAAGAGATCACCCCTGCTCGTAATAAAGGAATCAGCGTTCCTTATGAATTAGTGTACCATGAAGCTTTTCTAACTTGCTGAAATTTTTGTATCCAAATGAAACATTGAACATATGATACGTAGAGAGGAAGGGAGGAAAAAATTGCGTATTCATATTGTTCAAAAGGGAGATACATTGTGGAAGATTGCGAAAGAGTACGGCATTTCGTTTGAAGATTTGAAGCGGCTCAATGTCCATCTTGCCAACCCAGATTATATTGTTCCAGGCATGGAAATTATATTGCCTGAAAAAATAAACAAAGAGCCGCATAGAGATTCACATAAAGAAATGCCGAAAAAGGAAACACAAGTGCATAAGGAGACACCAAAGGAAAGTCCTAAAAAAGAGGTACAGCGACCAATGCAACCACCACCGCCAATTGTACCGCCACCACCAGCTCCTATGCCAATGCCAGAACCACAAATGATACCGATACCAATACCGATGCCAATGCCAATGCAGATGCCACAACAGCCGATGTGGGTACCGCAGCCTGTGGAAATGAATTGGCACCAGCAATTGGTGATGCCACAAATGGAGCAAAATGTTACAACACCACCTGTACAAATACAGCCACCACCACCGCCAGCACCTACACCGCCACCACCGCCTGTAGCTAAACCAAAGCCAATGCCAATGCCACAACCAGCACCACATCCACCAATGCATATCATGCCACAAATGCCTGCCGTACCACATTGTTCAAGTTGCCATCAGCCAATCTATCATCAGATGTGGTGGCCGATGCCAATGCAGCCGCAGGTCGAGCATTATACGATGCCACAGCAGCCAATGTCCTATGACATGCCAGATCATAAAGTAGGTGGAATGGAAGACTTTTTAGAGTCCACATCACCATTCTTCCATACGCAAGATCACCAAAAGCCACAAATGGATATGATGCCCGAAATGAATATGGGGCAATCCTGTGGTTGTGGCACACAACCAATGATGATGCCTGATATGAACATGGGTCAATCTTGTGGCTGTGGCACACAACCAATGATGATGCCAAATTGGCAAATGGACCCTTGTCATTGCCCGCCACCACCATGTCCGACACATTGTCCACCACCATGCCCATCAGCAGCAGGTCCTTGGATGTCTCCGCATTATTTCCCAGGCGGGATGACGCCTTATCGATGGTGAAAAAGCGTATATTGTAGAAGAAGTAAAGCCAAATATTTGGAAATATAAATATCGATCGAAAAATTATTTTGTCAAACGTGCAAAGCAAGTGGAAATTGCGGAGAAGGTAAGAACCATTCATCGCCAATTAGGACGTATGGAACCTTCTTTGATCCTACCATTAGTTCAGAGCGATGATGAGCAGTTAATTGTGCAAATGTGGCAAGAAGGAAGCCACGGGGCTAACTTTGCGCATAAAAAAGATCGTAATGAATCTCTTAGACTATTAATCGCTTTACATGACACACATAAAAAGATTGCGTGGCAGCGCGTGCCAGGCTTGCATACCTACTCACAGCTTTTAAAATGGCAAATGCGTCATATGCGTTTTAAAAGTAGAAGAAATGAGTTTCGAACATTTTTAACGAAAGAAGAAATTGATCAAATATTGCATTATAGTGATAAGTCATTACAATTGATTGCATTGGAAGATGCACCTGAAAAAGAGATTACGCTACTGCATGGGGATGTAGTTCATCATAATTTTTTATGGTGCTCCGATGGACAATTACGTTTAATTGATTTTGATTTAGCGCACCTTGGTGAAGCGGATGACGAGTATATTTTATGGTTACATCGTGTGTTACCTGCTGTAGATTATGATCTTGGAAAGATTTTTGCAGAGTTACCTGAGCTGAAACGACTGGATAAAAGAAAGCTTCATCGCTTGAAATACCCAAATGAGTTATTACGAGAATGGCTGTTTGCTATAGATTTACCACTAGAGCAACAGCTAGTATTTTTAGATTATTTAGTACCATTTACAAAACGAGCCCTCACCTATTGGCCAAAACTGTGGTACGATATTGATAGATTTGTCAAGAAATGACCGTCAATTGGCGGTCATTTTTGTCTGCGAACGGAGTTTAGACGCTACTTTTTGTCGAGCATTCGTTCGCTATATGCTATAATCGAAGACGATGATTGTGAGGGATTATAGATGTATGATTATTTAAAAGGACAAATTACTCGTATTACACCTGAATTTATTGTGCTGGAACAACAGGGGATTGGGTGGCAACTTAATACGCCCAATCCATTTGCTTTTCGAACATCTGCCCTTGAGCAACAGATATATGTTCATTTGCATGTGCGAGAGGATGCGCAAGTTTTATATGGCTTCCCTAACCTAGATCAGCGTGAGTTATTCCGTAAGCTTATTTTAGTGTCAGGAATAGGACCAAAGGGCGCTTTAGCGATTTTAGCTACAGGTAATCCACAACAGGTTATTAGCGCAATTGAGCGGGAGGACGAAGCGTTTTTAGTGAAGTTCCCTGGAGTTGGTAAAAAAACAGCACGTCAAATGATCCTCGACTTGAAGGGTAAACTTGGTTCATTATTAGATACACTTGAATTACCTAGTGCAGAAGATGAATTACCTTTGTTTGGTGTGAATGCCTATAAACATGAATTAGAAGAAGCCCTACTTGCCTTAATGGCTCTTGGCTATTCTGAAAAAGAGCTAGAAAAAATTAAACCACAGCTAGAGGATAACGATAAACTTGAAACGACAGATGCCTTTATGAAACAAGCATTGCAACTACTGCTAAAATTAAAATAAGGAAAGGAGGAAAGGTGCATGTCTGAACGTATGATGGCAAGTGAAGCAGGGAGCTATGATGAGCAGTTTGAGTTATCTTTACGTCCTCAAAAATTAGCACAGTATATTGGGCAACATAAAGTAAAGGAAAACTTACAAATATTCATTGAAGCGGCAAAGCTTCGCCAAGAAAGTTTAGATCATGTGTTGTTATATGGACCTCCAGGACTTGGTAAAACGACCTTAGCGGCTGTTATCGCAAATGAGATGAATGTTAACGTACGCATGACAAGTGGCCCTGCGATTGAGCGTCCAGGAGATTTGGCAGCTATTTTAAGTTCACTAGAGCCTGGGGACGTTTTATTTATTGATGAAATTCATCGACTGCCCCGTGCTATTGAAGAAGTATTATATCCAGCAATGGAAGACTTCTGCTTAGATATTGTGGTAGGAAAAGGTCCTGAAGCACGTTCTGTACGACTTGATTTACCTCCCTTTACCCTTGTAGGTGCAACAACAAGAGCGGGTGCTTTATCAGCTCCTCTAAGAGATCGCTTTGGTGTGTTGCTGCGCCTAGAATATTATGATGACCGATCGCTTGCTGAAATTGTTGTGAGAAGTGCACATTTATTTGAGGTAGAAATAGAGCAAGTAGCAGCAATGGAAATGGCGAGACGCTCACGTGGAACACCTCGAATTGCCAATCGTTTATTGAAACGAGTGCGAGATTATGCACAAGTGCTTGGAGATGGTATGATAACGGAGGGTCTTGCACAGCAAGCATTAGAGCTGTTACAAGTAGATCCTAGAGGGCTTGATCATATTGACCATAAACTTGTAACCAATATGATTGAGCGATTCCGAGGAGGCCCAGTAGGCTTAGATACTCTTGCTGCATCAATTGGTGAGGAACGGGTTACGATAGAAGATGTATACGAGCCTTATTTGATGCAAATTGGCCTTATTCAACGTACCCCGAGAGGAAGAGTAGCCACACATTTAGCTTACGAACATTTTGGATATGAGTATCCCCAACAAACATAAAGAAGGAAGTTATTTTCATGCGTGTAGAAGATTTTGATTTTGAATTACCAGAGGAGCTTATTGCCCAAACACCATTAGTGGATCGTACAGCAAGTCGATTAATGGTCGTGACACCGGGCACAAATAAAGTGGAGCACCACCATTTCGCCCATGTATTAGACGAGCTACATGCTGGAGACTGTCTTGTACTAAATGATACAAGAGTTTTACCTGCTCGTTTAATGGGTGTAAAAGAAGAAACAGGTGCACATATAGAAGTATTGCTACTGAAGCAAATGGCTGGTACAGATGAGTGGGAAACACTTGTAAAACCAGCAAAGCGTGTAAAAGTAGGAACAGTCATCACATTTGGTGACGGTTTATTAACAGCTACATGTACAGGTGAGCTTGAACATGGCGGACGTACATTTGAATTTCAGTATAATGGTATTTTTTATGAAATATTAGAGCAACTTGGTGAAATGCCATTACCTCCCTATATTCGTGAAAAACTAGAGGATAAGGATCGTTATCAAACCGTTTATGCCAAAGAGCGTGGTTCTGCTGCAGCGCCTACAGCTGGGCTGCATTTTACAGAGGAGCTATTAGCTCAAGTGAAGGCTAAAGGCGTAGAGGTTGTCTTTATTACGCTACATGTCGGTCTTGGCACTTTCCGTCCCGTTAGTGTAGACTCGATTGAGAACCATGAAATGCATGCGGAATTCTATAGTGTTACAGAACAAGCAGCAGATACAATTAATCGCGTAAAGCGTAACGGTGGCAAGGTAGTAGCTGTTGGGACAACCTCTACTCGTACATTAGAGACAATTGGTTCTAAATATGAGGGAGAAGTGCGAGCAGAACAAGGTTGGACGTCTATTTTCATCTATCCAGGCTACAATTTTACGGTGGTGGATGGGTTAATCACAAACTTCCATTTACCAAAATCAACACTAGTCATGCTTGTTAGTACGCTAGCTACTCGTGAGACCATTTTAAGTGCTTATCAGCAAGCTGTAGAAGAAAGATATCGCTTCTTTAGTTTTGGTGATGCAATGTTTATACGTCCCAAAAAATAATAGTGGATAAAATCGGAGTACTGTTTTTACTTCAGATAAGAAAGGATTATTTATTTTATGACACAACCAGCAATTCGATATGAACTACTTCATACATGTAAACAAACAGGAGCACGTCTTGGCATCGTCCATACACCACACGGCTCCTTTGAAACACCAGCATTTATGCCTGTTGGCACACAAGCAACGGTGAAGACCATGTCACCAGAAGAATTAAAAGAGATGAATGCCGGTATTATTCTGTCCAATACGTACCATTTATGGCTTCGTCCAGGTAATGATATTGTCAAAGAAGCAGGCGGACTTCATAAATTTATGAACTGGGATCGTCCAATTTTAACGGATTCAGGTGGTTTCCAAGTATTTTCACTTAGTCAATTCCGGAAAATTGAGGAGGAAGGAGTTCATTTCCGTAATCACCTCAATGGAGATAAATTATTTTTGAGCCCAGAAAAGGCAATGGAAATTCAAAATGATTTAGGCTCTGATATTATGATGGCCTTTGATGAATGTCCACCGTATCCTGCGACACATGACTATATGCTGAAATCAGTTGATCGAACAACTCGTTGGGCAAAACGCTGTAAGGAAGCACATCAGCGTCCAGAGGAGCAAGGTTTATTTGGCATTATTCAAGGTGGAGAGTACGAAGATTTACGCCGCCGCTCAGCAGAAGCGTTAGTAGAACTAGATTTCCCAGGCTATGCAATTGGTGGATTATCCGTTGGAGAACCGAAAGATGTGATGAACCGCGTTTTAGAATTTACTACGCCAATGATGCCTGAAAATAAACCTCGTTATTTAATGGGTGTTGGCTCACCAGATTCTTTAATTGATGGGGCAATTCGTGGGATCGATATGTTTGACTGTGTACTGCCAACACGTATTGCACGTAATGGAACACTGATGACATCAGAAGGACGTCTAGTAGTGAAAAATGCAAAATATGCACGTGACTTTGGGCCGATTGATCCGAATTGTGACTGCTATACATGTAAAAATTATTCTCGTGCCTATGTTCGTCACCTTATTCGTACGGAAGAAACGTTCGGTATTCGTTTAACATCCTATCATAATCTACACTTCCTATTAAAATTGATGGAGCAAGTACGTGAGGCAATTCGTCAAGATCGCCTTGGTGATTTCCGTGAAGAGTTCTTTGAAAAATACGGCTTTAATGGGCCAGATGCAAAAAACTTTTAAACTAGACGAATAGGATTATTACATGCGCTAAATTAAAAAAGGACATTAGGCATCCCCTAATGTCCATAATCAATAGCAATAGTTTTGCAAATCATTCAAAACTTTGTAAAAAGTGAATATTTCTAGCAAAATATTGTCAATCATAGAAAAAATATTAGTAATTGAGAAAATTTTTGGGCTTGTCCATCGCTTTTTAATGGTGGAATAGTCTATACTAAAAAAGTGAGATTTGGAAAGGGGGCAAGATGCTATTATGGATCAATTATTAGGATTAGCACCAATATTATTAATGTTCGTTGCAATGTGGTTTATCTTAATCCGTCCAGCTAAAAAAAGACAGCAGGAAACACAAAATATGCAAAGTAGTTTGCAACGTGGAGATAAAGTCATTACAATTGGTGGTTTACACGGTGTTATTGATGCAATTGAAGACACAGCAGTGACATTAAAAATTGCTGACAATGTACGAGTGAAATTTGACCGTCAAGCAATTGGACGAATTGTCAATGACAATCAGTAACAAAGAAGAAAAGGCTTACAATAGGCGATAGCTATATTGTAAGTCTTTTTTATACAATATTAGAAGGCAGTGTTTAGATGTTTTTTGCAGTTGTAGTTTTTAATTTATGAATGAATGCCTCACCAGTATCATTGCCATTAATCGTTATTCGGCTTAACGTAAATAGGGAATCGCCTTTTTTCACATGTTTATTTTGTATGACAAAGGCCATCTTAAAGCCAGCTTCCTTGGCTAATTTGATGGTGGAGGGTGAGTAAATCCCATAAGGATAGCTTATTGCTATTGGTTCATATCCTAACTTTTCTTTGATTATTTTTCTTGAATGAATAAAATCATTTCTTACCCTTTCTTCATATTCAACCTGACTCTCTAGTTGCCCATTTACAATACTAGGACCAAATACTGCGCCATTTAGTTTACCATTTTTTGAAGGTAATTTATAATGTAAGTCCCAAGTATGACTCTGGATTGTAATATAATCCTTCATTTCCTTTAATTGATCCCAACTCATCTTTGCTGTTTCATTTGGATGGTAATTGTTTCCATTCAACTCTAGGATTCGGCTTGCAATCACAAAGATTTCTGCATGCATATCATATTTTTTCAATATCGGGTAAGCTTTTTCATAATTACTAAAATACCCATCGTCAAAAGTAATTAACACGGGCTTTTGAGGTAACGGCGCTTGGTCGTTTAAGTAATCATATAATTGCTGAGCAGAAATGGCCTGATAGCCTTCCATTTTAAGTAATTTCATTTGATTTTCGAAGCTTTTGGGTGAAATAACTGTAGTATTGTTTATATTGTCCTCTAAATGATGGTACATAAGAATAGGTATTTCCTGTTCTTGATACCCGTAAATAGGATAAGGTCTAATAAGAAAAAGGATATAAACAAAAACGAAAACGATTATTTTTTTTGTCATGTCCTCACCTTGTTTGCATGTTTATTGTGATAAGCATCTAAGCTCTATGTTAGTGTGTACGAACAAGTAGGGACTATTCCTTGAAAACTGTATAAAAAACAATAAGTAAGGTCACCTTGATAGTATGGGGGTGTTTATATGGAAGAATATTACCATATTATTTTTAGAACTTGCTTTTTGTATGTGTTTATCATCATCGTTTTCCGTTTAATGGGTAAACGAGAAGTAGGTGAATTATCAGTCATCGATTTGGTCGTATTTGTATTAATTGCAGAAGTAGCGGCCTTTGCGCTAGACGATTATAAAAATCCTCTCTTTAATGCCATACTACCTATCATTATTTTGCTCTTTATTCAAATATTAAGTGCCTTTTTGTCATTAAAGTTCAAAAAAATACGTGACCTAGTGGATGGTGACCCTGCTTTATTAGTAAAAGACGGTGTTATTTTAGAGAGTGAGATGAGAAAACACCGCTATAATTTAGATGATTTATGTCAGCAATTACGAGAAAACGGAATTGCATCTGTGACAGATGTAGCCTTTGCGTATTTAGAGCCTTCAGGCAATCTTTCTGTCTATAAAAAAGATGAAAAAGCCTTTGTGTATCCATTGATTATCGACGGTGATATCCAAGAGAGACATTTATTTACCATGCATAAAGATGTGGATTGGCTAAAGGGTGAGCTAGCAAAAAATAATATTACTGACAGTGAAACGGTATTTTTTTGTATTTGGGAAGACAATAAGCTGCATATCCAATTAAAGGAATCCTAAACTTTCTTCGCCAATTTTTTAATGTAACGGAAATCTGTAATACGCAACTGATTGGTAAATAATAAAAAGGTAAATAGCAAAAATAATGTCACACCACTACTTAAAATAAATGGTAGTGATAGTATTGGAATAAGGAAATACTGGGCGACGCAAACAGCAATAAAACAACTATAAGGCACGACAAACATTCTAAAGCCAGCACGCAGGTTTTTACGTTGTCTAACTGTTGCTATATGCAAGAATGACGTTAGTAATACCCCAAAGCCAATAGCTACAACGGCTCCTTTTTCTTGGATACCTGGTTGAGAGGCAAGTACAAACATCACGAAAAGTTTACCTAGCCCACCATAGATGGAGTTCATCATGGCAGCTCTTGCCTCACCAATTGCCTGTAAGATGGAGTGTAGAGGACTTTGAATATAATAAAAATAAAAAATAGGTGCTAAAATTTTAACGTACCCACGATTTTCTTCTAAATGGAAAAGCTTCATCGCTAATTCATCTCCATGCACAAAGAAATACGTAGCAGCAAAGCACCCCACTAGCGAAGACAATCTAAGGGACACCGAAATTCGTTCCTGTAATAGCGGGGTGTGCTGACGAGCGACGGCATCACTAACAGCTGGAATGAGCACAATCGATAAGGCTGTTGATACAAACGCAGGAAATAACAGTAGTGGCACCAAAACACCGGAGATGACACCATATAAAATAGTGGCAGCAGAAGCGGTTAAACCGGCCACAGTTAAAGCCTTTAAAAAGATAATCGGCTCTAAAAACCAAGTGAAAGAACCAAAAAGCTTACTGCCTGCAGAGGGAAGGGCAATACGCAACATTGGTGATGCAGGATACCCTTCAATTTTAGTTTTTCGTGTCAATAATTTCTTTTTGGAAACGATATAGTGTAGCCATAAATACAAGAATGCTACAACTTCGGCTAGCAGTGTAATGCCCATTGCCGCCGCAGCCGTGACAGCAGCATTATTGTAATTAGCCACATAGGGTAGCATTAAAGTAATGAAGCTAATACGTACAATTTGTTCGATCATTTGTGCCCATGCTGTCGGTGTAATCTTTGCAACACCTTGTAAATAGGCACGTAATAAGCCAGATCCAACTGATACTGGTACAGCAAAGAGTGCAATCCATAGTGTAAATGTTGTCTGTTCATTATGTAATAGAGTTGTTGAAATATATGGTATTGTTAGTGCAACGAGTGGCATAAAAATGATCATGCCAATGAATGACCAAAGAATGGCTGTACGCATGACACCAAAGATGTTCTCACGTTTATTTTTTGCTAGTAATTCAGCCACTATTTTAGCCACAGCGATAGGTAGTCCTAGTTGAATGAGTGAGATGAAGAAAATAAACGCTGGATAGACGGTCATATAAATACCGACAGCCTCTTCACCAGCAATCCGCATAAATTGCATTCTATAAAAGAAGCCAAAAAGTTTAGATAAAAAAATCACAAACATTAAAAATAATGTACCTCGTACAAAAGAACTCATGCCATCCGTCCCTTCTCAAGCCGCAAAAATTCATTTACACTATTTGTATGCAAGCATGTCTTACGTTACGACTTTGATTGGAGATGATTCAAAATGAGTATGCAATATGAGCAACTATTTGAAAAGATTCGTCCGGCAATTGATAGTAAGATAGCAGAGTTCCAGCATTATCAATATAATGCTATTACAGCCGAAGAACTCTGGCGCTACTGTATTGAAAAAAAATGGCGTAAAAAGAAAGTTGAGCAACTACGTTTACATGAAGTCATTTCTACCATTTTTTCGGTATCACCATCTGATATCGTCTCATTTAATCAAGTAGAGTTTTTACAAAGTAATAATTGGTTTGAAGAAGTCAATACAGACGAGTTACAATTACTGCTTGGTCCAGTCAGAACGTAATCAATGATGTGTCAAATTTTACAATAATTCTAAGAATCCTATACGTGTTGAATTGACACCAAGCGCAACCTGTTTCATAATAAGTGTGTTGCGCTTTTTTTATTTTGAATAAGTTCTTACTTACATAAGTCTTCATTGCTTTTATTGACATTTAGAAGGCTAGTACCTAATAATACTAAGATAAACTTGCGCGTTATGAACGATTGAAATAAGTATAGCAACCTTTTTGAAGCACAGGTAACACGATTCTAGATGAAAAGGAGGATTAAACGTTTCAAAAGGTATTGCTAGTTACTTGTTTGGCGTGTAAGGACAGCCCTTACACCAATTCGAGGAGGATTTATTGATGAAACTAAAAAGTCGTATAGTTGCATTCCTACTGATTATCGTGCTATTGGCAGCAGGTATTAGTACGACTGTAAACGGCGTCTTAAAGGACATCAAGCTTGGTCTTGACTTACAAGGCGGGTTTGAAGTGCTTTACGAGGTAAATGAATTAAAAGAAGGACAAAAAATTACACCAGAAATTGTCACAGCAACATCCACTGCACTTGGTGAACGTGTAAATACGATGGGGGTTAGTGAACCGAGTATTCAGGTTGAGGACAAAAATCGTATTCGTGTGCAATTAGCTGGTGTTGAGGATCAGGAATCGGCACGTAAGTTATTGTCTACTTCTGCGAATTTAACATTCCGTGATGTTGATGATAATTTATTATTAGATGGAGACGATTTGAAAGCTAACGGTGCTAAAGGCTCTTTTGACCAACAAAATCGTCCGATTGTATCCTTAACTTTAAAAGATGCGAAAAAATTTGCTGATATAACAAGTAAAATTGCAGCAAAACCCGCAGGTCAAAATTTACTGGTTGTATGGTTAGACTTTGAAGAGGGTGTCGATTCCTATAAAGCGGAATCACAAAAAGCAAAGCCTCGCTATGCATCTGCAGCAACAGTTAGTCAAACATTAAATACAACAGATGTTATGATTAGCGGTAATTTCTCTGTTGAAGAAACAAAAAATTTAGCAGATATTTTAAATGCTGGGGCATTGCCTGTAAAGCTAGATGAAATTTATTCAACTTCTGTTGGTGCTCAATTTGGTGATGCAGCACTGAAAAGTACTATTTTTGCTGGTATTGTCGGCGTAATAGTTATTTTCTTATTTATGCTATTCTACTATCGTTTACCAGGCTTTATTTCCATCATTACACTGGTTGTGTTTACATTCCTAGTATTAGTGGTCTTTGACTGGATTAATGCGGTATTAACACTCCCAGGTATTGCGGCCATTGTCCTGGGTATAGGGATGGCAGTAGATGCCAATATTTTAGCGGCAGAACGTATACGTGAAGAGCTACGAGTGGGTTATTCCGCTAAACAAGCCTTCCAAATTGGTTCTAAACAATCTTTATCAGCCATTGTCGATGCGCAGTTGACAACTTTATTAGCTGCAGCAGTATTGTTCCAATGGGGAACAAGCTCTGTTAAAGGATTTGCTACAACATTAATTATTAGTATTTTATTGAGCTTCTTAACAGCAGTTTGGGGCTCTCGTGTCCTATTAGGACTACTTGTAAACAGTGGCTATTTCAACAGTCCTGCATGGTTTGGTATTGCAAAATCTAAACAGCATAGTCTAGATGAAAATATTGGTACATTAGATTTATCAACGAAATTCGATCGATTTGACTTTGTTCACAACCGTAAGAAATTCTATACGTTCTCATTAGCCATTTTAGTGGCTGGTTTAGTGGTTCTTGGCATCTTCCGCCTTAACCTAGGTATCGATTTCTCAAGCGGTACTCGTGTCCAAATTGAATCGAATCAAACATTAACAAAAGAAGAAGTGTCCAAATATCTAGATAGCATTGATTTTTCATCAGAAGATATCATACTCTCTGGTGAGAAAAGTAATACAGCAGTCATTCGCTATAAAGATGACCTTACACAAGCAGAAATTTTAGAATTTAAAAAAGAAGCTGGCGAAAAATATGGTCATGAACCAGCTGTAAGTACTGTATCGCCTACAGTTGGTAAGGAACTTGTAAAAAATGCGATTAAGGCTTTATCTCTTGCAGCAATAGGGATTATCATTTATGTAGCAGTTCGTTTTGAATGGCGCATGGGTATTGGTGCAATTGTTTCATTATTGCATGATGTATTCTTAATTGTTGCCGTCTTTAGCTTCATGCGTTTAGAAGTAGATATTACGTTTATTGCGGCTGTATTAACAATTGTTGGGTATTCCATCAATGATACGATTGTTACCTTTGACCGTATGCGGGAAAACTTAGATCGTTATGATACCATTAATGACCGTGAAGTATTGGCGAATATCGTGAATAAATCGCTACGCCAAACAATGGGTCGTTCGGTTAATACAGTATTAACTGTAATTATCGTTGTTGTAGCCCTATTAATTTTTGGTGCACCATCTATTCAAAACTTCTCTATCGCGTTATTGATTGGTTTGATTACAGGTATGTATTCTTCAATCTGTATCGCAGCTCAAATCTGGTATTCATTAAAAATTCGTGAAATGAAAAAATCAGATGGGAAGCTACGTAAAAAAGAGAAGAAACAATGGGGTACAGACGAGCCTACTGTATAATATAATGAGCAGAGAATGGAAAACATATAGTTTTCTATTCTCTGCTTTTTTCATGCAAAAAAAACTGCTGCCTTTTATAAAAAGCAGCAGATTTTTCATATAGTATTTACAATTTAAATTGCTGGATTAAGCCTTGTAGCTGTTGCGCATTTTCACTTAATTCTTCTGCGACAGTATTTACCTGCTGCATGGTCGCAACTTGCTCGTCAACAGATTCTGCAATCATATGAGAATTCGTTGCTGATTCGTTAGAAACATTGGCAATTTCCGTGACAGAAGCTGCAACCTGCTCTGCACTAGCAGAGATTTCTTCAGATGTGGCAGAAATTTCTTCAATTTGCTCTGTGAATGCAGCAACAGCAGAGGTGATGGAGTAGAAAGCATCTCCAGCCTCATGAATTTTGGCTACACCATCCTTTACAGAAGCTAAACCATTATTTACTGATGCTGCAACATTTTGTGTATCTGTTAGAATTTCTTTTGTAATAGCAACGATTTGATTGGCAGATTGATTCGATTCCTCAGCAAGTTTTCGTACCTCATCCGCTACGACTGCAAAGCCTTTCCCATGTTCTCCTGCTCTTGCTGCTTCAATAGCTGCATTTAGTGCCAGTAAATTTGTTTGTTCTGAAATTGCTGTAATCACTGTTGTAATTTGCCCAATTTCTTCTGATTGCTTACTTAGTTTTTGCGTTAATGTTGCAATATCAGAAGTTGCTAGTGCGATCATATTCATCTGTTCTTTTGCTGTTGCAATCGTTGCACCACCTGTATGGGCAAGCTGAGTCAGATTTTCTGCATTGTGATGAAGACTTTGAGTAGCCTCTGCAATGCGTTGGACACCTGATGCAGTTTCATCCATTGCCACAGCACTTTGCTGAGAGGCACTAGCAGAAGAAGAGATATGTGTTACATTATTTTGAATTCGTTGAGCAATATTATCGGAAGTTGCAGTTACTTCTTCAGTGCTAGCAGAAAGCTCTTCTGAAACAGCCGATAAATGGGATGCACTATCTTGAATGTTAGTCATTAAACCAGCTAGATTTCGTTTTAATGTATTGACTGCATTGGCAAGTGTACCGATCTCATCTTTTGATTGATGGTCAAGCTCAGCAATTGTTAAATCACCTTGTGCTAATGTATCTGCTGCTCCAATAACCTTGCGTAGGGGCAGGACAATGGAGGCTTTGACCATATGCATAAAATATAATCCAATAATAATACTTGCAAGGAGAAGGCTAATAGCAATGATAATAGCGCGTGAAACGGTTTGATTAACAGATTGGTCAACATTTTGAAGCTGTTCATCGTGATAAGCTAATAATTCAGTTGTTAACTTAAAAATGTCCTTATTGTATTTTGTAACATCATTATTGATGATTGAGAGTGCTAGATCCGTGTTGCCACTATTAAACGCTTGTAAAGCTTTCTGTGAATTTGACAGTAACTCTTTTTGCAATTCCGTGATTTGCTGCATAATATTTTTTGTATAATCTGATCGAACAATAGTAGAAAGTTCATGAACTGTTTCAGGTAACAACTTTTCATAGCGCTCTAAATTGGCCTTAGCTGTTTCGTCCTTCTTATTTAAAATATAGGAGCGTAAAAATAAACCTTGAGAAGCAAGTTGTTGTTGGATTTTATCTGTTAATTGGATTTGCACCATCCGATGCTTTAATACTTCTTCTAAATCATTCTGAGTTGTTTTAAATTGAATAAATGATACGATGCTTGAGATAAAAAGTAAACATGTTAAGGAAATGAATCCTATATTTAATTTTTTGCGAACGGACATAAACTTCCTACTTTCTTTGATTATATGGAAAAAATTGATGTTCTGAAATTACTATAACTTGATATATTTACATGGTCAATAGTCAAGGAATTTTCAATCGTAGGAAATCTTATTCTCCAATAAGTTTTTATAGAAGGATAATATACCTACTTTTGATTCCTCTGATAAAATAGGAATTTCAACTTTTTTCGTCAGAATTGATTGACAATAGTATTGGATTGGCATAGAATTAAGGCTAACTTTTTGTTCGGTCAAGGTAGAAGATCTCGGGAGCGAGGTCAGCCACAGAACAGATGAGCTGAGTTTAGATGAGAATAGCTGAGAAATTGTTGAATAAGAGTAGTAGCCTAAGTGTGTAATAAAGAGAGTCAGTGGCTGGTGTAAACTGATTTACAGCTTATGTGAATGGACTTATGAGAGTCGCTTATAAAAAAGCGAACGTGATTCCCCACGTTATAGGGGTGCTTTCATGGTATGGTTTACCATAGGCATGATGTAAAGCACAAAAGTGAGAGCATATGCTCTAATATGAGGTGGCAACGCGGTCATAATCGTCCTCTGCAATTAGGAATAATCCTTTTTGCAGAGGGCTTTTTTATTTTCATTCAGCATTCGTCTAGACATTAGCTAAAGGAATCTTTGAAAAAGGAGCAAAATAGCTATGCAAATAACGAGTTCAAGAACAAAAATGAAAACGATCAATGGCGATTCTTTAACACCTATTTTGATTTTTAGGCGTTTACAGGGAAAACATAAATTTTTATTGGAAAGTTCTGCCCAACACGAAGGAGCTGGAAGATTTTCCTTCATTGGTGCTAATCCACGAAAAACATATAAAGGTGTGGGCCAAGAAATCCAAGAGGTTTCCTATAAAACAGGAAAAACATACGTGCATCAAGGGGAACTTTTTGTTCTTCTTAAACGCCTCATGCCACGTATTTCCAATACGACGCAATTTCCATTTTCAGGTGGTGCCGTTGGATATATAGGCTTTGGCGGTACAACGATGTTCGTAGATAAAAAAATAGAACTGCCTGATGCTTATTTTCATGTCTATGAAACGATTATTGTCTTCGATCATCAAACAGATGAAGTGACATTAATTCATACAAATATAGATGCAGAAAAGCAGGAACCTGATATGGAAGAATTGGCTCAACAAATAGTAAACGGGCATATCAGTGACGAAGCATCTTATCGTTATCAACCGCTTGATACTACAACAAACGAATCATTTGCAACGGTTTTACAGACAATGCAAGCCAACCTACATGATGACATAACAAGGGTAGTTTTGCCGAACCGCCATGTAGCCAATTTTCAAGGTGATACGTTGGCTTTGTATCGACAGCTACGTAAAAAAAAGCCTGCAGCCTATATGTATTATATTGAATTTGAGGATCATGTTGTGTTAGGTACTTCTCCTGAAAGTCTAATCCGAGTAAAAGGTGAAAGCGTTATTGCGACTCCTACAGAGGGAACATATCCGCGAGGGGAAACAAAAAATGAAGAACTAGAAAATGAACGTAAATTATACAACCATGAAAGCATTAGGCAATCACATGCACTTCTTGTTAGGGCTATTCAGCAAGAATTACAGTCGGTTTGTTTCCGAGATTCTGTTCAGGTCATGGAGGCTATGCGTATCCAGCGGTCCAAAAAGGCACTGCACATGACGACTAGGGTGGAAGGAAAGCTTTTACCAATGCTTCATGCCCTGGATGTTTTAGCAGCAACCATATCCCCACTTTCAGCAACGGAGCATCCGTATGCAGCTGGTTATTTTGGTGCTCTCGGCTTTATTGGATTTAATGGTCATTTGGATTTTGCCTTAACAGGTCAATCTATTGTAGTTAAACAGGATACCATGCATTTGCAAGCAACAATAACTGTTACCAAATATACAAATGTGCAAAACGTTTTACATCAAGTGCAAGAGGAAGAACAGGCATTTTTACAGTTACTGGTGAACAATGGGGGGCAAAACTAATGGAAAGATTACAAGGGAAAGTACTGCAGGGAACACATCTCATGTACGAAGAAATGCTACAGGCAGCGCAATGGTTATTTCAGGATGATACTCCTAAAGAAGAAATAGCAAGCTTTTTAACAGCTTTAGCTGCGAAGGGAGAAACTGCACATGAAGTAGCCGCATTAGCAACTATTATGCGATCTTTTGCTCTTGATATAGCCGTAAAAGAAGGTAGCTATATGGATAATTGCGGTACAGGTGGAGATGGTCTTCATACTTTTAATATCAGTACAGCTTCTGCTTTCGTGTTAGCTGGGGCAGGTGTCAAAATTGCCAAGCATGGGAACCGTAAAATCTCTTCCTCCTCTGGTAGCTCAGATGTGCTAGAGGCACTAGGTATTCATACAGCTATTTCCATCCCACAAACAGCCCATTTGCTAGAGCGAGAGGGAATCGCTTTTATTTATGCACCGAATGTTCATCCGAAATTAAAGAGAATTGGTGAAGTTCGCCGTTCATTAGGAAAACCGACAATCTTTAATCTTGTTGGTCCTTTAACAAATCCGGTCCCATTATCCACACAATTTACAGGCATTAATCGACCGAATTTTGTCATGGAATATGCCTCAGTCTTACAAATGCTTGGACGTGAGCGGGCCATTGTCGTCTCAGGACCACAAGGCTTAGACGAGGCTTCATTAGCAGGTCAAAATACATTGGTTTTAGTAGATAAAGGAGATTTAATTCCCTTTTCCCTAAATGCAGAAGATGTCGGTCTTCAAATGGCCCCTTTAGAGGCCATCCGTGGTGGCAATGCAGATGAAAATGCGGTGATTATGCAAAAAATATTGGCTGGGGAACGGAGTCCTTATTTAGATACAGTACTATTAAATGCTGGCATCGGCTTATTTGGCTATGGTCAAGCGGAAACCATCAAAGAGGGTGTAGCTATGGCAAAGGAAAGTATTTTTAGCGGGAGAGCACAACAAAAATTAGAGGCGGTTGTAACATATAGCATGCAAATTAAAGAAGTGGAGGTAGGGTAATGAATATACTCAATAAAATATTACTGCAAAAAAAGATTGAGGTAGGTGCTTTATTAGAGCAGCCAGATCCTTTAGCAAACTTTACAGAAACGCCACGTCGCTCGTTCATTGAATCATTGTGTCAAGCTCATACACTGCAAGTCATCGCGGAAATGAAGCGTGCTTCCCCTTCAAAAGGGTTAATAGCTGGCGGAGCAGACCCAGTTGCTCAAGCAAAAGTCTATGCACTAGCAGGAGCAGCAGCTATTTCGGTCTTAACAGACAAGGAATTTTTTAAAGGCTCCTTTGAAGATTTAGCAGCAGTTGCTGCTGCTGTAGATACCCCACTTCTTTGTAAGGATTTTATGATTGATCGAGTGCAGATTCGATTTGCCAAGGCGGCAGGTGCATCCATTATTTTATTAATTGTGGCAGCCCTAACAGACGATGCCTTACGTGATTTATATAGCTATGCAACGGGCTTAGGCCTAGAGGTTTTAGTGGAAGTACACGATTGTGAAGAGCTTGAACGTGCTCTTGCGGTAGATGCAAAGTTAATTGGCGTTAATAATCGTGATTTACGTACCTTCGAAGTAAGCCTAGAGCGCACCAGAGAAATTGCTAATGCGTTTCCATTTGATGAGAATCGAGTATTAATTAGTGAGAGCGGCATATGGACGCAGGACGATGCGAAGCTAGTAGCCTCGATGGGGGCTAGTGGTGTCCTGGTAGGTGAAGCTTTGATGAGGAGTGGAGATGCGGGGCAAGCACTACGAGATTTGCAAGTAAGTAAAGAGGGGGCATCGGTATGACAAAGGTCAAAATTTGTGGTCTACAGGAGCAAGAACATGTCAAAACAGCTGTTCATGCTGGTGCAGATGCTATAGGGTTTGTTTTTGCACCGAGTAAACGCCGTGTATCCATTGAGCAAGCCCAACAGTTAGCGAAGCATGTACCACAAGGCGTTTTAAAAATAGGTGTCTTTGTGAATCCAACGTCAGCCGAATTAAAGGAAGCAGTAGAGCGAGTGCCATTAGATTATGTGCAATATCATGGGGAGGAAACGCCAGCATTTATTCAGGAGCAAGGTTATCCCGCCATAAAGGCATTATCGATACGAGAAAAAGAGGATGTTCAAGCGGCTGCTAGCTATCAGGTAGATTATTATTTATTTGACGCGCCTGGTACAGAGTTTAAAGGCGGGAGTGGTCACACTTTTGATTGGACACTCCTTGAGCAAGTAGGGATTCCCAAAGAAAAATTACTATTAGCGGGTGGTCTCAATGTAGACAATATTGAAGCGGCTATTACGGATGTAGGGCCTTTTATGGTGGATGTTTCAAGTGGTGTAGAAACAGATGGAAGCAAGGATTCTACCAAAATACAAGCTTTTTTACAGGCAGTAAAGAGGGGGAGCAGATGATGGGAATATCAATAGCAAATAGTGTACCGACAAAAGAAGGGCGTTTTGGACAATTTGGTGGTCGGTTTGTGCCCGAAACATTAATGACAGCCTTGCTTGAATTAGAAGCTGCTTATGAGCAAGCATTACTAGACCCTGCATTTACAGAGGAGCTGTCCTATTATTTAGAAGACTATGTTGGCCGCGAAACACCGCTCTATTACGCAGAAAATTTAACGAAGGCGCTAGATGGAGCAAAGATTTATTTAAAGCGTGAAGATTTAAACCATACAGGTGCACATAAAATTAATAATGCGATTGGGCAAGCACTTCTAGCCAAACGCATGGGTAAAAAGAAAATCGTTGCTGAAACAGGAGCTGGGCAGCATGGTGTGGCAACAGCTACTGCATGTGCATTATTAAATCTAGAATGTGTTGTATTTATGGGAGCAGAAGATATAAAACGTCAGCAGTTAAATGTCTTTCGTATGGAGTTGCTTGGCACAAAGGTTCAATCGGTGGAAAGTGGTTCTAAAACATTAAAGGATGCTGTGAACGCTGCCCTACGTTACTGGGTGACAAATGTTGAGGATACCCACTATATTTTAGGCTCGGCCTTAGGTCCTCACCCATTCCCAAAAATTGTTCGGGACTTTCAGCGTGTCATTGGAGTAGAAACAAGAAGGCAAATCGTGCAAAAAGAGGGGCGTTTACCTGATGCAGTTGTTGCCTGTATTGGAGGTGGCAGTAACGCAATCGGTATGTTTCACCCATTCGTTGATGATGAATCAGTTGCCTTATACGGTGTTGAAGCAGCAGGAAGTGGTCTTGAAACTGGGAAGCATGCTGCGGCCATCGCAGGTGGACAATTAGGTGTATTACATGGCGCCTATATGTATTTATTACAGGATGAAAACGGCTTTGTCCAAGAAGCACATTCTATTTCAGCTGGGTTAGATTATCCAGGGAAAGGACCAGAGCATTGTTATTTACATGATATTGGTCGAGCTCAATTTGACTCCATCACAGATGCTGAAGCACTGGAGGCACTACAATTATTAAGCCGAACAGAAGGGATACTGCCTGCACTTGAAAGTTCTCATGCCATTGCTTATACGGCAAAACTTGCAAAGACCATGTCAAAAGATCAGATCATTGTTGTGTGCTTATCTGGTCGAGGAGATAAAGATGTTCACACAGTTCGAGCAGCACTAGGAGGGGATGTAAAATGACAACTTTACAGCAAGCGATCGATCAGGCAAAAGCTGAAGGTCATAAAGCTTTTATACCTTATATCATGGCAGGTGACGGAGGGCTAGAGACCATTAAGCCAACTATTTTAAAACTGCAGCAATTAGAGGTAACTGCTATTGAAGTAGGGATTCCTTTTACAGATCCTGTTGCCGATGGTCCAACAATCGAACGAGCAGGAGAACGTGCACTCAAAGCTGGTGGGACATTAAGAAACGTGTTGCAAACACTCGCGTCATTTAGAGATGAAATAACAGTGCCTCTCGTAGTCATGACTTATTTCAATCCAGTATTAGCATATGGCTTAAAGTCTTTTGCGCAAGCCTGTGTAGCTGGAGGAGTTAAGGGATTAATTGTACCAGATGTCCCTTTGGAAGAGAGCGAGTTGTTACGTGATGCATTAAATCCATATGGCATTGATGTGGTACAGCTTATCTCATTGACAAGCCCTCCAGAGCGTATAGCACGCATCGCAGCAGCTAGTCAGGGTTTTGTTTATGCAGTGACCGTTAATGGGATCACAGGAGCAAGATCGCGTTTTGCTGATAATTTAGAACAGCATTTTGCAAGCTTACGTCAAGCAAGTCCAATCCCTGTGCTTGCAGGCTTTGGTATTTCAACACCAGAGCAAGTGAAAAAGATGGGGGCTTTGGGAGATGGTGTAATTGTCGGTAGTGCCATTGTGACGGCATTGCATCAAGGAGATTTGGCAACGGTGGAAGCATTAGTAGCCGCCTCGAAAGGTATGTTAGAAAAGTCTACTCTTTAGAAGAGTAGGCTTTTTTGATGATGAAAGAAATGGAAAAGTGACGAATAGATATTAAAAATCGATGGATAAAACTATCAATCTAACGGATAGTGCGCAACCTATAGAAATTCGGTATAATAGCTTTCGTAAGGAAGTGAGCAGATGATTCTATCGAAAAAAAGATGGCAGGTGGAGCGTCCTGACGCAACACTTGTACAAGCATTACAAAATGACTTACAACTTTCTGCGATTGCAGCAAAAATTTTAGCAGCACGAGGCTGCGAAACAACGGCTGAGGCAGAAAGCTTATTAAATATGACTGAGGCAAATATCCATGACCCATTTCTTATGCATGGTATGGCTGAAGCGGTAGCACGAATTGAACAAGCACTAGAAAATGGTGAGAAAATTTTAGTGTATGGTGATTATGATGCGGATGGTGTGACAAGCACAACCGTTATGTTACATGTTTTACTAGATCTTGGAGCAGACGTCTCCTTTAAAATTCCTAATCGTTTTATCCATGGCTATGGTCCGCATGAAGCCCTATTTCGGGAGGCCTATGAAGCTGGTGTACAGTTAATCATTACAGTGGATAATGGTATATCTGGTATTGAGCCTATTCGAGTAGCAAAGGAGCTTGGTATGGATGTCATTGTGACAGATCACCATGAGCCAGGTGAGGAGCTACCACCAGCAGATATTATTCTTCATCCCCGAATACCAGAAGGGCAATATCCATTTGGCGAGCTAGCAGGAGTAGGGGTAGCCTTTAAGCTGGCACATGCTCTTTATGGTGAACTACCAAGCCATCTAATAGAATTTGTGGCGATTGGCACTGTAGCAGATTTGGTTCCGTTGGTGGATGAAAATCGCTATCTCGTGAAGAGGGGCATACAAGAAATGCGTCGTTCCCTTAGTCCATGGGTACAAGCGATGTGTGACATAGCCAGTACAGAGCAGATGAAAATTACAGAAGAAACGATTGGCTTTTATTTTGGTCCACGATTGAATGCTGTTGGTCGTCTAGGTGAAGCAGCTCCTGGTGTCGAATTATTAATGGCGGAGGATAATGCTAAAGCAACCGCATTGGCAAAAAAGCTAAATGCCTGCAATACCGAGCGCAAAGATATTGTGAAAAGTATTACAGATGAAGCCATCGCACTGATTGAAGCAGATGAAAAAATCGGCAATTCCTTAGTTCTTGTTGTTGCTGGCGAGGGCTGGAACGCAGGTGTTGTAGGAATTGTAGCCTCACGTCTCGTTGAACTGTATTACCGCCCAACGATTGTGCTGTCACTCGATCCCGAAAAGGGCATAGCAAAAGGTTCTGCTCGAAGTATTGAAGGTTTTCATCTATATAATGAACTAGCTAAAAATCGAGATATTTTACCGCATTTTGGTGGACATCCTATGGCTGCAGGTATGACCTTATCATTAGAGCATGTGGATGAACTACGTACTCGCTTAGATGCTCAGGCAAGAGCCTGTTTAACAGAGGAGCAATTAACACCTGTAGTGCATATTGATATACCGCTCAGCATAGACGAAATTTCAGCGGATGCTATTGAGGAAATTTCAACACTAGGACCATTTGGCACAGATTTCCCTAAGCCTGTGTATGTGCTGGAGGATGTAGAAATCGCCTCCATGCGTAAAATTGGAGCGGGCGAGAATCATATTAAAATGGAAATAACAAACGGCTATGATAAATTGGATAGTGTTGGTTTTAACAAAGGGCATTTACATGATGAATTAACGTATGGCATCAAAGTTTCCTTTATAGGCGATTTGCAAATTAACGAATGGCAGGGACGTAAAAAAGCCCAATTTATGATCGAGGATGTCCAAACTACAGAATGGCAGTTATTTGATATTCGTGGTATCCGTCAAACAGCTCGATGGCTGAATACGGTACCGAAGGACGTGGCCCGGTTTATCGCCTTTCGTCCAGAAACGATGACCTATTATCAATCATTAATCGGTGCACCTATTACACTGGTTGACCCAGCCCTTTCAAATATTGAACAAAGTGATTACATCGTGCTCTTAGACTTGCCACACAATGTTCAAAAGCTAGAGGAAGTTTTACAGAAGACAGCCCCTTCACGTATTTATGCTCATTTTTATATGCCTGACTCGCAATACTTCAGTGGTCTACCTACTCGTGAGCAATTTGCTTGGTATTATAAGTTCTTGAAAAATCGACCAGCCTTTCCGCTTGATATGCATATCGCAGATTTAGCGAAGCATACGGGGTGGCCATTAGATACACTAAAATTTATGACACAGGTGTTTTTTGAGCTTGATTTTGTTAAAATGGAGAGTGGACTGACGACTGTCAACGTGAATGCTCCAAAACAAGCACTAACAGAGGCACCGTCTTACAAACAACGTTCAGAACAGATTGAAATGGAGCAAAAGCTTGTCTATGCTCCTTATATAGAATTAAAACAATGGTTTGATGAACGTTTAACATCAGCGGACGAATAACGTTTCGTAGGAGGAGCAATAACATGGATTTAAAGCAATACGTTACAACGGTTGAAAATTGGCCGAAAGAGGGCATTACCTTCAGAGATATTACAACAATTATGGATAATGGTCCTGCATACAAATATGCAACAGACCAAATCGTAGAATATGCAAAAGAAGTGGGCGCTGAAATTATTGTTGGCCCTGAGGCACGTGGTTTTATTATCGGTTGTCCAGTTGCCTATGCACTTGAAATCGGCTTTGCCCCTGTTCGTAAACCTGGTAAATTACCACGTGAGGTAATTAGTGCAGACTACGGTCTTGAATATGGTAAAGATACGTTAACAATGCATCATGATGCAATTAAGCCTGGTCAAAAAGTTTTAATCTGTGACGATTTACTAGCGACTGGTGGTACAGTTGAAGCAACGGTTCGTTTAGTAGAACAATTAGGTGGTCAGGTAGTAGGCTGTGCATTCCTGATTGAACTTCTAGAATTAAATGGTCGCGAAAAGCTTGGCGATTTAAATATTAAAACACTTATTCAATATTAAGAGCATGGCAAAAAGCGCCCTATACTGTGGGCGCTTTTTTTATACTTCGTCATAGGCTTGAATAATTTTTTGCATTGTTCGCAAGGTATCGTAGAAATCTGCGTATTTTTCGGTTCCAATATCCTCGATAATTCTATCTTGAATGCCTTGCCAAATAGGTGCTGCTTCATGCAGCTTTTCTAAACCTTTTTCAGTGAGCGTTATTTTTTTGGTACGAGCATCATTGATATCTCGCTTTAACTCAACATAGCCATGTTGCTTTAATAGATTAATATTACGTGTTATAGTGGTTTGATCCAGTTGTAAAATTTCACCTAAACGGCTGATTGAGACAGCTTGTTGAAGGTCGATATGTGCAAGCATTGAATATTGTGTAACTTTTAAACCTGTAGGCTGTAGCAGCTTATCATATAATTGTGTGACAACCCTTGTTTTTTTTCTAAGGTTTGCACAAACACAAATTTGTGTATAATCAATATTTTTAAGTTGATTCTTCATCGACAGTACTCCTTTAAGGGGATTCTACTAATTATAAGTATACACCCAATAACTAGAAATTACTTCTTGACAGCTTTATGAACGATTACTATGATTATACATGTATATACATATAAATGAAATAAGCGGACTTAAACATGTATATACATGTTTTGTAGTCTATCAAAGAAAAGAAGGTGTTGAGGTGAAGCGTGTTCATTATAGTTGGTTTATTTTAATCGTCACATTTTTCTCGATAATTGTCGCAGGAATTACAATGTCATCATCTGGCGTGTTTATCGACCCTCTTGAAAAAGAATTTCACTGGGATCGTTCAACCATTGCTTTAGCCTTTGCTGTAAGTTTGTTTTTATATGGCATATCTGGACCATTTATGGCTGCATTACTTGAAGTCATTGGCTTAAAGAAAATGATGCTAGGTGCTATGGCAACTTTAGTATTAGGAATGACTTTAACATTTTTGATGAGTGAATCCTGGCAGCTAATCGTTATTTGGGGGGGCATTATTGGTCTTGGAGCAAGTCTTTTTTTAACTGTCCTTAGTCCATATGTTGCGAATCATTGGTTTGTAAAACGCAGAGGATTAGCGGTTGGTATTTTAACGGCAAGTACAGCCACGGGCCAGTTAATTTTATTACCAGTTCTAGCTATCATTATTGAACACTATTCTTGGCGATGGGCTATCACATTAATGCTACTCCTTAGTATCATAATGTTTTTCATGATTGCGCTTTTTATAAAAAATAGACCTCAGGATATGGGGTTAACTCCTTATGGACAAGAGGAGGCTATAGAGGAACAACAAATACAGCAAAAGAAGAATCCAATAGCTATGGCTTTTAAAGGTTTATTTGAGGCGATTAAGGTTAAAGCATTTTGGCTCTTAGCAGGTAGCTTTTTTATTTGTGGGCTATCGACAAGCGGATTAATTGGTACTCATTTTGTTTCTTATTGTATTAGCTTTGGCGTTCCTTTAGTCACTGCCGCATCATTCCTTTCTTTTATGGGCATTTTTAATTTATTAGGTACAACTGCGTCTGGCTGGTTATCTGATCGCTTCGATAATCGGTGGTTATTGTTTTGGTATTACCTGTTAAGAGGCGCATCTCTATTATTGCTCCCTTATGCACTTGCACAAGGATCATTTGTTTTATTAACGATTTTCACGATCTTTTACGGACTAGATTGGATTGCTACAGTGCCACCGACCATCAGTATTACACGACAAATTTTTGGTATGCAAAAAAGCAGTATTATCTATGGGTGGATATTTGCTTCACATCAAGCAGGAGCGGCGGTTGCTGCGTATGGTGGAGGGTTAATTTATAAATTTTTTAACTCTTATACATGGGCTTTTTTCCTTGCAGGAATGTTTTGTGCAATGGCCAGTTTATTCGTCATCATTGTTAAAAAACAAACACCTCAGCAAGCATAAACAAAAAAAGTTGAACCTCAGTAAGATGAGGTTCAACTTTTTTAATAAAGAATCTTTTGACATAACACAAACAAAAGTTTATAATATAAACAAATATAATAAAAGGTGATGCTATGAATGAAAGAGAACAGGCGGTGCTTGCTTTAATTCGCCAGAATCCGTTTATGTCTCAGCAAGAAATGGCAGATGTAATGAATCTGTCGCGTCCTGTGCTTGCTAATTTAGTGTCTAGTTTAACGAAGCAAGGAAAAATTGTAGGTCGTGCTTATATATTACCCGAAGAAAATGAAATTATTTGCATCGGTGGAGCTAATTTAGACCGCAAATTCCATGTCAAGGGCAATGTTCAATTTGGAACATCTAACCCTGCCAGTTCTTCCTTTAGTGTAGGTGGTGTTGGTCGAAATATTGCTGAAAACTTAGGCAGATTAAACCACCAAGTGACGTTACTGACAACGGCAGGTAAGGATGCTGATTGGCAAGTGATCCAAGAGGCTTCGGAATCCTTTATGAATCTACGTTATGTAGAGCAGCTTGCAGAGGCTTCCACAGGTTCTTATACTGCCATCATGGATGAACAAGGTGAGCTAGCACTAGCTGTAGCAAATATGGAAGTTTACGACCTTCTGTTACCGAGCTTGTTGAAAAAACATGAAACAATGCTTGTAAACGCGGGCTGTTTTATTTTGGATTTAAACTGTCCAAAAGAAACAGTGGCGTATATCCAGCAAGTAGCCCTTGCTCGTGATATTCCACTTGTCATTGTGCCAGTATCTTCGCCAAAAATGAATCGACTACCTGAAACATTACAAGGCGTAACTTGGTTTATTTGTAACACAGATGAAGCGGAAACGATTGTTGGACATAAAATTGAAAACGCTACCCATTATGAAAAAGCTTTACAACAGCTCCTACAATTAGGTGCGGAGCATGTCATTATCACGGCTGGTAGCAAGGGCGTTTATGCAGCATCTACAACGATTGCCCCTTGTCATGTTGCCGCTAAAGTGATTGACAAAATTGAAGATGTGACAGGAGCAGGAGATGCCTTTGTCAGCGCTGTTATTCACAGTTGGCTGACTGGACAATCTTTTGAGACATGTATTGATGCTGGATTAACCAATGCAAAAAATACATTGGCATCTCCTTATACAGTAAGACCTGAATTATCAGTAGATTTGTTGAAAAATGAAATGGAGGAATAACAACATGAAAGAATTCATCGTATTATCAGAAGAAGTAAAAGCAGGACAAGCAAAAGGTCTACCAATCGTTGCGTTAGAATCAACAATTATTTCACACGGTATGCCATACCCACAAAACGTGCAAACTGCGCGTGAAGTTGAGCAAATTATTCGCGATAATGGTGCAGTCCCAGCAACAATTGCATTAATTGATGGGAAAATTAAAATTGGTCTATCAGATGAAGAACTAGAAATGTTCGGTAATGCTCAAGGTGTTGCAAAAGCTTCACGTCGTGACTTAGGCTACTTACTAGCAACGAAAAAATTAGGTGCTACAACAGTTGCAGCGACAATGATCTGTGCAGAGCTTGCAGGTATTGAAATCTTTGTTACAGGTGGTATTGGTGGTGTACACCGTGGTGCGGAAACAACAATGGATGTCTCTGCTGATTTAGAAGAATTAGCACAAACAAATGTTGCCGTTATCTGTGCGGGTGCAAAATCTATTTTAGACATCGGTCTTACATTAGAATATCTTGAAACAAAAGGTGTGCCAGTGGTTGGTTATGGTACGAATGAATTACCAGCATTCTACACACGTCAAAGTGGATTTGATGTAAACTTCCAATTAGATACGCCAGAAGAAATTGCAGCAATGCTATCTGCGAAATGGCAATTAGGCTTAAAAGGTGGCGCTGTCATCGCAAATCCAATTCCTGAGTCTGAAGCATTAGAGCATGCATTTATTACAAACATTATTGAAAAAGCTTTAGTTGAAGCTGAAGAGAATGGCATTCAAGGTAAAAATGTTACACCATTCTTACTTGGCAAAGTTAAAGAATTAACAGAAGGTAAAAGTCTTGATGCCAACATTGCATTAGTGAAAAACAATGCAGTAGTCGGCGCGAAAATTGCTGTAGCTTACAATCAATTACATTAATCAATTTGTCGAAACAAGGACTCTTTGTGACGTGAAGTCGCAGAGGGTCTTTTTTATTAAAAAGAAGAATATTTTTTCCATTTTTCGAACTGTTCACGAGATTAACTAAACTAAATGATACAGTCTCTTTACAATAGACCACAATATTTTATACAATTAAGTTTATATCTAATCTGAAAAATTTGACGAGCAAGGTGGACATGTTATGGCGAAAGAGCAAATTTTGACTCCTGAGGACGTTTTTGAGTTAGTCAAATCCTACATGAATGATGAAAATGTCGCATTCGTGAAAAAAGCATATGAATTAGCAAGGGATGCCCATATTGAGCAATTCCGTAGCTCTGGTGAACCGTATATTATTCACCCAGTACAAGTAGCAGGTATTCTAGCTGAATTACAAATGGACCCAGAAACTGTAGCGGCAGGTTTTTTACATGATGTTGTCGAAGATACGGATTTTACACGGGATGATTTGGTACGTGAATTTGGCGAAGAGGTGGCCGTTCTTGTTGATGGTGTTACCAAACTAGGGAAAATTAAATATTTATCTAAAGAGGCGCAGCAGGCAGAAAATCATCGGAAAATGTTTGTGGCTATGGCGCAAGATATTCGTGTCATCCTCATTAAGCTAGCAGACCGTCTTCATAATATGCGTACGTTAAAGCATTTACCTGCTGAAAAGCAACGACGCATTTCAAAAGAGACGCTCGAGATTTTTGCACCACTTGCTCATCGTCTTGGAATTTCGACTGTAAAATGGGAGCTTGAAGACACAGCACTGCGCTATTTAAACCCACAACAATATTATCGTATTGTCAGTCTGATGAAGAAAAAACGTGATGAACGTGAAGCTTATTTAGAAAATGTGATGGCTGAGATGAAATCACAACTGAATGAGGTTGAAATTGACGCAGATGTCTATGGTCGACCAAAACATATTTACAGTATCTATCGAAAAATGGTGTTACAAAAGAAACAGTTTAATGAAATTTATGATTTATTAGCCATTCGTGTTCTTGTCGATAGTATTAAAGATTGCTATGCCGTATTAGGGATTGTGCATACACTTTGGAAACCAATGCCAGGACGCTTTAAAGACTATATTGCTATGCCAAAACAAAACCTGTACCAGTCCCTACACACGACTGTTATTGGACCATATGGTGATCCGTTGGAGGTACAGATTCGTACAAAGGAAATGCACAAAATTGCAGAGTACGGGATTGCGGCGCACTGGGCATATAAAGAAGGCAAAAACGTTGATCATCAAAAGCAGAATGTTGACCAAAAATTAACGTGGTTCCGTGAAATTTTAGAATTTCAAAATGAATCTTCCAACGCAGAAGAATTTATGGAATCCTTAAAATTTGATTTATTTTCTGATATGGTTTATGTCTTTACACCTGAAGGTGATGTCATTGAATTGCCAGCAGGTTCTGTTCCTATTGATTTTGCCTACCGTGTTCATTCCGAAGTGGGAAATCGTACGATTGGAGCGAAAATCAATGGGAAGATGGTACCGCTTGATACACCATTAAAAACGGGCGATATCATTGAAATTTTAACTTCTAAACAATCCTTTGGTCCGAGTCGCGATTGGCTAAAAATAGCTCAATCCTCGCAGGCGAAGAATAAGATAAAGCAATTCTTTAAACGACACCTGCGTGAAGAAAATATTGTCAAAGGTAAAGAAATGATTGAAAAAGAAATCCGTGCTCAGGATTTCGATTTAAAGGAAACGATGTCCTCCGAAAACCTAAAACGGGTATGCGACAAATTTAACTATACGAATGAAGAAGATTTGTATGCTGCAGTTGGTGTGAATGGGATTACTGCGCAACAGGTCGTAAATCGTTTAGCTGAAAAACGTCGTAAAGAACGTGAGCAGGAAGAAGCACTAGAGAAAATTGAACAAAAAATGAAAAATCCAATTCCACAAAAACGTACGGAATCGGGTGTTATTGTAAAGGGTATTGATAATATGCTCATTCGACTTTCTCGCTGCTGTACGCCCGTTCCTGGTGATGATATTGTAGGTTTTATTACGAAGGGTAGAGGTGTTTCTGTCCATCGTGAGGACTGTCCAAATATTCAAATTGAGGATGAGCAGGAGCGCTTAATTGAAGTAGAATGGGAGCATGGTGTCATTCCTGAGAAAAAGGAATACCCTGTTGATATTGAGGTTTCAGCTTTTGATAGACCTGGCATTTTAAATGAAATCATGCAAATTGTTAGTGAAACGAAAACGAATATTTTAGCAGTAAGTGGTCGTGCTGACCGTGATAAAATGGCAACAATTCATTTAACAATTTCTATTTCGAATATTTCACATTTGCATAAAGTAGTTGAGCGAATTAAACAAACACCTGATATTTATTCGGTGCAACGTGTCATTAACTAATTGATAGGCAATATAGAATTGGGGTTTAGTACATGAAAGTAGTATTACAGCGCAGTAAAGCTGCCTCTGTAACAGTGGACGGAACTGTTACAGGAGCCATTGATCACGGCTATGTTCTTTTAGTGGGAATCACACATGAAGACACACAAGAGGATGTTGCCTATTTAGCAAAAAAAGTAGCCAATTTACGTCTCTGGGAAGATGCAGATGGAAAAATGAATCATTCGATCTTAGAGCATGGGGGCGCTATTTTATCCGTCTCACAATTTACATTGTATGGGGATGCAAAAAAAGGGAATCGTCCAAGTTTTATCAATGCAGCTAGACCAGAAGCAGCTGAGCCACTGTGGGAGGCTTTTAATCAAGCTTTACGCGAGCAGGGCTTACATGTGGAAACAGGTATTTTTGGTGCCATGATGGATGTAGCACTAATTAATGATGGTCCAGTCACAATTCTTCTAGAGTCAAAATAATGGAACATTTCCTATAATTCCTTCATATACTAAAGAGTATGGTTAGTTTTATAGGAAGGAGTGTCTTAAACATGACGCAGACGAGAAGTATAACAAATCCATATTTATACGAAACTCTTAACATGATGATTGGTCAGGCAGTAGTTGTGCAAACAGAAAAAAATATTCAACAAGGTATTTTATTATCCATACTACCTGACCATATGGTTCTTGAGAAAAATCGTACGCCTTTCTTCATTCGGATGGAGGAAATTGTATGGGTTACATTGGAAACTACAAAAAAATGAGAAAATATGAACCTTCAAATCATAATAAATGATAGAAGGTTTTTTTATTTGTTTAGGGCAAATAAAAATACCTAAATAGCAAATTTATTTCGAAGAGATAAAAACTATTAAAACAGTTTCTACTCTTTGAATATTATTTTTTTAAAAAAATATAAACGATATGTAAGAAAGTCCATTTGATTCCTCATGGATAGTTAACCTACGATTTCCATTCTACTTACAACCTTTGATGTCTTTCATCCCAGTAATAAGGGGATCTTTATGAAGTTCATGAATAAAAAGCATTTAAGGACAATCCATACAAACTTTATCATTTCTAACACCGCTGCATATTGCTCCTGCCTTAATAAAAACAATTCGTCATATACGATGAAATTATTATTTTGGAAAACAAAAAATAATGTTGAAAATGCCCATTATTATTTGAGTATGTGTATAAAATTTTCCATGTTTATAGAAGAGGAACAAGAGGTTTAATTAGGAAAGATAGCGTGTGCTTTCAGAAATAATAGAAAATTAATACTTTACAATAAATTTAAACTCATGTATATTTATTTTCAATTAGCGACAAATAGCGACAATATACTGCTAATGTCTAAATCAGAAAAAGGAGCGTGATTTAATGGAAAATGAACAGGGGGTCAAGAAGAAAAGCTGGTTGAAAGTACCTCATACATATACGATTATTTTTGCTATTATTTTTTTAGCAGGTATTGCAAGCTATATTATACCAGCGGGTGAGTTTGAACGTGTAGAGGATGAAGAAGGGCGAATGCTCGTTGTAGATGGAAGCTATCATCATATTGAGAGTGAGCCAGTTTCCTTTTTTGAAATGTTTACAGCGGTTCCAATGGGTCTCGAAAAAGGGGCTCAAATTATTTTCTACATTTTTTTAGTCAGTGGTGTATTTGGTATTATTCGTTCTACAGGTGCTATTGAGGCTGGTGTTTATAAAGGAGTAAAAGCTTTAGAGGGCAGAGAGAAATTACTGATTCCTTTATCGATGATTTTATTCTCTGTTGGTGGTTTTACAATGGGGATGGCGGAAGAAACTATTATTTTCGTACCAATTGGTGTGGCCATTGCACGCGCGATGGGCTTTGATGCTGTAACAGGAACAGCCATGATTACACTTGGTGCCGCCAGTGGATTTTTTGGAGGAATGCTTAATCCCTTTACGGTAGGTGTAGCACAATCATTAGCGGATGTGCCATTATTCTCAGGGATTGGCTTCCGTGCTGTTGTCTATGTTTTTGTATTAGGTTTTGCTATTTTCTATGTATCTCGCTATGCTTTTAAGGTGAAAAAGAATCCTCAAGCAAGCGTTATTTACGATATTGAGCAAAAAGCTAAATCCAATGTTTCAGCGATTGACATCCCTGCATTAACAGGCAAGCATAAATTCGTATTTATTGTCATGGCTTGTGGGATTGGCTTTAATATTTATGGTGTCTTTAACTGGGGCTGGTTCTTAACGCAGCTAACTGCATCCTTTTTAATTATGGGGTTAATTGCAGGATTAATTGGTGGTTTAAAACCTGCTACTATCTTTGATTCCTTTATTGAGGGAGCCAAGGCAGTAACATTTGGTGCTTTAATTGTAGGTTTTGCCCGTGCTATTACAGTTGTTTTAGAGCAGGGGAAAATTATTGATACAATCGTTTATGCAGCATCAGAAACAATTGGACATTTGCCACATGCTATCAGTGCAATCGGCATGTTATTTATCCAAGCTCTTTTGAATTTATTTATTTCATCTGGTAGTGGACAGGCAGCTGCAACAATGCCGATTATGATTCCAATCACTGATTTACTAGGATTAGAGCGACAAGTGGCTGTTTTAGCCTTCCAATATGGGGATTCCTTAACGAACTCTATTATTCCTACTTCGTCTGCATTAATGGCGTATTTAGCTGTTGCAGGTATCCCATATGAAAAGTGGATTAAGTTTATCTGGAAGATGATTCTTGGGTGGGCATTGATTGCCTGTCTGGCGCTAATTGCTGCGGTAGCATTAGGAATATCTTAAATATAAAAAAGCTGTGGATGTTATCATCATCCGCAGCTTTTTTTGCTTATTCTTCTTGTTCATTAAAGTAGTTGAGAATTCCCTGATAAATACCAAGAGTCGCTTGTTCACGGAATTTAGCTGTTGTAATGACGCGCTCCTCACTGGAATTACTTAAAAAGCCTAACTCAATAAGGACGGCCTTTTGACGATTCTCTCGTAAAACTAAATAATTCCCTTGTTGTGTACCACGGTCTCTTAAATCTAGTTTACTGGAAAGACCATCATGAATTGCTTCAGCAAGCCCTTTTTGATTGCTATTCATATAATAGGATGTGAAGCCGTTAATGGAGCTATCATCTGTCGCATCATAATGAAGGCTAATAAAGGCATCTGCCTCATATTGATGGGCAATCGATACACGCTTACGCAATGCCACATATTCATCCGATTCTCTCGTCATGACAACGTTTGCGCCAGCAGCACTTAACTTGGAAGCAAGCAAAGTAGCCGTTTTTAACGTAATGCCCTTTTCCTCTGTACCTCGTTGACCAGTTGTGCCATGATCATTTCCACCGTGACCAGCATCAACAACGATTGTTAATCCAGTTAAAGTACCTTTTTTGCGAGGCTCTTCCTTTTCTTTCTGTGGACTTGTCGCTTTATTGGAACTTGTTGTGACCACCCAGTTCGCGACAAAAGCTGTTTTTTCGTCGTCTATTTGTATTTCATAAAAATCATTTTTAACGCCTACTATCGGGTAATTTACACCAGCATCTACACGTTCAACCACTTCTGCTGCTGTTGAGGCATCCGTTCGTAGGTTTGTCCCATTATAAATAATCGTAACAGACTCTAACTCTTTGGAAGTTGATGTTTTTGAGGTACTTTTTACTTTATTAGAGAATGTACCGTAAAAACTATAGACCCAACCTACTTTTTTATCATTGTACTGAATTTGTACCCAATTATGCTCATGTGCGAGGACTTTAAAGGCTTGTCCTTTTGTTGCTGTGCCGATTTTTTTAGCATTCAAATCTGGCTTCTTACGAACATTAAGGGTGTCCACTAAAATGGTGAAGGTTGTATCTTTGTTAGCGGGTGCCGTGGTTGTAGTGGTTACTTCTACAGCATCTTCTTTGGGTTCTGTTTCTTTTTTAGGGTTATCGTTGATCGTGACATAATCCTTCGACACCCATCCTGTTAGTCCATTCCAATCGATTTTTGCCCATTCTCCATTTTCTTCAACGAGGTTTGCTTGGTTACCAGTTGAAAGTTGACCAAGAACAGCTGAAGAGATATCTGGTTCTGTTCGAATATTTAAACGGTCAACTTGTGAAATGACGGTTTTGTCGATCACTTGTTTAGCATTAGTAGGTGCTGTCAGCCAAGAGGCAACCCATCCTTCGTAATTGCCTGCTTTGACTTGGTACCAATCACCTTCTCGACCGATTGAGGTTAAAGGGTCACCTTCTTCTAAAGTCGTAATAATGGGATAAGACAATCCAGGACCCTCTCGCAAATGAAGAATCGTTCCAGCGACTTTTAGATCACTGGTGTCAGCGGAAGCTCTTTGAACAAAGTTCTTATTTGGCATCGCCATCGTTACCATTAGTACGAAGATGATTATACTATGTAAAATTTTTGTCCTCATCAGATTCCTCCTATTCCTTGTGCTATTTTACCATGCTTTTATCATAAAATTCGTGGTAAAATGGTAACAGAATTAGTTATTTTCAACATAGACTGATGAAAAATACAAAAATAGTTGACATTGCTTTAGCTAGTGACTAACATAAAGGGTAATCGAAAAATGATTAATCGCTTATGACCAAGCAAGTAGCGTATACCACTATTGGAAAAGAGAGGGAAAGACTTAGGCTGCAATCTTTCCTACAAAAATGTATCACGTGAATAACACTTGAGAGGCTTTTTTCTGAAAAGCAGTGCCTAGTAGGAAAAAACGGAATCGGCCGTTATCCGATTAAGAGGAGGACACATGTAATCATTTGTGTCAACTAGGGTGGAACCGCGGAAGCTTATACAGCTCTCGTCCCTTGCTATTGCAAGGGACGAGGGCTTTTTTGTTGTTCAAAAAGTAATGAGTTTTTTAAGAGGGATTGTTGTTTTTGCTCAGAAAAGAGGGGAAGGCGCTCTAATTAGTATGAAAAGCGCTCATCAAGGCTGTAACCCGCTCCAACCGGACAAAAATTTGCTCAACCAAAGCATGCATTCGCTCAAAGTGGGACTACAGCTGCTCTATCATAAGCAATCAATATAGGAGGGAATTACATGAGTTTTAAAGTGCCACGAGGGACACAAGATATTTTGCCAGGTCAATCTGAAAAATGGCAAAAAGTTGAAGCGATTATTCGTGATATTTGTCGTGTTTATCGCTATAACGAAATTCGCACACCAATTTTCGAGCAAACGGATCTATTTGCACGTGGTGTTGGGGAAACAACTGATGTTGTACAAAAGGAAATGTATACATTTGAAGATCGTGGAGGGCGTTCATTAACACTACGTCCAGAAAATACGGCTGGTGTCGTACGTGCCTATGTGGAGCATAAAATGTTTGGTGCTCCTGATCAGCCAGTTAAGCTTTCTTATTTAGGACCAATGTTCCGCTATGAGCGCCAACAGGCTGGTCGTTATCGTCAATTTGTACAGTTTGGGGTAGAAGCAATTGGTTCAGCAGATCCTGCGATTGATGCAGAAGTCATTGCTCTTGCTATGGACGTCTACGAATCAGCGGGTTTAAAGGATTTAAAATTAGTGATTAATTCTCTTGGCGATAAAGAAACACGTGATACACATCGTACTGCTTTATTACAGCATTTTGAGCCACATATTCATGAATTTTGCTCAGACTGTCAAAATCGTTTACAAAAGAATCCATTGCGAATTTTAGATTGTAAGGTAGATCGTGAGCATCCATTAATGCAAACGGCTCCAGCGTTAACTGATTTCTTAACAGAAGAGTCAGCTGCTTATTTCGATCAAGTGAAATCGTACTTAGATACATTGGGTATTTCATATGAGGTCGATCCAAATCTTGTACGAGGACTTGATTATTATAATCACACAACCTTTGAAATTATGTCCACAGCATCAGGCTTTGGTGCTATTACAACATTATGTGGTGGTGGACGCTACAATGGATTAGTGCAAGAAATTGGCGGTCCAGATGTACCAGGTATAGGTTTTGCATTAAGTATTGAGCGTTTGTTGCTGGCACTTGAAGCGGAGGGTGTTGAATTAGACACAGCTTCAGGGCTAGATGTTTACATTATTGCAATGGGCGATGAAGCGAAGCAAAAGGCTGTTGAGCTGACAAGCACTTTCCGAGCGAAGGGACTTGCGACAGAGATGGATTATTTAGACCGTAAAATGAAAGCTCAAATGAAATCAGCGGATCGACTAGGTGCAAAATATACGCTTGTTCTTGGCGAAACAGAACTTGAAGAGCAAGCAGCGGCTGTAAAACATATGGAATCTGGGGAGCAGCACAAAGTGGCGTTCTCAGAGCTAGTGAACTATTTAACACAAAAAGCTTAAAAATAGACAGAGGGCATTTCTAGGAAATGCTACATAAATTGAAGATATTTTGGAGGAATTTAACAATGGCTACAAGAACACATGCTAGTAACGAGCTGTCAGAAGCGTTACAAGGCGAAAAAGTCGTATTAAAAGGTTGGGTACAGCGTCGTCGTGACCTTGGTGGTTTAATTTTTATTGATTTGCGTGACCGTACAGGTATTACGCAAGTTGTGTTTAGTCCAGATGTTGCAGAAGCACACGCATTAGCGGATAAAGTGCGTAGTGAATATGTGATCGAAGTGGAAGGCACAGTCATCCTTCGTACAGAGGATCAAATCAACCCGAATGTACCAAACGGTAAAATTGAAGTGGAAGCAACAAAATTAGTCGTAATTAATACGGCAAAAACAACGCCATTCCAAATCGAAGATCGTACAGATGTATCAGAAGATTTACGTTTAAAATATCGTTATCTAGACTTACGTCGTCCCGTAATGTTCGATACTTTCAAAATGCGTTCTGATGTGACACGTACAATTCGTAACTTCCTACAAAATGAAGGATTCTTAGAAGTTGAAACACCAATTTTAACAAAATCAACGCCAGAGGGTGCTCGAGACTATTTAGTTCCTTCACGTGTACATGAAGGTGAATTTTATGCCTTACCACAATCACCTCAATTATTTAAGCAATTATTAATGGTTGCTGGTTTTGAAAAGTACTTCCAAATTGCGCGTTGCTTCCGTGACGAAGATTTACGTGCTGACCGTCAACCAGAGTTTACACAGGTGGACATTGAAACGAGCTTCTTAACACAAGAAGAAGTATTAGAAATGAACGAGCGATTAATTCAAGCGGTTATGAAAGAAGTAAAAGGAATCGACATTCCTGCACCATTCCAGCGCATGAAATACCAAGAAGCAATGGATCGTTATGGTTCAGATAAGCCAGATGTACGTTTTGGATTAGAGCTTGTGGCGTTAAATGATATTTTTGAAGGCTGTAATTTCAAAGTATTTGCTGATACGGTTGCACAAGGAAAACAAGTGAAAAGTATCAATATTAAAGGTGCAGCTGACAAATATTCTCGTAAAGACATGGACGAGTTAACAAAATTCGTTGGGATTTACGGAGCAAAAGGTCTTGCCTGGTTAAAGGTAACAGAAGAAGGCTTAAACGGACCAATTGCGAAATTCTTTGACGAGGCATTAGCAGCAGCTTTAATCGAGCGTATGGGAGCAGAAGTTGGCGATATTCTAGTATTTGTAGCAGATAAAGCCGATGTTGTAGCAGCTTCATTAGGTGCTCTTCGTACAAAATTAGGACAAGATTTAAATCTGATCGATGAATCACAATTTGCTTTCCTTTGGATTACTGATTGGCCATTATTCGAATACTCTGAGGAAGATGGACGCTACTATGCAGCACACCATCCATTCACACGCCCGTTTGATGAAGATATAGCTTTAATGGACACAGACCCTGCAGCAGTACGTGCACAAGCATATGATATCGTTTTAAACGGCTATGAACTTGGTGGTGGTTCATTACGTATTTACGAACGTGACCTACAAGAGAAAATGTTTGAATTACTTGGCTTCTCAGAAGAAGAAGCACAAGCACAATTTGGCTTCCTATTAGAAGCGTTTGAATACGGCGTACCACCACATGCAGGTCTTGCCTTTGGTCTTGATCGCTTCGTTATGCTATTAGCAGGTCGTACTAATTTACGCGATACAATCGCATTCCCTAAAACAGCTAGTGCAAGCTGCTTGATGACAGAAGCACCAAGCGAAGTATCTCCTGAGCAACTAAGTGAACTAAGCCTGGCTATCAAACCATTTAGAAAATAATGTATAATTCAAAATACCTGGATTACCTAGCAAATACTGTTGGGAATCTAGGTATTTTTTGCGTTTTCGTAAGAAATTATAGATTTTTAGAGAAAATCGTTTGAATTATCAGAAAAGTGGTGTTATGATAACTGTAATACGAATCCTGATGTGTTTGTCTAACTGCTAACTCTACTTCACAGTTTTGACCGAACATTATAGAATCGGGAGCCTTCATTTTGTAGTCGCAAACATGCCCCTAACAAAGCGGGACGTTTAAAGTTGCAAAGCGGGCACCCACCTGCAAATTGCGGGTTCAAAACGAATGTTTCTTGGCATTACGGCACAATTGGGATTCGTCCTATACATAGGATTGAGAGGAGCTTATTAATAGCTCCTTTTTTTACATAAAATTAAACAAGAACTAGTAGAGTGTTTTAAGTGAATGTTTAGAAAATATGAAAAATTACTTTTTATTTCTGATGAAGCAGCATATAATTGGTATAGACAACTATACCTTTTGAGAAGCTATATCCGCTAAAGGAAAAGATACATTATATCTTTAGGCAGATATTACGAGGAAAAACACTTTATTTAAATGATTTTGAAAGCGTTTTAATTGTGATTGATACAAAACACATGAGGGAAAAGCCTATTGAAAGAAGGCAAATTGGATCAAAATTACGAGACGATGATTAGTCAGTTGAGAATATAATGGTACAATGATTGAGCTCAGATGCTACAATGATAGTGAGAAAGTTACCACATCAAGCGACGAGTAAATATGTCCTTTTCACACTGTTATCGTGGATATCATTTAGCTTTGTTTAATCATGCGAAATACAAAAACCGATCTAACGAGGTAAAGTTGTATGGAGAAATCATAAAGGCGATAAGGAAGGTGCAAGAATTGTTAGAGAAAAATTCTCATATACCTATTTATATACAAATAGAAGAGATTATTAAACAACGAATTTATTTAGAAGAATACAGAATTGGTGAGACTATCCCATCAGAACGAGAGCTTTCTGCACAATTTGATGTAAGTAGAATGACTGTTCGTCAATCCATTACCAATCTAGTAAATAGTGGTCTATTATATCGAGAAAAAGGGAGAGGAACGTATGTTGCAAATCCAAAATTAGAGCAACCGTTAAAAGGCTTAACGAGTTTCACGGAAGATATGCGGGCAAGAGGAATGGAACCAAGCAGTAAGGTATTACGATTTGAGAAAATCATACCACCAGTGGATATTGCAAGAGATTTGATGATAGAGTCTGGCGAAGAAGTATTTTTTGTAGTGCGCATAAGAAATGCAGATGCGCAACCAATGGCAATCGAAAGAACATATATCCCAGTTAAAATTTATCCGGAGTTGGATGAGAAGCAAATAATGGGCTCGCTTTATGCCTTAATCGAAGCAAAGTTCCATCAAAAAATTGGGAATGCGGTACAACAGATGGAGGCAGCCATCGTATCGAAAGAGGATAGTAAGTTTCTACAAATTAATCAAACAGCACCAGTTTTAATTATCAAACGTACAAGTTATTTATCAGATGGTAAGCCCTTTGAGCTTGTGCGCAGTACGTATCGAGCTGATCGTTATAAATTCATAAGTGAAATTAAAAGGTGATTTTATGCATGCATATTTTTCTGAAATCGAAAAGCTTATCCAGGTTGTGAAGGAAAAGGAGGCATCACATATAAGTGATGTGGCTCAAATCATTGTCCAACGTCTCCAAAAAGGTGGGATAATTCAATTATTTGGTTGTGGTCATTCACAGCTATTGGCACAGGAGGCATTTTATCGAGCAGGTGGTTTAGTACCCGTCCGTCCTATATTTATTGAACCATTAGCTTTACATGCTGGAGCATTAGCTTCTTCAATCAATGAGAAAGATTCAACTATTATTGAACAGCATAAGGAACAGTTTGACTTTCGTGAAAATGATGTTTGCATCGTCATTTCAACCTCAGGGAGAAATGCAGCACCTATTGACGCCGCTTTATTAGCAAAGGATTCAGGGATATTTGTGCTATCCCTCCAATCGCTCCACTATAAGGAACAGACTACACGTCATCACAGTGGGCTGCGGCTAGAAGATGTGGTAGATTTTGTAATTAATACCCATATACCGATTGGTGATGGTGTACTAACTATACATGACATACAGTATGCGCCAGCATCTACTGTTATTGGTTCATTACTATTAAATGCTTTGTTCAGTGAAATCATAGAAACACTAGCAAAGTCCTCAATAGAGTTACCGATTTTTGTCAGCAATAATGTTGATTCGGATTGGTCACATAATGAGAAAATGATTGCCAAATATCAACATCGGATTAATTTCACGTGAAAGAGTGGAGGTATGTAAATGAAGAAAATGTATAAAATTACATCTACTGAAGGTATCCATGCCAGACCGGCTGCATTACTCGTAACTGCAGTGACACCATTTCAAAGTGATATTAAATTAACATACGAAGAAAAATCCGTTAATTTAAAGTCTATTATGGGCGTGATGTCATTAGGTGTTAAACCAGGAAGTGTAGTGGAAATTTCAGCGGATGGACCAGATGTAGCAACATTATTTCAAACTATTACTGAAGTCATGTCGTCTAAAGCAATAGGAGAAGAATGGCAAGAGGGATAAAAGATTCTTGCAGTGGTTATGATTATGCCACTGTAAAAGAATCTTATGACTAATTATCTGAATATTAGGAATTTTAGGGGTGGTTAAATGGACATTCACATCATCTCGCCTAATGATTATGGGCAGATTCATCGATTGAGAGACTATTGCTTTCCAAATAAGTACTCAGGGGCTCGTCGAGAGGATTTTCATTATTGGATTGAGCAAAGCACGACCTTAGGTGCTTATGATGACAAAAAAATTGTTGGGCAGCTATTAATATTACCGCTAAATATTACAGTGCATGGAGTTTCATTTAAAATGGGAGGCATCGGCTTTGTTGCAACGTATCCTGAGTATCGACAACAGGGTATTATCAAAAGGCTTATGACAGAAGCGCTGCAAAAAATGAGAGACAATGGACAAACGATTTCAGTATTAGCGCCATTTTCTGTGTCCTTCTATCGTTATTTTGGTTGGGAATTATTTTTTGAGAAGCTCCATTATACAATCCCTCAAACTATGTTTCCCTCTTTAGGGAAACAAGTAGACGTCATGAAAAGGATGAGCTTTGAGTGGTTAGATCCTGCGCTCTTTCAGATGATTAAGGATTTTCATAATGCACAGGCAATCATTCGAAATGGTGGCATGGTAAGGGATGAAGGATGGTGGAAAAGACTTGAAAGAAGGAGTCCAGATAGTCACTTTGCTGCCTATTTTCAAGGCAGTAACATAGAAGGCTATATTCGTTATACGATTCGAGATGGGGCATTTACTATCCAAGACTTTGTTGTAGCAAATCTCTTAGCTGAACAAGCTATGTGGCGTTATATGACATCTCATGCAGCAAGTGTCAGTAGCATAACGGGAGTTACTAGTAATCATTATCCTTTTGGCTTTTATTTCAAGGAGCCACAATTCAAAAGGGAAGTCATACAGGATGTGATGATTAGAGTAGTAGATGTTTATGCATTTATGCAGCAGTATCCGTGGAAGGATATTCAAGAAACATTAACGATTCGTATTGAAGATCCATTTTGTCTCTGGAATGAGCATATTTATCAAATAAATAAAAATGGTCAGGTCGCAATAATTGAGACAAGTTCAGTTTCTGATAAGCATATGTTAACACTACCAATTAATCTTTTTTCTGCGATGATGGCAGGTTATCTTTCTGTCAAAGAAACAGTTGTCTATGCTAATCAACCTACGGTAGAGAAGGTGATCGAACAGTGGGAATGGGCAATCCCTACTGAAAAGCCAGCATTTTATGAGTATTTCTAGGTATTGAATAATAAGAAAATTTAAAAATTTTTGGCTTTTTTTCTGGACTATACCAGTTGATTATAATCATTAATTTCACGACAAAATTGATATAGCCCAATTTTGTAAATAACTTGATATAAATAAATTTAATGTAAAATTTATATTGTGGTATATACCAATAGGTGCTATTCTCAAAATAAGTAAGCGATTACACAATCGAAGAAAATAAAAGGAGTGTATCGAATGAAAAACATCATGTTAGTGTGTGTAGCAGGTATGAGTACTAGTTTATTAGTGTCGAAGATGCAAAAAGCGGCGCAAGAGCAAAATATTGAAGCCGATATTTACGCCATTGCTGAAGGAGAGGTGGAAAAGATCTTAGCGACAAAGAAGGCTGATGTTCTTTTATTAGGCCCACAGGTTCGTTATTTGAAAGGTTCATTTGAAACAAAATATAAGGATAAAGGCTTTCCAATCGATGTGATCAATATGGCGGATTACGGCATGATGAACGGTGAAAATGTCCTGAAACAGGCTCTACAACTAATTGGATAAAAGAAGGGGCAATGGGGAATGGAAGATACAGCATTAATGGCATCCATTATGGGACTGATTGTGCATAGTGGAAATACGAAAAGTGAGTGTATGGAAGCTATTCAGCTAGCAAAAAAGGGGCAAATTGAGGCAGCAAAAGAAAAAATCAAATTAGCGAATGAGTCATTAATTGAAGCGCATCATGCTCAAACGGGGTTACTGTCTCAAGAAGCAAGGGGAGAAAAGGTAGAGGTTTCGATGTTATTAATTCATGCCCAGGATCATTTAATGAATGCTATTACTTTTCGAGATTTAGCACAGGAAATGATTGAGCTATATGAACGAATTCAAGGGGAGTAACATCAAATTTTGATGTTATCAATAAAAAGCAAAGGGAGTGTATGTGAGTGTTCCGTTTTTTAGAAGAAAAGTTTGTACCGGTTGCTGCTAGGGTTGGGAATCAGCGTCATTTAGTTGCCATTCGTGACGGATTTATTACGATTATGCCTTTAACGATTGTGGGATCTTTGGCTGTACTTATTAACAATTTGCCTATTAAATTTTATCAAAATACACTCGATGCCATTTGGAAACACGAGACATGGACTCAATTTGGCGGTAATATTTGGAGTGCTACATTTAATATCATTTCACTGCTACTTGCCTTTACTGTTGCTTATCATCTTGCTAAAAGTTATCAAAAAGATGGTCTGTCTGCTGGAGTAATTAGTCTATCAAGCTACATGACGTTTGGGACTTTCGGGGAAGGCGGATTAACCGGCTTAACAACAGGCACGGGTGGTATATTTATTGCTCTGATTGTGGCACTACTTTCTACAGAATTGTTTTGTAGATTGTCTGGCAATCCTAAACTACTAATTAAAATGCCAACTGGTGTACCACCAGCTGTTTCCAAATCATTTGCTGCGTTACTTCCTGCCATTATTACGATTGGAATATTTGCTTTAGTACGTACAATTATTTCAGCAGGTTTTGATATACCAGATATTGTCGGGTCCTTCTACTCTGCGATTCAAGAGCCATTTATGGGTCTAACAAATACATGGCTTGCTGCTTTAATTTTGGCATTTATACCTACATTTTTATGGACACTTGGCGTACATGGAGCAAATATCATCGAACCATTCATGCAAACGATTAATTTACCAGCTATTAATGAAAATGTTGCAGCAATCTCTGCTGGTAAAGTTGCGCCTTACATTGTCAATAAACCATTCTTTGATGCTTTTATTAATATGGGAGGCTCTGGTACAACAATAGCACTTATTATTGCGATTTTCATATTTGCGAGAAAGAATAAGCAATATAATACAGTTGGGAAATTATCCGCAGCACCTGGGATTTTCAATATCAATGAGCCATTACTTTTTGGGTTACCAATTGTATTAAATCCGGTTTTATTTGTTCCGTTCATTTTGACACCAATGATAAACGTAACAATTGCATTCTTTGCAACGAAATGGGGCTGGGTGCCAGCCGCTACCGTTTCACCGCCTTGGACAACACCGCCGATTATTAATGGTTTTTTAGCAACTCAATCTTGGCGTGGTGCTGTTTTGAGTATGGTCTTAATTATCATCGCTGTTTGTATTTATCTGCCATTTATCTCGATGGCGAACCGTATGGCAAGGCAGAATGAGCAAAAAGCTGCTTTAGCGGCACAGAGTGAGGAATCTGTAGTGGAATCCAGAGGACAAAAAGTGGAAGTATAAGCATCAATTAACGGAGGGTTTGAAGTGAAAAGATTAGGAATCTCGCTATATCCGCAGCATAGTACGCTAGAGGAGATGAAGCGCTATGTTCAGCTGGCTCATGATAATGGCTTTGATCGTATATTCACATGCCTAATGTCCTTAAAACAGGATGAGGAGCGTCAAAAATTACAACAAATCAACGAATTTGCGCAACGCCTCGGCTTTGACATATCCGCTGATATTGCACCAGGTGTTTTTGATGATTTAGGCTTAACTTATAGGGATATTGGCTATTTAAAAGAACATTATTATTTGGCAGCCTTACGTTTAGATATGGGATTTTCAGGTCAAGAAGAAGCGTTGATGTCACTTGATGGAAGTCATCTAAAAATAGAATTAAACATTAGTAATGGTACGAAGTATGTAGATAATATTATCTCTTATCAGCCCAATAAAGAGAACATTATCGGCTGTCATAATTTTTATCCAAAACGATTTTCGGGGCTATCTCGTCAGCATTTTTTACAAACGTCACAACACTTTAAAGCGCACAATGTGAGAACAGCAGCAATGATCTCCTCACAACATGGTCAATATGGACCTTGGGAGCAAACAGAGCACGGGTTACCTACATTAGAGGAACACCGTTATCTCCCAATCACTGTACAGGCGAAAGATTTATGGCATACAGGGTTAATTGACGATTGTATTATTGGCAATATGTTTGCTTCTGAGGAAGAACTACGTGCATTAGGACAATTAAATCGTAATAAGCTTGAGTTAAGGGTTGTCCAGTCTGAAGACACAAGCATTTTAGAGGAGACGATTCTTTATAAAGGGCCTCATTTTAATCGGGGTGATGTGTCTGAATACGTGATTCGGAGCACCCAATCCCGTGTGAAATATAAAAATGGAGATTTTCCTGTGCATGATATACGGCCATTAAAAAGAGGAGATGTCACGATTGATAATAATTTAGATGTTCGTTATAAGGGAGAGCTACAGATTGTGCTAAAGGACATTCCGAATACAGGATCGAGTAATGTCGTAGCTAGCATTGTAGAGGAAGAACTATTTTTATTAACATACATTCAACCATGGGCATCATTTGGGTTTACAAAGTAAAGAAGAGTGAGAAAGAGATTGAGTCATCAATCTCTTTTTCTTTATGTGGTTGAGCATAATGTTATATAAGATTTACCTGATTAATCAACTAATTTTAATGTACTATTTTACCATATATAGCAGAATTGGATGAAATGTTTTTATGGATTATTATTTCAAAGGATTTAAGTAGATAATTTTGACTTTTTCTTTATATTTTTATCTTGAACAATAACATGATAAAATGTAAGATAGGTTTTGATTTTATCTTAGTATATAACTAGGTTTACTAATAAAATTTCATAGATGGAGAGTGTCAGGATGTTACATCAATTTTCACGTAACGAGCTCGCAATAGGAACAGAGGGTCTCGAGAAATTAAAAAATACAACGGTTGCCATTCTTGGTGTGGGTGGTGTCGGTTCATTCGCGGCTGAGGCATGTGCACGAAGCGGAATCGGCCGTATTATTCTAGTCGATAAGGACAATGTAGATATCACAAATGTCAACAGACAACTTGTTGCATACTTATCAACAGTTGGTCAATCAAAATCAGCTGTCATGAAAGAGCGTATTGCAGATATTAACCCAGCATGTGAAGTGATTGACATGCACATGTTTTATACGGAAGAAACCTATGAAGAATTTTTTGCACAAGGCATTGATTATGTAATCGATGCAAGTGATACAGTGATGTATAAAATTCATATAATGAAGGAATGTTTAAAGCGTAATATTCCTATTATTTCAAGCATGGGTGCAGCAAATAAGATGGACCCTACTCGCTTCCAAATTGCAGATATTTCAAAAACACATACAGACCCATTGGCTAAAATCATTCGTACTAAGCTACGTAAAGAAGGTATTCATAAGGGTGTTACGGTTGTATTTTCAGATGAAAGTCCAATTGTCGTACGTCCAGATGTTGTCGAACATGTAGGTAAGCCTGATGCAGCAATTCGAAAAGCAAAGATGCCACCTTCATCTAACGCTTTTGTACCGTCAGTAGCAGGTTTAATTGCAGCAAGCTGGGTAGTCAATACCATCCTAAAAGATGTGAAAATTACGCGCGTACAAGGTTAATACCAAATACGTTGCTTTGGTAATAGTCAAAAAATAGCATAAATGTTCATTTTCGTAGAAGTAGCTGCCTTAATTGTATTTAGAGGTAGCTACTTTTTCTATGTTACAATTAGACCGTTGTAAAAAAGGAGGCCTATACAAATGGAAAAAATTTATCAAATGGAGTATAGAGGTTTAAATCTTTTCGACGAGATTAGCACAGTAGAGTTAGCTATAGATGAAGAAAACCAAACTATACATATTTTTGATGTTGGACAGGTTGTCAGCCCCATTTTTAATTTTGATGTATCAGCCTACGAATTGTCAGATGGTTTTTATAAAATGGCTGATGTTCTGCGACACAAAAAAATCTTAACGAATCAACAATCAGGTAGTGATTTAACATTAAGTGAATGGTTAATTATGAACAATGCTTATTTTTATATACCTCAAAAGCGCATTAAAAAATATGTGCATGGAAGTATTATTGAAATTATCGATCGAGCAAACGAACCATGCTTATTTGATGATTATGTACAAAGGGTATAATTTTACCAAAATAGTTCCTCTTATGTACATAAAATGCTATTAATTCACGAAATTGTCTTATTTTTTTCATGTCCACACTACTTCATATGGTTTATTGCTATAATTTGAATCATCCATTAGATAATCGATCAGTTTGTTTGGGATGCTTGGTGCTACTCAGTGAATAGCCAGAAAGCTAAACAGCAAATGACATATGGGAGAGTGGGAAAATGGAAATTCAAGTAATTCGTGATCATTTAGATATTGTTAAACTTCAAGAGAAAATGAATGCCATTGTATTTGACTATTTGGATACATCCAACAACTATCCGAAAGCCATGAGAGAATTGAATCCTTTATATATACAAGTCACTACCTATTATAAGGAATATGTTAATCAGCGGGCAGGGGAATTACCGAAAGCAAATACGTATTGGCATTTATTTATCGATTGTTGTGCAAAATTATGCTACTTTTTAGCAGCATCGACTTATTATTCTTCGAATGCTTTGCAAAAAACGCCTGAAAAAGTAGAGCATTTATTAAAGATAGCAGCCTATTCCTTACCGAGTATTGAGCAGGAAGAGAATGAGCAATTATTAGAAGATATCATGGCTCTTTTAACTGAAGTGCTAGAGGATGAAGAAAAAGCAACAAACATACGCAACGAAGTACTGTCACAAAAAGGTGAAGTGAAGCAATGTCTTCAACAATTTAAATTATTTGTGGAACAAGAACTTCCTGCATAAACCTTAGACAATAATAGACTATCTATTTTCTGAAAATAGCCTATACGTCAAGAATCTACGTAACTTATTGGGATTTAAATCAGTTTTTTCTACAATGTTCGATGTGGAAAGAGAGTGATTTACTTGCCTCTTTTAGTAGCGTGGGTTCTTTTTTATTATGACGAAAGTAAAAAGGCATATTTTCTTGAAAGGTATTTATGTTTTTTTGTCGAATTATAGTTAGAAAATTGGTAATATATGTGCTCACGCTGTAAGAACTTAGCTGAAAGAACTTATTGGAAGGGGGCTAAGCAATGATTGTAAATGGAATAGAAATAGATTTGGCGAATTTGGAAAAGCCGCTTTTATTAGTTAGTGAGGAAGATGAACTTTTATTTCTACAGCTTATCCAACCGACAATTGAACAGGAGCTTATTCAATGTCAATTAGCGCTCTCAACAAGGAAATCTATTTCATTGGTCAAAGATATTTGGTTGGCTATGTATAGAGATCGAGAAAAGCTGTACATCAATAGCGGTCATGCCATGCTTTATCCAATACGTTTAATTCTTTTTGAACTAGTCACACAAGCAGAATATTTCCAACGCTTAGCAAAAAAATCACGTGGCGATGAATGTCTTTCCCTTATCTATGCAGTTATTCTTTTGCAATTTGTCTTGCAATGGTTAAAAGATCGATTTAGTGGAAATAAAGAGGTATATGGTGCATTAAAACGGTTATACAGAGTGTCGGATGATGAATTAAGTAATGAGCCCTCCTGTGAAACAAGAGAACAAAAAATTGCACAAGCAATTGCTGTAAAAGCAATTCGCTTTGAGGTGAGAGAAAACAATCAAGAGTTCGCCAGCTTGCTGTATCAGTCGTATAATTTGATTGTTTTTTTGCATAGTAAGGAAAAAGAAGGAGATGTGGAAGAGTCCATTTTGCCATCACTTCGACATTTGGCAGAACCATTAAATTTGTTTTACCAAGAACGATATACAACAAATAACCCGAGCTTTACAGGATGATTGCTAGAGTAGCCTATCCTGTTGTTATATAAAAAGCAAAGTCATTTCAATTACTTAAGATAGTGACTTTGCTTTGTTTTATTATTTCTTATCTTGAAATGATTTTAGTTTGTCGTAGATGCCAGCCATGCGCTTTTCCTCACCAGCAATAACAGGTTTGTAGAATTCAGTTCCTACAAGTTCGTCTGGCAAATATTGCTGGTCTACCCAACCACCAAAAGTACCGATCGGTGTGTTATGAGGATATTGATAGCCAACGTGTCCTAAATCTTTTGCACCCTCGTAATGAGCATCTCGCAAATGATGAGGTATATCACCTGTTTTGCCTTCATGAATAGCCTTAATGGCAGCATCAATAGCCGTAATGGCTGAGTTGGATTTTGAGGCAAGGCACATTTCAATGACAGCACTGGCAAGTGGGATACGTGCCTCTGGTAATCCTAGTCGTTCAGCTGCTTGAATAGCAGCTAATATATGAGGTCCGACTTCGGGATTAGCTAGACCAATATCCTCATAGGCCATAACAAGTAGGCGTCTGCTGACAGCCACTAAATCGCCTGTTTCCAATAAATGCGCTAGATAATACAGAGCAGCATTGGTATCACTGCCACGCACAGACTTTTGCAGGGCTGATAGTAAATTATAAAAATGTGATCCTTTTTTATCGCCATACACACCAATTCGACTAATGAGATGTTCAATGACATGGTCGGCAGCAACCGTTTGTCCATCCACCTCATCACTGGCATAGTAAATGGATTCTAGCAAAGTTAACGCCTTTCGTGCATCTCCGTTTGCTGCGGCTGCAATTTGTTCAATTTGTGATGGTGTTAAGGCAAAATGATATTTACCTAGTCCGCGTCTTTCATCAGCAAGTGCTTTTTCAACTAGTTCGATTAAATTTTCCTTCGTTAAGCGTTTTAGCTGGTAAATTTCGCCACAGCGTGAACGAATCGCTGGATTAACATCATGATAGGGATTTTCTGTCGTGGCACCAATTAATACAATTGATCCATTTTCTACATGTGGTAACAGTGTATCTTGCTGTAATTTATTGAAACGGTGAATTTCATCTAGGAAAAGTATTACTTTCCCTGAAATTCTTGCTTCTTGTACAATATCTTCCACATCTTTTTTGCCAGCTCGTGTGGCATTAAGTGCGAAGAAAGGGAGTTTGGAACTTCCTGCAATGGCATTGGCAATGGATGTTTTACCGATACCAGGTTCTCCATATAGCAACATGGAAGGGACATGTTCATTTTGAATCATTTTATAAAGGGCTGTGTTGGGACCAATGAAATCCTGATGACCAACAATCTCATCAAGGGTTAAAGGTCGCATTCGAAAAGCGAGTGGTTCATTGTGCAAAATAACTTCCCCTTTCTGTCGTTGTCATTTTTTGCTTCATACATTTTTTTACGCTAAAATAAAGCACTCATATGGATTTTGAACGATTATGAATCGCTTTAATTAGTATATCATATCCTTCTAGGTGTATTTCCGAGTTCATCAAGAGGAGATTATGATATACTGTTGGTAGTATTTTGACTAGACTAATTGAGGGTGATAAAATGAAAATTTCAACAAAGGGCCGTTATGGGCTTACAATTATGATTGAATTAGCAAAGCATTATGGGGAAGGGCCAATTCCCTTGCGTAAAATTGCGGCGGAAAAGGAACTTTCAGAGGCATATTTAGAGCAATTAGTATCTCCGCTTCGTAATTCAGGCTTAGTAAAAAGTGTACGTGGTGCTTATGGTGGTTATATGCTAGCAAATCCACCTAGCGAAATTTCAGCAGCCCATGTTATTAGTGTGCTAGAAGGGCCGATTCAACCAGTAGAGGGTATTGAAAATGAAGAAGCCCCGCAACGTGAGTTATGGCTACGTATTCGTGATGCAGTAAAAAACGTGTTAGATACAACGACAATTGAAGATTTAGCACAATATACAGAAGAAAATGTAGTGGAAGGCTACATGTTCTATATTTAAAATAGTTTAAGCTAAAGCGCTACTCCTGCATTCACTTCATCTTTTTGGGAGATTGTGAACTATTCACATCTCAATGGCTATTTTTACGATGAGTGATGTGGGTTTTGTGCTTTTATCTCGATTCAGCAAATGTTTTGTACTAAAATGAACCACTAAGTACGGAAGACTCCCCACTTATAGAGGAGCGAAGAACACTTGTATTTTTTTGCAAGCATTAACTGAATCAAGCGAAAGCCTCTGGCGGATGTCACAGAGTTTAAAAAGGAGTTTTCAACATGAATTCATATATCTATCTCGATCATGCGGCCACATCTCCAATGAATGGCCAAGTAATAGAAGCGATGACGACTGCTATGCAAGAGGTATTTGGCAATGCATCGAGTATTCATAAAGCAGGTCGAGAAGCAAGGAAATATCTAGATGATGCACGTGAGCTATTGGCGAAATCAATTGGTGCGCAAGCAGGGGAAATTATTTTCACAAGTGGTGGCACAGAAGCTGACAATATGGCAATTTTAGGGACTGTCTATGCCCGTGCAAATGAAGGAAAACACATCATAACAACGCAAGTAGAGCATCATGCAGTATTACATACGTGTGAAAAACTTGAACGTGATGGCTTTGAGGTGACCTATTTACCTGTTGATCAAAAAGGGCGTGTCGCGATTGAGGATGTCCAAAAAGCCCTTCGTGATGATACCATTTTAGTGACAATTATGTATGGAAATAATGAAGTTGGAACGATACAGCCAATTGCTGAGATTGGCGCGCTATTGCGTGAGCATAGTGCCATATTCCATACAGATGCGGTTCAGGCTTATGGCTTAGAGTCCATTGATGTAAATGAATTACAGGTGGATTTATTGAGTGTATCTGCTCATAAAATCAACGGTCCAAAAGGTGTTGGATTCCTTTATCAAAAAGCAGGAACACCGTTAGCAAGTTATGCTCTTGGGGGCGCACAAGAGAAAAAACGTCGTGCAGGTACTGAAAATATACCTGCCATTATTGCTTTTGCGACTGCAGTGCAAGTTGCAAATGAGTTGCGTGAAGAAAAGCGTTCACTATACAATCACTTTAAGCAAATTATGCTTGCTGTTTTTTCACAGGAAAAGCTAGCATTCCATGTAAATGGTGATGAGGTGGATTCGTTGCCTCATGTCTTAAATATTAGCTTTGCAGGCATGGAGGTAGAATCATTTTTAGTGAACCTTGATATGGCAGGTATCTATGTTTCGAGTGGTTCGGCATGTACTGCAGGATCGATTGATCCTTCTCATGTGTTAGTAGCAATGTTTGGACAAAGTGCAGAGGAGCTACGAAATTCAATCCGATTCAGCTTTGGGCAGGGTTTAACGGAAAAGGATATACAAGATGCAGCAGAAAAAACGGCTCAAATTGTGAAAAAACTAGCTAAAAAATAATTTGCAAAATACTTATGTTATGTTTCGTTAAAATATTGAAACATAAACTGTAATTAGATAAAAGAAAAGGTGACCACAATGAAAGAAACACGTGACCCCTCTCAAATTCGAGTTGTTGTCGGCATGTCAGGTGGGGTAGATTCATCGGTGGCGGCATACTTGTTAAAACAACAAGGGTATGAAGTAATCGGGATCTTTATGAAAAACTGGGATGATACAGACGAAAACGGTGTTTGTACAGCAACGGAAGATTATGACGATGTAATAAAAGTATGTAATCAAATTGGTATCCCATACTATGCTGTCAATTTCGAGAAACAATATTGGGATAAGGTTTTCACATACTTTTTAGAAGAATATAAAGCAGGGCGTACACCAAATCCTGATGTTATGTGCAATAAAGAAATTAAATTTAAAGCATTTTTAGAGCATGCCATGAACCTTGGTGCTGATTATTTAGCGACAGGTCACTATGCACGAATTGATCGTAGTGGTGATGGTGAAGTTAGAATGTTACGTGGCGTTGATGATAATAAAGATCAAACATACTTTTTAAATCAATTATCGCAAGAGCAATTGGCGCATGTAATGTTCCCAATTGGTGATATAGAGAAAAAAGAAGTACGAAAAATTGCAGAAGAAGCTGGCCTTGCTACGGCAAAGAAAAAAGATTCAACAGGCATTTGCTTTATCGGTGAACGTAATTTCAAAGAGTTCTTAAGTCAATATTTACCAGCACAACCTGGGAAAATGGAAACAATGGATGGCGTTGTAATGGGCCAACACGATGGTTTAATGTACTATACACTTGGTCAACGACACGGGCTTGGTATTGGTGGGGACGGCGAGCCTTGGTTTGTGCTAGGAAAAGATTTAGCGCGTAATGTTCTACTTGTCGGACAAGGCTTTGACAATGAATATTCGTATTCAACATCATTAACAGCTGTGAAAATGAACTATACTTCGACAAAAAAATTGCCTGGGAAATTTTCTTGCACAGCAAAATTCCGTTATCGTCAAACCGATACACCAGTAGAAGTTGAAATTTTACCAGATGGGCGTGCACACATTACATTTGCAGAACCTGTGCGTGCAATTACACCTGGCCAAGCTGTAGTGCTATACAACGGAGAAGAATGTATGGGTGGCGGAACGATTGATGAAGTCTTTAAAAGTAATGAAAAACTAACATATGTTGGATAAATTGCGTTAAGACTGCTTTTATGGCCTCTTGGCTTCCTAAAAGCAGTCTTTCGCTACATAGAGGTGAAGAACAAATGAATTATAATGAACAGGGCATCCAAGCATTTCAAGAAAAACGTTATGAGGATGCTGCTCAACTATTTACAAAAGCAATAGAGGCAGAGCCTGAAAATGCTATTGGGTATGTAAATTTCGGCAATTTATTAGCCGTATTAGAGGATACTGAACGTGCAGAGCGTTTCTTCCAAAAGGCAATCACTGTAGATGAATCAGCAGCTACAGCCTATTACGGTCTAGCGAATTTATATTACAATGCTGAACGCTATGCCGAGGCCGTGAAGCTATATGAGCAAGCGCTAAAACATCATATTGAAGGTGCCGATGTCTATTATATGATGGGGAAATGCTTTGAACGGTTGGATAACCCAAAATTGGCATTACCATATTTACAACGTGCGGTAGAAATTGCTCCAGAGGATACACAGATTCGTTTAGCCTATGCGATAGTGTTATGTGCATTAGAAATGTTTGAGGAAGGGAAGAAGGAACTAGATCTCTTAATTGAACAGGATTGGAATAATGCAGATGCACATTATAATTTAGGCGTACTATATGCCGTGTCTACCGAACAAACAGAGGATGCAATGTATCATTTGAAACAAGCCTTTACCTTACAACCTGAATATGACCAAGCACGTTATATTTACGATATGATTGCTCAACGATTTAACTGATAGATAATAAGCAGCGAGTGAATGTTGATTAACATTCTTGCTGCTTTTTTATTGATTTTATCTAGTAAAACAGAAAAAATTGTTTATTTTTTCATAAATTGATTCTCTTTCTCTTTTAATTCTAGTTCAAACTTGGTAATGTATGTCATGCAGGAAAGGAAAAGGTGACAGAATGAATAAAGTTTTTATTGCACTATTACTTGTAACAGCACTTGCTGCAATTGAGGGAACTATTGTTAGTACTGCTATTCCGAGTATTACGGCTGATTTATTAGGTGTAGACTTAATAAGCTGGATTTATTCTGCTTATTTACTAGCTTCAGCCATAGCGGCAATTATTTTTGGTAAATTAGCCGATTTATTTGGTCGTAAACGGATGATTATTACTGGTATCATTATTTTTTTAGTAGGTTCTATGTTATGTGGTTTAGCTCAATCCATGGAGCAATTAATTGTTTTTCGAGCAATTCAAGGTATTGGCGCAGGTTCAATTTTACCGATTACATTAACAATGGTTGGTGAATTGTTTAAGACTGAAAAAGAGCGTGCCAAAGGACAAAGCTATTTAAGTATGGTATGGGGCGTTTCTGGTGTAGTAGGTCCGTTATTTGGAGGCTTTATAGTTGACCAAGTATCTTGGCATTTTATTTTCTTCATTAATGTACCGTTTGGTTTAGCCTCTATTTATTTAATTGCTAAACATTATAAAGAACAACTAGAGGCAGTGAAGCGTAAAATTGACTACCTAGGTGCAGTGTTTTTTACAATTGGCATGGTTGCGTTACTGTTTGTTATTATCGAAAACAGTAAAACACAAACCTGGTTATCAGGTCAATCGCTGCTAATGTATGGTGTTGCTCTTGTATTCTTAAGTATTTTTATCTGGGTGGAGTTACGAGCAGAGGAGCCAATTATTCCGTTAACACTATTTAAAAATGGACGACTAATGGTCATTAATGCATTAACTTTAAGCGGTATGTCTATTGTCATTGGTGTAACGGTTTATATTCCTATATTTGCTCAAAGTGTTTTAGGCAAAAATGCAACGCAGGCTGGTTTATTATTGACGCCAATGTCTATTTTTTGGACGGTGAACTCGATTATGGCAGGTTATTTAATCGGTCGTTTAACAAATAAACGCATTATCCAAATGGGTACGATTTTACTTGTTACGGGTACACTATTGTTGGCAAGACTATCTTCAGGTTCTAGTGATTTCAGCGTTTATTTCGCATCATCGTTAATAGGGCTAGGGATGGGCTTTATTATGCCGATGTTGATGATTTCCATACAAAAGGTGGCAGATCCAAAGCAACTTGGTATTTCAATTGGTTTGAACTCTTTTACAAATACATTTAGCCAAGCGATTGGTGCAGCGCTATTTGGTATGATTTTCAACCTGGCAACGAGTGAAAAAATGGCTTCATTAGGAAAAGGTGAAATTCAATTAAATGGTGAATTTGCAAAAGGTGGGTTTAATTTAGAAGAAGTAAACTTTTTAAAGGACACTATTGCGAATGGCGTCAGTTATATATATATAGCTACCTTTATTTTTGCTATTGGTGCTCTTATTTTCTCCTTTTTTGTAGCAACGAAATCTACAAGGAAAGCGCAATAGTGAATAAAAAGTAAAATCCACCTCACATTCTGTGATCAAGCAGCGTGTGAGGTGGGTTTTTCATTTGACGACTAAACCATAGAATAAATTTACTTTTTGAATAGAGTGTCATCAATTATTTGATTGCCAGGTAGTTCCGTTAAGTATTTCGCTAAATGTGCGATGGGGGTACTGTCTAGCAATGAAGGTTCGGCTTCATTTTCTTTTAAAATATTGATTTCCTTATTCAGTCGCTCCATTTTTCGATCTAATTCAGCTGCTTGTAGTGCGGCTTCCTTTAATTCATGTCGAATATGCTCAGGTACTTCTTTGTTATACTTATAATAAATTTTGTGTTCTAAGCTTGCCCAGAAATCCATTGCAATTGTACGAATTTGGATCTCTGTATAGACCTTTTCCATATGGTCTGACATAAAGATAGGAATTTTAATAATAAGATGTAAGCTTTGGTAGCCATTTTCTTTTGGATTGGCTATATAATCCTTCACCTCAACAACTTCCATGTCATGCTGTGCTTGTAACATGGCACTTACCTTGTAAATATCCTCCACAAAGGAACAGGTGATGCGAGCACCAGCTATATCGCGGATATTTTCACGCACAGCCTCTATTGATGGCGGAAGCTCTTTTTTCATCATCTTCGTTAAAATACTTTTAGGTGATTTTACACGTGTAGATACATGCTCAATTGGATTATATTCATGAATTAACTTAAATTCTTCTTGTAATATATTAATTTTCGTTTCCACTTCCTGTAGAGCAAATTTGTAAGCTAAAAAGAAGCGTGTTAATTCAGTTTGAAAAGATTTTAAAGTGTTTACTTCTAGTTCAGTTTTCATCGTTTGTAAATCCTTTCTTTTACGGTTTGTTCGATTTTTATTTTTCGTATAGCTGTGATGGCAACGAGATAGCCGATCATTGGTGAAATTCATAGCCCTAGGCATAGGAAAATGATCAACGAACGTGACAAGGATTGTCATTAGAAAATATAGACCTAAAGCTGCTACAACACCTAAAAAAAGCAAAATACTGCCCATATCAGTCATTAAAAAATAATTTGCTCCACATATGGAACTGAGGCTAAATGATCAAGAAAAATCCATGATGCGATGACAAAAAAAGCGAATAAGAGTAGTGAAATGTACTTCCAAATGGAATTTTCTATAGCTCTCCATAAAAGAATGTTTGATGCACAAGCAAACGTAATGATTTGCCCTGCATCTGATTCATTAATAATATACCTTCTATGATGAACTTCAATCCTATCGTCAATGATAAATTTTTATTGATTGAAAGCTTCCATAAATAAACAATTAATATAGGCAAACTAATACGAGCTATATAAAAATTAAACGGACCAAAAGTTATCCACCATGTTCTCTATCCACTATGAAAGCCTACACCATAGGAGATCACGGTGATTATCTCTATAAGAAGAGCGGAAAGCATAAAAATAAGGTAGGAAAAAATATGTAGTTTAGTCATGGAAGCCCCCTGTGGTTTATGCTATACAATATATAACTCACATGACAATGAAAAGGTTTCAGAAATAGGGGCAAGGAAGAAATGCAGAAGAGGGTTTGAGGTTAAACAAAGGGAACCATTTGTCCCCTTGTTTTAACTAATAATTTCAGCATTTAAGTTATAGCGCTTATTAAACTCATCAACGAAAATTTGTAAATCAATATAGGTTCCAATATAAGGCTCTGTTTCTTGATCGCGTAAGAACCCACATGTTGCCTTTAGTGATTTTGAAAATTCCAATAACATTTGTTCGTTGTCAAGTTGTACATGAATCGCAAGAGAATGATCTTTTTTATTCACTTTAAAATACTTACCATCTATGATTCTCTCTAAATTAGTTTCTTGAAATGGAAAAACATAATCTTTATAAATGAGCTTCACAAGATCCCGCCTTTTTTACAATATTCGACTACATCTGTATAAGGTAAATCGCCACCAAAAATTGAGAGCGCACTTCCAATGGTTACATGAAGTTTTCCGTGGGCTAATTCATTAAATTTTTCTAAGTCTTCGATTGAACGAACGCCACCTGCATAGGTAGTTGGAATAGATGTCCATGCAGCTAAATCCTGTACCAAGCTTTCCTGCATACCACCCTTTTTTCCTTCAACATCGACAGCATGTATTAACAGCTCATCACAAAAGTCTTCAATATAGGCAATCGACGCAGCATTGACTTCGAAATGACTAAATGTAGTCCATTTATCTGTCATGACAAACCACTTTCCGTCACGCATCTTACAACTGAGATCAATGACAAGGTGTTCTTTACCAATTAATTGATTTAAGCGCTTTAAACGCGCTAAATCGAGCTGACCATCATGAAAAATATAGGATGTGACAATGACATGCGAAGCACCTGCGTCTATATACTTTTGAGCATTGTCAGCCGTAATGCCACCACCTATTTGCAAGCCTTGAGGATAGGCTGTTAAAGCGGATAGGGCAGCTTCTTCATTACCAGAGCCTAGCATAATAACGTGTCCACCTGTTAAACGATCTTGGGCAAACATTTGTGCATAGTGGCTAGCGTCATGTTGAGAAATAAAGTTTTCTACAACTGCTTGATTTGTATATCCCAAAGTGCTACCTACAATTTGCTTTACTTTGCCATCGTGTAAATCGATGCAAGGTCTAAATTCCAATAATTTCACAATCCTTCCGTGCAACTAATTCATACTAATCATAGCATGGAACGGAGGATAAAGGCAGAGAATTGTCATTTGTCAAAATAATGTAAAAATAACGAAGTGAATATATTTTTGTCTGCGATATTTTCATGTGGCTATGGTAAAATAAAAAGATTGAAAACTATAAGAAAGGACGGACCGAACATGACAGATCATTTAGATTTATTTGAACTCAATAAATTTTTTATACTCGGACGTCCGATCGTCTCTATCTTTCATAATGCGCAAAATATGTATTCGATTGTACGTGTGAAAATTCAAGAGACGAATTTGCAATATGAAGATAAAGAGATTATTGTTGTTGGTTATTTTCCCCCACTACAAATGGATGAACAATATCGATTTACTGGTATTTTAAAACAGCATCCTAAATACGGTGCTCAATTTCAAATTGAGACATTTACAAAAGAGGTACCTGCAACTGAGCAAGGAATTATTCATTATTTATCTAGTGACCTCTTCGTAGGGATCGGGAAAAAAACAGCTGAAACGATTGTTGAAAAACTAGGTGCTAATGCACTCCGTGTTATTTTAGAAGATCCTAGTGCCCTCGATGCTGTTCCGCGTCTATCCGCTGAAAAAAAAGAAGTCATTCACCGCACTATTGAGCAAAACTTAGGCTTAGAGCGGGTCATGATTCAATTGAATGAGTGGGGATTTGGTCCACAGCTTGGGATGAAGATTTATCAAACCTATCGAACAGAAGCCATTGAATTACTGACAGAAAATCCATACCGCTTGATTGAAGATGTGGAAGGGGTGGGTTTCTTTCGAGCCGACGAGCTAGGTGCGAAATTAGGTATAACTGGTAAACATCCTGATCGTGTCAAAGCAGCGATTTTACATATTTTAAATACAGCAGCTTTATCGGATGGACATGTTTATCTAGATGCAGAACAGGTTTTACCGCTCGTTAAGGAAATGCTTGAACAAAGCCAACGACAGGAGATACCATTCGAGGATATTTCTCAAGCCTGTATCAGACTCCGTGAAGAAGGCAAAATTTGTGGTGAAGAGACAAGGTTATATTTGCCATCACTCTATTTTTCAGAGGTAGGGATTGCATCGAAAATCTTATCGCTTATCGAGCGGAATAATAAGGCTGAACATTTTAGTAAAGATGAAATTCGAAAAGCCATTGGAGAAACAGAGGAGCTACTCAATGTTACCTATGCAGAAACACAAGCGAATGCCATCGAACAGGCTTTAAATTCAGCTGTTATGATTTTAACGGGTGGTCCTGGTACGGGGAAAACCACTGTTGTACGTGGGGTCGTAGAAGTTTATGCAAAGCTTCATGGGCTATCCTTAAATCCAAAAGAGTATGCTCAAAAAGAGGAGCCTTTTCCGATTATTCTTTGTGCGCCGACTGGACGTGCTGCTAAACGATTAGCCGAATCAACAGAGCTTCCTGCGATGACCATCCATCGACTGCTCGGTTTTACAGGGCAAGAAAAAGAGGAAGAAACAGAGCGGGAAGTAACAGGTAAGCTGATTATCGTGGATGAAATGTCAATGGTTGATACATGGCTTGCCCATCAATTATTAAAAGCTTTACATGAAGATGTTCAAGTTGTCTTTGTTGGAGATCAGGATCAGCTTCCACCAGTAGGTCCAGGACAGGTGTTAAAGGATTTATTAGCATCCAAGCAGCTACCAACTGTCGAGCTAACAGATGTTTACCGACAAGCAGAAGGCTCAACGATTATTGAACTTGCGCATCAAATAAAAAAAGGAACGATTCCACAAGAGTTAACAGCTAAAACCTCTGATCGTTCGTTTATTAAGGCTTCAGCAGACCAAGTTGCCAACGTTGTAACTCAAGTTGTCAAAAGTGCTGTTGCAAAGGGCCAGGAAATCCGTAATATTCAAGTGTTGGCGCCCATGTATAAAGGACCAGCTGGTATAGATAATTTAAATAAAATGATTCAAGAGCTTATTAACCCAAATGATACTGGCACACGAAAAGAGCTAGTCTTTGGGGATGTCACCTATCGAATAAAGGATAAAGTTCTTCAGCTTGTCAATCAACCTGAAAGCAATGTCTTTAATGGAGATATGGGTGAGGTCATTAGTATTATTAAGGCGAAAGAGACGATCGAAAAACAAGATTTACTGATCGTATCCTTTGATGGCATTGAAGTGACCTATCAACGAAGCGACCTCAATCAATTGACACTAGCTTATTGTTGCTCCATCCATAAATCACAGGGCTCTGAGTTTCAAACGGTCATTATGCCAGTGGTTAGAGGGTATTCCAAAATGTTACGGCGTAATCTTTTATACACAGGTATTACACGAGCTAAAAACTTTTTGATTTTATGTGGTGAACCAGATGTGCTTGCGGATGGTTTACAACGTACAGATGACCTTCAGCGTTTCACCTCTTTACGTGCAAGACTTAACCCAATGGAAATTGAGGAAGAACTTGTGGAAGTCGAGGCAGTGCCAGTAGAAAATGAAGGGATGCAGGAGCCGGTTTCCGTTGAACCAAAGCTAACAGTAGAAACAGCCCCTTATATTCATCCAATGATTGGTATGAATGATGTCTCTCCATATGATTTTTTGGATGAATAAAATATATATTCCCGATTAGACTGTCTAATCGGGTTTTTCTAATTGATGTATCGTCACCTAATATTTGGACATTTCATATACTAGATGAGTACAAAAACATAGGGAATGTATAGGGGTGACAGCATGCCAATAATGACAGGGCAACAGTATATTGAACGAATTGATGCTTTAAAAACGTATATTTCGATAGATGGGAAAGTCGTGACAGGAAAGGTGTCAGAACATCCTGCCTTTAAAGGAATTATCCAGAGTCAAGCGAAACTTTTTGATTTACAACATCAAGAGGCACTTCTTGAAAAAATGACCTATGAATCGCCAACTAGTAAACAGAAAGTTGGCATGTCATTTCTTCAAGTATTGACGCCAGAAGATCTTGTGAAGAGGCGCCAAGCGGCAAGGGAATGGGCATTATCTTCTCAAGGCTTTATGGGGAGAAGCCCTGATTATATGAATACAACATTAATGGCCCTTGCATCAGCGTCAGATTTTTTAAAAGAGAAGCCAAATTGTTTCCCAGAGCATTTGCTGAAGTTCTATGAGTATGCTCGCGAGAATGATATTACGATGACACATACCTTTATCGAACCACAGGTAAATCGCAAGCGCTTTTACTATGAGGATGAAGAAGTAACCATTGCAGCTAAAATCATTGGGAAAACAAGTGAGGGCTTAGTCATTAAAGGGGCAAGATTACTAGCGACACAGGGTGGCATAACAGATGAGCTTCTTGTTTTATCAACAAATGGCTATGATGAAGGAAAAGGTTTCGGGTTTTCTATTCCAAGTAACACGAAAGGCTTAAAGTTTTTATGTCGGCAATCATTTGTAGGGGGAGATTCTACCTTTGATTATCCGTTAAGTGCACGTTTTGAAGAAATGGATGCAATCGTTGTGTTTGAGGATGTAGTTGTCCCGTGGGAACGAGTATTTTATTACGAAAATGTTGAAGTGGCCAATCAATTTATGAATGTTAGTGGCTTCCAAGCGTATACTTTGCATCATGTGCTGTCACGTCAAATTGCTAAGACGGAATTCATCCTAGGGGTTGTACAAATGATTGTGGATTCCATAAATATTGGGGATTACCAACATGTCCATCAAAAAGTGGTAGATGTCATCGTAGCATTAGAAACGATGAAAGCATTGCAATTAAAATCAGAAATTGAGGCACAAAGGGATTCCTTTGGCTTTATCAGACCAGACCAATCCACATTACAGGTCGCTATTCATATCTTCCCGAAAGTATATCCTACCTTTACAGATATCATCCAGCAACTGGGAGCAAGTGGATTAATGTCCATACCGAGTGCAAAAGCTTTTGCAACGGATGATGGGGATCTTGATCATTATCTGCAATCATTTCAAGACAAAGGGGAAGAGCGAGTAAAGAAATTCCGTTTAGCTTGGGATTTAACGATGAGTAGTTTTGGCACAAGACAGACATTGTATGAACGCTTTTTCTTTGGTGATCCTGTACGTTTATCTAGCCTGCTCTATCAATCTTATCAACGAGAGCATTTAGTGCAAAGAGTGGAAGACTTTTTGAAAAATGATTGATAGAAAGTTTGACAGTTGTGAAACTATCCGTTATCATTTACAGGAATAAAAAAATAAGACTCCCTTCGTTAGGTGAGGCTCCTATGCTGGAGATACGCTACTACCCAAAAATGTCGAGAGACGCCAATGGGTCAACAGAAATCATCGAAATAAGGTGTTTTTTAACGTAGCTGGACATATTCCTATGCCGCATAGTGCTAAAACTCAACGTTTGAAGGTAACAAGCATGCAATGTATTTTATTGCTATTTTTTGATATGTGAATTCAACACGCCTTCATTCGTAGAAGGCGTGTTTTTGTTATGGAAGGAAGGTGATGAGAAATGGATAGTAGTCCTGAACCGAATAAGTATCATTTAGGCAAAGGGAAACACATAAAAAGTCATCGATTTCTGATCACCGATGCAGACAAAGGGTGATTAAGGATGACCTTTTGTTTCCCTCAATAACAAACACGAGGTGAAATGCAATGATTAAAATCCACTATTATAATAGCAGCAGTAAGACAGTCCAACATGATTTCAATATGATTGATTTACAACTCCCTATTCATAACGAAGATTTATTATGGGTAGATTTATATGACTATAGTTATAATGAATTGAATAATATAGCTGATGTATTTGGCTTTCATCCACTAGCAGTTGAAGATTGCTTACATGAAGGCTCACGTCCAAAAATGGATAGTTATGGTGATTATAAATTTTTTGTGCTCCATGCACCAATTTATAATGAGAAAAGTAACAATGAAATTACAACCGTTGAGTTAAATATTTTTATGGGACCAAACTATATTGTGACAGTGCATAAGCAAAAGTTGCAATGGCTAGGAAAAATGGAAAATGTTTGTGTCAATAGCCCAAGATATTTGGAAAAGGGTACTGATTTTTTATTGCATACAATTATTGACGGTATTACAGACGAATACTTCCCAGTATTAGAACGAATTCGCGCACGTATAGATGAACTAGAAGAAGAAATTTATGATTATCAACCAAAAGTGGTGACAGAGGAATTTCTTGCATTGAAGCGGACAATTATTTTAATTCGTCAGGCCATTATGCCACAAAGAAGAATTTTTTCTACAATCAATGGCCAGTGGAAATTTGATATTCAAGAAGAAAATATTCCATTCTATAAAGATTTGAATGACCATCTAGAGCGTATTGTCGACTCCACAGAGACATATCGCGATTTAGTGAACAGCACGCTTGATACGTATTTTTCAATTATCAGTGGGAAATCCATTGAAAAGCTGAATTTATTAACGGTCATTTCGACAATTATGTTACCACTATCAGTAATTACTAGTTTTTTTGGAATGAATGTACCTTTACCTTATCAAGATACCCCTTATACAACTATTGCAATTAGCGCCTTCTTAGTTATTTTTACATGGGGTATGTGGATATATTTCAAAAAAATGATTGCTTAGTTAGTGTTAGTCATACTAGTACTAATTGACAGCGCAATAGATTTTTTTTATAATTTTCGATAGAAAAAGTAAAAACGATGATGGAAAAAGTACGTATTTGTGTGTGCACAAGAAAGGGATTTCTAGGCTGAAAAAATCCTCACAACAGCAAATGCCGAAAGCTACTCCAGAGTGCAGCTAATCCCTGCCGTTCACTGACGTTACAAGTGCTAAAGAGGTAAGTAAGGTTTTTACTTACAACTAGGGTGGTACCGCGAGACTAATGACAAGTCCTCGTCCCTTTTTGGGGATGAGGGCTTTTTTTATTTTCTTCGGTAAATCGCAGGATTCGTATCGTGATTTTACAATATAAAATAGGAGGAATTTATCCAATGAAAGCAGTAGAGATTCGCCGTATGTATTTGGAATTTTTTAAAGAAAAGGGGCATCATCATGAGCCATCAGCTCCACTTGTGCCAATAAATGATCCATCACTTCTTTGGATCAACTCAGGTGTTGCAACTTTGAAACCATATTTTGATGGCCGTATTATCCCTGATAATCCACGTATTACAAATGCACAAAAATCGATTCGTACCAACGATATTGAAAACGTTGGGAAAACAGCTCGACACCATACATTCTTTGAAATGTTAGGAAACTTCTCTATTGGTGACTACTTTAAAAAAGAAGCAATTCATTATGCTTGGGAGTTTTTAACAGATAAAAAATGGATGGGCTTTGATCCAGCGTTATTATCCATCACGATTCACCCAGAAGACCAGGAAGCATATGATGTTTGGCATCAGGAAATCGGTATTCCAGAAGAACGTTTAATCCGTTTAGAAGGGAACTTCTGGGATATAGGAGAAGGCCCATCTGGTCCGAACTCAGAGATTTTTTATGATCGCGGCGTAGAATACGGCTCAGATGAAAATGACCCTGAAATGTATCCAGGAGGAGAAAATGAGCGTTACCTAGAAATTTGGAACCTTGTGTTCTCTCAATTTAACCATAATCCTGATGGCACTTACACGCCACTACCAAAGCAAAATATTGATACAGGTATGGGCTTAGAGCGTATTGTGTCCGTCGTGCAAAATGTACCAACAAACTTTGATACTGATTTATTTATGCCAATTATTGAAAAAATCGAGGAGTTTGCCAATCGTAAATATAAACGACCTGGCGAAGTAGACTTAAATGAAATCTTTGGCTCAGATGAAGATATTAATACACCATTTAAAGTGATTGCAGACCATATCCGTACAGTAGCATTTGCTATAGGCGATGGTGCCCTGCCTTCAAATGAAGGCCGTGGCTATGTATTACGTCGCTTACTACGTCGTGCCGTTCGCTATGCTAAACAAATTGGTATTGAAAAACCATTTATGTTTGAACTTGTACCAACTGTGGGTAAAATTATGGAAGACTTCTATCCAGAAGTTACAGAGAAATGCGAATTTATTCAACGTGTCATTAAAAATGAAGAAATTCGTTTCCATGAAACATTAGATGGTGGTTTAGCTATCTTTAATGAAGTAGTGGAATCTCAAAAAGCAGCTGGTCATGATTACATCCCAGGAGCAGATGCTTTCCGTTTATATGATACTTATGGTTTCCCAATCGAGCTAACGGAAGAATATGCAGAGGAAGTAGGCATGAAAGTAGATCATGAAGGTTTTGAGGCAGCGATGGAAGAGCAACGTGAACGCGCGCGTGCTGCACGACAAGATGTTGATTCGATGCAAGTACAGAATGAAGTATTAGCAAACTTAACGGTTGCAAGTGAATTTGTTGGCTATGATACGTTAAGTGTTAATACTGAAATCGCTGCAATGATCGTCAATGGTCAAGTTGCGAAAGTCGCTTCGGAAGGTCAGGAAGCATTGGTTATTTTAGCGAAGACACCATTCTACGCTGAAATGGGTGGTCAAATTGCTGATAGTGGTACTATTTCAAATGATAGCTTTACAGCTGTTGTAAAAGATGTTCAAAAAGCACCGAATGGTCAACCGCTTCATACAGTAGTAGTTGAATCTGGGGAAATGCATGTGGAAGATGCAGTGCAAGCAGTGGTCAATCGTGATGACCGTAATTTAATCATTAAAAACCATACGGCAACACATATTATGCAACGTGCATTAAAAGATGTGCTCGGTGATCATGTGAACCAAGCTGGATCATATGTAGGACCTGATCGTTTACGTTTTGATTTCTCTCACTTTGGTCAAGTTACAAAAGAAGAACTACAGCAAATTGAACGTATTGTAAATGAAAAAGTGTGGGATGATATAGAGGTCGTTATTGAAGAAAAAGGTATTGATGAAGCAAAAGCAATGGGTGCTATGGCATTATTCGGTGAAAAATATGGAGATGTTGTACGTGTAGTATCCATCGGAGATTATTCGATTGAGCTATGTGGTGGTATCCATGTTAAACGCTCTTCTGAAATTGGCTTCTTTAAAATTGTTTCAGAAGGTGGTATCGGTGCAGGTACTCGTCGTATTGAAGCTGTTACAGGAAAAGTTGCTTATGAAGCAGTAAAAGAAGAAGAAGCATTATTAAATGATGCAGCGACATTATTAAAAGCAAATGCTAAAGATATTGTCACAAAAGTACAGGCATTACAAGCAGACTACAAAGAATTACAACGTGAAAACGAAGCATTATCTCAAAAAATCGCCAATGCACAGGCAGGGGCAGTTGTTGATGCCGCTCAAACAATTGGAGATGTGACAGTGCTATCTACAAAAGTGGAAGCGAAGGATAACAATCAACTCCGTCAAATGATGGATGACCTGAAAGCAAAAATGCCAAAAGCAGTCATTGTTCTTGGAGCAGTTGATGGTGAAAAAATTATGTTATGTGCTGGTGTTTCAAAAGAATTAGTTGGTGGCAATTACCATGCAGGGAATATTGTGAAAATGGTTGCGGAAGCATGTGGTGGTAAAGGTGGCGGTCGTCCAGATATGGCGATGGCAGGTGCAAAAGATGCATCAAAACTTGATGAAGCACTACTTTCTGTGTATGATTATGTTAAATCCATTTAATTAATTCACCAAAACATGTTATAATAAAGAGAAATTGGAGATGAGCTTGTTTGCACATCTCCTTATTTCTGAAAGCGAGGTGCTGGTCATGAGTTCATTTGATCAAACGATGAAATTTAATTTTCCAGAAGAATCAATGGAACAGGAAGTCAAGCAGGTAATGTTGAAAGTTCATTCTTCATTAGAGGAAAAGGGATATAACCCTATCAATCAGATTGTTGGTTACTTACTTTCTGGTGATCCGGCGTATATTCCTCGCCATCAGGATGCTCGTAATTTAATTCGCAAGCTTGAGCGTGACGAAATTCTAGAGGAGCTTGTTAAATTTTATATCAAAAAGAATAACGAGGACTAGAAATGAGAATTATGGGATTAGACGTTGGGTCAAAAACTGTGGGTGTTGCTGTAAGTGATGCCCTTGGTTGGACCGCCCAAGGTATTGAAACCGTAAAAATTGATGAAGCTAATGGTGAGTTCGGTATTGACCGTATCGCTGAGCTAGTAAAGGAATATACTATAACAGAATTTGTTGTAGGTTTTCCAAAAAACATGAATAATACGGTTGGACCGCGTGGAGAGGCTTCTGAGAACTATAAAAAGCTATTAGAAGAGCATTTCTCACTACCGGTCAAATTATGGGATGAACGTTTAACGACGATGGCTGCTGAACGTATGCTGATCGAAGCGGACGTGAGTCGCAAAAAGCGCAAGCAGGTCATTGATAAAATGGCAGCTGTGATGATTTTACAAGGCTACTTAGATAGCAAAAATTAATTGATGAGGTGACTATGCATGGCACACGAGCATAACCATGAAGAAGAATTACATGTTCAACACATTACAGTGATTGACGAAAACGGAAACGAGCAGCTTTGTGAAGTGATTCACGTTCATGAATCTCCAGAGTTTGGCAAATCATATGTGTTTTACTCAATGGTAGGCGCAGAGGAAGATGAAGATGGCTCAGTTGAAATCTTTGTATCTTCATTTGTACCATCTGAAAATGGTGAAGATGGTGAATTAACACCAATCGAAACTGAAGCAGAGTGGGATATGGTAGAGGACGTTTTAAACGCTTTAGAGGATGAAAACGAAGACTAATCTTCTAACTCAAAGCTTGGAACAAGGATCGCAGCTTGCAGTCCTTGTTCCTTTTTTATTGAAGCTTTTCTAATGTAGAAGGATTGTTAAATTGAAGAATGAATGCATTGTAGATGTGTGAATTTGATCCACAATTGTTGGGAAACGTTCATAAAGTTTGTGGATTCGCTTAGAAATAGAGTGTAACCTCCAAGCCCCACTCCAAACATCGAGAACCTGCTCAAAGGTAGAGAAGAAATGCAGGGAAAACTTGCTCAAAATAGGAGAAGCTATTCTAAAGTGTCTAACCTCAAAAAAACGATTTAATAAATGACATCAAATTGTCATAAAGGAGGAAACAGAATGAATGAAGAAACGCAAGAATTTATGATCATTGGGAAAGATGGTAAGGAACAGCAGTGTCGTGTGGTCTTTACCTTTGATGCGGAGGACAAGTCCTATGTGTTATTTTCCCTTCTAGATGAAACCGGTCAAGAAATTCCAGGAGACCTTTCTGCGATGACTTTTGATTATGATGACAATACAGGTGAGATGACAAATTTACAGCCTGTTGAAACAGATGCCGAATGGGAAATGATTAATGAAGTGGTGTTAACATTACTTGATGAATTTGAAGAAGAACCACAGCTAATTACTGTGACAGACGAAGAAGGAAAAGATCAAGTGTGCGAAGTCATTCATACATTTTCATCTGAGCAATTCGGTAAATCGTATGTATTATATGTGCCAGCAACAGATGAACCGATTGATGAGCGTGATATTTTTGCAGCCCAATATATAGCTGGAAATGAAGGCCAGATTGAAGAGTTATACCCGATTGAGTCAGATGAAGAATGGGAATTTGTAGAAGAAGTATTAAACACTTTATAGGATAAACTATTTCTAGAATCCTCAAAAATCTGCTAACGAAAGTTGTTGGCAGATTTTTTACATATGTAATTTCTACTGAATTGTCGATTTCTGTTTGTCGTGAAAGTTGATTTCTAGTATGATATTGAATAGTGATAGGGGGGAAACCCGTGGATAACGGTTCAAAAAAACAAGAAATGTTTTCAAAAATGCAAGAAAGAAAATCTGAGGTAAAAATGGTGAGAAAAATCGTCGCAATTATTGCCATTGTTTTCGTACTAATAATTGGAGTTGTTGGTTTATTTGGGTACAATTATGTAAAAGGTGCTTTAAAACCATTAGACCCTAATGCAACGAAAACAATTGCAGTAGAAGTACCAATTGGCTCTAGTTTGTCCTCCATTTCAACACTACTAGAGAAAAAAGGTGTCATAAAAGATGCACGTGTTTTTAAATACTATGCAAAATTTAAAAATGAATCACAATTTCAAGCGGGAAATTATGATTTAACACAGGCAATGACATTTGATGAACTCATTGAAAGCTTGAAAACAGGGAAGGTATATCGTAAGCCTGTCTTTACGATGACAGTCCCAGAAGGCTTAACACTTGAACAAATTGGGAAAGTGATTGAAAAGAAAACACCGTACACACAAAAAGAATTTATGGATCTTGTGACGAGTGACACATTTGTTCAGCAAATGATGGCTAATTATCCTGAGCTAGTTACAGAGGCTGTTTTAGCTGACAATATTCGCTATGACTTAGAGGGCTATTTATATCCAGCTACGTATTCTTATTATGAAGAAAAACCATCTTTACAAGCGATTGTAGAAGAGATGATAGCAGCCATGAACAATGTAGTGAAGAACTATAGTGATGTATTAGCTGAAAAACAAATGTCCGTACATCAGCTGTTAACATTTGCGTCATTATTGGAAGAAGAAGCGACTGCTCAAACGGATCGAGAGACTATTGCAAGTGTCTTCTATAATCGAATCAATGAAGGGATGCCACTCCAAACAGACCCAACCGTGCTCTATGCACTGGGTGATCACAAGGATCGTGTTCTATATGAAGATTTAGAAGTGGATAATGCCTATAACACTTACAAAAATAAAGGTCTACCACCTGGTCCAATAGCAGGTGCAGGTAAAACTTCGATTGAGGCATCATTAAATCCAAGTCAAACAGATTATTTCTACTTCCTAGCAGATAAAGAGGGTGTCAACCACTTCTCAAAAACCTATGATGAGCATTTGCAGAAGGTAGAAAAATATTTACGAAAAGAAGAGTAAACATATAGGAAGAACAAAAATCGTATAGCAAACAGATGGATAGAAGGAAAGAAAAATAGCTTTCCTTCTATTTTCATGCTATTATAAAGTGTGATTTTTGATCAATCCGTTCATTTATGCGGGACAAATATGCGTGGTGGCAATTGTTTGAGCATATCGAAGCAATTGCTCATTTTTGTATGGCAAAGTACCAAGACATCACGTTTGGTCTTTTTCTTTTTGTTGATAAATGATGAAGTACAGACAACGGCAAACGCTCGTTGCCTTTTAAATGAGGGTGGAAACAATGGAATTATCAGATGCATATATACAATCATTTATACAGCCACGTAATGAATTGCTTTTAGAAATGGAAGCATTTGCGGAGGAGCATCACGTACCGATCATGCAGCTGGCAGGTATTGATGCATTAAATCAACTGTTGCGTATTCAAAATCCGTCAAAAATTTTAGAGATAGGTACAGCAATTGGTTACTCTGCTATTCGTATGGCAGAGGCATTGCCTTATGTCCAAATTGTTACAATTGAACGTGATCAAGATCGTGTAGCAAGGGCAAAAGCCTATATTAAACGGTCGACTGTATCCGATCGAATTACGGTCATTGAGGGTGACGCTTTAGAAGTGGATGACGAGGCCATTAACACAACATTCGATGCGGTCTTTATTGATGCTGCGAAGGGACAATACCAACGCTTTTTTGAAAAATATGCACCTTTAGTAAAATCAGGTGGGGTATTGTATATCGATAATATGTACATGCATGGTTTGTCTGATTTAGAGTTGAAGGATGTTCCACGTCGTAAGCGAACAATGATTCGCAATTTAAAAAACTTCACGGATTGGATTATGCAGCACCCAGATTATACAAGTGCTTTTTTACCAGTCGGTGATGGTTTATTACTATGTTTGAAGAGGTGACTACTATGAAAAAACCAGAATTGCTTGTGACACCACAATCATTAGAACATATAAAAGCACTTTTAGTCGCTGGAGCAGATGCTTTTGTTATTGGTGAACAACAATTTGGTCTACGTCTAGCAGGAGAGTTCTCCGTTGAAGAAGTAGAAGAAGCGACAAAGCTTATTCATGAAGCGGGTAAAAAGGTATATGTTGCAGTCAATGCACTTTTCCATAATGAGAAGCTAGAGGCACTTGCTGATTATTTAAATGAAATGCAACGTATCGGTGTGGACCGTTTAATCTACGGTGATCCAGCGGTTCTCATTATTCGTAGAGAGCAAGGTGTTACGATTCCGTTACATTGGAATCCAGAAACGACAGCTACAAACTGGTTTACGGCTAATTACTGGGGGAAACGTGGTGCAACGCGTGCCGTGTTAGCGCGTGAGCTTTCTCTTGATGAAGTATTAGAAATTAAAGAAAATACCGAAATGGAAATTGAAGTACAAGTACATGGCATGACATGTATGTTCCAATCAAAACGTCCATTACTTGGCCATTATTTCTTATATCAAGATAAAGTAATGGCTATTGAAAATCGCCAGGAAAATCGTAATATGTTCCTACATGATGATGAACGAAATAATAAATATCCAATATATGAAGATGTAAATGGTACACATATTTTCAGTCCAAATGATATGTGTATTATTGATGAACTAGGCGAATTATTTGAAGGTGGCATCGATGCTCTGAAAATTGAAGGTGTACTTCAAACGCCAGACTATGTAGTCGCGGTAACAGAAGCTTATCGAAAAGCGATCGATACGTATTTTGACGAATCAGAAGAGGCATATGAAGAAATAAAAGACGATTTATTAGCAAAAATTGAAGATATTCAACCAGCTATTAGACCATTAGATACGGGCTTTATCTTCAAGGAAACAGTTTACTAGGAGGGGACAATAACATGGCATTAGCGTTAGAGCAAAATGACAAAATCCGTGAGATTGTCAACGGTAAACGTGTCATTACTAAAAAACCAGAGCTACTTGCACCAGCTGGTAGCTTAGAGAAATTAAAAATAGCTGTCCATTACGGAGCAGATGCTGTATTTATCGGTGGGCGAGAGTTTGGTCTACGATCGAATGCGGATAACTTTTCAATTGAAGAGATGCGTGAAGGTGTAGAATTTGCCAATCAATATGGTGCGAAAATATATGTAACAACAAATATTTTTGCCCACAATGAAAATATGGATGGCTTAGAGCGTTATTTAAAGGATATTGAATCAGTGGGCGTAACTGGTATTATTGTAGCAGACCCGCTCATTATTGAAACATGTCGTACAGCAGCACCTAAGCTTGAAATTCACCTTTCTACTCAGCAATCATTGTCCAACTGGAAGGCCGTGCAGTACTGGAAAGAAGAAGGTTTACATCGTGTTGTATTAGCACGTGAAGTGGGCGGAGAAGAAATGAAGCTGATGAAGGAAAAGGTCGACATTGAAATTGAGGCCTTTGTTCATGGAGCAATGTGTATAGCCTACTCTGGTCGTTGCGTTCTTTCTAATCATATGACGGCTCGTGACTCAAACCGAGGGGGATGCTGCCAATCATGCCGTTGGGACTATGATCTATATCAATTAGAAGATGGGGAAGAAAAAGCACTTTTCGATGAGAGCCATGCACCATTTGCGATGAGTCCAAAAGATTTAAAATTAATTGAAGCGATCCCTCATATGATTGAGCTAGGTATCGACTCATTAAAAGTTGAAGGTCGTATGAAATCCATTCACTATGTAGCGACAGTTGTTTCTGTGTACCGTAAAGTGATTGATGCTTATTGTGCAGATCCTGATAACTTTAATATTAAACGTGAATGGCTAGAGGAATTAGACAAATGTGCTAACCGTGATACGGCTGAAGCATTCTTCCATGATGCGCCTGGCTTTGAGGAGCAGATGTTTGGTGTGCATGGTCGTAAAACAACCTATGAATTTGCTGGACTTATTTTAGAGCATGATCCAGAGACAAAAATAGTGACAATGCAACAGCGTAATTATTTTAAACCTGGTGACGAAGTAGAATTCTTTGGTCCTGAAATTGAGAATTTCCGTTTAACAATGGGTGAAATTTGGGACGAGGATGGCAATAGCCTAGATGCAGCTCGTCATCCATTACAAATTGTAAAATTTAAATGTGATACACCATTGAAGCCGCATAACATGATGCGAAAGGAGAATAACTAATGGCAGTGAAGCGCCCTGTTGTCATCGGAATCGCAGGTGGCTCATGCTCGGGAAAAACGAGTGTGACGCGCGCCATTTATGATGTTTTCCGTGAGCATTCTGTTGTGGTAATTGAACAAGATTTTTATTATAAGGATCAAAGTCATTTAACATTTGAAGAACGTTTAGGAACTAACTATGATCATCCGTTAGCTTTCGATAATGATTTATTAATTGAGCACATAAAAAAGTTGCTAGTGCGTCAACCAATTGAAAAACCTGTGTATGATTACGTCCAGCATACAAGGGCAGAAGAAGTTATACATGTTGAACCAGTAGATGTTATTATACTAGAAGGTATTCTAGTCCTTGAGGATGCTGATTTACGTGATTTAATGGATATTAAATTATTTGTGGATACAGATTCAGATTTACGTATTATTCGCCGTATTATGCGTGATATTAAAGAGCGTGGACGTACAACGGATTCGGTGATTGAGCAGTATTTATCAGCGGTTCGACCGATGCATAATTTATTTATTGAACCAACAAAACGTTATGCTGATATCATTATTCCTGAAGGTGGGGATAATGAGGTGGCGATTGATTTAATGGTAACGAAAATTAAAACTATTCTTGAAACCGACAACGTATTGTAATAAGATAGAGTGGTATTGACAATATTTACATGCATATTTTGAAAAAGCATGCATACTATTAGGTCAAAGCGTAATTTGAAAACGTTTAAAAATAATAAAATTCGATTAAATGCATCTTCCGTGCATTTAGTCGAGTTTTATGTTTTTATATTGAAGAAACAAGGAGTGAAGGACTTTGGCAAATGAAAAACAGTACCCTATGACAGCTGAGGGAAAACGTAAATTAGAAGAAGAATTAGTAAAATTAGAAACTGAAACACGAAAAGAAATCGTTGAACGCATTAAAATAGCACGTGATTTTGGAGATCTTTCTGAAAACGCTGAGTACGATTCTGCTAAAGAAGAACAAGCCTTTTTAGAAGGTCGTATTTCAACATTAAAATCAATGATTCGCAATGCAGTGATTATTTCTGAAGACGAGACAGATAACAGTGTAGTATCACTAGGGAAAACGGTTACATTCGTAGAAATCATCAATGGTAAGCCATCAACAGATGAAGAATCTTATACAATTGTTGGTTCTGCTGAGGCAGATCCTATGGAATTCCGTATTTCGAATGAATCACCGATTGCTAAAGGTCTACTTGGTCGTGCTGAAGGTGAAGAGGTTGTCGTTCAAACACCTGGCGGCGAAATGAAAGTGAAAATTGTCTCAATTAAATAATATGTATATGTACAAGCAGTTAGCCTTTGGCTGACTGCTTGTACCATTTTTAGCGTGATAACTCTGTAGTAAAATAGTGAGTAGAATTATTTTGCAAGTGCTGTCGAACTTGATAGAATATTGCCTAGAGAGGGGGAGACATTATGAGTGAACGACAAACTCGAAGTGGTCGTCATTTGCAGCCATCTCGTAATAAAAAGCTAGATAAACTATTGAATGTTCTAATTGGTGTTGTGGTTGTACTCATTATTATCACAGCAACCTATGTGTTTAAATGGCAAGATGATGCAGATCAAGCAGTGAAAGAAGAACCCGTTCAAGAAGAACAGAGCGGTGATGATGAAAAAGAAGTAGAAAAAGAACCGACGGATGAAGAAAAAGAAGATCTTGCTGTAGAAGAAGATAAACCTTCAGAAGAAGAATCAGAACCTGAGACATCCCAGGAAGAACAAGGCACAGCAGAAGAATCAGCATCAGATAATCCTATTGTTGAGAAGGTCATCACGAATAAAAATTGGCAACCAACACCTACAACTCAAACAGGTCAGCATGTGTCTTCATATGACGACACGTCTGTAGACTGGGCTGAGAAAGTAGCAACAGTATCTACTGTGACAGGTATTGACCAAAGCAATATGATCATCTGGCGTATGCAAAATAATGGTGGTCCTAATTCATCCATTGCAACTGTTTCGACCAATGATAAATCTCAAATGTATCGTGTAAGCATGGAATGGGTTGATAATGAAGGGTGGAAGCCTGTGAAGCTAGAGCAACTAAATACATTAGAAGGCGCCTATTGACGAAAATCACTCTTTTGATTATTTTTAATAGAGTTGATAAAAGAAGGGAAGTAACAGTACATGAAAATTGCAGTAATTGGCGCAATGGAAGAGGAAGTGGAGCTTCTAAGAGCAGCATTAGACGATGCACACAGCACAACGATTGCAGGTAGTGAGTATACAACAGGAACTTTTGAAGGCAAGGAAGTCGTATTATTAAAAAGCGGTATTGGTAAAGTAAATGCTGCTATGTCTACGACAATTCTTTTACATGAGTTTAAACCAGATGTTGTCATTAATACAGGCTCTGCAGGTGGATATGATGAAACTCTTGAGGTAGGCGCTGTCGTTATTTCTGATGAAGTTCGTCACCACGATGTGGATGTCACAATCTTTGGCTATGAAATTGGACAAATGGCTGGTATGCCAGCAGCATATAAATCAGATGAGAAATTGATGAAGGTAGCTGAGGAGGCTGTAAAGGCAGTTGGAGAGCACCAGTATGGCGTTGGTTTAATTTGCTCTGGGGATGCTTTTATGAATGATCCTGAACGTGTAGAGGCTGTTCGTCGCCATTTCCCTCAAATGAAAGCTGTAGAGATGGAAGCGGCTGCAGTTGCACAAGTTTGTTATCAATTTGCTACACCTTTTGTAGTCATTCGTGCATTATCAGATATTGCAGGTAAAGAATCGAATATTAGCTTTGATGAATTTTTACCAGTTGCTGCAAAACATTCGACACAAGTCGTATTAAAAGCAATTTCCTCACTATAAACTACACAGAATGGTCAAAATGTGTGGTTTATTCTGTGAGAAAAATCACAGTTGATACAAAAAACAAATGCTACACTGACATTAATAAATCTCTTCATAATAGAATGGGAGGCATTCATGATGTTATTTTTAACAGCAGGTGTAGTGATTATTACAACTTTAATAGGTACGTTGATTTCAGCAGAACTCTCTGAATCAGCACACTAGTATGACGGGAAAGCTCCTTTGCGACATAGTCATGTCGCAGGGGAGCTTTTTATATGCCATGAAATAGGCATATTCTTCCGTCATTGAAGGATTGAATTTTTTTCATAACCATTTTACAATATATTATTCAATAGTTTTTTGGTCTCGTTTATATAGTTGATAGAGTTTAATAAGTGCCCGTTTTTCAATGCGAGATACATAGCTACGTGAAATATTTAAGCGTGCTGCAATTTCCTTTTGCGTAAGTGCATCCTGTTGATTTAAGCCATAACGGAGTGTCACAATTTCGAGCTCACGTTCATCGAGCATATGCAAATAGTGGTATAGTTGTGCTACATGCTCTTTATGCTCTAGCTTCTCTGTGGCACTTTCTTCATCACACTGAAGTAAATCGCGAATTTGCAGTGCGTTCCCATCTTTATCAGTTCCAATCGGCTCAAATAGCGAAACGTCTTTTTGCACTTTCTTTTGGGTGCGTAGATGCATTAAAATCTCATTTTCAATGCAACGAGCTGCATATGTGGCAAGTCTAGTTTTTTTATCAGGGGTATAGCTCTCAACGGCTTTCATTAGTCCAATTGTTCCAATAGAAATATAATCATCGAGTTGCTCATGTTTTGGATGGAATTTTTTAACGACATGTGCGACAAGCCTCATATTACGTTCTATTAGATCAAGACGCGCCTGCTCATCGCCACCTAAAAATCGTTCAATACAAGCAGCTTCCTCTTCTTTTGAAAAGGGTTTATGGAATGTTTGCCCCTTTAAATAGCCAAGCAACGCAGGGATTTCAAGCCATAACTGCAACATCGATGTAAAAATTCCGCTCATTGAATGATTTCATCCTTTCCCCATTTTTCGACAGTATATGTTTAAAAGCCGTGGGAAATGAAAAAAGTGCAACAGCAAATGTGCTGTTACACTTTTTTTAACGTAAATGTACTAATCATGAGTAAAGCTAAAATGGGGAAAAGGAAAAGATAAAATGCCGGATGGAACGTATAAGCTGCGAAATACGTTAAAGTTAAGAACGTACCTGCGGCTGTAATTGGTAAACCTGTGAAATAACCGTTCGCTTCGCTAATATTGAAGCGAGCTAAACGCATCGCGCCACAGACGATAAATAATACGGCCATCATCATGCCGACAAAACCAAAATCAACTAGAACAACTTCATACATTAATAATGCAGGCGCCACACCAAATGATATAATATCACTCATAGAATCTAATTGTTTACCTAATTCTGACACTTGTCCGAGCGCTCTCGCTACCTTACCATCGTAGCGATCAAGAAGAGCTGCTATAAAGATAAACAAGACACTATAGCTATAGTATTCATGTAGAGTGGCCATAATAGCCGCGCCTCCAAAGGACATATTACTAATTGTTATGAAGTTAGCTGCGTGCGATTTCATTTTCTTAACCGTGGTATCCACCAACTTGTGATAAAAAAACAAGGGGGATCACTCCTTTGCACTTAAGATATTGTACCATTATACTTCGAATGCGAAAAAATTGACAGTCTAAATTAATGGATAGGGGTTTTACTGTATGAAAGAAAAACTATATCAACGCTTGATAGAACTAACGAATGGTAAGCAATCTTCCCATCTTTTGCAGACAATAGCAAAAGCGAAGTGGAGTAAACGTATAATACCAAGCTACATGAAGTTATACGATATTAACCTTGAAGAAGTTTCAAAAAAACAACAACAATTTTCATGTTTACATGATTTTTTTACAAGAGAACTTATTGAAGAAGCTCGACCTATTGAAAAAAATCCAACTGTCTATGCCAGCCCAGTGGACGCAAAAGTGGAATCCTTTGGACGTATTGAATGGGATATGACATTTCTTGTGAAGGGTAAGCCTTATGCATTACAAGATTTACTCGGCAATACAGAACGAGCTGCACAATATGCAGACGGACATTTTATTGTTTTTTATTTAAGTCCTGCTGATTACCATCGTATCCATAGCCCGATAGATGGAGAAGTCTTACGACAATATACACTTGGTCAGAAATCTTATCCTGTGAATCAGTTAGGTCTTACATACGGTAAAAAACCAATTTCTCATAATTATCGTTTAGTGACTGAGCTGAAAGCAGCAAATAATCAGCATGTTGCATTTATCAAAGTAGGTGCAACCTTTGTGAATTCCATTGTACTTACCAATACAACAACGAAATGGCAGAAAGGGCAGGAAGTTGGTTATTTCTCATTTGGTTCCACTGTTGTGATGCTGTTTGAAAAGGATACAATTAAATTTACGGATAATGTTGTAAAAGGAAGCCCAATTCGAATGGGTGAAGCCTTTGCAAATATGCTATAATGGTCGAATAATACGTTAAGATTAGGGGTCGCTATTTTGTATAATTTTTTATTACCGAACGAATTTGTGACGAATATTTTTGAAATTACGCCGGAAAAGTTACAAGAATTAGGGATTAGAGGAATCATTACGGATTTAGATAATACGCTTGTTGAATGGGATCGTCCAGATGCAACAGAAGAGCTAATCATTTGGTTACGCATTATGAAAGAATCAGGTATTCGTGTTATTATTGCGTCAAATAACAAGGAAGCTCGTGTAAAGCATTTTGCTGAGCCGTTAGGTATCCCTTATATTCACAAGGCGAAAAAGCCGCTTCGTAATGCTTTTTATAATGCACTGATTCAACTAGGCTTACGTCCAAATGAAGTAGTAATGGTAGGAGATCAACTCCTTACGGATGTAATGGGCGCAAATCGCTTAGGCTTACACACAGTGCTCGTGAAGCCTGTTGCACAATCAGATGGGCTTGTAACAAAATTGAATCGTTTCATTGAACGTCGCGTATTTAATGATTTGAAACGAAAAGGAATTATAACTTGGGAGGAACAAGAATGATTGAAATGCCAAATTGTATTGGCTGTGGTACAACAATTCAAACAGAAGATAAAACAGCAGTTGGGTATGCACCCCCATCATCATTAGAAAAGGATGTGGTCATTTGCCAGCGTTGCTTCCGTTTGAAAAATTACAATGAAATTCAACCAGTATCGTTAACAGATGACGATTTTTTACGTATTTTAAATGGTCTTGGCACACAGCAAGGCTTAATCGTAAAAATTGTTGATATATTTGATTTTAATGGAAGCTGGCTACCAGGGCTTCATCGTTTTGTAGGGAAGAATCCTGTCCTATTGATTGCCAACAAAGCTGATTTATTACCAAAGTCTGTGAAGCCAAAAAAAGTTATCAACTGGCTGAAACGTGAAGCAAAGGCTCTTGGACTACAGCCTATCGATGTCCTATTAGTCAGTGCCCATAAAGGCAAAGGGATGGCAGAAGCAATGGAAGCCATCGATGAATATCGTAAAGGACAAAATGTATATGTTGTTGGCTGTACAAATGTTGGAAAATCTACGTTCATTAACCGAATTATTAAGCAGGCAACAGGTGAGGGTGAAGTGATTACAACCTCACATTTCCCAGGTACTACTTTAGACATGATTGATATTCCATTGGATGATGGTAGTGCATTATATGATACGCCAGGTATTATTAATCATCATCAAATGGCTCATCATATTGATGCCAGTGAATTAAAATATATTATGCCGAAAAAAGAAATTAAGCCGAAAGTCTATCAACAAAATGCTGGGCAAACTCTATTTATTGGTGCATTAGCAAGATTTGATTTTATTCAGGGTGATCGTTCTGCCTTTACCATCCATGTGGCAAATGATTTACCAATTCATCGTACAAAGCTTGAGAAGGCAGATGCGTTATATGAAGAGCATAAAGGAGAATTATTGGCACCCCCAACTGCGGACTTTATCGACCAGTTACCGCCATTGGTTCGTCACGAATTTTCCATCAAAGAAGCGAAAACAGATGTAGTATTTTCTGGACTTGGCTGGATTACCGTTCAACATGCGAATGTAGTAGTAGCAGCTTACGCACCAAAAGGTGTACAAGTTTCAATTCGTCCTTCGCTGATCTAAATGGAGGACATAGTAGAGAGAGGGACTAGGAAATGAAGAAATGGTTTGCAGTTATGGGTGATCCAATTGAACATTCAAAATCACCTGCCATGCACAATGCTTGGTTTGAGGACATGTCAATTGATGCGACATATATTCCTTTACATGTAACGCCTGATCAATTAGAATCTGCTGTTGCTGGTTTGAAGACATTAGGGGCAAGTGGCTGGAACGTGACCATTCCTCATAAAACAGCAATCATTCCGTATCTAGACGAGCTAGATGAGCTGGCACAAAAAATGGGCGCAGTGAATACAGTCGTACGAACAACAGAAGGAAAGCTGAAAGGCTATAATACAGATGGTATTGGATTTGTTCGATCACTGGAAGAAGCCGTTGGGGTTTTTCATAAAGACAAGCCTGTATTACTTGTTGGTGCTGGAGGTGCTGCTCGAGGCATTGCCTTTGCTATGCAGCAACAAGGCTATCGTCATGTAACCATCGCCAATCGTACGGTGACGAATGCTCAAATGATTATTGATGAAATGGGTATGGGACGTGCCATTTCATTACAACAAGCGGAAGAAACGCTAGCTGATTTCAGCATTATTGTGCAAATGACATCAGCTGGCCTTTCCACGGGCAATTTTTCAATGCCATTTTCATTAGATCGGCTGATGAAAGAAGCAATTGTTGCGGATATTGTGTATAATCCATTAATGACGCCTTTTTTACAAGCGGCTGAAGAAAAAGGAGCAACGATTGTCACTGGCTTAGGAATGTTTGTCCATCAAGGAGCCATCGCTTTTGAAAACTGGTTAGGAAACTATCCAAATACAAATTCAATGATTGCGCAACTGAAGGCGCAATTAGGAGGAAACTAATTTTTATGTTAACAGGTAAACAGAAACGTTTTTTACGTGCAGAAGCACACCATTTAACACCTATTTTCCAAGTGGGAAAAGGTGGCGTTAATGATGAAATGACAAAGCAAATTCGCGAGGCATTAGAAGTACGTGAATTGATTAAAGTACGTATTTTAGATAACTGTGAAGAGGATAAACATGAAGTCGCAGAAGCATTAGCCACAGGCGCTCATGCGGAGCTTGTCCAATTAATCGGTCTGACAGTTGTTTTATATAAAGAGTCACGCAATCATAAAAAGATTGTATTACCAAAAGTAACGAAATAAGGTGAGACGATGAAAAGGGTCGGTTTACTTGGAGGTACATTTAACCCACCACATATGGGTCATCTTTTAATGGCAAATGAAGTATTTCATGCGCTAGAACTTGATGAAATCCGCTTTATGCCTAATGCCATCCCACCACATAAGAATGCACGTTTTGATGCTAGTAATGTTGAACGACTTGAAATGGTAAAACGTGCGATTCGTCCATTTCCTTATTTTTCAGTAGAGTCGTATGAGCTTGAGAAGGGTGGCGTATCCTATTCCTATGAGACACTTTCTGCATTGTGTAGAAGAGAGCCGAATGTGAAATTTTACTTTATCATCGGTGGCGATATGATTGATTCGCTACATACATGGCATTGTATAGATGATTTAGTGAAACTTGTTCAGTTTGTCGGAGTAAAGCGTCCAGGGACAGCCGCGGCAACAGAGTACCCTATACGTATGGTGGAAATACCTCAAATCGATTTATCGTCCACATTGATTCGTGAACGCCTGGCTACAGGAGGAACGGTGACATTTCTACTACCAGAAGCTGTAGAGACGTTCATACGAGAGGAAGGTCTTTATGGAACGCGAACAGTATTTAGCGGCGATTAAGCCAAGAATGCCTGAAAAACGTTATATTCATACAGTCGGAGTGATGGAAACGGCCATCAACCTAGCTCATAAATATGGCGAGGACGTAAAAAAAGCTGAAACAGCAGCTATCCTCCATGATATTGCTAAATATGCTGATATTGAGTGGATGGAGAATATCGTTCGTGATGAAAAATTAGATGAAAGACTAATTGGATGGGGTAGTGAATTACTACATGGTCCAGTAGGTGCATATATAGCACAAAGTGAGTTTGGTATCACAGACGAAGAGCTGTTGAATGCTATTCGTTTCCATACAACTGGGCGGGCTAATATGAGCCGTTTAGAAAAAATTATTTTTGTCGCAGATATGATTGAACCGAACCGTCGATTTGATGGAGTTGATCGTCTGCGCAAAAAAGCACAAAAAAATTTGGATAAGGCGATGAGTGCATGTGTACGCCATACTTTGGCATTTTTAATTGACACAAAGCAGCCGATTTATCCTTTATCTATAGAATGTTATAACGATATGATGAACAGAGAGGATAGTGAAGGATGACTTCAACTTTATTACAAGCAGCGTACAAAGCAATTGACGACAAACATGGTGAGGATATTGTCGTTTTAAATATGCAAGGAATTTCCCTTTTAGCAGATTATTTTATCATTGCTCATGGTAACTCAGATCGCCAAGTGCAAGCCATTGCACGCGAATTACAGGATGTAGCTGAACAACAAGGCTATGAAATTCGCCGTGTCGAAGGATTTGATGGAGCTCGTTGGGTACTAGTTGACCTAGGCGATGTTGTGGCACATGTATTCCATAAGGATGAGCGTGCTTATTATAATTTAGAGCGTCTTTGGGGCGATGCACCGCAACTAGACATGCCAGAGGCCTAAGTGAGTTACGAACGCTTTGCTCATGTCTATGATGAGCTGCAAACGGATATTCCTTACAATCTTTATGTAGATTGGGTTGTACAGCATGCACCAAGCAGCCAGTACCCAAAACTGTTGGATATTGGTTGTGGCACTGGTGTACTTAGCTTGTTATTTGCAAAGTCTGGTTATCAAGTCAGTGGAATCGATTTATCAGAAGAGATGCTGTCCATTGCCGCAGAACGCTTTGCTGGTGCAGGCTACCATGCACCATTATACTGTATGTCTATGGTCGAACTAGATGGCTTTGAGGAAATCGATGTTGTCACAATCACAATTGATTCCTTGAATTATGTGGTAGAGGAGCACTCTGTTTATACGACATTAGAACGTATCTATACGTCGTTGCGTGATGGAGGTCAGCTGTTTTTTGATGTTCACTCGTTATTTAAAATGAATGAGATTTTTTTAGATGGTCCGTTCACGTATGATGATGGTGACATTAGTTATATATGGCATACGGAGCCTGCCGACTTTGAACATTCGGTTATTCATCAAATGACCTTTTATGTACGAGATGACGCAAGTGAATTATATGAACGCTTTGATGAGGAGCACGTGCAACGTACTTACACTATCGAGCAGTATATGGCTTGGTTGCATGCCATCGGTTTTAGTCATGTGGAAATTACAGCAGACTTTACAGATGAGGCACCTGACGAGGAAAGTGAACGCATTTTTATTCGTGCGCTGAAATAAAGAAAAGGGAGCTACACTGTGTAATACGCAGTGTGGCTTTTTTGATGGATAGAAAAGCTAAAGTAGTGGATAGAAAGATTAAAGTAGCGGATAGAACACTTAAACAGGCGGATAAAGAGGCTAAATTGTCGGATAAAACTGGATATAACTAAGAAGATAGCTCTCTTCAACAGGTAAATTGAAACTTCTGACGTTTTTTTATCATTTTCAACCACCCATCCATAGTGTAAGATATATATAACTCCATATGATGACCTTTCGCAAGGAAAGGATGGTACTGTGCTACAATCTTTATGGCAAAAGTACAAAAAAAGTATGTTATTCCCCAGCATACTAGTCGTCAGTGGACTTTGTTACTTCTATTTTTCGAGTTCTGACTCTTCACCTCCCCAAGAAGAGCTCATCGAAACAATCCAACCTATTGAAGAAAAAAATTTGAGTGAATCTGCTGAGGAAGCGGTTATGCAGCAGGTATTTGTGGAAATAAAGGGTGCTGTAATGTATCCAGGCGTTTATGAACTTGAGCAAGACCAACGTATAAAAGATGTTGTACAGCTTGCTGGTGGCTATACAGAGAATGCTGACACACAATTTATCAATCATGCCCAAAAGGTACAGGATGAAATGGTAATCTATATTCCTATCATGGGCGAACAGCTAGAGGAAGGAGCCTCTTCTTTGTTAACGTTACCTACTGAGACTAATAAGGAGCAAAAGATTAATATCAATAAAGCTGATGTAGCAACGTTAGCAACATTGCCAGGAATCGGTCCTTCTAAAGCACAAAGTATCCTTACGTATCGAGAGGAAAATGGGCAGTTTCAAACCATAGATGACTTAAAAAATGTTAGTGGTATTGGTGATAAAACATTTGAAAAGCTAAAGGATGCGATTACTGTAAAGTAATGCTTTTACAGGATGGTATATTGACGCCCCTTTTCTAAAAGGGCTACACTATAGTAGAAAAGCAAGAGAAAGTTAATTAGTTAGACAATTTTTGGAGGTAGTCATATGGAGCGAATTACTTGGGATCAATTTTTTATGGCACAAAGCCATTTACTCGCATTACGTAGTACATGTACAAGACTAGCTGTAGGAGCAACTGTTGTACGGGACAAACGCATCATTGCAGGTGGTTATAACGGTTCCATTACAGGGGACGAGCATTGTATCGAAAAAGGGTGCTATGTGGTTGATAATCATTGCGTCCGTACCGTGCATGCTGAAATGAATGCCTTACTGCAATGTGCTAAATATGGAACACCGACAAAAGGTGCTGATTTGTATGTAACACATTTTCCATGTTTACCATGTACAAAATCTATCATTCAAGCTGGCATAGAACGTGTGTATTACGCAACAGATTATAAAAATAATCCATATGCACAGGAGTTATTTGCAAAAGCTGGAGTGGAAGTAGTTCATGTACCCTTTGATGAACGTAAAATTGATTTTTTACGAGATGACAAACTAGCTTTGTATACAGAAATGCTGCACGAGCTTCGCGAGAGTGGGGTATCTGCTGAAAAATTGCTCCCATATGAACAGAAGGTGAGTGCATTATTTGGCATCAAGCTTTAAAGCATAGATGGATTATGGTAGCTCTTGCTGTATTGATAGCTGCTATTGCAGTATACAAATCAGCATGGCTACTCATTTTTTTACTGCTACTAGTCCTGTGGCTCACCATAAAAGGTGAGTCACGTTTTCTTGCAATTTTTGTGCTAACTAGTGGTCTACTAACTTATTTTTTCCTTTCTATCAAACATCTGACGGAACCTTCCCCTTTACCGTCAACCTTCCCTATAACTTGGTCAAGTGACTATAAAATAAACGGGCAAAAACTCCGTGGGTTTGCTACAACAACAAATGGCCAAAAACTTTACGTAGTTTATACCTTTTCCTCGGAACAAGAGAAAAATTTTTATGAAAATACCACATTAACTGGAATGACGTATTCTGCAAAAGGTGAACTCGTGACTCCCTCTCCATCTGCACATGCTTATGCCTTTTCCATGTCAAACTATTTAACGAGCAAAGGAGCAACAGGCGTTGTTGAAATCACGAATTGGCATTATGTAGGAAAACGAACCTCCATCTTCACTATTCTTGCCGAAGTAAGACACAAAATGAAAAAGCATATAGAGAGGACTTTTCCAAAATCACTTGTAGCAGAGGCTCAAGCACTTTTAATAGGGGTGCAAGATCAGATGGAGGATGAACTGCAGCGTGCCTATCAAAAGCTTGGTATTACCCATTTATTTGCGATTTCTGGGCTACATGTCGCGCTGATGTCTTGGCTCTTTTTTGAAGGATTGCTTAGAATAAGAGTTCGCAAGGAAATGGCTACTGTCGTGCTATTGATCCTCTTACCGGTTTATGGAGTCATTGCAGGGGGAGCACCTTCCGTATGGCGTGCTGTTTCTGTAGTAGAATTGATGATGTTACTGCGCTTTTTTAAGTGGGTTCTTTCGATGGATGATGCATTAGCTATTAGCTTTATAGGCTTTGTTTTGCTTGAGCCAGGTGTTATTTTCCAAATTGGTTTCCAGCTATCCTATTTAGCAACCGCTAGTCTTCTTTATTCTGGTATTATTTTTAAGCAGACAAGAACTTGGCTAGGTCGTTCTTTTTTTATCACATTCGTGTGCCAACTGCTCGTTTACCCACTATTACTCCATCATTTTTATGAATTATCTTTATCCTCGTTTTTTGTCAATATTGTTTTTGTTCCACTGTTTTCCTTTATTATATTACCCTTTAACATGATTGCCTTTGTGCTATCTTATCTTTCTTTACCACTTGCTAATGTCCTATTTGCTGGCTATGAACCGCTGCGTAATTGGTTTACCGAAGTAATCTTTTATATGCAAGAGCTTCCTTGGCAATTATGGTCACCAGGCAAACCATCTATTTGGCTGAGCTGCGTGGCGATGTTAAGTGTTTTAGCGAGCTTCTATTATTTGGAAATAAAAAGATTCAGGAAAGCTATTTTGATCCTTGTCATCCCTGTTATTTGGATTCATTTGGCACCCATGTTGTATAACGAAACAAAGATTACCTTCTTAAATGTAGGGCAAGGAGATAGTATTGTCATTGAATTGCCTTTTAGACGAGCTGTCTATGTTATAGATACAGGTGGAGTATTGCGCTTTGAGCAGGCATCGTGGAAGAAAGCAGATAGTCCATATGAGGTAGGGAAGCAAGTCGTGGTCCCATTTTTAAAAGGCAAGGGTATACGAACTATCGATATTTTTATTGCTTCGCATGCAGACGCAGATCATATTGAAGGAGCAGAGGAAGTCTTACAAGAGATTAACATGAAGGAAATACACGTTACACCTGGTGGTTCATTGAATGAGCCTTTAATGGATGATTTATTGCGAGAAGCAAATAAGCGACATATTCCTATTAAAGAAAAAATGAAGGGGACTTCGTGGCATGTAGGGGATACAGATTTTTATTACTTATGGCCTGATGACGCCTTGTATGAGGGAAATGATGATTCTCTTGTCCTGTACATGCAGCAAAAGGCGTTTACAGCGTTATTTACAGGGGATTTGGAGCAATATGGCGAACAACAGCTGATCAAGCGTTATGGACCTTTATTGGCCAATCTCACATTGCTGAAGGCAGGGCATCATGGGAGTAAGACATCAAGCACAGAAGAATTTGTCGAGCTGCTACAGCCCCAATTAACCGTTTTTAGTGCAGGTCTCCATAATCGTTATGGTCATCCACATGAAGAAGTAGTACAACGTTTTGTCAGTAGAGATTTAGTGACATGGACAACAGGGGTGAATGGATCAATCGAAATATGTATTCGTGATAATCGCTGGTCCGTTAGCGTAAATGAAAAGGGCCTTGTCCAATGACCAAGGCCCTTCTCCTGCATAAGTCCAATTACTGTGATACAAATTCTACTATAGTTGCAATAATAAACATAAGCGTGAAAACGCCAAATGATACACCGAAGCCAACACCAGAATCGATGGCATCGTTACGTCGACATTGTATGTTTTTTCCTTCAAATGGATTCATTGTTATCCCTCCAATTCTGTTATTTATTATAAGACAACATGGTCATAAAAGCTATATCGAAAAGGTGATTTCCCCGTCTGGCAAGGAATCGACACAATTCGGTCAAAGACACAAAGGACTATGAAATCATGTATACTAATAGTATTGCTAGATGGAGGGGAAATTATGATTTCAACGGTTTGGAATACAATAAAAAAAGGTGAGCTTGCACCAGTATATTTGCTTGTTGGTGAAGAAAGCTATTTTATAGATGAAACTATTAAACGTTTAAAAGAGGCAATGGGTCCAGAAGAAGATCTGGAGATGTCCACATTTGATTTAGAAGAAGTACCAGTAGATGCAGTCATGGATGAAGCAGATACCATTCCTTTTTTCTCAGAACGTAAGCTTATTATTGCTAAAAATGCTTCGTTTTTAAAGGCAACCGAGAAAGGGAAGGAAAAAATCGATCATGATGTGAAACGATTGGAAACATGGTTGTCGAATCCTTCTGATTTTTCCGTAACGGTTTTTATTGCTCCTTATGAAAAATTGGATGAGCGCAAAAAAGTGACTAAAATGATGAAAGAGCATGCATTATTTGTACAAGCAGAAACACCAAAAGAGCAGGATTTAGCCGTATGGATTCAAGGCATTGTCAAAACACAAGGTAATAGCATTACACAAGATGCTATTGAATTGCTTGTTACGATGGTCGGAGCCAACATGCTACAATTACAGATGGAAATTGACAAGCTAACCCTTTATTTAGGTGAAGGTGGCGAAATTACAACTTCTTTAGTGGAGGATTTGGTGGCAAAAACATTAGAGCAAGATGCCTTTAAAATGCTTAACGCATATTTGGCAAATGACTCTGTCGGAGCCTTGTCTATCTATCATGATTTATTGCGACAAAAACAAGAACCTATTATGTTAGTGGGCTTGCTAGCATCCAATGTTCGTACCATGTCAAATGTTTTTTATTTATTGAAAAAAGGTTATCACCCTCAACAAATCGCTAAAAATTTAAAAATTCATCCGTATCGCGTCAAACTTATGATTGAGCAACGGCATCGGCCTTCAGAAGAAAATTTGCTACGGGCATTATATCAATTAGCAGAGGTTGATTTACAGCTAAAATCGTCTGGTGGAAATCGAGAGCGCTATCTAGAGCTATTTTTATTGCGCCAACTATAGGCAAAGAAAGCTGTCCAATAAGGGCAGCTTTTTATGTTCTCTATAAAATTAAAAAGATCAGCTACTCCTAATAGAGTATCTGATCCTTTAAACAATTACGCTTTTTTAGCAAGGCGAGACTTTTTACGAGCCGCCGCGTTTTTGTGGATAAGTCCTTTTGAAGCTGCTTTATCTAAAGATTTGAAAGCTGCTTGTAAAAGTTCTTGTTTGTTTTCAGCGTTAGCAGCAACAGCGTTTTCAGCTTTTTTCACTGTAGTACGCATTGCAGATTTAGCTTGAGAATTAGCAATGTTAGCTTTTTCGTTAACTTTTACGCGTTTAATCGCAGATTTAATGTTTGGCATATATTTCACCTCCTAAATTAGGTACGAGATGATATCTTCTCATTGATTTCTTGTGTCAATACAACAAAAATCATTTTAACAAACGCTTGGCCAAATTGCAATAGATAAATGCAAAGAATATTTACTTGACAGTTTGAACAAACTACAGCTTGAGGTGAACTGTATGCAAAATTTTAATTGGCAACGAACAGATTTAATCGATGAATCAGAAGAGGTAGTTGTCCATCAGACCAAAGAGCAAAAAGAAAAGCTTGAACAATCAAGTGGCATTCAAATTGAAGATCGGAATGCTGGTAGAGTAAAAATTACAGATGTTCTTGTAGATGCTGAAGGGGAAAAGCAAATTGGTAAAAAAGAAGGGCAATATATTACCCTTTCTGTCCCGACACTAACATTAGAAGATCAAGAAGGCTTTGCACAACTTGAACAAGAATTGCTTGTAAATTTCAAAAAAATGCATGACGCACTTTCTTGGCAAGAAGACGATAAAATTTTAATAGTCGGTTTAGGAAATCGCACTATTACACCCGATGCAATAGGTCCCTATTTAATTGACCATTTGCATAGTTTAGATGTCATTGATGAAAAATTTGTCATGTATGCTCCTGGTGTAACAGGACAAACAGGCTACGAAACAGGTGAGTTTGTGGCTGCTATTGCTGAACGTCTGCAACCGAAATTAATCATTGTAGTAGATGCACTTGCTACAAGAGCGAGTAATCGACTCTGTAAAACAATTCAATTAACAGATACAGGCATACATCCAGGTTCAGGAGTAGGCAATCAACGGCAAGAGATTTCCTATGAGATGCTTGGCATTCCCGTAACAGCAATAGGGATCCCTACTGTAGTAGATGCACCTGTATTAATTGCGGATGCGGTAGAAACTATGCTCCGTTCGATAGCTGCTCGTGTGGCTGAACGCAGTAAACCGTCATCGAAGCTTTCATTATCCTCATGGCAACCAGATATCAACAAGGAACTGGATATGACATTAGTACAACCTATATTTGGAGAATGGGCGACATGGACGAAAGAGGAGCGGCAGCAGCTGTTTGAGGAAACCTTCGCTGGCTCCCACACACAACTGATGGTTACACCAAAAGAAGCAGACTATTGGATTGATCGCTATGCAAAATTAGTGGCTTCTATGCTAATGAATTGGGCAAGTGATTTATAAAATAATGAAGAAACAACGCTTAGAGTAGTCCTTCTAAAACACGCTTATTTATGCGTAAAACAAGAAATTTATTTTCGTTCTAATTAACATCCCCCCTCCATACGATATGGGGAGGAGGGTGTGACTTTGCTAAAAAAACTACAATGGTCATTTGGTATATTATTGTTCTTTTTCGTATTACCTGTCATTGCTGGGCAACTTCCGTTCAACAAGCAAGCATCGACTCCGATCAAACAATCAGAAGATAAGCAAGTCGTGTTTGCTGCTACCAATTTAGCTGAACAAAGTGTACTGGAACAAACGAAAGAACCTGAACCAGATCAAGCCCTAGACCCGGACCCATTTAAAGTGTTAGTGTTATTTACCCATACGCATGAAGCATATGAACCTATGGTGAAAGCAGTGAGTGGTAAGGTAGCGACTTCTCATGAAACGGTCAATATTATGAGCCTGAAGGATAAGATTGTGAATCATTTTAATGTAAATGGTTTAAAGACGGATGTTCTTGATGTAGATATTATGAAGAAATTACAAGAAGAAGGTAAAGGCTATCATGAATCTTATAATGTGATGAGGCCATATTTAAGTAAGCATTTAGAAACAAATAATTATGATTTAATAGTTGATTTACATCGTGACTCATTAAAACATGATCTTACAACGATCTCATATAATGGGGAAAATTATGCGAAAATCGCTATTGTTGTTGGGGCAGAACATGCTAATTACCGCTGGAATACAGCCTATGCTGAAAGTTTATCATCCACACTAAATGCCATCGTTCCAAAAATTTCCAAAGGGGTTATTTCTAAAAGTGGTGATGGGGTTGATGGGCGATACAATCAGGATTTAGCAAAGCAAATGATGATTATTGAGATTGGTGGAATTGGTAATACTGAGGAAGAGGTTAATCGTACAATTGCTGTAATTGGTAAGGCAATATCAAAAGCGTTTGTCAATGATTCAACAAAATAGACCAATCATATTAAAAAGTGGGACTCTTGTGGGCTCACTTTTTTAATATTGTATGATAATAAAATTTCCAGAAATAATTCTCATTAATTGTCTTTCCATTGCTTCATTCTTGTCTTATAATTTTCAAGTTGGCTCGCGAATTTCATGATAAAACGTTAAATGAAGGCATATGCAAATAAAGCAAACTTACTTTTGGAGTATATACCATTTTTGGGAATGCCTCTATAGCAAATATACATATGAATTTTTAGAAGACTAAAAATGATAACGTTTCATTTTTCTCTCAAACTTTTATCGTATTTCAATCGTCAAACATATAAGTGAATAAGCAAAAATAATAGAGAGGGGATGGTTATCAATCCAAAAGGTTTATTACGTGACAACAGGTTTTATCTTGATGCAGAAGGGAATACCTTCAAAAAGCGATACTCCTTGTAGCATTTGGATGTAACTAACATCATTTAACCAAAGCCGTGTGCGGTTATTACAGATTGTGACAGCGCTTTTAGATTGACTTCTACTTTGTACAGCTAGAAAAAACCAACACATTATACCGAAACGAAATTGAGAGATTATTGAAGGAAGGAATAGTATGTCAGGCAAGTCATTAAATCATCGTTATATTCCTGGACTAGACGGGATTCGAGCATTGGCTGTATTAGCAGTTATTGCTTATCATTTTAACTTCAGTTGGGCTAGAGGTGGCTTTTTAGGAGTAGATATCTTCTTTGTATTATCGGGCTATTTAATCACCTCTACCATCTTACCTTTAAAGGGCAATCAATTAACAGTCAGCCTAAAGAAATTTTGGGTGGGACGATTTAGAAGGCTACTACCAGCTGCCTACGTTATGATTGTTACATCATTTGTTTGGGCAATGCTCTTTCATAAAGAGCTTCTCCATACTTTGCGCGGGGATGCATTGTCCTCCATTTTTTATTCAAGTAATTGGTGGTTCATTTTTCATAAACTCTCTTATTTTGATAGTTTCGGTTCTCCATCACCTTTAAAAAACCTATGGTCATTAGCTATTGAAGAACAATTTTACTTGATTTGGCCATTGCTCTTAATGATTGGACTTTTTGTTGTTAAAAAACAAAATAAACTAGCAAATATCATCTTTTGTGGTGCCCTTTGTTCAGCATTCGTAATGGCGTTACTCTATCAGCCAGGCGCTGATCCTAGTCGTGTTTATTATGGAACGGACACACGTTGTTTTGAATTATTAATAGGCTGTTGGCTAGCACTCGTTTGGCCAATGAAAAGATTATCTTCTCAAAAATTATCAGCGAACCATGTGAAGAAACTAAATACGATGAGTTTCATTGCACTTACTATTTTTTTAGTAAGCATAGTGTATGTGGATGAATATCAATCCTTTCTTTATAGAGGAGGCATGTTTTTATTTTGCTTGAATGCTGCTGTTTTGATTGCATGTATTTCTCATCCAGTCAGCATACTAGGAAAAATATTAGCATGGAAGCCATTAAGTTGGATAGGCTCTCGTTCCTACGGCATTTATCTATGGCATTATCCTGTCATGGTTTTAGGGACACCCATTCATGAAATTGGTAATCCTTCCTATTGGCGAATATTCCTGCAGCTTTTACTAATCCTGATGATTGCAGAGCTATCCTATCGCTTCTTTGAGATGCCCATCCGGAAAGAAGGGTTCCGAGTCTATTGTCAAAAATATCTGATTTGTAATAAAAACAAGTGGGGAAGCCTTACTTTTCCACGAAAAATATCAACGGTTATGGTTCCTCTTTTTCTGCTTGTATTTTTCACAGGCATGACAGGTGTAGTGGGTGAAAGTCAGCAAAACCCATCTAAAACGCTGCCAACAACGATAAAAATTAATGGCGAAGATCCTACAGCCAATCTGAACAAGCAGGACAAACAAGCTGAAGCCTCTACCGACAAGCCTTCTCAAAGTAAGGATGAGGGAGTAGAGGATGTTCAGAAGATAGAAACACCTAAGCAAGAAGAAAATAACACCATTATAGAGCCTGAAAAGGATGAGTTTTATCGTGGCATACTAGCCATTGGTGACTCCCTAATGATTGATATTGCACCGAGCTTACATAATATGTATCCGACTATTACAATCGATGGAAAAATAGGCCGTCAAGTTTCGCAAGCTGTAAAACTTGCACCAAATTATGCAAGTTTTAATCAACCTAATCATGCAGTCATTCTACAATTGGGGACAAATGGTTATTTTACGACTGACCAAATGGATGCACTCCTTGAAGCTTTTTCAAATGCCGATATTTATTTAGTGAATACACGTGTGCCGCGATCTTGGGAAGCAAAGGTGAATGAAGCTTTACTGCAAAAAGCACAGGAACATGAGCGAATAACACTAATTGACTGGCATGCAGCAGCAATCAATCACCCTGAATACTTTGCCCCTGACGGTGTACATTTAGAGAAAAAAGGGATAGAAGTTTTAACAAAGCTCATTCAACAATCCTTAAACAAATAAAATAAAAAAGGTCAGTATACACAGTTTTATCTGCGTAGCTGACTTTTTCTATATCTTAGAAAGGGAGCATTTGCTCTACCTCTATTAGTTGTTCCTGTATGGTAAGCTTGATATTTGATCTGTTCCATTATGTGGAAGATGGTGCGATGTCCATTCTTTCTTTTACTAATCATAGTTTAGGTTTATAAAAATGGGATTGTGTTCACGCTTTTTAGCAATATGGATGATGATATCTTTTGGAGATAGCGTGCTTTTCTTGGTTGATCAGGCGAGAATCTCTCCTCATGTCGAGTAGACGCATTTTCATTTCAACTGCTACACATCGAGTACTACTATAGCTGATTTGTCTGCATTTATATACTTAATACTGTAAAATTTAAAAACGACATGAAACACTGAAAGTATTGATATTATAGGCTTTCAAGTCTAGTTGCTGTTGTACTTTGCGTTATGTTCATAGTATAATTCATTATAGTTTAATTAGGAGTGGAAAAGATGAACCGAGAAGCACGTTTAAAACGACAAGAGAATATACGAAATTTCTCTATTATTGCACATATTGACCATGGGAAATCAACGCTTGCTGACCGTATTTTAGAGCAAACAAAATCTTTAACTTCCCGTGAGATGAAGGCACAGCTCCTCGACTCAATGGATTTAGAGCGTGAGCGAGGCATTACAATTAAGTTAAATGCAGTTCAATTAAAGTACGAAGCAAAAGACGGCGAAGTGTATACATTTCATTTAATCGACACACCAGGACACGTCGATTTCACATATGAAGTATCACGTAGTTTAGCTGCTTGTGAGGGTGCCATATTAGTTGTGGACGCAGCACAAGGTATTGAAGCACAAACACTAGCAAATGTTTACTTAGCACTTGACAATGATTTAGAAATTTTACCTGTAATCAATAAAATTGATTTACCTGCAGCTGACCCTGAACGTGTACGTCAAGAAGTAGAAGACGTTATTGGATTAGATGCATCTGAAGCAGTATTAGCGTCTGCGAAAGCAGGTATTGGTATCGAGGATATTTTAGAGCAAATCGTAGAGAAGGTACCAGCGCCAACTGGTGATCCAGATGCACCACTACAAGCTTTAATTTTTGACTCTGTTTATGATGCTTATAAAGGTGTTATCATTTCGATTCGTGTCATCAATGGTACTGTCAAGCCTGGCGATAAAATTCGTATGATGGCAACAGGTGCGGAATTCGAAGTTATTGAAGTTGGGGTACATACACCAAAAGTTGTGCCACAGGCTGAGTTAACAGTGGGTGATGTAGGTTATTTAACCGCATCTATCAAAAATGTAGGGGACACACGTGTAGGGGATACTGTAACCTATGCAAATCGTCCTGCAGCTGAGCCATTAGCTGGTTATCGCCGTTTGAACCCAATGGTCTACTGTGGTTTGTATCCAATTGATACAGCCAAATACAACGATTTACGTGAAGCGTTAGAAAAGCTAGAGTTAAATGATTCTGCTCTACAATATGAGCCAGAGACATCGCAAGCACTTGGTTTTGGTTTCCGCTGTGGATTCTTAGGATTACTACATATGGAAATTATTCAGGAGCGTATTGAGCGTGAATTTAATATCGACTTAATTACAACAGCACCTTCCGTAATTTACAATGTTCATATGACAGATGGTACTGAGCTGAAAGTCGATAACCCTTCCTTTATGCCAGACCCGCAAAAAATCGATCGTGTCGAGGAACCATATGTGAAAGCAACAATCATGGTACCAAATGATTATGTGGGAGCGGTTATGGAACTTTGTCAAATGAAGCGTGGTAATTTCATGACGATGGATTATATTGATACATCGCGTGTAAGTATTATTTATGAAATGCCATTATCAGAAATTGTCTATGATTTCTTTGACTATTTAAAATCAAATACAAAGGGCTATGCATCATTTGACTATGAACTTATTGGTTACCAGCCATCGAAATTAGTGAAAATGGATATTTTATTAAATGGTGAGCAAGTCGATGCCCTAAGCTTTATCGTACACCGTGACTTTGCCTACGATCGAGGTAAAATCATCGTAGAAAAATTAAAAGAATTAATCCCACGCCAACAATTTGAAGTACCAATTCAAGCAGCAGTTGGACAAAAAATCGTGGCGCGTTCAACAATTAAAGCCATCCGTAAAAACGTATTAGCGAAATGTTATGGTGGAGATATTTCCCGTAAACGAAAACTTCTTGATAAACAAAAAGAAGGTAAAAAACGTATGAAACAAGTAGGCTCAGTCGAAGTCCCTCAAGAGGCATTCATGGCTGTGCTGAAGATGGATGATTCGAAGTAATATTGATATAACAGGGTTTATAGGGGTTTTTAATAATTGATTTTATATCAATTTGGTGGGGTTCCCCACCAATTCCCCACCATAAAAAAATAAGTTAGAAATTCTTTTCTTATATATCTTGAGCAAATGAGTCAAAGATGTTCGCAACATCTCTAGCCATTTTCTCAGTGAGGTGGACATAGCGATCTTCTGTTACAGTAGCTCGACTATGTCCTAATCTTTTTTGTACTGTTTTAACAGATGTACCATTTTCGATTAAAGTTGTAGCATGTGTGTGGCGTAAGGAATGATAGTTAAAACTAATATTTAACTTTTCGCTTATTTTTCTAGTATTATATTTAATTACACTTGGCGTACAATGTTCGCCATTTTTTTTTACATACATAATCATGTTCAGAATCCTTTTGATAAAACTTACTATATTTTAAACGACAGTCCTACTTAATAAAAATACTGATGTTATCGATACAGTATATAATCAAAAAGAAAAGAAATTGAAATGGTTAAAAAGCAATTGGCAGTACAAAGGAGATATAAAGTAAAAAAAGCACTACGGGAGATCCAGTATAAAGGTAATTCATATATAACATTACAACAATCCATGGTATAGTCACTGTGGATTGTTGTAATTTAGTTAATATAACTATTGCTAATAGTGTAAAGGGGTTTAAATTATGGCTTTATTAAAAGATTATAGTGATCAACCTAATTGTGAAGTTGAAATAAATTTAGTTTTAGTTAATGAATCTAGTGTGAAATTTAATATTCTATTTCGATCAGGTCATAGTTTTCCTGAAATAAGTTCTGAAATAGTTTGTATGAGAAGAGACTTTTTTAAATTATTAGAAGATCTAAGACAAATTGATACTAAACATCTAAGTATGTTAGAGGCCCATGATCCTGGTTTATGTATTTATCATATCCCACTATTTGGTTCTTATTATTACCCTGGACATGGTTTTCTTCAAGTACCTGAACATGAAAGAGACGAATGGGAACCTTATTATAGACTAATTTTTGTGTTAGATGCTGGGGAGAGAAATAATCATAGTGCATCAGAAACTGGGCCTGCACTATGTTTAAAAGTGAAAATGGAGCAAATTAACGAATTTGTAGAGACCCTAATATCAGAGGCAAATAGCTTTTGAGTTTATAATAAAAATCAATGTAGTAGGATATTTAACAAATAGAACATAATAAAGCCTTTAATATAAAAGTTGAATAATTTTTAATCAGTTACCAAAATAAAGACCAGGCGCTCATTTGAAAGTGAGTACCTGGTCTTTTTTTGTTTATTGTTCTTTTCTAATGATTCCTAAGCGTTCTTTTATGACGAACTGAAGTAATTGAGAGAAATTTATATTTTCATTTTCAGCAGCATCATTTAACCATTTAGGAATAGTTAAAAGACAATTGGTTGGAATGGTAAATGGAAATATTTATATTTATATTTAAATTATTTTTTATGAGGTATGATTAAACTGAAAGAGTTTAATTAAGAAGTATATTATTTGTGAAAATCATATAAAGAGGGGAAGTTTAATTTAAATGAGAAAAGTGTACTTGTTATTTGCGATTATCGGCACAGTATTCCCGTATTATTTTTTGGTGCAATTCTTGAACAAAAACGGATTTGATTTAGGGTTATTAGTAGATTTATTATTTGCAAACTCGATATCGACCTTCTTCGCTGTTGACTTTTTTATTTCATGCTTTGTTTTTATAATCTTTATGTTTAATGAGTCAAGAAAGTATAACGTTAAAGAAAAGTGGATATGTCTATTAACTTTGTTTACAGTTGGTTTATCGCTGGCATTACCGTTATTTTTGTTTTTCAGAGAGTCATACATAAAGAAAGAAGTGTTGTTAAACTCCAATGAAAGAACGTGAAAATCTTACATTTTCTATGGCGTTGTATTGATTTTGTGTTACATGGATGGCAAACGGAGCAGGTTAGTTTAACAACCGTAAATAATTCTACAGTCCTTATTTAGATAGAGATTACATTAATTAGGGGGAGAAAATGAGTGATTTTAGAGGGATAATCTTAGAAGGCTATTCGAATGCTGGAAAAACATCAGTCTTAAAAGCGTTGAAACAACTTCACGCAAGTGATGATGCCGAACGTAGTGTCATAGTTCTCAGTGAGCATTATTCGCAAGTATTACACAAAGTAAATGGTGAATTAAAGTCGTTAAGTCGAGAGGAACACTTACAAGTCTTAAGAGAAAGAGTCACGATGTTGAAAATGTTAAATAATTGGTCAAGAGAAATTGGACAAACTCAACGTTCAAAAGGCTTATTCTTTATTTTGGAAAGGTTTCATTTAAATCATCGAGTAGCATTTTCTCATTCAATATCAGATGAAATTAAGGAATTAGAAGCCCAGTTACTTGGAATGGGAGCAAGATGTACTTTGTTAACTGTATCACCAGAGAATTTAGAGGAAAGAATAAGTAGTAGAAATCCCAATGAATGGGAAGGGAAAACCATGCAAGAAAAGAAATTAGCGTGTGAATTATTATTAGACCAACAACAAGAGTATAGGAGTCAAGCTGAAAATTCAATCATACCTACAATTGAAATAAATACTGATAATAAAGATTGGGATTCCTACGCAAGACAGATTTACTTATTCAACTAACGGAATGCTTTAATTAAATACACCATAAAAGACCACTCCAAAATGGGTGGTCTTAAATTTTCCCCCATCAAACCTAAAGCAAGGCTGGGGAGCGGTCTAATATGAAGACTAATCATGCATTTCATATAAAAGAAACCTCATATAAAAAACGTTCAGTAACTTTTAATAATTGATTAAATATAAGTGATAGTCTTCCAAAAAATATAAATAGACCTAATTTGGAGAATTGGCTTTTATAATAAATGGAAATAGTTATCCAAATAAACTTTATTTGAGGTATTATTAAAAGAGTTCGAACAAAATTGAACTAGAGGGAGGAGTATGTAATATGAAAATACAAAGCGTTATTATAACAATTGTCGCACTTTTATTTGTAATTATTGCAGGGTGTAGTTCAGAGACAGAAGAAGAGTCTATGGGCGAAGTTGAAAAGGAAATTCATACGCAAGAACTAGTAGAGTCTATGTTCAGTGAGGACAGCCTGGAGGCAGCGAAAGAAAGAATAGAGGAACGGGGCGGCTCAGTTTATATGATTCCACCACCTGAGCATACTGCTATCGGAGAAAATCAATCAACTGTAGTAGAACTTAAAGAGTCGGACATTTTAGACGGAGAAGATTCTAGTTTTGAAAATTATGACAACGTAGGAGAAATACGTCTTGATACGTTAGAGCTGGACTCTACTTTTGAGGAGCAAGATACATATATAAATGTCATGCTTACAGAACTAGGAATGGAGAAAGCTTATTATGCAATGCGTAAAACTTTATTGTGGACAGCCGGTAATCCTCCAGATGGACTCGAAAAACATAGTGATGGCACTCTATCTTTTTATCTAAGTAAATACTCTGAGCTTATAAATTGTCACTTTCAGAGCGCTAACCCTGACGTGAAAGAAAAAATTATCAGAAACATGCAGAACGCTTATAAAAACAATACACCTATAATTGTCTATGGAGAATTTGAGGAGTTTCTAGACGAAGAAGGATACTCTGGCTATCGTCTTATCATACATCGAATAGGCTTTAAAGAGGTCATAAATTAATAAAAGAATTTGATAAAAATCTTGAATTATTCATGGAAATGATGTTTAGAAACCTGCCAATTAAGACCACTCTGTTGGGGGGCTTCGATGTTTTCTTCCACCTTCATGTCACAGTGTTCAGAGCCTACTAAGAGATAAAGAAAAATATAATGAGCATTTCTGCGAGCTTATGAAAATGGTAATCGGTAATATGATAAATGCATTTAAAGAATGAGGAACTTCGGAATAAAATTTGGTGCTTCCTTTGATTCCAAAAAAACCATTATTTAACTCTTCAAAATGGTATAATACATACACAACATAGTAATTAGTCATAATAATGCCCAGTTACTTGTTTTTAATTGAGTACTTGGGCATTTTTTGTTTTGGCTACTATCCTCTGCTTTTTTTTCAGATAGTTTACAGTGAATCTTTTCAAAGGTCTCGAATCTCCTACTTTTAATTAAGTTATTTTTCCTTACTTTTTTCTTTTTCAATTTTTCTAAATAATAAATAAACTATTGAAATTATCATATAAAGTATGACAAAATTTAGAAGTACGCTATTTTCACTTTTACTGGCTATATATACGTATAACCCTATTACCACCGCTAATATGAATGATTTGTATATTGAAATCATATTACTTCCACCTTTTCTCAATATTAGAAATAATTTTATAGTACTTTCATATAATTTTATATTAATATCCCTTAGTAATTGCAATCCCTTAAATTTTCAGAAAAATAAAATTGTTTGCAAAGTGCAATTTAAAGATTTTACGAAACGCTCCGTAGCTACTTGCTTTGAAATATGGAATTCAAAATCCCTAACAATACATTCATCTAGATTATTTCTATTATGTAGGAGTTTATGACATGACTATTAAATGGAACAGAGAAGAAATACTTTTCGATACTCTATATGAAGCTGACACCTGGGCAGATTCAATTGCAAATGAAATATATGGAAGAATTTATAACGGATATGATACACCAGATTACAAAATAGCCTATTCGCGCTTTTAGATTAGCTTCTATAAAAGAGTGTAGAGTTTATACAGAAAATAGTATTGAAGGTAGATATAAAGTTTGGGTCATTTTTGAAATTGAATAGTAAAGATGAGGTGCTCATTTAAAATTGAGTAGTTAATTTTTAGTAATTTAAGGTTCTTCCTTTTCATTTATTTAAATGTAGTGGTGTAGAAACTAACGAAGCAACAGTATGTCCTGAGCTTCTCTCACTCTCTCTTTCATTTCCTGGAGCTTTAAGGTATATAGGTACCCACAACTTCAAACGTTAGTTTGTCATCAACAATAATATATTTTATATCTATTTCTTTATCAGATTGGAACAACAGAATGTGTACTATTTGGATAACTGTTTCTACCTGAGCTTGCAACGTATTGCAGTTAATTATGGTCACAGTTAAGTAGAGTTATTATTTTGGAATTGTTGGTTTAAATAGTTCACATTTGTTTCATGAATAAATTGGGTGATTGTTTAAATGAAACCAAGCATAGAATTAGCTTGATGGTCATGTTGAAGAATTTTATAATATCGTTATAGAACAGTATTTGGTAGTTGAGTTTAGATTAGTAAGTCAAGAAAGGTGAGAGGTCGTTGGGACAAATTAAAATTTATGGTGTTAAGGGAAGGTTAAATCCCATTAAGGAAACATTATCGAATATTATCCATTCTTGTATGGTGGACGCACTTGAATATCCATTAGATAAGAAATTTCAGCGCTTTTTTCCTATGGACAAAGAGGATTTTTATTTTGCAAGTGAAAGAACTGAATCATATACAATAATAGAAATTAGTATGTTTGAAGGTAGAACGATTCAAGCTAAAAAACAATTAGTAAAGCTACTATTTGAACGCATAAATAACAAATTAAATATTTCACCTCAAGATGTTGAAATTACAATTTTTGAAACGCCTAAACATAATTGGGGAATAAGAGGGTTACCTGGGGATGAATTAGCACTTAATTACAAAGTAAATATTTGATATAAAGCCGCTATTTTTTTAGAGTGAATTCGACTATGTGAAATGTGCTCTGTCTTATTAATTATCTGACCACTAAAAATCGGTAAATGAAGAACCTATAAGGACTAAAATAATCTACATAACTTTATTTAATGAATGATTCTAAATAATGCGTGAAGCAATGGGTTTGTCGCTATTCATAATTTATTTGCTATTTTTAGGGAGGAGAAAATTGTATGAGTTATATCATAGACATTTCACATCATCAAGGAGATATTGATTGGTCTGAAGCGGTTAAAGATGTTGATTTGGCTATCATCCGCACACAATATGGTACAAGCACAATTGACCGTAAATACGTTCAAAATATAGAAGCATGTATTAAGTACAAGGTACCTTTTGGTGTTTATATTTATGTTACCTTTAAAAATGGTACTGAGGCATTGGAACAAGCAAAAGACTTCTATAACAGAGCAAAAAACTATAATCCGCTATTTTATGTTGTAGATATCGAAGAAAGCTTTGGTGCTAGTGTCCAAAATATCGTACAAGGCACACAGGTGTTTATTGATTATTTAAAAAGTAAGGCTGTAAAAGTCGGGCTATATACAGGCCATCATTTTTACAAACCTTATCTGATGGATACCGTTAAAAATTATGATTTCCTATGGATTCCTCGCTATAGTGGCTCTAGCTCACCTGGACTAAAGCCAAACTTTGCCTGTGACTTATGGCAGTACACAGACAAAGGGATTGTAGCAGGTATTAAAGGAACTGTAGATTTAAACCAATTAAATGGATCTAAGTCTTTATCCTGGTTCACAGATACTGATAAGAAGAAGGAAATATCATTGTCTCAGTATGAAGAATTAAAGAAAGAAAATAAACAACTAAAACAGGAACTTACTGAAATGAAAGAGTTATTAGTTGGGATAAAATCAAATGTTATGGTATCACCAGCACATAAAGAAGATTGGGAGTGGGCCATCGAAGAGGGAGTTATACGAGGCGATGGCAAGTGTATGAATCCTACAGATACACTCACAAGACAACAAATGGCAACGATGCTCAAACGGTTCTATGATAAATTTATTAAATAATAGCATTGTCTCGCCCATAAGTACCTGAGAACTAGCAGCAAAATATTTAGCCTAATATTGAGTGTATTCGTCATAAAAGGAATCACTATTTATAGTGATTCCTTTTATAGTGCGACCAACCTGTTTGAAGTTTAGTGAAACAATAGGAAAAACTTGGCTAATAAAAAAATGGGGACTCCTACAATTATTACGCCTGCAAAGAAATAACAAAACAACATAAAAACATCGAAAACCGCACCAGCTAAATCATCAATGAATTTTAACATTTCATTCCCCTCCAAACATAATAAGTATTAGCATTTATAATCTCTTTATTGCTTACCAATCATCATACTGATCTAAAGTCTTTTTTAGAGTCTTATCCCACATATCGAGAGTCCCGTAAATTGTTATTAGGATATTTTCACCAGATGGTAACACTTGAAAGCTAAGTGGAAATCATACTGAGTATTCATTGTAATTTGTCATACCCTAAACCACGAACCTTATGTGTAATTCCTATTAACACCCTGTAAATCATTTGGGAAAGTGTTTTATATTGTATGCATAAAGCATGTTATTGACTAAAGATTTGTTTTTTACATTGAGGTTCTTGTGTAATCTGATAGAGCATTTTTTACTTCTATATTCGAAATGGTAGTGTTCGTTTCCATATCATATGGTGACTATTTGCTCCCCAATAGTTTTCAAGGACAAAATCAGGCTGTCCAAATTTCTTCTGCCAGATCATTTGCGCTTGTTTATATCCACTATCTAAACAAAAACTAGGAACCCTTCGATTTTCTAACGTTAGGAGCATTTTCTGTAGTAGCATGGTGCCGATCCCACGATTTTGATAGTTAGGATGAACAAAAACGGTACCGATTTCTAGACAATTGAATAGTTCCTCTTTGATCGTTTGTTGAATGATTTCGTTGGCTGCACCGCATTCGATAGTGCCTATTATGTCATTGGTTTCATCATTTAAAGCTAACCAGAAAAATCTTTTTTTGCCCTGGCTTTCTAAGTCCATTGCTACATACTGTTTTTTCGTTTCCCATTCATCCTGTTGATCGTCCACTAGCTCGGCAATTCCTTCTTTTTTATAAGTATCCCGAATGACAAGATCAAAGAATTCGTGTAACGCCTGGATGTCCGACTGTTCTGGACGTCTAATAAGTAATTTCATGATTGCTTGCTCCTTATAATGGATGTCGTTGGTGATTTAGTAAGGATCGAGCTCGTTGCACATCCACATCTAGTAAGTCATTTATATCTTGCTGTCCTGCGGTCAATCGATCAAGTGCCAGCTGTAACCAATGATCGGAGGCATCATATTTTTCAGCGTGCCATAGCAACTCTCCATAACAAATGGCAGCACGAATAAATGTGATATGGTCATTCAGCAGATTTGCCAAATGGGTGGCTTGTTTGAGACATGCTTCCCCTTGTTTTACCTTGCCATAATCTAAATAGCGAAGTGCTTTCAAAAATTCCGTGTTGGCTTGCTGTATTATCTGTTCATTCGTATGTTGCATGACAGATCGCTCCCATCCGTTATTTTTGTTCACGTTATGCATACTACCAGTCTATTTTAATGATTATAACATGTTCCCCTTATTTGGTTAATGATGGGGTATGTTAAAATGCAAGAAAGACACTTGGTCATCAAAAGGAGAGAATTCCATTGAAAGATTTAGAAAAGAAACTCGATGCAGTATTACAGCAAATGCGTGATTTTATTGATGAGCTTCAGGAGCGGGAGTCAGCCTATCCCATGGTTTTTTATCATCAATCAGAAGAGGATATTAGCCAATTTGTGGATGGTGGGTGGTCATTGCCAGCAGAGTATGTTTATTTTTTGAGACATTATGTTGTTGAAAGGGTTACATGGGCTACAGGTGATTATATTAATCTAAATATCTATGGCGCAAGAGATTTAATACGTGGGCAGGAGGGCTATAATTATAATCCAGTGACAGATGAGATGATTGAGGATTGGCCACATGATTATTTAGTCATTGCCACAGATGAAGGCGATCCCTATTGTCTGGATCTATCAAGAGGTGATACGGCTGTTTTTACCGCTCCCCATGGGACAGGCAATTGGCATTTTTCAATGGCTTATGACAATTTAATTTTGTTCCTTGAAAGTGTACTGATTCCACCTAGTTTAGAAGAAATGTTGCCTGAAGAAAGTTCTGTAGCGTACTATGAACTAACTATTACTGGGGAAGGAAAATATAAACTAAAGACATTATTGTTGCTAAAAAAATTATTATCTTATGATTATTCACAAGCGAGAAAGGCTTTAGAACAGCCCCCGCTAGTAATTTATAGGGGAGTTGAAGCAGGTGCCTTAAAGTTAGAAGCTGAGTTACAGGCTATCCGTGCAGATTTTCAAAAAAGGAAAATTAGCTTAGCTGAATTTATTGGATGAGGGAAGTTAACAAGAATGATGGATATCCCTCCTCTAAAGCAGGGAAGGAAGTGTAAGGATGAAAATTAACAAAGCATTAGCACAACATTATCAATGGGGAGCACAGTGTGATGGCTGGCATCTTGTACAAAATAGGGAGCTTAGTGTGATACATGAGCGGATGCCTGCTCAAACAGCTGAGGTAAATCATTATCACCATCATGCACAGCAGTTTTTCTTTGTTCTTTCAGGCACAGCTACAATAGAACTGAATGACCAAAGAATTGAGTTAAAGCAACATGAGGGAATTGAAGTACCTCCAAATTTACCACATCAAATGCGAAACGATTCACAAGAAGATGTAGAATTCCTCGTAATATCGCAGCCAAATAGCAGGGGAGATCGAGAGCTTCTCTAACTATACGAAAGTAAACTTCATTCTTTTGCATGAAGCCATTCTAATCAGCTACTTGTATAGTAGGGAGTGTAAAGGGGTGCTTAAAGATGAAGATTACGAAGGTAAAATTATATGTTCATGATATGCAAAAAATGGAGCAATTTTATGTTGATTTGTTAGGTTTTACTTTGTTAGAAAGAACAGCTGACTATTTTACAATAGCCGTGGGAGAAAGCAGGATGACATTTGAAAAGATGCCTTCTAAAATGCCAAAGCAGTATCATTTTGCATTAAATATTCCTAGTAACTTATTTCAACAGGCAAAGATTTGGGCAGAAGAGCATGTAGGCTTGCTGGATTCAGAGGGGCAGGATGAAGTCTATTTTGAGTTTTTAAAAGCATATGCATGCTATTTCTACGATCCAGAAGGCAATATAGTAGAGCTTATTGCAAGACAGGAAATAAATCCGAAACATGCTGAAGTTAATTTTTCTGTAGAGCAAGTGTTACATATTGGAGAAATCAATTTAACGTCAGATGACATTCAAACAATTGCTGAAAAATTAAAGAAGTATGCTATAAACCCTATAGCAAACAAGGAAATTCAACTGGATGGCCTTAATTTTCTAGGAAACTATGAAGACGGAGCCAATATCCTATTAGGACCGAGTGGACGTCTGTGGTATTTTTCTGATAAGAAAGCAGTTATCAGCCCGATTAGTATTGAAATAGACGAAGCTTTACAATTAAATATGGATGAAGAAGGGCAATTAAAGCTTCTGCAACTCTAACATCATAAACTTATTGTTGATTAAATATATGTTATTTTGTATATTTATTCAAAATAAGGAGGGTGTTATATGTATATAATCAAAGAAACAAATCCGACGATAGACTCGTATAAAGCATTGCACCAAACAACTGGCTGGAATGCAAAAGGGCAGTATACGTATGAACAATTATACAAGGCTATTTGTAATAGCTGGTTCAGTACATCTATATATGATGAAGGCAATCTAATTGGCTATGGACGTATTATCTCTGATGGTATCTATCAAACATTTATCTGTGATGTGATGGTGCATCCTGATTATCAACGAAAAGGAGTTGGCACAATGGTGATGGATGCTCTTTTAGAGCAATGTCAGAAAGAAAATATAAAATGGGTTCAATTATTTTGTGCCAAAGGTAAACAACCTTTCTATCAGAAGCTTGGATTTAAGGAACGTATGATGTTGTTCTATACAGAATGAATAAAGGAGCTAGAATCGTTGAAAGCAAAATGCCTAAAAATTTATGAATTTGGAAATCCGCAAGAGGTTGTAAGGCTAGAGAATAAAACAATCGAGCCTCCTCAAGGTCAAGAAATTCTTGTTCGCATGCTAGCCAGACCGATTAATCCCTCAGATTTAATACCAATATGGGGGAAATATGCTCATAGAATCACTTTACCAACTATCCCTGGCTATGAGGGAGTAGGAATAATAGAAGCTGTTGGACCGCTTGTTTCACCAAAGATTATTGGTCAGCGCGTATTACCGTTACGGGGAGAGGGAACTTGGCAGGAAGTAGTGAAAACGCAAGCAGATTTTGCAGTGACTATTCCTGACACGATGAATGATTTTACAGCAGCACAAATGTATATTAATCCAATTACAGCCTTCGTAACATGCTCAGAGGTACTTAATTTACAATCAAACGATGTCTTATTAGTAAATGCTTGTGGCTCTGCCATTGGACATCTCTATGCTCAACTTGCGAAATTGCTAGGCTATCAACTTATTGCTGTGACACGAAGTAATCAGCATACTGAAGAATTACTGCAACTTGGTGCAGCTTTTGTCATTGATACCTCTAATATGCCACTTTACGAAACCGTTATGGCATTAACAAATGGTAGGGGAGCAGATGCAGCAATTGATTCGATTGGTGGAGAGGCTGGCAATCAGCTTGCCTTCTGCGTAAAGCCCGAGGGTATTTTTTTAGCTATTGGTCTTTTATCGGGTATTCAGGTAAATTGGACAAACATTGTGAAGGAAGCAAAGGTACAAGCGAGGATGTTTCATTTACGCCATTGGCAACGTCAGACGTCAATTGAAAAATGGCAACAAACGATGCAACAACTTATACACCTTGTACAGGATGGCTCCTTAAAAATGATGAATGTACATGCTCGTTTTCCATTATTGGATATCCATAAGGCAATCGATGCTGTTGAGGGAACTAAAAAAGGAAAAGTATTTTTAACGAATGTTGATTAAATAACATACTACCGTCGTAGTTGAGCTACTACGTGTAGTATGTTTTTTTATAGGGACATGAGTGTTTTTAGCTCTGGAGAATATAGTTCATACATTGTCCTGCTCCAAAAAGTGAGCAAGTCGCTCAAAAGAAGTGAGCCTCCGCCCAGATTAAAGAATTCACTAGCAATAGTAGTAACATATCTTTAAAACTAACTAAATTAGTAATTTGAGGTAATAAAGAGGTATGATAAGGTTAGGTGTTTTTAAATAAAGGAGTACAGATGATGGAGAAGATCAACCAACTAAAACAGTCAATACAACGATTGAGTGAAGCTGATGCGAAGTCGATGCTTCTTTTAACTTTAATAAATGAACAGTCAAGAGATAGCATGTTACAGTTTTTATTACAGCAAGCTGAGGAGCGGGATGCTTCAACGGTACAAACAGTGCATATTGTATTCGGTCATTCACCTGGGGGGAGCTTGAAAGCAGCCTTTCGTAATCCTGACTATGCTAAGTCCGAGGAGATTATTGTTGTGCCAGGTAATTTTTCTGTTGGTCCTTTAAAAGATGTACATACAAGGGACGGAATTGAAGCTCGTTTTCAATGGTTGGAACAGCGCTATCTAATAGAAGATGATGGATTGATCATATGTGAGCGGGAGATGAAGGAAGCAATAGAGAAAATTAAAAATATCCCCCCTCATCAGGATATACTGATTTGGACTTGTCAAAATGCTCATGAGCAAATAGGGCTTCGACTCGTTTTGGCGATGCTCGAACAGAAAACAAATGATATCTATGTATTAGATACTTTTCAGTTATTTCATGAGTTATATACTTTACCACAGTTAGCAGAGGATCATTATCCAAGATCGACTGGAGAGGTCAGCACAGAGGATTTACTTTACTTTTATGAACATTTCCAAAGATGGCCATTAAAAGAAGCATTGAGGCACTCCCTATGCAAAGAAGGGCTAAATCTGTTAATGGATGATTACGATTGCATACATACATGGAAATATCATGAACTTTGGGGAAATAATAATGAGGATAGAGAGGATGACTTGATCATTACCTGTGCTAAACGTTTACAGGAAGAACAAGAGGAAATTCATTACGAAGTTGCAGCTAGGTTAATTGGAGAGGTACTGGGGCATATGGAAGAATTGAGAGAGGCTGAATGGATCGACTATCGTCTGCGTCAATTAATTCAGCAAGGCATTTTTTCTTATGAAGGTGAGTTAAAGGGAATATTACACTATAAAGTAAAGTTAGCAGATGCAACGAACTATAATCCTTCATGATTTTTATGATATAATTTTTTTGATATAGACGGTTAGAAGGAGTGAGATCATTGTTAAAAACAGAAGTATTTGAACAATTAAAAACGGCAATGAGAGAAAAAGATACGTTAGCGAAGGGTGTATTATCTCTTTTAAAGTCAGCATTAGATTCAGCTGAAAAAGAAAAGGGAGAGGCTTTAACAGCTGACGAAGAAATAGCTATTATTAATCGAGAGGTCAAACAAACAAATCAGGCTTTAGAAGGTGCACAAACGGCTGGGCGAGCAGACCTGATTGAAAAAGAGGAAGCCAAATTGACACTTTTGAGATCCTTTTTACCAAAGCAATTATCAGAAGAAGAAATTGCAGAGAAATTAGTGGCAGCGGGTGTTGGAAAAGGAATGAACATGGGAGAAGCCATGAAAATTGCAAAACCATTGCTGACAGGTCAGGCTGAAGGTGCCGTTATTTCAAAAGTTGTGAAAAATATTATTGCCTAAACTTTTACCATTTTGGTAGGAGAGTTTTTATGGAAAGAAGAATCCGCTATGCCGAAAATGTGCATAGCGGATTTGTTATTTTTATAACTGGAATTTTTGAATGATATTGCGAAGCTGTTGAGCCATTTCAGCTAAGTTATTAGAGGAAGCTGTTATTTCTTCGATACTTGCAGATTGCTCCTCAGAGGCAGCAGCTACGTTTTGAATATTGCCTGAAGCTTGAACAGCTACGACCCCCACTTGTTCAACAGAACTAGCAATACTGCTAACACCTTCATTGATATTGGACATCACGTTATTGACATGGTCCATTTCTCTCGTCAGTGCAGTGACTTGGGTATAAATTTCAGCAAATGCCTCTCCGGATGCATTGAATGTTGTTGAGCTTTCGGCAAGATTACTGCTACTGATAGCCATTGATTTGACGGCTTGTGCAGATTCTTCTTTAATCGTTTCAATGCGTGTACGAATACTGTTAGTTGCCTCTAAAGATTGATCGGCTAATTTACGGACTTCCTCCGCTACAACTGCAAAGCCTTTACCGTGTTCGCCTGCACGCGCTGCCTCAATCGAAGCATTTAATGCAAGTAAATTCGTTTGATCTGTAATTTGGGTAATCAATGTCACAATATCTCCAATTTCATTTGTGTATGTGCTTAAACGTTCTACTACAGCTGCTGACTCTTGAATAGCCTGAGATGTTACGGCCATTTTTTCAGTAGCATCTTGGATTGTGGTGTTGCCTTTTTCTGATATAGCAGATGCTTGGAATGCCTTATCTGTTACATCGGTTACACTTGTCACTACCTCTGACATTTTGTTAGAGATGGTTGTAATATGACTATCCACTTCTTCAATCGAAGAAGTTTGCTTTTCTGAACCCGCTGCAACCTCTTGCATAGAAGAGGTTATTTGCTGAATGGATGCACTTGTCTGTTCAGAGCTTGCTGTTAATTCCTCCGACATTGCGGCCACTTGTTCAGCATTTTGAGCGATTTGTTTAATTAACGAACGCAAATCTTCCGTCATGTTTTCAATGCCTGATGAAAGCTGGGCAATTTCATTGGAACCTTTTATGTGAAGAGGTTCAACAGCCAAATCTCCCCGTGCAACTTGACCAACATAACGTGTCATTTTTTTTATTGGCTTTGTAATGCCTACACTAATAAAGTAAGCAACGATTATACCAAAAATTACAAATACTATCGTTAAAATAATACAAATCCAAAGTGTTTCCGTTTGAAGCTTAGAAATGAAGGAAGCATCCATATCTAAACCGAAAATAATATCTGTATCTTTAAATGGGATAAAAATGGATTTATGGATACCATATTCATCCTTATAAATATCACTTGTTTGTGTGTTACCACTAGCTACGGCTTCATGCATTTCTTCACTAAATACATAATCTTGCTGATGATTGTCGGTATTACTTAGTGCGACGATATGTTCCTTACCATTTGCTTTAGAAAGGATATAGGCGTTTTCAACATCATATTTTTTAACCGTTGCATTCAATTGATCTAAAAGCTTTTTGTATTTGTCAGGGCTACCATTATCCGCTGCCTTTACATCATTTTTCTCAATATCTTCAAAAATTGTTGTCGATGTAATCTCTAAAGTAGATTCAAATTGTTTAATAACAAAGTTGTCAATAATGCGGTAAGAAACGGCAAATAACACAATACTAAAGAGCAAGGAAATAATCGCTATTGGAATAGTGAAACTGGCTATATATTTATAGAGTAAAGAGCTCTTAAATTTAGTGACGATACGCAATGTGAGACGCCTCCAGTACTTTAAGCTTTTGCTGTAAGAATTGAATCATATCAGGAATATGCGCTGTCTCAGTATAAGGTGAAATTGAGAAGAATTTTGCCGCTGCAACTGGAACATGTTGTGTTGTATCACTTGTATGAACGGTGCAAACTCGTGTTGTGTCACCAAAGAATACTTCGTCTCGACCTTCTCCAATAATTTCAAAGAATGAAGCGTTGATGCCATTAATATGTTCAATTTGATCTTGTGTATAATGACCAGCTTGTTCAGCTTGCCAATTCAGCCCGTCTGGATACAAACGGAAAGCTGTTACAGGACCGATATTCATTTCATTCACCACTTGTAACATTGGTGTTTTATCAGCTAATTGAGCTCGGAACGCTAAATTCACTCGTACATAATTAGCTAATAGTTGTTGATAGCCCTCTTTGCCGAATGCCTGCAATGCAGCAAAAATTGCAATGGAGCTACCCATACGAGAGCATTCTAATGTATAGCCAGTATGATAAGAGCCATAACCACGATTGCCTACATATGGCGTATCAAAGTCCTCAATATCTAGTAGCTGTAAACTTTTACCTTCCTTAATTAAAAATAGACTAGTTAAATAAGGTGTTTGGCCAAGCTTTTGGAAATCAAAGCATAGGCTATCCGCAATGGCTAGATGTTGCATACGTTCATGGATTTGTGCTAATCCTTGTAAAACCTCTGACTCGAATTGGAGTGGGTTTTTATCAAAATCATAATCATTGAAGAAGGCATAAAAACCACCTAAAGCCGAATCAGCATGAATATGTACTGGTTGTAAGTTGTATTTCTTCTCAAGGGTTGTTGTGACTTCTTTGATAGCTTGGACATCATCAATACCAAATTGATCAGTAGCACCTGTAGTCGCTACTACATAGACAGGAATACCGCCATTTTCGATGACGTCTGTCATACGTGCACGTAAGTCTTCTACATCCATCGAATGATCTTTACCTGCTTTTACACGCACTAAATGTTTACTGCCGATACCCACGGCTTCTACTGATTTTAAAAGACTGTAATGGGCATTCTCTGAAGCAAAGCAATATAAATTAGTAGGAACACCATCTTCTTTTGCTTGAGGGAATTGTTTTGCAATGGCAAGACGAAGTCCACTAAAAACAGCACCTTGTCCACCCCATGTAGTATAGCCAAAACTTTTCGTATAATCATAGCCTACTAATTTAGACATCATTGCTACTACTTTAACCTCACACTCAGCAGCAGCAGGACCATAAACATCCCATAAATTATTGCCATTCAATAGCGCATTTGTAAACTGTCCTAACACTCCAGGAATACTTGCCATCGGTAAAACATTTGTTACAAAGTTACGTGTATGATAAGGGTGTCCTTGCATTAAATGTGTCAATTCTTTTACAACTTGATCTAGTCCAATCCCAGTTGTTGGCACTTGATGCTCTTGCATAAGCTCTTGATAAAAATTAGCAGATCGTTCTTTCATTGGACCAAGAGTTGTCTTATTTGGGTTCTTTAATTCATCTAATGAGGAAACAATTTTCTCTAATAGGGACAAAAAATTCCCTCTTTGTTGGATATTTCCATCTTCGCTCTGGAATAATTGTTGGATATTTTGCATATTCATCATCCTTTTGTAGTTCATATTTCCTCTATTTTTACTTTAATAAAAATAGGACATTATACTAAAGGTATAATAGCATATTTTAGCAGAGATGGTGATTATATTTTACTGAAAAAATATTTATAGACATTTCTGAAAAATCTAAGTTTTATTGACAAATTCTAACTATGTTACTGTAGCTTGATTTTTAAAGAAATATCTTAAAATGAAAAAGAATGATGATATTATTATAAGAAAAACTTTAAGAGCTATTACTTTTTATCTATTTGACTAGTTAAAAGAAAAAATCTGCACAAAGAAAGTGCAGATTTTAAGAATTTCGTTATAGTTTGTTTATTTTGTGGTTTCAAAATTATAGACATGCTGTGCTTGTTTTTGAATCATTACTTGGGGTGTTAATTTTAATAACTTATTTCTCAGGCTAATTAAAAAACGATTATTCATCTGAGCCATTTTGCCAATATTCCATGATTGCTTAGAGTAGTTGGCAAATGCTTGAGTGATATTTTTAAGATATTCATAGTAAACTCGATGAAAGCTATGGAAGACAAAGAAAAAGAAAAAGATATTTTAAAAACAGCAATCAAGATGGATAAGATTTTAGACAATATGGAATATATAAATGTTCCTGTTAAATACAAAGACATTCACAAAGACATACAAGTAGGGGTTACAGATGCAAGAAAAGCAACAAAGCTTATTAAAGACGCTAGTAAAGAGGATAAACCGAATATGCAAGAAGCTGTACTAAAAAGTACTCCACATTTATCGGGTGTAGATGGGGAAAATTGGGATAATGCACTTTATGAGTTAAGTAAGGAAAATAAAGATGCTTATCTTAAAGCACTTGATAAAATAATGAAAGAACATGCGGAATAATATAGTACTATACAACAATTATAAAGGAATTATTTCGTAAAATTAGTTCTTCAACTAACAGGGTGCTTTAGTTCAATAAGAATTAAACAACTTTAAAGAGCCTTACTACACGCTAGAGTGTAGCAAGGCTCTTATATTTTTATAATAATATTAAACAATTTTATTATCGGTTTACCTTTTAAACGTCCATAGAAGGGGATTTTTAATTAACTATTAATGGATTAGACATACCATAACATGAGAACCTAAACAACTAGCACACGCAACAGCACCTACAACATTGCCACCAAATATTACTGACGCACATGCGGCACTACAAATTTGTTTTGTTAGTTCAGGGGCATCATACCAATAGTTTTTTAAGCATTCCCATGAATCACTCCAATAACCTGCTTTAGCACTATTAGTTGATAAAAGGGAAACTTCTGAATTTTCATCGAAATAAACTTGTTTATCAATTACTTTATTTGTACCTACTTCAAGAGTCATACCAAGCATGTCTTCATTGTTTAATGTTGCATAAGTAACATTGATTTCATTATTCTCTATATCTAAAGTTGATTTCATAATGATAAATTCGCCAACTTCACCAGTGGTTTTATCATAAGTAGTCAATAATCGAATATCAAAACTTTCATTGTTCTTTTTATAAGGAATCATCAAACCATCTTTATTCTTACCGTAATCCATATACTCAGTATTTTGCCAATCAAAGTCTTCTCTACTGTATTCACTATGTGTGAAATTCTCTGCAATATCTAAATCCTGTTTCACTTCATTTACAACTACTGAGTCATTAAGGAAACCATTCTTTTCAATTTGCAAAGGTGCTTGTTGTGAGCAACTATTACAATCAGTAGTGTCAGTAGTTTCATTTTTTTCTTTAGCTAAAGCACCTAAATTTACAGATAGGGGTTGAAATGCTAAAAACATAACCATTACAAAAAAGATCAATTTTTTCTTCATTTACTATTCCTCCTAAATTTAAATTTACTTTTTTTTGAAAAATTTGTACCACGGGGTACCTATAAAGAAAACAGCAAACAATAGGATAAGAAAATCATAGGTTTGTATCCCATCTGAAAAAAGGATAAGCAATACGGCTATAAATGCCAATACTCTAAGTAGGACTGATTTTTTCATTTAAGACCCCCATTCTTTTCTGATATTTCGGGAACGGTTGATATACAAAAACCATTCATGGAAAATTCTAACATAAAAAATATTTAATTACCATAAATATACCAATTATTTTATTTTCTTTTATACTACGAAGTATATTCTGTTCTACTAAATAGGTGTAACATTAGATATTATTTTTAAAATATATGTGATATATAATTTACATAAAGTAAACTATATTTTACTCCATATATATGGAGGTTAATATATGAAAAATCATGTAAAAATTGCACGTGTCAAAGCAGATTTGACACAACAACAATTAGCCGATGCAGTAGGAATATCAAGACAGACTGTACTACGGATAGAGAAGGGGAGTTTTAATCCATCCTTGAAGCTTTGTTTACTGATTTGCTATATAGTGAATGCGACATTGGATGAAATATTTTGGGTTAATCAAGGAGATTTTGAATAGAGATTCTAAATAACCTATTTTAATGTAGAAGGAGCAGAGGGAAATGAATGTAGAAACAACTTTGATAATGATGGAAGCTGAAAGATAACAGGCTCAGATTAAAGTGCTAGAACAAATTAAATTGGCAACATACGATAAAGTGATCGCCCAATTGGAGAAAATTTCGCAAGAATAAAAGAATTTAATTACAATTACAAAGGTTTAAAACAAAGACAAAATAAATCCGATTCCACTATAAGCTAGTTTCCTTTTCATTCACTGTGTCCTCCCTTTCACCCTAAAGATGTATGGTTTTAATGTATGTTATCTGAAAAACAATATCAATGTTGTTACGTATTGAACGTCATTAGCTGTTTGAATACCAAAAAAATACCCATACTACAATCGAGGTGAGAACATGTATAAATTATTATCACATAACGATTTAGACGGAGTAGGGTGTGGGATTTTAGCCAAGCTTGCTTTTAACGATAAGGTGAAGATACGCTACAATTCCATTACAGCACTTGATCGCGAAATCGAATTCTTTTTGGAGAATGATCAACAGAAAACATTTTTGTTTATTACAGATCTTTCTCCAAATGAAGAGAATGAAAAAAGGATTCATGATTATTATCAGGCGACTGGTAATGTGCAATTGTTGGACCATCATAAGACAGCACTCCATTTCAATCAATATGAATGGGGAAAGGTATTAATTGAGGATGAGCAAGGCTTTTTAACGTCAGCTACATCTTTATATTATCAATACCTGGTTATCCATGGACTATTAGAAAAAACAGAAGCCGTTTCTGAATTTGTAGAGTTAGTAAGACAATACGATACATGGGAATGGGAAAAGAACGGCAATTTACAAGCGCAAAGATTAAATGCACTCTTTTTTCTAGTGTCTATTGAAGAATTTGAAGAGAAAATGCTTGAGCGTTTAAAAACAAGTGATCACTTTGACTTCGATGATTTTGAAAAGAAAATTTTAAGTATGGAAGAAGAAAAAACAGAGCGTTACATTCGGCGTAAGAAACGGGAGCTTATTCAAACTACTTTGGGAGAATACTATGCTGGGGTTGTCTATGCAGAATCCTATCTTTCTGAACTTGGTAATGAATTGGGAAAGGAAAATCCGCATCTTGATTATATTGCGATGATTAATATGGGCAGTAAGAAGATATCCTTTCGAACAATCCATGATCATATTGATGTGTCAGCTATTGCTGCCAAATATGGTGGAGGTGGACATCAAAAGGCTGCTGGCTGCTCATTAACAGAGGAAGCTTACAAGCAGTATGTAGTGGCAACATTCCATATAGAGCCTATTCCAGAGGATGCAAGAAGAAATCGTTATAATGTAAAAGGGTCTACGTTTGGAACTTTCTATAAAAATCAGCAAGATGAAATGTTTATGCTCTATTCAAACGATGAGGTTGATTGGATAATTGAAAAAAATAACATGCTACTGACACAATCCTTTGCGAGCTTTAATGAAGCGGAGTGGTTTTTAAAGCGAAATAAACAAGCATGGCTAGTAAGAGATGATCTCTTTGTGGACTATTTAATGCGTGAAGTCAATAAAGGTCGTCATCTACATAAAGGGATGTAATATCCTTTTATACATAAATGAATCTTCAACATAGAAGGTTATATAATGCATGATTGAGCACTACAATGAATCATAATGATTTTTATAAAAATGAGGTGTACGGTTGTCCAATGATATGATTCGAGTTGTGGATTTGGATAAGGAAAATCGGAGAAGTAAGAAGTGGCTTATTGTTGTGATCCTTTTATTAATGATTGCTAGTGGATCGACGCTGTATTTGTGGTGGGATCAGGATGTGAATTTTGAAGCCTATAAAACGGATGTAGGGAAAACAGCTAGCAATAGCTTAGGACGGTTAACATTAAATGAAGTGATTATAGATGACAATCAAATTTTACTGAATGCAACTTTCGAACCTGGAAAAGAGTTTAAGCCAGACCATCAAGTATTTTTCTTTCCGCAAATTCTTGTCAATGGGCAAGATTATATGGTTCGTAATGGAGGACAGTCCATAGCAAAGTCTGCCAACGTCTATACGATATACAATAGTATTAAAATGGATGATTTTCCGGCTGATGAACAATTAGAATTAGTTATTCGTTATAAAGATTGGAATGTTGAAACACCAATTGAGAAGCCTTGGGAATTTCAGGTAGATGCTTCACAAGAGCAATTACAACAAGATCGTGAAATCTTTTCCATTGATAAAAAAGTGAAGCATGTTGATCAGCAGGAAATAACCATCGACAAAGTTGTCTCCACACCTATTTCCACAACGATTTATTTTCATGCTGAGGAAAGTGTTGTCAATGATGCGTTACACTTTAAAATCCAATCAAAATCTGGACAATCATGGGATTTTGCAGCACCCTATCCATTAAATAAAGAAGGTACAAGGTGGGGAAGTCGTGTAGATGCACTCTATCTAACAGAAAAAAAATACACTTTAATTCCAATCAATAAAGAGGGTAGTAAAGTAGGTTCTGCAATTAAAATAAAGAGAGATGAATAATGAAGTAAATTTTACAAACTCTTAATCTAAAAAAAACTGCTTTCCGTGTAAGATGAAATAAAAGATATGGAAAGTAGTTGAGAGTTTGCGAAGGCTTTGGGAGATTTTTTTTGTTGCTTTAAAATTGGGCTGTACCTCATTCGGAGGCCCAACAGCTCATCTAGGTTATTTTCAACAGGAATATGTACAGAAACGTAAATGGCTTTCTGCACATGATTATGGTCAACTCGTTATGTTAAGTCAATTTTTGCCTGGTCCTGCATCTAGTCAGGTGGGGATGGGGGTTGGTTTACTTAGAGGAGGAGTACTAGGAAGCTTTCTATCATTTCTTGGTTTTACCTTACCATCAGTTCTGATACTTATACTTTTTGCCTATTTCTCCAAGTATACAGAGTTTAAGATGGATTGGATTCATGGTTTGAAGTTAGTAGCAGTGGCGATTGTCGCTCATGCTATTTTTGATATGGGTAAAAAACTACTCTCGACAAAATGGCATTGGTTGATTGCTTTATTGACATTGATAACAGTATTGACATGGCTAAATCCATTGGCACAAATCGTAGCAATATTGATCGCTGCTTGTTTAGGCTTTCAACTACTGAAAAAAAGTGATGAGGGTAATACCTCAAAATTAGTTCATATACCCATCTCAAAAACCACGGGCATTGTTTTACTAGTACTTTTTTTCGTGCTACTCCTAGGTTTACCTATATTAGCCGCTTTATGGCATCTTGAGTGGATTTCTATGATAGAGAAGTTTTATCTTGCAGGTGCCTTAGTATTTGGTGGCGGACACGTTGTTTTACCTTTACTGGAAACACAATTTGTTCAAAGTGGTCAAATAAGTACCTCAGATTTTTTAGCTGGCTATGGTATGACACAGGCAGTTCCAGGACCTTTATTTACATTTGCTGCATATATCGGTATGGTTATTGCTGGCGTTCCGGGAGCTATTATTGCTACTTTCGCAATATTTTTACCGGCGTTTTTGCTAGTGGTTGGAGCGCTACCATTTTGGATTAGCCTAAGTCGAATTGCACGACTTAGAGGTGCGATGGCAGGCGCAAATGCGGCAGTCGTTGGCATTCTAGCTGCTGCTTTTGTACATCCCATTGTGACACAAACCATCATCAGCACGTTAGATATTTTCATAGTAGCTGTCTTTTTATGGTGTTTAATTCGATGGAAAATACAGCCTTATTTATTGGTGCTGTTAGGAATTGTTGTGGGCGTCATTTTTTATACATGAAAAATCTGCACTTTCGATTGTTAGATTCTAACTAATAATCGGAGGTGCAGTTTGTTTTGTCATTACAGAATCAATATTCATTAAAAGTACCTGTGAGGTTTCATAGCGTTCCTTCTATCGATTCGTTATAATGTAGAAATGGAAAAGACTTAACGCGAAAGAAGGGATTGCTATGGCACGAGGTGTTTACATTCATATTCCTTTCTGTCATCAAATCTGTAATTATTGTGATTTCAATAAATTTTATTTTAAAAATCAACCAGTGGATGAATATATCGAAGCACTTGGAAAAGAAATGGCCCTGACAACCGAAAAACATCCTGAAACATTCCGTAACATCGAGACGATTTTTCTTGGTGGCGGAACACCGACAGCTTTATCTCCTGAGCAATTGGACAAACTACTAACGTCTATTCATACGTATATTCCAATGAATAGTGTGACAGAATTTACATCAGAGGCAAATCCAGATGAATTGTCTGCAGCCAAATTGCAGGTGTTGTTCGACGGTGGTGTTAATCGTTTAAGCATGGGTGTACAATCTTTTGACCAGGGATTGCTACAGAAGATTGGACGCACTCATAGTAATGATCATGTCTATGAAACAATTGCCCTGGCTAGAAAAATTGGCTTCCGTAATATCAGCATTGATTTAATGTATGGTTTACCTGGGCAAACGATGGCGCAATGGAAGGATTCATTAGCCAAAGCTTTTACTCTTGATTTGCCACATTTCTCTGCCTATTCTCTTATTGTGGAACCCAAAACGATTTTTTATAATCAGTACGCTAAAAGGAAACTGTATTTACCGACAGAAGATTTAGAAGCGGATATGTATGATGTGCTGATGCAACAAATGGCCTTACATGGGCTTCAACAATACGAAATCAGTAATTTTGCAAAACCAGGATATCATTCAGAGCATAACAAGATTTATTGGGATAATGATGAATATGCAGGGTTTGGCGCAGGAGCTCATGGGTATTTAGCAGGTATACGCTATTCTAATCACGGTCCATTAAAAAAGTATATGGAAGCTGTTGAGGCAAATGAGCTACCAATTGTCCACGCACATGAAGTATCACAAGTGGAAAAAAGAGAAGAACAAATGTTTTTAGGGCTAAGAAAAACAGAGGGTGTTATGCACTCTATATATGAAGAGAAATTTAAAACACCTATGACTGCGCATTATGATGTGGTAATAAAAGATCTAGTGTCAAAGGGGCTTTTAGAACAGGATGAGCTTGGTGTTCGCCTGACAAGAAAAGGGCGTTTTGTGGGCAATGAAGTATTTCAACAATTTTTGCTAGAAGATTGAGCGATATCGTTGACATAAAATGTGGGATTTGATAACTTAATAATAGTATTAGCACTCCTCTTAGTTGAGTGCTAACAGAGGTGATAATCATGCTAACAAATCGGCAGTTACAGATATTGCAAGTCATTGTAGACGACTTTATTGTGTCTGCGCAGCCGGTAGGTTCTCGCCAAATCTCCAAAAAACAAGGGATTACATTTAGTCCAGCCACTATTCGAAACGAAATGGCGGATTTAGAGGAATTAGGCTTTTTAGAAAAAACGCATACCTCCTCTGGTCGAGTGCCTTCGGAAAAGGGTTACAGATTTTATGTAGATCATTTGTTGAGTCCTCAAGGTATCAATTCCAAGGACATTCAACAAATTCAATCAATTTTTAATGATCGACTAGTAGAAGTAGAGCATATTATCCGAAAGTCAGCCAACATTTTATCAGAGCTGACATCGTATACTTCCATACTTTTAGGACCTGATGTCCAAAGGCATCGTGTTAAACGATTTTCAATTGTCCCTCTTTCTAGCGACACAGCAGTAGCGATTATCGTGACGAATAATGGGCATGTAGAAAACCGCATGTTCAATCTACCACCTGACTTTACCGCTTCTGATTTAGAGAAAATGGTAAATATCTTAAATGATCGCCTTATTGGAGTTTCATTAGAAGATCTCCATAAAAGCCTTGAGGCTGAAGTGCTAGCAGTGTTACAGCAACATGTTCGATCAGCGGATGATTTTATTCGCGCACTTATCACAGCAACAATGCATAATTCAGAAAGTAAAATTTTCTATGGTGGGAAAACGAATATGTTCAACCAACCAGAATTCCATGACTTAAATAAAGTCCGAATGATTTTGGACTTAATGGAGACGACTAGCCAAGTGCAGTCACTTTTCCATCCGAATGAATCAGGTATTCATATTCGGATAGGCTCAGAAAATAAACAACTAGAAATGGAAAATTGCAGTGTCATTACCACTACCTATTCTATTGGTGATGATCAACAGGGAGCCATTGCTATTATTGGCCCTACACGTATGGATTATAAGCGTGTTGTGGCTTTATTAGACGTAATGCGCTTGGATTTAACACAAGCCTTTATGAAGAATCGTAGTGAATGATAATGAGGAGGATTCAAGTGACGGAAACAACGGAAAACAAAGATTTAGTACAAGAAGATGTACAAGCTGAAACGACAACTGAGGAAGTAGAGCAAACAGAAGTTCAGGAAGAAGTAGAGTTATCAATTGAAGAACAGTATGAGGCTAAGCTGGCTGAACTACAAGCAAAGCTGGCTGACGAAGAAAATCGTCACCTACGTTTACGTGCTGACTTCGATAATATGCGTCGTCGTAATCAGTTAGACCGTGAGGCAGCTGAAAAGTATCGCGCCCAAAGCTTACTATCTGATCTATTACCAGTCCTTGATAATTTTGAACGTGCTTTACAAGTAGAGACAACTTCTGAAGAGACTGCATCGATCATTAAAGGAATTGAAATGGTGTATCGCTCTTTAATTGAAGCAACAGAAAAAGAAGGTCTGCAAGTGATTAAAGCTGAAGGTGAGCAATTTGATCCAACGATTCACCAAGCTGTTATGCAAGAACAAGATAGTGAAAAAGAAACGGGTATCGTCTTACGCGAACTACAAAAAGGGTATATCTTAAAGGATCGTGTATTACGCCCAACAATGGTATCTGTGAACGAATAGTCTTTGCACTATTTAGTCAATTAAAATTAGTTAGAAAACGCATCCCTTGCGTTGACATAATAGGAGGAAATTTTAATGAGCAAAATTATTGGTATTGACTTAGGAACAACAAACTCTTGCGTTTCTGTACTTGAAGGTGGAGAACCAAAAGTAATTCCAAACCCAGAAGGAAACCGTACAACGCCATCTGTTGTTGCCTTTAAAAATGGTGAACGTCAAGTTGGTGAAGTGGCGAAACGTCAATCAGTAACAAATCCTAACACAATCATTTCTATTAAATCAAAAATGGGTACGGCTGAAAAAGTAACAGTAGAAGATAAAGACTACACGCCACAAGAAGTATCTGCAATGATTCTTCAATATTTAAAAGGCTATGCTGAAGACTACTTAGGGGAAAAAGTGACAAAAGCAGTTATTACAGTTCCTGCTTACTTTAACGATGCACAGCGTCAAGCAACTAAAGATGCTGGTAAAATCGCAGGTCTAGAAGTAGAGCGTATCATCAACGAACCAACTGCTGCAGCTCTTGCTTATGGATTAGATAAACAAGATCAAGATCAAAAAGTATTAGTATTTGACCTTGGAGGCGGTACGTTTGACGTGTCTATCCTTGAGTTAGGTGACGGTGTCTTTGAAGTACTAGCTACAGCTGGTGATAACAAACTAGGTGGAGATGATTTCGATGACGCAATTATCGAATATCTAGTAGCTGAATTCAAAAAAGAAAATGGCATTGACTTATCAAAAGATAAAATGGCGATGCAACGATTAAAAGATGCTGCTGAAAAAGCGAAAAAAGATTTATCTGGTGTAACATCAACTCAAATCTCTCTACCATTCATTACAGCTGGAGAAGCAGGTCCATTACACTTAGAAATTTCTTTAACGCGTGCGAAATTTGACGAAATTACTTTACCATTAGTAAACCGTACAGTAGGACCAGTGCGTCAAGCATTATCTGATGCAGGTTTGTCAACTTCTGAAATTGACCAAGTTATTTTAGTGGGTGGTTCTACACGTATTCCAGCAGTACAAGAAGCGGTACGTAAAGAAACAGGGAAAGAGCCTCACCGTGGTGTTAACCCTGACGAAGTTGTTGCAATGGGTGCTGCAGTACAAGGTGGCGTATTAACAGGTGATGTGAAAGACGTTGTATTACTTGACGTAACACCTCTTTCACTTGGTATTGAAACAATGGGTGGCGTGTTCACAAAATTAATCGACCGTAACACAACTATTCCTACTTCAAAATCTCAAGTTTTCTCTACAGCAGCTGATAACCAACCAGCAGTAGATATTCATGTTCTACAAGGTGAGCGTTCAATGGCAGCTGACAATAAAACATTAGGTCGCTTCCAATTAGCAGATATTCCACCAGCACCTCGTGGTGTACCTCAAATCGAAGTAACATTCGATATTGATAAAAACGGTATCGTATCTGTAAAAGCAAAAGATCTTGGTACGAACAAAGAGCAAACAATTGTGATTCAATCTGATTCTGGTTTATCAGAGGAAGAAATTGAACGCATGGTAAAAGACGCTGAAGCTAATGCTGAAGCAGATGCTAAACGTAAAGAAGAAGCAGATCTTCGTAACGAAGCAGACCAATTAGTATTCCAAGTGGATAAAACAATTGCTGACCTTGGTGAGCAAATTACAGAAGACGAGAAAAAATCTGTGGAAGATGCTCGTGACGAATTGAAAAAAGCGCTTGAAGCTGGTGAATTAGAAGGTATTAAAGCAGCTAAAGAAAAACTAGAAGGCGTATTACAGCCACTAGTGATGAAAGTTTACGAACAAGCGGCAGCAGCTGCTCAAGCAGCTCAAGGCGGCGATGCAGGTGCAGACACTGGCGCTGGTAAAAAAGATGACGGTGTTGTAGACGCTGAATTCGAAGAAGTAAAAGATGATAAATAAGAAGTAACACAGTAAAGTGAAAAAGCCAAAGACCGCTTGCGGCTTTGGCTTTTGTCATGATGTGAGGTCACTTCACGTAAATGCACCATTTATGGGATAGTTGCATACGTTAGCTGCTAGGAAGTGAGTATCTTCATTTTTGGAACTTATAGAACCTTTAATCGAAAAAATGAGGCAGTTTTTTCAACTGCATGTTACAATAGATTTTATGCAAACAGAGCGGAGTGTGAATCATGGAGAAACGCGATTATTACGAGGTGCTTGGTTTAACAAAATCGGCTACAAAAGATGAGATTAAAAAAGCATACCGTAAATTATCAAAACAATATCACCCTGACCTTAATAAAGAGCCAGGTGCAGATGAAAAATTCAAAGAAATCGCTGAAGCATATGAAGTATTAAGTGACGACCAGAAAAAAGCACGCTACGACCAATTTGGTCATGAGGATCCGAATGCTGGTTTTGGTGGTGGCTTTGGAGGGGGCGGCTTTGGCGGCTTCGAGGATATTTTCAGTTCATTCTTTGGCGGAGGTGGTCGCCGTCAAGATCCAAATGCTCCACGTAAAGGGGATGATCTGCAATATCGTATGAACATCCAATTTGAGGAAGCAATTTTTGGAAAAGAAACAGAAATAGAAATCCCGAAAGATGAAACGTGTGAAACATGTCACGGTTCAGGAGCAAAACCAGGCACGCAACCAGAAACATGTTCGACATGTAAAGGTGCAGGTCAAATCAATCAAGCAGTGGATACACCATTTGGTCGTATGATGAATCGTCGTACATGCTCAACATGTCATGGAACAGGTAAAATTATTAAAGAAAAATGTACGACTTGTCGTGGAGAAGGAAAAGTCCAAAAACGTAAGAAAATTAAAGTGACGATTCCAGCAGGTGTGGATGATGGACAACAAATTCGTGTATCTGGTCAAGGTGAACCAGGTATAAACGGTGGACCTGCAGGGGATTTATATATTATGTTCCGCGTTCAAGGTCACAAGGATTTTGAACGAGATGGAGACGATATTTACTTCGAGTTGAAATTAACATTCCCTCAAGCAGCACTTGGGGATGAAATTGAAGTACCAACAGTCCATGGGAAAGTAAAATTACGTATTCCAGCTGGAACACAGTCAGGTGCTCAATTCCGTCTAAAAGATAAAGGTGTTAAAAATGTTCATGGTTATGGTATGGGTAATCAATATGTGACAGTAAAAGTGATGACACCAGAAAAATTAACGGAAAGACAAAAACAATTACTACGAGAATTTGCAGAAATTAGTGGCGATATCCCTGAAGAACAAGGTAGTTCACTATTCGATAAAATTAAGAAAAAATTCCAAGGTGAATAATTAGAGGAGCTGAAGAGCTACGTGAAGTGGTCAGAATTATCCATTCATACAAAAAATGATGCGGTAGAAGCAATTTCGAATATTTTGCATGAAGCAGGTGCAAGTGGTGTTGTCATCGAAGATTCTGCAGAGTTTGCGAAGCCACGTGAAGATCAATATGGTGAAATTTATGCGCTAAATGAAGATGATTTTCCGAAAGATGGCGTGATTGTTAAAGCTTATTTATCAGAGTCTAGTTTTTTAAATGAAACAGTCGAAGAAATAAAAGCAGCTATCACAAATTTAACGAACTTTAACATTGATATCGGTGAAAATGTGGTATCCATTGTGGAAGTCAATGAAGAAGATTGGGCAACGGCCTGGAAGCAATACTACCATCCTGTTAAGATTTCTGAACGCTTTACTATCGTACCGACATGGGAGGAATACACACCTGTTTCAACAGATGAACTAATTATTGAATTAGACCCTGGTATGGCATTTGGTACAGGTACCCACCCAACAACGGTAATGTGTTTACAAGGACTTGAAAAGGTCATTAAAGAAGGGGATACAGTTGTTGATATCGGTACAGGATCGGGTGTATTGTCTATTGGTGCAGCATTACTTGGTGCCAAAAGTGTGCATGCGCTTGATTTAGATGAGGTAGCTGTACGTTCAGCGCGAGAAAATGTAGCATTAAATAAAGTGGAAGATAAGGTGGCAGTGTTCCATGGTAACTTATTGGATACTGTAAAAGAACCAGCAGATGTAGTAGTCGCTAATATTTTGGCTGAAATCATCATGTCCTTCACAGATGACGCGTATACAATTGTAAAACCAGGTGGATTATATGTCACTTCGGGCATCATCGGTGCAAAACGAGATGATGTGAAAGTAGCACTAGAAGCTTCAGGCTTTGTGATTGAAGAAGTATTATTAATGGAAGATTGGGTAGCCATTATTGCCCGTCGTCCACTATAACATGACTGAGGAAGCGCCAAATCGTGAGCCGTGTGCTTGTGATTTGGCGTTTTCCTTTCTTGCTAGAAAGGACTGTGTGGCATGCAACGTTATTTTATTGAGACAGCTATCGAAAATGCACGTATTAGTGGAGAAGATGCACGGCATATTGAACGAGTGATGCGTATGAAGCAAGGCGACAACATTGTAGTTGTTGCACAAAACACTGCGTATATATGCACAATTGAAGGATTTGAAGGGGATGAGGTTGTCATTGAAGCGACTGGACAAACAATCCCTTCCCCAGAGTTACCCATTCAAGTAACAGTAGCATGTGGTTTACCGAAGGGTGATAAGCTGGAGCTTATTACCCAAAAAGCCACAGAGCTAGGAATGTTTGCTTTATTACCCTTTGAAGCTGAGCGCTCCATTGTGAAATGGGACAAGAAAAAAGGAGCAAAAAAGCAAGAAAGATTACAGAAAATTGCTAAGGAAGCTGCGGAACAAGCTCACCGTACGCATATTCCAACAGTTTTTGAACCTATATCATTTAAACAGCTAGTACAACAAATAGATCATTTCGATGCCGTTTTTATTGCTGATGAAGAGGATGCAAAGGCTGAAAAGCGCACAAGGTTTGCGGAGAAGCTAAAAAACGTGTATGATAAAAAATCGAAATCAATGCTTATTATCTTTGGTCCTGAGGGGGGCATTTCTCGTCAAGAATCAGAAGCGCTATTACAAGCAGGCGCTCAAACGATGTCATTAGGACCGAGAATTTTACGAGCAGAAACAGCGCCATTATACGCACTGTCTGCCATATCCTATGAATTTGAATAACAGCTATGTATAATTTATTATCAACATAACTTAGAGAAAGCCACTTAATATTATTAAGTGGTTTTTTACGTAAATCATATTTGAAGGGGGTCTGCGTTAAATCCCTGCTTAAATGGAGTTTTAGCCCATTGTGTAAGATCAACCGGGAAAATCACAACCTCAAACATTCCAAATAAAATATGTAAAAGAACAAGTTCAATGTCCATACATAGATTTAATTGCGACATACTCTAGCGATAGGAGAGCTCACTAATACTATATTGAAATGAGGGAATTTTTTGAGTGAACAATTTAATCAGATTCAACCTTGTCCAGTAACATCAACTGAACAAATACCCTTAACGAATGAGATTACACCACTAGTTACTACACCACTTACGACGCCAACTATTAAGATTCCAGTTGTACTGGCAGAACCAACACTGCAAATCGTTGTCGAGTCCGATATTACACTTAGTCCTGCAGCGACAGAGATTAAACGAGTGAAAAAGAATGTCTTTCTAAATCAAGTGAAATTGGTACCAGTTAGCTTTGCACGTATTGCTAACACTGATTTCTTTAGAGTAACACGAGCTAAATTATTTGTAGCAGGACATATTCGGAAAAATATCGAATATGCTTCATCAGCATGTAATGGGGCCCTTCAGGATAGAATTGCTGATGTTCCGTTTTCAGGTTTTACAGATCTTATATTTCCGCAAACAGCAGGAGGCGCTACACCAATTTTAGGCATTTCTGAGTTTGCCGAAGCGAACTTCCTTAACGAAAGAACACAAATGGATGCTCGATTAGATAAGGCTTTCTTCCAAAATCTCGTTAAATACAATGAACAACCATTTGGTGAATTAGTAGCAGCCAATTTCTTTGAACTTGATTTTTCACCGATTATGGCGGCTCCTGAAGAAGCATTCAGCACATTACGTGAAAAAATTGTATTAGAACTTACTGTAAAAGTATTGCAAGTACAACAAATCCGTTTGGGCGCTGGAAGTAGTGTAGTAACACCTGTTCTACCAGGGCTTACTCCACCAGCAACACCAATTGTTCCTGATATGATTCCGCCTACTGAGCCTTGTTAATTTTTTTATGTAGTGGAGCAAAAATGGTAACAATAATACTGATATAAAATCAAATATGTTGTTGGGCAGTTGAAAGTTCACTTTTACTCGAACTTTTAACTGCTTTTTTTTGGCAAGATAAGGACATGAGCTTTCCAATTGTATCTCATGGTGGGGACTGTGACAAAAGTAAAAATATTGCATAATATGGATTGTAATTAGTATTGTAGATTTTCAATTGTCCTAACATAATCGCATCAGAAGAATTAGCTAATGGATTAAAACTTAAATAAAAATTGATTGTTATGCTTTTTTTGTCAAATCATTATTTGGGAGTGAATGAATGGCAACTCCATGGATTAATTTTAGAGAGATGAAAAAAATATCCTCTAAACAAAATAAATACACTGAGTGGAGGTATCAAACTAAAATAGATGACGAATCTCCATTAGAACAGACTTTTAATGGAAATAATAATCTGCTTGATGAAATAGAAGATAAACCAATTACAGAGGAATCAACTTTAACAGACCATATAATCTCTAATGAAGAGCTCCCCGAACCTATGGAGCCGATTATTGAGGAAGAAAACGAACATCACCCAAATTTTGAGAACTTCAGGGAGGATGCTAGCTTAGCAGAGCTATTAGCATCTAATGAAGATCTACCTATATCTAAAGAAACAAATGTTGAGCAAGAAAACGAACATCCTCTAGATATCGATGATAGTCACACAAAAGTGACCTTAATAGAGCAATTAGCTTCCATACCCATACCTATAGAAGCGAATGTTAAGGAGAACGAAGAAAATTTCCGATATATGGATGAGAACCATGTAGAGGAATTAACTTTAGACCAGATAGCATGCAATCAAATTGTACCCAGTCCAACAAAGGTAGAAATTGACCATCTACTAGATAGTGATGAGAACTCCCTTGAAGAACAAAATTTAACAGCCCAATCAGACAATAATCCAAAATCTTTCAATAGAGCTCTGTCAGAGGCTGAAAATAATATGCATTTGGATGATATAGCAGAAAAGGAGAAAAACAATCCTCCAAATCGTAATAAAGAGATTGCAAAGTCTTTACAAGGAGAAGTATGCACCATTATCCAAAAAAGTCCCTTTTCTACTTATGTAGAAATTAACGATTTTCTTCATGCTCCTATTTATGGTGAAAATGTTCAAAATACAATATTTGATTTTCTTGATTTAAATGATAACCTATCTCCTCAACTTCAGACGAAGCTACTCCAAACGATTTCGATTTACCCTGAACAACCAGATTGTCGTTTGGTTAGCTCCAACATTAATCAAATGATTTCTTTAATGAGAACTGATACTAATAAAAAAAATGGTAGTGAGCAGCATCCGTTTAAATCAGTAGTAGTTCCCTTACATAACTCACAAGCAATTAAAAAAGGAGAAATTAACTCCTCTGAGCCTTTTATACATATACGAGTTCCTGTTGTGCTAGGGGAATACAAAATAGAAATATGTATGGAGGAAAAAATTGCTTTTGATAAAGGAATTGAAGAGGTTAAAGAGATCACAAATGAGGTAGTACTATCCGATTGTAGATTTGTACCTATTCATAGATCCCAGTCATTGGGAAATAGAACAAGAACTGTATTAAAGGGGAATTTATTTATAGAAGGCTACATACAGCATAATATTGAGTATAGGGTATCTAATACGCAAAATAAGTCAGCCATTCATCCCAATCGATTGTGTCAAAATATAGTATTAGAATTAATTATCCAAATGTTACAAGTACAAAAAATTAAAGTACTGTTTGACTGGCAAGGTAATGGAGGGTTATAGAAATTTATCCCTTAATTCAAATAAAAAATAAAACTAATATATACGTCCATGTATAGATTTAAATGCTACATATTCTAGCGATAGGAGAGCTCTCTAATACTAAAAAAATGAAATGAGGGAATTTTTTGAGCGATCAATTAGAAAGCCAATTTCAACCTTGTCCTGTAACATCAACTGAACAAATTCCATTAACGAATGAGATTACACCAGTAGTCACTACACCAGTTACAACGCCAACTATCAAAGTTCCAGTTGTATTGGCAGAACCAACACTGCAAATCGTTGTTGAGTCGGATATTACACTTAGCCCTGCTGCTACAGAAATCAAACGAGTGAAAAAGAATGTCTTCCTAAATCAAGTGAAACTTGTACCAGTCAGCTTTGCACGTATTGGTGGCACTGATTTCTTTAGAGTAACACGAGCTAAATTATTTGTAGCAGGACATATTCGGAAAAATATCGAATATGCTTCATCAGCATGTAATGGGGCACTTCGAGATAGAATTGCTGACGTTCCGTTTTCTGGTTTTACAGATCTTATTTTCCCACAAACACCTGGAGGCGCAACACCAATCTTAGGCATTTCCGAGTTTGCTGAAGCGAACTTCCTTAACGAAAGAACACAAATGGATGCTCGATTAGATAAGGCTTTCTTCCAAAATCTTGTTAAATACAATGAACAACCATTTGGTGAATTAGTAGCTGCCAACTTCTTTGAACTTGATTTTTCACCGATTATGGCAGCTCCTGAAGGGACATTCAGCACATTACGTGAAAAAATTGTCTTAGAACTTACTGTAAAAGTATTGCAAGTTCAACAAATCCGCCTTGGTGCTGGCAGTAGCGTAATAACGCCTGTTCTTTTAGGACTTACACCTCCTCCTAGTCCTTGATAAATGCTAGTTTAGAGGACAGTAGAATATTATAATATATTAACAAAGCTGGTAGTACAGATGGATATTTTGTTTGTACTACTAATTTTCTTATAGGAGCTGTCAATCTTTAAAAGCATTTATCAATATTATGAAAAATCAAATACAAGTGAATGATTAGCTTCATTAAAAGGAAAAAGGGTTGCCATATAAAATGGGCAACCCTTTTTTCACTATTTATTTCACTGTTTCTAAAACGCGTACAAATTGTCCTTTTGAGTGAGGGTAGCCTGCTTGTGTAATTTTTACTTTTACAAGTTGTCCGATTAGACTTTCTGGACCCTCAAAAACTACTTTTAAGTAATTGTCTGTATAGCCTGTTAGAAGGCCTTCTTCTTCACTGTCATCATGCACAAATTCTTCAGGGATAACTTCTAGCACTTGATCTTCAAAACGAGAAGCATACTCTTTTGCTAGCTGATCGTTTAAAGAGATGAGTCGATGCACACGCTCATTTTTAATGTCTTCATCAATTTGATCTTCCATACGTGCAGCAGGGGTTCCTGTACGAGGAGAGAATGGGAAAACGTGTAGCTCAGAAAATTTATGATCGCGAATAAAGTTATATGTGTCCATAAACTCTTCCTCTGTCTCACCTGGAAAACCAACGATTACATCAGAAGTAACAGCTAAATCAGGTAAAGCCTCATGTAATTTTGTTAAACGTTCACCGAAGAACTCCATTGTATATTTACGACGCATACGTTTTAATACCGTATCAGAACCAGATTGAATAGGGATGTGTAAATGATTCACGACAATCTTTGATCCACGTAGTACTTCAATTACTTCATCTGTTAATTGACTAGCCTCAATAGATGAAATACGAAGACGCTTTAAGCCTGTTACATTGGCCTCTAAATCACGTAGTAATTGAGCAAGATTATAATCTTTTAAATCCTGACCATAGCCACCTGTATGAATACCAGTTAAGACAATTTCAAGATAACCAGCATCTACTAATTGCTGTGCTTGATGTAATACTTCTTGTGGGTCACGAGAACGCATTAAACCACGTGCCCATGGAATAATACAAAATGTACAGAAATTGTTACAGCCTTCTTGGATTTTTAACGAAGCACGTGTACGGTCTGTAAATGCTGGTACATCTAATTCTTCGTATACTCGGTTTTTCATAATATTACGTACAGCATTAATCGGTTGTCGTTCCGCACGATATTGTTCAATATAACCAAGTAATTTCGTACGATCTTGTGTTCCAACAACAATATCAACACCAGGGATTGCCATAATTTCTGCAGGGGATGTTTGTGCATAGCATCCTGTTACACAAATAACTGCATCCGGATTTTGGCGAATTGCTCGACGAATAACCTGACGTGATTTTTTATCTCCAGTATTCGTAACTGTGCATGTATTAATGACGTAAACGTCTGCTTGTTGATCAAATTCTGTTCGATCATAGCCTTCTTCTTTAAACAGCTGCCAAATTGCTTCTGTTTCGTAATGATTTACTTTACAACCTAGAGTATGAAAACTCACGATTTTTGATCGCTCGTTACTCATGATATATATCATCCTTTCAATTCACATTACCTTGTGTTTCCAAACATTTAATAAGTTTTTCGTTGTACATATTTTAGATACGTGATTTATGATAACATAATCCTTATAAAATCAGTACATATAAGATTTTTTTGTGAAATAATTAAGTTATCAATTTCTATATAATCTTTTGAGGACTTCAGATAAACATGACTCGTTCTGTAATGTTTATATTTGGGTGTTCATTATATAGAAAGAAATTAGACGCCATCGCGAAAAAATGATATGATTCGAAGAGGTACGTACATCTTGTTTAATGAAGGAGCGTTCAACAATGGAAAAAAATTTTGCACGTATGATTGATCATACATTATTAAAGGCTGAGGCAACAAAAGAACAAATTGAAAAATTATGTGCTGAAGCTAAACAATTTAACTTTGCTTCTGTTTGTGTAAATCCAACTTGGGTAAAGCGAAGCAGTGAATTATTACAGGGTACAGACGTGTTAGTTTGTACGGTTATCGGCTTCCCACTTGGTGCCAATACACCAGCAGTCAAAGCATTTGAAGCAAAAGACGCCATTGCTAACGGTGCAAAAGAAGTAGATATGGTTATTAATATCGGTGCGTTAAAAGATAAAAACTATGACCTTGTACAAGCAGATATCGCAGCAGTGGTAGAAGCAGCTAAAGATAGCGCACTTGTAAAAGTCATTATTGAATCATGCTTACTAACAGACGAAGAAAAAGTGAAGGCATGTGAGTTAGCTGTAGCAGCAGGTGCTGACTATGTGAAAACATCTACAGGTTTTTCTACTGGTGGAGCAACAGCAGAGGATATCGCGCTTATGCGTAAAACTGTAGGTCCAGAACTTGGTGTAAAAGCATCAGGTGGTGTTCGTAGCTTAGAGGACATGAAAAAAATGGTAGAAGCAGGTGCGACTCGTATTGGGGCTAGCTCTGGTGTAGCTATTATGAATGGTTTAATTGCCGACTCCAACTATTAATATTATCTTTTTATAGAGCCATAAGCTCATGTGTACATTGACATGAGCTTATGGCTTCTTTGTGTTTAATCAGCATAATAATTTTCTATGCACATATACTCCACTGATGAATGTAAATACAGAAAGGAGGATGTCATGTTTACACAGTATAAGTCTTGGAGGCCCTATATTAGCCCCTTTGATCCTTGTAAGCCTATAGAAGTTAAGTATTATGCAACACCCCCACAACTATATATGGGTTTTCAACCACCTGGACTTCCACAATTTCCAACCGCAAGAGAAGCACTAATGGCAGGGACACTATGGCCACAGTTGTTTAGCCCATACCCATTTCCCCTAAAAGGAGGGAGGAAGCATGACTAAAAAGATGCCGCCCGAATTTTATAAACAATTAGAAGAAATACAAGCAATTGATTTCGTCATTGTTGAATTAAACCTCTATTTAGACACTCATCCACACGATTATGACGCCATTCAGCAATTTAATGAAAATACAGAGAAAAGTATGAAACTTAAAATTGATTTTGAGCAAAAATATGGACCACTCATGAATTTTGGGAGAAGCTATTCGAATTATCCTTTTAACTGGATTGATACACCATGGCCATGGCAAGTCTAAACAAAAGACTAGGAGGAAAAATCTTTGTGGTATTATGAAAAGAAACTCCAGTATCCGGTAAAAGTTAGTACATGTAACCCAATGCTTGCAAAGTTTTTAATTGAACAATATGGAGGAGCGGATGGGGAACTGGCAGCAGCTCTACGCTACATGAATCAGCGCTATACGATTCCTGACAAAGTAGTAGGGTTATTGACCGATATAGCAACAGAGGAATTTTCACATTTAGAAATGATTGCCACGATGATTTATAAGCTAACAAAAGATGCAACACCAGAAATGCTGAAAGAAGCTGGATTGGGTGATCATTATGTAAATCACGATCGGGCTCTATTTTATCAAAACGCCTCGGGGGTACCATTCACAGCAACCTATATTCAAGCAAAGGGTGACCCTATCGCGGATTTGTATGAGGATATAGCAGCCGAAGAAAAGGCACGTGCCACATACCAATGGATTATTGACTTATCAGATGATACGGATTTAAATGATAGCTTGAAGTTTTTACGTGAACGGGAAATTGTTCATTCCCAGCGCTTTAGAGAGGCTGTTGAAATTTTAAAAGATGATAGAGATCAAAAGAAAGTTTTCTAAGACAAAAATGGCAGGCTGTATCAAGGTGAACTTGACACAGCCTTTTTTGCGGTTACTGAATATTTGAGAATAAGCTAAGATCTTTTCGATGACCAATCATTACTAATAAATCTTCCTTTTCAATAATTTGCTCAGGAGAAGGGGAGATAATAATTTCACCTTCGCGCACAATCGCAATTACACTGACGTTATATTTTGCGCGCAAGTCTAAATCACGAAGGTTTTGTCCAGCCATTTTGGAAGGAATCATAATTTCTTCAATGCTGTATTCCTTTGATAATTCGATATAATTCAACATATTTGGGGATAGGAGTTGATTAGCTACACGTTCACCCATATCTCTTTCTGGGTAAATAATCCAATCAGCTCCTACTTTATCTAACACTTGCCCATGTCTTTTACCAAGTGCCTTTGCGATCACTTTTTTGATCCCTAGCTCTTTTAATAAAGAGACGGTTAAAATACTAGATTGCATATCATTACCGATCGCTACGATAACACAATCGAAGTTACCAATACCAATCGATTTTAAGGCTTTTTCTTCTGTTGTATCTGCAACCACAGCGTGAGTCACATAGGGTTCGGCATCCTCTACTCTTTCTTCATTTATGTCAATTCCTAATATTTCCTGTCCAGCTTCATGCAATCTGCGAGCGACGCTTGTTCCGAATCTACCTAAGCCAATCACAGCGTATTGTTTAATGGTCATAGCGTTCTGTCTTCCTCTCATTTGGTTATCCAATCATAATATTTCCTTTTGGGTGGCGGAAACTCTCTTTTTTTCTTCGTTTTGCAATGGCAAAAGCAATGGTTAATGGTCCTACTCTTCCTGCGAACATTGTAATAATCAGAAGAAGACGACCAGCAGGTGTTAGCTCTGGAGTTAGGCCCATCGAAAGACCAACAGTACCAAACGCAGAGGTAGCCTCAAATAAGTACATCATAAAGCTATGATGCTGTTCCGTGATACTGAGAATAATCGTCACGACTACAACAATTAATCCTCCACACATTGTAACCGTCAAAGCCTTTAAGATAGTTTCAGTAACAATTCTACGTTTAAAGAGAACGACATCTTCTTTTCCTCGAATTTGTGACCACATAGTAGCTACTAAAACAGCAAAGGTTGTGATTTTAATACCTCCAGCAGTCGACCCAGAGCCTGCCCCAATAAACATGAAAAGAATCATTAAAAATAATGTAGAATGCGTTAAGTCCCCAATAGCCAGTGTATTGGAGCCAGCAGTTCGTGGTGTAACCGCTTGGTAAAGGGAACCTAATACTTTACCCCATTCGGATAATGGTCCAAGAGTTTTTTGGTTGCCATACTCAAACAAAAATATCAAAATGGTTCCGCTAACAGTGAGCAAAAGTGTCGTTACTAAGACTATTTTTGAATGGACAGAAAGCCTTTTAGTTACACGATATTCATACAATTCATTCATCACAATAAAGCCTAATCCACCGATTGTAATAAGAGCACAGATGGTGAAAACAACAAAGGGGTCATCAACATAGGCAGTCATTCCGTTAAAGCCACCCATTAAATCGAAGCCCGCGTTGTTGAAGTTGGATATGGCATGAAAAAATCCAAAATAAAGGGCCTTTCCAATAGGCATATCAAAAGAAAAACGAATCGATAGAATTAGACCACCGATTATTTCAATACATGCTGTAAAGAGCAATATTCTTTTCACTAATCGAACAAGACCAGCAATGGAGATATTATTAAATGCTTCTTTAAGCAGCAGTCTTTCTTTTAATGAAATTTTCTTTCCAAGCAGTAAAAATAATAATGTGGCAAATGTCATAAATCCTAAACCGCCAATTTGGATTAAGAATAAAAGGACCACTTCGCCAAAAATAGAGAAGGTATCACCTGTATCAACTACAATTAAACCTGTGACACAAGTAGCTGATGTAGCAGTGAATAAAGCATCTAAAAAGGGCAAACCCTTCCCATCCTCAGTAGAAAATGGCATTGTTAAAAGAAACGTACCTATGGCAATGATGAGGGCAAAGCCCAATACAAGAACTTTGGGAGGATTTAATGCTCTTTTAAAATTGTTCATTTAATTTTTCCTCAATTCTGAATAGTAAACAACTGTTTGTTAGATGGCATAATAAAAAGACCTACGATTAGAGCATGAAAAGGGTAGAAAGCATGCTAATAATGGTGGTCAATAACGACCTCCTTCGCTTTAGCCGACGAAGTTAGCTGACGGGTAGGATGGCGAAAGAGCTTTCTCATCCCTTCTGCTAAAGCAGAATTAACCCCAAAAGATTGGTTCCTCCGTTCTCAAATAGTTGAGATTTGGCCGATATGAAATTGAATGTGATTATTCTACGCCCTTATTCTATTTTTTGTAAACCCCTTAATTGTTAAGAAAATGTAATTATTTTTATTGTGGGCGAATTGTGTATGAATAATTCGAGCAAAAATAAAACCAAAAATTCACTTGATAATTTCGCATACTTTCTATTGACCATTATTAGACAATACGATATAATTTTTTAGTACACAACAGAAGGTGATTTGCCTAATTGTGTATTGACGTGTGTTCGGAGGGAGGGAAAGAGAGATGTCAAAAACTGTCGTTCGCAAAAACGAATCGCTTGAAGATGCTCTTCGCCGCTTCAAACGTACTGTATCAAAAAGTGGTACAATTCAAGAAGTTAGAAAGCGCGAGTTCTACGAAAAACCTAGCGTAAAACGTAAAAAGAAATCAGAAGCTGCACGTAAACGTAAGTGGTAATTTAATTTCCCATTAAAAATCCCTACGTTCATAACACGCAATTGTATGATTCACTGAGCAGACAAAGTTATACCTGAAATTAATCACATTTTTGATTAATTTCAGGTATTTTACATTGCTCAACTTTACGTACATATGAAAAAGCCGAATGAAATCACTTTGATTCATTCGGCTTTTTTGCACATACTAAGTGTTAGTAATTGGCATTAGATCGAATAATAAATAATTAATAAATTTTTTAAGATTTGTGAAACTTTTCGCATGATTGACCGTATATACAGAGGAGAGGCATGTTAGAAGGGAGGGAAAAAGATGCGAAAACGGAGAATCCTCAGCTATTTACTAGTGATATGGATGACTTTTTTGTTAGCGTTTCCATTAACTTCGGCTTTTGCCAGTAATAAGGTTTATCATGTTCCGATTCATAATGAAGTAGAGCGAGGACTTCATGCATTTTTAGAACGAGCTTTTAAAGAGGCTGAAGAAAACAATGCAGAGGCGATTATCTTAGAAATACATACGCCTGGCGGTTTTGTGAATGCAGCAAGCGATATCGCCATGCTTATGGATGCAACGCAAATAAAAACGATTGCTTATATTAATAAGGATGCGCACTCAGCAGGAGCGTTTTTAGCCTTACATGCGGATGAGATCTACATGGTTCCAAATGGAACAATCGGTGCAGCGGCAGTTATCGATTCAGCAGGTAATGCAGCCGACCTAAAGGCCAATAGCGCTTGGCTTGCTCAAATGAAAGCAGCAGCAGAAACGTCAGGGCGCGACCCTAAGTATGCATTAGCAATGGCAGATACCAACTATGAACTACCAGAATACCGTGCTGGCGGAAAGAATTTGTTAACCCTATCAGCCTCAGAGGCAGCAAAGGTTAAATATTCTGAAGGGACGGTTAACGATTTTCAGGAGCTTTTAGAAGTAACCAACTTGAATGGTAGTGATGTTGTTCCCATTGAACCAACCTTTTCTGAAAAGTTAGCTCGTTTTATTACAAATCCCATCATTGTACCTATTCTATTGTCTATCGCTAGCTTAGGACTTGTGATGGAGCTTTATTCGCCAGGATTTGGTGTTCCAGGTATAATGGGCTTATCAGCACTTGGTTTATTTTTCTTTGGACATATGGTGGCCGGCTTTGCGGGATATGAAACATTATTGTTATTTATTGTTGGCTTAGCCCTTTTAATTGCAGAGTTTTTTGTCCCCGGTGGAATTGTTGGTATTTTAGGCGGTGTCTTAATAGTACTAAGTCTGATACTGGCAGGTGCAAATATGATGCAAATGATAGTAGCAATTCTCATTGCGCTTGTGATAGCGATGATAGGAATGGTGATTCTGATGAAATTTTTCGGAAAAAAACTGCATGTTTTAAACAGGCTTGTGTTAATGGATGCAACTACGACAGAAGAAGGGTATGTATCCAATGTGAATCGCACAGAACTGTTAGGAAAAATTGGGAAAACGCTTACACCACTTCGTCCATCTGGAACAATGGTACTTGGTAGTGAACGCATTGATATTGTATCAGAAGGTGGCTATATCGATGCCAATCAACATGTAGAAATTATTAAAGTTGAAGGCTCACGCATTGTTGTGAGACAAACAGATAAAGAGATGGAGGAATAGAAAATGGGTTTTGATTTAGCTTTGATTGGTCCTATTGCTGGACTAGTTATTTTATTCATTGTGCTTGCGGTATTCTTTACCTTTGTACCCGTTGCATTGTGGATTTCTGCATTAGCAGCAGGTGTACGTGTGAGCATTTTTACATTAATTGGGATGCGATTGCGTCGTGTAATCCCTTCTCGAATTGTTAATCCGTTGATTAAAGCACATAAAGCAGGTTTACCTGTAACGATTAATCAGTTAGAGAGTCACTATTTAGCAGGTGGTAATGTTGACCGTGTAGTGAATGCCTTAATTGCGGCTCACCGTGCCAATATTGAGCTGTCATTTGAACGTTGTGCAGCAATCGATTTAGCTGGGCGTGATGTATTAGAAGCTGTTCAAATGTCTGTTAATCCAAAAGTTATTGAAACACCTTTCATTTCAGGTGTAGCAATGAACGGGATTGAAGTAAAAGCAAAGGCTCGTATTACCGTGCGTGCCAACATCGAGCGTTTAGTCGGTGGTGCTGGTGAAGAAACAGTTATTGCCCGTGTAGGGGAAGGGATCGTTTCTACAATTGGTTCGGCTACTAGTCATACAGAAGTATTAGAAAATCCAGATATGATTTCACAAACGGTTTTATCTAAAGGTTTGGATTCAGGAACAGCCTTTGAAATCTTATCCATTGATATTGCGGATGTAGATATCGGTAAAAACATCGGGGCTGAATTACAAATTGAACAAGCACAAGCTGATAAAAACATTGCGCAAGCAAAAGCTGAGGAACGTCGTGCAATGGCTGTAGCAAACGAGCAAGAAATGATTGCACGTGTTCAAGAGATGAAGGCAAAAGTAGTAGAAGCAGAAGCGGAAGTACCACAAGCGATGGCTGAAGCCTTACGTTCTGGTAATCTTGGCATTATGGATTATATGAACTATCGCAATATCCAAGCAGATACAGCGATGCGCGACTCTATCTCAAAAGTAAGCACAGATAAACCTGAAAAAAATGAACCCAATGCTTAATAACGGAAAGGAGCGAAACTAACATATGGAACAGTTAATAATCTTCGCCATAATAGCCATAGTCAGCTCTATTTTCGGAAAATCAAAAAATAAAAAGCCTCAGAAGCAGATGCCTCCTTTTAATAAAGACACCGTGGTGGAGCCTCCAGTTACGGAGAAAGCACCACATCGTACTGGGAAAGCACAGAGTTTTGAAGATTTTGCACGAGAATTTATAGGAGATTGGATTCCAGAAAATGAGAAAGTCGAGGAGCCTAAAAAATTTGTTGAAGAACAAGTGAAAAGGGAAATACCAAGCTATGTTGCTCCAGCTGTCATTCCAGCAGATATCCCTAGCCGTTCTTCTAATCGAGAAGGTCGAGGACGATTAGCTGCTGGAAAAAAAGAAGTGCAATCAGTTGGCACAAATTCGACTTTACAACTACCTCAATCTAAAAATGATCTTATGCAAGCAATCGTGATGGCTGAAATATTAGGGCCACCGAAATCAAAAAGAAAATAACTAGCATGTCCTCCTTTTTCGATGCATATATTGCCGAAGAAGGAGGCATTTTTTATGAAAAAATTATTTCAATTAACGCCACTACTTGAGTTGTTAGAATACGAATCATTAAAAATTATTGGACCCTACCGTTTTATTCATGCAGATGCGACGACCTGTTCGTTTGTCTATGCAGATTATCATATTACTGTCAATGCGGATTCAGTGACAATCAATGCGCTCAAAGAAGAAATGCTACATCTCACTGTTGACAATCTACAGGAGCTTCATATGAAAATGACAAAGAATATGGGTGTGAGCAAAAATGTGGAATAATCGGCCAATTATTATACGTATAAAGCGCCATGAAAATGTTCATCCTTTTATTCAAGCATTGCACGCTCAACATGTCCCAATAAAGCGTGTTGTCTTTCGTGAGCAGGAAGTTTCCTTTGAAACGACGATGCATTATCTACCAAAAATTCGCCGTGTACGAAGACGTTTTCGCTTAAAAATGGCTGTATTTTATGCAGATGAGCTTCAAGTTTTTCGAGCGCAAATTTGGACTTTATTGGGCTTAGCCTTTATGATTGCTATTCCAATTCTTTGTGCACAAGTCATATGGCGAGTGGACATAGAAGCCGCAACACCAGAACTGGAGCAGCGTTTAGGTAAGACCTTTCATGAAACCTTTCAATTAGAAACCCCTTTATCTCAAAAAAAGTTACCTTCCAATACGGTTATACGACAAAAGCTGTTAGAGCAACACCGAGAGCTATCATGGGTTCATATTGATAAACATGGCGGACGAGTAATTTTGAGACCACAGGAATCACCTAAACAAACAGAGCAAACAACTGATAAATTAGCCTCCCATATAGTAGCAACGAAAAGTGGTGTCATTACACACTTTAATATACAGCATGGCGAGCGAAAAATTTCAGTAAATGATACAGCCTACGAGGGTGACGTCCTCGTAAGTGGTGTATTAGAAAGTGGCACAGATCAAGTTTTTGTAGGGGCGAAGGGAGAGGTTTATGCAGACTATTGGCTTGAATGTTCATTTAAAATTCCAACAAAAATTACCGTGGAAACCTTGCAGCAAAAGCAATGGCGAGTGTTGATAAAGGGTATACATCAGGAAAAGGTGGATTATGTACAAAGAAAGGATTTACCGAATTGGCTATCCCCCTATGTTTCAATTGTAGAGGAGCAACAGACGAAAACGATGCAAGTAGAGTTGGATGAATCGAAAATTGAGTCATTGCTGATTCCTTTATTGCATGAAAAAGTATTACGCTCGTTACCTGCAAAAACAATCATCAAGAAAGAAAACCTTTTACAGGCAAAGTGGGGGAATGGTACAGTTGAAGGGAAAGTTCTATTTTTAGTCAATGAAAACATTGCAAGTCCAATACAAGGCCTACAAGGAGAATGATTATGTCAGAACAGTTAACTGTATTACAGGTGGATAATCCAAATGAAGCGGTTATGCTACTAGGTATTTCCGATGCAAATATGAAATTAGTTGAAGAAGCACTTAATGTTCATATCATTACGCGTGGTGAACAAATTCAACTTGCGGGTGAAGAAAATGCTAAGGAACAGGCAACATTTCTTCTGCATGCTTTATTGAAGGTCATTCGCAAAGGAATTAATATTGATCAACGTGATGTCACAACAGCTATTGAAATGACACAAAAAGGAACAATCGAGTATTTTGCAGAACTATATGATGAAGAAATAGCACGCACGACGAAAGGTAAGTCAATTCGTGCAAAAACAATTGGTCAACGAGAATACATACAAGCAATCCGTCATAAAGACGTTGTTTTCGGTATTGGTCCAGCCGGTACTGGGAAAACGTATTTAGCGGTAGTCATGGCAACACAGGCACTTAAGAACGGTCATGTTAAGAGAATTATTTTAACTCGCCCTGCTGTTGAAGCTGGAGAGTCTCTAGGCTTTCTTCCAGGAGATTTAAAGGAAAAGGTTGATCCATATCTTCGACCTCTCTATGACGCTTTAAACGACATCTACGGCTCAGAACAAACACAGCGGCTAATTGAACGAGGAACGATTGAAATCGCCCCTTTAGCCTATATGCGTGGCCGTACATTAGATGATGCCTTTGTTATTTTAGATGAAGCACAAAATACAACACATCAACAAATGAAAATGTTCCTAACTCGTCTAGGCTTCGGCTCTAAAATGGTCATCACAGGTGATAAAACGCAAATCGACTTACCCAAAAATACAGAATCTGGCTTGATTGTAGCAGAACGTACATTAAAATATGTTAAATCTATTCATTTCCAAGTACTAGAACAAGGCGATGTCGTACGTCACCCAATCGTAGCCAAAATCATTCAAGCCTACGAAGAACAGCAACTTTAGAATTGCGTAGCAATTCTAAAGTCTGCCCCGAAAGCGAAGCGACAGGGGCAACGAGGTTTAAAGTCTGCCCCGAAAGCGAAGCGACAGGGGCAACGAGGTTTAAAGTCTGCCCCGAAAGCGAAGCGACAGGGGCAACGAGGTTTAAAGTCTGCCCCGAAAGCGAAGCGACAGGGGCAACGAGGTTTAAAGTCTGCCCCGAAAGCGAAGCGACAGGGGCAACGAGGTTTAAAGTCTGCCCCGAAAGCGAAGCGACAGGGGCAACGAGGTTTAAAGTCTGCCCCGAAAGCGAAGCGACAGGGGTAACGAGGTTTAAAGTCTGCCCCGAAAGCGAAGCGACAGGGGCAACAGGTTCTAAAGTCTGCCCCGAAAGCGAAGCGACAGGGGGAACGAGGTTTAAAACATCCATATAGTTAAAACCTAAACCACGAATTTAATCAAAATATGGAAAAAAATGTGACAGCTATGCGAAGATGCATAGCTGTTTTTTGCTTTCTTATACATTTTTCGAGAAAAATGTATGTTGAATTGGTATGATAGTAGGTAGATAGAGGAGGTGCCAGATGGAGAAACAACTTCGAAAATTTACAGAGCTTATCGGTTTTCGCTACTTTCTTATCATCATTCTCATTTTAACAGGTGGCCTACAATTTGGGTTCATGTATGGCAATGTTAAAGGAGTTACATATGATTTCAAACCATTACAGCTTGCGCCTGAAACCGTACGATCTACTAAAACGATTGAAGACACTTATAAAACACAGCTAGAGCGAGAAAAAGCTGCCAATGCAGTGGATTCAGTCTATCAATTTTCGGAGGATGTCGCCAAGCAAAGAGCAGCGATTGTAACATCATTATTTGATTATGTTTTGGAAGTGAAAAAAGATGTTGCAAATAGTAAGGAACCTATTCCTATTGCAGACCAGGTTACACAGCTTCGAAAAAAATTTGAATCCATTGACGAAGACCAGATGCCGTTAATTTTTACAGATTCTCAGCTGGAAGGTCTATTAGTACAAAGTGAAGATGATTTAACTAGAACAAGTACGCAATTATCTAAATTTGTAGAGGAATATTTACAAAAATCCATCCGACCAGAGAACGTCTTTGTTGCACAAAATGATTTTGAAACAAAGATTCGTGGACAACGAGGATATCCTGATAAAATATTCAATACAGTCGTGTTAATAGGACGTACAAGCATTATTGAAAATGAAACAATTAACGAAGAACAAACAAAGATTCGAAAACAGCAGGCCAAAGAAAGTGTAGAGCCGACACGAATTTTACAAGGTCAGATTATTGTTCAAGAAGGCCAAATTATTGACAATGAGGCTTTTAGACAATTAGAGCTATTAGGGATGGTTAGTAATAAAGCCTCCTTTAAGCCGATAGCAGGGCTTATTATTTTAACGCTACTACAAATGATGTTTATGTATATTTTATTTGAGCGTTGGGAGACGAACGAACGAAAAAAACGTAATGCACTGTTAGTCACAGTGATTGTTTATAGCTTGTCTATTTTGCTAATGAAATTTATTAGCTTAGTTTCTAGTGGCTTTGATGTGACGATTGCCTTTTTATTCCCGACAGCACTAGCGACGATGCTTGTACGATTGCTAGCAGATGAGCGAGCAGCCGTATTAATTACAGTTATGACGGCTGCTTCAGCAGGGGTAATTTTTCAAGAAGGCTATTCCTCAGTTATGCAAATGGAAATTACGCTGTATATCATATTCGGAGGGTTTGCAAGCCTATTCTTTTTGCGTAGTGTGGAAAAACGCTCACATATTTTACATGCGGTTGGTGTGATTTCCCTTGTAAACATGGCATTTATCGCATTTTATTTGTTAATGACACAATCATCCTATGGCTTACCAGAATTAGCATTTTACTTAATAGCAGCGATGTTATCAGCCTTGCTTTCAGGGGCATTAACGATGGGACTTTTACCATTCTTTGAATCGGCGTTTAGTTTGCTTTCGTCTTTACGCTTAATTGAGCTATCCAATCCCAACCATCCATTATTAAAAAAATTATTAATGGAAACTCCAGGGACATATCATCATAGTGTGATGGTAGCGAACTTAGCGGAAGCTGCGTGTGAAGAGATTGGTGCCGACGGTTTATTAGCACGTGTAGGTTGTTATTATCATGATATTGGTAAAACCAAACGACCTTCCTTTTTCATCGAAAATCAGATGTCGGGCATCAATCCGCATGATTCGTTACCACCTGAAACAAGTGCAGAGATTATTATCGCCCATACGACAGATGGTGCCAATATGTTAAAACGTTATAAAATGCCTCAAGAGATTATTGATATCGCTTTACAGCATCATGGCACAAGTTTGTTAAAATTCTTCTTGTTTAAAGCAAAGGAAGAAGGAAAAAATATTGATGAGGCAAAGTTCCGATACCCAGGGCCCAAACCACAAACAAAAGAAGCAGCTGTTATAAGTGTTGCGGATAGTGTCGAGGCAGCAGTACGTTCTATGAAAGAGCCAAATGCAGAGAAAATTCAGAAGCTAGTACGAGCGATTATCGATGATCGCGTCCAAGATAATCAGTTTGATGAATGCGATATTTCAATAAAAGAGTTAAAATGTATAGAGAGAGTACTTTGTGAAACGTTGAATGGGATATTCCATTCACGTATTGAATATCCAAAGGCAGATAAGTAGGAGGATCTATGATTTTAACAATTGATTTTACGGATGAAACAAATGAAGTGGGAGCACAGCATATCGAACTTGTTGAAAAGCTATTACAGCATGCTGCAAGTGTAGAAAATATTGAGCCAGAAACAGAGGTTTCGGTGACGTTTGTTACGAACAAGGCAATTCAAGATATTAATCGTGAATATCGTGGCAAAGATCAGCCCACAGATGTTATTTCCTTTGCACTAGAGGAGCTAGGGGAAGGGGAAATGGAAGTTACTTTTGAAGGTATGCCACGTGTATTAGGTGATATCATTATTTCGACTGATCGTGCAAAAGAGCAGGCAGAGGAATATAATCATTCCTTTGAGCGAGAATTAGGCTTTTTAGCTGTACATGGTTTTTTACATTTACTTGGTTATGACCATATGGAGCCAGAAGAAGAGAAAGTGATGTTTGCAAAGCAAGATGAGATTCTCCAAACTTATGGCTTAGGTAGAGATTAGATGAATTTGCGAAAATACTTGCGATCTTTTGGCTATGCTTTTGAAGGCATCATAACTGCAAGTAAAGAACAAAATTTCAAATCACATATAGTAAGTGCAATCATTGTTATACTGGCTAGTTATTTGACAGGTTTATCTCGTATGGAGTGGTATATTGTGCTACTATTAATAGCACTAATGTTTGCGCTGGAAATGATGAATACAGCTATCGAACGGGTAGTCGATTTAGCTTCCCCAGAGATACATCCGCTTGCTAAGCAAGCAAAAGATATTGCAGCAGGTGCAGTGCTTGTATTTGCGCTATTCAGTGCTATAATCGGATTACTCATCTTTCTGCCAAAATGGTTTTAATGGAAATGAGTGTCTTCTAATTGAAAATAAACCATAAATGTGAGGGAGAATTAGTATAGATGACAATGGATATGCATGCATTATTAGAAGAATCAAAAAAGGCACGTGAAAAAGCCTATGTTCCTTATTCAAAATTTAAAGTAGGGGCAGCTCTACTAACAAAAGATGGAGAGGTTATTCACGGTTGTAATATTGAAAATGCAGGCTATAGTATGACAAATTGTGCTGAACGTACAGCGTTTTTTAAGGCAGTATCGGAGGGGATTTACGAATTCGAGGCCATTGCCATTGTAGCTGATACGGACGGACCATGCGCCCCATGTGGAGCATGTCGCCAGGTCATGATGGAGTTTTGTGCTCCAACTATGCCTGTTTATTTAACGAACTTAAAAGGTGATGTGACGGTAACGTCAGTGGGCGAATTACTACCGTTTGCATTTACGACGGAGGATTTAGAGAATGCAGGAAACTAAAAATGGCTATAAATCAGGCTTTATCTCCATCATTGGTCGTCCAAACGTTGGCAAATCGACATTTTTAAATCGTGTCATTGGCCAAAAAATTGCGATCATGAGTGATAAGCCACAAACAACACGAAATAAAGTACAAGGCGTACTAACAACAGATGATAGCCAAATGATTTTTATTGATACACCAGGTATTCACAAGCCAAAACATAAACTAGGCGATTTCATGCTGAAGGTTTCTAAAAACACATTGCGTGAAGTAGACGTTATTATGTTTATGGTTAATGCTGAGCAAAAACTCGGTAAAGGTGATGAATTTATTCTAGAAATGCTAGCAGGAAACCCAACACCTGTCTTTTTGGTCATCAATAAAATTGATGCCATTCATCCAGATGAACTAATGGGAATTATTGAGAGCTATAAAGAGCGCTATGACTTTGCGGAGATTGTACCGATTTCTGCGCTACAAGGCAATAATGTTGAAAATTTATTAGTGACATTGGCGAAGTATTTACCAGAAGGACCTCAGTATTACCCAGCCGATCAAGTGACAGATCATCCTGAACGATTTATTATATCTGAACTTATTCGTGAAAAAGTCCTACATTTAACGCGTGAAGAAATTCCCCATTCTATCGCGGTGGTAATTGATAAAATTCGTCGTGATGAAGAAAATGAGGATAAAATTCATGTAGCGGCTACAATTATTGTGGAGCGTGATTCTCAAAAAGGGATAGTTATTGGAAAACGTGGAGCCTTGCTAAAAGAAGTAGGGACACGTGCGCGAAAGGATATCGAAATGCTTCTAGGGTCTAAAGTTTATTTAGAGCTATGGGTAAAGGTGCAAAAAGATTGGCGTAATAAAGCTACACATTTACGTGATTTTGGATTCCGTGACGATGAATATTAAGTTTTTACTGGCTTAGCCAATGAATTGTAACGTTGGCGAACATTGCCCGTTGAATCAGGAATAGACGCCAAATTTTGACGTGACGGTTTTAGGTTAACTTCTTCTTGTAGGCACAAAAGGATCTAGAAGTATTTGATCATTTTTATTTTTGAGCTGTCCAAAATTATTTTGGGCAGCTCTCTTTGCATGGATAGTTCTTTTAAGAAAGGAGGGGGATTATGCTTCATAAATGGGAGGGGATTGTATTAAAGGTTCGCGCTTATGGGGAATCTAATAAGATTGTTATTTTGCTAACCCGGGAAGCTGGTAAAGTGGCTACGATGGCTAGAGGGGCAAAAAAACCTTCTAGTAGATTGGCTTCCATCACGCAACCCTTTACCTATGGGATGTTTATGGTACAACATCATACAGGCATGGGAACTTTGCAACAGGGAGAACATTTAAATTCAATGCGCCATATTCGTGAGGATATTATGGCTACTGCTTATGCTAGCTATATTATGGAATTAGTGGAGCGAGTTGTGGAAGAAGGAAAGCCAGAGCCATTTGCGTTCGATGTTTTACTACATGCACTACAAGCAATTGAGGATGGCTATGATCCTGAAGCTATTACGTTATTTGTTGAATGGAAAATGTTGCCCTATACAGGTGTACAACCTATTTTACATGCCTGTGCTGCGTGTGGCGCAGTAGATGGGGAATTCGCTTTTTCCTTTGCTCAAGGAGGATTCTTATGCCATCGCTGTTATCAGCATGACCCCTATATCATTCGCTTAACGCCAACACAGCTGAAACTTATCAGGATGTTCTACACTGTTCCTATCGACCAAATTGGAAAAATAGAACTAAAAAAAGAAACAAAATATTTCATTAAAAAAATTATAACAACCATCTATGAAGAACAAACCGGTATTCGGTTTAAGACGAGAAAATTTATAGAGCAACTAGAACGTACCCCTGAACTGCAAATACGCTCGAAAGACAAAATGCCAGATGAATCTTAATATTCATCTGGCATTTCACGTTATTTAAAATTCATCCTCATCCTCTGTCACTAAAAAGGCCCACTGTCCAGCAATTTTTTTACTTTCAATATAAAGGTATGCTGTTTCATTGTTTTTACCTGTTAAATGGAGAATCGCTAGACCTTCAGCTTTTGGCGTAAGATGTAGTTGTCCGTTAAGAATCGTCGCTTTTACAGGCACTGGCTCAAAACCAAAGCTTTCGAGTGCTACATGTGTTGGTTCGAAAGGTAATTCTTGCGCTGTCAGTATTAATTCATCTGTCAAATGATATAAATCAATGCTGCGAACAAAATCATAGGAATACACATCTGCGGCCATCTTTTGTTGTTGCGTCCCATCTGAAAATGTAACAATGTATTGTCCATTTTGCGAGATGGACAGTGTTTGATCTTGTTGATTAAAGTTATAGAAATTTGAAGCGAGTGGCTGTCCATTCGCGTTTTGAACCGTCACCTCTGTTGGTATGAATGGTAATTTGCTCTCAGACAAATCGAGTGGTAAATTTTCGATATAATCATCTTCTTTTACTTCTTCAAGTGTTACCTTCAGCTTACCATTTACATTTTTGACATGTACTAAATAAAAAATGTCAATAAAGTCCTCTGAATCATCAGTCAATCCAGTAATCACTAATTTACCCGTACCTTCTTTTATAGGGGTAATCGTGATAGACTCTGTCATATCTTCCTCTTCATTCCATGTGAAAATATCCTCTGCTGGCTCAAGACCACCATAAGAAGCAAAAATATAGTCCTGTTTAAATTGACTTGCATAGACGGTTGCATTACCTAGCAACTTTTCAGCTCGTACAACAAAAGCAGCCAGCTGAGAGCGCTTTACATTGCTTTTTGGGCCGAAAGTCGTTGCAGATGTTCCTTTGGTAATCCCATTTTCAAACAATGCTTTAATATGAGGCTCAAATTCGTTCCCCTTTTTAACATCTGTAAACGGTAATTGGGTATTACTCGGACTTGTTAAGCCAAAGCCTTTTGCAATCATTTTAGACATTTGCTCGCGCGTTATATTTTGAGTAGGGTAGAAATAACCATTTGCGCCATTAATAATACCAGCATTTGCTAATGCTGCAATGGCTCCGTAGTTTTCATCACTAGGTTTGATGTCTTTGAATTGTGGATTTTTTACGTGAACTGTATCTAACTTTAAAATACCTGCTAAAATCTTCGCAGCCTGTGTACGTGTAATAGGGTTGGCAGGTTTAAATGTCCCATCCGTATAGCCTGAAATGATGCCACGCTCTGCTAATTGAATAATAGCCTTACCTTCCTCATTGGTTGGGTTGATATCAGGAAAAAATGATGCTGCATGTGCGGGTGGTGCGATAATAATCGCACTTGTTGCTAAAGCAGAAGCCATAGCTAGTTGAAATAAACGTTGAGACTGCAATTAAATTCCTCCAAAAAGTACAATAGAAAATTTTATAGTATATATGTTTCTGGTCAGACCTTCCTATGTATCAGTTCAAACTTCCGGACGAATGAATGTTAAAAGGTGATGAGTCTATAGCTTATTAAATAATCATTATTTAACAGCTAATACTAACTATAATAACTTATTTATACCAAAAAGATGGAACAGCGAATAGAGGGAATTTCATCCATATCATGACGTGTTTGGTAATCGGTGATGCCTAAAAAGGGGGAGCTAAAACTAATTAACTTGCATAGCACAGAACTCGCTTCATTTTATCTTTTAAATAAAAAGAAATACCTTTGATTTTATAGGAGGATGCAACTAGATTACCTTTCTTTTTAATGAATAAATTTCAATTTTTACAAAATAAAATTATTGCGTAAATTTAATTTTATTTGTTATTTTTCCGTCTTTAAATGAATAATATGAAGTCTTATTTATCTATATTTTTATTTATCTATATATTTATAAGTATTTTAATAGGTAAAAAGATTTGTATTTTTGTTTAGTTTTCATTATATAAGTGGTAGAAACTGTTCATTCGAGACCCATATACTAGTTGAAAAGGCATTTTAACCTATGATATTGTAAATGGTATAGATAATGGTAATTATATTTTTTAAATATAATTAAGTCGTTTAATCTCCATCGAAACTGATGTACGCTAGATCACTTTAGACATGCCTATGAAATATAAAAGCCTCTATCAGCAAAACGTATTGTTATACGTTTATCAGAATAGCGCAGTCCTATGGAAGAAGGAGGGAGTCACATAGTGCTTAGTACATTGCGTATGTGGCAAAATATATGCTACGAAAAGTAACCTTAAGTATTCATGAAGTTGAAGCAAATGATATATTAGCAGAAGATATTTTTTCAGAGTATCGTTTATTGGCTAAAAAGGATTTAGTTTTAACGGAGCGAATTATTGCCTTACTTAAACTTCGTAAAGTAGATGAATTATCTGTCTATTTGCCATCTGATTCAGTTCGAGTTGTCCATGATTTAAGTGCTCAACGAACAAGAGAATATGAAGATCTATTTGCCCCATTAATTGAAAAAAGAGATCCTGTGGATGATTATAAAGAGACAGTTAGTCAGCTTTTTATGACAACGTTGGAGAATGTCGTGCACGAATTACGCTATGGACAAATTCTTAAAAGCATACAGGATACGGCTTATGTAAGAGGTGTTTTTGAAAAGATTTTGGAAAAAAAACATCGCTATGAGCTACTTATGCGTTTAAAGGAATGGGACGAGTATTCATTTGTCCATTCATTTGATGTGTTTGTATTAGGTACAATTTTTGCTAGATACCTAGGTTTAACAGATATTGAAACATTAGCTAGGGGCTACCTGTTCCATGATATCGGGAAGGTTTTTATACCCCAAGAAATATTAAATCTGAAACGTAAACTCTCTGAAGATGAGTTCGATATTGTAAAGACGCACACAACAAAAGGCTACGAGCTACTCATGGAACATAACGAGGAAGACATTGCCTATTTGGCAAGAGATCATCATGAACGCTTTGCGGGAAAGGGCTATCCAAATCAACTTTGTGCGGATGATATGAGTGAGGGTGTACAATTATTACAAATTGTTGATGTATATTCAGCGATGACATCCAAGAGAGTCTATCATGTTGGCTATGGTGCTACAGATGCTTTAGCTGTCTTATACAGAGATCGACATTTATATAATGAGAGCTTTATGCATAAATTTGTTGAATGTTTAGGGATTTACCCAGTAAACTCTGTTGTTATGTTATCCGATAATCGCAGTGCACAAGTAGAACTTGTTTATGATTTATTTCCAACATTACCAAAAGTAAGATTGTTAGATGAGCAAAAATCAATGAATCTTCCTTTGAACTATAGTGTGAGAATTACGAAAATGATCGACTATCGAGCTAATAGCTTTGAAGAGATTTTCAACTTATTTGTAGAGCAATTAATCCGCTGTGACGAAAATAATCTGAGAATTCATTTTAATAAATTAATTGACCATTTACATCCTAAAGAAATTGTCTTAAAAATTTTTCTGCCAGCCTTTCGTATTTTACGTTTACTAACAAGGGAAATCCAAACGGATATGACAAAGTATCGCAATTCTATTGGTATTTTAAAAACGCTCCTAGAGGAGCAATTAAACGTTTTATATATGGATTATCAACATGAGCAAACGACCATATTAGTTGTGGAGACATCGTTGCGTGAAAATTTCTTCATTAAGCTTGTTCAAAGTATTTTGTATATTGATAAAATTGTGCCATTCTTTATAAACCCAGGTGATGATCAACGTATTACACAATTGATGGAACATTGTGACGTTAATGTCGCTTACTTTATTGAAGATGAACTAACTTTTGACAAACGGGTTCGTCCAATGCGAGAAGGTACATTCCTTTATTACTCACTAGCGGATATTGAGGAGCTATTAGTAAGCTTAATAGGTTTGAGCATGAAAAAGTTTTCATTCGAGGAAAAAATGCAAGAGCGCTTATTTTCAACATTTAAAGCATAAGAAAGAGGGAGTTGCCTGCTGGCTACCCCCTCTTTTTTAAGTGATTAGAATTGTAGGTGTTTTTCAATATATGCTTTTACTTCAGCAATAGGCATACGAACTTGTGTCATAGAGTCACGATGACGTACTGTTACTTGGCCATCCTCTTTTGAATCAAAATCATATGTGATACAGAATGGTGTACCAATTTCATCTTGACGACGGTAACGTTTACCAATTGATTGTGATTCATCAAAATCAACAGGGAAGGCTTTACGCAGTTCAGCCCAAACATCTGTAGCTTCATCAGATAATTTTTTAGAAAGTGGTAGCACAGCAGCTTTAAATGGAGCCAGAGCAGGGTGGAAACGTAAAACCGTACGTTTATCATCACCTTCTAGTTCCTCTTCATCATAGGCATCACACAGGAAAGCTAATGTTACACGATCAGCGCCTAATGATGGTTCAATACAATAAGGAACATAACGTTCATTTGATACAGGATCAATGTAAGTGAAATCTTCACCAGAGTGCTCCATATGTTGTTTTAAGTCGTAATCTGTACGATCTGCTACACCCCAAAGCTCTCCCCAGCCAAATGGGAATTTGAATTCGATATCTGTTGTAGCGTTAGAGTAGTGAGATAGCTCATCATCCTCATGGTCACGAAGGCGCATCGAATCTTCTTTCATGCCTAGGTTTAGTAACCAATTTTTACAGAATTCTTTCCAATATGCATGCCATTCAAGGTCTTCACCAGGTTTACAGAAGAATTCAAGCTCCATTTGTTCGAATTCACGTGTACGGAATGTGAAGTTACCCGGTGTAATTTCGTTACGGAAAGATTTACCGATTTGTGCGATACCAAATGGTGTACGTTTACGCATAGAACGTTGAACGTTTTTAAAGTTCACGAAAATACCTTGTGCCGTTTCTGGGCGTAAATAAATTTCATTTGTAGAGGATTCCGTTACACCTTGGAATGTTTTAAACATGAGGTTGAATTGGCGAATATCTGTGAAATCAGCCTTTCCGCAATCAGGGCATACTACGTCATATTTAATCATTGTTTCTTTCATTTGGTCGAATGTCATACCATCAACAATGATTTCATCGCCTTTCGCTAATGCAGCGTCTTCGATAATTTTATCTGCACGGTGGCGGGCCTTACATGATTTACAGTCGATCATTGGGTCATTGAAGTTTCCTACGTGACCAGAAGCAACCCAAGCTTTTGGATTCATCAAAATAGCAGCATCAATACCTACATTGTATTCAGATTCCTGAACAAACTTTTGCCACCATGCTTTTTTAATATTATTTTTTAATTCGACACCTAGTGGACCATAATCCCACGTGTTTGCTAAACCTCCGTAGATTTCAGAACCAGGGAAGACAAAGCCTCGATGCTTCGCTAAAGATACGATGGTTTCCATTGATTTGTTAGCCATAAAATAGCCTCCTTTAAATTTTTAATACGTTGTTTTAGCGGTAAAAACGCCGTAGTTTTTTCATTCAGTTGCAACTAAATGAAAATAGCACCCGTCTCCGGGCACATTGTATGCCCAGGGACGAGTGCTAATACCCGCGGTTCCACCCTGATTGTTTTAAACGAGTAGTTTAAAACCTCTTTTCAAAAAGTTAGCTCAGGGAGTGCCTTTTCTCTGTTGCTGTGTAGACTTTCACCATCTTCTACTCGCTATAGAATGGAACAGATACTTTTTTCCCATCATCGCCTGTATAACGCAATTTGCTCGAAAATACAGATAGAGCAAGCGTATGTGTCAATATTGTAGCATGTAGTTCTTTAATTCGCAATAATTATTAAAATAGTATATAATAATTGAGCATAAGTATAACACTATTAGATTTGAGGCGGTGAGTCCAATCGAACTCAATAAACGTCAGGAAGACATATTACAAATTGTGAAAGAAAATGGCCCTATTACGGGGGAACATATTGCCGAACGTCTCAATCTGACAAGAGCAACTCTAAGACCGGATTTAGCAATCCTAACAATGGCAGGATTTCTGGATGCAAGACCAAGGGTTGGTTATTTTTATTCAGGTAAGAAGGCATCTGTTACATTAATAGATAGTATTCACAATTTAAAAGTGAAGGATTTTCATTCAGGGCCAGTAGTTGTCCCTGAAACAATGACGGTTTATGATGCAATTTGCTTTATGTTTTCAGAAGATGTTGGTACACTCTTTGTCGTAGATAAGAATGAGTTTTTGACAGGCGTACTATCTCGCAAAGATTTACTGCGTACAAGTATTGGCACGCAGGATTTAAATAAAATTCCAGTACATATTATTATGACGCGTATGCCAAATATTTCGTACTGTGAAAGATCAGATTCTTTAATTGTTGCAGCGAACAAACTTATTGAACGTGAGGTTGATTCACTACCAGTAGTTGAACCGCAAGAGGGTGGTTTAACGATTGTTGGTCGTCTTACAAAAACAACGATTACACGGGCTTTCTTATCTCTTGCACAAAATGTCTAAATGAAGGAGAGCTGCATGAAAAGACTACGCGTATTTGTTGTATCTGATTCTGTCGGTGAAACTGGTGATCAAGTTGCAAAAGCGGTTATTAGCCAGTTCCGACCGGGTCTTGAAAATACTGTGATTCGTCGATTTCCACATATTCAATCAGAGGAGCTTATCCGTAAAATTGTTTTTCTTGCTTCGCAACAGCGAGCGTTTATTGTTTATACACTTGTTCGCCAAGAAATGCGTAAATTATTACATGATTTATGTGAACAAGAAAAAATTCAGGCTGTTGATATTTTAGGGCCAGCCTTACAATCAATGGCAGCTTTTATGGAAGAAAATCCATTAGAAACGCCTGGTATTGTTCATCTGCTGGATGATGATTATTTCAAAAAAATTGAAGCGATTGAATTTGCGGTAAAATATGATGATGGTAGAGATCCAAGAGGATTATTACAGGCTGATATTGTACTAGTTGGTGTATCACGAACTTCTAAAACACCACTATCACAATATTTAGCCCATAAAAAATATAAAGTGGCGAATGTACCTTTAGTGCCAGAGGTAGAACCACCAGAAGAGCTATTACAGATAGACCCTAAAAAATGCTTTGGATTGATTATTTCCCCTGAGAAGTTAAACTCAATTCGGAAAGAAAGATTAATGTCTCTCGGCTTGAATGATGATGCTATCTATGCACAGCATGAAAGAATTCTTGATGAGATTCAGCATTTTGAAAAAATTGTCGGTAGAATAGGTTGTAAAGTTATCGATGTGACAAATAAAGCTGTTGAAGAGACAGCAAATACGATTATCGAACATATTTTGACCTGTAAATAAGGATAGAATTTTAAACCACCTCGGTTAGCAGAGGCGGTTTTTTTGAGTGGATTTTGAAAATGGTATAGATAAAAACTAATTTTTGTTTTATAATAATAAAATTGTGGTAAAAATATTTATAAGAGAAAAATCCTAATTTTTTGTCGAGAAATAAAGGAATTTTAAAACGAATAGCGAATTGTGTTTCTAGAACGCAAATATTAAAGATGGTGATGGATTTGGCAGGGAAGATTCCAGAAGAAGTAATTGAGCAGATTCGCACACAATCAGATATCGTTGATGTTATTAGTGAATACATGCAGCTTACTAAGCGTGGGCGAAATTGGTTTGGTCTCTGTCCATTTCATGGAGAGCAAACACCGTCTTTTTCTGTATCTACAGACAAGCAAATTTTTCATTGCTTTGGTTGTGGTGCAGGGGGCAATGCCATTACTTTTGTAATGGATATTGAAGGCATTTCTTTTCCTGATGCAGTTGTGAAACTTGGGGAACGTGTTGGCATACACTTAGATGTTGAGCCAAGTTTCCCTGGAGGAACGAAAAAGATATCTAAAGCGGAAGAAAGGATGAAAGAAGCACACGCTTTTGCAGCAGATTTTTTTCATCATTTACTGTTGAATACAGAAGATGGTGAAGAACCTTTAAATTATTTGCTAGAAAGAGGATTTACAAGGGAACTTATCGAATCTAATAACATTGGTTGGTCTCTCCCAAGCTTTGATGCATTAACAATATTGCTTGAAAGAAAAGGTTATAACTTACAAGAAATTGCCGAAAGTGGCTTAATCATCAAAAGAGAGGGAGAAGAGCGTTATTTTGATCGTTTTAGAGGACGTATCATGTTTCCTATTCGAGATGAGAATGGTAAAATTATTGCCTTCTCAGGACGTATCCTTTCATCCAATGGTGAGGAAGCAAAATATTTAAATAGTCCAGAATCACCAATTTTCCAAAAAAGTGAAGTGCTGTATAACCTAGATAAAGCACGAACTTCTATCAGAAAAAATCGTCAAGTAGTATTGATGGAAGGATTTATGGACGTTTTAGCAGCCAACTCTGTAGGTGTCATGAATGTTGTTGCGACAATGGGTACTTCGTTAACAAATCAGCATATCACAAAGCTAAAGCGCTTAGTAGAGCAAATTACGATTTGCTATGATGGTGATAATGCTGGATTTGATGCAGCGAAACGAGCGGCGCAGCTACTGCATACAGAGCGAATGAAAGTTGATATTGCCGTGTTGCCAGAAAAATTAGATCCTGATGAATACATTCACACTTTAGGTGGACAAGCATTTAAGGAACAAATTTTGGAAAAACCTCATGCGTATATTGCTTTTATGATGATGCATGCTAGACGCAATAAGAACTTTCAATTTGAAAATGATACGCTTCAATATATTCAAGAAGTTCTTGAGCAGCTAGTGGGAAGATCTTCACCAGTTGAACGAGATTTGTATATACGACAGCTATCAAATGAAACAAACATCTCGGAAGAAGCCATTTATGCCCAATTCCGAAAACTGGAGGCTAATCAGGTACGTTCTGCTAAAGTGGAAATGCCTACACAGATACCTTCAATGCCAGTCACGCAACAACAAAAGCCTATGGACGCAGCCGAACGTGCCGAACGTTTATTACTGGCTCATATGCTTCATAATATAGATGTAGTGGACAGGGTATTACGTAGTGAGCAAAAAGAGCCATTTGTACGAGATGCCTATATGGCAGTTTTTGTTCGCTTAGTTGGATTTTATGAGGAGTATGGTCATCCTGATTATCAACGTTTTGTGGAAATTTTGGATGACGCTGAATTACGAAAAATTGTCATGGAAGCGGCTTTAGTTGAGCGAGATCCAGATCAAGCAGAGGCAGAGGTTATGGACTCTATCCGTCAGCTTCAAAAATATAGAATTGAGCAAGAAATTTATCAAAAGATGCATGAGTCAAAGGAAGCGGAGAAGATGCATGAGTATGCACGTGCACTTGAAATCGCCCAACAGATTATTCATTTAAGAAAATCGTTATCGGCGATTTAACCCGATTCGGTTGTTTAGAAGGAGGAAGGTTTATGGCGGACAAGTCAGAACGTTCAAAAGAGATAGAAGTAGAAATTACATTAGATGATGCAAAAAAATTCCTACAAGAAAAAGCAAAAACAGAGGGTGAAATTTCAATGAAAGAAATTTCAGAGAAACTAACACCTTATGAATTGGAAAACGAAGAAATTTTCCATTTTGCTGAGGATCTTGAAAAGCATAAAGATATTCAAATCATTGGAAAAGAAGAATTTGAAGAAGAAAGTCTAATGAAAGAAGAAGCGAACGAAGAAACTTTCGACTTAAATGATTTGAGTGTGCCACCAGGTGTTAAAATCAATGACCCTGTACGTATGTATTTAAAAGAAATCGGCCGAGTAGATTTATTATCTGCTGAGCAAGAAATTGCACTTGCTGAACGTATTGAGCAAGGGGACGAGGAAGCGCGTAAACGCCTTGCGGAAGCGAACTTACGTCTAGTTGTATCGATTGCAAAACGCTATGTTGGTCGTGGAATGCTATTCCTTGATTTAATTCAAGAAGGAAATATGGGTCTTATTAAGGCTGTTGAAAAATTCGATTATCGTAAAGGATTTAAGTTCTCGACTTACGCTACATGGTGGATTCGTCAGGCGATTACACGCGCAATCGCTGACCAAGCGCGTACGATTCGTATTCCTGTTCATATGGTCGAAACCATTAATAAATTAATACGTGTACAACGTCAACTTTTACAAGATTTAGGTCGTGAGCCTTCTCCAGAGGAAATTGGAGAAGAAATGGATTTAACACCTGAAAAAGTACGTGAAATTTTAAAAATTGCACAAGAACCAGTATCTCTTGAAACACCAATTGGAGAAGAAGATGATTCCCATTTAGGAGACTTTATCGAGGATTCAGAAGCACAATCTCCTTCCGACCATGCAGCCTATGAACTGTTAAAAGAACAATTAGAAGATGTACTAGATACGTTAACAGACCGTGAGGAAAACGTACTTCGTTTACGTTTTGGGTTAGACGATGGTCGCACACGTACATTAGAAGAGGTTGGGAAAGTCTTTGGCGTAACGCGTGAACGTATTCGTCAAATCGAGGCGAAAGCACTAAGAAAATTACGCCATCCTTCTCGTAGTAAACGTTTAAAAGACTTCTTAGAATAAAATTTAAAATAGCTGGAGCTATCCAAGTAGTGAGAAAATGACTAATTGGTATAGCTCCTTTTTTATAGAATTGAAAAGTCAACAAAAAGAAATTAGCCCTGCTATTCACCTATCGATGTTAGGCAATCATAGATAATTAGAATGAGGGAAATGCTAGATTTGCGACTTTATACAGATGTGTTTTCAAATAGTGTGAGATAAAATTGTAATACAACCATTATTAAGCAATGTTTGGAGCTAACACTATGACAAATCCTCGCAAAAAAATAATCCTTAATGAAATTTTGTTTTGGAAGCAAAATAAACTTTTACCTGAGCACTATTGTGACTTTTTAGCAGCTCTTTATACGGAGGGGGCTGACATAGAGGAGTTAGAACCAGTGCAACATCCTAAACAAGCGGTCTTGCCATCAGAAAAAAGAAAAATGATCCTATTGGTAGTGGGTCTATGTATCGCCATAATGGCTGTTTTGGCACTCTATTTTACAATGCAATCTTTAACATTGATTTTTACAGTAATCGTGGGAGTAGGTGCATGCATCTTATTTATTGCTGCGTGGCAAATGGCTCGAAAAAAACATCTACTAGCTCCCATTTTTCATGTACTAGCGGCCATCCTGTTATTTAGTATGTCGATCCGAATTTGTACTACATATTTTAGTGGAAATAATACGGTTTTATTTTGCTTGATTGCAGCAAATTGTGTCATTTGGCTGTTGTCAGGTATTAAAATGAAACTTCTATATTTCACAGTCTCAGGTGCTTTAGGATTAATAGCACTAGTTGGGTACTATATCATAAATTTATCCTGATTTAGCAAATGGTATTTCTATCGATGTATAAGGAACTCCATCTACTAGATCAGGTTAGAAACTTAATTGAACTTTAGTGTTTATATAAAACCATAATTTGTGACAATTTATCTATAATAGGGTCAGTATCATGTTAAAGTTTTTACCTCAGAAGATTCAAAATCTGTACGCTAATTAAAAACGTACAGATTTTTTAATTTTGGGTATATCAATGAGTGAAAAGGGTATGATAACAGCATAAATATAATGAAAAAGAAATTGTATAAAAGGATAAATTTGACCAATTTTGGATGTTGGCAAGACATATTTTATCCAATAGATACAGAAATGTCGAATTTGTTACAAACAAAGGAAAACTTAGCGAATAGGGCTTTTCGTTTCTTTGTTAATGAAGTACAATATTAGATGTTGACTGATTCTATATTATAATAGAAGTAGACTTAAAATGAGGAGGGGAAACTTATGAAAAACAATCCAGTCGTTCCTTACATCTTAATTCTGGCATTTGGTATTGGTCTTATTTTCTTCATGTCTTTACAAGGTGCAGATAACAAGAAAGAAATTGCTGCTGAACATGAGGGTGGTGGCGAAACTACTACAGAAACAACAGATGCAGAAGCTGATGGTTCAGCACTAGTACAATCTTGTATCGGTTGTCATGGTGGTGACTTAACTGGTAGTATGGGTCCAAATCTACATGGCTTAGATGAAGCACATATCGTAGAAGTTTTAACAAAGGGTATCGAAGGTACTCCAATGCAACCAAACATGAAAACTGAAGAGGAAGCAAAAGCAATCGCTGAATACATTTCTACTTTAGAATAGTAAAACTGACAAGTAGCTGTACTGAAATAGTACAGCTACTTTTTAGATTTAAGCATCATGAAGATGGGGTTGTCCACATAGAAATGTGAGACAACTCCATTTGTTTTTTTTCACGACATCATCCATACTATTAATGGACTCTATTGAAGATAGGCGGTATAAAAATGAACGCACAAAAACTTTCAAAGCGATTAGAAGCAGTAGCGAAATTTGTTCCTACAGGAGCAGTCATGGCGGATATTGGTAGTGACCATGCCTATCTACCATGCTATTTAATTAACAAAGGGACTGCCTCATATGCCATAGCAGGGGAAGTTGTAAAAGGACCCTATGAATCGGCGGTAGGACAAGTACAGAAGGAAAACTTAACTGAAAAAATTACAGTACGCCTTGCAGACGGTTTAGCAGCGATAGAAGAAGCTGACCATGTGGATACGGTGACAATAGCTGGCATGGGTGGACCATTAATTGTTTCCATTCTAGAGAAGCATCCAGAAAAGCTTCAAGGTGTCACACGTCTAATCCTACAACCAAATATTCACGCCAAGGTTATCCGTGAGTGGGCTTTAGCACATCAATGGGCGATTCTTGACGAAGAGATTTTAGAGGAAGATGATAAAATCTATGAAATCCTTGTGTTACAAAGAGGGCAAATGGAGCTCTCTACAGCAGAGATTTTGTTTGGACCTAAGCTAAGCCTGCGTAAATCACCAGCATTTACGAAAAAATGGTTGCGTGAAAAAGACAATTGGCAACGTGTACTACAATCCATTGAAGGAGCAGAACAAACACCTGAAATTGAAGAAAAGCGTGCAGAGTTAACGGCTCTGATACATTTAGTAGAAGGAGTTTTGTAAGATGAAAACGGTAAATGGCCAAGAAGTTATTCAAGTGTTCGAAGCATGGTCGCCCAAAAAACTAGCTTGTATGGACAATGATCCAATTGGACTAGCGATAGGGACCCTCAACAAACCTGTAAGTAAAGTTTTGGTGACGTTAGATGTCAATGAAGCCGTGGCAAATGAGGCAATAGAAAAAGGCTGTGAGCTGATTATCGCACATCATCCACCAATCTTTAGACGCCTAGCGAATATCCGCACAGATCATCCAGCAGGGCGCTTATATGAAAAGCTCATTAAACACGATATTGCTGTATATGCCGCTCATACAAATTTAGATGTAGCCGAAGGTGGGGTAAATGATTTATTAGCAGATGCCCTACAGCTAAAAAACCGTTCAATATTAGAAGAAACGTATGCTGAGAATTTGTTGAAGCTGGCAGTCTTTATACCAACTGCTAATGCACAAGCATTACGTGAGGCGCTTGCAAAAGCTGGGGCGGGTCGTATTGGCGACTATGATGCATGTAGTTATACAACGACTGGAGAAGGTCGGTTCCGTGCATTAGCAGGAGCTAATCCGTTCGTTGGCTCTGTTGGTGAATTACATGTGGAGGAAGAAGTAAAGGTAGAAGTTGTTTTTCCTGAATCCATTAAAGGCCGCGTGTTAAAGGCCATGCTTACTAGTCATCCTTATGAGGAGCCTGCCTATGATGTGATACGTCTTGAGCAGCAAACAAATGTGATGGGATTAGGGCGTGTAGGTTACTTAACAAAGGACATGACGTTACAACAATTTGCTGAATTCGTTAAACAGCAACTAGATGTGCCAGCTGTGCGTGTAGTGGGTGATTTACAATCGAAGGTCAGCAAGGTTGCGCTTGTTGGTGGAGATGGTAATAAATATATCTATGCGGCAAAACGTGCAGGAGCTGATGTTTTCTTAACAGGCGATATGTACTTCCATACAGCTCAGGACGCACAAGCCATTGATCTGCAAATAGTAGATCCTGGTCATCATGTAGAAAAGGTAATGATTGCAGGAGTAGCAAAAAAAATGGCTGAACTATGTGAGGATAAAAAATATTTGGTTGAATTCATCCAATCAACGATCCATACAGAACCATTTTTATTTGTATAAGTGAGGGAACTAATATGGCTAATGAAAGACCAGCTGGTAATAAAGCAGGCAAGCTATGGATCATGATTGGTTTATTCATCGTTGTTTTTGGTATTGGTATGACGGTGATGACCAATATGGTCAATGATAAGAAAATCGATGCAATGACACAGCAATGTGAAGATGGTGGTGGACAAGCAATTGTAGCAAAGGAGAAAAACTTTTTATCCACTAGCTACTCATTTGAATGTAAACAATGAGATGGGGCTGAACGCTAGCAGTACTAGTGTTTCAGCCTTTTTGAATGCAAGGAATCTATGAACAGTGATAAGATGTAGATAAAATTGATTAACAGAAGTGGAGAGAGTTGTCTTGTTTATTCGTTTATCTAAAGATCAGCAGGAAATGATTCTTGCTGATATTCAACGTTTTTTTTATAATCAGCGTGATGAAGACATTAGTGAATTTGAAGCTGAACGTATGTTAGATTTTATCAAGGAGCATATTGCCCCCTATATTTATAATGCTGCCTTGTCAGATGCCAAGTATGTTGTGGAAAGACAATACGCCTCTATTGAAGAGGAATTAGAGGCATTGGAGCAGCCCATTAAAACAAAATAATCCTCTTTATCCCTCTAGATTAAATATTTGACAGGAAAGAATGGTTGATGATACCTTAATCTTGAATTAGAGATAATTCAATTCTAACTATTCAGAGCTAATTAACAGGTGATGAATAAAGGGATATTTTTCTGACCAAAATGGTTACGAGTGGCGAACACGTACGATAAATCGTGATGGAGTCACAAGAATGGATGATAAGAGGAGGCGTCATATGTTAAAAATCGGTATTATTTTAGGAAGTACGCGAGAAGGTCGTGTAAGCCCACAAGTTGGAGCTTGGGTAAAGGAAGTTGCGGAAAAACGTCGTGATGCGGAATATGAAATAATTGATATCGCTGAATTTAAATTACCATTTTTAGGGGAGCCAGGTGGAGATACTTCTGGGGTAGCTGCATGGTCAGAAAAAGTAGCAGCTTGTGACGGCTTTGTCTTTATTGTTGCTGAGTACAATCACTCCATTACAGGTGCATTAAAAAATGCATTAGATTATTTACGAGTTGAATGGAACAATAAAGCTGCTGGTATCGTCTCTTATGGTTCTGTTGGAGGTGCGCGTGCAGCAGAGCATCTACGAGGAATTCTCGGAGAATTGCTAGTTGCAGATGTTCGAGTACATCCAGCATTATCATTATTTACTGATTTTGAAAACGGCTCTGTCTTTAAACCAAAAGAGGTGCAAGCAGATTCAGTTCATCAAATGTTAGATCAGCTTGTGCCATGGTCAACTGCTTTGAAAACAATTCGATCCTAAACTTAAAGTTTTGATTCAGACGGCCGCTTTCAGAAAGCGGTCGTTTTTTGATGAGGTAAAATCCATTAATGTTTGATTTCTTCAAGGACTTTTTCCTTTAAATCATTCTCCATCGAAGATAGTTTTACTGTATTGGTGAGACGCTCTTTTAGTTCTTTATCTGTCATAATGCCACGTTCCTCTAAGATTTGTACAAGCAGATTTAATGTTAGTATATTTTTAATATCCGCTGCTTTTGATGCCATATAAAACCCTCCATAATGATAGAATTACTACTTCTTAAGTGTACTCCTTTTTGAGAAGCATGACACAGAAAGGACAAAACAAAGCAAATTTATTTCGCGTCCCGGAATATATAGGGAAAAATAAGCGATACAATTTCCCTTATGAAGAGTGGAGATACTGTATGGAAACTGCATTTTAGTATGAAAAGTATGTGCTGTTTCAAGCTAGAAAAGCGAATATTGTAGTAAAAGGGGACATACCTTCCTATCAGGAGGGATTCAATGGGTAAACGGTTTGGGCTTGTCATCGGACTGTTGGTAGTCATTATATCTATGTTGGTCCTATTTGATAGATTTGCAGGAGAGAAAAGGTCAGAAGCAAATAAAGAGGCTCAATCGCTTATAACAAATGAAGAGTTGAGTCTGGCTCGATTGAAGGATAAGCTACTTGAAAAGTATGTCGGCATTGACGTTAAAACGACGGAAGAAAAGGAATTAGTAATCCAAGTTGTAGGCGGAGAAGACTATTTCCAGTCAATTAAAAAAGATATGGAATCCATAGCAAAAAATGCTTTAAAAACGTCTCCCTTAAAGGACTATCCCATAGTTTTTGAAAGATGGGAGTTTACCTCCTTGCTTGATAACAACAAGATAATGGGGGATGATATGAACCTTTTGATGGAAGATTTAATTGCGGGCTTAGAAGCTTTTGACGTATATGAATATTTAGTTATTGAAAATCGAACAACCATTACCATACAAACAACGATAAAGGGCGCTACGCATGAGGCACTTGAGTTAGCTTTAAGGATGGAAGAAGCCATCAAGAAGATTGTACAAGCAAAAGCATCACAAAATGCTTCCTATGTTATTAACATATTAAATGCCCAACGAGAAAAAATAAATTAGCTGTGTAGAAAAATAACATAGGATTAAGGCATCGAGATTTTAATGCTCGATGCCTTTGACATGTTTAAAGCAGCTATGTAGTTGTTGCAAAGAGAGCTTGATAAAGAGTTGCTAGGAGTGCAACAAAGCGCATATCATCCGCTTGGAAAAGCTTAAACTGTATACCTATCTGTACTAGCTCAGTCTCAATAGAGCTTGCACTCGCAATCTTTTCATCATTGCAATATAAATAAGCAGTAGAGGTAAAATCCTTTTCAAAACGAAATTCTAAATCGTCCATTGTAAATGAATAAGAGGATTCTAATAATTGCACTGTTTTCCGTTGAATGGGTATCAAGCTGCCATCAGGCATAACAATTTGATGGCTGACTCCTTTTGTTAACAGGGTAGATTGTACTTGAAAAAGGGGTGCACCTAAAGTAGTTCGTGTCTCATAACGGTACGGTAATGTTTGCTGTGCAGCTACCAGCAAGACAGCATTCAGTACTTTACCAGCAGAGGTACGCTCCATTTTTTGAAGTACACATACTGTTTCGTTCTGTTCATTCACGATTGGAATATCAGTGAAGCTTTTAAAGCCCTTCGGATAGGTAAGCGTAAAAGTTGTCATAAAGAAACCTCCAGTCATTATTTATACGAGTAGGTAGTCGATGAGGTTTCAAGAAACTAGCTCTACGGTGTTTTTTATCTACTTGCCTCTTTATAAATAAAAGAACAGGCTGCTGAAGTAGCAAATTATTTTCGCTTTCAGCAGCCTGTTCATTTTATGACATTTGGGTATGACCGGATAGAGCACGCTTTTCCTGCTCTGTATCAAATTCTTTTTCCATTTTTGACACGACCACTGTTGCTACACCATTACCAATTAGATTTGTAACTGCACGTGCTTCTGACATGAAACGATCTACGCCGATTAAAAGGGCAATCCCCTCTACTGGGATCATCGGGAAGGCTGCTAATGTTGCTGCAAGTGTAATAAAGCCAGAGCCTGTTACACCAGCTGCCCCTTTAGAAGTAAGCATTAAGATGGCTAATAGCGTAATTTGATGCCAAACATCTAAATCCACACCATAGGCTTGCGCAATAAAGATAGCAGCCATTGATAAGTAAATGGATGTTCCATCTAAGTTAAATGAATAGCCTGTAGGAATCACCAGCCCAACCACTTGCTTTGAACAACCATAGTTTTCAAGCTTACGCATCATGGAAGGTAATGCAGATTCAGATGAAGATGTTCCGATAACGATAAAGATTTCATCTTTAATGTACTTGATAAATTTAAAAATACTAAAGCCAAAGTAATGGGTAATCAATCCAATGATCACAACAATAAAAATGAACATTGTAATGTAAACAGATAGCATTAAAAATCCTAAGTTTCCTAATGATTTAAGTCCAAAATTTCCGATTGTATAACTCATGGCACCAAACGCACCAATAGGAGAAATTTTCATCACCATGTTAACGATTTTAAAGAAAATATCTGCAACTTGCTCGAAAAATTTAATAACAGGTTTAGCTGGTTCTCCAATCGCCGCCGCAGCTAGTCCAAATAAAACAGCTGAGAACAAGACTGGTAATAATTCACCATTTGCTAAAGCACCAACTACATTTTCAGGAATAATTTGCATAATAAATGCACCTAAACCATGCTCTGCAGCCGCCGCGTCTGTATATTGTGAAACATCAGCACCGCTTGCTGCATCTGTATTAAAACCTTTACCTGGTTGAACAATATTGACAACGATTAAGCCAATTGCAAGGGCAAAAGTTGAAACAATTTCAAAATAAATTAAAGCTTTTCCACCAATTTTACCAACCTTTTTGACATCCCCCATGCTACCAATGCCGATTACGACTGTTAAGAAGATAATTGGTGCTATTAACATTTTAATAAGTTTAATAAATATATCCGCCAAGATTTTGAGCTTTGCCCCGAATTCTGGGAATGTTGCTCCGACGATAATCCCTAGTACAATGGCAATCAATACTTGTACTGTTAAGTTTTTAAAATTTATCCGCATATAGTTCTCCCCCTACAACATCTATGAATATTGTGTGAACGCTTTCATGTGGTTATCATAGCTGAAATTTTCCGACAATAGTGTTTATGACCGTAATGGTTGTATTGTTCATTTTGTTCATTCTGAGAGAAAGGGGTATTAAGGCTAGTAATATCAAGGGTTTTAAGCTGTTTTATAGTAGTTATGAGATTCGCGAATCTATTATAATACAATAGAAAAAATCCTTACGTTTTGTAAGGATTTTTCATTAATGAACAAAAGTATTAGGGATCAACGATTTTTTCAATCTCTGCTAAGATTTGATCGTTTTGAATATGGGCTCTATAAAAATCATAAACAGGTGCAAGTTGTTCCTTAAAGCGCTGTCTTTCTTGGGGACTCATTGTATACACATCAAAATCATCTAGCTGTTTCAACTTGTCCATATCTTGTTCATTCATAAGTTCAGCCTGCTCAAATTGCCAATCGGTTGTTTCTTTCATAGCATCCAACAACTGATGCTGAATTTTGATAGGTAGAGAATTCCAAAAGGTTTCATTCATTAACACAGCATAGCCTAAAATCCCATGCTGAGTGATAGTCATATGCTTTTGTACTTTGTAAAAACCCTTTGAATAGATATTAGAAGCGGTATTTTCTTGTGCGTCTATTGCATGCTTCTCTAAATCCGAAAAGACCTCACTAAAAGAAATAGGTATAGGTGTTGCTTTGACCACTTCAAATTGCTTTTCTAATGTTTTACTTGGCATCGTACGCACTCGTAAGCCCTGTAAATCTTCAAAAGTATGAATAGGCTGCTCAACAGAGGTTAGATGCTTAAACCCATTGTACCAAAAGCCAAGCCCTTTAATATGGAACGGCTCTAGCTCATTAACCAATTGTTCACCAATAGAACCCGTTAGGACTTCCTTTACTTCCTCATTTGTATTAAATAGAAAGGGTAAATCAAGCACCTGCCAATTAGGAACATAAGCCGTCATTTTAGAAAAAGTAGGGATGATCATTTCCACTTCTCCCTTTTGCAATGCCTGAAATTCATTTTCATCATTAAATAAAGAGGAGTTGGAGTAAACATGTACTTTGACCTTCCCGTTTGTTTTTTCTTCTACTAGCTCAGCAAATTTGTTGGCAGCTTGGCCTTTAGGGGTATTTTCAGCGACGACATGACTTAAATGAATTGTTATCTGTGTGTCTAAACCCTTTTGCTCATCATCATAGGGAAGTGGCTTGGCGAATAGTAATCCTTGTTGAACACTGATAGTGAGGATTAACACAAGCACAGTTATAATCGTACCAATAATAAATTTTTTCATTGTATACACCCAATTAATTCGTATTTTCTGATGTTTTTGTTATTCTAACATATGGAGTAAGCTAAAATATAGTAGGAGGGAGGCGGTCAGTTGAAATTTCAGAAGTTATCCATGCAGAGAAAAATTATGTCTCTGACTTTTTTTATTCTCATGCTTTCCTTTAGCATTGGCGGTACTTTTTTGTTAGGTTTTGTCATGAATGAGCAAAAGACCAAACTAAGTGATCAGGCACTCCTTGTAGCAAAAACCGTCTCTCAGCTTCCTGAAATAAAAACATATATTGCTAGTGAAAATTACTATGATGCCGTACAGCATATTAATCCTGTTGTAGAGGAAATCCGTGATATCAATGGGGCAAAATATATTGTTGTTCTTGATATGCAACGACGAAAATATTCCCATCCAAATAGCCAGGAACTTGGTCGAATATCTCAATCTGGAGATTTAAACGCCGCTTTTTCAGAGCATTACTATACGTCGATTGCACGTGGAGAACACGGTAATATGGTTCGTGCGTTTGTCCCGATTATGAACCATGAAGGACAACAAATAGGTGTTACAGTAGTAGGGTACAGTGTTCTTACGGTAGTGGAGTTACTGCAAACAATGCAAACCGAACTAATGGTTACTGTACTATTATCGTTACTATTTAGTGTATGGGGAGCACGAACATTGGGGCTTCATATGAAAAAGCAAATGTTTGGGTTAGAGCCGCATGAAATTGCCAAAATGTATGTAGAACGTACAGAAACGTTTAATGCCATGCACGAAGGCATCATTGCTATCGATAATGATTTGACCATTACGATTTTTAATGAAAAAGCCTGTGATATCTTAGGCGTTTATGAAAAACCCTCTACATTGATTGGACAGAAAATCTTTCATGTCTTGCCAGATACACGACTTCCTGAAATTTTAGAGCTGGATCAGCCGTTATTTAATCGTGAGCTGTATATTAATAATCATAGTATTATGAGTAATCGAATTCCGATACAGGTTAATGGCGAAACTGTTGGGGCAGTGGCCATGTTTAAAGACCGTACGGAAGTGAAAAAGCTTGCCGAAGAATTAACAGGCGTTAGAGCATTTGTCCAAGCCCTTCGTGTACAAACACATGAACATAAAAATAAACTGCATACGATAGCGGGTCTTTTACAGCTAGGTCATCATGAACAGGCACTTTCTTACTTAACACAAGTGAAGGAAGAGCATGATGAAATCACTAACTTTTTAAACGAACGAATAAAAAATGAAAATATTTCTGGGCTATTGCTCAGTAAAATTTCCTATGCGAAGGAACAAGGAATTCGATTGGAAATTGACCGTGAAAGCCGATTTACATCATTTCCAGCTAATTTGGATCATCATGATTTCGTCATTCTCTTTGGTAATTTGATAGAAAATGCGTTTGATGCATTAAAGGATGTACAGGTCGAGGAGAAGGTGATTCATGTTTCTGTGGATGAAGATGATGACGTATTAGCCATATTAGTAACCGATAATGGTGTTGGCATGACGGAAGAGGTCAAGCAGCACATTTTTGATAATGGTTATTCTACAAAAGAGAAAAACTACCGTGGAATAGGGTTATTTTTAATAAAGGAAATTGTCGAAAAAGGGCAGGGTGACATCGAAGTCATCAGTGAGCCTAACAAAGGAACAAGTTTTTTAATCACCTTTTATTATTCATAATGGATGGAGGGCTAGCAGTGGCACAGATTAGAGTATTATTAATTGAGGATGATCCAATGGTACGAGAGGTAAATCGTCAATTTATTGAAAAGGTAGAGCATTTTCAAGTGGTTGGACAGGCACCTAATGGGTTAGAAGGCATTACGCAAATTTGTCAACTGAAGCCTGATTTAGTTTTTATGGATATTTTTATGCCAGAGCAAGATGGTATTACAAGCTTACGCAAAATACGTGAGCTCGATTTACCAGTAGATGTTATTACCGTGACGGCCGCAAATGATATGGAGACAGTGAAACAGATACTGCATCTAGGTGTTTTTGATTATATTATGAAGCCTTTTTCTTTTGAACGTGTTAAAGGGACACTTGACAATTATTTACGCTTTAACAAGCAAACTCAAACAGAACGAGAGCTCACACAGGGAGAATTAGATCAGTTATTTCATTATCGTGATGGACAAACCATGTTGGATCAATCTGTTACATTGAAATCCGAAAAAAATCTCCCAAAAGGTTTTAATCGTACAACACTTGAAAAAGTTGTGCACTTTTTACAATCGGTGGATGGTGCCTCAGCGGAAGAAGTAGCCAGTGGAATTGGCATTGCCCGCGTAACAGCTAGAAGATATTTAGATTACCTTGAAAAACAAGAGGAAATCACAATGGATGTCCATTATGGTGGCATTGGTCGTCCTATAAACTATTACTTTAGTAAATAAAGAAAATCCTGATTGTCATAATAACAATCAGGATTTTTTGTGATTAACTAATAGGGCATGATTTTATCAACAGGTGTTGGTGTCTTAATCTTTGGCAGAATTTTATCTAGTGTTACTGTACGCTTAATCTCGTGTGTAGATGGATCATTTTCATCAAATTGATCAAGGAAGTTAATAACCTCTTTTACAATTGGTGTTGGCGTAGAAGCACCTGCTGTTACAGCAACGATGTTGATACCTTTTAACCATTCTACTTTTAGCTCTGAAACATCTGCAATTCGATAGGAAGGTGTTCCTGCAATTTCTACAGAAACTTGTGTTAAGCGGTTCGAGTTATTGGATTTAGGATCACCTACAACAATAAGTAAATCCGCTTCACCTGCTTGCTGTGCAACAGCCTCTTGACGTACTTGTGTAGCTAAACAGATCTCTTTGTGTACCTCAATATGTGGGAATTTTTCTTTTAAACTATCCATTAAATGGGCGACATCCCATTGGCTCATTGTCGTTTGATTTGTGACAAGTAATTTATCATTCGTTAATTGTAAAGCATCAATATCGTTAGAAGACTGTACTAAGTGGACATGATCTGGGGCAACGCCAATAGCACCCTCTGGTTCGGGATGTCCTTTTTTACCAATATAAATAATGTCATAGCCTTCTGCTGATTTTTCACGAATTAAATCGTGGGTAACTGTTACATCAGGACATGTAGCATCAATGGACACTAAGCCTTTTCGCTTCGCAATCTCACGAATTTCCGGTGAAACACCATGTGCTGTAAAAATGACAGTACCTGTTTCAACTTGTTCAATAATTTCTAGGCGGTTATCACCATCTAACGTGATGATCCCATCCTCTTCAAACGCATCTGTGACGTGTTTATTATGCACAATCATCCCTAAGATGTAGATAGGTCTTGGTAATGTTTTATCAAGTGCGGCGTTACGAGCGATCACCATCGCATCCACAACACCGTAGCAATAGCCACGTGGATTAATTTTTAATACTTGCATGGTGGTTGTGACTCCTTTCAAGCTTACCTATCTACATTATAACGGACAGTGACAGTGAATACAAAGAAACGTTCATTTACATTGGTGGTTGGAAAATACGTGGTTTAGATGGAAGTGGCTCGGGAGGCGTAAATGATGCACTTTGCCTAGATGACCGTCTACTTCCAGCAGCCTTACTATCGCTTCCTGCTGCTTCTGTTGCTCCACCGCCAGCGGAAGGAAGTCCTTGGAATCCTTTATACAATTTTAAAAGTGATGGAATATTTTTCACCATCGGCATAGCTTGTTGGATATAAGGGGTATAGGTTTTGGCTGTATTAAATAAACTGTTGGCTTGCTGTAAAAATGAACCGACTTTCGAAGCTTCTTGCACAGGTGGCATCGGCATTTGCCCTCCAAATGAACCTATTCCATTAGCCATTGGAAAGCCGCCTGGAATTCGTGGTTGAACAGGGAAGCCTCCAGGCGGGAAAAAGGACTGTGGCGACATCTGTGGAGGTGTTTGCATGGGCATGGGCATTCTCATGCCACCCGGATACATTGGGTATGGATAAGGTGGTCGAAATACCATAATGATCTCCTTTCTACTTGTTTTTCATTGATGACATACCTGACTATAGCTATGATATGCAAAGGCTAATAGGAGGGTTCAATAAAGCTACATAAAAGCAAAATGTAATATGGAATTTGTAAAGTAGAAGTCCAAATACAGCTAGACCTTAGGCTCCATATTCATTCATCCTCTTCATGATAGCGAAGCATTCGGTAGCCTACCCGTACATGTGTCTGAATAAGTTTGGGCTGTGCTGGATTAACTTCTATTTTTTTTCGAAGTGTAGCCATAAAAACTCGTAAACTTGGAACATCTGATTGAAGAGCGTTTTGCCAGATTTCCTTTAAAATATAATTATGTGTTAGAACTTTCCCAACATTTTTGGATAAAACAATTAAAAGTTTATATTCAATCGGCGTCACATGTATTTCTTTTCCATTTACAAATACTGTATGATCAACATAATTAATTTGAAGATAACCATTTGTGAAAATGGGATTCTCTTTTTCAAGTGGTTGTTCATAGGCCATTCTTCTTAAGGCAACCCGAATTCTTGCTAATAATTCTTCCACACTAAATGGCTTTGTTACATAATCATCTGCACCTGCATCCAAAGCATTAATTTTATCATGTTCTTCTCCACGAGCACTTACGACAATAATTGGTGTTTGATTCCAACTTCTAATTTTTGTGATTAGTTCTACGCCATCTATGTCTGGTAGACCTAAATCTAAAATAAAAACGTCAGGTTTTATGGTAAGAGCCTTTTGAAGGGCACTATTACCATCACGTGCAATGTCGAATTCATAATGGTTTGTCGCTAATGTCATTTTAATTAAATTGGCAATTGCTACATCGTCCTCAACTACTAGAATTCTTTTACTCATCAAATTTCATTACTCCTTTTTTCAGCGAAAAGTTAAAAATCGTTCCTTGTGGTTTATTATCTGAAACGTTTATGCTACTACCATGTAATTTTAAAATTGTTTGACAGAGTGCTAAGCCTAAACCAAGACCACGTCTACTATCACTGCGTTGTACTTTTCCAGTTGTAAATGGTTCAAACAAGCTACTTTTTAAAGCGTCATCGATTCCAGGCCCATTATCAGAAATACTAAAACTTACGAATCCATCTGATTCTTTCACTATGATCGTAATGGCACTACCTGGTGGGGTGTAAGTCAATGCATTATCGATAATATTAATGAAAACTTGTATGATGAGTCGAGCATCCATTAAAGCAAATAAAAACTCAGGTTTAATTTCATAAGATATTTTATGTGTATTGTTTTGACGAATAACATGGGAAAGTGCCTCTTGAATAATATCTTCTACTAGTTCAATTTGCATTTCTAACGCAAATTGCCCATCCTCTAACTTAGATACAGCTAGTAAATTTTCAACCATTTGTACAAGCCATTTTGAATTTTTATAAATATCTTCATACAATTTATTTTTTTCAATCTCTGGTATTAGTGGTGCATTGTTGAGTAAGATATCTGCATTTCCAGAGATAGCAGTGAGTGGTGTCCTAAGGTCATGAGAGATTGCACGTAAAAGGTTAGCTCGCATCTGTTCCATTTCAGCTTCTCGCGCTACTTCCTCATTAAGTTTCTGTAAATACCATTTATCCAAAGCGAATGAAAAATCATTAATAATGGCGTGCAAAATATTGCGCTCAAATGCAGGCAATGGGGAGACTTTAGATAGGGCAATACCTATAACACCCTTCACATCTCCATTAGAAATAACAGGTATATAATAAGCGTTCACTTCAGGAAAGATGTCTGTAGATACACCTGCTACATGCCTATTATTTGTAACCCAACTAACAACACCACATTCATTTGGATTATCGAAAAGTACAGCTATTTTTTGATTTTCACTACTAGACATTGTTTCAGTACGAAAGAAAGATGATTTCTCAATTACCTGGTTATTTATTTCGAAAAATTGTACAGGCTTTTCTACTAATTTAACAATTTGAGACATGCCTTCAACTATTATTTCTTCAATAGACTTAGCATGTTGAAGCCTACGATTTGTTTCAAGGAGCACCTCCATTCGATAAGATTTACGAATGGCTATAATGGTTTGCTCCTTTATCTTTTTTGTTAAGCTACTCGTAATTACGCCAGAGATAAACATGATAAAAAATGTCATTGGATAGTCACGATGATAAGCATCAAATGAAAATCGAGGCTCTGTAAAAAAGTAATTAAAAAGTAAGACAGCAATAATGGAGTTAATAATACTCATCATCGATCCAGTTGACCAAATAGCAAGGATGAGGACCCCTAAAATGTAAATTGTAATGATGTTTGACTCGCTTATACCTATTGAATATAGATACAAGCCGACAATTGATATGAAGCAAAATACGATAAACATTTTGAACAAATCAAGCCATTCAAATGATAATTTATTACTTATAATAGGAAAATAAAATGGTTCATTTTCTTGATCTGGTACTATGTGTAGGGCTAAGTTCGGAACAAATTCATTCAGGCGGTCACTTATTTTTGTGCTTGGTCGCCACCATTTTTTCCTCATACTTGTTCGTCCGATAACAAGTTTCGTGACCCCACTAATTTGAGCATAATTAGCAAGGGCTGCTGCTACGTCGTCTTCTTGAACGATGACGACATGGCCGCCAAGCTGTTCCACAAGTTTAATGTGTTGTTGTAATCGTTCTGAATTTGCACTACTTCCTTCTTGCTCCTGCAGGTTTTGTACATAAAGAGCAGTAAATTTACCGTGTAATGCTTGTGCAAGTCTTGCAGTGGTTCTAATAACTTTTGCATTTGTAGGAGAACTACTGATACCAACTAGTAGGTGTTCTTCAATTTGTACAGGGTGTTTGACAGATTCATGGTTGTTTATTTGTTTATAGTTGATTGTATCCGCTGCTCTACGTAATGCAATTTCTCGTAATGATACTAAATTTTGTTTGCGGAAAAAAGAATGCAGTGCTTTTTCCGCTTGTTGTTTTGCATAAACTTTACCTTCTTGTAGGCGTTGTATTAGTTCATCTGGTTCAATGTCTACAACTTTTATTTGAGATGCTTGATCAATTAAGTAATCAGGGATACGCTCTCGTACTTTAATGTCAGTAATTTCTTCTACTAAGTCATGAAGGCTTTCAATATGTTGAATATTTACAGTTGTATAAACATGAATTCCCTTTGACAGTAGTTCTTCAACATCTCCAAAACGCTTCTTGTGCCGCATTGTTGGAACATTGGAATGTGCCAATTCATCGATAAGAACAATTTCTGGCTTGCGCTGCAATACGGCATCAATATCTAATTCATAAAAAGCTTTTCCTCTATAGGTTATTTTTTTCGTCGGAATTTGCTCAAGCCCTTCTAGTAAAGCTAACGTATCTGGACGAGGATGTGGTTCTACATAGCCAACCACCACATCTTTACCTAATTTTTGAGCTTGATGTGCTGCATCTAACATTGCGTAAGTTTTACCTACTCCAGCAGCATAACCGAGAAAGATTTTTAAATTCCCTAAAATTTGTTGCTCCTGTTGAAGTCTTGCTAAAAACATCTCAGGAGTTGGACGTGTATTTTCCATCCTCGTTCACCTCATTTGTATTATAGCGTTAACTCCCATTAAGAAAGTATAAAGATTTTGCCTCTTTATGCTTTCTTAATAGAAAAGTAGATTTCCTAACACTACATTAATTTGAAAGTCAGTATGATGAGAACAACCTAAATGAAGGAGGGGTATTTTATTGATGGACTTTTATATGGTTGTATTGTTACTGATAAGCTTCGGAAGTCTTTTGTCATTAACTACATGGTGCTTCAAACTAGTGGACGAGCAATAAGGAGGAGATAGGAATGTGGATTTTTATCGGGATTGTACTTGTATTCTTGTTTGGTTATCTAGGGCATGCATTACTTTGTCCTGAAAATTATTAAAGGCTGTTAGGAGGTAATGCACTATGTGGCAAATAGCCATAGTATTAATTATTTATTTACCGCTCGTTATCTTAACTGGGCATTATCTATATCGGGTAACATTACATCAAAAAACATGGCTTGATCCTATTTTAGACAAAGTTGATGCAGTAATTTATAAATTGTGTGGCATTAAACAAGTAGATATGAATGGTAAAGAATATGTACTTTCATTAATACTTTCAAATGCAATTATGGTTTTTATTGGATATTTTTTGTTGCGCATTCAATCATTCCTGTTTTTAAATCCAAATAATATTAGCAATATGGAAGCTACACTTTCATTTAACACAATCATTTCTTTTATAACCAACACAAATCTTCAACATTATAGCGGTGAATCTGGACTCAGTTATTTATCACAGATGCTAGTTATTATCTTCATGATGTTTACATCTGCAGCTACTGGTTATGCAGCTTGTATGGCGTTCTGTCGTCGCCTTGTTGCGAAAACAGATACTATTGGGAATTTCTTTATTGATTTTGTTCGTGTTATTACGCGTATTTTAATGCCTATCTCCATCGTTGTTGCCATTATTTTAGTATCTCAAGGGACACCACAAACCTTAAGTGCAAATAAAACAGTACAAACGATCGAAGGAAAATTACAAGATATTGCACTTGGACCTGTTGCTTCTCTAGAATCGATTAAGCATATAGGTACGAATGGTGGGGGCTTTAACGGAGCCAATTCAACAACACCTTTTGAAAATCCAACCGTTCTCTCAAATATAGTGGAGATGTTATCGATGATGCTATTGCCGGGCGCTTGTGTAGTTGCCTTTAGTTTGATGATTGCTTATAGAAAAAAGAAAACTATTTTTGGAAAACAAGGTTTAGCTATTTTTGCAGCAATGAGTATATTGTTTCTACTCGGATTAGTGACTGTGTACATAGCAGAGAAGGCTGGTAATCCAATTATAAGTGAACTCGGTATAACACAGGAGCTAGGGAGCATGGAAGGAAAAGAAATGCGTTTTGGAGTAGTACAATCAGCATTATTTACCACTGTCACTACTGCGTTTACAACAGGATCTGTTAACAATATGCACGATACATTGACGCCTCTTGGGGGTCTAGTACCGATGTTTAATATGATGCTAAATGTTGTGTTTGGTGGTAAAGGGGTCGGCCTGATGAACATGATGATGTATGTTCTACTAACAATTTTTATTGCCTGTTTAATGATTGGGCGATCTCCTCAGTTTTTAGGTAAAAAGATTGAAGAGAAAGAAATGAAATTAATTGCTCTATGCATTTTGATTCATCCGGCTATTATTTTGCTATTTTCAGCACTAGCAGTTGTAACACCAACAGGAATAGCAGGCATAACGAATCCAGGTGCTCACGGATTATCACAGGTTTTATATGAATTTGCTTCAGCCTCTGCCAACAACGGCTCAGGGTTCGAAGGGTTAGCAGATAATTCCACATTTTGGAACGTAACAACAGGACTTGCAATGTTCTTTGGACGATATTTAACCATTATCATTCAACTTGCGATTGCGTCACTACTTGCCAAAAAATTTTGGCACAGTGATTCAATAGGAACATTAAAAACGGATAATACTACTTTTACTTTTTTACTAGTGGCTATCGTTTTAATGATTGGTGCATTAACATTTTTACCAGCTTTAGCACTTGGTCCAATTACAGAGCATTTACAACTTTATTCTTAATGGAGGAGAGAGCATATGGAAACAGTAAGAAAGAGTTTTTTGACAAGTAAGATGCTGAAAAATGCAATGATAGACGCTTTAAAAAAGTTTAGTCCCACTTATATGCTAAAAAATCCTGTTATGTTTGTTGTAGAAGTAGGATTTTTGTTTGTACTGCTATTAGTTCTTTTTCCAAATATGTTTGGGAGTTTAGTAGAAGAACATGCTCGATTATACAATGGAATAGTTGCTATCCTACTTTTTGTTACAATTCTATTTGCTAATTTTGCAGAGTCAATTGCAGAAGGAAGAGGTAAAGCACAAGTTCAAACTTTAAAAAAAACAAAGACAGTGACAAAGGCTCGTGTGTTGCTTCATGATGGTACGGAAATCCTTAAACAGGCCCATGACCTAAAAAAAGGAGATATTGTATTAGTTCAAGCTGGAGAGGTAATTCCAAATGATGGAGAAGTCATTGAGGGTATTGCTACTGTGGATGAATCGGCAATAACAGGTGAATCTGCCCCTGTTGTAAAAGAACGAGGTGGCGATTTTTCATCCGTTACGGGTGGTACGACGGTTACGAGTGATTGGTTAATGATTGAAATTACTTCATTGCCTGGCGAATCATTTCTGGATAAAATGATTACGCTTATTGAAGGGGCTAGCCGTAAGAAAACACCAAATGAAATAGCCCTTAATACACTTCTAGTAAGTTTAACAATTATCTTTCTGTTAGTGGTAGTGTCCCTCTATCCAATGACTATGTATTTGAATGTGCCAATTTCTATCGCAACATTAATAGCACTTACAGTTTGTTTAATTCCTACAACGATTGGTGGATTATTATCCGCAATTGGTATTGCAGGTATGGATAGGGTAACACAATTTAACGTCATCGCAATGTCTGGGAGAGCGGTGGAAGCCTGTGGAGATGTGGATACATTAATCTTAGATAAGACTGGCACGATAACATATGGCAATCGAATGGCAGCTGAGTTTCTACCAGTAAAAGGAATTGCCAGGGAAGAGTTAATGCAAGCTGCATGGCTTAGTTCTCTAACAGATGATACACCTGAGGGAAAATCTATCTTATCGCTTGCTTGCGAATTAGGGGTGAATACGGACGGTGAAAAAAGCATTATCCAGACAAGTAAACATATTCCCTTCACTGCACAAACACGAATGAGTGGCTTGGATAGGGTGGATGGCACAAAAATTCGAAAAGGTGCCTATGATACGATAAAAAGAGAGAGTTTGAAGGCAGGGTACAGTATTCCTTCAAATCTAGAGTTGCTGGTTCAACAAGTATCTACAGTAGGGGGGACGCCTCTGGTCGTAGCACTGAATGATAAAATTTTAGGCGTTATTTATCTAAAGGATATTGTCAAGGCTGGACTAAAGGAACGTTTTGAACAGCTTCGTGAAATGGGGATTAAAACCATTATGTGTACAGGAGATAATCCACTTACAGCAGCAGCCATTGCAAAGGAAGCTGGAGTAGATAGCTTTATCGCAGAAAGCAAACCTGAGGATAAGATTCAAGTCATTAAGGATGAACAGGCACAAGGGAAGGTAGTAGCAATGACTGGTGATGGTACAAATGATGCACCAGCGTTAGCGCAGGCCAATGTTGGTCTTGCAATGAATTCAGGTACAAATGCAGCAAAAGAAGCAGCTAATATGGTTGATTTAGATTCAAATCCAACTAAAATTATTGAAATTGTAGAGATAGGGAAGCAGCTTCTGATGACACGTGGCGGTTTAACAACATTTAGTATCGCTAACGATATAGCAAAATATTTTGCCATCATACCTGCTATGTTGATGGTGGCTGTACCTGAGATGAGCGCATTAAACATAATGAAACTTAATTCTTCAACAAGTGCGATTATTTCTGCCTTAATTTTTAATGCAGTCATTATTCCCTTGTTAATTCCAATTGCAATAAAGGGAGTAACGTATAAACCAATGAGTGCTACAAAACTTTTGAATAAAAATTTATTAGTCTATGGTATAGGTGGTATTATAGCTCCTTTTATTGGGATTAAGTTAATTGACATACTAGTTGGTCCACTATGCCGTAGTTTTGGGCTATAGGAGGAAGGTACATGCGAAAACTATTTATGAACTTAAAGCAAGCAATTCTGATTACAATAACAATGTTTATACTGTGTGGGCTAATCTATCCTTTTGCGGTGACTGCTTTAGCTCAAGGATTACTCCATCATCAAGCAAATGGTAGTTTACTAGAAATCAATGGTAAAGCTGTTGGTTCAGAACTGATCGGTCAATCCTTTTCAGCACCATCATATTTCTGGGGACGTGTTTCAGCCATTCATTACAATGTTTATACTGAGGATGATACGGTACCAGACAAAAATGGTCAGTTAAATTATAGTGGTGTGACTTCTGGAACTTTTAACTATGCACCATCTAATCCAGAATTGAAGAAGCGAATTGAAGCAGATATCAAGAAGTTTCTACTTGCAAACCCAACAGTAAAACGCCAAGATATACCTGCAGATTTAATGACAGCTTCTGGCTCAGGGCTGGATCCACATATTAGTGTGAAGGCTGCAAACATTCAAGTGAAGCGCATTGCCCTAGCAAGCGGTCTTTCAGAAGAAGAGATTGAAAAAGTCATTGAAGAAAATACGGAGAAACGAACACTAGGAATCTTTGGAGAAAATAAAGTGAACGTTCTAATGGCGAATTTAACTATCATGAAAAAAATGGATAATAGACAAGAATAATAACTATAAAATCAGGTAGAGAAATGCTTTATTCTCTACCTGATCGTATTTTATGCTTGAGAATTTACAAGAATTTTAATATGATTACGTTCCTTCATTAATGCCTCAAAGCCTTCTGTTACCACTTCATCAAGAGCAATTCGTTTCGTAACAAGCTTGTCTGCAGGGAAGTAACCTTGGGTCATCAGCTCCATTACGGCTGGGAAAATATCGCGGTAGGCAATAATTCCTTTGACTGTTCGCTCTGATAGAACGATATTGTTCGGTTGGATAGCAGCTGTAGACTCCCAAATCGACACGATGATTGTTTCACCTTCAAAAGTTGTTGAGTCAATAGCTTGTTGTAATACCACAGGAACGCCCGTTACTTCAAAGGCAACATCTACACCACCATTTGTTAATTCATGTAGACGCGCAACGGCATCTTCCTCTTTAGGATTAATGACGGCTGTTGCACCAAGTTCTAAAGCTTTTGCGGCACGCTCTGCTGAAAGCTCTACAGCATAGATTTCTGATGCGCCCGCTGCACGTAATGCTTCAATGACAAGTAGCCCGATTGGTCCTGTTCCAAAGACGGCAGCTTTGTCACCGGCTTTTAATTTACTTTGACGCACAGCATGTAAAGCGACTGCTGCTGGTTCAACAAGTGCTCCTTGCTCATAAGAAAGCCCTTCTGGCATTTTGTGAACCATTTTTTCATCTACCATTGTATATTCGGAGAATCCACCGCCACCGCCTGAAAGACCATGAAAACCTAAATGTTTACAAATATTATATTTACCTTTTTTACAGGCAGCACATTCGCCACATGCAAGGATTGGTTCTACTACTACAGGATCACCGATTTTAACAGATGTAACACCATCGCCAATTTCAACTACTTCACCTGAAAATTCATGTCCCATTACAATAGGTGCTATGTCTTTACTTACATAGTGAGGTTGCTCCACTGGAATAAAGATTGGCCCAGCTGCGTATTCATGTAAATCACTGCCACAAATCCCTGTCCAATGTACTTTGATTTTTACTTTTCCAGGTGCGATGACTGGTTCTTCAATGTTTTCTACACGGATGTCTTTTGCTTTATACCATCTTGCTGCTTTCATAATCTACCAACCTCCCATAATATCTTACAGCTCTATCATAACATGTGGGGAATCTGCTAATCATTAGTTCCCTATAAATTGACATAAAAATTACATATTACAAGCGTTTTCGAACATTGTTACAGCGCTTTTATGATTGCATATTCTGCGTATTTCAAGTACCTTTGATAAGGGCTTTGTTACGGTGATAATAAAACATTAAAAATATGTTTATGCTAGTAAGAAATAGGACGTAAATATACCTTAAAGTTCGAATCATGGTACAATGAAAAAGATGTTAGGAGGAACGAATGATGTCAAAATATACTGATTATAATTTTCAGCCATTTTTGCAGGACGCCATTGCAAATCTTGGCTTTACAGAACCGACACCAATTCAAAAAGAAATTATTCCGCTTTTATTAAAAGGGAAAAGTGCTATTGGACAGGCACATACAGGAACAGGGAAAACACATAGTTTTTTAATTCCAATTGTTCAACGTATTGATGTAGAAAAACAGGAAGTACAGGCCGTTATTACTTCTCCTACACGAGAGTTAGCACAGCAAATTTTTGATGCATTAAATCAATTAATAGAAGGAACAGCTATTCAAGCAAAACTATTTATTGGGGGTACGGACAAACAACGCTCCATTGATAAATTAAAAACACAGCCACAAATTGTTGTTGGAACACCAGGACGTATTCGTGACCTTGTTTCAGCACAAGCGTTATTTGTGCATACAGCACCAATTTTAGTTGTCGATGAAGCGGATCTAGCTTTTGATATGGGCTTCATTGAAGAGATTGATGGATTTGCTTCACAGATGCCCGAAAAGCTTGAAATGTATGTTTTCTCTGCAACAATACCAGAAAAACTTCAGCCGTTTTTAAAGAAATACATGGAAGCACCAGTGCATGTCCATATGAATGATAAACGACCAGTGGCAGAAGGTATCGATTTTGTACTTGTACCAGTGCGCTCAAAATCGCGTAATAAACGTTTATTAGAAGTCATTGAGGGCATTAATCCCTTTTTAGCTGTTATCTTTACCAACACACGTAAGACAGCAGAACACGTTGCTGGCTATTTAAATGAGCATGGTATCCGTTGTGGCCAAATTCACGGTGATTTAAGTCCACGTGATCGTAAAAAAATGATGAAGCAAATCCGTGATCTTGACTACCAATACATTGTAGCAACTGACTTAGCTGCTCGTGGTATTGATATCCAAGGCATTTCTCATGTTATTAACTACGAGATTCCAGAAGACTTAGAATTCTTTATTCACCGCGTTGGTCGAACAGCGCGTGCAGGCAATAAAGGGACAGCCATTACTTTATTTGAGCCATCAGATGAGGATGCAGTAGTTCGCGTAGAAAAAATGGGCATTCCTTTTGTACAAAAAGATGTAAAAGATGGCGAATGGTCAGAGTTAAAAGAGCGTCATGCCCGTAAAAATCGTGTGAAGCAAGAGAATGAAATTGATGTGAAAGCAAAAGCGTTGGTACGTAAGCCTAAAAAGGTAAAACCTGGCTATAAACGTAATATGAAGTGGGAAATGGAAAAAATTAAAAAACGTGAACGTCGCTTAAAGGCACGCGGTAAAAAATAAGGGGGCTTTTACATGTTACTTGGCTCACATGTTTCGATGAGCGGGAAAGAAATGCTACTTGGCTCTAGTAAAGAGGCACTGTCATACGGAGCCAATACATTTATGATTTATACTGGAGCACCGCAAAATACACGTCGCAAAGCCATTGCTGACTTAAACATTATGAATGGACTCCTGCATATGAAAGAGCATGGGATGACCAATATTGTTGTACATGCACCTTACATTATTAATATTGGCAATACGGAAAAACCAGAAACATTCCGTCTCGGTGTAGATTTTCTACAATCGGAAATTGAACGTACTGCTGCACTGGAGGCAACGCAAATTGTTTTACACCCTGGTGCCCATGTAGGAGCTGGTGCTGATGCTGGTATTGCTAAAATTATTGAAGGTTTAAATGAGGTATTATCTCAGGACTATCCCGTTCAAATTGCATTAGAAACCATGGCAGGGAAGGGGACGGAATGTGGACGTTCCTTTGAAGAACTTGCTAAAATTATTGATGGTGTAACGAATAACGAGCGACTTTCTATATGCTTTGATACCTGTCATACACATGATGCTGGCTATAATATCGTGGAAGATTTTGATGGTGTATTAAACGAATTTGATAAAATTATAGGCGTGGAACGCATTAAAGTATTGCATATCAATGACTCCAAAAATGTGCGCGGTGCAGGTAAGGATCGTCACGAAAATATTGGCTTTGGTCATATTGGCTTTGATGCCCTTAACTATGTAGTACACCATCCACAATTAATGGATGTTCCTAAAATTTTAGAAACACCCTTTGTCCCTCTCAAGAGTGACGCTAAATCTAAGGTAGCTCCGTATAAAGTGGAAATCGATATGTTACGAAGTGGTACTTTTAAACCTGAGCATATTGAAGCTTTAAAAGGCTAACAGAAATAACCCGAAATCAGGCTAGTTCTGATTTCGGGCTTTTTTTATTTTGTAAACAAGGCGATAAGTTGACGAGAGCGCTTTCTTCCTAAAACGGCCTCCACTTCAACAAGAATATCTTTAGGAATCCCTAAAAATAGCCAAGAAAATGAGAATTGCTCCAAATAAGGTCGAAGTTTTTTTACTTCAGAAGTCGTAATGCTAAAGCCTTCTTCACGAGCAATCGCGACAATTTCCTTATCCGTGCTTTGTGCTAATTGCTGTAAAAATTGAATACTCAAAGTCAATCCTCCTTTATCTCATTAATTTTCACGAAATCATTTATACACTTGCAATCAGCTATTCGAAAAAGCATCCATCTTCTTTTCTTTACAAAAACTGCACTTTCCTTTATACTTACAATTTGTAAATCGTAATGATTTTGAATTAGAAAGAAGCGATCATGCATGAAAACAACACTTATTGACATTGAAAATGTGTCATTTCAATATGACTATACGCAAGTTTTAAAAAACATTTCTTTTCGTGTAGAAGAGGGAGATTTTTTAGCACTTCTCGGCCCAAATGGTTCGGGAAAATCAACATTATTAAAAATTATTTTAGGTTTGCTGAAACCTTTATCCGGAGAAATAAAATTATTTGGTGAACCAAGTGCAAATTTTAAGCACCGTGAATGGATTGGCTATGTCTCGCAAAAATCCAATGCCTTTAATTCTGGCTTCCCGGCAACCGTGCAAGAGGTCGTGAAAAGTGGATTAACGAAAAAATTAGGGCTTTTTAAAAGACCTGGCCGAGATGCCAAAGACAAAGTTCAAGAAGCTTTAAAGGCAGTTGGCATGGATGCTTATATGAATCGCAACATTGGAGAACTATCTGGTGGACAACAACAACGTGTTTTTATTGCAAGAGCTTTAGTCAGTAATCCCAAATTGCTCATTTTAGATGAGCCAACTGTCGGCATTGATCACGAGAATGTGCAGTCATTTTATGATATGCTGGCGAAATTAAATCGGGAACAAGGAATTACGATGATTCTTGTCACACACGATGTCGATACGGTATCGAATCGTATCAGCCATGTGGCATGTTTGAATCAAACTATTCACTTCCACGGCTATAAAAATGAATTTGATAATATTTCTCAGGATGCGCTAGACGCTTGGTATGGCCATTCCGTGAGAAAGATTCATTAGAAGGAGCAGGCATATGATTGAAGCAATTTTACATTATGAATTTTTACAAAATGCCTTTTTCTCTGGATTATTAATTGGCATACTTGCGCCCCTGCTGGGTGTGTTTATTGTTGTACGTAGGCTATCCTTGATTGCGGATGCTTTGTCACATGTAACACTTGCAGGAATTGCTGGGAGCTTATACATTAGTCAATCAGTGACAGCCTTAGCAATGCTCAATCCTATTTATCTAGGAATACTAGCCTCTGTGAGTGGCTCTGTCTTGATTGAGCGTTTAAGGCGTTTGTATAAGCACTATGAGGAGCTTGCCATTCCAATTATCATGTCAGGTGGTATTGGGATTAGCGCCATCTTTATTTCACTTGCCAGTGGTTTTAGCACAGATTTAATGAGTTATTTATTCGGCTCGGTTTCTGCTGTATCTCGTCAAGACTTATGGGTAGTGATTGGCATTGCTGCCATTGTGATTATCTTTTTGTTTTTATTTTTTAAAGAATTATTTGTTTTGTCTTTTGATGAGGAATATGCAAAAGCTAGTGGACTTCCGGCTCGTTGGGTTCATCTTTTATTTATGATTGTGACAGCACTTGTCATTGCGGCAAGTATGCGCATAGTTGGTATTTTACTTGTATCATCTCTGATGACATTGCCTGTTGCAGCAGCAATGCGCTTGGCAAAGGGCTTTAAACAAACCATCATTTTTGCCATTGTTTTTGGAGAAACAGCTGTACTAATTGGTCTAATTAGCGCATTTTATATGGATTTAGCGCCAGGAGGCACGATTGTTGTCACTTCTATTCTGATTTTGTTACTTGTAATCCTAGGGAAGAAAGTAGCACTTAAAATGGCTGCAAAGCAGGGGGAGGTAGCGCAATGAATATTTCAAGAGCGTGGGAAATATTAAAGGAAAATGGCTATAAAAAAACAGATAAACGGGAGTTAATATTAGATATGTTTGCAGCAACAGATAAATATCTAACAGCCCGTGATTTATTGGATGTTTTAAAAAAAGATTTTCCGGGAATGAGTTTTGATACTATTTATCGTAACCTTGCTACTTTTGTGAAACTTGGGATATTAGAAGAAACAGAGCTATCCGGGGAACGTAATTTCCGTATGCACTGTGAATCTGCGCATCATCACCATCATTTTATCTGTATGGACTGTGGCAATGTCAAAGAGCTTAATCTTTGTCCAATGGAAATGTTAGGTGAAAAATTGCCTGATTATGAAATTGAAAATCATAAGTTTGAAATATATGGTAAATGTCCTGATTGTAAGCATGACACTCTGTCACATTAAATGTTGACAGAGTTTTTTCTATGTAAGAAGAGGGTGCCTATAGAAGGCTACCCTCTAAAAGGATTAAGCTACTGCCACTCGACGAATCGCAACAATTTTATTGCAATCTACGATTAAAGGAGAAGCAGCTGCTGCACCTGGCTCAAGGAAGTATGCACAGCAATTTCTTGGATCGAAGGAAATGAAAGTCACACCTAAGAAGCTAATACCTCCAGATAAGAAGATATCTAGTGTAGTAGCTAGCTCTAATTTTCTTAATTGGTGACAAATACACCCTCTACAGTTGCTGCTCATTCTTGGTGTACATTTTTCTTCTTTTTTACAATGACATTTTTCCTCTTTTTGGCAATGACATTTTTCAACTTTACGTTGACAGCATTTTTCCTCTTTTTTAGGACATTTACAGCCTTGCCAGTTCATATGTGACATATATCTTTTATCTTCCATTGTCTAGACCTCCCTTCCTCTAGTTTCATAAGGGTAACCCTTACAGTAATAATCTATGTTTGGTGCATAGCTAGAGGCTGGCGATATGTCCGATAGGCTGCTTAAAAATCTATATTTTTCTCAAAAACTTTTGCAATGTGTAAAGCCCTAAGCTGAGATATTGCTATAAACATCTAATAAAGCTAATGGTATGGGGATAGATTTCTTATTTCCTTCTACAAGCGCGAAAAAAAGATGAATCTTTACATTGCTGTAAAGATTCATCTTTTAAATAGAAGTTTATTGATGTTTTTGTTGGAAATCTACCATGAAATCTCTTAAAGCTTCACATGCCTCAAGGGGCACTGCATTATAAGTGGAAGCACGACAACCACCTACAGAACGATGTCCATTTAGCCCAACAAAACCTGCTGCCTTTGCCTCTACAAGGAATAATTTTTCCAGCTCCTCATCTGCAACACGGAATGTAATGTTCATTAAAGAACGGCTTTCTGGTGTGGCATGGCCTTTGTAGAAACCATTACTATTGTCAATGGCATCATAAATGACTTTAGCCTTTAATTCATTATGTTTCTCAATTTCTGCTACGCCGCCTTTAGCTTCAACCCATTTTAACACCTCGCCTAGCATATAGATCCCAAATGTTGGAGGTGTATTATAAAGTGAATTACTATCAGCATGTGTTGTATACTTTAGCATCGTCGGAATATTTTTATTGGCTTTTTCAAGTAAATCTTTGCGAATAATTACGACCGTTACACCTGAAGGACCAAGGTTTTTTTGAGCACCAGCATAGATGATTCCGAACTTTTCAATATCAACTGGTTTTGATAGGATGTCACTTGACATATCTGCCACTAATGGAACATTTCCTGTATCAGGGTAGTTTTTCCATTGCGTACCATATATCGTATTATTGGATGTGATGTGAACATATGCATCATCTTCATTGAATTGAATATCTTCGAAAGCAGGAATATTGCGGTATTGGTTTTCTTTTGTGCTTGCAGCTTCAACAGGTGTCCCAAATAATTTAGCTTCCTTAAAAGCTTTCTCAGACCATGAACCTGATAATACATAGCTAGCTTTTTGCTCAGTTGTTAAGAAGTTCATAGGCACCATTGTAAACTGAAGGCTTGCTCCACCCTGTAAGAATAGTACCTCATAGTTTTCAGGAATAGCATAAAGTTTTTTTAATAAAGTAATGGCTTCGTTATGTACTTCATCAAAAATGGCACTACGGTGACTCATTTCCATAATGGACATACCTGAATCACGGAAGTTTACTAATTGCTGTTGAGCATTTTCTAATACTTCTTGTGGTAGAGCAGATGGACCTGCGTTGAAATTGTATGCACGTTGTGTCAAAGTGGTACACTCCTTGTTTGGTTAATAACAGAACTTTACTGGATTATAACCTAATTTTCAAGAGAAAAAATAAAATTCTTAATATTTGAGCAGAATGGAGACAGACTCGCAACAAAATGTACACATTTAAGCAGGTATTTTTCATTAAAAACGAACAAATAGAAAGTTATTTTTGAAATTAAGTGATATTTTCCGTATATTAAATATTTTTTATTACCATAAAAACGATAATGTTCGTGTTTTCATTTACAAGTATTTCCTTCTTGGGAGTGTGAAACCTACAGGCTAAAGCAAAACCATTAAAATCGATTGTTAGAGAAAACTCCTTATTACTTTACGAGAGATAAGCAGGTTTTTGTATAGTATTATAAAGAAAAGAAAAAGAGGTGTTCAGGATGTTTACAGTAGAGAAAGCTTGTTTAGTAGTTGTAGATGTGCAAGGAAAGTTAGCAACAATTGTTGATGACAGTGAAATGGTAATTGAAAATGTGGCAAAGCTCGTACAAGCAATGCAGGCACTGGAAGTACCTATTTTATGGCTAGAACAAAATCCAAGTCGTTTAGGCGGAACGGCTCTTGAGATTGCTCAGCATTTAGAAGGGCAACCGATTCCTAAAATGGCCTTTAGTGCGTGCCAAGAAGAGGCATTTGTAGAGGCTATGAAGGAAAATGGACGTACTCAATTCATTGTGACAGGTATTGAAACACATATTTGTGTGTACCAATCGGCGAGACACCTGAAAGAACAAGGATTTGAAGTAGAGGTTGTTGTAGATGCAGTATCTTCTCGAACAAAGGCAAATAAAGAAATTGGGCTTACAAAGATGCATGCGCTGGGTATTTACCCAACTAGCACCGAAATGATCTTGTATGAGCTACTACAACGTGCAGATCATGAACATTTTAAAACCATTTTGAAGCTTGTTAAATAACGCAAATTAAAATTGAAACAATTGGTATGTTTATTCCATTCATTGTAATAACAATTTTGCTTTCAAGAGAAATATATACAAAGAAATTGGGTTAGATTGAATAAATGTAGATGTCTAATGGTTCTATAGGCCTTTATTGGGCATCTTTTTTATTTTAGGGCTATATTATGTGTGACATTACTCATATAAAAACTTAGCCATTCCATTTGTTGTATACTATAATTAAAAATCGGGAATTCGTTATGGGTAAATAACTTTTAATTAGGATGATGACTATGAAAAAACAGTCATTTTTATGGGAGAAATGGAACAGCTAACATGGCTTGCCAAGCAATCCTCAAAAATCCCTCACACATCTGAGCAGCTTATCTCACAAGGGTTTTTACCTGAGGCAATTGGCCAATATGTGTTCATAACGAAAAATTTCTGGCAGCTTAAAGAGCCTTATTATGGATTCATTCATTAGAAAATGCCTCTGTAAAAGGTAACTTTTATGCTCACTTGAAAGAGACGAATTCACAGACAGACGCTGCGATTGAAACAAAAGAAGGGCAATTTGTTGTAGCCATAAATCAAAATGCTGATAAGGAAGACGGTAAAGTAGCTAAAAAAGGTGAAATATCCTATGTTTTAATTGCAGAATTTGTTGGGCTCATCCTTGTCATTGCAGTTATCCTGTATATCATCCTTCGTAAACGAAAGAAAAATCAACTGAAACAATAAAAGCAAAGTCGCGAATGTGCGACTTTGCTTTTTTATGCAGGCATTTCCGTTGGTGTTGGTTTTGCATAGCCCTCTTTATACGTGTCATCAATGAACTGACGAATTTCTTTTAAGCTCTTGCCTTCCTTGTGCAGTTGTGCTGATTGGACAGCAATCTCTAAGCACACTAAACAACGCGTCCCATGATCATCCCAAACAATCGAACCATCCTCACGTTTTTCCTGAATAAAGCAATTTAAATTACTTTTATGGCCAGCAGATTCCCCACAGCCGCAATAGCATGGCATCCATTCGAGAATCTCTGTTGATTGTCCAGCGATTTGATAGACTAAGCGTATATTTTCTTGTTTGCCCTCTAAAAAGGTTGGTAGGACGTCAGCAGAAGCTGTTTCTTCTTGGATATCACCAGATGCCTCTGCATGGTCATGACCTTCATGTGAAGCGTCATTTGCTTTAGGAGAGGTTTCAGCATTGTTTTTATCTCCACAAGCACTTAATAACAGTAACGCCAATACAACAAAAATAGTAATCGATTTCTTCAAAAATAGCGCCTCCTACATGTTTACAATACTTCCATTATAACATCGTTTTCATAAACATTTACAGACGCCTCGTTGAAAATCAGTGAAATATATCTAATCCACGTGTTTTGTTCATGAAATGTTCCATTTTCTCGCTCAATAATTTTTTTAAGAAGAATCCGAACAGGATAAAAATGAACCAGAAACCAAATAGGAAGATGAGGTCCATCCAGACTGTTGACCAAATAATTCCACCGACAGCTTCACGCATCATTTCAATCGCATACGTAAATGGTAAAAAAGGGTTGATTATTTGGAAGAACCTCGGCAATAACTCGACAGGATAGGTTCCGCCAGAGCCTGCAATTTGTAACACAAGCATCACAATTGCTAGTGCTTTTCCTACATTACCGAAGACGGATACGAGTGTATAGACAACCGTTACAAATACGAGACTAATAAAAAGTCCAAATAAGATAAAGTAGGCAGGTGCTTGAATGGAGCCGTCTACTAAGAAAATATCTCCAATGGTAATAATGAGAGTTTGAATAAACGAGAAAGTTGCAAATGTTAAGAGTCGACCAAAGTAAATTTCTCGAATACTATAAGATGTATCTCCATGGAGATTCACAGACAATAATGAAATTAACAGTAAACAGCCTACCCAAATAGATAGTACTGTGTAAAACGGTGTCATGGCTGTTCCATAGTTCGCAATAGGGAATACGCGATGTTCCTTTAATTTAATAGGCTCCTCAAAGAAATCACGTTCGGCGTTGACATCATTTTTTAGTAATTGCACAATCTCTGCTAGATCCGCTTCTTCTTCTAAAGTTCGTAGCTTATTCGCTAATTCTTTGATTTTAGCACTTAAAGTTGGAAATTCAGTTTGTATTTTTTGAATAGCTTGATTTGCTGTTCCTAGCGTGTTTTTGGCCTGTGTCAATTTATCTGTTGCCTGAGGTATGAATTGTTTTACATTTGTCAGCATGGTAGAAGCGTTAGTTAAAGTTTGCTTCGCACTGGTAAGGGTGGATCGAATTTGTGGCTCTAGACTTTCGTTATAATAAGATAAGAATTTTTGTAAATTAGCTGTAGCATTTTGTGCGATTTGCTGAATAGCTGTAATGTCTTGCTTGATAACATCTTTATTAATTGGCTTTAATTGATCCACTTTATTTAGTAAATCGTCATGTAGAGTCTGTAATTGTTGTAATGAGTTAAGCGCATTTGACGTAGAATCAATGAAGTTTGGAGGATTTTCCAAAGCTTCGCGAATGGCTGTAAGCTGTTCGATGATGGGTTGATTCGCTTCTGCATTACTTTCCTGTAAAGAACCAATAATGGTTGTTAAAGAGTCTTCTAATTGCTTACGAGTCGAAGCATCTGCCTGAATTAATTTTTGCAGTGCCTCAAGCGTTTGAATACTCTTGTTTATGTTGTCTTTAGAAGTTGACAATTGATTTTTAAGTGCCTCTTTCGTTTGCGTAATGGAGGCAGGGTCAAAATTTATACGATTGAGCTTATTGATGATCTCTGTAAAATGTTGGGCAATATTTTGAACAGTTGTGACATCCTTTTTGATGATAGGGGATAGTTCATTAAATAAAGCATCTGCTTCATTCACTAAATGTAAACCCTTTTGAATGGTAGTTAAACCATCTGTTGTTAGTTGTTCCACCTGTGGAACTTGTGTCAGTGCCTGATTAAGTAATTGATTTGCCTCCTTTCCTTGAGTAGAGGCTTGCGTTAAAAATGAATTAATATCAGGTAAATGCTGTTCGATGGTAAAAACATAATTTTCGAATTTGCGGAAATCAGGAATGTCACGTTCCATTTCAATTCCAATTGTATTAAAAATTGAAAAAAGTGTCCCATTGACGGTGGATACAAATTCATTCGAAACCTGCTGTGTAAGTACACTCGCTCCTTTACTTGTAATTTTAGGGGCAATAGGATTCTTTTTTTCATTTACATAATAATCAATATGGGCCTTCGTTGGTTGGTCGGTTAAAATAGATGTTAGTTTTTGCGAAAAATCATTTGGAATGATTATGACTGCAAAGTAATCACCATTTTTTAATTGTTCCTTAGCTTTTTTCTCTGTTTCGAGCTTCCAAGTAAAGCTTTTATTCGTACGTAAAGTCTCAATTACTTCATTCCCGACATTAATTGCTTCATCTCTTACCGTGGTTCCCGTATCTTCATTGACAATCGCGATTTTCATATTAGAGGTGTGAGCGTAAGGGTCCATGGAGGCATAAATATTTAGCCAGGCATAAAGAGATGGAAGAAAAATTAGTCCACCTATAATGACAGCTACGACCCAGTTTGTGACAATATTACGGATATCTTTTGTATAAATTTGAAAAACATGCTGGAACGAGTTTTTCATCATAATCACCCCACATTCAAATTTGCATGAACTCTCACTATGTATGTTCCCAAATATACTTGAAATTATGTTATAAATGTGAAATATCTTCATTTAAAGGCGAATTAGTTTACTAGGTTTTCAAAACAATTTATAATCAATCGCGAATGCACTAAAACTAGGGCTTTTAGTGTAAAAAAGGAGGTCACTACTTTAGTGAAAAAATTATTAATTATTGGTTCAGTGATTGTTGTTTTATTTGCAGCAATTATTGTGCTTACCAACGTCTCAAACAAAAGTAAATTAGAAAGTGCAAATAACCCTTATGGCGATAAAAAGCTAAAACAAGAAACAATTGATCAATTGGATGATGAAAACTATCAAAACATTATGTTACCAGACGAACTAGAAGCTAAAATTAAAGCGGGTGAACCGGTTAATGCTTACTTCTTCAGTCCAATCTGTGTACACTGTCAAGCATTTACACCAGTATTAATGCCAATTGCCGATGAGCTTGGTGTTGATATTGCTCAATTGAATGTCTATGAATACGATGATTTATGGGAAAAATATAATATTGAAGCTACACCAACATTCATTCGTTTCGAAGATGGTAAAGAAGTAAATCGCTTTGTAGGAGCTCTTAAAGAAGAAGATTTACGAACGTTCTTAAATACGGTTGTGTTAAATAAATAGAAAAGGAAGAGACTGTATCATAATTATTTAGATACGGTCTCTTTTGTTTTTGTAGTGTATACTAAAAATACTGAATAGTTGTACACTGGAGGAATTCTGAATGTCAATGGATGATTATTTTTATAATGGTGAACTGATGAAATGCTATGAATTAGCGAAGCAGGTGACAAACGAAGAGGACAAAGTATTGGCACAAAAATATATTCGATTATTAGAAGAATATGAATTTGATTGTTATCCAATGCCAACTGGTCATCTCGAAGTACAGCATGTGGAACGCGCTGATGAAAGCTATCCAGAATCAGATCTAGTTGCAGATATACGGGCAATAAAAGATGAAGAGTCATTTGCCAAGCGTATTCAGCAATTGGAGGAAGTCGCAAAAACTGGAACACCCGCAGACAAGGCGCAATCTTTTTTTACACAGGGGGAGCTGTTCTTATTCGCACATCATTACAATGAAAGTGTTCACTGTTTTCAGCAAGCAGTAAAGGAAAACCCAAATAAGGCTGTCTACTGGGGGATCACAGGGCAGACGATGCACCGCTTTGGCTGGATGCCATTTGATGCCCTCGGTTATTTGGAGCAAGCGATTCAGCTAGATCCAACAAATCCTCGTTGGAAATGGAATAAAGCGCTCGTACTAATTCAATTAGCTAAGGATTTGCAAATGGCTCCATTTATGGCGAATGCAGCAATCACTTTAGAGGATGCACTAGCTTCTTGTGGCGAGCAGCAGCGGTCATTGAAAGAGGCCATTCAAAATACAGTAGATAATATGGATAGCTATGTTTTCTCCTGATATCTAGAGATTCCTATTTTCATCTTTCACAAATGATCATTACTTTACAACACTATGAGGATGTCCCCAATGTATATGGAGACATCCTTATTTTGTTGAAATAAGATTATGTCAACAGCGAAAAAAGACCTTTTGGCAAGGCGTGGGTTGATTTCCGTTCCGCCAGCGTCCTTTCCAGGGGGCGTCCGATGAGCCGCTTCACTCACTTGCGTTCGCTTAAGTGGTTCACTTGTGACGATAAATCGCCCATTATTTGTATTCTTATAGGGAATAAGCTCTGGAGAAGTGATGTGTCACAACACCTCTCCATAAAGAGTAGTGAACACGTTCGCTTTATTGAAAGCCTTTGCTAAGATGATTCATTTTTATAGAGAGGAGTGGGAGCCTAATTGACTCCCGTGGGATAGAGAGTCAGGCGAGCCACTGCATGGTTCGGTAGCAGAGGATTTCCAACACAGTGAGGATGTCTCCAAAGTATATGGAGTCATCCTTTTTACTTAAAAATCAAGTGAGCGGGGTTCGTTGCCATATTTCACAATCATGGTATGATAAGAAAGAAAATGATTTGTAGATATAAAGGACGGATTTTTTATGGCACAAGAAGCGGCAAATAAGTTTATAGAAAACGTATGTAATCATTTAGTTCGCAATATGAATATTACAAAAGTGGAAGAGCATTTTAAAGAAACAATTACTATGCAGCGACAATCAGCCGCAACATCTATGGACTTTTGGGACATGTTGATGATTAATATGCTTTATTTTACTGAGAATGAACAGGCTTGGGAGCAGGAATTTCTAAATATGCTTCAAGCTAAGGAGTGGCTAAAGCCATCAGCTCTTGAAGAGGAATTATTAATGCATCAGATGCGAATTCGTCAACAAGTGGCGGAGCAATTGGATGCTGCAAAGAATTTATTCCATAAGCAATATGAGACAGAAGGCATGACAGAGGAAGCGATTATTTATGACTATGCCTATAGCTCTGCTGGGCATTCCATGCGTATGGATTTATTAACCGTGCTTGTATCCACGCCAGAGCAATCAAAAATACTCTTTGATGCAGATCCACAAGAAACGATACGAATTGTCAATGGCTATATTGCCTACCATACAGATGGATTAATTAATAAAACAAAATTACACTAATTTGTTACAAAGCTTCACGCGAAAGGAATTTGATTAAATGAATACACCATTTACTTTTAACCATACACAACCAACAAATATGGACCCTACGAAGAAGTACCCTGCTATTTTTTTGCTTCATGGCATGGGCAGCCATGAAGATGATTTACCACAATTAGTGCAGGATTTTCAAGAGCAATGTCATATATTTAGCTTACGAGGGCCAATTACGCAACATCCCGGCTATGCTTTTTTTACCATTCAAGAGGTGGGGCAACCAGATCGTGCAATCTTCGATAAAGTGTTGATTGCATTGCAACGATTTATATTAGAGGCTATCGAAGAATATCAAATCGATCCTCATAAAGTATTTGTTTTAGGCTTTAGCCAAGGTGCGGTTTTAGCACAATCACTTGCCTTTGTGATGGGGAATTTAGTGACGGGTATTGTTGCATTAAGTGGCTATACGCCAAAGTTTGTGACGGAGGAGTATGCTATTCGTTCTGTAGAACATTTACATGCTTTTATTTCGCACGGTGATTATGATTATGTAATACCTTCTCAATGGGGAATGGAAAGCAAGGAGATCTTTGAACAATTTGGTGCCAAAGTGACATTTAAACAATACCCAGATGGACATGGTGTAACACCTGATAATCTACGTGATCTAGTGGCATTTTTAGCGCAGCAACTTCAGGAAGAAATTCAATAAAAGGAAAACCGAGGCAAAAATTTGTCTCGGTTTTTTTGGCTATCGTAATATGACCTATTCTCAAATTATTTTTCTCCAATAGTGTTTGGAAGAATCGAGGCAAGAAGGTTCAAATTCACGTCAGTCGGTGGTATCATAGTAGATGTTGTGAATGAACGTGCTTTGTTAGATGAAAAACATGTACTTTATGTGAAAAGAGAGACAGAACAGAACTAAAAGGGGTAAAATAATAATTTGATGTGCTAGATGCAAATTTTGTCGCTTTCTATCGATGAAAGCGTGTAGAAATTATGGAGAAAAGGAATTAAGCTGAATGGAACAAAATCTGAAAACGGAGCATAAACCACTATCCTCCGAAAAAACAAGAGGGAAGTCATCACGTTCTTCTATTTTAGCGCAAACCGTCAAGACAGGGATTATCAAATCCAATTTAATACCTATGTGGGCTGGTTTAACGCTAGGCATGTACAAAAATAAAATGACATTTGTAGACAATATACCAGAAATCATTTTTTCAACAATCGGTTCCGCCCTTGTCATTGGAGCTGCGGGGGCCTTTAATAATGTCTATGATCGTGATATTGATGCAATTATGCCTCGTACACAAAGCAGACCAACTGTAACAGGCGAAATGTCAGCAAAATCTACTTTATCATTAGCTGTTGTAATGTTAATTATTGGCGTAGCTGTGCTGGCACTTGCTTCACCTTTAGCAGCGGCATTTGGATTATTAGGTGTATTCCTATATGTAGTCCCTTATACAATGTGGACAAAGCGTCGTACGATATATAATACAGAAATCGGTAGTATTAGTGGTGCGGTGCCACCATTAATAGGTTGGTCTGCTGTATCTACAGATATTACACACCCAGCGATACTTGGTTTATTTTTTGTTATGGTCATTTGGCAAATGCCCCACTTTTATGCTATTGCCATTCGCAAACGTATAGACTATGAAGCAGCCAGTGTACCCATGCTACCAGTTATCAAAGGGATGCGTCGAACATATTATCAAACCAATTTCTATTTAATACTATTGATTCTATCAAGCTTTTTATTTGGCTCACTAAGTGTAGGCATCATGCTTGTGGCATTGATCTTAAGTGTTGCTTGGCTAGTGATGAGTATTTACGGTTATCATAGTAATACAGATCAAGTGAAATGGGCTACCAAAATGTTTGTTTTTTCCCTATTTCACATGACTATACTATTCTCAACAGTTATTGTGTACTCGCTAGTAGGAGTTATTTTTAAGTTATATTAATTTTTCAAAAATTGCCCTGAAAAAAATAAAGTTGTGCGAAAACAATTACGAAAATAAAAACCAACAAGTTTACTCGTTACTTGTTGGTTTTTTATTGTCGACAGAAATGATTTGGCGGCTAGGCCACTCGAATGCATGTAACTGTCCGCCAAACACAGCTCCACCATCAATGCCAATAATATTATTTTCTCCGAAATAAACACGATAATCAGTTGGATCATGATGCAGGTTATACGTAGGGGTATGGCCAAAGATTACTGTTTTTTCCCCTTGATAGCCTGCGTGGAATTCCTCACGAATCCAAAGTAAGCGCATGGGGTCAGTTTCGGCTATTGCAGCACCTGGCACAACGCCACCGTGGACGAAAATAGCATCCTCTAACTCAATATATATTTCAAATGTCTCGATTAACTGTAAATGTTCTTCAAGCTTAGGGAGCGTTTTAATAAAGCTAGGCAGAGTATTACTTTGGATGGCTTCCTCAAAGTCTGCCAACTGATAGCCATAGCTTGCTAATGTTGCCTCACCACCACAAAGCCCTACCCAATGGTTCCATGGCTTAGCAAGACCTGAACGGCATGCATTGAGCATGATCGCCTCATGATTGCCTAGTAAAACTCGCGCACCTTTTGTCTGTAATTCACTCACTAAATTTAACACACCACTAGAAGAGGGCCCTCTATCAATATAATCACCAAGAAGAAAAAGCTGGTCGTTCATTGGGTCATAGTTAGCTTTTAATAATAATTCTTCCAGTAGCCCTAATTCTCCATGTATGTCACTAATTGCTAGTATACGGTTCATTTACGAGCATCCTTTCTAATAGTACAGCTTTACCCTTAAGTATAGAGAATTATTCTACAAGTTTCGACTTTTCTAGCTTCTCCTAGCTTTTTTCATAGAATTTTTAAAGAAACAATTCTCTTACTACTATGTTTATCATATGAAGGATGTTTTTATGGCTTTATTCATTTGTCTAGAGAAGATGGGTGATGAGAGGAGGGAAATGCTTGAAACGTAACAGCAGAAGCAAATTGCAATGCTCCTACTGTTTGACTTAAAAATTATATCTGTAGTTTTTCCCATGCTTGCTTAGCTATTTGTTCATCAAATGTTGAAATGAGGCGAAAATTATTGCTGTCTAAAATGCGATAATGCTGACTGATGACGTTTTGCTGTAGTCGAAAACCACCATACTCCTGAATGTTTTTCCACCATATGTATCCACCCATTGTTTTCTCTTTTGGCTGCAATGTTCCATTATTTGCGATTAAATCTACAACCTCTAATGGATCACCACCAAGCTCATGCTGTAAAATCGTACTGTCTCTACACAATGTGCAAACTGTAACAGTGGTTGTCCAGCCAGCTAGTATACGGCCCTTTTCAATTTGGACAAGTGTTTTTTTTGATAATCCTAGTAAATCACTCATTTGATCCTGTGTGAAAGCTTTTTCTGTACGGATTAATTTCAGTTTTTCTGAAACGAGTGTGATTAATTGTTCACGATTCATCCTAACACCCCTTATTTTCAGATTGTTAAGTTCCATTATACATGAAAGTAAAGAAGCGTGTTTTTCTTTCACCTTGGGAAGTGGCAAAGGTCGCGTAAAATTAAAACAGACTGCCCCTAATGGACAGTCTGTTGGATGTTAGATTTCATATTTTTTTGTATCCGAGATCACCCTGAAGTGGATGCCTTTAATCTGTGCGCTGACTTTATGGCGGAGTGTATCGATATCCACAAGCTCCTCTTTATTTTTGACACACACAGCAATCTCTTGTAAAAGCTTTGTAAAAGATTCTTTAAATAGAGAGCGCATATTATCGAAATCTAAACTACGAAAACTCCCATCAATATCGAAAGCTTCAACTGAATTTAATTGCTTGGAAGCTCCTGCAAACCGATCATCGTAGACTGTGTAATTTTCATCTGTTACCACGATAATAAATAGAACTTCTCCCGTGATTGTTTTTAACTCAATATTTGTTTTGTGTTTTTTTACATCAGTAATAATGTGAATACCATCTGAATGATATAGCTTAAATAATGTCATGTGTATGGCCCCCTGCAACTAAAATCATTTTCTCTATTCATTATATAGTGAAATGGCTAATAATGGAATAAGGAATACTGTTTCCTACTGTTACGATTGAACCTCTGTTTTAAGAGGTAGACTTTTTCGAAGAGGACGAACCTCGATATAATGAATTTGATGACCTTGTTGCTCATAGATGCTAAAAATATAGGAGCCTAGCTCAATATTTTTTGATGCTTTAATGCCGTTATTCACAGTTAAGAACCAACCACCTAATGTTTCCACTTCTTCAGCATCCAGGGTAATGTTTAATAGATTTTCTACATCTTCCACAAGCATTTTTGCATTTAATAAATAGTGATGATCTGTAATTTTTCGAATATCCGCAATTTCATCATCATCAAACTCATCTCGAATTTCACCAACAATTTCTTCTAAAATATCTTCAACCGTTACAAGACCAGATGTACCACCATATTCATCCATTAGGATAGCCATATGGATTCGTTCCTTTTGCATACGTACAAGTAATTCTTGAATGGGCATTGTTTCAATTACGCGAATGACTGGATTTATGAAATCTTCTAGAACTAAGGAGTCGTCTGTAAGTTGTTCAAGTAGACCCTGCGTTAGTAGTTCTTTCGCATTGATGAAACCTAATATATTATCTCGGTCCCCATCATAGATCGGGTAACGCGTATATTTTTCAGAAGCGATGTAATGAATAATGTTTGTAAAAGATTCATTTTGTTCAATTCCAATAATTTCTGTTCGGGGAACCATGATTTCACGAGCAATACGTTCATCAAATTCAAAGACGTTATTGACATATTTGAGTTCAGATTTATTGATTTCACCACTCTTAAAGCTTTCAGACAGTAATAATCGCAATTCTTCCTCTGTATGAGATAGCTCATGTTCGCTAGCAGGTTTCATACCGAATAAGCCAACTAACACGCGTGCAGAACCGTTCAAGAACCAAATAAATGGATACATGATCTTATAGAAAAACATAATGGGTTTTGCGAAAAGAAGTGTAATGGATTCAGCTTTTTGAATGGCAGCTGTTTTTGGGGCTAATTCGCCGACCACTACATGTAAAAACGTAGCAATGGCAAAGGCTGTTCCAATTGTAAAGATCGTCATATATTTATCAGAAATGCCGATTATTTCGAATAGCGGGTGAAGCATAAATTCAAAAGTTTTTTCACCAACCATCCCGATACCAAGAGCGGTTACAGTAATCCCTAATTGACACGCTGATAAGTATTCATCTAAATGTTGAACAACATGTTTAGCAGCAACTGCTTTTTTATTGCCTTCTGCAACCAGCTGATCGAGTCTTGAGGAACGTACTTTTACAATGGCAAATTCTGTTGCCACGAAAAAGCCTGTTAAAGCTAATAGAATGGTAAAAATCGATAGGTTTATTATGGTCTCCAAATAGTCGTTCTGTAAAAACAGAACGTCACCTCCTAATTATGAATGAGTAATAATAAAGATTGCATTAATGCAATACTTTCGGGTGAAACATTTTTCTTAATCGTTTCAATTTTTTTATCATCTTGCTTGTTCATTTGTGCGAGCAGAGATGTAACATCATGCTCTAAATCTTGCATTTTTAAACGAAGCACCTGTACATCGATTTCTTCATAGGGTGTGATGTTTAACTCATGTTGGATTTGTACAAGTGAAAGCCCCTGTTGTTTGCGCTGTTCAATAAATTGAAGCCGTTTAATCATGGCTTGGTCATAGTAGCGATAATTTGCTGCAGAACGTTCTGCATCTAGCAAACCAATATTTGTATAGTAATCAATTGTTCGTTTAGTAATGCCTGTTTTTTCTGCAAGCTCGCCAATCTTTAATTTTTCTGTCCCAATGCAAACACCTCCAAACCATCACGTGATACTTTGATTATAACGTGATGGTTTTAGTTTATTCAAATGATAGCCTTTGATATTTCGAAATTATAAGATTTTTTACAAAAAAAGAACGTTTCTACCATGATTAAATGGTAGAGACGTTCCTAGGTTTAAGGAAGTAAATAAATATCGTATAGGTGATGGAGTGCTTCCTCACCATTTTTTTGTAAGAGAATTTCATCATTATATGTAAGTGTTATGCTCGTTTGTTGGCTATCAATTTTGTCGTCAATTATTTGACAGGTAACAGTCACAAAGCCTGATTCAGTAAGCTTTTCTTTCATATCGTCACTCCACGCCTGATCAGAAAATAGTGGAGGCTGCCAAGTACCTCTCACATGTAGCTCATTTTTTTCAAGGTCATAATCCCAGCGTATGTCACGTAAAATAGTTTTAAATAGGTCATTAACCGTAAACGATGTATCTTTATAGTTAATGTCTAGAGCACGTATTGCATGGACATCTCGGCTAACTGCACTAGCTGCGGAATTAGCAGCTGAATTGATGCCTGAGGCAGCATCTTTAATTTCTGAAAATCGACCACCACATCCAGAAAGTAGTGCGCAGATGCATGTGATACAAGCAACTTTTGTCATCCATTTCACAAGTAGTCCCTCCAGTCTAGTAAGTTGTTATAACTATCTTAACGAAAAGAAAAATATGAAGAAAGGGCATGAAGGCGGTAGTTTGTGACGGTTTTGCAACGATGCGACCTCCACTTGATTGTTCGGCATTTGAGAATTATATAAGTCTGAATATTTAGTAAAAAAACAAAAGAATGGGAGCGGTTTGTGATGAAAATTAATGATGAAATGCTTGATCGATTAGGAACATATTTTGTTTATCATGCTGTTTATGATACTTATGGAATTACGTTTGAAAACTTTGTGGAGCGTTGGCTACGAGGCATACTTGACATATAATGAGCTGTACTTTAAAAAACTCCTGGAAACAGGAGTTTTTATCTATAAAAAATACATATTTACTCTTAAATGAGATACTTTACTCATGTCTAATGATGCTATAATTAGCTTAATTGGTTACGTATCTATTACTTTCTATCTAAAGGGGATGATGCATATGAATTTATTGGGGAAAATTCTCACAACTGTCATTTGAACAGTAGGTATTCGTAATTCTAACAGCTGTGAATATTTATCAAACAAAAAATTTAACGATAGAAACAGCTCAAAAAATGGCACAAGCAGAAACATCTAATATCGCGTACCAGATTCAAAATTTAATAAACAAGCACTTGATGTCTTCTTACAACATATCGTTATTACTGTGGCGCAAATTGAGGAAGTGACAACTGCCTCTCTTTTAATTTAAAAGGAAATGGTAGAGGTAGTGCGGGCAGTGGAAAAATATGACGGCTGTCAGCCAGCAATCCTCAGCAGAAACAAGGGAGCTATTAGCAACGATGGAGCAGCAAAATCCCGCGGTTCAAAAAATATGGCAGAAAGCTTATCAGGTATGACGAACTCCTTACAACAAACACTAGCAAAATTCCATTTTTAGTAGAGAACTAAGACTGCATGTCATCTTCTGTACAACGGGATGACATACGGCTAAATTGTAAGTTAATTACCACCAAAAATATTTTTCTGAATATTTAGTTATTTATTGACGCATAAATGCTATTATTTATTTAGTTGCTATAGGCAGGAGCTGGTACATATGAAATTACTACATAAAATATTACTGACAACGTTATCTACAATGATGATTGTGTTCATCATTATTTTAAGTGTCAATATTGTAAAAACTAATTCATTAGCAGTGGAGGATGCACGACAGCTTGCTCAATCGCGGGCGTCCGAAAGTGCATATAAAATGCAAATGGAACTTGATTATGCGATGGATACAGCAAGGACAGTAGCCTCTAATCTCCAAGCAATGGTAGCCAATCATAAGGGAGATCGTGATTTAGCAAACGAGATGCTCAAACAATTACTCGAACACAATGACACCTTTCTAGGGGTTTGGACGATTTGGGAGCCAAATGCCTTTGATGGACAAGATGCTCATTTTGCCAATTTGAAAGGGCATGATGCATCAGGTCGTTTCCTTCCATATTGGGCACGCAGCAACAATGGTGTGACGCTTGCTCCTCTAGAAGACTATGAAACTAGTGATTATTATGTATTACCTAAAACGTTGAAACAAGAGGTTATTTTAGAGCCGTTAACTTACCCAGTTGACGGTCAGGATGTATTGATGACTTCCACAGCTATACCTATTCAAATAGATGGAAAAGTCGTTGGTCTTGTTGGAATTGATATAAGCTTAGAGACATTGGTTGCCATTAATAATGAAATTGTACTCTATGATACAGGGTATAGTGCCATTGTGTCTCATAAGGGGACATTTGTTTCCCACCCATCTCCTGATTATGTCAATAGACCAGTGACTGAAATGGAAAAATATAAAAATACGGATAAAATTCTGTCTGCTGTTGAACAGGGCAAACCCTATCTAGTAGAGGATTATTCATCCTATTTACAGGAAGCTTCCTTTATTGCTGTCTCACCTATCCAAATTGGTCAAACGTCGACACCGTGGGCATTGCAGGTAATTATTCCATCTGATGAGGTAATGGCAGCCGCAAGTGAGGCAATGTGGTTATCAATACTACTAGCTATTATTGGTATTATTGTATTAGTTGGTGCCATTACTTGGATAGCTCAACGGATCGTCAAACCAGTAGTTCAGACAGTGGAACAGGTCAAAACCATTGCTGGTGGAAATTTAGCAGTGGAGCCGTTACAGGTTCGTTCGAAGGATGAAATTGGCGAGCTTGCACATGCAATGAATCATATGACAGACAATATGCGTGAGCTGTTACAAGCGGCTACACATATTTCCAATCAGGTGAATGTATACAGCGGAGAATTACGTGCTTCTACCAATGATATGAGCATCAGTATCGAACAGGTGCTAACAACAACAAGTGAGTTGGCGACAGGTGCTACCGTACAAGCCGAACAGGCCTCTACTACTTTAGGCGTTACACAAGAGGTTGAGCAGAAATTGCAAGCAATTCAAATGGCAATTGAAGAAATGCTTCAGGATTCTCAGCTTACAACAGCGTCTTCTAAACAAGGATTAATTCATGCAGAGCAGTCTATTCAAGGGATGGAAGTGATGTCTGAAAAAGTGTCACTGACAGCTATGGTCGTCCAACAGCTCAGCGACCAATCAACAGAAATTAATCGTATTTTACAAGTCATTAATGCTATTGCAGGTCAAACAAATTTATTAGCATTAAATGCGGCGATAGAAGCTGCTCGTGCAGGTGAGCATGGCAAGGGCTTTTCGATTGTGGCAGAGGAAGTACGAAAGCTTGCAGAAGAATCAGCCAAATCAACAAGCCAAATCGCCTCCATTATTGATATGGTTGTTAGGGAAGCAGCAAAGGCTAGTGATGCTATGCAAAGTGTTGTCTTAGCTGTGGAAAACAATACGCAATATATTGATGCCAATAAGCAGGCACTTGATGCGATTTTACGCCATATTGTCGATACAGTAGCGCAAATCGATAATGTGACAGTTGCCTCCAGTGTCATTCAAAGGGAGACGCAGGAGGTTGTACGTGCAGTGGAAAATATGACAGCTGTTAGCCAGCAATCCTCAGCAGGAACAGAGGAGTTATTGGCAACGATGGAACAGCAGAATTTAGCGGTTCATGACATCAATAGCAAAGCCAAACAATTAACAGCTATGACGGACTCTTTACAGGCAGCACTAGCTAAATTTCAATATTAAATTAAAAGAGCTGTAGGCAAGGTGAAATTTTCATCCAACCTTGCCTACAGCTCTTAATACTTATTTGAAAAATTGTGTAATAAATTGATTCGCTTCCTGCCAGTTATAAACCCTTACAACATTATTAGGAACGGCAAGACGATTATAAGGTGTATCAAATAACACAACAGGTATTTTTAATTCCTCTGCCAGCATCACCGCATTATCATGCTTATCCTCAAAGAAAGCTTCTACACGATGTTTTTTTGCAGCGGCTAGTTTATCATGGCTGCCGAGAAGCTCAATATGGTCGTAAGGTATAGCTTGCGATTTAAACCAATTGACAGTGATGTCTGCTACATTTTCACCTCGTGCAGAAATATAATACAGCTCAAAATTATTTTTCCAAGCGCTTAGAATATTTTTTGCATCTTTTGCCACCTCAGAGACTTCGTACATATAAGGTTCATTTTCCTTAAACCAAGTATTAAAGGCACTTCGGTCAATAGGGTGTGGGAAGGCAGATAAAAAATCATATTCACAAACATCATCTAGCGTAATATTTACATTGTACTGTTTATTAATATGTGGAATGAGTGTACTTGGACATGTCACAGTCCCATCAATATCAATACCAAAGCGGGGCTTTTTCATGCTAGCACCTCCTTAGGCATTCGCTTTTTGAGCTTCTTCCGCTGCACGTTTTTCTTCCATTTCTGCTGCTAATTTATCAATTTCTTTCTTCAGTTCTTCCACCATTGTTTCTTCTGGCACTTTACGGACTGTTTTCCCCTTCATGAATAACAAGCCTTCACCACGGGCACCAGCAATACCGATATCTGCCTCACGCGCTTCTCCAGGACCGTTTACCGCACAGCCTAGAACAGCTACTTTTAACGGTACATTTAATTTTGAAATATATTCTTCTACTTCATTTGCAATAGAAATTAAATCAATTTCAATGCGTCCACATGTTGGGCAAGAAATCAAAGTTGCCATATTAGAAGCGAGGCCAAAGGATTTTAATAGTTCCCGTGCTACTTTAACCTCTTCTACAGGGTCAGCGGAAAGGGAGATACGTAATGTGTTTCCTATACCTTTTGATAGGATGGCTCCAAGACCTGCTGCTGATTTTACAGTACCAGCAAATAATGTTCCTGATTCTGTAATCCCTAAATGTAGCGGATAATTAAAGGCTTTAGACGCCTTTTCATAGGCTTCAATGGCAAGGTTAACGTCAGATGCCTTCATCGATACGATAATATCGTGGAAGTCCAAGTCTTCCAAAATTTTAATATGGTGTAGAGCAGATTCTACCATACCATCAGCCGTAGGATAACCGTATTTTTCTAAAATATGACGCTCTAATGAACCGGCATTTACACCAATACGAATTGGTATACCTTTTGCTTTGGCTGCATTAACAACAGCTTCCACTTTTTCTTTACGACCAATATTACCTGGATTAATACGTACTTTATCAATACCATTTTCAATGGCTTTTAATGCTAATCTATAATCAAAATGAATATCAGCTACTAATGGAATATGAATACGTTTTTTGATTTCGGCAATCGCGTCCGCTGCACGTTCATCTGGTACAGCAACACGAACAACTTGACAGCCTGCTTCCTCAAGACGAAGAATTTCTGCAACTGTTGCTTCTACATCATGTGTTTTGGTTGTACACATACTTTGAATGAATAATTCATTACTACCACCAATTGTTAAGTTACCGACACGCACAGGACGTGTATTTGAACGGTGACAAATTTCACTCATTAACTTTCTCTCCTTTTCGGGCCACTATTTTCAGCCGTCACTGTCATTTATTTTAGCAGTGTAAGAAAATAAGGACAAGGAAGAAACGCTAACTTTTCATTTTCCGCATTTGTTTTCAAGCTCAAATGAGAGAGGAAGCTTGATATTTTCACCTGGAACTAGTGCTTGTAATTGTAAGTGTGGGTTTAAGTTGTAAAAAAGTTGTAAGCGTTCTGGAAAGGTCATGGGAACTTTAGCAGGGTGTAGAGCAAATAAACTATGAATGGTATCTCCTTCAATCGTTTGCACAGTAATATAATTTGGCTCACGCTGTTGTTCACAAAGTCCGTTTTCTGAGCTCTTTGTGGATAAAGCCGCAAGTGGGATGGACCCTTCTGTTAAATCTACTTTGACGACAAAGGCAATTACGATGATGATAGTTGTTAAGATGAATGCTCGCAAAAAATCCCCTCCTTTTCTACACTATATTGAGAAGAGAGGGGATTCATGCACATTATTTTATATTTGGTTGTTTTGGATATTTTGTAAAGGCCACAATTAATAGAGAAATGGTTAAAAATAAAGATAGTACAGTGATAACAGTACTGCTAACGGGCAGATAGTCTGCTAACATCGAAAGTAACGTAGCCCAAGTGATCGCAAAGGTAGTTGTTCTCCAGATATGGCGATACTCACCCCGACGCTTCATCGCCTTCAAGATAAATAAACCTGCTAAAGCATAAAGGGCAATTTGTGCAAAAATAAGCATTGTTGTCACGACGAAAAGCATTAGGAAGGTGAATGGATATAAGAGCCATTTAATGCCCTCTATGTAATCTGTTAAACCAGTTAAACTATCCATATCGAATGTATCAACGGACATACCTGCTGCAAAACGACCTAAAGAGAATACGGACACAATGGTAATTAGTAGAAAAGTATATTGAATAACCTTTCCAATAGGTAATAAACGATAGGCTGCTAGTTTTTTAGGATGTATAAGACTATCAATAAAAAGCTGTGAGTGTTTCATGCTATATCTCCTCCAATCGATATTTTAACATGTTCAATGAGGACAAGATATGAAAGAAGTATAAATGAGGAGGGTCTTGATGTTAAAATGTTAACATTATGTAAAGAAGTTAAAGGATTTCTTTACTTTTTGTTTGGAATCATTTAATGATTAGAACGAGGGTAGTAGAGATGTAGGAATTGGAGCGAAAACAATTGACAATAGATTGGCAAAGCATTCTCTTTCAGTTTTTAGGCGGACTAGGGGTCTTTTTATTTTCCATTAAATTCATGGGGGATGGGCTTCAAAAATCAGCGGATGATCGGTTACGTGAATGGTTAAATCGCTTTACCACAAACCCTGTTATGGGTGTCCTGGTAGGTATATTTGTAACAATTTGCATACAATCAAGTTCTGCCACAACAGTCATCACTGTAGGGTTAGTGAGTGCTGGTTTTTTAACACTGCGTCAAGCAATCGGCGTCATTATGGGGGCAAATATTGGTACAACTATTACAGCATTTATTATTGGTATTAATATTGGACTCTATTTTTACCCTTTATTGGCAATTGGGGCAGCCTGTTTATTTTTCTTAAAGAAAGCAACGTATCAACATATTGGTCAGATTCTATTTGGCTTTGGCGGTTTATTTTTAGGGCTAGAGTTGATGAGTGCTAGTATGCAGGCGTTACACCAGCTTGCAGATTTTGCATCGTTAACGCTTCATTTAAGCAATCAACCGATATTAGGCATATTTTTAGGAACCATTTTCACATTACTTGTGCAAAGCTCTACCGCAACGGTGGGGGTATTGCAAGGTTTATATGCAGAACAATTAATTGGTTTAAATAGTGCCTTACCGATATTGTTTGGGGAAAATATTGGCACGACCATTACAGCTGTTTTAGCTTCTCTTGGTGCTTCTATTTACGCTAAGCGTGCAGCAGCGGCTCATGTATTATTTAATGTGATTGGGACGATTATTTTCATGTTATTGTTCACACCGTTTATGCAATATGTACAGTGGATCAGTGGCGTATTTCATTTAGAGCCTCGCATGCAGATTGCCATTGCTCATGGCTCATTCAATGTCTTTAATATGATGATCCAACTACCATTTATTGCTGGACTCGCAGCCTTAGTTACAAAGCTATTGCCGGGACATGATGGCCATATCAATGTAACAACTAAGCATTTAGATCCTTCATTCATTGATTCCTCTCCTGCTATTGCGCTAGGTCAAGCTAAAGAAGAGGTATTACGCATGGGTGAACATGCATTGCGTGGGTTAGAAGAAACGTTTTTATATATGAAATCTGGAGAGACAGAGCATATTCCAACGGTGCTACAGCTAGAAGTCGGGCTTAATCATCTAGACAATGAAATTACTGATTATTTAGTAATGGTGTCTAAGCAGCCTCTTTCCCGTGCAGACTCTGTAAGACATCATACTTTATTGACAAATGTAAGGGATTTTGAACGAATTGGGGATCATTTTGAAAATATATTAGAGCTTTTACAGTACAAGGATCACCACGAGGTAAGCTTAAGTAAATCAGCGCGACAGGACTTAATAGGTATGTTTAGTTTAGCCATAGAGGCAGTGCGCAAAAGTATAGAAGCATTAGATACCGCTAGCTTAAGTTTAGCTCAAGAAGTAACAGAGCTAGAAAGCCTGATTGATGATATGGAAGATAAACTACGTCAAAAGCATATTGCCCGATTAAACACAAATGAGTGTAGTGGGGCTGCAGGAATTGTTTATATGGATATCGTTAGCAACCTAGAGCGTATAGGAGACCATGCAGTAAATATTGCAGATTCTATTTTAGGCATTCGTCATTAATGAAACTTTTCACTTTGTTATTTCGTATGAAAGGCAATGCACGTTAAAAGGAGAGAATCTTTATGGAAGTTGTTGGCTGGATCTTAGTGATTGCCTGCTTTATTATTTCATTTATTGGTTTAGTATATCCAATTATTCCCGGAGTACTGTTTTTAGTCGGTGGGTTTTTGCTCTATGGCTTATTTTTCTCATTCGCAGAGCTAAGCTGGTGGTTTTGGGTCATTGAAATACTATTTGTCGTGTTGTTATTTGGGGCAGATACTGTGGCAAATGCGTTTGGTATCAAAAAGTTTGGTGGTTCCAATGCTGGCATGTGGGGGAGCACCATTGGGTTATTAATTGGTCCATTTGTGATCCCTGTGGCAGGGATTTTAATTGGACCATTTTTAGGGGCTGTGATTGCGGAACTAATCGTTGAGAAACGTACATTTAGTGAGGCAGTGAAAAGTGGTGTAGGTTCTTTAATTGGCTTTTTGACATCTACTGTTGTCAAGGCTGTTATTCAAATTGTTATGATTATTGTATTTTTTATCGCCATTTAATGCCTTTCTTTTAAGGTTTAGTGTGTGAGAGAAAAGGGTAAGATAGTAAACATATCGGTATTTCGGTCAAAAGGCTGAAATCTTCAAATTGAAGTATTTTTCGTTGAATGGTTTGACCAATTTTGATAATCTAAGGATGTACTAATTATTTCTTATTTTAGGGAGGAACTTAACAATGGCTTACGAATTACCACAATTAACTTACGCTTATGACGCATTAGAACCACATATCGATGCAAAAACAATGGAAATTCACCATTCTAAACACCACAATACTTATGTAACAAACTTAAACGCAGCAGTAGAAGGTACTGAATTTGCAGAAAAAGACATTAACGACTTAATCGCAAACCTAGATGCTCTTCCAGCTGACAAACAAACTGCTGTACGCAACAACGGTGGCGGACATGCTAACCATACATTATTCTGGGAAGTAATCGCTCCAGGCGGTTCAAATACACCAGTTGGTGAAGTAGCAAAAGCAATCGATGCTAAATTCGGTTCTTTCGACGCTTTCAAAGAAGAATTTGCTAAAGCTGCTACAACTCGCTTTGGTTCAGGTTGGGCTTGGTTAATCGTTGATGGTGACTCAGTTGCTGTTACGTCTACTCCAAACCAAGACTCTCCAGTAATGGAAGGGAAAACACCAGTTTTAGGCTTAGATGTATGGGAACATGCATACTACCTAAACTATCAAAACCGTCGTCCAGATTACATCGGTGCTTTCTGGAACGTAGTAAACTGGGATGTAGTAGAAGCTAAATTCCAAGCTGCAAAATAATAACGGATAAATGGCTGTGCCTAAAGTGAGCAATCACGGAGGCATAGCCTTTTTTTGTTGGATAAAACAGCAAATTAAGGGATAGAATCTGAAAATATCAGGATAATGAAGACGAAATATAAGGAGAGCGTGAAATAGGGCAACCTTTCTCCATAAAGTACCGTCAAATAAATGATGTTTTACATAAGAAATCGAAAGTGCGTGCTTTTCTGTCATACCTTCGAATGGTATACTAGGTATCGTGTATTGAAATGATCAGAAGATGAGGAGGGGAATACATATGCGCAAAGCACCTGGAAAAAATCGCGCGGCGAGTGTTAAAGCAAAACATCATTCTAACTTAACATTTCGTATGAATATCCTTTTCTTTGCAATATTTATCGTATTTTCAATGTTAATTTTTAGACTTGGCTATATGCAAATCGTCAAAGGGGAAGATTATGTACGTATTTTAGAGCGTACAGAAGAAGTTCCTGTCAACACAAGTGTACCAAGGGGACGCATGTATGATCGTTACGGTCGTATTTTAGTGGATAATCACCCGGAAAATGCCATTACGTATACGAAAATGCAAACGACCACAACAGAGGAGATGCTTGATATCGCGAAAAAGCTGGCACAGTTAATTGAACAGCCAACAAAGCGTGTCACATTGCGTGATAAACAGGATTTTTGGATATTACAAAATCACGATGCTGCCTATGAAAAAGTCACAGAGGCAGAAAAAACAAAAATTAATGCACAAGAAAATATTACAACAAGTCAAATTAATGCAGAGATTGATAAACTGGTACGGGAACGTATCACAAACGAAGAACTTTTACAATTAACAGAGGCAGATTTAGAGGTATTAGCGATTTATCGTGAAATGGTATCTGGCTATAATCTATCTCCTCAAATTATTAAAAGTGAAAATGTATCAGCTGATGAATTTGCTCGTGTATCTGAGCGTTTAACTGAACTACCAGGTGTTAATACAACAACAGACTGGAAACGTGTCAAATTATCATCTTTATCTATTCTTGGACGTACAACGGTCCCAACAAAAGGGATACCTAAAGAGAAGCTCAACTACTATTTAGCACGTGACTACTCACGTAATGACCGTGTGGGAGAAAGTTACATTGAAGCACAATATGAAGAATTATTACAAGGTCAAAAAACAGTCGTCAAAAATATTACCAATAAAAAAGGTCAAGTAGTCGATACAGTCACAACCTATGAAGGGGAGCCAGGTAAAGACTTAATCCTTTCATTGGATAGTGAGCTGCAGGCTGAAACGGATAAGATTGTAGAAGAAGAACTGCTTAACTTAAAGGCACTTCCAGGCTCCTATTTATTAGACCGTGCCTTCCTTATTATGATGGATCCAAATACAGGCGACATTTTATCGATGGTAGGTAAGAAAATAGAAAAAAATCCCGAGACAGGGCAAAATGAAGTCATTGACTATGCATATGGATCGTTTACAACAGCCTATGAGGCAGGTTCATCTGTTAAAGCAGCAACAGTCCTCACTGGCTACAATCAGGATGTTATTTCGATGGGTACTTCAATGGGAGACGAGCCGATTATATTAGCTGGCACGGACCCGAAAACATCTATTTTTAACAGGGCTGGATATATCCCGATGAATGACTTGTTAGCATTAGAACGTTCTTCCAACTCCTATATGTTTAAAATTGCGATGCTGCTTAATGGAACCCCTTATAGTTATGGTATGCCATTACGCTTAAAGGACGATACGTTCTCAAAAATGCGTAATAATTATGCGCAATTTGGTTTAGGTGTGAAAACAGGCATTGATTTACCAAATGAATTTAGCGGAGTGCGTGGTCCATCAGGTCCAACAATGGGTGGTAAAACACTTGACTTGGCGATTGGTCAGTATGATACGTATACACCACTTCAACTTGCACAATATATTTCAACAGTTGCCAATGGTGGCTATCGTATTCAGCCACATGTTGTGAAAGAGGTTCGAGACCCATCACAGGATGGGAAGCAATTAGGGCAGTTAGTAACAGAAGTAGGTCCAACTATTTTGAATCAAATAGATAATCCTAAAGAAGAGATCGATTATGTAAAGCAAGGGCTACGTCGTGTATATACTGGTTCACATGGTACAGCACGAGCACAATTTGCCGATACTCCATATACAGCTGCAGGGAAAACAGGGACAGCAGAGGTAGTGTATTATGGTCCGTTACGTGAGCACTACGGCACAAATACGATTAATTTAACGCATGTTGGCTTTGCCCCATATGAAAATCCTGAAATTGCCTATGCAGTTGTGATCCCATGGGTTAATACAAATTTAGCGCCACACTACTATCAAAATAATGTCATTGCTAGACGTTCTTTAGATAAGTATTTTGAATTAAAAGCAAAATATCAAGCTGAAAAAGTAACTGATAGCAATGTAAAACAGCCAATTTTACCAGCGATTACGGAAGAAAAAATTGGAGAGAATGAGCAGGAATAAAGGGTATTGGATATGCGCTAATACAAAACGGATTTGGAAAAATTATTTTCCAAATCCGTTTTATTTTTACTTTTTTATGAATTTTGAATGATGTTAAGCTACTTCTTAAGTAAATATGGAATGTATACGAAATGCGCAATTCAGAGGTACTTGTCAAAATTGCTGATGAACTGAATCAGTTGTGAAATTTAAACTTAACTAAGTAGTGAAAGGGGCGTTTGCATAGCAAAACGCCCCTTTCAGATATTTAGTGCCTTTATGCGGATAATTGCTGAATGGCTAATTCAAATTGCTCTCTTGGTTTTACCCCATAAAGTTCTATATTGTTATAGAAATAAGAAGCAAGCATAAAATCAATCGCCTCTTGAAGTGTGTAGTCCCGATGTTCCATTACTAATGATAAATATGTTTTAAAATAATCGACATTTTGTACTTTTGCATGTTTCATGACAAAGGTCAAACTCTCCTTATCATTAAAATAAATATTTCCTGACACAATTGCTTATTATAACACCTTTCCTATAGGAAGCAAGTTTCCCCTATTGTAAATTCATCTTTACAAACGTTTACAAAGCATTACATTCCTTTACATCTCTTTTACGAACCGTTTATACGACTTCAACAATCAGTCATTATAGTAAAGATTGTAAGACAAATAACTATAAAACAGTTCATGACGGAGGCAAATGAGATGAAAAAGTGGAAGTACTTAACGATGACAGCGGTAATGGGTTCTGCATTAATGCTAGGTGCATGTGGTAGCGATTCTGCACAAAACGGAAACAATACAGAAACGAACGCACCAGCAAGCTCAGGACAAGAAGCTGCTGATGAAAAGCTACAAGGGTCTGTAGCTGGAGATGGCTCATCAACAGTAGCACCAATCATTGAGGCAGTTGTTGAAGAGTATGCAGGTACACAACCAGATGTCAAAGTATCAGTGGGGGTTTCTGGTACTGGTGGTGGTTTTGAAAAATTCATCGCAGGTGAAACAGACTTTTCAAATGCATCTCGTAATATAAAAGATGAAGAGAAAGCGAAATTAGAAGAAGCGGGCATTGATTTTACAGAGCTAGCTTTAGCATATGACGGTTTATCAGTAGTCGTGAACCCAGAAAATGATTGGGCGAAGGACTTAACGGTAGAACAACTACAAAAAATTTGGATTGAAGATGGGACAGAGAAAAAATGGTCTGATATTGATCCATCATGGCCAGATGAAAAAATCGTTTACTATTCACCAGGTACTGATTCAGGCACATACGATTACTTTGATGAAGTGATTTTAGATGGAGCAGATCTAGTAAGCTCAGCAACATTATCAGAGGATGATAATATGCTAGTGCAAGGTGTAGCTGGTGATAAAAATGCGATTGGCTTCTTCGGTTATGCTTACTACCTTGAAAATAAAGATAAATTAAACATTGTCAAAGTAAATGGCGTAGAGCCAACAAATGAAACAATTGAAGGTGGCGAATATACACCACTTTCACGTCCATTATTCACATACGTAAAAAATAGTGCAATGAAGGACAATGAAGCAGCATACGACTTCATTAAATTTACACTTGAAAACGCAGGCGATATGGCTGAAGCAGTGGGCTATGTTCGTTTACCTGAAGAAAAATATACTGAAGGCTTAAAAACTTTAGAAGGCTTAAAATAAGAAGACATGCATAGAGGGGAAGAGATGTATGCTCTTTCCCTCACTTATTTGAAAGGAGCTCCCAATGGTTTCTCAAAAGGAAGATAAGACATCATCTGTGCAGCAATTAATTGTAAATTCGCGCAACCAAAAAACAAAGAAAATAGTGGAAAAAGCCATGCCAGCTCTATTATTTTCTGCAGCTATTATTTCGATATTAACAACATTTGGCATTGTTTTCACCCTTATTTTTGAAACGTTTGAATTCTTTAAACGTGTGTCGATTACGGATTTCCTTTTCGGTACTAAATGGTTACCGTTTTCAGGTAACGAACCGTTATTTGGGATACTGCCATTAATCGCTGGTACATTAAAAGTGACACTTATTGCAGTTGTAGTAGCTGTACCATTTGGAATTGCTTCAGCTATCTATTTAAGTGAATATGCAAGTGAGAAAACACGACGTACAGTGAAACCTATTTTAGAGGTATTAGCAGGTGTGCCAACAATTGTTTATGGCTTCTTCGCTTTAACATTTGTCACACCAGTTTTACAAGAAATTGTACCTGGACTCAAACTATTTAATGCATTAAGTCCTGGTATTGTTGTAGGGATTATGATTTTACCAATGATTACATCTCTTTCAGAAGATGCCATGTCATCTGTACCAAATAGTATGCGTGAAGGAGCCTTAGCTCTAGGTGCGACGAAATTTGAAGTAGCAATCAAAGTAGTATTACCAGCTGCGCTTTCAGGGATTGTCGCTTCTGTTGTGTTAGCTATTTCCCGGGCAATTGGAGAAACAATGATTGTATCGCTTGCAGGTGGTTCAACACCGAAATTTGACCTCAATGTGACAGACTCTATTCAAACAATGACTGCATACATTGTACAGGTTTCAACTGGTGATGCGGGTTATGGTACAACCATTTATTACTCAATTTATTCAGTAGGATTTACACTATTTATCTTTACTCTAGTAATGAATTTACTTGCTCACTATATTTCGAAACGCTTCAGGGAGGTTTACTAGCATGCGCTATATGGATGACACAGTCGTCATGAAACGAATGACAAAGCGTATTACAGCAAATAAAGTTTGGAAAACTCTCTTTTTCTTAGCTACTACGTTTGCACTTGTTGCTTTAGCTATTTTACTGTACCGCATTGTGACACAGGGAATTGATTACTTAAATATCGATTTCTTGACGAATTTTGCATCACGATTTGCGGATAAGGCAGGTATCAAAGCTGCTTTAATCGGTTCGCTTTGGTTAATGGCAGTTGTAGCACCAGTATCGATTATTTTAGGAGTTGGTACTGCGATTTATTTAGAGGAGTATGCCAAGAAAAATAAAATCAATGACTTTATTCGCATGAATATATCGAATCTAGCAGGTGTTCCTTCCATTGTTTTTGGATTACTTGGATTAACTATTTTTGTACGTATGATGGGTCTAGGAAAAAGCATTTTAGCTGCTGGCTTTACAATGAGTTTGTTAATTTTACCTGTTATCATTGTAGCGGCTCAAGAGGCTATTCGTGCAGTGCCAAACGAACAACGTGAAGCTTCATATGGCATGGGTGCAACGAAATGGCAAACGATTTTGCGTGTTGTATTGCCAGCTGCCATTCCAGGTATTTTAACAGGAAGTATTTTAGCCTTGTCTCGTGCCATTGGAGAAACAGCTCCACTAGTTGTAATTGGAATTCCAGTTATCCTCCAGTTTTTACCGAATGGTTTACTGAGTCAATTTACAGCATTACCAATGCAAATCTATGATTGGGCAAAACGACCACAAGAAGCCTTTCAATACGTAGCAGCCGCAGGTATTTTAGTGCTTATGACAGTGCTGCTATTAATGAATTCGATTGCCATCTATATCCGAAATAAATTCCAAAAACGTTATTAATGAGGTGACCTTATGGTATTAGATTTTAAAGAGGAAAAAACAATTGTCAAACGGAACCAGGCAACGACTAAGCCTATAGCAGATGTGGCGAAAAATATTGTCTATGATACACGCAATTTAAACTTATGGTATGGTGATCATCATGGTTTAAAAGATGTTAATTTAAGCATCTATGAAAATGAAGTAACGGCTATTATTGGACCATCTGGCTGTGGGAAATCTACGTATCTAAAAACATTAAACCGCATGGTTGAACTTGTACCAATCGTACGTACATCAGGAGAAATTTTATATCGTGAGCGAAATATTTTAGATAAAAACTATACGGTAGAGGAATTAAGAACACGTGTAGGTATGGTATTCCAAAAGCCAAACCCGTTTCCAAAATCCATTTATGATAACATTGCCTATGGACCAAGAATTCATGGCATTAAAAATAAAAAAATTCTCGATGAAATTGTGGAGAAATCATTAAGAGGGGCAGCCATTTGGGACGAGGTAAAAGACCGTTTGAATCAAAATGCTTACGGATTATCAGGTGGTCAGCAACAACGTATTTGTATTGCACGTTGCTTAGCGATTGAGCCTGATGTCATCTTAATGGATGAGCCAACATCTGCCTTAGATCCGATTTCTACGTTGAAAGTGGAAGAGCTGGTTCAAGAACTGAAAAAGGATTATTCCATTGTCATCGTGACACATAATATGCAGCAAGCGGCACGTATTTCTGATCGTACAGCATTCTTCCTAAGTGGAGAGGTTGTCGAATACGATAAAACGGATGTTATTTTCCAAACACCAGCAGATCAACGTACAGAAGACTATATTTCGGGACGTTTCGGCTAAGGAGGAGCAATGAATGATCGTACGTGAACGTTTTGAACAAGAGTTAAAAGAGGTACAGGGGCAATTTCTTGCAATTGCTAATAGCAGTATCCTTGCATTAAAAACAGCTTTTGAAGCATTGGTAGAGCAGGATTTAGAAAAGTCTTTGAAAATTTTGGAGGACGATTTAATCATTAATCGCCTTGAAGAAGAAATTAATGACCATGTGATCCTAATGATTGCCAAGCAACAACCAGTAGCAACAGATTTACGCCGTCTCATGGTTCTCGTAAAGGCAGCTTCAGATATGGAAAGAGTAGGGGACTATGCGGTTAATATAGCTAAAGAAGCAATTCGAATTGGTAAGGAGCCGATGATATTCCCAATAACAAATCTCCAAACCATGTGCAATAAAACAGTAGAAATGCTAGAGAGCATCATGAAGGCCTTTACTGAGGAAGATACGGTACGCGCTAAAGAGATTGCAGAGTTAGATGATTACGTGGACGATTTATACGGGGCAACGATCACCCTTTTACTCCGTGCTGGGGTAGAAAATCCCTCCCATATTTCACAGATTACGCACCTAACATTTATTTGCCGCTATTTAGAGCGTTCTGCTGACCATGCTACAAATATTGCTGAACATCTATTTTACTTAGTAAAAGGCAAACATTATGAATTAAATAATTAAGAAAGAAGAGCTGCGTTTTAGCTCTTTTTTTCATTTGTAGAAAAAAATCTCCTGTGGCAGCAACATTGTCTTTGGCTGTAACGTCTTTATAGCAAGCGTTTTTGTATTGTCAAATTTTTTTTTTGGTTATACTATAGACATTATCCAAAAAATGTGGTGCTTAGGAGGTGCTGCTACATGAAAGATGCAATTGAATCCCTCATCAAGCAATTTGACAAGCAGTTGACAATAGAACAACTTGACTATTTACGTTTTCTCTATGAAAACCTACATATAGAGGAGTTAAGTGAAGGGGAACAACATTATTTTATCGATTATTTTTTCAAGAGTGAGCCATTACGAAATATGGCAGCATTTGCTCTGGAATTGACGGATATCATGCATGAAATCCAAGAGAATATTCCTGCTATTGAGAAGGCAGAACGCTTAGCAAATGGCAAAGAGCAACGCCAGTATTATGAACGAAAATGGTCAGAGCTTAGACGTCAAAAGCTTAAGCAACAGACAACGAAAAGCGGCAATATTTACTATGTACCCTTTCATGATTATCAACAAGACCCTGGCCCGATGATTATTTGTTTAGAACAAACGACAGGAATGGCCGCTTATTCTGAGATTTGTAAAAGTATGATTTTAGCGTTATTTATGAGTGCACATCGAGAAGGCCGTGATTTATACATTGTACCGTATGATCGGCAAATTCATGTCCACTACCGCTTTGAAAATGGTCATTTAAATTTAGCTGATTTTAAAAGTTTTATCGAATATAAGGCAAAGGGAGAGGCAGCCATTTTACCTGTTTTACAATTTGTGAAAGCATTGCTACAGGAAAATCAATTAGGTACAGAAGCAGATGTCATTATTTTTACAGAAGGAGCACCTATTGATGGGCAGCATCTCGTTGGCAAGCAAGCAAAAATGATGCTAAAGGAAATGAAGCAAAAATATCATGCTGAATTTTCGGTAATTGCCATGCATGAACATAACTTTAATAAACAGCAATTTTGGTTTGCTAGTAAGGCTTTTTTTGCAGATGATGCCATACAATAACAAGAACGGGGCTAACCATTACTGAAGGTCGGCTCCTTTTTGCTGGCGATACATAGGTAGTTATAAAGGAGAAATACATGGATTCATTACATTGGTTATTACCTAAATTTACAGTCCCAACCTGGCTAGATGGCTTAATTGCTGTCATTATTTGTTTAGTCGGGTGGCTTATTCAACGATTCATCATCAAAAAAATTATTCATCGTGTTGTGCTATTTTTAAAAGATCGTCAGCGCAATTTCCAAGCAAATGTACTGGCTCAATTTAGTAAAGCAATTGGCTATGCCTTTATGACGACTGTCATTGTGCTAAGCTTATCTTATTTAATAAAAGTCCCTTTATTTACACATCCATCAACAAAGAATTTTGTATTGTCTATTATGGTGTTTTTTGCTTTTAAAGGGATTTACGATGTTTTGAATTTTTATACGAAACAACCATTTGAATTAACAAGCGAAGAGGATCAGAATGTTTTACTACCGTTTTTTCTACGAATCGGTAAAGTACTTATCATGATTTTTGCTATGTTTACGATTGCTTCCTTTTGGGATTTTAATCTGAATGGCTTTTTAACTGGAATCGGCTTAACGGGTGTGGCGATTGCCTTTGGGATTCGCGATACACTAGCGCATGTATTTGGTGGCATGTCCGTAGCTTTAGATAATCCATTCCAAATAGGAGATTGGATTGCGACAGAGGATCAAAAAATTGAAGGAACGATTGAGGATATCAATTTAAGAAGTACGTTAATTCAAACAGGAGACAAAGGACTTGTGTATGTGCCGAACTCCTATTTAGTGAATCGCCCACTTTATAATTTATCTAAACGAGAAAAACGGAAATGTGAGCAATTTTTATATATCGCTGCTGCTAATAATGAGGAAGACATACGTAGCGCTTTAACGGCCATTCATAAGGAAATTTATTTACATGCTAAAACAGAGAAAGACATGATTCATGTATTTATAGATGAATTTCATCATGATTCGTATCGCGTGCTTGTTCGATTCTTTGTTGCCACAAATGATACCGCTGTTATGCTGGAAGTGCGGCAGGATATTTTATTTGCCATTCGTCAAATAATGGAGGAGCTATCGATTACATTAGCTAGCCATCCTGAAGAAGAAAGTCTGCGAAATAAAAAATAAATTGAATTGTAAGATAGTTTGCTTTACAATATTACCAAGAAATCAGCTTTGATGAAGAGTAGTAGCTAGTACAATTTGTTATAGAGAGCTAGTGGTTGGTGAAAACTAGTACAAATGTTTAGTGAATGGACTTCGGAGCTCTAATCCTGAAAAAAGTACGGATTAGCGGATGCCTACGTTACAAGGCTTAGAGAGGGTTTTCCTATCAGGAGACCAATGAAGGTGGCACCACGGCTTTTCCGTCCTTTTGTGATGGAAAGGCCTTTTTATATTTTTTTCTTTAGACGGCAAATGTTTTAGCTGAATGAAGAGAGAGCCTTTAGCAGATTTCTGCTGCTAAAGATAGATGAGGTGTAGATGAGCAGAGCTTAGAGAAGGAGAGAAGAGTATGACAGTTGAGCTTAGAAAGTATGCTATGAAAGTATTACATGGGGATATGATGACCCCGATCTCTGTGTATCAATCACTGAAAGGGCAGCATAAAATGTTGTTCGAATCCTCAGCGAAACATGAGGAAAGTGGGCGATATTCCTTTATCGCCATCAATCCAGTGGCTGAACTAAAAGGAAACAATGAAGAATTCGTGTTTTCAAAAGGAGCAGAAAATGACAAGGCTAGGGGCAATGTGCTTGATCGATTAAAAGAACTAATCCCCTTTCATAAAGAAAGCTATCCTTTTGCTTTCTTTGGAGGAGCTATAGGTTTCTTTGGCTATGAAACAGCATTTTACACAGAAAAAATAGGTGACTATTTACAGGATGATTTAGCTATGCCTGATGTTCATGTTTTTTTCTATGATACATTTATTGTTTTTGATCATCTAACACAGGAAATTACACTAGCTTCGATTGATTTATTTCAGGATGGGCGTTCATTAGAGGAGATGGAAGCTGCTATTACAAGGATGGAGCAACAGCTTTGTGCAGGAACGACCTTTGAGGTATTAAAGGTGGATGAGCTACAGTTTAAGCCTATGATTTCAAAGGAACGATTTGTTGCTTTGGTGGAACGTGCTAAGCAGCATATTTTGAGAGGTGATATTTTCCAAATTGTGTTATCGCAACGTTTTTCTGCGCCGTTTACAGGTTCGCCGTTCTCGCTCTATCGTCAATTGCGCACGTCTAACCCATCACCCTATATGTTTTATATGGATTATGGTGACTATATTATTTTAGGAACATCTCCTGAAAGTCTTGTGAAAGTAAAAAATCGAAAAGTGACAACCAACCCAATAGCAGGTACAAAGCCGCGTGGCACGACAATAGAACAGGATGAGGCCATCGCAAATGCGCTATTAGTGGATAGCAAGGAAATAGCTGAACACCGTATGTTAGTGGATTTAGGTCGCAATGATCTTGGACGTATTGCAAAAGTGGGTTCTGTCAAGCTAACCAAATACATGAAAATTGAGCGCTATAAATATGTGATGCATATGGTATCTGAGGTTATTGCCGAATTGCGAGATGACCTCCATGTACTGGATGTACTTCGTGCTTGTTTACCTGCTGGTACAGTGTCAGGGGCACCAAAAATTCGGGCCATGCAATTGATTAATGAATTAGAACCAGTAAAGCGTGGGGTGTATGCGGGAGCAGTGGGCTATATTTCGACAACTGGTGATATGGACTTGGCCCTCGCGATTCGCACGATGCTCATTAAGGATCAAAAGGCACATGTACAGGCAGGAGCAGGTATTGTTTATGATTCGATTCCATTGTCAGAATATGAAGAAACACTGAATAAGGCACGTGCCCTATTGGAGGTAAAAAAATGATTCTAATCATAGATAACTACGATTCTTTTACCTATAATTTATTTCAGCAAATCAGTATGCTTGGAAAAAGCGTCAAGGTCGTACGGAATGATGTCATTACTATAGAAGAAATTCAAAAACTATCGCCAGAAGCCATCATTTTATCACCAGGGCCAGGAACGCCAAATGAAGCAGGGATAACGATAGAGGTCATCAAGGAACTCTATCAAAAATTCCCTATTTTAGGTATATGTCTTGGGCACCAATCGATAGGTCAGGCTTTTGGCGCAAATATAGTACAGGCAAAAAATATTATGCATGGAAAGCTGTCCCCATTACAATACGAGCAAACAGGTTTATTTGCCCAATTAGATGGGGATATCGAGGTTATGCGATATCATTCACTTATTATTGAAGAACAAACTTTACACAAGGATTTTAAAATACTCGCCACAGCGGGTGATGACGGAGAAATCATGGCCATTCAACATAAAGAATATCCACTTTATGGGCTGCAGTTTCATCCTGAATCAATCGGCACAAAAGAAGGTAGTATGATGATGCAAGCCTTTCTAGAAAGTATAGCGTAATAAAAAAGCTGTCGCCTCATATATGAATGGGCGACAGCTTTTTATGTTATTGTTTCTTACCTGTAATTAAATTAGCTATTTCTTCTAAAGTCATGGCAGAATTGACTTCATAGGAGCCGATTTGTAAGCTTCTAGCATATTTAGGGTTAGCGAGTAGTAACTCCATTTCAACACTATTGGTAATAATGCCACCGTCTTCAAGTTTTTGGGCCACACTATAGGGTGTGATACCACTATAGATTTGCAGAGACATCGTTGTTACATCTGTATCTGCTTCTTCATCAGCTTGTTCAGATGCATCTGTTGTAGAAGTTTTTTCAGTCGTATGTACTTGCTTTAATTGATCCTTTAACGAGGCAATTTCCTGATTGGCCTTACTTAATTTGTTTTGTAGTTCTTTTACCTGTTGTTGATTGGAAAATTCCTTAGTAGGAAGACCAATATTTACATCGAAGCGGTTTGCGAGTGCAAGCAATGCCCCAACAAGAAAAATGGCTATACCAAATGCACGAATGGCAGACTTATTCATCAATCAACGCCCCCCGTTTGCAATCACTTGCCGAACTTGCTCTTCTGTTAAATTTGAGCGAATACTAATATCTGCTACAGAAAGACCCTGTTTATTTAATTCAAGTACCTGACTAATAATAATTTGATGAATCGGTTTTGCTGGTGCTGTTGTTTGTCCAACTTTTGAACTCTGTGCAGCCTGTTGAACGGCCTGCATGACTTGGTGCACTTTAGGATCTTGACCTTTTGGAGGGATACTTGATTTTGATTTCACTTGGAACTCAGGCTCTAGTAAAAGTTCTTCCTCCACAATCTTAAGGCGACGTTTTAAATTATTCGTTTCTTGGAAGATGGAGATAGATAATTCTTCGACATCTTGTTCGATTTTTTTCGAGCTATTTTTGAAAAAGAACGAAACGATGATCAGAAAAATGCCAATACTCATTAATACGATGGATAAATCCAATAGTTTCACCTCAATGTAGTATGTAATTATAAGATATTTTACCATATGCAAACTTAATATGAAATGAAGGTAGATTTTTTTTCAGATTATGTTATAATAGGTTAGTCGTATAAATCATGCTCAAATTTAAATTCTTGATATAGAGTGGGAGGGTTAATGATGCGCGTAAATATTACTTTAGCTTGCACAGATTGCGGCGAACGTAACTACATTTCTAAAAAGAACAAGCGTAACAATCCAGAGCGTCTTGAACTTAAAAAATATTGCTCTCGCGAGAAGAAATACACTCTTCACCGTGAAACTAAGTAATCGCTCATTAAGCCAAAACCACAAGTGGTTTTGGCTTTCTACATTTTATCACATCATTCAATGTAACAATTCCAGGAGGATATGAAGTTTTACGATATAGGAGGTAGCCTAGATGGATAAAACAACTTTACGAAACACGGTACGCCAAGCCCTTGCAACTATGACGGATGAAGACTATCATCGTCAATCATTAGCTGTGTTAAACAAGGTGCTACAGGAACCATATATAATAGAAGCAAATACAATTGGCATTACCATTTCAAATAAGCCAGAAGTCGACACAATTCTTATAATTGAGGAATTATGGAAACTAGGTAAAAAGGTCGCAGTTCCTAAATGTCACCCAAAAACAAGAGAAATGTCATTTTATGCCATTGAATCATTTGCACAGCTTGAAACTGTATATATGCATTTGCGTGAGCCCATTCCAGCAAAAAGTGAGTTTGTTGACGCAAATGAGATGGATATCATTGTTGTACCAGGCGTTGTTTTTGATCCATACGGTTATCGAATCGGCTATGGCGGTGGTTATTATGACCGCTATGTATTAAACTATAATAAGGGTAAGCTGATGTCGCTGCTCTTTGATGAGCAAATCATTGATTGTGTTCCTACTGAAGCACATGATTGCCCAGTAGATATCATTGTGACGCCCACAAAACGTATTGACTGTGTTGCACAACGAGGAGCGAATGAAAATGGATAAAATGCTAGATATTTATGAACTCTTGAAAACATATGGTACCTATATTTATACACGTGATCCTATTGGCGATTTGATGTTGATGGAGGATGAAATACGTGAGCTCTATAAAGCGAATGTACTAGATATAAAAGATTATCAAATGGCTCTACTGCTTATTCGACAAGAAACAACAAGACTTCGTATGGAAGAGCATAAAAAGTAATGTTTGAAATATAATGTAATTGGGTATTGTAAAATTAATGTAACATGTATGTAATATTCTTAAAAACAGTGGGTTTCCGCTGTTTTTATGTTTTTACGAAACTTTTTACAATGCAAAACGTATATATAGATATCTGGTGCATAGAAAGAGCAGGGAGAAAAAATTTTCCCTAAGATATGTGTTGATTATCTGTTAAAAAAGGATTAAGATATATTTTGTTTCCGTAACAAAATGTAAAAAATTATTATTTTTTTGTAAGGAAGTAGGGAGGATGTTAGGAATGAAATCAATAAAGTGGCCTAAACATTCATTTATGATACTAGCAATTATAGCAACTTGGATCAAAACGGTCATTGTTTACCACACAAGCTTTGAAATGAAAATTGAAAATGCAATGCAACAGTTTATTTTATTTATTAATCCATTAAGCTTCTTGCTATTTACGTATGGTTTATCACTATTCTTTAAATCAGCAAAAGCTAGAAATCGTTATTTGATTACGGTCAGCGTTATTTTGTCCATTGTTTTATACGGAAATGTAGCGTTCTATCGATTCTACAATGATTTTATTACGCTACCAGTATTATTCCAAACAAGTAACTTTAGTGACTTAGGAACATCAGTAGCAGCCATTGTTGAGCCTTGGGATGTATTATATTTCGTTGATGTCGTTATCTTAATCTTAGCGAATAAATTTTTACCAAAAATGAAAGATGCATTTAAAGTGAATATTGAATTCCGTCGTGCATTCTTTGTGCTTGCAATAGCAATGACATTCTTAAATTTAGGATTAGCAGAAACTGAGCGCCCACAATTACTAACACGTAGTTTTGACCGCGAATTATTAGTAAAAAACATTGGTACGTACAATTACCACTTGTATGACATTTATATTCAATCTAAATCATCTGCACAACGTGCGTTAGCCGATGGTAGTGAACTAGTAGAAGTGAACAACTATATACGTTCTAATCAGGCTGCTGTAAATCCAGAGATGTTTGGGAAATATAAAGGTCGTAACCTGATTGTGGTATCGATGGAGTCATTACAAAACTTTGTCATTAATAATGACATGAATGGTCATGAAATTACGCCATTCTTAAACTCTTTAACAAAAGATAAAGATACGTATTATTTCAGTAACTTCTATCACCAAACAGGGTTAGGAAAAACTTCTGACTCGGAGTTTATTGTTGAAAACTCACTGTTTGGTTTAGGTCGAGGTGCTGTATTCTTCACGCATGGTGGAAATACGTATAATTCAATGGCTGAACGCCTTGGAGAAAATGGATACTTTACAAATGTCATGCACCCTAATAATAAATCATTCTGGAATCGTGACATGATGTATCAATCGTTAAAAATTAATAAATTCTACGATATAGATTCATATACTGTGGAAGAGGGGCAAGCTGTAAACTGGGGAATGAAAGATGTTCCATTCTTAGAGCAATCAGCTGCTTTAATGAAAGATATGCCTCAGCCATTCTACTCTAGACTTATTACTTTAACGAACCATTATCCATTTACATTGGATCCAGAAGATATTATGATTCCTGAATATGATTCAAATTCAGGTACATTAAATCGTTACTTCCAAACAGTACGTTACATGGATGAGGCTTTAAAAGACTTCTTCCAACAGTTAAAAGATCAAGGTGTCTATGATAATTCTATTATTGTGATGTATGGGGATCACTATGGTATTTCTGAGAACCATAATAAAGCAATGGCACAATATTTAGGAAAAGATCAAATTACACCAATGGATAATGCAATGCTTCAAGAAGTACCTTTATTCATCCATATCCCAGGAGCGGGCGATGGAAAAGAAATGACTGAGATTTCAGGACAAATGGATTTACGTCCAACGATCTTACACCTTCTTGGCGTTGAAACGTCAAAAGATATGCAAATGGGTGCAGATTTATTTTCTCCAGAGCATGAGGACTTTGTAGTCTTCCGTGATGGACGTTTTATTACAGATAAATACGTCTATGCTGGTGAAGCTTGCTATGACAAAGCAACTGGCGAAGAAATAGATGGTGAGCCATGTCAGTCTTATGCTGATCGTGCTACAATGGAACTAGAAAATTCTGATGCCATCATTAATGGAGACTTACTTCGCTTCTATGACGAAAAAACAGGTAATTTAAAGCAGGATTCAGTTAAATAATCAAAGAGAGATCTCGTATAGGGATCTCTCTTTTTTATTGCTGATAAAAAAGAATTAGTCTCAAGCACTATTCATAAAATTTTTTTGTGAATCCTATGCTAAAGAAAACACTTTTCGCAATGTTTTACAACACTATGCAACGTGAATACACTTTATTGAACATTTCTTTTTATTGACAAATAGCAAGATACGATTATAATAAGTGTAAATATCTGCATAACGAAGATTTGTTTTTCGCATTTCGGAGTATAAGAGTGAAAGGCATCGAAAAGAACGAGTAACTTTAATGGAACTGACAGAGAGTAGCCGGTTGTTGAGAGGCGCAAGGGGATATTAAAGTGAATACATCTTGGAGCTGCGTACCGAAACTATAGTAGGCTACGACGGGGTTGCATCCGTAATCATTGCAAAAGTATCGCTATGGCTGTACTTGTTGAGGAGAGCTATGTGAATAGCTCTCGAAAAAAGGTGGTAACACGTTTATCTACGTCCTTTAGGAATTTCCTAAAGGCGTTTTTTTTATGCCTTCTAAGCAAAAACGTGTAAAGCTATTAAAGCCTTGTAAACAAAATCGGTACCCCATTTACTCTTATAGAACTTGCAATATTAATATTTAATATTACAAGGAGATGTTTCGTATGTTTTTAACACCAAAGGAGCAAATAGCGATTATCAAGAAGGGTGCTAACAAGATCGTTGATGAACAGGATTTATTTGAAAAATTAGAGCGATCGTATAAAGAACAGCGACCTTTAACGATTAAGCTAGGGCTCGATCCGTCCGCACCAGATATTCATTTAGGTCATGCGGTTGTTCTACGGAAAATCAAGCAAATGCAAGATTTAGGCCATCATGCAGTTATTGTTATCGGTGATTTTACAGGACGAATTGGCGATCCTACAGGTAAAGCTAAGGGGCGAACAGCCTTAAATGACGATATAGTGAAGAAAAACGCCCAAACTTATTGTGAGCAAATTTTTAAAGTAATAGATCCGAACAAGACAACTGTTCGTTTTAATAGTGAATGGTTAGCGAAGCTGTCCTTTGAAGAAGTCATCAAGCTAGCAGCCACAACATCTGTTGCTCGACTTCTAGAGCGCGAGGATTTTCAGAAACGTTACCAGCAGCACATCCCAATTGGTATACATGAGTTTTTCTACCCACTTATGCAAGCATATGATTCAGTAGAACTTGAGGCAGATATAGAGTTAGGTGGAACGGATCAGACGTTCAATATTTTAATGGGACGCACCTTACAAAAGCATCGAGGATTAGAAAAACAAATTGCTATTTTTATGCCCTTACTAGAGGGGTTAGATGGTATTGAAAAAATGAGTAAGAGTTTAGGTAATTATATTGGCATCAATGAAGCACCTGAGATTATGTTTAAAAAGGTGATGGAAGTACCAGATACTTTAATTATCAAATATTTCGAATTAGCAACAGATGAGCATCCACTACAAGTGCAGGCTATTCAAGATAGACTACAAAAGGGAGAGAATCCCCGCGATTTGAAATTCCTATTAGCAGAAATTATAACGGCTTTATACCATGGATCTACAGCAGTGGAGGAAGCAAAAGCTTATTTTGAAGCAGCATTTCAAAAAAAGGAAATACCGAAAAACATTCCTATACTGCTCTTAGAAATTGATAAGGAAAGAATCGTGGATATCATTCCACAACTAGTGGCAATGGGTTTTATTCAAAGTAAGAGTGAGTTTTTGAGGGTAATCAAGCAAAAAGGAGTATCCTTGAATGGAGAAAAAATGGCGATGGATGACATATCACAAGTATTAATGAATAATGATGTTCTACAAATCGGCAAGAAGCGGTTTCTTCAATTCAATAAGTAATAATAGACAAAAAAGAGCAATCTCCGAAGAGACTGCTCTTTTTCTGTCTGAATTTTAGTGTAATTTTGGTGGGTAACCGCTGTGAACAATCGTCATGATGACGAACCATCCGAATACAGCAGCACTTAATAAGTTGAAAACAACGCTTAATAGGTTCTTTTCTTTAATTGCTTGGAATGTACCAAATACAGCTAAAATCGCTACTAGACCAAAAATAACCATTAATAAGTTCATTAAAAATAGACACTCCTTTCGACATCAGAAAATGAATGTCGCAAACAATATTCCTCCTTAATTGTAAACGTTCTACTTGTTTTTGTCGAGGACTAAAATACTGTAAACTATGAACATTTATCGTCAAATTGTGGCAAAGCCTGTATAATAAGAAGTTGAGGTGATAACTATGATGAACGTACGAAGTTATTCTCTTGGTCCCGTCCAAACGAATTGCTATATCGTATCGAATAAAGAAAAAGAATGTATCGTATTTGATCCAGGTGAAGAGGCGGAGCGTCTAATTAAAACAATCCGTAGCAACGGCTTAAAACCTCTTGCTATCTTTTTAACACATGCCCATTTTGATCATATAGGGGCAGTAGATGCAGTGCGTGAGGTATTTGACGTTCCTGTATGGATTCATGAAAAGGAAGTTAGTTGGCTAGCAGATCCAACGAAGAATGGCTCTAGTAAATATCCTGCATTACCAGATTATAGGGTAGCTGCACCAGCGCAAGATACAATTATCAAAAAAGAACAGCAAATTGAAATGAGTAATTTTGTGTTTCAAGCTGTTTTTACACCTGGGCATTCACCGGGGAGTATTTCTTATATCTTTGAAAATGACGGTTTTGCCATCGTGGGAGATACGTTATTTGAACAAGGTGTAGGACGTACAGATCTATTAGGTGGATCAACCAAAATTTTATTGGAATCTATCCATAATAAACTGTTGACATTACCTGAGGATACTATTATCTATCCTGGACACGGTAATTATACAACGGTAGGCGCAGAAATGGAGACAAATCCTTTTTTAAATGGATTTTAAAACATGGATAATAAACTGTTTTAGCACATAAAAAAGCGTATCTCACCGAAAGTGAGATACGCGATTTTGTTTGTATTAATGACCGCCACCAGGTACGTGAATGAATGTTGTATAGTACGTGAAGCCAGCGAAGAATACAGTTAAATATGCTCCGAAAATGTACATGTACATACGTTCTGAAAGGTTTAAGAAGCCTAATAATAAGAATAAACCTGTATTACCTAAGAATAATAGCGATACCTCGTTCATACCTCCAAGGTAGAACATAACGGCAAAAATACCTGTCCAGAATGCCATAACTTTATACATATTATCCATGAAATTTCCCCTCCTTTTGCCCACGACACAATAATCTCTTACTCATTATAAATGATATGAAAGGTGTCTGTAAACTGGAACTTCTCCATGTTTGTGACAAACAAATGGATTTTTAATCTAGCTATCGATTTCTGTCACGTTTATTTCATATTTACATAAATCGCAATTATGTATCATACTTTCCATTTGCACAAATTCATTGTTCGTAAACAATGCATCTAATTGCCCTTTTAAATAGGATTCATGTAATGAACAAACAATTTCAGAATAGGCTGTCAGTTGCTCCTGGAATGGACAATTGAAGATGGAGAAGATAACTTTTTTTCCTTGCTCAGTTTGTTGAATCTGTGGGATATAGCCAATTAAAGCGGCATTGTCCGTTAATAGCTGAAGTTTTTCATCGAAGGAAAGAGAATTACTTAATGTCAATTCAGCACTCATATAATTTTTCATTTGCTGGTAGCCGTCTTGGTAGCTAATTTCCTGGCACTTTGTTAATGCAGATGGACCAAAGTCTTCAATTAATTGTATCGTCCATTTTAATAAACGATCTTCATCACGTCTTGGAAAAGTAAGAGATACGCCTTTTTCTGAAGCTTTATAAACACGTCCAGGTCTGCCACCTTTACCTGTTTTTACATAGTCAGCTGTAATAATATTTATTTCTGAAAGCTTCGTTAAATGAAGTCGAGCAACGTTTGGATGGATACCAAATTTATCAGCAATATGTTGTACAGTAACTGTTTTTTTCTCTTGCAATATGTACTCATAAATAGAGTATCTTGTTTCATCCGCTAGTGTACTAGTAATTTTTAATGGATGGATCATGAGCTTCACCTCTTTAATTAATTATAAAAATTATGTTCGTCTACCAAGTGTTAGGAAAATAATCATGTTGATACTATTATATTGTATTATTGAAAAAGATACAGTTCATTTCGGCATAAATATTAATTTTTTCATGTATTTATATTCTTTTTTAGTGGAAAATTGCACTTTATCCACATTTTTATAGCAAAAAACATTATTGGCAGAAAATTAACTTATAAATTTTTATTTTCTGAAAAGGGCTTTTCTCGTGGCGAGTTCCTCCTTATACTAGGAAATAACGAATAGAGCGGTCATATTCGAATGAACTAAAAGAGAGGTGCATATATGCAGAATTTTGAAACAGTTGTTGAACAAAAATGTGAGCAACTTTTACTAAAGGCCTATCATTTTGGAGCATCCGATTTATTGCTAGTTCCAGGAAACATAAAATATCGGATCTATTTTCGAAAATATGATAAACTTCTCCACGCTGGTGAGCTACCTCATGAACTTGCAGAAAGAATGATCTCTTACTATAAATTTCTTGCAGAATTAGATATTAGTGAGCGTCGTAAACCTCAAAGCGGTGCCTTTCAAAAGGCAATGGAGCAAAATTCTTATTCGTTTCGTGTATCCACACTGCCTTCTGTATTTTTAAAAGAAAGCTTAATTATTCGTTTACTTCTCCAAAATCATGCATTTCCACTAACTTCCCTAAGCTTTTCCAAAAGCGCAGCTTACCAACTCATGGAGCTGGTACAAAACCGACAAGGTCTTCTGTTTTTTACGGGAGCAACCGGCTCTGGCAAGTCTACTTCACTTTATTCCCTCATCCACTACTGTTCCACAGAATTGAATCGACATGTGATTTCTTTAGAAGATCCTGTAGAAAACAGCCAAGCCAATTTACTTCAAATTCAAGTCAACGAGCGAGCAGGCGTTACATATGCTGCAGGATTAAAAGCCATTTTGCGCCATTCACCTGATGTCATTATGATTGGTGAAATTCGCGATAGAGAAACAGCAAATATTGCCATCCAAGCCTCTCTAACAGGGCATTTAGTTGTCTCCACTATTCATGCAAAAGACTCCATTAATTGTCTCTATCGTTTAATGGATTTAGGTGTGTCGATAGAGGAGCTTCGTCAAACGGTTATCGGTATAGTTGCCCAAATGCTTGTTCAAACCTCAGCTATACATGAAGAACGTCGAGCTATCTTTGAGATATTACATGATGACCATCTATCAAGAGCCATCACCGCCATCAAAAATAAGGGCAATTACAAACTTCCTTATGATGTAACATTAATGGGACAAAAAGAATTAGTGGAGAGCCTATATGCAGTTACAAACATACATCGATAAAATTGTTCTTTTTTATAATCGGGCTACGAAATGGCGGGTAAAGGAGCAAGCTCAGCTTTTCAATCGTTTATGTGTATTAATGCAGGAAGGATATTTATTTCCCCAAGCTATTTCCATGCTACTACCTCATCATATTGAAGCACATGAGGACATACAGCAGCAAATTGATGAAAAGCTCAGACAAGGAGTAGGCGTTGCAGGGATATTTGAAACATTACAGCTAGGGAATCATTATTTAATGGCAATTAAGGTGGCGGAAAACAATGGCCACATGATAGAAGCATTTAAAGGTGTAGCTAAACAGATAACAGTAAGTGAAAAGACTAAAAAAAAGTTAATCAAGCTGCTGATCTATCCTGTCACACTGATTATCTTTTTATTGTTATTATTTTTTGTGTTTCGTACATTTTTTTTGCCGAACATTGAAAGAATGGTCGGCAGTCGTACCTCTGAAACAGAAGAGACAAGCATTGCATTGTCCAATCTGTTATTGCATGTTCCAGATGTAGTTATCTCGACCATGTTCATAGTAATAGGTAGCGTATTCCTTTTTCGATTCTATCTTAAACGACAAGCTGTTGCTCATCAACTTACAGTCTTATTAAAAATCCCCTTTATACAACGCTATTTTAGGTTGACTTTGACAAGGCAATTTGCTGCTTATTTAGGAAGCTTACTACAAAGTGGATTTTCATTACAAGCAAGCCTACAGCTATTAGAGGAACAGCAACTACAACCATTTCTTCAAGTTCTTTCACAGCGTATAAAAGATAGAGTCATCTTTGGGGAATCACTCACACACGCGGTAACGATCATGGCCGTTTTTCAAAAGGATTTTCCGATGTTCGTTGAGCATGGCGAGCACAGCGGATATTTAGGAAAAGAGTTAGTATTGTATAGCGATTTATTAATGGAAAAGCAGGAACAGCTTTTGCAAAAAATATTAGCTTTTGTGCAGCCAAGTTTCTTTATCCTTATAGCTGCTTGTATAATAGCGGCTTATATCAGTTTATTATTACCCATCTATCACATGATTGAATTAGTTTAGGAGGAAGATGATGAAACGTCTTAACCAACAAGCTGGTTTTACTTTAATTGAGATGCTTATAGTTTTGTTAATTATATCTATTCTTATTTTAATTACAATTCCAAATGTTACAAAGCATTTCGCCACAATAGATAAGAAAGGCTGTACGGCTTATATAAGCATGGTACAAGGTCAAGTAGAGGCGTATCGTGTAGATTATATGGCTTATCCTACCTTAGAGGATTTAGTGGCAAAGGGCTATTTAAAGGAAAATGAAACAACCTGCCCAAATAAAGAAGAAATAGTGATTACTAATGAGGGAGAGGTACGTCCAGCCAATGTCAACTTGGAAACAGGTACGGATAGCTAATGAATGTTCATAAAAACGGTGGTTTTACAATTTTTGAAATGCTGGTTGTCTTATTTCTTGTTATGAGTTTAACAGCGATTGTTAGTAAATTCTCATTGAAAATAGCAGAAACCAAGGAATTAGAACGATTTTTTACGCAATTACAACTGGATATTCAATATATTCAAACCTATAGTATGAGCCAACGACAATATATAGCCCTGAAAATGGATGGTTCAACAAATCGTTATACTATTCAAAAAGATATTTATACTCATTTATATGAACGCTCTTTTCCAAAGGGGGTTGAATTTTTGCCAGCTGAGAGTTCAATTCAAACACTTGTATATAACTATAGCGGCAATGTGATGACAGCAGGCACCATCGCATTTAAAACACCACAGGGCAAGAAAAAAGTAATCATAACATTAGGGCGAGGGAGAGCTAGGATTGAATGAGTCAGGCTATTCTTTTGTAGAAACTATTTTAGGTGTGGGTATTTTGATGCTGCTTTGTACCTCGTTAATCCCCATTACCTATACGATGAAAACAAATCTTGCTAATAAAAAAATGGAGCTAATTGCAGCTGAAACAGCATACGAAGGTTTAAAACAGTACCATGCGATTCAAGTAACAGAGGGCTCTCGGACCATTGAACAGGTTGCTTATCATTGGATAGTTGACGAACAACAAGTCTGTGTCCAATTTCAAAATTTACAAGAGTCACGCCAAAAATGTATCCAAGTGACAGGTGAAGTGCATGAATGAAAAAGGCTATACATTAATAGAAGCTATGTTTCAATTAGTCGTTTTTGTGCTTATTTCTCATTTTTTTGTCCTTATAATACTTTGGTTTGCTGAAATGAAATCAACTATGCTAATAGATGAACAAACGAAGTGGGAACTATTTGTTTCTGACTTGAACCTCTCTCTAAAAGAACTTTCCACCTTTTCCATTCGTGAAGATCAAAAAAGAATAACTTTCCAAACAGCTAATACGCTCCATCATATTGATTGCTACTCGAATATTATTCGTGAGCAGGTAAAGGGTGGACATGTTCCTATGCTAATAGGAATCAATAAATGTCAATTTAGCTATTCCGAAAATAAGCTGACGGTAGCTGTTGAAATGGCTAGTGGTATTCAAAAGGAGCGAACCTTTTATGTGCCAATTATTGAAAAATGACAGAGGGGCTATTTTTTTGATCGCAATTGCATTATTATTTTTTGTAACTACTTTTGTTCTTGCGTATTATATGTCTTATGAAATGCAGTATCGAACATATGATGGGCTAGAAAAATTGAATGTTCGAGCTACGATAAATTTATTGGGACAAATTTTGTCAGACAGTGTAGAATCGTAGTTATAAGAAGGTGAATCGAATTGCGAAAAATATATTTAGTTGGTTTTATGGGTAGTGGAAAAAGTGCATTAGGAAGACGTTTAAGCTATTTATTGAAGATGCCATATTATGATATGGATCATGAGATTGTGCGTCAGCAGGGGATGACAATTCCACAGATTTTTGAAAAATACGGTGAGGCCCACTTTCGAGAAATAGAAACAGAATTTTTGAAAAATTTTAGGGACGAGGCCTGTATTATTTCGACTGGTGGTGGCGTTGCCATCAATGCTGAAAATCGAAAAATTATGAGACGCAGTGGACTGGTGTTTTTTTTAGATGCGTCGTTTGAGGATATTTATAAACGAGTTCAGCATGATCCAAATAGACCCATTGTACAGAGCTCTACAAAGGAGGAGCTAGAAAGTCTGTATCACTACAGAAGGAAGTTTTACCGTGATGCAGGTCATATTCAGGTACTGACAGAAGGTAGGACGATTCGCCAAATTCTAGAGTATTTAGTATTTCAAGTGAAAAGATTGAAAAACGAACGATAAATAGCTTATTTTTATTTAATGTTCGTGTTTTATTATCTTTTAAAAAATGATTGCCTTTCCAATGCATTTAATGTTAGGATATAGACAAATAAGTAACTAAATGTTCATTGAATACTAAATAGTACCAAGATTTATCTTGGGCGGATGATTGTGCGGGGAGAGAGCGTGTAGACGTCACCGAAGGAGCAAGTAGCAATGGGCTATGAATCTCTCAGGTAAAAGGACTCGTACAAGACGCAACTCTGGAGAGAGCTGTAGTATAACAATAACAGCCACCAAAGGGGAAAGCCGACTGATTGGCAACGGTAAAGCTTGCGAGCCAGTCTGGTGTAACTTTCAGGTGCAAGGACAGAGAATCCCGAAAAGGGGTTCGTCTGTCTTTTTTTATGTCTATAGCCCGTTTTACTCAATTGACTGTAGGAATACAAAAAGCAGACGAACTACTACCAGTAAAAATGTAACTAACAATAAGGGGGCAAAAAAGAATGTCGAATGAATTAAAACGTACACCTCTATTTGAAGAATACGCGAAATATGGTGCAAAAACAGTTGACTTCGGTGGATGGGAATTACCTGTTCAATTCTCTTCTATTAAAGAAGAACATGATGCAGTGCGTAATCGTGCAGGCTTATTTGATGTATCACATATGGGAGAGATTTTAGTAACAGGTCCCGATGCATTAGGTTTTTTACAAAATCTTTTATCAAATGATGTATCAAAAATTGTTGACGGTCAAGCGCAGTACACGGCAATGTGCTATGAAGATGGTGGCGTTGTTGATGATTTATTAACATATAAATTAGCTGACAATCACTATTTATTATGTGTCAATGCAGCTAACATTGAAAAAGACTATGATTGGATGATGGAAAATCAACATCAATATGATGTGACGATTGATAACCAATCGGATGCCTACGCACAAATTGCTCTTCAAGGACCACTAGCAGAAGAAGTTCTTCAATCACTTACTTCGACTGATGTAAGTGCCATTAAATTTTTCCGCTTCCAAGAGAATGTGGAGGTTGCAGGACATAAAGTATTAGTTTCTCGCAGTGGCTACACAGGTGAAGATGGCTTTGAATTATATGGAGCTCCAGAAGACATCAAAGCGCTTTGGGGTAAAATTTTAGAGGCAGGTCAAGAAAAAGGTGTGGTTCCAGCTGGACTAGGATGTCGTGATACACTTCGTTTTGAAGCGGGGCTACCACTATATGGTCAAGAGCTATCAGCAACAATTTCTCCTCTAGAGGCTGGTATTGGTTTCGCTGTGAAATTAAATAAAGAAGGCTTCATTGGTCATGAAGCATTAGTGGCTCAAAAGGAAAATGGTCTACCACGCAAACTTGTAGGCATTGAAATGATTGATAAAGGCATTCCACGCCATGGCTACAAAGTGTTTAAGGATGGTCAAGAAATCGGTGAAGTGACAACTGGTACACAGCTTCCTTCATCAAAACGTAATGTTGGTCACGCATTAATTGACAGTCAATTCGCAACAATCGGAACTGAGCTAGAAATTGAAATTCGCGGTAAACACTTAAAGGTAATAACAGTAGAAACACCGTTTTACAAGCGTTCAAAATAATAGTTGAAAAGAGGGACCTACATTTATGAAACATCGTTATTTACCTATGACGGAACAAGATCAAAAAGAAATGTTAGACGTAATCGGTGTATCCTCAGTCGATGAGTTATTTGAGGATATTCCTGAGAAAGTCCGTTTTAAAGGCCTTTATGATATTAAAGAAGCAAAATCAGAATCTGCGTTATTAAAAGAGTTAACGGCACTTGCTGCTAAAAATAAGGACACAAATGCCAACGTATCATTTTTAGGTGCAGGTGTTTATAACCACTATAAACCAGTGATCGTAGACCATGTTATTTCTCGTTCAGAATTCTATACAGCTTATACACCATATCAGCCAGAGATTTCACAAGGTGAGCTACAAGCCATCTTTGAATTCCAAACGATGATTGCTGAGCTAACGGGAATGGATCTTGCTAACTCTTCTATGTATGACGGTGGTACAGCATTGGCAGAAGCGGGTATGTTGGCAGCTGGTCATACGCGTCGCAAGAAAATTTTAGTGTCAGAAACAGTGCACCCAGAATATCGCGATGTTGTTGCTACATATGCATATGGTCAATCCATTGATATCGTGACTATCCCGCAAAAAGATGGTGTGACAGATGTGGATGCATTAAAAGAGTTAATCGATGACAACACAGCAGCTGTTATTGCACAATATCCAAACTTCTTTGGCCAAGTGGAAGATATCCAAGTGATCGGGGATATTGCACATGCTGCAAAAAGCTTACTCGTTGTATCTTCTAACCCATTGGCATTAGGAATTTTAACGCCTCCTGGCAAGCTTGGTGCTGATATTTGTGTAGGTGATGCGCAAGTATTTGGTATTTCTGAAGCTTTCGGCGGCCCACACTGTGGTTTCTTTGCAGTGACAACAAAATTGATGCGTAAGGTACCAGGACGTCTTGTTGGTGAAACAGTGGATGGTGAAGGTCGTCGTGGATACGTATTAACACTACAAGCACGTGAACAACATATCCGTCGTGATAAAGCAACTTCCAATATTTGCTCGAACCAAGCACTACTTGCACTTGCAGCTTCTGTAGCGATGACAGCTCTTGGGAAACAAGGAATTCGTGAAATGGCTACTCAAAATATCGCGAAAACACGTTATGCAAAAAATGCCTTTGAAGCAGCAGGCTTTACAGTAGCATTCCAAGGCGCACACTTCAATGAAATCGTTGTGAAAACGAATAAATGTGTGAAGGAAATCAATAAAGGCTTAATCGAAAAGGGTATTATCGGTGGCTATCCTTTAGGTCAAAATTATGACTCTCTTAAAAATCATGTGCTAATCGCAGTAACTGAATTACGCACGAAAGAAGAAATTGATGCACTTGTTGCAGAAATGGGGGCTCTTAATGCATAACGAAAATCAATCACTCATTTTTGAAATTTCAAAAGAAGGTCGCGTTGGCTATAGTTTAGAAGCACTAGATGTGCCTGAGGTAGACCTAGCAGATTTATTACCTGCAAACTTAGTACGTTCAGAGGCAGCAGAACTACCTGAAGTGTCTGAGCTTGATATTATGCGTCATTATACAGCACTTTCTCGTAGAAACCATGGAGTAGACTCTGGCTTCTATCCGCTTGGCTCTTGTACGATGAAATATAATCCGAAAATTAACGAAACAGTTGCACGTCTTTCTGGCTTTGCAAATGTTCACCCATTACAGGATGAATCAACAGCACAAGGGGCAATGGAGCTTCTTTATGATCTTCAAACTTCTTTAGTGGAAATTACTGGGATGGATGAAGTTACATTACAACCAGCAGCAGGTGCTCATGGAGAATGGACAGCGTTAATGATGATTCGTGCCTTCCATGAAGCAAATGGTGAAGGTCACCGTAACAAGGTAATCGTTCCTGATTCAGCTCACGGTACAAACCCAGCATCTGCGACAGTAGCAGGCTTTGAAACAATCACTGTTAAATCAGATGAAAATGGCTTAGTTGATATCGAAGACCTTCGCAAAGTAGTAGGTTCTGATACAGCAGCACTAATGTTAACGAACCCGAATACACTAGGGTTATTTGAAGAAAACATTATCGAAATGGCAGAGCTAATTCACTCTGTAGGCGGTAAAGTGTACTATGATGGTGCGAACCTCAATGCTGTAATGAGTAAAGCACGTCCTGGCGATATGGGCTTTGACTGTGTGCATTTAAATCTACACAAAACATTTACAGGCCCACATGGTGGCGGTGGTCCAGGTTCTGGTCCAGTAGGTGTAAAAGCAGATTTAATTCCATTCCTACCAAAACCAGTATTAGTAAGAACTGAAGAAGGCACATACCACTTTGACTACGATCGTCCACAATCAATCGGACGCGTAAAACCTTACTATGGTAACTTTGGTATCAATGTTCGTGCTTATACGTACATTCGTACAATGGGTCCTGATGGCTTAAAAGCTGTTACAGAATATGCTGTATTAAACGCCAACTACATGATGCGTCGCTTAGAGCCATTCTATGATCTACCATATAACCGTCACTGTAAACATGAATTTGTCTTATCGGGTCGTCGTCAGAAGAAACTAGGCGTTCGTACATTAGACATCGCAAAACGTCTGTTAGACTTTGGCTACCATCCACCAACAACATACTTCCCATTAAATGTGGAAGAGGCGTTGATGATCGAGCCAACTGAAACAGAATCTAAAGAAACATTAGATGCATTCTGTGATGTAATGATTCAAATTGCGAAAGAAGCAGAAGAAAATCCATCAATCGTTCAAGAAGCACCTCATACAACAGTCGTATCTCGTCTAGACGAAACACGCGCTGCTCGTACACCAGTGCTTCGTTATCAAAAAGCATAGTCTCCAAAACCGTTCACGTTCATGTGAGCGGTTTTTTTGTCAAAAAGACATGCATGAGTTAGTTATGAAAAATCTGAGTATCTTACAAGAGAAGTGCTAAGTAATGCAAAATTAAAAGTTGATGGAAGTTTCGTTGATAAGTATATAAGATTGGTGTTAAAAGACTCTGATCTTGATTTATTTCCATTAAACGATTTAAACTTGGAAGATACCTGTTTTGTTCAGAAAAATTTAAATCTGTGAAAAATTCCATCTTAAAGGGATTCAATTTAAGGACTTAGAGTTAGTGCCTAACTATCTACAATCGAAAGTATAATTAATAAAATCTTTGCACCTTATTAAGCACAAAAATATGATAGGGTTAGGTTGGTTCTATTAAGGGGGGAAAGTGGTGGAAGAAGATATCAAGTTTGGTAATAGTCTATTATACTATAAATGTGATAATATTGAATTTTTAAAAGGTTATGGACAATTGTATACAGAATTTGATGATGGCGTTGCAACTAGGCAGATCAATATAATAAAAAATGATATGTACTGTTCTTCATCATTGCACGATTGGAACGAAGATATTGGATTTTTATTGTATGACGGACATATCGATAGTTTAGATGTAAGCGATAGTGTACCTATTACAAGATTAGATTTTGAGAACAAATGGCAGGAGGGAATTGTAGCTAACAAATCTCCAATAAACTACTTAAAGGGCGATGCATCTCTTCCTTTAGAAGAACATACACTCATTATTCATGTAGTCAATATTTTAGGAAAATGGGGTAAAGGCTTTGTTTTATCTTTATCAAAGCAATTCCCTATTGCTAAAAATGATTATGTAAAATGGTCTAAGGATAAAGAAACTTTTGGGTTAGGAGAGGTTCAGTTTGTATGTGTAGACCAGCAGAAAGCTACTTTTGTTGCCAATATGCTTGCACAGCATGGTGTGAGGAAAAATGATAAAGATCGTACAACCTATATTGATTATGATGTGCTTCGTTTATGTTTAAGAAAAGTTGCGAGGTTTGTATTAAAAAATAGATTATCGATACAGATGCCTAAAATTGGTTCAGGTTTAGCTGGAGGAGATTGGAGAGAGATCGAAAAAATAATAAATGAGGAATTGATTTATTATAAAATTAAATGTACTGTTTTTGAATTGTGATAAATTAAATTAAAGTTAGGGGTGGCATCTATGGTAGATACAAAATTGAGGGAGCGGGTGTTTGACACTTTATACGGTGGGATTATCGGTGATCTAATGGGCGTACCTGTTGAGTTTAAACAAAGAGGGACTTTCCATGTGCAAGATGTGATGGGGTACGGTACTTACAATCAGCCACCTGGTACTTGGTCTGATGATACTTCTTTAACACTCTGCCTGGTCGAAAACATTATTGAAAATGGGGATACCAAAACATTAATGAATAAATTTGTACAATACATGGAGCAGGGCTATCTCACACCATTTGGCGAAATGTTTGATATTGGAATTACTACAGCTGAAGCCGTTTCGAACTATAAAAAAGGTGTTCCGCCAGCAAAATGTGGTAAAACGGCCGAGTTTGATAATGGCAATGGTACGTTAATGAGAATTGCTCCTTTAGTATTCGTTGTCATGCATGAGGTAGATTTTACTAAAAGAAAAGAATTAGTTCATCAGTATACAGAGATTACTCATGGTCATCCACGTTCCATAGTAGGGTCCATCATTTACATTGAACTATTATTAAGCTTATACCGAAATAATTCACTAGAAGTGGCCTTAAAAGAGGTCTTTGAACTACTTCAAAATAATTTACAAAATGAAATGAAAGCAGAGTTAAATGCTTATGCAAGGATTTTTCATGAAAACTTTTTAAATACGCCTGAAGACGAGATTCAATCGAGTGGCTATATTGTTCATTCGTTAGAAGCGGCTATTTGGTGTGTAGGTAATTCTACAACATTTAAAGAAGCGATTCTGATGGCAGTTAATTTAGGAGAAGATACGGACACCGTTGCAGCAATTACAGGATCGATCGCGGGAATGTATAAACAGTTGGACAATATTCCAGAAGAATGGTTAGGTAAAATTGTCAGTAAACAAAAGGTTGATGCCTTAATCCTGGCGTTTTATGAATTTTGTGCAGCGCAGACGTAAAAAAGTTTATTGGAAAGGACGGTGACGACATGTTACCTATACATAATAGCTATACAGCTAATCCACCAGCAACAGATCACCAAATTGTACACATAGAACATAGGCTGAATTGTCAACTTCCGAGTGCGTATACACTTGTATTAAAGGAAAGTAACGGTTTATCGTTTACGAATGGCGTGTTCATTTATGGTACAGAGGAAGTAATAGAAAGAAACCAGACTTGGGAAGTGGAGGAATATGCAAAAGGCTATATTGCAATTGGTGATGATAGTGGAGGAATGGTCTTTTTAATGGACATAAAGGCAGAGGATTATCGTGTTTTAGCAGTAGATAGTGGTGATATGAACCCAAAGCATGCAACATTGATTACATGTGATTTCTACAAGTGGCTACAAGAAGGGTGTCAGTATTAGCAAAAGAGAAAAATGAAAAGCTTCTTCCTACTAGAAGGAAGGAGCTTTTCATTTGTTTTTATGTCTATTATTGGAGAAAAATAATTGAAAATAAAGCAAAATTATTACGTAATCTATTATTTTTTGAATTTTTTAGAAAATTATGTTGAATTATTGGAGAGAGGTAGTATAATGAAAATATAGTTACATAAATGGTTAATAATTCCTTATTAAGAGGAATTATTGGCAAAAAATAGTGACTATAAACTAAAAAAATGAAGAAATGAGGCGATTTTAATGATTAACATGATTCAGTATTTAGAGCAAAATCCGACGTTAGTGACATTGTTAAAAGAAAAAAAAGCTTCTCTCATTGGTGTAACAGAACTTGAACAAAAAGCAATATTAGATTCTTTTGAAGAAAAGTTAGGTCCTGAGTGGGGACTGTGGAACTAAAATTAAAAATAAAAGAAAAATGGTTTTTGAGTGCTATAAGTATCTATTTAATGTTGGGTGTTTATTTATTATTTATTACTTATAGCACTTCATTTTTAGGTATAAAAATAAAAAAAGAGAATGAACAATGGCTTGTAACAGATTTTTATTATAAAGACTGGGCAGCAGAACGACAAATAACTCCTGGAGATAATGTAGTAAAAATCGATGGAAATAAAATAAACGACATTCCATTTATAAAAAGTGAATATATTATCAGGGAAGCAAAGAGTTTAACCATAATGCAACCTAATGGGAATTTGGTTCACATCCAAATAAAACCATTAGCTATTCCTGAGTATTTTTATTTTGTTTTTATAGTACCAACGTGTTACTTTTTCTTAACTTTAATGATTTCATTATATTTATATTTTAAACAAAGAAATACGCCATTATTGGATTTATTGATATTGTTTATATTAACTGTATCATTAGCATATGTAAGCTTAGGTGCCTCTGGTATCTTAAATAATTTTGGAATTATTGTTAATCGCGGTAGTATGCTACTCTGCCTAGTTCTTTTATTACATTTTTTAAAAGAGTATTTTAGCTTTCTGAATATAAAATGGCCGTTGTTAAAAAATATTAAGGTATTATATATACTTCCTCTAACTGTAGTAATTCTAAGTATCTTCGGTATAGTCTTTGACGACATTCATTCTCTAGTTTCAAGTATTATTTTGGGCATATTTTTCTTATTACTAGTAGCCATTCTTAGCATTATGATTATTAGTTATATTATATATAGAGTGCCAAAACTTAAAATACTTATTAGTAGTATTATTATTCCATTTATACCTTTCTTATTTCTATATGCGTTACCTGAGACTTTTTTTCATAGGCAAATTCTTTCGGCAGATATAAGTTCCATATTTCTTTTACTAATTCCATTCAGCTTCATTTTCACACAACTCACTGAACGTATTTTTGATATGGAGTATTTCATTTCTCGATTGCGTTATTATTTTAATTTCTCATTTGGCTTTACGATATGGCTGTTAATCGGTTTATATTTATTTGCAGATTTATCAGTTTCGCGCATGACGGAGATTTTCTTTTTTGCCTTTCTATCGTTAATGGCGTTGTTCTACATTAAAGAGCGGATTGATTATCGTAAGCGGAAAATTTTATTTTCTACAAAAGGCGACTACATCCACCGCTTGTATACGACCGTTGAGAGTATTGGTAGAGTGGTGAAGATTGAGGACTTATTGGAGAAATTTGTACAGGAGGTTGTGGTTCAGCTTGAAATGGAAAGTGTGTATGTGCTCACTTATGATTTTCAAACACATCAAGTTACCTTAACAAATAAATCTAAAGAATACACGCAGCATCAAATAGATGAGGTACTAGTCGAACGATTAGGCTTGGGAGATATAAAAAAGACAGATCATTTCTATATCGCCTTTATTCATCAGGATGTGAACTATAAACGAATCCTTGTTGTGGATCATAATAAAACGATTTATCTCAAGGACGAGGAACTGCTATGGCTAGAATTATTGCTGCTCTATTTAAATAATTTTATCGAAAACACAAAAATGGTTGAGGAGCTTTTAAATCAGTTAAAGCATATGAAAGAAGCTGATAATCGACAGCTACCATGGCTCAATAAATTACTCTGGCTAAGGTTCGAGGAAGAAAAATATCAGTTAGCACAGGAACTTCATGATACGATTTTGCAAGAACAACTGCACATTGCAAGGGAAATGGATGTCCTCATGCATACCAAAGAAAAAGAGGAGATCCCATCTAAACTTATAAAGCTTCATGAACATATGATTATCTCTCTGAATGATTTGAGGGGCTACTGCGAAAACTTAAAGCCACCTCTATTAGATACATTGGGCTTAAATGCAGCCCTTGAAAAATTAATACAGAAAATCCATAAACGGGCTAATTTTGTTTTGATATATACGATTGACCGCCTTTATTTAGAGGATGAGCGTTTAAATTTAATGATTTATCGACTGTTTCAAGAATTATTAAACAATGCGTTAAAACATTCCTATGCTAATACAGTTGAAATACATTTATTGGGCACCGAAGAGGGATTCCAAATTTTGTATAGCGATGATGGTGTTGGTTGTAATATAGATGATATTCTACTTGCCGATTCTATGGGCATACAAGGCATGCAGGAGCGCGTTCAAGCTTTTAATGGGAAATTCGCATTAGATAGCAAAGTAGGAGAAGGGATGACGATTCGTATCCAAGTAAGTGAAACCCAACATACGAATCCCTATACCTATAAGACCCTGACCCGACCAACTTATATGATACGAGGATAACCAGATGAAGCGGAAGCATAAGTGCAAATATTTTTTTAACACCTTTTAATCTCTTCGTAGAGGCTACGAATGTGGGTTAGAAGGCTTTTGTTTGAAAAGTATTTATTTATAATCAAAAATGATAAAACGTTATCAAAAAAATATTATTTGTTAAATAGTAAATCAGGAAAAAATACACTTTTTAGAGTATTTACCTAATATTCAAGGAAATTATGGCCATATGACCGATATAATTCAGGAGAAGGATTGAGGAGGTCAATAGATTTGAATAAAAAATTATTTTTAACAGCAGCAGCTATTCCTGTTGCACTTATCGTTCCCACTGTAGCAGGTGCGGCCGAAACAGTTTCAGTCACTGGAGAAAATATTGTCAATGCAACATTAAAAGTAGAAAAATTACCAAATGATTCAATCGTCAATGCCTATCAATGGTATTATCTAGAGGAAATTACTGGTGAAGAGGGTTCAACAAATAAGCCCATCTCGGGAGCAACATCTATTTCCTTAAAAGTGCCTGTTGAAGCAGCTGGAAAAAGTATTTTTGTGGAAGCAACTACGACAGACGGTAAAAAATTTAAAAGTGCACCGCGCACTATTCAGCCATTAGAGCTCGATATCACCATTCCAACGTTAGAAGGTCAATCCGCTGGTTTTGTAGCACCTGGAGAAACAGTGAAAGTAGCTGGTATTACTGTAACTGATAAGAATGGTGCAAAATTGCAAAGTGATCAAATTACATATAGTTATCAATGGTTTTATAAATTAGGTGATAACTCCTTTACTATCATAGAGGGAGCTGCAGGTAGTACATATACGATTCCGAAGGATGCCATTGAAAAGGATATTAAAAATATTGCTGTCACTGTCAAAGCAAAAGTGGGTCTTTCTTTTGCGGAATCTAAACTATCTGATACCATCACAGTCTCTAAACAACCCACTGATACTTTAACGAAAGAGATTAAAGCTTTACTGGTCAATGATAATAAATACAATGTATCAAGCTTAGCAGAATTTAGTGCTAAAGTTGCGGAACTAGAAAAAAACTATCAATCCTTATCAGCGGCAGCTAAAGGTAATGTGTCTAATTATGATGTCTTAAAGCGAGCACTTGCTGATGTTGAATTAATAACTAAGTTAAATGAAAAATGGAGCAAAATAGAGACTAGTAATGAAAAAGAAATAAAGGAACTAGAAGAGGCTTATAATAAGCTAGATCTGTTACAGCGTAGCTTAGATGTAGATGAGACCCTATATACGAGCATTAAAAAACTATTAAACGAGCCAAATGATCTTGAAGAGATAAAAGAAGTCAGAAAACTCAATCAAGCTATTATTAATTTATTATCTTATGAGAATTCACTTGTGAAATATGTAGCTTCGGATGTTGATTCCTTGCAAGCGAGCGTGAAGACAATCGAAGCGGATATTGAGAAATTATCACAAAGCTACCGAGCCGCTGTTCAAAACCAAGCAATCTTGTCTGAGGCTAAATCGGATATTAAAAAGGTGGAGCAATTCATTAAATCATTTGATAAATTAGCTACAAATAGTACGCCTAATAAACAAGTGACGACTGCTAAATCAATCCGTACAGCCTATGAAAAATTAACGTATAAACAATTAAAATTAGTGCCAGATGTGTATGTGCAGCGTTTGACTACAGCAGAACGTGCAGAAGAAAGCCAAATTATAAATTTAAATAATGTTATAGATAGCTATATTAGCGATGATGTTTATCCGTTCAATCCGTCTGCTGGTTCATGGCAAAGTCATGTCAATAATGTTAATCAAATGATCAAGGAATATAAGAGCTTAACAAAAGCCTCAGCAGCACAAATTAATGGCTACGATAGTCTTGTTACCTTACAGAAAGATTTAAAAGCAGCTGAAAAAGTAATTAAAGATATGGATGCCTATCAAAAATTATCTGCAACAACTGGTGTAACGGAAAGTAAACTTAATTCAAGCTATACAGGTACTTTAAAAGCTTATAATAATCTTACAAATTTACAGCAATCACTTGTATATAATGCTGAAGAATTTTTACTAAACACGCCAAAGATTTCAGTTGATGGCAATGGTAAAGTGCCTACTGATAAAGCAGCAGCAGAGGCGTTAAAGGCGGATATAGCCAAATTTGCGGATGTTACGAAATATTCATTCAATCAATTAGAAACCGCTGTTAATACAGCTTCTGAATCCTATAAAAAATTGTCTTCAGCTGCAAGAAAATACGTGACAAATTATTATTTATTAACAGCAGCAAATAAGGATATTACAGGAGTAAAATCATTCTATAAAAAAATACAGACTGCTAGAGAAGAAACAGATGCTGCGAAAAAGGCTAAAAAAGTTGAAACAGTGCAAAAAGCTTATGCGAAATTACCTGCGAATCAGCAGCATTTAGCAAAAGAACAATATGAAGCTTTATTAAAAAATCAAAATATAGATGAAAATGCATCGAAAATTACACAGCTAAATAATGATATTGCCACAATTGTTTCCAATAATCTCTATGTCGTAACGATTGAACGTATTAAAAATCTTTCTACACAATATAGTAGCCTTAGTTCAAGTGAGAAAAAACTGATTACAAACTATGATATTTTAAAAACTGCGCTTGCAGACGTGAAAAAAGTGGAAAGCTTTATGAAGACCTATGAGAAATCCTTTGCTTCAAATCCAATCACTGTGATCAAGGCATATGAAAAGCTTACATCTAAACAAGTGAGCCTGATTGATGCAGGAACTAGACAATTGATCATTGATAAGCAAAAAGGACAACAGCAAACGAATGAAAATGCATTGTCATTAATTGAATCCATCAATTCACTTCTTGTAAAAGGTGAATATATCAATGGTTTACAGGAGAAAGTAAGTGAAATCCGTAAAGCCTATGATGCTCTGAGTGATGCTGATAAGAAGGTTGTTAAAAATTATTCGAAGCTCACGCAAGCAGAGGGTGATTTGAAGAAGGTTGAAGAGGTGCATGCTATATACGAACCAGCAGGGAGCAGTAATGATGCTGCACGTAAAGCATGGCAAACAGCCTATGGAAAGCTCTCTAAAAGATTAGAGTTACTCTATACAAACATGTATCCAACCGAGCAATAATTGTTACTTCCAGATGGCCTCGAATAGTTTTCGAGGCTTTTCTTTATACATAAGATTTGTCTAGTAATTTGATTGTCCGCTATACTATGTACAACAAAGGAATAAATTTTTTACATAAAAGATTGTAGTTTCACAAAGAAGGTAGGAACAAAAGATGTATAAAATAGGTGTTGTTGGTCCCATTCAATCCGTTGAAAGAATTATTGCCTTAGCACGAGAAATCGAACAGGATATGGAATTTATTCCGTATATATATGAAATGGCGACGGAAACAAAACATCTTGTGGAGACACATAATCAGGCTGTCGATTTCTGGTTGTTTTCTGGTTACATCCCTTATAAGCTTGCCAGTCAAACGAATGTATCCAAAGATAAATTGACCCATATTATTTTTTCCGAAGCGGCTATTTATCGGGGTTTTTTAGAGCAATCCTATCAGCAAAAAAAGTTTATAGAAAATGTTAGTATCGATATTATTCCTTCGCCTTCTCAAATGGCTTCAGAAAGTCTTGCAGAGATTCAGCATAATGTCCATCATATGTATTTAAAGGAATTTGATGTCGCTATTGATCCACAAGAGCTATTTGATTTCCACTATAGTCTTTGGCAGGCGGGCAAAATTGATTTTGCGATTACTTGTTATCCCTCTGTTGATGAAGAGCTGAAGAAACGAGGCGTTCCATCTTATTGGGTTTCCCCGACAAAAACAGAAATTTATCATACAGTTCAGCTTTTTACAGAGAAGATCAAAACGTCCTACTATAAAGAGACACAAATTGGTGCAGTCATGCTTGAAATTAAGGACTTCGATTCATTAAAAGAGCGCATGAAGCAAGGCTATCGTATTCAATATTTAGAATTGCGTACGAAGGAAAATCTACTACAGCTCTGTGAACAGATTGATGGCTCTCTTATTGAAGAGGGGAATGGTAAATATACGATCTTTAGTACAAGAGGTGCGATTGAAGGGCAAATACGATTTTTACAGGAAAAAATGTATCAGTTGTCGATTGAAATGGAGACGAAGGTGACAGCAGGCATTGGCTTTGCTCAAACAGTGTTCAATGCTGAGTTACATGCTCACCGAGGACTAAGACAGACGAAGGAAAACGAGGCTATTGACATCGTGATGATACAGGATGATGGCACCATTATTGAATCGGTAGGGAATGTAGAAGAGCTATCCTATTCCTACCGAGCAGAAGACCCTTATATTTTAGAAAAACTAAAAAAAGGGAATATTAGTATTAAAACCTATATGAAAATCCATGCACTTGTACAAAAAATGCATTGGAAGCATTTTACGACAAAGGATTTAGCGACACAACTGCAAATGAGCGAGAGAAATGCCCAACGAATCGTAGCAGATTTATGTAATGTAGATTTAGCGAGAATTTGTGGGGAAGAATTGCAGCATACTCGAGGCAGACCTATTAAAATGTATCAACTTGTCTAAATAAAAAAATGTCCCAAACCAATAAATGGTGTGGGACATTTTTTTATGCTTTTTGAAGCCTTAAATACTGATAAATTAATGAATTTAGCGGTTATTTAGGTAAATAATATGGATTTACGAAGACGATTATCTATTAGAAATTTTCAAAAAAATATTGTCTTTTTATTGAACTTTGATTATTATACGAATATATAACGAAAATGTCGGTATATAAAAGGGGATTTACGGACAAGGGGGCAAGCATATTCAAGAATAGTCGTGGCAATAAAGAGAGGATTTCTATATATGGGAGGGATATGAATGACAACAAATGAAATAACGAAGAAATCTAGAAATGTCATCCTTGCACTTTTATTTTTAGGCTGGTCTTTAGGGAATTTAGATCGCTATATTATGAACTACGCAGTAGTTTCGATTACAGGGGATTTGCAACTGGATGCATCTTCAACGGGTATTATTTTAAGCGCTTTCTTTTTAGGCTATGCCATTATGCAAATACCGGGTGGCTGGCTTGCCGATAAGTTTGGCGCAAAACGAGTTTTATTGATGGCTGTTATCATGTGGTCTATTTTTACTGGTCTAACAGCCATTGCTTGGTCTTTAACAGCGATGATTGTGATTCGTTTTTTATTTGGCATTGGTGAGGGTGGTTTTCAGCCATCAAGCTCTAAAATTATTGCTACGATTTTCCCAAAAGAGGAAAGAGGTAGAGCGATGTCCATCATGCTTACTTCTGGTGGCATTGTTTCACTCATCGTCCCTTTGCTAGCTGCTTATTTATTAGGAACGATTGGCTGGCGCATGATGTTTATTATCATTGGGGCAATTGGGGCAATAATTGCCTTTATATATTGGAAATACATTCAACTCCCGAAAGATGAGGCAGCAACAGCTGGAACAGAAAATACTACGAACAAAGTGAATTTTAAAGAGTTACTGAAAACACCCCTAATGTGGAATTTAATCATTGCTTATTTTTGTATTTATGCAGTTAACTGGGGATTAGTTTCTTGGATTCCAACATATCTTCAAAAAAATCGAGGCTTGGATTTAATGTCCATTGGTTGGGCGCAAACAATACCTGCCATTACAACGATAATTGGTGTATATGGTAGTGGCTATATCATTGATAAGCTACCAAAAGGTATGGAGAAAGTGTTAGGCTCCATCTCCTGCGCAGTCATTGGTCTTTTATTGTATTTAATGTTTACTGCCAAAACAGTGACGTTATTTATTGGTTACCAAACAGTCGTTTCGATATTTATTGCGTTTGTCATTACATTACTACCTGTTATTGTACTCAAGAAATTACCTTCTTCTATTACAGGTTCTGCAATGGGAATTGCCAATACAGGGGGACAATTAGCAGGGTTTGTTACACCGATGGCAATTGGATTTATGGTGGATGCCTTTAATGGCTCCTTTGATGCAGCCTTTTGGATGTTAATTGGCTTTGCGCTTATCTGTATTGTGTCGCTTGTCACACTAAACGACCAAAAAGGAACATTGTTAAAAGCATAATGAAATTGGAGGGACAAATATGAGTTATCATGAGAAAATTTCAATGTTAATTGAAGCAAAACAGCAAGCTACAGTAGCATTAAGCGATGCAATTTGGGCTGTACCCGAGCTTCATTTTCAAGAAAAGAAATCGATGGAATATATGAAACAGGCACTAGAAAAAGAGGGTTTTCAAACACAAGTCGGTGTTGCGGGTCTTGAAACAGCGCTTGTTGGAACTTATGGTTCTGGCAAGCCTGTAATTGCCTTTTTAGGTGAATATGATGCGCTTCCAGGCTTGAGTCAAAAAGGTGGGGCGACACAACATGAGCCTCTTGTGGATGGTGGAAGCGGACATGGCTGTGGTCATAACTTATTAGGTACTGGCGCATTCGCAGCTGCTGTTGCTGTAAAGGATTATTTAGAGCAAAATCATCAGTCAGCAACAATCCGTTTTTACGGTTGCCCTGCAGAGGAGAATGGATCTGGTAAAGCTTATATGGCAAAGGCTGGCCTTTTTGATGATGTTGATATCGCGATCTCTTGGCATCCAGGTACGTTTTCGACTGTGATGACGTGTAGTTCTCTAGCAAACTATGCCGCAACGTTTAAGTTTACGGGCAAAAGTGCTCATGCCGCAGCTGCACCACATCTTGGACGAAGTGCTTTAGATGCTGTTGAGCTTATGAATGTTGGGGTAAACTACTTACGAGAACACATCATTCCAGAAGCACGTGTGCATTATGCCATTACTAATTCTGGCGGAACTTCGCCAAATGTAGTTCAACCATATGCAGAGGTAACGTATCTAGTTAGGGCACCTAAAAAGCAGCAAGTACAGGAAATTTATCAACGCGTTGAGAACATTGCAAAGGGTGCCACAATGATGACAGGGACGTCAGTGGACATCGAGTTTGAAGGTGCTGCTTCGAATCTTATAACAAATAAAACACTTTATGATGTGATGTATCAACAAATACTTGAAATTGGAATGCCAGACTATACAATAGAGGATGAACAGTATGCGCAGGCTATTTTCAATACGTTTACACCAGAAGTACAAGCAGCTTCATTAGTGGGCTTGCGTAAAGAAGATGCCAAGCTATTACAAGGAAAAGTGATTGCTGATCATGTTCCAGGCATGCTACCTGAATTTATTATGGGTGGCTCTACAGATGTTGGAGATGTTAGCTGGAACGTACCAACCGTACAGTGTACAACTGTATGCATGGCATTAGGGACACCATTACATACATGGCAGGTAGTGTCTCAGGGAGTGACCCCAATAGCGCATAAAGGGATGCTACAGGCTGCAAAAATTATGGCTTGTACAGCCTTAGCGTTGCTGGATAATCCTCTATACATTGAAAAAGCGAAAAAGGAATGGCAAGAACGTCTAGATGGTGAAACATATCAATCTTTAATTCCAGAGGGAACACAGCCACCTAAGCGCTAACAGGATAGAGTCTTCATAGGAGAACTATGAAGGCTCTGTTTTTGCCTCATTTTGAAAGGAGAACGCGACATGTCAACACAACCCAATCATCAGCATCATCTTCTAGCACAGTGGGTATCACAGTATCGTGCAGCTACCAAAGAAGGGCAATGTGCTAATTATATCCCTGCTTTAGCCAAAAAAGATCCTAATCAATTAGCTGTGGCGATTGTTGGGACTGAAGGCCACGAAATCAAAGCGGGAGATACCGAAGAACTATTTACCCTTCAAAGCGTTTCCAAGGTTATTACCTTTATTTTAGCCTGTATGGATCGAGGCTTACCATATGTTTTAGAAAGAGTAGATGTTGAACCAACAGGAGATACCTTTAACTCAATTATTCGCTTAGAAAGTCATCAGCCAGGTAAACCCTTTAACCCGATGATTAATGCTGGGGCTATTACGGTATCCTCCATGTTGGCTGGTCATTCTCCACAAGAGAAGGTCACAAAGATTCTACAATTTTTAGAACAAATTATAGGCAAGCAATTGAGTATCAATGAAGAAGTATTCCAGTCAGAGTGGCAAACGGCTAATCGTAATCGAGCATTGGCCTATTACTTAATGGATTCAGGGTTTTTAGATTGTCCAGTAGAGGCGGCGCTTGAGGTTTATTTGAAGCAATGTGCAATTGAAGTCAATGTATCAGATTTAGCCATGATTGGCCTAGTTATTGCGAATGATGGCTATCACCCACTGTTAAAGAAACAGCTATTCCCAAAACAAGTGGCAAAATTAGCGAAGGCTTTGATGGTAACGTGTGGTATGTACAATGCCTCAGGGAAGTTTGCGGCATTTATTGGTCTCCCTGCCAAAAGTGGTGTATCAGGTGCGATTCTTGCGGCTGTTCCAGGACATGCAGGCCTACACTCGCCGTTTCCTACTGGCTGTGGTATCGGAATTTACGGACCAGCGATTGATCCAATAGGAAACAGTGTGGCAGGTGTACAGTTGCTGAAACAGCTAGCAACAGAATGGGATATGACTATTTTTTAATAAGTGGAAGATGATTTCAGCGCTTAGTCTGAAGTCATCTTTTTTTCATTTTATAAATAATAAATAAAACGATAAACCAAATTGGTGTTAACAGCAGTGCCGTACGCGTAGCCTCAGAAATAAACATCACCATTAATAAAAAGGCGAAAAACGCAAGCACGACGTAGTTGATAAAAGGTGTCAGTGGTGCTTTGAAGATTGAAGCTTCATGTAAAGCACGTTTTTTTCGTTTGTAGATAATGTGCGAAATGATAATAATGCTCCACACCCAGATAAAACAAATTGCACTAATCGTCGTCACAACACTAAAGGCGTTCTCTGGCATCAACTTACTTAACAGAGCACCAGCTGATACAACAATAGTAGAAATAACGAGTGCATTACTTGGTACACTGTTTTTGTTGAGTTTGGCGAATGCTGGAGATGCCTGTTTATTGTTACCAAGATTATAGAGCATCCGACTTGTGGAGAATAACCCACTGTTACCTGCTGAAGCCGCTGAAGTAAGCACAACAAAATTTATAATACCAGCAGCAATCGGGATACCTGCTAATGTAAACACTTGGACAAAGGGGCTGCTTGAAGCAGACATCTCATACCATGGGTTAATACATAAAATGACAAATAATGCCCCTACATAGAAAAGTAAAATGCGAAATGGAATTTTATTAATGGCAGAAGGAATATTTTTTTGAGGATCTGCTGTTTCAGCTGCTGAAACCCCCACTAATTCCACACCAACAAATGCAAAGACAACCATTTGGAAGGCCATTAAAAAGCCGTATATACCATTTGGGAACATGCCTCCATGTGCCCATAGATTTTCAACTGATACTGCTCCTGAGCTAGTTTGGAAGCCAGTTACTAGCATAATAAGACCAATAATAATAAGTGCTACAATTGTAATAACTTTAATAATAGCGAACCAAAATTCTAGCTCACCAAAAAGCTTAACAGTTAATAGATTTAGTAGTAATAACAATACAAGGCAACCAATGGCTGGCACCCATTGTGGGATATCAAACCAATATTGTGTATATACCCCCACCGCAATAATGTCTGCCATCGCCGTCATAATCCAACAGAACCAGTATGTCCAACCTGTGATATAACCTGCCCAAGGCCCTATGTATTCGGATGCAAAATCCGTAAATGAAGTGTAGCCTGCATTGGATAGTAACAATTCGCCTAAGGCACGCATCACAAAAAATAGCGCTGTCCCTACAATTAAGTAGGCTAGGATGATCGAAGGCCCTGCTAAGGCAATAGCTTTTCCAGAGCCTAAAAATAAACCAGTCCCAATTGTTCCACCAATGGCAATAAGCTGTACATGGCGATTTTTTAAATCTCGTTTTAATTGTTGCTGTTCCACGTTAATCCCCCTCAAAGATGCATAAAAAACTATGACTGGAAAAATAAAAAGAGACTAGTTGTGACACTAGTCTCGGAAAAACGTCAGAATAACAAATACCATTTATTCGCAGATGTCTACATGAAATAGTGTAGCATCGCTTATAAAAGCTGTATTACTCCTCTGTCCTTTTGCCTGAGATAGTGAACCCTTCGGCGACGCAATGTGCGCTCTCTCCAGAACTGCTCCTGCTATAGTTTGATCCATAGCATTCATAGCTTATTAACTTGATAATCAATTATTATTGTAAGATATTATACATCCTAACAGTGCTTCTAAAATTATTCAACAATAAATTTTAACTATTTTCAGAAAAATAGAAGAATAGGGTTCGTAACTGGCATATCTCTAACGAAAAATAGTATTTTTGGTCATACAAAGTGTTTCGTGAAGGAGTTTTTAAATATGAGGTGGTTTATTGGAAGATTGCTCAACGTAGCTTTCGAAGTGCTCAAACATAAGTGAAAACCGCTCCAAAAAGACATCAAAGCGCTCATTTTTATGAGGATCCGACTCAAGTAGCGAACTCGTTCAAAGTAGATTTTGTATCAAATAAGGGGACTATAATGCGTTTTGTTGCTTTACTTTTTTATTTTAATGACATGAAGCTCGTACAGCATCATTTGAAATAGATATAATATAGTAGAAACTCTGAATTTTTTAAAAAAGAAGCCGTCTCATAGTACTTTGAGACGACTTTTTTTGATGAGAGCATTAATATTTTTTTGCTTTTATTTTACCTGTCCAAGTTTTGAAACCACCTTGAAGTTGGTAAATTTGGTTGTACCCACGTTTTTTAAGAAATAGTGCAGCACGTGAGCTACGGCCTGTATTTTGACAGTATAGATATACTGGTAAATCTGGGCGGATTTCTTTATAACGTTGACGTAGTGTTGTCGAAGGCACATTTCGTGCACCAAGAATGTGACCAGCATCAAATTCTTTTTGCTCACGAACATCGATCAGCTGGGCTTTACGATAGCCTTCTATGAATTGCTCTTGTGTTAGGTTGGTTACGGCTTTTTTGAGTCGTAGTGCATTAATTCCGATATATGCAATTGTGACTACTAAAACGACACCGATTGTGATAAGTATGTCCAAGATTTTCTTACCCCTTTCTATCTTCTCTATTATTATAAAAGATGCGCTAGCGATAGTCCAATGAGTTTGATAAAATTAACTAGGTTGTAGCGAATTCGCTTTTTTCGTTACACAAGCAATCGTTCGCAATTTGAACTGTAGTATAATATTCGTTAAAGTTGACCCACAGGTGGGGCCTGATGGATCATTTTATATTTGTAGGAGATGAGCATATGACAACTTGGTATTTTTTAAATTCAGGGAAATGTAGTCCTTCTTTTAATATGGCACTAGATGAAGCCTTACTTGATTGGCATAGTGAGGGGTTAATTCCACCAGTAATTCGTTTCTACGAGTGGGAGCCTGCGACATTATCCATTGGTTATTTTCAACAAGCTAAGAGAGATATTAATTTAGATGCTGTGCGTGAACAAGGCTTAGGTTTTGTACGTCGACCAACTGGTGGACGAGCTGTCCTACATGAACATGAGCTAACTTATAGTGTCATTGTGACGGAAAGCTATCCGAATATGCCAGAATCTGTGACAGAGGCATATCGTGTGTTAAGTGAGGGAATTTTGCAAGGTTTCCATAACCTAGGTATGGATGCCTATTTTAGTGTACCTGATACAGAGGAGAAAAGAGCGGACCTGAAGAGTCCAAAAAGTGCTGTTTGCTTTGATGCACCAAGTTGGTATGAACTTGTCGTAGAAGGGAAAAAAATAGCTGGAAGTGCTCAAACACGTCAAAAGGGTGTCATTTTACAGCATGGCGCCATTTTATTAGATTTGGATCAAGAGAAATTATTATCCGTATTTAATTTCTCCAGTGAAGAAGCGAAGAATCGTATGCGTAGAAAGCTACCAGAAAAGGCTGTTGCCATCAACAGTCTTGTAAAAGAGCCAGTGACAGTTGAACAATGTGTGACAGCTTTTAGAGATGGCTTTGCAAAATCGTTGCAAATTGAATTAAAACCATTTACACTTTCTGAGGAGCAATTAGAATATGTGCAAGCTTTAGAAGAAAAAAAATATGCTTCAGATGAGTGGAACTTTAAAAAGTAAAAAATGGTATGAAAAAAATATTTTTTAACGTTCAATCCTAGTCATAACAAGTAGTTCTGAATCTATTAAAAAAAGCAAGAGTTGAATTAAAAAACTATATATAGTATCTTTTTTAAAGACATATACACAATATGTAGTGTTTAACGACACAAGATATTGTGTATTTATTTTGTAATGAAGAAAACAAGGGAGGCTAAACGATGGTACTCACAAATCATCAACCCGAAGTAAACAATCAATTTGAACAGTTAAACAAAGATATTGAACAATTCCCGCAGGTACACCCCGTAACATCTGATATGCATATTACACACAAAGGTGTATCAAGACTTGTCATGATCGATCGCTATTCGTTTAAAGACACAGAAAAGAAAACATTGAAAGCCGGCGACTTTGTTGTATTAACGGTAAAAGCTGATCCGAAATTTCCTGCACGTGGTTTAGGGACAATTCAAAAATTGGATATGTCTACAAAAACAGCAGAGATTTTGATTGAAGAGGATTATCGTAGCGCATTAGACGATCCGCAAGAGCAAGAAACGGGTGTGATTACGCGTTCAATTGACGTGTTAGAAAAGCCTCTTGAGATATTTTATGAACAAATTGCAAAACGAAATGCAACGGGCCTTGCCGCTGTTGAAAAAACACCAGAAAAACGTCAAGAATGGTTTGAAAAATTTTATGAGCAATTAGTATCCTTGAAATTCATTCCAGCTGGACGAGTGATTTATGGAGCTGGTTCTGAAACAGATGTAACTTTCTTTAACTGTTACGTGATGCCATTTGTCGCTGACTCTCGTGAAGGTATCAGTGATCACCGTAAGCAAGTAATGGAGATTATGAGCCGTGGTGGCGGTGTAGGAACAAATGGTTCAACATTACGTCCACGCAACACATTAGCTCGTGGTGTAAACGGTAAATCATCTGGTTCTGTTTCCTGGTTAGATGATATTGCTAAATTGACACATCTTGTGGAGCAAGGTGGATCACGTCGTGGCGCACAAATGATTATGCTAGCAGATTGGCATCCAGATATTGTGGAGTTTATTATTTCCAAAATGCAAAATCCACGTATTCTGCGTTACCTGATCGAAAATACAACGGATGAAACAATCATCCGTCTAGCCAAAGAAAAATTAAACTTCAAGCCACTTTCTATGCAAGAAGAAGCGATGTATCAAGGCATCGTGAATTATAAAAACATTGAAGGCTTAGGTGGATTTGATACAGCTATCATTCGTGAGGCTGAAAATAAATTACGTGATGGTGGCACGTACACTGTTCATAACCCAGAGTTTTTAACAGGTGCCAACATTTCTGTGACATTAACAAAAGAATTTATGGAAGCAGTTGAAAAAGATGCTGACTTCGAGCTTCGTTTCCCAGCTGTTGAAGAATATACAAAGGAAGAAATGAGCGTTTACAACACGAAATGGCATGAAGTTGGTGATGTTCGTGAATGGGAGAAAATGGGCTATAAAGTCCGCACATACCGTACAATTAAAGCGAAAGAGTTATGGAATTTAATTAATGTATGTGCAACATACTCGGCAGAGCCAGGTATTTTCTTCATTGACAACGCCAATGACATGACAAATGCAAAGGCATACGGTCAAAGTGTTGTAGCGACGAACCCATGTGGTGAGCAACCACTTGCACCATATTCTGTGTGTAACTTAGCTGCTGTGAATTTAGCACAGTTTGCGAATAAAGAAAATCAATCAGTTGATTACGAAGCACTACGTGAAACAGTTCGTGTTGGTGTTCGTATGCAGGATAATGTGATTGATGCGACACCTTACTTCTTAGAAGAAAACCGTGTACAAGCTCTTGGTGAACGTCGTGTCGGATTAGGTGTTATGGGCTTAGCCGATTTGCTGATTTACTGTGAAAAAGAATACGGTTCAGAAGCAGGTAATGCGTTAGTCGATGAAATCTTTAAAACAATCGCTGAAACTGCGTATGAGGCGTCTACAGAGCTTGCGAAGGAGCGTGGTAGCTTCCCATTCTTAGTAGGTGCTACAGACGAAGAAACAGCTCGTTTACGTAAAGCCTTTACAGAGACAGGCTTTATGCAAAAAATGCCTGCTCATATCAAAGAGCAAATTTTAGCGACTGGTATCCGTAACTCACATTTATTAACGGTTGCACCAACAGGGTCAACAGGAACAATGGTAGGGGTAGCAACAGGTCTTGAGCCATACTTCTCCTTCACGTACTATCGTTCTGGTCGTCTAGGTAAATTCATTGAAGTAAAAGCTGAAATTGTCCAAGAATATCTGAACCATCATCCAGAAGTAAATGAGCAAGAGCTTCCAGAATGGTTCGTTACAGCAATGGAGCTAAAACCAGAAGCGCATGCGGATGTGCAATGTATTATTCAAAAATGGATCGATTCATCTATTTCTAAAACTGTAAACGCACCAAAAGGCTATACAGTACAGCAAGTTGAAAAAGTGTACGAGCGACTATATAAAGGTGGCGCTAAGGGTGGTACGGTCTATGTTGACGGTAGCCGTGATTCACAAGTACTTACACTAAAAGCAGAAGAAAATGATATGGATCAACTTTCATTTGAAGAGGAATTGGTTGAAGAACATACAAAACGTCCAGTCGTATTAGTAGATACGATTCAAGCGTTAGAGTCAACAACTGTTATTGGCTCAGACGTTGGGAATACATGCCCAGTATGCCGTAAAGGCACAGTCGAAGAAATGGGCGGCTGTAATACATGTACAAACTGTGGCGCACAGTTGAAATGCGGCCTGTAATTAATATTTTAAATTAATTTGTTGTGGCTTTGAAATAAAGTTGCAATCATAATGGCAATGAAATACCCCTTTAGATATTTTATCTAAAGGGGTATTTTTCATGTCTAACACAAACAGAACATCTAAAATTATAATTGGCTGTATAACAAGAAGAATTTTTTGAGGTGCAAATTACTTCAATTAGGCGACTCTTGTTGAGTTGTAGGGGAATGTTAGTACAATAAAAAGAAGTGTTGTTAGATACATTAAATAAACTAAATGAAATGATTTTGTGCAGCAATTCATTCAAGCCAGGGGTGGCACTATCAACATCATTGGTGATAACATTCAAGCAAAATAAGATTTTCCTAAGCATGTCTGTAAAGCAACGTGTGCAGACAATGCGGCCATGGAGAACTTCTTTGGCTAAATGTATTACAGAGAAGAATTGATCTCCTACGAAGCGTTTAAGAAGAAAATAGAAAAGTATATCGATTACTATAATAATGATCGAATTAAACAAAAATTGGCCGGCATGAGTTCAGTAAAATACCGAACTTATGCCAGCCAATTAGCTGCATAAATAAAACTCTAACTTTAAGGGGTCACTACCAATACAAGCGATCTAACATTTTTCTTTTTTGTCTCAGCCTCTTGTATTTGGCTTTTTCTATTCTGAAAGCTGTTCTTTTCCAACTGTATCTTTTATATAAGAGTGAGAGTTTGCGGCTTCTTCAATTTCCTTGAATGCCCAATGTGTTGCTTTGACATCTGGGAAGCTTGGTTTTGTCACACCGTTTAATGGACCACGTTCAAACATGCGGTTCATCATTACGACTACTTGTGCACGTGTTAAAGCAACATTTGGTGCAAAGCTTCCATTCTCAAGGCCATTGATGAGGCCTGCAGTACGGTTTGCTTCAATAATCCACTGTGCCCAATGGCCTTCAGTATCCTTGAACGTAATTGCCACACCTTCTTCAACATAAAGCTGTTTATAGTTGGCTACGACTGCCGCCATTTCAGCACGTGTGATGTTGGCATTTGTATGGAAGTTACCATTGTTATCACCATTCATAATGCCCTGTTCTTTTACAAAGGCAATTGCTCCTGCAGCACTATGGTTTTTGGCTACATCTTTAAACGGTGCTTTCTTTAATGCTTGTCCTTCTGTATAGCCTAAAATACGAGCCATCATGATCGCTACTTGTGCACGTGTAACATTCTTATCAGGACCAAATGCGCCGTTTGGGAATCCTTTAATATAAGCTTCATGCTCGCTTACCTCTGGCTTTTCAAATTGAATAATGGTAAACGTACTGAACTTATCTACAGTGAAGCGTAGACCAAGCTCACCCTTTGCCATTGTGACGACTTCAGGAAAGACCACTTTTTTCTCACCATCTGAGTGTTCAATAAAGACGGCTAGTTGCTCTAAGAATCTTTGACGTGCTACTGCTTCTGTTGGTACCTTTACATCTCTTAGTGGTAGTGTTACTTGTACTGGACGACTTGGCATATTCGTTTCTATTGTCATTGGACGAGCTACCACACCCCAATCGTTACTTTGTAGTGTCTCTCGGACAACTTTTTCTACTTTAGCGCGTTCTTCAATCGCTTGACGCTCGCTTTCTTTCTTTACTGGTACTAAACGGAAGTAGAAGTTATCGTCAAGGCCTTCCATTGAGCTTTGTGGAATTGCAATATGACCATTTACTGTTGAAATTTCTAGTGATAAACCATTGTCACGTAATGTTTGTAGAGATTGCTTTGGTATTTCTACTGTTACTTTATCCACTTCATCATTCACATCAGGAATGACGATACGTGCAATGTTATTGCCAATTTGTTTTGCTTTTTCTACAGTTTCTAATGCTTGCGTTGGTGTGAAGTTGACAAAGTCTATCATTTCACCATTGGCATGTTTAGTGCGTTCAATTTCCACTGTTGTTTTTTCAAGTGGATGGTTACCATCAATTTCTAATGCTACTTGGATTTTCGTTGTTGTCGAGCTTGGATTAGTTGTTGCAGGGATAGAATTTGATGTCCATGTATCACCATTGCTACTTGATTTTTGAACCGTAAAATTAATTTTATATGTTTTTGTTGTAAATCCATCTTCTGCTGTGACAACAATTGTTGTTGTACCTGGTAAACTTGTTGCATTCGTCACGACTGCACTCGCTTTATCCTTATCTGCGACAGTCGGAATTACCTTAGGAACCATAGTAGTGTATGACGGTAATTCGACATTGTATATTTCTTTTTGAGATTCGAACTCTGCTACAGTTGAGGCGTTAACAGTTAGATTACTTAATGTTGCATTATTGCTTAAAGTTGGTGTTAAATTTTTAACCGTAAAATTAATTCTATATGTTTTTGTTGTAAACCCATCTTCTGCTGTGACAACAATTGTTGTTGTGCCTGGTAAACTTGTTGCATTTGTCACAACAGCATTCGCTTTATCCTTATCTGCAACAGTCGCCATTACACCTGGAACCGTAGTAGTACCTGCTGGTAATTCTACGTTGTATATTTCCCTTTCAGATTCAAACTCTGCTACAGTTGAAGCATTAACTGTTAAGTCTCTTAATGTTGCATTATTGCTTACAGTTGGTGTTGAATTATTTTCAACATCCTCTAAAGTCTGTTCAATATTGCTATCTAAACTATAAAAATACTCAACTGTTTTAGCTTCACCAGGTTTCATGTTACCAACAGCAAAAGTTAAACCAATCCATGAATCATAAGTTGTTTCAGCTACTTTACCGTCATCATTAAATGCAGTTGGATCAAATGGATTGGAACTATTAATGGATGCGCGTGATTTTGAATCTGTAGACATCAAAATCAATGCATTTCCAGTAATAGGACCCTTCGATAATACAACAGATTTAGCATCATTCGGATAGTTAAATGGAACCGAATTGATAGTATCAAATATAAGATTCTTATCCGCATCAATATCAGGATCTACAGAACGCATATAACGTACATCTAAAAGTTCTCTATCTGTCATATTCGTCATTTTAACTGTAGCTTTAAAGAATTTATCATTTGCTTTAAATGAAACAGTTTGTTCTATTTTTAATGCACCATCAGACGTTACCCCACTCGTTTTTGCTACTAAATTATCTTCTGTCGATAAATCTTCATTAGTGCTCATTAGAATCTCCATAGATCCTAAAGCATTTGCATTTAAAAATACTTTTGTGCTATCATCACTTTCTTTATAACCAACATAAAATCCTTCGTATGGGCTTCCTGGTAAGAAATAATCGCCACTGTTCATTGCTTCCCCACTATCAAACCCATCAGAATCCACTGTAAATCCTAAATTTTGACGTCCAGTAGGATGGAAATCTATTGGGGCTGCACTTTCCGTTCCAAACGAACCACCTTTTGAAATCCCCATCTCAATGTATTTTCCTCCAAGGAAGATATCATCACCAACTTTTTCATGTCTCGCATAGGAAACATTTTCCGGAACTATCAACTCTTCAGGTTGAGATTCTTCCGGCGCTATCGGCTCTTCAATTTGTGATTCTTCTGCTCCTACAGAACTTATAGGAAACAAGCTAAGTAATAACATACAAATTGTCATTATCAATAATTCTTTGCTTTTTTTCATAACTTTTTCTCCTTTCCGAATAGGATAATGCCTCGTTTTATATTTTTTTATAATGAGGATTCATTAACAAAGTTATTATAAATAAACAAACTCTCAAATAACTCTCAAAAAAATAATGAATTTTCCTATTTAGATAGAAGAGTTTTACAAGTCTTTAATAAATACATTTAATCCATACTTATATTTGAATATGTAATCTTTTCGTGTTATTCAATAATTTATCAGATTTTTATCAGTTATTTTAAACATGCTCCTAAATTTTGCCCTTTGTTTTTAAATGAGCAGTTTTACAATTATTAAAAAAATCATGACTACTCCTTGTTTTTTTTTGAGGGAATAGAGAGAGCCTATCATCTAGCTAGTTTGTAGAACGAGATGATTTTTTGGATATTTATGTTAAATCCACTATAATGTATGTGGAGCAGGTTAGTTTATTGATTTGCTTAGAATATTTTGAGTTTCATTTATTAAAGCTTAAGGAGACAAGCATATGACGTTATATTCTGTCCTAGTGGCGAACAGTGCTTTACAAACAGTTGATTGTACAGGAATTGCTGAAATAACAGTAAGAGAATTAAAAAAATTATATCCAATTACAGAGAGTACACCAACACAGTCGTTGCATTTGATGGATGATGATGCACGAGTTTTACATGCAGCAGATGAATCAGCTTTTGAAAATTTGAATATATTTGAATGGAATAATCCACCTTATGACTTAGGGCTTTATAATGAAAAATCCTTTGTATACGGCATCGAGGGAAATTGGGGTCCTCAATTTTTAGAAGATTTTTTAAGTTATTTAAAGGAACATATACAACCAGAGCAAGGTGCTGAATTAATTAGGTTCTGGGCAGGGGATTATGATAAAAAACTAAAAATCCGTCGTATTACGATGGATGACCTTGAATTGCATCACCTTGAAAGCTTAAAGAACGAGGAATACATACGTGTCGCTTTTGTATAGCTACCTCTGAATGATGGAACTCCACATAATAGACAAGCAAAAACATAAAGCAATAGATGAAAAGGCAAATCAAGCCCTATTTCCAAATTCAGAAGATGAGGTAGAAATTTTATCAAAAGAAGTAGATGAATTATTTCAGGATAATTAATCTTAACTATCTACATTTAGCAAGACAAAATTGATTAGCCCCATTCATAGAGTGGAAGAGGTTAGAAAATGGGATAGGTATAGTTACTCGCCATTATCAAATCCACCTCGAATAATATAGCGGTAGGTTGGAGGGAACAGATACCTAATCGAAAGCTGTCATTTTGTTTCAAAACGGCAGCTTTCTAAGTGTTGAAAAATAAAACAGTCAATTGAAAGGTAGAAATGGATTTCCGTTGCAAGCTACTTGCTTTCCTGTGGGCGACCGCCAAGCCGCTTCCTCCGCTACCGCTCTGTTTAGTGGCTCGCCTGTCTCTCTATCCCACGGGAGTCAAGTAGCCTTCCACTCCAACCCACCAAAGTGTTACCTTTTTAGCGAAAGTTTTTTAGTAAATTGAAGGTGTTCACTACTCTTTATGAAGTGGTGTTGTCAAGCATCACATCTCCACATTGAAAATAACCCTCTAAGAATATAGATAATGGGCGATTTGATCGCTCCACTACTATGAAAAAAGTAAAGACATTTTGCAGAATAGTTGATTGGAGTGGAGCCAGCGTCACTCCTAGGGGATTTAGCGTCACAGATGAGACCCTGCAGCGAACGGAAGTGAGTGAAGCGGCTCATCGGACGCCCCCTGGAAAGGACGCTGGCGGAACGGAAATCAACCTCTCACCTTGCAAAGTTACTTTTTCTGCTGTTGACATCATCTTTTTTCAACAACAAAGCTGTCATTTTGTTTCAAAATGGCAGCTTTTTATATACAGCACAATCAATGCTCTTTACATTTAGGGATTACATCAGGAAGGTCTTTTTATTTGATGATAGATTTTAGAAGGAGTATTCTTCAAAATATGGAATTAAAATAAAGTTCGCTAAAAAGATGCATTTTACCATCGTCGAGACTCAGTTTTAGTGGTTTGGCACATCACTTTATTAATCATTACATGTTTGGAAACAGAATGAACAATAAAAGGAGAGAAAAACATGAGTATAGAAATTTTTAATGGAGAACGATCTGTAGAGAGTGTGCAATTTGAAAAATTGTTGTTTTCACAAAGTAATAAAAAGAGCTTTTCTAGTATTGAAAATGCTCAACAATTTATTAAGCAAAGAGGAACAGAAAATATTCACCCCTATGTGATTGGGGAGGATGTCAATCTTTTAAGCGCTTTGAAGGAGCAAACATTCGAGGATATGCAGGTTTTTATTTTAAATGACCAAAAGTCTTCATCACAAATGGTGATTCTTTATATTCATGGTGGAGCTTGGACGAATCAACCTTTAAATTTACACTGGTTGTTCATGGATAAAATGGCACAAGCCTTAAATGCAAAAGTTATTGCGCCTATCTATCCAAAAGTCCCTCATTTTAGCTATCAAGATACTTACCCAAAGATGCTCAGCTTATATAAAGAGATTCTAGTATCTATTGAAAGCTCCAATCAATTAACCATTATAGGAGATTCAGCAGGTGGAAATATAGCACTTGGTCTAATTCAACTGTTGAAGCGAGACGGTCTGCCTCAACCACAAGATATTATGTTATTGTCGGCATGTGTTGATATGAGTTTAGAAAATCCACTTATTCAGGAATATGAAGAAAACGATCCCATGTTAGCTAGTGAAGGAATGGAAGTCATAACAAAAATATGGGCAGCTGATAAAGCTCTAAAGGATCCAATAATTAGTCCAATTTACGGCGATTTTCAAGGAGTTGGCAAGATAACTCATTTTATTGGGTCCCACGAAAGCTTATATCCAGATGCAATACAGTTTGATGAGAAGTTAACAGAACAAGGCGTTGCAATCAATACCTTTGTTTATCCTAAGATGAATCATGTGTTTGTTGTGATGCCAATCCCTGAGGCAGTGGATGCGCAACAGAAGATTATCAATATCCTAAGTAAATAATTCACAGAAAAACGTGTTTTGAGCCATTCAAAATACGTTTTTTTCTATGTACATTTTTAGCAAGGTTTATTTATCTGTAGATGTTTGAAAAATAAAAGTGTCTCAAAACACTCAATCATTGCAATTGATTTGGGAAAATTTAATCAATCATTAGAGCTTACCTCCAATATTTTAAAAGCTCCTGAATATGATGGGTGTTTTTACAGCCCTACTAGTAAGTAAAAAAAGATTCTAAGTAAGCTAAATTGTACGTTTAACCCCTTTGGATAGGCCTATTTAAAGGGTGTTTTTATTGTTCGCCAGAATCTTTGAGATTACCACTTATTCCTTGATAACGACCAGTTGTCGATAATCCATTTACAACATGTATGGAAAAATTTATAGTGAGGCGTAGAAAGGACAGTGATCATATGAAGGTGGAAATATCGATTGACCCTACATATAAAGAACCCAAAGTAATCATTCTCACAGATAAAATGACTGATGACATTGAGCATCTTATGCAAATTATTACTACGACAGCAGAAAGCACTTTATTAGCTTTCTCCCATAAAGGCGTTGAATTGATCGATAGTAAGGAGATCGTGCGTATTTATACAGAGCAAAAAAAGGTTTGTGTCCAGAGCATTCACGGTGTTTATACGGTACGTTTGCGTCTTTATGAGCTGGAGGAAAAGCTCAATCCTCAAATGTTTCTCCGTATTTCAAATGCTGAAATAGTCAATCGCTACATGATCAAGCATATGGACATTAGTAGAACAGGTACAATCGGAGTTGAATTGAAGAATGGCACGAAAACATACGCTTCTAGGCGTTATGTAAGCAAAATTAAGAAGCAATTAGGAATCTGAGGTGATAAATATGCGAAAAGACATTTTAACACGTATTATTGGTGGATTTTTGATCGGTATAGTGATGGGACAAATTGTGCAATTCTTTGTATCAATGGGCATAGGGCAAGGAAAATATGTTTGGGTGGTACCAGAATTTCGTGCTTACTTTACAGATGAAATAAGTGCAATAATTACTCAAATTCTATTAACGGGTGTTATTGGCATTACCTTTGCTCTTGCTGCACTTATTTTTGAAATGGCTAGCTGGGGAATGTTGAAGCAATATTTCGTCCACTTTTTCATAACGGCAATGATTTGGATACCGATTGTAACGCTACTATGGATGCCAAAAACGATGGCTAATATTTTTTCTCTCGTAGCCAGCTTTCTTGGAACTTATATTGTGACATGGGTTTTACAATATAGATTTTCACAACGTGACATAGAAAAAATTAATGCGATTCTTACCAATCGAGGTGAAGAGCAGGATGATTAACATAAGAGATTTAACAAAGCTTTATAAAGAGCGTGTAGTCGTTAATCAATTAAATTTACAAATCCATCAAGGTGAACTTTTCGCTCTTTTAGGACAAAATGGTGCTGGCAAAACAACCACAATCAAAATGTTGTGTGGGCTCCTTTCACCTACAGAGGGGGATGCCACAATAGATGGAAAAAGCATTGTGCAAAATACACAGGCTGTAAAACAAGTTATTAATATTTCTCCTCAAGAAACGGCCATTGCGCCTAATTTAACGGTATATGAAAATCTATTATTATTCAGTCAGATTTATGGCTACGAAAAAGAAAAAGCACAACAACAAGTATATGACAAAATGGCCTTATTCGGACTGACTCCACATCAGCATGACAAGGCTAAGACACTATCTGGCGGCTACCAGCGTCGTTTAAGTGTAGCAATGGCTTTAATGTCAAACCCAAAGGTATTGTTCCTCGATGAACCGACTTTAGGGATGGACATACGGGCAAGGAATGATGTATGGAACATATTGAAGCACTTAAAAGGACATGTCACGATTATTTTGACCTCCCATTATTTGGAGGAGATAGAGGCTTTAGCTGATCGTGTAGGAATTATGCATCATGGGCAAATATGTGCACTAGGCACGATCCAACAATTGATCAGTGAAACAGGCAAGCATTCTTTAGAAGAGGTATTCTTGGAAAAAACAGAGGAGGCGTTATTGTGAGGGTAGCTGCGTTTGCAACAAGGAATCATAAAGAGATTGTCCGTGATCCAATCACTTTATTATTTGGTATAGGCTTACCAATTCTTTTATTGGGCTTATTTTCTGTTATGCAAAAAAATATGCCATTTGCTTTATATGAAATGAATAACCTAACACCGGGCGTCATTGTATTTAGTTTTTCTTTTCTCACACTGTTTTCAGGAATGTTACTAGGAAAAGATAAAAGTTCATCCTTTTTAATGAGGATTTTTGTTTCTCCTTTGTCTGCCGCTGATTACATTTTAGGGTATATGATATCTTTACTACCAATAGCTCTGCTACAAATTTTTGTTTGTTTAGCTACCGCCATGTTTTTAGGGTTGCCATTTAATAAGTGTATCCTCTTTATGATTCTTGCACTTCTAATAATTTCACCACTCTATATTAGTTGTGGATTATTATTTGGGACATTATTTACAGATAAGCAGGTAGGAGGGATATTTGCCATCTTTGTTAATGTGACAACTTGGTTAAGTGGAACATGGTTCGAATTAGATATGATTGGTGGACCATTCCAAAAGATTGCGCAGCTTTTACCTTTCATGCACGCAGTCAATGCAGCTAGGGCTATCTTACATGCAGAGTATGCGAATGTGTTTTATTCACTTATTGTTGTCATTGGTTATACAATAATTATGACAATTCTCGCTATCTTTATGTTTAAGCAGAAAATGCAAGGCAGTACAAAATGAAAAAAAGGCAGCTCCGACGTTGGGCTGCCTTTTTTATTAATCATGATTTAATGTCGCAGCGATTTCAGGTTGCTGCTCTACTTGGCGTAGCATATTAAAGGAAGCAATCGCTACTTCTACTTGATCGTCCTTCGGTTCACGAGTTGTTAGTAATTGGAGCCATAAGCCAGGGTAGCCAAGGAAGCGTAACACTGGAATATTACGGCAGGCATTTGTCGCTTGTAAGACTTCAAATGAGATCCCCAGAACAACAGGAATTAATAGAATACGATCTAAAATACGAAGCCACAGTGGATCTGTAGGCACAAAGAAATATAAAAACATCCCAACGAACACTGTGAATAATATGAAGCTACTGCCGCAACGATAGTGTAGGCGTGATTGAGCTTGAACATTTTTTACGGTAATGTCTAATCCAGCTTCATAGCAATTTATCACCTTGTGCTCTGCACCATGGTACTGAAATACTCGTTTAATGAGGGGTGTTAACGAGATAAAATATAAATAGGCTAGCAGTAACAATAATTTAATACCGCTTTCCAGTAAAATTTGTCCCGTTTTTCCTTCAATCCATTTTGAGAAAAAATCAGCTATAAAAACAGGAATTAATGTAAAGGCAAATTTTCCAAATAGAAAGGAAAGAATACCTACTACAGCAACGCCCAGTATCATTTGAAGTTTAGAGCCTTCTTCTTTATGATCTTCCTCTTCACCAGGTGTCACATCATAGCGATCCCCAGCAAATTGCATGTGACGAGAACCTAAGCCAGCGGATTCAATTAGCGCGACAACGCCTCGTACAAATGGGATTTTTTTAAGCTTTTGTAACAAAGGTTTTTGTACTTTTTTGAAATGATAATAATCAATGGAATCATCGTTACGACGAATGGCTGTAACAGTATGTTCCTTTCCTCCGAACATCACACCCTCTAATTGTGCTTGTCCCCCGTATACAGGTGAATTGCTCAAGGCTAACACCACTCTCTTTATATATTTCAACTGTACCATTGTACTAAATTTAGTGAAAAACCTCTACCGTTACGCATAGTAAATTTTCTATATGGCTACACTAATCGTACATTTTAGGAAATAATTAGTGTGCATAAAGGAGAGGTATAGGGTGAAAGTAGCGACAATTACAGCACTTGTCAATGCGCTTGTTTTAGCGCTGTGCTTAAAAGGTTTACATTATTTCCATCTCATTAAATGGCATCCGATAGGGTTTTATAAAAAATGGAATTGGTTTGAAGAAAGCTCCAAATTATTTCAATGGACCTTTTTTATTTTTCTACTATTTATTATCGGCTTATTTTTATACATGACTATGCGCTATGTATATATCATCCCAGCTGTTTTTTCTTCCCTTTTATTAGGTCTTTTGGTGACCATCTCATTGGAATGGATTGCTTTAGATTTACCATTACAGCTTACGTCTTTTAAAAAACTGTCGATTCCCTTTATGGTGACCGTTATTTGTTTATTACGTTTCTTGCTTGAAACCGCCAATTTCCATCAGAAGGAACATACAGCACAAAAACAAAGTTGAAGGTACAAAATATCCCCTTCGTTTAAGGGGATATTTATGGCACCACTAGTTGAAATTAGTTGCTGAATGCACGGTGTATGATAAAATAAATGGCAAGTACATAGAAAGAGGCGAATAGAAGCGTGAAGTTATTATGTTTGAATGGACCGAACTTAAATCGACTTGGTAAACGAGAGCCACATATTTATGGACATGAAACATTGGATGATGTTCGAGAAAATGTTCAAAATCTTGCGGCTTCTTTAGGTGCTACAGTTGAATTTCGTCAATCCAATCATGAAGGGGTACTAGTAGATTGGGTGCATGAAGCAGAGGACGAAAAATATGATGGTATTATCTTTAATCCTGGTGCATATACCCATACAAGCATCGCATTGCATGATGCGATAGCAGGTATTTCTGTGCCAGTTATCGAAGTACATATTTCCAATATCCACAAACGTGAGGCTTTCCGACATCATTCCTATCTTGCTCCGGCCTGCCTTGGTCAAATTTGTGGACTAGGTACGAAAGGCTATGAACTGGCACTACGTACATTTATCGAGAGGGAGAATTGATTATGTTGAAATTACAAAAGCTACGTAAAGCACTTCAAGAACAAAGCATCGATGGTATTTTAATTACGAATGGGTACAACCGTCGCTATATGACAGGTTTTACAGGGACAGCAGGCGTAGCAATTGTGTCTCAAAATGATGCTGTATTTATTACAGATTTCCGTTATACAGAGCAGGCTGCTGCACAAATTCAGGACTTCCGTATTGTCAAGCATGAAGCCACAATTATTGAAGAAATTGCTACTCAAGTAAATAATATGGGTATCAAATTATTGGGCTTTGAGAAAGATACTGTAAGCTATGGCACTTATGAACTGTATAAATCGAAGATTCAAGCAGATTTAGTGCCGATTTCTGGGCTAATTGAAAAAATTCGCTTGATTAAGACGGAACAAGAGATTAATATTATTAAGGCTGCGTGTGAAATTGCAGATCACGCATTTACACATATTTTAGGCTTCATCAAGCCTGGTAAAACCGAGCTTGAAGTTTCGAATGAATTAGAATTTTTCATGCGTAAACAAGGAGCAACTCAGTCTTCGTTTGACACGATTGTTGCGTCTGGTCTTCGTTCAGCATTACCACACGGCGTTGCAACGAATAAAGTGATTGAAAAAGGCGACTTTGTTACATTAGACTTTGGTGCGCTTTATAATGGCTATATTTCGGATATTACACGTACTGTGGCTGTGGGAGAACCATCTGAAAAATTGGTAGATATGTACAATACAGTCCTTGCTTCTCAACTGTTAGCACTTGAAAAAGTGGGTCCTGGATTAACAGGTATTCAAGCGGACGCGATTGCACGTGACTACTTAAAAGAAAAAGGATATGGCGAAGCATTTGGTCATTCTTTAGGACACGGTATTGGTCTTGAAGTACATGAAGGCCCTGGCTTATCGATGCGTTCTGATACAGTGCTAGAGCCAGGTATGGCCGTGACGATTGAACCAGGTGTTTACTTACCTGGAATCGGTGGTGTCCGTATCGAGGATGATATTTTAATCACAGAAACGGGTAATGAACTACTAACACATTCGTCAAAAGAACTCATTATTTTATAAACTTTGGAGGAACACAAATGATCTCAGTAAACGATTTCCGTACAGGTCTAACAATTATTGTTGATGGCCAATTATACCGCGTGTTAGATTTCCAACACGTAAAACCAGGTAAAGGTGCTGCGTTCGTACGTTCTAAATTACGTAACCTACGTAACGGCTCAGTGAATGAAAAAACATTCCGCGCTGGTGAAAAAGTTGAAAAGGCACAAATCGATAATCGTAAAATGCAATATTTATATGCACAAGGTGACGAACATGTATTTATGGACTTGGAATCATATGAGCAAACTGAACTAGCTTCATCTGCTATTGAGTATGAATTAAAATTCCTTAAAGAAAACATGGAAGTGCATATTCAATCTTACCAAGGTGAAATGTTAGGTGTTGAATTACCAAACACTGTTCAATTAGAAGTAACAGAAACAGAACCAGGAATCAAAGGTGATACAGCTTCTGGCGGTACAAAACCTGCTACTCTTGAAACAGGTCTAATCGTACAAGTACCATTCTTCGTTAACCAAGGTGACGTTTTAATCATTAACACGGATGAAGGTTCTTACGTTTCACGTGCATAATGATCAGCCTACTCTTTTCATTAAAGAGTAGGTTTTTATTTTTTTCTTATACATATACTGTCAAATCGTTCATTTAATGTGATAATAGATAGAAGCACTATTTAATTTTTATTGAGGTACTATCAAGTTTCTATCATCAGATAGATGGTCATTACTGGTAGAATTGTTTACAATCAGAGTAAGGAGTGAAAGGTATGCTACAAACAACATTTGATATGCGATATCCAATTATACAAGCACCAATGGCAGGCGTGACATCACCTAAATTTGTGGCGGCTTGTGCTGAGGCAGGCCTATTAGGTTCAATTGGTGCAGGTTACTTAGATGGTGAACAAACAAAGCAGTTTATTCAAGAAGTGAAGAAATTAACGACAAAGCCCTTTGCGGTCAATTTATTTGTGCAAGAAGAACCCAAAATTGATGTCGAGGTTTTACAACAAGCCAGAATGGCACTGCAACCTTTTTACGATGAATTAGGATTATCCCCTGTACAGAGCGTAACATCAAAGGAAGTTTTTGCAGGACAGGTTCAAGCTGTGATTGAAGAAAAGGTAGCAGTTTGTTCATTTACATTTGGGCTGCCATCTCCAGCTGTTCTTAAACAATTAAAAGATCATGGCGTCTATACGATTGGTACTGCTACCACATTAGAGGAAGCCATACTGGTGGAGCAAGCAGGAATGGATGCGGTTGTATTACAAGGGGGAGAGGCTGGCGGTCATCGAGGCTCTTTTACTGACCCTCTGCAATTAATTCCATTGCATGACTTACTACAACAAGTAGTGGGAAAAGTTGCGATTCCAATTATAGCTGCGGGAGGCCTTGTAACCAAAGAGGATATTCAAAAGGCACTTGAAAGTGGGGCACAGGCAGTTCAAATTGGGACGGCTTTACTAGTGGCAGATGAATGCGAAATTTCGCCACTCTATAAAAATGCTGTATTGGCATCAAAAGAACAACAAACGACGATTACGCTTGCATTTACTGGTAAACCAGCAAGAGGTTTAGCAAATGATTTCACGAAACGTATGGAGGATGCGACAGTAGCACCCTATCCACTACAAAATTATCTAACGACTACCATTCGTAAGGAAAGTGCTGAGCAAGGTAATGCAGAATATTTATCCATGTGGATGGGTGAAAATAGTCACCTCATACAGCAAACGGATACGGTGAAAAACATTGTGAGCAAACTATTATAATTTTTTATCGTAGAAGATCTCTATACATCTGTATAGAGGTCTTTTTTTTTGAAGAGCGACATATATTGCTGTACACGAGGGGGCGTAGGAATGGAATTACAAGACGTATTAAGAGTTGCTGGAGTGGGACTAGTCGTTGCGCTTCTTCATGTTTTCTTTGATCAAACAGGGAAGAAGGAGTTTTCATTTTTCCTCTTTTTCATTGCTTACTTATATATGACAGCAGAATTACTTCGATTTTTACGTCTATTCTTTAATGAGATTTTAACCTTCTTCCAATGGCTTACCTCATCCGGGTAATGTGAATGGAAATTGTCATCGTCGCTGTTGTCATGCTGCTTTTATTATTGCTGATAAAAGAAGTTATACAGCCACTCCATGCGCTAATCAGTGTGATGTTTTCTTTTTTGCTTTTTGGCATGTTGTTCTCGACGCTTTTATTGCCTTTCGCCAAACAATTGTTAGAAACACTTGCGTTTTTACCTTATGCGAAGGCTATTTTAATCAGTGCAAGTATGTTCTATGTCGGGCAGTGGGTGGCATTGCTTTTGGCAGAACATAATTATAAAGTGCTCGGGAACATCGTTTTTGCTGCGGTGAAAATTGTGATTTTGCTGTATTGGTTTAAAGAATTTCTGGCTGTTCTACAGGAGGTGTCGGCCATTTTAAAAAGGCTAAACTAAGGAGCGAAGCCATTGCAGGAGCAAATATTATCGTTTTTAATCGACCCATTCTTTCTCTTGCTCAAGATGACGCTCATGCTTTGCAGCTACGTCATCATCATTTTGATTGTGAACATGCTATTACCAGAGTTTGAAAAAGGGACAAGGATACTTTTTTTTCTTATCGTTTTAGCAACAATCGGTCCTGTTGTTGTCAACTCCTTTACATTAATTGATGAAATTGCACAAGGACTAGCCCATCTATTTACGGCATTTTATCCGATTCTTACATCAAGCTTTTTATTATCCAGTAGTATTACAGCGATTGCTTCCTGGCAGCCTTTTTTACTGTTTTTTGTACAAGTCCTCACCATTATCAGTAGTAAGTGGCTTATTCCTGGCGTGCTTTTGGCCATTGTCTTTGATGTATGCAGTGTGATCGTAAAGGAAATATCCTTTACTCGAATAGCTGAATTGATTCGCTTTACAATTATGAGCATCGTGTCGGCCTCAGTTATTTGCTATGTCTTACTGATGACCGCAAGTGGTGTAGCAGCATTTAGTGTCAATGCGGCTGTAGCAGAGCCCGTCAAAAAATTAATTGAAGAAAATATTCCAGTTGTTGGTTCTTTTATTGTGGATAGTTTTTCGATGTTTCAGCATATGACTCAATTTACATCTTCTCTTACAAGTATTAGCGCCTTTATCGCCGTCATTACGGTGTCTTTTATCCCAACCGTGCAGCTTGTAGTTAGTGCCTATTCTTTGAAAATGCTCGCTGCTATTTTAGAACCGATTGCCTTTGATGATATTTGTAGACTACTAGATCAAGTTAGCAAATCACTATTTACTTTATGTGCTGTATCATTTTTAATTGCTTTTTCATTTATGTTTTCTTGTTTTTTCCTCATTGTGTTCGTACAAGTCATGGCAGGGGGGAGATAGATTGATTCTTTTATTGGCATTGCTGTTTGTCTGTCAGATTTTTGTGTTTCTAACGGATGATAAGGAAATAATTTCACTGACAAAGTTGGTCATCACGTTAGTATTTTTGCAATTGCTATTAAAGATTCCATTTATCAATTCATAGGAAGAAACAAGCGTACATACACTTGAAAAAGAGAAGATGAAAGGAGGCAATGTACAAGTGATGTGGAAAAGACACGAAAAAAAACAACGTCATTGATGGTTTTAATTTTGATAGCTGCCTCCGTGGGAATTTTCATCATTTTACCTATGTATCAAACGAATTCAACAAGCGACAATGGTTCACCGCTCACGAATGAAGAAAAACTTGAGCAAACCCTGAAGGCAATGGAAGGTGTTGGGAAGGTTAAAGTCTACTTTTATTATGGAGAGATGACAGATGATCAGAATGCCAATAAACTATTCAGCCAATATTTTCGAGGGACTGAACAAGGCACGAAAAACGTGACAGGAATGCTCGTTGTTTCAGAGGGTGCTTCCGATATCTTTGTGAAAAATGAAATTCGTGCTGTCGTCAGTCAAGTGATGCAATTACCGATTCATCGAATTATTATCGTTCCAATGGAAAATAAGGAGGAAAAGTAAATGCGCGTACGTAGAAGAACAGTTTGGTTTATGACATTATTAAGTTTAGTAGCAGTCATTTCAGTGTATTATTTGGTAGATCCAGCAAAGCAATTCAATGGTCTTACTATTTTTACAGATGATACACTGCAACAAACAGCTGTCACAGGTGTTACAGATCAGGAGGCAACAAATGATATAACACAAGAAGTATCTTCACCAAGTCACTTATTTGAAGAAATGCGTATGCAGGTTAGTGATGAGAGAAGCCAGCTTCGTGAACAGTTAACACAAAAGATTGCCTCAGAAGAATATTCTGCCGAAGAAAAAAATGAGGCATATAATGAAATGGATGGCCTTATTAAACGTGAATCAGCTGAAGCTATGCTTGAGATGCTCGTAAAATCATTAGGCTACTCTGATGCGTTTGTTCGTGCTGAGGGAGAAAAAGTGTCGGTGACAGTGATGGCAGAGGAATTGTCAAAAGCCCAAGCAAACGAAATTATTTATTTGGTAAAAACAGAGATGGAAGGCGCAAATGATGTGCAAGTTAAGTTCAGTGCAAATAATTATTAAAAAATAAAGAAAAAAATAAATTTTTAGTTAATTATTAAAAGGTTGTTATATATCAGCTTCATGAAAAGGCTTTCGCTTAGTAAAGGAAAGCCTTTTATTTTGTTCATATTTACTTAATTTTCATTTAACTATTTCAAATTGATACGAAAAAATATAGAATAGTTATTGTAGTAGATTTTAATTCATAAGGAGAGTTAGAAATGTTCAAAATTCAAGAAATTCGTGAAATTATCAAATTAGTGGATTCTTCTTCTATTGACGAGTTTGTGTATGAAGTAGATGGCGCAAAAGTAAAACTTAAAAAGAATAATGTTGTTGTTACAGAAACTGTAGCACCTAAAAAAGAAGTAGTAGCCCCTGTTGTACAACAATCTGCACCAGCAGAAGCTCCAGCAGTAACATCTGCACCAGCGAAAGAAGAAGCGCCAGCACCAGCTGCAGCGGCACCATCAGTTAACGACCCATCGTTACATAAAATTGTATCTCCAATGGTCGGTACTTTCTATCAAGCACCAAACCCAGATTCTCCTGCTTACGTAAAAGTGGGTGACAAAGTAGGGGACGAAACAATCGTATGTATCGTAGAAGCAATGAAATTATTCAACGAAATCGAAGCAGAAGTGCAAGGGGAAATCGTTGAAATTCTAGTTAAAGATGGCGACTTAGTAGAGTACGGCCAACCATTATTCCTTGTAAAAGCTAAGTAAGGAGTGCAAAACAAATGAAAAAAGTTTTAATTGCAAACCGCGGCGAAATCGCTGTGCGTATCATTCGTGCTTGTAAAGAGTTAGGCATTCAATCGGTTGCTGTGTACTCTGAAGCAGATGCTGACGCATTACATGTGAAGTTAGCAGACGAAGCTTATTGCATCGGACCGAAGCTATCAAAAGATTCTTATCTTAGCTTCCCAGCGCTACTTAGCGTAGCTGAAAAGACAGGTGCTGATGGCATCCACCCAGGATATGGCTTCGTATCAGAAAACGCTGATTTTGCTGAAGCTTGTGAAAACGCTGGCATTAAATTTATCGGTCCATCATCTGATTCTATTAAAATTATGGGCATCAAGGACGTTGCACGTACAACAATGGAAGCAGCAGGCGTTCCACTTGTTCCAGGTACTGGTATTGTACCAGATATCGAAACTGGTAAAGAATGGGCTGCTAAAATTGGTTACCCTGTCATCATCAAAGCAACTGCTGGTGGTGGCGGTAAAGGAATCCGTGTAGCACGTACAGAAGAAGATCTTGTAAAAGGTATTGAAATTACGCAAAAAGAGGCTGCTGCAGCATTCGGTAACCCTGGCGTATATTTAGAGAAATTTATCGAGTACTTCCGTCACTGTGAAATCCAAGTTTTAGCAGATGGCTACGGTAACGTGGTGCATTTAGGCGAACGTGACTGTACGGTTCAACGTCGTATGCAGAAGTTAGTAGAGGAAGCTCCATCTCCAGCCCTATCCTCTGAGCGTCGTGCTGAAATGGGTGCAGCTGCAGTAAAAGCGGCACAAGCATGTAACTATGAAGGTGCTGGCACAATCGAGTTTATCTATGACTATCAAGAGGACAAGTTCTACTTCATGGAAATGAACACTCGTATTCAGGTTGAGCACCCAGTAACAGAAATGATTTCTGGTGTAGATCTTGTACAACAACAATTAAAAATTGCATCTGGTGAGAAGCTTCCATTCACACAAGATGATATAAAATTAAATGGTTGGGCGATTGAATGCCGTATTAACGCAGAAAATGCCTATAAAAACTTCATGCCTTCAGCAGGAACTGTTGATACGTATATAACACCAGGTGGCTATGGTGTACGTATTGATTCTGCTGTCTATGCAGGCTATACAATCCCACCATATTACGATTCAATGGTAGCAAAACTAATTGTTCACGCGGATACACGTGAAGAAGCGATTGCAAAAATGAACCGCGCCTTAAGTGAATTCGAAGTATCTGGTCCTGGAATTAATACAACCATTCCATTCCACCAAGCACTAATGAACAATGATGTCTTCAAATCAGCGCAATTCAATACGAAGTTCCTAGAAGAGAACGATGTATTGGGTGTAGCAGAAAAAGTGAAGTAAGCGTTCGCAAGTTTAAACCTCCTAGCTATTATTAGTTAGGAGGTTTTTTATGTCTAAGCATAACTAGATAGAAGACTTACTTGCAGGTAGGAAGATCAATCATAGAAGTAAGATTGACCGTTATAGAAGCTTAAACCGTACTAGTTGAAGTGTGAAAAAGATTATAAAAGTTCTATTTTATAGATAGAAGATCGTTATCTGGTGTTAACATACCATTCTTTGTTGAATAATCTCCTATGTTTCTGTAAAGCACAGCTGTCTTTATCGCATGGCCTTCTTTCGCAAATACAAGAAGGAAAATATCTTCCCGTACATCTAATCCACTAATACTACCTTTAAACTGTATGTTCATTGTTTCTTCAATCGCATCTTTCGTTGTATAAGGTCCAAAAATTTGCGCTTTTTCCCAATCAAAATCCGTTAATTTATTTAGTGAAACTATAGTTGTACCATTATTTGCTTTTTCCATTATATTTTTCGCAAGCAATGTATCTTCACTAGCACTATTCCCAAAAAATAAAAAAAACATTGTAAACATGAGGACAACCCCACCGATGCCAAACAACCATTTTTGTAACATACTCTACCTCTACTTTATCTCAAATCAATTCTATATTATAGAAAGAATACTATATAATAGAAGAAAGAAATAGTCATCCCCCTGAAAAGGAGTGAAACAATGGATGCCAATATACAATAAGCTAGTGAGGGATAAAATTTTAGAAGTAATTGAAGCGAAGGGTTTATCCTATCATGCACGCATTTTAGAACCTAGTGAGCTGGTAAAGGCAATAAAGGCTAAAATGATAGAAGAAGCTACAGAATTTTACGAAGCCCAGCATAAAGAAGATAGTGTTGAAGAGCTCGCAGACATACTGGAGCTCATTCATATGGCTATCGGTGTGCTAGGTGTAAGCTTTGAGGAGCTAGAAGCGACGCGTGAACACAAGAGAAATGCTCGTGGGGGATTTGAAAAGGGAATTTATTTAATCGATGTAGTGGATCAGTAAAGTCGGTTTTAAATTAAAACGGCTTTCGACAGCCAAACCTTCCTTTTTATAGTATAATAAATGTAAGTACAGCACTTGTTTGTGATGTGTAAGGGAAAGGATGATATTTGTATGGCAGAGAAAGTAGGACAATCTTTCGTACAACCAACACCTTCTGGGAAAGAAGAGCTTGGAAAAATTGAGGTAGCGGCAGAGGTGATCGAGGTTGTGGCTGGGATTGCTGTCAATGAAGTAGAAGGCATTGCTGCAACTCGTGGAAATATTGCGACGGGTGTCGTGGAACGTTTCGGTAAAAAAGTACACAATAAAGGCATTAAATCAGGTGTAACGGAAACTGGTGAAATTGCGATTGATGTATTTTGCTCTGTGAAATATGGATATGCCATTCCTAAAGTAGCAAAAGAAGTTCAAACGCAAATCCGTCAGGCTATTTTTAATATGACGGCACTAGAAACAGCAGAAGTAAATGTGCATATTACAGGTATTCACTTTGAAAAAGAAGAAACAGTAGTGCATGAATAAAAAAGAAAAGGATTGCCCAATGATGATTCGTTCATCAAAGGGCAGTCCTTTTTATATGGATTTCTCTAGGATGTTCATGTGGATGTATCGCTATTTTATAATTCTATATGCTTTGGCTTTCTCCAGAATAAAGCAAGTATGACGCCTAGCACCAATACGATTGTAGCAAAGTAGTATGGATAGTTCAGATTGATATCGAACAATACCCCACCTAGAATTGGGCCAAAAATATTACCAAGACTTGTAAACATAGAGTTCATGCCACCAACAAATCCTTGTTCATTTCCGGCAATTTTCGATAAATACGAAGTAACAGCAGGTCGAATTAAATCGAAGCCTACGAAAATAAAGAATGTCACGAATAGGATGGCAAAATAATGACTCACGATCGTCATGGCAAATGTTAATACTGCTGAAAGGATTAGAGAGTAACGAATAACATTAATCTCACCCATTTTCTTTGTCAGCCAATCAAATAGTATTAATTGAGCTAGTGCCCCAACAATACCACTTCCTGTAATAATTATGGCAATATCCGATGGTGTAAACGCAAATTTGTGATCGACGAATAAGCTAAACAATGATTCGAATGCAGCAAGGCCAAATGATAACACGAAAATAAGAATGAATGGTATGAAGTAGAGTGGACTAAACACACGCTTGACACTACCTAACATGGATTGTGCTACTTCTTCATTGTCTGTAGCACGTGTTGGCTCTTTTAAAAACAGCAATGACAGGATAGCTGCGAACAGACCAAGTACCCCAGCTGCATAAAATGGGACACGTGTACCAATTTCAGCTAAAAAACCACCGATCCCAGGGCCGATAATAAAACCTGTGCTAATGGCTGCACTCATATAGCCAAGTGCCTTAGGGCGCTGTGCCAATGTCGTAATATCAGCTATATAGGCGGTTACAGCTGGCATAATGAAAGCGGCACTCACGCCACCTAACATACGAGAGACAAAAAGAATTTCAACAGAACGACCAAACCCAAATAAAAACTCAGAAAGTCCAAAAATAAAAAGACCTGCAACAATCATAACTTTGCGGCCAATATTATCAACAAGCTTACCTGCAATTGGTGATGCAATTAATTGTGTAATGGCAAAGGCTGCCACCATATAACCAACAACAGAGCCAGAAATATGTAGCTCATTCATGATGGTTGGTAAAACAGGGATGACTAAACCAATCCCTAAAAAGGCAATGAAAAGATTAGATAATAAAATAGCTAAGGTTATATTTTGTTTCTTGCTCATAAACTTCTCCTTCTAATTGTTCGCGATACATGTTTTCAATCTACTAGAATATTTCCATGTAATACGATAAACCCTATAGTAACTATAGGGTCAAAAGATTTGTTTTTATTTTTTAAAAAATTTTTATCAGTTTGGGAGTTCTGGCTGAGAGTTATACGAATGCGCCACTACTTTTTCGGAGGAATTTTGTGTCTCTTGTTTTTGCCTAATCTTTAATTCTACTATAAATTTCTTTTCTTGTTCCATAGTGAGCGTTGCTGGCATGTATAGCTCATACACTTGCGACTCAAATAGTTCCTGCTGAGCTAATACATGATTTCTCAACTTTTCATAGAATGAAAAATAAGTATCAGGATCGTAAATAAAGGCAATGCATACATATTTACCGCCAGGAATAATGGTTTGTTGTATGTTTGGTGAAAGCTGCGAAAATGTGCGCTCCGTTAATAGGGGAGTGAAAATAGCATCATAAATGATGTCATTGACATCTTTATAAGGCTCTAGTGGAAAAATACAGCCATAACGACTGTTTAAGACACTGCCTTCCTTTTCGATGATTTTAATTAAAGTGGCATAGTATGTACTGGTGCTCGATGTCGGTGTTAATTCAGTAGTGGTTACTTGAAGAACGGGCATTGCTTCCTCTATTTGCACATAAATCTCACCGAAGACTGGGATATCAATTTGCTCTTGTAATTGCTTTTTTGTTTTCAGTAAGGTATTTTTTGCTTCGTTTAAACGTGAAATTTTTTCATTGATGCGTAGCTCCTGCTGAGCTAAAAAATCAAGCAATTCCTCAGAGGTTAATCTAAGTGCTTTTTTTATATCATCGAGCGTCACGCCGATATATTTAAGGGACTTTATAATGTCTAAATAGAATAGCTGATTGCCTTTATAATACCGATAATTGGTGAAGGTATCGATATAAGCAGGCTTAAATAAATCAATTTGATCATAATAACGTAATGTCTGAACCGATAAGTTTGAAAGTTTGGCAACCTCACCTATCGTATAATAATGTTCCTTCATAAATGGCCTCCACTAATAAAAGCTAAAAAAGTTTCGAATGGCATCAAAACGAATTTTATGCTTGCATCCACCCAGTAAAATAGGTGAGATGTACGTTCCTTCATTTGTTGATATTGTTCTTCACCGTCAACCATTTTAAATGTTTTTTGCAGCTAAGACATATAGCTTCAGTTTGCATTGTGACACCTCTAACGTTTTTTCTTTATTATACCATTACGAACAGGAAACATTCATTTTTGGAATACCACTATTCGATGAGAAGTGGGCTTAAACAAAAAGTTCCTTGAAAAAGGTTCAGATTATTGAAAACTTGCTTGAAATCGTGTTTCTCATGTGATTTTATGCTATTATAAACCTTAATGCCACTTAAGAAGGAGAGCTTTACATGAAACGACATGAAGCACGCGAAAAAGCGTTGCAAGTTTTGTTTCAGCTAGACAATACGGATCTAACAGTTGAAGAAGCAATGGGCCATATTAAAGGTCAACCTACCAATGCCTTCTACGAAAAGATCGTAAATGGAACAGCTGAACATTTGGAGGAAATCGATGCTACATTAGAACAGCATCTTGAAAAGTGGTCACTTGCCCGTCTACCCAAAATTGAAAGAACGGTTTTACGTTTAGCTGTATATGAATTGTTATACATGCCAGAAACACCAAAAAGAGTAGTACTAAACGAAGCAATCGAGTTATGTAAAACATTTGGCGATGATAGTTCATCTAAATTCGTCAATGGTGTACTTTCTAAATTTACAGAACAAGAATAATGTGTTGAATTGGAAGGAGTAACGAAGGTTTATGTCAAGTGCAATTATTAATGGTAAAGAGATTGGTCAAGAAATTCGTAATGCTGTAGCAGAGCGTGTCATTCGTTTAAAAGAGCGAGGATTGACACCTGGTTTAGCGGTTGTGTTAGTTGGAGACAACCAGGCATCAGCTACATATGTGAGAAATAAACAAAAATCTTGTGAAGCGATTGGTATGTTTTCAGAACTCATTAAATTACCCGAAGAGACAACGCAAGAGGAATTACTAGCACAAATTGAGCTTTTAAATCAACGTGAGGATATTCATGGTATTTTAGTTCAATTACCACTCCCAAAACATATTGATGAGGATACAGTCATTGCAACGATTGCTGTCGAGAAGGATGTGGATGGATTCTCACCTGTAAGCGTTGGGAAAATGATGCTTGGCCAAGAAACATTTTTACCTTGTACACCGTTTGGCGTGATGAAGCTTCTTGAGTATTCAGGAATTGAAATCGCAGGAAAGCATGCTGTAATCGTAGGTCGTAGTCATATCGTTGGTAAACCAATGGGACAACTACTTTTACAAAAGGATGCAACGGTAACCTATACACACTCTAAAACGCCAGATTTACCTTCATTTACAAAACAAGCAGATATTTTAATTGCCGCAGTCGGACGTGCAAACTTTATTACGAAAGAGCACGTGAAAGAAGGGGCTGTTGTTATTGATGTAGGCATTAATCGCGATGACAACAATAAATTATGCGGTGACGTAAACTTTGCAGAAGTAGATGGAATTGCGTCTCATATTACGCCTGTACCAGGTGGTGTAGGACCAATGACCATCACAATGTTACTATTCAACACAGTGCAAGCAGCTGAAAATACGCTTGCAAAATAAAAAACCTTTTGAAGAAAGTCATCTCAACATTGTGTGAGGTGACTTTTTTGTTGTGTAAATTCAGAACTTTTCTTCGATTATGTCGTCTAATGTAACGTTTGGGACATACATACTGAGGAGGAGGTTTTTATGGAAAATATCGATATTATGTTAATTGTCAAGCATATCATTATTGGACTTGTCCAAGGCTTTACAGAGCCAATTCCTGTATCGTCGAGTGGACATGTAATGATTGCTAGCGAAATGCTGGGACTAGGTGAACAAGGTTTTACTTTTGCCATCTTAACCAATACAGCTTCGTTACTTGCTATTATGTATATTTATCGTGAGGATATTGTTCGTCTGATCAGTCATTTTTTTCTTTACTTGAAAACTAGAGAAAAGCGGTATAACGCAGATTTTCGCTTTGCTCTCTATATTGTCATCGGTTCAATTCCTGCTGGCGTTTTAGGGGTGTTATTAAGTGATGTTATTGCAGATAACATAAGTATGACAACGATTGCGCTCATGCTATTTGTGACAGGGACTGCATTATGGTTAATTCGTAATATGCGTGGCAAGAAGAAAGATGCAGATTTACGTGCTAAAGATGCCATCATTGTAGGGCTGGGGCAAGCAGTTGCTTTAACGCCAGGCATTAGCCGTTCAGGAGCTACGATTATTTCCGCCATAGCAGTAGGGATGAAGCAGGATACAGCCTTACGTTTTTCCTTTATGCTTTATATTCCTGTAAGTTTGGGTGGGGTAGTCCTTGGCATTACAGATTTTTTAGACGAGCCGAATAAAGGTGCCTTAGCTCTTCCATATGCCGCCACTTTCTTGGCAACACTCATTATGACTTATTTTGCGATGCGTTGGTTTATGGGCATTATGAAAAGTGGCAAACTTAGCTACTTTACGTATTATTGTTTTATTGTAGGAACTCTTTTATTACTATTTTATTAAAATATAAAGTCTCATAACGTATGAAGTTATGGGGCTTTGTTTGTTATTTTTCATAATATACGATTTCTAATAGTGAGAACGTGTAGGAATGTGTTATAGTTGTTTTTCGATAGAAGAAAGACAGTCATTTTTTCTATCGAAACTGCATTTTGGCACGTCAACGACTGCAAAAAATGTTATGATAGGTGTAGTTTTGTGAAAAACTTGATTTTAGTAAAGGAGCCGAAAACATGTCCTCTGCTTCTTATTTAACAGTAAAAGCGTTAACAAAATATATTAAACGAAAATTCGATGCAGATCCACATTTGCGTGAAGTGTATGTAAAAGGTGAATTATCAAATGTGAAAATTCATCAATCCGGCCATATTTACTTTACATTAAAGGATGATGGTGCCCGAATAGCTGCGACGATGTTTAAAGCAGCGGCTACCAAATTAGCGTTTGAACCAAAGGAAGGTATGCAAGTATTTATCCGAGGGGATGTAAACGTTTACGAAGGCTATGGAACCTATCAGCTATATGTACAGGAAATGCAACCGGATGGCATTGGTAGCCTATTTGTTGCCTTCAATCAATTAAAAGAGCAATTACAAAAAGAAGGTCTTTTTAAACCTGAGTGGAAGCAACCGATACCAAAATTTCCTGAAAAAATTGGTGTGCTCACGTCAACAACTGGTGCAGCTATACGGGATATTTGTTCAACCTTAAAGAGGCGTTACCCACTTGCTGAAATTTTGATTTATCCAACCCTTGTACAAGGAGCTCAGGCTGCACCGAATATTGTGCAAAATATTCAACGTGCTAATCAAGAGGCAAGCTGTGATGTGTTGATTGTCGGGCGAGGAGGAGGCTCCATCGAGGATTTATGGGCTTTTAATGAAGAAATTGTGGCAAGAGCTATTTTTGAAAGCCGAATTCCTATTATTAGTGCGGTTGGCCATGAAACAGATACAACGATCGCCGATTATGTAGCCGATTTACGTGCACCTACTCCAACAGCTGCTGCTGAGTTGGCTGTGCCCGATCAAGCGGATCTCTACCAACGCGTGCTTACGCAGAAATCACAGCTACATCAAATGGTTAGGTCGCAACTTATGGCAGAGCGACAACGTCTAAATAAGCTCCAGCAGTCTTATCCATTGTCAATGCCGGAAAGACTTTATCGACCTTTTACAGAAAGATTGGCACAGCTTGAGTCAGGATTACAAGCAGCAATGCAAGTGAGCTTGATGAAAAAAGCTGCACAACTTCAACAATTACATAGTACGGTGGAGCAACATTCACCCAAAAAGGCACTTGCTTTTCATCAGAGAGAGCTTGAAGCGCGCGTTCAACAATTATCACGTGCTACAACGTATTATGTGGCAAAAAAGCAACAACAATTTGAGTCAACCGTTAGAACATTAGAAGCTTTAAATCCACTGTCCATTCTAACAAGAGGATTTACAGTAGCATTTAAAGATCAGCAAATGATCAAATCATCCACTGAGGTGCAAAAGCAAGATCAACTGACACTGACTTTCCATGATGGAAAGGTTGTGGCTAACGTGACGAATATCTTGCCAAAGAATGAGGGGGAATTGTTGTGATTGAAAAACAACAAACATTTGCAGAAGCCATGACGGCACTAGAAGAAATCGTTCGCCAGTTAGAACAGGGTGATGTGCCATTGGAAAATGCGATTGATTTATACAAGCAAGGAATGGAGCTATCAAAGTTTTGCCATAGTAAGCTGCAACATGCTGAGGAGCAGCTTGTATCAATTGTCCAAGAGAATGGTGAAACAACAGCATTTGATCCACTAAAGGGAGAGAATTAGGAAATGAATGAGCCATTAAAGTACTTTATTGAAAGCAATACACCACAAATTGAAGAGACGATGTTTGCACTTGTTGAACAAATTGATGCACCAGCAGATTTAAAGGAATCCATGCTTTATTCATTAAAGGCAGGGGGTAAACGAATTCGTCCGCTTTTTGTGTTAGCAGTACTAGAACTTTACCGTGAAAATCTTCAGGACGGTTTGATTGTCGGTTCGGTTATTGAAATCATTCACACATATTCTTTAATCCATGATGATCTACCAAGCATGGATAATGATGATTTTAGAAGAGGCAAGCCAACAAATCATAAAGTTTATGGAGAAGCGCTGGCTACGCTTGCTGGTGATGCATTAAACACACTGGCATTTGGCATTTTAGCACGCATGGATATCTCTGCTGAAAAGCGTATTGAGCTTGTCCAGTTGCTAAGCGTTGCAGCAGGTGCAGAAGGCATGGTTGGTGGTCAAGTACTAGATATGGAAGGGGAGCAACGTCAGCTTAATTTAGCTGAATTGGAACAAGTCCATGTCAATAAAACAGGTGCTTTATTGCGTTTTAGTATTGAAGCGGGAGCCGTACTTGCAGATGTATCAGCACAAGACCGTGCTACATTGAAAGAATATGCGCATCATATTGGTTTAGCTTTCCAAATTCAAGACGATATTTTAGATATTGAGGGAACGACTGAAGAACTAGGAAAAACAGCTGGAAAAGATGTCGCTAGTGATAAAAGCACTTATCCAGCACTCTTAACCCTAGAGGGAGCAAAAGAAAAGCTTGCTGAGCATTATCAACATGCCATTAACGCACTCGATCAATTACCAATAGATGTCAGCCTATTACGTGACTTTGCTGCTTATATAGTTCATCGTAAAAACTAAGAGAAAATCAAGGCGTTGAAGGAAAAGAATATGCTAGAATAGGTGGGAACGTTTGCAATATGTAAACAATGAAGTGCTCGTACTTTTAGCATATTGATAACACTGCTATAATGGTGGAAACACAATTGCGGTGAATATTTTATTGAAAAGGTGTGTGAGAAAGGTGGATTTAAATAAAATAACTAGTCCATCCTTTTTAAAAAACTTAAATAAGAAGGAGCTTGAGCAGCTTGCCCAAGAAATTCGTACCTTCTTAATCGAAAAATGTTCTGTCACAGGTGGGCATATCGGGCCGAATTTAGGCGTAGTTGAGTTAACGATGATGCTGCATAAAATGTTTGACAGTCCTAAAGATAAGTTTTTGTGGGATGTTGGCCACCAAGCTTACGTGCATAAAATTTTAACAGGTCGTGCGAGTCAATTTGACACACTACGTCAGTTCAAAGGGCTTTGTGGATTTCCAAAGCGCGTGGAGAGTGAACATGATGAGTGGGAAACAGGTCATAGCTCGACATCTTTATCAGCAGCCATGGGTATGGCAGCAGCACGTGATATAAAAAAAGAAAACAACTTTGTTATCCCTATTATTGGTGATGGGGCTTTAACAGGTGGTATGGCACTTGAGGCATTAAATCATATTGGCCATGCAAAAACAAATATGATTGTCATCCTCAACGATAATGAAATGTCGATTGCACCAAATGTTGGCGCATTACACAATGTTTTAGGTCGTTTACGTACAGCCAAGGAGTACTCAAAAGCCAAGGAAGAGCTGGAATCACTTATTAATAAGATTCCTGTATTAGGTGGAAAGCTTGCCTCTACTGTTGAACGCGTAAAAGATAGCTTAAAATATTTAGTAGTATCTGGAGTGTTTTTTGAGGAGCTAGGTTTTAAATATCTTGGTCCAATTGATGGACATGATTTTGAAGCGCTTGAAATGACATTATCACATGCGAAAAAAGTAAAAGGGCCAGTCCTTGTTCATGTTATTACGAAAAAAGGAAAGGGCTATAAACCAGCCGAAGATGATACAATCGGGAATTGGCATGGAACAGGTCCTTATAAAATTGAAAATGGTGCCTTTGTGAAGTCTGAGACTACTGGACCAGCTTGGAGTAGTTTAATTGCTGAGACGGTTCGTAAAATTGCTCATGAAAATGAGCGTGTGGTAACGATTACACCTGCCATGCCTGTAGGTTCAAAGCTACAAGGTATTCAAAAGGACTTCCCAAATCGTTTCTTTGATGTAGGGATTGCGGAGCAGCATGCGGCAACGATGGCTGCAGGATTAGCTACGCAAAAGATGAAGCCATTTTTAGCGATTTATTCTACCTTCCTGCAACGTGCATATGACCAAGTATTGCATGATATTGCTCGCCCGAATTTAAATGTCTTTATTGGTATTGATCGGGCTGGTTTAGTGGGAGCAGATGGGGAAACACATCAAGGTGTATTTGATATTGCTTTCCTTCGTCATATTCCAAACATGACAATCATGATGCCAAAGGATGAGAATGAAGGGCAACATATGGTAAAAACAGCAATTGATTATGATGGTGGTCCTATTGCACTTCGTTATCCACGTGGTAATGGAATTGGTGTGCCATTAGATGATGAGCTTATAGCTTTACCAATTGGTAGCTGGGAAGTTTTACGTGAGGGGAAAGATGCATCTATTTTGACATTTGGAACAACGATTCCAATGGCAATGGCTGCTGCTGAAATGCTTGCGCAACAAGGAATCGATATTGAAGTGGTCAATGCACGCTTTATCAAACCGATGGATGAGGATGTGCTACACCGTATATTATCTAGTCAAAAACCGATTTTAACAATTGAAGAAGCTGTTCTACAAGGTGGATTTGGTAGTGGTGTATTAGAGTTTGCTCATGACCACGGCTATTTAAATGCGCTAGTTGATCGAATGGGCATCCCAGATCAATATATTGAGCATGGCAACGTAGATCAGCTACTCGCAGAAATTCATATGACAGCAGAAGATACGGTTGCACGTATGCATGTATTACTTCAACAAAAACAGCAAGTGGGTTTGAATAAATAATGACAAAACAACCAAAAGAACGTGTAGATATTTTACTTGTAGAGCGTGGACTATGTGAAACAAGAGAAAAAGCAAAACGGTCCATTATGGCAGGCCTTGTCTTTTCAAATGAAATACGAATTGATAAGGCAGGCGAGAAAATTGCCGTGGATGCACCGCTACAAGTAAAGGGCTCAGATTTAAAATATGTGAGTCGTGGAGGCCTTAAATTAGAAAAGGCGCTACAAATTTTTGATATGTCTGTAGAAGGGAAGCTAATGCTTGACATTGGCTCCTCTACAGGTGGCTTTACAGATTGTGCCTTACAACATGGTGCAAGACATTGCTATGCACTAGATGTTGGTTCGAACCAATTAGCATGGAAAATTCGCTCTGATGAACGAGTGACAGTAATGGAGAAAACGAATTTTCGCTACACAACGGCAGCTGATTTATCAGAAGGTTTACCTGATTTTGCAACAATCGATGTTAGCTTTATTTCGTTATCACTGATTTTACCAGTATTAAAAACATTATTGCTGCCAGGTGGGGATGTTATGGCATTGGTGAAACCTCAGTTTGAAGCTGGGAAAGATAAAGTAGGTAAAAAAGGAATTGTTCGTGATAAAAAAGTACATTTAGAAGTTTTGGAAAAAACGGCTGCAATGGCAACTGAGGTTGGTTTTGTAGTAAAAGATGCTTCATTCTCTCCAATCACAGGTGGAGAAGGAAATATTGAATTTTTATTCCATTTAGTGAATCCTATTGGACAAGAAGTGCTACCTGCATATACAGCTTTTAATGCACTCGTTGAAGAAGCGCATAATTCATTAAAATAACACGTGCTCGCTTATAGAGCCGTGTTTTTTCTTGTGCTTTTTTGTTGAAAATGGTAGTGTGATTATACACATATACAATTATTTATAAGAGGTGATTTCGTTGAATAAGGGACAACGACATATACGGATTCGGGATATTATCGCCAATCATGAAATTGAAACACAAGATGATTTAGTCGATTTTTTAAAAGAAGCAGGCTATAATGTGACACAAGCTACAGTATCACGAGATATTAAAGAGCTTCATTTAGTAAAAGTACCATTACAGGATGGGCGTTATAAATATAGCCTACCCGCAGATCAACGTTTCAATCCAGTCCAAAAATTACATCGTGCATTAGCGGATGCTTTTGTAAGTATTGATGGGGCATCACATTTTTTAGTCATGAAAGCTCTTCCTGGGAATGCGAATGCCATTGCTTCCCTACTTGACCATTTAGATTGGCCGGAAATTTTAGGTACAATTTCTGGAGATGATACCATTTTAATTATTTGTCGAAATGAAAATGAGCGTGAAAATACAAAAAATCGTTTATTAGACATGCTATAAAAAATGGTTAATTTGATTTAGAGGTGACAATTTGTGTTAAGAGAGCTTAGTATTCGAAACTTTGCCATCATTGAGGATTTGACTGTCAGCTTTTTAGAAGGCTTAACAGTTCTCACTGGGGAAACAGGTGCCGGAAAATCTATTATCATTGATGCGGTGCATTTACTTGCAGGAGGACGAGGCAACACTGAATTTATTCGTCATGGCGCAAGAAAAGCAGAATTGGGTGGCTTATTTCAAATTTCGAGTTCAGTTCATCCTGTTCTGAAAAAGTTAGAAGAAGCAGGCATTGAAATAGAAGAAGATACAATTATTTTACGTCGTGATTTGAATGATACCGGTAAAAGTATTTGCCGAGTGAATGGTAAGCTCGTGCCTTTGTCGGTACTAAGAGACATTGGGGCAAGTCTCATAGATATTCATGGCCAACATGAAAATCAAGAGCTAATGGATGAAAAGCAGCACATCAATTTGCTTGATCAGTTTGCAGAAGAAGAGCTGTCGCCGATTCAAAAAAACTATCGCGCCCAATATGATGAATACCGTTTGCTCAAAAAAGACTTAGCTTCTATATCCATTGATGAGCAGTTGATGGCACAACGTATCGATTTGTATCAATTTCAAATTAAAGAGTTGGACGAAGCTAATTTAAAGTTAGGTGAGGAAGACGAGCTTCTAGACGAACGCCGTCGTTTGATGAATTTTAATAAAATTTTTGAACGTTCTAGTGCAGCCTATGAAGCCATTCAGGGCGAAACGAAAGGGCTTGATTGGATCGGAACAGCAATGGGTGCTTTAGAAGATGCTGCAACGGTTGATGAGCAATTCAAAGAATCATCTGAGGCAGTGACAACTGCGTTTTATGCATTACAGGATGCAGCCTATCAGGTCAAAAATGTGTTAGATGAATTGGAATTTGACCCTGCACGTTTAAACGAGGTTGAGCAGCGTTTAGCGTTGTTGCAAACTTTAAAACGCAAATATGGTACGACAGTGGAAGAGATCTTGGCTTATTATGAAAAAATTAAAAACGAGTTAAATGAGCTGTTGAATCGTGATGAGATTTTGCAGGTGAAAGAACGACGTGTGATAGAGATGGAAGCTGTACTCAATGAGCTGGCTAGTGAACTTTCAACTGTACGTAAAGCTGCAGCACAACAATTGAGTGAAGCAATTATGGCAGAGTTACGTGAATTACATATGGAAAAAGCAAAATTTATTGTCAATTTCGATGAATTACCCTATTTTGATGCCAATGGGAAAGATCAAATTATCTTCTACATTTCCACAAACGTTGGGGAACCACCAAAGTCTTTACCGAAAATTGCATCAGGTGGAGAATTATCACGAATGATGCTAGCGTTGAAAACCATTTTCTCTTCTTCCAATGGAATTACTTCCATTATCTTTGATGAGGTGGATACAGGTGTCAGTGGTCGGGTTGCGCAGGCGATTGCAGAGAAAATTGCCGCGATTTCTGTTAATTCTCAAGTTTTATGTATTTCACATTTACCTCAAGTTGCAGCGATGGCTGATCATCATTACTTCATTAAAAAAGAAGTCGAGCATGATCGAACGTTTACTTCCTTATCAGAGATTGATCAAGATGCTCGTATAGAGGAAGTTAGCCGTATGATGTCTGGAACGGAAATTACAGCGTTGACACTACAGCATGCCACGGAGCTTTTAAAAATGGCAGATGAACGAAAAAAACAAATGCGTTAACCATTATTCCAGAAACAGTTTCAGCTGTTTCTGGCTTTTTTCATTTTGCGCAAATATTTACCGCTTATAAGAACGTCACAACAACACATAGTAAAAAGACAAAAATGAAAAGGAGGTGTCGTATGAATCGTCATTGGCGTCAATTAGTCATTTTGCCTATGCTCATCTTTTTATTAGTGTTGCCTATACAAGCTTTAGCCGCCAAAAAGCTTATACCAATGGGCGAAGCAATTGGAATTCAACTTCAATTGTCCCATGTATTTGTCGCACACGATGTACTGTTAGCTTCCAATCAGTGGATGAAAGGAGGCGCTGTTATTGAAAAAATAAACGATATACCAGTAAAATCTCTTGCTGATGCCAAGCAGGCTGTGGCAAAAGATGGCCAACAGACATGGACGATCAATAGTGAAGGCCAACAAATTACATTGGAATTACAAAACCAAGAAGCAGAGCATGTCATTTCCTTTTTAAAAGATGAAACAGATGGAGTAGGAACACTGACTTATATTGATCCAGAGACAAAAAATTACGGTGCACTAGGTCATCAAATTGTCGATTCAACCCTACAAGAAGCCCCTGTTTTTAGAGCTGGCTCCATTTTTTTAGCTTCTATTCAGCAAATCCGAAAAAGCACACCAGGCCAACCTGGCTATAAAATTTCCTCCATTGAAAAGCATCAAGAACGTCTAGGTAGTATAGATAAAAATACTATTTATGGTATTTTTGGCCGCTGGGAAGACGGTTATCAACAAAGATTACCCAAAGCGATAGAAATTATGCATGAAAAAGATATAAAAACGGGGAAAGCTGAAATCTATACAGCCATTGAAGGCAGTAAGGTGGAAACCTTTTCAATAGAAATTACCAAAGTGGAAAATGAACGCCTTGAATTTATAGTATCTGACGAGAAGCTCATTGAAAAAACAGGTGGCATTTTGCAGGGAATGAGTGGCAGTCCTATTATCCAAGACGGTCGTTTTGTCGGTGCTGTGACACATATGTTTGTGGAGGAGCCGAAAAAAGGTGCAGCGCTAACAGTAGCGGAAATGTTAAGAAGGTCTTCATAAAAAGGTATGAAAGGTAAAAATCCGTTTAATTTTCCCCAGGCAGGACAAAAGCCGCGGGAAACTACACGGATTTTTTACCCTTATTTCATCGAATCCAACATGTATTTCCGATAATTTCCTGAAGAAGGCATGATATTTAAAAAAACTGTAGTTTTATCTACTAAATTTATCTAAAATAAGTTATAAGAGCATTCGACAAGTCGCGTCATTTAGCGTAACTTGTCGATATTAAAAGAAAGTATCGGACTACATACTCATTTTTGGAAATAGAAAAGGTTTTTAAAACAAAAATGTCGAAAATTCCACAGTGTGCCAAAAACGGCATTTAGGGGTTTAGGTTATCGCTTTGAGGTGTTCAAAGCAAGTCCAGAAGGAGGAATTGAAATGACAAAGGTAAAAGTAGCGATTGCAGATGATAATCGTGAGTTATTAAAAACAATGGAGCAGTATTTTCAAGGACATGCCGAAATAGAAATTATTGCAACTGCTTCAAATGGAAAAGTATGTCTACAAATGCTTGAGGAATTTACACCAGATATTTTACTTCTAGATATAATAATGCCTCATCTTGACGGTTTAGCTGTATTAGAGTCCATGTATCAAAATGAGAAAATGTCATCAATTCAAGTCATTATGCTAACGGCTTTTGGCCAAGAGGATGTCATGAAACAGGCGGTGGATTTAGGAGCTTCTTATTTCATGCTAAAGCCCTTTGAATTCGACCAATTGGTACAAAAGATTTTACATTGTGCTGGACAGAAGGCGACACTTCCGAAAAAGACAAGCGTATTACAACCGACAGTACCTCAAAAATTAAATCAGCATCAATTAGACAGTACGATTACAGCCATCATCAAAGAAATCGGTGTCCCTGCACATATTAAGGGCTACTCCTATTTGCGTGAAGCCATTCAAATGGTCTTTGAGGATATTGAATTATTAGGATCTGTGACAAAAATTTTATATCCAGAAATCGCTAAAAAATTTAATACGACACCATCCCGCGTGGAACGTGCGATTCGTCACGCCATAGAGGTAGCCTGGAATCGTGGCAATTATGAATCCATTTCGTCAATGTTTGGCTATACAGTCCATCACTTGAAATCCAAACCAACAAATAGCGAATTCATCGCCATGATCGCTGACAAAATTCGTATTGATATGATGGCTAGCTAGTACCGATATAAATCATTAACATATACAGCAATTATACTTCGCATAGTACAGCGCCTTTTTAAATCTATAGTTTAAGGGGGCGCTTTTTTTGTTACTTGAACAAATAATGTGGAAATTTCTGTGGCTGACCTTTAACATTGAAATCGTTAAAAGAACGTCTAAATCAGCTAAAAATACACGATATATACATGTATAGTGGATTTAACGTCATATTCTAAAGATGAAGAGTAAAATCATTTGAGACCTTTCTACAAACTTATAGTAGGTGATTACAATAAAAAGTATAAATTTTCAATTAGAGGGAATGAATTCACTCGAAATCACACAGATAACAGAAGAGCTATTTGAGGTGCGTTTAGCATTCGATGGTAAAATAAGTATGCAATATATGAATCGACAGCAATTGATACAACTAGGTTCTACTTTCCGAATTGAAAGGAATATCAATACGCTGTTAGTTAAAAAGACCTATTCAGACCTATAGTTTAGTGGGAAGCACCCGTGGATACCTGTACTTGGAAGATGATATATTCAAAATAGCCTGATGGAATTACTTTGAATTTATCGGTAATTTTAATAAAAAAACTCAAAAACAAACAATTTATTAGTACTAAATATCTATAATCTTTTAGGGTAAATAAAATATTGTCTTATATTTTAATGATTAAGTGGTACTATTTTCTTTCTCGGTAGTGACAATGGTCTCTAAACAAATGTAAGTGGATTGTATATACTTACATATAGAGGGAAGGAGGAGGTAGCTTGATTCTAGTTCGAAATGAAAACTTCGAAATTTCTGAGGAAAATGGCAAGGTATTTATGCTTACTTTTAGCGCAGGTTTCCCATTAAAAGAATTTGATAGTATCCTACGTAGTCATCCACGACTGAAATTATCTAATTTTTCAATTTTAAAAAATGTGTTATCAACCCAGAATACCAATCCTGTTGAAATTGGACGCTGGCTTCCGAACATTGAAGCAGAAGTGGCACGTGATAAGATGTCAGCCTCTGTTTTTATATATGAAACGCATGATTATATTCAAAATAATAAAGAAAAATTAACACAACAAATCCGAGAAACACTCAATGAAAATGGAATTATACATGGCATATTAGATTTTGATATATTGAAGGCTGAACCAGGAAAAGCATTCTTAATTGCTCAAGGTGAGCAACCAATAGCAGGAATAGATGCACAAATTACATACTTACCTAAACCCGAGAGAAAGCCAGTCATTCGTGAAGACGGTAAAGCGGATTACTATGATATGAATTTTATTTCGGAAATTTCAGAAGGCTCTTGGCTAGGTGAAAAAATTCCTGCTACATTAGGTAAACCAGGGAAAAATGTGCTAGGTCAAGAAGTTGCTGCTGTACCTGGACGAGATTATCCTATTAAATATGATACAAAATCTGCCTATGAAGTGGAAGAAGACGGAAAAATCGTCATTCGCTCGAAAATTGCTGGCGTTTTAGATGATGTCAAAGGCATGATTGGTGTAAACAGGCACCTTCCTATAAATGGTGATGTAGGAGTAGAAACAGGTAACCTTGAATTTAATGGTTCACTTAGTATTAAAGGTACAGTAACAAATGGCTATACAGTTATTGCGACTGGCGATATTTCCATTGAAGGGGCTGAGGGTGTAAGCGGTGCCAAGCTTATTAAATCCATTGAGGGTGATGTATATATTCGTGGGGGCATCTTTGGTCTTGGTTCAACAGTGGTAGAAGCAGGTGGCAATATATTTGTTAAACATGTAAATGAAGCAAATTTATTTGCAGCTAATAGTATTCATATTGGTTTTTACGCACTAGGTTCACAACTTTCTGCTCATTCAATATATGTGGATGAACGAAAAGGTAAAATTATTGGGGGACGTGCAGTAGCTAAAAATACGATTGTTACGGCCATTTCAGGAAACCGATTAGAGCGTCGAACAGATTTAATAATAGAAAGTATTAATAAGCAGGAAAATAACACCGTGATGCAGGAAAAAGCAGCACAGCTAAAACAATTGCAAACAGAGATTTCAGCAAACGAGAATAGCATGAAAAATTTATTACCTTTTCTCAATCAAATGTCCAAAGAACAATCAGCGTCATTTGAGGTAACAAAACAAGCCTTAACTAAATTAAAGGCTGAAGCGATTACATTAGATCGTGAAATAAAACTATTAATGGATGAAATGCGTCATGTAGGGAAAGAAGAGATTATTGTGACAAAAGAGGCGCACCCTGGAACTTATATTCAAATTGGTAGAAAATCATCTTTATTAAGCAAAATGACGAATGGTAAATTCCTACTAGAATTTGGTGAGTTAAATGTCTAAGGCAGCTTTTATCCCTGTTTTTGCACATCGAGGTGCTTCTGCTTATGCATTAGAGAATACCTTTCAAGCTTTTGAAAAGGCATTAGAGCTAGGTGCTGATGGGATTGAACTAGATATTCAATTCTCAAAAGATGGATTACCTGTAGTGTATCATGATCCACAATTATCGAGGTTAGTAGGCACCAATAAATTGGTGAGCGATTGTACGATGGAGGAGCTTCTGCGCTTTAAACTTGGCAAGCCTTGGAGACGTCTATTTTCGTCCTATAAAATGCCAGCGTTTGAGGCAGTTTTAGCATGGGCAAATATACAGCAGATGCCGTTGAATATTGAATTAAAATCAACGATATTGGACAATAAGAGTGGGCTAATTCATTTTCTTGGAGGCTTGGCTCTGCCAAAAGGTAGTCATTTTTCATCCTTTCACTATGAGCTTTTAGAGATCGTAAAAAAGCATAGACCTGAATTTGAAACGGCCCTTATTGCTACGAAAAAAATAAAATGGGATCTTCTAGCTGATTATAAAGCGGCTGATAGTGTGCATATGCATAAAAGGTACTACAAACCAAGATATTTGGAGGCCTGTGTTACAAGTGAAAAAGCATGTCGTTTTTATGCTATTGATGGCACGGAACCATTTTTAACTAATCCGCACCCTTCTGTTATTGGTTGGATTACGGATTATCCTGATAAAGTTATCACATCTCAGCAGCGGATATAAAAAGAGCTATCCAGTAAGTCTTGCATGACTTATTTGGATAGCTTTTTTTATTTTTTTTGGAAGCGTGGTGCTACTTTTCCGTTTTTTCGATCGCGATGCAGTAAAAATCCAGCGAAAAAACCAAAGCCTATGACGAAGAAAATGACACCAACTACAAATTGCAGCCATAAAAATGGGAATGGTGAAATAAGCTTACCAAATAATGTATCACGCATAAATTTAATGCCACCTGCAGCCATAAGACCTGGAATAAGCATTACAATAAATGCAGCTAAACGGGCCATGTATACCCCTCCTTATTCCTATGATTAATTTTACCTGTGGATGGGGGAATGTCAAGGAAGGGTATAAACCAATATAATATTTTTAGCTAAAAACGTGACAGGACAGAAAGTAGCAATTGTAACTGAATGTTTAGAAAATTCTTACTTAAATAAGAATATGTAATAATAGTTGCGAAATTGTGAATTTGTCAGTATTGTAAAAATAAGTGGAGCAATATTATCCATTACTAAACAATTTCTTCTTTAAGTATTAGGGTCTAAACACCTACTACCGAATAGGAGCTCAGAATTTGCTGAGTGAGGACGCTATGAAGATTAGATTGTTAGATAAAACTTGATTGGATGGGCATTTGGGGATGCACTTTCCAAAGCAAAGGGGCGAGTTTCATGGAAATCTTCAAGTATATGGAAAAGTATGATTACGAACAATTGGTATTTTGCCAAGATGAAGCATCAGGGTTAAAAGCGGTTATCGCTATCCATGATACAACACTTGGACCAGCACTAGGTGGAGCACGTATGTGGACGTATGCGTCGGAAGAAAATGCAATTGAAGATGCATTACGTTTAGCACGAGGAATGACTTACAAAAATGCTGCAGCTGGTTTAAACCTTGGCGGTGGAAAAACGGTCATTATTGGTGACCCATTTAAAGATAAAAACGAAGAGATGTTCCGTGCGTTAGGTCGTTTCATTCAAGGATTAAATGGCCGCTATATTACAGCTGAAGATGTAGGTACAACGGTATCAGATATGGATTTAATCCATGAAGAAACAAATTATGTAACAGGAATTTCTCCTGCATTCGGTTCTTCAGGTAACCCATCTCCAGTAACAGCTTATGGTGTTTACCGTGGTATGAAGGCAGCTGCAAAAGAAGCATTCGGTTCAGACTCACTAGAAGGATTAAAAGTTTCTGTACAGGGTCTAGGAAATGTAGCCTACAAGCTTTGCGAGTATTTACATAATGAAGGGGCAAAACTTGTTGTAACAGATATCAATCAGGCAGCTATTGATCGAGTTGTTAATGACTTCGACGCGATTGCAGTGGCACCAGATGAAATCTATGCGCAAGAAGTAGATATCTTCTCACCTTGTGCATTAGGGGCAATTTTAAATGATGAAACAATTCCGCAATTAAAAGCGAAAGTGATTGCTGGTTCTGCAAATAACCAATTAAAAGATTCACGTCATGGTGACTACCTACATGAATTAGGTATCGTCTATGCACCAGATTATGTAATCAATGCTGGTGGCGTTATTAACGTTGCGGATGAATTATATGGCTATAATCGTGAACGTGCAATGAAACGCGTTGATGGCATTTATGATAGTATTGAAAAAATCTTTGCTATTTCAAAACGAGATGGCATTCCAACATATGTGGCAGCGAACCGCTTAGCTGAGGAACGTATCGCTCGCGTAGCAAAATCGCGCAGCCAATTTTTAAAAAATGAAAAAAATATTTTACACGGTCGCTAATTTAGACAGTTGATACATGAAGAGAAGTCGCATTGTCGACTTCTTCTATTTTCAACAAGAAATTAGGGCTTTAATGAAGTAAAGCTAAAGTTTTTCTAAAGCACTGACTGTTAAAAAAATCACTTGGTTATTGTTTAATAGAATCCTTTAGCACTTTTCTCAATAGGGGGAATAAACATGGCTCAAAATTATGATGTTGTCATTTTAGGTGGAGGTACAGGTGGATATGTTGCAGCCATCCGAGCTGCTCAGCTAGGCTTAAAAACAGCCATTGTAGAGCGTGAGCGTTTAGGAGGTACATGCTTGCATAAAGGCTGTATTCCAAGTAAAGCGTTACTCCGAAGTGCCGAAGTATATCGTATGGCTAATAAAACAGCTAGCGAATATGGTGTCGATATTGAAGGTGTAACATTACAATTTGACAAAGTTCAAGCTAGGAAACAAGCAATCGTTGAGCAATTAAGCCAAGGTGTGAATACACTGATGAAAAAAGGCAAAATAGATGTTTATCATGGTACAGGGCGAATTTTGGGTCCATCTATTTTCTCACCTATGCCTGGTACAATATCTGTAGAAATGTCCAATGGCGATGAAAATGAAATGCTTGTGCCTACGAATGTTGTCATTGCAACGGGCTCAAAGCCTCGTGGTATGGCAGGGTTAACGATAGATGGGCAATATGTGCTGAATTCAGACCACGCATTACAGTTAGAAAGTTTACCAAAGTCACTCCTAATCGTTGGTGGTGGTGTTATTGGAATTGAGTGGGCATCTATGCTATGCGATTTTGGTGTATATGTAACAGTAGTAGAATATGGTCCATCCATTTTACCAGCTGAAGATGCGGACATCGTTAAAGAAGTGACGAAACAACTTGAGAAACGAGGCGTTCGTATTGTTACGAATGCTCGCTTAGATACAAATACATTCAAAATTGAAAATGATAACGTTTTCATTTCTGCGCAAGTGAATGAAAAAGAAGAAGTTTTTGAGGCTGATAAACTATTACTTTGTGTAGGACGTGAGGCGAATACGCAAGGTATTGGTCTAGAAAATACAGAGATTGAAGTGGAAAATGGCTTTATTAAAGTGAATGGTTCCTATCAAACGAAAGAGTCTCATATGTATGCCATAGGAGATGTGATTGGTGGCTTACAATTAGCGCATGTTGCTTCTCATGAAGGGCTTTCAGCTATTGAGCATATAGCAACAGGGAAAACCGAGACATTGGATGCACTAAAAGTACCGAAATGTGTTTATTCCTATCCAGAAGTTGCTAGCATTGGATTAACAGAAAGTGCTGCTAAAGAACAAGGATTTTCATTAAAGATTGGTAAATTCCCGTTTAAGGCCATTGGTAAAGCATTAGTAAATGGAGAGACAGAAGGCTTTGTCAAAATTATTGCTGATGAAGAAACAGATGATATTTTGGGTATTCATATGGTAGGGCCTCATGTAACAGATTTAATTGGTGAAGCATCCTTAGCAAAAGTGTTAGATGCAACACCATGGGAAATTAGTCAGGCAATTCATCCACATCCATCCTTAAATGAGGTGTTAGTGGAATCTGCTCTAGCAGTGGATGATCGCGCTATCCATTTTTAATTTTCTGAATTTCATAACTAACATATCCAAATGTGGGGATATAGGATAAGATAGTTATTTCTCTATAATACGAAAGGGGTGTTCGTATGCAAGATGTTCAAATCAAACATGAAGATTTAGGTTTGTCAAATGAAGATGTACTTGCTATGTTCGAAACAATGTTAATGGCCAGAAGACTGGATGAGCGTATGTGGTTGTTAAACCGTTCTGGTAAAATTCCGTTTGTAATTTCCTGTCAAGGTCAAGAGGCGGCACAGGTTGGAGCAGCCTTTGCACTGGATAAAAGTAAGGATTATATTGCACCTTATTATCGTGATATGGGTGTTGTTTTACATTTTGGTATGACACCAAGAGAACTGATGCTATCTGCGTTTGCTAAAGCAGAAGATCCAAACTCTGGTGGCCGTCAAATGCCAGGCCACTTTGGTCAAAAGAAAAATCGTATTTTAACAGGTTCATCTCCTGTTACGACTCAAGTTCCACACGCAGTGGGCGTTGCACTTGCAGGACGTCTACAAAATGAAGATTTTGTTTCTTTCGTTACGCTTGGTGAAGGTTCATCCAACCAAGGAGACTTCCATGAAGGAGCGAACTTTGCAGGTGTGCATAAGCTACCAGTCATTATTATGGTAGAAAACAATCAATATGCGATTTCTGTGCCAGTAGAGCGTCAACTAGGCTGTGCAAAAGTATCTGATCGTGGGATTGGCTATGGAATGCCAGGAGTGACCGTGGATGGGAAAAATCCGTTACAAGTGTATAAAGTGGTGAAAGAGGCTGCAGATCGTGCACGTAATGGGGAAGGTCCAAGCTTAATCGAAACAGTCACTTATCGTTTAACAGCCCATTCTTCAGATGATGATGACCGTCAATACCGTACGGCTGAAGATATTGCAGAAGGCAAAGCAAAGGATCCAATTGTATTATTTGAAAAGTATTTAATGGATAGTGGCGTGATGACGGACGCGATACGTACTGAAATCGAAGAGCGTGTTATGGCAGAAGTAAATGAAGCAACTGATTATGCTGAAGCGGCTCCATATGCACAACCAGAGCATGCACTTAAATATGTTTATGCACCAGTGGACGGAGGTGACATGTAATGGCAGTAATGTCTTATATTGATGCGATTACATTAGCAATGAAAGAAGAGATGGAACGTGACGAACGAGTTTTCATTTTAGGAGAGGACGTTGGTCGTAAAGGTGGTGTATTCAAAGCCACTACTGGGCTATACGATCAATTTGGTGAATACCGCGTGCTTGATACACCGCTTGCAGAAAGTGCAATAGCTGGTGTGGGTATTGGTGCTGCGATGTACGGTATGCGTCCGATTGCTGAAATGCAATTTGCTGATTTTATTATGCCAGCTGTCAATCAAATCGTCTCAGAGGCAGCCAAAATTCGTTACCGTTCTAATAATGACTGGACTTGTCCAATGGTCATCCGCGCACCTTTTGGCGGAGGTATTCACGGGGCACTTTATCATTCACAATCCGTTGAAGCACTTTTTGCTGGTACACCTGGTTTGAAAATTGTCATTCCATCAACACCGTATGATGCAAAAGGCTTATTGAAAGCTGCTATTCGTGATGAAGATCCAGTATTATTTTTCGAACATAAACGTGCCTATCGTTTAATTAAAGGGGAAGTACCACTAGATGATTACACATTGCCAATTGGTAAAGCAGATGTAAAACGTGAAGGAGATGACGTGACAGTCATTACCTATGGTTTAGCAGTCCACTTTGCTTTACAAGCGGCAGAACGCCTAGCTGCGGATGGTATTTCCGCTCATATCCTTGACTTGCGTACAGTTTACCCTCTGGATAAAGAAGCGATTATTGAGGCTGCAAGTAAGACAGGTAAAGTATTGCTTGTCACAGAGGATAATAAAGAAGGTAGTATCATGAGTGAGGTTGCTGCAATTATTGCAGAACATTGTTTATTTGAGCTTGATGCACCAATTCAACGTCTAGCGGGACCTGATGTGCCAGCCATGCCATATGCACCAACGATGGAGAAATATTTTATGATTAATCCTGATAAAGTGGAACGTGCTATGCGAGAACTTGCTGCGTTCTAATAGATTACAACAAGGCTGAACGAAAAAATAAAAGCCTCAGACGGAACAACAGATTTTGACTTTGCACATATGAAAGTCAAAATCTGTCTAAATGCCTATCTACGTTTAATGTTTTTAGCGCTGCATCAGGTACAATGACGCCTAGGCTTAATTGATGGGAGGAATAAAAGATGTCGGTTCAAAATATTACAATGCCACAGCTCGGCGAAAGTGTAACAGAAGGTACAATTGAAAAATGGCTTGTAAAGCCTGGAGATACAGTTAAAAAGTATGATCCATTAGCAGAGGTTGTTACTGATAAAGTAAATGCTGAAATCCCGTCATCATTTGAAGGGGTTATCACGGAGCTACTTGCGCAAGAAGGTCAGACATTACCAGTTGGAGCAGTCGTTTGCTCGATTGAAATAGCGGGAGAAGGTGAATTACCAGCACCACCACCTGAAAAAAAATCAGCGGTAAGTACGGCTATTTTAAATGCAGGTGTTCAAAAGAAACAGGAGGCACCACAGCAGGTAGCAGCTCCAGTATCTGCACCAAAAGAGGCACGTACGGGTAAAGTACGTTATTCACCAGCTGTTCTTCGACTTGCACAGGAGCATGATATAGCTTTAGACCTTGTAACAGGTACTGGCGAGGGTGGTCGTATTACACGAAAAGACCTGTTAAAGCTCATTGAAACAGGTAATATCCCAACGGCAAATGATGTAGCACAAGCAGCTCCAACCGTTCAAACGACATCAGCACCTACAGCAGCTTCTGCACCACAGCAACAAGTGGAAAAAGCAGCTGCACCTGTACAACCTATTCATCCAGGAGATATCGAAATTCCAGTGACGAAGATCCGTCGTGCCATTGCGAATAATATGGTGAAAAGTGTACATGAAGCGCCGCATGCTTGGATGATGATGGAAGTGGATGTAACAGATTTAGTGACTTATCGTGATAGCTTAAAGAATGAATTTAAGCAAAAAGAAGGCTTTAATCTTACATATTTCGCCTTCTTTGTAAAAGCGGTTGCTCAAGCTTTAAAGGAATTCCCAATGCTGAATTCGATGTGGGCGGAAGATAAAATCATTCAAAAACATGACATCAATATTTCGATTGCAGTAGCAACGGATGATGCCTTATTTGTACCTGTTATAAAACACGCAGATGAAAAATCCATTAAAGGAATTGCGAAAGAAATCAATGAACTGGCTATCAAAGTTCGTACAGGAAAATTAGCAATGGATGACATTACTGGTGGTACATTTACAGTGAATAATACAGGTGCATTTGGCTCTGTTCAATCAATGGGCATCATCAATTACCCACAAGCAGCGATCCTGCAAGTGGAAAGTATTGTAAAAAAACCTGTTGTTTTACCAGGTGGAATGTTTGCTGCACGTGATATTGTGAATTTATGTTTATCATTAGATCATCGTGTGCTTGATGGACTTGTCTGTGGTAAATTCCTAAATAGAGTAAAAGAAATACTCGAAAATACAAATAAATCTTCAACGTCAGTCTACTGATGACTTGTCGGAAACCTGCTGTATAAGGGTTTCCGATTTTTTTTATGCTTTTCGAGTCGCAATTTGTCATGTAGAATAACAAATAGAAACTACTAAGGGGGGAAGCTGATTAAGCGTCCGCATGTCAAACAACATGAAAAATATTGAATTTGAAATACCAGCCTATTCAGACTGGCAAGATGCAGCAATCAAAGCTTTAAAAGGGAAACCATTTGAGTCACTATTCACAAAAACAAATGAAGGTGTTACACTACAGCCGCTTTACACGCAAGAAAGTTTAGTAGCTAAGCTTGGAGAAGAGCTTGATTTACAAGTTGCCACAATCCGTTCCCTACAAAATGATCAAGTATTTCAGGTGGCACAACAAATTCACGCTGATTCAAGCGAAGCTTTTTTTGCACAGCTTGAGGATAGTCTAGCTCGAGGCAATGAAGTTATTACGATTGATAGCCGAGTGAGCTTTGCTTGGACAGAAGAAGTATTGGTCAAATTAGCATCATATTTCTCAGAATATTCGTTTAAAATTACTATTGAAAATTCAAAAGACCCATTATTAGCAGTATTCGACAACATTCCAGTAGATCAACAAGAAGCCATTAAAGGTTACATTATTTCAAAAGACCCTATCACTTTGACTGCATTTCCGAACGTGCGCTCAGTCAGTGCAGACACAACGGTTTATCATAATGAAGGTGCTAACGCTGTACAAGAATTAGCCTATGCACTTGCATTAGCAGCCAAATTTGCAGAACAAGAAGAAAGCTTTGAAGCGTTCTCGAAGAAATTCTTTGTATCATTTGCCATTGATACACAATTCTTTACGGAGATTGCAAAGCTACGTGCTTTTAAAGTACTTTGGAAAGCGTTCTCATCCGCTTATGGCGTAACAGATCATATCAAAATCCCTACTGTTGCTGAAACATCATTAAGAAGCTTTTCTAAATTAGATGTGTATGTAAATTTACTACGCTCTTCAAATGAAGCGCTTTCTGGTTTAATCGGTGGTGCTGATCTCTTTACGGTTCATCCACATGACGTGTTAACAAAACCTACGGATCAATCCATTCGTATCGCTCGTAATGTATCATTAATTTTAAGAGAAGAAACAAATGTCTTAAAAGTAAAAGATCCAGCAGGGGGCTCTTACTTTATCGAGTCGTTAACAGCAGATTTTGTGAAAGAAGCATGGGCACTATTTTTAGACATCCAGGCAGCTGGCGGTATCGATGAATATACAGCCTCTGGCAAGCTTGCAGAAGAAGTGGAAGCATCCTATCAAAAACGCATCAAAGCTGCCCAAACACGTAAGCAATCATTAATTGGAACGAATATTTATGCTAATCCAGCTGATATTCTTGAACAGGATACAAATCCATTATTTGCTGATATTAAGCGTATCGCTGCTCCATTTGAGGACTTACGTGCAGACATGACAGCAGCAGATGTAAAAACAGGTATTTTAGCATTAGGATCATTAAAAAGCTCTAAACCACGCGCAGATTTTGTAGCGGGCTTCTTAAACACAGTGGGTCTTGTACCAGAAAAAAGTGAGCCAGTGACAACTGTAGAAGAGGCAGTAGCTTGGCTGAAGGCGACAGAGGCTAAGTATGTAGTGATTGCAGGCAATGATGATGATACAAAAGCATTTGTATCGGCCATTTTAGCTGAAAAACCAGCAAATGTGCTTGTAGATGTAGCGGGCAAATTTAAAGACGAAGAAGAAGCATGGTTAGCAAATGGCTTAAACGGCTTTATTTTCGCAGGACAAAACATCATTGAAAAATTACAGTCCGTGTTTGCGAGCATGAAGGAGGTCCAACGATGAGCAAGCCAAATTTTAATGCAGTAGAAATAGAAAAGGTTTTGACAGCTGAAGCACCTCAAGCGTCTGAAGACAAGTTCATGACAAATGAGGGGATTGAAATTAAAGATATTTACACAAAAGAAGATATTAAAGAGGCTAAACATCTAAATGATGTGGCAGGGATTGCACCCAACACACGTGGACCATACCCTACTATGTATGTAGCACGTCCATGGACGGTTCGGCAATACGCTGGTTTCTCAACTGCTGAAGAATCCAATGCCTTTTACAAACGAAATTTGGCCATGGGACAAAAAGGTCTTTCTGTCGCGTTTGATTTAGCAACACACCGAGGCTATGACTCTGATCATCCACGTGTAACAGGGGACGTAGGAAAAGCTGGGGTTGCGATTGACTCAGTTGAGGATATGAAAATCCTTTTCGATCAAATCCCGTTAGACCAAATGTCAGTTTCAATGACAATGAATGGTGCCGTATTACCCGTCCTTGCATTCTATATTGTAGCAGCAGAAGAACAAGGGGTAACGCCAGATCAATTAGCAGGTACTATTCAAAATGATATTTTAAAAGAATACATGGTGCGTAATACATATATTTACCCACCAGCTATGTCAATGAAAATCATTGCAGATATTTTTGAATATACAGCGAAGTATATGCCAAAATTTAACTCTATTTCAATTTCTGGTTACCATATTCAAGAAGCAGGCGCAACAAATGACATTGAGCTTGCCTATACATTAGCAGATGGCTTGGAGTATGTACGAACAGGATTAAAAGCAGGCATTGATATTGATGCATTTGCACCTCGCTTATCGTTCTTCTGGGCAATTGGTATGAACTATTACATGGAAGTTGCTAAAATGCGTGCAGCACGTCGTATTTGGGCACAAATGATGTCTACGTTTAACCCGAAAAATCCAAAGACATTAGCATTACGTACGCACTCCCAAACATCTGGCTGGTCATTAACTGAGCAAGATCCATTTAACAATGTTGCACGTACTTTAATCGAAGCAAATGCCTCTTCGATGGGACATACGCAATCCCTTCATACAAATGCATTAGATGAAGCGATTGCACTTCCAACAGATTTCTCAGCACGTATCGCGCGTAATACACAGTTATTTTTACAAGAGGAAACAGCGATGACAAAAGTCATTGATCCTTGGGGTGGTTCGTACTACGTAGAGAAATTAACAGAAGAAATTACGAAATCTGCTTGGGCGTTAATCGAAGAAATTGAAGCGCTTGGTGGTATGGCTAAAGCGATTGAAACGGGACTTCCAAAAATGAAGGTTGAGGAAGCTGCAGCAAAACGTCAAGCGAAAATTGATTCTAAAACAGAAACGATTGTTGGCGTGAATAAGTATCGCTTAGCAAAAGAAGAGCCAATCGATATTTTAGATATCGATAATACCATTGTTCGTCAAAAACAAATTGAACGTTTAGAAGCGATGAAGGCAGCTCGTGATGAAGCGGAAGTTCAAAAACATTTAGCTCGCTTAACGAAGGCGGCTCAAGATGGAGAAGAAAACCTGCTAGCGGTAGCAGTGGATGCAGCGCGCGCTCGTGCTTCTTTAGGTGAAATATCTGATGCGATTGAAGCAGTTTCTGGTCGTCATAAAGCGGTCATTCGTTCGATCTCTGGTGTTTACTCTGCAAACTTCTCTGATGAGGAGCAAATTGCGGAAGTGAAACAAATGACAGAAGAATTCCTTGAAAATGAAGGTCGTCGTCCGCGTATTTTAGTTGCTAAAATGGGACAAGATGGACATGACCGTGGTGCAAAGGTTGTCGCAACTGGTTATGCAGATTTAGGCTTTGACGTAGATATTTCTCCATTATTTATGACGCCTGCTGAGGCTGCTCAAATGGCTGTTGAAAATGATGTTCATGTTATTGGTGTGTCTTCACTAGCAGCAGGACATAAAACGTTAGTGCCTGAATTGATAGCTGAGCTTGAAAAACTAGGTCGTGAAGATATTATCATTATTGTGGGTGGTGTTATACCAGCACAAGATTATGATTTCCTTTATAATGCTGGTGCAGTAGCCATTTTCGGACCAGGTACAGTGATTCCTGTATCCGCACAAAAAATTATTGAAGAAATCTACAAACGTTTAGGCTATGAGGAAGTGTCTGAATAATGGACAAAAATAAAGGAATGGAAGAAAGTGCGCTATTTGTCATGGACGGAGTAGAGGCGACTCACGACGGGATGCAATATGGTACACCCAAAAAGTTCCGAAAGAAAAAGGCAGACACTCTAAATGTAGGAGAGCTTGCACAACAAGTACGTGCGGGCTCTCGCACACATTTATCAAAAGCCATTACCCTCATTGAAAGTTCAAACGCTACCCATAAAGTACAGGCACAAGAACTATTGCAGGAGCTTCTTCCACATACAGGCAATAGTATCCGAATTGGCATAACAGGTGTGCCTGGGGCAGGAAAAAGCTCATTCATAGAGGCTTTCGGTACTATGCTTTGTGATATGGGGAAACGAGTTGCTGTTCTTGCCATTGATCCAAGTTCTTCTCTATCGGGAGGAAGTATACTTGGCGATAAAACGCGTATGGAAGAGCTCGTTAAGAAGCCTAGTGCATTTGTGCGTCCATCGCCATCGGCAGGTACCCTAGGGGGTGTTCACAAAAAGACACGAGAAACCATGTTAGTTTGTGAGGCAGCAGGCTATGATGTGATTTTAATTGAAACAGTTGGTGTTGGACAAAGTGAAACCTATGTCCGTGGCATGGTTGACTTCTTCCTGCTTCTAGTTTTAACAGGAGCGGGGGATGAATTGCAGGGCATGAAAAAAGGCATTATGGAATTAGCAGATGCAATTGTCGTGCATAAGGCGGATGGTGATAATGTACGTCTAGCTAAAAAAACGGTTGCAGAGTACAAACAAATTTTGCACTTTTTACAGCCTGCTACACCTGGTTGGATGTCAACTGCCATGCCTGTTAGTTCACTAGAAAATCGAGGACTTGATAAGGTTTGGGAAACAATTGGGGAATTCAAGCAAATCGTAGAAGCAAATCACTATTGGGCTACCCGACGCCAGCAACAAACAAAAGAGTGGTTCCAATCGATGATTACCGATCATTTAATAGATCTCTTTTATGGAAACCCGCAACGTAAAGCACAAGTACAACAGCTTGAACGTCAAATTTTAAGTGGACAGTTGACAGTTACACAAGGTGTGGATCGTTTATTTAGCGAGGAGCAGGAAGACAAGTAAACGAGTCTTATTGAAATCGTAGTAATTTCAACTGAAATGTGTTGAGCAAGTAGGTGCACAAATTGCTTGCAAACTGCTATGATAAGAGATGGATAAGCGTCAAAAATCTACTATCTGAAATATAACTAAATTGGCGCGAACTTGAAAGGAGCTATCGCTATATGAATATGGATTACGATTTATTTATGCAGGAAATTTTAAAAACAGCACGTGCTGAAATTGAGGCAGCTGGTTATGAACAATTAACAACACCAGAAGCTGTAGAAGAGGCGTTTGCTCGTCCAGGTACAACATTAGTAATGGTGAACTCAGTGTGTGGTTGTGCGGGTGGTATCGCTCGTCCAGCAGCAGCACAATGCGTTCATTATGATAAACGTCCAGACCATTTAGTAACAGTGTTTGCAGGGCAAGATAAAGAAGCAACTGCAGCAGCGCGTTACCATTTTGGAGAAGATCATCTACCTTCATCACCATCATTCGTTTTATTAAAAGACGGACAAGTTGTCGCAGAAGTGGGACGCTATGAAATTGAAGGGCATGACCCAATGTCAGTTGTGACAAATTTACAAGCAAACTTTGAAGAATATTGTGACGAACTTTAAGTCTATTCTTGCATAAGAAAAATCATTTTCAATCAAGTAGAAAAGCCTCATAGATTATGCTATCTATGTAGGCTTCCTACTGATCCTCATGTATAGGTAGTTTCATTATTGTTAAAATTTTTGTAATATTGGCTAAATAATTAGCTGAATGAGTGAAGAGTACTAAAGGATGGGAGGCAGTCGGCCTGAAGAAGTTTTCAATCGGCTATCGAACTTTAAAAACAGCAATTGGTGCGGCCATCGCTATTGCCATTGCACAGTATTTTGATTTAGCCTCATATGCATCTGCTGGTATTCTAACGATATTATGTGTGCAACCAACAAAAAAGAAATCCATTTATGCAGCCTATACACGATTGGTTGCAAGTATTGTAGCAATGCTTTTTGCCTTTGTAAGCTTTGAGTTATTTGCTTATCATCCACTTACACTAGCAGGCATGCTTATACTCTTTATTCCTACTATTGTATCTTTAAAGGTTGCGGATGGATTTATCTCCAGTGTCGTGATTATTATGCATATTTACGCTGCTGAAGGTTATTCATTAACACTTGTTTATAATGAATTAGCGTTGATGGCTATCGGTTATGGAACAGGGATTGCCATTAATATGTATATGCCAGACATTCAAAAGGAATTAAATTACTACAGAGTCAAAATAGAGGAGCTATATAGTAAGATTTTTTTAGAAATTGCCAGCTATTTACGGCAAGGAGATACGTTGTGGAACGGCCAAGAAATTATCGATGCAATCAAAGCACTAGAAGAGGCAAAATCATTAGCGTTTAAAGATGTTCAAAACCATTTTACAAGACGTAAAAATGATTACTATGTATATTTCGATATGCGAGAGCAGCAGCTAGAAATTATCGAAAGAGTGCTACCCAAAGTGACGACATTACCTGTTATAGTACAAGAGGCTGAAATTGTGGCAGATTTTTTACAAGACCTAGGTGAGCATGTTCATTCGGGGAATACGGCTAGTCAGTATCGCGAAAAACTCGAACATGTTAAGCGCGATTTTTCTCAGCTTCCTTTACCACAAAGCCACGAGCAATTTATCGCTCAGGCAGCCCTCTATCAGTTTATAGAGGAAATGGACAGGTATTTAGAAATAAAGCAGTCATTTAAAGGGTTAAAGGCTAAAAAAGAGCGCCCACAGTAGTGTGGACGCCTCGTGCTTTGCCTTAAATTATCATAGATAATCCGAATGCTAGAGATGAGATTAGCATAATTGCGATCATACTATAAATAACGACTTTTTGAAATTTTTTATTACTCATATGCTCGTTCGCTCCTTCTTTTCTTATAAATAGTTTAGCAAATCTGAAAAATTTCTCAAGTAGTAGAGTTTTGACAAAAAAGTCTGTAAAATAGAGTATGTACCATAACAGAAGGAGATGTCACCATGGAGAAAGTAGACCATATTGGGATTGCAGTGCGCGATCTTGATGAACGCATTACATATTATACAGAAACTTTGGGCTTAAAGTTGATGAAAGTGGAAGAAGTAGAATCTCAACAGGTTCGTGTGGCATTTATCGATGCAGGGAACGTGAAAATCGAGCTATTAGAACCAATGAGTGATAAAAGTGCCATCCATGGTTTTATTGAAAAACGTGGAGAAGGAATTCATCATGTTGCGTTTGGTGTGACGGGAATTCGTGAACGAATGGCAGAGCTTCGTGAAAAAGGTGTACGTCTCTTATCCGAAGAGCCAGGGCCAGGTGCTGGAGGGGCAGAGGTTGCGTTTATGCATCCTAAATCCTCATTTGGGGTGTTATATGAATTATGTGATAAAAGTGGAAAAGGGGATAAGTGATTAGTATGGATATGTTCGACAAAATCAATGACTTGTATGACCGTAAAACGGTAATTGAACTTGGTGGTGGCTATGATCGCATCGATAAGCAGCATGAGAAGGGGAAACTTACTGCTCGTGAGCGTATAGACTTGTTGCTAGACGAAGGTACATTTTTCGAAATCAACCCATTTATTACACATCGTACAGTAGACTTCGGCATGGAAAAAATGGAGGGACCTGGTGATGGTGTCGTAACTGGATTCGGTAAAATTAACGGACGTCCAGTATACTTATTCTCTCAAGATTTCACAGTGTTTGGTGGGGCGCTTGGTGAAATGCATGCGAAAAAAATGGCAACAGTGATGGATCTAGCTGCTAAAAATGGTACACCATTTATCGGCATCAATGACTCAGGCGGTGCACGTATTCAAGAGGGTGTTCTTTCATTAGATGGCTATGGTCATATCTTCTACCGAAATGCCATTTATTCTGGTGTGATTCCACAAATCTCTGTGATTATGGGACCTTGTGCTGGTGGAGCTGTTTATTCTCCAGCTATTACTGACTTTATTCTAATGGTGGATAAGACATCTCAAATGTTCATTACAGGACCTAAAGTAATCGAAACGGTAACAGGAGAGAAAATTTCTGCTGAAGATTTAGGTGGTTCGAAAGTAAATAATGCGGTCAGTGGGAATGCTCATTTCCGTGCTCCTTCTGAAGAGGCAGCGATTGATGAAATTAAAAAACTACTAAGCTACTTACCACAAAACAATAAAGAAAAGGCACCTCGTCAAGCTAGACCTGAAGGGGATGACTACCGTCCAGAAATCGTAGATACAGTACCAATCGAAACAACACGTCCATATGATGTACGTAAAGTTGTTGAGCAAGTAGTGGATGAAGGTTCGTTCATGGAAGTACATGCAGAGTTTGCTAAAAACGTAGTAGTCGGTTTTGCACGTATTGCTGGCGAATCAGTTGGACTTGTTTGTAACCAACCAAAAGTTCTTGCTGGTGGCTTAGATATCGATTCTTCTGATAAAGCTGCTCGTTTCATTCGTACTTGTGATGCATACAATATCCCAATCATCACATTTGAAGACGTTTCTGGCTTCTTCCCAGGTGTTAAACAAGAACATGGTGGTATTATTCGTCATGGTGCGAAAATTCTTTATGCTTATTCAGAAGCGACTGTTCCAAAAATTACAGTGATTTTACGTAAAGCTTATGGAGGCGCTTACGTTGCCTTAAACTCTAAATCAATTGGTGCTGACCTTGTATTTGCATGGCCAAATGCTGAAATTGCTGTTATGGGTGCTGCTGGCGCAGCTAACATCATTTTTGCCCGTGAAATTGCAAAATCAGATGACCCAGAAGCAACTCGTGCAGCAAAAATCGAAGAATATAAAGAGAAATTTGCTAACCCATATGTTGCAGCATCTCGCGGTATGGTAGACGACGTAATCGATCCACGAGATACACGTATCAAGCTGATTCAAGGACTTGATATGCTGTCAAACAAACATGAAACACGTCCAGAGAAAAAGCACGGTAATATTCCTCTATAATAGTCATACAAGCCTAGCAGCTCAAAAGTTGCTAGGTTTTTCATTGCCAAAAAGTGAAACATTTTTGTTTGTCATCCGTACTGATAGATATGAGGAGTTGAGATGAATGGAATGGCAGCAATTACAAACAGAGCAAGAAAAGATTCATGCACAACTTAGAAAAGCATCTAGATTAAACGAACAAAATCAGTTAATTGATGGGCAAATTAAACATACACAACAGGAAATAGACACTCATACAGCAGCACTCCACCAAATTCGATCCAAACTTGATAAATTGGATAGTTTCTCGTTTATGAATATGATTCGTACATGGACAGGGCAACAAGATGAACTGAGGGCAGAAAAAATTGATAAGGCGGCAGTACTTGAATTAAAGCTGAATGAAGCAAAGAAAATGCAAAATGATTTAGCAGAGGACAACGTGCAAGTGATGAATCAGCTTGCCCAGATTGATGAAAATGCGCTACAGCAATCACTTCAACAGGTCTACCTTAAAAAGAAGAAGTATTTACAGATTCATGATGCTGCCCAAGCAGAAAGGCTAGAGCATTTAGCACATGAGGAAATGCTAACAAAGCAGCTCATTAGAGAAATTAAAGAGGCGGAGGAAGCGGGAGAAGTAGCTCTTACAAGGCTAGGGCAAGCAGCAGCTTCATTACATTCGGCCAATGGATATTCCACATGGGATACATTTTTTGGCGGTGGGCTGATTGCTACGCACTTAAAGCATGATGCACTCGATCAGTCTGAAAACTATTTACATAGTGCTCAAATTGCGTTACAACGGTTTCATAATGAATTATTAGATGTTCATGAAATGTCTACGAAATCGCTGCATATTGAAACAGATGGGTTTGTTAAGTTTGCTGATTACTTTTTTGATGATATTTTTTCAGCATGGTCTGTTCATTCTAAAATCTCGACAGCAAGGGAACAGGTCTCGCGTGTTCAAGATGATGTACATAATACGATTTGGCGCTTACAGGATAAACATAATAAAGCTGTCAACTACTTACAATCATTAGAAAAAGAAAAAGAGCTTATTTTCAATGACTAGGGAAAGTCTGAGATTTTTCTCAGACTTTTCATGTTGTTGAAAAAAGATCGTGTCACTAGCAGAAAAAGACCTTTTGGCAAGGTGAGGGTGTGATTTCCGTTCCGCCAGTGTCTTTTTCAGGGGGCGTCCGATGAGCCGCTTCACTCACTGAGTTCGCTCCAGGGTCTCATCTGTGACGTTATGAACTGCACCCAAAATATTGGACTTAAAAAATCTAATATAGGGGGTGCAGTTAGTGATTTCTGATGAACAAAAGTTAGCCGCAGTTCTAGCTTACATTGAAGAAAAGGAAAGTACGTATCAGATTGCCAATAGATTACAGAGGGATCGACAGTACGTTCGATTATGGATTGAATTATATCGATACCATGGCATTGAAGGAATTATTCGTCCTCAAGGGTTCACGAATTACGAAGATTCTTTTAAAATAAAAGTAATTCAACACCTGATAGAGACGGGCGATTCGCTCCTTCAGACTGCTGCGAAGTTTAATATTCCTTCTCGTGAAACCATTCGGAGATGGAAAAAACAGTGGATGTCCAAGGCTGGAAAGGTGCTCTATCAAATAGAAAAGGAGCACCAATCAATGCCAAAAAAACAACCACCTTCGTCTGATTTAAATGAAAAAACAACGGAAGAGTTAAAAGCGGAAATTGAGTATTTACGGATGGAAAATGCCTATTTAAAAAAGTTGAAAGCCTTAGTTCAAGAAAAGGAAGCATTCAAACCGAAGAAAAAATGAGAGCTGTGTATGAGCTAAGGCTGGAATTTCCACTTCAAGCTCTATTAAAAGTGGCAAAAATCAAGAAAAGTACGTATTATTATCATCTTCAAAAATGGGTAAAACCAGATAAATATCAGGCGATCAAAGAACGAATCCAGACACTTTTTCATCACCATAAGGGGCGTTATGGCTATCGTCGTATTTGTCTTGCCCTCCGAAATGAAGGTTTTTTCATCAACCATAAAACGGTACAACGATTGATGCAAGAATTGGGCTTAAAAGGGACGGTACGCCCTAAAAAATACCGTTCGTATAAAGGGACAGTCGGCTATGTCGCAGAGAATGTCATCCAACGTGATTTTGAAGCCACTGCATCCAATCAGAAATGGGTAACCGATGTCACAGAGTTTAAAATAAACGGTCAAAAAATCTATGTATCGGCTGTATTAGATTTATTCAATCGAGAAATCGTTGGATATGAGGTATCAAAATCACCTAATTTTGAGTTAGTTCAACAGTCTTTTAAAAAGGCGTTTACGTATACAAAGTTATCGAAAAAGAGTGGCTTAATCATTCATTCTGATCAAGGATGGTTATATCAAATACCCCGTTTTAAAGCGTTATTGACAACGCATGAAATCAAGCAAAGTATGTCACGGAAAGGAAATTGTTTAGATAATGCCGTAATAGAAAGCTTTTTTGGTATTCTGAAATCAGAATTTCTGTACACAACTACGTTTAAAAACTATGTAGAATTTACAAAAGCATTAGCAGATTATATTTACTATTACAATCATGAGCGGATTAAAAGAAAACTCAACGGAAAAAGTCCCGTTGAGTATCGAAAAGCTTCGTAAAAAAGTTTATATTTTTGGGGTCAGATCATTAAATCCCCTAGGAGTGACACTGGCGGAACGGAAATCAACGATGTGGCAAAGTGTCTTTTCATTATCTTTCATACTAGCTAGCCGTAGCAATCAAATTAACCCATTATTTGTATAATTAGAGAAAGAATAGACTCTTAATTTCATTGCGAAGAAGTGATTAGTTACAACCCCCCTTCAAAAAATGGGTAGTGAAGATCTTCACTTTATTTGAAAACCTTTGCTAAAAAGTTAACATTTTGTAGGTTGGAGTGGAAGGCTACTTGACTCCCGTGGGATAGCGAGACAGGCGAGCCCCTGCACGGAGCGGTAGCGGAGGAAGCGGCTCGGCGCTCGCCCACAGGAAAGCAAGTAGCCTGCAACGGAAACCATTTTCACCTTTCAAAAAATTCTATTGATGGTTTTGTTCTTTAACACTATGGGAAAGTCTGAGATTTTTCTCAGACTTTTTATTTTGGTAGTATTGTTCAATGATTTCAACTCTTCTGACGTTGTGCTAAAATGATACATATACTATAACGTGGAAATACACGTAAACTAAGGGAGTTTTACAACATGACAAGTCGTTTAGTAGAAGAGTTTTTTGAGCTCGTACAAATTGATTCCGAAACAAAACATGAACAACTAATAGCACCAATTCTTGTAGATAAGTTAACTGCACTTGGATTTTCAGTGATTCAAGACGATGCACATACGCGTAATGGACATGGGGCAGGTAATATTATTGCCACATTAAAAGGCACATTGGATGTAGAGTCAATCTATTTCACTTCTCATATGGATACTGTCGTTCCAGGAAAAGGCATCAAACCGTCTTTACGTGAAGATGGCTATATCGTATCAGATGGTACAACGATTTTAGGTGCCGATGATAAAGCAGGACTAGCTGCTCTATTTGAGATGGTCAAACGTTTGAAAGAGCAAAATATTGCACATGGCGATATTGAATTTATTATTACGGCTGGTGAAGAAAGTGGCCTTGTTGGCGCTAAAGAGTTAGATCCAGCTAACATTAAAGCAAAATATGGATTTGCGGTTGATAGCGATGGCAAAGTTGGTGGTATCGTGACAGCAGCACCATTCCAAGCGAAAATTTTCACAAAGATTATTGGAAAAACGGCACATGCAGGGGTTGCTCCTGAAAAGGGCATTTCTGCCATAACAGTCGCATCAAAATGCATTGCTCAAATGAAACTAGGTCGTTTAGATGAAGAAACAACAGCGAATATTGGGCGTTTTGAAGGTGGACAAGCGACGAATATTGTTTGTGACGAAGTGACAATCCTTGCAGAAGCACGCTCTATAGACAAAGCTAAATTGGATGCGCAAACAAAGCATATGCAAGATACGTTTGAACAAGTAGCTGCTTCTTTAGGCGCACGTGCAGAGGTAGAAGTGAAGCTAATGTATCCAGGCTTCCGTGTAACGGAATCGGATAAAGTAGTTCAGGTAGCTATGGCTGCTGCACGCAATATTGATCGTACACCGACACTAGGCATTTCTGGTGGAGGCTCAGATGCAAACGTCATCGCAGGCTTTGGTATTCCTACAGTTAATTTATCTGTTGGATACGAGGATATCCATACAACAAATGAAAAAATACCAGTAGAAGAACTTGAAAAATTAGCAGATTTACTAGTAGAAATCGTCAAAGAATCGGCGAAAAACTAACAGTCGAATAAGGATGTGACCCTATGGAAAGTGTCAAAGCAGTCGTTTTTGCTTGTGGGACAGAGGAGTATGCTGTACCTGTGGAGCAAGCGATTTCAATTGAAAAATTAGAGCAAGTAACACCTATTCCTCATTTACCTAACTATCTTCTAGGCTTTACAAGAATTCGCGGTGAGCTTGTACCTGTTCTTGATTTTGAACGCATACTGTACAATCGTTCATCGAATACAGCAACTGCTCGTATCATTGTGTTGAATACAGATGTTGTTAATTATGGATTACTTGTTACAGAAGCACGTGAAATTCTTGATTTCGATGAATCAGTACTTCAGCAATTGGGTCTAGTCAATTATAGTAAAACACGCTATTTTACTGCGGTAGCTAATCTTGAAAATCGAATGATAACATATGTTGATCCAAAAATACTGGTTAATTCATTAGAGGGCATTCGAGAAATTATCGATTATTTACACAAAATGCTTGAAAATGAAAAGGAAAACGTAGAGGCTTAAGTACTCTACGTTTTTTTATGTTTGAATAGTAAATTTAACCTGTATTTTGTCGTTTTTACCTGATCATACATGTGACAATTATGCATTATACCTACAGACAAACAATTACTAACCGCGTATGATAATGATTAAGAAAAAACTGAAAAAGGCAAACTTCACCGAAAGGGAGGGACGCAAAGCCATGAGTCTAAACACTATAATTTCAGTGCAAGATTGTCAGGTTGCCAGGTTCTGTTCTAGGAGCCGTGGCGAGTAGAATGGAGTTAGTTCGTATGAAGAGACAATTAAAAGTATGGACCGCACTAATCGTCATCATGATTAGTTCATTAGCTTTATCAAGTGGAAAGGTTGATGCAATGTCTATACAGGAAAAGGCTACATGGCTGTGGGATACATCCCTCATCATTGATGACCAAGAAAAAATATTATTATTTTTAGAACATAACGATGTCAATAAAGTTTATCTGCAAATCGATCAAGGCATAGCGAGCAATGACTATAAGCATTTTATTAGTAACGCTTCTCACAGAGGTATTCGCATTTATGCATTGGATGGTGCTGCAAGCTGGGTTTCAGCTGAGGGTAGTCGAAGCCAAGACGAATTGTTTAATTGGTTACATACATATAATGAGAATTCAACTGAATCTGAGCAATTTTCTGGGGTTCATCTTGATGTAGAACCTTATTTAAATAGTGGATGGAGCTTACATCAAGCACAAACGATAGAATCCTATCAAACACTAATAATGAAAGCAAGTCAGTTACAACTTACTTTAGAAGTAGATATGCCATTTTGGTTTGATGAAGTTCAGTATAATAACCAATTTGGAAAAGGGTTATTAGCTGATTGGGTCATTGACCATACGGATAGTGTGACGATCATGGCCTATCGTGATGCTGCAAAAGATATTATCTCTATTGTAGAACATGAAATCGCTTATGCTTCCACTGTGAATAAATCAATTGTAATTGGTGTAGAAACAGGCGCTTCAGAGGAAGGGGAAAATATTACTTTTTATGATAATGGAGAAGCCTTTATGAATGAACAGCTTATACTTGTTCAGCAACATTTTTCAAATAACGATGCTTTTCATGGAGTAGCCATTCATTATGTGGAGAATTGGATGACCATGCGTCCATAAAAAAAGTCCTTCCAGTGTTAAACTGGAAGGGCTTTTCTATTGGTATTAGGACAGTCGACCACTGTAGTCCTCGAATTTAAATTCACGAATGACTTTAATACCTTCTTCATCATTATAAGAAACGATAGATGGTAAGTTGACACCGTTAAACATATGGTTTTTCACCATTGAATAATGAGCCATATCTGTGAATACAAGACGATCACCTGGTTTTAATGGCTGTTCAAACGAATAATCGCCAATCACATCACCAGCTAGACATGTTAGTCCGCCTAAGCGATATGTGTGTGCTAATTCATTTGCTTGTCCAGAACCAATAATCATTGGACGGTAAGGCATTTCAAGTACATCAGGCATGTGACATGTTGCTGATGTATCTAAAATAGCAAGATCCATTCCATTTTCTTGAATATCTAGCACCGTTGCTACTAAATAACCTGTATTAAGGGCTACTGCTTCACCTGGCTCAAGATAAACAAGCAGGTTATACTTTTCTTGAATATAATTAATGATGTTCACAAGTTTTTCTACATCATAATCATCACGTGTAATATGGTGACCGCCACCGAAGTTTAACCATTTCATTTGGTGTAAAACATCACCAAATTTTTCCTCAACTACTTCAATAATACGCTCTAATGTATCAGAATTTTGTTCACACATCGCATGGAAGTGTAAGCCATCGATACCATCAAGCTGTGATTTATCAAAGTTAGCCAATGTTGTACCAAGGCGAGAGTTTGTGTAACAAGGATCATAAAGAGCTGTTTCAATTTCAGAGTATTCAGGATTCACACGAATACCACATTCAATTGTTTTACCAGCAGATTTAACTTTATCCTTGAACTGAGCCCATTGGTTAAATGAGTTAAATACGATGTGATCCACATAGCCTAGAAGCTCGTCCATTTCATGCTCAATATAAGCAGGTGCATAAACATGAACTTCTTTGCCCATTTTCTCATAGCCAAGACGTGCCTCATGCAGTGAGCTAGATGTAATGCCCGCTAAATATTCCCCTACTAGTGGGAATGTTGAATGCATAGAGAAGCCTTTAAGGGCTAATAAAATGCGGCAGCCTGTTCGATCTTGAATTGATTTTAAAAGCTCAAGATTCTTTGTTAATAATCGCTCATCCACTACATAAGAAGGGGATGGAACTTTTGAAAAATCAATTGGTTTCATCGGCTTAATTCCTTTGCATCTAAATCAAGGTCTAATAATTCTGGGTTATGGCTTTCTTGCCATGGTAGACCCCATTTATTTAGTGCATCCATGAATGGATCTGGATTGAAATCTTCCACATTCCATACACCTGGTTTACGCCATTCACCGTTCATCACAAGCATTGCACCGATCATAGCTGGTACGCCAGTTGTGTAAGAAATCGCTTGTGAACCAACCTCGTTGTAGCACTCTTCGTGGTCACATACGTTGTACACATAGTACGTTTTTTCTTTGCCATCTTTTAGACCGCGAATGATACAACCGATGTTTGTTTTACCTTTTGTACGTGGTCCAAGTGAAGCTGGATCTGGTAATACCGCTTTAAGGAAGTGGATTGGTTGAATCATTTGCCCTTCGAATTCGATTGGCTCAATTGATGTCATACCTACGTTTTCTAACACTTTTAAGTGTGTTAAGTATTTTTCAGAGAACGTCATCCAGAAGCGGATTTGTTTTAAACCTTTGATATTTTTTGCAAGGGATTCAAGCTCTTCATGGTATAGAAGGTAAATATCTTTTGGTCCAATTTCAGGTAGGTTATACACTTCTTTTTTCTCAAGTGGTGCAGTTTCAATCCACTCGCCTTCTTTCCAGTAACGACCATTCGCTGTAATTTCACGAATGTTAATTTCTGGGTTGAAGTTTGTTGCGAAATGATATCCATGATCTCCCGCATTGGCATCCACGATATCGATATAGTGGATTTCATCAAATTCATGTTTTTGTGCATGAGCTGTGAAAACGCCTGTTACACCTGGGTCAAAACCGCTTCCAAGTAATGCAGTTAAGCCAGCTTTTTCAAACTTCTCTTTATAAGCCCATTGCCATTTATATTCAAATTTTGCCGTTTCAGGTGGCTCGTAGTTTGCAGTATCCACATAGTGCACACCTGTCGCTAAGCAAGCATCCATAATCGTTAAGTCCTGATAAGGTAGAGCCACGTTAATCACTACATCTGGTCCGAAAGCTTTAATAAGCTCAATAACCTCTTCTGTATTGTCTGCGTCTACCTGTGCAGTATGAATTTTTGTTTTTCCGCCGTCTAGTTTTTCTTTTAGAGCGTCACATTTTGAAACAGTTCTACTTGCGATACAAATTTCCTCAAATACGTCCGAATTTTGAACACACTTGTGTACCACAACACTGGCAACTCCGCCAGCTCCGATAATCAATGCTTTACCCAATTGTCTACCCCCAAGTTCATATAAAGTATTGTCAAACAAGCTGATTATACAGAAAATTGATATACTACTCAATCATTGTTTTAAAATTTTCTACAAAAAATTTTATTTTTCTACAACAATTAGACGTATACGGAGGGGAATGCCTCGGAAAAGAAGGGAATCATGAATAAATCTACAACGCCATTTTAGTAAAAATAGCTGTTGTATAGACTTAATTAATTGGTGAAGTTTCATCACAATTCATCCAAGATACTACGACATCAAGTAAATATTTTTCTAAATGAATGTTTTGACATAGTATCTCTTCCGATTGACGATTTGATACCAACTACTAAATCATTTCTACTAACTTTACATAAAAAAATCCCTCTACATATAGAAAGGGAAGGAACCACATTAAATCTGTGTACTGGAAAATGATGCATATTATTTCAGAAAACGATTGGATACTTGTTGTTTTTCTTCCCCCCATATATAGAAGAAAACCACAAGCAAAGTACTAAAAAAACCCATCACAAGAGCATACGTACTGAGGGCTACTCCCACTTGACTTTGCATGGCATAAATAAAAATGGCCCCTATTGTTAACAAGTTGCCTGTAACAATCGATACTAGATGAAAGCGTTTATTCATAGCAAGCCCTCCTATTAGATGAATTGGTAGTGCTCAGGATATAAGATAATTAACTTCAATTATCGCACAATTCAGAACTTTTTCCAATGTTTTTATCTTACTAGAATAATTAAAGATGCTTTTTTAATACATCTTTTTGTAGTATGATGAAACACAAAAGGAATATTCATAGATTATTACAAGAAAGGGGAGAGGATGGATCGTGAAATTACGCAATTCATTAACTTTTCAACTTGGGACGATTATCGCTGGTATTTTAGTGGTGATGCTAGGGATTACTTCGTTCGCTACATACATAACTGCTTACAATAAACTTTATGATGCTGCTGGTGTTGAGGCCTATGGCTGTGCCAATATTACGACAGGTTTGATCAATCCGCAACAATTGGACAAGGCCATTCAAGGCGACAAGGCTGTACAGGAAAGCATTGGGAACGATTTGAACTGGACAACAGGTCATAAAGATATTTTCCAAACACAATATATTTTATCGTTGGATGGCACATTATTAGCGCTTGATGATCATTTGGCTGAAAAAGGTTATGCCCCTGGTGATCAATTTTATTTAGATAAAGAAGCTATTGATATGTTGCTTACACATAAGCATCCAACATATTCACAGCCTTATACTTATGCAGGGATGGACCGTTTATCTGGCTATGCCCCTATTTTTAAAGACCATGATTCCAGTAAAGAAATTATTGCCATTAGTGTCATCGACTTTGATGCCAATATCGTGAAGGAGCGAACATGGGATGTTGTACGAAATGGGATTTTAATTAGTATTTTCCCTATGCTAATTGCTTCCATCATTACAGGCTTTTTAATTCGTCGTAAAGTAAGACCGATTAGTGTGCTGATTCAGCAGGCGAAAGAAATTGCCAATGGTAATTTAGCTGTACCTGAAACAAAAATTAACAGTAAAGATGAAGTAGCGGATTTAGCGAATACATTAAATCGAATGACAGCTAATTTACAAAATATGATTATGACGATGCGTTCCACTTCTAACACTTTAACGAATAACGCAGATGAAACCGCTTCCACCCTGAACGATATGAGCAATACCATTCAAGGTGTCGCCAATAATATCGAAGAGGTAACAAGTGCCGTGACGGCAGGGATGCACCATGCTGAAAATGCGACAGATGTTCTTACTTCTCTAGCGCAGGACCTTCAAATGATTCAAAGCAATACCAATAACAGTGCTGATAATGCTAGACAAACGATGGAATTAGCAACAGAGGGTGAGCGACTAGCAAAAGATATAAGCAATGATATGGCATTAATTCATAGCGGATCAGGTGAGGTACAACAATCAGTAGAAAACTTAGTTACATCTGCAACCAAAATTCAAACGATTACAACGTCTATTGCAAACATCGCATCACAAACAAATTTGCTAGCACTGAATGCTTCCATTGAAGCGGCTAGAGCAGGGGAGCATGGCAAAGGCTTTGCTATTGTTGCTGAGGAGGTACGGAAGCTTGCTGAGCAATCTAATCAAGAGGTATTGCAAGTTGAACAGCTTATTCAGGATATAATGAAGCATGTGCAGCAGGTCATGTCATCTACGAATGATAATACGCAATATATTGAAAAAGGAACAGAGACAGTACGTCTAACCGCACAATCTTTAGGAAATATTTCTACAGCAGTGGCTGCAACAGTAGAAGAAATGATTGCCATTTCTAATGCTATGACCGCTGAAAACGAAAAATCTACACGTATTGTGCAGATGATTCAACAATTAACAGAATCTATTCGTGATATAGAAGAAACGATGAATATGATTACTGTCGCAGCACAGCAAACAACTGCAAGCATTGATGAGGTGGCACATGGCTCTAATGAAACAAATCACATGGCACACACACTCGAACAGCATGTAAAGGCGTTTAAATTAAAAGAATAATAGAAAAATTAGGACATGTTGGCTTTTGCTAATACTACTTAAATGGTAAACTAGCAATAAGATTTTTCTTTTGCGAAGGTGAGGATTTTAATGGTGGTAAAACAAATGAACGAGCAAGTTCAACAAGTCAATGACTTATTTTTGAGTGGTCAAGTAAAGGAAAGTTATCAACTAGCTAAAGAAATATTGGGCAATGATACAGCGATCGCAGAAGAGGCCTATCAAGTCATTCAGCAGCATGTGGCAATGCTAGAGGCAAATAGGTATGCAAATATGCCTCAGCCTACTGATGACAAAGCAAAGCAAAGTAAGGAACGTACAGATGGTTCGTATCCAGAACGAGATGTTCTCGCAGCTTATATAGGTAGTCAGGATGATGAGCAATTTGGTAAAGTGGTCGATGAATTATTAGCAGGACCTATAGAAGCGCAGGCGAACGCCTATTATACAATGGCAGAATATTATGTCCTTGCAAAAGAACAGGATAAGGCATCAGTACAGTATGCGGAGGCAATCAAATTGCAGCCTAATAAGGCATTGTATTGGGGAGCATTTGCACAGTTTTTAAATCGTCACGAAGGTAGCCCTTATTTGGCATTAAGACTGATTGAAGAAGCAATACTCCTAGATGGAATGAATCCTCGTTGGCACTATATTCAAGGTAATATATTTTTCCAGCTAGTAGCAGCGACAAAAAATTTAAGCTATTTACCTGCCTTGGAAGAAGCATGGGAGAAAGCTAAAAAACGTTGTACAGCTAAGCAGGTCACATTGAAATTGGATTTGGAGAAGTCAAAAGATTTGTTAGCGCAATGGAAAAAGCAAATGCTCTAACAGGTATCTATTAATAATTATTTCCTTTCAAGTATAATTATGCTATAGTGAAACCATAAACGGACGTATGAAGCTTATCGATGACATGAAAGAAGTGTTTTTTTGAGTTTATATGTAGCGTATGTATTGGTAGGATTTGCCATTGCCATGCCTGTAGGAGCTATTACAGTAGAAATGACAAAGCAAGGACTCAAAAATGGTTTCATGCACGGCTGGGCAGTTGGGCTTGGTGGTATGACCATTGATATTGTATTGGTTTTTGCTTTGTATATGGGACTAGCTTCCATCTTGGCTATGCCTTTAATTCAACTACCTATGTGGATTATTGGAGCGGGCTTTTTATTCTTGTTAGGCTATGATTCTATCAAGAACGCTGACCATGATATTACATTGGCAGGAGAAAAAGTAACCAAATCGTTTTTTGCCTCTTATTTTAACGGCTTACTAGTGGCCATTTCGCCTGGTAATCTTGTTTTTTGGGTCAACGTATTTGGTGTGGTGCTAGCAAAATCTTATGGACAAGGGGAGTCAACGAGCTTTTTAATTATTGCTGCTGGTGTTTTAAGTGGAATTTTACTCCACGATATCGGTTTGCTGACCATTGTCTCGGTTACTCGTAAAGCTATGAATCGGAAGATGATTAGGACATTTACAATTGTCGCAGGATTCTTATTGATTGGTTTTGCTTGTTATTTTATCTATGAATTTATACAAGGAATTAAGATTTATATATGAAAAGTGCGATCCCTAAAGATCGCACTTTTTTTATTGCGCAATAGCCTCAGTATGCTCTTTTAAACAAGCTAAAATTTCTTCTGCTACTTCATGCGCTAATGCTAGTTCTGAAGTAAAGCCAACACAAGAACAATTCATCTCACCTAAAATATAGCAATCTTCTCCGACTTCATTGGTATCTAGCATAAAGTCGGCTGTCCAGATTAGCGGTAAATCATAATTGCCTAGTAGGTTTGTTACTTGAGGGAGCTGCTTTAAAAAGTTTTGTACCAGCTCTTGCCAGTCTTCAGGTTTGTCATAGCGATATTGAGCGCCAGAGAATAGAGTTGCACTAAAGGCATCCTCGGTAGCAGCTGGTTTTTTATGTACGACGTGTACAGGATGATCGCGCAACATGAATAAGCGGATTTCTCCTTCTGTAATCCTTGGAAGAAAGCGCATATCGATTAACATACCATTCGTCCCTGTAATATACTGCTCACAAAATGTCATAAAGTCGCCAAGCTGCCAATATTCTACATGATTATCTTTTGCTTCAGTACATTTGATTTGTGCATCAAGTGGCACTTCAGTGATACCCTCTGCTAGCGGTTCCACCAATTTTACACGCCAAATACCTTCTCCAGTTGAACCACGATTTTGCTTCAAAACACGCTCTGTTAAAGCTAAGGAAGTAGGGAATTGTTTTTTGAATGCTTCGATTGTGTAGTAGGCAAATGTATCATCAGGTACTAAATTTGTTGTCGTCAGTTTTGATAATACGTCTTTTGAACCATAGCTAATCATGGCGTCTGGATGTGGCATCCCTATAACGCCAGCTTGGCATAGCTCTCGTAGCATAGCAAAGTACTCATCCTCATGCTGTAAGTTGCCTGGGTTAATGCGAGATACATAGGCAATACCATGTTCCTTAACATAGTGAAAGATTTCCTGCTTTTTTGTGATATCAAAGAAGAGTACCTCTGCATCCTGTCCACGTTGCTGTAGCGCTTCCACCATTGGCATTGTATCTGGGCGATAGCCATCTGGTCCTTTATCTGTGCCGCCTTCCACCTCGAAAAAAATAACTTTTTTATCCATAAAATACCTCCTTATATCTGTTGTTATGTTCAGTATAGTAGACAAATAAGGAGAAAAGATAGATAAAATATGTAAATTTTATGTATAAATTCATATATTATTATCTCGGTAATAGGAGGTATTGACTATTAAAATTCATAACTCTCTTAATTTTCTGTTTTCAAGCTTGCTTTTTCTGAAATACTGTAAGGTATAAAATCATAAGAAGAATTAGCAATGTACCAATAAACTGATAGCCACCAAAAGCAATCTTTAACCACCAAACACTTGTGATGACAGCCATTAATGGTTCAAGACTACCTAGTAGGCTTGACTCCTTTGGTGAAAGATAGTGCAAGCTAGCAATATAAAACCAAAAAGCGAGCATTGTCCCAAAAATAACAATAAAGAGAAAATAGGCAATGGTTGAAAACGTCCAATCAGATAGATCGATAGCCCATGGTGGGTGAGCTATACTCATTACTATACCACCGATGATCATCGACCAGCCGACAACTAGTAATGAATGGAATTGCTGTAAAAGTGGGATGGCATAAATGGTATAAAATGCAACAGAAATACCAGATAAGATACCCCATAACACAGCCATTAAAGGAACGGACAATGTTGAAAAAGAACCGTTTGTTAATAATAAAAAGGTCCCCACAAGTGTAAGTGACACAGCTATACCATCCTGCTTTGTCAATGGACTTTGCCTCGTTAGAAAGTAATAAGCCATGATAAACAGTGGTGCTAAATATTGCAATAATGTGGCTACAGCTGAATTACCAATAGCGATTGACATCATATAGGTGTATTGGACAGCAAGCATGCCGAGTAGGCTAAATAAAATTTGTCTAAAAGCATTTTGCTTTGTGCGCCATATGACGAAAATCGATTCATGCCGATGGGTCATTTTATATATAGCTATTAGTAACAGACCTGCTAAAAGTAAACGACTAGAAACAAGCCAGCCGACCTCTAAATTGTCCTGCTGAAATAGTCGTTGGGCAACGGTCCCTCCGATTCCCCAGAAACTTGCTCCAAGAATAACTAGTAGAAAGCCCAGTGTACGTTTATTTTGGATAATTTGATTCATCTGTTTACATCTCCTAAACTATCAATATAAGATGATTATAAAGTGATTAAGTGGAAATAAATATCGATTTAATCCAATAAAATATCAATATATTGAGGTGTTAGAGATGCCGTTAACACATATTAAAATTGCCAAGGATTTACAAGAATTAACCTTGCATGGAACAAAAGAATTTCCAGTTGCCTTGTATGAAACGATTATGCGATTAGAAAGCATGGATTTTCTACCTCTCCATTGGCATAAAGAAATACAATTTGTTTTTATAAAAAAGGGATGTGCTCAGTATCGAGTGGGGACCGACGTTTTTGTTTTGAACCAAGGCGAGGGGCTCTTTATTAATGCCTCTGGATTACATGAAGCAAAGCCTTATCAAATTGAGCAAGCGATCGTTTATTGTGTAAATGTAGATCCAAAGTTAATGGGGGGGCATGAGGGCAGTATCTTTTTCTCAAAATATGTAGAACCGTATATTACAAGAAATCGAATACCTTATGTCAAACTAACAGGAGAGTTGGCACAGAAAGTAGCAACGATTGCGGAATTAATGCGAGAGCAAACCGCTTTTTTTGAGTTAAAGGTACGGAGAGAGCTTCTATTTATTTGGGAATCCATGCTAACCCAATCTTTATTGACAGAACAAATAATGGATTCTGCCACTATTGTGCAGCATGAACGAGCAAAAGCTATGCTAGATTTTTTACATGCACATTATCAGCAGAAAATAGCATTAGAAGATTTAGCTAGCCATGTGTATATAAGTCGCGCTGAATGTAGTCGTTTTTTTAAGAAAATAGTGGGCATGACACCGTTTACCTATTTATGCCAATATCGACTGCGCAAAAGCATAGAATTATTGAAGGGTAATGAGCTATCGATAACAGAAATAGCTATTAATACAGGCTTTAGTACCGTCAGTTATTATATTGAAAAGTTTAAAGAATACACTGGCTATCCGCCACATGTTTATCGTAAGAAGTTTTTAAGTGTGAAAAATAATTGAACGTGAATGGAAATAGGACCATCTTTTATTCTCAAATTCTATACAAGATGAACCATTTGGCATAAAGTAAAATTATTAGTAGAGAGGGGGCATTGTGAATGATGGTCTTAAAAAGTAAGCAAAATATTTGGCTAGCCTTATTATTAGTGGTATTAGCGAGTAACTATACACTCTATAATACAGGATTTGGCACATCCCTTTTACCTATCGAAACAAATGGTGTTGTCATGGGCTCATTAATTGACTGTATTGTGGTGGTGCCTGTGCTATTTATGCTTTATAAAGGTAAATTTTCATTAAAGCAAGCCATCCTATTAGCTGCAGCTGGCTGTATTGCTGCACGTTTTATCATTCCTATGGAACACCTTCAGCCTTATGTGGCAGTGACATGGGCTGGCTTTGCGATTGAAGGGTCTATTATTCTATTAGAAATTATCCTAGTGGCAACACTTGTACGATACCTGCCAAAAATCCTAGGGGAAGTGCGGAGAAGCTCTTTACCAGATCTCTTTTCATTTTCAAAAGCTGTAGAAAAACATGCACCCAAGCATCCAGTTATTCAGATGATCTGTGCTGATTTATTAGTGCTTTATTATGGTTTCGCGAGTTGGAAAAGACAAGAACGACAAGGTTTATCTTTGCATAAAAATTCTAGCTATATCGCTTTTCAGCTCATGATTATTCATGGGATTGCTATTGAAACGATTGGTATTCACTGGTGGCTACATGAAAAGTCAATGATACTTTCCATTGTGTTGCTTGTTTTTAATATTTATTCAGTAATCTTCTTTCTTGCGGATATGCAGGCTATTCGCCTAAACCCTGTTTATGTCACAAATGATACATTGTACTTATCTCTGGGATTAATGAAACGTACTGAAATTCGTTTTGATCATATTGCTGAAATCATCGAAGACAAGGAGCGGTTAGAGGGAAAATTATCAAAAGATACGATAGACTTTATAGCACGTGATTTTGGTGAGGCCTATCCGCATTTTATTTTGAAAATGAAGCAGCCTGTGGAAGTAACGTTTATGCTAGGGATCAAGAAGCACTATAGTCACATAGCCATTAAAGCAGACCAGGTTCAAGAATTTAGACAAATGCTTGTAGAAGGAATGGCAATGAGCCAACATCATTAAAATTACTTATAAAGTAGTAGTCAATGTTTTGTGATCAAAACATTGACTATTTTTTTATTGATTGATTTTAATACTATTTAAACTAATTTTAACCTTCGGATTTTATAGTTTTAATGTACTGAGAATGATTGATTTACAGGAGGGCTTTGTTTTAGCGAAAGATTGATAGGTTGAAAATTGTATGCCTGAGATAAAAGGGGAAGTGTAATAACAGCACGAATTAGTACATGATTACAAAACCGCAATGTTCAACATGGCTATATGGAAGTACCAATAACGAAGAGATCAATCAAATACAGTCTATGACAGAGCAACAGCCATCCTTTGGTATGTAGTGAACGGATTGAAATGAGGAAATTCCAGCCTGCACTAGCAGAATTAAGCACAGAAAGACGATATGAGCAGATTACATATTATGTAGAAACACCAGATCACTTGTTCCAAAATTTTCTTTAATAAAAGGCGAAGCGCATTTATTGGAGAAATATTATAATAAGCTTATTGAGCAACATACCATTTCTGACAGCATTACAAAAATTTTTATTCCCGTACATCCAATCGTGTTCTTAAAGAACAAGTAATGTTAGAAAATGTAAGAGTAACAAAAGATACGAAAACAAAAACCTCGGCATCTTTCTAGTCGATCAAAATCTACGAGCAAGTATTCCTTTACTGGTGTTTTTTATGTAAAGGATATCTGTCCTATTATGATAGAGACACTATCTGTTCATTCGAAGAGTCTATCATATTATACCAAAGAAGTTAGAGGGCCTCGTTTTTAGCTTTGCTGGACAATCAGTTAAACAAATAAATCTAAAGGTAGCATGGCAAAAATATAAGCGGTTACAAAGATGATATATAACTAGCATAGAAGAGGAGGGATTGTGTATGAACGATTGCATTCTTTTACAGTCTAGTCAAGATTGGCATCTACAGAGAATGTATATGAAGAAGTTCAACAAACTGGTACTGGTAAAAAGTGTTCATCATAATTCAGCAGAGACAAGAGCCAAACTACAATATGAATTTTCCTTGTTTTCGAATGAGCAAAATCCTTGGTTATTAAAGCCAATAGCTATTGATTATATAGATGATCAATATGCGATCATCTATGAAAATTTTAATGGAGTCCCCTTAAAGCAATTCAGTAATAACTTGATTTCTTTGCATCAATTTCTACAGATTGCCATTGACCTTGTCAATATTTGTATGAAAATGCAACAAAGTGGTTTACTTTATCTACACCTACATCCTAATCAAATCTTAATCAATCCTAATTCTTTAAAAATAAAACTATTAAGCTCTGAATTTAGTACAAAATATGATGTAGAATCTCCAGTTGTGATTGAAAATCCCTATGAACGACTAGAACAGCTACCCTATTATGCACCTGAGCAAACTGGCAGACTTCATTTAGAGGTAGACTATCGGACAGATCTATATGCACTGGGGACCATTTTTTACGAAATACTGGGCGGTCAATTGCCTTTTCAAGCAAAGGATGCCGTCGATTTGATTTATGAAATCATCACAAAAAAACCAGAACCATTGGTAAGTTTAGACAGTCGTTATCATTCATTGCTTTGGGAAATGATTGAAAAGCTATTAGCTAAAAACCCAGCTGATCGTTATCAAAGTGCCATTGGTTTGAGAGAGGATTTGCTACAAATCCAACAGAAACTTTTAGTAAACGAACCGCTTGAAAATTTCCTGCTTGGTGAACAGGATTTGCATCTGAATACGGGACTGTCTACTAAGCTTTATGGGAGAGAATCGCAATTCGCAGAGCTTTCCTCTGTTTTTCGTCAGGTTGCAAAAGGTGACAAAAAGATGGTTACGATATCAGGACAAGCAGGGTATGGAAAGTCCAAGTTAGTTCAAGAATTAAAGGGTGAAATAGCGGCCGCAAAAGGCTATTTTATTACAACTAAGTATGAGCAATTGCAATTAGAAAATGACTATTCCATTGTTATCCATCCTTTAAGGAGTTTATTGAAATTTATTTATATGGAAGGTGAAAGGTCTGTCCATTTATGGAAAAAATTATTTCAAGAGATTAAATTAGTTGTGACAGATGAACTTATCCATCTATTACCTGAACTTAAATGGTTTGTGAAGGAGGAAGTACATTTCCAAAAAGAAGTTAGCCAAAATACAAAACAGCTCCATTCCTATACGTTTATATCGATTCAAAAAATTTTATTAACATTTGCTATGCAGAAGAAACCAGTTATATGGTTTGTAGATGATTTGCATTGGGCCAATCAAAGTACAGTTGAAATTATGACCCAAATTTTTGAGCAACACCGAGCAGGATACTTTATGATGATTGGTACATTCCGAGTGAATAAGGACAGCGCAGAGGAGGAAAATCAGCAAAGAACTTCTAGTTTTTCGAGCGGTCATCATATCCATTTACCCTTGCTTCAGGAACAACATGTTCAACAATGGTTGGAGGCATCTTTCCAGGCAAAGCCTCATACCATACAGATAATTGCCAAGCAATTATTTAATTTGACCAAAGGGAATCCGTTATTTGTGAAAGAGGCGTTTCGATCACTTCAGCAAGATAACACAATTTATTTTAATGCAACAACAAAAGAATGGGAGTTTAATCGTAAGAAATTTAATTTATCCCGATTGAACAACGAGCTACTTGTCTTTATTGAAACTAGAATGGCTAATTTAACAACAGAAGCCCATGAGATTTTACGCATAGTTGCATGTTTTGGTCAGCGCTTTGAATTTACAGATGTCTTAAAGCTCGTGTCCTTATCAGCTCAAGCGTTATTAAAACGCCTGGAAACACTTGTTGAGAATGGCTTTATTATTCCGTTAGATGCCCATTATAAATGGGCAAGTACGTTAGAGCATGAAGGGATTTTACATACATTTTCTACCAAATTCCAATTTGTTCACGATCGTATTCAACAAGTAGCTTACCAAGACTTATCAGGGCAATTGCGTGCTAAATACCATTATCAAATTGGTCAGCTTTTAACAGATGACTCTCAAATGGCTGCAGATCATGATCGATTAAGCGAAATCGTCATGCATTTCAATTACAGTCGCCACTTATTGACTGGGAAAGAAAAGCAAAAGCTGGCTATCTGGAATTATCAACTCGGTATTGAGGCTAAAAGAATAGGGCTCTTTGATAATGCACTAAAATTTTTTACAACTAGTAAAGAACTATTGGCGCCTGATCATTGGGAGACTAGGAGAGAACAGTCGGTTAAATTATATGCGAATTTAGGTGAATGTGAATATTTAACAGGCCACTACGAACAATCGGAAATGCATTTAACAGAAGCTTTGCAACATGCAGAGACAAAATTAGAAAAACTGATGATTAACAATTTGAAAACGGTATTATACATTGAGTCCGATAACCCTACTATTGGTCTAGAAGCAGGCTTGGCAGGTTTTCAAGTTGCGAATCTTAAAATTTCAGCATATCCTAAAAAGTCACAGCTTCTAAAAGAGTATCTATTGTTGAAATGGGCATTGCGACATATGTCTGACCAAGACTTGTTGCAGCATCCGCCAACGAATAGTAAAGAAATTGATATTTTGATTCATTTAATTATTAACATGACGGCAAGTGCTTTCCTATTAAATCCTAACTTAACAGGCATTCTTTTAATGAAAGGGCTGCGTTTACAGTTGAAGTATGGCGCTACATCGAAAAGCGGCATGGTATTGATTAACTATGCTATGCTTTTAAATGCAGGTTTTGCCAATATAAAAGAAGCCACTCGCTTTGGCAAACTTGCCATCATCGTTGCGGATAACCAAGAAAGCATATATATCAAGGGCCATACTTATTATGTGTATGGCGTGTTTATCAGTCATTGGACAGAGCCCTATGAAACCAGTATTCAATATATTAATGAGGCTCAAGCAAAAAGCCAAGAGCTTGGCTTATATCATTTAGTATCCTCAGCATCATGTTTTATTGTCACCATACGACTTATTCAGGGTGTTGTTACCCTAGAGGATTTGCAACAAGAAATTAAACGACAACAAGAGGAATTTTCTATTCATGCAAGTACCCTTTCGATTGACTTTTTAGCAGAAATGGGGAGATGGATGAATATCCTCCGGTCTCCACATCATCCTGTATATTGGGCTTGTCCCATCACAATACAGGATCAGCCTGCTATTAAAATCATGCATTATACTGTGCGTTTACAAATGTCCTTTTTATTAGCGGATGAAATACAAGGGAAAGCGATTCTGGTGGAATTAAAGAAGCTAAGTAAGGACACTTATACATTACCAATCACCACGGTCTATTATTTTTATCGGGCCATGTGGCAATTTCACTTTCTGCATAGTCAAAATTGTCAGGTACAGGAGAAGAGGTTATTTTTAACGGATATACGTCAAAGCCTCAAGAAATTTAAGAAATGGGCTGTTTATTCTTCAGAAAATTATGAGCATCTCTATGCTTTATTAATGGCAGAGAATTACCGTTTACACAATAACGACAGTGAGGCAGAACTCTATTATGACCGAGCAATACGATTAGCAAGTATGAATGGTTTTGTCCAGGATACAGCATTAGCATATGAACGAGCTGCAAACTATTATCTCGCAAAACAGCAAAAGAAAACGGCAAGGCATTATATATTGAATGGTATTCAAAGTATTGAAACGTGGGGAGCAGAAACAGTTGCTAGAAGATGGGCAAGAGAATATCAAGTGCATCGCAAACTGGAGAATCACAGTAGAGAATCACTCACGTTTGATATGATGACGGTTTTTGAGACGACTCAATCATTTGCAACAGCTATTCGTATGGAAGATTTACTGCATAAAATATTGTTTTCACTGTTAAAGCATGTGGGGGCAGATAGTGGCTATTTCATTCATAAACAGCAGCAGGAATTATTGGTGTTAGCAAAGGCGGAAGCTGCGGAAAAAACATTTACGATGTATGATCAACAAAGTATGGAGAATTTTAATGCGAATATGCAATCGATAATACGCTATGTTCTTAATAGTAAAGAGCATGTGATTATCGACAATACACAAATAACACAGCATCCTCTTTTCTCCTATTCGACGGCTAAATCTATTCTTTGCCTACCGATTATCCATCAAAATGAAATTATTTCGATATTGTATTTTGAGAATACTTTAATGACGAATGCCTTCCATCCATCTCATGTTCAGCTATTGAAAGTAATTGCGGCTCAAATTGCCGTTTCTTTTGAAAATGCGAAAATATATGGAGATTTAGAAAAACGTGTTCAGTTGCGTACTAGGGAGCTAGATGAGACGAATCGGCATTTGATAAAAATGAATGAACGTTTAGAAAAAAATGAACTGGAACGTAAAAAACTCTTGCATAGTATTTCCCATGAATTACGCTCCCCGTTAACCTCTACATTAGGGTATATAGAACTTATGCTAGAGGGCGTGATTGATGACGCAGTAGCCAGAAAGAAATATTTAATACGAAGTAAAGAAAGGCTATTATCATTAAATAACTTAATTCAAGATTTGTTTGATTTAGCAAATCTAGAAGCTGGTAGAGCAGAATTTTCTTTTACAGAGGTAAAGGCAAAGGAATTATTTTTACAAATGGCAACCCGTTATGAGGATGAAGTAAAACAATCAGGATTAACATTCAGTGCTCACTTTTACGGTCATGAAGAAGCTCAGCTACTGATTGATAAAACGCGAATCAATCAAGTGATTGAAAATATCATGACCAATGCAATGAAATATACATCAAATGGTGGTATTCAATTGTCTTTCCATGTAGAGGACAAGCACTTGTTTTGTTCGATTGCAGATAGTGGCATTGGTATTGCTGAGAGTGATCTTCCCTTTATTTTTGATAGCTATTATCGAGCAACTAACACTCATGAAGCACATTCGCATGGCATTGGCTTAGCTATCTGTAAACAAATTGTTCGCCAGCATAATGGTGAGATTTTTGTTGAAAGTCTTGAAAATGAAGGAAGCATATTTAGCTTTACATTACCACTAGTTAAGGTATTGGCAAAAAATTAAAAAGGGGTGGTGAGTGTTTTCTTACTTCTCACCACTCTCTTTTTTATAAACGAATTGGTAGCCAAAACCTCTCACTGTTTGAATCCATTTCGGCTTTGAGGGGATATCTTCAATTTTACGACGAAGCGTACTAATATGGACAGATACGGTTTTCAAATCAGTGACACCGTCATAGCCCCACACATGATCAATGAGTTGATCGACACTAATCACTTGATTCGCATGCTCAATTAGAAAAAAGAGGAGTAGCTTCTCCTTCGTAAATAAATTTAAAAGCTGTCCATCCTTATAAACATTTTTCTCATCTAAATGTATGGACAAATTATCTATATGTACAATATTACTTTTCTTTGTTGGGTTTCTTCTTTTTAAATTTGCTTGGATACGGGCCAATAATTCTTTTGGAATAAATGGCTTTGTCATATAATCATCTGCCCCCACCTCAAAGCCCTCAAGTTTCTGTTCAATTAGATGATTGACGGTCACAAAAATGATAATGACATCCGATACATCACGGATTCTTTTGGCTAACTCGAAGCCTGTACCATCTGGTAAATTAACATCTAACAAGATTAAATCTGGTTGTTGCGTGACAGCGAGATGCCAGCCACTGGATAGAGATGATGCCTTTAATACATTATAGTTAGCATTAGCTAGCGTGAGCGATAAAACCTCCATAATATCTATATCATCTTCCACTATTAAAATTTTCTCGTTCGACATATCTATTAATCACCTTCCTATTTCAAATATACCAACTTTTGTCTAGGTTGGGAATTAGAAGACTTAGGACTCGAATGATTTTAGAATCCCTCATAACCTTAGTCAAAATAATCATGCGAGTTTACTAAAAATAAATAAAGACTTCTATTTCCCATTAGAAATGAAGTCTCTAAAAAATTAATCTAAGTGTGCGATAGCTCGGAGTAGATCATCACGGATGGCCTCCCAAAATTGCTGTTGAACACTATCACTGTACGTATAAAGCTCTTTATGTTGAACATGGTCATAGATGGCAGCAATCGTTTCTTGATGAAAAGAGAGACGATGGTTTAATAGCTCTCGTTCTTCTTCAATACAAAATAGTTTATAAATATCGGATAAGCGTTCAAACTTTGCTAATTTCTGTGTCATCACTTCATATTGTGTTTGATGAAAACGTCCTACGGCAGAAGTCATTGAGATTTTTGCCCGATGCTCTGCTTGTAATGTCCGATACTCCTCTTGACGGATGGCCACACGATACCAAAATTCATAACGATTAGGTAATTCTTTTAGTTCATAGGTAAGTAATGATTTTAAAATTGAATGCACTTGTTCATATGTATCGATGATCTTCGCTGGTTCTTTAAAAATGCCAAACATACTACCACCCCCATGTAGTTTAATACTACGAGTGAAGATTAAAATCCTTTAAAATAATCATAATATTCAAAAGCGAGAACCTGCTAATTATTGAAACCCTGACTCCGTAGTTACGTAAAGATTTACAGGGGGTGAGTCAATGTATGAGTATAAATTTGTACAAACACATTTAGGTAGCTTTTTTCAGGAATCTACCTATCGGAAAACAATCGAAGAATACGCGAAGCAAGGTTGGCGTTTAGTGCAAGTATTGCCGATTGCTTATAATGGTCATGGGAAACCAACAGACTATGAAATCATTTTTGAGAGATTATTATCATGACTATCAATGAACGCTAGATTCTTGCCATAAATGGTGGGAGTTTAGCGTTTTCTTATTTTAATACAAAATTTGCTGTTTTTATTAACAAAAATAGTGTATTCAGAAAAATATAGAAATAGCATTTACAAAACAAAAATATATGTGTTAACTTAAATATTGTTAATGGTTAACTTAAAAGAGGGAGGTTAACAATGCAACATTTTTGGGTTGTCGGTACAGATACGGATGTTGGGAAAACAATTGTCACCACCATGTTGATGTGTCATTTACAAAAACAAGGCTTGAAAGTTTCACCATACAAGCCTGTGCAAACAGGAGAGGTATACGAAAACGGTCGTGGCTATTATCATGATACAGCCATGTATGAAAAGTATTCCTTACAAAAGCTTCAACAAGAGCATCTCAATAGCTATTCATTTAGAGAAGCTGCATCGCCACATTTTGCTGCGCAACTGGAGGGGCAGCAAATTGATGTCAATGAGCTATTATTGCGGATTCAATTATTACAAGCGTCCTATGATGTTGTGATATGTGAAGGAGCGGGTGGGCTTTTTGTTCCTTTTACTGCTCCCCATGGGATGACGCTGCTTGATGTCATCGTCAGTAGCAAGCTGCCAGTAGTGCTTGTTACAAGGACATCCCTAGGGACGATCAATCACACATTATTAACAATAGAGGCATTGCGCTCTCGTGAAGTTGACGTTCTTGGCATAGTGTTTAATGGGAACACAGGTAGCAGTATGGAGCAAGATAATATACAAACGATTTTACAGTACCATCCCTTGCCCTATGCGATTATTCCAAAGCTACAAAATTTGTCACAGCTAATGGATTATGCCATGACGCACACAACACTGTTTGAAAGGCTTTTTAACTATGAAACAAGCATTAACTGATTTACAGCTAAGAGATTTACGTCATGTTTGGCATCCATGCTCACAAATGAAGGACTATGAGGCATTTCCACCCATCGTCATAAAAAAGGGGCAAGGTGTGTGGCTTTATGACGAACATGATCAGCGTTATTTGGATGCTGTATCTTCTTGGTGGGTTAATTTATTTGGACATGCCAATCCGCGTATTAGCAAAGCTTTAAGTGAGCAAGCATTTACATTAGAGCATACGATTTTTGCTAATTTTACACATGAACCAGCCATACAATTGGCTGAAAAATTAACCGCATTAGCACCACAGGGATTACATAAAGTCTTTTTTGCCGATAATGGCTCATCTGCTATTGAAGTTGCACTGAAAATGAGCTTTCAATACCATATGCAGACGGGGAAACCAGCAAAAAAGCGCTTTCTCGCCTTGACGGATGCCTATCATGGAGAAACTATTGGTGCTTTATCCATAGGAGGGGTAGGGCTTTACAATGAAGTTTACCAGCCACTGTTATTAGATACTGTTCGTGCTAAAGGGCCAGATTGCTTCCGCTGTCCATTTCAGGAAGATCCAGCAAGCTGTAATGCACCATGTAGTCAATTTGTTGAGGAACAACTTCAAGCGCATCATGAGGAAATCACGGCAGTTATTATTGAACCATTAATTCAGGCTGCAGCAGGTATGAAAATGTACCCACCTGTCTATTTACAGCGCTTACGGGCGTTGTGCTCACATTATGATGTGCATTTCATTGCAGATGAAATTGCTGTAGGTTTTGGTCGGACCGGTACATTATTTGCCTGTCAACAAGCGGACATCATGCCAGATTTTATGTGTTTATCAAAGGGGCTAACAGGTGGTTATTTACCTTTATCAGTTGTCTTAACGACGGAGCAAATCTATGACGCTTTTTATGATGATTACGGAACAATGAAGGCTTTTTTACATTCGCATAGCTATTCAGGCAATACATTGGCCTGTCGTGTGGCACTGGAAGTATTAACGATGTTTCAAGAGGAACAAGTGATGGAGATGATTCAGCACAAGGGACAATACATGCGAGCGTTAGCCATGGAAGCTTTTTGTGATATGCCTTATGTGGGTGAATACCGACAAGTTGGTTTAGTGGGAGCAATTGAACTAGTAAAGGACCGGCGGACAAAGGAAGCGTTCGCCAGTGAGGAGCGTATCGGCTATCAAATTTATCAACGGGCTTTAACGAAAGGCTTACTCATCAGACCGCTCGGCAATGTTCTGTATTTTATGCCACCTTATATTATTTCTGAAGAGGAAATGTCATTTATGATTCATACAACGAAAGAGACAATCGAACAATTTTTCCAGGACAGGAGGGCTAAGGGTGGGTAAGCGACAACAAACATTAGCGCTAGTCATGATTGCCATGTTTGCTGCTCTAACAGCAATCGGAGCTTTTGTTAAAATTCCATTGCCTGTCGTACCGTTTACATTACAGATTGTTTTTGTATTTTTAGCAGGCTGTTTATTGGGTAGTCGGAATGGTTTTTATAGTCAACTTGTCTATGTCAGCGTGGGCTTAGTAGGCTTACCTGTTTTTACACAGGGTGGTGGTATCACATATGTCTTACAGCCAACTTTTGGTTATCTGATTGGCTTTGCCCTAGCCGCCTATGTGATTGGGTTCATTATTGAAAGGATTGAGACGCCGACGAAAAAGCATTTTATTGCAGCAACCATTATTGGGCTGGTTATTATTTATGCTGTGGCTGTTCCTTATTTGTATGTAGCATTGAATTTCTGGTTAGACATGAAGTCAAGCTGGTCACATGTGTTTGTTGTCGGCTTTTTAAGTAGTATTGTCGCTGATTTTTGCTTAGCTATTACATCAGCGCTATTAGCTGAGCGCTTGTATAAAGTATTTCAGTCAGCAAGAAATGTGAAATTTTCACACGTAGAGGGGGAGAATGTAATATGAATTATTACCAATTAGCACAAGAAGTTATTGCTGGAAAGATCATTAGCAATGAAGAGGCACTTGCCATATTAAATAGTGAGGATGATGCGCTATTACAGCTTATGGATGGTGCTTTTACGATTCGTCGTCATTATTATGGTAAAAAAGTTAAATTGAATATGATTATGAACGCCAAAAGCGGATATTGCCCCGAGGATTGTGGCTATTGCTCCCAGTCCTCTAAATCAACGGCTCCTATTGAGAAATATCCATTTATTACAAAAGAGGAAATTTTAGCAGGTGCAAAACGAGCGTTTGACAATAAGATTGGGACGTATTGTATTGTAGCCAGTGGTCGTGGGCCAACACGTAAGGATGTCAATGTCGTGAGTGAGGCGGTTGCTGAAATAAAAGAAAAGTATGGCTTGAAGGTTTGTGCCTGTCTTGGCTTACTAAAAGAAGAACAGGCACAGCAACTAAAGGAAGCGGGGGTGGATCGCTACAATCATAATTTAAATACATCGGAACGTCATCATTCCTTCATCACGACCTCACATACATATGAGGATCGTGTCAATACGGTAGAGATTGTGAAAAAGCATGGAATTTCACCTTGCTCGGGTGCCATTATTGGGATGAAGGAAACAAAAGAGGATGTCGTCAATATTGCACGCGCCCTCCATCAATTGGACGCTGATTCTATTCCTGTAAACTTTTTAAATGCAATTGATGGCACAAAGCTAGAAGGGACTAAGGATTTAAATCCCCGTTATTGTTTAAAGGTTTTAGCTTTATTCCGCTACATCAATCCGACAAAGGAAATCCGTATTTCGGGTGGTCGTGAAATCAATTTGGGCTCACTTCAGCCACTTGGTCTCTATGCAGCTAATAGTATTTTTGTTGGGGATTATTTAACAACAGCAGGACAGGAAGCGAATAGCGATTATCGCATGCTGGAGGATTTGGGCTTCGAAATAGAATTAACACATAAACAAGAAGAAGTATTTTGTTAAACTTATGACATGTAAATCTACTACTACAGCAAAAACCGTACTATTGTACGGTTTTTTGGTTGTAGTGAAAAGAGACGGATAGACCTGACATCACTGGCAGTGGATATACCTATAAAATCAAGGTTTTCACAAATTGTTCAATGAAAGCGTTTTGAAATTGAACAGTTTGTGAAGACCTTCACATAAAGCTTTCTTTTTAAAAAAATCAGCGTAAAATAAGAATCAAGTAAGGAATTGTTATAAAACAGTTGATAAGTCATATCACAAATTTTGGTGGTTGTTATATTACAAAAATAATGAGTGAAGGGAGCTTTTCACATGTGGGTTATTACAGTTTTTGATAAAAAGGACGTTCGAATTTTTGAGTACGCGAGCAAAAATGAGGCAACAGAAGCTTTAGCAAAATTCAAGAAAAATGCCGTTTTAACGTATACAAAATGAGTTGCTGATAAAGCAGCCCTCTACCGACAGAGGGCTGTTTTTTAATGTACAACAATGGAAACAGCACTGTACATTAATAATAGTGCCATAATCATGTTAAATGGTTTTCGGTATTGCTGTAGTGCTTTTTGAAAAACGGAGCCACATAATGCCCAACTAAATGTACTGATTACCCCTATTAGCGCTAAAAAGAACGAGAAGAGTAGATAGCTTATGTAGGATGAGTAGTAGGGTAGGATGTAAGTTGCGACAACAGTAAGACCAAATAAAATACCTTTTGGGTTAATAAATTGAACGAACGCTCCTAAAAAAAATAGGTTTCGTTTTTTTTCTTCGTTGTCGTGATCCTCTATTTCTTTGCTTGTTAAAATTTTATAAGCCAGGTACAACATATAGCCTACACCAAATATGGTTAGGGGTAATTCAATGGCAGGTAAAATGTTTAACATGATCGTGTTAAAAAAGCTACTAAGACCAATAATGATGAAAAAACCAATCCCTACACCTAAACAGAATGGAATCGTTTTCGCTAAGCCATATTGTTTAGCAAAAACCATCGCCATAAAATTATTAGGGCCAGGTGTAAAGCTTGTAATGATGATAAATAATAAAAAGGAAAATACAGGCAAAACAATCCCTTCTTTCAAGTTGTATGATATAATGCACGAAATAGACTGTATAACGTCGGTCTTTTTATTATACAAAACGTGCGTTATATTGTACATGCAAGGAGGGCTTTTGGATGGAAGAAATTCATCTCGTCTTTGCGAGAAATTTAAAGGCAATTCGAGAAAGGGAGAAATTAAGCTTAGAGAAAGTTTCTCAGCTTAGTGGCGTGAGTAAAACGATGATTGGTCAAATTGAGAGGGGAGAATCCAGTCCAACTTTGACAACAATTTGGAAAATTGCAAATGGATTAAAGGTTTCGTTTACAGAGCTTATTCATCCTCCCCAACCTGAGACGGAGGTTATTCGCGGTAAAGAAATTCAAGTATTGAAGGAAGATCATGGCCGATATATGGTTTATCCTCATTTCCCCTATCAAAAGGATAGTCGTTTTGAAATATATACAATTGAAATCAAAGAAAATGGAACGTTAGATGCTGAGGCTCATCGAGAAGGAACGGAGGAATATATAACCGTTTTTGATGGGGAATTAATCATCCATATACAGGGGCAGGATTATCGATTAACAAGTGGTGATGCCATACGATTTAAGGCTGACCGTCCACACACATACAGCAATCCAGGTAGTACAGTAACACGACTTAGTATGACTATTTACTATCCACATTAAAAAACGTATAAACGCTTTTCACAGCGTTTATACGTTTTCGTTTTATAAAATACTAGCTAAACGTTTAATTCCCTCACGGATGACTTCAGGTGTTGCATTTGTATAGTTAAGACGCATTGTATTCACATTCGTTTTTGATGTGTAGAATGGATCGCCAGGCACGAAGGCTACCTTTTGTTCCATCGCTTTATTGAATACATCAAGGGCCGGTGTACCGTCCTTCATTGTTGCCCAAATGAACATGCCACCCTCAGGTCGAGTATATTCAACATGGGCAGGGAAAAACTCCTGCATAGCATCAAGCATCGCATCCGACTGATTTTTATATAAAGCAATAATTTTCTTTACATGTTCGGTATAATCATTACTTGCTAAGTAATCGTAGATAACATATTGTGAAAAAATATTAGTATGAAGATCAGACGCTTGCTTCGCTGTTTCAATATGCTGCAATAGCTCTTTGTTTTTTGTGATAATAAAGCCAAGACGCATGCCTGGTGTGACCGTTTTAGAGAAAGAACCTAGTAAAATACTATTTTCTAATTTTCCAGCACCGATATATGGAAGTGGCTCCCCTTGGAAACGTAGCTCCCCGTATGGATCATCCTCAATTAAAGCAACATCATATTTTGCCACTATTTCGCAAATTTGCTCACGCTTTTCTTTCGAATATGTGAGTCCTGTTGGGTTTTGGAAGTTCGGCACCGTATAAATGAATTTTACATTTGGTTGTTGTAGAGCACGCTCTAACTCTTCTAAGTTAAGACCATCATTTTCTAGCGTAACACCATGGAAAGTTGGCTCTGTTAAAGTAAAGGCTTGAATAGCCCCTAGGTAACCTGGCTCTTCGATGATAATGCCATCGCCTTTATTGATAAGTACTTTACCAATTAGTTCAAGCGCTTGCTGTGAACCTGTAGTAATAAAGACATCGTCAGCATGTACATCAAGTCCATGGACACGTTGATATTTCGCGGCAATATATTCACGCAATGGTGCATAACCCTGTGTGGATGAATATTGGAATAATCGGCTGCCATTTACTGTAATAGCATGGTCTACGGATGCTCTCAATGCATCTATCGGGAAAGAAATCGGGTTTGGAAGCCCGCCTGCAAAGGAAATAACGTCCTCGGCATCTGTCACTTTTAAAATATTTCGAATAAATGAGGATGGTGTTTTTAAGATTCTTTCAGAATATTGCATAATTATCGGTCCTTTTTTTCTGATTTTTTAAAAATTATATCATTGTCATCGTGTGCATACAATATTATCATTGTATGCAAGACAATTAAACTATTGTATGCAAATTAAGAGAAAGAAGGGCCTAGTGAATGCCTATTAATTCATTTGACGAGTATCCAATGAGTTGGAAGCCGGATATTAGCAATATTTCTGCTCCGTTATATATAGCCATCGCACATCAGCTAGAACAAGATATTAAGGATGGAAAGCTAGTACCAGGAACAAAATTGCCACCCCAGCGTGAATTAGCTGATTTTTTAGATGTGAATTTGAGTACGATTACAAGAGCCTTTAAGCTTTGTGGCCAAAAAGGATTAATTTATGCCTCAATTGGCAGCGGTACATTCGTTTCAACAGATGCGGCTAGCAATAAAATGCTACTGCCAACCAACCATGCCACACCTATCATTGAAATGGGCTCTGTTTTACCAGATAATTTTGTTAATGATGATATTACACGCTTTATGAAGAAAATGATAAACGAACCTAGTTTTAGCATGCTATTTCAATATGGACGACCTGAGGGCAATGCATGGCAAAACGAAGCCGTGATGAAGCTACTCGAACTAGTAAATTTTCAAACAGACCAGCCTATTCTTCTAGGAGCAGGCGGACAAAATGCCATTGTGGGAACCCTTGCAGCTTTATTTCAGCCAGGCGACCGCATTGGTACAGATCCAATTACCTATGCAGGCATTAAAACAGCTGCAAATATGCTTGGTATCCAGCTTGTGGCTATCCAACAATGTCAGGGTGAAATGACAAAAGAAGGATTACTATATGCTTGTAAAAATGAACATATCAAAGGAATCTATGTGATCCCTGATTTTCATAACCCAACGACTCATACGATGTCAGTAGAAACAAGAAAAATGATTGCAGACGTGGCAAGACAGAAGGATTTGCTTGTAATCGAGGATGCTATCTATAGCTTTCTCAAGGAGCAACCGCTTGCTCCGATTGCTTCTTATGCACCCGATAAGGTTATTTACATTGCTAGCCTATCTAAAACACTATCACCTGGTTTACGATTATCCTTCCTTGTGACACCGCCTGCGCTACGTAAAAAAATAATGGAAACGCTCTATAATATCAACATTTCTGTTTCTCCTATCATGCTGGAGCTTGCAGCACGATTAATCCATGAAGGTGTTGCCCAAACGATATTAGAAAAACACCGAGCATATGCCAAGCAGCAAAATGCGCTTGTCGATCAGTATTTAGGGGATTATCACATATTAGGGGATGAGGAATGTATTTTTAGGTGGCTCCAATTGCCTGACAAATTTACGGGTGTTCAATTTGAATTGTTAGCTTCGAAAGCTGGTGTACAAGTCTATGCAGCGGAACGCTTTGCCGTAGGGAATACAAAGCCTGTCAATGCCGTTCGTTTAGCCATTGCAGCACCAGAATCTCAACTTGAGCAAGCGTTAATTATTTTAAAGGACCTCCTTGAAAGTAATGGTGATTATGCATTTGTTGATTAGAGGTTATGGGGCGTATAATAAGGCTAAGAAAGAAACGAGGTGATGAGCATGGCACATAAAGGGCGTGTTATTTTGCATGTGGATATGAACAGTTTCTATGCTTCTGTGGAGCAAGCATATGACCCAAGTTTAAAGGGGAAGCCTATCGCAATTGCAGGGAACCCAAAGGAACGGCGTGGCATTTTAGTAACTTGTTCATATGAAGCAAGAGCGCTAGGCATTTATACAACTATGACTGTTCATGAAGCGAAGCGTAAATGTCCTGAGCTATTGTTATTACCTCCAGATTTTCAAAAGTATCGTCATGCATCTAAAGAAATGTTCACCATTCTTCGAAGCTATACACCATTAGTAGAGCCTGTTTCGATTGATGAGGGCTACTTGGATGTGACTGAGCTAAGCAAGGAACGGCATGCCTTAAGTATTGCCCAGGAAATACAAGCGCGCATTTTAGCTGAGCTGGATTTACCTTGTTCCATCGGTATTGCACCGAATAAATTTTTAGCGAAAACAGCCTCTGATATGAAGAAACCAATGGGGATTACCGTACTACGAATACGGGATATTGCACAGCAATTATGGCATCGTGAGGTTGTCAACATGCATGGGATTGGAGCAAGTACTGCTAAAAAATTAAATGCACAAGGCATCTTTACAATAGGTGATTTAGCTAAGACAGAAGAATTTAAAATGAAGCAAATTTTAGGGAAGAATGGGGTACGGCTTCGAGCAAGGGCCAATGGGGTGGATCAGCGCATGGTCGATCCTGAGGCAATCTTTGATACGAAAAGCGTTGGGAATTCAACAACATTACCAGAAGATGTAACAGATGTTCGTACACTTCATAAAACAATCGAAGGTCTATGTAAAAAAGTGGTGGAGCGTCTTGATGCGAAGCGCTTAGCAGGTTCAACTGTGAGCATTCAAATTCGGGATGCTGATTGGCATAATCATACACGTTCGAAAACAATGTCCAATGTCCTGTATCGTTATGATGAAATTTACGACATTGCTTGTACTTTATTTGATAAGCATTGGGATGAATCTCCTGTAAGATTACTTGGTGTAACGGTTTCCAATGTGGTGGATCGTAAAGATTATTCACAGCAATTATCGATATTTGATTTTCAGGAGCATGCGAAAGATGAACCGATTCTCAAGCTTGTCGATGAAATTGAGGGACGGTTTGGCAAGGGGATTATAAAACGTGGTGTAGATTTAGGGAAACGTTCCTCCTATCAATCCCAAACAAGCTTTAGTAAAGATTTTTTAGATGACCATGAATGAGAAAGAATGAAAGTAGGTGTATCTATGCAATACAAGGAGTATGGGGATGCTAACAATCCTTTCATGATGTTTATTCATGGAGGGGGCGTTGGAGGGTGGATGTGGGATCAGCAAGTTCACCATTTTTCCCATTATCACTGTGTTATACCTGAGCTAATGACACACAATCCATTTTCCATTGAACAAAGTGCGAAAGAGCTTCTTCTGCTTATTGAGAAAAAAGCCAAAGGGAAGCCTGTTATAGTAATTGGTTTCTCTTTAGGAGCGCAAATCGCTATTCAAATGCTAAGTCTACAGCCTAGTTTAATCGATTTTACGATCATCAATAGTGCGCTCGTGATACCCTCTCCTACTGTAGAAAGGATGCTTCAACCGTTTATTCGACTGTCATTTCCGCTTATAAAAAATAAAACATTTGCGAAACTTCAAGCAAAAGCCCTGTACATTCAAGAAGATTATTTTGAGCGTTACTATCAAGAGAGTGCCACGATGAAAGTAGATACATTGATTCAAATTTTGCGAGAAAATATGTCGTTTTCCATCCCAGCTGACTTTAACAAAGCTCAAGGAAAGATTCTAATAACTGTGGGAGAAAAAGAGAAAAGCAACATGAGAAAATCTGCTAAAGCACTTGTGCGAAGTCATCCAAATAGCAAGGGTGTGTTATTGAAGAACATCGGTCACGGCGTCTCATTAGCCCAGCCTGCATTTTTTAATCGCTTTGTAGAGAATTGGATTAAGGATGGTCAATTACCTGAAGGGACAGTTATTCGGTAGGGGAACCCCATTACGAATCGTCATCCATAATGGAGTTGATGTATGGATCATTGAAAATAGTGAGGATATAAGTGTTTATGCTGCAATATCCATTCCTTCATCTCTATCATCATTTCTTCGTAGCTAGGGACAATAAATGAAAAGTCATTTCTTGTATTTATTAATGTTTTATTGATTTGAACAACGTGATGAGGAAGAATTTTTATACTGTTGTTCAAGAAGTGCTTATTAAATAGATGCAGTAGATCGTGTTTAGAAATATTTGTCGTATTGACGAGATGATAGAGTCCTGTTAAATCTTGTTGTGCAGCGCGTTCAATGGCTTTAGCCAAAGTAAGTGTTGTCACTCCCGTCCAAATAGCACCCGAATAGCCATAGACGGGACTTTTTTGTTGCATAAACCAATTGAAGAGTCCGATGCCATCCTTTTTCAAATCAGGACCAATTATGGAATTACGAAATGTTATGTGCTTGTCGTTATTCACTTCCCCTATACCTTTTGTGCGGTCATAAAAGGTTTCCCCGTCTAGTACACTATTTTCATAGTAGGGAGCACTTTTGCCTGAAAATACGCAGTCGGTACTTAGATGAATAAGCTTTGTGTGACGATTTTCAAGGAGAGATACAATGGCATGCGGTAAATAGCTATTCAGTAAAACACTTTGGGCAGGATGAGCCTCACAAGCATTGTTTAAAACACCAATACAATTAATGACGACATCTACCTCATTGTCTAGTAGTAGCGACCTTAAAAAATGGGAGTCTGTCACATCACCTGTTCTATTATTGCCATAGGGAAAAGGGGTTCGAGAGTATGTTGTTACATCATGCCCTTGTTCACATAAATAGATGGCAATGGTATGACCAGCCATGCCTGTAGCACCGAGCACTAAAAATTTCATGGTTTTCCTCCTGTCCAATGAAGGAGCTCTTCTTGTATAAGAGGCAATGTTAATAGCTTTACTTTAATGTCAGCCACACTTAATTGTTGGGTATTGTTCGAGTTATATTCATCCGTTAATGTAATTTTTGGAGAGCCCTCATCGAGGTATTTTCCATAATTTAAATCCCGATTATCCGCGGGGATTCGATAGAAATGGCCCATATCAATAGCTTTTGCTGCTTCCTCCTTCGTACATAATACTTCATACATTTTTTCTCCGTGCCGTGTTCCGATAATTTGCATGGCGTTGTTTGCTTGAAAGATCTCAAGTAAAGCCTGTGCTAAATTTGCTATTGTGGCAGCAGGTGATTTTTGCACCATAATATCCCCGTTTTGAGCATGTGAGAATGCGTACAATACCAATTCTACCGCTTCCTCAAGGCTCATCATAAAACGTGTCATATGAGGGTCCGTAATCGTTAAAGGTTTCCCAGCCTTTATTTGTTCAATGAATAATGGGATAACCGAGCCTCGTGAAGCCATGACATTACCGTATCGAGTGCCACAAATTAGGGTATGGTGAGGGTCAACCATTCGTGACTTTGCAATAAACGTTTTTTCCATCATTGCCTTGGATATACCCATCGCATTGACAGGGTACGCGGCCTTATCTGTCGACAGGCAAATGATTTTCTTGACGCCAGCTTGAATGGCGGCTGTTAGTACGTGATCTGTTCCTAAAATATTGGTTTTCACAGCTTCTAAGGGAAAAAATTCGCAGGAGGGAACTTGCTTGAGAGCGGCGGCATGAAATACATAGTCAACATTATACATCGCATTGTGAATGCTTTGAATATCGCGGACATCCCCGATATAAAATTTAATTTTTGTATGCTGATAGTGTTTTCGCATATCATCTTGCTTTTTTTCATCCCTTGAAAAAATCCGAATTTCCTTGATATCCGTATTTAAGAATCGCTTTAATACGGCGTTCCCGAAAGAGCCCGTGCCTCCAGTAATCAATAATATTTTATCTGTAAACATTGTATAGTTCGTTACACCTCCTGCATGCTATTATTTCAATCCTCTTTGATGTAGGTCACATTCTGAGTTCTCCCTAGGGTAGTTGTACCAATAAGCAAATTCGTTAGTATATTTACTTGTCGGATTTTTATCCATCAGGGCACAATTAAAATCCCAATCTCCTGCAATATCTTTGCGTATCGTAAATTTCGCATCTCCAATTAAACTTCTCCTGATAATCTTAAATTGCCCAGGTAAGGAATAGCGGTTGGATTCATCTTTAATAAAAGCAAAGCCATTTTTAATAATCATGTTGTAATAGTAAATATCAAATGTGCCATCCACTTGTGCTAGTACATTGCGAATAGCAGGTAAATAGTGGTCATCACTATCGATGATGGCTATATAATCTCCTGTTGCTTCTGCAATGCAGCGATTGTAGGCAACACTCGCACCTAAATTCGTTGGGTGAACGATGATTTTTAAAGCTGCACAGTTTTTCTGATAATCCTGTAAAATGGCTAGCGTATTGTCTGTAGAGCCATCATCTACCACAATAATTTCATAGGCATATTCTTTAGGAATACTATCAAGCATCGTTACGATCCATTCTTCGCTATTAAATGCAGGTGATAAAAAACTAATCTTCATCTGATCCCTCCATTCTATGTTCATTAGTAGAGTTGTTCCATGTGACTGAGTAGATCCTTTAATACAATATGCGTAGACGTAGTGCTACTGTAGGCAATTGCTTATTTTAGGATGTTTTTAAGAGAGTGTTTTTAGATAGAATTTTTATGTTTACTAGAGATATGGCATAAGAAAGACGAAAATTTACTAACATAAGCACATTTAGCAAGAGAGGTCATAAACTAGCGAGAGCGCTTTTTTTAGAAAGAGGGATACGATGACAAAAAGAATAGCATTTATTTGTAGCGTAGAATCTTACAAACTTTCGGATGCCCATATTTTCAAAGATTTGTGTCTAGTGCCTATTTTATTGGGGGAACATTTAGGCTATGAGGTCACTATTGTCACGACAGAAATGAATGAAGCTCTACTTCAACAAGTCTTTCCCACTGTAAAATTTGAGTCTGTACCATTTGAAGATGATTATGTGGTGAATATGAATGCCTATTTAGCCCAGCATGCAAGGGACATCGACATTGCCTTTGCTATTGGACCCTATCCATCCTATTTAGCTATTTTGAAAACCTATAAGCATTTTAATCCAAATGGCAAAATTTATATGAAATTAGATGTTAATCGATTTTGGCTAAATCGATTAAAAACCTATCCCTATTTTTTAGAGTTGTTGCAGCTTTGTGATCTCCTTACCTCTGAATGCATATCTATTCAAACAGCAATCAAAGACTTTTCACAATTGGATGTGAAACATATACCCAATGGTTTTTATGAACATTTCCCCACAGAGCCAGTGCCGTTTCACGAGAAAGAAAATAGAATTCTAACAGTTGGGCGATTGGATGCACCAGAGAAGCAAACAATTTTGACAGTCAAGGCATTTTTAGCAGCACAACTGCCAGATTGGGAGCTTCGTTTAGTAGGGCCGATGTCAGTCTCATTTCAAGAAGAGCTGAGACTATTACTAGATAGTCATCCGCTTGCCGCTCAAGTAACCATGGTAGGACCTATTTTTGATAAGGTTCAGCTAGAAGAGGAGTATCGTAAGGCTAAAATTTTTTGCTTAACGTCTTTAGTCGAATGCTATGCCCATGTCTTTGCGGAGGCAGCTAAAAATGGTTGCTATATCGTGACAACAGATGTGGATGGTGCTGCTGATATTACACAACAACAGCGTTTTGGTACAATCCATCCTACACATGATTGGGAGGCGATAGGTCAGACATTGCAACAAGTTGCAGCACAGGAATCATTATTGGCAGATACTTGTGTCCAGCTTCAAGCATTTGCCCGCAAGGAATTAAATTGGAGGCAGATCGTCAAGAAGGTTGCCAATTATTTAGGTGAATAAAAGTGAATCTTTTCTGGATTGAGAGGAGTATTCTTTTCTTTATACCAGTATTTCCTATATAATAAAAACTAGTTTTATAAAGCTAGACAATCATGGGTAGACACAAGGGGAGACTAGAATGGAAATACTACAAGCAACAATGGATGAACTAGAGGACTTAGCAAAACTGTTTGATGAATATCGTCAATTTTATGGAATTGAGTCAGATATAAGCAGTGCCAAGGCATTTTTACAATTACGATTGGCCTTGAAAGAATCCGTCATTTTTATCGCGCTGATGGATGACAAGATAATTGGATTTACACAATTATATCCAACATTTTCGTCCATTGCTTTACAGCGAGCCTATATTTTAAATGATATTTATGTAACAGAAGATGCTAGAGGCCTAGGGGTGGGCAAGGCATTGATGGAAAAGGTATTTCATTATTGTGAGCAACAGTATGCTCGCTATGTCACGTTACAAACGGCGGCTGATAATGTAAATGCACGTAAGCTTTATGAAAAGCTACAAATGAAGCAAGATGAATATTGTAATTATGTTAAATATTTTATGTAAGCCGAAGTGGTGAATCTCATCGTTGGATGAAAATGCTTCTTTCAGATCATAAATATCCCCTAGATCGTTTTGATCTAGGGGATATTTTTAATTCTAACTATTTTATTTCAAGCGTATAGGGTTGTGTGCTAGCTTTGCCATCAAACTCACTTACTTCAATATAGTATTTGCCTGCATCAAGCTCCACCGTACCAACCTCGGCATCACCAACACCGTAAAGATCGAATGTTTTGACGGTTTTTCCGTTTGCATCTAACACTCGAATAACACCATCCAACGCTTTTTCTGTTTGGAGTGAGAAGAAGACTTCGCGTTTCTGATCGTTATTCCATTCAAAATAGTCTTTATCACCAAATGGTATACCTGCATTTAAATATTGCGTTGCAACCCATTTCTCATCCTTTTTCACAAGAACAGATGGCTTGCTAGGTACTCCATTTACTAATTTTGAATCCGCATCTTCATCCACATGCTTATGATCAAACAATGTTAATGTATAAGGCTGAATCGATACTTGGCCAAGCCCCATGCTGTTGACTAGAATAAAATAGCCTCGATCCTTCTTCGCCTTAAACGATGTATTTACATCGTTTGTACCCATCATTCCAAGTAACATTTCAAGAATATTATCACCTAAGCCAAATGGAATTTCTGTCTCCATTTCTTTGGCATCAATCTTCATATTGCCGTTCGTATCTTCGATAATAGCTCCTGCAAATTTCAAGTCTTTTTGCAGTTCTTTAGGTAGCTGAGCCAATTGTTCATTAGGAAAAGGAACTGAAGAAAGAAGCAGACTCATGACCTCATCATTGCCTTGTTGCTTATAGTAGTAATAATCTACATCATCTTGATAAATCAGGTGGTCTCTATAAGTAGTACCTGGTTGAATTTTTAGCGCTTTTGCTTCCTCATGATTGTTTGGATTGTACTCTGCTGGAATATCGCCTATTTTCTTTGTTTTCAATGTATAAGGCTCAGCAGATCGTTCTCCAGCATTGACAACGGCTACCACGTATGTTTTGTCCTTTTTCAATGGTATGACCTTTGCATCGTCTTCGTTACCAGCTGAACCAAGTAGTAGTGCCAGTATACCAAGGTCATTAGTTAAGGAAGAAACGGGAATTAATTCTTTTGTTTCTTCATCATATTCAAACACTGTACCTGTCGGCATTTGGTTCATGCCTTTCAAAAAGCTGAAGCTATAAAGGGCGTCTTCCTTCGCTTTAAATAAGAAATAATCCTCATCATAATCTGTTTGGAAATAAGCTTTTTGATCGTCACCTATTTCAAAGCGGATTGCTTGCTTAATGATAGGGTCAACATTTTCTAGATTGCCTGAAGCCGTAGGATTCAATAACATACTCATCAGGCTGTCAATTTCATTACGTTTTTTTATGTTGTTTTCTATAAGCGGTAATTGGCTCTCTGGAACATTTTCTTCGATCATGGCTTCATCTACAGGTAGACCATCCTCATCAGGTGGGAGGGAAACTACTTCACCTTTTAATGTGTAAGGGATCATCGATTCACTGATCGTTTCTTCTTTTTCGATGCCGCCACTAAAGAACATCTCCATAGAAAACTCGCTATTACTTTCATTAGATACACTTAAAACGTACTCTTGATCTGGAACAGCGTCGATAATCATACGAACCGGTTCACCTTTTGCTGTACCATAAGCGGTCTGCATTGGATAGGCTTCTTCTTCACCTTCATCATTTTCAGCTTGATCGATTTCTTCTGGTGGCACAGGATTAAAGTCATCTTTTAGATAAAGCTCCATAGAGGCAGTGACACCAGGAATTCCCGATAGATCAAATTGTAACGTCGTCGGTTTTTTGACAGAGAACGTGAAGTAATCTTGATCTTGTTGTTGATCTTTTGACAGTAATGTATAGTTTTTACCTGCTGTACTATATGGGAACTTTTTAATAGGCTCCATCGTAGACTTGTCTATTGTATCAATTGGCAAGTCCTTCGTCGTTTGTGCTGTAAAAATGTAAGTAGATTTGCCTTTTAAACTATAGCTTCCATTATGATCTTTGACACCAATGACAAGCGTTCCCTTTTGATCTGCTTTAAATAGATAACCTTCTTTTTTTCCTACGCGAACATCATTGACATGGATAGGCTCTACATCTCCAATCCCGCTATTTGGGTAGAAATATAAATCAAAGGCATAGTCGTATTTGTCAGCGCCTTTTAATGTTAATTGAGCATATTCATTTTCTTCTAAATCGACTTTATACCATTTCTTTTCGTCTTGCTGTTCAAAAGCACCCTGTTCTGTATTTAGCTTATTTTTAGCAAGGATCTTGGCGTTCTTAATACGATCTTCCTTTGTCTCTGAATAATGCTTAGGCAATTTATTTAAATCAAATTGTAATGCTTTTACAGGATCAACTAATCCGTGACCATAAGTAAGATCATAGCCTTTCTCGCCCAAATCTTGTGCGGTCATTTCTAAAATCGCTTCTATTTGATGCGGTTTTAAAGATGGGTCTTTGGATTTAAGAAGAGAGGCGATACCTGCCACGACAGGAGAAGCCATGGATGTTCCACTAAACTTGACAAAAGATGATCCTTTCTTCGCATCATGAACGGTACTATAAATGTCTTCACCTGGTGCAACAATATCCACAGATGGTCCGTAATTGGAGTAGCTTGATAGTTTGTTACGTTCGTTTGTTGAACCAACACTAATGACACCTTCGAAAGAAGCGGGGAAGGAATATTCATCTGTCGATTCATTTCCTGCGGCCGCCACAATTGTAATCCCACTATCAATCGCTTTCTGAACGGCTTCCTTCATCAGGGGAGATTCACCATAGCCTCCTAGACTCATATTAATGACGTCAACGCCCTGCTCAATTGCATAAAGAATACCCTGTGCAATAATGAAATCATTAGCACCTTCTTTGCCGTTAAATACATCAATTGGCAGTAACTTTGCATTCGGATTAATCCCATGCCCACCTACGCCATTATCTTTTGCTGCGGCGATAATACCTGCCACATGTGTTCCGTGATCGCCTGAATAAGTAGTATTAGCAGGTGCTGCTGCATTATAGGGTGGAAGTACTTGTGACTTTAGATCGGGGTGTTTAAAATCTACACCAGAATCAATGACAGCAACTGTGACATCATGGTTGCCTGCTAATTCTAGTGCCTTATCCATTTGCAGTAAGTTTAAATGATACATCTCTTGTTTTTTAGGATCAGCTTCTTTATTAAAAGAATGATAGATGTAACTAGGAGATACACTTGATATTCCGTTTTGCTTTAAATAGTAAGAGACGGCTTTTTCGATCGATACGCCTTTATTTAGTTGTACAACATCATACCCTAATGAAGGAATGGAGCGGATGACCTTGGAGCCAATTTTTTTATGTACGTTTTTATCAAGACCTGAATGCTTGATAACAATTGTATCCTTACTCATCCATTTTTCTTCATTCTTCTCTGTTTGTTTCGCACTGTTTGCCAGCATGTTTTTCGCTTTATGCTGAGGTGCCTCAGCAAAGGCAGAGGCAGCAGGAACCATGAGTGCAGCAGATGCTACAACAGCGACTGATTTTTTATACCAACTTTTCAATTGTTATCTCTCCTTGGTGTTATAAATTAAATCTCGACTATATTAATACGGACAAAGATTAGAAAAGTTTCGTAATGGAGGAAAATTTTTCTTTGCTATTTTAATTTTTGGTAGGTATAACGAAAAAACCTAGCCTTGTTAAAAGCTTTAGATCTGTTCTATTAATTGTTGTAGCTCCTGCTTGGAACGAGGGATGTTGATATTTTCCTGCAATAGCTTCTTTTTTTGCAAAGCTATGACCATTTCAAAAATCCATGGACGTTCAAGATGCGCGCGATGTAACAATTCGTCTTCATAAAACAAGGTGATTGGATCACCGTTATAAATAATTTTTCCAGCCTCCATAACAATGATTAGATCGGCCCATTCATAGGCGAGAGGTATGTCATGGGTTGCTAGTAAAATGGTTCTCTCACCATCATCTAAATTGGCTAAGTATTGTAATACTTGTGTAGCATAATAATTATCAAGACCTGCTGTTGGTTCATCTAACAAAAGGACAGAGGGCTCCATCGCTAAAACACCTGCCATTGCTACACGTTTTTTCTGACCTACGCTTAAAAAATGAATGGGTTTATCAAGCAAATCTTCCACTTCGGTTTGCGCAACGGCCCATGCTATTTTTTCTTCCGTTTTTTCAGTAGACCAGCCGAGATTCAATGGGCCAAATGCTATATCTTGCTTGACGGTCCCTGAAAAAAGCTGATGATCTGCATTCTGAAAAACAATGCCGACTTTTTGGCGTAGGGCCTTTAAAGCTTTTCGACTATATTCCAGATCGTTGCCTTCGAATACAATCGTTCCAGCTGTAGGTTTTAAAATACCGTTAAGATGCTGAAATAAAGTCGATTTTCCTGCGCCATTATGTCCAAGTATGGCGATTTTTTTACCTTTTGGAATGTCTAATGTAATATCTGACAACGCCTTCGTACCATCCGCATAGGCATAAGATAATTGGTTGAGTTCAAAATAAAATGCTGTCATGTAAAATACCCTCCATATACGATGAGGACTAGTAAAATAGCTGCCATGCCTAGCCAATTTTTCTTGCTATAAGAGCCCATCTCTTGCCAGTAGACGGCCTCGCCTCCACGTGATTGCATGGCATTGTTGAGCTCTCGGCTACGCTGAAACATTTCCACAAATAATGCCACAATAAGCATGGAGACAGAGCGTAGCCATTGCATCGGTGAATGATAGCCAAGACGTGCTTGCTGGGCGAGATGTATATTTTGCATGCTTTCTAAAAACATAAAAATAAAACGATAGATTAGTTCGACGAGCTCCACTAATAAAGAGGGGAGTCGCCATTGTCGTAGCACATAACATATTCCTTGTACGGAAGTGGTTAGAATTAAAAAGTATAAACAACTAATGCTACCAAGGACAATAAAGAACAGCTGTTGCGCTGCTAACACACTTGCATTCCCAATAAAGACAGTCCAATTCCTAAATGTAAACGACCAAATATGGGCAGGGAGTGTATTCGTTGATGATGTAAAGGAAAGTAAAATAGATACGAGACTTGTTAATAAGAAAAAGCTAGGTAGCAATAATAATTTGCCGTAGTATGCAAGCGGAATTTTTGCACCTAAAATGATAAAAGCACTCATTACAAAAAATGTAATGAGTGAAAGTCGTTCATCTCTCATGATGAGCGTTATGAGAAGTAGTCCAAGTGAAAATATCATTTTTTCTAGCGGATGAACGGACGCTAGCTTATTCAGATAGGCATACTTATCAATGAGTAACATAATGGTTAACCTTCTTTGTGTTTGCCACGCATATAGCCGATGAAGTAGCCAATAAAGCCAGCTCCTATAGCTGCCTGTAGCACGAATAATAAGCTTTCGATTTCACCACTTGGTGGCTCCCATAGACTTTCAAACCATGGTTCATATTCCGCATTAATTTCACCAATAGCTGCTTCTGCTTCTCCATCAGCACCACCAAATTCAGCACCTTTTTGTATGAATAAGGGAATGATGGCTAACAACACAACAATTGCTAATAACAATAAATTTTTTTTCATTTGTTAATGTGCCTCCTTTGTTGAGAAAACACGTAACGTTTTTAATTCGCTAACATTGTATTTTTTCAAGAAATTCATCACAATGACCGTTAAAATTCCTTCACTCACTGCTAAAGGAATTTGAGTTAAGGCAAAAATACCTGCAAACTTTGTAAAGGATGCCATAAAGCCTCCAACCTCTGAAGGAAAGGCTAGTGCTAGTTGTACAGAAGTCACAATGTATGTACCTAAATCACCAAGCATAGCTGCAAAGAATATGGCTAGTGAAAATGACAACCCTACTTTTTGAGCCCCTTTAAAGACAAAGTAAGCAATAAAAGGACCAACAATAGCCATAGAAAAGGCATTAGCCCCTAAAGTTGTAATTCCTCCATGAGCTAATAATAAAGATTGAAATAATAAAACGATTGTTCCAATTACACTCATTGCTAGAGGGCCAAAGAGTACTGTCCCAAGTCCTACACCAGTTGGGTGAGAACAACTACCTGTAACTGAAGGGATTTTTAGGGCGGATAGCACAAAGGCAAAGGCTCCTGAAAGCCCCAAAAGCATTTTTGTTTCAGGATTTTCATCAATGGTTTTTCGAATAGAACGCAATCCTAGAATGATAAATGGGATAGAGATCACCCACCAAAAAATAGCCCATTCGATTGGTAAAAAACCTTCCATGATATGCATGGCAAAGGCACGTTTTGGCACGATTAAAAAGGCCAGTAAAAAATAACTAAGTTTCCACCATGATAATGTCAAAAAGCTTTCCTCCTAACTAATTAATAGATTTTTAGAATATTGCGTGCGTAATTAAAAAAAGCACTTCTCCTTAGGTGGAAAAGTGCATAGCTAAAAAAGCAAATAACAGTCTCATCTGCTAAGCCGCACACCTATCCTCGTAGGTTGAAACGATCACTTATTTTTCGGCAGGTCTCCTGGCTCTAGTTCAATGCTTTATAGGTCTTCCCATCCGTTGGACAGTGACATATTCTATAAAGCTCCCTATTACAGTGGCGGGACCGCGCCGGACTCAAACCGGCTTCCCTTTTAAGCAAAATGACAAGCACTTTGCACCGAAAAACATTCAAATTGTGAGATTTCACGACAAAGTGTAACATGAATTTCCATAAATATGCTATACCTTTTATGAAATTTTTTAAATTAAAGGTCAACGGTGAATATTCTGATAAAATTTTGTGCGCAAATTATATAGATTGTATAAAATTCATACCTAGTTCCATTCAAAATTGATAAATTTGTCATAAATTTTTAAAGAAATATTGAAATTTTAAAATAATAAGATATGATAAAGACAGTTTTCTATTTAAAATTCTAATAAAAATTTCATATAAAACGTCAATAAGTGCTCGAATAGTTCGAGATAATAGGGAAATTGGTGAAAATCCAATACAGCCCCCGCTACTGTAATAGCTGATGAAATCGCAAAGCCACTGGTACAAACTTGGGAAGGTGCGACAGTAAAATGAAGCTTAAGTCAGGAAACCTGCTTATTTGATTGTGCATGCAAACTTTTCGGAGGGAGAAGTTGAAGCGAAAGCGGGTACCTGTATTTCATTCTATTCGTTTTTATTTGGCTTCTACAAAACCTTTACTCTTCGTTATAGAGTAAAGGTTTTTCTTTTTCCAAAAAGCAAATGAGGGGAGACAGAAGATGACAACTTGGAATTTAGAGGGGATGAAAACACATCTCTTTATTTGCAATGGCAGTAGCTGCATGAAAAAGGATGGGGAGGAAATTACCTTAGCCATTCGAGATGAGATACAGCGGCAAGCACTCGATCAGGAAATACATACGACAAGAACGCGCTGTAATGGACGCTGCAAGGATGCTTGTGTGGTAATCGCTTATCCTCAAGGAAACTGGTATCGTGTGCCATCAACAGAGCATGCTAGAACACTAGTACAAGATTTACATCATGAATCCTTATACAACGAACATGTCTTTACACTTCGTGAAGGTACATTACAGCGTACTGCTCAAACAACTGCCATTAAAGGGATCGAAAAGGTGAAAGAGGGGTAACAACATGGCGCAAAAAGGAAAAATTTTCGTAGTAGGCTTTGGACCTGGAGATTTTAAGCATATTACGACACGTGCAGTAGAGGCTTTACAACAAAGTGATATGATTATAGGCTATAAAACCTATGTAGAGCTGATTCAAGATTTAGTAAGTGCAAAATCGATTGTTAGTACAGGCATGACAGAAGAAGTGTCGCGTGCACAGGAAGCCGTTCGTCAAGCCGAAGCAGGGAGCATCGTCTCAGTAATTTCGAGTGGTGATGCAGGCGTCTATGGCATGGCGGGTTTAGTCTATGAGGTGTTAATTGAGCTAGGCTGGACAGAAGCAACAGGAATTGAAGTAGAAATTGTTCCTGGGATTTCTGCGATTAATTCATGCGCTAGCATACTTGGTGCACCTATTATGCATGATGCTTGTACAATCAGTTTGAGTGACCATCTAACACCTTGGAATTTAATTGCAAAGCGTGTCGAGGCAGCTGCAATGGCGGACTTTGTCATTGCTTTATACAATCCTAAAAGTGGACGTCGAACAAGACAAATTGTCGAGGCTCAACGAATACTCTTAGAATATCGTTCGCCAGACACACCAGTTGGGCTTGTGAAAAGTGCCTATCGAGAACGTCAAGAAGTGACCATGACAACACTAGCAGAAATGCTAGAACATGATATTGGTATGTTGACAACTGTCATTATCGGGAATTCGTCAACATTTTTCTATGACAATAAGATGATTACGCCCCGCGGTTACCAACGTAAATATACCCTGGGTGAAGAGAAACAGCCATTACGTCCACATCAACGTTTACGCGAAGAAAATGAACCTTGGGCAATGAACCAAGAGACAGGAACAGCGCGAAATGACTTTACTGCTGACCCTAATGCAGGGCGCTTTAATAAACCCAGTATAGCCGCTACGCCAAAGCCGAAAAAAACAGCTCTTGAAATGGCTACAGCGGCACTTGCAATGGTAAAAGGGACAAGCGCAGTCAAAGTAACACCGAAGCTTGTACAGCAAAAAATAGAATCTATTTTTGAATTAGCAGTAAGTCCTGGTGTAGCCAATAAGTTTTTTACTCCCCAGCAAATGATGACGTTAGCGGAGGTCGTTGGGGATGAGGGGACGATGGAATACACACCAGATCATCAAATTCATTTGAAAATACCAACGACTGCCCCTGAACAGATCACAGAGAAATTACAGGAAGTAGGGTTTTTATTAGCCCCGATTGGTGATGTGTTATCACTGAAGGCTTGTGATTTTTGCTACGGTGAAAAGGCTGATTCAATACCATATGCAGAGGAAATACAAGAAAAACTAGGCGGTATGTCCTTACCGAAGACATTAAATATTGGCTTTAATGGCTGTGGGATGGCCTGTTATCGGGCTGTATTTGATGATATTGGCATCGTCTACCGCAAAAGTAAATTTGATGTCTTTATTGGAGCAAAACCAGTCGGTCGTACAGCACACGCAGCACAGCCTGTTGTAGAAGGGCTGGAGCCTGAGCAGCTGATTCCACTCATTACAGATATTATTGAAGAATATAAAGCAAATGCTCATCCAAATGAACGCTTGTTTAAATATTTTAAACGTGTGAAAAAGATACTGCATTTTACGTATCAAGATATGTCTTCCAAAATAAAAGTAGAGCCAGCTCCGTGCGGCGACTAGTAAGGAGTAGAGAGATGAAAGCTATTTTATTTGTCGGCCATGGGAGCCGTTTAGCAGCAGGAAATGATGAGGTTCGTACATTTATCGAACAAATGACACCTCGTATTGATGAACAATTTTTAGTGGAAACTTGTTTCCTTGAATTTGCTTCACCTAACATCGAAGAAGGTATTACAAACTGTGTGAAAAAGGGAGCTACAGAGGTACATGTAATTCCAATCATTTTACTGCATGCAGGCCATTCAAAACTGCATATTCCAGCGGAAATCGAGCATGCGCGTGAGCATTATCCAACGATTACCTTCACATATGGTCAAACAATTGGTATCCATGATGAAATCTTTGCCATTTTACAAGATCGCCTAGCTGAAATTGGCTTTAATTCAGAACAAGAGCAGGAAGACACAGCGATTTTATTGATTGCACGAGGTGGCAGTGATCCATCTGCTAATGGTGATTTTTATAAAATCACGCGACTCTTATGGGAAAAACTACCTGTAAAATACGTAGAAAGTGCTTTTATGGGTGTCACAGATCCACGAGTTGAAGAAGGAATTGAACGTTGTGTCAAACTAGGTGCAAAAAAAATCATCATGTTACCATACTTTTTATTCACAGGCATTTTGATGGAACGCATGCATGGCATGTGTGAGAAGTTTAATGAACTTTATCCAGATTGTGATATTCAAATTGCTAACTATTTTGGCTACCATGAACGGTTACAAAATGTTTTATTAGAGCGTATTGAACAGGCAATCAACGGTACATCAACAGGTATGCAAGATCTAGAAGATTATCGCGCCTATGCGGCAGTACATGGACATGCACATCATCATCACCATCATGATCACGATCACGATCATGGACATGCGCATCATCATCACGACCATCACGATCATGGGCATGACCATCATGACCATGACCATCACCATCATCATGAAGAGGAGCCGGTAAAATGATTTTCATGTTAGCAGGGACAAGTGATGCAAGGGATCTAGCCCTAGCATTACAACGTGCAGGTTATGCGGTAACCGCTACGGTCGTCACTGAGTCGGCAGCCTCTAGTCTTGCTGACGTTGGCCTGCCACATTTAATCGGTAGACTGACAGCTGAGGAAATGGCGACCATCATGACAGAGCAGGGCTATCAATTGGTGGTAGATGCTTCTCATCCATTTGCGGAGGAAGCCTCTAAAAATGCGATGGCAGCGGCAAAGCAGGCAAAGATTCCTTATATTCGCTATGAAAGAGCTCATGAACATTATGCCCATCCTTTGATTACTGTTGTAAAGGATTATGAGGAGGCAGCTCAGCTAGCTGCAGAAAAACGCGGTGTCATTATGCTAACGACAGGTAGTAAAACACTCGCTACATTTACAAGGGTTTTACAGGGCTTAGAAAACACAAGAGTAATCGCTCGTATGCTTCCACGACTGGATAATATGGAAAAATGTGAGGCACTTGGCGTGGCGCAGCGAGATATTGTGGCTATTCAAGGTCCGTTTTCAAAGGAATTAAATGAAGCTCTATTTCGTCAATACGGAGTGACATTGATGATTACCAAGGAAAGCGGTAAAGTGGGCTCAGTTGATGAGAAGCTAGAGGCAGCTCTCGCATGCCAGATTGAAACGATTCTTATTGCACGACCAAATATACAGTACGGCCAACAATATTCAACATTTGAAGAAGTATTACAGGCTGTTGAACATACAATTTAGGAGGCATTTTCCATGGATTTTAAAACAGATTTTAAACCATTAACGGTAGACCCAGATAAAATTTACGATTACAGTTTCTCTATTATTGCAGAGGAAATGGGCGAGCATGACTTCTCAGAAGATGAATGGAAAGTTGTACGTCGCATTATCCATGCATCAGCTGATTTCGAGCTAGGTCGTAGTGTCATCATTACACCAGGTGCTATTGAAGCGGGTATCAAGTCTATTCTTGCAGGACGTCATGTCATTGCAGATGTGCAAATGATTGAAAGTGGCTCTGGTAAAAAGCGTTTCCAAAAACATGGTGGTGATTTGCATTGCTATATTGCGGATGAAGATGTATCAATAGAAGCGAAAAAACAAAATACAACACGTGCCATTATTTCGATGCAAAAGGCATCAAAATTACATGAAGGTGGTATTTATGCCATTGGTAATGCACCAACTGCATTGCTGGAATTGATTCGATTAATTAAAGAAGGGCTAGCAAAACCAGATTTAATTATCGGTATGCCTGTTGGTTTTGTGTCAGCAGCTGAGTCAAAAGAAGAGCTGCTTAAACTAGAAGGGATTCCGTACATTACAAATGTTGGTCGTAAAGGCGGTAGTACAGTGACGGTTGCTGCTTTAAATGCCATCTCACTTTTAGCGGACGAACAGGCGAAAAAATAATGGAGCGGAAGCCAAAAAAGGACCCCAAGGACATGCGTCACGGTTATACGACGGGAGCCTGTGCAACTGCTGTATCAAAGGCTGCACTGCTTGCCCTTATTACTAAGGAGGAGCAAGAGACAAGTACGATTCATTTACCTATTGGTCGAGATGCAACCTTTACAATTGAAAAATGCATATTTGAAGAAAATGCTGTCAGCTGTGAAACGATTAAAGATGCTGGTGATGATCCTGATGCGACCCATCAGGCACTCATCGTTGGCACAGTGAGCTGGGCAGATACACCTGGGATTCATTTAGATGGAGGTATTGGCGTCGGGCGTGTCACAAAGCCTGGCCTGCCAGTGCCTGTCGGAGAGGCAGCCATTAATCCTGTACCCCGTAAAATGATTTATAGCACGGTCCAAGGTGTGTTGGACGAATTTCACATTACTCGAGGCGTGAATGTGGTGATTTCTGTACCTAAGGGTGAGGAGATTGCTAAAAAAACGTTAAATGGACGACTCGGTATACTTGGGGGCATCTCAATCTTAGGCACAAGGGGAACCGTCGTGCCTTTTTCGAGTTCTGCTTATATGGCCAGTATTGTCCAAGCCATCAGTGTAGCGAAAGAGGCTGGCTGTGAGCATTTAGTGGTGACAACAGGTGGACGAAGTGAGAAGTTTGCAATGAAACAATACCCACATCTAGCAGAAGAAGCGTTTATTGAAATGGGTGACTTTGTAGGTTTTACATTAAAGCATTGTAAGCGTCTAGGCATCAAACAAGTTTCACTCGTTGGGATGATGGGGAAATTTTCTAAAGTCGCACAAGGAGTCATGATGGTGCATTCCAAAAGTGCACCAATCGATTTTAATTTTTTAGCACAACTGGCAGAGGATATAGGGGCAGATAGAGAAACGATAGCACAAGTTCTGGAGGCAAATACAGCTTCACAAGTGGGTGAGATGATGATGGAGAAGGGCTATGATGCGTTCTTCCATCGTTTATGTGAGGCCTGCTGCTACTCCTCTATCCATCATATTAAGGGCGGTTTAACGCTTTCCACATCGATCTATTCGATGCAGGGACAATTATTAGGAAGGGCTGATGACATTGCATCGATCGATGAAGTTGATTGGGATCGGGGATAACGGATTAGCAAGCTTATTACCCCAATACCTTCAGTGGATTGAAGACTGTGAGGTACTTGTTGGTGGTGAGCGAGTACTTGATTTTTTCCCAGACTTTATGGGTGAAAAAATCTTGATAAAAGGAGGTCTTTCAACACTTGTTGAAAGATTGTCTGAAGAAACAAGAAATACTGTGATTCTTGCATCTGGAGATCCATTATTTTATGGCATCGGAGGCTATTTAGCCAAAAAGCTACAAATAGAGGTTTATCCATATATGAGCTCTGTCCAGCTGGCCTTTGCGAAAATGGGAGAGAGCTGGCAGGATGCTTACGTAACGAGTATTCATGGACGACCAATGAAGGGCTTGGCACAGCGAATTGATGGCAAAAAGAAAGTAGCACTTTTAACAGATGTAGAGAATAGTCCGAATGCTCTTGCTCGATATTTAAAGTATTTTGGTATGACGGAATATTGTGCGTTTGTAGCCGAAAATTTACAGGGCGACAACGAAAAAAGTGGCTGGTACTCGCTCGATGAAATGGAAGTTACTCATTTTTCTCCTTTAAATGTCGTGGTTTTAAAACAAACAATAGCACCGAAACGCTACACACTTGGGATTGATGATGAGGAATTTTCACAACGAAAGCCAGATAAAGGACTTATTACGAAGAAAGAAATTCGAGTTTTAAGTTTGCAAGCCATGCAGCTTCAACGGGATAGCATTATTTGGGATATTGGCACATGTACGGGATCCATGGCTATTGAGGCAGGTAAGCTTGCTCCTGAGGGACAAGTTTTTGCTGTAGAAAAAAATGCCCCTGATTTAGAAAACTGTCTTCAAAATCAACAAAAATTTCGAGTCGATATAACTGCTATCCATAGTAAAGCACCAGAGGGTTTAGACAACTTTCCAGACCCTGATGCCATTTTCATCGGGGGCACTGGTGGTGAAATGGTTGAGTTACTGCAATTATGCTGTCAGCGTTTAAAGCAAAATGGGCGCATTGTCTTAAATGCGGCGACTATTGAAAATTTATATAAAGCTGTTGAGGCATTTAAAGCTTGTGGTTTTGCTGTTGACATTTTACAGGCTCAGCTGGCACGCAGTAAACCAATTTTAGATATGACACGCTTTGTTCCATTAAATCCAATATACATTATTTCCGCTTATCGAAAGGAAGAAAATCATGAGTAATCTAGGAATTTTATATGGCTTGGGCGTTGGTCCTGGCGATCCAGAATTAATTACAGTAAAGGCATTTCGAGTGATTCAGGAATCACCTGTTATTGCTTACCCAAAAAAGCTAAAAGGCAGTAAAAGCTATGCCCATCGTATTGTAGATGTGTATATTAATCCAGAAGAAAAAGATATGCTTGGTCTTGTATTCCCAATGACGAAAGATGAGGCTATTCTAGAACGTGAATGGACAAAGTCAGTAGAACTTGTCTACGAAAAATTACAAGCAGGCAAAGATGTAGCCTTTGTTACAGAGGGCGATCCATTATTGTATAGTACGTTTATTCATATGATGAAGCTAATGCAGGACAAGCATCCAGATGTCGAAATTCGAACGGTACCAGGTATTTCTTCGTTTAATGGCTCTGCATCACGCTTAGGCATTGCGTTAGCGGATGGTGATGATCGTGTTGCGATTATTCCTGCGTATGACAATTACGAAGCAATGCGTGAAGCGATTGAAACACATGATGCTGTTGTTTTTATTAAAGTGGCGAAAGTGATTGATTTAATGCTTGAAGTGCTACGCGATTTAGATTTATTAGATAAAGCATCCGTGGTGACAAAGGTAACATCTGATGAAGAAATCATTTGGGATGTGCGTGAGTTGGATGGTGTCGATTTAGAATATTTAACATTAATGGTGGTGCGTAAATAATGAAAAAAATCTATATTGTCGGCGCTGGTCCTGGTGATCCAGATTTAATTACAGTCAAAGGTTTACATATGTTACAAACAGCGGACGTTGTCATGTATACAGATTCTTTAGTGAGTGAGGACCTTATTGCGAAAGCTAGACCAGATGCGGAGGTCATTCGTACAGCTGGTATGCATTTGGAGGAAATGGTTGCTGTGATGGTGGACCGAGTCAATGCTGGTAAAACAGTGGCACGTATGCATACAGGTGACCCAGCGATGTATGGTGCCATTATGGAGCAAGTTGCGCTATTAAAAAAGGAAGGCATTGGGTATGAAGTCATTCCAGGAGTTAGCTCTGTATTTGCATCGGCCGCTGCAATCGGAGCTGAGCTAACAATTCCTGATCTAACACAAACCCTTATTCTAACACGTGCAGAGGGGCGCACACCCGTACCAGAATTTGAAAAGCTGCGTGATTTAGCGAGCCATCATTGTACAATTGCCTTATTCCTTAGTGCAACGCTGACGAAAAAAATTGTCAAAGAGCTACAAAGTGCTGGTTGGGCTGATAACACGCCTGTAGCAGTTATTCAACGAGCTTCATGGCCCGATCAAAAAATCGTACGAACAACTTTAATCGAATTAGATGAAGCGATGCGTGTGAATGGTATTCGTAAGCATGCGATGATTTTAGCGGGCTGGGCATTAGACCCGAACATTCATGATAAAGATCAATATCGTTCGAAGTTATATGATGCAAGCTTTACACACGGCTTTAGAAAAGGTGTGAAGACAAGTGATTGAGTTACAAGAGGGTGTGTTACCAGAGGTTGATCAACGTAATCCTTATGCCGTTGTAGCCATTACGAAGCATGGTGTCCAAATAGGACGTCGTCTGCAGCAAACCTTTGCAGCAAGTGATTTATATTATATGAGTAAATTTGAACAAGGCGATGAAGAAGAAAAGCATATTCAACTATTTACAGGAACAGTGCGCCTGCTATTGCCAACACTATTTAAGCAATATAAAGGGTTGATTTTAATTATTTCACTAGGGGCAGTTGTACGAATGATTGCGCCGATTTTAAAGGATAAAAAGACAGACCCAGGTGTTGTGGTGATTGATGATCGAGGGGAAAATGTTATTAGCGTATTATCAGGGCATTTAGGTGGTGCCAATGAGCTAACACACGAGGTGGCAGCTGCACTTGGTGCAAATCCGATTATTACAACGGCTTCTGATGTACAAAAGACGATTCCAGTTGATTTATTTGGAGCCCGCTTTGGCTGGGTATGGGATAGTGCGGATAAATTGACACCAGTTAGTGCATCTGTTGTAAATGAGGAACATGTAGCCATTGTACAGGAAACAGGCGAACGTGATTGGTGGATGCGTGATACACCGATGCCAGAGCAAATTAAAATCTATCCATCAACACAGGCAGCCATCCAAGCTACTCCCCATGCCACATTATTAATAACAGATCGAATCATTGAACCTGAAGAAGAGGTTCTTCTAGAAAACGGTGTTATTTATCGCCCAAAATCCATTGTGCTAGGAATGGGCTGTAACCGTGGTACATCTTTAGAGGAAATTGAACAAGTAATCGATGAAACCTTGGCAGAGCTAAAGCTTTCGAAAAAAAGTGTGAAAGCCTTATGCACGATTGATTTGAAGAAAGATGAGCAATGTTTCTTAGAGATTACGAAGAAATATGATTGGGAGTTCGTTACGTATACACCGGATGAATTAAATGAAATCGAATTTCCATCACCCTCTGAAACAGTCTTTAAATATACAGGTGCATACGGAGTGAGTGAACCAGCAGCTATGCGCTATGCACAGGTTCCATCACTTCTATTAGAGAAGAAAAAATCGGGTAATGCTACGATTTCAGTTGCTAGATACCTATTTTAAGGAGGAAGTCCATGCAAACAAATCGCTTTGTACTAGCTGGTACGGGTAGTGGTGTAGGCAAAACTACTTTTACCATTGGACTGATGAAGGCACTTCAAAACAAAGGGAACGTGGTGCAGGGCTTTAAATGCGGTCCTGATTATATCGACCCAACCTATCATACAGCTGTAACGGGCAGAGTATCACGTAATATTGATAGCTGGATGTTTTCACACGAAGCAGTCCGTGATATTGTGGCACGTGCAAGTATAGATGCAGATGTATCTATTATTGAAGGTGTGATGGGTTTTTATGACGGTAAAAGCCCTTTATCTGACGCTGGGTCTGCTGCTGATATTAGCGTAGTGACAGAGAGTCCTGTTATTTTAATTGTCAATTGTGCTAGCATGGCACGTAGCGTAGCAGCAGTTGTGAAAGGCTTCCAATTACTATCAGATAAGCCGAATATCGTTGGTGTTATTGCGAACCAGGTTGGTAGTGTCGGTCATTACGAAATTGCGAAGGCAGCTATTGAACAAGAATGCGGCATACCTGTTATTGGCTACCTAAAGCGTGAGGAAGGGATCGATATCCCGAGTCGTCATTTAGGGTTAGTACCTGCTATTGAAAGAGGAGAGCTAGATTCATTTTTTGATAAACTAGGGAACCTGATGGCGGAAACGATTGATTTGGATCAATTAATACATTTAACAAAGGCTCCTATCTTGCAAGAATCAGGCCATTTATTTAGGGAGGAGCCTTCACGAAATATTTGTATAGCAGTTGCAAGAGATGCAGCTTTTAATTTTTATTATGAAGAAAACTTGGCTTTGTTACGTGCGAAAGGTGCGACACTACAGTTTTTCTCACCGCTTGCGAATGAGCCTGTACCAGCTGAAGCAGATGGCTTGTATATTGGTGGTGGCTTTCCTGAGGAATTTGCAGAGTCACTTGCTACCAATACAGTCGTTAAAGACTCTATTCGTCAAGTCATTGCTAAAGGTCTTCCAACATTAGCTGAGTGTGGGGGCTTTATGTATTTAACAGAGGCCATTACAAATAGCCATGGCGACCGCTATGACATGGTAGGGGTAATTCCTGGAGAAGTGGCGATGCAAACAAAACTAGCAGCACTTGGTTATCGTGAAATTTTTGGCACAGCCGATAATTTCTTAATTGGTGCTGAGGAACAAGCGAAGGGCCATGAGTTCCATTATTCCAAATATAGTGGTTCTCACAATACAGCAGCCTATGAAACGATTGGTCGTTTTGGCAAAAAGAAAGAAGGCTATCAAGAAGGAAATTTAGTGGCTGGCTATACTCATTTCCATTTTGTATCAAACCCAAAGCTAGTTGACAATTGGTTAACAGCTTGTAAGAAGGTGAAAAGTAATGACTAATTATTTTCCTATTCATATCAATCTAGAATATAAAACAGTTGTGATTGTAGGCGGGGGTCACGTGGCAACGCAGAAGGTAGCATCCCTGTTACCAGCAAAGGCAAACATCGTGATTGTCAGTCCAACCTTACATAACACATTACAGTCACTTGCAGAGTCAGGGCAAATTACTTGGAAGCAAAAGGAATTTGAACCTCGTGATTTAGATGACGCCATTCTCATTATCGCTGCAACGAATGTGACAGCAGTTAACGAAGCCGTTCAAGAAGCAGCACAGCATTGGCAATTAATCAACCGAACAGATAAACAAAGTGAAAGTGATTTTATTACGCCTGCTACTGTTCGCCGTGGTCCGTTGGTGGTAACTGTTTCGACATCGGGAGCAAGCCCAAGTCTAGCCCGCAAGATTAAAGCAGATTTAGAAGAGCAATTCGATGATGCTTATGATGACTATGTATGCTTTTTACAGCAAGCTCGATTAATGATTGCTGCTAAGTATGATAAAGGTCCACAAAGACGTGCGGCATTACAAGCATTGCTAGAGCCAAACATCCTTGAATGGACACGTCATGGTGAGATCGATCGACGAGAAGCATATTTACAACAACTATTGATGGGAGCAACGCAATGAAGGATGGAATCGTATATATCGTGGGAGCAGGTCCTGGCGATCCGAAGCTCATTACTGTGTATGGACTGGAATGTATTCAAAAGTCTGATGTAATTGCTTATGACCGTCTTGTAAATCCTAAATTGCTTGATTTTGCAAAAAAGGATGCGGAGCTAGTTTATTGTGGCAAATTACCTGGGAAGCATCATCTTATTCAAGAGGAAATAAATGCATTACTCGTTGAAAAAGCACAAGAAGGTAAAATTGTTACACGCCTAAAAGGTGGCGATCCCTTTGTTTTTGGACGTGGCGCGGAGGAAGCTGAAATATTAAAAAATCATGGCATTGCCTATGAAATCGTTCCGGGGATTACAGCAGGAATTGCAGCTCCTGCATACGCAGGAATTCCAGTTACACATAGAGACTTCGCGACAAGCTTTGCCCTTGTAACTGGACATGGTCGTGAAGAAAAAGGACAAGATTTTTTGAATTGGCCCGCTTTAGCTACGGGTATAGATACCGTTGCCTTTTATATGAGCGTTGGTAATATTGCCTACATTGCTCGCAAATTAATCGAAAATGGACGGAAGGCAACAACGCCAGTAGCGGTCATTGAGTGGGGAACAACTGCTCAGCAACGCACGATTACAGGGCCGCTAGATGAGATAGCCAGCATCATTGAGCGTGAAGGGTACCATAACCCTTCTATGATTGTTGTTGGCGAGGTTGTCAATGTACGGGAAAAAATTCAATGGTTTGAAGAGCAAGGTCTTACCTTTTCATAATCATTTCTTATAAGCGCACAAGGAGGAAGCACTATGACTGTCATTGAAGCATTAAAAAAACGTCGAGCAATTCGTAATTACACGACACAACCAGTAGAGAAAGAAAAAATTGAGCAAATTTTACAGGCAGCAACCTATGCACCAAATGACCGGATGCGTGAGCCCTGGCATTTTTATGTCATTCAAGATGAAGCCATGAAGCGTTATGAAGAAATGGCAAGTGCTTATTTACAAGAACGCTTTCCCACGAAGCCAAATTTAGTGGAAAGTTCATTAAAGGTTGTACAAACAACCCCTGTAGCCATTGTGGTGACAGCTGACATAGTAGAAGGGGACACAGATGCGACAGAAGATAATGTCTTTGCTGTATGTAGTGCCATTATGTCTATGTGGTTGACAGCAGAGGAGCTAGGTCTTGGCTTTGTTTGGCGTACACGTGGTGTTGGCCTTGTACATGATCCTCGTATGCATACGTTTATTGGTGCAAGCGACGCTCAAAAAGTAGTTGGTACAATATTTATTGGCTACCCACAGGAGCAAGAACAAACCGACAAGAAACGAACACCGTTTGCAGAAAAGACAACATGGCTGTAAGGAGGCTATCAGCATGGCAAGAAAAGGCTTGTTTTTAGTATATACAGGTGAGGGTAAGGGCAAAACGACAGCATCTCTTGGCGTTACATTGCGTGCAGTTGGTCGAGGCTTAAATGTGCGTTATCTGCAGTTTATCAAATCCCCAGAACGTACTTATGGAGAGCAAATTGCCCTTCGTAAGCTAGGCGTAGAAATGGAACAAATGGGCATAGGTTTTACATGGACAAAAACACCTGAGGAGCATCGAGCTGCATTAGCCAAGGCTTGGAAAAAAACGAAGGCAGCTCTACAGGATGACAGCATTGATTTATTGGTCCTAGATGAACTCAACAATGCCCTAGCGATCACCAAGTTTCCAATCGATGATGTCCTTCCCCTAGCAGAAGTCATCGAGGCAATCCAACACCGCCCTTCTACAATGCATTTGGTTGTCACAGGACGAAGTGCGAATCCAGCATTACTAGCAATGGCTGATTTAGTGTCAACCATTGAGGCGACAAAGCATTACTATGATGAAGGGATTCCAGCGGTGAAAGGGCTCGAATTTTAAAGCCCTTTACAATTGCTGGAGGAAATACACACGAAGCGAAAACGAATACATGCGTTCTGCCATAGAATAATTACGGAGGAGAGTGACTATGCCAGCAAAATCAATCATGATTCAAGGAACAGCTTCCGATGTTGGAAAAAGTATGATTTGTACTGCACTATGTCGTATATTTTCAGATGATGGACTGAAGGTAGTCCCATTTAAATCACAAAATATGGCTCTTAATTCATTTGTTACAAAGGATGGCGGTGAAATCGGCCGCGCACAAGGGGTACAGGCAGAGGCGGCTCGTGTTGTTGCAACGACAGATATGAACCCTATCTTGCTGAAACCGAAGCAAGATATGATGTCAGAGGTTATCGTTCATGGTAAGCATTTTTTAAATATGGATGCCAAAAGCTACCGCAATAATTTTGTGCAAGAAGCGATGCCAATCGTAGAAAAATCAGTTCGCACGCTTCAACATACATATGATGTTATTGTCCTAGAGGGCGCTGGTAGCCCAGCAGAAATTAACTTAAAGGATCGCGATATTGCGAATATGCGAATGGCTCATTTAGCAGATGCAGCGGTAGTCCTCGTTGCTGATATTGATCGTGGCGGTGTCTTTGCCTCGATTGTTGGTACACTGGCATTGTTAGATGAGGAAGAACGAGCACGTGTTAAGGGATTAATTATCAATAAGTTTAGAGGCATGCGTGAATTACTGGATGATGGTTTGGCATGGGTGGAGCGCGAAACTGGTATTCCGGTACTTGGTGTGATTCCTTATGTCGATGTCAATATTGAAGCAGAGGATTCTCTTGCATTATCGTCACTACGTTTTAAAAAACCAAAGCCAGGCGAATTTGCTGTAGATGTAGCCATGATTCGTTTACCTCGTATTTCAAACTTCACCGATATTGATCCATTTTTCGATGAGCCTGAGGTGGGTGTACGTTTAATTGGTCATGTCAATGAATTAGGTACACCAGATTTACTCATTCTGCCAGGAACGAAAAGTACAATGGATGATTTAGCTTGGCTAAAAGCACAGGGCTTCGATCAAGCCATCACACATTTACGTGAGTACGGTACTAAAATTATTGGCATTTGTGGCGGTTTCCAAATGCTTGGTGAAACATTACTTGATCCAGAAGCGGTGGAGGGAAATGGTGAATCTGCAGATGGTCTTGGGCTATTACCGATGGAAACCATTTTTGTAGGCAATAAAAAAACGGTGCAAATGACAGGCGTAAGAGGGCAGGACATATTGACAGGCTATGAAATCCATCTAGGGCGTACAAAAATTTTACGTGGTGCGGTATCACCGTTTTTACTATTAGAGGATGGAAGAGAAGATGGTGCGGTTAGTCAAGATGAGCAAGTGATTGGCACATATTTCCACGGCTTGTTCCATAATCGTCCCTTTACCCGCCAACTCGTCAATGAAATACGAGTGAAAAAAGGGCTAGCAGCTTTACCAAGTGATGTGAAAAGTGACGCAGAACGAAGAGAAGATGCCTATAATATGTTAGCCGACCACGTTCGTGCAAATCTTGATATGAAAAAAATATATGAAATATTATCGTTAGAGGTATCTATATGACGAGAAAAGGACCGTTAGCCATTAACTATGAGGCATTATGGCAGGAAGGCATGAAGGACTGGCATGGCAATATGCCTGAACGAATGGTGAATGATCAGCTAGAGGAGCAATTTTGGGCCCAATCAGTGGCACGTAAAAAAGTGGGACAAACAGATCCTTATGCTGCATTGATTTTTCAGGAGCTTCAAAAAAAGATTGAACCTCAGCATTCTGTATTAGAAATTGGTCCTGGGTGGGGCAATTATACATTTCCATTAGCTGATAAAGTAAGGAAGCTCACATGTGTGGATAGCTCTGAAAGCATTTTGCATTACTTACAGCAGTGTATGCCGCAGGAGGAGCACGTTTCCTATATTCATGCAAAGTGGGAAAGTTTAGAGCATGATGAGATTGAACCACATGATATCGTCTTGGGCGTGAATTGTTTTTACCGAATGTATGAAATAAAAGCAGCTTTATATCACATGAATCGGCTGGCGAGAAAGCGTGCTATCATTGGGATGACGACAGGCCCCATTCAGCCACACTATGAAAAGTTATATGAAAAGTATGGTTATGACATTAAATTTCCGCGCAGAGATTATATCGAGTTTTTGAATCTACTCTATGAAATGGATATTTACGCGGATTGTCAGATTATCCCTCTAGAACGTGTCTATGAATATGAAAGCTATGAGCAGCTTGTGACAACGCAGAGTAAAAAAATATTAACGACGAATTTTCAGCGAGCCCATGTAGAAGAATCACTGCTACCTTTTATCGAAGAAAAGGATGGACGTTATTATTATCGTCATGATTTCCATGCGGCGCTTGTTTCATGGCAACCAAAATAATTAAGAAACCTTTGGAGAAACTGTACACCAAAGGTTTTTCTTATGGGAATGGATAAGGTACAATAAAATGATATAAATAAGAAGTGAGGTGGCTTATGTTGCAGCTACATTTTCTAGGGACAGGCGCAGGCATGCCTTCAAAAGAACGAAATACAAGTGCTCTGATGGTAAAGCTATTAGACGAAGTGAGTGAAATGTGGCTATTTGACTGTGGGGAGGCGACACAGCATCAAATCCTTCATACGTCGTTAAAGCCACGGAAAGTGACGAAAATATTTATTACACATTTACATGGGGATCATATTTTTGGACTTCCAGGCTTTTTAAGCTCGCGTTCCTTTCAAGGTGGGGATGAGCCGCTAACGATCTTCGGACCACCTGGCTTACAACAGTGGATTGAACAAACATTGGCCCTATCAAAAACCCATTTAACATATCCTTTACGCTTTGTAGAAGTACAAGAAGGCATTATTTTTGAGGATGCTCATTTTACAATTCATGCTAAGGAATTACGCCATGTTGTACCTTGCTATGGGTATCGTATCGAACAAAAGGATTTACCAGGCGAATTATTAATCGACAAAGCACAGGCACTTGGTGTTCCAAAGGGACCTTTACTAGGTCAATTAAAAAATGGCCACGATATTGTACTTGAAAATGGTGATGTGGTACTTGCGAAAGACGTGGTGGCACCAGCCAAAAAGGGCTTTACATTGTCAGTCTTAGGCGACACGAAATATTGTGAAGAAGCAATCCAATTATCAATGGGTGCTGATATCATTGTCCATGAAGCAACTTTTGATGGTACAACAACAGATTTAGCAGCAAGCTACGGTCATGCAACAAATGTGGAGGCAGCAAAAGTCGCACAGCAAGCTGGAGCACACTATTTATTATTAAATCATTTAAGCGCACGTTTTCTTCCATATGACTTACCTCAATTTTTAGCTGAAGCACAGGGGATTTTTCCGAATACATTCCTAACAGCTGATCAAGCCGTATATACATGGCAACAGAATAAATTATTTTGATATAGTTATTAAGTAAGAAACATCTATTAGAGAAGATTCTTCTAATAGATGTTTTTAGTTTATAGTCCTAAAGGTATGTAGATAATTTTGTTTAAATATTACTGTTTAATCATGAGAATGATCCTTTTTTGCATGCCTCTACTAGTACAAAATAGTTAGATTTATCCTCCTTGATTCTATATTTCGAAATTTTTACAAATTAATGACAATTTAAACTTCTTCAAAAATTATTATTTTATATTTAATAAATTGTTAATGAAATATATGGAAGTAATATTGTATGATGAAGTGGAAATAATCGTAATTTTTAGGGGGATCTCATCATGAGAAAGTCAATGAAATGGAAAATGCTTCTGGAGATTATGGGCATTGTGGTGTTCATTATAGCGGCATTTTCTATTTATGTTTATCAAGCTACATATAAAAGTGAAAAAAGCAATGGAGAAGCAATCGCCAACTCCATTGTCATGGGGTTGGAAGGAGCGATTCAATCTAGAGAAAAAGCAGAAGAAATTATGGAAAAAGAAATGATTGCCGAATCTGTAATGGCTTCTTACATCATTGACAAAGGTGCTACATATGAGGATTTAAAGGCCATTGCTGAGCGTGGTGGCATCGATGAGATTTGGAGTACAGATGATAAAGGGAATACAACGGTGACATCAGTAGCTCCAACTGTTGATTTTAACTTTGGCGCTGATCCAAACGGACAAGCTGCCGAATATATGCAACTTTTAGATGGAAGAGCGAAAGAAATTGTCCAAAAAGCACAAATTCGCGATGTCGATGATCAATTTTTCAAATTTGTCGGGGTAGGTAGCTGGAATCCAGCAACTCCACAAATTGTACAGGTGGCTCGCCATGGACAGCAGCTACTAGATTTAGAAGCAAGTATCGGCAGTGAATCTTATATCGATCAACTGAACAACTATTTATCCTCAACCGTATTATTCGCCGCTATTGTAGATGAAAAAGGCCAAGCCATTGCCGCTACAGCAAAACAAAATTTAGCGAATATTGGTTTTGAGCCAGCCCAATTTTCAGCACAAAAGTCGACTGAATTTTCAGGGCGCTACGATGGCACACGTGTCACGCAATATGTAAAGCCATTATCAAACGGTACATACTTAGCTATTATTGTATCCAATGCTATCCTCTCACAAATTTTGGTAGGCACAATTGTAGCTTCATTGATCGTTGTCTGTGTGATTTTCTTCACTACGGGCCTGTCTATTTCGAAACAAGTATCGCGTATTTTAAACGTGCGCAACTCCTTAGAGGAAATTAGTAAAGGAGAAGCAGATTTAACCAAGCGTATTCCAATCCATGCAAAGGATGAGATTGGCCAATTAGTGACTTCATTTAATGGGATGATGGATAATTTCCAACAAATTATGTGTGAGATAAAGCAAGGGGCCAATCAAATAAAAAAAGCTACCTATACAATTCAAGAAAATGCTCATGAAACACTTGAATCAGCCGCAATTATCCAAGGAGAATCTAGTCAGGTAGCTCAGGCCTCCTTTGCACAACAGAATAATACGGCAGACAGTGCGCATTCAATGGAGGAATTGGCGCGCAGCATTCAATATATTTCGGAATCCATAGCAGAAATTTCTAGTATTTCACGTAATACCGAGGAAAACGCAGATAATGGATTACAAATTATGCAGTCCTTACAAAAGCAATTAGTGACTGTTCATGAGAAAACGAATTTTGCGGTGATTGGAACACAGGAGCTTGAAAAACTATCTACAATGATCGGGGAATTTACCAATGTGATTACGGGAATTTCTGATCAAACGAATTTACTGGCATTAAATGCATCTATTGAAGCGGCTCGTGCTGGTGAAGCGGGGAAAGGCTTTGCCGTTGTAGCTGAAGAAGTTCGTAAATTAGCTGAAGATTCTAAGAGTGCGGCGGATAGAATCACTCAGGTGGTGATGAATGTCCAAAAGGAAACAGCCAATATTGTGGCAACCATCCAAGCAACAGCAGATGTCTTACATACAGGACGTGCTATCGTACAAGAAGCACAGCAATCGTTTGAAGGAATTCATAATGATGTACAGGTCTTAGCAACACAAGTGGATTTAGTATCAAGCTCCACTGAGGAAATTGCTGCTAGTACAGAGGAAGTAACAGCTACCATGGAAGATGTTTCGCTCTTGGCTAAGCAGACATCGCAAAGTGTTGATGCCGTTGCTCAAAAGGCTAAACATCAAGCGGAAAATATGGAGAGCATGACCGCATTTATCGACCAATTAAATACAACAGCGGAAAACCTCCAACTATCAGCAGGCAAATATAAAGTATAAAAGGAAAAATATAGTACGATAAATCACTAGATTCCCGTATAATTGAAAAAAGGGGTGTGGTTTAAATGAATCAACAAAAGATGCCGCCAGCATTATTACGATTAATCGTCATTTTTCCCAATGTGCTGAGCTATTTACTATTATTCGGTCTAATTATTTTTGTCATGACAAATTATGAAACATTAAAAGTAACAAATAATTTAACTGTGTGGATTATTTTTATTGTCGTATTAGCACCCGCTGCTGCCTACACGACTTTCAGCATCGTAAAGAAAATCCGAGCAGGGCATATGTAACTCACAAGTGTTGTTATTAGAGCATGTTCTAATAACAACACATTTTTTTTGACAAATTGGGTTCAATCCTCTATATTTTTGTTAGTCATAACTAACATTTAGAGGGCGTGTAAAATGAAAAAAGATACAAAGGATAAAATTCTTGCCGCTGCAACAAGCTTAATGACTGAAAGGGGCTACTCCAATGTCTCTGTGAAAGACATTGCTTTAACTGCTGGAGTGAGTGAAATGACTGTTTTCCGTCATTTTGAAACAAAAATGGGGATTCTACAAGCTGTGCTAGATAGACATTCTTATATTCCATACTTTGAACAGTTATTTGCTCGAGATTTATCAGGAAATCTAGTGAATGACTTACAGCAAATTGCTAACGCTTATTTAGCTTTTATGGAAAAAAATAAAGCGATATTTCTCATTACTATACAAGATAGAAGTATACTACCAGGAGTAATGGAGCTTATTTCGGATAGCCAAACCAAACAATTACTAAAATTATTGGAAGGTTACTTTCAAGTACAAATCGAACAGGGAAAGATGAAGGATATTGATACAAATGGGCAGGCCACTGTTTTTTTAACGAGCCTTTTTGGTTTCTTTGTATCCAATGCATTTTGGGATGATCATTTTTTAAAAAACCAAAAGGAAAGTTTTGTTGATCATTTAGTAGCTACGTTTGTGGGTGGAGTCTGTATTTAATGCTCTACCCACAAAGCTTTCATATATTTTTTAAATAAAATGTTAGTTATAACTAACTAACAAATTAAAGGGGATTCAAACATGAAGGAAAAAAGAAATGTTATAGTAGCAATTTTACTATCTGCAGCATTTGTGTCTATTCTCAACCAGACTTTATTACTCATAGCTATGCCGCCCATTATGGAAGATTTTAAGATTCATGCTAACTTAGCACAATGGCTCACGACGGTTTATTTATTGACGAATGGAATTCTCATCCCCATTACAGCATTTCTAATCGGTCGTTTTTCAAATCGATTGCTGCTAATCGTTGCACTCACGTTATTTAGTATCGGTACATTTTTAGGTGCCTTTGCACCAACTTTTACAATTTTGCTTCTCGCAAGAATTATTCAAGCAGCTGGAGCAGGGGTGATTATGCCGTTAATGCAAACGATTTTATTAACGATGTATCCAAAAGAAAAACGGGGTTCGATTATGGGGCTAGCGGGTCTTGTAACAGGCTTTGCGCCAGCAGTTGGCCCAACTTTATCTGGCTGGATTTTAGAACACCTTACATGGCGACATTTATTTTTTACTGTCCTACCTGTTTCGGTCATTGTGTTAACAGTAGCGACGATTTTTATGAAAAATGTAACGACTACAAAAGAGGGAAAGCTAGATACTCTTTCAATCGTGTTCTCTTCATTAGGGTGGGGAGGTTTGTTATATGGTTTTAGTATTGCAGGGACAGCAGGCTTCCAGTCAATGCAGGTTGTTGTCACATTAGGGATGGGTGGGACGATGTTGGCTTTATTTATTAGGCGACAGCTACGATTACCCAAACCCATGCTAGAATTTCGTGTCTTTCAATCTACTATGTTCTCTATCACAACCTTCTTATCAAGTTTGGTCTATGCCATTATGATTGGTACACAAATACTATTAACCTTTTATATTCAAAACGTGCGTCAACTTTCTGCACTTGAAACAGGATTAGTTTTATTAATTGGTGCTCTAGTGATGGGCTTTATGTCTCCAGTGACAGGGAAGATTTTCGATAAAGTTGGAGGAAAGGGCTTAGCACTAGTAGGATTCACATGTATTTTTATTGGAACAAGTCTGCTTATAATGATATCAATGAATACGAACCTTTTGCTACTGGCAGGGGTGTTTACGATGATTTCCTTTGGGATTTCAATGATTATGATGCCCCTAACAACGGCTGGCATGAATGCGTTACCTACACATTTAATGGCCCATGCAACAGCAATGACTAGCACATTGCGTATGGTTGGGGGTGCATTAGTGACGGCATTACTTGTAACCATCATGAGTACTGTGACTACTTTACAACATGAGTTGGGAGAAGCTGATGCGATGCTAAATGGTATTCGAACTGCTTTTATTGCCACAACGATTTTAAGTAGCATTGGACTACTATTGTCTCTATATGTAAGGAAAGGGCCAAGTACTCATTAACCTCAATTTCTAATACGCATAAAAATAGCCTAAATAGAGAAACTAAGGGGAGAAGAGGCTTCACGATTTTAGAAAAGAGGTGCTTTTTGTGGATCCAACAAATTGTGATTTTTCACCAATGAAAGAAACTTTAAAAGATGAGCTTCTCGAAGTGATCATGTCCTTACAGCAGAGTGTGCAGGAAATGGATACAGATGCAAATTGTCTCCTTGGTAATTTTGAGAAAATTAAAGAGAAGTTTATGACAATTGAAATGAAAGCTGCAACGTTCTATTTAAATTGTTATCTTTCCCCGTTTACTGAAAAGTATCCAGAGCTATCACACAGTGTGCAAAATATGTCTTTGAGAAGGCATGGTGGTTTAATTGTTATTCAAAGACAGGATGCTTTAGAGAATTTAATTCAGCCTGGTATTCATATTGGTGCAGATTTAACCCATTCTTTATTAGAATCTATTTTCTTCCCTGGTAATCCACTTCACGATGGAGCGGTACTTGTCCATCAAAATCAAATTGAGTCAGCTGCCAATGTACTGCCATTGTCAGAGCGGTATACAGGGGAAAAGAAATTAGGAACAAGGCATCGTGCAGCGCTGGGATTGAGTGAGCAAAGTGATGCACTTGTAATGGTTGTATCAGAAGAAACGGGTAGAATTTCTTTTGCTCTTAAGGGCAATTTATATCCTGTTACAACACCTGGCATCATATAGGGGGTCTCCCTATGTTAAAAAAATATCTTGAATTCGAGATATTTTTCTTGCGGAAGTATCACTTGCGTGGTAAAGTGATAACTGAAGGGAGGGTGAAGTCATGAGAAATCATACACTAGGCACCTTAACGTGGATTCGGATGATGCGCTTTACAACGCAAAGTAATCAGTTATCGAATGAATTTTTAAAACGTTTCGACTTAACGACAGCACAATTTGATGTGTTAATCCAGATTAAAACATATGCCCCTATTACACAGTCTCAATTAGCAGAAAAAGTAACTGTAACACAAGGTGGCATGTCTCGCATGCTTGCCCGACTAGAAAAAGAGGGACTAATCGAGCGTAAACAAAATTGGAAGACGAAAACCATCTCATTGACATCAAAAGGGGAGCAAATGATTGACGCAGCAACACCTAGTCAACTTCACTTCCAGTCTTCGTTTTTTGAAGAAGTATTATCAGCTGAAGAAATTAAATCTTTATATATTGCGATGACAAAGCTTGAAAAACATAGCCGAGAAAAAAAATTGCCGCCCGTGTAATTTTTTTTGTGAAATCACTTGCTTAGTCAAGTGAAAATAATGAGGAGGAACAATTATGATGAACAAATTAAGCGGACACCATCATATATCAATGCTAACGAAAAATGGTAAACAGAATAATCATTTCTACACAACTATTTTAGGGTTACGACGTGTGAAAAAAACGGTGAATCAAGACTCACCTTCCATGTATCACTTATTTTATGGAGACTTAACAGGCGCAGCAGGTACAGAATTAACATTTTTTGAAATGCCTGTTGCAGGACGTACAGTGCGAGGGACGAATGCTATTACACGTATTGGCTTACTTGTACCTAGCTTCGAAAGCCTACTATATTGGAAAGAACGCTTTCAGCAGCTAGAGGTAGAACATAGCGAAATCACTACTTATGCAGGCAAAGAGGCTTTATTTTTTGAAGATCATGAAGGTTTACGGATGGTATTGTTAAACCACCAAGGACAAGAAACGCCTGCTCAATGGCAACCATGGGATGGAAATGATATACCGCAGGAACATCGTATTTTAGGCATGGGGACTATTGAAATCACTGTGCGATATTTATCAAGAACGGTCAATTTATTACAAGATTTATTTCACTATACAGTTATTGCAGAAAAGGACAAAGAAACGGTCCTACAATCGATAGAAGGGGAAGTGCTTGGCGAGATTGTTGTCAAAGAATTAGAAGGACCAAGCGAGAAACCTGGTAAAGGCAGTATTCACCATCTTGCGTTACGTGTTGCAACCGTTGAAGAATTACAGCAATGGGATACCAAAATTAAGGAGCTTGGATTGGATAGTACTGGTGTGGTTGATCGTTATTATTTCCAAAGTCTATATTTTAGAGATCGTAACGGTATTTTATTTGAAATGGCGACAGATGGGCCAGGGTTTACGGTAGATTCAGCAGTCGAAGAACTTGGCAAAGAGTTAGACCTCCCGCCATTTTTAGAAGAGAGACGTTCAGAAATTGAAGCTATTTTAGAACCGCTAGAATAAGGAGAGATAACACATGATGGAAAAATATCGTATTGATCAAGCACAAGGACTCGAATTCGGACTGTACTCTTTAGGTGATCATATCCCTAATCCACTAACGGGCGAGCGTATTTCTGCTCAACAACGACTAAAAGAGCTAGTCGAGGCAAGTCAATTAGCAGAGCAAGCTGGAATTGATGTATTTGGCATAGGTGAAAGTCATCAGTCTTATTTTACAACACAGGCACATACGGTCGTGTTAGGTGCTATCGCACAAGCAACTTCGACCATTAAATTGACTAGCTCCGCAACCGTATTAAGTGTTTCAGACCCTGTACGAGTATATGAGGATTTTGCCACAATTGATTTATTATCAGATGGTCGTGCAGAAATTGTAGCGGGACGTGGTTCACGTGTAGGTGCCTATCACTTATTAGGTGTTGATTTACAAGATTATGAAGAAATCTTTGAGGAAAAATTAGAGCTTCTTATGAAAATCAATGACGAGGAGCTTGTGACTTGGGAAGGGCAATTTAGAGCACCTCTCCACCATGCACAAATTTTACCGCAGCCAAAAAACGGCTCGTTGCCAATATGGCGTGCGGTGGGTGGACCACCTGCCAGTGCCATTAAAGCAGGTTATATGGGCATTCCGATGATGCTTACAACATTAGGTGGACCTGCTATCAACTTTAAACCATCAGTGGATGCCTATCGCGAAGCGGCAGAGCGCAAAGGCTTTGACCCAAATGAATTACCTATTGCCACAACAAGCTTGTTTTATGTAGCAGACACAACAAAAGAGGCATTGCAGGGCATGTATCCACATTTAAACGGTGGTTTCCAAGCTATTCGTGGTGGGGGCTATCCAAAGCAACAATTTGCACAAGCGCCTGATACACGTGATGCTTTAATGGTGGGCAGTAAAGAGCAAATTATTGAAAAACTACTTTATCAATACGAACTATATGGCATGCAACGCTTTATGGCACAAATCGATTTTGGTGGCGTACCCTTCGAAAAATTGATGAAAAATATTGAAATCATTGGTAATGATATAATTCCAGCGATAAAAAAACACACAGCAAAATAAGGAGTGGCTCATTATGAAAATTGTCGCACTTGCGGGTTCTATTGTCGGCTCAAAGACAAGAACAGCTACACAAAAGTTAGTCGAGATGTTACAAGAAAAATACCCACAGCATGAAGTAACATTACTAGATCTTGCTGACTATCAGCTAGTTTTTAGTGATGGACGTAATTACTTTGAATATGAAGGCGATACAAAATATGTGACGGAAACCATGATGGCTGCAGATGCGATCGTTATTGGGACGCCAACATTCCAAGCATCTATACCAGCTACATTAAAAAACATCTTTGACCTTTTACCTGTCAATGCCTTCCGCGATAAAGTCGTCAGTGTTATTGTTACAGCGGGTACATCCAAGCATTATTTAATGGTGGAACAGCAACTAAAGCCGATCCTTGCTTATATGAAAGCGCACATCGTACCGACCTATGTATTTATAGAAGAAAAGGATTTTTTACGTAAAGAAATTGTCAATGATGATGTCCTTTTTCGTTTAGAACGGTTAGCAGAGGATACCGTGATGGTTACAGAGGCTTTTGCAGAAATTCGAGCCAAAAAAGATGCTGAATATGATTTTTAAAGATTAATAGAAGAAACGCTGTGAAGTAGTCTGACACAGCGTTTCTTTTTGTGTCAAGGCTAGCTATAAGTTCGTGACAATCATGATAAAAATAAAACCCAAATCACTTTGAGTTTTTAATAAAGGTGGTTAAGGGTAAATAGAGGATAGAACTGGTTCTTCTGTAGCTAACAAAGCCGTATACTTTCCATATGGAGAAATGGATATAGAAACTTCTAGTAGTTCCCAACGTTTTAAAATTAAAGAGTGTGTGTAGGAAACTTGAGATTTGAATATTGTTAGGGGCGATATAGAATCCCTACTAAAGTAATTAGATAGTGTAGTATACTTCAATGCAAATGATGGGAGAGATGGAAATGGAAAACGATTGGGATAAAGCTATAGGTTCTCTTTCTAAAATAAACGTTTTTTCAAATCCAAATAACGAGCCTGTTACCATAAGTGGTGAAGCTGATGATTTGAAATGTATAGGTGTTGGGACAGATGCGGCTGTTTTTCAAGCTCTTTCCGCCCCAGCGTATGCATTTAAACTATATGCCAAAGACAAAGTGCACAAAGTAAAAGTTGAAGCAAATGTGTATCAAATACTTGGAGATTCACCTTTCTTTTCAACATGCTTTGCTTCACATGACGAATACCTTGTTTTAAGTTACGAAGAAGGAAAAACGCTTTTTGATTGCATTCTACAAGGTATTCACATTCCAAAACAGGTTATAAATGAAGTAGAGGATGCAAGAGAATATGTTCGGAAGAAGGGCCTTAACCCTCGTGATATTCATTTGAAAAATATTTTGCTACAGAATGGAAGGGCAAAAATAATTGATGTCTCTGAGTACACACTACAGGGTAATGATCATCGATGGGAGCATTTAAAAAAAGGATATGAGCAATACTATCATTTAATTGATGGAAATTCTGTGCCGTTTTGGTTAGTAGAAACAATACGAAAGTGGTATAACCAACGTGGAAAGAATACTTCATACGAAGAGTTTACAAAAAATATTTTAAAGTTTCTATTAAAAAATAATTGAACTTACGGGAGCTACCTTTTACGAGATGCTTTAATAGAAATAAAGAAAACAGACAACAAAATTTCATTGACTGTTTTAAAAACTACTTATTCGCTTATAATAGTGGGTTTATCGAATGAGACAATATCAATAATATGGTCTAAACAAACAATCTGATAATGGAATAGCTCCTTGTAGGAATAGATATCGAGAGCTATAGTTCCTTTACTTATAAAATCTAAATAAGTTGATTTTGTAAAAAGACGTACTGAGTTACCCAAGAAATCATCTTCTTGATTGACAAAATGAAATGATTCGTCAAAAACAGTATAGGCTACATATGAATCGAATTCTATATGTATGACCGGTAATGTCTTATCAATTTCAATAGGATAGACATCATTTATAGTATATTCCTCAAAACTTATATCCTCGCTTTCGGCGCTGACGGAAGCTCTAGAAATAGAGACTCTCAAAGAGTTTGTCCCTGGCTCTACTATATTATCTAAAAACAAATAACCTTTCCATTGCATTAAATCTTCATAGTTCATACAAATCACCCTTCCATATTATCACTTGAGATTATGGTCATTTTATAGTTAGAATTTCAAAATGTCAATTTTGAGATTGGTTGAATTAGAATAAAAATTTATTGTTTATCAATAAAAAATAATTGACTTAGAATATATTTTGGATTTATGATTGTTACAGCGAGTTGTAGAAAGCTGCAGTGTAGGAATTAAACATAAAAATATTTAGGAGAGAAGAAAAAGTTATGAAAAAATATATTTTTGCATTAATGCCAATCATATTAGGCGTACTTAGTTTTTTAATCTTTATGGTGAAAGGGAGTAATGTAGCACCTGATGGTACATTAGAAGAACCATTCTTTCTTATTCCAATAGGATTTTTATTGTTAGTTATTGGATTTATATGTGTAGTAGGGGTGGCGTTAAAATCGGTTATTAAAAAGACACAATACGTTAAATAATAGATAAAACAACCAGGTCATACATAAGAGACTTGGTTGTTTTTAATATTTACTTAATAAAAGCACTACATTTGTGTGGGAGTTTTGTTTACACGATGTATGGAGTAGACTGATGATTTGATTGAACAACATAAATAGCTATTTTAGTTGACTGCAAAATTGTACTTGAAGGTTTTGCATGATAAGTTTGTAACTACCTTTTTTCAAGGCAGTCATCTTCGTTTAATGGTTGTACATTAATTTCATAAGAAAAACTTATGTTGATTGAGCTGAAAGATTAATAGTATTTTATGATAATCATTTTGCTTAACGCTACAGTTTGCATGAAGTTTATGGAATTGTGGTATGATTATTTTTAGAGAGTAGGGGGTCAATAAACATGGTATTTTCTCTTTTTAAAAAAAAGAAGGAACCACAGCAGCTAAAAAATAGAGTGGAGTTTTGTATCACTAATTTAGCACTTGGTGCGGCAGATGCGTATGATGTATTAGTAGAACGAGAAGATATTGAGATAGAGGAATCTGGTTGTACATCCCATTGTGAAATCTGTGAGCAAGGTATTTTTGCGATAGTAAATGGGGAAGTTGTGACAGCAGATGACGCGGAGACATTGGTACAGGCTATTGATGAAGAATTAAAACAAAATCCACTTTTCTAATGAAAAAACAGCTTGCTGGAGCACAAGCTGTTTTTTGATGGAAATGTAATTACCAACCACGGACGTATTGTACGGGAGGCTGCACGTCTTCTCCTAGCTCTTTAGCTGCATGTAGTGCCCAGTAAGGGTCTCGTAATAAAACACGCGCTAAGAATATTAAATCTGCACGATTATTTTGGAGTATCTCTTCGGCTTGAATGGCTGTGGTAATAAGACCAACTGCACCAGTAGGAATATCAGCCCCATGCTTAATCGCTTCTGCATGTGGTACCTGATAGCCTGGAAAGACATTGATGGCTGCTGGTACAACGCCCCCTGTTGACACATCAACTAAATCAACACCTTGAGATTTCATCCAGCGGCTAAAAACAATAAAGTCATCCATTGTTGTACCATCTTCCGCATAATCTTCCGCAGAGACACGTACCAATAAAGGACCATCCCATACACTGCGAACAGCATCGATGACTTGACGTAGAATGCGATATCGATTTTCCTGTGAGCCCCCATATTGATCTTGACGTTTATTCGTAGCAGGTGATAAAAACTCGCTAATTAAATAGCCATGTGCGCCATGAATTTCTAGTACATCAAAGCCAGCCTTTGCGGCACGAATAGCTGCTTGTTTAAATGCCTCGATGACATAGTGAATGTCCTCTTCTGTCATTTCTGTTGGTGTTTTATAGTCTGAACTAAAGGCAATAGCTGATGGAGCAAAAATTTCGCCATCTACTGTTGCTTTGCGACCAGCATGTGCAAGCTGGATGCCTGTTTTAGCGCCGTACGCTTTCATCTCCTCAACTAATTGACTTAATCCTTCAATATGTGCATCATCCCAAATCCCTAAATCCTTATTTGAGATACGACCTTCTGGCACAACACCAGTAGCTTCTAAAATGATTAAGCCTACTTGACCAGCTGCACGTGTTGCATAATGGACGAAATGAAAGGGCGTTACCATGCCATCGTCTTGTGCTGAGTACATGCACATAGGTGCCATCACAACACGGTTTTTTAAGGTGATAGATTGCAATGTATAGGGTTCGAATAATTTACTCAAAATAAAGCCTCCTAATTCCTAGTGATACACTCTATTTTGCACATAATGCTACCCATTTGCAAGTGAACGAGATCGTGCCTCCGCTTCTTTAATGCAAGCTTCGATGGCTTCATTAAATTGATATTGTTCTAATGCCTGTATCCCTGCCTCCGTCGTGCCACCAGGACTCGTCACCTTTTTGCGTAAGACATCTGGTTCATCTAATGACTGCTTGAGCATCTCAGCTGTCCCCGCAAGTGTTTGAGTCATTAGCAAGCGCACCGTATCTTTCGATAAGCCTACCTTCGTCCCTACTCGTTCAAAAGCTTCCATTAAATAATAGATATAGGCAGGGCCGCTACCTGAAAGGGCTGTGACTGCATGTAACTGATCTTCATCGACTTCAATAACGGAGCCAACAGCCTCTAATAACTGGAGGAATAGGATACGCTGGTCTGCAGATACCTCGTTATTGAATGCAATGCCACTTGCTGACATGCCGATTGTAGCGGAAGTATTCGGCATCACCCTTGCTACTGGGCGACTCCCTAAAAATTCTGTAATTGTATCAATCGCAATGCCTGCTAAAATAGATAGTACAGCAGTGTGTGCCGTAAGTTTAGGCTTTAAATCACACATAGCAGCAATAGCATCTTTCGGTTTCATCGCTAAGATAATCAGATCTGCCTGTTGAAAAATCGTAGGATCAAACACACAATGGACACCATATGTTTCATGTAGGAAATGTAAGCGTTCCTTGTCTGAGCGATTGGTGACGTAAATTTCCTGTGGTGTGAACACCTTTTGTTTAATCCAGCCTTGCATCAATGCTTCCGCCATTGAGCCTGCACCGATAAATAAAATTTTTTTCATGAACAAAACCTCCAGTTCAAAATAAAAAAGCGCTCTCGTCCTTATCTAGAAGGACGAAAACGCTCTCGTTTCCGCGGTACCACCTTTGTTTGCCAATTGTTGGCACAACTCTTAGCCCTCTTATCGCAAGGGAAACGGTTATGTTTGCATAACTGCTCAGAAGTAGGTTCGGTAATGGGAGCGGGTGATGTTACTCTCAGCAAATGTAACACTCTCTAACACCTTCACCAGATACGTACTCGTCTTCTTCAACGCACATAAATAATTAGATTATTCAAAATTATAGTGAGGAATAGGCAACCTGTCAACAGGAGGATGACGAAAACAGAAAAAACTTGTAAAATAGAATGAATCAGTATTCACAAGTGCGTGAAAAGGGGGAGACAACTTTGTCTATATACAAAATAGAAATACCAACACCCTATGCAGTAGGAGATGTCAATGCATTTATTGTAAAAGGCGATGCACTTAGCATTTTTGATGTTGGCCCAAAAACAATGGAAGCCTATGATGCTTTAAAATGGGGGATTCGAGCAGCAGGCTTTGACATGCAAGATATTGAACAGGTTGTGTTAACCCATCATCATCCAGATCATGCGGGATGGGTCGATGCTTTTCCATATGCAGAAATTTTAGGGCATGCCTATAATGACAAATGGCTTCGTCATGATGAAGACTTTTTACGCTATCATGAACAATTTTACAGTGAACGTTTATTGGAGCATGGGGTACCACAAGAATATATTGCAAAAAGTGTCCATGTTCGTCGTGAATTGGAGCTTGTAGGGGAACGACCATTAACGCAAATTTTGGAAGATGGAGATGAAGTTCCTGGGCATCCAGGATTAAAGGCAATCGAAACATTAGGTCACGCACAAAGTCACTTCATTTTTTGGGATGAAAAAACTCATCATGTGATTGGTGGAGATTTATTGCTTGAAAAAATAACGCCCAATCCATTAATAGAGCCACCATTGGATCGTACTGTAGGACGTACAAAATCTTTACTACAATATAATGCATCCCTTGAAATTCTACGTCAATTACCTGTCAAAATGATGCATACTGGGCATGGAGCAGAGCTAGAGGATATTTCGTTGTTAATTGATAAACGATTAGAGCGACAGCACCAACAATCAATGAAAGTTTTTGAATTATTAGGCGATGATCAATTAACAGTTGTCCAAGTAACAAAACGCTTGTATCCGGCTATCTTCCAGCATCAGCTTGGTTTAACTTTATCTAAAACACTTGGTCATTTAGATTACCTAGAGGCCAATGAGTATATTACGTCAACAAAGACAGAAGCAGGTATCTATTTATTTCAAAGGAAGTAGGTTTATACATGAAACATCCTAACAAAACAATCTTTGTGACAGGAGCTACAAGTGGGGTTGGCTTAAAAATCACTGAATTACTAGTAGCTCAAGGGCATATTGTTTATGCCACAGGTCGCAATGCCGTTGCACTAAAGGTGCTAGAGCGTTTAGGTGCTCAAGTGATCCAAGCGGATTTAACCAATCTACATACACTTGATGATGTTTGTGCGCAGCTACCACCGATTGATGTAGCGATTCTTTCAGCAGGTGTAGGGAAGTTTGCTGTAGCCCCTGCTTTACAGGATGAGGATATTGCGCAAATGATCGAATTAAATGTTAGCGTACCCATTTATCTTGCCAAACGATTAGCCTCTAAGATGATAGAGCGCAAACAGGGCCATTTAATATTCATTGGTTCTCAGGCTGGGAAGGTGGCCACACCAAAAGCGAGTGTCTATGCTGCGACGAAACATGCTATTGTCGGTTTTACCAATGGATTGCGTATGGAATTAGCTCCGTACAATGTAAAAGTGACAGCCATCCATCCTGGTCCCATTGATACACCATTTTTAGATAAAGCCAATGATACAAGTGGCTACCGAGAATCCTTAGGGCGCTTTTTATTGTCAGCGGAGGAAGTAGCTCAAGAGACAGTGAAAACGATTGATCGTCCTGTTCGTGAGATTAATCTACCTAGAATTATGGGATTGTCGAGTAAATTGTATGCATTAGCCCCTGCAACCATTGAATGGCTAGGCAAATCATTTTTCCATAAGAAATAACAACATTTGAAACTGTAAACATGCTTCACGTGCATGTCTACGGTTTTTTCATATTTACATATAATTATAGCTATAGTAGTAAAAAGGAAGAGTTGAAAAGGAGACATAGATGTATACAATTGGTCAAGTTGCAAAATTTTTAGGAGTTTCTAGAGATACCTTAAAATTTTATGAAGAAAAGGGATTAGTAAAGCCCCAGCAAAATAGTGAAAATGGGTATAGAACATACAATCATTTTGATATATACGATATCACAACAATCAATTTTTATAGAGAAATTGATTTTGAAATCAAAAAGATTCAGGAATTGAGAAAAGGCAAGAGTATAGAGGGCATCCAATCATTGTTAGTAGAAAAAGAACAAGTAATGTTAGAGGAAATAGCTTATAAAAAGCTACAATTAAAAAAGCTCCAGCTTGTAAAAGAGGATTGTCAAAAAATTAGCCAATATCTAGGCACGTATACTATAAAGGAAATGAAACCATTAGAAATAATGGGCGTAATAGATCATTATACAGCCTATGATGAATATGATTCGTTAAAAGAAAATGCAGACAGTATAAAGAAAGCGGTAATTCTTACTTCTTTAAGAAGAGTTATTAGATTCGATGATAGCGGAATGCTCGAAAATAAATTTATGGTTGTCAGGAAAGTAGAAAATAGCGATCCTCCAATTAAAGGTGAAGTTTTAGCGCATCCCAAATGTCTTTATACAGTTATTGAAGATGGGCGCTGGTCAACAGGTGGCAAAAATACAGACAATAAAGTAGAGGCTAGTATAAGAAAAGTAGCTAAGGAAAATGGCTATGAGCTTTTAGGGCTTGTTTATATCAACTTATTGCTTACCACTTATGAAGAAGGGCTTGAACGTATTTTTTTAGAAATGTATGTACCGATAAAATAATGGCAAAATGGATTTGACCTGTGAGCAACCCCTAGGTTTATGCTGAAGATATTCAGATGAAATGGGGGATCTACTTGCGTAGAAAAAAGAAATTAAAAAAACCAGTAGCAAGCTTTATTATTTTAACCAATATTATTTTTTGGCCACTTTTCTGTGTTGTAGGAGCCGTCAAGCTATTAGGCTATCCTACTTGGCTATTTGATACCGTACGCTGTCTATCGGCTTGGTCATCCACCTTTGCCTTTGCGATACTATTTCCAAGAATCTATCCTGGGCAACGTTTTATACACTTTGTCAAACAAAAATTCAAAAACAAATTGTCACTTTCAGTAATTGTTTTAATCGTGATGATACAAACAGCTATCTTTATCATGATTTTGTTTCATATCATGAATAATTATGAAGAAACCTCTATTTTTACGCTGTCTTCATGGGGCATGCTCAGTTTTTATTTTGTTAAAACGCTTTTGTCAGGACCACTGGGTGAGGAGTTAGGATGGAGGGGCTTTGCACTGCTGGAGCTGCAAAAGAAGTATTCGCCATTAATAGCTTCAATTATCATAGGCTTTTGGTGGGGAATGTGGCATTTACCGATATGGCTTACAACAGGGTTTATGGGAATGGATTTGATCAAATATAGCTTCTTCTTTATGTTAACGATTATAGCTACGACCATCATCATGACAGTATTTTATACGATCAATCAGAATTTAATCATTCCTATTATTATTCATCAGCTCTTTAATTTTTTTATCGGCTCCATTAATGGAAACCTAATTGATTTAATTATGTATAATGCCATTTTATATTCGGCGGTGGCCGTTCTACTTATTTTGATTAATCCTAAAAAAGTATTGTATAAGATACAATCAGCTAAGTAACTAGAAAGAATCCAGTTTGTATCATGGATTCTTTTTTTTCGTCCGTTGCTAAATTTATATAGTATACATTTATATATATAGTAAAAAAACGTTTTTTCGAGTGAATTGCCATGGATTTCTTGTCAACCTTATACAAGGAACGACTTACTTTTGACAATAAAAATAAAAGTCTATGAATTTATAAAAATACACTTGTATTTATTTTTATAACATGATACTATTCGTGTATAAACTTTTAAATGAATGTATAAACATACATATCGATAGAGCAATGGAGGCGCATTTTTAATGGCAAATAAAAAAGTGGTATTAGCTTATTCAGGTGGACTTGATACTTCGGTAGCAATTCCATGGTTAAAAGAACAAGGTTGGGACGTAATTGCAGTATGTCTTGACGTTGGCGAAGGGAAAGATCTTGAATTCGTAAAAAATAAAGCTCTTCAAGTAGGAGCGATTGAATCTTATATGGTAGATGCGAAAGACGAATTTGCTGAAGGGTATGCATTAATTTCTTTACAAGCACATACTTGGTATGAGCAAAAGTATCCATTAGTATCAGCACTTTCCCGTCCACTTATCTCGAAAAAACTAGTAGAGATTGCTAATCAAGTAGGCGCAGATGCTGTTGCGCATGGTTGCACAGGTAAAGGGAATGACCAAGTTCGTTTTGAAGTATCGATTAAAGCATTAAATCCAGATTTAGAGGTATTAGCACCAGTACGTGAGTGGGGCTGGAGCCGTGATGAGGAAATCGAATATGCAATGAAGCATAATGTACCGATTCCTGCAACATTGGATTCACCATTCTCAATCGACCAAAACCTATGGGGCCGTGCGAATGAAGCTGGCATTATGGAAGACCCATGGGTGTCGCCACCAGAAGAAGCTTATGGCTTAACTGTTTCTGTTGAAAATGCACCGAATGAAGCAGAGTATGTGGAAATCGAGTTTGTAGCTGGTAAACCAGTAGCATTAAACGGAAAAGAAATGAAGCTTGCTGATTTAATTCAAGAATTAAATGCAGTAGCAGGTGCTCATGGTGTAGGACGTATCGATCACGTTGAAAATCGTTTAGTTGGTATTAAATCTCGTGAGGTTTATGAAATTCCAGGTGCAAAAGTGCTGTTAACAGCGCATAAAGAGCTTGAGGACTTAACGCTTGTAAAAGAATTAGCACACTTCAAGCCAGTAATCGAGAAAAAACTATCCGAATTAATTTACGACGGTCTATGGTTCTCACCATTACGTGATGCTCTTGAAGCATTCCTTGCGCAAACACAACAATATGTGAATGGTACAGTACGTGTGAAACTATTTAAAGGACATGCGATTGTAGAAGGACGTAAATCACCAAATTCATTATACAGTGAAAAGCTAGCAACATACTCGAAGGAAGATCAATTCAATCATGCTTCCGCTGTAGGCTTTATCGAGTTATGGGGTCTACCAACTGTAGTGAACTCATCTGTGAATAAAAAGTAATGTTGAACAAGCAAGGTGTGGTGAGGCATTTGTGCTTATACTACACCTTTTGATAAGTAATCGAGGAAAAGGTGAGCTGACATGACAAAACTTTGGGGTGGACGTTTCCAAAAATCAGCAGAAGCATGGGTAGACGAATTTGGTGCATCCATTGGCTTTGACCAGCAACTTGTGCTAGAGGACCTTGAAGGTAGTGTTGCACATGTCACAATGCTTGGTGCCACAGGAATTTTACCAGCAGCTGATGTAGAGGCCATACTAGGTGGTCTTGCCCAATTAAAAGATAAGGCAATCGCAGGTGAGCTTGAATTTAGCGTTGCCAATGAAGATATACACTTAAATTTAGAAAAAATGTTAATTGATTTAATAGGTCCTGTCGGTGGCAAACTACATACAGGACGTAGCCGAAATGACCAAGTAGCAACGGATATGCATCTTTTCTTGAAAAAGCGTGTGCAGGAAGCAATTGATTTAATTGTGACGTTCCAACAAACACTATTAGACAAAGCACAAGAGCATATTGAAACGATTGCACCAGGTTATACGCATCTACAACGTGCACAGCCAATCTCCTTTGCACACCATTTAATGGCTTATTTTTGGATGCTAGAGCGTGATAAACAACGTTTTACAGAATCCATAAAACGTATTGATATTTTACCTTTAGGTGCTGGGGCAATGGCAGGGACAACTTTCCCGATTGACCGTTTAAAATCAGCAGAGCTATTAGGGTTTAGCGAGGTTTACGCAAACTCCATGGATGCTGTAAGTGATCGTGATTTTATCGTGGAATTTTTAAGTCATTCCTCCTTACTTATGGCGCATTTATCACGCTTTGCTGAGGAAATTATTATCTGGTCTACAGATGAATTTAAATTTATCGAACTGGATGATGCCTTCTCAACAGGTTCTTCGATTATGCCACAAAAGAAAAACCCAGATATGGCAGAGCTTATTCGTGGTAAAACAGGGCGTGTTTATGGGAATCTAATGGGCTTATTAACGGTGTTAAAAGGCACACCATTAACATATAACAAAGATATGCAGGAGGACAAAGAGGGGATGTTTGACACTGTTCATACGATTCTTGGTTCACTTAAAATCTTTGAAGGTATGGTTCGTACAATGACTGTCAACACGGAACGCTTACATCAGGCTGTTCACGCTGATTTTTCAAATGCAACGGAGCTAGCAGATTACCTTGCTACAAAGGGGATGCCATTCCGTGAGGCACATGAGGTGACTGGTAAGCTTGTCTTTACATGTATTCAAAAGGGCATTTATTTATTAGACTTGCCATTGGAAGAAATGAAGCAAGAAAGTACGTTAATTGAAGCGGATATTTATGATGTACTAGCGCCAGAAGCTGCTGTTCGCCGCCGCCATTCCTTAGGTGGTACTGGCTTTGAACAAGTAAAAATCCAAATTGAAAAAGCGAAAGCCTGTCTTGTAGCCATTTAATTTTTGCGTGCATGTCCTTGTGACTTTTTGCATAGATATTCATTAAAGCTGTCCTGTGAGGCACTATGAAAACCTTTATCCTTTTTCAACTGAGCCAGAGGGTGACGTGAAGAAGAGAACCTTACATATGTGAAGGACAATCCCCAATTCTGGAGACGCGGAATTGGGGTTTTTGTATAAGTAAATGTAGGAGGGATGAAGAAATGAATGAACGTTTTACAAAGGGGCTCGAAACAATTAAACAATATGTGACAGAAGAAGAAGCAGCACGGATGATTGAATCCGATGCATTAGCCGATATAGCACCCGATTTACGCAAAATGATTATTGAATTTGCTTACGGTGATGTCTATGCACGGCCTGGGCTGGATGCAAAGAGTCGAGCACTCGTCGTGATAACAGCGGTAGTTACACAAGGTGCTGCACCACAAACCAAAACGCATATTCAGCGTGGATTACATGCAGGCTTGACACAGACAGAAGTGGTCGAGGCACTTTTACAATTAGCACCCTACATCGGTTTTCCAAGAGTGCAAAATGCTTTAACGATAGCCCAACAAGTCTTTGCAGAGAAAAGCTAAAGCATGTATAAAAAATAGAAGAAGGCTCATAATAAGAGAGGAACCACTTATTAATCTAATCTGATGGGGAGGATGCAGAATGAGTAGTAATAGTCAAACACCCAAAGACCAAGAATCTCAGGAAAGTCCGCCACAACTGTTGAAGGTTGAAGCTTCATAAATCTTAAGCCTAAAGGTGAAACAGAACATTCTGTTTTGCTATAGATTAAGAAGAAGTGTAAACCATATCAGTTAAAAATCAAATAGAAGCAATAAGTGTCCATGGATCCAGAATTATTCTGGGTCCTTTTTGTTTCTTATTTGGGGTCTAAAGTACTCAAGATCCGCTCTAAATGAAATTTAAAGCGCTCCTAAGGAAGGAGAACCCGCTCTAAATGAAGTTCAAAGCACTACTAAGGGAAGGCTCCCGCTCTTATTGTGAAAAAACCTCTACTCAACACCATAAAAAATTCCTTCATTTGACATTAAAGAAAATCTGTATTACTCTATACATAACAGATTTCTGTTTGGTTACAAGCAATACAGATTGGAGGGTTATTATGCAAATACAATTAGATCCAAACAGTGAATTGCAGCTATATAAACAATTGGCCAATCAAATAATAGAATGCATTGCGCAAGGTGAGCTGAAAAATGGTGATACTTTACCGTCTGTACGTTCGATGGCTACAGATCTAGGCATCAATGTTAGCACGGTCAGTAAAAGTTATCATGAGCTTGAAGAGAAGGGCTTAATTGAATTGAAGCCGAAAGCAAAAGCGGTCATTATTGGTGGTCAAAAGAGAGAGCTGGAAGAAACGGAGGTTGAAAAAGTCGAAAATGCCTTGAAGCCTATCATGGCGGAGGCTTTTGCGCGTGGCCTCGAGAAAGAGCAAATGACAAGTTTGTTCCAGCGAATTTTAAAACAATGGAAGTAGGGGTAGTATGCTTATAATTGTAGGCATCTTTATCATTGTCGGAATTATGGAAATGATGACACCACATTTAACAAGAAAAACACTTGTTTTTGGTGTTTCCATACCCGAACCTTATGTCAAACATCCACAATTAAAGCTGTGGAAGAAGCATTATAGCCAAATCATCGCAGGGATTGCTGGCTTATTCTTAGTAGGTCAAATCGCTCTCTATCTTTCACCTATACAAGAGGAGAAGGTATCTTTAATTTCCTTTATCCTTTTGTATGTCATGCTACTTTTATCATCAGGTCTTTACATGAGATATTATGCTAAAACGAAAAAATTAAAGGTGCAGGAGCAGTGGGAGGCACAAATAAAAACAGTATATGTGACAGATTTGTCTATCCGTCAGAAAGAGGAAACATTATCACCTATATTTTTTAGTGTACCCATTATCATCACACTTGCATTAATCGCTTTTACGTACATGAACTATGAGTCAATCCCTGAGGTTTTCGCAACACATTGGAATGGGGCAGGAGAGGTCGATGGTTGGACTCAAAAATCGCGGCTCTCAGTCAACAGTATGCCACTTATATTATTGGCAATACAAATTAGTTTTTTCATGATGAGTCAAGGCATGAAAAGTGCCAAAATTCAATTAAGTGCACAGGCCAAAGAAGCATCCATTCATCGGGAGTTAACTCAGCGTAAATACGGAAGCTGGTACCTGGCAGCCATTAATTTTAGTATGACAATTCTATTTGTTGTTTTACACTATACAACTGTTATTTTACAAGACCAAACGGCTCCCTACTTCTTCCCACTTTTTCTTGTCTTTAATGTCGTTACGTTGGGTGGTTTACTAGTGTTCATTTGGAAGCTCAGTAAAAGTAATGAACGTTTTGATGTGGTACATACAAATGAAACAGCTGCCACAGATGATCAATACTGGAAATGGGGTATTTTTTATTGCAATAAAAATGATCCATCCTTATTAGTGCCTAAAAAGTTCGGGATTGGTTGGACTGTAAATTTCGCGAACAAATGGTGTTACATCTTAATAGCGATTACGTTACTGCCAATTTTATTGGTGATTTTCATATAGAAAGGAAGATTAGATGAAAAAATGGTTATTGATTTGCTGTACAATTTTACTTTTAGCTGCCTGTGGGCAAAAAGAGGTCACTGCACAACATCAAGGATCAAAGGGGACAAATGCAATGAATGAACAGTTTATTGGAAAATGGGAAGGAACTATTGAAACGCCAAATGGACCATTACCGATTATTATCGATTTAAAGAAGGAAAGTGGTACATTATCCGTGCCAGCACAGGGCTTATCTAATTTTCCATTTCAAAGTGTGACGTATACAGGTGATAAAGTAAAAGTGTCCATAAATTTAAACGGCTCTGCTATTGCCATTAATGGCACAATCAAAAATGAACAAATAGAGGCTACATTTCAACAAAATGGTGGGAAATTTCCTTTAATACTAAAGGCTTATAAAGAGCAACCTGTTACCTATGACACATTAAAAATTCCCGTTCAAAACGGTAACTTAACGGTAGCTGTACAAAAGGCTTCTCCATCTCCATCACCAGTGGCACTGATAATAGCAGGATCGGGGCCAACTGATAAAGATGGTAATTCCGCTTTGGCTGGAAAAAATAATAGCTTGAAAATGTTGGCCGAAGGTTTAGCACAACAGGGCATTGCGACGGTGCGTTATGATAAGCGAGGACTTGGTGACAATCAAGCGCTCTTAACAAAGGAAGAGGATGGAACGTTTGACCAATACGTTGATGATGCTGTACAAATTATCCAAACATTGATGGCTGATAAAGCCTACACAAGTGTCCATGTGATTGGTCATAGCGAAGGCTCACTCATTGGTTTGCTCGCGGCTCAAAAGACAGGCGTAGCATCCTTTGTCTCCATTGCCGGTGCAGGTAGATCGTTAGATGAAGTGCTTTTAGAGCAATTAAAAGGTCAATTAGCACCAAAGCTTTTTAATGAATCCACGAATATTTTGACAGCTTTAAAGCAAGGGGAGCAAGTGAAAAATATTTCGCCAGAGCTACAGGCCCTTTTCCGTCCATCTGTACAGCCTTTCCTGATTTCCTTGCTAAAATATCAACCTGCTAATGAGCTTGCAAAAGTAAAAAGCCGTGTATTGCTAGTACAAGGAACAACGGATTTACAAGTGAAGGAAGCCGATGCTGAGGCATTGAAGAAAGGCAAACAAGACTCAAAATTACTTTATCTAGCGGGTATGAATCACGTATTGAAAAAGGCACCGGCAGATCGCGCCAAAAACTTAGCAACCTATGCAGACCCTTCGCTGCCACTGCATGAAGAATTACTACCAGCAATTGAGCAATTTATTAAAAATGAAAAGTAGGATGATTAACCTTGGGAGTACTTGTCTATTTAATAATCATGCTGCCGTTTCTCATCTTCGCCATTGTTCTATCGCAAGGTAAAGGAGCTTTTCTACTTGAAGGCTTTCATACGATGGCACAGGAAGATAAAGAACAATATGATGAAAAGGCACTGGCAAGATTTATGGGAAAAATGATGTATGGCTACTGTTTTTGTGTCCTTTTATGGATACTAAACGAATTTTTCCATACACAATGGTTATTTCATGTAGGTCTTGTACTTTTTGTCGCCCTTACGATATTTTTATTGATCTATGCGAACACAGGTAATCGTTTCAAAAAATAGCATGTAAGACAAAGTAGAACCATTTTATAATGGTTCTATTTTTTTGTAAGCGCTTTATGAAAATTCTTTAAAATCTAAATATTTGGAAAACCGTAATTTTAGTGTCACGAATATGCTCGTTCATGCGCTGTTTTTCTTCTTTTCTGTAAAAATAGAATTTTAAGAATAATTAGTATTATTATAGATGACATTAAAAAATTACTAAGTTAGGAGAATTCTTTGATATGTCGCAAATGTTAGCACTGACGATAGTACTTGCTATTCTTTACATCGGAGATATCGTAGCAACAAGAACGAAGGCGTGGATTCCATCTGTGTTCGTCTGTGCGGTATTATTTTTAATTGGCTATTGGACATTCTTCCCGAAAGATATTGTTAGTATTGCCGGGATTGGTCCAGTCGTTGCCACGATGTTAATGTATTTATTAATTACGAATATGGGTACACTTCTGTCCCTTAAGGAATTGAAAAACCAGTGGAAAGCCATCGTTATTTCTTTAGCTGGTATTGTAGGCATCATCGCCATATTATTTACAATTGGTGCCTTGCTATTTGATTTAAAAACGATGATTGTTGCAGTTCCACCATTAGTCGGTGGTGTTGTGGCAGCGCTAGTGATGTCAGAAGGCGCTTCTGCAGCTGGCTTAGAGGATTTAGCCGTCTTTGCCATTGTAATTTATGTTATTCAAGGTTTTGCAGGATATCCCATCACGTCCATTGTATTGAAGCGTGAAGCAAAACGTTTATTAAAAGAACACCAGCAAGGGAATATACAATCGGTAACACAGGTAGAGGAAGATGTTGAACAGTCATCTGAGCAACCAAAATTATTTAGGAAAATTCCTACCAAGTACAATACAGAATACTTTAAATTTTTCCGTTTAGCGCTTGTTGGATTATTAGCGTATGGTACATCTACAGCATTAGCACCTGTTGTGACAGTCAATGCATTAGTGCTATGCCTAGTGTTTGGTGTCCTTGCATCGACATTTGGTTTTTTAGAAAGACAACCATTGCAAAAAGCAAATGGCTTCGGTTTTGCCATTATGGGGTTAATGCTCTTTATATTTGATGGCTTAAAACAGGCTTCCCCTGAAATGCTGATGCGTATTATTGTGCCATTAGTAGTGTCTATTGTCTTAGCAGTTATTGGTATGTATATTTTCTCTTTCATCGCAGGGAAAGTTTTAAAGGTCAGCCCGAATTTAGCGTTTGCTGTATCCTTAACAGCGCTCTATGGGTTCCCCGCAGATTATATTTTAACGAATGAAGTAGTGAAATCGTCCACAGCCGATCAAAAAGAACGAGAAATGCTGTTAAGTCATATGTTACCACCGATGCTTGTGGGAGGTTTCATTAGTGTAACGATAACATCTGTGATTTTAGCGGGTATTTTTGTCAATTGGCTATAAAGAAGGAGAGAGTCAGCATGAATAAAATGAAAGAAATTATTGCGGAATTAAATAGTGAGCTTGTGGCAATTCGTCAAAAATTGCACAGTGAGCCAGAGCTTTCTTGGGAAGAATATGAAACAACGAATTATGTAGCAGCATATTTAGAGAACCTTGGTATTCCGTATAGACGAACAGAGCCAACAGGCATTATTGCGGAGTTAAAAGGGGGCAAGGAAGGAAAAACCGTTGCCTTACGTGCAGATATGGATGCATTGTCAGTTTATGAAATACGTGAAGATATTCCGTGTCGCTCTAAAACGGATGGTAAGATGCATGCCTGTGGTCATGATGCGCATACAGCCATGTTGCTGATTGCAGCTAAGACATTACATACGGTACAAGAAGAAATTGAGGGAACAGTTCGTTTTATTTTCCAGCCAGCGGAAGAAGTAGCTACAGGCGCAAAAGCGATGGTAGAGCAAGGAGCAATGAAAGGTGTAGATAACGTCTTTGGTATTCATATTTGGTCACAAATTGACACAGGGAAAATTCAGTGTAATAAAGGTCCTGCCTTTGCCTCTGCTGATATTTTCAAAGTGCGCTTTAAAGGGCAGGGCGGTCATGCCGCAGTCCCACATGATGCCATTGATGCCGTGATGATTGCTTCAACGTTTGCTTTGAATGTCCAAACAGTTGTGGCACGTACAGTCAATCCACTTCAACCTGCCGTTCTTACAATTGGAAAAATGGAGGTTGGCACACGCTTTAATGTAATTGCAGAAGATGCCATTTTAGAAGGGACTGTGCGTTGTTTTGATAAAGAGGTTCGTTCACATATCGAAACGCAAATTCGTCATTATGCTGACCAGATTGCCTCACTTTATGGTGGCACAGCAGAGGTCGTTTATGAATATGGTACACAAGCCGTCAACAATGATGTGGCGAGTGCCAGCTTAGTCGAGCGCCTTGCAGCTGAACATTTTGGCGCGGATGCTTATCATATTGATGATCCGACAATGGGTGGAGAAGACTTTAGCTTTTACTTAGATGAAGTGCCTGGCTGTTTTGCTCTAGTAGGCTCAGGCAATACAGAAAAGGATACACGCTGGGCACATCATAACGGTCATTTTAATATCGATGAAGATGGTTTGCGCGTTGGAGCCGAATTATATGTACAATATGCATTAACTTGGTTAAGCGAAAACTAATAAAGTGAAGTAACTAAGCTTCTTATGAAATTAGTATAAATTCACCTTAGCGGGTCATAATAAAGAAGATTTCACTTATGAAATCTATAATGATGAGGAGGATGAAAAATGAGTAGGTTCGAACAACTAGACCCCAAATCTCAAAAAATCCACCGCAACTGGTCAAGGATTAAGCGATCAAAATCGCAAGTAAATGGTGAAACGGAGATTACTCTCCATAACCGTCTCTTGCGAAGTGAAGCAAAGGCCCGTCAGTTTTAATCATGCTAGAAAAGTAAGTGTCATCAAGCCCAGAAAAAATTCTGGGTTTTTCTTTATGACTAAGAAAGATGTATTATATTGTAAGGAAGTAATTTCTAACAGAAAAGGAGAGGAAAGCTATGATTAATCCTATTCCCATTTATCTACAGCAATTTGCAGGAAACGTCCAAATTATAGATGACGTTGAATCCCAGTTTCAGCTTCATTCTAGTGCAGGCAATGAACAATTTGAAATTTGGTATTACGGTGATTTGCTAATGATTGAAGGGGAGGAAATGCCTTATATTACAGGCTCAACCGCTAGAATCGTTGCTAAAGATCCTTTATCCGCCGAGGAAATTTTGCTCTTTGATGCGACTCTACATGGTTATAATGCGCTATTTTGTGAGGCGTATACAGAGAATCACCGTGACAACCGTCCTCTAGAAAAATATAATTTACCCGAAACAGAAGTCGTATTATCATTTTTCTATAACATCGACTATGACGAAGAAATAGACCACTATGAGGTAGATGAACAAGAAAATGTACGGCTCATAAATGGAGAAACCGCTAACTGGGAAACGATTAAAAGAAATGGCTATGATGCATTTGCTTTTTATTTCAAAAAAGAAGATGGAACACTTTTAGCATTTGCTGAAGAAGAGCTAGCCTAATAGGAAAGGATTTTCGCGAAATGCAAATCATACAATTTACACAAGATTTAGCAAATCCAATACATCAATACAAATCCGTCGATACATTTTATAGAAAAATCACGAAAACGGAAATGCCTACGACGATCGGTTTCATCTATATTGAGCCAGGTGGAGTGGTTGGTATGCATGAAGCACCCGTTCCACAGCTCTTTATCGTTATTAATGGAGAAGGATGGATTAGTGGTGTAGATGCTGAAAAAATCACGCTAAAAACAGGGCAAGGCGTGCTATGGCAACAAGGACAGGCACATGAATCTGGTAGTATAACTGGCTTAACAGCACTTGTTATCCAAGCGGAGCAGATAAATCTTACATAAATAAAAGTGTAACGGTAGTTGCAAGAACCGTTACACTTTTTCGTATTGTTTCACCAATTTAACAGTTTTAAGTAGATGACCATCAAATTGTTCATCAAATTCTTCTATCGATACAAATCCCTTTGCTTGATAAAAATGCATACCAAGTTTATTTTCTTTCTCTACACAAACAAATAAAGACGATAGATTTGGGAGCATACGTAAGCCTTCCTGTAAGAGTGCAGTGCCAATGCCCTTACCATGCATATCAGGATGTAAATAAATCGCATATAGCTCCGCCTCACCTTGTGTTACATTTGAAAAATTAGCAAAGCCTACTAGCCTTTCATCAAAAATTGCAACAAGAAACGGACTATTGATAAGACGTTCGATTAAACGTTCTCGACTATAGGCTTGTTGTATAAAACGATCTTGAATGTCATGAGGAATGATTCCCTCATATGTATAGTGCCAGCTTATTCTAGTAATTTCTTGTACAAAAGTAATGTCATTTTCTTGCATCTGTCGTATAATAAGTGTCAACACTTTTCACCTGCTATTCCAATTTTTTTCTTTATTGTAACATTTAATCATTCAAAGGGGGTCACTTTCATGCAAGTAGTTGAAAAAGCATTTGGCTATATCACGAGAACGCATGAGGATCAATTACAGGTACTCGTATTTGAACAGAATTCAGTTGGGGCAGGTATCCAGGTGCCCAAAGGTACGGTAGAGGAAGGGGAAACACCTTTAGATGCTGTGAAACGTGAAATGCTAGAAGAAACAGGTCTAACCACACTTGTCGTTCAAGCGTTAATAGCACAGGACTATTTTAATCATCCATCAGGTGTTTTACAGAAACGGTATTTTTATCATTTAACATCCGATGAAACACGAAATACATGGCAGCATCATCCAACTGGCTTAAACGAAGGGGATTTACTCTTTTCGTTCTATTGGATTTCAGCTGAGCAAGATGCCTTGCTAGCAAAGGGGCATGGGGATTATTTATACCGATTGTTAGCAAAGGTGAAAAATTGAACCTATCTAATTAAACCGCGTCTAGTTGACGCGGTTTTTATGTTGATTCAACTAAGCCTTGGCAGCAATCTCTAGGGCTTGTGCAAAATCAGCAATTAAATCATCCACATGTTCAAGTCCTACAGAAAAACGTAGAAGGCCATCAGTGATGCCACGTTTAGCACGCTCCTCAGGCTCCATAGCAGCGTGACTCATTTTTGCAGGGTAAGACAGAATAGATTCTACTCCTCCAAGAGAGACCGCAAATACTGGGATTGTCATCGCCTCAACCAATGCTTTTGCAGCAGCATAGCTTGGTAGTCGGAAGGATAAAACAGCCCCAGGACTCGTGCTTTGACGCTGATGAATAGCGTAGCCAGGGTGTGAAGCAAGTCCTGGATAGTAGACCTGCTCAACTAGTGGATTACTAGCCAAATAGGCAGCAATTTTTTGTGCAGATTCAGCAGAACGACTAAAACGTACATCTGTTGTTTTAATGTTTTGTAGAAGTGTAAATGAATCCTGCACACCTAAAATATTACCGAATGAATTTTGGATAAAGTAGAGATCCTGTCCAAGCTTCTCATCTGCAGTAACCGTTAAGCCAGCAATAATATCAGAATGTCCAGATAAAAATTTCGTTGCACTATGAATAACGACATCCACACCAAGTTCTAGTGGGCGTTGATGTAACGGTGTCATAAAGGTATTATCCAAGAATGTAAGGCAGTGGTGTTGCTTGGCAAGCGCCACTACACCACGAATATCTGTAATACCTAACGTTGGATTTGATGGTGTTTCCATATAAAGTAGTTTTGTAGCAGGCGTAATTGCCGCTTCTACAGCTTGTAGATCCGTAAAATCTACAAATGTATGGGAAATCCCAAAGCGCGGCAACACCTTTGTGACAAAACGATAGGTTCCACCATAAACATCCTCAGTCATGACGATATGATCTCCCTGCGATAACAGCATTAACGCTGCTGACACGGCAGCGATACCAGATGAAAATGCATGGGCACGAACGCCACCCTCAAGCTCTGCTACAGCTTTTTCTAACGCATCTCTTGTAGGGTTGCCTGAACGAGCATAATCATATTCTCCAAATTCATCTATACTTTCTTGATGGAAAGTAGACGACAGATACATCGGGACGTTAACAGCCCCTTTTTTATTACTATAGCCATCACGAACACCTGCGTGAATGAGGCTTGTTTCAATACGTTGCTTCATCAATTACGCCTCTTTTCTAAGGATATCAAACACTTGTCGTAAGTCTGCAATTAAATCTTCTGCTTCCTCAATGCCAACAGAGAAGCGTAATAAACGATCACAAACGCCACGCTCCACACGCTCTTCATAAGGCATATCTGCATGTGTTTGTGTAGCAGGATACGTGATAAAGCTTTCGACACCGCCAAGACTTTCAGCAAAAGTAATTAACTTTAAGTTACGAAGGAATGGGTCAATCCACTCAGGCTTTTGCAAGCGGAATGACAGCATGCCACCTTTTCCAGTGTAAAGGACATCGGTCACTAACTCTTCTTCCTCTAAGTAAGCAGCAATCGCCTTCGCATTGGCATCATGTTGCTTTAAGCGTAGATGCATTGTTTTTAGACCACGAATAAGTAACCATGAATCCATAGCTCCTAGCACCATGCCACTACCATTATGAATAAAGCCAATGCGTTCGGCTAATTCAGTGCCTTTAGCAACCACTAGCCCAGCTAAAACATCATTATGACCACCAATATACTTCGTTGCAGAATGAAGCACAATATCTGCGCCTAATTCAATAGGGCGTTGGAAGTATGGCGTATAAAATGTATTATCCACAATTAGCCATGCCCCATGCTTATGTGCTAACTCCGCATACACTTGTAAATCAAACTCCTGCATAAGTGGATTTGTTGGTGTTTCAATAAATATTGCACGTGTATTTTCATTCATTAATGCTTCCACCTGTTCAACCGATTCAAATTTTGAATAAACAGGCTTAATATTATAAGTATCTTGGAAGAAATTAAAAAGTCTATATGTACCACCATATAAATCATCTGGCACGACTAATTCATCGCCTGGTTTAAATAGGGATAACACCAATTGTATGGCAGCCATCCCGGAGCTACAGGCAAAGCCCATATCGCCACCCTCTAAATCAGCAATTCCTGCTTCTAAAAGAGCACGTGTTGGATTTTTTGTACGTGTATAGTCAAAACCAGTAGATTCACCAATCCCAGTATGTTTATAAGCAGTCGATAAATGAATGGGTGGGCTTACAGCTCCTGTTGCTGGGTCACTTAAATTACCAAGTTGTACAAGCTTTGTTTCAATACTTCTGTTTAATGTCATGACGTCACTCTTTTCTTCAATATTATTAAAAGCAACAACTTTTGCTTTCAATTTAATAGTATTCTCAATAATTGTTACCAATTTAACATGGATACTAAAGAAGAACAAGGTGATTTCTGAAAATTAGCTAGATTATTTATAGTTAATCACCTAGGAATAGTAGGAGATTCCAGAATAAAGATAGAGCTAAAGAGAGGATAGTTTCAAGTTAGCGGATACAAGATAGAAAGTAGCGGATAGAACGTGAAAAGTGGCGAATAGAGCAGACAAAGTGGGGGATAGGTTCTGAAGTAGCGGTTAGAACGTGAAAAGTAGCGGATAAAACGTAAAAAATGAGGGATAGAGTGGACAAAGTGAGGGATAGGTTTTGAAGTAGCGGATAGAACGTAAAAAGTAGCGGATACAACGTAAAAAATGAGGGATAGAGCGGACAAAGTGGGGGATAGGTTCTGAAGTAGCGGATAGAACGTAAAAAGTAGCGGATAGAACGTAAAAAGTAGCGGATAGAACGTAAAAAGTAGCGGATACAACGTGAAAAATGGTGGATAGAGCAGACAAAGTGGGGGATAGGTTTGAAGTAGCGGTTAGAATACAAGTAAAGGAGACAAAATAAAAACATCTGCCTCCTTTGAGAGACAGATGCTTTAACAACATGTTAGGCTTGTTCTTTTTTTAGCAAGTCGCGAATTTCTTTGAGAAGCTCTTCTTTGGCATCGAGTTCAGGTGCTGGTTCTTCCACGACTGCTTCTTCTTTTTTACGTGTGAGCTTTGTCATAATTCGTAAGGCCATAAAAATGGCAAATGCTATGATTAAAAAATCAATGATGGATTGTAGAAATACACCAAAATTGATTTGGGCTTCACCTGAGCCAAAAACAAAACTCTTTGTTAAATCAATACCACCTGTTAAAACACCGACTAATGGCATGATGATATTTTCAACTAAGGAGGTAACAATTTTACCGAAAGCACCACCAATGACTACTGCTACTGCTAGATCGACAATATTGCCTTTCATCGCAAATTCTTTAAAGTCTTTCCACAAAATAAATTCCTCCCTATTATTATCCAATAAACGAATCAATCTGTATTTTACTATATTTTTAGCAAACCTTTCAACTGCTTTCATGGTGGAAATGATGTACTTTCATAGATGTGGAAGACTTCATTCTTTCAAAATGAAAAGATATACTGCACATTACGAAAAATTTGGTAATATAGAAAAAGAATACTAGATTAGGTGTGACGTATGGCAAAGAAAAAGAATAACAAACCTCTGTTATCACCCGCGACAAAATTGGGTATGATAGCATTATTGATTCCAATTGCAATTACCGTGTATGTTCTCACTTTTTTTGCTTGGAAGGAGCTTCAAACATTACCGATATTCGAAAAGCTTGTCCAGCAAAAGGCAATTGAGGAGATTCAACAGCATTTCGATATGAAAATTCCTGAGCAATACATTCCCGTTTATGTAGCTGCAGAAGAAAAATATGGTGTACCCTGGACATTACTTGCTGCGCATCATCGTATTGAAACACGGTTTTCTACGGTAAAATCAATGGTATCATCTGCTGGGGCAGAGGGGCATATGCAATTCATGCCCTGTACATTCGTTGGCTGGCAGCATCCCACATGCTCAGGTTTGGGAAAAGGAAGCATCACAAAAACTGAATTGATGAGTCCTGAGACGATTGCTAAATATGGAGGATATGGCGTTGACGCAAATGGGGATGGAATAGCTGATCCCTATGATATTGAGGATGCAGTATTTAGTGCTGCGAATTACTTATCCAAATACGGTGCTGCGACAGGGAATATTAAGAAAGCTGTTTACCAATACAACCATAGCGAGAAATATGTTGAGGATGTGTTATATTACTACCAGTTGTATGATGATTTTCACGATGAACTCCAAGCAGCTGTTCTCTTACATGAAAAAAAATAAAGAGCCATCCAATGTGATGGCTCTTCATTACATATTTAAGTTGCTTTACGCATACCTTTTAAAATAAGGCTGACGATAAAGATCAACACGATGGCACCGATTAGTGCTGGGAACACGTAGAAATCACTTACTCTCCAGCCCCAGTTCCCTAAAACCATACTACCAATCCAAGAACCGACAATCCCTGCAATAATATTCCCGATGATGCCGCCTGGTACATCTTTACCTAAAATGACGCCAGCTAGCCATCCAAGAATTCCTCCAATAATTAAATACCAAATGAAACTAATCATTACTTTCATCTCCTTAAATTTAAGATATAATGGCGATTACTTAGTTATACCCTGAATGGAGTAGATTAAACACTGTGATTTTGTTTAGTAATTATTACATGTTGTAAATAAGGCTGTAGACAAGTGAATGCAGCTCCTTTGCTGTGCTCACTTTATAGCTAATCCACCTGCATAAACTACCGTGAAAATGTCCACATTAACTACAATTACTTCTATATTGTACATACACCGATTATCGCTTCCTTCTATAGTATGTTCATGTATTCAATTCGTACCAGAAATGCATGCAACGCCCAATCGCCAGTAACAATAAAAAACAGCCATTTAACTAAATTATTTACTACAATAACCTTTTCATTCGTGAAAAAATACATTATTTTTTATTGAAACAGAATGTCAATTCTATGTGCAATTCCTTATTTCTTTGGGAGAATTTTTTGTGTAGAAAAAGAAAAATGGGTAAATTTCCACTTTTTAATAGTTTGAAAATTCTGTATAAAGGGATTATAATGTAGAAAAGGAGTGTGGTCATATGAATATGGCTGTTATGAAACGTTTAAATCGTCAAGGCTTTTTAATTGCTGGTTTGCATTTATTAGTAATGCTAAATCTTGCAGCTGATTTCTTATACGCATCGTAACCAATTTAATAGAAAGGTGAATGAAATGTTTATCTCATATTAAAACAACCGTGTAGTCTTATTGTAAAACAGGCTCACGGTTGTTTTATTTTGCTTAATTAACTGAAAAAAGGAATTATTCTGTTAAATGTCAAATACATAGTTTATACAAGGGAGTGATGAAATGACGTCAAGATTGGATCAAGCATTTTGTGATTTGGAAAGACCATTTGCATGGTTAGATTTAGATGCACTAGATAAAAATATACAAATGGTTCAAGATGCTTGTGGGGGAAAACAAATTCGTATTGCAACAAAATCGATTCGTTCTATTGAGGTCCTTCGTTATATACAGAAAAAACTTGTGAATGTTGTGGGGTTTATGACATTTACTGCAGCAGAGACCCTTTTTTTATTAGAGCAGCAGTTTGATGACTTATTGCTTGGCTATCCAGTAATGGAGGAAGCAACGATTCGTCGATTGTTGCATTTTGTAAAGGAAGGAAAAATCGTCACCTTTATGGTAGACAGACAAGAACATATCCAACTATTGGCGAAATTAGGACAAGAGATTGGCGTACGTGTACAGGTTTGTATTGATCTTAATGTTTCTAATGATTTTAAAGTATTGTATTTTGGAACAAAACGTTCGTCATTGTCTTCTCTTGAAACGTTGACACCTTTTTTACAAACCATTCAAAACACCCCTGTAATTGAAGTGGTAGGAGCGATGGGCTATGAGGCTCAAATAGCAGGGGTTGGCAATCGTCCTGCAAATGCTTTAAAAGGTAGAGTCATAGAAGCCATGCAAGTACAAGCCAAAAAGCAAGTAACGCAGTTTCGTCGATTAGCGATCGCCCATATCAAGGCTTATTTTCCAAATCTACGCTTTGTTAATGGTGGAGGATCAGGAAGTATGACGTACACCAATCAACAGAAGGAAGTAACGGAAATTACAGTTGGCTCGGCTTTTTATGCACCAGCATTGTTCGATCAATTTACACATTTACAGCTAGAAAAGGCTGCTGGATTTGCCTTACGTGTAACAAGAATGCCTGAAAAAAATATCGTTGTTTGTCATGGGGGAGGCTATACGGCTTCTGGAGCCATTGGGATGGATCGTTTGCCTGTATTCTATGACCCTACCACTTTTGCATATCTTAGCCTAGAAGGCGCAGGGGAAGTGCAAACCCCTATTAAGGTCAAAGGGAAGAGTATCCATATTGGCGATACCATTTATTTTCGACATGCGAAGGCTGGAGAGCTTTGTGAGCGTTTTCAGGTCCTGCATGCTATTCGCGGGGACAAGTATGCAGGACATTACACAACATATAGGGGGGATGGACAATGTTTTCTATAGAAAAATGGCGAAATGGTGAAAAGTGGACAAACTGGGCTGGGAATGTTATTTCCTATCCGAGTGAAATGTATTTACCACACTCTATTGATGAAGTTTCAGCAATTGTGAAGCATGCGTGTCAATCAGGAAAGACAATCCGTGTCACAGGTGCTGCTCATTCTTTTAGTGCTGTGGCTATGCCTGAGCATATAGCAATTTCCTTACATAATCTGCGTGGATTAATCGCTGTGAATGAGGAAAGGCAGGAGGCAACATTATGGGCGGGGACCTACCTATATGAAATTGGACCAATGCTAGCGAAACACGGTTTTGCGTTAATCAATATGGGCGATATCCAGGAGCAAACCATTGCAGGGGCAGTGTCAACTGGCACACATGGCACAGGGGTTACACTTGGTTCACTATCGTCAGCTGTCCAGGCATGGGGATTTGTAGACGGTACTGGTACTTATCAGGAACATAGGAGAGGTATGGATGTTTTATCTGAAGCGCTGCATGTATCTCTTGGGATGCTAGGTGTTCTGGTCAAAGTAACGATTAAGGTCATACCACTATATGGTTTGCATTATGTGGGGGCAAGAGAAACATTGACAAATGGTCTCTCGTTATTTGCGGAGGATATTCGTCAACATCGTCATGTGGAGTGGTTTTATTTCCCTGGTAGTGAAACAATTCAAGTAAAACGGATGAATGCGGTCGCGCCTGTTTTTCAAAGTGAATGGAATAAAAAAATAGAAACGTTAAAGCTACAAATAGTAGAAAACGGGGCTTTCTTTGCGATGTCAGAGCTTTGTAAGTGGAAACCAGGTTTAAGTGGTGCCATGAGCAAGATAGCGGCTGCCAATGTGGTAGAAAGTGAAAAAGTAGGGATAAGCTATGAAATTTATCCCTCACCTCGTAGCGTGAAGTTTCAAGAGAGTGAATATGCCATCCCTTTATCACAGTTTGAAGCTTGTTTGGAGGAAATCCATGCAACCTTTAAAAAAGGGACTTTTAATGTTCATTTTCCTTTAGAGTGTCGAACAACTGCAGGCGAAGCAGGTTTTTTAAGTCCAACACAAGGGCGTGAGTCGGCTTTTATAGCCTTTCATATGTATAAGGGAATGGCAGAAGAGCCTTATTTTAAATGGGTGCATACATTGATGCAAAAATATGAAGGTCGTCCTCACTGGGGAAAACAACATCATTTAACAGCGCAAACGGTCTATGCGTTGTATCCAGAGATTGAAAAGTTTTTAAGCATTCGACACCAATATGATCCTGAACAAATATTTTTTACAGGATACTTAAAAAAGTTGTTTCTATTGTAAGCGTTATCTCTAGGATTGGATAACTTAACTTATTCAAATATATGGAAATTTTTTATTTATCCATTTTTGTTTATTATTAAAAAATTAAAATTTGAACGAAATGTCAAAATTTTTATCAAAGCGAGATAAAACTGATGCTTAATCAGCATGTAAACGATTTCAATTTTGACAGATTTTTTGAATTGTTTAAACAATTCAAAAAATAGTGTTGACGAGACCTTTTTTTCGTACTATGATAACAACAATTTAACACGTTCGTTACAGCAGTAGTCGTCTAAGAGGCTATTACTCTATAAACAAAAATTAAAAAGACAGAACATTTTGTCTATAGCAACGAACATAGTATGGATAGCAATGAGGGGCGTTTAAAATGAGAAGTGACATGATTAAAGTAGGCGTAGATCGAGCGCCACATCGAAGTCTTTTATATGCAACAGGCAAAGTAAAAGCAAAAGATCTAGGCAAACCATTTATTGGGGTTTGTAACTCTTATATCGACATAATACCAGGTCACGTTCATTTACGTACGTTCGCTGATGTAGTGAAAGAAGCTATTATTGAAGCGGGTGGTATTCCATTCGAATTTAATACAATTGGTGTCGATGATGGTATTGCAATGGGGCATATTGGTATGCGTTATTCCTTACCAAGTCGTGAAATTATAGCAGACTCTGCTGAAACAGTTATTAATGCACATTGGTTTGATGGCGTATTTTATATTCCAAACTGTGACAAAATTACACCAGGAATGCTTATGGCAGCAGTTCGTACGAATGTACCATCTATCTTTGTTTCAGGTGGTCCAATGGAGGCAGGCACTTCTGCAGCAGGGAAACAGCTTTCCTTAACATCTGTGTTTGAAGGTGTAGGAGCACACAAATCAGGAAAAATGTCTGCGGAAGAGCTGTTGGATATTGAGAATAATGCTTGTCCGACGTGTGGTTCATGCTCAGGCATGTTTACAGCAAATTCCATGAACTGCTTAATGGAAATGCTTGGTGTTGCTTTACCTGGAAATGGTACAATCGTTGCCACTTCTGAAGAGCGTCACAAGCTGATTAAAGAAGCAGCTAAGCAATTAATTCGCATGGTCAAGGAAGACGTTAAACCTCGCGATATTATTACAAAAGAGGCAATTGATGATGCTTTTGCTCTTGATATGGCAATGGGGGGCTCCACAAATACAGTTCTTCATACATTAGCAATTGCCAATGAAGCCGAAATAGATTACAACATTGAAGATATTAATAAAGTAGCGGAAAGAGTGCCTTATTTAGCAAAAATCATGCCTGCTTCAGATATTTCAATGGATGATATTAATAAAGCGGGTGGAGTAAGTGCCATTATTAATGAATTAACATCTATTCCAGGTGCTATTCATCCAGACCGTCCAACCGTAGCAGGCGTTACAATGGGTGAGCTTGTCAAAGATTATCACATCACGAATGATCAAGTCATTCGAACAAAAGACAATCCGTATAGTGCTGTAGGTGGATTATCCGTTTTATTCGGTAACATCGCACCAGATGGCTCTGTTATTAAAGTAGGGGCCGTTGATCCTTCTATCAAAGTATTCAAGGGCGAGGCAATTGTCTTTGATTCACAAGAAGCAGCACAAGAAAACATTGATAATGGAACGGTGAAAGAGGGCCATGTAGTCGTCATTCGCTATGAAGGACCTAAGGGTGGCCCAGGGATGCCAGAAATGCTTGCACCAACATCTGCCATTCAAGGTCGAGGCCTTGGTACAAAGGTTGCATTAATTACAGATGGTCGTTTCTCAGGTGCATCTCGTGGTATTTCAATTGGCCATATTTCACCAGAAGCTGCTGAAGGCGGTCCAATCGCTTTAGTAGAAAACGGAGATATTATCGAAATTGATCTACCAAATCGTACGATTAATTTACAAGTTTCAGATGAAGTTTTAGCTGAACGTCGTGCAAAATTACCAGTCTTTGAGCCAAAAATCAAACGTGGTTGGTTAGCAAGATATTCAAAATTAGTGACGAGCGCTTCCACTGGAGGCGTAATGAAAATTTAACAACTAGATAAATAAAAACGTTGATGAGGTTAAAGGTTCTAGAGCCTTGTATTTACCAGAGAGCCGGTCGTGCTGGAAGCCGGCGATACAACTAGATCCGACATCCCCTCGGAGTGGGCTATTAAACGTGTTTACACCATTAGATAGCTCCGGGCATAGTCGAAAGTGCTCGTTATTAATGAATAAATGTTTTATGGCACTATATTGGATGCGATGTCTTTCGCATTGGTGCATAAATGCTGTCATTTATTCGCGAGGTAGCAATTATTTGCTATAAAAAAGGGTGGTACCATGGAAAGTCTTTTTCATCCCTACGTAAGGTAGTTCTTTGCGTGTGGAGAAAAAGGCTTTTTATTATTTTCACGATGCAATTGAACAGCCTCTCAACGAAAAGGATGAGAGGAATAGTCAATCCAGCTATTGACACTTCACTAATCTACAACACTGATGTGTGAGTTTGAAAGAAATGAAGGAGGCATAATTTGATGAGTGCGAATGTTTCAATCAATGAACAAGAACAATTAGCTACAACAGCAACAGCTGAACAAACCTATCAAGCGAAGGACGGTGCAGATGTATTAGTGCAGGCATTGCACGATCAAGGGGTTGAAATTGTCTTTGGCTATCCAGGAGGAGCCGTATTACAAATTTATGATGCGATGTATAAAAACCCAATTCGCCATATTTTAACAAGACATGAACAGGGTGCTATTCATGCGGCGGAAGGCTATGCTCGTGTTTCAGGTAAAACGGGCGTTGTTATTGCCACAAGTGGACCTGGTGCAACAAACCTTGTAACAGGTATTGCGGATGCCATGATCGACTCTATTCCATTGGTTGTTTTTACAGGACAGGTTGCGACATCTGTGATCGGAACAGATGCTTTCCAAGAAGCCGATATTATGGGGATTACAACACCGATTACAAAGCACAACTATCAGGTGCAGGATGTCAATGATATTCCCCGTATTGTGAAGGAAGCTTTCCATATCGCTAGCACAGGTCGTAAGGGACCAGTTGTCGTGGATTTCCCAAAAAACGTTTCCCAAATGTTGTTTGATGTAGAGAATCCACCGCAAGCACCTGATGAAATTTATTTACCAGGCTATCAGCCAACATATAAACCAAATTATTTACAAGTCCAAAAGGCGATTCAAGCCATTTCATTGGCAAAAAACCCAATCATCTTAGCGGGTGCAGGTGTTCTTTTTGCGGATGCACGTGAGGAATTAACGACTTTCGCAGAAAAATATCGTATTCCAGTAACGAACACATTGCTAGGATTGGGCTCCATCCATGGTGAACATGACTTATTCCTTGGGATGGCTGGGATGCATGGTACAGCTACAGCAAATACAGCGATCACAAAATCCGATTTATTACTCAATATTGGGGCACGATTTGATGATCGTCTAACAGGTAATCTAGCTACATTTGCACCAAATGCAACGATTATCCATATCGATATTGATCCTGCTGAAATTGGCAAAAATGTACCGACAGATATTCCAATAGTTGCTGATGCCAAGGAGGCTTTAAAAGCACTATTGAAAAAGGATTTCCAAGGTCCTGATACAGCCGATTGGTTAGCTTATTTAAGGAATCATGCGATGGAATATCCATTATGGTATTGCAAGGATACAAATACGCAAGAAATCCTACCACAAGAGGCATTGCAATTAGTGCACAAGGTAACTGAAGGTAATGCCATTGTGACGACAGATGTTGGGCAGCATCAAATGTGGGCAGCGCAATATTATCATTTAAATAATGATCATTCATGGGTAACGTCTGGTGGACTTGGTACGATGGGCTTCGGCTTCCCGGCCGCAATTGGCGCCCAATTTGCGAAGCCAGACAAAAAAGTTATTTCGATTGTAGGAGATGCAGGATTCCAAATGACGGCACAGGAGCTATCCATCCTACAGGAATTTAACTTACCAGTAAAAATAGTGATTTTGAATAATAGCTGTCTTGGCATGGTACGTCAATGGCAACAAACATTCTATGAAGAGCGCTATTCATCATCACTTATGCCGATCCAACCAGATTTTGTTAAGTTAGCTGATGCTTATAACATTAAAGGTTATCGTATTAACACAATCGATGAAGCAGAGTCTATTTTCCGTGAGGCACTGTTGTCTGATGAGCCAGTATTAATTGACTGTCGAGTGAAACAGCTTGAATGTGTTTACCCAATGGTAGCACCTGGCACAGGCTTACATGAAATGATTGGGGTGAAAAAAAATTGAAGCGAGTAATTACCGTAACTGTGATTAATCAAAGTGGTGTATTAAACCGTTTGACAGGTTTATTGATGAAGCGTCAGTTCAATATTGAATCGATTACAGTAGGTCATACAGAGCAACCGAATTTTTCAAAGATGACCTTCGTTGTCAACATAGAGGACGAACGCAAAATTGAGCAGCTAGTGAAACAGTTATCCAAGCAAATTGATGTGTTAAAGGTCAATGACATTACCGATAAATCGATTGTTCTGCGAGAGCTAGCACTAGTAAAGGTGATTTCCCCACCAAATTTACGTTTGGAAATGAATTCAATTGTTGAACCGTTCCGCGCCCAAATTATTGATACAGCCAAAAACGTTGTGACGTATCAAGTAGTAGGGCATCCAGAGAAGATTGATGCCTTTATCGAACTCATTCGACCATATGGCATTAAAGAACTTACACGTACAGGGGCAACTGCCTCCGTTCGTGAAACACAAAAAGTCTCAAACCCGCAGCTCTCTATTTTAAAATAGTTTGCATATAAAAATGAATAGCTTTATAGACAGAGCAAGTATCTAAAGCTATAAAAAACAAAACATATTCTAGGAGGAAATTAACAATGGCTACAATGTACTATGAGCAAAATATCAACGAGGACGTATTAAAAGGAAAGAAAATCGCAATTATCGGTTACGGTTCACAAGGTCATGCACATGCTTTAAACCTTAAAGAATCAGGTTTTGACGTGGTAGTAGGGGTTCGTCCAGGTGGATCCTTCGATGCGGCAAAAGCAGATGGTATTGACGTGAAAACAGTGGCTGAAGCAGCACAAGAAGCAGATGTTATTCAAATTCTACTACCAGATGAGCGCCAAAAAGCAGTTTATGAAGCGGAAATTGCGCCACATTTACAAGCTGGTAAAGCATTGATGTTTGCACACGGCTTCAATATCCATTTCGGTCAAATTACACCACCAGCAGACGTTGACGTATTTTTAGTAGCACCAAAAGGACCAGGACATCTAGTTCGTCGTCAATTCCAAGAAGGTGCTGGGGTACCAGGACTATTCGCTATTCACCAAGATGCTACAGGCCAAGCAAAAGATTTAGCACTTGCGTATGGTAAAGGAATCGGTGCTGCACGTGGTGGGCTTCTTGAAACAACATTCAAAGAAGAAACAGAGACAGACTTATTCGGTGAACAAGCGGTACTTTGTGGTGGTGCAACACAACTAGTAAGAGCAGGATTCGAAACATTAGTAGAAGCTGGTTATCAACCAGAATTAGCCTACTTTGAAACACTACATGAGCTTAAATTAATTGTTGACCTAATGTTTGAGGGCGGTATGGCAACAATGCGCTACTCAGTTTCAGATACAGCAGAGTGGGGAGATTATGTTGCAGGACCACGCATTATCGATGAGTCTGTAAAAGCTCGTATGAAAGACGTATTAACAGATATCCAAGATGGTACATTTGCTCGTCGTTGGATTCAAGAAAATGAAAATGGTCGTCCAGAATATACAAAATTCAAAGAAGCTGGTGCGAACCATCAAATCGAAGAAGTAGGCGCAAAACTACGTGCTATGATGCCATTCATCAACGAAGGTAAAGAAAAAGTTGTGAGAGAAGTGGCGACAAGTGCGAAAAATTGATATTTTCGATACTACGCTTCGCGATGGTGAACAATCTGCTGGGATCAACTTAAACACAGCCGAGAAGATTGAAATTGCCAAACAATTAGAGCGCCTTGGTGTGACAATTATAGAAGCAGGATTTCCTGCTTCGTCACCCGGTGACTTTGATGCAGTCCATCGCATTGCAGGTACAGTAAAAAATTCCATTGTGACGGGGCTAGCTCGCTGTATCCAAAAGGATATTGATGCTACATGGGAAGCGATAAAAGTAGCACAACAGCCACATATTCACATTTTTCTAGCCACATCACCTATTCATATGGAATACAAATTAAAAAAATCCCCTGAGCAAGTGGTGGAGCAAGCGGTAGAGGCTGTTAAATACGCTAAAAAGTACTTCCCACTTGTACAATGGTCTGCCGAGGATGCATTCCGCTCTGATCGTGAATTTTTAGTGCGAATTATGAACGAAGTGGTTGCTGCTGGTGCAACAACGATTAATGTTCCAGACACTGTAGGGTATGCATCCCCGCAAGAATATGGTGCATTATTTAAGTTCCTACTGGAAAATGTCAAAGGTGCTGACAAAGTGAAATTCTCTGCCCATTGTCATGATGATTTAGGGATGGCAACAGCTAACACGATTGCCGCAATAGAAAATGGTGCTGCACAAGTCGAAGGAACAATCAATGGTATCGGCGAACGCGCAGGTAATGTGGCACTCGAGGAAATTGCTGTAGCACTTCATATTCGCAAGGATATTTATCAGGTGCAAACAGGCATTCAGTTGCAAGAAATTAAACGTACGTCTCAATTAGTCAGTAAATTGACAAATGTTGTGATTCAGCCAAATAAAGCGATTGTAGGAAGAAATGCTTTTGCACACGAATCGGGCATCCATCAAGACGGTGTCTTAAAAAATCCAGAAACCTATGAAATTATTTCACCTGCTTTAATCGGCGAAGGTGAGATTCCATTAGTTCTCGGGAAACATTCTGGTCGTGCAGCCTTCCGTGATCGTGCGGAAACAATGGGCTTCCATCTTTCTGATGAAAAGTTGAACAAAGCATTTGTAGAATTTAAAAAATTGGCTGATCGTAAAAAAGAAATTACAGAGGAAGATTTACTTACTCTTCTTACTGAGCAACAAGTTCAAGTAGAAGATGTACCACTCTTTGAGTTGAAAATGGTGCAGGTGCAATATGGTACTGAAAATATTCCTACAGCTACAGCCATTGTGCTTACACCTGAGGGACTAGAAAAAACCGTTGTAGCTACTGGCTCTGGTTCAGTAGAAGCGATTTTTAATACACTGGAGCAACTTGTACCTGGAGCTGTACATGTCATTGATTACCGTGTGACATCGGTTGGCAAAGGACGAGATGCACTGGGTGAAGCGGTTATTAATATTCGCTATGATGAGGTTTCGACTACAGGCCGTAATTCCTCTCAAGATGTTTTAGAAGCATCGGCAAAAGCTTATTTAAATGCTATTAACCGTCATTTAATTCAAGCAAGCCTTCGCGCACATCCTGTATAGGTTTCTGAGGTAGTGAATTGTATGAAGTACCATTCACAAGTCGGATGCAATGATGTCATGGCGTATTGTATCAATTAACCAAAAATTACGCTTAGACGTAATGACTACGCTCACCTCGATAAAAGGTAGGTGAGCGTCTTTACTAAATTAGCGAATACGCTATACAAAGAAAGGTGTTTTGACGATGGAGAGAAAAATTACAGTACTTCCCGGTGATGGAATTGGGCCAGAGGTTGTTGCTTCTGCTGTACGTGTATTACAGGTGATTGGTAAACGATTTAATCATACATTTCATTTAGGATATGCAACAATTGGTGGTGCTGCGATTGACCAGCACAATAATCCATTACCTGATGAAACAATCGAGATGTGTGAAAATAGTGATGCGATTTTATTAGGAGCTGTAGGTGGTCCAAAGTGGGATCAAAACCCTCCTGAATTGCGCCCAGAAAAAGGGTTACTGCGAATTCGGAAACACTTCGATTTATTTGCCAATCTACGTCCAGTAAAGGCGTTCCCGAGTTTACTAGATGCTTCACCATTAAAGCGTGAAGTGGCTGAGAACGTTGATTTAATGATTGTACGTGAACTAACAGGCGGCGTATACTTCGGGGAACCACGTATGCGTACTGAAAATGGCGCAATTGATACAACGGTTTACTCTAAAGCAGAGGTAGAGCGTATCGTTGAAAATGCCTTTGAACTAGCACGTTTACGTGGTGGCAAATTATGCTCTGTTGACAAGGCGAATGTGCTTGAAACAAGTCGCTTATGGCGTGAAGTTGTAGAAGCAAAGAAAAAAGAGTATCCAGATGTAATCGTAGAACATAACCTAGTAGACTCTGTCGCAATGAAACTTATTACAAATCCTGGACAATATGATGTAGTCGTTACTGAAAATATGTTTGGTGATATTTTAAGTGATGAAGCATCTGTTATTACTGGTTCTCTAGGTGTTTTACCATCCGCATCCATTCGTGGTGATAATTTTGGCTTATATGAACCAGTACATGGCTCCGCACCAGAAATTGCAGGGCAAGGTGTAGCAAATCCTGCTGCAACCATTTTATCCGTAGCGATGATGCTGCAATATTCATTTGGCTTAAAAGAAGAAGCAGCAGAAATTGAACGCGCGGTAAGTGCAGTATTTGATGATGGCTACTTTACAGCAGATCTTGCTCGTGACGGCAGTCGTATTTTATCAACTAATGAATGGACAGATAAGGTAATTAACGAAATTGATACTAGCTTTGTATCACAAAGTATTATGACAACATATATTTAAAGAAATAGGTGAAGACAATGGGTAAAAATATAATTGAAAAGATTTGGGATAAACATGTTGTTTATCAGGAAGAGGGCAAACCGGACCTGTTATATATTGATCTTCATTTAATTCATGAAGTAACATCTCCGCAAGCTTTTGAAGGGTTACGCATGAACGGACGTAAAGTGCGTCGTCCTGATTTAAGCTTTGCGACAATGGATCATAACGTACCAACAAAAAATTTACCAACTATCCATGATCCCATTGCACGCAATCAAATCGAAACATTAGCTAAAAATGCTGAGGAATTTGGCGTTGAGTTAGCAGGCATGGGTCACCCTGACCAAGGGATTGTCCATGTGATTGGGCCAGAGCTTGGATTAACACAGCCTGGTAAAACCATTGTTTGTGGTGATTCTCATACATCGACTCACGGTGCCTTCGGGGCCATTGCATTTGGTATTGGGACATCTGAGGTGGAGCATGTATTATCGACGCAAACATTATGGCAAAATAAGCCGAAAACGATGGAGATTCGTGTTGAAGGGGAGCTACCAGTTGGGGTAGCGGCAAAGGATATTATTCTAGCCATCATTGCCAAGTTCGGAATTGGTGTTGGTACAGGACATATTGTGGAATTCACTGGAGAGGCTATCCACAAACTATCTATGGAAGAACGCATGACGATTTGTAATATGTCAATTGAGGCAGGCGCAAAAGCAGGGCTTATCTCACCTGACCAAACAACAGTCGATTATATTCGTGGACGCAAATATGCACCGCAGGGAGAAAAATTGGAAGAAGCAGCCGCTTACTGGTTAAGTCTTGCTTCAGACGAAGATGCAACGTACGATACGGTTCGTATTATAAAAGCTGAAGAAATTGAACCAATCATTACGTGGGGAACAAACCCATCGATGGGTACTGGTGTTTCTGGGCATGTTCCAACACAAGCAGATTATGAGGATGAATCAGACAAGGCGGCACTTCAAAAAGCACTTGCCTATATGGGCTTAGAGGAAGGCCAGCCATTAACATCCATTGACATCCAGCATGTCTTCATTGGCTCCTGTACAAACTCACGCATTAGTGATTTGCGTGCAGCTGCTGATGTCATCAAAGGGCGTAAGGTGCATGACAAGGTCACAGCCATCGTTGTCCCAGGCTCACATACAACGAAAAAACAAGCAGAGGCAGAAGGTTTAGATAAAATATTTATGGATGCAGGCTTTGAATGGCGAGAATCTGGTTGCTCGATGTGTCTTGCGATGAATGATGACGTCGTACCAGCTGGAGAACGCTGTGCCTCTACCTCAAACCGCAACTTTGAAGGACGTCAGGGCGCTGGAGCTCGTACACATTTAGTGTCACCACCAATGGCAGCAGCCGCTGCGATTGCAGGTCACTTCGTCGATGTACGTGAATTTGTGAAGGAAACAGTGTAAGTCTTGCTTTACTCGGGAAGGGATGATTGAAAAATGGAACCAATTAATATCGTAAATAGTGTCATCACACCACTTGATCGAAAAAATGTTGATACCGATCAAATTATTTCAAAAGAATTTCTAAAACGTATTGAGCGCACAGGTTTTGGACAGTTTTTATTTTACCATTGGCGTTTCGATGCACAAGGGAATGAAATAGCTGACTTTGTATTAAATAAACCTGAATTTAAAGAATCTAAAATTCTAGTGGCGCAAGATAATTTCGGCTGTGGCTCCTCTCGTGAACATGCACCATGGGCAATTTTAGATTACGGTTTTAACGTTGTGATTGCACCTTCTTTTGCAGATATTTTCCATAATAACTGCTTCAAAAACGGTATCTTACCGATTAAGCTAACAGAATCGGAATGTGATGCTATTTTAGCAAAAGGCTTAGCAAAGCCCTATAGTATGGAAGTAAATCTTGCAGAGCAAACTGTAACAGGGGAAGATGGTACAGTCTATCATTTTACAATTGACCCATACTATAAAGAAACGTTACTGAATGGCTGGGATGAAATCGCCTTAACCTTTAAATATGAGGACCACATTGCCGCATATGAGGCGAAGCGAGTAGCCTATTAATTGATATGACTGAAGACAAGTTTTATGTTGTCTTCAGTTTTTTTGTGTTTGTAGTGCATTTCCTATATGAAATTATTTATAATTAAGGAAACATCAAATGCGAAGGTGGCACTATGTTATCATTATAAAAATATTTGTATATTAAAGGACAAATCCAGCCAGTTTTTGAAATCGTCATCTCAAGCATTGCTTCGCATAACAGGAAGATAGCCTGAGTGACTAGATCGTTTTCATTTAACGAGTAAAAGAAGCTCGTATCGATTTACAGTAAGTGAAAGAATTTAGGGCATCCCTAAAACAGTCGATAGGTTTTTAGTTTATACGAATTTTTATATTGTTAAGCTACTGAAATGATACTACTCATTTCAGTTGTTTTTTGTTTGATCAAAAGATGAAAGGTGGAATTCTATGATTACAGTTATAGGAAGTTTAAATATGGATTTAGTTGTACAAATGAATGCTTTTCCAAAGCAGGGGGAAACCATTCTAGGTAACTCGTTTCAAACAGTTCCAGGAGGAAAAGGGGCTAATCAAGCAGTTGCCGCAGCTCGTCTTGGCAGTGAGGTGGCGATGGTTGGCTGTTTAGGGAATGATCATTTTGGTGAGACATTACATGCTGCTTTACAGCAAGAGCAGATTCAGACAAACGCCATTGTAAAAAGCACCACTGCTCCTACAGGCATTGCTAATATACTTATTTACAATAACGATAATCGAATTGTTGTCGTACCTGGAGCTAATTATGATCTAAGCATATCCCATCTTGAAGCTTCAAAAGAGTTGATACAAAAAAGTCACTTGGTAATTATACAGCTTGAAATCCCTAAAGAGACGACAGCCCATGCCATTCATTTATGTAAAGAAGCGGATGTTCCGATACTGTTAAACCCTGCTCCAGCAGCCAATTTTGATGTGCAGTGGATGGACGATATTACCTATTTAACACCTAACGAGACAGAATGTGCTGAAATTTTTAACGAGCCAGTGGAACAAGTTTTAGAAAAATATCCTAATAAATTAATCGTGACGCTAGGAAGTGATGGTGCACGTTATTTCGATGGCTCCTATCCAATTCATGTTCCAGGTTATATGACAACAGTCGTGGATACAACGGGCGCAGGTGATACCTTTAATGGTGCTTTAGCCTATGCTTTAGTAGAAGGGCAATCGTTGGATGAGGCTGTATATTTTGCTAATATCGCTGCTTCCTTATCTGTAGAGAAACTAGGTGCCCAAGGTGGAATGCCATTACTTGGAGCTGTTTATGCACGTATGGCTGGTTTGGAGGGATAGGACAAAGGTCAGCTATTCAGCAACCTTAGAGAGAAATCTCCAAGCCTAATACTTCTAAACTCATAGCTGGGACTATTCCCTTTAGTCTGTGTAGCAATCATATATGAAGCAGACAGGAAATAGGTGTAAGGATGAATTCCTATTTGTCGTATAAACGTATAAGTATATTGTCCTCTTTTCATCAATCCATGTATTAGAAAAGCCATAGTTTCATTTATAATGGTCTTATAGATACATACGAAAAGAGGTTTTGAGGATGACGAACATTGACAATACGCCAATCGAAAATACAACCTCAGCGAATAATATTTTGCCGCAATTTGTTGACCAACTACGACACTTGTATGGCATCATCGTCCAAAATACATATGTGAAAGATACAGCAAAACATTTAAATCGAATCATTCAAGATGCCAATAACCAGACGATGATTTTAATAGTTGGAAAAGAGCGGGTGGGCAAAACAACACTTGTGAATGGACTTCTAGGACGCGAAATATTATCGGTAGATGATCAGCATCCAACAAGTGTAAATACGTTTATACGCTACGGCGAGCAAGAAGAGATTAAAGCTTATTTTTTAGATGGTGTTGTCGCTGTATTTGATCTCAGTAAATTAGAGCTACTAACAACTGGCGATACGTTTGCTTCCCAGATTTTACGTGAACACTTAGATTATCTAGAAGTCTATTTGAAAAATGATTTATTAAAATCCGTGACAATAATTGATTCTGTGTCATTAGAAGCAGGCGGAGGAGAAATGGCTTATTTTTCAGAGGCGCTTATGAACCGTGTTGATGAAATTTTCTGGGTGTTACGCGCTGGTTCAATGGCAATGGATGCTGAACTTCTCTTGATTGAAACGTTAAAGAATAAAGGTGTTGAACCTTTATGTGTCATCAACGGCATCGATGATGAGGAACATGCCACAGCATTTATGGACTCTGAACAACAACGTATTGGTCATTTGATGAGTGATTTTATAGGGATTTCAGCAATTAATGCACTAGTAGCCAAACAAACAGACAGTCATGAGCTTTGGCAAAAAAGTCAGTATGATCAATTAATTGCTCACATTCATCGTGTGGCTGAAAATAGTGATAAAAAAACATATGCCATCCTAATTCGCTTCTTACAATGGCTTGAACGATTCCGCTTCGAATTAACTGTAATTCCACAACGAGATCCATTTCAATCTGCTGTAGAGAATATTGAAAAATACGCAGGCGATACCCAATATGAATATTCTCGCTATCAACGTGACTTAGCAATTGTCAAAGAATATGAGCAAGAATATGAACAGGTAGCGAACACGTTTAAACAGGTTCAAACACTGTATCAGCTATTACAAACGATAGCGCAACATGATTATTTACACGATTCCAAGGTGGAAGAATTTACTGAAATTGCTGTGCACTATCAACAAATGTTGCGTGAATACCGCAACATGCACAGTGAGTATTTACGCGAATATGAGCGTTTAGATGCACAACATAAAAAAATTCATGGTAAAGGTCTTATGAAAGCTTTCTTTGGCCAACATACGCAAAATGAATTTTTCAAAGAGCGCGTTCAAAAACTCAATGAGCAGCAAGAGGTTTGTGTCGCCCAATATGCCAAGGTACAACAAGCAGAGGTTTCAATGCTACAGGCGATTCGAGATACACAGCCTTTTTTGATTGATTTAGTGAAAGTACGCATGAGCCGTATTGAACAAAAGGTACAGAAACTAAATCAACAGCGTGCAAAAGATAAGCGTCAGTTAAAGCGCTATGCTGAAAAATTAAATGAATTTTCTTGCTTAATCGAAGCACAGGGTTATATAAAAGAGCATCTTCAACCATTTTTAATGAATGAGCAAATGCCGTTGAAATCGAAGGATATTGCCATGCTTGAGGAAACTGTGCAGGCTATTTTAGCCATTGATTTATCAAACAATGGCTTACTTGCAAGAAGTCAAATGAATAATAAAATGGAAAGTATTGCAATACCTTTTGAGGTGCAAGAAAAATATCCCCTGCAAATGCTTGACTTAAGGGAAGAAGATGTAAAATCAAATGATATACCCGAAATACCTAAAAAATTAGTTGTACAATATGAAGATTAGGTTTTCACCAAACGTTCTAAAAGTAGCATGCTTTTAGAACGTTTTCTTTATGATATGAAACAAATCATTCCAGTTTTACGTATAAGTAGTAAGGAGGGATACACTTGATTGAAATAAATGGACGCTTCACGAATGCAAAAATCTTTGCGCAAACAGCATTACAAACAGCTGTGGATCAGATTCAAGAATTAACAGACCAGGCTTTTATGGCAGGCACTAAAGTACGTATTATGCCAGATTATCATGCGGGTAAAGGATGTGTCATTGGCACGACCATCCAATTGCAAGACCGTGTTGTACCCAATCTTGTCGGCATTGATGTGGGGTGTGGTGTATTTGTAGCACAACTTGACGTAACAACAGTTGATTTTGCTCAACTCGATGCCATCATTCGCACATATGTACCAAGTGGGCAGGATATTCATAAAGAAGTATCGCCAAGCCGACATTTTGTAGAGTTTGAAGGTAAACAATTTCGAGCAAGCGGCTTGAAAGACGACTATACGAACTTGTCATTAGGTACACTTGGGGGAGGCAACCATTTTATTGAACTTGCCAAAGATGAAGATGATCAGCACTATTTGCTCATCCATACGGGGTCACGCTATGTAGGGGCAAAGGTTGCTAATTGGCATCAAAAAAGAGCTTATGAAAATTTACGTCGAGAAGATTTGACAGAAAAAATAGAAGCAATGAAACAGCAAGGACGACAACAAGAGATTCAATCCATGATACAAGCCTATAAAGAACAAACACCGTTCGTTCCGAAAGACTTGTCATATTTAGAGGGTGAAGCTTTCCATGATTATATCCATGATATGAAGATTGCACAGCAATTTGCACGGATGAATCGTTGGACCATTGCAGAAACCATTGCTAAACAGATGGATTGGCATTTTACAGATACGTTTGATACGATTCATAACTATATCGATACAGAAACGATGACGCTTCGCAAAGGGGCTGTTCGTGCAAATAAAGATGAAAAGCTAGTTATTCCAATGAATATGCGGGATGGATCTCTGATTTGTATAGGGAAAGGGAATGCGGAATGGAATTATTCAGCCCCCCATGGAGCAGGACGCATGTTTTCACGACGCGCAGCGAAAAAAGCTTTGAATATGGCCGATTTTAAAGATACGATGCAGGGGATTTGGACAACATCAGTCAATGAAGAAACATTGGATGAGGCACCAATGGCCTATAAGCCGATGACAGAAATTACTTCTGCGATTGGGGAAACTGTAGATATTGTCAAAGTTATTAAACCTGTTTATAACTTTAAAGCGAGTGAAGCTGCAAAGCCATATGAGCGAAAGCGTTAAGGTAGAGAAGGAATCATCACTATAATCATTATTCTATAGATGATATAATATAGCTTCACAATGATGAAATGGGTGGTTTTTTTGGTATCTTCAAAAGATGTGGCGAAGCATGCTGGTGTCTCACAAACAACTGTATCGAGAGTATTGAATACACCAGAGCTTGTAAAGCCAAAAACAATTGAAAAAGTAATGCAGGCGATAGAGGAACTAAACTATGTGCCAAATGATATAGCAAGATCGCTTGTTCAGAAAAAAACAGGCATTATTACATTGATTTCGGGGCCCTTACACAACCCTTTTTTTGTTGATACAACTACAGCCATCGTGAATTATGTTAATGCACGTGGCTATAAAGTTAATGTCTATTTTGGCACAGAGGATAATCTTAATTCAATCTACAATGCCGTTTTAGAAACGAAAGCAGACGCAATTATATTGTCTTCTATGTTGTATCAAGATGATTTATTTTATAAACTAGAAAAACTAGCTATTCCATTTATTATGTTTAACCGTAAGCATAAAGAGAATAGACATTTTGTAGAAATTGATAATGTTCAAGCAGGTTACCTTGCGACCAAGCATGTCCTATCATTAGGGCATGACTCTTTATGTTGGATAGGGGGTCCACATCAAATGAGTACCTTCTATGGACGCTATCTGGGATTTGAACAAGCTTTACAGGATTATGGGCTAGATGCAAAATTAGTGCCTACTTTTTTAACGAACACCAATAAAATGGATATTGAACGTGCGTTTGCAGAGCTTTTACAACTCGAAAAAAGACCAACAGCTATTTGTGCTGCTACGGATGCCATTGCCATTGAAATATTGAATCTTTGTTTAGAGAGAGGTTTTCAGGTTCCGAGAGATTTTAATATCATTGGTATTGATAATGTAGAGCTTAGTAAACATCACTCTATTGCCTTAACAACAGTAGGTTTAACATCAGAAGAGAACTTAGGTTTTATTGCTATCGAAAAATTATTTGAGGTAATGGAGAAAAAAAGTACTTGCATTAGACAAACAGAGTCTGTTAAGATTTTCCCAAGAAATACAACGTGTAAAATAAACTGATAGACCATCAGTTTATTTTTTACACCAAAATGGTTACGTATTCATTTCTTTATTTTCTGAAATGAATACGTAACCATAAAAAGAAAGGAGTGAATTACGATTGAAAAAGGGCTTATGGATTAATGGAGAATGGAAGATGACTGCTGAATGGATGGAGATCCATGCTCCCTATTCACAAGAGGTATTGGCACACTTTGCGATGGCCACTGAAAAAGATGTACAGGAGGCCATTGAAAGTGCGCATGCTGCAGCTCCTCAAATGGCTGCATTAACTGCTTTTCAACGAGCAGAGATATTAGAGCAGTTATCCACCCTTTTTGCAGAAAATAGAGATGAAGCAGCAAGTATCATAGCAATGGAATCAGCCAAACCGTTAAAGTATGCTTACGCTGAAATTGATCGCACAGTTGAAACCTATAAATTTGCGGCAGAAGAAGCAAAGCGACTTACTGGTGAAATGGTTCCAATGGATGCATCAAAAAATGGAGAGGGGCGCTTTGCTTATACATTAAGAGAGCCAATCGGTGTTGTGGCTGCGATTACACCATTTAACTTTCCGCAAAATCTAGTAGCACACAAAGTTGGGCCAGCATTAGCTGCAGGCAATACGATTGTATTGAAACCTGCCACACAAACAGCATTATCCGCCCATTTTTTGGCAAAATTATTGGCGCAAACAAATTTACCAGCAGGTGCCTTTAATCTTGTAACTGGACAAGGTAAATTAGTAGGCGATGCATTTTTAGCACATCCAAATGTTAAGATGATAACGTTTACAGGAAGTCCAGCGGTAGGGATTTCTCTACGCAATCGTGCAGGCTTGAAGAAAGTAACTTTAGAATTAGGTTCCAATGCAGGCGTAATTATCGATGAAGGGGTACAGCTAGAGCGTATTATGGATCGCATTGTGATGGGGGCCTTTTCCAACCAAGGTCAAGTCTGTATTTCTTTACAACGTATCTATGTCATGGAAAGTATGGTGGAGGAATTTTTAATACGGCTGAAGGAAAAAATAGAGCAGCTTACAATTGGTGATCCAATGGATAATCAAACAGATCTTGCTATGATGATTTCACAAGCTGAACAACAGCGTGCTTATCAATGGATTGAAGAGGCAGTAGCTGAAGGGGCACAAGTAATTACAGGTGGTCACATTGACAATCATATTTTATTGCCCACTGTTTTATATAATGTTCAGCCACAGAGTCGTGTATCCTGTGAAGAAATTTTTGCACCTGTTGTTATCGTTAATACGGTATCCACCATTGATGAAGGGATAGCGGCTATCAATGATTCTCACTATGGCCTACAGGCAGGCATCTTCACTCCTTCTATTCAGACAGCTTTTCAGGCTACAAAAGCATTGCACGTTGGTGGAGTCATCATTAATGATGTACCTACTTATCGAGTAGATCACATGCCATATGGTGGTGTAAAGGAAAGCGGCACAGGCCGTGAAGGCATTAAATATGCGTTAGAAGAAATGACGGAAATGAAGCTAGTAATTTGGAATAACCAATAACTAATAATCACGAATGGAGATGGGAAAATGAAAATGATTAAACAACATCCAAAATTGTATGTGATGGACAATGGTACGATGCGAATGGATAAAAATTATATGATTGCGATGCACAATCCCGCAACCATCGATCATCCAAATCAGCCAAATGAATTTGTTGAATTCCCTGTTTATACAGTATTGATTGATCATCCAGAAGGCAAAATTCTATTTGATACTGCATGCAATCCAAACTCGATGGGTCCAGAAGGGCGATGGGGTGAATTTACGCAAAAAGCATTTCCTATTAATATGCCAGAAGAATGCTATTTACATCATCGTCTAGAAGAATTAAATGTTCGTCCAGAGGATATCAAATATGTTGTTGCTTCCCATTTGCATCTCGACCATGCAGGGTGCTTAGAACTCTTTACAAATGCCACAATTATTGTACAGGAAGATGAGTTTAATGGCACATTACAAACATATGCTAGAAACGTGAAAGACGGTGCCTATGTTTGGGGTGACATTGATATGTGGATTAAAAACAATCTACAATGGCGCTTAATCAAACGTGGCGAGGATCAGGTAAAACTAGCTGAAGGGATACAAGTATTAAATTTTGGTAGTGGTCATGCTTGGGGAATGCTAGGTTTGCATATTCAAATGCCTGACACAGGTGGTATTATTTTAGCTTCAGATGCCATTTATACGGCAGAAAGCTTTGGGCCTCCTGTCAAGCCACCAGGCATTATCTACGATTCTGTAGGTTATAATACAACAGTGGAACGGATTCGAAGACTAGCAAATGAAACAAATTCACAGGTATGGTTTGGCCATGATCCTATTCAATTTAAATCATTTAGAAAATCAACGGAAGGCTATTATGAATAGATAGGAGTAGAGAAGCCATGCATAAATTAACCTTTACGCCTGCTAGCTATACTGGCTGGGGCTGTTTGAGTCAGCTTCTGCTAGAGGTAAAGAAGTTTAACGCTCACAATATTTTGATCGTGACAGATCCATTATTAAAAGAAATAGGTCTAACGGACAATGTTGAAAAGCCTTTGATTGAGAAAGGCTATACAACAACCATTTATACGGATATTGCACCAGAGCCTCCGCTTGCAATTGGCGAAAAACTGGTTGATTTTACGAGAAAGCATCCATTTGATTTGGTGATTGGTGTAGGTGGGGGCAGTGCACTGGATTTAGCAAAGCTTGCCGCCGTATTAGCAAAACATGATGGAAAAGTTGCAGATTATTTAAACCTAACAGGAACGAAAACATTAGATAATAAAGGGTTACCTAAAATCTTAATTCCTACCACTTCTGGGACAGGCTCGGAGGTAACAAATATTTCTGTGCTATCACTGGATACAACCAAGGATGTTGTGACACATGATTATTTATTAGCGGATGTAGCGATTGTAGATCCTGCCTTAACGATTTCCTTACCATCGAAGGTGACAGCGGCGACTGGGGTAGACGCGTTAACTCATGCGATAGAAGCCTACGTATCAGTAAATGCGAATGCAGTAACGGATGCACTTGCACTACAAGCTATCCGATTAATTAGCCAGTCAATCCGAACAGCTGTCCATAATGGACAAGACAAGCAAGCGCGCACAGATATGAGTTATGGCAGCTATTTAGCAGGATTAGCCTTTTTCAATGCCGGTGTAGCAGGCGTCCATGCTTTAGCCTATCCCCTGGGAGGTCAGTTCCATATAGCTCATGGTGATTCCAATGCAGTACTATTACCATATGTCATGGGGTATATTCGTCAAAGCTGTGAAAAACGAATGAAAGATATTTTAGATGCCATGGGAATATCATCATCCTATTTATCGCAAGAAGAGGCTTCCTATAAATGTGTTGATGCCTTACAACAACTCGTTCAAGATGTGAAAATTCCCTCAACATTACAAGGATTCAATATCCCTTCATCAGCACTTGAACAGCTAACAGAGGATGCTACAAAACAAACGCGTATTTTAGCGCGAAGTCCAATGCCATTAGAGCGTGAAGATATCTATCAAATCTATCAAGCTGCCTTTGATGGAGTGGTAAGGGAACCATAAAGAACCTGAGAAACGTTGATTTTTCAACGTTTCTCTTTTATTGCATCTTTTGAAAATCCCACAAGCAAGATAGATACCTAAAAAAATCTGCCTTAATGGCAGATTTTTTATAAGAAATATTATGCTTCTGTATCTGGTGTAAATGTACGTGTAGCCAATTCTGCATCTAGCATAAAGATTGCGTTTGAGTCAGTTTCGATACGCTCGATTTTACGAATTAATGTATCAAATGTAGATTCTTCTTCTACTTGCTCGTCGATAAACCATTTTAAGAAGGCCATTGTCGCATGCTCACGTTCATCTAAAGCAATGTCTGATAAATTGTAAATACGGCGTGTTACTTCTTTTTCGTGTGATAGAGCCGTTTTAAAGGCATCTAAAATGGATTCGAAATGATTGCCTGGGCTTTCAAAACCTTGAATTGTTGCGCGGTAGCCCATATCACTTAAGAAATTATAAAATTTCATGGCATGGAAGCGTTCTTCTTCTGCTTGTACTAAAAAGAAGTTAGCGAAGCCATCATAATCTTGATCTGTGCAATAGGCTGCCATTGCCATATAGGCATGCGCAGAGTAGAATTCAAAATTCATTTGTTCATTAAGAGCTGTGTGTAGTTTTTCAGATAACATAAAAGTTTTCCTCCTTTTGCAGTAAATGACTTCTTTACTAGTATACAGCTTAGAGGCAGTAACATACAAAAAATTTAATTTTTAAAGCAATTCATGCAAAAAATAATTGATATTCGTTCTCAATTAGAAAATACCTTCTTTTATATTTTTAAGAAAATAAAAAAATCGCCCCGATCGTAATCGAAGCGATTTTTCATTATTATTGTTCTTGTTTCTTTTGATTTTTGACACCGATTAGGTAGCCACCTAATGCGATAGCAATTAAGACAATCCAGAAAATAGCTTTCCAAAGAGTGGAGTGGGGGAATTCGTGTGGAATCACACCCAATTTTTCATGTGCTAATGTTAATACAGCTAATTTTACACCAACCCAGCCGACAATTAGGAAAGCAGCTGTTTCAAGTGATGGGAATTTGTCGAGAACCTTTACAAACCAACGAGCTGCGAAACGCATCATGATGACACCAATAATACCACCTAAGAACATTACTGCGAACTGACCTGCGTTAATACCGCCAATATCAAAATCACCGATATGTGGAAGTGTGACAGCAATGGCAACCGCCGCAAGAATAGAATCCACAGCAAATGCGATATCAGCAAGTTCTACTTTTACAACCGTCATCCAGAAGCCAGATTGTTTTTTCGGCTCTTGAATTTCTTCGGAGTTTTGAGATGCTTTCCGCGAATCATAAATATGCTTAATAGACATAAACAGTAGATAAGCTGCACCTATTGCTTGAATCTGCCAGAAATTAACGAGCGTTGTAATAAGGAATAATGCGGCAAAACGGAAAACAAACGCCCCCACCAATCCATACAATAAAGCTTTTTGTTGTTGTGCCTTTGGTAAATGCTTAACCATAACAGCCATTACGACGGCGTTGTCTGCTGCTAACAAACCTTCTAGTACAATTAATACGACAAGTACCCATGCGTATTCTAAAAATATTGCCTCCAAATTTATTGCCTCCTTTAATTGTTGAACAGAAATGAATGGCTTGCTAACTTATTCTTTCCCTATTTTAAGCAAAAGAAAAAGACCCCTGCCTAAAAAATAGGCAAAGGTCTTGCTAAGCAATTAACTGTTCGTTGCACAGAAAGTATTCTGTGTGACAAGAAATGCCATCACACCCGATGGTAATATACCATGTAATGACGAATGTGAATCAGATGCTTCGATCGCATCTGCTAGCTACTCCCCTTTGACAATAAAGTCAAAAGCTATTCAATTCTTACTAACATAGTAACATGCAACATTTTAAAAGTAAATAAAAATATACTGCTATGGAGAAAAAATACTTTTCCGTTACGTTTGCACAAATGGTACTATTAAAAGATAGGCAAAATTTTTACAACTTAGAGAGGAGACAAACATGTATAGAAAATTTTTTTCCTACTACAAGCCACATAAACGATTGTTTGTCATCGATTTTTCGAGTGCCATTATTGTAGCAATCTTAGAGCTTGCGTTTCCATTGGCTGTTCAATGGTTTATCGATGAGTTATTGCCAACAGGGGATTGGGGCATGATCGTGAAAATAAGTGTCCTATTACTGCTTGTTTATGCCATTAGTACATTATTGAACTTTATCGTTAACTATTTAGGGCATAAACTAGGCATAAATATCGAAACGGATATGCGTCAGGAATTATTTACGCATGTACAAAGGCAATCTTTCCGATTCTTTGATAATACGAAAACAGGTCATATTATGAGTCGCATTACCAATGATTTGTTTGATATAGGTGAGTTTGCCCATCATGGACCAGAGGATCTCTTCATTGCAATCATGACCTTTGTTGGGGCCTTTGCCATTATGTTTAATGTCAATCCAACACTCGCTTTGATTGCAGCGATTATGGTGCCATTTTTAACATGGCTTGTGACATTTAGTAATATAAAAATGAACAATGCTTGGAAAACGATGTATGGCAAAATTGCTGATGTGAACGGACGTGTAGAGGATAGTGTATCTGGTGTCCGTGTTGTGAAATCCTTTACAAATGAAGATTTTGAAATTAAACGCTTTAAGGAGCAAAATGGATTTTTCCGTACGGCTAAATTATATGCCTATAAAATTATGGCAGGGACACACTCCAGTATTTACATGATGACGCGCCTCCTTACATTAATGGTGTTAGTGGTCGGCGCTTGGCTAAGCTTTAATGGGAAATTATCTTATGGGGAGCTAGTGAGCTTTGTTTTATATACGAATGTCCTGATTAAACCAATTGATAAAATTAGTGCTTTATTAGAGCTTTATCCGAAAGGAATGGCTGGCTTTAAGCGCTTCCGTGAATTAATTGAACAGGAGCCAGAAATTCAAGATCGTGAGGATGCAAAGGTTATTAAACATTTAGATGGAAATATTGCCTTCAATCACGTTCATTTTAATTATGATGCATCCAAACAGGTTTTACATGATATATCATTTGATGTAAAAGCTGGCCAAACTATTGCCTTTGTAGGGCCTTCGGGTGCAGGTAAAACTACAATCTGCTCATTGATTCCTCGATTTTATGAGGTGACAAAAGGCGCTATTACGATTGATGGTATCGATATACGTAATATGACACAAGCGTCATTACGTGCTCAAATTGGTATCGTACAGCAGGACGTCTTTTTATTTACAGGTACGATTCGTGAAAACATTGCCTATGGTAAATTAGATGCAAGTGAAGCGGAAATTCGAGAGGCAGCGAAAAAAGCACATCTAGAGGCATTTATTGCAGAGCTGCCCGATGGCTATGATACACAAATAGGTGAACGTGGCTTAAAATTATCAGGAGGACAAAAGCAACGACTAGCGATTGCTCGTATGTTCCTAAAGAACCCGCCTATCTTAATTTTAGACGAGGCAACCTCTGCCTTAGATACAGAAACAGAAATGATTATTCAGCAATCGTTAACAGAGCTTGCTGAAAATCGTACAACACTAGTTATTGCCCATCGACTGGCAACTATTCGCAATGCTGATCGTGTATTAGTTGTGACACCGAAGGGCATTGAAGAGGATGGTACCTATGATGAGCTAGTGGCTCAAAATGGGATTTTTGCAAAGCTTCATCATATTCAATTTCGCAAGGGACAAACAGAACAAAGCGTTCAGAAAGAGTTTGTGGAATTGACGTAAATGAAGGAGGGGGAGATTGTTTTTTAAAACAATTTCCCTTTTTTGGTTGCTTCCCTTAGTTACTTGTACTGCTCATGTTGTAGCCAAAGCACACAATGCAAAGGGTACTAGGTCAAATCGCTGATGGAAAATGGAGCATTCATTTATGAATACATAGAAGGAATGTTTAGCAAGTTTATCGAATAGAACTACAGTTCACAATAAAGGTCATAAAATAGAGGTGAAGCAATGGATAACGAAAAAATTATCGGTCAAACGAAAAGTGTGGGTTTTCAAATCGGGGTTAGAAGGACGTTTCCAATTTCGCAGGAGCAAGCATGGGCATTGCTCACGACAACAGAAGGGGTACGTACATGGCTGGGGGAAGGCACTTCAGTTATATTTGAGCCTGGGCACAAATACCATTCAAAGACAGGGTCAGGCGAAATCAGGATTGTTAAACCGTTAGAGCAGCTTCGATTAACTTGGCAAAAGGAAGAGTGGTCAAAACCATCTACCGTACAAATCCGTATTTTACCCAAAGAGCGTAATAAAACAACCATTAGCTTTCATCAAGAGCATCTTTCTGATCAGACAGTACGAGAAGCAATGAAAGGTCATTGGGAAAGTGTACTGAATGTTATTAAAGAAAGGGCACAAAATATTTGAACGGATAAAAATAGCATCCCTTCAAAACTGAAAGGGATGCTATTTATTTTGGGAATCCTTGTTTTCATGTCCCTTTGATGTTCGTGTATAATCCTGTGGAGCAAGTGCTTTGTTACGTTCTGTATAGCCCTTAGGTGATAATCGAAAGATGGATTTTTTAATGGTTGCCCAATTTAGATCTGTTGCTAGGTTCATGTAAGAGTAGCCGTAAATTCGAATATTACTTAAATAAAGCAGTGTCAGGTATAAAGAAACAAAGAAGCCAAATAACCCGAAAAAGGCACTAGCAAAGATAAAGGCAACGCGTAATATGCTAACTGAAGTAACAAGTGACTGATTCACTAATGTAAAGGAAGCAATGGTAGAAATAGCGATGACAACGATCATTTCAGGACTCGTTACACCTGCTCGAATGGCTGCATCCCCAATAATTAATCCACCTACAACACTGATGGTCCCACCAATAACGGAAGGGAGACGCAAGCCTGCTTCACGAAATAATTCAAACATCAGCAGCATCAGCAACATTTCAAGTGAAGAGGGGAGCGGTAAGCCAGCCTTCGCTTGCACGACGGTTGCGAGTAGTTGAAGCGGCAATTGGTTTTGGTGATAGGTTGTCAAGGCAAGCCAGAATGCAGGAAGTAGTAAGCCGATTAAAATACCAAATATTCTTAATAATCGTTCGAGTGAACTGAAAATAATAGGATATTCATTATCCTCAGCTGATTTCAGTAAGAGAAACAAATTGACAGGGGTAACGATAGCATAGGCGACGCCATCTACAAAAATAATAAAACGTCCTCTCGCTAAGGCCTGAACCGCATAATCAGGTCGTCCAGTATAATCAAACTTCGGAAAAAGCTTGGAATTTTTATTCACCCGTTCCATCAATAAATCGCCACTAAAAACAATATCTGTATCCACAGCAGCAAGCTGCTTTTTGATGCCATGTAAAATATCCATATCCACAATATCATCAAAATAAAGAATGGCTATCGTAGTTTTTGATCGTTTCCCAAGCTCCACTTTTTCCACACAAAATGAATTGGTCGGCAAGCGTTTTCTTATGAGTGCGATATTGACGCGAATATCTTCAATGAAATTATCTCTGGGCCCTTTAACAAGAACCTCCATGCGCGTTTCTTCAGGCTGGCGATTCGGCTTTTGGGCAATATTGCTTGCATATAAAAGATTGTCTTCGTCAAAATACAACAACAAGAAGCCACTATAGACAAAAGTTATCAGCTGTTCCTTGTCTTGTACTTTTTGAATACTTGGAACATGAAGATGCCTTGCGATATTCTCTTCAAAGGGAACCTCATCCAAATGATCATATAAATATTGAATACGTTGAATAATCACTTCATTAAGCATTTGTTGATCAATCATAGCATCACACGTAATAAAGTGTACTTTCTGCTGATTAAACATATATTCCTGAAATTGAATATCTGCTGATTTTTGAAATAATTTTCTGAGCGTACTAAGATCTAGCGCTTGTTCTTGCTGAGGCATTATGATTCACCACTTTTCTTATCTTGTTTTTCAGTTTTCCCCTTTTTAGAAGATTTATCCGACAAGAAAGCTACGACTACGAAAAATATTGACAGTAAAAAGAAAAAAATAAAAGTGGCTGCCAGAATATAATTTCCTTTTACTTTTAAAAATAGGCTTTCATTTAGCATGATTAATGGTAAACAAAGAATAAAGAAGGGAGGAGCAAGCATTTGCCATATACGCTTGGGATCTCCTGTCATCTTCAATAAATCTGCCACAATGTACAAAAGGAAGCTAACACGAATAAAGGTTCCTGTCAGCCATTGATAAATGGAGAAAAAGTCAAGATGCTCGATATAGCGACCGATTGTCACTAATCCCCATTCTTCGTAGGCGGGATAGCGTTGCTTAGCCGCTTCATTCGGTCCAAATTCTGTAATGGCTCCAATTAAAGGTCCTAATGTCAGTCCTACTAAAATAGCCAGCATAATAGCAAAGTGGTACCAGCGAATACGTTCCTTAAATTGATGCTGTAAAAATAGCAACATTAAAAGCTCAATAAACCCTGATGCAGGAAAAATCATGCCTCGCAAGACAGGCTGGAGTCCATGTTCAAAAAATGGACGTAATAATTCATAATCTTTTACCTGCATGTTCGTAAAGGCCACGAAAAAGCCAAAGATAACTACTCCGAATAATACGAAAACGTTTAAAATGACGAGCGTCTGTAAGCTAGTCGTCACAAGAAGAATACACAGAATGACGTAGATAAATAGTAAGATAATTACAGGGGTTTGCGGTAAAAATGTAGTATTAATCCATTGCAGTGTTTCAACCATTGTAAAAGCTGCGATAATCATTAAAAAAATAGCAACTGTATAAATAACAATAGTAGAGCCAATTTTCCCGATTTTTGAATCGAGCCAATCTCGGATGGGCTCTTGATTAGATTTTGATTGAATATATACTAATAAAAATAGCCAAAAGAAAATAATTCCTCCAGCAAACAATACGGATAGCCAGCCATCTCTTTTGGCCACATCTAGTAGCGGAGGAATAATGGTTACATGATTTTTTAAGCCAATAACAGTCATTGATAGGAAGATGACATGTAAAATACTGATTGATCCTACACTTTTCATGTTGAAAACCCTCTAACATTGATTGATACATATTAGCTTTGACAAAAAAAGTCGGCTTTATAAGCAGAAAATGGTATGGTTTCATGAAAAAACGAGGTATTGGATGACACCATCATCCAATACCTCGTCATAGGAAAAGTAAGCTAAATTAATGAATATATTTTGTGCTTACAAGATCTTCTTTTAAGACATCTGTTGGGATTTCAAACTCTACAACGCCCATATAGCCAGGTGCCACTTCATATTTATCAAAGGAAATCACAAGCTTGCCTTTATCAGAAATGTAGAATTGCTGATCAGGTTTAATAGTTGTAAATTCCTCCATTAACTCTTCATCGGCAAGGCCAGCACCCTTTACCCAATAAACTTTATCTTGATTCGATTCAGCTATTTGTGTACGCATTTGTTCTTTAATATTTTCACTAATTGTTTCAATATAGTGTTGATCTTTAAAGAGCATTGGTAAGGTAATTAAAATTTCGTTTTCTTTATCGATCGTATCGTATTCCATCACCGTTGAAGAAGAAGCAACGGTATTCACTACATAGCGGCCAATCGACAAAATTTGTTCGTTATCAGTTTTGATTTCGTAGCCACTATCAATACCTAAATGACCACCGCCATTTAATTTTAAATCGCCCACTTCTGCCATAAATTCATCGTAAAGTGTCTTACCTTCTGCACGATATTTTTCATTTAATGTATTCGCCAGATCTTGATTTTCTAAGTTTTCAATAGAAGGTACTTTAATGTTGGCATCATAATTATCTTCAGCCACTTCATATTCTGTCCAAGTCAATACTTTTATCACACTACCAACCACGGGGATTTCTGAGAGTGTGCGTGCCATTGCAGGACTTACATTTAAACCAGCTGTAAATAGCATGGCTGCAGCGGCAGATCCAAGGACCCATTGAGGTGTACGATTTTTTTTCTTTTTTCGACCTTGCTTAAGTGCTTTTTCAACCACGAAGTCTAGCTCTTTTGGAATCGGGACTTTCATATATTGTTTTTCTAACTCCTGTAATTTTTTATCCATGTGCAGTTTCTCCCTTCACATCTTCCAATTGGATTTTCAATAGTTTTAATGCTTTATAAAGACGCGATTTGGCTGTACTCAATTTAATGTCGAGGATGTTCGCCACGTCAGCGAGTTTTAAATCCTCGAAATAATGGAGAATGACAACCTCTCGATACATTTGCGGGAGTTCATCCAACGCATGCTCCAAGTCAACATTCTCATAAACATCCTCTTGAGCAGGTGTTAAATATTGTAATGTATCATCATCTGTCACTTGTAAGCGTTTATGCTTACGTAAAAAATCTATGGCTGTACGGACAACTATTTTATAAAACCAGCTTTTCATATAGGTCACATTCTCAAGTCGATCTAATGAAAGCATGGCTTTTTGGATACTGTCTTGTACAACATCTAGTGCGTCCTGTTCATTTTTTGTATAGCTATACGCGAGCAAATAAAAACGCTCTTTTTGTTCTCGAATGAATTGGACAAACACCTCTTCATGTTGAAATGCATTTCTTGTTCTCATGTCCAAAGAAGCTCCTTTTTAACATTGTCAAATTGTATACATTTACTAGACGTACGAGGAGAGGGAAAAAGTTGATACCATGAAAAAAACTTACCCCAATTGAGATAAGTTTGATCCTTCTATAGTATTGGCATACGTTAGTATAACGGCTAATCATGAAAAATAGTCATATGTATTTTTCAAGAGTAATAGAATGGTCACAACGATAAATAATTTACGTACATAGCCACTGCCGCGTTTAATGGCAAATTTTGAACCAACAATAGCTCCTGCAATTTGCGCAAGACCCATTGGTAGTCCATAGGCATAATTTATTTGTCCTAAGTATATAAACATAAGGAGGGCAGCTACATTACTGCCGAAATTTAAAAATTTGGCGTTTCCTGCTGATTGTAAAAAATCATAGCCAACTATGAGAAAAGCAAAGAGTAGAAACGAGCCTGTCCCAGGACCTAAAAAGCCATCATAAAAGCCAATAAGTGTAATCACGAAAACAAAAATAATAGAACGCTTAGGGGTTAATTGTTTAAAGGTGGTCATACTGCCCCAGTCTTTTTTAAAGATGGTATAAATGGCAACGACTGCAAGCATAATCAGCATTAATGGCTTCAGTACACTTGGGTCCATTAAGTGGACAATCCAAGCACCCAGCATAGAGCCAAAAAATACGAAAGGGAATAGCTTATAGACGGCTTTTATATCTAGTTTACCAGAGCGATAAAATGTCACTGTGCTAGTAAGGGAACCCATTGTACCTGCCAATTTATTGGTTGCTACTGCGGCAGAGGGAGGAAGACCAACGAACATAAGAGCTGGTAATGAGATAAGCCCACCTCCTCCAACCACTGAATCAATAAAGGCTGCTAAAAAACCGAAGAGGATTAAAATTAATAAAATATTTACATCTAAATCAAAAGGCACAAAAGGTCATCTCTTTTCTATCATAATAATCTGATAGTAGCGAACTGAGGATAGGCTGTAAATACTCTAGCTGCTATTTTTTAATAGAAATAAATGAAGTGATCCAATAGGAAGTGACGATAATTTCTACATAACACAAAAAAATTCTACTTGGAGTCATTATTTTGATGTATTATGTAGATAATGGTGTTTTTACGTAAAGGGGACGTGATGACATGAGTTTAGGAAATCATATACGTGTATTTCTCTGTGTTGTGTTTATGGGAGTACTTGTAGGGTATGTCTTTAATGCAAAAAAAGATATAACAGATCATGAGTATATTGATACCGTAAAGGAAGGCTATTTGGAGAATTTTTCAGATGTCACAGTTCGAAATGCGTTTAATTACGCTTTTTTTGAACCTTACTGGCGCTATTATGAAGCAAAAACTGGGGAGCAAGTTGTAGAATTGTCAGGTGATATCACGTTTCAAGATGAAAAAGGACATGCTATTCTCCAATTTGTCGTGAACGAACAAACGCAGCAATTTTCCCTAGAGGCAATGAAATTTAAAGAAGTCGTATTAAACCAGCAACAAAAACAAAAGCTTGTTGGCATGGTCTATCACACTTGGGAAAAGAAACAACTAGCTTATGAGTAAGGTTTTTTATTTTGTAAATCATCCAAACTGTATTACAGTAAAAGGGGGAGCTAGAGACAGAGAGGATGTTTTACATGAGATTAAGTATTTTAGATCAAATGCCGATTCCAAAAGGTCATTCTGCAGAAGAGGCCTTCCAACGTACAGAACAGCTGGCATTGCTAGGTGAAGAGCTTGGCTATCACCGTATGTGGCTTGCTGAACACCATAATAGCCAGTCATTAGCGAGTTCAGCTCCTGAAGTAACTGCTGCTTTTTTAGCTGCTAAAACACAGCGGCTTCGCATTGGTACGGGTGGTGTCATGATGATGCATTATTCACCCTATAAGCTAGCAGAGGTCTTTAAAACATTATCGGGGCTGGCACCCAATCGTATTGATTTTGGTGTGGGGAGAGCTCCTGGTGGTGATCATGCCGCTATCTATGCCTTGGCAGAGGGAAGACGACAACGCTTCACAGAACAGTATGATAAGCTAGAAATCATATTAAAGCTAATGAATAATCAAAAAACAGGTGAACATGTCTATGATCAAGTCGTTGCAGCTCCTGCTCATATTTCATTACCAGAGGCTTGGTTACTAGGTTCTAGTGGTCAGAGCGCAATGCAGGCTGGCCAGCTGGGAGTAGGCTATTCGTATGCACAATTTTTCACGGGCAATATGTCAAAGGATATCTTTGATGCCTATAAAGCCTATTTTACGCCTTCTTATTATATGGATAAACCACAAATCATTGTGACATATGCAGCAACAGTTGCCCCAACCCTAGAAGAAGCGGAATATTTAGCTAAACCGATTGATATTTCTCGTCTTCAATTAATGAAAGGGCAAATCATTCAAACGATGTCACCCGAAGAGGCGAAAGATTATCCATTAACTGAAATGGATAAATTGACGATTGACAATAATCGCAAGGCGAATCTTGTCGGGACACCCCAAGACATTGCTGCTTTTTTAAGCGCTGAGCAAGAACGCTATGGCTTTGATGAAGTGATGCTAAATTGCAATCAATATGAATTAGAAAGTCGTTTAAATACCTATAGATTCCTTGCAAAGGAATTAATTAGATAAGAGAAAAAGCCATATTCATCTGAATATGGCTTTTATGTATTTAGCTGAATTAGAATAACGGCTTTACAATTAGAAAAACCCGGAAATAAATTTCCGGGTCTGATTACCACTTACATTTTCTGCTCCATGACACACTGCCTCGCTTCCGCATAGGATCTTAAGATATTCCTAAGAAATCTGTACTTTAGCTTATTCAGTTTTGATGGTCCTTCTGAGTTATCGATCAATCGCACTCATCGGGTTAACCCTCCTAGTCATTGGATTTGAAGTGAAATCTTTAATAGTATAGCTCAACTTCTATTTCTTATACCTCTTGTGAACATAAAATATTTTATGTGCTAAAAAATAATTACAAGAAAACATACAGTCATTACCAGTTAACAATGAAGATAAAAACACTCGCCTGTTTGAAGAAAAGTATATTTGCATCCATGATGTATGCTACTTGTACAACTGGCTGTGATTTTAATTATTGATAGATATTTCCATAAATGTGGTTGACTTAAAATGTGTATTAAGCATATAATACATTTCAAGAAGTGTATTAACTGTTTAATACATTTTTTTATTGTCTGTGTATTAAGCACTTAATACGCTGAGGTGTTAACGAGAGAAAAAATATGTTCATGTTGATAGGTGCAACCCATCATTCTACATACTGTGTATTAAGTGTTTAATACGCGGAATTAATTTTTGAGGAGTTGAGTTATTTGACTATAAATTTTAACAATCGGGACCCGGTGTATGTCCAAGTGATTCGGCATTTGAAAGAACAAATTGCCAAGGGATTTTATGAGCCAGGTCAGGAGATTCCATCCAGAAGGGAATTAGCCAATCAGTTAAAGATTAACCCAAATACTGCGCAACGAGCTTATAAGGAAATGGAGGAACAAGGATTGATTTTTACAGAGGGGAATATGCCTAGCTGCATTACGAAAGATGAAGCAGTCCTTAAAAATGTCCGTGAGGAATTAATTATCGAAGCGGTTGACTTATTTTTAGGCTCTATTAAATCTATCGATGTGCCTTTAGCCGAAGTATTGGAACTTGTAAAGAAAAAACATGATGCCGAAAGCGGAGAAGCGGAGGAGTCGAAATGATAGAAGTAAAAAATGTTAACAAGAAATACGGCAGGAAACAGGTTTTAAAAGACATTTCTTTTACTGCAGAAAAAGGAGAGATTACTTGTTTAATAGGAATAAATGGTGTAGGTAAGACGACCATTATGAAAGCTATTATGGCGCTCACACCAATTAATAGTGGTGAAATTTTAATGGATGGAGAAAAAATCACAAAAGAAAGTTTTGAAAAAATAACCTTCATCCCAGACACAATAACGATGTTGCCACAAATGAAAATCAATGAAGCTTTTGCGTTCATGGCAGATTTTTATAAAAGCTGGAATCCTCAGAGGGCAGAAGAATTACTACAATTTTTTAAACTTGATCCGAATGAACGTATTGCTAACTTATCGAAAGGAAATACAGCAAAAGTGAATATGCTACTGGGATTGTCACTTGATGTCGATTATTTACTGATGGATGAACCATTCTCTGGCATTGATATTTTCTCTCGTGAGCAGATTGCAGAGGTGTTTACAAGCCATTTAATTGAAGAACGTGGTGTCATTATAACAACGCATGAAATTAGTGATATTGAGCATTTGATTGATAAAGCAGTCCTTATTGATGACGGTGCAGTATTGAGGGAATTTAGCGTGGAGGAAGTACGTGAAAATGAAGGGAAATCAGTGGTTGATGTGATGAGGGAGGTATATCGAGCATGAAAAACTATTTAAAACTTGTTAATTTTGAAGTAAATCGATTTTTTAAATTGTATTTGATTTTAATAGGCTTGACCATGCTCAGCCAGCTTATAGGAGCGGGAATTATCTCACAAACCTATATGAAAAATGCTAAACAGTTGATGGCAGAAAACCAGTTATCCATGAACCAGTATGTGGAGCAATACGGGACTTTTTCTTTCGATCGATTCACTGATTCAGAATGGTTTCTGCTGCCAATCTTTTTTTGTATCGCCATGTTGATGATTTATGTTTTCTTTATTTGGTATCGAGATTGGTTTGGTAAAAATACATTTATTTACAGATTATTCATGTTACCAACTGAAAGAATCGCCATTTATTTTGCGAAATTAACGACGATTATGCTTTTAGTTCTTGGCTTGATTGCTTTGCAAATCTTGCTAATTTTGATGGAAAAACAAATAGTGAATAAGATTATACCAATAGACCTCCAATCAAATTTCTCAATTTATGCTAGTTCTACTTTAAATATGTGGAGGTGGCTGTATCCGACTAGCTTTACAGAGTTTATCCTGGTATATGCACTTGGGTTACTTTTCGTGGCAGTAATATTTACCGCGATTTTAATTGAGCGAAGTTATGGTTTAAAAGGGATTTTTTACGCTATTTTTTATGGCTTACTGTCACTTGGGGTATTTTTTGCTCCAATCCTATTAGTTAATGTTTATACAAATTACTTTTACCCACTTGAAATTTTCTTAATGGTACTGGTAACGAGCATGATCGTTTTAGGCAGTGCCATTTGGATTGCGAATCATTTATTAAAATATAAAATCAGGGTCTAGAGGAGGTATAACAATGAAAAAATATTGGAAAACAATCAGTATTTGTTTCTTCATCGTGGTGTTTATCAGTTCTTACTATATCCAAAAAACAGCAATGGCTTCTAAAAATGATAGATCCTATAAAATTGAAACGATCAGCGGAAATAAGGAAGAAATCGAAAATCTTATTCTTCAAACAAGTTATCAGAGTAATGATCTTTATCATATGTTGTACATATCAAAGGATGGTTCCACGAATCCCAATAATCAGTCTTTTTTTAGAGATTTGATGGCACCGAATGAACCTATGATTCTTCGAAAATATATTGAGGAACACCGTAATTTTATGCGCGGGAAAGAATTTGATCCAAGAAAATATTATGAAGACAAATCACGTTTGATTTACACAACGTTTTTAGATGATGGTGGAAAAGAAGCTAGCAATGTCGTAACGCTTCAAATTGATATACTTGATAAAAATACAAATGACAGTTCTTCCTTTAAAATCGATATACCAGTTAAAGCAAGCTATGATTGGATTAATGTGAATGACGTTTACGTGGGAAATGGAAAAATAAATATATTAACAACCAACTATTTATCAGCCAATTATCTTATAAAAGGTAGGGAAGAGTTGCATGTCTATTCGATTGATGAGAACAAGAAGGAATTAGTAAAGGATGCCATCCTTGCAGAATTAGTGTCAGAAGAAAGAGGCACTTCCAGTATCCGTATTTTTAATGAATACAATACTACTACTCAAAACGAAAATTATTATTTATATATGGTAGAAAAATACAGTGATCGAAAAGAAGATACTGAGCTAGAAGTTATCTCTAGTCAAATATATCTCTATAATAATGCCAAGAATGAAGCAGAGGAATGGACTATGCCAGAAGAATTAAAACCCTATCGGAAGTCAATGCTGATTCATAAAGAAACGATATACATTCCTGTTTATTCAGCCAATGGACTAACATTGAATCGTTATCATATTGAAAAGAAGCAGTGGGAAGAACCCTTAACCCTTCAATATTCAAGCATTGCGAATGAGAATGATGCTCCATATTTACGTATAGCAGAGGGAAAATTTTATTTAGTATATCGTGTTTCTGATGGACAGTGGTTGTCTATCGTTGATTTACGTACAGGTGGATTGATTTATGAAGGGAAAATCATTTCCGAAGACAAAAAAAATCAAGAGGCGGATTCCTCTCTTAGGATCGAACAATTATATACGATGCATTAAAGAGCAGGCATAAGGACAACCTACAATTTATAACGCCATATGTAAAAGAAACTCCATGTTGATCAGTCTTTGTTCAACATGGAGTTTCTCTCGTTATCGATGAACTTATACACGAGCAGAGCCACTCACAAACGCGGCATCAGGATAATACATATTTTTTACAAGTACATTTGGCCCTAAGCATTTGACTGCTGGACAATGGCAGTTAAGCGATTTTGCCAAGTCGGTTGCCATCCATTTATCAAAAATCAATGGTAGTTCGTCATGTACAATATTGCCGAGGGCTGGTGTGTCACCAAAGTCGGTAATTTAACTCCTTGTAATTACAAAGTGGCGCAAGAAAAATTAATTGTATAGAAGATAAAAGAGGATACGAAGATAGAGTTGTCAGAAATAGAGCAGATGTAAACAAAATAATAAAAAAGTTATAATAAAGATTAAGTTCGATTCCGAGATAATTTATAAATAAATGCACTTTAAAAATTATTTTATCTGTGCGAAAATTATAAGCATGGAAAGGAAGTTTTTTATATGTTTACAGTACAGAAAACTCATGATGAATGGGAAAGTTACCATGACATTGATAGGTATGGGAAATTAACTTTATCAAATATTGAATTTACTACAACACATTTATGTAATATGAGATGTTCGCATTGTGCAGTTGGCTACACATTATTAACCAAAGAATTACCAGCATTACCTACAGAAGAAATTATCCACAAGTTAGATGAGGTGGAAACTTTACGTACAATGAGTTTTACAGGTGGAGAACCTTTAATGACTAAAAAGGGAATAAAGGAAAATTTGTTACCACTTTTGAAATACGCTAAGGGTAGGGGAATTAAGACGCAAATTAATTCGAATTTAACTTTGCCTATGTCTCATTACGAATTAATTGCTCCTTATCTAGATGTTATGCACATATCGCATAACTGGTGTGATGAAAAAGAATTTGTTGAAACAGGCTTCGCTATGATGGATAAGCAACCTTCAATTGAATATAGAGGCAATTTATATCGTAATATTTTCGACAATGCAAGGGAACTTTCCAAAGGAGGGATGTTTGTATCAGCAGAAACAATGTTAAATCGTAATACTGTCCCCTATATGGAGAAAATTCATAATGAAGTGGCTAACGAAATGTTATGTAAGCGACACGAAATTCATCCTATGTATGCTAGTGACTTCGCTGAAAATTTAGAAGTTATTAGTTTGGAGGAATACAGAAAAGTTGTGAATGAAATTCTTGATTATAGAAATAAAGACATATGGGTATTGTTTGGTACATTGCCATTTTACCCTTGTAGTCAAGATGAGCGAGATTTAGCGTTAATCAAGCGAATCAATAGTGAACATAATATAACAATCAGAAATGATGTTGATGGACGATCAAGAATGAATTTAAATATTTTCACTGGGGATATATCGGTTACGGATTTCTCAGATGACGGTTCGGCTTTCGGAAATATAAAAAATGAATCATTACCTCAAATTTACGAACGGTGGTTAGATTCCAATATTTCTAAATCAATTAATTGCCACTGTCCAGCAGTCAAATGTTTAGGACCAAATGTAATTGTAAAGAATATGTATTATCCTGATAAAACATTTATTAGTGGCTCAGTTAAATAATGAAATGAAGACCTCCATTGGAATAACCATTGGAGGTTTCTTAGGGATATACTATATAATTTTTCTACTCAATTTAAATTTAAAAGTTTTTCAAAACACAATTTACTTGTACCTTAATACACAAAGACAAAGGCCTACAGCCTGTTATCACAGGCTTTGTGTCTTTGTAAGACCATTCTTTTTAAACAGTCGTTTTACTCTTTATCTGAATTTGAAGTTTTGTCATAAAATGTAACAAGAAATTGTTGGCTGATCTTAGTTTACTGACATGGTGTTGATTGATTAAACAGCAGTAGTACCCCAAAATATACTGATTCCAAAAGCTACTACTACTCCAGCAAAAATCCAACCCATAGCGTACTTCCTTAGTCTAAAGTTATTTATACTCAACATTAAAAAGCAAAAAGTCATAACAACTTGTATCCAAATTGGTCTATCAAAACTCTCTTTATGCCAAATGAAAGAATAAAGAACCCCGATAACCATAATAGACAGCACTACTAACGCAATTCTATTAAATATGCTAGACTTTTGCAAACCTATAAACCTCCTTAATATGGCTTTGTATTAAAATACCAATCACCAGTACCTCTTAATTGTTCATTCATACTAAAACCTGCAACGGAAGCAATTACTCTAACGTTATCGTTTCTAATTGCATGGTATTTTGTTCCATATCCTGTATCAACTAGACCCTTAGTTCTGTACTGATCATATGTGATTTTCCCAGAAAATGTCTTAGATACTATAAGTGTGGCGAACCCTACAGCCCCAGCCCAATTTCCTATTACTGATGCAATTTGTTTTTTAGTAATTGCAGCTCCGATAATTCCTCCAATTGCAATAACACCACCAATTACTGTCACAATATCAGATACATCTGTGACCATTTTGTCGAAATTGATTTTTGCAGTTGACATATAGACAGGTGTATAATCATCTGCTTTATAAGCACTAAATATAGGTTGGGAATCATCATTGACTTTAGTAGGGTCAACAAACTCTTCAAAAGATAATTCCACTTTTTCTCCGTCCATTATAGCAAAAGAATCACCTTCATTATATTCAAATGTATGAATTTTGTTACCAGTTGTAGTAGTTAACAACATTTTATCACCACTATATTCAATGTTAAAATCTGTTTCACCTTCATCATAAACTAATGTGAATGTTTGGCCAGATTCGGTAAAATTTAAGTTCTCTATATTAGAAAACTCATTCTCATTAGAAGCTGCAAACGTATTTTGTGTACCAGCCAATGATAATGGACCAGCTAAAAGTAATGCTACGACTATGTTACCTGTAAGTATTTTTTTGTGTGGACGGATAAGCATGTGTATAAAGCGCATACATGTTCTAATATTCTGTCATAGGACATTTTACTGTTATTTTTCATAAAAAACGTTATCATGATATAGAGTAAATAGTCACAATGCATCGAAGAAAGTGGGAATGAACATGACGAAATATGAGATATTATTGTTTGACGTAGATGATACATTACTAGATTTTGATTTAGCTGAAAATGCAGCACTTGACCGCATGTTCAGAGAGGAAAAGATAGCCACTACGCCCGAGATGATAGCGCGCTACAAAGAAATTAATGAATCGATGTGGCGAGCTTTTGAGCGTGGGGAAGTGACAAAAAATACACTACATAATACAAGATTTGCGGTTGCTTTAAAGGAATTTGGGATGGAGGTCGATGGCGCCTACTTTGAATCGCTATTCCAAAAATACTTACAGGAAGCACATCATTATGTAGAGGGAGCTTATGAAGTCATCGCTCAACTAGCCAATCACTATCATTTGTATGTCGTCTCAAATGGCGTAACGTTGACACAGAATAAACGACTAGTGGATGCCGATTTAGCACAATATTTTAAAGGCATCTTTATCTCCGAGCAAACGGGCTATCAAAAACCAATGCCTGCCTTTTTTGATTATGTATTTGAGCGGATTGAGCATTTTGATAAAGCTAAAACGCTTATAATCGGCGATTCTTTGACATCAGACATTAAAGGCGGATTGCTGTCAGGCATTGATACATGTTGGTTTAACATCCGCAATGTTGAAAATACGAGTGATATTGAACCACATTATGAAATTAAAAAATTGCATGAGTTACATGAGCTATTGCATACAAAAATAGCACTATATTAAGACAGAAGGCACTTCCTTTGTTCCGTGGACAGAGGAGGTGTTTTTTTATGTCTTTAAGATTTATTTTTGAATATCTACTTTACAAAAAGTCATGAATCATTTAAAATTCGATTTTGAATGATAATAGTAATCATTACTATTTAAGTGAAGGGGAAAGTATATTGAAAAAAATAATGAGTTTACTAGTTCTATTGATTGTGAGTGGAAGTATGCTTGTGGCCTGCGGAAATTCAGATGACAAGACAAAAAAAGACAAGGCAAAAGGTGAAAATAAACATGTTTTAACCATTTCTTGGCCAAAGGATATTGGAGAAGTAAATCCACACCTGTATGCACCAAATGAAATGTTTGCTCAGGCAATGTTATACGATCCGCTTGTACGCTATGGAAATGATGGGCAAATAGAGCCAGGATTAGCAACAGCATGGGAAATGTCTCAAGACGGTAAGAGCTACATATTTACATTACGAGACAATGTCTTGTATTCAGACGGCTCTCAGCTTACGGCAGACAATGTTAAACGTAATATCGAAACTGTGGTGGAGAATATTGCACCGCATAGTTGGCTAGAAGTGGTGGCAGTCATTGATCGGGTAGAAGTCTTAGATAAGCTGAAATTACAGATTCATTTAAAAGAGCCTTACTATCCATTTTTACAGGAGTTAACGTTGATTCGTCCATTACGTATGTTAGGGGATAGTGGCTTCCCAGCAAGTGGGACAACCAAAGATGGCATTGAAAAAGCGGTTGGAACAGGTCCTTGGATTTTAACTGATTACAAGCAAGACAATTTTGCTGAGTTTTCACGTAATGAGCATTATTGGGGAGAGAAGCCTAAGCTAGAAAAAGTCATCGTCAAAATTATTCCTGATTCACAAGCACGTATGATGGCACTTGAAAAAGGAGATATTGATTTAATTTTCGGAAGTGGTCAATTAGCACCTGAGGAACTCCGAGCTTTGGAGAAAAATCCCCAATATCAAACGCTAATTTCTGAACCTTCCTCTACTAGAATACTATCTTTCAATTCAGACTATGGCGTGACGCAAGATAAAGATGTCAGACTTGCTTTGCAGTATGCTTTTGATCGACAAACAATTATTGAACATGTATTAAATGGCATTGAACAAGAGGCCAAGTCTTTATTTGCTCCAGGATTTCCGTATAGTGATATTCCATTTGAGTCTTACAGCTATGATTTAGAAAAAGCCCAGCAACTATTGGATAAAGCAGGCTGGATCTTTGAAGAAGGGGCTCCGTTTCGATCCAAAGACGGTCAAGCACTGACCATCACAATTCCATATAACAGTAATGACCAAGTGCATAAATCTATATTTGAATATTTACAGGGAGCATGGCGTGAATTAGGCGTAGATGTCAAATTGATTGGAGAAGAAGATCAACTTTTCCGAACGCGAAGTAAAACAGGTGAGTTCAATGTCATTATGAATAATACGTGGGGGGCACCTTATGATCCCCATATGTATTTACGAATGATGACGGGGGAAAAGCAAATTGGCCATTATGCGTTAAAAGGCACAGCACATTCAGAACAATTAGCAGCAAATATTGCGAAAGTGATTCGCTCAACTGATGAATCAGAGAGACAGAGCCTGTATGAAGCCATTTTACAAACCATTCATGAAGAGGCGATTTTCATGCCATTATCTTATCGGACAAATTATTTGGTGGCCAATCAACGTCTAGCCAATTTATCGTTTTCTATGCAGCAATTTGAAGTGCCACTCAATCAATATGAGGTGAAATAATCAAGATGTTTGCATTCTTTGTTAAACGACTAGTGAGTATGTTACTGGCATTGTTTGGTATTACCATCATCGCCTTTGGATTAATTCGCTTTATTCCTGTTGATCCTGTTGAAGCTTATTTTACAATCAATCAAATTCCTGCTACTGAAGAGGCCATGACAAGTATGCGTGAAGAAATGGGGCTAGATCAACCTTTGTGGATGCAATATATTGCTTGGCTCAGCCATGCATTGCAATTAGATTTTGGAACATCCTTTGTATCGAAAAAGGCCGTGGCAACAGAACTATTTCAACGCTTTGAGACAACATTATTTTTAGCCGTAACAGCATTGGTCATAATTATTGTCATTAGCTTTTCTATTGGCATTTGGTCTGCAAGAAAAAACGGTGGATGGCTCGATTGGTTTACACGTACAGCTATCTTTACAATTGCCTCTATGCCAAGTTTTTGGCTGGCCTTTCTCTTCATTTATACAGTGGCCTTGAAATGGGGCGTACTACCTCTCATGGGGTGGGGAAGTTTTGCTCATGTCATTTTACCATCGATAACACTGGCTTTAGGATTTATCCCTTATTACATTAGGCTCATCCGCTCAAGCATGAGAGAAGAAATGAAGAAACCGCATGTTCTATTTGCCCGTGCAAGAGGTGTAAAAGAAACGGTTATTTTGCGTACACATATTTTCAAAAGCATTTTACCACAACTTATCACATCCCTTGCCATGACCTGTGGAGGCCTATTAGGGGGTGCAGCAATTATTGAGAATGTTTTTGCCATTTCTGGCGTGGGACACTTTATTGTGGAGGCCATGTTAGCAAGAGACTACGCTGTACTACAAGCTTTTATCGTCATCATTGGGGGATTGTATATCACAATCAATTTTATAGCAGATATACTATGTGCGGTTGTTGATCCACGTGTCAGGCTGAAAGGAGGCGCTCTATAGTGAAAAAAAATTTGCCACTCATCATCAGTAGCTTGCTCGTACTCATGCTGGTGGTAATGGCTCTATTTGCTCCTTGGTTAGCGCCTCATGATCCTTATACAACAGATATAGCCAATAAATTACAGGGATTTTCTATGCATTACCCCTTAGGTACAGATCACCTAGGGCGCTGTGTGCTCTCCCGTTTATTATTTGGTACGCGCACCTCTCTGCTACTAGCCTCTGGCGTACTATTCATTACCTTAATCATTAGCATCATCGTAGGGTGTCTGGCAGGGTACATCGGTGGGCTGGTTGATCTAGTATTAATGCGTATTTGTGATGTTCTGCTCTCCATTCCTGATTTTATTTTTGCCCTGGTCATTGTAGGTGCGTTAGGTGGTGGCGTTAAAAATATGTTTGTGGCAATTTGTTTTGTGTCGTGGGTAGGTTTTGCGCGTATTATTCGCAATATGGTGCGTTCTTTAAAAGAAAGCACTTATGTACAATATGCACGGCTGACAGGTGTACCGAAACGAAAAATTATAAGGAGGCATATATTGCCGTTTGTCTTTCCACAAATATTTTTGTTAAAACTAATCGGGCTTGGCTCCACAATACTTTTAATTTCGGAGCTGTCGTTTTTAGGGCTAGGTGTTACGGCACCGATGGCAGAATGGGGCATGATGATTAATGATAGTAAAACCTATTTAATGAGTGAACCAACGCTTATGTTTATACCAGGTATCATGATCTCATTAACCGTTCTTATTTTTAATTGGTTTGGGGATGCCCTTCGTACGGCTATGGACGCCAAAGTATAAGAAGAAGAGGTGACAATATGTTAGAGATAAGGGATTTGTCAATTACGCTTCAAACAGCACAGGGACCTAAAAAAGTTGTGCAGCATGTTGATTTCCAGATTCCAACTGGTACAACGCTTGGTATTGTCGGGGAAAGCGGTAGCGGTAAAACGATGCTATGTTATGCCATCTTGCAACTGTTTCGGGAGTCTCGAAACTATGAGGGAGACATTTTATTGGAAGGGCGTTCCTTAATGGAAATGGATGAACAGCAGTTGCGAGGCCTTCGGGGCAATGACGTGGCATGTATATTGCAGAATCCTCTGGCTATGTTTAATCCTATTATAACAATAGGAGAGCATATGATTGAAACAGTACAGGCACACCGATCGCTCAGTAAAAAACAAGCATTGCACATAGCAACTGAGCAACTTGCTTTTTTTCAATTGACCGATTCAAGACTGTTAAAAAAATATCCTCACGAGTTAAGCGGTGGCATGCTTCAACGTGTCATGATTGCCATGGCTATGAGTCTTCGTCCAAAGCTTTTGCTTGCAGATGAGCCAACAACAGCCCTTGATACGATGACACAGCTCAAGGTTTTAGAGGAATTGTCTCATTGTCAGCAACAATATCAGACAACGATGCTGATTGTGTCACATGATCTTGGCGTCATCGCCCGAATGGCAGATCAAATTGTTGTTATGCGAAGGGGGAAAATTATGGAATATGGTCCAGCCGAACGGATATTACAAAACCCTGTTCATTCCTATACCAAAGCATTAGTCGCAGCGAAAAGGAAGGATGATCAACTTGAAAAACTTGTGGATAGCTGGTCAGGTGATACAAACGGAATTCTATATGAACTAGACACGAACTATTGGGTAAGACAGGAGGAAATCCGATGTTAGAAATCCAACAAGTATCTAAAACCTATCGAAAAAAGAGATTGTTTGGGGAACATGAAACAATAGAAGCTGTGAAAAATATGTCATTCACCTTGAAGCAAGGGGTTTGCTTAGCCATTGTCGGGGAGAGTGGTAGTGGCAAAACCACACTAGGAAAGCTGATAATAGGTATGGAAAAGCCAGATAGCGGAATCATAAAATTCGATCATATAAACCTAGCAACGACATGCAAAGAAGAGAAGAAGCAATTACAAAAAAATATTCAAATCGTTTTTCAAGATTGCCATAGTGCTGTTAATCCGAAAATGAAGATTCGAGACATCATTGCAGAGCCAATGAATTGTCATTTACAGTTGACGAAACAACAGCAGCTAGAAAAAATAAAGGAGCTTTTAGTACAGGTGGGACTATCTGAGAGAGATGCTCAAAAATACCCTCATCAATTAAGTGGTGGTCAGTTACAGCGAGTGACCATCGCAAGGGCGATAGCAACAGACCCTAAGCTCATTATCTTGGATGAATCCATTAATAGTTTAGATATATTGGTACAAATCAGTATCCTAAAACTTCTGAAACAATTGCAACAGGAGAGAGGCTTCAGTTATTTATTTATTACTCACGATTTACACGCAGTTAGTTTGTTTGCAGATGAAGTAGCTGTTGTAGACCAGGGTGAAGTGGTGGAATTTCTTCATGATGTGTCTCAAATTCCATGTATGACCCATCCGATAAGCCAACGCTTATTAGCCTCTAGATTACCTATAAATCGTCAAGAAATTTCTTCGTTGCAAGGGGAGCAAGTCTCATGAAACTTCAGCCTTTATCCCTTCGCATGATGCAATTATATGGACTTGCGGTTATTTTTTTTACCGCCAATGCCGTGTTGACAGTTATTTTTCCATTAGAAGCAGCGGATGGGGGGTACTTGGAGGGGGAAATTGGAGTCATGATGGCCATGTATATGCTTGTTTGTATGCTATTAAGACCTTTTGCTGGCCAAATGGTCGCCAAGCATAGTCCTTATACGATTATGCAATGGCTGTTAGTAGGCCATGCACTTGCACTGCTTATCTATGTAATATTTGGTATTGATAGTGTCTTTTTAGTACGAGTCCTACAGGGTATCATCACCGCTTTCTTTTCTATGGCGATGCAGCTAGGTATTACAGTTGTCTTACACGACCATGATCGGGGGCAAGGCATGTCGATGTATTCCTTATCCAGTGTTGTACCTGGTTTATATGGACCTGCAGTAGCGCTACTCTTGTGGACGCAATTGGATAGTCAGGATTTATTAATCTTTATGGTTATGTTGGCTCTTCTGCCACTACTGTTTTTTATTGGCTCCCCTTTACCAAAAGCAAAGGAAGACACAGAAGTTGTGACAACAAGAGAGCTGTTAGCCGCTATGAAGGGGGTAAAACAACACAAGGGGCTAGTCATATCAGCAATCGTTATGGTTCTTGGTGCTGCTATTTTTGGCGCCATCACCACCTTTTTACCATTGTTTATGCTGACCGAGGGGGTGGGGAATCCAGCTATTTATTTAACGTTACAGGCATTGGTCGTGGTGGGTAGTCGCTTTGTATTGCGACGCTCTATTCCTTCAGATGGACAATGGCATCCGAAATTTATTGCATGTGTGCTTTTCAGCTCCATATTGGGCACAACGTTGCTTGCTGTTTTACCTGAAATAGGATCTTTTGTCTATATTTCCGCTGTTTTCAATGGCCTTGCCTCAGCGATGCTATATCCGACAATTACTACATATATGTCGTTTGTTGTACCACAAGAATCGAGAAATGTTTTGCTAGGTTTATTTTTAGCTACCTATGATTTAGGCTTTGGGTTGGGTGGGTTTTTGATGGGCTTTATTGTGCAATTTACATCCTATATGGTCATGTTTATGGTTTGTACGGTTTTAGCGATTATCGCACTCTGTGTTGTATTGCGTAACGGTAATCCCGAGAGGCAAATTACCACTACCATACTGACCAAATAATCGCGTGCTTGCTATGTATAAAATACAATAGAAAAGGCAAAACCTTTTATGAGACTAGTTTCCATGAAAGGGGAAATATTCGATGAATATGGTTTTAACTGCCAGTAAACGTCAAAAGGGACAACAATCTTCTTTAACACAGCTTCGACAAAATGGGGGCATTCCAGGTGTAGTTTACGGCTTTCAAATGGAATCAACGGCAATTATGTTAGATGCGAGAGCCTTTGCAAAAATGTTAGCTACACACGGTACGAAAAGTGTTTTCCAATTAGATGTTGAAGGAAAACGCATTAATGCAGTTTTAACAGAGGTACAACGTTGTGCATTAAAAGGGAATGTTAAGCATGTGGATTTTAAATCCATCAATATGTCAGAGGAGCTAGAAGTGGATATTCCAGTGACTGTAATTGGGGATGCAGTTGGAGTTGCTGATGGCGGATTCCTGCTCCAGCCTAATCGTGAAGTGCGTATTAAAGTGAAGCCAACTGACATTCCAGAAACCATTGAAATAGATGTTACAAATGTTGCAATTGGGACTTCTCTATACGTCGGAGATATTCGTCAACAGTTCTCGTTTGAAATTTTACAAGAGGATGACTACACACTTGTGACGATTACACCACCGGCTGCTGAAAACGTACAGGAAGATGATACAGTGGACGATACACCAGAAGTGATGGAAGCAACAGGACAAAATACTGCTGAACCAGAAGCATAAAGGAAAGAGGAGCCTCCTTACACTACGTAAGGGGCTCCTTATTATTTGCTATAAAAATTGCTGTATGGATTTACGATAACGATAATAGAGTGTGATGTAAATACTACAAGTTGCTAAAAATAGCCATGGTGGAAGAAAGCGCATGATGGCAAAGGGTGTTTCAAATAAAAAAGCAAAAAGGAAGGCAGAACCTTCTTTATCCCATAAACCTGGGGTATAATATGCGCTTTTTATACTGAAAAAGGGAGCGACGTTATCGTTGCCATTAAAAATCATTAAGAAGATAAGTGAGAGTATTGCCCAATTGCTTGCATGTTTCATTAAACGTTTATATTTCGCAATGTGGGAATCATGATCTGAAAATAATTCATCATTACCATCTTTACTTTTTGTCCAATAAAAAGTGCCATCATATGATTTTTCTTTTACTATACGCCAGCCAAAATCTTCATGTAATTGCTTATAGGTTGCTTTCTTTTCTTTCCGAAGCTCCTGCTGACAATCAATCCGAATAACTTGTTCAAGATTTTCAGTAGGCTGAAATGTATAAATACCTGCTGAGTTTATGTGAGAGCATAGCCAACCCTTGGCTAACATTTCGTTTAACCAACGCTCTTCCTTTTCGATATCAAAAAAGATTTTAAACTTTATCATGTTCGCCAGCTCCCTCGTATAAAGATAAAATGCGCTGCAATCTTTGTTGCTCTGCCGCTAATATTTCTAGACCCTCTTCTGTGGTTTGATAAACCTTGCGTCTTGTATCCTGGGTCTCAACAGGCGTGATCCAATGATATTTTAATAAATTTTCAATGGCTCCATACATAGTGCCAGCAGCAATCCTTACACTACCTGCGCTCATTTCCTCGATTTTTTGCATCATGGCATAGCCATGTAGCGGTTCACGTAAGGCAAGTAGAATATAATGCATGGTTTCGGATAAAGGTAATAATTTATGTTTTTTCACATCTTCACCTCAAATATACAGTTGGACTATATAGTTTGATTATATATAGTTAAACTGTATATTTCAACTGTAAAAAAGACAATGCAAAAATGCATTGTCTTTAAAGTTTAGACAACAGCGCTTTTCACGCCTGTCCATCGCATAAATAATTTTTCGTTATAGGATAAGGCAAATTGTACGATTGGTCCAAGTCCAAATGCCATAAATACCGTACCGATGCCTATAGGACCGCCAAGTAGGAAGCCAATGATTGCAACTGTTACTTCCATTGTTGTACGAGAGCGAGTCACACTCCAGCCAAGCTTATGAACCATCATCAGCATGAGTGTATCACGCGGTCCAATACCTAAATTTGCTACCATATACATTCCACAGCCCCAGCCTAGTAACACTAACCCTGTAAGGTAAGAAATAAGTTGCATCCAAAAACCATCAATATCAGGTAACCAATAGTTGAAAATATCAATAAAAATGCCTGCCAAAAACATATCGATAAACGTTCCAGGTAAAGGGAACTTTTTCGTAATCAGCATATCAAACGCTAAAATAGCAAGTCCCAAAATAATGGACCATGAACCGATTGATAGGCCTACTGTTTTTGTTAAGCCAATATGTAGTACATCCCATGAGCCCACTCCAAAGAGTTGGCCTTTAATTGTTAATGTGATACCAAAAGAAAGTACGATAATGCCTGTTATGAAAAACAAACAGCGCGTAAAAAAAGCTTGTTTCATTTTTAACCCTCATTCATTCGAAAATTCCTGTTGTCCATCCAGTTATTATAACAATAGATTTTCAATATGCCCGAAGATTGTCATTTCACATTTTTCAAAAAAAGACCGTTTAGCTTTCTTGGGAGAGGGCAAAATAGATATATAGATGAAAGGATGGGATATTATGACTTCTGTACGTGATGAAATTCTAGAAGTGTTAAATCGAGAAAAGATTGGCACAATGGCGACTGTAGAAAATGGCAAACCTTACTCACGATACATGACATTCCAGCATGAAGATTTTGTATTGTATACAGTGACGAATAAGCATTCAGAAAAAATGGAAGAGCTGCGCAAAAACCCATATACCCATATTTTATATGGCTACGAAAATGGTGGCTTTGGTGATACGTATGTGGAAATAGAAGGCAAACTTACTGAAGTACATGAAGAAGGGATAAAAAATAAACTAGCCGAATTTTTTACAAGTATCTTTATTGGCAATCAGGATGAAATGGTGACATTAAAGATTGAGCCTATTCGTATGCGCTTGATGAATAAAAAAGGGCAACCACCTAAAGAGCTAGAATTTTCGAACGACCATTGATCAATGGTCGTTTTTTACTGATGTAGCGATAAATAGTTGCAATGGCTAGCATCTTTTTGGCATGATAGTTCTTAAAAGAAAAAGGAGTATAAGTTATGTCGATAAAATTACAGCAGCTAACACAAAATGTATTATCATCTCAAGGAAAATTAGAGGCAGATTTTATACTGAGAAATGCGCAAATTGCGGATGTTTTTTCGTTAACATGGCAAAAAGCAGATATCGTCGTGAAGAATGGGATGATTGTGGCTCTAGATCGCACGAATAAGTTTCACGCTAAACAGGAAGAGGATGCGGCAGGAGGCTATGTCATTCCTGGTTTAATTGATGGTCATATACATATTGAGTCTTCTATGTTGACACCAGGGGAATTTAGTCGTGTTTTACTTCCTCATGGGATTACAACGGTGATAACTGATCCTCATGAGATCGCCAATGTCGCAGGAGCAGAAGGCATTCAATTTATGCTAGATGATGCACAAAAGGCAGATATGGATATTTTTGTGATGCTGCCATCAAGTGTGCCAGGTACACAGTTTGAAAATGCAGGCGCTACACTAACAGCTAAGGATTTGGCACCATTTCTACAACATGAACAGGTTCGTGGATTAGCGGAGGTGATGGATTTCCCAGCGGTATTAAATGGGCAAGAGGACATGCTTCAGAAAATTTTATTATCGCAGGAAGCAAATTTAGTCATTGATGGGCATTGTGCAGGCTTACAAAGCGAACAAATTACAGGCTATCGAGCTGCGGGTATTCACACAGATCATGAATGTGTAACGGCTGAGGAAGCCATTGACCGTGTAGAGCAGGGGATGTATGTGCTAATCCGAGAGGGCTCAGCCGCGAAAAACTTACGTGACTTATTGCCAGCTGTCCAGTCACATAATGCTCGTCGCTTTGGATTTTGTACAGATGATAAATATGTGGATGAGTTAATCGACGAAGGCAGCATCAATTATGATATCGCCATGGCAATAGCTGAAGGGATGCAACCATTGCAAGCAATCCAGTTAGCAACCGTTAACACCGCAGAATGCTATCGTTTATTAGATCGAGGTGTACTTGCACCAGGCTATAAGGCAGATTTTGTGTTAGTAGAGAATTTGTCAACAATGCAGGCAAAGGCCGTATGGAAAAATGGGCAGAAAGTGGCTGAAAATGGTAAAATGCTGACAAATCGTCAAGAGCCAGTTGTGCCGGCTCATATCCATCAATCTGTCCATTTACCAACCATTACAAAGGATAGGCTACAACTAGCATTCACAAAGGGTACAAAGGCGAATGTAATGGAGATTGTGCCGAATCAGCTAATTACCAATCATGTAATAATGGATGTACCTGTAAAGGATGGTTTTTTCGTCCCTTCTGTAGAACAAGATCTACTGAAACTAGCCGTCATCGAACGTCATCATCAGCTACACAAGACAGGTTTAGGAATTGTTAAAGGCTTTGGCTTACAAAAAGGAGCAGTAGCCACAACGGTAGCTCATGATTCCCATAATGCCCTTGTTGTAGGAACAAATGATGAGGATATGGTCCTGGCGCTTACACGCATTCAGGAAATCCAAGGGGGCTTTGTGATCGTTGCGGATGGCCAAATTCTAGCAGAGATGCCATTAACAATTGGTGGCTTGATGACAGATGTACCAGCTCAACAGGCAAAGGAGCAGCTAGCAGGCTTGCACAGGGCATTAAAGACGCTTAATCCAACATTAGATTTCCATTTTTTACTAACGTTTTCTTTTGTGGCATTACCAGTTATTCCTACTTTAAAGCTAACAGATACAGGATTATTTGATGTGACAACCTTCCAGCATATCACGGTAGAAGCATAGATGAAAAAACGACCTAACTAGCCTTCATTAAGCTTTTAGGTCGTTTTCTTATATTGCTTATTTAGTGCTAGCTCTCATTCACCATCATTTACGAACTATAAACATGCTTACAAGTCATTGTAATATGGAATTAGTCGTAAAATTAAGGATTGCGTGTTGATTATTTCAACCTCTTATTTGTAAGATATTTTCGTCTAAACATCCCTACTAAAAATACATACATTAATATATAAAAGGGGGTGAGATTGACAATGAAAAATAATGATCGATTTATGAAAATAGTTAGTATTCCTACTCCTTTATATGAATCATTATTAGGTCAATATTTTGTTGGGCAAACCGAATTAATTACCTTAAAAAAAGGAAGAAATGCGTGGGGAAGCTTAAGTAATCCTAAATATTCTAATGTGGATTTGTTTGTAAATGCGTTTACCATTACTAATTATTCTAAACAACCTATTCTGGCTGAAATTTGGTTTAATGCAATACCTCCTGGGGATTCAATGATTTCTAAAAATGTAACGCCTACTAATACAGCCATTTATCCACCACCAAATCCAGACGTTAAAATTGAATTTGCTGAACTTGTTGAAGGGCACCCCTATAAAGGAGTAAATGCGTTTAAACGAATTGTTCCACCACAAAGTACTTTAGTAAGCGATGAAGATGGAAAATTTATTTTTCCATCTGGTGAATCATTTGTAATTTTTTTAGTTACACAGGACAATGAATGTATAGAGGCTGAGATAGCATTTGGGTGGTTTGAAAAAATGAAAAAATACCATTAAATAATAAGGATATTGTTAGTAGAATATAATTTATAGTGATATTAATTAGTTAGAAAAAAGAAGCTAAAGCTCTCAAATATCTATTGAGAACTTTAGCTGCTGTATTATTGACTAGTTAAAGCATTTTTTCGAATCTATCAATGGCTTTATTAAATTCATTGTGCGTTTCTGTTACAACTTTCTTCAAATCATGTGTAATATTATCGACCTTTTCCGTATCACTTTCTATAGTCATTACATTATATTCGATATTTCGAAGTGCATTATCAACATTCAGTGCTAATTTTCGTACCTCTTCTGCTACGACTTTAAATCCGCGACCTTTTTCACCAACACGTGCAGCCTCTATTGCGGCATTCAGTGCTAGGACATTTGTTTGTTTAGCGATAGTATGAATCACTTTTACAGTATCTCTAATTGCGTCAACTTCTTTGGCAAGTGATGCTACGGCTTTTATGTTTTCTTCTGAATTGGATACAACAATTTCTACTAACTCCTGAGGCATACTTTTTAGTTTAGCAATAATCTCTAAAGTATTGAATTCTCGATTTGTAATATCTGTTGAAATTTTTAATATGGAACTTACCTTATTATTGTCATTGAAAATGGGGAGGTAAGTTGCTTCAAGCCATATAGAATCGTTCATTTTACTTATTCTTTCAATTTTTCCTTCATATTTTTCTCCATTTAATAAACCTTGCCATAGGAGATGATAGTCTGGGCTTTGTATAAAATCCGGTTTACAAAACTTTTCATGACCCATCCCAATAACTTCATCCACCTGATATCCTAGAACCTCTGCAAATTTTTTATTAGCCCAAATCACTTTTCTATTCAAGTTAAACTCTACAAGGGCTAAATTTTTTTTCATTGAATCTACAATTGCATTTTCATTCATATGTTTTGTCTGAATATTCATATTTTCAAATCCTTATATTAGGTAGCTAAGCTAAATTTAATTCATACTTAATGATTATTAGATATGCAACATTACTTTTTCACTAGGTTTGTTATTGAGTTCCGTATTAAAGAGATCTATTTTAGGTAAAGGTTTCACTGCTAATTGTGCTAGACCATGCTTTTGTAGAATTCCATTAGAAGTAATACGTGCAGACTCCAAGATAATCGGTAAACCACTTCCTGGATGTGTACCACCTCCAACTAACCAGCTATTTTTTAATTCTTCAAATTTATTGTGAGGGCGGAATGTCAGCATCTGTGTAAGCTGATGACCTAGGTTAAAAGTTGCTCCTTTATATACACCTAAATTCTCTTCCCAATTTTTCGGTGAAATTATGTGTTCTTCTTCAATGTATTGCTCTAGATTTTCAATGCCAAGTTTGTCCTCAATTAACCCAATTAGCATGTTACGATAATCTTGTTCACAGGTATCCCACTCAATATGACTGAAATTATTAGGTACTGGTGCTAATACATATAGCGTAGATTTCCCTTGTGGGGCAACTGTCGGATCTGTTACAACTGCATTTTGAATGTAGATAGATGGATCATCCGACAACAATTTATGGTTAGTAATTTCTTCAACATTTTTTCGGTAATTTTTTGCAAACCAGATCGTATGATGGGGCAAATCAAATTTTTTATTGACACCTAGATAAAGCATAAAAGTAGAGCAAGAGTATTTTTTCTTCTCTAACTTTTCTTTAGTGTATTTTTTTAGAACACCAGGCTCGACTAAGTGAGTCATCGCATGACCAAAATCACTATTTATTATTACTTCATTAGATGCTATTTTTTCGCCATTATCTAAAATGACACCCTTTACCTTTCGATCATCCAACCAGAGCTTTGAAACGCCACAGTTCGTGTAGATCTCTCCACCATTTTCTCGTACAACCTTTGCCATTGCCTGTGTTAACTTATTAATGCCACCTGTAATGTGGTAAACACCATAAGCATGCTCAATAAAAGATAGAATGGAAAATGCACCAGGACTTTCCCACGGAGACATGCCTAAGTATTTTGCTTGGAAAGTAAAGGCAAGTTGTAATTCCTCTTGCTTGTAAAATCGTGAAAGCGTATCGATTAAAGATCTACCGATTTCAAGCTCACCCAATGCCTTTAAAACTTTTGGGTGTAGTAAATCTGTATAACGGTTCATGCTTGCTTGCAATACAGGTACTAACGCTTCTAATTTGTGATTAGTTTCCTTCATATATTTTTCAAAAGAGCCCTCATTGCCTGGAAATAGTTCATTTATTTGACGAATCATTTCCTCACGATCACGAGTCATTTTAATGCGCTTATCGTGAAAAATTAATTCATACATTGGATCTAGGTTTACTAGATCTATATAATTATGTATATTTTTACCGGCAAGCTCGAATATTTCTTCAATAATATAAAACATATTTAAAAATGTGGGGCCCATATCAAATTTATATTCTCCTAGCTTTATTTCACTTGTTCTACCACCAATATAGGGTTGTTTCTCGTAAACTTTGACATTAAATCCTTTAGCGCTAAGCAGCATTGCCGACGCTAAACCACCTGGACCAGCTCCTATAACAATAATCTCCTTTTTCATTGTGAAAAACCTCCGTATCTGCTATTTAGTCTTATAACACTACCTGTATTGAGTCATGATTTATAAATAGATAAAAATATTTATTTGTTGTACAAAAGTTATACAGTGATTATACAATTAGTGTACAAAAATGTGCAAACTATATATTCTTGAAATTTAAAAAATTATTTTATGGCTATTGCGTGCAAAAAAAAATCATAGACAAAAGCATGTGTAACCAATGCTTTCATCCATGATATTCTCGTTGAACTTCTCAATAAAATAGATTGTAAGAACAATGCCTTATTTAAACAGGGATAGCAGTATTAATAAACTTTTTAACTTTTGCTTATAGTACTAGTTCTAACCAAAACGTTAAACTCCTACTAAAAATAAATGTTATTTAGAGTGAGAGTTATTTATAACTTCATCAATAGTACTGGCAATAGCAATTGAATGTAAGGAATGTGTTTTTAAATACTCTTCAGAGCCAGCACCCCCCATATAAAATCGAATAGCAGGATGTTTTGCAGCGAAGTCATCTAATTGCTGAATGCTAGTAGGGTATAACTCAAATGGCCTTGTAGTCATAGCAGATAATAGAACCACCTTTGGTTTAAAATGTATGATTAAAGATTCAATTGCCCCAACAGCTGGAGAACTGCCAACAAGGAATGATCGCCAACCAGCCATCATTGCTTGCAACAATAAAATATGAAGTTGAACTTCATGATGCTCCCCTGGTAAGCATGCTCCCATTATAAGTGGTGCATCCTCTTTAGAGTGGTAATTCCTTCTTAATTGTACTAAATAATCTCTAACAATCATTGTAGTAACAGATTCTTGATACTCGGTCCATACCTGTTTTTCCCATAATCTTCCTACCTCTTGTAAGAAAGGAATAATCACATGAGATAGAAATTTTGCTAATCCTAATGAATGATTTGCTTGTTGCAGGAGTCGATTAAGTTCTACTTCATTGCAAAGTCTTCCTTCTTCCAATAAAAGATTACAGAAATGATCTACATTGTCGCTTTTGGTCAACACTGTGGGGGTAACTGCCTCTAAAACATTTTGATTGCTAAGTACAATTGTCACTGCTTGTTTTATAGAATAGCCTTGGTTCGAAAGGCTAAGTACTTTTAAATATAGCTGCACATCCTTTTCACTATAAACACGGTGTCCATTTTCTAATCTTTTGGGGTGAACAAGTTGGTAGCGCTCTTCCCATTTACGTATCACTTGTTTGGATAGTCCTGTGATTTCAGATACCTGCGTAATATTATATTGCCAATCTGTTGGTGTCATTATTTCCCTGCCTTTCTATAGCTAGTAACATTCATGATTGTGAGTATTTGTGTGCCGTAGTGCTTTCCGAAACCTTACAACTTTTCATATTATAATATAGATATTTAAAAGTTGTACAACAATTGTATAACTATAGTGGTTGAATATTGAATAACAGGGAAATAGGGGTGGGGAATTTAATGAGACAATTTGTTGTTTTTTTCTTCCATACCATAATGAGTAGGCTATACGATTTTATAGATAAGCTAATGGCTTTAAATAATTTATTAATGTTATGTAAGCGGAGTAATTATAAGTTGGAATGGGTAATGAATATATTGAATTAGATGATGTATATGAGGGGGAAAGAACATGAAATGGCTTGCACTCATAAGTTATTTCGCCATGGTTATTATTAATGGACTAGCTAGTACGGTGGGGATTAATGGGAAAAAGACAGGTGAAATTTCTAATCAGGTAGATGTATTGTTTATTCCAGCAGGCTATGTTTTTAGTATTTGGGGCTTGATTTATTTTTTATTATTCATTTGGCTTGTACAACAATTTCGGTCTTCAACTACTAATCGTATAAATAGCAATCTGGGTCTCTTTGTAATCACTGCATTTTTAAATATCGCATGGTTGTTGAGCTGGCATTATGAATTGTTTATAACGTCCATTGTTATTATGGTCGGCTTATTGGTTCATATAATTTTTCTGTATGTAAGTTACCCGAAAGAGAATAATCGTTTTTCAGGGAGACTTCCATTTTCTGTATATTTAGGGTGGATTAGTGTGGCGTTGATGGCTAATATTAGCTTTGTGCTTAAATATTATGAGTGGGATGGGTTTGGGCTCTCGGAGGAAATATGGGCACAGTTATTACTTATTCTTGCGACTGTGCTAGCTGCTTTTATACGTGTTTATAAGCAAGATGTATTTTTTCCATTAGTAATTATCTGGGCTTTTATAGGAATCGCTATCAAGAATGGAGAAGATGCAGGGAGTATTTTCTATATGCCATTTATATATAGTTTGTTCCTGGTAATTTGGATTTTCATTGGAAGGCCTAAAAGATTATAGTTAAAGTATCTATAATATTTGATAAGAAAAGAAAATTTATTTATAAAGAAACCCAAACTAATGAAGTGTTATGAGCTTCTGTGTAGTTTGGGTTTTTTGTAAAGATAGGTGACCTTTCATCCAATTCTTCTTATCCAATGATTAAAATGTATTCACTTTTTTGAATGTAGAAATAATGGAAATATAAAGGGAATAAGCTCTTTTTGTCGAATCTTCTTATGATGAAAGGAGTAATCAAGTTTTGCTTGTCACAAATTATTTTTATGATCTACCAGAAGAGACTAAAGAATCTATTTATTTATATGAATATAATCTTATATTGAGTAAAGAAGTTGAAATCATTCAATTACATCGAAAACGGTCAATTGTTTATGAAATGAAAAACAAAGGAATTATATTGAAAAAATTTTTATCTGAAGGAAAAGGGGATAACGATATATACGCATTGTTGGAGTTAAACAGTAGTCCTTATTTTCCTAAAATTTATGCATATAAAAAAAGAGAGTTTTTATTTGTAGAAAAAGTGAATGGTAAAACTTTATCACAGGTTTTAAAAGAAGGCATAACTAACAACGAATTAAAAGAAATTGTTTTGAAAATGATTGAAGCAAAAAAAGATATGATGAATGTAGACAGATACGATTTTGATTTTAAATTTGAACATATATACTGGGATACGGAAAATAGCACTTTGAAATGGATTGATTTGGGTGCGTGTGTAAAAAACCCAATAGGATATTCCGAAGAAGAAAAAAAGAAACGAATTAAATATTGCATTAACCAAGTCAAACAACAATTTGCTAAATATGGGTATAGTTTGTTGGATAATTTAGAGGGGTTATAACTAACTATTGATTTCATTTTGTATCCTAGTTTAATTGAACATATTTTTAAAAGTATGCATGCTAATTGTAATCACTTTTTTCGATTGATTTTATCGAAATAATCATCTTTATCGAATTGTAAATTCATAATAAGATACAGGTATACGGGAACAATAGTAAAAACTTCAAGGAAACGGGGATATTCTAAATGTCAATAGCAGTTATTTACGGTGGCAATCGGCCGAATGGGAATGTAGAGACTTTAACAAAATTAGCCACTCAAGGCCTAATGATTGAAGAAATTTATCTAAAGGACTGTGTTATTCAGCCAATAATCGATAAGCGTCATGCTGCGGAAGGGTTCACAGATGTCAGCGATGATTATAACGCCGTCATTGACCGTATTCTTCCGCATGATATTCTTATATTTTCTACGCCTATTTATTGGTATAGTATGACAGGAGCGATGAAGAACTTTATAGATCGATGGTCACAAACCCTAAGAGACCCGAATTATCCAGATTTTAAAGCATTAATGTCTTCTAAAAAAGCATATGTCATTGCAGTTGGTGGAGATGAGCCTTATATAAAGGGGTTACCAATGATTCAGCAATTTCAACATATTTTTGATTTTGTTGGGATAACCTTTGAGGGATATATTCTAGGAGAAGGAAACAAGCCAGGCGAGATCCTTCAAGATCTAAAAGCATTGTCTGCAGCTGATCATCTTAGAAAAGAATTACAATAAGTCGACCTTATTGGCTTTAGATGATATTTACTATTTTTATAGCACAATACAATGAAACGAATTTGGAGGGAAGAAGTCTCCAAATTCGTTTCTCTTTATATGATGAAAGGTTCTTTTGATGTTAGAAATTTGCTTGCGCTATTGGTAAATGCAGCCATCTCTTTCTTTCAACTACAAACTAGTGTATATTGGATTTTATTATCGAAAAGGATGAATGTTTCAACAAAAACTATCGAAGAAATAGATGAAGGGGTTCACGTGATGGATATTAAGCAGCTTCAAACGTTTTTTACAGCAGCTGAAACATTAAGCTTTACACAGACAGCCCAGCTTCTTGACTACGCTCAATCGAGTATTACAGCTCAGATAAAAACATTAGAACAAGAGTTAGGTGTTCCTCTTTTTGAGCGGCTTGGCAAGCGCATTATTCTCACAGAAGAGGGCAAGCGTCTACAGCATTATGCAAAAAAAATGCTTGAGCTAGACCGTGAAATGAAAAAAGCTATATCCAACGAGCAGGAGCAAGTCCTATTGAAGGTAGGGGCACAGGAAAGTCAGTGTGTCTATCGACTACCAAGTATTTTACAGCAATTTCAACAAGCACACCCGCAAGTGAAAATCATTTTCAAGCCTGTGCATACAACAGCTATTGCAAAGGATTTATTACAAGCTGGTAAACTTGATATTGCATTGATAACGGACACTTATCAGGAAACAGCCATGCTCAAGCGAGAGCGATTGATTCAGGAACAGCTTGTTTTTGTGAGTGCCCCCAAAGAAATTAGTCAGCCTCTATCGGCTCAACAAATTTCAACTGAAACGATGTTGTTAACAGAAACAGGGTGCTCCTATCGTAATCATTTAGAAGCACAGCTACAGCAAGAGGGTGTCAATCCCTTACAAATGATTGAATTCGCCAGTATTGAAGCAATCAAGCAATGTGTGATGGCAGGGTTAGGTATTACATTTTTACCTAAAATGGTTGTAGAGAAGGAGCTGGAAAGTGGTCAATTAATGGAAGTATCGTCCACAATTGATTTAGCGCCAATTTATACAGATATTGCATGGCATAAAGATAAGCATATGCATCCCTGTCTCGAAGATTTTATTGCCATCGCCAAACATAGCTATGAAGCTTTTAAGGATGAAAAAAGAGCCTGAATGATTCAGACTCTGTTACAAATTATTGCTGCTTGAGGGTACCCGAAAAATTGGTGCCTTCATTACGTTCAGCACGACAATCAATCTCGGTCACCTTTAGGGCATTATTGGATAAACGTTCAAACTCGACAACACAACGATTGCCATTCGAGGATGTATTCATAAGGGCTTTCGTATTGCTTGTAATTGTGGCTGTGCCATTTACACTACCTGAAGCGGAGCCATCATTCGCCGTTAAAGCAATAGAAAAGCTCTTGTTTGTGGCATTGGAGATTATAGCATCACGGCGGTTAAACTCATTTGTACCCTTACCCCATTTGTAGTAATAAGTATACACACCTTCCCATGCGCTTTTACTAGGAGTAGCCTGCTGTAATGATTTGTCGAGCTGATTTTGAGCATTTTTTGCCCTATTATTTAAGGATACGTTGTTGGCATTCTCATGAATTGCTTGTGCATCCGCTGAAATTTCATAATAATTTCGTTCGTCCATACGATAGAGCATCGTAACAACTTGCGCACGAGTCATGTTGCTTGTCACGCCATAAAACTTTTGTAAATTACGCTCTTCATACTGTGGATTTAGCCCGGAAGAAATATAGGTATCAAGTAAAAATTGAATAGATTGATCTAAGCCCTTCTTACCGCTAGCTAAATGAGCAATAGCCTGTGCCACTACACCACGCTTCACAGTAGCCGCTCGGATTCGGTTGTCGAAATAGCCATTTAAAGGCACCCCATAGCTTGCGAGCTGGTTATAGAAATCATCCGACCAGTTTGCCGAAGGAGTTTGCTTTTTTAATTCGTCGATGGGCGTTTCGAGCTCATAAAAATTGGCTAATAATTTTCCTAATTGCTGTTCAGTAATGGTAGCATTCGGTTTAAATGTACCGTCTGTAAAGCCATTAACAATATCATATTCTTCTGCCCATAAAATAGCTTCATATGCATAATGATCCTTTGATACGTCCCGAAAGCCAGCAGCTTGTACATTGCCTGCACTAGCTATAATCAGAATAGAAAATAATAATGTACCTATTAATTTTTTCATTTGTTGTCTTCATCCTTTCTTGCTCGCTTTAGTAATAGTTTGCAGGAAATGGATAAAAACTGCAAATTTTTCTAGTGAAAAAATAATCGCTGCCCTTTGTCGGGTAGCGATTATTTTAAACGTCGTTATTGGGCTGTGTAGCCACCATCTACTGTTAATGTGTTCCCTGTCATAAACGTTGAATCGTCACATGCCATAAATAAAACAGCTTTCGCCATTTCCTCTGGTTGTCCTAGTCGTTGCATAGGTGTGATCTGACGTAATGGCTCCTTACTTTCTTCTGGGATAATTGGTGTATCAATAAAGCCTGGACATAGGGCATTGACACGAATCCCTCGCGTAGCAAATTCTAATGCTAATGAACGTGTTAAATTAATCACGCCTCCTTTTGCTGCATTATAAGCAGCTGATCCTGGCGAGCCAACCCAGCCATACATCGAAGCTGTATTAACGATTGTACCACCATTCGCTTTTAGCATTTCTTTGATGGCAGCCTGCGCCATTAAAAATACACCATCTAAGTCTACATTTACAGTTTGACGCCATTCCGCATAAGGAAGCTCCTCAGTTGGCGTAACACGACCAATCCCTGCATTATTAAAAAGGACATCGACTTTGCCAAATGCCTCAATAGTTGTTTGATAAATAGCTGCTACTTCCTGTTCATCCGTTACGTTTGCTTTGATAAACATGGCTTTTGCTCCTGTTGCCTGTAGTTCAGCTGCAAATGCTTGGCCTTTTTCCTCGTTTAGGTCCACAAGCACCACTTTTGCTCCCTCTGCTACAAATAATTTGGCTGTTGCAGCACCGATACCAGAAGCACCACCTGTAATAATTGCGACTTTATCTTGTAATTTCCCCATACATGACACTCCCTTAAACAAACTTTTTTCTTGCACACTGTGTAAATCACGGTGTACTTTTATTGTAAAACGCCTGAAAACGGAAACAATCATTAATGTCGTAGTAAATATCTAACTAGTAGACATATGTGCCTGGAATGTCTAAAAGGGGGAAGTAAAATTGCCAAAATGGACACAAAGACAAGAAAGAACCCGCCGTCATTTTTATGAAGCGTTTGTCGATTTAATGAAACAACATGGTTTTCAAGCCATTACAGTGAAGGATATTGTAGAACGAGCGGGCTATAACCGTAGTACCTTTTATGTGCATTTTCAAGATAAATTTGAACTAGCAGAGAATTTACTAGAACAAATGCTGAATGGTCTGGAAGTGGCAGTAGGTGAACCCTACCTATATGGAGAAAAGGTATACACGACAAAATTGAAAGCACCATCCTTTAATATTATTCATTACATTTATAAGCACCGTTTGTTTTTCGAGCTGCTGAATGTGGAAGATACGATTCCTGGGTTGCACACCCGTATGCCCTTAACGATCACAAAAATTTATCAAGAGCAATTTAAATTTGAGACGATCAATCAGCAGCCTGTCAACATGAACATGTTCAAGCATTATACTTCCTACGGCTTTTATGGATTGATGATGCAATGGATTGCAAGCGGCTATGAAAAATCAGAAGAAGCTTTAATCAAGGATATTATTGAATTAACAAAAACACATATTTATGCATTTGAATTTATAGGAAAGCCGCTAGAAAAAGAAGAATAAAAGTATATTAACATAAATCTATGTATTTTTATAAAAGAATCTCTAATGTCTGCATTAGGGATTTTTTTGTTTGGGCTAAACTAATTTTTGTGTAAGAAAAAAAATTTTTTAAAGAAATTTTCATAAAGTAGTTGAATTTTCTTTGTATTAAGCATATATTTTTCCTAAGGGAAACAAAATATCTCCAAAGAAAGAAGAGTGCGTGAATGAAAGATTTAGGTGATTTCAAGCTGACGATTCTTCCAATGGCCATTTTAATTATTTTAGCAATCGTATGGAAACTGACCGATTCAGTAGGCGCAGGTATGATGTTAATCCTTTTCTGGATGAGCTGGCGCCAGCTTATCAGGAAAATGAATATAAATTAAGGTATTGTGTGGAAAAAGTTAGGATATTGGCGTTGAATACGACTAGGGCGGGCATGACAACCAATTTACGGCTTGTCCGCCAATTGGTTACTTCGTAGTTTAGGCACTTTTTTCAAACAATTGCTTAATAAAGAGAAAGTTGAGGTAGGAAAATGAAACAATGGTTAGGTGTGGTGGTATTATCACTCTCATTTCTATTATTTGGCTGTTCAGCAGAAACAGAGGGTGAAAAAGAAGGCATTGTGGTTGCAACCACAGGACAAATTGCAGATGCGATTAAAGAAATCAGTGGTGATCATTTACAGGTATCAGCATTGATGGGTCCAGGCGTAGATCCCCATCTCTACAAGGCGACTCAAAGTGATTTATCGAAATTGGATAAAGCAGAAGTCATTTTTTATAATGGCTTACATTTAGAAGGACAAATGCTCGATATCTTTGAACAAATGGCGAAGGATAAAACGGTCTTGGCAGTGGGCGAGACATTAGATGAAAAGCAACTGCTTGCCAGTGATACGGATGCCATGCTCCATGATCCACATATTTGGTTTGATGTTGAGCTTTGGAAAGGTGTTGTCAAGGCAATCAGTACGCAGCTTCAGGAAGAATACCCTGAATTTAAAGAAGATTTTCAAACAAATGAAGCAGCTTACTTGAAAAAGCTGGATGATTTACAAAGCTACGCAGAAAAACGTGTGAATGAAATACCACAGCAACAAAGAATATTAGTAACGGCTCATGATGCATTCAATTACTTTGGCAGAAGTCAGGGATTTGAAGTACGTGGCTTGCAAGGGCTGAGTACTGATTCAGAGTATGGTGTGAAGGATGTTCAGGAGATGGTTGATTTCTTAGTAGAAAATAAGATTAAGGCTCTTTTTATAGAATCCAGTGTGTCCGATAAGGCGATGAAAGCTGTCATTGAAGGGGCTAAGGAGAAAGGCCACGACATTGTCATCGGTGGGGAATTATTCTCAGATGCTATGGGAGCTGAAGGAACAACAGAAGGTACGTATATAGGTATGTATCAACATAACATCGACACGATCGTCGATGCATTAAAGTAGGTGAAGAATATGTATGCATTAACAGTGGAAAATCTATCAGTGGCGTATGATAAAAAAACAGTATTAGAAAATGCCTGTGTAACAGTGCCTACAGGTCATCTAGCTGCCATTATTGGCCCAAATGGTGCAGGGAAATCCACATTTTTAAAGGCCATTTTAAATCAGCTTCCTAATAAAGTGGGAAAGGTAGAAATTTTAGGGAAGGTGTTTGAGCCAAAGAGTTTAGTCGTAGGCTATGTGCCTCAGCGTAATGCGGTGGATTGGGATTTCCCAACAAATGCGTTGGATGTGGTGCTCATGGGGCGTTATGGCCATACAGGCTTATTTAAAAGACCGTCTAAGCAGGATAAAATTGTTGCTCGACAAGCTTTAGCAAGTGTTGGGATGCAGGATTTTGCAGAGCGTTCCATCGGGCAGCTTTCAGGAGGCCAGCAACAACGTGTATTCCTAGCTAGAGCCCTTGCACAAAATGCAGATATATATTTTTTAGATGAACCATTTGCAGGAGTAGATGCTGCGACAGAAAAAACGATTATTGATATTTTAAAGGATTTAAAGGCACAGGGAAAAAGTATTTTTGTTGTGCATCACGATCTTCAAACCGTCAAAGAATACTTTGACTATACAATTCTATTAAACAAAACAATTTTAGCATCAGGCGCAACGGAAGATGTTTTTACACCAGAGCAATTACAAAAAACATATGGTGGTAAACTTTTCATGATGCAGCATGTGTAAGGAGGGACATAATGTTAAGCGGTAACTTATTGTGGGTACTGAGTGGAACGATGTTACTTGGCATTGCAGCAGGCATCACAGGCACGTTCTCCTTCTTACAGAAACAAAGTCTAGTTGGGGATGCTGCTGCGCATGCAGCATTACCAGGTATTGCCCTTGCGTTCCTGCTAACAGGTCAAAAGGAATTGCCAATTTTAATGCTAGGAGCAGGCATTACATCTGCATTATCTGTGTATTGTATTCAATGGATTGTGTCATTTTCAAAAATGAAGGCTGACGCTGCCATTGGATTAGTCCTCACCGTATTTTTTGGTGTTGGTGTTGTATTTTTAACAGTGGTTAACCGTAGCCCACTGGGGAATCAGAGTGGTCTGAATAATTTTATTTTCGGTAAAGCAGCGACGATGACCAAGGCAGATTTAATGTGGCTCTTTATTAGTGCAACCATCATTATTGTGGTTAGTCTCTTGCTTTATAAGGAATGGAAGCTACTGATCTTTGATCCTGTTTATGCAAAAGGGATTGGCTTACCAATAGAGGCTTTAAAGGCAACATTAACGGTTTTAATTGTCATGACAATTGTTACAGGTATACAAGCTGTTGGCGTTATTTTAATGTCAGCTTTATTAATTATTCCTGCTGCCAGTGCCAAGTTATGGACAAAAAAATTGAGCACAATGCTCATTTTAAGTGCTGCGATTGGAGGTATCGCTGGCATAACAGGAACCTTTATTAGTGCGATTCGAACAGGGTTATCGACAGGTCCGATAATTGTCTTAGTGGCAGCAGGTATATTCTTTCTATCGTATTTTATAAGTCCAACTGGTCAAATTAGTAAATATCGTAGGAAAATGCAATTTCGAAAGCAGGGTGATGTAGGATGATCGAATTTTGGGTTGTATTCACGGGACTGTTAGTTGGGGTAACTTGTGGAATTGCAGGTGTCTTCCTCATCTTGCGTAGAATGTCCATGATTGCAGATGCGATCAGTCATACAGTGCTCTTTGGCATTGTAATGGCTTACCTTATTACCCAAACGTTGAATGGTTTTTGGATGTTGGTAGGTGCTGCGTTTGCAGGGATTTTAACAGCCTATCTTGTGCAATTATTACATTCTTCTGGTATTCAAGAAGACGCAGCGATAGGCGTAGTGTTTACATCTCTGTTTGCAGCAGGTGTTCTCCTCATCACCTTATTTGCAGGCAATGTGCACTTAGATGTTGAGCATGTTTTAATGGGAGAAATTGCTTTTGTTCCTTGGGATAAATGGACATTGCTTGGGCTGGCAATGCCTAAGGCAGTATGGATGCTCTTACTCGTCCTCGTCATTAATATTGCGTTCCTACTCCTATTCTTTAAAGAAATGAAGCTTGCAACGTTTGACCCTGTGTATGCAGCAACCATTGGCATTCCCGTTGTCTTTCTTCATTATGGCTTTATGACATCGATTTCGTTTACAACAGTGGCAGCTTTTGATAGTGTAGGGGCCATTTTAGTGGTTGCCATGTTGATTGGGCCAGCTGCTACCTCCTATTTAATCAGCAAGACGATTAAGCAAATGTTCGTCTATAGTATGCTCTTTGGAGCTGCTGCTTCCGTCATTGGCTATTATTTAGCGAAATTTTGGGATACCTCTATAGCAGGTATGATGGCAACAACAGTCGGCTTCATTTTTATCGTGACGTTCATCTGTCAAAAAATCGTTGAGCGTAGAAAAAAAGTACTTGTTCATAAACTAGAAACTTCTTAATGAAAAACGTCGTTTGATACGCCCATCAAACGATGTTTTTTCTTTTAAGGACAAGTTCAAACTTTTGAATGAGTACTACTTCTAGGAAAAATAGTATACTCGTTAAGATAAACTAGAAAGAGAAAGAATAATAGCATCTAGCAAATTTTTCTATATTTTTATGTACGAATATTTAAAATTTTGTTACGATAAATTTTATGATAGCAACAAGGAGAACAGCATGTGGAGAAATCGAAACGTATGGATTATTTTATTAGGTGAATTTGTCGTAGGTCTCGGCTTATGGGCTGGCATTATTGGCAATTTAGCCTTTATGCAAGAGGTAGTACCTTCTGACTTTCACAAATCATTAATTATTTCTTGTGGTATTTTAGCAGGCTTAGTTGTTGGTCCAATGGCAGGACGTATCATTGACCAATCGAAGAAAAAAACGGTTGTCCAGATGGCGAGTATCGGACGCATCATCAGTGTTTTATTTATGTTTATCGCACTTTATACTAATTCGGTCATTTGGATGATTCTATTTTTAATCACGCTGCAAATAGCAGCAGCATTTTATATGCCTGCCTTGCAATCTATTATTCCCATGATTGCGAAGGAACAGGATTTAATTACATTAAATGCTTGGCAAATGAATGCGAGAACCATTTCAAGGATCATCGGTACAGCCGCTGCCGGGTTTATGCTCAGTTTTTTTGAGTTAAAATGGTTATATATTATTTCATTTATTGTCTATTTAGGCATGTTTGTCATTACTAGTTTATTGCAATTGGATGAAGCATCTACTGAAACGATGACAAACAAAGAAAAAGGGAATTTTAAAGAAGTGTTACCGATGATCAAAGAGCATCCAGTCGTCTTGATGACGCTTGTCTTAATGTTAATTCCTACATTATTTTTAGGCTCTTTTAATTTAGTGATTATGAAAATATCTGAAATTCATCAATCTACCACAATTTCAGGATTATTGTATACGGTGGAAGGTATCGGATTTATGCTTGGTGCAGCTGGTTTGAAAATGATTGCTGACCGTGTACAAATGGGTACACTGCTTTTTTCATTAGCCTTTATTATAGGCTCAATGGAGCTCCTATTATTACTTGCAGAGACTCCATTTTTCGCTTTAGTGGCATTTGGCGTTTTTGGCTTTTCAGTTGGCTGTTTTTTCCCAACGACAATGGTAATTTTCCAAAAACAAGTACCCAAACAGTTTCATGGACGCTTTTTCTCATTCCGCAACATGATTGATTCCGTCGTCTTTCAAATCGTGCTTTTATCGACAGGTATGATGCTAGATTTAATTGGTTTAAGTGGTATGGGACTTGTTTTCGGAATCATAAGCTTAAGTTTAACCACTACTTTCTTATTTTACGCAAAGAAAAAGAATGTCGTTATGCATGCACATTAATATCATGTCCTTTATGCATGACACCAATTGGGGCATACGATAGAGGTATAAAAAGATGGTAGCATAGGAAAGGAACTGTCTAGATGGAGACGGTTCCTTCTTCATTAATTCAAGTAATCTTGTTTGATATACATAGAGAAAGAAGGTTGAAAAATGGTTGAAAAATCTCAAGAGTCAATTGCGTCCTACATTGAGTCACCAGAAAAACTAAAAAACCTATATAGGCGTGTACTGATAGTTGTTAGCTTATCCCAAATTTTTGGGGGAGCTGGACTTGCGGCGGGTATAACGGTAGGCGCTCTACTGGCACAACAAATGCTTGGAACGGATGCCTATGCGGGTGTACCCTCTGCATTATTTACGTTAGGCTCTGCGGGTGCGGCTTTCATTGTAGGAAAACTATCTCAACGTTATGGTCGCCGCATAGGCTTATCAACAGGTTTTATAGTGGGTGGACTTGGTGCAATAGGTGTAGTCCTTGCTACTTTAATGAATAGTATTGTGTTATTGTTTGCCTCTCTATTAATCTATGGAGCTGGTACGGCAACTAATTTACAGGCACGTTACGCTGGGACAGATTTAGCCAATAATAAGCAACGTGCTACGGCGATTAGTACAACCATGCTTATGACCACGTTTGGTGCTGTTTTAGGTCCGAATTTAGTAGAATGGATGGGAAAAGTGGCGCTGTCTATCGGTATTCCAGCTCTAGCGGGTCCATTTCTATTATCTGCTTTGGCCTTTATTATGGCGGGGCTTGTATTGTTTACTATGTTGCGTCCTGACCCGCTAGAAATAGCGAAAGCCATAGAGGCACATAAGCAAAAAATGAACAAAGAAAATCAAACACCATCCATGCCTATATCTAGCAATAAAAGAGGCCTAGCGGTAGGAGCAACAGTTATGGTCCTGACACAAATTGTCATGGTGGCCATCATGACAATGACACCTGTACATATGAAACATCATGGACATGGATTAGCCGAGGTTGGTATTGTGATAGGGTTTCATGTAGGTGCTATGTATCTGCCATCACTTGTCACAGGTATTCTTGTTGATAAAATCGGACGTACGGCAATGAGTATAGCTTCAGGTATTACGTTGCTACTCGCTGGCGTAGTGGCTGCATTTGCACCAAGCGATTCAATGGTGTTACTCATTGTGGCACTTTCTTTACTGGGATTAGGTTGGAACTTTGGCTTAATTAGTGGAACTGCTCAAATTGTTGATGCGACGGAGCCTTCTACCCGTGCAAAAACACAGGGGAAGATGGATGTTTTTGTGGCATTGGCAGGTGCATCAGGTGGTGCGCTATCAGGTATGGTAGTGGCGAATTCAAGCTATGCAGTGTTGTCCTTAGCAGGAGGGCTATTGTCGTTAGTATTGATTCCTGTTGTCATTTGGTCTAGGAGAGCAGCTTAAAAAGGAGAAGGGGAAATTGGACTCTAAGCTAATTATTATTCGAGGAAATTCAGGTAGTGGGAAAACGACAATTGCAAAGAAACTTCAGCATCATCTTGGACATGGTACACTTTTGATTGCGCAAGATGTTGTCCGACGTGATATGTTAAAGGTGCATGATCGAGAAGGCAATCTTTCTATTGAATTAATTCGTCAAATCGCAGAGTATGGTAAAGGTCGTTGTGAAGTTGTCATTGTAGAAGGAATATTATATGCCAGTCGTTATGGAGCTATGTTAAAGGATTTAATCCACTTCTTTGATCAGAAGGCCAATACTTATTATTTTGATTTATCTTTTGAGGAAACCGTTATTCGTCATCATTCTAGCTCCAAAAAAAATGACTTCGGGGAAGATTCTTTACGTGCTTGGTGGAATCCGCATGATTATCTTGGGGTGGATGGTGAAACGCTGCTGACGGAAGAGATGTCACAGGATGATTTATTAAAATTAATGGTAAAGCAACTGTAGAAGTAACAAAAAACTTACCCTTTCTTAGGGTAAGTTTTTTCATAGTGTTGAAAAATTTCCGTGCAGGTTACATGCTTTCCTCTGGGCGAACACAGCTCCGTTTAGAGGTTACCTGTATCGCTATTCAAGAAGATTCAAGTAGCCTTCCACTCCAACCCATTAAAATGTTTCTTTTTTAGAAAAAATTTTCAAATAAAACAAAGGTGTTCACTACTCTTTATGGCGAGGGTAGTCACTCATCACTTCTCCACATTGGAAATAATCAACCTCTCGCCTTTTATAATTACCTTTTATGGCGTGGACAGCACATTTTTTCAATTGGAACTATTTTATTGAATAAGCGTTACAATATTAAATCGTTAGAAAGCAAAGAGTAGGTACATATGTGGATTTAATAACAGAAAAATTAATCATGATTGCTTTATTTATTTTAATCATTCATGCGATTGAAACGCTTGCATATGCAGTTCGTTTATCAGGAGCACGTGTCAAATTACTAGCTTCGGCTTTATCTCTTTTTAATGTAATGGTCATGGTGTCGAGGTTAGCCAATATGATGCAACAACCATTCACAGGGAGCCTTGTTGATACAGCACCTACGGAGAATGCCATGACATTTGTAGAACATCAATTTCGACTAATTATTGGAGCGGCTTCGCTTGGAACAATAGTAGGAATCTTACTTATTCCCACCTTTGTAGCCATTTTTTCAAGAGCTATCGTTCATTTGGCTGAGGAAAGAGGCTCAATCCCGGCTTTATTGAAAAAGGGCTTTACATTTGACTATGTAAGACGGGGAATTAAGCATATTCATACACCAAATTTTAGTTATTTAAAAGGCATTCGTCTACAGGATATACCGATTAAATTATTTGTTATCAATATTGTTATTACAGCTATTTATACGATTGGCGTTTTATCTGCATTGTATGCCACATTATTAGTACCAGAATTAAAGACTACTGCTGTTATGGCATCTGGATTAATTAATGGCATTGCAACAATACTATTAATCCTATTCATTGACCCGAAAATATCCATTCTAGCAGATGATGTGATCAATAAGAGAGGAAGCTATCTAGACCTGAAAAGAATGTCTGTTATGATGATGTTCTCCAGATTTTTAGGAACCATTGTGGCACAGTTACTATTGATTCCAGGTGCTCATTACGTTGCATGGTTTGCAAAGTTAATTGCTTGATTAGAACCACTTCCTTTATGTTTTTAGGAAGTGGTTTTTTAGGCCACAGCAATTAATCGTGAGGTGTGGTAGGGGAGAAGTAAAGAAATTATATAGTATAATGTGTGTGAATAATAGATTCGAAAAGAGGGGAACGAATGTATGCCGACGATACTTGTTGCGGATGATGATGCGAACATTCGTGAACTTGTTTGCCTTTTTCTGCGCAAAGACGGGTTCACTACAATGGAGGCAGGAGATGGTAAAGAAGCATTAGCCATCTACGGCTCAACACCTATTGATCTTGTTGTACTAGATATTATGATGCCAACGATGGATGGCTGGACACTATGTAAGGAGCTCCGCAAAACGAATACGGATCTTCCTCTCCTGATGCTGACTGCAAGAGGGGAAACATGGGAAAAAGTGAAGGGCTTTGAGCTTGGAACGGATGATTATTTAACAAAGCCATTTGATCCGTTAGAGCTAACTGTACGTGTAAAGGCACTTTTGAAGCGCTACAGGATTGGCCATTCGCAGACCATTCAACTTGGTCAAGTCACGCTGGACCGTCAGACCTATAAAATTATGAGAGGAAAAGATGTTATTTCACTACCGCTCAAGGAATTTGAATTATTATATAAGCTTGCCGAAACACCTGGACAAGTCTATACAAGAGAACAACTGATCGATCAAATTTGGGGGATTGATTATGCGGGAGATAATCGAACCATCGATGTACATATTAAGCGCCTGCGTGAGCGCTTCAACACCATCACTGATTTTCATATCGACACAATAAGGGGTCTGGGCTATAGGCTTGAGGTTGAGGAATGATTAAATCTTTATATACTCGCGTCGTTTTAATCTTTCTAGTTGCTGTCATTGGGGGAACGGTTATCTCTTTTTTCATGGCAACATGGGTATTTAAAGATAAATTAAATGAAAACTTACAAATTCCCTTATTAAATTTTGGACAAGACATGGTACAAATTTTTGACACATTGCCATATCATGAAGCCGATCGTTTTATACGTGATATGCATCAGCTTGAATCCTATCATGTTCGCATTTATGAAGAAACAGGGCAGTTTACGGCTTACGGAAAGCTTCATGGCAATCAGTTAGCCCCTGTAACAATGGAACAAGTACAAGCTGTACTGGATGGAGAGGTTATTCAAGTAATTCCAAGTGGTATTTCATCCATACTTGTCGGTATACCTCTAACAACTGAAATGGGAACGAGAGCGATGTTTATCCAAACGATTGCTTTACCTTCAACCTCTTTTTCCATCAAGTTGATTCTGAATTTTGCTACTTATGCCCTTGTTATTGGAAGCGTTGTGTTTTTAGTTGCAGCGATGTTTTTAGTCAAGCCAATCAAAAAACTAACACAAGCCACTAAACATATTGCTGGTGGTGATTTCAATGTCGAATTAAATATTAAGCAATCAGGGGAGTTAGGTACGTTGGCTAAAAGCTTTGAAGATATGGCGGAGGAGTTACAGCAGCTAGAGCAAATGAGGAGAGATTTTGTATCGAATGTGTCCCATGAGGTGCAGTCTCCACTTACCTCCATTTCTGGTTACGCATTAGCACTGAAACAAGTTGATGTAACGGATGACGAGAAAAACCGTTATCTTGATATCATCATTTCGGAGGCCAATCGAATGTCTAAGATGAGTGATAGCCTTTTAAAGCTGAGCTTACTAGAATCAAAGACACAGCCAATGCATCTCGATACGTTCAGTCTAGATGAACAAATTAGACGTGTCATTGTCTCCCTCCAGCCTCAATGGTCCTCTCGCAATATTGATTTTGAGCTCCAGTTGAAGGCTGTTCGCCTCATGGCTGATTACGATCAATTACATCAGGTATGGACAAATATTCTTACGAATAGTATTAAATTTTCAAGTCCTAATGATACGATTGAGATCAGCATGAAGCAAAGTGCAAATCATGTGATAGTCCGAATAACGGATAGAGGCATTGGGATTTCTTTAGAGGATCAGCAACGTATATTCGAACGGTTTTTCAAGGCCGATCGTTCCCATAGTCACAAGTATGAAGGCAGTGGAATGGGGCTTGCTATCGTGAAGCAAATCGTTTTACTACATCGAGGAGAAATTGAAGTCGAGAGTGAGCTTGGGCATGGAACGACAATGATTGTCAAATTACCTATTACCTTAAATTAAAGAGAGCATGTTACGACTCCTATACAGATGTCGTAACATTTTTTTGTATATTTTGAAAACCCCTTGCTATGCGAGGGGTTCCAAAGAGCTTCTAGCTATGGACAAGAAAAAAACCCCAGCCGTACAATGAAATCAGGTCTGGTCAACCGACTTCGTACGAAAGGGGCTCCAAATGGATAATAAAAGTTTAGCACACACGACATGGAATTGTAAGTATCACATCGTCTTTGCGCCAAAATATAGAAGGCAGATTATTTATGGACAAATCAAAGCAGATATAGGTAGAATTCTTCGCCAGTTATGTGAAAGAAAAGGAGTAGAAATCATTGAAGCCACAGCCTGTCCTGATCACATTCATATGTTGGTGAGTATTCCACCAAAAATAAGTGTTTCATCGTTTGTGGGTTATTTGAAAGGGAAGAGTAGTTTAATGATATTCGATCGGCATGCGAACCTGAAATACAAATATGGAAATAGGAAGTTTTGGTGTCGCGGATATTATGTAGATACAGTAGGACGAAACAGAAAAATCATACAGGAATATATAAAAAATCAATTGCAAGAGGATATTCTTGAGGATCAAATGACCATGAAAGAATTCATTGATCCATTTACAGGAGAAGAAATACAAGCAAAAAAGCGAAAATAATAAAACCACTTTAGTGGTAGCGTGAAAACGGAGTGCGGTTGGCGGACCTTTCAGTGTGTCTTTAGACATGGGCCAGTACCCCAGCGTTTCACGCGTAGAGCAAACCACCAGTTAGACTGGTGGTTCTGATTGTTGTTCATCTTGTGTTCATATTGTCGTCATTCGGAAGACATCTCTCTCCTTTATAGTTGCACTAACAGCTCAAAAGAAGCTGGAATAATCGTAGTAAAGGAGGAGGCACGAGTAAAGGTGAATCCCTCTCGTGCATTAAACATGAAAAAATTTATGCGTGTTTTACTGAAATCAATGGCAGTCCTAGGTATATCCATTGTGGGGCTACTTGTCATTGTTTTTACAATAAACATTATTTGCAACAAAATAGAGCAAGGAAAAATAGAACCTTATGGTCAGCTCGTCTCCGTGAATGGGGAAAAAATGAATGTCACCATTCAAGGTAAGGGTGCTGAAACCATCGTATTACTACCAGGCTTCGGTACTGCAGCACCAACGCTCGACTTTAAGCCATTGATAGATGAACTAGCTCCCTATTATAAAATCGTTTCAATAGAGCCCTTTGGCTATGGCTTAAGTGAGGATACAGCTAAAGAACGAAGCACAGAGAATATTGTTAGTGAAATCCATGAAGCTTTACAGGAGTTAAAGATTGATCGGTATATGCTAATGGGACATTCGATAGCAGGCATCTATGGACTCGATTATGTTAATAAATATCCGAATGAGGTAACTGGATTTGTCGGGATTGATAGCAGTGTCCCTACACAGGGTGGTATGGACACGAAGTTTCCAATTAAGTCGTTACAACTGCTAAAAAAATCAGGGATTGCAAGAATTCTTATAAAATTTTCAGATGATCCCTATGCAGGTCTTCCGTATGATGACGACACAAAAGAGCAAATTAGGATGATTACACTCAAAAACTTTTATAATACAAGCACTTCAAATGAATTAGAGCATATTAGCAAAAATTTCACGGCAGCCAAAACTCTTACATTCCCTAAAGATTTACCTCTTCTCTTATTTGTCCAAGCGAAAAGTGGTGGAGTTGAAAAGAACTGGATACCGCTGCATGAAGAACAAGTCAAACATTCCGTATACGGCAAAGTAATCACACTGGATGGGGATCATTACTTACACCATACAAAATCGGAGGAAATCGCAGACAACATCAGATCGTTTATGCAAAATAAATAATCCATAGTTTCTTACCTCTTTGCTTTTGGAGGTAAGATTTTTTAATACTATCCTCTTCCTTACGAAATCTTATAAAATCTTTCAATTGAGTTGTAATCCATACTTCGATGAGCATTGAAATACTTCCTGATTATAATGTACGTAGAACAATTATTCTATCAGGTAAGGAGCTATTGGATGAAAAATTATCAATTTATTGCTTTATTAGTAGTAACGACCTTTTTAATGGGTTCATCATTTGCCATTGTTAAATTAGGCTTACCGTATGCCTCGCCTTTATTATTAGCTGCACTTCGCTTTATATTGGCTGGTATAATCATGGCTATCGTTGTTATCATCTTGAAGAGACCTCATCCTATTACAAGGAGGGAGTGGTTCAAATTATGCATGATCGGGAGCTTTCAAACAGCAGGTGTGATGGGGTGTATTTTTTTAAGTCTCCGCACCATTACGGCAAGTGAGTCTTCTATTTTAACATTTACAAACCCATTACTAGTTGTAATTTTTGCCACCATTTTCATGAAAGTGTCCTACCGTTTCTATCAATGGATCGGGGTTTTGTTTGGCTTAATCGGGGTGATGATTACGATGGGGGCACAAGTTGAATTGAAAGTAGGCATCCTTTTTGGCTTGCTATCAGCTGTTTTTTGGGCTACTGCCACCTTGTTAGTGAAAAAATGGGGCGTGTTATTTGATACGTGGGTTTTATCTGCTTATCAGATGCTATTTGGAGGCTTACTCTTATTACTAGGAAGCGCATTGTTAGAACAGCCATTTTTTATTGTGAATCCACAATCGTTATTGATTCTGTTGTGGCTTAGTATTTTTTCCTCGATCATACAATTTGCAGGGTGGTATTATCTTCTGCAAAATAGTGATCCAGGAAAAACAAGTGCCTATTTATTTTTAGCTCCTTTTTTTGGCGTATTAACAGGCTGGGTGTTATTGGAAGAACCGTTAAAACCATCACTAATGGTTGGCGGCTTATTCATCATCATGGGCATTTATTTAGTAAACCGAACTTTTAGTGGAGAAAGGGCTAGGAGATAACTCCGTGCCCTTTCCTAATTTACAAATCTAAATGAAAGACCTCTTTAAAGCCTATTTTCCCTTTCTCCGTCACTTTAATGGCGCGAATAGAGGGAACTCGTAAAAGCCAACCAAGGTTGAAAAATTGATTTAATAGCTCACAGCCTAGTGCACCAGCTAAATGATAACGCCGTTCACTCCAATCTAAACAGGCATGAGAAAAGGATCGTCGTTTTCTCTTTAAAGCAGTTAAATCGATTCCGAATGTCGTAAAAAATAATATGCCCTCATCTGTCAGGACAAATTGTTTACCCTCCAATGTAAGATAGCCTGCCTTGAGCATCGATTCCGTTAATTGGACACCCAATTTACCAGCAAGGTGATCATAGCAAGTTCTAGCATCCTGTAATAACTTGATTTGGCTCGATTGCTTTAATGAACGTACTTCAGGTGGTGGAGAGATGGCTAGGAATGACTCTAAAAATTGAGCAATGTCCTCACCAGCCAATTGAAAATAACGATGACGTCCCTGCTTTTCAACTTTTATCAGCTTTCCTTCTACTAATTTAGCAAGATGAAAGCTAGCAGTTTGTGGTTTGATGGCAGCCATATATGCTAGTTCACTAGCCGTATGAAAACGACCGTCCATCATACTAGCAAGTATGGTTGCCCTTGACGTTTCACCAAGAAGTGCCGCTATTTCTGCCATGTTTGGATTAATTCCCATTCTGTCACAATCCTTTCAGTGTCCTATATTTAGATTTTAGTCAAAGTCATTATGGTTTACAATAAAAGTAATAGAGGAGGAGAAATAAATGGAAACATATTATGCAGTGATTTTTACATCGCAAAGAACTGAGCAAGATGGGGATGGCTATGGCAAGATGGCTGACCTAATCGATGCCTTAGCACAGCAACAGCCTGGTTTCATTCGTGTTGAAAGTGTTAGAAATGAGGAAGGAAAGGGCATAACGGTGTCTTATTGGGAATCGCTAGAGGCTATCCAAGCATGGAAAGACAATGCCAAGCATTTAACAGCACAACAATTGGGTAAAGACAAATGGTACACAAACTATAAAGTGGAAATCTGCCAAATGATAAAAGATTATTCATTTGCCAAATAGCAAGTAAGAAGGAGGCTTATTTTTTATGACGATTGTGGAAGAATGGCACGAACTAAGACAAAAATTTAATCCTTCCAATCCGATAACCATTAATCAAATGCATATTTTTAAAGATCAATTAAAGCAGGTTCAACAAACAGAAGAAACATTAAGGATATTAGTAGAGGTCTACTGTTTACTTAGGATGTATCCTGAGGCATATCAGTTATTTACTGTCATTATGAATAAAGACGATAAAAAGGATCGAAAAAAGTATGGCGTTCTCCAGACCTACATAGATAAACCAAATTCGGTGAATCCTCTGCTGCCAAGAAAAATTAGAGACCATCAGCAGCTTAAAACGAAAATTCCAACGTTTAAATATCTACCAAACCCTCTAGAGGCTGAAATTTTTGAAACAGATGAAATCGTTGTATGTGATTGTTGTGAGCAAGAAGTGGATGTCTATTATACTGGTGGTATTTATGCAATTGAGGAAGTAGATTATCTTTGTCCTTCCTGCATCCATAGTGGGGAAGCAGCTCAAAAATATGATGGTTCTTTCCAGCAAGACTTAATGGATGATGAACAGGTTACGAACCCCAAGTTTGCTGAGGAAGTACTCTTTCGGACGCCTGGCTATGTAAGCTGGCAGGGCAATAATTGGGTGGCACATTGCTCTGACTATTGTGCGTTTATCGGCTATGTTGGTTGGCGTGATTTAGTAGAGCTAGGAATTGAGGATCAATTTGATAATTATACCGGCTTTTCAAAAGAAGAACTTTCTGCATCCTTAATGAACAATGGTCATCATCAAGGCTATTTATTTCAATGCTTGGAATGTGACCGTTATGTCCTTTATTCAGATTTTAGTTAGTCGTTGTTTGAGGGGGGTAGAGAAGTGGAACAATTTCTACAACGATATATCTATTCATGGCGTTTAAATGGTTGGCTTATCCATGATATTTTTTTCTGCATCGTGCTGGGCATAGGATTTTTACTGTTAATGTTTATCGTCTTGAAACGTAAACGCCTCGTTACTTCTAGCATTTTGCTCATTGCTTTTTTATTGGTCAGTAATCTATTAATGATTGTTTTTGGCTTAGCAGGGAGAGGTTTTCCCATCAAATCCGATTCGCCGATTTATACAGATGATTCACAAAGCATTGCTGTTCAAATGGTGCAAGGCTCAGAAAATAATGGGACATCGAATGGAATTACGCATTTAATCGCACACCATCTCCTAGTAGCTGTGAATTTACAAACAGGTGAAAAGCAATGGACAAAATCAGCTTCCTATAAAGAAACACTGCTTGGGGAATTTATGGGGGGTGTTCTTGTCCATCATCGTGATGATGAGTTTGGTCAATTATCCTTGGTAGATATGGAAACAGGCAAAGAACTACTTTCTAAAAAAGATTTTCGAACGCAACATCCGTCATTAATAGCGATATTGAGCAATAATGCACATCAAATGGCTGTCCTAGAGAACCATTTATATTTGGAAGGGGTCGATGGCAAATTCTATCGCTTTGATGGTAAAACATTAAGTGAGGATGCGAAGGCTCAAGATTACCTATCTGCCCGTTTTTTCATCGAGACAGAGTTGCCGGGCTATTTTGCTACACATCCACAGCCTGTAGAGGATTATCAGACCATCCGCGATTTTAGTCAAGCTGTCCTAACCGAGCCAGCCATTCAAGCCTATGAAAATTTACAACCAAAAGTGGTGGATGTAGATATCATAGAAAAAACGGCTCTTGTTTCATATAGGCAAACACAGCGAGAAAGTGCTGAACACATGTTATTGCTCTATGATATGAACAAACATCAGGTATTGTGGGAACGCAATATTGGCATCATTAATTCCCAACAACAACAGCCCACTGTTCGGACATTAGAGAATAGCTACGTCATTCAAGCTGGTGATAGATTACTGGTATTGGACAAAAAAATGAATAAGAGGTCTGTTCACTATCATCTACGTTGGAATCGTCCTATTGATGAGTGAAATCTATTGGAAAAATCGTTCTTTTTTTGATTCGCCAAAAAAGGAGTATAATTTAATAGGAAGAAACTCTTATTAAAAGGACGGCGTGCAAATATGAATGAACAATTAGTAGATTGGATTATACGCTTTCAAAGGGATAAGGATATTGAAGCACTGGCCCATTTAAAAGATTATTGTTATGAGATGATCGAACCTTTGATGGAAGAATTTACGATGAAGTATGGCGAAGAAGCAGGCGAGTTATTACGCCTAAAGTGGGATAAACGATTTTATTTTATATTTACAAAATATCAAGTGAATGTAGGACTACCTCTAGAGACATTTGTAAAAAATACGTATCGTTTTTATTTCATGCAGGTATTACAAAAGGCTGGTTATAAGTAATAGAAAAAACCCTTGATTTGCGTAAAAACAAATCAAGGGTTTTAAATTATTTATAGAGTAGATCTTCTGCTAAATGAGTAAACACTTCACCGATTATCGACACTTCATCATAGACCGAGGAACCTGTATTTTCCTCAGGTTGAGCAAAAGGAATTTGAGCGATTACATCTGTCTGTAATAAATCTGCTAATTGTTCGGCTCCGCCTTGTCCAAATAGATAGTTTTTTTGACCGTCAGCACCTTCAAAATAGGCCATGTTTTCAACAACACCAAGAATCCTGTGTTTCGTATGTTGCGCCATCAAGCCTGCACGAGATGCAACATGAGAAGCGGCAAGATGCGGTGTTGTCACGATGATTTCTTGGGCTTGTGGAATCATCGCAGCCATATCAATTGCAACATCTCCTGTACCAGGTGGTAAATCGATGAGGAGGTAATCTAAATCTCCCCATAGCGTGTTGACAAGGAAATTGCGAATCCACTTATTGAGCATAGGACCACGCCACATAACAGGCTGGTTGTCATTTGTAAAAAAGCCCATCGACATTATTTTTACGCCGTTACGTTCTACTGGAATCGCCGTTTGATCAAGCATGGTAGGCTTTTGATCAATCTTCATCATGGCAGGGATACTGAAACCATAGATATCAGCATCTAAAATACCTACACGTTTGCCAAGACGAGCAAGTGCAACCGCTAAATTAATGGTCACTGTAGACTTTCCAACACCGCCTTTACCACTTGTAATGGCAATGAATTGAACACCAGAATTAGGCAGTAGCATGTTTGGCATTCCTTGTTCAGTTACATTTTTTGCCTGTAGAGAGGCTGTTAAAGTGCGACGCTCCTGATCTGTCATAGCACCAAAGCTAATGGTAACAGTGGAGGCACCAAGCGCTTGTAAGGCCTCCTCCACATCTTGCTGTATTTTCGCCTTTAACGGACATCCTGGTATGGTCAAAATAATATCCAGCGCTATATGGTTGTCATGTATTTGAATGTTTCGCACCATATTCAAATCTACAATACTCTGATGTAGCTCAGGATCATTTACCTGTTTCAATGCGTTTACAACATTTTCTTTTGTTAACATTTAGGAACCACCTTATTCTTTTAAGCCTTTGCCGAGTCCCTTTAAGAAATGAACCCCAAAATTGAGCGCACGATTGACATCTGGATCGTTTATCATTTTCATGAGCTTAAAGGCACTGACCTTTTCATTCGATTCAAGTGCTTTGCTTGCTTCATCTACGCCTGTATTTAAGCCTTCAATCAGCTTAGTCGTTGTTTCAGGATTGAGCTCCGTCAATGCTCCCGCAACACCCATTAAATTGTTAATGATATTAGTTACAGGCTTACGTGTTAATTGTCCAAGTGCAATATGTGCCACTTCCTCTTTGGCTTCAAGTAGCTTCATTGCTGCTTCTAGTGCACCGATATCATTTAATTCAGCCATAATACTAAACACCTGATTGACGGCTTCTTCATTTTCAGAAAGCAGTTCTTTTAGATTATCTAATTTTTGTTCTTTTAGTTGTTCTTCTGTTAATTGTTGTTTTTTAATGCCTGTAATGGGTACAGCCATGCTCTCACTCTCTTTCGTTTATGGTTGTTAAGTGAACGTAGCCAGGACGATTCCATTTTCGTTGTACCTCAACACCATTTTGAGGATGACGCTTTTTATAGCGTGGGTTTGTGCGAGGAAGTGGTGATTTACCTTTTGCTTTTAGCACTTCTACTCGTACTTTTGTTTGTTTATAAGCTGGTGTTGACGTATTCACATCTGCTGCAGGGCCAGTTAGGAAGTTGATGGCTGAATCTTTGCTAACAGAGTTCATTGGTAAGAATAATTCGTTTCCTTGTACGCGATCTGTAACAAGAGCATTTAGCTTCAAGGCACCATATGGAGACACTAAACGAAGTAGGGCTCCATCTGCAATGCCTCGTTCTTTCGCCAATTCTGGTGATACTTCAACGAAAATTTCAGGTACTTTCGATTGAATACCTTTCGATTTATTTGTTAGATTTCCTTCATGGAAGTGTTCAAGCATACGGCCATTATTAATATGACAATCGTATTGTGCTTCAAACTCAACAGGCTGCACCCAATCATTTAAAGCAAAACGAGCTTTCTTATCAGGGAAGTTAAAGCCATCTTCATATAATAATGGTGTATCTTTACCATCATGGCTACCCCAACAGAAGCTTCCCCAGCCTTCAAGAACATCATAGTTGGCTTGTGAGAAGAGGGGAGACAGGCTCGCCATTTCATCAAAGATGTCGCTTGGGTGATCATAATGCCAATCTGCACCTAAACGATGAGCAACCGCTTGCAATATTTCCCAATCTGCTTTCGACTCACCAAGTGTTGGTAATACTTGATACAGGCGTTGAACACGACGTTCCGTATTCGTAAATGTACCTTCCTTTTCAAGCGAAGGCGCAGCAGGTAAAATCACATCTGCATATTGTGCTGTGCGTGATAGGAAACAATCTTGGACAACGAAAAAGTCAAGCTGTGAAAGCACCTCATCTACATGGTTGGCATTACAGTCAACAAGTGCCATATCTTCGCCCACTAAATACATCGCTTTCATTTTCCCTTCCATAATCGCATCTAACATTTGCATATTATTTCGACCAGGCTGTGGTTGAATAGGGACACCATAGGCTTTTTCGAATTTTGCACGTGCCTCGTCATCTGTGACTCTTTGATAGCCTGGCAATAGATTTGGAAGTGTCCCCATATCGCAGGCACCTTGCACATTGTTATGGCCGCGGAGTGGGTAGGCACCAGCACCTGGACGACGATAGTTTCCAGTTGCCAAAAGTAAATTTGAAATCGCTGCGGATGTATAGGAGCCACCAGTATTTTGTGTTACACCCATGCCCCAAAGAACACATGTACCATCTGCATCACGAATCATTTCAGCTACTTCGATCAATGTTTCCTTACTAATACCAGTCATTTCTTGTGCATAATTAAGTGTATAGGTTGCAAGTACTTGTTTAAAATCATCATAATGAAGGACGTTTTCTTGAATAAACGCTTCATCATGCCAACCTTGATCAATGATATATTTGGTAACAGCCATTAACCAAACTTGATCAGTACCTTGCTTTGGACGCATAAATATGTCGGAACGCTCTGCCATTTCATGCTTACGAATATCAGCAACAATTAATTTCTGACCATGTAATTTATGTGCACGTTTCACACGTGTTGCTAAAACAGGATGTCCCTCAGCTGGATTAGCCCCAACAATAATGACAAGTCCAGCCTTAGCAATATCTTTGATCGTACCAGCATCTCCTCCCATGCCAACTGTACGTAATAAACCATCAGTTGCAGGAGATTGGCAATAACGAGAACAATTATCGACATCGTTTGTGCCAAATAATTGACGGGCCATTTTTTGAATTAAGTAATTCTCTTCATTTGTAATTTTAGAAGAGGAGATAAAGCCAACAGAACCTGGACCATATTGTTGTTGAATGCCACCTAGTTTTGTTGCAATTAAATCAAGTGCTTCATCCCACGATGATTCCACAAACTCATTATTTTTACGAATGAGTGGTTTTGTAATACGTTCCTCAGAATTGATAAAATCCCAGCCGAATTTCCCTTTGACACATGTAGAAATCGCATTTACTGGACCATCGGAAGGCTGTACTTTTAAAATTTTACGACCCTTTGTCCAAACTTCGAACGAGCAGCCTACACCACAGAAAGTACATACTGTTTTTGTTTTTTTGGTGCGCTTACTACGCATGGCTGCTTCCACTTCAGAAACGGCAAAAATACCGCTATAGCCTGGTTCAACTTCCTTAATCAAACTGATCATCGGATCTAACATATCCTGTTTGAGGCCAGTCATAAATCCAGCCTCTCCAAGCATGGATTTTTCCATTAAGGCATTACATGGACATACGGTTACGCATTGACCACAACTTACACAGGAAGAATCATTGATAGCAACGCCCGTATCCCAAATGACACGTGGTCTTTCTGCTTCCCAATCAAGGGATAATGTTTCATTTACCTGTAGATTCTGACAAACCTCTACGCACTGACCACAAGCGATACATTGGTTAGGATCGTATCGATAAAACGGATGTGACATGTCTACTTCATGAGGTTCCACTTTTGGCTGGTAGGGATATTTTTGATGCTCGATTTCCATCATTTCGGCAGTGTTGTGTAAAGCACAATTGCCATTGTTGTTATCACAAACTGTACAATACAGTAAATGATTTTCGAGTAGACGGTCCATCGCTTCTGTTTGTGCCGCTTTTGCTTTGTCAGAAGTTAGGAATACATTCATGCCGTCTACTGCCTTTGTAGAGCAGGAACGAACTAATTGGCCATTCACTTCTACGATACATGTATCACATGTTTCAATGGGGTCAACAGCGGGCACATGACAAATCTGTGGATGCGGAATGTCATGTTGATTAATGGTATCAAGGATTGTAGCTCCTTCTTTTACTTCATACGGTACGCCATTAATATTAATTTGAGTCAAGGTAACTTCCTCCTTTTGCACTTTGAGACGAATCGGATAACATGGTACAGCTTAAGACAAAAGGGAATAACAAATCGAGTTGGTGATTGTTGAAAAGATTGTCTTGTTATCATTGTAATTCCCAATGGTTCTTGAAGCTACCTCAAAATAGGTAAATTGCTAGATCATAACATGTTATCCAAGTCTCGGTTTTGAAAAAATAAAAAAATCCACCATGAAATTACATGTCCGAGACATGCTAATAATTCATGGTGGATAAAATTCTTAGCAGGTCTTGCTAAAAACTCAATCTACTTTTATTTTTTAATTACAATAGAATTCAACTATTAAAAACACTATGCAACATCGTAACATAGGGTTCAAAATAAATTAATTCCATTTGTGATATGAATATTATAGCCCTTTCCTTCAAAATGAACAATATTTATCATAAAATTTATTAAATGAGAATTATTATCAAAAAGTATTTTCTCTTTTATTTTTTTAAAAGTTGCTATATCATTAACAAACTGTAAGGGTGGCCTACATAACCATTTGCCTAAAAAAGTTTAATTATGATGGGAGAATCGTTGCTATGTCTAAAAAAATCCACGAATTTAATGACATGATTCGAAAGTTAAGAAAGGAAGTATTTGGTAAAGGTCCTGAACGTATTCATACCGTTTTTGTCGAGAATATGGCTGTATCTACCTTATACGGAAATATCACTCCGACAGAAAAATTTATTGCCAGTACACCAGAAGGGCTGAAAATGGTGCATGCTGCAAGGACGAGTATGATTCAAGATTTATATAGACAATCGCCACCAGAGGGTATGGAAGAATTGATGGGCAGCAAATTACTTCACTTATTTTCAGATATTAAAATTGAAGAGGATTTTGCGATTTCCGTCTTTGTTTTTGAAAAGCATATCAGTGAATAAAGGGGATGCCTTATGGATCGAGCAATGACAAGAAAAATTGTGCGTGTTGAAGGACAACGAGTGACAGAAATGGTTGATTTAATTGTTTCAGAATACGCTGTTACCGTAAAAATTAATCAGCAGGAATTTGTCACGATGGTCTGTACACCCGAGTATGTAGAAGATATGGTTATTGGCTACTTAGCTTCTGAACGAGTGATTCGTAGTTTTGAGGATATTGAGGAAATTTGGCACCAAGAGAAAGAGGGTTTTGTGCATATTAAAACAAAGCATATTAATCCTTATTACCAACAGACGCAAAACAAGCGCTATATTACGTCCTGCTGTGGGATGAGTCGACAAGGCTTTGTGTTTACGAACGATGCATTAGTAGCAAAAAAAATGGATCAAGTCCATGTGCAAATAACGACCGAAGATTGCTTCCGTTTAATGCATGCGATGCAGGATAGTGCCGATATTTTTAAGAAAACGGGTGGCGTGCATAATGCTGCACTATGTGATGTAAATGGCATCGTCCTAAGTCGCATGGATATTGGACGTCATAATGCTTTGGATAAAATTTACGGCTATTGCCTACGCAACAACATCCGTATGGAAGATAAAATTATCGTCTTTAGCGGACGAATATCATCGGAGATTTTACTAAAGGTTTCCAAAATAGGCTGTGCCATCGTGCTGTCTAAATCAGCACCCACAGAATTAGCATTGCAATTAGCAGAGCAGCTTGGTATTACGACGGTTGGCTTTATTCGGCAACAGACATTGAATATTTATACACACCCACAACGCATCCTATTACCAGCTAATGAATTGAAAGAAGGAGATTAGATGACGAATCTACAAGACCAATTACACAGACCGTTAAGAGATTTAAGAATATCCGTGACAGATCGTTGTAATTTTCGCTGTCGCTATTGTATGCCAGCAGAAGTATTTGGTCCAGATTACGCATTTTTACCGTCTGATAAAATATTAAGTTTTGATGAAATTGAACGATTAGTAAAAATCTTTGTTTCATTGGGCGTGAAAAAAATACGGATTACAGGTGGGGAACCCTTACTACGTCGTGATTTGCCCGAATTAATTGCCCGTATTCACCGCATAAAAGGTGTAGAAGATATTGCTTTAACAACCAATGGCTCGTTATTAAAAAAATACGCACACTCATTGGCACAGGCAGGCTTAGCCCGAGTTTCTGTTAGTTTAGACTCGCTTGATGATGAGCGTTTTTTCGAGATGAATGGTCATAGAGGCAAGGTATTGCCAGTGTTAGAGGGAATTGAAAAGGCTGCAGAAGCGGGCTTACAAGTAAAAATTAATATGGTTGTTCAAAAAGGGAAAAACGAACAAGATATTGTTACCATGGCGCAGTTTTTTAAAGAAAAACAGCATATTCTACGCTTTATTGAATATATGGATGTAGGGAATTCGAACGGCTGGCGTTTGGATGATGTGGTGTCCAAAAAAGAGATTATTGAGCAAATCCATCGGTTTACGCCGTTACAACCAGTAGCGCCCAATTATAAAGGAGAGGTGGCAACGCGTTATCAGTATCAAGATGCTCAAGGTGAGATTGGTGTAATTTCATCTGTAACGGATTCATTTTGCTCCAATTGCTCACGTGCTCGTCTCTCCGCAGAAGGTTCATTATACACTTGTTTATTTGCAACAGAAGGCACGGATTTAAGGGAATTGTTACGTTCAGGGCAAGATGATGCTGCCATCATCAAGTGCATAACGAACGTTTGGGAAACAAGAAATGATCGTTATTCAGATGAACGCAATGAACAAACGATGGCAAAAAGGAAAACGTCAAAAATTGAAATGTCTCATATTGGGGGGTAGCGTGTAAAAAACAGAAAAAAATCGGCACAATAATGCCGAATTTTTTCTGTTTATTTATGCACAAAAGTGCCACTTTTCCCACCTGTTTTTTCAACAAGGTAAGTTTCTTTGATGACCATCGTCTTATCAACGGCTTTGCACATATCATAAAAAGTTAGTGCTGCGACAGACACAGCAGTGAGAGCTTCCATTTCAACACCCGTTTTTCCACTGCATTTAACAGTGGCTTGAATATGGAGCTCATAGCCATTCTCTGCTTTTTCATAGTCAAACTGGAAATCCGTACCCTGTAGCATGATGGGATGGCACATGGGAATGATATCAGCTGTTTTTTTAGCTCCCATAATCCCTGCAATTTGCGCAACTTGCGTCGGATCACCTTTTTTAATGCCACCTTGTTGGATGGCTTCATAGACCGCATCAGATAAAAGAATCGTACTGCGCGCAATGGCTGTACGTGTTGTGATTTCTTTTGCGGAGATATCGACCATTTTAGGACGACCTTCTTCGTTCCAGTGTGTAAAATTATTCATTATTAAACTCCTTTTTACTTGTTTGTGACCAGTCTTTTTGTGCGTTGATATTGATAAATGTTGAGCTATTGTCATCAAAAGGGACATAACAGACACGAAGTTGCTCTAAAAGCACTTTCATACTCCGTTTATTTTGTGCTGTTAGCTGTGTCGCCTTTGGTAAAGCAGTACGTCGATATAATGCAGCTAATGGCTGATCGCGTAGTGCTTGCGTCGGAACAATGGCATCATAAGTGTCATTAATCAAACCTACCATTTTTTGGATAAATTCTGCATTCATATAAGGCATATCGCTTGCTACGACAAAAAACCATTCCACATCAGGATAGGCTGTCATGATATGATGCAAAGCAAAAAGAGGGCCTTGATGTGGCTGCTTTTCAATAACCCATTGGACATTTTCCTGTCCAAACTGATATTGTAAGTGCGCATTTGTAGCGATAATAAGAGGATCCAGCTGATTTTTTTGCAGGGCTATGAGACTATGTTTATATAATGGCTGTCCAGCAAACATCTCAAACATTTTTGGCTGACCATAGCGAGAGGATTGACCACCAGCTAACACAATACCAGCAATTTTCATAAGCGCTTCAGCTCTCCGACAAAATGTTGGACTGTAGGTACTATGAGCTTCGACATAGCCAAAGTCACTGCATTTGTGGAGCCGGGTAAAACATAAATGGCTGTTTGCTGAAGGCTTCCAGCGGTGGCACGACTAAACATCGCCTTTGGGCCAATTTCTTCATAGCTGAGCATTCGAAATAATTCACCAAACCCCATCATTTCTTTTTCAAACAGAGGCAGAATGGTGTCATAGGTTTGGTCTCTTGGTGTAAATCCTGTTCCACCCGTAACGATAATGGTATTAATTGTTGGATCGCTGCACCAATTTTTAACATGACGAGCGATATCGAGCGGTTCATCCTTTGTTAGTTGGTAGTCTACAACTTCAAATGCAGCTTCCTGTAGTAAGGACTGAATACGCTGACCAGCATGATCATCTGCCTTTGTGCGTGTATCGCTGACCGTTAAAATGGCAACTTGAATTGGTTGCTGCTGATGTGTGGGATGCACAGTAAGACCTCCTTCAAATGCGTTTTTGCTAAAAAACATTGCTTTTATTATAATGCTATAAATGAAAAGGTCAAACGAAAATTCATAGAAAGAAAGGCCACATACGTATGCAAAATAGATATTCTAGACAACAATTATTTCACCCTATCGGACAAACTGGGCAACAATCCCTTCAGCAAAAACACGTCCTTATCATAGGTGCGGGGGCATTGGGGAGTGCTAGTGCAGAAGCGCTTGTGCGAGCAGGTATTGGCAGGCTGACACTCATTGACCGTGATTATGTAGAGTGGAGTAATTTACAAAGACAGCAATTATATACAGAGCTAGATGCACAAGAAAAAATGCCCAAAGTTATCGCAGCTAAAAAGCGTCTCCAACAAATAAACACAGAGGTAGAAATTCACGTCGGCATTATGGATGCTTGCACAGAGACCTTGCTACCATTAGTTGAAGATGTTGATGTGATGGTCGATGCGACCGATAATTTTGATGTTCGCTTTGTCATGAATGACCTTGCGCAAAAGTATCGTATTCCTTGGGTATATGGCTCTTGTGTTGGTAGTTATGGTGCGACCTACACGGTTGTGCCAGGCAAAACGCCCTGTTTGCATTGCTTATTAAAAGTGATGCCCCATACAGGGATGACTTGTGATACCGTTGGCATTATTAGTCCAGCAGTTCAAATTGTTGCAGCTTATCAAGTGGCAGAGGTCCTTAAACTGCTTGTTGGAGATGACAAGGCCTTACGAAAAAGCTACTTAACGTTTGATGTTTGGCAAAATCAACACTATGAAATCAATGTGGAGAAAATAAGGCAGTCTGATTGTCCATCTTGTGGTGATCAGCCAACCTATCCTTATCTCTCCTATGAAAATCAAACGAAATTACAGATCCTTTGTGGTCGAGACGCGGTACAAATTCGACCACCAAAGCCCATTTACTATTCGCTTGATCAGCTGGCAAATCAGCTCCGTTCCCACGGTGAAGTCCAGGTGAATCCTTATTTGCTATCTTGCCAAGCGGACGATTACCGAATCGTTATTTTCCAAGATGGGCGAGTTGTGATACATGGTATACAAGATATACAGAAAGCCAAAAGCATTTATTATCGTTTATTAGGTTAGGGAGTGTACCAAATGGTAGAAAAAAGACAACCAATTCCTGTGGCAGAAGCCGTTCATCGTGTTATGGACTATGCCTTTCAAGCAAAAAAGGAGCATGTGCCATTAACGCAAGCACATGGACGTTTTCTAGCACAAGCTATTAGAGCCGATCATGATGTACCTGCTTTCGATCGTTCGCCGTATGATGGCTATGCCATTCGTTCCGTCGATAGTAAGGAAGCCTCATCACAGCAACCAGTCCGCTTTCAAGTTGTTGGAGAAATTGGCGCGGGCTATGTCTATGAAGACGTAGTTGGCGATCATCAAGCAGTCCGCATTATGACCGGGGCGCCAATACCTCAAGGGTGTGATGCAGTGGTTATGCTAGAATTAACCCATACATTCGAAGAAAATCATCAAAAGTATATGTCCATTAAACGACCTTTTGAAGCAGGTACTAATATTTCCTATAAAGGGGAAGATGTGCAGCAAGGCGCAGTCCTCATTGAACAAGGCCAATATATTAACCCGGGTGTGATGGCCTTACTTGCTACTTTTGGCTATGAGCAAGTACCTGTTTATCGTAAAACAGTTATTGGTGTGCTTGCCACTGGTAGCGAATTACTAGAGCCAGGTGAAGCTTTACAGCCAGGTAAGATTCGCAATAGTAATGCCTATATGATGATGGCGCAAATTGAGCGTGCTGGCGCAGAAGTGAAATATTTCGGCAAGTTGAGTGATGATCTTGCGTTATGTATTGATTGTGTTGAAAAGGCCCTACAGGAAGTAGATATTTTAATTACAACGGGTGGCGTTTCTGTAGGTGATTATGATTATTTACCAGCTATTTATGAGGCGATTGATGCAAAGGTATTGTTTAATAAAATAGCGATGCGTCCAGGTAGTGTGACAACGGTTGCTGCTCGCAACGACAAATTATTATTTGGTCTTTCTGGTAATCCTTCAGCCTGCTATGTTGGCTTTGAGCTATTTGTACGTCCGATTATACGTTCTGCATATGGGCATACTCAACCACATTTACGCAGAGAGCAAGCGATTTTAGGGGCTGATTTTACAAAGCCAAATCCCTTTACACGCTTTGTACGAGCTCGTATCGAATATGAAAAAGGGAAGCTCGTAACTGTCCCATCTGGGTTCGATAAATCGAGTGCAGTTTCATCTTTAGCGACAGCTAATGCGTTCATTGTTTTACCAGGTGGCTCTAGAGGCTATGAAAAGGGTATGCAAGTGGATGTCCTTTTGCTAGAAGATCTGCAAGGAAGTGAGTGGCCTTGGGACAATATCGAAAAATCTTACAGATAGTTGGCTATCAAAATAGTGGGAAAACAACATTGATGGAGCAATTGATCAAGCAGGCTACAATGGAAGGGCTAAGGGTAGGAACCATTAAGCATCATGGACATGGTGGAGTACCGACGATCGAAACTTCCAAGGATAGTAGTCGGCATGAGCAAGCAGGTGCGGTTGTTACAGCAGTGGAGGGGGCGGGTACTTTACGTATGAGTATCCACCAAAATAGCTGGCAATTGGCTGATATACTAGCGATTTATGAGTCCCTTCCACTGGATATCATGCTAATTGAAGGGTATAAAAATGAACATTATCCGAAGGTTGTGCTGCTGCGCACTGCACAGGATCAAGTACTACTACAGCAAGTAACCAATATCCTCTGTGTGATTTATTGGCCAAGCTGTCCGCTTGATCTATCCCTTGCAATCCCTGCTTTTTCGATTTATGAAGAATCACAATATATGGAATTTTTGTTGACAGAAATGAGGGGAAAACTATGACGACAGCGTTATTTGAAGTTATCGATCAACCAATAGATGTGGAGGAAGTAAGACAAAAAGTCCTTAGTCGAAATGCTGGAGCCATCACATTATTCATCGGTACAGTGCGTGAAATGACAAATGGTAAAAAAACGATGCATTTGGAATATCAAGCCTATCCAGCGATGGCGATTAAAATGTTTGAACAGATTGCAAAGGAAATACAAGAAGAGTGGCCAGAAGCAAAAGTGGCCATCACCCATCGTGTCGGTCATTTAGCTATTTCCGATATTGCCGTAGTGATTGCTGTGTCATCACCGCATCGTAAAATAGCTTACATGGCGAATGAATATGCAATTGATCGCATAAAACAAATCGTGCCCATATGGAAAAAAGAACATTGGGAGGACGGGACAGAGTGGATTGGTGATCAATTAGAAAATGTTCCCTATCCGCAAGGGAAACCAGCCATTCAGGAGGAGGAAAACCTGTGATTAACATTTTATTATTTGCCCACCTACAGGAAGCACTAGGTGAATCAAAGCTATCAGTAGAGCTGTCAGATGTGACAGTTGCGCAGTTAAAAGAGTGGATGGAAAAGCGCTACCCTCAGCTTTCATTACAACAGATCATGACAGCGGTTAATGAAGAATTTGCAACGGATACGACGATTGTCAAATCTGGCGACACAATCGCCTTTATTCCACCGATCAGTGGGGGATAAGCAAAAAGAGGTAGTTGGCTTGAGCCAACTACCTCTTTTATACTTTCAGGATATGGATACTAAGAAGTAAAAGGAAGGAAATGGCGATCATACACAGAACCCATGTCCAGGCAAGGGTCATGTTTCCAGAATCGATGGCCATATATATTGCTAGCGGTGTTGTTTGTGTTTTCCCTGGAATATTTCCCGCAAACATAAGTGTCGCTCCAAACTCACCCAAAGCTCGTGTGAAGCTTAGAATCCCACCAGAAACAAGTGCCTTTAATGCAAGGGGAATGGACACGTAAAGAAAGACCTGCCATTCATTCGCTCCATCCACACGTGCTGCATTTTCAATATCTCGATCGACAGAGGCAAAGCCAGTTTTAGCTGATTGATACATTAATGGAAAGGCAACGATTGTAGAAGCGATGACGGCCGCCCACCATGTGAACATGATAGGTTGATCGAATAGCCAGATAATGAAATTTCCTAACATACTATTTTTCCCGAAAATGACGATAAGTAGGAAACCGACTACTGTAGGAGGTAATACCAATGGTAATAGCAATACCGTTTCTAGCACTAGTTTACCTTTGAAATCATGGGTTGCCATCCATTTACCCATTAAAATACCTGCTATAATAGCGATGATCCCTGCAACAAAAGCAATTTCGATCGAAAGCCTAAGTGGAGACCAAAAATCGGTACTCATCTTTTATTGAGCCCCTTTAAATCCATACTTTTCAAAGACATCCATAGCTTCATCACTTTGTAAGAAGTGATAAAAATCCTCCGCCTCTTGTGCATGTTTACTAGCTTTTAGAACACCTACAGGATAAATAATCGGTGCGTGCATAGCATCATCGGCAGTTGCCACGACATTGACCTTATCAGAGACAAGGGCATCTGTTTTATAGACCATACCCGCATCCACATTTTCTGTTTCTGTATAAGTAAGTACTTGACGTACATCTTTTGTATACACTACTTTTGATTCGAGTGAATCCCACAGTTGCATATTTTTTAATGTGTCCACACCATACTGCCCAGCAGGAACCGTTTCGGGCGTACCGAGTGCAATTTTTCCTGCTTGTTGTAAATCTTCAAAGGATTGAATTTGCTTTTCATTGCTTTTAGGCACGATTAATACTAAATCATTGGCTAAAAGATCCGTTCCTAGCTTTTGATCGATCATTTCTTTCTCTACAAGCGCATCAAATTTATCCTTTGCTGCTGAAAAGAAAAGGTCTGCAGGAGCCCCTTGTAAAATTTGTTGCTGTAAAGCACCTGAACCTCCAAAGTTATAGAGGATTTTGATTGTATCGTGTTGTTGTTCATAAGTTGTTTTCAGTTCTTCTAAGGCATCCTGTAGACTAGCTGCCGCAGAAATTGTTAGTTCAACTGGTTCGTTTGTTGCCGCCTCTTGGTTACCACAGGCTGCTAATAGTCCGACTAGTACTAACATTGTCGCAAATAAACGATAATATTTTTTCACGATGAGTATACTCCTTTTATAACTCGTTATAACAAGACATAACTAATTATAATCAGATATAAATAAAAAAGAAAGTTAGTAAGGGTAGAAAATGTCAAGATGTTCATAAGGCTATAAATACGTTACCATGTAAAATAGAGGCTTATAGGAGGAGAACTTTTACATGTCACAAGAACAATCCTATACGATTGAAGAGGTTGCACAATTATTAAAGGTTTCAAAATTAACAATTTATGATTTAGTGAAAAAGGGTGATTTGCCAGTTTTCCGCGTAGGACGGCAAATGCGGGTAGATCGTGCTGACTTGCAAACCTATATACAAAAACGAAAAACAGGTAGTATGCCAGCTGTGGCACAGGCTTCCATAGCCACTCCGACTAAAAATCATGCGAAAATTATAGTGAGTGGGCAAGATTTAGTATTAGATATTTTAGCAAAATATATCGAGAAACGACGATCTACGAAAGTATTACGCTCACATGAAGGTAGTTTTAATGGTGTAATGGCGTTGTATCACGGAGACTGTGATATTGCGAGTTTACATATGTTTGATGGGGATACAGGAGATTATAATACTCCTTATGTAAAAAAAATCTTTGTCAGCCATGCCTTTGTTCTCATCAATGTTGTATCACGTAAAGCAGGTTTCTATGTTCAAAAGGGGAATCCGCTGGAGATACGCACATTTGAAGATTTCCAAACAAAGACATTCACATTCATCAACCGTGAGAAAGGCTCAGGTGCTCGTACTCTGTTAGATGAGCAATTGCGCATTCACGGTATCGCTCCATCCACGATTGCAGGCTATACCCATGAAGAAATGAGCCACCTCGATGTCGCCTCTGCAGTTGCCAATGGACGTGCAGATGTTGGGATTGGCATTGAAAAAATTGCCAAGCTTATTCAGGTCGATTTTATACCAATGGTCACTGAACGTTACGATATTGTGTTATTAAAAACACCAGAAAATCAACCGCTCATCGATATGGTGAAGGAGATTTTAAATACACCTGATTTCCAATCTGAAGTAGCTGCATTAGGAGATTATGACATCTCTTTAATGGGCCAAGTCATGTATGAAACGCTATAATCAAAAATTCATATTGAGTTTAATAAAAAAATCAATTACAATTCTAACTAGGAAATTTTATGGTCGTTGTGTCAATTAGTATGGCACAGCAGCTATATTCTTTTATGATACATGGTGAGATGGATAAATTAGTAGGTACTACTGCTAGGATATTAGCCCACCATAAAATAGCTTGCGTACTCAATGCGCAACTATTTTATGGTGGGCTTTTTTGTATAGTAAAAAGGAGATGGATGATGTGACATGGTCAGTATTACATATCATTGGCATTATTGCCTACGCCATTAGTGGAGCATTTGTTGCGTTACAGGCCAACTATTCTTTTATTGGCATATTTGTGCTTGGTCTGACAACGTCTTATGGTGGTTCCATTATCCGCAATGTTGTACTGGATATCCCTGTGTCAGATATATGGGAACGGCAATCCTTATTAGTCGTTTTAGTCACGCTGACGACCATTTTATTTGTCAAAAGGAACTGGATTCATCATTGGAACCGCTGGGGCTATTTCTTTGATTCAATTGGCCTAGCTTCTTTCGCAATACAAGGCGGATTGTTAGCAAAAAGCTTACATCACGACCTAGGTATCATTATTATAGCGTCGATGTTTACTGGTGTTGGTGGAGGGATGGTTCGAGATTTGTTAGCTGGTAGAACACCGCTTGCATTAAGAAAAGAAATCCATGCTGTCCTAACATTTGTATGTGCCCTTTGTATATGGTTAGGGTGGGACAGCCCGCTTGAATTGTCAGTCATTGTTATTTTTATAGTAGTGATTCGCATGTTATCTGTGAATAATAAATTAAAATGGAAGCCTCCTTTTAAACATTCCTATAAGAATGCAGAGGAAAAATAGGTTGATTGTCGAAATAGGTGAAGGTAGTTTTAATTCGAAAAAAGGAGGGGGAAAATGGCAATAGAACATTTACGTGAGTGGTTACTATCCTCAAATAATACAGTGATTCTAACAGGAGCGGGCATGTCAACGGAAAGTGGAGTTCCTGATTTCCGTTCAGCATCTGGTTGGTGGAAACAAATGGATCCAAGAACTGTCGCGACAACGGAAGCATTAACAGATCATTACTCATTATTTCATGAATTTTATAAAACACGTATCGAAAACCTAGAAAAGGTGGCTCCCCATGAGGGACATCATATATTAGCTGATTGGGAACGAAGAGGTTTAGTGTCTCTAATCGCTACTCAAAATGTGGATGGTTTTCACCAATTGGCAGGAAGTCAATCCGTCGAGGAGTTACATGGTTCGATCCGGTCTATTCGTTGTCATCGTTGCCAGCAGGCGGCTGTCATGGCAAGCTTCTTGAATAAGGCTAGTTGCGCCCATTGTGGTGGGAAACTTCGTCCAAATGTTGTGCTCTTCGGAGAAAGCCTACCACAAGCAAGCTGGCACTGTTCAATGGAGGCAATTAAAACAGCTGAACTTGTCCTTGTCATTGGAACGAGTCTTGAGGTATATCCCGTCAACCAACTACCTATGATGACAACAGGAAAAACCGTGTATATTAATATGGATATGTCACAGCAGACAACCCCATTTGATCTGACAGTGAGGGGAAAAATAAAAGAAGTGTTGCAAAAACTTCAAATTTAAAAAAGGCGCCCTTGCAATTTCAAGTGGCGCCTAAAACATTTGAGGTAGAAATTCCCTCATGAATCGTTGATTTTTTCTTAACCATATCTTCAAAATCATGCGATGTGTTAACAGTTTATGCCTTTTATTTGGTCTCGCCTTTGCTTCTATGAGGCTCTGTAAAAGAATACAAGTTTCAGTTGCAAAAGCTTGAGGTTCAACGAGAACATCCAGCTTGTAATTAATTAACTGGGCTGTCTGAACCTTGGCAAGTAATTGCGCAAATTGTGTATTCATGGTAGCGTAATTTTCCTCTAATTCTAGGTCAATCAATGCATAGAGCGTTTGCTCTATTTCAACTTCTAATTCCTCCAATAACTCTTTTGACGGCTGTGTCACTAGTTCACCCTCTTTTATACGACTAGATAACCAATAGCTGCACAAAGTACGCCAATTAGCAAGGTACTGGCAATATAGCTTATGGCTTGTCTCCATTTTTGTTGTTCTATAAGCTGTAGACATTCAAATCCAAAAGTAGAAAAAGTTGTGTAGGCTCCTAAAAAACCTATGCCCATTAATTGCCATAACCAATCACTAAGATGTAGGGCAAATAAGAAACCAAGCGCAAAGGAGCCTGTACAATTAATAATAAAAGTCGCCCATGGATAGGGATGTACAAGTAATTTTCCTAAATAAAATCTAGAAAGAGCGCCAAAAAATCCACCAATTCCGACTAAAATCATGCAATACGCCCCCTAGCAAGTCGTATTCCCAGCCATGTGCAAGCTAATCCACCTAAAACACTTACTGTAACATAGAGTACAGCCTGTAGCCACTCGCTATTTTCTAGGAGTAATAGTGTCTCTAAGGAAAATGTCGAAAAGGTAGTAAAAGCTCCACAAAACCCTGTACCTACTCCTAGTACAATAGGTGTGCGTTTTATAAATGAAGTAAAAAACCATGCTAAGCAAAAGCAGCCCAGTAAATTAATAAACAGTGTTGTGAATGGAAATATTTCTGTATTGGGAACGGCGAGACTCAGACTATATCGACAGATGGCACCAAGAATTCCACCAATTCCCACGGCTAGAAATGACCTCAACATAAAAACCCCTTACTGAAAATGACTATAATGAAAGTGTATCATGAGACAAAAATTTTAGAAATATTTCAATTCGAGTTATGTCCCAAAATCGATTGTTGAAATGTATATAGTGTATAGAAAGTTATAGATGCGCATGAAATAATATTTCGAAATATTATATGTGGAAAATGAAATATCTTTTATTATAAGGACAATTCTTTGTCCCTCTTATGTGAAGCCGTTGACGGAAAACCCGGTGACGGCTAATCCATAAACGGAAATCCAGACACTACTAAATAATAAATAACTAAATAATAATTAACTAAATAAAGATGATGAGATAAGCATATGGAAGGAGTGCAACAGACGCAAAAAGAATATTCTAGTGTCTACTACTGGGTATCAAAATCACTAGTCGTGTATTTCAGTCTTTAGGTTAATGTTTGTGCCGTAGAATTATTGTAAGGTTATAGACAACACTGTAATTTTAAGCATGTTCTCCCTTTGATTCCTTAGAGCATTTCAATGCTTTAAAGCGCTAACTATTTCCTGAAAATGATAAAAAATAACAGGGTGATAGTTGACAAATATTTCTATAGTGTGATAATCTTCAAGAACACTATAACAAATAAACTAAAGGAGGGCATGACAATGTTAATTTTATCAGTATCAAATTCAATCACAGTTACATACATTGTCCGTGCCTAACGCTTTATTTACTATTGCAGAACTAGGTATGGAATTATCCTGCCTTTTATAAGAGACACTTACTCTTTTAGGGTATGTGTCTTTTTTTGTGCAAAAAAGGTTGTAGTGCAAACAAAAAAGGAGTGTATGTATATGACAAAAACAGTTAGAAGAATGATTTTCAAAAAGGAATTTCTAGAAAGTGGGTAGTCATCCACAACAGCACGGAGGAAAGAAGGTTATGATGTATGTTTGATGTGTTAAGTAAATTAGGCTGGTTCTTTAAAAAATACTGGAAGCAATATACGGTGGCCATTGTTCTACTAATGGTTGCCAGTGGATTAGAGGTTGTCCCTCCCTATTTACTCGGTTCTATTATAGATCTATTGACAGCCGGAGAAATGACCCCAGCTATTTTAACAAAATATGTCTTGATTTTTATTGGGATTATTATTGGGGGCTATTTATTAAATTTTGTGTGGCAATTCCGACTATTTGAAGGAGCTATCAACCTTGAGAAAATTTTACGTCGTAATTTAATGCAGCATTTTTTACGTATGACCCCAACATTTTATGAAAAAAACCGTACCGGTGACCTGATGGCGCGTGCAACAAATGACTTGAATGCCGTATCCACGACAGCAGGTTTTGGCATTATGACGTTGATTGATTCAACGATTTATATGGGTTTTATCATTTTTGCGATGGGCTATATGATTTCGTGGAAGCTTACATTTTTTGCTATGTTACCAGTTCCTATTATGGCGATCCTCATTCAATATTTAGGGAAAATTGTTCATGAGCGATATATGAAGGCACAAGATGCTTTTGGGGAACTAAATGATAGTGTGCTAGAATCTGTAGCAGGAGTGCGAGTGGTGCGTGCCTATGTGCAGGAAAAAAAGGATGAGGCTAATTTTGCAGATATGAGTGAAGTTGTGTATGCGAAAAATATTCATACAGCGAAAATCAATGCTTTATTTGGTCCAATTACAAAAGTCGGAACGGGCATTAGCTATGTTGTAGCACTTGGTTACGGGGCTCATTTAGTGGCAACTGAGGCGATGACGGTTGGGCAACTGGTCACGTTTAATGTTTATTTAGGTTTGGCTGTTTGGCCGATATTTGCGATTGGTGAGCTCATCAATGTTATGCAGCAGGGGAATGCCTCACTAGATCGCGTGCAGGAAACCTTGAACTACGAGGCGGATGTTCAAAATATTCCGAATCCACAAATGATTGCGACACCAAATGCGATTGGCTTTGATGCCTTAACATTCCAATATCCGATGAGTCAGGTGAAAAACCTACAGCAGATTTCACTTTCCTTGAAAAAAGGCCAAACGCTTGGCATTGTTGGTAAAACGGGAGCAGGTAAAACAACCTTCCTACGCCAATTATTGCGAGAATACCCAATCGGTCAGGGACAGCTTTCCATTGACGGTATCGATATTACCGCTCAAACGAAGGAGCAGATCCTCGATTGGATTGGTTATGTGCCACAAGATCATGTGTTATTCTCACGAACTATTCGTGAAAATATATTATTTGGGAAAGAAGATGCAACACAAGCAGAGTTGCAGCAGGCGATACGTGCCGCGTATTTTGAAAAGGATTTAGACAATCTACCAATGGGCCTTGAAACACTTGTTGGAGAAAAGGGTGTCTCTCTTTCAGGCGGTCAAAAACAACGTGTATCTATTGCTCGTGCTTTAATTAAAGATCCTGAAATTTTAATGCTGGATGATTCACTCTCCGCTGTCGACGCGAAGACAGAGGCAAGAATTATTGAAAATATTCAGCGTGAACGTCAAGGTAAAACGACGATTATTACGACACATCGCTTGTCTGGTATTCAGCATGCCGATGTCATCATCGTACTGGATGATGGGCAAATTGTAGAGCAGGGAACACATGAGGAACTTCTTGCGCAACAAGGATGGTATAAAGAGCAATTTGACCGTCAGCAGCTAGAAGGAGGTGCCTCATGAGTACGAGTCAACGTTTAATGCGCTATGCGATGTATTTTAAAAAGCCGATACTATTAGGCTTATTCTTCCTAACAATTGCCGTATTCACGGAGCTTGTTGGACCGTTTATTGCGAAACATATTATTGATAATTACATGACAATCGGTCATATAGAAATCAAACCGATTACATGGTTGCTCATTGTGTATTTACTTTTAGCCATTGCAACAGCCATATTACGTTATTTTATGTATATTTATTTGCAAATTGGGGCAAACCGTGTCATCCAAAAATTACGTAAAGATGTCTTTGAACATATTCAAACTTTACCGATCCAATACTTCGACAATTTACCAGCGGGTAAAATTGTTGCGCGTGTAACAAACGATACAGAGGCAGTTCGGAATTTATATGTACAGGTACTATCGAATTTTGTAACGAGCTTCATTTCTATTTTTGGGGTGTATATAGCGCTCTTTATTTTAAATTGGAAAATGGCAATGCTTGCTTTAACCATGATTCCAATTGTTTATGTATGGATGATTTTATATCGAAAATTTGCCTCTAAATACAACGATGTCATTCGTACAAAAATTGCAGATATTAATGCCATGATTAATGAATCCATTCAGGGCATGACAATTATTCAGGCGTTCCGTCGTGAGCAGCAAATGACGAAGGAATTTGATGACATGAATAATGAGCATTATGCGTATGAACGTAAGCTGCTGGTGCTTGATTCAGCTACATCCTTTAACCTTGTGAATACGCTAAGACTTATCATGTTTACGGTCTTTATTTTCTACTTTGGTACACGCTCATTCACATCAACTGAAGTGATTACAGCAGGGACATTGTATGCATTTGTTGATTACTTAACAAAGCTATTTAATCCGATCACGAATATTGTGAACCAGTTTTCACAGCTTGAGCGTTCACTCATTGCAGGTAAACGTGTCTTTGAGGTGTTAGATACGAATGGTGAGCCTGTTTCTGAAAAGAGCATCCCACGATATAAAGGAAATGTGGTTTTCGAAGATGTTTCCTTTGCCTATAAAGATAATGAATATGTGCTGAAAAACCTGTCATTTGAAGCACATCAAGGTGAAACAATTGCCTTAGTTGGTCATACAGGTTCAGGGAAAAGTTCCATTATGAACTTACTGTTCCGCTTCTACGACCCGTCAAAAGGCAAAATTACCATTGATGGCATTGATATTACCTCTGTTCCACGTCAAACGATGCGTGAACATATGGGTATTGTGCTACAGGACCCTTACTTATTTACAGGTACGATTGCATCCAATGTTAGCTTAAACAACCCGCGCATCTCTCACGAGAAAATAGTAGCTTCCTTAAATGCTGTCGGGGGAGAACGTGTTTTAGCTAATTTACCAAATGGCTATGAGGAGCCAGTTATTGAGAAGGGCAGCACATTATCTTCAGGACAACGTCAGTTGATTTCGTTTGCACGCGCCCTGGCGTTTGATCCAGCCATTTTAATATTGGATGAAGCGACATCGAATATTGATACGGAAACGGAAGAAATTATTCAGCATGCGATGGATGTCCTGAAAAAAGGACGAACAACGTTTATTATTGCCCATCGACTTTCTACCATTAAAAATGCAGATCGTATTCTTGTACTTGATCGAGGAAAAATTGTAGAAAACGGCACACATGATGAACTGCTAGCGCTTGGCGGAATTTATGACAAGATGTATCAAATGCAGGCGAACTCCTTACAATAATAGCTTAAAAGCCCCACTTCAACTGTGAAGCGGGGCTTTTCTATTTATCTTACATATTTGAAGACATTGATAAAGAATAACAGGACAGACAGCGCTACAGCAATTCCACCACCAGACACGAAAAGCTCAAATAACCAGCGTGGTACATCCCAATACACCATCATCATGCCAACAAAAAGGAAGGGTAAACCGAGATTGTAAAGCCAGAACTGTGCTTTGGCGAGACCTGTCTCCGCAGCATTTTTATAAGTCGAATAAATTAAACCAATGAATCCAGTAGTCAGCCAACCTACCACACCAATATGAGCATGTGTCGCTTTCCATTGAAGTTGAACCGTATAATGCATAAACAGGCCAAAAGCAAAAACAATTAATAAATAAAAGACTGAAACCTTTATCCATTTAGCACCCATTATCCACAACTCCTTTCTTGAAAGTGATTTTAGCTAGCTGCTACAGTATATTCTTGTCAAATTAAAAAGATGCTTGTATGTATTTGAAAATAAATGTTGTTGGTTTTCACTAAACTAAAATATTTAATGAGAACTTTTTGTAATATGTAAACTTTTCATGGAGTTCTGCGTTGTATAGGCAGAAGGGGGGTGGACATGGTAAAGCAATCAATGAATGCGTTTCTACAGCAAGCAGGAACGCTGCTATATCGTTATTTGAGAAAACGTGGATTAGCCCATGAGGATGCAGAAGATATCGTCCAAGATACATGTTATAAATTTTTATTACATAAAAATGGAATTCAGTCAGACAAAGTAATGAGTTGGTTATATCGTGTAGCAACCAATCAATTTTATGATCTCAAGAGAAAAGAAACACGTCATCCAACAACAGAATTAGAGGAAGTTCAATTGACTTCATTCATTCATATTCCTGAGATCCAGATGCTAAAGAAAGAAAAATTAAAGGACATACAGAACACACTCGAAACGCTATCCATTTTGCATCAGGAATTATTAATCCTGAAATATGAGCTGGGATTATCGTATAAGGAAATTTCAGCCTTGATGAATAAGAATGAAAACACACTAAAAACGCATGTCAGACGTGCTAGGGAAGAATTTACTGAACGATTTAAGGAGGATGCTCATGATGAATAAAGAAGAAAATGAATTTTTGTTTGATGATAGACATACGAAAAAAATAATGAGAAAGGCAAGGTTTTGGTCAACAGTCAAAATGATTGGGATTACATTGGTCGTTACCCCAATTGTGCTAATAGCATTATGGTATGGGCTGAGGGCTTTATCGTTAAATAGTGCGCAAAAAGTAATGGATGATATTCATTTATTTAACGAAATAAGTGCGCCCAATGTCCAAATTAGTAATCAGGTTTATGACGATCATTTGCTGGGAGGGAAAATAACAACAACAACCTATAAGGTGCTTGGAGATCAGCATCGGCCATATATTTGGCAGCCTATCAAAAGCGATTATAATTTATTTGGAACGCTTACACGAACGGCCATTTCTAGCCCCATCCAAATAGAAGGTTCAGAATCACTGGCGGAAACATCTCAATTCGAACGGTTTAATGACTACACAGGTGACCGAGAAATGTTTTTTTATCATCCAAGGATTTCCTACGACCATTATCAAGATAATATTAGTGAACTGCATCAATTGGAGAAAAATACTTTAGTAGAAATAGCTATTTCTTTTGATGATGCCTATGATTTTGGTGAAATTAAAAGCAAGCTACCTTCTGAAGTACAAGTAGATTGGTGGTGGGTGGATGCCTATACAGATGATACACTAGATTTTTTTAAGCAAGGACAGAATACTATTTCAGCCAATGATCCATACATTTATGGCTTTCAATCAGAGCAATCCAAACCAAAACCTCGACGCTCTTCAATCGATGAGGTTGCGACCTTTATTCGAAACATTGAGCTTCTGCGTAAAAGCAAGAACTTTGAGTGGGAAACAAACCAGGTTTATCAAGCTTTAGTAGGGGGAAATGGCACCCTGGAGAAAAGTGATGTGAAAATAAGTGGGGCTGTAGTAACTGGTACTCCAGAGCAATTGCAGTCTTTACAAGGACAAACCTACATTAAAGGGTCTATATTTGGGGTAATATCAAATCAGAAATAGAGCGCTGGAAAAGAGAATCGGCACAATCATGTAGGAAAGATCAATTTTAGAAAAAGCTTATTTTGGATGAACCCTTCTCCAGAATAGGCTTTTTTATCTGAAACAATTTAGTTTAAAATTAAATAGTTTAATGTTAAACTATTAACAGATAAACAAGAAGGAGATGTTGTTGCAATGGGTAAACTACAAAACAAAGTGGTCATCATTACTGGTGGTGCAGGTGGTATTGGTAGTGGAATGGCAAAAGCTATGGTAAAGGAAGGGGCGATTGTTACAATTGTTGACTTAAATGCAGAAGCAGGCGAGGCAATGGCAAAAGAATTACAAGAAATGTCTCCGAAGTCTATGTTTTTACAGGCTAATCTAATGGAACGCGACCAATTACCAAAAATTATTGATACAGTCGTAGAAAAATACGGTAAACTAGATGTGCTAGTTAATAACGCTCATGCTGCTAAACAAGTTACAATAGAAGAAACTACACAAGCAGATCTTGATTTGTCATTTGGAACAGGTTTTTATCCAACCTTTTATTTAATGCAAGCAGCCCTACCGCATTTAAAAGAAACTAAGGGTAATATTATTAACTTTGCATCTGGAGCAGGCATTCAAGGTCATGAAACACAGGCTGCTTATGCCGCTGCCAAGGAAGCCATTCGTGGTATTTCCCGTGTTGCCGCAAATGAATGGGGACGTTTTGGTATTAATGTCAATATCATTAGTCCGCTTGCTGATTCACCAGGTGTACAAGCATGGGCAAAAGCACAGCCAGAGTATTATGAAGCGGTGAGAAGTAAAATCCCGTTAGGCCGTTTTGGTGATATTGAGCAAGATATTGGTCGAGTAGCTGTTTTCTTAGCTTCTGACGATTCTCAATACATTACAGGTCAAACGATTATGGTGGATGGAGGCTCACTAATGCTTCATTAATTCTCAGCGTTTGAGGAGGATTTTTTTGAAACAGACAAATATTTTTAAACTGATTCATATGATTGAACAGGTGAACAATGCGAATATTATACGTTTTACAAAAGCGTTCCCATATCCTTTAGGAATTTCACCAATTTTAGTTTTAAATGAGCTACATGTCAAAGGCCCTCAAAAACAAGCCGAATTAGCTGAGACAATCGGCTATACAAAAGGTGCTATGACGAGCATTGCTGAAAAGCTGGTCAAGCTTGGATTAGCAGAAAGACTATATGATCCATCCGACCGCCGCACCATTCGCTTACAAATTACAGATGAGGGTCAAAGTGCTTTAGCAAAGGCTCAATCTATCGGAAAAGAGGTCTTTGTACAGCTTTTTGAAGTATTAGATGATGAGGAAATTGCCCAATACTTGCGGATTCAAGAAAAATTAGTACAGGGTATCCAGCAGAAATAACCATGTAAAAAGATCAACCTACCTTTTAAGAGGTGGGTTGATTTTTCTTTGTTTAGGCGGATAACTGGCGGATAAAATTCAAAATGTGACGGATAAAAAGAGGATTCTGGCGGATAGCCTTCTTTTTTTGCATGATAGAATGGCTCTAAGTGGATAGAATGTCCAAACTGGCGGATAAAATTCGAAATGTGACGGATAAAAAGAGGAATCTAGCGGATAGCCTTCTTTTTTTGGGTGATAGAATGGCTCTAAGTGGATAGAATGTCCAAACTGGCGGATAAAACTCAAAATGTGACGGATAAAAAGAGGATTCCAGCGGATAGCTTTCCTTTTTTAGGTGATAGCCATGCTCAGCACAATCCGAATGTCCATATGAACTGCTTGAAATGAAATAGTTCATTTAAAATCTAATTGTAAAATAGTTGAATTTATTGAAAATTGTCCGTCTTCATTTTATAATCAAAATACGGTTCTATTATAGAGACATTTGAGGTGTGAAATGACATTAAAAACATTAGATAACTCATTGGAGGTACTGAAATATTTTAATAAGGAAAATCCTACATGGGGTGTTCGTGAGCTAGCAAAAGAGATGGATATTAGTCACTCCATTATTTATCGGATTTTAGCAACCTTCGAAAAACAAGGCTTTCTTATTCAAAATCCTGAGACAAAAAAATATGAATTAGGGCTTCGCTTTCTAGAATATGGCCAGATGGTTAAAGATAAATTAAATCTTTCTGACTTTGTTTTACCAATTATGATCAACCTTGCAGATACCATCAAAGAATCCGTATTTTTAACATGGTTGGATGGAACAGATGGTGTCACAGTAGAAATAGCTGAGAGCTCTCAAACCATTAAGTTTTCAGTGTCGATTGGCACGCGGACACCACTACATATCGGGGCATCTTGTAAAGTCATCATGGCGTATCTACCTGAAGAGAGAAAAAAGGAGATCATGGAACATGGGATGAAAAGATTAACTCCTGAAACCATTACTGACCCTGATGAAATGTTAGCCGATTTAGAAAAAATACAACAGCAAGGCTGGTGCTTTTCAACAGGAGAGTACTCTCATTCAGTATTTGGGCTAGGTGTACCTCTTTTTAATAGTAAAAAAGAAGTCATTGCCTCTTTAACAATTGCTGGCCCTATTTATCGTAAGCCAACAGAGGAGAAGTTACCTGATATGGTGAATGTTCTTCAATATGGAGCGATGAATATTCAACGGTATTTCGATCAATACAGCTTTAAATTATATCATGAATAAGCATTAAAAAGAGGCTCAAGATAGACATTAACTATCTTGAGCCTTTGCTTGGATTTTTTTCATGATGGATACGGCCTTGTCAATTTCTTCAAACGTATTAAAATAGTGTGGTGAAAAACGGGCCATTTTAGAAATTTGATTGCGTTCCATAATGGTATTCGCCATAAATGTGCCAGCTTCAATGATGACCCCATGTTCTGCTAAAGCATTGGTTAGCTCATCTGGTGACAGCCCTTCAATGTTAAACGGCGTAATCGATAATCGATGAGCACTATTTTGAGGACCATATAAGACAATGCCTGGAATGGTTGCAAGCTGTTCAATTAAATAGTTTGTTAGCTGCTTTACACGATCATATATGTGATGGATACCGATATTGTTCGCATAATCAATAGCTGCCCCTAAGCCGAAAATACTTGGAATGATCGGACAACCTGGCTCAAAACGTTTAGCTGTTTCTAAAAAAGAATAGGCATTGTTCTGATAATCCCACTGGGTGCTGCCCCAGCCAATCATAATAGGCGTCAATGTTGGAATGAGTGCTTCTCGTACATATAAAATACCTGATCCTTCAGGGCCGCGTAGCCATTTCCGCCCACTAGCAACTAGAAAGTCACAGCCAAGTTCGGCAACATTAATGGGTGTTAAACCAAGTGTTTGATTGGCATTCATCAATGTTAGTACATGGTGTTGCTGGGCTAGCTGACATATTTCTTTGGCAGGCTGGAGTGCCCCAGCAGCGTTAGACATATGGGCAAAGGCAATTAATTTTGTTTGTGGTGTGATGAGTTGTTCAAGTGCATATAAATCTACCATATATTCATCATTGGTTTTTAACACTTTCAGCTGAACCCCTTGTTGCTGAAGGGCAAGCCAAGGCACATAGTTACTCAACATTTCTGTGTCGAGCACTATGACCTCATCTCCCTGTTTCCATTGCAAGCCACCTGCGACATAATTAATCGCCACTGAACCGTTTGGCACAAAGGCAATCTCCTCTTTTGTTGCGCCGATGAACAATGCTGCTTTTTCTCGAATACGCTCTACTTGCGCATACGTTTCTTGACGAAAAGAGGGCAAGTAGGGACCAATACTTGCTTGTTTTTGGAGATAGCTAGTCATTTCATCCACTACTGGCTGTGGCATGGCAGATGCAGCAGCTGTGTTTAGATAAATATAGTGTTCAAGTAGCGGCATATCCTGTTGTATTTTCCTCATATCGATCATTGTACACACCAACCTTATAAAATGATTAATTCTTTCGAATAGGTCATTAAATTTTCGTAACCATTTTCTGTGACGATTAAATTATCCTCGATACGAACACCACCAACATCTTGCACATAGATACCTGGCTCCACGGTAAAGGCCATGCCTGGCTTTAACACTAGCTGATTACGCTGCATCATATAAGGCTCTTCATGTGCACTTAAACCAATGCCATGGCCAAGTCGGTGTGTGAAAGAATTGCCATAGCCGGCATCGCGAATAATGTCTCTGGCTAGATCATCAATGGCATGAGCTGTCATACCTGGTTTTATGGCTGCTATGGCTGTTTCATTTGCTTGCTTCACAATGCTATAAATTGTTTTGAGCGTTGGAGAAACTTCTCCTAAAGCAACTGTTCTAGTCATATCCGCCACATAGCCCTTATAAATCGCGCCAAAATCTATGACGATTAATTCACCTGTCTCTATTTTCTTTGTGCTCGCTCTACCATGAGGAAGTGCACCTCGATAACCAGAAGCAACAATGGTTCCAAAAGGTGTTCCCTCTGATCCACGTCGTCTCATTTCATATTCTAATTGGGCTGCGACTTCCATCTCTGAAATACCAGCTTGAATAATCGGTAATGTGGCTGCAAGACTTTCTTCGACGATCTGTACAGCCTGACGCATGAGGGCTATTTCGTGTTCATCTTTTTCCATACGTATATCACGAATGGTTTCACCGATATTACATAAAGTGTCATATGTAAGGTTTTCGATAGCTTTCTGTTCCTTCACGCGCATGGTGTCAAACTCAACGGCAAGTGTCTGCGCTGTTCCTAGCTCTTTTTTTAGTTGCTGGATGGCCTGTGACGGTCCTTCCTCATCCGAATAGGATAGGATTGTCCCTCCATTACCCAAGTCAACTTTTGTTAATTCTACTTGTGGAACGAGAAAGTATAATTGATGATGAGCAGTAATAGCGACTACTGTTAGGCGTTCACTTTGCTTTAACTGAAGACCTGTAAAATAATACATGTTTGACCCTGGCACTAGCACTGCTACATCAATTGACTGTTGCTGCATACGGGAAACGAGCTGCTCTCTTCTTTTTTGAAACATTGAGTGATTCCTCCTAAAAACGTTTCTATTATAGAGACGTTGTATCTGAAAAATAGTATATATCAACAATAATGAATTTTCAATAAATTAAGATAGCACCATTTTGATAGAGGGCAATGAATGTAAAAGGAAGATAATTGACAAATGAGGGAATAGTATGTTGTAAATTTAGTAAATACTAGTGTACGTCTTTTTTTCGTTCATTATGCATATAAGTAGACTAGATAAACTTTTTTCCAACTTAATACGTCAAAAAGAGGGGCAAAATTGTTAAGCAAGAAAGGACTTATGTATGGAAAAAAACATGAAACGCTCAAAAGAGAAAAAGAGCAAGAAAAAATTATGGCTGTGGATTGTTGGTAGCCTATTAGCAATTTTTTTAATTTTTATAGGTACTGCCTACTTTACCATCCAAAAAACTATGAATAAAATAAATACACCACTTATTCAAACAACAGATGCAGCACAACCAGAAGAAAAAACAGTGATTAAAAAAGATCCCTTTTCGGTTCTAATGCTTGGGGTCGATGAACGTAAAGATGATAGTGGACGTTCCGATACCATGATTGTAATCACTGTAAATCCTGAAAAGCAGACGATGAAAATGCTTAGTATACCCCGTGATACTCGAACAGAAATCGTTGGTCATGATACGGTAGATAAGATTAATCATGCCTATGCCTTTGGAGGCGTCCCTATGGCTGTGGATACGGTCGAAAATTTTTTAGATATACCCATTGATTATTATGTATTTATTAATATGGAGGGCTTTTTACAAATTATTGATACGCTGGGTGGCGTAACAATCGATAATGATATGGATTTAACCTTTGACGAATACCATTATCCAAAGGGAGAAATCACATTAGATGGTAATGAGGCCCTTATTTTTTCTCGTATTCGTTATGAAGATCCTCGAGGTGATTTTGGACGCCAAATTCGACAACGTCAAATCATTGAAGCGGTGATGAAAAAAGCCTCCACACCATCAACATTATTAAAAGCAACTGATATGTTGAATGTACTAGGCGACAATGTTCGCATGAACTTTTCGGTGAAGGACCTTATTCAGCTGCAAAGTATTTATAAAAAAATGGATAAGGATATTGAGCAGTTATCGTTCGAACAGGGAGACGGTGAAAGGATTAACCGCATTTGGTACTATATTCCGAATGAGGCAGAGCTTCAAAAAATACAAACAGATTTAAAAAACCATTTACAAAAGTAAGTAAGCAAGTTGCTTACAAATGTCGCATACTAGTTGTAAACTTTTTGGCCACGAAGGGAGGGAGATGAGTGAATGGGAGGACCCAGGTGCTGAGGTATACAGCGCTGAATCATTGCATGCAAAGCTATGTACCTAAACGTAAAGTGCGAAAAAATCCAGTCCAATCAGCAATAAGAGGCCTACAAGTATTATGTTTAAAATTATTTATGTAAGGGATAAAAAATCATTCAGGTAGGGTGCATGCCTAGTTGAATGATTTTTTTGCTGTTATTCATCATTTTTCGATATTTCTTGAAATATCAGAAAATTAAGTGTATACTGACATTAGAAATGGTTAAAGGAGTGATTGTGATGATTGTAGGCACAATTTTATTAGCATTTGCATTACCAGTGGGTATCGTATTAGCAGTAGATTTATTAAACGAGCAGCATCACTCTGCTACACAAACTAACCATTCATAACGTTGAAACAGTAAAATATCAATTTCTAGACAATGTTACTTTGTAGCCTTGTCTATTTTTCTATGAATAGGAAACAATTTGTGTGATTCATTCGTCAATAATAGTGAGAAAATGTTATACTATTAAAAAAACAGTATCGGGGAATGAGCATGCAAGCGGAAAAAACATCCAATCTTAAAAAAGAAATATTATCCTACATCAAAATTATTGTCATTACAGCTGTTGTTGTTTTTGGCTGTAAGCAATTCTTATTTGCGCCGATTAAAGTACAGGGAGCATCTATGTATCCAACTTATCACGATAAGGATATTATTATTGTAAGCAAAACAAGTAAAATCGAGCGTTTTGATCAAATTGTTTTCCAATCTCCTGTCGAAGATGAGTTATATATTAAACGTGTCATCGGTCTTCCAGGGGATAAAGTGGAAATGAAAGATGATGTATTGTACGTCAATGGCAAAGCATATAAAGAAGATTATGTGAACCGTCAAACGGATGATCCTAATCAATTACGCATTACGGAAAACTTTACATTGGAACAATTAGTGAATGAAAAAGAAGTGCCAGAGGGCATGTATTTTGTGCTTGGTGACAATCGCCTAAAAAGTAGTGACAGTCGCCATTATGGTTTAATTTCAGAGGATGCTGTATATGGTGAATCGAAATTAATACTATATCCATTTAGTCATTTTCATATTGGCTCAAAATGATGAAAAAAGAGGTCACTCCATTGAGTAGCCTCTTTTTTATTGTTGGGGTAAATCGGTACAGCTTTTATAAGTGGGATAATAGACACAAATCCTTGAATTTTCAACGGTTTCCTTGATGGGCGATGGCTTACTTTTCATGGGAGATTGCATTGCTGGTTCTTCATTTGTGAACGCTTCTTCTACTAATTCTACGCCATAAAATAGTATTAAAAAATAGCAGACAAATCCTACTATACGCAAACAATCACCTCGTAAAATAGTTATTGTATGTTTATATATATGGTCAAATTCGTCGAAATATAAGCAGAAAATCGAAATTTTCTCTTGCCCAAAAGATTTTTAGAGGCAATGAATTCTATGAAAAAAGCTATTGTCAATGAAATTTTGATGTGCTACTATAGCTAAAGTAAATATTTGATCTGTATAACCTCAATAATATGGATTGAGGGTCTCTACCAGGAACCATAAAATCCTGACTACAAAACTTTGCTTCATTTTTGTAGTCAGGATTTTTTTAGTTTGTTTTAAAACAATCTCCTACAAAAATGAACGTGTATCGAAGGGGAGATTACGATGAATTGGAGAGTTTATATTCTTGCTGTGACTACCTTTGCAGTAGGGTTAGTTGAATTAATTGTTGGTGGAATCCTGCCAAATATTGCAGAGGATTTAGATGTGTCTTTAGCGACAGCGGGACAATTAATTACTATTTTTGCACTTGTTTATGCGATTTCTGCGCCTGTCCTACTATCCTTGACAGCCAAGGTGGAACGCAAGCGCTTATTCCTTATTTCTTTATTTATTTTTACGTTAGGAAATCTAATGACCTTCTTTAGTACAACGTTTATCATTGTGCTAATCGCACGTATTTTCACAGCTATGAGTACAGCGTTAGTGATTGTTTTATCATTAACGATTACAACTAAAATCGTAGAGCCTCGCCATCGTGCTAAAGCACTGGGGCTTGTTTTTATGGGGGTAAGTTCTGCGCTGGTGATCGGTGTGCCAATGGGTATTTTTATTACAGAAGCGTTTGGCTGGCGAGCTGTATTTTTAGGTATTAGTATCCTATCAACGATTTCAATGATATTAATTGCTTTATTACTTGAAAAAATGCCAATTGGAGAAGTAGTGCCACTCAAGGCGCAAATTAAATCGCTGGCGAATTTAAAAATCCTGACAGCACAGTTAACTACCCTATTTATGCTAGCGGGCCATTACATGCTCTACGCCTATTTAACACCATTTTTAGTAGAGGCATTTGATATGAATGCTTCATGGATTAGTATTTGTTACTTAATTTTTGGTATTGCCTCTGTTAGTGGAAATGCTGTAGGTGGATGGGTGAGTGATAAAATTGGCACAAGTAAAGCCATTATTTTAATTGTCTCAGCTTTTGCCATTGTCTTATTTAGTATTCCTTATACAATTATTGCCCTTCCACTGTTTTTAGTATTTACGGTTTTATGGGGTGCGTTGAGCTGGGCACTGACACCGCCATTACAAAATTACTTAATTCAGGCGGATCCTCAATCATCGGATATTCAGCAAAGCTTAAATACAGCTGCCCTGCAAATTGGTATTTCTATCGGATCAGCAGTTGGTGGCGCAATGTTTGCTTGGACAGGTTCTGTTATGCACCTAGCTAGCTTTGGTACGATTCTAGTTCTTTGTGCATTAGGCTGCGCGATCTTTTCTATTAAAAGGGCACCTCTTGGACAGGAGCAGCACGTAGATTATCAGTCAGCACATCATCATTCATAATCGAACGATAGCCCTGAAAGGTATTGGGAAAGCCATCCCAATACCTTTTTAATTGGTTTGCATGAATCTATTTTCGTACACTTCCTAAAATTAAATTCTCTATGGTTTCTTAGCATACTCTAATTACCTATGGAATAGATTGTTGTAGTTAATGAATTTACAGATTTGAGGAGTTTGAGATTTTAAGAGCGAATATTATTTTTAAGAAAAATAGTAGGAGACTTTCAAATCTTGTAAATGGAAGGAGAACTCAATGACTGAATATCATCAACAATCAACTGCTGAAGTCATGAAGATATTGAACGTCACCACGCAAGGTTTGACTGATGATGACGTCCAAAAGAGGCAACAAGTCTATGGCTATAATGTATTAGAGGAAGGGAAAAAGACAAGTACGTTGGCTGTTTTTATGGGCCAATTCAAAGATTTATTGGTCATCATTTTACTCGTTGCTGCCTTCGTTTCCTTTCTACTAGGAGAAGTAGAAAGCACCATTGTGATCATGATCGTGGTTATTTTAAATGCCATTTTAGGTACAGTGCAGCATGTGAAGGCTGAACAATCATTAGATAATCTAAAAGCATTGACCTCTCCCATTGCCAAGGTCATGCGTCATAATCAACTAGTAGAAATTCCTTCTGAAGAAATTGTAGTAGGGGACCTTCTGATGTTGGAGGCGGGAGATTATATTAATGCGGATGGAAGACTACTAGAAAGCCATAATTTACACATCAACGAAAGCTCTCTTACAGGCGAATCAATTGCTGTGGCAAAAAGTACAGACCCTATTCGGAAGCAGAATATCACCATTGCGGATAAGAAAAATATGGTGTACTCAGGAAGCTTTGTGACCAATGGACGTGGCATCGTGATGGTTACGGCAATTGGGATGCAGACGGAAATCGGAAAAATTGCGAATTTACTCGATACAGCAAAGGAAAAGAAAACGCCATTACAAATTAGTCTCGATCAATTCGGTGAAAAATTAGCCTTAGGGATTACGCTGATTTGTTTAGCAATCTTTACGATTGATCTTATCCGAGGACGAGCCTTAGTAGAATCCTTTATGTTTGCTGTATCTCTTGCTGTGGCGGCTATCCCTGAGGCTTTAAGTTCTATCGTGACCATCGTATTAGCTTTTGGCACCCAAAAGATGGCAAAGGAAAATGCGATCATCCGCAAGCTTTATGCTGTGGAAAGCTTGGGGAGTGTATCGGTCATCTGTTCTGATAAAACAGGTACTTTAACAGAAAATAAAATGGTGGTACAGGAAGTTTTTGTGGACCAGAAGAAAATTCCTCATGATTGGCTCAATCCAATAAATCCAGTGGAAAAAGAACTAATGGTAAAAGCGCTTTTATGTAGTGACGCTGTCGAGCGTGACCACAAAGAAATTGGTGATCCTACAGAAATTGCGCTCGTGAAATTGGGGAAACAGTATGGGTTAGATGAATTGAAGATACGTGAGCAATATCCACGATTGGCTGAAATTCCATTTGATTCGACGAGGAAGCTTATGAGCACTGTCAATCAGATGGACAAGCAGCCCATCATGATTACCAAAGGGGCTCTGGATGTACTCTTACCAAAAGTGACACGAATCAAAACATCAACAGGTATTTTTGAGATAACCCCGCAGCATCGCCAGAAAATCGAGGCGGTGAATCGTGATTTTTCTATGAATGGTTTAAGGGTGTTAGCCATTGCTTATAAGGAGGTATTGCCTCTACAAAAAGTCGATCCACGAGCGGAACGAGATTTAATCTTTGTCGGCTTAGTAGCGATGATGGACCCTCCAAGAAAAGAGTCGAAAGAGGCTGTGGAAAGCTGTATAAAGGCAGGTATTAAACCCGTCATGATTACAGGAGACCATAAAATTACAGCAACCGCGATTGCCGAACAAATTGGTATTTTGCAAAATCCAGCTGAAGCTATAGAGGGACATGCGCTCGAAGGCTTAACTGATCAAGAGCTGCAAGAGAAAGTACAGGATTATTCTGTTTATGCCCGTGTGACACCAGCCCAAAAAATTCGAATTGTTAAAGCATGGCAGGATAAAGGACATGTGGTTGCCATGACAGGAGACGGTGTCAATGATGGACCTGCTTTGAAGCAAGCAGATATTGGGGTGGCTATGGGCGTAACAGGCACAGAGGTTGCAAAAGATGCCTCATCCATGATTTTAACGGATGACAATTTTTCAACAATTGTTAAAGCAATCGCCAATGGCCGTAGCATCTATACAAATATTAAAAATGCCATTCTGTTCTTATTATCTGGAAATGCAGGCGCTATTTTTGTCGTGTTATATGCAACGGTTCTGGGCTTACCTGTTCCTTTTGCACCTGTCCATCTTCTATTCATCAACTTATTAACAGATAGTCTGCCTGCTATTGCCATCGGTTTAGAGCCAAATAATAAGAAAACAATGAAGGACAAGCCTAGAAACATTCATACTCCTTTATTAAATAAAAAATTTACCACACAAGTTGTGCTTGAAGGGATATTAATCGCCATCTCCACCATTATTGCGTTTCAAATCGGTTTATCGACAGGCGATACGTTAACAGCAAGCACGATGGCCTTTACAACACTATGCCTGTCAAGGTTAGTGCATGGCTTTAATTCTCGATCCAAACAATCCATCTTTGCGATTGGTGTATTTTCGAATAAATATACGTGGTTCGCCTTTATCATTGGTGTGCTAAGTTTACACATGGTCTTATTTATGCCGATGCTTACAACGGTCTTTGAGGTAGCTCCATTAACACCAGCACAGCTAGGCTTTATTTATAGCCTATCGGTGTTACCATTCCTAGTCAATCAATGGTATAAGCTACTGTTCGTGAGAAATCGATAAAGATTAAAAAAAAGAAGCTTCCGTTAGTTATTAAAACGGAGGCTTCTTTTTAGTGTGTAGAGGCTAATAACCAGCCTTTACTCTTACTTAGGTCAATCAATCTCGCTCCAAGTAGCGCATAACGCATATGGAGTTCACTATATTTGGTTAGATGTGTTTTCTTTACTGCCAGCTCTAAAGCTTGGCTTACGGCAATCAAAGAAGAGGCAATATTCATCGATAAAATAGCACTTATTTCGCCATCATTAATGAAAGATTTCCCACGAATATCCGTTATTTTCATTTTACTGTATTCTATCGATGCTGTTGGTGCCAGCACACCGTTTTCCTTTAATAGCAGTGTTAGCTGTTTATTTTCCTCTTTTAAACATTGAATAAATTCCAATGTAAGGATTTTTAAGTTTTTATCACGCGTATGCTTAAAAAAAGCATGACTGGAAGCAATATAGCCTTGATTGATCCCAAGCTGTGACCAAAGCTTGAAAACCTCCTTAAATCGTAGCGATGCTAGATTTTCATTTATCATTGTCATCCTGACACTTCCTAACTCTTAGGTTGATTTAAGATTAGGATGTAGCAGTAAATGACATTCTATTCATCTTTTACAATAAAAAATGTATAAGAGGTCGCTAATAGTAGGTGCCATAAGGGTACATAGGAGGGTAACGATAGGGATAAGGGTATGGACATGGTTTCATATATTGCTGTGGCATGGTTGGTTTATAAGGGGCTTGATCGGTTGCTGATTGGACACGATTGCAGCCTTTTGCTGGTCCGATATAAGTCGTAGGAACAATCGGTGCAATCGTTTTCTTCCATTGTTCTTCATCTAAACAATACGTATGGGCCATAATATTGGCTGGTGTGAATTTTAAGATATCAGAGCCTAAAATGACCTCTGGCGTTGGCGCATCAAAAATAGCAAGTAGATGCGTGTCATCTTCTGTGGCTACTTCATAATGCCACCAGCCCTGTGGTACATTCGCAACCTGCCCAGGCTTGATAGGATAGTTTTGAATTTTCTTGGTAAAGGGATTCAATATAGAAACCGTTGCTGCTCCTGCAATACAATAGACAAGCTCTGCAGCATTTTGATGGTAATGTGGCTCGATGACATTGTCTTTACTTAAAAAAATATCAAGCAAAGATGTATTTTCTAATGTATTTAATTGTTCCACACCGAGAATATTAATGTAATTTCGGGAGTCTTTTTTAAAAAGCGTACTTTTATTGACATCAAAAGTGAACGCTGCAGAAGGGGAGTTATAATCGATATTTGAGCTGATACTTACATCCTTTCTCATATAAATTGAGCTATTCATCATCATAGATTATGTTTTAGGTACTTCTAGACTTACACAAATGCCTAGCTACAGTCAGCCTCTGTCTGGAAAAAATTAGCTAAAATTACCACTTCTATTTCAGAACATACGTGCGTATAATAAAAACACAAACGTTTGTTCTTAGTTATCAAAAACTCTGTTCAACATGAACGCAAACAGAGTCAGTAAAGGAGCATTCAACATGAAAGAACAGTTGATAAAAGCCATGCATCGTCACCAAATCGTTCACATGATGTATATAGCGAAATCAGGTGCCATTACGAAAAGGCGCGTGAAAATCATCCACATTAAAGGTGATTCCTTTACCGCCTTTTGTTTTACAAGGCTAGCGAAGCGTACGTTTCATATTAACAATGTTCTAGCACTTCTGCCCATTCCCCAACGGGAGTCTGAGGTGATATGAATTACAACGACTTCCCACAGAAAGATATTTTTTGTATTGATATGAAGTGCTTTTATGCAAGCTGTATTGCCATGCTAGAAGGGCTAGATGTGCTGACAGATCCAATTGCTATCATCGGTAATTTTGAACAACCTGGCAGTATTGTGCTGGCTGCATCACCAGTGATGAAAGAAAAATTTAACATTAAAACAGGGAATCGGCGTTATGAAATTCCCAAACATCCAGATATTAAGTTGTTTGAACCAAAAATGTCCTTTTTTCTAGAGATGTCCATGGCCATTACGCGTCTGATTGCACAATATGTCCCTCCAGAGGCGATCCATGTTTATAGTGTGGATGAAAGCTTTATAGATCTAACAGGTACGGAGCAACTTTGGGGTTCGCCTGAGCAGGTAGCCAAATTGATTCAGGAAGACATCTATGAAAAGTTTCGCATTCCGTCCGCCATTGGCATGGGACCAAACATGTTGATGGCTAAATTAGCATTAGATTTAGAGGCAAAAAAAACAGGCTTTGCCAAATGGACCTATGCCGATGTCCCAACAAAGCTTTGGCCAGTGCGTCCTTTATCTGATATGTGGGGGATTGGGAAACAGATGGCAGCCAATTTAAATGCGATGGGCATTCAAACAGTCGGTGGATTAGCCCATGCCGATTTAGCCGAATTAGAAAAGCGCTTTGGTATTATGGGTAATCAATACTATTACCATGCATGGGGCATTGATCTCTCCACATTAGGTGAGCCATTGGTGAACAATGCGGCATTAAGCTTTGGGAAGGGCCAAATGCTCATGAAGGATTATCACACACGAAAGGATATTGCAGTTGTACTCCTAGAAATGTGTGAGGATGTGATGCGACGTACACGGGAAGCAGGCTATGTCGGGCGGACTGTTAGCTTGGGGCTCTCTTACAGTCGCAATGCGATGACGAAGGGGTTCCATCGCTCAAGAACCATCGAAAGTCCAACCAATGAGACCCTTGTTATGTATCAGACTTGTCTGGACTTACTAGATGAGCATTTTGCGGGTGAGCCAGCGCGTCAATTATCTGTTAGACTGACAAACTTAGAGCCAGAGCGTAGCATTCAGCTTGATTTATTTGATGAGCGTAAGGACCAGCGACAGGTTATTGGTCATGTCATGGATGCGATTCGTAGAAAATATGGGGTGGTGGCCTTATTACGCGCAGCCTCCTATACCAGCGCTGGTACAGCTATTTCACGGAATCGCTTAGTGGGCGGGCATTTAGCATAAGGAGTGGAAAAAATGATAAGAGATAGAGGAACGATGAAATGGACAGCGATGATGCTACCAGAGCATTTAATGCTTTTGAAGGCATGGAAACAAGAGGTGTTGACAGAGTTGCCTCGGGAACATGCTGAATGGGAGCTTGAAGAATTACAGCAAATAATCACACAAGCATTCACACAGCATAACTATATTATGTTAACTATATGGGAACATGGTAACTATGTGCAATGGGGAGGTACCATTCAAGCGATGCACGAGGACCAGCTGCTACTAGAAACCATTACCACAACGAAGCACATCCCGTTAAGATACATTTATGCTGCTCGTATAGAAGATGATGGATGTGATTAATGGAGAGCAACGACGATTATTACATCAATATTTGCTGCTTGATTTAGCTGTGAAATCCTTACAGCACGATCTAACAGTGGCGGAGCATTTTAAGATGAAGCGTGTATTTTTACCTGCTATGGATGCTTTATTAAAGCAGCTACACAAAGATTATTTTCAATTAAAACGTCAGCTCGCCCAACAAAAAATACGATTAGTTGGCTGGCATCGAATTGATGATTATTTTAGTGATGTGCAGGTGGCTACCGCAGGCAATGATGAGGTACTACGCTATGCCAATCAAGCGTTAAAAACACAAGTCGAAGAGCTAATGAATAAACATTTATACAATGCCTAGGCTTACGTCTACGACGAAAAAGCCAAAAGCTGATGGCAGGAGTGGTCAGCTTTTGGCGGCTTTATTTCTCGATAGGTTTCACATCAATTTGCTCAACAAGAAACTCATTGTTAATACGATTAAATTGATAGGTAATACGAACATCGGCTACATAAATAGGTGAGATGCCAATCGATCCAGGGATATTTAACATTATTTTTTGATTTTCTACTGTATAAATGACCACACCACCGAAAGCAAGTTGCGCTTGATTGATATCTGGTGCTGGATCAAAGTCATAATCAAATGTAGATTCTTTTCCCTGTGCTTTCATCGTAATCGCTAATGTGCCATCATCTTTTTTCGTAATCGTTGATTCAATAGTATGTGCAACGATGTCTTCATAATGTTGGACATTCATCTCCGATAAATCCTCTCCATTTACCACATGAATCTCATAGTGATTGAGGCCTGTCCCTCGTCCAGTTTGGATAATAATAGCAGCCTCTTCCTTATGATCATTTGTCAGATCTGTATAGAATAACTGAGGTTTAGTTCCTGTATCAGGGATTGTCCAGTCAAAATTTTTCCGCTTACCATCAATATCTAAAGTTACCTCCGTAATTTCATTTTGTGCTTCATTTGGTGCAAATAATCTCACCTTCTCATCATCGGAAACGGCGATCAATGGAGCCTCATGCTGTATCTCCAGCTGTGATGAGACCTGTTCAGCAGGGGTGTTTACTGTCTCATTTGGAACAGTAACACTACATCCAGCTAGTAGAGAAATTCCTAATAACCATAGCCACATCTCTTTTTTCAATGTCTAGTTCCACCTTTTCTATAGCTAATTGACTTTATTATACTGTATAAACATGCCCCATAGCAGTTGAATTCGTGAAGGAAAAGCTTATATGCCAGGGAGTGGAGGTGTAACAATGAAATTCTTAGAGATGGTAGGGGAAAATAGAATTCCATTGTTTGTAAGGTACGCCTCGCATTTTGAAAAGCAAATGAGTGACGATTTCTTTACAATGGCAAATTCATAACGATTTGTTCACCAATAGGTCCCATTCTTCTTTCTCCATGATCCATAAAGCCTACTTTGACATATAAATTCTGTGCAGCTATATTTTTATGATTGACGACTAACACTACTTCATTACATTCTTTAAACTCCTGCTTCACAAAATCAGCAAGTGCAGACATAGCCTTTTTAGCATAGCCCCTACCTTGCTGCTGATGGTCGATGGACAGGGCAGTTAGTAACATTGCCTGAGGATTACTAGAATATTGTTGGACTCTGTCCGTTGCATGAAGCACAAAAAAGCCGACAGGTACGCCACCACTTAAAATCACAATTGGATACTGTCCGACCTTCTCGATTGAAATCTCTTGAGGAAGTGCCGTAAATTGGTGTTGTTCTTCAGGTAATTCAAAACGATTTAACTGCTCTACATAGCTTTCAGAGAAATGTACTAACTCAATATTCGTTGTTTCTTGCATAAAAAAGCCTCCTTTTCTAATAGTTTAACCATAGAACAAACGTTCGTCAAGGAGGCTTGTATTAAAATAATGTGGGGGTAGGTCATTTTAACTTAAAAGGGTACCAAAAAGTAAAATAAAAGAAATACTAATCATCACAATAAGTGTAATGACCATTGTTAAAATTCCTCGAAGCAAGGTCGTTAAATTTTTAACATTTTTCATACCGACCAGGCTTAGGTAGAAACAGGCAATAGACAAGAGTAGTGTCAACAGTAATGGATGGAAATGAAGATAGGTGTCAAAGAAGTCTTTCATTGAACCTGATAGAAAAAATAATAGAATACAGCCCAAAGATAAGATAAATGACCAGAGATTTAAATTAATTCCCATTGTTTTCCTCCTTCCTATAAAAACGAATTTGTTGTAGGAATGTTCCGATGATTCCGCTTGATAGGGAAAAGGAGAAACTAAATGTGTGCTGCTAGAACAGGGTCACTCGGACGAAAGTGACCCCAAGTACCAAAAGGAGTGTAAAGTAAAGTTACAAGAACTTTACACTACTATTATTATGTGAAGCTAGCGGTTTAAGATAGTTATCTATCTAAATTACTAACTTTTAATTGTGAGTAAAAATAAATGAGCTAGAAAAAAACGAAAAGGGGAGGAGATTTGAATAGCTGTGGTAGCGATTCATGGTAAAAAGGCTTTAGCTTCTGTAATGGAACAGAGGCTAAAGCCTGAGACGATCAATTAACACATGAAGCTAGCACCAACGATAATAAGAAGGATGAATAGTACAACAATAAGCACGAATGTAGAGCTATTGCCGCTTCCATTGTCCCCGCCACAGTAATTATTGAAATTACAGTAACTCATGAAACACACCTCCTTTCTTTCTTTCTTTTAAAGTATGTATTGGACAAAAGGGGGGTATTAGCGAGTAGAGAAAAAATGAGTTGTCCCTTCATTCGGGAATAAAGCGGTGCAAGCTTTACTTTATTATTATGATGGAATAGTAGCTTGAGTTAGTTGTTAGCCTGTATAGCATCAAGAATAATGAAACAAATACTACTAATTGTTTTGGTATTCAACACGATGTAAAAAAACATCCGTTCTAGGATGTTTTTTTAGTATAACGGCTGCTGCGTATGACAAGGGGGGAAGCCGTTCACATCATGAATCATATGAAGGTCGTATTGCTTTAAGGCAAATTGACTTTGATACAAATATTCAAGAACAAGCAGTTTTCCTCCTGATACGCCACAGAGGACACCAGAAGTTCCTTGACCATTTGTAAAAGAAACACCAACAGGCTGACCGATTAAATACGGAATTTTATGTTGCCAAGGCACAATAGCCACTCCTTTCACTATAATATATGAAAGGCGTGGCTAGAGGTTCTTACCTTCACAAAATCATACACGCTGTTTGTGGAGATGCTAACTAAATACTGACAAATCAATCATTCTTTCATTACTATTTTTATGGTAATATAAGTTATATATGGGGTTATAAAGAATTTTTAGTTATTAACGATTGGGAGGAGAATGGATGAAATTTAAAAAGGGAATCACCTTTATTCTAGGTCTCTTACTACTTATGCTTGCTGCCTGTACACCAACAGAAAAAAGTGAGAGCCAACTTCATGAGAAAAAGCAAATAACAGATGATGAAGAGATGGTGTTCTCATTTGAGCACCCTCAAACCAAACAAAAATACAAAATCATTCATGCCAATCAACTGTTTTATCCGTATATGGAAAAGGTCAAAGAGAATCCGAATCTTTCAAGCTCGGAAACTCTGGATTTGTATAAAAAGGAAGTTATTCAACCGATCTACCAGGATTGTTTTGAAAATGGGGAATATTATCATATGGCAGAAACTCTGCTTAATACGGTTCCTAGCAGGCTAACAGAAATACAAATGGTGAGTGAAAAAATGGAGACGCATAAAGCAGAAATCAATCAACTCATTCAAGAATCGCTATTGAAATCCGCAGACCTCTTACCCTCTCAAAGCGATGTAGCTGTTTGTGTATTCCCTTCAGCAACCAATAATAGAATACCCTTCGCAGTAGGAGCGGGCAAAATCATCCTCCCGCTTTATCTAAATGTTTTGGATGATGGTATAAAGTCAACTGTTGCTCACGAATACCATCACAGCGTTTGGGCGGAAAAATATTTCAATAAAGATGTCGGAGCTTCGGTATTGGATAGTATCGTCTTTGAAGGAAAAGCGGTCATGTTTGAAAAAAACGTTTATCCTGACTACGGCTATACAGCAAAGAATGTAACTTACAACAAGGAATTATGGTCTAAAGTAGAACCTGATTTACATAAGTACGACAGTAATCGTACCTCAGACATCTTATATGGTGGAAAAGGGTTACCGAAAAATTATGGTTACAGTGAAGGCTATAAGATGGTTAAAAACTATCTTGACTTGCATCCTGAACAAACACCAGAGGATTGGACAGCCTTAAGTGCACAAGAAATTTTCGAAGAAGGAAAATACTTGGAACACTATCAATAACTATTTTGGTGACACTTATTTGTGAAAGTTCAAAATTAAAGAGCACTTTTACCTGATTACAACATGAACTAGTAAAACATGCAGCATAATGATAGGACTTTCTCAATCGAAAAAACAAACAATAAGTCACTACGGTTTTAAATCGCAGTGGCTTATGTAATGCCGCACAGTCCTATTAGGATGATTGGAATGAGGAGGACCTTCCCAAGAACAATGCAACGGCTTTTAATGAATTAAAACTTGGGGAAATCTCCAACTAAACAGAGTATGTAAAAAGGGATAGCATTGTACAAAAACATCTTGGGGGCGATGTTAAAGGTGCTATCCCGACATTAATGTATGTGAAAGAACTTATAAACATTACCACTGTAAGTAAATTGAAAAGTAATTGAAATAAGGGTGTAAAGCTTTTATTATAGGTATAATCCTAGGCATCATGGATAAAAAAGGTGGTTTTTCCTTGTCTGCTATGGATGAATTTATATTTTCATTTAATAGAAAATTTTTAGTACATATTTTAAATATAATGTCGATTATGAATTGGTTGATTCGCCACCATCTACATGCAAGACTTGCCCTGTAACATGCCTCGAATCATCTGATGCTAAATAGACAAAAGTAGGGGCGACTTCAAAGGGCTGAGCCATTCGGTTAAATAAATTAGTTCCATGTAAGGCGTTTTCATCAGAGGAAAAGCTAGAAGGAATAAGTGGTGTCCAAATACGGCCAGGGGCTATCGCGTTGACACGAATCTGTTTTTTGGCAACGCTTTTAGCTAGGGAACGAGTCCAGCCTACGATAGCCGCCTTTGTAGCAGAATAATCGATGAGTAAAGGTTCTCCTGCATAAGCCACAACGGAGGCAGTGCCAATAATGGAGCTTCCTGCTCGTAAATAAGGGAGAGCGGCTTTTGTCGTATAGAAGTGAGCATATACATTTAATTTAAAGGTTTCATCAAACTGTTCATCCGTGATGTCTGTCAGCTCATTTTGCTGAAATTGAATCCCAACATGGTTACATAAAATATCCAACTGACCAAAAGTGTTCATCGTTTCGAAAACAATGTCTACACATTGTTTTTTAAAGCGAAGATCTCCAGGAAGCAGCAGACATTTTTGTCCTAATTCTTCAACTCTTTTTTTCGTTCTTAGCGCATCTTCATGCTCATCTAAATAAGCAATGGCCACATCGGCCTCTTCTTTCGCAAAGGCAATGGCAGCAGCTGCACCCATCCCGCTATCACCCCCAGTAATAAGCGCAACTTTTCCCTTTAATTTACCACTCCCTTTATAATGAGGATTTTCTATGATGGGCTTAGGAACCATTAAGCTTTCCAATCCCGGTTGGCGTAATTGTCTTTGTTCAGGTTGAGTCAGTGGCACTTCTTTATATTGCGTAATCTTTCCATAGACAGGATATTGCGGGTATGGATCTTCCTTTTTATTGTCCTCAAACCACTTTTGATAAAAGTGGATTTGTGCTAATAATTCACGATAGTCCTTGTCATTCGGATTAGTAATAACCAATCCCTCCTTTTCAACATATACTATGAAAGCTTAGCTTTTTGTGTTAAACATCCAAACAAGCCGTGAAGGAAACAGGAGGACTGAAAATGGAGGTTGAATTTTTCCCAGAAGTTACGCGATTATTAGAAAATGAAGCGTCTACACTTGAGATCCATTATTTGAATGACACCTGGTTAACACCAACCATTGGCGTAAGACCACCTTATTATAGCTACCCAATCTACGAGTCATATTATCCGATTTGGGACAATGAATAAACTGTAAACGAAGAAGCCATCTGGTGTTGTTATTTTTTCAACATCCGATGGCTTCTTGTTGCAGTTAATTCGGGAGTTTTTTTATTCTCAAAACTATTCGCAAAGACAGGTAGGTGATTCACTAAAAAATGAAACGAACGTAATTGTATAAAAGCTTTCTTTTCAGCATTCACCTGCTTTAACCACTACCCACAAAATGAGAGCATGTTTAATCCAATAAATTTTATTGGTAATGACTAACAAATGTAAAGTAGAGATTGATGAAAAGTAAAATAAGGTTAATTTTTCTAAAAATATGCTGTGTAACTGCAACTACTTTAGGTTCTCTTCACAATAATTTTCATACGACAATCGTAAAAGAGACAGTGGCAAGTTCAAGTGATAAAAAGAGATTAATAGCATTAAATACGTTAAGATCAAATAAGGTGAAAGTTATTCATTCTTTTCAGTTAGTAGCGATAATTTTGAAAGGCAGAAATTCCTTTCACTTAAGAATATATTGATCGGCAACAAGCTACAGGTTTTCATTACATTTTGTCATGAGAAAGGATGGTAATATGAGTAGGAATTTTATTATCTTTGGAGCTAGCCAAGGATTGGGAGATGCATTTGTTAAGGGGTTACCTGTCAAAGGAGATACAGTATGGATGGTAGCACGAACGAGACCCAATAGTTTAGAGCTAAATGATGGAGTAAATCGTCACTGGTTATCCATTGATCTGTCTAGTCAACAACAAATTTCCACTTTAAAAGAAGTGTTACAAGGCATTCCGCTCGATGTATTAATTTATAATGTGGGTGTATGGGAAAAGCGTGGTTTTGAAGATGATTATACATTTGATAAGGATGAAGTAGAGGATATTTCGAAATTAATCAATATCAATCTAACTTCTACTATTACATATATTCAGGCACTTTTACCCAACTTAAGACAAGCGAAGCAGGGAAAGGTTATTTTAATTGGATCTACAGCAGGCTTAGATCACACAAACAATGCACAAGTTTCATTTGTCACATCTAAATTCGGCGTAAGGGGCATTACAAATGCACTGCGTGAACATTTAAGGAAAGATAAAATTTCTGTCACATGCATTAATCCTGGTGAACTGGCAGCAGAAGTACCCTATGAAGAAGGAGCGGAAAAAGCCATTCATTTATATGAAGGTACACGAATCCCCGTACAAGATATTGTCTCTCTTGTGCAATGTGTAATTAATCTATCAGCAGTCTCCTGTGTAAAAGAAATTAATGTCCCAGCCATAACGGATTTAAATGCATGATTACTCAGTGAACGCTACTCAATATTGAGTAGCGTCTTTTAATAAAAAGGACAAATAGATTCCGTGCCTTAGAAAAAATTTTCACGACCCCTTCACACATAACACTACAATTAAGCTCATATAAATAAAGGTAGTAAAAAAATCAACATCCTTTCATCGTCATAACCAATTCTAAAAATACTTCCAGCCTATTAAATCTTAAGAAAATCTTCAGGTTCTACTAGGAAATATTTAAGATTCGCTGTGTATAATTATAAAAAAAGGAAATTCACGAAACCATTTGAAGATTTAAAACGTATTGGTAGTAGGAGAGAGAATATTAAGTAGGTGAAGATATGGCACATACGATTTACATAGTATTAACCAAAACAGGGACGTTATTATCAAAAGCGATCGGCATGTATACGGGCAAGGAGATGAATCATGCATCCATAGCCTTTGATGAGGGGCTATTTGAAATGTATAGCTTTGGTCGAAGGCAATTGAACAATCCGTTAAGTGGGGGCTTTTTACGAGAGGATGCAGAAAGAGGGCTATTTGAGTGTGCGGATTGTGTTATTTATCGCTGTCGTATATCACATTATCAATATTTAGACATGATGAAAATTGTCCGTTATATGTACTGGAATCGAGATCGCTATAAATATAATTTTATCGGACTTTTTGGTGTGGTGATGCAAAAGGAAGTGAGACGTGAGCGTGCTTATTTTTGTTCCCAGTTTGTAGCGACGCTACTAAAGGTGGGAGGGCTAAAAATATATCAAAACCCAGCATTAATGACGCCTCATTGCCTAGCGCAATTACCGTATTTAGAGAAAGTATTTGCAGGGAAATTGGCAGATTATTTACAAACGGTTCGTGAGCCAGCTATGCTATATGGTTAAGATGCACTACCTGACGTTTAAATAGTAAAATAGACACTCATGCGACAATCTTCTATTTTGTAAGAGGATTGTCTTTTTATCTTTCAGCGAAAAACACCCTTCTTTATCAGTGGTGCGATAAATGTACAAATTGTATTTTTTGATTCAATGGTGTCCCGATACTTTTCGAGCAAGCTCGAAAAAAATGAACGCAATTACGCTAAGGCGTCATCAATATTAGTCATATTTACCCCATATAGAATGTCAATAAACCTAGTTGCTGGAAACTGGAAAATGAGTCCTATTCCTGTTAAAAGAGTCACCATAAAATTGCTATCATAAATAATAGATACGTACGTTCTACGAGTGATATCAGCAAGGAGGATATGGAAATGAGTGATGAAATAGCAGCAGTTGGCTGGGATGCGATTGATCAGGCATTAGCACAGGTATATGGTGAGCAGGAGCCAAAGCATTATGGAACTTTGATTCCCTATTCACTAGGAGGACAAGATCCTTTAGATGGAATTAGTGTTTATAAAAGCGAAACATCCATTCCGCATTGGCATTTTGTTACATATGGCTTCTCGGAACTATATGAAAAGGAATTTGAAAACAAGGACTATAGTGGATATGGATTTGAATTAACATTTCGACTAGTACGTCAACATGATGAGGAAGAGCCACCTGCTTGGGCATTGAATTTACTACAGAATATGGGCAGATATGTGTTTAATAGTGGTAATGTATTTAGAGCGGGAGATTATTTGGATGCAAATGGTCCGATTTGCCTCGATGCCGACACACAATTAACGGCACTAGCCTTTACAAATGATCCAGAGCTTGCTGAAATCGATACACCAAATGGCAAGATGGAGTTTATCCAAATGGTCGGTATTTCAGAGGATGAGTTAGAAGCGATGCAGACATGGAATACACTTGGTGTACTACAGGCTGGCATGAAGCAAATACCAAGCTATACTACGGATTTAACAAGAACTTCTCTCCTGCAAAATCCTGAAGTTGCCGAGGCAGTTGTGCGAGGAATGGAGGAAGATGGCTCTAATACGGGGTTTCTTTTCGTAGATCAACTTGCTTGGGAAGTAGAAAAAAAGAGCTGGTTTAACAAACCGTCTAATGTTGTTCAACTTGGAGCAAAGCAAGCAGCTGTCATTAGTAAATTATTACGTGGACGTATTCTGAAAGATAAAGATCTTACCTTAGTCGGTCAACAAATAACGATAATATTTAAAGCAGGCCCTCAGGTAGGCTATTCAGAGAATGGTCAAGAGATTACGATCACATTGAACAAGGCAGCGGTAGGAGAATTAAGTCAGAGGCTGATACCGCAAGAAAGTCAATTCACTATTTCTTCTTTAGCTGGTGTAAGTTTTCAAATTTTGAAGACACATATTAAAAATCAAGAAGGAGCGGTTGTGAAAACAATCGGATAAGATGGATCTCTCGCTAAGGCTTTAGCGGGAGATTTTTCTCTAACAATAGAAAGGGAGGATGTACAGTGAAGCAGTGTGTAGAGCATTTTCTAGCGGCTGTGTGGGAGCAAATCACGGCTGTTTATCAAGAAGAGAGTAAACGAATAACAGGGCTGAAAGAGCAAAGTAGGTTACAAGCAGGCATCCTTCAATATTTGAAAGTTGCCTGGAAAAAAGGAAAAAGTCCTAATGGCACAATCTTTATAGATGTTTATGAGCCATTTAGTTGGAGTGATAGCTCCTATAAGGTGGAAGCGGGTTCATACATACAAGAATTTACAGATGTCCAGCATATTGAAGAGCTTTTTAGTGCTTTATGTACTAAAACAGAGGAAGTATTTCAATCTGAGCAATACGGTCCCCAATTTTTTGATTACCGCTTTGAGGTTGTGCTGGAATTTGAACATGATAAAACGGTGCTTCATTATCAAAAGGAGCTGTTGAATAATCGTAAACTAGCGTCAACGAAACAAGTGCTGGCAAGCTTTATAGAAACAAAGGTGATGGCAGAGCTACCAGTAAGACCAAGTGACAATGATGAATTTTTCCTTGCGAAGCATTTGGTCAATCCACATTTTTTCCATCAAACAGCTGAGGAAGTCGAACCATTTATTCATCGGCTTCAAGAAAAGCATCGGGCGAATAAAGAACGTTTAGACAAATGGATTTATTATTATACAATGGCCTTTAAGCAGTGGGCAGAGGAGCATTTTTTAACGCACTATTTTGAACAAGCAGGCGATTATAGGAAAGAGTGGGTATTGAAAACAGAGGACTCGGTACAACAACTAGAGCAGGAAAAACTAGATTTCTTTCTTTATGTCGCGTTGAAGATTGGTCAAAAAGAGCCAGCCACTCGATTAGAATACTTGGAACTTGCGAAGCAGCTTGGCTCGCTGCAGGCAGCTAATTATTTGGAAAAAGGAAGCGGTCGTTTTGAAAGTATAAGAAAGCGGGATGTATTCGAAGGACAGGCAAATGATATTTTACAAACGATTGATATACGAGTGATGGTAGAAGAGGAAAACGCTTATCGTGAAGCCCTTTACTATATCATTCATCTGCTACAAGAAGGTTTTCCAAAGGGCTATAAGCTGACTTTAAAGAGTAAAGCGAAAAATTATCTTCCTATTAAAAAGTTAGCTAAATCAAAGCTTCATCAATTTTTCGCCAATTGCCTACAATATCCAAATCTTTTCCCTTTATTAGCGGACTATGCCCAGCTCGCTATGGAGGAATATGCTTGGTATCAGGATGTTGAGCCGAGTGAAAAATCAGCTATGCCCAGCACCTATGCGGTTTTTGGATTAGGACTTTATAGCAAGGATTATTTTCCACTTGTTCAACGATATATGTTACTCGTTGATACAGAGCATCAATCCGTGCAAGATGCTTATGCGGAAGCCTTTCTTGAAGCGCATGGCTTATCAGTAGAGATGATGCCTGTGTTTGTAGCTATTTTACTTGGTGCAAGTGAATCAGCTAAGCCAATAAAGAACATTGACATCATGGATTTAGATTTGCTCGTGGCACTCGGACAAGAACTTGAAAAGAAAGCAGATTATCAGCGTCCATTTGTTTTATATCGAATATTCGGTAGTTCCAAGAAGCTTGCTCAGCGACTAAAGCAAGAATCAGCACCAATAAGGGATGAACTTGAGAAATTACTGCAATGGATGGATTCCTGAAGGGGGTAGACGAATGGAATGGACGGAAGTGAGTAAATCCAAGGATTTAGAGGTCGTTCGTGAGGCCATTAGTAAATTAGATGTAAATGAGCGAGAAGCACGTGGGAGAACACCATTAATGCTTTTTATAACAAATCGAATGCCACATGAAGGAATCAAGCTTCTTTTGGCACAGCATATAGACTTGGAGGCACGAGATAAGCTTGGTGATACAGCACTTAAAAAAGCGGTAAAGTTTAAGCAGAAAGAAGTGATTTCTTTACTACTTGCAAAGGGTGTAAATTTATCTGAGCCAGAGGGGATTACCGCTACAGCTTGGTTTGCGGCAAGGGAGCATGCAAGAATAGCTGATTTATTGGTAGATACACCAGGTGCAATCCGTCTAACTTTGAATGCAGAAGAACAACAGCAAGCTGATGCCATTTTATACGAGGATTCTCTCAATACAATGTGCCAGCGCATAAGCAAGGTATCATCAGCTGTTATTTTACATGCCATTGTCAATAGCTATAACTGGGATGATGGCCCCGAGCCTATGCTCGCAGCATTAGCTAATCCAGTTTGTGCCCCTATTACCATGATAGACATGTTTGAGCTAATGGAAGGAGAATATTGGTTAGCACTAACAGAGGAAGAGATAGCGAGTTCCGATTGGAAGCGACCATGGAAAGAGATGGCACTAACCTTACAAGAAAAATTAAAGTGCTAGCTAGCGAGGAGAGAATAATGGACCAAAAAGCAAGGAAAATATTAATGCAAACCTATTGGCAATCTGGTGGATGGCGTTCAGGTGGTTATACCTATACAGAAGAAGATTTTCAATATGCTAAAAGTAAGGGCTTGATGTTTGATCAATTAACGATTTCCCATGATGAATGTGTACAAAGATTGCGACAGCTTCATGAGAAATTCTTAACAAAGGAGCTTGTGGTAAAGGCATTTTTGCATAGCTTATCGACGCGTAAAGTACATTTACGCAGTGCCTTATCGAGCTGGGCTCTTACGCATGATTTACCAATGCATACGTATGATGAACAACCTGTGGCATTGGTCTCCTATAGTGGCTGTGGCTACTGTAATGAGCGGAAAATCATGTCCAATGCTACGTATGCCAATGAAGATTTAAATGTGCTTAATTTTGAACGCATCAAGTGGGGAGGGGTTCGCCTCAATTGGCTCATCTATTGTTTACTAGACTTAGAATGCCTGGTAAAAGAACAAGAAGCATTGAATGTAAGTGAGGATGACGTAGCCATCTTACAACAGATGGTAGTAGCAATAGAATCCTGTAACGACACAGATGCAGCTAGACAGCTTGAAAAGCGCTGGAAAGATGTTTTCAAGTCCAATCAACATGAACGAGATGTGGTCATGGAAATCTGGGGTTATGCGGGACTACTCGTATCAAAGGATGATTATCGCAAGGAGCGTGGACGTGGAACTGATTTTATGTCGATGGCGACTTGGAGAGGACAGGATGGCTATTCACAGGAAAAGATGAAGTTTTACTTTGGCTCCTACCTATAAAAAGGAGCAGTATTCGATCACAAAACTGACCAAAGGATGCTGAGGATTATTGATATAGCGAAGGAATTTTAAGAGCGGCTACTATAATGAACAGCTGTCATGGTCATGCGTGCAGATTTTACCTTTACCAGAGCTTTACTAAAATAAAAAAGAGAGGTGCAGTGAGATGGGGGCTTGGGGATACAAAGCATTGGAAAGTGATGAAGGGTTAGATGTAGTGGCGTTTTTGCGGGAGTTTATGGAACAGCATAAGGAATCCAATCAGCTAACATTATCGGAAATTGTACAGGCTATGAAACAGCAAGGCTTTTTTGGTAAAACATTGGAGGATATAGATTTTTTCTACGATATGAGTGCCCTGGCTTTGGCAGAGCTTTATAGTCAATATCTGAATACGGGAACCATTTATGGTCAAGAAAGTAAGGATAGACAAATACAATGGGTAGTAGATGAAAGCTCTTTGACATTTATATTGCGGTATTTACAGGACATTAGAGATGAAGTACCTGATCAACATGGTAGTAGAGAGATTGTAGAATTATGGCAAGAGTCCAAGAGTTGGCCAGAATGGCAGTCCAACTTAGCCTATCTTATTCAGACGGTGGAACAAGCGATTAACCGTTTGCCACAATAAAAATAAATGGAGTGATTGGAAATGACCTATGATTTTTGGATGATGGCTTCCATCATGGAGTTGGTTGAATATCCAGATGAGACAAGTGATGACTATATAGCACATCCAACTTTACAGACGATCATGGATGTGCTTGAAATCCAAGTACCGATAGTAGAGATTTACGAACGTTATTTTGGTCAATCCATTCATACAGGACATGTTTTAGTATTTGCGAATAAGCAGCAACCACATGTCTGTGTGGTACTTGATACTTATCGAGATCCGCTCGATCAGCTGGATTTAATTCAATTTGGCTGGAGAGTGAACACAAAAGATGTTCACCTAGTAAGACAGCTGACACGAAAACTATTTGATAATTGTGACGAGGGGATTCGCTATGAGGAAGGTCAATCCATTCTCTATCAGGTATTACAAGAACAACGCTATCCACGAAAACTTTACTATGAGACATTATATGAACAACAGCTGAAGAAATTTTGGGTATGATAGCATCAAAAAGGATTCGTAACACTTTCTATAAAAAGTGTACGAATCCATTTCCTAGAACCTATACAAAGAAAAAGCTGAATAGAGATAGCGCAATCGAAATGATTACAATAGGTCCAATCATTTTCATATGTCGTTTTCGTGCCATTACAACAATCGCTACATATTCACGAATCATCGCATTTGGCCAATAATAAAAGGCTGTCTTAGAGCCAATGCCCTGACTATCTAAGCCCGCAAGTCTTGCATAAATACCCGCACGAAAAAGATGGAAATTATTCGTGGTGAAAATACTGTTATAGGCCTTACCCTGTTTCCGATCATCCATGAGCTGCTTAGAAAATAACATATTTTGATAGGTATTCACAGAGCGGTTCTCCTGGAGTGTATGCTCAATGGGAATGCCTTTTTCTATTGCATATCGTTGCATCGCTTCAGCTTCGGGTAGATTTTCATCAGGACCTTGTCCACCAGAGAAAATAATGGTAGGTGGAGTAGTCACTGCTGCTTGCTTATGATAGAAGTCAATTGCCTTTTGAATTCTACTAGCTAAAAGTGGAGGCACCTTATCATTAATTAATCCACTGCCTAGAACAATAATAAAGTCTTGATTCAATCGAGGGCGATTGAATTGGTAGAGAAAATAAGCAGATAAAAAATTGGATAAATGGATAAAAAAATAAAACGTAATGAGTGAAATTCCACCAAAAATGGGCTGGAGGTGGACTGAAAACAAACTCGCTGGATTGATAATCGGTAATAGGATAAAAAGTAAAATGCCAATCGCCACAAGTAATGTTAAGGAATTGGCTAAACGTCTACCTTCTCGCTTCATTAATACTCTCGCATTTAAAAATAAACCAAACATTAAAGCAACAATACCAAAAGGAATTAAAATGAAAAGAGCAATCAGTGGAATAATGACAATAAGCCTTAAAAAGTAATGGTCAGATGCTAAAGATAGAATGACGCAGAATAGCAGAAATGAACAGACAAATAGATTAAATAATAGCCCGTTGATCATTTTTCTTGGGTCTTTGAAGTAAGAAATAAGAAAAACGACGAAAAGAATCAGTGGAATAATGCCAAAATACATACAAAATGCACCTCTAGTGATGGAAGTTGGTTAATGATATCTCTATATTATAAGTAATTATTGGATGAAATCAACCATCGATGAAAAAGTGGAGGGGGAGCATCTAGAAGCTCCCTCTATTTTTTGTGTGTACGATGATAGGTTTTATTGAGGTAATGAATATATTGGGTGCGGGTCAATCCACCCGTTTGGCGATTAAAGTCATCGTAGGAGATATCATCTGGAAAACTAAATTCAGCGAGTGCCCGCTGACGATCTTCGCGGAAGTGTGGATGATCTAGCGACTCTGTTACAATTCCTTCCTCTTGCTTCAACCAATCACTGGCAACGCCTGCATAGACACCATGATTGGTAAAACGGCTAGCTGTTTGATAGGAGGTGGAAGGTGCAGGTTTACTAATTGTTCCTGTCCCCCAGGATAGACGATATCGAGGCTCTTTCCCATAGTTTAGTGTCACGCCATAGCCCATTGGAAATACAATATCGGATTCTGTTAACATTTTATGGCCTATCTTTTCATAGCATCCTCGCATAAAATGGTCATCCATCACAATATGGGTTTGAGGGGCCAATGGAGCAGATATGATTTCCTCAAGAGAAGGCAGGCGCTCTGTCGTTGTCAACAAATAGGGCCGTACAAACAATGGCATTGTCATTACATTATGCCAAATACTATCTTCTCCAAATAGATGATCCTTTTGCATTTGTCGTAAATCGCCAATGACAAGCACATAGCCATCTACAAATAAATCGATTTCTACACGAAAAATATCACCTGGCACAGTCTTATAGCGTAGACTTTTCATCTTGGTTAGCTTTTCTAGCTTGTCTGAGTAATCAGCAGGAAGCTGGGAGGGAAATTGCTCTAACCAATTCAAGAGAGCCGACTTAGTCGTTAAATGCTCAAAGCCTGTTAATGGTAGCTGGTAATATGTTTTAGTGTTACGAGCTGTGATATAGCTAGATGGATGGTTTTCATTACCTAGACCAACAGAAAAAACAACGCCTGCAGCTTTCACAGCGGAGATATTGGTATAATTCAATTTCTTTTCTTTTCCACGCGCAGTTTGAGGGACAATGACTTCACGATTACGTGTTAAAATGTCGACATCCGCTTCTTGGTAGCTATGCTCATTCACGAAAATTCTTTTTTTAATGAGATCGCCTTCAAGGCAAATAAAATAATCCTCTCGAATCGGAATCGTTTCCCAATGTGCTTCTAAAGTATGTAGGCCGAAATAGGGGCGCAATGAATTCGTTAACCAACTAGTAAATGGTGTCAATCGAATTTCCTCCTAGCTATTGTTTTGTATTTTGGTCAAGTATACTGAATTTGGTGGGTGTCGAAAATAGCTTAGATGGAAAATAGTTACTTTTATGCAGTGATAATAATTGCTTTTGGAGCAGATGCCTACCTTTTTCTTCAGGCTATAGAACTGCTATAATGACAGACAGAGGTGATGAATATGCATATTGTGACGATTGAAGGCATACCCTATGCTTGGCTTGAACAATTACAAGAAATCCACGCTCACGTTTTTGATGGAGCAAATTTGCCACTCGAAAAGCTAGAAAAGAAAGAAGGCCTTCTTTGCATATTGGCAGTGGAAGGTGACACATTGATCGGCTTTAAACTAGGCTACCCACAACCAGATGATATTTTTTATAGTTGGTTGGGTGGCGTTCATGTAGCACATCGAGGTCAGGGAATTGCAAGTCAATTAATGAAACAACAGCATGAGCATATCAAGACTTTAGGCTTTCACAAAGTTCGTACATACGGAAGAAATACATTCAAAGCCATGCTCATTACCAACCTCAAGCATGGTTTCGATATATTATCAACATTTATTGATGAAAAAGGCAGACATAAAATTATATTTGAAAAAACAATTGATTAAGGAGTTTTATACATGAAAGCATATTTAGCAAATGGGTTATTTTCGTTAGGCGATCGTTTTGTAAATGAACAATTGGCAGCAGCTATTCGCGAGGCAGCACCAGGCATCGCATTATATGTACCTCAGGAGAATGAGGCCATCAATGATAAATCTGCCTATGCAGATAGCTTAGCGATTGCCCAAGCAGATTTAGAGATGCTACAGGATAGCGATGTTCTGATAGCTGTATTAGATGGGGTGGAAATTGATTCAGGCGTTGCCGCAGAGATAGGTGCGTTTTCGATGCTGAATCGTCCCATTATTGGTGTGCTAACAGATGTTCGTCAGCAAGGGCGGGACAATATGCAAAAAATAGAGGCACTGATCCGAGATGGGCTAGAGAATCAGTTTGTTTATCGTAATTTATTTGTTGTGGGGTTAATTAAACGCAATGGCGTGATTACATCTTCTATTGAAGAGGCTGTGAAAGCCATACAAAAACTACAGAACGGGGAGGCATCATGATGCTATTAGCTACATCAGACATGGTGGCAGGAAAAGATATCATGGAAACATTAGGGCTAGTGAAAGGGAATTCTGTTCAATCTAGAAATATTGGTCGTGACATGATAGCAGGTCTTCGCAATATTGTCGGTGGAGAAATGAAGGAGTATGCGGAGATGCTTGTGCGCTCTCGTGAAATTGCCACAGAGGCAATGGTAGAGGAAGCCAAACAATTAGGTGCAGATGCAGTTGTAGGCGTTCGTTATGCTACTTCATCTGTCATGGATGGTACATCCGAAGTATTGGTATATGGAACAGCTGTAAAATTCAAATAAAAGAGTACAAGGACTTTCATTCAATGGAAGTCCTTTTTCAATGGTTAAAAAGTGACACATTCATCTAAAATGCTGTAAAATTTTAGTTAATTATGTCAAAAATACAGTCTATTGTGCTGCTTGAATGGTGATTTATTATAGGATGCGTATAGTACAAATTATACCAATAAAGTAGAAGTTTTATCTTGATTCAGTTTATAGATAATGAGATGTATGCACAAATGGAGTAGGTGTCAAAACACCAACTGAATCAAGATAAAAGCCCAAGCGGAGGTCACAGATTTTGAAGAGGAGCTTTTTGAGCAACTCGCAAAAAATCTGGACGCAATCAGTAGAAGGGCTATTTATGGCCAATATACTGCAAGCTGGGCATGATAGAAGAAAGAGTGGGATATATGGTAGATTCACAACAAGGCAAAGGCTATCGCGTACTATCGATGTTTGATCGATTGATGGATGGCCAAGGAATCAACAAGAAGCAAGAAGCATTGACACATCAGGTTGGTGAAAAAACCATACAACGGGATATCGATGAAATTCGTACGTATCTGGAAAAGGCTAAGCTAGATTACCATTTACAATATGTACGTACAGAAAAAGTGTATAAATTAATGCATAAAAAAAACAATCGTTTATCTAAAGAACAGGTACTAGTCATCGTTAAAATACTGATTGCCTCAAAAGCTCTCGTAAAATCGGATATCGGTGAGATCGTTAATCAACTTCTCTCACGTGTAGCAGACGATCAACTGTTATTAAATGAAAAAATTGTATATGAAGATATCCATCAAAACAAGTCATTATTGTCCTTGATATGGGGAATTTCAACAGCTATTCAAAAGAGAAAGGTCATTACAATTGATTATTTACAGGAGGGTGAAGCGATTCCAACTACAAAAATTTTAAAGCCGCTCGCTGTTATCTTTTCAACACATTATTTTTATTTAATAGGAGATAATCAAGAAACCCCAACTGTTTACAGAATGGATCGTATTCAGCATTTTCGTGAAATGACTATCCATTTTGAATTTCCATCTGTACATCCATTACAAGTAGAGGACACTAATGACCTTACTCATATCCGTCTTCTCTATAAAGGCCGTTCTCCTCAAATAGTCTACAGTCGTTTCCCAACAGCCCACCTAGTTTCACAAAACAATCATGAATATGTTTTTGAGGCAGAAGTGTTAGAATATGGCGTGAAAGAGTGGTTGTTAAGTCAAGGAGCCGATATGGAGGTATTAGAGCCAATTGAACTGAGAGAAGAGATCATTGAGACCTTACAAGCTATGCAGCAAAATTATCGTTACATATAAAAACCCGTGCGTACATGCACGGGTTTTTACGTTTACTGAAACAATTGTTTGATAAATGTCGTATCGATATCCTTAGTGAGCTTATAATCTTTCATGTAATTTTCCTCATATAAATACACGAATAAATGCTGGTCATCATCTAAACGCAAGCCAATTTCTCTGTTGTCATTAATTGAGAGTGTTAGCCAGTATGCTTCATGAGAATCAGAATTCGAAAACCACACCTTTTTTAAAGGTAGGTCCTTGAATGGCTGCATAATTTGATTGATTTCTGCTGCGTCAGTAATCGTTACTGTTTTTTCATCTGAGGAACGAATAATTTCAATCTCATGAATTTCCTCCATTTCGAGACGTTCTGTTACCTCTGTTGTAAAATCAGTGTCTCGTGTTAACAGCATTGTCGAGATATACAGAATAAGTAGTGGTAGTAAAATGCCTAGAAGTAGTTTGTATCTTTTTTTCATGCTTGTCTCCTTAAATTCTAAAAATTCACACATATGTATTCTTTTCCACGCTATAATTGAGCATATACTGAAATGATGAAGGAAGGCAATTAAATGACACATAATCATGAAGAAAAAGAACTATTTTACCCAAGTGGAATCATCATGTATCGAGGTGGCGTCAAGAAGAATGATTTCGGTCACGATATATATGACGGCAAAGGCTCGCTATTTGATCAAGAGGGAGAATTATTATTCGAGGGTGAATTCGTCAATCATATGAAGCAAGGCAATGGCATTATGTATTTGAAAGGACAACTCATTTATCAGGGTGAATTCATACAAAATAAAAAACAGGGTCATGGCATTTTATATAAGGATGGTCATATCCATTATGAAGGTCATTTTCGCAATGATTTAATGGATGGCTATGGTGTTTTATATTATGAAGAAGAAGTAATTAGCCCTTATCAAACACTACGAGCACAGTATCCACATTAAAATCAACCGCAGTATGAGGGTGACTTTGTCCATGGCATGAAAAAGGGAAAAGGCAAGCAATACTATCCAAATGGATTTTTACAATATGAGGGTGATTTTATTTGGCATCATATGCAAGGGGCAGGGAAGCTATATTACCCTACGGAATCACCAACAGCTGAGGAGCTTGCACGTGGTGTAACTAATCTCCACTATGAAGGTCATTTCTTTGAGGACCTAAAGCATGGTAAAGGCAAAGTATATTCTAGGGATGGAATTTTAGAAGCGGAAGGGCAATTTAAAGAGGATATGATGACAGGGCAAGGAACGCTCTATTATGCCAATGGGCAAGCTTCCTATATTGGTGACCTCGTTCAAGGCAAAAAACATGGACGAGGCGATTATTATAATGAAGAAGGCAAAATTATCTATAGTGGTGAATTTATTAACGATGAGCGGTTACGCATTACACCTGAAGTCGAGCAAGAGATTGCCAAGCTACAAAAACAATTAGATAGTCTTGTAGGTCTTCCGAATGCAAAGAAGGAATTACATAATTTAATAAACTTTATTAAAATTCAAAGTCTGCGTGTGGATCATGGTTTAACAAGCTTTCCTATTACGTATCATCTTGTCTTCTCGGGCAATCCAGGCACAGGTAAAACAACAGTGGCACGCATTATTGGCCAAATCTACAAGCATCTTGGCGTCCTTTCAAGTGGGCATTTTGTGGAAACAGATCGTGCAGGTTTAGTCGCTGGCTATGTTGGACAAACAGCGTTAAAGGTTCAGGAAGTCGTTAACAAAGCAAAGGGCGGGGTACTTTTTATTGATGAAGCCTATTCATTAATAAATGATAAACAGGATGCATTTGGGAAGGAAGCTATTGATAGTTTATTAAAGGCAATGGAGGATCTACGTGATGACTTGGTAATTATTGTTGCGGGCTACACAGAGCTAATAGAAGATTTTTTACAATCTAATCCAGGCTTTAAATCTCGCTTTAATCATTTTGTACAATTTGATAATTTTAGCACGGATGAACTCTATGATATTTTTGCGATGCTTTGTCAAACGAACGATTATCAATTTGGCGAAGCATTTGCCCAACATATGAAAACACAGCTACGTCATATGCCGATTGAAACCATCCCTAATTTCTCGAATGGTCGTTATATTCGAAACTTGTTTGAGAAACTAGTGACAATCCAATCAAACCGATTGATTCAACAGGCAACAATCTCGAGAGAAGAACTCATGACATTTGAGGAGCAGGATATTTTACAGGGCATTGCAGAAAAGTTGTTTGACAATACTTTTTAAGACAAGGAGTAAATTCATGAAAAAGCTATTAGTGTTTATTTTAGTGTGTGCATGTATTTTACCACGACTAGTAACAGTTCATGTTACAGTGAATAATCATATTAATGTACGCCATAAAAACGATAAAAGTTGATGAGTGATGTATAAAGTGGTAATATAAGACAAAACATACGCTAACGTATTTTTTGGAGGGCAATTATGCAAGTAACGAAAGAGGATTGGATTAGAGCGGGTCTAGAGCAATTAGCAGAAGCGGGGATTCATAAAGTTCGTATTGAAGCACTTGCTCGATCATTAAACATTAGTAAAGGTAGCTTTTATCATTATTTTCCTGATCGTCAACAACTATTAGATGCCATGCTAGACTATTGGGAAAACCACGCAACAAAGGCCATTATTCAAAATATGGAGCAAGTTGATGCTAATCTAGAGCAGCTTTTACGGATAAGTTTTCACAAAAATAAAAAGATGGAGATAGGCATTTATGCTTGGGCCAAATATGATTCAGATGTCGCAAAGCGTATCGTTCAAATAGAGGAGCAGCGAATAGCCTGTGTGGCGACACTCTATCAAAAAAGTGGTATCAGCATAGACGAATCCACTGATCGTGCAAGATTAGCTTATTTAACCTATATAGGCTGGATGACACGATTTGAAGCCAATCCTCATTTCGATCTCGAAAAAATGATTAAGCTGTTAATACAGTAAGAAGGTCTCTCGGAGCTAACATGGGCTTTGAGGGACTATATTTAACGCCAGAACATACGGTAGCGTATGTAAATGAAGAGGAGGTAGAACATGTTTATTTTATCAATTGTCGCAGTGGGACTATTAGGGCTCATTAGTATCCTACATATTTATTGGGCCTTTGGTGGTCGATGGGGTACAGAAGCTGTTATTCCTATGAAAGAAGGCAGCCAACAAGCTGTTTTTACGCCGAGAAAATGGGGAACGCTCTTTGTTGCAATGCTGTTGATGCTAGCAAGTGGTATCATCCTTGTTCAAGGAGGCTTCATGCCATTTTTTCAAGCCTCTATTTTTTCAAAAGTAGGAAGTATCGTTTGTGCGCTAGTATTTTTGCTACGAGCAATTGGTGATTTTAAGTATGTTGGTATTTTTAAAACGATTAAGCATTCCACATTTGCTCAAAATGATTCAAAATGGTATAGTCCTTTATGCTTGTTTCTTAGCTTTGTTTATGTGCTGGTGTTAGTTTAACAGCAATAATACTTTAACAGGGGGAGCAGAATGGGGGATATAAAATGGAGCAAATGATCTACTTACTTCGCCATGGTGAGACGAATTATAATACACAAGGGAGATATCAAGGACAGCTTGATTCACCACTCACTGAGCGTGGTCGGGAGCAGGTTCAGCAAAATGCGCGCATGCTGAAATCACTCATTGGCGATGCAGATGAATGGACCATCCTATCAAGTCCAATGGGAAGAGCCATGCAAAGCACAGCCATACTTTGTGAAACACTGGGCTATGACAGCAACAAGGTGAGGCAGGATCCACGTTTAACAGAGGTTGCTGTGGGACAATGGGCTGGATTAACCATGGCGGAAATACAGCAACAATGGCCTGCCTTGTTAACGAACACAGATGCCTTCAATTGGTATTTTCGTGCACCAGATGGGGAAACCTATGAAGCTGTTGTAAGCAGATTAACTGCTTTGCTTGAAACGATTCAACCACTTTCAAAAGTGATTATTGTCTCGCATGGCTTAACTGGTCGTATTTTACGCGGCGTCTATGCAAGTCTAAGCAAAGAAGAGACGCTCAAGTTAGAGGTTTCTCAAGATGTAATGTTCAAATTAACAAATAAAGAGATTACAAGAATTAGTTCAAATTTCGATGATGATTTTTACCTGTGAAAATATTTGAGCGCATCCCATTTTTCTCAAGGAATATTCAGAAATGCCGCCTCTTATAATGTGTAGGAGGCGTTTTTTATGAAAAAATGGATGTTAGTAGGCTGTATTTGTATCATGGTTTTCTTATTTTATTATACAAGCAAAACATATGAATTCACGCATCTAGAACTGCCATCATTACATAGTCAAAATGCTTTGTTACTCAATGAACAGGGCGATGTATTATACGAAAAAAATGCGGATGCTATTATTTATCCTGCATCTTTAACAAAGATCATGACAGCCATTGTTGCCATAGAGATGACAGATAATTTACAAACACAAACCATTGTAGAGCCTCAAACGATTGCGAACTATACGGCACAAAATGCTTCGATGGCAGGCTTTCAAGCAGGAGATTTTGTCACGATGGAGGATTTATTGTATGGTACACTCCTTGCCTCAGGTGCCGATGCAACAGGAACACTTGCAGATGCTGTCGCTGGCAGTGAGGACAAATTTGTCACGTTGATGAATAACAAGGCGCAAGAATTAGGCATGCATGAGACACATTTTGTTAATACCAGTGGCCTACATGATGAGGCACATGTATCCACCGTGCGGGATATCAGCAAGCTTCTGCGATATGCATTGGAAAATCCTACCTTTTATCAAATATTTACCTCAAAAAACTACACAACCTATGTTCCCAATCAATTAATCATCACAAACTCATTATTTACAAAATTACCGGGTCTAGACAGTCCGATAATAGGTGGAAAAACAGGCTATACCCCAGAAGCAGGACTGTGTCTTGCGACCATAATCGAGAAAGAAGGGAAATCTTTTTTATTCATTACAACCAATGCTCCTAGCTATATATGGAACCCACCCCCACATATTGAAGATGCCCTAACGGCCTTCGAAGCTTTATAGCAGGAAAAATAATGAAAAAACCTCAACTTTTTCATGGTTTTTAACGTCTTAATAGAAAGGGGAATTATATAGCTGAGGTTTGGTGGTGGATAACCAGCTTTTTATAGGAACCATCAAATACGGGGAGAGCTGCTGCTAAAAGTGAGGGAGCAGTTCAAAAAGAGAGGGGAGCCATCTCCCAGTAAGGAGAAGGTCACTCACCTAAGTCCGTAGGCCGTTTAGCAGCATGAGAAAAAGGAGCTAACAAAAAATCTACAAAATAAGCCACCATCATTTAATTATCATAACCTATGCATAGTTTCTCAGTAAAAAGGGAAGGAGGAATGTATAAGTATTTACTAAAATATGAATTTTAGCAGCATCGTAAAAGGGAATCTAGTTGATTATTACTATTTTATGGCAGGGTTGTTTACTCTATAATAAAAGTTAAATCTTAGCAATTTTTTAGCAAACAGACATGGAAGACATCTAAGGGCGGTGTAGAACAATGAAAAAATTTTTACCCTTTGCCATCGTTTTGACGTTTATGATGTGCATCTTGGCAGGGCAACTTTCAGTAAATGCTGAAGGGTCAGTGGTGATTCACAAGGTAGTCAAAGATACGGTTATTTTTGAAGAAGCTTCTACGAATAGTGCGGAGATCGGGGAACTTTCGAAAGGTAGCTTTGTTTCAGTAACAAAAGTAAGTAAAGGTTGGACACATATTCAAACGCCAGAGCAGGAGGGCTATGTCACATCTGATGCTTTAGTCAAGTTGAAGTCTGAGGGATACCTAGTGATTCAAAAGGGCGGTACAACATTATTTACAGCCCCAAGTCAACATGCCCAGCATGTAGGACAGCTCTATGAAGGACGAATAATTTATGTATATGGCACAGCACCTGGTGGTTGGTCTTTCGTTCAATATGGCGAGGAGATAGGATATGTAGCGACAAACGCATTAAAAAAACCAGCTCCAACGAAGAAAAAAATTAATGCTGTTGCTGGTGCTGAATTACGTTTAACAGCTAGTCCAGACGGAGAAGTTCTTGGTACACTTCCCAATAAAACAAATGTCCAGTATTACATAACACTTGCTGGTTGGGCTTATGTAGAAGCAGGCGACCAAAAAGGGTATGTCAAAGCTTCTGAGCTAGCCGATATTCAGTTAATAGATAATAAACTTTATAATAAAGGTGTGCCAGTAGCGAAAGGCGCAAAAAAACGGGTAGCCTTAACATTTGATGATGGGCCAGATGCTAAGGTGACACCACAAATTTTGGCAACGTTAAAGAAATACGATGCCAAGGCTACATTCTTTATGGTAGGTAAAAATGTGTCAAGAAATGCTGCAATCGTTAAACAAGTCTATGAAGCAGGGCATGAAATCGGAAACCATACCTTGAGCCATAAAAAATTAACGACCTTATCAATAGCAGGCGTTAAACAAGAAGTCAATGGCACAAGTAATGCTATTTATGCAGCCATCGGGCAGTATCCAACTGTTTTCCGACCACCCTATGGGGCGACCAATGACCAAGTACGTTCTGTCATGACAATCCCCTCGATTTTGTGGTCGATTGATACACTGGATTGGAAACATCACAATCCAGATAAAATTTTAGCGTATGTCAAAGCTTCTGTAAAAGATGGGAGTATTATTCTAATGCACGATATCCATCAAACGACAGCCAATGGTTTAGAAAATGTTATTCTTTATTTACAAAAACAAGGCTATGAATTTGTTACAGTAAGTGAGATATTACAATAATAGAAAAGCTTTGCAATCGTCTACTCAGAACGAATGCAAAGCTCTTTTTTATTTAAATAAATTGATAGTCGTAATAATAATAGGAATCCCAAATACGTCAATTAAAAATGCGCCGACAATCGGTACGACAAGAAAGGCTTTTTTAGAAGGACCGAAGCGTTGCACAACGGCTGACATATTGGCCATGGCATTTGGTGTTGCGCCTAGACCATGTCCTGCAAAACCTGCTACCATAACAGCAGCATCGTAGTTTTTGCCAAGTAATTTAAATAACACAAAAATACTAAATACAACAATAAAGAATACTTGCGCAAAAACAATGATGAATAATGGTAGTGCCAAATCAGCAATTTCCCATAATTTAATACTCATGAGAGCCATGGAAAGGAATACACCTAATGTGACATCTCCAATTAATGAGATGCTTTTCATATTAATGGCTTCAGGCTTGAATTTATCCATAATATTGCGCACTAATACAGCCACAAACATTGCTCCTACATAGCCAGGTAGAACGAAACCTGTTGCTTCTGAGAATAGTGTGCCGACGTACGTACCAACAGCCATACAGAAAGTAATTAATAAGACTTGTGTAAAGAACGAATCCGATGTAATTTGCTCATGTTTATTTTCATATTGGACTTCTTCCGATTCTTGTTCATCTGGTGTTAAATTATATTTACCTACTAAATATTTGACAATTGGACCACCAATTAAGCCACCAGCAACTAGACCACATGTTGCGGCAGCAGCACCAATTGTCATAGCTGAAGAAATCCCTAAATCTTCTAAGGTTTGGCCAAATGCAGCTGCAGCGCCATGACCACCCTCCATAGAAACGGCACCCGCCATCATACCGATTAAAGGATGGATCCCCATAAGTGAGGCCAGAGATACCCCAATGACATTTTGCATTAACGCTAGGAAGCCACATGCTAGCCAGTAGATAATCAGTAATTTACCACCGAGCTTTACAAGTTTAAAGCTTGCACCTAAGCCAATTGTCGTAAAGAAAGTAATCATAAATAAGCTTTGTAAAGAAGTATCAAGTGATATTTCTAAAATACCCGTTGTTTTTAAGATAGTGGTAAGAGCAGCGAACAATAAACCACCAACCACTGGTGCTGGGATACAGAAACGCTTTAAAAAGCCTATTTTATTGATAAGAAAGCTTCCTAATGCAAAGAGTGCAACAGCTAGGAATACCGTTGTAATTTGATTAATTTCGATCATGAACCTTGCCCCCTAAGTAAGTTGTTCAGTGCCTCATATACAAAATAGGCACCTAATTTCACTGTACGTCCGTTTTCATCTAATAACGGATTGACCTCACAAATATCAAATGAATGGGTGTGAGGGTGTGAAGTGACTTGTTGCAAAATGGAGCGCACAGTCGATGGGTCAAGCCCAAACGGTGATGGAGCACTTACACCTGGAGCAAATGCTGCATTCAATACATCCATACATAATGTTAAAAGAATATAATCATGCTTATCCATAAAATGTTGTAATGCATCCGTTAATTGTTGTTGGTAGGCTACCGTCATTTGATCCTCATAAACATACTTCACGTTTAATTCATCAGCTTTTTCGAAAAGTTCTCTTGTATTGCCGTAGCGTTGAATACCAACAACAAAATAGTCAGCGTGTGGATCCTGCTCTAAAATTTGACGGAACATCGTACCTGACGAAGGTTGTTCATCATATGGTCGTAAATCAAAGTGAGCATCTATATTGATGATGCCGATCTTAGCTTCCTTTGGTAGAGCAGAACGAACGCCTAAATAATGGCCATACAGCGTTTCATGCCCGCCACCTAGCACCACACATGATATGTTTTTTTGTAGTACTGTTGCTACGACTTCACCAAGCTCACGTTGCGCCTCCTCTAAAGCATGGTTTAGACAAACGATATTGCCAACATCAATAATTTGCTGATCGTCCTCAAATGTCCACGGTAAACTGGCTAAGCCTTCTCGTAGGGCGTTTGGACCATTTGCTGCCCCTACACGGCCTTGATTTCGACGTACCCCTTCATCGCAGATAAAGCCAACGAGAGCAGCACTTTTCTTATCTGAAGCGCTTACATCATTAATCGCAACTCTTTTTACTTGTTGATGTAAACGAAAGCTGCTTGTATTTGTCGTTGAATCTATTCGGCCTTTCCATTGTTTTTGATCTGTCATTGTGTACATAAACTTATCAACCCCATTGTGAATATTATTGTAGAAAAAGTATTGTTGTAATTCATTATATATTCACATAATTATAATTACTAATATATAATTAATATTAATCTATAGCTTTTAACTATAAATCTGGGAGGTATCTATAGGTGGACATAAAACAATTACACTATTTTATCGCTGTTTCAGAACAGATGAATTTCTCAAAAGCCGCAGAAAGACTGCATATTTCGCAGCCTTCCTTAAGTAATGCGATCAAAAAATTAGAACAAGAGATTGGCTCCCCTTTATTAGAGAGAAATACTAGAAATCTGCAATTAACAGAAGCTGGAGAGTTACTTTTTGAACGAGCAAAAGTTATTGTAAAAAATATGGAAGTGCTAAAAATCGAAATGGATGAAGTGATTGTTCATGGCACGAGAGACATCACCATTGGTGTCATGGAATCTATTAAGCATTGGCTGCCAAAGGTAATCGCCAACTATAAAAAAGACTATCCTCACATGAAAATTCACTTAGTCGATATTTTAGGTAGTAAACGGGTGAAAAAATCCTTGAAAAGCTATAAAACTCATTTAATCATCACCAATCAGCTAATGGATGATCCAGAGTTGGAAGTTCAAACTTTATATGAAGAACGGTTGGTCGCAGTATTACCTTTACATCATCCGTTAGCCCAAAAGGATACTTTAACCATCTCAGATATTTGTGAAGAACCATTTATTATTAGTACCGAGGGCTTTCAAACAAGACGAGATATCTTAACGTCATTTGAACAGGCTGGTAAAAACATCAATATTCAATTTGAAATTGAGCGTTTTGAAACCGCTGTATCGCTTGTACGAGAACATTTAGGAGTGACCATATTACCTGAAAATTACTTGCAAGGACCGACTGCCAAAACGATTGTAAAAAAAGAAATAGAGGGTCTGAATTTAAGTCGCAATGTTTATCTAGTGTACTTAAAAAACCGTCATTTACCATTAGCCATCCGACAATTACTGAAGGATATAGTACAGTGTTTTGAAAATAAATGATGTAAGTCCATAGTAATGAATTTTCTCTTTTATTAGAAAATTCAAAAATAGAACATTGCTTTACTAGAAAAATAGCGGTAACATTTATTGTAAGAATGAAAATGAACATTCATTCATTTTGCGAAGTTCAAACAAAGGGGGTATCTTCTAATGAATTTTTCCTATAGTGAAAAAGTTGAGAAGTTACAGGACAAGCTGAAGAATTTTATGGCGCAATACATTTATCCAAATGAGGCCGTTTATGCTGCACAGGTTGAGGCAATGGAGGATCGCTGGGGAGCGATTCCACCGATTATGGAGGAGCTGAAGCAGAAGGCGCAGCAGGCAGGTTTGTGGAATTTATTTTTACCAGATAGTGAATATGGGGCAGGTTTAACCAACTTAGAATACGCACCTTTATGTGAAATCATGGGCCGCTCACTTCTTGCCCCCGAAGTGTTTAACTGTAATGCACCTGACACAGGCAATATGGAAGTACTTGTACGCTATGGATCGGCACTGCAAAAAAAACAGTGGCTGGAACCATTATTACGAGGTGAAATACGGTCCTGCTTTGCGATGACGGAGCCAGCCGTTGCATCCAGTGATGCTACAAATATTGAGGCAAGCATTGAACGCGATGGAGATGAATACATTTTAAATGGCCATAAATGGTGGACAACTGGTGCTGGGGATCCTCGCTGTAGGGTGGCTATTTTTATGGGCAAGCATAAAGATACAACGGCTCCTATCCACGAGCAGCAGTCTATGATTCTTGTACCGATGGATACACCAGGAGTAAAAGTGGAGCGTATGCTAACGGCTTTTGGCTACGACCATGCGCCAGAAGGACATGGTGAGGTTACATTTACCAATGTGCGTGTACCGGTAGAAAATATTTTATGGGGTGAAGGTAAAGGCTTTGCCATTGCGCAAGGCAGACTAGGGCCAGGTAGAATTCATCATTGTATGCGTCTTATTGGTGCCGCAGAGCGTGCATTAGAGGAAATGTGTGTGCGTGTACAAGCGCGGCAGGCATTTCATCGACCACTAGCAGATCAAGGGGTAATGCGGGAGCGCATTGCGGAATCTCGGATGGATATTGAGCAAGCAAGACTTTTAACATTGAAGGCTGCTTATATGATGGACACAGTAGGCAACAAAGAGGCAAAAGCTGAAATTGCTATGATTAAGGTAGTTGCTCCAAATATGGCACTCAGAGTCATTGATCGAGCTATCCAAGCATTTGGTGCTGCTGGGGTAGGTCCCGATACAACGCTTGCTGCACAATGGGCTAATTCTCGTACATTACGTTTAGCGGATGGACCAGATGAGGTGCATCGTAATACCATTGCTAAACTAGAATTAAAAAAGCATGCCAACAAACAAGAGGAGCTGGTGAAATGACAGTCCTAGAGTTATTTAGCTTAAAAGGTAAAACAGCGATTGTGACAGGTGGAGGACGTGGACTCGGTGCGCAAATTGCTCAAGGATTTGCAGAGGCTGGAGCCAATGTGGTCTTATGCTCACGAAAGGTGGAGGCATGTGAGGAGGTTGCAGCAGGACTCGAAAAGCTTGGTGTTCAATCATTAGCTCTAGCCTGTGATGTCACAAAGCCTGAGGATATTGCCAATGTGGTAGCCCAAACGATTACAACATTTGGTAGAATTGATATTTTAGTCAATAACAGTGGCGCATCATGGGGAACACCTGCCATAGATATGCCCTACGAAGCCTGGCAAAAAGTATTTGATGTCAATGTCAACGGGACATTTTTATTCAGCCAAGCCGTTGGCAAAATTATGCTAGAGCAGAAAAGCGGCAAAATCATTAATATTGCTTCTATTGCTGGACTAGGTGGGACGCTACCAGCCTTTATGGATACGATTGCCTATAACGCGAGTAAAGGGGCTGTCATTACTTTAACGAAGGATTTAGCCGTCAAATGGGGGCCACATGGAGTCAATGTCAACGCTATTGCACCTGGTTTTTTCCCTACGAAAATGTCCAATGTCTTAATCGAACGTGGACAAGACTATTTGATGGGTGTTACACCGTTGAAACGCTTAGGCTCCGAAAATGATTTGAAGGGCGTAGCTTTATTTTTAGCAGCACCAGCTTCGGACTATGTAACAGGGGATGTCATTGTAGTAGATGGGGGCATGAGCTCCATTATTTAAGGAGGGAAATAGAATGGATACGATGCAAGTAAGGTCAAGTGAACGTTTGGATGTTGATAAACTACATGCCTTTTTAGAGAGTTATTTCACTGAGCTTCCACAGGGGAAGCTTGAAATAGCACAATTTAGTGCAGGGCATTCCAATTTGACGTATTGTTTAAAAATAGCTGATTTTGAAGCTGTTCTACGTCGTCCTCCGCTTGGACCAGTTGCCAAAAAAGCGCATGATATGAAGCGGGAATTTACGATTTTATCGGCACTGCATCCATTTTTACCATCGGTTCCAAAACCATATGTCTATGTAGAGGATCGAGACATTATCGGTAGTGATTTCTTTTTAATGGAGCGCAAAAAAGGAATCGTCCTTGATACACATTTTCCAAAAGGCACAGAACCAACAGAGGAGCTAGCACGTCAATTGTCCGAACTGATGGTTGATTCTTTAGTTGCATTACATGCTATTCCTTATCAGGACACTCCGTTAAAGGATATCGTGAAGCCTGACGGATTTCTTGAAAGACAAGTGTATGGCTGGATTGAGCGTTATGAAAATGCGAAAACAGCAGAACATGCAGAAGTAGCGATGTTAACAGATTGGTTAAAAAACAATCTTCCGTCCAATCATGAGGCAACCATTATTCATTACGATTATAAATTGAATAATGCAATGTTCTCTGAGGACTATACCGAAATGATTGGCCTTTTTGATTGGGAGATGGCAACAGTAGGGGACCCACTTGCTGATGTTGGTGTAGCAATGAGTTATTGGATGCAAGCGGATGACCCGAAAATGCTATTATATGCACTTGGTGAACCACCAGTAACTGTATTACCAGGCTTTTATACCCGACAGCAATTTATTGATCGTTATGCAGAGAAAAGTGGGCGAGATGTGTCAGCTATTCATTATTACTGTACATTTGCTTATTTTAAATTAGCCGTTATTTGTCAGCAAATCTATTATCGCTATGTTCAAGGACAAACGCAGGATGATCGCTTTGCTCAGATGGATAAAATGGTCGCTGCCCTCATACAACAAGCTTCTCAATCAATATGATTTTATGGAAAAACGGTTACTTTTAATAAAGTAGCTGTTTTTTAAAGCCTATTATAACAGATTATCCGACATTAATTTATATAATTATTTATACTAACTCGCACAAAATTTACTCAAAAAACATAATAAATCACGTACAAGAAATTAAAAGAGGAGGGAACGTTTGTTCTTTTGGGCAGGAGTGTTAATCAATAACTATTTATTGTTTTTCGATAAAAAATAATTGACTTGCAATAAAAATAACGCTATCATCAATTACAACAAGGATTTAACAAATGGAGGAAGAAATAATGGGGAAATATTTACTTGCCACAATTCCGATGATCATGGGGATCGTATGTTTATTTATAAAAGGCCTTATAGGAGATGAGATACTAGCAGATGGTACGATAGTGGAGAAAAACTTCTTTTTAATTCCATTGAGCTATTTATTTTTCTTTAGTGGTATACTTACATTCTTGATTATGGCGTTATCTTCTACATTCAAAAAGCAAACTTCCATATAATAATGCTAAAAACAGGCTCTAAATAGGGCCTGTTTTTTATAACCATGTTTGATCTAGCTTATCACTGTAGTAGTGAATAGCTTTTTTATAATCTTGAATGCCTTGATGATTGGCTGTGCGTAATATCGTGTTCAATAATGTTTCCATTGATTTTGCATGTTCGCCAAGATTATAGAGTGTCATGGCATAGAAGACCTTGATATGCTCAGCCTTGGGGAACTCTTGAATGGCTTGTTCAAAGATCCGTTTTGCTTGCTCGTATTGCCCTATAGTCCGATAGGTGCTCCCTAAACCGAGATAGGCATCCACTAAAACTTCTGGTTCTAGCCCCAACTTTATCGCTTCTTCGTAGTGCGGAACAGCCTCTTTTTCCTGCCCTAAAGAATCAAATGTCCAAGCACATTGAAATTGATAATAAGCATTTTGAGGATGTTCCTTGACCAGTGCCACCATACATTGATTTGCTTCCTCAAGCTGTCCGTTTTTTCTTAATGTAAGTATGTGTTCTAATTGTTTGTCCATTATATTTAACCTCTTCTTTACTTAAGTAACTTACCATTCATAAAAACAATCTTCTATCAGCAACTCAAATGAATCAGCTATTCGCTTAATTTCTCCACAATCATGATCGCAAATAAAAACATGGCCTGATGGATCGATGAAAATGGGATTACCTCCACCATCCATTGAAATAACATAGCTCGTTTCTAAAACATTTGGAGATAGGAACTCTTTATATTGTTGACGAAAATCCAGTGTTAAATCGACAACGGTTTCGTTTCCAAGACTTGAGCCGTTAGAAAAAGCATGGATTGCTATACCTGCATATGCCCCACCAAACGTTTCAATGAACGCTACGTAGTCGCTGTGAAATTGTACATGAAGTTGTTGCTGTGCCTCTATGATTTCCCTTTGACTTGCAGGTTTACCCACTAACGTTTGATGCTTCTCATTAAATAAAAATAACCGCAAACGCTTTATTAGATCTTCCTTCATAGACATTCTCCTTTTATTCAGTATACACGATCCTTCATTGCTAGGAATCTGTGGGAATGATATTGTTAATGTAAATAATAACATCTACTGGGGTGATAGAATGCTAGAGCGTTCAATGGAAAAAACACGGGAAAACCAAGAGGGAAGGGAGTGATGATACAAAAATAGAAAAGAGGATGAAGATAATGACATATCAAAAACTTATGTGTGATGGATTTGAATTAAACTATTGTATAAAGGGGCAAGGCCAACCAATTTTAGTGGTGGGGAGTAGTGTTTATTATCCACGTCTGTTCTCAGAAGACTTTTATCAACATTTCCAGGTGATTTTTTTAGATCATCGAGGTTTTGGTAAGCCAGCTCAAGCATTTACGCAAGAAGATTACACATTAAACAAAATAGTGAAGGATATGGAGTGTGCGAGACAAATCCTACAGCTAGATAATTTAATAGTTTTAGGACATTCAGGACATGCATTTATGGCAATGGCGTATGCCAAAGCCTATCCCCAGCATGTTCAAAAACTCGTACTCTTAAATACAGCAACATCGAATAGTCAAGAAAGACAGCAACAAAGCTTGTCTTATTTTGAGGCACATGCAAGTATGGAGCGTAAACATCAATTTGCGCACGAAATAGCCTTATTGGAACAGGATCTAAAGAAGGAGCCTGAACGACGCTTTGTTCATATGTGTATTCGTATGGGGGCGCATAGTTTTTATGATTTTATGTTCAATGCTACCTCTATGTGGGATAACGTTCATCCGAATATGGAAATTATTGATTATCTATGGGGAGTAGCTTTTGCGGAGCAGAACCTTTTACAACAAATGCTACAAGTTAACAAGCCAATTTTTCTAGGTCTAGGCAGGTATGATTATTTAGTAGCCCCTATTTCATTATGGGATGCAGTAGATCATATTCCCTATGTAAAGAAAGTCATTTTTGAAAAAAGTGGTCATAATCCTATGTTTGAAGAGCCTGTATTTTTTAATGAACAACTAATTCAATGGATAAACGAGAGGTAGTCGAATGGCTGGTTATGCTTGTATAGCAATTAACCAGCCTATTTTAATAATAAAAAGAGAAAAGCCAAAGTATCAACTACCTCAACAAGTTTTACGTATTGCATCAATGTTTTGACAGTCCATAATGACAGGCCGTGCCATATCATCGATTTGAAGGAAGTACCCGCAGCAGCTTTGCGGAATAAGATAAATAAAGTATATTCCTAGAAATTGGCTGCCATCTGAGAGGTATACATCTACTAAAGTCCCTGGTTCAAAACATTCTAAGTGACTACAAATACAGCTTTGACAATGCTTTTCAATTTGATTTTGTTTCTGATATTTTTTTTCAAATTGGGGACTATTATAATATTTTATTTTATAAGAATCTTCCTCAATAATAGGATGATCTACGCTGGGAGAGTGACCAAAGTAAACATTCTTTGAGTCACAATAGCATTTAGAAAATTTATGATAATTGTTAAATTCCCAATTCATTCGTGTTAAATATCTGTTTCCATCCATTTCTAAAACGCTCCTTTATGATTACAATGTCATGCTAGCATGAGTCATCTATTTCTAGTCTATGTTAAAGAGCCCTTTAGGAGATGGTAAAATGTCCATTTATCTGTACAATATAAGAAAAGACTAAACTCATTAGTAGAGTTTAGTCTTTCAAGTTGTAATCGCCTTTCAATAAGCCATATATCTCTAAATCAACAACACCCTTACCAGACCATAATGAAGCTTGTCTCAGAAGACCTTCTTTTAAAAATCCATTTTTTAACAGAACCTTTTTCGAGGGTTCATTTAAAGGCATGACTTCTGCCTGTATTCGATTAACATTTACCTCTTCCAATAAAAATTTTACGATTGTTGCAACTGCCTCTGATGCAATGCCTTTTCCCCAGGATGCTTCAGCTAAATAGTAACCGATTGTTACCATATCTACTTTTTGATTAAAGTCCATCGCTTCGATAATCCCTACTAGTTTTTCACGCTGTGATATTTCGAAGATCCCCCATTTAATCCTGCTTTTCTTCGTATAATCACGTTCAAAATGGCCAATCATTTTTTGAACAGTTTGAAGGTTATGTTTTGGGATGATGCCACAATACTCAAATACCTTGTCATTATCATAAATAGCAAATAGCTCTTGTATATGTGAGTCTTCAATTTTTTTAAATTGTAAATTAGCTGAATGTAGGGTAGGGAACTGCTTAAATACTTTCTCAATAATCATCGACCTTGCTCCTTTATTATTCTTTAATGGGAATGTAGATTTTCATTTTCATCTCCTGTGGATAGATCGATTGCATGACATCCGTTATTTCAAAATCAGGACCTGTATCGCGCTCATAATTAGAATTCGGCAACCATACTCCGTAAATGAAACGTCTTGTATTTTGAATTCCTTCCGCAGTACCATTCAATGTAAATTCTGCATATTTACCAGCAGGAATTTCAAGGTGGGTGAAGCCTTTCTCTAATTGCTCCTCAAAGATTTCGACTTCCTCTCCTACAATAAAAGAAAACCGGCCATCCTCCTGAAAGTTTGTAGAAATGCCATACGCCATATTAGGGGCTACCTTATGGGAGATTCGTTCATAATATTGCTGCTGACCAAAATCCAAATAAAAGCTAGGGATTTCTGCATAGTATTGTTCGTCTTGTAAGGACGTTTTGTATTCATAGCCTGTAATACGTTTTTTAGATAAGTGAAGTATTTCCGGTCGCTGCATAGGGAGTTCTCCTTCCAGTTTATAATCCAAAAAGTTTATTTTGGTTTGAAATGGTATGGAGTTGGCTCCTTTTCGGTATTTAGCAGGTGTGACACCAAAATACTGAACAAATGCCCGTGTAAATGCCTCCTGAGAACCATATTGAAAGTTGATTGCAATCTCAAGTATATTCTGCGTTGTTGTTGCTAATAAGGAAGCTGCTTCAGAAAGCCTCCTGTTGCGAATATACTGCTGCACAGAAAAACCTGTAATGGCTTGGAAAAGTCGTTGGAAATGAAATGCTGAAAAGTAAGACTGCGAAGAAATATCTGTAATCGTTAACTTTTCACGTAGGTTTTTCTCAATAAACTCTATGGCGTTTTGAATTCTTTCAAAATAATCCATACCATCATCCTTTCTTAACTCATGGTACCGTTTAATGGGAAGGTTTTTTTTGATAGTTTGTGCTAATTTGTACATTAAATTGTAATGTATAGGAAATCAATAGAAACATTGATTAAAACAATAAATAAATGTATAATTTATCTAAATTTACAAGAAAGTGAGTGATAGATGATGATAGTCAGCTCTGTTTTCCCATTGAATATAATAAAGGTGCGGGAGAATAAATAGATTAGTTGATTTCTTCCGCAAACAATCGGAGGAGAATATATGTACAAAAATTACGGACCGTTAAGCACAGCACTTTATGATTTTACGAAACCAGTTGGATACTCGCTTGATGGAGATATTGAATATTATCTAGAACGACTGCAAGGTGTAAAAGGGAAAATTCTAGAAGCAGGGGTTGGTTCTGGACGTTTCTATATTCCTTTTATGGAAAAAGGCTTTGATATAGAGGGAATTGATCATTCCCCAGAAATGCTAGCATCCTGTCGAAAAAGATGCCAAGAACGTGGATTGACGCCAGTGCTGTATGAAGGGAATGTTTGCCAATTCACCTTAGGTCAACAATATGAAGCCATTGTTATGCCTACAGGCTCATTTTGTTTAATTGAAAATCATCAAGAAGCACTATCAGCATTAACCTCTATGTATCAGCACCTTATCCCTGGTGGGAGACTCCTAGTAGATTTATTACTTCCTACAGACTGGAAAACAGGAGAAATTACGACATCTTACCATCAAATTTCACAAGATGAAGGAATTGCCCTTGAAAGAAAATCGATTGCCATGAATTGGGTGGAGCAATATACGCTGATGGTTTTAAAATATGAGAAGTGGCAACAAGGCACATTAAGTGATACAGAACTACAAAAGTTTTTATTACGCTGGTATGGGATTGAAGAATTTAAGCTTCTATTACAAAGTGTTGGCTTTTCTACAATAACTTGTTCTGCGAATTATAAGTTCCTTCAACAACCAACTGAAGAAACGTCACTCATAACGTTTGAAGCGGTACGTTAATTAAAATGACCAGTACTCCTTAAAAGAGTACTGGTCAATTTTACGAATTAGTCAAGCTTTAATTTTGTTGCAGTTCCTACTCCTTTTGTATGCACATCGACTTCAATTTGAACTTCAAGATTAGGGTAGAGGGTTTGCCAGTTCTTTTTAATTCGATTCCATGCTCGATAGTCCTCTCGATGTAGTACATTACTAAATTTTAATAAATCGGCTTGATAGGTTTGTTGAATTGTTTGAAGTGTACGTTCTAATCGTTCCTTGATTTGTCTGCTCGTTTCTTTATTTAAAGCATCGATGGTTTTTGATTTTGTTAAATCTAAAGAACAACTTACCTCTGCAACGTTTTGCTCAATATCAAGTTTGATGGAAATCGAAGGTATATCATTTTGAAAATGACCTGTCACTTTAGTAGAAGAATTAATAATTTCTGTTGAGATTTTCCCTTCTTCAGGACAAGCAATAATTTCAAATGTACTTTTTATATTATTATTTAAAAAATTATAGTCTCTGCTTTCTTGTTCTGTTAAATAGCCGATGAGCTTATAATTTTTAAAAATAGCCAGTCCACCATATTTTAATTGTGCAGGGCTATCAATTTTTTCTATATTTGAGCTAAAATCTCCAGCATCCGCATCACCGTGTATATGAATAGAGGGTAAGACGGCACTATGATCAATACTGCCTAAAGATTGGATTAAATCATCAAGAATAACAGATTCTGTTGTCCCCCATACTGCTTCAGAAACCTTTAATGATTTAAACATTTTGCTAGCAGGCACATCCTCTAAAGGGGTTAAAACACTTAATATTTCTTGTGCAGTCGAATCATGAGAAACAATAAAGTTAAAATCACTTCGTCCTTCTGGGTCTCTTTGAAATAAATCTAAAATGCTATTCATACCTTCCTCAGCCATTTCTTCACCAATAATAATAATTTGGGCATGCGCATAATAAGGCTTTCTAGGTGTTAGCGCTGTTAATTTTCGAATGGCATCAAATAATGATTTACCTTTTGCATGGTAGGTAAAAACAGGGACCTGAATGCCAGATGCTTTGTTCGAAGCCACTTGACTTGGATTAACAATCTGAACAGAAATTTCGAATTGCTCGTCCGATTTATCCACACCAACAGCCGTAACAATAGCTAGTTCGTTTAACTCCCGCTTATTCCAGCATCCACCTAGTAAAAGAAGTACTGACAGCAATAGGATGAATGATACCTTGTGTTTAATGGTGGACACCTCCTCTAGGAAAAGAAGACATTTCCGATACTATTAAGGATAAGCAAAAGACAGGTAAAATAATCAATAATGAAAATCTCAATGAATTTTTTTGAAGGAGAATAAAATGAAGAAAACAAACTGTGAAATGGAGGTAAGAAAAATGAAACAATCCTTATTTAAAGGTGTAGAGGCCATTTTTATTCCAATAAAAGATCCTAAATTATCGTCTAAATGGTATGAGGAAATACTCGGATTTAAGCTTCAATATATAGAAGAGGGCGCAGCAGTTATGAAAATCACTGAACAATCCTCCGCGGTCATTTGCTTAGTAAAAGCTAAGGAGCATCAGCCATGTCATTTTCCAGACAATCACTTTGGTGTGGGGAAATATGTAAACTTCCTCTCTCAAAATATTGAAGAGACCTATTTATTTCTAGTAGATCATCATGTTCAAGTCGAGGCTTTAGAAGGAGAAGGGGACACCAAATTTTTTACCTTCTATGACCCTGATGGGAATCCTTTAGGTGTTTGTCAATCATTATAAGCGGGTCACTGCGTTAACAGTGACCCTAGTAACAAATCTAGGAGGTGTAAGGCTAATTAGCTTTACACTACTATAGTATACTAATTCTCTATATTGAAATAGTTAATTGCCTGGGTAATAAAAAGAAAATTTAGAATTTTATAAAATTAAATGGGATGGACCTATTTTTTAACAATATGCATATAATGTATAGTTTCAAAAGCACATAAATAATCTGTTCGATTTTGAAAATACAGCTCTTGAATCGCTGTAGGAGATAGATGTTCATATATAAGCAAACCTAATCGATCTAGCATCCTCTCCATGTCCTCATAAGCATAGCATGATTTCATTGGTTCACCACCAACTGCGGCCATTTTGACCATGTTTTCTACTCTATTGGAGAGTCCTTTTTCCGTGAAGAGTGTTTCATCAGCATAATCCAAAACAATGGAACTACCTGATGGAACTAAGGCAAATAGATGATTGAGTAAACTTGCTAATTCATCTTTTGTTAAATAATAGGACACACCTAACAGACTAAAAAATGTTTTTTTAGATTGAAAGCCTTGCTCTGAAAATAATTGAGATTGAAATTGCTTTGTAAAATCCATCGGTACAAAATGCAGATGATTCAAGAGGGGGAGAGAAGCTTCCTGTAATCTTTTCATTTTGGATGCCTGTGTTGTGGGATAATCCACCTCAAAAATTTCTAGCATGGTTTGCCCTTGCTGCTGACGATACGGAAAAGTATCAAAGCCAGCACCTAAGATGACATATTGCTCGACACCAAGCTGTATTTCGCTATGCAAGACCCTTTCACAATAAGCAGCACGTGCCAAAGGAGTCGGTGAGAGTTGAACTTGTGTTATCCATTTTATTAATTCCTTTGAATCGTCTTTAAACTTTGTAGCGATATCTTTATTAAAAAATGCAATGCCTTGTATCAAATTAGCTTGGATATTTTGATATTCTTCTTGTGAAATCAATTCTTTGGCTATATAATCATCAAAAATTTTCGGCGTATCAAATTGGCTATGGTAGGCTCTACTAAAGGCAGCAACTAATGAAGTGATACTAGATTCCAGTTGATTCATACCAACACTCCTTAACAAAAAATAGGATTCCCCTGGCCAGGAGAATCCTATTATATATAATATTTATTTAAATGTAAATTTTAGCATAAAAACATTTTTTTGTCAAGTTTTAGGTACTGAGAAAGAGGAGTAATATGAAAAAATTTAAAATAGGCTTATCTTTACTCTTAGCAGTAATTGTTAGTGGTATGCTCATTACATGGAAAGATCAAAGCTATTATGCTATTGATCTGTTAGAAAATGCTAATTTTCATGTGGAAAATTCCACTGTTACGCTACATCATATAGATACAGATACAGAAGATATCTTTTCTGAAATGAAAATATCAAAAGAAACACAGCAAGAATTGATACAGTCTTTTCAACAGGCAACATTCAAAAAAACAGCCATAAAAACTATTGATTACGATTACCGGATGACAATTTCACTCAATACAAGCTACCCGATGTTCATTGATTCTAAAAATAAAATATTGGTTCTCCTTAACACAAATGAAAGCTTTGAACTTTATAAAAGATCTCGCTTTTTTTAGTCTTTTAGAAAAAGCAACGGAAGATTCACAGAATTAGTTAGCTTCCAACACAAGCTAAATAAGTAGGGATACAGCATAGATCTTCCCTGTGAATTATGTAGACGAACCAACTGGGAATGGTGAATTTCACACCTCCTTTTATAGTGACCATTCTGATGAAGAACTCGGTATCTGATATGAGGTAAAAATAAAGGCACACAACAATTTAACTGGAGTGTCACGGTTTCGGAAGGGAAAATATGGGCTAAAGGTAGAGTAGCTGCTAAAGGACAAATATCTTTACTGGAAAAAGACCTATATAAGTCAGAGGAGCGTGTGCTATAGATGGAGCTGACGGCGTGTTTGATTTTGCCATTTATTTAGTAGAGTAAAAAATTTTTAAGAATGTGTAACTTTTTAAAACATCAGCCGTCTAACTCATCAGTAGAATACAAAGAACTAAAGCAAACTAGTAACATTCACTTTTCACAAAAGGGCCAGGATTCACATTTTTTCGTGTTTCCTGGTCTTTTTGTGGTGGTGGTCCTATAATTTAACGAAAAAATAAAGAATTTATGAAACCTTTAGCCTGTTCATTCGTATTGTAATTTGAATCTAAAGCTAGACAAGATTTAGTAAGATTCACTTTCACTTAAAAGACTAGAGCTTACATCATCATGTGAGAGTCTAGTCTTTTTTGTATGGTTGTTCAGATATTGTTCAGAATAATATGTTAATCTATGAATGAAGATATTTCATAGTCTTCAACCTAAACGCAAAATGGCCAGTTCTCTTTAAAAGAGTGACTGGTCTTTTTTTGTATCTTTTGAAAACCCCTTGCTATGCGAGGGGTTCCAAAGAGCTTCTAGCTATGGACAAGAAAAAAACCCCAGCCGTACAATGAAATCAGGTCTGGTCAACCGACTTCGTACGAAAGGGGCTCCAAATGGATAATAAAAGTTTAGCACACACGACATGGAATTGTAAGTATCACATCGTCTTTGCGCCAAAATATAGAAGGCAGATTATTTATGGACAAATCAAAGCAGATATAGGTAGAATTCTTCGCCAGTTATGTGAAAGAAAGGGAGTAGAAATAATTGAAGCTACAGCCTGTCCTGATCATATTCATATGTTGGTGAGTATTCCGCCCAAAATAAGTGTTTCATCGTTTGTAGGTTATTTGAAAGGGAAGAGTAGTTTAATGATATTCGATCGGCATGCGAACCTGAAATACAAGTATGGAAATAGGAAGTTTTGGTGTCGCGGATATTATGTAGATACAGTAGGACGAAACAGAAAAATCATACAGGAATATATAAAAAATCAATTGCAAGAGGATATTCTTGAGGATCAAATGACCATGAAAGAATTCATTGATCCATTTACAGGAGAAGAAATACAAGCAAAAAAGCGAAAATAATAAAACCACTTTAGTGGTAGCGTGAAAACGGAGTGCGGTTGGCGGACCTTTCAGTGTGTCTTTAGACATGGGCCAGTACCCCAGCGTTTCACGCATAGAGCAAACCACCAGTTAGACTGGTGGTTCTGATTTGTTTAATGTTCCTTTAGCAGACTTAGATTCTTCAGCATATTTTATGAATAGCACGAAAAAGTTAGTAACTTCACCTATCATAGTTAAAACCATAGAGACCTGTAAGGTTGTAACAGCGCATGTCTTGCTTGTACTGCTTTTCAATCACTATGCGAGAATGATGAAGTGGATTTCATGCTTTTAGCAGAAATTTTTCAGTTAGAGCTGGGGGAGCATTGTTATCAATTTCAGTTTGTAGAAACATACTTTAAATTATGTGAAAATAGCAAACAGTCAACCACCTATACAGTGGGGCTGTCATTGGTAAATGACCCTGTGTCATGAGCTACGTTCAGTCATTTTCATTCTTTCTTATTTTAATGAAACTAAGAAAGACTTAAAATTTGATAGAATGATTTATTTTCTCGAAAAAGCATTAATTCCCCCTAAAATCCTATTGGAAAATATTTTAACTTGTTCAGCGCCTCAAGTTGTCGTAGTATTATAACGAATCAAAACTAAGTAAGTTAGTAAGATTCACTTTCACAATAAAACCAGGTGCTCCCCATAAGAGAGCATCTGGTTTTTTGTTTATATACGATATAGCTGTATACTTAGCGATACCCGATCCATATTGCCTAAGCACACAGTGATTATTTTTTCTCAGCTGCAATGATTAAAAACATAGGTCTCCGTAGTTCATCCTGCATGTCCGGAATATTTTTTAGCATTTCCTCTGAAGGCATAGGTTCCTTCACCGCACTTATCGTAAATCCAGCTTGTATTAAGACATTCATATAAGTAGACAGTGTGCGATGGTATTTAATAACATTTTCGGTAAGGAAGGTCGTTTCTCGAATGCCTTCTGTCTGATAATGATCAACTGCCCAATGCAGGCGGTTGCCATTCTCATCGTAGACCCAATCTTGTTCATTGCGTGATGTGTATATAGGATGCTCTACAGAAAAGACAAATGAACCATTAGGTTTTAGATAAGCATAAACCTTCTTACAAAGTGCTTCGAAGGATTGTACATAGTGAATCGCTAATGAACTAATTACTACATCAAATTGAGAAGCGGAGAAATGGATATCTTCGATCGGCATCTTTAAATAGGTAATAAAAGGATCATTCGTTTTTTCCTGCGCTTTTTGCAGCATTTTTTCTGATAAATCCACACCAATTACTGATTTTGCCTGTTGTTCACGGGCATAGCGACAATGCCAGCCGAAGCCACAGCCTAGATCAAGTACGGTCTTATCCTGGAAATCTGGAAGAAGTGCTTTTAATACGTGCCATTCACCTGCCGCGTCTAGTCCTTGAACAGAACGTGGCATTTTTTCATATTCGGAAAAGAAATTGATTTCATCATATTTATTTTGTTTCATGTATAGAACACTCCTATCAATTAAGTTCGCCCCCTAAATCTACTGACAACCTAGGAGGCTAGCTATCTTCTTCTAACCATTGTTCCACCTCATGTAACTATTTTTTTTACTATAACACATGATCATTCAGGCGTACCTAAAAAATAGGAGAAGAACAGACTTGGCGTCACTTGATTATGAGTAAGAAATAAATAATAAGTATTAGAGGAAGCTGAATACACTCCTCGTCAAATCAAAAAGATCCCATCTCTAAAATTTAGAGATGAGAGCTAATGTCCTTTATATACTTTTAATCTAACCACTCAATTGAACAATCGTTAAGGAGCGGTTAGCATAACTAGCGACGAAGGAATCTGAAGCTGCACTGGCTCCCACCAAATCCCCTGCGGCTAATGTAGCTTGGACCACATAGGCCGAGCTACTTCTATTGACAACATTAAAGACTGCAATGCCGTTTAGAAAAATCGGTTGACCATTGACGGTAATGCTAACTGTGAAAAATGGTTGATCAGGATCAGGGGCTGCTGTTGCTTGCGCATTAATCGAAATGGTGATTTGATAGACACCGTCATTTTGAACGACCAATTCATTCCCAGATGGGCTAACCGTAACATTTGATAGCGCACCAACCACTTGGAAAGTGACGGGTGTTGGATCAGGTGATAAAGGGCCCAATGTATCTCCTCTAAGGGATCCGTACGCTAAAACACTTCGATCTGGTGAAGGGACAGGAACAACAGGACCAGGAAGTGCAACAATTTTTGGAAAATATTTCATTTCATTTGGACAACAGTTCTGACATGTATGTTTACCGAACATTCTCTAACCCTCCTTTATGCTCTCAATATAAATATTATATTCAACTCTCTTATCTTTAATTGAACGGACACCTAGGCTACAGATTAGATAAAATCTAAAAACACTAGTATTTTTCTGTTAAGTAGTTATTTGTTGATGGTGTCCATTTTGTTAGAAGTATTCCAAAGTTTGAGATGTTATTTCAACTCATATAAAAAGAAAGCCCAGTATCAAGTCTGGGCTTTCCTTAGTTAGCGGTATCAAAAAAGCTACTTTCTCGCCTGAATCAAGGTGAACCAACTTTTTCCATTTAATGTACCAGAAACTCTGTATATGGGTTGATAGAAATCTTTTGTATCATACATATACGAGAGCTCTATTAAATCGACAGTAAGCTGATCGCCTTTTTTTATCAACAGTTCTTCTTCTGTTACAAGTGCATTATATTTTATCTGTGGAAATTTGCCATTTTTAATTCGTTCATACACCTCTGCAGGTGACAAAATATTTACTTCACGGATCAATTGATGCTCATGAATATTATACGATAATGAATACAAACTACCATCTGGCTTCAAACCGAGCTCTACCTCACCAAGCCAATAATCTTGGTTCAATTCAGCTTGGTCAGGAAGCGTCCATTCAAATACGCCATTATCCAAAGCTGTAAACTCCCCATCTTTAGGAAGGAGAGAAAGCTCAACCATCATACTCTTTGCCTTCTTCACAAGTGTCTCTTGCACAGCTAAGGAAGGTTGCACTGGCGTATAAAGATCGTCTGTTAGCGACCAATTTCCCTCTGAATTAATAAATAGCGTATACGAGTTCTCTTCTTTATCTTTCAATAAGAGCTCACGATCACCACTAATATCCTGCCGACTTAACTCTGATAAATCCAATTTCTTTTGCAACAAAGTCTCAACTTCATCTGTATGAATTATTTTTTTATACACGGGGGCAACGGTAGATGCTGTATGTAAATCTAATGAGGTTGTTACATCAACATCCGACATATTTGATTTTGTGTAGGCATTAATTGCTAAATGACCAAATTCCTGTTGAGCGTAGACAATCATCATGCCAATAAAAATCAAACCCATCATGAGAGGAATGGCTAGGTTACAGATCAAACTTTTCATTTTTATTTTTTTATGCTGAACAATGGAAGATCCTAGTCTATATAACTGGTATCCAATAATCCCACCAAGCGAGTTGTTGATTAAGTCATCAAGCTCGAAAATCCCTGCTCCTGTAAGTGTTTGATACGTTTCAATGGATAAGGTTGCCATCACCACTACAGGAAGAAGCCATTTAAACAATTTAAATTTAGAGAAAAGTAAAGGTAAGAAAATGCCTAGTGGCACAAACATTAAAATGTTAAAAATACAATTTTGAAGATCACGTAACGAGTATTTCTTCCATGCATCTATATAGCCACTAAATGGTTGGAGATTCATTTGCATGAAATGGGAAGAACCACGCCCAAAAATCGTTAGTTCACACACAAATACAATATAGCCGATAAAGAGTGCTACAAGTATCAGTTGCTTAAAGTTTATTTTTTTTCGATTTGACTGATGTTTTTTATGATAGAGGAAATAATAAAGTCCAATAAGTAAGAACTCAGCACCAACTATAAGGATGACTGGCAACATTAAAATTCGAATGTTATTCATAATATCTGTAACGCCCAAAACAAGATGCTCCTAACTATGTTAATCTTTTGTCGACTTTTCTTATTGTAAATGGTAATTATTAATAATTATTGAGAAAAATTATGAAGATTTCTTAAGATTTTGTAGTATACCTAATTGAGGGAAAATGCTTTTATTTTCCGTGAAAAAGGGGAGGAACAGTCTAGGGATTATCAACAAAGTTTGTGAAAATTGCACGTTTAGAGGCAAAGATAAACCTTGCTGTTTCGATTTATCAGCATAATTTTATGGGCAATAAAGTATAGGTAGGCGTTTTTTATAAGACTTCCGTTGTATTGTCTTGTCAGTCCTTGTAATCAAAATTGACATAAACAATTGTCAGAAAATATCAATATACCCTATAATAAATAAAAAAGCTGAGAATAAGAGGTGAACTTATGGGGAAACCAGTAGATTACAATCTATTTCCGGGTTATCAAAACACACTTGACTCCAGACTTGATGAACGTAAGGAAGAATTTATTGAGGAACTAGAAAGAGCAAAAATTGATGGACATATACTTGAATTTGAGAAAGCACCAGAAGAATTGCCCCAATAGTAAGAGCAAAGCATCTTGAAAAAAGATGCTTTTTTCTTTTATTTGGAGCTTGTTTATATGTATAAATTGGGCTTTTCACTGCAAGGAGCTCTTCCTTTTTAAGCGATAATAATTGAGAGAAATGTCAATAATTAATAGGATGTAGAGTACACTAAATACATTTAAAGTTAACGAAGGCAAAGGGAAAATGACCTCTCTAATCAATATTAACCAAATAGTGGTTGATACTAAAACAATAGCATCCAATAAAATAACCATAGTATGTTTATGGGCTTTAAAAATAAAATTAAATACAACTAGCCTTACTATAAGTGGCGTTGTTAAGAAAAATGAATAGATCTGTGTAATTTCTTCTAGGCTCACATGCATCTCCCTTTGGTGTTATTTGAGTTAAATAAGCGGCAACAAATAAAAATAGGACTATTAACAGTAGTCCTATTTTAAGAGTATAGCATATAAATGTCTATTTTTCCATTTTACGTAAATAGGCGAGTTGTCCAATATGATAGGCATTATGAGTAGCAGCATTAGATATGATGGCCCACCATTGCGCCTTCACAGGGAATCCATTTACGATAGATAAAAGTTGTTCTTCCTCAATTAATTCTTGCCACGTAAGTAGGATATGTAATAACTTTTCTTTTAATTCATAGAAAGTTACCTCCTCTTTAACTAGAAACGTATTCGCATTATTTGTTTGCGAAGGAGCCTTCACTTGATTTTCTCGATACCGTATTTGCCAAATTTCATTCCAGTAGATTAGATGCTGGACAATTTCAGCCATACTATGGCTAGAAGAATCGGGTTTCCAAAAGGCTTCTGCTTCAGATAACCCTTCTACGACTTCAGAAAATGAGATATACCAACTTGGGTCATTTGCATTAGCTAAAAGTTGATCTAACAAAATGGTCTTCGCCTCCATCATTCACGTTCCTTTCTTCAAAGTAATTTATTGAATAGTATAACATTTTAAGTTTTAATATACCGATAAAATAGTAGTTCTGACTAGCTTTTATGAATGCAACAATAAAAAAGCTGCAGCTTATTAGAGCTACAGCAAATATAGATGCGGATTTTAACACTAGTTAAATCAGGCAAATCAGCTTCTATTTTCAGCTTTTTCCGATTCTTCTTTTTTACTTCTGAGTAGTAATGCCATGAATAAGAAACTGGCCACCCAAAAGGCAAAGAATAAATTTTCTAGCAAAGCCCAATGACCATTTTTAATATAATTCCAAATGGTTGTAAATAAAAAAATAATGATGAAGAATGCGATATATAAGCATTTTCCGAATGTAGTCACTTCAAGCACCTCTATTATTAATCATCACACATAAGAAAAGAAGAACGTAATAAAACCCTCTGTTTCACTCGTTATGGGTAATACACTCAAGGTTAGTGTGTGTAAATTTTGGTTACTTATACATCCACCGAAAAAATACAAGGTAACACTTACCATATAACAACTTTTTTAAAAAAAATTTCAAAATTAGCGTATTCGCGTTATGTTAGACTGAACTTAAGAAATAGGTGGAAGGGACGGAAATAGAGTGAGACAGTATGCCAACAAAGAAGAATTGATTAGTACGATTAACGAAAAGTATAAAAAATATATTGTCGAATTTCATGATATACCAGAAATCTTGAAAAACAAACGGATTAAAGAAGTTGATAAAACGCCGTCTGAAAATCTTTCTTATCAACTTGGTTGGATAAATCTTTTGCTTCACTGGGAGCAAAAAGAACAAAAGGGCGAAGAAGTACATACACCTGCAGAAGGCTATAAATGGAATAATCTAAGTGGATTGTATAACTCTTTTTATAAACAATACGGAGAGTACTCTTTGAAGGAACAACAATTAATGCTTAATGAAGCTGTCAATCATTTATGTGAGTGGTTAAATACCCTTTCAGAAAAGGAATTATTTGAAGTTGATCAAAGACGATGGGCAAAAACACAAGCTAATTGGCCTGTTTGGAAATGGGTTCATATTAACTCAGTTGCTCCATTTACAAATTTCAGAACCAAAATTCGAAAATGGAAGAAGATGAACCTTTAAAAGATTAGATGTTCCTTACTATAACAAACCAAACGAATTGACTTTAGCCTTCCACAAATGGAGGGCTTTTTATTATCCACTATGACAACAAGTGCGATGGGTTATGGTACGTTTTACTGTATCTCGATGCTTCCTATGAAGGAGGTGGAAGGGAATCAGTCAAGCAACAATCTTTCAACGAGCTGCTATTATAGTGTCATGTCAGTCCTTCTCTACAAAAGTAGTGAAGTTTTTTTATGCCGCCGGAACTGAGCTGGTACATTAGCTCATACGAAAATGTAATTACATAATATAAAACAACTATTCGAATGACTATTGTAAAAGATAAATATGTACTATTTTACATAGAATTTAGAATATTCATATTAAATAACAAAGTATTTATTATTTTTCTGTTAAAATTATTATGTTAAACAATATTTTGGTATTGTTTGATAATTACCGATAATTTTGTTAAGAGGATTTAAAACTTATCTTTACTAAACAGGAATAGGGAGGGATTACGCAAAGTATGAGTAGGTGGGGAAATCCAAGTATTTGAACGCATTAACAGCTTCAGCGGTTGTAGTAACACCGATTACAAGGATGTACAGCGCTCGCCACAATTTTATAAAAAGATTAATAATTTAATGATCGTGCCATGATGGGTATATTTAAACCCGAAAAAAACTAATCATCTGTATTTTGGAGAAGCTTTAATACGAATTTCTTTAATGCCATCTGGTAGTACAGGTACTATTTCGGGAGATTTAATCATTTATGCACCGAATGTAACCCTCTCTTTAGATGGGTTAACCGTTGTAGGGAACACAGTAATTGAATAATAACTTCCATGTAAAACCTAAGGAAAAGATTATTTTAGACTAAAATCATAAGGAGCTAAGCGAATGAAGAAATATGAATGTAATGTCGTTACCAAAATAGCGTTATCATTTTTACTTGTAATCTCTATGATTTCACCTTACTTCACAGTTGTAAAGGCCGAAACGACAGAAGCTATTGGAGTGGGGGAAGCGGTCAATCAATTTGATCCAACCGCAGTAAAGAGTAATGTTACTGTAGAGGGATATATAGTAGGGTTCGCCAAAAGTGAAACTTCTTATTCTGTGATAGCAGAAAGTGACACAAATATTGCGATCGCTGATACACCAGATGAAACAGATGTCACGAAAATGCTGTATATTCAATTACCAAGCTCCTATAGAGCCAATTTCGGATTATTTACTAACCCAAGTAATCTTGGGAAAAAAGTTAGAATAACAGGTTCACTGGAAAAATATTTTGGCAACCATGCAGGGCTAAAATCACCAACTTCAATGGAGTTTGTTGGGGACGATACTACTGAACCAAATCCTCCCGAGACAGCAACAATTGCCGAAGCTCGTGTAGCTGTTGGAACAGACCGCACAGTTCAAATTCAAGGGACGGTTACGACAACACCTGGTAGCTGGGGAGGCAAGGCCTTCTATGTTCAGGATGAGACAGCAGGGGTATATGTCTTCTCTAGTTCTGCAGAAGCAGGGAGCTTAGCTGTTGGAGATATTGTCAGCATCACAGGGAAAACTAGTTTATATAGTGGAGAAGTTCAATTTAATACACCGACAATTGAACGGATTTCTACAGGGACGGCACCTACACCGCAGACAGTAAATTTACCGATTGCGGATGATAGCACACAAGGAAGATTAATCACACTTGAAAATGTGAAGATTAAAGATTTAGCGCCATCTGGTACGTATGGTACATTTGAATTTAAAGCAGTCGATGCAGCAAATAACGAGCTGTTAATTCGCCATGATAACCGTACAGGCTATCAGTTCTCTCAGTTTGAAGCAGGTGGCTTCAATAACAATGATGTCATCACAGTGACAGGGATTGCGTCAATTTTTAACGGGACCTATCAATTAAAAACGTTAAGCGCGGAAAGCTTCCAATTAGTATCAAACTATGAGCCAACACAAGTAGAGAATATTAAGGCTTTACCAGCAACAGGCGAAGTTTATGCAGGAACGAAAGTAACATTGTCTACAAATACCCCAAATGCAACCATCTATTACACAATCGATGGTTCTGAACCGTCAGTAGCTAGTGAGGTTTATGATGCAGCAGCGGGGATTGTTGTAAATGAAGCCATGACTATAAAAGCATTTGCTACTGCAACAGGCCTAGACGATAGTGACATTGCTTCCTTTAATTATACAGTTAAAGAAGAGCCAACTGTTATATCCATTACGGAAGCTCGTAATAAAGAAATCGGGCAAACTGTTATCGTATCAGGGATCGTGACAGCAAAATTAGAAACGGCTACAGCACACATTCAAGATGAAGATGGGGCGGCGATAGCCATCTATCCTGTGGATAGTCTTGCCGCAAATGTCGGTGATCGAGTGACGGTGCAAGGACGAGTAGATGAATATAGCGGTCTAAAGCAATTAACGAATATTTCACTTGTTGGTATGCCTGTTCCTTCGACAATACCAGAGCCACATCTTATTAAAAGTAATGAGGTAGCGGAAGACAATGAATCGAAACTAGTTACAATTAAAAATGTTACCGTTACTGGTTCGGGTCAAAACTTTACAGGTACTGACGAAATAGGCCCATTTGCTATTTACGATAAAACAAGAGATTCTGGTTTAGTGAGTGGAAAAACTTATGGGGAAATTACAGGGATTGTTGGTCAATATACAAACCATCAATTGCTCCCTCTTCGCGTTATTGAAGATGTAACAAAGGTGCAGGATATCAAAGCTTCTCACGTCGGGGGCGTAACAGCTGGCACGAAAGTCTCCCTTTCTACAATGACTGAAGGAGCAACGATTTATTACACAGTGGATGGCTCAACGCCAACAACAGCTAGTGCAAAGTATACAGAGGAAATCCTTGTTAATAAACCAATGACGCTTAAAGCGATTGCAGTGAAAGAAGGTTTAACGAACAGTGCAATTGCTACATTTGTTTATGAAATTATTGATACTAAAAATGCCAAGATTAGCGATATTCAAGGGGCAAGCCATAAATCACCATATGTCGATTTAACAGTAAATGATGTGGCAGGAATTGTAACATTCGTTTTAAATTCAACTAGCTTTATTATGCAAGAAAACGAGTCGTCATTTGATGGCGTAAAATCAACTGCTATCAAAGTAAATAAGACAGGACATAATGTAGCAGTAGGGGACGTTATTAACGTTTCAGGAAATGTAGTAGAGGCAGGTGGCAACTCTCGATTGACAGATACACAAATTGCAGCAACAAATATTACAAAAACAGGTACAGCAGGAATTCCAGAAGCCCTTGTGATAGGGGAGGATCTGTTGCCACCAAATAAAATTATCGATAATGATAGTTTTGCAATTTTTGACCCACAAGAAGATGGCATCGATTTTTGGGAATCTATCGAGTATATGCTGGTATCATTCCCGGATGCGAGAGTAATAGGACCGATTTATAATAACGATTCTCCAATTGTTGTACCGAGCACAACTAATAATACATTCAATGTGAATGGTGGTTTAAATATAGCGGCCGATGATTATAACCCAGAAAAAATTATGCTTGAAGGGGTAGCAGGGAAAAACTATGATTCAGGTGATCGTTTTAATGATGCCCTTATCGGATTTGTAGAGAATTTTACAGATGGCTATCGACTGAACACAAATAAAGTCTTCCCAGAAGTGACAAAAGCGAATCTTCAGCAAGAAGTGACTCATCTTGAACCAGTAGCGGACAAGTTAAATGTCGCTTCCTATAATATCGAAAACTTTTCAAATAATCCTGCCAATACATCAAACGAAAAAGTAGCCAGAATAGCAGCGACATTTGTGAATAATATGAAATCACCAGATATTATTACATTAGTCGAAGTTCAAGATAATGATGGACAAACCGATTCAGGAAATGCAGATGCATCGGAAAGCTACATGCGATTAATTCATGCAATTAAAGCTGCGGGTGGTCCTGCGTATGATTGGATTGATGTCATGCCAATTAACAATACAGTAGGTGGTGCACCTGGCGGTAATATTCGTGTAGGTTACCTATATAATCCAGAACGTGTTTCATTAGTGTCAGGTATAAAAGGGATGGGTGACCAAACCAATACGTGGACAGCAGATGGAAGTCTCGCTTTAAATCCTGGCTTTGTTGATCCATCAAAATTTGTAGATACACGAAAACCAATTGCAGCCGAATTTGAATTCCAGAAAGAACGTGTAGTGATTATCGGAGCTCACCTAAACTCTAAAGGTGGAGATGGTTCACTTTGGGGACCAACTCAGCCACCAGTGCTAGAATCAGTAAAGAAACGTATTCAGCTTGCTCAAGCCATCAATGATTTTATCGATGAAGGACTTGCCATTAATCCAGATTTAAATATCATTGTAGCAGGGGACATGAATGACTTTGAATTCACACCAGCTCTTCAAACGTTAAAAGGTGATGTTTTAACGAATATGATAGATAAAGCCCCAGAGCAAGATCGTTTTACGTACTTCTTCCAAGGAAACAATCAAGTGTTGGATCATATTTTAGTTTCAAATAATCTTGCTGATGTTACAGAAATTGACTTGATTCATATAAATGCGAACTTTACAGAAGCACAAGGCCGTGCATCAGATCATGACCCAGTATTAGTTCAAATTGATTTGAAGGCAGACAATGAGGAAATACCCACACCAATAACACCTGAAAATGTATACAACTATGATAACTACAAAACAGGTAAATTAATAATGAATCGCCCAAGCATTTCGCTATCGTTAGGGAAAAATACGAAAATTAAAAATGGAATTGCAGTATTTAGTCAATATGCTGAATTCCATGGGGAAGGATTTGCAGATAAAACAGTAACGATTAGTCCCAAAAAAGGAAATGCGATTATTGACTTTAAAGGTACGAAAATTGGTGAAATTATTATCGAAGGAAAAAATATAAAAGAAATACGAAATTTACCTGATGGAGCGACCATTACGTATACTAAAGGGGCTTCGGCAGAGGAAATTGAGTTTAAGTAGAATCTAAAAAACTACCCAGCACTAATCTATATATGATATGGTGCTGGGTTGTTTGCTAATTAACCTATAACACTGAAAAGTTGTTGAATAATAAAAAATAACCAAGTGTCCATATGATTACTTGGTTATTTTTTACTTTTTATAAAGCCCATATTAGGAAAAATAAATTTTAAACCGATAATTAAAGCAAAGAACCCTGAAATCTTGAATGTTACATTTGTAAATGTCTCTCCATTTTCAGTGATATTCATTAGTAAACTGCCAAAGGCAATAAAAATAAATCCAATCAAACCAGAAATATATTTCAATCGATCATCCCCTTATTTAAATAAGCACTATTTTTACTCCACTCCCAAAGCAGTTTCTTTTTATCAAAGATTAGCATCCAACCTTTCTTTCAATACAATTATTTCAGTTGGAGGTAAATGAGGGACGCATTGTATGTATAAGAGTAACTACTCATGCTTAATGTATAAGGATTTATAGAAGTTTAGATGGTAGTGAATATCATGTTAGAAAAATCGCTATTTATTTTAACTATCAAGAAAAGCATCCCTCTATTTTTCACCGTTCCAATTTCCTTAGAGCAAAAACCCGACTAAATCATACTTTTGTGCAGATGAAAGCAGGGACTATGGCAAACGAAAAAAGCATTGCAACGAAGCAATGCTAAGTACGTGGGATTTTTGACAACTTTACTACATTAAAAACAAAGCCTATAAATCCATAAATAAAGAAAATATAGGCTACTAGTATGGACATAGCTTCTAAGTTGCTAGTGAATATCCTATATCCTCCTAAAGTAAATAAAGCCAAACTGCCAACCGAACTAAGTAATATTTTATTTTTGTCAGTCAACACACACACCTCCAAATAATGGTATGTATATAGGTTAACACAAATTGTGTTTTTAGTTAACCTATTCTGTTTTCATTGGTGAGTGTCATAAAAACAAACGAATGTTACTGAACACTCTGAATATTAAATAGACTAAACTAATAAGAGGATAATATGTTCAATATATGAGCATATATCCTCTTTTTCAATACATATTAGATTTATTAACTCGATTTAAAAATATTAGTCTAATATGTATATAATATAAGTGAACATACATTTGTTTTTGTGGTTATTATATTCCATATCGAAATATAATCTGTTAGAAAATGAGCGTTACTATTACTTTTTAGGGGGAAGTGCTATGAGAGTTCAGGAGGTTATTTTAGAAAATAACATTAAGCGATATATATTACTCGACCAAGAAGGAATTCCCGTACTAGTAGCCATGAAATACATAAAGTATTTAGATAAGACGGGGAAAAGCTCTAATACGCAGAAATCGTATTGTTATTCCTTAAAGCATTTTTTTACCTATTTGAAAGAAGTGAACAAAGATTATAAACATATTCGATTAGAGGATTTGGTGGACTTTGTGGGGTGGTTAAGAAGTCCTTACGGAAATTCCAAAGTCGCTCCGATTAAACAAGAAATAGCAATACGAGCAGAAACAACTGTTAACCATACCATCACAGTTATAGCAAACTTTTATGACTATTTATTTCGAAATGAAGAAGTACAAAATGACATGATGGAAAAGTTAATGAAACAAGTGTTCACTGGAGGTAACACACGTTACAAAAGCTTCTTACACCATATTACTAAAGATAAGCCCTCCGCAAGAAACGTACTTAAATTAAATGAACCACGTAAAAAAGTAAATACACTAACGAAGGAACAAGTACAACAAGTATTGCAAGCAACTACGAATATCCGAGATAAGTTCCTGATTCAATTGTTATATGAAACGGGATTTCGTATTGGTGAAGCTATAGGTCTCTTTATGGAGGATTTTAAATTTGACTTTCAAAAAGGACATCGAATTCGCCTTGTTGAGCGAGGGGAATTGGAGAATGGCGCTAAGTTAAAAACCGGAGAAAGAGAGATATACGTGTCACAATCCTTAATGGATTTATACGATGATTATTTGTACGAAGTGTTGGATGAATTAGATTTAGATTCAAACTTTGTTTTTGTGAAAATACGAGGTGGAAATGTCGGGAAACCAATGGATTATTTGGATGTAGAATCTCTATTTAAGCGTTTAAAAAAGAAAACAGGAATAAAAAAGCTACACCCTCACCTATTTCGGCATACACACGCTACAATTTACTATCAGCAAACAAAGGATATCAAACAAGTGCAAGAACGATTAGGACACGCTCATATCCAAACAACAATGAACTTATATTTACATCCTTCTGACGAAGATATTCGAGAAGATTGGAATAAGGCACAATCTGCATTTAACCTAAAGAAAAATGACTAAAAGGAGTTACTTAGATGAAACAAATGAAGATTATTGGATCAGAAGAAATAGGATTTCATGAAGGCTTAGAAAGTGAACTTTCAACTTATTTTGATAAAGTAATACACGAGGATGGCTCGGTTTTGGTTGAACAAATAAGTAATCCCTATTTCCTCGTCAATGACATATGGAAAATCAACGATATAGGTAAAATTAAACAATTTAAAGAAGAGGTAGAGACCTATAAGCATTCAAACCAAAATGTTCATTTTCGATTCAATAATCCTTTGGTTAACTTAGAAGTGAAATATGTCTATTACCAACATTTATTTAACGATTATTGGTCAATCACGTATGCCTTTGTAAATCAACCGCCATTAAGACGAGTGACGGAGTTCATAAACGAAAAGTACCCCAAACTATCATCAATGTTGGAATTGGATATTGAAAAAGCAGAACGAGAGTATATATTTTGGTTGAATGAAAAAGGAATCCAAACTCAACAAATAAGAAGAAGAAAGCTCCAGAAAGACGATATAGGTAAACCTCCCGTTGCACGTTTTCTGAGAACTATTTATACAGCCCTTTCGCAATACACAGATAAACGAGAAGAGTGGGAAAAGGATAGATGGGATGTTCGTCATTTACATGATAGATACGGTATTAATTATAATAAAAGCAAATACCAATATTATATTGATTTCTCAAAGATTCCTACTACCATTCGTGAGCAAGTCAAAAAGTATTTTAAGCAACGATTACTTAGTAAAAATAAATTCGCATGGGGTACAGCATTAAATTATATACTGTTTTTACCATCTTTTTTTACATTTGTATTTACACTAGAACCAAAATGGAAAGATTTAAAAGCTTTAAAGCGAAATCACATAGAAAAATACATCGAATATCTACATGAATATACTCAAATTCAACTGAAACAAAAGAATGCACATCCTGAAGCATATATATCAATAGCATTAGGCACTATACAAAAATTTCTTGAAGATATTCAACGATATGAGTATGATATAGCTCCTGAAAAACATGTAAGATTACTGATTTTTCCTGAAGATAAGCCTAAACTACGAGAAAAATCCGCTGACCAAATCGGTTACATTCCGGATTTTGTCTTAGAGCAGCTTTTTTCTCATCTAGATGAATTACATAAAGATATTGTTCCGATTGTTTGGGTCGCATTTAAAACCGGGCTTAGAATATCCGATGCATTAGAACTAACCTTTGACTGCTTAGTTCAACTAAACGGGCAATACTCTATAGTAACAGATATAAGAAAAACCTATGTGAAAGAACATCGTATTCCAATTGATGAAGAGTTAGCGGGAATCCTTGCCGTTCTAATCGATAAATCAAAAAAATTTAGTAATCAAGATAATAATCCAAAGGATTATATTTTTGTGCGGTATCGTGGCAAACGAAAAGGACAACCATATGGGCAAAATTGGGTTAATACCGCACTAAATATATTGGCAAAAAAAGTGAATATCACTGACGAAAACGGCAATCTCTTTCATTTCGCGATGCATCAGTTTCGACATACTTATGGAGTGAAAATGATAAATAGTGGTGCAGATATTTTAACTGTTCAAGAGCTTTTAGCTCATGCTTCTCCAGAAATGACAATGCGATACGCTAAACTATTAGATGAAACCAAAAGAGAAGCCTTTAAATCCGCTGTGAAGCAAGGAGTATTCAGCTTCGATTTAAATGGTGAAATTCAAGAAATTAAGGAAGGAGAAGATATACCAATAGATATTTTGGATGCTTTATGGCAAGATCATAAACTAAATGCGATGGATAACCCCTATGGAACGTGCCACGCTCGTTTAAACGGTAATTGTCCTTATATGGAAGAACCTCCTTGTCTAACTTGTGGTGACAACAAAACGCCATGTAAAGACTTAGCAGTAGGTTTTTCAGAATACGATATGCAAAAATATGAGCTGCACATTAATACAACGACAAAAGCAATTGAAATAGCAAAACAAAGAGGAAGAGAAGATATAGCCGAGAAGAACCAAAAGAACTTACGACGATACCAAAATATTTTAACTACCCTTCAAGAAGGAAACGTTATATTCGGTAGACATGAACGGATGAAAAGAAAGTTAGGTGTTAAGAATGACTGAATATGACCGTTCTGCTCATTTAAAAGCAGTTCATGCCCAACGTAAGGCAAACACCTATCAAAAAGTAGATGAAGCCATTAAAAGGCTCATACGCACTAACGAGAATATTAATTTTAATAGTGTTTCTAGTGAAGCTGGTGTATCGAAAGCAACACTTTACAACAATAAGGATATTCGTGAACGAATCGAAACATTAAGACAGCAACAAGCACAAGTACCTTCACCAAAACAAGTGAAGCGAGAAATGAATGAAAATAATAAAGACGCCCTTATTGAATCTCTAAAAAGAAAGGTTAAGAAATTGGAGAGTGAAAATAAAGAACTAAAGGAACAATTGAAATTCGCTTACGCAGAGGTGTATAAAGAGTTATGATGGAGATGTGAAATGAAAATAAAGTTAATTAACTTTAAAAGTTCAAATAAGCATAACCCCGTTCAATATAGGACGGGGTTAAAAATATAGTTGTATATTTTTTTATTTAAGAAACTTCACGTTAATTGTTTAAAAATCTAAGTTTTATTCAAAAATAGCGCCCTTTAACAGAAGACTGGATTTCAATATAACCATAAAGCTCTTCCACTATTAGCCTTCGTTTGTTTAATTACATTCCTTCACAATCTCAAAAAATTTTTTCTTAAATAGATAAATATTGAAATTCTAAAAGTCTTTTATCTGTATCCATTATTTTTACAGTATTTCTACATATTTTTGCTTTGTTGTAGAAGTTTAGATTCCCCTGTCCGTTCCCATTCTTCCACTGTCTCATATGCCTTTTCTGGAGAATATCCTTTTCCTACTAGAACCCCCATAAGAATAAATTCCTGAAGAATGTGTGTTGGATTTATCCCTCTTTGAACATCCTTTAATCCTTCATTTACCAAGAATTCCGTGTACCGCACCCATTCATCTGGAGTCTTGCCAGAAATAACAGAATTTCTATTATTGTTATTTTCACCCTTTTCTCCAGCCATTGCTGCAGCTTTAGTAGGGTGAACGGTTCCAAACGGATGGTTAGGCGGGGCATAGATAGAATAAAGTTTTAGTGGAATACTTCCTGTATTTGTTAAGTTATGCCATGTTCCGGCAGGGATAAAAATGGCATAATCATCATTGACATTTCTTATAAAGGTTAAATTATCTTTACTCTTGCCCATTTGAGTTACCCCTTGACCCTGCTCTATACGTAAAAATTGATCGACATTAGGATGCATTTCTAGTCCAATATCTTCTCCGGGATTTAGACTCATTAATGTTAGCTGTAAATGCTTTCCTGTCCATAAAGCTGTACGATACGTATTGTTTTGCTTTGACGCCTCGTTAATATTAATGACAAATGGGTTAGCTCCATAATCTTTTAACATTATTTCATTATTACCATTGGAAGCATGATAAGGATTTAATTGATTTGCAGGAATTGCCCCATAAGGGTATGTCCAGTAATTCGGGTATTCCATATAATTATGCATTGATGCATTTCCATAATAAGGGGTTTGATATGGATACCCGTTAGAGTGATAGTACATTTAATTCATTCCCTTCACAGATTCATTGTATTATCATATGCAATTGTTTTAGAAACGTCTTTCATTGAAAATTAGTTTTATGTTTATCCGCAAAAAATAAGAAATATTGTCAAAGCAGCAATGATTACTGTTTAAAGAAAATTTCCCAATGCATCTATTAGCTATATTTACTCCACAATCTGGCCCGTTTGTTGAATAAAATGACTAACATTTATAAAGGTCTTTATTATTTTTGAAAAGACTTTATTAAAGTACATTAAGATTCGATATTTTAAATAGATAAAGACCAAACATATTAGTCATATAAAATATGTTTGGTCCATTAATTTATTTAATTTTTTTCAATTTTAGTCTTGATAATCCTCAAAATGTTCAGCAAGGACGAGAAATCTTGCTGAACATTATTTTAAATATAATGATAATAATAACTAATAAATAGCCTCCAATTATCAAATGTAATGGCATTTTACTCGAAGGCAATAACTTTTAGGACAATGTAAAAGGGCATAGAAAACATGCGGATATAATATATCCATATTCGCACGCTAAACTAATTATATTTGGCATATTTATTAAAGAGTATTTTTGTCTTTAAACTTATCCTTACAAACAAATAATTCAATCAAATTCGTTCATAATAATGAAAAGGACGTGATGACAATGCTAAATGAGAAGAAGATATCAAAGCTAAAAAATATGTTAATTGAGCAAAAACACTCGCTCCAACGAAGAATGGATACAGATGATGAATATTTAGAACGAGGTAGTTTACGGGATTCTGTTGATGAGTTGTCCACAATCGATAATCATCCAGCAGATCTGGGTACAGAATTATACGAGCGTGAAAAAGATATGGCGTTAAAAGTCCATGACAATGATGAGTTAGCAAAAGTAAATACGGCCTTACAAAAGATTGAGGATGGTACCTATGGCGTATGTGAAGTTTGTCAACAAGATATCCCATATGATCGATTGGTGGCACTGCCTTATACCTCTTTTTGTATTGAACATACTGCAAAAGACGTTCCAACAGATCGACCGGTTGAAGAGCAAGTGATGCTTCCTCCAGTAGACAATTCTTTTGCTGGCCGAGATGACAAGGATGATATTCATGATTATGAAGATATGTTTCAAGTTGTAGCAAAATATGGAACTTCTGAAACACCTTCCGATTTTGAAGGGGATTTTGAAGATTATGATGAATTATATGAAGACCCAGAAGAAATTGCCGTTAATGACGAATGGGATTCATACCATATCTCTGAAACAGATGAATTAACACGCCAAGTTTCCATCCAGGAAGTAGAACACGCGAGAAAGTTTGATTATTTAGAGGATTAAATGTGGGATTCAAAAAGATAGGCGCAATTGTTATAAATGAATGCTTTAATAAAATGTTTTGAACAAATGTGAAACTTGCAGTATGTTTTGTAATAAGAAAAATAGGATGTAAACTCGGAGGTAGGTCATGTGGTATTTTCAATAACCTCAATATTAGGGAAAGACAGACCAACGATCGACCTGCACTCCATAATTCTGTTTGGAGCATGGCATATAACGTGGTGTCGCTCTATCACGAGTTACAAGTGAGCTCTTGCCAAGAGGATTACTATAATATTTAAGCTTTCATCTTATGATGGAGGCTTTTTCTTTTGCTTTGAAAACTGCGTCATACAGCCAAAACACTTCGAGTCGAGAGGTCAGTGTTTGGTGTGGTTTTGAGAGCAAATAATTACCAATGCTTAAAGTTGAAGCTAGTGCTCAGGGAACTTTACTTTCTTATTTGGAAATTCGACCAAATTTCCCCCCCCCCCTTTGATTCGACGGTGTTCTATGAGCATAGATTATTATTATTGATTCACAACAACTACGTCTAAATGTTATTGGGTGAAAAGATTTACAAGATATTAATATCTAATTAAAAAACAAATGTTATTTTGTTTAAGTAAAAAAATTAATTACCTATAATGAGAGGAGAAGAAATAATGGAAAAAAACATTGAAGTTTTAAGAACAGAAGGGGACATTAATTTAACAAAAACTCGTACTTTATGGCAAGGAAAACACTTGAGCAAAGAATCATTTGAGCTTTTAAACGATGATTCCAAGTATTATTTACATCAATCTCTTTCTACCCCTTGTTTAAATATTATTGAAAAAAGCTATGGAATTTACATAGAGGATATAGATGGAAGAAAGTATATGGATTTTCATGGAAATAATGTTCATCAAATAGGTTATGGTAATGAATATGTTATTCAAGCAGTAAAAGAGCAGTTAGATATCCTTCCATTCTCACCAAGACGTTATACAAATAAAGTTGCGATCCAGCTGGCAAAAAAATTAGTTGATATTGCACCAGAAAGTTTAAATAAAGTACTGTTGTCTCCTGGGGGAACTTCAGCTGTTGGAATGGCTTTAAAACTTGTTAGAAAGGTAACAGGCAAATTTAAAACTATATCTATGTGGGATTCATTTCACGGTGCTTCTTTAGACGCTATTTCAGTTGGAGGAGAAGCACTTTTCCGTAACGGTATGGGTCCTTTAATGCCAGGGAGTCTGCATATTGCTCCTTACAATTCATATCGTGGTTTGTTTGATGATGACAATGGTAGATTTAAATCCCTTGACTATTTAGAATATGTACTTGAAAGAGAAAATGAAATCGGTGCAATTATTTTAGAGCCTGTTCGTTGTACAGACGTGCATATCCCACCAAAAGAGTACTATCAACGTTTACGTAATATTTGTGATAGAAACAATATATTATTGATTTTTGATGAAATTCCAACAGCTTTAGGGCGAACAGGTAAAATGTTCACTTTTGAAAACTTTGGAGTTATTCCAGATATTGTATTATTGGGAAAAGGATTGGGTGGAGGCGTTTTTCCAATGGCAGCGATGCTGGTAAAAGGAGAACTTGATGTTGCCCAAGATATTGCACTTGGTCATTACACTCATGAAAAAAGTTCATTAGGTTGTGCAGCAGCATTGGCTACTCTTAATTATATCGAGGAGTTTAAATTAATTGATAAGGCTAATCAATTAGGAAATTATATGAGGATACGTCTTGAAAAGATGCAAGAACAGTATGAAATTATAGGGGATGTTCGAGGAATCGGTCTTTTATACGGAGTAGAATTAGTATTAAACCGAAATTCGAAAGAAAAAGCTATATCTGAAGCAGAGCAAGTAATGTATAAATGTATGGAAAAGGGATTAAGCTTTAAAGTATCCCAAGGAAATGTGCTTACTCTCACTCCACCACTTATCATTAATGAACATGAATTAGAACTGGCTATGGATATTTTAGAACAATCTATCCAGGAGATTTTAGGACAGTAATATAGATTTATGAAGAATTTATACAATTTACTAGATTGAAGCAACTAAACATCTCATATGAGGTGTTTTTATTATATAAAGAAACTTGATGTAAACATTCCAAAACAAACAAATGACGATGGAGGTGGGGGTGTTCAAGGCTGTTCTTGCGATTATAAGTGAAAATAGTGTATTATAGCTTTCATGTTGTAAATAAAAAGGACGGATGTAATGAAATATAATAAGACAGTTATGCTAAAGCTTATAAATGAACATCGAACATTGCATGATGAATTAAAAAAGCTAAAATCTGAAATGGGTTTAGAGAAAAATTTCGCAGTAAAGGCATTGTATCATTCATTTGTTGCAGAAGATGGTCCTTATATGAAAGAATATCAGGATTTAGAGCGATTACAATAAATGTAGTGCCACTAACAAAATTGTTGGCAAGATAAGTAATAATTTTTAGTCCGAGAATTTAATACTAAGTTTGTGATTGAGCCATTCATTTTGAGTGGCTTTTTATTCTGTTTTTTTACTGGCAGATGCTATAAAGAACGATAGGAAATACACGTTTGAACAGTTTAGGGATTCTTACAGATCACTAAATTGGCAAGCACGAAAATACAAAAGAATAAATACTTGAAATGTTTGAAAATGAAAAGGGTAACCGCCTAAAAGTTGAAAGGGAATTGGAAAACCTTAAAACAATGATTGGCTATGCGAAAACGCAGATGCAAGGAGCATTGAACTCAATTGGTTAATCGATTACTAGAAAGATATTGTTCAGTAACTTGAGTGGATATAGAAGGAAAGCAGAAAGACAATAATCAGATACAAGGAACACAAAATAAGGCACATAATACTACCCTGTTTTCCTACAGGTTAGTAAAAAACACCAACTAAAAGAGATTAGTCAGTGTTTCGTGTTTTCTTTATATAAGAAACTCTAGTTTATTTTCTACAAGAGTCTGAAATCTATCCATAAATAGAGCTGCATGGTAACCATCGCAGACAGAATGATGAACCTGCAAGGATAAAGGTAAATAAATATTACTAGTTTTATTGATAAACCTACCTGCAGTGATTATCGGCAAACAATAATTTGGGCTATTATTCACGTTTAAGTTAAAACCAGTAAAAGAAGTCCATGGAATCATAGAAATATTGACGACATTTTCAGGTATCGGTGTTTTAGGAAACAGTTTTCCTGTACCATTGTACTTCTCTGTATCGGAAATATAGTTCTCATAAAACTTTTTAAAACCTTCATCTGTATTTGTATAAATGGCTGAAAATAACTCTGATGTCTTATCAAAGATAGTATACATTGGGACTACCTTATCCCAGTAGCCAAACTCTCCAGCAGAATTAAAGTTCATTCTAAAATGTTTATTTGAATTTGCCACGTGAGTAATTAAAAAGATGAATACAGGATAGAATTTATATCCCTTATCTTTTGTAATTTTATAAAGTTCAGTAATATCAATATTTCTGGTGATGCTAAAGCTCGTTTGTTGATTTAAGAAATGATTGAAAATTTCTTTTCGTTCCCAATTATTAATATCAATTTTATTGAATTTCATCTTATAAAGCCTCCTAAAATTTAAAATCTAGATAATTTTAGGAAGCTAATTTGACTGCTTTTTTCATAAGATCATTCCTTTAATTTTATATAAGTTAATCTTAACATATTATTACGGTTTCGATTATTAATTTAGATTAGCATAGCGAGCTTAAACTGCTAATCAAAAAACTACTGCACAATATGAGAAATCGTCTTCAGGAAGGGCATCTTTGAAAAATTCTAATATTTCTTCGCCGAAAAATACAATAAATAGTAGTATTAGTACAATTAAAACGGCTCACTAAAGTCTGGATGTCATCACTTGATACAAGGGTTAGTAAGTCACATAGAAAGCTAGATGGTCAGAAAGCTGATAATGAAGGCTACTAACATTATGGTATGGGGCATTGCATCGATGGATAGTCAGTGTCGCTGGCACAAAATATATATGGAATGGCAAGTTACCAGAGTATCGATGAGGCAGAGACTACATGGACGATACCTACCAAAAGCAATCGGCTGTTCGTATTGATGTTTATATGTCTGATTTAGGGTTAAATTACAAACAAGCCTTTAATAAGGCGTACAAAGAGGTGAAGCCTCCAAGTGTTGTAGTACCATTCGTAAGTTACGAGGAATGGAGTCAACAATTTAGGATAGGAAGTAGTCATTCCTAGGAATAAGTTTTTAGATATTTATGTTAAAAACGATATTGAAAATTAACACTTAAAATCGTAAAGACATGTTGGAAATGGTACGCTTGACATAACAGAAATATAGTAACTATTTCGTACCGTATTGTTAAAAAACAAAATGTAACTTCGTAGCTTAGGAATGGATGTGTGAAATATGGACAAAAGAAATTCAATAATGGAAATATATTTTAATACAAAGGATATTGCTAAACGTAATGTATTATTAAAACAAATAGTATTTGACTTGCCTGAGAACGGAAAGGACTTTTTTCTCAAAGTATATAAAAAAGAGAGATATTTGGATATGCGGCTAACTGCGATTAGAGGATATGCTGCCTATGCAAGCGAAGAAGAAGTTGCGATTTTAATGAAAAAGATGTTGGAAATCTTAAAAAGGCGACCAGAAAGTACACCATATAATTATCAGGAATACAAAATCTTGCGTTCATCTTTTCTGATACCTTATTTATTGGAAAAATATCAATACGACTGTTTCAAAAAATTTAATGAACAGTTAAAAAAACAGTACGACGCTATGCCTGAAGTTTTCAAAGGAATTTTTACATGTGACGATAAAGGGGAACATATTCAACTAATTTCCCCAGCAGTAGTACGGAAAAAGATTGAAGATTTCATGCAAAGTGAAGGATGTATCTAATGGATTTTGCACCCAAATGATATATTGGATATTTATGGATTTTTTCCTATGTTAGTCTAATAGCTATTGTAATTATATCATCTCGCATTGCACATTCAACCTTTGCAAAGAAGGAAGATTGGGTAGGAAAGCTGTTAACAAGTGTGTTTGCTAATATAGGTATGTTTACTTTTGTCATGGGTCTATTTAGAAGGATGGAAAAGAGCGAGTGAATTGCTGTCATATGTAAATGTATTAATTGCTATAGGTTCATTCGCAATGATGTTTTTTATTGCCTTTTTTATAATTTTTGGATAGTCAATAAAATAATAAATGAATAAAAGACAACTCTGTGTGTGAACTGCCCCGTAAAGTTAGATTGATGTTTAACTTTTACGGGGCAGTTCTAATAAAGTGATGAGTGGTTTTTCTCAATCATATTTATCGAAAACTTATAAACTAAAACTTTTTTTGCTTCGAATTCCATTGTTAAAAAAAATTACATTTTTGATTTCCAGCACCTGCCCAGTATCTTTTATTTTTAAATTTTTGTATCCCAGTGTACCCCAAATAAATGGGGCACAACGGGTAAAAACGGAAACCAACATTTTTTACTAAATACTTTTCTGAATCTAATTTCAAATTTTTTTAAATTACAATTTATTAACTTTTTCTAATCAGTAGAGCAAAAACCCCACCAAATCAACACTTTTACGCTATAATGTAGGACGAGGTGAAGAAAATGTTTGTGAGTGAGAAACAGATTGAAATACGGTACGCAGAGACAGACCAAATGGGCGTGGTGTACCATGCGAACTATATTATTTGGATGGAAATTGGGCGTACCCAGCTTGTAAGTGATGCAGGCTTTGAGTATGCTGCCTTAGAAAAAGATGGCTATGTATCGCCAGTGATGGATTTATCGATTTCGTATAAAGCAGCCATGCATTATGGACAAGTGGCGACGGTGCGCACTTGGGTAGAAAAGCATGATCGTTTACGAACGACGTATGGCTATGAAATTTTACATGAGGATGGCACGGTAGCAGCCACAGCTCAATCCGTACATATTCTTGCGCATAAGGATACATTGCGACCGGTATCATTAAGTAAGATTGACCCAGCTTGGGATGCCAAATATAAAGAAATTGCCGTCGAGGCAAAATAGGAGAACAATAGATGGAAATGTTTATAGCTTTAGGCGCTATTTTGGCAGCTCTTGGTGTTGTTTTAGGTGCTTTTGGTGCACATGCACTCAAGGATAAGTTTGCCTCACCGCATTATGCAGCCATTTGGGAAACGGCTGTGCAATATCAGATGTATCATGCTTTAGGGATTCTAGCCCTTGGCATTCTATCCAATGATGCATTTTTAGGAAGCTCTAGTTTGCTTTCTTGGGCAGGCTACTTGATGTTTACAGGGATTGTATTCTTCTCTGGTAGTCTATATGTGCTAGCCGTGACAGGTGTGAAAAAGCTAGGTGCGATTACGCCAATTGGTGGCATGTTATTTATTGTTGCGTGGGTGCTTGTTATAATTGCTGCCTTATCCTAATACAGAAAAAGTAACGAGAACGTTCTGATGATTTATATCATTGGCGCTTCTCGTTTTTTTGTTGATAAGAAGAAAATGAAACAATTTGTCTGATTTTGCGTATTACATAGTATGAAGAGATGTTAAAATAAGCTAAACATCAATGTGAAGGTGGGAATATTTATGGGTTTATTGAAAGCAGGCGTTGGGGCATTAACAGGTGTTTTAGAGGATCAATGGCGTGAATATTTTTATTGTAAGGCATTATCCTCAGATGTTCTAGTAACTAAGGGTATTAAACGCACTTCTAAACGAGGTTCAAATAAAGGAAATGACAACATTATTAGTAATGGCTCGATTATTGCCATCAATGAAGGGCAATGCATGATGATTGTTGAACAGGGGAAGGTTGTAGAGTTTTCTTCAGAAGCTGGGGAATATGTCTATGATACATCTACAGAGCCTTCGATTATGTATGGCTCAGATTTATCTCATGGCATTATGGAAACATTTAAACAGATAGGCAAGCGTTTTACATTTGGTGGAGAACCTGCTAAAGATCAGCGAGTTTATTATTTTAATAAAAGGGAGATTGTTGGCAATAAATATGGTACTCCCGCACCAATTCCATTCCGTGTTATTGATCGTAATATCGGATTAGATATCGACATTGCCATTCGTTGTCATGGTGAGTATTCTTATAGAATCATTGATCCATTATTATTCTATACAAATGTATGTGGAAATGTAGAGCGTGAATATACGCGAGAGGCCATTGATAGCCAGTTAAAATCAGAATTAATGACAGCGTTACAGCCAGCCTTTGCACAAATTTCAGCAAATGGCGTTCGTTATAGTGAAATACCTGCGCATACGGTTGCGTTAGCAGACGCACTCAATAAGGTATTATCAGAAAAGTGGCTTGCTACACGTGGTTTAGCTGTTGTGTCATTTGGGATTAGTACCCTAAAGGCTTCTGAGGAAGACGAAGCCATGATAAAACAACTACAACGCAATGCGGTTATGCGTGATCCAGGTATGGCTGCTGCCCATTTAACAGGCGCTCAGGCAGAAGCGATGATTGCAGCTGCTAACAATGATGGTGGCGCTATGGCAGGCTTTATGGGGATGAATATGGCTGCACAAGCAGGTGGAGTCAATGCTGGTCAGCTTTATCAAATGAATGAGCAAAATAAGCAAGCGCAAATGGCTCAGGCTGCGATGCAAAATCAATCAGCCAAAGCACCTGGTACATGGACATGTGCATGTGGTCATGACAACACAGGGAAATTTTGTTCAAATTGCGGTGCAGCAAAACCAGCGGAAGAGGGCTGGACATGTACATGTGGAGCGGTGAATAAAGGAAAGTTTTGTAGCGAGTGTGGCTCTAAAAAACCAGCTGGTGCTTTACTCTATGCATGCGATAAATGTGGGTGGGCACCAGAGGACCCTGCCAATCCGCCTAAATTCTGTCCAGAATGCGGCGATGTTTTTGATGAAAAGGATGTCAAGTAAGGAGATGATGACCTATGTCAACGCAAGAAGTTGAACATGTCAAACAAGTAAAGCTTGACTTTGATGCGGAATGTCCATCCTGTAGTGCATCAATTGAGTTTAATCCTGCTACAGGTAAGCTGACCTGTCCGTATTGTGGATTTGAATCTGAAATTGCAACCCCTGAGCAAGAAGAGGAAAAGGTTGCACAGGAAATGGACTTCTTAAAAGCAGAGGAACGTGGGAATTTCAATTGGGGCGTGGAGAAGAAAACAGTTATTTGTAAAGCTTGCGCGGCCGAGACAATTTATGATGCTCTGCAGGTCGCTGACAGTTGTCCTTACTGCGGCTCAAATCAGGTCATGGAAGCGAGCGCTGAAAATACGCTTGCTCCCAATGGCGTATGTGCTTTTGAAGTAACGGATAAGCAGGCAGGAGAACATTTTCAGAAATGGATCAAAGGTCGATGGTTTACACCAAAGGCTGCCAAAATAAGTGCAAAGCCTGATGCCTTTAAAGGGGTATACCTCCCGTATTGGACGTTTGATTCAAAAACAAGCTCCAGATACTCCGCAAGATATGGACGACATCGAACGGTTACGGATAAAGATGGTAAAACGCATACTGAAACGGATTGGTATTCAACAAGTGGGTTTTATCAGGAATTTATAGACGATCATTTAGTGAGTGCCACAACACGCTATGATCGAGATATGATGCGAAAAATTGAACCATTTAATCTTCTTAATAATAAGGCCTATAAACCTCAATATGTAGCTGGATTTTTATCAGAGCGTTACAGTGTTGGTTTGCAGGATGGCTGGAGCCAAGCAAAAAGTGAAATCCATGATCACCTCCATGCGCAGATTACATCCAAAATCCGTTGGGAAAATAGGGCGGATGTAGTATCCAATCTACGCTTTTCCACAAACCATGATGATATTACATACAAATATTTAATGTTACCGATTTGGTTATCTTCTTTCCGCTATAAGGAGAAGATTTACCGCTTTATGGTGAATGGACAAACGGGTCGAGTTGGTGGTAATGCCCCTATTTCACCGCTTCGGGTGACAATTGCAGTTATTTTATCATTAGCAGTAATCGCTCTGATTTGGTATTTCTTTATGTCTGAATAATAATAAACAGTATGCCAGTAGGAGCCTCTTATTGTCCTTTTGGGATACTGTTTTTTTCATAAAATTGTCCTTAAATACTGGGTAAATGACTGAATTAATTGACTGGTATAGGATAATCATCATCCATTATCACGGCTGTCATTGCGTCAAGTTGCATAGATTAAAGGGAGAGTAAAATATCAGAACAGCCTTGGTTGGACAAAAGCATAACGTTGCAAGATGGTGTAACAAGCAACCTACTATGTAGGAAAGTCGTTAGAAATAATGCAATTATGGTGGTTAAAAATTAGGACGGATTTCCTTTAATGATGAGAAGTGAAGTTGCGATTTTACTTTAAACAACTTATTATACAGTCAGAGAGCATTTTTTAAGCTAGTCATGATAAATGTAATGTTATTTTTGAATAACAATGAAAACGTTATTCATATTGGAGGTTTCGATGATGGACGCAATTGAAGTGTTAACAAATTTAGATCAAATACATGGGTATTATCAACCGATATTTAGCGCAGATGCGCATACGGTGATTGCCTACGAAATTTCCGGATATCTACAAATTCAAGGTCAGCAAATTAATTTAAAGGATTTTGTCAACAATGAAGATATTCCAGAAGAATATCGAATTGATATGGAACATAAAATTTTACATGCGGCATTAGCCAAAATTGATGAAATTGCACCAGAAATTGATATTTATATCCCAAGCAATCCAAATTTATTGATGCAAGATTTTGGTGAAAGTCATTTTAATATTATCCAACAATATATAGAGGAAAAAGATTTACAGCGTATCGTACTTGTGGTATCAGAGCATCGTTTTATAGGGGATATTAACAAATTACATCACGCCCTACGCTATTTTACGACGTTTGGGGTAAAAATTGCCGTTCAGGAAGTAGGAGCCGAAAGTCATTTAGAGCATATTGCGCTATTGGCACCACATATCTTAAAGGTCAATACACGTGATTTAAATTACGATTCTTGGTCCGCTCAATCGGACATGATTTCTGCCATTGGTAGCCTAGCTTATAAAATTGGAGCGAATCTATTATTTGAAGATATTGAAACGGTTTATCAGCTACAATTTGCTTGGAAAAATGGCGGTAGATTTTATCAAGGGCCATACCTAGCAAATCCAGCTATGACTTTTGTCGATAAGGATATATTAAAGGAACGTTTTAAAAAAGAATGTCAGCAATTTATTACTTCCGAAAAGAAAATGCTGGAGGCGCAATATTTGCAGTTGAAAAAATTAAGGGAGGAATTAGAGGCGATTGTTCACCGTGTGAAACCAACAAGCGACAATGTCTCCCATTTAGAGTATTTAGCTGAATTATTGGATAACTACTCCTTCCGTCTCTATATTTGTAATGAGGATGGGTTCCAGTTAACGCCTAACGTTATGCGAATTGATGGGAACTGGGAGCTACAGCCACGTGCCATCAATAAAAATTGGAGCTGGCGCCCTTATTTCCTTCAAACGATTATCAAAATGCGCAACGATCAAAGTGGGGAAATCTCTGAATTGTATCGGGATATTGAAACAGGAGAAATTACAAGAACATTCTCCATTGCCATCAACGAGCATGAATATTTGTTTGTTGACCTTTCCTATGACTATCTTTATGAGCATAAAATCTTTAGATAATATTAGTAATTTCTTTAGTGACAACATTTCATGGGTACAAATTGCAATTCGATCTATTTATTTTAATTAAATGTATTAGGTATTATGGGGAAGAATCCTAAAAGCCTAGTAAAATACTGAAGTTGCCTTCTATATTTGCAGAAGGCAATTTTTTTTGATTTCAATCAAGAATGCTATTTAAGTTCTCATAGAAAATTAACTACCTCTATCGAAACAAAAATGGCAGTCTATACATTTGTTAAATTTGTAATGAATGATTTTGTTTTTTCAGTATTTTTTCATTTAGCTTAATTAAGATGGAAATATCATAAAGGAGCTGAAAAAATGAGGATTATCAAAATACTGCTAATTATTAGTTTAATTTGGCCATTTGTTGATGCCAACATAGCAAATGCGGATGATGAAGAAGATTATAAAAAATACGAGGGTGATGTTCATAAAAAGCACAATGATGATTATGATGATGACGAGGAAGATGATGATTATGATTATGATTATTATAAAGAAGAGGATGAATATGAATATTATGACCAAAGATACCCTGAAACAAATAGTAATACATGGAATATTTGGACAAGATCGACTTATGTAAATAAAGGAGAGTTACCCCTAAAAGAAGCGAAAGAAATTCAATTAAAACTAGAAAATAATAATAATACAGTGTCACTTTACTTGATTCCTTTAGATGGTGAAATATATGTGCCAGGTAAAATTGTTGCTGAACTTTTAGGTGCAAAAGTAGTTAATTATGATAATAGTAAAATATTGGAAATTAATAAAGCTGGTACAGAACTAATTTTTCGTGCGGGGACAAATGTAGTGTACTATAACGAGATAAAAACACCGATACCAGCTGTTACATTTTACTTGAATGATAATATATACGTTCCAATTAGTGTAATTTCAAATGGTTTGGGCTATGTGGCTGAATGGCAAGAAATGAATAACGCTGTTGTATTGAAGTTATTAAAATAAAAAAGGGAGATGATTGAATGAAAGATCAAAAGAAAGCTAAATGGATATTAGGCACTTCTGGAGTAATATTATCTTCTTTACTATTAACGCAATTTAATAATGTTCCATCAGATATAAACATAGCTGATCTAAATTTGACAAATGAACAATCAAAAAAAATGTCAGACCGAGAAAAGGAACTTGTTCAATTAGATTGGACAAATTTTGAAATTGTTGGAGTGAATCAACTACAACAAAATAAAATTCGTACCAATCGAACTACCAAACGATCCTAAACTTAGTTTGAAGTGGAGTTGAAGTTGCTTGGATACCCTTTCATTAAACACGATGAATACAAACTTTTATATTGAAATTGCTGGAACGCAAAAAATGGATTGGAAAGACAAAGTGGTGAAATGGTTGCAATACGTTGCAAGAGAGTGGTCGAGATTTGAGCCAAATAATGAGTTAAATCAAATTAATCAACTAAAGGTAGGAGAAATAGGTAGAATTTCTCCTGCATTATATGATTGTTTAAAAGCAGCAGACAACTATTATACATTAACTAATAATATATTTTCTCCGTATTTAAAATTACATTTAGAACAACATGGGTATGATCGATCCTTTCCTTTTCAAGAATCAACGTATAAGCCAATACAAATAGAAAAAAAAACAAATAAGCCATTTCTTTTTTTGGATCACAATGAAGTTTTAAAAACGGATAATCAATTAATTGATTTAGGTGGATTTGCCAAAGGATACGTAGTTGAAAAAATAGCTGATTGGCTTAGACAGGTTTCTCCAGAGTTTGGAATTGTAGATGGTGGTGGAGATATGAAAATGTGGTCGTCAGGCAAAAAGACATGGACCATTGGGATTGCTCATCCATTTCATATACACGAAGAGATCAGTTCAATTAGAATTCAAAACGGAGCAATTGCCACATCGAATCGTATATTCAGAAGTTGGAAACAGCAGGGAAAAGAAAAGCATCACTTATTAGATGGAAGAACCGGAGAGGTAATCATTAGCCCTATCCTTCAAACAACAATAATAACAAACTCATTATGTCAAGCAGAAGTGGCAACAAAACTGGCTTTTTTATTAAATGAACAAGAATTACAAGTATGGTTTGACAAACTACAGATGCCTTGTGCTTGCTTAATAGCAAAAGATGATGGAAGTATATATTGGCTGAAAGGAGGAGAAAAATTAGATGTTATTTAGTACTTGGGAATGGATTCGATTATTAGGGCTTTTAAGTTATTTTTACTTCAGTATGTCAATTTTTTTTGGTTTACTAAGGAAATCTTCTACTCTCAAGTCCAATAAAAACTTATACTTTCAATTACATCAAATGAGTGGATGGATGGGATTTATAACTGTTATTGTACATTTACTTTTACTAATGATTGATCAATACGAACCCTATACTATTTCTGAAATCGTATTACCTTTTAGCGCTAACTATCAGGCATTGTTGTCTGGGCTAGGAACCATAGCTTTTTATTTATTTTTAATAGTTCTTTTAACATCAGATATATGGATAAATAAAATGAACTTTTCACTTTGGAAGAAGATGCATTTTCTTGTTTTACCTGCTTGGATATTATCACTTATTCATGGGCTATTCATTGGTACTGACTCTAATCAAATGTTGGTAATTTTATTTTATAGCAGTACGGTAATGGTTATAATTACCGCACTACTTGTAAGGTTGATGAGTGATGGATTTAAGAAGAAAGATCAAAAGCAAGGGGTTAGCAAGTAAGCGGTGCATGAATGGATGAAAGGCAGTTTCTCCATGTTAGCTAGACTGCCAAAGTAGCTCAAAAAAATAAACTAGTTGAATGGCACTACTGATACATGTAATGCCATTCTATGGTTTATCCATCATGTAACGATGAAGAGCCTATTTTTTAGTATAAAGAGGAAATTGAATACAAAATGTTGTACCTTTTTCCAATTCGCTTTGAACTGTGAATGTTCCTCCGTGATCTTGAACAATAGAATCAGCTATAGCAAGTCCTAGTCCTGTTCCGTTTCTGTTTCTCACAGCATCACTTCGGAAAAATCTATCAAAAATAAAAGGTAGGTCTTCCTTAGAAATCCCAATGCCTGTATCTTCAATGTAGATATATATCATTTTATCAGTTTGTAAAAGCTTTAGATAGATTGATCCTCTTTGTGTGTACTGAGCGGCATTATCTAATAATATATAAATTAATTCAGTTATATTATTTGAATTTCCAATAAATTCAACATTAGGTTGGATTTCTGTTTCGAAAACGATTGATTTCGGTAACGCTCTTTTAAACTTCCTACTAATCGTTAGTAGCAACTCTGTTAAGGAGATTTTTTCTTTAGTTGAATGAATACGATTTTTGTCATGTCGGGCTAAAAATAATAGTTTATCTAATAGCTCTTTCATTAACTCTGCTTCATGCTTTAAATCTTCAATCAATTCTTTACCGAAATCACTCATATTATTAGCTTCATCAGTTTCTAAAATATCGAGTGAACTATAAAATACACTTAGCGGTGTTCTTAACTCATGAGAAGCATCTGAAACAAAGCTTTTCTGTTTTTCAAGTGCATGTTGAATGGGAATCATGGCTTTTCCTGCCATGTAGTAACTTAAGAATCCAATTATTATCGTAAAAATTATAATTAAAACAATAAACAGTAAGATCATTTTTTGAAAAAAATGATATTGTGATGTGGTCGATTTGCCTATAACAATATATCCAAGAAATTCATCGTTCGGCTGAATGGGTTTCGATAAAATTAAAAGATGTTTATCGCGCCACTTTATATTTTTTACAAAACGTTTAGAAGGATCTTCCGTTTGAATGATTTTTTCTAGATCTTTAAATAAACCTTGATAGTTTTCGTCACCGTGGACTAGTATCTGGTCTTTTGTATAAATATAGTAAAAATACATACCATTTGGGTTAAATTCTAATTTCCCTTCATTATCATTTTTGTGCTCAAAAAAGTCATGATATTGTTCTTTATAATAAGTTTCTAGTTCTTCTATTTGTTGATAATCCATTAGTTGAACTAATGAAAAATATAGAATAATAAGAAAAGCAAAGAAAAAGCCTATAAAATAAATGGAGTTAAATAAAGTTAGTTTTTTACGAGTTTTCTTAAACATGCTACCTCACTCTGTATCCTATTCCTCTAATGTTTTCAATAATGGATTTTGGACGATTATGATCGATTTTTTTACGAACTAATTTTACTAACGCATCAAGGTTGTTGTTAGTCATTTCATGATCAAAGCCCCATACTTGTGTGTAAATTTGTTCTCTAGTAAGAATGATGCCTTTGTTGATAAAAAGGTACTCTAACAATAAAAATTCGTTTTTAGTTAATAGTATTTCTTGATTATCTTTAAAAAGTGTTCTGGAATCCAAATATAACTTTAAATCATCAATTTGAATGATTTGATGAATGGATTTATTTTTTCTTCTTAAAATGGCACGTATTCTAGCTAAGAGTTCTTCCATTTTAAATGGTTTAACAACATAATCGTCAGCACCTGCATCTAATCCGCAGATGATGTCATTGCAATCATCCTTTGCTGTTAGTATTAAAATGCCACCTTCATAACCATTTCTTCTAGCTTCTTTGCACACATCAATACCGCTTATTTCTGGCATCATCCAATCTAAAATGACTAGATCGTATGTATGAAACAGTATGTATTCTAATGCATGCTGACCATTATCTACAGCATCCACCTGATGAAATTCTTTTTGAATGATGTGAACAATGTTTTTTCTTAATCGATTATCATCTTCTGCTATCAGTATTTTCAACGAAGCTCCTCCTACCTTTTTTATATTCAATATAACTAATTTATAACAACATTATGAAATCCACCTGAATTTTTTGTGCGACCAATCTTCTACTTATTCTAAGCCAAAAAAGAAATTTAAATTAAATATCGTAATTTTTTCTAGTACCGTTTTTCAGATTTTTTTCATATTGGTTGCTTAGACTAATGTTGAACCTCAATATGGAAGGAGATCTCCTATGCGATATTTAAAAATGTTTGGGATAGTATTGGTAGTTATGTTTTTTTTGTATGATGTAAATCCCATTTATGCAGATGATATTTTTGAAGGAAAAGATGAGTATGATGAGGGTAACGGTAGACAACAACACGAAGAAGGGCGTTATGAGGACCTTGGTGAATTAATTGGTTGGTGTACATTCATAGGAATTGGTGCAGCGGGTATGATTTTTCCTATTAGAACTTTCTTGAAGTCTGTAACTCGTACTTTCCCACAATCTAAAGGGCTATATTTATACGTAGCAAAGTTAATAGGTAGATATCATATTCTTTTTGGCATAATGGCATTGTTGTTAGGTATTGGTCATGGGATAATCATGTACTTTAATGAGGGTGAATTGGAGAATGAAGGAATTATTGGCTTAATTGCAATTATTCTTTTATCAATTACTGCTATTATAGGAATGAATTTATTCAACTATAGAAAAAATCGAAGCTTGCGAACAATCCATATCTCAATAGCGGCATTAAGTGTTATTACAGGAGGGATTCATATTTTTATCTCTTAATTATGTAAACATGACTCGGCTCATAATTACTAAGCTTAACATTTTTGTTGCATACTGCATTCATTTTCTATATTTGTTGTATAAACAATGCTTAGACAAAGAATCTCTAGTATTTGAGCTTAAAGCAAAAGGATCTCATTAGGGAAGTGTGCTGTGTAATTATATTTAAGTTTATAGTTCTTGTATTGGCTATGGTATATTTCCGTATAAGAATTCTACACCTCAGCATTACTTGCAGATGAATTAAAACTAGCTGTAATGCAGGTGGACAAAACTTAGCCAACATAAGTGCGACTCGACCCCAAATAACAAAAAAACCAGGTACCGCCAAAGAGGGGTACCTAGTTCTTTTATGCAAAGGGACACTTGGGATGGAGTGACCCTAGTAACAATTTCGGAGGTGTAAGGCTAATTTAGCTTTACACTACTATATATATGTTGTGATTGCTATGGTTGAATAGTTAATTGCCTGAGAAATAATCGATGAAATGCAAAAGAGTTTGGGTATTTCATTGATTGTCTAGGATAGAAATGGTAAAGTGAACATAACTTTAGGGCCAAGGAGGAGAATTCACATGAAAAAAAGAGCTATTCGTTTTTTAAGCATGGGTATAGGGTTCTCCACAGCTGTTTTTTTCTAAAATCAACGAACATGGGATAAGTCTGCCCTTTTTTAGAAAAAAATACAATCCTAAAGGAGAAAAGAATATGAAAACTAACATAGTACGTAAAAATCCAATGCAGGTACCTAGCCCTGTTGGGAAATATAGCCACATCACAATCATCCCGAAAGATGCAACAATGTATGCATTCTCTGGACAAATTGGGGTTGATCAAGATGATCAACTGCCTGCAGATTTAATTGAACAAACCACCAATACATTTAGAAATATTGAAGCGCTTTTAGCAACTGAGGGATTGGATACATCTCATGTGGTAAAGGTGAATATATGGGCGACAGAGGAGATTGATTGGCATCATTTCTATCAGCAATGGGAAGTAATGTTTGGTCATTCCTATCCCTCTATGACTATTGCTTATGTATCTGCATTGGGGCTACCAGATATCAAAATAGAGATTGAACTTTGGGCTGCTAAATAGCCTAAAAAACGACAATATCCATGTGGTATTGTCGTTTTTGTGTACAGACGGTATTAACGTAACATCCTTTTTAATTGTTTCATTTCATAATTTAATTCGTCAATTTGCTTTTGTAGTTTGTCAATATCATTGCTATTACTTTCAATTTCCTTCAACTCATCCTCTAGAGCAAGACCAGCCGCAATGGTCGCTAGAGCGTCTCCAAGTGTTGTAATCGCCCCCGCAATGACAGCCAACTTAGCTGCTTGACTCACGGATTCCAATCCCTCATTATTCCGATTACCTTTATTTTGCTTCATATAATCCTCCCTACAAAAAAGGGTATTATTTGCATTGTATGCTAAGAATAAGAAACAGGTGAAGAATTTATGGGCATCAAATAGGTAACAAGGAAAAGTTGGATTTTATAAGGCGTTTTTTAGAAGTTTATGGTCTTTTCTAACAGGATTCTAATGACATTCAGAGAATAAATAAATATTTTAACTCATGTAAAAATGTGTTGTCAATAATAAATTTGTAATTTTATTAAAAAATGTTATAATAGTCTTACGATCATTTTTTTATAAACGTATTTCGAATTCCGATGTCCTATTTTGCAGAAAGAATTTGGATACGTTTTTTTATTTTTAAACAGAAGAAAAATTCGAAATTGTTTTAAAGAAGTTATTTGAAATTTTACTATCTAATAGTAACTTAATTTTTATTCCATAAGGAGGACTAGATGAATGAATCTAATTAATAAGAAAGTTACACACAAGCGTTTTGGCATAGGTAGTATAGTTAATCAAAATGATTCAAGTATTGAAATACATTTTGCATCAGAAAATAAAAGGTTTGTTTTTCCAGATGTATTTGGAAAGCACCTAACAATACATGATAAAAGTGATGCTAAGTTACTTGAGGAAATTATACAAAAAAAAGAAATTGAACGAAAAGAAGAAGAATCGCGGATGGAAGAGGCCAAAGAACTTCAACGGAAAGAACTCTTGCTTCGCTTGGAACACGAAAAACTTATGAGTAATCATAAACTTCATCCCGCATCACAGATGGTTTTTTGGTGTGATTCAGAGGAACAGAATAGTTCTGTTTCAGAGTGGAATGTTTTTTCAGGTATATTAAAGAGTGGTAATAATAAAGGGAAGCCAAACAAGCCGAGCCGCTTGCACCAAAATAGCGCTGTCCTTTTAACAGCAAGAGATTCCAGCCAGCCTGAAAGTGATAGACGCATCTTAGGTGTCTATATGGTGAATGAAAAATTCGTCGGCAAGCTGTGTGAAGATGGACATATTCCTGCTCATTCAAAATACAGAATTCAACTGACAGAACAGGAATCGGATCAGTTACTTTTCTGGCAATATTATATCAATGAAAAATTCCCCGAAAAAATGACATGGAAAACAGGGAAATATCGTTATTTCGAAAATTTATGGATGGCTCAAATTTTACTTGATATCATTTCGTTGAAAAGTGACCCAAAAGAACTGGAGTTGGCACAACAATTCTTTAAACATTTTTGTAAAATGAATCAGCTAACAGTTCAAGAAATTCCCAAACCTGATGGCGCATTAACCCGTATTTAGTACAGTGAACCAATTATCAAGATGAAGAGCTATACTTGCTTGCAAGAGAAAAATAATGGTAATGAATACAAGTCACTGGATTTTAAAATCCAGTGACTTGTATGTTTATGTCCCAGTAACTTTATTAGCTTTTAATACCTATTCCCCACAAAGTAACCCCAATGATTCACTTATTAGATGTAATAAAAGTAAAAAAACAGCGTTAATAATGGCTTAACGCTGTTTTTAAATTAGTCACTTTGGTGACTAAATAAAATGGGGATGTGTTTCTTGCTGAAGATATGAGCAAAGATGGAAAGCGAGTAGGGTACATTACCAATATATGATGTTTACCACCAAGCTGATAGGTGTTTATCCTTTACGATAAATAATCTTTCGTACTTTGTCGTAGGGGAGGAATTGTCCAATATGTCCCGATTCGCCATAGCCATTCCATAGGGCCAAAGCGGAAAAAGTATAGCCATAGCTTACTAAAGAGCAATTGGCAACCATAAATGCCTAGACAAATCCACAAAGATTCAAGATAGCGAAGTTGTCCAATTAAACCGAAAGCATGGCCAATTAAGAGAATAAGCGCTGTTTGCCCCAGGTAATTAGTCAAGGCCATGCGCCCATATGCTTTTAACGGTGCCAATAGTCGCTGGAACAAAGTGCTTTGTAATAATAGGATGATTGTTCCCATGTAAAAGGCAGAAGCGAATGGGCTAAACTGTAGTCCGATTAATGAAAATTGCTCAATATTTGTAATATGAGCCGCTAGCTGATCCTTGGGCAAATGCTGGATATTAACAAGAGGCTCAGGGACATACTGCCATTGATAAAACCAGCTAGCCATGCTTATAAAGCCCATTACAATCGTCACGAACATGATTTTATTTCGATGTAACGAGATATTTTCAAATAAATGATATTGACCAGCAGCTAGACCAAGCAAAATCAGTGGAAATGGCATTAAAATTTTTAGACCAAAATAGGCAGTGATGGCTAATAGGATGAATCCAAGGATGAGATTGATGTCTTTGCGCATTTTATAAAAAGGTAAGGCTACAAAGCCAAAGATAGCATAGACAGTTAAGGCTTCACCTGGTTGGAAATAAAAATGCACTAGCCCCATAAACAGTAAAATCAAAAGCCTACGACTAAATAAGGCATAGGCTTTTTCGCCCCTTGCCTGTGCGCGTGAAATAAAGAGATAGAATCCTATTCCAAATAAAAATGAAAAAATGATAAAAAATTTACCCTCTACAAAAAGTGTTAGAAAGCGGCTATAGGCAATATCGTTTGCCAATTCAGGTGGTTCAATCCACATTAATGAGGGGATATTGACTAAAATAATGCCCAGTAAGGCGAACCCTCTTAAATAATCTAATGTATCAATTCGTTTATTACTGTTGGTCGGTTGCAACGTATATCTCCTCCTTCAAGACCAATTATAAGGAAGATCTTTTAAAAGTAGTAACGATGAATGTTACGTGAATCTAACAAAATTGTCATCTTATAGAGGCTCTATTGGCTCAGGGTAAATCGCTAATAGCTCATATGCATGCTGACGTATAAGCTGAATTAGTGCGTATGGTTCTTTGACAATCGCATGTTGACCAAGGCGAAAGAATAGGGAGCTATTAAAGTGGAGCTCATGTTGATCGATAATCGTATCGATATAGCCTGTTCCATCACTATGTCGAACAACCGCTTTTTCAAGATGGGGCTCACTTAAACATTGACGAACGCCCTCGCTTGATAATTCTACATATAACCGAATAGGCTGCTGAGGCTCATAGTCAGTTTCAAGCCATTGCTGCAAATTCATCGTCGTTTTATGGTTTGCTTCACTAATTTTTATCCCTTTAATTCGATCTACACGGAAGAGTAATATTCTTTCATTTGATAGCAGTAGCGCAGGCATATACCATAAGCCATCATGAGCGTACACGCCAATAGGCTGGATATGCTTAGAGGTGATACCAGACTTCGATTCATACTGGATATGCAATTGTGATTGGTTGATGATAGCCTCTAAAACGTCCGTTAAGAGTGGTGTTGTAATGGCTCTTTTAGGGTTCCAAAAGGCAATATAGGATTGCAGCGTATCCACCTTTTTCTTGGCTTCCTTCTGTAAGGATTCATACAGTTTTTGAGAGACAGACTTCATTTCAGTATTAAAGGGTAAATCACGATAATAGTGCAAAGACTGGAATGCAAAGAAAATGGCGACCGCCTCTTCCTCAGTAAATAATATCGGGGGGAGAATGGCATTGGATAGCACCGTATAGCCCCCATGTCTTCCCTGTTCCGCGTAAATGGGTAGCCCCATATCACTTAAATCCAAAAGGTAACGATGCACCGTTCGCACGGAAATATGGAAGGTGTCGGCAATTTCCTGCGCTGTAAATTTCTTTTTCACACTGACGAATAGCAAAATATCAATTAATCGTTTAGCTTTGGTCATATTTTTTCACCTTTTTATTTAATCATGCCAATAGTTGTCATGTTTTATATTTAGTATAGAGATTGTACAAGAGATTTTCAAAAGAAGAGGAGCTGACGTAATGTCACGAGAAATACTGGTATTTATTGCAGGGAGTTTAGATGGATTTATTGCCAAGGAAAATGATGATCTACAGTGGCTAGAGGAAACAGAAGGAGAGGGTGATAATGGCTACGGTGATATGTATCAAACCATTGATACCGTCATTATGGGAAAACGGACATATGATTATATCCTAGAACATATTAAACCGTTCCCTTATCCTGATAAAAAATGCTATGTGTTCTCAACAACTCAAACTGGGGAAAATGAGCATGTGACGTTTATCCAGGAGGATGTCATCACATTTACTCAACGTTTAAAAGAGCAAGAAGGCACAAAGATTTGGATGGTAGGGGGAGGTAACCTTCTAGATGCTTTTTTACAGGAGCGGCTAATTGACGAATGGATTATTACGATTACACCCCATTTACTAGGCTCAGGGATACCCTTGTTTAAATCTCCCCGTCCGTTCGAAAACTTAAGGCTATTGGAAACAAAACGATATGGCCAAATGGTACAACTGCATTATGAGGTAAGGAAAGAGGCTTAAATCAAGCCTCTTCTTTATTGGATAAAGGAACGATAGATTTCTCCTAAGAGACCTTGCATTTGATGGACGCCTGTATCGGTGTTAATCATGGCAACAAAGCCTTTGCCTAGGTGGGGGTAGGCCACTAGCATACATTGATAGCCAACGCCCCAGCCAAGTGAGGATATTTCAAGCTGCTCACCAGCATCATCAAGAAATACACCAAGGCCCATCCATTCTTTACAGCCCTGAGGACGAATTAGCTCATGGATTGAAGCTAAACCAAGTGTACCCTTTCCCTTTAAGGCCTGCATTACCTCTTGTAATAATTTTGCTAGATCTGACGGTGTTGTCCATAATCCACAAGCTGCATCATACGGGTAAATAGGGTATCTTTGTGCTGTTACAGTGCCATCTTTCTGATGACCACTTGCTGTATTGGCAGTTGGGACTGCGGAAGAAAAAAAGCTATTTGTCATGGCTAGTGGTCGGAAAATCACGTCTGTCATGAGTGTTGAAAAACTTGAGCCTGTTGTATCCTCAATCAGCAATTGAACAATGCAAAAGCCAGCATCTGAATAGTGAAATTCTTGCTCAGCCTCAAAAGTACTATCGATTGGTATGGAACAATAAGGAGTTGTACCTTTTAATAAGTCGACCATCGAAGGCCTCTGCCATAGTGAATGTAAGGGAGAGAAGCTGCCTTTAGGGTCAATAATTCCGGCCTGATGACTTAACAAATGTCGTAATGTTACTTTTTTTCCCTGAGTGTAGCTATGATCTGGCATCTTCCAAGATGTGAGCTTTTGATTAATATCCTCATCTAAATCTACTATACCTTGCTCGACCAGCTTCATCACTAAAATGCTTGTAACTAGTTTACTAATTGAACAGGCATTGAAGATGGTTTCGGTATTGATTCTGTTAGTTTTCCCGACCTCTAATAGACCAAAGCACTCTGCCTTCTGAAGCTCACCATCCTTTATATAGGCAATGCTGAGGCCAGCTATTTGTTGTTGCGACATTTGCTCATGTATTGTCATGAATAAAGATCTCCTAGTTTTTCCTTTATTATACCATAATTAGGAACGAATGTTCTTGGAAAACTATCGTTATGTCAGCTGAAATCTATTGTATAATAAAGGAATTATTTCTACAAAGGTACATACAATGGAGGGGTTTTGTGACAAAAGCGTTTCCACAAAAAATACATATCATTGGGTCCGTTGGCAGTGGGAAAACAACATTGGCGAGGAAGTTATCTAAAACCTTGCAGATTCCTTATTATGAGCTTGATAATGTGGCATGGATGCGAAAGGAATCAGGGGATATTCTAAGAACAGATGAAGAAAAAAAGGAGCACTTACAAACCATTCTCCAAACGAACAGTTGGATTATAGAGGGGATCCATCAGGAGAAGTGGGTTGTTGATAGCTTCCAGCAAGCTGATTGCATTATCTTTCTCGATACGCCTTATAAAATTCGAGTCTTTCGTATAATAAAAAGATTTATAAAACAAAAAATGGGCTTCGAAAAAGCTCACTATCAACCTACTTTTTCGATCTTTTTTAAAATGTTTCGTTGGAATAAACGCTTTGAAAGGGTAGGAAAGCCTAAATTCTTTAAACAGCAACATGCTGTATTGGCTAAACTTTTAATGATTCAGCGCAAAAAGGATTTAGATTCCTATTTTCGACAATTCTAAAGCGTATCCCGATGTCAGGATACGCTTGTTCTTAGGCATTTTTCTTTGTACGTGTAGTCCGTTTTCTTGTAGCGGGCTTTTTTGTTTTTTCTAAAGAGGCCTGTAGAGCTGTCATTAAATCCGTGACATTTTCAGGAATTGGACGTTGTTTATCGCTTGTAGATATCGTATTTGTAGCTTTCTTTTCTTCAATTAGTTCTAATAAAGCATTGCGGTAATCATCTGTATATTTTTCAGGGTTGAATGTAGTTGTTAGTTGTTCCACTAACATGAGGGCTGTATCGAGCTCCTTTTGTACTACATCCTGTTCACTTGGAATATTAGGGACATCGCCAATGCTTCTTACCTCATCTGGATAGTGAATTGTTTCCATCACAAGGGCATTTTGATAAACACGCACAATGGCAAGTTGCTCTTTAGAGCGGATAACGATTTTGGCAATGCCAATTTTCCCTGATTGTTCTAATGTTTTTCGTAACAATGAATAGGCTTTGGCTCCCGTCGAATCGGGTGATAAAAAATAGGTGCGTTCAAAATAGATTGGATCGATTTCAGTTAATTGCACAAAATCAATAATTTCCACAGCCTTATCTTCATTTTCCTTACGCAAGTTTTCTAAATCCTCTTGATCCAACACAACAAATTTATTTTTGGCATATTCATAAGCCTTCACGATATCCTCATCTGTTACCTCTTGGTTACAGCCCTCACAAACCTTTTTATAGCTAATCGGCGTATGGCATTCTTTGTGAAGCTGACGCAATTTGACATCTTTATTTTCAGTAGCAGCATGTAGTTTCACAGGAATATTAACAAGTCCAAAGGAAATACTGCCTTTCCACACTGTATGCATTGTTGTCACCTCGTTTTTCTTACTATGATGTATTTTGAGGTTTTTTATGTATCTTAAAATGAAATCTTCAAACACTGAATATAAAAAGCAAAGTAGGTATAGCGGAATGAAACCAATGCTTTTATCCGAAACAAACGATATTCCTAGTGGAGATGAATGGCTATTTGAAACAAAATATGATGGTTTTCGCTGCTTATTAGTTTGGGATGAGGAGCCGAAGCTCATTAGCAGAAATGGACGACAGTTAAATCACTTGTTTCCCGAAATTTTAGCTTTTTGTCAGCAAATATATACATCCATCCAAACCTTTTTACCCCTAACCTTGGATGGGGAGTTAGTTTATTTACGCAATCATTATAAAAGTGATTTTGCCGTTGTTCAGAAGAGGGGGAGAATGCAAAATCAAGACGTGATTCAGGAACATGCTCATTCATGTCCTTTTCACTATCTAGCATTTGATGTTTTAACCCTTAAAGGAGAATCTCTCCAAAACCACTATTTAAAAACGCGTAAGGAGCAATTGGTCAAGCTTGCTACGAAGTTCAAATGGCCAAGCGTAAACTATGAGAATCCAACGCCTATCCAAGTCATACATGGTAGTGAGGAGCATGAGAGCTTATGGCAGTCCATCAAGCTTTACAATGGGGAAGGCATTGTAGCTAAGAAGAAAACAAGTAAATGGCTTGAAAACATACGATCAAATCATTGGTTAAAGATAAAAAATTGGCGTTATGTCACAGTCATTGTCACACAATATGACCATAGCAATAGTTATTTTCATGGTGCAGTTTTTGAGGACAATGAATTACGAGAAGTCGTTACGTTTAAGCATGGTATGACAGAAGAAGAGCATCAAACACTTGTCAAATTCTTTCAGACTAATGGACTGCGTAAAAAGGAGCTATGGGCACTTGAGCCTTCGATTTGTGTTGATATTGCCTGTATTGATTTTGATGGTAGTAAGCTTCGGGAACCTAGATTTCATGCCTTTCGATTAGAGATATCACCTGAGGAATGTCATTGGCTGCACATGCAACGTCAACTGTATCCTATCCCTGATTCAGTTGCTATCACACATCCAGACAAGCCTGTATGGCCGAATATGGGTATTACAAAGGATCAATACTTGTTCTATTTGCAAAATATTTCGCCCTATTTAATGCCTTTTCTAAAGGATCGCCCTCTAACGCTAATACGCTATCCACATGGTGTTCCAGGCGAAAGTTTTTATCAAAAAAGTAAACCAGAAAAAATGCCTAATTTTGTGGCAACAGCTGTGATGGATGATATTGATTATATCGTGTGTAATAACTTGGAAACGTTATTGTGGCTTGGAAATCAGCTGGCATTAGAGTTCCACATTCCATTTCAAACACATCATTCTTCGTACCCGACAGAAATCGTTTTCGACTTAGATCCTCCTTCAGTACAAGATTTTTCATTAGCCGTTTCAGGAGCACTTGATTTAAAGAACATTATTGATTATTTTCAGCTCCAATCCTTTGTCAAAACATCAGGTGGAAAAGGTTTACAGCTGTATATTCCTTTACCCGCAAATACATTTACTTATGAAGAGGTACGTATATTTACAGAGTTTGTTTGTCGCTTTTTATGTGAGCAAAAGCCAAATTTATATACAATTGAGCGTTTAAAAAAGAATCGTCATGAAAAATTATATTTAGATTATGTACAACATGCAGAGGGCAAGACTATCATTGCCCCGTATTCCACTCGTGGCAATGAAATGGGTTTAGTAGCAACACCGCTTCTATGGGAGGAGGTCAATGAAAACCTAACGCCAACACTTTTTACGATTCCCTTTGTCATGGAGCGCATGAAAAAAATGAGCAATCCCTTTCAATTATTTCGTGAAGTAGGGGAGCAACAAAATTTTCAAGCAGTTCTAGATCAATTAAAGGAATGAGGACACTTATGGAGATAGGAAAAGCTTGGACAGGGCATAAGCGCAGTGCGATGTAAAGCGAGCGGTTCACCTGAAAAAAGAGCGCCCTCCGATGTAAAAGGGCAGGTTTTACAAAAAGCTTGCTTTGACCAGTACTATAAGCGCTTCTAAAAAAGAGGTGTCCCTAATGTCATTGGGAACACCTCTTATTGCCGTTAAAGTGGAATCTGCGCATTTGCTTTTTCGAGATAATCCAGTATGCCCATTGCGGACACAATGGTATCGAATGGGATGGTTTGATAGACAGGATGATCGGACGGAATGCCGTTTTCCTGTAGATAGTTAAATAAAAGTTCCTTTAAGCGAGCATCTAAGTAGTGAACTTGTTCTTGGAACTGGCTGGATGCTGCTTGCGCTTTTCTACCTTCTTCTAAAAAGAGTGGTGTCCAATAGCGCACCTGACGATAGGCTTCAGCTGGATTTTTATAAGCCCCATAGTGACCGAAGTACAATTCACTTGCTTGTAGCTTTTCGTACAATTTTAAGGATTGTTCCATTGTTTCAGGGTTGTATTGATTTGGAGAGGTGGACGGAATGATTAAATCAATTGCTTCCTCATCCATTTCGGGATAGCGAACACCTGTTGTATCTCCTACAAACAAGCCATTTGTTGCGGAATAAAGCATTGAAACATGATGCTTAGCATGCCCCTCAGTATGATAAAACGTTAAATGATGCTGACCTAATTGTAATCGCTGTTCGTGATGGACTTCAATAATTCTTGTAGCGTCAATGGGCACAATTGGATCAAAAAGGCGGTCAAATTCAGCGCCATAAACCCCTTTAGCACTGCGGATAAGACGACTGGGATCAATCATGTGGGCTGCGCCTCGTGGATGAACCACTAATTTAGCATTGGGACAGCTTTGCAAAAATAACCCTGCTCCGCCTGCATGGTCTAAATGAATATGTGTCACGATGACATAGTCTATATCCTCTACGGAAATATTTAATTTTTGTAACCCTTCCATAATATAAGGTACGGATGGACTGGCTGAAGTTTCGATGAGAGCTATCTTTTCATCGATTAATAGATAGGAGCTTGTTCGCTGCTCTCGACCTAAATCATGTGTATCGATACAGTAGAAATTTGGTGCGATTTGTTGGACACTAGTCAATTCAATTTCCCCCTTTTTTCAAAAATAAGCTAATTCTGCTTATAAATGCAATATTTATCTACAAAAAGTAGTTGTTATACTATATAATAATAGAAAATTAAACTGAATGTCTATTCATTTTTTTAGGGGGATAGTAATGGAGCATAAAATTCGTTATGATACACGAAAAGTTCATCGTGTAAATTTGGCTATTATCTCAATTTTGGCCATTCTAATATGTGGACCTATGATTCTATCAAAGGGCATCCATTTTTTATTTATTGGGTTAGCTGTCATTGCTTTGGCGGTATGTAATTATTTTTTACCTATAAAAACGTATGTCAAAGGCTTTATTTTTGGTCTCATTCCATCAAGTGTTGTGTTTACCTTATTTTTGCTTGATAGCTTCTCATTAAATAAACATTATATTTTACTGTGCACAGTGGCCATCATTGCCCTATATTTTAAAAAAGAATTGATTGTTTTCTTTGGGATTCTAACCAATTTTAGTTTTTTCATTTTATATATGGTCAACTCGTCATCATTGTTAGGACCATTTGATGACACCATTGTCTTTGTGACACTTCTGGCAATTATGAATGGGGTCATTATTGCTTTTTATTTGCTGGCAAAATGGGGAAATGAATTGATTCAACATGCAGAAATCCAGCAAAATGAAGTGCAAGCATCCTTCAATCAACTACAAAATACATTTCAGGAAATCGAAAAGAGTAGTCAGGCATTGGACAAACATGTCACGCAATTCCAACAAACAATGCAAAGGATTTCTGGCTCTAGTAAGCAAATTTTAGTAGCGACAGAGGATATTTCTGCAAGTATTCAGCAGGAGGCATCTAGTTTGCAAATGATTCATGGCACAATGGGTGACTCGGTTCATTTTGTCAATAAAACATTGACGATTTCGAAGGATACGGTCGCTAAATCTACTGATCTACAACAAGAAGTATTAGCAGGGTGGGATAAAATGCAGGATGCAATGACTCAAATGAGCGTCATGAGTCATGCCATGGGCTCAACTGCAGAAACTGTCAACGAGCTGCAACACAGCCTGCAAACAGTGGATAGTCTATTAAAGGGGATTACCCATATTGCAGAACAGACTAATTTATTGGCCTTAAATGCGGCGATAGAAGCAGCTAGAGCGGGAGAACATGGAAAAGGATTTGCTATTGTAGCAGATGAAGTGCGTAAGCTAGCAGAGGAAAGCGCTGCAATTACTGTCAGCATTACCAATGTGACAAAAACCTTGTTTGAAAAATCAACAGAGGCTCATCAACGCTCTGATGACGGTGAAAAGGCACTCCAGCATGGAGAACAGCTTTTACAGGATGTCAGTCATTTCTTTAATAGTTTAAAGGATTCTTTTACGGAAACGAATACAGATTTAACAAGAGGGATGCATGAATTAAGCAGTGCCATCTCACAATTCGAGGTAATTCAAAAGCAAATTGAAAAACTGAATCACATGACCGAGCAAAATGCGGCTTCTACTGGTGCTATTCTACATTCAGTGGAGGACGAAAATCAGCTTCTAGTAAGCATGACAGATACGACAAATCATATTCAGGCTTTAAGTAACACGTTAAAGGCATTAGTGATGGCAAAGGTATAATAGAACCATTGATATTGAAATAAATGGTAGGGTAAAATAAGAGTAGGATTAACCTTCCTAGATGGAGGGTATAGAGATAGTATTCATCTACATTGTTTTATCCATATCTGGTTGTGGTGATTGTTTTTGAGTTTGTATGAGCCTCAGCACAATAACTTAAATATGCATTTGTAGTGGGGTATGCTATGGTGATTGTCACCATTTATATATTAGCTGTAGATACATTCAGGCCATAAATCAGTTGTATGACTTGAAAAGGAGGACGGATTCCATGAACATTCGTAGTGTACAGAGTTCAGATTACTATACTTTATCTCCATTGATTAATGAGTGGTGGGGTGGTAGGAATATGTCAGACAAGCTGCCTAAATTATTTTTTGATCACTTTACAAATACAAGCCTTATTATGGAGAAGGATGGCGAAATTATTGGCTTCCTCATTGGCTTTTTATCGCAGTCCAAAACAAATGAAGCGTTCATCCATTTTGTTGGGGTCCATCCTGATTACAGAAAACAGAATATTGCAAAAAGATTATATGATGTATTCTTTCATGTGGTGAAGCAATACCATCGAAATATTGTGAAATGTGTCACGTCGCCTATTAATGAAGTATCCATCGCCTTCCATACGAATCTGGGTTTTAGAATGGAAAAAGGTGACAAAGTGTTAGATAATATGTCCATTCATAGTAATTATGGTGGTGAAAATCAAGATCGTGTGTTGTTTTATAAAATTCTACCGTAATTTACTTTCGATAGTTGGCATATAGTCCCGAATAAGGGGGCTATACATGTTTATTAAAAGGTTATTTACGTTATGGTTTCTACTTTTAAGCATTGTTTGTGGTGCATTTTTCTTTTTGGCAAATGCACCTATTCAATATGCTGAAAAAACCAATGTTTCTATGTCACAGCCTAGTAATGATGAATTATTGCGTTATATTCAGCAATATCAATTTTTAATTAGTGAGATTTCCTATACATTGCGCAAAGAATCCTATAGCTTTCTATTAGATTATGGAATTTTACCTAATGGAAAAATAGAGCTCCTTGTGTCATTACCCGACAAGGTCGATCACAAGACAAAGCAACATATAGAAGAAACAATGCTGGACGTTATCAAAGCTAATGAATTAAACCCCATCTCTTTTCAAATAACGTTAAAGCAACTCTATGAGCCAGTAGAAGCGATCTCAACTCGGCTAAGTTATAATGATGTCATAGCCAATCTATTTGAGGCGATGTTTGCAGAAAATTTTGGCACTTTCAGCATTGACCATAGTATGACGTCTGAGGAAATTCAAGTAAGAATTAATTTAACACAAGAGAAAAATCACAAGGCTAAAAAGAAGGCTCAACAGTTAGCGGAAGATACGATAAAGCAGCATCAATTTGATGTAGAGACCTTTTCTATTGATGTTCAAAATACGATGAAAACTTTAGATTAAAAAATAATTCAGATTAGATGAAGAGGGGAATACATACTCTACATGTGACAAACTCTGTATCTTTTTCTTTTATAGGTGTGTGTCAAGGTATGATGGTCATTTTCAAAGAAGTGCAGTGTAAGGGTTTTGATTTCTAAAAACGGAGCGGACCATTATGGTGATGCTCTTTTTTTATTAATAATCTCAATAACCATGGGGGTAAAAAGAAATGAATAAAACACAACATAAAATAGCAATCATTACGGGTGCAAGCCACCCTCAAGATATTGGAACAGCTATTTGTAGAAGATTGGCTACGGATGGTGTCAATGTTTTTTTCACACACTGGCATGCTAATCGTAAGTGGATAGGAGAATTCAAACAGGAAATTTTGAGTAAGGGTGTTTCATGTGAAGAATTGTCGATTGATTTATCAGATTCCCAAGCTCCAAAAACGATACTCCAAACGGTTTTCGAAAAAATGGGTGTACCTTCCATTTTAGTGAATAATGCTGCCCATTCAGCACAAGATGGTTATCTAGCATTAGATGCTCAAACATTAGACGAGCATTACGCGGTGAATATAAGGTCAACCCTACTACTTTGTGTGGAATTTGCACGTCTTTTTGAAAAAGCTAATTTAAACTCAGGGAGAATTATTAATATGACTTCTGGTCAAGATTTAGGTCCTATGATGGGAGAGCTAGCCTATGTGGCAACGAAAGGGGCAATTTCAGCCTTTACTAGATCATTAGCACAGGAGCTAGCACCGCTGGGCATTACCGTCAATGCTGTCAATCCAGGGCCAACAGATTCTACATGGATGAATGATGAGATTAGAAGTTATCTGTTACCCAAATTTCCAATGGGGCGGATTGGGACACCAGTGGATGTGGCCAAGGTGATTAGCTTTCTTGCTAGCGAGGAGGCTACATGGATAACTGGTCAAATAATCCACTCAGAGGGCGGATTTTTAAGAGGATAATTGATTAAAAGCCTTGCTTCAGTTGTGGCAAGGCTTTTCTACGTGCTTATAAGTACGTAAAAAGGGTCACTCCCGAAATTGGAAATGACCAAGGTTTGTTAGGTGTGTTCGTTGGAGGAAAAAATCTTAAAGAACAGATACACTACTATTTTATTCGGTTAGTATAATAATTTCTAGGCTTTAAACCAGTGACAGCGTATCTTCCTAAGGGCTTTATTTTTTCCCCACATCAACACTTTTATAGTCCTCCTACTTATGTATAGCAAGGCAAAAAGGTTGCTGTAGACCCACTCGATGTTGGGTTGTTATGATGATGATGTACGTAAGTGGGAGGTAAGTGAATTGGAAGCAGAAAGATATAATAATCTTAAATTAGGTGAACGTGGTGCCATTATCAGTATTATTGCATATATAATTTTATCCATCATAAAAGTTGGCATTGGTTACTTGAGTGGTTCAGAAGCTTTAAAAGCTGATGGTTTGAATAATACGACAGATATTATTGCCTCTATTGCAGTACTTATTGGGCTAAAGCTTTCACAAAAACCAGCAGATCATGATCATCGCTATGGTCATTGGAAAAGTGAAACCATTGCATCAATGGTCGCTTCATTTATTATGATGGCCGTTGGTATTCAAGTATTGGTCGGTGGTTTTTCTTCCATTTTTCAAGGTGGAAAAGAATCGCCGGATATGGTCGCAGCCTATGTAGGGATAGGATCAGCATTGGTGATGTATTTAGTCTATCGTTACAACAAACAATTGGCTAAAAAAATCAATAGTAAAGCCGTTATGGCTGCAGCTAAAGATAATTTGTCAGACGCTTGGGTAAGTATTGGAACCGCTGTAGGAATTTTAGGGTCACAACTACATATGCCTTGGTTAGATACGGGTACTGCCATTGTCGTAGGTTTCATCATTTGTAAAACAGCTTGGGAGATTTTCAAGGAAGCCTCTCATGAACTATCGGATGGATTTGATGAGAAAATTCTTCAAACATACAAAGAGATTATTTTAAAAATAGATGGTGTTAAAGGATTGAAAGAAATCAGAGGAAGAAATTATGGGAATAATGAGGTAATTGATGTCGTTATACTTGTAGATGCAAAGTTAGATATCACGAAAGCGCATGATGTTGCTTCGGTTGTTGAAAAGAATATGGTGGAAGAGCAAGGGGTTTATGAAGTGCATGTCCATGTAGAGCCTAAGGATGCAAAGGGCAAATAAGTCCTAAAATGTAATATTCAGCTTCAAAAAATATACGGATTAATGAGGTAAGGAATGTCGCTATTGAAATACAAAAACAATTGCCTCTAGCTGCTATAGCTGCGGGTTATCGTCATACTGTTGGGCTAAAGGCTGACGGCACGATGTTAGCTGTGAGCAGGAATAATGAAAGCCAAGGTAATGTAGTTTCAAACTAAACAATAAATAATCTGTAGCTACTTAATGGCGGTGAAATGGCTAATTTTAACCTTTAAAATTGGTGGTACGTGCAGGTTTTAGCCTTCATTGATAAAAAAATTCACTTTTCACTGGACTAATACGATTTTTTATCATATACTGTATGTAATAGAATCTTTCTTAAAGAAATAATAAATTCACATATTACAAAGAGTAATCGTGTTTTGTTAGTTACTTTTTGTAATATGTGAATTTTTTTCTTTGGAAGTAGTATGATTTTATTTAATAACATTATTGGAGGTCATTTAAATGACACAAGGTACAGTAAAATGGTTTAACGCAGAAAAAGGTTTTGGTTTCATCGAAGTAGAAGGCGGACAAGACGTATTCGCTCACTTCTCAGCTATCCAAGGTGAAGGTTTCAAATCACTTGAAGAAGGTCAAAAAGTTGAATTCACAGTTGAAGAAGGTCAACGTGGACCACAAGCTGCTAACATCGTTAAACTTTAATTTTTAAATGAAGAAAAACATTCTTAAATAGAGTGGTTTCAGTAGACAAAGTCGATTTTTTCGACTTTGTCTTTATTTTTTTTCATTACATTTCAAATCGGGAAATACATTTGTTACTTGCCTATTCTCGATGAAAGAAGTGAGGATATGAGGTTTTACCAAGAAGAATGTAAAAGCAACACGAGGGAGTTTGTTCAGTATGATCTGTTTACAAATCAAAACTACCTAAAATCATAAAATCTACAATCACGCCACTTACTGGATTTTCCGATCCTAATACATTAATTCCTAATACTGTCACACCACTAATATTTGTAATATTAGCAGAGACATATTTCCCACTAATATTCTTCTCTCTCATTTGAACTCTCGGTCTTAAGTTTATCGTTGGATTTGTCGAGTATACACTTGCAACTGCATAGTCAATAGTAGTTAAAAGAGCATTGCCATTCGCTAATGCATTGTCTGTAAAATATAATGTGGCTATTCCATTTGCATCAGAGGTAGCTTGTCCATAAACGATGCGCTTTACTTTTTTTGGATTTGCATCTCCTGCTTTAAACACCTGCATGACAGTTGGGGCAAGTGTAATAAAATCAATGCTCATAGGCATTCTCCTTTGTTATTTTTAGCCCAAATTATGCTTGATATATTCTATGAACTGTTTGTTAGATTAGTACACTAAGCAACAAACTTCCTACATACATTCTTCTATGCAACAAAGTAAGTAGTAAAAAAGGGTCACCAGGGTGTAAGACGACCCTTTGATCATAGCATGAATATTTGAGGATAATAGAAGGTAATTATTAATGATATAAGAAAGTAGCACCAGCAATAATTAAAAGAATAAAGAGGACAACAATTAGAGCGAATGATAAATTATCATGCTTGCCATAGTTTGAACCGTAAACTTCATATCCCATATGAAAGTCCCTCCTTTCGAAAATCTAGAATATGTAAAGTATAGAAAGCTTCAGGCAAAATAATCTCCTTTAAAACGAGGTTTATATAAATGAATAAATATTTAAGGGTCACTCGGCTGAAAGTGACCCTAAGTAACAATTCGGGAGGTACATGTTAGACTAGATTAGCTTAACACTACTATTTATATGAAAAGTTAACTCATTGTGCATAGTTTATTGCCTTTAAAATAAAAATAAGACTATGACGGTCAACCAACGTCACAGCCTATGCGATACACTTATTAATAGTTTGTGTAAATACAGTCTATTTTTACATTCAAAAAGCCGCAGCGTCGACAAACGCTAGAGCTAAAAGTATTTTAGTTATTCATATCCTTCAGGCCAGGACTGTGTTCATTTGGCATCTCTGGCATAACAGGTACTGGGAATCCTTCTGGTGGAGGGGTCACTTTTAATTCTCCACCATTTCTACTTGGAGTTTGTCCTTGGAAGATTTCCCCGATACGAGTTGGATCTAATCTAAAGTTAAATTGAGCATTGTGATAACCCATTTCAACAAACTTTCTACACTCTGGGTATTTGTTGATATCGTAGTTCGGTACAGGGAATAATTTTCCCCAATCTACCCCTAAAGTTTCTAATGCTTTGGCAAATGCATTTTGATGAGCATTGTCACGAACAATTAGAAAAGCAAGTGTTTCTCTAAATGTCTGATTAGAGCTCATCTCATATATACGTGTCTTTTGAAGTACACCCGTTGACTCCAATACTAAATTATCCAATAAATCTGCAATAAGGTTTCCATGTGCATAAACCCACGAACCATTCCAGGGATTACCTGCTGCATCTACAGGCAAAGATGATTGTGCACCCACAATATAATGGTGTGGATTGGCATGTTTAACTGCCTCATCTAAAGGTGCTTGGTACATGCCGTTATTTCCAGGAGCAGAGGATTCCCCAGAATCATTTAGTAATTGGTTGATTGTATTTTGTACAAGTTCAACGTGTGCAATTTCTTCTAAGAAAACGCCCCGTAATAAATCACGATATTGGGTCTCTTTGCCTCTAAAATTAGAGCTTTGAAAAAAGTACTGCATCATGGTTCTCATTTCACCATAATGACCACCAAGTATTTCTTGCATTACTCGTGCTGCTTGAGGATCTGGTTTGTCAGGTTTAATAATGTTTATCAATTCTTCTTTATAATAATACATTTACTTTCCTCAATTCGGGGAATAGTCTTTATTTCTCAGGATAATTAACATGTAATGGTGGTGGTACAAGCCAGCCTTTATTTTTGTTTAAACGTAAAAGCTTTGCACCAAGTTGAGCTTTAGCCATATGGAATTGCCCAAACATTAATGCGATATCTTCACGAGTAGAAGTACCCATTGCCTGACTACATGCAACTAATCCAGCTGCTAGGTCAGCACTTAGAGCAGCGCTTATTTCTGGATCATTAAACTTTGCACCTGGAGGAATATCTTCCAGTCTTGCTACAGGTCTCTCAGGTGATGCAGGAGGTAGTGCGATCCCGTTTGTTTTTAGAATTTTTTCTAATTGCTTTACTTCTTCCCTGCATGTTTCGATGATATCTTCAATAATTTTTTTAAGATCTTCATCACCAGCATGATTATAAAACGTTTGATAGCCAGAAATCATGCCATAGTCTGCAATTAAACCCGACCAAACACTAAATACCTCACCATAATGCAACGGTTCATCTTTTGGATTTCCACCAAGAATACCCATCTGTACACATCCTTTTCTTATTTTTCGCCATTAAAGCCATGTTAGTATGGCTGAAAAAATAAGTAAAATTCACTTTTAATAAAATTATTAATGTAAAAATTAAAAGAAGCCACAGAGAAAGAAATCTCTGCAGCTCTTTAAGTAGTGAAACACTACGCACTTATAGAATGGGTGTTTTCTGTTTAGTTATACGTTTAATGTAGCTTGAAAAAGTGAAAAGTATAGATTTTCTTAAGAAAGGCCACTTTAAAGCATATTGGAGGTGAGTGTTTTGACAAAAGAAAAGCAAAAGAATGAAGTAGAGCAAGAAGAAATAGCAATGGAATTTAATCCTGAAGAATTAGAAGCAGTAAAAGAGGAACAAGAGCAACAGAAAGAACAGCCCTTCAATAAAAAAGAAAAGAAGTAAGAAGGTAAGTATGCCATCATCAATGGTTGTGGCATTTCCATATAATTTATGCTTGAACCTCCAATGACTTAATTGAAAGAAGATGATTTAAAATGGACAAGAATTTGAATTACGGGGAAGATTATAAATTTATCCCAGCAACTTCTGTTGGAAGCGGTGTAGGTATAGACATATTACCTGATTTATATCTATACACGATTCAAATTGTAAATATTGTACTTTATGGTGAACCGCAGATGAAAGATTTTGTGCTAATAGATGCGGGGATGCCCAAAAGTGCGGATGAGATCATTTCAGTTGTTGAAGAACGTTATGGTTCTAAGTCTCGACCGAAGGCAATCATACTGACTCACGGTCATTTTGATCATGTCGGAGGAATCATAGAATTAATAGAGCGGTGGGATGTTCCTGTCTATGCGCATACATTGGAAATACCCTTTTTATCTGGAAAACAAAATTATCCCGAGCCTGATCCAACGGTAAATAACGGCTTGGTTGCTAAAATGTCACCTATTTTTCCAAATGAAGCTATAAATTTAGGTGGTAACCTCAAAGTTTTACCTTCTGATGGTAGTGTTCCATTTATGGCAGGTTTCCGATGGATTCATACGCCAGGCCATTCACCAGGGCATATATCTTTATTCCGTGAGAAGGATAAGGTGCTTATTGCTGGAGATGCATTTGTTACGGTCAAGCAAGAATCTCTTTATAAGGTGATTACGCAGACAAAAGAAATCAGTGGTCCCCCTCAATATTTTACAACAGATTGGCTGGCTGCTCGAGCATCTATTGAAAAATTAGCAATACTAAAACCTTCAGTTGCCATCACAGGGCACGGATTACCAATGAAGGGCGAAGAACTGACAAGCAACCTAAAAAAACTTGTCGATGATTTTGAACAAATCGCACTACCCAAGCAGGGTAAATATTTAAATTAACCACGTAAGGAAAAAACAAAGAAAAAGCCGCAGCGTCGTCACACGCTACAGCCATTGTCTTGCCAATTTAGTCAGATGATTCATTATATCATAAATTATCAGATTGCAACTGTAGAATGAACATATTTGAATGACAAGACACAATGAATGGCAAGTTGTTAATAGGAGCCTGTTTTGATAATAGCTATCAAAACAGGCTCCTTCTTTGTATTTGAATGTCATAGATCATTTCATGGTATAAAATTTCCTTTTTAAAAAAGTGGTTGAACAAATTTTTTATTTGTGTATATAATGTTTATATAGTATATATACAATATAATGAATTTGTGGGGGGAATTGTTTAAGTGATAGGCACTGAAAAAGCGGATGAAAGTAATCGGTTAAAACGATGGATCATCACTATTGGTATATTTTTAATTGTTCAATTGATCTTTAGCGCGGTCGATGGCACTGCTCTTGAGCCGAACATGAACGATAGTAATAATTTAGTTGCTAGAATGGGAAGATGGATTTTGGATTCGAGGCTTTTCACCGAATGGATAACGCCTTATTCCTTTCCTTTTTTTAATATGTTCATCACAATCCATGTTATTGCTATACTGATTGCAGCACTAGGGAATATTATTTCAACGATATTCTCAAAAAAATAAAGAAGAGGGATTGGCATGCAAATAATTATTTCGAACAGTTCAAAGGAGCCAATTTATGAACAAATTACGAATCAAATTAAATCACTTATTTTAGCAGGTGAACTACAGGAGGGCACAGCAATACCCTCCATGCGTAACCTCGCAAAGGATTTACAAATTAGTGTAATAACGACAAAACGGGCTTATGAAGAATTGGAGAAGGCGGGCTTTATCTATTCCATTGTTGGCAAAGGATCTTTTGTAGCAGAGCAAAATTTGGAGGTTATACGAGAAAAGAAGCTGAAGGTTATTGAGGAACAGCTAAGTGCGGTCATTGCGAATAGCAGAGAAATAGGCCTGTCTCTTGATGAACTAAAGGAATTATTGAAGATTTTATACGAGGAGTGAAAGGGATGGAAAATGTAGTCGAATTAAAGAATGTCACAAAGAGGTTCAAGGGCTTTTCCGTAAATCATATAAATTTACAGGTAAAGCGAGGCTTTGTAACGGGTTTCATTGGGGCAAATGGAGCTGGTAAGTCTACAACGATAAAAACGATGATGAATCTATTAAGGCCAGATGCTGGAGAAGTAAAGCTTTTCGGATTAGACTACAAGACGCATGAGAAGGAGATTAAGCAGCGCATTGGGTTTGTATACGATGGCAATATATTTTTTGAAGGGTTGAACTTAAAAGATATAAAACGTATAGTTGCACCTGCCTACAAGCGCTGGGACGATACAATATTTTATCAATATGTAGAACAATTCGAATTACCGCTTAACAAAGCAATAAAAACATTTTCTAAAGGAATGCAAATGAAGGCTTCATTAGCAATAGCCCTCTCACATCATGCAGAGCTAATCATTATGGATGAGCCGACAGCAGGATTAGATCCCATTTTTAGACGGGAGCTGTTAGATCTATTACAGGAATTAATGGTTGATGGTAATCGCACTATTTTCTTTTCTACGCACATTACAACTGATTTAGATCGTATCGCAGATTACATAGCTTTTATACAGAAAGGGGAATTAGTATTTAATCAATCTATACACGATGTAGCTGAAAACTATGCGCTCGTTAAAGGTGAGTTGAATCTACTTGATAGAGACACTGAAAAAGCATTTGTCCATGTTCATCGTGCATCCACAGGATTTGAAGCATTAACGGATAATATTAAAGCAGCGAAAAATATTTTTGGAGACACAGTTATTATTGAACGTGCCTCTCTGGAAGATATCATGTATTACTTTAAAGGAGGCATCCATCATGCTTAATTTAATTAAACGCGATGTCATACTACAGAAAAGGCAGCTATTGCTTTTTATTCCTTTTATCTTAGTTTTTATTTTGTTGGGGGCACCACCCGTTTTAATTTTTCTGGTCGCCAGTATTTTTATTCCCTTTAACACGTATGCATACGATGAAAAAGTTGAGACGAACATATTATTAAACTCCTTGCCATACACACGTACAGAAATTATCGCATCCCGCTATCTTGGAGCGATTGTCTATATGATTTTATCCATAGGTGTTACAAGTCTAGCGCTTCTAGCTTTCAATAAACATTTTACGATATCTGACATTGCCATTGGTAGTGGCTTATTCTTACTATTTGGTGCGCTTACCTTCCCATTATTTCAGATTTTTAAACAGGGGTATATTACAACGGTTATACTTATTAGCTTTATCCTCTTAACTTGGATTTCACGACCAATTGCATTGTATATGAATGAACACTTAACAACAATTATTGATTTTGTAGATAATACATCCGTTACGGTTTTATATACAGGGGCAACACTTTTTATTATGCTAATCTATATTATTTCTTGGGGAATTACACATATTATTTACCAACGAAAAGCCTTCTGATTGTGTGCTTTTGTTTACTTCTAGAAGATTACTCAAGGAAAGTGGACAATTTTAGAATGGTGCCCACTTGATAAAATATCATTTGGAACTAAATGTAAAATGGATTTAAATGTCTTTATGCAAAAATGAATGAAGTAAAAAGGTTATGTTGCTTAATATAAGGGAAAGAATGAAAGCCTCCATATGCCTACAAATCGACATATTTAGGCATGTTTACTTAGTATTTCGAAAGTTGTTTTATAGTAATATTTGGTATATAGTCTGTAGGAGGTTTTATATGCCTGATTTATTACTCGTTCTTTTTTTATTTAACTTTTCTTTATTTCTTTTGCACGAAATGGATGCAATAAGATGCTCTGAGTGGCGATTGTTTATAATACTTAAAGATATGGAAGATTCAAAGGCTTATAAAGTATTCACTTTTATTCACCTGTTTCTATACGTATTAATCCTTTCCTTACTTTTCAGTCACTATCAAACCATCATTTTTTGGGTCCTTGATCTATTCTTTATCATTCATGCAATCCTGCATTTATTTTTTGAAAGGCATCCTCGAAATGAATTTAAAAATAGCTTTTCAAGATCCATTATTTATCCATTGGGGGTCCTTTCTGTCATACATTTAGCATTATTAATTAATATTTCGATTTAATTGTATTGTAAAGGAAGTTTTCAGCTAGTAATTTGCAGAAAATTATTCCAATTTGTTGGTTTTCTGCTTATTATAAAGATGGAGGTGATTATCAGATGTATAGTAATACGGCAAATATGTTGAAGCAAACGAACAATCTTATCAATGCGTTGAAAAAATTAAAACAAAATCTATCTTTTGTGAAATTGTATATTAATAGCGATAGAATACTGGCAATCTATTTTTTAAGTAATGCGTATAGTGATTTTAATTTATTTAAAACAATTTATCTATCTGTAACACCTGGTGATCAAACGATTGATAAGTTTTTACAGGAGTATGAAAAATTCTTTGTAGAAGTGAATAAATACTTAGAGGTCTTTAATGATGATAGCGTCGTCGAGGATAGACTTCATAAGGAAGTTTTGTTTGCGATTAATGAATTAGAAAGATATTTGTTAAATCTGTTAGATGTGTATAGATAAAAAGTTAGACATTCCTTATTTCTGAGGGGTGTCTTTTATTTTAAAGAAGCTCCTTAGATTAAGCCTCTCTGGTTGTAGGAAGAAATGAATAAGAAATGTTAAGGGATGGGAGAAAAATATGATTAGAAAAATTGAAATGGGTTTGTTTGTAGTTGGAGTAGTAATGGCCTTAATAGGTATGCCTTATTTATTGGGGTATTCAACGAATGAATGTTTAAAATATCCTCTCTATCTAGGGTTAATATTAATGGTTGCCACTCTCCCTGTAACAATATCCAAGAGAAAGTAATCCATTGAGATTTAAATACTTGGTGTCTAGAGATTGTAGAGACACACTTGTGATATTGATCCTAAAGAGTAGTATTATTCATAAGTAACGAGTTATCTTGCTGATACGTACTATAAAAATGATTTTAAGTAATAGAAAATTAAACAGTCACAAAAGTATTAAACAAAAATGCTATCTTGCTTTGAAACCTAATTTTAAAGAGAGACAACACTAAATGATGAAGAAATAAATACATTGTTAAAATAACAAAATGAATGCAAGAAAATAAGAAGCTCCATATAACTAAAGAAATACTACTCAAATCCCCTGCCTAACTTTCTGCAGCTGTAAATCGAATACCTCCCATAAAAAGCACAGTCACCCATTGGATACAATAAGTTAAGAAAAGTACGATTACAAAATAAACAATATACGATAAAGTAAGAAAAATGTCTTATGAACTATTCCAGTCTCCTCCAACAATAATGATATTAGTTAGTTGCACATTTCTAAAAGTAATGCTCCTTTCATTACGAAAAAGGAAAATATTACATATATAAAATTAGGTGAGACATTGTTAAGATTTGATAGGTAAAGTATTCGATGGAATTGGAATAGAAAGCTAGTTAGTCATTACAAACTTTAAAAAATGGTACATAGGTCTAAACTTAGGGACAATTAAAAAAGTAGTCAAAATAAAATATAGGAGCAGAAATGGCAGTCCTTACGTAATAAAGAAAGGAAAAACAGAGCTGATAATTGAGAATAGAGAAACTATTGTAGAGAAATTATCCGAACTTTTCTTAGTGCGACCATAGCTTTTAGAGGGTTTATAAAAGGAAGGGAAGTATTTTATGAAAAATCAATTGATACGAATAATCGCTATCGCTCTACTTGGTGTGTGTGTATATATTAATATGTACGAAATAGATGAATTAGGGTTGATGCAATTTTTTGCATATGTTGGCTTATTAGGTTTTACTTTTGCAGTGGGTATTCCAATCATCTTTATTAAAAATAAGATTAGTTTATCCAAAAAATTTGGTTTGTTGTTTTTAAGCATGATCATCGCAGCAATAATTCCTTTATTGGGATTTGGAAATTTAAAATATATCCTTGAAGAACATTTAATGAATAAAGAGATGAATAAAGTTGTAAATCAATATAATGTAAATTTGCAAACTGATGAGGTGTTTTTAACCTTTCAAAATCATCTTCTCGTTGGAAAAAGAGATGATTTGTTTGGAAGTATAGACAAAACACTATTGGTTTATAATGCCGTAGGGAAAGAAACGAAAAGAATAAAAATAACGGAATTAGCAAAAGCAGCCGTTCCTTATCTGCCCCTTACTGATAAAGAAAAGGAAACAACTTATTTTGATGGTATGAAGACACAAGGAAATACATATGACCTTTGGGAAAAAATAGATGATAACGACATACAACTATTTTTTAGATACGTTACAACGGAAGTTCCTGAGGATTATCAACCTGAACCAGATATGCCAGCCGATGCAAAGGACATAAAGTTCCATTATGATATCACCTATTCACCGGTTTTAGATGAGAACGGGGAATTTGTTTTTAGTTCGGATACTTTCCATTTATATAAAAGCAACGACTCAATTCGAGTTAGCTACAAAGCTTCGGGCATTGAAGCGATTGTTGCTCCAAATACGGCAGTGTTAGTGAACGAAATCAAGTAAAGATTACATACATTGCTAACAAAAGTACAACATGAAGCCAGTAGAGTGTTAGCGGCAAATCCACAAACGGTATTAGGATGAATATACTAAGTAACACCAAAGCCTAGGTACTCAAATTAATGTTGAGCCTGGGCATTTTTTACGTGATTTATTTATCTAACGAACGTGTTGTTTTTCGAAATTTCAAATAAATGAATGACCACAACCTAATAAAGTGGTAAAGTATAGAAAAAGTGAATGGAGAATTATGTAATGAAAAAACTGAAGAAGGTTGAATTAAAACATTTTTCAAGTGAATATATGCAAGGACTGAACGCTTTTGTACTTACTGAAGAGCAAAAACAATTTTCAGCACTGCCGAGCAATTTTGAGGAAATTAATGAAGGACAGCATCGCATTGTAATTCTAAGTGAAAATACACCTGTTGGTTTCTTTCTCCTAAATGCAAATGAACGAGTTAAGAAATATTCTACGAATAGAAATGCGATGCTATTATCTGCATTATCAATTAATCATACAGAACAAGGGAAGGGCTATGCAAAACAAGGAATGACATTACTAGTTGAGTTTGTTAAAGCAGAATTTCCTAATTGTGATGAAATTGTTTTAGTTGTAGACAAAGATAATATACCAGCACAGAAACTATATGCAAAAGTAGGTTTTGAAGATACGAATGAGAGGCTAATAGGACGTATCGGCGAAGAAATAATCATGAGGCAATTCATAAAATAAAGTTAGGCCACCATCGTCACCAGAGTTTATGCTACATTTTGTAGATGAACTCTGGTTTTATGTTTTGGGGGAATTGTCGCATCCATTCTTGAAAAAGAGTTTCATCGATCAAGAAAGCAAAGAAAATTATTTAAAATATCCTGATTAAAAATACACCGGCTATCATCACCATTAAACCAATTATTTGTAATGGTTGAATTCGATTCTTTAGCGAGTTAAACAATCCGAATTGCTGTACCAGCAAGCTACCAGTGATTTGACCGAATAAAGCAAGAACTACAGTTTGGCCATTTCCAATTTGATTGACAAGAAATACATTGATGAGAACATAAGATCCTCCTAAGATCCCGCCAATCCATATCCACCAAGGAGCAGCTTGTTTAAAAGGCTCTTTAATACTTGTGTAAGATCGATCTTTTAACCCAACAATTATAATCAAGGTAATAGTACCAACAAAGAATGAAACAAGGGCAGCATGAGAAGAAGAGTGAAGAACTTTTCCTAATTGCCCATTAACAGCGATTTGGATAGCTAGTAACATTCCTGCTAGAATCCCTACTATGCGCCAAATCCATAGATTCCGCACACTCTCCTTATTTGTTTGGGGAGAATACTGTTCATTTTTCTTGCTTCGTATAGCTGTAGCTAAAAGGACGCCTAGTAAGACTAGTAATATGCCAAAGATTCGATTCCATCCAAAGGAATATTGTGTTGCATTAAACCAGCCATTATGATCGATGAACATACTCATGAGAGTCATTCCAAAGATCGGTAGGATAGTTGTTTGCACACTTCCCAATTTAGGAAACAAGAGAATGTTAGTAGTTATCGCAATAGCGCCACCAATTCCCCCCAACCATATATAGATAGGTTGGTTCAACAATAAATCTAATGGAATCCCCAGTGATGAACCACTACTTACTAATGTAATAGTTAAGAAGATGACACCAACAGCGAAGGAAATCATTGAAGCTAAAAAAGGAGAAATCACAAACTTTCTTAATTGAGCATTAATGGCTGTTTGCACAGCAAGAATAGCTCCAATACTTATAGCCAAAAGTACTGCAAACATAAAAATTCATCACAACCTTTGTTGAAGAAAATGTAAAGAAAAAGAAATGTAAAACAACGCATGATTGATTATATCAAAGTACGTGTTGAATTTTATAAAATTAAGCACTGAACACTAAGTAAGAAATAGATTTTATTTATGATGTGGAACGTCACCAAACACATTAAGATAATGATAAAAAATCAGTTTCTCAAAAAAGAAATGATTTTTCATGTATAGAAGCGATTAAGAAATAGAGCTTTATGTTAATAAAGTATAGTGTAATCTCTTCATATTCTGTATATTGGTGTATGAGGAGGAGATTTCATGGCAAGAAAATGGATACTACCATTATTTATATTACTAGGTGTTTTGATCTCTGGTTGTAGTGAGGGTCAGGAAAAAGGTAGCAAAGATGGTGGAGATGTAGAAGTAACTATTCCAGCTCTATTTTTTGAGGGTCAGGACATTGATTCTGTTATTTCAAAGGCAAAAAGCAGTGGGATGAAGGAAGTCAGTAAGAATGATGATGGTTCTTTAACTTATAAAATGTCTGAAACAGAACATAAAGAAATGATGAAAGGTTTAAAAGAAGGCATACTAGCAAGTGTAGAAGAGCTTAAAGCAAGTGAAGAGTTCAAATCTATTAAAGATGTAACCTATGACAAGTCTTTTTCAGAATTCACTTTATCTGTAAACAAAGAAGAATTTGATAATAGTCTTGACACAATGGCCTCATTCGGACTAGCTTTAACAGGTATGTACTATCAATTATTTAATGGTGTGGATGAAAAGGATTATAAAGTCAAAGTAATTTTTAAAGATGAATCAAATGGAGATGTAATTAACACGATAGTTTATCCAGATGATTTAAACAAGAAAAAATGATCGGAAGAGCACCTAACATAGGTGTTCTTTTTAAATGCTTTGAGTGCAATCGAGTTGGGCAGTAGTAGTTGTTCCTGATTCTTGATGGCTTTTTATTTTTGCAAAGGTTTTGTGTTCAAAGTAGAATGTCAGCAGCAAATTCTTAATGCAAACATGGATAGGCATAAGAAAATGATAGAATTTGTTTTGAGAAACGACTGACGATAGCATAGTTGTAAGTAGAGATAGAACTAAATGATTCCACAAAGCCCAGATACTCATTAATTTTGAGCCTGGGCTTTATACTTATTTAACTTGTAATCCCTTTTATTATTCTCTAAATCGGCTGAAGGAGCTATCTAAAGAAATTTTTAATAGCATCCATACGAATTTTGCTGTAACATTCTTCGCAACGAAAAATCTTATCGGTTCTTTCCTTTAACTGTCTAAATCTCAGTGACCCCTCGTATACTCTGAATTTATTTCTACAACTAGAACAAATTACCTCATAGTAATGCATAGCTATCCTCCTCAAGTTTTCTGACATATTACTTTTTAGTTGATTTATCGAATATTGTAATCAGTTCTCTCGTATATTCCTCAACATTTAACTGGGGATTTCTCATTAATTCAATAGTGAATCCGTCAATAGAATTTCGTATCGTTAACGCCATTACTCTTGAAGCCAATTTGGTGAATTCTCGGAAGACACCCGCGTGCATTCCTAGTGTAAGTATGTTTTCAATGGGTAGAAAAATAGTATCATCATGATCCGCCGCAAATCGAAGTTTGCCATCAGCAGTTCTTTCATTAGAAACAATTTCAATGACAGCAAATACATGTTGCCGATTTTCATCTATGAATCTAAGGTTTGATTCAATATAAATGCTAAGCATATCTATAGGAGATTTTTGATTTTCGATTAGAGGAGCAGTATAAGCTTGACATGCCATATAGTAATCATAAATTACTTGCTCTAACAATTCCCCCTTACTTGCAAAGTGATAGGAGATAACCCCCTTACTGATTTGTGCACGTTTTGCAATTTGACCTAAAGAAGCTTGAGCGTAACCCACCTCTGCAATGGTTTCAATAGCACATTCCACAATTTGAGTTCTACGAGCTTTTTCAATAAATGACATTTCTTTTTGATTAGTTGTTTTATTTTTTTTACTCATGTATTTATTTTAGCACGGTTGTACTAATTAAGCGATTAAAAAAACATTTAGAGAGGTTCCTAAATGGAGGCTTTTCTTTTACTTTGAAATGTCAAGGGCTAGACTAGGGCGTTTCGTGAGGAAGATTATGATACTTGAGCTTAATGGAACTATTTCTTATCTGTTGACATGGAGTTGGCTCCATCTTTTAAGATGAATGAAATCAAAGAATGGAGTGATGGGATGGTAATTTTGACAACTATACTAATTGTGTTATATGCCGTTTTAATAGGAGTGGCAGGGATAAAAAAATGGAAAGAAGTTGGATTTGAAGTACGAACATTCATATTTGTTATCATATCAATTAGTATTCTCTTAATATTATGGATACCAAGCAAAGGTTGGTTATTTATATTACTGATAATTGCATTTATCTTGTTACATATACTAGCAGTTATAGAAGGGAGGTTAACAAATGGACGAATTACTTTCAGCCATCATATCATTCGTTTCATTTTCCATTGTATAATTGCCCTAATGGTTTATAAATTTATATTGTAGAAGGAGATTTTAATGAAAATTGGTGAATTTGCAATATGTACTGGTCTTAGTAAAGATACTATTCGTTATTATGAAAAAATGAATTTATTGCAACCGGAAATTAAAAATAAGCACCGCTATTATAACAAGAAAGACATTGATACAGTGGAAGCAATTCTTAAACTTAAACAAACGGGATTTTCTCTCCAAGAAATCAAAATGCTTTTTGATTGGTCGGGAAATATTGATCAAAATAAAAAACTGACAAAAGAAGAAATACAAAATCTACTTGAAATAAAAGTTATATTCCAAGAAAAGTATGAGCAGATGTTACAAAGAGAACATCAGCTTAAACAAATTAAACAGGTTTTATTAAATATAGATAATAAAATAAAGCACCTTTTAGAGAAAAATAAAGAAGAAAATTGCTGGTTTTAACGATGTGTTTAGAAAATAAAGAAAAAGAATGTACCAATAATTAAAGCTGTTTGACGTTCTAATTGAACGTTTGAAACGAACGTCTGTAGGTGAGAAACAATATTTTAAGCTCTTCTATTTAGTTATTTCTAAAAGTGTTGTTTCTTCAACTTATCGAGAAGGTGTGCAAGAAGGAATAGTAGAATATCACGTTGAAATAGAAGTAGAAATAAATTAGTAAGGAGGATGTATTTGTGACTAGCCATGACTATAAATCACCAATAAAAAACAGAATCGGCGGTGTATTTGTTCCAGTTCGTAACCTAGAGAAAGCAAAAGAATGGTACAGAAAAATACTTGGTTTGGAAGGGGGAGAAGAATATTTTGGACATTTATTCGTGGTACCCATGAAAGGTACCGCTGGATTAATTTTAGATTCCATGCCAAAGTGGAGAAAAGAAGATGGTGATATTACCACTTACCAAGTTCCATCAATTCAGCTTTTGACCGATGATATTGAAGCTTCATATCAATTTATGAAAGAAAATAATGTTGAACTAGTTACAGAGATTCAGGATAATTTTTATTTTGTGTTCAAAGATTTAGATGGCAATTTACTAATGATTTGTAAAGAAACTACTTAAAAAAATGCGAAAATTGCTCTTTGGACTACTGGAAAGAAAGTGGGGAGTCAATAGCAGCTGAATATGCATTGTACAAAGTGATAAACGACAAACAATTCAAGATTGATGATAAATTAATCAAATTTTACATGACATTAAAAGCGTACTAGCGAGGAGAAGATAGACAATTAATTAAGTTAACCGAGGATTAATCGAAAGAAAAAGGTCACTTCTATTAAAAGTGACCAGAAATGCTTATTTATGCTTTATTAAAACTCTAGGGGATTAGGTGTTTATTCGATTTTATTGAATTGTAATATTTCCTTTATATGTTGCAAAGTAAATACCTGCATCAGGATCGTAAGCATAATCAAATCTTGTTAGGTATCCTGCGTATTTAAAATCTCCATCCCATTCAACATGATAAATTTGTCCAGGTGGAAACGTTGAAGTTCTTGTATTAACTGTGACATATTTAGTATACACAGCAGCTGGACTAACATTGTCTATACTAGTAGAGTTTTGAACAACGTTGATTTCGGCTGCTGAAACATTACCTGATGGATAGATGAAAAATGAAACAAGTAAAGCTGAAAGTAGAGCAAAACCAAAAATGCGACCTTTAATTGTTTTTACCATTATTATTCCTCCATTCTAGTATAATCCCCTAGTAATTTACATTTAAACATATATTGGTATTTATAGCAACGAATGGTGACTATTGGTTTTGAAATTGATTAAAAAGTAGGTGTTACACATGCATTATGAGTGGTTAAAGAACTATCAATAATTAGCAGATTAATTTGTACATAGAATAAGCGTTAATCTCAAAAAAATCTATATAACATACTTTTTATATTTTCATAAATTTCTCCTTGCTAAAGAGCGAATGTTTGTTCTAATATAAATACAAACAAACGTTCCGTAGAAGGAGAGGTCAAAATGGCGAAAATATATAATTTTCCAACTAAAGCATTTCGAGATATAACAAAGGAAAGAGTTGATGTTGTAACTATTGCTTCTGGTTTTATGGGTGGTGTTGTAAAGGTATATGAATGTGAAGGGACAGTCATTATTCATAGTGAAAATAAGAAATCCAGCCATGCTAGTATTTCAAATGATCTTGGTCAGGTTAAAGAATGGGAGATTAGATATGCAATAGAACATATATTAAAAAGAGGCATTACAGAAGTGAATATAAAAGTTAGTAATACAGGAGTTGTTCATATTCGGAATAAAGATATTAATTTACTTTCTCAGTAAAGTCAGGTCACTTATAAAATAATATGAGTACTGGTTATATCGTTAATGGTCTTTTTAAAACGTAGTTTGCAACTATCCCTTCGACTGTTAGAGGCTTTTAAATTTGTTCCAGCTAACTCTGTTAGCAAGTAATTATCAACTTGCTTGGAATGATCATGTACAAGAGATAACAGGTCAATTGGAATTAGATATTTAAAAGATATTGTTCTGTAAAGTTATTTAACTTTTAGAGGTTTTACAAAGAATGAAATGAACATAACAGAAACCCCTATAGCAATGAATAGTATTGCAACAGATTTATTTGAAATAAATGAATTGTATTCTAGGGCACCTGTTAATCTCGCTGATCCGATTGAAAGCGATAAGATGCCTAAAACAAATATGATATGTCCAATTTTAGAATGTGTTTTCATTTTATAACAACTCCTGATATTTAGGTAATAACTTACAAAAGGATAACATGATTAGGTAATATTTGAAAATATGGTTCGGTTTGATTATTGCACAATAGGAGTATTTGAGGTTGATGGAAGAAGTACAAAAGTCAATATGGGCTGTCAGTAAATTATATGAATTTATAATAAAGGGGTATGTTTTATGAAACCATTTATGTTACGGCATAAACTGGGTTGGCTACCTAACAAATTAGAGTATCGCAGAACCTATATCATAGGTTTTAAAGGAGAAACAGACGAAAGTTATACTTTCATGCTAACAAAGAATAGTAAGTATGTAAGATTAGTAAATAACAATAAAGAAATGGTTGTTAGGAAAAGAGAATTAAAGAGATATTTCAAGGATGGTTGTTTACAGTTTCTAACTACACAATATGAGGAACATGCTTGAAAGATCTGGAATGGTAAACTTTTAACTTTTTTCTTTTTTGGGTTTAACAAAGTAAGAAATGAACATTACAGAAACGCCCATAGATATGTATAGTAGTGCAACAGATTGATTTGGAATAACTGAATCATATTCAAAGAAACCAGATAATCTTCCTAATCCAGTTATCATCAAAGTAATGCCAAAAATAAATATGATATATCTATTTGTAGAATGTATTTTCAACACAAAACAACCCCCGAGGCTTCCTAATAATTTATATAAGGATAACATAAATTGGTAAATATTTCACTATTCAGATTGAGTCAATATACATTATGAATATGTAAAATAAACACGTTCACTTGTACGTGTATGTCAGAAACGAGCAATTGATACAACTAATCATAAAGGCTTTCAAATCAAAGTGACAATAATGTTAGCTTAAGCAATTAATTGTCACCTTTTACGATGGTTTAAAGATACATTTTTTCTTAACATAGCTTTATAAGCTATAAAGGAGAGAATGTCTTGAATATATTAGAAATAAATAATGATTTATTTAGAATGCTTAATAGTTTAGGAAAAGAATTTCAATTCTTCAATTTACCAATGATTATTATTGCTGAATACACAGTTATTTTCTTAGCTATTTTTGTTATTCTGTTCTGGTTTACCAAAGATAGAGAAAATAAAATAATGCTCATGTGCGCAAGCATAGCTTTCGTTTTGGCTGAAATTATAGGGAAATTTGCAGGGTTATTACATTTTAATCACCAACCATTTGCTGTCCTTTCGAATACAAATCAGTTGATAGAAAAAGCAATAAATAATTCATTTCCAAGCGATCATACCATATTATTTTTTTCATTCTGTATGTCCTTTTGGTTATTTAAAAAAGGAAAATGGATTCTATGGATTTTGCTTGCTATATTAGTCGGAATTTCACGAATTTGGGTAGGAGTTCATTATCCATTAGATGTAATGGTAGGTGCTCTTATTGGAATTACTTCTGCAATAATAATTTACTTTACACTTCCGAAATTAACACTAATACAAAATGGAATTACCAAATATGAATCCATTGAAAAAGTAATTAGAAGAAAATTCCATAAAACAAATCTAATGTAAAACAATATTAAAGGTCACGTCTAAAATTAAAGTGTACCCTTTACAAAGGGTACACTTTAAAACAGGTGTGACTTTTTCTTTTGCTTTGAAAACAGCATCAAACAGCCAAAACGGTATGAGTTGAGATGGCAGGGTTTGGTGATGTTTTGAAAGTGGAATTTGTAGAAAATTGTTCCAATTTATTATCTCTCAGATTATGATTTAGTGGGAGGTTAAATAATGTCAGATAAAATTTAAAACATTTTTATTGGAATCATATTTTTTGTTGTCCTAATTTTAGGGACATCATTCGTAATTGATACAATAATGATCGATGGATTAAATGTTGATAATGGACTTATAGGTAGTATAGTGGGTGGGATAATAGGAATGGTAGGAGTAATTGTAACTACTTATTTCATTATCGAAGCAAACAAAAAATCAGTGGAGGATTCGTTAAAAAAACAAGATAAGCAGGCAAGGGATAGAGATTACATTGCATTAATCCTTACCAAAGCAGAGGAGTTGAACCATGAAATTATAAAATCTACTCAAATCTACAAAAAAATAATGGATAATTTCAGAATTACTAAAACACACCAAATCTTAATTAACACATATGAGGATAGATTTTCTTTAAAACGTAAAGATGACGGAATTTATGATATGGCTAAAAGGGATTTGGTCGAAAACAATCTGAAACTCGAAAAACTGCGAAATGAATTAACAATTTGTTTAAATACTTTAATTATAAAAAATATTTACATCGGAATTTTATCAGACCAAATTAATGGTTACGAACATACAGTTAATCGGAATGTCGAAATAATAATTAATAGTTTAGATTCGATAGGTAATTTAAATGAACTAGAAGAAACGTTCCGATGGCATAATAAGTATTACATAAATGATTCAAATAAATTACTAAAAGATTTGAATGATTTTATTGTAGAAAAACTGAGCGAATTAAGAAAAGGCGTGAGTTGAATACTTTACTAATCAATAAAGGGTTGATTTCAAACAAATTTTTCTAATAGGAGCGTGTAAAATGAATTTAAAAGAAAAGTTGATATTAATAAAAGAAAATGGGTACCAAGCACCTCCCGATAGATTTCAGTTGATACTAGAAATGATAAATAACATTGGCTCTTTGGATGCCCAACTACGTGATGAGCTAATTTATACAACCTTATCACACTGGATTCCTGATAAATCTCTCACCGCAAACGAACTAGAACAACTTTTACCGGTTGTTTTGGATAAAAACCATTTGCTTTTTAAGCTTGGTGAAACAAATACAGACTCTGTCTTCACTCGGTCTTTCTCCATGCTAGTCATACCGCTCCTCTTAACGAGGCATAGAGAATCACCATTTCTCTCAAGAGAGCAAATTCATCACATAAAAGAGAAAGTATTTTACAATGTACAAGAAGAGCGAGATTACCGTGGGTATGATGAAGAAAAAGGCTGGGCTCATGCCATAGCCCATGCAGCAGATGCTTTAGATGATTTGGCTCAATGTTCCGAACTGGATAAAAGCGACCTCTTAACTATCCTCGATTTGGTTTACGAAAAGATGACTATAACAGAGCGAATTTACTCCGATGGGGAAGATGAGAGAATGGTCAACTCCATAATTAGTGTTTTAAATAGAAAAATACTTAGTCAGATTTGTGTAGAGCAATGGATTCAAAGTTTTGGTGATGTGGAGAAAAATTCAGAATTTCTTCCTGCCTTTAAGCAAAAAAATAATATAAAGAACTTTTTGAAAAGTTTATACTTTCGAGTTAAATTTTACAAAGTGGATGCCGTTCTCTGCTCGACTATCGAGCAGACATTATATAAAGTAGAAAAAGTATACTATTCTTAATTTAAAAAGTGTCGAATAAAAAAAGAATATCTTCATAATGAAATTACTCTCTTGGTAGCTATCACTTATGACCTGTCCCTATCACTCATCATCTTCAGATTATGCAACCTCTGCATAAAAACATGTTGCAGAATATGAGAAGAAGCTTTTAGAGGTACAAAATCTAATCGTAAGAGTTACTGGTGATAGAGAGGTCCAAGTGTTGAACTGGATGTTAGATGGCAATTTGCAACGGTGAATAGGCCAACATATGGCTTTATCAGCAACGAGCATTCGAAGAATTAAAAAATAGTATTGTTTATCAGATGTTGGCGTAAGAAAGGGAGGGCTCTATGTCCTCTTTTTTTAGTGGCAAATGGAATTTCTATTAATAATCCTTATCAAAAATAGGAATTATATTATTTATTTAGTAATATAAGTGTTTGATTAGAATTAAAAGGAGAGTTTCTGTGGATTCTAAAGTTCCTATCCAAGTTCAAAGTTTTTTAAATGAATATTTATCGTTATTTGAAAATCAAATTCCTAATACACTGGATGCATTATATTTACATGGTTCAATTGCTCTTCATGCTTACATAGAAGGTTCTAGTGATATTGACTTTATTGCTGTTGTAAATCGATCCCTAACTGAATCAGATGTGAAAATAATATCTGATCTTCATGAAAAACTAAATCAAAAATATAAGAAAACAATAATGGATGGGTGTTATTTACTAGATAAAGATTTTGGTAAGAAACAATCTGAGATAAAGAATTGTTTATACGTAAATGAAGGTAAAACAAAATGGAGTAATGATTGTACTAACCCTATTACTTGGTGGATTTTAAAAAACAAAGGAATCACTATAAAGGGTTCAGATGTTACCACATTAGTTTTTAATGTTGATGAAAGTATATTAATTGAATATGTTTTAGAAAATATGAATACCTATTGGTTAAATCGATTGAAGACAATAAAAAAATATAAGACCATAGCTCTTCTGTTACCAAATAAATTTGTCGATATGGAAGTAGAGTGGTCTATTACAGGGATGTTACGTCAATTTTATACACTTAGAGAATGCGATATTGTTTCAAAGGTAGATGCTAGTAAATATGCAATCAATCATATACCAGAAAGATGGCATAACCTTATAAAAGAAGCTATTAGTATTAGAGAAGGATTGAACATACGTTATTATAAATCTAAAAAACAACGTATTGATGATACTATCCAATTCATGAATTACATACTTGATGCTTGCAATAATATTGAAAAATAATAAACAAATCAATGTTTAAATGTGATACATGTTACAAACGTTATATATGTTACACATTAGGTATTCAAAAATTTATCTTGTAAAATGGGAGGCAGGACGGTGCGGTAAGGTTTTCCTCCCTTGGCATTTATAAATTACTAATTATTAGGGAAAGACAGACCGACCTGCGCCGAGCAAATTAGTTCGGAGCATGACATACATGGCAGGTCTATATTTTTTTAGAGATAAGGCAATGCGCCAGTTTACTTGTTTTGTTAAGAATAATATGTATAAAAATAAATCATTCCCTTGTTCTAAGATGAACTGCACCCCAAATGTTAGACACGGTGCTGCACCCCAAAAGTTAGAGTGAACTGCTCCCCAAATGTTAGACACATCTAACATTTGGAGGAGCAGTTCAAGACTAGTATTGGGGTTTTCCCATTACAAATACGCTGTTATTTAATTATTTCAATTATACAATTTTGGACGGTAACCTAAATATTCCCTATGTAGTTTTATAAAAAAGATTGATTATATAATACAAAGTTCGATAATTTATAATAAGTTTGATTATAAATCTTATCCAAGTATGATATTTTCTTATTCAACAATCGGGCTAGATTGTTGATAAACGTTTTCAATAAAATTGGACATTATTGTTGAATTATTGAGTAAAAGATATTGAAGCTTTTCACTTAAACTAACGGGGCAGTTTAGTTCAAGAATTAATAGGTGAAAAAAGACTAAAATATGGTAATGTTATTTACGAATAGTCTTTTTTACATAAGGAGGATTTTTTTGAAAAAATATCTAAACATTTTTGTTGTGTTTATTCTATTAATTTCATGTTTAGCCCTTACTTCTTGTACACAAACAGAAAAAGAGCAAAAAATAATTGACAAAGAAATGGTGTTCTCATTTGAGCACCCTCAAACCAAACAAAAATACAAAATCATTTATGCCAATCAACTGTTTTATCCGTATATTGAAAAGGTCAAAGATAATCCGAATCTTTCAACCTCGGAAACCTTGGAACTGTATAATAATGAGATTATTCAACCCATATATCAAGATTGTTTTGAAAATGGAGAATACCTTCATATGGCAGAAAATCTTCTTAATACGATTCCTAATGGGTTAACAGAAATAGAAGTGGTAAGTGAAAAAATGGGGACTCGTAAAGCAGAAATCAATCAACTTATACAAGAATCCCTTTTGAAATCAGCTGACCTCCTACCCTCTCAAAGTGATGTAGCAGTTTGTGTATTCCCTTCCTCTACCAATAATAGGAGGGCATTCGCAGTAGGAGCGGGCAAAATTATTATCCCACTTAATCTAAATGTTTTGGGGGATGCTTTAAAGTCAATCGTTGCCCACGAATACCATCACAGTGTTTGGGCGGAAAAGCATGACAATGGGGACAAGTTTTCTGTTTTGGATAATATGGTTTTTGAAGGAAAAGCGGTCATGTTTGAAAAATCTGTATATCCTGACTACGACTATACTCCGATTTACTCGACTTACAACAAGGTTTTGTGGTCTAAAGTTAAACCTGATTTAAAAAATTATGACAGTAATCGTAGCTTAGAAATTTTAAATGGCGGAAAAGGGTTGCCGATATCTTACGGCTATAGTGAAGGCTACAAGATGGTAAAATCCTATCTTGACTTAAATCCTGATAAAACACCAGAGGAATGGACAGCCTTAAGTGCAAAAGAAATTTTTGAAAAAGGAAACTATCTTGAAAACTATCAATAACAAATCTATGAATGAATTGACATATATTCTAGGGGTAAATATATGTTAAGAATTAGTTAAAAATAATTGAGTTGCGTATGCAGCTCTTTTTTTCTTATTGAACTAACCAGGTGCTTTAGTTCAAAAACGATCTTCAACAATCGGGCACTTTTCTGAAATTAGGAAAGCGTCTTTCTTCATGAAAAGGACCAGATTGTTGAATAAGGTTTTTGGAGAAATTTAGAGAATTCATATTGTGAATAATCAAAAAAGTTAGTTTATTATTAGTTCGAATTAAAGTGCAGGAGTCGTTGTGTTAATAATTGGTATGTTATATGATTAATGGGATATTGTTTGAAGGTTTTATAACCGGGCGCATTTCTGCAGAAAAAGATACGTCTACGAAATGAAATGGGCCAAGTGTTTATGGATAAAGTATAAATTTCAGGGGGTATTTTATGTTTGTAGTAAATGTAGAAGGGGCAATTCGTCGCAATGAGAAATGGCTTTTAATCCGCAGAAGTGAAAAGGAGGAGCATGCTGGTGGAAGTCTCTCATTAGTAGGAGGAAAGTGTGAAATTGAAGGTGATTCGTCTGATATTCTGGAAAGAACATTAAAACGAGAAGTTTTTGAAGAAGTAGGTAGCGAAATTACAGGCATTAAATATGTAAATAGCTCCTCTTCGTGACAGAATCAGGGATAAATGTAATCGATATAGTTTTCCTATGTCATCATAAATCTGGAGAACCTTACGCTAAAAGTACTGAAGAAGTGGATGATGTTATTTGGATGACTACATCAGAGGTTCTTGCACATACGGAACTACCTTTATTTCTAAAAGAAAACATTAAACTTGCAGAAAAAATACTACAAGATAATTTGCAGGTGAAATATTAGTTATACATTTTCCATAATAGGGAGCGATTGTTGAGCATGCGTACCGCAATCTGTACCCCAGTTAAATACACTTAGATACACTTCGTTAGACAGGTATAGAAACCCTCATTAATACAAAACCTTGATATTATGCACATCAAAAAATTAAAAACATCAGGATAGAAACCAAGGTCATAAGTTATGCTTATAGTTATTTTTTTATAAACCCTTTGATTATCAAGGGTTGGGGAGGGGCTAACCGCATTGGTGCCCCAAAAAGTGCCCCATTTTAAATGAAAAATAGTGTTTTAATCGAAATTGACTATTTCACTTAGAACTTGCATTGCTCTTTTCTCTCGATCTGCAAACGAATGGGCGTAGGTTTTTAAAAGTGTAGAAGTAGTCATACCAAGGATTTTGGCAATCGTTGTTGGCGGTGTACCGGATGCAATTGAGATGGTAGCAAATGTGTGTCGTAAACCATGAGGAGAAATGAGTTTAACGTCATATAATTCATGCATTAAGATTAGCGTTAATCTAGCTGCATTTTGATTAAGAGGCTTGCATGTTTTACTTATAAAGACAAGATCATCCTCGCTATGTTGAATCCCGAAAATTAATTTTCTTTCGATACACCATTTTCTATAACGATCTAATTGTTTACTTAGTACCTCTGTCATATCAATACAGCGAATACTGTTTAGTGTTTTGGCCGAGCGCTCCCCATAAAAATCACGAGTACGATTGATGTAAATTAGATTATTCTTAAAATCTATATCGGACCAACGTAAACCTCCAGCTTCGCCACGTCTCATACCAGTAGCTGCTAGAATAGAAATTAAAGTATATCTAGAAATATCACAAGATTGCTTTACACATTTAAGTAAGTATTCTAGCTCAGTCGGAGTTAAATAATTGCCCTCGACTTCATCATTATTAATTTTTTCTATCCTAGGTAATTCAGCTTTCGCAATGCGGTTTTTATCCAAAATATCATCTTCTACAGCAGCATTAATGCATCCAATGAAAAAATTATGATACATTTGAATGCTTTTTGGAGCAGCTATTAAAGATAATTTATCAATAAATTCAGATTGGTATAAACTTTTGGACAGTCGAGATAGCTTATATCTACCAATATAAGGTTTAATGTAAATTTCAATTACGTTACGATAAGTTTTAGGGGAGGTACCTTTCCACTTTGATTTTTTACGATCAAAATAAATATCTACCCATTGAGCAATTGTCATGTTTTCATTAAATATTATTTTTTCTCCACCATTTAAAACAGTAGCCTTTAATGCTGTTAATGCTTTTTCAGCTTCGATACTAGAGTTAAAGTTTTGTCTCGTTTTTTCTCTACGTACTCCAGTATGGTCATAAAATTTGTAACGGTAGGCAAATTTCTTCTTCTTGTTTGAATCATAATACCAATAAATATTTTCCTTTTTTGTACTATTAAGTTTCTTTCTAACCATATCGTCCACTTCCTATCTAACTGACCCGGACAGGTACATTGATTAGAGTTTAAGGACAATTAGAACATCACTCCTTCCACAGTAATTTGAAGCAGATAACCTATATTAAACTCACTTATGAACTGTCCTATATTCATCATCTCATATTTAGACAGGCCATATTATGCAACCTCTGCATAATCTGCTTATTGTTATATTGTGTTAATCTCCTGAAAGCAAAATTATATTCTACGTTAAAAATTTGCATTACTTTCATAATTGTTTGTGGTGTATGATCGTCTATTGACAAAGCCTCCAACATAAAAGTAGGAATACAAGCGTGGTACATAAAATTGTTGGCCTTGAATTCCTGATATTCACGAAATAGGGGATACATATGAAATTGATCACCTGTATGTAATAGGACATGTGATAGCTCATGGCAAAAGTCTTGCCATTGTTGCTGTGGCGACTGATTTTCATTAAGAAAAATATAATGCCGCCCATTAATAAATAAGGCCTGACTCTTATCTTGCCAATAAAAAACTTTCAATCCCATTCTAAAAGCCACTTCTTCAACATTCAGCAGGGTAGGGTCTGTAATGCCCAAGCGAGTGTAGAACTGTTGGACATAATCTTCAAGATGTGTATAGTGCATGTAAATCAACCTCTAAAATGACTATATAGAACGTATGTTCTATTTTTGTTGTATAACAAAACCCTACTATTTGGAAGTAGGGTTTTAATAGGATATTTTAACGTTCACAAGCCCAATTATCATTATCACGATCATGCTTTGAAGCATAAGCAGGATGATCAGAACCTACACCATTTGGATAAACTTTTCTCAACTCTGTACAATTTCGATAGTACTCTTTTTGTGGTGTGTTTTGTTGCTGTGAGTTAGATTGTTGCACTGCAGCTTCGGCTTCTTGCTGTTGTTTTAACTCTTCTTGTTTTTTAGCTTCTTCTTGACGTTCTAATTCGGCTTGTCTTTCTAATTCTTCTTGACGTTTTAATTCGGCTTTTCTTTCTAATTCTTTCTGACGCTCTAATTCCTCTTGCTTTTCTTGTTCTTTCTTGCGCTCTAGTTCTTGTTGGTTCTTTAATTCTTCTTGTTTTTTTAATTCCGCTTGACGTTCTTCTTCTTGTGCTCCATTAATAGTTAGGACGCATCCAGAAAGGGATAATATACAACCAAATATAATAATAGCGGGTATTACTTTAGATTTTGCTTTAAGATGTTTATTAATTTTGTATTCACGTAGTCCCCATAGAATTAAAACAACACCTATAATAAATAAAGGGTATTTTATTAATACTACCAATGCAATTATAGCTAAAATCAACAATAAGCAACCATTCATCTTAATTCCTCCACTAGCTTGAACCCTTTTGTTTTAAGATATTTCATATTATGTTCAAATGTTTCGACGGTATCAGAGCAGTCTATATTTTCAAAGTCTAAATACTCTAGTTCTCTTCTATTTACACGTGTTGAAAGTATACAGCCCATTCTTGGTAATGGTTCAGCTTGACTAGAATCGTAAACATGGATAAGCACAGAATCAGTAGGGAGAATGGCAAATACTTCTCTAGCAATTCGAATAACACAACTGCAAACATAATCTTGATAAAGTGCCAAATAATTAGTTACACCCATTTTCTTTCGAGAGACTTTATTTGTTGATGTTAGAGTCAACGTCTCTTTAGGCAAGACATCCTCATTCCCGACAGTAAAATTCACGATGAGTTCATTGGCATGAATATCAAAACTTAAATGGCTCCCAAAACTTTCGATATCATCAAATGGTGCATAATCAGTTAAGGCGATAGTCCAAACATTGCTATCACCATTCAAAATTCTAGGAGCAATATCTTTTAACCTTTGCTTTTTTTGATGGATTGTAAGATCTAATTCTTTAGCTTCGGGTATGCGCTCTTCAATTAGTAATTTCTTAGCCGCAACACGATTGAAAAGTTTGTCACGCCAAGTAGGTTTGTAGTTAGCTATTTCATCCATAATAGATATTACATTAGGACCTTCATTTAACAAGTACGATATGTCCTCTGTAGCAACTAAGTGCCAATCGACATTATCTGTTACTTCTAAATGAACAGAAGTTAGCATAGCGATGTATGCATTGTGTTTTTCGACTTCTTGTATGTTTTGTGATATGTCAGGTACTACAACGTTAGTAGACTCATAAGCGACTCTCTGTGGTCGTTTTTTTCTTTTGGTCGTTTGTGAGGTAGAGTAGGAAAGCCCCGTGCCAGGAAGGGAAATAGAATTTGTCCGTCTACCATTCCCGAATGTAGTACGTGCATATCTATTTCCTACAGTTAAACTAGTACCTCTTTTACCAAAATTCACTTTCACACCAGGAGCTATTTTGACACTTTTTCTAAAACGAAATCCCATTTACGTAAGCCTCCTTATGTAGTTTAATTAGTTATGCTAAAACTTTATGCATAGAAACTGATTCGAAATAGTAAGTTAATATAACTAGAAATATAATAAAAAAATATATAATATACAATATAGTATTTATTTTACAATTTAAGGTTTTGATAAAGGACATGTCGTAGCAGCATGTCCTTGTTGGTACATTATTTGGTTCTGCAGTTACTACTTTTGCAACTATCCTTTACAATAGTAATAAACATCAATAAGGAGTGAGTACAATGCTTGTTAACGGAACAAATTTTGTTACGATTACTATTAAGTAAGGATGAAGTATTATCAATTACAGATGATTTACATATAGCTGAATAAAAAGCCTGATTGAAACGGTATTCTGTTACATGGGATTCAGATTGCTTCGATTAACTAAACTATCACGGTTAGCATTTGTGAACGTAACACCTGCACATTTACCTAAATTGTAATTGGAAGTAGGGTACTAAATATTTGTTAATATAGACTAACTATCTTGAAATATGATTCTGTTTTATAAACTTAAGAAGACTTTCTGTTTTCTTTTTTCCATAAGCAATTTTTAGGATATTTCTTAATTCATAAGTATCCCAATGTATCAGGCTATCTCTCATCACAATAAAATTTAGTAGGAATATATCTGATAGAGTGTTTGTGAATAATTTGAAATACTCATCACTATTAATAATCGTATCTGATGATAGTCTTGATAGGTATGTTATATCTAACACAGGTTGGGAGCTCCCTTGTGAATGCACAACACTACATAACTTTTTATACCATGTCAGGTTACGTTCTATTGTTTGGTAGTAGAGTGAGTATTTTTCCTTACATAAGGTAGGTTCTATATCCTGTATAAAGCAATTTTTGGTTGATAAAAATCTAAAATCAAGTTTTTTGAATTTACGATTTGAATCTTGTTCAAGTATAAATTTTCTCTCTAACAACAAAGAATATCTAAAATTTGCCTCTTGAGCAGATCTTAATAACAACAGTGCACCACGACACTGACCCGAAACTATAGCATATGAAGCTTCTAAGAGTAAAGAAAAAACTGTACTATAGTTATTTTTATAATACTTTTTTGTTTCCACTCTGTTTTTAAATAGATTGATTACAAAAATATAGCCAAACACATCTTGTATTCTTTCTTTATGTTGCAAATAAAAATTGATATTCACATTTGGCAGATCTTCAATTTTCTGAAGTTCTTGATGAAATATTTGATTTATGCTTGTCATTTATCATCCTCATTTTTATTTACCGTATTATACCAACCAACGATATTGTTGGCTGGATTCTTTCTATTTGAGTTTTTTTCTGGTGGTTCCTCTGTAGTTCCGGTAGACTCTAAATAATTGATTATATTTCTGCTAGTCATAATTAGTTGATTATAATCAGTCTCTTTCTCTATATCTTTTAATAACCTAGATGCAAGATATGGTCTAGAGCTAAATAAGTATTCTTTATATTCTCTGACATAAATCTTTTTAATAAAATCATCAATATCAATATTTTTAGTAAAAACTTTTTTATCTATAATCAGTTGAAAAACTACTCCTAAATATAGGGATTTTGTTTGATCAATAGATAGTTTATTTTTGTTAATCATTTTAAATATCTCAATAAAATCGGATTTATTATTCAGTGATTTTTTCATAATTGTACCTCATTTTATCCTCTATTTTTCCTTCAATTTCGGATTTAATTTTTGATAATGCATATTTTAAGGCATCATGTTTTGTTCCACCTTCATCATATAAAGAAAACTTTAAAGGTACAGATGCTTGATAGGGGATTTCGGTTACAAAAAATTCTTGAGAAATTTCTTTTACTAATTTGTCCTTTAATTTCCAAGAAATCGTCATGTCATGGGTTAAAGTAAAAAGTACTCCAAGTGATTGAATTTTTTGTTTTTTTAACTTTTCTCGATACATTTTATATAAAATATGTATATCTGATTTTTTATAGAAAGTAGATGTTATTAATTTATCTAATAAACCTATTCCTATACTAGAAAACAAATCGATTTTACTAGGAATTATATAATAATCAGATGCAAAAAGACTTGCTTGAGTTAATATTGTCCAGTTGGGTGGACAATCAATAATTATATAATTATATTTGTCTCTTAAGCTATGTTCAGAGAAATGATCTTCTAAGATATTATGTTTCCCAGAAGTATCTCCTGGTAGCGTTTGAAATAGATCCAAATCCCCTGGCATCAAATGTAGTTTAGACTTGATTCGATAAATTAAATCTGATGTTTCTGTTTCAGAAACAAAAGTATTACTTTGGAAAAGTGTGTTAACTGTTAAATTTTTCGATTTAAGGTGACTATATATCAACTGAGAATTTAATTGACTCTGAAATAACTTTTTTTCTTCAAATTTTTCTAATGATTCATTCTCTAGGGACTCTTTGAATTCTTTTTCAAATTGAGCTGTAACTTCTTCTAAAAGTGTATTATCTATAAAATATTTATGATGACTGAATTGATGATCTAAGAGAGCTTGTGTTGCATTAAACTGAGGATCCATATCTACAACTAGGACTAGATTCCCCTCTTTAGATAATTCGTCGGCTATATTAATTGCAGCTGATGTTTTACCAACACCACCTTTTAAATTTATAAAAGAGATCACTTTTGCAGGTTCTTTTTCATTGTCAACTTGTATCATAAATATTCCTCCTAATTTTACTATATAAATAGGTCATCTAACAATTATAGAATTATTTAAAATTAATAAGAAAAAACTGTTATATAAACACAGTTCCTTCTAATCTTTGGTTTTTAACATAATGAAATTTTTTTATAGGGCACTCTTGAGGCGATGTTAGTTGAAATACAAAAAATGCTGAAGAAGCCCTTAGTTTAAATTAAAAAATTTTAAATCTTTTATATTTGTAGTTAATTATCCTTGCGTAAATATACCTATAAAAATAATAAAAAAATATAAACATAAATGATTAATACTTCCAATAATGGTGCTTTTAAAGGACATATTTGTGATATGTCCTTCTCGCGCATATTATTATGTTACTTTTAAAAAATTTAAAATAAAAACCGTTTATTTGGCTTTCTCCAAATAACGATTACAACTCCCCATTATCCTTCAAAATCTCCCACATCTTCCGCAGTTTCTCTAAATCTTCTTCCTTCGACTTAGGCAATTCCTTGTACCATTTTTCAAGGGTAGGGTTGTTGGCGAAAGCCTCGAACTCGGCTTTGTCTTTTTCTTCTGTTGTAGGGGTTGAATTGTCTATACGGCCAAGAAGATAATCGGTGCTAACGTCTAATACATTAGCTAGATTCAATAGTTCGTTATCTTTAATTGGCCTTTCGTTAGACTCAATTCTATTCATTACACTAACATTAAGATTAACTCGATTAGCTAGCTCCTTTTGAGTCCAACCTCGCTTTTCCCGCAATGAAATTATTTTTTTTCCAATATCCATATTTTCACCGCTTTCAGTGAGTCATATTACTAAATATACCATGTTTCCATTTTAGAAATAAAATAATTTCTAAAATAGAAATAAAATGCTTGAATTTCTAAAATAGCAATGTTATATTATGTTTAAGGAGTTGCTAAAATAGCAATTTTATAGTGAGGTGATAATTGTGAAAGTGTTTAGTTTAGACTTTATCAAGCAACGCCGACAAGAACTAAATATGACACTTCAAGAAGCAGCAAATGCAATGAAAATGAAGAATGCATCTACTTACCTAAAGTATGAAAATGGCGTTTATGCATTTAAGGCAGAGCAACTTCCATTATTAGCATCAATACTTAGATGTAGTGAAGAAAATTTTTTTGAACAAAAAATTTCTAAAACAGCAATTTAAAAAGTTGTATTGGTCTTGATAAGTGACGGAGCGGTAGCATCGCCAAACAATGCATGCCGATAAATTTGTATATAAGTTAACAAAGGAGGTTTTATCATGAACCAATTAGTCGTTATTCAAAACCGCCAAGCTGTTACAACATCTTTACAAATTGCGGAATCGTTTAACAAAGAGCATCGCAATGTTTTAAGGGATATTGAAGGGTTGCTCAAAAATGAGCAGACCCAGAATTTATTCTTTGAAAGCTCTTATCAGCATCCGCAAAATAAGCAGACTTACAAAATGTATTACATGAATCGAGATGGTTTTACGCTCTTAGCAATGGGCTTCACTGGCCCTAAGTCACTTGAGTTTAAATTGAAGTACATCCATGCGTTTAATGCGTTGGAGGAACAGCTTCATCCAACGCCGTTATCAGAAAGAGAGCAGTTGAAAGCTTCGATGAGACTATCACTTGAGACATCAGAAGAGATTGAAACATTAAAGGTCGAGGTGAGCGAAGTGAAAGAAACGGTTCAATCACTCTATAAAACGATGCGTATAGATGGCAATCAAGAGTCTCAAATCAGCAAACGTGGCCGAGAAGTAGTAATTGCCGCGTTAGGTGGCAAAGAATCGAATGCCTACAAAAAAATAAGCCGTCAAGTATTTTCAGCTTTTTGGCGAGATTTCAAAAATCATTTTGAAGTCCCGAGGTATGGAGAAATTCCTAAAACACGTTTTGCTGAAAGTATCAAATTTATCTCCATGTGGCAGCCATCTACTACGCTGAGAATGGAAATTAACGCGTACAACCAACAAGCGTTAAAACTTGTTGAAGGTGGTGCCAAGTGACTGTGATTAAAAATGATACAGATATTACTCAATTGGTACTCGAGAACGCTGGTCTTACTAAAAAAGAACTATTAGAAAGGTACGACCAAATAGTACAAGCCACCATTAGGAAACGAACACTGTATTGGGATATCGATGATCTAGTTCGAGAAACTAGATTTAGTAAAGCGTCATTAGAAAAATATATTCTTTGCGATCCTCGAATTAGGGAGCACCAAAGACAACTAGGTTCAAGATACAAACGAGTTTGGTTAGCAGAACCTACAGCTAAAGTACTTGATGAAATTTTGAATAAAGATTACTAAAAACAACTACCCGGACAGGTATGTAGAAGAGATTGGGGCAAACAATCTCATATCTCAACTATAAAGATAACTTAATAGAGAAACCATGCGTGGTAAGCATAATATGCACTTTCTGCATAAGGAGGTGATTTCATTGCATGTAGATGTTGGAGAGTTAATCAGAAAGTGCCGCAAGAAAGCAAAATTATCGCAGGAAGCCTTCGCGGAGCTTATGCATACTACGCAATCTACGATTAGTCGAATTGAGCAAAATCTCATTGCTTGTGAAGCTAAATTTTTAGCTCGAGCAGCAGCTATTACAAATTCTCAAGACACAGTAGTAGCGGCATTATTTAGCGCAGATGCAGCAGTGCAGTTTTTACAGACAGTACCAATGTTTATAGGAGGAGGGATTTTCAATTGGATCATGTAAAGAAATTGGAGCTAGAGATAGCGGCAAAGAAAGCATGCATTGAGGATTTACAAGGAGCCATGGCATTTCATAGACAGCACGGTACATACAACTTAGCAGCTGAATGTGCTTGGCGGATTAAAAAGGCAGAACATGCTATCAGACGTTTAGAAGTCCAGCTACAAGATAACAAAAATTTTGGTGGGTTAATTCAAAATTTTAGTAGGCGAGGTATTTCCCTAAAGGTGGTGAAGAAATTTGCTAATGAAAATATTAAAAGTTAATAAATGGAGTAATTTGTCATTGCAAGAACGCTTAGTGTCAGTAGGGAAGTGGTGGTCAGCATGGTGAAATGGCTAGTGAATTATTTGTATATGCCAGATGACGGCCGGGATCAAGAACATAAGGAGTACTGTGTGAAATGCGGAATTGTCATGGTTGCTATTGGCGTACCAATCATTATTGCTTGCTGGCAATAAAAAAGCTGCTTAATCGTTGGCGCGATTAAACAGCAGTACTATATCAGTCTCGATAATTATATCACAAAACTTGATGATTGCGAGTACGATACTCGCTCTCGTCAAGCAGTCTATAACCCGTTCCTCCCCTTGACGGATTGCTTTGCAGTTATAGGCTGCTTGATGGGATTCCATCAGGAAGTAGGTGATTAAAATGCGTATTGTTTACTTCAAGCGTTTATCAGATCAGAAAGAATTTCGATTTTTACAAGTTAAGAACACAGGGCTTGAAGGTGTCGCTAAAGATGGAGAAGTTGTGACGTTGAAATTTGCAGAACGTTCCACTATTTATTCACAGGCCTATACAAAGTAAAAACCACTGTTTGCGGCAGTGGTCTAAAAAATTATTCGAAATAATAGTTACTTTGTATTTTACGCCCAAGACTTCAAAAAATCAACTATCTAGGAGGAAGAATATGCTTTTTTCCGAGAGTAATGTAAATATTTCGGCAGCATTAGCTAAAGCATGGGCAACTATTCAAACACCAAAACATAATGCAAAAGTAAATGTCCGTACCAAAAATGGCGGTTCATATACGTTTGAATACACAGATCTCAATGGCATTTTAGATGCTGTCAGACCTATATTTGTTCAAAATCATTTATCTATCATTCAGAACAGCTATACAACCGTTGAAGGCAATTTAACAATGGCTTGTGTAGAAACCATATTCCTGCACGAATCAGGAGAATATGTGAAATCTTATCCACTCAAATTTCCAGCAGCCAATAGCATGCAAGATTTCGGTGGTCAGATTACTTACATGAAGCGCTATAGCTTGTCGGCTATGTTAGGGCTTGCTACAGAGAAGGATGATGATGCAAATGGAGCGAGCGGAAACGATTATCAATATATGAATCAAGCTCCTCCGAAACAGCCAAGTAACAGTGGTCAGCTACAGCAACAAAGAAATCAACCAAATCAAACAGGTTTAAGGACTCAGGAACAATTCAATGAAATAGCAAAATTGTTGAGTGAAGTTGCCACAGCATATGGTTCCGATCCTAACACAGTTTATAACGGTGCTATGCAGAGATGCAAAATCCCTGATAAGAATTCGGATTTATTAACAATGAAAGAAGCAGATAGCTTAATTCAATATTTACGTGCTATCAAGATGCAAGTGCCTCAATGAATTCTGTACCGCACAGAGTGTTGTTGCCACAATGGATTTTTGAACAGGCGGCAGGTGATGAAAAGGAAGTATATCGCCTTGTACGCCGGTACATATGGCAGGGCTACCCTGATTACAAGTTGATCGAAATCAAAGGCAGTTTTGCCATTTGTAAGCGAACAGATGGATTTTTATAAGGAGGGCAAACCAAATGTTTACAACAGGAAATACAACAGTAGATGCGATTGGACAGATGCATTTAGAAGGGAATGTCATCCCACATACTTGGTATGAAAGCATCCGATTAAGCACAGGTAAGCCTGATTTAATTGCTATCACATTGCTCAGTGAAATTGTTTATTGGTATCGCCCTACACATGTGAAAGAAGAGGCATCAGGGCGTTTACTGGGCATAAAAAAGAAGTTTAAAGCGGATGCGCTACAACGTTCTTATGATAGCTTTGTTGAACAATTTGGCTTTAGCAAAAAACAAGTCAGAGAAGCCATGGATCGTTTGGAGCAACTTGGTTTAATTACTCGTGATTTTCGGACAATCACATCCAATGGAACAAATTTATCCAATGTATTATTTATCGATTTGAACATAGGACTTTTAGAGGGTATTACCTTTTTAGGTAATAGGGTGTTACCCAAAAAGGTAACAGGGTATTGCCCAAATGGGAAAGAGGGTGTTACCGATATGGGCAATAGGGTATTACCCAAATGGGAAACACCTATTGCCCCTGAGGGTAATACGTATACAGAGATTACTACAGAGATTACAAATACAGAGATTACTAAAAAGAATACTAGTCGCAAACGAGTTTACGACGAATCTTCTGTTGAATATCAATTAGCAAATAGGCTTTATGAAAAAATTCTTGCTAACGATGCCAATTTTAAAAAGCCAAATTTGAATAGCTGGGCTGATCATATTCGTCTGATGATGGAACGAGATCAACGGACAGCTCAACAAATTGAATACTTAATTGACTGGTCACAAAACAACAGCTTCTGGCAATCAAATATTCTTTCAACCAAAAAACTACGTGAAAAAGCAACCACATTAATCCTTCAAATCAAAGGGGAAAGGGAGAAAGCTAACGGAAGTATTCTTCCACAATATCAACGGGGGCGGAGAGAGATTGTTCCACAATGGTTTAAAGAGCGACAACTTGAAAAACCACAAAATGGAGAAATCATCGAATCATCAATACTTATTACGGATGTAGAGGCGGACCCGTCGGAAGAACAGAAAGCTTACTTTGAAGCAGAACGACAAAAAATCTTAGCAACGCTAGGGAAGGTGGAAGAAAAATTTGAGCAGACATGAAGAACATATGAAAATGCGTGACCATTTCGCCAAGGTTGCTCAGGCAAAAGGTACTTTTACTAATGGCACTGACCAAGCACTGGTACGGGCAGTGACACATGATGAAGTAGCGAAGCGTATTAACCAGCTTGTCAGTGAGTATCAGTTCCCGCTTCCAGTCCTACAAGACGTACAGAAGCGGTTAAGTGACAGCAACTGCCCCCATTATGCAATGCAACAACTTAGATATTTAGAAAACAATGTGCATGCTGGCATAGCTACAAAAAGGGAGGATTCAAACAAATGATTAATCGTGTTGTATTAGTTGGCCGTCTTACAAAAGATCCTGAGTTACGTTACACACCGAACGGTATTGCATCTTGCCGCTTTACAGTAGCCATTAACCGTACATTTGCCAATCAAAATGGTGAGCGTGATGCAGATTTTATTAACTGCCAAGCATGGCGTAAAGCAGCTGAAAATCTAGCAAACTATCAACGTAAAGGGGCTTTGATTGGTTTGGAGGGGCGTATCCAAACAGGAAGTTATGAGGGGCAAAATGGTCACAGAGTGTATACCACTGACGTAGTTGCCGATAGTATTCAATTTTTAGAGCCATCACGGAACGGTGGAGGAGGGCCACAAAACACTCCAAATTATCAAAATCAACCAAACCAATATCCGCAACAGCAGCAACAACAGCCTCAATATGGAGGACAAGCATACGGAAATAATCAACCATCCTATGGTGGTGGACAACCTCAACAACAGTTTGGAGGCCCCTATAACACGAATCAACAACAATCTCCTATGAATCAGCCAAGCTATACGCGAGTTGATGAAGATCCATTTGCGAATAGTAGAGGTCCAATTGAAGTATCAGAAGATGATTTGCCATTTTAAAAAATAGGGGGATTTTCTCATGTTTAAAATATTCAAAGCTATATTACGAACTGCTGGAAAAACGCCAGATGATATTAAACAAATGTATGATGGATCCGTCGGTCCAGAACCTAGTGAGGAAGAAATACAGGGATATATTGATGTCTATAACAAACTAGATGGTTTAGAGGTTGTTGTATATGATCGCGGTCGACTTGGTGTTGCCAATTATGGGTTATATGTATGGCAAAAAGAGGATGACGAAAGAGTTAGGGAATTATTTTACCAAGCAGAACAAGATTCTTACTTTGGCACTTATGTTAATGAGCGTGATGAATTTATTAAAGATTGGGAAGCGGAAGAATATGAATTTGGTCCTTCTCCTACATTTAGAGCTGATGATGTAGAAATCATTGAAGAAATTTCTCTAAAGAGTACATCATGAGTCGTTGTAAAAGATGTAACAGACCTTTAAAAAGTGGTGAATCCATAGTACGACAATATGGGTTCACTTGCTGGCAACGGCATTTGGATGACCTCGAGGAGGAATTTTTGAAAAATCAGCTCACCATATATGACGTGTTAGAAGCGGAAAATCAAGAAGAAATGAGGACACAGGATGTTTCGTAATCAATCAACTAAACAGCGTGCGAAATCAGTAACACATGCTAACCGTGGCAAGTTTTTAGAACGTGTCATTGATATGGCCAACACAAAATATCGTAATGCAGGCTTAGCAGATATTCGTAAAATTCCAACGCCTGTACAAATTACAAAGGATAAAGGCTCCCAAATAGAAGGACGGAAGGAAAAACCTGAATGGGTGGACTATGCAGGTGTCTGTAATGGACGAGCAGTGGTGTTTGATGCAAAGGAAACGAAGGGGAAAAGTTTTCCGCTTCAAAACTTACATGAACATCAATACGAATTGCTTCGCTCCTGGTACGAAAAAGGCGCCATCACCTTTCTACTTGTGTATTTCAACGAGTTGGATAAATACTATCGCTTACCATTTCCACCGCTCCAAGCAGCTTGGCAGACAGCTAAAAGTGGTGGGCGCAAATCGATTCCGCTTGAAACATTTGTGGAACATGCAAGTGAAGTTGTATCAATGGACGGCTATACATTGCACTACTTGCTGCCATTTATCGAAAGTAGGTGGTGAGGATGTTACAGGGAAAATGTATTGATACGGGCGGCTCTACTAATCTTACAAAAGGTGAAGTGTACTATCTTTTCCCACATGGCGGTCATGCATATTGTGCTAGCCGCTTCCCTAGACATGGGTCTCACTTTGGGGCCTACCAAGAGAATCACTTTGAGCTAGTGGATGTTGCTATTGATGCACCAGCACGAGTACTTAATAAATATTTGGCTCGTGTAGTGAAACCACCCTCACATTTTTATCAAATTGACGAAGAATACATCATTACGGAGCCACGAGCAGATGGTTACTACAGTGTGTTTTTTAAGCATCGTCCAGATGATCCACCAATTGGGGCATATAAACGTAATGATTGTTTTGAGCGTATTGTGTCTCTTGAAGAATCAGCAAAAGACACAGCTACCATATTTGAGGTGGGTGACATTGTAGAAATTATAGACGCATCGATTATAAAACGTAAACATTATGAAAATGGTGTGCAGGCAACGGTGATAGAGAATTTTTATGGTTGCATATCAATTCAAAGAAATGAACCTGTAGATAAAATGGTCATAAGTAGCGTGCTTTTAGTAGGAGAGGATCTACAGGCTATTAAAAAAGTTAAATTAAGAACCTTACTAGAAGCGGTTATGGTGAACGATAAGCCGAAAAAGGTAAAAAAATCGATAGAGATGGTGCACGATAAGCCTGAAATTGTGCACGTGCCTACCAAAAAACAAGAATATGAGCAGTTGAGCTTATTTTAGGAGGGACAGAAATGAATAAGCAATTAAGTTTTCGTGATGAATTACGAAAGCAAGAATTAGATATTTAGTAAATATTGTAAAGAAGGGAGAAGGGTGTATTTATGGTTTGATAGGATGTCCGAAAACATTAAGAATGGGTTAAACAGTTGGAAAGAGTTGCAGATTATCCTAAGAGTTAATGAACAAAATGCTATTTTTTTTCATATTTCTTACTATCCCATGCCCAATTTAAAAAAGCATAAACAAGTACTGCCCATAAAGAAAAGAAGAGATTATTAAGAAAATCCCAATTACCTTTTTTGAAATAATCTGAAACAGATAAAAGTAAAAAAAGTATAACGAAGTAAACAATATTCAAGTATTTTCTGATAAATGTCATTAGAATCACCTTATATGTATTTTATGTAAAATATAACATAAATAAAGCCTGTGATTTGTGGCTTAATTTAGTTGTTAGTCAAGAATTCTTTACTGAGCATTTTGAGGAAAGAAACTAAAAACGGGTCACTGAGTGTGAGTGACCCTAAGTAACAATTCAGGAGGTTCCTGTTAAACTAGTTTAGCTTAACACTACTATTTATATGCTTAGGTAACTTGGGTTTATAGTTTATTGCCTTTGGAAAAATAAAAATTATGTCTTAATGTAGGCTAAATTTAAAGTCTTTAATTGGAGAAAAGAAGCCTATCCATAGAAGAATAGACTTCTTTAAAATTAAAGCTACTATACCGGTAATAGAATAGCTTCAATATCTTTACAATTTACAACTAGAGTTCTAGAGCCATCTAGAAAATATGCGCAACAATCTTCATTGTTTAAGGAAAGAAATCTTACATTATTAAATTCTCTACCACTCTTTAAAAAGATGTTAACTCGAGAATTAACTTTTAAATCTCTTAATTGGTCACAAGCACAGCCTTTACAACGATTGCTCTCATTTGAAACGATACTTACTCTTGAATGGCAAGAGGAGCATTTTTTTCTAGCTGCTGGATTTCTATTAACACTCATCGTATACCCTCCTTTCATAGTAGAATTAAGGTATCGTAACCTTACATTCTTAATCTATGAAAAGGATTGTAAATTGGCTGGTAATTTGTCTATTCTACAATAAATAATTTTATAAATAAAGTACAGAACAAATATAAACATTTGTGTATAGTTAATAGTTTAGTGTTATTTTATAACTATTTTGTAATAAAAAGTTAATATGAAACACTGAATAAACGAAATATCTTTATACAATAAACTAATATTTACTTAAATTTAATGAAAAAGTTTGGTAAGAATTATACTTACCAAATTTCTAGGATTAGTATGTTTGAGGTGTTTTTGAAAATAAGAAAAAAGCCGTAGCGTCGACTCACGCTACAGCTAGAAATGGTTTATGCCCTTTGATGGCCTCACAGATAAGTCATTATAACACAACTTAGGAGGCCAAACCTATGTTAACAGCTCAAACAGTAAAAGAAGTATGGTCAGAGGCAGACATTGATTATCTAGTGAAAAACTATCGTTTCTGGAAGAAAGAAATTAATCGGTTAGAAAGAGTGTTATATGGTAGTTCAAGCTCAATGGTTTCTTGGGGGGTCGCTCAGTATGGAATAGATGCAGCAATGCCAAAAGGGAGTTTGATTCGTAGCGTAGAAGAGCTTAAAAGAATGGATATACGTGAACGTGGTCAGATAGCGCGATTAGAAAAGCTACGTACTTATGTATATGCGTTAGAGGTAGCTTACAATCTAATTGACGATGAACAACTTAAAACCATTTATGATTGCTTACTTGATGGAATGACGTACAGACAAATCGCTGAACATCTATCAGCATCTAAAGATTATGTGCGGTTAAAGAAACAAATCATTTTTAGCCAGATTAGCCAAAATAGCCAAATAAGTACTATTTTGACCTACGAAAAATTTGCAATGTAAAATGGGAGGCAGGACGGTGCAGTAAGGTTTTCCTCCCTTGGTATTTATAAAAACCGAAATATTAGAGGAAAACAGACCAACGGCCAGCCTATATTTTTTAAGTGATTAGATGTCTTAATTAATAATAAATAAGTGGTTTTTATGTGAACTTTTGTCCACTTTCCATTTAATTCAATTAACTAACAATAAAGTTCGCGGTAATGCACTATTTAGAACCATAATCTGTGTATATGCCATAGGCTTTTACCTATGAGAAACGTCTTGTGAGGAATAGGATGTAGAAGTGGCTTGAGTAACCACTAGAATTATTCAAACACATTTTTTTATCCCTTTGTTAAAAGACCACAATTTATTAGTGGTCTTTTGTATTATTATAAAAAACTAACGAAATGAATTGAACATAGTATAATTGTCTATTTCTTTTATCCCTAATTGAATAGTGTAGTAAAAACAAGGAGGGATTTTAAAAATGGGATGTAGAAATTGTAATAAAGCTTGGAATCACCACCATGCAAACAATATGTGTGGTTGTGAGAAAAATCAGTGTTTCTTTAGATTCAAAGCACCATGTATACCAGAAATGAATGGAGTAACTCCACCACCACCAGTTAATAACGCAAGAGTGTGTGAAATTTATTTAGCAACAGATGAATCTATAGGAAATGGTCAATATTTAGGATTAGGGACTGCTTCCGCGCTATTCCCACGAAATACGGTTGTTATACCAGAAAACGCAATTATAACTGGATTAGTTTTAAATGTACGTGATAATACACTAACAGCTGCAGATACAGTAACGGCTGAAGTAGTTATTAGTAGAAGCTGTGGTTTTACTGACCCGATTTCAACAGGTGTTATTGCTACAGTAACAGGGCCAAACACTGCTGAAAACCCCAATTGTTGTGGTTCAACAACAGCTAACTATGCTATAAATAAATGTGACCTATTATCTGTAAGGATTGTAACAGGGGATGGGGCACTTCCGTTTGGTGCAGCAGTAACAGTAATGTATGTACTACCGTAAATTAATTTTAAAAAAACTACATTTTATCAAAAACCACGAAAAAAATCGTGGTTTTTTTATTTTAGAAAGCAATTACATATGGGTGATTTATAAACAATCAAATGTGGAGGTGGTGGTGATTATGAGATATGGGTAGAGCAAGAGATCCAAGACGTGATCAAGCATATGATATATACAAAGCCTGTAACGGTGATATAAGGCTTAAAGACATAGCCGAACAACTTGGTATATCTGAGGGCACCGTGCGAGGTTGGAAGAATAAAGATTCATGGGATGATCGTCTTGAAGCGGAATCAAATGGAACGTTCCAATCAAAACAACCGAAAAATACGGAACGTTCCGTAAAAAAGAAAACGAAAAAAACGCAACGGAGCAAAGAAATTCCAGAAGCGGAATCGCAAGCAACTGTACAGTTTGAAATCGTCCCCAGTGACGGTCTCAACAGTCAACAGTTGCTTTTTTGTTTGTACTACATAAAGTATTGGAATGCCACGAAAGCATACCAAAAAGTGTATGGATGTGACTACGCTTCAGCGATGAGCAATGGCTCTCGATTGATAAGAAATGATAAGGTTCGAAAGGAAATTCATCGATTGAAGGCAGAGCTAGCAAACGGTATTATGCTGGATGCACGCCAGGTCTTACAAAAGTACATCGACATTGCATTTGCTGACATCACCGATTTTGTGGACTTCGGCATGCGTGAAGTGGAGGAGCCTATGTTAGATGGTATGGGGGGCGTAATCTTAGATGAAGATGGAAACCCACGAATGCAGACATACAAGGTAAATACAGTGCACTTCCACGATGCCACAGAGGTAGATGGCACGATTATAACCGAGGTCAAAAAAGGCAAGGATGGTATCAGTGTGAAGCTTGCTGACAAAATGGCAGCACTTGCAATGTTATCAAAGTACACCGATTTATTAAGTGATGAACAGCTAAAACGGTTACGTGAAGAAAAATTAAAAGTAGACATTGCAAAAGTACGTTCTGAAACAAAAGGTGCTGGAGGTGGCAACACCACAGGCGTTGATTTAAGTAATTTAACGACGGAGGAGCTGAGAGCGATTGCTAATTCTAAGCGATGAGGAAATAAGCGCGTTGGAAAACGAAGCGGACAAAGAACTTGCACGCCGCTTCTACCGTGATTATGTTGAATATGTACATCACGGCCATTATGAGCACTTTCGTCATACTGAATTAATTTGTGATGTGCTCCAACGTGTGGCCGATGGTGAACAGTTATCTATATTAATAGAGATGCCTCCACGACATGGTAAAAGTATGACGGTAACAGAATCGTTTCCGTCTTTTTATTTGGGCAAAAATCCTGATAAGCGGGTAATAGCTGCTGCATATTCAGATGGGTTAGCAACCAAGTTTGGTCGTCTAAATCGTAATAAGTTTAATGAGTTTTCACATGAACTATTTAACGTACAATTATCTGAATCCAATGCAGCTACAAAAGATTGGGGAATTCAAGACAGAAGGGGCGGAATGATTTCAACTGGTATAGGTGGTTCTATTACTGGTCAAGGTGCGGACTTGATGATTATTGATGACCCAATCAAAAATATGAAAGAAGCTATGTCACAAACGATACGAGATAACATTTGGGATGAGTGGGAGGCAACATTGTCAACTCGTCTACATGATGGAGCATCCGTAATCGTTATTATGACACGATGGCATGAGGATGACTTAATTGGTCGTTTGCTTGCTCGGAGCCCTCGTAAGTGGGTGCGATTGCGGTTACCTGCCATTGCAGAGGACGAAAATGATCTATTAAACCGTAAAATTGGCGAGCCGTTATGTCCAGAGCTCGGCTTTGATGAGAAATGGGCTGAGGATAAAAAGGCAGAGGTTGGATCACGAACGTGGGCGTCTCTTTACCAACAAAGACCCGCTCCTGCAGGTGGTAGTATCTTTAAGCGTGAATGGGTTAAATACTATGTGCGTGACGAGCAAATGAAGCGGGATTGGGGTTTAAGTGATGATGTTATTGTATTACCGATTCACTTTGACAAAATGGCTCAATCTTGGGACTGTACATTTAAGAAAACAGAAAGTAGTGACTTTGTTGCTGGCCAAGTATGGTCACGAAAAAAGGCACAGTATTTCTTATTAGATCAGGACCACAAACGTATGAACTTCCCAGATACAGTTAAAGCAATTCGCGCAATGACTGACAAATGGCCAAAAGCTACCAGTAAATATATCGAGGATAAAGCAAACGGTTCTGCTGTCATAGATACATTAAAAGATGAAATCAGTGGCATTATTCCAGTTGATCCGGATGGTGGTAAGGAGGCACGTGCAAACGCGGTGTCTCCTTTATTTGAAGCGGGTAATGTTTATTTCCCTCACCCGAATATGTGTCCTTGGGTGAATGATGTCATTGAGGAAATGGTGAGCTTCCCTAACGGGGCTCATGATGACATGGTGGATGCATTGACGCAAGCGCTAAATCAGCTATACACGAATAATTCAAGCTTGTTAGATAGAACGAAAAAATTGTTAGGCATGGGTAGGTGATAAAGATTGAGTGTTCTCGAAGTAGCTAAGCAGTACAAAGAGGATTTTATGCAAGGTCATGGGAAAGCAGGTGCTAAAGATAAGCTTACTCGGCAAGTGCCTGGTATTCGCAGAAAGTTAACCCATGCTGAAATATCTGCCCTATATGCAGATAATCCAATAGTACAAAATATTGTCGATATTCCAGCGGAGGACATGACAAGGCACTGGTTTACATTACGTATGAAGGATGACCAGCTTGCACGAGATATAATGGCGCGATTAGCAGACCTTAAAGCGAAAGATGCTTTTAAGAAAATGAGGATGTACGAACGTATGCGTGGTGATGGATTTATTTCCTTAGGCGTTACCCAGCGAAGTAAATTCGAGTTACAAGATCCATTAAAGTTAGATAGTCTACTTTCTATAGATTACTTGCATCCATTCTCATCAATGAAAGTAAGCGAGCTTTTAATCAATGATGATGTATTTGATAAGAACTATGGCAAGTTGGAAAATTTACGAATTAGCCGCGCATCTAGGCACGGAATACAAGCCGTAGAGACAGAAACACTTGTTCATTATTCTCGAGTGTTGCATGACCAAACAAGGCGTTTAGAGGATGAAGAACAGGGCATGTCGCTGTTAGAGACACTGTATGATGCTATTACAGTACTTGATACATCCTTATGGTCCGTTGGACAGATATTGCATGATTTCACATTTAAGGTGTATGAATCTGCTGACATTGATAACCTGTCGAAAGAGGAAAAAAAAGAACTTTCAATGATACTTGACTTTATGTTTAGAACAGAGGCACTTGCCCTTATCGCAAAGGGAGAGACGCTCACAAAGCAAACAACGCCTGTATCTGGAATGAAAGACTTACTGGACTTTGTATGGGATTATATTTCGGCTTCTGCTCGAATGCCTAAGAGTGTCATTAAAGGACAAGAAGCGGGTACGTTGACAGGGGCACAATATGATGTGATGAATTACTATGCTCGAATAACCTCAGCACAAGAAAATGAAATGAAACCGCTTCTTGAGCAACTTATTCGTATGTTGTTATGGGCAGAGAAGGAACCAGGTGGTCGAGTCGATCCAGATACAGTTGAGTGGGAAATAAAATTCAATCCGCTTTGGTCAGTAGATTCTAAAACTGATGCAGAAATTCGTAAAATCGTTGCAGAAACAGACCAAATTTATGTGTCTAATGGTGTTATCTCTTCTGATGAAATTAGAGAGACCCGCTTCGGACAGTTCGGCGTTTCTGATGATTTCAAGTTTAGCGGTGATGATGCACAATGGCAACGTATGGCCAATGAAGTATACAGTGCATGGAAGGAAAATGGACAGCATGGCTAAATGGGTGCCACCTACTCGATTTCCCGACGTTGTTGTTGCATCATATTTCCGTTCCATCGATAAATTGGTTCAAGAAGCGGGCAAGGCAACCCTTTCGTTATACGATACTGCAGTAAAAAGCGAAATGCAGAAAGATGGCCGAGGTTATGTGCAAGATGGTCCATTTGATTTTTTTAAGAAATTGACAAGTCATATCAAAAAAGCTGTTTCGATTGTGTATTCACAACAAAGGGTGGATAGAGCTGCTTCTTCTTTTATGAAAAATTTAAATCAAGTGAATAAAACGAATATGGAACAGCAAGGAAGGGTAAGAGGCATAGAACTAACAGCTACCGAATCATGGCTTGCTCCTTTCATGAAAGAGAATATCCAGAAGAATGTCGTCTACATTACAAATATTCGTGATGAATATACTCATAAAATTGAATCTATTATTTATGAAGGTATAAAGGATGGCAGTAGCTACAAAACAATCCGTGAGCAATTGGAAGAGCAAATAGGCATGTCTCAACGCCGTGCTAAGTTTATTGCTGTAGATCAATCAGGTACATTATTTGGGCAGATGACTGCTCAACGTCATAAGAATATGGGTGTTATGAAATTTAAATGGCGTACGTCTAAGGATGAGCGTGTACGTGATTATCATAAAGTACTTGAAGATAAAATATTTTCATACGAAGATCCTCCTTCTGTTGGGTTACCTGGTGAAGATTTTCATTGTCGTTGCATTGCATTACCTATTTTTGATGATTAGTTTAGAAACCTTATTATTGACTTTTTATAGATAAACCCTTTTTATGGATAGAAAGGGGTGATTTTCTATGATTATAGACTTGCAAAATAATTATAAAAAATTAATGATAGAAAAAATAAAAAAGAGTGGGTTGAAGATTCCTGTTAATTATGATGATGAAAACATCATAGTTAAATATTTTGCATTTTTACGAAAGAAAGAATTTGCAGGTCCGCATGAAATAAAAAGGTCAAAAAATTTTCATTGCCCTCCCAAAGTATTAAAAGGTTTTTCTAACTTAGAAAACATTATAAGAAATGGAGGCGATATTACACCCTATTTTAATAGAGCTGCATTTGATTTAGGAAGATTTGATGATATGTTTTCGGATTGGGGTATTATGCATTTTCATCTTGGTGATAAACTAATTGATGGTGAGCATCTTGTAGAACGAGATGATTTTGTATTATTTGCTTATCTACACAAAAACGTCGTTTATTTTATTAATATATTTAGACACGGTCATTGGGCAGATTCAGATGTGATACAAGAAATGTATAATAACTGGCCAAGTTTGATAGATAGGTATGGGTTTAAAGGTTTTTCAAGTATTCCTATAGAAAATAAACACCGTAGAGTATTACGTGAATCAGGAATAAATACACCAGTACAGATTAAAGATTCTGATGGGAATCCAATTATATCTTCTTCAGGTTTAGGTATAACCAGTGTAAGAACTTCAATTACTGATAGTATGGCATTTATAAATGCTAACAACACACTTGGAAAACTACAACTATATTTATTATCTCAAGAAGAACAAATAAAATCTGAAATACAAAAGAATGGTTATGAAATCTTTGAAGAAATTCAACTTGAATTAATAGATTTCAATCCTACTAGACTATATATCCAAGAGCTAAAATACAATTGGAGTATGGAAATTCCATTAAGTTAAAAAACATGCAAAAGCATGTCTTTTAACTTGGGAGGAGGTGAAACATTGAAACTACAACGCTATGACCGTAGTTTAATTAACGATTACGCAGAGACACCAGAAGGGTATTTAACGGTACGTGTGCCGATTACTCGTCCTGGTGTTTTTCCTTATGCGAGACAGGATGGTACAGTGCAAATGGAAGCGAAGTTGCCTGATGAAATCTTTAGTGACCGCACAATGCACTCAGCCCGCTCCAAACCTATTACAGATGAACATCCTAACGAACCGGTTACTTTGGATAATTATCAGGCTTATGCTAAGGGGATGAGTCATACGGACGCACACGTGGAGGACTTGAAGCTCTATGTGTCGATGACTATCACTGATAAAGATCTGATTCAGAAGGTTTATGATGGCAAAAGAGAAATCAGCATCGGATTTATGAGTGATGTTGTGGCAGAAGCGGGTACATATAATGGGCAACCATATGAGTATGTACAGCGAAACATTGAAATTAATCACATTGCTATTGTAGATCAAGGGCGAGCTGGTCCAGAGGTAGCCATCCGCGCAGACAGTGACGCATGGCAAATTGATTCAGATGAAGGAGGAAAAAATAAAATGGCAAAAATTAAGATTGAAGGTTCAGAGTATGAAGTGGATCCAGCAGTTAAAGCATACATCGATGCTTTAAAAGCGAAAGAAGAAACAGCTAAAGTCAAGGGTGATAGCATGGACGCGTTACAAGGGCGGTATGATGCGTTGGAAGTAAAGCTGCAAAACGTTGAAACAGAACTTGCTAAAGAAAAGGCAAAGCAAGTATCAGCAGATGAATTGGACAAGCAGGTAGAAGCACGTGTGCAACTCATTAGCACAACAAAGCCACTTCTTGGCGATTCTTTCGATTTTACAGGAAAAACGGAACGTGAAATTAAAGAAGCGGTTATTTCAACAACTAAACAGGATTTTAAAGGCGATGGGAAGTCAGATGACTATATCAACGCCTTTTTTGATGCAACTATTGAGCAAGTCGCTTCACAAGGATTTTCGTCTACCGGATCTAATTCCATTATTACGGGTGATTCAAGACAAAATACAGATGTAAATGCAATGCGTGCACAGCGTTTAAACATGCGTTCTTAATTACTAATTAAAAGGAGGGCTATTCCATGGCCATTACAGAATATGGACAGTACATGCCACTAGCTGGCAGTCCAGGACAATTAGCAAACTATCAAGAGTATGCAGCAGACAGCTATCCAGCAAAAGAAATTATTCCATTTGGTGCGGCCGTTCAATTAACCGCAGATGGGACAGGGGTTGTGCCAGTTAAAACGGATGGCAAACCGATTGGTATTGCTTTATCACGTGGTATACATGATTACACAACGAATGCAGATGACCAAAAATATTTAGTTGGTCAACCGGTGCCAGTGGTTAAACGAGGCAATATCTTTGTTGTTGCTGGAGGGGATGTCACAAATGGCATGGCTGTACAAGTTGATGTAGCAACAGGCAAGTTTGTTGCAAGTGGTGGAAGTGATTTCTCACGTGCTGTATTCCGAGGAAATGCTACTGCTGATTCATTAGTTCAAATTGAAATTAATTTACCTTAAAGGAGGAACATAATTTATGTCACAATTCCGTGAAGATGCACTACTACGCCCACAAGATTTAGAGGCAGTAGACAAGAAAATTTATGAGCCAAAAAAAGAAGAATTAAAGGCTCGTACCATTTTAAACGTCAAAACCGACGTACCTGCAGGTGCTGAAACTTATTCGTATGATGTCATGACGCGATCAGGAGCTGCTAAAATTTTAGCACCAGGAGCAACAGACATCCCACTAGTTGATGCTGATTTAAAACGTCATACAGTCAATATTTATTCCATTGCTACAGCATTCAATATATCCGTACAAGAAATTCGTAATGCACAAATGGCACGTCGTCCCGTTGAGGTGACAAAAGCTGATACTGCACGCAAAGCCATAGCAGAAAAGGAAAACAAACTCGTTTGGATGGGTGACAAGGACCATAATATTTTAGGTGTGGTTAATGCCACTGGCATTCAAGTGCTCGCGGTACCAAACAATGAAGCAGGTACATCAACAAAATGGAAGGACAAAAAAGGTGTCGATATTGTTGAGGACATCAAAAAGGCTAAAAACTTAGTTAATAAGTTACCCGGTCATGAAGCAGATACGCTTTTCGTAGCTGCAGAACAATATGAGCATTTAGAAAAAGTCTACAATGAGCACACAATGCAAACGTGTTTACAGTACATTCAGTCACAAAATTGGTTCAAACGTATTGATTATACATCTGATCTTAATGAACAAGGCACAGGCGGGACAGATTGCTTTTTAGTATTTGATTCCTCACCAGATGTTGTTGAAATGCTTGTATCGATGGATATTACACGTCATCCACAAGAATACAAGTTCCCTAATTATAAGATTCCGCTTGAAGAACGCTGTGGCGGTGCAATTGTCCGCTATCCAATGGCTATTGTGCGTGGGGAGGGTATCTAATGTTAGTACACAACAAAGGTAATTACACACGTATTGCAAATGATGTAAAGGTTATTCCTGGGGCAAATACATTACCAGAAGCTGAATATACAGCTTTTATTACACACCCAATCATTAAAAGCTTGATTAAAAGCGGAGAAATTGTGGTGCCAGAAGGACAAAATACGGCTTCTCTCAAGGATTTAGACGCAGATGAAGCAATTAAACTTGTAAAAGATACGTTTTCTATCGAATTTTTAGAGAAATTTAAAGAGGATGAGAAACGTAAAACAGTTCTAGCAGCTATTGATGCTCAAATTGCTGAAATTCAAGGGAATTAATATGAAAGTGAGGTATGGATCATGCCTGCTTTAACAACAATTGAACGTGTGCGCTTACTAGGAACCGAATTTGAGGCTATTTCTGATATGCGGTTGGAGTTATATATTGAGGATGCTTCTTTGGAAGTGTCCTCTTTAGGCGTTCCAGAGGCACATCATGAGCGTCTTACACGTTATTTAGCTGCACATTTAGCTATTTTATCTGCGGAGCCAAAACAAGCTATTATTCGTGAAAAAGTAGATGTTATTGAGCGCCAATACAGTGATCCAAACAAAAATATTGGGCTATTGGCTTCTAAATACGGTCAAGAATACCAAAGAATTTTAGAAGATTTAGCTGAGCTAGAAAATAAGCCAAAAAAACACTTGAATTTGATGGTGATATAAATGGGAATCCGTATTATTAGCCGGAATAACAATATTCCACGTGTGATTCAGTCATTGAATGATTTGAAAAAGTATGATATCGAAGTAGGGATTTTTGGTAGTTCGGGCGCTGAATACGTCATGATCGCAGGAGTACAAGAATTTGGTATTACTATCCGAAAAGAAAGAGGTTCTATTGTAATTCCTGAACGTTCTTTTTTGAGGTCTACTTTCGATGATAAGAATAACGAATGGTTCAAGTTTATGAGAAAACAGATGGAACATGTTATAAGTGGTCGGATAAACGCTCAAATGTTATGTGAACGTCTTGGTGCCAAAATGGTAGGTGACATTCAGGAAAAACTAACGGAAATAAATAGCCCGCCAAATGCACCTGCTACAATTGCTAAAAAAGGGTCTAGCAACCCTTTGATTGATACAGGAGGGTTGCGTCAAAGGATCACATACAAGGTGGTGAGACGTTAATGCCTGAAAAAATGTTATTTGATTCATTCATTCAATCGCAAGGGGTGCCATTTATTGCCCATATGCAAGGCGAAGGTGACTATGTTGACGGAGAATGGGTTACTGGGCAAGGAATACCTAAGGAAATGACAGGGATTATTTTGCCTCTCAGCAATGACGATTTAAAGTATGCGGAAAACGGCACATTCACAGTGAAAGAAAAGAAACTACTAACCATAGATCAAATACCAGAAGGTACAAAGGTAGAGTACAATGGGCAAAAATATACTCTTCAAGCTTTTAAAGACTATTCCGTATATACAGACGTCAATATATATTTGTTGAGGTGGCGTGAGAAATGAATTTAATGAAATTAATCCGCAACGAGATAGCTACTGATAGGTTTTTAAAAATTATTCGTGCTGACCAGACAGGAGATATACCGACATTACCTTATGTTACTTATAAAATAATTGGTGATCGAAAAGGACGAGGAAGGGAAAATATTTCTCATGTAGATTTGGCAGATTCTTTAATTGAAGAACGGACACAAGAACGCAATTTCACGATTTCATTTAATACGTACGGAACTTCGCATGATAACGCTTTTGAAGTGGCTTCGCAGCTTCGAAAGTGGTTTGAAGGGCGAGGTTCTTTCTTTTTGGATGGATTAGGGGTAGCAGTTGTTAGTATTTCAGAAGTGGGAAATAGAACAACTTTTCTTGTAGATGCCTACGATGAAAAATGGGGATTCGATGTGATTATTCGATACAACGAAACAGAACAATATGAAATTGATTACTTCGATAAAGTCGAATACGAAATAACAATAGAAAGAGAGTGATGGTATGGCTGCATCCGATAAATCACGTTTTGTAGAGGTCAATATTACACGTGAGACCAAGCCAGTTGCAGAGAAAGGTTTTGGATTACCTTTGCTTCTAGCAACAAATAAAGATTTAGATTTCAAGATTTATACAGACATTTCCGAAGTAGCGGAGGATTTTGCAGAAACAACAAAAGAGTATAAATTAGCTACACGTATGTTTGGCCAGTCTCCGAAAATACGAGAGTTAGCTTGTTATGGAACATCATATGTTTCAGGTGCCGATGATGTTATAGCTTTGCCGTCTGCCTTAAACGATCTTGTGAAAACTAATAACGATTGGTTCTATCTTGTATCAGTAGAAAGCGGCGATGCAGAAATCAAGGCATTATGTGAATGGATTTCAACACAAGAGAAAATTTATGGGGTTACAACAAAAAATATTGCGTTAACAGAAGAATTGAAAAATAAATATGAAAATGTTTTAGTGTCAGTGCACGATGATGAACATGCTTACCACGCAGAGGGTTTGATTGCTTATGGTGCTCCACAGGTAATTGGTTCTTTTGTCTTCAGTCATAAGCAAGTCAATGGTGTTAGTGCTGCTAAGTTATCCAATGCAGAAATTAATACAGTGATCGCAAACAATGCCACGACGTGTATAAATGAAATGGGATGGCTGATTAATGCAAGTGGTAAAGCAATTGGTGGAGAATATTTGGATGTTATTCAAGCAGATTATTTCTTACGTGCAAGACTCCGTGAGGATGTATTTCAAAAGCTTGCTAGCGTGAAGAAGATTCCTTATACAGACGCGGGTATTGCACAAATTGTAGCTGTAATGGACAGTCGATTCAAATCGGCTTATCGCCAAGGCATTATTGCAGAAGATGACAACGGCGAACCAGACTATCAAATTACGTTCCCACGCCGTAAAGATATTCCAAAGAACACAATCGCACAACGAATCTTACCAGATATTAATTTCCGTCTAGTGATCGCAGGCGGGGTGGAGAAAGTACAAATTAATGGTGTATTAACACTGTAAGGAGGCTTTTTAAATGACCGTACACAATTTTAAGAATACGCAAGCTGTAGTAGCTGGCAATATTTTGACCGGCTTCGCAGATGGAGACGCAATTTCAGCAGAGCCAAACGAGGATAAGTGGACACAAACTGTCGGTGCGGATGGTAATGTCACATGGAATGAATCAAATAATGAGACTGGTACATTTACATTTAAATTAAAACCTGAATCTGCGTCTGTACCTGTATTGTTGCAGCTTTATAAAAGTGGAGAATCATTTGATGTTATGTTACATGATACAACGTTAAACAAACGTGTGACTGGTGAAGATTGTCGGATTCAAAAGTTGCCTCCATTTACTCGTGCAGAAGAAGTAGAGGCGTTAGAATATGTAATTTTAGCAGCACATTATAAGGAGGACTAAATATTATGGCATTTCAAGCAAAAACAAAAGAATATGAATCTAAAGCTGGCAACAAATACACATTTCAAAATGTAATGAACTCAAAGCAAGCTGAAATCATGGATGAAGGAACAAATGCAGTTGGGAAAGTACTTAATACAAAAATGATGCCTTTGATGCTTCAACATGTTGTTGTTAACCCTTCAGGGCTCACAATGGACGATTTTGAAACTTGGACGGAACTGGAAGAGGTAACGAACGCAGCCTTTTCCTTTCTTCGAACAGGACAATAAAAAAATGAACTTTGCAGGGGTGAAAAACATCCCTGCTCGTTATATAAAAAAAGTGAAAAGTAATTTATGGCCATATATTGTAGCCAAAGAATATGGATTAGATCCACAAAGCGTTATGTCATGGGATAACGAGAGTATTATTGATGCCCTTGCAGCACTAAAGGTGATGGGGGTGATTAAATGAGTAACACATTACGTGATATGTATGTTGGTATTAACTTTCGTGATGAAGCTTCTGCTACCTTACAAGCAATAAATCAAGCTATGGATAACATAGAAAATGAAATATTAGGTGTTGGACAAGGTTTAAATCATACAGCTCAAGGCTTTACTCATTTCGGGCAAACAGGTCATACTGCTTCACAGCTTGTTTCAAGTGGATTAAATAATGCTGAATCAGAAGCTGACCAATTAAATCAAGAAGTACAACATGTTAGCAAAACGTTAAATGGTTTTAAATCAATGATGCGTGGTCTTGTAGGAATTGTTGCAGGTGTTTTTGCTGTTAATAAGGTGAAAGAGTTCGGATTGAGCGCAATCGAGGCAGCCGCAGGTTTCCAAGCTATGAATGCACAGTTTGACCAAGTATTCACTGGAATGCAATCTACAGCAGATGAAAATTTAAATAAAATTGCTAAACAAACCGGAATGTTACCAGAAAGGCTAAAAGGCAGTTTTACTCAAATAGCAGCATTTGCAAAGACGACAGGTGCGGATACTGCTGAAGCACTATCTTTAACCGAACGTGCAACTTTAGCTGCTGCTGATAGTGCAGCATTCTACGACCGATCTATTGAGGAAGTAATTGAAAACATGCAATCATTTTTAAAAGGAAACTTTGAAAATGATGCAGCACTCGGTATTTCAGCTACAGAAACTACACGTAATGCTAAAGCCAACGAACTATATGGTAAGTCGTTCATAAAATTAAATGAATCTCAAAAACAACTAACTTTAATGGCTATGGTTGAAGATGGGAACAAATTATCCGGGGCTTTAGGACAAGCATCACGTGAAGCAGATGCTTATGAAAACCAATTAGGGAATTTAAAGCAATCTTGGACGAATTTAAAAGGGAAAATTGGTGGCCCACTCTTACAACCATTTGTTGATGGTATGGCTTCTACGTCACAGTGGATCGAAAACCTAGATACTGATAAGTTAGTCAGTAAAATAGATCGAGTAGTTTCTTTTGTGGGTACAGCTAAAGATACTTTCATGTCATTGGTTAATGGTTCAGGTAATGTATCCAATTTATGGCAAAACTTCGGTCTACCTAAAGAGACTAGTGATAATATCGCTTCATTTGCAGACACAATGAGTAGTACAGTGGCTGTGGGAATTGACGTTGCAAGTGTTGCCTTCGATGGTTTTAAAACTGGAGTTAGTTGGCTTATACAAAATAAAGAATTAGTAATAGCTGCCACAGCGGGTATTGCGGGTGGTTTTGCTGTAATGAAAACAATCTCATTTGTAAAAACAGCATTAGATTTATTTAAAGCCAGTACAATTGCCTCTACTTTTGCGACCCAAGGCTTTAACGCAGCTTTGAGAGCTAATCCAATAGGAATGGTTGTGACCGCTGTCGGTCTACTAATTTCAGGAGGGATACTGTTATATCAAAATTGGGAGACCGTTAAAACAAAAGCTATACAACTATGGCAAGTTATTGATAACAACCCTATATTATCTTTTTTAGCAGGACCTATAAAAGGGTTGATTTCTGCAGGTATCACAATTTATAAAAATTGGGACACGATAACTAGTAATTTCAATAAATTCAAAAATGCTATCACAAATTTCAAGTTACCCAAATGGGTTTCATCTATAGGTAGCACCATAGGTAAAGCAGCCGGCGCAGTTGGCAATTTTATTAGCGGTTCCCATGCTACAGGTCTTGAACGTGTTCCTTATGATGGCTATGTAGCAGAGTTGCATAAAGATGAATCTGTCTTGACTGCTAATCAATCAAATAAGCTACGTAGAGCAGGGATATTAAGTCAGGGTAGTTCTGGTACACCGGAACTAAACCTTGATAATAGTTCTGAATCGGGTGTAGGAACATTTAATTTAGATAAGAAGGATAGTACTCCAAGTAACAATGGTGGTCATCAATTTATTTTCCATATTACAGGAGATAATCCACTGGATATAGCTCAAAAAGTCCGTGAGGTAATTAGTGAAGTGTTGGGCGAGGAATTACAAATTATGTAGGTGGTGATGGGATGCCGTATATAAAAGATGTATTAATCGATGTTATTACTAAGGTGTCGATGCCAGAATCGTCTACAACGACTGACCATGCGCTTGAAGATGGTGAGCAGATTACAGATCATGTGAAAAGTAACCCTATCACCATCTCATTAACAGGGATTATACTTGATGATACACAGGAAAAAGTGTTAAAGCTTCGGAAATATCGAGAAGCTGGTGAAATCATCGATTTTGATTACATGACGTCATTAAAGCATGTTGTCATAACGGACTTTTCACATGATTATGAAGCAAAAATTAAAGATGGATATGCTTTTACAATGACACTCAAACAAATAAAAGTAGCTAAGGTTGCTAAATTTGTTAGTGTTTCTATTCCTGTTAAAAAACAAACAAAACCGGTTTCGAAAAAAGGTCGTCAACAGACGAAAAAGACACCTACTTCCGCATCAAAAACAAATAAATCAAAATACACGACACCTCCTAAGAGTTCATCTGGTGGTGGTCAAGCTGGATTGGAGGGGCGTAAAAATTGAATGAATACATTGAAATTGATAAAGATGAAATTCCCTATTCTTTTGAGATAGAGCTTGCAGGGGAAGTGTTTGAAATAGAGGTTAACTACAATCAGACATATGATTTTTTCACTGTAGACTTATTTAAAGATGGAGGAGTTCTTGTTATTGGAGAAAAACTTATCATCAATCGCCCTCTATTCGAAAATCGTGTAAATATTGACTTACCTAAAGTACAAATAATTCCTAAAGACCGTGCTAATTCTGCCACTCGTATTACATACGAGAATATGAATGAAACGGTCTTTTTATATGTAGGTGATTCAGATGAGTAATTTATACATGCGTAAAACTACATTTTTAATTAGTGATCGAGAAATTACGGATCCGTTAACTATAAAATTTAGTGTACCATTCGGAGACAATGAAAAAGTAGATACAATTGATATTAGCGTGTATAACCTAAAAGACAGCACTATTAATGCCATTGCTACTAATAAAGCTGCTATTTTAAGTGCTGGCTATGTAGATGACAATGGCGTTATTTTTGCGGGTACACTCAAGAAAAAAGAAACAAAGTGGGAAGGGCTAGACAAAATCACTACTTTTAAGTGCATTGATTGTACTATGGACTATACAAAAACGGTCATCAAACGGACTTATGGCCGTAATACGCATGCCTCTCTTATTTTAAGAGAATTAGCACGTGATGCAGGCCTTGCAATCGGTGATATTGATTTGCCAGTAGATTTTATATATCGTTCAGGGAAAGCACTGAATGGCAAAATTAAATTTTTAGTATCAGAGATTGCAAAAGACTGCAAAGCAAAACTGCATATCAATAAAGGACGTATGTATGTACGTGATCGAGCCAAAGGGGATAAATTAGGGCTAGATATATCAAAAGAAACTGGTCTTATAGATGAACCAGAGGAAATCGAAGAGGAAGTAAAGGACGAGAAAAAGTCCAAAACTAAGAACCCTAAGAAAAAGCTTAAAGGCTACAAAATTAAGGTTTTGTTAAATCATAAAATCACAACAGATGTCATTATCAAACTAACCTCAAGAAAAGTTAATGGGCTTTTCCGTGTATCTAAAGGTGAACATAAGGGCGATACATCCGGCCAAGAATATTATACAGAATGTGAGATTGTGCCAGTATGACGAAAACATCTATGACACAGTTTGTAAGTGAATCAATTGAAGAAAATTTAATGAATATGAATACATGTTTAATATGCGAAGTGCTTGAAGTAGACATGAATTTGTATAAAGCTGATGTCCAACCATTAAATGATCCGGAAGCAACACCTATTTTGGATGTACCGTTTAGTTTTTGGCAAACAGAACAATTTGTCATTCAGATGCCATTCAAAAAAGGTGATATTGTATTAGTTGTTTGCTCACAAGCTGATATTGATCCGTTGATGTTTGGCGGAGGAGAAGCTGCTAGTCGTTCGTTTAGTGCAAATGATGCCTTGATCGTGGGTGGAGTTAATTTCTTCACCAAGCCTTTACAAAATGTACATCCGGATGATGTGTTAATTACTGATAAGCAATTTAAAAATAAAATTCGCATTCAACCAGATGGTGAAATATTCATAGAATCTGATAACAAAATTACAGCTATTGCTCCAACTATTCATTTTAATCCTTAAATGTAGGTGATATTAATGGAAAAACTAGTTGCTAGAGTAACAGATCAGCACACCGGTACTTGCGACCATGGTTTACCATGTTGTCCTCATGGTGTAAGTGGGCCAATCGTAGAAGGAAGCACCAATGTATTTACAAATGGATTATCTCAAGCAAGGGATGGCGATTTAGTACGCCATAATTGCCCCCACTGTGGTATTGGATGGATTAAGGCTAGTTCGGAAACGGTACTTGTAAACGAAAAGAAAATTGCTCGACTTGGTGACACAGTGATTTATCCAGGAGGCAGCGGAAAAATCGTGCAATCTAGCCCAAATGTTTATTCAGGGTAGGAGGAGAGATGTATGCACACGTTTAAGTATAATGACGATGGTGATTGGGTATTCAATGAGCTTGTACATGGTGATGAGCAGCTCATACAGAATTTAAAGCATTTGTTACGCACGGTCGTTGGGGAATGGATGTTCAATAATAATCACGGTTTTAGACGCATAGTCATTGAACAAAAAATACCCAATAAAAAGCAAGTAGTACAAGCCATGCATGATTGCTTATACCAAGAACCACGCGTAGCTGAGGTTTTAAGTGTTGACTATGAGTTTAATCGTATTAAACGACATCTTACAATAAATTTTAGGGTAAGAACTTTAGAAGGAAGAGAGATTGGAGGGGAGGCAAGTGTTAACCAAGTCGGGATTTAAACGGCAAAGAACGGCTGATTATTTGCCAGTGATTGAGGAACAAGCACGGGATTTATATGGGGAGGATGCTGATTTATCAGATCGTACACCCGTTGGTAAAATGATTCACTTGCAGGCCCAACAAAGGGCAGAAGATAATGAGCAACTTGAAATGGTATATAATGCTCGTTTTGTTGATACTTCTGAAGGAGCAACATTAGAAGCTAACGTTAAACGTGCATTAATTACTCGTAAAAGGTGGATTAAAGCTTCTGGAGAGGTCATCGTCAATTTAGACAAAGGAGCAAAGATTAACACCGGTGATTTGTTTCGTACAAAATACAATGTATATTTTAAAGCATTAGATGCTATAGATGCAGTGGAAGATGGCAACTACCGCGTGAATGTTGAGGCGCTTGAATACGGAGCTATAGGCAATGTAGAGACAGGAGATATAAGTATAATTGTGAACCCACAAAGTGGCATCAATTCGGTAACGAATCCAGATGCTTTTTTTAATGGGCAAGATGAAGAAACGGATGCAGAATTGCAGGATCGTTACTATGCATCACTTGGAAAAGTTGGTGCTCGGCGTGTAGAGTCTATCGAAGCAAATGTTCTTGATGAAGTGGAGGGGGTACGAGCTGCAATCACAATTGAAAATGACACTAATGTTGAAGATGCAGAAGGACGCCCGCCACACAGTATTGAAACGGTTGTACTTGGTGGTTTAGATGAAGAGGTAGCAATGGCTATATTCCGTAAAAAGGGCGGTGGTATACGTGCATATGGCTCTACAATATATACATTTACAGATAATCGAGGAATCGTGCATGAAATCGGTTTTACACGGGCTACAACAGTCAGTGTTTACGTAAAGGTATATATCAAAAAAGGTAATCAATTCCCACTAAACGGTGATGATTTGGTCGTTGGACAAGTAGTCAAATACATTGGTGGTACATACGATGGTGTGTTGCATCATGGTGTAGGTATGAGCAAAGATGTCGTTTGTACAAAAGCCGAGGCACGTGTGTTATCTATAGATGGAGTTGAGGATGTCCGTGTAGAGTTTTCAATAGATGGTATTACTTATGAGCCCGATAATGTGGTCATTGCATTTCCCGAAGTTGCAGAAACAGACGAATCCAAAATTGAGGTGTTAAACCTTGTCTAATCAACGATTACAAACTTTATTGGAGCGTATGCCACGACATTTTACTCGAGCAAAAGATAGTAATAACTATAAATTACTTTCGATTATTGCAGAAAATGGTGTTGAAAATTTAGCTATACAGCAAACAATTTTGAAATATTGGGATGTAGATCAGGCAGAGGGATATGGATTAGATCGTTTAGGCAAAGATGAGGGAATTTCTCGTGGGGGTTGGGATGATGAAGAATATCGCAAAATGATTAAAATTCAATGCATTCTCAATCTATCTGAGGGTGATATTGACACTATGAACCAGATTATGGACGCCTATATGGGTAATGATTTCATTGGCTTTGAGGAAGGTTGGAAAGAATTTGAGCCAGCTACTCTATTACTCAACATTCGTGCTTCAGCTAAAACAATACCGGATACATTAGTGAAGCGTATTAAAACAGCAGGGGTAGGCATTTACATTCTTTTAAATGAATTGAACGAATTTATTTTATTACATGCCGGCACATATGCATGGCAGATAAATTATAAAATTTGTAGCCGTTTTAAAACAGCACCAACGCATGGAGCGTTAGGAAAAGAAATTATTAATGTTATTGATGGTATTTACGGTTTTAAAACAAATAGCCGTATTTGTGGTCGATTTAGAGCAGGGGGTACAAGTCAATGAATGAGATACAGCCAATAATGATTGAGTTAGTGCAAAAATATTTAAGTGATATGGTTGCAGGCGCAAAAGTAACTATTGATGGTGTTGTTCATGATAAAGAAATCTATCATACAAGTAATAAGTATGGGTTGAGAAAGTATGTAAAGTTATCGATGGAACAAGGCTTAGTAACTCGTGCTGCATTGGTAGACAACTACGGTCGTGAGTTGTATGTGAAAACCATGAACTACCAAAAAGGCGTTCAAGGGTATGTAATTGCATTTCCTCTACAAATTGAAACAAAGGAAGTGAAAGAAAATGCGTAATCTTATGAATGGTGAAATACCATTAAATTTTAAGAAGAATCCATATGACCGCACCCAATGGCATGATGATGTTACTGACCCAGTAACTAGTGAAGTTATTGAGGATGGAACACCATTCATGTCTGAATATGCAAACAATTTTGAGTGGGGAATTTATAATGCCTATCGCTTTTTAATTGAAATGTATCGTCAGATGGAGCGTATGCGCGTTCAGTTAGAACTTGATGGTCGTGTGCCTGGCAACAGTGGAACTTTTGCTGATGTTTTAGATGGCAGCTCAAACAAAATTAGTTTGGACAAAACACTAACGGATATTATCGAGGCTGTTGAAATGGGCACAACTACTTTAAAAGTGGCTAGTGTGGATGGTTTTAAACCATTTACACAGAGCACTATTTTTGATGACGTGGGAACAGAAGATGTAGTGATTACAGCAATTGGTACAGATACAATTACGGTTCAAGCGCTAAAAAATGCATACAAAAAAGGTGCAAAAGTGGCTCGAAGTAATGTGGCAATCGATACCGCAAATGCTGAAATGGGTGTCGGTGATTGGCAAACGTTCAACGTTGAATTAGTGGAGGTTGTATAAGAATGGTGCAATATTATTATGTCAAATATAATGTGGTTTCAACGCCTACTTATAGTTATAACGTTGCATGGTCCGCAAGTTCCAACAGCGGTTACACTAGTGCTAGTGGTTACACATCGTATAGCATAGACGGATCAGGAAAAATTGTATTAGGTGGTTCATATCTTACAATCCAACAATACACAAGCTACGGTACTGTATACACCGAGTCAGGCAGCGCGCTCATTAGACACACCATCGGCTCGCATGACAATGTAATTTATGAAACGTGGGGAAGTGTTCAGAAAACACAAACAGGCACAACCTACTCAAGAGGCTCGCTAGTACAATCCAACATTGTGGCAGAAGATGGCACATATCCGGCAAACGGACGTCATACGGACGGTTATTGGTATGTCAAAGGGACAGTAGTAAACACAGCACCAACCATGCCAGGAGCATTTACACAACCATCAGGAAATCTCGAAATAGGTGATTCAAAGGTATTTGCTGTAGGGACTGCATCAGATGCAGAAGGTAATCTATCCAAATACATTTGGGAAGCATCTATAAATGGGGGGGCATTTTCAAAGGTTGGGGAAACTACAGCAAACAGTCTTACGTATACTATTCCAACAGCAACTAGCCTTAAAATGCGTGTTAAAGCTGTTGATTCGGCAGGATTAGAAAGTTCATATCGTGAGAGTAGTTTGTATACTGTGCAACCGCCGCAATACTACTACGATAAATATAACGTTGACGCTAAAAGGACTTATCAAGACACCGCGCCATGGGAGTATGTTTACGACGAAGATGTAACGCCTGCACTTTTAAGAAAAGCGTACGGATTTAATCCAGCAACGAATAAGTATTTTCTAGGGGAGTTATGGGGAGACAACGTTTCTATTACCGACCAAGCATTAATATATAACTATGCATTTGACGGTTCGTACGTTGCTCGTTATCAATTACCTTCATTTAGCGGTACAGGTAACACTAGTAACCGTTATACAGGTACAAAAGTATATTTAAAGTATGCTAGTAAAAACACGTATACTACACAAGATGTTCGTGGTTCATTAGTACAAAACGGCATTATCGGGGGCGCCACAGCATACCCGATAGACGGTAAACACACGGACGGTTTTTGGTATGTGAGAAAATCACGCGTTAACCAATCAATTGCTCCACCAAAACCATTCACATCACCAACAACAGGTAAAAAGTTTAAGCCGAATGAGGTTGCTACTATTACTTTTGGAGCTTCAAATGCTTCTAATCTATCACTTTACGAAGTAGATTACAGATACAACACTACAGGTGCATGGACACCATTACCATATAACAATACACTTACTCGTAGCTTAACAATCACTACAGATAAGACACTAAAAACTTTAGAATTAAGAGTACGAGCTAAAGATACAAACAATGTGTATTCTGACTATGTATATTCGGAAGTGTTTGAAATCGAACACAATGTAGCACCGACAGTTTCATTAACTGGTCCTGGAGAAAACACTACTTTGTATGAAAATGACACTTTTACTATCGCAGGTACTGCTTATGATGACGATGCCGATCAGTCGGTAACGGTGTATTACCAAATCAATAGTGAACAAAGGAAAGTCTTAGCAACAAATCTAAGTAAAACTCAAATTACTTTATCCAAACAACTAACCTTTAAAGGTGGGAAGCTGTTTGATGGCGAGGTAGTATTAACAGATACATTAGCAGAAGGTGTACCACACACATTGAAGGTTTGGGCGGTAGATAATGAGGGAGCACAATCTGCAACGATAGAGCGAACATTTTATGTCGTTCCAAACAGAGCCCCACTATTAGCTATCGACGCAGTGGTGCCAAGCGGAATTATTAATACTGATAAATTTAAAATTAGTGGTACTGCATCAGATCAAGACGCTAATTCGAACATTAAAGTAAACTACCGAATTAATGGGGCTAATCCAGTTGAAGTTTACAACGGAGCAGGTGGTGCTTGGGAATTTGAGGTTTCTCTTGCCCAACTCGTAGTCAATGAAAATACAATAATTATTGAAGTAATCGACAATTACGATGCTAAGACAAGTAAAACGATAAAACTCAATAAAAATGAATTGAAAACGCCTATTTTGCAATCTGTAGCGAGGTATAAAATTTCTCCTCCAAAAGGTTCAGCAAGAGGCGTTTTAATATGGGTTCAACGTGACGAGGAATTGGATTTAAAAGTTGAATTATCAATGACATTGGTTGGCGAGCAGGAGCAATATATATTACTTGAAGCAGACCCGGACAACATCGTACCTGTTACTGATGGGATTGTGGAAGATGAATACTACCATGAAACTGTAGAACCAAAGGACAATATCATCCTTAAATTAACCACAACTAGACCCAACATAAATATTGACAATAATGTTTATTTAATTATGGGGGTGGTTGAATAATGCAAAGACGTAGAAGATTACCTGATGGCTCATGGGGTCCGCTTGAAAAAGTGGGTTCAATACCTACTACAGAAGATCAAGTAATGTCTTTAGGTGAACAACTGGCACAAGAAAAAATGAAGAATATACAAAAAGACCTCCTGATTAATAGCTTAGGTTCACAGCTAACCCAAGTAAAATTAGATGTAATTTCAATAATGAAGGGTGGTGGTGAATGATGGAGTTTTGGCAAATCGCTTTTATGTTCAAGTGGGTGACTGCTGAACAATTAAAAATTGCAGTGAAAACTGATACAAATCCGTTTGGTGAGATTACACCAGAACAATACAAAGCTATAACAAAACAAGATTTTGAGACGCAGGCAGAAGCTTAGCGTTATTTTTTATGCCTTCATAGATAGATGTGAGGGCTTTTCAAATTTTTATGTTGAGGTGAGGACAGTGGAGCTTTTAGTAATAACAGGGGCGGGTATAGCTGAAAAAGTGGCCAATAGTTCAAATCCGTGGATTTACTTGTCAATCATATTAATAATCGCGGTTTTGATTGCTGGACGTTACATTTTCAATTATTTAATACAACTAGATCAATCGCATCGTGACGAATCAAAAGAACGGGAAAAAGCATTAATGACACACTTAGAACGTTCTAATGAATCACAAGAAAGGACAGCAAATGCATTAGAAGGAATTCATTCAAGTCTTTCGACATTAGAGGGTCGAGTTGACCGTATTGAAAAACATACTTATAACAAGGAGAGTGCGTAAAATGGATTTAACAAATATTTTTATGATTGCAATCGGAATGGTTGCAATTGTCTTAGCGGTTGCAGAGGTACTTAAAAAGACTTTTAATCTAAATACCCAATACATGCCAATCACATCTGTAGTGATTGGTATTTTTATTGGTTTGGTGTTATGGCCTTTAGCCAGCTACCCACTCTATGTAATGGTGATTGCTGGATTTTTTGCAGGATTAACAGCATCAGGAACATTTGATTTACTAAAAGCAGCTAAAAAAGAAGGTGAGCAGTAATGTCTTATTTAATTGAAAAACGTTTAATGTCTGGATTACCGAATGTACGTTTAGATAGCGCTAAATATGTAATTGCTCATGAGTCTGGCAATCCAAATAATTGTGGACCGAACGCATTAGAAAATGAAATTGCATATATGAACCGAAATAAAGCAAAGGCATTCACTTCCCACTGGGTAGGTGGTGGAGGACGTATCGTGCAAATTGCGCCAGTTAATCGTGTTCAGTATGGTTGTGGTCCAAAAGGGAATCCACTTAGCTACGCACAGGTTGAGTTGGCTCGAACAAATGACAAAGAACAATTTAAAAAAGATTATGCAGCTTATATTTGGCTTTTGAGAGAACTTGCAAAAGAGGCAGGTATACCAGTTGTATTGGATGGGGCAGGTAACGGTATCAAGTCCCATCGATGGATTAATGACAATCTAAAAGGCACAACTCATAGAGATCCTTATGATTATTTAGCGAGTATGGGAATCTCCGAGGCACAATTCAAGCTAGACATTTTAAATGGCTTGGAGGAAGTAAAAAGGGCTCAAATTACAGAAGCTAAAGTTATGTTTAATGATACAAAAACTATTCCAGCTGTGATTATAGATGGTAGGACGCATGTTCAAGTACGTAATATTGCGGATTTGTTAAATTTAAAGCTTGTCTATAACAATGAAAGTAAAATAACAAAATTATACGAAGTAAAATGATAATATCAGCTCTCTTGTAATTCAAAGGCCCATTACCAATTAAGGTAACGGGCTTTTTTATTCTTCAATTGTCTCATCAAAAGTTTTTCTTCCTGGATTTATTTTATTAACATCAACATTTATTTTACTTATTGAATCTTCCGTTAAAGGTATTTTTCCATTATGCTCGATTTTTTTCCACACCTTTACATTACTCCTGTATAGATATTCTGATAAACGATATACATCAGCATCTAGTTTTAGACCTTCTTGATACGTTTCTTTAATTTCCTTTTCTATTTGTTTAGCGATATTTTTTCTCACTTCATCCGTAGTAATTTTCCCTTTAAACCCATTGAGTATTCCTTGTATTTTGATATCAACTTCAAATTGAACTTGATTGTTTTTATTAACAATTGGTTTAACTTCGAGATTTAAATGATCTAAATCGATAGTTAGATAATCCCTTTCACCACCTTCTATTTTAATTGTGACTTCTCCCCGACTTGTCTCTTCATTCATCCATTGATTCCCTCTTGCGGAGGAATCTGTAATAAAACCTTTAACCCCATCTTTTGAGAGAATACCTATGCCAGAAAAAGTGGTTTCCTCCATTTGTTCCTTATCATTTTCCCAATTTTTCATTATTTTCACATAAGGTATACTAACCTCATGGCTTGGTTCATTTAAACCAATAATTAATTCCCTCAAATTTATAGGTTGAACAAATGATAATTGTTTATTAGTACTAAGTGGATTACTTAACTTTGAAGCTGTCATAGAATTTCGCAATATTGGTGTTACTAGCATTAATTCATTAATAGGATCCTTTGTGCAATAGACCCAGATATGATATCTTGTCTCTCGAAAACGAATAAAAGTATCAATAACAGGAATGCTTCGTTCATTTTCCATGGCACGTTCTGAGAATATTAGGTATCTCATATGCCCCCAAAAGATCTCTTGATCAGATGAACGATACAATTTATAAATCGCTTCTTCAATTGTTTTACCTTCAGCATACCCGACTTCAGCAGGTTCAACATCACCGCCCGATTGCTGTGATCTAGCTACATCAGCAAAATTGATAATTTGTAAGTAAACTTTATATTTATCGTCTTCAAAATCTACCCCAACGGCATTGATATAGTACATTCTTTGAGGTTCCGTTACATCCCAACAGCCTGCCAGGAGCAGAGTAGAGGATAAAATAAGAAATAATAATTTATTCATTGTCATTTTTTCGCCTACTTTTATTAATAAAGTGTAACTTTAGTATTCGCCTACAGTTTTGGTTCTAAACTATAAAAAAACACTTTTGTACTAGGGAGGCAAATAACAGTATGTTGATAAAACAGATCGTTAGTTCTATAACGCATCAAACAAACGTTCTTATCAGGAGAAATAAAAATAGCAAAGTCAAAGAAAAAAGATCCAGCTAAAATGGTTGCCGAAAAACTGAAACAACCACCTAAACACCTTGAACGTGACTAGTTTGATCTTGAGGAACTTAGCTATAGTTTAAGTGAAGTGCATTACATTTGATCAGATCCAAAAAGCTTCCTTACTAGACGATGATGATTAAAAGAGAAGATCACTTGGTACTAAACGTGTATATAAAACTTGATATGGCCATCAAATCATTACAGTGTGATTATGACAGCTATTAAAACTTTTGTAGAAGATGAAGTGATGAGATATGTCCTCAAACCGTTGATAAAACAGGATTGAGGACTTTTGGTTGATTTGGTCTTACAACCAAGAATATTAACGAGAGAAATTACCGGCGATAAAGTGTTTCTTTAGGCCAGCCTTGGTAAATTATCAGGTTTATAAATATTATCCTCTGAAGAATCTACACCTCCTACTAATTATTAGAGAATTAAAAAGTGTCAAATAAAAGAATTCTCCATAATGTATTTACTCTCTTGGTAGTTATTTGTAATAATAAAAATGTATTAATATAGTAGAATGTTGTTTGTATTTAAAAAAATAAAAATGCCACAGATAGTGGCAAAGAAATAATATTAACTTTAAAGGAATTTATATCGCTCATTCCTTATAAGAGAGTACCTGTCCAAACCTTCTTTATCTACATTTTTACGAACTGGGGCACCATTTTAAAAAAAGTTACAGGTGCCCCAGCAAGTGCCCCAAAAAGTGCCCCAGTTAAATACATTTAGATAGGCTTCGTTAGACAGGTATAGAAACCTTCATTAATACAAAACCTTGATATTATGCACATCAAAAAATTAAAAATATCAGGATAGAAACCAAGGTCATAAGTTATGCTTATCAAAAAAGATAATATTAATGTAATTTACTTATGAATATAAATGCGCTATCATGGGTATTGGAGAAAAGATGCTACACATTTTTAAAGCCTTTTCAAAAAGATATATTAGGGGGATCCGCAAATGGCACAAGGTAATTTACACAACAGCCGTGCATCATTCGAAGTGAATGGTAAAACTTACAATTACTATGACTTAGCTGCGATTGAAAAAGCTGGCGTTGCAAAAGTTTCAAACCTTCCTTACTCAATTAAAGTATTATTAGAATCTGTTTTACGTCAATATGATGCTTATGTAATTAAAGAAGAACACGTAAACGAATTAGCAAAATGGGGTAACGGTGCTGACCCAGAGGCAGAAGTACCATTCAAACCTTCTCGTGTTGTATTACAAGACTTTACTGGTGTACCAGTAGTTGTTGACCTTGCATCTCTTCGTTCTGCAATGAAAGAAATGGGCGGCGACCCAAGCAAAATCAACCCTGCTATTCCAGTTGACCTTGTAATTGACCACTCAGTACAAGTTGACAAATATGGTAATGCATCTGCATTACAAGCAAACATGGACCTAGAATTTGAACGTAACGCTGAGCGTTATAACTTCTTAAAATGGGCTCAAACTGCTTACAATAACTTCCGTGCTGTACCACCAGCAACAGGTATCGTTCACCAAGTAAACTTAGAGTACTTAGCTCCAGTTGTACACGTAAACGAAAATGCTGACGGCACATTCGAAACATTCCCAGATTCAGTAGTAGGTACTGACTCTCATACAACAATGATCAACGGTATCGGCGTTCTTGGATGGGGCGTAGGTGGTATCGAAGCTGAAGCAGGTATGCTTGGTCAGCCTTCATACTTCCCAATTCCAGAAGTTATCGGTGTTAAATTAGTTGGCGATCTTCCAAACGGAACAACTGCTACTGACTTAGCATTAAAAGTAACACAAGTATTACGTCAACGTGGCGTAGTTGGTAAATTCGTTGAGTTCTTCGGACCTGGCGTATCTAAATTACCACTAGCTGACCGTGCGACAATCTCTAACATGGCTCCTGAATATGGTGCTACATGTGGTTACTTCGCAATCGACGAAGAATCATTAAACTACATGCGTTTAACTGGTCGTGACGAAGAGCACATTGCGGTTGTAGAAGCTTACTTAAAAGCGAACCACATGTTCTTCGATCCAACATTAGAGCCAGTTTACACAGACGTTTTAGAAGTAAACTTAGCTGAAATCGAACCAAACCTTTCTGGTCCTAAACGTCCACAAGACTTAATTCCACTATCTCAAATGCGTTCTCGTTACAAAGAAGCAGTAGTGGCACCACAAGGTACACAAGGTTTCGGTTTAACAGAAGATGAATTCGAAAAAACTTCTGTAGCGAAATTCGCTGAAGGCGATGTAGAAATTCCAACAGGTGCTGTTGCGATTGCTGCGATCACTTCTTGTACAAATACTTCTAACCCATACGTATTAATTGCTGCGGGCTTAGTGGCGAAAAAAGCTGTAGAAAAAGGTCTAACAGTACCGAAATGGGTAAAAACTTCTTTAGCACCAGGTTCTAAAGTTGTTACTGGTTACCTTGAAGATTCAGGTTTACAAACATACCTTGACCAAATCGGTTTCAACACTGTAGGTTACGGTTGTACAACATGTATCGGTAACTCAGGTCCATTATTACCTGAAATCGAAGAAGCAATTAAAGCAAATGACTTATTCGTAACTTCAGTTCTTTCTGGTAACCGTAACTTTGAAGGTCGTGTACACCCACTTGTAAAAGCTAACTACTTAGCTTCACCACCACTTGTTGTTGCTTATGCACTTGCTGGTACAGTGGATATCGATCTACAAAAAGATTCATTCGGTAAAGACAAAGATGGTAACGAAGTATTCTTCGCTGATATCTGGCCTTCAACTGAAGAAGTTAATGCAGTATTAGGTACTGTTGTTAACCGTGAGTTATTCCAAAAAGAATACGAAACTGTATTCACAGCGAACGAAAAATGGAATGCAATTGAAACATCAACTGAGTCTCTATACACATTTGATGACAAATCAACTTACATCCAAAACCCACCATTCTTCCAAGGTCTTGCAAAAGAGCCAGAAGCTATTAAAGGCTTAGACGGCTTACGCATTATGGCGAAGTTCGGTGACTCAATCACAACTGACCATATTTCTCCAGCTGGTGCAATCGGTAAAGATACACCTGCAGGTAAATATTTAATTGAAAACGGTGTTGCAATCCGTGACTTCAACTCTTACGGTTCTCGTCGTGGTAACCACGAAGTAATGATGCGTGGTACATTTGCAAACATCCGTATCCGTAACCAAGTTGCTCCTGGTACAGAGGGTGGATTCACTACTTACTGGCCAACAGGCGAAGTAGAGTACATCTATGACGCATGTATGAAATACCAAGAGCAAGGTACTGGCTTAGTCGTACTTGCTGGTAACGACTACGGTATGGGTTCTTCTCGTGACTGGGCTGCGAAAGGTACATTCCTACTTGGCGTGAAAACTGTTATCGCACAATCTTACGAGCGTATCCACCGTTCTAACCTAGTAATGATGGGTGTTCTTCCACTTCAATTTATGCCAGGTGAATCTGCTGATACATTAGGCTTAACTGGTAAAGAAGAAATCTCTGTTAACATTACTGACAACGTAAAACCACGTGAAATCTTAACAGTAACTGCTAAATCTGAAGACGGCACAGTTAAAACTTTCCAAGCTTTAGCTCGTTTCGACTCAGAAGTAGAGGTAGACTACTACCGCCATGGTGGTATCCTACAAATGGTTCTACGCGCAAAAGCTGCTGAGTAATCATCACCATAAAAACCGATCTCTTAGGAGGTCGGTTTTTTTATTTATTAAGAGAGTGTTGGATAGAAGTGACCAAAATATGTATAAATAGCACCAAATGACGGGTTTAATGGATAATTATAATTTAATTTCCAATGAACCTAGCATTTTTCCAATTCTTTCGCTAAAATTAATAGGTAAGCATTAAATTTACATAAACGGGGGACGATTGATTATGACAAAGAAAAAACATAAGTTTTATACAGCGGCAACAGCGGCAATGGCGGTTACTGCTGTTGCGGTAGTACCTGTATCGGCGGCTAGTCCATTTTCAGATGTGAGTGAGGATTATGCGCATTATAATAGTATTTCTACATTGCATGCAGCAGACATCATTAATGGTTTTCCAGATGGTACATTTAAGCCTTCAAAGGATGTGACACGTGGACAGGCAGCAAAGATGATAGCAAGTGCTTTTCATCTAACTACAACGGATACGGCTGTCGAGAATCCGAATTTCAAGGATGTCGACTCATCTAGCCCATACTATAAAGCGATTGTTACATTAGTTAATCTTGGCGTTGTACAAGGCTATGAGGATGATACATTCCGTCCAGATGACACAATTACTCGTGGTCAAATGGCAGTAATGGTAGCAGAGGCTGCAGGTTTAACAGCAGAAGGTAAAAGTCCATTCACAGATGTACAGCAAGATAGTCCATTTGCAGATGCAGTAACAGCTCTGTATGAGGCAGGCATTGCGAAGGGTGTTACTGCCACAGAATTTGGTGTAGATAAAAATGTTACTCGTGGTCAGTTAGCAACATTTATTGTGAACGCATTAGGCTTAGCTGAGGATACACAGCCTACAACAGAAGTAAAAGAGGAAGAGCCTAAAGAGGAGCAAGTAACAGAAGAACAACCTACTACAACAAAGGATAGTGCTTTGTTAGAGGAAGTATTTACGAAAACATTAGCCAAGCAAAAAGAGCTAAAAAGCATGAAGGCTACCATGACGATTTCTCAGACAGTAGAGGCAAACGATGGTAAGGAAACCATGAAAATGGATTCTAAAGGCAACATGAAGATGGAAATTGTTACAGAGCCAATGCAATTCTTTGCTGATGGTTCAATGGCTTTAACAGATCCAACAAGTGGTGAAGCGATTAATTTGCCGATTAAAATGTATATGACGGCTAAAGATGGTATGTATATGTATGAGGCAGAACAAAAGGCCTGGGTAAAGTTCCCGAAACAATTATTTGAAGATGTACTGAGCCAAACAGGGATGCAGCCAGATGCAACTGAACAATTGGAGATGCTACAAGCATTTGCCGAAGATTTTACATTAGTAGAATCAGCAAACCGTTATGAATTAACATTAAAAGGCTCTGGCGATAAATTCACTGAGCTAGTGAAGCAGCAGCTTGGCGCAATGGATTTAGGAATGGAAGCGGATCTAGAGGCACAATTAGGCAATATTTCCTTTGATGGTCTCACATATAAATTATTGATTAATAAAGAAACATTCGATGTAGAAGAAATTGCTATGGACATGACATTAAAGATGCAAGTAGAAGGCAATTCGATTAAAACAAGACAGCAAACAACGATCAAATATCATGATTTCAATGCGGTAACGACAATTACGATTCCAAAAGATGTGCTAGACAATGCAAAGGAAATGGATTTGAGTGCATCAGAAACAGCACCAGTAAGTAAATAATACAAAAAGTAGGTTTATGCCAAGTATATTGGTGTAAGCCTACTTTTTTTATGCTTTAGTGGAAGCCCATTAATTCTTTTACTTTCGCTGTGTTTGGAGCAGATGTTAGAGTTTCTAGTAAGCGAAAGGCAACATCAAAGGCTGTTCCTGGATTGGAGGAGGTGATGATATGATCAGTTTGCACAATGCGCTCGTTGACAATTGCTGCGCCATAGCCCTTTAGCTGTGCTAAACGTTTACTTGTTGGATGATTATAGGTTGTTGCTTGACGATGCTGAAGAATTCCACTGTGGCCTAAAATAAGAGAAGCTACACAGATTGTTGCAATCGGTTTTTTCTGTTCATCAAAGTGACGAACGACTGCCTGAAATTCCTCGCTAAACGCATCCTCATAAAAACCGGCTTCCTCAAAGCCTCCAGGAATCGCTAATGCATCAAAATCCTCTAATACAACTTCATGAAGCAATTTTTCAGGAGTGACTTTAAAATTCCAGGTGCATTGCAGCTGTTCATGCAGGCCGACCGTAACCACATCTGTTGTACCATCACCTTCCCACTTATTCCAGCCGAGCACATCAGTAAAGACGCTTGCCTCCACCGCTTCAAAGCCATTTGCTAATAGTAACAATATTTTTTTCATGTTTGATTTGCCTCCTTTATTGATATTATTGTAAACAAAAGGGAGAAAAGATTACATACGTTGTATAATGGATTTTAGGTAAAAAACTTTATTTGAAAAGGTATTATGTCATAAATAATTTATTTAGAAAGGTGAAGGACCATGGATCATATTGATACACAAATATTACAGCAGTTACAGCAAAATGCCAAAATCTCTATGAAGGAATTAGCCACTACCGTTCATTTATCCTCTCCTGCCGTTATTGAAAGAATCAGAAAGCTAGAGGAGCAGGGTGTGATTGAGGGCTATCATGCAAAGGTAAATCTGAAAAAGATGGAGCGTACGATTGAAGCCATTATTTTATTTAAGTCCATTGATTGTAAAAGTCTTTCTTCATTTTGTAATGCTCATCCTGATGTTTTGGCATGTTATCGAGTGGCTGGGGAAATTAGCTATATTGTTAAATTAGCGACCTATTCAGTAGAAACATTAGAACAATTTATTGATGCGGCTATGCCCTATGGCACACCTTCTACTAATATCGTGTTATCTTCAACGGAAAAACAAGTGATTGCACCATTTGCTGACAATGATTTGGAGTAAATGACAAAAAAAGCAAACCTCGAAGCCGTGAGCACCGTTTATAGGGTAGAGAGGAGGAAGAATGTTGCTAATTCATGAACTGGAAAGAATAATGGAACAGCATACAGAGAGGCTTATTCGTCTTGCCTTTTACTATGTGAGAGATTTACAAAGTGCTGAAGATATCGTACAGGATGTCTTTATTAAGTTCTATGATAATCAGCAAAACTATGAGGAACGTGGGGAGCTAAAGGCGTATTTATCGAAATTAGTTAGTAATCGAAGTAAAGATTATTTACGTAGCTGGACCTATCGGAAAATTCAAGTGCAACAGAAGATTTTTCCGCAGCAAACCGTTATGAGAAGAGATATGCTTGTACAGCAAGATGAACGTACTTTGATTGAAAATGCGATTCTAGCTCTCCCTTTCAAACAGCGAGAGGTCATTATACATTTTTATTTTGAAGAAATGCCTGTGGTAGATATTGCAGAGCTGTTAACGATTCCTGAAAGCACCGTCAAAACAAGGCTACGTCGTGGGCGAGAGTTATTGAAGCTACAATTACAGCATGTTGAATGGGAGGTGCTCCTGCATGAGTAAAATGGATGCACGCGTAGTAAGGGATTTATCAGAAAGTAAAAAGCGTGTGATGACAAATGTGGTTCAGCATTTACAGCAACGCCAAGAAAAAAAATCTGCAAAACGCTGGCCATATGGTGTTTTGGCTATGATTTTAAGTGTCTGCATAGGGCTGTTTATATATCAGCAATATAATGAACAACAACAGCAAGCTTCTACTATTCCACCCGTATTAGATGAGCGGATTTTAGAGCTATATTTACAACTTGATTCTTTTATGAACGGAAAGAATCGTTTATATAAGGCAAGCTTTGATAATTTTTTATATTTTGAATCGACCTTTGCTTATGCGCAATCGAAAAAACTAGTACCTACACAAGAGCAAGTAGATAAGGCACTCGAACAGTTCATGGAAGAGTGGAGCTATGAGGATGATACTCGGCCAACTTATGATAAGCTTCTGCAAATGTTGCAAGTCACAAACGAAGGGTTTATAGAGAACTATGGCAAGCCAATTGCCTATAAAATGGCTACATTTGACTTATTATGGGAGGCAAGCCAAGCCGATTATAAGGATGTAAGTAATCCCATTCGTACATGGCTTGTCGAGCAAGAAGCCATGAATTATTTAGAACAACATTATCATAAAGACATTGCCGCCTTACGAGAAAAATATAAAATCCCAGAAAAGGACAGCCAAATGAAGCTCATCAGAAGTGGAACGGTCTTAGCGATCAAGGAACATGAATTTTTAGTTGTCTCAGGCGTCTTGGCTAGCGAGGTTGGGCAAAAATCTGTCGATGAATTAGTGCAAAAACATAGTAATGGTACATGGTTCCCTCTAGTGGATGTCCCGCAAACACTATCAGTTGGAGATCGAGTAGAAGTTCAATATAGACAGTCGATTGGGAACGATGACGCTCAGCCATTCATTGATTATAAGGATATCGTAGAAATGAAAATAGTAAAGGAATCTCACTAACAAGAAGCTAGACATTCTCGTGCTATTCAATAGTAAAACATTGCTGAAGAGCTTTTTGATTCAAACCATTCAACAGCCACAATATGATGATCTCCATCAAAGTATTGCCACTTGTCTCAACGAAATTTTTTAAGATTGTCCTCCGTTGACAGACAATTGGTAATTTGCTAAGATGAAGGACAATAAAAGCATACAAATTCGTTGATGAGAAAGAGTAGTGTTTCACTTTGTTCTACAGAGAGCCGACATTTGGTGGAAGTCGGTGTGCAGGTGTTACATGAAAATCCTCTCTGAGAAGATTAGCTGAATGGAGTAAGCTAATCCGGGTGTCTACCGTTAAAAAGAACACGTATGATTGTACGTTGCTGAGTGCTATTGGCCATCGTGTCAATAGAATTAGGGTGGTATTCGCGGTTAACCCCGTCCCTTTTCCTTGGGACGGGGTTTTTTGTATGCCTTTTATACAAATTTGCTTGTATAGGAGGAACTAATATGCAGAAAGAACAAAAGAAAGAAACAACGGTTGAACGAGAAACAAGGATTCGTACATTATGGGCGCAAGAAGGGACCTTTGCAAAATCTGTAAGTAATCGTGCTGAACAGCAGCCCTTTGTATTTTATGAGGGACCCCCAACAGCGAATGGTTTACCACATGTTGGCCATGCATTTGGTAGAACCATAAAAGATGTGGTGGCACGTTATAAAACAATGCAAGGCTATTTAGTTGAACGCAAAGCAGGTTGGGATACACATGGGTTGCCTGTGGAATTAGGGGTAGAAAAGGCATTAGGAATCTCAGGAAAGCAGGAGATTGAGAACTATGGGGTGGAGCAATTTATTCAAGCATGTAAGAAGAGCGTTTTTACCTATGAGCAAAAATGGCGTACTTTTACAGAGCAGCTTGGCTACTGGCTTGACATGGATGATCCTTACCTAACATTAAGTAATGACTATATTGAATCTGTGTGGCATATTTTAAGCCATGTTCACAAGGAAAAACTGTTATACAAAGGACATCGCGTTTCACCTTATTGCCCTAGCTGTCAAACTTCCTTAAGCTCTCATGAGGTGGCACAGGGCTATAAGGATGTTAAGGATTTATCCGTTACTGCAATGTTTAAGCTAGAGGATCGAGACGAATATATCTTAGGCTGGACAACGACGCCTTGGACATTACCAGCCAATGTAGCCTTGGCTATGAATCCTGCTCTTCGATATGTCCGTGTAAGGCATGCAAACAGCATCTATATACTAGCCAAATCGTTGGTATCAAAGGTTTTTTCAGAGCCTGTAGAAATATTAAGTGAGCATGACGGACAGGAGTTTGCAGGTGTTTCCTATCTATCACCATTTTCCTATGTAACCGTCGATAAAGGGCATATCATTGTCATGGCAGATTATGTGACAGAGCATAGTGGAACAGGAATTGTACACATAGCACCTGCTTATGGAGAGGACGATTATAAAACGGTGCAGCAACATGGCTTGTCCTTTGTCAATGTAGTTGATCTTAAAGGCTGTTATACAGAAGCGGTACCTGAGCTTGTTGGACGATTTGTGAAAGATTGTGATGTCGATATCATTAAAATGCTTGCAGCAAAAGAGCTTTTATTTACTAAAGAAAAATATGAGCATAGCTATCCGCATTGCTGGCGCTGTGATTCACCATTATTGTACTATGCAACAGATAGCTGGTTTATCAAAATGTCGGCATTAAAAGAGCAGCTTTTACAAAATAATCAGCAGGTGACATGGTACCCTAGCCATATTAAGGATGGACGATTTGGCAACTTCCTAGAAAACTTAGTGGATTGGAATATTAGTCGTAATCGTTATTGGGGGACACCACTCAATGTGTGGATCTGTCAGGATTGCAATCATGAGGAGGCACCTAACAGTGTTGCTGCGCTACAACAATTAGCCAAAGGAGCTGTCAATGAACAATTAGAGCTCCATAAGCCATTTATAGATGCTATTGTCTGTACCTGTCCTGTCTGCCAGGGCGACATGAAACGTACGCCTGAAGTTATCGATGTTTGGTTTGACAGTGGCTCGATGCCATTTGCCCAACAGCATTATCCTTTTGAAGACGTAGCGAACTTTCATCATCAGTTTCCAGCAGATGTGGTCATTGAGGGTATCGACCAAACGCGAGGATTTTTCTATAGCTTATTAGCAGTATCGACCTTGTTTACAGGAAAACCACCTTATAAAAATGTGCTATCGTTAGGGCATGTACTCGATGAGCATGGACAGAAGATGTCCAAAAGTAAAGGCAATGCATTAGAGCCTGTTGAGTTAATCCAGGAGTATGGAGCAGATGCTCTACGTTGGGCATTTTTAGTTGATAGCTCCCCATGGAATCCAAAGCGTTTTTCGAAGAAAATTGTCTTAGATGCGAAATCTAAGCTGGTGGATACACTCGACAATACGTTTAAATTTTATGACATGTATGCCCAGATCGATGACTTTACGTATGATGCTACAAATACAGGTACACGTTCACAGCTAGATCATTGGATATTGTCCCGCTTACATCACACTATCCAGCTTGTCACAACCTCTATGGATGATTATCAATTTACACAGGCTACAAGGGAAATTGGTCAATTGGTGGAAGAGTTAAGCAACTGGTATATACGTCGTTCACGTGCTAGATTTTGGGCAAATGGAATGACAGCAGATAAACGAGGTGCATTTAGCACACTTTACGAGGCACTGACATCCATTTGTCAATTAATAGCACCGTTTACACCATTTATAGCAGAGGATATCTACCGTCAACTATCTGGAAAAAGTGTTCATCTTGAGGAATATCCACTATTCGACGATCAACTAGTGGATGTGAAGCTTGAACAAGAAATGGCAACGGTCTTAACAGTTGTGGAACTTGGACGTAGCATTCGCAATAGTCAGGGAATAAAGGTCAAGCAGCCTTTAAGTGAACTCATTGTTGCCCTAAAAGGTGAACTGTCGGATTACCAAGCCTATAGCGAACTCATTCAAGATGAGTTAAACATCAAAGCTTGTAGATGGACACATGATTTTTCAGCCTATGAAAGCGTGCATTATAAATTGAATTTTAAAACAGCGGGAGCGGCATTTGGTCCAAAGGTTCATCAAGTAAAAGAGTATGTGTTGGCATTAACAGAGGAAGAGAAACAAAGGCTACAACATTATGAAACTGTGGATCTCATGATGGACGGTCAACAGCTAACATTATTAAGAGAACATGTAATAGCTGAATCAATCGTCAAGGACCATTATATTTTAGCGGAGGATAGCACTTGCCGTGTCTTGATGAATGTTCAACTTACAGAGAGCTTACTACAAGAAGGGCAAATACGAGAATTAATTCGTACAATACAAGATGCACGAAAAAAATGGCAGCTACCAGTGGCGCAATATGTATCGATTGCCTTTAATGGTAGTGCAGGGGTACTTTTCATGATTCAGCAGCACGAAGCTTTATTACAAGAAAATGTATTAGTCAAAGCTATTCATTATGGTGAGCAATGGCCTCATGCAAAATCCATTGAGACGGCATTGTTTAATGAAAAGCTCACTTTATTTGTTTCTCTATAAAAGAAAAGCTCAGGGTTACCTCCTGAGCTTTTTCTATGTACGTTAAAATAAGCCACTTGCCAGATAACATGCTGTTGCCCAAATAAAGACGGCGGAGCATTTATTAAATAGTCGCATCAATTTTCCAGAGCCGTCTAGTTTTTTGAACGAGGCGCCAGTCAATGTGAGACCGAAAAACCATAGCCAGGAAATGAACACACAAGCAACAGTGAACATTATTTGCTCGGTTCCACTATATTTTAATGCGCTTGTACCAATAACACCGATTGTATCTAAAATAGCATGTGGATTTAGAACTGATACAGAGAGTGCGAAGAGAATTTGTTTTTTTATAGGCAATGCTTCGCTATTTTCAGTGTTTGCTGGATTTGAACGCCAAATGCTATAGCCCATGTAAAGTAAAAAGATGATACCAATAGTCATTAAAGTGATACGCAACCACTCAAATTGTAGAACTATTAATGACAGACCGAATACCGCAAGTAGAATAAGCAGTGTATCACAGATCGCAGCTGTCACACCTGCTGGCAAAGCGCGTAATAAACTTGGTTGTGTAGCACCTTGTGAAAAAACAAAAACATTTTGTACACCTAATGGCAAAATGAGTCCAAATGCTAAAATGATCCCATGAAGAAAAGCTTCCAATGACCATTCCTCCTTTCTTTACTTATTTTAGATATGGTATAACTAAAAGAAAACGACCAATTGGATGGTTTTTTATCCACCCAATTTCATTGCATGGAAGGAGAAGGAACATGAGCTGGCAGCCGAATAGACGAAGTGATAATACATTACAGCAGCAGATTGTACAGTGGATAACAGCCAATGTGGAGCGAGGAGACTGGGCAGCAGGGACAAAACTACCTACCCAAAGACAGCTAGCCATGCAGTTCGATGTGAATCGTAGCACAGTTCAGCAGGCTTTGGAGGAATTAAAAGCAATGGGCATTCTTGAAGCAAAGGTAGGCTCTGGTGTTTATGTTACGCACAATTCCTGGCATGCATTAATCCAACAAACACAGCCGAATTGGCAAACTTATATCGAAACAAGCATCCACAAGCCAAACTACCATACCATCCAATTAATTAACGAATACGAACAGCGCGAGGATGTAATTCGTTTAGGAACGGGAGAGCTAGCACCCAGTTTGTTGCCAACCGAGGAAATAGAAGCTTCACTGCGAGAGCTATCCTTTCAACACAAAGCATTAGGCTACTCTTCGCCACAAGGTAATGATCAGCTTCGTAAAGCTATTTGTAAATATGTTCAAAAAAGAGGCATTCCCGCTGAGCCTCAAAACGTCTGTATTGTTTCAGGTGCACTTCAGGCACTACAATTAATTGCTGTTGGCTTATTAGAGCAAGGGTCTATTGTGTTTCAGGAGCCAACCTCCTATTTAAATTCTGTTCACCCTTTTCAGTCAGTTGGCATGCAAATGATTAGCATTGAACGTGATGTACAGCTTGCTCAAACATTAGCGCAAAGGAAACGAAAGAAACAAGCCGTGTTTTATGCCATTCCTACTTTACATAATCCAACAGGTCATGTATGGACAACACAAGAAAAAGAACAGCTATATGAAGCTTGTCAGGCATCACGGATTCCGATTGTAGAAGATGATGTTTATCATGAATTGCTTTTTGAAGAGGCATCACCGCCGCTTAAGGCCATGGATAATAGTGGACAAGTTCTTTATATTGGCAGCGTCTCTAAAACCTTAAGCCCAGGGTTACGCATTGGCTGGCTCATCGGTCCAACCACTGTGATTGAGCGATTAGCCGATATAAAAATGCAAACAGACTATGGCTCAAGTGCCATTTCTCAGGAAATTGTCCTACATTGGCTGCAATCAGGAAAATATGAAAAGCATCTCGCAGGATTACGTCAACAATTACAGGAGCGAGCCGATTTTACGGAACAGCTTTTAAAGGAGAAGTTTACAGATGTGGCGAATTGGAGCAAACCAAGGGGAGGCTTTTATATTTGGCTCAAGTTTCATGAGCCGCTTGTAGATAAAGACCTCTTTATGAAGCTGTTGCAGCGGCAAGTATTAATCAATCCCGGCTATATCTATGATCCACAAGATCATCATCATATTCGTCTATCCTACGCCTATGCAACCTATGAAGAATTACAGGAAGGAGTACAAATCCTACATGAATGTGCGGTGGAGGCTATTGGACGAAAGAGTAAGTAAGGACTTACCCTGAAGTTAGGGAAACGAGAGAAGGTTGCTCTAAAAGTGATCAAAGAAGTGAGAAACCCGCTCTAAAGTGGTTGAGAAACGATCAAACAAGTAAGGAATCCGCTCCAAAGTAGATGAGAAGTGATCAAACAACTGAAGAACCCGCTCGAAAATTAGCGAAAAGTGATCAATGTAGCAAGCTCCTCTCTCAATAAAGTATCTATGCTTAGTAGCCAACCCACTGCCAGAAAAGAAAGTGAATAATCCAAGCTGTGTATCCATACATTTTAGAAGAATAGAAGTATTTTATTTTGATTACAAACATAAAGAGGTGAACGATTGGAAAATTTGCCACCGGGTTATTTTCAGGTGCCTCAGCCTATTCGAGGTGATGGGGCTGGAGGGGTGGATAAGGGGCCACGGGATATTATGAGGGACTTAGAAAATCCTGATATGCTAGTGCCACCAACGACTGATGCGGGTTTGATTCCTAATTTACGATTCTCGTTTTCAGACACGCATATGACCTTAAATCAAGGTGGGTGGTCACGGGAAATTACGGTTCGTGAATTACCGATTGCTACGACTTTGGCGGGTGTGAACATGAGTTTGACACCAGGAGGCGTACGTGAGCTGCACTGGCATCAACAGGCAGAGTGGTCTTATATGCTGCTTGGCCATGCTCGCATTACAGCTGTCGATCAGAATGGTTGTAACTTTATAGCGGATGTGGGACCCGGTGATTTATGGTATTTTCCACCTGGCATTCCTCATTCCATTCAAGGACTTGAGGATGGCTGTGAATTCTTATTAGTATTTGATGATGGGCATTTCTCAGATCTGAACACACTGTCAATTTCAGATTGGTTTGCTCATACGCCAAAAGAAGTGTTATCAGCGAATTTTGGGGTTCCTATTCATGCTTTCGATCACATCCCGAGTGAACAGCTATATATTTATCAGGATCGGGTTCCGGGGCCAATTGATTCTCAGAAAGTGCAATCTCCATATGGGGAGGTTCCGCAAACCTTTAAACATCGTCTGTTAGCACAGCCTCCATTAAAAACACCTGGAGGCAGTGTGCGCATTGTCGATTCGACTAATTTCCCAATTTCTAAAAATATCGCGGCTGCACTGGTGGAAATTGAGCCAGGGGCGATGCGGGAGTTGCATTGGCATCCTAACAACGATGAATGGCAATATTATCTGCAAGGAAAAGGCCGTATGACAGTTTTCACAGGGAATGGAACGGCTCGAACATTTGATTATCGGGCGGGAGATGTTGGCTATGTCCCATTTGCGACGGGGCATTATATTGAAAATACTGGAACAGAGCCATTATGGTTTTTAGAAATGTTTAAAAGTGATCGATTCCAGGATGTATCCTTAAATCAATGGATGGCGTTAACGCCGACAGAATTGGTGCAAAGTAATTTACAGGTCGGTCCTGAGCTGCTTGAGGCTCTCAGAAAAGAAAAATGGCCGGTTGTAAAATATCCTGGTTTTTCCTATTATCCGAAATAATTAAAGCAGGTGGGAAGTTCTCCACCTGCTTTTTGTTTAATATTGATATTTTTTGCGTGTCATTAGCAAAATAGCGATGGCTGGTATTGTACAAATGAGCATGGCTGCGAAGGACAGACCTGGTGATATTTCGTATAAATAGCCACCTAAAAATGTAAGGATGGCGGTACTTAAGCCCATAGCTAATGCAGAGTATAAACCTTGTGCATTGGGGATTTGTTCCTTTGGTAGCGCTTTTGTTAAGTAGCGAATAAAGGCAAAATGGGCTAATGCAAAGGATAATGCGTGCAAGGTTTGAGAAGCGATAAATACCCAGACATTTGGGAACAAAAAGATAAGTAACCAACGTAGGGAAGAGCCGCTCGCTGCTAAGAGTAATAAGGATGATGAGCGCCATTTCGTCAATAACGTATCAGCCTTCATAAAGTAAAGAATTTCGCAAATAACAGCGATATTAATAATCATACCCATATAGAATGGATCAACCTGTAAATCTTCTAAATAAATATAACCGTAGCTATAATAGGAGGCATGTGCACCCTGTAGCAAGATTACGATGAATAAAACAATCGGGAAGCCTTTGATAGTCCATAGTGTTTTCATCGACAATGATTTTGCACGCTGTTCTTTTGTTGGTACTACGAGTAATTCCTTTGGTGTTGCTAATTGTTGCATAAGTAACATGCCCACCAACCCTATAATCATGCTCCAGAAGATGATGTTCTTTCCAAAAACGCCTGTCAGCATACTAATAATTAAAACAGCGATGACAAAGCCAAATGAACCATAGGAACGGCTTTTACCATAATGAATATTGCCATACTGCACAAGCGTAGCGGCACTGCTTTCCACAGCAGGTAATAGCGCTGGGTAAAAAACACTAAATAAAATGGTCACGATTAATAATGCTGTAAAGCCTGTGCTTGGAATATAGAGCAAGGCAGTTAGCAACGAGCCTATTGCTAAAATTGTAATGAGTCGTTTATTGTGTACGTATTTTGCAAGTGTTGGGAAGAAGAAGAGATTGGATGTGGCACGAGCTAGGAGCCCACAGCCCATCACTACACTTGCCTGCGAGACGGTTAGATGTTTCGCATCCACCAGCCAACCTGTCCAGTAGGGTAAGAAAATGCCCCAAGTGATAAAAAATGTAAAGAAATTCTGAGAAAGCCATCGTTGATTGTTCATATAATTTCCGTACCTCCATTAACTATGTTGAATAATAGCATGTTCATCGCTACAATAATGTGAGATATCTCATATTTTTTATAGGAGAGAGTAAAAAATGCATATTTTAACAGCTGAAGCCCGTACCCATTATCTTGAGAAATATCCGATCGATGATTTTTTCTCATTTGATATCAATCCCTATTTAGAAGTCCGCCAGTTTGACAAGGGGGAGTGGATCTTCCAGGAAGGCTCCTTTCCAGACACCGTGTATTACATGATAGAAGGAAAGGCGAAGCTCTATATGACACATAAAAATGGGAAGGTTTCACTAATTGAATACCTAGAAGCTCCTCTTTTTATGGGGGAAATTGAATTGTTAAACGAGGCTAGGTATACAAAGGGGATACAAACCGTCACCAAAACAATTTGCTATTCGATTACACAGTCATGTAAGGAGAAGTTACTTGCGGATGCTTTGTTTTTACGTAGACTTTGTGTATTTTTAGGGGAAAAAGCGACAAAAATGACATCTAAATATACACAAAATCAGGCCTATCCGCTGGAAAATCGCTTAGCAGCCTTTATCCAATTATCAGCCGACCAAGGTGTCTACAAGGAAAAACATACGGAAATCTGCGAATATTTAGGGGTATCTTATCGCCATTTACTATATGTCTTGGCACAGTTTTGTGAAGAGAGGATATTGGAAAAGCATAAGACAGGCTACCAAATTATTGATAAAAACCGTCTCGCACAGCTTGCACAGGAAATACTATGAAAACAACCATTCCATAAAGGTTGCCTATTAGTGCAGATCAGCTGAGGGAATTAATTCAATTTTATAAGTTATAAATTAAAAAGGATTTGACTTCTTTAAATGAAGTCAAATCCATTTTTGTTGTATTCACTTTTTTTAATTAACCAGCGAGCGATATCCTTACCACTATGGTAAAAGTCCACTTCATTTACCTTGTTTTTTTGGATGGAGAGGTCAGGGATGTTTTCTAAAACGTCAAAAGGTAAAACACCGATACATAAATGATTATTTGTTGGAAAATCTCCTTGTTGCTTACTGCCACTTTGTATCGATTCACTATGCTTGTTCATTGAGTTTTGTGTCATATGGAATGCAAGTAGTTCTCCTTGTGCCAATGCTGTGCTTGATGAGTAACCAGTACTTTTCATTCAACATGCCCCCTTTTGTCGTTACAGTTATTGTACAAGACTAAGTGGGAAAATAGCCGTTATTTACAAGCCTTTTACAATAACTTTAAGGTTCATGGAAAATTTAGTGATTTGTAACCGTATTCATACCATTATGGGATAAAAACCATAGAAAACTGATATAAATTCTTTTTAAAAAACTCATACTCAAACTATTGTGAATTTTTCTAACACGAAGTATTATTGTAATTAGATTTAACGTGAAAGTTTTCACAAAGTCGCGAAAATCGTTAGGAGGAATTTTTAATGAGTGCAATTCGAGTAGGTATTGTAGGATATGGAAATTTAGGACGTGGTGTGGAGTATGCCATTTCACAAAATCCAGATATGGAATTAGTAGCAGTATTCACACGACGTGATCCTTCAACAGTAAACGTAGCAAGCAATGCAAGCGTATATTTAGTAGATGACGCTGAAAAATTCCAAAACGACATTGATGTTATGATTTTATGTGGTGGTTCTGCAACAGATTTACCAGAGCAAGGTCCACATTTTGCACAATGGTTTAATACAATTGATAGCTTCGATACACATGCGAAAATTCCTGAATTTTTCGATGCTGTAGATGCAGCGGCACAAAAATCTGGTAAAGTATCTGTTATCTCAGTTGGTTGGGATCCAGGTCTATTCTCTTTAAATCGTCTACTTGGAGAATCAGTATTACCAGTTGGTACAACATATACATTCTGGGGCGATGGCCTAAGTCAAGGACATTCAGATGCTGTTCGTCGTATTGAAGGCGTAAAAAATGCTGTTCAATACACATTACCGATAAAAGAAGCGGTAGAACGAGTTCGTAACGGTGAAAACCCTGAACTAACAACACGTGAAAAACATGCACGTGAATGTTGGGTTGTATTAGAAGAAGGTGCAGATGCAACAAAGGTTGAACAAGAAATTGTCACAATGCCTAACTATTTCGATGAATATGACACAACAGTGAACTTCATTTCTGAAGATGAATTTAAAGCAAATCATACTGGTATGCCACATGGTGGTTTTGTCATTCGCAGTGGTGACAGTGGTGCAAACGATAAACAAATTCTCGAATTCTCATTAAAACTGGACAGTAATCCAAACTTTACATCTAGCGTATTAGTGGCTTATGCACGTGCAGCACACCGTTTAAGTCAAGCGGGTGATAAAGGGGCGAAAACAGTATTTGATATCCCATTCAGCCTACTTTCGCCAAAATCAGCTGCTGAATTACGTAAAGAATTACTATAAACGTAGCTAATAATCCCGATTATCATTGAGTTGATAATCGGGAATTTTTTTAAGTCTAATTTTTTGCTAAAAGTAATGCTTCCTTTATAGCAAGAATAGCCTTTCTAGTTGCCACTGTTAAATTTTCTTTCATAAATGGTACTAAGTCTTTTGGAATTGCAATAACCACATATCCATACTTCACTCAAATTCCTTCGCTCAGTAAAGCAGTTCCATTATAATCGGAACTCGTATAATCTCTATATTTAAAGGCGGTTCATTTAGACACTTTCCTTCTAAATTTTAGTAATATAACAGGATACTAAAATTGGGAAGAAAATACCAACTAAATTCTACTTCCATCCCTCAAACAAAAAATGGGGATAAAATCTATAAAAATACATAAAAAATATGGTAAACTGTCAATAATTTAATAATCTGAATTTTTGTAGAAATTTTTGTAACCTTACAAAATATGGAGGTTATGTTTATATGACAGCAGATATTATTATTCAATCAAAATGTATGGCCCCCAATCCATCCACGCATTGTATTAATAGAGCAACACTAATGCGAACGCTAAAGAAAAGTCATCATCATACTTGTACTTTCTTGCATAGTGGTGCAGGGTACGGTAAAACAACCATTCTAACTCAATTTCTTGCAACCGAATCAAGTACGTTTTCTTGGTATAGTATTTCTGATGAAGATGATAATTTATTACCCTTTTTGAGGCACCTCTTTTTTAGTATACAGCGCGTCGTACCGAATTTTGGTCATACATTTGATGGGTGGAACCAATTATCCCGCTTTCCAAAAATGGATGAGCTCAATCGATGGTATAAGCTTTTTGTCAATTGCCTCTGCGATATAGACGAGCCTCTTCTCATCGTGATTGACGACTTTCACCTAGTAGATCATGTTTTTCCTATTAATTATTTCATGGAAAAAATCATTGAATTTGCTCCACCCAGCATTCATTTTATTTTGGCTTCCAGAACACTACCCAATTGGGATATTATGAGGAAATTAAAGCTACAAAAAAGATGGCTCGTTATAAAAGAGGACGAACTGGCATTTTCAACTGAGGAGATTGCAGTGTTTTTTGAAGAATATGTAGAAGTACATTTATCCGAGGCTGAAATGAAAAAAGTATTAGAGATCACTGAAGGCTGGGCCATTAGCATTTCCTTATTGGCAGAGCAATGGCATCATGCTTCGCTAGATCATTGGCTGACGATTCCCACAAATGAGCTATTCACATATTTATCAGAGGAAGTTTATAGTAGGATGACTGCTACTGAGCAGGAGACCATCTTAAAATTAGCGATTTTTCCTACCTTTTCTGCGGAGCTATTGAAAGCGTTTTATGGCGCTGAGATTGCGCAAATGCTGAATGTATTAACTCAGCGTCATTTATTTATCCAACCTGTGACAACAGATGGCTTCTATCGTTTTCATGCATTGTTTAGTCGATTTTTAGAAATGAAATGGCGACAGTATCCAACACAACATGCGGACCTTCATAAACAAGCAGCATTGTATTATGTAGAACATCAAAATATTATAGCTGTCCTGTATCATGCCTTTAAAACGAATGATCATCATTTTTGCGGAGAGCTCCTACAGCTTCATGCAGAATCAATCGTACGGGCTGGTCAATTTGAATGGTTGCTCGAAAAAATCAATCGATTTAGTGCACAGGAAAAAGATAAATTTTATAAATTAAATTATTTTGAGGGTGAATGTCATCGCTACCGAGCTTATTATGAGAAAGCGAAACAATCCTATGAAAAATGTGCAATCCTCGCACAGCAGCAGCGGGATCACCTATTTATGACAAAGTCACAAGCTGGGATAGCCCATATTTACTTAGACACCATTCAACCTGCTTTAGCAGAGCCATATCTCGAGAAAGCATTAGAGCTAGCGAAACATACACCATTGCGCAAAGAGGAATTACTAGAACTTCAACGGCAATACGCTGAAAATTTAGTGAATCTAGGGAAGGCCAAGGGTGCACAGCTCTTTATGGAGGACGTCGCATTGCCAGAGGATGTCATACAGCGAGCAAATGTTGATGTACGTGTTTTACTACGAACAGGACAACTACGGGAGGCCAAGGAGTTATTAGCGCAGCGCCTTGAATTACCGCCTCAGCTTGTTGCAACCCATCGAGAAAGTGAACTGCTGGCAGCTTTCGTTTATGCACTGTTAGGTCAAGGCAAAGAAGCCTGGTATGCTGCCCAGCATGGCATTCGAAGAGGAATAAAAGAGAAGTCTATTTTCATAGAGGCGGTTGGCTATATCAGAAAGGCTCATGCCCTGCTGTTAATGGATTTCCCAGATCATTATGGGGCATGTCAAGCCTATGAAAAAGCGTTGACCCTCATGAATGCCATTAATATTTCTCGTGTGAAGGCGGAGCCATATATGGGGTTAGCCATTGTCAAACATTTGTTAGGAGATATGGTAGCGGCTAAGAAATACTTAGCACTGGGCTTACAGGAAACGGAGCAAGTTCAAGATGCTTGGATGACAGCGCTTATTCTTTTAGCAGAAGTAAAAATAATACTTTCTGAGCAAGAAATAGGGAGAGCGAAGCAATTATTAAAGAAGACACAGCAACTATTTCAGGAGTGCGGTGATCGCAATGGCTTGATGCATGTCTTATTTTATCAATCAATGATTGCCCTGAAAGAGTGTAATAAGAAGCCGTTTCAACAGTATTTTCAACAGTTTGCACAACTATGTGTCTCAAATGGCTATGAATACTTCTTACAAAGGCCAACGATACTTGGTCCGAGCAATCGAATGGTTTTTTACGAGCTATTGCAATTTAGTCAAAAATGCCAGATGGAGCATCCAGCTATATTAGCATTGCAAAATCATTTTCAGGTCGAGGATAGTATTAGTTATCCGCATGATGAAATACAGATGAATCTTTTCGGGAGTTTAAATTTAATTCGTACACAACGAAAGCTAGAAGACAAAGAATGGCAACGTGATAAATCAAAGGAATTATTCGTATATCTCTATTGCCATCGCCATCGCTTTACACCAAAGGAAGAAATAGCACAGGCATTATGGCCAGATCGTAGTGTCGAGTCCTTGGATCGTGATTTTAAGGTGGTGTTAAATACGTTACTTAAAGTGTTGGAGCCGCAACGACATGCAAGACAAGAGAGCTTTTTCATTCAGCGGAAAAATAATATGTATCAGTTACAAAATATTGCTTTTCTCCAAATTGATGTTGAACGTTTTCACTATTATTACAGCTTAGGAATCGACGAATTTGATCCACAGCTGTCCAATGAGTGGCTCTTATTAGCAGAAGCGAGCTATACGGACTTGCTCTATGCGGAAAAAAAGCAAATCGACTGGCTTACGCAGGACCGTGAAAAACTACAATTTTTATATATCGAAGTCTTGGAACGACTAGCACAAAATGCAACAAGACAACAGCAATATAAAAAAGCCATTTTTTTCGCAGAAAAGATGTTACGCGAAGATGCACTCTGGGAGGAAGCGTATCGCCTGCTCATGTACAGCCACTACCAACTCCATAATCGTTCTCTTGCCTTAAAATGGTATGAAAAATGTGTCCAGCAATTACATCAAGAGCTTAACACAACCCCGATGGAATCCACCATGTCAGTCTATGACTTGATAATGGGTTAGCCAGTGTTGTTTAGGCTAAGCGAAGTGATTCGAACTGCTCCTAAGTAGTATGAAAGTGCTCCTATTGAGGGGAGGCCCGCTCCTAAGAGTAGACAAAGCGCTCTAATTAAGGGTAGAGCCGCTTATAAACCGTGTCAACTCGCTCCAACAGTGGCGTAGTCTAATATAAACTAGAAAAAAATGTAACCTATATGGAGGAACAACAATGCCATTTTGTCAGACGAAAAAAGCGAATATTTACTACGAAATAATTGGAACAGGGATACCTATCATCATGCTACATGGTTTTTCTCCTGATCATCGTTTGATGAAGGGCTGTATGGAGCCTGTTTTTAAAAAACGTGAAGGGTGGAAACGTATTTATCTGGATCTTCCGGGAATGGGAAAAACAACAGACTATTCATCAATTCAAAACTCGGATGAAATGCTAGAAGCGATTATCGAATTGATACACACAATCATTCCACAAGAATCGTACTTGTTGGTTGGTGAATCTTATGGTGGCTATTTAGCGCGCGGTATTATGAGGAAATCAGTGGATCAACTTTTAGGTACTGCCTTTATTTGCCCTCTCATCATTCCTGAAAAAGAACAACGTACGGTGCCACCGCATTGTATTGTACAAGCAGACACCGCTTTTTTATCAACATTAAGTCAGCAGGAGCAAGATGATTTTATGGCTAATCAAGTTGTCTTAGATGCCTATAATTGGGAGCGTTATTCAACAGAGGTGTTGGCAGGGTGTAATCTAGCAGATCAGGCATTTTTAGAAAAAATTCAGCAAAGCTACGGATTTTCCTTTGCCGTTGACGAAAAGTCCTTTGATAAGCCAAGTCTCTTTTTGCTGGGTAAACAAGATTCTGTGGTTGGCTATAAGGACGCGTTATCACTTCTAGAGAAGTTTCCCAGAGCAAGCTTTGCCATTTTAGATAGAGCAGGCCACAATTTGCAGATCGAGCAACCTGAATTGTTTACCGAGCTGATGAGTGAATGGTTGAATCGTGTAGAGGGAGCGATGGATTAAAGTGATACTTGCAAATGATATATTATTTTTAAGAGAATTCAGACAGCAAGACTGGGTTGATGTGCATAAATATGCCTCTCAGGAGGTTGTTTGTAGGTATCAAACATGGGGACCGAATTCAGAAGAGGATACAAAAGAATTCATTCAAAATGCTCTCGATGAAGCAACACAAACACCAAGGGAACGATATGTTTTTGCTATTATTCATCAAGAAACATTAATAGGTGCGGTAGAAATCATGATTAGGGATTTTGTAAATGAAGTCGGGGAGATTGGCTATATCGTGAACCCTGATTATTGGGGTAAGGGAATAGCAACGCAGAGTGCTAAATTGATGATGACTTTCGGCTTTGAAACATTAAAGCTCCATCGTATTTATGCAACCTGCGACCCTCGAAATATTGGATCATCCAAAGTATTAGAGAAAATAGGAATGTCAAAGGAAGGAATATTACGTGAAAACATGCTAATGCAAGATGGCGTTTGGCGAGATTCATTATTGTATAGTATGTTGAAACAAGAATGGTTATCATGAAGCGTACGATTAAAAGTCATCTTTATTTAGGGGTATAAAGCTATGCAGAAGGAAAAGAGCAATAAGAATCCGATGTATCACTGCAATTAAATGCAGTAGGGAATGAGAAAAAAATTATAAGAAAAATAGATGTGGACTCTAAAAAGCAAGAATGTTGATTTCTAAACATTCTTGCTTTTTGTTTTAAGAAATGTTGTTTAGTTGCCATTCTGCTTCGCTCCATTTTCGGGACAGAGCTAGGTGGCTCATATTTGAGCTATCTAGCTTGTAACTAATTTGTAACTGGACTTTTATATAGTGTTGTCATAGCAAGAAAGCGCTTTCTAGGGAGCTTATTTTGAAGGGGGATATGGGATGAGGAAGCAGTGGTATTGGTTTCTTTTAGTGATGTTGGCTGTGGTGTTGGTGGCTTGTAATGGGGATACGAAAGAGGGTGCAACGGAAGCGGATTCTTCTGATGGGGAGACGAAGGCGGTTACTGCGGAAGGCGGCACAATTAAGATTGGTGTGCTTGCATCGTTAACTGGGGCGCTTGAGTCATATGGGAAGCAGACGCAGCGAGGATTTGATTTAGGAATTGAGTATGCAACAGGCGGCACGATGGAGGTCAATGGTAAGAAAATAGAAATTGTATATGAGGATACCGAAACAAAGCCCGAGGTGGCTGTACAAAAAGCGACAAAGCTTTTAGAAGATGATCAGGTTGATTTTTTAGTCGGCTCTTCAAGCTCGGGTGATACGCTTGCTGTTCTACCACTTGCCGAGGAGTATGAAAAAATTATGGTGGTAGAGCCTGCAGTGGCTGACAGTATTACAGGTTCAGAGTTCAATGAGTATATTTTCCGAACAGGTCGTAATTCATCACAGGATGCCTATGCGGCAGCAGCGGCTATTGCAGGCAAAGGTGTGAAGATTGCTACATTTGCGCCAGATTATTCGTTTGGCTGGGATGGTGTGAATGCCTTTAAAACGGCAGCGGAGAAATTAGGGGCTGAAATTGTACTAGAGGAGTATGCAGATCCTGCTGCAACAGATTTTACTTCCAATTTGCAAAAAGTGATTGATGCGAAGCCAGACTATTTGTTTGTGGTTTGGGCAGGAGCAAATTCACCATGGAATCAAATTGCAGATCTTAAAATTCAAGAAAAGGGCATTAAAATTTCGACGGGTGCGCCAGATATTATTGCGCTTCAATTTATGAATCCATTGGTTGGGATGGAAGGCTTCTCGGTGTATTATCATACACTTCCTCAAAATGATGTCAATAAATGGTTAGTAGATGAACATCAAAAACGTTTCAATGAAGTGCCCGACTTATTTACGCCTGGCGGCATGTCTGCGGCGATTGCTATTGTGGAGGCATTGAAACAATCGGATGGGGATGCAGACGCCAACAAGTTAATCGACGTTATGGAAGGTATGTCCTTTGAAACACCAAAAGGGACAATGACATTCCGTGAAGATGATCACCAGGCTCTACAATCCATGTATTCGATTCGCTTAGAGCAACAAGATGGTGTGGATTATCCAGTACCAGTACTTATTCGGGAGCTTAGTCCTGAAGAGACAGCACCGCCCGTTATGAATTAAAGAATTGAGAGGCAGCATAGCTGTCTCTCTACATAAATGTGAGAAGGAAGGGAGTAGAGAATGGAGCCTATATTATATACAGATAATTTAACAATTCGTTTTGGGGGACATACGGCTGTAGATGGCGTTAATTTTCAAATGCCTGAGAAGCATTTAAAGTCCATTATTGGGCCGAATGGTGCTGGGAAAACAACCTTCTTTAATTTGATTAGTGGTGAGCTAAAGCCAACTACGGGTGATGTTTATTTTAAAGGGCAATCACTTGCACAAAAGTCGGCCATTGAAAGAACTCGAATGGGATTGGGACGATCTTTTCAGATTACCAATGTTTTTCCAAACTTAACGGTTCTCGAAAATGTTCGTTTAGCCGTCCAATCCAAGGAGAGAATTCGTTATCAGCTATTCCGCCATTACAAAAGCTATCAGGCGATGACGGACAAAGCGGAGGAGTTATTGGCACTTGTGTTACTCGACAATAAACGAGATGCCCTGACAACAATGCTATCCCATGGAGAGAAAAGAAAGCTTGAGATTGCCATGCTACTCGCGTTAGATACAGAAATTCTACTGCTCGATGAACCAACTGCAGGGATGTCATTAGAGGAAGTACCTACGATTTTAGAAATTATTCGAAGCATAAAACAGCAGGGGGATAAAACCATTTTGCTCATTGAACACAAAATGGATATGATTTTGGATTTATCGGATTCTATTATGGTGTTGTTCAATGGTCAGCTATTAGCAGATGGCTCACCAGAAGAAATTATGAATAATGATACTGTGCAACATGCATATTTAGGAGGGCTGTACGATGACCACCTTACTGACATTAAATGAGGTACACACTCATATTGGTCAATATCATATTTTGCAGGGCGTTAATTTTGAAGCGAAGGAGGGGCAGGTTACGGTACTGCTCGGACGCAATGGCGCAGGGAAAACGACCACCCTGAAAACAATAATGGGTTTAACGCCTGCAACAAAGGGTGACATTGCCTTTCGCTCCCAATCGATTAAAAAAAGTCCTACCTATAAGGTGGCGAAATTAGGAATCGGCTATGTACCTGAAAATCAAGGGATTTTTGCAGATTTAACGGTAGAGGAAAACATGAAGGTAGCGATGCGCAAGGAGGATACAGCCACATTAGAGCGACAGCAATATGTGCTAGAGCTGTTTCCTGACTTAAAGAAGTTTTGGAAAAAGGCTGGTGGGCATTTATCGGGTGGTCAAAAGCAAATGCTGTCCATGGCAAGAGCCTTTATTAATGATAGCCAATTAATATTGATAGATGAGCCTTCCAAGGGACTTGCTCCGATAGTTGTGGAAAAAGTGATGGAAGCGATTGTGGAAATGAAAAAGAAAACGTCCATTGTTCTAGTGGAGCAAAACTTTATAATGGCTAGTCGAATTGGTGATACCTATACATTAATCGATGATGGTAGAACAGTAAATTCGGGCAATATGCAGGATTTGATTGATGATGAAGAGCTAAAACGCAAGTATCTTGGCATTGGATAGAGGGGGGTGACTATCATTGGAGCTATTGGTCAATTTAATCATTAATGGCTTGGCCACTGGGATGTTAATTTTTCTGCTAGCAGCTGGTTTGACATTAATTTTCGGTTTAATGGATGTATTGAATTTTGCGCATGGTGGGCTCTTTGTTTGGGGGGCCTATGCGGGCATCTTTACCTATATGTTGACAGAAAGTTTTATCGTTGGGATTATAGGCGCGATTGTGACTGGAGCGTTGCTTGGACTGCTGACAGAGAAATTCATTATTACGCCTGTTTACGGCAATCATATTCAGCAAATTTTAATTACCTTAGGGCTGATGCTCGTTTTGCAGGAGCTTATTAAGGTGGTCTTTGGACCAAATGGGGTGGCAGTAAAAACACCAAGTTATTTAGCAGGAAGCTGGGAAATTGGTGATGTGATCATCATTAAATATCGTTTATTTATTATTGTCATAGGGTTTGTGATTTTTGGTATTTTCCAATACATGCTGAAGCGCACGAAGATTGGCTTGATCGTTCGGGCTGGGGTGCAGGATATGGAAATGGCGCAGGCTCTCGGTATTCATATTAAGCGTGTATTTTTATACGTCTTTATGGTGGGCGCTGCTCTGGCGGCACTTAGTGGGATGTTGATGGCTCCCTATTCAGGTGTGATTTATGCAGAAATGGGCATGGAGTATGCCATTTTAGGCTTTATTGTTGTGGTAATTGGCGGTATGGGTAGTTTTTCCGGCTCCTTGCTTGCAGCGATTTTAGTAGGGCTAGCAGGTAGCTTTATGGCTTATTATGTCCCTGTGCTGTCACTGGCGGTCAATATGATTTTAATGGCCATCGTTTTAATTTTCCGTCCTCAGGGGCTGTTTGCGATGCGAAAGGAGCGGACATCATGAACAACAAAATATCTTTACGCGCTTTCGCTTTTTTCCTGTTACTTGTCATTTTTATTATCCTTCCTTTTGTCAATGATTCAAGGACACTACTTATTTTACTCACACAAATCTTTATTTTTGGGATATTGGCAATGAGCTATGATATTTTACTAGGCTATACAGGCATCGTCTCCTTTGGGCACGCCATGTTCTTCGGCATTGGTGCCTACACAACAGCAGTCATGCTTAAGCAGATGGATCACACACTCTTGATCTTTGTACTGTCCATCGTGATTGGTATGCTACTAGCAGGCTTCATTAGCTTTTTAGTAGGTTTATTAACCTTACGCTTAAAAAGTCATTTTTTTGCGATGCTGACGCTAGCCTTTTCGGGGTTATTTTTAGTCTTAGCTGAAAAGTGGCGCTCTGTTACGTATGGCAATGATGGCTTTACATTCAGAGCACCTGATCTATTTAGAGATCGAATGACCTTCTATTTCTTTGTGCTAGCAAGCTTGGTTGTCATCTTTTTGGCGCTCTACCGCTTTGTTAATTCACCAACAGGCCGTATTTTAATTGCCGTTCGTGAAAATGAACAGCGGACGAAATCATTAGGCTTTAATACGTTGCACTATAAAGTCATTGCCTCAGTTGTGGCAGGCATTGTAGCAAGTTTTGCTGGCTCCTTATATGCAGTGTCATTGCGCTTCGTTAACACGAGTGTGATGGCCATGGATATTACGCTGGATGCATTGTTAATGACGATTATCGGTGGGGTTGGTACTTTAGTGGGGCCGTTATTAGGCTCGGCGGTCATTGAATATGCGCAGCATGCACTGTCAGGGCTTGCACGAGATTATCCTATTTTCGAACGTTGGATTATCTTCTTCGGGATTCTCTATATTTTAGCCGTTATCTTCTTCCCAAAAGGTATTATTGGCTCATTAAGATTGCTCTTTTGGAAGTGGCGAGGAAGGCTAAAGCAACGAAAAACGACAGGTCCCTTGCCTCAGGAAAAGGAGCGATTTGAATGACAGTTGGTATTGTTAGTACAGGTATTTATCTACCTCAACAGAAGATGGCGTCGCAGGAAATTGCGGCTCTTTCCAATATTCCTGAGGCCATTATCCGTCAAAAAATGGGCATTCATGAAAAGCCAATTCCTGATAAGTCTGATCATACCGTGCAAATGGGTATATGGGCAGCACAGGAGGCGATTCAAAAAGCGAATATAGACCCTAAGGATATTGATGTTGTCATCTATATGGGGGAGGAGCATAAGGAATATCCACTTTGGACAGCCTCCATTAAAATGCAAGAGGAGCTTGGTGCTGTGAATGCATGGGCATTTGATGTGCAATTACGCTGCGGCACTACAATCATGGCGCTGAAAGTGGCGAAAAGCCTAATGGCCTCAGATGACACGATACGAACCATTCTGTTAGCAGGTGGTTATCGCAATGTTGATTTTATCGATTACAGCAATCCACGAACGCGCTTTATGTACAATTTAGCGGCTGGTGGAGGGGCCATGTTATTACAAAAAAACTATGAAAAAAATTTGCTACTAGAGGCAGATATTATAACGGATGGTTCTTTCTCAGAGGATGTAGTCGTGCCAGTCGGGGGAACGAAAAATCCATTAACCCCAACCCATTTAACCGAAAATTTATATAAGCTTGACGTTTTGGACCCCATTGGGATGAAGGAGCGGCTAGAACAAAAATCTTTAAGCAATTTTTTGAAGGTCATTCGCAGTTCTTTAGCGAAAAGTGGATACAGTGACGATCAGCTAGATTATTTAGCGATGTTGCATATGAAAAGATCTGCACATGATTATATTTTAACGGAGCTTGGCTTACAGCAGGAGCAGTCTATTTATTTGCAAGACTATGGACATATAGGTCAGATCGATCAAATATTGTCCCTACAGCTAGCACAGGAGCAAAACCAAATTCAAGCAGGCGATATTGTGACGCTTGTTAGTGCTGGCATTGGCTATGTATGGGGAGCTATCACAATACGTTGGGGATAAGGGGGAAATGGTATGGTAAAAACGATTCAACTAGCAAATGGAGAAACAATGGCCTATCGCAAGCGATCAGGTGGAGGTCATCCTTTAGTGTTGGTACATGGCAATATGACATCTTCTAAGCATTGGGATATTCTGATGGATGCTTTAGACGAGAAATACACCATTTACGCGATAGATTTACGTGGTTTTGGTGAATCATCCTATCTTAAGCCAATCACTGCTATTAAAGATTTTAGTGATGATGTCAAACTATTTGTGGATGCACTGCAACTGCAAAGCTTTGATATGATTGGCTGGTCAACAGGTGGAGCTGTCTGTATGCAGTTTGTAGCAAATTATCCAGGACACTGTCAACGATTAATTTTACTTGCGTCTGCTTCTACACGTGGTTATCCATTTTACACGGATTTAGGAACAGGCAATCCAGCCTCCTTTAAGCGAGCCTATCATTATGAGGAGGTATTGGTGGATACATCCAAAACAAAGCTTATTCAAGGCTTCTACGATGAAAAAAATGCGGAGGGCTTACAGTCTATATGGAATGCATTAATTTATACGCATCATCGACCAAACGAGGGAAAATATCAAGAATATGTAGAAGATATGCTTACACAGCGCAATTTAGCAGAAGTATATCATGCACTCAATACATTTAATATAAGCGCTGTTGACAATGAGGTGGCAAAAGGCTCTCGGGAGGCCATGCTGCTTCATATCCCAATTTTAGTGCTCCGAGGGGATCGTGATTTGGTGATTACAGAGGAGATGAATGCAGAGATATTACATGATTTAGGCAAAACAGCACAGTTTGTAAGCCTAAAAAATTGTGGGCATTCGCCTTTGGTCGATGATTTAGCACAATTGACAGCTGAAATTGAAGCTTTTTTAGAAATTGGAGGAAGACAGTATGCGTTTGAACAATAAAGTGGCTATCATTACAGGCGCTGCAAATGGTATTGGCTATGCGGCTGCTGAGCGTTTTATCGAGGAGGGGGCATGGGTATTTATCGCCGATTATGACGATAAAGCAGGCATTCTAGCAGCACAACAACTAGGCGAAAATGCTGTATTTATACAAGTAGATGTTGCAAGTAGAGAGAGCGTTAATCAGTTGGTGACGGCAGTGATCGAACAGGCAGGACGGATTGATATTTTAGTGAATAATGCGGGGATTACAAGAGACGCGATGCTGACAAAAATGACGGAGGATCAATTTCAGCAGGTGCTAGATGTCAATTTGACAGGTGTCTTCCATTGTACACAGGAGGTCATTCCCTATATGGTGGCAGCAGGTGGAGGCAAAATTATAAATACATCCTCAGTTAGTGGAGTATATGGCAATGTTGGTCAAACCAATTATGCAGCGACAAAAGCAGCGATTGTAGGTATGACAAAAACATGGGCGAAGGAATTAGGGCGTAAGGGGATTAATGTTAATGCAGTGGCACCTGGCTTTACAGAAACAGATATGGTCAAAAAAATGCCTGAAAATATTTTGGCTCAAATGCGATCAATCGTCCCCCTACAACGCCTAGGGACACCACGTGATATTGCCAATGCCTATTTATTTTTAGCATCTGATGAGGCCTCCTATGTTCATGGGCATACTCTGCATGTGGATGGCGCAATTATGATGTGATAGGGGGTAGTCAAGATGTTTGTTGAGCAAGAATGGATTTTAAAACGTGCAGCTTTAACACCTCACCACATCGCCTTGATTAATTTAACATCAAAGGAACAATGGACCTACCAGCAATTATCTGAGGAAATCGGCAAATGGAGTCAATTTTTCGAACGGCAGCAGCTACAAAAGGGAAGTAGAGTCGCTGTTTTTGCGAAAAATCATATCCAATTGTTTGCTGTTTTATTTGCCTGTGGGCTACGTGGGCTCATTTATGTGCCGTTAAATTGGCGCTTAAGCAAGGAGGAGCTAACACAAATTTTGGAGGATGCGACTCCTGCTATCCTATTATACGAAGAGGATAGTCATTGTCCCTTAGTTTTAGAAAAAATGTTTTCACTTTATGTTAGCCAGCATGAGAAGGAGATACAACCAAGTAGGCAAGACGTGGATGTGAATGATCCATGGTTAATGATTTATACAGGAGGCACGACGGGTCAGCCAAAGGGGGTAGTGTTATCCTTTCAGTCGGTCAATTGGAATGCCATGAATACTATTATTAGCTGGGGTTTACATGCTCAAGATCGGACATTAAATTATATGCCGATGTTTCATACTGGTGGCTTAAATGCTTTATGCATCCCCTTACTGATGGCGGGAGGAACGGTCATTATTGGCGATAAATTTGATGCAGAAGAGGCACTACAAGCAACGAACCAATATCAAACGACAATTTCTCTTTTTGTGCCAACTATGTATCAAGCAATGATTGCTACGAAGTATTTTCAGGAAAATCAATTTCCTTCCATGAAGGTATTTTTATCTGGCGGTGCCCCGTGCCCTCATCCTATTTACGATGCTTTTTATAATAAGGGATTATTTTTTAAAGAGGGATATGGTTTAACAGAAGCAGGACCCAATAATTTTTATATTGACCGAGAGCGTGCCTATGCAAAAAAGGGGGCTGTCGGGAAAAGCATGCAATTCAATGAAGCTAAAATCATCAGTCATACAGGAAAAAGTTGTGCACCTGGAGAAGTAGGAGAGCTATTGGTAAGAGGGAAGCATATGTTTCGCTTTTACTGGAATAACAAGCAAGAAACTGCCAATATCCTGCAAGATGGCTGGTTGAAAACAGGGGATTTAGCGATGATGGATGCGGAAGGCGATTTTTATATTGTTGGGCGTAGAAAAGAAATGATAATTTCAGGTGGTGAAAATATCTATCCTCAGGAAGTAGAACAATGTCTACTACGGCATCCAGATGTGCGGGAGGTGGCCGTGATTGGTGTAGGTGATGACTATTGGGGTGAGATCGTGACAGCTTTTATTGTTTGTCCCCACCAAGTAGCCTCTCTAATAGATGATCTTAATGAGCTATGTCATCAACAATTAGGACGTTATAAGATTCCAAAACAAATGATTTTCTTAGACGAACTACCGAAAACAAGCGTTGGTAAAATCGATAAAAAGGCATTGTATAGGCTTGTCGACTCATCGATCTGTTAAGTATGATGAGAAGGAAGAAACGCTCGTCTTTCTAAATCCGAAATAAGAGAGGGACACATAAATGGCCCACGCATTAGTTATTGGTGGAACAGGGATGTTGGCTGACACATCCCTTTGGTTAGTGAATGATGGCTACCATGTCTCAGTAATTGGACGTAGTGCCCATCGAATGGAAGATTTGCGAAATAGAACAACCAAACCCGCCCTTCTAACGCCGATTTTAGTTGATTATTGTAATATAGCCTTATTAAAAGAGAAGCTAGAAGAAACGCTTAAGCATAATGGGCCCATTGAATTGGTCGTTGCTTGGATTCATTCCTATGCGGACACTACATTAGAGAACATCTCCAATGTAATTTCAATAGAGAATAACGGGGAATGGAAACTGTTTCATGTGTTGGGGAGTAAGGCGAATTTAAGTGAAGTCCAAGAGAAATTGAAGCTCCCTGCTCGTTCGCAATACAGGCAAATCCAGCTAGGTTTTATGATGGAAGAAGGTCATGCGAGATGGCTTACGCATGAGGAAATATCGCAAGGTGTCGTTGCTGCTATTCAACAGGATCAACCTATCCATATTGTCGGGACGCTACAACCTTGGGAAAAGCGACCATTATTAACCTTCGTCTAACTAGATGGACGAAGGTTTTTACTTATTTCCATTATCAGTTTGTTGTAGATGTCTACATAATTGTGAGGGATAGTTAGGTTTGTGTGAAAAACGTCAGGATCAAGCAACTTTCTTCTCTTACCTTTTACTTAGTATAACAAAATCATTTCCATATAACTTATCCTTATTTACTCACATCTCTTCCCATCAGACCGACATATCAGTAAAATAGAGTAGGTTAGGGGGATTACATGTGAAAGATCAACGCTTTAAAATAGCGCATCGAGAGGCGCTTATCGGAATTGGACTCGTCCTTGTCAACTTTGCGATTTGGTTTGGCTTTGCCTATGGATTAGGTTCAGGAGATCCAAGAAATTATACGTATGTATTTGGTTTTCCTGCCTGGTTTTTCTATAGCTGTATCGCTGGGACAGGCTTTATGATCCTTCTTATCTGGATTGTGATGAAACTCTTTTTCAAAGAGGTACCATTCGATGATGAGGAGGTGGATCGCTAATGCATTGGCAAGTTGTATTTCCATTGCTATTATTTTTAATTATTATTTTTGGAATCGGTATTTGGGCCAATAAGCATGTCCGCTCCTCTAATTCATTCCTGCAGGAGTATTTCCTAGGTGGTCGTGAAATGGGTGGTTTTATCCTTGCAATGACAATGATTGCTACATATGGCAGTGCGAGTAGTTTTATCGGAGGACCGGGTGTAGCCTATACAAAAGGACTTGGGTGGGTATTACTGGCAATGGCTCAGCTACCAGCAGGTTATTTTGTACTCATGATTTTAGGGAAAAAATTCGCCATTATTGCTCGTCGTTACCAGGCCATTACGTTAATCGACTTTTTACGTGAACGCTACAAAAACCATGTCATTGTTATTTTATCAGCCATTAGCATCATTGTTTTCTTATTTTCGGCTATGATGGCTCAATGGGTTGGGGGTGCACGCTTAATTGAGTCATTAACTGGCTTAAGCTACACAGCAGCACTGTTTATTTTTGCGATTTCCGTGTTAGTATATGTGATTATCGGAGGCTTCCGTGCGGTTGCACTTACAGATACGGTCCAAGGTTCAATTATGGTGATTGGTACAATTATTTTATTAATCGGCACGATTGTGGCAGGTGGAGGCATCGACAATATAATGGCCTCACTGGTCGCTGAAAATCCTGACTTTGTGTCACCATTTGGCGCACAAGGAGATTTAACGCCTCTGTATGTCTCAACATTTTGGATTCTCATTGGTGTAGGGGTTGTAGGACTTCCGCAAATTGCGGTTCGTGCGATGAGCTATAAGGATTCCAAAAGTATGCATCAAGCGATTCTTATTGGCACGATTGCCATAGGGACAATCATGTTTGGCATGCATTTAATTGGGGTGTTAGCCCGACCTGTCTTACCGGGCATTGAGATTGGTGATAAAGTCATGCCGCTCCTGACATTGAAGGTATTACCGCCATTTTTAGCAGGAATCGTTTTAGCTGCACCAATGGCTGCGACAATGTCTACGGTTAATGCTTTACTAATGCTTGTCAGCTCTACAGTTGTCAAAGATATCTATTTAAATTATATGAAGCCGAAAGCTAGTGATGCAGAGATAAAGCGTGCAAGCTTTATTGTAACAACAGTCATTGGCCTAGCCGTTGTCATCTTTGCACTCAATCCACCTGATTTATTAGTGTGGTTGAACTTATTTGCCTTCGGTGGACTAGAGGCTGTCTTTATTTGGACAGTCGTTTTAGGATTGTATTGGAAAAAAGCGAATAAATACGGAGCGATTGCGTCAATGATTTCAGGCATGTTGTTGTATATTATGATTGATCGGTTTTATCCTTCTGTCTTTGGTATGCATACAGTCACGATACCAATTGTCGCATCCTTCTTTATTTTTGTGATTGTCAGTTTGTCCACTAGTCATAAATTTAAAAACGAAAAGCTTATGATTTAACGCCAAAACGCCACAGATTTCAAATTCTGTGGCGTTTATTTTAATGCATCATAAAATCATAGGCATTTTTCGCAAGTAATGTCATTGTAACGACAATAAATAGTGTGCGGACAAAGCCACTTCCTTTCTTGATTGCCATCCGTGAGCCAAGCATAGCCCCACCAATTTGCGCAATGCCCATGACTAGACCATAAACATAATGAATTTGACCTAAGTAAGCAAACATACAAACACCAGCCACATTACTCGCCAAATTTAAAAACTTCGCATTACCAGCCGCCTTTAAAAAATCGAAGCCTACCAATAAGAAGCTAAAGATTAAAAACGACCCTGTGCCAGGACCAAGAAATCCATCATAAAAACCAATAGCAAATAATAGCAGCATAAATAAAAACAAATGTTTTTTAGATAGATTTTTTACGGTAGAGACGGCACCCCAATCCTTTTTAAAGATCGTATATACCCCAACAGCCGCCAGCATAACAAGCATTAATGGCTTTAGTAATGCTGGATTAATCAGATGCACAGTCCAAGCACCACATAATGATCCGATAAATGCTAGTGGAAAATATTTGAGGACAGAGCGAATGTCCAGCTGGCCAGAACGATAGAAAGAAATAGAGGAAGTGAGCGAGCCCATAGCTCCTGCTAGTTTGTTCGTGGCAACCGCAGCAGCTGGATTGAGCCCAACAAATAGTAAGGCTGGTAGTGAAATTAAACCGCCCCCTCCCACTACTGAGTCAACAAAAGCCGCCAGAAATCCAAAAGAAATTAATAATATTAGAATATGTACATCGATTTCAAACAACATATGACACCTCTTTAAATTTAGTTACTACTGAAATAGTAACTAAATTTATTTGCGCTGTAAACCCCATTTTTTCATTGGCAAATCTTCACATTGGTAGCCTATAATAAAGATAATGGAGGGATTACATGGAGGAATTAATCACCCAGCTGAAAGAAATGGGTTTTACAGAATATGAAGCAAAGGCCTATACGGCACTTGTTCAGCAAAGTCATGTCAGTGCCTATCAGGTTAGTAAAAATTCTGGCATACCACGTGCAAGAGTGTATGATATTTTAAATATCCTTGTAGAAAAGGGCATCGTGTTAAAAGAAGAGACCGCAGAACAAACGACCTATTCGGCAATGCCTGTGTCTGTGTTCTTACAGCAAATGCAACAGCGCTGGGAGTCGAATTTTACGTCTATAAGCGGGAAATTAGAGAAATTAGAGGAAAAAGTACAGGAAGCTGAGCCTAAAGTGGTCATGCTGAAGGGAAAGGAATCCATTATCAACTATTGTCAGTCACTTCTAAAGAAGGCGAAGAAAAAAGTGATGCTGTCGATGTGGGAAGATATGTATGATGCCTTACGTGAAGATTTGCAAGAGGTGGCGCTGCATGTTCCTGTTCATGGCATTACGTTGTATGTAGGAGAGCATCTCGCCTCAATTGACCAGCATAGAGCCACACATTATACAAAAAAAGCGTCTACACCGCATTGGTTTATCTTATCGATAGATGGTCAGGAAATGATTTATGGTCATTCTCCATCTACCCAAGAGACGGCCTTTATCACCAATGATCCGGTTCATATTTATTTGTTAGAGGATTATATATGGCATGATGTGCTCATCAATCGGTTAGTAAAACGTGATGACCAGGAGTTAGAAGACTGGATTGCTAAGGAACGTAAAGCTTTTTTCTTAGAATAGTCGTATAAGGAAGGGGAGTTACTTGAAAAAATTCGTGTTGCTAGGTTTAATAAGCCTACTAATGCTAGGAGCCTGTAATGCTACACCACCTACCGATCCACCAACGATTCATGAGCTAACGGTTGTCCCAGATAATGTCCAAAAAAATATCGTTTCTAATGACAGAATACAACTATTGCATGAAAAGGATGCTCCATATTACCTTGTTTATTATTCAAAAGGGAATGTATTGGCAAGTATTACAGCTGAGGGAAATAGGCTTATTATCCAGTTAGAAGAAGGCAGCGAGCAAAGGAAAGAGGCTCAACCCTATGTTTTTAAAGTCACCGTCAAGAATCCTGAGCTGGATACCATTGATTTGCGAATAAACGGTCAGAGTACGCCAATTGATCGTATGACCATTATGTGATAAAAGAAACCGAAATCCCTTTAGAAATGAGATTTCGGTTTCTTTACGTGATGTCTAATAAAAGACTTTGTCTACGTTATATTTAGAGCGGAAAGTATTAATCGCATATGTTTCGTAAATTTCACGTTCCATTGGATCTTCTACTTCATAGACTTCAATTTTGAACACTTCATCACGATGGTTTTTCATCGGAGATACATTATCCTCGAAATGTTTTTTAATACGTTGACGAATTTTACGTGCTTTCCCAACAAACAATAGCTCATTCTTGTCATTATAGAATAAGAAAATGCCGCCTTTATCACGTGTGATTTTATGGAAGTCAATAAAACCGAAGTAAGGTGTGATTGGCACATCACCTGGTTTTAAATCTTGTTCACGTTGACGGATTACTAGATCTGGTTTTGGAAATTCAATTTTAATCAAACTATTCACGTTCCTCTCTCTTACTAAAAGTATATGGTAACATAATTACGGCATGTTTACCATAAATTTTAAATGTAGAAACCCCACAGATAGCAAGCTTAGTGTACATCAAATGACCAAGAAACATGCGCGTGAATCACAAAATATTCTATGAATTATTGATATTCTAACAAGTTCATGTTACAATTCAAGATAATTAAATAATCTTATCAAGAGAAGCCCAATAAAAACTTTTAAAATGTCGATAATAACATGGGTTCAGCACACTTGTTAAGATGTGGAGTAAAATACATTATATTTGTTACCAATAATACACTTCTTATTGTCTATTGATTTAGATGAAAAGGAGTGTATTTTTTTATGCTTTTAAAGTTTGCGTTCGATGATTTTATTGCTGATAGACGATTTAATAATACAACTGAATCAAATATCAAAAGTTATAAATACATGATTAAACCTTTCATTGACTATTGCATTGAAGAAGGGGCAGTTAATGTTGAGGACGTAACAAGAAGTCATTTCAAGAATTATTTAATAATGGCACAGAAACAAAATAGGAAACCCAATACAATCAACACTATTATTTTACGTGGTAAAGCGTTCTTTAACTATTGTGTTGAAGAGGGGTATATCACTGAAAATATTGCGAAGAAGATAAAAACTCAAAAAGTAGATTTGAAGATTGATACTTTTACGGATCAACAAATTAATCAAATGTTAGCGTATTATCGTTCTCAACGAAAGAGACATCAATCATATAGTAGTTACCGCAACTATCTAATTATTTTAGTATTACTTGGTACTGGGATTAGAAGAAAAGAATTGATTATGTTGAAGTGGGATGATGTGGATTTTACAAATCAAACATTTCAAGTACATGGAAAAAGCAGAAAATACGAAACAGTATTTTTAACAGATAAATTGACTAGAGAGCTACTGGCATTCAAGATGTTTTCATCTAATTTTTTAAAAAATGAAAGTGAGTATGTATTTGTTACTAATAAAAATGAAGCATTCACAATTAATACGATTGATTATGTGTTCCGTGAATTAAAAGAGAAGATGAATTTTAAGGATACCAGAGTTTCGCCTCATACTTTTAGGCACACTTTTTGTAGAAATCTTGTCCAATCAAATGTAAACAGTTTTACCATAATGAAATTAATGCGCCATGAAAATATAGTAACGACACAACGTTATGTAAATTTATGGGGCAGTCACTTGAAAAAGGAGAATGATAAGCACAATCCGTTAAATAATTTTGATTTTTAAGCATTAGAAAAGGGAGGATGCGCTAACATCTTCCCTCAACTAAATATTACTACACTAAAATGCTTGGCAGCGATAGTGTATTACTAGGGTTCATTATATCGAAAAAAATTCGATGATGCAACTCTTATTAAGTAATGCCTTTTTAGTGAAGTACGTCTTGGTTGCCCACTAACAGGACGTTAAACAAAACTGGTCAGGTTATGACTTAGCCAATGCAATAATTAAGTCTAGGATACTGCAAAACTCTTTTCTTGTTCAGAGTGTGTCCGAAATAGTGAGAGCGACTATTAACGGCTAGGGGGATTACAGGCATGTTACGGCATGGGTAATCACATTCACGCTAATCTAATTGCAAATAGCACATACAGGACTGTAATTGTATGCGAATGTGACAGATGAAAATCTGCTACGGAACAAGACGATTAGAAACCTCAGACACGACATGACGGTGTAATCGGTAGTTACTTATTATCTATTACTCTAATTTGAGTTTTTAGATAGTAGGTAACAACTTTGCGAATATTTCCTAGAGCATCAGCCATTCTGGTGTAATGGGGTTTCGATTGTCAAGCACGTTATTTAATAAATTCTAATTGATTTGAGGTCGTATTTAAAACGGTGAATTATATAAATAAATTACAGTTAGATTTTGTTGAATTAGTATATGTTTGGCATAATGAATAATGAGGGGGTGATTGAAATGTTAGGATTTTTAAAACGAAATTTATACATTATTGATTTAAGTTTATCGGATGGACGTAAGGTGCAAACTTTGGTTAAGGCATATAGTATTCACGGAGCATCAGGGAAAATGGCTGATACATTTAATATCCATAGTTTTGTGACTACTGATATGGAAATTGTTCCTCGTGCACAAGTAACTTCATTTTCTTTACCAAGATTAAAAGAAGATGAGAGTAAATAAAACTAAGAGTTGATTTATAGAATTGATTAATTCAATCTATGAGTTGACTCTTTTTATTGTTATTAGATTCATAGGGATTAAATATAGAAGAGTTTTATAGTAACTAGATAAATTGTATAGTGATTAATTAGAACGTCTTAAATCAATTGGAATCAATTAAATAAGGCTTATAATATTCTAATCAAGCCTATTTACATATATGATTATTTCTTTGCTAAACTTCTAGCCAACTCTAGAGTATTGTTTAATGCTAAAAGTAAAAACTCTTTTTCCTGATTGTTTAATCCGTTAAAAATCTCATGTAATTTTTTGTCAAGATCGTTCTCAGCATAATTAGATCCATCTAAATATTTTTTAGAAGTTCTTCCTAGTAAATAATCAGTACTAACATTAAAATAGTCAGCAACTTTAATTAGATTACTTCCTTTTGGAGTATTCTTCTTCCAAGAATAAAGTGTGTTTTTACTCAACTCAATTCTTTCTTCTAGTGTATTAACTGAAATACCTTGTTCATCACAAAGTCTTTTTAATATATCAAATGCTGTCATATAATTATCTCCTCTAGTTTACATGTTTAGTTAAAAATATTTTTAAAATTACGATTGACTTTTAAAACTAGTTTTAATATACTTTAGGTAAGCTATTTGTATAACTAAAAAAAAGACAATAAAAAATACAACCGATTAATAAACATCTTGACGTTGGGGAACGGTCAATGTTGGTTTATAGGCTTTTTTAAAAGTCTTATTAGTCATGCTTTTATTTTAAAACTAGTTTTAATTATTGTCAATATAATTAGTGAATTATTTAACTTATTAAGCAATAAGGGAGGCGATAACGTGAACATAGCAATCGCAATCATACGATATTTTAATTATTTAGATTGTCCTGATGAGGAGATCATTATAACAGACTATTGGCTTCAATTTTTACTATTGTTTACAGAAATACTAGCTATCATAATTATTATCACTACAATCTAAGGGAGGTTTAAATGTCTCAAGCCTTATCACAGTTAACAGACTTGCAATATAAATTTTTAATCCAAATCAACGCATATCATCAGACAATCTCTGATAATCGTGGAGATGAATACAGATTAACCTGTATTGTTGACTTGATTATAAACAAAGCTACTCAATCAATCGTAGTGACCTTTAAAAATAATGAAGTATTTAGTTACAACCGTTACGGTACAATTCATAAAAAAATAAAGCACAAAAAGGGAGAAATTTAAATGTCAAACAAAGTAAACTATTGTGAAATGAAATTAGCATTTGTTGCAAACGATATTGATCCTGCTGAATTAATGGTCTACTTTAACAACTTTCTAAAAGACCACACTAATTTAGAGAGCAGATCAGGACGCAAACATCCGATTGAAATTGTGGAATCTTATTTCACAAAGATTGCCCAATGCGATCCAGAGACAGGTGAAGAACGTGAGTTTTTAGACGATAGAGGTAATTTAATTTTAAATGATGATGAGATGCAGGAGGCAATTGATAAAGGTTTAATAGGAGAATCGTGTAAATAAAAAGAACTATAACAAATTGTCATAGTTCAGAATGACTTTTCCTTCTTCTAAGTCGTCAGCGAAACGCAAGAAGAAAAGTCGTCGAAAGTAAGTCGGAGGGGACATTATGTCCCTTCCCTTTATAGTAAGTATAGTATCACGATCCATTACTTTATGCAATGTAAAGGTGGTAGGGCTAACTCAGACATAATTTCTGAGTTGTAGGTAATCCGATATTTTCGGACTACCCAATTTCGTTGTTCCACTCAGGAACCTACATGTAAATTAAAAAAGGAGGGCTTAATTTCACCCTCCCATTTATCATAATTTTTACTCTGCCTCCAATTACACCCATCATGGGTAATTAGCTTTAAAGTATTAAGTGACTTAGGTGTTATTTGAACCATCGTTTTCTAGTGTTGCTCTCAGCCACACGTTGATTTTGTTTTGGTTTTTAAAATTGGAAAGCAAAGTGGTAGTGGTGGACAAAAACCCCTGCCTTTAATATGGCGCACTATAAATTAAGCTATTAGTCTTTTTTTAATAGATGATAGTAGATAGTCTAACATCTAGTGAAAATTAAAAAAACAACGACAAATAACCTTGCATTCAATGGCAAGGATGTGATAAATTATAAATATCACCAAAACGAAAGGAGCTGAGAGATAGATTAATATGTATAAGATTTGCTGCTGAAGCAAGTATAGCATGGATAGAAACGGGTGTAAATAGATTTCGGTAAAATAATGTAGATTATATGCCCTTATATCCGTCAAGTAAAAAAATGAAAATAATTGGAGGAAATTGAATGGTTAAAAATTTAAAGGAAGCATTACAAGCGTACAGACAAGCAAGCACGAAAGAGGAAAAGGAGGATGTACTATATCACGTTTACGACACAAAAATTATAGAGGAGATGAATGCTTATGACAAAGAGCCAGATAAAATTGTTCAATTAAGATTTAAGATTAAGTCAATGAACAAGGTACATAACTATATCAATAAGCTATATAGCGGTATCCATCGTAGAGATTTAGATTCTTATGTTTTAGTAGCTGTATGGAAAATTTTTGATGAGCGTGAAATTGATTTTAGCCTTACAGATAGACAAATTGAGGTTTGGTTTTTTAAAGCATTAAGCGGGCTAATAAACAATCAAATTAAAGCAGAACGGGAAAAGCAAAAGTTAAATGTTCCCGAACATATTGTATACAAAGAAAATAACAATGGAGATGCTAGTCTATACGATCAAGTAGCATTAAGGAAATATAATGATGAGCATATCCAATCTTCATATGATTTATTTGTTGAAGCGATTGGTGGATATGAAGAAATTCTTTCAAAACCTCAATTAGTGCCATTCACTTTAAAGAGGGCTGGATTTACTGAACAAGCAATAGCTGATAAATTAGGATGCAGTCAACAAAACATAAATAATTTATTAAAGGCAGCAAACAAAAGAATCCGTGAAAAATACATAGATTATAAATTAACGCAGATAGCACATAAGTCACCAAATACCATAACAATAATTGAAAATCACATACATAATTATAACAACATTATCCATTGCGGTGATATTGATAAGTTTGACTTTTTTAAATATACATATAAGTTTTTACAAGAAAATTATAAATTTTATAACGAACATAATGATAAATCGTACACAGTAATGGATGTAATATTTGATAATTTACGCAAACAAGAGCATGACTTATTTAAGGATGTAGTTGCTAGTTTTACCAGTGACAAAATTACCTTTACAAGCCGTCAAAAGGATAGAGTAGTAAATATAGTCAATCGCATACTTAATCAATACATAAAAGATACATATAAAGCAGCAGGTAATATTGCAAGACATGTCACACATAATAATTTAATTGTTGAAAAGTTATACAAGATGTAAAAGATGTTTAATTTTAGGTTGTAATTAAACTGATATATTAGTGAGATATATTTTATGTTGTCATTAGCTAATTTTTTCTCCTTATGTTGAGAGCAGGGTTGTCCACATAGCCTTGTTCTCACTTTTTTTTAGCATATTAGCAAATATTTAACCTAGGTTAATTGATTGCAATTGATTTAAGGGTGTTTAACAGTTAGATGACAAATACTATTAGATTGATATTTAAACGTCTATATTAATACGCTATGTATCTAAAAATGGATGCTAGTGTAATTTTAATATAAAAAATTAAAGTAAAGGAGAATGTAAGAATGGAAGAACAAACAGAGGTAACAGTAGAGGAGCAGCAAGTAGATCAGACTACTAATGATAGTCAATCTACAGAAGAATCAGAACAATCACAAGTAGATAATACTCAGGCTTTACTTGAGCAATTTGAACAACAGAAAGCAGAGCTACGATCATTGCAAATTGACAATGCGCTAAGGGATAAAGGTTTAACTCCTTTTAAGTCAATTTTTGATGTATTTGCTAAACAAGATGTGACAGTAGGTGAACAAGTCACAGCAATTGAACAGGCAGTTAATGTAATTTTAATGGAAAAAGCATACCAACCTAAAGAGGTAGCTAAACAACAAGCTTATGAGCAAGCTATTAACGATGGTGATGTTAATTCAGCAATTAAATTTAAACTATCAAAGTTTTTCGGTAAGTAACGGACAAAAATGTCCATAACTTAACCACAAAAATTGTTGTCATTAAAAGTAGTAACACTCCCCAAAATTGGGAAATCAAATACATAAAAAACTATAAAAACAGAAAGTAGGAATTTATTTATGATCACAAGTCAAAACGGATTTACAGCAACAGAAAGTATTTCGCTAAGCAAGGAATTAGCATTATTGGGGGTGCAAGACTGTCCTCTTTCATCTTTACTATTATCAAAAGGTGTAGAGAAAGCACTTAGCACAGTATATACATGGAAAGAGAAAACATTTGCTACAGACGGAGAAACAGATGCTGTAGAAGGTGCTGATACTGTTACTTTCCAACAATCTGATAAACGTGAATTAAGTAATATTCTACAAATTTTCAAACGTGCTGTAAGCGTGAGTGGAAGTGCTGAAGCAATGCAATCAACTAAATTTAATGAAGAGATTGCAGACCGCCTATTAGAATTAAAAATGAAACTAGAGTCAGTATTGATTAATGGTCTTAAAAAGGATGGTTCTAAAACACCCTTCATTAGAAACATGAGCGGTTTGATTGAGATGGCAGATAATACTAATGCTAAATCTAATTCAGACGTAGAAGCGCTTATTAAAGATGGTATGCGTACTTTATGGAATAACAAATTAACAGGTGGTACATATTATGCTTTTGTTAATGCAGATGTAAAAGAAACGATTGACGGTATCTACAAGGACAAATATTCCTATCAGCATAAAGAGACTAATTTCGGCTTATTAGTAGAAACAATCAATACAAACTATGGTGTAGTCAATGTTGTATTAAGTCGTGATATTCCAGCGAATAAAATTGTTTTATTTAATGACTCATACGTAAATATGGCAGCGCTACGTCCTGTAACGTTTACACCATTAGCAAAAACAGGTGATAGTACAAAAGGTCATGTTGTAGGTGAGTATACTCTAAAAGTAGGTAGTCCTAAAGCAGTTGCTGTATTAACAGTTACAGAATAATTAATACATAACAAGGGTAGAGGGTTCGTAACATTATTACGAGCCTTTTAACTCTACTTTTTTATCAAATATTTAACAAGGAAGGTGTGCTAAATGTAATGACGAAGGATGAATTATATCTATTAAGACGAAAGAAAAAAATATTACTTAAAGATATATCAAATCATATCGGTGTTAGTATTGCTGCCTTGAGCAGATATGAAAATAACATACTTAAACTAAACACAAATAAAGAAGATCAATACAGAAATTACATAATCAATAACTAAGTGATAAAACTACACGTAGGAGAATAATAGATATGGAAAACAACTATAAACAACCTTACTTTTACTGCTACAACAAGCAGTTATATTGCTTTTTAAAATTGAAAGGTCTCCACTATATTGTCAAAGCACGAACACTTGATAATAGTGGTCAAATATTTTGCTTATATGAGCAGACAGATAAATTATCACAAGCAATTTTTGAATATAAAAGTTTAAAGGGATAAGATCGCAAAGGGGTGAAAGACAGGCTACACATTTTTTTACAAAAAATATTCCGCTTGCAATCACACCCCTTTCCCAATCCCCTGATTGCACTTTATTTTTATTCAACTTCGAAAATTTAGGTTTCGCTACACTGACAGTTGTCAAATAAAAACAGTATTATTCGTATGCAAAAGAAAAAAGATTATCAGATTGGCAGCGTCTTTTGCTGACAAGATGAAAGGAGGGAATTAGAGTGGTTTTTGCTCTAATGGACGACTATCCCTTGATCTTGATTACAAGTAACAATGGAAAAAATATAAACTAAAAAAATACCCCCTATTTAAGTGTATATAAGTATTTATATATACAGTCAATTCGGGGGTAAATTTTATATTGGAGGAAAACGTATTGAAAGAAGTTAAACTAACAGAATTAGAATTAATCAAATTAACGATGAGCTATGGTTTCAATGGTAGTGAATTGAATAATCCTCACTTTATTGAAAAAGGATTCTTAAAAAATAATGGTTCATATCAATCATTCACTAAAAAAATTGATGCCATTTGTGAAAGTTGGGAGAAACTACGAAAGAAAAAAGGTGAGCCAACATTTTACCTAATTCGTGGATTAAAAGAGAAGGCAGATAAAACAGTAGATAATCGAAAATTTAATGGCTACGATGATCGGGATTATTTAATCAGTAAGCACGTATTTAATCGTCTAGTTGAAATGGATGATTCATCTGTAAAATCGGCTTATGAATGGTCTATTGATTGCAATGCTTTTAATCCTGTACAAATAAGTAAAGAAATGATACGTATACAATTTCATGACTTATATATGGATGAGGATAGCGAACATGTTTATAACGGATTTCAGCGTTATATTAAGAATAATAATCGTAGTATGATTGATAAGGCTTTTAAATATCTTGAGCATGAGAATCTAATCAAGGTAACTAATCACTATTCAGCCGTTAAATTAGACAATCAGAGTGTTGAGATTGATAAGAATACATATGATACATTCACATTCAATAAAACGGTTATTTTAAAGAAATATGACGTATCAGCTTATGTATATAAATACTTAATCAACAATGAAAAGTATACTGAAATGTTCGAGGAATTAGAGCAGCTGTATGATGAGATGAAGATGAAATTAGTTTATGTTTCACATTCCGTAGAAATTTTGAATACTAACATCTTTCATGAGATTGAAACAGAGGATTTCTATAATGCTTACTACAGCCGTTTAATTGAAAAGGTGAACAAGCTAGAATCTAAATCAATCAATGCATATGCAAACTTATATAGTAGCTTTAAATCATATAGCTTATTGTCTACGCTTAGTATTGTGATTGAAGATAATAAACGGCTTAATCAGTTAATCGAGAGTAAACGTCCTGACTATTTTGCAGTTTATTTAATCCTCAATGATCGTTATCAAAAAGGTATTAAGATGAGCGATAGATTTTATCAAGAATTAGATGAAATGGAATTAATGCTGTCGGGCACAGCGATTTCCAAAAAGGAAACGCAAGATGAGGGCGTACCGAAAAGTACAGTGGAGAAGGCTCGTAATATTGTTCCGACCCCTTTAACAATTGACGATACTATTGAGCCATATACATATATTCCGGTTGATAATTTTACATATGAAAAAGATACACCTAAAGAAACTATACATAACAATAAAGAATTAGCTAATGCAGTTGATATGATTAAACTAGCATTTAGTAAACCGATGAGCCAGACAATTGCGGTTGGTTCATTTTAATTCAGTCGTAACTGAAATGGTGACGACCTTATACGAACATTAGTCGTAGTATGAGGAGAGACCTGACTGTAACATTATTACTATCAGGTGCAAACTCACCTTATCCGCTATGCCTGAGTGGCAGAACGAAATTGGGTAGTCCGAAAATATCGGATTACCTTTTTTTAATTGAAGGAGGAAATAAAATATGAATATATATGAAGCATTAAATACAGTGTCGTGGAAGAAGAAAGAATATTTTTTGTGGAAGCATAATTTAAGTGTCCTGAGAGAAGTACCATTAACAGAAGAAGAAATATGCAATAAGATCAAAAGTAAAAGTTTATCTTACATGAAGAAGTGGGAGAAAACAGAGGAATATCACAATTTAGTCAATATTATGATTGAGTCACAAGCAGGTAAAGATTTAGAGGATATTTACGCTATTGTAAAGGAGAAAGCCTTAACAGGTGATGAAAAGTCGATTAAATTGCTATTAGATTTACAGAAGCAAGTACAAATACATAACAAACAATCAACCAAGGTGAACAAGTCCACTTCAAATACATATGATGATTTGGAGTTAGAGTAATATGGATGAGAAAATTAAAAAGGTTTTTGATAATTTCCCATTGTTTGCGAAGAATTTCATATACATAACAGATAATAATAATGATGTAGTTAAATTTGAATTGAACGATGCACAGTTAGAAATTGATGAATTAATGCAGCATAACAGGTTTATAATTGTTGGTAAGGCACGACAATCAGGAATTAGTACATTTACATTAGGTCGAGCATTGTATAGAGCATTGACTAAATCAAATGAGAATATCCTAATCGTTTCTTACAAAGGCGATAGTGCTACAGCATTATTCGAGAAACTTAAACAAATGAATGATGCTATACCTAGAGAAAAGTATCCTAATTTATTCCCTAAAGTTAAACGTGATAATCGAGATGAATTAGTATTTACAAATGGTTCTAAGATTAAATCAGTCACAGCAGGAAATAAAGATATAGGTCGAGGATCAACATATACATATATTCACCTTTCTGAATTTGCCTTTTATAGCAATCAAGAAAAGCAACTATTATCTGTAGAGCAATCACTTGCAAAAGGTAGTGAGAGTCAATTAACAATTGAAACAACATCTAATGGTACAGGTAATCATTTCTATCGCATGTATATGCAAGCCATGAAGAATAAATCTAAGTATATCGCTTATTTTGTACCTTTTTATCACAAGTTATATGCTAAACAATTTGCTCATGACTATATGGAATCAGTTGAATGGTATAAGGCTTGTAATAACGGTAAGAAATTAACTAGGAACGACTTAGATGAAGAAGAACAAGCATTACATAAGTTAGGTGCTACATTAACTCAATTGACGTGGAGACGTTGGAAGATGTTAGATTTAGAATCAGAGAGTGACTTTTATCAGGAGTATCCTTCCAATCCATTAGAGTCATTTATTTCTACAGGTAATAGCGTATTCAATCAAACTAAGGTATTAAACCGATTATCCTATGCAAAAGAGCCAATTAATAAAAATGAAGTACGCTCAAACTTACCTGAGACGATTCGACAATGGGCTACTAAGGGTATTACATTGTTCGATTATCCACAAGTGGGGAAAAAATATTACTTTGGAGTGGATACTGCATCTGGATCAGGTGGAAATAATGACTCATCTACAATTGTAGTTTTTGATGATGATGGACAGCAAGTATTAACTTTTGAATCAAATAAAATACCAGTATATGAATTTGCGGAGTTGATTGACGTTTTGGGACGTTGGTATAACTACGCTTTTTTAGTTGTTGAGAGAAATAGTTATGGTTTACCAGTTATTGAACGTCTACGCAAAGAATGTGGATATGAAAATATGTACAAGCAGAAGATTTTTGATGAACGTGGTAAGAAAAAGTTACAACTAGGTTACATGACAACAGAGAAAACAAAAGCAATCATGATTAGTGATTTTAAAGAACAATTCGAGAAGAACTTTATCAATATTGAATGTAAGACTACATTACAACAAATGCAGATGTTTGTTGAGAATAATGGGAAGTTAGGGAACAAACGAGGTAACACAGAAAAGAATCATGATGATTTAGTTATTGCTGCTGCATTAGCCATACAAGGGATGAAAGCGAATAAATGGTATGTGTAGAAAAAAGCAAATTTATGTCATATACAAGTATTACCTTTTTAAATTATTATTGGGATAGAAGGGATGTGTAATTTGTGAGTAGTGATTTACAAAAACATAAGGATATGGAAAAAAGATTAACGCTAATGAATGATAAAGAATGGTTGGAATCGTTAAAGAAATTGATGGATTTCCAATATAATGATGATTATGATTACTCCGTGAATTATAGGGAGGATAAACAAAGAAAAGATAGAAACTTTTCCTTCCATAAAGTTCAATCAGTTGAAGAAACTAACTCGTTTATTTTTACAAGTTTTCCCATAGATTGGATAACAGGTGAATTAGAAATAGATAAAGTAGATAATAGATTAGTGTTAAAAGATATAGAGATTATAAAAATTAATATAAATAAAAAGACTGATTATACTGATTATATTTAATTAACAGGGGGCTTCCTCTGTTTTTTTATTTTTAGAAAGGAAGTAGGAGAATGAATTTACAACAATATATAAATGCAAAATATAAAGGTAAGAGTACGTGGTTTATTGATGAAACGACTACATATGAGAATCAGAGCCGTATATTAAACGTATCAGGTATTCGAGATTATTTGGATGGAAAGCATGAAATACTGAAACGCAAATCTTTTAAGTACAATGGTGAGGATGTTCAACCACGTAGAATTGTGAATCAAGTTGCTAAGACTATCCTGAATTTCAAGACGCAGTATTTATTAAAGAATAAGGTTACTCTAATTGGTGATGAGAGTATGGTTAAAGAATTTAATAAGGTGAATAAATTAGGTAAGTATGATGATATTAACGTGCAGATTCTTTCACAATTACTTAAATTTGGTGAAGTATCAGAGTATTTATACATAGATAACAGTGGTCGAATTAAATCTAAGTTGATTAGTGCCGATAATGGTATACCTGTCTATAACAACTATAACGAGATGATTGCATTTATAGAACATTATACGTTTGATGGTATCACTTACTATAACTTATATACAGGTGAAAGCGTTCAGGAATGGTCAAATGAAGGGGGTAAGACATTAACCAAATTGGGGGAGCGTCCATCTCTTAGTGGTTTACCAGTACATTATAAAACAGTAAATGAACTCAGTGATCGCATTGGTAGGTCAGATTTAGATGATTATATTGGTATCTTAAATAATTTAGAAGATTTAATTAGTAAGTATACGGACTCAATATACAAATTTATTAATCCGATTGCCGTCGTAACAGGTCAACAACTTACTAATACCTCTATACCCTCTGAAATCGTTGGTACAGGACTTACATTGGATGATGGTAGTACATTTTCGCTTGTAAATGGTCAATTAGATAGTAAGTCATTCGATTTAGTTTATAAGACACTTATGCAGAATTTATTAGATGTATCTGCTACACCCTCAGTTGCTTTTAATAAGAGTGACGTATCTAACTTATCGTCTGAATCAATCCGTATGATGTTTTCATTAGCAAATGTACAAGCAGGAGTAAACGAGACGTACCTAAGAGAAGGTTTCTCACAACGTTGGGAAAAGGTACAGCGATTATTAAAATATAAAGGTATTACAGTATCAGATGATGAGATGATTTCCTTAGATTTTAACTTCCAGTATGATATGCCAAGTAATCATAAAGAAATTTTAGATAACCTTAAAACTCAATTTGACATGGGTGCTATTAGTGTAGAAAGTATCGTTGAAATATCGCCATATGTCACAGATAAATCACGTGAGATGAGTAGGTTAAAAGGTACTGAGTATGATGTACATAATAGTAATGATACAGTTGGTACAGTTTAGTTATAAATGAATAATACATATTGATCTAGAAGTGTAGTATAGAAAAGTGGGAAATAGGTGTGTACGAGTTGAGTTAAAATGTAGTAGTGACAAGGGAATTTGCTTTATAGTGAATATGCTAAAAAACTCACGCTCTGTTATATAAAATACGCACACGTACACATCAGTCCTCGCTTAAATATAAAAAACAATGATTAACCTTGAAATATAGTTGAATAAAAAAACATCACTTACTTTTCGTAACCTTTTTATTTAATTGTAGATTATGTTAAGAAGGGAATAATATGATTCATATTTATTCATTGTTATACAATTCTGACACTCAACTTTTATCGTAATACATTATGTGTGAAGAAGTTGTATAAACTCAGTATTATCAACGGTTTGTGGTGTAAAAATCAGTTCTAGTTTACATAAGATAGGTTATGGGCAGTTGTTGATATATCAACGTTTATAGCGTGTTTGTCGATTTCCCTTAAAAGTACGTCATTTATGCAGTATAAATTAGTGTATAAAAAGGTGAATAAAATTGAAAGGATGAGAGCATGAATATTACAAACTTACAACGATTAAAGATGGACATACAAGGTATTGAGTTAGATGATACACAGTTATCTATATATCTTGCAGAGAACGGACTACAGGCATCTGATACCTACGATGTTGAAGATGCATCTAGCTTGAAGGCTATCTATAGTACGGCTCTATCAGTATTAGAGGGGCTTGCTAATAACCCTACAATGATGAAGGCAATAAAACTGGATGATATGACGGTCAGTGAGTTTAGCGACAATATTATGAAGCGTATAGATCAACTGGATAATAAAATAAGACAAATTAAAATTAATAACAATTCCAATACATTTCTATTTTACAATTAAGGAGTTTTAAATTATGAATATTTTTGATGATAAGTTAATCCAAGATACGATAAAGACAATCCAAATTCCATATAATTTTAACTTTTATGAGGAAAATCCATTTTCGATTAATGCATTTATTAGCAATTCTACATTTAGCCCTAACAGTAGCTATCATATCCATTCCTTAGAATTATTCAAAAGTGGTGACTATACTAAGATTAAAGAGGATAGTGACAATATTTACTTAGTTACTTCAGACGTTTTAGAGATGCGTGGAGGAAAGTATAAGGCTACATTAGAGTATTGCAATTATTCTGTACCGTGGATTGTAATAGAGAAAGTATTAATTGGATATGACCATTTAGGACGTCCAGTATACGAAGAACAAGAAGTATTAAAAGGTTATATTCCATGTATTTTAAAATACAAAGATTTTTCAATCTCATCTAATGATGCGGTTAATCTAGCCAAACCAATTTATGAAATTACTGTTAGAGACAATGCAGCAGCACGAACAAATTTTAAATTAGATGAAAGTACATATCCAGATGTAACAATATATAATGTGACGTATCGTATTGTTAATGTAGATTACAGTAAAAAAGGATTGATAAAAATTAGATTAGAAAAACGTTGACAAGAAGCGGATACCCCTAACTGTTTATTTTGTACACTACCATATAAATTTTCACACGCCCATAAGAAAGATATTCTGTGTTATATCCAACTATGGTAATATGTAACTAAAATAGATAATATGGGGTGTAACTATGAAATTTAATAAATTATGGATATTTACGATATTATGTTCTGTCTTATTGTTTTCTGCATGTGGTAAAGAAGAAATTGTAGAAGTAGATAAAACAAGTCAAGAGGAAAAAGATCCTAGCAAGATGTATGCTACTGAATACGTTGAACCAAGTGAAGAAGAAAAATTTATTGAAGATAATATGGTTAGGTTAACAGGTAAAGAAGTTCAATATAATTTAGCAAATAATTTAAATGTAGAATTCTATTTGAATGGAAATGTTGAGTTATGTGATTATTATAATTATGGTTATACTAATGAAGCAAAATTCTTTTGTGGTCAATTGACACCTGTTGATGGAGATTATTCTGATTCATGGTACTTATATTTTCACAGGGATTCCTTTGATAATGCATATCAGGCATTACTGGAAGGGAATATTAATATGAGAATTATTGCAAAGATACCTTCAAATGGATATGAACGTGGTCAAGGTAATATGGCAGTAGTCAAAAAAATAGGAGCCTATTAATTAGAGGGGTTATCCCCTCTTTTTATTTGTAAATGTTATACACTTCTTTTTTTCAGAAGTATGAGTTATAATGAAGATTACATAGATTTTATAAGAAGTGGAATAAACGAATAGGCAAATGTATTACTCCCAAACTAAAACTAGTTAGAATCATACAATATTTCATAATTACGGCATGTTTACCATAAATTTTAAATGCAGAAACACCACATATAGCAAGCTTAGTGTACATCAAATGACAAAGAAACATGCGCGTGAATCACAAAATATTCTATGAATTATTGATATTCTAACAAGTTCATGTTACAATTCAAGATAATTAAATAATCTTATCAAGAGAAGCTGAGGGATTTGGCCCGATGACGCTTCAGCAACCTCTAACAATCGTTAGAAAGGTGCTAATTCCAGCAAAGGATTTTTTCCTTTGAGAGATAAGAGTGGACGTGAAAAAAATCCTTCTCATTCTATCTCGTATGGAATGAGGAGGATTTTTTAATTTCGTTGCATCCTACGCAAGCAAGATTTGCTAAAAGAGAGTGATTATAGAGAGGGGAAAGCAAGATGCCAATTAATATTCCGAAAAATTTACCAGCTGGAGAACATTTACGTGAGGAAAAAATCTTCGTCATGGAAGAAGATCGTGCGAAAACACAGCAAATCCGTCCATTAAATATATTAATATTAAATTTAATGCCTGAAAAAGAAAAAACAGAGCTCCAATTATTACGTTTATTGGGGAATACACCATTACAAGTGAATATTACCTTTTTGAATACAGCCACACACGAGTCTAAAAATGTGAGTAAATCCCATTTGCAGCTTTTCTACACAACGTTCAATCAGATTCGACACCGACGCTATGATGGTATGATTATAACTGGTGCGCCAGTAGAAAAAATGGCTTTTGAAGAGGTCAACTATTGGCAGGAAATTTCAGAAATTATGGATTGGTCTAAAAAGAATGTGACATCCGTGCTACATATATGTTGGGGGGCACAGGCTGCATTGTATCATCATTATGGCATTGGGAAGGTTGAGCTTTCTGCTAAATGCTCAGGCGTCTATTCCCATGTGATTACAGATTTAACTGTAGATTTGGTACGTGGCTTTAGTGATTTATTTACTGCGCCCCATTCACGCTATACATCTGTTTCGATTGACGAGGTTCGCAATCATCCAGAACTACGATTATTATCCTATTCAGAGGATGCAGGGGTATTTATTGTACAATCAAAAGATAATAAAAATATTATGATTACGGGGCATCTAGAGTATGATGCGACAACGCTAGCCGATGAATACAGTCGCGATGTGGCGAAGGGCATAGATATCGCCGTTCCTGTAAACTACTTCCCGAATGACGATCCGACACAAGTGCCGATGAATACTTGGCGTGCCCATACGCATCTATTATTCTCTAACTGGTTGAACTACTATGTTTACCAAGAAACACCATATGAATGGGATTTTGTAGATGAAATCGAATATCATATTTAATTAATAAAAAGTCTAATTTCTTTTCTAGCTTTAGAAGAAATTAGACTTTTTGATTGTCATTTTCTGTTTCCTGCTGAGGTGTTTCGTTATTTTGAGTCTTGGATTTACGATTGCGAATAACTACTACAATCAGCAAAAGTATAGGTAATAAAATGGTGAAAATAAAGGAAAAGATTGGCCAAATTTCATTATTATAATTAGTAGAATGCACAATATCTGGATGAACAATTTGAGAAAGTCCAATAACAATTATCCCCATCGGTATAATGAGTGGGCGATGATCCTTGATCTTTAAAATTTGTGCGAGGCCAACAACGGTCGTATAGAAATACATAAATGTACGAATATAAATAGACGAAATCCACATAAATGCCATGATGATTTCTATACGCTGTAAAAAATTCCCTATAGATATTCTTTGTGCTAAGGCATAGCTAGGAAAAGTCCTTGATGCTGTGTTTTCAGGACCTAATACAAGAATCGATAGGACAATCAATGTAACTAAGACGATTCCACCAAGGATTGCCCCAATATATAGCCCTTTCTGTGCAGACGGCTGTACATTGACACCAGTAGGATAGAGCATCATTAATACAAGTAATGGAAAGGAAAAGATACTCATAAAGCGTGCAATACTATAAAACATAGATGTTTTGGTTGCTTCTAGTAGAGGCTGAATATTCTCAAATGTAATTTGAGGGGTAATACTAATGACGAAAAAAATAAAAATAAAGATAAACAATGGGAAGAGGATTTCTGCCGAACGGGCAAAGGTCTCAATTCCTAAATAAGCGGCATACATAATAATGATACTGAACAGTAGGGCAAATGCTAATGTCGGTGTCTCTGGCATTACTTCCGTTTTCATGAAAATACCGATAAAATAGAGTAATTCTCCAGCCGAAAGAAAGGTCATAATCAGGAAACAAATTGCTGTGATTTTCCCAAAAAAACGCCCAAGAATTTTTTCATTGGCCTCGATAAAGTTTAGAGATGGTGTTTGATTGGCCAGTGTTAAAAATAATTTTAGTACCAGTAAACTAAGGAGAACACCAATGCTTGCCGCTATCCAAGCATCTTGCTTAGCGGCACCAGTAATACTCGAAGGGATAATTAAAATCGCTGTACCGATAGAATAGAGGAAGGTAACGATTGTAAACTGTCTTGAACTAATTATCTCTTTTTCCATCAAGCTACCCTCCGTTTCTCAGTCCATCTTTCTATTTTGTGAATGACACAATGTAATCCCTAATTGGTGTGAAGATAAAGGTAATCAAATCTAATGGGCTAGGAATATGGATTTTCAGGGCAATCCCCATATTTAAAGCCGTTCCAATAAGAAGCAAAAAGGAGAATACAATCATGGCTTTTCTATCCTGTTGCTTTTTTAGCTTTGGAATAAAAATAAGCGCAATGATTATCGCGATGATCAAGATAGCTACGGCTAGTACCATTGCATTTATTCCTCCTTTGGCTTGTTTAATAATGAATTTTGCATCGTACCTGAACCTTGGGTAGTTACCTTTACATGAACTACCACTGCTAAATCTGGAAAAATGGAAGTCCAATCATCCTTTATTTTTTTCCACTGCTTAGGATCTGCCCGATGTAGGGCATCCCCAAATCCAAAAACATCTACTTCATATTGCTGTTGAATTTTCTCTACTGTTTTTTCTATGCGTTCATCAATTCCCTGGGCTGTTTTTTTGTTAACGTAATCAATCGATTTATTTTTGGTAAGATCGATATCACATTCGACCTCTCCAACATTCTGCTCTACATTAATATGAACATCGATTTTCGGTTTCCCGTTTTTAAATGACCCTTTCACCTTTGTAGTGGATTGGGTAATTTCAGTAGACAAGGTCCCTTTATTAGGACAGGCAATGATTTCTATCGTACTTTGAATTTTGTCATTAAGAAAACTAACACTTTTGCTTTCACTTTCAGTCAGTAGCCCTATATATTTATCTCCTTTAAAGACCGCTAAACCTGTATAACGTAATAGCACAGGTGTTTTAACACGTTGCACATTTGTTTGATCTACCCCTAATTTCTTATCGCCATGAACTTCAATAGCAGAAATTAACGCCCCTTTATGCTTATTGCTTAATGTATTGACTAATTCATCAATATTAACAGCTATTGTGGAGCCCCAAGCCTTTTCAGAGACATCAAGGGAATTTAACATTTTATTAGCAGGAACTTTTTCGATGGGTGTTAGTACATTTAATACTTCCTTCGCTGTTGCTTCGTGAGACATAATGACGTCGAAATCCTTACGAAATTCATGGTCCCTTACAATTAAATCAAGTGCATCACTAATGCCTTCTTTTGCGAGATCTTCCCCTAATACAACCACTTGAAGGTGTGCAAAATAAGGTTTTCGTGCTGCAATAGTCGTCATTTTGCGAATGGCCTCAAAGATGGTCTCGCCTCTCGAATGATAGCTAACGACAGGAGAGCGTTGAGTGGAAGCTTGGCGCATTGAAATTTCACTAGGATCAACAATTTGAACCGTAATTTCATATTCGTCATCTATTTTGTCAATGCCTAGTGCTACCACAATGGCTAATTCATTTAATTCTCGCTTACTCCAGCAACCACTTAACAGTAAAGTGAGGATACATAGTAAGCAAATCCAGTTTAATTTTGCCATATTCTATTCCTCATTTATCCAGTTGTTATTTCCTGCTTTTTACATTGATATAGTTATGTCCTCTAACAATATTTTTTTGATTGACTAAACGAGGTCGTGTAAGTAACTTTCTACGCGGGAACAGCAGAAACGCATCCTTCTGATCCTGTAATACCAACGGTGCGAATGGACTTAAATAAGGTACACCAAATGAACGAATGCTACATAGATGAAGAATAATTAGCATAATGCCAAACATTACACCGAATAAACCAAACATAGCAGCTAAAATCATTAATGGGAAACGTAGTACACGAATCGTATTCGATAAACCATAGGCAGGGAATAGAAAGCTACAAATCGCTGTTAAGGCTACAATAATTACCATTACAGCGGATACGACGCCTGCATCAACTGCTGCCTGTCCAATAACTAAAGTACCTACAATGGATACCGCAGGACCGATTGTTCGAGGCATACGAAGTCCAGCTTCCCTTAAGACCTCAAAGGCAACCTCCATAATAAGCGCTTCTACTACTGCAGGAAAGGGTACGCCTTCCCTTTGTGAAGCAATGCTAATTAACATGGGTGTCGGTAGCATTTCCTGATGAAAGGTAGTAATCGCCACATACAAGGATGGTGCTACTAATGCTAGACTGATACCAAAGAAACGCAAGATACGTACAAGTGAGCTAATCATCCAATGCTGATAATAATCTTCTGCTGATTGTAAAAAGGATGTAAATAGCGCTGGAACGACTAAGACGAAAGGTGTGCCATCAACTAGAATCGCCACTTTGCCATCTAATAATTCACCTGCGATGACATCAGGTCGTTCAGAGTTGTAGACGGTTGGAAACATAGAGTTTTTTGAGTCTTGAATAAAATCCTCAATATAGCCACTTTCCAGAATGCCATCAATATTAATACGATCTAATCGAGCCAATACCTCTGCGACGATTTTGTCACTGGCGATGCCATTTATATACATCACTACTACATCTGTTTGTGTCACATCTCCGATAACGCGTGATTTTATCCAGAGATTCGGACTTTTTATTTTGCGACGAATGAGCGCTGTATTCGTTCGCAAGGTTTCCGTAAAGGATTCCCTCGGTCCGCGAATTACGGATTCCGTCGATGGCTCTGTGACAGCTCGATCCTTGGCACTTCTAGTACTTGTCACAATCCCTTCGGCAAAGCCATCTAATAAAATAACCGTTTCACCATTGAGAATGGCATTGTAGAGTGTTGTGAAATGCTCAATATTCGTCACATCGCCTACCGTTAAATAGGAATTCCGAACATATTGATTAATGGTTGTTATTTCAATATCTTGTTCTTCTTCAATATTTGCCATCAGTTTATCGATAACAGAATCAGAAATAGTCGTTTTATCCGATAAGCCATCAATGGAAATAATGGCGAGGCTATGGGGATCAGTTTCTCCAATCGCAATTTCACGTATGATAATATCATTACTATGCCCTAGTGATTGTTGAATGATTTTTATATTTTTAGATAGGGAAGTATACAATAAATCGTTCGTTGTATGGGATGGGGAGGTCTCGTTATTGTTAGACATGGACATGTGTTTTCCTCCTCAAATGGTCGTTCATTACCTTTAGAATGGACAATTTTTTTGAGAGATAAACGAAAGAGATATGAAAAATCTAGCTATTTGTGGCAATATCACATTCCTTGCAACTTTCGTGTGTCTTGTTTTGTAATAAATAAAAAAACAGTCTGTCCTTTCATGTATGGAAAGGACAGACTGCTTTATGTACGATAGTCGTATTGTAATTCATCATTACTTGTATCAACATCAACATGTAAATTGTGATCGTTAAAGAACCAAAGATCTTTCTCATCAATGTAATAGATAACACCATCAATTTCTGTTTGCACACCTATGGCAATAGGTTCCTCACGTGTCATGCCTAGTGAAAAGCCTTCGTGAAACGGACTTGAGCCACCATAACGTGCATAAAAACGAATTGTATCACCAGGTTCAACTTCCATTTCATGTTTGAACCATTGTAGGGCTTCATCTGTCAATGCAATATTCATTTCAAATGCTCCTCTCTTCCTACAGCCATTTTACCTTTGGTTCGGTGCCGTTTTTAATACGAGCAATATTGGCACGGTGACGATAAATAATAAAGGTAAATAAAAAGGCTACCAAGATGCCTAATGCAAAGTCACCTGTAATAAAATAATAAACGATTGCATAGATAAGCGCTACTAAAGCGGCTATCATTGATGTTAAGCTGACGATTTTTGTGATTTTTAATGTCACAATAAAGGTAATAAATAGTAGGACAAAGAGTGGCCAAGAATAGCCTAATAATACACCAGCTGACGTTGCCACAGCTTTCCCACCACGGAAGTTGGCAAAGATCGGGAACATATGACCGATAACAGCGACAAGACCCAGTAATAAAGAGTGGAGTGTAGTATCAGAGAAAACAGGAAGTGTCACGAGTAAGACAGCGGCAGTTCCTTTTAAGACATCCATCACCGTAACAATAATACCAGCCTTTTTCCCTAATGTTCTAAAAGTATTGGTCGCACCAAGATTACCGCTCCCGTGTTCACGAATATCGGTATTATAAAAAATTTTGCCTATCCATAATCCAGAAGGTATAGAGCCGATTAGATAAGCACATAAAATAATAAGTCCATTGATCATAGTTGGACTCCTTTCATTCATAGTCCATCACTTGGTACTAATAGTTTGTAACAAGTATTTTACACTTTTTCTTGCTAATCTACAATGTTATGAAGGAGATTTCATCCGAAGTCTTGAATCAATACAAAAGAGAATCTATTAGTGAGGACTAGGCTTTTAGACATAAATTTGTAGGAAGCACTAAAACCTTTATAAAAATATAGGCAAAATGGCAATTTTGTCAATCGCTCATTCCTTTGGTAGAATAGAAGTCTAACTTTATCCTGTTTAATCGCAAGGCACGAGTTAGTGTGCTTTTATTTGCAAGCATCACAACTTTATTTTGCAACTAAGTAGGCTTCAATGCGTCAAATGATGATGGAAGCTAGAAGCAGTCTGTCTTGCTCAAATACCAATTTTAAGCAACTGTTGAAGATGTTTACTATTAATAAAAAAGATCAAAACTGTGAGCAAATTTTAAAATTTTATTGGACCTGTCGCTAGCTATTGACAGGAAATGCTATTATTATTAGGATGAGAACATAAATAGAACATGTGTTTGTTTTTTGGAGGGGAATTTTTTTGACGAATAAACAGTCACCTAGCGTCTATAATGATGACGCTATACAAGTATTAGAAGGATTAGAAGCGGTACGCAAACGACCTGGCATGTATATCGGTTCTACGGATGGCCGTGGACTTCATCACCTTGTGTATGAAATCGTAGATAATGCGGTGGATGAAGCACTGGCTGGCTTTGGATCTCATATTATTGTCACAATTCATAAAGATCAAAGTATGAGTGTGCGCGACTTTGGCCGTGGGATGCCAACCGGTATGCATAAAATGGGCAAACCGACACCAGAAATTATTTTTACAGTGCTACACGCTGGTGGTAAATTTGGTCAAGGTGGCTATAAAACAAGTGGAGGTTTACATGGTGTTGGTTCTTCCGTTGTGAATGCGCTCTCAACATTTTTAGAGGTGACAATCTATCGCGATGGTAAAAAGTATCGTCAACGCTTTGAACATGGTGGACAGCCTGTCACAACACTTGAAAATATTGGGCAGACCAAGCAGACAGGAACGCTTGTTCATTTCCTACCAGATGAAACGATCTTCTCTGTCACAAAATTCAATTATGATACGTTAGCAGAACGATTACGTGAATCAGCCTTTTTATTAAAGGGCTTAAAAATTGAATTAATTGATGAGCGCGAGGAAGGCAAGAGCGATGTGTTCTTTTATGAGAATGGCATCGAGGCTTTCGTTGCGTATTTGAATGAGGAAAAAGATGTCCTTCATCCAGTAAAATATGTTGAAGGCGTACAGGATGAAATCGAAGTAGAGTTCGCTTTCCAGTATAACGATGGTTATTCAGAAACGATTTTATCATTCGTTAATAATGTCCGTACACGTGATGGTGGTACACATGAAACGGGTGCAAAGGCAGCATTGACACGTGTCTTTAATGAATATGCAAGAAAAATTGGCCTGTTAAAGGACAAGGATAAAAACCTTGAGGGGACAGATATTCGTGAGGGCTTAGCAGCGATCGTGTCTGTTCGTATCCCAGAGCATTTACTGCAATTTGAAGGACAAACAAAGGGCAAGCTTGGGACAAGTGAGGCTCGTTCTGCAGTAGATAGTGTAGTGTCTGAGCAAATTTTGTATGTGCTAGAGGAAAATGCAGAGTTATCAGCTTCTCTTGTTCGTAAAGCGATTCGAGCGCAGCAAGTGCGTGAAGCAGCTCGTAAAGCGCGTGAGGATGCACGAAATGGCAAGAAAAACAAAAAGGGTAGTACGATTTTATCTGGAAAATTAACACCAGCTCAGTCACGTAATGCGGCAAAAAATGAGCTGTATTTAGTCGAGGGTGATTCTGCGGGTGGCTCTGCTAAACAAGGTCGTGACCGTACATTCCAAGCGATTCTGCCATTGCGCGGGAAGGTAATCAATACAGAGAAAGCCAAGCTACAGGATATTATGAAAAACGAAGAAATTTCAACGATTATCCATGCGATTGGGGCAGGTGTTGGTACGGATTTTGCGGTGGAGGATTCTGCCTACAATAAAGTAGTCATCATGACCGATGCGGATACGGATGGGGCACATATTCAAGTCTTGCTATTAACATTCTTCTATCGTTATATGCGTCCGCTCATTGAGTCTGGGAAGGTCTATATCGCACTACCGCCGCTTTATAAAGTCTCTAGAGGTACAGGGAAAAAAGAAGTCATTGAATATGCTTGGACAGAAAGTGATTTACAAAAGGCCATCAAGAAGGTTGGAAAGGGTTACATATTACAGCGCTATAAAGGTCTTGGTGAGATGAATGCAGACCAACTATGGGACACAACGATGAACCCTGAAACACGGACATTGATTCGTGTCACAATCGAGGATGGTGCACGAGCGGAGAGACGTGTCACGACGTTAATGGGTGATAAGGTGGAACCACGTCGTAAATGGATCGAAGCCAATGTAGACTTCGGTATGGAGGATGATTCTAACATTTTAGAGAATGAATTCATCCAACAAGAGGAGGACCAAGCATGAGTAGTACAGAAAAGTTTCAAGATTTACCGTTAGAAGAAGTAATGGGTGACCGTTTTGGTCGCTATAGTAAATATATTATTCAAGACCGCGCGTTGCCTGATGCACGTGACGGTCTTAAACCAGTACAGCGCCGTATTTTATATGCGATGTTTACGGAAGGCAACACACATGATAAGCCGTTCCGTAAATCCGCAAAAACAGTGGGTAACGTAATTGGTAACTATCATCCGCACGGCGATAGCTCTGTGTATGAAGCGATGGTACGGATGAGTCAGGACTGGAAGGCACGTCATATGCTTATTGAGATGCACGGGAACAATGGCTCGGTAGATGGCGATCCTCCAGCTGCAATGCGTTATACAGAGGCGAGACTATCAGCTATTGCCGCTGAAATGCTACGAGATATTGGCAAGAAAACGGTCGAATTTGTGCCAAACTTTGATGATCAGGATATGGAGCCAACTGTATTACCAGCACGTTTTCCTAACCTTTTAGTCAATGGCTCTACAGGAATTTCCGCTGGTTATGCGACAGATATTCCGCCACATGCCTTAGATGAAGTACTGGATGCTGTGTTGATGCGCTTAGACAAGCCTAATGTTACTGTAGATGAATTGATGACGGTGATTAAAGGACCTGATTTCCCAACGGGTGGAATCATTCAAGGTGTTGATGGCATTAAAAAGGCGTATGAAACAGGTCGTGGTAAAATCATCGTCCGTGCACAAGCAGTTGTTGAACCAATCAAGGGTGGTAAAGAGCAAATTGTTATCACTGAGTTACCATATGATGTAAATAAAGCGAATCTTGTGAAAAAAATTGATGAGCAACGTGTAGATAAACGACTAGAAGGCATTGCAGAAATTCGTGATGAATCAGACCGTACAGGCTTACGTGTCGTAATTGAGCTGAAAAAGGATGTACCAGGAAAAGGAATTTTACAGTACTTGTTTAAAACAACGGATTTACAGGTAGCTTATAATTTTAATATGATTGCCATTCATAATCGTCGTCCAACGATGATGACATTGCCATTATTGCTAGATGCGTATATTGCCCATCAAAAAGAAGTGGTAACAAACCGTTCTATTTATGATTTGCAAAAGGCAAAGGATCGTTCCCATATTGTAGATGGATTAATTAAAGCCCTTTCCATTTTAGATGAAGTCATTGCGACGATTCGTTCTTCAAATGATAAGAAGGATGCGAAGCTTAATTTACAAGCAAAGTTTGATTTTACAGAGGTACAGGCAGAGGCCATTGTAAGCCTGCAATTATATCGTTTAACGAATACGGATATTACAGAGCTTCGTCAGGAACAGGACGAGTTAAATAAGCTAATTGCAAAGCTAGAGGGGATTCTACAAAGTGAAGCTAAGCTAGTGCGTGTTATTAAACAAGAGTTACTAGATATTAAGAAACGCTTTACAGAGCCTCGTCGCTCGAAGATTGAGCAAGAAATTGAAGAAATCAAAATTACATTGGATGTCCTTGTGCCAAGTGAAGAGGTTGTCGTGACAGTAACGAAGGATGGTTATATTAAACGTACATCCATACGTTCTCATGCCGCTTCAAACGGGCAAGATTTTGCCATGAAGGATTCGGATTATTTATTGTATGAAGCAAATTTAAATACACAGCACCATCTACTGCTTTTCACAAATCGAGGCAATTATATTTATCAGCCTGTTCATGAGCTGCCTGATATACGCTGGAAGGATCTCGGCCAGCATATTTCAAGTATTGTACCAACAGGGGAAGATGAATCGATTATTGCGGTTTATGGTTTCGAAACCTTTGACCAGCCAAATACGTATGTTTTCACAGCCACAAAAGATGGCCAAATTAAGCGCTCACCACTCGCAGACTATGCGGTAACGCGTTATTCAAAGCCAATTAAAACGATGAATGTCAAGGCTGGTGATGCGATGATCTATGCATCATTTGTGACTGATGACGTGGAGCTGATGCTCACAACGGATACAGCCTATGCGATTCGTTTCCCAATGGAGGAACTACCTGTGACAGGTGTGAAAACAGGTGGTGTGAAAGGGATCACACTAAAAGATGGAGAAGCCTTAGTTGGAGTCAATGTATTACAGCCTGATGTTACCCAATATGTAGTGATTGTGACACAGCGTGGGGCCGTGAAAAAAATGAATGTCGCTGAAGTTGAAGTAGCAAGTCGTGCAAAACGTGGACTAAAAGTATTAACAGAGTTAAAAGCAAACCCTCACCGAATTGTGGCAGTTGTTCAAGCAACAGACGAGGAGCAGGTTGTGATTGAAACTGAAAAAGGTGTTCAAGAGATGATTGACGTACAAGCATTGTCTCGTGCGGATCGCCATTCCAATGGTTCATTTAAAGTGGATATTGCAACAGATGGAGCAATTTCTCATGTTGTAACAGCCAAAAAAGAACAGAAACCAAGCTAAATGCATGCCCAGTCTCTAAGGAGTACTGGGCTTTAAGCTCTATTCCAAAATAGCACCTTGTCATTTAAGTGAAACTATGGGTATAATAATCATCGAAAAGTTCATAGCGAAAGAATGTAGGGGGGCTAGTAATTGCTAGCTGAGATTGTGTCCGATAGACGCTGACCCTTTGAACCTGATTTGGCTCGTACCAGCGTAGGGAACATCTATTCAAAAAGCAAAGTTTTGAAGATTGATTGCAATACGTCTGGGAGGAATCCTAGGCGTTTTTTTATGTTTTCAAGCAACAGCTTGCCAACATTGTATACGCTTTCTTCTGGTGACAACATTCATTCATGAACACTTTCATATTACAAACTGGGAGGCTTTCGCATGAAAAAATGGTTTTTTATTTTATTGGCAGCACTATTGACATTAGTAGGCTGTAGTGACAAGGATGACAAGCAGGCTGCAGACAAGCTGAAAAAGGTGTCTGTGGTACTGGATTGGACGCCGAATACAAATCATACAGGACTATATGTTGCCAAAAAACTCGGTTATTTTGAGGAACAGGGTTTAGATGTTGATATTATTATGCCTGGTGAGGCGGGCGCAGATCAGCTTGTTGCTTCTGGAAAGGCGGATTTTGGCGTGAGCTATCAGGAAGGCATAACACAGGCACGAGTCCAGGATGTGCCGCTGGTCTCCATCGCAGCAATTATACAGCATAATACATCTGGCTTTGCTTCTATTGCTTCAAAGAGCATTACATCGCCAAAGGATTTTGAAGGTAAAACCTATGGTGGTTGGGGCGCGCCATTAGAGCAAGCCGTTTTACAATCACTCATGCAAAAAGAAAAGGCAGATATTAATAAGCTAGATATCGTCAATGCAGGGGATTTAGATTTCTTCACAATGATGGAAAAAGATATAGATTTTGCTTGGATTTATTATGCATGGACTGGGATTGAGGCTGAGCTGCGTGGGGAAAAGATTAATATGCTATATCTTACAGATTATAGTGATCAATTGGATTATTATACGCCAGTTTTAGCTACAAATGAAAAAATGATACAGGACAACCCGAATGTAGTCAAAGCCTTTGTGGCAGCTGCATCGAAGGGCTATGAATACGCAATTGAAAACCCAAGTGAAGCGGCTGATATTTTAATCGAAGCGGCCCCTGATTTAGATAAAGCGTTAGTGCATAAAAGTCAGGAATGGCTGGCTGATAAATATCAGGATGATGCCAAGCAATGGGGAGAGCAAAAGCTTTCTGTGTGGGAAAATTACGCGAAATGGATGTCAAGCAATCAAGTACTAGAGGGCGAATTTGATGCGAAAAAAGCCTTTACTAATGATTTCTTACCTAAAAAGGAGGCCAAATAAGATGGCAAATTCATTAATCAGTGTACAAATCATTCCGAAGACAGAGAAATATGAAGATGTTATACCATATGTCGATGCAGCAATTGCGGTGATCGATGCTTCTGGGGTGAAATATGAGGTACATCCATTGGAAACAACGATGGAGGGTGAGCTTTCAACATTGCTCCAAATCATTGAAAAAATGAATGAGAAAATGATTGAACTTGGTGCCATTAATGTCATTACACAAGTGAAAATTTTATATCAGCCAACGGGTATTACGATGGATACATTAACGGAGAAATATCAGTAATGAAACGTGCATTACAGAAGGGAAGGACGATAATTTTTATTGCCTTCCTCTTGTTCATATGGGAACTAATCGTGCGGTTTGCTGAAGTTCCTCATTGGTTAGTTCCCACACCAAGTAGTATTTTGTCAGAAGCCATCCAGTCGTATCAAACCTTTCTACCACATGCATTCGCTACAGTACAATTAGCTCTACTAGGTTTGGCCATTGGCATCGCTTGTGGGCTAACGGTGGCAATAGTGTTGCATCGATTTACATTTATTCGAGAACTGTTTTATCCAATTCTTATTATGTCGCAGAATGTTCCTATTCTAGTCTTGGCACCGCTCCTTATTATTTGGTTTGGCTTTGGCTTATTACCGAAGCTTATCATTATCTGTCTTGTGTGCTTTTTCCCGATTGTCATTGCAGCGATGGATGGATTTAGACAAACAGCTCCAGAATTAAAGCATTATTTTGCCATGGTTGGTGCTACAAGGGCACAAACCTTTTGGAAGCTGGAATGGCCTTATGCCTATCCTGCTATTTTTTCAGGCATTAAAATTGCGGCTACATATAGTGTGATGGGGGCTGTGATTGCGGAGTGGCTTGGTGCAAAAAAGGGTATTGGTGTTTACATGACCCTAGCCCAGTCCTCCTTCCGTACGGATCGCGTATTTGTGGCAATTTTTGCGATTGTTCTCTTGAGCTTACTATTGTTTAGTGGTATTCGTTTAATTGAAAAATTCATGGTGAAGGGAAGAGGCTATCATGCTCAGCATTCAAAACATCGCTAAATCCTTCGATGCGCTCAAAGTCCTTGATCAACTTTCTTTTGACGTCAAGGATGGAGAGTTTGTGGCCATCGTGGGTCCTTCAGGCAGTGGTAAAAGTACACTTTTTCAATTAATTGGTGGTGTTTCACCAATTGATCAAGGAGCCATTTTATTGAATGGAGAGGATATCCAACAAAAAAAAGGAACGATTGGCTATATGCCACAGCAGCCATGTCTATTACCCTGGCGTACAATAGTAGAAAATGTCACGCTTGTAGAGGAATTACAACATAAATCAAATGTTGAACGTGCCAAGGAATGGTTAGAAAAGGTTGGTCTTGCCTCTTTTATCCATGCCTACCCGAACGAACTGTCTGGAGGCATGCAGCAGCGTGTGTCCTTTATTCGAGCAATGGTCAGTGATAAGCCGATTTTATGCTTAGACGAACCATTTTCTGCGTTGGATGAATTTACTCGACTGGAAATGCAAGCATGGCTTTTATCTATCTGGGAGGAGTACCGCAAATCCATTCTATTTGTTACACATAGTATTGAGGAAGCTCTCTTTTTAGCAGATCGCATACTTGTTTTAACCAAACGTCCAGCTACCGTTAAAAAGGAAATCATCGTGCCGTTTGAGAGACCTCGGAAAGAGGAAATTCGACATTCTGCAGCATTCACAGCGTTAAAGCAACAATTATTTATGTATTTACAGGAGGAAAAGGGTGATATGTATGTTGATTGATGCGCATATTCATTTGGATCAGTATACCGATGAGGAAATTCCTTCCTTATTAGAAGAAGTGAAAGCTGTAATCGCAGTTAGTATGCAACTTTCCTCTTGTGAAAGAACGTTGCGTTTATCGAATAGCTATCAGCAAGTAAAGGCTGCTTTTGGCTTTCATCCTGAACAGCCTTTACTAAGTCCAAATGATGAGACAGCTTTATTTGATTGGATTCATTCGCATCAGGATGATATGGTTGCTATTGGTGAGGTGGGTCTACCTTATTATTTAAAACAAGAGCAAGCGATTGATGAACGTCCCTATGTGGCGCTATTAGAGCGTTTTGTTGTATTGGCAAAGGAGCTGGACAAGCCAATTGTGTTACACGCAGTATATGAGGACGCCCATATTGTGTGTGATTTGCTGGAAAAGCATCAGCTTCACAAAGCCCATTTTCATTGGTTTAAAGGGGATGAAGCTATTGTGAAGCGCATGATAGAGCGTGGTTATTTTATTTCTATTACGCCAGATTGCTTGTACGAAGAGGAAATTCAACAGCTAATTCATGCTTATCCCATTGAACTAATGATGGTAGAAACGGATGGTCCTTGGCCGTTTGAGGGACCGTTTACGAAGAAGCGTACATCTCCCTGGATGATGCACTCAACGATTGAGGTGATTGCCTCCATCAAAGGGCTATCAACACAGGAAGTGGCCAAAATTATTACGCAAAACACGAAAACATTTTATCGGCTTTAATAAGAAAAAGCAGTATAGGGTACGAGTTATTCGTCCTTATACTGCTTTTTATATTTCGTATAATCATGCTCCAATTTTTCGTTTTTTGTTTTCGTTAGACGTTCATGTGTACTAAAAGAGATAGATTGTCGTTTTTTTTCAACATCTTTACCAACTGTGCGTTTAATGTGCATCCGTTTCTTTTTAGCTTTAGATTGTGACATGAGCATCGCCTCCAATTCATTTTTAATTCTATAGTAGCGAATAGGGAAGAAAAAGTAAAACCTCGTAAGTAAGATACTTACGAGGCTGTCGAGTGTATTAGTGAGATACGTCCTGTACAGAAATACCTGTGTTTGCTTTAACGTCAACTTCACGATACTTCGCATCATCTGTTTCTTTAGAAAGTAATGTGCCGATGAAACCACCAAGGAAACCAAGTGGTACAGAGATTAAGGCTGGGTTCGTTAACATAATTAAAGGATCACCAACGAAAATTGCCTTACCTTCAACTGGATTCCAAACGTTTGGAGACATAGCAACTAATACTAACGCAGAGATTAAACCTGTTAACATCGCAGTAACAGCACCCGCTGTATTAAAGCGTTTCCAATAAATTGTGTAGATGATAACTGGAAGGTTAGCAGATCCTGCGATACAGAATGCTAAAGATACTAAGAATGCAACGTTTAATGTTTGTGCACCAAGTGCTAATAGGATAGAAATAACAGCGATTGTAATCGAACCGATACGAGCTGCAAGAACTTGCTCTTTTTCTGTAATTTTACCCTTTTTGATAATTTGTCCATAAATATCATGAGATAGGGCAGATGCACCAGAAAGTACAAGACCTGCTACTACCGCTAAAATTGTTGCGAATGCTACTGCACAAACGAATGAGAATAGAATGTCGCCACCAAGTGCTTCTGCAAGAAGTGGGGCAGCCATGTTACCAGCAGCGTTTGCTGCGATAATATCTTCTTTCCCAACGAATGCTGCTGCACCGAAGCCTAAGAAAATTGTTAGAACGTAGAAGATACCTACGATCCAAGTAGCCCAAATAACAGATGAACGAGCTGTTTTCGCGTCTTTTACTGTGAAGAAACGCATTAAGATATGTGGAAGACCCGCAGTACCTAATACTAACGCAATTAACATAGAGATTGTATCAAGTCCATTTGTATATTTAAGACCAGGGTTTAAATAAGCAGCTCCACTGTCAGTAACCGTTGTCATTTCTTTAAACATTGTAGAGATACTGAAGCCGAACTCTTTTAATACTAAGAACGAAATAATAACTGTACCCAACATTAAAAGACAAGCTTTAATAATTTGTACCCAAGATGTTGCTGTCATACCACCGAATAGTACGTAAGTTGTCATCATGAATCCTACGATTAATACGGCGATCCAATAGTCGATTCCTAAAAGTAATTGAATAAGTGCTCCTGCACCAACTAGTTGTGCAATCATGTAGAATAAAACAATTGTAATAGTGCTTAAAGCAGCTGTTCCACGGACTTTGGCGTTATCAAAACGCGCTGTAATCATGTCAGCTAATGTAAATTTCCCAAGGTTACGTAATGGCTCAGCAACGATATATAATACCACTAAGTAAGCTACTAAATAACCAATAGAGAAGAAGAATCCATCAAATCCAAATAATGCTACAGCACCAGCGATACCCAAGAAGGATGCTGCTGATAAGTAGTCACCAGCGATAGCTAGTCCATTTTGCCAGCCTGTTAAGCCACCACCAGCAGTATAGAAATCACTTGCTGAAGATGTACGTTTAGATGCCCACCATGTAATAACTAATGTTAAACCAACAATGGCTACGAAGAAGAATATGGCTGTAAGACTCATTCCGTTACTCATCGGCGGCCACCTCCGTTCTCGTATTCAGCGATAATCGCTTTTGCTTCTCTATCGAAGCTGTTTGCCTTTGCTACATATAAATGACATAACCCCCATGTCATGATGAAAAGACCTGCTGCATAGATCCACACCCAAGTAATTTCCCCAAATGCCTTTTGGTGTAGAATTGTCGTGTACGATGTCAGAATTGGTAACAACATGTATGCCGATAAAAATATGGCAGTCATTGACCAAAGAAAAGAGTTCTTTCTTCGTACAAGAGACTTAAATGATTCTTGATTTGCAATTGAATCATAGTCAATCACGATACCTTTTTTTGCTTGATTGTTCGCCATTAACATTCCCCATTTTGTGTATATTTTTTCTACCTCAAGACTTGATTTTGCTAGTTTAGTGAATTCACATTTTCATTTTATGTAACAGTTCACAAAATTGCAATACATTTCAGAAAAATTATGTAAAAAAAATTTTTCAGAAAATACTCTTAAGAGAGAAAAAATGGCGCAAAGCCAAGAATATAAAGGGTTTTAGAAAATTCAGATAAATAAATGAAGTGAAGAGAAATCTAGATTCTTAACAAAAAATGAAGGGTAAATTTACAAAAAAATCTTGTTTTTTCAATTAAAAATAAACACTATTTACCTAGTGAAAATTGGATTTTTTCTGTTTTTTGGAAGTGAAATAATATTGTTCGATAAATAAATTGGTAGATATTGAATAACAAAAAAGGCGAAAAACTCGACCAAAAATCGAATTTTTTGCCTATTTTTTTGCATTTTTTGAATTGAGATTCATTATGCAAGAGGTGTATAAATATTAATGTGAAATATCAGAGACAGACACGCCTGTATTTGCTTTCACACGAATTTCTTTATAAATACGTTCTGCTTCTTCCTGTGGCACTTTGTTAGATGAAAGAACAGTACCTAAGTATCCAGCAATAAAGCCTAATGGAATCGTAATAATCGCTGGAACAGCAAGTGGCACAAGTGGTTGTCCAACAAAGATAGCCGCACCTTCAACAGGGCTCCACACATTTGGTCCCATTGCTCCTAAAATTAAACATGATACTAACCCCGTTACCATCGCAGTTACAGCACCTGTAGAATTAAATTTCTTCCAATAGATTGTATAAAGGATTACAGGTAGGTTTGCTGACGCACCGATACAAAAGGCGAATGATACTAGGAATGAAACGTTTAAGCTTTGTGCAAACAGAGCGAGAATTATAGACACGATCGCAATCGAGATAGAGCCTGTACGAGCTGCTACTACCTGTTGCTTCTCTGTTAATTTACCGCCCTTAATGATTTCTCCATAAATATCATGAGAAATGGCTGAAGCCCCTGTTAGTACTAAACCAGAAACAACGGCTAAAATAGTCGCAAATGCCACTGCGCCGATAAATGCCATCAATACATCTCCACCTAAGTAATGCGCAAGAAGCGGAGCAGCTGTATTACCAGCCTTACTTTCAGCAAGAATTTGATCTAAACCTACAAAGTTTAATGCACCGAACCCTAAGAAAATTGTTAATGAAAAGAAAATAGCTGTAATCCAAGTTGTCCAAGAAATAGAGGAACGTGCTGTTTTTGCATCCTTTACAGTAAAGAAACGCATTAAAATATGTGGTAAACCAGATGTTCCTAAAACTAAAGCCATCATCATCGAAACGGAGTCGATTGTGCTTGTATACTTAATTCCAGGTACAAGGAACTTTTCGCCATGATCTACTGCAATTGTGTCGAACATCTTCATAAGAGAGAAGTCAAATTTCATTAACACTAAAACCGCTAATAAACCTGTCCCGAATAATAATAGACTTGCTTTAATGATTTGCACCCAAGAAGTCGCTGTCATACCACCAAACAATACATAAGTTGTCATCATAACACCGACAATTAAAACGGCAATCCAATACTCAATACCGAATAATAGCTTAATCAATGCACCAGCACCAACTAGCTGTGCAATCATATAAAGAATTACGATAATAATGGTACCAGACGCTGCCACACCACGAATTCGCTTTTCATTAAAACGAGCCGTTAACATATCTGCTAACGTGTAGCGGCCTAAGTTTCGCATTGGCTCAGCAATGACATAAAGCAGCACTAAATTCGCTACTACATAGCCTACAGAGAAGAAGAAACCATCAAAGCCAGTTAAGGCAATTGCACCAGACACCCCAAGAAAGGCTGCCGCAGATAAATAGTCACCAGCAATCGCAAAGCCGTTTTGCCACCCCTTTAAACCACCACCAGCAGTGTAAAAATCAGCCGCAGAAGATGTACGCTTTGCTGCAATATAGGTAACAACAAGTGTTAAGCCAACAATAGCTAAAAAGAAACCTATGGATACGATGTTCATTTATTTTCCACCTTTCGCCTGATACTCTGCAAGAACAGCGGCTGCAGCTTTATCGAATGAAGCAGCTTTTTTTACATATACTGTACAAAGCACAATGGTCATGATAAATAATCCTGCAGAATAAACCCATACACCCGTAATATTTCCGAAGAATTTTTGTTGTAGTACAGGCTGGAAAGCAAGAATCGGAAGCAGGATATAAAGAATTAAAAACACTGCTGTAATCGAGAAAAGAAAGGTATTTTTCTTTTTTACAAAGCTATTAAACGATTCCATTGCTTCAATTGCATGATAATCAATTGATTGGGCCTGTTTTTTGCTTGAAACATTCGCCATTATTATTCCCCCTAAAGTTATATATTTCTGTTTTAAACGACATATTTCTTTTTCGTTCGTCGTTATATTCACTTATTTTATGGGGGAGAATCCTATAATGCAATACTAAATTTTGAGTTTTTATAATTTTTAGTCACTTCTGTTTTGTGGAAATAACATAGAAATAATAAGGATTTATTAGAAAAATCCTGTTTAAAAGAGCGTGAAGTTTTCTGATGAAATAATATTGTTAAAATAGTTTGTTGTTGATAAAAATGAATGTAGGAGAAAATACAAACATAAAAGAGAATTTTCTGTATTTTATTATTCTGCTATTAAATTCCAGGGGAGCTTGTTAAGTAGAAATAATTTGTTATATAACAATTATCTGAGATTTTGGGAAATAACGAAAATGATAAAAAAAAGCTATGAAAAAATTTTTAAAAAGGATGTGTCATTTGGAAGAATTAGTGAGGTGGAATTCCAGAATCAGTTAATGTTCACATGTTATACAAATAGCCATCTGGGTGTAAGTCCATTATCTTGTGTTTAGCTTCTATAATGAATAAAATAAGGTGATGAAATGAAGGGAAGTGGGCACCACTAATGACAAAGAAAAGTATATTGCTAGTTTTAGTTCTAGCATTTAGTAGCATTCTAGCTGCTTGCGGTAGTTACAAGTTTGAACCAACATTAAATCTCGAGGTTCAAGATTTCACAGTAACGAATCAAAAAAATGAACAAGTGACCCTAGATGATCTTAAAGGTAAGCCTTGGCTAGCCATGTTTATTTTTACAAACTGTACGACAATCTGTCCACCCATGACATTTAATATGACAGAAGTTCAACAAGCACTACAGGATGAAGGCCTTGAAGATTATCAAATTGTGGCATTTAGCGTGGATCCAGAAGTGGATAAGCCTGATGTTTTAACAAATTACTTAAATACGTATAATGTTGTAGATGAAAGCAAATGGCAGCTACTAACTGGCTATCAACAAAAATTCATTGAACAATTTGCACGTAAATCATTTAATTCATTAGTTAAAAACGATCCTAACTCAGACCAAGTCATACATATGTCGAGCTATTATTTAGTAAACGCAGACGGCACAGTTGTAAAAGACTATGATGGCGCGACAAACGTACCAGTTGAAACAATCGTTGGAGATATGAAGGCTCTTATTAAGGAGAGCAAATAACACAGAAGTCCATGTGACTTCTGTGTTTTTTTATGGAAAGAGGGGAAAGTAAGATGTACGCCTTTAAAAATCATTCGTCTCGATTTACTTTCCCAATATTGCAGCGAATACGGCAATATTATATCGTTATATGCAGCAATGGTTCATTAACTTAAACTATTCAACTGATTAGTAAGAGGAGGGATTTTAATGAATAAACAGGACCAGCTTAACTTGATTAAGGACGACTTTATAAATTCTCAAAAGGTACTATTAGCAATTGGTGATGAAACCAGACAAGCTATTTTAATGGTATTAATGAGCACAGATTGTCAAACGGGATTGCGTGTAGGTGAAATCACAGAACAAACACATCTTTCTCGACCAGCTGTGTCACATCATCTTAAAATTTTGAGAGATGCTGGTGTTATTTTAATGCGCAAAGAAGGTACAAAAAACTTTTACTATATAGATATACGGACAAAACTAGGTTCGTTAAAAAATCTTGTTTTGGATATTGAGACGTTGTTAACGAAATTTTATTGACAATATAATAGGTTATCTGGAGGAATGAACGATGAAAGCAATGGTGATAGATCAATATGGCAAAGTCCCAATGCGCATGAAAGAAGTGCCTACACCTGAAATAAATGAATATGAGGTACTTGCTGAAATCCATGCAGCAAGTATTAATCCGATTGATTTTAAAATCCGTGATGGGAAAGTAAAGCTGTTAATCCACTATAAAATGCCACTGATCCTTGGAAATGATTTTTCAGGGGTCCTCGTAAAGGTTGGCGAAAAAGTGACGCGCTTTAAAGTAGGAGATGAAATTTATGCACGTCCAAGGAAGAGTAAAATTGGTACTTTTGCGGAATATATCTCGATTCATGAAGATGACATAGCCCTAAAGCCTAAAAATTTGAGCTTTGAGGAAGCTGCATCAATCCCACTGGTTGGCTTAACGTCATACCAAGCTTTACATGACATCATGCAATTACAAAAAGGTCAAAAGATTTTAATTCATGCTGGCTCTGGTGGTGTAGGTACCTTTGCTATACAACTAGCAAAAGTAATGGGCGCCTCAGTGGCAACAACGGCTAGCGAAGCTGGTGCAAACTTAGTTACATCTTTGGGTGCAGATAAAGTGATTAATTATAAGAAAGAAAACTTTGAAGCTATACTGAAAAATTATGATGCAGTCTTTGATACGCTTGGAGGAAAGACCTTAGAAAAATCTTTCGAGATTATCAAGGATGGTGGAAAAATTGTCTCCGTATCAGGCACGCCGAATGCTCGTTTCGCCAAAGAATATGGTTCAGGATTTTTCAAAACATTATTATTTTCAGCAGCAAGTCATAAACTGACCTCACTTGAAAAGAAATATCATGCTCAATATTCCTTCTTATTTATGAAACCAAGTGGCGATCAATTACGCATAATCGCCGATTTAATTGAATCTGGTAAAATCAAACCAGTCATTGATAGAACTTTTTCATTTGAAGATGCTCAAAAGGCGATGGAACATGCGGAGTCAGGTAGAGCAAAAGGGAAGATTATCGTAAAAATGAAATAGCCTTTATATTGTATTTTGTTTGTAATAACCGCAAACCTCAAGGCTTCTCCTTTTATAGGATAGATGTAGCCCAATATTGAGATGAGCGATGGTTCACCACTTGCGTTCTTTGAAGGTAAATATAGCAAAGTTAGTCAGCCAATAAGTTTATAATTACCTATCTCCTAAACAATAGAAACCATCGTTTGAGCATTATTTGTTCGAACGGTGGTTTTGTCTTTGGTTCAAGTTGGAAAATGGATTGCTTAATTGCTGTAATTATGGACGTTTTTATTCAATCCAAAGGTTGATAAAATCACATCATACTACAAGTAGGAGTGATATCAATGGATAAGGTACGTTATAAAGTAAGAGAAGTGTTGGATAAGAACAAAATTGAGGCATTTTTGCAGCAAGCTCGCATTGGGCATTTGGGTATGGCTGATGGTCATTTGCCGTATGTTGTCCCCCTTAATTTTGTGTGGACAAATGGAGTGCTTTATTTCCATGGAGCCACTGGCGGGAGACGAAATCAAGTGATGGAAGAGAATCCAGAGGTTTGCTTTACGGTTTGTGATGAATATGGAACCATTACAAATCCAGTACCTGCAAAGACGGACACGGCTTATATGAGTGTCATGGTTTTTGGCAAGGCTCAGCCTATTTTCGATTTGGATGAAGCGACACACATGTTGCAAGAGATGATAAATAAATATGTACCTGGTTACTATAATCGCCCCTTATCCCAGCAACACGTGGACAAATATCGATCAGCCGTTTTCGGAGGGCCTGTTCAAGTTTACCGTATTGATCCTCAACATATTACCGCGAAAGAAAATCCAATTGCCTTAGGGGAGATGTTCAATATTGAGAAAATCCCACATACATAGTATTGGTTTTCAGAAATTAGTACATCAAATCACTGCAAGCACCACTAACTCTAGTCAGATGTAGCTTTGGAATAAAGATGGATTAACAAATAGCTCTTAATCCTTATCTAATAGCAACATCAAAAACTCCATTTTGAAAAATTGATCAAAATGGAGTTACTCTCTTTAGATAAGTATGAGATTTTTATAAAAAAGTTTGATCATTTTTCAGCTATGTTGTTCCACAATTGCGCCCGATTGTTGAATAACGAGTGCCATTACAAGGTTATGATCTGCAATACTCACAAAAGTCGCTTAGGGAACTTTATTATTCCATTTTATGTCTATATTGAAAATTGAAAGTTTAATGGGGGCATCATTATGTGGGTCATATTAGGTCTTATCGCAATAATAGCAACTTTTATTAACCTTTATATGTATGCAACAGGCAAAGACTACAAGCTTGCGATGGCAATGGGATTATCATTTACAGCATTAACGCTATGTGCAGAAAATAGTCTAATAGCTAATTGGGTAAAAGTAGAAGATTGGACAGCTTTATTGGATGTTGTACCTACTATGGAAAAGTCGTTATGGATACTTACAATTATTTCCATCCTACTTAATATAACACCGATACTTTTAGATTGTAAAAAGAAAAAATAAATTCCCTAAATGAATTCAATGGTTTTAGTAGATGCACATAGCGAAAAGTTTATCGATTTATTTGCAGTATTTAATTAAGCAGGGGCTATACAACTCTATACAAAAAAACGTTTCCAGTTTGGGCATACACCAAAAAGGCACGAATGTTGTTAAATAAACATTTGTGCCTTTTCGATAGAACAATTAATTATACAGTTTTCTATACATATGGCATAAACAGTTGAAGTAGCAGCGTTTATACTTGCGGAGCTTGTTCAAAAATTTGCATAAAAACTTGAATAGCATTTCTTATCGTCAAAAGTGTTATTCAACAATATGGCCCTTTAATGGCAACGAGCGCTGAATCTTTGTTACAGAATTGCGCCCGAGTGTTGAATATTGAATGAAATGATAACCAACCTTCAGTCATCTTTCTCTATATATTTTATTTCGCATCAGAATTGAATCGTATTAACGTTAAAATTGAGAACAATGGGAAAATCAAATATATAGACATAAAACCACCAAGAGTAAAGAACCAAATATCAATGCAACCCACCAAAATTAAACCGATAACATTTGTTAGAACAAAAGAAAGTATTTTGTTTTTTATTCTATTAGTTAAATAAATTTCAATAGGGACTACAAGGATAATAGTAAATAAATAGATTCCTAAATAGAGCAGTACAGAAAGCAGTATTTTCTCAGCCGTCGAAGGAGGCATTATATCCGATTGGAATATTCTCTCGATAAACACGATACTTAATGTGGTAACTAATGCTACTATTATCGGGAAAAAAAGTATCTTTGCTATAGAAATCTTTCTCATTCAGTCACCTCTTTTGTTTATTATAATCCAGTCTTTAAGATGACGGCTAACCTAAATTTCTTTAAAGGCGTTATTCCACAATCTGGCCCGATTGATGAACGTTTGTTGAACATCCTTTTTTTAATAGCCCCTAAAGTAAACCTCAAACTTTTATTTGGTAATGAAATATTAAAGCATGATTTATTCATGAATCTTACCTAATAAGTAGTCTCGATGCTTCAAACTTAAATCAAAGTATTTAAAAGTACCTTCGTGTATTTGTTTCAACACTTGATAAAAAACTCGATAGGCAAAATCGTATTGTGATTTTGTAATCCAATTATTGTGTAGAGCCTCTTCTAATTCATCTTTATCTTTTTCAATGATTTCTCCAGTTCGTAATACAACAATATCTAAAAATAAGTCCAACATATAGGGTTCTCCATTCTCAACGCCATTTTCATATGTGATATCTATGTACCACTGAATAATTTCTCCATTTTCATTAAACATTGATGTAATAGCGAAATTTTCATTGAGTGGTAGTTGTTGTAACCATAAGTAATTGTTATCAACAATACAAAGCTTTTTAATTAAATATTCAGTTATTAATGGTTCTTTTACTTCATTCATTTTTATAAGAGCAATAAATCCGTTAAAATCTTTGTGATTTATCTGCTCTAAAGAATAGTCGCGTTTTATAATTCTAGTCCAATCGTTTCTATGTAAAAACCGCTTTTTCAAAAGATAATCGCTCCTCAATTAATGTTATTGGTAAATTATAACATACTAGTGAGTTTAAAATATATATAACATATCCGTAGAGTTTTGCACCATTGCAAAAAAATGTTATTCAACAATCTGGCCCGTTTGTTGACAAATCCTGCATATCAACACAGGATTTTTTTATCAAACTTAATATGAATGATCAATCTTTGTTTTTAACGATTAATCATTTTTATAAAACTCCTTAGAGGTTATTTTATTGTACCTAATTTTATGGACTGCTAAAATTCGCAATTTTGGATGTTTTTTATCAATCCGTATTACGTTATGCTAAGACCGTTCATTTATTAGCAAGGAGGGGAAGTGCTACTGTTTAGTTCAGGTAGATTGACATTTTATCAAATAGCGGCAAGTAAGGCGTTACTTGGAATCAAGCAAATTGAAATTTTACTGGAATGACACGTTACATATAGAGGGCTAATGACAATAGGAAAACGATATTCCACAAGGGAACAGTCCTTAAAGGACGAGAATACGTGATGAATTCCTAGTATGAAGAAGAGATTAAAATAATTTGTAGAAAGGTAGGAAAGTGTATGAACTCAACATCCGTTTCACTGAATGTACGTGATTTCCTGTCGCCCACCATCGCTGCTTTTATATCTGTCTTAGTTAACTATGGGGGCACTTTTATCCTGGTGTTTCAGGCTGCCAAGGTTGCTGGTCTAAGTCCAGAAATGACTGCATCATGGATATGGTCGATTTCCATTGGTGTGGGGGTAACGGGTATCTGGCTAAGTTACCGGTATCGTGAACCCATTATTACAGCTTGGTCAACACCAGGCGTGGCGTTTCTTGTTTCGGCTTTAGCTGTTACCCCATATGCTGAAGCCATTGGAGCTTATATTATTTCTGCAATAGCATTTGTTTTGTTAGGTTTATCAGGTATGTTCGAACGTTTTGTCCAACTTATTCCTCCAGGTATTGCTTCAGGTCTACTGGCAGGTATTTTATTACAATTTGGTATTTCAGCCTTTGGTGGTGCGAAAGTGGAACCTTTACTTGTCATCGTCCTGTTTACTACGTATATCGTATTAAGAAGGTTTACATCTCGCTATGCAATTGTCGGTATTCTAGTCATTGGCTTGATTTATTTAATAAGTATGGGGCAGGTAGATTTCAGCCATATCGAGTTAGCCTTCGCGTCTCCTGTATTTGTTACGCCAACATTTTCTCTACATGCATTATTGGGTGTTGCTTTGCCGCTTTTTATTATTACCTTAACAGGACAGTACATGCCAGGCATGCTAGTGTTGCGAAATGATGGATTTAAAACGAGTGCCAATCCGATTTTGGTTGTAACAGGATTGGGATCACTCCTGACAGCACCCTTTGGATCACATGCTTTTAACATAGCAGCAATTACAGCAGCCATCTGTACGGGGAAGGACGCTCATGAGGATTCAAGAAAACGTTATATTGCAGGTATTGTCTGTGGCATTTTTTATATAATTGTCGGAATTTTTGGGGTAACATTGGCTGCATTGTTTTTAATTCTCCCAGCTACGTTCATTGCAACATTAGCGGGATTAGCGTTGCTAGGCACAATTGGTAGTAGCCTTGCCAATGCTTTAACAAATCCTGTTGGACGCGAAACAGCACTCATTACTTTTTTGGCAACAGCCGCAAATGTTACTTTACTTGGAGTTGGCGGTGCATTTTGGGGACTTGTAGCTGGTTTGGGCGCACATTTATTAATGAATGTTCCATTGCTCAGAAAACAGCATAGCATAAATGAGGGACAACAAATTAGAAAAGATAATATCACTACGAAAGGTGGTTTTTAACATCGATACGACGAAATCAATAGAAGCCTTCGAAATAGCAAAAAAGCTTATGCCTGGTGGGGTAAATAGCCCAGTGAGAGCATTTCAATCAGTTGGGATGGAGCCAATTTTTATGAGTCACGGGAAAGGCTCAAAGGTATATGATATTGATGGCAATAGCTATATAGATTATGTTCTATCTTGGGGGCCATTAATTCATGGACATGCAGATAAGGAGGTTTCAGAAGCACTTCTTGAAGCCATCAATAGAGGGACAAGTTTTGGATTGCCAACTTTACAAGAAAATAAGCTAGCAACATTAGTATGTACTCGCATACCTTCCATAGAGAAGATTCGAATGGTTAATTCGGGTACAGAAGCGACAATGAGCGCCATTAGACTAGCTAGAGGCTTTACAGGCAAAGACATCATTGTGAAATTTGATGGAAACTATCATGGGCACAGTGATCATCTATTAGTAAAGGCAGGCTCAGGTATTGCCACATTCAGCCTTCCTGATAGTCTTGGTGTGCCTTTAGAGATCACTAAGCATACAATCTCCATTCCTTATAATAATATCGAAGTCCTGAAAACGATATTTGATAAATATGGCTCACAAATTGCAGCAGTCATCGTAGAACCGTTTGCAGGCAATATGGCGGGAATACCAGCTAACCCTGAATTTCTTCAAGCAATACGGTCCTTCACTACAAAGTATGGTGGCCTATTTATACTCGATGAGGTCATGACTGGTTTTCGTATAGATTATCACTCTGCTCAAGGGCTTTATAACATAAAACCAGACTTAACATGTTTAGGTAAGATCATTGGTGGAGGGATGCCTGTTGGGGCATATGGTGGAAAAAAAGAAATCATGAATCACATTGCACCTGAAGGTAGTATTTATCAGGCTGGAACCTTATCGGGTAATCCAATCGCTATGGTAGCGGGGTATACCACAATCAATAAATTAAATCATAACAGTTATACGTATATCGAAGCGTTAGCAGATCGGCTTATTCAAGGCCTATCAAAAGTAGCTCATAACAATCATATTCCACTTAAAACAACGAAAGCCGGGACAATGATTGGCTACGCATTCATCGATCATCCCTTACAAAATTTTGATGATGCTCAAAAAATAGATGCTGAGATGTTTCGCCGTTTTTATAAAGAAATGCTTAAACAGGGTATACTTCTACCTCCTTCTCAATATGAAAGCATATTTATCTCGACTGCTCATTCCATACATGATATTGATAGAACGATTCATGCTGCAGATGTAGCCTTTAAAAGGATGCTATCATGTAATTAGATGATGCAAAGTGGATTACAAACATCCTATATCTATAAAATGATCGAATTGATAGTATAATAATTATTGACTGTACAAAACTATTAATTTTTCACATATTTTAACAATCTCTATTCTAACTGGAAGTGAATTGAATGTTACAAGTTAACCGAGACGATAAAAATCCTATATGGCAACAGTTACTTGACCAAGCTATTCATCATATTACAACAGGCAAATGGCCACCAGGGGAGTTACTTCCTCCATCCCGAGAACTCGCCTTATTAGTAGGTGTTTCACGCTCAACCATACAAATTGTTTATGAGGAATTATTTAGTCGAGGGTATACCGTGACAAATTGGCGTGGAGGAACAAGAGTAAGTGAATGGGGATTTAAAACCAACTTGGCAGAAGAGGTGATTCCTCAAGGACCATCTACGCCAACATTACCTTTATTAAACGTGGCAGTTGATGAATTAAACAGTTGGTTTAGAGGCAAAGAAAATGGAAACGTCGCAATCGATTTTTGTCCCCATGAGCCGTATTTGGACGAGCATTTCCGAAAAACTTGGCGACAATCGTTTTTACAGGCTTCAGCAGAAACAGATCTGACCAATTGGGGCTATGGCGATGCCTACGGTTTCACACCGCTCCGTGAACAGATTCAACGTTACCTGACATTTGAAAGAGGTGTGCATGTAGAGATTGACCAAATCATCTTAACCTCTGGCGCACAGCATAGTATCGATCTGATTGCCCAAGCCCTTCTTAAGGAAGGAGAAACGGTTTCTGTGGAAGATCCAGGCTTTCCTGCAGCCTGGATGACCATGAAATATCGGCGTATGAATGTTGTTGCTGTACCCGTGGATGAGTATGGCGTACAAGTAGAGCAGATTGATCCACAAACCAAGCTTATTTTTGTTACACCTTCTCACCAATGTGCGGTTGGTGTCATAATGTCTGAGCCACGCAAACAACAATTGCTGCAAAAATCCGCGAAAAATCAATTCTGGATTGTAGAAGATGATTATGATGGTGAGTTCAGGTATCGAGGTGGCCCGCTTCCTACCTTGTTTAGCCAACAACCTCACAACACATTATATATGATGAGTTTTTCTAAAATGGTTGCTCCTGGCATACGAATATCGGCTGTTATCGGCCCAAAAGATGCCATTCGCCAGCTTGCGCAAGTACAACAATTAACCTATCGGCATCTTCCCATTATGGAGCAATTAACGCTTGCTCATTTTATTGAGCACGGTCATTTTATGCGTCATATGAGGAGAGCCAGAAATGTCTATCGACGTAGACATGAAGCGATGACAAAGGCAATCATGGTGACAGGACTAGCCGAACGTTTCAAGCTAAGTGGCATTGAAACGGGTTTGCATATGCTTCTTGAGGCGGAAGAATCGTTTGATGAAGAAGCAATGACGAACCTCGCACTCGAAAATGGGATACGTGTTTATCCACTGAGCAAGTATTGCTTAGAAAATACTCGAAAAGGATGGGTACTAGGCTTTGCTAAAATTGATGAGCAAGCCATTGAGGAAGGCATTTTTCGTCTTGCAAAGATTCTCTTGCAAGAAACATAATCATTAGCTGGGCAATAAGGGAATTGGGGGTTGCGATACTATGCCATACATTCATGAGTTTGGAATCATTGCTTGTATAGAAAAAGACAAGGAATATGCTGCTTATGAACCTGAAAAATACAATTGCATCGGTGTAGATGGTGACCTCTTTGATGAACTGCTTTCTAAGGATTTTGGCAAAAAAATACATCACCTCGAAACTTTTGCACACAACACAAATAGGCCATTTAAAAGTCTCGCCTATTGGGGGATAACCTTGATACCACCGAGCTCCCATAAACAATTTTTAAATATGGTGAGTGAAGCCAATGTCGAGTACCAATCTGCAGAACTTGAAGAATTAATCAAAAAAATAGCTGAAGCAATAAAACAAGATAAATGGATGATTCATTATGGTGTTTAATGTTTACCAATACATACAGCTAAGGGGAAGAGGCGATTGTTCAATTAGAGCAATCGCTTCTTATTATTAATGGGGAGATGTGTTGAAATGACAGTTCCCTGAAAAGTTTCAAAAATTTTGAACGAAATGCAACAATGTTGAGTCTAATGAGAGAAGGAGGCGAAAAAGGATGAAATTTGAATTAGAGCAGCGTGCTATACGTGGAGATCAAGAAGCGATACTTTCACTGATTGAAATGGATGAGGATATTTTATATCGCATGGCCTTTACATATATGAAAAATGAGCAAGATGCTATGGACGTGATGCAGGAGCTTGTTTACAAGGCACTCAAAAAAATGCATACCGTTCAACAGCACGAATATGCCAGAACATGGCTTGTGCGCGTCTTAATCAATTGCTGTAAAGACCATTTACGAAAACGTCCGCCGACTGTTCAGATTGAGGAACACCACTTATCTGAATGGGTCATCTACTCAGATATGGAGAGATTATTGGAACATTTATCTTTGTCAGAGCAGCAACTCGTCTATATGAAGTATTTCCAGCAATTAAAAAATAAAGAAATTGCTGAGCTCAATCAAATTCCTGAGGGTACTGTGAAATCGAAGCTTCATCACATTTTAAAGAAGCTTAGAAGCTTTGCTAGAGAGAAGGAGGACTGGCTATGAGTAAACCATTAATTGACGTTCCAAAGGAGAAACTGCAACAAGTTCGCATGGACATGTTTCGAAAGGTTCAACGAGAAAAAAGAAGAAAGAAGCGCATTGTTTCGGTTGCATGCATCTCCATGCTTTGCCTAAGCCTTCTCTTTTCAATTCGCGTCTCGCCAACGATTGCTAGCCAAGTAGCCAAAATACCCGGCTTTCAAGCAATTGTAACAGCGATTGCAATAGATAAAGGAATAAAAGATATTGTAGACCATGAATACTATGAAGAAATCAATGTGACGCAATCTAGAAAAGGTCTAGCACTTACATTGCAGGGCGTGATTGCCGACAATTTAGGATTTGTCCTGTTCTATGACGCTGATGCCTCATTTGATATTTCAAAATTAAACTTAGAGAAAGTTCAATTGTTTCAAGGAGCTGAGGAGATTGAATGCGGCTGTACGTTTACCATGAATGCTAGCAATCAAACATACATCTCTTCATCTGTGAAATATAGTTTTTTAAAGCCTATCGCCTATACTTCCAAGGATTTTAAAGCAGTCTTTCACTTTCAGGATGAAGAGAAAGGTAACATTGTAATATCTTTACCGTTTTCACTGAAAAACGAGATCGCAAAGGAGAAAATTTTTACTGCAAATCGTACGATCGATGTCAATGGGCAGAAATTTACGATTACACAAATTCGTCGTTCGCCATTAAAAGTGGCACTCGATATTGAGGTAGCCAAAGATAATACAATGCAACTATTAGCGCTAGATGATGTTGCCATCATGACAGAAAACGGTGAACGTAGAGAAAGTATTAGAAATGACAGTTCAACAGGCGGGAATATTCGCGATGGCAAATTTACGCTCTATTTGCAAAGTAATTATTTCGATGATCCAGCGTCATTGACGGTTATGATTGGCGCCATTCAAGCTGTGCCAAAGGGTGAGGATTTTATCGAAGTTGATTTTGGCACCAAAGAGATACTCACAAAGCCTACTTATTTTAAGGGGGACATTTCAATAGTGCAGCAAAGTGTAGCAGTTAAGATGAAAAAAAATAATGAAGGCAAATTATTAATGCTCTCTGACGCCATAAAAGAAGATGGCACGCCATTAGAATTCAAAAGTTTGACCATTTCTCGAGACGAGCAGTATGTAGTGGAGACATCACAATTTGAAGAATATAATGGAAAAGCTAAGCTATATTTAAACTATTACCCTAATCCGATTGGGGAAAATATTGAAGTAAACATTCCATTGCAATAAAATGCAGCAGCTGTTCAAAAAGACGTACCTTTTTGAATAGCTGTTTTGCTATTTTGACTGCAAGGGTTGGGGGCTTCTTTTTTGAACAACTTGATAGATGATAGATTAAAGAGGCACTTGATTTAGTCAAAACAGGGGTAACGATATGTTTAGATTCGAAGCGGTTATCTTTTCTAGAATTTACATAGCTAGCTCTTTTTTCTTTTTGAACTTACAATGGTTGTAGAGCGATGATGGTATAATTTAAGTAAACTTACTTTAAACGGAGGTGGAAAATGGACTCTTTAGAATTAAACAAATCAAAATATACGGTCTCTAATATCAAAGACATTTTGCAGAATAAGCTTATTCTTGCAAAACCGTTGACTAAAGATGACATCAAAGAATTAAACCTAGTCAATCCCCCTGTATACAATAAAGAAAAGTATCTTATTCAGGAACAGTGGTTATACAGCATGAATATTGGGGAATGGGAGGATGTAGAGATTATTATCCAAGGAAATAATGAAAATCCTGAGGTGAGAATAATCGAACTAGCAGAAAGAATTTTCGATGAACTCCATTTACATATAAGCCGCGCATTGGCGTATTTACATAAGTTTTTTCCTAATCAAGAAATAAACAGTTATTATTTATCCACAATAAGCTTTGGAAATATGGCTAACTTTGATAGTTATATCTTTTCAGGCTTTAGTTTAGCTTTTATTTATGAGGGTCACTTTGAGTTTCAGTATAAAGTGAAATTTAAAGAAAATGGTTGGCCTATTGGTTTTGAGGGTGGACCACTTTAATTCAAGGGGGAAGAAATAGTTATCCCATGACAAAATCGTTTTGAAAAGAGGGAGTTGAATGGAAGGTTTTTTCTTCATACTGATAGGCTTTTTAATTGTTGTTGCAAATGTGATTGGGTTTGTATTCTACAAAAAAAAGAAAAATCTATATAATGCTGCTTTTATCATTTTACTACTGGCAGGTGTATTTGGTGGACTAGGAAGTGTATTAGCACTAATTATTATTCGTGATCCCTTTGCGTTATTCTATGGATTGAACATTGCCTATTACTTACTCATTAATAGTTTGATTGTATTTATTCTGGCGATTTTAGTTACGATCATTAAAAAATATACTAGTAGTAGAACCATATAATTAACTATCGTGGTGCGTGAGCATTAGTTGTTTATGAACGAATTACTATTAAAAACGTTAGGGGGGACGCTATGCATAACTTGTCAGGAAAGGTTATTCTTATCACAGGTGCAAGCTCTGGGATTGGATTTGCCACGGCTGAGCTAGTGGCAAAACACGGGGCTAAAGTAATTATCAATTATCATACAAATGTGGAAGGTGCCAACGAAGCTGTCCAACGAATTCAAGAACAAGGTGGAGACGCCATTGCTATTCAAGCTAATATTGTGAATAAAGAAGAAGTGAACGCAATGATTGAGCAGGCTATTTCTACATTCGGCACGATTGATGTTTTAGTGAATAACGCTGGAGGCGGCATCCGTCAAAGTACTTTTATGGAGATGAGTGAAGAGCTATGGGAAGAAACATTCAAGCTAAATGTCAATAGTGTGCTCTTATGCTCTCAAGCTGTATTAAGACATATGATTCCGAAGAAATGCGGAAAAATTATTAATGTCTCTTCTGCAGCAGCACGTATTGGTGGGGCAGGGGAAAGTATTCATTATGCATCTGCTAAGGGAGCTATCAATACAATGACGATTGGTATGTCCAGAGAATTAATTGAATATGGAATTATCGTGAACGGGGTAGCGCCTGGAATGGTCGAAACACCCTTTCACGGAAAATTTGCTCCTGGTGACAATCGGCTAGAACGGATGGCTTCCGCTGTACCAATTAAACGAGCTGCAGCGCCTAAAGAGATAGCAGAAGTAATTGCCTTCCTTTCTTCTGATGCCTCAAATTACATCCTTGGAGAAATTATACATGTGAGTGGCGGTAGATAAATAAAAAATAGGCAAATTATTATTGTTTTCGTCTATTATACTAACAGTCGTAAATTTCGGATTCTAAACAAGCTCCACCTTAGATGTCCTTAAATTTGGGGGCAAAAAAGGTAGGACTTGTTTCGTTTATTTTATTAAATCCGACACTACTTGAACAATTAAGAACAAAAAAATGATTGGTAAAATAATTTGAATCCATTTTGTTTGGATATACGGAACGATCTTTAAACCTAAGAAAGAGCCAGCAATAGAGCCAAGTGACACAGGGATAGCAATTCCCCAATTAACAATGCCAGTAAAGTAATAAAAGAGAAAAGCACCTGTACAGCTTGATAACGAGAGCATTCTCGTTAACTCGACTGCTTTTAAATAATGGTATTGTTTTTTCAAGAAATAGGTTATATTCATTAGAGCTGAGCCTGGTCCAAAACCACCGTCATATATGGAAATTGCAAATGGAATAAGCTTGTTCAAGGGTTGTTCCTCTGTTTCTTTTACATCTTTGACAATCCATTTATTACTGCAAAGGACAATCAGAAATGCAAAAATTAAGCTTATACAAGCGACGACATTCATGATTTGTTCTGATAAGAGGATTGCGAATAATGCCCCAAATACACCACCTATACTAGCAACAAACATGAAAGAAAAATACTTTTTTACAGATAAATGTCCTTTTATGACAAATGAAACAACATTTGATAGGGCTGATAAGCCTGTCGCAAATTTATTAACGGCAACGGTTGTATGAATTGGAATGCCGACGAGTAACAATGAAGGCATCAAAATAAAGCCTGCTGCACCAAAAAGAACGCCTATTATGGCTGCGAGTAAACCAATTGTAAATAAAATAACTCCTTTTACTGTTAACCATTCATGTAGTAAAATTTCCATTCAATCACCTCAATACTTAAATTACTGGTAAACTATACATAAAACAAATATATAATTATTGCTTATTCATAAATATTATTTATGGATAGAAAGGTTGGAATGGAATGAATTTACATGCATTGAGGATCTTTACGAATGTAGCCAAGCTTGGGGGAATTACTGCAGCGGCGAATAGTATGCTACTAAGTCAACCTGCTGTTACCATACAAATTCGAAAATTAGAGAATGAAATAGGGGCAAAATTGATTGAAGGTAAAGGGCGTGGAATTCAATTAACGCCAGAGGGGAAGTTTTTATACGAGCAAGGCATGCGTTTATTTTACTTAGAAGCACAAATCGATGAGAAGCTTGGTAAGTTTTTAGCAAAGGAAGACAAAATACATATTGCGTCCTCTTACATCCCTATTAATTATATACTTCCGCCTATCATAGCTAAATACAAGCTTGCGCATCCTCAAATTGAATTTTTTGTATCGTTAGGCAATGTTCAATCTGTGGAGGAGCAAGTTCTGAATTATGAAGTAGATTTTGGCTTTGTCGTTCAAAGTAAAATTGGTCATGAAGATTTACAATTTGAAAAGGTATTGAATATCCCGTTTTGGTTTATAGTCCATCCTTCACATCCTCTAGCAAATCAAACGGTCTCCATCTATGAATTATCGAACGAGGACTTTATTTATCGGGAACGTGGTAGCTCGACACTCGATTTATTGGAGTCCATTTTTTACACATTTAATGCGCCATTACCTAAATTAGGGCTTCAAATGCAGGGCTTACACGAATCCATAAAAGTAGTGGAAGCGGGGTACGGCATGACTTTAGCTCCGTCCTATAGTGTAGATGAAAGTATAGCAAACGGGAAACTTGCTCAAGTGTATGTTGAGCAGGCAGCTATTCAGCAAAGTTTATTTATTTGCTCTCGAAAAACCGATCTCATGGAGCAACCATTTTTGCAATACTTAAAAACGCATTTAAATGCATTGAACTAACCACTTTATTTGGCATAAATAAGACTTCTCTAAATTTAAGTGAATAATTTAGAGAAGTTTATTTTATGATGATAATTAACACAGAAAATTCAGAAAAATAGTATTATAAAAGTATTTTTCCTTCTATTGAAACAACTGCTGCTCCTGCTACTTCAATAACAGCATTCTCCTCATCAGGTGTGATCGTGACATAAAGAGTCCCAGGTCTATTAATCGTATGTCCTTGCCCAATTACTAAGTGATGTTTTTGTTGTTGAGCTAGTATATTTTCTAGATATAAATAACCACCTAATGCACCGTTTGCTGCCCCTGTAACTGGATCTTCATCGATCCCTATATTTGGGCAAAAATCTCTTGTATAAATATCAAATTCCCCATTGGTGTCAAAGGTAAAGAGGTGAGTGGTTGATATGTTAAAATGATTGTTCATCTTTTTAAGCTCATTTAATTTAGGTTCTGCTTGATCAATTGCTTGACGTGTTTTAACGGGAACCATAAGATGTGGGACCCCTGTGTTCGCTATTTTTATCGGGTATCGATCATCAATGTCCGTTTCCTCTAAACCCACAAGGTCCGCAACGACTTCAGGGCTAATGTCTATACTTTTTACATGGGGACGTACTTGAGTCATGGACACGCTCTTTAAGTGATTGTTTTCCGTAATCCATTTTACAGGAATTAGTCCAATGTTTGATTCAAAGATTATTTTCTCGTCCTTATCAATCCAATTGTACTTATTAGCCATTAACCATGCTGTACCTAACGTAGCGTGACCGCAAAAGTCAACTTCTTTTGTAGGAGTAAAATATTTTATTTGATAATCTGCATTTACATTTGTTGATGGTAAAAGAAAGGCCGTTTCCGAAAGGTTTAATTCATTGGCTATGTTTAGCATTTCCTCATCTGTTAAATTTTCAGCATGAGGTATGACGCCAGCTGGATTTCCTCCAAACGTTTCTGTGGTGAATGCATCAACATAAAAAAACTCTACCACTTTTTTCATTGCTATCTCCTCCTTCATTCTAAGATTATTGTAGTATGATAGAATTGATAAGTAAAATTCATGTTTTTAATCTTAAACATGAGGAAGTCGAATGGAAAGTTAAATCTTATACGGAGGTTATCTTGTGAACCTTTTGCAAATAGAAATATTCGTCAAAGTAGTGGATATTGGTAATTTCACAAAAGCAGGAGAAATATTGGCGATGACACAATCGGGCATAAGCCATAATATCGCTTCATTAGAGTCAGAACTCGGTATTAAACTTTTGAATAGAGGAAGAAATGGCATCTCATTAACAGATAGTGGTGAACGTATTATCAACAATATGAGAAATATCTTATCCGAAGCAGAAAGCATTAAACAAGAAGCGGCTTCTATTTTAGGAATACAAAACGGAAAAATAAATATTGGCAGCTTTTCAAGTTTCGCTTCAAAAGTGTTGCCAACGATCATATCACGGTTTAAAGGAGAGTTTAAGGGAATTGAAATCGATTTTTATGAGGGGAGCTATGACCAAATTACACGTTGGGTAGAAGAGGGGAAAGTGGATATAGGTTTTACATCTTTAAGTAACCCTATGGATCATTTTGAGGCTACTACCATAGTAAGAGATAGATTAGTAGCAATCGTACCGATTCATCATCATCTTGCCATAAATGAACAAGTAAAAGCGGGAGAACTTCAAGGGGAGGTTTTTATTATGCCTCAGCTAGGATGTGAAGTGAGTGTTAAGAAGTTTTTACAGGAACAAGAGGTATCCCCAAACATAGAGTTTAATGTGGAAGAAAATCAAACAATCATTGCAATGGTGCGTGAAGGATTAGGCATTACAATCATACCAGAACTAGCTTTACCCTATAATTTAGCAGGTACCATTGTAAAACCTCTCTTACCCGAACCTTTCCGAGAAATAAGCATTATTACTCGCTCAAAGAAGCAACCCCTTCCCGTTGTCAAAGAGTTTATAAAAACAACCATGGATTGTATTAAAGAATTACAGCTATAAGAATTCTGTGTCCATTGCGATTGTTCATCATCATTGTGCTTTTGTAGAAGCATAAAACATACCTACGTAAGAGCATGTTTTGGTTCATTTTTTCAAAACATGCTCAAATCAAGGTGATGATATTTAGTAAAGAACACGCCATAAATAGAAGGTAGCGTAGGATTCCCAGTTTTTCCATGGTATCGAGAGCGCTAAAATTTCCTCTTTCGTAGGCTTTTGGTTCATATTACGTAATGTTTTTATTGAATTAATCAGACCTACATCATCGATTGGAAAAGCCGTCTGAAACCGTAGGCAGCGCATTAGCACGTAATTGGCTGTCCAAGGTCCGATTCCTCGTATTTTGATTAAGCTTTTTTCTGCCTCTTTAAAATTCATTTTCATTAATTGTTCCTTCGATAATTCTCCGCATGCCATTAATCTTGCAATGCCAATGATATATTCACTTTTTTTAACCGTCATTTTAATAGCTGCTAGGTCAGTAGGTTCTAACTGTGCAATTCGTTCGTATGGAGGGAATACCCAATACTTTTTACCATTCCATTCGATAGAATCGCCAAAGCTTTCTACAAATTGTCTCTTTAAAGAGTAGGCAAAGGCAAGGTTGATTTGTTGCCCTAAAACGCCCCAGCATAACGCTTCAAATAAATCGGGAATGCCGATAACTCGTAATCCATAGAATTTTTGGGCAGGTATTTTAAGTAATGGATCTGTATTTGCCATTTCATAAAATGGCGTTAAATCGTTATCAAGATCAAACCATTCAATTATATATGTTGCAATTTTTTCCCGCTCCCTCTTTTCAATAGGCCTAGAACCATTTAGGAATTGAACAACCATTTGTTGATTATCGATTACGCTTATCTGTACTAAAGACTGCATTTCTCCAATGGCTATCACTTTTGTGATGATATTGTTCTCTATTTCATACAGGCATTCATTTTTTTCTCTTGTTAAATAGCCTAGATTTGCATTCATATCAAAATTTGCTGGTAAGGTAATGATCATCACATCGTCAACGTCATGCCATATCACTTTTTCATTCTCCTTTTCAACTACACAGTTTGTTAGTTTACTTTATCATAAAAGTAGCTTTACTCATTTTGTTATCTTGCTATTCCATTCTAAACGCCTTATTTTTTTCTATTGATGAGGTTATAGTGTTAGTTATTAAGAAGGCTAAGGAGGGAATAAAAATGGTCCAAGATATTCAAACACGTGTTGGCAGCTTGGAGTGGGATTCCATTCAACATGAACTAGATAAGCAAGGATTTGCAAAGCTTCCAGTAATCTTAACAAAAGAGGAATGTGAATTCTTAATAGGGTTGTATAGTACGGAAGAGCCATATAGAACGACCATTAATATGACGAGGTATCGCTTTGGGGAGGGGGAATACAAATATTTTTCCTATCCATTGCCTGAAATTATCCAAAGTTTAAGAGAGTCCTTTTATCAAGAATTGGCCAAAACAGCTAATCGATGGTTAGGTTATTTAAAGAAAACAGCGCAGTTTCCAGCTCAGCTTCAAGATTTTTTGAACACTTGTAAAGAATATGAACAAACTAGACCGACACCTTTACTCTTAAAGTATGAAACAGGTGGCTTTAATTGTTTGCATCAAGATTTATATGGCGATGTGTTTTTCCCGTTTCAAGTAGTATTTGTATTAAATCAACGCGAACAAGACTTTTTTGGTGGAGAATCACTCCTAGTGGAACAAATTCCACGTGCTCAGAGTAGGGGACATGTCATTACGTTAGATCAAGGCAGTGCGCTCATCTTTCCTACAAACCATAGACCTGTTCTAGGGAAAAGGGGATATTATAAACATACGGTTCGTCATGGAGTAAGTACGATTACTGCTGGAGAACGATACGGTCTTGGCATCATTTTTCACGATTCTAAATAAAAAAACTTCAATATCTTGCTATTCCATATCTAGAATTGTACATTGTGAATTTTTAGGGAGTATATTGTAAGGAGAGGTGAGATAAATGCTGGATCCTATGAATGATGAAAATGATATTTTTAATAATGTAGAAATGATGACAGATGAAAAATGGCAAGCCATTATCACGAATGATACAGCGTACAACAATCAATTTTTTTATGCTGTCAAGTCAACAGGGATATTCTGTAAACCATCCTGTAAGTCTCGCGTTCCGAAAAAAGAGAATGTATGTATTTTTGCAACCGCAGAACAAGCACTCCACGCAAATTTTCGCCCTTGTAAACGTTGCAAGCCTACTAATGAAAATTTGCCTGATAGCGAGTGGGTTGATATTATCACAGCATACATTGATCAAAATTTCGCTGAAAAATTAACGCTCGAATCATTAGCAATGATTTGTCATGGGAGTCCCTATCATATGCATCGAACATTTAAAAAGATTAAAGGCTTGACGCCCATTGAGTATATACAACAAGTTCGCGTACACGCGGCTAAAAAGTATTTGATTGAGACGAATAAAGCAATAGGCGATATTGCCCTATGTGTGGGTATGGCGAATGCACCCTATTTTATTACTTTATTTAAAAAGAAAACAGGTCAGACCCCAGCGCAATTTCGTCAAATGAGAAAAATGGAGGAAATGAATGATGGAAATAAAAAATAAACCAACCCTTTTTTGGTCTTTACTCAAGTTTGAGGATTGGCATTTTTATATTGCTGCTACCTCCAAGGGCCTTGTGTTTGTTGGTTCACAGAACAAACCAATCGAGGAAATGTTTGAATGGGCGAAGAAACGCTTTCCAGGAAGTCCTTTTGTTGAAGATGAGGAAAAGCTTGAACCCTATGTCAATGAAATCATTCAGTATTTAGCAGGAAAGAGGCAAACCTTTACTATCCCATTAGAGTACGTAGGTACGCCATTTCAGCTAGCAGTCTGGCAAGCACTTTGTGAAATTCCTTATGGGCAGACGAAATCCTATTCAGACATTGCCCATGCTATCAATAAACCAGCAGCTGTTCGTGCTGTTGGAGCGGCTATTGGGGCTAACCCAGTGTTACTTACTGTACCGTGCCATCGTGTAACAGGAAAGAATGGCTCTTTAACAGGCTATCGGGGCGGATTAGCAATGAAGAAATTGCTCTTGGAACTTGAAAAGCGAGGTTCATCTAGCAATGCGTAATACTTGCTTTACATGGAATGGAGGTTTCGTATGAAAAGCGAATTATTCTATAAGTATCCAAAAACCATTTTGAATAAAGGAACTGGCTTTCTTTCTGGCTATACGCATTCGCTCAATCCTTATACAGGCTGTTCATTTGGATGTTCTTATTGCTATGTACGTCAAATGCCTGTATCTCTTTTTCGAGAAGGGGAATGGGGTAGTTGGGTCGATGTTAAAAACGGTGCGGCGAATGTATTAAAAAAGGAGCTTCATCGTGCCAAAGCCAAAGGGCCTGTAACCATTTTTATGTCCTCAAGTACAGACCCGTATCAGCCAATAGAGCATAAGGAAAAAGTGACGCGATCTTTACTAGAAGTTATGCTAGAGGATCCCCCTGATTTCTTATTTGTACAGACGAGAAGTCCACTTGTCAGTCGAGATATTGATTTGCTGCGACAATTTAAAGAAAAAGTGCGGGTAAGTATGACAATTGAGACAGATTCGGAAACGATACGTAAACATTTTACGCCAATGGCACCTCCAATCCAAGCGCGTTTTAAGACATTGGAAAAATTAGCAGCTGCGGACATACCGACCCAAGTTGCTATCGCTCCCATTTTACCAAGTGGAGAATATTTTCCTTTGAAATTGAAGCAACTCGTCGATCGGATATGTATAGATGACTACTTCATGGGAGATGGCAGTGGTGGAAAACGCACAAGAAAACTTGAGATTGAGAAAAAATATGACCAACTTGGTTTAGAAGAATGGTATGGACCAGATGTAATAAAAAAAGTATACAACCGATTTATTGAAATCTTTCCAGAAAATCATGTTTATATAAGTCAGGCTGGGTTTGAGCCGTAAAATGCTGTAATAGATGGATTATAAAAATAGCCCCAATACCCATCTTTACTGAAGTGAGTATTAGGGTTTCTTCACATGATAGTATGATTAACGTTTGTTTTCATTTTGAATTTGACTGAAATCTACTTCTTCAGCAAACTCTTCTCTGTTTTTACGCTCATTGTTAGCATTTTGATTTTGATTCTGCTGTTTTTTGTTGTCTTGCGTTTTATTATTTTTATGTTTATTATTTCCCATTTTCATCTCACCTCCACCATTAGTGTGAGTGGAAGATGTTTTTTTATCCGTAGAACTTACATTTAATTCTTCAAGTAATGTGCTTTACTTTATTAAGGAGTACAGTATGAATGAAAATTATCCAAATTTAATTCTACGGTTCAAACTAGGGTAGGAAGTAATTGATAATGATAGCAGGTGGTTTATAAAAGGGCTATCACGCTGTTTGAATTACGACATTGACAAGACGAGAAAATAATTATTGTAGTCGATTAAAAATTGAAGCATACAGGAATGTCTTATATTTTTCCAGAAGATGTGAGGAAATACAAACTACATAGGTTTAGTCTTGAATGTAAAATATTTGATTTAAAGTATATTGCATTGCTAAAGTCGTATGCAATCAGGATTTAGGAATCCAACCAAGTATTTTTCATAAGATCTATTTTTTACATTATGCTTAAGGAGGCATCGTAGTGAACCAACACAAAATAATTATTACGCAATATACCCACCAATACGCTGAACAAACAGTTGCTATGTGGCGAGATAGTAAGGAACAGGCGATTGGTCAAAAAGAAATTCATACCTTTGAAAGTCATGTATATTTCTTAAATCATCTATTAGCTGAGCAGTTTCACATCGATTTAGCGTTAATGGATGAAAAAGTAGTTGGCATGATTGCCTATAACGAAGAAGAAATAAGCCAACTATATATTCATATTGACTATCAAGGGATGGGCATAGGTCATACATTACTAGATAAAGTAAAAGCACAATCTTAACTTTATACACATTTGAGGTTAATGAAAATGCCCAACGATTTTATGAAAAACATGGATTTAAAATCATAGGGAGAGGACATGAAAATGAAGAAAATTTAGCTGATATTCAATATGAATGGATAGCCAAATAAAAAATTTCACTAACGAGCTACTAAAAAGCGTTGTACATTTTGTATATACGCTTTTTTGTTTTTGATAAGATCTAAAAATGATGAAGAGGCAAACAATTTCCTTAACAGCTAAGATCACTCGAATGAGTAGTAGTCGAGCTTAGTTGCTTTTAATGCTCTTAAGAAGTTAATCAGTATCATCTGGTATAATAGAAAATAGATTTTTTTAGAACGGAGTAATTGATATGAATGGAGCGCAAAAAGCATTTTTTGAAGAAAAGGAGTGTTCACTTGGCGTTTATCTAAATGATGTGCAAAAGCAGGCCGTATTGCAAACGAATGGACCGCTGCTACTATTGGCATCTCCTGGTTCAGGAAAAACGACGACGATTATTATGCGTATTGGCTATATGATCGAGGCGCTTGGTGTCAAGCCTGCTCGCATAAAGGCTGTTACGTTTAGTAAGGCATCAGCAAATGATATGAAGGCACGTTTTGCAAAGTTTTTTCCGCATTTGCCACCAGTTGATTTTTCGACGATTCATAGTTTAGCATTTCAAGTTGTGCGGCAGACACTTGAACGTCAGGGCATTTCGTACGGGGTTATCGAAGAAGCGGACGGGCCTGGTGTAATGTCAAAAAAACGAGTGCTTCGTGAGATTTTTGAACAATTAAATGGCTCCAAAATTACGGAAGATCAGTTAGACGAGCTACTGACGTACATAACGTTCATCAAAAATAAAATGCTGCCAGAACAGGAATGGGCAATTGCAGAAGTAAAGGTGCCAAGAAAAGTCGAGATTTTACAGCATTATGAGGAATATAAGCGTACAGCTAGTGACCGATTGCTCATTGATTTTGACGATATGCTGTTAATGGCGAATGATATTTTTACGAAAAATCGAGAGGTGTTGGCGCAATTTCAACGTCGATACGATTTTTATTTAACGGATGAAAGTCAGGATACATCGCCTGTTCAACATGCGATCATCGAGAAGCTTGTCGCTGTCCATCAAAATTTATGCGTCGTTGCCGATGAGGATCAGGCCATTTATAGCTGGCGCGGTGCAGAGCCAGATTATTTGTTGAATTTCCAAAAGATTTATCCAGAGGCACGTGTTTTACTAATGACACAAAATTATCGTTCATCTGCCTCGATTGTAGAGCCAGCCAATCTTTTCATTCAGCGAAATAAAAAACGATATAACAAACAAATGTTTACGCAAAATCCTGCAGCAGAGCCAATCTCGTTTAAAATCCTAGAGAATTACAGCTTACAGGCCAAATATGTAGTGAATCAGTTAAAAAGCTTGTCTAAGCGTGGCTCAACGGCTGTTTTATATCGAAATAATACGTCAGCCATTCCTCTTATGGACGCATTAGACAGAGCGGGCTTGCCTTTCTATATGAAAGATTCCACCATTCGCTTTTTTACGCATTGGGTTGTGGAGGATATAATGAACTTCATGCGTCTAGCGTACAATACAAAAAATATCTCGATATTTGAAAAAGTTTACAGAAAAATGAATGCTTATATTACACCAACGCAATTAAAGGCACTGCAGAAAGTACCGGAGGATGGCTGTGTATTCTCACTATTACTAGAGCATGTGGAATTAAAGGATTATCAGCCTGAATATATTAAGCGAATTCGCAAAACGTATGATAGCATTCAATTTGATCAAACAACACCAACAGCCATGCTAGAGCATATCCGTTATGACTTTGGTTATGAGCGTGCCTTAAAGAAAATGAGCGAGGACCTCGGTTTTAATTATGAAAATTTACTAGATATTGTGGATGTACTTGGACTAATTGCTCGCCATACGTCGACGATGACTGAATTTGCGGGTCGTTTGAAGTACCTTGAAAATTTAGCACGTACATCTCATCTGAAAAATGAAATGAATGCCATTACATTAACAACCTTACACAGTTCAAAGGGCTTGGAATTTGATCGTGTGTATTTGATTGACTTAATTGATGGGATTTTACCTACTGAGACGGAAGAAGCAATAGAGGAAGAAACAAGACTCTTTTATGTCGGTATCACACGTGCAATTCGCCATTTGGAATTAATTTCGTACAGCAAGCGCTTTAAAGCAAGTGTGGTGCCATCAATATTTATGAAGGCGTTAAAGCAAATCGTTTCTCCTCAGGAATTACCAAAGAAAGCGTCGAAAAGTCCGAGGAAAGCATTAAAGCAATACCGTAATAACAGGACAATTACAACGGAGTCAGCGTTAATCGTTGGCTCAAAGGTGAAGCATGTGATGTTTGGAGAGGGAAAAATTTTGGAGGTCACAAGTAGCACGATCAAATTGTCATTTGATGCAGGGATAAAGCAGTTTATGACGGATACATGTTTACAGCAAGGCTATTTAGAAGCGGTGGAAGATTAATGCAGCGTATTCGAGATTTTTTCGAATACGCTTTTTATAGTGTGCAAAATAATAGCTAAACTTCTTTTTTTCTCTTTCTATAGGATAAATATTCTATAAATCTCTTTGCTGCAAGTGACAGCGATTTTTGCTCTCTCATCGCAATCCCAATAGTTCGAAAAGCAGGGATCTCAAGCTCTTTCGCGTTAATTTGGTACGGAATGCGTTCTAAAATCAGTTCAGGTAATATACTGATTCCCAACCCGTTTTCCACCATTGACATAATGGCATAGTCGTCCCATGTTGTAAAAGAAATGTGCGGCGAGATATTGTGCTTCTCAAAAATTTCGGAGATTTCAGCTTTTGCGCCTTTTTCTAAAAGCATGAACGGACTGGTCAATAGTTCACTTATAGGAAATTTATCGCAATCAGCAAGAGGATGATCCTGATGAATGACTACCAACAAACGGTCTTGCTCTACAAAGATTGTTTCCATTTTAGCTTTTGTTGGTAGTCGCAAAAATCCAAAGTCGACCCTACCTTCGATAATCCAGCTTTCGATTTCGGTGTAATCTCCTAAGAGTAACTCGAAATCAATCCCTGGATAATCCTGCTTAAAGAATTTGATCATATAAGGTAGCCAATGTGTTGCTACACTAGAAAATGTACCAATTCGGATGATTCCTGATTGGATATCATGTAAGTCTTCGATCTGCATCATTAACATTTCATGCTCATTACATATACGTTGTAATTGGGGCAGTAACTTTAAGCCATCGGATGTTAAACTGATTCCGGCACGACCCCGTTCAAAAAGGGAAATTCCCCATTCTGATTCTAAATCGTTGATCATACGGCTGATACCAGACTGTGTATAGTTTAATGCATCGGCAGCACTTGTAAAGCTCCCATATTCTACTGCTTTGACAAAGGCCATATATTTTTGGATATTCATTGCGCTATCCCCCTTGCATGCTATTTTGTTATGTTTAGCATGACAAACATTCAATTTTGTAATACATATAAGTATGCTATGCTATTCCCATTACAAAAGCAAGTTGAAAGGGAGTGGAAGGAAAGGACGGAAAAAACACCTAATAGTTCCTATTAAATTGCGGTAGGTTAGGGGAGTAGACCATGAAATCTAAATTTCAATTTATCGTATCAATGATTATTTTTGGCACAATCGGTTTAGTTGTGCGTTACATTGATTTAGCGGCGAGTGAAAGAGCTTTACTAAGTAGTTTACTAGGATGCTTATTTTTATTCTTCATTTTCTCCATAATGAAGAAAAAAATATCCTGGAATTTAGTGAAATCGAATGCTTTATTTTTGTTTCTCTCAGGCGTTGCATTGGGAGGAAACTGGATTTTTCTCTATCAATCCTACGACCACACATCACTTGCCAATGCCACACTAGGATATTACTTTGCACCAGTATTTGTAATGATTCTTTCACCTGTTGTACTTAGGGAACAATTATCCATAAAGAAAATAATATGCATTGTCATTGCAATTATCGGTATGATAATGATTGTAGGAGAAGGGGTGAGTGCAACGGAATCAGATGGTTTCCTTGGACTTATCTTTGGATTGATGGCAGCTGCGTTTTATGCGGCATTGTTACTTTTAAACAAATTTATTAAAGAGATGGACAAGCTAGAGCTGACCATTATTCAACTTGGAACAACTGCATTATTACTGCTGCCGTATGTTTTTTTGACAGAAGGCTTGGGGATTTTTGGATTATCAAGCGCATCTATTCCTTTTATTTTAATTTTAGGTATCGTTAATACAGGGATTGGATTTTGGTTGTTTTTCTCGGGAATGGAAAAATTGAAAGGGCAGAGTATTGCGATGCTAAGTTATGTCGATCCTTTTGTAGCAATATTGATTTCTGCAATGATATTGCAAGAGCAAATGACCCTAGTGCAAATTATCGGAGGGGTATTTTTATTAGGTTCTACATTTGTTAGCGAAATTCGATCTTTTAACTTTTCAAAACAACTCATGAAAAAACAAATAGAGTAACAATTTATCACGGGAGACTTAAATCGATAGTACATGGTATTTAACATTTATAGGGTTGTTCAATTACTAAGACAACAATCAGCCAATTCAAGTTGGCTGATTGTTGTTTTTTAAACTCTTAATAAGATGCTTGAGCTTCTTAATGAGTTTCTCCAAAACGTTAACTGCTAGTGCAGCTATGCCCTTAATGATTAGCTAAGAGAGTTTAAGAACTTCAATATATCTATACATACCCTTTAACATAACAGATTCATCTCTTATAATTCTGAGCCTTTGATCATTTTGTTTAAACAGCTCCTCAAAACTTCTACCAATATCTGTTCCTAACATACTTATAAATGGCCTTACCAATTTTTTTGTTAGCGTTAGTTTTTGATTTTTAGGAGCAAATTTATCAAAGATAAGAATTCTACCATCCTTCTTTAAAACTCTTATCATCTCTTCAAAGCATTTATTTTCATTAGGAACCACAGAAAGTATTAAACTAGCTACAATATAGTCAAATGATTCATCTGCAAAAGACATTTTTTGAGCATCCATTTCTAAAAAATTGATAGAAGAGTGCTCGAATTTATGTTGAGCTTTCGCTAGCATATCAGGAGAATAATCAATGGCAGTTATATCATAATCAACATAGTTGATTAATTCTAAATCAGCCCCAGTACCAATTCCTACATAGAGGATTTTTTGTTTACGCTGAAAAGGCACTTCTTGAAAAATCCTCTTTCTAGTCTTTAAAAAAGTACCTGTATTAAAAAATTTATCGTAAAAGGAAGAGCCAATTTTATAGATAATTTTGTTCCACGTATTATTCAATGCTACATCCAGCCTTTCTACAGAGCGTATGAACTTCTAAAATCCTGTGTCCCCTCCGAAAATAGGAGTGACCCACGCAATAATCTTTGTCATCATGTCAAAATATAATAAAATCCCATTAAAATCAATAATCATAAATGGATTTTTTGGAAGAAACGTAATTTGAGACAGCTTAAGAAAGGAAATTGAAAAAACCAGTACATTAATAAGTATGTATAATAAGCCTTTATCAGGGTTTGTTAGCCCTAAAGCCATTATTACAAGTGTCCAGCCAGTTGCGAAACCTGTCCCAAATTTAATCTAATATTCCTTTTCAGACAGTAAAAAATCTAACTTGAGGATGCCTACGTTTATTAGCTGAAGAGAGACCCATATTTTTTAAAATTTTGACAGACATATTAGGTAGTGCTAGTATGTTTGACACACATATTAGTGATATCGAATATGATCATATCAAAACATATTAGCTAAGTCTAATATGAATTGGAGGAGATTTTGTGACAGAAAAAAATATTGACTTAAAAATTAAACTAATTCATGGATTTTCAAACAAGGTAAGACTTCAAATTTTAGAGTGTATCAAAGAGAAAGAGAAGACAGTATCTCAAATCGTCGAGGAATTAAAGGGGAATCAGTCTAATATCTCTCAACACTTAGCCTGTTTAAAAGGGTGTGGCATTATTGTTGGTCGTAATGAAGGAAAATATTGCTACTATAGTTTGAGAAATGAGCGTATTCGCGAACTTCTTGGAATGTTTGATACGGTTTTAGAAGATGTTCATTCTGATGTTGCGTGCTGTGCAAACCACGTAGATTAAATATATATATAAATAAAAGCAGATTCCATAATATATAGGGAAGGATGCAGGAGATTTGAAATTATGAGGAAATAGGTGTTCCGTAACTATATGAATGAGCTAGTACAGAAAAAATCAAAGATAGAGGAACATCTTTACTAATACGGTTAGTGGTCGTAAAGGTTTGATTAAAGTTAGCCCAAAGTAGAAAACTACCTGATCTGAATAGAAATTATAAAAGGGTTACTGAGATAATGTAACCCTTATTGAGGGAGGTCGTGACGGTCAACCAACGCCACCACCGTATAAGTGCGTGCGATACACTCAATATAAATTTGTGCAAATAAAGGCTAATTATACATAAAAAAAAGCAGCGTCGTCACACGCTACAGTAATTTAATGAACATGTTAGGTGATTCATAAAAGAGTTTAACAAAGATTATGAATGGAACCATGCTATAAAGATACAGAAGATAACTTGGATCCAAAAGGTTGTGAAGATTATTTTTTCGTCAAACTCAAATTCTGACACTTGTATGTTTTTGGTAAATTTTAGTAATATTTATTTTTACTTAATATGTGAGCTAATAATAATAAGTGTTATACCCGTAAATAAGCAAACGATTCTTGTCACAGGTATTTTATCTGCTAGTCCAAATAATGCAATTGCTGTCGTTACGATTAAAACTGTTGGACCAACCAAAGCAAGCATTGTATTAATATAAAATGCTTTTTCTAGATTATTTAACTTTAGCATCAACAATCCAGCACTTACTTCAATACTCCCAGACAATACACGTAAAATAACCATAGCAAGAACCGACTTTTCAATAATTGTCATCATCCTATCTTTATAGAAAATTTAATATAATTCCATCATGAATAGAATAATAGATTTTTGTTTTAATGAAATACTAAAATCAATATATGTATGATTCGTATCTAATATTCTTGTTAGATTATGCTTTAATCCTTAGACTAGGAATATAATTAAAGATTTTTTCCAATGTTTAGAATTAGCATAATAAATGAGCTGTGTTTCTATAGTTGAAACACGGCTCATTTTTATTTTTAATCCCTATTTAGATAAATGCTCAATTCGAAAGCTATCAAAAAAATTCTAATTTTTATATCACGCTGCATATGCATATATTCTCCATATTTATAGTCTATACTTTATTTTCAAATGGACTATAGAAAGGTTGAGTGAGCGTATTTGTTAGAGCAATTAAATTTACTTCTTGCATTTGGTGCTGGATTATTATCATTTGTATCACCTTGTTCATTACCATTGTATCCAGCTTTTCTATCTTATGTAACAGGAATATCCTTTAATGAACTAAAAGAAGAAAAAGGGATTTTGAGACGAAAATCTCTGATACATACCCTGCTTTTTTTACTTGGTTTTTCTATTATTTTTATGGCATTAGGTTTTTCAACTTCTTTTATCGGACAGATTTTTATTCAGTATAAAGAGTTCCTAAGACAAATTGGAGCAATTATCATGGTCTTTTTTGGATTAGTTATTCTAGGTTTTTTTAAAATCGATATTTTACAATCTGAAAAAAAGATTCATTTTAAAAAAAGGCCCAAAGGATATTTTGGTTCCGTACTTATTGGTATGGGTTTTGCAGCTGGATGGACACCTTGTACTGGACCAATTCTTGCAGGAGTAATAGCTTTAGGCGTGTCTGATCCTGGGAAGGGTATGTTGTACATGCTATTTTATGTGCTAGGTTTCTCTATACCTTTCCTAATAATGTCTTTATTTATCGGAAAAATGAAGTTTCTTCAAAGAAAAAATGGACTATTTATGAAAATAGGTGGTGCAATAATGATTGTGATGGGGGTTTTATTATACTTTGATATGATGACTAAAATTATTGCGTTTTTAACACCGATTTTTGGAGGATTTACTGGTTTCTAGTTATAAGAGAGGAAGGGGCCTAACTTCATTATGGATAAAAAAAAGAGAAGATTTCTTATGCGTTCAATTATATTAATTATATTATTTGGGGCAATATTCTTCACAGTCTATACAACTTTAACGCAAGATAAAAATGAAGTATTAAAAATAGGGGATGATGCTCCAAATTTTACTCTAGTTGATATGCATGGTGAGAAACATAATTTGGAGGAATACAAAGGACAAGGCGTCTTTTTAAACTTTTGGGGTACTTGGTGCAAACCTTGCGAAAGAGAATTTCCAATTATAGATAGATATTATAATGATTATAAAGAAAAGGGTATACAGGTATTAGCTATAAATATAGCAGAATCCGACTTCGTGGTTCAAAATTATATTGACCGAAAAGGTCTAACTTTCCCGGTTTTAATAGATAAAAATAAAAGTGTAATGGAAGCATATAATATCAATCCATTACCAACGACTATTCTTATTAATTCTGAGGGGAAAATAGAAAAAATAATCACTGGAGAAATGAAAGAACAAGATATAAAGAATTATATGGAACTAATTCTACCAGACTAAAAAATGATTCTTAATATCACTAAAGTCAATTTTGGGTAATTCAAAAATTGTTACATTGCATGTGCAGCGAAGAGAAAATGAAGGAGATGGAAGAGGAATCAATTCCGCAGAGGAAACAACTGTGTATATGGTTAACTACACTTCTACTTCTGGTGTAAAAGTAACAATTCATAAATGGCTAAAGTGATGATCTACTCCGTAAAAATTAAATACTCAGAGATGTTCGACGAGTCAAATCAATTTTGACAAATGGAACATCTTTTTTTTATGAAGAAATTCTAAAAATCCATTTTAATTTTAATCCATAATTTCTCCATAATTATTCGTTATATTCATTTTGAATCATGTAATAATAACGGGAGGAGGTATGGGGCATTAGAAAGTGGGGAATTATTTTCACTTTAGGATTATTAGCAGTTATTTTAGAGGGTTGTACAAATAAAAATACAAACTTGAATACCATAACAGTGTTAACCGTTGAATTTTTTAGTGGAGATCCACTTAATGATCTATATGTGGTGTTACTTAATGAAGAAGGGAAAGAAAAGATTCAACAATTAGTTTGAATAAAGGTGAGGCTCAATTTAATAATTTGCAACCGAATGAAACCTATACAGTAAAAGTAGGGAATCCAAACAATTTTACAACAGGAATGTATTTAACAGAGAAAAAATTTACGTATACGTCATCTACACAATCCATATTAGTGCAAACATATGCAGTAAATCATAATAAAGGATTTGGAGTTCCTGTAATTCTACAAAATCCTGAATTACCAAATGGGTGTGAAATAACTACTCTTACAGCAGTACTTAATTACTATGGAGCAGAAACATCTAAATTAGAAATGGATCAAAATTATTTACCTAAACAATCGTTTGAATACAAAATGAAAAAAAAGTATGGGCCAAATCCTAATCAAGCATATGGCGGCGAGCCAAGCAATCTAGAAACGGGTACATATGTTTTTGCAGAACCAATTGTCAAAGCAGCTAATAATTTTATCACCGAGAGAAAGTTAGATTTACATGCAAAAAATAGTAGTGGAAGTACAATAAAAGAAATAACAAATTATATTAGACAGGGAATACTAGTTATTATATGGGTAACATTGGACCTCTCACCACCAAAGGTTAAAGGGGGATGGATTATGGAAGAAGCAGGTGAGTACCATCAAATGTATCAAAATTTACATACAATGGTACTATTATCTGTGGGAAATACGACTGTGGAAGTAATGGATCCACGTAAGGGATTGATAACATTGGATAAGGGAGCATTTTTTAATAGCTATGAAGCATTAGGCGAACAGGCAGTTGTTGTTTATTAACAATAGTTCATTATATGCAAGTAATAGGTTAAAAAAGATAGCGTTTAATCATGGAAGAAAAATTACTTCAATTACTTGAACAATCTGGATTATTTGCAATTTTGGTTAGTTTAATGATAAATACTTTGGTTAGTATTATAGGTATACTACCAAGTGTTTTTGTTACAGCTACTAACCTTGTGTTTTTTGGCGTATTCAACGGTTTGTTGATTTCTATTATCGGTGAATCACTTGGTGCAGTTATTAGCTTTATTTTATATAGAAAAGGAATCAATAAATGGAAAAGACCGTTCGTATTACACCCTAAACTTTTAAAATTAAAGGAGTTGGAAGGGTCTGATGCATTTTGGATAATTGTCAGTTTAAGGATTTTACCTTTTATGTCATCAGGTCTTGTGACTTTTACTAGTGCATTTTCTAAGGTGTCTTTAGGCACATTTGCGCTTGCTAGTACGATTGGAAAAATACCAGCCCTAATCTTTGAAGCAGGAGCCGTATATGGTTTTATGCAAGTAAATTTAATAGGGAAAATTGTAATAAGTATCTTATTAATGTCAATTATCATTTTGATTTGGAAAGTTAAGAAGTAAAAAAGTCATATCAAAGTTTTCTTAGATAGCGTGGTTAATACTTGTCTCATTTAATTACAAATCCATAATTTCTCCATACTTCTTTGTTATAGTGCCTATGTAAAGAATAAAAGGAGGAAACATAATGAAATCTAAACTTTTGATTGCTTCATTATTGGTAGGCGCTATTATAATGGGGGGATGTAGTGCGGGTAATTCGGAATCTAATAATAATTCAAATATGGACCATTCTACTATGTCTGGTATGGACCATTCCAATATGAGTGATGAAGAAATGAAAAACATGGAGGGTATGGATAATAAAGATAATAGCATGGAAAATGGTCATGCGAGTCATAACAATCCATTAGCATTAAATAATTCAACTGGGGAAAATGAGCTTGCGCTTCCACCTATTATTGAACCTAAAAATGGAATTGTTGATATTACTGCTCAACAAGGAACGACAGAAATCCTTAAGGGAACTAAAACAGAGACATATGGATATAATGGTTCTTTTTTAGGGCCAGTCATTCGTATTCATAAAGATCAAACGGTAACGTTTAGAACTAAAAATGCTTTATCTGAACCAACAACATTTCACTGGCATGGATTAGAAATTCCCGGAAATGGTGATGGCGGTCCACATCAAGTCTTAGAGCCAGGTGTAACAGAAGATGTGAATTTTACAGTTAATCAAGGAGCATCTACGCTGTGGTTCCATCCACATCCAGAAGGTGCTACAGCAGAGCAAGTATATAAAGGTTTAGCTGGCTTAATTTATATTGATGATGAAAATTCGCAAAAAATCAATTTACCGAATGAGTATGGTGTGAATGATTTTCCGTTAGTATTCCAAGATAGACAATTTACTGAAGAAAAGCAATTAAATTATCAAGCAGTCCTTAATGAGGATGGTACAATAGGAGATACTTTGTTAATTAATGGTACTGTGAATCCTAAACTTACTGTCGGTAAAGAAAAAATAAGACTTCGATTATTAAACGGTTCTAATGCTCGTAATTATACGTTTAAATTGAATAATGGAGCTACATTCCAACAAATTGCTACTGATGGAGGTTTCTTAAATCAACCAACTGATATGAATGAAATTACCTTAACACCAGGTGAGCGAGCAGAGGTAATAGTGGATTTTTCAAAGATGGATGACAAAACTGATATAGCATTAATAAATGAAGAAGGAATTACCCTTTTACCATTTAAAATTGAACAAAAAGCTGCAAGTACAAGTAACATTGCACAAAAATTAAATGATTTTGGTGTTACGGAAGAGGAAAAAACCTTACCAGTTACAAAGAAACTTGAACTTTTTGGTATGGGCACAATGGTTTCAATCAATGGTTCACAGTTTGATATGAATCGCATTGATTTCACTCAAAAACAGGGAGATACTGAAATTTGGGAAATTTATAATAAACCTGATATGATGGGTGGCATGACACATCCTTTCCACATACATGGCACTCAATTTAAAATCGTGTCGATTGATGGGAAAGAACCTCCTTTAAATTTAAAAGGGTGGAAGGATACTGTTTCAGTTGAAGCTGGTCAAACAGTTAAATTAGCAGTGAAGTTCAATAATAAGGGCATTTACATGTTCCATTGCCATGTCCTTGAACATGAAGAAAATGGGATGATGGGTCAAGTTGAAGTAAAATAAAAATAGTTTAAAAACCTCCATATATTTGGAGGTTTTTTAGATGTCATTCAAGAGTGGATTTTAAACGACTTAAAACACCAGATAAAGCCATTTCGAGCCATTTAAATGCTTTCTGTTGCTTTAAAGACTTCTAGGATACGACTTTTTTGTAACTTAACAATTAAATAAGCTACCATTAGTCTGAAAACTAATAGTAGCTTATTGTACATCTTCAAGCTTCTGCCATATTTTTATTCTTTAAATAATTGCTTAAGCTGAGGGTATTTTTCAACCATTTCATTTAGATTCTGAGTTCGAGTATCCTTTTCACTTAGAGTAAGATAATCATGTGCACTTACAACTACTTCATTAATGAATTCATTTTCTTCACAAACTCCTTTTAACCGACTTTTCATACTATTTTTTGAAGAAATAACCACTAAGTTATTTCGTTTATTTATAATTTTTTCTAAGGTCCATTCAATGTTATTCTTAGATAAATTAGTTTCTGATATTAGGATTAAAAAGAGTTTTTCCAGTTGATCCTGTCCAATAAAGTGGGTGGTGATTTTGTAAAACATGTACCATACTACTTCTTTGTAAAAGGACCGTATTTCCATTCCCAATGCTTACAGTAGCAGACTTAAATGTTGCAGTTGCAGTTTCAATTTCTGCTGCAGTAGCAGGTTTATTAAGCATACCGATAATTTTATATTTTATTACTTAACATTATGATTATCTTGGGAGCGAGGTATTTTATCGGTGAGTGTATACAAACCATGTAATGCTGGCTGTTAATAATGCTGACGAAATCAACGCTGTAAGAATACTATATGTTTGCCAAATAAGTATCGTTGACCAATCGATAGCATAGCACAGTATACCAAGGACAATCGTAGCCATCAGGAAAATAACTGTTATGATTATTCTCTTTTTTGTCATTGGCTGTCTCTTATTCATTTTCTTTTTTCGTAATCCTAAGAGAAATAGCAGAACAGCCAATAGGCAAAGAATAATAGTGATAGACGACAAAATGATATCCAAAAGCTGTGTGCCACTTATTTCATATGACTGAGTTAGATTGCCGTCTAATATATCTTTAACTTTTAGTACCAAGTTTATATTGGTATTTGCGCCGTTGCTCAGCAAGCAGACGGCTGTTCTGTCATTTAGCAGTATGGCTACTTCGGTTCTGAAATTTGGATTGCCCCCAGTGTGTTCGATAATTGTTTGGTCGGCGTTTACCGACCAGCCTGCCGCATAATACATATCATTGACAGCCGAGACAGACATATCACCCCTATGTGATTTTTCGATAACCGTGTGAAATATTTCGGGTATGTCCTGCACAATACCCATCTGTATGCCCATCCAACGTGCCATATCTTTTGTATTAGAAATGATGTAGCCTGCGGGTTTGTTCCCAGTATAATCCGGAGCTTTAAATGGAGTTGTCATAAAAAAGGAAGAACGGTAGCCTTGTGCCAACTGTCCAGTGGCTTGGGCATCTTCTTTATAAACATACGTCTGGTAAAGACCTAACGGCTGAAATACTTGTTCCTTCATAAAGTCTTCATAGCTTTGTTGCGACACAATCTCAATAACCAAACCCAATACGTCATAATTAACGGTTCCATAGTTATACTGTTCACCAGGAGGGAACGCCAATTCAGCATCTACGAGCATTTCCACAGTCTTTTGCAACATATCCGGTGTATTGCCTTGTGGAATATTTTGAGTATGCCTAATATTTGTTAGACCACTGGTATGTTGAAGAAAGTTATTTAGTGTAAGGCTTTGCGTATCAACAGGTTTTCCTTGATACTTTAACGTAAACCAAGGTAAATATTTTTGCACAGGATCCGTCATTGAGAGCAGCCCTTGCTCTTCCAACAGCATAATACCCATACCAGTAAAAGCTTTACTGACAGAAGCTAACTCATAGAGTGTATTTTCACTTGCAGTCAACCCCTTTTCACGGTCAGCATACCCTGAAGAAAAGTAGAACACTTCATCATCGACAATTATTGAGATTGAAATTCCTGGAACACCTGATATTCGAGAGGCATCATCTAGCAACGCTTGTATTGCCGCAGATTTCGAATCTGACAGTGCATAACTTTGTGTTGTGGATTCTAAGAATAATATAAATATCATTAATACAACAACAATAATCTTTTTCATAAACACTCCTTTTTGAAAAATTATAAGAGAATAATATAAATAACATACTTTTACAACTATTAAACTAAATTATAACTTATCTTTCTATTCACCTTTATAATATTAAGTAAAATGTGAAGAGTTACCTTTAACGAACAGATACGTTAGTTCAATAAGTAAAACGATCTTCAACAAAAGGGTGCATTCTGTAATAAGGATCAGCGCTTGTTTGCATTAAAGGGCCAGATTGTGGAATAAAAGTTGTAAAACAAACAAGAAATCTATTACCATGAGGGAGGCTTTGCTGATAAGACTTTTAAATCTACTAGATGACGAGAACTCGAATAAGAGTCAGAAGCCTCATTCTTTTAAACGGACCAATATGCAAATTCCAAATATATTCTATTGGCATAAGAATGGTTACTCGTAATATATTCTACAATTGATGCAACATAAAAAACGTATATTTACCACGTTTTAAAATCTATTTCCGGTTTGTTGTATAAGAGGGATTTTTGAAACAGTGTAGAAAGTTAATATTAGGTGATAAATTGCATTTAACAGGAGATGGGATAGATATATGCAGACGATTTTTGTAGACTGGGGTGGAAATAATGTGAAGCTAACTTGGATGCCTCGAATAAAATTAACAGAATCTTTAATAGTGACGAGTGTTCATGCAGTGTGCTTTAGAGATGGGAAAGTGTTATTATCACAAATAAAAAATCGAGGGTTTAATTATCCAGGTGGACACGTAGAGATTGGGGAGAACGTAGAAGAAGCTATACTACGCGAAACATATGAAGAGGGGTATGTAAAGGGAACAATTAAATACATAGGTTCTATTGAAGTAAGCCATAAAGAAAATCTGTCCTTTGATTCAAGTGGAAAATATCCATTGATTGCTTATCAGGCATTTTTTAGAATGGATGTTACCGAATGCTTACCTTTTCTCCGAGAACATGAATCATCTGCTCGAATTTGGGTAGAACCCTCTGAAATACCATTTGTAATTAATGACCATAAACTTTCAAAATTAATCTTAGACGATGCGTTAACCTTTTGTTCTTCTTAAACTAACGTGTGCTTTAATTTAATAACAACGATCTTCAACAATCGGACTCTTTCCTGGAAAAAGGAAAGCTCATTTTTCAGTTTAAGGGCTATTTAATTGAATAACGTTTTTAAAGGAATTATGTTGAAAATTAGGTTAGTTGGAAAAGTAATGTACTTAACTAACTGGGAAGGTTAAAGTAATAAGGATTTAATGAATTTCTAAGCAAGAAGGATCATCACTGTGTAGTCTGGAATAGTTAGTTTATAAGTTTCTTTTTAACTTAATTAACATTGCGATTGGAGTAAGCAACCCGTCCTAGATTAGAACGGGTTAGCTCAACTGAGATTATAAAATTAGCTATATTATCACTTTATATTACTTCATCTGGTGGTTGTGTCTTTCTCCAGCCATAAAACTGCATGACGTCTTTTGATCATATAATACATTTCAATTACCACCTTTCATGTTTTTTAATTAACAAGATTAATATTGACGAATACGAATATAATCGTCAATTTTTTTTCGGTTCTCTTCAAAGATTTTTTTCACATATTCATCATGAAGTGCTTTCTCAAGAGAGACCTTACGTTTTGTAATAGTTATCGTGAGCGCAAAAAAGTTTAATATCATTTATTATCACCTCCTTAAATTGTCATGAAAAATGAAAAAAACCGTAGAGAGACTCCTCTACGGCGAAAAAAGGCACAAAAATACCGCAGGGGCACACTTCTCCCTGCGGTATGGGTATGCTTATTTACAAAAAAACCTTAAGCGATCCATTCCGATGCGGTCGAATGTGTGATTTTCATTTTTAATGAAGTTGTAGCTACCAATGACATCAATTTAACGATAACGATCATTTTATTCGACCTCCTTAAGAATTTTTTGTTTACTTTGTAAGTATATCTAAATTTAAGTTGTTTGTAAACATCTTTTACAAAGCTTTCCTAATTATTGAAGTGTGAGCCGTTATGGATGCTACGGGTACATGGGGGAATCCAAATCCAGTAATTTCTACAGGGATATAATTACAAAATGAATAAGTATTAGCAGATCATAAAGTATGGTATCCCAACTATAAATACGAATACGAAAGAAAATTACAGTTTTGGGTGGTGGCCATTCTGTTATTGCTAGCACTTGCGGAATTACAAGTAGAGAATTCTGCAACAAAGCTAGTGTGGAATGCGTAAAAAGTCTGTAGAAAAAGCCTATAGGTCGAAGAAAAAGATGCTTTGGCCAGCACATGGCGCACTCGGTGTTTACTTTCACGGGTTGAATATGCAATTTTTAAGAGAAGTGATTATGGATATTGGCAGGGATTAGCTGGTGCTGAAGAAGAGGGTAAGACTCCTACTAAACGAGAAGCATTTGAAGAGGCTGGCTTTACAAGAGATTATCATATTGCATTAGATTCTAGTTCTTCACTAGCAGTAGAAGATGTAGTTGGGAATTTCCTTTGGGGACAAGACGTTTAAGTATTAAAAGAATTTTCATTTGGTGTTAAAGTTCCTACAAAAGATATATCATTATCCAAAGAGCATGTTTTGAAGAGGCAGTAACACCTTTTAAAATGGGATAGCAATAAAACGGCGTTATGGGAGGTTATTAAATCTGATTAACACCAAACATATGAAAGAAAATATTTAAGCTAGAACGGGTGCTTTGCTTGAAGAACACGGAGTTGCATAGGCAGCTCATTTTTAGGGATACAGCTTCAATATTGCTTGCTGTTATTCAATTATTGGGCAAGTACTGTAATAGAATGCTGAAATTGTGGAGGAAAAAAATGAATAAAACGGAGAGGCAGCTTGCGATCACGCTTGAATTACAGCGAAGCAAAACATTGAGAGCAGAAGATTTAGCTTCTCAATTTGAGACAAGTGTACGTACGATATATAGGGATATTCAAGCACTAAGTGAGGCTGGGGTTCCCATTTTAGGTGCCCCTGGTCAGGGTTATTCCTTAATGGAAGGATATTTTCTACCCCCGGTTAGGTTCACAGCAGAAGAGGCTGTCTCCCTGCTCATGGGAGCTGATTTTATCGAGCAAAGGTTGGATACAGATTATGGTATTAATGCAAGGTCCGCTAAACGCAAAATCGAGGCTACTTTGTCGGAGTCAGTTCGTAACGAGTCAAGGCTTGTTCGGGAAACAATGCGACTGCTTCATATAGGTGAGCAGTCAACTGAAGAGCGGGTAAAAACGTATCTTAATCAAGTTCGCGATGCAATTTTGAAACAGTGCAAAATCAGTTTTATGTATATTAAAAAAATGCCAGGAACAGATGGGAATCGGAAAAATAAACGTGTCGTCTCTCCATATGGATTAACACTTGTCCATGAAAATTGGGTTTTACTAGCATACTGTGATATGAGGCAAGAAATGCGTCATTTCCGCTTGTCCCGGATGTCCGAGCTTTCTGTGTTGGAAGATCAATTTCTTCTACCAAATGATTTTGACCTAAGTAGCTATCGGCCACCTGACAATCGAGATGAAAGAATAATAATGAGGGCAAACCCCGAAATTGCCGACAAAATCATTGAGGCAGTAAATTTTTATATTGAATCTATTGAGGAGCGGAAGGAGGATGTAATCTTTCAATTTCGTGTTCGGTATCCAGAGGAACTATTACAGCATTTACTTGGCTGGGGCGGAGATATCGAGGTGATTGAGCCGAAGTCTTTACGCTTCAAGATTCGGGAAGTAGCGAAAAAAATTCTAGAACACTACTGACATACACCTGTCAGTAGTGTTCTTTTATACTGTGACTATACCAAGATGAAGAGGAGCTGCTTGAAGGATGAAAAGTACAAAGGAAGTATTGAAGTCATTTGAACTTACAGTAGAAAGATATTTGGCAGAACTGACAAAACTCAATATTGATAAAATACATAGAAAGCTGAACGAAGAAGATTGGTCCATAGGACAGATGTATGTACATTTAATTCAATCAGCTTTCATGCATCTACATAATGTCGAGCAATGTTTAGCTGGTAGCGAATCGACATTGAACCCAGCGAAGGAAAAAACTGAGCAGGGTAAGATTGTTTTTAAACTAGAACAATTTCCTGCTGTTCGTATTAAGGTCCCTGCTTCGCCAAACTATACTCCGCAACCACCAGAGAGCATGGAGCAATTGGTAGAAGGACTTCACAGTGTAGTGGAACGGATGAGGAATACGGAATCAGTTCTACTTCAAGTGCCTGTAAGTAACAAGATACTTCATCCGGCGTTCGGTGCTTTAAACGCGCAGGAATGGTTTATGTTGATTGAAATGCATTACAGACATCATTTTTTACAACTGGATCGGTTGAAAAGTTTAGTATTTGAAGAGTAGGGGGATGCATCATGTCGAATATAACAAGTCAGAAAAGCAGATATTGGATTGGCGTTGTATCCGCTTCTCATGTGAATTTAGCCATAGAAGGTGGTTTTGCACAGTTATGTCACGGTAAGGTAGCACCTTTGCGTAAAATGTCTCCAGGTGATTGGCTGATATACTATTCCCCTCGCACAGACATGTCCAAAGGGAAGCCAGTTCAAGCATTTACTGCTATTGGTCAGGTTACGGATAACGGTGCTTACAAACATCAAGTGTCGGAGTCGTTTGTGCCATTTCGCAGAGATATGCGTTATATTCCTTGTCGAGAAGTTAAGATTGCACTGTTGTTAAACCAGCTCACTTTTACGCGTGGAAATCGCAATTGGGGGTTACCATTCCGTCGAGGTCATTTTGAAATTGGAGCTGAAGATTTTATGACAATCGTTACTTCGATGTTAGATGGTGAGGAACAGGCATTATCCGAGATCCTTAAACACTGATTGTAAGTTGTGAACAGTTTCACTTAAACTTTAGAGTGCTTTAGTTAGATAACAATATTCAACAATTGGACGCTATTGTTGAATAGCGTTCTGTTCTTCTGAATTCACGAGACGAGGATTGTTAAGTAAATAAGAACAAATTAAAAGCGGTCCTCCACAGATTAGTTTGTGGAAGGCCGCCTTTATTATAAAAACAGTCACCATTTATAATTGTTCATCTTGGTTCACTTAACCATATAGATGTAAAATAAAAGATCTATTTAGCTTACGGAGCTTTGCGCAATGATTGCACGAATCAGAAATCAGAAAATTTATGACTTCACCATACAACAAGCATTCCACCAATCCATGCGAACTTGCAGCGGAATACAAGGTACTTGAGATTCATCATTCTCGATTGATTATTCATAGTTAGCGATATTAAGTAATTCAACTAAATCGCCTTTGACAAGTTCGTATTCTCTTGAGTTAATGTTAACCATACCATCTTTTGAAATTAATATATTAATTGGATTAGTAGTATCGTCGTTATTAGTGAAAACTATTTTGTAATAAGAGTTAGAGACATCCATACTTTTGAATAAAGTTCGTTTTGCTTCCCAATTATTCAAAATGCTGCGTACTTCGTTATATAATTCATCGTCTTTGTTTACGATAAATATATTTTTGTTATCTACACCACCGTTCATTTCCCAAACGGAAATGCTATCAACAACTTCTTCAAATTTATCAGTGTTTGTAATGAGTTCATCTCCAAAATTCTTTGTTCCATATTCTGAATAAAATAGAATACCAGTTATACAAAGGACAAGAATAATTGCGACAATTGCTAATTTAATTCGTTTACTTCGCATAATATAGCCCCTCCCAAGTTGTAAAAATATGTGTCTTCCGTTTTATTTTACAAAATTTTAACATAAAAGCAAAAAAAACTTATTTACATTTTAACAAAAATCAAGGGATTAGTTTTTAAAGTTGTCGCGTTTTTATCGACTTTTAATCTCTAAAGCTCAATGTTTACACAAAATATAAAAGCAAGATTTTTTCTTGTTCCACAATCGTGCCATATTGTTGAATAAGGGTTTTGGAGAAATTAGGAGGATTAATATTGAGAATAATCTAAAAAATTAGTTTATTATTAGTTCAAATTAAAGTGCTTGAGTCGTGGTGGTAATAATTGGTGTGTGATATGAGTAACAGAATATTGTTTGAAGGTTCTATAACCGGGCGCATTTCTGCAGAAAAAAATGCGTCTACGAAATAAAAAGGGCCATGTGTTTATGGATAAAGTATAAATTATAGGGGGTATTTTATGTTTGTAGTAAATGTAGAAGGGGCTATTCGTCGCAATGAGAAATGGCTTTTAATCCGTAGAAGTGAAAAGGAGGAGCATGCTGGTGGAGGTCTCTCATTAGTAGAGAGGTTCTTGCACATACGGAACTACCTTTATTTCTAAAAGAAAACATTAAACTTGCAGAGAAAATACTACAAGATAATATGCAGATGAAATATTAGTTATACATTTTCCATTATAGGGCGCCATTGTGGAGCAACAAAGTTGGAAAATGATCAGACTTTTTTATAAAAACCTAACTTAAAACTGCTAAAGAAAAATCCCTTTTGATCAATCTTTTTCAAAAAGGGATTCTTCTTATTTAACGTAAAATAAAGGTTTGTGAGGTGTTTTTGCTCAATCTTTATTCCAAATCTACAAAAATCTGTTGCAATTCAAAACATTAAATCATAATATAAGAATATAGTTATATATGGATTAATTCACCTTTCTTTAACGAGGTGATTTTATTTAAAATAATATATAAGCAAATAATTATATAAGGAGTGCAGATAAATGGAAAATACACTAATTGAAAAACAACTAAAAGCAGCTGCAGATTTAAACCGCATTAAATTACTTGCATGCATGAAGAATGGGGAGGTATGTGTATGTGATTTTGTAGATGTTCTCGGAATATCGCAACCAGCTGTTAGTCAACATCTTCGAAAATTAAAGGAGGCAGGCATTATTACAGAACGAAAAGTAGGGACTTGGAAACATTACCGTTTAGTAGAGGATCAAACTCCACTGATGAAGGGCATTTTAGAACAAATTCAACCTTTAAACGGGTGTAACTGTGGCACAGATTGTTGCCATGTAGGAGGAAATATAAATGAGTAATGATTCTTTAACCAAGCAGCTATCTTTTCTAGATCGTTACCTTACCTTATGGATATTTGTTGCTATGGGAATAGGTGTTTTATTAAGTTTGACAATGCCTAATATTGGAGAAGCATTAGAGGCCATGTCTATTGGCACAACATCCATACCGATTGCTACCGGGTTAATTGTCATGATGTACCCACCATTAGCGAAAGTAAAGTATGAAGAAATGTGGCGTGTGTTTAAGGATTGGAAAGTGCTTTTACTTTCTCTTTTTCAAAACTGGTTACTCGGACCGTTCTTAATGTTCTTTTTAGCCATCATTTTCCTGCACGATTATCCAGAGTATATGGCTGGACTGATTATGATTGGTTTAGCTCGTTGTATTGCAATGGTCATTGTATGGAACGATTTAGCACGTGGAGACCGTGAATATGTAGCTGGTTTAGTTGCGTTTAACTCCATCTTTCAAATCGTGACGTATTCAATTTTTGCTTACTTTTTCTTAAATGTATTACCTGGTTGGTTTGGTTTAGAGAATTTCCATGTATCCATTTCTATGTGGGAGATTACTAAGAGCGTACTTATATACTTAGGTATCCCGTTTGCTGCAGGGTTCCTCACACGTTGGATAGGGATTAAAACAAAAGGGAAACATTGGTATGAGGAAAAGTTCTTACCGAAGATTTCACCACTGACACTAATTGCACTGTTGTTCACGATTGTGATGATGTTTGCTTTAAAGGGTGAGCAATTAGTAGAACTGCCACTTGATGTAGTGCGAATTGCTATTCCATTATTTATTTACTTTGTGATTATGTTTGCTGTGTCATTCTTCTCTTCCCGTAAAGTTGGGGCATCTTATCCTGTCACAGCAGCTCTTTCTTTTACAGCTGCAAGTAACAATTTTGAGCTAGCGATTGCGGTTGCAGTGGGTGTGTTTGGCCTGCATAGTGGCGTGGCATTTGCTGCTGTTATTGGTCCACTTGTAGAAGTACCTGTTCTCATAGGACTTGTATGGGTTGCCCTACGTTGGCAGAAAAAATACTTTAAAACCATTAAATTATAAGGAGCAATTACTATGACAAATATACTTTATTTCTTATGTACAGGAAACTCATGTCGAAGTCAGATGGCTGAAGGATGGGCAAAGAAATTACTACCTACTAATTGGACAGTTAAAAGTGCGGGTATTGAAGCACATGGTGTAAATCCGAAGGCCATTAAAGCGATGGCTGAGGTAGGGGTTGATATTTCAAATCATACATCCGATTTAATTGATTTAGAGACACTAAACAACGCCACGTTAGTTGTTACTTTATGTGGGGATGCAGCTGATAAATGTCCAATGACGCCTCCTCATGTTCGTCGTGAGCATTGGGGATTTGAAGATCCAGCGAAAGCGACAGGTACTGATGAAGAGAAGTGGGCTGTATTCCAAAATGTTCGTGATGCAATTGGTAAACGCATTGAACAATTTGTAGCTGAGGAGCTGAAATAAATTGAAAAAAATTCATATCTATGAGCCAGCAATGTGCTGTTCTACAGGCTTATGTGGACCCTCTATAGACCCAGAATTATTGCGTATGTCATTTATTATGAATAATTTAAAGAAAACAAACATAGAAGCTGAGAGATTTAATCTTACAAACGAGCCAAATGCTTTTGTAGAAAATGAAGCAATTAATCAACTATTAATGTCAGAAGGAATGGATGCCTTGCCTGCAACGTTTGTGGATGGAGAATTACTTTGCAAAGGGATCTATCCTACAAATGAACAATTTTCACAGTGGTCAGGACTTTCAGAAGACGAATTACTACAAAAGCCAAAAGTACGCTTGTCACTAAAAGGAGAAGCCTAAGATGGAACGTTTTACAAGAAGTCATTTCCCTGACACCCCATTCCTGTTTTTCACGGGGAAAGGGGGCGTTGGGAAAACATCGGTTGCTTGTAGCCTATCAATAGCCATTGCAAATGAAGGGAAAAAGGTACTTTTAATTAGTACAGACCCCGCATCCAACTTACAAGATATTTTTGGCCAAACGTTTTCTAATAGTCCAACAAAAATTGAAGGCATAGATAATTTATTTGCGATAAATTTGAATCCTGAACAGGCGGCACAGCATTACAAAGAACAAATGGTTGGTCCGTATCGTGGAAAGCTACCTGAAGTGGTATTACAAAATATGGAAGAGCAACTTTCTGGTGCTTGCACAGTAGAAATTGCTGCTTTTAATGAATTTGCAACATTATTGACTGATACTTCAGTCATAGGGAATTTTGACACTGTCGTGTTTGATACAGCGCCAACAGGGCATACGTTACGATTATTACAACTGCCTTCTGCATGGTCTACGTTTCTAGATGATAACACGACTGGTACCTCATGTTTAGGTCCTTTAAAAGGGCTAGAGCCACAACGTGAAATCTATAAAGAAGCAGTTGAACGTTTAAAGAATGCCAAACAAACGACGTTAATGTTAGTGACGCGTCCTGAAGAAAACCCTTTAAAAGAAACTGCACGTGCTTCTCACGAATTGTTTGAAATAGGCATTCAAAATCAGACTCTACTAATTAATGGATATATGAGCAATACCGATTCTACTGATGATATCGAAGAGGCTTTCATTGCGTGTCAAGCTAATGCATTAGCAAGAATTCCTGAAGAACTAAATCGATTTGAACATTTCTACTTACCATTTGTACCGTACTCATTATCAAGTATTGAGCGTATGCAAGCATGGATGACTGACCAAGAAGTTATACAAGAAGATGAATCAAATGAAGAAACTAAGATTCCAGAGATAGAAGAAATGATTGCAGATTATTTAGAACGTAAGCCGAAACTCATTTTTACGATGGGTAAAGGTGGGGTTGGCAAAACAACTGTGGCTTCTTATATTGCATTACGATTAGCAGAAGAGGGTACTCATGTACATTTAACTACAACCGATCCTGCCGCACACCTCGATTGGACATTTGGTGATGACAACGTTAAAAATTTAACAATCAGTCGTATTGATCCAAAAGTAGAAGTGGAAAACTATGAAGCAGAAGTGCTTGCAAAGGCAAGTGAAACGATGAATGAGGAAGGTTTAGCATTTGTGAAAGAGGATTTGGCTTCTCCTTGTACAGAGGAAATAGCTGTATTCCGAGCATTTGCTAACGTTGTAGAAAACCATCAAGATGAAGTCATTATTATTGATACCGCACCAACAGGGCATACGCTGCTGTTATTAGACGCAACAGAAGCTTATCATCGGGAAATAAGCCGTTCACAAGGGGATATTCCTCCGGCTGTTTCTAACCTGTTACCAAGGTTGCGTGATGCCTCTTATACGAGTGTTGCCATTGTAACTCTTCCTGAAGCAACACCTGTCTATGAAGCTTCGCGCTTACAAGAAGATTTACACCGTGCTGGATTAACTGTTGATTGGTGGGTTGTTAATCAGACATTTTCATCTATCTATACAACAAGTCCAACATTAATTCAAAAACAACAAGCAGAAACGAAATGGCTAAAAGAAGTTAAATCCATCAGTAATAATCAATTTGTGGCCATTCCATGGGTAAAAACGCCACTGGTTGGAGCACAAGGCTTACATGAATTAAAAGGAGAGAAAATCAAATGAAAATGAGTCCAGAAGGTAAAAATTATTTAGAACAGGTATTAGCTGATTCCGAGGTTAAAACACTTCGTTTCTTTGGTATTACAGGCTGCTGTGGGGTTAATTTAGGTGTAGGCTTAGAAGCACCAGCAGCAGAAGATGCGATTCAAACAATTGAAGGTATCGAAATCGCAATTCATCCTGATATTGCACCGCAATTAACAGATGTTACGATCCATGCAGAAGAAGAGAATGGTGAACTAGGTTTAGTATTAGTTGGATACTCTCCGACATCTTGCTAACCAGATACCTTAAATACTGTCTTAGCAAATATTCAATCTGTTGAATGGAGGATACGATAATGACAGTTAACCATGCTAGCGTATTAACTAAAAATTATTTTATCGCTTATTTAAAGTTAATTATGAATAGTAGAGAATACACATTGATACAGGCTAAAGAATTTGCTTTTGATTTCTTCTTTAAAGGAGATATGGAGCGTTACGGCCCTTCTACATGGTTGCAATTTGAAAAAGCTATAAAAGAAATTGATAAAATCATGTGTGAAATTGAAGTGTGTTCATAACTATTACAAAAGCTTAAATAAATTACGTCTAGCTAACTGCTAGACGTAAAAAAATATATTTTATATAAGAAAATGCTTATATAGAGAAAAGAGGAGAAATTTATATGAAAACACTAAAAGTAATCAACCAAAATCAATCTTGTTGTACTACAACTAAGGATATTGAAGTACAGGAGAGTGTTAATATCCCAAATAAGAATTTACCGATTGTCATAATTGGTGCAGGTCCTATAGGGTTAGCTACTGCAGCTCATCTAGTAGAGCAGAACCAGTCATTTATTTTACTTGAAGCTGGCAAAGAAATAGCACACAATATTCGTACTTGGGGGCATGTCACATTATTTTCTCCATGGCGTTATAACATCAATAAAGCTGCTAAATCATTATTAGAGGGGTCTGATTGGATAGAACCTAACTTAGAAACAATACCTACGGGGCATGAGTTAATTGATCTTTATTTAAAACCTTTGGCAGAGTTAAGACAAATAAAACCAAGTATCCGATTGAACTCAAAAGTAGTAGGTATTTCACGACAATTAAATGATAAAATGAAATCAAAAAATCGATTCAATCAGTCCTTTAATATATATGTTGAAAAAGAGGATGATATCGATATTATTGAGGCAAAAGCAGTTATTGATGCAACAGGAACATGGGGGAACCCAAACCCAGCAAATTCTACAGGTGTTTGGCTGAAAAATGAGAAAGCATTAGCAGATCACATTGAGTATGGTATTCCAGATATAAATACGAATCCTAAGAGATATGCAAATAAGAAGGTTGCTGTCATTGGTGGTGGTCATTCAGCGATCAATACCTTATTAGCTTTGGCTGAATTACAAAAAGATAATCCTTCAACAAAGCTTGTGTGGATTATGCGTAAAAGATCTGTAGAGGAGGCCTATGGCGGGGAGGAAAAAGATGCGTTGGCAGCACGTGGCGCATTGGGTATTCGCATCCATGAATTAGTAGATACAGGAAAAATTGAGGTAGTAACACCTTTCTATATTTCACAGGTGAAAAAAGAAGAAAATATCCATATTGTAGGTACTATTAATGGAGAACAAAAAGTACTTACAGAATTCGATGAACTTATTGTTAATGCAGGAAATCGACCTGATTTTACCATGAACAATGAACTGCGTTTATCTATCGATACAGCAACAGAAAGTGTGCAAGCATTAGCGCCACTAATTGATCCTAATGAGCATAGTTGTGGCACAGTAAGAGCGCATGGTGAAGAAATACTACGCCAACCTGAAACGGACTTCTATATAGTAGGAGCTAAAAGTTATGGACGCGCACCAACATTTTTAATGGCAACCGGCTACGAACAGGTTCGTTCTATAACAGCTTATTTATCAGGTGATGAAGAAGCATCGAAACGTGTGGAATTAGAATTACCAGAAACAGGCGTATGTAGTATTAATCTTGTCAATCAATCAAATACAGGTTGTTAATAATTTGACTGTTAGCGAAAGCTAGCAGTCCTTTTAAAAATTCAAGGGGGAAATGGAATGGACACACTTATTATTCGTAAAATGGAAAATAAGGATTTACAAGAGGTATTAAAGATTTATAAAGAGGGAATCGAAACAGGAATGGCAACTTTTGAAACAATAGTGCCAAGTGAACAGGTATGGGATGAAAGACACCATGCGACCTTGCGTTTTGTTGCAGAAGAACACAATAGAGTGGTTGGTTGGATTGGCATTTCACCCGTCTCTACACGCTCCGTCTATTCTGGAGTTGGAGAAGTTAGTGTTTATATATCGAGTGAAAGTAAAGGGAAAGGTATTGCCTCTAAGCTATTTAAAGTACTAATTGAAGAGAGTGAAAAGGAGGGGTTTTGGACACTCCAATCATCCATCTTTGCGATCAATTCATCAAGTATCCAATTACATAAAAAGATGGGCTTTCGAATTGTTGGTACAAGAGAAAAAATTGCTCAATTAGATGGGATATGGCATGATACATTTTTAATGGAAAGAAGAATGTAGCTGGTAAAGTTTCGATTTTTATAATACTTTGGATTAGATGGGTTTGATTATAAATCAATGAGGTTAATATATTCTAATGTAAAATTTTACAGGTAAAAAAGGATGGAAATTATAAACCTCATCCATTTATACGAGCTTTACTAATTGTTGCATATAGTGATTTTTACCTTCTTCAACAATCAGGCGCGATTCTGTAACAAGGATTAGAGCTCGTTTTCATTAAACGGTCATATTATTGCAGATTTCTTCACAAGATCTATCAAAAGATATCCTACGGTAATTAATTCAGGAGGAAACAAAGTACAAACAAGTAGCAGTAGTTTAAGTGCTCCTCCATGCTAAATAATTTTAGTTTACATAATATAAATACCTTGGTTAAAACTTTCTAATTATCGGTTGGTTCCTATAATTTATCGTTCAAAAGGGAATTATTCGTTTAAATAATGCAAATTATCGTTTAATGTAGATCTGTCCAATATTAATAAGAATTATTCATAAGAGTGAACAAATAAGCTGGTTGATACTATATCTTAACAAAAGATAAAAAGTTGATATGGAGTATATCTCCTTATCAACTTTAAAGAAAAAGATTACTGAAGGCTTGGTGTCTTCTTCCAAGCCTTCAGTAATCTTTAAATTTGACACTTTAAATTTCGATAATAAGTATTTTGAAAAAAAGAGTTGTGTATGATTATGCAATATCTAATAGAAGACAAAGTGAAACCGAAATACAGATTGTATTATATATTGCTTATGAGTTATTTAATACATACAAATATTGAAGGAATAAGGAGAAGCTGTAGTCTATAGTTATAGAAAATCAATGAGGTGTTCATCCTGGATTACGTAAAATAAGGAAACGCGAAATACTTTTATTGTGCGCTGTGAGGGCGATTGAGATGAGCAACAGTACAGGTTACTGAATCTCGATACGTTTCATAGCGTTAAAGAACAATAAAGTAAAGAACCTTTTAAAGATTTGGAAATAGCTTAGAAAGAATCTCCTAAAGTAGATAATATAAGTGAAAATTAAATTATTTTATTTGATATAGTATATGTGCCGTTTACTTTATGTTCATTTTAATCGTTTCCTCTTTTATAATGTGATGTATATTCTGATGAACTTTTAATATGGATAAATAAGGAATAGGTGAGGCAAAAAATTGTAAAGGGTACTCAATTTGTGTTTTTTATGTTTATAATAGACTTAGGTGATATTTATGCAATTAACTTTTTTTGGTGATATTTTGGATAATAATAGTGGGGCAATAATTGATGATACTGAAAGGTATCGTTATTCTCTATGGAGAGTTTGGGATGATACTTTACCGAGGGTTACGTTCATCATGCTTAACCCTAGTACAGCCGATAGTAGAGAAGATGATCCAACTTTACGTAGATGCATTAAGTTTGCTATGAACTGGGGTTATGGGTCACTAGAGGTTGTTAATCTATTCGCGTATAGGTCAACTAATCCGGAAATGTTACTTTCAGCTAATGATCCGATAGGAAAAGAAAATAATCAATATATTGTTAATGCGCTAACAAGGTCTGAAAAGGTCATACTGGCATGGGGCACTAAAGGAATTTTGTTTGATCGTGATAAAGAAGTATTGAATCTAATCAGACAAAACAGTATTCCACTTTTTGTATTAGAATTAACAAAGGACGGTCATCCACGTCATCCTCTTTATGTTAAAGCAAATAAGATACCAGAGCTTTATAAATAAAATAAAGGGTAACTTGTCATTTATAATGAATCGACGAGTTACCCTTTATTTTTAGTTACTTATATTTTTTAAATTAAAGTTATAAGGACAATTGTTATCTGATAAATAATTTATTTTTTTGTCTTTGAGTTTAGCATACTCAATTTCACTACGAGTACTACTACCTATATAGCCGTTTACATCAATTACAAATATTTCATCTGATAAATCAATTTTCTTTTTATGTATTTCGTCCAATAATACTTTTTGGCTTGGCTTTATTTTTAACTCCTTAGAATGAACAAACACACCAACACTTAATATTACATGACCAAGGAGTGTTAAGGCCTCATTTACTTCTCCAAATTCTTTTTTAAATTTCGTAGAGCCGCATAAAGTAATTATTTTCATTATTTTATTCCCCTATTTATTTAGATTGAGTGTCTATATAATGAATATTACCTTATTATTCCCATCATTTGTAACACAAATTTATTTTTTTGTTAAAAACATGTATTTTTACCTATTAAAGACCTGTATAATATAACCAAATTAAGAATTAGAGGAGATTTGGTATGACAGGAAAATGGATTACATTTGAAGGTATTGGTGGCTCAGGGAAGACAACTCAAATAAATTTATTATATAAATATTTAAAAAATCAAACTTGTGATGTGATACTTACTAAAGAACCTGGAGGTACAGCTATTGGAGAAATACTAAGAGAAATATTAGTAAATAATTTTGAGTTAAAACTTGAAAGTTTATCGGAATTATTTTTATTTGAAGCAGATAGACATGAAACTGTAAAAAAGGTCGTCAATCCCAATATTGAATTAGGTAAATTAGTTTTAAGTGACAGAGGAATAGACGGATCAGTAGCATATCAGGGATTTGGTAGAAAATTAGAAATAGAAGTTATCCATTATCTAACTTCTTTAGCAACAGAAGACAAGGCTCCAGACCTAACAATTTTAATAGATATAAATCCAGAAATAGCACATCAGAGAATTATAAATCGAAATAATGTTAATATAGATAAATTTGATCTAGAAAAAATTCAATTTCAAACCAATGTACGCAATGGTTTCTTATATATGGCCAAACAAAATCCAAAAAGGATAATAATAGTTGACGGATCTCTTTCTGTTGAAGAATTACATCAAACGATAGTAGATATAGTAAAATGCTTCGCAAAGGGTGAAGTTATTTATAAAGGGTGATTTATGTGCAGGAAAAATTAATGAGTGAGATAGCGGAATATTTAGAAGATTGGTGTGGAGATAGTTCAGAAAGAATTATTAATGAGATAACCGAGTTCGGTGACACAGATGTTGATTCAATATTTTTTATGGAAATTATCGGTGTAATAGAAGAAGAAATGGGTATTAAAGTACCAATAAAAGAAGTTCATAAGAGAGTTAAATCTTCCTTTAAAGAATTTTGTGAACTAATAAGTGAACTATTGGAGGCTAAACGATGAATTCGAATGTCAATGATAGATTAAAAGATGCTAGAGAATATTTAGGGTTAACAATAGAGATAGTCTCTAATTTTTTAGATATATCCATTGAAAAACTCATGAGTATCGAAAATGGTCAAGAAAGACCAGACATTGATGAAATACATATGTTATCAAAATTATATAAACATCCAGAAAGTTATTTTCTTGAAGGTGTGTATAGCGAAAATGAAGATGTAGAACTACTCGCTAGAGCAAGTGATGACTTATCTGAAAAAGACCGTGAGAGTATTCTTAGATTTTCAAAAATACTTTCGGAAATGAAATAATGTAATTCTAGGGGGAGTGTGAAAACAATGGGTTTATCCAAAGCTGAAATAATAAAAACTGCAACCGCAGAGGCAAATAGAGTGTTAAGTAAATTTGATTTTTCATATACAGAGCCAATCGATATTTTTAGAATAATTGAAGGAAACAACATTATCATAAATTTCCAAAAAATAGATAAATTGGCTGGGGCATATATTCCAGAAACACAAAAAAATCGTCCGGGAATTCTTATTAATGAAAACTTACCAATTACGAGACAAAGGTACACTGCTGCACATGAGCTTTGTCACTATATTAGGAAAGATCCTCCTAGTCTAGATACATCTTCTGAATTGTTTATGGAGGAATATAAGCGAGATGAAAAGGAACAGATTGCTGAAGTGTTTGCTTCTTGTATTCTTATGCCAAGGAAGTTAGTAAACAACATTTTGAAACAAATGGGAGTGGTTGAGCTTACTCCATTCTCTGTATATGAACTTTCATTAAGAATGGATACAAGCTATCAAGCTACTGTAAATAGATTAGCAAGTTTAAGAATAATTAAATCTGGACGCCAATACCAAGATCTAAAAAGTTACAGTCCTAAAGATGTAAAAAATCATTATGGCAAAGATGGTTTAGAAACCAATTGGAATAATATTTGGAATATAAATGAGCAAGACAACAATATTATTATATACCCAGCTTTAGGAGATGAGGTACGTATTAAACTAGAAGAAAACCCTAGTACAGGTTATAAGTGGATGGGGATTCCTGAAATTAGATATATTAATTCTAATTGGAGTCCATCCGATGAAAATATACTTGGAGCTGTTGGTGATAGATGTATTAAACTCCAAATTAAAGATATAAAGGAAATGAAGTTAGAATTATTTTATAACAGGCCATGGTTGCCAAAATCAAATTCTATTAAGGTATTTAAGATCAATATTATTACACAGTATAAGCGACATGGTATAAAACTAGAACAATTGATTGCTTAAAGGAGTCTATTATGATTATGAGTGACAAATATAATTTGATGGTGGATTTAAGAAATAATTTTTCAATAGTAAGAGATCAGGGAAGTAGAGGAACATGTACAGCATTTGCAGTTACAGCTTGTCATGAACATCATAGAAATTTAGATGTTAGACTATCTGAAGAATATGTATTTAGTTCAGCAAAACACTTAGACGGGAAGGACGACTCAAATGGAATAAGTATTCCTAGTGCTTTTAAAGCGATTCAAAGCTATGGTCATTCTAAAGATTCTATTTTCCCTTATAATCAACATTTAAAAACACCTTTTAAATTTGCAGATATCGATACAAATGTTAAGAAAGATGCTTTAGGGAGAAAAATTTCTTCATATCAATTTATTAATGCTGATGTTCAAGAAATAGAGAATCATTTATCTATGGAAAGACCTGTTATTACAGGAGTTGAAGTTCAACCAACATTTTGGCTTTCAAATGAAAATGTTTTTATAGATGTTCCACAAGTAGAAACCTTTGAAGGATTACATGCTATTTTAATAATGGGCTATGGTCAGAGAGATGATGGAAAAAACTTTTTTATCATTAGAAATAGTTGGGGTCCTGAATGGGCAGATAATGGATATGCATATGTTTCTTATGATTATTTTAATAAATATAATCGTGGTGCATGGATTATACCAAAGGGGGCATAAATGTGAATACTGTAATTAAAGGTAAAAACATCTCTGATGCCTGGAAGAAAGCAATAGAGCATCTCATTCGAAACGGAAAAGATGATTATAATCTGATAGTAGAAATAGAAAATCCAACATCAGACGATAAAATGGTTAGAGATAAATTCAACCAAATACTATTTAGTATGGATGATCAAAGAATCGAAACTGTTGCTAATACAATTTTCCCTTTTGAAATGAAAAATAAAAGTAAAAATCGATTTGATTTTTATAATAGATTTCAAAAAGTTTATCCAATTTTAAGAAAAGTAACAGAAAATAATAAAGGTACATACTTTGGGAGATTAGTAGAGTGGAACTATGGCAAGGGTACAACTTTTAATCAGGTTGAACATACTATCTTTAAATTGGATAGAGAGAGAAACAATGGTAGAGGAATTAGGGTCATGTATGAAATGTCTATTTATGATCCTTGTTTGGATAAAAATAATCAGATGGGTTTTCCTTGTATGAGCTTTATAAGTGTCAAAATTCGTGAAGATTTTATAGATTTAACTGCAATTTATAGAAACCAATATTTTGTTCAAAAAGCTTATGGAAATTATTTAGGGTTAGGTAGGCTTTTGGACTTTATCGCTAATGAATCTGGTTATAAAACTGGAAAACTTACATGTATTGCTACTCATGCGGCACTCGGAAATATTAAACCAAAAGCAAATTATGAGAAAATGTTACAAATTTGTAGAAATGAAGAACAAGTTGAATTTAATTTGGATATTAATGAATAGAAAATTAATTTTATTAAATGATTATCAAATATTCACTTGTATAAGGGAGTTTTCTATTGACGATGATAGATATCTTAGTGATATTGAACTCAAAATTTGGAATAATGAAAAGAAATTTTTGAGGAATGGTAAAAATTGGTTTTCTGGTAGAGTAGCAGCAAAATACGTAATAGCTGATTGTTTAAATATAAACTTAGAGGAAATGAAAAATTTTCATATAAAAAATAAAAGCAATGGAGCACCTATTTTGGTGACTAAAAGAAAAGATTATTTAGCATTATCTATTTCTCATTGCAATGAAATAGGATTTGCTTGTAGTAGCAAATTTTTTAAAAATATTGGATGTGATATTGAAAGTGTTAGGAATAGGCATCCAAAATTCTCAAGCTACTATTTAAGTAGTTCTGAAGAAAAAATATGGACAGAGAAGATTGCAGATGAAGATAAAGACACTATTCTAACAATAACTTGGAGTTGTAAAGAAGCCAGTTTCAAATGTCTTACTGGTCTAATGGGAAATTCTAAAACAATTAAAGATATAAGGATTTATCCTATAGTTAGTAATTTTTTTAATTTCTATTTTATTTATAAAAATAAAAAGGGACTAGGTTACTGGAGTAAATATAAAAATTTTATTATTAGTATATCTGTTCTTTTGTAATATTATATTCGAGTTTTATAAAAGGTGGAATATATTCTTGATAACAATAACTGGTGATAACTTCTCAGAGATTTATTTAAAATTGTTAAATGAAGCTGTTACGCAAGAAGTAAAAGTAACTAATTCGAGAAATGGACCTGTAAAAGATTTAGGGCCTGCTTATTTTGAAATAACGAATCATGATTTAATTAGACTTCCATTTTTGAAAAAAAGGGCTTTTAATCCGTTTTTCGCATTGAATGAATTCTCTTGGATTATAAGTGGATCAAATGATTTGAGACCACTAAACTATTTCATTAATGATTATGATAAATATTCAGATGATGGATTTACTCTTAATGGAGCATACGGCCATAGGCTAAGAGAACTGCACAGAATAGATCAAATTGAAAAAGCCATAAAATTATTACAAGAAGACAATTCTACTAGAAGAGTGGTTTTAACAATGTGGCATATAAATGATTTAGGGAGTTCTTCGAAAGATATACCCTGTAATATCTCAATAATGCTTAAAATTAGAAATAACCTTTTGGATATGACCGTGATAAACCGTTCAAATGATCTTTATTTCGGTGTTCCATACAATGTAGTTGTTTTTTACTTATTACAGTGCTATATTGCAAAAAAAATAGGATGTAACATAGGTTCTCAAAGGCATTTTACGGACTCACTCCATTTATATACCAAACATTTAGAGAAAGCAGAAGTCATTATAAAAAATAATGATATAGATAAAATTAACTCCGTTTTTGAACAATTCGAAAAAGTGGATCTATCAACCTATGTTGATGAAAATCAGGAACACATTCTTAACCGTGAATATGAAAAAATAAAAAATCCCTATAAAGATTTTTTATTTTCATATGAAATATATAAAGCAGACAGAAATTATTGTCAGGCTATCGACATACTGCCAAAAAACTTACTTGGTTACAGTGGATATTTATGGTTTAGCGAGAAGAGTAATTTCGAATCATTTGAAAATTATTTCTATTTAAAGAATAAATAATAGATAATCATAGTGAAACGACTCAGAAACGGTTAGAAGATAAAATAATTTATTCAATAAAACAAAATCAGCCTCCGTAAATAGAGGCTAAATTCATATGTGACTCACTCAATGTTTACAATAATGTCAAAACCTAATATAAACTTAACTGATATTTTGGAAACAAGACCTGATGTATATAAAAAATAGTTATCCCAGCACATTTAAAACTAGAATACGTGATAAGTTAGATCAAGCGAATATAAATGAAAGAATGATTTATCGTGGTTTAGAGGGGATTAGCCCCTGGTTGAAAAGATATTATTCAAATTTAAATCCTAATAAATAACTATAAATTTTTTTGAAGTTTAGCGAATTTAGTTTAGTTAATGGGAATATATAGGGTAATTTACTTAAGCCAACAGATTCAGGGGGATAACTAAGTATATTCAAAAATGGAGAAAATTGAAAAGCATTACGAAAACGTGAGATAACATATGCTGAAGCAAGCGAAAAAATCTATAGTTCAACTACAAAACCTTGGCAAACGGCAGACCGGAAATCTCCTGTATTCATACGTGCACCTTATTATTGGTTGGACGTAATTCCGCCATTTTTTAGTTATTTTCCAACAAATGTATATAATCGTGTGATTATCATTTATGATTGAAATAATATTCCAAAGGAGAGTGGTATGTACAATGAAGAAAAGCGTATCTATTTTATTAGTTGGGAAATCAGGGGCCGGAAAATCTGAATTTATTAACTCATTTGCTGCGCATCGCGATCAGATTCAAGCGAGTGGGGAAGGCCAGACAACACGTACGATTGTAGAGTATCATTTTTCAATAAATGAACCATCACCGAAAGTGACAGTTGAATATTTAAGTGAAGATGAGTTTGTGGAAAAGCAATTAGCAAAAGAGCCGGAAGTCCCTAAGGAGAAATACGACGAATCCATTTGTGAGCAAATTTTGGTTACAGAAGGCTTTTTTAATTATAAGGAATTCGATTTTGTTGACGATGCTAATTCTAAAAAGATCGAAACGTTGTGGACAGGTATTTTACATACGCTTAATAAAGAAGAAACAGCGCTAACAAATGACTATTCAAAAGAGCAGTTGTCAGCAGTTGCAGACTACTTAAAGAGTCAATTCGCTGAAGGATTGACGTTAAAAATTGCAGATAAAAAGGTATACAAACTCAATGATCTTGTGGAGTTGTATTTAAAAGCAGTCTATAAAGTGTGCAAAACGGCTGCGGGATCATTTCCAAAGGAATTTGATTTAAATACGATTACACCTGAATTAACGGAGCAGTTAAAGTACTTTTTAAAAATTCATGACCAAAAATCTGTGACAGGACTACTTAAAAAAGTAGTGATTAAAGACAGAGTTTTATCACAATTTGAACCGATGTTAAATTTATTACAGGTTCAAACAGTGAAATTCATTGATACGTATGGTTTAGATCATAGTGAGCAACCTGATACTAATGGACTGACAGATCGTTACCAAACATTATTTAATGAATACCCAGAACTTGATTCTGTTTTCTTTATTCGCGCGCTTAACACGGATTCACCGTCAGATTTAAGTACAGCCATTCCAGCGATTTATGATGCTAATCCATCAGCAGTACCGTATTTAGTTTGTACAAAAATCGATGAAAATCAAGCAATCCAAATTTTAGCGAACAAGACTGAAATTGATTTACTGGCGCTAAATAGCCAATATCATTTTAAGCCGGTTAGCCATATTACCGGTTCAAAAAACGAAAAAGACTTAAAGCGCATTTTATATAAAGCGAAAATTCCAGAAACATTAATTGATAGCCGTTATGATGTGCTGGTGAAAAATATCATTTCGTATTGTTCAAAAAATGTTGCTGAGTACCAAGAAAATAACGCTTATCAAATCAAAAAGCTGTTCACTTCGATTGTGAATAAAGAGCATTTAGGCACGGCAAATATCGATACCGAGAAATTACGTCACCATATTCCAACAGCTGAGGCGCAAATTACCGAATTAATGAAAGAAATGTTTGTAAAAGCATCTAAAGATTGGGACCCATTGAAAAAAAGCACGAGAACGTTATGGAAAAACAAGGAATATTTAGAATACGGTCTTTTAGGCTACAACGGTACGTACTATGACCGTTGGTATAACCGATTCTTAACGGGGTACGCACAGTCATTTTCAAAAATGAGTGAAAACCAAGTTCAAAAATTATTCAATGTAACACCTGGCAGTAACGAGGCCATTGCACTTTTAGAGATTCTCAACAAATTCGCATACAGCTTTATTAAATTCACTACAGATTACAAGTTAAATACTGGTGAGAATATGACTGACTTCATGAAAGAGGTTGTCTCGAAAAATCCAATGTTTGTTGATGGCGAGTTTATGCGCGATACGAACTTACAAGTAAATGAATGGCTAACACAGGTATATAATTTCGAGGGCTATTTCGATAGTGTTCAAATGAATATGCACATTCTATTTGTAGACGCATTCTTGGATAGCTTCATAAAAGAGTGTAAAATGCATAATGCTCGCGTTGCAGCACGTTCAGCGCATATCTAAAGTTTAAACTAGCTACCTGAAATTGATCAGATAGCTAGTTTTTTCATTATAAAATAGAGTGGACTAAACCCAAATTATAAAAATATCGAAATTAATAGGGTGTAAACTTTTTGTTATTTCAAATTTTAATATCAGTTGTTATTACTAATATCAGTCACAATGCAATGATGATTGTAAAGAGGAAATGGATAACTCAATATCGAATCAATATAAAAAAACTGATGATGAGGATTCCTTCCTTCAGGATGCAATTGAGCTAGTTATTAAAGAGCAAACAGCTTCCGTTTCAATGTTACAAAGAAAATTTAGAATTGGTTATGCAAGGGCTGCTAGATTAGTTAATACTTTAGAAGAGTGAGGTGTTGTTTCTCCACCTGATGGTAGTAAGCCACGAGAAGTATTAGTAAAAGATCTTGAAAATATCCGAGATACCATAGTAGGATTAGAATTCACTAATAAGTAAGGAAAGGCAGAGGTTAGTCTCTGTGTTTTTTCTGTACTGTGAACATATAAGACAATCCATATTTGCCTTAATTGACACGCCGAATGTTACATCAGAAAAAGAATGGCAGATAAGTAAATATTGTTCAAATTGTACTAACCAGTTTGTTGAGATAGGACCATCATTTTGATGGTCTTTTTTGCAGGTTTCACTTACAAGGCAAGAAAGTACCCATTAAATGAAGAGTTCTTTGAAAAGTTAGATACGTTGAAAAGCTTTATATAGTATTTAAAGATCAGCTAATTCGTTTTACTTTTTCGAAAATGGAAGATACGATGTTATCGAATCTAAGTACTTACCAACTAATTATTTTACTAGTTCAGCAGAAGGTAATTTTGATATGATCTTAAAGAAGCTTTATAGGATGCCAGAAGCGGCATTAAGTGTGGATGAAGGGGCAATATCCGTTCTTTTTTTCCTTTTCCATCAATTCGAATCGTTTCATTTACCAAATCCACTTGTTCCCATGTTAATGAAACAAGTTCAGAACGTCTTATACCTGTTGTTGCTAATAATTTAAACATTAGCTCATTCCGCATCGAAAAACGTGATTGGGAGCGCTCTAAATAGTCAAATTGCTGTTTTAGATCCGTTAGTGTCATATAGACAGGAAGTTTATCATCGGTCTTTGGCGATTCAATCCCGTGTGTAAAATCATTAGTAAGGTATCGTTCTATTAAACAATATTTGGCGAACGATTTTAAGGAAGAAATTTTTCGGTTCACCGAACGAGGTTTTTGTTTTAATGATCCTAATAGATATTGGATAAAGCGTCGTACTTGAGTCTTGGTAATCTCATTTAAACAGGTTGAACAGCCATGATCCGATAAAAAGGTCAAGAAGAGTTGTAAATCGTATTCATAACTAGTGACTGTATTAACCGAGTAATTTTTTTCAATCTCAATATACAATACAAATTCGTCAATGGCAGCGTGTAGTTGCAAGTATAAAACCTCCAGATATCGTATTAAACAATAATTATTATCTGTACAAAATCATCCCATTATCGTAAAAAAGGAGAGTTATCGTTCACATGAAAATTATAAGGAACTTGAAAATTATTATGGGTAGTTGACGTATCTAAGCCCTCCTCCACGCAAAATAATTTTAGTTTACATAATATAAATTATAGGAAGTTACGTTTCAATGAAAAGTATACTAATAATAGTGAGACAAAATGGATTTAAAATGTAAAACTAAAGCCACCATCATTTCAACTGCTCTTTTATTCCAAGATAGTCATTGATGGCAAATAATAAAGAATCCAGCTCTCTTGGTGCAACATTAATTCACCTAGCAAATTAACAGTCAATTGGTCTTCTATTATTGCATCTGTATGAACCAATTCTTTTGTCGTAATCCTCATTCCATTGAACCATTGAATAACTTGCTCCATCCGTTTTTGACCTGCATTTCTAAGGGTATTCGCGGCGAAAGTTTGCGCTCTCGCATTCAACTTCTGGATGACTTTCTCATCTTGGGGTTGTTTATCCTTTTGCATTTCCTTCCAAGCTTGATCTCATGAGGACCATTCCTTGATACTAACAGTTGTCATAACATTCAACTCCTATTTTTATTTTTTGTTTTAATTGCTTGTATTCGGTTCATCCAATTGCTCAGAATATCTGAGGCGCAGACTTATAAATACTAAGACCAATGCAATGACCGTTAGGAAAACTCCCAGCAATCGGAATCCTGTCAAGTTGAACGCACCTCCCATAATGATACCTGTCAACAGTGAAGATAAAATTGTTCCCAAGTATCTCGATGTATTAAATAGGCCAGATGCTACACCAGCAATTTCTTTTGGAGAGCTTTTAAACAAAGCTGCCTGCATACTAACAGCGTTTAGCCCGTTGCTAAAACCGAATGCGGCTAACGCCAGGCACACACTGATGACTGGTGAACTTTGCGTCCATGTCACAATCCACACTGCCCCCACTACCATCAGTAATGAGGATACAATCAATGCAGGTCTTGGTCCCGATTTACCGACCCATTTCCCTGCTATTGGCGAAGCTACAATCGAGCTCAAGCCCAAGGTTAACATAAGAATTCCTGTATGAAATCCACTGACATGACGCACCATTTGCAGGTATGATGGAATCCCAAAAAAGAGTGAATAATAAAGTAAGTTAACTAGCAAGTATTGTATATTGACCCAAGTCATCCCTGGATATTTGGCGAAGGTGCGTAAAGGAATAAATGGCGACATTGTTTTTAGCTCATGTTGTACGAATATTCCCAACGCAACGAGCCCGATTAGCACAACAACGACATTCCACATAGAGAAATGCCCAGATGATTTCGCTGACAGCAAGCCAACTAGAAGTGCAATCAGACCCACCGCAAAGAGCAGAATTCCTGGCACATCAATCACACCCAGTAATTTTTGAAACGACATGTCACGTGAAACAATTGTTGCCGATCCATCATTAGGAATCATTTTCCAAGCTAATATAAAGCTCGCCACAACAAACGGGATATTGACGATGAAGATCGCTGGCCAGTCCCACCATTGAATAAGTACTCCTCCAGCAAAAGGTCCTATAGCTGCCGCACCGGATAGGAAAATCGATAAACCTGCTAAAGCATCTGCTTGCTTTTCTGTAATATGAATGCGTACGATAGCTGTTCCAACTGCAATCAGCATACTAGTTCCGATTGATTGTACAATTCTGGACACTATAAGCCATCCAAAATTTGTAGAAAATGGAGCCAGAATAGAAGAAACTAAGGATACTAGAAGACCAGCCAGAAATATCTTTCTCCGACCGAATAAATCACTAGCCTTCCCCATTACAGGTTGGGCGATAGCACTAGCGATATAAAATGAAAACACAATCCAGGAAACAGTAGTAAAATCAATGCTATACACATGTTGCAACCTAGCAATAGCAACAGAAATCATTGATGAATTTAAAGGGTTTAATAATATTCCTAGTCCAACGGATATCATTAACCACCTGCTACGAGAATTCATATTTTACCCCCCCTTTATATTTGTTACATTGATATCTTACTTGAAATTTTACATTCATTCCAACGCATTTAAAGTTATGATATCATTGACCAAAAGGAATGATTGGAGAGAAAAAGAAATGGAACTTCTTCAACTACAATATTTTCTTGAGGTAGCTCGATTAGAGCATGTAACCGAAGCTGCCCGAAGTCTCCACGTTACGCAATCGTCGCTAAGCAAAACGATTCAGCGTCTGGAAGAAGATTTAGGGGTACCTTTATTTGATCGCACAGGCAGGAAACTGCGATTAAATGAATTTGGCAACAAATTCATTCGTCGCGCGGAAAGGGCTTTGTTTGAGTTGGAACAGGGGAAGCAGGAGATTAGCGATTTGTCCAGAGCAGAATCTGGTACACTTAAGCTTGCGGTAACCACAGCAAGCACTTTGCCCCAGATAATGCGAGAGTTTCGTAAAAAACGTCCTAATATCCAATTTCATGTGCAAATGCTGACCACACTGGAAATGGTCACGCTTTTACATCGAGGCGAAGTCGATTTTTGCTTGTCGTCCTCTCCTTTTCAAGGGCAAGACATCGAATGTCAAGTTGTCTTTGTTGATCCCATTCTTGTTGCAGTTCCTAATGGGCATCGGCTGGCAGACCGAAGTAGCGTATGTTTAACAGAACTTAAGGATGAAAGCTTTGTCGGTGTGAAAAGAGGATACGGCACTCGTGATTTAGTAGACGCTGTATGTAAATCGGCTGGAATTGACCTTAAATATGTGTATGAGGGCGATGAACCTACACGTTTGATCACTCTTGTAGAAGCTGAAATTGGACTTGCCTTCATACCAAGCACAGCAAAAATATCATGGGAAAAGATTAAATATTTGCAAGTTGAGGATCATGAAATTGAACGTGATATCGCTTTATTATGGCATAAAAGTCGATACATGACGCAAGCTTCATTGGAATTCCGCAAGGTAGTTCTAGACTATTTTGAGGCAATATCAAACCAGTCCAATTAATCTTATTGCATGACTCGTACCGATTCGATGAGCTTATGGAACAACCTACTATTAAATTGAGTATTATAACTTCTAACGAATAACGTGCATAATATATTTATTAGTTAGAAGTTATGCCCTGAAGTTACTCTACAATCTGGCCCGATTGTTGAATGAAAGTTTAATATATGTTAAAAAAACTTAATACATTGGTGCCTAAGATAGTATTACTTTAAAAAATAGTTTCCCCATTTCATATAATAAAAAAGTTGTTTTCAGCTGCCATATTCAATAAGAGGACAAATGAACATAAGGGATTATTTACGAATGCTCATTGAAAAAGATATTAATCCTCAATCACCTCGATATCTATTAAATCGTTTTATAAAAATGCAATTAGATCTTGAATTATCTTCAAATAATTCTTTTAATGTCTCTGTTGGAATATGAATAATTTCGTAGTCCCTTTCGTCTTCCCCATACTCTAAAAAAGAATTTTCTTTAAATAAAACAATATACTGCATCGAGTTTCCTTTTATTAAATCGTTCTTCTTGATTCCTTAATTCTGAAGAATAATACTAAATAACCAGTCGTCAAATAAATTTTGACAACTGGTTAGGTGTATACTTTTTCGGCTGTAATATATCAGTAATTTTCACTGCTACCTGTAGAAAGGACACTAAATAGTAGTTTTACCGAAGCAAGATCTCAGCTTCTTTTGCAAATGCATTACTGTTTTTTATGACCAAATTAGCCGTTTCACTCGGATGGCTAAGAGGAAAATGATGACCATATGGAACAAAATCAACCTTACCCAGATGTGAAGGAGCAGAATAGCCTCTGTCAGAATCCCCCCAAATAATGTGAAGATTATACGTTGTTACTTCATTGAAATCACCTTGAACGTTTTTCGTTAGTAAACTGTTAAGCTGAACCGTAGTATTTAAAATTCTAGGAGAAGTAAAACTTTTACTTAGTTTTTCAATATAATGTTCAGGGATGCTCTCTGTACTTTCAAATAAACCATTACTTAATAAATATCGCTCTATCAAATTAGTAGTTGCCAATTTCAATGTCCATTTGTTCATAAATTGAGGAACATTTATCGATTTAGCATTTTTTTTAGTAATAGGTGGCTGAAGTAAAGTAATTGTATACTTCTTATCTATGTACTTTTGTACTAATGCTTCCAAAAGAATATACGCACCAAATGAATGGCCAATTAGATGGGCGCCGTTAGTAGCTTTCTCCAATAACTTTTTTACTACATTCAAATAGATATTTAAAAGATTTTTCTCGCGTTTAAAAGGTGAACGTCCCAAACCTGGAAGATCCAAGATCCATACAGGTTGACCAGTTTTTTCATGAAGCTCTAGCGCTAAAGGAAATAAATCCTCCCCATCACTCAATAAACCATGTAATAAAATAAACGGTTTTCCCTCTCCGTGTAATTGGTAAAGGGTATTGTTATCGCATAATGTTCGCTCAAATAAATGATGATGCTCACCATTTTGATACATCAATCGATAATCCAGATCAGCTACTACGGCAGGGAAAAAGTTCATGACACTCATCTTCTTAAACCAATCTCCACCCCTCATGGTTTTCACCGAACCATTTGAAAATGTTCGTTTTGTGATAAAATTCAGTCCATCAGAAGGAATGTTTGTTATTTTACTTACTCCACTTTTCATTATTGTTTTCATAAGCGGCATTGGAACAGAGATTTTTGGTGCCCTCATATTCATACTTTCCGACATAACACTTAATAATTCAGCAATGTTCGGATCGTTCTCTTTGTCATCAACAAGTGTATATGTTTGAATAGCCGGCTGCTCCAATTTGAAAACCTGCAAAATAAACTTCGCAAACTCATCGTTTGAAATCAGTGGCAACCTATATCCCTTATCTCCAGGAATCACTGGCATGAGCCCTCTTCGCATACTTGTCACAAGCAAACCTAATCCTGCTATCTGCTCTGTACTCCCTGTTTTACTACTACCAACCACAGTTGGCGGATTAATGACAGACAGCGGATAACCTACAGCTGATGCCTGTTGACGGATATAAAGATCTGCTAAAAATTTTGTTTTCTCATATGGGTTTTTTATTTTTAAAAATTTGTTTCCTTCTTTAAATACATCTATCGCAACCTTGCTATTATTATCATCAAAGGGACTCATATAACCTACAACATGAATAAATTGCTGCAAGCCCTTCAATTGATGAATACTTTTAGCGAATTCACTAATATGTTTGGCGCCATTCAAAAATACAGAAGTTGCCTCTTTGTTTGTCGCTTGAATATCCATGGAGCCTCCTGCGTGAATAATCACATCCGTTTTCAATACCAACTCCTTATCTTCAGCACTTAGACCTAAGTCTATTTTCGTTAAATCACCTTCAATAAAGTGCATATTTTCCTCTTTTAAGATGCCTCTTTCCTGAAAAATCTGTGTTGCTTTACTTTTCGACCTCACTAAAAGAAGAATGTTCACATCCTCTTTGACTAATTCATTCACTAATTGCTTTCCAATAAAACCTGTTCCACCTGTTAAAAATACTGTTCTCATAAAAATCCTCCTAGTAGTACTACGTAGTACTAATTTGATGTAAAAAAAATGCTTCTTTTACCGAAGCAAGTTAAACAAATGATCTGCTGTTTTCATGATTACAGTTGCATCCTCCAGTGTTTCTGAAATAAATAGCGCTCCTTCAAGATTTGTAATAAAAAGAGATGCAACCTCGTCAATATTTATTGTCTTTCTAAATTCACCATTCTCTACCCCTTGTTTAAGGAATAGAGAAACTTTCGTTTGTAAGCCTTTAAAAAAAAGACCTATTTTTTCTTTTACTTTTGTGGCATTTGTAGGACTTTGAATATAAAGCGTAATAAATGGACAGCTCCCCTTATATTCTCTCGTCTGAACTCCTTGTGATATTTGCTTTAAAAACAGTTTGATACGATCTTCAACTAATAAATGGTTTTGAGATAGTAAGTCATCTATTGCAGATTGATACATTTCAATCCAATAATCAACGACCCCTTCCAACAATTCTTCCTTATTAGAGAAGTGATAATACACATTAGACTTTGAAACTTTGCTTACACGAACTAATTCATCCATGCTTGTATAAGCAAACCCTTTTTCTAAAAATAATGTTGCAGCTACTTCAATTACACGTTTTTGATTCATTAATTTTACCTTTGTCATAATTAGTACTATACAGTACTACAATTGGTGTTGCAAGTATTTTTGTTAGTTTAAAAAAATTTTGATTAAAAATGCGAAACTTTAATTGATTTTAAAAATGTCATTTTGAACAAAGTTGAACGGATCCCCAAAACTGTTTTGGATGGCTTGTAATGTTATTTTGTAGTCAATAAAGTAGATGCTTTTATGCTCATTAAGGATGATTGACAAAATTGATTCATTAATATCCTTTATTCAATATAAAAACTCCATTTTGATTGATGATGATCAAAATGGAGTGTATTTAACATAATTGTTTATTATCCTTAGCTGTTATTCAAACAATGGTATTATATGCTTTCTAATCAATTCAACACGATCCTTGGCACGTGGCATAAAGCGCGAAGCAATCGAAATGACCATCTTCTTTTGAGGATTTATGAATATTACATTTCCACCATCCCCCAAAGCTGCATAGCAATCATCAAGTATCCACCACAAATAACCATAGGTCAGCTTTCCTGATCGACTTTGTACTTTAGTGCTGTCCTCTATCCATTGAGAAGAAAGAATTTGGCGACCGTTCCATACACCCCCATTTAAATAGAGCTGACCTATTTTGGCCATATCTCGGGTTGTTAACGTAAGTCCCCAACCAGCGGTGTTTACTTCCTTAGGATCTACTATCCAGCCAGTGACATATTTATCCTTCAGAAAAGCGAAATAGTCTTCTTTATTTTGTATAGTTGTATTTGTGGGAGCTTTGATTGAAAGAGGTTTAAACAAGTTTTCTGTAGCAAAATCAAGAACAGATTGACCAGTGGCAGTTGTAAGAACACCTGATAAAATATGTGTGCCAACGGTAGAATAGTTAAACACCCCAATACTACCTTTGCCTCCTAGCAAATCCAATGCAGCTTTTACCCAGTCATCACTTGAATATATTTTCGTATAAGGCTCTGACTTGTATTTATAGGGTGCAGTCATTGACAACAAATTTGCTATGGTGATGTTTTGAATGGTTTTTTCGCCACGTTTCACTGTATAATCTGGAAAAAAATCTAACACATGCTGTTCTATATTTTTCATATATCCTTTATCAATTGCCATTCCAATAAGAATGGAGATGATACTTTTAGTGACAGATGCTATATGCAAAGCATCATCTTGGGTGTACTCATCAAAATATTTTTCGTAAATTAAATGATTATCTTTTCTAATAGCGATGCCTGCTATATTGGAATACTCTTTTTCTATTAAATCTTCAAAGTTATTCATCATTCTGATTGTTAGGGTTTGACACATTGACGTCAGCTATATCAATCCCCATCCTTTCGCTAAAATGAATCATCAATATTGATGTAATAAAGAATAATTTATTATAAAAAATTATTCAATTCTTTTCTTTTTTCCAGCTAGTGTGATAACAAAAAAACGTTAATCCTTGTTCGATTAACGTTACGGTTTCTTTTTATCTATCTTCATTTTCATAATATGCTTCATTCGCATGTTTCTGATCTGTACCTTTAAGGTATGCTAGGATCATTTTAGGACGTTTAAGTAAAACCCAGTCTCCATGCTTATCAAATTTTCTGCTTGAAGTGATCATTCCATTTTGAATTGTTCCGTATTTTTTTTCGTTCTTTTTTCCCCAATCTTTTAATCGTTTAGCAAAATCGGCATCTTCTGCCATGAGCATATTTTCATTAAATCCATTAATTGCTTGAAAATCTTTTTTGTAGCACCAAAAGATGCCTACAGAAATTGCACCATATTTTAAAAATATTGGTCCGATTAACAACAAAGCTGAAACAAAAATTCCTAAGGACATTCTTTCAAACTTTCCTGTAACGCCCCCACCAATGTACTTACCTGTGCTTAAGTTCTCCACTGCCTTCGATAACACATGTTCGTTCATCTGTGTATCGGCATCAATTGTGACGATGATTTCCCCTCTTGCTATATCAACGCCAGCGTTCCTAATCTTCGAAAGGTTCTTATCGCTATTTTTTAGTAGGATACAATTATACGATTTTGCAATTTCCTCTGTTCTATCTGTACAGCGATTTAAAACAACAATAATCTCTACTTGATTTTCAAAGGATTTGGAAGCCTTTAAAATAGATTCTAAGCATTTTCCAATGTATTTTTCTTCATTATGGGCTGGTATGACTATTGAAATTTTTATATCCTCTTTCTTTTGCACTTCTAAAGAGTTCTCCATGTCGTACATACAGCTCCTCCCTTTTAAATGTCTTCTGCATTTATAAAATAAACCAGCTGATCAGTCCACTTGTTGTCCTCGTATATGAATCCTTTCCTCGTGCATTCATAAAGCATCCCAACATTTTCTGCTAATTTTATAGATGCCGTATTGTCGAGGTTTATATGAGCTTCTATTCGATGATAATTTAATTTTTCAAATGCTAGATCAATCGCTGCCTTTACAGCCTCTTTACCATAACCTTTTCTCCAAAAATGGTTATGAATGGTATACCCGAACCTAGCCCATTGAAATTCTTCCCTCATAATTGTGGAAAAGTCTACAAAACCAATATGCGTATTATCTGTTTTTCTAAATACTCCAAATACATACACCTTATCATCCTCAGCCATCTGATGATGCTTAGTAACTAAATCACGAAACCATTCTTTCGTACAGATGCTCATATCTAATTTACCTTCATCGTATTTATGCTGGGAAGGTAAACGATTTTCATATTGCGTAAGCCAAGAAGAGTAATCTCCCTCTTCCATTAATCGAATAATTAATCGTTCTGTTTTCGTCATTATCTTAGTCAATCGAACACCTCATACCTTTCTAAATAGCGATTCATGGAAGTAGTTTACTAGGCTTCTTCGTCTGCAGAGGGGCCGTAGATGCCTGGTACTGGAATATCGAGAAGTCGCAAGTATACCCCAAGCTGCGCCCGATGATGGACCATGTGGCTTAATCCGAAGGTGCGGAACGCAATTGCTCGAGGCTCTTGGCGAATAATATGGTCACCATGACGTAGTGCCCATTCCTCTCCGAGCGTTTTCTCATCACATTCAGTAAGCATCATTTCCAGTTTTCTTACGTTTGTATCGAACTCATCCAGAATGTCAGCTCGCTTTTCTAATGCCTCTCGTCGTAACGGAACGGTGGAAAGATCAAAGTCTAAGTACTGTAAAATAGCCATTTGCCAGTTTAGCAGATTGATTAGGTGCGTGGCCAGACCTCCTAGTGTCATTGATTTCTCATGTGGCCTCCATGTCATATGCTCGTCGGGCAAGCGTTCCAGCATGCGACGAGTAGAAGCCAATTCCTGTGTTGTATCCCCAACAATCAATTGTTTAACCATAAAATCCCTCTCCTCCCTTTTAATCAGCATACTATAAATTCCATTCAAGGGGAAAGCTCTCAAATAAGTTTTTATGCTATGGTTAAACCTTTTTTTTAGACTGTTAGAATATGTAAATACTTTGAGGGTTTTGCAGTTTGAAGAAATGTTCATAAGGGAATATACTAGATTGAACAAAAAGGGGTGAAGACAAGGTGAAAATAAAAACAATTTTGTTGTTAATGATTTGTTCCTTAGCGTTAGTTGCTTGTAACGATCAGAAAGAAGCATCGAAGGTGATAGAAATTCAAGAATTAATTAATTTTGATGAAGTGCAACCCGATACTTTACAACAAATCTCCGATGCGAAAGATATTAAAATTATAGAAAAAACATTTAAAAAAGCTAGAGAATTCGGTGAGGTCGATAACGAAATTGCTCCGCAGTATAAGATCAAACTAAACGATGATGAATACTATCTATGGATTGATAATACAATCACTGGGACAATAGCAAACGTAAACAGTAGAAATATGTTCTACAATATCCTAGCCACCGATGAATTTAAAGAGGCCATTAATTATCGAGAGCAAAATAAATGATTTTAAATAATAGTAGCAACGATCTGTAAGAAACATAGATTGTTGCTATTTTTTAGGGTATGTTTTATATTATCTAGCTTCCTGTTGCTGGGAATGTTCTCTCACTTTTTCAACGGATATAGAGCCCCTCCGTATTAGCAACCTTTTCTAATAACTCAAGATTATGTTGGCTGTAAATTAAAAAGGCTAAGCCATTCCCACTAAATACAATATTCTCCTCAGGTAAAATAAAATGTAAATGGAGATGGTCCGAAACAGCTAATTTTATTAGTGAAATTAACATTGTGTATTCATCAATGTTTAATAAAATGCCTTCTGTAAGATCTTTAGGTATAATTTTACCCCACTCATTCTCGTAGACTTTATAATACAATTGATCCTTATATAAAGGATCTGGTAAATAATAAAATGCATAAAATTCAGATGATTTTAACCACATCAATTCAAAAAATCTCTCAAATTTTTCTAGGCTTTTCTGGTACGAATGATAATCCTGCGTTTTTTGTTGGAAATCGACCATCTCTAATTTATCGAAGAATACTTCAACTTGACTATATTTTTCATTACTTTTTATCTGATAAGGGTAAATATCAAGTATTTTAGCACTTTCATAATCATACAATTGCTCTAGTAATTCTTCTAATTTTTTACTGTCTTTATTAGTTGCTTCCTTGCAAATACAATCGATTATATTTTTTAATGACATACCTTTTGACTCCTTTAATTCCTTCTTCAGCACAGCAATGCAACGATCATAGTATACCATCTTTCTATTGTTGCACCATGCCAGCGTTTTACAAGCTATGCAGCTTTTCCTACTTTCTGATACCAGCCCTCCCCATCTGTCACTAATAAAATTTGTCCAACTTTATGGTAGTGCTTTCTTACATAGTTTAAATAGATGGAATATTTAGATTTTTATTGATGGAATGGAAATGATTAATTATACTTAAATGATTAACGTTCGATTAGAAACAAATAATACTAGAGTATTGGGGAGAGAAGAATGGAAGAATTAAAAGTAGAAAAAGCAATTCAAGATATTTATCCAGATGATATCGCTTGGTGTTATGGGTGTGGCCGTTTGAATGATGATGGTCATCATCTTCGCACGGGGTGGCATGGTGATAAGACGATTACAATCTATACACCTGAATCAAAATATATGGGTATTCCAGGATTTATCTATGGTGGTTTAATTGCTTCATTAATTGATTGCCATGGAACAGGGTCGGCAGCGCTTGCCTTGCATCGTAAAAATGGACATGAAATTGGTGATGGAGCGGAGCCACCTCGATTTGTAACGGCTAACCTTAATGTAGATTTCCTAAAGCCAACACCCCAACATGTTCCATTAAAGGCAATTGGCACTGTTGAAGAAATTCATCCGAAGAAATGGAAAGTAGAAACTGAAGTTTACGCGCAGGATACGCTTTGTGCTCGTGGAACAGTAGTTCTTGTAGTCATGCCTAGTACTTTTCTAAATAAAAATGATTAGCATTTTTTATCCTCACTAAAATAAGAAGAGCACATCTTATTTATAGATGTGCTCTTCTATTGCGTTTTTAATGGATTCATAATCAAGGAACTGTATTACTAATAACTGTCACAAAGCCATTTCTCTTAGCAGTTTCCATTAACGAATAAATAGAGTCACTGGCAGTTTTGTTAAACTCATACCATTGGTCAACAGCTGCGTCATAAATCAACACGTCTGGCTGTCCAGTCAAAGGTTTATCTGAAGATTGCACCAACGAATAGAGATCATAACGTGCTATGCTACTACCTTCCTTGTTCAGGAAATCATATTGGCCCATTTTATAATAGCCCCCAATTACGGTGCTATGGACAGACCATGTGTAGTCGTTAGGCTGTTTTATCTTCTTGCCCATATTTTTAGTAAATATACGGTGCATTTCTTGCATATAGGCATTGCCATTGATTTGCTCGACTACTCCCCCCATTGTCATGTGGTATTCATGAAGTAATGCTTTCACTTCCACACCCTTAATCATCAATGGCTCTGTATCGATAGAGATCGTTAAATGATCATAATGAACTTTACAGCCAAAGATTTCTGCTAGAAAACGTAATGGTACAATGGTGCGTCCATTCTTTAAGTATGGCTTTGCATCCAATAATACCGTTTTTCCATTTGCTGTGGCTTTACTACTGTTTAACTTTAAACTGACTTTCATCTCACTTTGGGTCAGTATCACTTGCCCATCCGACCAATGCACCTTAGCCCCTAAATTTTCACTAATCACGCGTAAAGGTACCATTGTTCGATTGTTTTTTATTTCGGGCTTCACATCCGTTTGTACTGTCATACCGTCCACTTTTAGTTGACTACTAGCTGCTGCAGCAGTTGTGATAGATGTAAGAATGACAATCAACATAAGGAAAATACCTGAACATATTTTTTTCATGATTATTAGCTCCTTTACATCGCTATCATTACTTCATTCCATATGTACCCTATTATTTCCTTCTGCTATGAGCTACGATAACAAAAAAATCCTGCATTTTCGCAGGATTTTTAAGTAAACTTTATGAGGTTTATATATAGGTACGCTATTTCGTACCACTTGCACCAAATCCAGATTCTCCACGGACCGTTTGAGATAATTCATCTGCTTCCACTAATTGAATAGAAGGAACAAATTGTATAACCATTTGAGCAATGCGCATTGATTTTTCTACGATAAACGGTTCTTGACCATGGTTGATTAAAATAACACCGATTTCGCCTCTATAGCCTTCATCTATAGTGCCTGGGCTATTCAGTACGGTTACACTATGCTTTAATGCTAGTCCACTTCTTGGTCGAATTTGGGCTTCCGTTCCCTTAGGTAATTCAATCTGAATACCTGTCTTAATGAGTTTGGCTACGCCTGCTGGGATTTCTACTGCTTCTATGGAATAGAGGTCCATGCCTGCATCACCAGGGTTGGCTTGTATCGGTAGCATGGCATCAGCGTGAACTTTTTTAATTTTTACTTCTAGATTCATTGTTCTTCATCCTTAACGATTAAAATTGAATGTGTCATCTGTGATTGGCGCAACTTTTGCCTTGGCATAGGTAGCACCCTTTTGTGAAAAGAAATCATATGTGGAGCCTTCATTACGAATACCATTCATCACAATTGGATTGACTTCCTCTTCTGGGAACATGGCTTCAAAGCCGACATTCATTAAAGCTTTATTAGCATTATAACGTACATATGCTCGAACTTCAGGTGATAATCCTGTTTCCGCATAAATATCATCTGTATACTTCATTTCATTTTGATATAAATCTAATAATAGCTCATAGCCCCATAAATGTAGCTCTTCTTGCTTTTCCTTTGAAAATTGCTTGAATAAATTTTGAGCAAAAAATCCAACTGCTACCCCATGGATAGATTCATCGCGCAAGATGAGTGAAATAATCTCGGCACTGTTTCGTAGGAAGCCTTGTCCTCCTAAGTATAGTGGATAGAAAAAGCCAGAATAAAACAGGAAAGATTCAAGCATAACGGATGAAAACATCGCTTTCCATAAGCTCTCTGGATTGCCTTCTTCAATACTATTATAAATGTCTGCTATTTTATTGGCTTTATACTGTAGAAATTCATTTTTCTTAACCCATTCAAATAGCTCGTCGATTTCTTCGTTTGTACAAAGCGTTGTGAAAATATAAGAATAGGACTTGGCATGTATCGCCTCGAATGCATCAAAAACGGTTAGGACAGCCTTTTCCTGTAAATCGTCTGTATAAGCAGCAACACGATTCATCCCGATATTTGTTTGTACAGTATCCAGTAAGGTTAATCCTGCAAATACTTTTTTATATGTGTCCTGATGCTCAAAGCTTTTCCATTGTTTAATATCTTTACTGACCGCAATTTCTTCTGGAAACCAAATTTGCTTCCATTGCTGGTCCCAAAATATATTGGCAAGCTCACTTGTTGCCTTATTCCAATTGACTGCCTCATAAATTATATTTGACATGCTACACACTCCTCTAAGCTTTGTAATCGTTGACGAACATAGTAAACAGACTTAATGCCCTTTATCCACGCATAAATGTATACTTTAGCCAATTGTTCGGTTGTCCAATTGTCCGTTACATAAAGCGTCATGGAAATACCTTGGTCAACGTGCTTTTGAGAAGCTGCATATAAATCAATTAAATCATAAGGATTCACATCATACGCCTCCACATATAAATGACTATTGTCATTTGTTAAATGAGGCATTGGATAAATGGTTCTACTATCGGCGTAATCACGAACCTCTACGCGCTCTGTACATGGTGCGATTGAAGCCGTACAGCTACGAATATATGAAATACTACCAGTTGGGGCAATAGCCAAACGATAGGAATGGAATAGACCGTACTGCATTACATCCTGCTTTAACGTTTCCCACATCTTGTTTGTGATGATTGGAATATTGCCAAGCGCCTTCAACACAGCAGGCGATAGTTCTTCTTCAGTTTTATTGATATATTGGTCAAAATAGCTACCTGATGCATAATCACTGTCCTCAAATCGGTAGAAGGTTGCAGCTTTTTCTTTCGCCATTTCCATCGAAGATTTCAGAGAATAATAGTTCATCGCTTCCATAAAGTGATCCATGAAATCAATGGAATCTTTTGAGCCGTACAGGATGCCTTCTGTCACGAGATGCCCATGGAGGTTCATACAGCCAAGCCCTACAGAATGCATTAATTGATTGGCTTTTGCAACAGACGGAACATTCTTAATGTGTGTCATTTGCGATACATTTGTTAATAGGTGCATGGCTGTATCGACTAATGCGCCGAAATCATTGACTTTACTTGCTGCATGGATATCGATGGAACCTAAGTTACACGATACATCTAATCCATAGTCATTTGGTTGATCCTGGTCCGTAATGATACTTGTCTCTTGTACTTGTAAGATTTCTGTACATAAATTGGACATTTTGACACGTCCAATATTTTTTAAAGGATGTACCTTATTGACATTATCATCAAAGATTTCAAACGGATAGCCTGATTCAAATTGTGCTTTTTTCACCTCTGTGTAAAGCTTGCGTGCATTTAAACGTTTAATTTTACGAATTTTAGGGTTATCAAGTAGCTCGTAGTACATGTCTGAAATAGAAATTTCAGACATACGTTTGCCATATTCTTTAAAAATATCGTATGGGCTAAACAAAACAATATCCTTATCACGTTTCATCAGTTCGAAGAAAATACTAGGTATAATAATCCCTGTTGAAAGGGTAGCGAGGCGAATTTTATCATCAGCATTTGGTTTTTTTGATGAAATGAAATTTTCTATGTCTGCATGGAAAATATTTAGATAGACAACACCTGAGCCATTTCGTTGCCCTAACTGATTAGAATAACTGAAAGAATTTTCTAACAGTTTCGCTACTGGGATGACACCACTTGCACGATTTAATATCTCTTTAATTGGATCACCTAATGGACGTAAATCTGTTAAGTTGACCCCAACTCCACCACCAAGGCGTGATAGCTCTAAACAATAGCCAATATTTTCAGCAATACTATTCATGGAGTCATCCATTGATAATTTAAAGCAGCTTACTAATTCACCACGTGCTTTCTTGCCACTATTCAATGCAGTTGGTGTGGCAGGTTGATAGGCTTCCATCATCGCTTCGACAGAACGTTCTGCTAAAGCTGTGTTGCCTTGAGCTAAATACAAAGCAATAATAACAATACGATCCTCATATTTTTCTAAAATCTCTTCGCCGTCACGACTTTTCATAGCATAGCTATCATAAAACTTGCTGGCGCTCATAAAGGATGGGAAACGGAAATTATAATCATAGGCTTTTTTATACAACTTCTTAATAAATTCCATTTCGTACATGTCGATAAATGCTTTCTCATAGTAGCCCTCATCAACTAAATAGCGGATTTTTTCCTCAATATCTATAAAATAACGCAAACGTACGTTGACATACTCTAAAAAGTAGCGGCGCGTAGCTTCACGATCTTTTTCTAACTCAAGTAATCCAGTTGTACTATAACGATTCAGTACGTCATTATTAAGCTTTAAATAGGTTTTCATCTCATTACCCTCGTTTCATAAAACGTTTGTATTGCTTCATAATCTGTTTGATTGCCTCGTAAATCTAATTTCCTTACTAAGGGTACATGATAGGTAGTAGCAATTTTCTCACCAGCAGCGCCAAATACATGATGGCCAAAGTTACTATTGCCACTGGCAACTACTCCTTTACAAAAATCTCTGTTTTTTTCTAAAAAGCGTTGCACCTTCGCTGGAATGTCACCTAAACCATCTGTGTAGGTAATTAAAAGATACGGCTTATTCAGTCGCAATTCTTCAGAGAGCTCGATAGCTTCTGCCTTTAATTTGGATACAACATTTCGGACATTGCCTGTACGACTTGCATAAACGATCATAGGGTAATCAACTCAATTTGAGAAACAATTTCCTGAACATCTCCTATAAAGGTTTCATTCATTTCTAAAACAGGCACACTTAAAAAACCTGCATCTATAATGGTTTGCTTAGCTTGTTCATCGTGATCAATGTTAACAATTTCTGCTTCAAGTCCTGCACGTTGTAATTCAGATTTTACCCACAGGCATTTTGGACAAATTGTTTTCGTATAAAGTTTCATAGAAATCCCTCTTTTCATAAAATAAAAAGGCTATCTCTTTAAGAGAGATAGCTAAAATGGAAACGTTAACATACTAAAAATACCGACGTTCCCATCTCTTAATCCCCGAAGAAATGATTAATTTGTTTTATAAAGGCAGGTCTCCTGGCTTTGCTTCATTCTCTGATTTCCTTCCCATGCGCATGCACAGTGGATGCTATCATCGTCAGCTTAACAGTTGCGGGGACAGCGTCGGAATTGTACCGAACTTCCCTTTTAAACTACATATAGTAGTACCTTAGTAAAACGAACACAATATATTGTTGTTGTTCAATAGTTTTAAGTTTACCATCCTTCAAATGAAAAGTAAATCTAGATTCTAAACTTCTTTATTTTTGGATTATTCAGTATTTTTAATTATGTAGTTCCAAATAGATTACCACTAATCACTTATACCCAAATCAAAAATCTATTTTTAACGATGTACGTGATTTTCTATTAAAATGGATCTAGAATTCTAATTTGAGTTTAAAGAAATCTTCTATTTTATGTACCATTGAAAAATAGTTGTCTCTATCGTAAGTCCTGAAATAATGATCATCTCTTACCCATTTCAAATGATGCTCATTACATTAATAAAGAGCATGCTTTTATCATAACATGCTCTTACCATTCTATCATTGGGATTATAGTCTAACCTTAACCTCAGTCCCGTCCTGAGCTTTGACATCGACTAGCACAAGTCCTTTATAATTTTGTAGTTCCTTGATAATCGGCTTTAACATTTCTTTGTCGATGAGGGGAAAGGTAAAGTCTATTTTCTTTTTATCGAAGTATGCCTTTGTCCACTTATTGGCTTGTTGCTGAATCCATTTAGAAGTTAAAATGGAGAGGACAATGGTTAGCACAGTATAGGGAACAGGGACGGTAAAGCGAACGTCTTTTGCTTTCACTTTTACATGCATCATTCGTCGCCTCTACTCAATGAAGACTGCAACGGAATCTCCGTTTGCTGATTTTATATCTACAATTTGTCCATCTAGTTCATTTTCAATTGCTTCAAGAAGAAGATTGATGTCGATATCTTTTACGTATTTTTCAGATTGCGGAATACTTGCAGCGATGCTGTGTCCTGCCATCAATACGGCTTTGACAAGTTTAATTGGTAAATTTACCGTGACATTATCATTTTCGGTGGATACAACACGGACCTTTAACGTTTTATCTAAATACTTTGTTTTTTCCACAAATTTATTCTCTGATTCTTCTTTCTGTTGTAGCACTTGAATCAGCTCTGATCCTTTATCCGCATCAATTTTGCCCTCTTGAATCATCGTTAACACTTTTGTAATTTCCTCTTTCATGGTCGTTCCTCCCTATTCGTCTTTTAAGAGCTTTATGGCTTCATCTGTTGTGATTTCGCCATTTTCAAGCATGCTTACAATTTTTTTCTCATCTACTTCATTTTTCTTCTTTTGAGCATAGCCAAGGGATGAAATAATATCATTTAGCTTGCCTCGAACTGTTGGATACGAAACCCCCAGTTCCTTTTCAACCTCTTTAATATTTCCTCGGCAGGTTAAAAATACTTCCACAAAATGAAGCTGATCCTGTGATAAGGATGCTAGCTTCGACAATTCAAACTCATTTTCAATGGTCGTGTGACAATGAGAACACTGTAACTTCGTAATTTTTAATGTTTTACTGCAGACAGGACAATTTGTGATTACTTGATAAGCCATAGTGAACTCCTTCCTTTAAGTTAAGCTGATTATATAATAAAGAAATTAAAGATGTAAATAATAAAATTAATAATTTTAATTAAAAAATAAATAAAATTAATATCTTGATTAATTTTATTTATTTTTGTTTCTATATTGCTTTAAAAATTAAGAAAACGCCATTTTTAATTTCTCAAAATGGCGTTTCTGTTTAATTGGGTCTATCCTTCTTTTTTCTTTCCCGCGGGTGTGATGGCAAAATTGCATTGTATAACGCTTGTGAAGCGGGGTGCTGATATGTCCCATCCTTGCCTATCTCCTCCACTAGCTGACCATGCTGCATCACAAGGATGCGATCTGACATAAAACGTGTGGCCTGTAAATCATGTGAAATGAATAGATAAGCAAGCTGTAGCTCTTTTTGAAGTCTTTGCAGTAGCTCTATAATCGTCTTTTGCAAAATCATATCAAGACTACTAATGGCCTCATCTAAAACAATCAGTTTCGGCTTTAATGCAAGAGCTCTAGCAATGTTGACTCGTTGCTGCTGTCCCCCACTTAGCTGTGAGGAATAGTTTTGAGCCATTGCCCACTCTAACTCTACACAGTCTAGTAATTCCCTTACTTTCTGTTGTCGCTCTGCTTTGCTAAAATGCTCGAAATTCAAAAACGGTTCTTCGAGTATTTCGAAAATCGTCTGTTTTGGATTAAATGAATGATAACTATTTTGAAAAACAGCCTGTAAATTTCTTCGTATCATTTTTTTCTCTTTGCTGGGTGCTTCGTATAAATTGACACCTTGAAAGATCAGCTCTCCGTTTGTTGGTCGTTCAATCCCTAAAATAATGCGCCCTAATGTGCTTTTTCCAGAACCACTTTGACCGACGATGCCAAGACATTCTCCTTCCTGAAGTGAAAATGTCACATTCTCTAATACAGGGGCTTCCTGTCCTCGTTTGAATAGAAATGGTCTTTGCGCATAGTATTTCTCAATATTTTTTACTTCTAGTAGCGTCATTTTATCACCTCATAGCATTCTCGCTTGTAAAAGTTTCTTGGTATAGGGATGCTGAGGCGCATCAAAAAAATCAAAAACATTTGCTTGCTCAACGATTTCTCCTTGATACATCACAGCCACATCGTCCGCAAGCTCAGCAATGACACCTAAATCATGCGTGACAAGGAGTATGGTAGCATCTGTTTCTGAGCGAATTTGATTAAATAGTGTTAATACTTGTTTCTGATTGATGGTATCCAGAGCAGTCGTAGGCTCGTCTGCGATGTAGAGGGAGGCCTGTATCGCCATTGACAGAGCAATCATCACTCGCTGTAGCATGCCTCCACTTAACTGGAAAGGATAGTAGGACAAGAGCTGCTCTGGCTGAGGTAAATGAACTTTTTTCAAAGCATCAAGGGCGATCTGTCTCATTTCTTTTTTTGTAAGCTTAAAGTGTGCTTTTAATGTTTCTCGAAAATGACTTTCAATCGTTTGAATATGATCAAATGCAGCGGATGGGTTTTGCAAAATCATCGAAAGATGTCTGCCACGATAAGCTCTCCATTTAGTAGCTGAAACGTTTAATAAATTTTCTTGCAGATAGAGTACGTCCCCTTGGCTGACATGGGCAAAGGACGGTAATGTTTGCATGATGGCATGGCAAAGCATGGACTTGCCACTGCCACTTTCCCCGATAATTCCTAGGACTCGCCCTTTATAAGCTGTCAGGTTGATAGAGGTTAATATATTTTTCTCCCCTATTTTGACTGTGAGGTCTATCACTTCTAAAACTTTCTCCATAACTTCCCCTTTCCTAGTCAAGCCTTTTTAAACGATTTGCTAATTGATTAAACAATAACACAACAAGGATGATGGCAAGTCCTGGATAAAGCATTAATTCAGGATGCTGTCTCATGTATTGCTTTCCTTCATTGATCATCATGCCCCATTCTGGGATCGGTGCCTGCACCCCAAGTCCGATAAACGAAAAGCCTGCAATTTCTAAAATCACCTTCCCGATATCTAATGCGACAATCGTGACAATAGATGGCAATAGATTGGGTATATAATGGCGTCTAATTAATTGGATACCTGTAGTGCCCGTTATCCTAGCAGCTTGAACAAAGTCTTTCTCATTGATGCCAATAAACAAACCTCGGATCATTCTTGCATAATAAATAAGCTGTGTGAAAATGAGCGCTATTAAAACATTTTTTAAGCTAGGACCTAATATACCTAACAGTCCAAATGCAAGTACGAGTGTCGGAAAGGCTAATAAAATATCACATAATCGAATAAAAAGAAAATCAATTAATCCTCTTTTCAACGCTACAAAAGCACCCAGTAGGATAGCTAAAACAATAGCGACTAGCTGAATGATGAGCGCTGAACCTAAAGAATAACGAATACCTAAAAGAAGGCGTGACAAGATACACCTTCCTAAATGATCTGTACCTAATGGATAGTCCCAAGACGGGACTGAAAATTTCTTAGCAATATCGACAGCAAAAGGGTCGTGTGGCATTAAAATTGGCGCCAACAGTCCTAATAAGCCAGTAATGACAAGGAGGAATAGACTGATTAATCCTGTTAAGTTGCCACTTTTTGTTCGTACAAATTTCATTTTTAATCTCTCCTACCCTTCATCATTAGATGAGGGTCCAATAAACGATGCAATATATCTGTACATAAATTGGCAAGCACATAGATAACCGCAATAATTAACACATAGCATTGTACAACTGGATAATCCCTGTTCATAATGGATTCTATTAAGTACCTGCCGAGTCCGGGCCAGCTAAAAACCTGCTCCACAATCACGGCTCCACCTAAAAGATTGCCAAGGGTCATGCCTAGCAAGGAAGTCAAGGGAATAGCAGCATTTCGCAAAACATGACGGATAAGAATCACGGAGCTTTTTAATCCTCTTAGCCGTGCATATTGAACATATTGCTGCTGTAATTCTTCTAGGATGGTTGAACGGATAAGCTGAACGAATAATCCAATTGTTGGTAACGCCAGTGCGAAGGCGGGTAAAACTAAATGAGCAGGTGTGCCCTTCCCGTTTGTCGGAAAGAGTCCTAATTTTAAGCTAAATAAATAGAGTAATAGGAAACCTAACCAAAAGGCTGGAATCGACACACTCAATATGCTAAAGAATCGTATGATTTTATCGATGATGGTGTGCTTATACAATGCGCTTATTACTCCGAATGGAATACTTAGCCCTAAAATGAGGATAAACGCAGCAATAGCTAATTCAATGGTTGCGGGTAATTTCACGAATAGTTCATGTGCCACAGGTAATTTACTAACAAAAGATGTTCCAAAATCTAGCTGGATTATGCCCTTTCCCCATAGCAAATATTGAAGAAAAAACGACTTGTCCGTTCCCAGTTCCTCACGTAATGCCTGAATGGCTTCCTCTGTTGGCGCAACCCTTGCCAAACGTAGTATGACTTCAGCAGGCTCTACAGGAACAAAACGAATAAATACAAAGGTTAGGATGGAAACGCCTAATAAGACAAAGGGCAATGTTAAAATTCTTTTTAAACAAAAGATCCATGTTGATTCATACATGCTGTCACTTCCTACTCAATCCTATGATAAAGAGAGAGCTGTCTCTGCTAGACACACTCTCTCCTCCACTTTTATTTTTCTTTAGCCATTTGTGCATAAGGTATATCATATTCAGATGCACGTGGTGCAAAATCCTTTAGAGATGGTTGATAAATCACATTATTTGTTTCGTAAGAAATAGGGTAAAAGAGTGCCTGGTCATGAAACATCGTTAAAATATTCGTGTAAAGCTGCACGCGTTCCTGTTCATCTGTTCCTACTAATAATTGGTGAATTTTCGTATCGATTTCTTTGGCGTTTGCTAGGCCTAATTTCGCCTCGTACACACCACTAGCATTTGGTGTAGCTGATTCATTTGCAAAGCTATGTGGATCTGTAGGTGGTCCATTGGTACGCCAGAAATTAATATCCACCTGGTCATCCATCAATTTTTGAAGACCGACCATTACATCTGCCCCTTCTAAATTCAACTGAACGCCAATTTTTGCGAGTTCACCTTGCATTAATTCTGCCATTGGTTTTTGAATTGCATCAGATGCAATGTAAATCAAATCTAAAGACAACAGCTGTCCGTTTTTTGAACGAATTTTTTCACCCTTAGGTAATAACCACCCTGCCTCATCTAGCAATTGTTGGGCTTTTTCTGGATTGTATACAATAGGTGCTAAATCTATATTGGCATAAGGAATCGCATCCCAGAACAATGTGTTCGCTACTTTTTCCGTACCATGTGTAATACTGTCGACCATTTGTTCCTTATTAATAGCATATTGAATGGCTTGACGTACCTTTAGCTCAGATAATGGACCAGATTGTGTATTGAATAGCAGTGCTTTCGTAGATAAAGGCTCAGAGGTAGCAGTTTTGTATTTGCCACTGTCTTTTAAATACGTATAGTTATCTAAACTAATAATGCCACGCCCATAAATTAAATCTAATTCTTCGTTTTCAAATGCTAATGAAATAGATTCTGAGTCAGGAATAATTTTTACTTTTATTTGTTCAACTAGTGGTTTTTCTCCCCAATAGTTTTCATTGCGACTAAATAATGCATATTCGTCCTTTTTGTATTCAGTTAATACCCAAGGGCCTGTTCCAATCGGTGCTTTGATAGAATCTTGCGTCATATCATCCTTTGGGAATCCGTTATCCCCTAAAAAACGGAAAGGTCTGACGAAGGCAAGTTCGTTTAAGACTGGATAATAAGGCTCATCCAATTGCAGACGAATTGTAAAATCATCTACTTTTACAACCTCTTTCATGTGGTTAACCATGCCCATCCAAGAATGCATGTCTCGATTCGCTAAAACGGCGTCAAAGTTACGAATGACATTATCTGCATTAAATGCAGTGCCGTCTGAATATTTCACGTCTTTTCTTAGATGGAAAGTATACGAAGTTTTATCCTCAGAGATGTCCCAGCTTTCGGCGAGCTTAGGCGTAACAGTACCATCATCATTGTATTCCACCAAGGATTCATAAACCATTGCTTGGGCAGTCATTTGATTCGGTAAATATGTATGAGGATTCAATGGACCGACATCTAATGGCCAGCCAATCGTTATTATTTTTTCATCTGTTTGGTTTGCTGAGGTCTTTTCCTTTTCTTCATCCGTGCCTGTACAGCCAGCAAGTAAACTGAACGTCAGGACAAGCAGGAAAGGAAGTAAATACTTTGTCAATCTCATTTTCTGTCTCCTATCTCTATTCGTAGTACAAATACATCTACTTGTTGAAGAAGAGAAGGCATAAAAAAACCTTATTCTAAAAAAGAATAAGGACAGAAAAACCCACGATGAGCAAGTCTCCATCCATCTCCCTATCTTTCGTAGATCATCAATGAATCTTCTTACAAGCAGGCATTCTGGCTCATGAATCATCATTTTGTTTCACCTTCCCAAGTACTCACTCAGTGGTATTTGAAACAAAACTCCTCATTTACAGCTGCGGGACAGCATGGGATTTTCACCCATTTTCCTTTTAATTGAATGAAAGACGATTTCACTCAAACTTGTAATGATTGCTATGAAATTAGTAATAAACATAACATGCTCGCATGTTCACGTCAATTTTACTTTCTGAAGATAATATATATATATCGACGTAAGATAAAAAGACTAGGGATTTACCCTAGTCTTCGTTATTGGAGAGTAGATGTAGTAGATTAAAAATCATTTCGTTAGCTTGATGTAGATTGTTGTACAGCTTGACGCAACGTTTTAGTAGCAGCAACCATATTCGCTAAAGCTGCAACGGTTTCATCTTCTTTTCTCGTTTTTAAGCCACAATCTGGATTCACCCAGAATTGATAACGGTCCAGCACCTGTAGACTATCTTTCATAATAGCGAGCATTTCATCCTCGCTTGGTACACGAGGGCTATGAATATCATAGACGCCTAAGCCAATTCCTTTTTTATAGGGCTGTGCTTGTAGTGAGGTAATAAGTTCCCCATGACTTCGTGATGTTTCTATGGAAATCACATCTGCATCTAGTGCGCTAATTGGTTCGATGAAATCATTAAACTCGCAGTAACACATATGTGTATGGATTTGTGTTTCATCTTTGACACTAGATGTCGCAAGCTTAAAGGAATTGACAGCCCACTCTAAGTAAGCCCCCCATTCCTCCTTTCTAAGCGGTAAACCTTCTCTTAACGCTGGCTCGTCCACTTGAATAATTGATATACCTGCGTTTTCTAGTGCTTCCACCTCTTTACGGAGTGCTAATGCAATTTGATAAGCGACATCTTTACGGGACAAATCATCTCGCACAAAGGACCAATTTAATATTGTTACTGGCCCTGTCAGCATGCCTTTTACAAATCGCTTCGTTAGGCTTTGGGCATAGGCGGATTCTTTTACGGTAATTGGTGAAGCCCATGCAACATCTCCATAAATGATCGGAGGCTTCACACAGCGTGATCCATATGAAACAACCCACGCTTTCTCTGTAAAGGCAAAGCCAGTCAGCTTTTCACCGAAATATTCGACCATATCTGTACGCTCAAATTCACCATGAACAAGTACATCGATATCTAATTCCTCTTGTATGGAGATCCAGCGCTTTGTTTCGTCTTCTAAAAATGTTTCATAGGCTTCATTCGATAATTGATTCTTTCGCCACGCATTACGATTTCTTTTCACTTCATCTGATTGCGGGAAGCTACCGATTGTAGTTGTTGGAAACAGCGGTAATCCTAAGGCTTGTTGTTGGATCGTTTGTCGCTTCGTAAAATTACTGTGTCGTTCAAAATCTTGCTTTGTCACAGTTTGAACGGCTTGATGAATTAACTTATTTTGGCGGATTGGATGATTTTTTAGAGCCTCAATCGCCTTCATACTTTCTGAAAAATTATGTTGTAAGGAACCATCTTTATCTCGTCTATATTTAGTCAGCCCCGTGATTTCTACGATTTTCTCATCTGCGAAGGCCAGAGACTGCTTTAAAACAGGGTCAAGTTCATTTTCAAGAGAGGTTGTGATTGGAACGTGCTGTAGGTTACTTGATGGTTGAATCCATAGTTCAGCAGCATGACTTAGCTGTTCAATGGCTTGAATTGTCGCATTGACCTCCGCCAGGTTTGAACGCCAAATATCACGGCCATTCACTACCCCTATTCCTAATACTTTATCCTGCGGGAAACCAAATTGACGAAGTGACGCCATATTTCCTTTATAGCCATGAACAAAGTCCAAACCGAATCCTTGAACAGGCAATGTACTTAATGCTTCATAGGCACTTAAAGCTTCGAAATAAGTCTGTAGCATTATTTTAGCCTCAGGAACGGCAGTGGCTAACTGGTCATACATTTCTTTCACCAGCTTTATCTCTGCTGGATCAAGTGTTAAGACGAGGGATGGCTCTTCTAGCTGAATCCAAGTGGCACCTGCATCCACTAATTCTTTTAATACCTGCGTATAGAGTGGTAATAAAGCTAATAAGTACTCAACCTGTGTTAATTTGTTGTAGCCTTTCGTTAACTTATAAAATGTATAGGGACCAATTAGTGTCGGCTTCGCAATGATACCGAAAGTTTCCTTCGCCTCTAAAAAGTCGGCTAACACTTTATTTTCTGTTAGTTGTAAGGCTTGTCCCTCATACTCTGGAACAATGTAGTGATAATTTGTATTAAACCATTTTGTCATTTCACTAGCTACGGCTGTTTTGTCTCCTCTTGCTACACTGAAGTAGGTATGAAAATCGACTTTACCACCTTGCCAGTTAAAGCGCTTTGGAACTAAACCAAACATCAAAGCTGTATCTAACATTCTATCGTAAAACGTAAAGTCGCCAACTGTCACCATATCGATTCCAAGTTGCAGCTGCTTGTTTATTCTTGATAAACGGATTTTCTTTAATTTTTCCTCAAAGTCCTCCTCAGAAAGTTCATTGCGCCAAAATGCTTCTAGTGCTTTTTTCCATTCGCGTTCCTCCCCTATATAGGGATAACCGATCAATGTACTTGTATAGTTCATGTTTTTAAGCTCCTTTTTTAGAAAAAATAAAAAGCCATTCTCCTATTAGGAAAATGGCTGCATGTTAAAATTAATAATGCTAAAACAATACGAAAAAGTATCTACTTTCGCATAAACGTTATCGCACAGTGCCTATTTGGTCACTTTTCACCACCTATTTCCACGTAGGTATTTGGTGTGTACTAGAAATTGGCAGGTCTCCTGGCTTTCCATCAACACGCCTCACAGCCTTCCCAGTTTCCCCAGTGGCATTTGTGATTTGCTCCGAATTACAGTTGCGGGACAGCGTCGGATTTGCACCGACTTCCCTTTTAAGCCAAACTTTCATTTGGCACCAAGTCTTACACAATATTCAATTATGCTCCTACTATAGCACATATTTCAGAATAGTAGAAATTATTTTTCAACTATTATATAAATTATTTCTATAAATATTATAGGAATTATTGTATAGTACTAAGTGAAAATAAGGTTACATTGTATTCTGTAAAAAAATTTGTTACTATAAAAAGACAATTATGAGAGGACTGATGAATGGACAATGAAGAACTAAACTATATTTTTATTTGAATTGAATGATTTCAAACACAAAATATAGGGTTAGTCTATCCATTTTTAACTATCAGTTTGCATTTTATTTGTCATGACAAATGGCAAATCACATTTATTCAGAGAAAGACTAATCCTTCCAATGCACAATTGGAGGGATTTTTTCTTGCTTTCATAGTTGATTTTGTACCTTTCATTTACCCATAAAGGAGAGGAAAAATATGAGCGATTCAAAAACTATTGTAACGCATGTAACACTCCGTATAAGTCGTTAATATCCATCTGCTTATACGGAGAAATCAACCATAGATGGATAGACCGACTTTGTATGAAAAGTAAACTGTTGCAATACAAAGGAGGAATTATCATGTCCATGATACAAGTACAAAACCTAACTTTTTCTTATCCAAGCAGCTTTGACAATATTTTTGAGAATGTCAACTTTCAAATCGATACGGATTGGAAACTTGGATTTATCGGTAGAAACGGACGAGGTAAAACAACATTCTTTCAGTTGTTATTAGGAAATTATGAGTATAGCGGAAAAATCATCTCTTCTGTAGACTTCACTTATTTCCCCTATCCAGTTTCTGATCCAAATAAATATACCCATGAAATATTTGAGGAAATTTGTCCTCAGGCAGAAGATTGGGAATGTCTACGTGAAATAGCTTACCTACATGTAGATGCGGAGGTCATGTATCGTCCTTTTAAAACATTATCCAATGGCGAACAAACAAAGGTGCTGCTTGCTGCGTTGTTTTTGACAGAGGGTCAATTTTTATTAATTGATGAACCAACCAATCACCTAGACACGGATGCACGAAAGACGGTTTCCGATTATCTTCGCAGGAAAAAAGGATTTATTTTAATTTCACATGACAGAAGCTTTTTAGATGGCTGTGTTGACCATATCCTATCGATCAATAGAGCCAATATTGACGTTCAAAGTGGAAATTATTCTTCTTGGAAGTTAAATTTTGATCGTCAGCAGGAACACGAAGAAGTAACCAATCAACGACTGCAAAAAGATATCGACCGATTAAAACAATCCTCAAAGCGTTCGTCAGGTTGGTCTAATCAAGTGGAAGCCTCCAAAAACGGCACAACCAATTCAGGTTCCAAACTGGACAAAGGCTTTGTTGGACATAAAGCAGCCAAGATGATGAAACGAGCGAAGAACCTAGAATCCAGACAACAAAGAGCTATTGAGGAAAAATCAAAACTGCTAAAAAATGTTGAAAAAACCGAGTCATTGAAAGTAGAGCCATTGGCATATCCATCAAAAGAAATGGTTGTTGTCACGGATGTATCGATTCGGTACGATGACCATATCGTGAATAAGCCTATTAGCTTCAAAGTGGCACAAGGGGATCGAGTTGTTTTAGATGGCAAAAATGGAAGCGGAAAAAGTAGTATGTTAAAACTTATTCTAGGTAATCCCATCCAACATACAGGCTCGATAAAGTTAGCTTCAGGTCTAGTCATTTCCTATGTTCAGCAGGATACATCCCATTTAAAGGGATTGCTATCGGAATTTATTGAAGAGCATGGTATTGATGAGACGTTATTTAAATCAATCCTGCGCAAGATGGATTTTGAGCGTATTCAATTTGAGAAGGATATCTCTCATTATTCTGGTGGGCAAAAGAAAAAGCTGCTGATTGCTAAAAGCTTGTGTGAGAAGGCTCATTTATATATTTGGGATGAACCACTCAATTTTATTGATATCTATTCACGCATGCAGATTGAAGAGCTCATAAAAAGCTCTCATCTCACAATGGTGATTGTTGAGCATGATCAGGCATTTCAACAAACTGTAGCAACGAAAACGATAGCTATGTCATAAAGAGAAGAATCCATTTATGGATTCTTCCTTTTTAATGATATTGAAACCAATGGATCCATTTAGAATTTGTCTCTTTCACGATATATAGCTCACCTAGTGATGCACTTTGCGCTGGCAGTAATCTTGGAAACCTTAATCGAACAAACCAGGAGTGATTAGCCACATTTTCTCCACAGAAGTTCACCGCCATTTTATAGTAATTCTCCTCCATGCCAGTTAATATGGGCATGGGCTTTATCACCTCAATTTGCCACTCCTGATAATCAGGGCTTGAGCCATATACTTTTGGAATGATGTCAGCTAATGCTTGACTAAGCTCGTCTTTGTCTTTCACCGTTGTTTTCATCAATACATCTGGATTTGGACATTTTAAGCCTTCAGGTTCTGACCCCGAAGTAGCTGTTGGAAATAACAAAAGCATACATAAAAAGGGCAGTATTATTTTTCCCATTGTTCAATTCCCTTTCTTTAAAAATGCTCGATAATTTGCTGTGATTGGTGCACTCTATAAAGTATCATCCTGCAGAAAGGTCACTATTCCATGAAAAAATTTGCTTATGTTTTAATGTTTATCTTCACTATGTTCATTCTGCCATGTAAGATTTATGCGCAAAGTGAACAAGCTGATGAGCAACTAATCAGGGACACATTCATTACAATCCTTAATCCATTTATTGAAAAGGAAATTGATCATTACTATGGCTATCCTAAGCAGTATGGCTTGTATGATGTGAAAATTTTAAAAATTGTCAAAGAAAGTCAGTTTAGCTTTAAAGTTAGCGTGGAAGTTACGACCTTTGAGCATGCGCATTCCCCACCCTACAGTAAGGAAATCATTACGTTTGAAGTCAGTCCAACTGGTGTCATCACACTTCGCTATATACATGAGGCAGATGATGTAGAAAAGGCAATAAACGCATTCTATAGGGCAACACTGTTAGATATACAGTAGAGTTTTAAGCTGGACTTAGCATCTTATACTTCCTACCGATACGATCAATTGCAATATCAAGCTGAAATTAATAATGATATGAAATCCCTTGCTATGATTGCAGAGGAAATAGTGACCCATATTTTATTTCCTGAGCGAAAGATTCCCTACAAAAATGTCATAGACCCTGTCACTTTTATCAAGGGTAATATAGGTTATATGCTCTTTAAAAGAGCGGATGGTACAAATGTAAGCTATCAGCTGCAAAAGAAAGACGGCACATGGATCGTAACAGATAAAACAAGTAAGCCAGGTAAGAAAATGGAGGATCTGTTACCGTGGTATATATAGAAAAATGAAGCCAACTGATTCCATCAGTTAGGCTTCATTCTTTAAGAGCGTTTGCATCATACTTTTTATAATTCCCATGTGAAAATTTTCATGGTTCATATGAAAGACAACCATATCACCTAATGTTTTCATACCTAAAAAAGGTTCTTTAAGCGGTTCATGTAGATGTCCTGCACAAGCTTGTTCAATCAGAATTGGTTGTTCCTCTAGGAGTATAATAATTTGATCCATTGTTGGCGGTTGCTCAGTCCAGTTATCTGGTTTACTGCCACTAGGAAACATTACATGATAGGATAGAGGCAAATGCCTTTCTTGTGTAACAGCTGGAAAAATGGTATGATCCCAACCAACTAATAGATGACCAGCATTCCAACGAATATTGTTATGATGTCCTGCGGGTATCTGATCAGCAATATTCTCAGGGATCGTACGTAGAAATTCAACAGTCCAATTACGCCACATTTTCATTTGCATAAATAATTGTGCTTCGTTCATATACTAGCTCCCTTTCTACACGTTTTCAGTTATATTCAATACCATGGATTAAATTAATTTATAGTAAATTACGGTTGCTTCTAATTCTCCATCTGGTGAAATAGTATATTGAGGAATTTTCCCCACTTCTTGATAATCTAATGATTTATATAATTTATTGGAAGGATCCCCTTCTCTCGTATCTAAAACTAGCAAGGAGCGGTTTTCTTGTTTTGCTCGTTCCTCTGCTTGTTGCATCAGCGCTCGTCCAATACCGTTGCGTCTAAAGTTGGGATGTGTCATTAACTTGCAAATTTCAGCACGATGAATGCCATTTGGTTTGCTAGTTAAATGCAATTGAATACTACCTGCAATTTCATTATTTATTTTCGCAATGAATAGTAAGACATCTGACGCTAAGACAGATTGCCAATATTTTATCGCTTGTTCTTGTGTGAGTGGAGGTAAAAAACCTATGGATGCTCCTTCATCTACGACCATAATCAATAATTCAGTAAGCTTCTCCAAATCTTGCTCAATATGGTGAAGCTCAATTATTTCAATCTTTTGCATGCCGAAAGAGCATCTCCTTTTTATAAAATTATTACCTACTATTAAAACAGAAATTACTTTTCCGAAATCGTTTCTAAACGTTGAGTAAGAACTCGTTGTATTTTCTATAAAATTTTTCTGGCACGGGGAGATCAATTTCAGCTAATTTTGCCTCTATAGATTCAAATAATTTTATACATTCTTGTTTCCTATTTTGTTGAATTAAGAATTCTAACAATTGAAACATATACTGTTCATTGTATTCGTCTAGCTCTAAAAGCTTTTGTAGGCAATTATACTTTAATAAAGTGTGGGCAACGTCTGTACGTGCAATATACTGTTCAAGCACATGTAATACAGATTGCTTTAAGCGGAGCCTGATTTGATTAACCCATAAATACTCCTCATCTATTAAAAAATCACCCTCATAGCAATTCAATAACTGCTGAATGGATTTCTCATCATGTTGATCCTGCTCCAATAGTTGATTCAGCTCATCATAATCAGTTTGAATTTCCGCATTTAATTTATAGTGATTATTGACCAAGAGTATGGGATCTTGAATACCATTGTCCTTTAATATCTTTCTTAAATGATAAATAGTTGTATGTAAATTACTAGCTGCCTTTTCAAAGTTCAAATCTGGCCACAATTCCTCTAAAAGAACTGCATTTAACATAGGCCGTTTTTGGTGAAATAGTAAATATAAAAATAGTTCACGTACTTTTCTTGTTCGCCACTTAATCACATTATGTTGAACATCCAGTAGATAAAAGCTGCCTAATGTATGCGCATATAATGAGTTTTTCTTCTCATCCCTCGGCGCCACCGTCACGACCATTTTTTTCTGTGCTTTTGTTAACGCATTAATCAGTCGTTTTTCCTGTACTGGCTTTAATAAATAATCTGTTGCCTCAACTTCAAAAGCCTCCACGGCAAATTGTGTATGAGCTGTAACAAAAATGATTTGTAAGGATGGTTGCTTGTGTAGGAGATGCTTTGCAAGTTGCATACCGTGTGTGTCAATCATTTCAATATCTAAAAACACTAAATCAATTATTTCTTTTTCAAGAAACTGGAGGGCCTCAGTTGGATTTGTAAATGTTCCCTTAATGTTAATCTGAAATTGGGCAAGTTGTTTAACCATAATAGATAAAACATCAATGGCCAATTTTTCATCATCAACGATCATTATATTCATGTGACACCACCCTCTGGTAATAAAATGACAATTGTTGTTCCCTTTCCTTCTTCGCTGTAAATTCGTAAACTAGCATTTTTTATTAATTTAAATTTTTTTAATGGATTCATAAAGCCAATTCTTGTACTTTCTTCATTTAGCAATTGGTGCAATTTTTCTTCTGAAATTCCTACACCATTATCATAGATTTTAATTCTTACAAATTGTCCCTCTCTCTGTAGGCTTAATTCTATGGTCCCTCCCTCTACTTTCTTAGAGATCCCATGGAACACTGCGTTTTCAATTAAAGGTTGAATGGACAATGCAGGGATTCCTAATTGTATCGATTCGTCAATATCATATTTAATACGTAAACGATCTCCAAAGCGCATTTTTTCAATTGATAAATAGGCTTTTACAAGCTCCATCTCCTCATCAATGGGGACAATGCTATTTCGATAATGAACATTCAGTTTTGCACGGAAATAAGTGGCTAAACAATAAAGAGCTTCACGTGTGTTTTCCATATCTGTATAACTTAAACCAATAATCGTATTAAGTGTGTTATATACAAAATGTGGTGTGACCTGTGAATATAAATAGTTCATTTCTACTTCGATTGCATCGATTGATGATTGTCGAACAGCCAATAAAGATTCAATACGAATAAAAAGTTCATCGGTAGAAATCGGCTTTTGTAGATAATCATTCGCCCCTACTTTTAACGTTTGCAGTAAGTCAGATTGCTTCATAACTGTAGTTAAGATAATTATTGGTAGTTCCAGCATATCATATTGTTTACGTACACGTTTACATAACTCATAACCTGACATCCCATTCATCATTAGGTCGATTAACATACAATCTACATGATTGGTTTTAATATAATCGATCGCATCAAAGCCGTTATCTAAGGCGATCACTGTATATCCCTTTAAACTTAGTGCTTCCGTTAAAGTTTTTATATTGACATGGTTGTCATCTACCACCAGTATTTTTTTATCACTTCCTTTATAAATAAGGGGCAGTCGAAGCTGTATTTCTGTATCTGTATGTGATGTAATGGTAGCTTGTTCATTACTTACGTTTTCTAGTGTTGAGAGGGGCATTGTAAATGTAAATGTTGTCCCTTCCCCTACAGTGCTTGTCACATAAATGTTACCATTTAATTTTTCAACAATATTTTTAGTGATACTTAGTCCCAAACCTAGCCCTTCTTTATTATGATGATTGTTTCCTTGATAAAAGGCGTTAAAAATACGATCTAATTCTTGTGTCGGAATTCCACAGCCTGTATCACTTACTTGGATGACCATCTGCTCCTGTTCAACATGCGCAGTGACTATGATTGTTCCATTTTGTGTGAATTTAATTGCATTATGCAGCAAGTTATATAAAATTTGTTTAAAGCGTAATTCATCCGTGTAGATCTTTGGCAAATCTAAGTTTATCTCTGCTGTTACCCTTACTTGACTATTTTTGGGCATAAGACTACGAATTTCGGCTACTACCTCATGTATAACAGATAGAGATACACTGCGTAGACTAATCCTTACTTCCCCTGTCATTTGATTAGAAGAAAACAATAAATCTTCTACTAAATGACCTATGCGCTGTGTAACGCTGTGAATTAGAATAACTTGCTCCTGTTGAGATCGTTTTAATGGTCCTTGAGCACCTTCCATTAAGGATCTGGATATATTTAATATTCCGTTTAGGGGGGCACGGAGTTCATGCGAAGTTTTCAGAAGAAATTCATTCTTCATTTGATTATGTTCAAGCAATTCTTCTGACAATGCTGCTATTTTTAAAACAGCTTTATTGGCACGATAATTTAATAATGAGGCAAAGCCAAATAATATTAGTAAAAATAACATAAATTCTGTATAGTCAAAAGGCATCCCAAATAAAAAGTTACAAATGAGTAAAATAGAATAACAACTAATCGCTGTAATAACTATTAGCACATAACGCACAGCCTCTAAACGTTTTAGCATGACCTTTATAAGCAACCATATATTATAGAAAATAACTGGAGCCGTGACACTGATATAGATTATTTTTCTCATAATCATTTCAAATTCTGAGGAGGCCCTTTCATTTTTTGTAAAGGGATTATAGATACCGTACATAACAAACACGATACCAAGTAATATGGCAAGCGTGTATAAAATTTTTCTTTCTAGTAATTGTGGATACATCGCATTTATAAAAAATGTTAAAGCAAGCAGTGCGAGTGGAATGATTCCTAATTGCAGACGTAATTGATTGACCGTCGATAGATCAGTGAATAAAAGGAAAAACACCTTTTGATTGATAAACGACATATAAAATCCTAATGAAATAGTAAATAGACCAAAGAATAACTCTTCCTTACGCTTGCGATTCTGTAAAAATGTAAAGACATAGATCGCACCAACTATAATATGACCTATACTCACTACTATATCTAAAAACACTTTCCAGTGATAATGCTTTTGAATAGCCTTCATCGTACCAAATTCAATAGGATAAACAATTCCAGCCTGAGGATAATTGTAATTTGCAACATGGATGACAATGTCTAGTCTTTTATTGACACTAGGAGAAAAAACGGTATATTTATCATCATTTTCAGATGCATATGCGCTTAAAACAGTACTTGGATTTCCTTTAGCCCCCACCTCAACGCCATTAATGAATACACGACTAGCTTGACGAATCGTTCGAATATATAGGCCGTAAACTCCATCTGATGGTACCTCTATGTTGACGTGATAGGTTCCCACCGAAAGCCCCTCTTCATTTGGCTCTACATATGCTTGCCAATTAAAGGGTATATTTAAATCCAGTTTTTTATGTTGATAGCTATCAAAATTTTCCCCCAAAGAAATTAATACATTTGGATAAAAGGCCCATTCTCCTTCTAGCTTTACAGGCTTTAATAATTGCTCTTCCTCTAACTTTCCTATACCTTTATGTATAATTTTTGGCTGATTAGTGGAGAAATAATGCCAATTACCAATAAAAAAAACAATCACAAAAAGCATGATTATACTTACAATAATTATGATATTTTTTTTCATTTTCGTGCCCCCAAAGATCGATCATTTATGATGTATCTTTACATCATATTGCTCACTGTTTTTACAATCAACCCTTTTTGAGATAGTAGCATACTGTGTTTGAACAAAATCTAAACAAACAATAATAATACCTTTCTTGATGTTTTGTTTGTTGTTATTTTAAAAAAATGATTGTGAGCGGATTAAAAATTTTTATTAACCTCTGGAAACATGTGAAGTGAATTGTTTTCAATAAATTACTATTGTCTAAATAGACTTTCCACATTATTGAAGGAAAATATTAATCATTAAAATTTTTCTAAAAAAATGTTATTATCAGAAAGGATTTTGATTGATGGAGGATTTTGATGAAGGTTGATTTTGAAGAGTTATTAAATGGTGTTTTTTCATCTTTACAAACTATTGATGGAGTAAAATCCGTGAATTCCATTCTTGAAGTACTAAAGGATCGAATTATTTTCCCTGAGATTACCACTTTAATATTGAACACTAGGTTTGAACTGGTTTATTTATTTAACGAGCAGAAAGTAGTGTTTAAAACATTAAAAGAAGTATTGATTGATTCAAATTATATAGAAGAAATTAATTTAATCAATCAACATTGTCATTCAATTGAAAGTATTCTAAATGACTTTGTTCACACAGATACACTTAAAAATTATTCTTTAAGTCTCCTTTCCTTTAAATATAAAGAGAAAATTCCGAATAGTTAATATTGTGGTGGTGAAAACGTCCAAAAAATGGAGTGTGGCAAGTGTTTTTTCTCCAAACTCCATTTTCCAGACGCTAGACCTAGTATTTCTGTTGATATAAAATGGTTTGGGCAATTCCGATAAAATATTCGGATTCTACAATGATATGATTTAATACAACTTTAGCTGTAGGATTTGCGCTTATCGGTTGACTTTCTTGCATAAGCGTTTGGCAAAACTGGATAAATTGATCACTCTGTTGCAAACAGAAGGAAGTAAGCTGTAAAATATCCTGAAACAGAGCTGGAGAAACTTGTCCCTGGGAACGATTGACGGTTTCTATATATCTCACAACTTGCTGATGTGTTTGAGCGAAAGCTTTTTCCCATTCCTTTAACGCATCGACATATTGCTGCTCCAAATCTTTCACAAGCTCTCTTATTACTACTGTATGCTCCTCTTCTTGATGTTTCCAAAATTCAGCTTCATCTAATACACGTAATGGCATTTGATGGCCATAGTAAAATTGCATAAAAATCCCCTCCCACTTATCTCTATTATGTATATACAAGAAATGTGGAAATAGAACTTTGAAAGAGATTCACGTCATAGTAGAACTGTTAAACCAAGCATTGTTTAATAGCTTAATGCCTGTGTCAATCTCATCTTCCGCTAGATTAGCAAATCCAAGTAATACCTTTGCAGGCTGAACAACCAATGGATTTTCATAAAAAATAGATGTTGGGTAGACCTTAACACCAGCCATTTTTGCTGTATCAATCAATTCCTCTTCAGTCATCTTATTTTTTGGTTCAAGTAAAATATGTAAGCCACTGCTGGCTCCATAAATTTTCCCATTTTCCCCGAACTTTTGTTGAATGGACTTTAGTAATGCCTCATATCTTCGCTTATAACTATTTCGTGTTTTATTCAAGTGTCTCTCCCAATACCCACTCTCTATAAATAGCTGTAATGTATGCTGATGGAGTCTAGACACAGTTTGAACATAGTAATTGTTTTGATGAAATAAATCCATTAATTTTCTAGGTAATACCATATAGCTTAGCTTAATGGCTGGAATCAAAGATTTTGAAAAGGTGCCCATATAGATGACGCGATCACTTGAATCTAATCCCTGTAGTGCAGGAATCGGTTTTCCAGCATATCGAAATTCCCCATCATAATCATCCTCGATGATATAAGCATCTTCTTCCTTAGCCCACTCTAGTAATGCTAATCTTCTTGAGATAGGCATAACCGTTCCAAGGGGAAATTGATGGGAGGGTGTGACATAAACAGCCTTGATGTTATTGTTTCTTAAGGGATCGATATGAATACCATGCTCGTCAAGTGGGATTGGTTTCACCTTTATACCATTATCTTTAAACAAGTAACGAACGCGATAATAACCTGGATCTTCCATAGCAAAAAGCTCATTCCGTCCAATTAGGTTACATACGATACCAAGAAGAAACTGCAAGCCTGCTCCTATAACGATTTGCTCTGCACTGCATTGCACCCCTCTTGATTCATAAAGATAGCTTGCCATATAATTTCTTAATTCCAGCTCTCCCTGTGGATCTCCATATAAAAGGAGTTGAGCCTGTTCTTCATCAAGGCTCTGCATTGATAATTTACGCCATATTTTAAAGGGAAAATCTTTTAAATTAATATCTCCATAATTAAAATCGTACTTAATTGCTGGTCGTTCTTGTTTCTGCTGAGTCGCTAATTGTGGTTCAAAATGATGAGGGCCTCCTTGAAAATAACCTTTTTCAAGATCAACCACATATAGTCCATCTCGCTCTTTACTTATCACATAGCCCTCTGCAAGGAGCTGCTGATAAGCTGCATCTACAGTGTTGCGACTAATCTGTAAATGTTTAGCTAGACTACGCTGAGACGGCAATTTGCTTTGAGCCCTTATCTTTCCATTTTGAATTTCTGCTTTTATATAGTTATATAATTGAAGGTAAAGTGGTTCCTCATTATTCAGGTTTGGTGTCATTTCGAGCATGATTCTTGGCTCCTTTAGAAATAGCGTTATTGGCACTTTTATGAGGTGCCAGTGATTGATTATAATAAAATCTACATTGTTGAGTAGAAAATGTAAAGACGTGCCTACGCAATTATTTGTTTATTCGAAAAACTCACGATGATTTTATGTATAAGGAGAGGTTTCCATGTATGTTCCTAAGTATTACAAAGTATCGGATTTAGAAGAAATCAAAGAATTTATTCAACATAATTCCTTTGCAACAATCGTTTCAATTCGAAAAGGTAAGCCTATTGCAGCCCATATACCCGTGTTGCTGAAAAAAATCGAGGATGACTATTATCTGACAGGACACTTAGCCTATGGTAACCCTTTATGGAAGACCTTTGAGGAAGTACAAGACATTCTCGTGATATTTAATGGTCCACATGCCTATATCTCTTCTTCTTGGTATGAGCATGAAAATGTGCCAACCTGGAATTATCAAGCTGTCCATGTATATGGAAAGGCAAGTCTGATTGAAGGAATAGCTTTAGAACAAGATTTGACTAGCTTACTTGAAAAATATGAGTCATTCCGTGAAAATCCTGTGTTGTGGGATAAACTATCTCCTGAGCTTTTGCAGCAAGAAATGAAAGGAATAAAAGGGTTTAAAATAAAGGTGGAAGAAGTGCAGGCAGCCTATAAATTAAGTCAAAATCGAAATGCTAGTGATTACGCCAACATAATAAAGGAACTTTATAAAGAGGAAAATCCACATGCTGATGCTTTAGCTGAGGCGATGAAGAAAAATAGAAGCCATTAAAATAGCAGGCAGAAATGTTGTGAATCAACGTTTCTGCCATAAAATTTAGGCAAGTGTTTTCGTCATGATAAGATCAATTTGTTCTTCATCACCCATATAAAATGAATGGGCGCCTGTTTGGACAAAGCCTATTTTCTGATAGAAACCGATGGCACTGTCATTTTTCTCCCAAACCCCTAGCCAAATGCTTTTTTTGTTTTGAGACACAGCCTCCTCTATTGCTTTATTCATAAGGTATTTGCCAAGCCCTTTTCCTTGATATTGATGTCGAACATAAATTCTCTCCACCTCTAATGACTCATCCCCCATTAGTTCGGATTGTGCTTCGTTGATATTTACTTTTAAATAACCAGCTATTTCTTCCTCATAATAGATAAAATAGAATGCTGAATCCAAATTGGCCAATTCCTTCTCTAGCTGTTGCTTATGAAAGGCACGCTCTAAATAAGCCTTCATATTTTCAGGGGAGTTCTGGTCTTTAAATGTATCATTAAATGTTTCAATACTTATTGCTTGAAGCTGTTTTAAATCTGCGTGCTCACACTTCTCTAATTTAACAGACATTGATTCCACTCCTTTGTTGTAAACTCTTTCTGGATTTTATATTGCAAATGCAATAAAAAGAGTATATAGTCAATTTAACGCAATTTTGTTGTATTTGCAATAAAAATAGTAGGAGGAGGTCTTTTTGTTGAAATATGTCTTTTATGTAGTGGGCATTTTAATTTTAACGCTAGGTATTTCGCTCACGATTCAATCTAAACTCGGCACATCACCTTTCGATGCGCTTCTAGTAGGATTATCTAAAAATGTGGGGCTAACTGTAGGTAGTTGGGAAATCATCTTAGCTCTCCTATTAATAGGTAGTAATTCCCTATTAGCTAGACAAAGACCTGAAATTTTAGGGTTGGTTACTGCATTGATCACTGGCATAGGGATTGATATGTGGTTATTTTTATTACATGATATAGTATCCCCAGATCTTTGGTTTAGCCAAGCTGTCTGTTTTACCACTGGATTAGTTGTGGTTGGGTTAGGAACGGCAACTTATTTACATACAAATTTTGCACCAATTCCTGTAGATCGACTTACTTTGATCATCAAAGAATTAACAAGAAAAACGGTTTTCTTCTCAAGAACCCTTATTTATATTTTATTTTTAATGTTAGCTATCATTTTTAATGGCCCCATCGGTGTCGGGACATTATTAACAGTTTGCTTAGGTGGTTATATCCTCCATTTTTTTATGCCGATAACTGGAAGAATACTAGATAATATACTGAACAACTCCTAAAATATAAAACCAGATTCTCGTTCAAGAATGAGCTCTGGTTTTGATGACTAATTTTCCCCAAGTTCCACACCGTATTGATTGAAAATGGCTTGGTATTTATTTTGAAAAATGGACCACCTCTGTTCGGTTCCATGCTTCTTCTGCAATGCATTATAATAGAGCTTTGCTGTTGTTACATCATTGGCTTGTAATAACAAATGAAAACTTTCTTCGCCCAAGTGCAAAAATGGCCCTGCTATATAATAATCAACAATGGATCTTGCAGAAATCATCGTTTCATAGAAATTATGAACCTCCTCTAACCCCAGCAGCAATAATTTTGTTAATTCGTCCAAATTTGTAGTGGCTGTGATGGAAAATCGATCAGGTGCATCTTCGACAATGGAGTTAATCCTTGCTCGGAAGTGACATTCTGCTTCTTTGGGTGCTGTCACCATTTCTCTTGATTGTAGTCGTGCTAGCTCTGCCGCGTATATCCCACAGTTCACATAAAACATCATAGTATCGACTGTATTACCAGAAGATTTTTGGAAATTGATCAGATAGATAAGGTTTTCGGTTTTTCGATAGAAATTCAATCCTTTCTTTTTAAAGCCTAGCTTGATTAGAAATGGCTTGATGTCCTGTTTTAATAATTCATTAAAAATTTGCTGCAATGGAATACCTCCTTCTCGTTTAGTATTCTTTCGATTTATGTTTCCTTATTATTTCATTAGCTCGCAGCTGTATTTCTTCATGTTGAACCTACTTATTTTATTATAGTTTAACGTATCCATTGCTCAAAAACATAAATTAAGGCTAACTTTTCCTATCTAACAGTAAACGACTTTGCAGTTACGGGAGCTACATAAAAGCAGAATTTCCTACCACTATCCTTAGTGTCATAACGTAGTATCACCAAAAAATAATAATGTTTAAATAACCGTTATGCTGGAAAGCCACTATTACAATAACGATTTTTCAATTGGATAAAACGTTTAAATTAACACTTATGTCCCTATAAATCCATTAATTTCATATATTTTTAGTAAAATTGCCCATTATTATTGCAAAAGTTTTACACAATTAAAATTAAGGTTTCAATTTTGGTGATTAGGGGTAATTGGTAATATTATTGAAAAATAACTCTGCCCTATTTCATGCTATTCTTACTTTAGTTCAAAGGCGAAAGCTTTTTGAGAGGAGTAAGATTGATTTGAAGAAAAAATGGTTACTACCCATTTTCGCATCGTTTATGTTCTTTACAGGTATGGGTATTCATGATGCGAAAGCGGCAACAATAGCAGATATAACAAATACAGCCAAAGCATATATAGGAGCTCCTTATAAATATGGAGGAACGGATATTAAGACAGGTGTGGATTGCTCAGCATATACACAGTTAGTTTTTTCTAAGCTAGGCATTTCATTAGAGCGTACATCTAAAGCTCAATACCAACAAGGTACTTCGATCGCAAAAGACAATTTAAAAACGGGTGATCTCGTATTTTTTAATACATCTGGAAGCGGTGTTTCACACGTTGGTATATACATAGGTGACAATAATTTTATCTCAGCTACTACAAGTTCTGGAGTTAAGGTAGATACAGTGAATGACCCATACTATTGGGGTTCACGTTATGTAGGGGCAAAACGTATTGCCAACTTCTCAGATTATGGAGAAGTAAAAGATGCGGAAATTGATTTTAGCTTATATGCATCGCGTGGAGAGGTAGCTCTTCGATTAGCTAATAAATTACATTTAGATACGAGTAATACGAATTCAAGTTTCCCAGATATTAAGCCATCGTCTAAATATGCAGGTGCTGCAGAGGCACTTAAAAAAATTGGCGTTTTTACGGGTGATGATAATGGAAAGTTCAATCCTGGTTCTCCAATGACACGTGGACAACTATCTAAAGTCTTAGTGGAAGCATTTCATTTAACACAACAAGGAACAGCTGAACAATTTATTGATGTTCCAGGCTCACATTGGGCAAATCATTATGTAGGGATCCTTGCTTCGAATAAAGTAACCGTAGGTAAAGGTGACGGCACATTCGGTGTGAACGACAATGTCACATTGGTCCAATTAGAAGCCTTTATCCAACGATTAGCTCAATAACTACTAGAATAGGTATTTCATCTATGGATGGAATGCCTTTTTTTATTCTTACTAGGTTTCCCCACCTCTATATAAAATTTCTTAAGAAAAAACGGGCGTTGCTAAACTGAAGCAACACCCGTCTACTATTATTCCTCTACCTGTTTTCCAGCAACTTCCCCACCTGTGTGATTATCATAGTTAGGCTTAACTCGCTTTATAAAGAAGGCAAGTATGAGTGCGATGGCCGCAATCAATGTGGAAAGGAAGAACGTATAATTGATGCCATGCAGCATGGCTTCGTTTAAGATTTGCTGTTTTACTTCGCTGGCAGACTGTGTCGTAGCCTGTGCTGCATTGGCACTCATATTGTTCATCGCACCTGCAGCCAGTTCCTCTGCCTTGGCAGTTGTTTTATTGTTCATAATCGTAATCAGCACCGCAGAACCAATCGCACCAGAAACCTGTTGTAATGTGTTGTTCATAGCTGTACCGTGTGGATTATTGTGTGCTGGTAGCTGATTTAAACCATTTGTCATCACGGGCATCATTACCATAGACATCCCAAACATACGTAATGTATACAGCAGCACCAATGTAGAATAAGCTGTATCCATGCTAATTTTACTGAAGTAATATGTCGTAACAATGGTAATGATCAAGCCAAATACAGCCAAGCTTCTTGCCCCGTATTTATCAAAGAGCTTCCCTGTAATCGGAGACATAATTCCCATCACTATGGCACCAGGCAGCATGAGTAGACCTGAATCCATTGGGGAAATACCACGAATGGTTTGTACGTAAATAGGCATTAAAATCATAGCCGAGAACATCGCCACCGAAATAACGATGGAGATGGCTGAGGATAAGGCAAACATTGGATATTTGAAAATCCGAAACTCAAGCATGGGCTCATCCATTCGTAGCTGACGAAGGGTAAACGTAATTAAAGCAATTGTCCCAATAATAATTGTTCCATATACAAGGATATGATCCCATCCTTTTTCACCTGCGGAACTAAAGCCATAAAGCAAGCCGCCAAATCCAATGCTTGATAGAATAAGAGAAATTACATCGAGCTTAATGGCACGTTGTGGTGTCACATCCTTTAATTTAAAGGCTGCAAAAATTAAAGTTAAAATGGCAATTGGTAGCACAAGATCAAATAACATTCTCCAGCTATAATGCTCGATTATCCAACCAGAAAGCGTCGGCCCGATCGCTGGAGCTGTAATCATGACAAGACCGAACATCCCCATTGCAGCTCCTCGCTTTTCAACTGGAAATGCAGTTAGCATCACATTCATTAATAAAGGCATCATGATTGCTGAGCCTGCAGCTTGGATCATACGTGCTGCTAATAACACACCAAATGCAGGTGCAATACTAGCTAGAAATGTACCTAATGTAAACAGAGCCATCGCTGTAATAAATAATTTTTTATCTGTAAATCGTTGAATGAAGAATGCACTGGCAGGAATTAAAATACCGTTAATTAGCATATAGCCTGTTGAAAGCCATTGTACTGCAGTGGCTTTCACATCGAATTCGTCCATAATGGCTGGTAGTGCAATGTTGAGTAAGGTCTCATTTAAAATAGCAACAAAGGCCCCGATAAATAAAATGGCAATCATGCCATAAGGCGCTTTTGTCTCAACTGAAATGGTTTTCTCTGACATATAGTATCAGTCCTACTTTCTTTATCTTTTTCAATTTCATTCACATGTTTAGGAAGCCATTTGATTGTCTCAAACAATGGAGCTTCTTCGTGTGTTTGTTCCCCCAATCTGCTGTTTTGCCCCTGCTGATTTCATCGCAACCACCCCTCAAAAAAATTAAAATTAAAATTGTTGACGACACAATAGATTGTATTGTATAATTAAAATAGGGATAATGCGCGGTATAATAATTATACAGTGTCTATCTCTATAAATTTATCACAAGACTATACATATTTCAATGTATTTCTCATAAATTTTTTCCCAAAAAGTCGATCCCTGAACTACAGGAATGCGACTTTTTTTGTTGTCGTTATTTTTTAAATAATCCTACCCTAGTGTTAATTCATAATGTAGTGGCGGCTTCTTGTAGTGTAGCGGCGATTATGCAAAACACTAATGATAGCTCCACCAAATTGTCTTCTTGCACTACTCAACTACTTTTAATGAAAAAAAGCAGCCACCTAGCATCGATTGAATATCGAGACTAAGTGGCTGGATGGTGTTTTTTTAACTAAGATTTAAGTGTCCGTATAGAAGGGGTGCCTATTTCCCCACTATACCTTTGTGGGAATTAAAATATAATAAGGTGTGACTGCCTTGATGTTTTCTCATCAGCAGCCTAAAGCTAACGATTGAGACTGTTTGAACAGGTAAAACTGAGAAAACCAACGATACTTGTTGTGAATTTTTTAAATCTCTTGATTAAAGTGTTTGCCTATTTTTATAGCGAATCAAGTGAACTACCTCTTCACTGATATCTTTCTCTTGCTACTAATAGGTTTGTCCTATCACCTTCCAGATCATAAAAAATTTCATTACTTGTGTGAATAATTGTGAATCAATCCACACTGCCATGATAGTAGTTAGCCTTGATGGATAGTTGTTATCCATGACTCTATCTTAAATACTTTCTAGCGAATTTAAACCATCCACTTAAGCACTTTCTCAGCCATCCACTTGGCTATAATTTACAAAATTACTAGAAGCTATTTAGAGCTTGTGCAAACCTTTTAATCCCCTCATTGATTGAATGAACATCCTCCCTCGCATAAGTGAAGCGTACAAAACCCTTTTTGGAGCCCATCGTAGATCCAGGAACATAAATGACGCCTCGCTTAATGGATTCCTCAAGTAATTGCGTCTCGTTATATTCCTTGAGAACATGACACCATAAATGTATCCCACCTTGAGGAATGGAAAACGTCACTTCGTCCTTTAAATACATATCGAGGCTCTGTACAATGGTATCTCGTCGTGTTTCTAATTCCTTCACTAAGTGCTTAATATGCAAATTAAAATTAGGGGATTCTAAAAAATCATTGGCAATCCATTGCGTGAAACTAGAATGCCCAAAGTCAATTTGTTGCTTGGCATCGGATAGTCGTTCGATTACAGATGTAGGACCAACAATCCATCCGATTCGTAAGCCTGAGGCTACAATTTTGGACAAAGAGCTAATATATAAAACATTCCCGTTCTTATCGAGAGATTTAAGCGTAGGCATTTTATCCCCCGAAAAAGCTGTTAGGCTATAGGGGTCATCTTCTACTACTGGTATACCTAGTTTAGAGGATATGTCTAGAATAGCTTCTCTTTTCTTTAAATCTAAGGAAGATCCCGTAGGATTATGAAAATCAGGATTTAGAAAAATCATTTTAATTCGATGTTTTTTATATAATACTTGCAAATCATCCGGGTTAATGCCATCCTTATTGACAGGAAGATAATGGATTTGTAAGCCTGCTGTTTTAAATATAGGCAGATTAAAGTTGTAAGAAGGATCTTCTATGGCGACTGCATCTCCAGGCTTTAACAGGCATTGGACAATCAAATGTAGGGCTTGCTGTGCTCCTGAAGTAATCAGTATGGAGGAAGGCTTTGTCTCAATTCCTCTGCTTTTTTTAATATGCCGTGAAAGAGTTGTCCGTAATATGTCACTCCCTAAAGGATGGTCATACCCAAGGCTACCGATAAATGAACGCGTTGCGGTAATTTCTCTCAAGGCGCTTTTGGGAAAAAGATCCTCGGATAATTCGCCAGTAGCTAGATTAATTAATTTATGTTCAATAGCCTCTTTTCTAATTTTTTGGGTAACAGGAAGGTTCGGTAAAAAGGAACCTGCCTCAATATAGCGATTCCAGCTAGGAATTCGTTTCCTCGTAATGCCCCAGATGTCTTTGCTAATGGTTGTGCCACTTCCACGATTTCGTTCAATCAGCCCCATTGCTTCCAATTCATCGTATGCATTAACTACCGTACTTCTGTTTACACTCAAAGCGTTTGCTAAATAGCGCTCAGATGGTAAGGGTTTATCGGGTGGGAATGTCCCATCTGCAATCCCCTTTTCAATGTATTCTGCGAGCTGCTTATAAATCGCTTTTTTTACTGTTCGATCAGGTTTCCAATCCATGTTTACTCACCTCAGTTATGCCTTATCCTTTCTTAGCTCTAGTAAATAAGCTAAAAAGACAATCATACTATAACAATATTTGAAACTAACCATCCATTTCCTTATTAATTTCACCATCCACTTTCAATTTCAATCCATTTTTTTTGATAAAAGCCCTTATTTGATGCGCATTTCCCTCTATAAAATTATACTGAAATTATTTTTCTCGTTTGAGAACATTCTGTGTTATCTTGGAAAACGCCTTGTCTTTCAAAAGAAGTCCCCCTATTATAAAAATCAATTGTGAATCGAATTCCATACAAACCCGTAGTAGCCTATAGCACTTCAATGAAACAGTTAAAGGGGTTTGTTTATGAAAAAAAGTTGGCTCAGATTAATTGGTCTTTCCACTATTGTCACTATGCTAACAGGCTGTGACCCATTGTTAGTATTAGATCCAAAAGGACCTCAAGCTCAAGTGCAAGCCAAAGATATTATGCTTTCGATAGGGATTATGTCCTTTATCGTACTCATTGTTTTTGTGTTGTTAGCTTATATGTTAGTGAAATTTCGTGCATCTAAGCAAAACCCTGACTATAAGCCTCCCCACATTAAAGGGAGTACAAAGGTGGAAATCATTTGTGTAGGTATACCCGTTTTAATTGTAGCGTACCTATCCTTTATTTCTGTTGAAAGTAACTATAAGGTGGAATCTACACCAGAGAAATACAAACAGGAAGAGCCGTTAATCATTTATGCTTCAACATCGAACTGGAAATGGCATTTTAGCTATCCAGAGGAAGATATTGAAACGGTGAATTATTTGTATATTCCTGCAGAGCGTCCTATCGAATTTAAACTTTATTCTTACGGACCAATTACAAGTTTCTGGATTCCTCAACTGGGTGGTCAAAAATATGCAATGGCCGATATGGTGAATACATTGCATCTGGCTGCGGATCTACCTGGGGAGTATATGGGGAGAAATGCAAACTTTAATGGTAAAGGGTTCGCTGAAAATACGTTTAACGTAACAGCAGTGACTCAGGATGAGTTTGATGATTGGGTGAAGGAAGTAAAAGCAACAGCTGAACCATTAACAGAAGAAAAATTTAATACGTTGCTAGAACCAGGACACGTTGGCCAATCAACCTACACTGGTACACATTTAACATTCCTGCCAGCCCCTGAGGGTGAGAATGGTGGACATCAGCATGGTACATCACACATTAAAGATCATGCTTCTCAACAAAACGATCATTAATTAAAAGGAGACATAGTCATATGGAGTACTTCGAACGATTTGCTATACCCCATCCAAGCCCAGCTATCTATGCATCGATGGTTGCGATTGGACTGACGGTGATAGCAATTATAGTTGGCTTAACCTACTTTAAAAAATGGGGCTACCTTTGGCGTGAATGGTTAACAACGGTTGATCATAAACGTATTGGTATTATGTATCTAATTTCTGCCCTTCTGATGCTTTTCCGTGGTGGAGCAGATGCGATTATGATGCGCGCCCAAATGGCTGTACCTGACAATACATTACTTGATGCGCAGCATTATAATGAAATCTTCACAACACATGGAACAGTCATGATTATTTTTATGGCCATGCCTTTTATTATGGCCTTTATGAATTATATTGTGCCCTTACAAATCGGTGCAAGAGACGTTGCTTTCCCGCGATTGAATGCATTAAGCTTTTGGCTATTTTTCATGGGGGCCATGCTACTAAATATATCCTTTGTTATAGGTGGCTCCCCTGATGCTGGCTGGACGAATTATTTCCCTCTAGCAAATAATGAATTTAGCCAATCTGTAGGAACAAACTATTATTTATTTGCCTTACAGATTTCAGGTCTTGGCACATTAATTACTGGTATTAATATGATTGTGACGATACTTAAAATGAGAGCACCAGGCATGACACTTATGAAAATGCCGATGTTTACGTGGTCTTCATTAGTAGCAAACGTGATTATCGTTTTTGCTTTTCCAGTTTTAACGGTAGCTTTAACGATGGGAACTTTTGACCGTCTATTTGCTACTAATTTTTTCACAACATCCGATGGTGGTATGGATATGCTGTGGGCAAACTTTTTCTGGGTCTGGGGGCATCCTGAGGTTTATATCCTGATTTTACCTGCGTTTGGGATCTACAGTGAGATTATTTCTACTTTTTCAGGACGCAATCTCTATGGCTATAAATCAATGGTCGGCTCCATGGTAATCATTTCCTTCCTTTCGTTTTTAGTATGGACACATCATTTCTTTACGATGGGACAAGGTGCTTTAACAAATAGTATTTTCTCGATTACAACGATGGCCATTGCCGTCCCAACTGGGGTTAAAATTTTTAACTGGTTATTCACCCTTTGGAAAGGAAAAATTGTTTTTACAACGCCAATGCTTTACTCCATGTTATTTATTCCTACCTTTACAATAGGTGGCGTAACGGGTGTAATGCTTGGCATGTCAGCCGCTGACTATCAATACCATAACACAATGTTCTTGGTTGCCCACTTCCATATGGTGATTATTCCTGGTGTTGTCTTTGCTATGCTAGCTGGCTTACATTACTATTGGCCAAAAATGTTTGGCTTTATGTTGAATGAAAAAATCGGCAAGTGGACGGCTTGGATTATTGCCGTCAGTACGCTGCTAGCCTTTATGCCAATGTTTGTCTCTGGCTTAGATGGACAAGCACGCCGTATGTACACTTATTCTGCCTCTACTGGTTTTGGGCTGTGGAATATGATTTCATTTATCGGTGCAATTGGCTTAACAATTGGTTTTATCTTAATTGTTTACAATGTTATTTACAGTATTCGTTATTCACCAAGGAATGTTGGGTCGGATCCATGGGACGCTCGCACATTAGAGTGGGCTACACCAAGCCCTGTGCCTTATTATAATTTTGCCAAGGTTCCACACGTAATTTCAACAGAAGCGTTATGGGATGCAAAATATCATCAGCATGAACTGTTCCCAGAGCCATATGAAAAGATTCATATGCCGAATAATAGCGGTGTACCTTTTATATTAGGCTGTATTTTCTTTGCATGGGGCTTCTCCTTTGTTTTTGGTATGTGGATACCAACAATTCTCACAACCATTGGTATTTTTATCTGCATGGCTCACCGTTCATTGGAAAAAGATCCAGGACACTATGTACCTGTCGAAAAAGTGAAAGCAACGGAATCGAAATTGCGAGGTAGTCAATTATGAAAATCGATCAATCACTTCCTTTAGAATATAGTACTCAGCAAAATCAATTGAATATATTAGGCTTCTGGGTGTTTATTGGTGCTGAAATTATGCTTTTCGGCACATTATTCGCAGGTTATTTTGTTTTAGTAGACCGTACTGGGAATGGTCCAACAGGAGCGGAGATTTTTGAAATTACACCTGTTTTATTTGAAACGTTTATTCTTTTAACAAGTAGCTTTACCATTGGCTTAGGTATACATGCTATGCGTAAGGGCTATACGAAAGCAATGATATGGTTTTATGTTTTGACATTAGTACTCGGTGTCGTATTTATTGGTTTTGAAGTTTACGAGTTTATGCACTATATTCATGTTGGTGCGAGCTTACAGACGAGTGCCTTTACGGCTGCCCTTTTAACAACATTAGGAACACATGGTGCACACGTTACCTTTGGGGTATTTTGGGGAATGTTCATCGTCTATCAGCTCATCCAACGTGGTTTAACACCAGAAACAGCCAATAAATCGTTTATCTTCTCTTTATACTGGCACTTTTTAGATGTGGTCTGGATTTTTATTTTCAGCTTCATTTACTTGAAAGGAATGGTGTAACATGAGTGATTTATTCCCGATGAAACAAGTCATGGGGTTTGGTGTGTCCATAATCCTTACGATCATTGCGGCATGTGTATATTTTTTCAATCTATCTTTTCCAATTACCATGACTATTTTATTAGTCACAGCATTTATTCAGGCAGGCTTGCAGTTAGTTGTCTTTATGCATGCTGGTGAAACAAATGATAAACCAGCCATCTATACCAATATTTATTATGGCTTAATCATTGCGCTCGTGACCATTTTCGGAACATTATTATGTATGATTTGGGGTTATATCTAAATAGAAAAAAATCGTCCTTACTTAACTTAGTAAGGACGATTTTTGTATGGAAATGCATGATATATAGTCAAAAGACAATGAGGGTAAACAATTCTTTGAAATTTTCACCATCAAAGTAAGAGTCCACGCTTTCATTCATTGTGATATCAAGTAATCATTGTTGAGATTGATTGAATGGGATAAATATAGGATTGCCTTTATCAATGTTTATTTTTATAATGCCAATTTTATCGATTTCTTCTTTTAAATGATTGGCGTATAGCACATCCTTTACAAGCTTTTAATGATATTCATGAAAATAATAAACAATGATGAAATCGATAATCAGAATTATTTTTTTCCTCCCCAAAATAGGATCATCTTCTGCTTGATTATTGTGGAACAATCATGGGGTTGTATATGTTAATGACAGTATTAAATGTACTTTTTCATCCGAGTGATTGATATACGTGTGAAGTTCTTCACCCTTGAATTTAATGACATCCCATTGGTTTAGCTGATGGGTTTTCTCTCCGACCTTTAGCTCCAATTGCCCATTTAATACAAGCACAATTTCCTCGGAACCTGCTAGGTGACACTCGCTGTATTCACTATTCGGTTCAAGACGACCTCTAAACCACTCAGTCCCATTTGTTTTGAATAATGGATCGACAAACCAGTCGTTATTATGACCTGCGAATTGGTAGTCTGAGCCAAAACGATGAACCTCTATATTTTCTTCAAAAGATAGTAAAGCGACAAGCGGAATATTAAGCCCTCTACAAATTTTCCAAAGAATATTGACAGTCGGATTCGTTTCCCCTCGTTCAATTTTCCCTAACGTCAATTTACTAACATTGCTGACATTCGCCAGCTCCTCCAAACTCATCCTTTTGCTTTTTCGAATTTCTCGTAAATTTCCTCCAACTTGTCCAGATAAGTCGATATTTTCCTCCTGCATTCTGCGCACCCCTCCCATTGACTTTGTATAAATAGTATATTATAGTATACAAGTCGATTAATTATAGTTTATTTTTAAATTTAAAAGTTAACTATAGTATATCAAATAATAACTAAAAGAGGTGTTTTCAGTGATGGCGAAATCAAAAAACTTTCCGATTATTTGGAGCGTTTTTTCTTTGTTTATACTATCTATGAATTTACGAGCTTCGATCACATCTATCTCGCCGGTATTGAAAAATATTCAAATGGATTTGCAGATGACAAGTGTTGTTGTAAGTTTATTAACAGCACTTCCCGTATTTTGTATGGGGATTTTTGCACCATTGGCTGGCAAGCTAAGTGAACGATGGGGTATCGAATGGACGATTGGGCTATCCGTTTTATTAATTGGTGTATCAACAGCTTTACGGTTAGTGGCAACTTTTCCTTTATTTTTATTAGTAACAGCTATTCTTAGTGGGATAGGTATTGCTATTACAGGTCCACTGATTTCAGGCTATATCAAAAAGGAATTTCCTAAATATTCTTCTACGATGATCGGTGTATATTCTGCGGGTATGGGAATTGGAGCGTCATTAAGTGCTGGTTTAGTTGTGCCTGCTATGCATGCTTTTCATCAATCATGGAACGCAGCTTTAGCAATATGGTCGGTATTTGCTTTTATGGGTATTATTGTTTGGATTCCAATTATCAAAAAATCCAAGCAATCTCAAGAGTCATTAGAGAAATCTACAGGTCAAAAAAGTCGCCTACCTTGGGGAAACCGATATGTTTGGCTCCTTATGGTCATGTTCGGTTTACAATCTGGCGTTTATTATTCCCTCGCGACATGGCTCGCTCCAAAAGTACAGGATATGGGATATAGTGACGCCTACGCCGCAACAACGGTCACTATTTTTTCTGTCATGCAAATGATTTGTAGCTTTATCATCCCCATCTTAATAAATAATAGTTTCAAGAGAAAGCCTTGGATGCTACTTTGCGCTTCAAGCTCCTTTATTGGCATTTTGATGTTAATTATGGGCGGCATCTCGCCAATTTTCTGTGCGACGTTGACAGGGATCGGTGCTGGTGGTTTGTTCCCATTAGCAATGATTTTACCTTTAGATGCTACGACTACACCAAAAGAGGCAAGTGAATGGACAGCGATGATTCAATTCGGTGGCTATATCATTAGTGGCATCATTCCAATGCTTGTTGGTGTCATCAAAGATATGACGAATACATTTGACGTTGCCCTTTTCACCTTATTATTGATCATCATCATTATCATGGGTCTGACGTTAAAGGTTAAAACAAAGACGGAATCAGCTACTATTCGCGTTCTTCCTAGTAGATGAAGTAAGGCGTCTTTAAACCGTTTTTCAGACAGTAGACAATCTACTTTTGGAGATTTAAGTTGCTAAAATAGTTTGTCTCTTGCTTTACAGCAGATTTATCCAACAACATTTTTACGTAGTTCTTTTTATGCTACAATTCACTATAAATGAGGAAGGAAGATGTTTTATGAAAATATCCGTTTATGTTGCAAGTGCATTTAGCAAGGATCATCAAGGCGGGAATAAAGCAGGAGTGGTATTGAATGAAAATACATTGACCACTACTCAAAAAATGGCGATAGCCAAAGAATTGGGCTATGCGGAAACCGCATTTATATCAGCATCTGAAATGGCTGATTATAAATTTGAGTATTTTACACCAAAAGAAGAGGTTGATTTATGTGGTCATGCCACAATAGGCTCTTTCACGATACTGATGCATTTAAATAAACTTTTCAAGGATCGCTATACGATTGAAACAAACAGCGGTGTTCTTACTATTACGATAAAAGACGACATCATTTTCATGGAACAAAACAAACCGATATTCTATGATGTTATATCTCCAAACGAGTTTATCGACTGTTTTGACATTAAAGATATAGACAATAACTACCCAATACAAATTGTTTCCACTGGCTTAAAAGATATTTTAATTCCGATAACAAGCGAAACACAATTACATGCACTGCAACCTAATTTTGAAAAAATAAAAGAAATCAGCGAGTATTATCATGTTGTCGGGACGCATCTGTATACGTTTAATGACAATCGAATAATATGTAGAAATTTTGCTCCACTATACGACATCAATGAAGAAGCAGCAACTGGAACTTCAAATGGTGCACTAGCCTGCTACCTTTATGAACAGCACCACTTGCAAAAAGAAGTCTATGTATTTGAACAAGGTTATTCTTTACACTCTCCTTCCGAAATATTAGTGAAATTAGCAACCAATAGCAAGAATGAAATAGAAAAAGTTTATGTTGGCGGCAAAGGCTATTACTGTGAAACAAAATATTTAAATGTAGAAGATATGGTGTAAACAATTAATTTCTCAACCTCAGACTGTAGATTTTTTGAATTTTAATTTAAAAATAGAAAAATAGATAAAAAGACAAACACATTTTTATAATTGAACAATGTGTTTGTCTTCAATTTCTGCTACCTTTTATGAGCTTGTGGGACATAACCGATTCGTTTCCATTGCTTAAGTGGCACATCCTCAATGAATGCCTTGCCTTTTTTCCACCCTAGAAGCCCGTCATGCATTTCAACAAAGTCGTTTTCCCTGCTTCATTATAATAATAAACCTACTTTAATCCCCTTATTTAAAATATTTTGATAGTCAATATAGTCATAGATATCGTCATCGATGAACGAACTTAATTCTTTCAATTCATCCATTGTTAAATCTTCAATGGCTTTGTCATGATCTTCACAATAAATAACGATAGAACCCACGATGCTGTGTGCATCTCTGAACGCAACGCCTTTGCTCACTAAATAATCAGCGACCTCTGTTGCATTCAGAAAACCTCCTTTGACTGCTTTTTTCATGTTTTCACTGTTCACCTTCATCGTAGCGATCATTTTTGACATAATTTGTAGACAAGATAATACGGTGTCCAATGCATCGAAAAATGGCTCCTTATCTTCTTGCATATCTTTATTGTAAGCAAGTGGTAAGCCCTTCATTGTTGTTAAAAGTGAAGTCAGTGAACCATATACACGTCCTGTTTTGCCTCGTATCAGCTCAGCGGCATCAGGGTTTTTCTTCTGTGGCATAATACTGCTGCCAGTAGAATAGGCATCATCAATCGTAATAAATCTAAACTCTTGACTACTCCACAAAATGAGCTCTTCGCTTAATCTACTTAAATGCATCATAATGATTGAAAAATCTGACATTAACTCTAATAAATAGTCGCGATCACTTACTCCATCTAAGAAATTATCTACAGGCTTAGAGAAGCCTAGCTCATTAGCTGTCATCTCACGGTTAATCGCATGAGTAGTTCCTGCTAATGCTCCACATCCAAGCGGGCTTTCATTCATAATTTCTATCGCTTTCACAATTCTTTTTTTATCGCGGTTTAACATATGATAATAAGCCATCAAATGATGTTGAAACGTTACAACCTGCGCACGTTGAAGATGTGTGTATCCTGGCATCATAACGTTATTGTCTTTTGCTTTTTGTTCTAAGCTCTGTTGTAACGCTTCAATTGAGGCAATCACCTCAAACGCCTTGTTTTTTGCATAAAGTCTAATATCTGTTGCTACTTGGTCATTACGACTTCTCGCTGTATGAAGTTTTTTCCCTGTGTCACCGATCCGTTGAGTCAAATTCGACTCTACGAAACTATGAATATCTTCATAATTTCCTTCAATTTGTAATGTGCCATTATCAATATCCTCTAAAATGGAAAGAAGTGCATTCTCAATATCTTGTCCTTCCCTCTCAGTCAATAAATTGCATTGTACTAGCATATGGACATGGGCAATACTGCCTTTAATATCTTCTTTGTAAAGTCTTTGATCCACCTTTAATGAACTATTGAAATCTTCCATTAATTTGTTTTCTTCTTTTCTAAAGCGACCGCCCCAAAGCTTCATCATTCATTCTCCTTCAATCAATCTATTAAACGTTATGATATTTCAGAAATGCTTTCCTGTAATTCCTCAATATTTCCTCTTTTACGCATATACCAGACACCATTGTAAACAGCAAAATAGTAAAAGGCTAAGCCAAATATAGCGACAATTACGGACATATAAGGGTCAGGAATGATACCTTTCCCACCGAAATTCCCTAAGAAAGACATCAATACAAGCATTAAAATATAAATAATAATGTAGATACCACCAAAAAATTCAACTGATTGGTGTTTTTGAATAAAGAAAATTACTAAATAACAAACAATACCTATTATTAATCCAGTAATGGCTAGCTGTACCTTACTCCAATTTGTCCAATAAATAAGCAGTGTGGCAAAAACGAATGCCATTGGTGCAATGAATTGCATACCAGGTAGCCCATTATTTTTTGTCAGACCTACTCTACGGAAAACCATAACCGTTACACATGCTGAAGCATATTTAAAAATACCGATAGCTCCTACAATCGCAACGATAGCTGTCCAGCTTTTCAGTGGGAATAAAAATAATAATCCTACTAGGAAATTGAGTGCAAGTGCACGTGTTGGAACACCGAATTTTTTATTAATTGTTCCAAAATAAGATGGTAGGAATCCACTTTTCGCCATACCAAATACATGTCTTGACGTACCAGCTGTATAAGTAAGAGCTGAACCTGTTGGCGAAACCATCGCATCAGCTGTAATAATCCAAGATAGCCAAACCATATTAGCCATCATTGCTAAATTAGCAAATGGTGAATCAAATTTAATGCCACTCCAACCATTCGCTAACATTTCTGTTGGAACTGCGCCGATAAATGTAATTTGAAGTAACACATATAATACTGCCGCAACACCTAATGATGTAATGAGGGCAAGTGGAATATTTCTTCTAGGGTTGACGACTTCCCCACTCATCATGATGACGTTGCCAAACCCAGTATAAGCAAAAAATATTCCGGTTGTTAAAATGGCACTTAAACCAGCGCTATAGCCATTTGGTGCAAATCCTTGGCTTGAAAAATTCTCTGGATGAAAGCCTGTCATAAAAAATGCAATGATTGTTAGTACAGGGACTATAAACTTAATTGTTGTAATGATATTGTTCGTGACTGCGAATAATTTCACCCCAAAATAATTGAAAACAACAAAGAATATCATTAAAACCATCGCTGCAAGAATACCTGATGTTGTCAGTTGTTCTTTTCCTACATCATATAACCCTGGCCAAAACTGATTGGCATATTGAATAACACCTGATGATTCTACGGGAGCTGTAGCACAATAGCCAAACCAGATTGAATAACTAGTAACGGTAGCAAGCATTTTTCCGTGAGAATAAAGCGGATATCTTGCTAGGCCTCCTGTTTCAGGTTTTACTCTTCCTAATTCAGCATAAACAAGCGCTATGAGTGTGATAACAAACGCACCAATAATCCAAGAAAGTATGGCTGCCGGGCCTGCTAATTTAGCAGCTACCCATGGTCCAAAGAGCCAACTAGATCCTATTATTCCCCCTAGAGATAATGTTGTAAGTGACCAAAACCCCATTTTCTTTTTCAAATATTGTTCTTGACTCATGAATGTTCCCCTCTCTGAAAAGAGAATATTGGTATGACCCTTTTAATTTGGACGCTTCAATAAAATTACGTTTTGACAGAAAAAATTTACATATTTTACTCTGCAGTGCAATGTAGTGTAGGTGACTAATATAGATTGTGCTCCTTTCTAGATGATGAAACATTGCACACATTTTTCATGTACCATTAATTAAAGGTTATTAAAAGGTGTTTACCTTAAAATGATTTTATTTTAATCGTTTGAATTTTTCAACACTTTTTTACAAAAAAAAATAACCATCTCACTTAGATGGTTATTTCAAACGATAAATTTTACTTGGTCGTCCTCTGGATATTTGTGCGTCTTTCCCTGTGTATTCGACGAGATCAACCTCACATAAACTAGCTAAAATGCGTCTAGCATTACTTTCATCCCAATAGAGATGTGCTGCTAAATCTTTAATGGTGAATTCCTGCCAATTCATTTTTTTAATAAGTGTGTATAATTTACTGTAATTTTTTAAACTAATTTTTGCTTTCTTTAATTTCTCTAATAAAATGTCATCATTAATACGGTATGAAAAGCTCACTTCATCTTCTTCACCAGCCGATTCAGTAATCGTTCCATTTTCTTGGACAATCACAATTGGTTGCTCCGATTTCTCCTTGGAGAGCTGGATGGCTCGCTGCGCATTGATTTCCGCAGAGTGAACGGTTACCCCATAGCCAATTCCGACAGTGACTGTTGTATGGGATTCATGTGATAGCTGATAGATGGTATCCTGTAAATCCTTGATTTTACGTTCAATGGCTCCTCTCGAACTAAAAATGATATAGCGACCATTTCCTCTTTCTAACAAGGAGCCATCTAGTTGCTCACAAAATCGCAATAACGTTTCCTTCAATTTTAATTCTAAATACTGTAAATGATAGGAGCTCTTCGCTTTTTCAGAGATTTTATCAAAATGTTCGATTTCGATAATTTGCACACCGATCTGTGTATCCTTAAAATAGAAGGCTCTGAGTTTTTCTTCCAGTATTCGTAATGTTTGGCGGATTTCCATATCTGTAGTGGAAATGTGATAAGCAGGGACACCTGCCTCTTTCAGCCCGCGATAAACAGCTTCAAAGCAAGTCAAAGCACCTGCTGTTTTTTGTTGATTCCATAAGTCGATATGAAAATCCATTAATTCTTTTGTACTGGTATTTACATCAAAGGTTTTCACATAGATTTCTTTAGGCGCAAAATCTAGCTGTTTGACGGCTTGCTCCAAGTGTGAAGTCGTGATTTCATCAATGCTTACCTTGTTCAAAAATTCTCCCTGATAAAAGCCCATATGCAATAGACATTTATAAATGCCGGATTCAGTATGTTGAATATAAACTAAGTTTTCACCTGATTGTAACGTATTTTTCGCAACCATATACGAAATTTGGCCAGAAAAAAACCATGCATCAACAGCGTGATGATTATCCTTTACGATATTTACGGTTTCATGAAAATCATGATAGGGAAATGCTACGAAATTCATAGTCATTTCGTATTCTTTGCCTAATTGAATGATGCGCTCTACAGATGAATTAGGGCCAATGACTCCAACTGTATACATTATTTCCTCCTAGTAAAATTACTTTATATATACCATTCTATAGAGAATTGCCCAATATTTATAGTGTCAATTAAAAAAGTCTGTTTTGGTAAAGGACAAGGTGACAGAAGTCGCACATATTTTATCCAAAAGCGCGCTCATTCTTTAATTCACAACGCTCCGAGACAGCCTTCGGAAACCCCTACCTAGCAATGGGATGTTAAAGGAAACATAAAGTGCCCTTGAAAGAAGGGCTTTTTCGAGAGAATGAATAAGGCATCGTCATCATTTGTGGTGATGGTGGCTGTCATGCCTTCGATTGTAAAGTCAGGTGTAAAATAGAATACTACTTTTTTTGTTGTATCCTTAATAATGCTTGCTAATACAGTCTCTGCATTGGTTGCCTGTAAAGAGATGATATCATAAATATTTAATACCCCTTCCTCCTCCTCCATTAATACTATTGTGTCAAATTCTTCTAAATAGTAAATAGCATGAGGGAAAACTAACGTAAAATAAAACATTAATAAACTTTCATTTTCCTCAACAGCAATCATACTAGAATGGATATAACGATTTTTTGCATACTCTTCAAGAAGTGCTAGATTCTGCTCAATTGTCAGCTGTTGGACGCTGGTCTGCTTTGGTTGAATAGGTCTTGTGGTAAGATCTAAGCTGTATTCACTTTCATGGATTCGCGTAAAGCCAAACTTCGGATAAAAATCTAGTACTGTTTCATTGGCAAAGAGATACATGAAATCACAGGCACCTTCGTGCTCTTTCATGAGATGCAGCATCAACTGCTTTGCCAAGCCTTGATGACGATAATGTTCATCCGTCATCACTGTACCAATCTGAATTCCCTTTAATCGCTCACCATTTACGCGAATCGACATCTTATAAATAGAAGCATTCGCAATTACTTTTCCTGCTTGTACAAATGAGTAAGGAATATATTGGTCATTCCAATAGCCTTTGTTATACCAGCCTCGAAAATCCAAACCAAATGTTTTCATTGCTAAATCATTAAAACTTGCCTTTAAATTTTCATTGTGACGATAATCACTAACTAATTCATATTTTGCCACGTCTATTCCCTCCTATTTTATGTTTCAATCGCTAATTTTTGTGGGAATCATCACCTCCTAAAAACAGAAAAAGACCCTATGAGAACAAGCTCATAAAGTCCTTTGTTATATAAAATATAACTGTGGATTAGACATCATTATGCTTCTCTTTTATCGCAAAAGGGCATTACTAAATAGACCCTATAATTTAAAAAAATTATAGAATGACCCCTTTATTAAATTCATTGGAATTTAATTTGCGATAATTAGCTTTAGCATAAAAAAGGCTAATCTCCCTTCTGTTTTTAAGAATACTATTATATTACCGTTATTTGTTAGATATGTCTACATGATGAAAATAAATGAAATAAGTATAGAATACCCCTATAAAGCCTATTCTATAAACGAAGTTAGCAATGAAGGGAGCCTACCATTTACTATGAAATTTAAACTACCTTTCAACAAACAACAACAACAACCAGTTCAAGAGGCGCCTAAAGAAAATCTTGTGAGAGTTGCACATGCCACAGATCATTTTATTCAATCGATTAAAAATGCTACTAATAATCCGGCAGATTTAATCGTTAAATCTCTTCCACCAAACGTCACCCTTATTTACATCGATAATTTGATCGATGATCAGACTTTAAATAATGATATTATTGCTAATTTACAGAGCAAGCCTCACGATACACCCGAGGCAATTGAGATGGCCCTTTCTATTGCAGAAGTCAGTCAATCCAGTCTACTAAGGGAAACCGTAGAATTGATGGTCAATGGTCATGTTGTGATTCACATAGGTGGCTTCCCGCAGACTATTTTAGCCAATATCGCTAGCAGAGAGTCTAGAGCATTGTCAGCGCCTGAGAATGAATCGCAGGTAATTGGTACACAGGTTGGATTTAATGAGAGTCTATCTACCAATATTTCCTTGATTCGTCGCTACATAGTGAGTCCTAATCTTTGTAATGAAAAAGTAAAAATTGGTACACGGACAAGTACCTCTGTTTCTCTTTTATATATGCGTGGCATTGCCAATGATCAAATGGTTCAAACAATGCGTCAACGAATCAAAGATCTTAATATCGATGAGCTTATCGATAGTGCCGTATTAGCTGAAATGATTGATGATAATTCACTATCTGTCTTTCCACAAATGCTATTGACAGAAAGACCTGACAGATTTTGTGATGGCATTTTAGATGGAAAAATTGGGGTTCTCGTAGATGGTAGTTCAATGGCTATCGTTTCCCCTCAAGGATTTACTGAGTTTTTTCAAAGTCAAGAAGATCAAAATTTAAGATGGCAAATTGCTACTTTTCTTCGTTTATTACGACTGGCTGCCTTCTTTTTATCTGTTTATTTAACACCATTTTATGTGGCAGCTCTTACCTTTCATTATGAAGTGATTCCACAAGCCTTTCTCGTACCATTAAGTGAATCAAGGGCTTTAGTTCCTTTCCCGCCCATATTTGAGGCTTTGCTGCTGGAATTTATTATTGAACTACTGAGAGAAGCAGGAGCCAGATTACCAACTAAAATTGGACAAACAATCGGTATCGTTGGTGGTATCGTTATTGGAACAGCAGCTGTACAGGCAGGGATTACCAGTAATATATTGCTGATTATCATTGCGTTAAGTGCTCTAGCCTCTTTTACGTCGCCAAGTTATATGATGGGCAATGTGATTCGTCTTATTCGCTTCCCTATCATTATACTTGCAGGATTTTGGGGTTTTTATGGTATCATGTTGGCTTTTTGTTTTATTCTGATTCATTTGTTACGTCAGTCAAGCTTGGGTGCTCCGTATATGTCTCCCTTCTATCCACCGAGGTTGAAGGAAATGCGGGATAGTATTATTAGAATGCCTGTCCCATTAACATCAAAAAGACCTGCTTTGACAAGACCAAAAGATGAACATAAATTTGTGCCAGAGCCAGTGAAACCTGATAAAAGTTGAACTGAAGGTGAAATAAATGGCAAAACCTATACAACTTAGCCCTAAAGATATGATTAATGCTTATTTGCTTTTTTTTGTGGTACACGGTGCTCAAATTGGGGTTGGTATACAGGGATTTCAACGCATTATCTATCAGGATGCTAGACAGGATGCATGGATTTCTGTTCTACTGGCTGGGATTGCCACACATCTTGTTACGTTTTGTATGATTAAAACGTTAGAAATTTACGGCTCTGATGATCTTTACGGAATTCAAATTGATATTTTTGGTAAATGGATTGGCAATTTTTTAAATGCAATTTATGTCATCTATTGCTCCGTAGCGTTCTTTTCAGTTTTACGAAATTATATTGAAGTTATACAAGCATGGATTTTTCCTAGCATTGAGACCTGGTTCCTGTCAGCAACTTTATTAATTATTATTATCTATGCCTTTACAGGAGGGCTTCGTGTCATTGTAGGTGTGTCTTTTTTTAGTATCATTCTCTCCTTATGGATTCTTCCAATGTTAGTATTTCCGATGGAATACGCTACAGTAGATAGTCTTCTCCCTATTTTAGAAAATGATATTCGCTCCATTTTAAAAGGGGCACAATCAATGACCTTTACGATTATCGGCTTTGAAATTCTAAACGTGATTTACCCCTTTGTAAAAGACAAGAAAAAAATCAGAAAACCTGTTCATTTAGGACTATTAGTTACAACCATCATCTATTTAGCCGTGATGCTGGTGTCCATTGCTTATTATAGTGAGGGCAAGCTATTGAAAACGATATGGGCAACCTTGACATTATTTAGTTTTATTAGCTTCCCCTTTATGGAACGCTTTGAATTTGTAGCGGTTTGTTTTTGGATGCTAATCATTTTACCGAATCTATGTCTATACTTATGGGCTGCGTACCGCGGAGCAATTCGTTTATTCCCGATAAGTGAAAAAAAGTTTGTTTGGCTCTTTTCATTCATCATTTTAATTGGAACAATATTGGTTCAAACACGGACACAGATTAATACAATTAACACGGTGTTTGGACAAATTGCCTTTTACGTAATTTTTGTCTACCCTATTTTACTTTGGCCAATAGCACGACTAAAGAAGAACTTCGCATCAAAGAAGGTGAAAAAGAATGAATAAACTTAGAGTAAGATGGATGATTCTTCTATCCTTTGTTTTTTTATATGGATGTGCACAAACCAATATTTTGGATAAAGTTGGATTAACTACTTTAGTCGGCTATGATGTAGGAACAGAGGATAAAATAAAGACAACAGCTGTTATTCGTGAAGTAAACCCCGAATTTCAAAGCAATGTGGAAGTTCTGTCTACAGAAAACGATACGAGTAAAGGAAATCGGATGGAAGCCAATCGTAAGCTTTCGAAAAAAATCATGGTTGGTCAAATGAGAGTCATCCTATTTGGAGAGGAATTGGCAAAAAAAGACCTTCGCTATTATATTGATACAAACCTAGAAAATGCTAGTGTCAGCAATGGAATCTTTATGGCTATTGTGGAAGGTGAAACAGAAACATTACTGAAATACGAATATCAAAATATTGAGGATATTGGGCAGCATATTTTTAGGTTGATTGAACAAAATGTCAAGCAGGAATATATGATTTCCTCTACACTTCATCAAATTGCCCATGATTATTATTCATCTGGAAAAGAATTTGCCATGCCTATTATTAAAAGAGATGACGAGCTGGTGGAATTAAGTGGGATAGCACTTTTTAAAGGCAGCAAAATGGTCAGTACCCTTCCAGCAAAAGATAGCTTTTACGTAAAGATTGTCAGAGATACCTTTAAAGTAGGTTTATATGAAACCGTTCTGGAAAACGAAGATGTACCTTCCGAAATTCTTCAAAAGCCTGCCAATAAAATAACGGTAGCTTTTGATGCAATCCAGTCGAAACGAGAAATGATGTTAGTTGATGCGGATACGCCAACATTTGACCTGAACATCAAAATCAAATCGAGAGTATTAGAGGTGTACCCTGATATCAATCAAGGGGACCCAAAAAGTGTGGCGGCACTGGAAAAAGCAATCGAGAAAAAATTGTCAAAGGAAATACGTAGAGTGATTGCTCATAGTCAGGAAGTTGAGTCTGATATCTTTGGCTTTGGTGAGAAATATCGAAGCGAAGTAAGACATTCTAAGCTAACAAAGGATAAATGGCAAAAAATATATAAAGACATGAAGGTAAATGTCCATGTTGATTTTACAATTTTAAGAGATGGTGTTTTTGAATAACTAGTGAAATGGTTGCCCTGTCATAACCGATAAAAAGTTTTGGAAAAAATGTTCATAATGAATATCAAAGGCAATACGATGCTTTTTTTCGCCATTATTATTTTCATAAGGTCTTGTCTCGGCAATACTTTGCCCCCTTGCAGGTCCTTCTAACTTGTCGACAACGGTTACAGGATAGGACTCATAAATAAACATGTCAGGATAAATAACTGCCATTAGTGTTAACGCATCATGCACGGGACTTCCTAGAAGTGAGGGGTCCCGTTCTTTATAAAAACGTGTATAGTATTCCATTAAGGGCTTTAGAATTTTTGTTTTGCCAAAGGAGTCAATATAGTCCACCATCCCAGGTGTGACAATGGCCTTTTGTGTCGCATTTAAAGGGATGATTGTCACATTCGTTGCATAGGTAAGCACAATATTAACGGCAAAGGGATCACCATGGAAATTCGCTTCAGCCACTGTCGTTACATTACCTGGCACCCAAAATGCTCCACCCATAATATAAAATTCCTTGATATTTTTCATAAGCTCTTTATAAAGGATAAACATCGTGGCTAGTGAAGTTAATCGCCCAATATTGACAATAATTAGCTCATCATGCTTATACCTTTCAATAATGTTGACGATTTCAAAAAAGTTCTCAATTTTTAATTCGTGATTATCATTTGGAATGATGGGTCCAAGTCCTCGTTTACCATGAATTTCTGGGTAATAGGTCGGCTGCTCTCCTGTTAAGGGTACTTCTGCTCCTAAAATCACAGGAATTCCTTGAGGGAAGTCGAACAATTTCATGACATAATAAATATTGGATACCGCATCCTCTCGCGATACATTGCCATAATCTGCAACGAGTCCCACAATTTCTATTTCTTGATTAAGCCGTGCATAGATCAATGCCACCGTATCATCAATGCCAATATCCCCGAATAACAGCACTTTTTTTACCAAACCATGTCCTCCCTTTTACTACCATTACTGTTATCTTTATAGTAATCAAAGATGACACGAATTATGAATTTTTGTGGAAAAATGAGTGAGTAATTCTAGTCCAACGAAAGAAACCCATATGCCGAAGCACATGGGTTTGATGATTTAGTGATTTGATTGGAGGAACTGATAGACTGCCATCATTTCCTGCTTATTCAATTCGCGTATACGATTAAAAATAGGAATATTGGCAACGGCTTCAAGATGGGAGCCCTCTGTAACAACATCGCTTACAGTACCAGTTAGCCATGTTTCCACATCAATGCCATCAACGATTTGCTGGCGTCCCTCCTCATTAATGCCACTTGCGCCACAGCTTACACAGGGCACGGTTAATTTATGGACTCCATCATGCAGTCCATCTTCAGAGAGCACCTTTTTCCCTTTACAGAATGGACAGGAATGACTGGCTTTGACTTTATTGATTTGGGTTACGATTTTCTTGTAGCCAAATGCTTCATATACATATGTTAGTTTTTTATATTTACCATTCGTAAAATATTGATCGATGATGGTTTCTCTTGTCTCCTGTATATTGGCAAAATCACAGATGGTCACTTGATTTTTATGGCTGATGCGCTCTAGATTATCTTTGATTTTGGCCCAAAAAGGAAAAGCGTTTTGTAGTACGATTTCATAGCCGACAAAGCTTGCTAGCTCTAATTCCAGCATTTTTAGGGATACCTGTGTTTCCCTTGGCAATAAGGAAACATCCTGTAGCAGTGACATGTCTCCGCCCACGATGGCTTTGATTTTTTCTAATTGTGGTAAGTTGCCTACAATGTTGATGACTTCATCAAGCGGCTGGCGAATTAAGTCACGAATATCTGTGTCCCCAAATCGTAATTTCTTTTGGTGGTTGAGCACAGTCCCATGACAAATTGGGCATGGTACCATTTCTCTTGTTTCCTTCATTTGCTCTTTAATAATGGATTTTGAAATCACGATATAACGACCAATGATAAAATTAAAGCCCTCCCACTTTTTCGAGGATTTTGTTGCCTTATCATAAAAGGACTTGTCCCAATAACCATATAAAAATGTATGCTTTTCTTCCTCAGTCATATCATGATAGCTTTTACTAATGTCCTGACCCAGCTCTATTTTAATCTGCTCAAAGAGAAATTCTAATTTAGAATGTTGATAGTATTTTAAAACCTCCATTATATCGGGATGTAGTAGGCCGTCCCAAAATGGCACGTTTTTGTCTTGTACCACAAGATCAAAATCGAATTTTTCAATTTCCAATCGACCAGAGCAGCTAGGGCAATGATTTTCTTGGCTATAAAAATCGAAGCTTCTCGTATCCTTATTTGTTGGATGAGCAGCCACAATATGATTGATTAGGCCACCTATTTCATACAGGAAGCTATATTGGCTATATAAATGTCTTTCCAAATCAATGGCAACAACTGGGGCAATTTTGTTCGATTCATATTCACCGTAAATCAGACGAGCCATGGAAGATAAGCTTTTTAAGATGCCACCCTTATATATATTTTCCGCATTTTTGAAATAGCTAATATGGTTGTCTTCTAAGTATTGAATGCCCTGCCTTAATGCGAGTGTAGATGTGATTTGTAATGGAGTTGAACCCATTGAATGATTATCCTGATTAAAATAATCTTCATGGCTAACTACATTTAGATGTGTTACAGGCTCCTGCTGTCTTTTACCGAAGTCAACAACAAAATCAGAGCTTTCCAGCATATAGGCATTATGCTCAATCATGATGATGGAGATAGATTCATCCTCTAGGATGTCCCTGACACTATCGATGAATTGGTTTAAAATGTTCTGAGATAGCCCTTTAGAAGGCTCATCAAAAATAAATAATGTATGGGGATTACGAGCGTTGGCAAATAACTCTGAGACTAGATGCACACATTGGAATTCACCAGTCGATAGAGATTGCGTTTTTCTCTCAAGCGTTAAGTAGCCCAGTCCAAGCTTAATCAATAAGCTTAAGCGTTTATGTGCGATATCCTCATTAGGTAGTTCATCGATTATATCTTCAATCGAGCGCTGGAAAATATCATCAATGTCCTCACTATATTTTGTTAGTTTCTTTTTAATATCAAGGAATGTCGCGACAGTGGAACGACTCGTAATGGATTGGTTACGATCTTGCCCAACCATCACGAGTTTGTCCTTTGGATAGCGTTTGATAAAATCTTTAGCAATACACTCATTAACAAGCGTTGATTTCCCACAACCAGACTCTCCTGTAAAGGTAACAAGTCGATTTTGTGGAATGTCTATTGCATCCATGTGGATATTACGGCAATATAAATCTCCGAATTGATAATAGGATGTTGGTGCTGCTGGATTTCGTTCCCAATAAATAGGCTTTGGTCGTGGAGATTCTTCAACGATTTTTCCTCCGTATTTTCCACTACCTGGTCCAAAGAATAGATGCTCGTCTGCCGTGTCTAACACAGTATCAGAATGATCAATCAACCAAATTTGGTTTTTAGCGCCTAGCTGTTGTATTTGCTCTAAAATTTTTAGTAAGGTGTTATGGTCCAGACCCACAGAAATTTCATCAACAATAATCACGGTGTTTTCGCTTGTTGCCATGAATTCTGCTAAGTACAGCCTTGTTAATTCTCCACCTGATAAAGTCCCCATAATACGATTTAAGGTTAAGTAGCCAATATTCATTTGCATAATATTATGCAGAATATGCTGTTTTTCTTCACTGATATTTAATTCTTTTGATAAGGAATAGATGGCCTCTATACTTAAATGATGAATATCAGAAATACTATAGAGTTCATTCCATAAAGTGATTTTATACTGCTCCACTTCTGGACTATAGCGCTTACCCAAACATTTTTTACATTCTACATTTTTTGTCGTGCCTCGCCCCTTACATGCAGGACACCAGCCTAACGCATTGTTAAAGGAAAACATCTCTGGCGATAGCTGAAACTCATCTGCCAATCGATTACGAATTTCTTTAAAAACACCTGTATGCGTACCAATTGTGGAACGTGGATTGCTAGAGATTGAGGATTTTCCTAGAAAAAGTACAAGGGGCATGTCCTCCATTTTGATGGCACTGAAGTTCGTTTCCATAATGTTTGGAAACAAATATTGATATTCAGCCTTTGGCAATAAAGAAACAAGACGTTTTTTGGATTCTTCTCCAATCGTTTGACAAAATGTCGTCTTCCCTGAACCAGACAAACCTGCTATGGCTAAAGATTGATCGTCGGATAAAACGACATCTAGACGGTTAATATTATTGGCAATTAGTTCATTAATTTTCATTTAGTTATCCTTCCATTTAAGAAAATTAAAAGATGAGACTGAACATGAAAGAACACAATTCTTGCTACGGAATTGCGCTCTTCTTGCTGTTATTTAATTTATTCTACGCTAATACTTTTTCAAGCTGTGCACTCATATTTGTCCAAGCATATTTTGCTCCCTCGATTGCACCTTGACGTGCCTTTGTTTCTTCGCTGAAGCCACCTTGATCAAGATGAAGCTGAGTCGTACCATCTGCTACCTGTGTTAATGTCCATGTAACTGTTGTTGTTTCGCCAGCACTTGTCCAAGTATAAGATAATTTGTGAGGCTCTTCCACTTCAAGTACCTCACAGTCTACAATACCGTCCCACCATTCATTTGGTTCAGCACGGAATTGGAATTTATGTCCTACGATTGGTTGGAAGTCATTGTTCCAGATCCATTTTGCTAGTGTATCTGAGTCTGTTAAAGCATGCCATACTTGTTCGATGGAACTTGTAAATTTAAAATCTAATGATACATCTGGTTTCATTTTTTTTCCTCCAATAATAGATGTAATTTCGCGATTCTTTCTTTCCAAAAACCTTCATAAAACGATACCCAATCTTGTATTTCTTTCAATGGAGCTGCATTCAATCGATATCTCGTCTCTCTACCTTCCTTGCGTGCAAGAACAAGGCCTGCATCTTTTAGAATGGCTAAATGTTTCGAGACAGCAGTACGCCCCATATCAAATTGAGCGGTTAATTCGTGAAGCGGTAACTCATCTACCTCTGCCAATAAACGGATCAACTTTCGTCTTGTTGGGTCAGCAATGGCTACATAAACGTCACGCTCTTGATGATTGTTATTCAAAACCACCACCCTTTCTAATAGGACACTGATTGGTGTCTTAATTATATGACACCAAATAGTGTCCAGTCAAATACTATTTTGGTCAAAGTGGTAGGAGTTCTATACCTACAAGGAAAACTAGCTAAAATACAAAAAAGTACAGAGGAGGAGCCTATGTACTTTCGGGTAATTATTCATTTGTTAACTTCAGTTGTTATGGATTCATGTAACAGAATAACAATACGCCTTAAAAGAAAAACCCTTATTGACATGAATTGCGCATCCCAATAAAGGTTTTCTGATGTGAATTTATGCTAGCTCTAAGGGTAAAAAGGCGTAGTCTCCATCTCTTATAACGGAACCTTTACGCACCGCAATTGACTGCTTGAATAGAGGGCCATCAATGACGGTCGTATGGAATTCGCCGCCTTCTCCGCATGGGTCAATGCTACGGGCTTCAAGCTCCTTTACATATTCAGGGGTAAGCACACGCCCTAAATCGTCCTCCGTCATGCCCAAGGATAGGTTGACCGTGACAATCATTGTAATAAATCCTAAGTGAATAAATTCATCGACAGCCTCACGATGGTTCATCTCCCACAATGGCATGCCTAGCTTTAAACCTACCTTTTTAGTGACTTTATCGTGCCAGCAGCCATGTGCAGGCATATCTAAGTCTCCTGTTACTAATACTTCAGCTCCCTGCTGCTTTGCATTTACTAATAAACCTACAAATACTTCTTCATAATCCGCCCAGCTTGCTGCAGCAGTATAGACTGGTAGCCCAATAGAGTCAGCTTGTGCCTGGATAAGCGCAGGTGGCATCCCGTGGGACCTTGAACGTTTCCCTTCTTCCTCTAGCATCACTATGAGCCCCATTGCTTGGCCCACCTGTGATGCTTTATATAAAGCTAAAACACTATCCTTGCCACCACTAAATGAAGCAATAAATGTGCGATTTTGTGCATTCTGTTTCCAGCCTGTTGTGTTGGTCATTTCCGTGTCTCCTTTTACTGTTCATCAAGATATATATTTCTAGCATCCTCGTCAAAAAACTCTATGATCGTTGGATAATTATTAATGTTAATATTGGCCTCTTTCAATATCTTTTGCATAAAGATGGTATCGACAAAAATTTTATTGATAATCCTCCTACATATTGATGGTAAGTCATGGAAATACGCTATTAACTGAATAAGGTCATCAAAGTGAAAAGTCAAAATATAAGTGACATAATTCTGTAATAGCATACTAAAGCAATGCTCACGATAAGGATTCGATTGATGATCGAATAGAAAGCTATGAAGCAATTGATAGAATGCCTTATTATTTTGATTAAACATATGTAAAAAATCATCTACATTATTAATTAGATGTAGGTACTCTATGCCATCTTCAAAAGGCATAACGAGTCTTTTTGATTTTCCTTCGATGCTTCTCAAAAGTTCGATTGTCAGCTTCTTGCAAGCATTTATCTCATGGGGTGTTAATAATGCTCTGTCATGCTTATGCTGACAAATATAATCATGATAATGAGAAAAATATTGCTCCATATTGATATTCGTTTTAGCATGAATTAAAGTTCCTTCTTTGAACGAAAAAGCATAAAGTGTTTCCTCGTTCACTGGATGGCTATACAGATAGAAAAAGAATAAAAAGTCCTTTAACTGTTGTTTCTGCTCTTTGCTGAGTATCGTGACATGCTCTAATTGAGCAAGTTGAAAGAAGCAATAGTTTTTCATAAAATCATTCATTTTGTTATACGGGTTCCGTGGAATTATTCTAGTCGTTGCATTTATTGTGTAGAGCAAATAATAGCAAACTTGCTCATCATAAACATCTAGCTGCTTGAAGCAAGATGTAAGCATAGGCTGCCAGTCTGGCTTTTGAACATAATGAGGATTTTGTGGTTGAAATGCCTCTGCCCATTCCAAAAATGTCCCCTGTTCGCGATCAATAAAAAAGAGCTCTGCGCTAGTATCTTCTAATAAAACATATTCGAAGTCCTTCATTTGAACAGCTGGTAAACCCCGATTAAACTTGATATTTAGGTAGTGATCAAATACTTCTTGTAATACTGTCATTCATATCCCCATTTCTTTAGGATTTTTCAGAAGCGAACGTCCCTTTATTTTATCACAATCATGATGAGAACTTGGCGATAGATGCTAAGGTGGAACACCATTATGAGTGATTAAGACAGCTCGTTGGATCAATGCCTATTTGGAGGTTATCTGGAGGAGCCATGGAGAAACAAGAGTGAGAATTTTGACTATCTAAATGGAAATAAAGTCTTTTTAGCAGAACATCAAAAACCCGAACTAAATTATAAAACAACCTAGTGTGCTTCATAATTGTTCGGGCGTTCTGTTCATGCTTTGTTAATTAATAAGCTTGTGCAAACCAAACTGTATGTTTTGCTTCGTTTCCACAGCCAATACATGTGGTTTTCGTTGTTGGTGGATTGAAAGGAATATTGCGAGATGTGTATTTCGTTTCTTCCTTTACTTTTTCCTCACATGCATCCTCGCCACACCAGCCAGCAAGCACCCAGCCTGGAATTGTGCCATTGTCTTTTGCTGTGTCAATGTGCTGCTGTAATTGTGGAAGTGTGTCAATTGTTGTGTGAGCATTTGCTTCACGGAATTGACGAGCTTTTTCTAATAAGCGCGTTTGCATGGTTGTTAATTCTTCTTCAATAGCTGTAATGATTGTAGCTAAATCAACAGTTCGTTTTTCTTCTTCATCACGCGCTTTCAGTAAAGCTTGCTTGTTTTCTAGGTCACGTGGCCCTAATTCAACACGCACAGGCACGCCCTTTAGCTCCCATTCATTGAACTTATAGCCTGGCGATTGGTCTGAATCATCCAAACGTACTCGAATACCCTTCGCTTTTAAGGCTGCAAAAATCTCATCTAAATGCTCCATGATTTGAGGGTTCTTTTTCCATGGTCCTACTGGAATTAAAACGACTTGCGTTGGTGCGATGCGTGGAGGTAAAACAAGTCCCTGCTCATCACCATGCACCATAATAACTGAACCAATTAAGCGTGTAGATGTACCCCAAGATGTTGTGTGTACGTATTCGTGCTGGTTCGCTTTATTTAAATACTTGATATTAAAGGCTTCAGCAAATTTTGTTCCTAAATAATGCGATGTTCCTGCTTGCACAGCCTTGCCATTTTTCATCATTGCCTCAATAGAGTACGTATCGACAGCCCCTGCGAAACGTTCAGAAGGTGTTTTTTGTCCATCATAGACAGGAATTGCTAGCACCTGTTCTACTACTTCTTTATAAATGTCTAGCATTTGCATTGTTTCCTGCCGAGCATCTGCTTCATCCACGTGCGCTGTATGCCCTTCTTGCCATAAAAATTCTGATGTCCGGATAAAAGGCAGTGTTTTCTTTTCCCAACGGAAGACATTTGCCCATTGGTTGATTAGCACTGGTAGGTCACGGTAGCTTTTAATCCAATTAGAGTAAAGATGACCAATCATCGTCTCAGATGTTGGACGAAGGGCTAACCGTTCTTCTAATTGTTCCCCTGCTGCCTCGGTTACCCAAGGAAGCTCAGGTGAGAAACCTTCGATATGATCCTTTTCCTTTTGAAAGAAGGATTCAGGGATAAGCATTGGGAAATAGGCATTACGATGTCCTGTCTCTTTAAAGCGACGATCCATTTCCTCCTGAATATGCTCCCAAATTTCATAGCCGTCTGGCTTAAAGGCGATACAGCCTCGAACAGGTGTATAATCCATTAAATCGGCTTTTTGGATGGTCTCGATATACCATTTCGAAAAATCTTCTAGTTGTTTTGACATGTTTTCTCCTCCAATTTTGTTAAATGAATACTTGTTCAACCCGTATAAAGATTTAGCTGAAGCAAGAAAAAAAGCACAAAGCTGTCCTCTGAATAAGGACGTCTTTGTGCTGGAATGACGTGGTACCACCTTGATTTAGCTTTACGTAGATTATAAAGCCCTCTCACGTTTGGTAACGAAAACGACTCGGTTATGTTTGCATAACATCTCCGTGGTAGGTGTTCAGTCAAGAAGCGGTGATATAGCTCTCAGCAGGTGCTATATTTTCTGTTTCACAATTCTTACTTACTTGGCCACATCATCAAATGGTTTATCATGTTAACAGTTTTACTTTATCCCACTTTAGCAAAATCATTCAGGAATAGCAATTAATAACTGGATTTATTTGTGACAGTATTAACAATGAGATTCGTAAAATCTTCTACAGATAAAGGCTTACTAAAATAATAGCCCTGCACATACTCACATCCATGCTCACGCAGAACATTTAATTCAGCTTCCTCCTCTACACCTTCAGCTACTACTTGGAGATTTAAGGCATGTGCTAATGAAATCATGGCTGAAATCATAGCGATTCCAGACTTCTCAGGTACGATATCACGGACAAAGGCACGATCAATTTTAAGTACATCCACTGGGAATTTTTTTAAATAATTTAACGATGAATAGCCTGTCCCAAAATCATCTAATGAAATAGTTATACCTAGTTCTCGTAATTGCTTGATAGTATCAATTAAATCTTCCGTATAATCAAGCATACTCATCTCGGTAATTTCAATTTCTAATAAATTAGGGTCAATGCCTGTTTCTGCAATGACACTACGCACCATATCTACAAAGCCACCTGTACTAATATGAATTGGTGAAATATTTACAGCTACCCGCAATGATAAATCATGTGATTCATTCCACTGACGAGCTTGAGCACAGGCTTTACGTAAAACCCATACACCAATATCATTAATCAATCCACAATCCTCTGCAAATGGAATAAAACGATCTGGCGGAATATGACCTAATTCAGGATCATACCAGCGTAGCAATGCCTCCATACCAATAACAGAATCCGTTTTTAAGTCGATCTTAGGCTGATAATGTAATTGTAGACGATCTTGCTTTAATGCTTGATGTAATTTCGTTTCCAGCAAAAGCCATTTATCATTGGCCTCGTCCATATTATCACGATATAGTCGATATTGATTACCTCGTGTAGATTTTGCAGCATACATAGCAATATCCGCATTTTTCAATAATTCTTCCACAGAGTTTGCATGATCTGGGAATACACTGATGCCGATACTAATACTCGCATAAAATTCATAGGTATCGACAATAAAGCTTTCATTGAAGACGCCAATAATTTCCTTAGCCATTTCATCAATGCGATTGACATCATTTAGAATCATGACAAATTCATCGCTATTGTGGCGATAAAAAGAATTCGAAGTATGATCAATATTGCGCAGACGATTGGACATTTCCACTAAAAACATATCGCCAATAATATGACCAAGTCCGTCGTTAATGTGTTTGAAACGATTCACATCAATGAAAAATAACGCAAACTTCTCTCCTGTACGTCGAGATTGATGAAATTCATTTTCTAAACGCTGTTCTAATTTGCGACGATTTGGTAGCCCTGTTAGTTCATCGTGATAGGCAATATGAGTAATTTTTTTAATGTCCTTTTGCGCTGTAATGTCTACGCGAATGGCAATATATTGATAAGGCTTTCCTCGTTCATCTAGGAACGGAAAAATCGTTGTTTTCACCCAATATAAACTGCCATCCTTTGCACGATTGCACACCTCGCCATTCCACATATCGCCATTACCGATTGTTTTCCACATCTCTCTAAAGAAAGATTTGGGATGAAAGCCTGAATTTAGTAAACGGTGATCTTGACCAACTAATTCTTCACGCGTATACTTCGAAATTTTACAAAAATGATCATTAACAAAAGTAATTTTTCCGGTACGATCTGTAATCGCTACAATGATGGAACTATTCATGGCGGAAAAGATATCTTGTAATTCTTTTAGACTGTAGTTCATTTGATTAACACTACTAGGCGTGATATTCATCATTTTCATTCTCCATTCATTAAAATATGAAGGGTTTGGTACTTTTGCTTTATCTTACAGCGAGGTATAAAGTTGTGGTATATCGCCCTTTTTTATGTAATTATATTATAGTCTTAGAAAAGCAGTTAATTCAACCCAAATCTCAAAAACATTCAAAGCTGCATTTGATAGTTTTTAATAAAATAGACAAAAATTAGTGGATATAACCTCCTTGTAATTGTCTAAATATATTGTTATTCAATACTTTTGAACTATATTAAATAGTTTATTTAGGCTATTTATCTTTTTAATACAAAATATAAAAGTTTTATATAATATGTTTGAATGTCTTGTAAAATTTTTGTTAAAGTAAAATGCCTTACTGTCCCACATAGGAAGTAAGGCATTTTAAATGTTAAGAGACCTCATATTCTATTGAACCCCCTATTGATTTCGCCTGCATGTTGTAGGCATCTAATTGCTCTTGGGATAAACTTGAAATGTAATAGTGAAAATTAATAGGCTCTAGCCCATGCTCCTCACATACTTGACGATAAAATTCATAACCTTCTCGATAATCTGTCATCCTCATAACTTCCTTTCACATTCCCTATTTTACGTCTAGTTTTTTGTTATATAACAGAAATATTATTTGTTTAAAAATATATAACAGACTACTGTACTTGTCAATGAATTATCTGAAATTTCTTGCTGAAATCACGAAAGCCCAGACCATTTTATTTAGTATGGCTGGGCTTTTCATAAAATATTCACGGCGGCTTCCGTCATAATCACTCCTTTTAAATTCCTAATTGTTTTGCTTGCATATTGTAAGCCGAAAGTTGTTGCTGTGATAATTGTAATACATAGTAACGGAAAGAAATTGGCTCCAATCCATAGCGCTCACACATTTCACAATAAAATTCATAACCATCACGATACTTTGACATTTAAATTTCCTCCTCTAACTAAATCTGTTTTATAACAGTTGTTATTATTTTTATTTAATATATAACAGATTATGTAGCACGTCAAGAGATTATAACAGAAAAATTGAATAACAATAAAAGGAATTTAGCTCCTCTCCTGTGCCAAATTCCTTTCATACATGTTATTCTCTAACGATTTCTTGTAATTGCTTGATATGACGCTGCTCGTGCATATAGACCATTTCAATCCATTGGTCGAGTGGTAATTCTCCTAAGGCTGGGTGCTTCACAGCGCGCTTAGCTAATGCTTCAGGTTCCTCGATTGTTTGCAAAAAGGCGAGGAGGTTCTTTCTTGTTGTAGCTAGTAAATCCAGCATCGCTTGAACAGTGAAAGGCTCTTCTGCTGGCTCTACAATAGGCGGTGCTTGGAACTTTCTTGATCGATCTAAGATGAGATGAACATTTTTTCGAGCGGGTGTTGACTGTTCCTCTGCCTTTAATCCCCATGTAATGGCTTTCTTTGTTGCTTCCTCTACTAATACGAGATGATGACAGATTTGTGCCACACTCCAGCTTTGTGCATCTGGTTTCTTATTAAAGGTTGTATCGTCCAATAAGTGAATTTCCTGAAGCAATTGTGTTCTTGTGGTATCGAGATGTTCTTTGACGTTTGACATCCTTGGCTCCCCTTTCATTAGGTCTTCTACTATATATTCGATATGGAGAGGGGAAAATCATCTTTCACGAACAATATTAAATGGATTATTCTCTAAAACTTGCTGTAGCTGCTCATCTTCAATATGTGTATAAATTTGCGTGGTTGCGACGCTAGAATGCCCTAAAATGTGCTGCAAACTACGGATATCTGCCCCTGCTTTATACATCATCGTTGCGGATGTATGGCGTAGTTTGTGTGGTGTAAGTCGTTCTTTTTGAAGACCTGACTGCTGATTAATGCGTTTAACGATTTTGGCAACGGTTTGACGTGTAAAGCGTGTTCCCTTCTGAGACACAAATAGGGGCTCCTCACCTTCGCCTTTATAGGGTGTCTTCCCACTGTTTTCATAGTCAGCAAGTGCCTGCATACAGCTATCATTTAAATAGACGGTGCGCTCTTTGTTGCCCTTCCCAATTACGGTTAAATAACGTCCTTGAATGGATGTCTTATTAAGCTGACATAGCTCGGTGACACGTATTCCTAAATTTAAGAAAAACATCATCATGCAATAATTTCTCGGGGATGCCTGATTGCTTTTAATCCCATCTATAAATTGTGTAGCTTCTTGTAGGTTCATATAAATGGGTCGTTTTCTGCCTATCTTTGGTGTCTCTAATTCATCTGCAGGATTTTCCTCGATAAGTCGACGTTTGCCTTTTAAGTATTTAAAAAAGGATTTTAATGTGGCCACTTTTCGTGCTCGTGCAGCAGCTGAATTGCCTCGCTGTACTTCGCAATATTCCATGAATAAATAAAGATCCTCTAATGTCATTTCGCGTATTTCTTCTATTGTAATAGTGCCAATATCAATGGCGGATAAATTCTCTATATCCAAATCCTCCTGGACAGCTTTGTGGAAGCGGAAAAATAAGGTCAGGTCATATTCATATTCTTTTCTTGTGCGCTGAGACTTTCCTTTGATGGTTGTTAAATAGACAAGAAAATCCTTCATGAATTTTGGTTGTTTTGTTTTTTGCATGCTCATCACCTCTATTTGCTCTATTTTACCATGAAAAAACGTTCCCAAATATAAATTTGGGAACTTTATTGAAAAAAAATGCCCTTTTTCGCACGTTAGAACAAATGTTCTGTTCGAAGGTAATAAAAAAAACCCTTTTTAAAAAGAGGATTTTTGTTATAACTATTTTGTGACAGTTATAGGATTTTAGGCATAAAGTTCTCGGTAAATGAATATTAAAATCTAGTAGACTTTATTTGCTGTGTGAGACGCTTCGAAAAAACAATAGATGGGTAACTGTCCAAGTCGATTCGTCTCACAACACGCATGGAATTATTTTACAAAAACTGAATAATTCCCATCCTCTTGTTTTGTTAGTGACCAGTTTGTCGATAACATTTGCTGAAGTCTTGTGACTGTTTCCTCATCACACGTTAAATGCTGGATACCCGTTTCTAATAGTTGGTAATCCTTCCCTTCTTCTAATTGAAAGCGTAGCTGCAATAAACGTTGGATGCCTGGTAATGTTACATACTTGATTCGATAATGGCCATGGTATGCATTTAAGAACTGTTGTTCCCCTTCCTGATATAGAGCCATTGTCTCGCTAAATTCATAGTTTGGCACTTGTTCTTGCCAAGCTGATACATCCCCCGAACGCAAAGCTCGTAAAATTTCCTCGTCTGATAAATTTAATTTGGATAGTTTATCTAATTCATATGCTTGCATTAAATTAATGATGGTCATGGTTGTTAGCTCCTTTTATGTATTTATTCACAGTGTAACATGTTTTCACTACTACTTGAATTCGGAGGCGTTCCATATGATGAATTTATATGATTCTAGTCTGTTTTTCGATGAAATGTTTGATGGCAATAAGCCAAAGCCTCATTATCGATCTTTTCATCATAAGCTAACCTTTTTTTCGCGGGAGCAACTTGAAGAAAAATACCGACAAGCGCAGGCGAGCTTTCTCAGACAAGGGATTACTTTTACGGTATATGGTGCACAAGATGGAACAGAACGTACCATGCCTTTTGATTGTGTCCCAATTATTATTCCTCAAACCAAATGGGCCATGATTGAAGCAGGTGTCAAGCAGCGCGTGGAGGCACTCAACAAATTTTTACAGGATGTTTATGGACAGCAAAAGATCTTTCAGGACGGTCTTATTCCGAGACAGCTTGTTGAAAATAATCCATATTTCAAACCAACCATGAGAGGACTTCAAGTACCAATTGCGAATCATATATTTTTAGCAGGGATTGATTTAATTCGGGATGAAAAAGGTGATTATCATGTACTCGAAGATAATTTACGCAACCCTTCCGGCATTTCCTATGTCTTTGAAAATCGGGATGTGATGAAGGAAGTATACCCTGAATTTTTCTCCAAGCATACGATTCGACCTCTTGATAAACAAATGGCTTATATGAAAAAAGCACTTCTTGCCCATCGTCCACCTTCCATGCAAGCAGAAAGAGAGCCTAAAGCTGTACTTCTGACAGCAGGCATGTACAATTCTGCGTATTACGATCATGTTTTTTTAGCCCAGCATTTAAACATCCAGCTCGTCGAGGGCCGTGATTTAGTTGTACAGGATTTGAAGGTCTATATGAAAACCATTTATGGCCTACAGCAAATCGATATTATTTATCGGCGGATTGATGATGACTTTCTAGATCCTACTGTCTTTCGTGAGGATTCTTTATTAGGTGTTCCACATTTAATGGCTGCTTATCAAGCAGGTCATGTATCCATCTTGAATGCCGTTGGGAATGGAGTGGCAGATGATAAAGCAATGTATGCCTATGTGCCTGAGATGATTCGCTATTATTTACAGGAAGAACCTATTCTACCGAATGTGAAAACCTATCATCTAGGAGATGACAGTCAGCGTGAATGGGTGTTAGAGCATATACACGAGCTCGTTATTAAAAACGTAGGAGCCTCTGGTGGCTATGACATGTTAATTGGTCCACATGCGAGTAAGGAAGAGATTGCTTTATTTAAGCAAAAAATTGTTGAACAGCCCTATCAATACATTGCACAACCAACGATTAAATTGTCCAGAGCACCTGCCTTCCAGAATGGGCGATTTTATCCTTGCCATGTTGATTTACGTGTCTATGTCATGAAGGGTGAGGATTGCTATGTGTTGCCTGGTGGTTTATCCAGAGTGGCACTACAAGAAGGGTCTCTTGTGGTAAATTCCTCTCAAGGGGGCGGTGCAAAGGATACGTGGATTTTAAAGGAGGAATTGCAGCATGCTAAGTCGAGTAGCCGACGCGTTGTACTGGATGGCACGTTATAGTGAACGTACACAAACAAATGCACATATATTACAGGTACAGCTGTTGAATATGTTGGAGCAATCTGGGCAAGAACATGATTATATTGATCATTGGGAGGCTGTTTTAAATATTTGTGCCTCTAAGGAGGAGTATTTAGCAAATTACACAACGATTCGTGTTAACCCTTTGATTGATTATCTTCTGTTTTCTGAGAAAAATGGCAATGCCCTTCATGCCACATTGCGTGCTAATCGGGAAAATGCACGAGTTACACGTGATAGTATGCCAACGGAACTTTGGGAAATTCAAAATTCCTTTTATTTAACAAAGCAACAGTCCATACTAAAAAGAGAACGACCGATTCCACTCATTGCCCTTCAAGATTTTTTACAGGATGTACGAAAGACTTTATGGATGGAGACAGGGTTAATTGAGGGCTCGATGGATCGCGATCTTCCCTTCTATTTTATGCAGGTCGGCAAATGGCTTGAACGAGCAGAAAAAACCATTCGGATGATCGTGATAATCGTAGAACAACAGAAGCGAACAGGTACGTCACTGTTAGAGGATGATGGTATCTTTTTATTGGATCTTTCCGCAGCAAGAGAATCTTTCATGCGGAAGCATCGCCAGACCAATTTACTAACGGTCATTCGTTATTTAGTCCAAGATGCGCATTTCCCATGTTCTGTGATGTTCTGTGTAAAGAAAATAGAAGAAGCCATAACGGCTATTGAACATGATTCTTTATCCCCACGATTTTTAACGCTTCAGTCGGATATTAGTAGCCTGGTTCTTGCAATCGATCATATCGATTTTTGGCAAATGACTATTGAGGAAACCCTAAAAATGATGGAGGAAAGATTGTCTCAATGTATGGCTTTTAGTGATGCCTTTTCGACAATCTATCATTTATATGAACCCAGCGTACAACCTTGAAAGGAATTCACCACAGCTCCCTTTCAACAGGCAAGTCAGTAAGCAGAAGGAAGCGGACACGATGAAATTTGAAATTCAGCATACAAATATTTTTCAATATGAGTCTGAAGTCGATCAAAGCTTGAATACTATTCGTTTAAAGCCGCGTAGCGATGAGCGACAGCGATTATTATCTTATCGAATTGCCATAACGCCATCCTCCCTAACCCGTGAGCATACGGATATTTGGGGCAATACTGTTGGTTCCTTTTATATACCAGAGCAACATCAAATACTAGAAATTCATACATCTTCAATTGTAAGTATTCAGCGTGCACCATTTATTCATCGTATTCAATATTCGCCAGAAATGCAGACCATCTTTCACTCACAGCTATTCTATGAGCATTATTTACCGTATTTAAAAGCAACACATTTTACATTTATGACAGAGCAGCAGCTAGAGGAAGTTTATCATGCGATCGGTCATGCTGAAAATCCTGTGCTCTTTTCGCTTAATTTAATGCAGTATTTATATTCTAGCTTTGAGTATGACCCGACAGCGACCAATGTAACTACAATAGCAAGTGAGGCATTTGCATTAAAACGGGGTGTTTGTCAGGATTTCACCCATGTCATGCTTGCTGTTTTACGGGCGAAAGGAATACCAGCTCGCTATGTCAGTGGCTATCTATATGTCGATGAAAACTCAGCCCTCATCGGAGATATCGCTACACATGCCTGGGTAGAAGTCATGATTCCAGGTATTGGCTGGATCGGTCTTGATCCCACAAATAATGTGGAAGTATTAGAAAACCATATTATTTTATGTATTGGACGCGATTATAGTGACATTAGCCCTGTGGAAGGGGTATATACAGGAGGCAAGCATGATTTAACAGTCAAAGTAAATGTCAAAGCATTGAATCATTTATAAAAGGCGTGCAGTAATGGTGATAAATCGCGATTACTGCACGCTTTTATTCTAGGCGTTGCTGTCTTTCTGTTAGCACCCATTTCCGTACATAGCCCATTTCTTGTTGAATGTGCTCCAGCGTTTTTGCCTGTTGAAACGCCCGTTGCATCACAGTATAACGCAAGTCAGTGGCTCTTACATTCTTCCCTATATCTTGTGACATCGTTTGAAAAATGCGTTCAACTGTTTTCGTAGTAATCGGCTTCGCTAAACTTGCCTCGCTTACCCAAACCCATTCCCCTACCTCTTGCTCATGTAAATTGGTCGTCTCTTTTTTATACTGTGCGAGCATGTCCATGAGGATCGGTGAACACTTTATTTCTCGACGTCCATTTCGGTTGGCTATAAAAAGAGTCGCTTTTTCTTCATTAAAGTGTGTCCATTTCATGCGAACGAGCTCGGCAGGCTTACAACCTGTTTCCATCAACACTTGAACGATACAGCCATTGCGTCTTGCCAGCCATGCATGCTCCTTTGTCTTAGCATATTGAAAATAGGTGGGCCATACGTTTGCAATTTGCATGATCTGCTTATTTGTCAGTGCTTGCAGTGCCTCTTTTTGTCTTTTTTTCGGCTGTAAAAGATGCTGATAATCAAAAGGCTCCACCCATTCTCGTAAAAAAATAAAGTCTACAAAGCCTCGTAATGTCGCTATTTTATGGTTAAAAGTATTGATATTACTGTAGGTTTCCTTTAAATACTCGCAGTAGAGCTGTAATAAACTTTTCAATTGATGATCTACATACAAGTAGTTTTGCTTATGGGCGAAAGTTAAAAATTGCTGTCCATCCATATTGTATTGTTTTTTTGTGGCAGGACTTTTTTTCAATGATTGCAGCAGTAATACATAGCTATTCCATGCGTCCTTGAGTGTAACCATACAGCCCCTCCTTGTCTACTTTGCGTGTGTTATTTATATTTTACTATATTTTGGGTGCGTAGGTTCAACTTCATTTTATCATATTGTAATGTCGGATAATCTGTATTTCTATAACAGGAACCCGCTTCTACCATTCAAATGCCCTTTACGTAATGAAGAAACATATGTTCCTAAAGTAGTTTCTCATAATTTTTGCTTTCTTACAATAGTAAATTCCGCTCCCCTGTTGTAGTACAATAAATGCTTACTATGCCCTACATTCTTGTATAACAATACAATTTTATGTGAAAATTCGTATCATTTCGTGTTTATGGTTAATTGTGTTATATAATAAAGATAGACACTAACATGTAGGAGGCTTTCCGATATGCAAGTAAAAACGACTCGACTGGAAGCAGAAGATGCGAAAATTATTTATCAAGAAACAGCTGGACTAGCGATTATTACGATTCATCGACCACAAGCAAAAAATGCATTAACCGCAAACATGTGGGATCAATTAGCCAAAATTGCCCTACAAGTATTAGATAATCCGAAAAATAAAGTACTAATTTTACGAGGCTCTGGCCAAAACTTTACAGCGGGCTCCGATATTAAAGAGTTCAATGCCATTTCTCTTGAACAAGCTGAAGAAGCCTTTGTACATATGGAAAAAACCATTTCTACCATTGAGCGCCTCCCGATTCCAACGATTGGCGTCATCAATGGGCCTGCGATGGGCGCTGGCTTGGAATTAGCCTTAGCCTGCGATATCCGCATTGGCTCTGAAAAGGCCAAGCTCGGCATTCCTGTCGGTAAATTAGGAATCACCTTAAATAACAAATTTGCACAGCGTTTAGTTCAGCTTGTTGGCCCTGCCACAACCAAGGATTTAGTCTTTACAGGACGAATGTTTAAAGCAGAGGAAGCCTTCAAGCTTGGAATGCTTAACTACCTAGTAGCTGAAAAAGATTTAAATAAATACATGATTCGAATGGGTAAGCTGGTTGCAGGAATGTCGCCTGAATCCTTACTTGCCGTGAAGCAATCTGTTCAAGAATGTCTCGATAGTGCGCCGACCTTATGGCAAGGCTCTTCACCATTTGTAGGCAGTGATTTCGCGGAGGGTTGTCGTGCCTTTGTGGAAAAACGCCAGCCACAGTTCACTCGCCAGCCTAAATAAAAAACAGGTACTCTTAACGCCAACGTGCGAGCGGAGTACCTGTTTTTTACGCTTTTTTCTTTTGCAAAGCCGTTTTTACATGTACATGAATAGCATCTAATTCATAGCCAAAATGTAGATAAAAATCTTGCTGCACAGCTTGTTGTAATTCCACTAAACGCGCTGCTAATGGATAATCGATCGGCAGCTTTACTTGAATAGTGAGGATAGCTTGAACCTGATCCCCTAGCACAAATTGTGCTTGCTCGACCTTTTGTACAAATGCCTGTTGGCTACAGCAGTATGTCAGTAGCTGTACATAAACATGCTTGCTGATTTCTATATATTCCCGCTGAAAATCAGGACGTACAATCGTCGTTTCCCCGATTTTTTCTCGTTTCGAAGAAAAAATCTCCATGCCCTTTTGCACCAATCGTTTAAAGAAATTTTGCTCCACTTGTCTATATGGAATCGGCATAACATGCTTGCCCTGTGTTTGACGGATAAAGCGTGCTTTTTGAATTTCTTTCAATGAACGGACATCTTCTACATTATAATAGTGTTCAATCGGACCCAGCTCTAGCTGCTTGGCAATACTATTCGTCATTTTAGTCGATGTACCTATCAGTAAAATAGAATGTACCTGATGATGAGCTAGCGCCTTTTGGACAGCCTCACGATGAACTGGATCTGTAAAAATGGCACGTCGTACAGCAGTAATTGTATTCTTTTCGAATTTAGCAGAAAGACCTGCCACTCTGACGCCATTCACAATGAGTAATCCATCATCAACAATGGCCTCCACCCCTAATTTATGGGCAAAGGCCAGCGCACTTGTACTTTTGCCTGTGCCGCTTGGTCCACTTAATGAATAAACCTTCAATGCCCTCTTCCCCCTTACAAAATCGTTTTCGCATCTGGTGGTAATGTACATACATGCTTCAAATAGGCTGACATACGAGCATCATCCTCGTGAGGGTACGAGAACTGGAAGTGATGGGCAACCTCCTTTGCGATGCTTCGAAAGAGTGTACATGCCGCAAACAGGGCATTCCACATGTTAGCATAATCAGCGTCGGCATAGGTTTTTACGTACAATGCCCAATAATTAGCTGGCACATAGTTTTTTAAATACTTTCCCATTTTGCCTGTAGATATCTGAAAATGATGATGCTGACCAATCCACCAATTAAGCATTTGATGTAAGGACTGCCTTGTCGTTTCCTCAAACATTTGCTTGGCATATGGGAGCTCATCTCGCCAAATGCCCTTGGCTATATTTTGTAAGCACCACCAAAAATCATTGGTACAGCTGGCAAATTGCCCCACAGTCGGTGGACTAATATGATAGCCACAATCTGAAGATGGAGAGATAGATGGCAAAAGCTGATCCTTATCGAGTAAAGGGACTGTCAGCTTGTCTTGTCCATATTCATCCAGCATAGCTTGTGTCGATAATAAGCGAAGGTCAATGCGATGCCCATCCTTTAATAACATTAAATATGTATAGCTATAAGAAAAGTCTTTGTCCAAGCCAAGCCCCTTATCCAATCGATCAGGCTCCTGCACCATCAGCTGCTCACCAAATACTTGAATCCATTTATCATCTTGTAAGAAAGAGGCTATATCTGTTACGACATACACAACATCAAAATCCTGAAACATATCCCTTGGTACTTTCGGATTTGCTCTTGAGCCATTTAGGTAAACAGCACGAATTCTACTGTCCTGTTGTGCAGTGGCTAGGATTAAATCATACATTTCTTGCTCTGTTCTCATAAGACTCACCCCACCTGAAAAGCTTTATACATAGTATAATACACTTTCCTCTTTGAAGGAATTTATAGTAGCTTCTCCCAATGGTAGAAAATCTTTTTTCGCTAGTCTATGCACACATCCTCTCCATTATATAAATATTTTCTTTTTTCAGAATATCTGTCCCTTTCTGCGCTTCAGTATGATAAAATGTGAACTACTATTCTGTTATACAACTACAAGGAGTGTACTAGTTTTGAAAATCGTACCATCTAAAAAAATGTCATTATTTACACCAGCAATTTTCGGAGATTTGAAAAATTTTGCTCGAGAGCAGCAAGCAAAGGGCATGACCTTAATTGACCTAAGCTTAGGCAGCCCTGATCTTCCTCCACATGCCAAAATACGTGAGCATCTTTCCTATCGTGCAGGTTTAGCCGAATCTTATGGCTATACACTGACTGGCACACAGCGTTTTTATGACGCGGTGAGTCGCTACTATAAGCGTCGTAGTAATGTTGATCTAGATCCCGCGACAGAAATTATTCAAACAATTGGTTCGCAAGAAGGCTTAGTGCATTTACCAATTGCCTTTTGTGATCCAGGAGACATCGTCTTATCCACAAACCCAGCTTATGTAGCGTATGACGCAGGGATTCACTTAGCTGGCGCAACACCTTATTACATGCCTCAAACAGCCGACAACGATTATTTACCTGATTTAGACGCTGTACCAAAAGAAATTGCACAGAAAGCAAAGTTATTGATTTTAAACTTGCCAGGAAATCCTGTACCAGCGATGCCGTCATTAGCATACTTTGAAAAAGTCATCGCCTTTGCTAAAAAGTATAATATCATCGTCCTCCATGATGCTGCCTATTCAGAGTTCTATTTTACGGGAGATGGCCCTATTAGCTTCCTAGCTGCACCAGGAGCAAAAGAGGTCGGTATGGAGATTAACTCCCTCTCTAAAAGCTTTAGCCTTGCTGGAACGCGTATTGCCTATATCGCAGGAAATGCAGAAATGATCGCTGTTATTAAGCAATTAAAATCAAATTTAGATTTCGGTATTTTCGAGCCTATTCAGGATGCGGCTGTCGTAGCACTGGATAACGCAGAGGAAATTACGGAAAGCTTACGTGCCACTTTCTCAGAGCGCCATAAAACGCTGATGAATGGCTTACAAGCTTTAGGCTGGGAAGCCGCACCCTCTGATGGTGGAATGTTCGTATGGGCTAAATATCCCTATGCTATCGATTGCACAGAATTAGCCTTTCAATTGATTGAACAAGTAGGCGTTGTCACAGTTCCAGGAACCGTATTTGGTACAGCAGGACAAGGCTATTTACGTTTAGCATTAGTTCAACCAAAGGAACTTCTGCAAGAAGCCGTGGATCGCTTAGCAAAAGTACAATTATTAGCAAAGCAATAATTAGTCAATGTAAAAACCCTTCTAACATTTTGTTGGAAGGGTTTTTCTATGATGGTTAAATCCACACATCATTTTCAGCGGTAAGCTCTGATTGCTCCTCACCTGTATTCACGACACCCATTGGCTCTACAAGGAGAATTTTACACTCCGAAGCTGCAAAGGGTTTATGTTCCACATTGCGTGGGACAACAAACATCTCTCCTGCACGCAAGCTTACCTGGCCATCTCGGAATTCGATGATTAATTGCCCCTCAAGGACGATAAATACCTCATCCGTATCCTCATGCTTATGCCAAACAAAATCCCCCTGAACTTTGACGAGTTTGAATTGATAATCATTCATTTCAGCAATGACCTTTGGAGACCAATGCTCTTGAAATTTAGCCAGTTTCTCTTGAAAATTAATCGGTATGTATGCCATTTCCTTTTCCCCCTTGCTTTGACTCTACTACTAGAATAGCATAATGCCGTTTTCTACAGCAAAAACCAGCTACTGCGTTGCTAGCAGTAGCTGGTCGTTTATTAGATATCATATTTTTGATGAACGTCATCTTCGTAGCGATTATAGCGCTGCTTAAAGAGCTTGAATAAATGCGTGACAAGTACCTTAAAGATTGCATAGCCCGGAATCCCTAAAATAACGCCTGGGACACCAAATAACGAGCCTGCCGTTAATAGTACAAAGATAATCGTAATCGGGTGAATACTGAGTGATTTCCCCATAATTTGCGGTGAAATGAACTTTCCTTCGATTAACTGAACGATTGTCCATACAATTGCCAGCTTAATCAGCATCAATGGTGATGTAACAAGAGCGATAATGACTGCTGGTGTGATCGCAATAACGGGTCCTAAATAGGGCACCACACTTGTAATCATGGCAAGGAAGCCGAGCAATAAAGCATACTTCATGCCAATAATTAAGAAGCCAATCGTTACCATTGCCCCAATACACATGGATACTAAAATCTGTCCCTGTATGTACGAACTAATTTGCTTGTCCATGTCATGGAAAATGTCAGTTACCTCTTTACGCATACGTGGTGGGCACACTTTCAGCATAAATTTCGGTAATTTTTCGCCCTCTTTTAGTAAATAAAACAGGATGAATGGCACCGTTACAAGTGATAGCACAATACCTGTTAACGTTGAAAGGAAGCCGGTAATACCAGATGCCACACCCTGTGCTACATTGGTCGCCATATCCTTCACTGTTTTTACCATATCCGTTGTGAAGTTATTCAAAACTTCATCAAAATTAAAACTAATTTTATCTAAGTACTCATTAAAACGTGAATGATTTAGGAATTCTACAATGTTTTGTGTAAATGCCATGAAGTACTCTGGGAATTCCTGTGCTAAATTCGTGAACTGATCGCGTAAAAACGGATAGACTAGCACCACAAGTAACGTAATGACACCAATGACCGCAATATAGAGGATTAAAATACCCCATATTCTTGGAATGCGCCATCGTACTAGAATCGCCAGCAATGGGCGTAATAAATAGTAACCAATGACGGCTAGTACCCCTGGTAAAATGACTACTTCAAATAAAACTTGTAGCGGGGTAAAGATAAAGGAAACTTGATTAAACATAAAAATAACACATGCCACCAGTAATAAAATTACCAGTGTAAATAATAGGTTTCTACCACCTAAAAAACGAATAAACTTGGTTGCTAACAGGCTTGAACGCTCTTTTGGTCTCTCTTTTTCCATATATCCACCCCAATCCAAATGCTCTACCTTTATATTACAGGATAATGCTGGTTTTTGCGAAACATCACTCTAGTGAAATACCTAAAAAATCACTTAAAAAGGCTTTGTTTTGCTCCACATCGATGACAATAGAATCGCCCGCATGGCTAAAGTTTTGGAATTGATAGCTACCCTCGATAGGGATGGTTGCTTTCTCAATGTTTACCTTGCCCTTTGATAGCAATTTAAGCACTTGCTGCATTTCCTCAGTAGATGAATAATCTGTTGTGATATAGCCCTGTGCCGCACCAACAAATTTTGGTAAATGCAACATATTCGTAGGCGTTAATAACTCTGTTTTTAATGCCTCAATCACTTTTTGCTGACGTGCAACACGCCCAAAATCTCCTTCTGCATCATGACGGAAACGCGCATAGCCTAGTAGCTCCTGTCCATTTAAACGATGAACACCTTGCTTTAACTCTACCCCAATATTTTCAGACATGTCCTTTTCAACATCCATTTCCACACCATTTGGCGCTAAAATATCCACTAAGGATTCAAAGTTTTTAAAATCAATTAGTGCATAATGATGGATCGGTAGGCCAAACATATTTGTCAATGTATCCTTTAATAGCTGAACACCGTCTAGGTAGTAGGCTGTATTAAGCTTATAGGATTGATAGCCTGGAATATCCGCGTAAATATCACGCATAAAGGATACGAGTTTAATATTGTTATTTGCTTTATTCCAGGATAATACCATCATTGTATCGGTACGTGATTTTTCCTCTCCACGTGTATCGACCCCTAAAATCAAATAGTTTTCAATATCCCCTTTGATGCTATCACCCGTAAAATCTTCCGGTGCTACTTTCGTGTCATTGGCTAGCTCTAGTCCACTGCGATATTGCATGACCGAATAGCCGACAATCACAATGATACACAATAGTAATAGTGTAAAAAATGCTCTCCCTTTACGTAATCGACGCTTTTTAGGACGTTGGGAGCGTCTCGTATAATCTTGCTCTTCCATAACAACTAACTCCTCTATTTTGATATAGTTAATGTAACGATTGATTAGCTAGAAAGTTTCATTATAAAAAGGATCTATTCCATGTTTTTCTATCTAAACGTTATTTTACACCCATTTGCACAGTTTGGCGTAAAACAATGCTATAATATTTTCACAAAAGAAAGGATGATTCAAATGATAGAAAAAGCGACATTTGCTGGCGGCTGTTTTTGGTGTATGGTCAAGCCATTCGTCGAGTGGGACGGTATACATAAAGTCACTTCAGGCTATATGGGTGGCCACTTAGAAAACCCAACCTATGAAGATGTCAAAAAAGGAACGTCAGGTCATTTAGAAGTAGTCGAAATCGAATTCGACCCTGCTATTTTTAGTTATGAGCAGCTCCTTGACATTTATTGGATGCAAATTGACCCGACGGATGCGTATGGACAGTTCCATGACCGTGGTGAATCCTATACTACAGCAATCTTTACCTATACAGATGAGCAAAAGCAAATCGCAGAGGCCTCGAAAGAAAAGCTTGCCAATAGCGGACGCTTTGATAAACCTATTGTAACCAAAATTCGCGATGCTGAACGCTTTTATCCAGCAGAGGATTATCACCAGGATTATTATAAAAAAGAGACAGCACACTATCAGCAAGACCGTGCCGTTTCTGGGCGTGATACGTTCATTGCGAAGCATTGGGAAAAATAATATAAAAGAGGTGTCTCCAGCTTGTGGGACACCTCTCTTTTATACAATAGCAACAAATTTATTAAACAGAGGCTTCTAAAAACGATTGAAGTGCGTCAAAGAAGCGTTGACCATACTTCTCAAATTTTACTTCCCCTATACCACTCACCTGTCGTAAATCCTCCAGTACAGTTGGTCTCTTATCACATAAATCACGTAACGTTTTATCGGAAAATACAACAAATGGTGGGACCTTTTCCTCGTCGGCAATCTCTTTGCGTAATACCCGTAAGTGTTCAAATAATGGATCATTATCCACCAGCTTCTTCACTGTGACAGCTTCCTTACGCATGACCTGTCGATTGCCAAGCAGCACTTCCTTGCCTTCAGCAGATACATAAATTGTAGGGAATGTACCGTGCTTCACAGCCAGCAAGCCCTCTGCAATTAAAAATTCAATAAAGTTGGAGACATCCTTAGAGGTATATTGTCCTTTTAAAATGCCATAGGTCGATAAACGGGCAAAGCCAAATTCAGCGATCTTTTGATTTTTAGAGCCAATTAACACCTGTGCCACCATGGTCTTACCGAATTTTTGTCCCATACGCACAACACAGGCCAGCACCTTTTGCGCATCCTCTGTCACATCTGTCACTGCTCGCCCGTCAATACAGTTACTACAACGCCCACATGGCTCCTCCTCTACTTCCCCAAAATACGCTAAAATCGCATTCTGTAAACAGCCCTCGGTATGGCAATAATCGACCATTGTTTGAAGTTTAGCTAGCTCCTGTGTAATACGAGCCTCATCCTGTGACTGTTCGATAAGAAAACGCTGTGTTTGAACGTCCCCTGAAGCATACAATAAAATACAAGCACTTGGCAGACCATCTCGGCCAGCACGGCCCGCTTCCTGGTAATAGCTCTCCATATTACGAGGCATTTGATAATGCAACACAAAGCGCACATTACTTTTATCAATACCCATACCAAAAGCATTCGTTGCCACCATGATACGTGCCTCATCTTTTAAAAACCGCTCCTGCTCAGCCATTCTTAAATTCTCTGATAGACCTGCATGATATTTCGCAACGTCTTCACCAGAGCGACTCAGCACATCATAAATGGCATCCACAGCTTTTCGAGTAGCTGCATAAATGATGCCCACTTCCTGTTTATTTTGTTGTACATAATTTTTTACATACCGTTCTTTATTTTCACCAATTAACACCGAAAGTGCCAAATTCTCACGTGAAAAGCCTGTCATGACCGTTGCCTGCTCATCAATCGCTAACAATTGACGAATATCATCACAAACCGTTGGCGTTGCAGTAGCTGTCAGCGCTAAAACAGTGGGTTTTTGTGGCCATAGCGTAAAAAGCTTGTGGATCGAACGATAGCTTGGTCTAAAATCATGCCCCCATTGCGATATACAATGAGCCTCGTCAATCGCAAGTAATGGGACAGATAAATACGACAATGCTTGAAGAAACGTCGTACTTTCCAGTCGTTCAGGTGCAATATAGAGGAGCTTTAAATAACCCGCACTAGCAAGCTGCATGGTTTCATCCACTTCCTGTGCCGTCAGCGTACTATTAATATAGGCTGCTGGAATATTTGCTGTACGTAAAGCCTCCACCTGATCTTGCATCAGTGAAATCAGTGGCGAAATCACGATGGTTAACCCCTCAAGGATTAGCGCTGGAATTTGATAGCAAATGGATTTCCCTCCACCTGTTGGCATAACACAAAGACTTGACTGCCCTCGTAATGTTTGTTCAATAATCTGGGCTTGTCCTTGGCGAAAGGTATCATAGCCAAAATGATGCTGTAGCATTTGTCTAGCTTGCTCCATGCAAAATTCACTCCTTGTTTGTGAGACCAAGTAGCTTGTACTCGCCCTGTTCATTTTTTTCTAACTCATACAACATGTTGGAGTAGGCAAGTGCCTCCTGTCCAGCAGCATTCGTCAGGACATATTCCGTTTTAGCCTGTACGATAAGACGCTGCCCTTCTACGCGAATTGCCTGAATATCCGTGTCTGAGAAATGAATCTTGGCTTGCTTGGAAGCATAATAGGCAACCATACTAGCCAAGGTTTCCTGTATAGCCTCTGTCCCGACAATCGGTTTCAAAACACTTGCATCCTGGGTTGTCACAGCCCCCTTTAAATGCTTGTGAAACGTATCTAAAAATAGCATAATTTCATCGGTATTATACGCAAATATATTTTCTCCATATTGTTCGATTGCTTGCTGTACAGCTTCTTTATCCCCTTGTTCAATATAGGGATATAAGTTTTTCGATTGGGAAAGTCGTACACTGGCTGTCATGCCCTCCTCAATCCATTCATCGATGGATGCTTGGAATTCCTTTATAGGCAATATGTATGGCTGCGACTGTCCTTGCTGTTGTCGATTAAAATATAATCCGACAATAGCTCCGTTTTCAGCCTCCATGACAGGGCTTCCTAGAGGTATCGATTGTTCCGCTTTTATATAATAAGCCGCTACTTTATCTTGGTATTTTTGAATCGTATAGGGTAAGCCATTCACATAAACAGCTAGCTGATTTAGCTCACCTTCATATAAATTAGGCACTTGCACATCCGCTTGATAGGTTACTCGTAGCAGGGCCATATTATAGGCTGTTGACATGACATGAATAGTTGCTGCTACCAGCTTGTCCTGACCAAATTGAACAAGGGCAGTTGGTTTGGATGCCACTAGTGCACCATTTGTTAATATATACAGTTGATCATCCTGCTGCCTGATAATAATGCCTGCTCCAACACCATGCTCTCCAATCACTTTGACCTCTGGGACAATTTTCTCCTGTTGCTTCGTCACAGCTCCCTCTGTTTCCACCTCTGCCTTTTTATTTTGAAACCAACCTGTTCCTATTTGACTGTCGCAGCCTGCTACAAGAAAAGCTGTCGCTCCTAAAATGAGCACTTTTTTATACATACCTTCACCAAAACTTTCTATTCTACATTCTCTCTTCTCTATCATAATCAAGGACTAGTAATGTTTCAAGTTTACATAATATTATTATTGAATAATTGATATTAGAAAAATGCAGCAACTTCCCTAAAGTCATTTCTTTCTACCCATTAATATTGATGGAAGACAAAATTTGCTGTGAGGATGGAAGGATATTATACCCTCAAAATAATTTTCACATAAAAAGACATGTGCAACCTGACACATGTCTCTTACAATCATTTTTTTCTTAATAGTCCAGTCGTTACTAGAATGCCGAGCATTAATAATACAAAGATCAGATACGTCCATGTATGGTTGCCCGTTAGGTCATAGCAAATGCCTATTAGAATGGGGATAATGGCACTTACCATAAAGCCACCTGCCAGCACCATAGATGACCAACTGGTGGCCTCCTGATCATTTTTGGCTTCATCAAGAGGCAGCAATAGTCCGATTGGAAATAGCCCGCTTAGCACAATGCCAATTAATAAAACAGCCAGCCATAGGTAAATACCCGCTGTCAGCCAGAGTAGCATAAATCCAATCATGCCGACAAAGCTAAACACTAGTAGCCAGGCCATTCGACTTGGCCATTTTTCCATGAGAATTGGTACCGCCATATTCCCTATCATTTGTACAATAGACATAATTGTTAGCATAGCACTGGATGCCTCTAATGACAGGCCTTTATCCTGCAATAGCGGCGTAAGCCATGACATGATTGAGAAAAAGAGTGATGTTTGTAAACCAAAGTACAGTAAAATTACCCAGGCACGTCTAGATGTCCACGGATTACGGACTTCTTCTGACGTAGTTACTTGTTGGAGCTGCTCGTTGTGTTTGGATGGAATTGCCGCTAGCCAGATAACGAGAGCAATTATAGCAAGGATTGACCACATACCAAGGGCGATTGTCCAGCTATTACTGAAACTCTGATAAAAAGTCACGGTTAAGGCTGCACTTAAAGTAGCCCCTACGCCTATACCGAATGAATAGATACCGACTACTGTCGTAAAACGTTCTGGAAACTTTTTCTTAATATAAGCATTTAGGATAGGACCAATCATTGCAATCGCTAAGCCTGCCGCAAAGCTTGTCACGATGAGCAAGAGATAGCTTGCTTGGAAAAAGCGTAGCCCATTCGCGATTACAAGGATGGCCACTAAAAGGGTGATAGCTGATTTCGTGCCCATTTTTCGCTGAAGCGGGACAGCCAAAGGTGCGAATAATCCCATACAAAAAACGGGGATAGCTGTGAGAAAGCTCATGCTTGTATTCGAGACTTGTAAGGATGTCATGAGGACATTAAAAAGCGGTCCTATTCCCGTGACAGCTGGCCTCATATTAAGAGCGACAAAAAATATACTAATGACCACGAAGGTGAGTGATAATGTCCAATGTTTTTTAACCAATTGTTTGATCCCCTCTGTTATTACGCAGCCTTCATTTATGAAAAGCTTGCATGGATTCCTCTATCCTTTTATCATGTTTTCGATGGTTGGTCAATGATTGGACAGTTTACCTTTACATGGCTAAGGCTTCTTACATATTTTCAGGTGATTCAATACCTAATAAGGCTAATGACTCTTTTAAAACAATAGCAACACTCTGACATAATGCAAGACGGGATGCTTGCTGTTCATCTTCTACTAATATTTTGTACTGTGCATAATATTTATTAAATAAACGTGCCAGTTGTAAGGCATATTTCGCTATTTGGGACGGATCAGCCTGCTCAAAAGCTATAGCTACCGTTTTAGGAAACTGTTCTAGTAATGAAATAATCGGCCAAGCCTGCTCTCCTAAAGATTTGAAGAGCATATCTTGAGTCGGAGCTTTCTTTTTATCTAAAATAGAGCAAATACGTGCATATGTATACTGTACATATGGCCCTGTTTCGCCTTCAAAATTCATCATTTGCTCGATTGAAAATTCAATATCGTTGAGACGATGGGATTTTAAATCATTAAAAATTACCGCTCCAACCCCCACTTGCTTTGCGACTTGCTCTTTGTTAGGTAGAGAAGGGTTTTTCTGCTCCATATTACGCTTTGCAGTCGTTATAGCTTCTGCTAGTACATCTGCTAATAACACCACTTTGCCTTTACGCGTCGACATTTTTTTGCCATCCTTCAGTATCATGCCAAATGACACATGTTGCAGATTCTTTGCCCAAGGATAGCCCATTTTTTCGATGACCTGAAAAAGTTGTTTAAAGTGGAGGGACTGCTCATTGCCAACAACGTAGAACATCTTATGGGGCTGGTAGTGCTGTTGGCGATACAGGGCTGCTGCTAAATCACGCGTCGCATAAAGCGTGGCTCCATCCGTTTTCGTTATTAAACATGGAGGCATCTCCTCCATCTCCACAACATACGCACCTTCTGATTCCACAAGGAGCCCTTTTTCTTTTAATTCTGTTACAACGGACGGCATTTTGTCATTGTAAAAGGCTTCACCTATAAAGGCATCAAAATGAATTCCTAATAGCTCATATATTGTTTGAAATTCTATGAATGACACATCTCGGAACCATTGCCATAATGCCTGTGCCTCTTCATTACCGTCCTCCAATGCTTTAAAGGTGGCACGAGCCTGTTCATTGAGCGTTGGGTCTTGCTCGGCCTCTTCATGAAACTTCACATAAATCTTTAATAACTCCTCTATCGGGGAAGCTGAAATAGCTTGTTTATCACCCCAAAGCTGATAAGCAACAATAAGCTTGCCAAATTGTGTACCCCAGTCCCCTAAATGATTGATACGAATGGCTTGATAGCCATTTTTTTCTGCAATATTTGCTAAGGCATTACCGATGACCGTTGAACGTAAATGTCCCATCGAGAAAGGCTTGGCGATATTAGGAGAGGAAAAATCCAAGACGACCGTTCCCATCTTTGTTGGCGTAGTACCATATTGTTGCTTGTCGCGCAGAATCTTGCGTAACACCTGTTGCGTCACCTTTTGTTGATCAAGAAAAATATTGACATAGCCACCAACAGCTTGCACACGCTCGATACTGTCATGATTTAATTGACTTGCTATATGTGCCGCGATACTCTGCGGTGATTTTTTCAACACTTTTGCTAGAGTAAAGCATGGAAAGGCTACGTCCCCTAGCTCCAAGCTTTTGGGTTTTTCTAATAATGACAATATGTCCTCTCCTATTATTTGCTGCTTTAATGTGACTGCTATACTGTCGGCGATTTGTTGATTCATTTTGCTCCTCCTCCTGTTCAAATAAAAAAGCCCTCGCCTCTATAATTAGAGACGAGAGCATGATAATCCCGTGGTACCACTCTAGTTGCCATGTAACATGACCACTTTCCGTTGTTAACGAGGTGACGCCCCGCTATTCTCTACTATTTGTTCGAGAATCTTCTCCAAAGTGCGCTTCGTTCATGGTTCCTGCATTAGGCTCCCACCATCCCTAACTCGCTAGCCAGTCATTCCATCAATTACTCTCTTTTTCATCGAATTTTTTTATGATTTTGACATATATTACAGGACTTTCTAATTGGCGTCAACCCTTTTTTACGTTGCCGTTTCAGCAAAAAACGCTCCTCACAAGGAGGAACGTTTTTTTTCTACATAATGAATCACATCAGCCATAATCGCATACATCTCTTTTAATTTTAATTTCTTATTATCAGAGACTTTCTTCGCTACTTTCTCCGTGACAATTCCTTTTTCTACTAATGTATCCCAGCTAGTCGCATTGGATTCACCCATGAGGACGTCAGCCAAATATTGAGCTAGCTCATCTCGCTCAATAGCTTCATCGCCTTGATTATAAACTTTATTGATGACAATTTCGAGCTGGTCCTTCATTCCTGCTGCACTTTCTCCACCAGCACGTTGCATGCTCTCTTTTAACATTTTAGCAAACTTTATTTTCGTCGCCTTACTGTCTACTTTTAGGTCATTATCATAGCCGCCCACAACAAGGCCGTAATTAATGAGGGTTTGAATGGCTTCATCATACCATTCTCCTTGATATGGATACTCAATTGAAAATGAATCAACATAGGCACCTTGCTTAGCCAATTGCTTTCGTAATGTAGCGATTAATGGTTTATCCTTACTCATGTCTCTAAAGGTTACATCGTGCTTCTGTGCAAGAGCAGCTGCAGTCCCAGCCGCTTCACCTGTCACCATCCCTGTTGGAACAATACGTGCACTACCAGCTGCAAGTGAGGAATAACCAGCAGAGCGTCCGACAACCAATAAGCCATCAATATCCTTCGGTACTAACGAGCGGAAAGGAATAGCATATTGCTTGGGTGAAGCGATCACATAGCCGTAATCATGAGGCGTTTGCGCTTGCACATCGACTGGATAAGAGGCAATGCCAATGCTATCCCACTGATCACTATTTTTCCACAGGTCTGCCATTGGTAATTGATACTCTGCCCAAATATGTCTCGTTTCTCGGACGTAGAGCTCTTCTGGATAGCTGACAATTTCAGCTTTTTCAAACCCTGGGAAGTTTGTTTGTAAATATTTTAGAATGTGTAACGTTTCTTTCTTCCCAGCGACAATCGCCGCTTGTTTTGAGGATTCATTCAAGCCATCAATACCAAAAATCTGTAAGGCATTGATGAAATATTCATCATCTACACGAGCTAAGTTTAACCCTCGTAATCTTGTACCCTCTTGTAATGGCTTGTATTCATCATGTAGCTTTGTAAAGCCCCACATCACCGTATGATTTAAATTAGCACCGCCAAATACACCGGAATTAGCCGCTTTTTTGACTTCATCCCAATTGACATTTTTTAAATGTAGCATTAAAGTCACAGCCATACGCTTATCCTTTATGCCAATATCTTCTCCGCCCACAAAGAAAGGAACGCCCGACAAGGCTGCAAAATCAGCATCCTGTGTAGCATCTATGAATGATTTCCCCGTCACAACATATGTACCGTACTCATTTTTTAATTCCACAGACGTTAATTGTTGTTGTTTGACATTTGCTTTCACAACCTCGGTTTGCACGGATAACGTTAAGTTGGGCTCTTCATCGATTAGCTTTTTAAAGGCTGCCTTAGCACCTACAATGCCAAAAGCGTCATTCCCTCTAACAAGCTCATGCCATTCCTTAAATATTCCCTCACTAATCGAGTTGTTATGGCCATCACGAGGAATGTCGAGGAAATTCAGCATACCATATGTAAATAATCCACCTAACTCTTGTCGTTTTTCGACCAGCAATGTTTTCGCACCATTTCGAGCAGCAGCCACAGCCGCAGCCACTCCCTCTGGCTCACCACCGATGACAATAACATCATATTCTTCCTCTATATGTTCAATTGGTTCTGGCTTTTTATACTCATCTACTAATTTATTGTATGCCATAGAGTTTGTTATTTCTTTAATAAAATAGTAGCTACCAAACCCAACTAAAACTACTATTACACAAGTGGCTGTCCATAATAAGCCCTTACCCATAATATACCTCCAATTGTTAAAATTTCCATTGATGTGTTTATTTAATCATCATTCCCGCCACAAGGGCTGAATGTCCTAGTTGAACGCAGGCATAGCATATCATTACCACAAACGAATAATTCTTTAGCTTACAGCATTCTCTATGAAATTATCATTAAGATAAATGAATGAAATCATTTATGAGGATTGTGATGTTTTTCGTCTAACTTTAGCAACATCTATCTAGTATAAATGAAAGAGCCACGAATAGCTGGCATTCAAAACGGGGATGGGCTTGTGGGCACCAGTGATGATTTACTTGATATATAAACAGTCAGAATCATTTTAGACGAAACCTTTATGAATAAGCAACTAAAATCCCCGTGGTAAATGATGTCATTTTTCTATTCTTTTTCAAAAATAGTTAATCACACTACAATAGACGCCTCACTCTCCAAGAAAGTTACACCAAATTTAAATTTTTTATTGTATCTTTATTCAGTTTATGTTTAACAAAAAATGTGGAAAGAACGCCAAACCTTGATTTAATAATGTTTATAGACTATGGAACGTATTTCATGCTATACTAGAGCCATTGTGAAAAAAGGAGGAACTTGCATGATTCAAGTTAGTAATGTAGGTCTTCGCTATGGCGATCGTAAACTATTTGAAGACGTAAATATAAAATTCACACCAGGCAATTGCTACGGTTTAATTGGGGCAAATGGTGCTGGTAAATCAACATTTTTAAAAATCCTTTCTGGTGAAATTGAAGCGCAGGAAGGAAATGTATCGATGGGTAAGGACGAACGTTTATCTGTCCTGAAACAAAACCACTTCGAATACGATGAGCATACAGTGCTCGACACAGTTATTATGGGGAATAAACGCCTATATGACGTGAAAACAGAAAAAGACGCTATCTATGCAAAGGAAGATTTCTCAGATGAGGATGGCATGCGTGCTGCAGAGTTAGAAGGTGAATTTGCAGAGCTAAACGGTTGGGAAGCTGATTCAGAAGCGGCTACACTATTAAACGGTTTAGGTATCTCCGATGATCTTCATTACATGCTAATGGGCGATCTTGAAGGTTCTGACAAAGTTAAAGTATTACTGGCACAGGCACTGTTTGGTCAGCCTGATGTACTATTACTCGATGAGCCTACCAACCACCTTGACTTAAAGGCAATTCAGTGGCTGGAAGAGTTCCTGATTAACTTTGAGAATACAGTTATTGTTGTATCCCATGACCGTCACTTCTTAAATAAAGTATGTACACATATTGCGGATTTGGACTTCTCTAAAATCCAATTATATGTAGGGAACTATGATTTCTGGTATGAATCTTCTCAATTAGCGCAAAAAATGGCACAAGACCAAAATGCGAAAAAAGAAGAGAAAATTAAAGAATTACAAGCGTTTATCGCACGTTTCTCTGCCAATGCTTCTAAATCGAAGCAAGCAACATCTCGTAAAAAAATGCTTGATAAAATTGAGCTTGATGATATTAAGCCATCAAGCCGTAAATATCCATTCATCAACTTCCAAATCGGGCGTGAAATTGGTAACGATGTCCTAACAGTAGACGGTCTAACAGCAAGTCATGAAGGCGAAACGCTATTCAAGGACATGCGCTTCTCGATGAACAAAGAAGATAAAATTGTTTTACTTGGTAGCCCAATGGCGAAAACAGCACTTCTTGATATTTTAATGGAAGAAAAAGAAGCGGATGCTGGCACATTTAAATGGGGGGTAACGACATCTCAAAGCTACTTCGAAAACGATCATGACAAGTACTTCGAAGGTTCTGAAAAAACATTAGTAGAATGGTTACGTCAATATTCTCCAGACGATGAAACAGAAAGCTTCCTTCGTGGTTTCCTAGGACGTATGCTGTTCTCTGGTGAAGAAGTGAAGAAATCCCCTGCTGTTCTTTCTGGGGGCGAAAAGGTACGTTGTATGCTATCGAAAATGATGCTTGCGACAGCAAATGTTATTTTATTAGATGAACCTACGAACCACCTTGACCTTGAATCTATTCAAGCATTGAACGAGGGCTTAATTCGTTTCAAAGGCGCAATGATTTTCACATCACATGACCATCAGTTCATCCAAACAATTGCTAACCGTGTCATCGAAATCCGTGAAGACGGCTCTATTTTAGATAAGCAGTTAACATATGATGAATTCCTAGAGTGGAAAGATAGCCAAGGCTTAAGCTAAGCTTTACAAAAATCCTCTACCCATAGTGGGTAGAGGATTTTTTTGTCTTTCGTGTTTATATGGTTTTTAAAGGATTAAAAGGATTTTTATTGAATTATATAGTATAGCATTAATGAGGGGGTAATCTTCGTGAAGAAAATTGCAATTATATCAGATATTCATGGGAATAAAACGGCATTAGAGGCCGTATTAAAAGACATTCGCTTAAGAAAGATTGACAGAATTTTTTGTTTAGGTGATTTAATCGGCAAGGGCCCTCAAGGTTCTGCCTGTATAGAACTTATCCAACAGAATTGTGAACAAGTCGTACGAGGCAATTGGGACGTATTTATTCAATCCCCTACTGACAATGATTTTCTCCAATGGTTTAAAGATCGATTAACAGCAAAAGACTATCAATATCTCGGGTCATTACCCTTCCATATTGATCTTGAATTAAATGAACAGCTCATAAGATTTTTCCATGCGTCTCCAAGAAGTGAATTTGAACGTATCCTACCAAATCATCCACTTGAAAAGCGTTTATCTATGTTTGAGAATACGGCAGTAACCAATTCAAGCCATTACAAGAAACATCCTGATATTGTGTTCTATGGCGATATCCATACAACTTTTTTACATACATATAAACAAGGAATTCTTTGTAATGTAGGGAGTGTTGGTAATTCACTTGACCTAACTTCTGCTTCCTATGCCATTCTAGATGGAACACAGTCAAACAATGCCATCCAATTTATTAGAGTAGCATATGACCGAGAGGCTGAGCTAATGATCGCAAAAGAGCTGGGTATGCCTCAATTAGATCAGTATTATAATGAAATAATGTTTGCCAACTATCGAAATGCTTAGTACCGTCATAATTAAAAAAGAATCCATTTTCATGCCAACATGGATTCTTTTTTATATTCAACGCTGAAAATACCATTGCAGCGCATTCTTGTAGAGGATTTTATCAGCAGCCTGTTGATCAAATAGCTGTTGAATCAATTCCACATCCCCATAATTAAAAGGTCGTTTAGCTCTTGTAGACGGGCAATCTGTTCCAAACATGAGGGCATCTGGATTAGCATTATAAATCGCTTGTAAAGCATGCTTCACATCCAGCTCCACACGACCAAAGCCAGTCGCCTTGACACGTACTCCCTTATCAACAAGCTTTAATAAATGTGGCAGCCCTTCTTCCGACAACCCTAAATGATCGATGGAGATGGCTGGTAATGCTTCAATTGTCGAGGCTATCTCCGGTATTTCCTTCGCATCGATATATAATTCACTATGCCAGCCCACCAAATCATAAACCCGTCGTGCAAAGGTTTCTAGCTGTGATAAATCCTCTGAGCCACCTCGTCTACTATTAAAGCGTAATGCCCGTACCCCATTGTTATGTAAATGTACAATTTCATCATCCGTGACCGTATTAGATAATTGCGTTACCCCACAAAACGTGGGACCAAGTTGTTTCAATGCTTTTAAAAGATAGGCTTGGTCAAATCCTTGAAAAGATCCTGATACAATGGCGCCTCCCGCTATCTGGAGACTCACTGTGTCCTTTTGATAATCCTCTACTACATAGCTTGGTGGCATATAACCTTGATTTTCGATAATCGGAAAATTAAAGTCAATGATATGAAAGTGTGCATCAAAGATTCGCATCATTTGTCCCCCTTTACCTTTGAATTTACCATACTCTAACTATAAGTTATAATACGAATTTCTAGCTATTTATCATAAGGAAAACTTATTGAATTGCAATAGCTTAAGTTCCTTCTTCTCTTTTCAAGTTGATAAAACAAACGTAAAAAATGGTATGAACGATTAAATTCATACCATTCTTTTTAGCTAATAGCTAATGCCTTATTCCTCAAATTTTTTAAATGCTAGCACAGCATTATGACCACCAAAGCCAAACCCATTCGATAGCGCAAAGTTAACGTCTTGATGAAGTGCCTCATTAGGAACATAGTTTAAATCACATTCGGGATCTGGTGTTTCATAATTGATGGTTGGTGGAATAATGCCATCCATTATACTTTTCAATGTAATAATGGCTTCAATTCCACCGGCCGCGCCAAAGAGATGTCCTGTCATCGATTTTGTGGAGCTAACCTTTAGTTGATAGGCATGGTCACCAAAAACGTGTTTAATAGCCTTTGTTTCAGATTTATCTCCCTCTGGAGTACTTGTGCCGTGTGCGTTGATATAATCGATAGCTGACCCATCGATAGCACCCATTTTTAATGCCAGCTTCATGGCATTGGCAGCACCCGTAAAATCAGGAGCTGTAATATGATAAGCATCTGTTGTCACACCATAGCCAACAATCTCACCCAGAATCGTAGCACCCCTTTGTTTGGCGTGTTCATACTCCTCTAGGAATACGATGCCAGCTCCTTCAGACATGACAAAGCCATCCCGCTCGCTATCGAATGGTCGACTGGCCTTTGTTGGCTCTTCATTCCTAGTGGACATGGCTTTCATGCGGGAGAATCCTGCAAAGCTAAGTGGATTAATCGGTGCCTCCGCTCCGCCTGCTAAAATGCCATCCGCATAGCCATGTCGAATCGCTAAGAAAGCTTCTCCAATCGCCTGGTTTCCTGTCGCACAGGCAGAAACAGGTGAAAAGCTTGGTCCTTTAAAGCCCGTTTTGATTGCTAGTATTCCTGCAGCCATATTGCTAATCATCATCGGCACCATAAATGGTGACACCTTCCTAGGCCCTTGATTGAGCATCGCTTGATGATTTTCTAAAATCGTTTCAATGCCCCCAATGCCAGACCCAATGTAAACGCCTAAACGCTCCTTATCTACCTGATCAATATTTAAATTGGCTTGTGTCAGAGCTTGCTGGGCAGCGGCAACAGCATATTGCACAAATAGATCATATTTACTGATTTCTTTTTTATCCATATACAGCGTTGCATCGAAATCCTTACTCGTCCCAGCAATTTGCGTATTAATGCCGCTAAATGCCTCCCCTTGAATTTTTTGAATCCCTGATTTTCCTGCCTTAATATTCTCCCATAAGGCTGATACCGAATTACCTAACGGGGAAACAACACCATATCCAGTAACAACGACTCTTCGTACCATGCACATCGCTCCTTCTCGTATCATGTCTTACTTTAACAGTTCCTTTAATTGCTCCAGCATCTTTTGAAAGAACGCTTCTCCTACAACACGTTTATATTGTAATGCCCCTTTCGTACTTGAAATAAGTAATACAGCTAGAGCCTCCAAATCATTAGTAGCTTGGAGTGCGCCCTGTTGTTTAGCTTCTTTCAATAGCTCAACAAAGACATCGATTTCCATTTGACTAAGCTGCTGAAGCTTTTCTTGCATTGGTTGCGGTAATTCTTGATAATCCGCCTGTAAAGCTGATATAGGGCAAATGCCGTCTTGCTCTAGAAATTTTATTCGCTGCATAATAAAGGCAAATGGCTTTTCCTCAGCTGGCAAAGTGGACTCCTTCATCAATGTAAAAGTTCTCTCTAATCCTTGTTGAATTCTTTCGCAAACAGCAATCCCTAAGTCTCCCTTCTTCTCGAAATGATAGTGAATACTGGCTTTCGTGACGCCAAGCTCCTTTGCTAAATGCTCATAACTAAATGATGTGAATCCTTTTTCCTGAATATTCTTCAATGTTAATTCTATAATTTGCATTTTTCTATTTGTCATGGCTTTATACTAACTTACTAGTAGGTAAGTGTCAATCTAAAAAATGCAGCAGATAAACGATTTATCTGCTGCTTGCGTGATTATTGCATTTCCTTTGTTGGTCCCATCACGCCAGGTACTGGTAAACCTGCTTGACGTAGTAGGACCGTCATTTGTCCACGATGATGTGTTTGATGGTCAATTAATACACGTAATAAAGCCCCTTTTGGCATCGGCGCTTTAAAGCCTGTTACTACCTCTAGTAACTCGTCATTCGAAAGCTTAGCCACTTCCTCTTTAATACCATTTGCTACGCTTTCATAGGCTGTCACGATCTCAGCCGCAGTCGATGGCACAGGATCTTCTTGGCGAATCATTGGTACTTTTAAGCCTGCTAGATAGCTAAAATAACCTGCTGCTCCAACTAAATGCCAGCCTAACCAACCAAGTGTACTATGACCCTCTACAATACTTTGCTGAAGCTTGTCATCTGTTAAAGCCTGTAATACCTGTAGTGTCCCGTTTGATGCATTTGACCATTCTTGTAAGAAATCATCTACATGTCTATACATGTCTTTGCCCCCCATTTTTTCACTTCATTTCTATCATAGATAATTTTCCATGCTGTTACAAGTTTTCATTAAATAGTTTACATAATAATATTATTTATACAATCTCATATTATTCGTATAACACTCCTCGTTCACGTATAATGAAAGAAAATAGCGAAGGAGTGTGCCCATGAGATACCCTGTTCTAGTACTTTCTGTAGTATTTTTGCTGGCTGGCTGTCGTGAAGAAGTTCAGGAAGAGCCTGTGCCAGCTCCAACACCATCTGTGGAAGACAAGCAAGCAGTGGAACAAGATCAAACGTCACTTCTCTCCTATTTTCCACCTGATGGATCTGTTGCTTCTTTTCAAGGGGAAGGAAATGAATTTGCTAGCTTCACACTAAAAACTACCTACCTCGATACACAGCATATCGTACAAATAGAGGATAATGGTGGTGTGACACTATCAAAAATCTACCGCATAACGGATACAAGTATTGATCTTGTCTATCGAGAACCTGTTGACAGTAATCCAAGCATGCCAAGTGCAGCTGAGGCAGCTTCTTATCCTGTCCTGGAAACCGTACTTCAAAAGCCTTTACAAGTCGGGACAAGCTTTCAAGGTTGGACCATTGAATCAACGACTGCTACTGTTGATACTGGTACAACAGTCTATCAAGATGTCATCCAGCTAAGTCGCTCTGAAGATCAAATGACCACAACCAAATATTTTGCAAAGGACATTGGTCTAATTCGCAAAGAGGATACGATGGAAACAGAGCAAGATGAGCCATTTGTTGTGACATCAACCTTGCAAAAAATAGAATAATTGAAAGAAAACAGGCGTCCTGCTTGGGCGTCTGTTTTTTAGCAAAGGAGGCCAATCAATGAGTGATATACATAATGCAACACCAAAGCAAGATGAATTAACGGAAGAAGAATTTATTGAACTTGTACTCGAGGAACAGCAAAAAGCCTTAGCACAGGCGCGAGAAGAACGCATTTATGGAAAAAAGCCCAAAAAACAAAAGCCTCTTGTACGCTGGATCGTGTGGGGTATGGCACTAGTGCTGTTTTTCAATACATTTGCCCTCATTTTTCAAATCTACTCCATACCCGCGCTTGAATTTATCAAGGTTTCAACGCGACTCTCTGCACAAGAGGATATACAAACCTATAAAAAGGCAGTCGTTGAAATTTCAACAGGCTCCAGTAAAGGCACTGGTTTTGCCATCTCACCAGATGGTCTGATTGTCACCAACGCCCATGTTGTCGAACATGCCACAACATTATCAGTCGTCTTTCCTGATGAGGGACTGATGGAAGCAACATTAATCGAAAGCTATCCAGCCGTAGATTTAGCCTTTGTACAGGTGCAAGCTGAGCAACTTCCCTATCTACCTCTTGCAGAAGATCCACCTTACACTGTTAATGAACATGTCTATTTTATTGGAAATCCACTTGCTTTCACCGGCATCGCTAATGAAGGAACATTGCTAGAAGCCATTCAATTAGAAGATTGGCAGGAGCCAGTTAGGATGCTAAAAGCTCCTGTTTATCGGGGCAATAGTGGTAGCCCTGTAATCGATCAACATGGTGAGGTCATTGGGGTTATCTTTGCCACGATGAAATATGAGCCCATTGGAAATGTTGGCCTATTTGTACCTGTACAACAACTCCGGAATTTATTAGAAGAGCAATAAAAAATGAACCTGTAATAAGCAGGTTCATTTTTATAAGGTGTCTTAGGTTTACATAATATTATTATTTATCTTTACTTTCTTGCTTGACGAACTGAGCAATTGGCGATTTTACAGGAATTTTACTGACAACCTCATCACTCACTTCGGCAACCTTTTGTAGCACATGTAAAAGCTTGTCATCCCCTGTCCAATGCTTTTCCACTACATCTGGACCCAACTTATTAATAATGGTATTTACCACAAAAGTTGCTAGTACAACATCATCTAAATAGCCACCAAAGCCTAGCAGTCCTTCTGGCATTAAATCCATCGGTAATACAAAATACGCAATGGATGCCCCAATTAATGCACGACTCTTTTTATCTACACCCGCATCGGTTAGTGTTTTAATTAACAAATGAAATAAATCAGGCACAAACATTAAATACGGAGTAAACTTGTTACTTTTTCCCTTTTTCGACCCAAGGAAAGCTACTAATTTTGTACGTAGTTTCTGATAAAAATCCTGTTGCTCCTGTTCTTCAGGCAATTTTTCTTCATTATTCACATTCATCTGCCTCCTTCTTTACAGCGATGCGCTATTTTGGCGGGGCTACCCTCCATTTTATGGGGTTATCCGCTACTTTTGTGCAGCTATCCTCCAGTTTCACATGGCTATCCGCTGCTTTTATAGCGCTATCCTTTACTTTTGCATGGCTATCCGCCACTACTATATATTTAACCTAAAATAGGATTTGTAATCCTTAAACTTGCAAATGATACAAAAAAGACATCCTATTTGCATAGGATGTCTTGGGTTTAACGAAAGTAATTTTAATTACTGAGAATTAAAGTTTAGTTACGTTAGCAGCTTGTGGTCCGCGGTTGCCATCTACAACTTCGAATTCCACTTTTTGACCTTCGTCAAGAGTTTTGAAACCTTCGCCTTGGATAGCTGAGAAGTGTACGAATACGTCGTTTTCACCTTCAACTTCGATGAATCCAAAACCTTTTTCTGAGTTAAACCATTTTACTGTACCTTGTTTCATTTAAGAAAACCTCCAAAAAATAAAAGTGAACAATATGTAATTTCTTCAGCGATTGAAAAAAATTCACATATTACAAAGAGTACCGAACTAACGCGATCACTTTTTGTAATATGTGAATTCATGTTTCCGGTGAAGCAATTAAATTGTTAAGTTAAGTATAACTGCCATCCATAATTTTGTCAAATAAAGAAAAAATCTTTTTTACTTTTTTTCAAAATTTTTTTACTTCTCTTCTATTTTACACGCAATTATTCCATGATATACTTGTGCATCATCATCGCAAGCCTCACAGTAAAAGCTCTCATCCTCAGACCAAAAAGCCCAATACTGCTCCTCTTTCGTTGCCTCATTATCGTAAGAGGAACGAAAATGCGCTAATTTTTGCTGTAATGCACGTTCAAAGAGCTCCTTCGTGTCAAATGTATCTTCAGTTTGAATATAAGCTTCCCAGCCTTCAAATTTCCACCAAGGCTCATAGTCCGCTTTCATGTAAATAATTGTATACATATTTGCCCATTCCTTGCTGTCATAAGATAGTTTCATTTTAGCAAACACAACTGAAATGTCTATTAAAACCACCTGAATTATGCTATTATTACCTTATTATACATACTTTTTGGAGGTATTTTTATGTTTTCAAGTATTCGACCTAAAGCAGAGCTAGAAGAACTACTCAAACGTGGTACAGATTTACATGCAACAGGCCGATTTTACCAAACACTGGCATTCAATCATTTCACTTCACAAGATGAGGAGCACTTAAAGGCACTCTATCAAAAGCTCAAAGACATTACCCCTTCCATGAATGCCATTTTTCATCATTATTTAAGCGAGATATCCCCTACCTCTCAATTAATCATTAGTGAAGAAAATATTAATCAATACTTAACACAGTTTTTCTTAGCAACTCGTGATGATCATTATGTAGATGAAACTGTCAAATTTTTCAATCTATTCCGCAAGCATCAATACGAGCCTGGTAAATTAATTGTTGTCTTCAACCAATTTGCCTTCTATATTACTACATATATTTTATACAATTTTGGTATCAAGCCAAATAAAGCATTTCAATATATGAAATCCTTCCAATCCGCTGTCAATGTCGATCAAGAATTATTAGTGGAAGTGTTAACAGAACGCATTATTGAAAATGTGGTAGGAGAAGTATCTTCTTTAATGGATGTCAATGCCAAAATTATGTACATGAAGGATTTAGTTTTTAGCCTAGATAAGCAAAATGAAGAGATTCAATCCTCTACTGCTGCAACAGAACAGATTGCAGCTTCTATCAATGAGGTTGCACGCATGTCTTCTCATATATCAGAGAAAACAACTGAATCTGTTGACCATGCTACAAAAGGTAAAAACGCTATTGAGCATGCCCTATCGGAGATTTTTAAAACAGAGGAGACCTTTACATCCATTGTTGACTCATTTTCAGAATTACAAAAAAGGGTAAATGATATTGAACAGGTTGTCACATTAATCAATCAAATCGCCGATCAAACGAATCTACTCGCACTTAATGCCTCCATTGAAGCAGCGCGTGCAGGTGAACATGGGAAAGGCTTTGCGGTCGTTGCACAGGAAGTACGAAAGCTTGCTGAAAACACGGTAGCTGCGCTAAGTGAAGTATCCGCAAATGTTCATCATTTAAAGAGTTATTCGAATGATGTTTCTAACTCGATTACCGATACGACAGCTATTATTAAAGAAGCAACCGTTGAAGCAAAAGATTCGTTACCATTATTAAATGCCATTGTTCAAGCGATTGAGGGTATTAATTTAGATGTGACAAATACGGCTGCCATTTCCCAGGAACAAGCAGCCGCGATTGATGAAGTTTCAGCAAGAATGATTGAAATTTCAAGCTTGCAGGAAGATATTCGTGATTATAGTCATAATACATCCAGCGATATTCATTTATTAGGGAAAGAAATTAACCGTTTCCGTAATGATCTTATTGCTAACAATAATGTACAGCTTTCATCTATTGCCCTACTACAATTATCGAAGGCTGATCATATTTTATGGAAATGGCGCATTTATAACATGTTCCTTGGCCTAGAAAACGTTGATCCAAGCGATGTTTCTTCTCATAGAGACTGTCGACTTGGCAAATGGTACACTGCGTCTCGTACAGTCGAACGTTTCGGTCATTTACAGGACTATCATGAATTAGATGGCTATCATTTACGCGTCCATGAATCAGCGAAGCTTGCGGCTGAAGCCCATAAAGCGGGTCATATCGAACAAGCTGATATTCATCTAAAAGAAGTCGATGAGGCATCTAAGCATGTACTTTATCACATTAATAACTTAATTGCCTATTTAGAAAAAGAACGTGTCATGCAATAAAAGGAGAGGTTCGCCCCTCTCCTCTATTAAGTAGGAGGTATTCCCTTGAACAAACGAGCAAGTATAAAATTTTTTGGTGATGTCTATGGCACAGGCTACCGATTCTTCATCAAGCAAAAAGCTATTGAATTAGGGTTAAAAGGATACTGTCGATTGAATGACGCAGAGCAAATTGAAGTGGAAGTGGAGGGCTCAGAAAAGGCACTCAATGAATTTCTCCTTTTTGTCCAAAAAGGCGTTAGTCCCCAAGCCGATTCCAATTCATTTTCTTTAGAATTATACGATGATTTAAAAGGCTATATACGTATGGAGTCAGACATTGTTTAATGTCTGGCTTTTTTGTAGTGTTGTTTTAGAGAGGGGTTCAACAATTTTTAATCTTAACACTGCATTTTGTCATATAGGAAGTATGATAAAATTATCGAAAAATATTTGGGAGTGATTATAATGAAATTTACTTGTCCTTGTTGCGGATATAAGACAATGAAAGGAAAACCACCAGGTACATACGAGATATGTGAAATTTGTTTTTGGGAAGATGACGGCGTTCAATTTTATGATTATGACTTTGGAGGTGGAGCTAATACGCTATCCTTAAGGCAAGCACAGAAAAATTTTAATATATTTGGTGCATGCGAAGAACGATGTATTGCGTTTGTAAGAAAACCAAACGAAAAAGACGAAAAAGATTCAAATTGGAAGCCGTTTTTCTAGAGAGCTGACACTGGGCTATGGGTTCTTTGAATGATACCTCCTCTCCTAGTTATTGAAATCAAAAAAGTCATGCTCTTAAGAACATGACCTATCATCATTTTTTGATTTTTATTTTTTGAATGGCAGCAACTAATATCGATTCATCAGTGATTTTCACATATTGATTTTTGGATTCCTTCATATAGCCTTCTTTGTTTAAATAGGCTTTTAATTTTGATTTTTTCTCAAAGACTTTTTCTTTCACTTTCTGTTCACTTACTGGTTCATCCCTATTTTTTGTAATAGACACCAGAAAAATTTTCGTCATCCTGTATCCCCCTTTGTATCAGTTACGAATTCATTTGGAAAAAGTTTCATACAAGACTCATTCATTTTGGATGAAGATGCTCTTCTTAGAGAATAAACCGCTCCTTTTCGAGTTGGAGCCGCTCATGGATCTCACTTAACCGCTCGCAATATGAGTAATACCGCTCGCTTTGAGGCAGAAGCCGCTCTTGAATCAAATTACACTCCTCTATTCAGTAACCTAGATGCAAAAAATCCTCATTCCCATGTCAGAATGGCTCCTTAGGATAGCAAAACCGACTTATTCATCGAAACAACTCACTTATTCTATGTATTATCATTGAGAAAGTTCACAAATAGCAGTAAAATTTATGTAAGGGATTAATTTTCAATGAAACTTTATGTCGATTATTTCGTATAAGAAGATAGACATATTGAAAAGCAAGGAGGATGAAACAATGCTTAGTGTCGGACAGTTTTTCTCTAGACATAGTGCCAGCTTTCTTATTTCGCTCACAACTGTTTCTATCGCAGCAATTGCGGCAAATCCTGGATTCTTCCTTGGTGGTTTACTGTTTGCGGGTTCCTATGCGACGAGTACAGCGTTGCTGAAACATAGACAAAAAAAGAAAGTCATGCAAATAGCAGGCATCACAAAAGAAGAATTCAAACACATTGAAACACAAGTATTAACAGCTAATAAGCATATTCAAACATTGAGTCAAAACTATTTACGTGTACGTTCTGTTTCAGCGTTTAAACAACTACTTGAAATGACGCGTATCTCCAAAAATATCGTCAAAATCGTCAAGACAGACCCACGTAAATTTTATAATGTGGAACCATTTTTCTATGCACACTTACCTTCTGCTGTAGAATTAACGGATAAATATACAATGCTTTCCAAGCAGCCAGTGAAGGATAAGGAAATTCAATTAACTTTATCCAAAACACGTGAAACCCTAACTGATTTGAATGACACAATTCAAATTGATTTAAAGGATGCACTTGCAAATGATATCGATCATCTGCAAATGGAGATTGAATTCGCAAATCGTTCCAATCTTAGACGTAGAGAACAATTGGACTGGCGAGGCGATGATAAATGACAGCAAACGAACACGCATTTCAACTAAATACCATACCAGGGCTTTCTCCACTAGTCCAATCCTATTTAGAAACAACTCCGCAAAACGAGGCGATGGCGACTTATGAAACGCTATCGCCTCTTGCACAAAGTCGCGCATTACTGTATGCCAGTCAAATCGATTTGACTGATTTTGAATCATTGCTGTCCCTTGGGCAAGATTCACAGCGAGCTCTGTCTCAATTTGCCGACCGCATGCTTGCTCAAGTAAAGCAAAAGGATGTCACTAAAATTGGTCAAATGCTGGATTCTTTAATGCAGACGTTAGATCGAGTAGATCCGACTGCTTTGGAACCAAAAAAGCAAACCTTTTTCAAAAAAATCTTTGGCAAAACCGAGCCTAATGTGAAGCAAACACTCACAGAATTTGAACGTATTAGTATACAGGTGGAACGCATTGGCGTTCAGCTAGAACGTGCACAGCTTCAGCTGATAAAAGATGTTGAAAACTTAGAGGCGCTTTATGCCCATAATCGAGGATTTTTTGAGGAATTGGCAACGGCGATTGCCGCAGGTCAAATGAAAAAGCAGCAAGCCATTGAGGTAGAGCTACCTGCACAAATAACGAGTGTCCAAGCTACCAAACAGCCACTTGCGATCCAGCAATTAAATGACTTTGCTGCTCAAATCGAAAGACTCGATCAACGTATTTATGATTTACAAGTATCACAGCAAGTCGCTCTGCAAACAGCTCCTCAAATCCGTATGATTCAGCAGGCCAATCAAACATTAGCTGAAAAAATTGAGTTTTCTATCGTTACCTTGATTCCGCTCTGGAAAAACCAACTGGCGATGATGCTATCGATGCATATGGATCATCATTATGCACGTTTAGAGGAGCGATTATCAAGGGCTCATGATCGCTTCTCAAGTCCCACGTTTGAACAGCAAGTTTCGAAGTTTAAAGAAACACAGCAAGAGCTGCAAACAGCAATTAAAGATGTCTTTGCCCTGCATACCGCAACTGAACAAGAGAAACAACAGCTACAGGATGTGGCGGGTGCTAGCAGCTATCAGCGAGATTAACAAAAAAATGGGTGGCTCAGCAAATGTTCTGAACCACCCTGTTTGTTTTTATTCAAAATAATCTTTATAGTAGCCACCGACATTACCTGTGTTGTCGATGATAAAAACGAACTCTTCTGTTTCATTTTTCACTTCATACTCTTTTCCTACTGTTAATACGTTTGATACTAAGTATTTCGATGCATTTGTATGTTTGCAAGTAACCGTTCGTAATGTTGGCGCATCTTTCCATTTTAAATGTAACATATTCTCTCTACCTCTCTTTACTAGCAAAAGCTAATGTCTATTGCTTATTTTATAATATTTTTGGTCTTTTGTGGAGAAAAAAGAAATACTATACCTATTCTATCCAAAAAAAATGAATATTTGAGGTGTTATGATGAGTTTTGGTGGTGTACCGCAATGGTTTTTTATCATTGCTGTAGCATTCGCAATCTGCTTTGTACTTTATGCAGAATGGAATTCTAGAAAATAAGTGAGTCCAACAGGTTGGACTCACTTTTTTGTGCTTATTTTAATGTACGCTTTAAAAATTCCTTCGTACGTTCATGTTGTGGATTGACTAATACTTGTGCTGGAGGGCCTTCTTCCACAATTACACCTTTATCCATAAAGACAACACGATCTGCTACTTCTTTGGCAAATTCCATCTCATGTGTCACGATGAGCATCGTATTGCCCTCGTTTGCTAGCTGACGCATTACCTTTAATACCTCACCCACCATTTCTGGGTCTAATGCGGATGTTGGCTCATCGAATAGCATTACATCAGGATTCATTGATAAGGCACGAGCGATGGCCACACGCTGCTTTTGTCCGCCTGAGAGTTGACGGGGCTTGGCATTCACATATTGATCCATGCCAACGATTTTCAAGTATTTAAGCGCCGTTTCTTCTGCTTCTTTTTTCGAACGTTTTAACACTTTGATTTGGCCCACTGTGCAATTACTTATGACATTGTGGTTGTTAAATAAATTGAACTGCTGGAACACCATGCCTAAATGTGTGCGATATTCTTGAATATTGTGCTTTTCATCTAGGATGTCTTCCCCTTTATAAATAATTTGACCGCCACTTGGCGTTTCTAATAAATTTATGCAACGAAGCAATGTGGATTTACCAGAGCCAGATGAGCCAATTAAACAAACTACCTCCCCTTTTTCCACTTGGAAATTCACATCTTTTAACACTTGGTTACGTCCAAATGATTTACTTAAATGCTCGATTTTAATGACTGCCATTTGTGCGTCCCCCTATACGGCTTCTTTTTGTTCTTTTTGATAGGCATCAGGACCATCTAGACGTTTTTCAACATACAGAAGGATGCGAGATGCGGTAAATGTCATGATGAAATAAAGAACACATGCAACGAAGAATGATTCGAAATAACGGAAGTTGTTACCCGAAATTGATTTTGTTTGGAAGAATAATTCCGTTACTCCAATGACATTTAATACGGCCGTATCTTTAATATTCATGATTAATTGGTTACCTGTCGCTGGTAAAACATTACGCGCTACTTGTGGTAAGACAACATGAAGCATAATTTGGAAGTGGTTCATGCCAATTGCTGATGCTGCCTCGTATTGACCATTATCAATGGATACAATACCGCCACGAACAATTTCTGCCATATAGGCCCCTGTATTGAGGGAAACGACTAAAATACCTGCTGTAATAAAGTGCATATCGATACCGAATGCGATATCTAATCCGTAGTAGACAACCATAGCTTGTACAATCATTGGTGTACCACGGAAAAATTCAACATAGCATGTTAGTATAAAATTAATGAGCTTTAAGCTATAAAATTTCACACCTTTTTTACGAACTGGAATCGTATGCATAATTCCGATGAAAAATCCGATAAATGCACCAATAATTGTACTAATACTCGAAATCAGTAACGTATAATACGCACCTCGTAAAAACATTTGCCAGTTGTTTTCAATAATTGAAAGTATCCATTCAAGACTCATGATGTTCCTCCTAACAATGTCATCTTGCTCGCTTATTTCTTTTGTGTCCTAGCTCTTTCTACCATTCTATGATTTGTCACGCTAGGACATTATCATTATGTAGAGAGGTTCTCATTTTGATAATGATGAAATGATCATGCACGGACTAATTGCTAGTCCGTGCCATGTCATTATTGTGCTGCGGGTTGTTGAGAAATAGCTTCTTCCATAATCGCTTGACGATCATCTTCTGAAATGCCTTTTAGGATTTCATTGATTTTTTCACGATTTGCGTCATCTTTACGTAAGCCTACAGCAATTGAAGTATTTGATAGGTCTGTATCAAAGCCTTCTTCAAATGCTACATATGTGAATTTATCGTTGGCAGCAGAAGCGGAAATGCCCTCTGGACGTTCAGCTACATAGCCATCAATTTTACCTGCTTCTAACGCCACACGCATTGCTGGGAAGCTCTCCATTGCTGTTTGCTTTTCTACGCCTTTAATTTGATCGATAACTGTGTAGTTTGATGTATTTAATTGTGATGTAATTTTAGCACCTGAGAAGTCTTGAATCGATTTTGCGCCTTCATATTTGCTACCTTTTTTAATAACCATAACAAAATCAGAAGTATAATAGTTTTCTGTAAAATCAATTGTTTTCTTGCGTTCTTCTGTTGGTGACATACCTGCAATAATTGCATCAATTTTGTTTGATTGTAGCGCTGGAACTAAACCGTCCCACTCCATTTTAACAATGACTAACTCTTTGCCTAGACCTTCAGCGATTTTCTTTGCCATTTGTACATCATAGCCACCTGCATACTCTGCATTATCCGCAATTTTCACTGCGCCATTCGCATCGTCTTGCTGTGTCCAGTTGAACGGTGGGTAGCCAGCCTCCATTCCAATTCGGAATTCACCGCCACCTTCTTCTTTGTCAGTTCCAGCATCACTTGAACCGCCCTCTTTTTTGTCACTTGTGCCACATGCAGCTAGCACAATTGCCGTCATGATAGAGATCATTACTAACAACCATTTTCTTTTCATGAAAAACTCCCCTTTTCTGTAAAAAAATAAGACAACTGTACTAAAAAAGACCTAAGTTTATTGAACTTAGGTCTTACCTTTTATGACAGTTGCCCAAATCCTCACTATAATTTCCATGTTTCCGAGATAGCACAACCTAGTAAATCTGGAAATCCATTTACTAGGACAGTCCTGCACTTATTCACTGCAGACCCAGTATAAAAGTACGAGCTCCTTTTATACTTCGGCGATATTTCCTTCTTCATTGCGTCTTCGCTTGCTTTTACTCAACAATGAACTAATAAATACCGCGCCTCTACCTCACTGGTAACAATTCGTGAGGTTTGTTTATTTAATTGATATTTAGATACTACTATAAAACTAATATGTTCGTCAAGACGATTTTAACATTTTTCTGACTTATGACAATATTAGGATATTGTGCGTTCTGCTTCCACTTTAAATCGTTGAACTTTTGTTGATATTTCTGAAAATTACAACAAATATTTATTATAGAGTATGTTCTATACGTGAGAAAAGTTGCGTATTTTTCTTTCTTTGCTCCTCTAAACGATGTACCATTCGTACTCTTTCAAGCATAGAATCGGTCAATACCTTTCGTCATACAAAAAACCCTGCTGAACATTGTTCGCAGGGTTTAATGGAATTATGAATTTAATAATAAATCTTCAGGATTTTCGATTAATTCTTTAACTGTTTTTAAGAATCCTACAGAATCTTTACCATCGATGATACGGTGATCGTATGAAAGTGCTACATACATCATTGGACGGATTTGAACTTCACCATTTACTGCAACTGGACGGTTTACAATTGAGTGCATACCTAAAATACCAGCTTGCGTACCGTTCATAATTGGTGTTGACATTAATGAACCGAATACACCACCATTTGTGATTGTGAATGATCCACCAGCCATGTCATTTAAGCCTAATTTTTTATCACGAGCTTTTGTCGCTAAGTTAGCAATATCTTTTTCGATTTCTGCAAAGTTTTTGCTATTTGCATCGCGTACAACTGGTACGACTAAACCTTCTTCAGTCGATACAGCAATACCGATATCAAAGAAGTTATTTAAATGAATTTCATCGCCAGAGATTTGAGCGTTTACGTATGGGTATTTTTTCAGTGCTGCAACAACTGCTTTAGTGAAGAATGACATGAAACCAAGTTTGATGTCGTTTGCTTTTACAAACTCTTCTTGTTTACGTTTACGAAGTGCCATGATGTTTGTCATGTCAATTTCGTTGAATGTTGTTAACATTGCTGTTGATTGTTTAACTTCTAATAAACGTTTTGCAATTGTTTGGCGACGACGGCTCATTTTTTCAATTGTTACACGGTCAGAATTAGCTGCTGGTGTGAATACTACTGGGCCTCCTGAAGTTGCTACGGATGTAGGTGCTGCTGCTGGTGCTACAGCTGGTGCTGTACCATGAGCTGCTACATCTTGTACACGTACACGTCCTTGTGGATCTACTGGAGATACCGCTGCAAGGTCAATACCTTTTTCACGTGCAAGACGACGTGCTGCTGGAGATGCAACTACACGCTCACCAGAAGTTTCTTCTACTACTGGAGCTGCTGCAACTGGTGCAGGTGCTGCTTGTGGCGCTGCTGGTGCAGGTGCTGCCTCAGTTGGTGCTGCCGCTGCTGGAGCTGCTGCTGCGCCTTCGCCTGCTTCTACTACTGCGATAACTTGACCAACTAGTACAGTATCGCCTTCTTCAGCTAAAATTTGTGTTAATACACCTGCTTCTTCAGAAATGATCTCAGCGTTTACTTTATCTGTTTCAAGTTCAACGATGAATTCACCTTTTTCAACGCGATCGCCCACTTTTTTTACCCACTGTGCGATACTACCTTCTGTAATCGATTCTGCTAATTCAGGGACTTTAATTTCAGCCACTTTCATTTCCTCCTTTGATTAACGTGCATGACGCACATAGAAGGGCTACTGCTTAAGGGCAAGTAGCCCGGTTTCAAAAATTGATATATGTTATTTAACCTTTACTGGCTCAGCAACCGCTTCTTCAATAAGAGCTGCTTGTGCTGCTTTATGAGAATCTGCATCCCCTTCAGAAGTTGAGCTCATTGCAGGACGGCCTACATAGCGAAGTTTTTTACCTTCTGAAAGTTCATATAATGTTTCTAATGCATAATTCCATGAGCCTTGGTTTTTAGGTTCTTCTTGTACCCAAACAATCTCTTTTGCATTAGGATACTTAGCAATGATACCAGCTACTTGCTCTTTTGGGAATGGGTAAAGTTGTTCTACACGAATAATGTGTAGGTGATCGAAGCCTTCGCCGTCTTTCACGCGCTCTGCTAAGTCGATCATCACTTTACCTGTACCTAAAACGATACGCTCTACAGCTTCTGGTTTAGCCCCTAAGCCTGGTTGTTCAATCACTTCTTGGAATGAACCATTTGCTAATTGCTCAGCATTCGCCGCAGCTAATGGGTGACGTAATAATGATTTTGGTGATACGACTACAAGTGGACGTACCCCTTCTGTACCTAATAATGCTGCTTGACGGCGTAATAAGTGGTAGTAGTTTCCTGCATTTGAACAGTTCGCTACAAACCAGTTATTTTCAGCTGACATTTGTAAATAGCGTTCCATACGGCTTGAAGAGTGCTCTGGACCTTGACCTTCATAACCATGAGGTAAAAGGATAACTAGACCAGATTTTTGACCCCATTTTGAGCGTGCCCCTGAAATAAAGTTATCAAACATCACTTGTGCCATATTCGCAAAGTCACCGAATTGTGCTTCCCATACTGTTAGTACATGGCTATTTTCTAGGTTGTAACCATACTCAAAGCCTACCACCCCAGCTTCAGTCAGTGGAGAGTTGTGTACTGTAAAGGATGCGTTCGCACCAGAAATATGGTGTAGTGGTGTGAAGACATTGCCATTGTTTTTATCATGCAGTACTAAGTGACGTTGAGAGAATGTACCACGTTGTGCATCTTGACCTGTAAAGCGTACTGGTGTTCCATCTTGAATAATCGTTGCATACGCTAAAGTTTCAGCATGACCCCAGTCAACTTTTGCAGACGCATAAGCATCACGGCGTTTTTCTAAGATTTTACCAAGCTTTTTCTGTGGTTCGAAGTTTTCTTCAAACACTAAAAGCTCTTCATTGATTTTTTCTAAACGTTCCGCACCTACTGCTGTATCAATTTGTGGGAACTCTACTTTTAATTCTTCTGGCATTTCTAAATGATGATGATCATCTTTTTCTGCCATTTCTTTGACGTGGTCATAGGCTGCTTGCATTTCTGCATAGATAGCTGTATCTAGTGCAGCTACATCATCAGCAGTTACAAGACCTTCTGCCACTAATTGTGCACCATATAATGCACGCACTGTTTCATGTTTAGACACTAATTTGTATGTTTCTGGGTTTGTCACTGTTGGGTCATCTGTTTCATTATGACCATGGCGACGGTAACCTACTAAGTCCACAATAATGTCTTTGCCAAATGTTTGACGGTAGTTTGCCGCAAAACGTCCAACTTGCACTACTGCCTCTGGGCTATCTGCGTTGACATGGATTACTGGTACTTCATAGCCTTTTGCAGGGTCAGAAGAATACACAGAAGAACGAGAATCATAATGTTCCGTTGTGAATCCAATCATATTGTTTGCGATAATATGGATTGTTCCACCTGTTGTAAAGCCTTCTGTTTTAGCGAAGTTTAACACTTCTGTTACAATCCCTTGACCTGGGAATGCAGCATCACCGTGTACAAGAATGCCTAAGCCCTTTGTACGGTCAAAAATAGGTTGCCCTGGTTTAGATGTATCATCTTGTGTTGCACGAGTAGCACCAAGTACTACTGGATTGCCCACTTCTAAGTGAGATGGGTTGTAAGCCAATTTTACATTCATACCGGATTCACGGTTGTAAGAAGCACCCATGTGGTATTTCACATCACCTGTCCAACCTTTTGTAATTTCAAGGCGGCCATGCTCTGGCATAAATAAATCATTGGAAACATGTGCAAAATCAGAGAACATCATGTCATAAGGTTTATTTAAAATGTGTGTTAAAACGTTTAAGCGACCACGGTGTGCCATACCAATACGTACGTTTTCCACATTTTTTGCTTCTGCCGTTTTAATAATTTCATCAAATAGAACGATTTGCGTATCTAAGCCCTCACCAGAGAAACGCTTTTGTCCTACAAAAGTTTTATGAATAAATTTCTCGAAATTTTCAACGCGAGTTAAACGATCTAATAAGGCTTTCTTCTCATCCGCAGATAATGCTTGTTTGAATGAGCCTGATTCGATTTGCGCTTGAATCCAATCACGTTCTTCAGTAGCTACTACGTGACCATATTCAAATGCTACTTTATCTGTATAAATAGCTTTTAAATAGTCGATTGCATCCTTACCATTTTTCACGTTTGCTGGCACATCTTTGAAGAAGATTGCTGCAGGAATTTCAGCTAAATCTGCAGCGCTTAAGTTGAACGCGCTTTCTTCAATTTGAGCTGTTTGTAGTTCACGGTTTTTCAGAGGATAGATATCTGCTGCTAAATGACCGCGTGAACGAATTGCATCTGCTAGTTTTACAGCGGCTAACACTTTTTTGTAATCGCCAGCAGGAGCCGCTGCTGTATGACTAGCTACAGCTACTTCACCTTCTACTACTACTGGTGCACCAAATTGTTGGAATAAAGAAACTAACTCCGGTTCTACTTCTTCAGGAGACTGTAAGAATAAGTCGTATTGCTCCATCACATATCCTAGGTTAGGACCAGAGAAAGCTGACCATGGAGAACTTACAGTTGTAACGTTGTTCGACATGAAAAATGACCTCCAAATTTTGCCTTTCGGCAGTTCCATTAATTAAATTGCAATTAATTATATAATATTTAGCCGTTCTTTAAAAGAATGTTTCTCACTACTTTTCCATATTTTAAAGAACGTTTTTTCCATCTCAATCTTACTACTCTTCACAAAAAATACAACTCTTTTTAGCAAATTAAGCAATTTTTTTCGCAAAGGATAGAATAATGAAATAAAGCGTGTATTTTTCTTAATATTTTAGCGGGATTTTCAGCGAGAAAACGGTTCCAATATTAACCTCACTCTTGACTTCTACTGTGGCATTGTATTTTTCAAGTAACATCTTCGAAATACTAAGCCCTAAGCCTGTTCCACCAATTTGGCGATTTCTTGCTTCATCCACTCGATAAAAACGATCAAAGATAAACGGAATATTGTCTTGTGCTATTCCTATACCATTATCAGTAATTTCTAAACATGCATAATTTCCAGCAACAGAAATAGAAATTTGTATCTCAGGAATTTTTTCACAATAACGAATGGCATTCTCTATTATATTACGAACGATTTGACTTAGTGCATTTTCGGTGATAAATAACGGACCAATTTCACCATGTTTCGACAGCGATATTCGCGCTTGTGGATGAACAAGCTTTACCTCATCCATCACTGCTTCGATGACCACTAATGCATTGGCCTCACTTGTTTCATCTTTTTCTTCACGCCGTGCAAGTTCTAATAATTCCTCAATCATTTTGCGCATACGAGCAATTTCTGTTAAGGAGGTATCAATGGATTCCTCTAATATGGCAGGATCATGTTTGCCCCATCTTTTTAAAAGAGAAAGATGCCCTTCAATTGCTTGAATCGGTGTACGCAGCTCATGAGAAGCATCGGCGACAAATTGCTGCTGCTGGGTAAATGAGATTTGCAGCTCGTTCATCATGGCATTATACATCTTCAGTAAATCACCAATTTCGTCATGTGATGTATAGGTTAGCTGTATAGGCTCCTTAAATCCTTGATCCATCACAGTTTTCATGGATGCACGCAATTCGTGTAGTGGCTTCATTAAATAGTTCGCTAGATAATAGCCAATAGAGCCAGATAACACTAAGGCTCCTAACCCTGCAATCAGCATGGCTGTCAAAAGATAATGCATGAGAGATTGAAAACTAGTTAACGGATGAATCACCTGAATATAGCCTTGGAAAAAGCCCATCCGAATCGGTTCATTGATGACCAGCACATCCTGCTTATCAATGGTCATCTCAAAAATTTCCTGCAACGAATTAAGTGGTGCAGCAGCAGAGGTATCATTGATACGTAAAATATCCACCCCATCAGCATTAAATATTCGGACCGTCTCATCACGATCCGCAATCGATTTGAGCAAGCCTGTATTTTGCTGAATTTGCTGAATGGTAATTGTAGGACCTTGGGACTCTAAAAAAGAGATGATATCCTTACTTGTCCGATTGACCTTACTCTCCTCATCATTTAATAACCATGTATGCAGAGAAAGATAGACGACTACACAAATTATCGTAAAGCTAATAAAGATGACACTGCTTGAGGTCAGCATCCATTTTTTTTGCAGGGACTGCTGACGTAAATAATTTCTTAACTTATTCATTCTCGCATCACATACCCAACACCACGAACGGTTTCAATATAATCATTCATCGCCCCAGGGAGCTTTGTACGTAAATGTCTGATATAAACATCTACCACGTTGGTCTCGATATCCGTATCATAGCCCCAAACGGATGTTAAAATATGCTCTCGTGTACATACTCTATTTTTGTGCTCGATTAATAGTTTCAATAAGTCATATTCTGTCTTTGTTAGATCAAGTTTATTCCCCTGAACGAAAACTTCATAGGCAGCTACATCTATTTCAATATCCCGTAGGCATAAAGATTCACTGCTTGTCTGCTCTGGCGTGACACGACGTAAAATCGTCCGTATCCTAGCCAGCAGCTCTTCTATCGCAAAAGGTTTGACGATATAGTCATCAGCCCCTGCATCGAGTCCTGCTACACGATCCATCACAGCATCTCGTGCCGTTAATAAAATGATCGGTACTTGTGATTGTGTTCGGATACGACGGCAAATCTCAATCCCATTAATACTTGGTAACATCACATCCAGTAAAAGTACATCAAAATTTTCCGATGTTGCCAAAGCCAATCCTTCTCGACCATCAAAGGCAGTTTTTACTTCATAGCCTTCGTGTTGTAATTCAAGTTCGACAAAGCGAGCGATATGCTTTTCATCTTCTACCAACAATATCTTCTTAGGCATCATATCACCTTCTATTCCAAAATAACGATGTAGGATTTTTATCCCTATACTGTTATAGCATAACATCAAATAAAAAGTCTGTCTCACAAGGAAAACTTGTGGACAGACTTTTTAGTGTATATCTGAAATGGAGAGGTTGTTTTTCCCCGACTCTTTTGATTTATATAATGCTTGGTCAGCTAAATCCATTAGCTCATCCAATGTTCGAGCATGGTCTGGGTAATAGGCAATGCCAATTGAAGCAGTTGGTGTAAAAAGATGGTCCTCTATCATCCAGCCTTCTGCTAATTCATCGCGAATCCGTCGAATAATATGCATAATTTGATGATGTCTTTTTTTCTGATCTCTTGTTAAGCCAGTTAAGATGACAATAAATTCATCGCCACCTATTCGAATAACCATATCATGGCTTCGAACTGTTTTGTTCAAGGAACTGCCGAATCGCTGAATAAACGCATCGCCCGTCTCATGGCCAAAGCGATCATTTACTTCTTTAAAATCATCACCATCTATATAGAGCATCGCCACACAGGTTTGATTTTCATTTGCTTCTGCTAGGATTTTAGGAAACTCCTTTTCTAAAAAACGCCGATTAGGTAGCTGTGTTAAAGCGTCGTGATAGGCTAAATACAGCAAATCATTTTCCCTTTCTTTGCGATGTGTAATTTCACGAGACACCATCATAATTTGAGAAACTTTTTCACGTTCAGGGTCGTGCACAACCGTGACATTTCCTTCTGTCCAAATCGGCGTTCCATCTTTCGCCTTCAGTAAAAGCTCAAACTGTGAATCTGTTTGCCCTGTATAATTATTCAAGAATGTTTGCCATTCGCCTTTACTTTCTCGATCAATAATGTCACTGTAAAACTGTCCTTGTAGCTCTACATTTTCATAACCTAAATAAATACCATAGGACGGGGAAGCATAAATAATGATGCCATCCTCATTTGTAATCACAATTAAATCATTTGTATTTTCTGTAATGAGTCTGAAAGTACGTTCAATATTTTTTAATTCTGTGAACATTCTTTTCTTATCCGTAATATCATAGTTAATGGTTAAAATTTGTTCGATTTGACCAAACTCATCTTTTAATGGAACGATGGTAGTTTCTACCCAGTAATCTGCATGATATTTCGTTCGATAGCAAAGTTCTCCACGCCACATTCCCATCGTGTCCAGCTTATCTTCAATTATTTGAAAAAGGTCTTGCCCACGGAATCGTGGTTCAATCAATGCGTAGGGCTGACCGATTAACTCCTCCGCCGTGTAGCCAGAAGCCTGTAAAAACATCTCACTCACTTCGGTAATGTTACAATTATGATCTAATACAGCAATGGCTGTAGCTGAATTTAATGCAGATTTAAATACTTCTAGCCCGTGAGACTTTGAGCGTAATTCTGCTTTTTGTAAAGTAAATTGTGTAAAATCTTGCATGATAAGAAATATGGCAAATGAATTATCATCCTGCATCACTGGTGATAGTGACAGTAAATACATGCGTTCCTGTTGGTCCAATGTATGCAATTTAATAAACTTCTCGCCAACGTTTTCCCCTCTTGCAGCTTTCTGCAAACAAATTTTTATTTGTTCAACTTCTTCCTTTGGAATAATCGGTAAATCCACAAACATTTTCTGTTTGACGGTTTCATTATCTAATTGAAAATCTTCCATAAAGCTTGAATTCACTTCGTATATCATTCCTTCAGCCGATAAAATGACTGTTGAGAAAAAGGCATGGTCAAACATGGACCGCATAAATAAAAATTTATCTTCAATACTGCGGTCATAAAGTATTTCCTTCGTGATGGCTAAAATATAGTCTTCGTTCTTATATTTCAACGGTCTGACGGATGTTTCATATTTACAAACCTCCGACTGAACATATGCATAATCTACATAGTCAACCTGTTTATGTTCTCTAATGGCCTCATGGTAATTTTTCTGAATGATCAAAAAATTACGCTTTGAGGTAACGGTCGAAATCATTTTGCCAATCGCCTCATTCGATAACAGATCCTGAGCTGCTTGATTTAAGCGAATATATTGATAATCGTCCCCTACTTTTTTCACGAGAAAAACAAAATCCTTGCCAATAAATAATGAGTTAAAGAAATCTTCGCTTAAAATATACTCCATGCTGTCACCTCCAGAAAAGCCATTGCCATCATGATAGAAATGTTCGTATGTATGTGTTGTTAGATTAAAAATAATACTACTATTATAACATAAAAATAAAAAATTACCTTTCTAGAATCGTAAAAATTATATCCTTTTAAGGATAATATTTGATATATTACCTATTATAACAAGCCAACAATCCTACTAAAGATGTAGATAAATGATTAATATTAGTTAAAATTGATAGGTTAGTCTTAATGCTAAAAAACAACAATATTATGGATAATCACATTTCATTTATCAGAATTTACTGACTATTAAACTCAAATTTTGTTTTTTTACGAGCAAAATGATTGCATCAAGCAGTTTATATGTTATATTATATTTAAAAAACTAGCCTTTTTTCGGTATGGTCGAAATCAGTAAGACAGCGGGAGATTATGGAATATCATAGTTATAACGTCTAGTTCTTTGGGTTTTAATTCCAGTACGAATTTTAGTTTTCTTCTTTATGCTTCAACGGAATTGTTTTAACTACCCTAGTAAAGGAGGCGTTTCGTATGCTTAAACATCGAGACCTGCATGAATGTACAGAGCTTTATGAGCTATTATCACACCCTTCTGTATTCCCTTTTGTCCGTCAAAAAGCCACATCCGCTGATGAATATTGGTTTATGACAAAACAACTGATTGAAGAGGAAGCGAGAGGACTCGCTATCTCGAGGACCATAACTGATGATTGGGGTCAACCAATCGGCACCATTAGTATTCACGATGTGGAGGACGGTGCAGGCTTTCTAGGAACGTGGATTGGACTCCCTTACCAAGGTAAAGGTTATAATCAAAAAGCAAAAATGTTATTTTTGAACGAGTTATTTTTTGACTATAATTTTCATACGGTCTTTCTCCGTATACGTGTTGAAAATTTAAAATCACAGCGTGCTGCTTTAAAGCTTCCCTATGTGGTGAGTGCCAATGAAAGTCATCCAACATTATTAGCGCAGGTTAATAGCGGTGAGGCACAATTTAATTTATTTAAAATTCCAAAAGATTTATTCTACCTAACAACGGCACATCAAATGCAAGAAGGCGAAGAGCAAGCAATGTAGTGTGTATATATAAAAGAGAAGCTATAAGGTTTTGTCATTTCGACCTACCTCATAGCTTCTTTTCTTTTTTCAAATAGCACTTATTTCTTGTACCGTAAAATTAATGACGCCATTTCATCTGGTGTTTTTGGTTTTTGCGTTTTTGCCATTGTCTCCACCATTTCCACTTTACGCTCTGTTAGTGTATGAACAGACTTCATAAAAGATTCCTTTGTCAACTCGTCTTCCTGTAACACTTCTGCGTAACCTTGTTTTTTAAACAAGTTGGCATTTAAAATTTGATCTCCACGGCTTTTTTGCGCTGAGAGAGGTACTAATAGCATCGGCTTGTGAAGCGCTAAAAATTCAAAAATGGAGTTAGAGCCTGCTCGTGACACAATAAAGTCTGCAGCATGCAATAAATCAGGTAACTCTGTTGTCACATACTCAAATTGCTTGTAGCCTGGCATTGCCTCCAGTGCTTCATCATAATTCCCCTTCCCACATAAATGAATGATGTGAAATTGCTTGAGGAGCTCTGGTAAGTTTTTACGTAGTGCCTCATTTAAGACAACAGAGCCTAAACTCCCTCCCATAACAAGTAAAACAGGCTTTAAAGTAGAAAAGCCGCAGAAAGCTAGCCCCCTTGCTCTTTCTCCCTCAAATAACTCAGGACGAATAATGGAGCCTGTGCAAGTAGCCTTCTCTTGAGGTAAATGCTTCAGAGTTTCTTCAAAAATTGTGAATACATGCGAAGCAAAAGGTAAGGCTATTTTATTAGCAAGACCAGGTGTTACATCAGATTCATGGATGACGACTGGCACACCTGCTAATTTCGCTGCCATCACAACGGGTACAGAGACAAACCCTCCCTTTGAAAAGACAACCTGTGGCTTCACTTTTTTAATAATACGAAAAGCCTGCATCATTCCAGCAAGCACTTTAAATGGATCTGTAAAATTTTTCATGGAGAAATAACGACGCAATTTACCACTCGCAATGCCATAAAACGGAACATCGGGGAACGCCTCGCCAATTAATTCTTTTTCAATACCTTGCTCTGAGCCAATATAGTGGACATCATAACCAAGTTCTAGTAAAGACGGGAGTATCGCCTGATTTAACGATACATGGCCAGCTGTCCCACCACCGGTTAAAATGATTGTTTGTTGTTTCACACAAATTCTCCTATTCCTTAAAAACCATTGTAGTTAGCACTACTTTTTGTTTACAGTGTTCTATTTTACTATATGCTGACGAAAAGATATAGATGAAGCATGAAAATTTCAGCTTTTCTCTCTTTACATATGCTATACTTGTTCATTATGTTCATGAAGGAAGTAGAAAATATGTATCAAACATCCACAATTAAGGAAAAATACGTGCTACTCTTAAAAATGATTGTCCCTATTTTAGTGACACAGGTAGCTATTTATCTTATTTCATTTTTTGATATTTTAATGTCCAGTCGTTACGGGACGGTTGATTTAGCAGGTGTTTCGATTGGTTCCTCTATCTGGATGCCGATTTATACTGGACTTTCAGGTATACTCCTAGCTATTACGCCAATTGTCTCACAGCTTGTGGGAGCGAAAAAAGAGATGGATGCAAAAAAGGCAGTCCAGCAAGGCATTTATGTCGCCATATTGCTGGCGATCCTTATTTTTACAGGACTCTTCTTTGGCATTGATTGGATACTTAGTAAGATGAACTTAGAGTCTGCTGTACATAGCATTGCAAAAGGCTACATCTATGCGATGTGTGCGGGTCTTTTGCCACTTTTCTTATTTTTTGTTATGCGTTGCTTTATTGACGCCCTTGGTCAGACACGGGTCACGATGATCATTACCTTAATGACAACACCCATTAATATCGTGCTGAACTATATCTTTATTTTCGGCAAATTTGGTGCGCCTGAGCTTGGCGGCGTCGGAGCTGGTGTAGCGACAGCAATAACGTACTGGCTAATATTCATGATTACAGTATGGATCATCGCTAAACGAGTACCGTTCGAACGATTCCGTCTGTTTCACGATTGGCCTAAGCTTGAATGGCTTCGATGGAAGGAAATTTTATTGATTGGGGTTCCGATCGGTATTTCCCTATTTGCAGAAACAAGTATTTTTTCTGCTGTGACCATGATGATGAGTAATTTTAGCACAGAAATCATAGCAGCCCATCAGATTGCCATCAATTTCACTTCTCTGTTATACATGGTTCCGCTCAGTATTTCTATGGGTGTCACAATATTAGTAGGTTTTGAGATCGGCGCTGGTCGCATGCGAGATGCTCGTATGTATAGTTATCTATGTGTCGGCACAGCCATTTTATTTAGCTTTATATCAGCTTGCATCTTGTTTATTTTACGTGAACCTGTAGCACATATGTATACGACAGATCAGATGGTACTTGAGTATGCCGTACAATTTTTAGTCTACGCAGCCATTTTCCAGCTATCTGATGCAATACAAGCACCAGTACAAGGCGCATTGAGAGGCTATAAAGATGTTATGATCACGTTTATCATGGCCATTATATCTTATTGGGTAATTGGCTTGCCAGTTGGGTATACCCTTGCCACACATACGGATTTCGGCCCATTTGGCTATTGGATTGGCCTTGTGGCAGGTTTAACAATGGGCGCAATTACTCTTTTAATTCGTCTATTGGTTGTTCAAAAAAGAGTCACTGTTTAACAACAAAAAATCGCTTTTCTCTAACTTGAGAAAGGCGATTTTTTTAGCGTAAAACACCTGTGCGAATGATTTTCACTTGAACAGACGGCACTAGCTGTAAGGATGCATAGACAGCATGCCAATCCTTCTGAAACATTTTGGGGTGATAAGCACGAATATATCGACCAATCCCCAACGTATCCGATTGCTGACCTTGAAGAATCCGCAAAACCTCCTCAAACTCTCCCTGCACATGATCTTGAATCAACTGCTGAACCTCCTTGAAAACGGGGTCTTTATATAAATGGTCATGTGCAAATTCCTCAATTTCTACCTCTATGAGATAATCCATGTCTATTCTTTTTAATTCCTCATTCACCGTCCATTGACGCTTGATATGAATAACATCAGCCGTGATTGGCATCGATTTTCCATCATGCTTCCACATATAGCTCATCCGCGCTTGTTTGCTAGGTTGATTCATTAAGAGAAGCATCGTGAGAGATTGTTTTGGTGTTAATATTGTACCCGTAAACGTTTGACCTGAGAACAAAGCGACACCTGCCGCAACAGCATGCTTTTTATCCTCACTTAACTGAATATACGGAAGTGCTATATCAATTGTCTGTTCAAATAGCATGGAGCCAACCGTCTGTAAATCTAATTTTGGAAAAATTGTATTTTCCTCTGTGCTTTCCATAAAACGTTCATAATAGCCTCCTGCCCCCCCTGCTAAATCCTTTGTTAGCTCTATAAACGGCTTGACATCCCCTTCTGTTACAGCAATTTTTATCGAAATCGGGTTTTGGGGATCACGAAAATAAATATCCAAAATATCATAAAGAGGCTCTCTTACCGTTTGGTCCGATACAAGGATGGTCGATAACTCAGATAAATCAAGTGTTTGTTCTACTTTTAAATTGGCTTGATTCCGTACATCTCTTGGTGAAATGCCGTCCGCTTCAATCACTTCATTTTGCTGAGCTGCTGTATTCGGATAGGCATAATATCCCTTGTATGCCCCTATATATCCGTCCACCCCAACGAGCGTCACAACGGAAGCGTTTTTATAAAGTCGTTCATCCCAACAGCCAGCTAAAAGTAACATAGACAAGAGGAGCATAATCCCTTTACGATACACGTTTTCCCCTCCATTTATTCCAACAAATTATCATCATTGGTAGTAGAATCGTAAACACAATGAGTACGTAGTGTATAGAATTTTTGATAAACTCAATGCGCTGAAATTGCATGACAAATAGCGGCAGGATGGCTAAGAGAAGATGAAAAAAACAATACTTCGTTTCGGATGCTTCCGTTTTTTTGACAAATAAAGCACACGAAGGGACAAACCGTAGATCATGACCGTAACAATGGACCAAGAAAGCCAAATATAGATGAAAAAAATATCCAGCCGTTTTACAAAATTCACTTCCTGTGATTTTAAAATATACATAATAGGCTCTGGTATTAGTTGAACCTCCTCCAAAGCAAAGAACATTTGTGTAAAGACAACCGAAATAAAATAAAAGAAAAAAATGACGAGTTGATAAATCAATAAGGGCTTTCCCTTCACCTGTAAATCCTGTTTGAGAAATGGACGATAAAGGAGGTACATTTCAATCCCAAAAAAGGCATACATGCTATGAATCATGCCCGCCATGATTTGCCTAGTATTGTTCCACTCAACGGGAAAAAGATTACTCCACGTTAAATCTGGAATAGCCAGCATTAAAAAAATGACAAAGAGGAAAATGATAGGAATTAGCATGACACCAATATTGATGATGGTTTCTGGTCTAACTAAATTGGCATACAAAGATAGCCCTACAATCATCATGACAACAATCCATTCAGGTGTTCGGGGCAAGACCCATGAGGCCAGAACATACCCCATATAGGCAATTAATACAGCTGTTATTAATAACCAATAGATCAGATAGACCCAGCGAAAGAACCCATTTAAAAAGAAAAATTGATAATAGCGTTCAAAAAATAACAGCAAGCCGTAATGGAAGATGCTAGCAAGGAAGAAGACATACCATGCACTATGTTGACTGTATATGATTAACGGTGTTTGAAAGGCAATGTAGACAACACCTGTCTGAATGATAAAGAGTAGTAAAAAAAATTGAGCCTTTGATAGAGAAAAATTCATGGTGTATCCTCATTTTTTCCCTTTTCATCCTTCGGTGGTTGAAAGGAAGTAACTTGGACTGTCGGTCTAATAAATGGCCAGCGTAAAAAAATTTTATAAACAGCTTTCGGTTGAAATGGTACGATAGGTGAAAAATACGGCTGTTTCAATGACGTTAAACTAATTAAATGAATTAATAGGATGACAACTCCTACCACAATGCCTAAAAACCCAAATAATGAGGCAAGTAGCATAAACGGAAAACGGATCATGCGAATCGTGCTATTCAATTCAACGGACGGGACAACATAGCTTGAAATGGCCGTTAAGGCGACAACAATGACCATTAAGTTCGACACGAGTCCCGCACTTACAATGGCATCTCCTATCACTAATCCCCCTACGATCCCAATCGTTTGCCCTACTGATTGTGGTAACCGAATACTTGATTCTCGAATGAGCTCCATAATAATCTCAAGTATCAGTGCTTCAATTAACGGTCGATAAGGTATATCATTAACATCATTTTTTACTTGATTACTTAATTCTAAGGGTAATACCTCAAAGTGAAAGCTAATCACAGCAATATAAAATGCTGGTAAAAAAACCGCCGTTACAAACGACAGTAAACGCACTATTTTATAAAAAGAGCCAACCACTACCCGACTATTATAGTCATCAGGTGTTTGATAGAAAGAGAAAAATGTCACAGGGCCAATCATGGCAGACGGCGAAATATTGGTCATGACCACAACTTTACCCTCCACTAAGTGGGCTACCACACGATCTGGATGCTCTGTATTTAACAATTGTGGAAATGGCGATAACACGGAATCCTCTAGTGCATCACTTAACTGGCCAATGCTATAAAAATAGTCGATTTTAATGTCCGCAATCCGCTTTTCCATCTCTTGTAAGGTTTCAGGCTGTATAACCCCATCCATGTAGAGATAATAAGCTTTAGTGTTAGTTTGTTGTCCAATTGTAAAAGATTTGACCACAAGAGCGGGATTATTCACTCGTTTTCGTATCAATGTTAAATTGGTATCCGCACGCTCCACAAGACCCTCATGGGAGCCTCGCAGAATATGTTCATTGTTTGGCTCCTCAAGATTACGACGAACTTCATTGGTAATCGCTAACGTCAGCATTTTTCCCGTATCAGGCAAAATCACGAGCGTTTCACCTTGGCAAACCCGTTCAATCGCTTGCGGTAGCGCAAAATTATCGAGTGTTGTAAGTAGGGTTTCACTCCAAAAAGGTTTTTCTGTATCTAAACGTGCATAAATGGTATCCAGTATTTTTTGTACTTCCTTCGCATCAACAAGAGAAGCGTAAAAGCATAAAATAGCCGTGTCCCCTTCATGCCAATCTATTTGTCTGACGGTCAAATCCGAGGAATGGTAGAATGCTTTTTGTAGGCTTTTGATCATATACTCCACTTTATCCATAAAACGCCTCCTCTACTGGAGAGTATAAGCATTTTTCGTGTATTTCAAACGCTTAGTTCGTGTGATTCCACGCCATGAAAAAAAGATGCCCTCTAGAACATTTGGGCATCTTCATGATCAGCTATTTTTTAAAATAAGCTTCAATATCCTCATACATAAAGGGCGTTCCCTCTATTTTTTCATGGTGATTATGCAAGGCTGTCATTCGATTGATGATCGGGGCTAATTTTCCTTCATCCTCCTGCGTCAAATTAAAGGCGACGCCATAAGAATAGATTTGGTATTTTTCTTCTAAGGTCCATCTAAAAGTACCCTCTAGGTTAAATGATTGATTCATTAAAATAAAGCTAAATTTAAATTTCATCGTTTGATTAACGGGTAGCTTCAAAGAAGAGCGAATCTTCATGCCGCCTAAGCTAATATTTTCAATGATGATAGGTGTATGACCGATATTAATTTTTTGCTCATTCATTTCGATAATTGTCATGAAGCCCTTCACATAGGCCGGGAATTGAAAACGGTAATATTTGCGTCGCTCCACCACAGGTTTTTTATGAACAATCGCTTTTTGTGGTGTTAAAATGCCTTGTGCCAGCATTTTTTCAAAGGCTTTCGAGGGAACAGCCTTCGTATAAATACTACCTTGCAAATAATCACATTCTTGCTGCTTTAAAAAGATAAATTGCTCGTAACTTTCAACTCCTTTTGCCACAACCTGAATACCAAGCATTTTGGCTAAATAAATCGTTGCTGAAATGAGTCCATTTTCAATCGGACGATCATGACGAATTTCACGGATAAACGCTTCATAGATATGGAGTGTCGTTGGTTGGAATGTTCGCAATGATTCTAAGGAAGAGTAGCCTGTTCCAAAATCACCAATAGCAATTTTGACACCGATGTCTTGTAATTCTTTAAGAACGGTCATCACACTTGTACTATTTTTTAAGATGGTACTTTCGCTAATCTCGAACTGTATATAATGCGCGTCAATCGAATTTACCTGTAATTGCTCTTGGACAAACTGAATAAAGCCCTTTTTCATCAGACGGATTGGCGATATCTTAATACTAATTGTTCGCAGCACATGCCCTTGCTGCTTCCAGTGCTGTAACAACGCACATGCTTTTTTAATCACCCAATCTGTAATGATGTGAATCATATGGTTTTCTTCCGCTAATGGAATAAATTCACCAGGTGACACAAGGCCCCATTCTTTATGATGCCAACGAATTAACGCTTCTGCACCGTTGATAACCCCCTTTTGCGGCTCCACCAATGGTTGGAAATATAATTCGAATTCCTCATTTAACATGGCTTGTCGCATATCTCGGTCTAACACATACTGTTTATAGGAAGTAATATCCTCTGTAAAGGCATAAATATGAAAACGATTCCTTCCCTGCTGTTGCGCATAGCATAAAGCTGAATATGCATTTTCTAATAAAATGTTTCTCGTTAAGCCCTCCTCTGGGTAAAAAGCAATACCAATGCTAGCAGATAGGTGCAAGCGATAGTCTTTTATCGAAAAAGGTGTATCAAAGGTTTTCAGTATACGGCTAGCCAGCGCGTAAATATGTTGCTTGCTCACATATTTTTTCATGACAATGATAAAATGCTGATTGTCTAAACGTGCCATGTAACTGTGATCATCTGTTAGTGTTGAAAAGTAGTTGGTCACCGTGCGCAGAAGCTCATCACCGATTTTCGTACCTAGCGCATTATTTAAGATATGAAAGCGGTTAATCGAAATATATAATAGTGCGAAGGGTTCGCCAGCTAAGCATAGGGTATCAACTTTATCATGTAAGCTCAAGCGATTTGGTAAACCTGTCAATTCATCATAATACACTAAATAATTAAGCTTCTTTTCTCGTTCAATCTCCTTTGTAATATCAGTTACTAAGCCGAAAATATGGTTGACCTCCCCTTGCTGATCTAGTCTCGGCACAATTTGCTCCAGCAACCACTTTGTCTGATTCTCCCCCGTTAGGATACGATAAATCACTTGATAGCTTTTGCCTGAAGCGAGATGATCAGTATACGCTAATACCTCCTCACGATGTGCAGGATGAATCATATTAATCCATACTTCTGAGTCATCATAAAGCTTAGCTAATGGAATACCAAGAATTCCTTCCAATCCTTTAGAGGCGAACAGCATATTGCCACGAATGGAATCTCGCATCCAAATCCCTGCATCTAAATTGTCAAAGATAGAATGATAGTTGGCTAATGTATCATTTAGTGTTTTCTCAAGTAGTTTGAAAGCCGTTTCGTCTTTGACAACCCCAATCATCTTAAAGGGCTTGTCATCCTTCCATATGACTTCGGCGGCTGCCTGTAGAAAACGCAGCTCATTGGTTTTACCGTGATAAATTCGGAAGTCACTGTCAAAATTAGTCCCTTTTCGAGCATGATTAAATGCATCATATGTCCTTTCATAATCATCTGGATGAATGAACTGGAAAACGTGATCAATACCATCGTTATCTGAACGTGCAAAGCCAAAAATATGATAAAAGTTATCTGAGCAAAACAGTTTGTCATGCTGAATAAAGTACTCCCAGCTCCCAACTGCCGCAATATGCTGGGCGTAATTTAAATGCTTCTCATGTAGCATTAACTGATGCTTCATGGCTGAATACGTGGACATATCTTCAATGATTAAATAGAGCCCCTCGGCCTGATTGTCGTCATTTTTGATTGGTATAAACGTCAGTACGAGGCTTAGGTTTTGTCCTTGATGCTGTAGTCTTTCAATATCAATCTTGACCGACTTTCCTCGTAATGTTCGATTGAACGCTCTTTTTAATCGTTTATAATCTACATCAGTCAGAATTTTCTTGAAATCTTCTGCATGACTAGGTCGATATTGTAATAGTTCATAGAGTGCTTCTTGATTGACGTAAATAATTTCGCCATCTGCCGCAAACACAATCATCATATCGGGGTGATACTTGGCAAAGGACATGGCATATGAAAATAAACGATGGTCTTGAGCTGTTGCCAGCGCAAACGTATGCGGTCTTTCTTCTTTTGTAAAAAACTGCTTTAATAGATTCGGCTTTTTCATCCATCTCACCTCTCCCTACTTTTTACCCACTACTTATTTATCAATTCCCCCAAAATACAGTTTAAAAACTACTATTTATAAAAGAGAAAGAAAAGTTTCATCGACCGTTTTTCGCTGGAGAAGCGCTCTTTTTTTAGGGGGATTGCTCTTTTTATTTGAACATTCGCTCCATTTAAGAGGGAGAATCGCTCTTTTTTATTAGGGGATGCCTCTAGCCAAAGAAATAGTTTAAGTGTTTTTCTTAAGGTACTACGATTAATTCCATATCCAATAGCCAGCGATCAATGGCTTGCTTTGGATAATAGACTTTGTCCCCTACCTTTACATGAGGGATTTCGCTTATGTAACTATTTGATCCATCTGGCACTTCTGTTAATTTTAGCACTTCCACTAAACTGATTCCTAAATAATCAGCTGCCTCTTGTTGTGACAATAGCTGGTGTTGCACGGATTCCTTTGGCTGCTCTTTTAAACTAGTGGCGATGTGCCAGCTTCCTATTAAAAACGACACGGCTAATGAGAAAATCGCCATTGCTATGCTATATTGTTTCAATTCTATCCTCCCTTTCTCATCAAATTTTACCATTAATTCAATAAAAAAAGATGCTCTCTAAGCCTTTATAGACTTATAGAGCATCTTTCTATTAATAAATGATTATTTTTGGATAAATTGTTGTGTCCAGTAGTTACCTGATTTCACATAACCTACACCGATGTGTGTAAATTTACCGTTTAAAATGTTCGCACGGTGTCCTGGTGACTCCATCCACGCTTGTACTACTTCTTGTGGTGAACGTTGACCTTGAGCAATGTTTTCACCTGCAGCTTTATAAGCGATACCTAAAGCTTTCATACGATCAAATGGTGAACCAAATGTTGGGCTCGTATGTGAGAAATATTTATTTGTTTGCATATCTTGTGATTTTTCACGAGCTGCAGCCATTAATTTTGCATCTGTTTGAAGTGGTGATAAACCAGCTTTTGTACGCTCAGCGTTTGTTAATTTTACTACTTCTTGTTCAAATGCGTCCACATCTGAAGTTGTTGTTGATGGTGTTGAAGTAGTTGGTGGTGTTGCTGGCTTTTCATTTTGTGATGATTGATTATTATTTGGCTTTGTTGGTGTTGTATTATTTGTTGTTGGCGTCTCATTAGATGGTGTAGATACCTGTGGAAGTTTAATCGTCCACTTATGATTATTGTTTGACCATTTATAATAATAAACATTACAGTTTGTTGATTGCTGTACGGAATTCCCCTCTGTTGTATTTGCAGCAGCAGAAGCTATTTGAATTGGAGCTGCTAAAAGAAATGTTGCACAAATTGCAGTTAGTGTTTTTTTCATGTTTGCAATTCCTCCTTCTCTGCCACTAATCGTAAGGGATGATTTTCATTAAAATCTTACCAACATCTGCTAACTACGCCAACGAAGAAGAAAATGCGCGAAAAATCACGTTTTTTTCGCGTTATTTTTTAGCAGGTTTCACCAATCTATGAAATACTTACGTTTGAAAGAGGGTTGACACCCCTCCTAAACTCGTAAATATTTTAGAAAATAAACAGCTGATATGAATAAAAAATGTATGTTTTATACACTCATTTTTTCATCGCCTTTCTTCATTACTTTCTTTGCATCACCCTAGAGATGGCTAGTGTCGTAGCCTCATGTTAGCCTAATATTACAATTGTGTTACAAGAGCGTTACATTTCATTTACATAAAAATAAAACAACCTGTGTAAAGCTACACAGGTTGTTCACGTGCAGAAATTCACTGGTTGCTTTATTCTTCAATTAATCCCAATAACAGGTAAAGCACTAACATTCTCTCCAATAATAACAAGTTTTGCTGGCATTTTCAGATATTCTGGGAGCCATTGCACCATTCCATAAGCATATTGGAACAACATTGGGTTTTTGATGCCCTTAATTGGTACATAGCCTTTCATACGATAAATCGTTTCAGGTAATGCACGCACCCAATCTTCAAACTGCTCCTGTGTAAATTCCTGATCTGTAAAATCTACTAAGCGAGAGCCCAGCTGCATTGAGGCTATTGGCGCTTTAACTATATCTGCTTTATCGACCTGTGTTGTTGCCTTCAGCCCCTCTAATAAGCTGAGTGGTACGCGTCCATTTGTCGTTTGCAATATAAAGGCATGAGGGTTCAAGCCCTGCAGTTCATAGACGACCTGACCTTGCTCTGCCTCTGTTAATAAGTCTGTTTTATTTGCTAACAATAGATGTGCATGGCGAATTTGCTCCAGAAATAAAGAGCGCACTTGTGGTGTTAATGTATCACGGTGTAGCCAGAGCTTAGAATCAGCCACCGTGATAATGCCTTTCACATTGAGCTGATCTGCAAAAAGCGGTGAAAAAACGGCATCCAAAGCTTCTACAGGATGTGCTGCACCTGTTGTCTCGATAATGAGCACATCAAAATCACTATCTAATAGAAGAGATTGAATTTGTGCCTCTGTTTTTTCAGCACCCGAACAGCAAATACAGCCCTCTAGCATCTCCTTTAGCGGGATATCCTTTTCCACTGCCTGCGAGTCAAATGGCAGCTTCCCGAGCTCATTCATAATAACAGCAGGCTTTAATTTCTTTTCTTTTAGCTGGCGAATGACATCTGTCAGCATGGATGTTTTGCCACTCCCTAAAAAGCCACTAAATAGGTACACATCTTTCATATTAGTTCCTCCCATAAAAAAAGCTGTCGCAGATGCCGTGAAAGACAACTGTTGCGACAGCTACATTGTTAGTTTGTTGTTTCCTCTGTTTTTTCGGCTGTTCCTACAAGAAGCTCTTTCGCTTTTAGTAACTGAGGATCATCGGCTTTCATTTTTGCACGTAATGCATCCATTAAAGCATACGTTGTATTACCTGTTAGAATGCCTGTTTCTTCAAGGTTGTTCGCTGCTTGTAGTTTTTCTACTGCCTGTGCGGTATTGTCATCAAAGATCCCATCTACTTCACCAGGCTCATACCCTAGCACCTGAAGCATCTCCTCTGCTGCTTTCACAGAGTCAGATTGTAGGCCTGTCTTCATTTCTAAAGAGGCATTCAAGTATGGTAAAGAGGCATAGGATGGATACGCAACTTTGACATCAGGCTCAATTCCTTTTTCATTAATCCAGTTGCCCTTCGGTGTTAACCATTTACCTGTCGTAAATTTCAAATTAGAGCCGTCTTTTAATGGTGTAACATTTTGGACAGTTCCTTTACCGAATGATGTTTCACCAACAACTTTAGCACCAACTGACTCTTTTAATGCTCCTGCCAAAATCTCAGAGGCTGAAGCACTGCCACTATCAACTAGTACTGTAATCGGTAGGTTATATTTTTTACCTGCAATGGCATTTGTAATTTGAGGCTCCGCATCTTTTTCTTGTACCTGCACAATCGCCTTTCCTTCTGGTACAAAGAAATTAGAGATATCGACTGCAGCCTTTAGGTAGCCACCAGGATTTTGACGTAAATCTAATACAATGCCCTTCATTCCTTTGCCTTCATACTCAGTAAGGATTTTTTCAAGCTCTTGGGCAGTTTGTTCACTAAATGATGTAACTTGAATATGGGCAATATTGCCATCCAGCATTTCACCATAAACGGTTTCGACTGGGATGTCATCACGAACAATCGTCATTTGAATAGGTTCCGTATTTTCGCCACGTTTTACCGTTAATTTTACGGGTGTTCCTTTTTCGCCACGAATCAGTGCAACTGCCTCTGTTGCACTTAAGCCCTGAATACTTTTCCCATCAACTGTTAAGATAATATCTTTTGGTAATAAGCCTGCCTTTTCAGCAGGAGAATTTTTGATAGGTGACACTACTGTAATATAACCATTACGTTCTTGGATTTCTGCACCAATTCCTTGGAAGCTTGAAGATAAGCCAGAATTAAATTGATCCGCTTCTTCCTTTACCATGAAATCGGAATAAGGATCGCCTAATGCATCAAACATACCATTGATAGCACCATCGACCACTTTTTCATCGTCAATATCTTGGTAATAGTTATTTTTCAGTAAATCAAATGCTTCATATAATTTTGTAAATTCCTCTCGTTCAATCGGAACTTTCACTTCTACTACTTTCTTATCACCAAAGGTTAACGCAAATATTGTTAAACCTGCCGTAATAAGAATTGTAAAGAACATTAGCATGATAAATTTAAACGGTTTCAGTTGTATAAATTGTCCTGCCGGCTTTATTTCAGCTGGAGTCGGCTCCTGCTGCTGTTCTGTACTTTCTTTTTTCTGTTCATCCATCTTGATTGTCACCACTCTCATTTACACTAACTTGTTGTCACACTACTACCATCTTAACAGGTTATCCAGAAGACGAAAAGAAAAAGACTGTCAAAATTTCATGACAGACCTTGTCCGATCATGCTTCATTCTAACTAGCATTCCAGCACCTATTCAGCCATCATACTACTAAGTTTAGGCATATTATGGTACTGCCTTTTAATTTTACTCATTTCCTAGTAGCAGTCAACAAAAAACTCAAAGAATCATAGAAATGCTATAAGAATATAACGTGCCAGTGTCCAAAAAAGTTGCATCCTATCAGAAATTATTCATGAGTTTTTGCAGTTTTTTATATACGGAATGCACGGTTAATCGATGAAAGGCAATCAATTGTCCTTTATAAACCACTGAAAAAATACCATATGGTGTCGGTGATTTCTCCATCAGCTCTTCTCTCGTTTGAAGATCCACCAGCACTGGCTGCAATCCTAATTTTTCGGCAGCTAATTGAATATTTTCCGTGGCGACGTCTACATATGGACATTGAAAGGAACGTAAAATCGTTAAATGAGGAAATCTCGTTAATCGTTCCTGCCAATTATCAGGAAAGTATGGCCGTTCAACGCTTTCATGAAATGGAAAGACCCATAATTCAAAATCATTGAGTGCTGTTGCCAGATGTTGAAACTGGTGCTGTAAAAATAAATCCTTGCTTGGCGTCCAGGAAGTTTGGTCATTTGTAATGACCACCACTCCCTTTTTCCCACGTTCCTTGGCATCCTTTAAGCACCTCTTCAGTAATTGTGTACCATAGCCCTTCCCCACTGCACTTACCCATAAACAGTGAATCACCACATAGCCATCTGCATGTACAACTCTTGAAGAGTATTCCGCGTCTGTATATTCTATAAAACCTACTTGTTTTTGATTTTCAAGTACTTGTATGTAATGTAAGCCCTTTTCAAATTGTTGATTAAGCCATTTGTTTTTGTTCTGATAGCCCTCTGTTTTTTTCTTGCTTCGTAAACAAAAGCTGCCCTTCCCCTCTAACAGCTCACTATTCATTTCAATCAGCTCTACATGGTGTGTCAATGCTAGTCCCCCAATCCGTTAATTGTACTAATTTTACCATTTTTAGTGAATCATTCAACGATCATCGGAATCGCCTTTTCACTTGTTGTCGCATATGATGCAAGTAATGACAAATGTAAGGAGGAAAAACAATGGGGAGAAATAATAAACCGAGCCAAGGCAATGAATCCATAGAAATTTATGCGGCTAAGCTATCCTATATTGGCACAGCCATTTCAACATTAGGGGATGGTTTACAAACCATTGCAGCGGGACTCGCATTAGAAGCGCTCCAAAACGCGAACAATGATTCTTCTCAAACGAATAATGGCAATGGAAATGGGCATCAAACAGTTAAAATAGATAATATGCAGAAACAAATTGATTATTTAATTGCTGAGCTTAAACACATCAAAAAAATGTTTAAATAACCTTTACATAAAGAAAAGTGTTGAAGACGTTTCTGCTTCAACACTACTGTTTTTTTTCCATTTTCTTATGTGTCCTTTGGATTTCCAATAATTCAGAAACCGTCACAAACTGATAGCCCTGTTTTTCAAGCTCCGGTATGATTTGTTCCATTGCCTGAACCGTTTGTGCTCGATTTCCCCCACCGTCATGAAATAGGACAATATTGCCTGCTTTTACACCTTTTAAAACGGTATTCACGATGCGATGAACACCTGGGCTTTTCCAGTCAAGCGTATCTAAATGCCAAGACCACATAACAACCTTATAGCCTTTTTTTGAAATTGCATCAATCATCGCATCGGTATATTGTCCTTCAACTGGTCTAAATAATGTTGGCTGATAGCCTGTAATCCCTGCAATCACTTCATCTGTTTGCTGTATTTCTTTCATTAAATTGGTAACATTTGTTCTTAAAGGGTGTGTATAGGTATGATTGGCCAATTCATGTCCTTCTTCGTACATTCTTGTAATCAGCTCAGGATTTTTTTCTGCATTTTGACCGACAATAAAAAAGGTTGCTTTTGCATTATATTTTTCCAATACATCAAGGATATCCGCTGTATATTTGCGATGTGGCCCATCATCAAATGTTAAGGCAATGATTTTTTCATCTGTCTGAATTTCCCAAAGAATTTGACCTGCTTCCTCATAATACTTTCTTCCTTTATTTTCAGAAGAACTCACTTTTACATAAAAAAGCGACACCGTGATTAGACTAAGTGGTAGTAAAAGCAATAAAAACTTTTTCACATTTTCACGTCCCCAAATAATTATTTTCGTACTTTATTATTTGAGGATTTCCTAAAAAAATGCTTATGTTTCGCATTCATTCATTAAAATTTGATGGTGGATATGATGTGCCAGATGTTGCATATACTCCTCTATCAACCATCCCAATGTCCTTTGTTGTTGATTCATCACACATGGCTGGGCCAATGTCTCTTCATCAAGGTGGTTCAGTACATACATGATTTTTTTGTTGATGCTTGTCCACAACATTAAAATATCTTCTATCGGTAATTCCTGATAGCCCTGTAACGCGACCCATTGTACTTGGTCGTATGTAGTCACTACATAGGGTGAAGCTTCATTCTGAACTTGAAGAAATCGTTCAAGATTGACAATAGCCGAATCACATAAATGACCGATTACTTCTTTTTTGGACCATTTTTTTGGAGCAGGTCGTTGTGTTATTTCCGCTTCTGTCATCACACACGAAATACTTCTGGTACTTTTATAAGCCAATAATGTAATTGTTCAACTGTCTTTTGCACGAAGGTCACTCCCTTTTGAAACAATTGTTACGTAATAATCTAATAATGCAATCACTTCCTGCACCCGCTTATGTTCGATTTCAATTTTAAAGGAAATCCATATAATGGCGACATTAAAACTCAAGACGGCTAATGCAACGATTTGGACAAGCGACATGCCTATCATGAGCTTGCTATTCATGGTTGTAGCAAACAATGTAAACATGGATAAAATAACACCACTCATGGTAATAAACATGGGCTTCATGCGTATTATCTCATTTGCCTGTACCTTTAACAGATGGACAATAAATCGCAGCTCTTGCCTTGTATATTGTTGCTGAAGGATAACAAAATAGGACTGATACACATCCTCATCAAGCTTTTTATGCAATATATTTTTATGCATCTTTTGCACAAATTGATCACAGAAATCGTGCGCCAACGCTTGCTCTGGCTGTAGCTGTTCTTCTTTATGTTCTATAAAAGCGACCCTCAAACCTCCTCACCCTCTCATATTAAAACTTTCACTCCATTTACTATATGAAGGAAAGAGAGCCGTGTAGTACGAATTGAAGCAAAGTCGTTTATTTTTGAGTGTCTTTTTGCCGCGCTCTACTTAATCCAAATATAGCTGTTGCGAAAACAAAAACTACCGTACAAAGCCACATTGTCACCCCATTCCAAGCGCCTTTAGCAATCGTAATATTCGCTAATAGCGCTATTTGCATGATACAAACGGCGATATAAAGCATAAATGTGTAATTCAACCGAGAGCCTCCATTTTCTAAGATCCAAAAGCAAAAACAAGATCCGTCTCGCAAACTATTTCTCCATCTACCATTGCAATCCCTCTGCCTTTCCCAACAGCGCCCTTCACACGTGTAATCTCCACTTCTAGATGTAGCTGATCACCAGGCTTTACTTGCTTTTTAAAGCGACAATGATCGATTCCTGCCAATAAACCTAATCTTCCCTCATTCCCAGCCTTTGTCAGCATAATCACTGCACTAACCTGTGCTAATGCTTCAACAATTAGCACACCTGGCATCACAGGATACTGCGGAAAATGACCTTTAAAAAACTCTTCATTAATCGTTACATTTTTCAACCCCACTGCGCGCTTGCCCTCTTCTAACTCCACAATACGGTCTACCAAAAGAAATGGATATCGGTGTGGCAAAATAGCTTGTAATTGTTGACTTGTTAACATATGAATTCCTCCAACGTATTTTTATAATCTTATTCTAACACTAAATATTAGTACTAGGTAATAAAATTTCATTAGTATTATTCATTAGTTTTCTGAATTATTTTTCATTATTTTTTCAATATTTCTTTATCGACAGCCACACAATAGCTAGAATATAATATTCCATGCATTCACCCTAGAATGATTAGTTTATTAGAATAGGATGGTTTCGCATGTTATCTTTTATCGCAATAGTTCTTTTATTATTTTTAATTCCAGGTCCTGCAGTAATTATTACCATTACACAAACATTAAAAAGCGGAAAAAAGAATGGTATTTATACAGCTTTAGGTATCGGTCTTGGTGACTTGGTTCATACATTAGCGGCTGTTTTAGGTCTCTCTGCTATTTTAATGAAATCAGCCACTGCCTTTGAAGTGGTGAAATATATTGGTGTGGCATACCTTGTTTACTTAGGCATTCAGATGCTCCTCACAAAGCCAAAGAAAATTGAGCAACCGACTGTCGAACAAAGTCCTGCTAGTACTTCATTCCGTCAAGGCTTTTTAGCAGAAATCCTCAATCCAAAGACGGCACTGTTTTTCCTAGCCTTCCTACCGCAATTTGTTCAGCATAACGAGCAATCTGTCACAAGCCAATTGCTAACACTCGGTATAACATTTGTCGTGATGAGTGCTTTATATACAATCCTACTCGCAGTAATTACAAGCTTCATTGGCGAAAAAATCTTTACAAAAACAAGCGGTAGCTCACGCTGGCTCGAAAAGACAGTTGGCTTCGTTTATATCGGTCTCGGTGTCCGTTTAGCATTACAGACACAAAGTAGATAAATTGGAGAAGAACACAAAAAGTGTTCTTCTTTTTTTGCAGGAAAATGGAGTTTTAATAGCCAATAATATTAAAAAGGAGGGTTACATTTGAATCAACGTCAAGAAAATCTATTTCAGCAGCTAGCCAATTATCGTGGCGAGCTGCTTCACTTACTCGAGCATGTATCAGAAGAAAAAGCGAACATCATCCCAGCTGGATTTCATAATAATATTCGCTGGAATATGGGTCATGTTTATCTCGATCAATATTTATGGATAGAGGCATTAACAAAGGAAAAGGATACAGATTTAGAAGCTCTCAAGAAATGGTTTGGCTTTGGTACATCGCCAAAGCATTTTGACGACGAAACGCCATCCTTCGAGGAATTAAAGAAGTATTTAGCTCAGCAGCCTGAACAATTAAAGGAACAGTATGGCCATCGATTGTCAGAGGAATTCCCTCCTATTGATATGGGTATGCAAACCATTGAACAAGTACTGTTACGCACCATCTTTCATGAAGGTATGCATTTACAAGCGATTTTAACCATTTATCGATGCCTAAACGAAGCAACAGACCGAGTTTGATACTGGGTCTGTTGTTCTTGTTTTAATAGAACAAAAATCTTTACATAACTCATGCTTTTCACCCGTCCTTTTCATCACGCGATATGCATTTGTTTTTTGGTATCCTTTCCGTTCAAAAAATGGTCCCGCTGTAAGACCAGCATCCGTGTAAATATGTGTTAGACCAAGCTTTTTTGCGTCTGCTTCTATTCCCTTGTCCCTGAAAATCCTTATGTGACATGAAGGCTGATCCAAATTTGTCAATTCGATGATGCTCCCTTGCGACATAGGTCTTATTATTTCTTAAAGACTGTTGCCAAAGCCGCTACTTTAAATGGTTGCATTGCTAACGGTGCACAAGCCTACAATTTGGCCTGTGAATACCTATGTACAGTTCCGTAAAATAATTACAAAATTTCTTCCAAGCCATCGTCGTGAGCGTTTGTAAAATTGAGTTCTTCTCACCATCTATATGCCAATAATAGTTATTTATATAAAAATATAGCAAGCTTATAGATCCCTATAATCTATAAGCTTTTGTTCTACTGTTTCGGTGTATTGGCTGTCAGCGGATTTGCATTGGCTACTAATTGTACAGGCGTAGTTGTTTGTTGAAAGCTATCCTTTTGTCCTTGATTCGATTTTCCGTAGCCTTTCATCACAGCAAATAATGCTGCACCAACAATGCCCCATGTCAAAAACTTCATTTAAAAAACCTCCTTTCAGCATTAGTATTCGAGAACAAATACAGATTATACACTGTCAAAAAGTTGCTAATAGCGGTGGTGATTTTGTGTTTTATTTCAACTTCTTTACTTTGATATCTAGCAACACGATGGTTTTAATCTAAATGACACACTGCGAAATCAAGTCCAAAATATTGATGATGATACACAACCTTTTCCAGCCAAAAGAAAAAATAGTAAAGTTTTTATTATATACATAAGAATATTATGGTAAAATTTCCGATGGTGGTAAGTGTTAAAGTATAAGGAGGTTATATACCATGAAAAAATTTTTTACAGGGCTATTTTTAACATCTACATTATTTGTAGCAACACCTGCTGATGCCGCAACGACACAAATCAAAATCGACGATGTTGTGGTAAAATCTGATACAGCACCCGAGCAAAAAAACAATCGAACAATGGTGCCATTACGAGTGATCAGTGAAAATCTTGGTGCGCAAGTTCATTGGCAGGATTCACAAATCACCCTTTCAATGGATCAAACAACCATTAAATTGAATCTTAATAACCGAACAGTCATTAAAAATGGTCAAAAAGAACAATTGGATGTACAACCATACATGAAAAACAATCGCACCTATGTACCAATTCGCTTTATTGCTGAAACATTCGGCAGTCAAGTGCATTATAATGATGGCACAGTGAATATTACGACTGAACCATTGCTAATTGAAGATGAAAAAATCAAGGTACTACGCTATGAATACCATATGACAATGGGTGGTGTCATTCAGGACATCAAGGGCAATGCCTATCACCAAGCACTTTTCAAAATTTTCCAAGAAAAGAAAGGCGACAAAGTAGAGGCTCCGAAAGATTATTATTGGCACCTCAATCTAGAAACTCCTGGATCTTATTACAAGCTTGGTCAATTTGATTTTATGAGCCATGATCAAAACAGTGTTCGACAATATGATATCTATACATTAAATCAACCTTTCCCAGAGGAATTATTACAAGGCTATCCTGAGTATTTACTCCATGATTTCGATGGCGATAACTGGTATATTTTCTCTGAGCAAGCAGTGAAGTCAATACAGCAACTGATTAATAGTGCATATAATAATGGCTTTAGCAAAATAATTAGTAATACAGTCGCTTAAAAAAATTTTTAATGGCAGCTATACACAACATATTCTGTAAAAAGATGTGCAAAATATTCATATCAACGATTGATTGATGGAGGTTTGCCTCATGCAGAAATTCCTATCATTAAGTATAGCGCTACTATTCCTTTTATCTGCTTGTTCGTCGGAAGAAGCTCCGCCCAGCGAGGAAGCAGAAGCCAAAGAACAGACCGTAAATGCGCAGCCAAAAGAAAATCTAAACGTTTTGAACGATGATCAAGGTTGGGTAATGGCTGAGTAATGAGAAAAGCGTGTTTGATAAAAAATATCAAACACGCTTTTCTACACTATTTTTGTATAATCTGAATAAGGTTGCCACATGTATCATTAAAAACTGCTATTGTGACTTCTCCCGCTTTTGTCGGCTTAAGTGTAAATTCAACGCCTTTCTCCAATAAACGGCTATACTCCTTTTCTAAATCAGCAACTCCAAACATTGTTGCTGGAATGCCTTCAGCGAAAATCCTCCTTTGATAGTCCTTTGCTGCAGGATGCTCATCTGGCTCAAGTAATAGCTCAGTGCCCTCTAAATCATCAGGCGACACAAGCGTTAGCCATCTATGTTTTCCTACTGGGACATCCTCCTTTTTTACAAACCCTAGCTTTTCCATATAAAATGCCAGTGCCTTTTCCTGATCTTGTACAAAGATACTGTTGACAATAATATTCAATTGCTTTTCCTCCTTTTAAGTCGTTTAAGAAGCATCCTTCACACGTAAACTTTATTCTACCCATCCTTTCAGTAAATCTTTAAGTGGTTCCTTATTGAAAAGAATGACTCTATATTTTCCCTTTCGCTGTGATAGGACGAGTCCAGCACTCTCTAAGACAGACAGATGCTTAGCAATCCCCTGCCTCGAAATGGAAAGTTCATGTTTCATTAGAAGACGCACCGTCAATTCATACAACGTCATCTCATCACACTCAGCCAGTTCATCTAATATAAGTCTCCGAGTCGAGTCCCCTAGTGCTTTAAAAACAGCGTCTTTATCCCAATTCATAGCTTGATTATAGGCAACTCTATGGTTGCATGTCAACTATAAGCAACTTGTGGGTTGTATGATTTTTGTACGTGTGGTCTCCTTATTTGAACAGGGTGAATCTTTAGGAGCGGGGCTCTACTCATTTAGAGTGGTAACTAACTTTTTAGGACGACTTTATACTCGTTTAAAGCGGCTGCTTACCTATCATGAGTAAAAAACAGCAAGCCTGAGTTAGCTTACTCAGACTTGCTGTTTTTCTTCGATCGGTAACACTGTAGAATATTTAATTTCTCGTAAGGATAAATTCGTTTGAATTCTAGAAACGCCAAGCTTATTTAATTTTCGAATAAATTGATTTAAGTCTTGGCGGTCTCGAATTACGACCTTTAACAAATAATCATAGGCACCTGTTAAGCAATGACATTCCAAAATTTCGGTCATTGTTTTCAAGCTGTTTTCTAACTCCTCTATTTCCTTCTCCTGATGAATATTTGTGCTCATAAATATATAGCACAATAAATCAAACCCTAGTTTCTCCTGATTTAAAATTGCGACTTGTTGATCAATATAGCCTTCATTTTCTAGACGTTTCACCCTTGTATGGGTTGCTGGTGGGGACAAATTCACCCGTCTAGCTAATTCCGCATTGCTAATCTGAACCTCTCGCTGCAAAATCGCTAATAATTGCAGATCGACATTATCTAATCCTTTATTTTTTATATCCTCCATTGTTTTCTCCTCTTTTGATTATTTTTAGACAAGGAAGTTTTTAATGCGATTTCAAAATATTATTTTGATATTCATTAAATAACTTTCGATTATTTTGATTTTATTCAATTATACAAAATATTATACTGATAAATCACTAATAGTGCTATGATTCTTATTATACATAAAAGCAAAAGGAGTGTACCTATACTGTGGTTAAATTTTATATGGGCTTAATGCTTGTCACGAGCTTACTATGGGGAGGCAATTTTGTTGTGGCTAAGACGCTAGTGGCTCATGCCTCTCCAATGACCTTAACGTTGGTCAGATGGCTGATCGCAGTGATCGTCCTGCTACCGTTAGTTTGGTGGAAAGAGAAGAGATTGGTTCCTGCTAAAGCCGCTCTTGTGCCATTATTCCTGATGGGCATTACAGGTGTTGCCTTATTTAATATATTTCAATTTTTAGCGTTGGAACGAACAACATCCACGAATGCTGGTCTTATTTCTACAATGAATACCATGTCCATCGCCCTTTTTTCCTTCGCCTTTCTGAAAGAAAAAATAAATGGCTGGCAACTTCTGGCGATGGTACTCTCTTTAATTGGTGTTTTTCTTGTCCTTTCGAAAGGAGATTGGCAGCTGTTATGGCACTTCCAATTGAATACAGGAGATTTATGGATGGTGGCAGCCGTTTGCGTATGGGGACTTTATTCTGTATGTAGTAAGTGGGCTATGCAAACAACCTCTCCGTTAATGGCGACATTGTATGCAGGTTTGTTTGGGGTACTCATCCTAGTCCCATTCACGATTACGGATTTTACCTTCTCCGAAATCGACTCCTCTTTCATCCTTTCGCTTCTTTATACAGGGGTCATCTCTACAGTAGTTTGTATGGTATTTTGGAATATTGGCGTTCAACAATTAGGTGCCACCACCTCTGGTATTTTTCTAAACTTTAATCCTATTTTTACAGCATTGCTCGCCTTTTTATTTATCGGTGAACAGCTAAGCTGGCTGCAAGGCATTGGGGGAATCATCGTGATTTTGGGATGCTACTTATTCACACATTTTAAAACGAAGACGCCTCAGGCTGTGCTCTAAATTTCTATTTTTCAAACTTGCAAATAATAAAAGATGCATTCCCCCTCTTAAAACTCATCGAGAGGCAATGCATCTAATGATGTAGATGTTTTTTTGCTACTACCACAAATGAAACACCGTTCCTTCGTGAAGCTTGCTTGTCATACGTAAACCTTGGCTTAATGGTGTTGCAATCTGATGGATAAAAGTTCTTTAGGCTGTAGTAGTTTTGCCAATTGCTCTTCATCCATTTCAACGCATTATCCGCTACGGTGATTTCGAGATGGGTATCAAAATTGATAATACGAATATGTATCGTTCCCCCGTCAGAACGCTTTAACATTCCATGCTTTAATGCATTTTCAATTAATGGCTGGTTAGTCAGTGATGGGATGAGGACAGTTGTCTCCGACTTTAGTTGCCATACAACCTGAATACGCTTGCCAAAACGCTCCTACTGTATATAGAGGTAGACTTGAACCAACCTAAGTTCATTTTCTAGTAGAACAAGTGCTTCCACATTTTGAAAATTACTGGACTCTCTAAAAAAATCTCAATGCCTCTACTAATTTACTTGTCCGCTCACTATTTAATTCACTAAACCCGACAGGAAGTGGGTCTTTTTAATGACGGTCCTTTTTTAGTGGATGGCTGAAAAAGCAAACCAGTATTCATGTCTATCCGCACATCTACAAAATCTGAACAATCCATAAACTGGGTGAGATTAACCCTAGACTACAGGTATAATGAAAGAAAAACCAAAATTGATTGGAGATGCCATGAAAATTCGATTAGAAACATTAACACAGGGTGATTTTGAAAACTTATATGCATTTGAGGTTAAAAATAGGGCCTATTTTGAAAAAACAGTCCCAAGTCGAGGGGATGACTATTACGAATTACCAAGTTTCATAAGAAAAAATGACATGCTTTTAGAGGAACAAGCACAACAGCTATCCTATTTCTATCTAATAAAAAATGAACTTGAAGAAATTATAGGAAGAATCAATGTAATCGATATTGATAAGGATCAACGATTAGGCCATATCGGTTATAGAGTAGGACAAGAATTTAGTGGGAAAGGGGTTGCCCATACAGCCTTAGAATTAGTATTAGACCTTATGCGCCAGCAAGGCATGCTCATCATTGAGGCACAAACAACAACGAACAATATAGCCTCTCAAAAAGTATTAGAAAAAAACGGTTTTAAACAAGTGGATAGAAGCGGAGAATCATTTGAAATGAATGGTCAAAACTTCACTTTTACTTATTACCGGTGGATTAATTCCTAGGATGATCTGACAAACCGTATTGTCAGATCATCCAATTTAAAAGAATGTGCCTAATCTAATGAGACCTCTTTAATCGCTGTTTTCAATTCCTCTAAACTCTTAATCATTTGCAGTAAAGAATGATATTCAGCTGCATTCAAGTGATCACCATGCACTGTTATGTATCTTTTTATGCTACTTTCCATTGTTTGAATCTCTAGCATAGCATTATACTGAACGTCAGGTTCTTGGTGTCTACTCTTCTCTCTATTTTGTTGGTTTCGATTTTGGGGCACTGCGGTTTGATAGCTCCTTTAACATCTTGTATACCTCCATAGATATACATATTTTGCATGACAAATTACTAATAACGAAGGGTAATTATAGTATAATAGTTACCTTTTTATCCCTTTATAATTGTAAAAATACAATTATCGAAGCCTATTTTATAATATAGCACTCTACAAATTCTATACAACGCAAAAAAATCAAAATGAGCACCTAGCCATCTTGATTTTTTGCAGGTGGAAGCCAATAACTTTCACACCTTTTGTGGTGGAATAATGCCTGTTACAAGTAAAATAAAGAATACCAATCCAATAAGGAAAAATATCAGTGACGCTATAAATACGGGCCCAAGTTTAACCTTGAACCGTTCTCGCTCATGAATGATCCCTGTTTGTGCACTCACTTGGGATGTATAAAGCCTTGACATCGCTCCACCGCTACTCGAAAAGTAAAACGTTCCTAAGGTAAAGGCAATGCCGGTGAAAAACATCACTTCGATAAATCGCACAGAGAATATTGTGGCAACCCAGTACGTCAACGATATTTCTACAATCCATGCAATGATGATAATAATCATGTGTTTCCGTGGCATTAAAGGAGCCCCTTCATTTTTTCTTTAGCTACTTCTACGCATCTTTTTAGAAAAAGTTTCATTTTTCTAAATATATTGTCTATAAGACTTATTTTGTTCTTAGAGATCATCAATCAATTGTATTAATTGTTGTTGAGTGAGTTCGCCTTTCACGCTGTGCTGTAATTTTCCTTCTTTATCAAAGATAAAGGTACTAGGATAATTCACCACTTCAAACGTTTTCTGTAGTACTCCCTCTTCGTCTAGGAAGATAGGAAATGATAAAGCATAAGTATCCTTAAATGCTGCCGCCTTCTTATAGCTATCATAGGCTGTGGCATTGATGGCTAGCAGCTCGACATCCTTTGATTTTTGTTGATAGAATGCCTCTAGTTCAGGTGCTTCCTGTTGACAAGGCCCACACCAGGACGCCCAAAAATTCACTACTACTATTTTGCCCTTATATGCTTCAAACGTTGTGGAGGATTGATCTAGCTTTGTTAAAGCAGTTTCATAATTAATTTGTTTGGTGCCATCCTCCAAAACAGTCATAGATGGTGTAAGAGATGCTTGGAAAAAAACATTTTTTAATGCCACACCAATAAAGATTGCTATGATAAGTGCAGAGATAATGAAACTTATTTTTTTACGATTCATACTAACTCTCCTTTTAAAATATACAAATATTTGTATATTTTACCATACTATCAACTAACAGAATATGAACTTTTTATAAAAAATAGCCCCTACTCTAAAAGTAAGGGCTACTCTTTCTTACGTGAAAGATGTTTTATTTTTATAGGCAATCACACTTACGAGAAGTAGCATACTAGCTGAAAGGAAAAAAACAACTCGTATCCCATACCATTCTGACAACATGCCCATCATTAAAGATGAAAGGCCGAATACCCCTGTCACAATGACATTCAACGATGTATACACCGTTGGTAATTTCTCCTTTGAGACACTTGTTTGAATGATAGTTTGCTGTGGAATGTTTTTTAATTGTCCACATAAGCCAATCAGCAAAGAACAGAGTAAAGCCATCAATGGTGTGATACTAACCGCAAAGAATAATGTAAAAATAGCGGATAACAGCGCACCTCCACTTATGAACATAGCTTTCTTACGCTCAATAAATTTGGTCCATTTTAAACAAATCATACTCCCTATAATCATGCCAATAAAAAAAATGCCGTTGAGATAACCCCACCATTGAGAAGAAGCCTGTAATGCTTCTTCTACAAAAACAAGTAAAATCGCTGCGACCCACACTGCACCTGCCATCGATTCCAGTAAATCCATTCGTGCAGCTACCTTTAGTACAGGTGTTTGATGGATGGATTGCCACCCTTGCATAAATAACACCCATTTCTTTTTTTCTGGACGTTCCATACGTGCCACATCTGGTAAAAGCTTTAAAAGCAATGTTGCCATGAAAAAAAGGACGACAACGCCCCATATAAGCTGTGATGGTGTAAAGAGAAGCAGCAAGGAACTGCCAACAAACCAAGAACCCACCTGAATGGATTGGATAACCGTTTCTGCAATACTATTTGCTCGCAATAAATCCTTTTCTTCCACATAATGAGGCAGCAAGGATTGACGAATAGGATTGGCACAACCATCCAAAAACGCAACCATCGCAATCAATAAAAACACAAAGCCAATCATCGGCTGGTCGCCTACCCATTGTACATACAAGGCAAGGCCCAAAATGACAGCGGTTTTAAAGCCTTGAGAAATAGTTAGCAATTGATTCAACGACACTTTTGTCGTAATAAGAGGTGTTAGCAAACTGGAAATCAACATAAAAGTAGTTATAATAAACGGTACGAAGGAAGTAGCAATCGCCGAGTTGGTGAAACGATAAATTATACTAATCACGCTTACTATATAGAGAATATCACCAATATCCGCTAAAGATTGACCTGTCAATAAAAGTGAAAAAGATCGGTTTTTAAACACGTTTTATCCCCCAAAATTAAGATTTTATTTTTTCTTGGGAGATTTTTAAATTGGACGAACCTGCATGTCTGAACTCCTTTTTACGCCTAGTTGAAAAAACGATGGGGGATTTCATTTTTTTCAAATTTCTATGCGTGATTTTGATTAAATTTCATGAAAATTCTAAAGTATTTATCTTATTTTAGCATTACTTTCACTTTGTTGCCAGCACGCAAAAAGACCAGGTGTTCTCAAAAAATTTGAGCCCTGGTCTTTTTGTGAAAAGTGAAACCTACTAGTTTGCTTTAGTGTTTTGTATTCTACTAGTACAGTAGTCGTGCCAGCTTGGCAAAGGTTACACATTTTTGAAGAAAAATTCACGAAACTTATTTTTCTTGTTTTAAGTTGTTCGCCTTTAATGCCTGCTTGTAAGGAGCAACTTGCGACAAACACTTTGGCTTCACCTATTAAAGTTTTTATGAATTTAAGCTACTGCTCACATTTTCCTTACAATATAATGCTACGGACAATGAATCAAGCTATCCTATTATTTCACAAACAGTTTTGATATTTCTTCAGGCGGATATGGTTTGGTTAAGTATTTTATAATTTGAAATTGGTCCACCATTTCTTTTACCTCATCTAATGCTGAGGATATAATAATCGGTATCTCTTTTGTATGCTCTCTTTCTCTTAGTGCACGGACTAAATCCCAGCCGCTCATTTCTTCGCCCAGCATTATGTCAATCACAATACCAAGTAAAGGCGTATTGAGTGTATCTTCAAAAGCTTTTTTTGGGTCATGATGATGAATCACGGTAAAGCCATTGCTTTTTAGCTCTTCAGACAACAGTAGAGCTAAGCTTAAGTCATCCTCAACAAGCATAATGTTTAAGCCATTGCTATCCCCCATTACATCCTCTTCATCGAAGGTGATAGTGTTATTTGCAAGTGGTAAAGTAAAGTACACAGTAGTACCTTGTCCCTCTTCTGACTCTATCCATATTTCTCCCTCATGCTTTAAGATGATTTCTCTACAAATGGAAAGACCCAGTCCAGTTCCTCCTATTTTACGTCTTAAACTATTATCGATTCGTTTGAATTTTTGGAACAACTGAGCAATATCCTGTTTAGATATGCCAATGCCCTCATCTTTTATACTCACTTGGATGCTATTATTTTTGTTTTCTAACAAAATCTCCACATCCCCACCTTGTGGAGAAAATTTAATCGCATTTCCTATTAAATTAATAAATAATTGGACGAGTCTATCTTGATCTGCATTGACATAGACCTCTCTTGCCTTATCAATTAGATGGACATTATGCTTTTGCTCATGTCGGAAGCGATTGACAATTTCAAAGGCTATTTCATTTAATTGTAGTGTCTCCATGTTATATTGCTGCTTGCCTGACTCCATTCGCTGTAAATCTAAGAAGTCATTTATAAGATTGGTTAGTCGTACCGCTTCTCTATGAATTGTATCGATATATTTATTTTGTCGTTCGGGTTTTATATTTTTCGTTAACAGAAGCTCTGTAAAGCCAAGTACGCTCGATAAAGGCGTTCGCAGTTCATGACTTACCGTACTCACTAATTCGGATTTCATTTGATCTACTTCATATTCTCTTGTAATATCACGATGCACAAAAATGGTGCCTACTTTTTCCTGTCCATCAAAAAGACAAGTTGCATACACCTCGACAAAGATTTCATGTTCAGCCGTCATACAATAGCGGCATTTTCGTGTCTCCTCAAAGCTCTCCATAATAGATGCCTCTAAAAATTCAATTAATTCATCAGGTTGGGCACTACATTTTTGAAAATGCTGTAGCCAATCCTTTTTAGGGATACTTGTTTCTGTTGTCAAGTTAAGGAGGTTGACAATACCACATAGCGCTCTATTGATAAGAACGGTATCGCCTGTAGCAGAAACTAACTGGATTCCTTCGTTGACATTATCAATAATCGTTTGATTTAACGTCCTCGATTTTTCTACCTCTTCATACATAAGAATACGTTCAAATGCGATGGACACACGATTTAATAGTCCGTTTAAACTATCTATATCCCGATCATTATGGGGATGCCCCTCTCGTGTCGCCATTAAAATAGCGACTAGCTCTCGTTTAGAATTAAACACGGAAGAATACAAGTCATAGGCATAATAAGACTCTTGTGCAATTCCTTTTTCATTTGCTGTCAATTGACGTGTAATAACAAAGGATTTTTCCTGCTTTAATCGTGCTTGTTTATCCATGTCAAAATTTTCAACTAGGGCTGCAGCAGATTGGTGTGATAAACCTTTTGTCGCATAAACATTGCCCTCCATCCAATACAGCACACTCGTATCATATTGATAAATGTCGTTTAAATAATTATGGAGATTATCGATTAGTTTCTGTTTATTTAACGTAAAGGTTAGTACATGATTTAATTGATTATACTTTTCTAAATAATTTAATGAATTTTGTAATTGTAGCTGATTTTCTTGAAGCTCGTCCTGCTGCGCTAAAAGCTCCTCATTTTGAGTGGTCAGTACCTCTTCCTTATCCTGAATGGAGAGTATCATTTTAAGAAATGAGTTCGCTAGAATGCCTAACTCATCCTCCTTTTGTACAAGATTACCTAAATCAATGGATTTCCCTGACGCCAAAGCGTTTGTCGCAAGTGTTAATTGTTCAATTGGTCGAATCATATTATTCAGCACTCTTCGTAAAATGACCCCAACAAATAGTAAAATGAGACCGCTAATCATGAGCGAAATAAAAGTAAATAATTGCCCCTGCTCCACTGTCTTGCTAAAAATTTGGTTTAAGGAGTGGTCTGTTTTTTTCTTATAGGATTTTGTATAGGCAATAAATTTATTGACAAGGTCATTTGCGCCACTATTCGAAAGCTCTCGCAAAGCCTCATAATCCCCCATCTTCGCAAAGCTTAACCCTTTTGGGAGAGTAACCGTTTTATAATTATAATGAAAATCAACTAGCTCATTATAGAGCCCTCGTTCTTCTTCCGTTAAATCCAGTTGCGAAAACTGCTGTAATAGAACTTCGAAATTCTCCAAATTTTCATACAATAGCTTTAATTCCTGCTCATTTTGAAAGGCATAGTAGCCCCTTGCTCGAAAAAATATGCCATTAAAATTTTCTTCCAATTCATCCACAAGCATTGATTTTTCATACATTTGCTCTCTCTTCTGCTGTAAGGCATTTTGACTTGCATTGACTACGACAAGAAAGGCAGCAATGATGATTAAAAAGCTAACAACTAGAAAAAGCAGCATTTTAAAGAATTGGCTGCGTATACTTTTATTCAGCAAGGGTGTCGACTTAATCATTTAAGATGTCCTCCACCAGGTTCATTAGCTTAATGGGACTAAACGGTTTGGACATAAAGTAATCTACCCCTAAGTCAAATACCTTTTGACGATCACTTTCCTGTGATTTTGCTGTCAGCATGAGAATAGGCATTGACATTTTAATCTCTTGTGGGAGAAGCTCGATCACCTCAATTCCTGTTAAATTCGGCATCATATAGTCGAGTATCATTAAATCATAGGAGCTTTCCATCATTTTTTTTAGGGCTTCTTCGCCATCCTCTGCCTCATCAATATCAAATTCTAAATCTTCTAATGTTTCACGTATTAACATGCGTAATATTTCTTCATCATCTACTACTAAAATTCTAGCCATCCTGTCTTTTTCTCCCTTTCCCATTAAAGAAACATTTGATGAATTAAACGAACAATACGTTCCGATACTTCAGCCACATTAAACGGCTTCACAATATAATCATCCGCCCCATTAATGAAAGCCTTCATGACGTATTCTTCCCCCACACGTGAAGTTAGCATGGAGACGATTACATTACTTGAAGCATGCTGCTCTCTTATCTTACTCAGCACCTCGATGCCGTCCATTTGCGGCAATATCCAATCTAATAAGATAATGTATTTGCATGCAGGGTCATACCAATTGGATTCCAGAAAACTAATGCCATCAGGAAATGATAATGTTTCAATCCTATAATCGTCATTTTCCTCCAAATGCTTAAAATGATTGGTAATCAGATCACGAATAATATACACATCATCAATGACAACGATCTTAATTTTCACCTTTCTTTTCTCCACAGCAGCTACGTTATCAAAGATGATCGTTTGATTTCTCCCTAATTGCTTGGCCGTATAAAGTGCTTGATCTGCCTCTTCTAGCATCTTTTTAGGATGTAAATTGGTAGAAGTGGCTTCCGCAATTCCACTCGAAAATGTAACATGGAAGCTAGTTCCATTTGCTGTAAATGTCTTTTTCTCCATGGAGGTACGAAGTTTTTCAATAAAAATAAATGCCTCTTTTTTAGTTGTACGAGGCATTAAAATTACAAATTCTTCTCCACCATAGCGACAAGCAATTTCTTCAGCTTCTTTTAGCTCCTTCACCAATGAAGCGAAACCCTTAAGCACCTCATCCCCCACTAGGTGACCATATGTATCATTTACTTTTTTAAAATAATCTAAATCGATCATCGCAATTGAAAAATGTTCTTTGTTTTGCTGATGGTGTTTAATGAAAAGCTTCATTTGCGATTCCATAAATTTACGATTATAAATTTGGGTTAATTCGTCAATGACGATAGCCTGTTCTAATTCTCTTTTATAGGCTAAGCGATTGGAAACATAAGCGATTAATAGCTCTTCATCAATGGGCTTTGCCATAAAATCCATAGCACCCATCTCCAATGTGCGAATACGATTTTCTTTACAATCATTACTACTAATCACTGTCACAAACATAAGCTCTTTTTTCGTCTTTTTAATATTGTCTAAAATAGAAAAGCCATTAGAATCTGGAAGCATGATATCTAGAAATACGATGGATGGTTGCAATTCATAAATTAACGCTAATCCTCGTTTACCATTATGAGCTGCAATGACAGAGTAGCCCTTTTTCTCTAAAACATTTTTTAAATAGGAAATAAATACAACATCATCATCTATTATCAGAATAAAATCTTGTTTTGCTGGATTTTTAATGATGGTTGTAGGATGTTCCATATGTTGTGTCATTGAATCATTTTCTTTATAAAAATGAACGCTTTCAATAAATGGAGCAAGAAACTTTCTCCATTCTGATTGGGTCCATTGCTTGTTACTGTCTTCATTCAAAAGCTCTAGCTTTTCACGAGCAATCGACGTTAATTCATGTAAACCGATTGATCCAGCGGTGCCTTTTAACGTATGTAAAAATGAATAGAGCTCGTCTTCTCTAACAAAGTCACTATTATCCCATTTTTGTAAATTTTCACATATACGTGTATAAACCATTCGGTGATATTTAGCTGTTTCCATCCTATTTCTCTCCAATCAATCATACTTCTATAAATTATAACTTACTATTTTGTAAAAACCACGGCAGATTTTGAACGTTTATTGTAATGAATCCCTTACTCTAAGCCCATCTTTAGCTGGTCTTAAAAGAAAGGGTTCAAACTTTGCTCTTTTGGATTGACTTATAGAAACGTTTAATGTTAAATTTACTAAAGCAGTAATTTACTAAATTACTAAATTCGAAATGATAAGGAGTACGGATACATGAAAATTCCAACACATTTAAAACATAAACCTGTCATCGTGGCAGAAAATTATGCCAATATTGATGGGCGCACGGCTTATCAAACAGATGCACAAGGGCTTTCCCTTGGTCTGGCACAATGGAATGATCGAGGAAAGGTTGATATTTCTGCGAAGGTTTGGCGGCATACAGGTGGCAAGTGGTCTCGCCAATCAGAAGAACTTCCCCTACACCGCGTACTTGATCTCGCTATTTTAGTGTGTGAAACGGAACTTTATTTTAAGGAGGCTTATCGTCATGAGCATTTATATGATGAAGAAAACCCTGTAATTAATCGTGTAGGCTTACAGGGAGATGCCATGACAGTGGAAGTTTGCACAGAAAATGAACAGATTAAAGAGGATATTCAGCTTTTTCAGCAAGCACTTAATAATGATGGTGAGCTAATTGGTGAACGCCTACGCACACTTTCAAGAATCTTAAAAGAAATGGGTTATTAAAACTCAAGAGGAACTTATTAATGAACGAACAAATGTTACAGGATGATCAACAGCTACGCAAAGCTTTTTTTAATTTCTTAATTCCCGTGATGCTAGCGAATGTGCTGCAATCTGTTGGCCAAGTTTTTGCTATGTTTATCGTCGGACGCAATTTAGGGGTCGATGCCCTAGCAGCCATTTCGGCATTTTTTCCATTTTTCTTCTTTTTAATGGCCTTTGCAATTGGCATTGGTTCAGGAAGCTCTATTTTAGTCGGGCAAACATTTGGGGCTGGTAATCATGCCAAAATGAAAGAGGTTGTTGGTGTAACACTCGCCTTTACAACTATTTTATCCATCGCTGTCGCGATTTTTGGTGGCTTTTTCATCGAATGGATTTTACGTTTTATGCAGACACCTGCGAATATTTTAGACATGAGTATTAGTTATGCCCAAATACTTTTCTTCACGTTACCAATTATGTTTTGGTATTTGGTGTATACAACCTTTATGCGAGGAGTCGGCGATTCCAAAACACCTTTTCTATTCTTAGTAATTAGTGTTGTGTTAAATATCGCCTTCCTCCCCCCTTTAGTATTCGGATGGTTGGGGTTGCCTGCGTTCGGCTTAAATGGGGCTGCCTATGCTTCTGTGTTATCAAACCTGGTGACAATGATTCTGTTGTTAGCCTATTTGCATAAGACAAAGCATTTACTACGTTTTGATAAAACAATCTTACAGCATTTTAAATTAAAGAAAGATATTTTATCGTCCTTATTAAAGCTAGCCATTCCATCCAGTATTAGCATGGTTGCCATTTCAGTAGCCGAAATTGCCGTTATTGGCTTTGTGAATGGCTATGGTTCGGATGCTACTGCCGCTTATGGCGTTGTCAATCAGGTAGCTAGCTATGCACAAGTCCCAGCAATGAGTATTGCCATTGCAACATCTGTCTTTGTAGCACAGGCGTTAGGGGCTAATTCTACAGAGATGATTAAAAAAATCCGTCAAATGGGTGTGCGCATTAATTATCTTCTAGGTGGCGCGATCATACTCATTATGTATCTGTTTGCAGAGCCTATTTTGGCTTTCTTTATCGATTCACATGAGACTGTGCTTATTGCCAAGAATTATTTATATATCGCCTTTTGGAGCTATTTAATTTTCGGACACACACAAACTGTTTCTGCTACAATGCGTGCCACTGGTGTCGTATTATGGCCAACTATCTTCTTAGTCATTACGATTTGGGTTGTACAGGTACCATTAGCGTTCCTATTATCTCACCATACGTCACTAGAACTAAATGGCGTTTGGTTAGCCTATCCAATCACCTTCTGCGTCCACTTCATTATGCAATATGCATACTTCAAGCTAGGCTGGCAAAAACGAACATTAAAAGCTATGCTGAGCGAATAAAATGGAAGAGGGCATGCCATATGTGCGTGCCCTCTTTTTATTATGGCAACAAAATAACCAGGCACTCAAAATTGAGCCCTGGTCATTTTGTGAAAAGTGAATGTTACTACTTGCTTTAGTTCTTTTGTATTCTACTAATAGAGTAGTCGTTTAACATTGAAAAAGGTTACAACAAATTTCGAATTTTTTTCTCACTTTTTAGCAGTTACCAAAATAAGGCGAAATATAGAAAACGAACTGTATACTTTGAATACAAATCTCCTTCTAAACCGTATCTAGATGTTTAATTCTCCTTGCAATGCTGTAACTGCTGCGCCTGCGATCAATACCTTGTTGGGATGAGGAGCCACATAGATTACACCTCCACGTTTAGAAAGCTGCTTGCTGACAAGTTGTTGTTTAGATAATTTCTCACACCAATAAGGGCCTAGTGCGCCATGACTTGATCCATTTACCTGATCCTCATCAATGCCTTGTGCTGGAGAAAAAAAGCGAGATACGATATCGATGTCTTCTTCCTTCGCTTGACTAGTTAGACATATACCTCGAACAGGAAACTGCTTCATCGCAGAAAAGTCAGGTTCAAACTGTACAATTAGGTCTTCATTGCCTACTTCCACGATATAATCCAATTCGGTCCTCCCTACAAAGATGGGCTTACATCCTAACCAGTCCTCCAATGCTGAAGGACATTCCATTTCAGCAATTGGATACGTTTTGATGGCGATTTCCACTCGTTCATGTTGCCACTTGGCATGTAAAGGACCACTTGCTGTATGAAATGTAATTGTGTGCTCCTTTGGCACAATTCCTTGTTGCCAAAGGACAAAGGCACTAGCAAGGGTGCCGTGACCACAAATGGGTATTTGCCTATTTGGCGTAAACCATTTCAGCGTAAATTCAACCTGTCTTTTTTCAATAAAGGGTGTTGTCGGGACAGGTATCTCCTGTGCAATTTTTTGCATGGTCTCCTCAGAAACTTCTTCATCTAATAGACATATTGCTGCAGGATTCCCTTTATATAGCTCATTCGTAAATGTATTAATTAGCCAATATGAAATACTAGTCACCGTTCTCCCCTCCTTGCCTCATCATACCTGAAAATTGTTTCATTGGATATAATTTTCCAAATACTATTTCCTCAGCTAGCACTTTATAAAAAAGCCATCTTTTGTCTAAGCTAACACTATAAAATACAACTGAAGAGCAATTCGAGTGGAGAAACCATGAAAACTTATTTCAAATTTTTATTGATCATCGGATTGACGACATTACTCGCAGGATGCTGGGATATTACGGAGCCGCAAAGAATGTACTATATAAATGCAGTAGGTGTAGACTACGAAAACGACGAGTATATTGTCTATTTACAAGTGATTAATTTCGCTGATGTCGCGAAATCTATACAACCTAGCGCAACGGTGGCGCCTGCTGAAGTAGGACGTGCCACTGGTAAAACAATAGAAGAGGCAATTTACAAATTATATCGCTCCTCGGATCAAGAAATTTTTTGGGGGCATATGCGATATATGATTTTTTCAGAGCAGGCTATGGAAAATGAACACATTATTCCTGTCATCGATACATTCATACGCTTTCGTGATACTAGGTATCAAATCTGGGTGTATTGTACAAAAAACCCAGTTGAAGATATATTGCTTGTCACACCAATCTTAAGAAATTCGTTATCCTCATCAAAATTAAGTAACCCAATCAACCCAACAGAACAAGAAACATTTATCGAACCAAAAGACTTAAGAGATGTTGTCATTGGCTTAAATGAGCCAAGTTATGAAGTAACAATTCCTTATGTGTCCATTAAAGACGATTGGGAAACAGATGAGGAGCAAGTTGAGGAAACCTATTTTTCAGGGGTTGGTGTCCTATCGAAAGATGGCTTTAAGGGGTTCGTGCAAGACACTGCGGCTCGCGGCAGTCAATGGATGCATAACTATACTAATCGCGGGGAGATTACCTTTCAATTAAACACAAGTGACCAGGAAGAACTAACGGTTAGTATTGAGAAAATACATGTCGATGTGGAACCACTTGTCAAACAAGAGGCTGTTACATTTGAAGTCAAATTGAGAATCAATGCGACCATCAATGGTTTTAAAGGAAAAGTAACCGAACAGGAGCTGAGAGAGCTTATTGTAAAAGAAGTGAAAAAGGAAATTCAGGAAACCTATAAAGAAGGTCTAAAATTAGATGTGGATATCTATCGATTGTCAGAATATCTCTACCGCGATAACGTCAAGGCTTGGAAAAAGCTTGAGAAAGATGGAAAAATCCCATTATCAGAGGATTCAATTAGTAAAATTGATGTGGATGTAGCCAAAATCAATCCAGGTCGAAAAACTTTTACAGAAACAATAAAAAAATGACCAGATGTCCTCATAGGAATCTGGTCTCCTTATTATTTTATAAGTGAGTATATATAAGTATCATGGGGCACATTATGTTGATGCATATATTTTTTTAATAATCCTTCTTGTTCGAAGCCTATTTTTTGCAATAGTAGATTGGAAGCTTCATTTTCTTTAAATACAATGGCTCCAATACGTACTAAATCCATTTCTTCAAAACCATAGGAAATAGCTCGTTTAACAGCTTCCTGAGCATAGCCATTTCCCCAATATTCAGGAAAAAGGGCGTAGCTGATTTCCGCTCTTCGATGCTCTATTGACCACTCTTGAAAGCCGATTGTACCAATAATTCCTTCGTGATCCTTTAATGCAATGCCCCATTTAATACCACGTTTTTCGGCAAAATTGTTGGCAAAATTTTGAATGATTTGCTGCACTTGAACTAAGCTGGTTAAAGGTTGTTGTCCATAATGGCGCAAAACTTCAGGATTCGAAAAGCACGCAAGAAGAGCTTGTCCATCAGAACTCGTCAATTCCCTTAACACTAATCGTTCAGTATGTAAAATTGGAAACATCATATACCTCTTTTATTGTAGATTTATTAATCAAATTTTACATTTGTCAACTAGCTATTGCAATCACTATTTCCATTTGATGCCACTTTGTTAAAAGGACAAGGCTAGTTGTCCTACCCTTTTTGTGCGTGTTAGTTTGCTTGTGCATCCCGACAGAGTAAGTCTACCAGAGCATTCTCTCTACAAATCCCCAATGATTGCACACTACACTACTGTATAAAACTTCCCTATATGTTCACAATAAGTTCAAAATAGTCAATGAGAGGTGAACTTGAATGGAACACTTTCCACTCATACATACAAATTTTTGGGATGCCGTCGTTGCAGTCCCTGTAGTTATGATGATTACCCAACTCATTAAGAAAATGTGTCATCTAAAGCCTTTTTGGGTTCCAACCATTGCACTAGTTGTCGGCTTATTCATTTCTATTTTCATCAGCCACCGACATAATCTTCTTGCAGGACTATTCATGGGCTGGTTTTATGGCTATGCAGCAATTGGAAGTTATGCCTCCTTAAAAACTTCTTATCTTACCTATAAGCAAAAGAAGAGAAGAAAACAGAAGTATACTGCTCCTTAATGGTGACTATTACACCTACATGTACAAAAGCTTATACTAAATTTCAACAAAAATACTTTATAAATTTCATACTTGTTACATTACCTTTTGACAAACAATGAATTGGAGAGGAGGAAAAAATATTTCTGAACGAGATCTTACACCTAAAGAAAACAATGCTATTTGAGCTAGACAGAAAAAATTCAAGCGCCCTGCAAGCCAATTAGATATACTAAATATGACGGCAGCAATCACTCTTGAATTAGCAAAAGAAACAAAAGCTGAAACACCGAATGAACAAATAATCTAACCGTTAAAACAATTGCTAGAAAATTATGCTACTTACACTGTCTATATTCATGATGATTCAGCCGACAGCATTTTCTATTCTTTTTACCCAAAGATAAAAAATTTATTTACAAATATCAACGACATTCAATTTCTAATAATTGGCTCATAAATGTACACGCTAGAAAACGGAGGAAAATCAACGTGTCTAAACTCATTACGTTTACCTTTAATACGAAATATACCGATCAAATTCAGGAAACATTTTCGTTTGAACAATTAGGGATTAATGAGCAATTACCTAGCGATGAAATAAAAAAACAAATTGATCATCTATTTAAAAATTGGGTATGTGATCGTCTCAACCTATCCTATAGCATCGTTGTAGAAGAGAATGAATGACCGTTGTATCACCTTTTACTTTTGAATTTCTTTACTTGTTCTCGCAAAGTGGTTATGAAGACTCGGATTTGTTCCATCGTCACAATAATACATAATGCAGGCCCACATTCTCTTGCACCATGATGATTCTTCTCATAAGCATCTAGTACAAACACTAATTTATAACGTTGCTCTGCTTCCTCTCTCTCCTCTTCAGGAATTTGAAAGATACCGTATCCAGGAAAAAAATATTCACCATAATGAGGGATATGATAGATGCATAGGCCAGGATCATGCGGCTCCAGCATACTTAAATAAGCAGGCTCCAATTGTGTTATGTCTTCTAATAATTGAAGGAAATCTCTTTTTAAACAATAAATCTCAGTATTTATCGCTGGGAAAGCTGGCCCAAAGCGAAATTCAATACGAAACTTTACACTTTCCTCGTTCACCATTAAAATATCTAGCTCTACCTCACAACTCGGATGACTCGAATCATCTTTTAAAATTGCCACTATACCGCCCCTTACACTTGCTTAATCGTTGTTCTCTCTACAATATACTAGGAAATTATCATTTTACCAAAAAAACGAAATTATACATATTTATGTATGGTATAATAGATTTTATTCATTTTTGGGAGGTGAAGGTGTTGAAAAGATATTTGGTGACAAGCATTGTAGTAGGAGCCATCTTCCTAACAGGCTGTGAAAAGGATGACAAAGCAGCCTCACCACTATCTACATCAGTAGATAAACAAATAATAGCAATGGAATCTGTCATGGCACCTGTTCCATTAGTTTTAACGCTACCACAGAAAGAATACTACTATAAAGAATATTCGGCTATTGTCAATAAACTAAATGAAGAATATGGTACAGGCTTTAAGCTAGATCCCATTACAACATTTTCAGCAAATTATTGGCTTGAATTAAAAGATTTTGAAGACATGTTAAAAGGCAGAATAGACACTTCTTATGTCGTGGCCGATAATAAGGAAGTTTTTTCTCCAGTTAAAGTACCAAAATTCGTTGAATTACATATGGGGGCACATCGAACAATCATTCGTGTTGATGGTTCATTTGACACCCAACTAAGCATGGACATTCCTGGTGGAAGACAGTTATTTTCGGTTATGCATTCCTTGTCTTCTAAAATTGAACAGGGTAAAGGCTACTGGACGCAAACGGGGTATGACCCTTCCATTAAAGATCATGGCAGTGCTTACAATATTGCAATCGGTGGTTACTATTCATATAATGGTGTATCCTCACCTCATATTATTGAGATCGAGTATTATTGTAATATACATGGTGGCATTACTTAATAACTAGCAATAGGCTTGCCTGTAATCTTTTTCACAGACAAGCCTTATTCTTTTATAGGATAGCCTCTATTCCTTTCATCATATCAAGAGCGCCCTTAGATTTATTGGAACATACGACAACTTTGATGGAAGAAGCAGGATAATAGGCTGAATGGAAGCACACGCCAGGATCATACCCCATCACATGGTATTTCAGTATTGCTTGTTCACTATTCTTCTTAATCCATACACCATAGCCATAACAATCATTTTCATTCAGTTCGACATGAGGCATTAACAGTTGATTCGTTAACTCTTCATTTAAAAGTTCGAAATTCATAAGTGCACTCCAGAACTTTGCCATATCCTTCCCTGTTACGAATGCTCCCCCATCAGAACCCCCTTTTACAGGTAAAGAATAGATATTTGTTTTCCAAGTTCCATCTGGGTTATCTATGTACCCTAATGCTGTATTAGCTGGCAAAGAATCTAACGAAAAATAGCCTGATTCCGTCATATTCACCCGATCGAAAAGATGTTGTTGAATGTAAGCGGAAAAATCCATACCAGTTGCATGCTCTACAATTAACCCTAATACAATATATCCTGCATTATTATAGTGAAATCGCTCACCAACTTTATACTTCATTGGACGATTCTGAAATAATGGTAAGAAATCTCGCAATGTTCGAAGCTGGTACATCGGATTTTCAACCCATAACGCTTCAAAATTCTCCATTTCTTCCTCATCAAAATAATCGGGTATTCCTGACGTATGTGTTAGCAGATGAGCGATGGTTACTTGCTCATCGAAGTGCTTAAATAGTTGAGGCAGACAATCGCATAATTTCGTATCAAATGCTAGCTTCCCTTTTTCAATAAGCTGACAAATAGCGACTGCAGTAAAAATTTTACAGCCAGAGGCAATGCCAAAACGAGTTTTTGCATGATTGTCGATTTGTTCTGAGCGATTCGCATAGCCAAAACTTTGGCTGAATAAGGCAACCTTCTCCTGATTTTCCACTAGCACCGTTCCTGAAAAATTAACCTTCTCTTGTATGTCGATAAGAATATTTTGTAATTTTGTTTGCATAGATATTCTCCTGATTTTCTTAAAATTACTAAATAATAGCTTTTTTATTTTAACAATATCGTTTTGAACATATTTTTACAAGTCTATTTCGTTTCAATCCTGAGGATTCGCATAATCATGTAACGGAAGGAAACAATAAGAAAAAAGAGGATGTGTCGCTGTGGAATTTTTTCATAGTCAAGAATCACTTACTGCTATTCAATGGATTCTCCGAGCCATTGTCGCTTTTTTCTTCCTACTTTTCGCAACAAAAATTATGGGACAGCGCTCTATTTCTCAGTTAAGAATGCTGGATTTTGCAATGGCTATCACACTTGGGAATATTATCGCACATCCCTTATCTGATGAAGGTTTAGGAATGAAGGGTTCCATGATTACCATGGCCGTTTTAGTTGCGCTCTACCTCATCGGTGTTTTTTTGAGCCTAAAATGGGTTGCCTTTCGTCATTTGATAGACTCCCCGCCGATTCCCCTGATTAAAAATGGGCAAATTATTAGCGCCAACTTACAAAAGGCTAGAATATCTGTTGATTTACTTTTATCAGAGTTAAGAAAAGAAAAAATTGAAGAAGTTCAAAATGTAGCACTCGCTTTATGGGAACCAGACGGATCGATCTCTAGTTTTTTGCATACACCCTACCAAACACCAACACGAGCAGATATAAGTGTACAGTCTAATCCTTTTTTTCTTCCCACGGTTCTTATTAAAGAGGGAAAAATTGATTACCATGAGTTAAGCAAAACCAAGCATTCTGAGCAATGGTTGATGGGTCAACTGAAAACAACTTATAAGCTAGAAATAAAAGATGTCCTTCTTGCCACTATGGACCAAAAGAACAATTTGCATGTATTTAGATACTAATTAAAATTATTGCAAACGTAAAAAGCATTAGGCTCTATTTAATCCCAATGCTCGAAGAAGACATTCAAGTCAAGTCGTTTTTGTTACATGTCGATTGTCTATAAATGCATGCAGCTTACGCTGGATATACCATTCCATCACGATTAAATTGGGTACCCAGCATAGCCAAGCGATAGAGGCATAACTAGATTCAAAATTTTCAAAGCCAAATACTACCGTAAACAAAGGGAGCCAAATTCGCAATGTGACAGCTGCGAAGGTTAAAGCATAATTTCTTAGCATCCATTTCTGATGGCCTTGGATATTTCTTTTTTTAATATGGACCAGCGCTTGAAACATGGTGAAGAGCCACCCTATGGCTAATAAAGCAAAGCCTAGCTGTGCTACCCATCCCCCTGTTGCGTTCAGCGCTAAATAAAGTCCTGCCACGCCACCAAACAAAATACTAACCATATAGATATTGCCTAGTAGTCTATGGCGTTTCACATTTTTCTCTCGTAACTTTGATGACAACGTAAAAGGACCGATGACGAGGGCTAATATACCGAATACAATATGTATATAGAGCATGATATACCAAAATGAATGCAATGTTGCACTAAGCATAAGCTTTAATTGAACAAATCCCGCCTGCCGTGCATCGAATAGTAAATATTGAACAACCGAATAGCCTGCTATGAACAATGCCAAGCCACATACAATCCACCACAATTTTTGTTTCATTTTTATAGCTCCTTTCTATGTTAGCGTACCATTCAAATCTCCGATCTTTTAACACAGACAAATAACAGGGCGTAAAAAGCATATAAGTGGACGTTTATCGACAGTACAACGAATTGACCATTAGATAGTGCAGGTTAATAGACAGCCAAAACGCTCCACTCCAGGGTATTTTTCTCCTAAACTTGTAATGTGAAAGCCGAGATTTTTATAAAAGAGGACGGCTTCTTGATCTGTTTCTGCATAAATGGAAGAAAAAGCATGATGTTCTTCTACATACCGAATCATCTCACGTCCAATGCCCTTTCCACGAAAAACGGGCGATACGGCAATATGTTTAATTTCACAGCGATTTGCCTCTCCTTTAACGATTCCTATACAACCGACTAAATCTTGCTCGATGGTATAGCCATACAACACTCTTTCAGGATTTTCGATATACAATGGATATTCCCTATCCACTTTCTTTTCGGAAGTAGCATAGGATAATAATGTTTTCACTTCGGGTTGAATCTTGCTTGAATGGATCATTTTCATGGAATTATACCTTTCTGGGCATTATGTCAACTTACTAATAATACCTTTAAATTACTATAATTGTAAATAATGTATTCGTATTATCATTTAATACTTCCATAATATACTAAAATATTTTCTTTTATGTTATGATCACTTAAAAGTTGAGGAGGGGAGTCCCTTGCTGGTTAAAGGCTATAAATTTAGTTTACCGCCCTTTTATTGGCTACTTTTCATACCCATCTTTTTGGGGACGAGTTACAAAGCATTATTTTTTGATTGGCACATACAAACATATACTTTTCATGAATTAGAAGATTTCGGTCGTTATGTAATGATACTAGCAACAAGCTTGATTGAAGCTTTTATTTATCTACTCATTTTTCGATTGATTGTCTATTTGCTTCAACTAGTATTTCGACAGTCTAATAGAAATCATAGCTAATGAGTAGGAGGAAGAAATTATGACATTTAAGGGTAGCCAACTACTCGGCATACCCTATTTCTTTTTCCACCTCAGCTAGGATTGAAGTGATTCCATGTAATGATTTCCGCTTCATCTACGTTGACATTGCCTAAGCTGAAGAGATGCGGAATATACGCAAAAAGCCCAAAGTTCTTCCCTTTTTCTTTCTCCGTTTGGAAATAGTCTACTGTTGCTGATGGTAGCTGTTCTAGTTCTCTATAATCAGGTAACGACAGTAGTTTTATATCCTCTGCAGCAATTGCCCCTGCTGGCCCTTTATAGTGTTCCTTGGAATACAGGTACATCGCATTACGATTTGCCGCTAGTTTTTGGATTGGAATTTGATAAAACATTAGGCTTTCTCTCTTTGCAATACCAAGCTCTGTTAAAGCCTTATATAGATGACTAGGATGGATTGGTAGGAAATGAACAACATCATTCCACAAGCAATTTAAGTGAGGAATTTCTTTCATGAATAATTTCGGTCTCTCAGGATGATCAAAATATTTTTTCGAATATCGTTCATATAAATGTGGATACATTGCCCCTAACCTATTTAATGGCATAAGCTCAAGACCCACCATTTCCCTTGGAACCATATGATAAACATATCTCTGCATGACAAGCACCTCCACCTAACTAATTCTTCGAACATTTAGAAATTCCTGTTACAATCATTGTATAAATAGAAAGTAGGTGCAAGATGGAATTATTAGTTATCATTCTTATTTTTGCGGGGATTTTTGCTATATATGATTCGATTAGACGAGTTAACAATACTATTTTGGAGCAAACGGAGGAACTAAAGAAATTACGAGAAGAGCTGAAAGGTAAGAATAAAAATTAGAGGGGCTAATACTTTTGCTTTGGATAATCAATTGAATTAGCAATATCAATCAAGACTTCAGCCGTTACTTGATCTGCCACATCTCGATCAATACTAAAGACATATTGCCAATTGTCTCTTTCAAATACAAGTAGATGAAAACCAATTCGTGGATTTTCAATATAGGCTGCCTCACTGCCATTTTTCAACTTAAATACATCTGTTTTATATTTTTCAAATGACATTTTATGCTGAACTGGTCGAACCTTGATTTTGAAATGATTTTGTGGCAATTGATCACTGATCATTACCACCTCCAGCTGATCATTCATTTCTCCTTCTAAATCACTAAACCTTCCAAAGTGATGCGTAAAGCTGATTGGCGGTACTCGTAGGGGTAGCTTCAGCTCTTTATTATAGTGGTGTTCGAACTCTTTTACGGCTATTTCTACTGTTTTATAGCCGATTTCAGGAAGAAATTCTTCAAAAGGTTGTGGCGACTCACTGTCCTTTGCAAAAACCAAATTAAAAGTGGAAACATACGTAAATAAAGCTAGTCCAATAAGAATACGCTTAGTCACATTTTACCGCTCCTCTAACCTATTTAGGTATAGGTTAACCTACAGAATCAGAATTATGCTGACACATAACACTAACATGGCGTAGTCTTATCGTTAAAAATGAACGTAGAGTAGCGAAGTGTCGGTACTACGTTATTCGCGTGAAGCATATTTTCAAGCTCTAGCTTTGTGACCCATTGAACTGCTGTCACTTCCTCCTCCTGAAGTTTTGTGTCACTAATTTCAAAGCTTTGGTCAAATAACCACACGTCGTAAAAATCATTGAAGCAATCACGACGTTCACTCTTTACTAATTGTCCATTGGTCCTCAATAATGGTATCCCTATTTCCTCTTCCACCTCACGAACAGCCCCATCCAAACTACTTTCACCCGTTACTATAGAGCCTCCTGGACATTCCCATAAATGAGGATAATGTTTATTGGGATGTCTTTTTGTTAAAAGGAATTCTCCTTTGTTATTGCGAATCCATACGTGCACAACGATATGGTAATCTTCAGCTGCTAATTTTGTCCCTCGCACATGACGCTTATTTGTTTTTTGGCGATTTTTATCGTAGAGATCCCAGACTTCCATAGAGCACCTCATTTCTGAATTTGAACAAGCACATACTGCTTCGTCCACATTTCCGTTGTCACAATGGAACGTTCCCCATTTTTTTCGAAAAATAACCCGCTCCCCTCTTTTTCAAGAAATGCCCATCCTTCATTAGCCATCATTTGCTGAATGTCCTCGTCCACCTTCTGTATGCCCCTAGCTGAAATGGCTGCGAGGTACCAAGTTGCCTGCTTATCATTGGAGAGCGCCACTAAATCAAAGGGGGATGCATTTAATTTTTGTATAGCTTCCTTTGGTGTAAGGGAATCGATTGGCAAAGGAGGATATAATAATTTATTGCTATCAATAAAGACCCCACTTACTACGAAAAGAGCTACTATTAGTAAACCTATTTTTTTCAAGGTTCACCCTCCTCCTTGTCTGGTTAAGAATCGGCTGCTAAAATTTATCTGTAAAAGAGAGCTTCTATTTTGAAGCGGTCATACTTTAATTTTTTCATTGCTCTTCAAGCTTTTAATAATGAAGAAAAGTTATAGAAAGCATTTAAAACATCTTCTCCTAAAGGATCAGCAAATGCATGATTTTCCAATGGGAAGATGCCTTCATTCTCTAACTGCTCCAAATATTTCTTGAAGCCTTGATCTATAGCCTCCATATACCCCTTAAGAGAAAATTGATAATTAAATATTCTTTCGATAGGATAATGACTTTTATGTTCAATTAATATGTATTCACCATCGCTGGAAAAAATATAGTAATCATAGTTTCCGTGACAATCTATTTTTACTTCATTTGTATTACCTTGATAAAAACTGGTGAGCGTGGAGAAAAATTGTGGGATGGCTATAAAGGCTAAACCAGATCTAAAACTAAATAGTTGTTCATCATTTGACACATCAAATTGAATATCACCACCCTCTAAATTAATTTTAATCGTACACATATACTTATTTTTCAAAAATATACCCCCTCTATAAACCTATACATTTCATATTTTACCTTATTAAGTAAATAAACTATAGAAGATGTTATCATTCTGTTTATAAAGATTTAATAGGAGGTGATAAATTTGATCATTAGAAAGGCAACTATAAAGATGCGAAAGGTATTGGAAAAGTACATGTTGATAGTTGGTGAACAACCTATAAGCATATTGTGCCAGCAAAATATTAAAGTAAATTATCCTACGAACAAAAACGCAATTATGGACGCAACAAATTGCTGACAAAACGAAGTATGTACTAGTAGCTGAAAATGAATTAGACGACATTATTGGCTTCACATCTGCAAGTAAAAGAGATTCAAACCCTTCCCCATTCCAATTATGTAGAAATGCTCTATCTTTTAGAAAACTATCACGGAAAAGGGATAGGAAAACAATTGTTGAAGGAAATCTTTCATTGCTTTTATCAAAAGAACTACCAAACTATATTTGTCGAAGTCTTAGCTATAGAATAAAACACGTTATTTTTATGAACATTATGGGGCAAAGCTTAGCAATTACAATTGGTGGAAAAGTGTTGAAAGAGTTAGTGTAAGAATGAAAAGATAACGAAGAAGCTATTGAAAAGCTAATGTAATAAAATTGATTTTTATCGTCAAATCAGGAAAATGTTTTCGAAGATCCCTTATAACGAAGATCATATTCAATTTCAATGAATCTTATATCATTTTTAATCAAGCTAAACATCTTCATGTCTCCTCTGCTTTTTAGTTTCATCATACTGCATTTTTTAGAAGAACCGTACTCAGAAGTTTAGAACTATTCCAATAACAAGTAGAAATGGTAAAAGAGAATGGCTAGGTAAACGTACAACAAGCCTAGCTCTTTACGCATAAAGTAGCCATATATGACTGAAAGCATGTCCTGTGTGGGGAAAGAACATAAATATTTTCAAAAATTCAAGTTTACGTCAAATCCAAATTGTCATTGTCGCTGTTGTTGTCCTTGTTGTCCTTGTTGTCGTTGTAAATGTAAGCCGCCATTTTTACCCATACCACCAAGTTGTCATTATCTCGTCTATGTGACAGATGCTGGGCAGCTCGCAACGCCTGATAATAGAGTTTCTGTGATCGATACCGCAACAAACACAATCGTCGCTACCATTCCAGTAGGATCTGCTCCGCTAGAAGTAGCGATTACACCTAATGGCGCTTTCGGCTATGTTCCAGCGCTCTTCTCGGATAATGTAACGGTTTTTAGTACTGCCACAAACTTGCCAATCGCTACCATTCCTGTAGGCATTGACCCCCTTGGTGTCGCCATTTCACCAAATGGAACACTTGCTTATGTATCCAATCACGGATCGAACACTATATCGGTCATTAATACAGCCACCAATACCGTAACAGCCACTATTCCAGTAGGGCTACAACCTCAAGGTATTGCCTTTACGCCAAACAGTGCGTTTGCTTATGTTGCCAACGAGAATTCCAATTCAGTATCTGTTATCAATACTGCAACCAATACGGTGATTGCTACAATCCCTGTGGGAATTCGTCCTAGATCCATTGTTTTGACTCCAAGCGGGCAATTTGCTTATGTGACAAATGAAAATAGCAATTCCGTATCGGTTATTAATACCACTACCAATACAGTAGTGGCTACCATTCCTGTTGGTACAGGACCTGTAGGAACAGCGATTACCCCTGATGGAACGCTTGTTTACATTGTGAATAAAGGCAATAATACCGTATCTGTCATCAATACAGCCACCAATACGGTGATTGCAACTATTCCTGTAGGTGCATCTCCAGACCAAGTAACCATCTTGCCAGATGGTACTTTTGCCTATGTAACAAATCAAGTAGACAATACGGTGTCTGTCATCGACATAGCAACAAACATGGTAATTGCCACAATCCCAGGATTTAACGGGCCTACTGGTATCAAAACTGGAACAATCTGTCTATAATTACACCAAAAAAAGCAACCGACTACTTCCACCCCATCTTAGAAAATGGGCTGTTTTTTGTCGGTTGCCTGCATTCTTTATAAAGTTAATTATGGCTAAAGTTAGCTTAGTCTTGAATCGCTGCGTCTAAAGCGACCACGATCATGTCATTGAATGTTGTTTGACGTTCTTCAGCTGTCGTTACTTCACCAGTGATGATATGGTCACTTACTGTTAGAACAGCAAGTGCTTTACGGCCGAATTTTGCCGCTAATGTGTAAAGAGCTGCTGATTCCATTTCTACCGCTAGTACGCCGTATTGAGCTAATTTTTCGTTTTGGTGCTCATCTGAGTAGAATAAATCTGCTGTGAAGATATTCCCTACTTGTAAGTTAAGACCTGCATCTTTACCTGCATTGTATGCTTTTAATAAAAGATCAAAGTCAGCGATTGGTGCGAAATCGATAGCACCGCCCCAGATGATTTGGTTCATACGTGTATCAGATGTTGCTCCTTGTGCTAAAATCACGTCACGTACTTTTACATCTTTTTGAATTGCACCACAAGTACCTACACGTATTAATTTTTGAACATCATATTCTTGCATTAATTCTGTTGCGTAGATTGAAATAGATGGCACACCCATACCAGTTCCTTGTACAGAAATACGTTTCCCTTTATACGTACCAGTGTATCCGAACATATTACGTACTTCGTTGTAGCAAATTACATCTTCTAAAAATGTTTCCGCAATGTATTTTGCACGTAATGGATCTCCTGGAAGTAAAATTGTGTCAGCGATTTCACCTTTTTTTGCATTAATATGAATACTCATACTGCAATCCCTCTTTTCTGTCAGTTATCACTATAAATAATACTGTGTTTCTGTCATTTACGCAATGCTAGACGTCTAGCAACTACAAAATTATTTATAGTTTTCGTACAATTATGCTTGTTCCTCATAAAGTGTCCACAAAGTATCAAAGGTCTGGATTGTTAGGTTTTCCGTTGCATAGGTTTCTATATAGTCGGACAACTCATTAAAGTCTGTGCTCTGCTTTGGAAAATTATGCTCATGAAACACTTCCTCTGCAAAGCGTACTTTAGGGTCAGACCAATCGCCACCTCGATAGGTTAGGACATATAAATAAAAACTTTTCTTCATCGAACAAATTCCCCTTTTTATGCATTGGCTTTTCGCTAGTGTATCAAAAAAAATAGCATTCGTCATAAATTCCACTACTACTATATTTTACCCACTTATGATTTTAGAACTATTTTCATGGTCAATCCTGACTTTTGTCATAGTTATTTTATCTGAAAAATTTTAATTTTTAGAAATAAAGATAGAAAAATCTAGCAAAATAAGATAAAATTGAAATCGATTATTTAAAAAATAGGAAGGTGATGGCGATGAAAAAGACTAAAAAAACCCATGGTACAGCGAAAAAACGCCCGTCTCTCTTTACTTTTAGCTTTTTTAAGAAGAGGAAAGCTTCTACACAAGGGGAAACTGGGAAAAATCCCCCTCCTATTAAAGAAAAACGACAACGTTTTTACCATTTAATTCGGGGTAAAGTGCTTATTATGTTTGCACTTCTTATTGTAATTAACGGCATTATGGGTATATTGTCCTATGTCAATATACAAAACTTGCAGCACCAAATGGAAGATTTCACAAAGAAAAATGTGCAGGAGCAACTAACGGTGAATCAACTTGCCTATGAGATTGCTAGACTGACCAATTTAGAGCAATCGTATTTAATTACGGGTAACGGCATTTATTCTACTTCTTATCATTTAAAAATAGATACCATTAATAAAAAGCTAGCCGCTTTGAAAGATCAATTTCAAGATCGCCAAGTGGAACTCGGTCATATGCAGGCAATCGAGCAATATTATAAAAATTACCTTGATTATTCAGATAAAGTCATGACAATGCGTGATGAGCTCGGTCTTGAGCAGGCTCGTAAACTGATGATGGGTGCTACTGGGGAAACAATGAAAACACATATCGATCAAAACATTGAGACCATTAATACTGTCATGGACGATTCCAATAAAACAAAATTAGACAAGCTTAACCAGCAGGTAAATATTTCTATCACTACATTCTTTCTCGTTTCAATCGTTGGCTTTTTAGCGATTGTAATTTTTGGCTTTATGCTATTTAAATCATTAAAACGTAATACACAAGCGATTAATGACTCTATCCTTGATATTGCACAAGCAGGAGGCGATTTGACAAGACGTGTAAATGTGCGTAATCGTGATGAATTTTCGATTATTGCAGCCTCGACAAATACGTTAATTGAGTCGATTTCTAACTTAATTCGACGCGTAAGTGAGTTGGCGGATCATGTATCAAGCAGCAGTCAGGAGCTAATGTCCTTAGCAGATGAAAATGCGCGTACAATTCAGGATATTGCGGATGCGACAGCAGATATTGCGAGTGATAGTGACAATACGATTTCCAGTATGAATAGTGCGCAGCAAAAAATGAGCGACTTAGAGCATTCAATGCATCAATTAAATGAGCAAGCGAGTGCTGTCCATCGTGCCTCTATCGCCATGCAGCAAGCAGCCGATGAAGGTAGCCGCTCTGTGGAGCAATCATCACTCGTCATGCAATCCATTGAAGAAACAATGGCTTCTACAACATCTACTGTGGAGGCGTTAGGTCGTAAATCTGCGGATATTACCTCTATTATTGGTACGATCACGGCCATTTCTGAGCAAACGAATCTCCTTGCTTTAAATGCGGCGATTGAAGCGGCAAGGGCTGGTGAGCATGGACGAGGCTTTGCTGTCGTAGCCGATGAAGTTCGCAAACTGGCAGAGCAATCTCAAAGTGCAGCGAAAGAGGTGACATCGATTGTCACATCTATCCAAGATGAGGTCACATCCATCATTGCTCAAAATCACGAGGGTGTGACAACGGTCATCAGAGGCGTTGAAGTAACAAACGAAACAAATCAATCCTTAGCCAACATTTTATCGCATACCGAAGAAACAACGTCAATCATCGCGGCCATGGTGGATAAAATTGCGACAACGCTTGAAAATAGCAATGCGGTGGCAAGTGACTTCATTCATGTCAATGCCTACGCAGAACAATCTGCGGCCAACACTGTGACATCTGCGGCAGCAGCCACACAAGGCTCCGCCTCCATGCAGGAAATCAACGCTGCAGCCACTGAGCTTGCCCAACAAGCAGATAGCCTACGCAACCTCGTGAGCGAGTTTAAAGTTTAAGCGAACTGAAAGAGAGAGGGAGAACCAATTTTTTATTGGTTCTCCCTTAACTTTGCGGGGCTATCCCCCACTTTGAGCAATCTATCCGCTACTTTTTCAGGTTTATCCTCCACTTGCAGATTTCTATCCAATTATTTGAAGGCTATCCCTCTAATTTGCAGGGCTATCCCTCACTTTCAGCATGCTATCCGCTACTTTTTCAGGTTTATCCTCCACTTTTAGATTTCTATCCAATTATTTGAGAGCTATCCCCCTAATTTGCGGGGCTATCCCTCACTTTCAGTATGCTATCCGCTACTTTTTCAGGTTTATCCTCCACTTTCAGATTTCTATCCAATTATTTGAGGGCTATCCCCCTAATTTGTGGGGCTATCCCTCACTTTGAGCATGCTATCCGCTACTTTTTCAGGTTTATCCTCCACTTTTAGATTTCTATCCTTCTAACCTGCTGTGTCTCATGACCATAAAAAAACCTAGCAAGGAGCTACCTTGCTAGGTTTTTACTATTTAAATAGTGCTAGGTATTCGCCATAGCCTTCCTTTTCTAAATCTTCTTTTGCGATAAATCGAAGCGCTGCTGAGTTAATGCAGTAGCGTAAGCCACCTTGCTCACTTGGGCCGTCTGGGAAGACATGTCCTAGATGCGAATCCGCTTCTTTGCTGCGTACCTCCACACGACGCATACCGTGAGATGTATCGAAATGCTCGGTTACCTGTTCTTTTTCAATCGGCTTTGTGAAGGCTGGCCAGCCACAGCCTGAGTTGTATTTATCGAGTGAGCTGAATAAAGGCTTGCCAGACACAATGTCTACGTAGATACCTTCTGCAAAATGGTCATCAAACTCATTACGGAATGGTGGCTCTGTGCCATTTTCCTGTGTGACATAGTATTGCATCTCTGTTAGTTCTTTTAAACGTTGTTCCTTATTCATGTTTGTTCCCCCAGTGTTGCTCCTGAAACGCTCGACGACCTGATCCAATCGAATAGCGCTCATAGTGCATTGGATTTTTCTTATAATACTGTTGATGATAATCCTCAGCCGGATAAAACGTAGTGGCTGGTAAAATTTTTACCATAATTGGTTTATCAAACTTGCCAGACGCTTGTAAATCTGACTTTGAACGTTCAGCTAGCTCACGCTGTTCTTCGTTATGATAAAAAATGGCCGTTGTGTAGGATTCTCCACGGTCGTAAAATTGACCCCCTGCATCTGTTGGGTCAATTAAAGTCCAATAAATCGCAAGTAGCTGCTCGTAGCTATATAACTCATCATCAAATGTGATTTGTACAGCTTCCACATGCCCTGTTGTTTCCGAGCAAACCTGTTCATAGGTAGGATTTACAACATGTCCACCTGTATAGCCTGAGATTACGGAATCAATCCCAGGTGTTTCGTCAAAGGGCTTGACCATACACCAAAAACAGCCTCCCGCAAATGTTGCATATTGCTTTGTCATTTATTTCACTCCTTATTCACCAGGAACAATAATTTCCAATAAGATTTTATCCTTTGGTAAGTCCAACTCTTTAGCACGTACACGTGAACCAGAGGCAATGTTAATGCGCGATAAATCAATATATATTTCTGCTTTATTCGGATTCACGGTAATCCATGAGGGAAATTCCACCGAATCGCGCATGATTTTCATTGTCGTTTCTGGTGGAATGTTTAATAACCCTACATTCATGCCTGTCTGTTTTAAAATAATATTCCCCTTGTCATCCACAATAGGATCAAAATTCATGGAAATGGGGATTTCCGTATAGAATACCGTCAGTGTGCTACGTAGTTGAATATCATCCCCAATTGTGAAATCAAGTGGTAAAGGTGAGCCTTTCGCTGCATCCTTTAGGTATTTTTTTGAGATCGATTCTAATTCCTTTGTTGTGGTTTGCACCACGAGTACATTTCCTTTGCTTTCACTTTCACCTGCTGAACTCTTCGCAACATGGACGCCATCCACTGGTCTAGTTGCTAAAAAAACGACGAGGAGGATTGCAAAAAGCACTGTGCCCGCTAAGGCGAAAAACGCGACTTTCCATTTATTCATTTTGTCACTCCTCGAAGCCTATTGCCTTGTTAATCTTTTTTTCCATACCACACTGCTCCATTGCTGCTAGTATACGCTCTGTCATTTTTTCATACCCCTTTGCATTCGGGTGGAAAAAGTCTGTATGATAGACGAGCTCTTCATTTGAATCAAACAAATCTTCTACTGATACGTAACAAGCATTGGAATCCTTGCTGGCTACTTCCTCTATCACATTATTCCATTCTGTGATAATCGTATCAAATTCATTCGCCTCATTGGTTACAATCGAAAATGGATTGTAAAAACCAATGAGTAATAAGGGCACTGTCGGATTTTTAGCACGAATGCCTTCTACGATTTTGCTGTAACGTTCCTTGTATGCCAGTAATTCCTTATCAAAAGCATCACGTTTCAGGTTAAATAAATCCTGCCTGACGACCTTCATGACATCATTGCCACCCATTGTTAAGGAAATTAGCTGTGCTTCTTGCAGCTCCTCATCATAATGCCCTTTTTTCACTAATTTTAGTAGCTGATCGCTGCGTCTGCCACGTTTGCCCCGATTATCAACCTCTACTTCCGAAATCGAAGGCCATGCGAGCAATGAATCTGCTAATCTTCCAACATAACCGTCTTGACTATACTCATCACCGACACCATCTGTCAACGAATCTCCCAGTGCCAAGTAATGTAGTTGCTTTGCTTGTTCTTCATCAATTTGCGATAAATCCTCTGCTGATGGCTCAAAAAAATGTTCAAAAATTTGCGTCAACATATTCTTAGATGTTTTTTCCTCATCTTCTGTTTGTTGCTCATCCTGCGGTATATCTTGCTCCGTCCCTGCTTGCTCACCTTCAGGTTCTGCTTGCGGATTCGGTTCATCGATTGATATTGCACAACCACTTAGTACAAAGACGGTCAAACATGACAACATAAATCGCCAAATGTCCATTTGACCACCTTCCATCCCTTTCTATTACTTCTATTATAGAATAGTTCATGCCGCAATGAAAAGTGACTTCCCCTTAGTTCTCCATAATTTTGTGTGCTTGCCAAATTTCCTCAGGTGTATGTATGGAAAAATGTGTGTTTATACAGTGTGCCTTTATGCAGAAGGGATGATAATTAGTAGGATGTCTGATTATTTTTGGTGGCAACGTGATCACTGTTTGATTGAAGCTACTGTTCAACACGATTACTATTTAAAGCCGCTCACGCTCATAGTTAGTCGAAAACTGATCACAGCTAAACAAAAACTGCTCATCTTTGAATAATCTGCTCATCCTGCTAGGAGATCCACGCATAATAAAAAAGCCACTACATTTACTTATGTAGTAGCTCCTTCCTGTTATTCTGCAAAATAAATAAAACCAATTGCTCCTGGACCTGTGTGTGTCGAGATGATTGGAGATGTAAAGGCAATTTCAACATCGTTAAAGCCAGTTTCTTCGATTAGCGCTTTTAATGGGTTGCCCATCGTTACTAGGCCATCTGCATGGGAAATGCCGACTGCCTTAACTGTTTTTCCAGCTGTATCTGCTTGGAATTGTTTAAATAAAAAATTAACTACTTGTTTATGACTACGTACCTTTGACACAGGATTGTATACGCCACCTTCAAGGTTGGCAATGACTTTGATGTTTAGGAGGGAACCGATAAAGCCTGTGCCTTTACCAATTCGACCGCCTTTGATTAAGTTTTCGAGCGTGTCTACAATAACGTATAAATGTGTATTGTCTCGTACCTTTTCTAAACGTGCCACGATGTCCTCCACAGTGGCGCCTTCATCTCGCATGCGGATGGCCTCTCGTAGTTGGATAGCTAAACCAATCGCGATAAAGCGTGAGTCAATGACTGTCACATCGGCGTCTGTCATTTGAGCTGCTTGACGAGCTGATTCTACTGTGCCACTCATACCACCAGTCATATGGATGGAGATAATTTGATCGCCATCTTTACCGAGCTCATCATATAATTCCTTAAATTTACCTGGTGCTGGTTGTGAACTTTTCGGTAAATTTTTTGCATTTTTCATTAAGCCTAAAAAAGATTGTGGCTCTAAGTCCACTCCATCTGTATATGTTTGACCATCAATTTGAATCGTTAAAGGCACGATATGTATGCCATGTTGTGCTACTTCTTCTTTTGTTAAATCACAAGTTGAGTCCGTTACTATATGAATTCGTCTCACTTCGACACATCCTTTTACTTCATTAAAATTTATTATATAGACTAATGAATCATTATGTAAACATGACATTTGTCATTAGACAAAGCTCTGTCCTAGCTAGCATGTAAACGCTACCTTGGATACTATAGCGTTTTCACCTACCTCTTGTCTATCAATGCCCCTCAAAGAATATGACAGGCTTATGACATTTTTGATATGAACTATATGACAAATGTAAATGTTCATCTATAAATTATTGGGGTATAGTAAATGTATGAACGAAAGGAGTGTTTCAAATGGTTGATTCATTTGACTATAAATCATGGAGGGAAGAGCTGTGGAATGCCATAACACACGGTATTGGTTTCATTGCTAGTATTCCAGCACTGGTTGTTCTACTGTTAGCAGCCGTACAAACAGGAAATGCCCTACATATTACAACCTTCAGCATTTTCGGTGCGTCTGTCATCATTCTGTTTTTAATGTCTACATTACTACACAGTATGCCAGAAAAATATAAACACTTTTTCGCTATTTTGGACCATTCGTCCATTTATATTTTAATTGCCGGCACCTATACGCCGTTTTTATTAATTGCCGTTGGTGGTTCCCTTGGATTGACGCTACTATGTATTATTTGGTCATTGGCTGTGCTTGGTGTATTGTTTAAATGTTTCTTTATTAATCGCTTTGAAGTACTTTCATTAATTTTTTATATTGGCATGGGCTGGTTAATTATATTTGCCATTAAGCCCGTTTATCTGTATTTAGGTTTACATGGCTTTGCTTTACTGCTAGCAGGTGGGCTATTCTATACGATTGGAGCCATCTTTTATGCATGGCGCTCTCTGCCCTTTAACCATGCAATCTGGCATCTCTTTGTGCTAGCTGGCTGTGCCTCCATGTATGCGTGTGTTTATTTTTATCTATAATAAAAGCAATCGCTCATTGTGAAGGGAGCGATTGCTTTTTCGATTATTTACGTTCAAAAATTTGATATTGGAATGTATAACCTTCTGGTGCTGTTTCAGGCTCCTCTGAAGAGACTTGAACAAAATCTTGCTCATAGCTCGGGAAATAGGTGTCTCCCTGAAAGGCATGATTAATTTTTGTGATATACAAGCGATCAGCCATCTCCATCACTAAACGGAAAATTTGCTCGCCGCCAATAATCATCACCTCAGGTACATCTCCAGCTAGCGCTAAAGCACCTTCCAAGCTAGTCACAATTTCAATGCCTTCTGCCTGATAGTTTTCGTCACGTGTAATGACGATGTTGCGTCGCCCTGGAAGTGGTCGACCAATGGATTCAAATGTTTTACGTCCCATAATCATAGGCTTGCCCATTGTTTTTTGTTTAAAATACTGCAGATCCCCAGGTAAATGCCAAGGCATCCCATTGTTATATCCGATGACGTGATTGTCATCATGTGCCACAATTAAAGAAATCATACTGTCCCTCCAAATACTTTCGTCCCTTTTATTATAAACATAATGCGCTTATTTCACCTATTTTTAAATAAATAAACATTTGTTACACCTAAATCCTAGTAAAATTATATGAATAGTTTATAATAGGAATAACAAACCTCTCAATAAAGGAATGATGAAGATGATAACTTTAAGAAAAGAAGCTGTTCAATATCTAGAAGCTCAGCGTACTGGTACACCTTATTACAAAGTTTCACCGCAGGAAGCGAGAGCCATGCGGACGGTTACACAATGGCAATCTGCACACAAACCGAAGCTAGCATCCATTGAGGATCACAAAATTACAGTGCGAGATGGCGAACAAATTACAGTTCGGCTTTATACGCCCGTTCTCGGTAAAACATTACCTGTTATTGTTTATTATCATGGTGGAGGCTGGGTCTATGGCAATCTAGAATCTGTCGATGCAGGCTGCCAGTTATTAGCAGACCAGGCACAGGCGATTGTGGTATCAGTGGATTACCGCTTAGCACCTGAATATCCTTTCCCAACACCCTTACATGATGCCTACGATAGCTTAGTATGGGTGCACGATCATATGGAAGCCTTAGGTGGCGATGCAAGTCGATTATCAGTTGCTGGGGACAGTGCTGGCGGAAATTTGGCTACTGTAGTTGCATACTTAGCTACTGCACTCGAGGGACCATCGTTACACGCTCAAACACTCATCTATCCTGTCACAAATGTCGATTTTTCAACAGTATCTTATCTGGCATATGGTGAAGATTACGGCTTAGATACACAAGCCATGCAGTGGTTCTCTCATCACTATACAGAGGAAGCAAACTTCACAAATCCACTTGTGTCCCCTCTTCAGCTAGAGGAAGTCCGTAACATGCCGAAAACATTCATTATAGCTGCAGAGGCAGATGTTCTCTTTGATGAGGGTCTAAGCTATGCACAAAAGTTAAAGGCTGCTGGTGTGGTAGTGGAACATATTACAATGCCAGGTTTAATCCATAGTTATTTCAGTAAAATGAACTATTTTGAAGAAGCAACGATTGAAACCGTGACAAAAATTGCGCAATTCCTGAAATAAGTTTGGCTATCCCGCGCAAACAGTGCGATAATAGAGCAAAACGTTTTTTAAAGGATGACACTATGACACAAACAATAGCTCTACAAATACAACAGCCCTTTTCTGATCAATTAAAAAAAGGCTTCCCACTTATTTCAAAGGATGCGGTTGATGCACGACGTTTACCTGCTGAGCAAGGAACACTCCTCAGGCTCATGGATCATCATAACCGTTTTATTGGAACAGGTTACTACGGCATCCAAAACAAAGGGATTGGCTGGGTGCTAACGACCGATACGAATGAAACAATTGATAAAGCTTTTTTTATAAAAAAATTCAAAAAAGCCATCGACAATCGTGCTGCATTTTTTAGCAATGAAAACACAACAGCCTTTCGTGTGTTTAATGGTGAAGGAGATGGCATCGGCGGTCTTACGATTGATTTTTTTAACAGCTACTACATGGTAAGCTGGTATAGTGAGGGCATTTACTCATTTAAAGAAGTGGTGTATGAGGCGCTTGCTGAGACAGTAGACTACCAAGCGATTTATGAGAAAAAACGCTTTGATAGCAAAGGACAATATATCGAGCAAGATGATTTTGTAATGGGCACGCCAGGAGAATTTCCTATCATGGTGAAGGAAAATGGTATGACCTATGCGGTGCATTTAAACGATGGCGCCATGACAGGGATTTTCCTCGATCAACGTGAGGTACGATTGGCTATTCGTGAGCGTTATGCCAACAATACAGACATGCTGAATACATTTTCCTATACAGGAGCATTTTCTGTGGCAGCCGCTCTAGGAGGAGCCATCAAGACAACGAGTGTAGATGTGGCAAAGCGCAGTCTAGCCAAAACGATTGAGCAATTTAGTGTCAATCATATTGATTATGAGGCACAGGATATAAAAGTCATGGATGTCTTCCATTATTTTAAATATGCACAACGCCATGCTTTACAGTTTGACCTTGTCGTTTTAGACCCACCTAGCTTTGCACGTACGAAGCAAATGACCTTTTCAACGGCAAAGGACTACCCTAAATTACTAAAGGACACGATTGCCATTACCGCTAAAAACGGCATCATCGTGGCTTCCACAAATAATGCCAGCTTTGGCATGAAAAAGTTCAAAGGCTTTATTGACCAAGCATTTAAAGAGACTCGTACACGCTATAAAATTGTCGAGGAATACGGTTTACCGAAGGATTTCCGTGTACCACGTGAATACCCTGAATTTAATTATCTGAAGGTCGTGTTCATCCAGAAAATCGACTAACCAATCGAGAATCACACCAAGGTGTGATTCTTTTTATGTAAGGAAAAGTTGATTCTACCTAAGGAGGTTCGGTATCTCTACAATAAAGACTCCAAAAGATTGAAACGTTATAAACAAACAGAGCCTTTCTATTAAAAGTAGCCTAAGAAGACTGTTCTCTTCTTAGGCCACCCGATTATAGATATTTCACAAACCAATCACGGATATATTCAAGTCGATTAATTCGTAATGTAGGCTTTCCACTTCTTGAAAGTTCATGATTCGCCTCAGGGAAACGCACGAACTTTGTTTGTTTTTTACGATATTTTAAGGCGATAAACAATTGCTCTGCCTGCTCAATTGGACAACGATAGTCTTTTTCACCATGTAAAATCAATAATGGTGTCTCCACTTTGTCTACATACTTCAGTGGCGAATGATGCCATAGCTTCTCTATATCATCGAGTCCTGCTTGAATTTGCCAGTCTGTAAAGTAATAGCCGATATCACTGACACCAGCAAAGCTAATCCAGTTCGAAATGGAGCGCTGCGTCACAGCTGCTTTAAAGCGATTTGTATGGCCCACAATCCAGTTGGTCATAAAACCACCGTAGCTTCCACCAGTTACACCTAGACGATCTTGATCAATAAAATCATAGTGCTCCAGAGCGTAGTCTACCGCTGCCATTAAGTCTGCATAATCATTACCACCATAATCGCCACGTACTGCATCCACAAATTTTTGGCCATAGCCATGACTACCACGCGGATTAGTATAAAGCACTGCAAAGCCTTGTGCAGCAAGGATTTGGAATTCATTAAAGTAGGTATTGCCATACATTGCATGCGGACCACCATGGATTTCAAGAATGAGAGGATATTTCTTCCCTGCTTCATAGCCAACTGGCCTCATAATCCAGCCATTGACCTTCCAGCCTTCTGCACCTTCAAATTCGATACTCTCGGGAACAGCTAATGTTTTGGTTTTTAAAAAATCTTCATTAATGGACGTCAACTGTTCTTTGTCACCTGTTTTTAGGTTCACATAAAACAGATCGCCTGGATTGGTCGTTGTGCTAATAGCCGCAATAGCCTGATCATTTTGCGCATCAAGTGAGAAGCCATAGACATATTGATCATCATGGATAGCTGGGTAAATTTCGCCATCTACATTTCCGTAATAAATCGCCGCATTGCCGTGATCTGTGACTTGGAAGTAGAAGCTATGATTATCATTCATCCATTGCACACGTGGTGACGCTACACCTTGCAGGAAATCACCGATGACATAATCACCAACAGGCGCATCAAATTCACTTGTTACACAGTTTAGTAGTTTTTGCTCCATGTCATAAATCCAAAGCTTTGCTTGTGTGGCATTTTCAAATTCACGTTCTCCACCTACAAAAGAAAGATAGCGACTATTCGGAGACCAAGCTGTTTGGTAATAAGCACCCGAACCTTCTGTTAGCTTGTGACTCTGCTTAGATTCTAACTCCAATAAATAGATATCCACATTAAATGAGAAATCTAAATCCTCCGCTTTATCTGCTAAGTACGTAAGGTATTTGCCATCTGGCGACCAAGTACCCAGATGGCAGTACTCTTTGCCTTCTGTCACTTGTTCTAGCTCTCCTGATGCCACATTGACAATGGCAATATGGGTAAACTGCTCCATATCAATAAATCCACCAGCATCCGATTTGTGTTTCATTTTCTCGATTTCTAGTGGCTTTAGTTCTTTATCCTTTTTCTTCTCATCCTCCGCTTTATCTAGGATGGTTTCATCTTTCCCTAGCACGACTGAAAAAGCAATTTTCTTGCCACATGGTGACCAGACAGGGGAGGTCGCTCCATTTTTACAATGTGTCACCTGTTTTGCCTCTCCACCTGCTCTCGAAAGAACATAAATTTGCGACTTACCTGTTCTCGTTGACAAAAATGCAATTTGACTGCCATCTGGTGACCAAACAGGGGAACTCGTCGTTCTATCTTCACCAAATGTCCATTGCTGTGGTGTTTTGTCCTTCAAGTTTATGTAAAACAAATTCGATATATAGTCATTTTTCTTCTCGTCCATACGAGTCTCTACATAAACTACCTCTGTCCCATCTGGTGAAAGCTGTGGATCTGCTACTGATTTTAAGTGATAAAGATCTTCTGGTTGAATCCCTTGTTTCGATGTCATGTTCTTGCTCCTTTGTATTGTAATTTTCTGTGCCTTATTACAATACTTCGACACCCTAAGTAATATTCCTGCTATTTAATTGAATTTTTTACTAGTTCCCAATATTCTGCTGACTTTGTTCTGCGATAAAATTTATAAAAGGGCTCATTTGGGCGAGCATGCTCCTTATAAAGGTTTATCAGGTGCAGTAAAAAATCTTCAATTTGTGTGACGTCTACCCTCTTAGCGAATAACGTGCCAGCCTGTGCCTTTGCTCCCATCGGTACTGCCCCTAAATAGACATCAAAGCTTTCTTGTTGGTAAACGAGTCCAATATCATCATAGACTGCATTGTAGCAAGCTGATGCACAGCCATTAATATTGACACGCACTCTTGCAGGTACCTTCATCCCCTCTATGGCATGATAGAGCTGTTCGGTTATCGGAGCAGCCTCCATTTTCTCCCCATCACAAAAATCGCAGGCCTTCATGGCTATGATTGAACCAGAGGGAGCAACATAAAGACCTGCTTCCTGTAAGGCTTGCACCGCTTCTGTGGCATCGCACGTTGGTATGGATACGAGTATACTATAGGAAGCAGAATATTTTATCGCCCCCTTTTCGCCAGCAATTTCGGCTATCTTTTGGAATTGTGCAGGAGTATAATGCTTATTAATAATGCCAGGGCTAACGGCTAGACGGGTAAACTCACCATGACGGTTCAGTGTTTCAAATGTTTGATCTGGTACATTTTTTTGAAATGCGTTCATTTTTATCGCTCCTTATAAAAAAGGAGCTAGCAAAACGCTAGCTCGAATGGATTAAAAGTTTTCAGGATAGAAGCCCTTTGCTAAAATTTCAATGGCCTCTGCCGCACGAACCCCTTCAGACGCTGCTGAAAGTGGCAGGATGACAAAGCGCTCATTTTTGACCGCTTCCATCTCCTTTAAGGCTGGATCATTTTTTAAGAATTGGATCTTTTGGTCTGCCGTTGTTTCACCGTAATCAATCACGACAACTACCTCTGGGTTGCGGTCTACTGCATCTTCCTTCGACACAGTTGTCCAGCCTGATTCCACATCACCAAAGATATTTTGTCCACCCGCGATTGTCACAAGCTCATTCATAAAGTTTTGACCAGCTGTAAATACATCCTTTTCACCGCTATCAAACACAAGAACACGTAATTTTTCGCTATCTTTTGGTAATTTAGCTTGTACTGCCTCTACATCTTTCGTCATTTGCTCAATTAAAGCTTCGCCACGATCCTCAATACGGAAAATCTTTGCGATATTGCGAATATCAGTGAAAATATCCTCTATGGTTGGCTTTGTCATGTTGGAAGCCGTATGTAAATACGTATGGATGCCTAATTCTTCAAGCTCTTCTGGTGTGCCTACACCCTTTTCGCCAAAGCCACTTTTCCAGCCAGCATATAGGAAATCTGCCTCGGCATCGATGACTTGCTCCTTCGTTGGGTATTGATCGGAAAGAACAGGGACCTTATCGTATGCCTCTTGCAGTGGTTCATAGATTTTATCATCTAAGTAAGCTGTCCCTACCATAGAATCCTCTAAACCAAGTGCTAACATAATTTCTGTCACATGTTGATTTAAGCTAATCGCTTTTGTTGGTGCTTCCGTATATGTTTGAGTTGTGTCATTATTTTTAATGGTTACTTCTGCTGCCGCCTCAGATGGCTCAACCTTTTCACCTTGTGCAGCTGATTCCGTTTTGTCCTTTGCGTTACAAGCCCCTAAAACAGCGACCAAGGCAATGATCATCATCAGCCATATACTTTTCCATTTCTTCATGTCCTTTTCTCCTTTGCTGTTAAAATATAGAAAGAAATCAGAGACTTCTTTACTACTAAGGTAGTTGGAAGGGCATAAAAAAACCCTCTTGTCGCCAAGAGAGTAGCATAGTGAAATAACGGTATCATTACCTTCATCACTATCCCCATCCTCGTGGTTCTTAGTCAAAAAATACATACTGGCAGGTATCCTGGCTTAGGTTCATCATCTATACGCCTTCCCATAGTTTCACTACAGTGGCATGCTGTATAGACTCCCCATTTACAGTTGCGGGACAGCATCGGAATTGCACCGATTTCCCTTTTAAGCAAATGACAAATGCCATTTGCACCAATACGTTCTATAATGGTCAATACTATTGATAGACTAGCAGAAGAAAATTTATCGCGCAATCAGTAGTATGACACTAAAAGTATAATCATCATTATATTAGCACTATTTCGACATAAAGACGAACTATTTTACAAGAAATATAGAAGCTAGTATTCTGTTACAATAAAAAGATAGCATTCTATAGAAACGAGGATTTCTTATGTACAAAACGATCGGTGTACTTGCGCACGTGGATGCAGGAAAAACGACCTTCTCTGAGCAAGTGCTTTTTCATACAAATAGTATTCAAGCACGGGGGCGTGTTGATCATCAGGATACCTTTCTTGATCATCATGAGCTAGAGCGCAGACGGGGCATTACGATATTTGCCGAGCAAGGGCGCATGAATATTGGCGATGATACATACACATTGATTGATACGCCAGGGCATGTCGATTTCTCCCCTGAGATGGAGCGTGCCATTCGTGTGATGGATTATGCCATTATTATCATTAGCGCTGTCGAAGGGATACAGGGCCATACAGAAACAGTGTGGCAACTTTTACGTCAATACCATGTCCCTACCTTCTTCTTTATCAATAAAATGGATCGTGAGGGTGCCAATATGGAGGCTGTCATCAGACAGCTTCGCAAAGATTGCTCTCAGCATGTATTGTTCATCGATGAGCCACTGCGAGCAGACTATGTATCAAATAATATTATGGAATGGCTGGCGGAGCGCGACGAAAAATTGCTTGATGCCTTTCTAAATGAGTCATTGGAGCATGAACAGTGTCTTGCTCAATTAAAGGAAATGATTAAAAATGAAGGTGCCTTCCCTTGCTTTGCTGGCTCGGCCTTAAAGGATGAGGGCATTCAGGAATTTCTTGACCAGCTCCCGCTGTTAACGGCTTCCCATTTTGACAAGGATGCCCCGTTTGAGGGCGAGGTTTTTAAGATTCGTCATGATGGGCACCAGCGTTTAACCTTTATGAAGGCAACCAAGGGCTCGTTGCATGTACGAGATGAATTTTCATTTGACGAAGTAACAGAAAAAGTGACCGAAATTCGCCTTTATAACGGCAGTCGCTTTGAGACCGTTCAACAGGTAGAGGCAGGAGAAATTTTCGCTGTCAAAGGACTGAGCCAGGCAAACATTGGGGATCGAATCGGTACAACGATGCTATCACAGCCCTATGAGCTTGTCCCAACCTTACAGGCAAAGGTTCAATATGAGGGTGATCAGCATATCAAGGAAGTGCTACAGATTTTCCGTTTACTCGAAGCAGAAGAGCCGTCCTTGCGTGTGGTCTGGCAGGAAAAATTTCAGGAAATCCATGTGCATATTATGGGTGCCATTCAATTGGAGGTCCTGACAGAGGTATTAATGACGCGTTTTTCATTAGCTGTCTCCTTTGGTGAGCCGCAAATTTTATACATGGAAACCATTGCGACGACCGTAACGGGCTATGGTCATTTCGAGCCCCTCAAGCATTATGCAGAAGTTCATTTATTAATGGAGCCAAATCCACGTGGAACAGGTAATACCTTCACCAATGCCTGTCATGCCGATCATTTATCTGTAGGCAATCAGCGCCTTGTTGAAAAGCATCTGTTTGAGCGTGACCATCATGGGCTACTGACAGGCTTCCCTGTAACAGATATTCATTTTACACTTCTAACAGGTCGCGGGCACAATGAACATACATCGGGGGGAGATTTCCGTGAAGCCAGTTTCCGTGCCCTGCGTCAGGGGCTGGAGCAGGCACAAAATGTTCTACTTGAACCCTATTATCGCTTTAAAATGAAAGCTTCAAACGACTTTATCGGTCGTATGATGACTGATATTCAGCAAGCAGCAGGCACGTTCGATGACCCGATTTTATCCGAAACGGATGTTATCCTAACAGGTCGTGCACCTGTTGCCACTTTAATGAGCTACAGCACAACCTTTGCCGCCTATACAAATGGGAAAGGTGCACTCACACTCCAATTTGATGGCTATGATGTGTGCCATAATACAGAGGATGTGATTGCACAGATTGGCTACGATAAAAATGCCGACCCTGAGTATAGTTCCTCTAGTATCTTTTGTGCTAAGGGCAAAGGATATTCGGTTCCATGGCAAGAAGCACAGGCAGCCATGCATTGCCTGTAGGATGGGATGAGCCTGCTCGCTTCGGGTATTTCCGCGGGTATTTCTTTCTTGGGCATAAATATATCTCTACCCTGCCATAAGATATTACAAGCCCTCCAAAAAATGGAGGGCTTGTTTTTATAGTGCACCGACAGCTTTCTTTGTTGGATTGTCCAACAAATATGCGGGTTCAACTATTACATAGTCATGCTTGTTCGTAAAATCAATTAGTACCTTACCAGGTTGACTTTTTAATAGTTGTAGATGATCAATTAATTGCAGTAAAAGCTCGTGACCGTTGCCACGTGGATGCCAGTTGAAATGATAATCATTTAACGCTTGCACCGCTTCAATAAATTGGGCATATTCCTGCTGCACAAATGCAATGAGTTTGTCATGATGAGATGCTAAATCATATAAATATGTTTCGTAAAAGCGCATGACAATCGAGCATAATAAGTCATTGACACGAGCGGCACTTAAAACAGGCTTTGGCTCCAATGATAGACGGTCGAGGTTGGGCTTTGCGCGTGTAGAATCAATGCGCGTAATTAAGTGATACGCTTCTCCGTTGACCTCATAGACAATCGGATTGGTCGGCATGTACATCATAAAACTATTCGTCTTTGTTTTTAGTTCATCTGCTATGGCTGCTTTCGCTAAAAGATGACCGTCCACATCCCCATTTTGTATCCAAATAATTTCTTTATTATATAAGATTTGCTCAAAGAAGCGATCATTACGAATCAGCTTCGTTGCTAATAATTGATCGATCAGAGACTCGACCACCATTCTTGTTTTCGCTTTCTTGGCAACTTCTGTGCGTGGTTGCTTACAAATGTTCAGATCTTCATAAGGCGTTTCCAACGTTGTCGTTACATGAATATTTGTCATACGTGCATCCCCTTTGCGTACATATTTTCAAAACAAAAAGGACTCCCTACTTTTGAGGAAATCCTTCATTTTATCTTCTTTCATCACACAATGCCAAACAAACCCTAAGTATGTGTGAACGAGTTCGATTGTGAACCCTTTCATTTACTATGGGCGTTTGACGTACTGTGACGAACAGAGCATTCTGTTTTGTCAACATGCCACCTCCTATTCCTCGTAGGTTTATGGTGTGTACTCGTAACAGGCAGGTATCCTGACTCATGATCATCGCTTCTTTTCTCCTTCCCGTCCAAAGACAGTGGATACTGAAAAGTCGCTCACATTTACAGTTGCGGGACAGTGTCGGATTCGCACCGACTTCACTTTTAAGCAAATTGCACGCAATTTACACCTATTACTACACGCTATTCAGTTGTCATAGGAATGAGTATATGCACATTCCTATTAGATTACTAAAATCAATTGTAAAGTAGTGTTTTTCTAAAGTCAAATATCACAATATTTTCCAAACTACTAATAAAGTTATAGCGGGATATAAAAAAGGTGAACTGCGTATTTTTTATCTTTCATTGACTTTATAATGAAAGATAGTGAACTTCTAATAGGGGAAGGATGAAAAATATGAAAACAAGTCAACAATTAGTAACGAGTAATTTAGAGGAAAAAATGAAACTATTTACTCGAGCCGTTTCTGGACAAATTATAGAGGAAGCTCATTTTGTCATAGCCAATACAAATATTCCAACTGATACATTTAATTTGTTAGTAGCGAAATCGCCTATAATTCATAAGGAAAATCATCTTAAACAAAGGATTAATCATTTCATTGTGAATAAACTTCCCTTCAGCACGTGGGTGGATGCCAACTATCTAAGCGATGATTGGCTACAACTGATAAAAGACTGCAATTTACAGGAAGCTGAACGAAATATGATGATGAAGCTTGACCATACACTTCACACAGGTCCACGAATTTCCAATTATCTTACCATCACAGAAGTAAGTAACAAGGAAGAGCTTCTACAATATAAGGAAGTTTTTCTAAGTTTATTTGGAGAAACAGCAGAAAGAGATGCATTAGAAATTTACTTTCATCAATTCTCACAGGAAAAACTAGCATCAAATGCTCGCATGTTTATTGGTTGTATAAAGGAAGTACCTATCGCTACGGGATTATTAATCGACAGTAAACATAGCTATGGGATTTATGATGTGATGACAAAAGATGCGTATAGGGGCAAGGGTTATGGCAGTGAGATGTTTCAATTCCTACTCAGTCAAACAATCGATAAGCAAAAGCCCGTAGTCTTACAGGCATCAGAGGATGGAAAAAATATTTATAAACGCTTCGGGTTTAAAGAAGTCGGAGAAATGATTGTATTTGAATAAGACTTCGCCAAGGCGCTCTTATTTACACTTGACAGTATTTTCGAGCTTACCGTAATCATGAAGCCGACTTAAAATCCCTTACGCCGTCCTCTTCTGGCACGACAAAAAAGCCTCGCATATTTGCGGGCTTTTGGTTGTGCACATGTACTATTAGCACCTTCATTACGTCCCCAACACATACTGTGCTAAGACGCTTTGCACCTTATAAATATTTGTCGCCTTATTGAAGTTTTTTTGAATCGGTAATGAACTGCCAGACACCCATATTTTGAGCTCTGCATCTAAATCAAATGTTCCAGCTGTTTCTACTGAAAAATGCACGATATTTTTATAGGGAATAGAATGATACTCCGTTTTCTTGCCAGTCACTCCTTGCTTATCGATGAGGATCAATCGTTTATTGGTAAAAATAAACGTGTCTCTAATAATTCTATAGGCGTTCTTGACTGTCTCATTTGGAATTAATAAATCATGGACCTCCTCCTGTAGTTTTTCTAAATTCACCTCACTTGCATTGCCGATCAATCCATCAAATAAGCCCACTATCTGTCCCCTTTCGCTCTCGTTTATTTAATGTATTACAAAGAAGTGAGGGCTACGACAGGAAATGGTGGTATTATTTTGCCTATTGAGGGGGTGAGTGGTTGCGAATAATGATAGTTGCTTTAGTGTCTCTACTAGCCGTTGTTTTACTAGGATGTAATGAAAAACCAGATGATGATTTAGCTAAGGTCAGCATTTCTAATCGTGCTGAATTTGGCAAGATAAACCGTGATTTTAGTAAAAAATATCAGGATGAAGAATTACTTACACTATTCCAACAAGCCATTGCAACAGCTGTCAAAAACGAGGGTACCGTCAATATGGCTTCACCAGAACATAATGTACAAATAGTGGACAAGGCAGGAAACAAATATGGCTAGCATCTTTGGTTAGGTGATAAAGGTCAAAACAGTAGTTTGATGCATGTCTAGGATACGCATACGATCTACACACTATCTGAGGAGTTCACTGGGAAACTAATTGCGCTGGTTCGACCATAAAAACACTTTCCATGTATTCTAGGAAAGTGTTTTTATGGTCAATTAGTGCCATTGTGCGGCTTTTCGTAGTATTGATGAAAAGGCTTATTTAGGGCTTAAAAACCTAGCAACATACCTTTTCATTGCCTAAACCTGAAACTGGTTAGTTAACTTTTGTAAGTTATCCGCTTGGACACTTAAATCCTGTGTGACATGATTAACTGCTTGCATTGAGGCTGTTTGCTCATCCATTGAATGTAAAACAGCTTCTGTATAATTCGATAGCTTGCCCATGCCAGCTGCGATGGTTGTCACAGTGGATGCCACTTCATTGGCGCTACTTGAAAGCTGCTCAGCTGTCGTCGAAATATCCTCCAGCTGACTTGTCATCTGACTAACATGCTGTGAAATTGTGCCAAATGATTTTGTCGCTTCGTCAATGACATACACTCCTTGTTGAACATTTTTCAAATCATCTTCTACTGATGAGGCTACTTGTTTTGTATCACTTTCTATTCCTACAACTAAATCCACAATTTGCGTAGCAGAGTGCTTTGATTGTTCTGCTAATTGACGCACTTCTTCAGCTACAACGGCGAAGCCTTTACCATGCTCACCAGCGCGTGCTGCTTCTATGGCCGCATTTAATGCTAGTAGATTTGTTTGATCTGTAATGGTAGTAATCATATCTGTCATTGATTTAATATCTGACATTTTAAGGGATAATTGCTGCATCAATCCACTTGTTTTTTCTGTTGAAGAGGAAATAAATTGCATTTGCTCTTTTGCCACATGTAAAATATTTGCACCATTTCCTGCTATCTCGCTAGCATCTTTCGCATGCACAAACACATCTTGTGTGGCTACTGTAATTCGCTCAATGCCATCAACGGTTTCTTGCATAGATTTAGCACTATCATTAGCCGATTGTGCTGCTTGCTTCAAGCCCTCTGACGTCTTCTCCATTTGTTGATCTACTTCTTCCACAGCAAGTGTAATTTCATTCGTACTCGCAGATAATTCCTCGATGCTTGCTGATAAATCTGTAGAGCTGTGCGCAATTTTTTGTGTCATTGTTCGTAATTGTTCCTGCATCTCTAAAAAGGATTGTGCTAGTTGAGAAATTTCACCATTATCACGAACCTCAATGACAACGGTATCTAATTGACCTGCCGTAATTCCTTGTGCAGCCTCTGTGATTTGTTTGATAGGCTGTATCACTTTGTAGTGGACATACACTGTGTAAGATAGTGTAATAGCGATGCCTACAATCGTTAACACGGTAGAAAACCAATCTAATGTCGTTACATTGGCTAAATCGATAAATAAAATAACGATCATTAAAACATTTAAAACGGAAAAGCCAAGTAAACTCTTTTTTCGTAAACTCATTACAAATTCCCCCAACTAAAATATGTCTTCCATACCATTATTATAGTTGAATAATCCTAAAATACATAAGGATACGCTCTATTTTATATGAGAAAAGGTCTACAAAAAAAGACTATAGACAGCCTTTTAGGGCATGTCTACAGTCCATCATTGCTCGTTTTATTTTAATTTCATGATACTAGAACCCGCAATACCTGGGTGTGTCATTTCATATGGATCTAAAATTAAGTCTAATTGTTCTTTTGTGAGGACGCCTTCTTCAATGCAAAGCTCACGAATTGAACGACCTGTTAAAATAGCTTCACGTGCTAGACGAGCAGCTACTTCATAACCGATGTGAGGGTTAACTGCTGTTAGCACGCCTACACTTTTTTCTACATATTCTTTCATGCGCTCTTCATTTGCTTCAATATCTTTTAAGCAGTTTTCTGTAAACGCACGGAATACATTATTCATAATGCTAATCGATTGGATTAGGTTGAACACTAATACAGGCTCCATTACGTTTAATTCTAATTGACCAGCTTCTGATGCTAGAGAAATTGTATGGTCATTCCCAATTACTTGGAAGGCTACTTGATTCAGCACCTCAGGCATAACTGGGTTAACTTTGCCTGGCATAATTGAAGAACCTGGTTGACGAGCTGGTAACAGGATTTCTCCTAAGCCTGCGCGAGGACCAGAAGCCATTAAACGCAAGTCATTAGCAATTTTAGACATATTAATCATACAGATTTTTAAAGCGCCTGATACTTCTGTGTAGGCATCTGTATTTTGTGTTGCATCCACTAAATGCGTTGCACCTTTTAATGGTAAACCAGAAATTTCAGCAAGATGCTCATCAACAGATTTAATGTAGTCTGGGAAGGCATTTAAGCCTGTTCCGACAGCCGTTGCACCCATGTTCACATCATATAAATTCGGACGAGTTTGACGAATGCGTACGATGTCACGATTGATCACGCGGCAATAAGCTTCAAACTCTTGTCCTAAGCGGATTGGCACGGCATCCTGTAAATGCGTACGTCCCATTTTAATGACATGAGCAAATTGCTCTGCTTTTTGATGGAAAACAGATTGCATATAATCCATCGTTACTAATAATTCATCTATTAAATTTAACACAGCGATATGAATAGCTGTTGGGAAAGCATCATTTGTTGATTGTGACATATTGACATGACTGTTTGGACTTACTGTGTGATAGTCACCTTTTTCTTTCCCTAAAATTTCTAGGGCACGGTTAGCGATGACTTCATTGGCATTCATATTGATGGATGTACCTGCACCACCTTGAATTGGGTCTACAATAAATTCAGCATCCCATTTGCCATCAATCACTTCTTGCGCTGCTTCGACAATTGCCTCACCAATTTCTTTTGATAATAGGTGTACTTCCATATTACTTAATGCAGCTGCCTTCTTCACAATCCCCATTGCTTTAATAAGTGAAGAGTGAATTGTGTAGCCTGTAATTGGGAAGTTTTCCGTAGCACGTAGTGTTTGAATTCCGTAATACGCCTCTGCTGGTAATACGCGCTCACCTAAAAAATCTTTTTCTATTCGTTGTGTTGACATTATTGTCGTCTCCTTTTATGTAATACTCACACTTGATAGTAGCTAATAAAAGTCGTATTGTAAACAGTCATTTTTCTGTAAACGAAAAAAATCCTTCAAAAAAGCAAAAAAATCACAAAAAACCGAGCGCATTTCCTACGCTCGGTTGCATTTTATTATTTATTTGACGTTACTGTGAAACGGCTATTAACGTGCTGTGGGTTTTCTAATTCATCGACGACAGCCACTGCGTAATCGGCATAGCTGACATAGCTTTCCCCCGCGCCATTTACTAATAAGTGGTCGACTCCTGCTGTATAGTGACCTGTACGTGGTCCTTCTGGATCGAAAAATGCAGATGGACTAATAAATGTCCAAGTAATGGATGATTGTTGTAAATCCTGTAGGTTTTGTCCTTGATTTTGCGCTGTTGCTAAATACATGGCTGGGAAATCTGGTGTATCCATCACACGTACTTTTTTCTCTGGGTCCACAAATAGACTGCCCGCTCCCCCTACAACCACTAATTTTGTAGGAATACCTTGGAAAATCGAGATCAAATGACGACCAGCTTTGACATGTAAATCTTCTTGTCCAGCTGGAGCACCGAATGCATTGACAACGACATCGAAGCCTTTTACATCATCTTGCGTCACATCAAACACATCTTTTTCAATTACTGGAATAGCAGCTGTCACTTTTGCTGCTGAACGAACGATGGCTGTGACCTCATGACCACGTTGTACCGCTTCCTCTACTATTTTTTGTCCAGCTTTTCCTGTTGCACCAATTACGGCAATTTTCATGATTTATTCCTCCTAAGGTTTAGTTGTAACCATTTTAGTTACAGGTTAGATACAAGAAGACCATCTCCGTCTAAGTACGAAGCTGATCTAGCACATCCTGTAGCGTCTGTGCTTGTAATTGCTCTTCCATTGCCAGCCACACAGATGTATAGACACCCTCTAATGTATGCTTGATTTTTTGACCTACTGCACACGCTGGATTGGGCTCATCATGAATGGCAAATAGCTGCTCTGGCCCATCAATTGCCTGATAAATCGCTAGCAGTGTTAAATCCTTTGGCTCTACTAATAGCTCATAGCCAGCCATGCCAGAATGAGAAGAAAGTAAGCCTGCTTTTTTTAGCACACCAATCATTCTTCTTACGACTACTGGATTGGTATTCACACTTCCAGCTATAAAATCGGACGTAAGGAGACTTTTATCAGAGGTTGTAGCAATGAGCGAAAGAATATGGATCGTCACCGAAAATCGACTGTTCACCATATGTATCACCACCTGTTGTAACTATTATAGTTACAGGTGCAGAAAAAAGTCAAGCACTGTCACCTGTATATATTGTTCCCCGTTATGCTGTTGCTAATGTATCGCTTATATTTTTTTTACGTAAATGACTAATTCCTGTCGTATTTGACCGTTGTCCTCATAAAAATCTAAATTATGAAATTCATATTTAAAGTGACCTACAGGAAATGTCACACTTTCTCCTTGCGCTGCTGCCAAAATGCCTGCTACATCTTGTGACACCATATGTAGCAGCTCTTCCCCAGAATAAGAATCGATAAAAATAATGTTCATAAAAAACACCTCCATAGCCATTATAGCTTAGGAGGCGCTTACATTTATAGTGTATCTTTATAACCTTTCAAACGAATCTCTTCGATGATTTGCATCATTTCTTGAATTTGCTGCTGCGACAATTCGATCTTGTTACAAGAATATGCATGTTGCACAGAACCCATGCTTTGTTCTGGCTCGCTTTGCTGTCGATCATATTCATCTACTAGAAGTACCATTGTATTTTTCACAACTATCACCCCTACAATATAATGGACTATTCCCATTATACCAAATAATGCTAATTATACCATAATAACTATAATTAATTTCTTTTCATCCAGTCATCCAACTACTTGCCTATTTCGTAAAACAAATAGTTAGTCCTAGATCTTTGTTTGAAAAAAACAGCAACCAAAATGGCTGCTGTTAGCATTATACGGCAATTGGTGCTTTAATCGCAGGATGTGGATCATATCCTTCAATCGATAAATCCTCAAGCTCTATATCAAAGATGGATGCTTTATTTGGATTGATGTGCAATGTTGGTAGGTTTCTTGGCTCACGTGATAGCTGTTCTTTCACTTGCTCCACATGGTTTGCATAAATATGTGCATCCCCAATGCTATGAATAAATTCGCCAACCTCTAGGCCACACTCATGTGCAACCAAATGTGTTAATAAGGCGTAAGACGCAATATTGAATGGACAGCCTAACAATGTATCAAGGCTTCTTTGCATTAACTGGCAGCTTAATTTACCATTTGCTACATAAAATTGGAACATCACATGGCACGGTGGTAATGCAGCTTTACTGCCCTTTGCGCCCGCATTAATGACATCCTCAGGATTCCATGCATTGACAATGATACGGCGTGAATCAGGTTGATGCTTAATCTGATGAATGACATCCTGTAGCTGATCAAGGCTATCGCCATCAGAGGTTGTCCAATGGCGCCATTGTTTGCCATAGACATTTCCGAGATCTCCATATTGCTGTGCAAAGTCATCATCTGTTAAGACACGTTCACAAAATGAGGCAAGTTCTTTTTGATACAATGTGTTAAATGACTCGTCTACTAAACAGCGTCGACCAAAATCTGTCATATCAGGACCTTTATACTCATCAGATTCCACCCATTTTTTAAATGCCCATTCATCCCAGATGTGGTTATTATGCTGCAATAGGTAACGGATATTGGTATCCCCTTTAATAAACCATAATAATTCACTTGCTACAAGCTTAAAGGGCACACGCTTTGTCGTTAGAAGAGGAAAACCTTTGCTTAAATCAAAACGCATTTGATACCCAAAGACACTGTATGTACCTGTCCCCGTTCGATCCTCTTTCTTTGTGCCATTTTCTAATATATGTTGTAGTAAATTTAAGTACGCGAATTCTGGATGCGTCATTTTTCTTCAACAGCTCCTTCAAGTTTGCTGTTGATCATTATACCATTTCACAACGAATTATTGTTGAGCTCCCTTGAAATTTCACTCTCTGTTGTGACGAAAAAAGTGGGCAGCAGGATGATATTTAATAAAACAGGTCCAACAATCACTAATAAATCAATGCCAGGACTAAAGTATAATCCAAATGCTGTAATCAGACCCGATAATACAAGGAACACGATTTGTGCGACAATGATCAAAATCGGCACCAATTGATACAGGTAATTGAGTTTACGGAACTGATGCATATTGTCTGGGTTTTTAATGATTTTCCTTTTTAACCGTCTGGATAAAATAAGACAAGCAAGCAGTTGGATAGCCATAAAGCAAAAATAAATGACACTGTATAAAAGCAACTGACTTTTTTGAATGGTGCCATCAAAATGGCCCACTCTTTGGTTTAATAACTCTTGGACTGCCCCCTCATAGACATATTCACGTTCACTTAAAAAAGTAAAGGGCTCCATAAAGCCAAGCGCTGTCCAATCCTTTGTATTGACAGTCCACTTGGATAATTTACTTGCTAAAATACGCAATTGAATAGGATCTTGCTCGCCAAACATCCCTACTAGATGACGATAGGGAATGGCTACTTTTAGCTGACCATCCTGCTTTTCTTGAAATAAATCCTGAATATAAAAGGTATAGGCAACATCGGATTTATTGGCCTCATAACGAGTCTCACCAATTTTCCAATGATTAGCTAAGGAAGCTTGAATGCCATTTTTCATTTCTGTATAGGGCATATCCTTATGTAAATGCTTCGGAATCTTATAAACAAAATGATGATCACTACCTATGAGACCAATTTCTACCTCGACTTTATCCTGATTCACCGTTTTGGCCTTCGTGGTCAATGGAATGGTGATCATAGCGATGAGAAAAAAAAGAATAAGTGTTAAAATGCCTTTTTTCACGCAAAAGTCCCCCTATTCGTCACTAATGATTAAATTTACCCTATCATAGCCATGTCCGAAAACACTATTTCGTTATTCCGAAAAAACAATAGTGGTTTTCCGAAACTCGTTATTTCGGTATTCCAAATTTATCAATAATTAGCGATAATATATAGGAGATTATGATCATAAGCAAATAAGAGGTTTTACAATGAAAAAATGTACTTATTGTATTTTTCTTACATACTTAATACTCGGTATTTATGTGTTAGGTATTACCATCAAAACACCCTTTGTGAGTCTCACTCTCGATACAACAAACGGTCAGCCTGTTATTATGGACAGCTATTACCCTCAATGGGCAGAGCAAAAAAATATTGAAAAAGGGGATATTATTGTGTCTATCGATGGGCAGCCAGCCATGGAGAATCGCTACGTTCAACAGCAAATGATCGTTAGAAGCGCCAATGCATTAACGATCCAAAAGGCTGATAAGAGTATTCAAACCATTGCTGTCAAACATCGAGACATGCCAGAAGAATTATACTTGCAAATTTTGTTCCCTATCTTTTATTTTTTCCTAGCTTTTGGTGTCGCACTTTATGTTTGGCGACGCAATCAAAATAATCTTTCAACGTTTTTATTGATCCTATTTTTATTAACTTGTTCGACCGCCTATATCAGTACCGGCGCATCAGCTAGAGGAAATATGATTGGGATGTTTGTCATTAGTAGCTGTATTATTTTATGCATGGTTCTCTTTATTCACTTTTTACAACACTTTTTCAAATACCTACAAATTAAGTGGACCTACCCTCACAGCAAATGGCTGTACTTATTAATACTGTTCATCCCTGGCTTTTATCTAATGGAGGAAGTTGAGCCATCATTACGTGAGTTCACACCTATATTGAACCTAAGTTTATTTGCTGTCCTGGTAGTCTATGCAATTTTTATTTTAGTAACGAGTTATTTACGTACTAAATTGGCCAAAATTCGTTTAATTGCGCTTGCCTTTATCGTGCCGTTTTTACCCTTTTTATTATTCTTCGTTACACCTGAAATATTAGGACATAAGCCGATATTACACGCTGAAATCGCCGCATTGTTTTTATTATTTATTCCGTTCTCTTTTCTGTTCATTCAGGTGAACGAACGATTATTTGATATTGAATACCAATTATCACGATTACGCTATTATTCAACGCTAGCCTTTTTCAGTGCGCTTCTGTTGACAGCAGGGATTGCCCTGTTATTTATGGGGGAGCTATCCATCGTCCATGTCACAAGTATTTTTTTACTTGTCTTTATGGTGATCATTGCAAGCTTTTATATAAAAGAACGCATTGATTTTAAGTATCGAAAAATTATCTTCTCTTCTACTGGAAATTATGTACATAATTTATATGCAGCCGTTCAGCGTATGGGCAAAGCAAAAAACCAACAAGAATTATTGGATCGTTTTAAATATGAAATCACCGAGAAGCTTGGAACCACAGCGTTTCATATTCGGACAATAACAGACGATTCTCCACAGCATGTAAGCTACTATCCGCAATTACTGTTACATGATGCTGGTGAGGAAAAGATTATGTTAGAAATACGCCATGCTCTGCAAAAGGAAGAGCTACTTTGGTTAGAATTGCTTGCACTGTATGTGTCCATGTTTATCAATAACTTACAGCAAATTGAGGATTTAGTGCGTGAAATTCAGCATATAAAAAATACCAGCGATACACCGCTTCCTTGGCTCGATAAATTGCTATGGAATATTATTGAGAAGGAAAAGAGTATTTTAGCACAGGAATTACATGATACCATTTTGCAGGAGCAGCTTCATTTAGCCAGAGAGCTTGATGTCCTAGCTGGCTCCCCTACTATTCAGAAGGAGACAGTGCTAGCTATACGCGAGCAGCTATTGAATGCAACGAAGGACTTACGAGAATATTGCGAGAACTTAAGTCCCCCACTATTGGATACCTTTGGTTTACAAATGGCATTAAAAAAACTCATTCAAAAGGTAAAAATAAGGGCTGATTTTTTATTAAGCGCCCAAATTGATCGTGTAGAATTTCAGGATGTCACCCTGCATCTCGTAGTCTATCGTCTTGTTCAGGAGCTGTTAAATAATGCAATCAAGCATGCTGAAGCAACAGAGGTTTCGCTTCAATTACAAGCAATCCCTCAAGGCTTTATCCTTCGATACGATGATAATGGTATAGGCTGCGACATTGACGATTTAATACAGTCCTCTGCATCAATGGGCATTAATGGCATTCGCGAACGTGTCCGTGCTTTTAATGGTGACATTACCATTCAATCGAGCCTTAACGAGGGCATGCATATTTATATACAAATACAAGAGGACGGGGATTCATATGATGAACATACTTATTATAGATGACCATCCTGTCGTTTTAGATGGTACGAAAACATTGTTGCAGGATTTAGCCAATGTTCAAATCGAAACAGAACAGGATTGCGCAGCCGTTTTATCAAGAATGGATACAGCTACCTTTCAGTTGTTTCTCATTGATATTAATATGAAGCCAATCAACGGCATTCAACTATCAGAGATGATTAAGAAAAAACAAGCAGATGCATTGATTATTCTTTACACAGGCTACGAACTTTCCGATTATTATGAGCTATTGATTGAGAAAAAAATTGACGGTCTATTATCAAAGCTAGCGACAAAGGAGCAAGTGATCCAAACCATTCAAGCAGCCATAAGAGGTGAGATTTTACTGGCAGCCGATTTCTTAGACTTTGTTCAGCAACGCACCAACCTGCCGAATGTGCAGCAGGAGGTTCTACTGAGCGATAAGGAACAGGAAATACTACAGCTCGTTGCCCAAGGCTGTACAAATAAAGCCATCGCCTCTGCAATTGGTGTCACCCAGCGCACGGTGGAGAACTATTTATCGAAGCTATTCGTCAAGCTGAATGTAGAATCGCGGGCAGAGGCGGTCATTGTTGCGAAGGAAAAAGCATGGATTAAATAATGAGGAAATAGTGTTTCTTTACTATTAGATTACAAATGTAAATTTTTCCTTACTAAAAACGGAATTTACTGGATATACAAACAATTCTGTACTATAATAAGGGTAATAATTACATTACTTCATTGCTATGATTAAAAACACGTATTCAAAAGTAATACGAGCTTTTGAATACGTTTTTTATATGTGATAGAAGCAATTGATTGTTGAATTTTTTTGGGAGGGTGTTTACATGACACAAGGTACAGTAAAATGGTTTAACGCAGAAAAAGGTTTTGGCTTCATCGCAGTTGAAGGTGGCAATGATGTATTCGTACATTTCTCAGCTATCCAATCTGATGGCTTCAAAACTTTAGAAGAGGGCCAAAAAGTTGAATTCGGCGTAGAAGAAGGCAGCCGTGGACCTCAAGCAACGAATGTAGTGAAACTATAATCTTCACTTAACATAGACGTGCATATAAAAAGAGACATTCGTAAATGGATGTCTCTTTTTCCTGTGTCAGGATTTATTCATCCTATCAACTTGCACAGGTAGCCCCACCGTATGAACCATTCCATCCTGACTAATATAAATGAATTTGATAATACTTTTTTGGGCGTCCACGCGTGGTGGACGTGTTGCTTGGTAATTCGTGTGCTAAATTTTTCTCATGGAGCTGCTTTAAAATGCGGTTTGCAGAGCGTACCGTAATGCCAAGATGTGTACTGAGCAGTTCTCCACTGACGATCGTTGTCGTTAGTTTTTCCAGCATCGCTTCTATTTTTTGTAATTGTAATAAGGGAATATCATATGTCGTACTTAAATTTTTTAGATGCTGTTGTTTTTCATCGTCAAACTGTAGCATCGTTCCATATAGTAAAGGCCCGATTTCTCGCGAATTTTCAATAATGTATCCCTGTGTTTCCTTTGAAGAGCAGAGGGTTGCGGCTTTTTTAGCAAACTCCTGACTTTCAATTAGAGAGTCACCAATTCCCCACCCTATTCTAACAGGAAACGATAGCTTCTCATTTAAAAAATCAACTAAATGACAATGTGAATAACGATTCGTTGTACTTAAAAATTGCTTATACGTCGTGATAATGGCAATAAACGATGCCTCACGATGTACGATAAATGAGCTAGCATACAGTTGTTTGAAATCTAATATAGTTTTATATAAGGCAATTTGCCGATATTCTAGGTCTTCTATATTCGATTTATCGATCGGAATTAAAATATGCACTACCACTACTTTATTTTGGTTAAGCTGTCGAATTCGCAGTTGATTGAGAAAATGATCTAATGTTAATTGCATGGCATATTGAGACGGGTAAAAAGCGATAAATGGTATATTTTGATCAGCTAAGCGCTCACGTATTTCTGCAATGCGGGTAAAGCTCAAATCAACCTTGTTTTCCTTATGCAATTGTAGATGCCATTCAGCAGCTTTATCGACAATATCGCTACTTGCGTACTCGCTCATCGTTTGGCTAAAAAGATAAGGTTTTTTTCCTATCGACCATTCATGAATGCCCAAATAGCCGTTTTCCTCATAGCAAAAGTCGATGGCAATGCGATTCATAGCAATCTTTTTCTCATAAAAAAGCTCCGTAACGGTACGGTAAAAATCACGCTCTGAAATATCAAAATAATGCATAGGTACCGTTGCTTCTTGAAAATGCGTTTGAGCATAAAAATATGGAATTTGTCCGCTAAAAAGCGCTCCATCTCCCCCCTCCAAATACTTTTCTAAAAGCTCATTCAAATGTTCAAAATCAGTATAAGCATAGTAATGAAATTCACAAAAAGAGGGTTTAATTTTTTCAAGCTGTTGAACCCATGAAAGTGAGCGTTTTGCGGTAAAAACATTAATTTTATACATACATATAGCTCCTTAATAAAAAATAAATATTGAAAATAGTCAGAAAATATGGTTTCTTTGTATAAAGGACATAGATTTTCAATGTCTTAAAATAGAGACATTGGATTCTTAAAGGTTAAGTCTAATAAAGTATAAAAGGAGATGAAATTTATGCAAGGGAATTCACAAACAATTAAGAAAAAATCTTGGATTGACAATATGTTAGATAAAATCGAGCGTGCAGGTAATAAGCTACCGGACCCTATCACGTTATTTATTATTCTAGCAGGTATAGTACTAGTTTTATCATGGGTTTTATCCATGCTCGGTATTTCAGCAGTTCAACCTGGGACCGAAGATGTCATTCAAGTAAAAAATCTGCTAAGTCAAGAAGGACTTATCTTAATTTTAACGCAGATGGTTTCAACATTTACAGGTTTCGCTCCATTAGGGCTAGTAATCGTGACCATGATTGGTATTGGTTTAGCTGAGCAAACAGGCTTAATTTCAGCTGTCATGAAGAAAATTGTGATGTCAGCACCTACAAAATTAATTGTACCTTTTATCATTTTTACAGGTTTAGTTGGTAACTTAGCGGCTGACGCGGCATTTATCATTTTACCACCAATTGCAGCCATGATTTTTATGAGTATTGGTCGAAATCCATTAGCAGGCTTAATTATTACATATGCAGCTGTAGCTGGGGGCTTCAGTGCGAACATATTAATTAGCTCTCTAGATGTATTATTATTAGGGATTACAGAATCAGCAGCACAAATAGCAGACCCCGCGTACACTGGTCGTGCAACGATGAACTACTATTTCTTAATTGCTTCGACGTTTTTATTAGTCATTATTGGTACATGGGTTGCAAAGAAGTTTACAGAGCCTCGCTTTGGTTCTTTTCACGGTGAAATTGAAAAGCTAGAGCCATTGACAGCTTTAGAGAAGAGAGGATTAAAGTGGGCTGGAATCGTAACGCTAGTTTATATTTTAGTCATTGCTTTTACAGTCATACCGTCGAACGGTCTTTTACGAGATCCTGCCACAGGTGGCTTTTTAAACTCACCTTTCATGGCAGGCATTGTACCTATCATGTTATTCTTCTTCCTATTACCTGGGCTTGCCTATGGGATAGCAGCGAAGGAGGTTAAAAACGATAAGGAAGTTGCAGAGAAAATTTTTAAATCCATTGCAGATATGGCACCATTTATTGTATTAGCATTTGCCGCTTCACAAATGATTGCCTTTTTCAACTGGAGCAATATTGGTTCTATTTTAGCCATTAAAGGTGCAGAGCTTTTACAAGCATTGAATTTTACAGGTTTACCAATGATGATAGGTTTTGTTTTAATATGTGCCTTTGTCAACCTATTAATCGCCAGTGCTTCTGCAAAATGGGCTTTACTTGCACCAATTTTCGTACCAATGTTCTTATACTTAGGCTATTCCCCAGCGGTTACGCAGATGGCCTATCGTGTAGGGGATTCGATTACAAATCCAATTACCCCTATGTTACCGTATTTCGCGATTTTACTATCATTTGCAAAGCGCTATGATAAAAATATCGGAATTGGTACGCTTATCTCTTCTTTATTACCGTTCTCGGTGTTTTTCGCAATCGGTTGGATTATCCTCTTCGCCATTTGGTTCCTACTAGGTTTACCGCTTGGCCCTGGAGATTATATTTACTTAAAATAAGGAGTGTTAGAGAATGACAACATTACAACAACAGTTAGCAGATTTATTAAAACATTATGAAGAAGAGACAATACAGCTTCGTCGTCATTTCCATGAAAATCCTGAGCTTTCCTTTGAGGAAGTTGAAACGCCAAAAACCATTGCTGCCTTTCATCGTGCATTAGGTCATGAGGTTCGTGAAGGTGTAGGTGGCAATGGAGTTGTGGCAAAGCTAGTTGGTGGAAAACCAGGGAAAACAGTAGCGTTACGAGCAGACTTTGATGCTTTAGCCATTACGGAAGAAACCGGCTTACCTTTCCAATCGAAAATTAAAGGGCGTATGCATGCTTGTGGCCATGATGGACACACAGCTTCCCTCTTAATCTTAGCGAAGGCGTTTAATCAAATGAAGGATGATTTAGAAGGAACAATCGTCTTTATTCATCAACATGCTGAGGAACTTGCGCCAGGTGGAGCTATTTCGATGATTAGAGATGGCTGCTTAGAAGGTGTAGATGTTATTTTTGGGACACATTTATGGGCACCCACTGATCTTGGCAAAGTGCAAACAGCTAAAGGACCATTAATGGCTGCAGCAGATGGTATTTATATAACGATAAAAGGCAAGGGCGGCCATGGTTCAAACCCAAGTGACACCAAGGACTCCATTGTCCTTGCAGCTCAGTTTATTACAAATTTACAGCAGCTTGTGGCACGTCGCATCAACCCATTACGTCCAGCAGTAGTATCAATTGGCCATATTGAGGCATTAAATCCATTCAACGTCATTGCTGATCAAGTGTACATGAAGGGTACGGTGCGCACTTTCCACGAGGAGGAGCGTAGTTTGTTAGAGCATGAAATCGAAGAGCTTTTAAAGGCAACTTGTTATTTAACAAAAGCTGATTACGAGTATGAGTATGTGCGAGGCTATCCGCCTGTTGTGAACCATGATGCAAAGACTGAGCATATAATGGCGTCCGCAGAGAAAATTGCAGATGTTGAGACTGTTGAAATAGTTGATCCCAATATGGGCGGTGAGGACTTTGCCTATTTCTTAGAGGAAATCCCCGGTGCGTTTTTCTTCACAGGGGCGAAAAACCCTGATTGGGAGGAAGTCTATCCACACCATCATCCGAAATTCGATATCGACGAGCGCTCATTACGAATTGCCGCCAACGTTTTAGGTCAAGCAACGCTAGACTATTTCGCAAAAAATAATTAATAAAAAGCATTACGAAGTGCTACATGCATTTCGTAATGCTTTTTTCGGTTGAATATTTTAATAAGAAGAAAAGGATGGTCAAAGCTAAGAGGTTCTCTCACTAGTTGGAGCAGTTACCTAACTAGTTTGAGCGCTTTCTTTTCACTTTGGAGCGATTACCTGACTAGCTTGGGCGCTCTCTCCTCACTTTAGAGCGGGCTCCTCCTCACTCAGTCAGGATTACTTAGGAGTCAAGACCCCCTACCTCTAACTAGGCATAAGAATGTAAGCCGGCAATGACTAGATTGACAAATACTTGGTTGAACACAATAATGCCGAAGCCGATGATGGCCAACCAGGCTGTTTTTTCTCCTTCCCAGCCTTTGTATAAGCGGAAATGGAGGAAGGCTGCGTAGAATAAAAAGGTAATTAATGCCCACACCTCTTTCGGGTCCCAGCCCCAATAGCGACTCCAGGCAATTTGCGCCCAAATCATGGCGAATAGCAGGCCACCTAATGCAAATAATGGGAAGCCGATAACAACTGCGCGATAGGAAATCTCATCCATTAATTGTGGCTGTACGCGGCTTGTCCATGGCTTTAATAAGGCACTCACTGATTTTCTTGTGATGAATCGAATGACACCATATAAAATAGTACCCACGATAAATGCCCAGACAATCGAGTTTAATTTCTTGGCATCTATTTTATTTGTGATTTCGACACCACCGATTGATTCACCCTTCTCGGTGACGGCTCCTTTACTGACAATCAGGGGCATCATGGAGTAAGTGGCTTTTTCTTGCTGTCCCTGTGCATTATCGAATTGTACCTGCACCTCTTCTGTGGCAAGGCTGAAAAACGTCGATACGCCAATAAAGCCAATGACAACCACCAAACAATACAACACAAACTCAAGCCCGTATGTACTGATAGATTTTTTGGAAACATCCAGCGTTCTTAATAAGTAAATTAAACCTGTAGCAAAGGATACAGATAAAATGGCACTAGAAAAGGCCACAGTCATGACATGAATTGTTAACCAGTGACTTTGTAATGATGGAACAAGCGGCGATACTTCCCTCGCGAAAACGCTTCCATAACCAAGGATGATTAAGGATACAGGAATCGTGAATAAGCCTACCACGATTTGCTTATATAAGAAATGGATAATTAAGTAACTTCCTGTAAGCATGATGCCAAAGAACGTCATAAATTCATACATATTACTGACAGGTGCATGGTCAACCGCCACCCATCTGACAACAAAGTACACGAGCTGTAGGGCAAAGGCTATATAAGTGAGCAATAGTCCTAGCTTACCGAATGTTTTTCTCTTTGATTTGACTGCTAGCCCTAATGGCACAATAGCAATGAGTAGTAGAATAAAGGCAATAAATAAGGCATTGCTACTAATGGATAATAAACTTTCTTGATTCAATAGAATCCCTCCAACGTCTCTTTTTCGGAATATGCTTCCAAATAGTAAGAACGTTATAGCGTGTAAGAAGTGCCATGTTTTCCCTTTAAATATTTTTATTTTTTCAAATTGTTACATTTTTATGACATGGAAATGGGGATGTGCTTGGTAGGATCAATCATTATGTAGAGGGAACGATAAAATATCCCATTAAATGGAAGATAACTGTATCAAAAAATGGTATGCCTCTATCTACATCTTACAAAAAATTGTAATAAAAGTCTATTTCTTTTTCTATCTACATGGGACAATAATGATGCGCACAAATGACATAACGTTATGTTTCATAAACTGGAGGCTTTTAATGAAACAAAATATTTATGATAATCCGATATTTTTTCATCACTACAAGACATTGAGACAAAAAGCATATAATTATAACCGTCTTTTAGAGCAGCCCACGATGAAGGCTTTACTTCCACCTTTGACAAATTTACAGATACTCGATATTGGCTGTGGTATGGGGGATTTCGCCAAGTATTGTATCGACCATCAAGCCAAGCACGTAACCGCATTAGATGTTTCGAGCAATATGCTGACCATTGCCAAGCAGGCAAATGCCCACCCACAAATTGACTATCAGCTACAGGCAATAGAGGATTATGAAGCCCCTTCAGATAGCTTTGATTGTATAACCAGCTCCCTATCTCTTCATTATGTTAAAGATTTCGTTGCGGTCATTGGTCAAATTGCTCACATGCTACGTCCTAACGGTGTTTTTATTTTCTCTGTGGAGCATCCTATTGCTACAGCTCGTCATACAACGGATGATAATTGGGTATATGATGACAATCATCAACGTCTGCACTATGCTGTGGATCATTACCAGGAAGAAGGCTTGCGTGAGCAAACATGGTTGGTGGATGGTGTTGTCAAATATCATCGCACCATATCGACGCTGGTCAATACATTGATTACCCATGGGTTAACCATTAATAAAATCCTAGAACCAATTCCAAGCACAGAAGCCATTCAACAGCTTCCTTCTATTGAAAAGGAGCTACGCAGGCCATCCTTTTTATTCATCAAAGCAAAAAAATAAACGAAAGCCTCACCCTATTTTTGTGGTGAGGCTTGTTTCATATAAATAATTTCTGGGTCTCCCTCATCCAAGTTGTCGATAAAACCGCTTTTGACAAAGCCTAGGTTATGAAAAAGCTGGTGCATACGCCTATTGGACTGATTTGTAGAGGAGAAAACCTTTGCTGTTTTAGCCATTTGGATATAAGCGGTCATTAAGGCAGATGCGATCCCCTTTCTGCGCTCGGACGGCTTGACAATGACTAAGGAAATAAAGCTATAGCCAAAAAAGTCATTGCTAAATAGCAGAAACCCCCCAATGGTATTGGCGGATTGGTATAGCAAACAGCGTTTCTCTTTGATAGCTTGCTGAATTTCTTCCGCTCTGGATGAATCTCCAATTACTTCTTGATCGATTGTACAAAGTGCTTGTAAATGCTCCATTCTTGCTTCAATTATATGATGGCTCAATTTTCAACCTCCTTCATATAGTAGCTCATCACCTTTAGCTCATCTCGAAGTCCCATTGCCTGTCTGCCTTCATCGACAAAGCCACATCGCTTATAAAGTTCTTGAGCAGCTCTATTTGGTACATTGACCCCGAGCACCAGCTCATTGATGTATGGGAAATGCTTGCGAACAAAGTCAGGCAATAATTGGAGTGCTGTCTTGGCATAGCCTTTGCCCTGCTCATAAAAATCAGTGGAAAAGGAACGGATTAATAGCGCCTGTTCGTTGGAGGAGTACGGCGTCACCCCCTCTTTTTCATGTAAGACAAAGAACGTGACTAGCTTGTTACCGTCCATTGCTAAAATGGCATGCCGACTATTATCCTGCTTAGCAAGTGCAATGCTTTCTTTTGGAGACTTTGTATAGCGTAGCTGCTCTTCTGTTAGGGTATATTGTTCTACTAAATTTTTTGCTTTGTCCTCATAGAACATGAGCTGCATAGTCACTCGAATTCCTCCTCGTAAATAGCGGTGAATTCATATTCTCCCTCTATAAGTTGCTGTAAATAATCCTCAAACGAAGCTGCAATCACCTCAAAGCTATCAGGATCATGGACATAACGAACCACCTGGCCAACTTGTCCCGCTTCATTTGGCGTAAAATCAATATATAGGCTTGATGTGCCCCCATTATTCATACAATCTGCAAAGCATAGCCGTTCATTTAACGGGACATGCATATTAATCTTTTCATCTACTTCCACATACGCTAAAAATTCCTGATAGCGCTCATAAATTGTTTCACGCTTGTCATGATAATCTTTCACGATTTGCTCCACCGATTTTAAATAATACGGATAATCCCCTAAATCAGAGCCTAGCACTAAAACACAGATCGTTTCTTGCCCATGCTGACAATAATATGTACCATTGACATCCTGTAATAGCTCCACCAAAGCTTGTGGGCAGTTCGGAAATACTTCTAACAAGGCCTGAATTTGTGTCTCTGAAGCACCAAAAGCCTGTTGTAATTGTTGCTGCTCTTCTTGTGGTAAGTATTGTAATAAATTCGCAAAATATGTTGTGCGCATCTTAATCCCTCTCTCTCTTTAACTATGACATATTTTAACATAATTTCTTCCATTCTCTTAGTCCCTCATGCTACTATGGAAGTATGCACAAAAAAAGGGGTGGATTTATGAGTGTGAAAGATGCAGTAGACGTGAAAATATTACCAACAATCGTAGGGTTGTAACGCTACTTGCAGCCCTTATATAAGGGAGAATACAATAATGGAACATTATTTGAAAACATTTTTAACAGGTCAATCGATCACTTTACAACAAATGACTACTGCTGACCTAGAGGCTTTTATAGCAATCGAAAGCGAAATCACCTCTTTGCTACTTGCTAATGATGAGATTCCCTTTCCACAAACTGTAGAGGATCACACCGCTTTCTTTAACAGTATCAGCGGAAAGAAGGAGGAATACTTTTTCGGTATCTATGAAAAAGCGTCACAACAGTTAATAGGCTCCTGTGGCGTTTATGCAGTGAATTGGCAAAATAGCACTTGCTCAGTGGGCATTTCAATTGGGAAAGAGTGGCACGGCAAGGGCTATGGCACAGATGCAATGAAAACGCTTATTGATTTTATCTTCCAATATATAGCTGTTCAGAAAATCAAGCTTCAGGTTTTTAGCTTTAACCCAGCAGCTATTCGCTCCTATGAAAAATGTGGCTTCACAAAAGAAGGCATTTTACGCCAAGAAATTTTCCGCTTCGGTACATTCCATGACGTAGTTTTATTTGGCCTCTTACGCTCCGATTGGGAGAGGAATTAACAGAATAGCACAAGAGAGATACTATGATTGCTGTAGTATCTCTTTTTTTGTTCAGTCCTCTTGCCACACGCGTGTTACTTCCTGTAAGGATAGCCCTTGAAAGGCTAATCGATAGATATCTGGCATACTTAACGTTTGCCAAAATGCATAATCGTACTGGGCATCAAAATATTGCATCATCAATGCCATGATATTGCCATGTGTACCGATAACGACAGACTGCTGTGGATGCGTGAGAAGGATGTTTCGCAAACTTGGAATAGCGCGAGCCATTGCCTGTTGATTGGACTCCCCACCTGCCCATGCAAAGCTTGGCTCCTGCCACACCCGTTGAACTGCTGCATGAAAATCCTCCAGCTTCCCCTTAGAAAGTTGTCTTTCTTTTAAAGCATCTATCGTTTGAACGGGTAAATGACGCGCCTGTGCAATCCCCTCCACTGTTTGAATGGCTCTACGATAAGGACTAGCATAAACTGCGTCGATTCGATGATGCTTCAAAAGATTTGTGACACACTCTGCATCCCTTTGTCCCTGAGCAGATAGTGGACGATGATATTCATCCTCTGAATAATGAGCATGTGCGTGTCTAACAAAATAAATTTCAGTCATCTGTTTCTCCTCTTTGATCTTTAGCTAAATGAACCTTCCAAATCCCCTCTTGCTGTTGCAGGGCGTATGTTTTTATGTAGCGCTGACTCCCAACGGAAATTTCCAGTTGAACGACCTGTAAATCAGGGGTGCTCGATTCATTAATCACTATTCGATCATAAAATCTATACATGAAATAGGTAACAAGCAAATCACCTGCAAGTGAATCCGTATAGTATTGCTCAAACAATTCTTTTGTGGGGAATGCATCATTGCTGTAAGTAATCGCATACAATGCATCCATACGAGGTTCCTCCACTAAATCAAACATAATTAGCAGCATTTCCTCTGGCGAAAAGGTCTGCAAATGACGAATTTCTCCATCGTTTAAAAATGCTTGATAGGCCTCTCTTTTTTCCAAAGATAAATCGGCTACATAGCTAAATTCAGTGGATATGGATGTCGATGTCGTATCCATGTCATACACAATGGTCGGTTCCTGTAAGGGCTTCTCCCTTTCACATGCCGTTAGTAAACTTAAAAAAGCAATGATGGAAACCATTTTTTTCATCATGCGCTGCATCACCTCATCTAACATCCATTATTCCATTAATTTCAAAAATTCTCAACATTTCACCATAGACAATGAAATGTCCCCATTTCTAAACAACAAAAAAGGGAATTTGCTAAAATGTGACAAGATATGAATTCCACGCTTAATTATCGGAAAATTCAATCTCTAATCACAACTTTTTTATTAGTATAAAAGACTTAAGACTTCTCCATTTTCCCCTTAATATTTTCTAAAACAAAGAACGTGAATAACCCTATCCAGCACATGAACAGGGTTTTAAGTCATATATTAAATTCTATAAAAGGGGAATTTTACAGTAATTTTTATCTATAATATATAAAAATTTTCAACCAAGTTAAATAGGATGAAGTACCTTATCTATGACTAAATTACGAATTTAAGAAACGATACACAATGTGACATTTTTTTTAATATAAGTGATATACAATGAAAAAGTTGAATCGAGGTCATAAAAATTTATTTCAAGAATATGGATAAAAAATTAGGAGGAAAATATCTTGGTTAACTTATTACTTAAACAATTCTTGAAGGCGGAAATTGAGATCAAACGAAGAATTATGTATAAAAAAGCAAAGGATCTTGGTTTCACCCACCCTATTGTAGTAGATTACAGTCAAGAATTGGATGTCTTACTTAATAGATATTTAAAACAAGCACAAGCTTCCTAATCATAACGAGGCATATAATAGAAGAAAGTATAGATATGATAAAGCCAGGCCATGTTTTATTGGCTGGTTTTATCGGGGATGATACATGCATTCACCTAGCCATTTCTCAGAATGTATAGAGAATGAAAAAGTAGGCGATGTTTTTGATAAGAAAACATTTGGAGGTTGAATGATGCACGTATTCATCTTAACTTTTATGGTTGTTTCCAAAATATTATTGCCACCTCAACATTCAGTAGACCATACATCACCCACACTTTGCACACCAACTGAAATAAATACACTATATCAATACCCAAACAACCAATTTCAATCGTTTCGTGATGAGGACACATTTTATCAGCAGCTTAATCGTGCGATTTATGAGGAATATACCAATGCTTCATTGAATATTCGTCAAAAGATGGCTTTTAAAGATGTAGCAAATGCGACAAAACGTTTTTATTTACAAACAGATGGTAAACAGGAAACAATAGACCTCTCTCAACATACTTTTATTCATCCCAATCGACAAGTTTATTTTTTAGCATCCTTTCAGCACAATACCGATGAATCCTATCGCAAATTTCTTGTCATCGACGCTGAAACACAAGAAGTAATACTGGGACATTCGCTTTTTCAAGAAAGTTCCAAGCACCTTTAATTCATTGTATGCACACCATGTAGATTCTAGTAGTCATTTCAAAAAAATAGAAGTAAAAATTTCTTAACAATTAAAAAGCTTGCGATGAATGACGAACATTCATCGCAAGCTTTCTTTACTTAAATTAAGCTAAACTTTTTTGTTGAATGGCTGCTGTGACTTCTTCTATTAATTGCTGTAGTGACTTATCAGTGGAATTTTGCTGACCATGTCTGCGAACAGCTACAGTTTGGTTGGCAACCTCACGATCACCGATAACCACAATATATGGTATTTTTTGCAATTGGGCTTCTCGTATCTTTTTGCCGAGCTTTTCTTGGCGATCATCTAATTGCACACGGATGTCTGCTTGTTGTAAAGCTTCAACAACTTTCTTGGCATAGCCTTGATGTGCCTCTGCTACCCCAATCACTTGGACTTGCTGTGGTGCCAGCCAAGTTGGAAATGCTCCGCCAAAATGCTCGATTAAAATACCTAAGAAGCGATCAATTGAGCCAAACACTGCACGATGGATGACAACAGGTCTCACCCTTTCATTGTGCTCATTAATATACGTTAAATCAAATTTCTCTGGAAGCTGGAAATCAAGCTGAACCGTTGCACATTGATGACTGCGCTGAATCGCATCTTTAATATGGATGTCAATTTTCGGTCCATAGAAAGCCCCGTCCCCTGCATTAATTGTATAGGCAATACCTAAATTGTTTAGGACATTTTCAAGTGCTGCTTCTGCTTGATCCCACAGTGCCAAATCACCCATATAATCATCTGGTCGTGTCGATAATTCAATCGTATACGCAAATCCAAAGACGTTGTACACTTCATCTATAATCTTTAAGGCCAGTGCAATTTCATCCTCAATTTGCTGTGGTGTTGCAAAAATATGGGCATCATCCTGACAAAAAGTTCGTACACGTAACAGACCATTCAAGGCGCCACTAAATTCATGTCGGTGCACTTGCCCAAATTCTGCCATACGTATAGGTAAATCCCGATAGGAATGTAAGGCATTTTTGAAAATCAGCATATGCCCAGGACAGTTCATCGGCTTTAAGGCAAAGCTTTGGTCATCCACCTGTGTGAAATACATATTGTCCTTATAATGATCCCAGTGACCTGACTGCTCCCATAAGCGTTGGTTCATCATCAGCGGTGTTCGTACTTCCCTATAATCATATTTTGCTTGTAAATGTCGCAAATACGATTCCAGTTCATTGCGTAAAATTTGACCATTGGCTAAATAGAAGGGCATGCCAGGTGCTTCCTCTGAAAACATAAATAACGATAGCTCTTTACCTAGCTTGCGATGATTTCGCTTTTCTGCTTCCTCCAAGAAGATAAAATGATCGCGCAGTTCCTCTTTTGTAGCAAAGGCAACACCATAAATACGCTGAAGCATTTGATTATTGCTATCGCCTCGCCAGTAAGCGCCTGACACATGCATTAATTTAAAATGCTGTAATTTGCCTGTAGACGGGACATGTGGACCACGACATAAATCATAAAAATCTCCCTGCTCATAAATCGTAACTAGCTCATCTACAGGAATTGCCTCCAACAGCTCTAGCTTTAACGCATCATGGGCGAATAATTGCTTTGCTTCTTCACGTGAAACCTCGCGTCTATGAATCGGGATATTTTCCTGTACAATTTGTTTCATTTTCTTTTCAATTTGCTGTAAATCACTCGGTGTCAGTGTATCAGCAATATCTATATCATAATAAAAGCCATTTTCAATGACTGGTCCTACTCCAAATTGTGCATGTGGATAAAGTCGTTTAATTGCCTGCGCTAATAAATGGGCCGTAGAATGGCGAATGACCTCGATCCCTTCCTTTGAGCTTGCATCGTACAATGTAATTTGTGCATCTTCCATAATCGGGCGCGTCAAATCAATGATGGTTCCGTTAACACTCCCTGCGACTGCCTTTTTACGAAGCTCTGGACGAATCGCTTGTGCAATATCGGTTAGTGTCACACCTTTAGTAAATGCTTGTTGTTGACCATCTGGAAATTGAATGTGAATACGTTGATTTGACATGTTTCTCTACTCCTTTTAGTAATAAAATCAATTACACCTTGGCATAATTGTGTAGATAAAAAAAACACATATCCGCCCCTAAGAAGGGACGAGTATGTGTTGATTACCCGTGGTTCCACCCAAATTCCCACTAGTTTATAAGCTAGTGGCTCATTGATTTTGCTGTAACGCCGCAAAAAAACGGTGCAAGTTTCCAAGCACGGCTCCAAGGTAGTAAGATGGGAATACGACATTAGGAAGCTTGCAGCCAAGGCCTCCCTCTCTATAAATGGTTAATCGCATCTCTTGTCCTTATCATTGCCCATTTCATTTTGTATGAAATTGTTAATTACTATAACGAATAGTGAATTCTTTGTCAAACACTAAAAAAGAAAAAAATTTAGCGACGGACTTGCAATGGGCGTTCTGGACGTTGAACACAATAGTGACAATGCGGGTCATCACATGCCTCCTCTTGCCACTCATTACACATCGCACAAAAATAACTATCAAACGTGTCATCATAGATGATGGAATTTTGACAACTCGGGCATTGTTGATTTTTTTGAATCGTACCGCTGATTTCTAGCCCATCAATAATCACTATATCTTCGCGCTGTTCAATTCGCATTTTATTATTATCTCCTAATGATTTTTCACTTCTAAGGTCTCATCTTCAGATTGCCATTCTACATGGATCATTGGCTTTGTTTCTCGTTTAAAGATTTTCTCACTTTCTTTTTTTGTGAAGGAATAATAGCCATCTTTATTTAACTGAACATCACTTAAATTTTGGGATTCTTTTGTCCCCTCAATTGTAATTTCTAAAGGCCCCAAATCATCATCATCTCCCAAATAAAATAAGCGTAAGCCCACCTCACCATTACTATGATAGATGGCTTTCCAATGCTCACTTTTGGCGATATAATGTATCTCCTGCTTGGGGCTTTGACAAGCTGTCAATAGGATGATGAGGGCAAGTGGAAACATCCATTTTTTCATTAAATATCCCCCTAACCTTGTATGGTGATAGCCCACCCTGTCGGCTTTTCTTCAAAGGCATCCTCGTATTCTGTAAAAACAAAATGAAGTCCACTTAAATCATCTGGCAAGGGTGGTGTCACCACATACGTACTGCTTTCATGTCCATTTGAGCCACCTGTACCTTTACTTTGGCATTCATAGGACGCATCAATGTATAGACCAAAATGTTTTCGTTCTAATTTTTGCTGAATCGTTAGCTGAGGTTCTTGCTGCTCATCCCAATCGATTAATAATTGCACCACACTTGCATTGTCATATTGACGAACATAAGAAACCGTATACAAACGCTCTCCCTTTGCTACCGTTTTCAATACAGGGATATAGTGACGGAAGCCTGAAGGTTCTACCTTTGAAGTATAGTATTTTTCTGATTTAATCAACTGGAAGAACAACGCTAAAAAAGTATCATCGAAACCATATTGCTGTGCCCATTTCGAAATGGTATCATCCGAAGGCAAGCCTGGAGTAAGAGCAGCTTGCTCTTTTCGTTGCTGCAAAAGTGCACATATTTGCTCATCTATTGTGACAAGCCTTGAATCATTGTATTTGCTATGTTGTTCGGACATCTATATCCTCCTTCCTCCTGCAAGTCCTTCTTCTTTCTATACGTTATTTTCCGCAATTGGTTCCATAAACAGCCTATTTTTACTTGTAAATACCAAAAAAGCTATCCAATACATTGGATAGCTAGTTCGCTAGCATATCATTGGGCCAGCTAGTCGAGTCTGATAATTGATATGTAACCATATTGGCTGTCACAGCGAGAATAACACCCGCTCGGGACATATGAGAGGTATTTGGCTTTTCCAATACAAGGACCACGTAGCCCTCTCCACGTCCTTGCTCATCAAGCGCATTCGTCGCATTGATTTCAAAGGTGGAATACGTTTGCTCATTCGTTGCATACAGAAGTCGTTCTTCATCATACACGCCATGTTCTTTTAAATTATAGCTGACAGGCATCCACCCTTCAGACCATTCAATACTGCCTATCATTTCTCGTTTCCTTCTGGCAAGACGTCCAATGGAATACCTAAAATATATCTTCATAATCGCTTGATTGTCTTCATTTTTTCCTTCACAAGTGGCTGTCACTTCAAGCATAATATCATTTTTTAAAAGCTTTTTCATAAACACTAATGCCACAGTGATAACACAGATAAATAGTACTATACCCAAGATGATAAATGCCATTAGGTCCCTCCTAGTATCACAATTGCTGTTAATACAATATTACCATGTTCTAGGAGAGATAGGAGCTTTTCACCAAACAATCTTAGAAATTGACACAGGCATAAAGGATAAGACAAAAAGTGATTATTTGTTGGCTTGAAGCTCAACTGTAAGCGTAAAAGGTATTTTTAAGTATTCATAGTGTATCGTTACTTTCTGGTTGTTAGATGCTAGAACTTGTACTGCATAATGCTGTGGCTGCTCGCCAATAGCTTGTTGATTTATGTATCTTTGAGGTACGATCGTTCGCTGTGCTAATTTATGAAAAGATAGTTGATCATTTCCCTCTAGCTTTGTTTCCGCCTCAAAAGGTTCTGACTTACTTATTACAAGCTTCGCGTTATCAGGACGCTGATCATTCACCAGTATTTGCTTTAGCTTAATTTCACGCAGCCCTGTATTTTCAAGTGCGATGATTTTGATTGCTTCATTGCCTTGTTTGCTGCTATAGCTTTGAATAACAAGTGGTGGATTGCTCTTGAGATAAATCATGAAGATTGCCCCGACCACAAGCACACTCAGTACTAAAATAAATAGTATTTTTTTCATATTTTCCCTCTCTTTCCTCCCAACTAGTATAACAAAAACAACCTGACTTATTGACAGTCAAGTTGTTTTTGTAAACGTATTTCATCTCGTATTGGAATACCATCATTACCAATGAGTGGGATAGAAGGCTTATAGGCTCTTGCTTTTTCCACTGCATTACGCAGTATATCTATTAAATAATAGCCTCGTTTTTGATAGAATTTCAATGCATGTAAATTATCGTTTGTTGTAATAAGTGATATGCTTGTACAGCCCTGCTCCATTGCTGCTTGTTCTACCGCTTTCACAAGAGCAGAACCAATACCTTTCCCCTCAACCGTACTATCTAAAGAAATGATTTCACAGTCCTCTTCCCGCATGATATAGGTGATTAAACCAATCATCATTTGTTGCTCATTCATAAAAGCAAAGCCCGCTAATTCACTACAATCATAAATGCCACTGGAAATGACCATCTCTGTCGTACCCCAATGTTCCTGAAAAAATTTGCTTACAGTTTGTTTTGGTAGTTGATGTATGGCAATAATCGTCATTTTATAAACTCCTTCTTAAATGGAAATATGAAAAACGCCTGCAATCGCTTTTTGTATGCCTAAAAATACAGCCCAGGATAGCACACCAAGTCCAATAGCTAGTACAATATGTACGGAGGATTTCATCGCCATGTAAATCACAAATAGCATGCACATCGTTGCGGGCAAGCCAACGATAACGCCTACCGTAAAGCGTTGAATATGCTCACTCGACTCACTTTGCACTGTCAGCCAAATAATGCTTAAAATACTCACCAATGGCAACGCAGCAATAATTCCTCCATAGGTAGGAAATCGTCGTGCAACCTCCGTCACAACGCCAATGATAGCTGCTGAACTCAAAATTTTAAAGAATGTATACATTATTTTGCCACCTCACTTAGACGTCGAAACGCCTGTAGAATGGCTTGCTGTTCCTGCTCAGTTAGCTGATTAAGAGCATGCTGTAGCTTATCATCATCTAGCTCCGAGTTTTTCTTCAACACTTGTACTCCTTCTGCTGTCAAATGTAGCATGACCTTACGCTGGTCGTCACTTGCACGCTCCTTCATCACCCAGCCATGACGCTCTAGCTTTTTCACATGCTCTGATGCCGTATTAGGAGAAATATTTAGTAACCCTGCTATATCACGCACCGTCACTTCCTCTTCCTTTTGAATCATTTGCAAAATACGCACACTCTGATGGGAAATAACATCTTCATGGGTTGTATGTAGATGATAGAATATCGTTGTAAAATAATCATTTATATCTTTAATCATTGTAATAACTCCTTTAATATATCGCTCCACACGATTATATCGTATATAACGATATATTAAAAGCGACCTCGTTAAAGTTTTTATTTTCAGATATTTTTCTTCAGTAAGCTTAGCATCTGATAGCCATCTGAGGGTAAACCTGCATAAGGCTTATACCATTTTGGATAAATTAGCGGGACTGCTGTTGCAAGAAATTGAAAAGTATTCAAATAAAAAAGGCTATTGAAAAAATAGTGTATCCCTGTATAAGTAGCAAAATAACGGGCTAGATAGCTGGCAAAAAGTAATACTGCTAAAGTCATGATAGGGCCACCCGCTATAAATCCTAGCGACTGCTTGCGCGTTAAGCTACTCCCTTTTTGTGGGGTACAGAAGCCAAACAATCCCCATCGAATATGGAAATGTATACGACCTATACGCAAGTTTTCAGGAAGATTTTTTGCACCTAAATAAACATGGGCTCGTTCCTTTGAACATACTATAACACCCAATGCATGCCCAATTTCATGCAACAGAGTAGAGATTGGTATGCCTACTACATATAAAAGCATAAAGGATAGAATGGACATTATTACTCACCCCCTCCCAAAAATTCTATCTATTTTTCATAAACAGCTATCTTTCTGCGCTTCTTGCTAAATAGTATCAATGGGTACTTGTGAACACTTACGTTCTACAGTATTATTACTCTATTCTGAATTTAATTGAGGGCATCCCATGGTATACTTTCTCTATTTTTTAGTAGGTGGCACAATCATGGTGCTAGCGCTACTACTTAGCCAATCTAAGTATTTATTTTTATCAGGTATTATTACGGCCTTACCGATATTGACGCTCATTAATATGGGCATGCAAATGAAAAATATGAAAGAAGATACCTTTCATGCTGTTCTTCAAAACACGGTATTTGGAGCGGTTGGCATGCTGTTATTTACCGTGCTCACGTTCCTCCTAACAAGCTGGTTTAAACCAGGCATCTCTGTTATGAGCGCGCTCGCTGTCTATGCCCTATTTATGCTTTCTGGCAAATATATTTTATCCATGTTTGCCTAAAGAAAAGGAGCTGCCCTATGACAGCTCCTCATTGATTATTTTCACATAAACACCCTGCTCAAACCTTTCCAAAGCAGAGACATTCATTGCTATGACATAGTTAGATACCTCGCTCGCCTTCCATAGTCGCTGTTGATGATAGATAGCTGGATCGATGAGTCGCACTTTATTGCGAAAATGAATGTCATAATTCGCTTGTTCTTCTCTTACCTCTACATTTTCATGTAATTGTTGTAAAAGAGCAAGAACGTCTTGATCATGTGAAGTCTTCATCTGTTGCATTACCTCATGATCAGTCTTTAGGAAATCTTCAAGCGTTAGAATTTGTTTTGCTAGCGACAGTTTTAATACATTCGCTAACGAACTTGTCGCATAGATATTTAAAGGGTGCAAGAAAAAATCTAACACTTCCTGATAATAAATTTTTACAAACCATTCTGCACGCTCAATCGTTTTAACACACAATTTCCCCTGAAAAACGAATAAGTCCTGTAAAAATTTTTGGATATCTTCCAGGGCTAAATTTCCATAAAAATACATATCTCTTAATGTATAATCTATACGATCCGCACACAATGCTGGAGCAGGTTGTTCAAGTAACGACCATCTGGATGTATCTAGTATGTTCTCTACCTCGTAGCCATATTTTTCAAGAATCACAGGTATTGAAGACTGTTTGATAACATCCATGAATATCGCTTCATGGTAATCTTCCGCCTCATTTTCAAGGACCACATCCACAACATGGGAAAAAGCGGTATGGGACACATCATGTAATAAGCCTGCCACCTGCTCCTGCAATGAACCGCCAAGCTGTCTAATAAGCAGCATGACACCTACAGAATGCTCAAATCTTGAAATAGTCCACTTGCTATTTACTAGAAAGCCTGCCCCAGCCTGATGAATTTCCTTTAAGCGTTGAACTGGCTTACTTACAATCAATTCCTCTAACAAACCATCTATCTCGAACTCCCCATATAAGGGGTCACTAATCAGCATTTATATTCTTCCGACTAATCACAAAGACTCCACCACAATGTGATAGTGGGTAAAATGTTAACTCACAAATTTCCTGTAAGGCAACCTTTAGCTCCTCATAGACAAAGTAAAATTCATCCTCATCCCAGTATCCCTTGCTATCTTGACGACATTGCTCCAGCTGCTCTCTTGTCTGGAAAGCTACATCGCCAATTAAAATTTTCCCTGTTGGTGATAGGTGCTGTAATAATTGTGTGATATACAAAGACTTTTGCTCATCTGTAAAATGATGGAGCGCATACGTACTAATAATCGCATCATAGGGCTGCTGTAATAGCTCCTGTGGCAAGCCATTCATTAAATCCCACTCCATTAATTGAGCCTCTGGCATTTTTTCCTTGGCAATGGCAATCATGTTCGCAGAAAAATCAAAGCCATAAATCGAATGCCCCTGTTCATAAAGCTTCGCCGTTAATACCCCTGTTCCAAAGCCAATATCTAAAACTGTGGAAGCTGGAACAGCCATCACTTCATTGAAAATTTTATTTAAAATCGCTTTATAGCCTGCAAATGGGTATTGATACTTTTCCTCACTGTGTTGTACCGTTTGGTCGTATCCATCGGCCCATAAATCAAAACCTTCTTTATTTAATAGCATAGTGCCTCCTACAATGTATAAATTCTCCAAGCATTCATTAATTTACGTTCAGTCATCTGTTTCATCATAAATCCCCCTTCATTAACCAATTCAGTCCATTATACCAATTTATTACCTTTCCAACAATTCAGAAAATAAACAGTGCTTTATCAATTTTCAAATTTTCATAAGCTGTTATAATATCAATATGTATAAAAATTACAATAAACATTCTGGATAATATTTTATTATAAATTACCAAAATATTACCACATTCAACTTTTTACGATATAATAATACTGGGTAGTTAAAATATAAAAGGAGATGACTTAATGCAAGGTACAAACAAAAAGGCGTTGTTATGGATTAGCATTATAATGAGCTTAATGTCCATTTTCTTTGCATCTTTTGGTTCTAACAAATTTGGAGCCCCATTCCCCTTTATAAGTTACATCGGTGAGAATGAGTTATCATCCGCAATTGCTCTATTTACTAAAAATGGCATTACTCAAATTAACTTTAATATACTTTATTTCTTTATAAATGTTACACTAATTTACTTTATTCTTTTTTATGGTAGAAATATAATTAGTTCATTAAAATTAATTAAACAATCCTAATTCTTATACATCAAGATTACAAAAATTAGCCTATCAAAAGAAAAATAAATAGTGTCCTACATATAATGAAGATGGAAATGTTGATTATAGACAAACAATTTCGTCTAATAAATTTGCATGAACCTTTGCATCTTATACCATTGTAAAGGGAGTAATTTCAAAACAATTCAAGAGCAATTAGGGCAATCACATGTTACTATATCTATAGACACTTATAATTTTTAACAAATTAATGTAAATTGGTCGCCTGTTTAATTCAACCTATTATAAAACCTTATGTAAAACCCATATAAATCAACGTTTCCTTTAAAGGAGGGATCTAAATGATCGCATTCACTTGTAATGCATGCTCTAGAACGACTTCTTTAGGTCAAAGAGGTCAAGATTAAGTTATAAACTAACAGAAATTGAATGATCTCTTTAGGCCAAAAAGTAATCAAATAGCCTAATAAACAGGAGAGATTTCAAATGGAACAACAAACAATTCAGCCGTTTTTAACGGTTGCCAACTATCATTTACTAGAACAGCAATTAAATAAAATTTTACATGCACTGACAACAACAAAGGATAAAAACGTTATCCTAGCAGTACGTGGCCTTGTTGATACGGAAGTAACAACAAAATTAGCATTATCAGCAGCAGAAACAATGCTGATTGACCAGCTTTTTACTGTCACAGATCGTGCACAAGGTGATGCATTTTTAGAGCAATTAAAACCATATGTCATCCCGTTCAAGCCGGTGACCTCTAGTACGCTTAAAGCCTTATTTAAAAAAGAAAAGAAGCTCAAGCTACCAAATCTAGAAGCACTCGATTTTCAGCAAATTTGTTATCTTGCTTGGGATGATGCTGGCACACATCGAAAGTATGTTGTCCTTGAGCAAAATGGGCAGCTAAAAGGGATCAAAGGGATATTTGCCAATAACACCGTTCGCGGCATTTGCGCTATCTGTAATCGCCATTCAGATGTAGGCCTATTTACTACCTCCATTAAAGGACAGGTGGTAGGCACGTTTACCAACCACAGTAATTACATTTGTGCAGATAGTCAAACATGCAATGAACATGTTACGGATATGAACAGAACACTGGAGTTTTTCGAGCGTATTACACAAAAATAAATGAACGAAGGCAGAAATGTTGTGCAAGCAACATTTCTGCCTTTAAACTTTAAAAGAATTACTCTTAGGGTATAGAGAAATGTTATCGGTTGGGATTACGATCAATAAATTCCTCTATTTCATCGGCTAATCCGTACACAAGATGGAAATAGTGTTTCTCCGTCATGACACCCTTTTTTCGCCATTTTTGCATTTCTTCATAATGAAATTGATAAAAATAGCCTTCTACATCTCTTCTAGCAATTCCTTTTTTCTCCGCCATCTCTGCAATCGAAAGACCTTTCCTCCACTCTTGGTCGTATTCCTGCACTGTCATGCCCAAAAATTTACTTATAGCTTCATAATCATATTTCACATGGTATACAAGAATACCTTCCTTATTTTCTTCTGCATATACGGTTGAAGAAAATGAGAAAACTACGATAAATAAAAGCACATACACTTTATTGGCACTTTTCATTTTGGAACCCCTATACTTTTTGAGGTTAATGTGTGTGGTTCTCATCATTACTATGTATGAAGGAAATCGTGGAAGTGATGAAGAATGTCAGCGAAGAAGAGAAGATTTTTTATTTATCCTTCGTGAATGATTTAGTCCAAAATACCAGGGCTTGTCATTAGTCATGTAATACAAAATGAAGCATGATACTATTCACGCAAATTTTCAATTCTACGTTCTTATCGATCGATATCTCTTGTCTAAAATCGATTAAGTCCTTTTCCTCTACATGAATCATTTTCGCGACACTAGCCGTTGAAAACATGTAATCCTTAATGAGGTCATTCAAAAGCAATGCGGCTCTTTCCCTTGCATCAAAGCCTTCAAAGCCAACACATAACATAACTATTTTTCGTTCAATCTTATCTAGCTGCTCCGTCGTGATGCTGCCCTTGTTATTCAATAAACTATCCAGCTCATTCATTGGTAAATCAAATATTTTCGCAAGTTGCTGATGATTGAAACTGAATTTTTCAGCCACTTCTTGAATTTGCTGTCTCAGGTAATCGAATCGGGAAATATCCGTGACAAAAGATACTTCTGCCCTATCCTTCCATTCTTTCACAGTAGTAACCCTCTTTTCATTCTTTTTTATGTATCAAATGAAACTATATTAAAAATGAGGACGCCAAAAAAGTGGCAGTATTAATAAAAAAACGGAAATCGTAATAAAAATGGTAGTGGTTGTAGGGGATAATTTTTGGCGATATGGACCATTATAAAATCCCGAAAACTGCAGTTTATTACGATAGAGGACAAACAATAAACTATATATGGCGATTCCCCCCAGCCACCCAGCGTATGAACCATCAACATTTATTCCAAAAGAGGTATAAATAAGCCTGGCGCCTCCCCACATCACGCATCCAATAATGGAAAAAAGGATAATAATTCTTATTAATTCTAAAAATATTTTAAATGTAATCATCCATAGTTCTCTTATTTCCTTCACCAGCTCTCTCCACCTCCACAATCTGTAAAATTATTATAACACTTCCTGAATTAGTAATTCACTTAAACCGAGAATGTATTGTCGTCTATGGTGAGCTTACTTGTTGTGTCTTAATACGGTTTCAACATGAATTGGGTAGGAATTATAGAACAAAGTATAATTGGTGGGAAATGTATACTTTTATTATTTCCGCTTTATGAAAAATGACACGATTCCACCAAGTATCGAATATTCACTGACAAAAGAATGAAAAAACTTAATGCCCTCACTAGTATTAATAGCCAGCGAATACAAAAGAAAAAACCAACTTTATGCTAAAAAGCTGGTCTAGTTATTCAATCATTCATTTATGACTTGCTGTTTTTCATCTTCATAAAGAGCCAGAAAAGGTTGGCTATTTCTTCAGCTTCATATTTATAAATCGTTTCAGCGAAAGAAGCACGAAATGGCTGTAGCATGATCTCTAAAACACTCATGCGGGGTGTTTCTCTCTTCATTTCATCCAAAAGTAAGCTAGAGAGTTCGAGTGATTTTTGTGGAAGTTCGATTGTCGAGATTTTTTTACAAAATTTCTCTAATTTCTCTTGTATTTCTTTACTAGTAATGGACTTATAGGCTAGATCCTTTTCTAATAAAAACATTTCCTGTGGCTCTAATAGAATTTCTCCACTCTTAATCATTTCTGGCAGAAAACTTTCTACATATTTCAATGACCGAGTAACCACTTTTTTTAGATCTATCGTCATATTAGTAGCCAAATTCCAATAAAAAGATAAATATTGGAATGTGCCAAAAAAGACGACCGCACACTCATAATAATAGTGCTTTCCTTCTTCTCCATAAATATCATAGAATCTGTTTTTTAACCAGGTGATTTCATGAAAGCGATGTTCCGCAAGAATTTCTTGCAGCTCTTCATCATGCAAAAAGGAGATTTCTCGAAATAATGGCATTAAATTATATTTTTCTTTAATTTTTAATGTGGCGATTAATTGTTCAATTAAAACGTCTACATCATCTTTTTTCTTACCAACTAAAATTTCCTCTTTTAAAACATTTCGCTCTTGACGATTTTGCTCTAATACGGCTTTCAGGCATTCGTTTTTAGATGAAAAATAATTATAAAATGTACCTTTCGAAATATTTGCCTTATCTAAAATATCCTGAACCGATGTATGCTGATACCCTTTTTCAGTAAATAATTGTAATGTTGATTCGATAACGATTTGTTTACGATCTTTCATACATTTCTCCAATCTCTAAACACAATAACGAACTTACTACAATTATACTAGGAAAACTAGATTTCTTAAACTATGCAAATTTGATACTAGAGGTCCTCACTCTGTAGTGCCAGTCCAAATCGGTTAGGTTTTTCTAAAATGTATGGATAGTAAAAAACCTTCTGCACACACTACTTTTCAGGAGGTGATATTTAATGGCGAATAATAACAACAACCAAAATTTCAACTCAAAAATTCCTAATGCAGCTCCAAACGCAATGAATTCAATGAATGTTGAATTCGGGAACGAGACTGATGTTAATCAAATCAGACAACAAATTCAACAAGCTGAAGCTAAAAAACAACAGGCTTCTGGTTCTATGAACGCAATGAAGTCAACGAACGTTGAATTTGGGAATGAAACTGATGTTAACCAAATCAGACAACAAATTCAACAAGCTGAAGCTAAAAAGCAACAGGCTTCTGGTTCTATAAACGCAATGAAGTCAACGAACGTTGAATTTGGGAATGAAACTGATGTTAACCAAATCAGACAACAAATTCAACAAGCTGAAGCAAACAAAAAATTTGCTTCTGGTAAATTTGCTAACGAAAATAATTCAAAATAGCTTTCATTCAACATCCGCAGCCGGCATCTTTGCCGGTTTTTTTGTTTCTCAAAAAACGGTATAACATGCACTTTTAGCAAATTTAGATAAAATTCTCGCTTTAGATTTAATTCAGGTAAACCGAATTTACATACATCTAAAATGATTCGATTGAAGTTATCAATTTGTTTTTTTAAAAAAATTTTTTGCTTCTTCTATTTGCTTCTTAGGTAGAGTCCGCAGTAATTCTTCTTCTAACCACGCTATCGTTTTGCTTCTTAAATAATTTCGCATGTGTTCTTCCGCTTCCAGCATGACACTATTGATAGTACAGTTCGATTGACTTGAACAAGATTCACACTTTTGTTTTTTATTTTGATAAGCAAAATTCGCTTTAATATTCTTACACTGAAATATCGGATCTTCACCTTCAACAGCTCGCACAACATCCCAAAATGTAATATCTTCAGGTTTTCTATTGAGTCGATAACCCCCTTTTACACCAGATACCGAGCTAACAATGCCTTCCTTGGACAATTTCCCTAAAACTTTTGAAAGATAGGTCTCCGATAATCCTTGAAATTCTGATAAATCCTTTATTCCTATACTTTCATTTTTTGGTACATCAATTAAATAAACAAGACTGTGTAGGGCATATTCAACCATCACACTATATTTCATTATTTCACCCTCTTAAAACATTTTGCTTACCATGATAGTAACACATTTTAGCAATACATAAATGAATCAGTTTGACAAACGAGAATGAAAAGCGTATATTGTAGACAAAGTTAATCAACGATTAAATTAATCGACGATTATTAACATCTTTATTTAACTGGAGGATTTTTATGAGTAAACTACTTGTGATAAATGCACACCCTGAAGTGGAATCAAAGACATCTTTGAGCCTTCAAGTATTGGACTATTTTCTAGGGACATACAAGGAAAATAAACAGGATGATGAAGTAATTGAGCAAATTAATCTATATGAAGACGTTGTTCCGATGATAGATAAAGTTGTTTTAAGTGGCTGGGAACATTCACGAAATGGAGATCCTTTAACACACGAAGAAAATGAAGTTTTGGAACACATGAATGAAATTTTAGTTCAATTTAAAAGTGCAAATAAATATCTAATTGTGATGCCTTTGCATAATTTTAATATTCCTTCAAAGCTAAAGGATTATATGGATAACATTCTAATTGCGCGAGAAACATTCAAATATACGGAAAATGGTTCTGTGGGCTTATTAAATGATGGAAGGAGCATAATCATCATACAGGCAAGTGGTTCAATTTATACAAATGGCGATTGGTATACCGAAGTGGAATATTCTTACAAATACCTTAAATCAATGTTTGCCTTTCTTGGAATAGAAGATTTTAATATTCTTCGTGTCCAAGGAACAGCCTTATTGAATACAGAAGATGTCTTGCAAAATGCACTTTATCAAGCGGATCAATTATCAGTTGAATTAGCTAATAAATAATGGAGGGATTCACAATGACACAACGTATGAATTATTATGAAATTGCACCAGATGCTATGAAGATAATGATGGAAATGGAAAAATACACTAAAAAAAGTAGTATTGAGAGAAAGCTTCGTGAGCTTATTAAAATTAGAGCTTCTCAAATTAATGGCTGTGCCTATTGCATCAACATGCACACTGCTGATGCGAAGAAAATGGGAGAGACTGAACAGCGCTTATACTGCATTAGCGCTTGGAGAGAATGTACTTTTTATTCAGATGCTGAAAAAGTAGCATTAGAATTAACGGAACATATTACGCTTATTCCAGATAAACGCGTTCCTGATGAATTATATGAGCGTGTTCGCAAGCATTTTGATGAAAAGGCTTATGTCGATTTGGTTATCTTGATTAATCAAATTAACAGTTGGAATCGAATTTCTATTGCTATGGGCAATGTTGCGGAATAATAAATGGCTGCCTTAACAGGTAGCTATTTTTCTTATAGTAGTTGGATATCAATTTGAGTCGTACTTTCATTTGGCAGTTCCCCCTATCTCCCTTTAACAAAATGTTTAAATGTAAGTTTAGGAAATAAAAAAATTTCCCGGGTAAGCGCAAGAAAAGACAAAATCAATCCCACATTCCTCCATCAAGCGACTGATTTCTTCATTTTCCTTGCCTTTTGAAATACTGGCAGAAGGCAGGGGCTATAATTATTTCCTCTTAAATGTCTTCTATGACCATGCAATCTTAGAAAATTATTAGTGTACATACTTTCACTTACCTCTCTCAGTATTGTTTTTTCGCACAAAAAAAACACTCGTCATGTAAACGAGTGTTTCGTAATTAGTATGACAACCAATTAGGTGCTGTGTAGATTTTTAAGGCTTTTTAAATTCTTGCAAGTTTATTAAGATTGGGGTTAAATATTGAGTGGTCTTTCACTTGTTTCCAACATACACGTACAGTGAACATGTTTATTTTGTAATGGAAATTTGATTAGCGTATTTCCGTATACTTTTGATAAAACTTAATAATATCAATTTACACTGTTTATTAACGTAATTCACTATATCGCATAGTTCATTGTATTTGTTTAACCTATGCAACTTTTGTTACTACCAATGCAGCATTATCATAAGTTATGAGTCCCGTTGAACTTACTATGGCAACTCGTATAACATCACCCTGGTTTAACGCTAATTGGTCTGTTCTTGATACTAAATCTACTTCAATATTAGCAGCAGTTACAAAGGTTTGATATTCAATCTGTTTTGTTGCAAGAGGAGTCCCATTTATAGAGAGGCGAAAAATAATATTATTCGATATTCCTCCTGAACTTGCTCTTAATTCAATTGTAAACGTAACAGTATATACCCCTTGACTATTAACAGTAATAGAATCATCAATTGTACTTGGTGTTGTTCCACTGGAAGGTCCGACTGTGTCGAAATTAACATTTGGATCAATAGTAGGATTTCCTCCAGCTACGTTATATATTGAACCATAAGCTGGGATAAATTGTACTGCTTCTTCTTGAGTTGGCACATTGGGACAACTAGAAACCCTAAACTTGGAGAAACTTTTACAGTCTTCACACCCCTCGCAATCATTGCAAAGCTTATTGAATCCATGATTATTAGACAAATGTATCCTCCCTTCTATTATTTCGATTAGAATATTTTATGTTTTTTAGGTCATATTCGTTTGTACATAAGAAAGGAGTTTGCCCATGACATTTTTCCTTTTAATAAATACTAAGTACATCCCAGTCATTTAGCTGTTTCATCAATCAGCATATTTCGCTTAACCAATACCCTTTGTACTGAAACTCAGTCAAAAATGGTTTGAGTTTTTTTGTGTATGTGAATCCTTTAATTTATCAAAATATTATAGGTGTGTAACTTTTTCTCCAAAAATGAGCATCAAATGGCATAAGCTAAATACTATTATTTTATGTCAACAATTATTCTCGCTACTCTATATTCACCTTCTATCTCTATCGCCATATTGCTATCAATATCATTCGTAATTTCCACAGCCCTTATTTTATATATATTCGTTCCGGTATTCAGCCTGTAACCCTCTTCTTGTTTTGTAGGTAAATCTGTTGTTTGTTCTTTTATTTCTCCGACTTTTTCTTCTATTTTATCATTTGGGATCGGTTCATTAGTAACAATATAATTATGACCATTCCAATTAAATACAGGGAAAGAAATATTGTCTTGATTTCGTTCATTGCACCCAGTTAACAGAAGGAAAGTAACTAAAAATAACAAAATTGATCTTTTTATCATATTTGTTCCTCCACCAAAGAAGATGAGGGTATTAACCAAATCTTCTTTTGCATCTTTTTATTTTTTAGTATTCATATAATATTTTTTCATAAGTTCTATCAGCCTATGGATAGTTTTTATAAGTTGTTGAAAAAATTTTCCAGCAACGTTGTATTTTACTTCTTTATAATTTGTCACCATATATACGACTCCACCTACTATAATCTGTATGAATATAATAACCCGTAGAAGCAGATTCGGCTGACTTACTGATACACTTACTCCAAATGAAACAGAATTTGTTCACTAAAATAGTATCACTATTTACAACCCTTTCACCGAAACAATATATGTTAGGCTTTTATCACTCTACCCTGTTAAATGAAAGAAACATTGAATATTACCCCTATCCCAAATATTGGGTTTATGATAACATATATCTGAATCTTTTAACTTTGGAAAATATGAAAGGAAGTGTAATAAACAGATATGAAAAAAATATTGAAACCATTGATTAGTGGTATTGTCATTGGTGCCCTCTCTCTAACTATAAATATAGATAAAAATGTATTAGCTAATGATATTGCAAATACATGTAAGTATGATTCGGCATCGAAGGTCAACCCTGATTATTCCACAATGAACTGTTTGTTAACCGAAACAGCACTGAGTTATAATGTTCCTCCTGAAATTGTGAAGGCAATAGCGGAAGGTGAAAGTGGAAATTGGCGTCATTTCGATATGAATGGTAAAGCGATTGTGACAGCTGATAATGGAATTGGCATTATGCAAATTACCAATCAAGCTGACTACAATCAAGATAGACTAAAAAGCGATATTGTCTATAATATTCGAGCTGGTGTGGAGACTCTAGATGATATGTTTAAGCGGAAGGATTTGCCTAGCATCAACGGTGGGAAAAGAGATATATTGGAACATTGGTACTTCGCTATCATGGCTTATAACGGTACTAAGCCGGTAAATAGTCCATTTGTCCAAGCAACTGGGGAAAGAAATGCAAATGCCTATCAAGAAAAAATTCTCCGAATTATTGAGAGATTAGAATTAATAGACTTAACAGAGCTGCCTTTTACACGTGAACATTTTCAATATGACTCTAACAGCAGGGAAAATATTAAATTTTCAGCGATGAACTATGATTTTGATTTACCATTAACAAAATCAAAATACTTTTTTAAAACAAATCAAAAAGTTAATGCAACAACTAATGTAACAGTTAGGACAAAACCTACTACGGATAGTCCTTCTATGGGTACTTTACGTAAAGGCGAAATTGTTACAATTACGGGCCCTTTTGAATATGAAGCAGTATCAACGAAGAAAAACCATTTTGTTTGGTATCCTGTGAAAAGAAATGACGGGACAGAGGGGTATGTAGCATCAAGTTATTTAAACTACTCAGCTTCAACACCTACAACTCCTACAACTCCAGTAGGTAGTATAGATGTATCAAAGTTCGCTGATTACAAGGCAGACCAGTACTGGGCAGAGGATTTTCAATGGGCAGTAAACAAAGGACTTATCAGCGGTTATCCAAACGTATACAACCCTGCAACAAAGAAATACGAAAACTTACTGAAACCAAACACGAATTTAACAGAAAATCAGATGTTATCTGTACTTTTCCGTTACTTTAAGTCTGATGAATTAGCTTCAACAAAACCTAGTTCTTCATGGAGTGCAGATGTAAACTATCAACTAGCAAGTAAGTACGCTCTACCAACGCTTGGTGGTATATCAGCATCTAAACAGGTATATGCAGTCAAAGACATCACACGTGGTAATTTTGCTCGTATCCTAGCATCTATGCATTATGGAAAAACAGTATCTCAGAAAGAGGCCATCCAGTTTCTACGTGACTTCGATTTAACAACTACTAAAACGGATGCAGAGTTTAAACCGAATGATTCACTAACAAGAGCGCACGCAGTGGCATTCTTCCACCGTTATGAGCAAATATTCAATAAATAAATTGCTATCTATAAGTGAAAAGGTGACTATAAAAGTCACCTTTTCACTTATATAGTTTGTCTAAATGGTGCTGCTATAAAGCCCTATGTGTAGTTAAGGGAGAGGCTATGAAAGTATAACAAAAGGACTTACATATAGGATAATCAATCATAAACACAAGTCCTATTCATATTGTTGGAAAGCACCTTCAATCGAGAGTGCTCAATGTAGCTATTGATATCAGCTATCGCTACAATTCAATTGATAAATCTAAGAAAATCAAAAAATTAAGAATTTGGGGTACTTTTTAGGGTACATGCTTTCCCCTACCTCCCCCACTCTGAAAAATTAAAAGTTATAACTCAATGACATTTTACAAACGCTGAGATATTCACAAAAAAACACTCGTCATGTAAACGAGTGTTTCGTACTTATTATGACAACCACTTAGGTGGTGTGTTTTTTTCCCAATAGATATCGCCAAGGTTGTTGTGTGCCATGAAGTTGTCCTCGACACTGTGGTAATGGAAGTTGTAGTAGTAGCCTTCCTGCGGTCTTTTTTCTGTGCGCACATGGAAACGAATTAAATCTGTGCCTGTTTCATTGTTGATGACATTGAAAATTTTCTCACCGTAATTACCACTTGGCCTTTCAGAGATGGTTAAAGATGCAGCAGTTTGATCATCAAGATTAGCCACTGTCATTGCAATAGCTTCCTCCATTTTTGGGAAGATGATGCTGTCGAATTCATTGCTAATTTTTGGACCAATTTTTGTGCCAAATTTTATGTACGATTGTTCTCTAGCTGCATCCACCAGTAAGGCATTATAATCAATCGCTTCCTCTTGTATCTGTAGCTGCTCGTCACTGCTGTCATCATGCTCAGCCGCTAAAGCAGTGCTTGTCCCTGATGAAGGGCCGATAGATGCACGGTTCGAAGGATTTTGATCAAATGCTTCCCAAATCTCATGTGTAGGCGTTATTAAACCAAATGTTAAAAACGCAACCATGATGACTATACTTTTCTTAACCCACGTTTTCATTTATTGTCACCTACTCTTTATGTACAAATTGGTAATTCTCCTATTATTATATACGTTCTCGCCATTAAAAGGTTTCATATTTCTATAATTCATTGTACAATATTTATGAATAATGTGTCGTTTTTTTAAAGGAGGTACAAAGCATGAGCATCGCAATGGGTATTGGTCTTTTATTAATGTTAGGTTACTTATCATCTTTATGTTTCACGGACTAATTTTTATATTTTGTAATATGTACCCTACAAAGCCCCTTAAAGCCTGTTATATACAGTCTTTTGGGGTTTTTCATTTTTCCTTTACATTGCATAGTAACGCAAAATAATGCACACAGTTGGGGCTCGTTTTGGGACTATGTTGGGGCTTGTTGGGGCTAATATAATATTAATAATTCTTGGCGGCGTGTAAGCAAAATTTCAAATTTAGTAATAAGTATTAACTCAATTTTTAAAAAATTCGCTAATCTAAAATACTATGATGAGAAATATAAAGAATAGAACTTAGCGTTTAGCCCCTACCCGCCTCCAGTAAGGAGGGAATTAGAGTGAGTAAAAAGATGCCACCCGAATTTTATACCCTACTGGAAGAAATACAAGCCATCGATTTTGTCATTGTTGAATTAAATCTATACTTGGATACTCATCCCAATGATTATGATGCAATTTAATGAAAATACTGAAAAAAGTATGAAACTTAAAGTTAATTTTGAGCAAAAATTTTGTCCATTAATGAATTTTGGAATAAGTTATTCAAGTTATTCGGACTATCCTTTCAAGTGGGTTGATACGCCTTGGCCATGGCAGGTCCAGAGTCTAGGAGGAATAATTTTTGTGGTACTATGAAAAGAAACTCCAATATCCGGTTAAGGTTAGTACATGTATCAAACTATAACATCACTACTAGTATTATCATTGATAAGAGGATCATTTATCTTCTCAAATTTATTTCTAGAAATCATGATGCCTTCATTTTAAATTTTTGCTATATTTGTTACATGACTAAATTGATTTATATTTACTTCACCATGTGCAATTTTCCGGTAAATATTTCATAACCTCAGGACTAGTTAATAAATCTTAAGCAGTCTTTGAACTCAAAATATTTTATTGTCTCCAAATGTAATTGAATACATATCAACGGTACCATATAATGTGAAAAGGAGTGTTTCTATGTTAAATTTTAAAAATGATGATTTATTTAATTATGTAAATAAAGTAGATGCGATAATTAATACCGTTAATATTGTAGGTGTAATGGGCAAAGGAATTGCATTGGATTTTAAAAAGAGATATCCTGAAAATTACTCTGAATACAAAAAACTTTGCAGCCAAAAATTAATAGATATCGGTAATAGCTACGTAAATACAATTAAGCATAGTGAGAATGGTACAAAATATATTATTAATCTCCCTACAAAAAAACATTGGCGGAACCCCTCTAAGCTTGAATATATCGAAAAAGGATTAGATAACTTAATTGATATTATAGAAAAATATAATATAAAATCTCTTGCTATGCCTGCACTAGGATGCGGGAATGGAAATCTTGATTGGACAATTGTTAAACCGTTAATAATTACTAAATTAAGTCATCTTGAAAATATTGAAATTATTGTTATAGAACCATCAAATAAAGCAAAAAAAATAGTTCCTAAACCGCGACTAACAATAGGTAGAAAAAGACTATTATTGCTTATGGATTATTATAATGCAAACACTTCTGATGACCTAATTACTCATATAGAAGTTAATTTATTATCTTATTTGTTGAATTACTCTAGTTCAAACACAAAATTTGAAATGACACGTAATGGTCCCTTTAATAAAGATATAAACAAATTATTAATTGCTTTTAATACTCACTATCTAACTACTATTCCGACTAATAAAAATAATGGTACACAGATTAAAGTAATTGCTAGTAGAATTCCTTCAAAAAAAGATGTCTTTAGTGACGATGAATTTTTAAGAGTTAAAAACCTTGTAGATGATTTTACCAATTACAGTGATCTATTAATATTATCTATGGCTCATTGGTTTAAATTTAATGAAAAATCACCTACTAGCTTTATTAATCAAATTAAGAATTGGTTTGACCAAAATAACCATAAATATGATGAAAAAATTATTATTAAAGCTATCAATAGGATTGAAAAAATATATTCCAAATCAGAAAACTTATCATTAGAATTATAAAGAGGTTGGGACATTTGTAAACTGTACCCTTTGTAAAGGACATTTTGAAAAAGGTTAGGCAACTTCTTGAAGCTGCTGTCTGTATTTTACAGGCGGCAGCTTTTTTAAATCCCACTGACCTCGATAATGGTTATAATAGATCATATAGCTTTTCACTTCTTGTTTTACATCTTCTAATGTCTCACAATCTTTTATATTCGTCTCATCTTTAAAATGTCCAAAGAATGATTCTTGAGGTGCGTTGTCCCAACAGTTTCCTCTGCGTGACATCGATTGACCTAAGCCCATTTGTTTCACGAGTTTTTGGAACGCTGGATTGGTATAATGAAAACCTTGGTCTGAATGGATGAAGGCGTCCTGAGCTAGGTGCTTTAACTTTTTCAGTTTTTTCAAAGTGTCGAGCACAATTTCCATTGTGATGCTATCTGCTACTTCATACGCCAAAATCTCATTCGTCTCAGCGTCTTTAATCGTTGATAAATAAGCACGTTTACCATTTTTATATGTCAAATACGTAATATCTGTTAAGAGGACTTTACCAGCCACGCCTTGTTTAAATTGGCGTTCGAGCAGATGTGGACACGTACGATGTTCTTGTGTGACTTTGGCTAGACGACGGTAAGGATTCGCTTTACGAATTGGACAGATAACCCCAAACTTCTTCATAATGCGGCGAATTCGCTTCAGATTATAGGTAATACCATATTGATGGTAAAGCGTCATTTTGATTTGACGGGCTCCTTTGTGACGTCGTCGGAATCGATACGCTTTTAAAATCACTTCCTTTACGACTTCATCTGCTTGGTGTTTCATCGCTCTTTTTTGAAGAGATTCTTCCTTAAAATAGTTATAATAGCCTGAGCGTGATACCTCCAACACTTCACAAAGATAGCGTACCATTCGCTTCAATCCATACGTTTCAATCGTTTGACCAATCAGTTCAAACTTCAGTTCTGGTGCGAGTTTTATTTCAAATTCATTTTGTTGGTGGGGTGTTAAAAAGTTCTTAGTCATAGTAGTGGCTCCGAATCTTGTTTTTTCAATTATAAACAAAAATGCCCTATAAGATGACCTTTTTCAAGTGTCTATCTTATAGGGTACAGTTTATTGTATGTCCCAACCTCTTTATAATTCTAATTTTTTAAGTTACTTCATGCGGTCATATTAATTCAAACTAATTGATAATACCAATTTTCTCTAACGTAAACAGGTATTTGGATATTCGCATCCCTTAAAATATCTTCTATGATTTCAGCTATATTATTATTATTAACTACTATTTCTACAATTAATTCATTAGAGAAAAATTCATGTACAAGAAATTCAGCTTGTTTCCTTCTTTTCCTATCATTATCTTCATCGGTATTTCTCCAAGACCATGATTCAATTAAATCCCAATCAATATTGTCTAAATCAGCTATATCTTTGTAAAAATAAGTACCATTAGAATTAGCCTGTCCATCGGTAAATACAAAATCCACATCATTTTTAATTATTAAATCAGTATTTGATACTAAATAAATAATAGGTTCTTGCCCCTCATCATAGCTTGAAGCAAACCCTGTTGCACAGGCATACAACATTGGAGAACGATTTGTAAAATAAAAAGGAACATAATCATGTAAAGTTTGATATGGAGGTTGCGGTACAATTATGTCTTCTCGTGTGGATTGAATATTATTATTTGAGATGTCTCTATAACGAATATTTTCTTCTCTCATATTATTTCTTGAATATTGTCCTTTATTTTTAATCAACTGATGTAAATTTTCATAGTGCATAATTCTATAAATATTAGGCACAATCATCACCCCTCCGCTAAAATATAACAAAATTATACAATAAAGACCATTTTATATATATACTATTTTTATATGAGTAATATCAAAATATTGACTTCCAAAGTGAATGCCACTGTACAAAACGGTATAAACACAAAATTGCCGATTCCTAATTTTGGAGACGGCGGGGTTTTGACCAACATCTCCAAAAACGTTGTTATATCAACATTTATAAGCACTTTTTCTGTTCATTTTTAAAAAAGTGCTCCTACGCGGTTACCTACGAAGAACTAAAATTATGTGTTGTAAGAGTTAAAAATTAAAGTTAATCCCGTAACATTTAAATATTTTTTTATAATACAATACAACTTATATTTCCCTTTCAATCAATATAATGGTAACATAGTATTAACGTCATTAGGTGACTATTGTGGGAATTGCGTATGCTATGTTTATTTAAATATAGCGTTGGAGAAAGGACTTTCTCATAAAAGGACTTTTGAGAGTTGAGCTTATTTTTACTTGCAAGAGCCACGAAAAAATCCTCCTTATTATTTAATAAGGGGGCATTTTTTATATAAGGAGTGTTTTAAATGTTAAAAGATGAAATCGAAGAAATGATTCGAGAACTTTCCCTTAGAAAAATTAATGAATTTGAAAAATATCATAACAACTTAGAAGCTGAGTTCCAACGAAATCTTAAACGAGGCGGTTCTAATTCAAAAAAAGAAGTTAAGTTCCCGAAAGAATGGAGTATTGATAAAAAACATAATCCATATTATGTTTTAAAACAAATTAAACAAATATCTAATTCTATTTTCAATAAGATAATATCCAACAACTATACCCCTTATGAACCGTTTATTGATGAAATAAACAAAAAAGGTAGTAATAAAAAAAGAAGAATTTATAAATTTCAAATCCCTGATGAAGCAATTTCAAATTTAATTTACAGTAAACTTCTAGCTAAGAATAGACACAGATTTAGTTCTTTTTCTTATGCTTATAGAAATGATAGAAATGTACATTTTGCTGTAAAGGATATAGCAATAGATATAAAAATGAGCCCAAGAACTTTTATTGCTGAATTTGATTTCAAGGACTTTTTTGGGTCTATAAATCATTCATATATAAATAATCAATTTAATCAAAATGGCTTTTTAGTTAGTGATTTTGAGGAAGAAATAATAAAAAAGTTTTTATCTTTTATGGAAGGAGAAAAAGGTATACCTCAAGGCACTTCTATTTCCCTTTTCTTAGCAAATATGGTTTGCTGGAAACTTGATAAAAATTTAGAAAGAGAAGGGTTAAGATTTGCTAGATACGCAGATGATACAATTATTTGGACAAATAGTTATGAGAAAATAAACAAAACATTTGATATTATCGATACATTTTCTAAAGAAACTGGTGTAGAAATAAATTTACTTAAATCTGACGGTATTAGTTTACTAACAAAAGAAGGATTTCCTACAGAATTAAAAGCAAAAGAGTATTTAGAATTCTTAGGATATCGACTCTCGAATAATTATGTATCTATAAAAGAAGAATCTGTAGTTAAAATTAAACAGCATATTAGCTATATTCTTTATAAAAATCTAATTAAACCTTTAAAACAGGCTCGACTATCAAATATAACAATTCCCTCTAATAATCAAGATAGGGATTTACTTGTTGCTATTTTACAAATCCGTAGATATTTATATGGGAATTTAAATGATTCTCTCTTAAGAAATTATTTAAGTGGAAATTATAAAAGATTAAACTTTAAAGGGTTAATGAGTTTTTATCCATTGATTGATGATGAAAACCAACTTAAAGAACTAGATAGATGGCTAGTATGTACTATATTGAATGCTATAAAAAAAAGAAAAAAATTATTATTTAATCATGGACACAACAACTTGAATTCATTCCCATTTAACGCTAATTCAACTTTATTACTTAGCATTTGTAAAAGAGCAATCATCAATGGAAACAAAGGGACAATGGAAATCCCCAGTTTTTTAAGAATTTACCATGCTATAAAGCTTAACGTTAAGACTGTTGGTATTGAAAAAACTATGCACATTAATTCAAATAAATATAATTATTAATTATAAATTAATTATTATATCATCCCCAAATTTCCTACAGAAAAAAAGTAAAGGATAACATTGGGGGATTTCTATTTAATTAGGGCATTCACCTTTTTGCTATTATGCTCACAATCAAAAATGTACTTGCAATCCATGTAAATGCATTGCAAGTACGGGATGAATTCAATGTTGTCTGCAGAAATTGGTCAACATACTGATATAGTTCGCATTGAAAGAATGGGCTTCCCTGTGAATTGGGAAGAATGCCTACATTCCCATATGTATTGTGATCGTAAAATAGTAGAAGTTGCCATGACCAAAGCTTAGTGGAAGCCCATGCGTAAAAAAAGCAAGGGCTTCATTTAATATTTACTTTATTTTTAAGAATACATTCTTGTATCAAAAAAGCACCTTAAAAGTCTTATTTATTTCAACTTTGAAGGTGCTTTAAATTGGACTTGGTTTCTTAGTGACCTATGTGTCTTTTACTTCAATGTATTCAAATGTTATTCTTTCTCCGTTATAAACAACACTGAATAATCATTTCAATTTTCTACACAAATGCTACGAATTAACTTATTTTTCTTAATTTGAATTAGGGATATTGTATCTGAAAATTCAGTTTTCCGTTTTATTGGTCTACCTAAAATTTTTCGATATTCATAAGGTCTGAAAGGTGTCGTAAATCCTCGAAAAAATCTTCATTCCCTCCATTATTTACAATAATAATTTGGCGTTCATTTATTATAATTATCATTTAGCTTCACCGTTTCGTCTATCTTATTTATTCGAAGCGTGACATGTTGTTCTTTTAACTCTTTGATAAATGCATATACAGTGTTGTCCATTTTTCCCCATCCTTTTTATCCAAGTTTTTTTCAATGCACGACATACACTTTGCCCCTTGATAGGGTTCTTTTAATACATCAAGAACCTTATTGCATAGTTCACACTTAACTTGATAGATCATTTAGCAACCTCCTTTAACGATCATAGCCATCTAACATGCGGTCAAATTCTTCCATGTTTCGTTCTTTTTTAAAGTCGTGGTACGTTTTTCGTAACCGATAATTCAAATTATTTAGTGCCTGATTTAACCCTTTAGAAACCTGTAAATTTTGACGATACATAGGAGCTTGATACTTCCTTTGAGATTTAGATAGTTCATACAATCGTTGATCACTTTCTTTTTGATAGGCTCGCATTTCAGTTAAAACCGCATTACCCATACGTTTTTTCAAATCATCTAGTTTGGTCTGCTTATAGTTTTGATACATGCTGCCCTCACCGTACTTTTCCCTCATGACTTCGACTTCTTCATCCAGTATCCGATGAAGATCTTTCATTTCATTTTTATAATAACGATCTAAATAAATATCAACGATCTGATCAATGTATGGTCTTGCTTCATTAATAGATTGATAGCCGTACCTCCATTGAGATCGATCTTGAGGTAATCGTTGAAGTGCTTTTCGAAATATTTTTTTTGTATGGCGGTGTGTAGATAAGTCGATTCCTTTTTCTTTTTTTAAATTCACACTACCCCGAATCAAATCGGTAATAAGATTGCGTTCCTTTGTGCGGTCCATTATAAGGTTGGCCACTTTCGACTTCATTTTGTCCAGAGAACCTTGTTTACGTTTGGCCCGAACTTGTTCTTCCCATTTACCTGTTTCAAAATTCTTTGTCCATTTTTTAACCCGTGTAGGTATCGGCTCAACTGTCGCTATATGAACATGAAGGTTATCTGTGTTGTAGTGAATAGCTGCAGACCATACCGCACTATCGATCATATTCTCTGCTTTTAACATTTCGTTTACTGCAGCGCGCACAATATTTTTCATTTTCACTTCATTGACCTGTCCACCTTCATCCATTAATCCATACTTTTGTAGCCAAGTGTTATCGAAACTAATCACATCTTGCCAAAGTGGAGAACCATTTTCTTGAGCCTGCTTGAACAAATCTTTTAATGAATTTTTTTGATCAATATTGATAATATCTTCTGTAGATGAAAACAATGCACCTTGCTTGTTTTCATCTCCCATATAGTCCATATACTGATAAAAAACAGAAAAGGAATCATTTTCATCAGTAATAATTTTCTCGTTCACTTTCGCAGCATCACGATCAATATAATTAATAAAATCCTGATATTCATCGCTTGATGGCATAACAAATCTACTTTTTAAAACAACGCCAGGAGAATTATTCATATTTATCTCCCTCTATCCATTAAGAACTTTGATTATCTGGCAACGCTCTTTTTGTTTCCTGATCTATTTTCTTTTGACGATTATGTGCAATACGATTTTTTATTAATTCCTCAGCTTGATTAAAAGGCACTGTTTTTAATCGATCAGTAGAACCTAACTGTTTTGCATCTGTCATAATGAAATAGTGATTCCAAAATTCAAGCATCATCTGAGTATTACGATCAATAACATTCCCTGTTATACGTACTCGTTTTAAGTCTTCTGTAATTGGCTCCAATATACTGTGTAAATGTTTGTGCATCATTACTTCTACTTCTGCTAAAAGGGCTTGATTTTGAGAAGTTTCATGAGCATAAAGAGTCTCAATTAGGTACTCTATAACACCACCAAGAGTTAAATTTTTTTCATTTGCTAACTGTTCGAGCTTTAGTATTGTAGAATCCGTTAACCAGAAGTTTTTTTTCTTTTTCGTAACTGTCACTTTACTTCACTTCCTTTCCTACTAATTCTGTCAGTTGTTGATTTATTTCTTCTGCATCACTATCTAATAGTAGGTACAACATCGATTCAATTTGCAGCACATGTTTATATAGTTCACTTTGTTGTAATAAATATTGCTCCATCTGTGTTTGAGAAGCTGTTACAACTTTTTCAAAGCGATCTCGTTCCTCAATGAACACATCATAATAAGCTATCCGTTCAAGCAAAGATTTTAAATAAACCTGGCGTGACACTTTTGCTTTTTTAGCAGCTTTATCAATTTTATCTATTGCTAATTCATCGACATCTCGAATTAATATAGCACCCATTATTCGTTCACCTCTTGCCCAAAAACTTTTTGCACTTCTTGGTTTAAAATGCCCTCAATTGAAATCAGTTTCTTCAGCAACTCTTCATTCGATTTTGCAAAAGTCCCAAACACTTCTATATGCATCCCCAGCATTTCTTCGAAGCGATTTTTTTCTTCTTGAAATAAATTTGGAGTCGTTATTCGTTTCAAGTGAAGATTAATAAAATCATTTTGTGTCATCTTCTTTTTTTTGGCCATGCTTGTTATTTTTTTCTTTAATGCTGGATCAACCCGTGCCTTTATTTCGGCCATTGTACAATCTCTCCTTTACTTCAAAGTCGCTAGGGCGTTGAGCGTTTCGTCTCTAAAAGAGGCGAAACTGAAAATAGCCTGCGAACGCAGGCTATTGAGTGAAAGAGCATAAGGGAAATCTGCTATCACTTGGGGTGATAGACTAGGCAGAGCCTAGTATTTCGGTGTCCCCATAAAAAAGAGCAATTCTTCCTGTTTTCTTCCTGATATTTCTTACGTTCTTCCTGTTTTCTTCCTAGCTTTTTTTCTAAAATCAATCCATTTACTACTAGTATTATTCGACTTCAACTACATTCTTTTTCATTTCATCGGACCCAATCATGTCAATTTTTTCTTGCAACTTCTTTCGTTTATTTTGTAATTCTATTAGTCGATTTTGATAGTCTTTTTTCTTCTCATTGACGTTTTCAATGGCTGTTTTTTTCTTTACAAGTTGTAGACGTACTTCTTGTTTTTCGTCTTCCGTCTTATAGGCAAGCTCACTTTCTAGATGCTTCATTTCGTTTTGTATTGAAGCAATAATGTCATCTTGTAAGGGAATCTGTTCTCCTTCCAACGTACGAATCTTCTTATCAATTTGGTCAATTTCAAGCGCAATAAATTCTTCTTGATAGGCGAACTGTGTCTTTTCTTTCAAGGTTTTATCCTCACTTATTTTTCGATAATCGCCAACAATAATTTTTTCTTTTGGCTGTGGTAAATCTAAAACAGCTGATGGATCGACAGCGCCTTTTTCAGCCAACAGTTTGTCCCTTGCCTCACTTTCAAGTATTTTTTGATCACGAATTTCCTTAACAAATAAACCAATAACAGAATACTCTTCAGGCACTTTTGAAATATGAAGAACGTACTGATTATCTTTTTGATAGATAATTTTCACAGGGTATGACTCCAATGATTTCGACGCTTTGGCCGCAAATGCAAATGTAGGTTTTACGTTATCTGAACCTGTGTGTCGTGTTTCCAGCAATACTTCCATGAACCCTTTTTCGGGATTATAGTGCCATTTTTTTAAGATTAATGTCGTTTGTTCTAAACCTACTATGTCTTTATTAAAAGGTGTTTGTTTAATTGGATTATCATCATACATCCACAACTTGGATGTGAAGATAATCAAAAAACTAATGATGAGAAACGACATCAGACTTACATAAAATTTATTTTCTAAGCCTTTATTTATTTTTAATTTCACAAGTTAACGCCCTCCTTTATTCAGAGAAATCGGCCACTCTTCCATAACCCACAATGACAGATCCCCAATAACCTGTTAACGCGTCATCATAACGCACGCCATCGTTTTGCGAGTTAAACATTTTTCCGTTTCCTACATACATACCAACATGTGTAACTGGTGCGTAATTAGCACTTTTAAAGAAAATTAAATCGCCTGGTTGCAATTGATCCCGTGTTATTGGTTGAGCAAATTTGTATTGTGTATAGGCTGTACGTGGAAGTTGGATGCCTGCTTTTGCGTAAGACCATTGCATTAATCCTGAACAATCAAAGCCCATATTTGGATTGTAGCCACCCCAAACATAGGACCAGCCTTCGTACTTTAACATCTCGTTTAAAATCGTTTTAAAAGCTTCATTTCCAACAATTTGAGAACCCATAGGCGAACAATTCATCGTTAATCCACCCAACTCACTAGCAAATTTCGTGACCGTTGGTACCCAATGTGCATTTAATCCGTTCGGATCATTTGCTGCCCCGATGGGTGCATAAACGCTCCCTAATGACTCAATTGTTGAGAGTCCGTCATCAATAATTCGACGCTTTAAATTCGCCATTGTGTATGACAACCCTTCCTCTAATGAGGAAAAATGCATCAACTTGGACCAACCTGTAGCTGGGTCCATGATGCCTCCTGGATTGTTTTTATTTACAACCGCATTGGATGTACCTCGCCCTGTTTCATGAAAAGCAATCGCTGCAGCCAATACAGGATCAATGCCATTTAATCGTGCAAGTTCAATAAATAAATCTCCTTTTCCAGTGAAAGCCCCTGCATTTGAAAAGGCTGCATTCCAGCTTACTTCATCGATTTCTCCTGTCACTGAACAAGCTGATAAACCATTTCCTCCAATAGAATGATTGTTTGTTGAGCCTCCTACTGCACCTATTATCATGATGATGGCCAACAAAATGACAGCTACAATCGCAAAGAACGAAAACCCTAACGACCCTGCAATCCATACCAAAATCTTTTTACTAATCTGCTGTCCAATAAAATTAATGAGTTGCTTCATACACGACTCAACTCTTTTACAAACCATTCTCCCGACTCAGAAAGTGTCAAAGATATTTTATACATGTTGGATTGTTCTCTAACTTTTTTACCTGCAGACAGCACATCCCATGTGGCATAGACCATGAATTGTATATCTTGATCTCCTGAAGCCTTTGTAGGAGAAACATCAAGTGACTGGACTTTCCTTGTTAGTTGATCCTTTGGAGCCATTACTTCATTTTGCACAACAATTAAAAAAGGAGCTGTAGAAATTTCCTTCCACATCTCCATATCTGTATTATTTTCTAACCAAGCTTGCATAACTTTTTCCGCTAATTTCTCTGCTGCCTGTACCTTATCTTCACCGAATTTAGCCCCATACTCAGCGTCATAATCAATTTCAGTATTCCCTACAGGTATTTGTTGATCTTTATCGGTTTCCGTCTCTGAGTCTGTTCTTTCTTCCTCTACTGGTTCTGTGTAGCTGTATTCATTTTCTCCCTCAAAGCCTGTATCATCTTTATTTTTACCATCATAGAAGAACATTTTTATCATGAAACCTAACATGACCAAACCAATGAATAGTACCAAGATTAATTTTGACATTGTAGAACGTTCCACGTTACATTCCCCCTCTAAACATTGCCAACTCTTCTTCTGATGCTTCTACGCTGAACATTAAATTCCCTACTCCATTAATAGACAATAGACAATCTCCTTGTTGGAACTGCGGTATTTGAGCCAATTCGCTTTCGCTGATTTGTCCCTCAAAAATCGTTCGCATAGCATCTAATGTATTGGCGTCTTGTCCCATGATAAATTTGTACTGTGTTAATTCAAATAAAGTACGAATCTTTGTCACAACTTCCGAATCTGCATGGTCAGGTACATAATCTCGAATGGATTGACTAGCTAATACAATTCCACCAAAATACTTACGGGCTTCTCGTTCATAATCGATTAAATAGTCCACAGCTAAAAGATTATTGGCATTGATAAAACGATGAGATTCATCGATAACCAGGAAAAACCGAATAACATCCTCTTCATTGAAATTACTATCTTCATAAATTGCTCGCATTTGAGGTGTACCAATTTGAATAAGATTATCCCATATCAACGTTAATGCACTATACATTTGGGCATTAAATATATTTTTCTCTAACCTTGTTAGATTACGGACAGAAAAGAAAATCACTTGTTCATCTGTAAAAGCTGGAATGGATGTGTGTCCATCGAATAAATGACCATAACTGTGTACTAAATTATCAATTACTAATTCAATTTTTTCTAGACGATTGGCTCTAGTCATAGACAACTCTTTACGAATAATACGTTGCGGTAAATCCTCATATAATTCATTCCGCACATACTGTAAAAATTCACTGAATGTCGGATATTCTTCATTCGCTAACTGGGTTACACCCGTACTTTGAATCCGTTCTTGAAAACCTAAAGATACATAAAACAAACGTAATACTTTTTTAAATTCTTCTAAGTCTTCCGTTGAAGGATTATTCGTTAAAAATTGATAGAAGGTTGTAACTTTAGAAAGGTGCTGCATAAAGCTAAGTTCTTCACTTTTTTGATCTGTGCCGTCTGAAATACGATAAATTTGCAAAGGATTTATGATACCTTGACTGCCATCTAAACTAATTAATTGGCCATTCAAAGATTCTTCTACTAACGTGGCAAATTCGCCTGTTACATCAAAACCCCGTATCACATTACTACGACAAGCATTATCTGTTGTCAGCTTTTTCAGCAGTGTCGATTTTCCTTTCCCCATCGTTCCAGCAACAACGGCATTAAAAAATGTACGCTGTTTGTCTCGATGAAACAGATCAAAAATAACATTACCACCACTAAATGTCGTGCCTAAATAACTGCCTGTGGGATCGTTAAGCTCTGAAAAATGAAAAGGCAAACCTGCAGCTAATGAAAGCGCTGGTATGCCTTTACTTTCTCTTTTATTTGGAAATGTTTGTTGCTCTTGATAAGGAACAAAAAGGGACTGCCATTCCCAACTACTTTCATTAAGAAATATCGTTCCCTTATATCCATAACTAATTAAATCCGTTTCAACTGCTTGTACTTTTTGTTCCAGCTCATGAATCGTTTTTGCATGTACAAATAAACGAATGTCGACAAGCTTTACGACCTCACCCATTTGTGAAATTTCCTGATAAAGTCTTTCTAACTCTTGATAACTATTTTGAGCATCCATTTTTTCAGATTGATGTTTACCACTTGAATAACGTACGGTCTGCTCTAACATACTTTTATTAATCGCACTAACGGTTTCATCTTTAGGCATTGTGGCATTATCCATCGTTACAATGACATCACGCATGGAGAATATTTTTTCTAACCATAGTTTTGATACATTCGTTGGATAGTCCCATATGTGAATACAGGCCTCATAACCGTCTCCTTTTTGAATGTATTTATCTTTAAATTGAATACCGCCTTGCGGTTGTATAGCAGCTAAAAAAGTGGGATTATACACTTTCTCTTGTTTCTCCTCTTGCTTCATTTTATCTGGCTGCTTCATCTTCGTAAGAGAGTCTAATAGCTTCATTGTTAAACATCCCCTCCTCTACTTATAATTTAGAATTTTGATTAGACATCATAAATAAAATGTCTTGCTTCTTTTCTTTTGTTAAAGCTTGCAAAGGGAATGATTGTCGCATCCCTCGCACTACTTGTTTTTTTTCATCCTCTAAAGTCTGAGTTGACTTCGCATAGATAAACAAGAAAAATTCACGGTTTGTCCGTTCGCGTTCTAAAAACTCTAACTCAAATAACTTTCTGTTGATAAAACGTAAACGTAATGGATCTGTCGTTTTCTCTTTTTTTCTTTCCCAATACAGCCTTTGCTTTTCTGTATTGGCTGGAAAGTTTAACCCTACAACTTTGTGCTGAGATGAAAAACTACGATAAAAGCGTGCATTTTCTAAAAGTTTTACTGTTATATCGTTATCCGTTAGTGAGTGTAAATCACTAGGCATAATTTGAAAGATGTCCATAAAGTACCCTTTTTTCATCACAATGTACTCGTCAGTTATATCGATAAATGGCATAATCATAGGCGTCTTCCGTAAAACATGAGATTTTCTTTCAACCTTCTTTTTTGCCTTTTTATTCTTTAGAAAAAAAGGATACTTTTTAAGGAAGCTTTTTTTAGACACTTTTTCCTCGGTATAAGAAGGGACAATAATTGGCTTGATTTCCTCTTTATTCACGATGATCCCCCTCTCCATATAAATAATCATTCATAATTTTTTTGACATCTAATGCATGATAAGTGTATTTATTACGCTTGAAATATAAATACAATGACATGTAATTTTTGAGTCGAGGGTTATTCCTAGAAGGCAATACCATCCAAAACAAGGTACCACTTGCCATCAATATATAAGGAATAAACAAAATACCATGTACTAAATCTTTTAATACGGTGAAAAACAGAAAGAAGCTAACCAACAAAATGATTAACTCCTTTACTTCTAAACCAACAATTTTAGGCTTTGCCTTAATTTCTTTTGGAATGTCATACATTATTCTTGGTCACTCCCTTGTCTTTTTCCTTTTCCTATATTATTGGTCATACGACGAATATTTTGACCAAGTGTAAAACCACTATTACCAGCACGTGTCACGCTTTCTTTCAGTTGTTGTACAGATGGATTACCACCAAGAATGGTATTTGTATGCACCACCTGTTTATGTCCATATGTTTTAGGATCAATGGTAGTTGACTTTTGATTAGGCTGAACAATACCACCTTGTCCTCCTACAGTCGAAACAACTGGTCCTTGCTGTACAACGTTTGATCCTCCTGTTGGTTGACTAACTACTTGTGCCTGTGTCGAATTTTGCGGTGCAACATGTTGGACATTTCCTGAAGCACCTTGTTGAACTACTCCACTAGTAACAGTTTGATGCCCATTTCCTATAACCGTTGGAGCTGTCACTCCTGGTGTATTTGGTTGTGGTGCAACTCCTACAGATGGGATTGTTTCATTTGTTTGACGTTTGTTCGAACCTGTCGATACATTTCCTGTACTTGATGGTGTTATTACTCCTGATGTGCCTGCCTGTTGTGTAACCCTTCCAGGTGGGATTACTTCACTTGCTTGTCGGACGTTCGACCTCATTGGAACATTTCCTGTATTTGCTGAACTTGTCATGCCTGGTGTACTTGACTGTGTTGAGATCCCTTCAGACGGGATTGCTTCACTTGTTTGACGAACGTTTGGACCTCCTGTTGGAATAGTTGCTGCTGTATCTACTTGTCTTGTCACGCCTGATGTACTTGGCTGTGTTGAGATCCCTTCAGACGGGATTGCTTCACTTGTTTGACGAACGTTTGGACCTCCTGTTGGAATAGTTGCTGCTGTATCTACTTGTCTTGTCACGCCTGGTGTACTTGACTGTGTTGAGATCCCTTCAGACGGGATTGTTTCACTAGATGGAATTGGCTCATGTTCTTGTCGCTGAATTGGTCCCTGGTGCATGTCGCCATCATGACCAGTTACACTTTGTATTGAAGAATCAACACTAGGACTTCCTGATATAGGTTGACTTTCTTGACGTTGCATAGCACCCCGTTGTGAAACATCACTTGTGCTTGTATTTGTTGGTGGTTTAGCTGGTGTTGTTACTGTCTTTGGTTGGATTGGTGGACTTCCTTTTTCCTTTCCACCTTGACTTGGTATTTGACCAGGTTGAACACTTCCCATACTGCCTGGCATACCCACTTGGTTACTGTTATCACTAGATGGAATTGGCTCATAATCTTGTGAAGTTGCAGCTATCTGATCATGTGCATTCAATCCATCACTTTCAACCGATGACGGGATAGAATCTGAAGTACCCCCCATAGTAGCATTTGAATGCTGTTCATCTGATTTTGGCATGGTTTTTACATCGCCACTACCAGGTATCGCTGGCACAGAAGTACGTTTTCCTACCTCTGACGGTGTTTCTGTACGCATTCCTTCGACAGTTCTCTTCGCCATATTTGCGCCACCTGCTACAGTAGCAGCACCTTTTTGAGCTACGTTTTTAAGCGCCTGTGCGCCAGCTGTCAATGCTTTACCTCCTGCATAAGCTCCCATCATCGCTTGCCATCCATTTCGTAAACCTGCATCAATACCAAGCATACGTTGAACAATATCAGGAGCATCAATCAATGCCCAAGCCCCAGCAATCATGAGTATGACGACACCAAACATCCCAATATCCGTCTTTAATCCGTTTGCCCAATTAACAAACAAAACGAATAGTTGGAGGAGGCCCGTCATTATAAAGATCACGACAAAAGTATTGACCATTTCCACCAATACTTTTTTTGTCCGTTGTCCACCTGTAAGGTCACTCGCTGCAATGAACATACCAAAAATTTGATGGAACGCTAGATCAAAAATAGCACGGCCAATTTTTAGAACTGTGATACCTAACGCAATAGACGTTACCAGTAAGGACACAATTAAAGACAGCCAATTGACATGATAACGATAATAAGTTTCTCGACCTATTTTCGTCATAGGGACCGCATTATCTTGTAATTCTTCGACTTGATAACTGTCGCCAACACCTGTCGGAACTGATTTCGTTTTTAAAACCTCTTTTGACTCATCACTTAATTGCTTTACCCAATCTTCTTTAAAAAGCCAGCCATCATCTTCATGCAAATCAAGCTTTTGTAAAAAGGGGATGTGCAAGGCTGATGAATCCGAAAAACGATTTGCATAGGTATAATCTGTAGTTCCTATGGAACTATTTTCTTTACTTGCAGGTCTTGGAGGTGAACTTTCATCCCCACGTGTACTACTGGCAAATTGAAAATCATGTTCGGCATAATACAAAACGTCAGCCACATTACTTTTGATCATATTACTAGCAAGCGTCTCATTTTCAGGATTCATTTGTTCAATTCCGACACCAATAATCTTCTGCATATTAGACATTAAATCTGGAATGATGACGATAAAACATACGGCCATCACAATATTCAGTAGAATTTCATTCCGTTTTTCCACTTTATTTAACATAAATTGAAAGCCCAGAACCACAAGAGCTATAAAGAATACAATCCATATTAATGGTCTTGCTTTATCCATAAACTCTCCCATTGCGCCCGTAGCATAAAAGTCATTCAGTGTAATAATTTTGGTCACGATGTCTTCTAATAATTGATTCAACCAGCTTAATGTGTAGATAATGCCACTTCCAAGCGCCCTAAACACATCTTGCCAAAGAAAGCCATCACTCACATGCAAAATGGATTCCAGTATCTTATGTTTCTCGATAATTTCATTATCTTCCATTAACGAATCCTCCCTTCTTATTTTTTACATTCAAACTTTTTAATAGAAAAAGGACTCACCATTTGTGGTGAATCCTTATCTATTTGACTAATTATCTTGAAAATCGGCCATACGACATATCTTGCACAAAAATATGAAATAACAAAGACTAGGATAGGAATGATTATCAGATAAATCATAGTCATTTTATCGCGCGCCTCTTATTTCTCTTACTTTATCAGGGAAAGTCCGATCCACAAATCGGAAGTTATGAATTTTGTTATTAGAGTGTTGTCTTTCAGCTTTAGCAAGTTTTTTCACTTGTTCATGCGTTAACTCCACCGTCTCAAATACAGTCACAGGCACTCTTGATTCTGGCTGCTCAATAATCCAGGCATCATCATACCCCGAACCAAATAAGAAATGTTCAAAGCTAAAGGATTGATCAAATGTAAAGCTCAGATCGCTTAATCCCATATCCACTAACTCTAATTGATTTTTGTACGTTTCATTCGGCATTAATTGAGAGTACGGTGTAATTGGTAAAGAATAACGTTGTAAGTGAGGAAGATCCTCTTCTGAACTTGTAAAGACCCATTCATCCTCAAATGGCACGTTTGTGTATTGAACAAAGTCTGCTTCCCCTTTAGCTGCACCCTCTTGTATTACTTGCGCGAAACTCGGTAGTGCTTGATCATTATTAATCGCTTGCTTCACCTTTTCCGCATAGTTATAGCCCGACATAAAGCCTGTTCCAGAGGCCGTGAAAAACAAATCAGAAACAAATTCCCCTTCGAACTGCCGTTGATCACCTTTCATCCCCATATCTTTCATTACTTTTTGTTGAAGCTGTACGCCATCCTCAAACTCAGCTTGTAGGCTTTCGTCTAATTCAGCTGCTTTATAAGTACCCGAACTTTGTGTTTTCATAAGTGGATAAAAGTCACCGTCTTTATGTTTACCTGAAGGTAGCTCTACGCTATACAATAATTTTCCTGGTGTCATAGGCAAAGTAGTTTGTGTTTTTAAATTTATCTCATCCTGCCATTCATTCCCTTCAGCACGATGATATTGTTCATAATACGCTTTTGATTCTTTCGATGGACCATACTTATCTTCTCTACCAACGACCCATTTTTTCACTAAAACACCATCTAATTTATCCGATTTTTCGGCTTTCTTTTGTTGATGATCAACTGGAATTGAACCACCTAATTCAAATTTTTGAACGGCTCGCCAATCGGGACGATCATCCCAATGACATTCTCGATCTTCGCCTTTCCCTGTGCAAACCCAACCAATTTCTTTGTTGGTATACTCATATTCAAAGCCATACTGCATGTCCTTGTTTTGGACTTGTTTTGCGTTGATCGTAAATTCAATCGGTCCTTCTTGTTCAACATGTTTCGTGTCAAGATTTACTGTATGTTTAATGTTTCGAACTGCAACATGTTTATCGTATTCTCCCTTAAAGCTACTATAGACAGCTACTTCACTGAGGTCATTTTTATCCGTTCTTTCTAATTCCCAATATGCTCTCCCTAAACCTGTTCCTTGCTTATCTTCTGGCTCTTTCCACTCAACATCAAAAGTTGTTGTGACAAAGAAATCATTATTTCTATAAAAATAAGCCTTTTCTCCATTCTGGCAATGACTATCAGTATAGGTAGTGTCTTTATAATAAATCGAATAGCGACCTGTTGTACCGTTTACTCGTCGGTTATAGTCCCCTATATCTCCTGTAAGGAAACGAGCAGGAATGGGTGTTGTGTCGTCATAATAGAATACAGCGCCTGCAGCTTCTGCTAGTTCGTACATCTCTTCTCCATACTTTTCAACGATCTCTTTTTTAACTTCAGCAGGCTGATGTGGAACATGGCTATCTTCTGTGCTGTAGTCTTCCTTTTGTCTCCAACCTGACACTGTATGAACATCCCATATAGGGTTCCCATAGTAGTCATAACCAGCAATGTAATCTGTATCTGTTCTTACGCACTCATATTTAATAGCTCCCCATCCTGTACGGTGTGGGTGCGTTTTTCCTTTACTATCCACCATCTGATGAATTTCTTCAGGATCAGTGGGTTCTATTCCAAACCCTTCTCCAACAGTATCAGGAAACTTCACTGTAAGAGTTATAGTGTCCTTAATGGGGGCTGTGGTAGCAGCAGCCACTTCTAGGGGCTTATTACCTTCAAAGTTAAAGATAGAAAATAATAAAATAATTAAGCAAAAAATAGAAATAACCCGTTTTAACACGTATATTCACCCTTTCTCCATACAAAAAAGACCTTTAAAATAAAGGTCTTTGAAATTTGATATTTTATTACCGAGCTTGATCTGTTCCAGATTCATAAATCATTCCGTTTTGATAATTAAAGTACATTGCAAAGGTTCCACCATCATAAACCTCTCCTGTTTTAATCACTTGATTAATAATGGAGACGTATTCCTCGTAAGTTACACCAGCATATTCGGCATTGAAACGTAATTTTTCTTCAAATGTAAATGAAGAAGAATTCCAAGATTTGGACTCTATATTAAAACTCCCCTTACCTCTATGTCCATTTTCTATGATAAGCTCTTTTAAAATTTCAGCATTCTTCTTCTCATGTTCACCTGCTACATAGCCAGCTGGACGAGGGATTTTTGTTTTAATATCCTGATAGCTCCAATCGCTATACTTAACTGGACTCTTAGTTGTTGGTTTAGGATCAGGTTTTGGTTCTGGCGTTGGTTTCGGTGTTGGTGTTGGAATTGGCTCTGCTACGAAATCAGCATCTATATTCATAGCACGGTGCATGAAAAGGACATAGTGAACACGCGTTAAAGAACCATTCAATTTAAACGTATAGTCCTCATAACCTGTCGTTACGCCATTTGAATATAATGCTTTCACGTATTCCTCATATTTTGAACCTTTTACATCCCCAAACACATAATCTGCCTTCACTTCAAGATTGAAAGCTACAGCAATAATTTTCGCCATTTCCCCACGTGTCAAAGGCTTATTCGGGTTTACATTGCCCTGGCTGTCTAATTCTAAAAGCCCTGCCTCTACTAAGTCCTTGATGTCATTGTAAAAAGGACTATCTGTACGTAGATCCTTTGGCTGCTTAAAATCCTTTGTTTTTTCAAGTGTTAAATCATTGATTTTCAGCGCACGGCTAACTAATGCAGCAGCGTGTTGACGGCTGATTGTTGTATCTGGACGGAAAGTACCGTCTTCATAGCCTTGAATGATCCCAGCATCTCGCATTTCATGAATAATTTTATAGTATGGAGAATTTACTTTTACATCTTTGAAAGGATTATTGGCCAATACTACAGTTCCTTTTGTTCCTGCAGCCTCAGCATAATGAGTCGGAATAGGTGCCACCATCACTGGAACAGCAATAGCAGCTGCTAATGTCGCCATAAATAATTTGTTTCTCATTTCGTTTTCCTCCTTCAACAAATGGTATTTTTTTGCTCAATCTATATTTCAAACCAATAACTATTAAATAGGAAGTTTCTATAACTACATTATACCATATCTGTTAAAATAATCAATTTATTTCCATGAAAAAAGACTCACCATTTTTGGCGAATCCTCTTTTTTTATGTGTACTTTTCTCATAGTTTTAGGCTACCTTAGACTTGTGGCTTCAGAGGTATTTTTGGCTTTTTCTTTAAATCTTTCTCCACTACGTCTTCGAACCACTGGTCAATCGTTTCTTTTTTCCAACCTTTCGTACTTCCTATTCGTACATCGTGTGGAGGAAATTGATTTCTGCCTATTAGAACAGCAATTTTCCGACGATCTCCCCAGCCTACTTTTTCGGTCAATTTTCCAATATCAGTTTGGCTTAAATATACTTTTTCCAATGACATCTCTTCCTTAACGTTCAAAAACCTTATTTTTATTTACTTTATTAAATACTTTGTCTTGTTTCTTCTCATCGTCTTGGAAAGGAGAAATAGGTTGTCGTATCAGTTCCTTCCGCCAATGTAACAGATCTGGCACTTGATGATTGTTGTGTTTAGTCAATTGGATAATATGATCAATTTTATTAATCAATACATCTTTGGGTATTTCTTGATTTAAAGCTTCATAAATAATTTGTTTTGGACTAATAGAAGGCGTATCAACACTAGAATATACTTTTGTTCCTTCTCTTGTGAAAAGACTAATTTCAGCGAAGTAACCACTATTAAAAAGCATATCGAGGTTATCAGGCAAATTTGAAACTATTGTGTCATGGATAACCTTATCAGTTGATCTTGCTGTTTGTGGATCGATTAAATACATTGATTCATATCTCTCTATTGTACCTAGATAAGACAAATCTTTTGATACTGCCATTGCATAAAGGTTGACTTCATAGCCTTTTTCTTTTAAAGATGTAGCAGTCTGCATAGGCGTTTCAATTGTTCGTAAAGTGCCTTCAATAGTTAAATTGAAACCCTGGCTACTAAAATGTTCAATCAAGGCTTCAGTCATTTTGTTAGAAAAGGGCGTAACATGTGCCACATAATCTTTACCGTATTTTTCAACCAGTAAATCAAAATTAGGATGCATTTGTTTAAATGTATCATTATCGATGGTTATAACATCGTTGTTCAATTTATCCTTTATAATAGCATGTAATGTAGTTTTCCCTGCACCTGCTTGTCCCCCTAAAAGATAAGCAACTGGCTTTTGAAAAGGCTTCTTTTTTTTACTTAATCTATCTATGGTAAATTGCAAACGTTCCTGGAACTCATCTTCTGAAAAATAAGCGAGATCAAACTTATTCATGCTGATTTTTCCTTTGTGATTCCTTTAATGTAATCGTTCATATTCTCCCAATAAGACTTAACATTATCTAATTCAACATTTGACATTTTAAATAAGTCTACATTAAGCATTTCTGAGAACTGTTGTAACAGACTAACATAAAAGTTATTACTATCGTTTTTATCAACACCATTTTTCAAGATAAAATTTAGTAATCGTGCATAGACACCATTAGAAAATTCGTTTAATACTTCGATTTTGAAAGTTTGTTCGTAATTTAAAGATTTCTCCATCGTTTTACACCCCTTTGTATATACTTCATTTGATAGTATTAGTATAACCCAATTTGTTGCTAATTACAACAAAACTAATTTTATAATTAAAGTAAATGACTAGGTATGAATGAAGTTGTCTAGCTCATCTTTAGTAATAAACCCAATTTTATAATAAATAATCGCTTCATCTTTACTCATTTGAAATGGGTTTTGCTTATTCATTAAAAATGACTTTGCTGAAAGGAATTGCGACTCGTTTAATACTATTAAAGGTTTATCCCTTGTTGTCATAGGTATTTTTTCAACACTTATTTTAGTAAAATCACTTTTCAACTTATAATAATCAGCGTAACCTCCTTCTTCATCAAAACGGTCAATTGAAATATAAATTTCATGTGTATCAAACGGCAATACCATTGTATAATCCCCTTTTTAAAAGGATTCCCCAAAATTGGCGAATCCCTTTGTTTTATATATTTAGTAGCGAATCGATATATCCATACTTCTTTTCTGTAAAAAGTATAGGTTTAAAAAAGCAAATACTTGTGTTATTAGTAACACGCCTAGACCAGCATAACCAACGTTTAAAAACGTGTCCCATAGTTCCCCAACGATAAAACGCAGCATTAATGAGATCCCCATTACCATGCCTAGCAACATGTACACGGCCATCGCGAAACCTCTACGTTTACGGTATAATTCATCACGTTTCTTTAGCTCAAATATCATGTTTTTATGTATTTGGCTAAATAAGTCACCTGGATTACCGCCATGCTCATATTGAATCTTTAAATTTTGATGAAACTGATCTAAGGTAGGAAAATCATACTTTTCAAACTGTTTTGTATTTAATTGAGCCTCTTTTTCTAACTGTTGAATACTGATTTCAATTGCTTTTTGTATGTCTGGATGGACAGTTGCTTTCGTTTCCTTAAATGCATGAAGCACATTTTCACCTGTTTGTAGAAAGAAGATCATGTTCGTGACATACTTTAATAGCTCACTTAAATGCATTTGATATTTTTTTAATTGGCGATTTTGTACCGTAAAGACAAAAAAGAAAAAGAGAGCACCTATGCAGCCAACAATAATACTAATGGTGCGCTCTTTTGAAATGAGATAGAAAAACTGATAGTTGGCCAAGAACCATATTAGTAAATAAAACGCGATTTCCCAGCCATAGAACAAAACACGAGCTTCTTTTAATAATTGTTTCATGACAGTTTACTGCCTCCCTTTTGGCAAAAATACGTCTGGAACTAAATGAATTAATTCTTTATCTTCTAGTTCCGCCAATGTTTTTTCTGATAAAGGATGATAACGTTGTTCGATACGATATTCACCTGTCTTTTGATCCCTTACTTTCACTTCTCTATACACATAATTTCCTACTGTTCCTTTAGAAGTAAACTCCGTATACTCGGCCAATTCTTTGATTCTTCGAACAGTTTTTCCTTCTTTGGTCCTTGTCCCTTGTAAATAGCAACCCCAACGTAAAAATTCTACGATTTCATTTCCAATTAATTGATCATCAATAATCGCATAAGCTGGTGATTGTCGAATCATCGGAATCAAGCGAGATGGGATATTCATGGCCCCTTTAGCGTGTAAAGTAGAGATAATGGCATGATCGGTTTTAGCACTATCTAATACATCTGCAGCTACTGCACCTCGGATCTCAGCGATAATGGTCCAATCAGGGTTATTTCGAAGTGCTGCTTTCACACCATCGCTCATTTCAAACACACCAGGTATTGTTTTCCAACTTGTAATATCCTTTTCAGGGTATAATGTTTTTATATGACTATCCCGTGTATCTTCAATTAATACAATGTTTGCATCTTCAGCTGTATATCCAACTAACAGTTTTTGAAATTCTGTCTTTCCTGAACCTGTTCGTCCACAAATGATAAGATTACTTTCGGCAAGCGTTAATACTTTAAACAATTGCTCTACGGGCTCATGATCTCCTGTCACTAAAGCAGCTATTGAACTAATCGCTAAATGAGGACGAGAAACACGAATGGCAAGATTAACACCGTCAATGCTAATACGTTGATGTGTGCCGCTGATCCGTAAAATACCGATTTCTGTATCCAATTGTGGCTCAGTGTGCGAAAAATTACCTTTTTGAATATCTGATATTTGTTTCACAAGTCTTTGCACGTCTTCTTTACTTGGCTGGTCTGGCGCTAAATATCGTCCTTTTTCATTATCTTGTATCCTCAATTGTGTTCCATTAAATCTAATATCTGTGATAGTTAATTGTTTCAAATAAGGCCCTAAAAAACTTTGCTCCAATATTTCATTAATTCTTTCTTCTAGACGTTCCTGATCGCTCATTACGTTCATTTTTTATACCTCCATTTGTTCAATAGACAAACATTTTTGCAATCCTTCCAACAATAGTTGGGCTTCTTCCATCGTAAGTGATACGCCTTTTCCTGCTTTTTCTTTTTGAGGAGACCACCACCGTATATCAATAGTAGTTGGTTTATGATACCAACTTACTTTTGACAATTCCCTTGTCCATCCCGTATCAGCAGTTCGCAAAAGGGCAACATTTTCAATAATTTCAAACGTTTCCTTAGACATTCACCACCATCCTCCTTTGTCATATTGTTTAAAGTCTATTTAGGCATGGTATTTAATGCATCTGTCACATTCGTCATGTAGTGCAAGAAAATGACACCAGCAAATCCACCCACTAAAAAAAGCGATATTAGAATTGGAAATAAACCAAATTTATCGCTTGCATTCATCTTATGTTGTATCAATTCATCAACCTTATTTTCCTGAAGGTTTTGGATATATCGCTCTAATTCCTGTATAGATTCCTTTTCTACACCTTGTTCACTAAATTGGTAAATCATATTCATAACCATGTAAGCCTCACTAGAACCTATATAATCCGCAAATTCTAAATAGGCATTTCGATCATTTCCATTCTCGATTTTCTGAATAAGTTTGATCAATTCTTTATCCAATGGATCAGGCGTATATTTCAACGCTACTTTCAATGTTTGATAGACATTTCCTGAACTCGGTAGTAATGCTATGAAGCTCTGCAAAAATTGCGGAAACAAAAAGGAATTTTTTACATCAATATTTTTCTTGGTTGCCAGCAATTTTATATAAGCAAATTTCCATCCTAGATAAAAGCCAGCTGGCAAACCAATTAACAATATTGGTTTTTTAATCACCATAATGATCATTGTATACAGCATGGTTACAACCACAGCGTATAAAATACGATGGATTAGAAATTTCTTTTTATCTTTTCCGAAAAACTCCAAATGAGCGTCAAACAACCGTTCCTTTAACAACTCGTTAAACATCTTATTGACTCCCTTCCATAATCAATTTTTGAATAGTTGTTATCTTTTCATCTTGAGCTGAAGACATGTTTTTTTGCATCGTTTTTTCGCGTTGTTCTCGCAGAATATCTGTCCATTCCCTCAAAACTTTATCTGGTAAGTATTTTTTTAAATCCTTGAAAATTCTACGTTCAATAGGTAGTGATTCAATCGTTGATCCGTAAGTAAGATAACTAAAGAGCTGTAAAAATGACCAGGTAGGGATTTCATCTAAATAATCATCCGTTGATTGTAATAGTTGATACAAGGTACTTGTCAAATTAGAAAACTCTGCTGTACTCATCGCTGAAGACATACAAACAAAAAGGTCTCTTTCACTTTTTGAAGTGAAGACCATTTCAGACATCTTTAAATTGTGATACTTAGTGGACATAATGGGTAGAGATAATATGGACTTACTATTATCAAAGTCCTCTGCTAGATACTCCCAACGGAACTTAGCAGCTGTAACGCCCGTATTAAAAATAGGCTTAGGCACAATTTTTCTACGCTCATTATCTTGACGCTTATTAGCACGAACGACTACAGATTCCCCTTCTTTTAACTGCATTAATTCATCTGGCATCAGTAATGCACGTTCTTTCACGGATTCACTATGCGACTTATCTGTAGACAGTAATTTCCCACTACGACTCACATCTGTAATTGTTTTTGTACCAATGAGCGCGGAGAACTGTTCTGCTGTCGCTTTATCTTTCGTTAAAATATATATTTGGTTAGAGCAGTTACCAATGATTGTATCTGCGTCATCACCATATAGGGATTTCATTTGAGAATAAGCTTGTATAATTAAATGGAACCTAAACCCTCGGCCAGCCCCTACAGTAACCATACCGTCCATACCATCCACTACTGGCATATTCCCAAATTCATCAAGTAAAGCATGTACATGGCGTTTCATTTTGCCACTAGGACTCATAGTAGCCTTCTCAGCATTTACTCGATATAATTGACTCACAAAAATACTGGCCAAAACGTGGTTCGATTTATCATAGTCAGGCGTTACCATAAAAATCGCGATTGGCTTGTCGCCAAATCCGACTTCTGTTAAATCTAAACTGTTGTAACTTGTAAGTTTTGCATTGGGTTCTAATGTGAAAATTTGCAATTTATCCATCGCTGATGAGAAAATTCCTGCGCGTGTATTACCAGCAGCAAAGTTACTTGTTGCATACATCATGCGAGCTGGATTGACCTCATCTCTGGCTCGGAAGAATAAATCTAATGCGTTTTCACCTGTCTCCTCGTTATTATCACTTCCAAGTGTAGAAAGGAAATTAGCCACAGAATATAAGTTAATCGTATCTTCTTTACCAGTCAGGAGCGCATCTTCAGTCAAGGCTAAAATGATTGCTGTCACCAAAGATTGAGCTGAGTTGGACCAAAACTTATCTTTTGCTGATGGATCATTGTATAGCATAAACCCTACGCTATTCGCATACTGTTGCGCTAAACTCGTATTTCCTGATTTCCACGCATCGATAACTACTTGTAATGGATTAAATCCCATTCCCATGTATTGTTGTATTAAATTAAATACATGCACTTCGTAACCACGAGCAATTAGCGTGTCATAACTAGCAGCTGCAAGTTCCCCTTTTGGATCGTTGACAACTAAGGAGGGCTTATTTTTGGCTCGACTCAGTACATCTATCTGAGGAAATACAAAAGTTTCCCCTTTACCCGATCTCGTAATCCCAATAACCATCGTATGAATGGGTCCTTCATCGATTAATAGACGGTACGGACGCCCTTTTTCCTGTAAAGCTGAAATAATGACGCCACCATCACCGTCATATTCTTTTTCTGCAGCAGGTATAATTTTGTATTGCTTTTTTAATTCACGCACCTGTTCAAATTCACTAGTGCCGTGCTGCCCTTTATTCAAATCCACAAAATTCAAGCGAATTTTATAGATAAATTTCACAAATCCTATTGTGCTTAGAATTGCAAACCCTATATAAAATGGAATCCAAGTTGACTGAAAATCTAAAAAGCTTCGCCAATCAATCGAAAAAGATACACTCTTGGGATCTGCCTGGAATTGATGGAACGATGCCAGTATAGATTGAAGGAATGCAAGCACAAAATTCGAAACAAAAAACATGAATGACCAAAAAACTATAGAGAAAACAAGAAGTCCTTTAGGTTGTGCTAAACGTTGTAAATATTTTGTTTCATTCATAGACCTTACTCCTTTCTTTCAAATTCCAACAAAAAACACGCTCTGGATGTAGTAGTTACATCTGAACGTGTTTGATTTCTTGTTGCTCTCTTTGAGGGGCAATATTCCCATAGTCCGTATTTATATAAGCTATAGCAGCTACAAATGCAAAAAACAAAAACCAAATTGTCTTTTTGAGAAATTTTTTCATATATCTCACCTTATTTGTATTGGAAATTCAATTCATACTGGTAATAATCCTCATAAGTACGCGTATCAGAGGCTGGTCTTACCACTGTTCCACGGTATTTATAAATACGTGTATCCATTTCAGGTCTTGTAACCGTACCAGTGTAATCCTGTACATATTCATATATTCGTGTATCAGTAGCTGGCTTCGTTACTGTTCCCTTATAAGCATATACACGTGTGTCTATACCTGGTTTTGTTACTGTGCCACGATATTTGTTAATAATGATATTTTCAGAAACAGTGTACTTGTAATAACACGTTTTTGCCCCCATTACATCCTCTGTGTAGTCATACAAAGGATAACTGCCACCTGGATATACTGCAGGACAGCTCAATCCTGTGGGTACAACATAATCAGCATAACGATCTACTAATACCTCTTTCCAACCAGTAACATATTGTTCTAACATACCTGTATAGCCATTTTGGTTGTAATAGGCTTGATCCTGGCCCTCTACATATCTACTCTCGCTAGGGATGTATACGCCACTTACAACATATCTTTCAAGCTCGCCTGTATAACCGTTTTTATTGTAATCTTTAGCTGTAGCACCTTCTATCCATTTTGTATCTGAAGGTGTGTATTCACCACTAAAAATCGTTTTAACTGGATCCCCATTCTTCAACAAAGTGCCATGATAGCCATCTGTTCCATAATCAATAGAACCTGGGAAAATGCTAGTAAATAAGGATGTTTTAGTTGTCGTGATCACCTTACTATCAGCTGGCATAAGTTTCCCACTATAAAGATAGCGTTCTAGGGTGCCTGTGTAACCATTTTGGTTATACGCAGCTGAGTCCTCGCCTGTCACATATTTTTCATCTGCCAGCGTATTTGTTCCACCTGTTTGTATCGTCTTTACAACTTTTCCACCTGATACTTTAACAGTTACTTTCTCACCATCAACACGTACAACTTCTACTTTTCCCATATCTGCAGATACACCCAGCAGATTTTTTAACCCTGGCACCGTAAATGTACTCTTTATCTGGCTGCAATGACTCAGGTGTTTTTGTAGAGTATGACTTTGCAATCTCAGTTGGCAGATTAGGTTCATTAGAATTACCACCATTTTTACCTGTGGAACGCTTCATAATCACAATTTTATCTTGACCATCTAGCGTTTTCTTACCACGCGCATTTTGATAGTTGTATTTATACCCAATAACAATTTCTTCTCCAAACTTAACAAGCCCTGGCTTAGAGAAAGTCACTGTTAAATCCTTTTTCTTTAATCTTTGAACTACTTGTGAAACATGTTCAGACACACCGCCTTCTTCTTTGACAAGCTCCGTAACCTCTTCTGTCATCTTCAAAAAGGCATGTTGTTGAAAAGCATCGATAGACATCATAAGAAGAAAAGGAAAAACCACAGCTGCAAACAACGCTGTGGCCAAAATAGCACCCTTTAGGTTAGACATATGAAATCTCTCACCCCTTTCATTAAAAGAAGGTTCTACAGTACACTTGATTTAATTGAAGTAGTTGATCTGATCTAGACAGTTCACCTACCTATATTGGAAATGAAGAGAATATTGGTAATAATCCTCATAAGTACGTGTATCAGTGGCTGGTCTTACCACTGTTCCTCGGTACTTATAAATACGCGTATCCATTTCAGGTCTTGTAACCGTACCAGTGTAATCCTGTACATATTCATATATTCGTGTATCAGTAGCTGGCTTTGTTACTGTTCCCTTATAAGCATATACACGTGAATCTGATGCTGGTAGTACTGCACTGTATTCTTGTGTATATTGATATACAGCATCTTTTGTTACGTTTCCACCGTAGACTTGAAACCATCGGAAAACATCATACGTATAATCTGCTGTGATTACCCTCTTATATGGATAATAAATGCCATTATACAAGAAGTTTCCGTATTCTATACTACTTTTCCAGCGTATACTATTTTCGATTATTTTAGGGTTTACTCTCCCTAGTGCTCTTAAAGTAGCTTCATTTGCTCTAACAATATACTCTATTGCGCTTTCAGCATTTAGCCTCCCATTAGGATTGATATTTATATCTTTAACCTGGCCGTTTAATTCACTTAAATTGTTAGAGTAATAGTTAGTATTATGAATTCCTACTATAGCAGGAGTCCATTCTGAGCTATGTTTTGTTGAATAAGTTGGGTTTCCAATTGCCTGTAATGTACCTATATGTCCATCTTTTGAATAATTATAAGTCGAAGAAGGTGATTCTTTTGCCCAATGCCATCTAGGACCACCTACCTCAATAGATATAGTTTTAGTTTCTTGATCTGTTAATATACTTTTCTTAGAATCACCTGTTCTATACAAAGTAACCCCATCTTTTACAATGGTGTCAGGAAATGTATTTGTAATACTTGTCAATGAATCAGAAATATTTTTTTCTGGAATATACTCCCCACTTACCGTATAGCGTTCTAATGTTCCTACATAACCATCATGGTTGTATTTTTCGGCTGTAGCACCCTCGATCCATTTTGTATCTGAAGGTGTGTATTCACCACTAAAAATTATTTTAACTGGATTTCCATTCTTCAACAAAGTGCCATGATAGCCATCTGATCCATAATCAATAGAACCTGGGAAAACGCTAGTAAATAAGGATGTTTTAGTTGTCGTGATCACCTTACTATCAGCTGACATAAGTTTCCCACTATAAAGATAGCGTTCTAGGGTGCCTGTATAACCATTTTGGTTATACGCAGCTGTATCTTCACCTGTCACATATTTTTCATCTGCTAGCGTATTTGTTCCACCTGTTTGTACTGTCTTTACTACTTTTCCACCTGATACTTTAACGGTCACTTTCTCCCCTTCAACACGTACAACTTCTACTTTCCCCATATCTGCAGATACACCCAGCAGATTTTTTAATCCTGGTACCGTAAATGTGTACTCTTTATCTGGCTGCAATGATTCAGGCGTTCTTGCAAAATATGATTTTGTGATCACAGTTGGGGGATTGGTTTCATTCGAATTATTCCCGTTTTTCCCTATGGAACGCTTCATAATCACGATTTTATCTTGACCATCTAGAGTTTTCTTACCACTCACATTTTGGTAGTTGTATTCATACCCAATAACAATATCTTCTCCAAATTTAACAAGTCCTGGCTTAGAGAAAGTCACCGTTAAATCCTTTTTCTTTAATCTTTCAGCTACTTGTGAAACATGTTCAGATACACCGCCTTCTTCTTTGACAAGCTCTGTAACCTCTTCTGTCATCTTTAAAAAGGCATGTTGATGGAAAGCATCGATAGACATCATGAGAAGAAAAGGAAAAACCACAGCTGCAAACAACGCTGTGGCCAGAATAGCACCTTTTAGATTAGACATACGGAATCTCTCACTCCCTTCTTGTGAAATGACTCACCACTCTGCTAAACCTTTCGGTTCTAACATTTAAAGTTAGAATGTTTTATCGTCCTCAATTACTCATGTACTCAAATTGTAGTTGATATTGATAGTAGTTGGCGTAAGTACGTGTATCTGATTCTGATCTTGTGACGTATCCTTCGTAATCCCAACTTGGATTACCTTTAGAATTGTCAAAAGCTATACCAGTAAATTTACGAATACCCTTAGTAGCTAAAATTTCAAGGGTATCTCCATTTTTAGGGTTAGGGACAATGGAATTAAGATCGGGTTTATATGGATATTCGACACTGTTTAATAATTCTAGTGATGATTCCCCAGCTCTATAAACATATTTAGGTTCATCGAAAAAGGTATCCTCATAATCAATTAAATCACCTACCCAAGTTACACCATTTGGATCTGTTTCTTTGTACTTGAAAACAGTGTTACTACAAGCTGTTGTTCCGCTAGTACGAATCCAATCTCCATCTTTATAAACATAATATGAAGAGCTTCCAGCTACCAAATGTATACACAAATTATCACCTGTTACTTGTTTACTTGGTGCTGTTCCTGAATATCCAACGTATTGTAGCTTACCTACATACCCATCTTGATTATAATTCAAGTATTTCGCTACTCTTGGACTACTTCGTTTTTCTGTAACTCGAACAAATTTCGTATCAGCTGGAATAAATGCTCCACCTGTTTGAGCTTTCCTTGAGATGGCTCCATTAGAAACTCTCGCTGTTACTTCTTCACCGTTAACACGCACAATTTCAACATTTCCAGTATTGGAAGTTACATTTAGTATATTTTTTAATCCTGGTATGTTAAACGTAAATTCACCATTGGCATTTAACGATTCAGGCGTTGTCACAGAATATGTTTGAGGTTCCTTTGGCGTGGTAGGATTACCGCCACCTGCGACTATACGTTTGTCTATTACCACTTTATTTTGTGTAGCTAACTTTTGTTTACCACGTACATTTTGATACTCATATTGATAATTAATAACAATTTCTTCTCCAAACTGAACTAAACTAGGTTTAGAAAAGGTCACTATGTAGCCTTTGCCCTTTAAATTATTCGCTACCTGTTGTACTTGTTCGGAAACGCCACCTTCTTGTTTAAGAAGCTCTGCTATTTTTTCTGTTGTACTGAGATAAGCACGCTGTTGCAAAGAATCAATTCCAAAACTTAATAAGAAAGGAAACACTACACCAACCCATAGTGCCATCGCCAAAATTGCACCTTTTAGATTTGACATGCCTGTGCTTCACCACCCTCCCCTTAAAGTAAAAGGCACTCACCAAATTTGGTGAGTACCTACTCTAATTCATTCAGTGTTAAGTGTCGTTCAGCAGTACCCTTCACTTTACCCTTTTCATCAATATATCGAATACGGTATTGGATACCGCGAATATCTTTATCAATGGATGTTACTTTACCTCCTGCATCTACAAATGCATAATTTACTTGGAGCTTGTAGGTAAGATTTTTTTGAGTTGCTGCAATTTCAGTCAACAAATTTTCTACTAATTCCTTTTTGTCTATATACAAAGCGTCCTTCTCTGATCGTCCCTGCTCATTTAAGCCTGTTCGAATGGCTCCTACATGAGCAGTTTCCAAAACCACTTCAGTTTCGGCCATTGTACGTGTCGTTATATTCTGAACTGATGCCCCGTAGGCAATAAACCCTATAAAAGCTACGAACGCTAGTAGTGGTACAAACCATTTCAAAAAAGTCGTCATAATATCTCCTTCCTTGTGTCTTATCGTTCATATTGAAGTTTCCGCACTTGATTTTCTTTTTTGAAAAGTTGTTGATTAACACATTTCTCAAAAGACTTATGATCATCCAGAGAAAATTTTATTGGCGATAAGGCATCATCAGGATATTCAAAAACTTTGTACTCTAAATTCATTTTCTCAAAAAATCCAATCAACTCATGTGTTTTGTTCTGACCTTCAGCTGTATGTGGCATAGCTAGAATAAATGTTTTATGCTGTAAATCCCTGTTTAACATTAGTTTCTGGATAGGTTCTTTAAAATCAACATTGTCCTCTCCCTGTATAACTAATACGCCACATTCTGCATCAACACTTCGGAACGATAAAGCATCCATTCTCGAATTGCATATTACTACATGTTGCATGGACTTTTTAATATCAATATAATTTCTGCTGTTTGACTCAAATTTCTTATCAAAAAACTGAACATATCGCTGAAATTTTTCCTTTTCCTTTACTAAAAAGTCATTTCCATCTTTACACGTTTCAGGGTATATAAAAATTTGATAATCAGCATGTATTTCTTCCAGACAACTAGCGATTTCTTTGGAAGCTTTATAGCCAGCAACATCATCGTCCATAGCAATAAGAAATCGCTTATTCTTAAATTTTTCTGGATTTTCTTTTATATAGTTGCAGAGAGTTCGGTATTTCCGAGAACCTGTTAATGCCATAATTCCAAGCGTTTTATCGATTTCACGAAATGATAAACTGTCCAAAATAGCTTCACCAATAACAACGGTTTTTGCCTCTTCAGGAATATCAACAAAAAAATCCCTCGCTTCATTTGAGGGATTCACAACTAGTTGTATTTCTTTAGGCTCAATATTTGGATTAATGGATGAACGTAACAAAATTCGATCTATACGACCATCCTCACTAAATAACGGAAAGACAAGGTTTCTTTGACACATCCAATGATTATCCGCATAATTCTTCGGTAATAATCCATTCGCATATTCAAACATAAATTTCACGCCTTCTGGATTAGAAAAATCAGCAATGAACGGGGAAGTAGTTGCACGTGAAAGTCCTCGATAACCCTTGTCTAAGGTGTCACTTTCGATATTTTGTAGGACATGATTCATTAATTTTGTAAAGTCGGCCAGCTGCTTAGACTCCTTAACGCTAAGTCCCTTTCTTTTATCTTGATCAGTAGAGTAAGAGATTTCAGCCTCTTTTTCTTCGTAGGATAAAATAAAACGCTCACCACAACTATTTTCTCGATTGCATTGAATGAAATTCATATTGTTTTTATAGATAAACGCTTCCTGTTGCTGGCACTCTGGACACGTACAAATGAAATATCTGCCTCGATCCTTTGCATTTAATTCGGCCAACATCTCATTTATATCTTGATAAAGTAATTTATTGTGGCTCATCCTCCTTCACCTCATCTCTCTGTAATTGCTTTTCAATATCCAACTTAAATTGTTGTAGAATTGGACTTAAAACAAGAGATTCAATCATTTCATCATTAGCAAGCGAGAAGCCTTGCGATAAAATAGCATCATATTTTTCTTTTAAAGCCGTAACCAGTGTTAAATGAATTTCATAAGCTTCAGCAAAACTATATTGTTCTACAAAAGTTGAAAAAAGGATTAGCTGAACAGACTGATATAGTTTGAAATTGGGACATAAAGCCTCAATGCGATGTTTTCCTACAGACTGAAAACTTGCACCAGCATATTGAGTAAATTGTTTGAAAGCTGTATCCTCTTGCAATATCAAATTTACCTTTTCCTCTAACAATTTTTGCTGTTGAAGAAAGTCTGTTTGCTCACCTTGCAAAGTCTTTTGAGCATCGAGGACTAACTTTTCTAAAGCAGTTTTTATAGCTGCCATCATTTGCTCAAGTTCTGCATAAAAGCCTGTTCTAACAAGTGGTTGCATGGTCCCATATACTTGATTTAGTTGTGAACCATCTAAATAAATAGGGAACGGTTCAAAAGCAGAAACACCGAATAGTTGATCAAAGCGAATCGCAAATGTCGCAAACTCTTTATTAATAAACAGCTGCTTTTCCTCCTCAACATACTCCTTTAGGGTGTTGACATACTTATGTCGTATATCTTCTTCCCAACTATCAAATGTTAGAATTGTATGCTCAAGCTGTTTTTGGAGGCTATCTTTTTTGTCAAAATGAACTTGGCTGATAACTAAACATTGGCCATCAATCCAAAACTCAAAAGACTTGGTAGAGGCTGCCCTTTTTTCTTTTGCAATTCTGTCACGAATCCTATCAATAATTCCTTCTGCTTCGGTAAAAAAATAATTCCGTTCTTCATCAATTTCTCGAAAGTAATCACCGTCATCCTTGAAACGAATCAATAATTTTCGTAACACATTGTTTTCTCCTTCCCTTGCTTTCCCTCAGTAAAATATTAGATCAGAATCCAGATACTTTTCCTGTCATCCAAGCAACGAAAGATGCAGCTAGATAAACAATGGCGAATCCGATAAATACGTTCATCATCCAAGACTGCGCACTTTCTTTCTTTTGAGGATCTTTTGCAAACATCCAAACAAGGCCAATAATAATTAAAACCAAGCCAGCTACTGCAGGCGCAAATTTTTGTACGTCATTTGCAATCTCATTTATAAGTGTAATGGCATTATCCATGCTTTATACCTCCTTTTCCTTAGCTAGAGAAGCTATCATTCCTTTATTTTCTAAGCTAAATTCAAGAATTAGAGCTTGATGTTGCTGATGTAGCCAATCAAAATAAGACTGTCCCTGTGCCTCAAATATTTCCTTTACTAAGGCCTCAGTTTCAGCAAATCCTTCTGGCTTTACTTTGCTTTGACGCTTTCTTTCTGATGGTGTCAATTTGTAATTCTCCTTTCGATAAAATAAAAAAGCAGAAGATCGTTATCTTCTGCTCCTCATGACTCCCTGCCCCTAGGGCTAAATTAAGCCTTTATCATACGCCAATTCCGCTAAATACGTTGTCTACCATTTTCGTCCATCCAGCACCGATTTTCGCCATTAAAGGATCGATTACGCCAGTGGCAAAGGCTACCATTCCACCGAATAAAACTAAAACGATGATGGCTAATGTGATCTCTGCTTTGTAGTTATTCAATTCCTATACCTCCCTTCAATTGAGTTAGAGCAATAAAAAAAGAAGAGTCCCTCACGATCTCTTCTAAAAGGCTGTCTTTTTAAACGCCAATTCCGCCAAATACGTTGTCTACCATTTTCGTCCATCCAGCACCGATTTTCGCCATTAGAGGATCGACTACACCAGTAGCAAAGGCTACCATCCCACCAAATAAAACTAAAACGATAATAGCTAGAGTGATCTCTGCTTTGTAGTTATTCAAAATTCTCCACCTCCCTTCAAGGGCAATAAAAAAAGAGTGGCCAACGCCCCCTCTCTTGAATGCATTAATATTTAGTTCCAGCCCCAAGCTGCCTGTCGAACATTAATAAACTATCAAACACATTATTTTTTAAATGGATTAGAACCATCTTTAAAGATACCTTTGTAATCTTTTGCTACTTCAGCAACACCATTTTCTTTCGCCAAAGTTACAGTGTGATTAAGTCCAATTACGTAAGGAACGATTCCAGGAGCTTCATTAAAAATAGCAGCCTGCTTTTTAATGTAGGCTTTCATTTCAGCCTCAATTACAGCGCGCTTATCAAGGTCATTCCAGTTATCGGCCAATTTTGTTTTAAAATTTGTAAGATCATGTTCAATTAAATTTCCCCAGAAAATTTTATTGTACTCGTATTTACCATTGACAAGTTCAAAGTACGCTGGTGTTTTTTCAGCTTCAAATGCACGATATGGTTGCCAGTCATTTTCTCGAATGCCGTATTGAATTAACTCTTGGCGATTTGCATTTGTTGCATAAACATTTAATGCTTTAAGTGCTTCGTGTGGTGTATATTCATACTTATTTCCATACATATCATAAGTATACTCACCAGCTTTATCTGCCCAAATATCTGTGTCAGAAAGCTTCACGTTAAATGTTTCTTCTAATGCTTGCCGACGCTCACTATCATTGTTTGATAGAAGTTTTTGCTGCGTTGTTGTTTTTACTGGTGCTACTTCTACAATTGGTTCTACCTGGTTAACTGGTTTTGTTTCTGTTTCTGCAGCAAATGCTGATGTCATTACCATCATAGATGCCATAGCAGCGAATGGCACAGCCATCATTTTACGTTTAAGGTTTTTTGTCATTTTCACTATAATCCCATCCTTTTTTAGTATCTTAGTTTTTAAAAATAGAAAGGACTCCCCAAATTTGGGGAATCCCTATCGTTCATGAGCTTGTGCAGCCATAGCTTTGTTTTGCTTTCGATCAAGTTGTACTGGTTCATGCTCGTACAGTTTTTGATCGATAACAGTTGTAAAGTCCTTTAAACGTTCATTCATATAAAGAATGCTTTGCATCAACTTTGATTTAGCTGAATCTTTTACTTCGGAAATACTATCGCGAACACCATTCCGTAGCCCAATTACCTTGTCATCCATTTTTTGTTTGGATGTTAATGTACGTTCAATAATAGAATCTTTGAAATGCTGGCGACATTCCTTTAGAAGATTTTTCATTTCATCACGATAGTCAGCGAATGTCTTCCTCTTTGATTGTGGATCCACAGAATTGAGCATTTGTTCGATACCTATTTCAATACGATTAAATTGCTCACTAATTAAATGTTCCACCTCTTTCTTGGTTAAGAAAGATTGGTCATTTTCATCATCAATTGCCTGTGTTTCGACAACCTTCATTAATTCAGTACCATGTTGTTCAATTTCATTTCGCATGTCTTTTGTGAATGTATCCTTTACATGCTTTCGTTTTTGATATTGTAAGAACATATCTGAATTAGTTAATGAAGGATTAAGTCCTTCATATGAAAAGCCATGTTCTTCAGCAATTTCCCTCGCATATTTTTCCGCACGCCACAGTTGTTTATAGGATTTTAATAAGAAAGGTTGAAACTCATCCTTTCCTTCACGACCTTTGTAGCGTACAGCTGCGTCAACATGCCATTTTCCATTATCTCCGTACATGCTCAAAGTAACTTTTGGTTTATTGCCGTGTACTTCCTGCCTACTTTCTACAAAAGACAACATATCTGAAATATCCACTGGCTCAAGTTCATACCCATAGATTTGTTGCTTTGGACGTTCTTCCATTTTCTCTTTTCCCTCCCATCAAAAATATTAATATTTCAAAAGCGAAAAGGATCTCTCCTATAAATAGGAAAGACCCTTTATGTATCCTGTCAAAATTTTTTCTTTCTTCAGGACATAATCTTCTGATACTAATACTTTAGCACAGATTTTCCGAAAAAAAGTCCGCATTTTGTACGTGATTTGTACGCATTTTGTACGCGATTTGTACGCATTTTGTACGCGATTTGTACGAAGTATCGCTTGCCCTTGTTTTATCAACTGCATCCTTGTTGTTAGAGATGGTTTACTCATCCAATTCTAATTGCCTTTTAATTGAATAAATAGTGTTCCTAGCAAGACCTGTTTCTCGATGAATATTCACTACTGATTCATTTTGTTTTAATAATTGGACCACTACATTATAGATAAGACGATCCTTTCCCTTTGCTTCAGCATGATATTTTCTAGGCTTGCCTTTGAAAGCTCCACGCTCTTTAGCAATAGCGATACCTTCTGACTGTGCTGTTTTAATTCGATTTCGTTCTTCTTCAACCATCCACGAAAGAAGTGTCAAAACGAGATCGGACACCAGCTGGCCAACACCTCCTGCTAGTTCTTTATATTTTCGTGTATCAAGGATTGGCATATTTAAAACAACAATATCAATTTCATCTTCTGTTATTTGCTTCCATTCATTAAGGATTTCTTGTTTGTTCCGCCCGAAACGACTTAAATCATGAATGACCAGCACATCACCAAACCGCATTTTCGATCTCATTTCACGATAAACAGAACGAGCAAAATCTTTTCCTGACTTTTTTTCACTGTAAATTTTTTCACATCCGAAAGCCTCAAGCTCCTTCAGCTGGCGATCTAAATTTTGATCAACGGAACTAACCCTTGCATAACCAAAAATCATTATGTATCGACTCCTTTAATTGAACAACTTATAATGAACAATCTAATACATTGATATTACTACATTCTATTTTGTTCAGCTAGAGTCTACTTATAATGAACAGAAAATAGATTTAAATATACATACTATATAATTTTTTATATTAAGAGGATATTTTACAATATTATAGAATTAAATTAATAGCAATTAAAAAATTGGAAAAGGAGTAGTTTTATTATGAATAAATTATTTAGATTTAAAATTCTGTTATTAGTTTTTATGATTTCTTTAGCAACTACTTTTGCAATTCCTTTTTATACTTATGCAACAGAAATTGATAGTGATTCAAAGGTAAATCCTTTGGGGGCTGGAGAATGGGATTTTAAAGGACAACAAAATCCAACACTTGGAGCAGGAGTAGCATGGTTGACTAATGAATATGTTGCGACTGATGGTGGGAATTTTAAAATAGATATGCAAAGCACTTTTTATAGTTCAAATTATGTCCATACTACTTATTTTGTTAATGGGGTTAAAAAGTTTACTTTACTTAATTCAATAGATGACTATAAAGGAACTGTTCAAATTGGTAATCTTAATGCAGGTGATAGAGTACAATTCTCTATTTTAGTTGATAAGGGTGACAAGTTTACATTAAGCTTTTATGATTAAAGAAAAAAAACATCTTTTTATAAAGATATTTCAGAGTGTCGACAAACTAAATTCGTAACAAAAAGTTATCATAAGTCGGCATTTAACTTTAGTTTTCTATGTTCAAATATTTTTCTGAATCCTAGAAAATAAAGGGTTTGGAAAATCTGAAAAAATTGTACTTATAGCCGTTTAATTTAAAAATAATAGACAAAGTCGAAAAAATCGACTTTGTCTACAGTCTGAAACATCTTTTTATAAAGATGTTTTTATTTTTTCTTTATTCTTATTATAAATGTATATTTTCACGGTACTTTCTTTTAAAAGTTTATTAGAGGCTAACTTTTTCTCTAATGTAGTATATATTGTCCTTTCTATTTCCTTACCAATATCTACTTGTTTTTCCCCATCTAACAATGTACTTACTTCCACAATTAGTTCTTGGGGATCTTCCGGTGGAGGAATTCTCATATCTACTCCTCCATCAATTTTGTTTGGATAAGCATTAGATAATTCATTATTAATTTTTTTTGCGATCTCAACCAATAAATTATTTCTTTCTAACTCTTCTTCTGTTATCATTTGACGAATTTCACCTTTTTTTACATTAACTTTATATTTTTCAAATTTAGTTGACCTAATCAAATTTCTCACAACATCTTTGATTTCATGTTTTACTGAATCATAATACTCTTGGCTTCCAAGAACATCAATATCTATATCCTTCGAATTGTTATCAACATGAGTATTAATACTATAGGTACCTATTTTATATTTCCCCACTAATTTTACTTCTATCTTTTCCAACATTTGAATTTCAGCACTTTTTGGTGGTGGACTAATGTTATTTTCAGCAGAACCATTTAAAGAAGCTAATCCGAAGCTTAATAATAGTACCCCCATGATGCTTAAGACTACAATAAGGAATTTCTTTTTAATAAATCCCACCTCCTCTCATTTTACGATATGAGCAGATATCATAATGTATTCGACCTTTTTCGTCTTATTCAACTTTTTAATGTAAAATCATGAAACACTAAAATTTTAAGAATAAAGCCACCTTTAATGCGGCTAGTTATTAAGCCTCTTTGCTTTGGCCAGATGACCTGCTCATCACTGGGGCAATCAATCCAAACATATTCAGCTGCAGGACCTGGTTAATCGGTTGACCATAAAAATACACTTGTAGGACCTAGTTCATCTTTGGTCCATTTAAATAGGGCAATACTTATTAAATCCAAAATCATTAGCCATAATATGACTAATTGCTACCGCGCTATGTTGACCGTTCAATACAAGTAATTATGTTACTTCATCGAAAGAAGCATTATAGCCGAGCTGTACTTTTACTGATTCAATTAGTTTGTCTTCTATCATCTATTTTCTTGTGCTGCTGTCTTTTGATTTCAGTTTCGCGTTGAGCCTTCCTTCCAGCCTCTAAAGTGGCCACAATTTCTTTCTTTTCCTTAAGTAATTCTTCAATTCATCTTCTTTCTTTCTGGCGTTCTTCTAGGTAAATAGAAATCGAAGAGACCTTTTCATAAACATTTTAATTAATGGAAGGTATTTGAAATTATATGTATAAATTACTCTTATACCAACTAAAATTAATTTTCTTTGGAGGGAGGAATTAATGAAGAAATTTTTTTTACTTCTTTTCATTTGTGTATTTTTAGCAAGTTGTCAACAAAGTACAGACCACGATACAACGTTAGATTCGAGCAAAAAATCTGAAGTTGCTTTTTCTCCTGACATGGAAATGGGTTTAACGTTAAAAGAAGCAATTGAGATTGCCCAAAAAGAGGCTCTTCAGTGGAACAAAGAAGCAATGTTATATAGTGGAAATAGTGTTGACAAAGATAAAACGCCAACAGGAATGGAAGGCAGAAGAAAGTACTGGAGCATTGAATTTGGCATACCAAATAAAAAAGACTATTATTTAATAACTATTCAAAACGGAAAGGTACTAGATAAAGTACATGTTCCTAATGAATTAAACGCTATGCCTAAAAGTCACTTTATTTCTAGTGTTGAAGAATTTAAGTATGATACACCTGAATTACTAAAAAGGGCTCAAAAAATCACCAAAATTTATCCCGGAGACACTTTTGCTAAGGGATATAATTTTAGTTTTACTAAAGACTCGCAAAAAAACATTCCAATTGTGATGGTTATCGGATGGGACCAGTCCAAGGAAAATATGATTTATTTATTGTTCAATGCAGAAACGGGTGAGCTAGAAGAAGAATTTGAAAGAGAACAATATAAAAACTAAAAGGGGTTGTATTCATGAAGAAAAATGCAGTTATCTCGATACTTACTTGTTTTATATTTATTTTTACATTTTCACCGAAAACACAGGCCATCGAAACACCGGACATCGAAACACAAGCGCTCTCTGAACATATTGCAGGTGTAGTAACTGGTTATACAGGAAATAAAATAGGGCATGGTGGAGCAAGTTATCCAAAAACAGTATATGACTGTTGCTGTTCATCAAAAATCAACATCAAACCATGATACTATATTTCCTTTTGGTTCTACTATACTCATAAAAAATGCTTTATATGTAGAAGGTTATAGTAATAAAACTATTTTTAAAGTAACGGACACAGGTGATTTAAATAGAAAAAGAGATTTATATTGGTTTGATGTGTATTTTGGACTCAAAAATGCTACTAATGATAAAAACGCAAATGAATTTGGAGAAAAAAATAAAAATATTGCTTACACAGCATATTAATGCATGAAAATAAAAATCACACAACCTAGACTTGTCTGATGTGTGTGATTTTTTTGTTTTGAGTGCTTTTATAATCAATTCTTTTAATGTAAATTAACTATAAGCTGCTATTTATTTCAATTACTTCTACTGGAACTTGTTTCGGTTTAATATTTACTTATGTTTGTTTTCCTCAAACTTTACATCTAGACCACAAAACTCTAATATTTCATTTACACTTTTTTGATATTTCAAGGCGCTATTATCATGAACAGGAGGGCATAACCAAAGTTCCCTACCATGCTGATCTCTTAATATTACTTGGTAAACCTTATCATTACCAAAAAAATCTTTTGTGAAATATCCATGCTCAATAGCAGACTCTCTATTATTAAACAGGATAATATCACTAGGATTGGGAACAATCGATGAATATTCATATAAGAACTTTGTTTTATCATCCATATAAGACACGTAATTCTCTTCAACTTGCAAACAAACTATTTTTCCCTTGTGATAATATAAAGTTGCTTTACATTCTGATTTTCTCGTAATTGCACTTTCAATAGGATAAACTTCAAACTCCCCTTTTTCATTTTTAAAATACTTAACTATGTCATAACTACTATCTTTTACACATTTGGACTTGTCTGATGGTATACCAAGTTTCTCAAGTACTTTTTGTGAGTAAGATGGTCCTATACCGCCATAACCGCAATTCAAATTATTAAACCAAGCTTCGTTGCCGTTTATATCTCTTATTATAAATCTTGCTGATTTCAAACTTTTTAAATCGGACAAATCATTTTCTGAAACTAAGTAAAATCCATCAAGTATTGCATCAAAATCATTAAAATAAACAAAAATATGAGTTATCTCATCCAAATTATTTACCATTAAAAAAGTGAAAAAGTTTGTTGTTGCAACTCCTCGGATTCATTACTTCTATCTTCCTCACGGTAAGGATTCACATAGAAAATACAATCCACTATATTTGATGATTCATCCATAATAAGATATCCTTTATCCACTTGTTTCTTCAAAGCCAGTAATACATCAAAATAAATGAAGGGACGATGCATAATGCCTACAGAAAAATGCTTATTAAAGCCAAAATCATTAGCCATAATATGACTAATTGCTACCGCGCTATGTTGACCGTTCAATACAAGTGAATATGCTACTTCATCGAAAGCAGCATTATAGCCGAGCTGTGCTTTTACTGATTCAATTAGTTTGTCTTCTATCATCTTTTTTTCTTGTGACAATTTTTCTATACGTTCGTTTTCCTGCTGTTGTCTTTTGATTTCAATTTCGCGTTGAGCCTTTCTTACAACCTCTAAAGTGGCCTCAATATTTTTCTTTTCCTGAAGTAATTCTTCAATTCGTCTTCTTTCTTTCTGGCGCTCTTCAAGGTCAACTTCACGCTGAATTTTACGTTGTTCTTCCTCTAATGCTTCCATTTGTTTTTGAAAATATTTATTTAACCTATTGATTTGTCGATCTAAAAATGGAATATTCATTTCAAAATGCCTTTTAATGCTTTCAGAAACTACTGTTTTATCAGGGATTCTATTGTAGTATTCGTGGTAGTACACATTATTATTTAATTTCCATAAAAGTTCATCTAGTTCATAATCAATCTTATCTAACTCATTTATAACGCCATCTATTTCATTCACTTCAATATTTAAAAATGCACTCAAATGATCCTTCCCATATTGAATTTTTGTCCGAGTCACTTGATGTTCAACGGTAAACATATATCGTAGTCGTCGACCACAGGCGCATCGCCCATCTAGATTACCTGGACCAAAATCATTGTAATCGGAAATCAACCAATCTACGACATTCATCTCATCTTCTTGAAGAGTTATATCTATGGACTTGAGTGCTGTGATTTTTTCCTCTCTCATAACGTTTTCTAATACTGTCCGTCTACCACGTTTCATTTCGTTTTCTAAAAAATTCCGTTGTTTTATAGTTAATGCTGATAGCTGTTGCTCTCTTTCATCCGCAGAAAGCTTTTTATACATAAACATCCCTACTCTCTTTAGCTTAAATGTGGAACGAATTAGTTCTTGAATGTCACTTGACTATGTAGAATCAGTTAATTATCCATATTATTACTTATTTTATATATATTACTTAAATTATAACAAATAAAATTATGCTTTGTTCTATCGCTACTAGTTAGTGGAGAAACTGTAGCTTTGAATTAAAGTTTGAGTAAAATTACCTTGCAAACCCTTATTTTATGTTAAATTAAGAAGAATCCCTTTTGAAAAAAGATTGATCAAAAGGGGTTTTTCTTTAGCAGTTATAAGTTAGGTTTTAATAAAAAAGTTTGATTATTTTCTACCTGTGTTGCTCCACAATCGCGCCCGTTTGTTGAAGATCGTTTCACCTAAACCACCAGCAATTGTAATATAGGATTGAGAAGAATACAGATTTAGAAAGTCTCCATATACAGGTTTTTATTCATATAACACCCCTACAATGTTTTCTGCAATATTTTGAAAAGTCTTATTGTAAACTCTCTTTATATACCTTTGTATAAACAATATCCAATGAAAAAGCCAAGTAACGTTTGTTTTACAGCGTTTCTTGGCTTTTGTGTCTACCCAAACTTTTATTTGGGAACGTTATTTTGAATGGGTTTGTATAAAAAATAATTACTTAATTTTAAATTTTTAACCTATTTTTAACCTTTGTATGTTATTTTTTACTTTTGTATGTTCTGAATGCTAGAGAAGTTGACGTTATTCGTACATAGAAATCACAAGAAAGAGAGGGACTTACTATATGAAAAAACTAGCTAGTCTATTCCTAATCGTGTTACTCCTCAATTTACAATGGGGAAATATACCGGTCTATGGTGCTGCGAATAGTGAATCCGATTTTTTAACAAATCCAAATGGTACAGGCGTTACCATTAAAAGTTACAAAGGAACAACAAAAGACGTCACTATTCCACCTACTATTGATGGTCAAGCGGTGACCAGTATTGGGGATTCTGCCTTTCGATATAACCAGCTAACGAATGTGACCATTCCTTCTAGCGTGACCAGTATTGGGGATTCTGCCTTTGCGTATAACCAGCTAACGAATGTGACCATTCCTTCTAGCGTGACCAATATTGGGGAGTTTGCCTTTGCGTCTAACCAGCTACCGAATGTGACCATTCCTTCTAGCGTGACCAGCATTGGGGCTTCTGCCTTTGCGTCTAACAAGCTAACGAATGTGACCATTCCTTCTAGCGTGACCAATATTGGGGAGTTTGCCTTTTATAATAACCAGCTAACGAATGTGACCATTCCTTCTAGCGTGACTAGCATTGGGGCTTCTGCCTTTTATTATAACCAGCTACCGAATGTGACCATTCCTTCTAGCGTGACTAATATTGGGGCTTCTGCCTTTGCGTCTAACAAGCTAACGAATGTGACCATTCCTTCTAGCGTGACCAATATTGGGGAGTTTGCCTTTCAATCTAACAAGCTAACTAATGTGACCATTCCTTCTAGCGTGACCAGTATTGGGGCTTCTGCCTTTGCGTCTAACCAGCTAACGAATGTGACCATTCCTTCTAGCGTGACCAGTATTGGGGATTCTGCCTTTGCGTCTAACCAGCTAACGAATGTGACCATTCCTTCTAGCGTGACCAGTATTGGGGCTTCTGCCTTTCGATATAACAAGCTACCGAATGTGACCATTCCTTCTAGCGTGACCAGTATTGGGGATTCTGTCTTTTATAGTAACCAGCTAACGGATGTGACCATTCCTTCTAGCGTGACCAGTATTGGGGAGTATGCCTTTTATAATAACAAGCTAACGAATGTGACCATTCCTTCTAGCGTGACCAGTATTGGGGCTTTTGCCTTTCGATCTAACCAGCTACCGAATGTGACCATTCCTTCTAGCGTGACCAGTATTGGGGAGTTTGCCTTTTATAATAACCAGCTAACGAATGTGACCATTCCTTCTAGCGTGACCAGTATTGGGGCTTCTGCCTTTGCGTATAACCAGCTACCGAATGTGACCATTCCTTCTAGCGTGACTAGTATTGGGGATTATGTCTTTTATAGTAACCAGCTAACGGATGTGACCATTCCTTCTAGCGTGACCAGTATTGGGGGTTTTGCCTTTGCGTCTAACCAGCTACCGAATGTGACCATTCCTTCTAGTGTGACTAGTATTGGGACTTTTGCCTTTTATAATAACCAGCTAAATCAAGTTGAATTTAAAGGACAAATTTCAAGACTTAGTCAGACAGCATTTAATCACCAAGCCAAGCCAGGAGCTACTTTTCACGGATGGTTCGAGGACCAATCGTATACTACTTCATGGACATATACGGTTACAGCACCTATGATAATTTATGCAAAGTGGCCCACTTACTCAACAGGCATAGTTCTATCACCCAAAACAGGGCAACTAACTGTTGGAGGCACACAAAACTTCCAACTAATAGAAAACCTTTCGGATGGCACAACCCAAGATCAAACTGGGAATGCCCAATTTACAGTAGATAATTCAGCCATCGCCACGATGCAAGATAATGTCTTAACAGCGATTGCTCCTGGGACGGTGACCGTCAGGGCTACTTACGGCAGCACATCTGATACAGCAACCATTACGGTGAATTCAGCTCCTGTCACAACAACAGGCATTAGTCTTTCACCTAAAACAGGGCAACTAACTGTTGGAGGCACACAAAACTTCCAACTAATAGAAAACCTTTCGGATGGCACAACCCAAGATCAAACTGGGAATGCCCAATTTACAGTAGATAATTCAGCCATCGCCACGATGCAAGATAATGTCTTAACAGCGATTGCTCCTGGGACGGTGACCGTCAGGGCTACTTACGGCAGCACATCTGATACAGCAACCATTACGGTGAATTCAGCTCCTGTCACAACAACAGGCATTAGTCTTTCACCTAAAACAGGGCAACTAACTGTTGGAGGCACACAAAACTTCCAACTAATAGAAAACCTTTCGGATGGCACAACCCAAGATCAAACTGGGAATGCCCAATTTACAGTAGATAATTCAGCCATCGCCACGATGCAAGATAATGTCTTAACAGCGATTGCTCCTGGGACGGTGGCCGTCAGGGCTACTTACGGCAGCACATCTGATACAGCAACCATTACGGTGAATTCAGCTCCTGTCACAACAACAGGCATTAGTCTTTCACCTAAAACAGGGCAACTAACTGTTGGAGGCACACAAAACTTCCAACTAATAGAAAACCTTTCGGATGGCACAACCCAAGATCAAACTGGGAATGCCCAATTTACAGTAGATAATTCAGCCATCGCCACGATGCAAGATAATGTCTTAACAGCGATTGCTCCTGGGACGGTGACCGTCAGGGCTACTTACGGCAGCACATCTGATACAGCAACCATTACGGTGAATTCAGCTCCTGTCACAACAACAGGCATTAGTCTTTCACCTAAAACAGGGCAACTAACTGTTGGAGGCACACAAAACTTCCAACTAATAGAAAACCTTTCGGATGGCACAACCCAAGATCAAACTGGGAATGCCCAATTTACAGTAGATAATTCAGCCATCGCCACGATGCAAGATAATGTCTTAACAGCGATTGCTCCTGGGACGGTGGCCGTCAGGGCTACTTACGGCAGCACATCTGATACAGCAACCATTACGGTGAATTCAGCTCCTGTCACAACAACAGGCATTAGTCTTTCACCTAAAACAGGGCAACTAACTGTTGGAGGCACACAAAACTTCCAACTAATAGAAAACCTTTCGGATGGCACTACGCAAGATCAAACGGCGAAAACCGGATTTACAGTAAGCGATCCAACGGTTGCGACGATCCAAGGAAGTACCTTAACTGCAATCGCACCCGGTACGGTGACTGTTACGGCTACTTACGGCAGTTCATTTGATACGGCTACCATTACGGTGAAGGCACCAACAACCGTACCAGAGACGACACCGGTACCACAACCAGACGACTCAGTGGAACCGATGCCTTCAGGTGTCATCCCTATTATTCGTACGGTTGAACAAGGAATCGTGCGTTATCATGCAAACGTTTTATTGGAACCTGTTCAAGTACAAGTACAACAAATGTCGAATCAAGAGGAACGAACAATTCGTCTCGTATACCCAGCAGAAACGGCGACAGTAGAAGCGATTTTACATCTCCCACGAACGGCTGGGCTCTATTTAAACAAGCAACAAACGAATCTTTTTATGCAAACAGCATTAGCACACTTGATGATGCCATCTACCGCATTTAATGGGATCACTGAGGATATATTCTTCCGCATTATGCCTGTAAAGGCACAACAACAGGAAATGATTCAGGCGAATGTGCGACAAAATGAACACATTCAACAGGCGATGCCAAATAGAGCAACCCTTTCATTGTTAGGGACACCGGTAACGATTGAAACGAATCTACAAAATCGTCCGATAACGATTACGTTACCAATTTCGGCTGCATTAACAGCAGAACAAATGGCCTCACTGGTTGTTTATATTGAGCATAGTGACGCAACAACTGAAGTAAAACGTGGTCGTATAGTAGAATTTGAACCAGGTGTGAAAGGATTCCAATTTGAAGTCGATCATTTCTCCACATTTAGCTTAGTGTATGCTTCAGAAGTGCAAGAAGAAGAGAAAGAGGAAGTAGAAACAAACCGATTAGTGCCCTACATTCAAGGGTACCCAGATGGCACATTTAAACCAAATGCTTCGGTAACACGTGCTCAAATGGCAACAATGTTAGCCCGTTTCTTAACAAATGGGAAAATTCCAACAGCCGAAGTAACTTTTGAAGATACGGAAAAGAATACTTCGAAGGATGCGATTGAGTTTGTGAAACAAGCTGGTTTATTTAATGGCACAACCCAAACCAAATTTGACCCGAATGGGACAATTACCCGTGCCCAAATGGCGGGTGTCATCGCACGCTGGGTAGATACAGTGTGTGCACAAGATGACACGAAAACGTATTGTCAAACCGCTAAGCCCGGAAAAGTCTTTTCCGATGTTGCAGCAAGCCATTGGGCTGCCTCATCGATTGAAAGAGTAAGTGCCCTCGGCATTATGACTGGAAACAGTGCGACAACGTTTAATCCGAATGGTGCGTTAACACGTGCACAAGCGGTAAAAGTCCTGAACCAATTATTTGAACGACCAACAGTAGAAAACATCACCGAATCAACATTCCGTGATGTACCGGCTAGTCATTGGGCAATCGGAGTCATTGAAGCAGCTGCAACAGAAATGACGATGAAAAAATAAGACAAAAAAGACACCTGTCTGATTGGGATTCAACTCCCATCAGATAGGTGTCTTTTTTGTAGGATAGAACGTTACCAAAGCGTCGTTTGGTAATATATCTTTAAAAATTGTTATTCAATAATATGGCCCGTTTGTGGAATACTACCTTTTTATAAAAATCCTTTGGTCTCAGTGATCCAAAGGGGTATAACTTCGCAACTTTTTTATAACTATCGCGACTTTGTTTTAAACATCGTGTCTTTTTTATAAACTTCGCAACTTTATTTCAAACCACACATTTATTAATAGGCTTTAAATTTAATATTTAATAGATGAATCCAATCACATACCACTTTTATTCCCATAGATATTTAAAGTGTTTCGCTATAAAACAAAAAACCCCGAATAGTTTTCACTTTTAAGTGTCTACAATTCGGGGCTTCAAGATGTATTCAAGGAGTAAGTTTTAAATAAGTGTAATCAATTCTAAGCAGATATTACCCAGACTTTATATCTTGTTTCCTTATCTATTGAAATCTCAGTAATTACTCTGAATTCTTTCATTTCAGCAAGTCTAAAAGCTAAGGAATAAGCTATTTTATAATCTGGTGTATCATAACCATCATATAGTCTTGCATAAATCTCATTTCCTATTGAGTCGGCCCATACATCTGCTTCATGTAAGCTATCGAAAATAATATTTTCCTTATTCCATCTAAGAGCCATCTATTTAACCCCCTATATGGAAAGTTTATGATACTCTACATTTCAGGTCAACCGAAGTAGCACTACTATTTGCACCGTTAGATGAATGTGCTCTAAAGAATAGAGTTACAATATCGTTGGCTTTAAGAGGTTGGCTTTTGCCTGTTAACATAATTTGATAATTTTTCAAACTACCATGGAAATTATAATCTGGTGCTGCTGTGTGATTTGAATACGGCGAATTAATCATAACACCATTTACAGTTGCAGTACCGATACCAACCGTTGTTGTAGGACTATATTTAGAATAAGCTGATGATCTTATGTGAAAACCCCACTGTATTGAACTGCTCCCCAAATGTTAGACACATCTAACATTTGGAGGAGCAGTTTTTATATGGCTAAATTTACATCGGAAGAAAAACTACAAGCAGCCTTACGTTACATAAAAGGCAATGAAAGTTCACATGAAATTGCTAAATCTATCGGAACAGATCACAAAGCAATTCTTAATTGGGCGAAACAATATGAGTATAATGGCGTAGAAGCGTTTATAAAGCGATATACAAATTATTCGGCACAGTTTAAACTAGACGTACTAAACTTTATGATTGAAAATGGTACGTCCTTACTTGAAACAGCAGCTATCTTTAAGATAGCTACGCCTTCTACACTTCGTAGTTGGAAAAAGCAATTTAAAACAAAAGGATTCGATGCCCTTCAATCAAGGAAAAAGGGGCATCCATCCATGAAAAAAGAAACGAACAAACAACCAAAACAAGCACCAGTAGAAGGGACACCTGAAGCACTTCAAGCAGAAATCAATCGTCTACGTATGGAAAATGAGTACTTAAAAAAGTTGAACGCCTTAGTTCAAGCCAAGGAAAAATCACCAAAGAAGACAAAGTAAAGGTCATCTATGAATTAAGGCATAAATACTCGGTGAAGGCGCTTGCGAAATTCGCAGGCATTCCACGTAGCACGTACTATGATTTAGTGAAGAAGATGGATCGTCCAGATCCAGATGCCGAGTTAAAGGCCGAAATTCGAGCAATTTATAACGAACACGAAGGTCGTTATGGTTATCGTCGTATTCGTGATGAGCTAGCAAATCGTGGGAAAAAAGTGAATCATAAAAAGGTTCAACGTATCATGAAAGAATTAGGTTTAAAGTGCTTAGTGCGTATGAAGAAATACAAATCTTATAAAGGGACAATCGGTAAGATTGCGCCTAATAGATTGGATCGTAACTTCATAGCAGAAGCACCGAATGAAAAATGGGTTACAGATATTACGGAGTTTAAGCTGTTTGGTGAAAAGCTCTATTTATCACCTATTTTAGACTTATTTAACGGCGAAATTATTACGTACACAATTGGTCATAGACCAACATATTCGCTTGTATCAGAAATGTTGGAGAAGGCACTAGAGAGGTTGCCAGAGGAACATCAATTATTGATGCATTCAGATCAAGGTTGGCATTACCAAATGAAACAATATCGCCACGCCCTTGAATCAAGAGGCATTGTGCAAAGTATGTCACGTAAGGGAAACTGTTATGACAACTCTGTCATGGAGAATTTCTTCGGCATCATGAAGTCAGAATTCCTCTACTTAAAGGAATTTGATAGTGTCGAGCATTTTAAAAAGGAACTTGAAAAGTATATAACGTATTACAACACGAGACGTTTAAAGGCAAAATTAAAACTGAGTCCGGTAGAATACCGAACTCAGTTTACCCAAGCTGCCTAAACGAAATAACCGTGTCTAACTTATAGGGGTCACTTCAGTTATATGCAGCTTTTGGGGTTTTTTATTTTTCTTTACATTACAATGTATAGTAATGCATGCACACAGTTGGCTTGTTGGGACTAATATAATATTAATAATTCTTGGCAGTGTGTTAAGCAAATTTATGGTTGCATTCAAAAGATGATGAACCATTGAGTTATATCCAGGATGTACTGGGCTTCATTCTCCTGTTTGTTGTCTTGAGGTTTACCAAAGTAGAAGATATTTTAAAAAACAAATGAAATAGTATAAAAAATAAGGACCTGACAGCTATAGAGACTGAAGGTCCTTTTTTATATCCAATTTTATATAAATTTATCTAAAAAAAGTGTTGCTCCCTTCTTTCATTAAATGACCCATTTATGAAAAAAAGAAGCTTCCCTTATTTCAGAAAAGCGCCCTTTAGGATACATCCCGCATTTTCTTTAGACAAAGAGAAAAACGCCTAAAACCAATTTTCATAAGGCTTCAAGCACATAAGTAATGTAATAAATGGGTTGAGTGAAAAGAATGGAGGAAATTCAACTTTAAATCAGATTATAGCTATCAATATAGTCTTAGAATTAATCCAATGCGAATTTGCATAAATAGACTTGCTACAGGGAAGACTTTTTAAAGAAAATTATGGAGGTGCGAATTACGTGTTTGAGAAAAAATTAGCACTTCATGAAACCATGGAATTTCATGAAGTCATTAACTTTATGACAACTAGTTTACTTAAATCGAAGCTGAGTCAAGGTGTGGTCTTTGATGATGATTTAAGAGCGTTATTGGACAAAAATGTAAAATTATCTACCCCGGCACTCACTGCTATGGTTAAGCTCTACTCAAAATCGGAATTGGAATATTAGGAGGACAATTGTATGCAAGACTATTTAGATCCTATAAATTCAGTTGGAATGCCTGAACTAACTGATTCGGGGATTGCTCTTGAGTTTTTACTTACAACTAAAACGGGTATTCGGAATCTTTCAATTGCCTTAACAGAAACAGCTTCTCCTGCTCTTCAGAAAATCTTGAGAACTCAGCTGGATGTCATGGTCGATTTATATTTCGAAATTTCTGAACTGATGGTAAAAAAAGAATGGCTGAAACCTTATGATCTTGCAGGTCAAAAGGAACTGGATATTAAATCAGCAGAAAATGCGATTAGTATTGCCCAGTTGGATTTATTCCCTAAAGATATGAATCGAAAAGGAATGTTCCCTACCCCACCGAAAAAATAAACGAAAATGAGGGATTTTTTTAATGAAAGCTGTCACTTTTCAAGGTGTAAAAAATGTTGAGGTTAAAGAAGTACAAGACCCTAAAATAAAAAAAGCCGATGATATTATTGTTCGTTTAACCACTACTGCCATTTGCGGGTCAGACTTGCATTTGATTCATGGTATGATTCCGAATCTTGGACAAGATTATGTCATTGGTCATGAACCAATGGGTATTGTAGAAGAAGTTGGAAAAGATGTGACGAAGGTTAAAAAGGGTGACCGGATTGTCATTCCTTTTAATATTGCATGCGGGGAATGCTGGTACTGCAATCATGATCTGGAAAGTCAATGTGATAATGCAAACGATAATGGCGAAATGGGTGCCTACTTTGGTTATTCAGACACAACAGGCGGTTTTCCAGGAGGACAGGCAGAGTTTATGCGAGTGCCCTATGGTAATTTTATCCCTTTCAAAATTCCAGAGAAATCAGAAGTTCCTGATGAAAGTCTTGTTCTCCTTGCCGATGCCGCATCTACTGCTTTTTGGAGTGTAGATAATGCTGGTGTAAAGAAAGGAGATACTGTTATTATTCTTGGCTGCGGACCTGTTGGACTGCTAGCACAAAAATTTGCTTGGCTGAAAGGAGCAGAAAGAGTAATCGCAGTTGACTACATTGGGTATCGTCTTAAACATGCAAAGAAGACAAATAACGTGGAAATCGTTAATTTTGAAGACCATGAAAATTGTGGTGAATACTTGAAAGAGATTACCAAGGGCGGTGCAGACGTTGTCATTGATTGCGTAGGGATGAGCGGAAAAATGACGCCACTAGAATTTCTTGCAAGTGGGGTAAAACTTCAAGGTGGTGCTATGGGAGCCCTTGTCACAGCCAGTCAAGCTGTACGTAAAGGAGGAACAATCCAAATTACCGGTGTATACGGCGGTCGATACAACGCCTTCCCACTTGGAGATATATTCCAACGCAATGTAGCGATTCGTACTGGACAGGCTCCAGTTGTTCATATCATGCCCCATGTCTATAACTTAATGGCTGAAGGAAAAGTGAATGTCGGTGATATCATTACACATGTACTCCCCCTTGAAAAAGCAAAACATGCTTATGAAATATTCGATACAAAGCAAGAAGGTTGCATTAAAGTGGTTTTAAAACCCTAATATAGAAGTTTTTAGGTACTTTTGTTTCTGCATTGCAAAAGTACCTTTTTCATTGACCTAGGGGTACATATTTATATGTATTACTTCTGAAAGTGATTCTTCAAAATGGCATTAATATTTGAGCACCAAGCCTCTTCCACTGGCGAACTACATTTTGATCAACAGAACTAACCCCTCCCTAATCAAAAATCATTATGTAGCGATTCCTTTAAATTGAATAACTTCTAATAAACAACTCAACATACCATTTGTTTTATTTCCATGAGGAAAGACGCTTTCCTTATTTGAGAAAAGCGCCAAATTTCTGGGTAAATAATTAGTTTGGCAAAACAGTTGAATAAGTTTTTGAACTACCTTAGATATCCACCATTATTAATATCAAATGTCGCACCTGTGTAATGCTTTGATCTATCTGACAAGAGGAAAATAACAGTATCAGCAACATCTTCAGGCATTACAGGTGTATCGATGAGCTGATGATTTAAATATTCCTCTTTTCTCCAAATAGGTATTGCATCCATCATAGGAGTGTTTACCATTGTAGGGGCAATGGCATTAACTCTGATGTATGGTGAGAAATTCACTGCACAGCTTTTAGTTAATCCCAATATAGCAGCTTTTGAGAGTCCATATATTGCATCTGAACTGCCTTCCATACCTGATACAGAAGACATATTCACGATGACTCCCTTACGTTCGCTCTGAAGTAGATATTTCCCGAACATTTGAGAAAAATAAATACATCCCTTTAAGTTTATATCTATGACTTTATCAATTTCCTCGGTTTGATAATCCAGTATATTCTTACCCAAATAAATCCCAGCATTATTAACTAAACTATCTACATCACAATGTTCTCTTTCCAAATTTCCAAAAAAATTGACTACTTCTTCATAAATACTTACATCTAATTGATATGTATACAAATCTGAGGGGACATTCATTGATTGTTTTAATTCCCTTAAGGCGTCTTCATTAATATCACAAGCAAGTACTGAAGCACCTTCATCTAAACATTGTTTAACAATTTCTTTTCCTATACCAGAAGCTGCACCTGTTACTATTACTTTTCTATTTTTAAGCATCATCTATTTTACCCCTTTATTAAAAAGTTAGGATGTTATGAAAAACTCTACCTAAATTCTATCTTTGGCGCAAGAAGAACATTGTTTAACCTCTCTTTACAAAGACCTGTTTTTTTAACTTATTACAAATTTGATTGATTTGTTGTCTTGGTTTAATATTCAACTTTTCAGAGAGACAATCATCACAATATATATCTTTTTGACTGTTAATAAAGTTTTGGACAATATGGATATTAGACGTAAGCTAATTATCTTCCTTCCTTAAAACAAATCTTTGCTCGCAATTATATAAGTCTTCCACTATACTTCCATTAGAACAGAGATAATATATAATGTCTGTTGTTGAGTTTACATTAACTTCAATCTTTTTATTATTGTAGAGATTCCTTTAGAAAAATAAACTAATAAGTGCTAAAATAGCAGGCCCACCTTGTTTTAATAGAATCGATTTAGAGCTTGTTAAGCTACCATACAAAGCGACAATGATTACAAAGATTAAAAAAATGGCAACAATTTCAGTTTGCTGATGTGACAAAAATAATCCATACAATAAGGCGATCGCAATCAGACCATTATAAACCCCTTGATTTTTGAAAAGAACTTGAACATTTGCATTTTCTAACGCTTCTTCAGACAGATTAAATGTTTTTGCTGTTCTTTTAGAAGTAGTTGCAAACGTTTCTAAATACATAATATACAAATGCTCAGCTGCTACGACTAAGCTTAAAATAAAAGTTAATGAAGACATCCTATTCCCTCCTAAAAAATCTTTAAAAAAGCAATGTCCTCAAGTGTATCAAGGACATTGCTTGAAACTATTTATTAAAACGAACAATGCGGTCTATTGGTAGGCGTGAAGAACCATATGCTGGGGCTGCCGCTTCACCAATGGCTAATAATAAAATAGGAATTTCATTTGCTGGTAATTCCATGTATTCCGCGAATTTTGCTTTATCAAACCCACCCATCGGAACGGTATCATAGCCCATTTCCTTCGCTAATAGCATGATTTGCATCGATACTAAGCCAGCATCAAAGTGTACGATATTTTCTAATGTTTTTGTTGGTGCTGAACCATACATTGTCAGCGCATCTTGTGCAAGCTTATTGGCAATTGGTTCTGGCATATAGCCCAGCTCCACGTTTTTTGCATAGATTTCCTCAGCATTTACATACATCTCTATATCACCAATGACAGCAATAATGGCAGAGGCTGTTTCGATTTGCTCTTGATTAAATGAAAAGAAGTTGATATTCTTCTGAATTTCCTTATCATCAATGACAAGAAAGCGCCATGGCTGCATATTACTTGAAGAAGGTGCTGAAGTAGCATCCTGCAACAGCTGCATGATTGTTTCACGCGGAATTTTAGTCTCTGCATTGTATTTACGAACAGATTTACGCATTTGCATAATTTGTTTTAATGGTGTAGTTGATAACATGTAGTTTCCCTCTTTTCACAATTTAAACTGCTTTTATTGTTACATTAATATTGCCCATTGTTGCTTTTGAATATGGGCATACCGTATGTGTGACCTCTAATAATTCCTGTGCTTCCTCCACTGCTAGTCCTTCAATATGCCCTTCGATTTCCACTGCAAGCACATAGTCAAAAGAAGCTTGCTCCATTAATTTCACTGTTACTTTAATGGTTGATGCATTTTTTAGTTTCTTTTGGCGTTTGATTAAATCTAATGCACTATTAAAGCAAGCACTATAGCCAGCCGCAAATAATTGTTCTGGGTTTGTAACATCCGCTAATTTGGAGCCTGGTGGTGCAATTTTTAATGATAAAGATTGATCTTCTGCATAGGATGTGCCACTACGGCCACCTTCATTAATCATTGTAGTTGCGTATAATTCTTTCATAACTGAAAACCCCTTATCTTTTGTTATTAATTAAATTGTGTACAATCTAATTTTTACAAATTGAATTGTACACAATTTAATTGCGTTTGACAAGTAGGAACTTTATTTTTAATATAAATGATAGTAGAAGAACTTTAAGAGGGGATTTTTATGCCTAATCATTTAGATAATCAGCTGTGCTTTCTTTTGTATGCAACATCAAAGGAAATCACTCGGCAATATACATTATTATTGAAGCCTTACGATCTTACTTATACAGGCTATATCACTTTATTAGCTTTAGAGGAAAACGAACAGATAACGGTGAAAGAATTGGGCCAACGTTTATTTTTAGATTCAGGAACATTAACACCGTTGTTAAAAAAATTAGAGGCAAAGAATTACATTTGTCGTGAACGTTCTAAGGAGGACGAACGATTAATGAAAATATATTTAACCAAGGAAGGCGTAGATGTAAGAAGGAAACTACCTGAAGTGTCCCGCCAAGTGATGAAGCAATCTAATATCTCAGAGCAGCAATTTGTACAACTGAAAAATGTACTTCAAGATATCGTTTATAACGATTGGAAAATAAAAGATGAAAACTAACACATAGCTATTCCATTAATAGGATGAATATGTAAATAAGAAAGATTGGAGCTACATTGGCTTCAATCTTTTTTTGTTTTTCTCTCCCTTATCTCCTCAAATGTTAATAATCATGTGGCTACCGTTAAAATTTAGTATACTTACATTTATTAATTAGTTTAATTTACAGCATAGATAAGTAATTTTGAAAGTAGAGGTGTTTGGATGAAAACATGGACAAAGACTATAAACATAAATGCCCCCATCGAAAACGTTTGGAAATTACTTGATGGCTCTTTAGCTGACATGCAGAAGATTATGCCACAGGTAATTGAAAACAAGCCTGTAAAAGTAACAGAAGAAGGGGTTGGCAGTATTTATCGCCAAAAATATAAAGAAGGAAAACGTATCGAAACGTATGATGTAGAAACATTGGAATATTCGAATACACCTGATAAAAAAATATTGAAAGTAGGCTTTGTACTCGCTAATTTGTTTGAAATTACGGCTTACTATGAATTAAATAAAATAAATGAAACAGAGACTTCCTTTACTTATTCCGTAACAAATAATGCGTTAAAATGGTTCGTCAAATTATTTTTATTGTTTGCATCGGACAAAGTAGTCGTACAATTTTTAGAACGGGTCAAAACAGTTGCTGAAGCGCAAGACTAGCACCTAAAAAATAAACCGTAGAACTCCCCCTGAGGTGAGCTTCTACGGTTTATTTATTTCTAAAAGTCTGAACCTGTAATTTCTTTTAACTTACCGTTTTCTTTAATCTTTTTAAGGCCTTCATTTAACTTATCTAAAAGCTCTTTGTTCCCCTTTTGAACCATGAAACCATAGTATTCTTTTTCGAAGGAATCATCTTTAATTACTTTGATTTTGTCATTTGGATGTGCCTTGATATATTCATAAACAACTGAATTATCTCCAATCGCCGCTTCTACGTTGCCATTTAGCATCTCTTGAATAGCAATTGGTTGATTTTCGAAAGCAAAAATGTTGGGACTAGATTCACCCTGTAGCTTCTTGGCAGCCATATGACCAGTAGCATTAATTTGTACAGAAATCTTTTTATCTTTTAATTCATCCAATGATTGGATCTTTGAATCTTCTTTCACCACGATTAATAATTGAGATTCGTAGTACGGCTCAGTAAAATCAAATGTTTCCTTACGCTCGTCCGTAATTGTAATCCCTGCACCACCAATATCTGTTTCACCATTTTTAATTGTTTGGAATACAGGCTCCCAACCAATACTTTCCCACTTCACTTCAAAATCCATTTCATCCGCGATTGCTTGTAACACATCCACATCAATCCCTACAATATTCCCTTTATCATCAAGAGATACGATAGGTGCAAATGTAGCCTCAGTACCTACCTTATAAACTTTTTTACTATCTCCATCACCTGATGATGTATTGTCTTTCGAGCCGCAACCCGCTAAAACTAGCGTGAAAGCTGCCATAATTGTAAGCAACACCATTAAATTTCTTTTCATAGCCCATCCCCCTAGTATGATATTTTTTCCATAATGCGTATTATTTTTCGCAATTCGGAAATGTGAGACTATTACGTAAATTATAGTGACAATATTCTCTTTAGACAATACTTTTTTGTATAAAAATAATCATTTCTTTATAAATAGTATTATTCAATCTCGTTTTTAGGATAAAAAGGAATAAATAGTTAACTAGATGATATAAAAAAAAGAATCCCCTTTAGGAAATTCTTTTTTTGAGCATCTAAATCTTTATCGTATTGGATGTTCAAAATTCCAATTTGTATAAATGGCAGCAGCCTGAACTGGGTTTGAGGAGGTATCTTCTGTATAGCCGCCAATTAAATTACCTACTCTAAAAGTAGGCTCAAATAGCTGTTCCTCCTTAGGTGGTGCTGTCGGTCCATCTATTCCTATTTTGGTTTTATCTGTCACGACTACTTCCATACCGTTATCCAATGTAAAGCTCAGCCCATCTTCTCCAACTTCCGTAATGGTCCCTTCGATATTTACTAGCGCACTTGCTGCAGGAGTTGAATGGTCCGCAACAATTCTCTCCGTCAAATCAATTGGTGTATCATGATTTATATTTACCATAGCAAGGACAGCAATCACTGCACAGGCTACTAAGCTTCCAACACTAATTCTTACTTTTTTCATAAAGGACCTCTTTTCATATTTCATCATCTCTTCCTGCATCTTACGCTTAAATTCCTCAGAAGCATGAATCTGCTTCATCACATTCTTATAAGCATTCATCATACTTTGCTCCCCTCTTCTAGAATCGTTTTCAGCTTCATTCGTGCCCTTCTGAGCTTTGAGCCTACTGTATTTACGTTGATCTCTAATAACTCAGCAATTTCTGCCGTTGTATAGCCCTCGTAATAATGTAAATAAACAATGACTCTCTCTTCTGAAGGAAGCTCAAAAATTTCAGTAAGAACCATCTGCTCCTCTTTTGCAATAAAGGCCATTTCGTCTGTAATGGGTACCGTCTTCTTCACACGTGAGGACTTAAAATAATCCTTGCACTTATTAAATGTCACCTTTATAAGCCAAGCCTTTAAATGTGCTTCATGAGCAAAGGGCTTGTTCTGCCTTATCAGTGTCATATAAACCTCCTGCACAATGTCCTCCGCCTCAGCCATATTTTTGGTCTGTTGCACAGCAATTCGTATGAGGGTGTCACTATATGTTTGGACAATTTCTTGCACACTTAAGCCAGCAAACTTTATCATATTTTTCACCTAACCTCCTTCATGACATAATACGATTCAACTTTATTTATTCGTGCAACAGATACACTTTAGCTACATTTTAATAAAAAGAAGAAACCATTCATGAGATATACAAATGTATCCCCTTAATAAATTACTGAATAATAGCCATGCAAAAACCCGCAAACCGTAGATGATTTGCGGGTCCCTCTCCTCATTGCCATGCTCGATTGTTCCATTGCTTGAAAAATTCGTCCTCAGCCAAAATCGCTTCATAAACAGGGATAAAGAATTGTTTCAGAATCCCTGTCATCTCGAGTGTAGAAGTTAGCTCGATTGTAAAATGATGACGATCAAATAAGTCCACAATATACGTCTGCAATCTTCGTCCTTCAATAGTTTGCGTGTGTAGCAATTGTTGTACTTCATTTATTGTTTTTTCAGTCTTTTCTAATGCTGGGTACTGGTAAATTTCGATAAATTTTTGTGCCAGTACGAATTCTGTTGGATATGTATTAACCACCGCAGCCTTATTGTCTAGCAAGCTTGGAAAATTAATGGCCTTTGGTGTTATTCGCATGTTTTCTTTAAAGGTAATCCTAACTTCTATGTATACAGTCATTTTGCCCAATGTAGCTGGTATGCTTAGTTGAATATTGTCATTCGATACAGATGATTCGATCCGCTGTGCATCCCATTCAATGCCATCCGCTGGTATTGCTAGTGAGCAAATTTCATTAAAAGCCTGTTTCACTATATCATGTTGATGAACGCTTGCTTGCGCTGTCAGCGTGACTTCTTTGGAAGGCTTCACCAATCCATTTGTTAAAGCAAATAATAATAGATCCCCATCTAGATAAAATTGATCTTCATAGGAGGATATGGATAGACGATAAAGCAGTCTTTCTTGGCAATAGCGTGATACTAGCTGATCCATATTGCCTTGCCGTATAGCCATTTCTTCTAATTGTGTCACGACATTCGTCGATAGTGTGTCGATATTTCCCATTGACATCCCTCACCTTTTTGATTTTTCTGATTTTTTTATGCAGAATTTAGATTTTTACTAAAATTCATGCTTTTATTATCACTTATTTATGGAAGAGAGTAAACGGTAATGTATACCAAAAAGGCCTGTCATGGTTGGACATGACAGGCCTTAAAATTAGACAAGGGGCAGCCTCGCTGTTGCGAAACTACCCCTTTAGTATTTATAGGTAACATTCTCGTAAATTGTAAAAGTCTCAACCCAATCGTCTGGGGAATATTATCTTGAAACCAAATTCGTTTCATCACCGCGGTAAAATTCCACTGTGTGCCTTCTAACTTAAGCAACGCAAACCCTACCATCTTTTGCGTCCTTGCAGCCCCAAAGCATGCGCCAGTGTGAATAAGTATCTACAAAAACAAAAAGCAGAATGCCAGATTACGGAAATATGCTACCTAAAATAGCACGTGTTCTATTATAGCACCTTATACTACAAAAGTAAAGGTCTATAAAAAATTACCAAGGAATCTCCTTAGAGCATTTAATCTGATAACCCTTTTCAGCTGTCCATTGGAGAAGTGTTTGCCAAAAGTTTTCACAGACAGCTATGATTTGCTGAGGATTCGTTAGATTACCTGTCATGACCATTTCAGCTAATGCTTTTAACCCGTGTGGCTGATCATCCATCGCTAAAGCCTCAGGTAATACTTGTGCAGATGTTGTATAGCACTGCCTATGGTGTAATCCTACTATCATGGCACCAGTCATCGCTATTTTCATCGCCAGTATCGGCAAAAATGTGGTGGGACCCTGAACAGCTATGTTCCTTAATTTCCCCATGTATTCATACATTTCTTCTACAATGGTTTTGCAAATTGCTTCCTTAAATCGGGCATTCTCCACAGTGGCCGCTTTGTCTTTGAGTTCTAGAAAAAAGCCAGAAGGATCGTAAAGTGGCTGTAAATCGAAAAACTTCCCATTTGTTAATGGCCAATCTTCCTCAACCGTTATTGCCTCTTCGATAATCACTTCTGCTTGATCGAAATTAACCTCTGCCTTCCAATCTCCTGCTGTCCATTCATAGCTATAGCTGTGATCTAATTGATGACAGACACACTTAAGCTCAATGTCAGAAAACGGACCATCTGATTTTCTAGCCAACGAGCCATAAATACCAATTGCTCGAACATTTCCTCCATATTTTGCGAGAACTTGTTGCGCAATCGAATGGGCAATCTGCATGCGTTCATCACTTGTCTTTTTTCTTGGTCCAATCATTTACATCGCTCCTTTTATAAGTAAGATCGTTGTTATTGAACCAAGGTGGACCACGGGCTTAACGAGGAATTTTTGCTGGTAACATCATCAAAACCTCCTTTCATCACATTTCCTGCAATTTAATGAGCATACAAAATCGATATGAAACGCTTCATGGCTTACAGATTGAATGTGACCCTCATATTTCATGTCATATAGTAAAATTATTGCATTATAAGCTTTCTGTAGTTCATTGCCCATTTTGGCTAGCACTTGATGTTTAAATTGCTGCGAATAGGAAAATTCATCACAAAGTAGTTGCTTAAGTTGGTTTGAAGCTGCTTCGTAACATAGCGCTTCACAAAAATCCTCGTCGAAGGTTAAGCCGAAATCGTATTCAAATTGATTGTAGAACTCATCATAAAGTGCTTTAAACTCTTCCTCACAAGTACGGTGCTGATTTTCTGGTAAAAAAAGCTTTGCTAACTTTTGTGAAAAGGCTTCGTCCGTTTCATCTTCTCCCTGATAGACAGTGGCAAGATATGTATGTAACTGTTCTTCGCTTGTAAAATTACCAGCCCATATGGAAACATAGCCATTCTGTTCATCATCCATGACCTCATCCCTTTCTCTTATAAATCAATGCACCGCCTGAGCCCATTATTATTAAATGCTTGCCAGATGGCGAAAATCCACATTTAATCATGCCATCCAATCGCTGTAAATCAATAGCTGTCGCATTTTTTAAATAAGTATAATTAGTTATATAAAGATAATCGATTACTACTGTTGCACGTGGCCACCAAGGATAAATAACTTCAACCTGCCAGCCATCTGCTGTCATATGAATCCCATCCCCAGCTTCAAAGCCGAAAATAGATATTGTCCCCTGAGGCAATTGAAACGTTAAACGGTCATCACTCATTCTGTCGTAGGTTTCATCCACGTCTCGTTCTCGATGAAGACGACGACCTGTTATAGGCTCAGTGACACTATAGCCAGAGCCACTAATTAGTACGATGTTTTCCTCATGATCCCAACCGCAAGCCAAAACACCATTGGCAGCAATGCTCGTTTCATACGCCCATGGAATAGGAGGTTTCGTGCAGATCAACGACTGTGCATTCGCCATCAAGTCTAGCTCAAAGGGAGTTCGTTTATCATTGTTCACCATATTATTCCACCCTCCTCTTTTATTACCATATACTAAAAAAAGGCTTGTCTCAAGAACAAGCCTCTATACCTCTAACACACCATAATGAAATTTTGCAGTTATCCGTTCATGCTGCTGAAAGTCATAGGTCGCAAACCACTCTGAGCGAAAATGTGCCTTTAACACCACACGCTTTTTCGCTACACGCTTGGCTTCATAAACCCATTCATCGGTTAATGTGACATGCTCCCCTGCTAACCGTAATGCCTGAAAATTATTGGCCTCTTCTATAACCTTCTCAAACATTGGGTCCATATAAACCACATCAAATGCGTTGTCTGGTAGGGTTTTTAAATAGCGAACAGCCTCAGACTGTATTACCTCGATGTGTCGCATACAGGCAGTTAACGGTAGCTCGGATGTATCATAGGCTTGCATCCCCTGTCTAACAATAAACGCTACATTTGGATTTGCTTCCAGTCCCACAACACGACCTGCTTCACCCACTATATAAGCCGCTAACATGGCATCTGCCGCTAAACCTAACGTACAATCCAACACCGAATCCCCTACTTGAAGCTGTGCCGCTTCCAAAAAAGGCTCTGCCTCACCACGGGCCACACGCTTTAATCGAAACGCCGCAGAATTGGGGTGAAAGAAAAACGGCTCCTGCGCCCCATAGGCATAATACTCAAAGCGATTCTTCCCAGCGACCATCACATGTGCCTGCAACTCCTGCGAAATTTTGCGAACAGAGCGCTTGTTCCGTGGCTCAAACGCAGCACCTAATTCTTGACACGCAAAAGCAGCGAGCGCCATCGATACATCGTCTGGTCTGCCCGCTGTCGTCACAATCGTTTTTAGTTCTCGCATGTTTGCTCTAACACGCCAGTTAAATGAGAGACAATCTGCTCCACAGGGAATCCCTCAATTTGTTCACGTGGGATAAAGTAAGCCAACTCCCCATCCTTTAAAATCGCCATAGATGGTGAGCTAGGTGGCACATCCTCAAAATAACCACGCATCGCCGCAGTCGCTTCTGGATCCTGCCCCGCAAACACCGTCACAAGATGATCTGGCTTCACCGCTGCTATTGCCTCACGCGCCGCTGGACGAGCAAGCCCTGCCGCACAACCACAAACCGAGTTAATCACCACTAACGATGTTCCCTTCGTCTCCGCCATAAATTCATTCACCGCATCCGCAGTCGTCAGCTCCGTAAAACCAGCCTCCACAAGCTCCTCACGCATCGGCTTCACAACCTGCTTCATATATTCATCATAAGCGTTCATGCTTTTACCCTCTTTCCTATGTATTCGCAAACCTTATTATAGCAAGGTTTTGTGTGAATGTACAAAGACATGCTTTTTGCCTGATTTCGTGGGTTTTCGGGAGGAATGTGACTTTTTCGTGATTTTGGTGACTTTTTTGTGTAACGGATAGTGGTTTTATTCGGGGTCGTTACACACCTAAAAAATGAAACTAAATTGAATGTAACTGGATCATAGAGGAAAAATGACCAAGCTTAATAATAATTATATACCTGGTCGCTTCTATTTAATATTGATTTAAAGCACATTCAATTTCAGCTATCCAAGTTTTTCCGCCATAAACGACAAAGGTTGTTTCATTATCTTTCCTATCAAAAATCTTAATTCTCTGAGAGATAAGAAGATTTAAACCATTCTCGGCTCGATCTAAATCCTTTAAACTAATTTCCCAATATAAATTAGGATTAATGTTTAGAGCATGAGCACAAAAAATAAGGCGTTGATTGGTTAATAACAAGCGCCCTCCATCAGATTTAGTTGCACTATAATAAATGTTCGCCATTCCAGAGCGTATTGGTAGCTCATTCGTACCCATCTCAATTTCATGGAAAAAAATCTTTTTATAAGTTGGTTTAAATTCATTTAGATCATATTTAAATTGTTTCGAATCAGTGGTGATGATGTAACTCCCACAGTATTCACATGACTTATTGCTTGGGTTAAAAACTGCAGCACAGTTTGGACAATTCAAAGCTTTCACCATGCGTCATCTCTCCTATTATGGATTTATATAGAGTATACTTTGAAACCTAAAATATACCAAGAGTTTCTCAACAAAAAGAGTGGTTCTCTATAAAATAAAAACCACTTGATATATATACCATTTGATTTACAATTAAATAAAATTATAAAGGATGATGACATATGAAACTTACAGAAAAGGTAGAAGCAGTTATTAAGGCTGCACAGGCTGCTAAAGATGGTGTTAGCGACATTAGCCGTATGGGATTAGGAGTAGCTGAAAAGCTTGGTGAATACTATGATAATCACTTAGCAAAATAAAAAAAACTTTTATAAATCACTTGATATATAACATGAGTATAGAAAGGAGGTTGACAAAGTGATTATGATAAGGTTCTAGCTTATCTAGTAGCTATCGCAACTGCTTAACTTACTAACAAGTTCCGCAAAAAACACTAGCGATATGAAGAATAAGCCAAAACAAAAGCGACGCCCTCTCGCAAAGGTAAACGTCGCTAAAAACTTACAGAAGGAGGTTAGCGCCTCCTTCCCTATAATCTTATCACATCCATTCAATTATGAAAAATATCGGATATGTGGCTGCTTTAGCATTTGCTTTGTATATCTTAACAGATATGGTCAATTGGAAAGAACCAAAGTTTTTTGATTACTCAATGATAGTCATTTATTCATTATGCTTAGTATTAGTGATTTTTAACATCGTTGTATATTTTAAAAAGAAAAGATACAGCTAAGGAACTTCATGTGATGAATATGATGAATAAACAAAAAGAACCAGGTACTCTATTTTATATGAGCGCCTGGTCTTTTTTGAGAAATTCTAATCGGAAAAATCCTTCTTTTCATTCTTATTCATTAAATATATTCCAGTGTCTGTTTGAATAACAAATTGATTTTTATATTTTAAAAACTCAAACGGTTTAGAATTCAGAGAGATATATTGTTCAATTTTCCCACTGTTTGGATTAAACGTTACAATTCGTTTATTTTCCATATCACAAATATATAATTTCTCATCGATATAAGAAATATATTCTGGGTAATTTAATCCTGTTAGCTCATTTTCACAATAAATTACATTGATTTCATTACTTATACCTTCAGACTTTCCTGGGAGTTCTTCATAAGGCATATAACGGTAGATTTTTTCTATTTCAAAACTCGGAAATTTATATTTTATAACAGAATTCAAAGTGGGAGATACGCCCCAGACTGCTTGTCCATCTGAACAAATTTTATACAATGTATCATAATAGTCAGAGGTTTCCAACAAAATATATTGAACAAGCTTATCATCCTCATTGAAGTGCAGTATGATATTATGAGGCCACAGAAGGCAAATCGTTTCATTTCTTATAGCACATGTCATAAAATTAGTAACATCAGAAAAAATATTGTGAGGTATGATATTAATATCATATTTATCCTCCCAATTTTCCCCAAATGTATTAATATAGTATTCACTAAGACTAATTAATTTTCTTTTTCCTTCTTCATTTATCCAACATTTCGCTATATTTTCGATGTATGAATAATTTGACTCCTCCAATTGACTAGATATATCATCCCATTTATCACCAAATTTACTTTCCACATACTCTTTTTTTGATATTTCCTTTAGATTTTCACCATTATATTGATAATAGTAAGTTTTATCCTCTTCTTCAGAAAAACTTACGAAAGATAGTGTATTTTCATTTTGTATAAGTGAATGTCCGTTCGAATGTAATTTTTTCATGAAATTTTTCATCCTCGCCTCTTAATCAATAATCAAATTAGCACCTGGTTTAGGCGTACTTACCGCACGAAAGAAAATATCAAAACTTTCTATTTGACCATCCTTACTCACAAAGCATCTTACCTCAGCTGGCTGGTTATTGATATTTGTCCAAATTTGATTATGCCCTTGTTTCAACTTTCCGTTGTCGTCATTTTTTGATATTATGTCAATCCCTCTGTCTACAATTTGCTGTCTATCTTTTCCTAATCTCAGTATACCTCCATCAAGATGCTTTTTTGAAAAAATATGAGCTTCTGTAGCTACAACATTTCTAGCAGTTTTTATTACCTTACCTGTTCTATTCATCGATGAAATATATTTCCCAGCTTGTAAAACCACTCTGAATATAGGACCTACCCAAAATTGTTGTACCGCTTCCTCACCATCACCAATTTTATCAATAGGAAGGGTATTATCTAATCCTTCGGGATATTCATAATTTTCATTGCCAGATCCTTCATTTATTTCTTGTGCAAAAGATATGCTTGGTAAAATCGTTGCGCATAATAAAAATGTAGATATTAGACTAATAATAAACTTTTTCAATATATTTACCCTCCATGAATTAATTGAATTTAATTTTCTGTTAATAAGCTGATTACTATAGTAAGCACACCCTCGAGTTATTATTATCCTATCATTGGAAACTTCCCCACTTCAATTGTTGAAACACGCCATTCTTCGGCGTAAAATTTACATTAAATTTACAATAACCGCCACATAACGCTATCAATCACGCCATATTTTGGCGGTATTTATGTAATAAGAAGGTCCAAAGTTACATTTATTTTAATTTCATCAGATTTTGTTTGACATTCTTATCTGATAGTATATTTTATTGTTTTTACAAAACCTTAACAATAATTACCATTAATTTCATTGTAATTTATTTGATTTTATGTTTGTGAAATAAAAAAGCCCATTACCAATTAAGGTAACAGGCCTTCGAATTACAAAAGAGTTAATATTATCTTTTTACTTCATACATTTTTGTTGTTTAACTTTCGTTGTTATAAACGAGTTTTAACCCTAAAAGATCGGCTAGCTCTTGTACTTGAAACGTGTGTCCTACCATCTATAATCACTGCTGGAATAGTTTTTGTATCACTAAGTATAACTTTCGCTTCTGTAATTTCAGCCCCTTTTACTTCCTCCAAGCCATTTAAAATGTCTAGCTTGAATTGTGCCTCGGAGATTCCCATACTCGCTAAATAAGAATACGGATCTCTATTGTTGTACCTTTTAAATTATCTGTATAATTCAGTTCTAATGCTGAACCTATCTGACGACAAAGGGCTATTACAAAAGGATCAAAAGAAGCGTTACCCACAACTTCTACTTCTAATCGGTCATCTTGAACATCAACTACAGCCGTCAATACTAATACGTCCTTTGGTACTTCGCATTCATAGCCAATATGTCGAGAAATAAGTTTATAATGGTCTTTAATCATTCGTCTTTTCTTCTCACGACTGTATTAACCTACGTTTTTAAGGTTTCTATACCTTTACGATTTGCTTCTTTAAATTCATCTAAAATCCTTGCCCATTTCTCCCAAGGAGATGCAAGGGCGTTTAAATGAAATCCACGTTTCTTTGCTTCAATATTTCGAGCAATCTTTTTCCCCAGATGTGATTTCCATTTAACTTCTGTATATAGATATTAAATAGTAAATATACGAGAATATTAGAAGTTAAAGGTACCTATTGCATCTCCCTACTCAATCGCTATTTGGCGAAAAAGAAAATAACCGCAATCACGTCTATCGAATTACAAGGATAGCTCAATCATCTATTTGATAATGGAACAGCCTATAATACGCTACGCGGTACTCATAATACAGCCAAAATGTTATTTGCCTATGCCAAAGAATCTGGATTGATTGAAATGAACCCTGTGGAAGCTAATTTTGTGCCGAAGAAGAAAATGACGTTAGAGGAAGCAAGCAGTGAGGACACAGCGAAGCTTTAACCAATGAACTGAAGGAATTTTTAAGTTACGTGGACAAACATCATAATATCATATATCGCACGCTAATCTACGCAATCGCTTTTACAGGAATGCGACCAGGCGAAGCTGTTGCCTTAAAGTATGAGGATGTGGACTTGGAGAAGAAGGTCATACACATCAACAAAACGGTGTATGCAAAGAAAAGTATAAGGGGTTACTTCGAGCTCACTCCACCCAAAACTGCAGGCAGCATCCGCTCCGTCGATATTGATGATATTGTAGTGGAGAAATTAAAGCAGCTTTACAAATGGCGCGAGTATCGAGAATGGGCTAAGTCCGACTTTGTTTTCGGCGATAAGGAGGGCATCCCCCCTATCGTCAAAATGCTCAACCAAACCGTCCGGCGCATCGGTGCACTCACCGACATCAACAAACAATTCCGCACCTACATCCTCCGGCATACACATATTAGTCTGTTGGCAGAGGCTGGGGTGGATTTGAACTTTATTATGAATCGGGTTGGACATAAGAATTCTGATCAACAACGAAGATTTATTTGCATGTTACATCTGGGATGCGCATGGCCGCTACTGAGAGGATGCATGATAAGTTTACTGAGTTGTTGGAAGTGTGAAGATAAAAATGGGGATACTAATTTCTTAAAGAGTATCTCCACATTTAAATTATTATGGTTTATTTATCTTTATTAGTGATAAATGATAAGAAATCAAATATATTATGTTTTTTAACAATTTTCTCTTCAACTATTTTAAGATATTTATGAATATAGATTTGAAATTTAATGCTATTTAAAATACATTTGCTAAATTTGTAAACTAAAAACTCATCGTTTTTTGAAAAATAAAACGTATCAAAGGATTCTTTTGTAATAAAAATACTTTGCAGTATTTCTGAAATTTCATTTTCATCCATTTGTTTAGAAAATTCTCTTTCTAAATCATAACAAACCTTATGACTAATCCCGAAAGTAAATAGTTCCAAATTGGAATTTTCGACTTTAAAATTATTGATTGCTTTTGCCAATAATGAAATTTCATCAATATCAAGTAAATTTTCTAAATAAAAAGCTTTTTTATGTATTCTATTTTCAATAAAATCCTTCTGATTATTAATAATATATCCTATATTTTGGTTAGCAGTACGTAACGCCCTATAAAATAACCCTTTATGTTTAAAATGAAATTCAATTTGCGTTTTTAAATTATCTTTATGAACAGCTTTTTTTGTAGTTCTTATTAATCCAGATGGGCTTAAAAAATAAAATGCTAGAACAATTATTAAAATTACTATTAGTGGTGAGGCTAAACTTATCCAAGTTTTCAACTCTTTGAATGTTGGTAAATTAATATTAAATATGTAACTAACTATCGGTATTTCATAAAATAATTGTAATATACATAATACTATTAATACGTTAAAAATATTAATAGGTAAGAACTTAATTAAATAAAATTTATAGTATTCTACATTTCCATTTATAAAGTATGTAGTTTCTTCATTTGTGTAATTCTTTACCTCTTTAGATGGGAAACCTTGAATAAATTTATTAAGTATATTTAATAAAAAAAGTTCTATTTTTATAGTTCTAATGAGATTTTTTAATTGTCTATTATTTAAGTAGTTCAGTTGTTTTCGATTTAAAAATTCTTTTAATTTATTTTGTACCTTTAGCATAACAACACTAATTTTTTTCAAAATAAGCAACATTATACCAACTGTTGCTAAATACATAATAATTCCATTTACAAGTATCATATTCTATCTCACTCGCTTCTTAAAGTGTTTAAATTAATTAGTAAAACCCATTTATTACATATATTATACTTTATTTTTAATGTTGCTCTAAATTTTTTTTAGACCTAAACTTTATTCAAAAAGAACTTAAGAATAAATGTTTACTTTCCGTGACTTTTTCTAAAAAACCAACCTCAAAAAACCCCTATAAACGTTGATATATCAAGACATAGAAAAAGCATGAACGCATACATTCATCATAAGCGTTCATGCTTTTACCCTCTTTCATATGTATTCGCAAAGAGGTTTTGTGTGAATGTACAAAGACATGCTTTTCGCCTGATTTCTTGGGTTTTTGGGGGGAATGTGACTTCGTGATTGCACAATTAGAACAATCAAAGCTTTCATTATGTTTCATCGCTTCTAGTATGTATTCATATAAAGTAATATTTAATTACTAAATATACCAATAATACAAAAGGAAAAAGCCCAGGCTCAAAATTATTGAATACCTGGGTTTATCACAAAATTATTTACTTCTGGACTTACTTATATTTCTTACATAATCCATTATGAGAAATACAACCATAGTGATAATACCGTACATTATCGTCTCTTTACTATCAAAATAGTAGTCCTCTTTATTATAAATAAACTTAGAAATGTTTATAATTATCGCACCGACTATAAAATAAATTAGAAAGTTCCTGATTAATTTCATATTTTATTTTTCCTTATTCACAATTAGAACTTCCTGGGAATAGTTTGTTCATCTTAGTAGAACAGCTTACTGAGATAACACTAAGATTTATTACTAAACCTGGAAGTGTTGCACCTGCAACTTTTTTAGGAAACTCTTTTAAAATTAATTTTGCAGCTTGTTTGAAATTAGATGCTCTAATTGCATCAACAATAATCGTTAATGATGTAGCAATACCAAAATAACTCGATAAACCTTCTTTAATACATTCATTTTCTGCTGCTCTAAATTCCATTGTTTCTCTTTTACCATGCCATTCACAAGCTACTGCAAATAGTGTAATTTGTGGTTCAGAAATTATATTAACGTCTTCAGAAGAAATTAGTAGGTTTTCTACTTCTAATCCCTCAATGATCGCCTCTTTCATAGAATTACCTTTTAATTCTGTCTCTATTATTTCTCTATCATAACCTACAATAACTTCTTTATTATTTTTTAAAACTGCTTTGTCAAAAATCAATTCAAGTGCTTCTGCTAAATCATTTTCTAATTTTTGTTCTTGATTCATACTTTCAACAGTACTAATTGCATACGAACTAGAGACCCCTGAAAAAAGTAACGTCATTGTGATCATTAAAATAGTCATTAATTTAAATTTTCTCATGAAATAAACTCCTATTGTAATCTATTTAGTAATAGTTGTTGAATTACTATAGTAAATATCCCTCGAGGTAATTTTATCCTAACATTCTTAACTTTTCTAAATCAACACTCAATCAACGCCATTTTTTTGGCGTTTATTATGTATATTTTGGCGTAATTTATAAATAAAAAACAAATCACGCCAAATCACGTCACTTATCCTTCCTTATTATTGGCGTACAAGGCATTACTTGTACATCTAAAGTAATATTTACTGTGAATTTTCTTCAAAAACCCTTGAAAACAATTTAAAGTTAGTTAGGTAAAACCATTCACATAATTGTCAAAATGAACAACTGTAAGTAGACAGGACTCAAGCCGTTCAAACGTTTCTGCTAACGATATGCTTATAATATTTACATAAGCCATGCTTTTGCACCAAAATGCTTCAATCGGTCCGTATCAATACATTGACCAACACGCGACATGCTTTGTATCAAACTGGCTTTGTTTTCGCTTCGCTTAATTTACTTGTTTACTTGGAGGTTCACTATATATGAATGGCTGCTCGCCAAGCTGTGATGATTTTATTGCCGACTTTATGCTGAAAAAAGAGGGAATGATTAGTCAATGCCTCTTTTGAACGACACTATAAAAGGACACGTCCATAGACGCATCCCTTAGCTTGTAAAATTAGTTCTATTGGAAATTAAAAATCCATGTCATCGACCCAGTATTATTGTTAATATCTGTGTAATCAAATGTTATCTGAGCTTCTCCTGTACCAATCTTCTGCACATTTAAAAAAACATGTCCAGAAGGATTTGGACCCGTAATCGTTGCAGTGGCAATATTGTCATCATTACTTCTCGGATTACTGAAAATGACAGTTGAATTGTTTTCCCCTGTTATGGCAACCGTCAAATTCACATTAGTTGACATGGAATAAGGTCCACCAAATGTCCCACCATCAACATATGGTGGTGAAATATTAACTCTTGGTGTATCTGGAATTGTCACCGTTACGGGTGCTGACTTGTAAGCTACTACTCTAGTGTTATTATCTACTATTTTATAGTTTACCGTTACATCACCAGCTGTAGCACCTCTTATAGCCCCTGTACTTTGCTGAATTGTTGCAGCTCCTGTACCATTTGTTACAGTCCAGATGATGGATTGTCCGATTCCTGGAGGCGTAAAATTAGTTGCTGCTGAGCCCCAGCCAATAACTGAATAAGGTGCTGGCACCATGGGTATTGCTGCTACTGCTGCTTGTGGATGAACTGTCACAGTTGTCGTACCTTTTTCAATTACTACGCCATTAGCATCCATTCCTACATACGTAATAACTGAGCTACCTGCACTTATAGCTGTTACTTGGCCAGTTGTAGCATTCACTATCGCTACACTTGTTGGTTCAGCTACAAAACTTTTGTTTGTTGCTGTTGCAGATAAACCTGCTCCTACTGAAGCTGTTATTACTTCATCCATTTGCAGTACTTGCGAATATGTTGGGCTTTTTGCTGTTGCCTCATCATATACAGTGAGACTCACAGAATTCATTTTACCATTACTACTTGTATACGAAATGATTGTGTTGCCTGGTGTGTGAGCAGTAATTTCACCTGTACTAGAATGAACTGTTGCAACACCTGTATTGCTTGATGACCACGTTATTGTGCCTGATTCGGTTGTTTCTGCTGTTCTACTAGTAGTTTCTCCCAGTTGTAAAACAGATGATGATGTTCCTACGCCAGTAATCGCTGCACCATTGCTATGGGTCACTGTGAAAGTAACTGAAGCCGTTTTTAGTCCATCTACCGTTGTTGCTGTTATGGTCACAGTACCTATACCAGTCGCTATTACTTTCCCCTGCCCGTTAACAGTTGCAACGTTCAGATCTGAGGAAGTCCATCTCACAAGTTTATTTGTCGCATTTGTGGGTACAACATTTACTGTTAATGTCTTTGTTTCACCAATTTTAAGATTTTCTATCACCTCATTCAATGTAATCCCGACTACAGGAATTACACTTGGTGTTGGTGATGGATCTGAGTCTGAGTCTGAGTTTGGTACTGGTTTTGGTTCTGGTTTTGGTTCTGGCTTTGGCTCTGGTTTTGGTTCTGGCTTTGGTTCTGGCTTTGGTTCTGGCTTTGGTTCTGGTTCTGGTGTTACTTTATCAATCTGCTTTAAAAATCGAGAAGCAACAAGGGCAACTTGTTGTCTTTCAGCTATTCCTTGTGGATTGAAACGATTTAATGTATCGCCTGTCATTAGGTTTGATGCTACTGCAAAACCTACCGCATCCCTTGCCCAAGCAGAAATTTTATGCTGGTCAGCAAAAGTAAGTTGTTCGCCAAGGCCATTAGTTTCACCACCTAATGCTCTAGCAAATAGAGTGGCCATTTCTTGACGTGTTAAACCTGAGCCAACGCCGAACTTCCCATCACCTATCCCATTTATTAATCCGGCTTTAACTGCTGCTTCGATAGCTGGATAAGCATAATGAGTTGTTGGAATATCGGTAAATGTTGGAGTACTTGGAGAGTTAGTTAGATTTAAATCCAGTGCTTTCGCTAAAATCATAGCAAAATCTTGTCTTGTAATTGCTGATGATGGTCTAAATTCACCATCTGGATAACCATTTATAATGCCTTTTTCCACTAACTCGTTGATAGCATTTTTTGCATAGGAATTCTCAATATCAGAGAAATCAACTGCAGCAAAGGTGACTGTATTTACTGAAAGAAATGAAACGACAAAACTTGATAAAAATACTATACTAATTATAATATTTTTCAAAATAACACTCCTTAGTTTAGTTTGGAATAAGTATCTTTCATCTTCAATTATTAATTTTATAGCCATTTAATGTCGTTTCTATTAACAAACGTTAATAGTACTGTTAATTATTAACAGCATAGAATTATTCGTTGCTTGTGCAGCGACTTCTCATTTTACTTAGAACTCTATCATCACAAATTACTTGTTAAATTGTATCCCTCCTATCAACAAACTCATCTAGTTTTAACAGGTCTTCTACAATAAATATTCTTTACCTATTACTTTTTTTCCTTCTGTAATTCAATCCATCCATTAAATATATATTAATTACAAAATAAACAGTAATTAACGCTTACTTTCATATTCAATATATGCTTCTTCGGCAGTGGTAGATATGATAGCTTATATCCAACTGACTTAATACTGTGTTCTTGCTAGTATGTCTCAACGTTTTTTCAATGCTTACAGGTGCCATCATCTGGTATGATTAAACCTGAAAATCAATTACTAAAAAAAGTAAATATACTAAATCTTTTCAAATTCAGTACGATAAGAACTATGGAACTAAAAATGTGAATGGGAAGGTGACAATTTATCATGATGACGACAAAATTTTCTACTATGCAATATTTAATGTCACGTAGATCCTCGTCTAAGTATTATGGGTTGACGCGACAAATGAACAAGGAAGTTAAAGCTACATCAAAAGAGGATCAAGAAAAGATAAATAAAATAATTGAAGAAAGTAAAACTTCTAAACTATCTAGCAAACAAATTGATACGTTAAAAAGCGCTGTAAAGCAAGGGTTATTAGGATCTAGTTCTAATCATTTAAGCCCATTAGGTATGTATAACTATAAAAAATCAATCACAAGTTCGAATTCAAACTTACATTCAACTTTGAGAGCTTATCGAAACTCTATCTAGTTTTTAAACACCCTTTAAACCTATTAGAGGGTGTTTTGTCTTGTAAGACAGGTTTCATATCATGGTATTCAATTAACCAAAGTCGAACATCATGTATGCTTTTAAATCCTTATCCCTTTTAAACGTCCACTATATAAAAAGGATCACTTTCTTATCAGTGACCCTTTCAACGATTATTTAAAATTCTGTGGTTTTACCACTTTAAATGAAGCGACTTCCCCGCAGTTTTTACAAAAAGTCATTTGGAGTGGTGACCCTACCGCCATGATTGCGCCAATAGGTCTTATATTGCCCTGGCTTGTAGTACCTCCCACCTGTCCAGTCGTAAATTTATCTCGACCACAAGCCTTGCACACTAATTTTTCATTCTCCATCTTATCACCTCATTTTATGTAATTTATGTAAATTATAACATATAAATATCTAGTATGTGCGATGAGGGAGTCTACCCACAAACCTATAAAATATCTAGGAAAATAATGAAGAAAATATTCTTATTATTCATTTTGTTATTGCTTGTAATGAAACAGTTAGACTGGAGGAAAAACATTTGCATTTCCTGATGAAATCCTAAAAATAATAATGATGGGACAAGGGGCAAATCGTGAGGTAAAGACGAACATTTGAACATGACATCGACAGAAAAAAAATGCCATGCAAATTTTAACTGAATCCTATCCAGATGAAGGGCCATTATATACTTTGGAAGTGATTTATGAAAATGTCTGGAAGGACTTGATCAATGTATGGTATTACGAAAATTAACAGTGGCTACTTCCCTTAAATCAAGACAAAGCTTTGAACGGACACATAGATTGAAAATATAGATACCCCCATTAGGAACCAACCATAAACTGTTCGCTGTTTTTGGAATTCTTGAATGCCTAGAGTGAACATGAAAAGGCCTAAGAACAATATCATGAGGTAATTCAATTGGAAATCACGTGTGATTAGTCCGTAAACTGCGAGAGATATGCCTGTGATGGAAAAAATAATTTTTAAACAATTTAACATAATTCTCCACCTCCCCTTTTAGTTTATCATACACTAAATAAAGGATATAGCTAACTAGAAAGACATTGGCATAACTATATTTCCATAGAAAAAGGCATATGCTCATCCGCAAATCGGACATATGCCTTTATTTCTTAAACTCTTAACGATCCACGGAAGCCTCTTGCTGCGTAGTAGGATTCTGCTCCATTGTGGTACATAAAGACCATGTCATAGCGACGATCGCAGAAGATAGCTCCGCCTAGTTTTCGAATGTTGTCAGGTGTTTGTACCCAGCTTGATGTTTTTAAATCGAACTTGCCAAGCTCCTGTAGTTGGCGATATTGCTCCTCTGTTAACAGCTCAATACCCATTTCCTTGGCTACGTCCATAGCCGTATTTTCAGGCTTGTGATTTTTTCTAGATTCCCATGCTTCGCGGTCATAACATAAACTTCTGCGACCTTTAGGACTTTCCGCAGAACAATCATAGAAAATGAACTCGTCCGTGTTTGCATCATAGCCTATTACATCTGGTTCACCGCCTGTTGCTTCCATTTCGTAGAGCGACCATAGTTTCTCCCTATTAGCCTCTAGCCTAGCTTGGACATTTGCCCAGTCAAGCCCTTCATGACGAGATGTATTTTTCTCGAAGCGAACTTGCAAAGTATTGATTAGTTCCTCGGTTTGCTCTTGTGATAATTCCTTCGTTGACATTGTTGTCTTCCCCCTCACTTATTTAAATGACAAGCCTTCTTCTTTCAATGATGATTTCATAATCGGTAAGGAGGCTGGTCCAATACCATGCAATTTTAAGATTTCCTTTTCCGTATACATAGATAGTTTTTCCAACGTATCAATACCTGCGTGTACGAATGCATTTCTTGCAGGTGAACTCAATTTGGAAAGGAAGCCACTGCTAGGTTTATTTTCCTGATCACAGGTAGGGCAGCTTGGACAATCTGTGCTTTTGTAAAATGGATGTCCTTTTTCACAAACTTTTAACCTTTTTTCTGCCAACCTCATCCCTCCAAAGCCTTTACTTTTGTCCATTTTACCATATTTCTTCAAAGGGATTGAAAAGGGACACTTTAATTTTTCATCAATTCACGCTCTATTGAAGTTGGTGCTACATTTACTGATTTAACAACTTCTATAGTTAACTTTAGCCAAATTCAATTACTCATCAAAAAATCTGTTACTTGAACAAAATGAGCGGTGATTTTTTTATTGGAAATCTATACTGCAAGGGAGTAGCATCCTTGGATTTTAAATCATTGGTAAAGGAATATCTTGATATGATACAAGCAAGAGCTGAACGAGAAGTATTCCCTAATACGATAAGAACATACTGCTACAACTTATGGTATTTCATTGTGTATTTGAAGATAAAAGGGTTGGATATTTTGGATCTAGACGGTAAACCTGATGTTCTTACTAACTTCAAATTGTGGCTCAAGAACCCATATAGATTTCATGAAAATGTGGAGATGTTAGATTCCGAATATCTTGAAGATGACCTTAAAGTTTCTACTTCGTCCTCTGTTACTCGACAATCGGTCCCGAATGTCGAATAACTTAACTCTAAATTAAACATTTTAAGTAAGTTCTAATAGCACATTCTCTATTTCTTTATTGAAGGTAGATTCTTTCCAAAGTGTAACGGCCTCTTTCTCTTGATATTTTTCAATTAAGATTTGGATCACATTGTATCCAATAAAATACCCTAAACGTGTGAAACCAAAGTAGGAACCTCCATTAATTGAAAACCATTCATGGATAATTTCAGGTTGTGTACGTTTGTTTATATCACCCAAAAAAGTAGTGATAATATCATTTTTGTTATCCTCTGCAAATCTTAACCATTCTTCTCCATTATCATCGTATAAAAAATAGACCGATTTGTCAGCATCAGCAACTTGTTCTGAAAAATACGTTGCACATCCTTCCTGAAACAGCGTTGTAAAGGGATGAAACCACTGAACTTTAGACCAATCCATCCCCTCCTGATCTGATAAAATATTATGAAGAGTATGACCAAATTCATGAGCAATAATTACTTTTAAATGCTTATCATTAGAAGAGAGCTTTTCTAAACAAAAAGTCACTTCAGGAATAATTTGACGATGTGTAAATGCATTTGACCCATATGCTCCAACAATTATATGTACATCTTTAGTGAACTCGACATTATATTTTTGTCTGTAAGATAACACAACTTGTTGAATTAGGCTTTCGATTTTTCCACTTGATTCCTGTATCTCACTCATTTGGGAAGGATATTTTTCAATTGCGTTTTTAATCTTCTCATCTGCATTTTTACAATGATACAGGAAATATTCCTTGAAGTGTTGGGAGAACTTTTCATGGTAGTGTTTTAAGAACTGCTCCGAAGGCATGTAGTTTAATAAAAAATATGGAACTGTATTATAAATTTTCATAATTACCGTCCTCCATTATATAACAATCCTCTTCATTAATTTGAACTATACTTTTAAATTTCTCCAAATAATTTTTAGTTCCTGCTCATTTCATACAGTTTTTTCATCAAAAATTTATTATTACTAATCGAACTTAATTATTATCAATCTTTATTAAAAGGCCACAAAAAAAGCCTGTATCCATAATTACTTGGTAATTGAAGATACAGGCTTTATCTTTAAAAAATAATAGTGATGTATTGATTTGATAATACATTGTTCAATACTATATACCAATACACTATCTTCCTTATTCTAACTATCATTTTTAGGTATAATGTTTACAAATAGCAGTCTCTCTCATTTTACAGACACACAGAATAGATAGTGTCATCCACTTCCCCCTCAAAACTGTTGTGTAGTTTAAAAAGAAAGGTCTCGTGAATTCCGTTATTTATATTTATTTAAAATTTCTGCGGGAATATGACAATAATCATTTGGACATCTGGTTAATCTATCTTGATGTTCCTCTGCACTTCTGACATAGTTTGTAAGGGGCAATATTTCAACCATTATAAGCTCGTAATCATTTTGCTCTCTAAGAAATGCCTTCGCCTCTTTTAAATGCTCAGGATTTTCACTATATACGCCTGTTCTATATTTTTCGCCAACATCCTGTCCTTGTCTATTCAAACTGTAAGGATCAATGATTTCGAATAAATAGCCCATTAAATCTCGAATGGTTACAACTGTTGGATCAAACCCTGTTTTTACACATTCAGCGTATCCATCATAATCGCCCTCAAGCGTACGACTTGTTCCATTCGCTCTTCCTGCTTCTGTAAACGTAACTCCTGGTAGCGTTTTTATAAAAGCTTGTACGCCCCATAAACATCCACCAGCCAAATATACTACTTCCATCATGCCCCTCCTTTTTTGTCTAAATACAGATCAATTTTATTATGAACCTATTCATAAAGGAAGGCACTCATCACATTCTTTACTAATGGCTAAAAATTATTAAACCTTAGATAAACGTAACGAATCGAGTATACCAAAATGATTTTTTAACAATTTGCGCAGTAGAAGTATCAGTATAAAAAGATGTAACTACTTTTTAACATGTATTACTTTGTAGCCAATATATAAGATGAAAAACCAAACTGGTGCCACATATAGGGCAACACGCATATCTGGAATAAACGCCATTAACACAATCACCATTAATAAAAATACAATAGCAATATACGTAGAAAGTGGGTAAAGCGGAATTTTGAATTTCAGTTTGGCTACTTCCTCTTTCGTTTTTGACTTCCTAAATTTCAACTGTGCTAATAAAATAATCATCCAGCTTGTAATGACTGCAACCGTCGCAACAGCAGAAATATAGATGAACACTTTTTCAGGTACTACATAGTTTAAGACAACCGCGATTAATAACACAGCTGACGAAAATAATATCCCTCGACTCGGACTACCGTTTTTGCTTACTGTTTTAAAATATTCTGGACCATTTTTTTGAACCGATAAGTTGTGTAGCATACGTCCTGAACCATATAAGCCACTATTAAAGGCAGACATTGCAGCTGTAATGACGACAAAGTTAATAATGTGAGCCGCAGCAGGGATACCAACGTAATCGAAAATTTGAACGAACGGGCTACCTTCTGAGCCAACTTCGTTCCAAGGATAAATAACCATCATAACGCCTAGCGCCCCAATGTAGAAAATTAAAATACGCCAAACGATGTTGTTAATCGCTGATGGAATGGACTTGCTAGGATTTTTTGCTTCTCCTGCAGAAATACCCACTAATTCAACCCCACCGAATGAGAACATAACTAATACGAGTGACATTAAAATACCATGGAAACCATTTGGCATGAAGCCACCATGTGCCCATAAATTATCAAAGCCAATTGCTTCACCGTGATTGCCGACACCGAAGAAAATAATGGCTAATCCTAGAACGATCATCCCGATAATTGCCACAACTTTAATCATCGCAAACCAGAATTCGAATTCTCCATATGCTTTTACATTTGCTAAGTTTACAAGCGTCATCATCACAAGTACGACAAGGGCAGTTACCCATTGTGGAATATCTGGAAACCAGTAGTTAATATATACACCGACAACTGTTAGTTCTGCCATGCCCACGACAATCCACATGAACCAATATGTCCATCCAGATAAGAAGCCAGCAAAGCGCCCTAAATATTTATTCGCGTACATACTGAATGAGCCTGATACAGGTTCTGCTACTGCCATTTCGCCTAATGCACGCATAATGGTGAAAATAACTAACCCGCCAATTAAATAAGCTAGTAAAATAGATGGTCCCGCCATTTGAATGGTTGAACTAGAGCCATAAAATAAACCGACCCCAATGGACCCGCCAAGTGCAATTAATTGCATGTGACGAGTACTTAATTCCCGCTTTAGTTGTGAATCTTGATGATTATCTTTCATAATGCTTACTCCTCATACGTTTAGATTTTCAAATACTTGCTCAAAAAAGGAATAAAAAAAACGCCCTTTTGGATTAACCAAAAGGACGATTCAACTCGTGTTACCACCTTTAATTTATAAGCAATTCACATTACTTACCTTAAGAAGTACGGTCATTTGACGATACTCTCGCACATGATTACGGGTGCTTACCGGCGTAGCCTACTTAGAATAATCCTTTCGGTACACAGCTCCAAGATGAATTCTCAATCGTTTTACATGCACCTCTCATCGACCGGTAACTTTCTGTTCGTAAAAATAATTGATACTACTTCTTTTCATAGCCTTTGTTCTATACAAATATTTTTGAATTGTTTTTCATTTTACAGAAAAAAAATAGTTTGTCAATATAATTTTCAAAAATTCTTCATAAACCGCATAAATTACATATGACAATTCTATAGGCGGTTTAGTCCAGCTAATTTTTCCTGGTGCTAAAATTCTGTGTTATTCTTTCCCACTAAACTCCCATATATTTAAACCCTCGGAAGCTTCTGGTGCTTCAAAAAATTTAGTAACTTCAATAAACGTCGCTTCCGTGTCAAAAGCTGCTCTTTCGGGTTGTTCGTTACGCCTTTGCGCAATTTGACGCAAGCATTGCTGGTTATTTAAATTAAGGTAGATTAGTTGATGGTTTGCATTGACGTCTGACGCTATATCCAAAAACCACTTTCGCTGTTTTTGAGTGTTACCTGGAAAATCCATTACTACATGCGTACCAACACTTAAAATGTTTTGGACATGCTTTTTCAACATCGGCTTGAGCTGTGCTGATAATTTTAGATAGTCCTCAAATGATGTGATCTGATTGGGATAAAGAGAGGAAAGCCATTCATCCTCAGATAAAAGTACCGCATTTTTTTCTTTAGCCAATTGTTTTGATTTTGTTGATTTTCCTGCTCCCATTTTTCCACAGAAAAAGTATAGAGTCCCCACTTGTTTCATTTTTTTCTTCCCCCGAGCTTTTTTTATTGGTTTTAGTTGTTACCCTATCCTTGTAAAACTATAATTTTTGGAACAACAAAAACGGATTCTACAAGCAAAATCCGTTCTTCGTCATTTCTTATAGTAACTCTAACACAATGTTTGAGAATACATTAGCTGATATGTTTTTGCTAAGATCCTATTCCAAGTGTTATGACGTCATCAAAAGCGTTCCATCGTTAAATCAGTATTTACTGAAACAGCAGCTTTATTACCTTTGGCAGCTGAAATCATTAAAGTGGAAGGTTTAGATCTTTCGGTTTCCCCTGCAATATATACATTTTTTTGAGTTGTTCTACCAACACCATCTGTTATGACTTTTCCATCTTCATCAATATCACAGCCAAGCTTCTCAGCAAACTGATTGGGGCGATAATAAGATGGGGCCACAAATCCACCCGACCTTATAATGGTTGCTCCTGATTCAAACTCTATTTTTTGTAAGTACCCATCATTGCCTATGAGGTCTTTTATCTTTTCTGATATTATTTTGATATTGTGTTTTTGTAACTCCATTTTACCTTCTTTAGATAAGTGAGCTCCATTCGTTAAGACAACCAAATCCTGTGACCAATTATAAATCAACTTAGTCAAATGCAGTACATGCTCTTCTTTTTCTGCCATCACCACTAATGGCTTATCCTTTTGCTCCCAACCATCACAATACGGACAACTAAATAGACTTTTTCCATAAAACTTTCTTATACTTGGTATAGTAAATATTTCTTGAACACCGGTGGCGAGGATGATTTTTTCTGAAACAAATTCCTGACTCGTAGATGTTTTGACAGTAAATCGCTCATTACCTATATCCTTTATAATTTCAATAACTGTCGCATTAAGATAGGAGACGGACGGGTAATTCACCAACTCTTTTAAAGCTATTTCTTTAAATGCTTGTGGTTTTATCCCATCACGCGTAATAAATCCATGTGACGCCTGTGTCACTCTATTCCTATTTGTCCCATCATCCATTAATGCAATATTTCTCCTTGCTCTTCCTAAAGTTAAGCCAGCACTTAACCCAGAAGGACCTCCGCCTATTATGATACAATCAAGAACAGTCATTTTTACCTCCGTATTGATTTGCTTTCTTTTGAATTGTAATTTGCATTCGAGAACTACATTATTTCCTACATCATGGATTTCCATTCTTTACACACTAATAACGCGAAGTTTTTGTTTATTTCGTATTAAAAAAGACGCATTCCTTTTTAAAGAAATGCGCACAATTGTGGAGGATTTTTTTAAGATAAATTTGATAATAGTTGTTCAATAGCTTCTGAGTCTTTCGGGTATGCATGAATAAATTTTGAAATTTCATTGCTATCCTACCAAGCAATTTCTTCATCTAAGTCTTGATATTGAATATCTCCACCAGTTAGTTCACATAAAAAATATTGCGTTGTTAGTTTATATTATTTGATAATTTGAGTGTTTTTTCTTATTGCAAAATCTCGCCCGATTGTTAAATAACGTTCAACTCCTGTTTCTTGTTATTGTAAACATTTTAAATGATAAAACAATTAACTAGACTGTGTGGCGTCTACGGCTATGTAAGTATTGCTATAAAGAAGCATATGAATTCTCTTTACATTCCATAGTTTCTTAAATTCATTAATTGGAACTTTTCGATTATAGCGATTGTGTACATCATCACAATTCACCAGTTTCTTTATTGATTCTGAAAGGTAAATATATTCCTTGTCATAGCCTACTACTGGGACAAAATGCAGATAGTTACGATCCTTTTGTGTTTTAATAAAAACAATCACGGGAGTTCCTTTACTAACTTCATACTTTAATGTACTTACATTTCCTTTATGATATTTTGTTTTAAAACCCTTTTTTCTTAACACCGTTCGGATTCCCTTTGGATATACAGTACCAACCCTAGTTTTACTAGGAAAATGCGTATATAACCCTTCACCATCATCTTCCATGCCAAAATGACGTAATAGATATGCTGTTGAAAATGCTGCACATTCGTTATTCTTTTGAAAATCTATTCGATTGTTTTGTTGAATAAGATAGTTAGCTGGAAAATCTCTTCTCTGTAAAACAGGTATGGGTAATGTCATTAAATATGCATTAATAATAGTTGATATAATAATCCATAAAATAACTTGACTAACTATAAACATACACGACCCCCATATCTTTGTGTCTAATTAAATCGATATTCTAAGTCCTTTTTTCACTATCCGCTCCGTTTTTTAGTATATTTTATTTCTTCTTCATTTCAACATAATTATCCAATTTTGGTTTATGTTTTACTTAATTAAATGCCCGTTTGTTGAATAAGTCAAACGTTGCTTTACTATACCAGTTTCCTAGCATCTCACTCTTTCAATATTTACTTGCTACATATTTCATCACAGCCTGGATTGTAAGGACGAAACTAATGATCGTCGATAATAAAAGCTCCATTGCTTCATGTTGATTCCATATAAGCCCATATCGCATGAACAAATAAAAACCGCTTGTCAATGCATGGCAAGTAAATAGACTTCCCCAGATCACTGCCTTTGACTTTTTATAAGCACTACTGCCCCATAAATATTTCATATACAAAAAACAAACAACACCTATACCTATAATAAACAGTGATGTATGCGCAAAGGATGTTGTCACAATCATCGGTTCTTCGTGCGGCATATCCACATAGAGAAGGTTTCCAAGGTGAATTATGTTAAAGCTCAATAGACAAATTACCACATATAAAAACAATAGCCATTCGGCAGTTATCATGAACCATTTCATTATTGTCTCTACCATCCTCGTCTAATAACCTAGTATTTTCTTTATTTGCTAAATATCTACAAAAGGGACAATAATGATCTCTCGCTCTGAAGATCGCACGGTATATTTCGGACCAAGGAATGGTATCTTCACAGCTATCACATTCTACATAAAGATCAGGTAATAAACCCTTATCTAACAAAACATCCCACTGTGTGTTGGTTAATCAGGTCCATTTTTTATACTATCTATAATGATTGCCAATACTTCCCATCATAAATTCGATTTGACTTCACTAATTCTGTTAAATAAGCCATACATTCGGTTGGTTCACTTATGATTTTTTGCTTTAGCTTTTCCCGTAGCATGTAACGCCCGCTTTCTTTTCTAACTTTGCTTGCAAATCTAACATCACTCTCTAATTATGTAAAAAAATAAAAATTAAGTAAATGAAAAACCTTCTTCTATAAAAATAATTTACAAGTATGTTTTCAGCATTTTTTAGAACCATAGGGTAAATACCATTTCTCCTTTCTGCCAGCATACATATTATAGGTTGTAGAAAGGAGGGATTTTCAGTGGGATACAACGGAAACGTAGGTAACATGAACAACAGCTGCTATTACGGCGGCGACTCTGGCGGTGGCGGCTATTACGGTTCAACATTCGTATTAATCGTCGTTCTATTCATTCTTTTAATTATTGTTGGCGCTTCTTTCTTGTACTAATCATCCCAATTAGCACCTAACCCTTTTACAGACTTTAGGAGTCTGTAAGGTCAAGGGTCACTTTACCAGCCTAGTGACCCTTTTCCTTTTCAGATAATAGTGCGATAATCAAATTTGAAATGGTAAATTTGAGGTGAATTTTACATGTTGCGAGTAATTAAAGCATTGCTAGGCATCGCATTGATTATGGTTGGCCCTATGTTGATTGTCATTACGGTTGACGATACTGTATTTCTTAAAAATATATTATTAAGAATCATTGGTGGTCTGTGCGTTTTACTGGGCGTTCATTTATTACATAGACAGTTTCATCCGAATTCATACACAAGTAAACCCACGAGCTCCGAATAAAGAGCGCTTGGGTTTACTTAAATATTTAGAAAAATATTATTCCTTGGCAAAATATTTTGGGTCTATTTGAAGAAGAATTGTATTCATATCATAAAAATTTCCTGATTTAAATTTTTCCTCATGAGTAAACCCTTGTTGTTGTTGAATAAATGCTAACCATTCCTTTTCTAACTCCCTACTACTCTTTCCGTAAACTTCCTCTAATTTTTGCGCTAATTCTTTCTCGTTATATATATGTTCAAACTTTTCGAGTCCGTAAGTATCTATTAAATATGTAACAAATGATGCCGCATGCGTGTAGCTCATCTCCATCATGACTCGATTCTGTTCTTCACTTGAAAGTGCTGGGCGAAAATAGACATCATCTTGATTTGGATCAATTAACTTACTAATAGGAATTAACTTATCTGAATCCAAATAATGCTTCATGTATTTTTCAAAGTATAATTTATTTTTTCCATATTGATCCTCCATATAACTCGCAAAACCCTCTTGTGTAAAATAGCCATGGTCTGATTCGAAATTGTTGCCATAGCCAAGTAAAGAATGGGTCATTTCATGGACTAGTGGATAGATATCTTCTTGAACACCAGTTAGTTCGATTTTCGATGCAAACCCCCAGGATAGACCGTCTTCCTTAAACCATACGTTGATATGCTCAGATGGCGTGTAGGAAGTATGTATAGAATTCTTTATGTGGTCGTATGCTGTCACAATTTCATCCTTTATAGCCTCTACTTTTTCTTGTGGAACACCAATCTCATTCTTAATTTCAAAGGTTATTTTGCCATCCTTTGTGACCACAATATTTTCATCGTTTTTCTCTTCCTGTATTTGTTCTTTAGGTTGAACGGTTTCTGCTGTACAGGCTGTTAATAGCAATGTACAAAGAAGGATTGTGCCTCTCCATTTAGCCATAATTACCTCCTAAAAAAGTATTTTCCAGTTTATACGAAACTTAAAATCCAAAAGTTTCATTTTCAAAAGAAAAATAAGGAAAATTAGACAAAATTATTTATAATGTTAGTAGACATGGCAAAAAGGAGGTCGCAATGAACAAAAGTACATGTATTCATTACAATCCACGCTATGGCTGGGATTTAAATAGTGATGCAAATTTAGAAATGCGGTTATTTGCCAAAGCACAGCGTAGACAAGTAACTATTCTCAGCTATGGATGTGATTTAGATCATCACACCATTAAAAAAATTGCTCGGCACTACCTCACTAGGAAAAAATCTGACGAAACCGAAGAAACATTAGAAATAAGATACGATACATATGATGCTAATTCAAGTAAACACGAAGAGAGTCAATACTATTGGAAAACCTCTTTCATTAGTGAAAGAACATTAGCTGCTTTCCTACAAGCGCTACGTCGATTATCTGGTACACATATTCACTGTGAATTTAATGTGCGGGGACATTTTGAAGTAAAAATAAATGGTGTGGAATTTTCTACACGTGTATTAAAAGCCCTTGATTATCCATCTATGTATAAGGAAGATTTAATCGGACGCTATCTTTTATTTATTGATACAGAATCACCTGACAATGAAATAATACGTCATAAAATACACTTGCTCCCTAAAGAGCTGCAAAGTCTCTCTCTTCCCTTAGACAGTTCACAGCTCCAATGGCAACTATTAGTAAAGGACTGGATAACAGCTATTCTTCGCTACGATGTGTAAATTTTAGCATATGCAAGATGATGGTCTATAAAACCAAGTAATCTTATCATATAAATAGAAGTAGTGTTAAGCGAATTCGTTTAACATGGCACCTCCCGATTTGTTACTAAGGGGCACTTCCATCTGTGCCCCTTCTATTTTTTGCCTATTGCACACTTCATCGCCATCCAATACATATAATTATTTCGTTATGATGGAACGTAGATTTATGTTAGAGGTTATTTTAAATTTTTTATCGAATACCTATGTTGGTCAAAGTATAGCAAGGCCCCATCAAAATGATTGGTTCCACACCATTTATTGTGATGAACCGTATCGCAGCTTATTTTTTGCCAATCGTCATGTCAGAAAATATCTTCAATTATTTGTAAAACCTATACTCGAACACCTTTACTTCGATCATACATACTTCATTCCATAAAGGTAACAATACAATGCATTAGGGAAAGATCACAAAGAGGTGTAGAAGAAAATGAAAAAGATGTTACTCGTCTTTATATTCCCCCTTGTACTAGTTCCTTCATTTCAAACAATATCCGCTTCAACAGCTGAACCAACACAGGATTCTAGCGAGCTGAGATTGCAGGATATGCTCATGCTTTTGCTTACTCCTTATATTGAAGAAGATTTGACCAATTATTATTCAAAGATTAGAAAGGATGTTTCCCCTCATATTACGCCTTGGAAAATTGAAGTAATTGATACAAATAGAAACCATTTCCGAGGCTTTCAAATGCAAATTACATTTGAAATTGAACCTACGGATGGCGGACAATGGATTCCTATTGGAAAGGATCGAATGACCTATGAAATTTCTTCAGGACCTGTTGTTAAATTGATTCATCACACACATCTCAAAACGTATAAATATCCGCCTGAATAATACCTTCCCATTAAAATTGTAAGCTTGTCCCTTTATTGAATGTCATGCGATTTTTTTATCTGTGAATCATAAAAGCACCCCATCAAAGCTTGTCTTACTTTGAAGTGACCCCTATAAGTTAGACACGGTTATTTCGTTTAGGCAGCTTGGGTAAACTGAGTTCGGTATTCTACCGGACTCAGTTTTAATTTTGCCTTTAAACGTCTCGTGTTGTAATACGTTATATACTTTTCAAGTTCCTTTTTAAAATGCTCGACACTATCAAATTCCTTTAAGTAGAGGAATTCTGACTTCATGATGCCGAAGAAATTCTCCATGACAGAGTTGTCATAACAGTTTCCCTTACGTGACATACTTTGCACAATGCCTCTTGATTCAAGGGCGTGGCGATATTGTTTCATTTGGTAATGCCAACCTTGATCTGAATGCATCAATAATTGATGTTCCTCTGGCAACCTCTCTAGTGCCTTCTCCAACATTTCTGATACAAGCGAATATGTTGGTCTATGACCAATTGTGTACGTAATAATTTCGCCGTTAAATAAGTCTAAAATAGGTGATAAATAGAGCTTTTCACCAAACAGCTTAAACTCCGTAATATCTGTAACCCATTTTTCATTCGGTGCTTCTGCTATGAAGTTACGATCCAATCTATTAGGCGCAATCTTACCGATTGTCCCTTTATAAGATTTGTATTTCTTCATACGCACTAAGCACTTTAAACCTAATTCTTTCATGATACGTTGAACCTTTTTATGATTCACTTTTTTCCCACGATTTGCTAGCTCATCACGAATACGACGATAACCATAACGACCTTCGTGTTCGTTATAAATTGCTCGAATTTCGGCCTTTAACTCGGCATCTGGATCTGGACGATCCATCTTCTTCACTAAATCATAGTACGTGCTACGTGGAATGCCTGCGAATTTCGCAAGCGCCTTCACCGAGTATTTATGCCTTAATTCATAGATGACCTTTACTTTGTCTTCTTTGGTGATTTTTCCTTGGCTTGAACTAAGGCGTTCAACTTTTTTAAGTACTCATTTTCCATACGTAGACGATTGATTTCTGCTTGAAGTGCTTCAGGTGTCCCTTCTACTGGTGCTTGTTTTGGTTGTTTGTTCGTTTCTTTTTTCATGGATGGATGCCCCTTTTTCCTTGATTGAAGGGCATCGAATCCTTTTGTTTTAAATTGCTTTTTCCAACTACGAAGTGTAGAAGGCGTAGCTATCTTAAAGATAGCTGCTGTTTCAAGTAAGGACGTACCATTTTCAATCATAAAGTTTAGTACGTCTAGTTTAAACTGTGCCGAATAATTTGTATATCGCTTTATAAACGCTTCTACGCCATTATACTCATATTGTTTCGCCCAATTAAGAATTGCTTTGTGATCTGTTCCGATAGATTTAGCAATTTCATGTGAACTTTCATTGCCTTTTATGTAACGTAAGGCTGCTTGTAGTTTTTCTTCCGATGTAAATTTAGCCATATAAAAACTGCTCCTCCAAATGTTAGATGTGTCTAACATTTGGGGAGCAGTTCACTTTGATGGGGTATTTCATTGTTATACTAAACTTCGCTGTTCATAGACGATCTATTTATTTTCTATCTCTTATTTCTTCTAGTATTTCTATTATGCGATTGTTTTGCCTTTCAATCGATTTTAACTTTCTCTCTATTATGCTTGAAGAGAAAAACACAATTAGTACAATTGCTATTCCAATTAGTAAATCCATTTTACTTCCCCCACTGTTTATTTATGTAATTTCACTTCATCCTACATAGATTTCAAAAGAAAAAGATGGCTCTATACGGAGGCCATCTTTAAGTAAAGTATCCATGGTTGCGTACTAATTAATGCTAAACAACGATGAATTAACGGATTCGAGCCTTGCGGAAGCCGTCGAATATACTGATTGCCGCAGATACAACAAATATAATAATTATGCCGCCAATTAGCCATATTTCAAATTGCTTAGTAGAGGTGGTAAATAAATTACTCATGTACGCGATACTTTCTTGGTTCATTAAATTCGGATTACTTACTATCACAATGAATACAACGGTTGCGAAAAGCTCCACAATTGTATTAAAGATTGCCACCTTTTTCGTCCATTGCCCTTTCAATAGTTTGTAGAGAGCTAACCCAATTTCGAGAGCAATGACAACGATCACAATGGGCGAATAATGAAGTAAAACATCCTGATTTAAAGCTGGCATTACGAATTTTAGACCCTCTCCACCATCTTCATATATACCTAAAAGATGATTTGCATAAAAATAAAAAGTTGCCCAAATGGCCGTCCACATTAAATAGCCAAATACTTCAAGCTTGGTAATTGCCTTTTTCTTAGGAATATAAATGACGGTTTTCAGATCTTCGGGAGTCCATTTTTTTAGACTTGCTGATAATGGATGCTGCTCTTTTCCTTTATCAGTACGTTCCAAAATGACGAATACGACTGTTAGCCAGAAAAAGACATGTATGCCTACTTCGATGATTCTCCATATTCCTTCCCCCATCAGATTGAGGACAACATTAAGAACCGCTTCTTCCCCACCAAAACTAATAAAATATTCAGCAATCATTGAGATTACTGCAATGACAGCGGCAATTGGTATAATCATTTTTAGTAACGAAAGGTATACATCAAAATAGCGAGGGCCGATTAAATGCATTGGTTGATCACGATAACCGCTCGCTAACGCCGCTGGATTCCCTAACTTTTCCAGCGCTTCCTTTACATCATGCTCATTGTAATCATCAGGTAACATATCCTCAATGGTTGATCGTAACTCAAGTGCGATATCCTCACGATTTTTTTCAGGCAGCCTCCGCGTGACTTCTTGAATATAAATTTCAGTCAGATTCATCTTTATCCTCATCTCCTTTTAGTAGCTCATAAAGTTCTTTTGAATTATTAATCCATTCTCGTTTCAATTGCAAAAAGACGTCTAATCCAAATTCACTTAATACATAATACTTGCGGGGTCTACTCTCAGAGGTTTCCCAGCTACTTGTCACTAACTCTTGTTTTTCTAAACGGCGAAGCAATGGATATAAGGTACTTTGATCAATGTTAATGCCCGAATCTTCCAATAATTGAACAAGTGAATATCCATACTGCGGTGTTCGTAATTGACTTAAAACGGCTAATGTCAGTGTTCCTCTCCTAAGTTCTGTCATTAATGAATTCAGTAACGTACTCATTCACTCACCTCAATTCCACTTACTATATGACATACACTGTATAACTTATACTATGTATCGTACACTATTGTTGTTACAACAACAAGCAATTTTATTGTCCTTTATAGAAAAAATAGCTGTTTTCAGGAGTCTTAGTCCTTTTTCAGCTGCTTGGTTTCTACCAATTAAAACGGAATGGCAAAATTTATAGCAACAACCTTCTGCTAATTAAAGGTCCAATCACTGTATTATCGTCAAATTTCCAATACATAACATTTCAGACATTAGTCTGAAGACAATCATTGATGTTAGACGGTATATTGTATTTATACTTTTTAACGATAAAAGTATGAGGAAAAATCCTAGACAACCATTACGTATAGAAAAAAATTACTACTAAAACGTTCAAGTATCTTAATTTATAAAAACTATACGTAATGTGTTTGTTAGATTTGTACTTGAAAAATTACCAACAGGTAGAACATCTTGTACAACGTAGCGTACAGTGATGTTTTTTTTATGCGTTTTGCTATGAGCAAAAACTGTATGTTCAGACCGATTAACTATTTATTAATAAGGAAATACAAATGTGTCGAGGTGACTTCTATGAAGGAGAAAATGCATTTTACAATTTTAAGTAACGATTCAACTGACGGAGATGGAGGTTACGGAGTAGGTACCCTTGATCTAAATAATGTAACGTCAATTATTATAGATTGTGAAAAAGAGCACGTGTTTATAGATTTAGAAGCCTTACACGGACGAAGTAAAATTGAAAAAAAAGTTCGTTTTTCACCTGATCTAGCTCATGCTAGTAGCGATTATTATCGTTATTGGATAGTTTGGGTAGCGATTCAGGTTAATCAAAATGGCCCCTATTATGCGGGATGTACCGCAAGTGAAGTACGGGTATCAAAAGAAGAACGTCGTATTAAGCTTGGCTATAAATCTTTGCCAGAGCAGGTAAATTTTTTAGATAAGGCACTGAAAGGGAAATTTCACTTGCAGCATATGGATAGTCATTCAAAAAAGCTACTTTTTCAGTTTTTATCTGAATTTAATGAAGCGTATTGGAAACACTCACCCGAAGAATTAAAACACCAGTTGTCTGTATAGGAGGATTTATAATGGCATTTGTAATTACAGAATTATGCAGGGATGAAAAAGCGGCTGTCTGTTTGGATGTCTGTCCAGTAAATTGCATTGTTATGACAGATACCCAATATGTAATTGATCCAGATCTTTGCATTGATTGTGGAGCTTGTGAATTAGTTTGTCCAGTAGAAGCGATTTATTTTGAGGATGATTTGCCTTCTGAATATCAGTCAGCAACCCTTCTAGCACGAAATCATTTTCGAAATTAGCATTGTCTTTATCCATATAGATTGAATAGAAGCGAGAACAAGTCGATTTCCTATACAATAAGAAATCGACTTTTTAGTATGGCTTATTTGATAATGACGAATTTAGCCTAACTGGCGTTTAAATTGTTTAATGGCGAAAAAATATGCGATGACCATGATGCCGATGCACCACATAAGAGCGGGCCAGATATCATTACTAACAGAGCCTTCATATAAGAGGGCGCGAATTGCATTGACGATTGAGGTAACGGGCTGGTTCTCAGCGAACGCACGGATAATTTTAGGCATGGTTTCCGTGGGAACAAAGGCCGAACTGATAAAGGGTAGGAAAATCAGCGGGTACGAATAGGCTGTTGCCCCCTCCATAGACCCTGCTGCTAATCCAGGAATGACTGCCAACCATGTCAATGCTAGCGTAAACAGCCCTAGTATGCCAGCTACCGCAAACCAATCCAAGAGATCCGTACTAGAACGGAAACCCATCAAGAACGCAACAAGGATAACGACTACAACAGTAAGTGCGTTGGAAATAAGCGAGGCCAACACGTGAGCCCACAATACAGACGACCGCTTGATGGGCATGGTGATAAAACGTGCCATCAGCCCACTCTTTCTATCTGTAAACAGCCGTGCGGAAGTGTAAGCGCAGCCCGATGCAATGGCCATCAATAAGATTCCTGGCAATAAATAATTGACGTAGTTGGCTGTACCTGTCTCTATTGCACCTCCAAATACGTAGACAAATAGTAGCATCATCATAATTGGCGTAATCGCCACCGTAATTATTGTATCTGGGCTGCGCATAATGTTACGCATTAAACGCCCTAGCAATACCCATGCTTTACTCTTCATTTAAATCTCCTCCTTTTTGCCAATGATGGCGAGGAAAATGTCCTCAAGTGTTGGCTGCTTCTCACTGTACTCTACTTTTGCAGGTGGGAACATCTCTTTAAGTTCTAGAAGGGTGCCTGTCGTTATAATTTTCCCTTCATGTAGGATGGCAATACGATCCGCCAGTTGTTCGGCTTCCTCCAGGTACTGGGTCGTTAGCAAGATGGTCGTGCCACCATCCGCAAGCTCCTTGACTGTTTCCCAGACTTCCATTCGTGCTTCAGGATCAAGCCCTGTCGTTGGTTCGTCTAGAAAAATAACCGCTGGCGACCCAATCATGCTCATGGCAATGTCAAGTCGGCGCCGCATCCCGCCAGAAAAATTGTCTGCCCGACGATTGCCCGCATCTGTCAGGCTGAATCTTGCGAGTAGATTGTCTGCTGTTTGAGCGGGATTGGAAACCCCTCGCAACTTGGCAATCATGATCAGATTTTCCCGCCCTGTGAGCATACCGTCTAAAGTGGCGAACTGCCCTGTTAGGCTGATGCTCTGACGAACATGATCTAGTTGGTGCTGGACATCAAAACCGCAAATCCCTACTTTGCCACCATCAGATTTCATCAATGTGGAGAGAATATTGATTATCGTCGTTTTCCCTGCTCCATTTGAGCCTAACAATGCGAAAATTTCGCCACGCCGCACCTCAAAATCCACGCCCTTTAAAACTTCCTTTTCTTTAAAAGATTTTTTTAACCCTTTTACAGAAATCGTATCTTTGCTCATCCTTTTTCCTCCCTTTTTAAAAATCTCTTTGCAGAGTTAGATTACCCTTCCTTAACTACTTAGTCTGACTGATAATCTGTATAACTTAGTACCGTTTGAAATTAAAACTGAATAGCGAAGGCCAATGAACAAGTAGCTATTCAGTCGGTATTACTGACCCATTTATTTTTTTCCTAATCGATTTAAAATGCTTTGGTTTAAATCTTCACGATACTTGGCGATATAGGTTTTTACGTTTGCCACTAGCTCATCAGCAAAAGACGCTACATCTTCGCCAGTGATTTCCAGCACTTTCCTGCCTTCTGCTGCCCCAGCCTCGAACAACTCGATCAATTCATATTGCATATGCAGCATATCCATCCCATTACCCACTGTGAAATTCCACATGTAGTTTTGAATTTTTTTAAACACAAATTGGTAATCCTCTGGTAGTTGTTCGACCCGTGCCATCATCATCTTGTACTCTTTTTTATCACCCATCATTTTTTTGAACAATTCGATCACGTTATTTTCCTCCTTTGTATTATCAAGCTAAAGATCAGACGCATTATCATATGAAACTAAAAAGACTTTAGAGCATTGATTTTTGACGAGATAAAATCCCACTTTTCCCAAAATAATTTTAGTTCGTCACGTCCAGCCTCATTAAGTGAGTAAAACTTGCGGGGCGGTCCCATATCTGATGGTTTCTTTTGAATATTCACCAGTTTTTTTTTCTCTAAACGCACGAGGATGGTGTAGACCGTCCCTTCCACGACCTCAGTGAACCCTAACTCGTTCAGGCGTCGGGTAATTTCGTATCCATAGGTTTCATGACGGCTAATGATTTCCAGTACGCAGCCTTCCAGAGACCCCTTCAGCATCTCCGTTAAATTTTCCATATGCAGAACCACCTCTATTTGCTTTACTATTCTGTACAACTTAGTACTTAGGTAAAATTTTTTCGCTTTCGAGAAGCTATTAAGTATTACTTATTACAACTACATAGTAACACCGAGTAGTTAGGGTGTCAATTACTTTCTTATAAATTTTTTGATGCCACTATTCAAGAAAGAAAAAAGAGCTGCTTATGCAACTCCATGTTCTTTCATTAAAATTTCACAATCTTATCAGGCGACTGCCAATAGGTATCGAGTTGACCATTACTAACAAAAAGCTTTCGTTCGATTATTTTATCGCATGTAATTGTAGATATTGGGAATTTAACTGTCTTAATCTTTTTAACTATTTACGTTCCTCCTAGGCAAAGATGGTGTGATATATAGGACACCATCTTCTATTTTTCATGCTACTTAACGATTGCTAAAATATCCTTTGGCTCATAAAAAACGTAATCTGCCTCCTCAAAGCCAATGGTGGATTTAGCTCCCCAATGGGCAAGGGCAAATTTGGCGCCTGCTTGCTTTGCGCATTGGAAATCATAGATAGAATCACCAATATAGATGGCCTCTTCTGGTGCTACCTGTAATGCGTCCAGACATTTTAACAGCGGCTCTGGGTGTGGTTTATGCTTTTCCGTATCACTGGCACTTACAATATGTTGGAAATACTCACTTAACCCAAACGGCTCAAATTCATCCACTACCTCTTGCGCTGTTTTAGAAGTGACAATCCCTAATTGTAGTGGCTTTGTTGCAAGGTGCTGAATAACTTCCTCTAGACTTTCGAAAACAGCCACTTCATGTGAAAAATCCAGCACAGCCGCAGACCATTTCTGATGCACAGCCTCTATGTCATCCACGTTAAGCCTCTGCAATGCATCTTTTCCTGGGATGCCTAAAGCAAATCGTAATGCCTCAAAGGGATAGTCCTGTTTTGTTTCTTCTCGTAAGGTTCTTTGCAATGACTGTAAAATCGCTTGCTCCGTATCCAAAATCGTTCCATCTACATCAAATATAATCGCTCTTAACATATATAACCCTCCTAGTTAAAGCACGTTATTTATATATGTGCATAATTGCTGATACAATTCCTCTTCATAATCCTTCTGGCCTCTTATAAATTTCTCCTTTAAATTATAAAAACATATTTCAAGATATTCCTGATTATGATGCTGTTGAAAGGGTCTTCTATCCTTTACTGGGCCCAAACCCTTAAAGTAGTTATTCTTTTTTTCGTAGGTTCGAATTTGATAACCCCGCTTCTTCATTTCATCCATGACTTTTTCTGTATACAAATACAAATCTTCTTTTGGGTATTCGTATATATAATTAATCAGTATATGCTGATCCTCTTTCGCAAATATGCTATTTAGCTCTCTCCACTGCGACAGTAGTTGTCCTTTTGGTAGATACGCAATTAAATCTATATGCCATAACCTCATGTGCCTTCTCCTTTCTATTAATCAACCATTAATGTAAAATATTACTTACTATGATACTAAACTGACGGAGGGATAGTATGGAAATAAAAACTGCAACGCTCGATGAAATTCCACAAATTGAGCGTTTATACGAAGAGCTTTTTTTAGAGATGTCGATTCTTCAACCTAAATATATCAAACCTGCCAAACAAGATGCCAACTTTATCAGGTTTACGATCATTGAGGATGATTCAGATATTTTAATCGCAACATTCGAGAACGAAGTAGTAGGCTTTTTGCTTATTAAAGAAACGACGACCCCACCCTATACTTGCTTGTTTGAGCACAAATATGCTTTTATTGTGGATGTGATTGTTGGCAAGCATTACCAAAACAAAGGAATTGGGTCTGCTTTAATAGATGAAGCGAAAAAATGGGCAGCCTATCGTCACTTGGACTATCTGGAGTTAAATGTATTGACTGAAAATAAAGGCGCTAAATCCTTATATGAAAAACACGGGTTCAAGGATACGAACCAGACGATGCGCTTAGAATTTTAAGTATGTGATGAGAAAGAAGGGATTTCAATGGAAGAAATGAAAACCGTACACAAGAAAGCCAACCTCATAGTGCCTGTCTTTATTGGCATGGGGTTAGGTGCGTTTATCGGTTTACTTGCCTATGTAAAAGACTGGCTATAAAAAAATAGACAAAGCCCCTCAAACTGCTTTGTCTATTTTTCAACACTATATTAGTTTACTTTCTTTCAGTAAATCATAAATGATTGTATCCTTTGTTTTATGAATACCCAATTTACCGATTTGCTTTAAGATAAATGGTGCATCAATATCTGTTAGTTTTTTACCATCCAGTAAACGAGCCGTTGATGCTAATAATGTGCGAACATCAAAGGCAGACGCAAACACCTCTGGCACACCTCGGTCAATCGTTAATAGTTGATAGACTGCCTCCATCGCCGTTCTTACGGAATATTCAGTAGTAAAGACTGTATCTCTTGCGGTTTCGCTGAAGTTGCCAATAAAGGCTAAATTAGCTGATCCTTCTGGCACAACAAGTGGACGATCACCCATTGCTCTTGGCATGAAATAAGAAGTGATGTAAGGCATATAGCATGGAATCGTATTGCAAGAATTTTGTGCAATGTCTGGAATTTCATCCACTGGTACACCCATATGGTATAACCACTCTTGTGCAATCTCAATGCCTGTACATTCCGTAATACTTTTTTTAATAAAATCACCTGGCTTGTTTGATAGTAAGCCATAAATCCAAACAACTAATTGGTCCTTTGGTTGATTTTTAAAGTGAGGTTGTCGGTTCAATGTATAGCTTAGCATCCAATTAGAATCAGTAGCTGTGACAATCCCTCCTGTTACGACCTTACCAGCGTATGGGTCCCTTTTACTGATTTTTTCAATATATGGAGCCACACGATCATCTAAGGTTGTAAGGGTAGCTGAAACAAACCAGCTTTCCTCTGGCAGATTATCGCAGAACTTTTCTGGTCGACCAAACTCTTCACCTTGGGCAGCGATATTTTTCCACAGGGACCAGCTGCCACCTAAATCTTTATTGATAGGGGCTGGCGTATTATTATCCCCGTATGTTGTACTTTCTGTAATACTACCATTTGTCACAAACACTAACTCATTTTCTGTTAGTTCAATATTCTTTTTCACACCATCTTTTCGTAACACCAATGTATGAGCTACTTTTTTGTCTCCTACCTTATCAACTAAAACATTTTCTACAACCGTATTATATTGGAAATCAACATCATGACTTTCTAAGTATTTAATCATTGGCAGCACGAGCGATTCATACTGATTATACTTTGTAAATTTTAAGGCCGATAAATCTGGTAATCCGCCAATATGATGAATGAAACGCATAATATAACGACGCATCTCCATCGCAGAATGCCATTTTTCAAACGCAAACATCGTGGACCAATAGAGCCAAAAATTCGATTCAAAAAATTCATCTGAGAAAACATCTGTGATTTTTTTGTCCTCTAATTTTTCCTCAGGCGTAAAGAATAATTTAATCATTTCTTCTGAGGATTTGTCTGATAAAGTGAACTTGCCATCATCCTCAAGTCTTTGGCCTCTATCCTTCATTAATCGACATTTTGAATAATTAGGATCCTCTTTATTAAGCCAATAAAATTCATCTAAAACGGAAGCATTTTCTACTTCTAACGAAGGAATGGAACGGAATAAATCCCATAAGCATTCAAAATGATCTTCCATTTCTCGTCCACCGCGAATAATAAACCCTCTCGTCGGATTAAGTATGCCATCTAGACTTCCTCCTGAAATATCTAACTCTTCAAGAATATGAATGTTCTCACCTTTCATTTGGCCATCACGAATTAAAAAACATGCTGCTGACAGTGAGGCTAGTCCCGAGCCAATCAGATAAGCAGACTTTTTATCGACTCCCTCAGGTTTTTTAGGACGTGCGAAAGCTTCATAGTTACCATTGCTGTAATACATATTACCGCCTCCTAATTTATTATTCTAATATAGAATAACACAGGTTATCGACAAAATGGTAAAATGAGCTAATAATTAACAAAAAATTCAAATCCGCTAATTGTGTGTTAATTTATCTTCCCTTCTCATTGGACAAAGCAAGTGCTTGTATTTTTATAAAAGAGAATCCATACAGTAAATAATCGTAATAACCCCCTTAACGCCTGCCTTAAAAAGGAAAAACCAATTTAATAAGTTACTATTAGCTTTGCATAATTATTATCTCAATAAATCTTTTTTAACCTTCATTCCCTTTTTGATGTTTAGCCAATTTCTCGTTACCTCGTTTAAAATTCCCCGTAATTTTAGCTAACAATAGCTGGACTTCCTTTATCTGCCCCTCCACCTGCTTAATTTTTGCTAGTAGAAGCTCAGCCTCTTTCTCCTTGACGATTTTAATTTGCTTGCCTTTATAATAAATAACGACAGTCCCCTTGTTTGTCGTTTGATATGAGAATGGTTCCTTGTTTAGTCTATTACGTTTATCGATTTCACTCACAGCTTCATCCCCGATTTCTTAATAATTAGATTCAATAATAAATGAATCTTAGCTTACAACTTTTTCTAATATGTTATTATTAACATATATTATATAAATATGGTATTTTCAGTAACACTTCCAGCATAGTGATAAGGAGAGAGGTATTCATATGGAATGGACGAATGTTCAAACACTAATTTGGTTGTTTCCTATTTTATTTATTATTCATGATTTTGAAGAAATTATTATGGTAGAGAAATGGTTACATCATAATCGTCATAAGCTGTATGAAAGATTACCCCAAAAAATAGCCGATAAAGTGGTGAAACAATTTTCAATGAGCACCGCACAATTTGCTGTTGCTGTCTTATTTATCTTCTTGTTTGTCAGTCTCTCTACCATTCTGGCTAACTTCTATTTTCTAAACGGAGCTGCTTTTACTATTTATTTTTTCACAGCTGTTACACTTGTTTTCTTTATCCATGCTTTTACCCATATTGGACAATCGCTCTTATTTCGTTCTGTTACTCCAGGAGCTATAACATCAGCCATCATCATTATTCCCTATAGCATTATTTTATTTAAATCTTTGTTTACTAGTGGCATCCTTACTTGGCATATCGTTTTGATAAGCCTGCCTTTTGGCATATTATTTTTCCCCATTGTCTTTACTGCGCATTGGATAGGAAAAAAAGTGATATAGATACATATTCATGAAAAGATAGAAAGGAGGCAGGAGAATGGCAAAAACTCCGATTTATTTAAAATTAATGATTGGTATTGGGATGGTTATTATCCTATCTTCGTTGTACTTTTTAAAAGACCAGCCTTATTATTTATGGGTTAGGTGGACAGGTAATATTTTATTGATCGTAGGCATTGTATGGATGCCGTTCACTAAAGAAACCAATAAAAAACATGTAAATTCTTAGCAGGAGTAAATCTTCTGCTTTTTTTGCGGTAAATTTACCTACGATTATAATAAAAGTGATAAAATCAGATAAAAAAAGAAGGTCTTTGTATGTTAGAAAAACTAAATGTATTTCTCCAAAAATACATTGCGATCCTGACACCATTAAGTTTAATTGTAGGTGTATTCTTAGAAAGTATTGGACATCATTTATTATTCCTCGTCTCCTGGCTATTTGCCTTCATGACATTCTCAGGAAGCTTACATATGAAATTTAAAGATGTAAAAATTTTCATGAAGCATCCAGTTCTCATTTTATTCTCCATCCTTTTTCTTCATCTCTTGATGCCTTTATGGGCTTATTTCTTATCCACTGTTTTGTTTGATGACCATTTGTTGACTGTTGGTTTTGTCTTAGCAGTTGCACTTCCAACAGGTGTAACGAGTGTTATTTGGATCAATATTTGCAAAGGGAACTTACCGTTAGGCTTATCAATTATTTTAATTGATACGCTCCTTTCTCCCATCATTCTCCCCTTCATCCTCTATATCGTTTCGGGTGAAAAAATTGAGTTGGATGTGGCATCCCTGATTCTGAATTTACTATGGATGATTGTCTTACCCACGATTTTAGGTATCTTAGTGAATGAACTTTCGAAAGGAGCCATCCCCCAAAAAATCGGTAAGAAACTTGCTCCTTTTTCAAAGCTATGTTTATTTGCTGTCATACTGATTAATAGCAGTGCCATTGCTCCCTACTTAAAGGATATCAACATGCATCTCTTCTTCGTGGTGCTTTTAGTGTTCTTCCTTGCAGTATCAGGCTATCTATTTGCTTACCTCATTGGTCGATATCTGTTAAAAGACGGTCCACAAATGGCAACCTTTGTTTTTACTGGTGGCATGAGAAATATTGCAGTCGGTGTCATCGTGGCCACAACGTACTTTCCAGGTAAAGTCGCCATGCCTGTTGTGTTCGGTATGCTGTTTCAACAGGTACTAGCCTCCGTTTTTAGTAAGATGATGAATCCTTTGTATAAACCAGATAAGAGCACCGTATAGACGGTGTTCTTATTTTAGGTTTGCACTTATACTAAATAGAAGAAGCTTTTATTTATATTTGAAGGGTGTGCTAATATGTCATACAATTTCCAACTTATATCACCAAAAATATCCCCGAATCTTGACAAAGCAAATTTTCAGGATATTTTTTATGAGGAGGAACCCTATTTAACAAATTGCAAGATTACGGATACGGTCATTGCTCACGAGGATATTGAACGATTAATCGTCTCTAATGTTATCTTTAAAAATGTCACATTCATCGATTGTACCTTTCAAAAAATTGATTTAACGGACGTCGTTTTTGAAAACTGTGATTTATCTAACACTAACTTAAGTGAAGGCATCATTCATAGAGTGGCCTTCAAAAACTGTAAACTATTAGGGTTGAATTTAACTGAAGCAAACCTCGGCAATGTTTCATTTGAAAATTGCCTTGCAAACTTATGTAATTTCCCCGAAGTGCGCTTTAAACAAGTGCTATTTGATAGCACCTCCCTGCAAGGTGCGAATTTTTATGATTGTTTACTTAATAAGGTGGCGTTTCAGGAAAGTGATCTAAATGATGTGGATTTCTCCCAAACTTCCTTAAAAGGAATAGACATCAGTACATGTAAATTTAAAAGACTTCAAGTAACTCCAGAAAGTTTAAATGGGTGTGAAGTCTCTACTGAACAAGCCATAGGTTTTGCTTCATTACTAGGGTTGAAGGTTAAATACTAGTTTAAGGGCTTAAAAGTTCAAGAAAAAAATAAAGCGCTTATCCTTATGCTCGGATAGCGCTCAATTTTTACAATTTGTTAATCTGCTATTTTATCGTCTTTTAGTATTTTATCCGCTCTTTACAGGCTATCCTCCTAATTTATTTGCGGGGCTAACCCTCACTTTGAGCGTTCTATCCGCTACTTTTTCAGTTTTATCCTCCACTTTTAGAATTCTATCCTGCTATTTGAGGGCTATCCTTCACTTTGAGCGTTCTATCCGCTACTTTTTCAGTTTTATCCTCTACTTTTAGAAATCTATCCTGCTATTCGAGGGCTATCCCTCACTTTAAGCGTTCTATCCGCTACTCTTTCAGTTTTATCCTCTACTTTTAGAAATCTATCCTGCTATTCGAGGGCTATCCTCCTCTTTGAGCGTTCTATCCGCTACTTTTTCAGTTTTATCCTCCACTTTTTGAATTCTATCCTTCTATTCGAGGGCTATCCTCCTCTTTAAACGCAAGGTGTCTGATAATTACAGCCTTTTATATAGCATTTCTATATGTTCTATTCCATCTTCTAAATAAACATCTGATGTCTTTTCAAATCCGAAGCCCTCATAGAATTTTAGCAAATATGCCTGCGCAGAAATGCGGATTGCGTCTTCTCCAATATCATCTAGAATATAATCAATTGCTCTTTTAACCATTTCCAGAGACAATCCCTTTTTTCTGTAGGTTTGCTTTGTTAACACTCTTCCGATTGCTGCTTCTTGATATGCTATTCCTTTGGGTAGAATTCTTAAATACCCAACTACCTCTCCTTGGTCTTCACCAAATAAATGATAAGCATTTTCGTCTTTTGAATCTAGATCCTGATAGACACATTCTTGCTCTACAACAAAAACTTCCGCACGAACCTTCAGTATCTCATATAGTTCTTTTACTGTTAGTTCATCAAATTTTTTTATCTTCCAATCCACTTTTATAGCCTCCTATACTATTCAATTTCATAAAGTATAGCAAAAGTAGAATAAAAGTGGATCAGCCCCCTTAAAAGATTAAACTACATATCTATCTAGAAATTTACTTGCTTCACTATTAAACTTCCATAGGATTCCGAATTCTAAATGATATGTTCAACATCTCTTTCTATGAGCAGTTTCGTTTGGCTAATATCACCATATCATCCATCTCAGACCGTTAAATCATTTTCTAATTTTATATTCGTCACTTCTTGTAGAAGCCGCTGGAGGACAGCCGCAAAAATGGCGATAACTAGTGAGACAAAAATGATGAGGAGTCCCACTATTCCAAAAGGAGGATCCATTTTGTTTGTTATAAAATGAAAAAGTGGTGAAGCTAATAGGTGCAAGCCACTGATTATTATCGCACACCACTTTATGTACTTTAATGCTTTTACAGATAATTCCGAGAAAGCTGTATTCGCTTCAATGTACCATAAAAGATTAAAAGCCTGATAGAGAGCAATGTAAAAAGGTACAGCCGATCCATACATCACAATGAAAATGAGATAATTCATTGTGTAAAAATTCGGATACAAACTCGATGCGAAATGAGCCATAGGAGGTACAAAAAATATACATAGGGCAAGAATGGCCATCCCAGCCAGAAGAATTATTACCTTTAAAAAAGATGTTAAACCTGGTTTAACATTCATTGAAAGCACCTCACTTATTTAATGACACTATAAATTTAACACGAAATTTATTGATTAACAATAAATAATAATTGTTTTTAATTATATTATTATTGTTATTTGTATATTTAACATTCATTGAAATATTCACAAGAGCCTTACTACATTAGATTGTAGTAAGGTTATTTAAAAAGCATTTGACTTTCCCCTGCACAGGAAACTGTATACTTGCATTAAGTTATTAGATTGGAGGTGATATTTTGTTTAAAATCAGTGAATTTTCTAGGCTAAGCAAAGTATCCTTAAAAACATTGCGCTATTATGATCAGATTGGCATATTAAAGCCGAGAAAGGTGGACCATGATACTTGCTACCGATACTATTCAGCAGACCAGCTACTAGAGCTCAATCGGATCTTTCTCTATAAGGAATTGGGGTTTACCTTGCCACAAATTATACGTTTGCTCCACGAAGATATTTCGTTAAAAGATATACAAGGGATGTTTAAGCTGAAAAAAAGTGAGATTCAACATATTATCCAGAAGGAACAGGCCAAGCTTGCACGAATTGAAGAACGTATGCAACTTTTAGAACGAGAGGGTCAGGTGGAATCAGATCAAGAAATCCGCATCAAGGCAGTGGATGCTCAGCAATTCCTTTCTTTGAAAGCACGCGGGAGAGAAGAAGATATTCCAGATCTGTTTCGTACATTTAATCAATTACTAACAAAGGAAATGCGCCAATTAGCTCAAAGTCCTCAGGTTGTTTTATGGAAAGAAATAGAGGAGAAAGAAGACGAGTTCGAATTTGAAGTCGGCTATTTTTTAACCAAGGAGCTTTCATCACTCCCTGATACATTTCAACTACGGACTCTTCCTCCTGAGCCAATGATGGCCACAATGACCTTTCGTTCAGATTCTAACTTTGCTTGTACAGCCTGTGTTGATTTAGCTAACTGGATTGTAGAAAATAACTATCAAGTCAAGGAAAACGAACCAGGTAGAGAAATCTATTTACCATTATCTACAACCCAAAACGTCCAATTAATGGAGATACAAATACCTATTATAAATAGCTGAAGGAAGCGTGAATTGAGTTGAAAAATAAGCTGATTATCTATGTTTTATCACTCATTGTTTTTCTAATCGGAACCGTTGAGTACATTATTACAGGCGTTATTGAAATGATTGCCGTCGACTTTGGAGTAACGATTTCAGAAGCTGGGTTATTAGTGACTTTATTTGCCCTAGCAGCAGCCATTTTCGCTCCAATTCTCATTGCGCTCACGATCAATGTGGATCGCAAAAAGTTGCTTATGGCTACCGTTAGTGTGTTCATTATTAGTAACGGATTCATGTTTATCAGCTCTTCTTTTGAGTACGCACTAGGGATACGAATTATTCAAGGGGTTAGCGGAGGAATTGCTACAGTGGTAGCCATGGCAGTAGCTACTCGATTAGTTGAAAAAGAACGAAGAGGCCGTGCTATCGGCATCATTTTGATGGGACTAAGTAGTTCGCTCGTGCTGGGTGTTCCAATTGGCACATTTTTTAGCGAAATATTTGGATGGAGAGTTTTATTTATGTTGATCGGTTTATTAACCATTCTTCCACTGCTTATCATCTATAAAAAAATTCCAGTTATCAAGGAGGAAGAAGCTGTTACACTCAGGTCGCAGCTTTCGATTTTAAAAGATTCAAAAATTCTAACTGCCCTGGCGATTACTTTATTTTATGTCGGTGGCTACGCTACCCTATTTACTTATATTACGCCTTTCTTGCAAGCCACATCCCCTCTTTCTATGACTGAAATTAGTGGCATTCTATTTTTAGCTGGCATCTGTAGCTTTCTTGGCTCAAGAGTGGGCGGGCAATTGGCTGATGCAAAGGGTTCGCGTTTTACCATTTGTTTTGGATTGCTGTTACAAGCAGTAACGCTCCTCTTATTTGCACTAGCTGGTATCAATCTCTTTGTATTGATCTTGATTTTAATGATTTTTATGGTAGCAACTTGGAGTATTTCTCCTGCCCAGCAGCTCCTTCTTGTTACACTAGTACCTCGAAATCCAGACATTGCCCTCAGCATAAATACCTCCTTTATCCAATTCGGTTTTGCACTGGGGTCTGCATTAGGCGGGTTTGTCATCAGTCATACCTCTGTCCTAAATTTGAATTGGGTCGGTTTTGGTACTGTAAGCATGGCTTTATTCCTTGCTATCTGGCTATTCCAAAAATTGAATAGTAGAGTTGAAACCCCTATTATTACTAAAGTCAAATATTAATTTTTTTATCCTACCTTTATATTGAAAATGGCATATTCAATATAAAGGTAGCTTTTCTAAATATGTACTCTTGATTAAAAACATTTATATTTAAAAAATAACAGGTAAAAGCCCCATTGGATATACCTGTGGCAGCTTCCTCATCAATGCCATAGAGTGAGCAAAAGTTTCGGCTCTCTGCTATTCCTTCCTTTTTAATAATAATCTTGGCCTTCAAGAATTTTTTTTGGCAATGGATCGCAAACTTTTCTAAAAAATTCCATTTAAAATCATCTGTGGTAAAAATAGAAATATACTGGTATATTATAGGTTATATTCTATTTACTTCATGAAGGATGGTGCGTTGATGGATAAAACACTGGAAGATTTACAAAAGGAAATGATCGTTGAAGTAAAAAAGGGATTTCCCATTTTACTTTCTGGTGCGGTTGTCTTTTTACTTTTTACTCTAATGCCCTTAGTTTTGCCAATCGAAGCAGTTCGTTTAAGTTGGATATTTGGCTTAGGTGCCATTTTCCCTATCGGTTTAGGTATTAGTAAAATTCTTGGGATTAATTTAAACGCTACTGGCAATCCTTTAGGGACGTTAGGAGGAATCGTTGCCGCTCCTCAAGCTTTTTACATACCTGTATTTATCATTGTGTATATGAACATACCTGAATATCTTCCCTTTACAATTGGTTTACTTGCAGGCTCTCATTTTCTGCCATACATATGGATTTATAAAAGTAAGGCTTATTTATTTGTGACTCTAGGCGTCTGCTTTTCTGCTCTGATTTTAGGGGGCTTCTTTGTCGATCAAGCCTTCACACTTGTACCTTTAGCCATTTCTATTGTGTATGGAATGGGCGTTCTTTTAATTCTAAGAGAACTTAAAGTCAATCCGATTTAATCACCTTCCTCTAGGTGATTTTTTTAATATTCCAGACCTCCTTCAACCGAAGAAAAAAGGATTCATTTCCTATCCCGTGCTTGTTCCTATACAATAAACCTATTAATAAATGAAAGGATGTATAGATGTGCTATTTCCATATCGTAATGATCTTAGGAAAACGTTAATACCTTACCTAAGCACACTTGATGAGACGTTTTGGTTTAAGACATCTGAGTTTTATCCAAATAATGTAGCATGGATTATTTCTCATTTATCAAGTAGCGAAGACTATTGGGTGAATGAAATTGGACTTAAAAATCCTTGTATATTAAACCTTCACGATGATTGTTCGCCTAAGGAAATACTAGATAGCTATATTCAAATTAGAAATTATACGGATGACATTCTACATACATTAGACGAATCGCAGCTCAATGAAATAGTCGAGGTGCCGAAGTTTTCCGATGGTTGGACGCCACCTTCCGTCCCTACACTTAACTGGTTGTTTCATCATGTTTACTCACATGAAGCTTACCATATTGGGCAAATCTCTGTTATCGCGCATCTTAGTGGATTGCCAAAGCCTTTATTTTAATAAAAGGCAACGCAATGAAAGGAACAGCTTTTTAAATGGAGGAACAGTAATTTGAAAAAATTTCGTGGGAAAAGGCGTTATTTCCGTAACTTATGGCGACAAACAACCACAGAGCTATCTATTGTAGACTTTGACGAAGAAGGTTGGTTTAATTTGTGGCACACTCACCTTGATTTTTACGGGTACGGCAATGATGGTTTAAAGATAAGAAGAGAGCACATCAAAGCACATATAGCCCTATATAACCGCTTATCAGAAAGGCTCTCGACATTCGGAAAACCTTATCAAATATGGATGGAGTTTGTAGAGGAGGATGCTGGTTTGGATTCAGTTAATATCCATACACCTAATCCGGCTGAGGATAATTTCCCACTAACAATAGCAAATGTAGATTGGAATTTCCCTGTCCCCAAATTCCTTAAGGATTTAATCAACCTGAATGAGTGGAATGTAGGGCACTATAAGCAGGTATCCACTAACAGCTATTTCATCCAGTCTAATTATAATGAAATAAAATTGTAAGGTCGGAAACCATTTGTGGGTTTCCGACCATTTCCTTTAATCCAGATATTCTTGAGCTAGTTGCTGATTTTTATAGATGGCCATACCTGTTTTCAATTTTCTAAAGCCCATTTTTGCATAAAACGGTTCATTCCCTGTTGTGGCGATTAACTGAATGCAGGATACCTCCCTTAACTGTGCGATCATATCCTCCAGAAGTAAACGAGCAATCCCTGTGCCTTGATAGGCTTGATGCACAACCACATCGTAAATGGCGGCATTAAATACGCCATCTGACAAAGCTCTAGCAAAGCCCACTATTTTTCCATCTACCACGGCGAAAACTTGATGTGTGCTTGCATCGAAAACTTGTTTGATAATCTGTTCATCATGTTTCATCCACCCTACAGATTGATAGACCTCCTTTATGGTTGGCAAATCCTTCTCTTCCATCTCGTATTGAAGTATTACCATTTTCATCCCCCTCTTTTTGCTTTCATGAAATCTCCCTATGAAAACGATGTGTATTCTATTATACTAATAAAAAATGACTTGAGGATGGTGGGATTATTATGATGTTTGCTCCATTATTTGAACAGGACGTACCAGCACTTCTTCTTCCTTAACGGTAGAAGCGCTTTTTCTCCGTTAAGGGCATAGGTATCTATGAAAACGGAGGAAAAAACATGAGAAATCTAATAATCGGTGCCATCTGTTTATCGCTTGCTGCGAGTATTTGGGGTGCCATGTATGTAGTTGTTAAAGTAGTGGTGGAGGTTGTGCCACCATTAGAGCTTGTTTGGATGCGCTATTTGATCGCGGTGATTGCACTCGGGATCATAGGGATCATGATGAGGCAATCCTGGAAAATAGCTAAAAAAGATTGGCTGATCATTTTTCTTGTTGGCCTTATTGGGAACACGATTTCAATTGTGACACAGGAAATGGGCACAATGCTATCCACCGCGCAGATGGGGGCAATTATTACTGCTACAACCCCTGCTTTTATGGTTGTCTTCGCCCGTTTGATTTTAAAAGAAAGCATTACGCTGAAAAAATGCTTCTCTATCATTCTTGCCACGATTGGTGTCGGGATCGTTGTAGGCAATGGTCAAATCGATGTGACACAGCAATTAGGTGGACTCTATTTACTGCTTGCTGCCTTAACGTGGGCATTGATGTCGGTATTCGTCAAAAAGGTACCAAGCCATTACTCACAAATTGTTGTCACAACCTATACATCTATGATTGCCGTGATGTTATTGACCCCTTTTGTCCTTCCAAGGCTAAAGAATTTAGATCTGGCAAGTGTTTTACAACCGACCATTTCAGGCGGCTTGCTTTACTTAGGCATTATCTCAACAGCTGGTGGTTTTTTATTGTGGAATAAAGGGCTTCAACTAATGAATGCGTCTAGTGGCGGCTTATTTTTCTTCTTTCAACCAATTGTTGGCACATTTTTAGGCTGGCTCTTATTGGGAGAGACGATTGGGCTTTCCTTTTGGATAGGCTCCCTATTAATTTTTAGTGGCGTTATTATTGTCATTCGAGACGAATAAATCGAAGTGCGTTTCTATGTTAGATAGAGACGCACTTTTTATGTTGGCTCAGCTTATGGTCATTGAACGTCTTGTTGGCACATATATTGCAAATGCCTAAAGGAGTTGATATTCTGAACATCTTTTTAGATAACTTAAAGGATTTTACTTTATTAATTTTTTTACTTGCTAGTATGATCTATTGTCGACAGCTAAAATTAACGAGGTGGCAACGAAAATTATCGATTGGTGAATGGAGCATGTACATCCTGCTCTCTATTGCCCTTCCCCTTTATGCAGTGCTTTATCTTGCTTTTCTTTTAGGAGCATAGGAAAATAATACATCATAGGCTATTTTTGGAGGGATTTCATGTTTCAAACAATCGATCATTTTTTACAGTCTTGGGCATTTGAAGCCGCTGCTACGCAAAAATTACTTAATCACCTTACAGATGAATCTCTACATCAGGCAATCACTCCCGAAAACTGGACTTTAGGACGGGTTGCTTGGCACACGGTTACTGCAATTCGAATTATTACCTCGAATTCGAATTTAGCGTTTGAAGCCCCAGCAAAGGATTTTCCAGTTCCTACTTCTGCTCAGTTCATTGCAGATGGCTATCACCAAGCGAGTGAAGCCTTTGTGGAAGCGATACAATCGCAATGGACTGACAAGACAATGACTGAAACGATTGAATTTATTGGTCAACAAATGCCCAATGGTTCCCTGTTATTATTTTTACTACAGCATCAAAGTCATCATCGCGGTCAAATGACGGTTCTGATGCGTCAGGCTGGTTTAACTGTTCCAGGTATTTATGGTCCAGCGAAAGAGGAATGGGCTCAGTTTGGGTTGGAAGCTCCTCAAATGTAGCTAAGCTTGTGCCAAATAATAAAGAGGTTGTCTATTTTAAGACAACCTCTTTTATTTATTAACTATAAAGATGCTAGCCAGTTATTAGTATCAGCGATGGTTGGGTTAGCGAGGTAATGTCCGCCTTCAATTTGCAGTGTTTGGCCCGTCATAAATTTTGATTCGTCAGAGGCTAAAAATACAACTGCATGACCAATATCATCCGCTTCCCCATGATATGGTAGCGCATTAAATTTCGCATAAATGGCCAGCATTTCTTCTGGCATATTGTTTTTCGCGGCAGGTGTTAATATAAGACCTGGTGCAACCGCATTACAACGGATATGATCCTTCCCAAATTGTGTGGCAATGTTTCTCGTCATATTCACCACACCTGCTTTTGTTGCCCCATAGGCTGTACGAATTTGGTCACTGGCGAATGCAGCCATAGAAGCCGTATTAATAATTGAGCCCCCTCCCGCTTTTTGCATATGTGGGATGGCAAAACGACTTCCTAGTAATATGGATTTTAAATTCACATTGACTAAGCGGTCCCACTCATCTAAATCAATATTTAATATATCTAAATCTTTCTTCAGGTTAGTTAGACCAACATTATTAAAGAGCACCGTTAATGAGCCGTATCGTTCTACAGTGAAGTTCACGGCCGCTTCAATGGAGGAAGCATCCCCTGCATCAAGGAAAACGGCTGCTGCCTCATACCCATTATTGACTAAAGTTGCTGCTGCTTCTTTAGCACCCTCTACATTAAAATCAGCAATGACTACTTTTGCGCCCTCTTTTGCTAACAAGCTAGCTGCTGATAAACCAATACCAGAAGCTCCACCTGTCACTAATGCCACTTTATTTTTTACTCGATTCATCTTCAATTCCTCCTTCAAATTACACGAAAAAGAGCAAATCAGCTCTCCTGACGTAAAATAGTTTAACATTAAACTATTTATTTTTAAACTAATATCCTTCGTATATTTACATCCTGAATCGAAATACTTATATATAAAGTGCTATTTAAATAAGGACGTGCAAGCAATGCTAAAGAAAATTACTTTTTCACTATGTATTTTTTTAATTAACCAAACCATTGAACATGCAAGTGCGCATCCTCTGCCGCCCACTTTTGAGGAAAAATTTGATGAAGCAGGCTATCAATCAGTAGAAGCGGCTGTGAAGGAATTTGAACAGCATTATAGTAAGGTCAAACTCCCAACTGTTTTACCCCCGTTTTCCATCACACATAAGTTTGGTCGATTTTACAAAGATCCTCTATATGGCATGAATGATTCACTTAACATTCTCTATGTTCATAACGAAATGAAACAGCATATTTTTAAAATTGATATTCGACCTATTCAACCAAAAGTGAGCTTTTCAGGAAAAGCGTATACACTGCAAGATGGTAGTCAGGGAATTTATTTTGAGCACCTGCTTTTTAACTTCTTTGTCTTTGAGGAACGCAATTTACAATATCTTCTTGGCATTTATAAAGATAGCACGAATCAGGAAACACCCAATCTATTCGTTCAAATAGCCAATTCGATAAAGTCAAATGAAGTCGAAACATTTATATATTTTCCTTCATCTATACAATGAATAAGTTGTTATGCTATAATACTTTAGAAAACCTCAAGGGGTATCAACCAATTCTGAGCTACAGTGATGCATATCGCTGTAGTTTTTTCTATGCTATAATTTCCTTAAACTTACATTACGAGGTGAGAATATGGAAACAAATACATATAGTTGTAAAGCCTGTGGCAGTCAATCTTTTTCTGAAGGGAAATTAGATGGCTATGCTGCTTTAAGACCCGTGAATACCATCTTTTCCTCAGGTTCACCCCTTATTTTCACTGTCTGTACCCAATGTGGAGAAATTGCCTCTATTAAAGCCACAAAACCTGAAAAGTTTAAGTAAAAAAAAGAGAGCATCATTTCAATAATGAAATTTGCTCTCTTGCTTTATGTTTCTTTATTATTCTTCTTTCTCCATTGATACGGCTTTTTGGACCAATTCCACATCCAAACAAAGAAATAGATGATGACCATTGTGATGACCATCATCGTCACATTTTCTCCCCATGCAATCGGCTCATGCTTCCTCCATTGATTCATTGTTCTAACAATGAAGTACAAAAAAGGATAAATAAAATAACCTACTTGATCCCGTCGCATTCAAACACGCCTCCTTATAGAAAAGATGAGTTTCCCTACTCACCAATCATTGTCGCAAGCTTCATCATCGTTTTCCAATTGCGAGCTGTAGCGGGCACCTCTAGCTTAGGCAGTTGTTGACTAAGCTTGGCATTGCGAATGCTATCGTGAAATAACAGATAGACATCTCTCCCCTTGATAATGCAGCGCTCTTTTTCACTTACATATTGTAATAACTTAGCTCCGTTCTCTTCAGTTGGAACTGTTGAAAGTAGTGCAACATGGAGACTTTCCCCTGTAGCTGTAGCACTTGCATCTGCTAAGTCTTGTTCTGAGAAAGGACAATTGTTCACAATAGAGCGGAATTCTTCAGCTGTACGGATAATTACTGTACTCGTGATAGTGAAGGTACTTTGGATGGTCTCTTGAATTTGCTGTTGCAAAAATTCTTCTGATTCACTTGATTCAAACAGGATATTGCCACTTTGAATATATGTCCGAATGTTTTGGAGCCCCAGTGGTTGCAGCGCGTCTCTCAATTCAGCCATTTTTAATTTATTGTGCCCACCTACATTAATACCTCTTAAAAGTGCTACGTATTTAGTCATTCGCTTCCACCTTTCCTGTTATCTATAGTATAGCAAGAGTTAGGGAATAATAGGAAAAAACTGCACCCTTTGACGGAAGGTGCAGCTTGATTGATTATATTAAACGGTAGATGTCGTCTATTAAACGATCCACATTTTCTTTGGTCGTAGCCCAGCTTGTGCAAAAGCGCACAACCGTATGGGTATCATCGTATGCTTCCCAAATGGAGAAGGAATATTTTTCTTCTAACGTTGGAAGTAGATGGTTTGGTAAAATTGGAAATTGCTGATTCGTTTTTGAATCATAGCGCATTGCGAAGCCTTTATCGAGAAATGCCTGTCGTATCATCATTGCCATATCTACCGCATGATGCGAAATATCCATATAGAGCGTATCTTCAAATAGCGTTTCGAACTGAATGCCTAATAATCGACCTTTGGCAAGTAGCCCTCCTCTTTGCTTAATCATGTAGCGGAAATCCTTTTGGTACGCAGGATTCACGATGATGACTGCTTCTCCAAACAATGCACCCATTTTAGTACCACCAATATAAAATACATCACAAAGCTGAGCCATGTCAGCGAGAGATAAATCACTGTCTTGTGCCACTAGACCATAGCCTAAACGAGCACCATCTATAAACAGTGGTAAGTCACAGTCTCGGCAAACTTCACGTAAGGCTGTTAATTCTGCCTTACTATAGGTCGTGCCATTTTCTGTAGGGTGTGATATGTACACTAAGCCTGGCTGCACCATATGCTCATGAGTGCTATCCAGCCAGTGCGCATCATAGGAGGCTTTCACCTGTGCCGCAGTTAGTTTGCCATCATCGCTAGGTAATGTCAGTACCTTATGACCCGTTGCCTCAATAGCTCCTGTTTCATGCACCGCAATATGTCCTGTACTCGCAGCAATGACACCCTGATGAGGACGCAAAATAGATGCTATCACGGTTGTATTCGTTTGTGTACCACCAACTAAAAAGTGAATGTCTGCCTGCTCCGCTGCAATCGCTTTTTTTATATAGGCTCTTGCTTTTTCGGAATGCTCATCCATACCATACCCTGGAGATTGTTCTTCATTTGTAGCCACTAACCGCTGCAAAATTTGTGGATGGGCACCTTCTGCATAATCATTTTCGAATCGAATCATATCAACTACTACCTCCAAATTCTCTCTATCTATTCCTCTATCTTACGCCTGTTGCTTCATTTTCGCTATATCTTAAAGAACAGTTCACAGTAGTTGTTAATTATGAGGTGATGAAATTTTACATATGTACTTCGGAAGAGATCGGTGCAAAACAGACCTCCTCCGCTTTTGATCACGTTATAAAAAATTTGCTCTTAGTTCGATTACTTTGAATCCTCGTAAGCCAATTTACTAGCAATATCTCCATAATTCAGAATGGGCCACCTTCATTCCCCACCGGAGCCACAGGATGAGTCACTCGTAGTAGCACTAGAATCAGCACACTGTTGGCTGTCCTGGGAGGAAAGATATGCATCATTTGTTGAAAATTCGTTAGTGGAATGGATATGGTGATTGTGCTCATTTGATTTGCTGTGATTTTTATTTGCATTACTGACGATGCCTATAACAACGACAACTCCAACAAATACGATAAATAAAATCATTTATTCCAGCCCCTTTCATTCATTCTATAAATTGTAACATTAAATCAACGCTCAGTAGTACAGTTCTATGTAAAAGTGGCAATAGATAAAATAACACCACAATCGGAAATGATTGTGGTGTTTACGTTATGATTGCGATTTGCGTGTGGCAGATTTTTTTGAACGATTTCCTTCGCTCGAATTTTTCTTTTGCTCTTGTGTTAAAGCATTTTCTTCGCGCACATCTAAATCATCTGGACTTAAATCTGTCGCTAATTCCGCCAACTCTGACTGACGTTTATATTGCTTGCCCTTTGTCAAAATGATCACCTCCAAGTAGTATTACATTGCCCTATTTGGTTTGATCTATTCCCGCGACGGTATGAAATGATTATTTCTAGCTAAACTAATTGCACCATCTGCTGGTTCAAAAGATGGTGATAAGCTTGTAAATCTTGCTCATATAAACGCTGATAGGTCGCTAGGCTATGCTGTTTGATATAGTCAAAGTCCTTTTCAGGAACTAAGTGATGTGTATGGTTAAGCATCCATGCATTTTCCCAAGCCGTTTGCTCAAATTGAATATTCATTTCATGTTCTTCAATCAGCATGGCTAGTAGTTGTTCCTGACGATATATTTCTTTTAAGGCATGTTGCTTTTTCATCGTAAAGATTTCAATTGTACGTGGAAGTGACGCCTGTAATGCTTGTCGATCCACTGCATGACCTAGCTCATGAAGGGTCATTGTTTTGACATAAATTTCAAGTGAAGTTGGAAGCATTAGTTCATTTCTTGCCTCTACTAATCGTTTCGCATCAAATCCTACATAATCCCCAATAAAGTTATAGCTCATATTAATACCTGAATCATCTTGTTTTATCTTGACCGTCATGTTCACAGCCTGCACGACGGATTGAATTACCTGAAATAGTTCTTTATCTATAAGTTGTGTCATTCTCTCTATCCTCATTTCCTCTAAAAACAAATAGAAGCGGATTAAATATATACTACAATTAGGAGAAATTCAACAAATTTATCCTGTGGATTGAGAGGAACTTAACAACAAAAAAGGCGCCTGTAGTTTAAAACTACAAACGCCCTGTGTGTGAAGGGTTTCAAGCTATTTAAAAGTGATTAGTTATTGTTGTTATTTCGACGATTTTGATTGCTGTTGGAGTTGTTACTACGCTGTTTACTGCGTGCTTCTCCACCTTTACGTCCTATTTCTTCATAAAAATCGTCGTCGTGCTTTTCAGAGGTAGCTTCTCCGCCTTTGCGGCCAATTTCTTCATAAAATTCTTCGCCGTGGTTTTCAGCCGTAGCTTCTCCACCTTTGCGGCCAATTTCTTGATAAAATTCATGTCCATGATTTTTAGACGTAGCCTCGCCGCCTTTACGTCCTATTTCTTCATAAAAATCACGGTCATGATTTCTGGAGGTAGCTTCTCCGCCTTTACGTCCCGCTTCTTCGACAGTCATGTTTTCATTGTTGTTTCTGTTGCGATTGTTTTGCTTGTTAGCCATTTCTATTCCTCCTAAATATTTTTTTGAGCTTTTTACTAGCTCGCTATTTATATTCCCAGTCAAAACACATCTAAACATATTTTTTTAAAAAATTGATTTTCTTATTGTAATAGAATACTGTTAGGAGCTGATTGTTAACAAGCCCATCAATCATATACATGTACCCTTTCCAATATAATACTAATCTATAGTATGTCAGCGATGATGAAAGAAGGGTGATGGAAAAATGACGACGCTCACAAAGCCATCTATTGGTTTAACACAATTTACAGACTTCACAATGAAGGGAAGTGCAGCAAAGACAAAGTTTGTGAAGGATATAAAATATCAGGGAGAGTACCATCCAATAAAAGATTATTGGAAAGCCTTGCGTGATGGATTAAAAAAATACCATGAACATTGTTTTAATGATACCTATTTACTCGACATCGTGGATAATGCCCTTCCTGCACGCCAGAAAAATTACCAAGAAGCCGTTAAAGCCTATATAAGATTCTTAAAAAATAAAAACGTACAGTGGTTTGAACCAGGTAAGGCGAATTGGTATTGTGACGATTTAATTGTGCGTTCCAATCCTGAGCTCGGTTTAATCATTGACGATGTGCCCTATTTAATTAAGCTGTATTTTAAAGGAAAAAATGAGCGCATCGATAAACATAAATGTCGATCTGCCCTCACTCTTCTAAAAGACTCCCACTATGCGATTGAACATCCAGACTCTGTTAAACATGCCATTTTAAACGTGCAAAAAGGTCGCTTGATTACAGATGATGATTCAACAGACTATCATCAAATTGCCCTCGAATCGGATGCAGCTCAATTTATGTTTATTTGGAATAGGCTCTAGCTAATTGGAAATAGGTACTTCCTTCTATATAAAATGACTGACAAAAATATATTCAGATATGATATTTTATATTCTAATATGATATGCTTTTATTCCATTACAAAAAGACATTCTTTATAGGATAATAAAAATAATCTAGAAAACAGAAAAAAAGGAAGTGCTATTATGAATGCTGAATTAGTGATGCAGGAGCTAGAGGCTCTTGGCAAAGAACGGACGAAAAAAATATATATGTCAAATGGCGCCCATGAGCCGTTATTTGGTGTGGCAACAGGTGCCATGAAGCCTATTGCGAAGAAAATTAAAATCGATCAGGCTCTAGCAGAAGAGCTTTATGCTACTGGCAACTATGATGCGATGTACTTTGCTGGCATCATAGCAGATCCAAAAGCCATGACTGTGGAAGATTTTAATCGATGGATGGAGGCAGCTTATTTTTATATGCTGTCGGATTATGTAGTAGCGGTTACTTTAGCAGAGGCACCGATTGCTCAGGAGGTGGCGGATGCGTGGATTGCCAGTGGTGAGGAACTGAAAATGTCTGCGGGCTGGAGCTGCTATTGCTGGCTATTAGGGAATCGCAAGGATAGCGAATTTTCCGAGAGCAAGCTGGCTAACATGCTGGATGTTGTGAAAAATACCATCCACGACGTACCCGAACGTACAAAATCGGCCATGAATAATTTTTTATACACAGTGGCTATTTCCTATGTGCCGCTCCACGAACAAGCAGTAGCAACCACACAAGCGATTGGTCCTGTAGAAATGAAGCGAGACAACAAGAAAAGCACACAGCTAAATGCTTATGAAACAATTCAAAAGGAAATAGAGCGAGGCAGAATTGGCTTTAAACGTAAATATGTAAGATGTTAATCATCCCACTTAAAAGGCATCTATCCTATAAGGATGGATGTCTTTTGAAAAGAAAAAAATCAATGAATAATAATATATTTTTATTGAAAATCGATAAATTTTATTTTAAAATCAATATATCATTACCAGTGAGGTGTATTGTATGAAACATAAAAAGGGGTCAACCATTTTCCTAAAGAGTGTGATTATGCTGCTAGGTATCCCTGTATTAGCTTTAGGACTATTTTGGCTACCTGGGATAGCCAGTAGAGATGCAGCGGCACATCCCGAATCCTCCTATTTGTCTTATCTTTTTTTACTCTATGTGTATGCACTATGCATTCCCTATTACACGGCGTTGTATAAGGCCTATCGCCTCTTAACGAACATCGACCAGCATAAAGCGTTCTCCAAATCATCTGTACGGGCTTTGAGAACGATCAAAAATTGTGCTCTCACTATTGTAGCCGGCCTTGTGCTAGGTATTACATCAATTATGATAATGTTTACTGGCAAGGAAGATATTACAGGAATTATTACGCTGACACTTATCAGCATCTTTGTAACCAGTACGATTGCAACCTTTGCAGCCGTTCTGCATCGACTGCTCCAAAAAGCCATTGATCTCCAAAACGAAAATCAATTAACCGTATAACAAAATGGCACTACCAATCTTGACTGGTAGTGCCTTTTAATGGGTTAAAACTAATTTCCTATAAAAACATATCAAAATTCTCTTTTCAATAGTATAATAATTACATATTTTGATAATTGGAGGATTTATATGAAGAAATTGGTTTTGTTGATGGCGATGCTTACATTATTTTTCACCACAGCCTCTATTGCGAGCGCACATCCAGGGCGTTTAGATAGCAATGGCGGTCACAACTGTTCTGACAAATCAAAGGCTAAAGGGCTTTGTTCTGGCTATCATTATCATAATGGCAATGGTGGCAATGATGCAGGGTCTTCTTCAGGCGGTCAAAGTTATTCTGCGCCAACACCTAAAGCAACTGTAGCACCTGTATTAACGAAGGTTGCTGTCTATTTAAATGACGTGAAGCAAAATTATACGCCTAGCGCTTATATGAAAAATGGCACAACCTTAGTGCCAATGAAGGCAATCTTTGAATCTCTTGGGGCAACGGTTAGCTATGATAATGCAACGAAAAAAGTAACGGCAACAAAGGACAGTAAAAAAATTGTGATTGGTGTGGGGAATAAAACGGCTTATGTTGATACAAATGGTTCTGCATCAACAATCACACTCAGCCATCCTGCTGAAATATATCAAGGTACAACAATGGTGCCTTTACGCTTTGTCAGTCAAGCACTTGGCGCAAATGTAACATTTGATGAGGCAGCACTTGTTGTTTATATCTCAACTAAATAATGGACAAGTCTTAAGCAGTATGCTCCTACAAGGTGCTGCTTTTTTTATTGTTTCTTAAAGTTAAAATCATACTTCTTGTTGATTTTACCAGCAATCGTTTCTAGAAATAAAGCCACTGTCATATTCTCGACTTCATTTGTATACCATGCTAGCTTTGCACCATAGTTCTTTTTATTATAATTCACTTCTAATGGCCAGAAATTTTTTGTTTTATACGTATAATCAAATTTTACATAGAGTTGCTTACCATCGGGACATTCCATCACCACCTGGTATAATGGATTTTTTCTTTCTTGTTCAAATTTTACTTTTCTTATTTTGGTTAACATCAAAACCCCTCCTCTCTTCTACTACATTCGACAAAATTTTAAAAAAACCTTTATTCAATGAAAAAGGATAAAGCTCGTGATGACATAGGAGCTTTATCCTGCACAATTAGTTGGCTATAAATTTGTCGTAATAGCGTTTCAGCATGGTCGCCATTTGCTCTCTTGTTAAGGCGCCTGCTGGATTCATGTTCTTACTTCCATCGCCTCGGATAATGCCCTCGCTAATAGCCCACTCCCAAGCCTCTTTATGGGCTGCTCCCACTTCTCTGCTTGTTTGTAAACTAGCTTTTTCAGCTAGTAAGCTTTTCAACGTCTCTATTTCTTGTTTTAGCTCATTATATTGTGACACAGTTAATCCCTCCTCAAGCCCATTTTTAATATCTTGCTGGAACTGTGCTTCTGTAATCCCCATACTTTTTAAATAGTCAAAAGGATCTTTGTGCGTAGTGCCTCCTAGATTTTCCGCAATCCATCGATGTGACTTAATGCCGTTGCCGCTACCATCTAAAACAGTGGGAATCCCTGCCTCTATCGCAAGCTTACGTAACAGCCAAATATAAGCCGCATAGTCCTTTTTAAATTGTTCCTTATCAGCAGTCCGTGCCAATTCCACCTGGGCATAGCTATACGGATTTCCCTTTGGTCCACAGCCATATTGCACGAGATTGACTGGGGCTACTTGTACGATTCTTCCACCACCGCCTACCCAGTGAGAAACAAAGGCATTGGCTTTATTTCGATTCATATAGGCAATTTCGTTTTCCAATGCATTTGGACCTGTATTGCTGCCATTACCTGATTCATGCGCCACAACGTATTTGACTGCCGTTAGCGCTTGATTCGGTAGCCCTGACATCATCTGTTTTTCAATAACATAACTCATGTTGCACCGTCCTTTCCTATTATTTTTAGCGACTGACGCTATGTTATTCTTTTCTTCTTTTTGGGTTTTTAGGGTAAACAACAGATAATTAGAGGTTCCTTTTGAGGCTTATTAGCTTCTTTTCGCGCTTAAGGCTACTGCGATCGTTTCACCTCTCTTTCCTCGAAGCTATGAAGTGTGAATGTCACAAGGACATCCACTTACTATTAGTAAATGCGCGCACAAAAGTGTTTTCTAGTTAGTTGTGCTCTTTTACTATTTTTTCATTATGATTTTATAACCTCTTTTCTCGCTTCCAAGCATTGACAAAGTATTGTTTTCTGTAGTATTTTAGTTCTTCTAAAATATTGAAAGCGAGGAAAGAAAGTGTGCAGGCAGTAGAGATTATTCGTCAATTACCAAGCTTACACGGCTTTACACAGCTAGTGAAAATTAACAAAGGCTATTCACCTGATAGCAAGTATCTGGTAACAGTTGGTGAAACGCGCTATTTGGTGCGCTTGTCAGATCTAGCACATCATGACAAACGTGCAGTAGAGTTTTCCTTGCTCCAAGAGTTAGCAAAGCAGGGCGTAAGTACACATAAAGCCGTTGACTATACCTTGTTTCAGGAAGCCAATGTATCCGCAATGGTCGTTAGCTTTTTAGAAGAAACACCAGCTGATGAAATTATTCAGGAACTTTCTGACTCTGAGCAATTCCACCTTGGTCTTGCGGCAGGGAAAGAATTGAGAAAAATACATCAAGTGAGCCCTCCGCAAATAATTCATTGGGAGACAACACAGCTCAAAAAGTTTTCTACCTATTTGAAGGCATACCAACAAGATGCCTATCAACTTCCTCAAGAAGCTAAACTATTGCGCTTTATTGAAACGCACTTACCACTGTTAAAGCAACGTCCCATCACCCTGCTTCATGATGATTTTCATCTCGGTCACATTATTTGTAAAGGACATACTTACAATGGGGTGATAGATTTTAATGGCTATGATGTGGGTGATCCTTATCATGACTTTTATAATCTTGCCTTGTTTAGTAGACGACAAAGTATCCCCTATTGTATTGGGCAGATTGATGGCTATTTTTCATCTTCACCAGACGATATGTTTTGGCAGTTATATGCCCTCTATGCAGCCATGACTGTCTTTTCAACCATTGTTTGGACTCGTCACTATGACCCACGCTCCTTTGACGATGCGTTGGAAAGAATTCACATGATTTTACAGGATCATGATAACTTTTCATCGATTAAGCCTTTATGGTATGCGGAGAATTTATTCACTCCGTAAGAGGGCTAAAATTTTTTGTCGTTCTGCTGCAAAATCAATTGTTGGCTGAAATTCTTGTTCCTGATCACCACGCTGCTGAAACCACTGCGGAATGATTTCCCGTCGTCTGGCTTTAGAATGTGATGACACTTGCTGCTTGCGGGCTTGAAAACGCTGCTGGTCGATAGCAATATCTGCAAGACTCTTTATGTTCTGATGGCACCAATTTTGTAAGATGCTCTCTACATACCGCCAGCGTAAAACATTATGCTCCACCGCTAGCTTCATCGCATAGATGACCATGTCCTCTGAAAAAATAGTGAGCCAGTGACGAATTTTACTAGCAATATAGGCTGTTTGTTTGCCAAAGCCTTGTTGCACATAAAAGTGGTAGGCAGTGTTAGTAGACTCCTTATCATCTTTATCTTTTAGTAATTGATTATTTAGTAAATTATTATTTAGTAGTGTGGGCTTTTCCGTCGATGGTACGACCGTTGACGAATTTCCCGTTGACGGTATAGCAGCACGTTTTGATGCTTCATAGACGAAAAATTCTACCCTACCGAACTTGCCGTCTTTTCCTCGTTCCTGTACTTTTTGAAGATAGCCCGCCTCTATGAGTTCGTCCAAAATTTTGGCTGTCGCTTCCCGCCCACATTTACTACGTATTGCTAAATCTGCAAGACTAAATGACCAATCATCTGGCAAAGACAGCATATAGGCAAGCAGACCCTTTGCTTTCCAGCTTAATTGCTCATCATTTAAAAATGCTTTATCCAAAACCACATAATTCTCCTTTTTGGCTACTCGATAAATCATGACGATCCCTCTTTCCATCTAATGTCCTTTCTAACTATATAAAGAAAATTTTTAAAAATGGGACATAAAAAAAGAACATGCCATGAAGCATGCTCTTTTAAGCAGGTGAAATGAATTTTTTAGCGAATTCCTATTAAGACAAAGGCATTCCAATTCATGCTATAAAACGTTTTGATGACTTTGCCTACTTCAAGATTTAGATGGAAATATAATCATGATCTGTAAGGGTAATGAAAGCAGCAGAAACAAACAATTGCTTCTGCTTTTTTATTCATAAAGCTCTTTATAGACGATGACTTTTAAAGCGGCAATCTCTTCATCGGATAATTTGCCTTCCACCATTTGCAGAGCTTCTTCCTGCGTCATCGAGCCGTCCTGCAATTTAACACGCATGTCGTTCAAATCGGTAATGCCCACTTTTTGAATTAGGACTTTCGTTGCCTCTTCTTTTGTCGTAAACGGTAATGTACTGCTATCGACCGTTTTCGCCTCTTCCATATAGGCTTTTAATTGTGGGTCATTTTCAATGGTACTTTTGATGTTTTCCTTTTGTCCGCTATTTTCTAATTCTGTCGACAAGGTATCTACAATTTTTTCAGAGGCGAATTTTGTGCCGAAATGTAGCACACCATACCCCACTACACCAACGAATATAGCAATTACCACTAGAAATTTAATCAATCTCAACTACGCTCACTCCTTTATACACGTTCATCATACTATATGGAGCGGGTGTTGAGAAACAATTCTCCCTAGAAATTATGTAAAAAAACCCCATCTATGAAGATGAGGCTTATTTAACGTATTTCAAATACTTCCGCACAAATTCTACAATGTAGAGAACTTCCTCTTCTGTCATCGTTAGCAGCTTGCAAACACGCTGTAGTCTAGCAGGTAATGCTAATTGCTGACGCACCTGATTAATATACATATATTTACATTTTCGCGGATTTACTTTGTCTCGTATTTGCTTATATCGTAGATAAGCATAGCGGGCAAAGGCGTTGAGCATCTCCCTCTCCTGCTCATCACGCTCCCTTTTTTTAGCAGCCTCATCAATGATATCCGTGTCAAATATCTGTGTACCATCTGTTAATTGCATAGTACCACCTCTCTATTGCAAATGTACTCCTCTCTATTAAATGCAACGAAAAAAGCCACACCTAGGGTAGATGTGACATTTTTTATGATTTTTATATGTAATGATTGGTGGATAGTCTGTAAAATGTGGTGGATAGAATGCTAAATGTGACGGATACAATGTCTAATCTGGCGGATACAATGCTTATTTTGATGGATAGAAATGCTTAGAATGGATTGCTCATTGCAAATCGGTGGATAGAATGCTAAATGTGACGGATATAATGTCTAATCTGACGGATACAATGCTCATTTTGATGGATAGAAATGCTTAGAATGGATTGCTCATGCAATTCGGTGGATTGAATGCTAAATGTGACGGATATACTGTCTAATCTGGCGGATACAATGCTCATTTTGATCGATAGAATCGCTTAGATTGGATTGCTCATGCAAATCGGTGGATAGAATTCTATTTTTGACGGATAAAATATCTAATCTGACGGATACATCGCTCATTTTGATGGATAGAATCGCTTAAATGGATTGCTCATGCAAATCGGTGGATAGAATGCTAAATGTGACGGATATACTGTCTAATCTGACGGATACAATGCTCATTTTGATGGATAGAAATGCTTAGAATGGATTGCTCATGCAAATCGGTGGATAGAATTCTATATTTGACGGATAAAATATCTAATCTGACGGATACAATGCTTATTTTGATGGATAGAAATGCTTAGAATGGATTGCTCATGTAAATCGGTGGATAGAATGCTAAATGTGACGGATATACTGTCTAATCTGACGGATACAATGCTCATTTTGATGGATAGAAATGCTTAGATTGGATTGCTCATGCAAATCGGTGGATTGAATGCTAAATGTGACGGATATACTGTCTAATCTGGCGGATACCATGCTCATTTTGATGGATAGAAATGCTTAGAATGGATTGCTCATGCAAATCGGTGGATAGAATGCTAAATGTGACGGATATACTGTCTAATTTGACGGATACAATGCTCATTTTGATGGATAGAAATGTTTAGAATGGATTGCTCATTCAAATCGGTGGATTGAATGCTAAATGTGTTGAATGCAAGGCTTATTCTTAATTGATGGCTGCTATTAGCTTCATAAATAATAAACAAAGATTGCTACGATAATGTTTGGTATTGCTAATAGTAACGCGTTATTCATGAGAAGATTGCGTTCGTTTCTGTCTTCATTGGTTTCTGTTGCGAAATTGGCGCGCATTCTATCTCCGCTTGCGATGGCTCCTGACAATAACATGGCAGAAACGATGAAAATTCCACCGAGTAGCCCTGAAAGCAAATGGGCTTCCTCTGTACCCCATATGAGAATGGAGCATATCACACCTAGAATGGACAAGATGGTGCCAATGCCTATATACTTCATTTTCAGCCCCCCTTCGTTTATATACGGCTAACCGCTCTTTTTCGTTTCAATAAATCCCTATTTACCTATACAAAATTTTTCCTTTTCCAGTAAAATAACTATTAAGAGGGAGGCTATGCAAATGAAAGACAAAATAAGAGCATTAACGAAAATGACCTTAGATGATTTAGTACATAATAGATATGAGAAACTTCAACAGGAGAAGATATTAACAGAGGATACTGCTATATTTCTGCAGGAGGTTTTCGCCTTGCAAGGTACCTTAACATGGCCGCTGGATGAAGCTTCCTTAGCTATTGATGTGTATGAAATGAATGACCAAAGTTGTTTTACAACAGAAATTCGCTATTTATGGTTTGATGATGAAGAAAGTGCTGTGGTTCTTTTTTGCAAGGCCTATACAAATGCAGATCAAACGGAGATCACTGCTTTCATGATTGATACGGTTGATGCCTAGTATAGTATCCGCGCCAAACGTTCATAGTAAGTATGGTGTGAAACTCACGCCGAATCATACGACGGAGGGATCAATTTATGAATGGAATTCGTGAAGGTTTAATCCCCACTATACTCGGGTCAGCTGTTACTGCGGCAGGCTATGCAATGAAGCAAAAACATGGCTCTAACAAAATGGTGGCCAATACGATTTTTGGCTTTGGCTTAGCACATATTGTGTTAGGTGCGATTGACCTGGTAGAGCATCGTCGTTAACGAGAGAAGGGCACTCAATGTGCTCTTCTTTTTTGTATTTTTTTCTATTAAATGCTAACATTGTCATAAAAGCTTAAGGAGTACAGTGATGGCGACAATAGAAGATTTTATAGCACTTGATATACGAATCGGCACGGTATTAGAGGCTGAGGAACTGCCAAAGGCTCGGGTTCCTGCGATTAAAATGAAAATTGATTTTGGTGAAGAATTGGGCATTAAACAGTCTTCCGCACAAATTACGAAGCGTTATACACCCGAAGTCATTATTGGGAAGCAAGTAGTGGCGATTGTTAATTTCCCGCCACGTCGCGTTGCGGGTTTTAAGTCAGAGGTATTAGTCATTGGTGGTGTACCTGTGGAGGGAGATGTAATCCTGTTAACGCCCGATCAGCAGCTGCCCAATGGAACGAAAATACAGTAAAAGCCTCTCGCATTATGCAAGAGGCTTCTTTTTCTGAAGTGGTATCCAGATTTCACTTGTAAAGGTTGGTGAGGAAAAATCCGTGCTTGTATGGCGCACGATTTCTGGACCAGCAACCTGTTCATAGCCAGATAATGGGAACCACTCCGCATAAATGCGCCCCCATGTTTCCTGCAGTGTTTGTGGGAATGGTCCAACCGCTTCAAAGACAGCCCACGTACAAGCGGGTACATCCAACTGTGAAAAATGGTGAGACGTTTCGGTTGTGGCTACGCCGATATAATGATCAAGCTCGCCCTTTTCCTCCATTCTGCCCTCAGAAAAGTTTGTGGAGGCTTGGATGATTCCTGTTGGTTCTAGATTCGACAGCTTTTTTAGTTGCCCAATATCCTCCATTGTTAATGCACGTGCCATTTCAGTTATCGCTTGATTTTCTCCTTGAAAGACGATAGGTACTCTTTTCATAAGACCCACGATGTGAAACGCTTCTTTTTGTTCGAGTCGGTAATTCATTTCACAACCTCCTTGTATGGTAAGTTGGAAGGTCATTCGTGGAAACGCTTTTAGGTGCTGACCATTTTGCCTCGCCTCCGATGGTGTGATGCCATGCATTTGCTGAAAGGCTCTTGTAAATGCATCTGCAGAGCGATAGCCATAACGAATCGCGATATCGAGAATTCTCATAGATGAATCTGATAGTTCCAGTGCGGCAAGCGTCAGACGCCTACGACGAATATACTCTGATAGCGAGATGCCTGCTAGAAAGGAAAACATACGTTTAAAATGGTATTCCGAGCAATAAGCTAATCTCGCAGCTTCTTGCACATCAATTTCCTCTGTTAGATTGGCCTCGATATACGTAATCGCCTCATTCAACCTTGTTAAAGAATCCACTTCTATCACCTTCCTTATCTTTACTTTAGCAGGAATAGTAGCCCTTCATCCGACAATTGGTGCCCCATTTAGTCGCCTTCCAAAAAATAATCTATCGAGCAGGCAGATAACTAGCTTTTGAAGCTACTTTCACATACATATAATAGTGTAAAGCTAATTTTAGCCTTACACCTCCTGACTTGATACTTAGGGTCACTGCTCGCACAGTGGCCCTATGAAAATAAAAGATCATTGTGTCGCATCATAATTTCCGTTACAATATTTGTAAAAATAGTCTATTGAGCTGGAGGCAGCAACATGGATCGTCTTTTCCAGTGGTACAAGTATTTAAAATACATACTCATTCCTATAATTATTTTAAAATACTTTCGTGGTGAGGGTGTACCGAATGCGCATCCTCTAATCATTTTTGAATATGCTCTCCTATTTGGTGTGAGCTTTTTACTCATTATTCTACAGGATTTTTTCGCCATTCGTAAAAAAACAAAATTCCTACTCCGTCTCATCATACTGATTATTTTACTGTTTTTGGCTATAACTGCCATTGTCTATCAAGCGACAATGTCTATTATTTTTTCAATCCTACTACTAGGCGTGTTAGGTACGGTACTTTATTTACATAGAAATGATGAAGGAGAACAATAAATGGTGAATAGTAAGCGATTACTTTTAATCATCGGTTGGGTCAATGTGGTAGCTGCCCTTCTCCTATTCCAAGCTTTTTGTGGGCTCATGGCTATCTGTATGGGAATTGTACTTAAAAAGGATTATCAAGCACCAACCCATGGGCTGGTCTTGATAGTAGTTGGTATCTTGAGTACTGTTATAGGTTGGTTGCTCAATCACTTCTATATGTAAAAATGACCAAGAACCTTGATTCTTGGTCATTTTACAATTAACGATAACTATTATGTGTGGGTTCAAATAATGCTTCGTCGGCGTTTCGTACAAGTGAGAAATGATCCACATTGTAATGGCCATGTAGGATGTCGTTATGGTGTGCAACCGTATCTTCTGGTGATAAGTAGTCGGAACCATTTGTTGAATGGCCATCTCCCACTAAAGTGACATCAAAGCCCTGTATAGTTGCTGCTCTAACTGCTGTATCCACGCAATGCTCGGTTTTGCAGCCCATCATCACCAAATGCTCTACCTCATTGGCCTGTAAGTAATCGAGTAATCCCGTCCTATAAAAAGCGTTTGTAGCCAGTTTATCAAAATAAACAGCGGTAGTAGGTACTTGGATCGCTTGATGTACCTGAAAGCCTTTCCCTTCTCCACCCGCTACATCCTGATCACGCACAAAGATAATATGTGCCTCTGCCTCAATAACTTTTTGAATAACGGCATTGATTGTTTTAAGCAATTCATCCTTGCGATAGACGGCTTGTTCATCCTGATTTCCCTCGATTAATTCTTGCTGTGCATCAATGACCACTAGTGCTTGCTTCAAAAGCATCTCTCCCTTATCGTTTGCTAACAATATTTTACCATTAATAGTTAATTTCTGATATGCATTATTTTATAACTTTTGAAACCGTCATAACATCCCCAATGGGTAAAAGAATCGAATCCAGCTGCGGATGATTAGCCACTGTGACATTGAACTTTTTCATGATGGCTGTATAGCGCTTGGGTGTCGCCATAGGGTCTGCTACACTGCCTCCTGCTAGGACATTATCTGTCACAATGAATGCACCAGGGCTTGCTAGCTGTATGCAATAGGCTAAATAATTTTCATAATTATCCTTATCAGCATCAATGAAGAAAAAATCAAAACACTGTCCCGTTGCCACAAGCTTTTCAAGGCTATCCAATGCAGGACCTGTCATATACGTTACCTGCTCGGCAAAACCTGCCTTGGCAAGATTTTTGGCGGCAAGCTGTGCATATTTATCCTCTAACTCTAGGGATGTCAGTTTGCCTTTCTCTTCCATTCCTCTCGCCAGACAAATACCACTATAGCCGCCAAGAGCACCAATTTCTAAAATAGCCTTTGACCTAGTAATCGATACAAGCATCGTCAACAGCTTTCCTGATGATCGAGAGACAGAAATAGCAGGCATACCATTTTCGGCAATAGAGGACAGGACATCCTCTAATAGGGCATCGTTCTGATAAAATACCTCATCTATATAGTTATTCATTTGTTTCATGTGCGTTATCTTCCTCTTGTAGACTGTCGTTGGTTTCGTTTTCTTGAATATCAAACAACTGGCTAAATTCTTGAATAACCATATCGATGGCTTTTAATTCACCGACTAAAATTTGCTGAATCGATTGAAATTCTGGCTGTTCTAATTGCTGTTTAATGGTAGCTCGCTTCACATGCAGCATCTCTAAAAATGAAATCGCTTTGCCGCGTCGGAACGTTTTTGCTCCTCGCTGTGGCGCGCCTTCCATGCCTCTGTGGCGTCCTCCACGGTGATGTCCCTCTCTCATATGCTCTCTAAATCCAGATCCTCTCATTTCTAAAACACTCCTTTTGTATACGTTTGTATACATTAATTTAAACTGATTGTATACATATGTATACAAATTGTCAATTAAACATAATGCTTTCATGCTTCAACATATGTTAGACAATAGGGTAAACGTATCGAAATGGAGGTTAGATGAGTGAAAAGGGTTATAAAATATGTGTTGGGCATCGGTACATTATTGATACTGTCAGGCATATTTTTGATTGGAGCACAATCTCACTATAATCAGAAGGAAATTAAAATTGCCAGTAAGCTATGTCTTGAAAATGGCGGACAGCCTACTATCATCCGCGATTATTTGGCTTTGAATTACTCCTTTTCATGTCAGAAGAACTGAGGTAGTACATATATGGATAGTGAACTGAGTTGCTAGAAAATCGAGTAAATTTCATCTATCTTTCAGGCAAATGGCTAGCTAACAAGATTACTTTTACATACAAATAGTAGGGTAAAGCAAATCTAGCCTTTCCACAGCTCTCCTGTTTTGAGGTCACTTTTCTTGGAAGGTGGCCTTTTTTGGCATGAAAAAAGACGTCATGTCGACGTCTTTAATGTTTGATCGATATCCTCAATCAACCTATCCACTTGTTCCTTTGTTATCTTGATGACATATAATTCTGTCGTTTCGATTCCATCAAGGCTTGTTAGGTGTTTAGGATATTGATAGTTATTTGATATCTCCTTGTCCATACAATCACCTCTTCAATAGATATATTCGACATAAAGTATAGCAAACCTTCTATAAAAAGGAAAATAACAGTATATTTTTTCACTAAAATAGCTATCATTTGGACGATTTAGGATAAAGAATGGTTAAAGCGATAAGTCCATTTAGACTATCCGTGTGTAAAAGTGCTTATTGCTTACCAAATTTCGCAATTTTTTTGAGGTAGAAAGAGCCGATGGAAACAATGATAGCTCCATAGACTTTCAGCATCACATTTCTAACAGGCGCCTCCTCTATGGTTGTACTGAGAAAGGCAAATCCAACCACAATGATTACCATCCCGAAGATGGCATGAATATATTTCACTATATTTCCCCTTTTCTAGTAGGCAAGTCCGACGCGTGTTCTCAAAAATTCCTCACTGAAGATTTGTTGGTAGGCAAAATCTGCTGTATCTGCTACTGAAATTTCGCTACCTCCCTCTGGCAAGAAGTTGCGTTCAACGCGGTAGTTTCCTGTCCAGGCCCCATCAGGTAAATAGGTAGGACAAACAATTGTCCAATCCATTGCAGATTGCTGTAGCTGTTCGAATACACGTTGGTGCTCCTGTGCAGCAAAGGTCGATTTTCGTTTTGATTCCGTTGATTGGTAACGAAGAAGAGTCGGCGTTACACGACTTTGTAGAATCCCTGCTGTTCCAATCGTAATGATTCTTGTCACCTGTTGCTTTGTCATCGCTTCAAGAATCAATGGTAAGCTAGCCGATAATGTAGTGCCTCCATCTGTATTTAATGCACTCACCACCACATCCACATGATGCATTGCCTGCTCGATATCCTGCTTGTTTAAAACATCCCCTTTCATTACACACAGCTGTTGATGATGGTGCGGTAATTTATCGGGATTTCGGACTAATAGGGTGACCTCATGCTGATCCTTTATTGCTAGTTCTACCAAATGGCTGCCGACACGACCACTCGCGCCTAATATTAATATTTTCATTTCTCTCACCTCTTTATCATTATATTACAATTCCCTTTATATGTAAAAAGGCACAGTTCACAGTGCCTCCCGTCTACTATTCACGCTCTAGTAATTGAACATCAACCATAAATAGATGCATATTATTCTTTTCAGCTAGCTCATCGATAATCGATTGAATTTCACTTTCTGTACTTACATCAATTTCTTCCCCATCGTGTAATTGAATAGTGATGACTTGATGCGCTGGAGAGTCTATTAGATAACCAACTGTACTATCAGGCGAGTAACCTGCCGACCGTATCGCCTGTAACACTTGTTTTGTAAAATTCGTAGCTTGTAATTTTTCGCCAAGCTCCTCAGCATAGGGAGTTGCTCTTTCGGTGCTCGGAGCTATAGCTAAAGGCTCCCTTTGTACCATCCACAATGACATCACAACCAGTAAGCACATGAATAAAAAGAAGATTTGCAGGACACTTTTCATACATTCGCTCCATTTCTCCATGAAATTTACAGGCGGAAGTCTAGCAATCTTTTTCCCTGAAATTGTTATTATTCTCACAGCTATGTATGGCTATTTCTCTCTTTAATTATTAAAAAATAATTTTCTTTTTGTACAAAGGGCAAATTACCAAGAAGTTTTGTTTGTGGCTTCATAGATTAGAAATGTAAAGGTTAGCGCTACCATTACTAAAAAACTAACAAAAAGGGAGATTAAAAGATGCAGGATAGTAGATATAGTCAATATATGAATTGGAATCATAAAAAAGAAAAGTGCTGTGAACAATATGTAAAATGCTATTGTCATTTAGAAAAAAAATGTGAACACAAACAAGAAGGATGCAACTGCAAACACAAGCATGAGCATTGCAAATGGGAACAGAAGCATCAGCGATGTAAGTGTCATGAAAAGGATGACCATTGTAAATGGGAACATAAGGAGGATTCTTGCTCTTGCAAAAAAGAGGAGGAAGAGTACTACTACGAGAAGGATTATTCCAAAGATCACAAGTGTAAAGGCTGTATTTGTCATCTATTAAGATGCTTATCTCCTGGCACTTTGGTAGATGTTATTTTAGCAGGTGGCGGTAGCTTTGCAGGAATTTTATTCATCAGCTTAGATCCTAAAACTTGCTGTGCTACATTCTTAGAGGTAGATGCAGCAGCAGCAACACCACTTATCATTGATTGCCAGCAAATTATTGCCATTAGAAACGCGTAACTGTTCCATTATCCTACTTGACACCAATTCATATACCATAATCCTACCACTATAAGCACATTTAATCTTCTGCCAGGTTCGTGAAACCATACCTGGCAGAATTCATATTTTTTCAGCTATTCATTGACAATGACTTTGACAATGGGCTCTAATTTCCCTCTATTCACATCGCCAAGATAATCAACATCTACTACGACAGCTCGTGGCTCAAAACGTTGGATACATTCTATGAGGCGTTTTGTGTTTATTTTCTTCATACGCTGGAAGGGTTTACGAATATCAGACCTTGTCACATATTCGCGGAGCGGACAAGGAATCGTAAACGTCGATAAAATAAATGCTACATTTTGTAATATACCTTCCACGCCTGTAGCATTACCATTAACATTACTTAAAGCCGTTACTTGATGTGTCATTCTATCAACCTTTCTTCTACGTTCATACAATTGGTACTTTGGAAAAGAGCACTTTGTTATTTATGCTTACTCATTAAAAATTATGAACGCTTTGTTTTTATGTACCCAATGTTATTTTTATTCAAACAACATCTTAGTTGATAGGCTGACCTACAAGCTTAGCGCATGATGGCGTAGTAAATAACATACAGCCAGCTAAAACAGCCATGGATGATTGCCCAAATGATGGAGTGATGCACACTCCAGGAGATCGTAATCGCTAAAACCGAACCAAAGCCAATGCCATTTTTGACCACCGTTTTATGCTCCACTTTTTTCACCTTCCTAGTGCTTTTTAACTCTCCTTCTTGCCATCGCAATCGGTTTCCCTCCTATCGTTTTCTATGTTTATGCAGGAACGAACAAGGGCAATCTGAAAGAAAGGATGTGATGTTATGACAATTTTCATGCTGACTGCCACGATTGGCATCCCCAGCCTTATGGCATATCTTCAGCACAAATGGGCTAGTTTTCGCCTTCTTTTCAACATACTAGGTGTCCTTGCTGCGATTCTGTTTAGCACGATTGCCGCTACAGCTATAACGAACATTATTCTTGAGGATGTAGTCTTTATGACAACGATCCATGCTGTGTTCTTAAACCCTGTCTTTCTAATTACAGGGGCGTACCTTGGCTTATATCTGATTTACCGGTTCATCATGATGACAATTCATGAAAGAGACAAGCCGCCTTCCCTTTAGTAGAAATCACAATAGACGTGCCAAGTCTGGATTGTTGGATTGTAGAAAAAATAAAAATTACCATGATCCACAATATTCAAACGTGCTTTTGCATCGGAGGCAATTTGGAGGACAAATGGCGCATCGTCACCGAAATCAACACCACTTTGACAAAAGCTTGGATAGCCACCAATTTTATGGAGTGGATAGAGGTCTTCAACAATATCCTCAAAATAGTCGAGCTGCTCTTCATGCTCCAACGTAAAAATCTCTTCCTCCAATTGAGCAGGAATACCGCCCCCATCCCATGTTGGATAGTCGTTCGTGATATGCTGTGGTATGAGTGGAAACGCGCGAATTTGTTCATGCTGCCATTCGCGCTTTACTAAGCCTTCCAAAGTGGTGTAAGTTCTAATATCAAAATAAGAACCAAGATCATCCTCCATCAGATGATCTAATAGACGTTCATCGACAAAGACTGTGACTAATTGAAAAGGCTGTAATGCTTTCGGTACATAGGGTAGACCTTTTAGAAAAAACGTAGCGAGCGGCTGATAGCCAGATGGTGGCTGCTCTTCTGGTAAGGACCAGCCCACATAGCCAATCCAGCTTTCCAATAAATCATGTGTAGGTCGAATACCACCCGTTTGAAAAATCGTCGCCTGCGTGGCTAGTTGAGCCCGAATTTGTTCAATTGCCATCCGCTAGCTCCTTTTGTCGACAGCAGCAATCTGTTGTATGGTCGTTTACCATGCCCACTGCCTGCATAAAAGAATAACAAATTGTACTACCGATAAACTTAAAGCCATCTTTCTTCAATTGCTTGCTCATACGATCACTAATTTCTGTCGTCACAGGCACCTCTTTGATGGATGCCCACTCATTCATAACTGGTTTGTGATCTACAAAGCCCCAAATATAATCTGAGAATGAGCCATGCTTTTCCTGTATTTGGAGATATGCTTTAGCATTTGTCACCACGCTAGCTATTTTTAATTTATTGCGTACAATCCGTGTGTCTTGGTGCAATTCCTCTAGCTTGTCTGCTGTATAATGGATAATTTTTCTCACATCGAATTGATCAAATGCCTCACGATAGCCTTCACGCTTTTGGAGAATCGTCCACCAGCTCAAGCCAGCCTGTGCCCCCTCCAAGCAAAGCATCTCAAATAAATGCTGGTCATCATAGACCGGTACACCCCACTCCTTGTCATGGTATTCCACATACAAAGGCTCATCTAGCTTGACCCAATCACATCTTTTCATTTTTATACCCTCCATTTTATGTATCCTTTACTTAATAGCTGTAATGCAAAGCCATCCTTTACTTGATTTTTCGGTGACATACACGGTTTGAAAACCGATACGTTCTAATAATTGCTTCGTTGCCTCAGGTGTTTGATAGGCTTTCATATGATAGTTCATTTTGTAGAGCTCTGCTATGATAATAAATTTCCCACCGTTTTTCAGAACCCGCCATACTTCCTCTACATCCTGCTCCAAGGATGGCCAAAAATAGTGCGTTTGAAAGGCTGTAATCGCATCAAAAAACTGATCATCGTATGGAATGCTTGAAACGCTTGCCTCTTTCACAATGACGCAACCCCTGGCAACATTTGCTTTATTCAATTTGATTGATTCCTTCACTGCCTGTGTGGAAAAATCTATCCCATATATTATACCATTTGGATTCAATTTGGATAAAATTTGGAGCGTTTTCCCACCACCACAACCTATGTCTAACACACGATCACCGTCATTGATAGCTCCTTGCCTGATGAACCATGCATTCATACCACGATGGGAAAAATTCATAATTTGTAGCATCGTTGAGCCAATCCATCCATTTGGCTTTTTCGCTTGTTCAATTAACGTTTGTAAGAGTGACATGATTGGATTCCCCCCTCAAGTAAGATTGTTAAAATAGAATTAGAGCTTTAAAATAAAAACGCTTACTAGTTTGTACGTACTTCAAAACAATTTGTTTCATTTTTTACAAAGGAGGAAGATTTTATGATTCAACAAGCAAACCAGAAGGACGCTCATGCTGCAGCCTCATTAGCCTTACTGCTCTGGCCTAATCATACACTAGAGGAATTTACCGAAGAGATGACACAGCTGCTAAGGGAAGAAAACGCAGCTATTTTCCTTGCCTATGACGATGACGAAGCAGTTGGATTTGCCCAATGCCAGTTAAGAACAGACTATGTAGAAGGGACTGACTCGAGTCCAGTCGGCTATTTAGAAGGCCTTTTTGTGAGAGAGGAATATCGCCAGCAGGGCTATGCAAGACTGCTTGTGGAGAAATGTGAGCAATGGGCAAAGCATAGGGGCTGTCTAGAGTTTGCCAGTGACTGTGAATGGGACAATGACGAAAGCCTAAGGGTTCATCTTCAGCTCGGTTTTACAGAAGCTAATCGCATCATTTGCTTCACAAAAAAATTATAAAAATGGCTGACAAAAAAATCACAGGCGTTGCAAACATAGCACCTGTGATTTTTCGACATTTTTTTAGTTTAGATATGTATTGTTGGAAATATTTCGTTCGCGCTCATCTATGATTAAATGGATCATTAATGCGAGTTGTTGTTCGATTCGCATATTATTTAGATGTAAGATATCAGCAATCACATTCTTGTGCTTCTCTGCTAATTCCATCTCCTCTAGCATTAACATAATTTCCTCTTTTGTCAGCCCAAACATACTCATATCACCCCAATACTCTCTCTATTTATTATTGTAAAATCATTACTCCCATTTCATAATTAACGAAAATTTATCTTATTGGATGAACCATTTTTACTAATTATAGGTTTAAACATAGAAAATAATCAATCTATTATCCACATTTATTTAATATTTATTTTACATTAAGTAAAAACTTTTATTATGTTGGTTATAACTTATACAAAGATTGTATAAGTTTCCCTGTGGAATATTTCAAAATATTGCAGTAATTGCAACAAGACATCTATACCATTATAAAAATATTCTTGCATTTTGTCGAATTATAGATTTTTTTTGCACAAATTAAAGTTAATTAACAGCCCAAACGTATTTCTTTACCCATTTTTCACATATATGAAATATCAATACACGAATCCATAAAAAAAGTAATTTCAAAATTGAAACTACTTGTCTTATTTGTATAATCGGCTTTTATATTATTTTTTTAATATCATATTTCACTATTTCTAATTTCATGTCCTCAATTTGAGAAACCTTTGATGCTGTATCCTTCTGCCATGTCGCTGACTGTACATGTCCTTGTACAAATAATTGGCTGTTTTCCTGTACCACCGCTGGAGCCTTTACTGCGGCTATATCAGTATGACGCATTTCCAATAATGATTTATTGGACAGCGCTAAGAATGGTCTAGCCGCCTTATCCACCCTACAATTTTCAATACGCCCCATTGATTGATCTGACCAAATCATGGCATAAGAGCTTTCTTGACCATCTTTAAAATAGCTATTAGCTATCTCAAAAATTGCATCAATGCAAGTAATTCCGTTTCCTTCCATTTGTTCAAACGTGCAATATTGTGTAAATAATCGGGCATTGTTGATATAGATATGGTGGCTTTGCAGCTCTCGAATCGTTGTATGATGCATCATGATTTTGGCATGTTCATTACCATAAACACCACCTGATTGCCCAAATTGAATAATCGATTGCTGTAGCTTTAATCCACTAGCATCAACAATAATATGAAATTGCTGATGGTTTTGAATTTTACATTGGTTCATCGAAACATTTGCCTCATCCACAATGGTAAGCCCGACAGCCATGCCATTACGAACATGACATGTATGAAATTCCACCTTGCTATTTTCTATCAACACCTGTGCCTTGACATGCCGAGAAACTTGACAATCATAGAACTTGGCTTCGGTTTTTTCTCCAAGATACAACCCATGACTTTGACCATCTGAAAAAATAGAATCAGATACCATTAGTTCACTGCGATGAACCACCATATTCGTATCAAGATGCTCTTTTATTTCACAGCCATCCATCCTGAAAGTCGTGCTATCAAACAATTGAATGCCTACCCCTTGCCCTTGGTGCACTAAACAATTGGTCATCGTCATCTCACTCGACGCAGCTATTACTTGTGCCTTGTCATGCCCATGAATTTCACAGTCCTCCATTGTCATCTTGACATGGCGAATCGCAAAAATACCATGCTTCTTCCCTTCCAACAGCATACAATTCGTCAAGGTCAGCTCACAGTTTTGAGCGATAATCTGTGCCTTCCTATGATGCTCAAATGTCGTGTCGACTAGAATAACACTGGATCCATTCGCCACACGCAAACCAAAATGATTCAGTGGCGTAGCAAGCACTGCACAATTTTTCATCAGCAAACTACCATAGCTCACCATCATCTGCGTTCGAATCAATTGCTCCTCAATGACACAATTCTCTAGCTGTAAATCACCTTTCACATATAGCCCCTGCCCTTGCCGGAACCGTAAATTACGCATCGCGACAGGAGTTTGATAGCGAATAAATACACCACCCTTGATGGTCACATTGCCAACCCCATACAACGTCAGCCGCTTGGCAATATCCAAGCTTTCCTCATAAATCCCATCCCGAATTTCAATCATATCCCCAGGCGCCGCCTCTTCAATCGCCTGCCCGATACTTTGATAACGATGCATTATGCTCCTCTTCACCACAAGTACAGCCATTTACACACTCCTAACCAAAAAATGTTCGTACCCTATTTATATACCGAACATGCTTGTGCTTATTCAATTTTGTGTAAAATTGATGGAATATGCAGGTGTTTATTTGGAATGTTTGACGGTTTAATGAAAGTGGGATGGTTTTAGGCAATAAAAATGAACAGCGGTTAAGGGTGTGCTGTTCGTTTTTTTGGTTGGTATCGGGGTTTTAGAGTCTATTTATATTCCACTTAGTTACTAACTGGCTGTTATCGATGCCCCAAAATTTTATATTCCACATAGTTAATGTAAAACCGTCTGTAATGTTTTTCTAGTTGTTCCAGTGAATTATGTATTTATATTCCACATAGTTAAAAACTTAAATGCACCCACTTCATCTGCAATAAAAGCAGAATTTATATTCCACATAGTTAATGTAAAAAGTAATTAATTAGTAAACATGATGTATGTATCTAAAAAATTTATATTCCACTTAGTTAATGTAAAACCCAGGCACGCCTTCGCAATGTATTTCCCCACATATATTTATATTCCACTTAGTTAATGTAAAACGGCGTATTCGGGGCTACAAATACCGCAAATCTATCATTTATATTCCACCTAGTTAATGTAAAACGATCAGTCAGAACGGAACGCTATGCATGTCAATCAGATTTATATTCCACTTAGTTAATGTAAAACAAAGAAAAGGAAAAAATATTGTTACTTTTGAAGATATTTATATTCCACTTAGTTAATGTAAAACGTCCCAAATGATTATGTTAAACCACCTAATCATTGATTTATATTCCACTTAGTTAATGTAAAACCTCTTGGTCGTAAAAAATCTAATAATCTATTTTTTATTTATATTCCACTTAGTTAATGTAAAACAGTTATCATACTTTGCTCTTAAGTCTTTAAATTGATATTTATATTCCACTTAGTTAATGTAAAACAAATCAATGAAAAACTTAATAAGATGCTATGATACTATTTATATTCCACTTAGTTAATGTAAAACAGGGTGCTTAATATAAGCACTCTATTTTTTTTGAAATTTATATTCCACTTAGTTAATGTAAAACCGGTTGGTTAATTATGACAGAAATTATTTGGTTAAACAAATTTATATTCCACTTAGTTAATGTAAAACATCAGTGTTGGTCACTTCGAGCAATTCTTCTTCCACATTTATATTCCACTTAGTTAATGTAAAACTAGCTACAGTTTTAAACAAATTAAAAAAGGTTTGTAATTTATATTCCACTTAGTTAATGTAAAACTCGATGAATGGCTGCGTGATGTAGCAATACCTGCATTTATATTCCACTTAGTTAATGTAAAACTACGAGTTTATTCGCCAATATGCCGAACAGAATCGAATTTATATTCCACTTAGTTAATGTAAAACAATCGTATGCAATGTAGTAATTTCAGTCGTTGGTCAAATTTATATTCCACTTAGTTAATGTAAAACCCACCTTAAGCATAATTAAAAAACCCTTATTTTTCAACGCTTTGACGGCTTGAAAATTTCGACAAATATGATTATTTGCTGTCAATCGGTAGTCCAGAAATTTGCCTTTGCAATCAAAGTGCCCTCAAAGCTAGGTATAATATGCCTGGAAGGAATATAATGTTGTAAAATGATTCACTGCAATTCTACTAAAAGAGAATTTGAATCCGATCGATACTCACTTTTCTAGTCTTTACTAATAGAATAGATGACTATAAAAACATGCTCTCAAAATCTTTCTCGACCCCATACACAGTTTTTTTCATATTTTTTGGATTGGCAATTCGGTAAACATAAATTGAATCAATATTCGGATTAGCCTTTGTTGCTAATTCAGCTAGGCATTGTTTTAAAAGTCCTTCAGTAATTTCTCCTTCAAATAAAGAATTTTGTGTCCACGTTAAATATTTTTTCAATACTTTATGGACTTTTCCCACCCGTTTTACATCCACATCATACGCAATCAGTACATACACGCTACCACCACGCTTTCAATGCTTTATAATCTTCATCACCAATCAGATGTTTAATTAATTTATAACATTCTAGACGAATTAAAAATCGGTAAGAGGTTTGTCTGTTTAATTTTCGATGTTTAATGGTCGTGCTCATTCGTTTTTCGAATTCAGCAATAAAAACTTTACGTCCTGTTTCGTTTAATAAGCAAATATGTTCTTCGATATATTCAAAATGTTCCGCACGAATCATCTTTTTGTTTATTAACATAAAAATTAAATTATCCATTAACAACGGTTTGAAGATTTCTGCAATATCCAGTGATAGGGAAAATCTTCGAGAACCTGGTTCATGTAAATAACTAATTGTTGGGTTTAATTGCGTTTTGTACATTTCAGATAATACAGCTGTATACATTAAACTATTGCCAAATGAAATAAGTGCATTAATTGGATTGGTAGGCGGACGTTTTTCTCTCTTTGTAAATTGAAAATCAGGATTTTTAATAATCGCATTAAAGCATTGATAGTAAGTAAAGCGAATTTTCCCTTCAATGCCCATTAAGGTTTGTATATCCGTAGCATCTGCAACTTGTTTCTTTAGTTGCGTTATTTCATTGATGAATGGCTCTACCTCATCTTTGTAGCGACGAATATTGCGTAACATATGATGAATAGCACTATAGACAAATTGTTGTGCAATATACAACCTTTTATTCAAGTCCATTACATGGGCTGCTTGCTGGACATCAACGAAGCCCGCCACTTTTTTTCGTCTAGGTGTGTAACTACCTGAATAGTAGCCGTAGTAATTATAAAAATGTATATTCACATCTTTTTGATTCATCAAATTAAAAAAAGAGGTGTTAAAGTCCATTTCCGCAAATACATGTAGATTTTCTGTATTTTCTATTGGTAATGTTTTTTTCGTACCATCTTCGAATACTAAATAAATAGTAGAATCTTTTCTTTGGATCCTTCCGTTATTAAATAAATATACATTTTTCATTCCTCTTCACCTACCCAGCAAAATGAATAATAAGCACATTTTGTACAATATCTTAATTTTTTCTTCTTAGGAGGCTTGTCTAGCTGAATAATTTGTTGGATTTGGGCTAACCATTTAGGAATGGCCTCTCTATCCTCTTCCGTTAATTCAATTTCATCAACACGTTTTTCTTTTGGATAATGTATTTTGCCTTTTCGATATATCCCCATTTGCTCAAGTACGAATAAATAATATAGAAGCTGCGCCTTATCAGCCTGTTCCATTCTACTACTAGATTTCACTTCTCCTACATAATGCTTGTCCATCATATCAATCCGAATTAAATTTTCTATCAATACTTCTTTTGACTTTTGGCGTTGATAGGACGTATCGTGCAATACTTTCCCTTGCTGTACTTTATCGTCCTCATCCTCAAAGCCAAGTTGATGTGAATGTAACCATAGCTTGCGCTCGCATACTTTCAAATATTGGACTTGCAAACCGGTTGCCTTTAAATCGTCCCATTGCATATGCTTTCACCCCTTGTATGGTATTTTCCATAATTATTGAAAGAAGGCATCTACATCATTTGCAAAAATTAAGCCGAGTTCCTCTGTATATTGATAGGTAACAACTGGATATTCTGTATAGCGATCAACTCTAATTGTTGAAGTAACCTCTCCATTTTTTCGTTTTCTTGCATTATCATATGCCCAAGTTGCGATAGGCACTGTGAATTTTTGCAATTCAATTAACAAATTAATCTTCGTCTGCCATGCTAATCTTTTAGATAATTCATTCTTTATATTCTCTATTTCTAATTCATTTTCCCTATAAACACCATATGGTATCACCAATTGATTTTGAATATCTCTTAAGGTCGGCTTATTCTCCTCTTGATAAGGTAATAAATCCTCATACCAAGCTAATGTTTCATCGAATGTTTGAATATATTCGCACTCTGCTCCTAAAGCTTCTCTACTATACACTTGCTCTACAATCTTCATTTTAATTTTCTCATCCATTAGCTGATTGTTATATTGCAGTAACACTTCCTTTGTTTTAGAAAAAATTGTAAAATCAACAACAGATTTTTTATTGTTCGCAATACCTGATGGTAATGGACCGCCTGTAAAAACATAAATGTTAGGTATATTTTCAACATAATCTCGCGTTCGATAAATACGTCCCATACGTTGAAATAAACCTGATGCCTCTGAAAGCTCAGTAAATAAAATATCAAAATCAATATCAACGCTTGCCTCTACTAACTGTGTAGTAATCCATATTCCCGTGTTTAGGCAATCTTTGTTTCCTAATGCTAAAATTGCATCTTCCTTTTCTTGACGGTGCTTGCTGATAAAACGACTGTGTAAAAGAGAAGCCTTTACCCCTGTTTCTTCAAATTCTTTATATAATTGCTGTGCTTTCGTCACCGTATTCACAATGATTAATACCTTTTGTTCCATTGGATGCTTTAAAATTTCTTCTATCGTCAAATCCTTTTCAACGATTTGCATAAAATGACGCTTAATTGGCTGATTATTGGCATTGAATTTTAAAAATGGGTCTTCTCGTTTTTCAAATGGCACTTTCAATCGTTTCAACGCTTCTATAAAAAGTGGTGGCAATGTGGCAGTCATAATTAAAAACTTACCGCCTATATCCGTAACATACTTCAACCCTAATACGATAAAGGCAGCTAATCTTGCGCTGTACATTTGAATTTCATCAATGATAATTTTGCTATAGGCTAATGTGGCAAGTTTCATTTCAAAGCCTGGATATAACCCAACAAAATCAATAATTTGATCGATTGTCGTCACTGTAAGCGGCATAGATAGATTTTTCGCATGTGTAATCGTTATTAAATCAAGGTCTTGCTCATCTGCACGTTTGACATATTCAGCATGCATACCACTATGTAGCAATCCTGTATTCTTTTTGCTGCAGCCAATTTCATTAATCAATCTGTCATAAATCGCATTGATGGACACTTTTAATGGCAGCGTGAAAATGCCCTTGTCATTACCAAGCCACCAAAGAGCTGCTTCTGTTTTCCCAATACCCGTTGACGCAATGACTATATGATTCTCTTGTTGGAGAGTAAATAAATAGTCTTGCAACTCATTCCTAGTGCGCTTTTTATTATCAAAATACTTTTTCATTTTTTGCGGTAAATCTTCAGGAGGAATTTCAACTTCATAATCTCCACTTGCCGCATAATCCAACTTGTTTAATAAGCCCTTTATGCGAACGAAACGATACAGTTGCTCACGGTTTTTAAGAAATTTTCGATCGGTAAATTTTCGATAATCAAATTTAGGTTCTTCACGAATATTAAAATCATCATTTAATAGTGACACATATTTTTGTAAATCCTTTTTAATCTCATCACCACTCTCGTACATATTTTGCTCTGCTCGTTCGTGGTGATAATAAACAGCTAAAATTAATAACTTAGCATCCTCTTTACCATAGTGAGTGATTAGATTTTTAATCGGCATAAATGCACAGCTTAAGTAATTGTGAGAAATTTCATCTATTTCAGGAAATAAATCCTCTATACGCTCTTCTATTGTGCGTACTTTATTCTGAAATTTGGTATTTGCCTTTCCTAAATCATGGTACTTCACCGCTTGTAATAAAATGTCCCAATCTTTCTTTGACAGTGCATTTGGATAAATCTTACGAAATATTTCCCATTTTTTAATTAAATGGTTTGTATGCTCAATAATCGTTTGTGCGGCGGATGTTTTTGTTGCTGATTTTGCTAGTAGCTTTTCAAACATCTACAAACCTCCTTATAAAAAAAGAATGGAGAACATTCCCCCACTCTTATACTAAAAATACGGTATAGCCATCCTTATCGAAAAGCACGTTTTCATATGCAGCAAGATAGTTAGTTGAAGAAGCCGGTACATGGGAAACAATCACCTTTTCCCACTGACGAATGTGCTTTCCTTTAGCAATTTCTAATAATTTATATGTTTTATTTAAACGATAGGATGTACCGACTTTTCCATAAATATCATTCTTGGTCATCGCTTGCGGAATAAAAATATCAAAATCAACTCTCTTGTCTTCTTCCATTTCTTGAATTTCTAACTCCACTTCCGTCACTACATTAATCTGCAATAAATCCTCGCGTCTACCTAGTGATAAATATTCAGCAGGTGATTTTAGTGCGTCAATAATGATTGGAATGTATTGCTTGTCCTCTGGTACAATATGCAATACTAGTTCGACATCTACTAATAGCTCTGTTGTGGAAACACCGCGTGTAATCCCATGTGCTTTCCCATCTGATAACTCCACTTTCAACTGATGACGACCTTGCTCATACGAACTACCAGCAAACTCATAGCGCGTCCATAAATCATTGACCTTTGCATGATATTTCCCCTGAATACTCACCTGCATTGGCACATAACTTGTAAAGCCACATGCCGCATGCACCATGCCAATAACAGTTGAGTATGGGGGCAGTGGATATGATTCCTTTAATTGAAAACTCGTAGGCTTTTTGTAGTTCACTAGGTTCTGATAAGCCTCAATCCGAATCCCCTTCATATGTTCACCTGCTTACTTATAATAGTCTGATACAGTCTGCTCTAGCTGCGCGAAGAAGTCTGCCATTGGTTTTGCTTGTAAACTTTGCTCAATTTCCTCGTCGTTTGCTAATAATCCTTTGACTAAGCCAACATGTGTATGTTGTTGAATATGTGAATCCAATGCTAAAATTCCCTCAACCGTTGCAACGGCAAGCTTATTATTTTGAAGCTTTAATCGATTTTCGAAAAATGGATTTTTTAAATCATAGACACCACCGATCGCAAAAATTGGAGCTAAATTCTCTCGACGCCCTTTTATATCACGATATAAAAATTTTAATGTACGTAATAAAGAAATAACACGCTTAGCACGTTCCTCTAATGGAATTTCGATTTGATCGTTTGTATCAATTCCAATCTTATCTAAATCCACCGTCAGTGTGTAAGCATAAAAGGATTTATGAATTTCACTTTGTGCAATATTTCCACCTCTTAATTCCTCATTAGCTGTTGCACTTTTATGGCGGTCAAACAACCCTTTATTCGTTAAAAATTCTAAATCTGTATTATAACTTTCCAATGCGACAGCATTGGATAAGCGTACCACGGCAGCACGAGTTCTCGTTGGTTTTACCGTTTTCATATAGCCGAACAAATCAATTTCAGGATAATCTGCGATTGTTGTATCTGGGTGAAATTGAATAACGGAGCCATCCATACCTAATGGCGTGTGATTGATATCCATTTGTTCGACAATGTTATAACGCAATGCTTGACGTGAAATATACGTGTACACTTCATGATCTCCGCGGGAAATTTTTTTCAAAGAAGCAACGTTGCCAACACCCTCACCATAGTTGGCACTTTCTGCTTCAACTATCATACTGACTGTTAATCCTTTTTTATTCATTTACTTGCTCCTCCTTTGCCATATCCTCTTTTTCGAAATCTTTTCCATTTAATCCTATTAAAAATGCGTAGCCAATTGTTTGGAATTTTTCAATATCACTGAGTGTTGTTGTGAAAAATTGGGGGATACCTAATTTTTCATGGCGTTTATAGCTATACGCCTGTACAATTGTTTCCATAAATTTATTAGGATTTTTTACTTTTAAAGCATTTAACAAACGGTGTGAAATAGCATTTAATTTTGTTTCTTGACCTCGATATACTTTTCTTAATTCGTAGCCGCTAATCCGAATACTTCTTAACTCTTTATCTGTCATATAATGTGAACCTCCATTTAATACATAATTTGAAATTTTCAGAATTTTATAGATAGAAAAAGTATCCGTATATTTATCATCGATTACTAAACGTATTAAACGATAGAGTAAATCACTAAAGCGTTGTCCATTATAAAAACGTCGAATAACTTCTTGATAGAGGCTTATATAGTCTCCATTTTCCTTAACAAATTTCCCCGTCAAGTAATGGAAGTCATTCCGGTTATCATAAAGCTGCTGTGCTTTGTCACGGGATAACATGTTGAATGTATAAGGTCTGGATTCATTATTTTTGTCATATTTAACAATCTGGATATTATCAATTTCTACATTCTTCTTGTTTTCTGCGTGTTGATACATTTCATTGATAATTTTTGAATATGCCATTTCCTCCAGCTTATCGCGTGTATATTCTTCTCCTCTATCGTTGCGCAACTGGATTTTATTGTAAGCTAGTAACTCTACATTGGATTGATTGCTATTGATAAAGAGACCTATCCCATTTTTCAATGTGAAGCCTAATGGCAGACAACTATACACAATATTACAGATTGGACAAATAAATAGATTGCGCTGATGGTTCCAATAATGCGAGGATTTTCTTGCCCCATCAACCCCTAAATTTTGTACCCAAGTAAGATCAAATGCCTCTGAGATAGACTTCATTTTATTATCACAGCACGCACATGTTAATTTATTTTTTCTGTACTTTTTTTCATCTTTCTTTGACGTTAGAAAATCTTGAGCAGGTTTGATGAAGTAATTAAAATATTCTTCATAGAGATCCTTTTTACTCGCATTGCTATTTAGGAAGGAGACATTGGACCAAAAACCTTGAATAACTTGATATGTAAGGACACGTGGGATGATAAATCGCTTTGCATCCTTATGCTTTAAATGCTCGACAATTTGTAGTAATGCGTCCACAGCGTCTCCAATTTGCGGCTGTATTTGTTCCAAGGTTTCTTTTTTCCTCTGTGTTACCTTTTTTAAACTTTTTGCAGCCTCTAAAAAATCAAATGGAATCGCAGACAGAAATGGATAGACATTCTTATAACTATTCGATGACAGCCAGTATTTAACTTTTTCAATATGGGCATTGAGCCGTTCTAAGTTTTTTTCATCTCCAATGTCAGTTTTCGCTCTTAATAAAAACTCTACAATAGTAGGATTAGTCATTTTATAGTAATTTGTTTCATGTCCATATTGAGCAGATAAATAGGCAAAATAATGTTCTTCAAAGTTCGCTAAATTGCTTTCTGGAAAACTAATAGTCTGATAATCGCTCTTACTATACTCTAGCTTTGCATAGTCAAATACACGGCAAAGTCCCAAAATACTGGCATTGTAAATTGTTTCATCTAACTGTAGTTCAATCATTCACTTCACCTCCTATTCATTCACCATTTCAATGCAGCCTAGCATTTGTGATCTTCTAAAACCAATACCCGTCTGCGTTAATAAAGCTAAATCTTCTGGATGTCCTCCTAGTACAAAGCTTCCTTCAAAACCATTCAAATAAAGAATTCCTTTTTCATTTAAATTTTTAAACTTGTCATGCTTTAACTGCACAACTTTTTTATGCATCATTACTGATGTAAAAACTAGTGGCTGATGCAATGTCCGCCCAGCAACAGATTTTAGGCATTCATTTGCTGCATAATTCAATTCCTTCTCATAATCAGGATCATCAATATTTAAATATTGATTGTTTTTATCTTTAATAACGATGGTGCTGTTTGTTTTAAATAGAGCTTGAGATTTTGTAGGTAATTTTTCAGATAAAAATTTAACATGCTTAATGTGTAGGGTGTATGACTTATATTGCATTTGCTGATGCTCAAGTAAGCCATTATACAGAGTTATCATAAAATTTATATCAGAAGAAGAAATGGTCATACGAATGTCTTGATGAATGATAAATTCATCTCCTTCTAGCGTATAACCATTTAAATAAATCGCTCCTGTAAAAGGACGCATCGCCTTGTTAGCTTGATGTTCCTCAAAGCTATACAAACTTTCCTTTAATTCCGGATTGACAGAAAATAGTCCGGCTTTAACTACACTCCCAGCTAAAAAATGATAATGCTTAGGTATTTTCTCCGCTTCCATAATGATCTGCAACCTCAATTGGCTTCACCTCCTTTTTATTTCCTAGACTACTCCTAGATATAGTAAGGAATTTTCCGCAGTTAATTTACATTTATAGTAATTTATTTTTCATAATTAGTCAATATTTTCTAAAAATTAAATTATTATTAAAACTATATAGGATAACTATTTATTTTGTGATTTTATTCTCATTTATTTTCTTAGCTTTTCTTGATAAGATAGGAAAATCAAGTTTAACTAAGTGGAATTTAAATATATATTTTTAAATAATGTTTAATTTTTTAGAAAACTACCTCATTTTTTATTAACTATGTGGAAATTTACTTACTTCAAATTCTTACTTTCTTTAAAAAACAACAAAAGAGCCTACTTGAGCCTAATTCGAGTAGGTTTTTTACATAGCCTGATTACTTTTAGTAATTCTAACTAAACTTCATTTAATTTCCTTTACCCTCTTCACTAAATCCAATCAATAACCGACAGTAACTAGTAGCAACCAAGAGCCTATATTCCTCCCCAAGCATGAACTTCACATTGAAAGTGTTAAAGCACTAAATATACGCCGATTACACATGATGAGGATGTAACACAAGTAAGGCAAATTTATAAAGCATAGAAAATATTTAACATAGATACAAAACTCCCTATGAGAATGTGCTCGTCATGAACTATTACTTGAATGAAATGAAATTTCCCCTCTTTATAAAAAATTGCAGTGAATCATTTTACAACATTAAATCCCTTCAATGCTTACCATGCCTAGCATTGAGGCACTTGAATAACAAAGGGAAATTTTTGAACTACAGATTGACTGCAAAAAAATGATATTAGTCTCAAAGTACAACCTGATAAAGCGTTGAAAAATAAGGGTTTTTTAATTATGCTTAAGGTGGGGGTTTTTCATTAACTAAGTGGAATTTAAAGGATAAATTTCTTATGGGGGAAAACGGAATGGCTATGTTTTTCATTAACTAAGTGGAATTTAAAGCAAGTTCAGCACCAAAGTATTCGCATAAGTTGTTCAGTTTTTCATTAACTAAGTGGAATTTAAAGGATACAGATACTTTACAAAGACTAGCTGATTATTTGTTTTTCATTAACTAAGTGGAATTTAAAGTTTTTGGAGAGTGATACACAGCTTGCGCAACAGCGTGTTTTTCATTAACTAAGTGGAATTTAAAGTCGGGATATACGATTTTAGTTAATGGTAAGTCTGTGTTTTTCATTAACTAAGTGGAATTTAAAGTGTATTGACCTGTCACAAAAGACGTTTCTTCAACAGTTTTTCATTAACTAAGTGGAATTTAAAGCTAAAAAAGAAATGGATAAAGAAAAAGTTAAGGAAGTTTTTCATTAACTAAGTGGAATTTAAAGCTTCACTTGTTAAGTAAACAAAGCTAGGACCTTCAGGTTTTTCATTAACTAAGTGGAATTTAAAGAATCCTGAATCAGATTTTAAATACACAGTAAATAACGTTTTTCATTAACTAAGTGGAATTTAAAGTTTTTAATCATAAATTATCTTGTGTAACAACAAACTGTTTTTCATTAACTAAGTGGAATTTAAAGCTTCTCAGCAATTTTTTCGATATTGAACATACCAGTTTTTCATTAACTAAGTGGAATTTAAATAAATTCAGACATGTTCGTTACAAGAGTCACTTCTTGTTTTTCATTAACTAAGTGGAATTTAAATTCGTGTGAGGATAAAGAATTTCTTCAATATTCTCTAGTTTTTCATTAACTAAGTGGAATTTAAATTTATCGCGGGCCTTTACAACCTCTACGACTGCCTGACGTTTTTCATTAACTAAGTGGAATTTAAATTCAGTTGAACCGTTCATTGACGGAACATTCACTTTGTTTTTCATTAACTAAGTGGAATTTAAATGTTTTAAAAAAGGTTTGTAAGGAGGGTGAAGCAAGTTTTTCATTAACTAAGTGGAATTTAAATAATTGTCAAAGCATTAAACACGAACCACAAGCAGCGTTTTTCATTAACTAAGTGGAATTTAAATTATCACACAGCCCCTCGCTCTTTCTTACTCATAAAGTTTTTCATTAACTAAGTGGAATTTAAATCTTCAAGAAAGTTTGTAAAGTCGTCTGGCGGAGTTACGTTTTTCATTAACTAAGTGGAATTTAAATCTCATTACTTTTTTAAGAGTCGGCACATGTTGCTCGGTTTTTCATTAACTAAGTGGAATTTAAATCGTTCTTGCTTACTCATGAATCGAGTACGAGCTATTCGTTTTTCATTAACTAAGTGGAATTTAAATCTTCACTTTTTTCGAAATGTTGATGTACCTTCAAAGTTTTTCATTAACTAAGTGGAATTTAAATCCTGTTAAAATGCAGCTGCAATGATCGCTACAAATAGCGTATTCATTAACTAAGTGGAATTTAAATAGTAATACTGAATTGATTGCACAAAAACAACAAATTTTGTTTTTCATTAACTAAGTGGAATTTAAATAACGGTGTCACTCAATTAATCATCACTGCCATAGGCGTTTTTCATTAACTAAGTCGAATTTAAATACTGTCGTCATACTTAGCATGACGGACATACTTAGCATGACGGACATACTTGAGTTTTTCATTAACTAAGTGGAATTTAAATTTAAAAACTGCCTCGCGACCTCCTCCAAGATAGCGCGTTTTTCATTAACTAAGTGGAATTTAAATGATCGTGATGTTGCTGAAAAGTTGTGGAATTGTGGGGGTTTTTCATTAACTAAGTGGAATTTAAATGACACACCGTTTAACGTACCTATTACATTACTGTCAGTTTTTCATTAACTAAGTGGAATTTAAATACAGATGGTAAATTAAAAAATCCTACAAAAAAGCTTGGTTTTTCATTAACTAAGTGGAATTTAAATGAAGTGCAAGAAATAGAACGTCAGCGCATGGAAACGAGTTTTTCATTAACTAAGTGGAATTTAAATCCTGTAACAGTAATTATGGATATCGAGGAAGTCTCTGTTTTTCATTAACTAAGTGGAATTTAAATCACTTTGGTACCAAAGAGTTTGAGGGTGGTCAAATCGTTTTTCATTAACTAAGTGGAATTTAAATTTTGGTATCCCTAAACCATACGAGTACGAACCCATAGTTTTTCATTAACTAAGTGGCATTTAAATGGAGCGAATGTATGAAAATAAGTTTGAAGCAGATAAGGTTTTTCATTAACTAACTGGAAATTAAATTATAAATCGGACATGTGAAACGTTAATTCACCCATAAGTTTGTCATTAACTAAGTGGAATTTAAATCATATAGCGGTTGACGTCGCAATTGTACAGCTACATGTTTTTCATTAACTAAGTGGATTTATATTAAGTAAATAGGTTAGGAAGATATTGTCCAACTGAAGGCATTTTTATTAGCAAGTGGCATTTAAACCCTTGCAATCTATTATTCGCTAAAAAAACCAACAACAACCGAATTCCCTCGGTCATTGCTGGTTTTTTTCATTTACATTATTTCTTGCGTTTCACAAATACAATAACAAAAATAGCGGCTAGTGCTGCTAGGATAGCGATCATCCAAACTGTGTTTGAGTTGGATGCTGTGTCATCTGCTGCGGCTGCTTGTTGCTCTTCTCTTGGTGTAGCGTTCGAAGACTCCATTTCTTTGGCATCCTCTTTCACCACTTGTGCAGTGCTAATTTGCACATATTGTAGTGTTGCTTCATTCGAGTCGGATGCTCCATGCTCGTGGCTGTCGCCATGGCCTTCTGCATGATCCCCGTGGCTTTCCTCTTGCCCACCGTCATGACCATGATGGTGATCCGCTGCTGTTGTAAAAATAGAACGTTCTAGCTGTTGCCCTACCCAGCTTTTGGCATCTGTTGAATCGGCAAAGATGCGAGGGTGTCCTGACAGCATGTATGTTTTACCGTCGATGATGATTCCTGTTTGGTCACCTGTGACAACGTCTTCAATCGTACCCGTTGGTCCTTCTGCAAAGCCGCCCATCTGAATAAGCGTATGTCCGCCCATATCAAATGTAAGGTGCTCTGTTAAGAATGCAATGTACTCTTCTTTCGTCATGGTTGCGTCAGGATTGGCTAGCTCAAGTTTATGATGAAAAAGTGCTGTATTTATTTCCTTGTACGTAATATCTCCCTCTAGCGAAGACACGTAATCCTCTTTTTGAGCTGCTTGTGCTAGCTCATCCACTGTTGCTCCCTCAAGGCCGAAAAAGCCACCTACCCAGCCTGCAAAGTCCTTGCGTGAAAGATTGTCTGTTGGGTTTAAGGCCATATCCTTGCCATTGTACCCAAGAAGCCCAATACTGTGTAGTACCATAATGTCCTGAATATTGGCGGCTGTTTCAGGGACATCCGTGAATAGTGTACTTTTATCCATCGTATGGGCGTAGGCAACGGGTGCCATGAATAAAGTACTCATCAATAATAAAAGTAAATATTTTCTCAAAATGATTCCACCTTCCAATGCCTTAGTATACAGATGAAATGTGAGGGAAGTTTGAAATCCACAGGTATTTTCTATAGCTTAAATTGACGAATCAGGGCATTTAGTTGTTCAGCCATTTCTGCTAAATGCTCGGCACTATGTTTAATTTCAGCCATGGAGCTTGCAGTTTGCTCAATGGTAGCCGATGTTTCCTGAATGCCTGCCGCTGATTGTTCGGAGACAGCAGCAATTTCATCGACTGCTTTATTAATCGTGACAGTATTGTGAACAACCTCAGCTAGCTCCACTGACATACCTTCAATGCCTGTCGCAATGGCCTCAATAGCATCCGCAATTCGATTGAATGTTGTATTGGTTGCGGCCATTTGTGTTGTGCCCTTTTCGACTTCCTCATAGCCTTGCTCTAGCGAGGAGGTTACTGTATCGGAATCATCCTGAATTTTTCTGACAATCGCTGTAATATCATCGACGGAGAAGGCGACCTGTTCGGCTAATGTTCGAACCTCGTCGGCCACCACGGCAAAGCCTTTCCCCTGTTCCCCAGCTCTAGCTGCTTCAATCGCTGCGTTCAATGCGAGTAAATTAGTTTGGGCAGCAATCGTTTGAATGACCTCCACAAGCTTAGAAATCTCCTGTGTTTGCTTACTTAAGCCATTTACCTGATTCACTGCGTCCTTCACTGTATGCTGGATGGCTTCCATTTGTTTTGTGGAAGTGGTCATTAAGCTTCTACCTTCTTGTGTTAAAGCCTTCACATTCTGCGAATACTGTTGAACATCTTTACTGCCGTGATGAACCGTAGTGACTTTGCTAGTAAAATCATTCATGGCGGAAGCGACATCAGAGGCATGATCTGCCTGTAATTCTGTCCCACTTGCCATTTCTGTAACCGTATGAACAATTTGCTCTGTCCCCATTTTGACCTCAGAAGTCGACTGAAGAAGCTCCTCACTATGTGCCGCTACATCATTGGACACCGTTTGAATGTGCTTTAATAGACGATTTAAAATATCTGACATCGTATTGGTCGCTTCCATCAGTTGCCCTACTTCATCCTTCGATTGAACCTTCAAAGGCGGCTCACTTAAATCGCCATTGGTCATTTGTTGCATACGCTTGGTTAACGTCACGATTGGTCTTGAAATACCACGAGCACTTAATAGCTCAATTATCACTGCTAGAAGAACAATCACAATACCTACGATAATGGCGATTCGCTGTTTCTGCTCTCCAGCAGCAATACTGTCCGTCCCTACCTCATTAATGGCTAGCTTCCGTTGCGCCGCTAAGTCTTCGTAGCCTTCACGAATGGTCGTAGCTGTGTCATCCATTTTTGTGAGGTTTTGGGTAGCCAGCTCGGTGTTCCCTTGATCATATACCGCAAATACCTCTTGCTCAATATAACGGTTCCATTCCTTAGACATTTCCGCAAATTGTCCGAATTCGCCTGAGGAAGATAATGCTGACCGCTTTTCTTCATTGCTTAGTTCCTTTGCAACATTATCCTGAAATATCTCTTTATACTTTTCTCTCCCAGAAAGCACATAGCCTCTAGCTGCCGCTATTCTTAAATCAATGGACTGTGCCTGCTCGTAATCGATGATTAATAGTTGTAATTCTTGCTGTACAATTTGCTCTGTCGCATCATTGCTTTGCTTGATGGCAAAGTAATTGTAAACAATGTATCCTATCATGATTGCAATCACAATGCTAAAGGAAAAAACAATGCGTCTACTGATTGTTTTGAACTTCATTTGCAAAAACCCCTTATTTTCCTAATCTATTCCATCCTTAAAAATCTACCATTTAATTAGGACGATTAGCGGTTTTAGGAATTTTTGCTATATTTCCAGAAATAACTTGGTCAATATAATGTTTTTTATAGCATCTTTTATCGCACGCCTATAGTACTATCCTTAATCCCAGCCATTGAACATTACATCGCCAATGGTTTGACTATTAAAATAAGAGACGTATTTCCATTCTGTAGCAGATAGGCTATGGAACGCCTCATCCTTTGTTAGTAATGTTGTAAGTGTCTCCGCTTCCAAGCATTTTCGCATAGGAAAATATTTATGCAGGTGAGGCTTGGATAAAAAGGTAAAGCTATTCACCTCCTGCTTGGCAAATGCGATGTACGGCATCAAACGATGATGAAGAATCGTCAGTGTTTCTCCATCGATTTCAATCACTGCCTGCATATAGACAAAGGGCGCTTGATCAATAAATTGCCTTACTTTCGCTCGTTGTTCGCTTGTCACTAAATGGTACACCATCGACTGAAACATGCGCATGTCCTGCTCAATTAAATGCGCTGCATCGAAACCAGAAATTCCTTTTGTTAAACGCAAGCCTTCCATCACTCCTTGTTATTTGTCTCTATAATAGGACCTTCTCGTTCGGTTGAGGAAATTCCTGCCAATCTATGCATTTCTTTTAATATGATAATCAATTTGTAGGAATGGAATACCAAATAACGTCATCTGATGGCGTGCTGACAATGTCTTGTCATCTACCGCAGAAATTTGAAAATGCTCCTGTAGGGGTAGCCTCATCACATTTTTTCCTATCGCCAAATAAATTCCTGCATCTCCATCATGACGACTTGTTAGGTGTAGCTGACCATTTTCTTCATAGGCATACAAAATGCCAACCATTGTTGAGAACGGGAGTGGTAAGGCGATATTCATATAGGTCGTTTCGTCACTTGTGTGCTTCGAATAAATCGCGACAAAAACGGTTTGCAAATGAATTGTCCGAATCCATGCACGTGGAGACGGACGGCTATCTCGTGCAGAATCGACCTGAACAATGCTACCCGTCATCTCAACTTGCTTACTGGAAAAGGGTAAATTGAGCTGTTGGAGCAAACGGCTCATTCCTTGATACAGAAAGGCAAAAGGTCGAAACCAAGCCTTCCATTGCACCGTCGAAAGCAGCCGATAGGTCGTCGTATACTCATAAAAATGTGGAATGACAGGCGGTAGCTTTGCTGTATCGACAAAATCCTGTAAGGCATCGGCCAAGCCAGGGTGTGGTATATTCTCATGATGTAGCTTCCCACGAATTTGGCTTACAGGGAACTCAAACGGACGCTGTGTTGTTGGGGGGACAGCCATTAGCCAGGCGATGACCCCTATCCCCCCAAAGAAAACACCATTGATCACACCATGGAATTGAAGCATTTCTGGAATGCCGATGGAAACGTTTCCGCTGACACGACTGTAAACATACAGACAAGACCCAAGAATCGTCAGACAGAGCGCTCCATAGGAAGTCCTCAGCAATAGCCCCTGTCCAAACGGAAGCTTTGTTTTGAGCGCTACGAAAAATAAGCCGTAAATGGCGAAAATATAAAGAGTGACTGCGATGATTTCGATGAGAATGGAAAAGGCAATACCTACCGCAACAAGGATTGGTCCTGCCAGCAACATCAGCACCATCACACGGTAGCCGCTACTATCATGTAATCGACCTAAAAGCCCGACTGAAATGGGTAATAAACAAGCCGAATAATGAAAGTGAATGGCCGTTAACCACGTTATTAATGGTGAAAAACCAGTATCCATGTTGGTGACATAGGCGAAAAACCACAGTCCACCGAGGGCTAGGTAGAAAAGCCCCATGTCGATAGCAAACTCCGCAATATTCGTAAAACCTCGTTGTAAAAATCTTTTCACGCCTTGTATGGCGATATAGAAGGTATACAGTAAATACATACCTGCCAAGATATTAGCCAAAACGCCATCCGTCGACCAATGCAGCAGTGTAACGGCTAGCATCATCCCCATAATAATGGCTGTGCCGACTTTCTGAACATCCACAACCATTGATACCATGGTGGGAACGAAAACTAGTTGAGCAACAGTTAGTAGCCATAAGTAATTGGGTTGCCCACTAAGCACAAAGCAAATCACCGTGAACAAAATCCCTAGTAAAAAAATGAAATTACTTCGATTGTTGTGTAAATTCACCAGCATACATCATGAGCCTCCCTATGAATGGATTATGGATGGAGACATGAATGGTAAAGACATTTTTAGATTCATCAAAGCCTTCCTCTACAATGACTCGACCCTCTAACAGTCTAGGCATCGGGCATTCAAAACGCGAGAGGACAAAGCGCTGCTTACCTGAACGAATGACCAATGTCCCCGCTCGTGTCACCTTAAAGTGCAAATCGGAATAAAAAAGAGCGGGTGTGCCTAAATAATCTTTCACAATTTTTTGGAATGGATCAATGGTCATCCTTGCATCAAAATGCCTTGTTTTCTGCGGGAAATAAAAGGTGCGCTCCCATAGTACCTCTAGTTCCCCACTTGGCAGGGCTCTGCATGTATTCGAAATAGTAAAGGGGATATCCTCCCCTGACTCTGGGAACAGAAATCGCGTTTTCGCAGCCAGTGTATAGAAGGGACACATCCATTTAGCACCAGATTTTATTTGATGCATCACGCCCTTAGCAAAAAATGGTTCATCAATTGGTAACGTATAACGCTGTTGTAGCATCGGATGAAGTCTTGCAAAATCATCCCCTAATAATGTTTGATAGATCGTCATCCTTGTTATCCTCGCTTTCTTTTACAACTTTTAGCACTCGGTACATCCTTACTTAAGCTAAATCCGACAATCGACAACACCCATAAAGCACTATTAAAGGTAAGTGGATTAAAGGGTGCTTGTACACTTGTCGGGTCCGCAGCAATAGCAGCTATCGTCAAGAGCGGAAAAACGATGATTTGCATGCCAAAGAGCCAGCGTTTTCCTCGCGGGTAAAGCCAACAAAAAGCAAAGAGAATTTCCGCAACCCCTATCCACATAACTAGCTGATCTGCATGGTTTAGTAATGAAGCGGTCATCTTTAATTCCTGCGGATGCATATGGATGATCTTCGGTACAAGACCATGATAGAACCAGACAAAGCAAAAGAATAGACACAGAAGCATCGTTAAAAAGAATCGTCTATACTGTGCGGTAGGATTTTCTCCTTTTTCTAGCCATCTTTTTAAAACGTCAAAGCTGAGTGCCGTCGCCCACCCCATTAATGGACGAAAAAATAAATCAAAGAATACGCCAAGCTTGCCATAGCGTGTATCATAATCATATTGGGTCAGAAATGTCAGCCCCTGTTGATGCGGGATATATTGCCAATAGCCTTTTCCCTCCGCTATGGGTGAGCGCTTTTGAGGCGTACCAAAATGCAGTGAGGATGTTCGCGTGCCATTTTCTTTATGATGCTCCCCCTTGCTTTCTCCCCAGCCGCTTACCTGTAAGCCTGGCATTACCTTCGTTTCATAGGTAAAACGCTGTGGCTCCTCGGGTGCTTTTTTCGGAATATATGTAATCGATGTAAAACGTAAATCCCATTGCTCATGCAGATGAGGATTTTGTGTATAATCCCACGCTTTCTCTATAGGAGCCTGAATGTCTATCTCGACATAAATAGGCTTTCTGCTCATAAACTCACTCCTTTTTTTGATGAAGCCACTATCATTATAGCAGTAAATTGATAACCTTCTATTAAATGGGTATGCTTATGACGTTTCTCAATAAAAATAAAAAACTTGAATCGAAATGATGACTTGCTGAGTCTAATGGTCGAAAAGGAGGCGATTTTCATTAAGAGCACCCAACAAACTCTTGTAGCCTTAGCCCAACAAGGTGATGAGCAGGCGTTTTATCAGCTCATTGAGCAGGAGCAGCATAAGCTTTACCGAATGGCCTATGTCTACGTACAAAATGAAAACGACGCCGTAGAAGTTTTTCAGCAAACCATTATTCGAGCCTATGAGGGGCTACCGCAATTAAAGGAGCCTCACTATTTTGCCACTTGGCTTACCCGCATTATGATAAATTGCTGTAAAACCTATATTGCGAAGAAAAAAACAGTTATGCCTGTTGAACCACAAACTTTCGAGGATTTAACAAGCGCATCTCCTACATACATCGAAGAAGAGCTGGATTTATGGCAGGCTCTTTGCCAGCTCGAGGAAAAGTACAAAACGGTGCTATTGCTACGATTTTATCAAGACTACTCTGTCAAGGATATTGCGGCGATTTTGCAATGCCCTGAGGGTACCGTGAAAACACATATTCGCCGTGGCTTGCATGCATTACGACAACAATTAAAGGGGGCATATCTCGATGAGTGGGTTCAATCCGCTGAAAGAAGTCATTAATGCAATACCCATCCCTGAAGGACGTTTAACAGAGGTGCTACGTGTTGAAGGGATGTCCAAAATTTATCAGCAAAAGCATCATACTGTGAATGCCTTGAAAAATATCCATTGCACCATTTATCAAGGAGAAATGGTGGCGATTATGGGGACAAGCGGCTCTGGTAAAAGTACTCTTCTGAATATGATCAGTGCAATCGATGAGCCAACAGATGGAGCATTATTTTTATTTGGCAGGGAAGCGCAGGCTATTTATCAAGAGCCAAAAGCATCGCAATTTCGAAAAGAAAATATCGGCTTTATCTTCCAATCCTTTCATCTGCTAAAGGATTTAACCGTCGAGGATAATATTGCACTTCCCCTTATTTTAAATGATATTCCTAGCAAGGAGATTAAGGTGCGTGTGCAGCACATGATGGAAACCTTAAACATCGCTGCTTGGGCAAAGCATCGACCACATGAGCTTTCTGGTGGACAGAAGCAACGTGTCGCCATTGCGCGAGCGATTATTGCCAATCCTCCTATTTTACTGGCAGATGAGCCAACGGGGGCTTTGGATGTTCATACAACAGATGAAATTTTAGAACTGCTTGTTGCTCTGCAAAAAAAGAACCAGCAAACGATATTACTTGTCACACATGACCCCTATGTGGCTACCTATGCCAATCGGGTATTGTTCTTCCATGATGGGGCGATTGTGGATTTCTATCAAAACCGGCAAAATGAAGAGGATTTAGATTGTATTCTAATGAAATTCAAGGAAATAACGAGGGAGGATCGCTAATGTTTACGATGCGCAATATTGCCCTCAAGCTTTTTCGTGCCGCTTGGGCAAATGTCCTAACGAGTATTAGTATTATTACGATCTCGATTTGCCTGGTGATGACGATGACCGTCTACATTTGGAATGCGAATAGCCAGATGAAGGCAGACATCCAAGCGTTGTATGGGGAAATGGATTTAATGGTTGGTTATAATCCCGATCAGCAAAAATTGTTGACGACAAATCAAATAGAGGAGCTTTCTACTCTAGCCGGTGTCACACAAGTGTCCCGCTTATCGATAGCTCATACAATCGTTGAACATGAAAAGTACACCGCATTTTATACCGTTGGCGTCGAAAATGATGACCTTGTGAAAAGTCGCTACCATTTTGCGGTCAATCTTGGACCGAACGATGCCATTCTTTCGGAAAATGTTGCCCGTCTTTTCAACAAACGAGTTGGGGACTCCATTCATATTCAATCAAAGGATTTTATCGTGCAAGAAATTTTACCGACGATGAAAGGCACTGACAGCCCTAATATCATCCTCTTAGCGAATGACGTAGTTAAGGCATGGATGAACAACAGTCAGCCACAAACGGCAGGCATATTTGCGCTCATTAAAACTGATGAGGGGCGTGCCAAGGCTGTAGGCGCAGAAATCAAACAACTGGATGCAACATTACGTGTTGATGTCATGAGTGATTACGATGTCATTAAAAGAAATTTACAGAGCTTAATGGTTTTTATGATTGTACTATCTGTTTTTATTTTACTCATTTCGAGTGTCCTATTGCTGTCCACATTCCAGCTATTATTTTATAAAATTAAAGAGCAGCTCATGATCTTACGGGCTCTCGGGGCATCCGTGAAACAGGTTGGACGTATAGTCAAGCTCCAACTATCACTGATTATTAGCTTTGGCGTTATGCTTGGAACAACGCTGAGCCTTGTGATAATAAAAAGCTGGCTACCACAATTAATTAGCTTTTTGCATTTACCCGAAGCTAAAACAGAGCTTCCTATTGTGTTTATTCTTTTAATTGCCCTTTCTAGCTTCATCATTCTTCAAGTGATGACAAAATGGCAAGTAGCGAAAAGCTCTCGACTACTGCCATTACAAATCGCGACAGATAATGAAAATTTAGAGCTGCGTTGGACAAAATGGAAAACAATTATTGTCAGTATTGTAGGTGTGTCAGCTACCTTCTTCTTTTTACAAGCCTATTTAGCTGGGACAGGAAGCGATCAAGGTGCCTTATTTATTTTACTCGGAACACTATTTGTATGTGGAATTTTACTGTTACTAATCCCCTATCTATTTACAGCCATCCTTCATCTGGCTTTAAAGCCGATTCGAAGGGTACTTGGCAAGGAAGCCTATTTAGCATGCCAGCAGCTCATGCCACAAGTACGCAAAAATATGCCCGTGGTGCTCAGCATGATAGGATTAATGGTTATTTTAACCTTTGGAAGTTCATTAATGAAAACCTTACAACACAATGACCTTGCCTACACAGAATCACAATACGAAACAGCCATAAAAATCAATAATGAATTAAATGATCCAACTATCACGCCTGCAATTATAGAGGAAATAGAAGCATTGCCAAGCGTACAGTACGCGTATACACAAAGTAATAATGCGTATATTGCTCTACAACTCGGTGATGAATGGCTACCAGAGAACTATACAACCATTGATATTAAGAAATTTATGCAATTAAAGAAGTTGCCTCAAATTGAGGAAGGAAATTTGCAAAATGGCCTTGTCGTGACAAAGGGCTTTGCCGAGCGTTATCATTTGGCAGTGGGTGATCGTGTAACGATGGGTACCTATGATTTTACTGCCCAGCAGGATATGCCTACTGGTGAGTTACAAATTATAGGAATTACTGATACACCTATTCACCGTGCTGATTTAATCGTTGATTGGTCATCATTCCTCACGGCACAGGATCACCCAATTATCGAAGACATTATGGTCGAAACATCCCACCCAGAGCATGCATTGGCGGAGCTGTCATTCTTGGAACAGCGCTGGCCAGCCCTGAAGTTGACAGATAAAGCGACCATATTAGCACAATCCAATGAAATGTTCTTCCAACGGTGGAGCTTATTTGTTGGCGTCTTTGTTATTTTAATAGCTGCTACGGGGCTTGGTGTCCTCCAAACATTACTGCATACCATTTATACAAAACGCAGTGACTATGCCATCCAACGATTAATTGGTCTGTCACCAAATGGGCTGATGAAGCTCATACTGACACAAGTCCTATCGTTTGTCCTTTATGGTCTCACAGTCGGGACATTTCTTGGGTTCGTCTTAACGAGGATGCTAGGCTTCATTGATGATGGCTCGCCGATGTCCTATGACTTTCTAACATTGGGCCTCACAAGTCTCGCGTTCCTAGGGTCAACCCTCATTGTCTTTACCCTCCAAGGCTACTGGATGAGCAGACAAAAATTAGCGAATGAGATCGTGGAAATATAAGTAAAACAGCCCCTCTATGGTTAGAGGTGGCTGTTTTTTTAGAAGCGGGGCTCTCTCTTGAGCGAGCGCTTTTACCCCTCTTTGGAGCGGAGCACCCTCACTCCTTTTATAAATGAAATTCTCCCTAAATTTGAAGAAATTCTATCATTTCCTTTATGATAGCCTCTTGATCTCGTCCTAATGTCATGAGATGCTTAGAATTTCCAAAGCCTTTCTTCTGCTTTCTAGATGAATGAACGTGCTGATAGATGGTTTCAGCACTTTGCGTGTATAAGGCATCGTCTTTTTCACCATAGTAGATAGCGATAGGAATGATAATTCTATCAAGCTGCTCCATCGTTGCTTGGATAAATGTTTGGAATGCATTCATCGCATGTAATGGCATGTTCTCAAATGGCTCCATTTCCTGAGCGATTTGAAGTGGTGGCTTGCCCTCTATTGTTTTGTAATTATGGGCATAGTCAATAATCCTTTGTTTTAATTGCTCTGGCTCCTTATCAAACGGCACAGATAAGACAATGATTTGCTCGAGCCTTTCTAATTGAGCAAGCCTCAACGCGAAAATTCCCCCGATGGATAGACCGATGACCGAAATCTTTTGATAGCCTTCATCCAATAAAAATTGATGAGCATTCACTACATCCTGCCACCAGTCGTCTACCTGATAGTGTAATAACTGTTCTGGATGAGTGCCATGTCCACGATACAGCGGCGCATAGCAAGTATAGCCTTGGTTATGTAATGCAGTGGCTACTGTCTTCATATCTCTTGTATGACTTGTAAAGGAATGTAAAAGCAATAGGGCATGCTCATTTCCCTGTAAATAAATCTCTTTTGCTGGTAATATGTTTAGCATTTCATCAAGCCCTTTCTTCCATCTACCTTTATTTAAGCCCCAACAAACAGCACTGCCTGTCCGATGGCAATAAAAAAGGCTTCCTGCTGAATGGGACTGCTGTCTTCAATTTGTAGTGTAATGTTAAAATGCGTCTCGCAGAAAGTCGCTTGCCAGCGTGCGATGGGCTGCTCATTCACAGTAAAAACAGACCAGTCCTCCATTTCTTTGTTGAGCTTGATCTGCTGTTCGCCATCGGTAATAACTAAATCAGGAATCATAATTTGCCAGCCATCATAGGCAATCATATAGTCTTTACCTGTTACCAAATCCTTACCACGAAAATGCACGCGCCCGCGACGGGATACTTTTTTACACGTAAAAAGTGGCTGACCATTGCGATCGTGGACATCAAAACGAACGAAATAACGATAGTCCATCGTTTTATCGAATGCTTTTTTTAGTGCATTGGAATACACACGTTGAACGGTGGACGATACCTCCCCCGCTTCATTTAAAATTTTAACGGCCTCTGTTGACTCGATGGCCGCTGGTTGCTTGTATGTATAGGTCTTCAATCTATTCGCTCCTTTGAAACATTGCTTTCTTAAAACTACCATAAAATAAGCGTCAAATACAAAGGATGTATTTGACGCTCCTATTATGGTTATTGTATTTATTTCAATCAAGTAGCCTACTCCATTTTCTATCGATCTAACTTAAAGGTAATTTCCCCGATGCCCAATTCCGAATTGACCTCTAGTACGACATCCGCCTTGTCGTAAGCTTCGTTGACATAGACACCATTCCCTTTTGATATAAGGCCCTCCACATTAGACGAGCCAATGCCTTTTTCTGTCGTTAATTTCACGCCAACCTTTGAAGGTAAAATAACTGTTGTTTGACCGACACCTGTTTCAATAGTCGTTGTAAAGCTCTTTTTCCAGTCGCCACCTAGATTAACCGTTAGATCACCGACACCCGCTTCAATATCGAGCTTTTCCAGCTGAAGACCCTGTAAATCAAGGTTGGCAAGAGAAGCACCCGTTTCCACATTCAGATCTATGGGGATGCTGTCGTTCAGTTGAATCGCCCATGTGTTTTTAATATTGGAGAGCCCCAGCCTTGTTGAGCCCTTATGCTTGATTTCCACTTCTCCTGTATCGCCATGTAGATCATAGTCTACCTGAGGGGCTAGCTTTTTTACATTATATTCTGCGTTGCCCTCAACCCATTCCTTTGCACCACTCGATACATTCATTTCGCCAACACCTAAATCAATGTCTACCTCTAATGCTTTCGCTTTATCCTTTTCCACCAAAATGGCTTCCTCTCGCATTTTATTTGGAATAAAGGAAAAGCACCCTGATAATACCAATGCTGACGTGCCTATCACGACACCTAAACCCACTAATTTTTTCACTATTATTTCCTCCCACCGTATAATCTACCAATAATTTCATTATATAGAAGGGAGGAAATTAAAATACGACCCTCCGCTCGAAATTCATCTAAGACCTAAGACGTAGAGAGGCTTACTGATAAGGAATGTCATGCCCCTCCAGCAATGCCTTTAAATTCGCAAGAGAGGCATCATAGCCTGACGAATTAAAGCTCACCGTAGTGCCATTACCCTGTTGGGCTAACGTAATAGCAATCAATGTTTCAGGAACTTCTAGATAGAAGGAAAATTCCTCATTTTTCTTCACTTGCTGAATCGTTAGCTCCATCGGCAGTTTTTCAGAAAGCTGGTTATGCGCATTTGGCATTAAGGTAAATGTCATCTTTTCCCCAGCTGTTAGTATAGGGATGTCCCATATGGAGCCTGGTGCGTACCATCGGGAGAGGGATTGCTCCTCTGTAATCGCCTGCCATACTTTATCTATCTTTGCCTCAATCCAAATCGAACTGGTCATTCGTCGCAACCTCCATTTCCTCTTTTCCATTATTTTACCGAACTTTCAGAAGTTAAACTACCTTGGGATGTTCTGTATAAGTGAAATGCCCCCAGTATAACCATCACAGCGATAACATCCAAAGCGAGCTGATAGTTGGAAAAAACAGTAACCAATAAACCATAAACCGTTGGTGCCAAGACAATAAAGAACTGATTAATTGTTAACGCTGCACTAACAGTTAGTCCTACTGCTTGCGAATCGGATTGCTCCGTGACACAAGTGATATATATGGAATACCAGCCAAGCGCTAAAAACCCAAATAAACTGCAAAATAAAATCATGAGGCCCTTGCTATGTATGACAAAGGGCAAAAAGCCAAGCATCAGGAATGTAGCGAGCATGACGAGCACTAATAATGGCTCTCGTTTTTGAGCGAAATAATGATCACTCATCCAAGCAAGTACAATTCTCCCAAGCATCCCACCAAATAAAATCAGACTTAAATAGCGCCCTGCCTCGGTTAATGTATACCCACCTTCATGATGTAAATAGCTCATAAAATGAGCAATGATAATCATTTGGAGGGACATCATGACCATGCCCACAAAAAATAAAGGATAGAGCGCCCGATTGTGCCGAATAGCACGCATCTTCTCTTTAAAAGGAATGAGAGGTGCCGTAGCGGTGTCATGCTGTTTTGGTTCTTTGTACAGCAATAAAAATAATAGTCCCCCACCAATCGCCATCAAGCCCTGTGCTAAATGGACAGAGGATAGATGATGATGTTGATGTTGATACAAATAGGTCAGCAAAGTGGAAGCCAATGCACCTCCAATCGGAATACCTGTTTGGCGTATCCCAATAGCAAGTCCTCGATGCTTGTTAGGAAACCATTTCACAATAGCAGTACTGCCACCTGTTTGCGCACTGCCATACCATATCCCCACAACTATTAATACGAGAAGCAATGTCGTATAATGATTCACGGGTATTAGCAATAAGGCTGACAGGCCCAGTAGTATCGAGCCCCATCCAATAATCTGCTTTTCTCCCTTTTTATCCATGAGATAACCAAATAGCAGCATGGAGAAAATTGGCCCTATATTGACGGCTGAAACAATTAGCCCTGTTTGGAAGGACGTTAAGTGCCATTCCATTTGATAAAAAGAGGCAACTGGCCCCATTCCGTAGGTCACAAAGGTTGCGGCTGTTTGCGAAAGTGTAGCCACAAGCAAGATGACCCATCGATAATATGTATGCATAAAAACCCTCCATCAGGTTACTGCTTTTGCAGTCTACCTTTTCATTATCTAGAGTGTACGTGGACAGCTCGCGTACGTAAAATGGAGGAAAATGATAGCGGCTATTAAAAAATTCTATAGGTATGTGAGGAACAACATGAACATTGAAGAAATTGCCTTAAAAATGGAGCTTTTAGAGAGGCAAAACTTGAGTAAATCGGCTGAAATCACCAATTATACACAATCTGCCTTAACAGCAAAGGTGAAAAAAATGGAGCGTGAAATTGGGCAGGACATCTTTAAACGAACACCCCAAGGCTTAAAGCTGACAGAGGTAGGTCAACATTATTTACAGTTTTTAAAGAAAGTTGCCGAGCAGTATGAAGACTTTTTACATACCATCGGCCCTACACAAACGAGCATTTTGGTTGGTACATCTCATACAACCATTAAAATATATGGACCATCCATTATGAACGCACTGCAAACTAGTCGAAGTCCGATAGATGTTGATTTCACTGTGGAATCAAGTACAGCCTTAAATCACAAAGTCCATCTGGCGGAAATAGATTGTGCATTGACAAGTAATCCAATCAAGCATTATAGCGATCTACACTATGATGTACTAGCCACAGAGACGTTTGAAGTTATCTCAAGCTCCGCTCATATCATTGACTTTGATCAACGAACACCTGTCACATTGCTTGTGTTAAGTAAGGGCTGCATGTATACCCATGCATTAGCACAATGGCTCACTGACAAGCAGGTACCTTTTACGATGAAGGAAATTAAATCAGTTAGTAGTATTTTAGATTTTCTTGAAATCGAGCATACATTGGCTGTATTAAATACCAAATTACTAGCACTTTATCCTTGTCCCGACCTGCATTTTTATGATTTAGATGGGCTTCACAGTGTGATCGAAACAGTTTATATCTATAAAAAAGATGACAGTAAGCAGCCCTTCATCCTGCAATTAAAACAGGTCATTGAATCCTTGCTTGAGCAGAATTAGCTCCATAAACTTATTTTGTGCTAATATTCTAAAAACCCTATATTATTCATGCGGACTACACTATAATAGGTTTGTCATTATTAATCTTGTAAATGCTTAGGAGTACATCATGTTTTATTACATCTCGTTATTTTTTGCAGTATTTGCATTATCTACCTCAGCAATCTTTGTTAAGCTAGCTGATGCACCACCAGCGATTACAGCCTTTTATCGACTATTTTTTGCGATGCTAGTACTTCTTCCATTTTTATTGGCACAGAAGAGCTTGCGGCAGGAGCTTACAAGTCTCTCAAAAAAACAATGGGGACTCGGCATTTTATCAGGCTTATTTTTGTCCTGTCATTATGTGTTATGGTTTGAATCATTAAACTACACATCTGTGGCTAGTTCAACCGTCATTGTGACACTACAGCCACTATTCTCTTTAGTAGGCAGCTATTTTTTATTTAAAGAGCGATTTTCAAAAGGAGCGATTGTTGGCTGCTTCGTAGCGATCATCGGCTGCTTCATTATTGGCTGGCAAGATTTCCAGATTAGTGGACAAGCCCTTTATGGCGATATTCTTGCCTTTATTGCGGCAGGTATTATTACAGCCTACTTTTTTATTGGGCAATCAGTGCGCAAGGATTTATCGCTCATTCCCTATTCTATTATCGGCTATGGCAGTAGCTCGATCTTTTTAGCCGTTTATGCCCTCTTTATGAAAGAATCGTTTTTCGATTATTCAGCCTCCACCTGGTGGTCCCTTGTAGGGCTGGCTGTCATTGCAACGATTTTCGGGCAAACCATTTTTAATTGGCTATTGAAATGGTTAAGTACAACGGTGATTTCCATGAGTATTTTAGGCGAAACAATCGGCACATGTATATTAGCTTATTTTATTTTAGATGAGATGATTTCCGTTCAACAGGGGATCGGTATTGTGGTCATTTTACTAGGACTTGCCCTGTTCTTACTACAGCAACGAAAATCAGTGTAAAATAAAAAACAACGGCAAAGGCTGCCGTTGTTTTTTATTGGTGTGTAAAGTAGAAGGTCGTGCCATTTTTGTTTGATTGTAAGGAAGCTTCGATATTCAATGTTTTAGCAATATCCTGAATGATTTTAAGCCCAAGTCCGCCATGCTCATCTTCAGTCGTAAAGCCAATACCATCATCACACATGACAACTTGCCCGTCCTTAATCGTCACCTCTAGCTTGGATGCTTGGGCATGCTTTAATGTATTTTGAAAGACATTATCGAATAAACGCTGTAGCCACAATTCATTGCTAAGCCAAGCTGCTTGTAAATCATCGTGCTGAAAATGCAGCGTAATATTCTGCATGCGATATAGATACTGCCACTTCTTTATCATCATTTGTAACAATGGGACAAGTTGAACCTCCTCCTGCATGACATAGGACTGTTCACTCGTATCAAAGGACTGTAACTGAAATGCATTAGTTAAATTCGTGATATATTGAATTTGTGCATGTAAGGATTCCACCAATTTGGGCTGCCCCTGTAGCTGATCCTCTAGATAAAACAGCTGCAAACGGATAGCCGTTAACGGCGTATGAATGTCATGTCGCAACTTTTGTAGCAGCTCTTTTTGAAGCTCCTGCTGCTGGGCAAGCTCTAATTCTCGGTATGTTGTACGCTCAATTAAAAGATTGACAGATTGGCTAAGCTGTCCAATTTCATCCTCACTTTTTATCGTTAACGTGTCAGGTATTCGCTCATTACTTGCTAGTTCTCGTATTGTTTTATTAAGTAGTGTAATTTTGGATAGTAACGAATGAATCGATGTGGAAAATAGCCATGCGAGCATTCCTAACGCTAGCACAAACGCAATCAGCATCACAGGATAGGCATAGGACTCATGAAACGGAATGCCGTCATTTTTCATTTTAAAGGCCTTGTCATACAAAATTGACATGGCCACACTAATGCCTAATAGTACAACAGGCACACTCCCAATGGCTACAAATAACAAAGTACGGTATTTTGTTTTTAAGGTCATTTTTTATTATAGGTATTTAAACGATACCCTTCTCCATAAATATTTTGCACAATAATGCCTGCTGGGTCTTGTAGCTTTGTTCGAATTTTTTTAATATGGACATTCAAAATATTATGATTGCGTTCATCAAGTGGCCAGAGATAATCAAAAAAATGTTCCTTTGTTAATACTCTGTCACGATTGTCAAATAAATAAAAGAAAATTTTTCGCTCAATCGCTGTTAGGGCGATTTCATCATGGATACTATGATGAAATACTTGACGGCGTTCCCCATCGATCAATAAATGCTGAATTTGCGTAAGTGTACCATACTGTTGTGCTAGCATTTTTTGCATTCTTAGCAACAGCTCTCGCGGATCAAATGGCTTTGTCAGGTAATCCTCGCCGACCATCAACCCCTCTAGCTTACTTTCAATATCATTACGTGCCGATAGAAAAATGATTGGAATATTTAAGCCTAAACGTTTAATATTTTTGCTTAATTGATAGCCATCCTCTCCTGGCAGCATAATATCCATTATGACTAAATCCACCTGCTGAATCAGCGCCATCATATCCTTGCCATCTGTTTTCCAGATTGCCTCATAGCCCTCACGCTGCACTATTTTTTGCAGTAGATCACCAATCATGTGATCGTCTTCTATAATTAAGATTCTAAATCCTTTCATACTTATCGACCTTTCTCATCACCCGTTGTTTTCATAAATTCCATTGCCAGTTGATAGATTTCATCTGGCTGATAGAGATAAATACTATGTGTCCCACTGACCTCTTTCACCTGTGCATTAGTGAATTGCTTTGCAAAGTCAGCATAATCCTGCCGATTTTGCTTCGTATATTTCGAATGTTTGTTTTCTTCCACAATCGCATCAATCAGTAAGATAGGCGTGTCTTGCGGCTTTTTGAGCTGTTCTGATTGTAAACTATTTTCGTAGACCTGCAACAGCTCATTTTGCATATCTTCATTAAAAAATTGCTTAAAGGACAACGCCTGATAGATTTCCTTTTCCTGTGCTGTTAAAAACGACAGTTGAAGTACTTGCGGATTATAGACCTGTGTTGGCAAAAGTCGATGTAAGCCGAGTTTAGTAGCGAGGTGCATGCCTCTCACCATCCAACGATCGACCGTCCCCATTTTATGCTTTACATATTGACTAGGTAGGCCAATGTCTAGCGCGATGATGCCCTTTACTTCCTCTGGGTATTTTTGCGCCCAGTAAATGGCCTCTAGCCCTGAAATGGAATGTGGCACAAGGACATAGGGCGGTTCAAGCCCACTTTGCAGAAGTGCCTGTCGTGTTTGCGCTAAAATCGTATCGATTCCTCTATCATCATGGGCTACGTCGCTATAGCCATAGCCAGCTCGATCCACTACTGCAATTTGATGATGCTGTGAAAACTTACGATACAGCCCTTTTAGCTCATATACGGGTGCTGCGATACCTGAGCCAGCCATAAAAATATATGTATCCTCGCCAGCCCCCTCCTGATAAACATGGAGATTGTGACCATCTACATTGTTTAATGTGCCGTTAGGTTGTAAAATAGCTGACTCCTTCTGTATTAAGCTATAGTGATAAATACAAATTATCACCATTCCAAGCACAATCAATGCCCCCATATAGACAATCATTTTCTTTGCTTTCTTTTTCATACGTATCTCCTCTTTTCGTTGATACTTGCAAGGATACACGGTAAAAATAAATATCTACTAAACTTTTGGAGAAAATAGATAAATTTCATACAAAAAAGCTACCTAACTAATAGGCAGCTCTCTTGATTAAGCATCTGGATAGGTTTTTCGTAAAAAATCGATCGTTTGTTGTATAAGGGCTTTTAAGATGTCTTCATGCACATCAGCTAGCTTATTAATATAAACGCAGGCTTTTCCTGTTGTGTGTTTACCAAATTGTTGTAATAGTTGCTCTCGTTCATCCCCTGGAGCAAAATATAAGCTAATTTTCGCTTTGCGAGGGGAATAGGCAGCTAGTGGGGCATCCCCTTCATGACCTGTTTGATATTTGTAATGATATTTACCAAAGCCTATAATACTCGGTCCCCACATTTTGGCTTCATAGCCTGTGACCTCTGTGAAAATGTCCAATAATCGATAGGCGTCTTCTCGCTTTTTTGGATGGTCTACACTTTCAATAAATTCAATGACACTTACATCGGTTTCTTTGGTCTTTAATTCATACATGTCAATCCCTCGCCTTCTGGAAGATGTACCTTCATTATTCCCTATTCTACCTGCTCTAACAATAGTTTTTGTTGAAGATGACGATAGATTCCCTGCTGCTGCATCAGCTCTTGGTGATTGCCCTGCTCGACAATTTCTCCCTGCTGAATCACGAGGATTTGATCGGCATTTTCGATTGTTTTCAGACGATGGGCAATGACAAAGCTTGTGCGTCCCTGCATTAAATGCTGTAAGCCTTTTTGAATATCGACCTCTGTTTGGGTATCCACGCTGGATGTCGCTTCATCCAAAATTAAAATATCGGCATTCTCTAAAATTGCACGGGCGATCGCAATAAGCTGACGCTGCCCCTGACTTAAATTGGCTCCTCCTGCCTGCACGGGTGTTTCGTATTGGGCAGGTAAATATTTTATAAAATGATGGGCATTCGCGATTTTTGCCGCTTCCACAACCTCTTCATCTGTCGCATCTAGCTTACCAAAGCGAATATTTTCACGAATCGTTCCCGAGAACAAATAGGTGTCCTGTAAAACCACACCAACTCTTTGGCGAATCGTCGCCATCTGATAGTGTTCAATATTATGCCCATCAATTAAAATCTCACCTTGATCGACGTCATAAAAACGTGTTAATAAATTGATAATCGTTGTTTTGCCTGAGCCTGTTGGCCCAACAAGAGCAAATGTCTCTCCTGCCTTGGCATGGAAGTCAATGTTTTTTAACACAGGCTTATTTGGCTCATAGCTAAATGATACTTGTTTGAAAACAACATCCCCCTTGAGCGATGCCGTCTTGATAGCATTAGGCTTGTCGGCTACCTCTGAGGGTTCATCTAGTATCTCAAAAACACGCTCTGCCCCAGCAATAGCAGACTGGAAGGTGTTTAATAGATTAGATAGCTGATTAAGCGGACGGAAAAATTGCCGTGTATAGGTCACAAAGGCGGCAATAATCCCCACTGTAACAATACTCTTTACTGCTAAAAAGGCACCTGTTCCGATGACGATGGCAAGGCCTAAATTATTCATAAAGTTATTAATCGGACCTAGTAAGCCAGAGGTAATTTCTGCTCGTTGGGCAGAGTTTCGTAGATTTTCGTTTTGCTGATGGAACGTATCAATCGTTTGCTGCTCCCTACCAAAAAGCGTAAGTACCTCCGAACCTGTAATCATTTCCTCAATATAGCCGTTCAGCTTCCCAAGATCCCGTTGTCGTGCTGCATAATTTTTACTGCTGCGTTTAATGATTTGCTTGGTTGTGAAAACGATTAGCGGAATAATAATCAATGTCACGATTGCTAATTGCCAGCTTAATGTAAACATGGCGATACTGACACCGATTACAGTTAAAATGGACGACACGATTTGCGTAACACTTTGCACAAGTGCGGTATTTAAATTATCAATATCGTTGGTCACACGGCTCATTAAATCCCCAAGTGCACGCTGATCAAAGAAACGTAATGTCAGTGTTTGAAGCTTTTGAAATAGTTCCAGACGCAATGTCCGAATGGTTTTCATCGCCACCTGAATCATGACATAGGTTTGCAGCCATGTCAGAATAGAGGCTACTGAAAAAATAACGGCCAACAGGATGCCTAAACGAATCGTTCCGTCGATATCCTTTTTCATAATGTAATCATCAATAATATGCCCAATCATATAGGGCCCCGCAAGGCTTAAAAAGGTCGAAGCAATGACAAAAAAGATAGAGAAAAACAGCCCTATTTTTTGTTGCTTGACATAATGCCATACACGTGACAATGTCTCCCTTTGATTTTTCGCCTTCTCAGCTGGTCCCCCCATACGCGGTCCACGTCCAAAATTCATTTGCTTTGGTTGACCTTGACTCATCCTTGTTCACCAGCCTTTTGCTGTGACGCATAAATTGCTTGATAATGCGCATTTGATTGTAGAAGCTGCTGATGGGTTCCTTGCCCAACAATGTCGCCATCCTCTAGTACCAAAATAACATCTGCCTGCTGAATGGAGGCAATTTTCGACGCTACGATGAAGGTCGTTGTGTCTTGATAATAGGTGGCAATAGCTCGCTGCACTTGTTGTTCTGATGCACTATCTAACGCTGACGTTGTATCATCCAACACCAAAATAGCAGGCTTTCGAATAAACGCACGACTTAATGCAAGCCGCTGCTTCTGCCCACCCGAAAGATTCGTAGCACCCTGTGATAATTCATGTGCTAAGCCCTTATCAAGTCGCTCTACAAATTCACTGGCGCAGGACGCCTCTAATGCCTGCTGTAGGTCCTCAGCTGTAGCATCATCCTTACCGAGACGAATATTTTTTTCAATCGGTCCAGAGAACAATAATGCTTTCTGTGAGGTAAATCCGATATGCTCACGTAGGGTTGCGAGTGAGTAGGATTTTAGCGGTTTTCCGTCTATGCGGATTTCGCCACCAGAGGGATCAAATAAGCGAGGTAATAGCTTCACCAGCGTCGATTTACCACTACCTGTTTTTCCAATAATGCCGACCGTTTGCCCTGGTTTCACCGAAAATGAAATCTTTTTGAGGACATCCTCAGCTGTTTCATAGTAACGATAACTCACCTGATCAAAGTCAATGGCCCCTTTTATTGGATCGGTCAGCGCATGTTCCGCTTCCTTAACAGCAATCTCTTTGTTTAACACGTCCACAATGCGTTCTCCTGAAGGCAAGGCTCGCGCTATTTGCATCAGCACCATACTAGAGGACATCAGTCCATTTAAAATAATCGTTAAATAATTGATGAATGCAAGAATAACGCCAACTTGCAGTGTACCCGCGTCTACCTTAATGGCTCCAAGCCAAAGCGCGGCTACAATCCCTAGATTGACAACAAACATCGTAAAGGGTACAAGTACCCCGACAATTTGCTCAGCTGTAATAAAACGTTTCGTCAACGCCTCATTTAATTCTCCAAACTGTGCTACCTGCTGTGTTTCACGGCGAAAGGCTTTAACTACACGAATACCCGCCAAATTTTCCTGTAGCTTCGTATTGACGGCATCAATGGCCTCCTGAACACGACGATACAATACACCCGAATATTTCGTAAAAAAATACATCGCTATAACCAACAATGGTACGATAATGAGCAATATGGAAAAAAGCTCACGTGCTGTGACAAACACAATAATCACTGCGCCGATAAAGAGCAAGGGCCCACGCACAAAAATACGCAGCGTCATCATAAAGGCACGCTGAATACTTTCCACATCACTCGTTAAAATCGTAATCAGCTTCCCCGTTGTAAAAGCATCTCGCTCCTTGGCTGAGTAAGTCATCATCTTCTCATAAAGAGCCTGTCGAATATCCGAGGCAAAATGAATCGCCGCCTTCGAGCTATAATACGAGCAACCAACCCCACCAATAAGTCCGAGCACTGCACTGCCAAGCATCCACACAAACATATTCAATACGTAACGATTATCCCCATTGGCAATCCCCGTATCAATCATATGTTGCATGATGGTCGGCTGAATTAAATCCATCGTCACCTCTAGCACCATCAATAACGGTGCAATCAGCGTGAAAAATTTATAAGGCCCCAAATACTGCCCTAATTGTTTAACTGCCTGCATACATTCGACTCCGTTCTATTTAAATCCCATTCGTTCCTTATTATAACTGAAAATCATTCCCATTTGATAAATAATTTTTCGGGTCTCGTAATATTATTGGAGTGGTTTGATTGTGGTGTAGTGTCTTCATAAGGAGAAAAAATCTAATTTCTAAGCAGATTTTGGAGGGTGGTGACTTTTTAGAGCGAAGTTCCACTTCTTAGGAGCGGCTTTCATTTACTTTGGAGCGGGTTTGCCCTGCTTAAGAGCGACTTCCTCACACTACAGAGCGGGCCTATTCCTTTACAAGCAACAGCCAGCTACTTTAGATTCAGCGTCATCCTGTCAATAAGTAAGGAAATACCCAGAGCAAGAATCATATCGAAGTAAAATAACACTTGCTCTGGATTATCTGGCCCTATCCCAAGATGCGATCATTTGCTCAAAACAAGCCCCATCACTTTTCAGAAATGCGTAGCTTCTCAAAATTTCGCAGGAAAATTTTTTGTGCCTGTGACTCATTGTCTGGAGCAATGCCTAGCAAAATGACTGTACAGGGGCCTGCTGATTTTGCACCATCAAGAGCGCATTCCACATGTCGCTCCCCAAACAGACGGGCAAATTCTCCTTGCAGCCCCCTTGATCCGACTGGCCATACTTGCTGAACAATTTCTGACTGCCATGCCTTGAAAACAGGCAGCAACTGCGCCACATCTTCAGGCTGTGCCAACACCTCTTCACCCACAAGCGGCAGGCCATAGGTGTACCAGCTAAGCTGATCGTGGTCAAATGCTCGACGCTGCTGCTGAATTTCTCCAAGCATTGTAACAGCTAAGCCTGACTGCAATGTGGGCATATTGGATTCCGTACTCCCCGTAATGGCTGGGCATGTAAGACCTGCTTCTGTAAACACTTGCTGTATACCTTTTTCATAGCGAGACCATGCGGCATCTCCAGAAAAATTCGCAAGTAGAACTTGAATAGGTAGTGCCTGTGCAGCAAGCTGTTCTAAAAACGTTACACGGGCTGTCATGTAGGCTGTCAATTGGTCTGGTGCCGACACAACATCTTGCGGTTTTTGTCCAATGGCTGCGGCATTATCCATGGTCGCAATGAATGCCCCTACTTTCATCGCATTTCTCACTGTGCACGACCTTCCTTACGCACAAAAACCTTTGATAGGACGGGCATTACTACCGCAACAACGATTAAATTGATCACCGTTGCCATTAGAATACTACCTAAAGCACCCCAGAAAAATGCTGGACTAATAATAAAATAAAATGGTAGTGGCGCAACAATACCATTTAATACTAAGGCAACTGGCCATTTCCAAAAGTGCATGCCTTTTTTATGCATCACCCCGAAGACCCATACGACAATCAACATTTCTACCGCAATAATAATATGTAAAGGTCCTAGGGGGAATCCAGATGTTAATGCTGTAATAAAATGGCCGATTAATCCAGCAACCCCTGCTAAGATGGGGGATAGAAAGACAACACCTAAAAAGGCAGGAGCCGAATCCAGTGCAGCCGTTGAAATAAACGCTGGTACCTTAATCATTGCTCCTACTGCACAGATGGCCGCTACCATCGCCGTCAAAATCAATTTTCTTAATTTTTGTCGTTCCATTTCATTCCCTCTTTTCTGTTGAATGTCTACTTTACTTCAATGGCTCAGCTATTCCATACCAAATCCGTACAACTTGCTCCGCTTCCTTGAACAAAGCTTGGTATAGACGACCACAGGTATCGCGTAGCTGTCGGGCTTGTTTTTCCATTGGCACAACCCCACGTCCCATATCCGTCACAATAAGTGCGAGTGTACAATGGTGTTCAAGCTCTTGTAATGTGGCTAGCACCTTTTGTACGATTTGTTCATCTTCCTCCAAGTTTTGTGTCACAAGCCATTTTTCTAAGTTCTTTAGGACAAGGACATCACAGGCGGGCGCTACCTCAGGTAGTTCGCCAGCAATCATAACCATCTGTTGCGGTTCATACAAGCGCCTCACATAGTCGGTTTTGCCGTTATAGGCACCTCCGATAAAGACATGCATCTTGCTCCCTCCTCCCAAGCCTTTCTTGTAAATGTTAAAACAAATTGTTTATCATGTGGCACTTGATAAGACCAAAAGGGCTGTTCTGTTGGCGCAAAGGCAACAAGTAAGGCACGAATAACCCCACCATGAACCACTAAATAATAGCTATCCTCATTTTTCGGTAAATAATGAAATCCATCTACAACACGTTTCATAAAATCATCGAATGCCTCACCTTGTGGAGGGGGTGTACGGATTGGATCATCTATCCATGCCCGATAGTGAGCATCCATTTTTAGCTCCTCATAGGTTTTCCCTTCGAATGCACCAAAGTTCGTCTCTCGAAGGGATGCCTCTGCCTGGTAGCTAGCATTGGGAAAATAATGAGCAGCCGTTTGTCGACAGCGCTGTAGATCACTGCCATATACCTTTTTAACCAATGCATCCACAACAGCAAGCTTGGCTGTATCTGCTAATGGTGCGTCCGTCCACCCAAGGTAACGCTTTTCAAGATTCTCTTTTGTAGGCGCATGCCGAATTAAGCACACAGTAACAATGTCACCCATAGCACAACCTCCATCCCTTCAATGGAGGCACCCAGTAAATCGCCAGATACTCCACCAAAATTACGCAACGTAAATTGTCGAAAAATAAAAAGTGCAATGGCTAAAACGACGACTAGGACAACAGGAAGAAGTAAGAACTGCGTGCTGATAAAAACAACCGTCATCGCCAATACGAGCGATAACAGCATGATCACTTTTAATCGATTAGCATTCATATGAGACTTAAAAAAATAAGCAAGACCTTTTTCCTTTGAGCAATGGAGTGACATAAAATAAAAGCTCATGCCCACCCTTGTTAGAAATGGAATGAATATCACCATCCACAAGTCGAACTTCTGCTGCACTAAAAGCTCATGTAGAATAACAAATTTCCCCATTAATAAAAACACCACAGCCAATACTCCGAACGCTCCCACACGGGGGTCATCTAAAATCTCCAATCGTTTTTCTCGATCTCGATAGGAAAAATAGGCATCGCCCATATCAATAAAGCCGTCTAAGTGCAAACCACCTGTCCATAAAGCAAATAGCCCTATCACAGTGAAAGCTAGCATCACTTCACTGCTGGCTGTCCACTGCATAAGACTATAAAGCACAGCTGCCACCGTTGTTCCCATTAAAGCACCTATCCACGGTAAGCAAGCAAACATGCCTGTGATGGTGGACCTTGTTAGCGGAAGCTCTTTATGTACTGGCAATACCGTAAAAAATTGAAATGCCAGTAGGAGGCTATGCCAAAAATTTTTCATCCTCTTGCCTTCCTTCTTGATTATTTCCATCTCTTTACAATGCCATAGTTCATTTCATAGACCTCCTGTGCCATAGAAACCAACCATTGATGGAACTGTCCGAGCGTTCGTCGGTATAATTCTACTTCATCACTAGCATAAGGAGGTTCATCAAAAAGTTCATTGGATACCACAAAAAAAGTCAAATCCTTCTTCAGTAGTGATTGGATCGCCTGCTTGACGGCCTGTAGCTTCTTAGCTAAACAACCAGGCTGTTGTAAACAGGGTGTCCCCTTGTCATAGCCTTCGTAAAAAGCATTGGTCAGCCAAGTTGTCACGCAATCCCACAGCACCACATCTCCATCCTGAAGTGTCTCAAATACTTCAGAAATTGCATAGGGAGCCTCCACCGTCAGCCATTGTACAGGCTGTGCCTGGCGATCTGCCTGATGCCGTAAGATTCTTTTTTCCATTTCATGATCTAAGGCAATACCCGAAGCCAAATAGAGCAAGCGTTTCGCTGTACATGCCTGTGCCTCATAATGCTGAAGCGCTGCTTGCTCTGCAAAATGGGATTTACCACTACGTACACCACCTGTAATAAAAATAAGCGGCATGTAGGACACCTCCTATTGTAAATGATGTAGATTACCAATATCCTTCACAAGCCATTGTTGACCTTGCCGTTCAATCACTGTCACACTTGTCCCATGAATGTATGGAGCTGCCCACAGCTCACTAATGCTGCGCTGTAAAATAGCATTGATAATGCATTTAATCGTTACAGCGTGGGAGACAATGAGGATCGTTTCATTGTGATGTTGGGCTGCTATTTTTTTTAATGTAAACATCGCTCTTTCTGTTACAGCTCCAAAGCTTTCTGTATGACTCGCCACAAACTGCGCAGGGTAGTTCGTATATAGCTCATAATCAAGCTTATGTGTCGCCAGTATATCGTCGATTGTCTGCCCCTGCCATTTCCCTAAATAGATCTCCCGTAAATCATCTTCATAGGCAATAGGCAGCTTGCGATTGGCCATCAAAATAGCCATCGTCTCTCTTGCACGACCACTTGAACTACAATAAGCAGCGGTAAAAGGAATCTGTTGCAGTTGCTTGTGAAGTTTTTCAGCCGCTGCTCTACCGTATTCCGTTAATGGAGAATCCAGCCACCCCTGTAGTCGATGCTCCTGATTCCATTGTGTTTCCCCATGTCTTACTAGATAAAAAGTTGTCACTTTTCTCTCCCCTTATTTAGGTTAAACCACGTTTGTAGACAATTATGTAAAGATGTCATGGCTGCAATGTCTTTTATGCCAATACGGAACCACTCACCCTGCAAGCCTTGAAAGTTTTTTGTGTGACGCAGCACAACACCCTGTGCAAGACAATAGGTGAAAAAGGCGTCTGCTTGCTGTGTTTTCGGTAAGGAGAAGCACACATAATTCGTTACACTATTCGTTACTTGGCAGCCATTGTCCTGTAAGTAACGATGCAGCCATTCCCTTTGCGCAGCGGCATAGGTAATTGCCTGCTGACAATAGTGCTGTTCGTCTAAACAGCTTGCCCCAATTACAAGCGCAAAGGCATTTAAATTCCAATGCGGTAGCATTTCTTTTAAGGCGCTCACAATTGTAGCATGCGCAACCAAATACCCAAGTCGTAAACCTGGAATCGCATACATTTTAGTCATCGAACGAACGACAATAACATGTGGGTTTTGTGCACTAAATTGAATCAGCGAATGCGCCTCATCTACCCAATCCATAAATGCCTCATCGATAACAAGCTCACAGTTAACGATTGCTCCGTGTGCGATTAAGGCGAGTAAATCTTCCTTATTTGGCAGTACGCCAGTCGGATTATTAGGTGTACAAAGATATACAGCATCTGCCGTCAACATTTCCTGCTGTAGCTGCTCTAATGGCAATGTGTAATTGATAAAATCTGTCACGACAATAGGAACGATCGTAGCACCTGCAGCACGCAATGTTCGCTCATACTCTGAAAAAGTTGGATGCACAATGATAACACGCTTATTGGCATAGCGTCTTGCTAGTACACTAAAAAGCTCTGAAGCCCCATTGCCTAGTAAAATCGTATTCTTTGCTACTTGATGAAAAGCAGCGATCTTCGTTAAAAAAGGCTCCCCATCTGGATCTGGATAGCGCTGAATTAGTGGATAAAAAGTACGCCAACGTGCCTCCACAAAGGCTGGTGGTCCTGCCGCATTGACATTTTCGCTGAAATCATACACCACCTCAGGCATCGTTAAGCCTAATTGCTGATAAACATTTTGCGGATTTGCTCCGTGATTAGGTAACCGCATAAATTAACACCTCCACTGCTAACATAACAAGCGCAAACAGCACTGTGGCAATACGCATATGAATAATGGACGTTGCAATATGCTCTTTCGTTAATGGCACTAATTTTTCTCCCATAATTGCTCGATGAGAAACAACGCCCTGATACGTATTTTTTCCTCCTAGCTGTACACCAAGCTGCACTGCAGTCGCTGCCTCTAAATAGCCACTATTTGGACTAGGATGTTTCTTAGCGTCCTGTACCCAACGCTTTAAGCGCTTGCCAAGCGAACGATCTGTTTCATTTTTCGTACAAAGCACGATCAGTAAGCCTGTAATGCGACTTGGAATAAAATTCAGGACATCATCAAGCTTGGCTGAAAACATACCAAAGTCTTTATATTTTTCATTTTTATAGCCCACCATCGAATCTAAGGTATTGACAGCCTTATAGCCCCATAAACCAATTGCCCCAAATAGAAAGGCATAAAAGAGTGGAGCTGTCACACCATCACTTGTATTCTCAGAAACCGTTTCTACCACACCACGCACAATTTCATCCTCACCTAGTTTATCGGTATCACGTCCGACAATCCAAGACAGCTTAACACGTGCTTCGGCAAAATCCCCTTTGACAAGCGGCTCATAGACAGCCATCGCCGCCTCCTTCAAGCTCCGCTGTGCCAGTCCGATACCAATCAGCAGACCCTCTACAAGGATGCCAAAAATGATACTCACCTGATAGCTTAGTAATAGAATTAGCGTCACCACAAACATGGTCGTGCCAACAACAGCAAGTGCCATCACTGTCCCACGTAGCTTGCGCCATTTGCCCTTATTCCATAAAGCTGTTTGCGATTGAATCAAGTGTCCAATCCAGCGTACAGGATGAGGAAGCTTCGGAGGGTCCCCTACTACTAAATCAAAAATAAGCCCTATGATGCAGGCAATCACGATAGCAATCATTTAGACCTCTCCTCTTTATCTTTTTTGTATTTTCTAACCGCCTCACACATCGTTTCATAAACACCATAGCCAATGATCTTGCCAAGCATGGTGATGGGACCTGCATATTGATGGAAGTCCCCTACTTCTGTCGAGGCAATAAGCAAGCTATCAGTAGATGTACCTGTAGCTAGCGTGCCTGTCGTAGGATCCGTAACACCTTCATCTACTAAAGCCTTGACCTTGGCTTCCGTAGTTGAAATCATTGCCTGAAAAAGTGCCTCATCAGACAGCTTGCCATTGATCAGCACCCAAGTATTAATGGTGCCTGCATGGTACTGCTCCTCTCGTTGAAAAGCACGGGTAATATCCACCGCATTGCCAAGCCCTGCGGTAATCATAATGACAAGGTGGATTCCCTCATATGTAAAGTCACGAATAGTCGCAAACTTGGCTTGGACAGCCGTCATCATAGCCACTGTATTGTCATGCGGGAAATGCTGTGCCTGCAAAAACTGCAGCAATTCCTGATGTGGCTGTCGTTCATCATAGGTAATAGGCACCGTTCGATTCATCAGATGCGTATAATGACCGAAGCCTGGGTTATGCATGGCTGAGGATACAACCTTCATGGCTGAAGCTGTTTGAAGGGCAACATAATCGTCAAAAATATGAATGCAATCCTTAGTAAGTATAGGCAATCAATCGCCTCCTCGCGATAAAGTTATGACGGAACATAAAAAAACAAATTCTTACAAAGAAGAATTTGTACGGTCGATTCTTTATTAAAATTTGAACCTTCTGAACATTTGTACAGAATAACAACTTCATAATACTCAAATTATTTATTTTCTTTGAAATTGTATCATAACTTTGGCTATTGTCACAATTCCATTTTCAAAGTGTTATTGCTGCTTTTGTTTGAGATTCTTAAAGCGGATGACAGAGCCGACGATAATAAAGACCCACCCAATGCCTATGTAAACAATTTTTATTGTTTTTGTCGATGACGGTAAAATATCCATAATCGTTAAACAGACAAAAAGTATCCCGATGATTGAAAAAAGCATACCGATTGTTAAATTCTTCACGAATAACCCTCCCAACTATGTACGCCCTCGATTTTACCGTATTCTCGGCAAAAAGAAAACACTAATCCAAGCAAGAAACACTTGGATTAGTGACGATTGTGTCATTATGCTTTTGCATGGGCAAAAAACTCTTCATATAACGCTTGTAAAATGCGGTTTTCATATTCCTGAAGGACACCAAACACGAGGCTCACTTCAGAAGAACCTTGATTGATCATTTCAATATTTGCGCCAGTTTTTGAAATCGCTGTGGCAGCACGGGCAGCTAATCCTGTGTTATGACGCATCCCTTCGCCCACAATCACGATCATGGAAAAACCGTGACGCATTTCTACATACTCTGCATGTAGCTCTTCTTTCACACGACTAAGAATGCGTGCTTCATTTTCTGGTGTTAGTTGATTCGAACGCATGATGACAGAAATATCGTCTAAACCAGATGGTGTGTGTTCATAAGAAATATTTTCATCTTCTAAAATTTGGAGTAGCTTACGTCCAAAGCCTACCTCACGATTCATCAAATATTTAGAGACATATAAAGTTGAAAAGCCACTGTCTGCCGAAATACCTGTAACTGGACGACCTGTTGCAGGACGGCTTGGTACAATACGTGTACCTGGGGCTGATGGATTATTTGTATTTTTTATGTTAACGGGCACCCCAATCTTGTAGACAGGCATTAACGCTTCATCATGGAACACTGAAAAGCCTGCATATGATAATTCGCGCATTTCGCGATACGTAATTTCTTTAATTTCCACTGGATCGTTGACGACTTTCGGATTTGCGGAGAACACACAATCCACATCCGTAAAGTTTTCATACAGCTCCGCTTCAACGGCTGCTGCTAAAATAGAGCCTGTAATATCAGAGCCACCGCGGTCAAATGTTCGCAATACGCCCGCTTTAGTGTAACCGAAGAACCCTGGGAACACAATAATTTCTTTTGTGTCTTTTAAAGGGGCTAAATTAGCATACGCTTCAGGTAATGCAAAGGTTCTTTCTGGTAAATCATTGACCACTAAACCTTCTTTAGGACTGACATAGCGTGCGGGCATACCAATGGCATTAAAGTAAGCTGCAATAAGCTTGGCGTTATTATCTTCACCTGCTGCTTTAATACTATCGATGAATAATTCCACATTTGTTTTGTCACCTTGTACACGTTCACGTAAATCTTCTGCGATTACGTCACAAATGGCATTATCTAGCCCCAAACCATCAGCAATCGCTCTAAAACGATCCACAACAGTTTGCAATTTTTCCTCTGTATTCTCTTGTAGTAACGCTGCATTTGCTAATTGTATTAATAGGTCAGTTACTTTTATATCGTCACCAGAACGTTTCCCTGGTGCTGAAACGGCAACAATCTTACGCGCCGGATTAGATTTTACAATGTTTGCTACTTTTTGTATTTGTTCTGCACTTGCTACAGATGTTCCACCAAATTTACACACGATCATATCTATCAAATCCTAACTTTTTCAAATTAATTGTATTCCTCCACAAAACAATTGACTGTACACAGTGTACAAATTATCGTTTCCTACGTCAATACAATTTAAAAAATTCACGCAATTTTTCGAGAAATATGGACAATTTTCGTACTGTTTGATTTATTATACGGATTTCACATGAAATAGTTAAGGTTTTTGTGAATTTTTTTTCGTGACGTTGACATAATCGTGAAATTTTCGATTTTGACTTTCTTCTATATAAATGAAGAAAACGCTTACTCCATTTATGATATGCACAAATATCCACTATGTCTGTGCTATTTTTGTATGTATCGTTGATTCCTTCAGCAAGGCTTTTTCTTTTATTTATGAGGTTTTTCGCTCGTTCCTGAGGCCTTTATGGAGTGACTGTGGATATAAAAAACTAGGCTCACGTCGAGTGATGCCTAGTTTTGATTTTGCTATTGGATTAAATGGCTGTCCAGCCGCCATCGATTACGAGCTCTGCGCCTGTCATAAAGCGGGATTCGTCTGACGCTAAGAACACTACGCCATAAGCTACATCTTCAGGTTCACCGAAGTATGGTAATTGCGTGTAAGCTTGATAGTATGGCAATGCACCGCCCTCTTCCATCGTAGGCGCTGTCATTGGTGTTACAATAATGCCTGGATGAACAGAATTCACACGAATTTTATCTTTACCATATTCAATCGCAGCCGATTTAGAAAGCACACGAAGCGCTCCTTTTGCTGCTGTATAAGGGCTTGTACCAGCCATTCCCACGATTCCACCGATCGAAGAAATATTGATAATTGAACCACCGCCAGCTTTTTGCATTTCAGGAATCACATATTTCATGCCAATGATACAACCATTCAGGTTAATATCCATAATTTTATTCCATTCAGCCATTTCCATGTTGGCAATTGTTTTAGGTGATGAAACGCCCGCATTGTTGACGAGGATATCCACTTTGCCATATGCCTTTACAGCCTCGGCAATCACTGCTTTCCACTCATCCTCAGAAGTAACATTATGTTGAAGACCAATAATGTCCCCACCATTTTCTTTAATTTCTTTTACTAAATTATTCAAGGGCTCGATTTGTACATCTGTTGCAATGACCTTTGCGCCTTCTTGTGCAAATAGTTTTGCCTCAGAAGCGCCCATTCCCATTGCTGCTCCTGTAATAATTGCTACTTTCCCATTTAAACGACCCATCATAAAACTCCCTTTCTTCTATATAAATGAACAATTCGTGAACACGTTAACAACTAGTTGTATTATCGACACGGTGTCGTTAATATAATTATAACGCGCAATTGAAAAAGGGCAAACAACACCAAAGCCCATAATGATGCTTTCACAACACTTGCAATCGGACTGTTGTTTAAATAGAAAATTTAATACAAGGAGCTTCAAAATGTCGAAAAAAATGGACCCTCGCGTCATCAGAACGCGCCAATTATTAAGAGATGCACTAGTGGCATTAATTGATGAACAAGGCTATGAAAAGATCACGGTACAAGATATTACACAACGAGCTACATTAAACCGTGCCACTTTTTATTTACATTACCGTGATAAATTAGACCTTCTCTATCAAAGCTCAGAAGAAGCCTTGCATGAGCTTGTAAGTAGTATCCATCCACCCTTCGAAGAGAAGAAGGATTTTGATTTATTACCAAATTATGACCAGCCACATGAGACATTTATGCATTTATTTGAACAAATAGCGCTGAATAGTAAGCTATACAAGGTCTATCTCACAGAAAAAAATATCCCTTATTTCTCCGATGGTCTTAAAGACATTATTATCAATTTTGTCTCGAGCGGCATTCAAATGATGGAGCCTGACGACCAAAAGCTGACCGTGCCGCGCGAAATGGCCGTCCGTTTTTATGCAGCCGCCTTTCTTGAAGTAATCGTCTGGTGGTTAGAAAATGATATGCCCTATACCCCCAAATTTATGGCGACCCAGTTAATGCGTATTACCATTAAAGGCCCTTATATTGACAACCCTTTTGAAAGATAAAGCAGAACACCAAATTTCAATTAACAACAAAAGGTAATCACAACGCAAATGTGATTACCTTTCTCTATTTGTCTCGAAAGTTATACGATTTTCATGTTTAATTCTCTAGTAGGGTTATAGAATTGTAACCATTTCTCCGCTTCACTGACCATCCACGTTCCAAATTCATTTAAAAATAATAACAAAACGTTCGTATCGATTATGGGTGTTATTGCATATTCAAGTGCCCTTCTCATGTCGCTTTCCTTGTAAGGGAAATATTCTGAGAACCGTTTGTAGACGGGGTATAAATCCCTTGTATAGGTGTTTTCCTTCATTATGACAAGTGCAAGTCCTGCTCTTACTATAATTTTCATAATCCACTTACAACAATCTTTAATATCCTCTCTATCCGAATTATCTTGAAGATCATCACAGGCATTTTTTATTTGCCCCTGCAAATGAATAAGGTGGTCATTCGCTAAAGCCTCGTTCGCTTTATATCTTGATAATCGAGGTATTAAATCCTCTCCAAAGACACATATACTATGGGTTTGGAGGATGAAACTAATGATTGAAAAAGATGTCGTATTTAAAACATCTTCTTTGCCGAATACACTTAGCTCAATCCCATCTACACAATCATGGTTTTGAGTTAACGCTTGCTCTACTTCTTTTATCCGCTTTACCTGCTGTTTTTTAGGCTTATGCTTCGTAACCGCTATGGTGTCTAAGTTAGCTACTCCTTCAATACCTATACCCTTTGGAATCGATCCCCTTATATAAATGCTATGTAAGTCATCTTGGAGAAGGGTGCGATAGGTATGAACCACATCGTTGATGACAGCAAGAAAAATAGGGTTGATTTTATTCCAATCTGCTTGATTAATAATGTATCCATCACTATCTGTCAGACATAAGCTGCCAATTTCTTTTATAGTCGTCATTACATCTCTCCTTTTAGGTGACTGATTTACTTAAAAATAGGATAGCATGTCCAATACAAACACACTATCCTACTTTCATGTTGGAAGTCCTTTGAAACTATCAGCATTTACTTTTCTTTAAATTCAAATTCAATTTTTCCTTCTACCAAACGTAGGGCTGCATTAAATTGTTTGCCATTCTTTGATTTAAAGCCCTTCATCATAGCAGTTTTCCCACTCTTACATAAATCATGGATGTTTTTTTCCGTTAGTTTTTTTCCTAATAGCCTTTGTGGGAACGTTTGCTTACAACCATTTTTATAATTCGAACATCCGTAAAAGCTTTTACGCAAGCCTATTTTCCCTTCCTTGCATGCTGGGCACATGGCAATATCTTTGACCACAGCTGGTTTAAACTGCTCTGCTTCAATTGTCAGTGACTCTAACTGTTTAGGCACCTCTGCTATTAATTGATGAATAAACTTGCCTATGCTCTCAATAAAATGCTTGGCAGAGCCTTCCCCATGGCCAATTTTATGTAAGTAAATTTCCCATTTGGCCGTCATGGAAGGACTTGACAGTAATGTTCCTTCAATTGCCTGACATAAAAGCTGTCCTTTCGGTGTAATGCTCACGATATTTTTTCGTACTTCAATAAATCCATGCTTCTTAATCGTCTCGATAATGCCACTTCGAGTTGCTTCCGTCCCAATCCCTTCAATCGATTTCAGCACCTCGATTTCCTCTTCATCCTCAACCGATTTACCACAGGTTTTCATCATCGTAATGAGTTGACCTTCTGTATAGGGCTTCGGAGGTGTTGTCGTGCCTTCTAGTATAGCAATCTTACTTTGTACCAGCTCATCTTGGAAGACAACAGGTAAAGACTCCTCACGCGCCTGCACCTCTGTCTCATTTGAAAATAATTCTTTCCAGCCTTTGACAAGCTCTGTTTTCCCTACTGTTTTAAACTCTACATTTTTGACATTCGTGATAATCGTTTTTTCATCGTATTCATAATCCTGATGAAACATAGCGAGTGTCGTATTGAGGATTTCAAAATAAATATTTCGTTCATCAGCATTCATGGATTGCAACGCTTTGGCGGTCGGTATTTTTTTCGTTGGAATTATCGCATAGTGCTCCCCAACATTGACACTGTCGACATAGCGCTTGTTCTTCCCTCTATTGATTGGTTGAAATGCTTTTCCCACGAGCTGCTGATAGTTTCCTAATGATTCATTTAAATAAGCAAACTCATTATGTGTAATGAGCTGTGAATCGGTACGTGGGTAAGAAACGAGCTTTTTCTCATAAAGTGATTGCGTAAGTTTCAACACATGTGATGGACTGTATTTCCAACGTTTATTGGCAGCCGCTTGTAAAGTTGATAGCGCATGTAGTTTAGGTGGTGCCATCCGCTTCGTTTTGTTCGTGACACTTGTAATGAGACCTGTATCATTCGGTTCAATCCCATGCTGTTGCAATAACTGCACTGCCTCAGCCCGCTCTTTTGTCTTTAGCTTCGCCTTCCCTTTATATACACCATGTTGAGCTTTAAATACCCCTTCGATTTCATAAAATTTTTCAGGCTTGAACTGTTCAATTTCCTGCTGTCTTTTATAAATTAAATAGACGGTTGGCGATTGTACTCGTCCGATGGAGATACTGCCCTTGAAGCCCTTTTTCTGCAACAGTAGCGTATAGAGGCGACTACAGTTCATACCCACTAGCCAATCGCTAATTTGACGCGTTTTAGCTTCTTGGTACATAAGCAAATCACGCTCATTACCTTGCATATGATTAAAACCTTTTCGGATTTCCTCCACTTCTAATGAATTGATCCATAATCGTTTAACTGGCTTATTTACTTTTGTCATTTTCAAAAGGGAGTAGAAGATATTTGAACCCTCACGTTCACTATCACAGCAGTTATAAATCATTGTTACTTGGGGATCACTAAAGATTTTTTTGACTGCATTGAATTGTGGATACATTTTAGAGACCACTTTATCTTCAAATTTTTGCGGAATGATCGGTAATGAAGCAAGCGACCACTTCTCCCATTCCTTCTGATATTCTTTCGGCTCCTTTAATTCAACAAGATGACCAACCGCCCAGGTAATAACTGCACCATGAGGAAAAGTAGCACAAGGTTCCAGTTCAATAAAGGTTTTCTCTTTTTGCTTCACTTTAAAGGCGTCTGCATATGCTCTTGCTTGAGATGGTTTCTCTGCTAATATAGCAATTTTCCCCATTTATCATCACATCTTCTTTACAATATTTTAGTAGCTTTTCTATAAAAACATAAAACTCAACTAATCAGATTAGTTGAGTTGATGGTGAAATACCTTACTACTATTTTACTTTAAACCATATAAAATAGCACTTACTAAAATCTTTGACCTCTTAAGCAAATTATAAAGAAGCAAAAATTTTCTTTACCCATTCAAGATACGCTCGCATATAGTATTCCTGCTTAAAGCCATGATTCTGGTCCTCTGCTACTATCACAGTCACATCCGCGTCTGCGTTTCGTGCAGATTGGATATACTCCTGTGGACCTTTTACCCCGATTGCTAAATCCTTTGTCCCATAAGCTATAAACTGAGGTATATGAGCTGTTCTGAAATGCGTAGATAAATCTGTCTGCTGCAAGAGCTCTTCACGTTTTTCTGGATTTCTGACATCTTCATCATTAAAAGAAGCAAAGAGCATGGGCACATTATAGCGATACGTCAATGCAGGGTAAATCATAGCAGCAGATGCTACTTGATCATCAACAGCATCAATGGCATCAGGCTGATAACTAGCAGGAAACAGATTTTCTCCCTGAATAAGGTTAATAAAGCTACCCGTTTGATAGCCTCCAGCACTAAAACCTATTAAACCAATTCGATCTGGATGGAGACCATAATCATTGGCATGATAACGTAGAAATCGGACGGCACGCTGAACATCTAGCTGTGGAATAGGCCACTCATAGGGATTGGAACGATAGTGGAGAACGAATGCATTAATACCTGCTTTATTTAATGATGCAGCTACTTCCTTTCCTTCCGCTGTTCCTCCATCCATTTCCTTAAAGCCATAACCACCACCTGGCATAATAATGACGGCACTGTAACTGTTCGCTACCGTATATGGAATCAGATAGGGCTCATCTTCATAGGTTGATTTTTCATAGCCCCCTTCAATTTCATAGACATAGGTAAAGGTATCAATGGCCGCTTCATTGTCTTTATAGTCTTCTCCCACAATGCCAGTGGAAAATTTGAATGTCGCCAAAAGTCTGTTAGGATTGCCCTTAATATTCATATCGTCAAGTTTACTTCCCGAATGATTACCTGCCACTTCTTCTCCCCATATCTCCACCTTGTCTTCAATATCCGCAACTGGCTTGCCTGGTTTATTTCCTAACGGATTAATCACAAGAATAGCGTATCCAACCCCCATAAACAAAGTCAGTATAACTAGAAGGATTCCTGCCATCTTGGCTATTTTCTTCACTACCCTCATCATCATAACCTCCATTAAATTTACTTATGTATCGTTTACTATTTATTATCTCGGGTAAAGGATTATTAACCTTTAGCTCATTCTTTAGCAAATAACGATTGAAGATCTTGTATAGCATCATTACAAAGTTTTTATTCTTTCATTTTCTAAAGGATTAAAATGACCCTTTAGAGGAAGCATGACGCATTCCTTACTAAAGAAATTTCTGAAGACCACAAATTTTTTAAAAACTGCATACGTACCTTGTAATGACGTAAACTATAAAAACACAACAATAATTCTTTCGGAATATGAGGTAGGTATTGTAAAAAAGAAGGAGGGATACGATGTTTGATGAAGCTGCATATTTTATTTTTAGAGCGCTGTTAATTTTAACTGTTTTGGTTGTTGTGGTTGGAATCCCACTTGGTGAAACACTGATTAGAAAAAAATAAAACTGCATCTAAATGGATGCAGTTTTTGATTTTTATCCTACTTTGTGTCGATAATATTGGAATTGGTGAATTAGTGACCATATAGAACCCCGTTTATACTATTATCCACCTTATGGAACTGTATTACTCATAACCGTCACAAAGCCGTTCAACGAGGCTGTATCAATTAATTGAAGTATTCCCAGTCTTGCGGTATCACTGTAGACATACCAATGATTTGCAGTAGTATCATGCACCAAAACTCCGCCCAAGTCCCCCGTGGAAAAATAAATATCAAACCGTTTGATACTGTTAGAGTCTTGGTCTAAAAAATCAAATTGCGCAGTTTTATCATAGTCTCCTACTGGAATGGGATGAGAATCCCAAGGATTATAAGTAGGTGCTTCGATTTTACTTCCATTATTTTTTATAAAAGTATTATAAATAGCTTCGTTATAACCATTCCCATTGATTTGCTGTACGACTCCGCCTAATGTCATATGATATTCGTATTGCAATGCTTTTACTTTTATACCATCAATAAAGAGAGGCTGTGTCTCAACCGTTACTGTACCGTTTTTGTAAGTGATATTGCTGCCAAATGTTTCGGCAAGAAAACGCATCGGAACAAAAGTACGATTATTCTTCATATATGGCTTTACATCAAGCGTTTCTGTTTTACCGTTTTTCACCACTTGATTACGATTAAGTTTTAGTGTTACCTGTATATCGTTTTTAGTAAGGGTGATTTGGGCATCCGTCCATACAACATTTACCCCTAAATTTTCACTAATTACACGTAAAGGAACCATTGTCCGATTACTTTTAACTTCTGGATTTACATCAGATGCAATTGTAACACCGTCAACTTTTATTTGAAAATCGGCTGCATATGCCGGTGACGAAGTCATGATTAGAATCAACCCAAGAAAAATTCCTGAGAACACTTTTTTCAACATTGAACACTCCTTTTCTTAAAACTCACTATTCTCCCCAAAAATACATTCCACTAAAATATTTTACCATAAAAATCCACCTATATCGTTAAACTATCCTGCTCTTTATTCAATCTACATGACCTATAAAAGAAGACGCGTTTCGAAATAAACGCGTCCGATTGTTAGATAAAGATACTGATGAAAATTAGAGTTGATGTCCTTTCTAAAAACCTAATAAATTCCCCTACTAAAGGCTGGCTGCCAAATTCCTTGGGCATTTTTCTCCATACCTAGCTCTGTTGGTCCTTCAAGTGAAATAAATTTTACAACACCTGTTGTATCTGTTTGTTGCTCAAACTCCGCATGTTCTAGCCCAGCAAAGAGGTTTGCAATAATAAGGCGATTTATTTCCTTTGTAAACAACTCCTGACGTACGATTTTCGTTTTCTCATAATATCTTCGAACACTTTCTGTTTCTTCGTTCTTATTTGTTGTAAACAATGCTTCATATGTTTCATAATCTTTTTCAATATCACTCAATAAAAACATTTTAGTAATCGCTTGGGGTGTCATATTTTTTAACTTTTCAATATTATAATCCGCTTTAAAGGCATCAAAAACTTGCTGCTCCTGTTCAGACAATTCAAATGTTAGCTCAAAATTTTGGAAGCCTACGACCTTACCGACTAATTGCCCCTCACTAATTTTCATAATCGTATGGCCTTCGTCACTATCATAAACAACCATTTCTTTTTCTTTCGCAGAAATCGATTTGTCATTGAATGGCGCTGGTCTTGTTCCAAAGTTATGAAAAAAATAAGGGTTTTTCAATGGGTCATTGATATCCTCTTTTTTTATTTGCTCATTTAATCCATGTACTTTTAATGGGGTATCCTCTACTAAAATTTGCCCTTGCTTCATTGTTACATGATCATTCCCTAATCCTAATACAGTTGAAACGACAAGCCCATCCGTTCCATAAAAAGCAATATAATCTCCATACGTAATAGGGGCTTCCTTATCGATAATCATGGGTAAAAAATGCAGCATCCATTGTTTTCCAAGTAGATGGGCATATTTAGGTTGAATGATGTCTAACGAAGAAACATCATCGACAATCGGTAGTAGCTCATTTTGCTGACTTGCGGTTTGTAGGTTATTCTTTTGAGAAAACTCAACGAATAGCATTAACCCAATAATGAAACAAGCTGCAATAGATACGGTGACAACCTGCCAGTTAAACTTTCTTTTTATGGGTTTCTTTTGCAATATACGTTGCTTGATGTCGTTTGTAAATGGGGCATCTTGTCGCAATTCTTCTTTTAGCTTGTCTTTAAATTCCTTCATAAAATATTGCCTCCAGTTCCGGATTTGTTTTCAACAATTCTCTCGCTCGACGAATCCTTGTACGAACGGTGTTTTGTGAGACGTTTAATAAACTAGCAATTTCAGAAACATCAAATTCTTCATAATAAAACAGTACAATGACTTCCCTATAATGAAGTGGTAATGCAAAGACAATTTGCTTTAAAGTTGCAAAATCTTCAGTTGCTATATATGTTTGCTCTACGGAGGGTTCAGTTCTACCTAGTGGTAAAAGCTTTGAAATAAATGATTTTCTCTTTTGTTTACGTAGTTCATCGTGACAGCAATTAATAGCGATACGGGTTAAATACGTTTTCAATGAAGCATCTTTTCTAAAATCGTCTTTATGTAATAAGTACTTCATGAGTACGTCCTGTGTAATCTCCTCTGCAAGCTGAAAATCCTTCATATATAAATAGCTAAGATGATACAAATATTCACCATATTGTTCTACGATTTGTTCCAACAACAGCTCACCTCGTTTCAATCCTACTACTTAGACGCTCGTTTTCTAGAAAATTGTTCAATCTCCTGGAAATATTTTAGAGTAGCCTTTTTATCAAGATTGCAGTAGTATGCAATGCACTTCTAGATGATGCAACAGTACCTATGTATTAGATGGGCTTACTGATAATGGCCCTTTTCATGAAGAAAGACGCTTTCCTATTATTTCAGATAAGCGTCCCAGAAGATCATTATTCAACTTTACCTATAGTTCGTTCAAGAAGGACTGTTCTTTTTTCGATTTGTTAAATAAATCTACTCTTTCTTTTATACTTTCGTTCTTACTAGTATCCCACCATTCAACGACCACATAAATCTCATGTATATCTTTCAGTGTAATAAAGTCACCATTTTTATTGATGTATGGCCCTGCAATAGCACCAGTTGTATATTCTGCTATATTCGTCTCACCAGTAACTGAATCAGTATGAACTACTGAATCATCACTCTCGATAACCACATGCGTTTCAAAGTGGAAGAAATCTGTCATATACGTATTGACGTTTTTCATTTTTAAGGTCCCAAATCCTGCTTTAAAGTCTTCTGGTGTTATAACAATTTCATACCCAGTTAGATTCCAGCTTTCACTTTCACCCATCAATAATAAATAATAAGTATTACCACTTTTTTGAGCATTGCAGCCAGATAGTACAAAGAACGACAACATCAAATAAATGCAAGGCACTAACCCTTTTATATATTTCTTCATTCAATCCCCCTTTGAAAAATGAATGCAATTCAATTCTTTAAAAGAAAAAGACACGTTCCTATATTAACGCGCCCTTTTCTGGAATAAAAAATGAGTTACTAACTATTCATAAACTTTTGTAGGCAACTTGAACGATTTGTTGTTCACCATTCTTCTCAAAAATCTTATAATTTTTCATCCCGATTTTTTCCGCAACTTTTTGGGATGGGATATTTTTTAAGGTCGTGTATGAAAATATTTCAGAATAGCCCAGAACATTCCATGCATATTCCTTACAAGCAGATGCCGCTTCTGTCGCATACCCCTTATTCCAATACGCTTTAATAATGTGAAAACCGATTTCAGGTAACCATACACCGTCAATGTTCTGCATGGTTATTCCACAATCACCGATAAATAGATCTCCTTCTTTTAAAACAACTGCCCATAGTCCGTGATTATATTGCTTATAATTTTTCTCATTCCATCTGATCCAATTTTTAACCTCTTCTTGATTAAAGGGATGAGGGTAATATTGCATAGATTCGGGGTCGGAAAGCACTTTTGATAATTCATGATGATCGTCCATTTTTAACGCTCTAAGGTATAATCGTTCCGTCTCGATTATCTTCAAAATACCCACCCTTTGCTTTTAATATATTTTGCTACAATATTTCATTTAGAAATGTGCAGTACCTGTTTTTACCCATTTGAAGCCAAAAAGTTACCCAAAGTAATGATGGACACACCAAACAACAAGAAACAGACTTACTATCCCCCAAGCAGTGGTACTCCATATCCACCAAACTACAGATCTTGCTTTTGATGAATTTCCCTCTTCTTCCATATTCAATTTTATAAAAGCGACCTTACTTTCCATACCTTTTTTCATAGAAGCGAGCACAACAAATCCAATTATTATGAAACCAATAGTTACCAAAAGTAGTAGGTCCACCTTTACACTCCCTTTATAGAATTGAATTTCACCGCAATTTATTATAATAATTAGATTCTACAAAGATAACAATATACCTTGTGTTAATTCAAGTGCGTTTAAGTATATCATGTATTAAAATGCTGAAACTTAAAGTGCCAGAAGCTTTGTTTGGAAACTTTACTTAAAAGAATGTTATTCAACAATTGGACCCAATGTTAAGATAAACACGCAAATGTAAGATGTATTGCTTTACTCAACAATATGACCCTTAAATGAAAAAGAGCAAAATAGATGGCCCTATCCCTCACTTTGCCTACTCTATCCATCACTTTTCACCTTGTATCCGCTACTTTTCATGTTTTAACCACTACTTCAGAGCCTATCCCTCACTTTGCCTGCTCTATCCATCACTTTTCACGTTGTATCCGCTACTTTTCATGTTTTAACCGCCTTTTTAGAACCTATCCCTCACTTTGCCTGCTCTATCCATCACTTTTCACGTTGTATCCGCTACTTTTCATGTTTTAACCGCTACTTTAGAGCCTATTCCTCACTTTGCCTGCTCTGCCATTTGAGTGGTTGAACTAGAGTCATAAAATAAACCGACCCAATGGATCCGCCAAGTGCAATTAATTGCATGTGACGCGTACTTAATTCCCGCTTTAGTTGTGAATCTTGATGATTATCTTTCATAATGCTTGCTCCTCATACATTTAGATTTTCAAATACTTGCTCAAAAAAGGAATAAAAAAAACGCCCTTTTGGATTAACCAAAAGGACGATTCAACTTGTGTTACCACCTTATTTATAAGCAATTCACATTACTTACCTTAAGAAGTACGGTCATTTGACGATACTCTCGAACATGATTACGGGTGCTTACCGGCGTAGCCTACTTAGAATAATCCTTTCGATACATAGCTCCAAGATGAATTCTCACTCGTTTTACATGCACCTCTCATCAACCGGTAGCTTTCTGTTCGTAAAAATAATTGATACTATTTTTTTCATAGCCTTTGTTCTAGCCATCTCACGAGAAAGAGTAGATTTTCGCTAAATAAAGCGCCCGATTGTAAAAGTCCCAAAAATTACCATTCTCTTCATTACACTCTCTGAAAACCAAAAATATATTTCAATCATACGAACAGGCAACGAATATCTTACTTTTTGTTCTTTTGATATACAATAAAAGTAAGGCCATTTAATAGCAATGTAAAAATGAGAAGAACTGCTGTGGCTATCACGACTGCACGTGTCGTGTCCATGAGTGCCGTCCAATCCTCAATTTTTACTAAATGATAATTATAAAACATCTGAAAACTAATTGAAATAGCGCAGGCACTGATGCTGAGAACGGCAAGGATGCCCCAATTAGAATGTTCATGTTTTTTATTTCCCATTAGATAAATAACCGGAAGTATCCAAGCGATTATTCCTAGTAAGAGACTGCCAATATTAAGCCAACCAATCATAACGAATCCCTCTTTCTATTTGTATTACCGTTTAACAATACTTAACGGTAAATTGTAGGAAAGGTTTCAAATAACTGTATTATTCAACAATATCGACCTTTAAAAGAAAAAGACACGTTTATAAATAAACGCGCCCAATTGCCGAAAACTATTATTCAATTAAAACTACCATTATAAACTTTATCTTTTCGCTTCATTTGTATATGCGTAAATATTTTCACTATTAATATACCAATTATTCCACCAAGTATATTACATAACAAGTAGATAGCATCTATAGAACTAATGTTCCTAGGAACTAAACTAAACGACCCTAATAGTAGACGTAAAAGCTCTGTACCTAAACAACACAATATCACTAGAAAAATGGCTTTATTTATATTTTTAAAATGGAAAAGAACGCATAAAAATATCCCTAAAGGAAGTAATAATAAAAAATGATAAACTATAGATGAATAGCTCCACAAATACATATTGAAGTGGATACTATCAAAAATTCCAAACCAATCATTAGCTGTAATAAAACGTCTACTCTTGTCTGCTGGATTTAGAGGTAAAAGTGTTATTCCCCCTACTTTAATTTGAAGTAAACATAGTAAATAGAAGAGAAAGCTGTATAAAGTAACACGTCTTTGATTACTCTTGATTTCTTTTCTAAAGTAATCAAGAAATACATCTATAAAAATATAGACCAACAACACTAAAAATCCGAAAGGAACAATATTATATAGAACATAGTTTGTATGCAAGTAAACACCTCCCAAATTTTGTAACAACTATCATTTTACTTATTTTAACAATGTTAGTCAAATAGTGTTCTTCCACTACCATTTTTTCATTTAGCTGTTTTTATTGTCATTATAAAAAACACCCCCATAGACCACCATATCTATAGGGGAAAAAACGGTACGATATTCGTATGAAGTTTAGTAGGTTACCTCGGAATCTTTTCGCTTCGGAATAAGTGCAGTAAAAAGTGCAATTAAATTAGGTGGAATGCTAAATAATAAAAACAGCCAGTTTGTCGTCAGGATCGAGATGATCGTGAATACAATAATGGACGTCATGAAGACGAATAGGCCCACCTTCACACGCGAGGGCTGTAACGGGGCTGCGCTGGACATATTGATGGTCATCATAATTCCGATGATTCCCCAACTCGCTACGTGTGTTAATAAAAGGATACCTAAAACCATAGCAGTGCTTAATTCAATCCCAAAATTGAGTAACGTAAAGAAAACATACAGCGCTCCTAATGTCACATACCAAGAATAGGATCTGGCCTTTTGCCAAATATGATAGTACAGCTCGTCTAAACCTCTGTTTTTTCTAGCTTTCTGTCGCCCGAACCACCATCCAAGGAGTCCACCAATCACTCCCCCATACAATCCAATCATACCCCAGATATTAATCTCCATCACTCATTCTCCTCCTCTTCAAATATAAACACTTCTTCAATTGTGCTATTGAACGCTTTGGATATGTTGTAGGCAAGCTCTAAGGATGGATTGAATTTGCCTGATTCAATAGCAATGATTGATTGCCGTGAAACGCCAACTTGTTTCGACAACTCTTCCTGCGTAATCTTGTTCAATTTTCGTAATTCTCGAATTCTGTTTTTCATAATGCCTCCTTTATAAATGTAAAGCAAACTATACATTTAATGTTAAGTAAAGTTTACTTTACATCACTACGTATGTCAAGCAAACTTTACAATTTGATTTTTAGTTAGATGAAATGGCAATGTCGAGTAAAGAACAACAAAATTCTATTACTATGTACTATTTTCGGAAAATTTGATAAATTAATAGTAAGGAATGTTTTGATTGTTACAAAAAGGAGGTTATCCAAATGAGTAAAAAAGAGCTCTTGCAAAATGGAGTCAATCAGGTTTTTTACGAAGAGGAATGGTACCCACCGTTATCAGAAGCATTAAAGAATCTCACTGCTGCACAAGCTAGTTGGCAACCAAAAGGAAATGCTGCTAATACGATTTGGGAAAATGTAAACCATTTATTAATCTTTAAAGAGCGCTTACTTTCCCGCTTACATAAAGATGAGACATTTGTTGCTCCACAAAATAATGATGAAACGTTTGTCCAAGGCGGTGCTCATGATGAAGATGCTTGGCAAGAAACAGTGAATCGAACACTTCACGTACATGAAGCCCTACAATCTTCATTAGCATCCTTGCAAGAAGAGGCATTAGATCAACCTAGTCCCGCTCTTCCAGTTTGGCAACAATATCTAAATATCCTTTTGCACGACGCTTACCATACAGGACAAATTGTTCAACTTCGTAAACTACAAGGTTCATGGCCTGCTAAGCGCTCCTACTTATAAACGATGATTCAAATTGGTGATTGAAAAGCAGATGCCCCCTCAAGTTAGAGACAAACTACTAACTATAGGGGGCATAGCATTTAATTCGTTTCATTATCAATCTTAAGCTGTTTATCTACCATAATCAGTAGAACATCACTAATGTCGAGAGTGGTTTTAGTAAGTTTACAAGTCTATTGGCTTACCACCTGTGACTCCATAAATCTGACCCGTGATATAACTTCCTTCATCCGAGGCAAGAAGAACATACACTGGCGCAAGCTCTACTGGCTGTCCCGCACGGCCGAGGGGCGTATTTTGGCCAAACTCAGGAATCTCTCCTTCTAATTTCCCGTTATCTAGCTGAAGCGGCGTCCAAATCGGGCCAGGTGCAACACCATTGACACGGACACCTTTAGAAGCAAAGTACGAGGATAGGGATACCATAAAGTTGCTTATTGCACCTTTTGTCGCGGCATAATCCATTAAAGATGAGGATGGATCGAAAGATTGAACCGATGTGGTGGTGATAATTGCACTTCCTGGCTCCAAATGTTCTTCAGCAGCTTTTACGGTCTCGAACATGCTGATGATGTTTACTTTGAAAGTGTCTTGCACTTGTTTAATTGTTAAGTCACTTAGGGATGGCTGTGCGATCTGTTGCGCAGCATTTAATACAAGAATGTCCAATCCGCCAAAGGCTTCTACGGTTTTTGTAACAATCTCTGTGGCCGCGTTATCTTCTCGCAAGTCATACGGTAGCAGTAATGCTTTTCTTCCTGCTTTTTCAATTAATTCTTTAACGACGTTGGCATCTTCCTCTTCACCAGGGAAGAATTGGATAGCTACATTGGCTCCTTCACGTGCATAGGCAATGGCGGCAGCACGGCCAATCCCAGAATCGCCTCCTGTAATTAGGGCATTGCGCCCTTCTAGACGATTGTATCCTTTATATGATTCTTCTCCGCAGTCAGGTTTGGGGATCATTCCATGCTGTAGCGCTGGCGTGTTCTGTTCCTGATTTGGGAATTTTTCGGTATGAAATTTTTTACGTGGATCGGTTAGATGTGGGTTTCCCATCAGCTATCATCTCCTATTTTAATTAATTAGTGACAAACACTTTGTGTGCTTACACTGTTACATTTTGTTGAATACCCTCTGAACATTTACTTTAAACAGCATCAGATTCTTCCGCCCTTCCACCAATGATGGAGTCATTTACATTTTCCTTACAAAAGAAAAAACACCCTATATAAGCGAGCAGACTAGTCCAATGTTAAAATGGATAGTTTGAACACTTACATTGAGTGTTTTAAGAACCTCTATAAAGTAGGTGATGAAAGATATTTAATAACGCTTTGTTTGTTTAAATTAACGCCTCAATTGCTTGAGCTACTTGCTCTTCTGTTAAATTGTGACGCACGATGTAGCGATTGCGCGCATGCTTTGTACATTCGATTGTACAGCCACCTAAATGCTTTGCTTCATTTTCTTCAGATGCGATAATTTGCTTGTTACATTCAGGATTTGCACAGTTAATGTATCGTTCACAAGGTTCACCGTCATAGTGATCACGACCGACAATCACATGCTCTACTTGATTGATTGGCACCGTTAAACGCTCATCGAAAACGTACATTTGACCATCCCATAATTGACCTTTCGCCACAGGATCTTTTCCATATGTTGCTACACCACCATGTAATTGACCGACATCGCCAAAGCCTTCACGTTTCATCCAACCCGAAAACTTCTCACAACGAATACCACCCGTGCAATATGTTAAAACATTTTTCCCTTCGAATAGCTCACGGTTTGCACGGACCCATTCTGGTGTATCACGGAAATTTTTCACCTCTGGTCGAATCGCGCCACGAAAATGGCCGACATCGTATTCATACGTATTACGCACATCTAATACTACTGTATTTTCATCTTGCATTTCAGCAAGGAATTGTTCTGGTGACAGGTAGCGACCTGTTAATTCATGTGGGTTGACGTCTTCTTCTAAGCCTAAGTTGACTAACTCAGGACGTGGGCGAACGTGCATTTTTTTGAATGCATGTCCTTCTGCCGCATCAATTTTAAAGACAATGCCTTCGAATAATGGGTCTGCTTGCATGTTTGCCATATATTGCTCTGTTTGCTCAATCGTCCCCGAAACAGTCCCGTTAATGCCCTCATTGGCTACTAAAATACGACCTTTTAAACCGATTTCTTTACACATTTCTAAGTGCGTTGCTGAAAACGTCTCTGGGTCTTCAATCTTCGTGTAATGGTAATATAATAAAACTCGATAATTCATTGTTTTCCACCTATCATTTCAATATTTGCAGGATATTCCTGATAGTGTCTTTTACGACCTATTAACCATAAAGGATAATCCGTTAATATGCTATCGGTAATTAGACTGAAATGAGTAGAAATAATTTTTCCATATGCCGCTAGATGAAAAAAGACACATTCATTCGTTAAACAAATTTTATATTTTTCTTCACCGCATTTTCTACTAAAGCATAGAGTAAACTCGCAATACCAAAAATAAGCATCGAAATGATAATACTTAAATTATATTCTTCTATAAATCGCGAATCATAAATGATTACGAAAGAAAAAGCCCCTATTGCCCCACCAAATAAAGTGAAGGTAACCACTTTGAACAGCCAATTTTTCATAAAACGACTCACAATAAATGTTAACGGTAAAAACGAAAACGGATAGAGAATAAAAGCAAAAGAGCCCATTAAGAACATATAACCAACGCCTAAATCACGAAATCCCGTCATATATTCTGATGTCCTGATTTTTCTTCCTTCTAAAACTTCTAAGCCAAATCCAGCTAAGGCAAACAGCACTATAAAAGGTATCCACATGATTAAACAATGATAGAAAGTTTTCATTCTTATCCTTCCCCTTATAAATTTTTACTGCTGGTACAATTCAACCTCTTAATAGATCCAACGAAAATCATGGAAGAAAGTTACAATGTTTCTCACCTGACAAAAGATCAAAAAAAAAACATATTTTAGGGATTGATACGCCTAAAATATGCACCTCTCATTTCTTCTCTTTAAAACACAATCCCAATAATGATGGCTGATAGAACACTTACAAGTGAGGCACCGTATAGCAATTTTAATCCAAAGCGTGCCACTACATTGCCTTGCTTTTCATTTAACCCTTTTACAGCACCTACAATGGTACCAATTGAGCCGAAGTTAGCAAAGGATATGAGGAATACAGAGACAATCGCTGCTGTACGCTCACTGAAGCTATCTTGGATTTTAACGAAGTCCAGCATGGCAACGAATTCATTTGCCACAAGCTTTGTCGCCATGATACTCCCTGCATTCACAGCTTCATGCCAAGGTACACCCATGACAAACGCAATTGGGGCAAAGACATAGCCTAGGAAACCTTGGAATGTGATACCGAAAATGCCATTAAACACACCATTAATGAGGGCAATTAACCCAACAAAGCCTACTAACATAACCCCAACGATGATGGCTACCTTAAAACCGTCCATAATGTATTCGCCTAGCATTTCAAAAAACGTTTGCTTTTCACCTTCTTGCACTTCGATTATATCTTCCTCCGCTTGTACTTCATACGGGTTAATGATTGAGGCCACGATAAAACCACCAAACAAGTTTAATATCAGAGCTGCCACTACATACTTTGGCTCTAGCATCGTCATATAGGAGCCCACAATGGACATCGATACCGTTGACATCGCAGAAGCACATAAGGTATAAAGCCGATGCTTTGGTAAAAAGCCGATTTGATTTTTCACTGAAATGAATACTTCATTTTGCCCTACGATTGCCGCTGCAACCGCATTATAGGATTCTAGTTTTCCCATGCCATTGATTTTACTTAATACGAAACCTATATATTTAATCATAAACGGTAGAATTTTATAATGTTGCAATATGCCGATGATGGCTGACATAAATACGATTGGCATTAAAACATAGAGGAAAAATGTATGTGCACCCTCATTCGCCATCCCACCAAATACAAAATTTGTGCCCTCATTGGCATATTCAAGTAGTTTTGCAAAGCTATCAGCAAACCCTTTAATTAAAAATTCCCCAATACCTGTTTTCAGTAATAGAAACCCTAAAACAAGCTGGATAACAATCATCACAATGATTGGGCGATATTTAATATTTTTCTTATTATTACTTGCAAGCCATGCTAAAAATAGCACGAGTAGTAGACCTACTACCGAAATAATATAATGCATGTTGTCCCCTCCGTAACGAACAATGTTTTCAAATGCTTTTTCTTCCCATCCCATGCAATCCCTTACGCATCGATGATTGTATGAAGAGCAATGTCCACCATATCAAAAAAGGATTTTTCACTTTCCTCGTGCGTTAAGCTTTCATTTGTTAATAGTTGACTACCTACCGTCAAAATAGACAATGCCTTTACCCCATATTTTGCGGCTAACGTATAGAGGGCGGTGCTTTCCATTTCTACCCCTAAAACACCGAATTCCATAAACTTATGAAGCCTGTCTAATGTTTCACGATAAAATTCATCTGAATTATAAATATTGCCAACAAACACATTGCCTTTTTTCCCTTGCGCTCGTTGAAACGCTTTCATTAATAAGGAAAAATCCGCAATTGGTGCGTAATTATTGCCGTAGAAAATTTTCTCCGTCAAATTGCTGTCTGAAGACACTGCTTGGGCTAGAATGATATCGCGGATTTGAATGTCCTTTTGCATCGCGCCACATGTGCCAATACGAATCAATTTTTTCACGCCATAATCGTTGACCAATTCAGTACCGTATATACTCATCGATGGATTCCCCATGCCCGTCCCCTGCACGGAAATCGGTACACCTTTGAACGTTCCTGTATACCCATACATTCCTCTTACTTCGTTATAGCAATAGACATTCTCTAAAAAATGCTCTGCTACAAATCTTGCACGTAAAGGGTCTCCAGGCAGCAAGACACGCTCAGCTATTTCTCCCTTTTTTGCTCCTAAATGTCTACTCATTTTCATTCCTCCAAAAACTTGTCATTTATCTCCAATCCAATTAGGTAACCGTTTTCATTTACCAATAAAAAATACCCACAGCCATTTCCGAAACTACTTCTTTTACAAGAAATCTGTTCAGAAACTACTATGAGTATAAGGTTTAATAAACCTGACAAACTAGACCAGATTGTTACGTTGTGTACGGGAAATAATTGACCAAATTACCGAAGTAATTCTTGACGAATATTATCTAAGTCCCTTTTGGTAGGAATCGTAGATATAATAACAACCGGCACTGTCGTCAAGGCAACGGGAAAATTACTTATGACAAAATCAATGTGATGCTGCTGTACCATCTCATCCGTTAATCCCTTCATAATAGAGGTATTAATAATCAGCTGGTCCCCAATTTCATTCTTGATTAAATTGGCGATATAATGGCGGATTGAAAATTCCTCTCCAATAACCAAGAAGGCTCGTTTACTTTTATAACGTAGCCCTGAACGAACAAGCAAGGTAAGCTTGGTTAAATGAAAGTCATTATACAGGATAGAAGGGTACGCTTTTTTCCATGTTTGCATACAGATCTGCATATCTTGGTAAATTTGCTGACATTCAATTTGAACATAGTTTGTTAAATTACTTTTTGAAATCATCAGCCATTCAGGGATCGCATTATCGATTAAAAGCTTGTCTAAAAACTCATATACCTCCAAGCTAAACCGCTCATTCATATGTAGATTAGGGTAAGCCTTTGCCAATAAGGTGAACAACTGCTGCGCCATTTGATCAATTTCTTTATTTTTATATAATTCGATTTCCTTCATTAGCGTCATGTCTGATCCTTCATAATAATGATATTGGCTTAGACTAAATAGAGATTGCATAAAAAACAATTCACGCTTTGGTAATTCAATCGAAAATTTTTCTTCCAGTGCCTGTGCAAAGTCTTTTACTGGCAAATAGAACATTCCTCTTTCCCAAGCGTAATCATCCTCCGTAATTTTGACATAGTTCCCCTTTCGTACTCTTTCCAAGACAATCGCCACTAAAAAGGATAATTTCCTTTTGGAGTTAATAAAATAAACAATGCTTTGCTCATGCTCTATTTGCGTGATGCATTGATTGATAAAATCAAAGTCACTATTGGTAAATGGCCATCCTGTATACTCATAGGCATCACCATATAATTTCCAATAAAAATAGCGGATATTCAATTCATTTCCCTTTACGGCGGGCATCGAGTATGTAATGCGTAGCTTATACGGCTTCAAATCATGATTATTTAGTTGCGTAATCAGCTTCTTCAACGAGGAAGTGCTCATAAACATCGCCTCTGCTAGCTCCTCCATCGAATAAGGTTGCCCATTGATAAACAATAAGTGCATGAAGCGATAGAAGATGGTTTGCCTGAACATGCTCGAAAGCACTTCACTAACGGTTGTACTTCGCCCATCTCGTTGTAGAAAAATTCCCTTTCCTCTAGATACGTCAATCGTCATTGTTGCTGGTAATTGCCGATTGATCTCTTCTACGAGCTTCCGTATGGTCTTATCTGAAATATGTAAGCTTTTTTCAACCTCCCCTAAAGTAAACCATCTTTGTTCAGAATCTAGTAACAGTAATAATTGACTAGCTAATTTGAATTCCTTATCCACGTTCTCACCCTATCCATCATTCACAAAAAGGAACATACACTGGTAGCTGTATGTCCCTTTTTGCGTTTATTTCATATACGTATTCAAAACTTTTTCGATGTCCGTATTAAGCTTGTTGATATCAACTGCTGGCACGGGCTGATTGACAAGCTGATATTTTTCTTTTAGTTTTAGGATTCTTTGGACACTTTCATTGATGCGTTCCTCTGTTATTTCCCCATTGCTGACGGCTACCTTCACCGCTTCTATCGCTGCCGTAATATTGGCATATTCATGAGCGATTAAAATAATATCACTACCAGCCTTGATTGAATCGACAGCTGCTTGCCCGATCGCATAATGATTCGTGATGGCTTTCATCGTCATATCATCAGTCATCACAACACCGTCAAAGCCCAGCTGCTTTCTTAGCATACCCGTGATAATTTCCTTCGACATGGAGGAAGGATACTGTGGATCAATTTTTGGCAATAAAATATGTGCGACCATGACGACATCTGCACCATTGTTAATGGCCTCTTTAAATGGGACAAGCTCTAGCTGATTCAAATCGTTCAAGCTTTTTGTCACCTTTGGCAATTCTAAGTGGGAGTCCACAGATGTGTCACCATGCCCAGGGAAATGCTTCACGACAGGAATAACCTGCTCCGACTCCAGACCCTTCATTGTTTGAATGCCCAATTTGCTGACAATAGCTGGATCATTGGAAAACGAACGATCCCCGATAATTGGATTATTCGGATTGCTATTGACATCTAATACAGGCGCAAAGTCCAGATTGAAGCCAAATGCCTTTAATTGCTCCCCTAATAATTGGCCTACTTCAAATGAAAACTTGGATTGGTTAATGTCCCCAATTTTTCGGTTCGTTGGGAAATTTTTTAAAGCGCCTGGTAATCTGACTACTTTTCCACCCTCTTGGTCGGTGCCAAGGAAAAGTGGTAGCTGATTATTCGAATTGGCAGCCATTAAGTCATTCATCAATGTGACCGTTTGCTGGGGTGTTTCAAGATTATTGCCATAAAGAATTAAACCACCTACTTTAGCCTTTTGAATAAGGCTTATTGTCTCCTGCTGAAGCGTCGTACCTGAAACACCTGCAAACATCATTTGACCGATTTTCTCGTCCAATGTCATTTGTTCCACCGTATCTGGCGCTTGTGGCTTCAGTTCCGTATAGACCGAAATATGATGAACAGTAGGATTGGCATCACTGTCAATCGGTTTCGGTAAAATCCACTTTAATTGATAGCTGGCATTTACTTGGTAGACAAGAATAATTTGATCGGTTGAAGGATCCTGATAGTAACGAACTTCATCAGGTTCACCCAACTTATTTTTAATATCTGCTAAACGAATGCTTTTGATATTCTCTTTCGATGAACGGATATCGAAGGCCTGTGAACCTCGATAACCAATCGTCACATCCTCATAATCCTCATATTGTCCATTGGCGGATTCCGTGACCTGCTGCGGTTCTCCCCATTGCTCACGAACCGCTTGTTGTTCTGTATCTCCTGCTGCAAATGGCACATCAGGTACTTTTCCTTCTCGCGCGAATTGAGCAATATCCTGTATGAGGACCTCTATATTGTCTGAACCACCTTCCTGTTCGGACGCATCCTCTTGAACGGGCGTTGTCTCAGGATTTCTAGTCGGTAGTGTGACTGGCCTCACTTTCATGCCGATAAAAAAGGCTAGACCCATTAACATCAGCACAAGAACTAGCAGCACACCACGTCTTCTTTTATGCATGTAAAAACCTCCTTCACCAAGCCATTTGGCGACATCGAAACAAATCTATCAACTAACGTTATCATAACTGCCACCTGAATTCAAAGCTCACGCTGTGAACAGAATCGCAGCCTTCAATAGAAAATATTATCGTAAGCTAGCAAAAATGCAAAAGAAGATGTTAAAATATTCACATAAAGGGGGATATAACACATGGGGAAATTAAGTAAAAGAAATATACTGTGGATTGTGCCAATCGGTATCTTAGCGGTATTTTGGTACTTCTATGGTCCACAAAAGGATATTACAGACAATGAATATATTACATACGTAAAAAACTATTCCTATGAAAATAGCGCAAAAACTTTGGAGAGTGCCTTTGCCTCTGCCTGTGAAAATCCATATTGGGTCTATTTTGAAACACAAAAGGGACAGGATGTTGTAGAGTTTGAGGGTGATTGCACGGTGAACAATGAAGTAGCCAAGGTCAATGTACAGTTTCTGGTAGACAACGACATCACAAGTGTTCAATCAGGTGCAATGCTTGTCGATAGTAAAATGCAGGAAGAAGCAGACCGCGATGAATTTTTGCTAGCACTTGCTAAATAATCCCTTATAGTGATGCTATAAGGGTTTTCTCTAGGAAAGCGGATAAAATGTGCAAAGTAGTGGATAGCAACCCTAAAGTGATGGATAGAAAGTTAAAAGTGGGGGATAGATCCTGTGAATTGACGGATAGCTCTGAGAAAGCGGAGTAAGATTTTGATGCTGGAATCGAATAAAAATGGAGAGGGTTGATCCTCTCCAGAAGGTGGTTATTATTTTTTCTTGGCGATCCAAATCGTCCATCGATCCTTTTCAATGATGGAACCTTCAGTGGTAATTGCATTCCTTATATGCTCAAGAAGGGACGATAATTGGATGTCATTTAACTCATGTAATAGACTACGCCCCACTCTACCTTGTAAATCAGCCAATAATTGCTCCTTATTAGCATAGACCTGTCTCGTCTCCCATAGTTTGAGTTCACTAATTTCTTGAAAGCCTACTTCTTGTAAGCTTTCTGTCACCAACTGACTAGTGTGTCTGCGCTCTACTTCCTTTTGAATAAGCGAAGGAAAACTTTCAAAGAAATAGCCCCTTATATGATGAGCATCCCCTGGAAGTAAGCAATCCTCTGGGGTGCGATCCTGTACGATAAAATAACCGTCTTGCTGTAAAAGCCGAAATGCCTCTTGAAAGCATGCTTTGACATCTTGTATATGATGAATTAAGGCTCGTTCAAGCACGATATCAAAAGTATCCCCTGCAAGCCCTGTATTGAAAGCATTTCCTTGCACAAATGTGATTTGCGGATATGCTCGACAATTTTCTTTCGCTCCGTCTAGCATGGCTAGTGAAAAGTCTACACCTGTTACAGATGCCACCCCCATATCGACAAGTGCCTTGGCATAAATCCCTCCGCCACAGCCGATATCTACTGCCTTTCCCATACTATGAAAAGGAATATGTTTCGCTAACGCTGCCTTCCATGAGCTATCTGCCTGTCTAGTTGTATAAGACGTACGATGTTGCTGACTATGAAAATCAATCCCCATTCTCTTCACCCTCCCCTTTTGTTTTATTGTACTAGTAGATCACCCATAAGAAAAATCTATAATTATTATAAAAATACATAAGCTTACCTTATCAAACGAAAAACCCATGCTGGGATATGCATGGGTTGAGCTACCATTAACTATTTCTAGTAGGATGGGAGGACTTTAATATGGTCCGTTCAATTATTCTAATTTCGTTATTTAGTTTTGTAATCGCCGCTTCAATTTGTTGATAGCGCTCCATCCGCTTGACCTTCTCTGTTGGAAGGGAATCCTTTAAAGCAGCCTGTCCAGCGTATAAGCTTGACAGTAAATCTAGCTTTTGAAAATAAGCTGTGCTATATTGCTCCATAACACCCAGCCCCTCATCTGTTACTTTTTTACACGAACTTATGAATTGTTGTTCATATAAGAACTATAACCGAAAAAAGCAGCCTCAAAACTCCATCTAAATTATTATTTATTATCCATTTCCAAGTAAATGATTATTCTATAAAAGCGCTAAAGCTACGTTATTCATCTTTTTTTAACAAAGAATAGATAAATGTATCATATGCTTGTCCCTTTTGATACATATAGTCCCTCAATATGCCTTCCTGTTGGAATCCAAGCTGAATTAACAGCTTGGAAGATGCCTCATTCTCTAAAAAAACAACGGCTCCAATCCGGTTTAAGTTCATATCCCCAAAACCATATGCAATTACTTTCTGCACAGCTTCCTTTGTATAACCCTGCCGCCAGTAATCAGGATGAATTTCATAGCCAATTTCTGCTCGTTGATGTGCCGCCGACCATAAATGGAAGCCAACTGTACCAATCACTTCATTCGAATCTTTTCGTTCAATTCCCCAACGAATCCCACGCTTTTCCTCAAAATTTTTAGCAAATTGCTTAATTAACTGCTCAGCCTGCTGTGTGTCAGCAAAAGGTTCCTGCCCATAATAGCGTGTTAAAGCCTCATTGGAAAAGCAACGAAAAATCGCAGGAACATCCTCCTCTGTGAGTTCTCTTAACCTAAGTCTTGCTGTTTCTAATTCTGGAAACATGCTGTTCCCCTCCTCTACCATCCATATCATTCTCTACTCTTCCTTCAAAATCCTTTTTTGACAACATAAACGTGCAAACCTAAAAGTAGGCTTGCACGTTTGATTACCCAAAAGCTTGTGCTGCTAGAGCAAATAATGTTTGATTTCGTGTAGGCATTTTTTTGGCATTACGGATCATGACAGGTGGCGTGGCAGCCATCGTAAAACCACTTTGTTGTAAAATTGGACCAAGCTCCTTTTGAACAGATGGACAGTCGATACGTAATTTCCCCTGATAGCCCTTAGCCAATTCATTGATAATATGATGCGCTATTTCTTTACTTGGCGCGACGATTGGTCCTAAAAGTAGATAAATTGGCCCCGCGATTGTTAAGCCATAGCCAATCATTTGGTTGTCTTGATTTTTGATAACAACACAGCGCTGTGACTGCTGTATTCTTTTACGCAAAAAGATTCTTCTACTATCCCCAAAGGCTGCTGCGTCAAGTTTAACAAGCTGTTCAAAATCCTGTTCTTGAAATTCTTTGATGGTGCCTAAAAAATCGGCTTCGCTGGTCGTCTCAACATATTTGTCTGCCAAATATTTATGTACATGCTCAACAGTTGTGAAGCCCATTTTTTGATATAAAGGTTGTCCTTCTTTTGTAGCTACGAGCATAATCGCTGTTTCCGCTGAAACACTATCGATACAGGCTTGTGTAACGATTCTACCTAAGCCAAAACCTCTGCATTGCTCATGTACAATCACCATGCCAATGGAAGCTACATTTGTGTCGTAGGGAATAATGGCTGCACTGGAAACAATTTTTCCTTCCATATTTTTATGTCCAACTATTCTACCTGCTGCCATAATCGTTTCAATTTCGTAGGCATCGTAATCCCATCCAACGGAAGCTGATAGCTCGATTAATCCCTGAATATCAATAGAAGTAAATAAAGTTAGCTCAAAATTCAATTAGATACACCCTCTCAAAAGAACATCTGTTCCATTTTACAAAATCCCCCTTCCATATACAAGCGATATCTCTTAGCTTTAGCAATTATTACTATATAATTATTGTAAAATAGCCTATAATAGTTGCTAGACTATGCACTCCTACTTCAAGCATATAAAGGTGATTTCAACATGACATCCTATGAACGTATTCTTATAATGGTCCCGCCGTTTCCCTAGCTACGCAATCTACTTGTAACTAACAAAGTAGAATTTTGCTTGTAGGAGGGCAATATGTTGAAAAAACAGGCAGTACCATCTTTATTATTAATGATTGTTCTTGTGGCTTTTCCACAAATTAGTGAAACAATATACACACCATCACTTCCGGATATTGCCGCTGAACTTGATGTAGCCAATAGCTCTGTCCAATTAACATTAAGTATCTATTTTATTGGCTTTGCGTTCGGCGTTTTCTGCTGGGGATGGATTTCTGATTTTATTGGCCGTAGACCTGCCATGCTAGGTGGTTTAATTTTTTATGGAATAGGTAGCCTACTCTGCTTTTACGCAGAGACAATCCCTTTTCTGCTAGCAAGTCGATTGCTACAAGCATTCGGCGCTGCAACTGGCTCCATTATTACGCAAACCATTTTGCGTGAAAGTGTGACGGGAAGTCAACGCCATGCTATGTTTGCTCAAATTTCAGCCGTCATTGCCTTTACCCCAGCTATAGGGCCGTTAATTGGTGGTTGGGTGGATCAAGCACTAGGCTTTCGAGCCGTGTTTTTTGTCCTTGTCATCATGAGTATCCTGTTGTTTATCTATGCTTATTGCAGACTTCCAGAAACAACCAATCCTGCAACAAGACAAAGAACAGCGATTTGGCCTGTCGTCAAACGCATTTTTGCTTCACCCATCGTGCTTGTCTATGGGCTACTAATAGGAGGCATTAATGGTGTTCTATTTAGCTACTATGCCGAAGCACCCTTTATATTCATCGAGCATTTCCAGCTGTCACCTGGCCTGTACGGATTTCTTGGCATTATCGTTGCCCTTGCTTCCATAATAGGGGCTATGATTTCAAAGCGACTCGTCATCAGCCATTCACCACAAAAAATCATCCATGTTGGCTGTTTGGTAATGCTTGGTGGCACTTTGCTTTTAACCATCGTTTGTACCCTGCCATTGCACGCGAGCATGATGGCCATTGGTATGCTGATTACTATTTTTATCACACTGCTAGGCTCAGGCATCGCACTTCCTAATTGCTTAAGTTTAGCGTTAGTAGATTTTCAGGATGTGATTGGCACAGCAGGCGCTATCTTTAGTCTCGGCTATTACTTACTCGTCAGTGCCATCACATCTGGTATGAGCTTACTGCATAACGGTTCTTTACTGACAATGCCACTTTATTTCTTAGGTCTATCCTTGATAATGTGGCTTTGCGGGAGAAAGTTTATTCGATAATGGAAGAAAGCGGGCTTCCAATCGCTATCGCTTTTAGATAGATGAAAGACTAGAACAAAACCTCTTCTCCGAATAGAAAAAGTGGGTGAAATTTTACTCTTCGTAAAATTTCACCCACTTTGATTATAGGATAGCCTAGCTCTAAATTTTTCCCACTGGCACCTATTGAATTTTCTCACTCAAAGTGTAAATACTTAATGACAAAGATTGAACTATGTCAGTAGGCATCGTGCAGTGATCTAACTATCTCCTGATGCATAAAACTGATATAATAGATATACCATTAAAGTGAGGGGTGTTATTTATGAAAGAAAATTCATCCTTAGAACGTAAAAAGCAAGTGCAATTCGCAGTTGGTATGGCTGCCATTGACGGTGGAAAACCGAGCGCATTTACACAGAACCTCTTAAACCAATATGAAAATGGTCAAGTATCATCCAGCCAATTGAAACAAGCGATTGTTGAAAAATATACAAGGGCTTCACAGTAGTTTATGGATCCATATATTTATCCTAATACAAATGTCTTAATCAACAAATTAAATATTCGAGATGAACAACAATTGATTGACGTTGAAGCACAACTGTTAATCGCTGGGATTATAGATATTTCTTCTATCACGCATGAGATTGACTTCCAAAAATATAAAAGTCTCCAAAAGATTCATCACTTCCTTTTTCATGAGCTATATTTATGGGCAGGAGAATTCCGCACAGTCAATATTTATAAAAGCGAACATGTTTTAAGTGGATTATCTGTTGCTTATAGTGATAAAGATCACATTGTATCTGATTTAAAAACTATTTTCAGTTGGTCTAAATCTAAGCAATGGAAGTATTCTAATCCTCTCCTTGTTGAGGACTTTTCTTCATTTATGACAAAACTTTGGCGTGTTCATCCTTTCCGAGAAGGAAATACACGAACGGTATCGATTTTCATGAAGCTTTTTGCTGAAGCAAATAGGCTAGACTTCAATGCTCAATTGCTCTCACAGTATGCAGGATATTTACGAAATGCACTAGTTCTTGCAGCAGTAGAAGAAGCTCCGGAACCACAATATTTATTGAAGATGATGACAGATGCTCTGGATGTAGCTGATTTCAATAAATGCAAGGCTGACGATGAAACGTCTAATTATCAAGTAATTGGGCGTTATGATGTTTCTAAGTATAAAGAAAAGCCCTTTGAAACGGATTAAGGAATGATTTATTTACAGATTAAGTATATTTTACTTATTTAATACGCTAAAAAGGATGGTGATTTGTAATTGAATCATCATCCTTTTTATATATATTTCGCAATAGGGATCAATTAATTCATTTAAAACCTTTTACTCTTAGAAAAATCACCTCCTAATTGAAATTTAGTTTTTAACCCCATATTCAATCGAAGGTGTATTTTTTTATTTGTCTATACTGTTGAGGTCAGTCCTCAACATCAATTTTCCACTTTTTATACACCTACTAGTTTTTTCTAGCTGCTTCTCCTATCCTTGAAAATAATAATCCAACACTTCCTGAGGGGTATGAAAAACTTTGTTGCTTTGCGTTTTATAAAGAAATTTGGGATTCGTACAGGCTTTCTCTAGACTTTTTGCTTGCTTTAGCTTATCCGTCATTTGCTCTATAATATCTGTGTAGCCATCGAGCTGGTTTGAAATTTTCGGTAGCATCGTTGGTGAGATATCGAGTACAATAGAGACTTGATCCTCAGCATAACTATTTAAATTGATAAAAAAGCATTCTTCCAAATGCTTTGAATGTTTATCTACATTAATGACAGCCTCTTGATAATTGGCGATTAACCCTGTTGATGTATTCGTAATTGTAAAGCCTTGCTGTGTCAAATGCTGTTCAACTAGCATTAAAAACTGCTCGACCTCTGCATCTAGCTTTGGCGTAACAGTTGATTGAATTAAATCATTACATTTCTGATAAATGGTATCAATTTCGGTCTGTTTTTCGACAAGTAATTTAAAATTGGACATTGAATACACGCTTCATCTCCCCTTTTTACTAAGGTAGACATTCATGAAGCGTTTTAGTCATGATCACGAAAAATAACAATTAAAAGGAGAAGTCCATGATTAGAAATTCTGTCAAAGCCATCATCATCGTGGATGGGAAACTATTGCTAACAAAAAATCAAGATATAGAGGGCTACTTTTACCTTTGTCCAGGTGGTGGACAGGAGCATGGAGAGACCTTTCACAAGACGTTGCAAAGGGAATGCCTGGAGGAAATTGGCTCCTCCGTTCACATTGGAGAGCTGTTATTTATCCGTGAATACATCGGACAAAATCATGAGCATGCCGCCTTTGACGCTGATGTACATCAGGTAGAATATTATTTCCTCTGTCAGCTAAATGCGCAAACTTGTCAACCAACGAATCCTGATAGTCTTCAAATTGGGACACAATGGATACCGATTGAAAAGCTTCATACATATAGACTTTACCCCAAAGCGCTTACCCAACCATTACAGAAATTTATACGAGGACAACAGACAACAATCTATTTGGGCGATGTCAATTAAAACAGGCTGTCTATCTCCTTAGACAGCCTATTCTTAAGGAAGCACTTTCACCATCGTATAGTAGCTACTGCCTGGTGGATAATCTTTAATTTCTCCCACTACTTGATAGCCATGTGCCTCATAAAAGGTACGCGCTTGAAACTCGTAGGTTGTCAGTAGGGCTTTTGTTGCCCCCATGTCCTTGGCTACTAACTCTGCCTGTGCTAAGAGCTTTGTGCCAATTCCCTTTCCACGATATTCTTCACTAAACCAAAATTTATGTATTTCTATCCATCCCCAGTAGACTTCAGCTGTTATACCACCTACCCATTGCTGCTGTTGATCTGTGACGATTAACTGTAAAGGAAGAACCGCACCCTTCTTTCTACTTTCGCGATGATAAGGAGATTGCTCATTATTATAGGCACGAATTTTTTCGCTTAAAAAATTTGTAAAATCCTCATGCTGTCCCCGTAAAACCTCTACTTGATATTCCATCTCGATCCTCCTATTCCTGGTAACGCTTTATCAGCTTGTCTTGATGAGCTGCAAATATTTCTTCTAATGGAATATCGTACTGATTGGCAATCACTATAAGATTTCCTAAGACATCCCCTAGCTCTTCAATTAGCTCCTGCTTATTTTCTTCAAAGGATGGTGTTTTTTCATCTGGTCGATCTCTACCAATCTCGATTGCTCGAATCGCCCTGGCTACCTCACCTGTTTCTTCTGCCAAGAAGCCAATACGTGTAAAAATATTAAGCTCTGACCAGCCACGTGCTTCATAGTAATCCTTTACCCAGCGTTGAAATTCATTTAGTTCCAATTCAGTTTCCTCCATTTCCTTCCTCTTCAAAATAAATTATACTATAAAAGAATTCGATCAGATATGGAGGAAATCAGCTATGAAAAGTATTGCCGTATTTTGCGGATCCAGTCTAGGCGCTTCCGATGCTTATCGTCAAGGAGCGATTTTACTAGGAAAAGAATTAGCCAAAAGACAAATTACTCTTATTTATGGTGGTGCTTCTGTAGGCATCATGGCAACAGTAGCGAATACAGTGCTAGAAGAAGGCGGCAAGGTCATTGGGGTGATTCCGACATTATTAGAAGAACGTGAAATTGCGCATCAACAGCTGACAGAGCTGATTGTTGTAAAGACAATGCATGAACGTAAAAGTAAAATGATGGAATTAGCAGATGGCTTTATTGCCCTTCCTGGTGGACCTGGAACATTAGAGGAATTTTTTGAAGTATTTACGTGGAATCAAATCGGGCTGCTTCAAAAACCTTGTGCTATTTTCAATATGGAAAACTATTTTGATTTATTAATATCTTTCTTTGACCATATGCAAAATGAACAATTTTTAAAAGCACAATATCGTGATGCACTTATTGTTGATGAGGACGCAGCAGCACTATTAGATAAATGTGAAATCTTTGTTCCTCCAGCTGTGAAAACTTATGAATTAAGCAAATAATAAAATGGTGAGGGTGGACCTAATTGGACTAACCTCACCTTTTTCTTGCTCTAATCTCCAATACGATCCTACATGACTATGCGAAACAAAAGAAGGACCTGGTTGTTCTGATTACTAGTAATTTGGCTACTATGATTTCATAATTCTGCTTTCTTTTCCCGCCTTTTCACTGCTACCACAGCAATCAATACCATCCCAAGCTTCACCAGCCCAATAATGGCATAGAGACTAAATGAAAGAATCGCTGGTAATAAGACTAACCACCACGACCATGTAATGACATCTGTTAGCTTTAATACGACAAAGACAATGGTCAGCACTTCTGCAATGCCCATCATTTCACCACCTTACAGTCCATCCTTGACTATATAGTAACTATATATCTTACGATAAGGAACATCACAGGAAAAATTTTCACTACTTTTTCTAAATCATACAACAGGAGGCAGTAAGATGACGAATATTTTTGTAAAAAGTGAGTTTGCTCCTTTAAAACGAGTTGTCATGGCGCAATCGGAATTTGCTTTTCCAGCTAAGGAGGCTCCAACAGATGATGAATTTTTAACAGAAGAAACACTAGCACTTTATGCAAGCGTAGATACACTCGGTAAAAATTTTAAAGATGTCTTTCCAGAAAGACAGCAGCAATGGGAATTGGAACGAGCAAATTTAAAAAAAGTATTAGAAAAATACGGGGTAGAAGTACAAGTACCAAGACGTTTAACAGACTATGAAAAAGAAGTAGGAAAAGAAGATGGCTATAGCAATTTCTTCGTTCGCGATCCCTTTTTCACTATCGGCCATTTTTTAATCGAGGGCTCCCTTCGATTCCCACATAGACGCAACGAAGTTTTGCCCGTACGTAATCTTTTAGCACAGGAAGCAAATGAAAATCAATGTTTCTATGTCTCCATTCCAAAGCCTGATATGGCAGATGGTTTAGATTCTGAAGCTGGCCCGTTCTTAGAGGGCGGCGATGTGTTAGTGTTAGATAAAACAATTTTCGTCGGGAATTCAGGACTAGCCTCCAATAAAAATGGTGTGCAGTGGCTGCGTAATTTAGCAAGTAACTTTGATTATACGGTGGTCGAAGTGCCGCTTCATCCAACCATTCTTCATCTCGACTGTGCGCTTAGCCTCGTTAGAGAGGGTCTAATGATTGTCTGCGAGGAAGCACTCATTGATGGTATTCCCAAACAGCTAAAAGATTGGGATAAAATTCACGTTTCCCTAGAGGATGCCGCAAAACTTGCTACTAACGGCTTACCTATTAATGAAGAAGTCTATATTACAGACAAAGAATTTACATGGATTGGCGAGCAACTAGCGAAGAGAGGTATCACCGTAGAATATGTTGATTTTACGATTTCTCGAAGCTTTGGCGGTTCTTTTAGATGTAGTACACAACCCCTATTACGCACGGATCTCTAGAAATTATCTCTCCCCACTAAAAAATAGTATGAATAATGAGCAACCTGAAATGGCACATTATTTGTAGGAGGTGGACAAGAAATGTCTAGAATTATTGGTGTGGAACAATCATTAACGAATATCGAAGATGCTTTAAAAGCACAAGGCTTTGAAGTCATCCAGCTTCGCAATGAAGAGGATGCGAAAAAATGTGATGCTTGTATTATTACAGGTCAGGATCGCGATGTCATGGGAATTAGTGATCCAGTTATGGAAGGTCCTGTGATTGATGCGAATGGACTATCGGCAAACGAGGTCGTTGAACGCGTCCAAAAATATTTCCACTAAAATCATTTGTGCTGTCTCTACGTCATTTTGACGAGAGCAGCACTTTCCTACATACAAATGGTCTCTACTTATAATACCTTGCGTTCTTGTACAAACTAATATACACGAACTTCAAAAAGTAGGGAGATATATGAGCCAAAAACAAATTGCGATTGTTATTTTAATGCTGACGACTACACTACTGCTATCAGGCTGTTGGGATGTAACAGAGCCGCAACGCATGTATTACGTACAAGGTGTGGGGGTTGACTACAAGGATAATGAATATACAGCATACTTACAAATTATCAACTTTGCTAACGTAGCGAAAACAGAATCAGCTAATCCCGAAGCTGCACCTACCGAAATTGGCCAAGCGAAGGGGAAGACAATAGAAGAAGCCATCTACAAATTGTATCGTTCAATGGACCAAGAAGTATTTTGGGGACATATGACCTTTCTTCTCTTCTCAGAGAGTGCTATGAAAGATGAAAATGCGATTGCGGTTATTGACACTTTTTTACGCTTTCGGGAGACCAGATATCATATTTGGGTTTACTGTACCCAAGATCCTATCGAGGATGTTTTATTAGTTTCTCCATTGTTAGAGAAATCACCAACTGCCGCCAAATTAAGTAATCCTAAAAATACAGCGAAGCAGGAGTCATTTGTAGAGCCTGTCAATTTAAGACAGCTCGTTATTGGTTTAAATGAGCCCAACCACGAAATGAAAATTCCTTACGTAACCGTTAACGAAAACTGGGAGACAATGGATGGCTCAAAAACTGCAACCGTTTTTGCAGGTGTCGGTATACTTTCAAAGGATAGTTTTAAAGGCTATATAAAAGGCAAATCCGCACGTGGAATCGAGTGGATGAATGATGAAACAAAGCAAGGCGAAATTACCGTCGAATTAGAAAATAATGAAAAAAGTGATTACTTAACTGTCGATATTAAAAAGCTAGATGTCAAAGTCAAGCCAATTGTGAAAGGTAATGATGTAAAGTTTGAGGTAAATTTAAAATTCGATACGATTTTAAATGGTTTTAAAGGAAAGCTGACACCCAATCAGGTAAGAAAAAAAGTAGAAAAAGCCGTCAAGGAAGAAATCCTAACTACCTTTGAGGAAGGACTAAAAATGGATGCGGATGTCTTTCGTCTATCCGAATATCTCTATCGTAGTAATGTAAAGGCTTGGAAGAGATTAGAGAAGGATGGCAAAATTCCTTTAAGCAAAGATTCCATCAGTAAAATCGATATTCATATTAATAAAGTAAGCCCTGGCCGTAAAACATTTGCAGAAACGATTACCGAATAATAGGTAGAGATCATCCAAAATGGCATGGTCTCTTTCTTATGGCCATCTTGTCATGCTATAGTAATGGAAAAGATGAGGAAACGTTAAACAGACAGGAGATCGAGACGATGATAAAAGGCTTTGGAGGTATATTTTGGCGAACAAAGAATCTAGATTCTGTAAAAAAGTGGTATAGCGAAACCTTGATGCTAGAAATAAACGATTGGAATGGGACAATCATTAAACCCCAAGAAGGCAATGAAACGATCTTTTCTTTTTTCACTGAACAGGACAATTATTTTCCAGCAGAACAGCAAGTGATGTTAAATTTCCAAGTTCATGATGTAAACGAGATGATAAAGCATCTTGAACATCTTGATGTCCCACTCGCAAAACCTCTAGAGTGTAACGAATTTGGAAAGTTTATTTGGATTAAAGATCCAGAAGGTCGACTGATTGAGCTTTGGGAAAAATAGTTTACCCTTGCGTTATATAAGTCAAAGAAAAAAGGACCAGACACTTGAGACTGGTCCTTCTTCCTATATTAATGGTTTGTTTTCTTATTAACAATATAATCCCGATAGACTAACAGAGCGACAAGAAGAAAGCTAAGGCTAACAAGTCGGAAAATCATTTCTATACTTATCCATTCAGCTAAAATTCCTAAGATAAATGCGCTCATACCAACTCCAACATCAAAACTGGAAAGAAAAGTGGCATTGGCTGCACCACTTTTGGCTTCACTTACTTTTTGAACAGCCCAGGTTTGTAGGCACGGCATAACGGTGCCATAGCCTGCACCAAATAAAATCGCGGCGATAATCAATGTGAAATTATTTGTAGTATAGGATAACACGATTAAAGATAGAAAACCGAAAATCGCTGACACAATAATGATCGACCATGGTCCATGCTTATCAAACCATTTCCCTGTAAAAGGACGTATTAAGGTGGAAACAATTGCGTTGATAAGAAAGAATAGAAAAATATCCTTTAATCCCTTTTGTTCACCAAAAAGAACTAAGAATGTAATAATAGCGCCAAAACCAAGCGTCGTCACAACAGTCAATACTGCCTGAAACCTTACTTCTTTTTCAAATATCGCTTCCATAAACCGAAATGGCTGCTTGTCATTTTGAATAGGTGTCGTTGCATGCACAAAGGAAAGCATTATGATCGCAAATAGGCTTAGGAAGGCTGACGACCAAATCAGCGTGTGAAAAGAAAAGGTACTGTAAATAAGGATACCGAGACTTGGTGCAACAATCGCTCCCACGGTTGTGGATACCGAGAAATAGCCCATTCCCTCTCCTAATCGAGCTTTAGGGATACTATCTACAGCCATTGTACTATTGGCTGTCGTGGATACACCCCACGCTGTTCCATGGAAAAGTCGGAGTAATAGGAAAATCCAAATCGTGTTAAGCAATGGATACAGCATTGTAATTAAGAGTAATGCTATACTTGCCGCAATTGCCATTTTTTTCCGTTTATGATCCATTAAATAGTACCCTACAAAAGGTCTTATCGTAATGGCACCTAGTGTAAATACCGTCGTCACCAAGCCTACTTGCATCGGATTGGCGTTTATGCTTAATAAATAGGCTGGTAAAATAGGCAATAACATTTCAAATCCTATAAAAATAAAAAAATTACTTATGAATAGAAAAAGAAATGATGAAGTAAAAATTGGTTGTTTTTTCATAGTAAATTCCTCGCTTCTAATTATTTTTCTAAATTAGAAGCGCTTGGAACACTGCAACATTCCTTAATTGTCTTAGTTTTTTTAGCAATTCACTCACCCTCTCTCCGTTTTATCACAACAAAAAAGACGCCATAAAACCGGCGTCTACCAATTACTTTGTATGGTTAAAAAGTCATTTTTCACACATGACTGACAAAAGCAAAAAGCTTCCGGTTACTACTTTCACTATGCTGTTTTCTTAAAAAACCACAGACTGGTCCCTTTGAGCCTAAATCATCTAATTGTAAAAATGTCTTTACCTCAATCGCCGTTCTTCTGAAAATAGTTTCCATGACTTTTTGCCTCCTCTCTCAAGATCAATTCATAGCTTACTATAATTTAATACAAGTTTACCACAAAAGCAAATACAATGTTGAACTATGTATAAGACGCAAAATATTTTCCACGCATTTACTATTTATAAAGTTCTTTCCTTGTCACCGTCTATTAATTGAACATGCACCTTGGAGGAGCCACCTCCCTCTATATGATTAAGAACATTTGTTAAATTGAGTAATTCCTTTAGATGAATAGCTTTTTCACGATTGGCCTCGATGGTCACATGATATGGCCCTGCTATATTCATAAGTGAATTCATCCGCTTATCGCCTTTAAAAAAATTCGTATCGATAAATTGTAAATCAAAGGACACAGCTTCATTGCTTCGATTATGTAGGACAATGGTACATTCCCCATTCATTAAGTCTTTTCTCACCATATCAAAACGACATTCTCCATCCCCTTTGTATGAAATGGCCATAATGCCACTAGCAAAGGTTTCTTGATACGCCATGATAAGCAAATGAGGTAAAAATGAATAAAGTAATACTACAATAACAAATGTTCGAAAATGATATTTGTTGATACTCCTAAGTAGTAAAATCATAGCAATTATAAATAAAATCGAGCCAAAGATGCCAAGTAACACGTATCCATCCTGTGTTTCGATGGGAATCGACATGAATGTAGTATGTGCGATCATCGCTTCATTGTAGGGATACGGAAAAAACAGACACATACAAATACCCAACATAACGATTGATCCTATAAACGTCTTTTTATTGTTCATCATATGCTGCCTCCTTTCTAAGGTAATACATAATATGCACATACCAAATTTACCATATATCCCCTAAACAAGGAATGAAGTCTGTGAAAAACTTCTATTTTAAAAATAGTCAATCCGTCTGTAGGCTGAGATGTAGGACCGTCTATAGGGCATTTCCAAATTTAAGGTAAATTGCTATAATTAAGCTCCCTGGGGAATTACAAGAAGAAGGAGGGTTCATATTGGGTATGAAAATAATTTGGTGGGCTGTAAATATTGTATGGTTATTGATCTTTTCTGGCATCGCCGTATTTATTGGGGCAAGAAATGTTGATGGTGCAGGGATTGTGCAAACACCTGAAGTGAAAATGGTTTCATTCATTATTTTGGGCATCATGTTTCTAATCGTTTTACTTGTGCAATTAATTTTTCTTTACTTTATTAAAAAAAGCACAAAAACTCACTTTACGAAAATCACTTAAAAAGAAGCGAGAGGCTATATTAGCACTCGCTTCTTTTTCACCTTGATGCACATAACTCCCTAAAATTACAGCCCCGACAATGCCATTTTTCTTGTGTTTGTTCAAAGTCCTCGAGGTCTACAGGCTAAAAGTTAGATTTTTGGCCTAACTTAGGGGGTGCTGTACATTTGAAATGTGGTTTTAGTATTTATTCATCAAAAAAATCACCTTTGAAAAAAGGTTTAATTCCAACTTCTCTAAATAAATATTTTATTGGATGACAATCATCGACCAGATTTTTGTTGGGAATTAAAATTTTCTCCCTAAGTTCTTGAAATATTTCCGGATTAATTTCTGGAAACCATTCTTCATAAATCATATGTTTATCCTTTTCTATCAAAATTAAATACACAACAATAATCTCAAACATATAAGGAAATTCTTGTTTAATATTTTGATAGTTATCTAACAATGAAGTTATATAATCCTCAAAATTAAAAAATTTTGTTCCTTTTTCATTGTTGTATTTTAAACGTTCCTTTTCAGGTTTAAAGACAAAAGTAGACTTATTAAACCAGTTGCCTAACATGCATGTAAAAATTAATAATGCATATTTTTTAGTTTCTTTATCATCATCATTAAAATATTTAAAATACTCATCATAAATATAGTTTTTGGCAGTGGTAAAATACCCAATTTCAATCCCAGAAATAGTTTGTTTCACATTTTGTATAATTTTATTATTTTCCATACCATAGTCACTTTCTTTAAAAATTTCCATAATATAGATTATAACACACATTTAGAATACAGGGAACATTGATACAATAATCCAATCATACTTTGAATATGACCCTGACCATGAACTCCCTTTTTGAATTGCAACCCTAACTCTTTGTCCTTCTTTAAACGAAATAAATTCTTTTGTATAACGATCTTTAACTGTAGGATCTTTTAACAGTTCGTCTGTTCCATTTATTACTTCCATTGCGATATCCATAGATTTTGCTGGATAATAAGCATATTTGAATTGTGATTTCCATTCATTGTTTACTTGAGTTTCATATTTTATTTTCCCCTTAGAAAACTTCATATGATACTCATAAATATGACAATAACCGTAATTTCTAGTTTTAGCTGCTGGCATTACAATCTTTGAACCAGAGGATGATGTTGCCACCTGATCTTTCATCGGTGACGCTGCTTTCATTGCCTCGTTCTCTTCAGCAAAGTTTATTTCATCAGTTGGAATTTCGCCTTCAGGCACTTCTATAGGTTCAAAACCGTCCATTGGACTTAGAGTGTAAACACCACAGTAATCTTGTGCCTCTTTTTTTACTAACTCCGATAAAATATCATCGTTAGCTTTTGCTGTTACAGGAATTACTAATATAGTCATAAATAAAACTATCAATAATCCGCTAAATTTCTTCATTTTTCCACTCCTTTATTTTTCTGGGTACACCGCAATTGTATAATTTTACAAAATAAACTTAAATAGTATTTAATTACCTTTTATTAAATGACAAATAGTTACAATTTATAAAGTGTTAAATCACCAATTCATTGCCAAAGAACCTCCATTCTTTAATGATGAAGGTTCTTATATTGAATCATCTATTTTTTCAAATCAAGATTCTACTATAATAATATTTAATTTATAATAAAACATGACTTTAGTAGTGTTAAAAAATACAAATGAAATGAAATAAATTTTAAACCCAACCAATACTTTCTGCTGTTTTATCTATTAAAATGTTACGTTTACACAATACCTTATGACGTGAAATATAAGCTTATCGGCTATGTCCTCGCATTCATAACAGTCATCTGTATCCAGTAACGCATATCTACAATGGTATGCATATCCTCACCTAACTCGTTGTATAGGTCTTCCACAGTCTTGATGATGCGTTTTAGGTTTTGGTAGTAGTCATCATTGGCTAGAAGCATTAAGTCACAAATCACTAAGACTTTTTATGTTATAATTTACACAAAATACATATTAAGGTGATTCTAATGACATTTATCAGAAAATACTTGAATATTGTTTACTTCGTTATACTTTTTTTACTTTTATCTGTTTCGGATTATTTCAAAAAAGGTAATTGGGATTTTCTTAATAATCTCTTCTTTTCTTTATGGGCAGTAATTGTTTATGCTTTTTTAAATTGGGCATGGGATAGTAAAAAATATGAAAAGAAATAGCATATTGTTCATTAACTCTAAGGAAAATCTGCAACTCTTTCCCAACGGTTTATCCCATTCTTAATGTTTGGGAGATCCTAACTAACACAATCGCTAGTTCTTGTCGCTCTCCAATGTTTAAATACTTTTCAACATCAAGCTCATTAATTATTGTATAACGTCTTTCTTTTCCTTCTATAACTGTATCTTCAAATGTGGGCTCTGCTGGTGATTGTTTTAAAATAGCTGCAACTTCCTCCTTAATTCGTGGATAACTATGTTGTTCATTTCCATTCTCCCTTCTCTACAAAATTTATCAAATATTCATTGCGTATCTACTGCTAGTTGCACACATCTCAGGTAAATTTGCTCATACAAATGCTTCGGCAAATGGTGGCGGAACAGAGTTTCCACAAGAGTTGAGAGCACGTGGATTGGGATACATGATACTTGTTTCCTTTTCAAAAATAATACAAGCTCATAAATTACAAATAGTGAATCGTTATGAGCTAGCTGATTTTCTTAACGTAACTGAAGACTTTTTAGATGAAGCTCTTGAAGGGTACAAGAGTAAGTAGGATTTATATGTAGTTTTACCACCTACCAAGAAAGGAGAACCTCGAATAAAAGTTACTGTTGAACATGGGTATGATGAAGACACTGGTAAACGACTTAGATATACTAAAACCATACGTACGAAATCCATGTCTGATCGTGCAATATGCAATAAAGGAAGCTATTACAGATTTTGAAATCGAAGTATTAAATAAAGAAGATGAAAAGTTGAAAATATTAAATTTGCAAATTTTATTGATCAATGTATTATAGAGGATTTAGGTGACTATAAACATTCTAACATCTAAACCCTATATCTAGTAGAATGTCTAAAAAGATGGAGAGAAAGATGTCCTAGTGAAGCAAAAGGACAATATACTGTTTTAAAAAGCATCTTCTCTAAAGGGATTGAATGGAAATTAATTAAAGATAATCCTATGGACAAACATTAAATCTTCTCGTTTGGAACCTAAAAAGAAGGACTTAGAATTTTACAACGAAGAACAGTTAAAACATCTTTTCAGAGTATTAGAAAACGTAAATCCTAAACTCAAGCTCCAGATTAAGTTGGCAGCAATGGTTGGACTACGACTAGCAGAAATAGCAGGATTATGTGTGGAATCTTTTGATTTTGAAAATAATACTATCTATGTAGACAAAACCCTTCAATTTGATATTGAAGTTAGAAAACTAAAAATTTTACCCCCAAAAAACAAAAAGCCTCGATTAGTTAACGTCCCAAAGAGTTTGATGCGTGAACTAAAGTTATTTGTTGATGGCTATTAGGAACTAAAAAATGAAAAGAGTGATGCTTGGAATCTGATAAAAGATGATGATGGAACTCCCTTAAACTTAAACTTTACAAAAAATCAGATGGTAATCCATCAAAACCTGCTGCTATAAATCTTGCTTGGAGAAGAATTATTGAAAAGTACAGTTTACCAAAGTTGAATTTTCACGCATTACGACATTCATATGCCTCATTTATGGTCAGTCGGTATGTAAATTTTAAGATCATACAGGAGCAACTCGGTCACTCTGATATAAAAATGACAATCAACACATATAGTCATTTAACCAAAAAGGATAAAAATGAAGCAAGCGACCATTTCGATGACTTTTTGGTCACTTGCTCAATTTTTCATCATATTTCTGCGCACATAACTCCCTAAAATTACAGCCACGACAATGCCATTTTTCTTGTGTTTGTTCAAAGTCCTCGATGTCCACGGGCTCGTTGGAAAAAATATCAGCCTGATACTTTTTCATTTCTAAAACACTGCGCTGAAACGTATACAAAATGTTCTCCATATCGATGTCTGTAAAACTATATTTCTTGCGCTTGCCTGTTAATAAATATTCATTATAGACCTCGATTTGCGCTAGAGACACACGGTATTTTTGCTGAACATAGTAAGCGTAGAGGGCTAATTGCTGACGGTCATCATCAGATTCTCTACCGGTCTTCCAGTCAACAATAATCCATTTATCCCTCAATTCATCATAATAATGAAAGTCCATAACAACGAATACCTGGACATCTTCTATTTTCATGGAGCGGAATTGCTCTGGTTCTCCGATACGGAGAGAGCCTTTTTGTGAGGTGATTTGCTGGAATGTTTCACTCATCAAAAAATGATTAAAAACAAGTCGTAAACGTTCTTTATAGTCTTGCACAAGCTCAGGAGAAAGGGTGCCATGGTAATAGATTTCCTGCATCATATAAAACTTGTTTGGTTTTTGCCTCCAAAATTCAAGACGACGAGTGGAGTCAATAAAGGCTGCATTCAGCTGCCCGCGCCCCAATTGAATTAGCTCCTCTACTGTTGGAGCTTTTCCTGTTTGTAAATAATCATTAATGGCCTGCTCAATGTATCGATGGACAATTTGCCCAAATAAAATAGGCATCGATTGCAGCTTTTTTAAGCGATACACCTGTTGATGATATGGCTCCACATTGTAACTGAGCCACCCGTTATGTGAAAAGTAATATTCATAGCCGTATTTGCGGGCACAGCTTGTCAATGTTTTATGACGCGATAACGACCACGAAAAGGTTGGATAGGGTGAAATTTCAAACAGGACAATCACCTCCTAAAGCTGATGGATGAAATCATAAACAAGCTGTATAATCAGCACAATCGTTACAATACGCAGTAAAAGCTTTACCTGATGTGCTTTCACTTTTCTGGCTAGCACAAGCCCAATTTGTGCACCAATCGTCGAGCCAATCATTAAAATAAGCGTTAACGGCCATTCGATTTTCCCTGTAGCAATATAGGTAATCGCTGCTCCTGAGCACATTGCAAATACCCCTACCCGTGATAGCCCCACGGCTTTAATATAGGAAATCTTCTCATGTGCATATGTATAAAGCGCCAATGTACTACTGCCTGGACCAAACATACCGTCATAAAAGCCAACTCCAAGAAGGATAGGACCGTTTTTTCGATTCATCGTAAAACGTTCCTTGTCGCCAAAATCAGCTCCACCCATAAAGGACATGACAAGCGCAAAGCCAAGTAAAATAATAGCAATGAACGTTAATGATTGACTACTCATGAATGAAGCGAAAAGTCCCCCCAATGTACCTCCGATTAAAGAGACAAGTAACACCGAACGCATTTCGTTCCATGCTAATTCCTTACGTTGATAAATTGTATAAAAGCTTGAAAAAGCACTCACCATATTGGACACTTTATTTGCGCCAATAGCCGAATGGACGGGTACACCCATTAGCATCATCGTTGGCAAGGTAATTAAGCCACCACCCCCAACTAACGTACCAATGACATTCCCAATGATGCCAATAAGTAAAAACAACAAGTATTCCATAATATCCTTCTTTCCCTAACACAAAAAGCAATCATTCTATGATACAGTATAACAGATTGTTATTATCAATGATGATGGAAATGAGGAGCAAGGATGCATATACAACAAAAAACACCTACACCACGCTTTTGTCACCAGTTAACGGTTATTGTGGCGACTATTTTTCTAGCTGGCATTACAGCGACACTCATTCAATACGGCAAGCTCCCTGCCATGATTCCTGTCTTGCAAAGCTTCACGAGTGACCATGCCCAATTCGGTCCGAAAATTGCTATTTTTTATTTACCCTTTGTGGCTCTTATGCTCTTTCTACTTTTACACTATTTAGAGATAAAGGCAGCTTATCCTGTGATGCGTAAAAATAAAGCACCTCTCTCCCATAAACAGCGACAAAATGGCATCCTTACGTTTTGTCTCATCAAAAATAGTATTCTATTGTATTTTACCTACTCCCTATTCAATGACCTGACGGTAGCTCTAGGTCGTGAACGTATTTTACAACAATGGCATGCTTACTTATTTTTACTGCTGTTATTTGGCATCTTCATGATAGGGATTGTGCGAGGCATTTTGTTGGCTAAAAAAAGTTAATGTAAAAAAAGAGAGCATGTTTTAACAATAAACATGCTCTTCTTAGATTAATTATTATTCAATGGATGTCATTAATTCATAAAAATATTTTTTCTCCTGCGTCTCATAAAGCTTATACCAAGCATGTAATGTTTCAGGTGTAAAAACATCTAGTAGCCTCAAAACATGGTAGGCAAAATCCAAAGGTGCAATGCCAGATGCCGTTACTAAATTCCCTTCAGTTACGGCTGGCTTCTGTTTAAAATGTTCATCCCCAATATAATGTGGACAAAGCATCTTCAAGTATTCGAGATCGTTGCTCGTATGTTGTCTTGTATCAAGCAAACCAACCTTTGCGAGACCAAATGTTGCACCACAAATTGCAGCTACGAAAACATCTTCATTCAACGCTTTTGAGACTTCATTCAATATAGGCTCATGAATAGATTCTAGCCATGTATTGCCTCCTGGGAGAATCAAGACATCCATGCTATTCAAGTGACATTCAGCAACGGCCATCGTTGGAAGTATGGTGATGCCACCCATCGTCGTAACAGGACTTCTATCAATCCCTACTGTCATCACCTCTAAAGGCTCTAACCCCTTTTTAAAATATCTACCTGTATTTAATTCGGCCATTAAATACCCTATCTCCCAATCTGCCATCGTATCAAATACATAAAGATACACTTTTCTTGTCTGCATAATAAACACTCCTTTTATTGAAACTATGCTTAGTATAAAAAAACTTTACTGACATTCTCCGTCAGTAAAGTTTTCATTTTCATAAAAATGGATGAGCTCATATAGAACGTCAATTATCTTTTGCTTTAGACTTATGGGTTCTACTACTTGGATTGATTTTCCATAGGGAAAAAGTAAATAGGGTACATATGTATGTAGTGCTTCCTCATCTACTAAAAATATTGCGTTCTTATTGGTGCGTTCTTGGAGGTGATACTTTAAAAACCAATGCTGACTGATTGCATCCACAGCACTTGTCTTTCCACAAATGATGAAGGGCACAAGGTTCTGTTTATCTTCGGCTTGGGGAAAAAGGCTTTTCATAAAAAAATCACTGGCAGAGAAAGATTGTGGTCGTTGGAAGGGAATGCCTGTTTGATGCAGACTACTAATTCGGCCTACTTTAAAAGTACGGATTTCATTTCTTACATGACAAAATGCAACGACATACCAGTTTTGTTTCCAATAAACCAAACCATATGGATTAACCACCCTAGACTTAGATTGCTCTTCATTATTAGTATGGTATTCCATTTCTATAGATGTTCCCTTTACTATACTCTCTTCTAATTTTTTTAACAGTGGCTCCAAGGAGGATTCATCAGGACCGATTATCTCGAAACCTTGTAAATGCTGTTGAATCATTTTTTCTTGCTCTTGATTTGAATACATTGTAAGCTTTGCTGTTGCACTGTTTAATGCCTCATCTAAAAAATAGCCAGCTTCTTTTGCAAAAATAGAAGCATGAAGTAATGCCGCTTTCTCATCAACATCAAAAATAAGAGGACTTTTAATAAAATTATTTAACAGGGTATATCCTCCATGATGACCTGTTTCAGCTATAATCGGCACACCGCTGGCAGAAAGTGAGTTAATATAGCGGTAAACGGATCTGATATTAATCTCTAATTTTTCAGCGATTTCTTTCGCGGTAATTTTCCTACCTGAATTCAACATCCATAAAATCTGCATCATATGATCCATTTTAGACAAACATTTTCACCTCATTGTATTAATTTTTGATTTCTGACACAAAATCAGGCTACCTGATACTGTTATCAAGTAGCCCTTCCATTATGCCTTTACCAATTCATCTTCCATTTGCTTAAAATTATGTATTAAACCGTATTTCTGTATGCCACGTGCTTGTTGGATGCTAGCATCCGCGAATTGGCGGAAATTAGCCTGATCCTTTATTGTACAGGCATAGATCGCTTCAATTGCAGGTTGCATCCACGGCTGTGTTAATTTATCACTTCTCATATCGGCCGCTCGACCTTCCAGCGCAGCAATATAGCATAGTGCATAGCTAGTTAAAGGCTCCTTATCAATTTGTCTTGCGGCTACTTTAGCAGCACCAAGATTCTCCTCCATAATGGCCTTAATAAAGAGGTAATTGTACTTAATGGCTGGCTGCTTATAATGATGGATGATGACATCGATTGCCTGAATCTGTTCCTCTTTTGTCCCGTAAGCTGATGCATAGAGAGCAGCAAATATAGGCTCTTTTCGGTGATTTTTAACCCATTTATCCACCTGCTCCATATTGTTTGTGCGATATAAAATATGTATATGGCGATAAATCATCCCTACCGCAATTAATGCAAATATCCCAAGAGAGATGGATAGACGAACACCCGCTAAGGACAGCGTCAATGCCAATAAAATAATAGCTAAATAAAAGAATGTTAATTTAACAATTTTCATATTACCTCCTACTGTAATTTCCTACGCATTTTACGAGAAAAGATATAGCCTGCCCCTATAAAAAAGATAAGAGCCATCACTTTCATAATAGGAATAATAAACAGCTTGCTAATAACGACTACAACGAGGATATAATAGACAACCATCGCCAGTAAAAACAATGTCAGCTTATTCACGAAGTTCCCTACTTTCCTTTAGTGCCGCCTCAATCGCTGCTAAAGCTTTTGGACCCATTCCATGAAGATGAGCTAATGTAGAAAGCTCAACTCTTTCTAGCTGCTTCAATTCTGTATAGCCCGCTGCATGTAATGCGCGAATTGCTGGTTTTGCTACTCCCTTAGGCCACTCTGTCATGCTTGCACGTCCCTTCACGAAAAAATCTTCTCTGCCCTATTATGCAAGTGACAGCAAAGAAATGCAAATAAGTCAAAATTTAAACATATACAAGCACGCCGCTATGAAATTTACAATACTATGGATACTCCAGCTAGTGACAATGGAACCTCCAGCAATTCGTTCGTTCACCCAGCCCATCACATAGCCAGCAAGCGCTGTAGTAAGCACAACTAATAAGATTACATGAAGCGGAAGCACCGACCATAGCATGGCCCCATGAACACAGCCAAAAACAATACTTTGCAAGAGATTTGCTACTTGAAAATCAAAAATCTTCATCAATCTCTTTAATAAAAAGCCGCGAAATAATAGCTCCTCTGATAAACCTGTTTGAATAATAGCGTAGAAAAGTGCTGGAATGACGGCAGCAGCTCCAAGTCCCGCGAATTGATTCGCCGCTAGCAAGGAGCGATCAATATAGAAAAAGACTAGCGCAAAGCTCGGTATTAACATCGTGAAAGTAGAAAGTACAATGTACATAGCATACCTTCCCTTGTGCACAATAATAGGCTTTTGCAATCCTATCCACGTTAAAAAGGGCTGTTTTTTTCTCGCTGTACAAAGCCACCAAATAAACGGAATCACTGAAAATAACATCACTTGCAAAATGGCACTGATTAAACTATTCATCATCTTATTTCCCCTCCTGTTTACTACAAGCATAGAAGAAAGTGCCATTTTTTTCAATAGTTATTTAACGATAAACATTAAATTATTTATCTTTATTGTTAATTATTAAATGTTTTACAATAAAAAAACGAAGTCAAAGGGCTTCTCCTTTGTCTTTTCAGTTATTTTCATTTATACTCTATTACAGATATTAAAGGTCTGTAATAGAGATGATAAAACACTGGAGGCTATCACAATGCGTACATTACCTACACATTTATTAGAAAAGGCACAAACATATGAGCACAGCACAAGAATTTCAGTGCCTGCCTATGACACATTATTTGCCGTGACACAAGCCTATTTCCGCATGCATTTAGGAGAACAAGAAGCATCCCTGCTTGTTGTAGGAGCTGGTGGGGGCAACGAGCTTTCTGCATGGGGACCAACAAACCCTAAATGGATGTTCACTGGGGTTGATCCATCTGAGGAAATGCTCCAAATTGCACAACATAAAGCCGTGCAACTGGATATTGAAAGTCGCGTTCAGCTACTACAAGGAACAATTGAGCGCTTACCCCAATCAACACCGAAATTCGATGCGGCAAGCTGTATCCTAGTTCTTCATTTTATTGAAGATCGACAGGAGAAACTCCATCTACTGCAAAATATTCACAAGCAATTAAAACCTGGAAAGCCCTTTGTCCTCGCTTGTGCCTACGGAGAACGAGAAAGTGACGAGCTACAAGATCGCATCAAAATATGGCAAAGCTACTTTTTAGAGGCCGGCTATACAAAAGAAAAGGTAGATAGCATGGGCAAGGGCATCATGAATATTTCCTTCCTCTCCGATCAAGAAATCCAACAGCTATTAAGTGAAGCGGGCTTTCAAAATATTACCCGCTTTTTCTCCTCAGGTCTCTTCGCAGGATGGATGAGCCACGCATAACCACAATGCCCCCACCATAGTCACAATCAATGGTGGGGGCTGAAACTTAGATTTATAGTCACATCGAAAAAAATTACCAATAAATACTGTAATAATAAACAGTTTCATCAATCGTCATGCCCATTTTTTCATAGAGCTTCTGTGCTTGGACATTATCTCTGGCAGTTTCTAGCATCATGTAACGAGCATCTTCCTGCTGACAATAGATATAGCATTGCTCCATCAACGCCTGTGCTACACCTTGTTTTCTGGCTTGTTTCGCCACAAATAAATCATTTAAGAGAAACGCTCGTTTCATAGCTACGGATGAAAAGACTGGAAACAATTGTGCAAATCCAACTGGCTCCTCCTCCAAATATGCCAGGAAAATAATAGACTCTGCTCCCATTACTCGCTCCTGTATAAACTGCTCAGCTTGCTGTAAATCAGATGATTGTCCATAAAATTCACGATAGGCATTAAATAATGGGACTACGTCTCTCATCGTTTGCTGTGTCACCATACAAATTTTCATATTTTAATCTCCATTTCCTTTTGATTGTCCTTCTAGTATGATGGTAGTAAATAATCTGACATTTCAAAAGAAACAGTTCCAAACATTTTAACATGTCAAGGTGGTGCCTTATGGACGATTTTATCTTTCTATTAACAGAAAAAGAGGCAAAATATAAGCAAGTGTACCAGCAAATTAAAGCACTTATTATGCAAGGTTCACTTCAAACAGATGATTCCCTGCCCTCTATACGAAAACTTGCAGATACTTTACAGGTCAGTCGTAATACTACATTAACCGCTTATGAACAGCTTGTAGCAGAAGGATATATACGTGGGGAGGGACGAAAAGGCTATTTCGTCAATGCACTAGAGCAGGTTTTTCTAAAGGAGCAGGAACAGCCCCCTACGACACAGCCAAAAAAGAAGGCTGCATCCTATCTTGTAGATTTTCGCGCTGGGGCTGTCGATCAGCAATATTTTCCCATGAAAACATGGCGCCAAATTGCCAATCAAGTATTACAGGAATCAACCTGTTACGAATATGGAGAACTGTTTGGAGAATCAGTGCTAAAGGAGCAGCTTGTGCAATATTTACTGCAAGCAAGAGGGGTTTATACAACGAGCGACAATATCGTTATTGGTAGTAGCACACAGCAAATGCTCTTGTATCTTGGATTTTTACTAAAAGAATCTTTCCCAAGCATTCTTTTGGAAGACCCTGGCTATGATGGTGCACGGGAAGCCTTCCAGTTACATCACTTCGAAATAGAGTCACTACCTGTAATGGAAACAGGAGCTCAACTTGACATACTCCAAAACTGTCAATCACGCTTAATGTATGTCACCCCGTCACATCATTTCCCATACGGTGTGTCCATGTCTATTCAGCAGCGACAGACCTTAATACAATGGGCTCAACAAGTCGATGGTTATATTCTAGAGGATGATTATGATGGAGAGTTTCGCTATACGCAACAGCCATTTCCTGCCCTTGCTTCCATCGACTCATCAAGGGTAATCTATCTCGGCACCTTCTCTAAATCGTTTTTACCAGGTGTGCGTTTAAGCTATATGGTGCTACCAAATGCACTTGTTCAGCCCTATAAAGAGCGTTTTGCTCATTTTGAACAAAATGCTTCGTCCCTCCATCAACGCACAATGGCCCAATTTATGGCGCAGGGGGAATGGACACGCCATATTAAACGAATGCGTTTGACCTATAAACAAAAAATGCAGCACCTTGTACAGGAGCTACAACGACATTTTGGTCAGCAAATAACCGTGTTAGGTGAGCAATCAGGACTCTATGTATTAGTGAAGATAAAGTCTCCACTTTCTGAGCAGCAGCTGATCCAACAGGCGGCGACTTACGGTGTGAAGGTTTATCCGACAAGCCCCTTTTTTATCCATCAAAAAAATGAGGAACCAATGCTGCAATTAGGCTTTAGTAAATTAGCGTTGGAAGAAATCAAGCTGGGCATCGAGCTGTTAAAAGAGGCGTGGCAGCCATAACCTTCAACGTTACGGCTCTTACCATACCACTTAAAAATAATCAATAAATGTTGGGATACCTACTGGTAAAACCGCCTCGAGCAATGCAATTTCCTCTGTACGTCCCTGTAATCGTTCAATTCGTTCTAAATAGGTTGGACGTTTGTAGCCTAACAGCATAGTAGCCAGTGTTTGCACTGTTAAATGCACAGCATTCATGTCCAACGTCTCACTTACCTTCTGCACAGAAAGGTTTCCATCTTTCATTTTAATGATGTAGGTGCCATTATTCCACGCCACAGTGCGATCACTGACAGCTAGCTGAAGCTCGAAATTCTGACCAATAAATGGATAGCGCAGTAAAAATTCTTTGACATCGACGATTCTTGCCATGAAATAAGGCGATACCTTTTGAATGATCTCACTGTCCTCTAATAGAAAGGCTACCGCTTCATTACCGGTTGTTTTCCCGTAGACATTGTAGACCATCGAGCTGTGAGCCGAGACGAAATTCCATAAACCTTTACGAGCCTCTTCCTGCAAATAGACGATTTCATCAATGTAATAATTTTCCTCCATAATACGATAGAACATGTAGCCCTGTGCCACATCTTCTTCATCATAGTAGACCGCTGCCTGAAGGTTCACATCACTATCTATAAATTTCTCCTCCCAGAAATCCTCCTGAAACTTCTCGTTCCAGGCAATACTATTGCGCACCATTACCCCATGCGTTTTCTGCGCATAGCGTGCGTAGATAGCCACCACATCCTCATGCTTCGGATCAACTCGGCGAATTTTCCCATTAAGCCCTGCATAATGTGGAAGCTGTGTATCCTTCACTTGAAATTCCACAATATCACTCATAATTTCCCATCCCTTTTTGCGGTAATAAGGGATAGAATATGGAAATAAATAGGATATATAATGTCCTTCATTTCGCATACTTTGCAGACTTTCAATTATCAAACTCTCCATTAAGCCATGTCCCGAATATTCAGGGTATGTCCCAACTGCTGTGATGCCACCCATTTCATAAATCTTGCCATGCACATTCACCTCAAAAGGCAAACTTAAAATTTGCGATACAAGCTGTGAACCATCAAACCACCCGATAGCATGCCCTTCATTAAATTGCCTACTCTTAGCATTCACAAAGCGACGATCCTTGTGAATGGACATTGACATTTGAAAGACATAATTCAGTAAATCAATGGACTGTGCCATTTCATCCAATCGAATTTCTCGCATGATTAAGCCTTTTCGTTGATTCATGATTCCCTCTCCTCATCAAATAACTCTCTTAATATCGACTGTGGTGCATCTAAAAAACGTTTGGTCACAATATAATGAATGGTATCCTCATAGCGAATGGATTCAATTTCTCCTTGATCAAAACTATAAATCGTTGCATTCGGATAGCCAAGCAAAATGGGTGAGTGTGTAGCAATAATAAATTGTGCCTCATGCTCAAGGTCCTTGATTATTTTCAGCAAGCTCAGCTGCCTCGTTGGTGACAATGCCGCCTCAGGCTCATCCAATAAATAAATGGCTTTACCCTTAAAACGATTCATAAATAACGCAAGAAAGGATTCACCATGAGATTGATGGTGTAGTGATTTCCCACCAAAAGCAGCATATTTGTTTGGATGGCGCTCTAACAAATCAATATGACTGGCAAATTGATAAAATGTTTCAGATCGAAGAAAAAACCCATTCGATATTTTTGGCAGCCACGACAAACGGATATATTCCCCCAATGAAGATTCCGCCTTATGTACTTCATATAAATTTTGACGACCACCACCAGCCGTATTGAAATCGCAACGATCAGCAATCGCCTCCAGTAATGTTGATTTCCCCGAACCATTTTCCCCAACAAAGAACGTCACATTCGTTGGGAACTCCAGCTCATGCAAATCCTGCAAGCTTGGAATATTAAAAGGATACTCCTGTTTATTGGGAATCGTATCCTGTAACACCTTACATGACTTTAAATACATTTCATTTCCTCCTTACTCTTATTATAGCGAACATCCCTCAAGCTGAAACGTAATCCACCTACCTGTTTGATTGAAATGTTACCTTTTTATGTATCCACCCAAGCCAGCCCAACATAAATAGCCTAAAACAGCTGACGAAGTCCCTACCATTTTCACAACTCGCTATGAGATATTTCCCGAGAAATAAATAAAAAACATGTCGAAAGTTGCAATTACTACCTGTAGTATCATGTCATATTTTTGATTTTTTTATAAAAAAAGTGGACATTGACCTCCTCTCTAACTGATTAAGTGAATGATTTCCCTGCAACATGCAGTAGTGTTTTCCATTGCAATTTTATTTCGCAGTGGCTTGCTGAATAAGCGGGGTGCCTCTCTTTTCGATCACCTTGGAACCCTTTCTGAGCGATTCCATCCACTTTTGGATTACTTTCATTACCTAAATTGATCCGATTCGAAAAAAGGTTCAATACCTATTTCTTTTAATAAGAATTTCCGATGACTTCTTTTATCTACCAAATGTTGTTTAGGTATTAAAATTTCTTCTCTTAATCGCTGAAACAAATTCGGGTTATGCTCTGGAAACCATTCCTCATATCTGATCCCTTGATTTAATTCTATTTTTATTAAAAATAAAACAATATCTTCATACATATAGGGGAATTCTTTCTCTATCTGCTCATGATGTGCTAACAGTGCATAAAGATAATCTTTAAAACGATAAAATCGCTTCTGGTCTAATGGATTGAAGCTCCATTTTTTATTTTCCTCCCACTCTTGTATGGGCTGAAATATCTGAAGAGAACCCGTTTCCCAAGTACCCAGCATACAAGTAAATGCAGCTATAGCGTATTTTCTTGTTTCATCATCTGGATCTCCAAAATATTTATAGTAATCCTCCCGATACTTACTAAAATTTCCGCTAGTATGATAACCCCCAATAGCAAAACCCTCCAACCCTCGTTTTGCTTGTTCAATGATATTATTTGTCATTCTACTTACTCGCCCCTTTTTCTAAATTTTTTTGTCATGGTAGTCTAATAACAATAACCTGTCATAAAATTCCATAGTTATTTTAACATAAATATCCAACAAAAAAATCAACTCACCTCTTAATCAATCTATCGAGGTAAGTTGATCTAAAATTAAATTTCATCAAAATAAATCAGCCTTCTTTACAAAGAACAATTTATTTAACTATATTTTTTAGAAACCACAAACTCAGTAATTGGCATAGTAATCCAAGCAAGTCCTATGACAATAACAAGTGGAATATTCTTAATATCATTTAAAGCGGTTACTCTTTCTGAGATCACTAAAACAATAACCATAAATAACAGTAAAAGATAGTAACTAATTTTTGAACTAACAAGTGTTATATGTTTTTCTAACTCATCTTTTTTTCCTTCATTTACTCCGTTCATTTCTCCCCAAGTAATGGACTGAAATAAAAGACCTATTCCTAAGAATACAAAGAAAATTGTCGCTGCCTCAATCATTTCTTTCGTTATCCATTCATATACACCGTAACTACCAATAGAAACAATAATAACTAAAGAACCGATTAAACTTACCTTTTTTGTAATCGTCACTTTTTCTCATTCCTTCCATATGTAAAAATAAATAATTCTTCTATAGGAGTACTTAAAATATAGGACAAAGTAAAAGCCAATTCCAAACTTGGATCATATTTATTATTTTCAATGGCATTAATGGTCTGCCTCGTCACATTGCATAACTCCGCTAATTTACCTTGTGAGAGGCTATTTTTTTCACGATATACCCTTATTTTATTTTCCATTTCTAACACCACTCCGCTCCTGGCTTGTAAAAGATCTTTTACACCATAATATTAATGTAAGACAAATAAGGTGTCAAACATATTTTACACCCAATTATTTTATTAGCTCTTATCACATAGTTTTATGTATTTTCTATGTAGTGAACCAAAATACTTCAGTTTTAAAAAACTGTACAGACACCTTTCAATTTTTAATTATCTTAAGCATCTATTCCTTGTTCTTCATTCTTTGCTCACCATCTCCAAAGTTCTAACTATTATCCCTCGCTCATAAATTGAGTAACAATCAAAAGTCAGAAGGAGAATCGCGATGTTTGTGACGCATTACTACGAAAACAAGACGTCTGTTTTAAGTCAATTGCTCGTCAAGCTACCTACTGTGGATGAAGATATTCGCATTAAAGGGCGCAAGGCAAAGGTGTTGGAGGTACTTCAAGTTGATGACAACAATTTTCATGTGAAGATATTATTCGAAAAAATCCCTAAAAAGCAGCCTCTTAAAGAGCTTGGAAAGAAAAAGAGATAATCAACTAAAACATGGTTTATTCCCTTAATTTTCGGGAATAAAATAGGTAATGATTGCGAATCATTCACTTTAAATTTCTTCAAGCAAAACCGTTGACTTTTTAATTGATAACAATTATCATTATCAATAGATTATTTCTTTCTCCAAATTGCTTCATTCAGAATCCCCCTCTTTTTTGAATAAGCATGTATCAAACGGATATTCTTACATCAGACTAAGAGTATCCGTTTTTATCTGTACATGAGGAGAACTTTACATACTAAAGGAGCTGTTTTGACATGGATTATCGTATTGAAAAAGACACTATGGGTGAAATTAAAGTACCTGCTAATAAAATTTGGGGCGCGCAAACACAGCGCAGTAAAGAAAATTTCCAAATTGGTACAGAACAAATGCCAATCGAGCTTGTGCAAGCTATGACAATCCTAAAGAAAAGTGCGGCGATTGCGAATAATAAACTAGGCAAACTTTCTGATATTAAAGCAAATGCCATCGTGCAGGCTGCAGATGAAATTTTAAATGGTCAATGGGACGATCAATTTCCTCTTGTGGTTTGGCAAACTGGTAGTGGTACACAATCCAATATGAATGTGAATGAAGTCATTGCTCACCGTGCGAATCAACTATTAGAGGATGCTGGTGAAGCGGACCGTATTCATCCAAATGATGATGTCAATAAATCACAAAGCTCAAATGATACATTCCCAACAGCATTGCATATTGCGGCTGTTTTAAAAGTGGAAGATTATTTATTACCAAGACTACGTTTACTAAAAGCAACTTTGGAAGATAAAGCAGCTCAATTTAAAGACATTATTAAAATTGGTCGTACGCATTTACAGGACGCGACACCTCTCACATTAGGTCAAGAAATTAGTGGCTGGGCAGCCATGCTCTCAAAATCAGAGCATATGATTATCCAAAATATTGACTATATGAAGGAGCTTGCAATTGGTGGAACAGCAGTCGGTACAGGAATCAATGCTCACCCTGAATTTGGTGATCGTGTGGCTGAGGAAATTAGTGAGCTAACAGGCAAACAATTTACATCAGCTACAAATAAATTCCATGCCCTAACGAGTCATGATGAAGCAGTTGTAGCACACGGTGCATTAAAGGCTTTAGCGGCTGATTTAATGAAAATTGCCAATGACGTTCGCTGGCTAGCAAGTGGTCCTCGTTCAGGTATTGGGGAAATTACGATCCCAGAAAACGAACCAGGCTCTTCCATTATGCCAGGTAAAGTAAACCCTACCCAAAGTGAAGCAATGACAATGGTCGTCACGCAAGTAGTTGGAAATGACGCAACGATTGCCTTCGCCGCTTCTCAAGGTAACTTTGAATTAAACGTCTTTAAACCAGTCATCATTTACAACTTCTTACAATCAACTCGCCTATTAGCGGATACAATGAAATCATTTAACGACCATTGTGCAGTAGGCATTGAGCCAAACAAAGAGGTACTCGATCATAATTTACAAAATTCATTAATGCTTGTAACAGCGTTAAACCCATATATTGGCTATGAAAACGCAGCAAAAATCGCAAAACAGGCCCACAAAGAAGGCACGACCTTAAAGGCAGCAGCCATCGCAAGTGGCTTACTTACAGAAGAACAGTTCGATGAATATGTAGACCCAGCAACAATGATTTATCCGAACGTAAAATAATGAAAGCGACCATAAAAAGATTGAGGCTAATGGGCTTCAATCTTTTTTGTTTATGAGAAATATCTTTAGCATGGATGAAAGCAAAATTAAAAGACATGAATCTCGATAGACTATCGAATCCATGCCAAATAGCTTCCTAATGAAAATAATTGTATCTATCCTATGCAGTCACTTCATCGGAGAGTGGTTTATTCTGCCTCCTATGTAATCCATAACTCCATTACAGATGCTTATAACTAGTTAAAATTCTCTCAGCTTATTTTATCCAGCTTTACATTAAACGACAATTCATCGTCAATTAGATTAAACGTATCAGCTTTATCTTGTTTAGATAATTTAGAGATATAATGATAGTAGTTTGGTAATAATTCAAAATCATAATTTAAATAATCTCGTATTAATTGGTCATCTTGAAATTTTGAAACATCCCCGTCTAACAAATCATGTTTTATTAACTCTTTAGTGTTGTTCGTAAAATCAGATACTACGTATGAAAGAATATTGTTCTCATATCGTAAGTTTTCAGAAACACCTGAATAATTTAATAAAGATAGTAATGTCGCATTATTAAAATTCTGTTGGTTAATTAAAGATGAAACCTCCATTAAGTAAATCGATTCAAGGTGGTCATGATAAGGACTTTCAATATCTACTCCATTATACATTGCTTGTTTCTCAAAGGGTCTAATTCTCCCAGTTTTTAATAGTAATAAGTGATTGTGATTGCTTAGATAGATGTTTTTGGAAGTATCTAATCTAAGTAAATTATCTCCGTTTGGAAGTAAAGGATTTAATCGTTTTATCTCTCCTGTTGAAGTGTTTATCAAAAAAATACATTGATAAAAAGGACGTCCATAGTTAATTTCTCTTTTCGTAATAAAATACAACAAATATTGAGGATTAAGGTAAATTAACTTGGAATAATAACTTTCATCCTTAATTTCTTCAGAAGAAAAATAATTATTTAAATTTAATGTGATAGCATGTGTTTGATTAAATGTTTCAAGATTAATTCTATAAAAGTTTATGTTATTTTTTTCTTTTAGACTAAAACAAAATTCATTATTCATAATATCCAAAGCAAACTCGTCATAGCGGGTGTCTAATCGTTGTATATTTTTGAACGTGCCGTTTTTTAAATTAATCTCACAATGCGCAATACTAGCATGTTCTAATAAAATAGCCTCGAACTCTTCTTTAATTTCATTTGTAGGAATTAGTTGTTTATTATTCAAAAATATTCCCCCTTCAATATTGCTAATAAATATTTCACTTTGAGCTTTTACTCCTTTCTGGCCTCTGTATAAAGAAGTTTTTCGAGTTCGTCCACCTTGCTCCCGTCTAATTGGTGTGTGAGCCCATATGTTTCACCCTTGCCATCGTTATTGATGATTACGTTGAGATCGTGAAGTAATTCAGTGAAATACGTAAAACACTTAGTTAATTCTCCATAGGACTCAGCTGTATCAAGACCTTGCTGTTTCTCAACCGATATTACATAATCCAGATGTCCCATCAAAATCTGCAGTACATTTAAATTTTCAAAATCCTTTTGAAGGTCTTCCCCTTGAACCCTAAAATATATCATTTCCTTCGTGAGACGATCTGCCCTTAGATAATATTCGTCTACGTCTGTTGTTTTGTTAATATCTTGGGCATGATAGGCAATCCAAGCTTCCAACGTTGGTTCAATCTCATAGTTATTGAAGCCTTCAGGGGTTGATACATCATTCCAGATTTTCGAAGGGTTTACTGCTGCTACGTGTTTGATTGTTGTTTCTTCTGTTTTTACCTGTTCCCCTTTCGTTTCTCCTTCCTCGGTACAACCTATTAACAATCCACTTATCAATAGTCCTGTCAATACAACATTTACGAGCTTCATCTCTCTCACTCCTCTTTAGAAGGTTAGCCATTTATTATAATAATACCTTACATTAGTTAATTTTTATAATATTTTCCATTTAAAAGTTACGTTTAACATGGCTGATTCTCTATGTATCTCGCAGTAATAGCAAAATTAAAAGCCACCCTCATGATGAGAGCGACTTTCCTAACCTCCTAATATTCACTTTTCAATAGGGAAAAGATAGCGAGATCCACATACTTCCCTTTTTCAAATTCATGTTGCCTCAAAAGACCCTCTTGAGAAAAGTTTAATTTTTCCAATAGTTTGATAGATGCTGTGTTTTCTGGCTCTATTTTTGCTTCGATTTTATTGATTCCCATGGATGTAAAGGCAAAGTGGATGATCGAACTTAAAGCCTCTTGCATCACACCCTTTCCCCAATAGTCAGGGTTTAAATCATAGCCAATTTCTATACGATTATGCTCTTTTTCATAATTCAAATAGCCACATGTGCCAATCACCTTGTTGGTCTGAATTTCCTCGATTACCCATCTTAAGCCTTTTTGTTCTTTAAAAATTTTCTCATACCAATTGATTTCATCAATAGCATCTTCAACTGAAGCAAACAATGGTAATGGCAGGTACTTCACTACATTTTCATTAGAATAAAGTCTCAAAATATCTTGGCCATCATCCATTATCCCTTTTCGTAAAATAAAACGTTCTGTTTCCAATTGAGGAAAAACCGTAAATTCGAATTGTGTATGCATACTACTCCCCTTTTTCACCATTTATTAGCATTTTACTATTGAATAATAACACAAAAATCTCTCATACTCTCTTTTACTGCTATTACAAATCACTCGTTATTATAGTAAATTGATTACAACCAAATGGCACCAACTCCGTCTAATAATTGAAAGGGTGTGGAAGATGCTTGAACATGTGAGAACATCAATAGAAGTTAGCAGTGAATGTAGTAAGGAGGAGAGGCTTGAATGGTTGATGAAGGCATATGGAGATGACATAGCACGTCTTGCCTTTACGTATATGAAGCACAAGCAGCTTTCGGAAGATATTGCGCAAGAAGTGTTTATAAAGTGCTATGAGCATTTAGATAATTTCAGGAATGAATCTTCCTATAAAACATGGTTATATCGAATTACTGTCAATCTATGTAAAGATAAATTAAAAAGCTGGTCTTATAGAAATATTGTTCTGACAGAATTTTTCTCAAAAATTAAGAGTACTAGTCAATCCCCTGAGTTGGAATTAGTCGGACAGGAGGATAAACGATTACTTTCTGAAAAAATCCTTGCTCTACCAATAAGATACCGAGAACTCATTATTTTCTATTATTATGAAGAGCTGTCCTATAACCAAATAGCTGATTTGTTAGATTTGCGTTTACAAACCATTAAGTCTCGACTTCATAGGGCTCGACTTATGCTCAAAAAATCAATGGAAGGGTGCAAGATAAATGAATGATATGTTTAAAAATATAGGCAAGGCATTGGATGACACGGCATTCCAGGACATTCATTTTAATGAGAAACATAAAGAAAAAGTAAGGCAGAGGCTTCGAAAAGATTACAAGAAACAGCCCCAATTCCAATCCATTTTCAATCATTTGTTACCTATAGCAGTCATTGGTTTTTTTCTTATAGGAGCTAGCTATTTTATGGTCACGGAGCTGACAGTACAACCAGTTGATAAGGGAGACCGTTCACAAGAACCTATAATGGAAACTACTCTTTATCATCCCCCGATCCAAGAAGAATTTTACGGGGATATGACGAAAGAGGATGTCGTGAGTAAATTATTAAATTCGATTGATTATTTTCACTCAGCAGCTGGAAAATTTGAAGAACATAAAATTTCTCAAGACGGTTCCACTAGAACATTGGGTGTTACTTATAAAGTAAGTACCAAAAAAGAAGTTGGAGGCTATGAAAAAATAATCGCTTTAGATGATAACACGACGGGAATCAAGAACGATACACAGGAGTACTTTTATAACAACAGAAAGAGCTGGTTAAAATATACAGCACTTTATGGACAAAAAGTTTATACAGTTAATGAAACGAAACAGAAATCAAAACGAGACGTAGTTACTCCTGAGCAAGCTTTTAGTATTGACTTGAAATATCCCCCTATTTCATATAATAAATTGAGAGAAAGACCTTCATTTGGAAGTTCAAGTATGTCGTTATTCGCTTATGAGAAAGCTGCTAGTTATTTAAGAAATATGGAGCATTGGGAGATTGAAAAACAAAATGAAGCGTTGTTAGGTCATAATACAATCGTATTAGCTGGGAAAATGGATGAAACGGTGACAAATAGTGAAAATTTAAAAGGCACGACAGAAGCGTTTCGTTTTTGGGTGGATAAAGATACTGGGATTCTCGTTAAAAGTGAAACATATGACCAAAATGGTGAGCTGACAAGCTATGTTCATCCAGAAAGGCTTGAAGTGAATGTATCTATTGACCCACAAGAATTTATTCCAGACTTAGAGGGCTATCAGCTTCCTAGCAAACAGAAAAAAGATTGAGGCTTATTGCTTCAATCTTTTACTTTATGAAGATTTTAATTTCTCACCATCATCAAACATTTCTCAACTATTTCTACCTCATCTACTGACAGTTGGTCTAACAGAAGTGCCAGTTTTTTCTCATGTTCCTCTCCTTCTTCTCCTATCCAGCAAATGTAGATTTCGCAATAATCTCCTTTGGGAAGGAATTTTTTTAGAAAGTCACATACATGGTGAAAAGTTCTTTTGGCTTTTTCATAGTTATGGGGGGAATACACTTTATTTTCGTTATGCATTTGCCAAATGGGCTCTCCCTTTGTTTCGATTTCATATACATAGGGTGTTGTAAAATGCTTTGCCTGTACAATTTGGCGATTCTCTTTTACCGAGAAAAAATAATTTATGTCAACTTCATTTTCTGTATAGTCATCCTGTATTTCAACTGGAAAATTGAAGCCTATATAGGTTGTCATACTCATATTTTGCTCCTCCTATTAAAAAAACCCTGTAAATGTACAGGGTGTCAGCAACGTAGCTGTTGATAATGTAAATAGACACGCTTTGGAGTTCGTGCTTCTACGAATATTTCTTGCATCACCAATTCCTGGACCACGCTTTGAAGAAATTGCTTGAAGCAAAAAGGCTTCAAACGACGGGTTGTCCGCTTCCTTTTGTGAGGCTTGCTACCGTAGTTGGTCTACCGTGATGGCTGTTGCTTTGATGGTTTGGTGTTGCGGCGGTGTTTTTGGTTCAATATAGAGCGTTGTGTAATACGCATCCGCAATGACAATCACGTAAATAATGAATAGTAATCGTTTTGTTCAATGGTTCAAAAAAATCATTTCTCCCTTTTTTATAGCTGACAACGAAAACTTGTCTACTTATCATACGAGCAATTGATCAAAAGGTTTCAAAAATATTTAAAGGGAGACAAATTTCTGTCTCCCTTACGCCTCTAGGCTTCTGCCACCATCATTTTCCCAGCGATCAATGTCCCAGTGATCCTCATCTTTTTCTCTCAAAATACCCATTGCATTCAATGGAACGAATGACATTTTGTCCCTCACCCTTTTCAAGCGTTCTTCTCTAGTTTATGAAGGGAAAGGGGTTTTCGTTCATCGTAAAATAGGCTTAATTTTAAAGCCTAAGGCAATCGCAGCTCCAATGCAGCTAAAAAGACAGCCTAAGATTAAATAAATACTGAGTGTTGATTCGCCGATGACAACAGACGCAATACCACCAATCACGGGGAATAATGCAACCATATAGCCACTTTTTGCCCCTCCAATTCGTTCGACTAGTTTTAAGTAAAATAACCATGCGAAAAAGGATGCAATAAGAGTTAAATACAAGAGCGCCGATAAGTAGGTAAAGGATTTGGGTATTACGACTGTTTGTCCCTGTAGCCAAACAATGGCACACATGACTGCACTACCCACTGCAAAACCAATGGCATTCGCATAAATCGGGTTGATTTGATGCTTGGCATTTCGGGCAGAGCTTGCATCCCCAATGGCTGTTAGGACAGTCCCTACGAAGGCAATTAACACTCCTTTTAACTCCATATTATGTAAAGATGGATAAATCAGCACCCCCACGCCGATGACGCCTAAAATACCGCCAATTAAAACACGACGATGCAATGGCTCCTTGAGAAATATCCGTAGGGCGATGGGTGTTAGTATGACTTTTAATGAAAAAATTAATGTGACAATAGCAGCCGAGCTCCATATCGTCGCATAATACAGCGCTAAATAGCTGAATGCAAAATTACAAACGCCAAAAACGATGATAAAAGGTACGTCGCCCTGTTGTGGTTTACCCTGTGGCTTCAAGAACCAAGCAAGGATGAAAAATAAAAGGGCTGTCATGACTAAACGATAGGTTAAAGATAATTCTAAACTGACTGGCGTTCCTTGAATTTTGACTGCAATAAAATTAAGACCCCAGACAATCAAACAAAAGATATACATAAAATTTGTCATGCTGTTTTAAATTCCTTCTCCGATGCTATTCCTGCCATCTTCCCATAATGATCGTGTGATAGAACCTGCCATCTGCAAGGCATTTATCATTTTTCAGAATGCCTTCCACTAAAAAGCCCATTTTTTTATAGAGCTGTATCGCTTTCTCATTGGTTTCTAACACTTCTAGTGCTATTTTGCGAATACCATTGGCATCTGCCCAATCAATGGATTCTTGCAGCAAGGCTTTTCCTATGCCATAGCCCCAAAACTCTTTACTGACTCCAACACCAAAGGTTACTTTATGGGCAAGCCTTTTGAGTGGAGAGCCCTCACATCTTGAGAACCCAACGATCCGATCACCGACAACCGCTACTAAACATAAATTTTTTGAGCTTTCGCTATCCTGTTGAATAAGCTGCTCAAAGCCTGCTCGATCAATCAATGCCTCGCCCTGTTCACGATCGAAGTTTTCCGTTTCACCGTCTAATTGCAAGCGTAAATCTGATAAGGCTTGGGCATCTTCGCGTCGGGCACAGCGAATTGTATAGGATAGCTCTTTTATCTGGAGCTCTTTCTGATCAATCAGCATGTTGGAATCCTCCAATTGACTGAATCCGCACAAAACGATTATGCCAAATGGATTCGTGATGTTGAATAATTTGTGGTGCTGCCAGTACATTACTATTTAAGGTGCTATGTGCATCTTCTATTAAAATATTATGATGGTAGCCATGACTAAAAGCACTACGGATTGTTGTATCAAGACAAAACTCTGTTTGAGCACCCGCGAAAATCAATTGGTCGATGTGATGCGCTTGTAAATAAGCTGCAAGCTCCGTTTGATAGAAAGCGTCCCACGTTGTTTTTTGAATCACTTGATCCTCCGCCTGTCTAAGTAATCCATGATACAGTTCCCAGCCTGGTTGACCTAATGCAAAATCCACATCATCTGCGTCTGTATGCTGAATAAAAATAACGGGTACTTCGTTGCGCCGTGCCCATGTAATGGAGGCATTAATATTTTTGATAATAGCTTCACTGTTCCAAAGATTTTGCTGGCCATCTAGAAAGAAAGCCTCCTGTATATCGATAATGATGAGTGCTTGTTTCATCGTATCCTCCTTTGTGCATCAGTAGTAACTTTTTTAATTGTACAGAAAACGATCTTCCATTAAAAGAAAATTTTGCACAACAAAAAGCACCTTTACAACATCGTAAGGTGCCTCAACTATGTAAAGTACCATCTAATACATGCCACTATTAGATGGTGTCATGCGCTCGCATCATTTGATATAGGCTAATGTTTGATAAACTTGGTGAACCGAATGATTAAATGCTTGCTGTTCCTCTTCGTTTAAATGCAATTCAATTACACTTTCAATACCAGCTCCCCCTAAAACAACTGGGACACCGATGCAGGCATTGTCTACTTGATATTCGCCCTGTAAATAAGTAATGATGGGCATTACTTTCCGTTGATCCTTCACAATCGCTTCAATCATTTGGACAATGGCGGCGGCTGGGGCATAGTAAGCACTGCCATTGCCAAGTAGGGCGACAATTTCGCCTCCACCTTTTCGCGTTCGCTCCACTAATTGCTCAATCTGTGCTTGTGGCATTAATTTTTCTAATGGTATTCCTCCGACATACGTATAGCGAACGAGTGGCACCATTTCATCGCCATGTCCACCCAAAACGAAGCTCGATATATCCTCGACAGCAAGCTGAAGAGCCTGTGCGATAAAGGTATTAAAGCGCGCTGTATCTAAAACACCTGATTGTCCCATGACACGATTTTTGGGAAAACCCGTTGTTTCCAGACAAACATAGGTCATGGCATCGACAGGGTTACTTAAGACGATAATATAGCTAGTTGGCGCATAACGTTTGATTTGTTCGCTTACCGAGCGGATGATTGCCGCATTTGTATGAATTAAATCCTGCCGTGTCATGCCAGGCTTTCTTGCAATACCTGCCGTGATAACCACAATATCAGCATGAGCTATTTCCTGATACTTTGAAGTAGCCGTCACCTGTACGTTAAATCTTTCTATTGGTCCAGCTTGGAGAATATCTAATGCCTTCCCTTTCGCAGCATTTTCGAAGTCTGGTAAATCGATAAGCACAATATCCCCGATCTGTTTCTGTGCGACCATTAACGCTACGGTTGCACCTGTATGTCCAGCGCCAATGATGGCGATTTTGGGTCGCCTAAAGCTCATCTGCCTCCCCCTCCTAACAACATAGATTCATCGACTACTTATCTGCCTGCTCATCCTCTACAAGTTTTGTTTGTTGAGGCTTCTGGCGAGTGCTTGTTTTTTTGGCTGCTGCCTCCGTCACTTTTATCGGCTGTGTTTCATCAATAATCGCTGTGAATACTTCATTGGCTGCTCGTGGAATTACATGTGTGCTTAGTAGCTTGCTCGTTCGCGTTGCTGCCGCTTTACCAGCATCAACCGCAGCCTGTACTGCACCAACATCTCCCTCAACAATAATGGTTACGATACCACCGTCTACTAGCTCCTGTTTCACTAATTGGACATTGGCTGCCTTTAGCATGGCGTCTGCAGCTTCAATGGAGCCAATCAAGCCATACGTTTCAATCATTCCTATCGCTTCTGTCACTTTGCTCACCTCACGATTCATCTGTGCCATCTATAATGCCAACAACAATGGCATCAATTGGACAAATACTGGACGTAGAAAAACTTCGTACAGCAGCACTGCCCATTGTTAAAATGACGTTATCTCCAACACCTGCACCTATACGATCTGCCGCAACAATTTGTTCATCACTCAGTTGACCATCCAGCTTTATTGGCTGGATAATGAGTAATTTCAATCCCTGTAGCCCTTCCTCTTTACGTGTTGCCCAGATATTTCCGACCACTGTTCCTATCCGCATGCATCCTCATCCTTTTTCGTGAAACTGAAGTTCAATTTCTAATTTTTCCACGGCCTCCTTCGCCAGTGCCGTCAACCTTGCCTCTTTGGGGACTATCACTGTCTCACCTTGATAACGGCTTACATCATTTGCCGTTATTATCTTGTGGTTAATTTCAATTGGAGGACTGACGAAGTTATTGTAAGGCTCTCCTGCCATCTTGCCTGTTATAATTGTACCCGTTTCACCCTGTTGGATGAAGCCTGCGTTTGCTTCATCTGTATCAATATGCATTTCTAAATGATAGTGATCAGCCACACGAATTTTCACTTGCTCAAAGGTAATGGGACGTCGCCCTTGCACCTTAACGGAGACGTATTGACCGTTCTGAACCCCTAACTGCTGTGCATCAGCAGGTGCCATATGAATATGTGCTTGTGCGATAATGACCCCTTCTTGTAAAATCAAACTTCCTCTAGGTCCTACCAATATACAGCTAGCTGAGCCAGCAATTTCTCCCGATTCACGCAAAGGTGGTTGAATTCCTAGGGCAATGGCATCTGTATGACTAATTTCAATTTGTGTGAAGGTGCGAGCAGGACCTAATACACGTACATTTTGGATGCTTCCTTTTGGTCCCACCACCTGTAGCGTTTCATGAGCTGCAAACTGACCGGGTTGAGCTAACATTTTTTTTACACTCAGCGTAGCACCTTTGCCAAATAGCTGCTCGACATGTTCTTGTTGTAAATGAATATGCCTTGCTGAGATACCTATAGGAATTTCATTGGGTGTAGGAGCTACTTCTTTTTTAGGTAGTAATTCGGCTATGACATCATTAACAATTTTTATTATTGCATGTTCATTCATATAGCCACCTCACTCATTATTGCATTTTTAAAATCGCTTCCAATTCTGCATGTGGTCGCGGAATCACATGTACCGATAATAGCTCTCCAACACGTTGTGCAGCTGCTGCTCCTGCATCTGTTGCGGCTTTCACAGCCCCTACATCCCCACGAACAAGCACCGTGACAATACCGCCACCCACATGAACTTTACCAACAATATTCACATTGGCAGCCTTGACCATTGCATCGGCCGCTTCAATAGAGCCCACTAAGCCCTTAGTTTCAATCATTCCTAATGCGCCTAAATTCATCATGTATCCCTCCTTCTCTTAAAATGCCTCTGCATCTTCAGGTAATGTTTGGCCACCATCAATAATGATCGATTGACCCGTAATAAAGCCTGCCTCCTTACTACTAAGGAACAATGCAGCATACGCTATATCCTCCACACGACCAAGACTGCCAAAGGGAATCGCCTTCGCCATCTTCTGTAGATAGGTTTCACCAAGCCCATCTAAGCCTTCTGTTGCAATATTTCCTGGCAACACGGCATTGACCGTAATATTATAAGGTGCTAATTCAAGAGCCGCAGTCCGCATAAACCCTAATTGAGCTGCCTTACTTGCGGCATAATGTGTCCATCCAGCATAGCCAGTCACCGGACCCGTTATCGACGAGGTAATAATGACCCTGCCAGCATTCGCTTTCTTTAAATGGGGCACGCAAGCCTTGACAGCAAACATCGTTCCTCTGGCATTGACATTTAATACCTGATCCCAATGGTCCGTCGTCATGTCCTCTAGTTTCATCGAGGGAAAAATACCAGCATTGGCACATAAAATATCGATGGAACCAAAAGAGCTAGCAACCTCCGTAGCCATGCTTTCAACAGATTCATAGTTTTCAACATCAACAGTGGCAGCAGAAGCGGAGAATCCTTGCGCTTGTAATTGATTTGCTACATCTGTGGCAGCTTCCATACCTCTTGCTGCAATCACCACATGAGCACCCTGTTCAGCAAATACGGTAGCAATCCCCTTCCCAATTCCTTTACTACCACCAGTAACTATGACAACCTTCCCCGTTAAATCGACCTTCAACTCGTTCCTCCACCTTTCCTTTTATTCATTTTAAGTACTTGGCTTTTTCGCAATTTCTGTTACTAATCCATTCACCGCGATATCTGGCCTTAAAATAGTTGAAGAGGCAATCCATTGGTTGGCTGCTTTAGCTAGTTGTGTACCAATGGCTATCGCTTCCTGAATGGCCGCTGTGTCCCCTTCAATGGCAATGGTTACTAGAGCCAAATCGATGGTTTCTTGTCGAAGTATTCGAATATCCGCTGCTTTAAGCATAGCATCTGCGATTCGTATTGAAATCGCAAGTCCTCTTGTCTCCACAATACCAATCGATTTCATGTAACAACACTCCTGCTAATATCTTTGTATCGTCATCCCTTTTTCCTGAATCATTTCTTGTGCTAGTGCTGTAAGTTTTGTGTGGGCAGGTAGTGTCAGCCGTTGCCCCTTGTACGATTGAAGCATCTCTGCTGTCAAATAGTTTGCCACTATAGTCGAACGAGCCGGTTCCTCTTGCTGCTTTAAAAATCGAATAAGCTGTGCAAATAACTGAATGTCACAGCCAAACTCCTTTAAGCGCTCTATATGATGCAGCAACATTTTCATGTAAGGATTCGGTTCCTTTGCTGTGACAACAGCAGATAATTTTTCATTTGGAATTAAAATTGCTGTTTGATTGCTAACCAGCAACTCAGACAGGTACAAGGCTGCCGGTGTAGTAGGCAAGCCTTGGGCACTGCTGACGATAAATGCTTGATCCACTTCGAGAAAAACAATAGCATCGTAGAATAGCTGAGTGGGACTTGTGGTTTCATTTGCCTGCCACTCCTCAACATGGCAATAGCTTTGTAATAAGTCCACCTGTTTCTTAGAAATGGTCGTATGAGAATGGACAAGCAAAAGTCTTTTATGCTTTTTATCCATCATCGATATGACTACTTCTTCGATGATTCTCTGTAATTCTTTTATATCCATACCTGTCACTCCATTTTGATAAGCTTGCCAATTGTATGCTGTTGAAGAGCGGCGGCATTCGCTTCATCTGTATCTACATGCATCTCAAGGACGAATGCTGAGGAGACACGCACAACCACATTCATTAATCGGAGCTGACGTCCATCCCCACAGATTTCAACCGTCACGATTTCCTTATCTTGGACATTGAAGGCAGCAGCATTGGATACAGCCATATGAATATGTGCTTGTGCAATAATCAATCCTTGTGTTTTATGGAGAGTTCCATGAGGTCCAATCAATGTGATTGATTCAGATTTTTCTAAGTCGCCTGACATACGAATCGGTGGTGTTACACCAAGCTTGATGGCATCCGTTTGACTGATTTCGACTTGGGTTGCAGTGCGAAATGGGCCTAAAACCCGAACCTTGTCAATTTGGCCTTTGGGTCCCTTAATCGTTAGAACATGCTGTGAAGCAAATTGACCTGGCTGGGAAAGTTCCTTCCATTTCTGTAAAGCTGCGTCTCTACCAAATAAATAATAGAAATCCTCCTCATTAACATGACAATGACGGGCAGAAATCGCAATCGGGATACTTTGATTTGTAACTTCAGTGGCATGTATTTGATTGTTTGTCATCACAATCCCTCACTTTTCACTTAGGTAAAATTGCGTATAATTCTGAATGAGGGCGTGGAATAACATGTACCGATAATAGCTCACCTACCCGACGTGCGGCCTCAGAGCCTGCATCCGTCGCTGCCTTGACTGCCCCGACATCACCTGTCACCAGCACCGTCACAATGCCGCCACCAACATGTACTTTCCCTACAATATTGACGTTTGCTGCCTTTACCATGGCATCTGCCGCCTCAATTGATCCGATTAAGCCTCTTGTTTCAATCATGCCTAAAGCTCCATTTATCTCTACGCTCATTTCCTTTTCCTCCTCTAATTACTTAGCTTTGTGAGTACTTCCTCTACAATCTTTTCAATGGACAACCTGTCAATAGACACCCCTTCAATTGCTTGCATCGCTGGAGCCTGTATATTTTGTGGATGCTTTGGGGGTGGAATCGTTAGTGCCTTCACACCATAGGCCACTCTTTTTTTATTTAATAAATGATGTGCAGAAATATTATCACTCGTAATATTTCCCCCATAGGCCCCACAGCCCAATGTAAAGGAAGGCGTTAAACTTGTCGTACCGCCTGCAGCCCCAACAGATGCTAAAGTATTGACTACTATTCTGGACACGGGCATTTGAGCGGCAAACTGCTTAACAAAATGTTCGTCCTGTGCATGAATAGCCAGGCTATGTCCTCTCCCTCCAACGTCAAGCAAGCGACGGCAAATCTTTACGGCTTCTTCCTGCGAACGAGCCGTATAAAGACCTAGGATGGGAGAAAGCTTCTCCATGGAAAATGGATACTCCTTCCCAATCTGATGTTCCTCCGCGACTAATACGCGTGTATGTCGAGGGACATCAATATTAGCCATTTGGGCTATTACGGTTGCTGGCTTCCCGACAATTTGGCTATTTAATGTACGAGCTACTGGTGAAATCACCTTTGCTAATTTTTCCTTGTCCTGCCCACTTAGAAGGATGGCCCCATTTTCTGCTAAAGCAGCCATCACCTGTGCTTTGACCTCCTGATGTACGACAATAGCTTGTTCTGTGGCACAGATCGTACTATTATCAAATGATTTACTATCGATAATTTGCTTCATTGCCTCGTTCACATTTGCTGTGCGATCAATATAGACAGGAACATTCCCAGGGCCAACACCATAGGCTGGTTTCCCTGAGCTATAGGCAGCTTTGACAAGCCCTGCTCCACCAGTTGCTAAAATTAGCTGTACATCACGATGATGCATAAGTTCCTCTGTTCCTTTTATTGTTGGATGGCTAATCCATTGAATAAGTCCCTCTGGCGCCCCTGCACGAACGGCTGCCTGCTGACAAATTTTCAATGCCTCGATGGTGCAGTTGACTGCTGTTGGATGAGGACTAAAGACAATGGCATTTTGCGACTTTAAGGCAATTAGCGTTTTAAAAATGGCTGTAGCAGTCGGGTTCGTGACAGGTGTAATTGCCGCAATAACACCGAATGGATAAGCAATTTCCACCTGCCTTGCTACCCTATCCTCATGTATAATGCCGATTGTCTTTTCATGCCGAATGGCTTCATAGACACCTTGAGAAGCCAACTCATTTTTTATTTTTTTATGTTCAATAATGCCCATCTTTGTTTCCGTAACAGCTAATACAGCAAGATTTTCTGCCTGTTTATAAGCAGCTTGGGCAATGGCCTCTACAATTCGATCGACCTGCTCTTGCGTAAAGCTGGCATACATTTTTTGCGCAATCGAAGCGGCTGCTATTCCGTCTCTTGCCTCTTGTATCGAAACCAAATCGTGGTCTCTCACCATATGACGAACCTCCCGTCATGTAAATTTTTTTAGGGCAATTAAGTCGCTCGAATTAGCTACAGAGACAGTGCCTGATGATTGCTGGTGCAGACTTTGCCAATGCTGTAATTCATGCGTAGATAATGCTACATATGCTGGGGCAGTTGTTTGCTGCGTCTGATGTTGGTTTTCTTTTATTAATCGAAATGATTGCCATTCCTGTAATTCATCATTTGATAACGTTTTAGAAGCTTGTTCAGGCTGAGAGCCTTGCGTTAGTTTTTCCAATACCAATTCAGTAATCTTGGCAATTAGCTGATTGTCCATATGCTCACTCCTTTTCGATTAGCATGGTGAGAACAGATTCGTCATACGCTTCAATAATTGCGGTTGCATCAGGTAAATAATCCTTTGGGTATGTGGCACTAGGAATGATGCCAATGGAAAAGCACATGCCAGCATTTTTAGCAAAGAGCATATCTGCATTCGAATCGCCAATCATCACGGCTTTCTCAAGCGATACTTGAAATTGTTCCTTTGCCACATATGCTAAGTCTGGGAAGGGCTTACTGGAAGTAGCTTGGTCACTTCCTAGAACGAAATCAAACAAAGCTAATAACTCTAGCTGTTGTAAATGAGATTTGGCTCGTGCCGTTTGATCAGCTGTAATCACCCCTAATTTCTTCCCTTTATTTTTTAAGGTTATTAAGAGATTACGAATACCTGGTAATGCCTGTACCTTGCTATTTTCCTGCTGCGATGTGGCTAAGTTGGAAGCTGCTCTCGCAAGTGTTACCCCTTTGCTCCATGGGATTCCCTGCTGATAGAGTAAGAACGCCACGATCGTCTCAGCTTCTTGTATACTTCCAATAGCTAGAGGACTCGTTGGGTCAATCGTTGTTCCATTGTCATTAACCCCTATGTTTCTTAAAAAAGTTTGTAAGGAAAAATAGATCTCTAAGTCTGAATTTTCAGTTAAATTAGCATATAAATTTTTGGCCCAGGCAATCCATAAAGAATCCATTTCTATGATTGTTCCATCCTTATCAAAAATGACCCATTCCACTTTTGTCATAGGAAAACCCATCCCTTTATTTATTCTCGTATAGCCTCTATTGGCGATACTGGTGCTTGCACCTCTACCTGCACTGTAGCGTCCTTCGCAAAGCGTTCCTCTGGTGCATCCTCGTTAATATGGTGTCTTGCCCACACCCAATAATAGATCGTTGCCACAGCAAAAACAGCCAAACAAACGATGAAAAAAGTCAAATTCGCAAAGAAGCTCGCAAAGATAGCAATGACGGCTAGCACAAGTGAGACAATAGGCGTAAATGGATACAGCGGTGTCTTAAAGGTACGTACTAAATGAGGTTCTTTTTTACGCAAAATCAACACCGATAAATTCATCGTAATATACGATACTAATGCCCCAAATGTAGAAATTAAAATTAAATCATCTGGATTAAATAAAATGACTAACACTAACCCGATAAAGCCTGGCAAAATAATGGCCATATATGGTGTCTGACGCTTTTTATGCATCTTCGATAACATGCTTGGCAAATAGCCTGCACGTGATAAAGCATAGACCTGACGAGAGTAAGCCAAAATCACACCCGAAAAGCTTGCAATTAGTCCTACTAAGCCAACAGATGCTAAAATCTGCGCCAACCAATACGTATTTCCAAAAACAGCGGCAATCGCTGCTGGCAATGGATCTTCAGCAACCGTCATGACATCGATGCCAGCTAGCCCAATGGCAACAGTTGTTGTCAAAATGGATAAAATCAGCAAGGTCACCATACCTGAAATTAACCCCTTCGGCATGTCCTTCTGCACATCTCTCGTCTCCTCCGATAACATAGGCAACATCTCGATTGCTAGGAATAGCCACATCGCATAGGGCAATGCTGACCAGATACCTTTAAATCCACCTGGTATAAGATCGCCATTCTCAGGGAATAAATGGCCCACATTAATTTGCGGTAAACCAACGAAATACATTAATACTAATAGCCCTAACGCGATAAAGACAAGCACCATTTCGATTGTGGCGTATTCCTTAATACCAATAATATGAACCCCCATGAACAGAGCATACATAAAGGCAGCTGCCACCACTGTCGGTACGGCTGGAAACAAAAAGCTGATATAGCCCCCAATACCAATCGCGATAATTGGTGCGGCAATGACATATTGCAGCACGACACCAACTCCTGTAATAAAACCGATATAACGCCCCATCGCCCGTCGAGCAAAGGAGTAAGGTCCTCCTGCATAAGGTAACATCGTCGATAATTCAGAAATACCTAAGGTCATCGTTAAATACATAATCGCCATAAATAATGTGGCAATGAGCATTCCTAAAAAACCAGATTGACTTAAACCAAAATTCCAGCCAAAGTAGTTCCCAGAAATCACAATGCCGACGCCAATTGTCCATAAATGGATGGGTGTAAGGGCTTTCTTTAATACGATGATTTCATCCTTTTTCGAAGACATGTTATTCGCCACCTTTTATCGTTATTTAGTTGGTACAGTCTTGATACTTTTCTACATAGGCTTTCACTAAATCATCACTCTGAAGCGTGTAATTTTCACCAAGTAAGCGCGTTGTCTCATTATCACGACTTCCAATCCACGAAATAAGCTGTAGTCTTCTCATTAATATAAAAGTTGGAATCATTTCTTTTTCTGCGTCTGTTAATAATCGAATTTTGCTATAGCCCTTAACCCATGAAGCGATCAACTCATCAAGATAAGGCATATGCTCAATAAAGCTCACCGATGTTGCTAAATCATATAAAAACCACCCAAAACCACAATCATCAAAATCAATCACTTTAATTTCGTCCCCATAGATGAGTAAATTAGCTAAGCGTAAATCCGCATGGATAAGACCAAATCGTGTTTTATCTTTCCCAAATGCCTCAAGCTTCTTTTGAATGATATGTGATGCTTCCTCATATAAAGCGATTCGTGCAGGGGTCATTCCTAGTCCATCCTGCCATCTCGCCCATTTTGGAGATTGACCTAGAATCGTGTCATAGTCCCATGTCATGCGCTGAAAGGCTTGGTAATAATCATGCTGCTCGATTGTGTGTTTATGGAACATGGCTGTAATTTCGCCTAATGTTTCAAATTGCTGAATTAAGTCATCTTCATTATTCTCATCAGGAGCATTGCCCTCCAAAAATGTAAATAATGTGCTATAATATATCGTGTCATTATACGAATGAGCATGTACGTAGTAACCGTCATCTGCTCGCATCGGTAGTGATACATCAATAGGAGATTGCTCATGGAGCGAGTTTAACCAGGCAATCTCCGCTTCGATCTCCTCTTTTTTATGGTAATTTGGTCGGCTGATCCTCAGAATATATTTTTTGCCCTGCCCATCTTCTACGAGATACGTCGCATTTTCGGAATAATCAATCATTTTACAAGATGCTTCTAGTAAACAACTAAACTCCTTTAATGCATCATTTGCTGCTTGATGAAAGTTGGAAAGGACCAATTCTAAATCTATGAAATCCATTTGACCCATCTAGAAAACCCCCTGTTTACTAAATTGACAAGCTTTCTTTCCTTTAATAGCGTGCAAATTTCACAAGCTGCGCTGCTTCTTTTATGCCCGCCTCACATTTTTCAAGCAATTCATCACAGTACGCTTTATCACATAATAGCCCTGGCTTAAATTGCAACACACGTGTATCCAGCATTGAATAAATGGCCCATACACCATGTTTGTACAAGGAGCTCATCACATATTTAGCCCCTTCAGGATGATTAAATTCTAGGCCCATAACAACGCCAAGCTGACGAATGCCCACAAAGAAATCAGGATATTGTTGTTGAATACGCTCTAAACCACTTCGTAGATAACGAGCAACATATTCTACATTCTTTACTACTTCAGGACGTTGGGAGATTTCTAATACTTTCATCGCCACTACACAACCTAGTTCTGCTCCACCAAATGTAGAAATATGGGCTAGTCCATCTTCTTCCATCCAGCCGCCTGCTCGTTCATTGACCACTGTAGCTGCAATTGGATAGATACCGCCACTTAGCCCCTTTGCTGTTACCAGAATATCCGGTTTCACCCCATAATGCTCAATTCCCCACAGCTTACCTGTTCTCATCAAGCCCGTTTGCACCTCATCTGCAATATATAATGCCCCGTATCGTTCACAAAGTGATTTGACATCAGCCAAGTAATTAGCATTGGGCAAGGGGAAACCATATGTCGCAGGAATAGTCTCGATAATTACGCTAGCTACATCCCCTCTAGCAAGCTCTCGTTCCATTGCCGCCAGATCATTGAAAGGTACGTGCACAAATTCATGGGGACTGCCCTCACTTAAAAATGGTTTTGAATAGCGTTCATTGCCAAGCGAAACCGCAAGACCTGTGTGTCCATGATATCCATTTTTAATGGAAATCGTTTTTTTACGTTTTGTAGCATAACGCGCACACTTTAGAGCAACATCAATTGCTTCACTTCCACCACTAGAGAAAATAGAATATGTTAAGCCTTCTGGTGTGCAGGCTGCTAATTTTTCAGCTAACTGTGCACGTGCAGTAGATGGAAAATGATGATTGCCAATGTCAAAATAATTGGTTCCTTCCACTAATGCAGCAATGACTTCTGGATTACGATGGCCAAGGTTATATGTTCCGCCATTGAGATGCGCATTCATTAATTTTTTGCCATCCACATCGTAGAAATAATAGCCCTCTCGTTTCCCGATAACAATATCGACACCATCGATTTGCCACTGTTTCGTTTTTCCTGGATTCCACCAGTCAATTGATTTTTGTAAGGTTGCCTGTTTATTTGCAAAATAGTCCATAGTTTCCACCTTCCTATACATTGACGTCATCCAACATTTCACCTGCAATGAATAATTCCACTTTTTTCTGCTGTAATCGTTCCTGCCATTGTGTGGAGCTCTTTTGATCTGTAATCACCATCGAAACGTCCTCTAAATGACAAATATGCGCAAATGTAGAGACACCAAATTTCGTATGGTCCGCTAAAATAATCGTATTTTCTGCCCGCTCTATTAATTTCTTTGAAATCGCTGCGCCCGTAATATCATAGTCGGTAATACCATCTGCTAACGAAATTCCGCCTGCAGCAACAAAGGCTTTATTTGCCTTTAGTTGATTAAAAAATAAATCAGCTAATGGACCTCCCATAAATTTTTGTCGATGTTCATATTCTCCTCCCGCAAAGAGCACCTTCCCTTGAAAGCATTCTGCGGCTAATGATAGAACTGGGAGTGAATTTGTGACGACAATGACGTTGGGCTTATCACCTAAATAACGAACGATTTCATAGGCTGTTGTACCATGACCGATAAAGATAACATCACCGTCTTCCACAATACTTGCAGCAGCCTTACAAATCCTTCTCTTCTCTATATTGTTAAGTGACGTTTTCTGTTCAAAGGTCCTCTCATACTTTTCCTTTGCCTTCACAGCCCCCCCATAGACTTTGTGTAGAAGCCCTTCCTTCTCCAATCGATCCATATCTCTACGTATAGTCTCGCCTGATACATTTAATAGCTGCTCTGCATCACTTACCTTCACTTTTCCTTCTAAATCTAAAATATCTAAAATCACTTTTTTACGTTCCTCAAACGAAAGAGACATACATCATCACTCCAAACACAAAGTTAAATCCAACAAAATCCACAAATCCAACACTTTATTTCTGTATTTATGTGGATTTGTTTTGAATTTTAAATAATAGTTTAATAATTGTCAATACTCTGAATTTTATTTTCTGTATGATTTTTTCTCTCTAAAGCCACTTATTTCTCTTAAGCGTAAAATGAAAACTCCACAAAAAACCAATTTCAGTTGTCTCCAACTGCTCTCTAAAACCTTTTTTAAAATATTTTTCTACAACTATTTTTTCCCATAAAAAATCCCCCTTCATGGTAGAAACCATAAAGGGAGATGACGAGATTATTTTGTTAATTCCTCTACAAATTCAACAGGTACGTATGTTTTGCCAGATTCTAATAAAGCAGGGGCTACTTTAAATTGGCGAAGCGCTTTATTATAACCATATTCTTTTTGACCTCGCGTAATTGTATACGAAAGGGCTCCTTTTGAAACAATGGCACCTTTTGGCGTTACTTCTACTTTAAAGCCTAGCTTTTCAGCGATTAAGCGTAGCGGCACCATTTTTGTCCCATCTACTTCATAAAAGTCTTTATTGATAATTTCTTGAACCGCTGAATCAACTGGAGCTGGTTTTGGTGTTGGAACTGGATCCACTTCAACAGGCTCTTCCTTCTCAATTGTATCTAATACTATCACTTTTGATGGCGGTGTTTGAGCAGGGATGCTCATCGTTGCGATTGTGTAGAACACCACTAAATGCTGCTCTTTTAAATCGTCCACTTTCACAGCTTTGCCAGTAGCACTTGCTAGCTTCGTGTCTTCCCCAACATTTAACTTGAGGTTATTTTCAGTATCCACTAAATCTTTATTGAAGAAATCCACTTCCACGCTACCCATTTCTTCTGTTTCTACAATGATTACTTCTGGGTTGTATTGTGGTGGATAAATCGCAAGCATCGGCTTCTTGGCATATGAGTAAGCTGACACCTTATCTCCTTTTTGAAGCTTGGCTTCTTTTCCCATATTGTCAAAAACTAATGAGTCTTTATTGGCAATCACAATATTTGTATTGTCACCATCAACCACTGTATAGTATGTGGCATTTTCACGTACTTCTACGTTTTCAACTGTACCTGTCACTTTAATAAAAATAGGCTGCACTTGTTGCTCCGAAGTTTCTGCGTTAATCACAGTAGCCTCTCCTTCGTTCGCTGATGCAGTTGGAGCTCCAATCGCGCCCCCTAATAATAATGCTGACATAGCAAATGGTACGACTTTCGTCATTTTCATACAAAAAGCATCTCCTTCATTTTCCCGAATTCAATAAAGTAGTCGTGTTCACACGAAAAAGGTTACAAACTGTCTCCATTTTTATGGCTAGAGCTTTGCTTCCTCATTTTGAGCTATAGCGATTTGCGAGCGACTTCTCTTGAATATTCGATTTACTAGATGGCGGTGCTTTGCTTTTGGATATTCGCTTCTTCGCAATTTTATTCTCCCCTGATCAAAAGATAAATCTCAGACGATTCAGGATGCGCTGTAAGAAATACTGGTTTTCGCTTTGCTGGGTTCTTAGCTCACGGGCGACGTCGGGGTGGTCAGTGATGACGCCGCTGACATTTTTTTCGATAAAGGTTTGCAGGGAGCGATCGTCATTGAGTGTCCAAACAAATAAATCGGTCGGATGTTGCTTCAATTCTTGGATAAGCTGCTCCGTTACCCAGGATTCCTCCAGTGCGATAAAATCAACATTTTCCTCCATCGGTCCAATATTGAGTGCATAGACAATACCGACTCGCAAATTCGGCACCAATTTTTTTAATTGCGTCATTTTCTGTCCATCAGCGGATTGCACATAATAGGAATCTAGCACCTTGTATTTTCGTAGCTTCTCTACTAATTTAGGTAAAACATCTTCTGTTTCTTGACCATGCACCTTTAATTCGATTAGAAGCGCCACATCTAACGCTTTGGCAATTTCAATACAATCATCTAATGAAGCAATTTTATCGCTAAAGCCATTTTGATGAATGGTTAACGTTTTTAGTTCGCTCAGGGTCATATTCGCAATAACACCATTTTTACCTGCTAACCTTCGTAATGTTCGATCATGGAAGACGACGAATTCCCCATCCACCGTTTGTTGAATGTCGATTTCAATTAAATCTGCCCCCGCATTGGCTGCACTCACCAATCCACTAATTGTATTTTCTACATTGCCTGCTACATAGCCGCGGTGGGCAATAATTTTGGTATCTGGCGCATAGACACTTTTCTCTAATGAATTGATATTCATCATACTTAATACGAGAAACACAATGCCACTGATCAATAGTAATGGCTTATAGTGCCGCTTCCGATGTGTAGTTCCGCTCAATTTGCCTATAACTAGCGTATTATACGTGATGGCGACCATAACTTGTGAAAACATCGCCTGTAATAAACTAAATAGCACCACAAAGACCATTTCTAAAAAGGCTAGTGTCAGCCCAGCCGTAACCAAGGCTGCACTTGGCATTAAACGTTCAATTAAATAGAGGGGAAACGTAGCGACCACTGTGATACCAAGCATCATCAACAGATGACCTGTTAAAAGCATAGCTAGTAGCACGACTAGTTCAAATAATCCACGCTTGGAAAATCGCCAGCTTTGCTTAAAAGAACGCAAAATAGAGATGTTCGGCTGGATTGTAAAGATAGGTAACGTTAAGATGCTTCGAATACCTATCATCACGATAATGCTTGCCACCGCAGCATATGCTAGCCTACCCGCTCGACTACTCATGATTTCTTCAGTTAGAAAATGTGGTAGGGAGATGGATTGAGTCAATGTAAGGGGTAGCATAAAGGAAGCTAGTGGCATTAATAGTGCTAAATAGACGATGAGAAATAGAACTTGCACACTAAAAAAATAGACAACCTTGCGATTTAATTGTTGCCATAAAGGAAGAAATCGGTAGCGAAGTCCTCGTTGCTGATGAAAGGCCATGAGAAATAGAAAGCCCATCTCATAATATACAAATAATAAAAACAGCAAAATTAATAGACAAATCATTATCATCACAAAGGGATGCGTCACAAAGCTTTGCCAATTTTGCTCAGTAATATGTGTAAACCCTGTTACTCGTAGCATGAGCTTCAAAACGATAGAGGTTACAGGGATCATTAATAAAAACTGAAAGATTCTAATTAATGCGAAAACCTGTACATAATCGAATCGATAAACATAAATATTATGGACAGCCTGTCGCATTACTTGTCCTGCCTTGTGCACATACTCACCCCTATCATGCTGTTAAAATCGCTCACTACTAACGTATGTTTTGACTGCTATGACCCATTCCTCGAAGCCAATAAAATAGCACTCCTCTATACCAAAGTAGGCGTCAATTTTTGTATTAATCGTGACATTCACCATTTTTTTGAAACTTTTTAGCAGGCCACCCTGTATATAACTAGATACCCGCTACAGAAAGGAGCGCAAACATGAAATTCAACCTTGGTGATATCATTAGTACAACCGTTCTTTTATGTATGTTTCTAGCGATCTTTTTCGTAATGATCCATATGATCAAAAAAATGAAATCCACTGCCCCTGTGTCTCCTCCACCAACCATGCAACAGCAAGTAGAGGACTTATCAAAACGTGTGTCAACCCTAGAACAACAAGTAAAACAATTAACTGACAAACAATAGTCCCATAAAAAAATCGCTGGGAAGGATAACCTTCTCAGCGATTTTCATATACTATCTGACCATTCACAACCGTACATGCGACTTGAATGTGTGGAAGCTGCTCCATCTCTACCGTAAAAACGTCTTCTTGTAAAATCGTAAAGTCTGCAGCAAAGCCTTCTGCAATTTTGCCACGCATCAATTGCTGTCCAATGATTTCAGCCGCTCCTACTGTATACAAACGGACTGCCTCAAATCGGGAAATTTTCTCATGAGGGTTATAGCCATCATGTGTTTCCTCAAAATTTCTTCTAGTGACAGCCGCATAAATACCATGCAACGGGTTTGGCACTTCAATTGGCGCATCACTGCCGCCTGCGACAATCAGCCCTCTGTCAAGAAGCGATTTTAAAGGATGTAAGCCCTGTGCGCGCTCCTCTCCAAGTCTCGATAGCTCTGCTTGGTATTCTCCCTGTACAAACTGCGGCTGCATATCCACTGCCACTGGTAATGCAGCTAGCTTGGCTAATAGTTCCTCATCGACTAAGCTACAGTGAATTACGCGATCAAGCTGACCTTCCTGAGGAGGATATGCCGCAAAAACGTCTAAAATCGTGTCGATTGCTAAATCCCCAATGGCATGCACGGCAACGGTTTGTCCATATTGACGTGCCAGCTGAACATAGCTTGTTAATTGCTCAGTTGTATGAATAAGCATCCCTGCATTGTCCGAATCATCGCAGTAAGGCTGACGTAGTGCAGCCGTACGACCTCCAAAGGCTCCATCAATAAAAATTTTCATCGCACCAAACTCCAAAAATGGTGAGGAAGCTAAATCCATCTTCGCAACCTCTTCAAAGACTGTATGATGCTGTAATACATGCACCTTAAAGGATTGCTGTGCCTCTACTATTTTGCGATAAGCCTGAATCGGCTGGCTTGGCGGTCCATAATAGCTTAAATCCTCTGAATGTCCCCCTACTAAACCATAGGATTGCAATGAGGTCACCGCCTTTGTCAGTGCATCCTCAATATAAGCAGGTGTAATATGTGGCATCTGGTTAACAATTAAATACAATGCAGCATCCTTTAGGATCCCTGTGAGCTGACCATCTACTTTGTCAATGACACCCCCCTCTGGCGAAGGAGTCCTATTTGTAATTCCTGCAAAAGCGAGTGCCTTGGAATTGGCTAGAATCAAATGATGACAGCTCCGTTTAATGATTAAATGAGCATCTCCAAGGGCATCTAGCTCTGCTAAGGTCGGAAAAACGGGCTCTTCAAATTGGTTTTCATTTAGTCCAATCGCAATGACCCATTCATGTGCTGACGCCTGAGCCATTCGCTCCTGAAGCTTCACAAGTAACGCCTCTTTACTCGTAACCGCCGATACATCAAGATGCTTGAGTTTTTCTCCGTAGCCAATAATATGTAAATGGCTGTCGACAAAGCCTGGATACATGATATTACCCTCTAAATGTTGGATAGAAGCAGCTAGTGGCGACAAGCTCTCCACTGAGCCTGTCGCCACAATTTTTCCATCTTCAACAAGGACTGCATCCACTGTTTCACCAACCTGAGCCATCGTGTAAATCTTACCACCTGTCCATAATGTTGCCAAAACAATTCCTCCCATGTCCTATGCTATTGCTTCAATTAAGTGCGCTCTTTCTAAGCGACGCCGAACGATCACACCAATCCATGCTGCAAGTACCGCTTTGACGATACCAACCACGATAAATGGTGCAACACCACCCATAAAGGCAGCTGTCCATGTATAATCTGCTACAATTTTTAACCACACTGTCCCAAACGCTAATGTAACAATCATCCCAATGATATTCGCAATAATAGCTTGAGTAAATGTAATACCAAATTTATCTAAGTATAAGCCCATAATAATGGCTGTGGCAAGGAAGCCTACAATATATCCACCTGTTGGACCAACTAAAATTCCTAGTCCACCTGACATACCGCTAAATACAGGTAAACCTGCTGCCCCTAGTAAAATATATAATAGAACAGATAACGTGCCTAATCTTGTCCCTAAAATCGTCACGATAATTCCAACCGCTAACGTTTGACCTGTAATCGGGATAAGTGGTAGTGGGATTGTTACCTGTGCTAAAACTGCGATTATTGCTGCCCCAAATGCTGCTAACACATATTGATATGTACTTCCTTTTTTCAATGTAAAAAGCCTCCCCTTGTGCGTTAACTAATAATAAAAATAAGTTAACACAAAGATAAAGCAAATGAAAACCATTGTCAATCTATTTTAGAATAAAAAAAGAAATTGCTAGATTAGCCTAGCAATTTCTTGCCAAAATCATTACCATAAAGGTTCATTCATCGGGTCTTTCTCTTGTAGCTTAAACACATATGGCGCAATTTGATAATGGTAGAAGAACATGCCCACTAAAAAGAAAATGAGACCGATAACAAAATGATGGAAAACATACTGTAGCATAATCAGCAGTGGCACTGGCATCGTCATTACACCACTGATTTGCATGGATTTTTTTGTGCGATATTGTTTTTGTCCACAATGAGGGCACACAATTTCACTATTTTTGCGATATAATTTACGTGCATCCTTCTCAGACCAACTCTCCCCACATTCAATACAAACAGGTAAACCATACCCCTTTTTCAATAGATAGCGTTTGACAATAAATGTAGCGCCTATAAAAATGCTCAGTAAAATCATTCCTCTTACATAATCCGAAGCAAATAGTGACCACCAATGCCAATTATCGGACTGTAGGCTAGCCGCCTGATGGCCTGAACCCTGTTGCCCCTTCTGTTGTGTCAAGATATAGCTAAAACCGATAACAAAAATAGTAAAGGTTGCGAACACGATGCGATACGTCCATTGACCATCTGCTTTACGTTGAACTTTTCGTCGTGCTTTTTCCGCGATTACTTGTTTGCGCTGCTGTGAGAGCTTGACATCTTGTAGCTCCTTTAATAGTTCCTCTTTAAATTGATTCATGGCGTAGCACCTCCCAATCAAAGTCACCCATTGCTGTTGCTAATTGTTTACGAGCTCGCTGTAATCTTGTGCGAATCGTTGCTTCCGGACATTGTACAAGCTGTGCAATTTCCACTGTCGACATCTCCTCAAAATAATACAAAATCAAGACCTCTCGATAGGCAACTGATAATGCAAACAGTGCCTCCACCAGCTCTTTTTTTACAGTTTTCTCTAGCATCTCCTTTTCAGGTGTCATAGCTGTTGTGCGCCCCGTGATCTTTTCAAACAATGTCAGTCGTTTACTTTTCCAACTTCGTAAATAATCGTGACTTCGATTAACCGTCATTTTCACTAAATATGTACGTAAGGATGCTTCCTGACGAAACTGTCCCTGCTTTTGATAAAAGGCGATGAACACATCCTGCACGATGTCCTCCGCCGTTGCCTTATTTTTTACATATAGATAAGCGACCTTTAGTAAGTAATCACCGTGCTCCTCGATTATCTGTTCAATAGCCATCATTGCCCTCACCTACTTTCTACACTACTGACGGTCGCCGTAACGAATGCGATTCATTTTATCAAAAAAAAATCCGTAATTTTTAAATCATTACGGATTTCTTCAAGCTAAATACCTATTTTTTGCATAGTAGAGACAACTTTGACCATTCGATCGTCTAAATCGGTGCCTGTGAATCGAGGCAATCTCAATTCATTCACGATAGCACCATCAGACATAAAAAGGATACGCTCTGTTCTTGCGGCAATCTTTGGATCATGGGTCACAAGCATCACCGTTGTGCCTTCACTATTGATGGAGGCTAATAAATCCATGATTTCCTGAGCAGACGTTGAATTCAATGCGCCTGTGGGTTCATCTCCAAAGATCACCTGCGGGTTGCTAATCAAGGCCCGGCAGATGCCTGCCCGTTGAAGCTGCCCACCAGACACTTGTGTAATATCTCGCTTTGCCAAGTCTGCAATCCCCATTTTGTTCATGATCTGTAGTGCCCTTTCTGTCAAGGCCCTGACATTTTTTCGCTCATCACGCATCGCAGGTAACAGGATATTATCGAGGATATTTAAGCTTTTTAGAAAGGTCGGATGCTGAAAGACAAAGCCCATTTTCGTTCTACGCAAATCAGCCAGTTCTTTGTCACTTAATGTCGTTAAGTCCATTCCATCAAAGATGACCTGACCTTGATCAATACTGTCCATCCCGCTAAGGGCATACAACAGTGTCGATTTACCACAGCCTGATGGGCCCATGATGGAAATAAACTCCCCTTGATTGATGGCAACTGATACATCCAGTAAAACGGGATGCTGTTCTTTGCCTACTTGAAACGTCTTTGCTATTTGCTCACCACTTACGATATTCATAGGTTCTACTCCTTTATATGCTCAATAATTTTTACCTGCCCTGCCCTTGACGTACCAAATAGCGTAGCTAGCAGAACAACGCTTGTAAGCGCTAGTGGGCAAAAAACATACGCTGCTAGTGGGTTAATCATAAAATCAAAGGAAGCCGCTCCGAATGAGGCAATGACCGTACTAGTTAAATATTCACCTAACGTGTTTGCGAGCAACGTCCCCATCGAGATAGCAAGCAGTAATACAAAAATCGAACGTGCAGCATATTGTGTAGCTATATCGACATTCGTGAATCCCAATGCCTTCATGATAGCGATGGGCGCTTGATCCTTCGCAATCAGCATATTCATAAATAATAATGTCACGAGCACACACAGCAATAAGGCAATGACGAGTGCTGCACGAGCTGCCTTTTCGATGGCATGAATCGTCGTACCAAAAGTTTGATAAATATAATCATCAATACCTGACACTTTGGCAAATGAGAAGGTTTTTGCATATTCCGCCCTTTTATCTGCAACAAGAGATGGATCTGCCATCGTACTATAGACGACACTCCACATGCTATCCGTAGACTGGTCAGAGAAAGCTGCCTTCGCAGTCTTGCCTCCATTGGTAATATCTGAATAAATACCGCTAATCCTCAAATTTTTCTTCTGTCCATTAATTACCACTGCTAAACTATCGCCAACCTTTTTTTAAAGCTCCTCTGCATTGAGCACCGAAAGTGCCACTTCATTAGGAGCAACTGGAGCCTCTCCGTGTGCATATTCTAAGGGAAAAATCGTATGGTCACCCAGCTCTATTTTTAGGTTTTGCGCTGTTCCGTCCTCAGCAATCGTTGTGAATTTTTTTGTTGTCAAAACAGTGTAATTCTTAATGGCTGTGTCATGCTCAAGCCTATCCATCACCGCTGCCACCTGTTGTTCATTTTGCTTGCCTTGTGGGATATCAATTCGGATGTCACTGTTTCCAATACCCATATACGTAATAAAGCTTTTAGCTGCAATTGTGTTGTGTAAGTTTTGAGGGACGATGATAATAAATGTTGCCAATACTAATACTGCGAGCATTGTCGCATAAAGTGTTTTTCGTGATAGCACATCCTTTATGCCAAGGAAAAGATTAATCGGTAGCCTTTTATTGGCGCTGAGGTTCAATAATTTTGCATGTTGCCCTTTTCCTTGCATTGTGCCAAAGCGCAGAGCCTGCGTGGCTGATAGCTTGCGAAACTGTTTCAGTACCGATTGTACATAGCCCATAATCACGATAAACACGAGCAACAACCCCAGACCCGTGAACAACCAAATGAGTGAAACTTTGTCTGTTTCTCCCATGAACAGACGGATATTTTCTAATAGAATATCTCGAAGGAAGTAGGAACAGGCAAAACCGAGCATACAACCAATCACAGCTATAACGCCATATTTGGCTAGATACATTTTCTGAATATCTGCCACTCGTAGGCCAATTGCTTTCATCACACCGATTTCTCGAGTATCCTCTTCAATTTTAGTGAGCAATGTAAATCGAATACACATAAACGCAATAGCGACTACAAGGACACTGATGAGCAAGATCACAGCAATCATAAGCCCATCTGATATGGCATTCAGCATTTGAAAAAGCTTATAGGTAATGGTTGGTCCATTTGCTTCTAACCCTGCACTTGTATAGGCTTCCTCAAAATTCTTTAAATCCGCCAAATTTTTCAAACGAAACTCAATTAAATATTCAACTGTTCCCGCTTCCTGGATTGCTGCATAATCTTGTTCACTGACAAGAAAGCGTTTGGAGGAAGCCAGCATTGAGTTCATCTGTGAATCCCTTAGAAATCCAGCTATTGTAAAGGTTTGATCTTGAACGATGACAGTATCCCCCAAGTCGGCAATACCGTCCTTCCAATAGCTTACAGGTACATAAATATCACCATTTGCCACTTCAATCACATGACCATCAAGATCAAGTAAATAATCAAATTTCTCACTTTGTGTGCTGAAACCATTGTCCTGCACACTATGTGCCAATGTGGTACCCGCAATATGGATCTTTGAGCCCTCCACATTTAGAAATTCATTCATTTGATATTCATCTACATATTTATTTTGCTCTGCAAATTCAGAAAGCCGCACTTGATCGATTTCCCCTGCATGCATCTGAAGAAAATGAGACGTTTCTGCTTGTTTCATCAGTGTGTCAATTGCGCTTGTCAAATGGACCATAAGTACTGCTGATAGTGTGACAAGTAAAGCTGCTACCGCCACAAATAGCATGGTCATACCTGTAATTAGCTTGCTATTTGCCATATCATTTCGCACAATTTTCCAATACATAAGTCACCTCTTTGTATATTGTTAATCGCCATCAAATCTAACAAGACCTAAAATATTTAGTTCGGACTGCCTTCTCCTTTATTTCCAAACATTTGCATCATATACAATAAGCTACCACTTTCCACCCCTAGCATTCGTTCAATATTAAAAATCAATGCCGGAATACGAGCAGCTCTTTCCTCATCTGTCATCAAGACGAGATCATCATCGAATACCGTATTGGTATAAGCGATAATCATTTCCATACACTCATAGGGATAAGGCGTTTGGTAAATACCTTGCTCAATGCCCTCCCGAATAATGGCAGTAAGGATTGGTGGCACTTGATTGATGACCACTTGCTGTATTTTACGGTGCATCAAGGCATTTTGCGGTCTATGAACATGCTCCATCATTTCCTGTCCACCCTGTTCATTTTGCATATTCAATGCCATGACAACGCGCAATATCCGCTCATTTACAGCTATAGTCTTGTCTGCTGCAACGGTTTTCGCCTTTGCGAGCATTGTGCTTGTATAACGCTCAATGAGCGCATCCATAATGTCTTCCTTAGATTTAAAGTGATAATAGAGGGTACCTCGAGCAATGCCTACTTTTTCCAAAATATTACTCGTACTAGTGCCATCAAATCCCTTCTGTGCAAATAATTCATCCGCTGCATCTAATATTTCATTTCTGCGTTCTTCCGCTTTTTTTATTTCTCTCATAAGACAACTCCTTATAATTGACCGACTGCCTGTCGATATATCTTTTCTTTATCCTAGCATAGGACTACTTCTGTTGGCAATATTTTCTACAAAAAAAGAATCTGCTTTACGCAGATCCTTATTTTTGTAGTTCCTCGTTCTTCCGATATTCCAAAATATCGCCAGGCTGGCAATCCAATGCCTCACAAATAGCCTCTAATGTTGAAAAGCGGATGGCTTTGGCCTTGCCGTTTTTTAAAATCGAAAGGTTCGCCATCGTGATGCCAACTTTTTCTGAAAGCTCTGTAACACTCATTTTTCGTTTCGCCAGCATTACATCAATGTTAATGATCATTGCCATAGTATTCACCTCAAACCGTTAGATCATTTTCTGATTTGATATCGATGGCATTTTTTAGAAGCTTTTGCAGCACAGCAGCAAATACTGCCACGACAAAGGAAGCAAAAATAATGACCATTCCGATAAGGATAAGACCTGGGGCATCGTCTACTTCCGCAGCATAGTATATCAGTGGCATGCCAACCACGTAAACACTACTAATAATAATTGCACAATATTTGATCTTGATTAAAGCTTTGACAGACAGCTCTGAAAATGCAATGTTTTGGTCAATATAGCTTAATAGTTTGATCGTCGTAAATAGCGCAACAAAATAAGCAATAGCCGTTGCATAGACGCCAATTAAAGCAACAATGGTTAAAATGGGAGAATGCTCCACTGTATTCAAAGCAACACGAGGCACCACCCATACACATAAGGCAAGAACGGGTATACCTATTAGAAAAACAGCTATCTTTAAAAAGAGCGTTTCTCGTTTCATCTTACGCACCTCTTTTATTTATTCTCCTGTTTAATTTATCATATAGTTTATCGTTTTTCAATAAATTTTTATTCCAATTCAAGATACTTTATAACACCCATTATTTGGTTTACTTTACTTTTTATTGTGCTATAATCAATCCAACCATTGAAAAGGGGGTATTCGATGATTTATTCGCCAACTGAAAAGACGATAGAAACGACACGTTTAATACTTCGACTTTTTACGCAAGCAGATGCACAGGAAGTAAGTGTTTTATGTAACAATTATGCAATCTATAAAAGCACATTGAGTTTACCTTATCCTTATACATTAGAATGTGCATTATCATGGATTTCCACGCATCAACAAAACTTTGAGGAAAATCGAAGTTACGAATTTGCGATAACAGACAAACAAAGTGGACAATTATATGGAGCGATAGGACTGTCAAATCAATCCCAACATCAAAGAGGAGAAATCGCTTATTGGATTGGAGAGCCCTATTGGGGTAATGGCTACGGAACAGAAGCTGCTCAAGCGATGATTGAATTTGCCTTTCAGGAGAAACAGTATCATCGTATTTATGCCCGGTATTTCCATTCCAATCCCGCCTCTGGGAAAATTATGGAGAAATGTGGCATGCGCTATGAGGGAACATTAAAGGATCATATTTATAAAAACGGTACTTTTGAAGATATTGTGTTTTATGGCTTGCTTAATCCATCACACTAGCAACACGTTTACGAAAGAGGCACTTCCCTCGTAGATATGCCTCTCTCTCTTTTAAATACCATTTCCCACATCGCAATAATGATTATAGTGCGTAATTTGGTTGCGGCCGTTACGCTTTGATTTATAGAGCGCTTCATCCGCATGCTGGATAAGCTCTTCTACTTTCTGAATTTTGCCATGATCATTCGTACTGACACCTATACTAAATTCCAACTGAACCGTTTGATTATTCACTGTTAGTGACAGTGCCGTTAAGGTTTGATACAGGTTGTCAGCCAATGTTTGCACTGATTCACCTTCCTTTACTTGACTCAACACAATGAATTCATCCCCACCAAAACGGGCAACAATGGACTCAAAGGGCTGAAAATAGTCCTGTAAAGTTTTGGCTGTATTCGTCAAAGCATCATCGCCAAATAAATGGCCATTCATGTCATTGATTTCTTTAAAATGGTCTAAATCCACCATCATCAGGGCCAATTGCTGATGATTTTCAGTCGCCTTTTCGACCATCTTTTTGGCCTGTTCATCAAAATAGCGACGATTGTAAATATTCGTCAGAGGATCAATATAGGCATTTTTTTCAAACTGCTTCTTATGATCGTTATATTCCATTTCAAACAATACATGTGAATAGTTTTCACGCTGGATTTCTAACAAAATATTTATATATTCCTTTTGTATCGCACATAATACAATTTTATTGCCTTGCTCCTCAATTAGCTTCACTAAAGAATTATAAATTAGTTGAAGTAAAGAAAGGTCATTGTTTTGTAAAGCATAATGCTTTGTCTTTTGATATAAATCTATGGCCTCACTTATACGTCCCTGTCTTTCACACAGGAAGGCATAGGCATTGAGTACCTCAAGTTGTACTTTCGAATAGGGTGGATGATGAATCGTTGCCATTAATTCTTGTAATATCGTATTGGCTTCCTCAAATTCTTCAAGCCAAATAAGTGCAACAGCTAGGTTTGTCTTCGGATGGATAATCCCTGTATAAGGCTCTTTATGCTTTATTTCAAACGCATTCGCATAATATAAACTCTTTAAGGCAAATTCCTTAGCTGTCCGATAGCTTCCCATGGATATTTCTAAGTCGCTCAGATTGTTATAGATTTTCCCCATGCTCTCCACGTGCTGAATTGCTTCAGCAATTTTTAAGCCTTTCAGCATCAACTCTTCTGATTTCTTTAAATGACCAAATGTTCCCCAATAAATGGCTGCTAAATTGTAATATTGAATTAAATCAATATCGTTGCCATGTTGAAAGGTTAACTCACGATATTGTTCAAGGACACTTATAGAAAGCTGTAAATCACCCGTTTGAAAATAACTGGCACAGCTATAACGTAATAGAAGGATAGCCTTATCGTACATTTCAAGCTTAATGGCACTTTCAATTGCGGCACTACTTATTTCTATATATTCTAAAAAACGATCCGCATTATATAACTCATTAAGCGTAATCCATAGTTCTTCAAATTCTTGTGCGTTCATACCGCCCCTCCTTTTCTTCATCCTTACTTCTTTAATACTACCTTTGACCTCAAAATATTACAATTCTTTGGACTCATTTATTTTTTCAACATTAAGTAATTCAGCCTAATAAAGAAAATCACTGTGTATTTTTTCCTACATTCAATTAAAGGTTATTTTAACATGGTACTTTCACTATAATTTTCCCCTAAACAAAAAACAAGCCTCTTTCAAGAGACTTGTTAAGATTCTTCTATGCCTAGGATGGCTATTAATGCCTTCGCTCTGTTGGCACTAAGGTGAATTTCTCCGCTTCCAGCCTTTTGGAGATAAATTGAACCGCCATAGCCCTTCCACATTTCAATACGGACGCCTTCTACTTCAAATGAATATTCGGGTGGCCTTTTCATATAATTTGCGGGCTGCCAAGGGATATCCTGTAAAAACTGAGCGACCTCTTTGTCATTTTCTAGCTCAAGCTTTTTTGTAATGGTTTGCTCTAGCTTTTCCAGTTTAGATAATAAACCATAATTTCTTACGACCCCGTTTTCCTCTATACTGCCTGTTCCCATAGAAGTTAAAGTAATATAATCCCCCTGCTTGACAGGAAAATCATCCAGCACAGGATACCAATTGGCCTGTTCATATTTTTCAGCAAGCTGTTCTTCCGTCATATGATCAAGGTCCTCGGGAATCACTCCTTCAATAAATAAGAAAACATTCGCTTCAACCTCTGCAACTGTTCCGACCATTGAAGAGCCATGTGAATTGGTCCGTAATACGATGTTATGCTCCTCTTGAAAGGCTGTTGCCTGATCAGTATAATGCGCTTGGAAATATCGTTTGGCATCAATATTGGCTACTTCTTGGTAAGCATAAAAAGTTGGATATTTTTCTTTATAGAAGGCATATAGCTTTGTTCGCGTTGTATACATCGGCAGTAGGGGCTCGAGATATGTTTCAACATATTGTTTCGGTGCTAATCCCTGAAATAGTGCTTCGTATTCAGATGCTTGATAAAGCATTTCCAACTGTTCTACCTGCTTCTTTCTCTCCGCCTCGAGCTCTGCCTTAGAATAATCAATTCCTAATGATTTCGCAAAATAGTAGGCGGCAACGAGCTTCTCATACGATAGATAGGCTTCCTCTTTATAAAATTCCTGCTCTTTCCCTGGCCACATTAGCCGATTAATACGTTCGAAATGCTCAAGCTGTCTTTCATGAAATAGTGAGGTTGTTTGCTCTGTTTCGTTCGTAAGAAGCTGCACCATCATAAACCCCACCACACAAAGTGTCAGTAGGATGGTTAATAGAGTGAAACGAAAAGGCTTCCTTCTATTGATAGACTGTTGTAGTACTTGTTTTTTGACTCGTTCTTTGCTTGCTGTCATATCACCAGCGACATTGAGTAATTCCTTCTGTATCTCATTCATGTCTAAGCACCTCCCATTCCTCCTGCTTTAGATGAGGCTTTAATGCTTCTCTTGCCCGCTTCAGTCTTGTTTTCACCGTATTCTCCGCAATGCCAAGTAGCTGGGCAATATCACGAATTTTCATTTCTTCAAAATAATAAAGGATAATAGGCTCCCGATAGGTAAGTGAAAGCTTTAAAATAGCTGCACCAATGTGTGACCGTTCCTCTGCTGCCACAAGCTCATCTCGTTGTCTATTTCCCTGAATAGGAAATATTTTTTCTTGTAATAGTAATTTCTTATAATGCCAGCTTTTTAAATAATCCTTGCTTTGATTAATCGTTAGAGTGGATAAATACGCACGCAACTGCCCACTTTCTTCATAACCACGCTGAGAAAATTTAATAAAGACCTCTTGCACAATATCCTCTGCGGTTTGTCGGTTTTTTACATAAAAATAGGCGAGACGTAATAAATGTGCTGCATGTTCTTCGATCATTTCCTCAAGTATGCCGTCCACCTCCCCTTCTTACACTATAAACGACTGCCACTGAATGACCGTTTCATTTTTTTAAATTTTTTCCTCAAGCACCTTGACCTTGGAGCATACTCCAATGTTAGGATGAATTTAGGAGGTACTTACATGAAAATTAAACAATTCGCCGAGAAATTTCAATTAACAACTGATACCGTTCGCTACTATGAAAAAGAGGGACTCTTACAGCCGCAAAAACAAGACAATGGCTACCGTGTGTATGATGCCATGTGTGAACATACAATGAAATTTATTATCGTTTTACGTCAGCTAGGCTTTACGCTTCAAGAAATTAAACATTTACTGACACTCGAACAAAAGCCTATTTCAACAGCATGTAATGAAGAAACGGTACAGCTATTTTCCACAAAGATTGCCCAAATTGAGCAGCAACTACGATTCTATCAGCATGCGCTTCATTCGTTACAACTGACAAAAACATTAATGGCTGACGGACAATTTGAAGAAAATCAAGAAAAAATTGCCTTACTCATTGAGGATATGTATCAAAATTTACTGGAAGGTCGTGGTTAAATGTCACTACGTAAAATCATCTCAATCGAATATATCCTTGCTTTCATCATCACAGCTTCTTTCTATGGTCATCTAAATTTTCCTTGGCTTTATTTTATTGTGTTTTTATTGTTCCCAGACATCACCATGGTTGGCTATCTCATCAATACAAAAATAGGCGCTCTTTTCTATAATACGGGGCATAGTTTTGTGCTACCTGCCATGTTGATGGTGATTGGTTTACTAACGACTACATCAATACCTCTGATGGCTGCCCTGATTTGGCTCGCACATATTTTCTTAGATCGCGCACTTGGCTATGGTTTAAAATATGATGACGCTTTTAAGAAGACACATTTACAGCAGATTGCGTAATGAGGAGGAAAGTATGACTAGCCATTTAACACTGCGATTTTTAGTAGAAATGGGTTAGAAAAATCTCCTAATTAAATGCTCTCTTGGGGTAGGATTACCATTATTCATCATCGGAATATAGAGTTGCTCTCTTTAAGCTAGCTGTTCTTGTTTTGTATAAAACAGGCAGAACACTAATTCCAAGCATGGTCATTTTCAGTCAACTAGTCTCCTTTCTCTTGCATCAAAAAACCAGCCGCCCTGCACAAACAGGTGGCTGGTTTTAGCGAATTAAACTAATAATAGTATGTGGTTCATGTTTTATATCGTCATATTTATTGACCATATCCAACACGATAGCTCCATCCTGTGTTATAGCATACACCCAGACGGCATGAGGATTTTGTTCTACATAATCCTTCCATGTAAATACTTCTGTAATTTTCGTTTGACGAAGTTGTGCACCTTGCTCTATCAGTTCATTGAGCTGATGAATATCATGCTGTGCATCGACAAGAAGCTGTCCCCCGTACTTCCGTGAGTAATTTTTGGGGTCTGTAGAATGTAAAGCCGTTTGAAAAATATTGAGACGCCCTAATTCTGGAACAAAGTCTGCACAAACAAGGACATTATAGGCGTCCTGCTTTGTTGCTACAATTAATTGATCATATGGGGTTAAATCAACATAAAACTCAGTATGCTCGCTTAAAATATCACCTGTTTCCGTCTTAATACCATTTTGTCGAGCAGCAGATAAATCTTCCCATGCACGATCCATCATCAACACATCAATTCCGTTATTTTGCAGGGACGTTGCGAGCTGTGTTGTAAATGGAGAAGCGCCTACAATCACAATACCTTTCCCAGTGGAAGCTTGTAGATCTAATTTTTTCGCAAGCCAGCCAATGCTAAAGCCATGGGCAACCACTGTCGCAAAAACAAGTGCTAATGTGAGCGCTGTTAATAATTGTGCACTTTGAAAACCTACGTCTTGTAGTGCCGTTGTAAAGTAACCTGAAACGGTTAATGCTACAATCCCTCTCGGTGCAATCCACCCAATTAAGGCCCGTTCTTCAAATGTTAAGCCCGTATTAATGGTCGCAATCCAAATCGATAACGGTCGAACAATAAACATCATTGCTAGCACGAATAGTAGCATACGCCAATCAACGATTTGCCATAACGTATCGATGGTTAAAGACGACGTCAGCATAATAAAGACACTTGAAATTAAAATAACCGAAATATTTTCTTTAAAATGCAACAGCTCATGATGACTTGTTAAATGCATATTTGCCATCACAAGCCCCATCACTGTCACAGCCAATAAGCCCGTCTCATGCATGATGGCATCGCTTAGGGCAAAAACAAGTAAAATAGTAGCAAGTAACAAAGGTGATTTCAAAAACTCTGGAATCAAACCACGCTCCAAGCATTGCCCCATTACATAACCGACGCCCCCTCCTAACAGGGCGGCTAAAAAGGCGGAAACAAAGAAAATGGTTAGAGATGTCCCACCTTCTAAATGATATATACCCAAAACGATCTGATACGCAAATAGCGCTAACAATGCGCCAAAAGGATCTACAACGATGCCTTCCCACTTTAAGATAGCTGCTGGTCGCTCCTTCAATTTTGCTTGTCTCAATAAAGGCAAAATAACGGTTGGACCTGTCACAATAAATAATCCACCAATGACAAAAGAGACTGGCCATGATAGCCCTGCAACAAAATGCGCGGCAGTAGAGCCTGCAATCCAAGCGATGGCTGCCCCTACTGTGGAAATACGCAATATGGACTTCTTAAAGCCACGTATTTCTCGAAAATCAAGGCTTAAACTTCCTTCAAATAATATAACGGCAACTGCCAGAGAAATAATGGTATGAAAAATAGGGCCAAATGTCTCTTTTGGAGACACTAACCCTGTAAACGGACCAATAATTAGCCCAGCGATACTCATAATGACAATGGCAGGCATGCGAAAACGCCATGCTAACCACTGTGAAAACAAACCGATAAAAATAATAAAAGGTAACTGAAATAGTAAATTGTCAAACATATGTACCACCTACAATATCCTAGGATGAATGTATATTCCCTCATTTTAGAAGGACTAAACCTGTTACCTTACATTATGTACGTATTGTGCCAAAATTATCACTTTACCTCATCATGACCATAAACGTAATCACATTATAAAGCGCTGGTGCAACCAAAGCGAAAGCTAAACATACCACTGCAGCCCATTTTGTGTTCTTAATACCACGATCATCGCCTGTCTTTAGATGATGAAAATAAGTTAATGTGAAATAAAAGCATAAAATCATAAACAAGGGGAAAATGAGTTGTTGAGCAAAGCCATGTAGAAATGTAGCCATTGAAGAAACCTCCTATTAATATCCTCTTTACATAAATATTGTAATATACCAACTCTATTTCTACCATAAAAAAAGCAGGATCCTCCACTCTGATCCTGCTCCTAATTATTTAGATGAATCTTTTTAACAATGATTCATATAGACCCACCATTAACAATCCAATTAATATTGGAATGAGGGATGTAAAACTGAAATAAAAGCCTACATCCTGATATTGTCCCGTAAAGTGAAATTGTAGCCAAGACACCTCATAAGTTTCCCCTACCCCATATAAGAAAATAGTGGTAAATAAAAATAATGCCAGACATTTTAGTCCTTGCGCTTTTTTCATAGTATCACCTCATTGTACAACGGTCATTTGTTGCGCATAGCTTAAAAGATCCTCAACTGTTAATTCTGGATTTTGCCCAACCATACTATATTGGTAGCCGTTTTCTTGCCAAGCAAGGGAACGGAAATTTTCACCATCCATAACAGTGCCTTTTTGTCCTCGAATATCTATTTCTTTTTCATTTAAAATGGGACCAATATCTGTAACACTAGCATCTGCTTTAAAAATCGTGACAAAAAAGGCTAGCTCTCCATCTAAAACATAATCGAAAGAGTATTCTGGTCGTTCCTCTATCCCTTTAACCATGGATATGTTGTCTAACGTTAGACCATTTACTTCTGGTACTAATAAAAACTTTTCAAGCTGCTGCTTTACGTCGTCCAATGAAACGGATTCAGAAGTATCCTGTCCGCTAATTTCCTGAATCGTTACATCCTTTGGTAGATCTAGTGTAAATTGTTGAGCATCTATTTTTTCACCAAAATTAATCTTAGAATATTCAGTGAGCATATGAGTCCCTGCACTATCTGTCTTCATTTTTAATGTCAGCCAAGTCTTTTTATCAATCCAAGCTTCAATATCGCCGAATAACGATTCCGTATTCTTCGTTTTTGCGACGATTTTATAGGTATCTCTACCTGCAACCTTCTCTTCTCCTGCTATCTTAATATCATGCGTATCTTTAACCATATTAAAAATAAGCTGTACCTGATCTTTAGGTGATTGCAAGCTGTCTAATTCAGGTTGTGAATAATCCATTGTGTAGGCTGTTTTTTCAGTGACATCATAGCTAATCACTTTAGCATCATTTTTGACTGTGATAACATGTTCACCATTATCGCCTGTCATTTCTATCCGTCTATTGCTATCCTTTACCCATTCCTTCACTTGAGCTTTACCACCTAGCTCTCCCATATCTAACATATATTCGCCATAATAAGTGAGTGGCTCTTTCGATTCTTGAAGGGCTTGGTCGATAATTTCCTGAGGTGTATAAGTTGCCTCTGAATTACAGCCCACCAAGCTAAATGTCATAACAGCAATTAAGCCTGCTGCTCGGCAAGATCTTTTCCAATTCATCATTCATTTACTCCTTTATAAGGTGGTAGCCAGCAAATTACCGCTGTTCCAATGTTCTCTCTAGAAAGCAGTTCGACAGTACCCCCATGTTTTTCAATAATTTGTTTTGTAATATTTAAGCCTAGTCCTGTTCCTCGTTCACCAGCCTTTGATCTCGCATAATCTGCTTGATACATTGGCTCGAATAATTTAACAATGTCCTGTTGTGGTATGCCTCTTCCGTGATTTTGCACAATTATATACATACCTTCTTGCTTGTTTAAAGCAGACTTCAAGAAATCAAAGCCCCATTCGGGATCATTTCCAGCATTGACTGCCGCTAAGCCTATTGTTGTCCCCTTTTCCCCATAACGCCAGGCGTTGCTCAATAAATTATCAATGACACGCTGAAGTTGTTTAGGATGCACAGCATAGAGTCCATCTACGGAACAGAAGACTTTTAATGTAAATCCTTCTTCCTCACATAACGGTTCATAGTCAGACAAGGCCATGTCAAAAAATTCTTCTCCATCCACAGCAATGAGCTCTAATGTATAGTTCGTTGATTGAAGTAAGGTAAACATCATTAAATCCTCTAGCATATGCTTCATCCGATCTGCCTTCGTAACGATGACCTGCTGATATTCTGCCACCTGCTGTTCTGATAAGCCTTTATTTTGTAAAGATTCCGCATAGGCTTGGATGGCTGTAAGGGGTGTTTTCAAATCATGGGAAATACTTGCAATCATCATTTCTTTTTGCTGTTGTTCCGCTTTTAAGGAAGCTCGAGTCTTTTCAATTTCAACCTGCATCGCCTCAAATGTTTTGGCGAGTGCCCCAATCTCATCTTTTCTTACGCTTAGAGTTGATTTAACATGCTGACCTTTCGCAAAATTACGCATGTGCTGCATCAGTTCACCTAATGGCCGATTCAGTTTCCGATGAAGCAACAAGATGACAGTTAAATAAATGATAAGAAACAACAGGATCGTGCTTGCGATGACAAGCCATGAACGCTTTTCTACACCCTTTACCCAATCTGTTCGTATTAATTGAATTTCATAGATGCCAAGCAAATCACCTTTTAGATATACAGGCTCCTTGTATGTAAAGGCGTTGTATGCTTGCTGTAAATCAAATAAACCATTTAACATGCGCTCTTTCCCTACATAGCCCGTTAGCAAAGGGTTGGAGGAATATAAAACATAGCCAGATTTCGTATAGAGGGTAATCGCCAACTTCTCATTGGTAAGTTCCTCTATCTCCTCAAAATCGGCATTTTTTTGATAAAGCACTGGATTGTCAACGACATCTTTTACCTGATTTAGCTCTGTCCACTTGTCAAAGTACTCCGCCACATTTTTATCTTGGTAATAAGCATTAATCCACACATAAAGGCTATAAGCTCCTACTATGGGTATGACCATTACAATAAAAAACATAATTAGTAACCACGCTTTTATTTTCATAATGGTTCACCAATAAAACGGTAGCCCTTACCCCACACAGTTTGAATGAAATTTGGGTTTTTCACAGAATCCTTGAGCTTTTCGCGCAGTGCCTTGATATGCACTGTGACAGTATGAGTGTCCTCTAACGTTGCTTGCTGCCAAATATGCTGATACAGTTCTTCTTTTGTAAAGGTTTGATTCGGATTTTTAGCTAGCAGCCTAACAAGGGCAAACTCCTTTTGAGTTAATGCAATTTCTTGCTGATAAACACATACTATTTGTCGTTGCCAATCTATTGTTAATCCATTCGCATAGGCAGTATGCTCTTCTATCACGTCTTGCTTGTGGTAGCGTCGCCAGCGTCTAAGATGAGAGGCAACTCGTGCCTTTAATTCTTCTAAGCTAAATGGTTTAGCGATATAATCGTCTGCCCCCTGCAAGCCCTCCACCTTATCCGCATCTTCCTTGCGGGCACTCATCATTAGGATTGGCACATCACTCTCCCAACGGATATTTTGACAAACCGTTAACCCATCCATTTCTGGCAGCATCCAATCCACTAGCACTAAATCAAAAGGTTGCGTTTGAAAATCTTCCAGTCCCTCAAGGCCCGTAGTAGCCCATGTCACACAATAGCCCTCCTGTTCTAGCGTATCCTTCACAATGCGCCCAATCGCTGTATCATCCTCAATCAGTAGTAATTTTTCCTTCATCATTTTCCTCCTGCATTCACCTTACTACGAAAAAAACGGTTTTCTCCGAACTTTACACTTTCTTTATAATTACCTTAGAGCGTATCCGCACTTTACACAAGGGGGGAGGCTACCGATTTCATCGAAGCAGTTTTCTTCCTGCCCGGGCTATCCGCCAATTTTGTGGGGCTATCCTTCACTTTGCCGGTTCTATCCACTACTTTAACCGGGCTATCCGCCAATTTTGCCGTTCTATCCACTACTTTAACCGGGCTATCCGCCACTTTGCCGGTTCTATCCGCTACATCCTTCATTTTTATCCCATTAAAAAAAGGAATGCACTGTGATTGTGCATTCCTTAGCGAACTAGAAAAATAAACTTAGAATATAGTAAATCAATGCTGCCATGACAGCAGAGATTGGCATCGTGATGACCCATGTTGTAACGATTTTACGTGCCATCCCCCATTTAACGCCTTTAACACGGTGTGCTGTTCCGACACCCATGATGGATGAAGAAATTACATGTGTTGTAGAAACTGGTAAATGGATTAATGTGGCACCAAAGATAATCGATGCAGAAGCTAAGTCTGCTGCAACCCCATTTACTGGGCGGATTTTCATGATTTTACCGCCAACCGTTTTGATAATTTTATAGCCTCCGACAGATGTACCAAGACCCATCGCAGTTGCTGCAGCAAAACGTACCCAGAAAGGAATATCATCTCCTTGGTGTAGGCCGCCGGCGATTAGCGCCAAGGTAATAATACCCATTGCCTTCTGCGCATCATTTGTCCCGTGTGTAAAGGATTGTAAGGCTGCTGTCCCAATTTGCATTGTACGGAAGCCTTTATTCGTTCGATATAAATTCATATCTTTGAAGATGACTTTTAATAATGTCATCATCAGGAAACCAGCTGCGAACGCTAGTAATGGTGAAAAAATAAGTGCTTGAAGAATTTTAATAAACCCAGCATAGTTCAAAATATCAAATCCTGCTGCGGCAATAGCTGCCCCTGCAACAGAACCTATTAATGTATGAGAAGAACTTGATGGAATCCCAAAATACCATGTTAATAAATTCCATGTAATGGCAGATAATAAGGCTGCTAAAATAACAACAGAACCTGTAATATCGCCATCATAGGCATTTAAAGAAAATGGGTCCACAATATCTTTTGTTAAGGCTTTGGCTACCCCAACGAATGTAATCGCTCCGACGAAGTTCATTACTGCTGCCATATAAACCGCAGTACGTGGCTTTAAGGCACGGGTCGATACAGAGGTAGCAATCGCATTGGCTGTATCATGGAAGCCGTTAATAAAGTCGAACACAAGTGCGAAAATAACGACTAATATGGTGATTAATAAGATCGTATCCATTTCGTACACTCCATCTTATGCATTACGCATAATTATTGTTTCAATTGTGTTTGCTACTGTTTGACAGCTGTCCGCAATGTCTTCAAATTGCTCATAAATATCCTTGAAAACAATCAAACGCATTGGGTCTTTTTCTTGGATGAATAATTGCTTCATTGAAGAACGGAAAATTTCATCACATTCACGTTCATTGTCCTTAATTTGAATAGCATGTTTACGCATTTCCACAAGCTTTTTACTATTTAACAGTTCCATGGCTTGTACCATTTCGTCCGTGCTTTTCGCAATATATGTGAGGAATTGACGCATTGGCTCTGTTACTTCTGTTAGGTTGTACATATTGAAGTGCGCAATACAGCCTTCCATTCCATCAATCACATCATCTAATTTATTGGCTAATGCTAAAATATCTTCACGCTCAATTGGCGTCATAAAGGATTTATTCAGCATAACGATTAGCTCATGGATTAATTTATCGCCACTTGTTTCGTATTGCTTCATTGTATCTGCAATTTCTTTTAGCGCATCTATATCTTGAATACGGGCATTATGAGCATAATAGATACCCTCATTCACGTTTTTCGCGATTTTTAATAGTGACTGAAAAAATGGATCTTGCTTATTTGAGTTGAACATCCTGTTCCTCCTGTTGAAAAAATATTGTCAATTTCTGAACCATCATAACAAAACATTTACACAATTCTACAAAATTTTAAACACTAAGATGTTGATTTTACAAAACTGTAATATAAAATTTGCCACATTTATTTTTAAGCTATTTCGCAAGTTGTAAACGTTGGAAATCAAATATTAAAAATCACTATTTTTTCTTTAAAAATGACCATTTTTTCTTTTATTTTTATAAAAATACTTGAAATAAACTTTTTTCTGCTTATTTGTTTGTCTTGTGAAATGTTAAGGAATTGTAAACGAAATTTACATGAAAATGCTGGAATTTCATTGTTATTTTTTGACTTCCGCAGTACGCTATGTTAAAACGCAATGAGGAAAGATGGGAGCATATTTATGGATATTGATTTACTTTCACTCACAATATTATTACTACTTGCTTTTATCGCATCTTTTTTAAATGCGATTGTTGGAGGTGGTGGGCTCATCTCCTTACCTGCATTAATGGCTGTTGGTTTACCTCCAAGTACAGCCATTGCCACAAATAAACTGGCCAATACCATTAGTAATGGTACAAGTATGCTAACTTTTTTACGTGCAGGTAAAGTTGATATCAAGAAAATCGGAAAAATCCTCCCCTTTATCTTTGTAGGGTCTTTACTCGGTGCCTTTACTGTCCATCTTGTGTCCCCTGCTATTTTAAAACCACTTATGCTTGTTATGCTCGTCCTTGTAGCTGCTTATACAATGTTTAAAAAAGATTGGGGACAGCAATATCAAGAGCGTGTACTTAGTACAGCCAAACATTTAGCCTATATAGGTGCATTTGCGGCTATTGGTTTTTACGATGGCTTTTTTGGACCAGGTACGGGTTCATTTTTTATTTTTATTCTATTAATGATGGGTTATGATTTTCTCCAAGCTGCTGGTAATGCGAAAGCTTTTAATTTCACCTCAAATTTAGCGGCATTAATCATGTTTTTAGTTTTAGGAGAAGTTCATTTTCTCTATGGTTTTTCGATGGGCTTTGTCATGATCTTTGGGGCAATCCTTGGATCCAAATTTGCGCTGAAGCGTGGAACGAGCATGATGCGTGTCATCTTTATTGTCATGACATGTTTATTGATTTTGAAAAATGCCTGGGATTATTTCTTTCATTGAGACCGCCAATTTTCAGTCAATTGACAAAAAATATTAGCGTGCTATAATACTTTTGGGCTTCACCGCATTGAAGCGCAGAAGTATTTATTAGGAGGATTCACATGTTTCGAATAGAAGCAAAGAGTAACCCTCGATTTCTTGAGGCAAGCTTTATCACTATTTTAATTATCGTCATAATGGCTTATAGTATTGGCTATTTAAAGGCTACGCCGCATATCCCGATTTTTCTTGTGATTGCCCTTTTACTGGCTTATGGATTACTGAAAAAAGTACCCTTTCGCGATCTTGAGGGTGGTATGATTGCTGGTGCTAGCGCTGGACTTGGCGCCGTTTTTATTTTCTTTTTTATTGGCATTTTAATTTCCAGCTGGATTATGGGTGGAACGATCCCAACCCTTATCTATTATGGCTTTTTAACTGTGTCGCCAAACTTTTTCTTTGCTATCGTGTTTTTAATTTGTAGTATCGTTGGTATTTCAATTGGAAGCTCTCTGACAACTGTCGCAACGGTTGGTGTAGCATTTATGGGCATTGCCGGAGCTATGGATATCTCGCTAACCATTACAGCTGGAGCGATTGTTTCTGGGGCCTTCTTTGGTGATAAAATGTCTCCATTATCCGATACAACCAATCTTGCTTCTGGTACAGTTGGTGTAGACCTTTTTGAGCATATTAAAAATATGGGCTGGACAACCATCCCTGCTTTTCTTATCTCCTTTGTGCTCTATGCTATTATCTCCCCAACAGGAGCTGCTACATCCTTTGAGACAGTGGAGCAATTTAAAGGGGGTTTACTGTCTACAGGACTTATTCATTGGTATACATTATTGCCAATTGTTGTTCTCGTAATCATGACTTTTTACAAGGCACCTGCAGTCATTACATTGGCTGTTGTGTCCATTATTGGAGTAGGTCTTGGCTCTTTACTTGACCCAGTTCCCGCTTCAGATGTCTTCAAAATTCTGTTTGATGGCTATGTCTCTCAAACTGGTAATAAAGAGGTAGATGCCTTGCTCACTCGTGGTGGGATGAATAGTATGCTATTTACAATCGCGCTTGTCTTACTTGCTTTAACAATGGGTGGCCTTTTATTCACACTAGGCATTATTCAAAGCATTTTAGCGAAGGTCGAAAGCTTATTTAAAAGTGCTGGCTCTGTTATTACAGGTGCTGCCATCACCGGCATCGGTGTTAATACATTGATCGGTGAACAGTACTTATCCATTCTATTAACTGGTGAGGCCTTTAAGGCACAATTTGCAAAGGTTGGGCTTGCACCAAAAAACCTTTCACGCGTCATGGAGGATGCAGGTACGGTCGTCAACCCTCTTGTGCCTTGGAGTGTTTGTGGTATTTTTATCGCAAGTGTTCTCGGTATTTCCACACTGGATTACCTACCATTCACCTTCTTCTGTTTACTTGGACCAATTCTTACGATCTTGTTTGGCTGGAGTGGCAAAACATTAACAAAGCTTTAACCATAACAAAAGGTATCTGAAAACAACATCAGCTACCTTTTTATTTTACTCAAAATTTTTGTGGACATCATTTTTTCCAATCATTGAGAAACACCATTTCTTACTACCTTGACTATGTGTTGTATAAAATAATTTTAATACTTTATCGGATCGGAAATTTGATAGCGTGTAAAGCTAGCTGTTGGAGAGAAAGCTATCATTCCAATTTGGAATCAAAATTCATGATTTTTCGCATTTCTGTTGGATGATCTCCTTTGCTATGCTCTACTAAAGGAGATGAAATAGGATGACAACAAAAACAAAATGGAATGCTCATTTATATGATAAAAAGCATGATTTCGTATCAAAATTGGGTACAAGCTTAGTCGATCTACTAGCGCCGCAAAAAAATGAACATATTTTAGATGTGGGTTGTGGTACAGGAGATTTGGCTAATGACATATCAGCACTTGGAGCTTCTGTGCTCGGAGTAGATGCGTCGGCTACGATGATTTTAGCTGCTCAGCAAAAATATCCTGCCATTAACTTTCAAACGATGGAAGCTACAGCGATGCACTTTTCTCAGCAATTTGATGCTGTTTTCTCAAATGCCGCACTTCATTGGATGAAGGAACCTGATGTAGTTATTGAAAATGTCTATGGTGCACTGAAGAACGGTGGACGCTTTGTTGCTGAAATGGGTGGACAAGGCAATATTGCATCTATCATTTGGGCTCTGCAAAAAAGTATGGAAACTTTACAATTTCCCTATATCGACCACTATTTCCCTTGGTATTTTCCAAGCGTCGAGGAATATCAATCAAAATTAGAAAAGGCAGGCTTTCAGGTCGAGAATATCACACTCTATAAACGCCCTACACCACTTCAAGGGCAGGATGGGCTTCGCAACTGGTTAGTCATGTTTAGTGAAAATCTTCTACAGCACTTAAAGGCTGATGAGAAAGAGCAGGTTTATGCGACATGTGAGGAATTATTAAAGCCAACTTGTTTCCAACAGAATGAATGGGTCATTGATTATTATCGTCTGCGCTTTATTGCTCGTAAAAAATAGATTACAAAAGGTTACTATTCTGTTGTAGTAACCTTTTTTCAATGCTAAGAGCGAGGCAGCAATATTACAATGACGCCTATTAAGCATATCCCTGCGCCAATAAAGTCTAAATGATCGGGCTTTTTGCCATCAATGCCCCACCCCCATAAAATAGATAACACGATGAATACCCCACCATAGGCTGCATAAACTCTGCCAAAGGTAGGGAAGGACTGGAATGTTGCAACAACGCCGTACAGAGCAAGTGCAATACCGCCAATAATGCCCCAATAAAAAGGTTTACCCTCTCGTAACCAAAGCCAAATTAAATAGCCCCCATCTATTTCACCAATTCCCGCAAGAATAAATAATAATATAGCGATCATACTGTATCTCTCTTTCTCATTTTCACTCTATTATACATGTCTTACATACTCCAATATGTAATGGTGTCCGTTATTCCGATTAAAATTAATAGGATACCTGCTGTCATTTGAATAGCTCTTCCCATTTTCATACTTTTTCGTAGGATAATACGCTTGGCATCAAAGACATAGATCAACAGAAGCATGATGATGAGCGGTACAGCGGTCGCTACGCCAAAAATACTAGGTAGAAGCAGCCCATAGGAAGTGCTCGCCACAAGGGGCATTAACCATACAAAAAATAGAACAAACATAGTGGGACAAAAGGCAATAGAAAAACTAGCACCCATTAAGAACGAGCCAAATTTCCCCTCTTTTACTACAGGCGGCAGCAGCGATGTTAAACGTTGTAGAAAGGTTAATTTGAATAAACCGATTAGCACCAGCCCTGTTAGCAGCATCATCGGCCCAATAGCCTGACGAAAGATTGGAAAATAAACGGTCATCTTTGTTTCAAATGATTGTCCAAAAAGCCAAGCACAAAAGCCAAGCACACTAAAAACAACCACTTTCCCCACTATAAAAAACATAATTTCTTGCCAATTACTGCTCTTTTGAAGTGTTCGATTGCCGTAAAATGTAATGGCACTCATATTACCTGTTAACTGACATGGAGCAAAGGCGCCTATCAAGCCAAGAAGAATGGCCATCATCAGGGCAGAATGCTCATAGCCCTGTACAAATTGCGTAAGCGGTTCACTAATCAACTGACTAATGGTGGACAATATACTATACATCTAAACACCCTCTATCTATTATTTATACTAAAATAGTATAAAGGTACATTATGAATAAACAGTGCAGAAAACGGCTTTACCCATACACGCTATTACACGCTACTAAAAAATCATCATAATCAGCCGAGACATACTTTGTAAGCAAGTAAGTATCCGATACAATATGAGAAAATTCTTTTACTGAATAGCTATGTAAAAGATTTTGCTGACAATCTGGTTCAATTACACTCTTAGGCAGCAAGGCAATACCAAGACCATGCTTGACGAAATGCTTGATTACCTCTGTTTGATTAATATGCATTGTTTGATGGCTAGTAAATTGCTGTAGCACCTGTTGTACTTCCTGCCAATAGGGCGCATATTCATGTGTGAAAAGCGTTTCCTGCTGTAAAAGGGTGAAAGCATCATATTCCTTTTTAGCAATAGGAGCAATTAAATGCAATGGTTCTTGTGCGAGCATTACCGTGTGAAGCTCACGAGTTGAGGTTAATTTGGATAAGCCCATATCGATTACACCAGTAAATACCGCTTCCCCAATTTCATTGGATTTTAAAAGTTCTATCACTACCTGAGTAGAGGGCTTTCGATGCTGGAATGCTGTAATAATAGCTGGTAATGTTGAATTCGCTATTTGCGGAGCAACGCCAATCGTAAGCTTAGCGGTGTAGCCTTTTACGAAGGAATCCATTTGTTGTAGCCCTTCATCTAAAGCGGACAGGATTTTTTGTGCCTGCAGACGAAAATAAGCACCCTGCTGATTTAACGTCACCTGTTTGCTCTGTCGATTAAATAATGGGGTTTGCAATGCCCTTTCTAAATGCTGGATATGCTTCGTTACAGTCGATTGTGTAATAAATCGTTTTTCAGCTGTTTCTCGAAAGTTTTCAGTTTGTGCTGCCACTATAAATGTGCGTAGCCACTCTGTCTCCATCGCCATCCCTCTTTCGTTTTCAACTAGTATAACGAAAAATTTGTAAGTCTTGAAACCTTTTTTCAACATAAGCGTATGTATAGCTAACGATGTCAGTAGGAGGAATGAAAGATGTCTTTTTTTCATAAAGCATTAGCAAGTATTGGTATAGGTTCAGCGACAGTGGATACAAGATTGGAGAAGGATACTTATCGTGCTGGAGAGGTCATGCAGGGTGAAATCATTGTGCGTGGCGGTCAAGTTGAGCAACAGGTCGACACGATTTACCTATCCGTCAATACGACCTATATCCGTGAGTCGAATGATCACAAACATACAGAGGTTGCCGCACTGCAGAAGGTCAAAGTAACAGAGCCTTTCACACTGGGCGCCGGCGAGGAAAAAATCTTCCCTATTTCATTAACATTGCCATTTGAAACACCGATTAGTGCAGGTAAAACACAGGTATGGATTCAAACGGGTCTTGATATTAAAAATGCGGTCGATCCGAGTGATAAGGATTATATTCGTGTCGAGCCAACAGCACTAGCAGGTCATATATTAGATGCGATTCGTGGATTAGGTTTCCGTTTACGTGAAGCTGAATGTGAACAAGCTCCTTCACGCTTCCGCGGCTACTATCCATTTGTCCAAGAATTTGAATTTGTACCCACTGGACAATATAGAGGCCATTTAGATGAGCTTGAGTTAGTTTTCCTTTCTCAATCCAACCATTCTGCAGAGATTTTCATGCAAATTGATCGCAAAGTAAAAGGCATTGGTAGCTTTTTTGCTGAAGCATTAGATATGGATGAAAGCTATGTTCGCACAACGGTTACGATGCATGACCTACCGACACTACAAGCAAAGCTTCAGCAAATCATTTCAAAACATGCCTAATGAACTAAAAAGTAGTTGAAGCCTAACTTCAGCTACTTTTTTTATGATCAAATAGGAGGGTGAAAAGGATGATGATGAAAGCGGCATTATTTGATTTAGACGGAACATTATTAAATAGAGATGCATCTGTCGAACTCTTCATTAAGCAGCAATATGAGCGATTAAAGGGAGTACTAGGTTCCATTCCAAAAGAACAATATATAGCTCGTTTTATCCAATTAGATAAGCGGGGCTACGTTTGGAAGGACCATGTCTATCAGCAATTGGTAGAAGAATTTCACCTTGTTCATATTACGTGGGAAGAACTTCTTCAAGATTACCTAAACGAATTTAAATATAGCTGTGTCCCTTTTCCTAACCTTATCCCTATGCTAGAACAATTGAAAAGGGATCAGTTGGCTTTAGGCATGATTACGAATGGCTATGGGCATTTTCAGATGGACACTATAAAGGCATTAGCAATTGAACATTATTTTGATGTCATTTTAGTTTCTGAATGGGCAGGCATGAAAAAACCCGATCCTCAACTGTTTTTAAATGCCATCGAAAAGCTGAATGTCCTTCCTCATGAATGTGTTTTTATCGGCGACCATCCTGTGAATGATGTCAAAGGTGCTCAACATGTGGGAATGAAGGGCATTTGGAAAAAAGATAAACAATGGCAACATGTTCAAGCGGATGCCATCGTGGAGGATTTATTAGAAATACCGATATTCATTGACTCTTTCAGCCCATCATGCTAAAAACCCATCTACCAATAAGTAGATGGGTTTTTGTTCTATCTTATTTCACAGCTTGCTTTACTTTTTCCAGCACTTCTTCAGCTGTCGCTAGCTGTAATGCCTCTGTTGCTAAAGTCTGCATCTCTGGGACAGATAATTGCTTTAGCAAGGCCCTCGTTTTTAAAATAGACGTAGCACTCATCGAGAACTCATCTAAGCCTAGGCCTAGCAATAGTGGAACAGCATGCTCATCGCCAGCCATTTCTCCACACATTCCTACCCATTTCTGTTCTTGATGGGCAGCTTTAATGACCATTTGAATTAAACGTAATATGGCTGGGTTATATGGTTGATATAAATAAGAAACTTTTTCATTCATCCGATCTGCCGCCATTGTATATTGAATTAAATCATTTGTCCCGATGGAGAAGAAATCCACTTCTTTGGCAAAAATATCTGCCATTACGGCTGTCGAGGGAATTTCAACCATCATCCCGACCTCGATGGAAGAGCCTACTGCAACCCCTCCAGCTATCAGCTTTTCCTTTTCCTCAAGCAAAATGGCTTTAGCCGCACGGAATTCTTGAATGGTCGCTATCATAGGGAACATAATTTTTAAGTTTCCGTAGACAGATGCTCACAGTAGTGCTCGCAATTGTGTGCGGAATAACTCCTGCTGGTCAAGACATAGACGAATGGCACGGTGACCAAGGAATGGATTCATTTCTTCTTGCAAAGGTAAATATGGCAGGTGCTTGTCGCCACCAATATCCAGTGTTCGAATAACAACTGGCTTGCCCTTCATTCCTTCCAAGACTGTTTTATACGCTGTAAATTGTTCTTCCTCAGAGGGTAAATTTTCTCTGCCCATATATAAAAACTCTGTTCGATATAAGCCAATTCCCTCTGCTCCATGACGCAATACACCATCCAAATCATTTGGCGATCCAATATTAGCCGCTAGCTCAACATGCACGCCATCTTTAGAAACGGTTTGCTCATTCACTAAAGTAGACCATTCCGCCTGCTGTACACGATATTTTTGTGCCTTTTCCTGATAGTCTGCAATCACATCGGCACTTGGATTCACTAGGACTTGACCCGTCAAACCGTCAACAATTATAGTATCGCCATCCTGAATTGTTGTCGTAGCAACCCCTGCCCCTACGACTGCTGGGATTTCTAAGCTACGAGCCATGATGGCTGAATGGGATGTACGCCCACCAATATCGGTAATAAAACCGAGAACATAGTTGCGATCTAATTGGGCTGTCTCTGAAGGTGTCAAATCATTCGCTACGATAATTACCTGTTCGTTAATATTGCTTGGATTTGGAATATGTACTCCGAGTAAATGTGCTAATATGCGATTTGTCACATCTTTAATATCTGATGCACGGGCACTCATGTATTCGTCATCCATACCTTCAAATAATGCCACAAACATAGAGGTTACTTCATGCAATGCATACTCCGCATTTACCGCTTCGTCTGCAATTTTTTGATTGATAGGCCCAATTAATTCGGGATCATGAACCACTAATAAATGTGCCTCAAAAATTGCGGCTTCTTCTGCACTAAATTTTTCTAATGTTTGCTGTCGAATGACAATCAGTTCTTGCTCTGCTTTGGCAAGAGCGGCTGCTAAACGTTTCTGCTCTGCCTCGATATCATGAACAGTTGTTTTAGCGAATGTTAAATCTGGTTGGACGAAACGATATGCTTTCGCAATGGCAATGCCGTCTGAAGCGGCAATACCAGTGAGTCGTGTCATTGTGCAAGCCCCATTTCCGTGATGAGTGTCGTTAGTGCTGCTAATGCTTGCTCTTCGTCTTCCCCCTCTACAACAAGTGTAAATTGTGAACCTTGCTTTAAGGCTAATCCCATCACACCTAAGATTGATTTCAAGTTAGCTGCTTTTTCTTCTGTACGTATTTCTATAGATGAAGCAAATGGTGTTGCTTTTGCCACAAGCTGGCTCGCTGGTCGTGCATGAATACCTAAAGGATCGACTACTGTAAATTGTTGTGTTTTCATAATTTATTCTCCTCTTCTTGTAAGTCTGTTAAAACCATTACATTTGGATGTTTCGATAAAGCAGTTGCAGGTACGTCTTCTGTATAATCAGATGCCAGTAAACGCTCTAACACCTCACGCTTAGCTTCTCCCACTGCGAGTAACAAAATGCATTTTGCCCGCATAATCGATTGAATACCCATCGTGTATGCCTGTGTTGGCACTTCGTCAATGGATGAAAAGAAACGCGCGTTAGCTTGACGAGTAGATTCTTCGAGTGTTACAAGATGTGTTAAAGAAGCAAATGACGTACCAGGCTCATTGAAGCCGATATGACCATTTTGACCGATACCAAGCAGTTGGAAATCTAAGGGATATTGTTGCAGTAATCCTTCATAGCGAGCTGTTTCCACTAAAGGATCTACTGCTAATCCATCTGGTAAATACGATGCTAAAAATGGTTTTTGGTTAAATAAATGTTTGTTCATATAATAGGCGTAGCTTTGCTGATGAGTTGCCTCAAGCCCAACATACTCATCCAAATTAAAGCTAATACAATGTGAAAAATCAATATCTGTTTTACAGATTTTAGCATATAGTGGTTCCATTGTTCCACCAGTAGCTAACCCGAACGTTGTGGCGCCATTATTTTTGGCTTCAACGATGGTCGCTACTGCATGTGAATATAAATCATCCATTGAGGAAAATCTTTTTACTTTCACCACATATCCTCCTTTGTATCCTAGAAATGAATACGCTGACCATACTGATCAATGAGCGCATCGTTATTATTTTCCCCTAAATTACTGCTACCAAACACTGGTACACTAGCGCCCTGTGCATGCATAAGCTCAATGATTTGAGCGAATAAAGCATTTAGTAAAGTCGCACCTAACACCGTTGATACAGGAGCATATTGCAATTGGTCAACGGTTAACACACCATCACCTAATGGCACATGCGTATTCAAAACTTCATCTACTACTTGCTCTAAACGCTTGCCTGACGGATGGCGCGACGGCTGGTGCTGATATTCCAGTGATTGGAGTGAAATAGTCAAAGCGCCCGCTTCCTTTGCATAGGTAGCCATATCAATGGGCACTGGATTATTGGCAGAGGTTGAAATGATGATACAAACATCTTGCTCATCAAATTGCAGCTGATCCTTATAGGTGGCTAAAAAAGCCTGTTTTTTTTCATTTTGTGAGGATTGCCGTGCACCCTGATGTAGCATTAACGATTCTATGTGTATCGGTTTGACAGGCACTAAGCCACCTGCTCTATAGTAACATTCCTGTGCTAATAGCATGGAATGACCAGAGCCAAAGAGCTGGATAATGCCTCCCTTTGTGAGACGTTTAACAATTTGCTTGGCAATATGCATAAGTTGGTTGCTTTCCTGCTGTGCCACCATTGTTAAATATCGATTTACTAGTTGAAAATAGGTATTCATGTTCTATCACCTTTTCATTTCCATCGTTTCATGCAAGATGTTTGTATACCTGCTGCATATTAGTAACTATTGTCCACTTGAATTTGCATCATATAAGACCTTGCCCGCCTTAATCGTTTGGTGGAGCTTTAAATGTTCATCTAAAATCACTGCATCCGCATCAAAGCCTTGTATAAGCTGACCCTTATTACCTAGCTTCAATTGCTCAGCAGCATTAAAGCTGGACATTTTGACAAGCTCCTCCAGCGTACAATTCGTAATGTGATGCATATTCCGTACAGCCTGATCCATTTTTAAAATACTGCCTGCTAACGATCCATTTGACAAATGGGCACCTGCTTCTGTCACATGGACTGTTTGACCGCCTAAATCATATGCTCCGTAGGGCATTCCCTTTGCGCGCATGGCATCTGTAATTAAAATAAGCCCGTCCGCTCCCTTTAAGCGATAGGCCATTTCCACCGCTCCTTCATGCATATGGATAAAATCAACAATCAGTTCTGCCTTAATCGCATCTAGCAGCAGGACACCGCCAACTACACCTGGATCTCGATGGTGGAATGGACGCATTTGGTTGTATAAGTGTGTCCCCTGTGTGGCACCTAATTGAGCCGCTTGTTGCATTTGCTCAAAGGTAGCATCCGAATGACCAATTGAAACAATGACACCGCTAGCAGAAATACTTTGCACAGCTGCCATGCCATTCGGCTCTTCTGGTGCTAGCGTAATTTGCTTGATTTTATGGCCACTTAGTTGCTGCCATTTTGTCCATATATCTAAATCTAGCTCGACAATATATTCAAGAGGCTGTGCCCCTGCTCGCTGCTTTGAAACAAATGGCCCTTCGATATGAATACCCAGTACCTCTGCTTCATCTGGCTGTGGCTGGAACTGTGCTACATTTTCAATAGCTCGTTCAATGTTGTCATAGCTTTGTGTCATCGTTGTAGCTAAAAAGCTTGTCGTTCCTTCTTTTAAAAGGGATTGAGCCATCGTATGAAGCCCTTCATCAGAAGCATCCATCGTATCCATTTGAGCGGATCCATGAATGTGCATATCAATAAATCCTGGCAATAAAAATTTCCCTGAACCATCAAGCTGTTCTACATCGTGGATATCAAGCTGAGGAGCAATTTGCGCAATTTTACCATCCTTCATCCATACATCTACCTGTTCATCTCGTCCATTGCCATTCACTACTGTGATATTTCGAATGAGTAAACTCAAGAAAAACATCTCCTTCTTGAACAAGGGCTGTCGAAAAGGCATCCGTGTGCAATAGCTCATTGCCTCTGTATACCTTCGCTAACAGCCCCATTAGTTGTTACTTCTTCATTGTAATAATATTCGTTGAGCCTGCTCGTTGATAGCCAGTCTTTTCAAGTGTAATCTCTTGCCCCATTAAGCTTGTAAAGACAACTGGTGTGATGACAGAAGGTACTTGCCCTTCAATCTGTACAAGGTCTGCTTTTAATAACGCATCCCCACGCTTAACTTTTTGACCATCTGTAACGAACAGATCAAAACCATCACCATTTAGTTTGACCGTATCTAAGCCAACATGAATTAATACTTCAATGCCCGTATCAGATTTTAAGCCAATTGCATGCTTTGTGGGGAACACCATCACTACTTGACCATCAAATGGTGCATAGACTGCTCCATCTGTCGGACGTATCCCGAAACCTGGGCCCATCAAGCCTGCTGAAAATGCCTCATCAGGCACTTCTGTTAAAGGCAATAAATCACCCGTCATTGGCATTTCGAAATCACGGAATGTCATCGTGTCATTCTTCACCGTTTCTTCCATGACAGGCTGAGCTGATGGAAGTCCTACATTGGCTGGTGCTGGATTGCCTTTTTTCAAACGTTCTTTTATGGCCTCAGCTAAAAACTCCACGGATGTCCCAATGATTACTTGGACATTGGTTTTACTAATACGCATAACTCCTCTTGCACCTGTTTGCTTCAATGTTTTTTCATCGACGCTAGCAGAATCCTGTACTAATAATCGTAGGCGAGTTGTACAATAATCCACTTGCTTAATATTGTCTTTTCCACCTAATGCTTCAATTGTATAATATGCACGTAAATCGACATCATCAGCAATAGCATTTACTTCGCCATCCTCATCCTCATCGTCTTCACGTCCTGGTGTTTTTAAGTCTAATTTTTTGATTAAGAAATAGAATACCACAAAGTAAATCGCCCCAAAGCCTAAACCTAAAGGTAGTAAGAGCCATGGTTTATCTGCCAGACCAAGGTTGAGTAAGTAGTCAATTAAGCCTGCAGAGAACCCAAAGCCGTCACGGAATCCAACGAGATAGGCCACAGCCAATGAAATACCTGTTAATACAGCATGAATACCATAAAGAACTGGTGATAAGAACATAAAGGAAAATTCAATAGGCTCTGTAACACCCGTTAAAAAGGCTGTTAAAGCGATGGAAACGAACATCCCTCCAACGATTGGACGCTTTTCTTTTTTCGCTGCAAAATACATTGCTAGACAGGCTGCTGGTAAGCCAAACATCATAATTGGGAAGAAACCAGCTTGGAAATGTCCAGCTGTCGTGTCTCCTGCTAGGAAGCGGTTGATATCCCCTTTCACGATTTCGCCTGCAGCATTTGTAAATTCACCGAAATCAAACCAAATAATTGTATTGATTACATGGTGGAGACCCACTGGAATTAATAGACGGTTGAAGAAGCCATACATCCCTACACCAAGTGATCCTGCACCAATCATCCAATTACCGACAGCATCAATACCACCTTGAATTGGTCCCCAAACAATTGCTAAAATACTACCTAAAATTGCCATGGTGATGGACGTAATAATCGGTACAAAGCGCCGTCCACCGAAGAATGATAACCATTCTGGAAATTTCACATTATAATATTTGTTATATAATAAGCCTGCCGTAATACCGGCAATAATACCACCAAACACACCCATATTTAATTCTTCGTTAACAGTCCCTAAAACGGCGACTAAAACAAGATGCGCAATCGCACCTGCTAGAGCTGCGCCACCACTGCTATCATGTGCAAACCCCATCGCAATACCGATAGCAAAAATAATTGGTAAATTCCCTAGTATAGCATTACCAGAAGCGGCCATAATACTAGCAATGTACTGGATGGCTTCATTCGGTACGGCCCCAAGCATATCCGCTGAACCTAAACGCAATAGTAATGCTGCTGCTGGTAATGTTGCGATTGGAAACATGAGCGACTTACCGATTTTTTGTAAGAAAGCAAACATTCATTATCCCCCTTTGGTATAGTTGTCTAGACCACTTTAGTAAAAAAAAAGCGTTTTCACTAAGTTGCTATTATTATAGGCGCAATTCAAAAAAAAATAAATACTTTTTTAATATTTCGTGATGTTAAACAAAAAAACCGCACCCTAATCCAAAATTAGGGCACAGTTCTTCTTTAGCTTATGCCGTGACATCACGTTTCATAAAGGTTGAATAACTAATGACAAGGAAAACTACTGCGTATATAGCAAGTACTGTTAATGAGAAGGGCAACGTCACATCAGCAATCATGGAGCCACCACCATGCTCATACTGTGTTAAATCAGAATGTGTGAGCCAAATATATTTGACGATGTCGTATCGGCTTAAGAACATAACTATCATGCCGCCTGTAAAAGAAAGGAACATCGTTAAACCGATTGCTAATGAGCTTGAGCGGAATACTGAGCCAATCAAAAAGGCAAATAATGTAGACATCACAAAATCGCCACTAGATAATAGGTAATGATAGGCTAAATCGCTCCATACAGCCTTTTCAACGACCTGTCCATTGACCATTTCTAATTCCACACCTGTTCCCATGCCGAACAAGACTAAGCCGATAAGGGCACTTACCACAACATTGACCACATACAATAACAAACCAAAAAGGAATGTTGTTAGTAATTTAGACGTTAACACTTTTGCACGAGACATTGGGCGCGTTAAGAGCATTTTAATCGTCCCTGTTGAAAATTCGCTCGATACAATACTAGCTGCGGTAATGACTGTAAATAAAGTAACAAGTGTAAGCATACCGCTTGTAAAGGACATAAAGCTTGCAAGACTACTATCTTTTTGACTTGGTGCATCATTCGCTAAACGATATTCAGAAATTGCCATCTGCTCTTGAAAGTATGCCTTATCTTCCTCCGTTAAATCTTCACCTGCTAGCGTCTCTTTATAAGATTGAATGGCATCCTGCTCTATGTCCTGCCAAGAGCCTTCCGTCGGGGATTTTACTTCATAATATTTGGTGATTCCAGCAGGAACAAGAATGACAAGAATCAGCATGGCCACCATTGCCCATGTTCCTTTTTTATGCCATAATTTCATCCACTCATTTTGAATTAGCTTCAGCAATTTGTCCGCCTCCAGTCATTTCTAAGAATTGATCCTCTAATGTTTTTTGATGTGGCTGTACAGCAAATAATTGAATACCCGCTTGGACTAGTTGTGTAGTCATAGCTGGGACATCCTCTTTCTTCATTTCCACCACATAGCCTTGATTCTCTGCTACAAAGTTAAAGTCACACTGTTCTAGATAAGCAGACACCTGCTCTTTTGGCTGTGCCTCCACATAATAAAATGATGAGCTTTCATTGTGAATATCGCGCAGATCAATTAGCTGCCCATTTTGAATCACGGCCACTCGATCACACATCAATTCAATTTCTGATAATAAGTGACTTGAGACAAAGACGGATACGCCCTCTTCTGAAGCAATCTTACGTAGGTACATACGAAACTCACGAATACCAGCAGGGTCTAAGCCATTCGTCGGCTCATCTAAAATCAAAAATTTCGGTCTGTGCAATAACGCCTGGGCTAATCCTAGTCGTTGTCTCATACCAAGTGAATACGTAGAGACCTTTTCATGTATACGATTTTCGAGCCCAACTTGTTGAATGACCTCCTGAATTCGTTCCTTTGTTACATTTTTATGCATACGTGCAAAATGTAGTAAATTTTTATAGCCTGACATAAATTTATACATTTCTGGATTTTCAACAATCACACCTACCTTACTAATGGCTTCCTCATAATGCTCCTTCAGTGAAAGCCCGTCGATGATGACATTGCCCTCTGTTGGATGCATAAGCCCTGTCATCATTCGGATTGTTGTTGTTTTCCCCGCTCCATTCGGTCCTAAAAATCCTGTAATTTGGCCTGGATATAAATCAATGTTTAACTGTTGAATTAATTGCTTTCCTCGAATAGTTTTCGATAAATTTTGCAATTGTACAATCGGTTCTGTCATATTTTTCACCCTTTCTAATCTATTTCGCCTGAGCATTATGCAGTCTGGCACGACAACATTGCTTTATTGACGATTCTTTCTTCACCTTTAGCTGTCAATATTTTTTACTGAAGGACGATAAAACCCTTTCATCCACTCAACTGCATCCTTATTAGCCACATCGCGTAATGTTTCCACATTCTCGTAGGCCATGATTGATCCTGCCTGCAATAAAATAATTTGATCTAAAATAGGCTCTACCTCATATAATTCATGTGTGGATAGCAAAATCGTTTGATTTTCGATGTCCGTAAATTGAATTAAGCCTTTAATCAACTGCTCTCTCACAATTGGGTCTAGCCCAGCAAATGGTTCGTCCATGACATAATAAGGAACCTCTCGTCCAAGGGTGGCAGCCATTTTCATGCGACCACGATTACCCTTTGATAATTGGCGTAGCTTTGTGCGCGTATCTACCTGTAAAAATTGTGCGACGATACAGGCTTTATCATAGGAAAAATCTTCAAATTGCGAAGCATAATGCTGGAAAAGCTGTTCACCCGTGTAGTACTCAAAAAATAAATCTGTATCTGGTAAATAAGCAATTTTGTCAGCACTTCTACGTGTGATGGGCTTACCCTCTAGTGTGATCTCACCAGCAGTGGGTCTCAGTAAACCAGCCAAAACTTTCATAAGCGTAGATTTACCACTACCATTTTCCCCAACTAGTCCAATGATTTGTCCAATCGGAAAGGAGAAGGATAGATCCTGTAAAACTTGCTTTTTCTTATATTGAAAAGATACATTTGATAGCTGTAACATCCCTTCACCTCACGCTTTATTTTTCAAAACCACAAGCATCTCTTCCTTCGAAAAGCCTAATGCCTCAATCGATGTTAAAAAATTTTCAGCCAGCTGATTTTTCATCTCTTCCCGCAATAACTCAATGCGCTCCTCATTGCTCGTAATAAATGTACCCTGTCCTCGTTTGGTTTCCGTTATGTTCATTGCCTCTAACTCCTTGTATACACGTTGCACCGTATTGACATTGACACCTGTTTCTACTGCATATTCTCGAACGGAGGGAAGTCGATCACCTAGCTCCAACTCCCCCTTCAAAATGTCTCCACAAATTCGATCGACAAGCTGGCTATAAATGGGTTTGTCACGCGAAAAATCCATCGTCATCGTAAAACCACCCTTTCAAGCCACTTCGATGCTGCTAAAAACAGCAGTAGTAGTAATAACGTAATGGCTATTTCCTCAACGACATATATCGAGCCAAGCATCCATTCCATCGTCATTTCTTTCGCTTTTGGTAGATAGTGTTCGATGTTTTGAAGCGAAACTTCTCCATGGAGGAAGATCGCTCGATACAGCTGACTCTCCGTTACCCGCGCCCAACCAGCTGTGGTTACATAAAACACAATCATTGTCAGCACAATTGAAAAACGACCTATTATGCGCTTCAATTGCAAATAAAAAGCTAAAAAGAATAAAGGAACGATAAATAGCATTAATTGTAAAATCGTCAATATAATAACAATTATTACTAAAACTAATAAAATTTGTCCAGCGCTCGCGATCAGCTCATCCTTAATATTGAAGATGGCTATACTCGTGAAAAGGATAGTGAAGAGGACATAACCTACTAATGAGCAAACCAATTTTGCTCCGATAAGCTTTGTGATAGAGCTTGTTGAATGGAGCCAGCTCTCCTTTGCTTTAATATCCAAACGCATCGATGCTAAAAATTGTAAGATAGAATAGAATCCACCTAGAAAAAGGACGAGCATTGTAAATGCAAATGCTAGCTGATGCTCATGTGCAAAGAGATCGACATACTGATGTAAGATATAGGGAACGATCCAAGATAGCATAAGTCCCATAAATATCCCTACTAGAAACCATGAGCGATAAAGTACCCATTCTTTTTTTAAAAGTCCTATAAAGCTTTTCAATCACAACACCTCGTGTCATAGTGTACTAGTTACATATTACACTATGACTTTTTTGTTGGCAAGTGGCAAATACAAGAAAAAGGAAATTTTGTTTACTCAACAATTACGATTATGTTCAAAGAAGGTATTCACCTATTAAACACAGAATATATGGATAGCACTCTAACACTAAGCGTAAGGTGGTACTTGAATGGATAAAAGAGTTGTCTTTGATTTTGAAATTGAATTTACCAATGGTGGTGGTATACAAGGGCAGGATTTTCGCCTTGATATTGAAGGAGATGACATATCGGACGAAGAGCTAGCTAAGTATATTGTGGAAGATATGAGGTTGCTCATGGTTGGCAAGGTAACGATCCTAAACAAAAAAATTATTAATGAAAAACATAAACGAAAACCTCTTGACGAGCATGAAAGGATATGAAGATCGTTGAAAGCGATACTATTTGATTTAGATGATACCTTACTTAATCGAGATCATGCTGTCGATAACCTGTTTTATATTATTTTGGAAAAATACTATGGTGCTATTCAGGGTATGCTCAAAAAGGACATGCTGGAAAAATTTAAGGAATACGATAAAAGAGACTATGGGATTGCCGATAAAACCAATGTTTTATCATCGTTTTTTGATGCGTTTCCATCAACCTTTCAATTGCCTCGCCATGACATGCAAGATTTTTGGGATCAGCAGTTTCCATATTGCTTTTCTATCGATCAACATATGTTGAAGGTTCTCCAAACGATTAAGAAGCAAGTACAAGTTGGCATTATCACAAACGGCTCTACACTGCGACAAAAGGCTAAAATCACACATACAGGTTTAGCTAGCTATTTTGATGTTATTCTTATTTCTGAGGAAGTAGGCTTAACTAAGCCTGACAAACGCATATTTGAATTAGCTCTACATCAGCTCCAAGTTCAGCCAAATGAAGCCTTATTCGTTGGGGATGACTTAGCAAAAGATATTGCTGGTTGTCAGCAAGCAAGGATGAAGGGCATATGGTACAATCCTCATCGGCTCACGAATCCTACTGACATTAAACCTGATGCAGTGATTCATTCATTTGAGCAATTAATAAAAGGAAGAGCCCTGTTTAACTAGGACTCTTCCTTTGACTGTTACACCATTTTCCCTACTACTTTTACCTTCAATCTTGTTGCATTTTCTGGATGATACGCGAGAGGTGTTTCTTCTACTTCCACTAGCTCAATGGTATCCTCAAGAGCACCTGCTAATACGGCTTGTTTCACAGCCTTGTTTTGTGCATCCTTTAAGGATTCCACACGCGGTTCTTTGGAATAAATATAAATTTGCTCATATTGACCACTAATTTGTGCAATCGAGGCTCCGATGGCATTCGCAACACCACCGTATTCAGATTTTACAATTGTGGAAACGCCCCGAATATTTTCTGGCACAATGATACCACCACCCCCTACTAAGACTAATGACACATCCTCTGAGGAAGTTTTCATCTTATCAATCGCCTGTTCTAGTAACGAAGAAATTTCTTCTTGAACGGCTTTGGCAAAGGCTTCATCAATATGTGCCACTAACGTGGAATCACCTACATCTGCTAAGCCTAAACGGACAGCGATATCTGTTGTCGTTAAGGTCGAGCCACCGAAAACAAGGGCCTCCTCACTGATTTTATAGCCTACACTATCCGGCCCAACTGTAATTTTGTTGCCGTTCACACGAACAATACTTCCCCCGCCAAGTCCGACTGAAATAATATCTGGCATCCTAAAGTTTGTCCGAATGTCTCCCACTTCAACTGCGACCGAGGATTCTCGCGGGAAACCATCCTGTAATACACCGATATCTGAAGTGGTACCCCCAACATCCAATACCATTGTATTTTGAATTTGAGATAAATACGATGCTCCACGGATACTATTTGTTGGTCCACAGGCAATTGTTAAAATTGGGAATTGCTTGGCGTAGTCGATAGACATTAATGTACCGTCATTCTGGCATAGATACACCTCTACATCAAAAATGCCTTCCGCTTGTAACGCCTGTACAAAGCCCTGTGTTGTTGTCTCAATCACCTTACATAATGCAGCATTTAGAATCGTAGCATTTTCACGTTCTATTAACCCGACTGAACCTATTAATGAGGAGCAGGAAATTGGGAATTCCTCGCCATAGATTTCTTGAATCCATTCACGAACCTGCAATTCTTGATCATTTTTAATAGAGGAAAAGACACCAACAATCGCAATGGATTCTACTTGACCACGCCATTCCTCCAGTAATTTTGTAATTTCCTGTTGATCAAGCGCACTCAATAATTGGCCGTCATATTCATAACCACCATGGGCAATGGCATAATTACCAGATAATTTATCAATCATATCTGCTGGCCAAGCTGTATAAGGGAGTACGGAAGCCGTCGCTGGATAACCTAGTCGAATGACACCAACCTTTGCAAGCTTTTTACGTTCAACAATGGCATTGGTGCATTGTGTTGTCCCTAACATCGCATGGGTAATTTTTGTTTTATCAATATTTGCGCCCTCTAGTAATTGTTGCAGTGACTTTTCAATCCCTGTTTTAATATCTAAGCTTGTTGGTGATTTCACACTGTAAATAAGCTGGCTATTATGGTCTAAAAGGATGGCATCTGTGTTTGTTCCACCTACATCGATTCCAATTTTATACATGCTCTGCTACCTCCTTTTTCACCAATTCCTCAATTGGCGTATACTCATATTCATAGCCAAAGTATTTGGGTCCAGCTGTTTCAATACCTTTTGCTGTACGCCATTTTTCATGTGCTGGTAAGCCAATCACACGCACACGTTTACCATATTTTAAGCTCTCTGTTGTAACAGGCAATAAAGTTTCATAATCCACCAAACAAATTAAGTCTGGTGTCATCGCTATAACCTGCTCGTTTTTCTCAGCTAATAAGTTTTCATTTTGGAAATGAACCTTCATTTGATCATTTTTATAAGATTCAATACCTTCAAGATTCATTTTACCTAGGTTAAAGCCACCCTTCGTTTCACGAATAACATCCACTATTTTTCCTTGGAAAAGCTCATATCCATCCGTAAGCTTTAAAAGGCTTTGTAGCTTATCGTTCACCTCTTGGTCTTTCGAGGCAATAATTTCACCAATTTTTTCAGAAAGCGTCACTATATGATGAACACCGCTTTGTTTAATTTGCGCACCCGTTGTTGGGTAGAGGCTCACTAAAGAACTAGCGCCCATTTCTACTGTTGCTGTTCGGGCGATACGCTCGGTCCATTTATTATCAATCGTTTCAAAAATACCAATATTCCCTTTTTCATCAGTGATGGCCATTGGCGTTGCCGAAATCCCATCTAAGTGGAATGTCACCATTTGTAATTCCGGAAATGCACGCCCCATGCCATCACAATCAATCAATGGTAAGCCAAGCTGTGCTGCTACTACAATAGGAATCATCGAATTGACCCCACCTGCTTCCATTGGATAGGTGCCTGCAATTTTTTCTTTTCCTAAATATTGGGCAAGCTTTTGGAAAACCTTAACAAACTCATCGCCACGTGGGAATTTTTCTACTAAAACTGATGGTGCCCCCATCATTGCAGCTGGAATGAAAAAATCATCATCCGCAATTTCATCCACTGAATACAACTTTACAGGGCCATTTTTTTCGATAGCAGAAAGCGCCATTAATTTTCCAATATAGGGATCTCCTCCCCCACCTGTTCCTAAAAATGCTGCCCCTATGGCAATATGTTCAATAGCTGCCTGATCTAAATATCTCATCTATGTTCCTCCAATATGACCGTTTTTTGTACAGATACACGATACCCAACATAATAAATCACGAATGAAATAATGATGCCAATCATCGGTTGGTTTGGTAGCGCTGGCAATGCAGGGAATAAGGAAAATACCACTGGCATACAGGCAATTACAGCACCTACTAGCCAAGAAAATACACCTAATCGATTGACCCCTTCAACTTCCTGCCAGTTATCTGTTTTGCCTTTATGAATGACCCAGTAGGAAGCAATCATCACCCCTGCAACAGGCGGAATCATCGCCGATAAAATTGACATGATAGGTGTAAAATAATTTAAAATCCCTACAACGGCTAAGATTGTGCCAATTGTACCCGCCACACCTATGGCTAATCGTTCTTTGTTTTTAGCAACATCAAATACATTAATTAAGGCAATTCCACCTGAAATTGCATTGACCAAATTGGTTTTCCATGTTGCTAAAATCAGACCCACTCCACCAATAAAGGGTGTTGCGATATGCAGAAAGACTGCTGTAATATCACTTGTTTGATAGGCAATCGTTAAGACAGCTCCCACAGCAATCATTAGCACCCCTGCAGGAATAATCCCTAATGTAGCGGCTTTGAAAACGTCTGAACGATTTTTTGAAAATTGCGAATAATCACCCGCTATAACAGCCCCTAATGCAAAGGACCCAATCGTTACAGCTAAACCATCCATAAAGCTCATATTGCCCTGTGGCTGATAATCCCGAACGAGCTGTAGTTGCTCACCAGTTAATATTTGACCTAAACCATACAGACAAATGATGACGAGCAATGGTACGGCGATATAGCTTAAAATACGCAACACCTTCATCCCATAAAGTGCGGATACGACCATGACCATACCACTAATGAATGAAGCGATTGGAATAGGTATATTCAAATGATAGATTGCTAATAAATTTGCTAAGGCTACGCCACACACATTGGCCTGAATGCCAAACCACCCTAAGCAAGCAATAGCTAAGATAATGGATAATATTGTACGAGAGCCCTTTTTTCCAAACACTTGTCCTGCTATATGGACAGTGGGCTTTCCTAAATCACTGCTTTGCATGCCTTGCAAAATCATGATGATCACGACAATAGCATAGCCTACAAAAGCAACAGCCAGTGCCTTTGATAAACTCATATTGGTAATCAGTGCGTTACCGACTAATAAACTGGGAATACAAATCATGGCACCAGCCCAAATAATGCCTAAGCTATACCAAGATTGACCTTTATTTTCATTTTGCATGTGACTCCCTCCTTATTTGGTGATGGATTAATGTTTTTAATTATAGAAGATAGGTAAGAGTCGAGTCTTTTGCGCAAATGAAAAAAATAATCTGAAATTTTGTTCAAAATGACAAAATTTCAGATTATTCTAATCATTAATCAATCGATATAGCATGCAAGCCATGTAGGCATCATAAAATTCCGAATATACGGTAACATCTGTGCCAATCAGCTCACTAATTTTTTTGATGCGGTATTTCACCGTGTTTTTATGGATATAGAGGAGCTCTGCACAGCGCTCCACACTAGCATTTGCATCTAATAAAAAGGTTATCAATGTCTGCAAGGAATCATGGTCACGTAAAATGGGTTCAATTACAGACAAATATTCTTCAATCATTTCCTCGCCCTGCTTACTGACATCAATTGCCCTTTTCATAGAGCGCACTTCCGCTGCAGTAAACAATTTTCGCATCGGATAAATCGTATGGGCTTTGTCCCCCACCTGATTGACCAATTGATACATTTGACGAACAGACTTTGTATTTCTCATTTTAGGTGCATAAACAATTTCTGCGATTTGGGCATCATACTGAGTAGTTTCACTATATTCAATGGCAATTTCAAACTCATGATGCTTATAAAAGCAATTGCCTACCAGTACAATCATACAATGGTCAATGCATTGGATGACTCTTGTTTGATAATATTTGGACAGTTGCTCTTCTAATTCATCGCGAATTCTTTTTTCGTCTGCTAAATCATGCATGTAAACAAGCCACATCATTTGAATGGCGGAAACATCAATATGAAGGAGATTGGCTAATCTTCTCATTTTCTCCCCCTCATCATTGATAATAGCTTTAACTAAGGCATATTCACTAACCTCATCATGCTTGTCTCCCCATAAATTTATGGCTACTTGCACAACCTCACTTACTTTTTCAATTGTCTTAGCAGGTAATTTTGTATTTTCTTTAATCAGAAATAAAAATAGCGGCTCGCCATTTTTTTGATGTACTCTTTTATAGTCTACGACACAGGCGACATCACTTCTTAGCAGCTCAAGCTTGCCTGCTTCCCTCTGAAAATTGGATTGGGAGCATTCTTCAATGACATTCGCTACATCTAATGATGAATTTCGAGGCCACATCACTTGGTTCACAATGTCAAAATGACTATTGGTGAGCACAATATTAGCCTTCAAACGATCTGAAAGCATTTTCAGTGTAATTTCAACACTTCTTAAATGCTCAGGTAGTAACGATACCTTTTCTAATGTCTCTTTGACAAAATGATCATTAACGCCTTGATTACTAACAATCGCTTCCATAACCTCATAAATAACCTCGTTATAGCGCAGTGAATAATCATTTCGCGGCATACAAATGATAATAAAGCCTTGCGCCTCCGCTAACGCAAGCACTTCTTCTGGAATATCAGGTAATACAATGCCGACATAATATAAAATAAGCCCCAGCTCTCCTAAATCATGTAAATGCTGAATCGTTTCACATTGCTGCTCCACACTATCTCGAATGGAGTAAAAGGAGCTAATGACAAGCTCCTCTGCATACCATTCCTCCTGTACACGGTTAATAATTTTCGAATAAAAATCAACATTTGATACCTCTAATACAGATAGAGATGATACGGTACGGTGCAGATTATCTCGCCCTGTTAACACCTCTGCCCCTCGAAAAGATGGCAATTGTAATAATTCATTGACCGTTACCCCATGTTCCACCACCACTTTTCTTTACAACTCTTTTGAAGAAGAATACCATATCCCCTACTATCTTTCAAAATACAGTTTGCTCTCTATTTTAACTGGTAGCTTGTTAGTGTTAAAATAGTAACTAAATGGATAAGATCAGAGAGGAAAATGAGGATGTCTAATCAGACAAAAACCATTGGTACAAAAATCCGACACAGTCTACAGGCAGATTGTCAAAGCTGTTTTGGCTTGTGCTGTACCGCTTTAAATATTGTGGCTTCTAGTGATTTTGCAATCAATAAACCAGCAGGCACGCCATGTCCTAATTTGCAGGATAACTATAGCTGTCACATACATAGTCAGCTACGAGAGACAGGTTTTAAGGGCTGTACCGTTTTTGATTGCCTAGGCGCAGGTCAACAAGTTTCGCAGGTGACATTTCATGGACAAGATTGGCGAGAATCTCGTGAGCATGCTGACAAGATGTTTCGTGTTTTTCCCATTATGGAACAGCTTTACGAAATGATTGCGTATGTGGCGGAGGCTTTGTCCTACCAGGTGGATAATATGCTTTATGAACAGCTCCTTGCTCAATTGAAGCACCTACAGCAGACCATAGCTCAGGATGCAGATACCTTATTAGCCTTGGATATGGTAGCTATTCGTATGCCGATCAATGCACTATTGCTCCAAACTAGCGAACAGATTCGCCAGCACAGTTTGAAGGGAAAGGCTTCTAGAAACTTGAATCAGCGTGGGGCTGATTGGATGGGCAAAAATTTAAAAGGCAAGGATTTACGAGCGACTGATCTAAGGGGGAGTTATTTAATAGCAGCTAATCTTCAAGATGCGAATTTACAGGGAGTAGATTTCATCGGGGCTGATTTGCGAGATGCCAATTTACGCGGTGCTGATCTTTCAACAAGTCTGTTTTTAACCCAAATGCAAATCAACGCCGCACAGGGGGATCGTTCGACTAAATTACCTTCCTATATAAAACGACCTGCTCATTGGCAATAAAAAAGGTAGATGGCGTTTTACGCTCATCTACCTTTTTCATTAGGCTTGTTTCTTTTTATATAGCACAGTAGCCGCCACTAACACGAGTAAAATAGACTGCCCTATGATTGTTTCCACTGTTGGATAGAAGCCAATCAAGCTAATAACAGGTAAGCCATCAACAATCGTTGTGGACAGATTATCTGTCAGCTGCAAAGTATGCAGACTGACACCAATAATTTTAAAGGCTAGCACATAAATTAAAATAGTTGCTACTGCAAAAAATTTGTGAATTGGAATTTTGCCACTTGCTTTAAATAACACAACTGCAAGTACAGCAAGAATGAGCAGTGCCACCACAATTCCAAGAATAAACTGCGATGTTTCCATTTTCGGTGCAATCCCCGCATAAAAGACTAGTGTTTCTGCACCTTCACGGAAGACCGATAAAAAGCTAATCATAGCCATCGCAAAAATAGAGCCACTCGAAATGGCATTACCCATTTGTTTGGAAATATAGCGATTCCAACTGACCACGCTTGATTTACTATGCAGCCAAATACCAACACCGATCATCATCGCTGCAGCAATTAACCCTACATAGCCTTCCATTAACTCGCGATTCGTATCAATCGTTGCCGAATTTAAAATCGTCGACATAAGGATGGCAGCTACGGCGGATAATAGAACGCCGATAAACGCGCCGATATAAATCCATTTGCGCATCTTGTTCTGTCCTGATTTATTAAGGAATGACACTAAGGCTAAAATAATCAGTAATGCCTCTAGCCCTTCGCGTAATAAAATTAACGCAGCGTCCCAAATTGTGTAATCGGAATCCCCTTGCATCAGCTCAATTTCAGTACGGAATATATTTAATTGTTTGGTAATTGCTTGCTGATCGACGTTGGATTTTAATAAATCACTCGCGATAATCGGCATATCACTTTCAATTTTCGTGTAAAGACTACCATTACGTGTGGAGATTTCAATTTCTACACTTGGCCAAATGGTAATAAACTCACGTATTTTATTTGAAGCTGCCTGGTAATCACCTGCATCCACAAAATCATTGGCCTCATCTATATAGGCAATTAATGTCGCTAATGAATACTCTCCCTCTACCACTTCGGCTGTTTCTTTACCAGCTACAAAATCCTCAATCGTTTGCTTTAAATCAGCAAATTGAGATTGCATAAGCGCTACATCAGGCTCCTCAGCAGAAATAGAGATTCGAAGAAATGCCATTTGTGTTTCGATTTGCCCGTACATTGCGATACTTTGTTCACGCACAGGTCGCTCATTTTTATTCCATTTACTATTAAAATCTTTGTAGGCTTCATCAATGGCCTGAATATCACCACTTGCTAAAGCTTTTTCAAAGTCTGCCATTATCGGCTTAAATTTTTGCCCAAATTCTGCTCGCTGTGCCGCTTCATCCACTGGATTTTCAAGCTTTTCTAATGCACGCAATGCATTCGATAGTGCTGATAGCGCCTCTAAACGCTCATCCTTAGACGTTGCCTCAGTAGCCTGTGCAAGGATTTCATCAACCTTTGCTTTTGCCTCTTTCTGCTCTGAAGATACTTTAGCCCAATCCACAGCAAATTGTTCAAGTGCCTGCTTGGCCTCCGCCTCTTTATCCTGCTTTGTATTCATCAGTGCATCACTAATCGCAATATAGAGATGACTATAGGATTGCGCAGCTTGCACAGGTAAAGCTAAAGTCAGCATGAGGGCAATCACGATACTACAGCGCATTAAAAAGTGCTTCACCTAAATAACTCCCCTTTTGTACACCAGGGAAGCAAGCAAACACGGCACTGCCTCGATGGGTAATATACTCATTCATTTTATCCATACGCCCTAAGCTATTTTGGATCGTTGTAAATTGGGCTGGGTCTTTTTGAAAAGAGATAAAGATTAGCCCCGCATCATGGGTCCCTGTATTCGACATCACACCTGATGCATAGGAATAAGAGCGTCGCAAAATACGCGCACCTGATTTCCGCGCCAAATGGACATGTGATGTATCAGGCATAATATAATTGCCCTTATCATCCTTTGCCTCTACATCAAAATCATCGAATTCCTTTGTTTTGCCAAAAGGTGCCCCACTGTCGCGGTAACGGCCAAATGTTGCCTCTTGATCTTTCAATGATGTACGATCCCAAGTTTCAAGATGCATCTGAACTTTACGCGCAATTAAATAAGAGCCACCCTTTAGCCAGCCTTTATCCACCCACACGACCTCATTTAAGTCTTTTTCATCCGTAATGGCTGGATTTACAGTACCGTCCTTGAAGGCGAAGAGGTTTCGTGGTGTCCCTCCACTAGCTGGAAACGAGTTAAAGCCCGCCTGTGACCATTTTATTTCTACTTTACCTGAAGCAGCTCGTACTAGATTACGAACAGCATGGAAGGCCACCTGCGGATCATCTGCACAAGCCTGAATACACAAATCACCACCAGTGTATTCTTTCTGTAGCTGATCTTTAGGGAAATGTGGTAAATCCTTTAGCTCCGCTGGTTTTAAATGCTGGATGCCCAGTTTATCGAATAATGAAGGCCCGACACCAATGGTAATGGATAGATTAGATGCATCTAAGCCCTCTGCCTCTCCAGTATCGCCAGTTGGCACTCTTGTATTTGTCGATACATCGACCATGACTTCACCATTCATTAAACGCACAACAAGGGGTGTCCATTGCTGGAACAACGCTTGTAGTTCCTTCTTTGATGTCACTAATACATCTAAAGAAGCAAAATAAATATTCGTCTGTACAGGTGTCACAATACCTGACTGATGCTTGCCATAGAAATTGACCTTATTGCTAGCCGTCGTGCTATCTGCTACTGGCTCAAAGACATCATAGCCCATTGCTTTCATGACACCACCCAAGCCAGAGGCACCGATGGCAACACCTGCCACACCGATACCTGTTAGCTTTAACATATCACGTCTAGAAATTTTTTTATTTATAAATTTTTCCTCGTTTGACATTGTCATTGTTTATGTTCACTCCAAAATGATACCCATTTGACTTAATGGTTCTCCAAGCTGATTCACCGCTGCTGCCAGTGCTTTTGTGTTTTCCTCCGTTAATTCTTCGTAAGATATATAACCACCATTAGCCGTTGCATGCTGTGCTAATAAATCGTCCACTGCTTTGAATTTTTCATCAAGAGTTGCCACTAATGTGGAATCTTTTGCTTCTAATTTTGAGCGTAAAATCTCAAAGATTTTTTCTGCGCCTTCAATATTTGCTTTAAAATCATAAAGGTCTGTATGAGAGTAAATTTCTTCCTCACCTGTAATTTTAGATGTTGATACTTCATTTAATAAATCTACTGCACCTGTAATCATTAAGTCAGGTGTCACTTCCACTGTTTGCACAAGTGCATGCAATTCCTTCGCATCTGCAAGAAGCTGATCTGCTACAGCCTCATAACCTTTTGTTGTATTTTCTTCCCAAAGCGCATACTCAAGCTTATGGTAGCCTGACCATTCTTCCTCACCCTTACCTTCTTCTTGAATATCTGCTAAACGTCCATCGATGCGAGGGTCAAGATCACCGAAGCTTTCCGCAATTGGCTCAGAGCGTTCAAAATACATACGTGCTGGCGCATACGCTGCCTTTGCCCCTTCAATATCGCCTGCTTTGAATAGGTTCACAAATTTCTCTGTATCTAGTAAAAATTGATCCATTTGCTCTAACGCAAATTGTTGATAGGCTGATAATTCAGAAGATAAATCCACCTCTTTTGTAGCTTGCTCCGCCTGTTCTGTTGCTGGCTTATCTTCTTTTTTTACTTCTTCTGTATTGCCACAGCCAGCCATTAAAATGCCTCCTGCTACTAATACCGACAAAAATGATTTGTTTTTCATACTTCGTACCTACTTCCGAATTTGTTTTATATTGTGATGATAATGATTATCATCATCTATTGCAACAACTATTTTTGTAAATAGAAAAAAACGTCATTTTTCAGTTATTCTTTACAAACAACTAGAAAAAAGACGTTTTTTCTACAATATAATGATTCTAATCTACAAAATTTTTGCTTGTTTCAAATTTTCATGTTTTCCATGTAAAAGGTAATAAAGCACAATCGACACTAAAATAACAAAGACCATCGAGAAGAAAATCGAGCTGTAGCCCATAGATGGTACAAATAAGCCTAAGAAATAAGGCCCGACACCTAAGCCTAAATCATAAAAAATAAAATACGTAGATGTCGCAAGTCCTAAACGCTCATTTGGTGTTACTTTGATGGCAATTGCCTGTGCCACCGAGTTGAAGTTTCCATAGCCAATCCCGATACAAGCGGCAGCGATTAAAAAGGCAATCGTAGTTGTTGCTGAGCTAAAGGCATACATGCCTATTGCAAACAACACTAAGCATGGATAGATAATGATATTTGCCCCTCTTGTATCAAGCAATTTCCCTGTAAATGGACGTGTAGCCAAAATGACAATAGCATAGATAATAAAGAAGTAGCTACCTGCTGATACTAAATCTAGCTCCTTTGCATAAAACGTCATAAACGACATCACACCTGAATAAGCAAAGCCAATCACAAGTGCCACAAAGGCAATCGGTACTGCACGCATTTCAATAAAGTTCGTCACTTTAAACCCAGCCTTTACAGCTGTATCCTTTGCTTTTTTCGGTGCATCTGGCACGGTCACAATGTAATACATAAAGAAACAAATAATCGCTAACACAGAATCTACTGCAAAAATCATACGATAATCTGCAAATAGCTGTGTTAATAATATTCCAATAAATGGGCCAATGGCTGTGGCTAGAATAGCGCTTAAGCTATAATAACCAATCCCTTCTCCACGACGCTCAGCTGGTAAAATTTGTGCAATAATGGTACCTGTTGCTGTACTGGCAATCCCTAGTGCAATCCCCTGTACTAAACGATTGATCATCAGCAGTGGTAAATTGCCTGCTATAAAATAAGACATTGTTGATAACATAAATAATAATAGTCCACAAAATAATGTTTTTTTGCTACCCCAGTCTCCAATAATACGCCCTGTCCCAAGACGACCTAATAGTGTCCCGATAATAAAAATACTCGATACAAGCCCCGCTGTACTTGTAGAGGCATTAAAATGCTCCACCGCATATGCTGCTATCGTAACCATTAATAAATAAAAGATTAACGTAATGGTAAAATTAATAAGTGAGACAATTAAAAAATCTTTTGTCCATAGTTTCTTTCTGGTTGCTTCCACGTTTCTCTCTCCTATTGATTAATATTCATACAAATTCTTGCTAAAACTTGTGTCGCAATGTCAATATCTTGTTTGGGCACGCCTGCCAAAGCCTGCTCAAAAAATGGATGTAGATGCGACTTTATTTCCAGCACAAGCTCTTCCCCATGCTTTGATAGGTGTACCAGCTTTTCACGCTTATCCTTGCCCGTCATCGTTTCCACATAGCCTAGCTCCACCAGTTTATGTACAAGCTTCGTGACACTTGGCTTCTCTATAGACATGAAATTCGCGATATCTACAAATGAATGTGGACCCTTATCATTCAAGAAACGAAGCACTGCCCACTGTGAGCTATATAACTGATAGGGTTCAAGCTGCACATTCAACTGATTAATAAACGGCCGATACATTAAGCGGTACTGATTAAAAAATTCCTGTTCAATTGTCACACTATCACTTCCTTTTATATTAGTTAGCCTAGCTAACTATATACCTAAAAACTCTATTTGTCTAGTAGGAAATAAGCGAAACATCGCTCTTGGGAGTGAGTGGTATCCTGCTCTATCCACTTAAACGAGGCGTATCCTCCACTTTCTCTGTTCTATCCATCACTTTGCGCGTTCTATCCGCTACTTTCCTTGTTCTATCCATCACTTTCAGCTTTCTATCCACCTACATGAAGCGTAACCTCCACTTTCTCTGCTCTATCCATCACTTTGCGCGTTCTATCCGCTACTTTCCTTGTTCTATCCGTCACTTTCAGCATTCTATCCACCTACTTCAAGCGCCCTTTCTCTCTACAGCACTAAAAGCTACAATTCAGACCGCTTGAATTGTAACGCTTAGTTCGCTATTCCTTAATCCAATATTTCCGATGCTTTTTGACACCCTCCGCTTTCAAAGGGAGTTGTTGCATCAACTTGTACGCTAAATCGGGAGAGTCAATGCCAAAGAATTCGCGGAAGCTTCGATTGGTTACCTGCTGCCCGACTAGTAACCTGTAGTCCTCTAATGTTCGAACCAATGCATCATCGTCCTCCAATCCACAGCGTGGGCACGTCCATTTTTTATAGTGATACGATAATCGCTGCCCGTTAACACATTGTGGACATAACACACCCTTCACCATCTCCTTAAGAGGCACCTCTACCTCTTTTTTCAACTTTGTGTGCAGGGATAATAGAAGGTTGGCTACTTGTAAAAGATCAACTCTTTCTCTAGGTTGATAATGCTCTATCCACTTTTGTAGATGAAATCGTAACCCTTTCACATGAAATATCGGTTGCCCCTCAAAACCCTTTGTTAAAATTCCATTTTTCGTTGCCAGCACTACCGCATGGACAACAGGTAATTCGATACGTTCTCGCAGTAGAAGCTTTTTCATCCATATGACATGTCGATCCAGCTGAACAAATGGATCAGTCATTCCTTCCACCGTGCCATCCAATGTCGTCCGTGTAAACTGCGCAAAAGGGACATCATATGAGAGATTTCCTGTTATATTTTTGATTTCAAGAATAAGTAAAAAATGAGGGCAGAGAAAGATGGTATCCATTTGATGCGTAGATCCGTAGCTATTTGCGGTTTGAAAATCATGTAGAAAATAATGTGGTGTTGGTAAATCGATTTCGAGCCATTCTGCATCAACACGCTGTTCCCCCGCAAGACCTGCTTGGACACGGCTCAAACGTTCACCATAATAAGCGTAGTTATTATGCGTCTGTGGCAATCTACGGAGCACCACCTCTAGTATTTTTTGCAAGTCCGATGGTTGTCGTGCTAATAGAATCATGTATGCACCTCCTGTTCTGATTATACAAAAAAAGAACCTCAACAAATGAGGTTCTCAAAAACTTGAAAGATAGATGATGTAAAATCTTTTTTTCACTATTTTTATTAGATCGAAAGACTGTTTTTGTGACCAATAACTAATACATTTCTATACATTTTTGCGTAATAAATATAGAAAATAAGGTGCGCCAATAAATGCAACAACAATCCCAGCAGGAACCGTTGCACTTGCAATAGCAACACGTCCAATGGTATCAGCAAGCATTAGCAAGCTTGCGCCAATGAATAGCGTCAATGGTAAAAAGAATTGGTAGCGTGGACCAACGAGCTGTTTTGCAATATGGGGAGCCATCAAACCGATGAAGGCTACTCCCCCTGTTACGGATACCGCGGCAGCCGCTAGTGCAACCGCAACAATTAATAATCGGAAACGTTCTCGCCCAATGTTCATACCAAGTCCGACTGCTGTTTGCTCCGTCATGGCCAAGACATTTAAAACGTTGGCTTTATAGAAAATGTAAGGGATGCCCAGTACAAGCCAAGGCATTAGCGCCCAGAAAAATGGCCAATCTGTGCCCCATACATTTCCGGCTAGCCATTGTGCAATAAATTGTACATCGCTCCGCTCAGCAGAGGATATTAATACCATCATGACCCCTGATAAGGCTGATGCTACGCCTACCCCTACTAAAATAAATTGTACGGGATGGACACCCTTATTACGCTGATAAGAGAAAAAGTAAATACCCAGTGCTGTCACTAAGGCACTACAAAAGCCGACAATCGGTAAAATATAGGCAAAGTGAGGAAGGTCGCCATCTACTAGCAAATAAAAGACAGTAATCCCAACACCTGCGCCAGCACTGATACCTATAATTCCTGGGTCTGCTAAATCATTGCGGGTTACGCCCTGTAATACGGCCCCTGCCAGTGCTAATGCCATACCCGCAGCCGCTAGCACAAACATTCTAGGTAAACGGACTGAAAAGAGTACAAAGGACTCTTTAAAACTACCATCGCCCAGTAAGGTTGGAAGAATTCGGTCAATAGAAACCGAAGCAGCACCTAATGAAATCCCTAAAATAAAAATGAACAAGGTTACCACAAGCCATATGAGTAACCATTTACGCTGTTTTTTGCGACCTTCTTTAAACAAATTGACGTCCTCCCTTCCGCACTAATAATAGGAAGAATGGAAGACCTAAAATCGAAATAATAGCGACAACTGGCGTTTCATAAGGTGCGTTAATCATGCGCCCTGCAAAATCAGCCAACACCATAAACCAGCCACCAACAATGGCGCTCATCGGTAAGACAAAACGATAGTCTGTCCCAACAAACGCGCGGACAATATGCGGTACCATTAAGCCAACGAAAGCTAGATTTCCGACTAGGGCCACAGCAGAGCCAGCCAGAATAACCACAACGAACATCATTACACCCTTTACGAGCGTAGTATTTTGTCCGACACCCACTGCTACTTCTTCATTTAAGCTTAAAATCGTTAATTGACGACTAAAAGCAAATGAAAGCAGTAAGCCAATAATAATAACGGGTACGATCAATAATGCCTGCCATGTTGTGCCAATGAAACCGCCACTTGTCCACATCGAAACATCTTTGGAAATTTGAAATAAAATGCCCGTCCCTTCAGCGATTGCCTGTAATAAGGCTGTGACAGCCGCACCAGCTAAAACAAGCTTTAAAGGGGAAAAGCCTTTTTTAGTAGAAGCACCAATCCCATAAACTAACATCATACCGATTCCCGCCCCAACAAAGCAGGCTAAAATTAACGTATAATACGAGAATTTAGGGATAAATGCCATTGTTAAAGCAAGGGCAGCATTTGCCCCTGCCGTTAAACCAAGCAGCCCTGGATCAGCTAATGGGTTCCGTGTAACCCCTTGCATAATCGCCCCAGCGACTGCGAGGGCACTCCCAACAAAAATAGCTGCAATGATACGAGGAAATCGAATTTCACGTAAAATCGTGTAATGTTTACCTCCACTTTGTCCGACAATTGCTTGAAAGACATCTTGAATGCTTGTATTCGCTGCCCCTAAGCACAGCGAGATACTGGCAGTACCAATTAATACAAGCAATGCAAGCAATACCTGAAGCCAAAATGGAAGCTTTCGAAACTTTGTCATTCGCCTTCGCTACTCTCTACTAATTATTGTAAAAATTTCTCTTCAAAGAACTTCAGTTGATGTTCTAATGTGATAGGGTCATTGAAATAGAAGGCATTTGCATTCACTTCAAATAAATGACCATTTTTCACTGCTTCTAAATCTTTAAACCATGCTGCATCTGTAAAGGAATTATCTTGATCTTGGAACATACTGAAGATCACGTAGTCACCTGCATATTCCCCTAAAACTTCTTGAGAAATAGCATAGTAGCCAGGCTCTAACGCTGTTTCTTTTACTTTCTCAGGCATTTTCAAGCCCATTTCTTGATATAAAATCTCTGTTCCACGACCCCAGTTATCGCCATAAATATAGAATTGTTTATTAAAGTTCTCTGCTACTGTTACAGTCGCATCTTCACCGATTTTTTCTTTAATCTTTTTACCAGCTTCAGCTGCACGTGTTTTAAAATCTTCTACCCAAGCAGTTGCTTCTTTTTCTTTATTTACCACTTTACCGATTTCGATGAACTGCTGTAAATAGTCTACTTTACCATACGTAAATAATACAGTTGGCGCGATTTCTGCTAATTTATCAGCATTTTCAATACCATTTAAGCCAATAATTAAATCTGGTTCTAGCTCAAGAATTTTTTCAATATCTGTATTTTCAACTACAACAGCATCTTTAATCGCATCTTCGAAGTTGGGATTTTTTGCTGCCCATGCATCTACACCAACAACATTTACATCAAGCTGTAATAAGCTTCCTACAAAAGAAGATAGTACAACAACACGTTTCGGATTTGCTGGTACTTCTACAGGACCTGACTCTGATTGATATGTGATTGTTTCTGTTGAAGCTTCCTCTTTTGAGCCTTCATCAGCCTTCTCTGTTTTTTCTTCCTTACTGCCACATGCTGCAAGTACTAGCACAAGCATCATAAACATTGGTAATAGCCACTTTTTCATTGTTATTCTCCTTTTAAATGGTTTGTAATAAGTCATATGTAATGCACATTGGTTTGTTCGTTCGTGGATCTTTGCCAATAACTGCATCTATATTAAATACTTTTTTCAATACTTCTGGAACCATCACTTCTTCAGCCGTTCCGAATTTTACAAGCTCACCTTGTGAAAGCGCTACAATATAATCTGAAAAACGTGCCGCTTGATTTAAATCATGGAGGACCATGACAATCGTGCGCCCCTGTTCTTCATTCAGCCTGTAAAGTAGCTCTAAAACTTCTAGCTGATGAGCCATATCTAAATAAGTTGTCGGTTCATCTAAAAAGATAATGTCGGTTTCTTGGGCCAAGGCCATCGCAATCCATACGCGCTGACGTTGTCCACCAGATAAAGCATCTACAGATTGTAAACGGAATTCTTCTGTTTTGGTTACCTGTAAAGCCCAGCCAATAACATCTTTATCTTTTTGTGATAAATTCCCGAAGCCCTTTTGATAAGGAAATCGACCGTAGGATACAAGCTCTTCCACTGTTAAACCATGTGCACTTTCTGGACTCTGTGGTAAGATTGCCAGTTCTTTTGCTAATTCTTTTGTTTTCATCTTGGAAATATTTTGACCATCTAATATGACCTGTCCACTCTCATGCTTTAAAATCCGTGTGATAGCTTTTAACAAGGTTGATTTTCCACAACCATTTGAACCAATGATTGTCGTGATTTTGCCATCAGGAATTTGCAGCGATAAGTCATGCACAATCGTTTTATTCTCATAACCAACACGAATCGATTCAACTTCTAAACGCAAATCGGACCCTCACTTTCTTTTTACTTCTTTCCATGCTATGATATTCAAAGCTAAAAATGATAATCATTATCACTAGAATTAGTCTAGTTACCTGATAAGATTTTGTCAATTACTTTTTTACTATTTGTTAAGGATGTGGCAATAAAAATGCAGCATGTGTATGATGTGACAATTATTGGCGGTGGCCCAGCTGGCTTATATAGTGCCTTTTATAGTGGTTTACGGGGTTTAAAAACAAAATTATTAGAAAGTCAACCACAGCTTGGCGGTAAAGTATTACTTTATCCTGAAAAGCTGATATGGGATATTGGGGGACATCCTCCCGTTTTGGGTGAACAATTTGTTAAACAATTAATCGAGCAAGCCAAAACATTTGATCCTACAATTTTGACAGGTACAAAAGTAGATTTAATTGAACGTCACAATGATATTTTTGTCATTCATACAGCAGCTGGTGAAAAGCATTATTCTAAAACGGTACTGTTAGCTGTAGGAGGCGGCATTATTAGCCCTCAAAAGCTAACACTTGAGGGCGCTGAAAAATATGAAATGTCCAATCTACATTACACTGTGCAATCGTATAAACGTTTTGTCGATAAGGATATCATGATCTCAGGCGGTGGTAATGCAGCCATCGATTGGGCTGTTGAATTAAGTCCGATTGCCAAAAGCGTAACGGTTGTTTACCGCAAAGAGAATCTATCAGCACACGAAGCCACTGTACAGGAAGCACTGGATGCAGGTGTGCGCATTGAGTGTAATACAACGATTACAAAGCTTTCCGCAAATATTGATAAAACGGCTATTCAATTAGTCACATGTGAGAATACGATAACGAAGCAAAGTTATACGCGTCAAATCGATGAGGTAATCGTCAGTCATGGCTATAATTGTGAGGCGTCTCTTGCATTTGATGAGGCCATTGCCATTCCGAAAAAGGATGATTATTATGTTGAAGGAAAGGCAACAGGTGAAACAGCACAGCCAGGTATTTTTGCAGCAGGTGATATTTTATCATTTGATGGAAAAATTAATTTGCTACTTGGCACATTCCAAGATGCCGCCAATGCAGTCAATTCTATTAAAACGTATTTAGAACCAACTGCCTATCGTCATGGTATGGTGTCCTCTCATAATGAGCTATTTAAAGAGAAAAATCGCTCTATTATCGAAAAGCAATTTGCACCAGCCCATTAAACCTAAATATAACCCTCTTAAGAGCCTGATCTTAAGAGGGTTTCTAGTTTTTATCTAAATAAACTTAATAACGCTCCCATCTGTCTCAACATATTTACTCCATTTGTAATCGTCCCAGCATGCCCCATAATTGTATTTAAATGATCTGGTAAATTTCCTAATCTAGGACCTTGCTGTTGTTGATTGGGAGAATAGTATGGTTGCACCATCCTACCTCGAAAAGGTGGGCCAAAATATTGCCTATTGTTTGGCGGATATGGACCTCTTCTAGCATTCGGCTGAAAATATGGCATTTATACACCCCCTATCTGAAAGCTTCTCACTAGTATATGTAAAAATTTTTATAGCGAATTAGACTTTTGAAGAAGAGGTTAAAAATAATAAGGGAACCATACTAGTTTCCCTGTCATACTATAAGAGAAAAGAAGGTGGTACTATACAAGACTCTCATTATCTTACCTTTTTAGCTAAGTTCGGGGTCGGAGGCGCACATCCTGGGGGCATTAATCTATCAAAGGCTGTTTTGCAAGCGGAGAATATCGAGCAAAACACACATATTTTAGATGTGGGATGTGGTACAGGGCAAACGGCTGCTTATTTAGCATCTTCCTATCAAGCAAACGTCACAGGTCTCGATATTCAGCCCATCATGATAGAAAAGGCTCGTCAGCGAATGCATAAAGCGCGTCTACCTGTTAAACTTCTGCAAGGCTCTATTGAACAAACCTCGTTAGCGAACGAGACATTTGACTTGATTCTAGCTGAGTCGGTTCTGGCCTTTGTTAATTTGCAGCAGGCTTTGCAGGAAATTTATCGTTTATTGAAAAAAGGTGGCCGCTTCATTGCTATCGAATTTACCATTCCTCAAACACTTCGTACCGAACTTGCAGACGACCTCCAACAATTTTACGGCTTTCAGTCTCTCCTCAGGAAAAAGGATTGGGTAAGACTACTGCAACAGGCTGGTTTTTATGATATCCATATACAAAAAAACAAATCCATCTCATCCAAGCCTGAATTTCAAGTTTCCACAGATATAGAATCCGACTTCTATAAAATCATGGATCAGCATATTGCCATGAATGAAAAATACGAAGACATTTTAGACTATCGCATCTATACCTGTACAAAATAATGAGCCGGCAGCAAAAACGTTGCTGGTTTTTGTGCTGTCTCAACATACTTTATGACACCTGTCATCAAGATTCTTTGACTGGTGTGAATAGGTTTTCTCTTGAAATTTTCTTATCCTTAAGCTAAGAAAACAAAGAAAGAGTGATCGAACTTATGCAAACACAACAAAGACTTCCCTTTATCGATATGTTAAGAGGCTTTGCCGTCTTAGGAACGCTTGGCACAAATATTTGGATTTTTGCTTATCTTGGTGATTTATCGTATATAACAACAAGTGATTATTCTGGTTGGTGGTCCTTCAATGATTTTTTACGTATGGTCGTATTATTTTTCGTTAATGGCAAGCTGCTTGGATTGTTAACAATTATGTTTGGAGTAGGTCTGCAATTAAAATATCAGCAAGCCTTACGGAGAGGTACAGCCTGGCCAGGAGTGTACTTGTGGACGATCGTCTTCTTAGGGTTAGAGGGGCTACTGCACTACACGCTTGTGATGGAGTATGATATTTTAATGAGCTATGCTGTCACAGCATTCATCGTCGCTTTTATTGTACGTTTGGGTGATAAGGTCATGACGGGAGCCTTTTATTTTTTTGGTGGCTTTCACATCCTAATGATTCTGCTTATTTTTATCAGTACCATACAAGGAGCTGGTGTTTCATTAAATGGTATGGCATCCGTTTCTGAGCTCTATGAACATGGCACATGGTTTGCGCAGGTGCAGCATCGTCTCACAAACTTTTTATTTTATCGCTCAGAAGCTATATTTATTATCCCGATGAATGTCTTTTTATTTTTACTTGGCGTGAAGTTCATGCGTAATGAGGTATTTTCACCAACAGACAAAGGACGTCAAACTCGACAAAAGCTCTTTAATATCGGTGTATTCGTTGGCTTTCCTATCAATCTGCTTATTTTTATTCCTGGTGGGCTTTTTGATTTACCTGTTCGCTATCTTTGTGCCCCTCTTCTATCCATTGGCTATATTGGAATTTTAGGTAAACTGGTAGAATATAAGAGGCTAGACTGGCTTTGGCAGCGCTTTGCTCATGTTGGTAAAATGTCTTTAAGCTGCTATGTCCTCCAAAATGTGCTTGCGTCGATTATTTTTTATGGCTGGGGGCTTGGCTTAGGTGGGCAAGTCAATAGCTTCACTGTCATTGGTATTTGGCTATCTCTATCAATCTTACAACTTGTTATAGCGTTCGCTTGGTTACAGAAATTTCAAATGGGCCCTATGGAATGGATTCGTAAAAAAGCCCTTCAAGCGATTACACAGTAATCAGCAATAAAGGATGGTGCTAGTAATAAAAATATATCCTAGAGAACAAATTAAGCATTATTTAATCATTGATGCAGCTTCTGTCATTTTCCTATTCGCATTAGTATTAGGGTCTCATTCCCTTCCTTTAGCTATGAAAATAACAGTGCTCCTTTTATACCTAATAGCCTTCTACATTGCTTTATGGCATCGAGATTGGAGGCTACTTACCGCATCACTAGTAGCCTTTGTCCTTATCACCTTACTTAGCATAATTGTCGATCCTTTTATGCTTATTTTTGGCTTTACCTTTGCCGACTTACTAGGACGTGCAAAATCAAAATGGCATATTGCCTGTGGGATTGTAGCCATCGCTGTCATGTTTTTGACGGTTTTGTACATGACAACAGATTCCCTTTTACCAAAGGAATCACAGGTACTAGTGCCGATTATGATGTTTCAACTGGTGCTCCCGATTCTCATTTATTTTGTGGAAAAGTCGAAAAATCTGCAGGCTGAGCTGGCAGACGTAAATACACAGCTTGTTCAGCAAGAGGAACGACAACGGATCGCTAGAGACCTTCATGATACAATTGGCCATACGCTCACAATGATTAAAGTAAAAACCGAACTAACGACCAAACTGATTGACCGAGATCCTTCAAGCGTGAAGCCTGAGCTACATGACATATTAGCCACTACCCGTACCGCCTTAAAACAAGTACGTGAGCTTGTGTCTGATATGAATTTTATTTCGTTGCAAACGGAGCTTATTCATTGCCAACAGCTTTTACAAAGCGCGAATATTACGACAACCCTTGACAATCAATGTCCTCAAATCGTACTTTCTAGTGTGGAGGAAACGATGCTTGCTCTATGTGTACGAGAGACGACTACGAATATTCTCAAGCATAGTCAGGCAAAAAAATGTCATTTCACCATTCAATGTTGTGCTGGACACTATACACTTGTGATGAAAGACGATGGCATCGGTTTACAGTCACAAGGACGTGGGAATGGCATCCACTCCATAAAAGAAAGAATGCATATGCTGCAAGGCTTTGCCCTGATTGAAAGTGACACACCAGTAGGCACCAGCGTCACCCTCACTCTACCAATTCAAGATGGAAAGGAGCCTCTAAGATGATACGTGTATTACTAGCAGAAGACCAACAAATGTTACGTGGTGCCCTAACTTCGCTACTAGCGTTTGAGCCTGATATTGAGGTCATAGCTGAGGTGGCAGATGGACAACAAGCATGGGAATTGATCCAGCAGGAGCCACCAGATATTTGCCTAGTCGATATTGAAATGCCCCATCTATCAGGGCTTGAGCTTGCTGAAAAAATTAAACAGGCCAACCTCCCTTGCAAGGTAATGATTGTAACAACCTTTGCACGCCCTGGTTATTTGCAGAAGGCAATGGATTGCGAGGTACACGGCTATCTATTGAAAGATGAACCCATCGATTATTTAATTGCTACTATTCGAAAAATCATGCAAGGAGAAAAGGTGGTCAGCAAGGATTTAGCCGCCTCCTTATTTATGAAGGAGCAAAACCCTTTAAATGAACGAGAAATTGCGGTGCTTCAGCTAGTCAAAAAAGGCTTGACCACAAACGAAATCAGTAAGCAGTTATTTTTAACGAAGGGCACGATTCGCAATTATTTATCTACCTCTATTCAAAAGCTACAAGTTGAATCTAGACAGCAAGCCGCTCAGGTAGCAGGTGAAAAAGGCTGGCTATAAAAAAAATCTCGCCACAGCTGTGACGAGATTTTTACAATGTTAGCATAAAATACGTTCCATTTATTTAAGCTTCAAATGACAGATTCATTATTTTATTAAGCAAAAGAACGTTTATTTTCCTTGTAGAACTAAATCTGTTGCTATAGCCCAGTTGTTTAATGGGATTACAGTATAGCTGACATTTACTTTCAACGTACCACCATTCGTTAGATCAAAAATGCCCACAGTACCTTTACGTGATGAATAACGATATTGTGCTTGCAATGTACTCCCATCACTGCCTTTTAACGCTACACTTCGGCCAGCAAGTAAATCAGATTGCGGATCGTTTCTTAATTGTAATTCAAAGGATTTTTCATCCATTGCTTTTGCTGTTTGCAGAGTGATTGGCGCGATTTCTTTCGCTACAAAGCTCCTTACATCTATTTCCGCCCATTGTGCGTACACACGGTAAGTCACACCTGGTTTTAAAACCTTGCCAGCAGGGAGTCTAAATTGAGGAGCCTGTCTGCCATCAGCTGCTTGTGTAAATGGTACATAATTAGCAACAAACTCTTCTCCCTCACTTGTTCTCACCGTCACATAGCGATCACGTAAGGAAGAAATAACATCAAAGCGTTTGCCGCTAGCATCTCGATTATGACCATCTAAGCTAAATGCTAAATCTCCACGGCCTGCGCGATAGGCTTCAATAATATTAGCATAATCTACTACGCCATCCTCCTGAAAGGATTCCAATGTAAATGTATCATTTGTGACTTGCTCCACATTGCGTACATATACCTTTTCATCTGTGCCCTCAAAAACTTTATTGCGTTGCTCTTTATAGCTCAATGTATAGATAAAATCATCTTCTTGGAATGTTGTTGGTACAATATATGTACTCTTAGAGCCTGTCATTAAGCGTGGCACATTGACAATCTCTAAATCTCCATTAAACGTAAAATGTTTTTTTATAGCATCTAAATGATTTAGGTCTACATCAGCTGCTGCTAATGGCTGATTAAATGTAATTTGTAGTGTCATTGTATTTAATGGCTTGATGTTTGTAATTTTAGCTACTTGCTCGTTTTCCGCTACTACTGCTTTATTGCTTGCCGCATCTGCATTTAATGGCTCGCCTATGGTTACTAGACCTGCTGATACTACGGATAAAGCCAATGCTGCTGGGACAATACGTTTTCTTAATTTCATTTGTTGAACTCTCCTTTATGGTGTAATTTGGTTTACAAAATTTATCATAAAGTCCATATCTAAACTGCTAATAAATAAACTATTAAAAAAGAATTAAAAAATAGGAAAAATAATTTAAGAACAAAAAACTGTAGAGAGCTGTCTCTACAGTTTGCATGTTGTTGAAAAAAGATGATGTCAACGCCAAAAAAAAGCAACTTTGCAAGTCGAGGGGTTGATTTCCGTTACACCAGCGTCCTTTCCAGGGGGCGTCCGATGAGCCGCTTCACTCACTTACGTTCGCTCCAGGGTCTCCTCTGTGACGCTGGCTCCACTCCAATCAACCATTCTGCAAAGTGTCTTTACTTTTTTATAGTAACAAATCGTCCATTAACTGTATTCTTAGAGGGGATAAGTTGTTATTTTCAATGTGGAGAAGTGATGCATGACAACACCTCTTCATAAAGAGTAGTGAACACCTTCACTTTATTTGAAAACCTTTGCTAATAAGTTAGTGGGTTGGAGTGGAAGGCTGCTTGACTCCCGTGGGATAGCAAGACAGGCGAAACTCTAAATGGAGCGGTAGCGGAGGAAGTGATTCGGCGCTCGCCCACAGGAAAGCAAGTAGCCTGCAACGGAAATCCATTTCTACCTTTCAATTGACTGTTTTGTTTTTCAACACTAAGAAAACTGTAGAGAGCCGTCTCTACAGTTTGGGTTACTTTGCGCCTGCTGCAAGTAGAATTTGTTCGATTGCTTTAAATCCTCGTTGTTTTGCATGTTGCAGAGGTGTCACGTTATTTTGATCGGGAATATTTACATCAGCACCATGTTCAATTAGTCGTTGTATTACGGTTTGCTGTGTTGGATTGCCGTTATTTAAGACAATCGCCTCCATCAGGGCTGTCCAGCCTAAATGATTCACATGATTGACGTCAATATCGGTATTGCTCAATAGCTCCTCGATGACCTCCACATGACCATGCTCTGCTGCTGGTATGAGTGCTGTTCCTCCATATCGATTTAAAATAGTCGGATCAGCACCAGCTTGAATGGTCATCTTTAAAATAGCCAGATAGCCCTCCGCACCTGCATAGAGAAATGGCGTATTTTGCTGATTATCCTGAATATTAACATCTGCTCCTGCATCTATTAATAATTTAACTGCCTCTATATCCTGATTATAGGTAGCTATCATCAAAGCTGTTCGATTATTTGAATCTTGTACATTGATGTCCCCTTTTTGTTTCAAAGCATGTTGAAGCCCATCGATATCTCCCCTTTCAGCTGCCTTGAGCAACTCACTCGCCCATTCTGTTCCCACCACTTCACTCCCACCTTTATCATGCTGTATTGTTTCTGTATCAATTGAGGCACACCCTTGAAGTAAAAATGTTAATGCAATGATTACTGCCTGCCTTTTTTTCAATTTTAATACACCGCCTTTCCTTCCTCAGTGTAAGCGGTAATGCTAAATTGCCCATTAACGAATTCTTAAAAAAGTCTAAAAAAACTACCCCGCCACAAGGACGAGGTAGTTTTACTTAAACATTGAAGCGATAGCCTGCACCCCATACTGTTTCCAAAAACTTGGGATGCGCTGGCTCTCGTTCAATTTTTTCACGTAGCTTTCGTATATGAACAGTGACAGTCGAAACGTCTGCAGCTGATTCATAGCCCCAGTTTCGCTCATATAGCTGTTCCTTACTTAATACTTGATTGGGGTGTCTAACAAAAAAGACAAGTAAATCAAATTCCTTCGTTGTAAAGGCAATCTCCTCACCATTAACAAACACCTTTCTAGCCGAAGTATCGATTGTAATACCATGAATGGACATCATATGATTTGTTTGTTGATGGGTCGCCAGACGCTCATATCTCGACAAATGGGCCTTGACCCTTGCCACTAATTCACTCGGACTAAATGGTTTTGTAATATAATCATCCGCTCCTAGTCCAAGACCACGAATTTTATCAATATCCTCCTTTTTAGCTGAAACAAATAAAATGGGAATATTGTGTACCGCTCGAATCTGTTTACAAATGTCAAAGCCACTTATCCCTGGTAGCATAATATCCAAAATGATTAAATCATAATTACCTTTAAGTGCCTGCTGTAGCCCATCCTCTCCATGATGTTGGATATCTACTGTAAAGCCATTAATCTCTAAATAATCTCGTTGAAGCTCAGCTATGCTCACTTCGTCTTCAATTAGCAGAATTTTTTTCATGATGATTCACCTTCTCCTCAGCCTTTTTCAATGAAATGAATATGCTCGTCCCCTTTGCTAATTCACTCTTTGCCCAAATATCGCCACCCATTTCAACAACGATTTGTTTGGCAATGGCTAACCCTAAGCCACTGCCTCCTGTTTGCGAATTACGTGAAGGCTCCGCACGGTAAAATCGATCAAAAATATAGGGCAATGCGACAGGATCAATGCCTGCACCATTATCTGTTACCTGAATAATCGCATCCTCTGCTCGCTCATGCAAGGAAATAATGATTTGCTTATATGGCTTATCCATATATTTTTCGCTATTACTTAAAAGGTTCGTCAGGACACGTCTTAATTTATCTCGGTCCACCATTGCCAAAAGCGGCGAGCCTGCTGATAGATATTGTAAATGAATATCTCGTGCAATAAAATCAAAGCTTGCATCCTCTACATAATCATGCATATATTGGTGGAGATTGATGCTTTCCAATTGGAAGGGAATCTTTTTTAAATCCAATTTAGAAAATAAGAATAGCTCATCAATTAATACATCCATATCCTTTGCCTTTGTATAGATAGTTGTTAAATATTTATCCATCTTTTCCTCTGTATTTGCCACACCATCTTTAATGCCCTCCACATAGCCGATAATGGAAGTCATCGGCGTTTTTAAATCATGGGAGATATTGGAGATGAGCTCCTTTCGATTTTCCTCATATTGAAGCTGAAGCTGGATGGATTCTTTTAATTTGACTCTCATTTCCTCGAATGACCGATTCAACTGACCAATTTCATCCTTCGAGTGGGTCGCAATTTCAAAATCCAAGTCGCCCGATTTAATTCGTTCTGCCCCTTCCTTTAATGCCGAAATCGGTTTAATAATACTTCTTGATACTAAATAATTTAAAAAACCAATAATCATCATAAACAGGACAAATAAAATACCTAAAAGAATCGGTAGCAGTTCCCTCGTTACCTCTGCATGGGAACTAACCTCTCTCAATACGAAAATACTGCCCTCTGTTTGATCTGGAAAATAAAAATCAAATTTAACATACGTATAAAAGGCTCGATTTATCATGATGGTGTCACGAGAATTAATATTGGTCTCTTCAAAGCTAGGTAAGCTTTGAAGCAATAATTGTTTATGCTCTTTCTGTGTTGAATACACGATTTGATGATCTTTTCGTACCACAATCTCTATCGAAGGCGCATTGATTTGTTCAAGCTGTTCGAGATCTAAAAGCTGCTGGGGACTTTTTTTAGCTAGTAATTTTAAATCTAGAAACGCATTTTCCTCTACTGTCGTCAAAGGCTTTTGGACATAAGATTTTTTATAAAAATGCTCAATCGCTTTGACATCACCTGTAATGGCAAAGGAAAAAAGAAAAACCGCTGCTAGTAATAGTGTGATGGCAATGATGATGACACCCACATAAGATAGCAAAAACCTTGTTTTTATTGACATCTACATACCCCCATAAGCTGAAACTACTAGCAATGTACCATACAAATCTTAAAACTTTATAAAATCATGCTGAAAAATCTATAAACATTTTTGCTGCTTCAGTATAGTATTGCGTTCCTATAAATGAAATAAACAAAAAAAAGATACGGCACAAACCCGCTGTGCCGTATCATCTTTGCTTTATTTAGTTTCTTGTGCTCTTAGCTTCTTCTTTGTTTGCCAACCTAAAAGGATAAATTCAATTACTACCACAGCGATTAATGACGCACCAAATAGCGGCATCATAATCCCTAATATGACAAGGAAAATAATGAAAGGCATGGATATTTTATGAGAAATTTGCGGTGGTGCAGACAGCTCCCCTTTTTTTCTACGTAAAATCCAAGTGCGAATGCCCCACACGATTACGGCTAAGAAGGCTAGACAAACCACTAAGTTTAAAAGCTTATTCGGCCAGCCGAATAAATGCCCCTCATGTAATGGTATTCCCCATGTAAAGAATTTAGCTAATGGGCCATAATCGTCATAATTCACTTGATCGATAAACTTGCCACTATACTGATCAAAATACATTGTGGCTTCAGCTGTAGGTTTTACATCTAGCCCTGTTACACCAGAATTACTAGCCTTCGCCACTGTATAGACGCCCTCACCGTTTGACGGATAAATTATAGAGTAAGGCTTAGTAATGTTCATCGAATTGATTTCTTTTTCAAGCTGAGCAATCGTCATTTGGCTATCGTTCGTATAACGGACAGCTCCACCGCCATGATGTTGGGCATGTTCTCCTTCTGATGTCGGTGCCTCTAATTGACGAGTGGCCCATGGTATTTCAGAGACATCAGATGTTGGTGGCTTTTGTTGGAGTAATGGATACCCAAAAGTAGGATTTTCTGACGCTATATCTGCAAGCATGGAACCTTGAAAAGCAGACCATAATAGCCCAGTCGAAATAAACATCACCATTGGAATGGTAATAATTGTCCCAACAAGTGCATGTAATCTCTTACTTTTTTGCCTCTTATTCTCCGACTTGCCCTTCTTTAGGAGATTTCCTTTGAATGTCATATAAAGACCTGACAGTAATAAAAAGATCGTCCAACAAGCTGCTAGCTCTACTAAATAGTTTACAAAGGTACCACCAATAAAGAGGGAGCTATGCGTATTTCTCATAATATTTGAAAATGTATAATCGGCGTCCTGACTACCAACCATTTGATTGTGATCATCTAAAAATACGTACTTTTGTTTAGTGCCATTTGATAAAGTTAAACGCGTATTATATGGCTCCTCCAACATAATCACTTTCGTAGTAGAGTATCCTGCAAATGCAGCCTCCGCTTTTTCCACGGCATCATCAATTGTTAAGACCTCTTCCTTATGGCTCTCACCAAAGAAATAATCGTCATATAATCGATTTTCTACATCTGTAAAAAACAAATAACCAATCCCACTTAATGTGAGAGACAGCAATAAAGGCGTAATAAAAAGTGCTGCGAAAAAATGAAGTCGCCAAAACCTAGAATAAAGCAAATTTTTCATATTTAATCTCCAATCTCTCTATTTATAGCAGATTAATTATATAAGTAAAAAGTGAAATATGAATGAAGTCCTAAAGGCAGTTTTATGACAAACAAATGTATTCCAATTGGTATTATGTTATTAAGGTAGCCCAAAAAATCATAGCCAAACCTCAAGTTCGGCTATGATTTCAGAAAATTACATGCTCATATTCACAAGAATTTTACATTGGCTACGATCCTTTGTTAAAGCTTCAAAGCCTTTTTCTACGATATCCTCTATTGCAATCTGGCTTGTGATAACAGCTTGTCCATCAATTACACCACGAGCAAGTAATCGAATCACTTCAGGGAAAATATTCACATAGGCAAACGAGCCACTGATTTTTACCTCTGGAGAAACCACCGCATTAGGGTTAAATTCTACAGGTCTTTCCCAAACGCTGACGATTTTAAATTCGCCACCTGGATGAACAGCACTAACACCGCTTGTAAATGTTGCTTGCACACCTGCTGCATCATACGCAACATCTACCCCACCATTTGTTTTTTCACGTATAAACGCTACTGCATCCGTATCAATTGGATTAATGACATACGTTGCGCCTAATTCAAGTGCTTTTTGGCGTCGTTCATCGGATACCTCTACGACAAAAATTTCACTTGCTCCCGCAGCCTTCACAGCCTGCAAGACCAATAAACCAATAGGACCCGCACCAAAAATAGCAGCTGTATCGCCAAGCTTTAATTGACTTTGACGAACTGCGTGAACCGCGACTGCTGTAGGTTCAACAAGTGCGCCTAGCTCTAGGCTCATATTGTCAGGAAGAAGGTGAATATTTTCTTCTTGTACAACTGCATATTCTGCAAATCCGCCAGAAATTGTATAGCCATAAGATTGACCACGTTTACATAAGTTGGAATAGCCACGTCGACAATTATCACATTTACCACATGGAATTGGTGGCTCCACTGCCACACGATCTCCTACTTTTGTCTGTGTAACGCCTTTTGCAACCTCTACAACGACACCTGCAAATTCATGCCCTAATACGGGTTGTGTACGGAATGCATAAGCCCCACCAACATATTCATGTAAATCACTACCACAAATTCCAGCAAAGGCAACTTTTACTTTCACCATGCCTGGCTCTAGTGCTGGCAGTTGTGCCTCCTCTACTCGAATATCTTTTACACCGTAAAATTTTGCTGCTTTCATTCTACTACCTTCTTTTTATAAGTTTGTTTGAAGACCATGTAACACGAAGTTCACTGCAAGCTCCGCAATCTGATCAGGTGTTGCTTGTAATGAAGAACGGTTTAAAAAGGGATTGTTCAACGAATACATTAACGTTCCCATAATAAAGTTCAGTGCAACATCAAGTGACTCGAAGTAAATGGTCTGTTGCTCCTGACAAGCCAATAAAATTGTCCGAAGTTGCTCCCAGGAAGGTAAAAACACATCCTTTAGCATCTCAAGCCTAGGACTATTCATGACTATTTCTTGCTGTAATATATCAATTAACTCATGCTCCTGGATTCGGTAAAGAACAAAGTTACGACAAAAGCTACGAAGCGCACCGATTGAATCTTGAACGTCATAATGAGCATTCATAAAGGTGTGGCGTAGCGGTTCAAATAATGCATTAAAGACATTTTCCTTGCCACCAAAATGATAGGAAACAAGTGCAAGTGACACATCTGCTTCTTCACAAATTTGTCTCACCGTGGTGCCATCAAAGCCCCTTGATGAAAACAAGGTTTTTGCCGCTTGTAAAATTTGATCCTTTACCTCTTTATTTTTTTCTTTTTGATCGATAGTTCTCACCTCTTTTTTGAACAAACGTTCAAAACAATTGTTCAACGAAATTGTACGCCTACTATTATTAATTGTCAAAACATGCGCTTATTAAAAAATGGCTACTTCGTTTTTCGAAGTAGCCAAACATATTCTATCCTCTTAATTCTTTCAAAACATTTGCGTATGCTGCTAAAATAGATTGCTCATGTGAAGCATCATGCCCAACATATTGTTCGACAAGCTCCTTTAAGGGTTTAGGCTCTTGCATAATTTCAAATTTGAATAAGCTTTCATAGTACTCAACAACTTGTGGATTCATGTGGACCGCTCCTTTAATTTTTTACATAAAAAAACATCTTTCCCTCATCAGAAAGATGTCTACTATGACAAATACACGACATAATACGGTGATTGCCAGATGGAAAGAAGCTTTCTATTAAACATAGAAGCACCCTTTTTAGCAATCATCGTACTATGAGCATGCAGGAGAAATTCTCTAGTCACACTCAACACCCCCTATCCGCGTAGGTTTTTTGGCTGTACTAGATAAAGGCAGGTCTCCTGGCTTATGTTCATCACACCTTTCACCTTCCCATTACGACTCGTAACAGTGGCCTTTTGAAATGTGCTCCCATTTACAGTTGCGGGACAGCGTCGGATTCACACCGATCTTCCCTTTTAAACAAATTAAAAAATCTAATTTGTACCTCTATCCTATTATTCCGTTTTTATTATTATACCATAGTATTAAATCTTAACAGAATAGAAATGTTGGGCTTTTGAAGTTCTAAAGATTAGATTTAGAGCTCTATCCCTCTCTTTTGAGGTTTTATCCACTTAATTTGAAGCGCTATCCTCCACTTTTAAAGTTCTATCCACCAGTTTAAACTCTATCCTCCCATCCATTTCAAATATTTAGAAATTACTCTATAATTAAGAAAAAAGGGGGACAGTCTGAGATGATTATGGGTTTACATCATGTGCAAATAACAATTCCGAAAGGTTGTGAGGAGCAAGGGAAGGATTTTTATTGTCATGTCTTAGGACTTCAAGAATTAGAGAAGCCTGATTCTCTTAAAGGACCTGGGGGATTTTGGTTACAGCTTGGTCAACAGGAGGTCCATGTAGGGACAGAGGATGGCTTCGATCGTTTGACCACAAAGGCGCATATTGCATATCAAGTAGCGGATATTCAGTATTGGCGGAAGAAACTCGCAGCTCATCAAATCAAGATACTCGATTCCGTGCCTATTCCTCATTACGAGCGTTTTGAATTCCGTGATCCCTTTGGTAATCGTGTAGAAATGATACAGAAAATCGTGTAGGCTGCCTCGTTTTGGGGCAGCTTTTTTCATGGAATTGTTCCATATTACATCTTACTGAAACATTTGTAATAAAACTGTAAATTCCCTTGATAAAGCCTTTTATAGCAAGTGTTGAAGCCCTCCCTTCAGTTACCCTGGTAACATTTACCGCCCAGAAGCCCTACTTTTTCATGCTACGATTATTTCCATGGCAAAGGTATACAGGAGAAATCCTACTAGATGCTTTAGGAGGTTACACAACATGAATAAACGATTTTTATCTACAACACTTGCATTAACAATTGGATTTAGTTCATTCGGAATGGTGCAAACAGCGATCCAGCCAATACAAGTAGAGGCTGCGACAACAAATGCTCAGAACAACGCACAGGCGGTAGCTGCAAAAGCAGACCAATTAATTCAGACTGGTAAAAGCTTAATGGGGCAAGCAACATACAGCAATTCGGTTTACAAGCCTACATACCCATACAAATTTTCTTGTGCTTCATTTTTAATGTACATCTTCGAGAAAAACGGGGTAGACCTTGGTACGTATAATGAAAATTATATGATTCAGCAAGGGACTTATGTAGCGAGAAACCAATTACAAAAAGGCGATTTAGTGTTCTTTAAAAGTAAAAAAACAGGGACTGATCCCGACCATGTCGGCATGTATATTGGCGACAATAAAATCATCCATATGGCTGATACCAAACAAAATATAGTTATCTCTGATTTAAATAGTAAGCCGTATTATAAAGAAAACTATGTATCGGCACGTAGAGTATTACCTACTCTGCTATCTGCCAACCCTGCTACAAAAGGCGATAAAATTGTTGAGAATGCGCTGACTTATAAAAATAAAGTATCGATTAGCTCGACAACAAATGAGTCAAGTCTACGCTTTACCGCTCCAGCATTTGTCGATTTCATCTATCGTAAAAGTGGCGTTAAACTCGGATCAACTTCTTTAAGCGGTTTAATGAGCAAAGGATCAACTGTAGCGCGTGCTAATTTGAAAAAGGGTGATTTAGTCTTCTTTAATAGTGTGAAAGGTTCAAAAAAACCTTCTCTTGTAGGGATTTATGCAGGCGATCACCGTATCATCATCCCTAATTCCGATGGTGTCATGACAAGAGTATTATTTGTTGATTATTATGCTCAACACTATATTACTGCGAAGCGCGTTATCTCTACTAAATAACTCTACGCCCTGTTAAGTGCACTGACTTTTACAAGTACAGGTTTTACTTACTATGTCTTTAAGAAACATGGTATTGAGTTGAAGAATAAATTAGCAAACACAAGCTTTAGTTGGTAAATGTATTCAAAAATCTCAGTTTCAAAAAGTAGATTTATTATTCATCTCTACCAATAGAAATCACACAAACGAGGATCTATTATAGGGAGTAATCAATATATTAATATGACAACGAACTGTTGTGAAACAAAGTTTAAGCATAACATGGGCACAAAAGTTTGTAACAGCTCGGCGTGTTTTAAAATAAGTAAGAATTGGGTGTCTCATTCATTTTGAGACACCCTTTTTCTATGCGTTTTTTAGTTTATTGGCAAATTCAATCATGGATCTACTAGACATCGGTCCCTTAATTAAAACTATCGTGTCCGCATCTAGCTTTGGTTTCAATAATTCTAAAACGCCTGCTACCTCTTTAAACGTATGAACCTCTGCGCTGGTTCCATCCTTTTGCGCTTGATCGGCAATCTTCTCTGCCCTTTTGCCGATGGTAATCAATGTATCGATCTTTCTTACTGCTACCATGGAGCCGATTTCGCGATGATATTTTTCTTCAAAATTGCCTAATCGCTTTATATCCCCTAAAACAAGAATGACCTTTTTGTCTTTTCCCACCGTATCTAGCACTTTTAAGGCTGCCTCTACAGATGTTGGGTTATTTGTCCATGTATCATCAATAATCGTACTGTCACCAAGTCCTGTCGTAAATTCTAAATGTCTTGCCATCTGTTTAAATGTTCTTAGTCCTGCGATTGCCTGACGAATGGTCAGCCCCATTTCATGGCTAGCTGCAATCGCGGCTAAGGCATTATAGACCTGATGCTCTCCATAGCCTGGGACAAACACATTGTATGTTTCATCCGCTACCTCTAAAACAAACTTCATGCCCGTATTGGCAAACTCCACTTTCGAAGCCTTGTAATCTGCCGTATCCTGTAAGCCAAACTTGATAATCTTCCCTTTAAATCTTTTCAATGAGATTTTTTTAGTATTGGCATCATCAGCATTGATGATTAACGTGCCATCTTCTTTAATGCCTTCCACAATTTCTGCCTTGGCCTTAATATAGCCCTCCAAATTGAGACAGCCATCTAGATGATGCACACCAATGTTTGTAATGATGCCAATAGTTGGCTGATAGATCATACATTGATGTTTAATATTCCCCGTATTCCCTAAGCCTAATTCAAAGATAGCGGCTTGTGTTTTATCGTCAATGCCTGTTAAATAAGGTAATGATTGCCTTGGCTCGTTTTTACTACTGATGGATGCTTGCACTTGCCAATGCTTACTAGCAATATGTTTTAACATCTCTTTTGTCGTTGTTTTCCCACAAGTTCCTGTTAAAGCCACAACGGGAATTTCAAAGAGCCCACGATAATACTCGATAAATGTCCAATATGCCTGTGCAACACTTTTCACTTGTAAAACGGTTGTATTCTCCAGTGCATTTTTTAACTCTGTAGACGGTTTATCGGATATGATAAGAGACGGACCTTTCCGATCAATCTCTTGCCAATTGATTTGATCGTTTCGACTAACAAACAGGAGCGAATGGCTCTTTGTTAAATCATGCCGATTATAGTAGATCGCCTGCTTAACAGACCATTGTTCAGATCCGTGAATGAGCTTTCCCTGTAGGACATTCCTAAGTTTCTGCACACTAATGGATTGCAAGTGTACTACGCCTCCTCTCTTTATCAATCTTGTAGATGACTTATTTCTTCTCTTGATCTAGCGTGCTGCTTTTTGATCAATTACTATACCTTATTAGAAAGCTCTTCTATGTGGCACAGTCAATATCCTATATTAAAAAAGCTAATCAGCAGGTGGTGGAGGCTTTAGCTTTAGCTCCGTTGCTAGTTTAGAGACCTGTTTGCTATACATATCTCCCTTTATGAGAATGATGGTATTTTCATCCACAATCTTCTGCAATAACGGATAGACTAGCGTACTATTTTTAAATGTATAAACAGGCGCGCTAAATCCTAGCTTTACTGCATGATCAGCCATAATCCTTGCGTGTTCTCCAATGGTAATCAGGACATCCACGCCAATACGTTGAATTAATTCACCCGCCTGTTCGTGAATAATGTAGCCCCACGAACCTAAATCGGTAATCGTACCAATAACCGCAATCTTTTTCTTTCCGTCACCTAATTCATTCAACACTTTTAAGGCAGCCTCTAAGGAAGTGGTTGTAATACTCCATGTATCATCCAATAACATGGAATGATTAATGCCCTCAAAGAGTTGCAGTTGTTTTTTTAATTGACGGAATGATTGAAGCTGTTGTGCTGCGACTGGAATAGGGATCCCCATATCATGGACCGCGGCAATGGCAGCAAGAGCATTATAAACCTGATGCTCTCCAAACCCTGGTACAAGTATGTCATAGCTTTTTCTATCATGATGCAGAATAAATTTCATCCCTTTTTGATAGTAGTGGATATGGCTTGCGCGAAAATCACAGGAGTCATGCTTTCCTACCCTAATCAAACGCCCACGAAATCTCGAAACATCTATTTTTTTCGTATTCATATCTTCAGCATTGATAATTAATGTACCTTTTGGATGAATGATATCTAGCATTTCTCCCTTTGCTTGAATATAGCCTTCTAATGTTTTGCAATAATTTAAATGATGGGCTCCGATATTCGTAATAATACCGATTGTCGGTTTGAAATATCTCCCTGCATTCGTAACGTCTCCTGGTGAGCCCACTGCTGTTTCAAAAACGGCAGCCTCGGTTTCATCCTCAATGCCCAGTAAATATTGCAAAGAAGCCGTTCTAGAATTGCTGCTCAATGTCGTCGCAGTCACTTTCCGATCAGCCGAAAGAATATGTTTAATCATCTCTTTTGTCGTTGTTTTGCCTGATGTACCTGTGATCGCGACAATCGGAATATGAAACTGGCTACGATAAAAATGGACAAATTTCCAATAGGCCTCTTCTGCATTCGCTACCTGTATCATAATGACATGATTGGGAATATCAGTTGGCCGATAAGCTCTATCGGTCACTAGCACTAGAGGAGAAAGTGGCTCAAGATTTTTCCAATTAACAATACGTTTACTTGTAAAAAGGGCCGTATTGGACTTTTTCACTTGCTTTAATCGATAAGCCCCATGCTGAATCAGTGTATCCTCTGACCCGTGCACTAGATAGCCTGCCGTAATCATTGCTAAATTTTTCACCGAAAGAGGCTTCATATCTTTTCTCCCTCCTTTCTTTTCTAGTATATGTAACCTTTTAAAAGTTGCTTGGATGTAGACAAGATACATAACTAGAGGAAATCTATTTCATTGCATATATATAAAGGTGATTAAGTATCTAAGTACCAATAGAAGGAGTGATATACCTGAAAGCCATTGTATTTATCGGTACAAACAAATCTGGGTCTAGTCGTGAAGCAACAAGGGCAGCAGAAAAATTAGGCTACTTCACAGTACTTTTCACAAATAATGAAAAACAACTTCAGCAGCGCAGAGCCTACCCCGACATCCATAAAATGATACTCATTGATACTTTTGATATCGAGAGCATGAAAGATGAAATTGAGAAACTAGGAAAAGCTGGATTAAATATTAAAAGTATCGTTAGTTTTGTTGATCCATTTGTCCATATTGCTTCAATACTATGTGATGAATTTTGTCAGAACTATACATCCTCCAGTGCCATTGAAACTATGGAGGATAAAGAAAAAACAAGAAAGTTTTTACAAGACCAACCATACTCACCAAAATTTTCGCTCATGAAACCGAACGAACCTATAGCTAAAAATTTAACCTTTCCATTAATCGTAAAATCTCCTAAATCAACTGGCTCAAAAGATGTCTTACTAGCAACGGATGCCGACCAGCTCAATAACCACCTCAAAGCACTACGCAGTAAAAATCCCTATGAAACCATCATGATTGAAGAATATCTAGATGGCCCTCAATATTTAGTAGAGGCGGTTGTTTATCAACGACAACCACATGTCATTGGTATAATTGAGCAAGAAATTACCCAAGGAAAACGATTTATCATTACTGGCTATGGTGTTCTAGTGAAAGCCCCTAAAGACATCCAATCAGGCATCGAGGAGGTACTCCATTCCATCGTGAAAGCCTTTGGTATTGAGAATGGGGCACTTCACTTAGAGCTTCGATTAACCCAAAATGGTTGGAAACTTATCGAGATCAATCCTCGAATTTCAGGTGGCGCTATGAATAATATGCTACAAGCAGCTCTAGGTTTTAGTTTAGTAGAAGAAACACTAAAGATTTTGCTAGGAGAACAGCCTAATCTGCAACCAAGACACAAGAAATTTGTGTATACAAAATATGTCATTGTGGAAAGTAGAGGTATTTTAGAAAAGGTTATTGGCAAGGCAAGAGCGACAAGATCAACTGGCGTCGTTGAAGTATATGTCAAACCAAGAAGAGGCACCCTCCTTACCCCACCTTTATCGATGGGTCATCGTTACGCCTATGTCATAGCAGAGGGAGCAACCTTGAAGGAAGCAAGAAATCACGCAATCACTGCAGCGAAGGAAATAAAATTCATTTTGAGAGTTTGAAAAAAATAACCCGAATAATTGCCGCTTGCCAGTGGACAGTTACTCGGGCTTTTTTATCTTCATAAGTCGTAAACGATTATTCTTCTTTAAACGTTTGATCTAAAAACTTCACGGTTTCAAACATATTGGTTTTACTTGCACCCTTCACAAGAATGGTATCATGGGGCTTAATGAGCTTTTCAAGGAGGGCATGCAATTGATCTTTATTAATAAAATGATGTACTCTGGATGGGTCCATGCCCTTCGCGATGGCAGCATTACTCATTTCATCTGTCCTAAAGCCATAGGTAATAAATTCATCGATGCCTATCTCATACACGTACTCTCCAACCTTACGATATTCCTCTTCCCTCAAGACACCAAGTTCTCGCATTTGTCCAATAATGGCTACCTTGCGATTTGTCGCGATGTTCTTCAGTACATCGAGCGCAGCACGAACCCCCTGCGGATGAGAGTGTACGGTATCATCAATAACCGTTATATCATCACGGCAATTATAAATCGTTAAACGTCTTGGTGGTTTTTTAAAGTTGAGCCCTGCCTGAATATCAAGTGGACTAAATCCTAAAAGATCAGCCACTGCCACTGCATTCAATGCGTTGTATACATGATGTTCTCCTAAAATAGGAATATATAATTCTATTTCTTGCCCATGCAGCTTCATTTTAAAGGACATGCCGACATCTTTATATTGCAAATCATATGCACGGTAATCCGCTTCTTTTTTAATGCCTACCGTGATGATTTTCCCTTTAAATTGCTGTGTCTCTAAGTATCTTGAATTGTCATCATCTTGATTGACAATGAGTAATCCCTGTTGATCCATACCATGAATCAATTCCGATTTTGCCTTGGCAACACCCTTTACATCTCCATCAAAGTTCCCAACATGGGCTAAGCCTATATTCGTTACAATACTAATATTCGGCTGGATGATGCTACAGTGATTGGTAATAATGCCTGGGTAAGCCATACCATACTCTAATACAACGGCCTGATGTGTATCATTGATTTCTTCCTTATGCTTTTTCGTATGCTCCGTCGTATTCCAATAATCCTTTGATTCAAATACATTCCACTTTTTCGATAAGATCGAACCCACAAATGCCTTTGTTGTGGTTTTCCCTGCACTTCCTGTAATCGCAATAATAGGTAGGGTTTTCTTTGCCTCCACCTGCTTCGTTTTTTGTTGGACAATTTTCTTTTTCAGCGGTTTTTGATTTTTGGCAAGATACATCGCATAACGGATGGAATGGATGACCACATCTAATTCCAAGTAAAAGGCAGGAGGACAGCCTGGGCGCCAATTGACCTCATACATCCAAATTTTTTGATTTTGATCTAACCCTACATCAATGCCAATTTCATCAATAACTTCCCCAAATTTCGCCATTTGAATTTCATCCAGATGATGTGCCAGCGCCAGTGAAAAATGCTCAAGCATTCGCCGAATATTATAGGCCTCATCCTTAAACTCCTGCTCCAAAAAAGGATCTAAATAATTGGTATAGCCACCGTTATTAATATTCGGTATGATGGAGCCATTCGGTGCAATGCGTGGATACACCGTTGTCACTACCCATTTACCTTCTCCATTTTTTTGAACATGCAGGCGGAAATCATAGACCTGACCAGATTTTGTAACAGATTGAATATACGGCTGCATAATAAAGGTGCCAGACGCAAGTTGCTCCTTTATCAATGCATCCAATTGTGGCTTTGTATAGGTTGTCGTGGTGCTATCCTTTCGCACCTCAAAATATTTGGCTCCCGCCTTCGTTATAAAATAAATACCCTTCCCTTTTCGTCCATCAATTGGCTTAAACACAACTCGTTTATAATAATTAACGAACTTATGAAATAAATCGGCATCCTTTACAATTTCAGAGGGAATCAAATACTGTTCAAATTCCTTCGCTTCCTTTAATCGTTTCATCACATTCCATTTGTTCCCGATTGAATGGGTTGTGAATGGAATCTCCTCTTTTAAACGGTCAATAATCTCCTTCGAGACAGATAATTTCTCAGGGCTTCCTGCATTATAGATAACATCAGGAAAGGGCATTGTTTTCTCTTGCCATTGTCCATTCTCATAGACCTTTGCTCGAATAGAACGTTTGGCAAAGTCCACACTTTTAGGTGTGAAGTAAAAAAATGTTGCGCCTTCAGCTTTCGCAACTGCTGCAAAGGCATAGGACTTGAGTACTGTTGTTGGATCAAGTCGATGATGCAGCATACCAATAATCGTCATAGCTAAACTTCCTTTCATTAGATTCTCTCTCTATTACATTCACTTTGTATCCCTTGCATATAGACAGATGCTCTAGCTTTAGTAGTTTAATATGGTACTACCATTTCGGCTCTATGATAAATTTCCCCTTCAACATGTCTGGCTTTAAGAGCTGAATGGCCGATATACCACTGAGTTCAATAGATTTCTTTGTACTTGTTTTTTCTAACCTCACCACATCTGCAATCGAATTTGTATCATTTCCTTCATAATCAAAAGCACGCAACAACGATACTGTGCCACGGCAACGCTCTCTATCAACATCCTCAATGCGGAAAAACTCTGTCTCAAACTGTTTCACTGTATCCAATAAGCTTAAATGAGCACCACTATGTGTAATTAAAAAAAATGGAATCGTATCACTCCCGACAATTTTAATAAGTAGCTGACCAAAATATTTAGAATGAAAATTCATCATAATATCCTGAAGATCCTTTAAATCACTTAAAGCTTCACATAAAAAGTGATTTCTTTTCTTATCACTATTCAATTCGTAGCCCCCTCCCTTAGTTTGACTATACGATTTGATCCGTGTAAGTTGCCCTCTCGTTATCATATGTTGCGACAAAAAATATGGCGACTTCTTCCTAAAGAAACTAAAAAAACCTCCACCAATGAGGGAGAGGCTTTTGCAAAAGCTTATGTTGCGAGGAGATCATGGATTGTATATTGTTCTAATGCAGAAACGGTATGGTGTTTTGTATTGAATGGTAATTGCTTGGTAATCTCGTTCGGAATGACCACTGTATAAAGTCCCGCTGCTACAGCGGCTTGTGCGCCATTCGGTGAATCCTCAATTGCCATGGCCTCATCAGCCTCTACTCCTAATTGTTCAAGCGCCTGCAAGTAAAGCTCTGGATCAGGCTTAACATTTGTCACCGTGTCAGCGCTACAAAAGCAATCAAAGTAATGTCGGATACCCAGCCGATCCATATACACATCAATCCATTGACGACTGGAGCTACTAGCAAGTCCAATCTTCAAACCCGCTTCCTTTGCCTGCTGTAGCAATGTTAAAATACCAGGTCTTAGCGTTTCCGTTTCCATCCATTGTGCATGGCGTTGCTGAATGGATGTTTGAAAAGCCTCCACATCCAGTTGTATGTGATGATGTGTAACAAGATATGTATAGGGATTAAAGGTTTGAAGATTGGTCCCAAGGCACTTAGCATAGGTTGCTAACGATAATTCAACACCATATTGTGCATAGGCATCCTTAAAAACGTTATACCATGCTGTTTCCGTATCAATGATTGTACCGTCAAAATCAAAAATTAGAGCTTTTATCATCAAATTCCCCCATTCTATTGGTTTGCGCTGAACTAAGCCTAGGTTTTGGCAGACCTCTCCATCGATTTTCTAATCCTATCCATTACTTTCTCATCTCTATCCGCTTATCCTCATGCATCCAACTCTTTTGCAAAGCTATCCATCACTTTGCTAATCCTATCCATCAATTTAGACCCGCTATCCGCTACTTTCGCATTTCTATCCGCCTATCCTCACAGATCTAACCCTTTTCCACCACTTCTTTACCTTTATCCCCCTGATTCAACAAGATAACGCCTCCTATAATGAGGACAATACCGATCGCAGAATAAACAGTAAAAATATCGTGCCAAATGACAATGCCTACCAGAACGGTTAAAGCTGTGCCGACACCTGACCAGATAGCGTAGGCCAAGCTTAATGGCATGGTTTTTAAGCAGAGGGATAGGCTATAAAACGAAATACCATAGCCAATTGTTACCGCCAAGGATGGAACGAGGACAGTAAAGCCGTCTGAGAACTTCAGCATGGTTGTTGCAAAGACCTCGCTTATAATCGATAGTGTTAAAAATAAATAGCCTTTCATCCTGTTCAGCCTCCTAATGACCACCAGCAAGATTGAGTACCACAACACCCAAGATAATGCATAGAATCCCTAATACCTTCTTGCGATTAAATCGTTCCTTATAGAGGACAACTCCCACAATAGCGGTTAACGCTGTCCCTAAACCTGCCCAAATTGCATAGGCTGTGCCAATAGGAATCACTTTTAATGTTAAGGCTAAACAATAAAATGCCGTTCCATAGCCTACTACTACGCCAATTGATGGCCCAATTCGTGTGAAGCCCTCCGTACGCTTGAGCAAGGAACTGGCAAAAACCTCTGCTATAATAGCGAGCATTAAAAAACTAAAAGCCGTCATTCAAAAAATCCTTTCTGCTTTGCTTCTAGATGTCATCTTCTTCCTCTACATACTCCAATATATCTCCTGGCTGGCAGCCCAAAGCTTTACAAATGGCATTTAATGTAGAAAAACGTACGGCTCTTACTTTGCCTGTTTTTAAATTAGAGAGATTGACAATCGAAACATCTACCCTCTCTGCAAGTTCACTCAGCTGCATTTTACGATCCGCTAGCATACGATCTAATCGAATAATTATGGTCATGTTTTCACTTCCTAAGCTGTTGCATCATATTCATCCTGAAGGAATGCACCGTATCGGAAAATACGTGCAAAGGTCCAAATCACCACACCACATAGTAAAAGAGTCCAGTGAATGCCTGTAAAATGATAGCTAATCCCCTTGATCAAACCCGTCTCTACAAATCGGGACTCCAATTGGAATTGTTGCATAATCAGATAGACGGTATATGTACGAAATGCATTTACTGTCAAGCTCAATACAATCACACAGTAGGCAATTCTCTCCATTTTTTTACTATTAGCGAGTGAAAATACAATACCTTTTGATAAGTTACTTAATATATTCCTCACTTGTACAATAATCATTAATAAAATAGCTATGTATATTGTAGCAGTAAATAGAAAGGTCATGACATCTTTTTTTGAATAGTGAATGTCCCTTGTCACATGGTCTGCCAGCTTCATTTCCAATCCTTCTAACTGAACGGCAGCGGTCACACTGCCCTTTGCTAATAAATGATTCACTTGTTGCTCTGATACCACCATTGCTCCCACCATAAAAATCGCGAGCATCGTCAAGACAAAAATCATCATCACCATGATGATGGTAAAAGCGGTACGAAGCCCCTTTGTCATCCATCGAAATTCTTTACTTTGAATTGTTTGCCCCATTATCAACCTCTCCCTCCCTTTTCTCTATTATACATCCCCTTTTATCTCTATCAATAATTTATTAATGTTTATCATTAATAAATTATTGATAAAAATAAACCCTCTAAAGCTAGAGGGTTTATTTTAATAATCCTATCTTTATTAAATATTCTTTTGCTACTTCTGCTGCAAGCTTTCCTTCTACATTCACCTGATAATTCATTTCTCGCATTTCATCATCTGTAATGTGATCAGCTAGGTGATTTAACGCTTCTCCAATCTCTGGATAGTCAATCAGCGTTTCTTTCCTTAGTAAAGGCGCTCCCTGGTATGGTGGGAATAATGCTTGATCGTCCTCCAATACACGTAGCTTGTATTGACGAATTTCACTATCCGTTGAATAAGCATCTAGCAAATTAATATCACCTGATTGTATTGCCTGATAGCGAAGCTTTGGCTCCATCGTTGCAAGTGTCGTAAAGGCTATCCCATACCGTTTTTGTATGCCAACATAGCCATCCTCACGGTCATTAAATTCTAATGTAAAGCCTGCTTTCACCTTCTGCTCTATCGGTTTAAGATCAGAGATTTTTTGCAGTTGATAGCTCTCAGCCAGCTCCTCTGACACAGCGAGTGCATACGTATTGTTATAGTTCATGGGGCTTAGCATGACCATATCGAATTGCTCCTGCATCCCCTCTTTTGCCTGAAGATAGACGTCCTCTTGGTTATTATTAATGGCTTCTTCCTTTAAAAACTCCGAAATAGCGGTGCCTGTAAATTCAGGGTAAATATCAATGCTGCCCGATTTCAATGCATTAAATACAAATGAAGTTTTACCAAGCCCTGGCTTTAATGTCACCGTTAAATCGGTCTCATGCTCAATTAATAATTTATACATATTGATGAGAATCTCAGGCTCCGCACCAAGCTTTCCTGCAATGACAATTTCATCTTGCTGTTTATTGCTTAGGAGCGGGAAGAAAATCATTACCAGTGCCGCTAAACTAATGAGACTCAACGTCGTTATTGTTTTTTTAAAGGACAGAGATTCTAATTTTTTAAGCGCCACATCAAAAATCAGGGCTAAAATAGCAGCGGGAATGGCTCCTATAAGAATGAGTGCCGTGTTATTTCGGTCAATCCCAAGTAATATAATATCTCCTAAGCCTCCTGCACCAATTAAAGCAGCTAATGTTGCTGTTCCCACAATCAGCACCATTGCTGTCCGAATACCAGCCATCATAACAGGCATAGCAAGTGGTAGCTCAACCTTTACTAAACGCTTTGATTGATTCATTCCCATAGCTAATGCCGCTTCTTTCAGTGATGGGTCAACCTCATTGATGCCCGTGTAGGTGTTTCGTAGAATAGGCAACAGCGCATAGACGACTAACGCAATAATTGCGGGAACTTTCCCAATACCGAATAAAGGGATTAATAAGCCGAGCAACGCTAAGGAAGGAATCGTTTGCAGCACAGCACTAATTCCAATAATACTCTCGGCTATTTTCTTTTTATTGGTTAAATAGATACCTAGGGGAATAGCGATGAGGACAGCAAAAAATAGCGCAATAAAAGAGATTTGGATATGCTCTAGTAATGCAGCCAGCAGCTGTGCCTTCCGTTCCTGAAATACATCTACCACATTAGCCACCATGCACATGCCCTCTTTTCTTAGAATCCGCTGCTAAATAACGAAGCGTGGAAGCTCTTGTCACCATGCCAATGAGCTTGCCATTCTCTTCGACACCTAACAAGTCATGCTCGGCTAATTTTTCAAGAATCGTCGGAAATGGGGCATCAACAGGAATGGTATGCCCAAAGTCGTTTGTCACTGTGATTGGCTGTAACACATCATGGATCGTAAACAATTGATCCGACTGCTTACCTCCAATAAACTGTTGGACAAAATCATTTACAGGGTTTTGTAGCAATTGCTGTGGAGTGCCTATCTGAACAATTTCGCCATCTTTCATAATACAGAGACGATCTCCTAATTTCAGTGCTTCCTGCATATCATGTGATACAAATACAATGGTTTTCTGGATGGTACGCTGCATCTCTAGTAGATCATCCTGTAGTTTGGTGCGACTAATAGGGTCTAGCGCACTAAAGGGCTCATCCATTAAAATAATTTCTGGGTCAGCTGCCAAGGCACGAACAACGCCAACCCTTTGCTGTTCGCCTCCTGACAGCTCCTTTGGCTTACGCTGACGATATTTCGCTGGCTCCAGCCCCACCAACGCTAATAGTTCGTCTACACGCTGATGGATTTTCGTTTTACTCCATTTCTTCAGTTCTGGTACAACCGCAATGTTTTCCTCTATTGTCATATGCGGAAATAGGGCGATTTGCTGTAGTACATAGCCAATACTCCAACGCAGCTCATGGATATTATAATCGCTAATTCTTTTATCATTGATCCAGATGGTGCCTGCTGTTAAGGGTATTAATCGATTAATCATCTTCAACAAAGTAGTTTTGCCGCATCCACTAGGGCCAATAATAACAAAGAATTCACCCTTTTTAATTTCTACATTTAGCGCTTTGACAGCTATTTGGTTGTTATCATATTGTTTTGAGACATTGTCAAATGTAATCATCTGTCATCTCCTTTAAAATGTGCTCATGAAATGCGTTCACTTTTTATATTTCACCAACAAAAATCATTTCAAACATTTGTAGATAGATGCAACTATTTCATTCTAAATACCTCGCCTTTGGGCACAAACGGTAGCTTGGCCCCCTGTGGTAGTACGAAGGCATGCTGTCTTTTAATGGCTAAACGATCACATTGTCCATCTGTAATAATCAGGATAGGACCATCCTTTGGAAAATCCTGTGCGGCTTCAAGTAGCTGTATACCAGGCTGTAACACTGTGCCTCCTCTACCTCTTACCTTCACTTTCGTTAATAGTTCTTCAGGGGCTAGATAGCCCGCGTCATAGGCAACAGCATCACAAAATATAACGCGAACAAAGGGGACATCTCTAGCGATGCTATAGCTCGCTATTGTACCGAGTGCTTTTCCTAGTAAGAGACGGTCCATGGAGCCTGATGTATCAATAAGGACTGCGAAAGTACGTCCATCTTCCTCTCCGCTTTGATGTATCCATCTTGGTCTAGCTATATCAGGTGTCGATGCTTGTCTTCTACTTGGGCGGGTATACGTTCTCACTTTCTCTATCGGTTGAAACATCCGATCAAACCATTTGGCTAATGCCACATCCCAGGCAATAGGAGGCTGTGCTAGGCTACGAATTTCCTCAATGAGCCCTTGTGGCAAATAGCCTCTCTCTTGGGTCATATGATAGCTTAACCCTTGACTCAATGCCCTTCTATAAAAAGCATCTAAATCCACGCCAACCTTGCCTTCCCAAAAATCTGGTGGATTCGTTTCGATCATATCTCCGATGCCCTGCCCTCGAAAGGTTCTTAATTTGCGATACTTCCTAATATCTGTAACTATACGATCATAAATAGTTTCAGCTGAAAGTCCCTTTAATGCTGGATCATATAGCCCGCCAAATGCTGGCATCTCGCCGATTTGCATATCGATGAGCCAGCCATTGATAACATAATCACAAGCAACATTCCATAAGTAGGGATCACGTCCTTGTCTGCGGGTCGCATGGCTTAAACCTGCATGAAGCAATTCGTGTGCCATGAGAAACCGCATTTCCTCATCGGTCATTCCCACTGCTGTATTCAAATAAATCTCCTTTGTTTCGACTGCAATGGCTGCGACCGAAATATCCATTCTTGTGCAAATAAGTGGGTCTTCAATGATCGTAAAATCTGCTGCCAAAGCACCAAATAAGGGATAGGAGCTCATAAACCAAGCCTTTGCGCGCTGTGCTTGTGTTACCCTCGTTGTGCCTCCCAATGTATTTTCTACCCCTCCCGCTACTCGTATGGCACTTTGCACGGCTTTCGATAAACCTTGTGCAAATAATGCAGCGAAATTACTATTCCCTCGATAAAGATAGCCTGTTTGATTTTGTGATATAACAAAGTCCACTTGACCTGGCATTGTACTATAACCTTTCAAATCATCTGGCACACCTTCGCGTAAAAATCTTTCATATAATTTTTCCTCAGAGCTAATGGCCTCAAAAAGAGGATTACTCATTTCCTTTGGTGCTTGACCAAATTTTAGCTCTGCTAAAAATTTTGTTATATAGCAGTCACAGGCAATATTCCACAGCTCCTGCTGCTCTTTTGGTTGATGATGATGTAAGCCTAGGTGTAGCAAGCAATGCGCTATCACATAAGCCCATTCATTTGGCTGACCTTTTTTATCCTGATTCACATAAATAACACCTGCGCTTGTAACGTAAGCCCAATCCTTTTGGGGCATGCTTTCGTATTGCATGTAAACAGCATGACACAACGCCTCGAACAGGGGATGTGTACAGACAATGTCATGCCCACGTGCGATGGCTTTCTCATTTTTATGCTCCTGCTGTGATGCTTTCTTCTTTTTGGCCATAAGCTACCCTTCCTTTTTGGCTACTAAACGCGGTAAATCTCGGATAACCTCCAACATAAACCAGGCAGGTAATGCTTCACCCTTTTGCTCTGACACAACCATCTGTGCAATTTCTAAGCTGATGGATGATAGGTCCTTGATCAAGTCTTTGGCACGAAAGGCTAATTGCCGTTGATTGCCCTTCAATGTGGTATGCTCGTTCGGAAGCTCCTTCAGTAACTGAGCACGGAAGGATTGTGCCATGAAATAAAGCAAATCTCTTTCATCAGGTTGATCGGGCCAACGTAATTCTCCTTGAATAATTTTAGCGAGATCATATTTACTTTGCACTTGCTTGATAAAGGCTTTAAATTGACTGGCAGTATGCGCGGATAGGCAGCTACTTGCTAATAGATCAATTGTTTGTTCTTGTAAGCTATTGCCATATGCATACAAACAATCACTTAACATATGCCATGAACGAGGCGTGGAGAAGGGTTCTTCTGTTTTCGGTGGTTCGTTCCATAAATGATCGGGACGCATTTGAATATACTCAATCACATATGGATGTATTTCATGTGCATAGGCCCATTCAAGCCAATCTTTATGCGATGCCCTAAGCTGAACATGAACCATCCGATTGATTAATGCGGAGGACATCGGCTTAACAATCGCGTTATCCTGAGCCCGATTGCCTGCACCAATAACAATCGTACCCTCTGGCAATGTAAACTCTCCAATTCTGCGTTCATGAATAAGACTATAAAACGCTTTTTGTACTTCCTGTGAGCAAGCATTTAATTCATCTAAAAAAAGGCAATAAGGTTCATCGCGTGCAATCATTTTAGGTGGACAAAAAACACTGTAGCCATCCTTAATCTGCGGAACACCGATAATATCCTCAGGTGCTAGCTGACTGCCCAATAACGACACACAATGTAGCCCTAATTCACTAGCAAAATTTTCAACAATCGCTGATTTCCCAATGCCAGGTGCTCCCCATATAAAGACTGGTCTTATTGTCGCTACATTCAGTAGAAAATCATATAGCTGTTTTTGTGTCACATTAAAAATTGTATTCAATCAAAACGCCCTTTCAACTCATTGTTTTAAAGGTTAATAATACCATTTTCTATGAAATTATTCTTGTCTCTACCATTCTATGAAATTGACTGCCAATTACTAGCTGTGAGAAAATAATAAAAATTGTAGTAGAGAGGTCGTGACCTATGCATAATGGCTTTCAGTTTTTGGCGATTTCACAACTAGCAAAAAGGTTTCCAGCAGACTCTTGGTGGGCAAAGTTTTACAAGGATTTTAGTGAGGATGATCTAGTAGCGTACTATGAGGGGGATTTAACACTTCCCTCTCTTGATTTGGACTGGGATATGCCATTCCCACAACAGGACAAGACCATTCTCATTTTCATCAATGGTCATCTAACCGTAGACACCCTCTATAATTTAGAGACAGATGGGGCAATTGGGCTGATAGTGATGGGCAATGTACTTTCTAAAAATATAGCTGTAGGTGGTCAGGAAATCTATGTGCACGGGCATCTGACAGTCGAGAATATATTATGTGGCTCCTACAATCATGGCGAAACGATCGTTAATGGCAATCTTCAGGCAGCAATTTTGGTTCAAGATGATGAGTATCGCATCAACGTAAAGGGTCAGAAGTCGATTCCTTGTATCGTAAATATATGGCACGGAGATGGCGTTTTTCAGGAACTCCCTATCCGTATTGAAGATGTATTAGTAGACGAGATATTTTTACCTGAGGATGAGGATGACATCGGCTTTTCCTTCACTTCACTCGTGGAAATTCTAAAACAAGGGCGTTCTGCACTCACTCAATTTACAAGCGTTCCTCAAAGGACAATAGCAGCTCCTATTTATTTCACGCACCATTCGATCAATGCGGAAAACATACTGAAACTGACTTCATGTATTCTGATGACACCTGACAAACCTTCTTTCGATTTGACGGAACAGGATGTTTATTTTATGATCCAACGCGCACATACCAATGCTGATGGAGATGTACGCAATGATAGTATTTATATATTGACCTCGCAGTGTCATTATTTTATTTGGCTTAATGAGGATCAATCCGTCTCTCTCTTGACAAAAACACTAGATGAAGAAGCTGAATGGTGGGATATTACAGCATCCCCCCAGGAGGATTTAGTGGATTTACAACAGCACTGGCTGATGTTGTTAACCTGCATCAATGTAGCAGAACTTTACTTGCACAGTATCGAGGTGCGAGATGTACAACAAATTCTTCAGCATCCTGCGATTCTGGATTTAGACGATGAACATGATGGATTGTGGGATGGTTCCAAATGCTATAGCTTCCGTCAAACCTATTTGGATGATGAAGGCGATAGGATACATGCTCGCATTGAAATTATGACGCCTGATGAAGCGTATTATTTTTATACGCTCGAAAATCAATCCTATGTTGCTCGCCACTATCAGCCTCCTAACGTTTTTGGTCGACAAGAGCTATCTTATTTAAACACGATTCAATGGGAAGCGTCCGAGCGATATTTTGAGAGATTCAAACAATTTATGTCTCAGAATTTTAAGATAGATTTAGGAACTAATTAAGGCAAGAAACGTTCTATTAATGATGAAGTCTATTCAACTATACATCTCTTTCACTCTCTGTAATAATGATAGATAACTAAACTTTTAATAGAAGGGAGGGAGATGTGGTCACGACCAACATCCAGCTACAATGAAATACGTGCTAAACTTTTTTAAAGGACTTATGATTGCCGTTGTTGTTATTTGTATTTCGTTTTATATGGTGACACAGTTATTTAATACGACTGAAAGAGAAGAGTCTGTGGTTATTGATGATCGTCCAAGTGTGGAAGAGTTTATCGGTGAGATTGCAGAGACCGCACGAGATCTTGGTGCTGACAATGACTTATATGCATCCGTGATGATTGCTCAGGCGATTCTAGAAAGTGAGCATGGGCAAAGTGGACTTGGCTCTGCCCCTAATTATAATCTTTTTGGAATGAAAGGCAGCTACCAAAATAATTCCGTCACACTCGAAACCACAGAGGATGATGGGTCAGGCAACCTTTCTACCATCATGGCTGACTTTCGCAAATACCCTTCCTATGAAGCATCCATGCAGGATTATGTAAAATTAATGCGTAATGGCGTGTCATGGAATAAAGATTTTTACGCAGGCGTTTTCAAAAGCAACACAACTACCTATACAGATGCGACCAAGTTTTTAACAGGCTCCTATGCAACTGATTCGGCTTACAATGAAAAATTAAATACATTAATCGCAAAATATGACCTTCAGCAATATGATAGCCCTGTAAAAGATAAGAAAACCATCACGGTGGCTGATGGAGATTCACTTATGAAGATTGCCGAAGCCTATAATGTGAAAGTGACATCACTTAAGCAGTGGAATCAGCTTCGAACAGAACGTCTTGAAGCAGGCCAGCAACTTAATATTTATCATTATTAACATAAAACGTCCATGACTCATCAAAGAGTATGGACGTTTTTTCTCATGAAACTAATTCGTTTGTCTAAACGTCTTAGTGTAAAAATGCGGAAAGGATAGGAACACAGTGAAGCGTACACAATTGCTCAGTCTTCTCGCCGTTAACCTTATGCTATTGCCATTGATTCAGCTTAGCTACAACCTATATTTCACAACAAAAATAGCAGAGGGTTCCTTTTATCTTATTATTTTCCCTGCTGTTATTATTTTATCGAACCTCTTACTATGTTGTAGTCGGCAAAGAGTAGCAGCTACTATCCATTGGACCTTTGTCTATGTGGGACAAGGCACCTCTATCGCCTGTTATTTTGTGTGGCATTATGGGCAACTAGAGCCCTATCCAGATATGCCCCCAGGTGAAGCAGTGTTTGATTTATGCATGAGTACATTTTTAATTGGGCTCTGGCAGTTTATCGTGTTAGCACTGATCCATCTCAGTACGTTTATCATCCTCAAGATGGGACTGACCTTTAAAAAAGCTTAACTAGTCTTCTGTGAGTTATATAAAGTACCTACTGCTAGTATGGTCGTGGCTAAATCCTGTCGATAGAGGGGATGTTTGGCATCTAGACTATTAATCGTTACTTCATTACCACCTAACGATGAATGAACATACAAATCATCACCCATGTATAGAGCAATATGACCTGGAAAATAGATTAAATCACCCTTCTGCATTCGGGCTTGCTCTATGTTAACGATAGGGAAGCCCTCTACTATTCGGGCATCACGATAAATATAGACACCGTTTAACATATAAGCCATTGAACATAAACCAGAGCAATCAATACCTAGTGGCGATTTGCCACCCCAGCGATAAGGGGCTGTTAAATAGCTGAGCGCTGTGTCCACCACATTTTCTCGGAACTGCTGCTCCGATAATGAATGTGCTGTTATTTTTGGTTGTAGCCATTTTGTTCGAACATACCCTATTTGTCCTGACACTAGCTGTACAGCTGACCATTCTTCAGGTACTGCTTCGTCTGACATAACACGAATGGAAGAGCCTCTTACAAGTGTTAGCAGCTTGGTACTTTGAATACGTGGCTGCTGCAAAACATCTGCAAAGCTTTGACACACTACATACTGTGCATCTTGTTGCCATGTAGATGCTAGTGCTTCCTCTTGCAGTAAGTCTGCCTTCTGACAATAACCCTCGTAACGATAGGCCGTTTGAATAGAAACCCAAGCGTCATTGACATCCCTGATGATCTCTACGGTCATCCCATAAAGCACTTCATCGACTAGTTCAGAAGCTTTATCTGGCATGGCATGCAAGCTAGCAATCATGGCTGTAACGATAGCCTTCATCCTTCTCCCCCTTCCGCTTCACCAGCTGGTCATAGACAACTTTTGATAGACGACCAATGAGTTGGCGTGCCTGATCATTGTCCGTTACATTTGTTATAAAAACACCCATACTATAATCGACTGCATTCGTGTAAAATATCCCCACATCATGATCGACTGTATCCAGTCCGCCTGTTTTATGTGCCGGCCTCACATCCTCTACTAGATAGCGCTTTAGGGAGTCATGTATACGCTGACGGCTTAAAATATCAATGACTAGTTTATTGTAGGGAGGCGATAAAAGCTCTTGCTGATAGATTTGCGTATAAAGATGTGCCATATCCCTTGCTGATGTGCGATTATCTATGCCCTTTTCTAGCCGCTCCACATCCATCATTTTTCGCTGTAGCAGTGTGTCCTGTAAACCGATATGCTGAAAATAGTCATTCAAATATTCCATGCCAACTACATCGATTAAGACGTTCGTAGCTGTATTATCGCTAGTAATAATCATCCACAATAGCAGATCATAGAAAGTGCTTTGTGTAAGTCTTTGTTCACTAATCACACTAAAATCCACCCAGTCAGTTGGTGAAATCGTAAGCGTAGAATCAAGTGATAATTTGTTTTTCTCTATATATGAGAGCAAGGCTAACAGAATCGGCACTTTGATTAAACTTGCACTTGAAAATGAAGTCTCTAGCTGATGACTGATGAGCAACTGATTCGTTGTTAGATTTTTAATAAACAAATGTACGTTGTAGGGCGATTCTTGAATAAGTGTAGTAATTCTCTGCTCCATAGACCACCTATCCAACTACATGGATACGCTGATTGTCCGCATCCATCTTGACGCTTCTTCCTAAAGGAAGCGACATCGTTGGTAAACAATGACCACATGCCAAATCTGCAATCATAGGCTTCCCTAAAGGCACTAGAATTTCTTGAAAAATAGTTTGTAATGATAAGCTGTGAGCTGGCTTTTCGGGATTTTCAGGTTCGCAATTTGTCCAAGCGCCCAATAAAATGCCTGCCACATCATCTAGCTTTCCTGCCAGTTTTAATTGTGTCAGCATACGATCCACCCGTTGCTCCGTTTCATCGATATCTTCTAAAAACAGAATTTTACCTCGTGTATCAATTTCATAGGGTGTGCCAAGTGAAGCTGTCACTAATGTTAAATTGCCACCGATGAGTTGACCTGAAGCACTCCCAGGAACCAGTGTAGACATGGGCTGGTGAGAGGGATTTTTTAAGTAATACGCCTTTCTTTCATTCTCCATAATCAGCTGAATGAACGACTGCCAAGTATAGTCATCCATCTCCTGTCTAATAAATTCTGTAGATGGCATCGGCGTATGATAGGTTACAAAGCCACATAGCTGATTAAAAGCTATATGTAGAGCGGTCACATCACTATAGCCAGCAAATACTTTTGGATTGGCACTTATCAAGTCAAAGTCTAATTGGGCTAAAATTTTCGTCGCACCATAGCCCCCACGTATACAAAAAATACCATCAATCATTGGATCATCAAACATACGATGAACATCTGCTACCCGTAATTCATCTGTGCCTGCTAAATAGCCATGTCTTGCGTGACAGGTCTCCCCAACGACCACATTGAGACCTAGCTTTTCGATACTAGCAATAGCAGGTTGCAGCTTTTCGGGTGGCGTTGCTCCAGAAGCACTAATAAGACCAATTGTGTCACCCTTTTTCAATGCCTTTGGACAAATCATATCTTTTCCTCCCTTTTCAGTGAAGTACGATAATGGGTCAGTTCCTCTTCATTGGCTAAAATAAAATGACCTTCCTCTATTTCAACAAATGAGGGGGGATTTTCCTCATAGCGATGCTGTGACGGATGATACACTTCTACAACTTTCTCCCGCTCTTTATAGGGATTCGGCTCTGGTACTGCTGATAATAAAGCCCTTGTATAAGGATGCAGCGGATGAGCGAAAAGCTTTTCTGTTTCCGCTAGCTCCACAATCTTCCCCTTATAAATGACTGCCGTACGATCCGTAATAAAACGGACAATCGATAAATCATGGGCAATAAATAAATACGTTAAATGATTTCGCTGTTGAAGGCTTGCTAATAAATTTAATACTTGCGCTCGAATGGATACGTCTAAGGCGGATATTGGCTCATCTGCAATGATAAACTCTGGCTCCATCACTAACGCACGAGCAATGCCAATACGTTGGCGTTGACCTCCTGAAAACTCATGCGGAAAGCGGCTTGAGAACTCTGGAAGTAGCCCAACGTTCAATAACGCATCGCGCACCTTTTGTTGTCGATCTGCCTCATCTTTATATTTTTTCGAAGGGTATAAGCCCTCTGAGACAATATAATCTACTTTTGCTCGTTCATTTAGAGATGCCATAGGGTCCTGGAATATCATTTGGATTTTTTGCGTAATTTCTCTATCCCAATCTTTAGGGATTTTCCCCTGAATACTTTTGCCATGGTACAAAATTTGTCCCTCTGTGACCTCATTGATGCGCATAATCGCTCGACCAATCGTTGTCTTCCCTGAGCCTGACTCACCTACAATGCCAAATGTTTCGCCTTTAAAAATTTGAAAGCTGACATCATCAATGGCTGTAAACTTATTTTTCCCTTTGCCAAAAACAACAGATAAATTTTTTACTTCTACAAGCACCTCTTTATCAGTCATTCGCATACTGCCTCCCCTCTGCAAAAAATGCTTGTAAGGCTGCTGGAGGCTCTACCTTTGGTGCAAGTGGGTCTAATAACCATGTACGAGCATAGTGGGTATCACTGACCTGAAAAAAAGGTGGCCGCTCGATAAAGTCAATTTTCAATGCATATGGATTGCGTGGGGCAAAGGCATCTCCCTTTATTTCCTGAAAAAGATTCGGAGGTGTGCCCTTGATGGAATACAATTGTTCCCCTTTTGAGCCAAGCTGTGGTAAAGAGGAAATAAGCGCCCACGTATAAGGATGCTTACTATGAAAGAAAATTTCATGTGTTTCCCCAACCTCGATGACATCGCCCGCGTACATCACGGCAATACGGTCAGCCACTTTTGCGACTACGCCTAAATCGTGCGTAATATAGACGATTGTTAAGCCGTATTTTTGCTGAAGACTTTTCAAGAGCTGTAAAATTTGTGCCTGAATGGTTACATCCAAAGCTGTCGTGGGCTCATCACATATTAAAATATTCGGCTTACACGCAATGGCAATCGCAATCACGATGCGTTGGCGCATCCCTCCTGAAAATTCATGCGGGTATTGCTTATAGCGCTTTTGCACATCGGTAATGCCGACATCTGTTAACAGCTTTAATGTTTCTGCATAGGCTTCCTTACCTCTTAAGCCTTGATGCATAACCACACATTCTTCAATTTGCTTTCCAATGGTTTTGAGCGGGTTTAACGATGTCATCGGATCCTGTGTCACCATCGCTATTTCCTTACCACGAATCCCTAGCCATTCTTGCTCTGTTGTGAATTTGCCTAAATCCTGTGCATTGTAAATAATTTGCCCCTGCTTAATACGACCATTTTTATCGAGCAAGCCCATAATGGATTTCATCAGCACGGATTTACCCGAACCTGATTCACCCACAATAGCTAAGCTCTCTCCCTTGTAAAGGTCGAGTGAAATACCGCGAATCGCTGTTAAAATTCGACCACGTAGCGTAAACTGAATCACTAAATTTTGGATGCCTAATATGCTTGATTTTTTCAATGTCACTCGCTTCCTCTCCTTATACATGGTTTTTCGGATCTGCTGCATCTGCAAAGGAATTACCAATAATATAAAATGCGATCGTAATAACGCTTAGCACAATACTCGGGAAAATAAGCTGATACCGTAGATCTGGTGACATCATAAGGACACGTCCTTCATTAATTAAATTTCCTAAGGATGGCTCACTGATCGGAAGCCCTAAGCCAATATACGTCAAAAAGACTTCGGCCCCAATTGCAAAGGGTATCGCTAAGCTCATGCGTAGCATAATGACAGAAATTAAATAAGGTAATAGATTTTTTAGGATAATACGATAATCAGGTGTGCCTAAGCACTTTGAGGCTAGATTGTATTCGCGGTCACGCAAAATAACAATTTGATTGCGGATAAACCTCGCCATTTCCACCCACCCCGTAATACACATGGCAATAATAATGGTTGAAATACTTGGCCGTAAAATATAGGACATTAAAATGAGCACAATGGTTGTGGGGATATTATCGACAACATTATAAAGCTGTGTAATAGGCGCTTCTAATTTCCGTGAAAAGCCCCATAGCGTGCCAATTGTAATGCCCACCACTGCCTCCACTAAGGCGACAACACAGCCAATAAAGAGTGAGGTTCTCGTCCCCGCCCAAATACGAGACCATAAATCCTGACCGATTGAATTCGTGCCAAACCAAAATTCTGCACTAGGTGCAATATTACGTGCCTGCATCCCTGTTTGTTCATCCAAGTAAATTTCAGTTGGTGATTTTTGTGCAGGTAAATAGGGCTGTAGAATCGTAAAGCCAACAATGATGATCACCCCAACTAATAAAAAAACGGCCAGGCGATTTTTCAAAAAGGATTGCCATGTAGACCGCCAATAAGAATAATTTGAATAGCCCGTTTCCTCCGCCTGTCTTGCGTCCACTTCGGCAAATTCAAATAAGGTTTCACGTGATTTATTTGAAATATTATTGATTTCATCTGTATACATCCCCATTAACGCACACCCCCTCCCTTGCCTAATTTAATACGAGGGTCGACAAGTGCCATGGCAATATCCCCTAAAATAAGGCCAATAATACCAAGGGAAGAGAACACTAACACTAGGCCTTGCACAATCGTATTATCCTGTCGCTGAATAGCATCCACAAGTAAGCCCCCCATCCCTGGAATGGAATACAACGACTCTATATAAATCGAGCCTGTAATCGTAAACAGAATTGTTGCAGGTAAATATTGTGCCATGGGAATAAAGGCATTACGTAATACATGCTTGAACATCAATGTCCGCTCCTTTACGCCCTTTGCCCTAGCTAGCTTAATATAGTCCTTGTTCAGTTCATCCACCATATAGCGTCGCATCCACATCGCGTAGGAGGCAGTTGGAGCCAATGCCATTGACGTAAGTGGAAGAATCCAAGTAATCGGCCTGTATTCATCAAACAGCATCGGTAATTGAAAGAGTTCTGTAATATACATTTGAATAACTAAGTAATAAACGGCCGCAGGGACTGCAACAACAAATACGATATAGCCTGTCCCAAGTCGATCCAACCAACGTCCCTTACGATAGGCCATCATTATTCCTAGCGGCACACCAATCAGGAGTGATATAGCGACTGCTCCTAAACCAAAGAGCAGAGAATACGTGATTTTATCTGCAATAATCGTCACTACTGGGACATCGGTACGATAAGTCACTGATTTACCCAAATCCCCCTGCAGTAAATTCTTGTAAAAATTCCCCAGCTGGACAAGGATTGGGTCTCGCAAGCCGAGATTTGTTAAGTAAATTTCCTGCTGAGCAGGTGACATTTTATCAGCTGCCGCTCCTAAATAGCCTTCCTCTGGCATTAGCCGTAATAATGAAAAGACAATGGTGATGATAATAAAAAGGGTTAAAACGGATTGTAAGAGTCGTTTTCCTATATACTGCAACATCGCGCCATCCTCCTTTGTCAAAAAGACGAAAGGAGATGCCGACTATTCTTTTCGGTATCTCCTTTTCATCTACGAAATTCTACTACTTTTCAGCATTGGCTAGTGCTTCCGCACGTTCTTGCTCCCACTCAGTAAGCGCTTTTTTAAATTCTTCATTACTCATTGGCTTTTCTAGCACTTGCTGGCCTTTAAATTTCTCTGCCGTTACACCAAATGGCGAATATTGCGCCTCGAATGGATTTAATTTAGATGCCATATAGCCACTACCACCAACTGAATATGGAATAACAAAGGCTTCCTCAATTAAAAACGCTTCTGCCTTCGCAAATAGCTCATAGCGTTTGGCTGTGTCAATTGTTTCTTTCGCTTGATCCACAAGATTTTGATAAGTTGTTTTACCATTCGCCTCTTTATAGCCCTCTGCTAATTCTGGTTTATTGTAAGTACCATCGACTGTGAAAGGATCTGTATACGTAGATGGATCTGCAAAATCAGGACCCCAGTTCGCCTCTAAGAGGGCAAATTTACCTGGACGACGTACCTCTGATAAGAAGCCTGTCGATGGACCAGCCTCTACAATAATGTCGACATAATCTGTCCCTAGTAGTTTTTCCATTTGCTGCTCGACTACTTGAGAGCGATTAGCCCAATCTGGCATACCAGCGTTATAAGGCATTAAAACCTTTACAGGGAATGTGGCCTTACCTGCTAACGCCGTTTTTGCCTTTTCTTTATACTCTAGGGCCAGCTCTTTATTGAAGGAATCCTCATTGGAAATGGATGTAAGGGGTGCTAGTTGTGTATAATCCACTCCTTCCACATCAACAAAGTTTTTCGGTGTAATGGTATTGCTCAGCAAATCTGCTGGATTATATGGCTCAACCGTTAGCATCGCGGAGACACGGTCAAGCGAATGGAATAAGGATTTGCGGAAATCTTTATTATTGACGGCGATTTTCCAGTTATCAGGCTCGTATTGTGCGTCAAATTGTGGGTTGAAGTTGAGTGCATAAAAGTAGGTATAGAAGTTATTTTGTGTTTGACGAACCTGAGATTTTTTCTTTTCATCTTTAAACCATTCATCAATGATGGAGGTCGGGATACTAGCCGAATCGATTTCGCCACGTAAAAACAGCTCAGGCGCCACAGTTGCCGCTTCTTTATTGTATTTATAGCGAATACGGTCAATCAGCACCTTGTCTTTATCCCAGTACGTTTCATTTTTCACAAGAACGCGTTCATTTTGTGGCTCAAATTTGTCTAAAATATAGGCACCGTTATAGAGGAAGTTTTCACGTGTTGTGCCAAAATCCTCCCCTTTTTCCGCAATGAACTTGCCATTCACAGGGAAGAAACAAACATAATTCAACATAGAAAGAAAATAGGGTGTCGGCGCCTCTAAAGTATATTCTACTGTATGTTTATCTAACGCCTTTATGCCTACCTCCTTGAAATCGTTCATCTCGCCATTATAGAAGGCTTCCCCATTTTTCACCACCGTCGCAATCCAAGCTGTCGACGATTCATTTTTAGCATTAAGCACATAGTGTAAGCCATCCACAAAGTCTTGTGCCACAACATCTGCATATTCCTTGCCCTCATGTGTGACCCATTTTGCGTCATCACGCAATTTGAATGTCCACACCGTAGCATCCTCATTCGCAGACCACTCTTTCGCTAATCCTGGCTGGACCACCCCATAGTTGTCATATTCAATGAGCCCATCCACCATATTCGCAGCTACCGCAAATTCATTTGTTTCTGACGTCTTTAAATAATTTAACGTTTTAATTTCCCCTGAATACACCACTCGATATTCCGATGCTTTTTCACTCGCTGACTTGTTATTACAGGCTACACAAAATAATACGACCAGACATACGAACAGCAACCAATATTTTCTCACAAGCATCCCCCTAGTCATCTTTTTATAATGAAAATCCTATTGGTAGGATGGATTGCATCTTCAATAGGATCATTCAAACATAAGCTAGGTCTGTCTAAATCGACCATCTATCGATGAAATGAACAACGGTACATACTCATTGTCACAGTTATGAGATTAAATTGTCGGTTCTATCAACTATCAAACCACTCAGACAGCGTGTCCCACTGCTTTTTGAGCGGGTCCACCACTTTTTTGATCACTTCTCACCTTTCATGAATTAGAATCCTCACTTGATATAAAAGCTCCCCCTAAACCTTTCCATCATGTTAAAAATTGCAGGACACGCAGCACCTCATAAAAATCATGGGTCATGAACTCCACGGTATTATGCGGTTTGAATTTGGCATTTGGATAAAATGAATTACGATAGGCTCGTGTATGATCACGATAAATAAGCTCTACCCTAAAGTGTTCTGGCAACGTTACCTGTAATGCGGTACGAGGAACCTTCATAGAAGACTCTACCAGTCGCTTGGTTTCCATGATAGTTAGTTGTGGACTGATACTAATCGTCGCATTGCCGATTCCTTCCTTAGTAGCAAATGTGACAATGTGTTCGTTTACGGATTGAATCTCTTCTGTCAACCCCACATCCCCACTCACAAAGGACACAGGAACACCGTGTAAGGCTGCTGCATAGGTATTGATCAGAAATTCACTCGCATATTCGCCATTGATTTTGACATCCGCGTATGTGCAAAGTGTATGGGCTAGTGGGTTACGCTCACTGCCACCCTTGCTGTGATAGCCGATAAAAATAGCACGATCGAAGCTTTTATCGAGACCCGCTACCATACACATAGGGTCGTATGTCCAGCCACGGATAACTTTACAGTTGATTGGTAAATTGGAAATGTCTAGATTGCGGGCTGAATCATGTGCGTCCTTTACTAAAATTTCGGTTGCGCCCCCCGCTATCGCTCCTTCAATGGCAGCTTCTACTTCACGTGTCATTTGTCTTTGGAAAAACTGATAGTCAGGTGCGTTTAACTCGGTCTCACTCCACGAAGTTGTACCTGTAATCCCTTCAATATCTGCACTAATATAAACTTTCATAGAAATCGAAACTCCTTTACATGGTGATTTTGAATTGTTGCGTGTACTGCTCCGTAATGCGCTGCCTGTGCTTGAACACGTCTAGCCCATGCCACATTGCCATAATCATAATGCCACCATTCCTCCGCATAGTTCGTAAATCCAGCAAGTGTCATACAGTTATACAGCAAACGTCGGTACTGACAGGCAAGCGGATTTTCATGCGTATGTTGTTCAAAATAACGGGTCGCGGATTTTTCATTCATTTCATCAAACGCTGTCCCAAGATCGAGGGCTTTACCATGAACATCAGCCAGTGTTACATCGATGGCACCCCCTGTTAAATGGGGGGCTAAATGGGCTGCATCTTTACTTGGAAATGCTACATATTTTTTGGTCGCCTGCACAATCTCTTGTGATGTTAACTGCGGCATCCTTTTTGCTAATTGCTGAGAAAAATGGCTAAACAAATGCTGCTGTACTTGAAATGGACGATAGCCATCATAAAGTAATAAGCAATACTCTTGAGGTAATAATGTTAACACCTGTTGCAAATGCTCATAGACTCCTTCTCTTACATGTATAACTCGTAAACTATTAGAAATCTGTTGCTGATAGTAGATGGGTTCCATAAATATCCTAGGATGAGCACCTGTAAGCTGGATAAGCGGCTCATTGTTTTCACAGACAACTGGTGATGGCGAGGGGCTTCCATTTAGAGAGGGTGCTATCGGTTGAAAAAGGTTCATAATAACAGAACCCTCCTTTAAATAGTTAGATAATTCAGTTTTTTAAGTTGAATGTTATCATATCTCTCTACCATTGACTAGATAAAAAAAGAATAATTACAAAATAATGGATATATTCTTACAATGATACATATTCCAGCAATTGACGGGTCGAAAAACCACTTATATCCTCTAATTAAGGATTTTATTCATCTTATAGCTCGCTCATGCTAAAAAATTAACGAAACCTGTTTGGTGGCCTAAAAAAAGCCATTGAAACACAATTGCTGTTTCAATAGCCTTTTCTTTTATGCCTGTTGAAAGGAGTAAGCTTGTACTGTATGTCCATTGCGGCCAGTTGTTGTCTTAGCTTGGGATAATGAATTTAGTATCGCTTCCTCTGTCGCTTCCGCTGCGGCTGTAAACAGTTGATTCATGATGGGATGATCCTCACGAAGCTGAGTTCTAGTCTCAATAAGCTGATCAGCGGTATGAGGAATACAATGTGCCGTCGTGAAGCCAATCACAATATCGCCACTACCATGTGAAAAATGACTGCCTGTCCGTCCCAAACCGATACCACAGCGTTTAATGACACGTGTTAATTGTCGATTACTTAGCGGGGCATCTGTCGCAAGGACAATGATAATGGAGCCATCTGTTGGTGATAGAGTAGATTGGTTTTGCATAGTTGAGACTTTGTAATGCTCAGCTAAAAACTCCCTGTCTTGACCAAAGTTACTAAGAACTAGGCAGCCTACTGTATAGTTCACTTTATTTGATTCTACTTTGACGATGCGAGAGGAAGAACCAATTCCTCCTTTGTAGCCGAAACACATCATCCCTTTTCCTGCACCAACAGCGCCTTCCTGTGCCGTCTTTGTAGAGGCTTGACGAATGGCTTCTATGGCATGCGCAGGTGTCACTGGACAAGCTCGAATCGAATTAAGATAACTATCATTACACTCGCCCACAACGAGATTAATGGTTCCTGTTGTCAGTCCAATGTCTTCATTCCTATCAAGCATATAGCTTAATGTACCTTGTGTCACAGCGGGTACGCCAAAAGTATTGGTTAACATAATGGGCGATTCCAGTACACCTAGTTCATTCACTTGCACAAGTCCCGTTGTTTTCCCAAAGCCATTTAGTACATAGCTTGCCGCTGTTACCTTTTGCTGAAATACATTGCCTCCATGCGGTAAAATAGCTGTAACGCCTGTACACGCATAGGCCCCATTCTGATCTAATGGCTCATCCAATGTCACATGCCCCACTTGAACTCCTTCTACATCGGTGATGCAGTTTTTCTGACCAACTGGTAACACACCAATTTCAATGCCCAATTGTCTTACTTTTCCCTGCATATTATGCATCCTCCTGAATCGCCATTAACACAGCAGCCTGTGCATGGATAGCCGTTGTATCAAACACGGGAATGCTGACATCCTCCTGCTGAATCAGTAAGCCGATTTCCGTACAGCCCAAAATTACCCCTTGCGCCCCTGCATGTACAAGCTCCTCGATCACTTGGCTATAGTACCTTTTAGATGCTGGTACAATGGTACCAAGACACAATTCATCGTAAATAATTCGGTTTACTTCCATTCGGTCGTTGCTGTCAGGCACGATCACCTCTATGCCAAAGCTTTCTACCCTTGCCTTATAAAACGCTTGCTCCATCGTGTACTTTGTGCCAAGAAGCGCTATTTTCTGTAGCCCCGCTTCTTTGATTTGCTTAGCTGTGGCATCCGCAATATGTAAAATAGGAATGGTTATAGCAGGCTCGATAACATCAATGACCTTATGCATTGTATTGGTACAAATGATGACTAGGTCTGCACCTGCCCGCTCCAGTGCTTGTGCAGCTTGAGCTAGCACCTCACCTGCTTTGTCCCACTCACCGTTAGCTTGAAAATGCTCAATTTGCTGGAAATCTACACTAAACAAAATACATTTCGCAGAGTGTAAGCCCCCTAGTCTATGTTTAACCTGTTCATTGATAAGTCTGTAATATTCAGCAGATGACTCCCAGCTCATCCCACCAATTAAGCCGATTGTTTTCATGTCTACACCACTCCTTTTTTTCTATTATTATACGCCTCTCTCACACAAAAATAAGAAAATTTTCCAAAAATAATATACAAGGATTGGAAAATAGTAGATAAAATGTGTTTTCTCAATTAATAAATTATAAATATCAAAATTTTAGTATAATTCATTATTTTAGAAAAGTTGATTTTTAATAAAAAAACAGTGTAGACTAAAGCGTATTGTGAAAGGAGGACAACTTATGGAATGGATCTCAACAATAGTTGACAGTGGAAATAATATTTTATGGACATATATCCTCATTATCTTACTTTTAGCAGCAGGACTATATTTTTCATTCGGTACGAAGTTTGTACAAATTCGTCTTTTTCCTGAAATGTTTCGTTTAATTGTAGAAAAAAGAGAGGGCGATTCGGGGGTTTCTCCGTTCCAAGCCTTTACCATTAGTGCTGCTTCACGTGTCGGCACAGGAAATATTACAGGGGTAGCCTTAGCCATTGGTGTAGGCGGTCCTGGTGCAGTATTTTGGATGTGGATAATCGCGATTTTAGGGATGGCCACTGCCTTCATTGAAAGTACCTTAGCACAGATCTATAAAGTGAAGGATGGCGATACATTCCGTGGTGGGCCCGCCTACTATATGGAGAAAGCATTAGGTCAGCGAAAGCTTGGCATTATTTTTAGTATTCTATTAACATTAAGCTTTGGCTTTATTTTTAATGCTGTGCAATCCAACACAATTGCCACTTCAGTCGGCGAAGCCTTCGATGTAAATCCAAAGATTATCGGGGCTATACTTGTCATTTTAACTGGATTAATTATTTTTGGTGGTGTCCATCGAATTGTAAAGGTGACACAAGTTCTTGTTCCAGTTATGGCCATCTTCTATTTACTTGTAGCTCTTTTTGTAGTGGTGACTAATTTATCGGAAATCCCACATGTTTTTTCATTAATTTTCACTCATGCATTTGGCCTACAGGAAGCTGCTGGTGGCGCAATTGGGGCAGCAATCATGCAGGGCGTACGTCGCGGTTTATTTTCCAATGAAGCAGGGATGGGAAGTGTACCGAATGCTGCTGCGACTGCTAATACTTCGCATCCTGCTAAACAAGGACTTGTACAAAGCTTAGGTGTCTTTTTTGATACGATTATGATTTGTACAGCCACTGCCTTTATCATTATTTTAGCGGGCTTATATGATAAAGGTGAGAGTGATGGTATTATTTTGACGCAAAATTCTTTAGCTGTTCATGTTGGTGATTGGGCTCCTTATTTTATTGCCATCTCCATCATTTTCTTCGCTTTTAGTTCGATTATTGGTAATTATTATTATGGTGAATCCAATATTGAATTTATGGATGCCCATAAAGCTTGGATGTTTTGCTATCGAATTTTAGTGTTAGTTATGGTCATGTTCGGCTCCATCGCACAGGTACAGCTTGTATGGAATCTCGCTGACCTCTTTATGGGGCTGATGGCGCTTATCAATATCGCCATCATTATGATGCTCGGTAAAATTGCCTTCCTCGTGCTAGACGACTTTACTGAGCAACGTAGAGCAGGAAAAAATCCTGTCTTCTATGCAAAATCAATCCCAACCTTAAAAAATACAGACTGTTGGGAAGAAGAAGATCGATAAAATACTGAACGCCACTTCTAAAATTAGAGTGGCGTTTTTTCGATATTTAAATAAATGGTAATTTTATAAAAAACGGTTACTTTGCTCTACTAGTAATCAACACTTAACGCCACCCCAAAATTTTGGAGTGGCGTTGTGCTTTAATATTTAAACTGACTAATCAGTAGCTTTAATTCATCCGCCATATGTGCGAGTGCTTGCGCAGAGGCATTGATTTCCTCCATTGAGGCTAATTGTTCCTCTGTTGATGCCGCTACATCCTCAGACGCCGCTGCATTGCCTTTCGCGGAGAATGCCAAATCTTCTGTTACTGCCGCTACCTCTTGAACACCTGCAGACATCTGTTCAGAGGCTGAGGAGACCTCCTCCATTTTAGGGGTAATCTCATTCATACTTGTCATAATGACTTGGAATTTTGCAATGGCTTCATCGGAAATATGCAATCCACTTTGCACATCCTCTGTAACCTTCGCCATAATACTGACAGATTGCTCCGTTTCTTGCTGAATCCCTCGGATAAGCTCAAATATTTGTTTAGCTGATTCCTGTGATTGCTCTGCAAGCTTACGCACTTCGTCTGCCACGACTGCAAAGCCTTTCCCATGCTCTCCTGCTCTCGCTGCTTCGATAGCTGCATTTAAAGCTAGTAAATTTGTTTGATCTGCAATGCTTGTAATCACATCTAAAATGGATGTAATTTGCTGAGAGCGTTCATGCAATGTCTGGATTTTCGCATTGGAGTCTGCTACGGATAAATGAATGGATTGCATTTGATTTTTTGTATTTTGAACAGCTTGTCCGCCTTCATCCGCCTGTAATGTCGCATGCTGTGAAAGGTCCGTCACAGCGGAGGAGATTTCAGCAATATGCAGAATGGCAGTAGAAAGCTCATGTAAAGAAGCTGCATTTTTATTGGCACTAATCGTTTGAGAATCAGCACTTGTTGCAACATCCTGAATGGAAATCGCCACTTTTTCTGTTGCAATGCTTGTCTGATTGGCATTGGCAGTTAGCTCTTCTGCTGAAGAAGCAACCTCCTCTGCATTTTGTTCAATTTTTTGTATTAGTGTCCGTAAGCTTTCTTGCATATCATTAAAGGCTTGTCCTAATTGGCCAATCTCATCTTTTGACGTAATCGTTACCATTTCCGTGAGATCCCCTTTGCTGATCGTAACCGCACTATCCTTTAAGGCTTTAATTGGTTTAATGACAGCCCTCATTACAAAATAAAAAATGATGGAACTGATGATAATTGCTGCTATGAGGACTAGAATCGTATGGTATAAAATCGAGGAAGCAGACTCATCAATTTCTTCAGCAAAAATCGTTCCTGTTATTTTCCAATTTGTCAGTTCATTTGTCGTATAGAATAATAGACGATCATCACCATTAAAGACATATTCATACGTACCTGATGGACTTTCGTACATTTTATCAAGGAAACTTTCTTTCAGTTCTCCTCCCGCTTCAAGTGTAGGATGTGAAATGACCATCTTGTCTTCTCCAAAAATTGAAGGATACCCATTTTTTCCGATTCGAATTGAATCAGCAATTTTTTGAAGATCGGTTAATTTAATATCGATTGCCACAACTCCAGCATGATCCTTCGTCTGCTTAGCAACTGTTACCACCATATCACCCGTCCCCGCATCCTTGTAAGGGTTGGTGATTAAGGTTTCACCTTTTAAAGCTGTCGCCTCTTTATACCAATCTCGATCTAATGGATTATAGTCTGCACCATTCAATTTTGGCTCCTGTGTAAATCGACCGTCATTCATGCCAATATAAACACTCAATACATCTGCATTAAGCTTTGTATATTGCTGAAATTTAGCCACAATCGAAGCTTGTGCTTCTTCATATTGACGCGCATCTATTTCACTACTAAATACATTGATGTCACTCATTTTCTCACTAATTGTTTTGTCAATGAGCTTATTTAAAATGCCTACACTTTCATTGGCACTAAATAAAATTTCTTCTTCAATCGAGTCTTTTGCAGATAAATAAGACAAACTCCCAACAGATATGACAGGGATAAGTAATACTAGCGCGAATAGCGTATAAAGCTTGCCCTTAAAACTGCTAAATAGTTTCTTCATATATCAATCTCCTTTTGATTTTTTCTAAACCTCTCCCTCTCTTTATCTGCTTAACATTTCTCCCAAAGCTTTTATCGGACGAAAAAAATTTTTTCTAACATTTTTACGATTTTCATATTATTCAGGCTTTACCGACAAATAAAACCCCTGTAACTAGACAGGGGTCAATTGAATTTAGTATTTAAACGATTGAATGGATTCTTGCAGGTCTATTGCCATCTTTGCTAGATGGGTAGAGGCTGCTGCTACCTCCTCCATAGCTGCATTTTGTTCCTCTGAAGAGGCTGCAACACTTTGCACATGATGGCTTGATTTTATCGACACTTCACTCATATAGTCCATTTCCTGCACTAACTTTTCAATATCTTGATGAATTGCTTGAATGGCTGCCGTTACTAGCTCGGTCTGTGCTTGTACATCATTAATGGCATCATCAATTTGTATAAAGTTATCCCTTGCCACATTAACCTTTTCACGACCTACATGGACAGAATCATTACTATTAACCATATCTTCCTCGATAATCCTCGTGCTATCTGTAATTTGGGCCACTACTTTTTCAATATCGACTGCAGCAAGATTTGACTCATCTGCTAGCTTGCGGACTTCCTCTGCTACTACCGCAAAGCCTTTCCCATGCTCCCCGCTCCTTGCGGCTTCAATAGAGGCATTGATTGCTAGTAAATTGGTCTGTGTCGCTATACTCTTAATGACATTTACTGCTGATACAATCGCCGCTGTATTGTCATCTAAATCTTGTACACGTGTATTTAGCTCACTTGTGTTAGTAGAGATTTCATTCATTTGCGCTGTAACATCATGTACCGAAGAACGACCTGTTTGTGCCATATTTTTCGTGTTGACTGTTGCTTGATTCACGCTTTGTATGCTTGTAGAAATATCATTCATTTTCTTCAAGATATGGGCAGATAAATTTCGTACATCACTTGTTAATGTATCCTGCTGATCAATCCCTTGTGCAATATCATGAATAGATTCTGTTACCACCTCTGTCGCCTGTGTAACCTCCATGCTACTTGCTGTTAGCTGTTCGGATGTTGCGGCAACTTGCTCAGAGGAGTTTCCGACTTGTTTCATCATCAGTCGAAGCTTTTCTGACATACTATTGAAGGAATCAGCTAAGTGTGCAAACTCATCCTTGGTTTTAAATTGTAAATGCGTATGCAAATTCCCTTCCGAAAACTTATCCATTTCAACTACTGTTTGTTGAATATTTTTTGCGATTCGTCTACCAAATAGTGTTGCAATGATAATGCTTATAAGTAGAGAAATAGCCACTAGAATCATAATTTCCAGGCCACTTCTTTCTCCTTTTTGCTTGGTAGCCTCAATATGAGCCTGCATATCTTCTTGCTGAGCTGTTGCCATCGTTTTTCCAAAGACAACCAATTTCTGAGAGCCCTCACCTAAAATCGGTAAAGCCATTTGTTGTGCCTGCTGATGTTCCCCTCGCTGATAAAGAGGCACAATCTGCCCATCTATAGCCTTTTCCCAGTCGTCAAGCTGCGATAAAAATTGATCAAAATCTTGATTACTATCGCCTACTTCTTGAAGTCGATTAATCGACGTATGTAAGGTATTTCGGATTTCATGATGATTGTTGAGCATTTCTTCCTTGCCATATAACATATACCCACGAATAGCCGCATTCGCTCGTACGGTTTGGAACGAGATATCTTGATATAAATGGATTAATTCCGTATTGTCTTCGATTTCTGCTAATGTCTGATTATTATTATTCAAGTAGTACATAGCAATCCCTGATATAAGCAGTAAAAAGATGAGGACAATACCAAAAGCAAATTGCAATTTCCGTTCCACAGTTAGTCTCATATGATTCCCTCTATTCTTCTATAATCCACTTGAGTATAGCCTACCTAAACCTATTAGCCTATAAAATCTATGCTCCTCCTCCTAAACTATCGCTAAAATTTAACAATAATGAGAATTTCGCATCTAATCTATTGACAATAATATCCACTATTTTACTAGTTGAAATAGGAAGTAATCATTTGGAAACCATAGAGATAACACCAAAAGAGCGGAAGATGTAGGAGCATTTTCAGAAAATGACCTCTTTTTTCTAAAAACTCTCGAATGCCTGAAGTCAGCATCATCGCACTCAGTAATAGTAAGCTATGTTGAGCCCCATAAATCTGCATAGAGAATGTGATGACCAAGGGCAGGATGGCTGGATAAATAGAATCTGCTAGTGATCTTTTTTCCCTCGTATTGGAGGGAATGCTTTCTTTCTCTGTGGATTTAGCGGCTATTAGTTTCTTTACAAGCATATAGACAAGACCAAAAAATAAAATTGTATAAACAATAAATAATAGCCACGACATTTTGCTTTTCTCATTTAACAAATGAAAATAATCCTCAGCTTCTTGTGCTTGCAGTACATAATACAATCCTGTTTTTTGATCCATTAGGAAGAATCGTTCATCCTCGACTATTACTTTCAAGGCCGTTTCCTTGCCATTATGGAAGCGTATGTATAAATCACTTACTGCTTCATGGTCTGCTGGTCGACTGCTAAGGTCCTTTTTAGTTTGTAAAACTTGCTGAAGGCGATCTGTATCTTTCACCTCATAGCGGTCGACGTAGAATACTTGCTTTAATGGATATAAATATTGCTCTTTGCCATTACTTCCAGACAAATACCAAGCCTCTTTAATTGATTGAATGGGAGTATGCAGCGGCACTAGCTCCTCCCGCTGCCTTTCATTGTAAATGAAGAGTAGTAGTGTGCTTATACTTAGGACAATGCCCAGAATAAGTGTATGAATATAACCACTCTTGTACACTTTATAACCTCCTTTACCACTTTACATTTATAGTAATTATTGTCATATACGATTTACTACTCTAATAAGTTTCAGCTATACTTAAATAGAGGTGATGATGTATGAGTAGACCAGAATTATACGTACATTTAGTAGTTGGTCCTGACTGTGATTTTGAATCCATGGCCATTCGAGCAGCACTGGAATCTTTTGGTGCAGGAGTGACACTCGATTTAATTGGCAGACCAAATGATTTAATTGATATTTTATCTGGAAATGATCTTCCTCACAAAATGGATTATTTGCTATTAAACTTTCACGGCGATGAGGGGCGATTTTGTCTGCCTGAGCTAGGAGAAGAGGTATATGAAGAAAATGAACCAAGGAGTATCTATTTTGACCCTCAAGATGTCTTAACCTATTGTCAGCTACAGGGTGTCAAGGTCATTGCGGCAGGCTGTACATTAGGCTGGCAGCAGCTAGCGACAGCCTTTTTAGAGAGTGGCTGTCATTCCTACCTAGCTCCTGATGATTATATTGAGGGTAATGCTAATCTCATGTTTCTAATTCACTTTTTCTATGAGATAATCACAAATCATAGAAGTCAGCAGGAGGCATTTGAACTCGCTCAAGCGACCGACCTAGAAACAGCCTTATACAAGCTCTATTTAGCAGAAAAAAGATCGTAGCACCTACTACTTGGCTACGATCTTTCTTCTTTAGCGTTGATGTTTATCTAGCATGGCTTCAGTAAAAGCTTGTGACTGTCCTTTAGGAATACTGAGTGTTTGCCAATCAGAGCCCTTTACCAATTTGGCGATATAAATGATTTGACCGACGTGCTGTGCATAGTGTGCCATTTGTCTTTCAATAGCATCAATGACTGCTAGCCGCTCCCCTCTAATCGTGACATGTCCCTGTAAATCGGATTCTGTTAAACTCGCCAAGGCCTCTAAAAACACTTGCCACCCCTTGTCCCAAGCTGAGATGATTGCTTCTTTGGTGTGAAGACTATCCTCAAACTCATCATCTCGATTTCTCGTTGGCTTTTCTCCATCTGTCGTTAAAAAATCTGTCCAGCGGGAAACCATATTTCCACTTATATGCTTTACAATCACTGCAATACTATTGGATTCTTCATTGTATGCCCAGTGCAATTGTGCCTCTTCCATTTGGGCAAGTGTTTTATCCCCTAGCTCTTTCACACTTTGAAATCTTTTCTGAACAACTTGTAAATAGGTTTGTGCAATTGTCATAGTCGAACCTCCATCCCCTCTTTTCTATCATTCTATTATAGCTCAATTGAAATGTCTCATGACTTATTCGCCAAGAATAAAATCTTTTGCAAGGATCGCCATTTTTTCTTGAACCTCCTGTGGTTCTCCATCAAGTTGATACCCGATATGATAAACATAGCCGTTATAGTAAGAATAAAACTCATTGGCTCTAGTAGTCATTTGAAAGATTCGCTTATCCGTCTCATCATAATTATAATAAGTATATACATAACCTCGTTCTGGTGACATCTCCCGATAAAACAGGGGATTCATAAAATTTAAGCCTATATTCGAAACTTTCATCCCTAAAGTTTCTTCCATATTTTTCGACTTCACATAGCTCGCTAAGGGATTATACTTTACATTTGTCACGGTAAAATTAATAAATTGTAAATCCACCCCAGTGGAGGATTTTTCTTTATAGCTAAATTGAAATTGTGTTTGTTGGCTACCATCCTCCATTTTTGCTGAAATTGCATAGACCTCATGTATATTTGGTTGAAATGGTAAATTTTCAGGATCAGTGAGATGAACGACATCCTCCAGTGATGTTGCTACTGATTGCATCGCCTCTAAACCTTGAAGTGGTGCATAATATTGGATATGTTTTGCCTGACTTAAATAATTAGCAAGTGGAAGAAAATTACTGTATGCTGTGGCTTTTCCCTCCACTTCTGTTTGAAATAAATCCGTGAATGTAGGTGTTACCCCTTCATCCTGTGTCGCCAGCTCATCCATCGGTTTTGCGGCTTGCCAGGCAATAAATAGTAAAATAGAGCAGGTAATCATTATCGTAACGGCACGATATGTCCATCTTGGCTTGGGCATAACAGGCTCTTGCTGAATTTGTTGTCGAACCTTATGAATAATGGCTTCCTTATGTGCTGAAACATCTTGTAGTACCTGCATTGTATGCTTATCCATGGAAAAGCACCTCCCATTCAATATGTTGTAACTCTATTTTTAATAGCTCCTTTCCTTTCTTTAAACGTGATTTCACAGTACCTTCAGGAATCGCAAGTAGCTCCGCAATCTCTTTAATCGTCATCTCCTCCAAGTAAAAATAGACAATTGCTTCTCGTGGTTTGAGAGGTAAGCTTAAAATGGCATCATCTAACAGTGCTTGTTCATCTTGACGAATCAGTGTGTCCGGCAATGTTGATTTTTGTTTGGTAAAAAATTTATGCTGAAATGTTATTTTTCTGTATGCCCAGCTTTTTAAATAATCTTTGCATTTATTGATTGTCATGCGGGCTAAGTATGCCTTCATCTCTCCTCGTTCCTCATATTGTTTTTGATGATAGAACTTAATAAACACATCCTGTACAATATCCTCGGCTATTTGTAAATCCTTTGTATAGTAATAAGCAATTCGAAACAATTGCTCCGTATGTATAGCCATTAACTGCTCGAAATTTTCATGATCAGACACGCCATCATCCTCCTTCTACACTATAAACGACTCACAACCAGAAAAAGATTATTTTTCCAGATAGAAAAATACATAAAAAAACCGCCTCAACCATTTGAGACGGTTTACTGTTACTTTATAAATTTTCATCAATATATGTTTCGATATCAGAAGCTATCGTATCAATCGGTACATCTTCAATGTTTTCAGCATAACCATTATACATTTTGACGAGGACACCATCTTTATCGACTAAGAAAAATTGATTGCCATGAATGACTTGGTCACTGTTAGGGTCGTTTTTCACTAAAATCTTTGTATTTTTCACCGCAAATTGTTCGATATATTTCTGTGAATACCCTGTAAGAAGGTTCCATTTAGATTCATCTGGAACATTGTATTTACTAAGATAATCCGCTAACACATCTGGTTGATCAACATCTGGATCTACTGAAAAGGCAACGATGTTATAGTCCTCTACTCCTTTTTTCTGAAGCTTTTCTTGGACTTGTGCCATGTTTAATGACATGGGCGGGCAGATGGACACACAGTTTGTGAAAATATACATACCAATCCAAGGCTTACCTTTTAAGCTTTCAAGCGAAACCGTTTCACCACGTTGATTAACATGTTCAAAATCGGGTATTTCTAGACTATAATCTGCTTTAAATTTTGAGTTTCCACATGCGCCTAGCACAGATGCACAGGCTAACAGCAGCACTAGCCCTATTAATTTACGTTTCATGTCAACACTCTCCCTAACCTACACTATCCCCATCCTAACGTAGGTTGTAAGCGTTGACAAGAACTTCTAAGTGACAGCTTTCGTACATCTTTGTGAAATCCATTTCATTTTAATGAAACGAGTGCAGCATGAATCGCATCAAGCTTTACTTCGACGCGGTGTAATAAATAAAATGACACTAAAATCGGAAAACCGATATCGGATATCATGTTCAACCACTGTTCCATCCTTCTCCTCCTCTCTCACGTTAAAAATGGTCTTTGCACTTCTCGTAGCAAAGACCATTTTTGAATTATTCTGTTACTACTTCAAATTCTGTGACTTGACGATCTACAATACGAGCTCCCTTGATGGCTGACAGTGCACCACCTTGCCCGGTAAAAACATTTTTAGCCATAATCGTTGTCATTGCCTGCTGAATGTCAGTCACCGTGATATTCGGCTTCGGTGCATCAATCGAAAGGGTTGTCGTTTTCCCATCAGTTGTGGCAAATTGCAATTCTAGAACTTGTGTCATTCTGTGGTCCCTCCTTAAGATAAATCGTGTGTTTCCTGTTTCGCAATGCCAGCCAGTGATTGTGATGAAAGACTAGCAATAGCATAAGCAACAGCTAACAAATCGTCCGCGCTATGTGTGTTGTTAATATTTCGATACGATTTCGTGGTGAACGTAGGCTCATTGTTCTCATCATAGCCATCCACATACTTGAGACGCAGTGTAGCATTTACAAAGTTAACATTAGCCATGTAGCATCACCTCCTTTCTGCACACTATATAAAGGCGAATTGCTAAAAAAGGGACATTAAGGATGAATTTTTTTTCGGAAGCTTTTATAATAGAGTGAGAGAAGGCAAAGAGGTGAACGATTTGTTACAAGGTTGGTTTTTATGGTTTATTTTATTTTGGGTTGTCGTCCTCATTTCATTGATGGCTATTGGCGGATTCTTCATGTTCCGCAAATTTTTAAAGGCACTCCCAAAGCAGGATGGAAAATCAGATTTAGATTGGCAAGAATATTATTTAGATAAAACCGTTCACTTGTGGGGACAAGCTGAAAAAGAATTACTCTATGAACTCGTAAGCCCCGTCCCTGAGCTTTTTAGACAAGTGGCGAAGGAAAAAATTGCAGGAAAAATTGGCGAGCTCGCATTAGAAGAAAAAGCAGCTGCTATTAACAATGACCTCATTATTCGCGGCTATATCCAAGCAACACCAAAACGCGATCACAAATTTTTACGCAAAAAATTAGAGCAAATGCAAATTGACATCTCCCCCTATGAACATCTATTCGAATGAGTAAACGCTGCACAAATCTTTGTGCAGCGTTTTTACTTAACTATGGGATTATTGTCCTAAGAAGCTATCCTGCACTTTCCTAGCTTTATCCTCTTTAGTTGGACCTCTAACCGCGCTTTGCTGCTCTATCCTCTACTTTTGAGATTCTATCTGCTACTTTTAAGATGCTATCCTGCACTTTCCTAGCTTTATCCTCTTTAGTTGGACCTCTAACCGCGCATTACTGCTCTATCCTCTACTTTTGAGTTTTTATCCGCCACTTTTATGAGGCTATCCTGCACTTTTCTAGCTTTATCCTCTTTAGTTGGACTTCTAACCGCGCTTTGCTGCTCTATCCTCTACTTTTGAATTTTTATCCGCCACTTTTATGAAGCTATCTTGCACTTTGCTAGCTTTATCCTCTTCATTTGGACTTCTAACCGCGCTTTGCTGCTCTATCCTCTACTTTTGGGATTCTATCCGCCACTTTTATGAGGCTATCCTGCACTTTGCTAGCTTTTTCCTCTTTAGTTGGACTTCTAACCGCGCTTTGCTGCTCTATCCGCTACTTTTATGAAGCTATCCTCCACTTTGCTAGCTTTATCCTCTTCATTTGGACCTCTAGCCGCGCATTGCTGCTCTATCCTCTACTTTTGGGATTCTATCCGCCACTTTTATGAGGCTATCCTGCACTTTGCAAGCTTTATCCTCTTTTTTTGGACTTCTATCCGCGCTTTGCTGCTTTATCCGTCACTTTTATAAGGCTATCCAGTTCCTCCAGCGCTTAAATGCATAAAAAAACTACACTAGCTTCAGCACTAGTGTAGTTTTGGAATTGTTTTTTTGACGCGTTTAAACTGGATTAGCATTGCGATACGCCATGGTACTAACATGGCAAAGGCTAATATCCAGAACATACCTGCTAATTCACCGACATCGATGGAGCTACTTAAAATCATTTTCGCCACCACTCGGAATATTAACAATCCGATTAATATAAAAGCGAATGCTTTTGAACGTTTTAAATAAATATCTCGACCCTTTACTTCAAATTTAGAAGTAGCAATTAATATTGTCGAGAATACCATTCCTACAGCTGCCGCCTCTAAGATTTGCATCGGTGGTACACGGAATTGCTCGAATAAAAACATCAGTGCACCTGAGGACATCGCTATTGGTGGAATAATAATTTTCTTCTCATTTGTCGGCATTTTGGAAGCTCTCATTCGTATGACCATCACAAAGCTCCCCATAAGAATGGCCATAATGGTCGACCCTATAACATAATAGTGAGAAGGGATGCTGCTTAACATAAAAAAATCCTCCTCTAATGTCTAATTAACAATTTTGTCCAAGTAATTGATCAGCAACAGCCTTTAATCGTTCTGGCTCGAAAGGCTTTGTAATAAAATCCTTTGCCCCACTCTCAATCGCTTCTACGATTAATTTTTGCTGCCCTAATGCTGTTACCATAATGATTTTTGCATCTGGAAATTCTGGGATGATTTTTTTTACGGCTGCAATACCTGTCATAACGGGCATCGTTACATCCATTGTGACTAAATCTGGTTGTAACTCACGATACATCGCCACAGCTTCCTTACCATTTACTGCCTTACCGACTACCTCATAGCCCCATTCTGTAAACATATTACTGATTGCAACACGCATAAATAGCGTATCATCTACTACTAAAACTGTAGGCACATGTTCATCTCCCTCCACGTTAAAGTTCGGTATGCCTCTTTAGTTTAACAAATTAAAACCCTGTAAATCCACCGAAAATAGGCTGTAAAACGCGTGTAATATACGTTAAGCCATCAAAGAATAATAAAATCCCAACGGCAATCATGATGTAACCGCCGATTTTTACAATTTTCTGGCTGTGTGTACGAATCCAAGTCATTCGTGAAATGAAGAAAGATAGCACGAAGAATGGAATGGCGAATCCTAAATAATACGCAAACATATAGCTAAAGCCCGCACCTGGGTTTGTACTTGCTAACATGATAATCGATGCAAGGATTGGTCCTGTACATGGTGTCCAGCCTGCCGCAAAGGCAATACCAATTAAGACAGACCCAAAATAGCCAGATGGTCTATTTTTAAATTGGAACTTTCGATCCTTCATTAAGAAGTCTATCTGCAATAATCCCACAATCATTAAACCGAATACGACGATTAAAATAGCCCCAACCTGTCGTAATAATGTTTGATAATTTAGGAAGAATTCTGCTGCATATGAAGCACTTAGTCCAATAATGATAAAGATAATGGAAAAGCCTAGTAAAAAGAATAGTGTGTGGAAAATGGCACGTTTTTGTAGCATACCTTTTTCTGATTTTAGCTCATCTAATGTCATACCCGTTATGTACGATAAAAATGCTGGATATAGTGGAAGAGTACATGGTGAAATAAAACTTAAGAACCCTGCACCAAAAGCTAAAAATACGTTAATATCAGATCCCATATTTTTTATTCGCTCCTTACAGTTACTGCATCCATCGTACCAAAAAACAAAATAAAAAGCGCCCTTCTAGTTTGTGAACGTTTCATGGCAAAATGATGAGATTTTTGAGAAGTCCCACCAAGCTACTTCTGCATTATGCGCTCCTGTTGATTTTCTGTCAACAAAATCCGCCAATCTTCCCCCTTATTCAAAAAGAGTATAGCTAATTTTTCTACCTTTTTCTTGACAGTGTCGATTACTTGTCATTAATGTTGAAAGAAGCTTCTGTTTTTCATAGACACTATCACGCCCATGTTATAGTAAGAAACTATTTATTTTACACTCATCTTTTAAATCATCTGGATATACAGTCATCAGATGACCTTATTATATGTTTCATTATTATTTCTTTAAATTTCGACAGTCCTCTACTCTACACAAAGTGTTCATGGTAAACCATGAGTAAATGACTTATTTTCATGTATAATGATGATAGCAAATGAGCGAAAAAAGAGGTGTAGCCCTTGGAATTAAGAAAGATTAGACCAAAAAAGATCTATGAAGAAGTATCCGAAATCTTGCATGAAAAAATAAGAGCTGGTGTCCTAAAGCCAGGTGATCGGCTTGACTCAGTTGAGCAGCTTGCCGAGCAATTACAAGTGAGTCGTTCCGCTGTACGGGAGGCATTATCTGCATTAAAAGCAATGGGATTGATTGAAATCAAACAAGGCTCTGGAACGTTTGTCAAAAGTGTGCCAGCCCATCAGCTTGACTTTCCTTTATCCACCGCTATGTTAACGAATAGACAGGATATTGCTCATTTACTAGAAGTGCGCAAAATTATTGAAGTGGGAGCAGCAGGACGTGCAGCCCTCCAACGTACAGATCAGGATATTCAGGCAATGGTACAAATTTTAGAGGATATGAAGCAGGCACATGGTGATGGCGAGCTTGGTGAAAAAGCAGATTATCAATTTCATGCAGCAATTTCCAATGCCTCTCAAAATCCCCTACTCACTACAATTTTAGATCAAATTTCTGGTTTAATGATCGAAACGATGAAAGAGACACGGCGAATTTGGTTGTATTCACAAAAAACAACGAGCGAACAATTATATGATGAACATATGCAGATTTTCCTCGCGATTAAACAGCAAAACGAAGAGCTAGCCAAACATGCAATGGCATCTCATTTAAGCAACGTTGAAAAAGTGCTATTACAATATTTCGAAACAACAGAATCCAATTCACACTAAACACTATCTAGTACAAGCTAGGTAGTTTTTCTTTTCTGAAAATTCATAAAAAAAACGTTTTCACTTTTTCAAATTTGTTGTAAGATTAAATTATCGAAAAGTCATCTGATGACCAGTTGTTTATAAAAGGAGCGATGAAATATGAAAGTCACACTATTCGCCACTTGCTTAGTGGATATGTTTCAAGGGGATGTGGGAAAAGCAGTTGTTGAAGTATTAGAAAGACTTGGCTGTGACATCGACTTTCCAGAGGATCAAATTTGCTGTGGACAGCCTGCTTACAATAGCGGCTATGTCGAAGAATCGAAAAATGCGATGAAAAAAATGATCACAGCCTTTGAGCATGCTGAATATGTAGTCTCTCCCTCTGGTTCCTGCGCTTATATGTTGAAGGAATATCCAGAAGTTTTTAAAGGAGACCCCATATGGGAGCCAAAAGCGCAAGCATTAGCAGCTAAAACCTATGAATTCACAGAGTTTATTGTCAACGTATTAAAGATAGAAGATGTAGGAGCGTATCTAGAAGGTAAAGCTACTTATCATACGTCATGCCATATGACAAGATTACTTGGTGTAACAGAGGCACCCTTCCAATTATTAAAGAACGTCAAGGGCTTGCATTATGTGGATCTCCCTGGTAAGGATCGATGCTGCGGATTTGGTGGCACATTTTCAGTTAAAATGGGCAATATTTCTGGAGAAATGGTCAATGAAAAAGTACTGAATGTGGAAGAAACAGGCGCTGACATTTTGATAGGAGCTGACGCAGGCTGCTTATTGAATATCGGTGGTCGCATTCAACGTCAGGGTAAGCCAATTAAAGTGATGCATATTGCAGAAGTGTTAAATTGCCGATAAAAGGGGGAAATAAACATGGCCATGAAAACAAGTGATGATCGGTTTCAACAACGTGTCACGAAAGAGCTAGATAATCAGTTTATGCGTCGTGCGGTTTCGAGTGCCCAAGAACGTTTTCAAACACGTCGCCTTCAACAAGCAGAGGAATTAGGACATTGGGAAGAATGGCGTTCTCATGGAGAGGAAATTCGCAAGCATGTTTTAGCAAATCTTGATTATTACCTTTATCAATTAAGTGAAAATGTTGCCAAACGAGGTGGGCATGTGTTCTTTGCGCAAACTGCACAGGAAGCAACCGACTATATTCAAAGCATTGCTAAAAAGAAAAATGCAGCAAAAATTGTGAAATCCAAATCAATGGTAACAGAAGAAATTAACTTAAATACGGCTTTAGAAGCGCTTGGTTGTGAAGTGATTGAGACAGACCTAGGTGAATATATTTTGCAGGTGGCAGATCACGAGCCCCCTTCGCATATTGTGGCGCCAGCCTTGCATAAAAATAAGGAGCAAATTCGAGATGTTTTTAAGGAAAAACAAGGCTACAGTCAAACAGAAAAGCCAGAGGAACTTGCCCTTTATGTACGTGAAAAATTAAGACAGGAATATTTAACAGCCGATATTGGTATTACAGGCTGTAATTTTGCTATTGCTGAAAGTGGATCGATTACACTCGTTACGAATGAGGGCAATGCTGATTTAGTAACAGCGCTACCAAAAACACAAATCACAGTTATGGGAATGGAAAGAATAGTTCCTACATTTGAAGAAATGGAGGTCCTTGTTAGTTTATTAACAAGAAGTGCTGTCGGTCAAAAGCTAACGAGCTATATTACAACGTTAACAGGCGTAAAGGACGAAGAGGATACGGATGGACCAGAGGAATTTCATTTAGTTATTGTTGATAATGGACGCTCGGCTATTTTAGGTAGTGAATTCCAGCCTATTTTACAATGCATTCGCTGTGCTGCCTGTGTTAATGCTTGCCCTGTCTATCGTCATGTTGGTGGGCATACGTATGGCTCTATCTACTCTGGACCTGTAGGTGTTGTGCTCTCTCCACTTTTAGGAGGCTACGATGATTTTAAAGAACTGCCCTATGCTTCTACATTGTGCGGTGCTTGTACAGATGCATGCCCTGTTAAAATTCCATTACATCAGCTCATTCATCGCCATCGTCAGGTTATTGTTGAAAATGAGGGCAAGGCACCTATCTCTGAAAAGCTTTTAATGAAGGCATTTGGTCTAGGGGCTTCCTCCCCTACCCTTTATAAAATGGCGACAAAAATGGCTGCACCTGCCATGTCTCCATTTATCAAAAACAAGACTATTTCTAATGGTCCAGGCCCATTAAAAGCATGGACTGAGGCAAGGGATTTCCCTGCACCAAGTAAAGACAGCTTTAGAGACTGGATGAAGCATCGTACAAAAGGAGGCGGGCAATAATGACTGGTATGATTCAGCGTCGAGAAACATTTTTAGCAAATATTGCGAAGCAGCTCGGACGTTCGCCTAAGACAGAACTACCACGACCAACTTGGCAGTATCAGCCACAAGATCGTGTGCTCAAAGATGCGACAAAGGATGAATTGGTGGAAATATTAATTAAGCAGTGTGCCAACATCCATACCAATATTGTCATTTCTAATACTGCGACACTTCCAGAGGATTTACAGGACGTTGTTGACAAGTATGGAGGTCAGTCTGTTATTACATGGAAGGATAAACGGTTCCAGGACTACGGATTATCCGCACTTATGAACGAACAATGGCCACAAGCCAATATTCAGCTTTATGAATGGGATTCACAGCAACCTGAGGAAAATATCCGTCAAGCTGAAAAAGCTAATATTGGCGTGACAATTAGTGAAATGACGTTAGCAGAATCGGGAACTGCCGTGCTTTTTAGTAGCAAAGATAGAGGGAGAAGCATTAGCTTTTTACCTGAAAAGTCGATCATTATCATTCCTAAAAGTACAATTGTGCCTCGTATGACACAGGCAGCTCGTTGGATTAGTGAAAAAATCCGTCAGGGTGAAAAAATTGCTTCCTGTATCAACTTTGTTACGGGACCAAGTAACTCAGCCGATATCGAAATGATTCTTATCGTTGGTGTCCATGGCCCTATTCAAGCAACCTATATTGTTATTGATGATCAGTAAAGGCATTTCACCGCATGCCTGTTCTTGTTGTTGAAAAAGATGATGTCAACTGCAGAAAAAGCAACTTTGCAAGGTGAGGGGTTGATTTCCGTTCCGCCAGCGTCCTTTCCAGGGGGCGTCCGATGAGCCGCTTCACTCACTTCCGTTCGCTCCAGGGTCTCCTCTGTGACGCTCAATCCCCTAGGAGTGACGCTGGCTCCACTCCAATCAACCATTCTGCAAAAGGGGCTTTTCCTTATCTTTCATACTAGCTAGCCGTAGTAATCAAATTAGCCTATTAAAAGAAAAAATGTTAGACCAAGATATAATTAGTCTAACATTTTTTTGATTTAGGAAGGCATATTTAACTTCTTAAAGTGAAAAAGCTAATATCCATTTTTATTGTTTTTCAATATAATCGAGTTCTGTCCCAGCCTCGTTATTTTAAGTTGTTGTGTTCGCGACCCCTTCTGGGAGAGCTGCTTTTTCATAATACTCTGGATGTGCCTCTTTTAAAATAGATGAGCGTAGCATCACAAGTGAAATGATAATAATAATGACACTCGTTACTGGTAAAATAATAGTTGCTGGTAATGTATCATATAACATGCCATAGACTACCATACCAATCGGCATCATGGACATCGCCATCGTCTCCATTAGCCCAAAAACACGCCCACGGTACTCTTCCGCAATGATTTTTTGCAAATACACCCCGATGGGCATATTTATCCCCATTTCGAAAATTGCGAAAATAAAGTAAATGATGAGATAGAAGATCACAATAGCTATATAGGAAAAATCAGTAACTAAAGGGATGACTGCTAAGCCAACACTTCCCGCCAATAGTAATAAGCTGATTTTCGAAAAGCGTAAAGGTACCTTTACTTCAGATCTTGTTGCGAAATAAAGGGATGCTAAGAGCATACCTAATGCACCAGACGCTTCAATAAAGCCAAAGTGTGTGGATTCTACTTTTAGCAATTCAATAATGATGTACGTTCCTCCAACAGCGATGGCAGAAAAGAATAGGTTGATCCACAATGCTACCCACATAATGGTCTTAATGACGTTACGTTGCTTGATATAATGAAAACCACTTTTCAGCCCTCCCCACATCTTTTCTTTTTTCGTATCTTCCCCTCTTGTACTATAAAGGTTAAAATCCATTGTTGCCTCTAAACAAAAGGCAATCGCATAGGCCACCATATTCACCATTAAAAATACATCCATATTAAAAAATCCATACATCATACCACCAATGACTGGTCCTCCAATTGCAGCTACGGACATTGACATTTGGTTAAATGACATCGCACGTTGTAATCTCTCTGGATTGACAAGTGTGGCAATTGCTGATGAAAACGTTACACCAGAAAAGGCTGAGCAAATCGTATTAAAAACAGTAGCTATGTATATAGCATAAACGGACATTCCTACTGTTTCTGTATAAAGCAGTAATCCCCCTACTGTCAAAATGGTTCCTGCCTGTGCTATTAATATTGTGCGTTTTTTTGAAAAATTATCTGCGACATAGCCTGCTAAGGGTGCCACAAGTGCGCGTGGTAATACTGAACAAATCATATTGGTAGCGAAGCTCATTGCCGACCCAGTCATCGCTAAAATATACAAGCTAATACCGAATGCCATGACGTTTGCACCTAACATGGCAATCATTTTACTCGCCGTGAACGTCCATAAGTGATAGGTCGCCTTTTTTAATTTTTCCGCTTCATTCATCTAAATCCCTCCATTATTTAACTAAATTAAAAAGTTTAATTATGTTAAACAAAATATACCACAGCTCCCTCTTTTCATGCAAGCAAAAGTTTAATATAATTAAACAAAAGGAGGCGAGGCAGTGGACTCTTTAGGCACACGAATTCGCAAATTAAGGAAAGAACAAAAATTAACATTAGAGGCACTTGCCGGTGATCGTCTAACTAAAGGAATGTTAAGCCAAATAGAAAATGATAAGGCTAAGCCTTCTATGGAAAGCCTTGACTATATTGCTGAACGTTTAGGTGTAAAAGCTAGTGAATTACTGGAAGAAGTAACCCCATCCTCCATACGCCAGCTATTAGAGCAGGTGGAAAGTTTATTTGCAGAAGTAAAACGTGGTGATGCTCATCATCATCAAGAAATTGTCGATTTAATTAAGCCGTCTGTGGAGGGCCTGCCTCAAAGTTATGAAGCTGGCCGTTTATTGTATATTTACGCAGATGCCCAGTATGAAGCTGGATTAACAACATGGGAAGTCCCGCTTCAGCAAGCCCGCACTATTTTTAAGGAAATTAATTTACTCAGCCATTGGTTCAAAACCTTTATCCTCGAGATGGCTATTTTAGCAGCAAAACGTCAATATACATTGGCGTACGATCGTATCTTACAGGCAAAGGAAATTATCGAACAAGAGGACTATCAGCTCGATTCTCGTGATGCCTTATTAATGACTTATTATACAAGTATTTTCCAACTTGCAATTGGTGAGCATGAGGAAGGGAAAAAATTAATTCAAGAGACGATTGCCAATGCTCATAAAAACCAACTGTTCTATCAGATTGATAATATGTACAGAATTGGTGCCTATTGTGCCATGATTGATCGTGATTTTGAACAAACCAATCATATGTTTATGAAACTGGAGCAATATCAGGCATTTGCTGAACGTGTTGAGGTTGATGCTTTTATTTTTGTATTGAAGGCACATTATTGTAATAATTACAGCAATAATTATGAGCAGGCTCTGATTGAAATAGAACGTTTTTATCAGCTTAGACACGATGATTATTTAGACAAGCTAGATCCAAACTTTTACTATGCTGAAAAAGGAAAATCCTTATATTTACTTGGACAATATGAGGAGGCGAAGGCTGCATTCGAACAGTATAAACACAGACCGATCTATATTAATCATCCATATGATATTTTAAGCTTAAATGAATGCTTTTCCTATAAAGCCCTTTGCTATGCACATTTTGGTGAGCTAACAACAGCCTATGAAATTGCAAAAATGGCCTATACAGATTCACTGGATTTAGTGGATTTGCCCTATAAACGAAAAATTGAGGAAGTCTATCGAACGATTAAGGCACAGATTGATTCCATAAATTAATTAATAAAGGGATTGCACGAGGCTGTGCAATCCCTTGTTTTTATTGCTGACGATCACTCTTTATTTGTTTATGGATTTTGCGTAACGCTTTTTTCGACCCACGTTCGATATCGTGCTGAAGCTTCCGATCCTGATAGTCTACAAATAATGTCTCTAAATCATATCCTTCAGGGTATAACTCTGTTGCAGGTAATTCAAGGGCAAGCCGCTTTACATTGACCTCTAGTATTTGCCCCTGATAGAATACGCTGACATTATTGTACGGATTCATTTCTTCATATACCAATCCCACATCATCATAGTCCAATAATTTCACACGATCCCCCTTTGCAAATGTATAAGCTGCTGCCAAGCTTTTTTTCTCTTCTTTAGGCTTTCGAATTTTACTGTCCTGAACGATCGTCAGTTGATATTGTTTATTATTTATATAATCCTTTGCTCTTTGTAAAACAGCTTCGCGGACATTCATTTTTTTAGAAATCCATAAGGCATTGCTTTCTCCAGAGGTGCCGATGAGTAATTGGTACAAAGGCTCTAATGTTTCAGCATGGAAGCGCATTGCCGCATTCATAAAATCAGGATGCATTTCAGAAAATCGTTTAATTTCACCATAATGTGTAGTTGCCACAGTTATACAGCCCATTTGATAAAATTCTTCTAATAGCGCAATGGCTAGTGCAGCTCCTTCATTTGGCTCTGTTCCACTGCCAATTTCATCAAATAGTAAGAGTGTATGATTATTAGCAGCTCTCATAATATCGGAAAGATTTTTCATATGAGAAGAAAACGTACTAAGTGCATTCTCTATACTTTGATTATCGCCAATATCAACAAAGATATGATCAAATACAGCCATTTCCGTTCCTTCGTCCGCTACAATATGGAAGCCCGACATCGTAGCTAATGTTAAAAGGCCAATGGTTTTCAACACAACTGTTTTCCCACCAGCGTTTGGACCTGTAATAATTAAGCTACGGTAGTCTTTCGCGATGGAAAATTGAAGGGGTACCGCATTTCCTGGTAGTAATGGATGCTTACCATTGATTAGTTGAATATAACCGTAATCATTTATACGTGGCTCCCTACCACCAATTTGTCTACTGAACTTCGCTTTGGCAAAAACCATATCGTATTGACTAATCAACTCCATGTTAATGGTGATGGCATGAAGATGTTCCATCAATAGCCCTGATAAAGACGCTAAAATCTGGTATTCCTCCACGGCTTCCTCAGCCTTTAAGGTAGCTAATTCTACATTTAATTTAGCGACAACACTTGGCTCCATAAAAACGGTTGCCCCTTTTGAGGAAATTTCAACGACCGTACCCTGTACATGATTTTTATAGGTCGCCTTAATCGGAATCGTATAGCGATCATCCTTTTGACTAATAAAAAATTCCTGAATATACGGTTTATTAGCACTGTTATTTAAAAATTTCGTTAAACGTTCTTTAATTTTTTCCTCTGTCGTTTCCATATGATGTCGGATGCGTTTTAATTCACGACTAGCAGCCGAATCTACACGATTGGCTTTGATCGCAAAATTAATTTCCTCCTCCACGCTTTTAAATTCAGCCATAGAATGAGCGTAAGAGGAAAGAACAGGCGCAAAAAATGCCTTATCTAACATAAATTTTTTGATATTGCGGCAGCCTCGTAAAAAATCAGAGATACTCACTAGCTCACTGGGATCTAGAAGCATTCCCTTTTCAAGCTTTGTCATAATATGCTCAATATTCGATACCCCTAAAAACGGAACATGCCCCTCTGCATCCAATATTGCACGAGCTTCTGTTGTTTCATTCAACCGATTTTTTACCACTGTTAAGTTTGAGCTTGGCATTAATTTATCTAAAAGCTGTTTTCCTAACCCGCTGACACAATAGGATTTAACGATGTCCTTTAATTCATGATATTGTAATTTTTCAAGTGTAGTATTATTCATTTCTTTTTGCTCCTCATTGTAATGTTTTATCATACATGAAGATACCTACCCAATAATAGATAGCAATGATGGTTTAAACAAAATAAAAAAGCTGTGAGGAATCCCCACAGCTCTATCTTTAAAAGGCGCGTTTTCCTGGCATCACAAATAAAACTTCAGCTAATTGAAGTTTCTATCCTATCTGCCACGCTTAATAAAGTATTGTAGGTATCTACATAGGTTGTTGAAATAGATCCATGACAAAATAAGGGGTTTTCATAACATGTATCCCCTGCTGTCGTCATCGCCACTATTTCATTCAATTTTTACCTAGTTAGAACCTACCGCACTCACAAAAAGCACCTCTCATTAATTGATCATTGTTATCTAATTATTGACATTTTACTATATGCTAACAGGAAAGTAAAGGTACCTACCTTCAAAAGGTTTTCTCCTATTTTGTAGAATCTATCAAAAAGATTCTATTTGGAGGGAGTACCCAAATACAACAAAAGACTACCCATTGCCTGTTTACATTCATTTTCTTATTTATTTTTATAATCCCTACAGTCTCTGCCACATCAACTGTGAGTGGTGAAATAAACGCTATGGGCTTTCATTATGCAGTCTTGCATTTAGCGCAATATAAAGCAGCGGTGAATGAGTTATTCATTGTTAGCCTCATCGATCTTTAAGATACGATTAAACAAAATAGCAGACAATCTAGCAGCCCAATCCGATAAGGAATAAAAAAGTTTTGTGCATTACAAAGCGAAGTGGTAAAAGTTACAAAAAAAGACCTGTAGAAAAATCTACAAGTCTTTTACGAAACTGATTTATGATGGGCTTTTCTTGTTTCTATAATTTTCGAACCAGAAAATAAAAGTAAAGCTGCCCAAATAATGCTGAATGCAAGGAGCTCAACCTGACTAAATGGCTCTTTGTATAGCACGATACCTAAAATCAAGACAATCGTTGGCGATACATATTGGATAAACCCTAGTAAATATAAAGGAATATTTTGTGCCCCCTTCGCAAATAAAATAAGCGGGACGGCTGTTACTAAACCACTAAAGATCATCAAAATATCTGTTTTAACATCGACATGTAAAAACGAGGCTTGATGTGTAGCAAAAAGATAGACATAATAGCCTAATGCAAAGGGTAAAATCAATAACGTTTCAATGGCTAGGCCTCTTGTAGCATCCAGTGTAATTTTCTTTTTCAGCACACCATAAATAGCAAAAGATAGCGCAATCAATAAAGCTACCCAAGGTACTGAGCCGTAATTGATCGTTAAAATAATCACCGCAATAAAAGCAATTCCTGTTGCTACCCATTGTGCACGACTCAGCGATTCTTTAAAGAAAATCACCCCGAAAATTACAGACAATAGCGGATTAATATAATAACCTAAGCTCGTTTCAATGAGATGATTATGCGTCACTGCCCAAATATATAAATACCAGTTCATTGAAATGACAAAGGATGCACCCGCAAGCTGCCAGAAATGCTTTTGATGTGACCATAAATATTTTAAATCTGCTACGAGATCCTGACGCATTCGAAATACGAGTACTGCCAGCACCGTAAAGACAAAGGACCAAATGACACGGGATAATAAAATCTCCATACTTGGTACATGCTCAAGTAATTTCCAATATAGAGGGAATGCTCCCCAAAAGGCATAGGCAAAAAAGGCTGCCAAAACTCCTTTTTTCTCATTTGACATGATATTAACGCTCCTACTCTTACTGAAATCGGTTAACGATTTCCTATAATCTTAAACTAGTTAAAGAATAGACTCATTATAGGACTTTGAGTAGCTGCTGTAAATGCCAAATTTCTAGTTCCTTTTATAAGCTGTTAACCTTTTTGTTCCGACTCTAGCTCAGAAATATACTTGCGTACAGTACTATAGCTAATCTCTGGATTGATTTGGCGCTTGATGCGAATATGGATTTCTTTAATTCCAACCCCTTGCTCACGCATATCTCGAATCATCGACTTCAAGGGCCCCGTCAATGACTCTCTTGACATCGCTGTATATTTACTTAGTTCAATGAGAAGGTCTGTATTTTGTTGACGGAGCACCTTCATCTCCTCCACCACACAATTATATTCAGTGACCTTTTTCTGCAAGACCGTGTTTTGCTGCTTTAACTTTTGTAGATCCTCTGTTAGCTGTGCATTTTGTTTTTTTAGCATTTTTCGTTCTCGTTCTAAACCATTTTGCTTGTTATCTAAATCCTTATACATAGCATTATATAACTCTTCCATATGCAAAAGCTCTAGATAGCGACTTTGCGGTACAATCATTAAGCTATCTGTCGTGTATAGAGCAAGCGTTCCATCTTTAAACGGCTCATACGACAATGTAGAGGGATTTATTTTATTTGCCATTTATTTTTTCACTCCTCCACGAATAATTACATGTAATCGAATACCTTTGTGTAGCATCTTTCCGCTTCCTTTTCTATTTGATAATCATTCTCATTTAACATTATCATAATCACTATTTTGCTTTTTGTCAAAGATCATTTCCCTTGTGTGGAAGGAGCCTCTATCTGCCTACCCTTTCCATAAAAAAAGCCTCTTGCAACAATAGCTGCAAGAAGCTTTAGCCTTACATTTTTTTCAGTTTCTCATACTCCAATTGCAAACGCTCAATACGTTTACGACCTTCTTCACGGTTTCTTGCTGTTTCTGCTTGAATTTGCTTTGTTTCTTGAATACCAGCCATAATTGTTTGCCATGTTGTTTCAATGGTTTCGATTTTAATGCTTGGGCTACCAGCTTGACGAGCAATATTCACACTGTTCTTACTAATATTTTCAGCATTACGCACAAGCATTTCATTCGTACGGCGATCTAGTTCCACCATAGAATCAGAAATCAACTTTTGACGCTTTAATGTCACTGCGTGAATAAGCCCCTGCTTAAAGATCGGAATCGTTGTGACAAAGGCAGAATTAATCTTGGCAATTAGGTGATTGTTCCCTTGCTGCATTAAGCGAATTTGTGGTGCTGATTGGAATGATACTTGTTGTGCCATTTCTAAATCATAGCGACGTTGCTCTAATAATTCCACAGCGCGTAGCATTGTTTCATATTCCATAGCTGCCAATTGATCACCACTTTGAGCCTTTTGTTCAAGTGCTGGTAAAGACGCACGAACCTCTTCTGTTTTCACTTCAATAGCTGCAACAAATTTACTTAATGATTGGAAGTAGTTTAAGTTCTGATCATACAAATTTTCAAGGTCAATGGTATTACGCTTCATTTCCCCTTCATATTTTTGGATTTCACGGTAAATGACATCCACTTCTTTATTCATGCTGTCATACTTAGATAAGAATCTTTCCAATTGCTCTTTTCCTTTGTTAAAGAGCTTGGAGATGAAACCGCCCTTTTTCTCTTCCGCAAAATCCTGTGGATCAAATTTATCCATAATTTTATTCAGGTTATTTAAAAGCACACTCGATTCTTCCAGCTTACTAGCTTTCATCGTTGCGAGCATTTTATCAGAAAAGGTTGAAATGCCACTTGCCGTTTCTTTACCGAGCTCTAGCATGGCAATTTGATCTTTGACATCAATTTTTTGTGCAAGTGTATGAACCTCTGGATCCTGCTTTAACATTAGCTGGTTTTGAGCGATTTGTGATAGTTCCTGCTCAGATACAAGTACTGGCTTTTGCTCAGCCGTTTGCTGTAAAAGTGGATTTGGCTGTAATAAAGGATTTTCTGAAGCGAATGGGTCCTTGGATTTTAAAAGATCATTGTTGAATTCAGACATATGTTTACCCCCTGCAATTTATCTCTACTAATTACTTACGATTACCATGTAAAAAAGTTTCATTTTCTATAGGATGAAAAAATACGAATCTGCTATACAATAGCCATTCTGGTGTACCTTATATTGCAAACTATATTGATTAGGGTGAGCATTATCAACAAAAATTTCCACTTCAGTGCAATAGTGAAGAATTTCTGCTATTTCTTTACTAGTAGCGCACAGCTGTTGAAGCTTTTGAAAGAGCTGCGCTTTTTCTTCGATTGTTGCTAAACGCTGATTTGATGATCGGTCAAGAATTGCCTCCACCTCTGATTTAGCTAACATCATCCCATCCCCTTTTATAAATTATAGCTTCTTTCTAGCCAAAATTCGACTGATTCCGTAAATTCCTTTACATTGTTTGCTAACAATGGCACCATGACACCAAAAAAGCAGCTACATTATCCATGTAGCTGCCATTATGTTATGTTGTTACCTTTAATACCGTTTTAATTTTTTGAATGACGCCGCCAGAGCTATATGTCAATACACTACGTTTATAGAACGATAAACTGAATAGGTATACGACAACAATCGTTACGACTAAAATTCCTAAAGAAAGTAATGGTACAATGCCACCGATATCTGTAGCGCCAATACGCATTGGCATGATCATTCCAGAAGTTAGTGGGATATAAGAGAATATTTTAATGATAATTGTATCTGGATTCCCCATGCCTGTCAGCATAACATAGAAGCCAATAATCGTAATAATCATCGCAGGCATTAATACTTGACCCGCCTCTTCTACTTTCGATACTAAAGAGCCAAATAATGCACCGATAATAAGATAAAGGATAACTGTTAACAGTAGGAATACGATAGCATAGATGACATAGCCAACGGACAATTCCTTGACAATGCTAGCAGCTGCATCCCAAACCATTCCACCTTTGATAAACTTCGCATAGATAAGGAACACGATCGCAATAATACCCATCTGTGTTAAAGCGAGCAATAAAACTCCAGCGATTTTTGCTTTAAAATGTGTCCCAGGTTTGACACTAACTAACAGCATTTCCATTGCGCGTGAGCCTTTTTCAGAGGCTATTTCAGTCGTAATCATCGATAGGAATGTAGAAATGAAGAAATAGATTAAAATTCCTACCGCATAGGAAACTACTAGCCCTGATTGCTTTTCTTCTTCACTTTTTCCACCTGTTGATGCCTCATTTAAGTTTTTCGTGGAAATTGTTGTTTGAGCTGCCATGATTTGTGCCGCTTGCTCAGGTGAAAGCGATAATTGTTGTACGGCATAGTGTTGTCCTGCATATTGTAATAAGGATGATAATGTAGATTGATCGTTTAATTTCAGTGGTGTAAACGTAGCAATTTCCGCATGTAATTGACCATTTTGGTCGTTAATCGTCACAATCGCATCCAGCTTGCCGTCCTTTACTCTTTTTTCAAGGGTCGATACATCTTGCTCATCTTGAATAAAATTCATATCTCCATTCGAGACAAAAATACCACTTAGATCAGCAGAGGTTTTATTAATAATCGCGATTTGCTGTGCTTCATCATCACCTGTGAATAATTCCTTAATTTCTGACCAGAAGACAGCCACTGACATGACAATTACATATAAACAAGTCATTAAGATAAAGGATTTTGATTTAATTTTAGCTTTATATAATTGCTTCATTAATAAACTAAACTTCGACAACATGGCCACCTACCTTATCTTTAAAGATTTCATCTAACGATAAATAATCTAAGCTGAATTTTTCAATATACTTCCCATTGGATAGCTGCTCAAAGATACCTTGAGCAAAGCTTTCGTCCACTAATGTAAGCACTGTTTGCTCCTTCTCTACACGCACATCCTTGACACCATCAAGTGCCAATAATTGTGTTGTTGACCAATCCGTACGGACAGCAAGCTTTGTTTTACCATATTGTTTCTTTAAATCTAGTAAGCTTCCAGAAAATAAAGAAACACCTCGTTTTAATAAACACAAATGATCACAAAGCTCCTCGACATTGTCCATTTGGTGACTGGAGAACAAAATCGTCGTGCCTTGCTCTTTCAATAGTAAAATAGCATCCTTTAGTAAATCTTTATTGACGGGATCTAGCCCACTGAACGGCTCATCTAAAATTAAAAACGCAGGTTTATGGATAAAGCTTGCAATTAGCTGTACCTTTTGCTGATTCCCCTTTGACAGTGTTTCTGCCTTATCCTTGCGTTTTTCCTCCAGTTCAAAGCGTTGAATCCAAAAATCTATTTCCTTTTTCAGCTCTGCTCGTTTCATGCCACGTAGCTCACCAAAAAAGTAAAGCTGCTCCTCTACCTTCATTGTTGGGAAAATACCACGCTCCTCTGGTAAATAACCAAGGACATCTCGGTTAATGGCATTAACTGGCTGCCCATCCCAAGTAATCGTCCCCGCTGTCGTCTCCTGTAAATCTAAAATCATTCGGAATGTCGTTGTTTTTCCTGCACCATTTTGACCAATTAGACCGAAAATTTCCCCTTTTTCAATGGTAAAATTTAAATCATCTACAGCTGTAAAATCCTTGTATTTCTTTGTGACATGCTGTAACTGTAATGTCATGTTGTCTTCCTCCTTATCCTTCAAATATATGTAAGTCTTGTTTCAAGCCCTTTTTACGATTTTCATTTTTTACTATAGGAATGAATAGCAGTAAGGCGACAATCAAATTCATGCACCCCACACTTGTATTCATAGATCCTACAACGAATTCCCGTAAACCAAGGGATAGATTATAAATACCAATGATTAAATTTAACAGTAGCACGAATATAAAAATGCGATTCATGGATTTAATATAGTTTATTTTCGAGGAAGCATCTGAAAATATCTCAAAAGGGCCCTCCGATTTTGGTTTTCGATAATAGGCCCACCCACCAAACTTAGACACACACTCGATATGCATTTCGTCTAGAAACTCAAAATAATCCTTCGACTTTCTATTGATAAATTCATTTCGATAAATATATTGACCTGGTGTCCCTTTTTCAAAAACAAAGTAGCCTACTACTGTCTTTTTAAGATTCCACCCCCGATCTGCCATGTCATTGACCCAGCGTTCTTCCTTTTCGTAATCAATAAAAAAACGATACATTCTTTTTTTCATTTTGCATCACTCCTACTATAAAATCATGCTTCCTTTTTCATTATTTTCTGATTTCCCGGAAAATAATAGACGCTTCGTTAATCCGAAAATACATTTAATTCTCTCTTTAATCGATTACGTATACGCATAAGCTTATAGAATGGGAGGGCAAATACTACAACAACCACAAGATTCAGCGTATTTAACGCAAAACCAACCCAGTCTGTTGTTTGCTCCGAAAAATCGCCAATTAAACCGATCAGTCCAATGAACAAATTAAGTAGAATAAGAGAAAGCAGGATCCTCATCTTTTTTGACAGGTTACCAATTTTCGTTTTTTTATCTGTATACAGCTCAAATGGACCTTCCTGTGCTGCTTTTCTAAAAAATACAAAATTTCCAGAGCGGTCTACTTGTTCAATGTCAGAGGATTTGAGAAATTCGAGAAATCCCTCTTCATAGTGCGTACCGAATCGCTCTAATTCATCATGGCGATAAATATAGCTATTTGGTTCTCCACGCTCAAACGTAAAACGAATCCATGTAAATTTTTTTAAGTGCCAGCCCTGACTAGCCATGTCATTGACCCACTTCTCTATTGCATAGGGATTAATCATCAATCGATATTTATGCATATTATTCAACTCCTCTCGTTATACGGATACCATTGTCAAAAAGTTCCCTTAATCGTAAAATTTCATATTCCACCACTGTTTTTCCAGTTTCAGTAATAATATATTCTTTCTTTCTGCCATCTCCATCAAGTGCCTCTATCCATCCTCGTTCCAACAATGTTTTAATCGCACCATATATGGTTCCGGCCCCTAAGCGCACTCTTCCATTGCTCATTTCTTCCACCAATTGCATAATGCCATAGCCATGCCTCGCCTCATATAATGCTAATAAAATATAATAAACGCCCTCTGTTAATGGCGGATGCTCCTGTGTCATACAAATCCTCCTTTATATCGTCTATCAATATATCGCCAGTCGATATATTCAAAATATATCAGCAGTCGATATAATTGTCAACGCTCATTCACAGTGTTGCAGATCCTCGTACACTATGCTAGGATGTAAGTAATTACTTGCATGGAAGGAAGTATGTTCTTGACAACGAAAGGAACTGCGCAACGAATTATCGAAGCTGCTCTACAATTGATTAGTGAAAAAGGCTATACAGCTGCAACTACCAAAACCATTGCAGAATTAGCAGGTGTCAATGAGGTCACTCTTTTTCGTCACTTTGGCAACAAACGTGGTTTATTAAAAGCCATTATTGAGCAATTTTCTTATTATCCTCTTCTACAGCAGGAGATCAATCAAAATGTAACGTGGGAATTAGAAAAGGATTTATTGAATTTCTCACTGAAGCATTTTCATTTTTTAATGTCGATTAAAGATTTTGTCATGATCGGCTTTAAGGAATCTATTCAATTTCCTGAAATTAGTGAGGAAATCGCCAATCTCCCGCTCCTCATAAAAAAGGAGCTCATTCTCTATTTTCAAGAGATGCATCAACAAGGAAAAATAAGAGAAGTTGATTTTGAAGCAGCAGCGTTATCGCTTATAGCTTTGAATTTTGGTCATTTTATGTCACGTGCTCGCCTTGGAACTATCGTGTCTGACTTACCAACTGAAGAACTTTTACAAACTAGTGTTGCTATTTTTTCTAGGGGACTCGTTTCCTAGAAAAAATTTTTCTAATCAATGCAAGTAAGTACTTACTTAATTTTAGGGGGAATAAAAAATGACAGGTTTACAAGCACTATTGCGAGTTCGTGAAACCTATATCGGCATTGTTGCAACCATTGCCTTCCAATTAATATTCTTTACAATTTGGATGACTGCCTATGATGGTGTCAATGAAAGAGCGGAACAGTTAAGCATTGGTATTGTTGTGGAAGATTCTGTAATGGGTCAACAGGTAGCACAGAACATCAAAGGCTCCATCCCCTTTGGAATGAAGGACTATTCTTCGATGAAGGAAGCTGAGCGCGCATTAAACGAACGACAAATTAATATGATTATGCAAATTCCATCCGATTTTACAAATCAAATTCAAGCAGGGAAAGAGGCTGAAATTATTTATGCGATTAATCAAGCCAATGCAAGTGTAGCGAAAAATATGATGGAGGGTGTAGCAAAGCAATTAACAGAAGAAATCAATCAAGCCCTCTATCCAATGCAACAAAATCAAGCGGTTGCAGTCTTTGCTCAACAATTTGCTCAGCTTCCCTTCGAGCAACACACTGCCCAACAAATTACCACTTCTGTCAAAACGACTGTAATGAATGTCAAAGACCATCCCGTCGATGGTACGATTGTAAAAACCAATGATGTAAAGGGATTTGCTGCAAACTTTGTCCCACTTATGGTCATCATCTCCTCCTTTGTGGGAGCGATGGTTATGATTATGCAACACCAGCAAGCAGCACAGCTCGTTCAAGACAGCCTATCAAAATGGCAATTGTTTCTCGCACGACAGCTACTCAATGTGGGCGTAGCCTTTACATTGCCATTCATAACAATTGGCTTGATGCACCTTTTTAATATCGATAGTCAAGAAAGCCTGCTGTCGATTTATCTCTTCCAATCTGTAATGTATCTTGCTTTCCTTAGCTTGGCCCAAGTATTTGTAATTGCCTTTGGGAATATGGGGATGATATTTAATATTTGTGCTCTCTCACTCCAATTAGTAACATCAGGTGTACTTGTTCCAAAAACCATGCTATCTGAAGGATACAAACAGGTCGCTGCCATGCTACCTGCCTCGTATGGAGCAGATGGCTACTACACAATCATCTTTGGTGGTAGTTCTGATAATCTCCTGCAAAACAGTAGCTCATTGGCCATCATCATCTTCGTGACACTAGCCATCGCTACGTTAATCGTCACATTTAAGCCAGCTCCAGTCCGATGATTTAATAGAAAAGAGAAGGTCTACAAGTTGATGTAGACCTTCTCTTTGAGTGGTTATCCGCTACTTTTTCTCTTCTATCCTTCACTTTGAGCTGGCTATCCGCTACTTTTCCTATACTATCCTTCAATTCGGGCGTCCTATCCACTGCTTCTTACTCTATCCTTCAAATTGGGCGTTCTATCCGCCACTTTTTCTCTTCTATCCTTCAATTCGGGCGTCCTATCCACTGCTTCTTACTCTATCCTTCAAATTGAGCGTTCTATCCGCTACTTTTCCAATACTATCCTTCAAATTGGGCATTCTATCCGCCACTTTTTCTCTTCTATCCTTCAATTCTGGCATTCTATCCGTCACTTCTTACTCTATCCTTCAAATTGAGCGTTCTATCCGCTACTTTTCCAATACTATCCTTCAATTTTGGCGTCCTATCCGTCACTTCTCTCTCTATCCTTCAAATTGAGCGTTCTATCCGCCACTTTTTCTCTTCTATCCTTCAATTCTGGCGTCCTATCCACTGATTCTTACTCTATCCTTCAAATTGGGCATTCTATCCGCCACTTTTTCTCTTCTATCCTTCAATTCTGGCGTTCTATCCGTCACTTCTCTCTCTATCCTTCAAATTGAGCGTTCTATCCGCCACTTTTTCTCTTCTATCCTTCAAATTGAGCGTTCTATCCGCTACTTCTCTCTCTATCCTTCAAATTGAGCGTTCTATCCGCCACTTTTTCTCTTCTATCCTTCAATTCAAGCGTTCTATCCCCCACTCCTCACATTCTTTAAAATAGCTGCTAGCTGTTGATTTAACATGGTCACGCTATCGCTGAAATCGCCGCGATACCATTGGATGATAAGTCCGATGATGGCGTTTGCTTGATAGGCACTATAATAGTCGATCGAGATATGATCCTCCATTTGATGTATGTGCTGTGTGGTAATATCGCGTTTTAGCAGGGAATAAATCCCATCAAATAGCATGTAATAGTAGGTCAGCGGGACATTTTTAGAAAAGACGATACGGTAAAACATTTTAAAGCGTTCAATATGATGAAAAATACGGATAGTATTGGGATCTAATTGATTTGTGTCCAATGTCGTGACGGCACGATAGGGTTCTTCATAGGATTGATATAAATCCTCCATTATCTCCTGAAAGTATTCTTCAAAGAGCCCCTCTTTTTGCTCGTAGTGTAAATAGAAGGTTCCTCTATTGACCTTTGCTTCTCTACAAATTTCTGCAATGGAGATTTGCTCCAATGGTTTTTGGCTAAGCAAGGTCAATAAAGCATCGTGGAGAGCTTGCTTCGTTTTAATAATCCGTAAATCCGTAGTACGCAATTTTTTCAGCTCCTTAATAAACAGATTGTCCAAATGTGTTGATTACTCAACACATCCCGTTTTTTTGCATATTGAAATCGCTTTCATCTTTATTATATGATTTTAATGAACAGATGTTCAATAAGTAAAGAAATTACTATGAGGAGGTCTTTGAGATGAGATTAGAAGGTAAAGTAGCCATTGTGACAGGTGCAGCTTCAGGTATGGGGAAAGCCATTGCAGAAGGATATGCAAAAGAAGGCGCTAAGGTTGCCGTTTCAGACTTAAATTTAGAGGGTGCCCAAGCGGTTGTGGAAGGTATTCAAGCGGCTGGAGGAACAGCATTTGCCATTCAAACCAATGTCGCATCAACAGAAGACTTACAACGCTTATTTGATGAAACAAAAACGAACTATGGTCAATTAGATATATTAGTCAACAATGCAGGTATTATGGATGGTATGGAGCCAGTTGGAGAAATTTCTGATGAACGATGGGAAAAAGTATTTGCAGTGAATACAACAGCTGTTATGCGCTCTATGCGTATGGCTACCGAAATTTTCCTTGCACAAGGTCACGGTGTCTTTGTCAATAATATTTCTGCAGGTGGCTTATATGGTGCACGGGCTGGGGCTGCTTATACAGCTTCAAAACATGCGGTAGTTGGTTTAACAAAAAATACAGCCTTTATGTATGCCGATAAAAATATTCGCTGTAATGGTATTGCACCAGGAGCAGTGATGACCAATATCGCCTCTTCTATGACAAATATGAGCCAAACAGGTGCTGCACGACAAGCACTAGGACTATCCATCAATCCGCGGGCTGGTCAGCCAGAAGAAATCGCTCAATTAGCAATCTTCCTAGGCTCAGATGAGGCTAGCTTTGTGAATGGACAAGTTATTGCTGTTGATGGCGGCTGGACAGCTTACTAATCCATAAGGAAACACGCACAGAGACATTTTCTGTGCGTGTTTCTTTCATTATATAACTTTTCGAGACGGAATCATGCTTCCAATTACTGCCCCTATTAACGCTGGCAGTATCCATCCTAAGCCAATATCATAAAAAGGAAGCATCGCAGAATAGTATTTCTCTACTGCATCCAATATACCTAACTTCGCATCTGGCACACTTTCTACCAGAGCTTTATAGCCATCAATCAGGCTAATGAAAAATGTAAAAATCATCGCTATGGCATACACTGTTTGCTTATTCTTAAAGAAGGATGAGCTTAGAGCAAGCAAGATTAAGACGATTGCTAATGGATATAAGAACATTAAAACTGGAATAGCATATTTGATAATATTGTTTAAACCAAAATTCGCAATCGTAAAGGATACAGCACACAACAGAAACACAAACCATTTGTAACTAATTTTTGGAAATACCTCATGGAAAAACTCACTACAAGATGTAATTAAGCCGATACTTGTTTTTAAGCAAGCGAGCACGATGATGACCGCCAATAAAATAGCTCCAAATGAGCCGAAATAATGATCGGCCACTGCCGCAAAGATTAAACCACCATTATCAAAAGTCCCGACAGCATTAATACCGGAAGCGCCCATATATGTTATGAGACCATAAATCAGCGTCATTAAAGCCATCGCAAAAATACCTGATGTCCATGTAGCCTTGGCAATTTCCTTACGATCTGTAATCCCTGCACTTTTAATTGCATTAATGACAACAATCCCGAAGGCTAGTGAGGCAAGGGCGTCCATCGTATTATAGCCTTCTTTAAAGCCTGTCATAAAGGCGGCATCCATATATTCACCAATTGGCTGCTGGAAATGGCCCATTGGCTTCGTAATGCTTGTAATAATTAAAATAAATAAAACAACTAAAAATGCAGGCGTTAAATATTTACCGATATAATCCATTATTTTCGCTGGATTTAAAGAAAAATAGTAGACAATGGCAAAAAATATAAAGCTAAATACAGCAAGTAGCAGTGTTGCATGCTGTGCTTGAATATATGGCTCAAACCCTACTACAAAAGGTACCGTTGCTGTACGTGGGATGGCAAAGAATGGTCCGATTGTTAAGTACAGTGCCAATGAAAAAATAATACCAAATAGAGGATGAACACGATTGGCTAGATCACGTAAACCATTACTACCTGATAAGCCAATTGCCAAAATTCCGAGGAATGGTAAGCCGATAGCAGTCACTAAAAATCCGATTAATCCAAACCAAAAATTAGTCCCAGCAAATTGACCCATTTGAATAGGAAAAATGAGGTTCCCTGCTCCAAAATACAGTCCAAATAACATGGTACCAATGACTGCGTAAGTTGAAAAAGGTATTTTTTGTTGCATAATTGATGTGCTCCTTAGAAGTTTTAGACTATAGCAAATTATTTTAATCGAATGATTTTTCACTACAATTTCATCATGTTATCAAGCATTTATTATAATTACAATAGTTTTTTCGTTTATCCAGTGAGATTCAACAAAAAAAGAGCTGTCTACTGACAGCCCCTTCTTAGTTTGCAACTGACCATTCAATATGATCTAAAAATTTATAAACATCTTCATACACTTTATCGCGTTCTTTGTCCAATGTAATAATGTGGCCAGAGTTTTCATACCAAATGATTTCTTTGTCGTCTGTTTCCACAGTATTTAAAATAAAAGGTGCGCTTTCTTGATATAGGTCATCATCTAGTGAGCCTTGTAACACAAGAGTTGGTGCTTTGATCGTTGATAATTCTTCACGCGTTTCTGTTGTTAAACGTGTTACGCCGTCCAATGAATCCTTCGGTGAAATACGTAATTCATGTAATTCTGAAATAATTTGATCTTTTGATTTATTTTCAAAGTGTTTATATAAACGAGCATAGTGGTACAAACGTGTAAATAAGCCTTTTGAATTATCACGTGTAATCGGTGCACACATCGCTACACATGCTTTCACTGGGAATGTCTCTGCGACCTTTAACGAAAAGACGCCTCCAAGTGAAATCCCAACAACAGCGATTTCTTCATAGCCTTTCTTTTGTAGGAAGTTATAACCTTCTACTACATCGTTCCACCAATCTTCTGGTTTTGTTTCTAATAATGCTTCTGGTTCTACGCCATGCCCACTATAAATTGGTGCATGCACAGTGTAACCTCGTTGAGATAAAAATTCTCCTAGCTTTTTCACATCTTTTGTGCTACCTGTGAATCCATGCAGTAATAGTACGGCTTTTTTGCCTCCCTCGATTGTTAGAGGTTGTGGCTTTGTTAACTTCATTTTATGATATCCCCTTCACGGAAATTAATAATTGTGTATTTTATGTGTCTATCTTATCACCCTTTATTCATAATGTACAATTTATAGTTTTTATCAAATCAATGTTTATTGTGCATGAATGATGTCAACTTAACGGCTGTACTATCACACTTTCTGCTACTTAACTTTTCCTTTCTGCTAAATAATTGCAACGTCCTTTTAAAAATTTTTTGTTACCTATACTTCCCGTCTGTTTCCCGTTATAATGCAGATAACTTAAAAATCACAAGAAAAGAGGTGAAAAAAATGGAGTGGCAACAATTAGAATATTTTGTAACCGTTGCAAAGTTAGAGCATATGACACGGGCTGCCGAAGCATTAGCGATTTCACAGCCAGCACTTAGTCGTTCAATTTCAAAGCTGGAGGAAGAATTAGGTGTACCGCTTTTCGACAGACAAGGGCGCTCGATTATGCTAAACCGATATGGAGAGCTATTTTTATATCGTGTCCAGCGCATGCGTAAAGAATATGAAAAGGCTGTTTTAGAATTACAGGAGCTTAATAATCCAGAACTTGGAGATGTATCACTCGGTTTTTTACATACACTTGGAACGAGTATTGTACCCGACTTGATTCGTGCCTTCCGTCAAAAACATCCCCATATCCGTTTTCATTTCACACAAAACTACTCCCATTCACAGTTAAAACAATTACTGGCAGGTGAGTTAGACTTGTGCCTACTAGCCGCGATCGATACAGAGCCGCCAGTTTGTTGGAAGGAATTATGGCGAGATGAGCTCTTTATAATGGTCCCAATTGACCATCCATTAGCCCATCGTAAAAGCATCAAAATGAAAGAATTAGAGCATGAAAGTTTTGTCTTAATGAAAAAAGGCTATGCATTACGCCGCTCAGCTGATCGCTTATTAAATGCTGCGGGCATTAAGCCTAAAATTTCTTATGAAGGTGATGAAGTATCGACAATCGCTGGATTTGTTGGTGCGGGGCTTGGCGTTTCCTTACTACCCGATGATGAGGATTTAAACCCCAAAAAAATCGTTAAAATCCATGTTGAGGATATGGTATGTGAACGAATTATCGGCATGGCTTGGATAGAAAATCGTTATTTATCGCCATCTGCACGTCAGTTTAAACAATTTGTCTTTGATTTTTATGACAATAAATAGAAAGAGCGAGTAACAACATCATCTAGATGTCCTTGTTACTCGCTTTATTTTCTAAAAGGCACTGTTTTACCATACTAGGGAGGTAATAATTTGAATTTATTACTTAATACATTAGGTTTCTTTGTATTTTTATTTACCTTGATCGTATTGTTCATTTTTGTAATCAAATTAATGATTTTCTTTTTTAAACAGAAAAACTTCCCTAAAAAAACACTAACAGCACTATTGACAGGTTTAGTACTGTTTTTGGGAATATTTATATATATCCAATATTTTTTTACGTTTAGTACTTTAGATAAAAAAGATACGCAAAAGGTGCCCGAATCTGTGTCATCTCCTACAGGGGAATATACAGCGCACGCTTATTATGAACCATATGGTGGTGCAGGTCCAAGTGGTGGTGTTCATGTATGGATAGAAATTTTAAATAATAATGCTCACACAAACAAAATCGTCTATTATGCAGAGGCAAAAAGTCAATTCTCGATGGAATGGCTAGACGAAGAAAAATTATCCATTGTTAATAAAGAGCCTAATTATACCAATTCAAATAGAAGTATAGTATTAAGTATTGATAAAGAGATTTATCATGAAAATGGCTTGGCTTGTCAAAGTTTGTTAATGAAAGATGAATATGAAAAGTGTTATCAAAATTAAAAAGGTTAAGTTACTGTGCTGAATCATTATGTTGAAACGACTGACTTTGAGCACTACTAATACAAACGGCTTCAAGCATTTGGCACAATAAAAAATCAGGCTTTGCTCGCCTGATTTTTTACTGTTCATTCTCTTAAATGTATTAAAGTAATTTAACCTGATAGGAAAAAATATCCGTTGTATCGCCTTTCATTGCAAATACTCCCTGTTCGACGAGCATCAGTAAGCGATACTCTACAAAATCATTTCCTACATAATGGACAAATGTTTCAAATGTCTGTGCCAAAATATGCGTGGGCATTAGCCACTCTTCATTGTGCTGTATATGCAAATTTTTTGCACTGGCGATAATGTAGGCATCCATTGCATCTTCCTCTACATGATGCAATCGTTCATTTTTCCACAGGCGTAGTGTACCTGGCTGTTCTATGATGTGCGCCCATTCCTTAGCGAGTTGCTGACATTCTTGCACAGAGAATCGTTTGGCACTAGGGCGGAGCTTCATTAGCATTTCTGAGGAAAGTTCTCCTGTATGGCGAATGTCCATATTGGGTTGAATACTCTTCATTGCCTCTGTTGCATCAATGCCATACACCATACTGCATTTATGAATTAACTCACTCATCACATAGCGCAGTCCAATCTGTTCATGTGTGTTGTGACTATACCAAATCCACACATCCACATCGCAGGGTAAATTGGCGATTTTCTTCTTCCAGTTTTCATACATATCATCGTACAATTGCTGGTCATCTTCATCCAAAATATGCGTGGCTAACCAAGTTTTACGTTCTTCAAAGTTTTGAAGAGGTCCAATCGAGAGATCATCATGGACACTTAGAACTGATTCACTTCGCTGCAAACGATGTTGACGAATTGCAAGTTTCATAGAACCCTGCGTTGCTAAGCTAAAGGTAATATGTAAAATAGCCATGTCCATTCCTCCCTACTGTTTGCTGATAGCAATTTGTATTCCAATAAATGTAAATAAGATACCTTGAACCGTATTCAATCGCTTAGCAATCGCAGGTTTCCCGATAATGACTTGTCTAACTTTCCCTGCAAATATACTAAACAATGAAAATAATACAAGCGCTTGTATTAAAAATACAATACCCAAAATAAGCATTTGAAACGCCACATGTCCTTGCGATGGATTAACAAACTGTGGTAACAGCGCTAGGAAAAATAACGATACTTTTGGATTTAAAATATTCATTAATATTCCTTTTTTATATAATTTAATATAGGCTTGCGTATTTTGCTGTTGCAACGTAAAAGGGTCTCCTTTAGCACGAAATGATTGCCAAGCTAAATATAATAAATACGCTGCTCCTGCAAATTTGACGATGGTAAAAATAATGGTCGATTGATAAATTATCGCAGAAATACCAAGTACTGCTGCACTAATATGAACAAGTAGCCCTGTACACAATCCAAGAGATGTGGCAATACCCGCTTTTTTATCTTGTGTAATACTTTGGGCAAGCACAAATAAATTATCGGGCCCTGGCATAATGGTTAAAATCATCGCAGCCCCTAAAAACGCAAATAACGTTGAGATGTCCAAAACTTTCCCTTCCTTCAACTTCTTTTAAAAAACTATATACATTATACTACATGACGTTGTTCTCACTAGATGTAAGTTTATGACTTTATCCAAAACTTTTTTTAAATTTTGGTTTCACAATTTATGCTCGCTCAAGCGATACTTTTCTTCCCTAATCCATTATAATAGTAGAAACTCATGATAAACCAGATAACTTCCATAAGAGGTGATTGATAATGGCAGTAAGTGATATTGTCACGCAATATGAGGATGAGCATGGACAGGTTTACTATAAAATGAAATCCCATGACATTGAGGTAAAGGCCACACAAAACGCAGGCTTAGCACCTGTCATCACGTATTGGATGGCTGACAAAGAGATTACAGATTCCATTCGAAATTTACGCTTCAGTCCACGTGCCCCATCTAGCTATATACAAGATTACGAAGAATTTCAAGCAATGCTTTATGCGAAAGAGCAACGGGCCATTAACCAGCTGTATGAACAAATGAGCATTAAACCCAAAAATATGTCTTCGGGGAAACAAGTCATTTGGAGTTTCTTTGTCATTGTACTGGCTATGCTTCCCCTTTTCATTGCGATTTGGTGGTTTAAATAATTGAATAAGCGACCTCTTTAGCGTTTTAGCGCATCCCTTTCTTAATTTATCAAAACTTTCAAGTAATTTATCCATTCAGCTTGACAGACTTATAGAAGTAGTGCATCCTTTAGTCAATAGATGAGAAAACGAACGAAGACCAGTAGTTAGCCACTGCTTGAAAAGAGAGCGATGCCCATCGGCTGAAAGGCATTGTACAAGAAAGACTAATGAAACCTACTTCGTGAAACGTCCTAGCCAAACTAGGCGCAGTCTCGAGCGTTATGAGAAAAGTGGAATGTCGCATGATATTCAATGTAGGTGGTACCACGGAAGGCAAGTCTTTTCGTCCTAATTTTTAGGATGAAAAGGCTTTTTTTATCTTGATCCAGCAATGATGGAGGTAGTGAGATGGAGAGAAAAAGAATTGTTGTTAAGATTGGTAGTAGCTCTTTAACGAATGTGAAGGGTGAAATCGATAAAGTTCGCTTAATGGACCATGTGCAGGCAATCGCCGAGTTGAAGAAATTGGGTCATGAAGTGTTGCTTGTCTCGTCAGGTGCTGTAGCGGCGGGTTTTAAACAACTAGGCTACCCTGCTCGCCCTGTGACAGTGAAAGGAAAGCAGGCAGCTGCTGCTGTAGGACAGAGCCTACTTATTCAAACGTACAGTGCCTTATTTAGTATTTACGATATCATGCCTGCACAGATATTATTGACACGAACAGATTTTTCTAAAAAAGAATGCTATAAAAATGCCTATGCGACTTTCGAGGAATTGTTAGAACGATCCATGCTACCGATTATTAATGAAAACGATACAGTGTCAATTAGTGAATTAACCTTTGGAGATAACGATATGCTTTCAGCACTCGTCAGTGGACTTGTCCACGCAGATCAGCTCATCATTTTAACAGATATCAATGGCCTTTATAATGCCAATCCCAATAAAAACCCTCAGGCAGAGCGCATTGATCGATTAGCAGCTATTACAGATGATCTACTAAGCTTTGCGGATGGTACAGGATCAAAGGTTGGCACAGGTGGCATGGCCTCTAAGCTTCTGGCTGCCCGAACAGCGCTACGTGCAGGGGTGAAGGTATTTATCGGAACAGGTCATGGTGCACAGAAGCTCGTCGATATTTTAGCAGGACATGGTGATGGCACTTATGTGGAGCATGACGAGCTTGCTGTGTTAACAAATCATAAACAGTGGATTGCACTTACGGAAATTTCTGGTAAAATTTTTATAGATAGTGGTGCTGAACAGGCTTTAATGAATAATGGGAAAAGTCTATTACCTGCTGGCGTCTATCGTGTAGAAGGTGATTTTGTAAATGGTGATGTTGTTGAAGTCTATAGCGAGAAGGACTTACTAGGACGCGGCGAAGTACTGTACTCATCCCAAGAGCTTATCTCTGCCATGGGAAAACGGACTGATACATTGCTGAAAAGCCCTATTGAGGTAATTCACCGAGACAAATGGCTGAAAATTCAAACGAATTAAGGAGGAATGACAAATGACAAGTGAAATTCAAGAAAAAGGACAACGCGCAAAAGCCGCAAGCTACATGTTAAATATTAAAACAACCTGCGAGAAAAATGAGGCACTGAAAAAAATTGCAGAACAGCTATTAATCGATCAACCTGATATCATGGCTGAAAATGCAAAGGATTTGGCACAGGGTGAGCAGCAAGGTATTCCTGCGTCTACGTTAGATCGTATCATGCTCAATGAAGAACGGATTGCGGCAATGGCCGATGCCATTCATTTACTCATCTCCTTAAACGATCCAGTAGGTACAATTGTTGAACGCATTGAAAAAGACAATGGGCTGCGCATTGAAAAACGAATTGTGCCACTTGGTGTTATTGGTATGATCTATGAAGCTCGACCAAATGTCACGATCGATGCAGCAACACTTTCCCTAAAAACGGGCAATGCAGTTATTTTGCGTGGAAGCTCCTCTGCTAAGTTTTCTAATATGGCTCTTGTTGCAAGTATTCATCGCGCGCTTGCTAAAACATCCATCCCTACAGATGCTGTTCAATTAATTGAGGATACAAGCCGCGAAACAGCCAAAGAACTCTTCCATTTAAAAGAGTACTTAGATGTGCTCATTCCTCGCGGTGGCAAAGCCCTGATCGATTTAGTTGTCAATGAAGCGACTGTTCCTGTACTGGAAACAGGTGCAGGCAACTGTCACATTTACGTGGATGAAATGGCGGATTACATAAAAGCAGAAAAAATCTGTCTGAATGCTAAAACACAGCGTCCTTCTGTTTGTAATGCAGCAGAAAGCTTACTCATTCATCCTACTTGGTTTCAAGAACATGGCGTCCAGCTTTTAACGTCCCTTCATCATGCAGGTGTAGCCATCATCGGTGATGAGCAAGTATGTCAGCAATTTGCAGCTGCCCTTCCAGCTACGGCGGAAGATTATGCGACAGAGTTCCTTGATTTAAAAATAAGCGTTAAATTGGTGGAAAATGTCTATGAAGCGATTGAGCATATTCAATACTTTGGCACAAATCATTCTGAGGCCATCATTACAGAAGATCAATTAACCGCCGAGACGTTCTTAAACAATGTTGATGCAGCAGCAGTGTATCATAATGCCTCCACCCGCTTCACAGACGGCTTTGAATTTGGCTATGGTGCAGAAATCGGTATTAGTACACAAAAGCTACATGCCCGTGGACCAATGGGCTTGCCTGCATTAACATCAACAAAATATGTTATTCATGGCAACGGCCAAATTCGTGAATAGTTCTTATAGTTTCATAAAATAATAGAAGGAAGGTTTCGTATGAACATCTCAGCAATCATTAAACTAACAGTCTCCATGGCACTGTTTGGTTCCATCGGCTTTTTTACCGTTCACACTGGTGTTCCCGCTACAGAGCTTGTCTTTGTTAGATGCATTTGCGCAATCCTCTTTCTAGGTGGTATGTGGCTCATCACTGGTGGACATAAAACAGAGGTATGGGATAAGAAAGAAATTTTTCAAACGCTTATTTGCGGTGTCTTTATTGTGTTAAACTGGGTATTTTTATTTAAAGCCTTTGAGGAAATGTCCATTTCAATTGCCATTTCCATCTATAATTTAGCCCCCATATTTGTGTTAATTTTAGGCGCTATCTTTTTGAAGGAAAAAATGACCATTCAGGCACTTGTCGCAACAATCACTTGCTTTATCGGTAGTATTTTTATCATCGGTCTCAATAATTTTGTGTCGTTCTCAGAATTTATGCAATCTGGCTTTATCTGGGCATTACTGTCAGCAGTATTTTATGCCCTTACAATGCTAACAAGCAAAACCATCACGAAGCTTAGCTCGTATGCGTTAACCTATATTCAAACAACAGTTGGAATCGTGATACTACTGCCTTTTATCGACTTCTCGCTGTTTGATGGATTAACGTCAACCAATTGGTTTTATATACTCGGCACAGGCTTTATTCATACAGGATTTGTTTACTATTTATTTTTTGATAGTATTCGTAGCCTGTCTACGATTCTTGTCTCTGTATTGGTTTTTGTCGACCCTGTTGTCGCCATTTTACTGGATATGCTATTGCTTGATTTTATGCCAAGCTTTACGCAAACGATGGGGATCCTTCTCATTTTCGCTGGTATTTTTTATACCATTTATGTTCCTAAGAAAAAGCGACTACCACAGGAGGTCTCATAATGGGCAAGCTCTTCACAATTGGAGAATTATTAATTGACTTTACACCGACACAGCAGCACGGCTCCCTAGCCAACATTGAGCATTTTACTAAACATGCAGGAGGAGCACCTGCCAATGTAGCCGCTGTCTGTGCAAAGCTAGGACAGCAGGCGGCCCTCCTTACACAAGTCGGTCAGGATGCCTTTGGTGACTTCCTAATCAAAACGTTGCAGCAAGCAGGTGTAGATACACAGTTTATTCGTCAATCAACGGATGGTGAAACAAGTCTTGCCTTTGTTTCATTAAATGAACATGGCGAACGAGATTTTCAATTTTATCGCCGACATGCTGCAGATCTCTTATACAAACAGGAATACCTCCCCTCGCAGCTATTAACAGCGCACGATATCGTTCACTTTTGCTCTGTTAATCTTGTAGAGAGTCCTATGAAACAAGCACATCTTGCCCTTATTGAACAGGCACATCAAGCAGGAAGCCTTATATCCTTCGATCCGAATGTGCGCCTTCCTATATGGCAGGATAAGACGGCGTGTTGTGAAACCATTTTAGCCTTTTTACCAAAAGCCCATATTGTCAAGCTTTCAGAGGAAGAACTGTTGTTTTTAACAACTCTAGAAGATGAACAGGAAGCTGTTCAAACGTTATTCAAGGGATATGTAGAAGTTATTATCATTACACATGGTGCTGCTGGGGCTACCTTATATACGAAAAAGCATCATGTGAAGGCTCCTGCTAACAAGGTACAAACCGTTGATACAACTGGTGCTGGTGATGCTTTTATTGGCGCGATTTTAAGTCAATTTCTTCATCATCAACTAACAGTAGATCAAGTAGTAGCTCATTGTGAACAGTATGCAATGTCTCTGTTATCTTTTGCAAACGGATATGCGGGCATTTCAACAACAAAGCATGGGGCGATTCCATCCTATCCTGTACTTTCATTAGATATGAATCTAGAATAAATCGAAACTTTTTGTACTTATTGTTCGTATGTACTAGTGACAGGTCATTAAAGGAGGGCTTATATGGAATCGATGACAAAAAAACGCACAGCTGCATTTTTAATCGATACAGCTGTTTCAACAGCTGTCACGTTTGGGGTTGAATACTTCCTACGAAAAAAAGTAAAAAATGAGGCTGTTCATGCACTCGTTACGCCAACCGTGGTATTGTGGGCGCTAGAATATGCACAACTCCGTAAAAACGGACAAACGATTGGCTACAAAGCAATGGGATTGACACTCGAAAATGAAGATGGTCGTCCATTATCAGAATGTCAAATTATTAAACGCATGGCTTATCGAGACACTATCAGTACGTTCGATTATCTTAAAGATCGCCAAGCCTTTGAGCAGCAGCATGGTCAACGTCTTCCTCATGATAGCTTTGCAGGTACGGTTGTAAAGAAAAAATAAAGGAAAGCTGCCTTATCGTTTGGGCAGCTTTCTTTAATTGGCGCATTTTGCTAAAGTGTTAATCTTCCTGATCGCCTAACCATTACAGAAAGTAGTATGGAATTCTCTTTAGAGAAGTATGCTAATCTTTGGAAATAAACTGCTGTATATCATTCGATAAAATCGCGTTTTCTGACGGAAACCAAAAATAAGTAGTACCATCAAATTGTATGCCATATTGAAAAGCAATGGCATCGTCTGTATAAAGGAGTACATCATAACGGTTCGTATCCCCGTTTGGCTCAAAGGATGGGGCTGGTTTACTATTGACTAAAATTGCCTTTATAGCTTCCATGTCAGACTGGTTTGTATAGCTAGCCGTTTTCCGATTGCCTTCTTCCGTAGATGAGTAGAATTCTATTTTCTTCACTTCTTCTAATGGAACCTGATCAAAATTCCGTCGCGGCGGAGCTTCAGCTCTTATCATATAAATTCGATAGCCATTAATAACCGACTGATCCTCTACCGCAATGGCATCGTCAAGACCCTTTATCGCATAAAGCTTTGTTCCCTTCTCATGGAATGCTGCATCGCCATCCTTAAAGCGATAGGAAGTTCTTTTGATATGATCTGCCACTTTAAAATCAACTTCCCCTATTTCCTTATCAATGAATGAACGATCGGCTAACGCTACTTCATATACAGCTTCATATTGCTTACCATCCCATTTGATTAAATCAACCCATTCGATGATGACTTGACTACCGCAAGCAGTCAGTAACAACAAACACATGATACAAAGGCATATCCATTTCTTCAACAACATCCCCCCTTTCAGCAGTAGACCCGAGCAACGATTAAAAAGTTACAACGTATGACGCTAAGTCTGGCATGTTCTATAATCGTGTGAATTTCGTCTGCTACCAGTATTTCTTCATTAAAATATGGGGGATGCCACAATCCATAAATTCTTCACCTTCACGCTGATAGCCTAATTTTTCATAAAAGCCTTCTGCATAGGACTGAGCATTTAATTTTGCTTTTGTTAGCCCTTTATCTCGAGCAATTTGCTCTAGGCCTACAATAACTTCCTTACCAAGGCCATATTTGCGGTATTCTTCTAATATACAAATACGCTCCAATTTGCCATAGTCCTCTACAACTCGAAGTCTCCCTGTTCCAACAGGTTGCTCATTGTAATACACCAAAATATGATCGCATGGAGCATCCAGTGCATCAAATTCATCATATTCTTCTTCCTCAGGGACTTGCTGCTCTTCAATAAAAACGCTTCGTCTAAAATCAAACGCTGTTTGTAATTCTGCTTCAGTTGTCACTTTTTTTATAGTCATTACTATTCCTCCTAGTTTCTCCTGCCTTATCATCTTCTCTAGGTGCAATTTCACTTTGAAGATGATAGTATTAGTATAGAATGATTTTTATTGCAATTACAACAAAAATCTCAGGAGGATCGAACATGAAAGAAATCTTACGTGAAATAGGTGCCATAGCACGGGCATTAGACTCGATAAGCAATATTGAATTCAAGGAATTGGATTTGACAAAGGGGCAATATTTATATGTCATCCGTATTTGTGAACATCCAGGTATTATTCAAGAGAAAGTCGCAGAGCTTTTGAAGGTAGACCGTACAACGGCTTCACGAGCTATTCAAAAATTGGAGACCAAAGGCTTTATTGAAAAACGAATTGAACAAGGAAATAAGAAAAATAAATTACTTTTTCCTACAGCTAAAAGTATGGACATCTATCCTTTTTTAAAACGGGAGGGCGAATATTCCAATGCTCGTGCGCTTGAGGGGTTTTCTAATGAGGAGATTAACTGCATTCACAGTCTTCTAACACGTGTGTTGCATAACATCGAAATTGACTGGGAAGAGGTGAAGAAAGGGCATAAACGACAGTATTAAAGGCGATTCCTCGTGTTTTTCGCACATTTGGAATCGCCTTAGGCTAGACATTGGCTGCAAATACTCGTTTTAATACAGCAACCATAAAATCAAAGTCCTCGTCTGTACAGCACAGCGGTGGACTTAACGTAATGATATTATTGAAGCCTTCAACTGTATCACCATTTCTTCCAATAATTAAGCCATTTGCTTGACAATCAGCCATGATTTTCGCGATTAGCTCAGGCTTAGCAGGTGTTTGAGATTGTTTATCTTCAACCAGCTCGATGCCAATGAGTAACCCAAGCCCACGAATATCGCCAACGAAAGGCAGCTCTAATAGGTCTTGCAAATCATGTAGGAATTGAATACCCAAATCTCTTGCTCGCTGCACAAGTCCTTCCTCCTCCATGATTTTTATATTTTCTAAGGCCACTGCACAAGCTGCTGGATTGCCCCCAAACGTATTGATATGGCGAAAATGACTATAGCCGTCCGTCTCTTTAAATTTTTCATAAATGTCTTTCCGTATAGCTGTAATGGATAGTGGTAGGTAGGCACTCGTTAATCCTTTCGCCATGGTAATGACATCTGGTCGAATATCAAAATGCTGATGGCCAAATAGCTTACCTGTCCGTCCGAAACCACAAATGACTTCATCCATGATGAGTAATACTCCATGCTTTCTACAAATGCGCTCGACTTCTTTGACATAAGTTGGATGTGGAATAAGCACTCCACCACCCGTGATGAGTGGCTCCATAATGACAGCCGCAATGGTTTCTTTTTGCTCCCAAATAATTTTTTCTTCCATTTCTCGGGCAAGTGCTAGGCTGTATGCCTCAATTGACTGCCCTTTTGGACGACGATAGTGATCAGGTGGAGCAACATGTAAGAAGCCTGGTGTCAGCGGCTCGTACTTAAATTTACGTAATGCCTGACCTGTAGCTGCTAATGCCCCAAGTGAACTGCCATGATAGCCCCGATATCGCGCAATGATTTTGTAGCGGTTCCCTTCCCCATTTTGTTGATGGTATTGACGTATTAACTTAAACGCTACTTCATTCGCATCTGAGCCACTAGTGGAATAAAACATCATATAGTCATCATCAAGTAAGCTGTTTATTTTTTCAGCGAGCCTGATGGCAGGTTCATGGCTTTGTGTTAAAGGAGCATAGCAAAGCTTTTTTAGCTGCTCATACGCAACCCTAGCAAGACGCTCACGCCCATACCCTACATTCACTGCCCATAAGCCTGACATGCCATCTAAAAAGCGATTGCCTAAACTATCTGTAATCCATGCCCCTTCTCCCTGCTCAATAATGGGAGGTGCTTTGTCGTTATAGATAGACATGTGATGCCAAATGTTTTCATGATCTTTTTGCTGTAAAGTATGTGTAAACTGATCGTTTCGCTCCATATCATGACCTCCAATCGTGTATCATCGGTGTCTTTTTGTCTATCACCATTTTCCCTATTAAGCTAGTTAATATTGAAATTTTCTGATTTCTCTAACATAATGAAATAGACATTGTACATTCGAAGGGCAGGTGCTAATTGATGTCGAAACATCCTCTACTCGTACGTGATGTCCTCAAGCGCAAGCATTTTGAATCGGCGAAGCTTATTGCAGGGCAGCACGGCCTAGATCGCCAAGTATTGTGGACACATATATTAGAAATTAAAGATTTTGAAACCTTAATCAATGGTGGTGAATTAATTTTAACCACGGGTGTCGGTTTACAGCTAGAACGAGAAACACAAATAGCCTACTTACAAAACCTTATTCGAAATGAGGCAGCTGGTCTTTGTATAGAAATTGGCGACTATTTTGACCATGTTCCCGTAGAATTGATTGCCATGGCAAATGCCCATCATTTCCCTATCATCATCTTTGAGGAAATTGTACGATTTATTGATATTACGCAAGATTTGCACACGTACATAATTAATCAACACCAGCAGGCACTTACACAGCTAGATACACTATCCAAAACTTTTATGGAATTATCATTAATGCCAAATGGTATTTTAAAAATATTACAAGTGCTCCATCAAGATACAAATGCTCCCTTTCTATTTGTTTCAGAAGATACAAAAAGCTTTTATTATCCTATGGAGGCTAAAAAATACTTACGTGTCATGGAGGAGCATTGTCAGCAGTTAGAACTACAAGAGCCCTTGCACCTTCTATCCTTGGGTAAAGACCATTTTGTCATTATTCCTGTTAATGGACTTGGACAAGTGTGGGGCTATTTATGTATGCATTCTGAACTGCCAAAGCAGAGTGATTACACCTTGTTAAATCTTGAACGAGCAACTATGTCAATTGCCCATATTTTAATGCGTAACCGCATGCTTCAGGAGCGACAGCAAAGCCGGGAAGATGAATTCATACTAGCCTTAATTCAAGGTCAGCCAGTAGATATTCAATACTACCAAAGCTATTTACCAATCGAAAGTCGTAATTTATTTTACCGAGTCGTCGTGTTCAATCTACATGATGAAGCCAATACTGTACCTGAAGAAGAATGGCAGGAAATCCAGCTACAAAATGCCATGTATGTTCGTTCGATTCTGAAAAAGCTTGGATTTTTCCCTACTGTTTCAGTAAGACAGCACGAGATAATTATTTTAGCCTTTTTCATTGCCGCAGATTATATGAAAGACAATCGCGACGCTTTTGATCAAGCAATTTCACAAATCATTGCAAGAAAAGCAGCACAATTTTTTGAGCAACTTACCCTTAGCTGTGGTATTAGCAATGTCTATCAAACGATCGAAAGTGTTCATCTGGGCTATAAGGAAGCCAAATCAGCCATCCAAATGCAGCATCATCAATTGACGAGCTCCATCTATTATAAAGATTTAGGTGTTTATCGATTGTTATTACAGCAGGATCAAACAGCTCTCCTACAATTTGTAAAAGATTATTTACAGGAAATTTTAGTATTAGATCAAAAAAGTAGCCATGATTTATTTCAAACATTAGCTGTTTATCTATCCTGTAATGGAGCTAAAAATGATACAGCAGAACAGCTGTTTATTGTCCGTCAAACACTTTACAAACGAATAGAACGCTTAGAAAGTATACTAGGTGCTGATTTTTTACAAGCTCCCCATCGCCTCAATATTGAGATGGCTGTTAAGGCATATGAACTGTTGCAAAAGACAGCACCTGATCTATTACGATTTTGAACGCGGGTCCATAAAATCTCGTAAAGCATTACTGAGCATATATAAGCCTAAAACAAGAATCGTAATGGCTCCTCCAGGGGCATACGTATACCAAGGGGCACCGATTAAATAGGCTTGTGAATCTTTTAACATTCTGCCCCAGCTAGGGTTTGGTGGCTGTACCCCAAGCCCTAAATAGCTCAGTGCTGCCTCGGCTAACATGGCTGTCGCAAAAGTCACGGTTGCTGCCACAATAATTTGCGACGAAATGTTTGGTAAAATATGACGAAACATGATGCTATAAGGCTTAACACCAATTAATTTCGCTGCCAGCACATATTCCGAGTCACGTTGTTGCACAAAGCCACTGCGGGCAATCCTCGCAATAGCAGGTATCGCGATAATCCCCAGCGCTATCGCTGTATTCGTTATTCCTGGGCCGAATACTGCTACAAGCATTAATGCTAAGATGATTCCTGGAAAGGCCATTAAAGCGTCCATCGTACGCATAAATATTTCATCGACCCAGCCACCAACATAGCCTGCAATTCCGCCTATGAGAATACCAAATATCGTTCCAATCGCAACCGTTAATAGACCCACGGCAAAGGCTGTTTGTGTCCCCTTCATAATGCGACTAAAAATATCTCGCCCAAATTCATCTGTTCCAAACATATAGGCACCACCTGGACCACGCAATTTTTCAGGTATATTCATCGCGTTGACATCATGGGGTGTATAAAAAAAGCTAACAATCATGACGAGCAGAAAGCCAACAATGACGAGGAGACCAATGACTAAATTGATTTTTTTAGTATAGCGCTGTAATTGTTTCATGGTAGTCACCTCTTAACGTAATCGAATTCTAGGGTCCAACACAGAATATAAAACATCGACGATAAAATTAATCATGACGACAGCTATTGTAATATACATAACGATCCCTTGTACGAGTGGAAAATCACGATTACTGATAGCCGTAATCAATAACTGACCAATCCCTGGCAATGAAAACACCTGCTCCACAATAATCGTTCCTGCCACTACCTCCGCCATAATCAACCCAAAAACCGTCAATATCGGAATCATGGAATTTTTTAAAACATGCTTATACATTACATTTTGTTCAGACATCCCTTTACTGCGTATCGTACGGACATAATCGAGCTGGACCTGCTCCAAAATGGCTGTACGAACATAACGAAAATTCACCGCAATTTGTGGAATCGCAATCGTTAAGGCTGGAAGTATTAGGGTACTGAGCGCCCCTGCTACACTTTGTGTCCAAGGTATATAGCCACTTATTTTAAAGAAGCTGAACTGTAGGCCAATGTAAAGAATAAGCATCATCCCTAGCCAAAAGGAAGGCACTGCCATACCGATCTGGGTTACAGTCGATAATGACACATCACTTAATTTATTTTGTCTTCTTGCTGCAAACATCCCTAAAGGTAATGAGATGATTAAGACAATGATAAGGGTGAGTCCTGCTAATGACATGGTGACAGGAAGTCGATCAAATAGTAATTCTTTTACTGGCATGGAAAATCGAATGGAATTCCCTAATTGCCCTGTCAATAAGCCCTTCATCCAATCCACATATTGTTCATAAAGAGGACGATCCAAGCCAAGCTCAGATCGTAAATTTTCAATTTGAGTGGGATCCGCCTCTGTTCCTAGCATTGTGCGAACTGGATCACCAGGTAAAATTTGAAAAACACCAAATGTAATAATGGATACTAGAAGGATGGTTGTTATTAACAGGATGATTCGACGTAGGATATACATCATAAGCACTCATCCCTTTCTAGTTTGAAAACTTGACCTCTGACATATCGTGGAACCAGAATGGATAGCTCTTGAGCCCCGTCACCTGTTTGTCAGATCCCCAAACGATTTGATAATCCGCAATATACACTGCTGTTGCCTGCTCAGCTAATATTTCCTGTGCACGATGATAATACTCTATTTGCTTGGCTTGGTCGGTTTCCTTTAAAACATCAGCCATAATTTTGTCGTATTCTTCATTTTTAAATAAGAAGAAGTTTTCACTATCGTTTGTAGAAATGTAATCATTCAACACTTCAAAAGCAGATGCACGACCTGTTAAGTCAATCGTTGTCATTGCATAGTCACGACCAAAGTAAACGCGATCTAGCCAAATTCCCCATTCCACTACTTCAATTTCTACATCAATTCCGATCTCTTGTAGATTAGCTACGACAATTTGTGCAATATTTGAGTAAATATCATTGTGTGAAGACACTGTAATTTTTGTTTTAAAGCCATCCGGATATCCTGCTTCTGCTAATAACGCCTTCGCTTTTTCCACATCTCGCTCATACATGCTTTCTAAGCCCTTCTTTTGGAAATCGCCCATCGCTGGACTCATATTAGAGCCAAGTGGCACAGCATAGCCTGCAAACACAGAGTCAATAATATCGGCTTTACTAATTGCGTAATTGATTGCTTGACGAACCTTCACATTGTCAAATGGTGCCTTTGTTTCGTTAAATGTAACAATAAGAGAAGAGTTATTATTTTGGTGTGATAAATTATAGCTTCCCTCTACCTCGCTTACACGGTGCCAAGGAACACTCGTTAAATCAACTTCGTTTGCCATTAAGCTCATAATGGCTGCCTGATCATCTGATTGGAAGGCAAAGGTTACTTTATTCAAATAAGGTAATCCTTCTTGCCAATACTGTTCATTTTTCTTAAGCTCTAAATTTGTACCTGGTGCATATTTCACAAAGGCAAATGGACCTGTACCAATTGGATTTTCATTATGCTTCCCATCATTGCTCTTTGGAATAATAGCTGATTGTCTGCCTGTTAATGAATACAAGAAATTTGAATTTGGCTCTTTTAGCTTAATCACAAATGTACTTGCATCAGGCGCCTCTGTAGATGCTACATTATCAAAGCTATTGGACATTTTTTCCCCACCATTTTTCCCCATTAAACGGTCAAAGGAATATTGAATATCCTCCATCGTTAAATCATCACCATTATGAAACTTCACACCTTGGCGAATTTTAAACGTATAGGTTAAGCCGTCCTCAGAAATTTCATAGCTTTCAGCAAGTCCCTCCTTTAAGGAGCCATCCGTTTCAGGAGCCATTAGCCCCTCAAAGATATTTAGAATCATTTGATAAGAAATGGACGCTGTCGCTTTATGTGGATCTAAAAAATCTGGATCATCATTCACACGTACAACAATTTCCTGTGGAGCATCTGTTGCCGCTTGACCATCTGTAGTACCTGAAGTAGTCGTTTTCTCTCCATCACTTGAACACGCTGCCATAACGATTGCCATTAACACTGTTAGTAGTATCAATCCGCTTTTTTTCCATTGCATGGCTGTTCCCCCTTTTTCTAAGTGCTTGTCTTTTGAATGCTTGTATAACTCTCAACATCCGCCAATCGTTCAGCGGCTTTAATGCCAGCCAGAATTGCTTCCTCCATCACCTTTGTCGCTAGCTGGCCTAAATAATCAAGTGCATAGGATTGATCCCCTGTACCAAGCACAAAAATCGTATCGCCATCCAGCATCGTATGAACAGGATAAATCGTGCGTGCTAAGGCATTTTGCGTAAGCTGCGCAATCTTTTTAGCCTCAGCCTTCGTTAGCTTGGCATTCATTGCCACAACACCAATGGTTGTATTTGTACCCGCTAAAGCCTCTGATTGTGCATGTTGCTCTAAATAGGCACAGCAATCCACCCATTGACCAGAATGCGTATCTCTTGCTCCAGCTAAAATTTTCCTCGTTGTAGGGTCCTTGACATCTCCAACTGCATTGACAGCCACGATAGCACCTGCTACAAGACCATCTTTTCCCGCATAGGAAGCACTACCAAGCCCACCCTTCATTGCAAATTCTGGACCAGCTAATTTGCCTACAGTTGCTCCGTAGCCTGCGCCTACATTGCCATTTGGAAATGAGCCAACTTGTGCCGCTTGTGCCGCTTCATAGCCCATTAGTGCTGTAGGTCGTGCATGTGGATCACCGATAAACAAGTCAAAGAGTACAGCACTTGGTACAATCGGTATTTTCGCTACTCCTGCATCTACCCCAATCCCTTGCTCCTCTAAAAATTGCATGACGCCTGTAGCAGCATCTAACCCAAACGCACTACCCCCAGCTAAACAAATAGCATGAACTCGGTCAATTTCATTGATGGGATCTAACGCATCTGTTTCACGAGTACCTGGTGCAGAGCCTCGAACATCCACTCCACAAACTGCTCCGTTTTCCACTACTAGCACCGTACAGCCTGTGATGCCCTCCTTGTTCTCGCGATGTCCTACCTTAACACCTGGCACATCCGTTATATTGACAAACATTCTTCACACCTCACTTTTTAAATAATTATAATTTTCTGATTTTTTATCATATAAAAAACAGGCTACTCGTTGATGATCATTTTCATTGTGAAGCTTCGGTCTCTCCTGATGGCATCTTTCCATCACATGCGGGCAACGTGTATGAAAGACACAGCCAACAGGTGGATTCATCGGACTTGGTAACTCGCCCTGTAAAAGTATTTCTTGCTTAGGCTCATCAAAATTAACAACTGGTATTGCAGATAGTAATGCTTGTGTATAGGGATGCAACGGATTGGCATATAGCTCCTTCTTTGTCCCAATCTCCACTACTCTACCTAAATACAGCACTGCCACACGGTCACTAATATGCTTCACAACGCTTAAATCATGTGAGATAAATAAATAGGTTAATTGAAATTCATCCTGTAAATCCATCATGAGATTGAGCACTTGTGATTGCACCGACACATCCAATGCTGAAACGGGCTCATCGGCTATAATGAATTCTGGATGAATCGCTAATGCCCGTGCAATCCCAATACGCTGCCGCTGCCCACCAGAAAATTCATGTGGAAATTTATGCATGGCATCCTCAGGTAGCCCTACCTTTTGTAATAGCTCCTTCACACGCTCTTTGCGTTGCTCCTTCGTCAAGGTTAATTGTAGCTTCATCGGCTCTTCGATTATAGAACCGATTCGCATCCGAGGATTGAGAGAGGCAAAGGGATCTTGAAAAATCATTTGCATTTGATTTCGGTAACTTTGTAGCTTATTCCCCTTTAAATGCTGGATGGGTTGTCCTTTATATAGCACTTCGCCTGCTGTTGGTTCAACGAGCTTTAAAATTGTTCGCCCAAAGGTGGATTTTCCTGAGCCTGATTCACCAACAATTCCAAGTGTTTCCCCTCTATAAATCTCAATCGAAATATCATCAACCGCTTTTATGACCTTTTTCTCTTCCTTCATCGATTTACGCTTCACAGGAAAGTAGGCTTTTAAATGATTAATTTCCAGCAAAACTTCTTTCTCTGTCATGAGCCAGCTCTCCTTTCTCCGTGAATAAATGACAGCGTACCTTATGTGCCTCCTGAATGTGATGAACAGCAGGTTGCTCCTGATGACAATGTGCCAGCGCATGGGGACAACGTGGCGCAAAGCGACAGCCGTCAGGTAATGCATACGCAGGTGGCACAGTACCAGGAATCGATGGTAGCCTTTTGACATCTGTTTCAAGGCTTGGCATCGTCTTTAAAAGCGCTGTGGTATAAGGATGCTGTGGATTTAAAAAGAGCTCTCTTACTGGGGCCTCCTCGACAATCTGTCCCGCATACATCACCATAACGCGGTCAGCTGTCTCTGCAACAACGCTCATATCATGGGTAATGAATAAAATGGCTGATCGATGCTCTTCCTTCATTTTTAGCATCAGCTTTAAAATCTGTGCCTGAACCGTGACATCAAGTGCAGTAGTTGGCTCATCCGCAATTAATAGCTGCGGATTATTCGACATTGCGATGGCAATCATAACTCGTTGTCGCATCCCGCCTGAAAGTTGGTGAGGATATTCAGCGATGACCTTTTCTGCATTCGCAATCCCGACTTCTTTTAAAAGCTGTAGCGCTTTATTCCATGCCTCTTTTTTCGATACCTTTTGGTGTCTTCGTATGCCTTCAATCATTTGATTGCCAATCGTAAAAACGGGATCTAAAGAGGTCATGGGCTCTTGAAAAATCATACTAATTTCATTGCCCCGTATACGGCTCATTTCTTTATTTTTATAGGTAAGTAGATTTTTACCGTTTAAAGTGATAGAACCTGACGTAATTTCTCCTGGAGGTATAGGCAGCAACCGCATAATGGCTAAGGATGTAATACTTTTGCCACTTCCCGATTCACCAACCAGTGCAACGGTTTCTCCTTTATGAATAGTAAAATTCACATCTTCCACAACTTTTGCCTCTTTGCCATTTTTTAAATGGAATTTAATTGATAAGTGATTGACCTCTAAAAGCACATCTTTGTCTTTTGGCTGTTCCATATGCGTCCCTCCATCTCAGTGTTGATTAGGTGGTGCATAGCGTATAGCGATATTTTTCATTTGCGTATAGTTTCGCAGTGCAACAAAGCCCTTCTCTCGACCAATTCCGCTTTTTTTATAGCCTCCAAATGGCATTTGAATGCCTCCAGCAGCCCCATAATTATTGACAAATACTTGTCCCGCCTGCACACGACTTGCCACATAGTGAGCCGTATCGATATTTTGTGACCAAATGCCCGCCACTAGGCCATAGTCCGTACTATTGGCTAATGCGATGGCCTCCTCTACAGTCGAAAATGTCAAGACGGTTAACACTGGACCGAAAATTTCCTCCTGAGCTAATGGATCATTTGGATCAACACCATCAAGTATAGTTGGCTGAACATAAAAGCCGTTCTCATAGCCTGCCAATGTCAATGGTTCCCCACCCGTCACAACATAGCCATCTACCTTTGCTTGCTGTAATAATGCAGTGATTTTTGTATATTGTTGTTCATTCAGTAACGGTCCCATCTCCATATCTGCTTCACCTGGTCCTACTTGGATCACTTGGAACCTTTGGGCTAATCGGGAAATGAAGGACTCTTTTATTCGTTCCTCAATGAGTAAACGTGCCCCTGCTGAACAAGTTTGACCAGCATTTTGAATAATCGCACGTACAACTCCCTCTAATGCCTGCTCCATGTTAGCATCCGCAAAAACAATATTAGGAGATTTACCACCAAGCTCTAATGTCACAGGCACAACATTTTCAGCAGCCGCCTTCATCACCGCAATTCCTGTGGGAACAGAACCTGTAAACGTAATATGATTAATATCGGGATGTGAAGTTAAATAAGGACCAACTTCTCGTCCCAAGCCCGTAATATGCTGGAAAATCCCTTTCGGCAGCTTATCGGCGAACCATTCTGCAATGGCATGTGTTGTTAGCGGTGTATCCTCCGCACTTTTCACAATGACTGCATTACCAGTTGCTATAGCGGCTGCTACACTTCTTGCCGTAATTTGAATCGGATAATTCCATGGCACAATATGTACCGTAATGCCCACTGGCTCTAGCACTACTGCATTTAAAAGCCCATCCTCAATCGGAATTGTATCTCCCATCACCTTATCCGCTGCACCACCATAAAATTCAAAATAGCGTGCCGCTGCTTCAATATCTGCTCTTGCCTGTGATAAGGGCTTTCCTACATCCCGACATTCTAGTAAACTCCACTCCTCTGCATGCTTACGAATATAATGAGCAAATTCGATCAATAACTGCCCACGTTCATAGGCTTTCCATTGACGCCAGTCCTCACGTTCAAAGGCTACTCGGGCTGCACGTACTGCCTCTTCTACATGTTCTTTATTCGCGTTGCTAATTTGTGCAATCACTTCACCCGTTGAGGGATTCTTAACATCAAGGTATGTCTGAGCATCACCGTGAACCCACTCACCATCTATCAACATAGGAATTTTTTTCATTGTACCCCTCCTATAATCCACGGCCACCATCTACATGTAATGTCGTTCCTGTGACCATACTTGCTGCATCTGATAGTAAATAACTAACAGCTCCTGCTATATCTGCTGGCTTCACTAATCGTCCTAATGGCACAGATTGCACAAAGACACTTTGCTTCGTCTGCTCTACGTCTGCACCCTGTGCGGCAAATTGACCAAGCATTTGTGTGTCTGCTGGTCCTGGATGAATCGTATTAACCCGAATTTGACTAGATGCTAGTTCAATTGCTAGTCCTCTCGTAAAGCTCTCTGCTGCACCCTTCGATGCAATATAAGCCTGTAAGCCCGGTCTTGGTCGCACTGCTGAAATCGAGGCAATTGTAATAATAGAACCCCTTTGCTGTTTTTTCATAAAAGGGACAACTGCCTTTGTCGTGATAAATAAACTTTTCACATTAACATCCATTAAACGATTCCATTCATCCATTGTGACCTCTTCAATCGGCGTAGCTGACTGGGCAATTCCCAGTGCATTAACAAGACCATCTATTCTGCCATACTTATCAAAAACCTGCTGGCAGATGTCTTGCACACGTTCCTCCTGTAACACATTGACTTCAAAGCATTGAAGGGCATCCTGTGCAATATCTGATAAGGCATCTATGGATAAATCAAGTCCAATAACTCGATTGCCCAGCTTTAATTGCTCGTGAATAATGGCCTTTCCCATACCGCCTCCCGCACCAGTAACCACAATCACCTGTTGCTCAACTGCCATGCTAAACACCTCCTGCTGTTAAAGTTCTATTAATAATTTCCTGACAAATCGCATCGCCCATTTGTGCTGTTGTCGCTTGTCCACCAATATCTGCTGTTTTCACAACGCCTTCTTGCAGCACAGCTGAAATGGCTTTAACAATGAGCTGTTCTAAATCTGGTCTGCCTTGATGGCCAAGCAGTAAGGCAAGCGACCAAATTTGAGCGATTGGATTGGCAATACCCTTGCCTGCAATATCTGGTGCTGAGCCATGAACAGGCTCAAACATCGATGGAAAATCCTTTTCGGGGTTCAGGTTGGCTGATGGAGATAGACCAAGTCCTCCTACAATAGCAGAGCCTAAATCGGATAAAATATCGCCAAACAAATTGGACGCTACCACCACTTCAAAATTCTGTGGTCGTTCTACGAAATAGGCGACGAGTGCATCGATATAAATGGATTCGAGCTGTAGTGCTGGTGAACTTTGCTTCACCGTTTTGCTTGTATGCTCGTCCCAGAATTTCATCGAATGAATAATGGCATTCGATTTTGTCGCACTTGTTATTTTGGTTTTACCGTGTTGCTTCGCATATTCACAGGCAGCATGGACAATCTTTTCAATCCCAATGCGCGTCATGATTGTATTTTGAATCGTCATTTCCTGCGGCTGCTGTTGGTACAGTCGACCACCACTGTCCGAATATTCACCCTCTGCATTTTCACGGAAGATCACAAAATCAATTTCTTTGCCGTTAGCCAAGGGCGACGCTATCCCAGGTAGTGATTTAATAGGACGGAAATTCACATATTGCTGGAAATGCTTTCGAATGGGCATAATTAATTCCCAAACGGTAACATCATCAGGCACACGAGCATCGCCAATAGCCCCAAATAAAATCGCATCATATGTTTGAAGTGTTGCCAGTGCATCATTAGGCATCATACAGCCATGCTGTACGTAGTAATCGGAGCTCCAAGGAAAGATGGTTGTTTCAATTTGTAAGGAGCTATGTTGTTCTTGCAAACAATTTAAAACTTTTAACGCTTCCTGCATAACCTCTTTTCCTATGCCATCTCCTGGTATTACTGCTATTTTGATAGCTGTCATTGTGCATCACCCGCCAAAAATTTTAATGCTGCTAAACGGTAAATGGCCGTTGTTTCTGCCAATTCTTCAATGTCCACATACTCATTGATTTGATGAGGAATTTCTCGATCTCCTGCTCCAACCGTTACAATTGGAATACCATGCACATGAAGAAACGTCCCATCTGTCGCGCCTGGAACACCATTATATTTTGGTTCCTTCTCTGTTACCTCTGCCACAGCCTCATATATTGCCTGTACAACAGGGTCTTCCTTCGCTGTTGCTGTTGCAGGTCGGTTATCAAGAACCGTCAGTTCTACTTTGAAATCAGGATCATCTGCTTGTAATCGTTTAATAATCGCTTCAATCTTGCCCAGTAGTTCATCATGGTCCTGCGCAGGCACCGTGCGAATATCGAGTGTTGTCATACAGTGATCGGGAATGACATTGATTTGTGCATCTCCCTTTACAGGCGCTCGTAAAATCGTTGGTGTAATAGATGGCCAATTCAGCATTGGATCACGCCCTAATCGTGCTTGCTCCTCTTTTTCCAATTTTTCAAGCTCTACGATGAAACGTGCCATACGCCAGTTAGGATTGATGCCACTCCACGAAATCGCACCATGCGCCATTTTACCGAAAATATCTACCTGTAAACGAATAGCCCCGCGTTGTGCAATACACACATTATTTTCCTGTGGCTCACAGATAATCGCACCATCCACACCTTCGGCCCAGCCATTTTTAATAAAATGCTTAATGCCTAGCATAAGCCCTTCTTCATCACATGGAATACATAAAATAATTTTGCCCGTAAACGCCTCTTGATCTAGTAGCAATGACTGACAAGCTGTAATCATACAAGCCAGATTCCCTTTTGTATCATTCGTTCCCCTGCCATACATACGCCCATCTACAATTTCTGCTCCAAATGGATCATAGGCCCAAGCCTCTCGATTGCCCTCTGTCACCACATCCGTATGTCCTTCGAAAAGTAATGTTTTCCCAGGCTTGCCCGAATCAATAATACCAATGACATTTGGTCGCCCTGGCACAACCTCCTCGATATGCGTCTCGATGCCAATATCTCGTAAATATGCCGCTACAAAAGTTGCCACCTCTTGCTCATTGCCCTTCGGATCGTTCTCACGGTAAACGCTTTCAATGCGCACGAGCTTCTGTGTTAAGGCGATGACCGTCTCACGATCTCGCACATACGATTTTGTTGTCTTTAAACTAGTTACTGTCATGCAAAGGACCCCCTATTTTTAAAGAATATTCTGAATTTATGTTATTTTAACATTGTCCTTTCTCTATGAAACTAGACAATATGTTAATGATTCAAAGAACGCCTTTAACTTTTTGTTTAGCAATAAATCACTAGAAAACAACATTTTTTTCTGTTTTACACGGTTTTTCGATCAATTCATCGAATGCAAGAGAGTATTGTTTTTGATTTTCAGGTGGTTAGATAATTATAGTTTGGAAGAGGGAACACTTTTTTGAGCGGGATTTCTTTAATTTGGAGAAAAAAGTTTTTGGTTCTTTGGAGCGGTTTCATCTCTTTTTAGAGCGGGTTCCGCTTCTTTTGAGCGGTTCACCCTTTTTAAGAGCTGGTCCATAGTTCGCTCACTCTTGGAGAGGACCTATCACCATTCAGAAGCACCTTACCCATTTATAGGGCGAATGCCAACCATTACAAAATAGAAAAAAACCAGCATTTGCTGGTTTTTCCTGATTATTGTTGACGGGACTCGGTCATTTGCTTCCAAACCGAGCCTTTTGCTTCCTCGCCTTGTTCGATACGGGCAATGGCCATTTTCACTTGTAGCTTCACTTCGAATTCTTTGTCATCTTCGGCAGCCTTCAATGCTGGTAAGGACTGTTCTGTGCCGACCTCATATAAATACATGGCTGCGCGCCAGCGAACCAATTTGTTTTTGTCCTGTAAGGCTTGCAGCATGGCTTCTTCAAATTCTACAAAGCCAAGGTCACTCATGCAGTCACCTGCTGTTCGACGTACTGCTGCACTTTTATCTTGTAGGGCTCTTTCTAAATAAGGGACAACTGCCACATCCTCAATCATGCCTAAGTACACCGTCGCTAGTCGACGGATAGACATTTGTTCATCCTGTAAGGCTAAATCTAATAGCGGTAGGTCGTCTAGCTCAGGATCAGCCATTTGATCGAGCAGTTGGAAGCGTTTCTCCCATTCAGGTTGCTTGAACTGTTCTACTGTCACTTTAAGTTTGTCCGTTTTCACAGCGGCTTTTTCACCATCATTATTGATAGCTGTGACAATTTCTGCTAAACGGTCTGCAGAATAAGTGACATCAATCTCCTGTTTGATTGTTTCAGCAATTTCCTCAAGCTCACCGTAGCGAACCCCATAATCAATCCACTTACGTTGGAAAATATAGTTTTCATCTACTGCTGACTCAATAATTTGATTAAAAGCATCGACAAAACGGTCTCCGCAGCTAATACGATATTCACGTTGGTTATCAAAAACTTTTACTTGTAAAGGCACCTGCTTGTAAAATTGTACATGGACATAAACCTCTCCATAAAATTCATTGGCCACAACCGTTTCTTCTTGTGTTTGGACATCTTCCCCTAACACTTGACGAATACTTGCTAGAATGCCTTCCCATGCATATTTGGCATTGCGCTCAACAGCAAAGAAATCGGCTACATGGTAAACGCCCTTTACTCCCTCAATCGCTAAAATAGCAGCCGCCTCGCCTGTTGCTTCGTCTTTATTATCCTTTGTAAAATTATAGCTCTTCCCGAATGGTAGCTCTGTATCAACAACAATCTTCATAGAATTGGGACTTGGCGTCGGTTCAATGGTAATAATCTTCATGTCTATCGCTCCTTATCCGTTAACTATTTCATCTAAATACGACCATCTTTCAATTAGATGCTCATACTGTGCATTTAGCTCATCCAACTTAGCTGTTAATTCCTGTAGCTTGGTAAAATCTGAGCCTGCATTGGCGATTCCTTCTTCGGTCTCCATAATAGCAGTTTCTGTTTTCTCTATCTCGTCTGCAATCGTTTCCCATTCTTTTTGCTCTTTAAACGATAGCTTTTTTTTGTCTGATTTTGGCTTTTCTGATTTTGGCTTTTCTACTTTTGACGTTTCTACTTTGACAGTAGCTGTCTGCTCACGTTTCTCCAGATACTCACTGTATAGATCCAGTGTTTCCTCTACTTGTCCCTGACCATCTAGTATCCATAGCTTTTTCGCAATACGGTCGAGGAAGAAACGATCATGGGAAATCGTGATAACCACGCCTGGGAAATGCTCGATGAAATCCTCTAGCACACCTAATGTTTCAATATCTAAATCATTCGTTGGCTCGTCCAATAATAAGACGTTTGGTTGCTCCATCAATAAACGTAATAAATGAAGACGCTTGCGCTCACCGCCCGATAATTTTCCAATTGGAGTACCATGAGCATGCAACGGGAATAAAAAGCGCTCCAGCATTTGAGCAGCTGAGTAACGGACACCCTCTGCATCGGTAATATCATTTGAAGCCTCACGTATATATTCAATCATACGCTCATTTTCATTCATTTTCGGCAATGTTTGCTTGAAATGTGCCAGCTTGACCGTTGACCCAACAAGAATTTCACCTTGATCGGGTGTCAGCTCTCCTGCTAGCATGTTCAACAAAGTTGATTTTCCTACACCATTCGCGCCAATAATGCCAATTCGATCACCTTGCTGTAGTAGAAATGAGAACTTTTCAAGGATTTTTTGCTGGCCAAAGGCTTTCGAAATTTTCTCAGCCTCCAGCACTTTACGTCCAAGACGTGTTGTCGCAAGTCCCATATCCAAGGAAACATCTTCTGTTTTGCGTTCTAGGTTTTCTTCTAGCTTTTCAAAGCGTTGAATACGAGCCTTTTGCTTAGTTGAACGCGCCTTCGCACCACGACGTATCCATTTTAATTCTGAACGATAACGATTGCGATCCTTCTGTGCAGAAGCAGCTTGCATCTCCTCACGAATAGCTCGAGCCTCTAAATAATCACCGTAATTCCCTGTATGACGATACAAGGTTTGATTTGCTAACTCGTAAATATGTGTTGATAATTCATCTAAGAAATAACGATCGTGGGTGATGAAAATCACTGCACCCTTTAATCGTAAGACCATCTCTTGAAGCCATTCTGTAGACTGTACATCTAAATGGTTGGTGGGCTCATCCAATAAGTAAAGATCCGCTGGTTCAATTAACACCTTCGCTAATGCAACACGTTTTTGCTGACCGCCTGATAGCGTTAGTACCTCTTTTTCAAAAGTTTCAATACCAAGCTTTGTTAAGGCCGTCTTTGCAAGGGCATTGACATCCCATGCCTGCTCTTCATCCATGCGCTGTTGCAGACTAAATAACGTCTTTTGTAAACTTTCGGATGTTGGGTTACTTGCTAGTGCAGCAACCGTTTCCTCATATTGACGATTCAGCTGTAAAATGGGCGAATCGCCTGAAAAGACAGCTTGTAAAACTGTTTCACCTGCCTGAAATGTAGGCTCCTGTGGTAAATAAGCGACACGGTATTTATTCGGGCGATCTACTGTCATCGAATCCGCTTCCATGTCCCCAGCTAAAATGGATAACAGGGTTGATTTTCCCGTTCCATTTATACCGATTAAGCCTGCCCGCTCTCCCTCATAAATGGTAAATTCAATATTTTGAAAAAGCGTTTTATCGCCCACTGTTTTGGTTAAATTTTGTACAATTAAATGACTCATTCCACTATTCCATCTCTTTCATGTTAGGTATTGTTCATGCCCACACGATTTTTATGTAGACGATTATTGATATCCACTATTCATCATAACATCAAACCGCAGGTAAACAAAGAACAACAAACTATCAACGAACTGGTGGCATGTCCTGTAAATAGGATTCCATAAGCTGACAAAGCTTGATGATTCCTTGTGTTAAGTCGTGAGGTTCAGGATAAGAGTAACTAATTCTTAGATGGTGATATTGTGGCTCTCCTGGATAACAAGCTGTGCTTGGTAAAAAGGTAATTTGTTTTTGTTGAGCCTTCCATAACAGCTCATCCGTATTGCCATTACTAGGTAAAGACACCCAAATATTAAGTCCACCTTTTGGCTCGATCCACGTAACGCCCTTTGGTGCATGCTTATTCAACAATGCAATGGTCTGATCCCTTCTTATCTCAAGTGCAATGCGCAGTTTTTCTAAATGGGCATGCATTCGGTCTGAACGTAAAAATGGAATCAGTGCCTTTTGTGTTAATAAGGGGTTACCCGAATCGGCACTGGATTTGGCAGATAAAAGTCGTTGATGAACGGTACCTTTTGAAAGGATAGCGCCGATTCTACAGCTTGGGGCCAACGTCTTACTAAAGCCTTTTAAATAAATAACATGACCACTTGTATCTAAAGCTTTCAGAGGTGGTGGTGGTGGGTTATCGTCAAAATAAATTTCATTCCATGAATCGTCCTCTACAATAAGAAAGCCATATTGTTGGGCAAGATCCAGTAATTCTCTCCTTCTTGCTTCACTTAAAACTGTGCCTGTAGGATTATGGAAGGTAGGATTTGTATAGATAAGCTTTGGCTGTTTGCTTAGGCAGAGTGTCGCTAGAAGAGCTGTCTGCATTCCTTCCTCGTCTACTGGTATGGGAATAATGTGGGCCCCACGATTTCTAAAGACATCGATTGCTGCTGTATATGTAGGGGCTTCGGTAATGACAATATCTCCAGGTCCAATAAATGTTTTAGCCACTAAATCTATACCTTGTTGTACACCGTTTGTCACAATAATTTCCTGCGGTGTTGTGGCAATATTACTATATGTTTTGACATAGTCTCGGATTGCCTTTCGTGCATCTTCATCCCCCTGTACCGTTCCATAACGAGCCACAATCTGAGGATCTGCCTGTAATATCGCCACAATTTCATTCACCAAATAAACAGAGGGTAATAATCCAGGGTGGATGGTCGCACTGGAGAATTTCATCGCATATTCCATTCTTTTATTTAACATAGATTGTGAACGTTGAATGTAATCAGGAATGGTTAGTTGCCAATTATAATCACTACCGCTCTCATTTGAGCTTCTTTGTTCTTTGTTTCGAACAAACGCCCCCTTGCCATGTATCACTTCAATATAACCATTTCTTTCTAATAAGGCATATGCCTTACTGACTGTGACAGGACTCACTTGATTTTCTTTTGAAAAGCTCCGAATAGAAGGTAATTGGCTCCCTTCCTGTAAAAATTCTGACCTTATTTTTTCTGCAAGGATAGTTGAAATTTGATCAATTAAAGATTGATCGGACTGACGATTCAGCTTTATTTCCATTGGACCTCCAACTGTTATAGTCTTCATTTGACTGTTATATATATCACTATATAGTGTAGAGGCAGAAATAGCTAAGTTAAAATGAAGGGAAATGATGATACATGATGAACATGAAGCAAGATCAGGAAAAAATAAAAACGCTTTTAATGGATGTAGTTGACCATGCAGCCAATTTTTTTACTAATCTGGAGCATAGAGCTGTAACGAACCATTCCTCTAGTGTTCCTACTCCGACACTTCCAGAAGTGGGTGAGGGTGCTCAGGCAACACTTCAATATTTTACAAAGCAATTTGCTGAAGGCTTAAATAGTAGTGTAGGCTCAAGGTACTTAGGTTTTGTCACAGGTGGATCTACCCCTGCTTCGATTGTCGGAGATTGGTTAGTAAGTGTTTACGATCAAAATTTATCCCATTCTAAGGGCTCTATTGCAGGTTCAATGGAGCTTGCGACAATTGACATGCTAAAGGAGTTATTGCTATTAAGCGATGATTATCGAGGAACATTTGTCAGTGGGGCTACGATGGCTAATTTTGTAGGACTTGCTCAAGCAAGGGAATGGATTGCACAATACTATGGAAAAAACACTGCTCTGGATGGTCTATATGGTATCCCTCCAATAAAGATTGTTAGCGAAACGCCCCACTCAAGTATAATCAAAGCAACCTCTATGCTTGGCATGGGGAGAAATTCCATTCATACTATGCTATGCCTAGAACAGCGAGAAGCCATTGATATCACAAAATTACAGCAGTTTCTTGAAGAAAACCTACATGAACCTTGTATAGTTGTAGCAAATGCGGGAACTGTCAATACGGTTGACTTTGATGATTTGCAAGCAATTGGCGAGCTAAAAAAGCGATACCCTTTCTGGCTTCATATCGATGCGGCCTTTGGTGGCTTTGCAGCCTGTTCACCAAAGTATCGTCACTTTGTTGAGGGCATGAATTATGCAGATTCTATTACAATTGACGCACATAAATGGCTGAACGTCCCTTATGATGCCGCTATGCAATTTACCCGTCATCAATCGTTGCAAGCAACCGTTTTTCAAAATAATGCTGCCTATCTTGGTAGTTCCCTTGAAAATCCAGATTTCTGTGATCTTACACCTGAAAATTCACGTCGTTTTCGTGCGCTACCTGCTTGGTTTTCTTTACAGGCCTATGGTAAATTGGGCTACCAACAATTAATAGAAGAAAATGTATTACTCGCACAACAGCTTGGTCAAAAAATAGATGACAGTCCCTACTTTACATTGCTAGCACCTGTTCGACTGAATATCGTGTGCTTCGCCGTCAATAATGAGGCACTGACAGCTGAAATGAACCAACAATTTTTAACTACTTTAAATCAACAAGGCAAAGTATACATGACGCCAACTGTCTACAAAGATATGCCAGCTATTCGTGCGGCTTTCAGTAATTGGCGTACTTCCCAAGCAGACCTGACAATCATTTGGGAAGCATTAACAACAGCGATATCCTCCTATTTTAATGAATCCATCTAAGCTATTAAAAGGTAATGGAGTAACACATGATGAAGGATTCCTCATTTGTGCGTCTCCCATCTATTTGATAGTCAATACAAAACTAAAGTACTAGCTTACCATACATCCTTTTGGTGGTACGAAGACCATAGCCGAATGAAGCACAAAAACCGCCCTTCAAATTGAAAAGGCGGTTTTTGTGCTATGTGCTATTGACCGATTTCGTGCTGGAGTTGCTTTAAAAAGCTTTCCATAAATTGATGACGTTCAAGTGCCATTTGCTTGCCCTTTTCCGTCACCATTAAATCTTTTAGCAATAATAATTTCTCATAAAAATGAGTAACAGACGCGGTATTGTTTTGACGATATTCTGACTCTGACATATTTGTGCGTGCTTCTTCTTCCTTATCATAAAGCTTGCGACCTTTTGCGCCACCATAAGCAAATGTTCTGGCAATGCCAATAGCACCAATCGCATCTAAACGATCTGCATCTCGGACGATTTTTGCTTCCAATGATGTTGCTTCTAGCTCATTCCCACCATTAAAGGACACTTGAGCAATACAATCACGAATATGTTGCTTTTTTTCCTCGCTAACAGGTAATTCCGCAATAAGCTGTTCTTCCTTTTCCTTGCTATCGGTATACTTTTTGTCACTGACATCATGTAAAAGTACCGCTATTTTCACAACTTCTTCATCTGCTGTTGGCTCGCTATGTAGGATAGCTAATGCATTTTGATAGACACGTTCAATATGTTGAAAATCATGACTAGCATCAAATTGCTCATATATTTCACGTACTTTATTCATTAAATGATTCATAGTCTACACTCATTCCTTTCCTACAAAATTATACTGTATTTTATTACATAAGAGGTAATCTAGAAAAATTAAAAATCAAATCCATTTCAATTGACTAATTTTTCAGAATATTGTATGATAAACGTACAGAACAGCTATTTGTTCTGTACCTCATATTTTTCAGCAATGTACAACAGCTGTGTGTTTAACAGATTTAACATTAACTTCAGCGGGCTTACAATTGAATAACCTGTTTAAAAGATGACGTGCGTATTGAAAACCATTCATCTAAACAAATAAAAGTGAACACTTTCCCTTAGAAATTCTTTGTTTAACCCGCATAGCCAAATGTACATGCCGAAAATGTGAACAACAAGTTAGTTTGTTGCATGACCAAAAGGATTTCGCCAGTTGTAGCAGAAGTGCATTGTTTTTTCATTACTGGTTGTTACCTTCTTCTAGTCAATACCTTGATTATGTATGAACGTAGCTCCTCCCTTTAATGAAAATCGTACACGATAATTGCTTACAGCTTGTGAATACCACGTTCGATGAGTTGTGCAAATCAGTAAGAAATTCATTTAAGCCATCAATGTATGAAGTGAAAAAGGAAGTAGGAACGATTGTGATAAAATGTATTACCATCCCGCTGAAGGACAAATAAAAGCTGCCCATCTTACATTCAAGTAGATGATGGCAGCTTTTACTGTTTTATTTTCTTACTTTATAGAACGCCTTTGATCACTTCATCAATTTCCCGCAATAGTGCTTCGTTTTGCATGGTTGTACTTAATTTTAAGTTAGATTGGTCTACATGAATCACTGCAACATGCATTCCTTCTTCAATACTTGCACTTGGAACTGGCATCATTTTCTCTGTATCGAACGTCATGATGAGGTCTGGAAATTTGGATTGTACCTGCCCTTCCTTCGATAATGTCATATATTCATTCCAGAACGTCAGATGGTAATCACCCACTGATAATTCCCCTACATCGAAGCCATTTTCCTTTGTTAACGAATAATTTGTGACAGCGCCTGATACGATGTGCACGCCATTCAAATACTGCAACACATGGGCTAGCTTTTCTTCAAAGGTTTGCCCATTTAAGAAGCAATAGCCAAGCTCTATGGCCATAGTAATCGCATTTGGTGCGCCATGTTTTTGTAAATAGTCAATCGTCACAGGATTTCGAGTGACCCCGACTAGCCCGCCTGCTAAAATAGAAGCTTGGCGTGCTGTCTTTGCAGTGCTGTGTAAATTCCCTTCCACAAAGCCTTGGACGGCGAAGTCATCTTTTCCTCCTGCATAAAATTGTACGGATTGATATTCTTGTTGTTCATGGAGATTTAAAGAACCCATGATTCCCGTTGGATGTGCTCGTCCATTACAGGGAGCATCCACAACAGGTACATGTAATAAGACTGACTGCAACCAGCCATTGATCGTCGTGATGGCACCATTTTCATTGGTAATGATGCCCTTTAGACGTTGATTGATATAGTTGTTCATACTACGATAGCTCCAACAAAGCTGTTCATTTGAAATATATTGATCGGCCGCTGATGGCGCACCTACCATTGCCACACAGGCAACTAAATCTTCTTGGTCTAATTCGGTAATATCCACGATTTGAGGTTCGCCTGCTGCAAAGATTTCCTCCACTAGCTTGAGTCCTTCCTCTAGGAGACCACCGCCGCCTCCGCCAAGGATTGCTCCTCCATAAACGGCAGCAATCCCATCCTCATACGATAATCCTTTCGCCATTCAGCATGACTCCTTTCTATTTCCCTATTTTTAGAATGGAAGAGAAGAAGCTATATAGCGCATCTCCAGCTATGACACCTGCTGCAAAGACCGTCATTTCAGATTCTCTCTTACCTTTCGTCACATATGTGAAAATAACACGAAGTATGATACCCACTAATACAGCCCAGCCAGCAATTGGATTGACAAGTAATAAACCTGTTGCGAATAAGATACCCATTTGACGTTTTGACCCACCAATTAGCTGAATTAATGCACCTGGAATCGCCCAAATCATTAATTGTTTCGCTACATCGCCTGTAACGCCTGATTGAATTGTTGCTGCATACACATGGTTAACAGGTGCTACTAAATCCTGTGCAAAATAAGATTTATAGGATAGCAATACTACAACTGCGGAAATTGCAAAAGCTAGCATACCAGCAATCAATTGTTGCTTGCGACCTTCTTTTTCTAATGCAACATCACTACCATTACCACGTAAAATGAAACCAGTTTTTAAGTCATAGCCCATATCCGCAAATGCTACCCCTGTAGCAGCACTATACCCTGCTAGTAATGCAAGTGCTGGAGCTGGGAAACCAATTAAAATACCAACAATCAGTGTAATAAATGCCACTGCAAATGCAGGGAACCAACCCGCATGCATCGCTGCGATACCTACAATTAGCTCATGGACAAATGCAGCAATCGTTGCAAAGATGATGAATCCTATTAACATACCGAAAGACATGTGTGAAATAATACCGCCTAAAATAGCGATTAATAGAGCAATGGCTAAATATGCTATAAACCCAACACCAAATGCTTGTCGAATTTCTTTTGCATCTTTTGAATAGCTTAACTCTTCTGACTTTTTAGCCGACTTTTTATTCAATAAGGCAAAAGCTACTTGGAAAAGTGCTACAATCCCAGCACCAATCATAACGCCATGTGGAATATAGTAAGCATTTAAGTCAACATTAAATAATTGAACAGAATAGCCTCTTAATAAAAGCCCAATCCCAAACATCGTCAGTGCCCAAATATTACCGATGAACGCTACCCCAAAAGCTGACATTGGGATTTTCAAAACAGATCCCACGATACCAATTAACACGCCACCAATTAATACCTTTGCATTCTTACCGCCTTTATCGCCCGCTTTAATGGCTTCAGCTGTTGCAATTCCCGGTGGCCAAGTACCTGCTGCTGGGAAAATCTTTGTATCGAAAAATTTATATAATAATAAAGCATCAACAAACATCGCTAAAATAACACCGATAAACAATGGTAATACTAAATTTTCATAGCCTAATACATATGGAATACCAATTGGCAACATTAAACTACTTGCTGCACTGAACGTTGCTGCCGAAATGGCAGTTTGAATAATATTTTGTCTGTGTACAGATTTAAAGGCAATTAGCTTGCCAATCGGTATTCTTCCAAGAATCATCGCAAATATTGCCCCAACGATTGATGTATTGGCAGAAATCCCTAAAGTCGTAATTAGCTGTATCCCAATAATTGCCCCCACAACAGATGTTAAGACGATCATTAGTAGAGTTACAGGCTCTAAAGCCCTTGGATGTAATACTTTATTATTCATAGTGTCAGCTCCCCTATTGTTGTTATAATTTTGAAATGTGTGATTGTATTTGCTGAGCTACTTTCACTAACTGTTCAAGCATATTTTTCTCCCTTTGATCATCTAAATCATATACTAACCCAGAAATTGTAAGAGATGCAGTGATTTCCTTTTTATAGTTAAATAACGGTACACTAATGCCAAATGCATGTTCATTATACTCCCCGATGGTAACACACCAGTTGTTTTGGCGAATTTGTTGCAGCTCTTCCTTTAATGACGCTAGGAAAGAAACCTGCTCTTCCTTCGATTGTTCCTCATGAAAGAAGGCCATTAATTCCAGCTGCCTGTCCTCGTCTAAATAAGCAAACATGACCTTACAGGAAGCACCGATATAAAGGGGTGTCTTTGTTCCTAAAGACACCGCATACTTTACATTTTTATTGCTTTCGGCTATTTTCGTTGTGACACCGTATTCATTGTCCATATAAGTAAGAAATACTGATTCATTGATTTCACTGGCAAGATTTTGCATCAATTCATAAATGGTCGAGTGAGGGTCTTTTGAATTCGATAACACATCATAAAAAAGGTACATTTTATAACCTAATTTATATTTTTTCGTGTGTTCATCCTGTATTAAATAACCCGCTTCTGTAAATGTATTAATGGTTCTTTGCACGACACTTGTCGGCAGTTTCATCATGCGTGAAATTTCACGAACACCTAATGCATTTTCTGTCGTTGCAAAGCATTCTAGTATATCCAATGAGTTTTTTAATGTCTTGACAGTCATCTATTTCTCCCTTTAAGCGTTTTGATAACCGTATCGCTCTTTCGCTACATCTACAGAAATATATTCATTTAATAGATCACGTTCAATGGCCTCTAAGCTTCGTTCGTGTGGAGGACCATAACCACCGCCAGTAGCAGTCACAAGCTCAATACGGTCGCCTTTTTGCAATTCATAATTGGCAAGTACGCCCACTGGTCCAATTTTCGTTCCATCCTTTTTATGAATGATTAAATAGTTGTGAGAGCCTTCTCCTCCACCATTTAAGCCGAATGGCGCGAATTGATGTCTACCTAAGTTCACAGAAACCCTTTGACCATCATGATTGACTGTATAAACGCGACGAACACCTAAGCCACCTCTAAATTGACCAGCACCAGCACCGTCACAATTTAAGCTATATTCATCAATTTGAATACCGTATTTTGTTTCTGCAATTTCAACTGGAAGATTATATGTTTCACCATCTCCCATACAGTATTGCCCGCTTTGCCCATCCTCATCATTCGCCGCTCCCCAGCCACCAACAGATGGCTCAACAATTAGGAATGACTCATCATTTTCAGGATTTTTCCCAGTGAGAATAAACGTACAAACAGATTGTAAATGCCCTGCCGATAAGCGTTCTGGTAAATGCGGCGCAAGAGCTTTCCAAATTAGATCAGCTGCCCCAATACGTGCCTCAAAATTCATAGACACAGGATGTGGGCGTTTAGCTGAAACAATCGAATTGTCATCTGTGATAATCGTTAAGCGTTTAAAGACACCTTCGTTAATTACGTCAATATCGCCAAGTAATGCTAGGAACATAACGCGTACACTTGCCATTAAACCAAACTGAGAACAGTTCATTGGCACATTGACTGCAGGATGTGAGCCTCTAAAGTCACAAATAAACGCCTCATCACTAATTGTGACTTTCACTTTTATTGGATAAGGCCCACCCTTTAATGGGTCCCCTTCAATAAAGTCCTCCGCATAAAATTCACCTTTAGGTAGGTGTTGAAGCTCATACTCTACAATTTTCTCACCCTTGTCCAATAATTTTTGAATGGATAATTTCACCGATTCCGCACCAAACTTCTGACAAAGCTCTGCGATTCGTTTTTCACCTGTTTTTAAGGCGGCTACTTGTGCAAACATATCTCCGATTGAAAGCTCTGGTAAACGAACATTCGTAGAAATGATTTCATAGACTGCATCGTTCAACTCACCTTGATGATAAAGTTTGACACCTGGTAGCTGTAAACCTTCCTGATAGATTTCATTAGAATTACTTGTAAACGAACCAGGGTCCATGCCCCCTACCTCCGTCCAGTGTGCTTTATTGGCAGAGTACGCAATAATTTCACCGTTGTAGAAAATTGGGAGAACTAAGCCCACATCCGATAAATGCGAGCCACCTCCAACATAAGGGTCATTGATAATAATGACATCACCTTCATGTAGTTTTTTCCCATTATCAAACTTCTCTATTACACGCTGTACCATTGGACTTAACATCCCAATAAAGCTCGTTACACCGTTTCCTTGACTAATTAAATTACCCTTGGCATCTGTTAAACCACAAGCATAGTCTAATACTTCATAGATTACTGGACTCATAGAAGAGCGTGCTAGAGCTATAAACATCTCATCGCCTATAGCTAGCAATGAATCTTGAATAATTTCTACTGCAAAAACATCTTTTTTCATGTTTTATTTCCCCTCCATCTCTACTATCAAATTGCCGTATTTATCAATTTCAATTGATTGATTATTATTGATTACGACCGTAGATGTTGGATTTTCCACAATTGCAGGACCTGTAATGACATAGCCAGGTACTAATTTTTGTTGGTCATAGACATTGACCTCTACCCAACCTGTTCCCTTCACATATAAATTGCGTTGTGCCTTGATACATGTAGAATTGTCGATATGAGAGAAGTCTAGCTCTTTAAATTGAACCGCCTCATCTTTCCCGTAGATTGTAAGATGTAAGTTGACTAACTCAATTGGTGTAGCTGGTAAATCAAAAGAAAACTCTTGTTTATGTTTGATATGGAAGGCTTCTGCTAATGCAAGTAGCCCCTCTTCATCAAGCGTAATAGCTGATGCATTTAATTTAACGGCATGCTCTTGACCTTTGTAGCGTAAATCATAATTAATTTCAAAATAATAATGATCCTTTGATAATGGTGCATCTGCATAGGCATTGGCAATGACTTGATCAATATTTTCTTGAATAGCCGCAAGATGGTCTTTGTCAAAGTTCATTAAACTTGTTTGAATGTAATCTTGTCGATATTCGGTCATCATCATTCCTAATGCTGAGAAGACGGATGAGCCATAAGGAATAATGACTTTTTTCATACCAAGCTCTTCTGCTAAATTAATCGCATGTAGTGGACCACCACCACCAAATGCCACCATTGTAAAGTCTTCAGGATCATAGCCTTTACGAATAGAGATCAGCTTCAGTGCATTTAACATATTGGAGTTTGCAATATCTAAAATACCTTGTGCTGCTTCTTCTGCTGACACATTAAATGGTTTCGCAATTGCTTCAACAAGAGCCTCCTCCACTTTGTCAATGGATACTGGGTTGTCAAAGTTTGCTAAGGATAATCTTCCTAAATAAACATTGGCATCTGTAATTGTTGGCTGTGTATTCCCTAAGCCATATGCTACAGGCCCTGGCTTTGCCCCAGCTGAATCTGGTCCAACCTTTAATGAGCCAAACTGATCTACACGTGCGATAGAGCCACCACCATTTCCTATTTCCACAATATCTACTACAGGTGTTTTAATTGGATAGCCCGCAAATTTTTCATTTCTTTCAATATAGTAATCTGTTGTGACATTGACTTTGCCATCTGTAATAAGTGAACATTTTGCTGTCGTCCCACCAACATCAAAAGCTATGATATTCGATTCATTTAATAGTTGGCCTAATTTAGCTGCCCCAAACATCCCTGCTACAGGTCCAGATTCAACGAGGTTGATTGGTAGCTCCATTGCTTTATCAAAGCTTGTAGTCCCGCCATTCGATTGCATAATTTTTAAATGGTCTGTAATGCCAATTGTGCTTAATTTCTCTTTTAGGCTTTTTAAGTAGGCATGTGCAATTGGCTTTACATAAGAATTTAGGACTGTTGTGTTTGTTCTTTCATACTCACGGTATTCTTTAATCGTTTCACTTGAAAGTGTGATATATACTTCAGGCCAAATTTTTAAAATGGCTTCTTTTAACTGTTGTTCATGAATTGGATTTTTATAGCCGTGTATTAAGGAAATGGCAATCGCCTCAACACCTAATTCCTTAAATTTATAAACGATCTCGTCAACTTCCTCGGTATTAAGCGCTTTCATAATATTTCCTTTAAAATCAATTCGCTCATCAATTTCTTGACGTAAATAACGCTCTACAAATGGTTCTGGCTTTTTATATTTAAAGTTATATAAGTCTGGTCGATTTCCACGAGCAATTTCTATAACATCTCGGAAACCCTTTGTTGTAATTAACCCAACTACGCCCCCTTTTCTTTCCGTTAATGTATTGATGATAACCGTCGATCCATGTATAAATGATTCAATGAAAGAATCTTCCGTTACATGTCGTCCTAATACATTTAATATGCCATCCTCAAAGTGACCAGGTGTCGTATGTCCCTTATCAAAATGAAGATTTCCTTTTTCATCTGTGAAAACTAGGTCAGTAAAAGTACCGCCAATATCTGTTGCGATTTTCAAGACTTCATCCCTCCGTGTTCCTATTATCGGTACAGTGTTCCGAATTAGAATTAAATAAATTATATTTAAAAGAAAAAGAAAATTCAATGTATTTTTTAAATAAAAATTCATTTGACAATTGTCCTTCGTTGTAAAAACCCGCTCTATCTTTCCAATATCAGAGAACTATTGATAAAAAATACCAAACACATTTATATAAGGAAAGTTCTCGTGATTTTTGTGCAACATAAAAAAGATCCTAGTTTTCACTAGAATCTTAAAATCGTTTTAAAAAAATTAATTTTTATGAATTTTTACTCAAGAGGTGGATGAAGGAATCATCCGAAATTTTACTTTTATACCATATTTGCATTGTAGATAGACGATGAATTGGGTCACCTCCTACGAACCATGTTTACCCATTATCAATAAAAAAGCTGCCCATTTAAGTAGGCAGCTTTTAATATTCTGTTAGAACAATCCTACCGCATGTCCTTCGTTATCGACATTCATGCGTAGCGCAGCTGGTGCTTTTGGAAGTCCTGGCATTGTCATAATATCGCCAGTTAGACAAACTAAGAAGCCTGCACCAAGCTTTGGAATAACTTCGCGAATTGTGATGGTAAAGCCTTCTGGACGACCAAGTAAACTTGGTTGGTCTGATAAAGAATACTGGGTTTTCGCCATACAAATTGGAAGGGAGTCCCAACCAAATTTTTCGATTTGGGCAATTTGTTTTTTGGCTTGGTCTGTAAATTGTACATCTTTCCCGCCATATACCTTTTGCACAATCGTACGTACCTTTTCTTCAATTGACTCTGTTACATCATATAAAGGAGAGAAGTTGTTTTCTTCCTCTAGCACAGCTAGTACTTGCTCAGCTAAGGCTAGACCACCTTTACCGCCCTCTTCCCAGACATTCGTACGGGCAATGCGAACATGATTTTCTTGACACCAGTTCAGAACGGCTTCTAGTTCAGCCTCTGTGTCCGTGATAAAACGATTTAAGGCAATAATTGGTTCAACGCCAAATGTACGAACTGTATCTACATGTTTAGCTAAGTTTTCAATTCCTTGTAGGAGTGCTTCCACATTTTCACCTACAAGCGCTGTTTTCGGTACACCACCATGCATTTTTAATGCACGAATTGTCGCTACAATGACAACTGCGCTTGGTTTAAAGCCTCCCTTACGAGCTTTAATGTTCATGAATTTTTCAGCACCTAAATCAGAGCCGAAGCCCGCTTCTGTCACCACAATATCAGCTAGCTTACGAGCGGTTTGTGTCGCCATAATAGAATTACAGCCGTGGGCAATATTAGCAAATGGACCACCATGGATAATAGCAGGTGTTCCCTCTAATGTTTGAACTAGGTTTGGCTTGAAGGCATCTTTTAATAATAGTGTTAAGGCACCCTCTACCTGTAAATCACGCACAAAGACAGGCTCACGCTCGAAAGTATAGCCAATCACGATACTAGCGATACGCTCACGTAAATCCTCAATGCTTGTTGCTAAACAGAATACTGCCATAATTTCAGAGGCAACCGTTATATCAAAGCCGTCCTCGCGCGGCATGCCTTGAACAGGACCACCTAATCCCACCACTACCTTACGAAGGGCACGATCATTTAAGTCCATGACACGCTTCCAAATAATGCGTCGTGGATCAATGTTAAGTGTATTTCCTTGGTGGATATGATTATCAATAAATGCGGATAAAGCATTGTTAGCTGTTGTAATCGCATGAAGGTCGCCAGTAAAATGTAAATTAATATCCTCCATTGGTATAACTTGTGCGTAACCTCCGCCAGTTGCGCCACCTTTTACGCCCATGACTGGACCTAATGATGGTTCACGTAATGCGACCATCACCTTCTTATCTAATTGATGAAGGGCATCTGCTAGTCCAACAGTCACAGTCGACTTTCCTTCACCAGCTGGGGTTGGACTTATAGCTGATACTAATACTACCTTTGCATCCTCGCCCTGAGCAGTAATTTTTAATGGGTCGATCTTTGCTTTGTAGCGTCCATACTGCTCAAGAGCATCCTCTGGAATACCCGCAGCATTGGCAATTTCCGTAATAGGTTTGATCACTGCTTGACTAGCGATTTCTAAATCTGATAATGGTTGATTTTTCGTTGTCATTTGGCATCCTACTTTCTATGTTGTTCATTTCCATTATAGTCTTAATTGTGAAAAAAAAGAAAGCCAGATATGCAAGCATTTCGTCAATCAATTGACTTATTTGTTCAATTCCTGTATGTTCTAAGAGAAAATGCAATTTTTTCACATTTTCTCAATGAGTGCACCATTTATTTAACTTTATTTTACATTCAAGCGCATTGGAGGCGAATGCTTATGCAACAGGGGATCGTAAAGTGGTTCAATAATGAAAAAGGTTATGGCTTTATTGAATGTGATGATGGCGAAGATGTATTTGTTCATTTTACGGGCATCCAGGAGGAAGGCTTCCGTACACTTGAAGAAGGTCAAAAGGTTTCATTTGATGTTGTGGAAGGCAATCGTGGACCCCAAGCATCAAATGTTGTAAAACTATAAGCGTAATGGGACTATCCGTGTAGTTCCAGATTAGCAGCGGATTAGGAAATGCATCGTTTCCTTCATCCGCTTTTTGTATTGTTTTATAAGCTGAATGCCCCCTCCATGTTATAATAGAAGTAACAATACGTAAGGAGGGATTTCGATGCAAAAACAAAATAAACCCATGACTGAAGTTATTTTGAAGCATAAAGAACGACAAAGTGTAGCAGAATTTGCAGCAACACTGGAAACGATTGCAAAAAAGCTTAAAGAAAATGGTGAATTCACTTTTGTTCAAGACACAGAGCCAACAGTTGTCAGCCCAAGTGAACAGCTCAAAATCGAATACTCCTATACAAAAAAGGGCGACAAGCATTCATTTGAAATTGAATTTGATTGGTATACAGGTACAGAAACACCGAAAAAAATGACAATTGAATAATAATTGGCAACGAAAATCCACTTCTCTGATGAAGTGGATTTTTCCATATTGTTGAATTAAAGATCATGTCACTAGCTAAAACTTTCTAGCAAGGTGAGGAGGTGATTTCGCTCCAGGGTCTCCTCTGTAACGCTAAATCCACAGGAAAGCAAGTAGCCAGCACCAGAAATTCTATTGATGGTTTTGTTTTTCAATACTTATGTAAAAAGGCAGAAGCAAAAGTGTTTCAGCCCATAAAAATACCGAGCTATCCACTAAAACGCTTACGAAGTGTTTCGGAATAGTTCGGTTTTTCTAGTTATCATGTTTGTTAATTTAAAGATTATTCGGCTTAATGAAGGTCCCAGTTAGTTATGGCCCAGCCTTTTCTCCTTATCGATTTATCCAATAAAAAGCACCAGGGCAAACTAAAGTTTCCTTTGTTCGTTTAGGATCCTTTAATGTAACACCAAATGGTCCCTCTTTGACATGACCAAGTGTCATTGTCATCGCGCTCTCTTCCTCATAGAAATCTAAGCGCATATTCGGTAGCTGTAGTGACAAATACTGCTCATATTGCGTAGGCACTGGTAGCTGTAACACCTCTTGCCACAGCTTAACTGTTGCCTGCATGTCCTTGACGTAGAATTGGACGGATTCCATCGTTATAGCCTGTTTGACATCAATGGCACCACTTGCCTTTAATTGAACCAAACGTTCTTCATCTTCCTCCGCCCATTCAATCAAAAATGGAAAATCAATTGGCAGATCTGGCTTACCAAAATGCAGTAGCTTCCATTCTACCACAGTGCCATCTGGTCTTGTTCTGCTACATGCATCTGGTCCATATACTTCATAGCCCAATGCTCGCAAGCGTCGACCCTCTTCCTCAATATTTTTTGTGCGCAGAGCAATTCGAGAAAATCCCTGGCGCTCTTGATCACGTTTAAACGTATAATGTAGGGAATATGGGTATTGTGCCGCTTGCTCAAATAAATCACGATCATAGATAGCAATTTGTTCAATATAGCTTAAGCCAAAGTAGCTTAACGTATTATAAGTCCCCCACATCGTGTGCTGCCCACCATTCACTGTATGGACATTTCGTTTATTGAAGAAAACCTTTATATTTTCTGGTGATTCCACTTGATGAACCAAATGATCAAAATATAAAGTCATGGCCATTCCCCTTTCTTTCCCCATTACCTTTACCTGTATGTTTGATTAGTTTAAAATTTACTCAAGAAAAGGAGTTACTAGTAGGATATGAAAAAAAGTTTCGTTTACCTACAAACTCCGTTCACTAATTTCATAAAGAGGTGATTTGAATGACAGATTTAGTAGCTGCTTTTAAATTGGCATTAGGTAATTATCCTACAGGCGTAACAGTTGTCACGACATGTCATGACACAAAACCGATTGGCTTAACCGTCAATTCCTTTGCATCTGTTTCAATCGACCCGCTCCTTATTTTGTGGTCACTCGATAAAAAATCTCAGCTCCATCCTTATTTCACGACTGCGCCAAATTTTGCGGTCAATATTTTAGCGAGTGATCAAGAGCATTTATGTACACTATTTGCCAGTAAAATCCCTGATCGCTTTGCACAAGCAAAATGGTCAACTTCCTCTTTAGGACTACCGATTTTACATGATACAGCAGCTAATTTACAATGTAAAACATTTCAGCAAATCGATGCTGGCGACCATACCATTTTTATTGGGCAGGTCGTAGACATTACAAATGCTCAAAAAGAGCCTTTGCTTTATCATCGCCGTCATATCGGTCCCATACCAAAAAGCTTTTATAGCTAGTCTTTACACAAAAAAAGGGCCACTTGTAAGCACAGGAAATCCTTCATGCTTATAGGTGGCCGTTTGACATAAGTTCTACTGAAATCATTGTTATTTTTTCTGCGGAAATCTCTGCTTTTCAAGCCTATTAATTTGCACAATCACACCATCTTGAATCGTAATATGCACTTCACCAAATTCAAGATTTTGAATCGCCTTCGCAATTGCCTCTAGTTTCTTATCATCTACTTTTACTGACTGAGCCATACGATACACCCCTTCTTTTTTATCCTTATTGTTCATAAAGAGGCCAACGCATCAAACTGATTGATAGCCCCTCCTATCTCTCAGACACCATCTGTTGGATTTGGCACCTGTTGTTCGGTTGCCGAGGCTTCATTGGGCCAAGTCCCTCCACCTCTCTTGATAAGAGTACTGCGTTTCTTGAAAATAATTCTATAATTCTGCTATAGGAATGTCAATACAAAATATTAGAAAACCTAGTTGAATACTATGCAATATGTCGTTTAGATTAAAAGACTCCCTAAACCTAAAGTATTTTATGCCTAGTCAGTGAGAAATAGATGGCAATCCATTAATTTATTACAAGCTCCATTTCCTCATCATGAATTCAAGTGGGCCTCGATGATGTTTAGTCCTCCACCATACAGAAACAACGACACATCCTAAAAAATAACAGCAGGCATACAGCATGGAAAAAGCAAGTGTTTGGTTCTCCAGCTTTTGGCAAATAATTAGTATTCCAATGCCTATAACAACATGGCCAACATAATGCGTTAAAGACATTTGTCCTGTTAATATGAAAGATTGAATAACTTTATTTTTACATGTCTCTACAAGATAGATGGAGCCAACAATGATAACAATAGCCGAAGCCGAATTAGATAGGACATACATCATATTCGGTGGAATCGGTCCTGTATCAAATAAATACAATGCACTCTCTACATCTAATAAATGAATGGTTGTCATCTTAATGAATAACGTTGAACAAGTCTCAGTCATGATGACTAACAATAAACCTATCACCAGTAAGTTTTTTCTTAATGTATGATTTGTTAAATCTAATGTGCCCACTACCATACCTATCAGAAAGAAGCAAATCCAGGGGAATAGTGGATGATAGCCATTAAACATCAAATTTCTTATAAATCCTGCTGGTGTCCAAAAATCAAGATACTCTAGTAGCACATATGTTGGATGCCAACCAGCAAGGTAACTAAATTGAATTTGAAGCCATTGTGAAAGGATAAGGATGGCACCAATTATGAAGATCATCATTTTCTTGGATTGGGCAATCAACCAAGCAGCAACAAACATATACACGCCATAATAATGTAAGATATCTCCTGTCCAGCCGATTGCATATAATATTATCCCTATCGTAAATAACAAAAGCGCCCTCTTCCACAAAGTAAGTCGATTTTGACGAAGAAGGATTGGGTCCTTACTCTCTCTAGCCTGACGAGTCATTAAGGCTGTCCCTATTCCTGCTAGCATGACAAATACGGCCGAAGCACGTCCCTCGAAAAGATGTTGGAAGGCAATTAACCATGTTGAACCATTCGTTGTAGAACCTGTTATGACGCCAAAATTGACAATGAACATGCCAAGCATGGCGAGAGCTCTTGCAAAATCAAGACCTTCAATGCGCCGATCATCATTTCTTATTGTCATCTTTGCCCCCTTGGATAACGCTATTCACTGCCTCCTTCCAAATAGCCCTATAGTTCAATTGGTTGCCTGTTAACATGAAATTACCGATATTATCATAGACGAGGGCTAGCATCTGTGCCTTCACTTCTATATGGGGAGTATCCTCTAGCACGCCTAGCTGTACGCCATATCGTAGGATAGCAACAAAGCTCGTTAAAAAGCTGGTTTCTAGCTCTACTAATTGTCTTTTATAGTTTTCATCGCGGGCTGCTAATAGTACATATTGATTAAATATTTTATTAAAATAAGGGTCCTTGTCCTGTGCCTCAATAGATTTATAGCCTAGCTTAAGTAATTCCTCCTTAAAATTAGCAGAAGAAAGCTCTTTATAATCCACAGCGACATCATGTTGAATTTCTTTATACAATTCATCAAATATGAAAGCGATTAATTGATCTTTTGATTGAAAATAATAGTAAATGGCTGGTTTTGAAATACCGACCTCTGTAGCAATCATTGCTAAGCTTGTTTTTTCAAATCCATTTTCCGCAAACATCCCATAAGCAATTTCTATAATCTTGTGAAAAGTTTGTTCTTTATTTCCCATTATTACCCTCCTTTTTTACCGACCGTTAAGTAAATATTATAGGATCCTAATCTTTTAGACAAGAAAAAACTGTGTAGAAATATTTCTCTACACAGTTCACATTTATTGATTTTGTAAATACATCATTAAAGCTTCTGCTGTTTTTTGCTTGCCCATTACTTTAAGAGGCTGTCCATCAGCAGGTACAATCCAATGAGGTTCATCCCCCCCATATAAAGACTGAGAGCTATTTGCTACCATAAATTGTGCATTGGCTGTTTCCATACGCAGTCTGGCACGAGCTAACAAGAATTCCTCATCATTCGTTGCTTCGAGCTTAAAGCCTACTAACGTTACATTCGGTTGCCATCCCTTAATTTGACCTAATACTTTTGGTGCTTTTTTAAAATGAATAATAGGTGGTTCGTCAGAAGGCATTTTCCCCGTTTCCTCCATTAAATTACCTGATTGATCATATACTTTGTCAATGACCCAATCAGAGCCCGCAGCCGCCATAATAACGATATCGACATGTTGTTGTTGAACTGCATGACGTACCTTTTGTCCTAAATCCTCTATGCCTTCAAATTGTATCAATGTCATATCATTTTGGTTTTCTGGGAGCTGTGCAAAGTAACCATGCATGTATACTACGTTAGCGCCAGCAGCCAGCGCCGCCTCTGCTAAATAACACCCCATTGTGCCTTTTGATAAATTCGTATGACCTCGTACACGATCCCATTTTTCAAGTGTTCCCCCACTTGTAATGAGTACGGTTTTGCCCTGTAATGTCCCCATACACTCACCTATTTTCTGAAATATATACAAATACTATTTTAACGTAATGTAAGGATAGGCTTCAATAGCCACTATTTTAGGGAGCTGTTTTGTTCTTTTAGCCAAGCACTTAATATCTCTGCAAATTTCTTTGTGACGGGCGAAGCATGGTGTTTCATGGCAATACCAATCGTTCGGTAGCCACCTTGCTTTAACGGAATCGCTCTCAATGTTGGCGGTAAATTTTGAATAACCAACTGAGGTAAAATACTGATCCCTAAATGATGAGAAATCATGGAAAGAATCCCTACCTCCTCGGAAAGCTCAAAGCGGATATTCGGCTTAACATGATATTGCTCTAATAGCACCTTGACATCATTTGTCCCTTTATAGGAAGTCATAATAAATGGCATATCCTCTAAATCTACGATATCAATTTCTGTCTTATCAAACAATGGACTTTTATCCGAAACAATACATAATAATGGGTCTTGTTGGAGCTCAGTGAACTGATATTGCTCTGACTTTTGACCATTCAAAAATCCTGCTTCTACTTCACCACTTAAAAGCCATTGTTCAATTTCATAGTAATCTCCCTCTCGTAACTCCACCTGTATCCCTGGAAATTGATTATCCATAATTCGAACAATTTCTGGCATCCAATTGGAAGAAATACTCGATATCACACCAATTCGAACCTTACCTCGTGTCACGCCATGAATGTGAGCTGCTTCCTGTTGCAATAATTCCTGAGCATCCAAAACCTGACGCATTGCCCTTAGCATTGTTTGTCCCTCACTCGTTAATGTCACACCCACACGACTTCGATGAATGAGCGCAAAGCCAAACTCTTTTTCTAAACTCGACACGGCATGACTCACAGCAGATTGTGTTAACCCTAGCGCATCAGCTGCTTTTGTAAAGCTTGCCACCTCTGCCACCTTTGTTAAAATCTCATATTTCACTAAGCTCATCCGCAATCCCTCTATATACATGAATTTTTTTAATCCTATTCATTATAAACATTCGTTTTACTAATCACAATACAAGATATATAGTAATTTTTAGTATAAAACTGTTTTAGTACACAGATGGTAGGTGAACATAATGAGTATCCAAGGAAAAGCAAATGTATTGATGGTTATTGTCACAATGTTTTGGGGGCTCTCTTATACCTTTATGGTCATGGGGCTAGAAACGTTGGCAGTTTATAATGTGGTGGCATTACGTTGTATCATCGCATTTTTTGTAGCAGGACTTATTTTTTACAAACGGATGATCAAAGTAAATGGTAAAACATTAAAATATGCGGCTATTCAAGGATTTTTATTATTCATTGTGTTCGCGTTAAGTTTATTTGGTTTACAATCTACTTCTGTTTCAAATGCTGGCTTCATCTTGAGCCTAACGGTCGTGTTAGTGCCGATTTTCAGCAGCTTTATTGAAAAAAAATTACCTTCTCGAGCAGTTAGCTTTGCGATCATTTGTACCATGATTGGTATTACCGTCTTAACAGCACACGGCTCATTCACATTCCATAAAGGTGATTTATTAGTAGCAATTGCTGCGTTATGTTATTCAATTTATTTACTTTTAAATAGCTCATTCACACGAAATGTAGAGTCCATTTCATACGGAATTTATCAGCTTGGCTTTGCTGGAATTTATGCACTTGTGTTAACCTTTCTATTCGAAACACCAACAATGCCAAATTCAGCGATATCCTGGATTGCTATTTTAGGGCTTGGCATCATCTGTAGTGCGTTTTGCTTTGTTGGTCAAACTGTTGCACAACAGTATACTTCTGCTACACATACAGGTCTTATATTCTCCTTAGAACCAATTTTTGCCGCTATGTTTGCCATGATGTTTATCGGAGAAGGCATAACAATGAAATTAATGATTGGTGGCAGCTTCATTCTTATAGGGAATTTAGTAGCACAATTAGAGCATTTCCATGTATTACGTTTTATGAAAAAGGATGCACAGGAAAAAGTCATACAATAATATAGTGCATATGAATAAAAAAGGAAGCTGAGAGTTATTTCTCAAGCTTCCTTTTCTACTATGTATTGAATTTATAGCACGATTACATGTAAAATAGTATAACTTTTATAGGGACGAAAATAAAGGAGATTCATACATGCAAATTCAAACCTTACATACGTCATATTATTTACCAACCAAGGATAATCAACCAATTCAAACACAAAACCTACTGGATTTAATGAGACATGTCGGTGGCCGTGAAGAGGAAGACGAAAAAAAGAACAAATCGAAAATTGAGGTCAGATACGAAAATGGCTATGTACGTCAATACCTTGTCAAACCAACAGGACAAAGGGTTCTCCTCATGGAAACCAAACAAAGCCTTGATATTAGAGAATCTACTAATTTACAAGACCTGCTTTCGCAACCTTTTAAAAAGAAAACAAGTGATCCTATTCTTTCAATACTAAATGCGAAAAATAACATTTCTAAATATAAAGATGGCATTTAAAAAATAGCCCTTCTTTTCAAGACATGCTAGATAAAATAATAGACAAAGTCGAAACAATCGACTTTGTCTATATTCAAACTAGCGAGAAATAGTCATATCTCGTTAGTTTGATTCATTATAAAAATCTTCTATATTGCTCTGCCTCTGCCATACGCTGTTGATTTCTTAAACGCTCCTCTTGCTCTTCAGCAGTCTCTGGATATGTTTGGAGTGTATCGACATCATCCTCATGTTCTGCATATAAGACAATACTTCCCTGTTCTACAAGATGCGCATAGTAAGCGATTTGTCCCTCTGACAGATTAAATCGTTTTAAACCCTCTGTAACGGCTGAGTCGCCTGTAAACCAAGATTTAAATTGATCTACCCAATTTCCAGCCTCATGCGTTTGCACATCGGCATCCCATTTTACATCCTCAAACTGTTGGGGATCTCTCGCAATAATATGAATATCGTCTTGGTGATAACCTTCCATTCGCATATTCTCTAAAATGTGAAGCATTTCATCCCTTGTATGGGCCACCTCAATTTTTGGATTTTGTTCATTCATCATGTTCAATTCCTCCTATGTTGTATGGCTTACTAGGTAATTACCCGCACTACACACAAACAAACCCAATTTACTAAACTGTAATAATTGTTAAATTGCCTTAAACTACGTTGCTGATTTGACATAATAAGTTCAGGGCAGAAAAAAAGCATGCTGGAGAGAATTTCTTCTTCAGCATGCAAATTGTCAATTTTTACTTGTCAAGAAAGGCCTTTAACATCCATGTATGCTTTTCAAGAGACTGATACATGGCATTGAGTAAATCCTCTGTACGGTCGTCTCCTTCTTCTGCGGCTAGCTCCATTGTAGAATTTAAAGCTTTCATCAGCTTTTGGAAATCTGAGATTGTCGTTGCAACCATGTCCTCTGTCGTTTCTTCACCTGTTGCTTCATCTACATAGGATAGCTCTAGATGCTCTTTTAATGTTGCCACTGGCTTGCCATCCTTTGATAAAATACGCTCTGCTATTTCATCTAAATTCAATGTTGTTTCATTATATAGCTCTTCAAATTTTGCATGCAGTGTAAAGAAGGCTGGACCTGTGACATACCAATGATAATTGTGTAGCTTTGTATAAAGCACAGACCACGTCGCCACTAGCTTATTTAATTGTTTGTTTAAGTTTTGTGTCATAATCAATTTCTCCTCCAATATGTCTTGTTCTAGCCATTAGTATGAGTAATAAAAGATGTTGGCTATACACTCATTGTTCCCGACCGACAATATTTCAAACATCCTTCATGAGAAACGATTTAGAGTAAGAATATTTCAACTATTCTATGAAATTATTTCACTTTCCGAAATAGTTTCGTTATAATGAAATCACTTATATGTAAAGGGGTGTCCATAAATGAAAGTTTTACCATTACGAAAAGATGTTGCAGTAGAGGAAACTTGGGATTTAACAGATTTATTGAGCAATGAGGCTGATTTTGAACCTACCTTAGCACAATTAGTGGAAGATGCACTTAGCTTCGAGCAACAATACAAAGGTACGATTACAAATGCACAAAAAGTAATCGACGTGTTAACAGCCTTTGAAGAGCTACAAAAAAAGTTTGTTCCGATTGGCACATATGCAAGCTTAAATCTTGAGACAGATCGCACAAATGATGTAGCACAAATGCGTGCGGCAAAGTTTGGTACAGCTATCGGAAAAGTCAGCAGTGCACTATCCTTCGTGCGCAGCGAGTTACTGGCATTGGATGAAGCTGTTTTACAAGAAGCAGCGACATTAAGCCCTCTTTACAAACGATATCTAGAGGAATTATTAAAACGAAAACCACACCAGCTCCATCCTGAAGTGGAAAAAGCGCTGGCAGCCTTCAGTGCCACATTTGACGCGCCATATAAAACGTACAATACGACAAAATTAGTGGACATGGATTTTGGCGAATTTGAAGCCAATGGCGAAAAGCATCCTCTTAGCTTTGTGCTGTACGAAAATGACTGGGAGTTTGAAGCAAATACAGATGTACGCCGTGCTGCCTTTCAAGCCTTTTCAAGCAAGCTACGCGATTACCAGCATACAACGGCACAAGTATATAACACACATATTCAACAAGAAAAAACAATGGCTGACCTAAGAGGCTTTAATTCTGTCATTGATTATTTATTATTTGATCAAGATGTCGATCGTTCGCTCTATAATCGTCAAATTGATTTAATCACTAAAGAGCTTGCCCCGCATATGCGTCGCTATGCAACGTTAATTCAAAAAGCCAACGGAATCGACCAAATGACATTTGCAGATTTAAAAATTGCGCTGGATCCTGAGTATGATCCAAGATTATCAATGGCTGAGGCAAAAGAATATGTTGAAAAGGCATTAGCCGTTATGGGTGAAGACTATAATCAATTAATGGAGAGAGCTTTTAATGAACGCTGGATTGACTATGCGCCAAACAAAGGAAAATCTACAGGGGCATTTTGTTCAAGCCCGTATGGTAGCCATCCTTATATTTTAATGTCATGGAATGAACAAATGAATGAAGTCTTTACACTTATTCATGAGCTTGGTCATGCTGGGCATTTTGCAAATACGTATGAACATCAATCTTATCTTAATAGTCGTCCATCTCTATACTTTATTGAAGCGCCATCGACAATGAATGAAATGCTGTTAGCAAATTATTTACTAACACATAATGAAGATCTACGCTTTAAACGTTGGGTAATTTCCAATATTGTAGCGAAAACATATTATCATAACTTTGTTACACATTTACTAGAAGCTGCCTATCAACGCAAAGTATATGAATTAATTGATGCTGGAGAAGCAGTTAATGCAACCATCCTCAATCAATTAAAACGTTCCGTGTTGGAAGATTTCTGGGGTGATACAGTCGCTATTTCTGAAGGTGCTGAACTCACATGGATGCGTCAGCCGCACTATTATATGGGCCTTTATCCATACACATATAGTGCAGGGTTAACCATCTCCACACAAGTGTCTCAACGTATTTTAAAAGAGGGCGCTCCAGCTGTTGAAGATTGGCTAGCAGTTCTTCGGGCTGGCGGTACAAAATCACCAGTGGAGTTAGCGCAAATGGCTGGTGTTGATATTACGACTGACCAACCACTTCGTGATACAATTGCCTACATTGGCCATTTAATTGATGAGCTTGAACGTCTAACAGTGGAAATCGAAGCGGTTCAGCAATAATTTAAGAAAACGGTCCTGCCTATTCAAGGTATAGATCGTTTTCTTTTTTTAGTTCTAAGTAGAAAAATACGTACATATACTAGAATCAGGGCGTCCCTCTATATTTTTTAGATATTTCAAAATAGACAATCATTTTTCTTCATACAAAAGTACCGTTATTATTAAGAGTACGCAAATTATTTAGCAATATACGATTAACAATGATTAAAGGAAGTGTTCTAATTATGGTAAAACGTAATGATCCATGCCCATGCGGTAGCGGCAAAAAATATAAAAAATGTTGTGAAGGCAAACAACAAGTAACAGTGGAAGCAGTACAAATCGAAGAATTAGAGCGTGTGCTACAAACATTTTACTTAGAATATCCAGAACGTAAAGATGTTCGTGCCTATATTGAGCATGTGGGCACATGGCAGCCTAAATTAGAGAGCGTTTTACAGCGAGAGCTTATTGAAGCCATCGCTTTAGACGACTTTTTCTTCCATCAAGAGCCATCTATTTGGAAAAATTATTTGAAGAAAACGAAGAAAAAAGCGGTAAGACCTTCTACAGTCAAAGTACTTGAAGATTGGTCTCAGCCTACTTTATTTATTGGTACGGTGTCTGTTGTTGAGGAAAAATATTTCAAGGCTAATCATATACTTACAAATGATGAGCTTTATATTCGACGTGAAAATAACAAACCGATTCCTGAAGGTATGCATGTATTTGCCTTCATTTTACCAGATGGCACGAAGAAATCGGCTCATTATTTAGCTGTGTCTACACTGATTTTCTTCCCAGAGGATCATGCGAAGGTCTTTGAAGAATTCAAGAAGCGCTTTGAGGCTTCAGAGAAGAAGGTTGGCTCCTTCTTAAAAGAAGAGCACCTAGCATTTTGGGAGTTATTAGTATCAAATGGCTATAAAGGTGAGGAATTCTCAAACTTTGAGAGCAATGTCCTGACACAAGTAAAAGACTTCCTAGAGCAAAATGAGCGTGAAACAGCACCGATGCTTGAGCTTTTAGAAGACTATTTAATTGAAGGTCAACCGACTGCGCGTAAAGAAGCGGCCATTGCAGCTGGTGCTATTCGTTACGGTCAGGAAAAGGAGCTGTTTGAGTCCCTTTCTATGACGGTAAAAGAAATCGCTGCGACATTCGATATTTCGGCTTCCTCTCTTACAAAGTATTACCAAGATCTAAGCAGCTATGCTGAAACGAAATAATCTTGACAATTAAAGAAGCTACATGTACTAGCGTTTTGCTAATACATGTAGCTTTTCTCATGTGTTTATTTGCTATAAACTTTTAAAAGTTCTTCCCCTAGGAACTGTAGCTTTTCTCCAACTGAACAGGCTTCAATGCAGAAACGATGAGCCCCTGGTTTACCACGTTCTTTACGTAATTGCTTAATCACTAAGCAATCCGAACAAAACGTATCATGCAGTTCATCAATATCCTTCATAACCGTCACTTTATCCATGTTGAACTCTCGCTCCTTTCACGTCCAAAATTCACTTCCTACTATTATGAAGCGTTCAATTTCAACAAGCAACTATTTTGTTTACTTCCTACGTATTTTTTCAAACACGAATTGCCCACAAGGATGCTTTGCCCATAGCCTTGTTGTACAATTATAATGAAGTCAAAACGCAAAGTAGGGATGATATGTTAGAAGTTTATATAGATGCTGCCAGTGCAGGAAATCCCGGGCCAAGTGGGATAGGAGTATTTATTAAAGGTGAAGGTCACCAGATCCAAATCAGCGAGTATATTGGTGAAACAAACAACCATATTGCTGAATTTTCGGCATTGGTTCGTGGTCTTGAAGAAGCACAAAAGCTAGGCTCCCCTCTTGTCTCGGTGCGTTCAGATTCCAAAATCGTTGTTGCTTCTATGGAAAAAGAATATGTGAAAAATGAGGAATTTAAACCTTATTTAGAAAAAGCTTTAGCGCTTGCCACTAGCTTTGATTTATTCTTTATCAAATGGGTGCCCGACTCACAAAACAAAGCGGCCGATGCCTTGGCACGAAAAGCAATCCAAAGCAAAAATGGCTAGCCTCATTTCACAGGACTGTTCTATAGGAGCAGTCCCTTTTTCTTTTCCCTATTCTTTAGTTACTTACTATCCCCCAATTTCATAATTTTATGATATTCAAAAAAATGCTAGAAAACGCCGCTCATTTTCTGATTAATCCAAAACGATATTGACATTGTTAGAGTACGATGTTATCCTTTAACACATTAGTAGTTTAGCAAATGAAAGCGTTAGATTATAGGGGGAAACTAAAATGAAACGTGTATTGACTTTATTTATGATGCTGACAGCTGTCATCGTTTTAGCAGCATGCGGTACTTCAAAAGAAAAGACAGCAGAAAAAGACGAAACAGCAGCAGATCAAGAAAAAATTATTATTGGAATTGACGATAAATTTGCACCAATGGGCTTCCGCGATGATAAAAATGACATCGTTGGATTCGATATTGATTTAGCTCGCGCTGCAGCAGAGCATATGGGCGTTGAAGCAGAATTCCAGCCAATCGATTGGAAAACAAAAGAGGCTGAATTATTAAGTGGACGTATTGATTTAATATGGAACGGTTATACCATTACAGATGAACGTAAGGAAAAGGTTTTATTTACAAAGCCTTATCTTGAAAACTCTCAAGTTGTAATAACAAAGGCAGATTCAAAGATTACGAAGCTAAGTGATTTAGCTGGACAAGAAGTAGGTATTCAATCCCTTTCTTCTGCAGCCGATGCATTAAACGGTAATCCAATTCACAAAGAAGTGAAAAAAATTACAGAATTTGCGGATAATGTTTTAGCATTATCAGACTTAAAAACAGGCCGTGTTGATGCTGTGGTAATTGATGCTGTAGTTGCAGAATATTACATGACACAAGAGCCTGACACATTCAAATTATTAGAGGAATCACTCGCACCTGAGCAATACGGTATTGGTGTGAAACCAGGAAATGAAGCCTTATTAGAAAAACTACAAGCCGCGTTAGACAAAATGAATGAAGACGGTACTGCGGCTGACATTTCAACAAAATGGTTCGGTGAAGATAAAGTATTAAAATAATGACAGGATACATCAACTGTAAGAGTTTCCTTAGCGGAACTCTTACTCTTTTTGGAGGGACATCGTTATGGCGGATTACTGGCAAACTATGATATTACCGATGCTAGAAGGGGCAAAAATGACAGTTTTACTGTTCTTCATTGCCATTCTGGTATCGATTCCATTTGGCTTTTTACTAACACTCGCCGTAAAAAGTCGGATAAAACCACTCGCTTGGCTTGCACATACGTATATTTATATCATGCGTGGTACACCACTATTACTACAATTATTATTAATTTGCTTTGGTTTACCTATGCTGCCAGTAATCGGTGAATATTTAGTACTCGATCGTTTTGTGGCCGCTTGTCTTGGCTTTATTTTAAATTATGCTGCCTACTTTGCAGAAATATTCCGTGGTGGTCTTCTTGCCATCGATAAAGGACAATATGAGGCAGCCCAGGTACTCGGCTTATCCAAATGGCAAACGACGACACGTGTTATTTTGCCACAAATGTTTCGTGTCGCCTTACCCGCATTATCAAATGAATCCGTTACACTAATTAAGGATACAGCCCTACTTTATGCAGTTGCTGTTCCAGAATTACTACATTTTGCGCAAACAGCTGTCAATCGTGACTTCACAATTACACCGTTCTTTATTGCTGGTGCAATTTACTTAGTCATGACCCTTGTCTTGACGGTGTTCTTTAAATGGCTAGAAAAACGCTTTAAATTCGAATAGAGGTGACACATATGGCATTAATGGAAGTAACAAATTTGAAGAAATCTTTCGATCAGGTGGAGGTTCTGAAACAAATTACATTTTCAGTAGAGAAGAATGATGTCATTGCAGTTATCGGTCCCTCTGGATCTGGGAAAAGTACAATGCTTCGAAGCTTAATACATTTAGAAGAAATCGATGGTGGCAGTATTGTAGTAGATGGCGATTATTTAGTGCAAGATGGTCGATATACAAAGCCACAAGACATCAAAGCAATCACAGCTAAAATGGGGATGGTCTTTCAACACTTTAACCTGTTCCCCCATTTAACCGTTCAGCAAAACCTTGAAATGGCACCGAGCTTATTAAAAACAGAATCGGCAGAAGCCATTACAAAACGCTGTCAAGATTTACTACAAAAAATTGGTCTTGCCGACAAGGCCAAGGCTTTTCCAGCTAATCTTTCTGGCGGCCAAAAACAGCGGGTAGCAATTGCACGTGCCCTTATGATGAATCCTCAAATTTTATTATTTGATGAGCCTACCTCTGCCTTAGATCCTGAGCTGACAGGCGAAGTATTAAAGGTTATGAAAAGCCTAGCAGAGGATCAGATGACGATGATTGTGGTAACACACGAAATGGGCTTTGCACGAGAGGTAGCAAACAAGGTCGTCTTTATGGATGGTGGTCAAATTATCGAATCCGATCATCCAGACAACTTCTTTATAAACCCTCAAAACGACCGTACAAAGGCATTTTTACAAAAGAATTTTAACTAAGTTAAGGGAGAGTTGGCTTATGCCGCTCTCTTTTTTTATCTTCTTTACGTACACAAAAGGAATAGGACTCGCATGTATCCTATTCCTTTATTACATTATTCATTTGGAAATTTCGGTAGGTAAATCATGACCTTAAATAAATCACCATCTACTTGAACTAAGAATTTGCCATTCTGGATGTGAATAAGGCTTTCAGCAATCGACAACCCTAATCCGCTACCTTGACTTGATCTTGATTCGTCACCTCGTTTAAAGCGTTCCATTAACTCATCAACTGAAATATTTAATTCATATGCTGAAATATTTTTAAATGTCACAAGTATTTCATTCCCTACGTCTTCAACACCAATATATACCCTTGATGTAGGCAGTGCGTATTTAAAAATATTCGAGAATAAGTTTTCGATGGAACGCCATAGGAGTTTACCATCAGCCTTCACATACACTTTTTCTGTTGGATGGGCTAACTTAAAATCTAATGACGAGGCTTCAATTTTTTCATCCATTTCTCCAATTCCTTGCGTTAGTAATGAGACGATATCAATCCGTTCTAACTGAACAGGTATACTACCACTTGATGCTTTAGCCGCTTCAAATAAATCATCCGTTAAAAGCTTGAGTCTTTTCGATTTTTGATCTAACACATCTACATATTCTTCAATCATTTTAGGATCGTTTTCTAATTTCAATAAATCAACATACGTAATAATTGACGTTAAAGGCGTTCTAATATCATGCGAAACATTCGTAATAAGTTCTGTTTTTAAACGCTCACTCTTGATTTCACTATCCACTGCCTTTTTTAACCCATCTGTAATACGGTTAATATTTTCTGCAAGTTGATTAAACTCCCCTTTTCCGTCAACTTCAATTCGATGATGAAGATCTCCATTTTTAATTTGCTCTACGCCCTCTTTAATGCGGTTAAACGACTTCACCTTTCTCATTGCCAACCAGGCAGCAACCCCCATCGTAATAGGAAACATGAAAAACGTAGCCGCCACTACTAATGGATAGCCAATAATTAGCAGCACAATTTTGACGCCTGTACTGCCACTGTCAAAAACATGTTTCACCATAATAAATAGCTTTTTGAAAAGTTGATAGAGGAGTGTATGCTGAAATAACGTTCTATTTTTAATATGCTTTACGAGTGATAAAATCAATAGTAAGCCAATGATAAAAATAGGCACGGTGAAGAACATGTACATATCAGGGAAGACCTCAACAATCATGGCGATCCACATCGCTGTTAAGCAACCGATAAGCACAATATTAAGATCATTATAAAGTTTATCTATGACATGGAAATGAATTTCTTCTTTATCAAATGGCGTTCTTCCAATAACTATGATTAAATACACAAAACATAAAATAAACCCTGCTAGAAGTACCATCCATTCATTTAGAAAACCTTGGGCAGCCGCTTTATCTTTTTCCCATTTCGATATTTTTTGCTGTAGGTAAGAATTTTTAAACCCCACATAAATAACATCTGTTTGTGGGTTCAACATGTTAACTTCGTGTGTAAAGTAATCCAAGTATTGACTTTCTTTCACTTCATTTGGGTAAAGCTTTTGTTGATACTCTTCAAATAACATATAGGCATCAAAGGATTCAAATTGCTCTTTCTTTGTGAGATCACTATTGGAGAACTTATGTTCACCGTCACTCGCATAAAACACAATTCCTTCATAGGCTTCAAGCGTACTACGTAATTGATAAAAATTTCTTACCTGTTCTTTCATACTTTCTTCTTTTGTTCTAGCAATGTCTTTTGCATATTTTTCCTGATAGATGTGCTTATTTTCCTCTTCACTCAAATTAGGATTATATCTGTAAGAATTGCGAAAATCATAATATAATTCCTCTTCGATTCTTCTATTATCCTCTTCTGTTAGTGTCTTCCCACTTAAAATATATTCTTCACTTTTGTATTTTCCGATTAATTGCGCTAAAGGAGCAATAATGCTGTAACTTTCATCTGCGAATGCTCGACTTTCAAAGTAGTTATCTTGATTTATACTACTAAGATGAATCTCATTAAATTCCATGTTAATCATTACTCTCGCTATACCAGTTAAACAAGCGACAGCAATTAGAAACACAACTACTTTCGTAATAAGTGCATGACTAATACTTCTCAACTTTCTCAACCTTATACCCAACTCCCCATACAACTTTTAAATACTTCGGCTCTTTTGGATTAATTTCAATTTTTTCTCGAATCTTTCGAATATGAACCGAAACCGTATTTTCAGGATTAATAGCCCTGACATTCCATACCTTTTCATAAATTTCTTCAATCGTGAATACTCTTCCAGCATTGGCTGTGAGAAGCTTTAAGATTTTATATTGCACTGGTGTCAAATGAACCTCTTGTTTATCAACAGTAATGATTTTCTGTTCATCATCAATCATAAGACCACCCGTTTGAAATACAGCACTACTCCTCTCAAGACTTCCAAAGGTCGTATACCTTCTGAGCTGCGATTTCACTCTAGCCACAAGTTCTAATGGATTAAACGGCTTGGCCATATAATCATCTGCTCCGATATTTAATCCCAGTATTTTATCATAATCCTCTGATTTAGCAGAAAGCATAATTAACGGAATCATATTATCTTGCCGAATCTTCATCGTCGCCGTAATCCCATCCATTTTGGGCATCATAATATCCATAATAATAAGATGAATAATGTGATCTCGAATAAGATCGATTGCCTCTATCCCATTGTAAGCTTTGAATACTTGATAGCCCTCATTTTCTAAATAAATGCTAATCGCCCTAACAATTTCTTTATCATCATCACAAATCAAAATGTTCAACTACATTCACTCCTCCACCGCTTTAGGTTCATGTCAATCACCCCTATAGGATTCGTATAAGGATATAATACTAATTAAATCTTAACAAACTCAGACATCAATTCTTAAGATTTTCTTAGTGTTTTCCTTTATGCACACTTTATGTCAAATACAAATTCGAAAAAATCGAAGAATACATAAAAAATGGAGAGCTGGTTTGAGCGGCTCTCCTTTAATCGTCAAATATACAATTCATATTATTCAGCTTGAGATTTCAATCAAAATAGGTAGGTAAATATAGATTATTTAAATGACGAAAAGCTAATTTTACTTGTGATTCGGTATTTCTAGCCATTGATAGAGAGGGCGTTCATTTTCAGCTAAGAACGCAACAGCGTTAGTTTCCATGCCTTCTTCTGCACGTCCTCCAATGATTTCACATTGGATAAACATTTTATAGACATGGTAGAGAGATGGTGGATGAGGGTGGTACTTCTTATCAAATACACTTATGAGTTTGATTGCTTTTACATTAAATCCCGATTCTTCTTTCGTTTCTTTGATAACTACTTCACTAGGTGTAAGGCCGATGTCGCCCCAGCCACCTGGTAATGACCAATCACCATCCATCTTTTCTTTAACCATTAATATTTTATTGTCCCTAAAAACCACCGCCCTAATATCTATTTTGGAGGTCGCAAAACCCGTCTCATTAGCAAATAAAATCACGTATAACTGTCTTATCGATCTCTGTGTGGTGTGCTATAATGTCAACGCTTATTTCTCTTAATGATTCAAACCCTTTCCAAGTCATAAATATCCTTCGAATAAGTTAGTCCTGCCTGTGCAATTGATTGTGGCTGTTTTGCCCACTCAAGCCATTTAGGTTCCATATATTTTGTTTCCCAAAAATTATTGTAATCAATGACAATTAAATTTACATTATTTGAAAAAAACCGTTTATCCATGTTATAATTCTTAGTGAAGATGTATATAAGTAAATAAGACCATTGGTGCTGGAACACCAATGGTCCTAGTAACAAGATGAATCGCTTCAAAGGCGATTTGCAAAGTGATGAAAGTAAACCATCTCACATGCTGGCGAGGCAGGGGCGGTTTACTTTTTTTGTGTAAAAGTAAATGACAATGCAAGTACAGAAACAATAAGTGTTGAAAGACTTATCGCAACCATTATTGCTTCAAAAATAGTCAAAGGCATCAACTCCTTTCTCTTCCATAAGTTGAATGAGATAGGTTAATATTGTGCCAACCGCCCATGAAACCTCTATCTAGTTACTCTCTTATTATACCATATTTTGGTCTAAAACGGCCACGCTACATGATTGCCTATAATCATAAAAACAGTTGGGACAGGCCCAACTGTTTTACTATATATTCACTATTTTTTTCGGTTTCATCTTTGCAAGTCGTAATAGATAAATAATAAAGACAACCCCTAGTAAGCCTGCACCTGACAAGTAAACTGAAGCATAGCCTGCCTGCACGGCTACCATTCCTAAAATATAAGAACCTAGTGCGATTCCAAGGTCAAACATCGTAAAATAGGTTGCTGTAGCATAGCCACTTCGCTGGATGGCTGTGGATTGAACGGCTAATGCTTGCAAGCTTGTCGTCACAGCACCATAGCCGAAACCTACAAAAATAGCAGCACTCAAAAATAATACGGGCCCCTCTACAAAAGCGAGCATAACGAGCCCGATGGCGAAGGAGATAATGCCGGGAATAATAACAAATTGTGGTCCCTTCGTATCATAAAGTTTACCTGTGTACGGACGCGTAATTAACATGGATGCAGCAAACACCGCATAAAAAAGACTGGCCACAGCCATTAAATCCTTTTGCTGTGCATAGACCGATAAAAAGGATAAAACACTGGCATACGAAAAGGCTACTAAACTAGCAATCGCAGCAACAGGTAACGCTTTTCGCTCAAACAGATCATCAAATTTAAAGGTTAGTTTTCCTTCATGTGCAGGTTTCGGTAAATCATCAGTATTGACCGTTAACGCTAGAATTCCTCCTGCTAGAATACAGATACTCATAACGATGAACAATACGTTAAAGGTACTATATTGTATTAATAATAGTCCGATAAATGGACCAATAACGACAGCTAGATTTGTAGACATCGTGAAATAGCCAAGGCCTGCTCCTTTTCGTTTAGCTGGAACGATATCAGCCGCTAAAGATCCTGCAGCTGTTGTAATAATACTAAAGAAAATCCCTTGTATAAAACGTAGACCAAGTAAAAGGCCGAATGGATGAATAAATAAATATAAGACGGTACATATAAAATAGCCCCCGATTGAGAGGACTAACAGTTTTTTCTTACCAAATACATCCAACAGTTTTCCTGAAAACGGGCGTACAATGATAGCTGACAATAAAAAGCCAGACAATAGAAGCCCTGCCTCCTTATCTGTCTGATGTAGCTCCCCTATTGCATAAAGCGGCAAAGTCGTTACAAGTCCATAAAATACAAAAAAAACTGAGATATTCGTTAAAAATAGACTAATGAAACGCTTCGTCCATATTTGTGTATTCTCTTCTTGCTGCATGTCCATCAACCTTTCATTTTTTCCAATAGCTTCAGAAATTGCTCTTGTTCTTCAGCAGTTAAAGAACCTACCATTTCCTCCTCAAACGCTCGAATAGTCGCTGTAATGGCTGGTAGGCGCTCCTCTGCTTGTGTGGATAAAGTCACTATCTTTTCTCGTTTATCCTCACCATCTAATCGTTGTACCCAGCCCAATGCCTCAAGCCTTGTAATCGCTCTGGTGATACTTGGCGCTTCCACATTTAAATATTTCCAAATTTGCGTCAATGTCATCGGTCCATTTTTATGTAAGCAATATAAAATGGTCCACTGAGAACTATATAAATGATGCTGCTTCAGCACTTCATTTAAGCAATTAGTTAAATAGCGATTTTTTTGGAATAAAGCATGGAAAATTGGATTCATCACTATCTACCTCCTAAAATTATTTACCTAGCTAAATAAATACTATACGCTTCATTTTTTTCTTTGTAAAGGAAGTAATTTGCCAAGATGGCTTGACCAGCAGCAGGAAATTTGTTGCATGTGTCGAATAAAAGTTAATAAACTTTCAATGTAAAGGAGATGGAATCATGGGGAAAAAAGTTTTAATACTTGCAGGAGATGCCGTAGAGGCTTTAGAGATTTTTTATCCTTATTATCGTTGTCTTGAGGCAGGCTATGATGTCACAATTGCAGCACCATCAGCTAAGAAATTACAAACTGTACTACACGATTTTGTAGATGGCGTCGATACATACATCGAGCGACCTGCCTATGGTTTAGAGGCACATGCTTCTTTTGCTGATGTTGATCCAACCCATTTTGATGGATTGATTATTCCTGGTGGTCGTGCGCCAGAATACATTCGTTTAAATGAGCATGTGCCAACACTCGTATCCCACTTTTTCGAAGCGAATAAACCGATTGCAGCCGTTTGTCATGCGGCACAAATTTTCGCAACGATTCCTGAAGTGCTAAAAGGACGTGAGCTGACAGCCTATATTGCTTGCAAGCCAGAGGTGCAAGTGGCTGGCGCTACTTATATTGATGCCAATCTTCATACAGATGGCAATTTAGTAAGTGGACATGCCTGGCCTGATTTACCAGGCTTGATGCGTGCGTTTATTCAAAAGCTTGAAAGTTAAATGAATGAGGATGCCTTTTCTGGGCATCCTTTTTTTCATGACGTACTTTCTTGTAATTCAATTTTTTCTACCTTTTGTGTTGCACTTTGATAACTAATTCTTACATAGACACCAAATTCCTTATCGGGTTGCTTGAGCCAGAGCTTAAACTTTTCGATTGTTGACGCCCCATGTACTTCTTTACCCTCATGCAAATAATCGATAATTTTGGCTGAAGGATATTTTGCCTTTACCTCTTTGATGGCCATTTGTCCCCATTTGGCATAGGCTGGAGGTGCTTCTTGTTGTGCATTTGCAACCATTGCTGTTTGTATGAACACAGTAAGACAAACAAGCACAATCCCAAGTAAATATAACTTCCTCACTTGAATCACTCCTTTAAAAAATAAGCGCTCCAAAAAGATTTGGAGCAGCTTGTCTTTATTGCTTTGGCTGTTGAGGGTTATTATGAATGACTTGGTTAAACTCTGCTGAGTACTCCTCACGATCATTCTTTTTATGTGTATCTTCCTTCTTTTTCTTTTTAAAGCTTGTTTTTCTCTTTTTTGCCATGATTTGTACCTCCGTTATTTCGTTTTATTGGACTGCTGGTTTTTATCATGATTCGTTTTATTGTTTTTATTTTTAGCTTTTGCATCAAATTCTGCTGCGAATTCTTCGTTTAAGTTGTCATTCGGATTGTTGTTATTGCTATTACTTCGATCAAGATCCTTACTTTTGTAAGTACCAAAAGGATTATGCGTTCGCATATTCATGGTTTTACTGTTATTTCGATTATTACGTTTCCCCACGTAACATCACCTCCTGCACATAATTTGTTCAAATTGAGGCGTTACTATGTAGGTCAGTTTCTTCGCTAATTGTAAAAAAATGAACATGACTAATATGTATTAGTCATGTTCATTCATATTTCGTCCCTAGACAATTGTATATTCTGTAATGTTGAGCAATGCTCCGACAGCGCCTGAAAAACCATGATCGTTAATAAAGACAGGTGTATGCTTTTTCGTACGTGTATAATTTGCAATCACACGGGCAAGATGAGCATTATTGCTGAGAGTTGATCCAATATAGACAATATGCTGAGCCTTTTTTTCTTCCGCATATTGAATGCTAAGCGTGGTAATAACTTCACCTACTAGACCCTGAACCGTCGCTATAATATCCTCTGCAGGATGTTTCATGGACTGGGTAATGCCTACTTTCCCAAAATTACTTGCAGTTAAATGACCATCAATAGGTGTATCCATGCCCTGATAAATGTCCTTAACTAATAAATCAATGCTCTCACGATGGCCCTTGTCAGCCATTTCTCGTATTTCATTGTAATCTGTAATCCCTGTTGTAAGCGCTGACAATCCAATTAACGTCCCACCACCAACGCCTGTCCCGCCAACGCGAATATGGGTATTGCCCTCCATGTAATGAATGGAAGTGCCTGTCCCGATATTGGTAATCATGCTACGCTCAAAAAAGTAGCCTTCTTTATTTAGTAAAAATCGGACACCCTTTAATGTTGCTTCAAATTCCACTATATAATGAATCGATTTCATTGTTTTAATGACATCAAGTAATTGCTCTGTACGTCCCCCCGTAACACCAATATCCTCAATATCTGGATGATCGATAATCCATTTTTTTACAGATTGCAGATCATTAGACGGAAAGGTTGTTAAAACAAGTTCATTGTGTTGATCTAAATAAGCAACCTTTGTCAATGTGCCGCCTGCATCAATACCTATAGCCTTTGGCATACAATTCTCCTTTGTTTTTATTACGCAACTTTGTCATATAATGATTGCAGTTTACGCGAAGATTAAGGCAACTATTAAAGTACATGCCCTCATTGGTACGAAGGATTTTGCAAGGAGTTTTGTGTGCCAAAATCCTGACCAATTAATTTGTTCGTACAAAAGCTAAACGCTCAGTACAATCCCCCAAATTGTGTAATGACATTTTCGCCCTTTCTAAACTTTAACGCTGTTGAAATGATTGTGCAATAACTTCGTAAACTTTCATGAAAAAATCATGGAAAATATCAAATTTTTTCTATATGATAGCTGAATTTTAATGCATTTCTAAAGCTTTATTATCATTCTACTAAAAAAATAAAGCTTTGTTAAAGCATAATGCTGTTTTTGAAATTTAACGAATATTCTAAAGCGGAATATGAAGATTTATATAAACAGATTCCAGGAGAGCACTCATTAGTGCTTGAAATGAAGAGATTAGCTATGCACGATGCCTATCATATTAAGGCGCTTTGGGTGGTTCATGAAATAGTGATGGGAGAGTCCAAATCGGACGTTCCACTATTTAAATCTTGAAATGTAAAAAAAAGTGAAAATGCACTGCTTGAACAGGCACTTTCACTTTCCTAAAACGATTAATTAGCGTGCTGAATAGCCACCATCAATGACAAGCTCGGCACCTGTAATGTAAGAAGCTTCATCAGATGCTAAAAATAAAATAGCATTCGCTACTTCTTCTGGTTGACCAAGGCGACCCATTGGTGTTGCTCTTACTAACATATCCATTGCTTCTTTTGCTTCTGATAATTTAGCAGTCATTGGTGTTTCAATGACACCAGGGAATACTGTATTGACACGAACATTGAAAGCACCAAGCTCTGATGCCGCTGCACGAGCAATCGCACGTAAAGATCCTTTAGAGGCTGTATAGGCATTAAAGCCAGCGCCAATAATTGCTGTGTAAGAGGATGTATTAACGATAGAGCCTTTCCCAGCTTCTTTCATATAGTTAGAGGCATGTTTAATGCCCAGGAAAGGTCCAAAGGCATTGATATTATGCATGATTGACCAATCCGCTTGTGTAATTTGATCTGGCCCTTTTTCGGATGAAATACCAGCATTGTTAATTAAAATATCAATGCGACCATATTTCTCCACAATGGCTTTCGTCACTTCTGCCCAGTTTTCGTCAGAGGAAACATCTAATTTCATCCCCTCTACATGGTCAAGCTCAGAAATTTTTGCTAGGTTATCTTCATTAATATCAGCTGCAATTACCGTAGCACCCTCTTGGGCAAACAATTTCGCCATTGCTGCACCCATACCAGATGCGCCACCAGTAATCATCGCAATTTTGTTATCTAAACGTCCCATTTTTCTAAACTTCCTCTCTTCTGTAATGTGGTTTAACTTATACTTTCGTCCACAATGAAAGTATAGGTTTAAATAGTTTACTATTAAACTATATCACTTTTAGGAAACGTTTTCAAAGAATATCTCTCTAAATATGAACAATCTGTTTTATCTTTCCCTATTTTTACGATACGATATACTATAGATGTGGAACCATTTGAACGGAGGAATACAAGTGAACGAGCAAAAAAGACTTTACAAAGAAGCGATGCAGGTTTTGAAAGATACAAGCCGCACGTTTTATATACCTATTACATTTTTAAAAAATGATTTAAAGATATCAGTGGCTGCAGCCTATTTAGCAATGCGTGCTATTGATGAAATTGAAGACCATGAAGAACTTTCTAATGATGTAAAATTTGATTTACTGTCAGCTACGAGTGAATTACTAAAGGACAATTTCAATAACGAAGCCTATCAGTCATTACTTGCACCTTATGCAGAGCTATTACCTGAAGTATCCCTTCGTTTAGCAGATTGGCTGACATTTTGCCCTGAGGAATCGAGAAAAATTGTACAGGCTTCCACAAGTGAAATGGCTTTTGGGATGGCAAAATGGGCAAAGGCGAATTGGCAGGTCCGCACACGTGAGGATTTAGACGATTATACATACTACGTGGCTGGGCTTGTAGGGACGATGCTGTCTGAGCTTTGGGCATGGGGTGCAGGCGTTCAAACGGATCGCGAGCTAGCAATAGGCTATGGCCGTGGATTGCAGGCTGTCAACATCTTACGTAATCAGCATGAGGATTTAGATGAACGTGGTGTAAGTTTCGTACCAGAGGGATGGACACGCGAGGATTTATTTGCGTATGCAGAAGAAAATTTAGCCAAAGCAGATTTATATATGAAGGATATCAATAAACGTACTATTCTGCTATTCTGTCGCCTACCACTTGCCTTAGCGCACAAAACACTAAAGGCAATGCAAGAAGGACGAGAAAAAATGACTCGTGCTGAGGTAGAGCAAACTGTTGAAGAGGTACAGGCAGACTAACATGAAAAGCCCCAGTAAACGATTACTGGGGCTTTTCTTATTTATATCGCATCAATAAATCTTACAATTAATTCATAGCTGAAATAGATGGATAGCATCGATAACAACATCAGTACGATACCTTCTACCTTGCTACCAGTTTTCGTTGTAAGTGGAAAACGAATGGAGACAGTCGCAGGGAAAAATAGTTTAACCCCTTTTTTTGTACACATATCAAGTATGATATGACTAGCCATCCCGATAATTATTCCAATAGATATCGCTCGATAGGGAATCAACATATGTAATAAAACCATCATGCTTATTAAAAACAACAAACTATGTGTAAAGGAACGATGTCCAAATACTGTAGTCACTAGCTTCGCTATGAGGGGAAATGTTCGACCTATTTTACTACCTCTATGACAAATATCTGGAAGTAATGCACCAATAACTCCCGCACCAACTAAGACAAGTGGGTTATCATTTGAAAACTGCGCAAAGGCAAGACTTGCTGTAATGCCCCCAACGATATGGGTATTCCCTTGCATAAATTACTTCCACTCCTTTTCTCTTATTTTTCCTTCTTAATGTAACATAATTCGAGACAAAAGGGAACATACATTCCGAACGTACGCTCGAAACTTTTTCCACTCTGATTGTATAGCTAGTTAAATTATGGATAAACATAGTGATGGAGGTTAAATATGAGAGCCTATAAAGGAATACTTTTTATTTTCATCATTTTGTGTGGTAGTGCTTTGCTTTGGTATTTTAGCAAACCGATGGCACCGATTCATCCGTTGAACACACTTAGTCATGTCATTGGTGGCTTAGCCATAACTTGTTTATTTCTTGTATTCTTATTAGCTACACGAATAAAAATGTTAGAGCGATGGTTTAGTGGTCTTGAGCATGTCTATTTTTATCATAAATTACTAGCAATCCTTTCACTTGTATTGATTCTTATTCACGGGCAATTACAAAAAATGATTCCTGATGAAGAGCTAACGCAACAAACACCACTCAACGAATTCGCAAAAGATCTTGGCGAGCTTGCTCAATACGGCTTTATCTTCCTAATCATTCTTGCCTTTATTTCAAAATTCCTGAAGTACGAGCATTGGCGCTGGCTTCATCGCTTATTACTTGTACCCTATACATTGGGTATTTATCATGCTTATTTTTCTAGCCACTATGATTTATTACAACCCTCAGCTTTAGGGATTTTTACAGCATTAACAACTACAATTGGATTTATGTCAGCCCTTTATATGCTGACAATGTATCAGGATATGTTCTTTCCCTATAAAGGTCAGATTTCATCCATTCAAAGGCTGACTCCTGAGATATTGGAAATTAAGTTGAAGCTTACAAAACAGCTGGATTATCGACCAGGACAATTTCTCTTTCTGAAAGTCTTTCAAGAGGGTATCGAAAAAGCACCACATCCCTTCTCTATTTCTGGAGGGTGTGGACAACAAATCAATCTTACAATGAAAGCTATTGGAGATTATACCAAACAGGTCTACAACCTTATTCAGGTTCATACAGAGGTTGCTGTAGATGGACCCTATGGTCATTTTGACTTCGGCAACGGGAATGCACAGCAGCTATGGATTGCAGGTGGTATGGGCATCACCCCATTTCTTGCCTATTTACACACACAGCCTGATAAAAAAATTGACTTATATTATTCTTTTCACGGGCAAGACAATGTCATCTACAAAGATTTTTTAGAGGATTATGCACAAGCAAATGACCATTTTACTGTCACATTTATTGATACAACACAGCGCAATAGACTCTCTGTTAATGAGTTATCCGTTTCTCCACAAACTAGTATTTATATATGTGGACCAGAAAAAATGATCAAGCATTTCAAATCGGCTGCACCTAAGAAAAATGTAAAATGGGAAGCTTTTTCATTTAGATCTTAAAAAGGTGTACACCTAAATCTAGATGTACACCTTAGCACTAAATCGTGAATTTAGTTGCTTCTTCTTGCAGATTTTGAGCAAGTTGCGCTAATTGCTCTGAGGCTACAGACATCTCATTCATTGTCGATGCCTGCTCCTCCGTGATGGCCGATACATTTAATGTATGATCATTTGTTGCAAGTGCCTGTTTGCTAATTTCCTGTACTTTTTCGGTTACTGCCTGCAACTTTTCAAAAGCATCAGATGTCGTTTTGCTTGTCTTTTGCATGGTGTTTTGGAGACCTTCAGTTGCACTGGCAATTGTATCGAAGGTCATGCCTGCCTGTTGAACAGAGCCAATGCCTTGATGAGCTATTTTTCGACTTTGCTCCATCATCTCTACCGCGTCATTCATTTGTTCCTGAATCGTCTGCACAACCTTTGCAATATCTAACGAAGCACGGCTAGTTTGTTCAGCCAGTGCTTTAACCTCTCCTGCAACAACGGCAAAGCCTTTCCCTGCTTCCCCTGCTCGTGCTGCCTCAATGGCAGCATTAAGTGATAGTAAATTAGTTTGGTCGGTAATAGCCGAAATGAGCTGACTCATCTGCTCTATTTGAATCGAATGCTCCTTCAAGCCATTCACCAGATTAGCACTACTGTCAACCTGTGCATGTAGGTGGACAATATCATTCACGAAACCATGTATTTTTTGTGATCCGCCAGTAGCGAGTTCAGAGGTTTTTTGTGATTGTTGGACAGCTTCATGTAAATCGTCCATGGCGGTCTTCATATCCCCACCTAGTTGTGTTGTTACACCCTCTAACTCCCCACTCACCTGTTGTTGTGAACTCGTATTTTCTGCCACCTCTTGCATAGAAATCGCAACTTCTGTGACAGTTTTATTGACCTCTTGCACACTTGCCGTTAATTCCTCTGCAGTAGAAGCAACTGTCTCGGTTTCAGCTACAATGCGCTGCATCATCGAACCTAATGCTTCCACAGAGTCATTATAATACTGCGCCATTTCACCAAATTCGTCCTTCGTATGAACGGCCATTTGTTGCGTTAAATCACCTGTAGCAAGATAGCCTAAATGAGTATTCATTGTTTTCACTTCCCCACGGATATAACGAGCAAGGAAATAAATACTAATTGCGATAAGTAAAATTAGAACGACACTGATCACGATTTGCTGTTGAAGCATTGCCTGTATTTCGCCGTAAAGCTCAGTTGTCGGAACCAGTAAAACTAACTTCCACGGCATATCTTGTATTTGCATAAATTGTAAGGTAAAATCACTACCCTGACTGCTTGTATGTATTAACTTTTTTTGCTCAGAAATCTGCTCCACAGGCATGTTCAATAACTGCTGGATCGTTTCTTTATTCACTTTATTTACATCAGGGTGCGTTAAAATTTTGCCACTATCATCAATTAAAAATGCATAACCACTCTCTCGAATTTTCACGTCAGAAACAATGGATTGAATTGAATCTAATACATAATCCCCTGTAATAACGCCAATGGGCTTAGAATCTTTGACAATTTGTGTACCAAATGAGATAAACATTTCCCCAAGAGCTTCATCAAAATAAGGTGCAGTATGAACTACCTTACTAGATTGGATACTATTGCGATACCATTCTTGCTCGTGAAAATGATAGGCAGGATCTTCATAAGCATCCGTAGAGACAATTTTTTCTTCTTCCTTATAGGCATAAGGCCCGAAAATTTCTCCTTTTGCCACATCCTCCTCTAGCCATAATCCCATACCATACGTTTCCTTATTGAAAGGCAATAGCTGCTGTACGTAGCGAATAAATTGCTCTCTGGTCATCATACTGTCAGCCGATTCTATTGTTGTCTTTGCACTATTTATGAGCTGAATGTGTGCATGCAATTTGCTCTCAACGGAACCTGCAACATCATCCGCTAGTATAGACATTTCATTTTCAATAGAGCTTTCAAGTTCATTGGATACGTTCAAATAGTTAAGGAAGGTCATACCACCTAAAAAAACAGTGATGACAGGAATAAGCATTGCGATTTTTGCCATAATATTTAAATTTCCTAATAGCTTTTTCATTCACCTTCACTCCATATCTATTATTATTGCTCTATTCCATCTCTAGTATAAATGGATTATACCTACAAAAATATGTTTTTTTTGTAACTTTTAAATCCTAGATTCAAGACTCTTTAATTCGAGCAATTTACTTGGAAAATGAATTCATTTATCGTATAGTAAAAAACGCATCATACCATGAAGGAGACAAAATAATGACAGTGACAAAAAGTTCTTTAACTAAAGTTATGCACGAGCGTAAATCCGTTCGTAAATACGATGAAAACTTTAAAATCCCGCAGCAACAATTAGAAGAATTACTTGTAGAAGCAACGTCTGCTCCATCGTCTAGTAACCTACAGCCTTGGCGCTTTTTAGTAATTCAGGATGAAGCGGTCAAAAAAGAGCTACGTGCTATTGCCAATAACCAAGAACAAGTAGAAACTTCCTCAGCAATTATTGCCGTTTTAGGTGATACAAAGATGTACGAAAATGCCGAGGCTGTCTATACAAAGAACTTCGATCTTGGCTATATCAATGAGGCAACAAAAGATTTAATGATTAACAACTCAATCAATCTATATTCTCAACTTCCCCAAGAAGTGTTAAAAAATATCGTTACATTTGATGCTGGTCTAATTTCCATGCAAATCATGCTACTAGCTAAAGACATGGGCTATGATACAGTGCCAATGGGTGGATTTAATAAAGAAGCCTTTGCTCAACGCTTTGAATTAGCTGACCATATCGTCCCAGTTATTTTAATTGCCATTGGTAAGGCAGCCGCACCTGCTTACAATTCTTCCCGCATTGAACTTGAGCACATCGCCAAATTCATTTAATACACGTGAAAATAGTCATCTTACAATGTAGTTAAGATGGCTATTTTTATTTTTTGTGGCATTTCTTGTGCATCTACCATCATAGGATAGTAATGTTTTTGTACGTAATTTTTGAAATTAATAAAACGGAAAATGATTCTCAAAAACTAGCATAATAATGTTCCCAAGGATATTTTTTGCATTTTTATCACAAGGCACTCAAAAAATCATCATTAAAGTCTTAAATAATCAACTTCATTCTAGTACATTTGTGCGATTTCTACTAAATATTACATCTAAATTGTTGTAGCTTTAACATTTGAGGATTGTTATGATTAGGAGGTATTTTCATATGAAGGGAGGTTTTTCTGATGAATTATGACTATAATGATTCTTATTATTACTCAGATTTAGATGCAGCCATGGGTGGTTTATTTTTTATCTTTATACTAGCCGCTCTTGCTATTGGTTTAATTGCCTACATTATTAGTGCACTTATTTATTTTATGACATCTAAAACAAATGGTTTTGGAGATGTAGCCTATATTGCTTGGATTCCCATTATTAATGTATATAGTCTCTTCCTGCTGACAGCTGGTGGGGATACTCGAGAAACAATACGTGCAACAGCTTTAAAAAATACGCTTATTTATGCAGGCTTGATCATTGTTTCGTTTATTCCATTTATCGGTATTCTGGCTTCTTTAGGAGCGGCAGGCTTTACACTGTATTTCACGTATCGCCTATTCTACCGCTGGTGTGGCGAAACAGGTAAGGCAGTATTATACACAATCTTAATGGTAATAACAGGTGGATTGTTCTTTGCCATCTACGGCTTAATGCGTATGAACAGACCTTTCGTTGCTTAATTGTTTAAAACCTCTTTATGCCCTTAGGCTAAAGAGGTTTTTTACGTAATTTCACAGAGTAATGGTGCATGGATTTAGGAATTCCCTTTAATTCAAAAACCCCGCTATATACTAAATAGCGAATTCTATATTCTAAAAAGAAGATATTTGGGGGGGCATCCATTCTTGTTAATAGCTCTGAGATGAATTCACCTGTTTGTATAAAATCAGTACCCCATTGCTCCTTATGAAGTTGTTCAATCGTTGACATAATCAAATTATCATAATAGTTCTCTTGAACTGCTTCAATTTGTCGATGTAGCCATAGACGACAAACATCCTTTGTCTGTGCTAAACTTTCCCACTGTTGCTGAAAAATTAGACGCTCCTTTGCGGACATTCGCTTTATATCATACATTTCCATGTTCCATTGATGGTTGATAGCCCGCTGTTCACCTGTGTTGATAAGAACAACTTCATTGGCTTTATCACGTAATAAATAGAGTAGAAATCTAATACCACACTGTTCTTCTGCATTGTACCCACACCAAATGTAAATCTGCAGGTTGCTTGGAATATCCTGTATCTCTCTGATTGTGTTCATTAATTTATTTCGGTTTACAAAATCATCCATTCCATCATTAATATTTTCTCTTAGCCACTCATCACGGAATGCCTGTCCTCTTTTTTCATCGAGTTTCCACAAAGGTCCAATCGACAAATCCTCTGGAAACCCGATCACATATTTCGGTGGAGCAAGTGTCGCTCGTAAGGAGCCTGCTGCAGATTCCGAGCAAACAATATGTGCCATCTGTGCTGAAGTAGTAGTTATGACCTGTTGAATATAATCATTAATAATTTCTACCAACTGATAGAGCTCTTCCTGCCCCATAAAGAAAGACCATCCCTGCTGAGGTATGCTTTGTTCATGATGAAATGCTGTAAAAGATTCAGATGGCTCAAGCTCATACCCCTGCCATTCCCCCTCCCTCATCACCTCTGCTATTGTGATATACTCTAACGCTTGAATTCTATATACTAGCACCTGGTTTGTGTCGAAGAAGAAATAGATAAATGGATAATGCATGGATGTTTCCATTCGCACTGCCTCCTTTTTAAAAATTGTACCACAATGACAATCTCTTCCATCATTTTTCAAAAAAGTAGTTAGCTAGCACCATAAATATGCTATTATTATAGTTAGAAAATTTTGAATTTCTAGCAAAGGGGATAAATGAATATGTATGAAAATATTTTAAGACATCCGGGGCCAACACCGATTCCAAAAAAGGTACAGCTTGCGATGAATCAGGATATTTTTAGTCATCGTAGTCAGGAATTTGTAGAATTATACCGAGAAACAATTGAATTAGTAAAGCCTGTTTTCGGTACGACACAGGACATCTTACTTTTACCTTCGGGTGGGACAGCCGCGCTTGAGGCTGCAGCTGTTAATACTGTATCTGCTGGTGAAGAGGTTGTCGTCATCACAGTTGGAGCTTTTGGCGACTATTTCGTTTCAATCTGTGAGCAATATGGCTTCCATGTACATAAGCTCGAAAAAGAATGGGGACAGGCTTGTACAGCCGAAGAACTTCGAGCATTTTTACAGCCATTACAAACTATTAAAGCCGTTTTTGTGACGTACAATGAAACATCCACAGGTATTTTAAACCCTGTTGCTGAACTAGCTCAGGTGATCCGTGAAGAAACAGATGCCCTCGTTATCGTTGATGGTGTAAGCTGTATTGGTGGCGTTCCTGCTGAAATGGATGCTTGGGGCATTGATATTCTGGTGACAGGCTCTCAAAAAGCCATGATGCTCCCACCTGGACTCTCTCTTGTCAGCGTAAGCGAAAGAGCTTGGGAAGTCATTGAAGAAAATCAAACACCTGCTTATTACTTAAATCTTCAAAGCTATCGTAGCTGGGCGGAAAAGGGCATGACTCCTAATACACCTGCTATCACACTGATTTATGGACTGCATGAGGTGTGTAAATTAATCGAACAGGAAGGTGGCTTTACGCAAACAGTTGCCCGACATGACCTCATGAAAAACATGGTGCGAAATGCAATGAAAGCATTACACATTGAGCTATTAACTGAAGATCAATACGCTTCTCCAACTATTACAGCAATTAAAACACCTCAAGGAATTGATCTTGGTGAATTTTTGACGCATCTTAAGCAACACTATCATTTAGATTTCGCAGGCGGTCTAGGTCAACTACAGGGTAAAATTTTTAGATTCGGCCATATGGGCTATTGTTTCCCAAGTGACATTTTACAAGCCGTTTCCCTACTTGAGGCTGCCCTACAAGATTTCTCCTATGATTTCGAACCAGGAGCAGGCGTCCTTGCCGCACAAGAAGTATACTTAGTCGCACAACGTAAAGCACTACAACGTTAAACAGCAAAAACAGGTGGAGAAAAATGACTCCACCTGTTTTTTAATTTGATTTTGTTTCTACTAAACTTGAAATTGCGTTGCGCGTTTGTGGACGCTAATCTAAGCGGGTTGCTTCACTTTTTGAGAGCTTAAGACCCCTGTTTGAGCGGATCCACACATTTTGTGAGCGCTTTGGTCTCCTATTGGAGCGGGTCATCTCACTATTCGAATGCTTTACTGCATGCTCGAGCGGGATATCACTAATAGAGGTCGAGCTTCCATCCAAACATAGCTTCACATCGTCTTTAATTAAATTCCTTGGCCTTTGCTAAATAAGCAGCTCGCATCGTAGGTGGGACCATACTACCGCCAGTTGCCCATACAAGATGTGTGGCTTGTGGTAGATGGTTTACTAATGCGTTCTTTTCTAGATAGGATTGACCTTGTTGTAATAAACGAATGGCTCCATACATTCCTGCGTGTGCAGATGGCTCTAAAAATAAACCTTCACTTTCCATCGCTAATCCCAGAGATGTAAACAGCTCTTCATCTGATACAGTATAGCAACCACTTATATACGTCTCCATCACTTTTCCTACAAATTTGGAGGCACGACCAACGGCTAACCCATCCGCTTCTGTTCGATTGTCAAGGCCAATATCTTCTACACTAATTGCATCATGTAAGCCTGTCATCAGCCCGATCGTCATACAAGGAGAAGCGACAGGTTCTGCAAAGAAAATATGCACATGCTCACCGTAAATTTCTTTTAATCCATAGGCAACACCACCTGGTCCTCCACCTACGCCACATGGTAAATAGACGAACAATGGATGTGCTTCATCCACTGAAATATTCGTCCTTTCTAGCTGTTCCTTCAAACGCTTGGCAGCTACGGCATAGCCAGCAAATAAATCCTTTGAATTTTCATCATCAATAAAATGACATTTTGGATCTTGCTCAGCTTCTTGTCGCCCCTGCTCAACAGCTACACTGTAATCAGCTTCATATTCAATCACTGTCGCACCCTTTTCACGCAGTAAGGCTTTTTTCCACTCCTTGGCATCACTCGACATATGTACAACGACATTAAAGCCGAGCTTCTTGCCCATAATGCCGATACTTAATCCTAAATTCCCCGTAGAGCCTACTGCAATCGTATATTGTTGGAAGAACGACTGAAATTCTTCTGTTGCTAAAATTGCATAATCATCCACTTCTTTAAGTCTTCCACTTGCCAAAGCTAGTCTTTCTGCATGTTTTAATACCTCATAAATTCCTCCACGTGCTTTGATCGAGCCAGAGATCGGTAATTCATGATCACATTTTAAAAGCAATTGGCCGGGAATCGCCACACCATATGCTTGTTCAATAGCACTTTTCATTGCAGGAATTTCCTTAATCGTTGATTCAATTAAACCATCACTTTCTAGAAGCTCTGGAAATGCTACTTTTAAATAAGAAGAAAAACGTTGTAATGTTGCTTCAGCATCATCCACTTCAGCCATAGTAAAGAGCGTTGTTTCAGGATTTTTCATCCAATTTGTATTTTCCCACAATACAGTAGCCTTTTTTGCTAGTTCGTTCAACTGCGGATATTGTTCGAATAGTTCGTGTTTATGTTCATTTTTCACCTGTAGATTCCTCCAGTTTATGGGCTAAAATTGCTCGTTCACAAATTTGTCGAAATTTCATTTCAAACGAAATATTGTTTTCTTGTGTTCTTTTTTTAGGTCCCTTTGTTCGTCCACCTGCCCTTCTAATTTTTTGACCAACATGCCGCATATCGAGCAAACGTTCGATGTTTTCATTAGACATTTCTCGTCCATTTTGATCAATCGGATACCCTCCTCGTGCTAAAACCATGGCTGCTAATCCGTAATCCTGTGTAATAACAATATCGTGTTTTGAAAGCGCGTTCACTAGCGTAAAATCAACCGAATCTGGACCTTTGGGTACAATAATTGTTATTACATTATCACGTTCAACACGATGTGATGTATCGCAAAACAAGATAGTTTCTATCTCAAACTCAGATGATATAGATAGCGCTAAATCCACTACTGGACAGGCATCAGCGTCTATAAGAACCTTCACAATAAGGCATCATTCCTTTCTCGTAATTAGATGAATCACTTAGAACTAAATTATTTTAATATAATTTTAAAACAACCTCTCTTGCTCAATTTTTCACAAACTTTAAAAGTATTTTATTGAATAGTTTGAAAAATAGATATACGATACATCTATCAACTAAATGGGGGTTTTATTTATGACAATTACAACTGTTAGCAATGAACAATTAGCAAAAGAATACGTAGATGGCGTATTTGAGCAACTTAAACAACAGAATAGTCATCAAGCGGAATTTTTACAAGCAGCTGAAGAAATTTTCATCTCATTAGTACCTGTATTCGCGCAACATCCTGAATATATTAAGGCCAATATTTTATCTCGTATTGTGGAGCCAGATCGTATTATTTCTTTCCGTGTAGCATGGCAAGATGATAACAATCAAGTGCAAGTGAATCGTGGCTATCGTGTACAATACAGCAATGTCATGGGCCCATATAAAGGCGGTCTTCGCTTCCATCCTTCCGTAAATGAATCCATCATTAAGTTCCTAGGCTTTGAGCAAATCTTTAAAAATGCTTTAACAGGGCAACCTATCGGTGGTGGTAAAGGTGGTTCAAACTTTGACCCGAAAGGTAAATCAGATTCAGAAATTATGCGTTTCTGCCAAGCATTCATGACTGAATTATACCGTCATATTGGTCCAGATGTCGATGTTCCTGCTGGTGATATTGGCGTAGGTGCTCGTGAAGTAGGTTATTTATGGGGTCAATATAAGCGTTTAACAAAAGCAAATGAATCAGGTGTATTAACTGGTAAGACTCCTGGCTACGGTGGCTCTTTAGCACGTAAAGAAGCAACTGGTTACGGTACTGTTTACTTTGTGAACGAAATGCTAAAGGATGCAAATGACTCATTCGAAGGAAAAACAGTAGTTGTTTCTGGATCTGGTAATGTGTCTACGTATGCGATTGAAAAAGCGCAACAGTATGGTGCCAAAGTGGTTGCTTGCTCGGACTCTTCAGGCTATATCTATGATCCAGAGGGCTTAGATTTAGATGCTATCAAAGAAATTAAAGAAGTAAAAGGTGACCGTATCTCAACTTACGTTAATTACCGACCAAATGCTACTTTTACAGAAGGTTGTACAGGAATTTGGACGATTCCTTGTGATATTGCCCTACCATGTGCTACGCAAAATGAAATTAACGGTGAGTCAGCTCGTACATTAATTTCGAATGGTGTGAAAGCAATTGGTGAAGGTGCTAATATGCCATCAGACCTTGAAGCAATCAATGAATTCCTAGAGGCAGGCGTATTATTTGGTCCAGCAAAAGCAGCGAATGCTGGTGGAGTTGCGGTATCTGCTCTTGAAATGGCACAAGATTCTAGTCGCGTATTTTGGTCATTTGAAGAAGTAGATGCGAAACTTCATCAAATTATGAAAAATATTTATACAGACAGCAAAGCGGCAGCAGAAAAATATGGCTTCCCAGGTAACCTAGTAGTTGGTGCAAACATTGCTGGCTTTATCAAAGTAGCAGATGGAATGCTTACTGAAGGCGTCTATTAATAACCTTCTATTTTCAATGTTTCCTAGAATTTGATTTCGGAATATTCTTATTTTCAACCAAGGTGGTAACGAACATTCGTTATCACCTTATTTTTTATTTGCAATTCCGTTATAAAACATCAAAATAAACGTTTTAAACGAACATTTTTATCATTAAATATTTAGAACATTCGTGTTATAATTTTAGAGTACTATGAAAAATATTGGAGGGTTTTTTGTGGAATTATTGTATACAGGTAAAACAAAAAATGTGTTCAAATTAGAAGATGGTCATTATTTACTAAAATTTAAAGACGATGTTACAGGAGAAAACGGCGTGTTTGATCCAGGTGCAAATACTGTTGGTTTAACAATTGATGGGGCTGGCTTGGCTGGTTTACGTTTAACTTCTTATTTTTATTCAAAATTAAACGAACAAGGGGTTCCTACTCATTTCGTTGATGCTAACTTTGAAGATGCAACAATGACAGTAAAACCGGCAACTGTTTTCGGTAACGGTTTAGAAGTGATTTGCCGCTTTAAGGCAGTTGGTTCATTCCTACGCCGTTATGGTGCCTATGTAAAGGAAGGACAAGATTTAGACTCCTTTGTAGAAGTAACAATCAAAGATGATGATCGTTTAGATCCTCCAATTTCTGAAGATGCTTTAGCGATGTTAAACCTGTTAACTCATGAAGAATACGCCATTTTAAAACAACGTACAATTGAAATTTCCAAATTTGTAGCGGCAGAGCTTGCTAAAAAAGGCTTAACGCTTTATGACATTAAATTAGAATTCGGCCGCGATGCGAAAACGAATGAAATTTTATTAATCGATGAAATTTCAGGCGGTAATATGCGTGCTTACAAAGGTGATCAGTATATTGAGCCGTTAGAACTTGAGAAAATTATGTTAGCTGAATAATAGAAACAACCCTAAAAAGAGTCGACAATTACGACTCTTTTTTTATGTGTGGGCTTATTTTTATTTTCCATGAAACTTTTCTTTACTTCACTCGTATATTAACTATATGTAACAAGCAATTATTCTATTATTTTGGAGGTAGTTTGATGGAAAACTTGAATGAGACATCAAAAGAAGAAAGGTCAAAACTAAATCCATTTTTATCGGTTTGGATGCATCCAAAGCAAACGACTCGTTATATGATTAATGAAAAATCTATCGGCTTTGCAATTTTGGTTTTGTCTATTGGTTATATTGGCTCCCTTATGTCTGGATTAATTGATTCAGAATTTCTTCCTGATTTTTCGCCATGGCTTTTAGTCCTATTATGTGTCATTTTTGCTCCTATCGCAGGTATGATTGGCACAGCTATTTCTGCACTCATCTCTTGGCTATTCGGGAAATTATTTAAAGGTACTGGGACTTACTCGGACTTATTTAAGGGGTTAAGCTTAACAGCAATCCCATATATCATACTGATTCCGCTTTATATTATTTGGTTAATGACTTCACCCGATTCATTATTGGATCCTAATTTTATGGGTTCATTACCGTGGATTTTTTGGCCAACTATTTTAGTAAGCATCATTGTGACGATTTGGTCATTTGTTATTTCTGTAGGTGTAGTCGCTGAAGCACATCAAATTTCTAACTGGATGGCTTTCTTCACCATCTTTATTCCAGCCATTATTATCTTCATCGTATTATTTGTTCTTTTCTTTGTCATACTCATCGGAATTATTGGTGTTGGCATGATGTAAAAACATCTCCCCTCTCATTTAAGAGAGTGGGAGATGTTTTTTATAGTTTGAATTGAGCAATGAGAGCTTTCAATTGTAATGCTAATTCCGATAGTTGAGCAGACTTTCCAGCCATATTCTCCATTGAGCTACTTGTCTCTTCTGTCGTAGCTGTTGTTTGCTCGACCCCTGCAGCAGATTCCTCTGCCACCGCAGCAATTTCTTGAATAGAGTTATTCATTTTATGGCCATCTTCTGTAACTTTCGATAAATTCGTTGAAATTAATTGGACACTCTCCACTACATCATTAATGGAGTGGCTAATCGTGTTAAATGTTTCAGTAGTAGCTTTTATTTGATTCGTTCCCTCTTTTACTTCTTGGTAACCATCCTCTAAAGAGTTCGTGACAACATCAAAATCTTGCTGAATATTCGTGACGATGGATGTAATATCGTTTACTGAAAAGGCTACTTGTTCGGCAAGCTTACGTACTTCATCTGCCACTACAGCAAATCCTTTGCCATGCTCTCCCGCTCTTGCCGCTTCAATCGCAGCATTTAAAGCCAACAGGTTCGTTTGATCTGCAATATCCTTAATGACCACGACCAATTTAGAGATTTCCTGTGCTTGAGCATCTAATTTTTTCACTTTCTCAACGGCATTTTGCACGATGCTATCAATCTTTTCCATTTGAGAATTAGAGGATGTCATTAGCTGACTTCCTTCATTCGTTAATGTTAAAACTTCTACTGAAGATTGATGAATATGTGCACCATGCTGATTCGTTTCCTGTAAATCTGCTGTAAAGCGCTCCATTAATGAAGTTAATGCACTAGAATGGTGAGCTTGTCCCTCAGCACCCGATGCTAATTCATGCATCGTAATCGCAACTTGCTCCGCTCCCATATTGACTTCATTTGCTGAATGCGTTAGCTCTTTACTAGATGTATTAATTAAGTCTGATGCTTGGGCAATATTATGAATCATATCCTTCAACCTTATTTGCATTTGATTCATGGCGTTTGCCAGTTTTCCAATTTCATCTTTTGAACGTATAGCCATACTTTCTTGAGATAAATCTCCCTCTGCAAAACGCTCCATCGCTTGAGCCGCTTGGTTAATAGGCTTTGTCATACTACTCGCATATTGCCAAATGATCAATATCCCCACCATAATGGCCAAGCCAATTACTATAAGTGTTATCTTAAGAATACTTTGTGCTGGTTTATTGAAGTCCATTAAATAGGTGCTCGCACCAATGACCCAACCCCAATATGGATCTGTTTCTGCATAAACCCCTTTGTCCTCTAATTGACCTGAATTGGGTAACGGCCACGAATATGAAACAAATCCACCACCTTCATTCCCTTTAGCAATGATTTCTTGTATGTACTTAACGCCTTTATCATCCTCTTCATCCCAAACACTCGTACCCTCTATATTTGGATGGGCAACGGACATCCCTTTTTGGTCAACAACAAAAATATAACCATTGTCGCCAAGTTTAATGTCCTTATTAATCGGTCGCTTTCCTTCACTATCCTTTTCTCCTAAAATAGCAATCTTTACTTTTTCCTGAGCTTCCTCTAATGATAAATTGCCTGCTTCTACCTCTTGATTGAATTGCTCAATCATAGCAATCGTCATTTCGACACTATTTTTTAGATTTTCTTTCCCTACTGTTTCTAGGTTTGATTTACTTTGCTGATAGCTTATAAAACCTAAGATAAGTAACGGAATCATTAAAAGCAGCAATGAAAAAGCGATTAGCTTCGTTTTAATAGATCGAAATTGTACGATTGATGTCATTTTCCCTCATCACTTCTTTCAATTTTAAATGGACTTAAGACTTATTTTTTAACCTAAATCTGTCATCAATAAGTATTTCTTCTCTTCAATCAACTATGTAAAACATTCCATTTTACTTAATCATTTTATTACATAAAACACCAAAAAAACAACAAATTTCGAGCATATTTGATAAAAAACAGATAGAGAAAAAGCAATACACTTTTCCCTATCTGTTCTAATTCCCTATTCAATTTTATTAAACAGATAGTGCTGTACTTTGCTGGAATAGCTCAGATACGCCAGATTCTACAGCTGCCCCACTTACTGCGCGTGAGACGATTGCCACAACGCGTTCGTCCAAAGATTTAGGCACAATATATTCTTCCTTTAGTTCTTTATCACTCACAAGGGAGGCAATGGCTTCTACAGCAGCTAGCTTCATCGACTCATTAATATCCGTAGCACGCACATCTAAAGCTCCCCGGAAAATACCAGGGAATGCAAGAACATTATTAATTTGATTTGGATAATCTGAACGGCCAGTTCCCATAACACGTACCCCCCATGCTTTGGCATTTTCATACGTGATCTCTGGATTTGGATTGGCTAAGGCAAAGACAACTGGATTTTCATTCATGGACGCAATATGTGCCTCTGTTAATAGATTGGCTACAGAAACTCCAATAAAGACATCTGCACCTGTTAGTGCATCCTCTAGTGTACCATGTTGCTTCTCTGGATTCGTCAAATGAGCAACCGCTTCTTTAATCGGATTCATCCCCTCTGTACGACCCTCATAAATAATACCCTTTGTATCGCACATATAAATATTCTTATAGCCCATTTGTACAAGTATACGTAAGATCGCAATGCCTGCAGCACCAGCACCGTTAATCACAACCTTCATCGTTGCAATATCCTTTTTCACAATACGATTGGCATTAATCATCGCTGCTCCTACAACAATTGCTGTTCCATGTTGATCATCATGAAAAACTGGAATATCACATTCTTGACGTAGGCGATCTTCAATTTCAAAGCATCTTGGTGCTGAAATATCCTCTAAGTTTACCGCACCAAATGTCGGGGCAAGCGCCTTCACAATGCTGACGATTTCATCCGTATTTTTTGTATCTAAGCATATTGGAAAAGCATCAACATTGGCAAAACGCTTTAGTAAAATCGCCTTCCCTTCCATTACAGGTAATGCCGCTTTCGGTCCGATATCTCCTAACCCTAAAACCGCTGTCCCATCCGACACAACAGCTACCATATTACCCTTCATTGTATAGTCGTACACAAGCGAAGGATTTTTCTCAATCTCCACACATGGCGCTGCTACCCCCGGTGAATAAGCCAAGCTAAGATCATAGGAATCTTGTACAGGTACCTTTGAGCTCACCTCTAATTTCCCGCTATAGTGTGCATGCATTTCTAAAGCCTTTTTCATTACGTCCATTCCATCCCATCCTTTTCCCTTTGATTTTTTATTATATTTCAGAATCATAATACTTTGTGAAAATATAGTCAACGAATTTTCTGTCAATTTATTTTAAACTTCAAAAATTCAATGTTTAATGACTTTCATTACATTTTTCTGTCAAATTAAACATTTCACAATCAATTATTTTAAGATAATTAATGCGATTGTTAACACATTAAAAAGTGTACACATAGAGCCATTTAGCCTGTTCAACTTTTCACATAGTATTTTTCTTATGTAAATGAGAATTATTTCACAAACTTTTGTAAGCGCATCCATTGCCCTGATTGACTTCGTCACAATTTATTCACATTTTTTCACAAAGTTTTTTATTATACAGATCAAAGTATTTGTGAAATTCTTAACAAGATAAAAAAGAGCCCTATATAAAGGACTCTTCGGTAAAATGATTAATAAAGGCCGTGATGATATGCTTGGAAGACCATTGCTCTCCCGAAACTTTTGTAATCGGATAATCACGAGGAAAAATTGTTTTGGTGATTTCCTCAACAGAATAACCTTGCATAAATAATTGCTTCACTTTTCCTTGCATGTCTTCCAAATAAGCAATTTTTTCTTGTATTTTCGTTCGACCATCCACTATAAAGCCTGCATGACAGCAATAGACGACATCGAAATCATAGTTTACTATTTTCCTTAAAGACGCCAAGGTATGGACAATGTTTTCTTCATCAAGCACAACCTTTGTCTTTGGCTGGATAAACAAATCACCTGTAAACATAGCGCCTGTTTCCCGATTGTAAAAAGAAAGATGATCTGTAGTATGCCCAGGTGTTTCAATAACATCCCATGTTGCTGCGTTCGTTTGTAAGGTTTGCCCAAATGGTTGGGCAACAAACGCGGGTCGTTCCCCCCACAATGCCTGACGATAGAGTGGATAGTCTCCATCTTCAGCACAAAGATTGACTGAATCACGATGAATATAAATAGGTACATTCTTATGATGTTGAATCCACGCTGCATTTCCTGCATGATCCTCATGTGAATGCGTTAATGCCAATTGCTCTATAGGTATACCCTTAAAAAAGGATTGAAATTCCTGCGATAGTGAGTAGGAACCTGTATCAATTAGTAACCCATCCACAAAAAAACTGTACACACTCATACCAACCCCCTGCACCGCAACTTTCCCATGCGCACATTGTACACCGCGATGATGCTGAATCTCGATACTTTTCTCCCGTTTAAACATCCTGCTCCCCCTTTGCCCCTTGTACAAAAAGTGTAGCATAAAATGAATGGTGAGTCATTTTTGTAAGTAGGTAACAACAAAGGATTTGTTTTTTACATGTTTACGAAGTGCTAACACATGAAGAAATAATCGTATATTTACAGCCAATAAAAGCAATGCGCCTAGGAACAATAATCCCATCTGCCAATCATTTGTAACATTCATTAACAGCGTCCAACTTATAATGACAGCAAAGGTAATCGCTATATATTTTTTCATCACTCTTGTAGTGGAACCCTGTATATCGTGTTTTTGTTCAATGCTTAATAAAATTTTTCCAAATTCCATTATGATCAGCAATTTAATTCCTTGAATTAAAACCGTACTCCAATAGAAGAGAAGATGTGAAGAAAAGAAAGTACTCATCAAGGCAAGAATCATAGCGCAAGCCATATATTTGCTGATAGGTGTTTTTTCTTTATAGAATGAAAGACTTTTTAAATAGGCCCCATAAACAAGGATATCTTGTAGAAGATTAGCGTATTTAAAAACATTTAAATAGATAAATTGAAAAAAGAGCGCCACTGCAAACCATTGTAAAAGTTTTACCTGTTGTTTAGATTCACTCATTGTTTTCACGCACCTTTTTCACCAAATTCGACGTAAAATACGCTTGCGAATATACTCTTTTAGTTAAATAACCATCGGGGCCACTAAAACCTATGGACGTATTGATATCTAAAGGAGCTTCCTTCAATTGAATAGTCAGCTCCAAGCGTTGACCTTTCGTCACTGAAAAAGGGAAATCACTTGCTGTGTAGCGCTGATCGTTTAATCGCCATTCTTTCAACAGTATTTTATCCTCTAATGTAGCTGGAACATAAAATGCATCAAAAACTGCATCCTGCTGAAGGGTAAATGATATGATTTGTTCCGAATCATTTTGTGACTGACTATAGCTATTATTCATGATCTGATTTTCATCAATGAAGGTTTCCCTCGTAAAATGAATTGGGGCAGGTAATTTCACCCCGTCATTTAATACAAGATAAATAGTTTTACTTGCCATCACTTTTTTCATCGTGTTTAAATCAAACTGAAAAAAAGCTAATCGAATATTTTGATAGCGTAAATCTTGAGAAGTATCCAATGGATAATAAAAGCCATTGACTAGATTTGCTTGCTCTGTTTGATCATATACTGTTGGTAATTGCACGTCTTCTGCCTGTAAATATTTCACATATCGATGGTCATCTTTGTTTGTAATATAGCGTACCTCTAAAGCATTCTGTAAGCTATCTGTAACTTCAATTGCAGCAGGAACCACTATCGGTTTTATGAATTGATGTTGTAAAAAAATCGTACTGTTACCGATCAGTAAAATCAAAACTATGGCAACACCAATCGTCTTTTTCTGATCAGCGCCAACTTTAAGCTTTTTCCTAGAGATGTACAGTATGATGCATACGCACAAAATAGCCAAAATCCAGTATATTGGCGAAGATAAATGATCTAATTGTGACATTAACGCACTAGCCCGATCATTATCTACGTGTTGTTCCCCCACCATGAATGCCACAAATCCACCCGTTGCAAGTGTTACAGCAACAGTCAAGCCTTTAGGTACCCAGTGCAAAGGCTTATGCTGCTCTTTTGTTGCTTGTTCAATACCTTGTAGACTACGTTGATGTAACGATTCTGGAATGTCTATTTGATCCATCTGCTTTTTTAGATCGTTCACCCTTATCCCTCCTGTTCCAGTGCCTGCTTTAATTTTTTTAATGCACGATCAAAATGATTTTCGTCGTCCCTAATTTAAGCTGCAATACCTGAGCCACCTGAGACAATGTATAATCATGATAGAATCTCAACAAAATAATATCCTTTTCCTCCTTTGTGAGCTTTGTCATCACATCTTCCAACGCCCACCTCTCAGGAAGTTCTTCATGCGGTTCTTCACCTAGTTCTGACTCCAGCTCAAACTCGACGATCGGTTCACGCTTATTTAGTAAATTTATTGCACAGTTTATGACCATCCTTATTAACCATGTTTTTAAATAGGATGAATTTTGAAGAGAATGTATGTATTTAAAGCTACGGTAAGCGACTTCCTGTACGACATCGAGTGCATCTACCTTTTGATCAAGTATAAAATTCTATCCCCTACTTTAAAAGGGGTATCCTTCACTTTTTCATTTTTATCCGCCACTTTGAGCAGGTTAGCCGCTACATTAAATTTTATCCGTCACTTTGAACGTTCTATCCTCCACTTTTTCTTCCGTATCCGCCAATCTGAACAGGTTATCCGCTACATTAAATTCTTACCTCTACTTTACACTCTTTCCACCGCACTACATAAAAAAACGCCCACCGAAGTGAGCGTTTCTTTTTATTCGTTTGTGCCGTTTTCCACGTCATATTCTGTAATCCAATCACTGAAGCTACCTACATATAATTGGATGTTTTCATAGCCTTCATCTGCTAATACAGCATAAAGCGGAGAGGCTGTTACGCCGCTTCCACAGTAAACAACAACCTGTTCATCAGGTGTAACTTTTTGACGTAATGCATCGTTTGCCTTTAGTTGACCATTTGACTTCAATTGCTCCCAGTCAAAGTTTTTCGCAGTTGGGATATGACCTGCTACTTTATCCAAAGGCTCTACTTCTCCTCGATACCTTTCAGCAGCGCGGGCATCGAGTAAAGTAGCTTTTACCTCTCCATCTACAATGGCTTTTACGGCTTGGCGTGGTGCATAAAGCTCATCTTTCCAATCAAACTCAATGATAGTTGGAGGATATTTAATAATATCCTTGGTAAAAGGAATTTTTGCCTCTAGCGCAGGGGCACCTCCGTTGACAATCACTACATTTGGGAAACCAGCATATGTTAGCATCCACCAGGCGCGTGGGGCAAATGGAGCTGCTCCTTGGTCATAAACTACAATCTGATCTTCATACCGTAATCCTAGTTCTTGAAAAACGGATGCCAATTTTTCTTTGCTTGGCATTGGATGACGACCTTCTTTGCTGTCCATATCCGATAACTGCTGTTCTAAATCAATATAGATAGCACCAGTAGCATGACCTTCCTCGAATGCTTTTTTGCCAGCCTCTTTGTCCTGAAGATCGAAACGAGCATCGATAAAACGGACGCCATCATACTGAATTTCATCCACTGATTTGAATACTTTTCCCATTAGAATCACCTCATGCGTATTGTAATTGTGCGTAAATCGCTTTCCAAGAAGCTAAACGACTCTCTTCTTGTAAGGCTAATCTTTCTGTGTCAATTTGTTCAAGCGCTTGATGATAAATATAGTAACGTAATTTTTCGGCTTCCTCTGCTATAAACGTAATCGCCCATGTCATGAGAGAAACTTTCTGTGCATCTAAATAGTCTTGTGCATCTGGCTTTGTTACAGCTTCTAGTGCCTCACTTAGCTTCACTTTTTCATTCTTTTCAAAGAAAGCTTTTTGATTGCGGAAATGAGATTTTACGCTAGCATATTTGGAAATATCCGCAAACGGTCCTTCAAAATCCAATAAATTTGGCTCAGAGGATTCAAAGGCTAGGAATGAGAAGCTTCGATTTAACTCTTTCAATTCGCGCACTTCATCTTTAAAACGTTGTTGCATCTTTTTGCTAATGAATTGCGATAAACGGAAGTTTGTTACACGCATTTCTTGAGTAAAATCAAAACGCAAGCTTTGCATCACTTCTTTTAATGCATGCTCCAATGCTTGTTGTGCGGGCATTGCAGCAAAGGTAGAAGGATTGTAGCCTTCCTTAAAGAACTCAGGGTAACGATAATAAACACGCTGAAGAACATAATAGAGTAGCTCATCAAGCTCCTGCTTTGTTTCACTCTCTAACATGCTCGTATTCAGTACACTGAACTTCGATTGAATATGTTGTTCAAGTGTTGCTAATTCCTCTAGTCGCTCATCTTTACGTTTTAAGTTTTCCTCTGTTTGGGCAATTAAATCCGCCAAACGTTGCTCTGTTTTATCAACTTCCTCTGCAAGAGCTTGAACGGCTAATGCACTCAATTCATCATTTAAGAATGTATGGAAGTCTTTTTCAAATGGTGGCATACCTGATGTTAAATCGGCACCTTCTACCTTTTCCTTCAACGCTAAAAGACTAGATACCCCATATAGTCTTGGGAAGCGAATGCCAAAGCGTTGTAACTCTGAGCGTACATAGCCTTTTACATCTTCCTGTTCCTCATCCGTTGTTGCCAAATCAATTGCATTGACAATAAAGAACATTTTATCTAGCTCAAATGCATCCTTCACACGACCAAGTTGAATTAAAAACTCTCGGTCAGCTTTGGCAAAGGCATGATTATAGTACGTAATAAATAGGATGGCATCAGCATTACGAATATATTCAAATGCTACGCCTGTATGGCGGGCATTAATAGAGTCCGCTCCTGGCGTGTCAACAAGTGTCACGCCCATACGTGTTAATGGACTATCATAATAGAAGTCGATATTATCAACAAAGCAAGATTTATTTTCTTGTGCTACAAATTTTTCAAACTCTTCACGGTCTACGCGGAGGATAGAACCAAACTCAGACTTAAAGGTTGGATAGCCTTCTTTATAGGCACGAATAAATGATTTATGAACATTTAAGCGTTCGTCCGTTAACTGCACCGCAAGCCCTTCATCAGCACGATTATAGGCTTCCTCCAATGTCGATACAGACAAACCAATCGCCGCATAGGAGCCTTGAATATCCTCTAGCATTTGTTCCGCAGTTTTAAGCTGTACATCCGCTGTTTCATGTGGGTGTTCAGGTGTAACTGGACGAATTTTATTGATGGCCGCAGTTGTTGGGTTTGGTGATACAGGTAACACCTTGGCTCCCATTAAAGCGTTTGAGAAGGAAGATTTCCCAGCACTAAATGCGCCAAACAATGCAATGGTAAAATCCTTTTTCTGTAGTCGTTCTACTTTATTTTCAAGGTATTGGGCTACTTCGGCAAAGCCTTGCACCTCTTTGACTGCATTGGCAGTATGGAGTGCACGGTTAATCACACCATCGATTGGTAGAGTCGTTGCACTAGTAGCTTGCTGAGCTTCCTCTTGTTGGATGATTTGCTCTTTTGGCTGCAACATGGACTCGTCAAATAGACGAATTTCTGCTAAATCTTGCTTAAATGATTGTTCCCAATTTGTAAGCTGTTGATTGGCAACTTTACGAATTTCATTGCTCGCTTGATGCATAGTGCTTGCACTATATTGCTGATAGCCTTCAATTTCAAGGACCGCATTAATGGCATCTACTTTGTCCTGCATACCCGCCATTTTTAATTTTGATGGTGCGGCAGTTTCTGTTGCTACAGCTTCAAGAGTTGTCGCTTGCGCATTTTTCCAGCTATCTGTCTCCTGAATGAAGTAGCGCTTTGTTGCTTCTGCGATACGGTTAGCGAAGTTTAACACAGCATCACCTGTTAAAATAGCGCCTGTTTGAACTTGCTGCTCAATCAATGAAAAAGGTAAGTCAAATACATAGGCATCAATAGCAGAGGCACGTTCCTCATTTAATGCACCAACGTCCTTCAATGCCTTTTTCATAAGACCTTTTAAATGTCCCGTGATTTGTGCATGGACCACATTTTGATAGGCACTATACGCATTTTCTTTACGTCTGTTTCGCTCTTCCTCTGTTTTTTTCTTTGCAGTAAAGAGCCCTCCAACTTTAAAGCCTTCCTGCATGCTTTCTAAATAAAGGCGTAAGTGATCGCGTAAATCAGCTGGCATAATTGCAGCATTCGCGAGCAACTCCTTACGTTGCTCCTCAAACGTTTCGTTCCAAGCTTCTACTGAAAATAATTCAACCTGACGATTTAATTTATTGTATTGCTCTAATATATCTTGATGGTGTGCCCAGTCATCCGCACTTAAAATTTCTTCATCAATTGCTAAACGATCCTGTCTTTCTTCCATTAAATAATTGTCATGCTCGCTTTGCAATAAACGCAATGTATTCGTAGCTGTTTGTACAAGCTGCTCCTGCCAGTCATTCATACTGTCCATCACGATTTTCTTTACTGCCTCAAAATCATTATGTGGATGCTCTGGCTCTCTTAATGATGTAAAGAAAACACCCTTCGGTACAACACCCCATGCTGCAAAGGACTGATGAACAGTGGCTTTAAATTCTTCGAAGCTCAATTCATTATCCTTATGCTTATCAATCATATTGACAATTAAATAAACATTTGGATTATATTTCATTAATTGCTTTGTGAATTGGAAATTTAATTCCGACTGCACATGGTTGTAGTCCATTGTATAAAATACGATATCGGCAATATGTAGTGCTGATTCCGTTGACATGCGGTGTGCATCATCTGTGGAGTCTACCCCTGGCGTATCCATTACAGTGACACCTAGTGGTAGTGTAGAGGCACTGTGTCCAATCTCAATTTGTGACACTAAATCCCCATTTTTACTTAGCTCTTTTACTGTTTTAAAATCATAGCCAGCCTCAAATTTTACAGGCTTTTCATTGTGCATATAAACAATCGCATAGTCTTCCTCTGATTTATGAACTTTGACGATGTTTGCACTTGTTGGAATAGGACTAGATGCCAGCAGATTTTCACCAGACAGCGCATTAATCATACTGGACTTCCCTGCAGAGAAATGGCCTGCAAAGCCAATCACATACTCTTTTTGCTGAATTTTTCGAGCAAAAAGTGATGTTTTATCCATGCGCTCTGTATCACCATTATGCTGATAAATTATGTATTGCAAAGAGGCTTGCTTTAATAGCCCCTCCAATTGTTGTTCAAAATCTTTCATGAAACCAGTAACCCCTTTTTCATTAATTATTCATAATTAGTATTCTACCTTATTCAACTAGCAAAGTATAACACTAATTTAAAGCATATATGCCAACGTTTCCATCCTTACAAAAACATGTTTATACAAAAAATCTATGCCAAATGATAGATGGTCAACTAGTTCTTTTTATATTTACTTCATATTTTATAGTAAGCATATTCGGGGCAAAGTTATATTTTTTATGAAGGGAGTGTGATGCCATATGATAAATCCTAAGTCTCATCAAATCATTGAAAAATATTGTTCATGTAACTGTGAGGATCGATTTATCTGGCCCCGTATAAAAGCAACAAACGGAATACCCATGGTTCCTCCTGAAGTAGTCCCTGAAGGTATGATTATACCAACGATCCAGCGATATTTTTATATCGTTACAGCTGATCTTGATCTATCGAATGGGGCAACTCTTCCAGCCAATCTCTTTTGGAATGATGAAGCAAATTCTGTTACTGAGTTTACAATTTTTTCACCTAATGGTTACGTTAACCTTTATATTAATGCAGTAATGCAGGAAGGCGGTATTTATACGGTAACCCCAGCCTCCCTGACAATCGTACCTTATAATGCGACATTGTATAGAGGAACACCCATTATTATTGAATCGCTAGGCTTTACAACGAAATAAAGGAAATGAAAGGAGGTGAATTTGGTGGCACTTTCCATTATTAATATTCACGTCAATGTAACAGGTAGTTCTACAAGGTTTTTTAACGTCTTAGCTGCACCCCTTGTCATTGCAGATGGCACGACAGTCGCTGCAACAACGTTTTTAAATGATAGCGGTACAGCCGCAACAGTATTCCCAGAAGTCGCAAATGGTTACTATAACTTATATATCAATGGTGTTCTTCAGGAGGGTGGTGCCTATACAGTTTCTACAACTGAAATAACGTTCAATACTGTCACAGGTACACTTTCTGCTGGTACGCCAATTGTGCTAGAAGCTGTGGAGCTAGTGACAACAATCTAAATAAAATGGATGCCTTATTTAGGGCATCCATTCTTACATTTTATTGTAATTGCTTTCTAAGACCTGCAATTTTTTTCGCATAGTCTAGCGCATGTGGGCCATCTCCATGTATACATAAGGTTTGGACTGCCACTTTAATTTTTTTGGACTGGACCGACATCACTTCATTCGCAGTCAAAATTCCTTTTACATGCACTAGCATTTCCTCTTCCGATTGTATGAAGGCATTTGGCACCTGTCTGTTCACTAATGTGCCATCTTCGTTATAGCGTCGATCCGAAAAAACCTCCTCATATACTTGAAGCCCTTGGTCTCTAGCAATCTCTACGATGAGGCTACCAGATAAGCCATATAAAATAAGCTGCGGATTAAGATCATACACTGCTTTGACTACAGCTAACGCTTTTTCACGATCATTCGCGCATTGATTATAGAGTGCGCCATGTGGTTTAACATGATGAAGCATACCATTTTCAATCTGTACAAATGCTTGTAAGGCACCAATTTGATAAACCATCATATCGTAAATTTCAGCTGGGCTACATTCCATGTTACGGCGACCAAATCCCTCTCGATCGGGATAGCCTGGATGTGCACCAATGTGAACATTTTTACGAATGGCGCTTCGTACAATTTGATGCATGATTGAATGATGACCCGCATGATAGCCACATGCAATGTTGATGGAAGTTACATAGTCTAATAGTTCTTCGTCCTTACCCGCGATAAAAGCATCATAGCTTTCACCCAGATCACAATTGATATCAATTGACATCATGTTTCCTCCAGTACAAAGTGAATTGTGTTAAACATACGCATTTGCGCTACTTTATGTAAATCTTCTTCATGAACTGTTGCAACAATAGGATAGCCTCCTACTGTTTGAGCATCAGCCATTAGGATAATGGGATTACCACTTTGAGGCACTTGGATTGTTCCGAACTGTGTAGCTTCTGATAGAATATCCTTCATCTCCTGAAGTTGTAAGGTAGGTCCTTTGATGTAGTAGCCCATACGATTGCCGCCGATAAATTGAAAAGGATCTTGTAAAAATTGTCGCTGACTCTCCTCAGCAAATAAATGGAAATGCGGCCCTTTAAACAGTCGAACCGTAATCGAACTGTCAAAACGCGGACGATAGGATGCATATAGCCCTCTATTATATTTTAAAGATGATGATACCTGCCCATATAAAATACTTCCTTTTGTAATGCATGTTCCCAAATTCCCAAGTGGAAGGTAGGATTGGCTACCAAGCTCATCATTTGTACGAAAACCTCCTAATGGAGTTAAGTAAACAATAGAGCCCTGATGGACACCCTTGATAGATAATCTATCTCCCCTCGTTAAATGGAAAGTTTTCCACATTTCAATTGGTACATGATTAACCAAGCATGTACTATGCCCCCCTGTTAATACATAAACACCATCAGCAAGCGCCTCAAATTCAAAACCACCCACAAACATTTCAAAAGACGTTTGATCATGGTGGTGCTGTAAGATTCTTTGAGCTGCTTGAAACGAACGGTAATCCATTGGTCCAGATAGCGGAATACCAAATGCCCGATAGCCGAACCTTCCTTTGTCTTGTAAGCTACCATACACCCCTAGTTTTGTTACGAGCAGAAGTGGCTCCAATTGCTACACTCCTTTGCTTTTCATTTCCCAAAATTGCTCTTTGGTTATTTCATAAAACTGAACTTCATCACCAAGTTCAAATAAAAATGGCTCTTTGCCATGAGCATCAAATAAATCCAAAGGTGTTTTCCCTATAATATTCCAGCCTCCAGGTGAATCAACAGGATAGATGCCTGTTTGTCCACCACCAACCCCAACTGAACTCGCTGATACAGATGCCCTTGGTTTCTGTAAGCGGGGCACAAATAATTTAGCATCAAGCTCACCTAAGTAAGGAAAGCCTGGTAAAAAGCCGATTAAATAAACATAATAGCTTTTGGACATATGCAAAGTTTTAATATCCTCAAAAGGTAAACCTGTGAAATCCATGACACGCTTTTGATCTAAAGCAAATTCCTCATCATAGCAGACGGGTATTTTTAAAAGTCGATTCGTTCCTTTATCAATTGTTGTGGAGGCTTGCATCTCAAGCCACTGCGTCCTTAAACGTTCAATATCTATTTTTTGTTTAATATAAGCTGTTACTGTATGGTAGCTTGCAACACTTTCGATTAGGTGTTGCTGTAGCTGCTGTTTCAGAAACCGATTGAACGCTTGGACCGCGTGAAAGTTTGAGTGAGAAATTTCCTCTTTGAATGCAAAACGAATAGTATGTTGACTAATCCACATGGAATGCGGAAAATCAATGATTGGTTGCACGTGCCGTCTCCTCAATACAAAGCTGTACCGCAGCTACTAAATCTCTAATACTCCAGCCGGGAATTTTGCCATGTTGGATGGCCAGCTCAAATGATGCTGGAATATGAATAAAGCCAGCACGAACCCCTTCATGTTGCTGTGCATAAGCAAGCCCCACATACATAATGTTATTACATAAGTATGTACCCGCTGTATTAGAGATTTCCGCTGGATATCCTTCTGCCTGCAAACGATTTACCATACTGCGAATTGGTAAGTTTGTTAGATAAGCATCTGCCCCCTCCTCATGGATACGCTCATCAACTGGTGTATAGCCATTATTATCAGGCTCTCCGTCTTTCACATTAATAGCAATGCGCTCTGGTGTTACTTTAAAACGTCCTCCAGCCAATCCTAATGAAATAATGATTTGTGGTTTCACTTCTTCTATATGGTGTTTTAATTGCTCCGCTGATTGCTGAAAATCTACAGATAGAATTCGTCCGACGATATCATAGCAATCTATTTTCTTTCCGTTTAATTCTTCCACAATTTGCATCGTTGGATTTATTTTATAATCAAGAAATGGCTCAAACCCTGTTACTAATATTTTTGTCATATTTGTCACCTGATTTCTTTAAATAACCTTAAAGGTTTGCTTCATTTTACAATAGATTTCTGAAAAAACAAATATTTCTCACGAACAAAAACATGTAAAAAAGAGGAGATTCTTTCCCTACACTATTGGTAATATGGAAGAAAATTTTGTAGCCTAATTAATTGAAGCGGAGACAGCGTCATTCCTAGGAGATTAGTGTTACTGATCAGATTCTAGAGGGTAAGTTAAAATGGACACTGGCGTAACAGGAATCACCTCTCGCCTTGCTAAAGCCCTTTTCTGCACGTGCTATTTTCTTTTTTAACAACATGAAAAAGAGTATGAAGCATAGTAGCTTCATACCCTTTTGTTTAGCTCTTATTTCAAATGTGCAGTTGCCTGGTTCATGACGTATTTTCCAACTCCAATATAGATCACTACAGCTGCTCCAATCAATACGAATGTCATTGCGAACCGCTCCTTCTTAGTTATTTTTCGTTAAGTTTTCAGACGTTTACATTGAATTTGAAAATCATTCTCATTAATATATTATAAATTTCATGTGAATTCGTCAAGACATACTTTCATCTTACCCTTTTTACATGGTAAGATGTAGAAAAGTCGGAAAAAGGATGCGGTAATGATGAGTAATTCGAAGTACTTTCAAACTATTTTAAACGGGACAATTCACGCTTTAAAAACCATTCTTCCTATGGATATAGAAGTAAAGTCGCCTAGTATTATTTCTGAACCCTTTCAACAACAACAAATGGGCGTATTAATTGGCTTAATCGGAGATTTAAAGGGACGCGTCATCATTGACTCCTCTCCCGAAGTGTTCAGCGGGATCGGTAGTACCATGTTCGGTATGCCGCTTGAAGGAGAAATGCTAGAATCCTTTACAGGGGAATTTGGTAACATGATTGCAGGAAATTTATGTACAGCTGTTGGGCAAGAAAGCTTAGAAATTGATATCACTCCGCCAACGGTGATGGTGGGCAATACAAAATTATATGGCTTTGAAAAGGCATTTGCTCTCCCAGTTTCGGTCCCAAGCGTCGGTTCCCTAACAGTTCTATTAACGATTGAGGAAGAAGAATAGAAAACAAGATTTGAGGAATGTTCCAAATAAGACATTGTATGCTCAAACAAACAGCACACATGCAAAAGATTTATCATTCGCACAAAAAAAGAATGTACTTTCCTACCAATCTTTTATTTTTACTAAAATTAAGCAAAATATAGTACGGTGACAAGCTATCTCAATGACTTTTGAGATAGCTTGTTTTTTTTCTTCGTAATTCTTCACACTTTTTTCACATAATCCCTCTAGAAGTGTGATTTTTTTCACATCAAAATGCAGGGGATTTTTATATGATGACTGTAAGAAACAACAATAAAAAGCGTAGGAGGAGCAAAAATGGCAAATAAAAAGAAGTCAGATGAAAATTTAAAAGGTTCACTCTATGCAGTTTTTGGAGTAGGTATTATCATCATTTTACTTTGGGTGTACTGCTTCGATTTGTTCATTGGACGGTTTTAATCTACGAAGAAGGGACAGAAATATATGCACATACATAAGTATGAGAAATACTGGCTTGTGTTTGGAGTTACCACTTTAGTGGCATTCCTAATCATTCTCGGTATCGGAGCATTTCATCAAGGCTCCCATCCAAACAATGGTAAAAAAACACTAGATTACGAGAAAGTGAAAGAGACAGCGCCTTTTGATAATCCAGGTGTCCATAAGGTTGAAGGTAAAGATTGGGATTACGAAGTGGTAGTAGTTGCTTCTGCATTCAATTATAATCCTCCACAAATTGAGGTTCCACTTGGTGCAAAAGTGAAATTTATCGCGACAAGCGAGGATGTTATGCATGGTTTTGAGGTTGCAGGTACGAATATCAATATGATGCTTGAGCCTGGCTATATTTCGGAATATGTAACAGAAGTCAATAAGGTCGGCGAGTTTTTAATCGTATGTAATGAGTATTGTGGTACAGGACATACGATGATGCACTCTATGCTAAAGGTGGTGGATTCAAATGAGTCACACTAATTCAATGACAAAAGTGGATCGTCGAGATGCAAAGCTAGCAATGGCACATATTTACGTGGCATTTATCGCATTGTTATTAGGTGGTCTTGCAGGTTTATTACAGGTTTTTGTACGTTCTGGTCAATTTACATTACCAGCAGGCATTGGTTATTATCAAGTATTAACAGTTCATGGTGTATTACTCGGTCTTATATTAACTACATTCTTTATTTACGGCTTCCAAATTGCAAGTGTAAGTCGAACATCTGGTACGTTCACTGATACTCAGAGAAGACTTGGCTGGATTGGTTTCTGGTTAATGACGATTGGTACAGCTGCTGCCGCAACGATGGTGTTATTGAATAAAGCAACTGTTCTTTATACATTCTATGCACCATTAAAGGCACATTGGATTTTCTATTTAGGTCTTACATTAGTCGTTGTTGGTTCTTGGGTTGGCGGCGCAGGTCAAATTTTACGTTATGTCCAGTGGCGCAAGGAAAATAAAGCGAGTGGACAACGCAGCCCGTTACTATCATTTATGGTAGTTGTTAATAATTTAATGTGGTTCGTGGCAACGCTTGGTGTTGCAGCTTCTGTTTTAATTCAATTGTTACCATGGTCCTTAGGTTTAATTGAACGTGTCGATGTGGCATTATCGCGTACCCTTTTCTGGTATTTTGGTCATGCACTTGTATACTTCTGGTTATTACCTGCCTATATGGTGTGGTACGTGATTATTCCAAAAGTAATTGGCGGGAAAATTTTCTCCGATTCTTTAGCAAGACTTTCGTTTATGCTATTCTTACTCTTCTCTATTCCTGTTGGGATTCACCATCAGTTAACTGAGCCTGGTATTGATGGTACATGGAAGTTCATTCAAGTTGTTTTAACATTTGCTGTAATCGTGCCTTCTCTCATGACGGCCTTCTCGATGTTTGCCATGTTCGAGTTACGTGGACGTGAATTAGGTGGCAAAGGACTATTTGGTTGGTTTAAAAAATTACCTTGGAAGGATGCTCGTTTCTTCGTACCATTTATCGGTATGGTGTCATTTATTCCAGGGGGTGCAGGCGGTATTGTCAATGCCTCTTATCAAATGAACCAATTAATTCATAATACCATTTGGGTTACAGGGCATTTCCATTTAACGATTGCAACAGCTGTTGTTTTAACTTACTTCGGTGCGGCGTTCTGGTTAATTCCACATTTAACAGGTCGTACACTTTCGAAGTCTTTAAATAATCTTAGTAATTTCGCTGGTATCTTATGGGCTACTGGTATGACGATTATGTCTTCTGCAATGCATATTGCTGGTCTAATTGGTGCGCCTCGTCGCTCAGATTACTCAGAATATGGTGGCGCTCAGCAGGCTTACGATTGGATTCCTTATCAAATCGCGCAAGCTGTGGGTGGAACAATCCTCTTTATCGCCATCCTAGTGATCATTTATATCGTCGTGAAATTAGCTTGGTTCGCACCTAAAGGTGACGAAGAATTCCCTGTAGGTGATGTACATGAGCTTAGCGGTCCAACACCAGCTATTTTAGAAAACTTTAAAATATGGCTTGTTATTTTAGTAGCCTTAATTTTATTCGCTTACACAGTACCAATTATCGATATTATTTCAAACTCACCAGCCGGCTCTAAAGGCTATCAATTGTGGTAAGCATCCAAACGCATCTTCCTATAAAAAAGCGATTTCTCTGTAACGAGAAATCGCTTTTTTCACTTTATAATCAAAGCTTGCTCTTATTGAATGGCATCGATTAAATTTTTAAAGTTCGATAATTTTTGAAACTCTTGTTTTACAAAGCACCTCGTTAACTCAATTAGTAATACATTATTTAACCAACGTTTGAAGACTTATTAACACGGGGGCATACACAATTAGTGGAATAAGCAAAATTACTGCACCAATTTTTTTATTCCCCTTTTGTAATAGTAAAAGAGTAGTCAAGAAAAATAATGGATAAATAATAAAAGTAATTATTAATACACCATCAACTACTTGATACAATTTTCCTGTAAATGCACTTATGAATGGGATTGAAATCCATTCTAGTACGCAAAATGCAATAACCAATATCCACAACCATTTAAGTGTCACCATAATCACCCCTAAATTTTTAATTGGTCAAAAAAGTAAAAACTATATACGGTTCATCATACAAATATTTACTCAACAATCTGGCCAGATTGTTTAACACAATAGTTCAATTTAAAAATGACTCTTTATAATGTTGAACATTATATAAAAAATATTGATGTAACATGAAATGTAGCTTACTTTAAATCTTGACTTGTAATTTTAGTAGCCTTATTTATATTAGCTTACACCATTCCAATCTTCGAAATTATTTCAAATTCACCACGGGCTCAAAGGCTTTAAGCTTTGGTAAGAATATTTTCAAAGCAACAAGCGATTTCTCATTTTAGAGAAATCGCTTCAGACTGTAGACAAACTCAATGAATTTTGAGTTTGCCTACAGTCTTTTTTCTTTTACAATAAAATAAAGTAAAGCCGTTGATTTCCACTACGGGCGGACGCTTTCCGCGGGCGGGGTCGAGCTGCTTCCCTCGCTTCGCTCAGTCCAGGATCTCGACTTTCCCGCTTTTCCCGCAGGAGTCGCCACCCTTCGTTCCAATCAACTTCTACATAAAGAATTCCTTATTCATCTATTGATAAAAAGTACACTTTCGAGGTGATCAACCATGATGACGAAAAATCAAATCAATGAACGTGAACAATTAGAAATGCTAACGATTGATCAATTAGTTCCCCAAGATCATTTAGTACGAAAACTAGAGGCGGCTATTGATTTTTCATTTATCTATCCTTTAGTAGAAAACCTCTACTCTGCCAAAGGACGCCCTAGTATTGATCCTGTTGTTCTCTTTAAAATGACGTTTATTCAGTACGTTTTTGGTATACGGTCCATGCGTCAAACCATCAAAGAAATTGAAACGAATATGGCGTATCGTTGGTTTTTAGGATTTGGCTTCCAGACAGAAGTCCCGCATTTCTCTACCTTCGGTAAAAATTATGTCCGTCGCTTTCAAGACACTGATATATTTGAGCAGATATTCTATCGTATATTAAAAGAGATTATGCATCAAGGACTCCTCCATGCAGACCATTTATTTATCGATTCTACGCATGTGAAAGCGAGTGCGAATAAACGAAAGTATGATAAAAAAGTTGTGCGAAAAGAAACACGGGCTTATGAAGAGAAACTTCAATTAGAGTTAAATATTGATCGTGAGGAACACGGAAAAAAGCCCTTTTCCCCGGAGAAATTTGAAAAAGAAGAATGGAAAGAAATAAAGGAAAGCACGACAGATCCTGAAAGTGGATATTACGTGAAGGATGAACGTACGAAACAGTTTGCGTATTCTTTTCATGCAGCGACAGATGAAAAGGGCTTTGTCTTAGGTGCCATTGTGACTCCGGGAAATGTGCACGATAGCCATGTATTGCAGCCACTTGTTGAAAGAGTCATTCAAAACGTTCAAAAACCAATCGCTGTTGCGGCAGATGCAGCCTATAAAACACCAGCGATTACGAACTTTTTATTAGAGAATCAAATGTTGCCTGTTCTTCCGTATACACGACCTAAAACAAAAGATGGATTCTTCCGAAAGCATGAGTATATATATGACGAGCATTATAATTGTTATCTTTGCCCACAAGGGCAGATATTGAAGTATGCAACTACGACGAAAGAAGGATATCGGCAATATAAATCGAATCCTTTGATTTGTGCGAAGTGTCCAAGCCTTTCCCAATGTACAGAAAGTAAGCATCATCAAAAACTCATTCAACGCCATATCTGGGAGTCGTATGTGGAGGAAGCTGAACATTTACGCCATTCCTATGACATCAAACAAATTTATGCAAAGCGCAAAGAAACGATTGAGCGTGTCTTTGCCGATGCAAAAGAAAAGCATGGTATGCGATGGACAACCTTAAGAGGTCTGAAAAAATTGTCCATGCAGGCGATGCTTACTTTTGCTGCCATGAATTTAAAGAAACTGGCTACTTGGACGTGGCAGGCAGCTTAAGAAGGTATCTATGCTCGAAGAGTATGTTGAATTTGGTAGTATATTACCAAATGTTAAAGATAAAATAGGAAGAAAAATGACAAAAGCCCATCGAAAGTGAACTTCTCGATGGGCTTTTGTCTACAGTCTGAAGCGATTTCTCATTTTAGAGAAATCGCTTGTTTTTCTATAGCTGATATAGCTTTGTATATTTTTCTTGTAAATAATCTGCTAGGTACTTAGCATTTAAGCCTTCCCCTGTAGCCTCTTGTAATAGCGCGAACGGCTTTTTCAGCGCACCGTATTGATGTACTTTCTCTGTTAGCCACTCTCGAATTGGCAGTAACTCACCTTTTTCTAGTAATTCATCAAAATTAGGAATATCCTTGTCCATCGCATGCTTCCACTGCGCTGCATAGATCATTCCTAATGCATAGGATGGGAAATAGCCAAACATGCCACCTGACCAATGCATGTCTTGTAGTACTCCCTGTGCATCTGTCTCAGGACGAATACCTAAATATTCCTCATATTTATCATTCCATACCTGTGGGAGATCCTTCGCCTGTAAATCGCCATTGAACAGGTCACGTTCAATTTCATAGCGAATCATGATATGTAATGGATATGTTAGTTCATCTGCTTCAATGCGAATCAATGATGGTTCTACCATATTAATGGCACGTAAAAAATCGGCTAACGCTACATCACCAAATTGAACTGGTGAGAAGTGTTGAAGGCGCTCATAGTTATGCTCCCAAAATTTCTCATTTCTGCCGACAAAGTTTTCATAAAATAATGATTGTGATTCATGAATCCCCATCGATGTACCAGTCGCTAATGGCAGTCCTGCAAGTTTTTCATCAATATTTTGCTCATACATCGCATGTCCACATTCATGAATTGTGCCAAAAATAGCTGAACGGAAATCATTTTCATCATATTTAGTTGTAATACGAGCGTCACCATAGTTTAAGCCAATCATGAAAGGATGGACACTTTCATCCAAGCGACCAGCATCGAAGTCATAGCCGAGCTGAGCAAGCAATTCTAACGATAATTCACGCTGTGCCTCACGCGGGAAATGCTTAAATAACATGGTAGTATCGGGTTTATTCGATGAATGAGCAATTTTTTGAACAAGCGTCACAATAGACTCTCGTAATTCACCAAATACTTGATCTACGACATCTGTTGTCATATCTGGCTCATATAAATCTAGTAATGTATTGTATGGAGATCCATTTTTAATGCCCCAATATTGAATGAATTTTTTCTGCCATTGTATGATTTCTTCTAGGTATGGTAGGAATAGAGCAAAATTATTCTTCGCCTTCGCTTCTTCCCAAGCCGTTTCTGCCTTCGATTGAAGAATGACGAATTCTTTATATTCATTCGCAGGGATTTTTTTATTTTGATCGTAATTCTTTCTTACTTCTTCTACTAAACGTAGTGTTACATAGTCAAGATCAGCTTTTTGTGCCTCTAATGCTGCTAGAAGCTCTCCTAGTTCTTCACTCGTCTGCATATCAAATAAGGAGGCTGATAATGTACCAATTACCTCAGAACGTTGTGCTAACCCCTTTTTCGGTGCACCCGTCCGCATATCCCAATAAATCACATTGAGCGCTTCCTCATAATGCTGCATTTTCTTCACATAGTCTGTAAATTGTTGAACAGTCATGCATTCATCCTCCTTTTCACGTTATAAGTTTATCATATTTTCGAAAATTTTGTATATTGCGGACTTTCTAGGATAATTATTCAGAATATTCCTTTTTTAACTTCTCTATTATTTTGATGTATTGTCTATCCCCTAATCCATAGTGTGGAAATAGGGAAAATAATTGCTTTAACAGGTCATTTTGAGATAGATTGAGGTGTTTTTTTATATAAGTAGTGATCTCATTCTCTTCATTTAAATAGCTGAAAAATAATTGAATGCCCTGATACATGACAGGTATAAGCGTTGTCTTGGGTAGACGATGGTGCATCAAGACCTCGTGATAGACCCCCCCATACGGTCCAAGTTCTATCTCTGTTTCTTCCACATCATAGGTCATTTCCTTGACCATATAATAATAGACTTTGCCTTGATACCTTTGTTGCTCTAGGAAAGCAAGGACGGTCAATAAATTCATCTGACAAAACATATCATCTCCAAACCATAAAACAATACATTTATAGTCATTTGTTAACAATGGCTTCAACGGCTTCAATGTCACCTGCTCATATTGCTGTAAAGATACCTCATGCCCTATAGCACGTAGTTTATTAAATTCTTCACTGAAAATCGGACTAATCGTTGGATTCGTACACATCGCTTCATTGAAAGGAACGTAATCACTGTTGCCCATTAATTGTTGTTTTGCAAACTCCTCATACATCATTTGACCATTTAATACATTCAATAGCTCTTGATCGTATTGCGCATTCATCTTCTCTTGTAATGCTTCAATTTTTAATTTCTGAGAAATATCCATCATCAACCATCCTCCATCATCCTGTAATCTCAACTTTACAAAGGTTTGTAAAGGTTGAGGAGACTTTCTGTAATCATTCGGACTTATACCAAAATACCTTTTAAAAGCTCTAGAAAAGGATTCCTGCGATGAAAAGCCGTAGTGAAAGGCGATGTCGATTATTTTCTTTTGGGGATCTTTTAATGCAATAGTAGAAAGATAAATTTTACGTAGTGATCTATATTTTTTAATCGTCATCCCTGTCGTCTGATGGAATTTAAAAGAACAGTAATAAGGAGAATAACCTATATCCTTTCCTAATTGCTCTAATGAAAATCCTTCTAATAGATGAAGCTCAATCCAATCAATCATCTCCTGGACAATGTTGTTCATCCACATCCCTCCTAATTTCATTATAGTAGAGGCGATAATTTTTTTTATGATATAAGTTGTGAATAAAAAAACTGCAGCAAACTTTACAGAGTCTGCTACAGTTTCTGCTCCCATAACTAGAGGAGAGCTTTCTATATAATTGGGGATTTATACTAGCCTTCAAGTCATGTTCGGTTTCCAATCAAACATTTTTTGAGCTATCATGAAGTTTTATTGGAAAGAAAGTTGGGGATCCTTTCGATCCATTGAAAAATAGAGTCTGTTTACTCTATTCAATGTTTTGGCAAATAGCAATTACCTGTTTCACAGCCTCTGCAGAGTGCTGAAGGGCTGTTTGTTCTTCATTTGTAAGGTGCAATTCGATGACAGATTCGATGCCATTGCCACCTAAAATAGTTGGTACCCCTAAAAAGAGATCGTGGTACCCATATTCTCCTTCTAATAGGGCAATAGAAGGGATAATTTTTCGTTGATCTTTGATAATAATTTCAACCATTTGGGCACACGCTGCGGCTGGAGCATAGTAGGCACTACCATTACCTAGTAAGCCAACAATTTCACCGCCGCCTTTACGCGTACGCTCCACGATTTGCTGTAGTCGTTCCTGAGGAATTAGTTTCTCTAATGGAATGCCGCCTGCATAGGAATAACGGATTAATGGAACCATTTCATCGCCATGTCCTCCTAGGACGAAGCCTGATACATCCTCTGGTGCAATGTGAAGCTCCTGCGCCACAAACGTGTTGAAGCGAGCTGTATCTAACACACCAGATTGACCGATGATACGATTTTTGGCAAAGCCTGTTTCCTTATGACACACATACGTCATGGCATCAACAGGATTACTCAACACAACAACAATACTATTTGGAGCATAGTGTTTAATTTGTCTTGAAACCTGTTGAATAATTTTAGCATTTGTTGTGACTAAGTCATCACGACTCATCCCTGGTTTACGTGGAATACCTGCTGTAATGACAACAATATCCGCGCCTGCGATATCTTCATATTGACTCGTGCCTTTAATGGACACATTGAATTTTTCGATGGGGCCTGTTTGTAGCAAATCCAAAGCTTTCCCTTTTGTCGGGTTCTCGGCCTCTGGAATATCAACAAGCACTACATCGCCTAATTCTTTCTGTGCTAAAAATAAACTCAGTGTGGAACCGGTGTGGCCTGCTCCAATAACAGCGATTTTATTTTTGCGAAATGCCATTATGCCTCACCTCGATTATCTGTCGCCAATGTTGTTTCTGTTGTTTTTTTAGCACGCGTTGCTGCTGGTGCAGAGACAGCCTTTTTCTTTGTTGCCTCTGGTCCTTTAATCATTTTAAAGACATCTTCATCAGGTCTCGGAATGACGTGAGCGCCTAATAATTCACCAACACGCATAGCGGCTGCTTTTCCAGCCTCTACTGCAGCTTGTACAGAACCTACGTCACCCTTCACGACAATCGTCACGATGCCACCATCCACAAACTCTTGTTTGACGATTGTGACGTCTGACGCTTTAATCATCGCATCAGCAGCTTCATAAGAGCCTACTAATCCTTTTGTTTCGATCATTCCAATTGCGCTACTCATTGTCCTCACCTCTCATTACTTCCGTAGAATCAATAATACCAATGACAACTGCATCAATCGGTAACGGATTATCTTTCATAATATAGCGAGATGACCCACCACTTGTAATCAGGACATCATCACCAATACCCGCTCCGATACGATCAGCTGCAACCATTTCTGTGCGAATCGGCTGTTGATTGGAATCAATAGGTTGAATGATTAGTAGCTTTAAACCATTCAGTCCCTCTTCCTTGCGTGTTGCCCATACACTGCCTATCACTCTTCCCATTTGCATGAACTTCACCCTCTTTATGCGACACACATTGTCTAACTACTCTGAACGAATCGTTAATGTTTTATTTAACTCTCGCAGCTTATCATAAGCCAATGCTGTCACAATGGTTTTCTTTGGAACGACAATTTCTTGTGCATCGATATCGAGCACTTCTATTTGTGAAAGTAGCTTTTTGTCATAATGATAGACGGACGGTTGCTCTACTTTCTGTACGACTGGCGACTGCTCTTTCACAGTGATCATAGGTTCACTTACTTGATGATGCACGATTTCTGCAAGCGTTCCTTGCTGAATTAACCCTGCATTTGCTTCATCTGTATCAATATGCATTTCTAAGCGATAGCGCTCTGAAACACGGATAACCACATTCGATAAAATAATTGGGCGAATACCTTCTACCTTAATTTGGACAGATTGCCCATCTACGACTTGGAATCTCGCACTATCCGCTGGGGACATATGAATATGTGCCTGTGCAATAATGAGGCCTTCATTTAACACAACACTTCCCTTTGGACCAATCAATGTAACAGGACTGGAACCTTGAATATCACCAGATATTCTTAATGGTGGCTTCAGACCTAATTTCATAGCATCTGTCCAGCTTACTTCCACTTGCGATAAGGAACGAGCGGGACCAAGAATACGCACGCGTTCAATTGACCCTTTTGGACCTGCAATTACTACAGTTTCCTCCGCAGCAAATTGCCCTGGCTGTGAAAGCTCGAATTTCGGTGTGAGCTGATAATTTTCACCAAAGAGCTGTTCCACTTCTGCTTGTGCAAGATGGACATGGCGGGCAGATACACCAATCGGAATTTTACCGTCATGTGGAGGGGAAGATTGATTTTTTAAGACCTGTTGCAGAACTTCTTCCACAATTTTTTGCACTAAATTTTCTTGCATCTTGCCTCCTCCTTACGATGATACTTTTATTAATTTACCCTGTGCCTGCTGTTCGATAAAACCAGCATTTGCTTCATCCGTATCAATGTGCATTTCCAGACTAAAATCATTTGAAACACGTACAACGACACCTCGGAAAGTGACAGGTCGATCACTTACAACTTCTACTGAAACTATTTCATTATTGCGTACTTCCAATGCTTTGGCATCTTCCTCAGTCATATGAATATGCGCTTGCGCAATGATGACTCCCTGCTGGATCTCTATTTCTTTGTCTTGAGAAAGTATTTTAATGCCCGCAGAATTGTCTATATCACCTGATTGGCGTAAAGGTGGTGTCACTCCTAGCTTCATGGCATCAGTGCGGCTTACCTCTACTTGGGTTGCTGGTCTTACAGGTCCAAGGACACGGACATTATGAATAACGCCTTTAGGTCCCTCAATAGAGACGCGCTCTTTTGCAGCAAATTGCCCTGGCTGTGATAAGTCGAAATCTTTCGTTAGGGTTGCATTTGGACCAAAAAGTGCTTGTAAATCCGCTTCACTTAGATGGATATGACGAGCCGAAATGGCCACTGGAAAAGTTTTTGTTACTGTTGTCATGTTAGCCACCTCTTTATTTTGTTGATTATTTTATCAGGACAAGGTGAGAGCTGTTCTAGAGTTAGATCCAGCTCTCTTCTATAAATGGTAGTTATTTTTCCATCTATAGCGTTTGAAAGAACATGAATTATGCTTCTGCTTTTGGTAAAATCATTTCTAATTCGTGGTGTGGACGTGGAATTACATGGACAGATAATAGCTCTCCTACACGTTGTGCTGCTGCTGCCCCTGCATCTGTTGCTGCTTTTACTGCACCTACATCACCACGTACAAGAACTGTTACGATCCCGCCACCTACATGTACTTTGCCTACTAAATTAACGCTTGCTGCCTTTACCATTGCGTCTGCTGCTTCAATTGCTCCTACTAAACCTTTTGTTTCTACCATTCCTAATGCTGTACTCATTTGTCATTCCTCCAAATAATTTATTTATTTTGTAATGTGATTTGTTTTAATACTTGATCGACAATTTGTTGAACCATTGTTGTATCTAGAGCAGGCTCTTGTGAAACTACCGATTCAACAACGGACTGTACTTCGAATTCTGGTTTTGGCACTTCGACATCTTTAATGCCATACGCCATACGTTTGATATTTAATAAATGTCTTGCTGTAATGTTGTCTGACGTAATATTGCCGCCAAATGTCCCACAGCCTAATGTAAAGGATGGTGCTAAGCCCGTTGTGCCACCTACTGCACCAATTGAGGATAATGTATTAACCACAATTCGTGATACTGGCAATTCGACAGAAAATTGCTCTGCTAATGCTGCATTTTCAGTGTGAATTGAGCATGTATGTCCGCGTCCTCCAATATTGAGCAGGTCAATCATCACCTGCTTGGCTTCTGTACTGTTTTCAACAACATAAAGCGCAAAGATTGGTGATAGTTTTTCAAGAGAAAACGGAATATTTTTACCAATCATTGTTTCGAAGCCCACAAGAACTTTTGTATCGTCTGGTACCGTTATACCGACAGAATCTGCTAGGCAAGTAGCTGATTTACCGACAATCTGGGGATTTACTTTCCCAGGAACTGGTGAGATCAATTTTTCCATTTTAGCTTTTTCTTCGGCATTTAATAGATAGGCACCATTTTTCTTTAATTCTGTTTGCACTTGCTCTGCAATCACCTTATCCACAATAATGGCTTGTTCTGTTGCACAGATTGTGCCATTATCAAACGATTTACTTTGCACCAATTGACGTACAGATTTTTGAATATTAGCCGATTTTTCAATATAAGCTGGTACATTTCCTGGTCCAACCCCATAGGCAGGTTTGCCAGAGCTATAGGCCGCCTTGACCAATGCACCACCACCCGTAGCTAAAATTAAATGGATGTTTGGGTGCTTCATTAGCTGCTGTGTTGCCTCCATGGAGGACATTGTTAAACATTGTAGTAATCCTTCTGGCGCACCTGCTTTTTCAGCAGCTACTCGACAAATATCTAAGGCCTCTTTTGTACATTTCACTGCATATGGGTGTGGACTAAGCACTAAACCATTTCTCGTTTTTAAAGAAATAAGTGTCTTAAAGATCGCTGTAGAGGTTGGATTTGTTGTTGGTACGATACCAGCAATAACACCGAAAGGACTTGCAATTTCGGCTACTTTTTTCATCCGATCATAGCCCACAATACCAACTGTTTGTAATTCTTTAATATCTTCATAGACATCTCGTGAAGCTACTTCATTTTTCATCTTTTTATGGTTAGGAATACCCATTCCTGTTTCTTGCACAGCCATTTTTGCTAAACGGTCTGCTTCCTTAAAGGCAGCATCCGCGACAGCCTTTACAATGTTGTCTACTTGTTGCTGAGAAAATTGCATATAGGCAGCCTGTGCTGTATTAGCATGTTTAACGGCATCTCTCATTTCCTGAATCGCTAATAAGTCTTTGTCTAATGTGGCCATAAAGCCGCCTCCCTTCTAGATCACTGGGTTTCTAGCTATATTTTCAATAGCTTCTCTGAATGCATGTGCCGCAGCCTCGCATGAAGATTGACTGCCAGTTAATAAGCCGCCCCCAAAATTGGTTTCAGATGGAGGACCAAAGAAAACCTTTAGCTCAACATCTGCAGCCTTTAATGCTGCATCTAATCCAACAACTGCCTCAAGCGGCGGTGCGATTAAATAAGCAAGTGGGGTGCCAACCTTTACATCTGCAAGCTCAGCAAGATACGTCCCACAGCTTGCCACGGTATGGGCAAACAAGGCATGATTGTCATTATTATTAATGGCTTCAAAATACGTATCAAATTCAATTTTTTGTTGAATGGCATCAAGACCACTACGAATTTCATCAGGTGAGCTTCCAGCAATAATGCCAATCACTTCACCTGACAATGGACCAGACGCATGTGCCGCTCCAGCATAAAAGCTTTTTGCATAAACAACATCGACATCTGCCTTTTTCGTCGCCTCATCTAAGGCAACATAGCCAACATCGTCGATTGTCAGTGTGACAAGCCCAATGCTATGATGATGTGGCTTTAAATCTAACTGCTCTGCTAGTTCACTGTTGACTCTTGGAATGGTTTGCATCGCCAAGATTTGCGCCATAATTTTTTGAGGATACATATTTCAGCCTCCTAACCTTCTTTTGCGACAAGCTCTACGCCACTTGCCTGATAACGCAGGATTTTTTCTACGACTGTGCCAAGATAAGCTCCCGCTTCTAATGGTGGGATACCACCCTTATGGATATTTGAAATTACCATACGTTCCGCTTCCACTGTCCCAATTCTTGGCTTGTAGCATAAATATGCACTCATCGATTCTGCTGATACGAGCCCTGGACGCTCACCAATTAGATAAACAATAACCTCTGCCTGTAGCAGCTCACCAATCTCATCCATTAAAGCAACACGCCCTTTATCGATATAGAACGTAGTACCAATGTCAATATTTAAATTGCTAAGACTTTGCTGAAGGGCTAAGTAAACATCTTGAACATTCTCCTCAATCGCACTTGCACTCAAGCCATTCGAGATAATAATCTGTACCTTTGGCTGTGGTTTACATTTTTGCTGAATCAATGCCTTTGATTCTTCTGATAAACGACGCCCTAAGTCAGGTCTTGTAATGTATTCCTCTTTATCTGTGACTTTCGTTGTGACCTGAAAGACATCAAGCTTTTGTAAAAGATCTTCTGTCACTTCGCCATATACAGCATCTACCGCAGCAGCATGATCAAGTCGGAATTTCAACCAGGTTTTCGTTTTCGGTCTTGTCCCTGCTCTTCCTACACCAATACGAGCAGGTGTATGTTTCTTAGCAGCCTGCACACTTTCACTTAACGAGCCCGCCTCAAACTGAAAGGGCTTGATCGGCACAGCGTCATTTACTGGTTGTTCGAAAGTAGCAGAAGTAACCGTCGTTACTTGCTGTGGAGCTCCATGCTGATACAGCTGAATTAATGGCTCCTGTGATGTTGCTATAGCTTCTGTTGTTCCTGAAAAACGATTTTCTACTGTATCATAAAATTTAATAAGTGGTTGTTCTGTTGGAGTAGCTGCTATTTCAGGTGTTTGGCTACCTGTACTTTTCTCCATCTTCTCCATGACAAGCTGTGTAATCATAGAAACTAATTGATCATTCACTTGACTCACCTACCTTTCAAAAATGGATAAATCGCCAGCTCTTGCTGACAGTCGACCATTTTCATAAATGCCCATTTTCTCTAACCATGCTAAATACTCTGGTGCTGGTTTTTTACCAAATGTTTGGAGTAATGTAGCCACATCATGGAAGCTCATCGATTGATAGTTGAGCATCACGTCATCGCCCATTGGCGCAGCAATAATAAAGTTAACACCAGCAGCTGTCAGCAATACACTTAAATCTTCCACATCATTTTGGTCTGCCTTAATATGGTTGGTATAGCAAATATCTACCCCCATAGGAATACCATGCATTTTGCCCATGAAATGATCTTCGAGACCTGCTCGAATTACTTGTTTATTGTTGTATAAATACTCTGGGCCAATAAAGCCAACTACAGTGTTCACAATATAAGGATTAAAATGTCTAGCAAATCCATAATTGCGCGATTCCAGTGTTACTTGGTCAATGCCCATATGTGCCTCTGCCGATAGCTCTGAGCCTTGACCTGTTTCAAAGTAGAATAAATTTGGACCAGTACCTGTTCCTTGTTTTTTAATGAGCTCCTCTGCTTCTCTTATTAAATCAGCAGAAATACCGAACGAACGGTTAGCAATTTCTGTGCCTGCGATACTTTGGAAAATCATATCTGCTGGGGCGCCTTGTTTAATTGCCTTCATCTGTGTTGTAATATGAGCTAATACACAGTTTTGCGTAGGAATGGACCAATCATTGATGAATTCCTTTGTAGCTGTAAGCACTTTTTTGACACTTTCAACTGAATCATCTACAGGATTAATGCCGATAACAGCATCCCCAATACCATAGGACAGTCCTTCTTTTAGAGAGGCGATGATGCCATCAATATTATCTGTCGGATGATTTGGCTGTAGACGAGATGACAGCGTCCCTTTTTGACCAATCGTAATATTACACGTTGAAAGTATTTCAACTTTATTGGCTGCATGTACAAGATCTAAATTGGACATTAGTTTTGTAACAGCGGCAATAATCTCGGAATTCATCCCTTTACTTAAACGCTTTAATTCACGATCACCCGTGTCATTTGATAAAATGTATTCACGCAGCTGCTCGATGCTCCAGTTTTTGATTTCTCCATATATTTGCTCATTAATATCGCCCTCAATAATGCGTGAAACCTCATCATTTTCTTGTGGCACTAATGGGTTTTCGCGGATATCTTTAACTAAAAGCTCACTTAATACTGCCTTTGCTGCGATCCGTTGTTGAACCGTCTCAGCGGCAATACCTGCTAGCTGATCGCCTGATTTTTCTTCATTGGCCTTAGCCATAACATCTTTTAATGATTTAAAATTATATTTTTCTCCACCAAATATCACCGATAAGTTCACATTCATCCTCCTTACTTTGAATGGAAGGCAAGGGTCTTCACCACAACAGGAACGACGCCAGATGGCAGAACCTCTCCAATGTCGATGTAATCGCCCGTTTCCACTTTAATTTGATCAATGCAAATAATTGGTACTGTCACATTTATGGCTTGTATGGTCTGTCCAATAATCTTTGCATAATCTGATTGAATGACTATGATAATTGGTATGTCCTTAGAGCATCTTGTCGCCAAATGTAGCAAAATGGCCTGACACAATGCATGTACATCCTGAAAGCTTAAATATGGCAATTCACTAAAATAGAGGGCAAATGGCGAACGATTGTCCTGTATAGAAAATAAATCATTTGCTCTCTCTACTGCTGTCTTCACCGTCGAGTTAAAATCTGTTGAAGAATCTATATGACAATTGAAGACAGGTACATTTTTTAGTGGTAATACTTGGGCATCCACCTGAATGGTTGCCCCACTGATTTCAGTGGTTTGTGTACCAGCACCAGTCACTGTTGCACGTGCTGTTTCCTCTGGTCGTAACCATAAAAATGATTGTAGCTGTTCATGCTGAAGTAGCATTTTCGCTAATTTTTCACCAATATCATCATATTGACGCTGGGTACATTCATTTTCATAAATACAAGAGGCCACACCACCCGTAAAAACGATGGCATCCACAGGTTTATGCCAGTTTGGTAAATGCCCTAGTAATAATGGATGCTTTTCATCTCTGCATTGCCCATGAAGAATCATGGCAAGTGTTTGCACCATTTCTTCAATACAATGTGTCACTCGAATATCTTCGGCCGCATCACCGACCGCTAACGGATTAGTCCATCGTTCCATCAATCGCATGAGTGGCGGAGAAATTGATTGAATCTTGCCATCCTTAAACTCAATCAATCTACCACCAACATGTAAGGTACATGTACCAATGACCTCTCCAAATTGCATAACAGCAATATTCGCTGTCCCTCCACCAATATCGATATTGGCGATGACTTTGGATGAATTCTTTGATTGCTGTAAAGTACCTGCCCCTTTGGCAGCAATGATGCCCTCTAAATCAGGACCTGCGGTAGCAACTAAAAAATGACCTGCGCCATCTGCAATGGTATGGACAACCTCACTTGCATTTTCCTTCGTGGCTGATTCACCAGTAATGATGATGGCCCCAGTTGCAATATCAGATGGAGCAATTTGTGCCAATTGATACTGTTGAGAAATAAATTCCTCTATCTTTTTCATATCAATGATGTCTTTATTGATAAAAGGGGTTCTAATAATTGGACTTTGATGCAACACCGTTTTCTCAATAATTTCAATCCTTGGCACATGTGTTACGCCAGCCACATTCTTTAACAGAAAACTACTGACAACCATTTTTGTGGTACTTGTCCCAATATCAATGCCTGCACTAAATATTTTTTCAGTTTTCACCCTACACCTCCCTCTCGCTACTGTGAGCAATACATGAGATACGGACTATCGCTTTCCTTAACAAATTGTCGAATTTCTTCATTTGTCTTGAGTTGAATCAATGGTTCAATCAATTCAATGCCAAGCTTTTGCCATGAAGAGGTTTTCACGATAGGGCCCTGCGTCATAACATTTTTTAATAAGGCGGTAGCCCTTTCTACATCTGCATCAGGGGCATCAATCTTGGTAATAACCCCTATTTGTATTTTGGGAATCCCTAAGCTGAATTGCGGAGGGAATACACTCCTTGCTGATGTGGCATCCTGCAAGTAAATCACATGGGTTACTTCCAAAGATGTTGCCATAATATTTCTGTAATACATTGGATTTTCAACATATTCACCTGGTGTATCAACAATCCAGTCATCATAAACGAGTGCTTGTGTTTTGTTGGCACTGCTTTCTTTGCCCAACAATGTATTCATCAATGTTGACTTTCCTGCTTGCACACCGCCTATTATCATTACTCGATTTTTCATATGACACATCCTATGATTTTGTTATTTTTGATGGTGTATAACCTAATACCTCGGATAAAAAACGATTGATTTCTAACATCGCCATTTCTACCTCTGACACACTACCAACAATAACGAGACTACCTGTAAAACGATCTAAAAATCCTAGTTTGACATTGGCAGCCTTTGTTGCTAAGTCTCCTGCAATAATTACCGTTTCACTTGGCGTACAAGTCATAATGCCAAGGGCACCTGCTTCTTGGATACCTAGCTTTTGAAACATTTCTGGATCAGGATTGGCAATAAGGTGACTCAATGTTAGCTGTTTACCCGGCACAAACTCCTGAATAAATCGTTTTTTCTCTTCACTCACACGTCATCACCTCACTTTTTAATCAATTAAGATTGTTGATCTGTTAAATACTCGCCTTCTTTGATAATGCCAGCCTTACGATCTTCAATTTCCAACCTTAATGCAGTTGGTACTGAAAGCTTATAGGCTAAAATAATCGCAATAACACCCGCTAAAAACTTCCCTGCAATAACAGGTAAAATAATGGTTGGCTGGAAGTTCGCCGTGAATGATAAGTGATCACCTAATAAAAAGGCGGAACATACACCAAATGCAATGTTAATTACTTTGTCTTTTGGTGGCATATGGCGAATTAGTGTAAACATCGCTAAAATGTTCGCAATCGTTGCTAAAATCCCAGCACTTCCTACAGAGGATAAGCCTAATTTTTTACCAGCTGCTTCAAGTGGCTTGGAAGCATACTTTCGAATTAGATACACCATTGGGAAGGCACCCGCTAGCATAATCCCGATATAACCGGCTGTTTCTAATGCTCGGAACTGATCGATTTCATCAGCCATGATTGGATCGAAGCCCCACGCGCCAAAAATCTTTGTAAAAATACCTGTAAAAATCTCAACAATAGAGAACACTAACACCAATTTAATTCCCGCATCCATTACACGACCGAATACCATGAAGCCAGTAATCATGCCGTTTGGAATAAGCTTTAAGCCTAGTGCGATTAAGATAACGAAAATGAATAAAGGTAGTAAGTTAATTAATATTTGTAAAACAGAAATGGCAAATACATATGTAGGAGCCTCTGTTGTACTAATGACTTCACGTACTTCTGTGTTGAATAGCACAATCATGATCGAAGAAATAAATGCACCAATCGGAATTGTTAAAACGCCAGCCATAATTCCTAGCGCCATGTATTTATGATCACGCTTATCCAACATCGCAAGGCCCATTGGAATTGAGAATACGATAGTAGCACCTGACATAAAACCAACAACAAGAGCCATTACCCATCCCTCATAAGACTCCTTTAACGCATTGGCTAATTGGTAACCACCCATGTCCGAGGCTAAAATCGTCGTCGCTGCAATCGCAGGATCTGCGCCAATTAACTCAAAAATCGGACTAATAAAATGACTAATAAACCATGTTAAGTAAGGTATAGCTGCCATGATCCCTGCTGCTGGGACAAAAATATGACCAACCGTATGGATCCCATTCATAAATTCTTTCCCAATTCCATACTCAGCATCTCGGATAGCTCCGATTGCCCCTAAAACAGCACAAATCATAATAATATAAACGATAACCGTTCCTATCATTGCCATCTTACTCATCACCCCTTTTTTATTTATAAATTTATATAAAAAAAGGCACTTTAAAGAAGAAATCTCTTTAAAGCGCCTTTGCTTCAACTATTGACTTGTAAGTTGTTAATAATTTGCTGTGCAATATGCACCATTTCCTGTTGTGTTTGCATGCTTTCATTGCGAATCTTACGGTAAGCCTCGTCCTCGCTTATATTTTCAGCCTGCATCAGCAAGCCCTTCGCTCGTTCAATGACTTTTCGCTTATCTAATTGTGTTTGCTTATGTAAGATCTCCCCATTGAGACGGTTGAATTTATCAATTTGATGAAAAGCAACCTCAAGCACAGGCAACACATTTTTTTCAGAAAACGGTTTCATTACATATCCTAATATATTATCCTGCTTCATGTATAGCAACAATTCTTTTTCACTATAGGCCGAGATGAAAAGAACGGGTATACCAAGCTGTTGTTCAATAATTTTACTTGCCTTTAAACCGTCAAGTTTAGGCATTTTAATGTCCATTAAGATTAACTGAGGTTTGTGTAAAAAGGCTAATTCAATGGCTGTTTCCCCATTGTTCGCTTGTGCTACAACTTCGTAGCCGTTATCTTCTAACATAAACTTCAAATCAATCGCAATCAGTGATTCATCTTCGACAATCATAACTTTCCTAGTCATTTACGATAAATACCTCCTCACTTACAGGGAACTGAATTTGAGTATGTGTACCTTCATTACTAGGGATAATTGAAAATGAGCCAGCTAAATCATATTCTACAAGCCTTGTGATAATCTCCATACCAAAAGATGCCTTCACCTCTTGCATTCCAACGCCGTTGTCAGAAATATGAAGCGAAATTGTAGAATCTTCCTGAATGAATTGAATATCGATAACTCCTTCATCACGTCCGATAAACGCATACTTTAATGCATTTTGCAGTAGCTCACAAATAATGAGTGCTAAAGAGACTGCCTTTTTTGAATGACAGAACAGCTGCAAATTTTCATGATGAAAGGCTAGTTGAATAGTTGCTGTATTAGACGTACCAATCATTTTATGACCAATTTTTTTAGCTAATGCGATAACGTCTACTCTTTCTTCAGCGTTATCTTCATTTTCTAAAATCAGCTCATACACCGATGAAATACTATAGATTCGATTTAATGCCTCTTGAAACGCACTTGCATTTGAAGCAGACAGATCATTTCGCATTTGTAAACGTAATAGACTTGTCACTGTCTGAAGATTGTTTTTCACGCGGTGGTGAATTTCTCGTATCGCAAATGTTTTCATCATTAGCTCATTTTCTTTCAGCTTAAGCTCTGTTAGATCATGAATAATGAGTAGCGTGACTTTCTCGTTATGACTGCGAATAGGAATCTTCTTCACAATAAAGGACTTACGATCAATCGTAATTTCTAGGAAAAAGACATCGTCGCCTTTATCATAGACCTCCTGTAAAAAAGGTAAGATTTTATCCAACGCTATATTGTCAAAATTTTCTAATCCAGATAGCTCCGAAATAAAATGATAGCCTGCTGGATTACTATAAATCACTTTATTTTCGTGATTTGTGAGAATAATCGACTCTACGAGTAAATCAGAAACAACTGGAATTGGTTGAGAATTAGGTTCGACAATATGCTCAATTAATGCAAACGGCATATTTTGAAAATCATCCTTCGGTGTCGTTTGCATCTTCACCATTTTTTCCTGAATCAACACAGCAATTACTTGCTGCTGCTCATTAAAAATGGGAATGACATTTTGCTCCACCGTTATGCCTTCCTGCGTAATTGCTCTGGAAATGGATGATTTTTCTTTATGTTTAAACGCAGCAAATACGGCTGGTTCAAAACTTTCAAATACGAATTTTCCGATAACTGATTTTTCGTATAAACCAATCTCTTTCTTCGGGAATGCCTCTGCCACAACAATTGCATGCGGTAAATTCTCCAACAGGCAATCTATGAACATGTAACAATCAGTCAACTCAGCATAATACGTTAGCGTAGCCTCTATTTCTATTAACTTGTCAATATCCGTTGCCGATAGATTTGTATATTTTCTACACAATGATTGAATGTTCGACAGGTTTAAGCCCCCTATCAAGGAATAGTCAGCAAGCAATTTGACTATTCTTAAAAATCTTTGTCATTATTATAAACCTTTTGTGAAATTATTTTCAATATAAAAAATATATTCTTTCACAAGATTTCGTTGCATTACAAAGAACTATATAGCTTAAAAGAGAAATATTCAACAGTTTTTTAAAGATCCATAATTTAACTACACACATAATGTTATTTCGATATAACAAAAAACGAGCTTACCGTTTGGGTAAACTCGCTTCTTTCTATTTTATTTCTGGTACAACTGCTACTATATTTTCAAAGGCTGCGCGCTGCTTTTGTTCATCTTCATTTAATAAAATGTGAATATCACCATGGTCATTCGATGTACGAATTAAGCGCCCCATCCCTTGCTGCAAGCGTAATTGCATGAAAGGTAATTCCACTTCCTCAAATGGGTTTTCGGCAAATGTACGTTTCGCATCAAATAATGGGTCCTGTGGAGGAAATGGTAAATCATAAATAATCACACGTGTTAATGCTTCCTCAGGCAAATCTAACCCCTCCCATAAATGATATGAACATAATGTTTTAACTGTTCCTTGCTGGAAGTCTCGAACAATGGCTGATAGCTCTCGATCTCCCTCAAATGCTACATACATACGTTCCATTAGTGGTAATTCTGCCTTGAAGTTTAGCATGGCTTGCTTCGATTTAAACAAAATCAACGTTTGCTCGCCATCACGCAGCAACTGCTGAACACGCGCTGTTTTGTCTCGTTGTGTAAGCTCATGTAAATAGATTTTCATAACCTCTTCATAGTCGAATGGGGATGGTACAGAAAATGATTGGTAATCTCGAATTCCTAAACTATAGGCAATATAAGAAAAGTCTTTATTGACCGATAGAGTGGCAGAAGAAAAGACGATTGGAAGCTTTTTAGAGAATAATTTTTCTGCTAAAACTTCTGTGATTAAACGAGGCATAATGACGAGCGTTTCTTCACCATCTGTTTCCTCTAACCAATCTACTGCATCTCCCTGTGCGATGAAAATACGCAACGAAGCCTCATATTGTTCTAAATATTCTTCCGCCATATTTAGCTCATATTCAGGAATCATGTACATTTCTGATTCAAAAACGAATTCTTCCATCAATGTTTCTACATCATCTATTAATTGCTTCCCATAAGCAAGCAATGTTTTTGATTTGTTTATGCGTTTGCGATCTTCATTAGAAGCGACGATATCATCACGAAGCTGATCAAAAAATAGTTCATGATCATCCTGTAATTTCTCCATTGCATACAGTGTGCGCTCGCGTACACCATCTACCATCAAGCGCTCCAGTAATTGCACGATAGTCGTCGCCTGTACTTTATAGGTCATCGCTTTTTGCGCAGCATACTCCAATAAATGTCCTTCATCCAGCACCATCATTGATACCTCAGGCAGTAATGCTAACTGACCTTCACGCTCACGAGATTCCTTTGTAGCTAAATGCTCCATTAGAAAATCTTGTGAACAAATAACAAGATCGGTTGATTTTCGATAATGAGAGCGATGCAATGTTTGCCCACAGCGATTACGAAGGTCACAAACCGAACATTGCATAATCGAATTGTAATTAACCTTTTGCCAATCCTCATCACTGACTGTTGGATAATCACTGCGTTCCCCATATGGATGAACAGCAATCATCGAACCTTGTGCATAAACACCATCAGGGATAGAAAAGGAAATATCATCAATCCATTCATCCGACTCCACTTTCTCTGCTTCCTCAAAGCGTTTTAAGCATAAATACTGATCTCTCGATTTTGCTAGTCGAACATCAATATCAAGTCCTAACGTTTTTTGGAGTTTATAAATATCGCCCCCCTCTTTTACAAGTTGGTCGATTAATGTTTCATCTGCACAAGCAATCAACGCAGGTTTCCCTGTGTAACGTGCGTAGGAAATAGCTGGAAGCAAATAAGCGATCGTTTTGCCAGTTCCCACTCCTGCCTCTGCAAAGAGAACATTTTTTTCTTTTAGTGCTTGTTCTATTTGATAAGCCATAAAGATTTGCTCATCACGGCATTCAAAGCCCTTTTCTGGTAATTCATCATAAAGAACATCGCCCATCCAGTCACCTAATGAATCGAAAAATGAACGGTCCTTTGATAATGCAAATGGTAAAGATTTACGCAATTAATGTTCCCCCTCTAACTATCTGGTGCTATTATACGCGACGAAACGGAAGATAAGAAAAAATCTTATCTTCCGTTACTATTCGTTAATCTCTTTTAGACTTTTGACCCCAGAACTGATAATAATTTGTTTCAATAAAACCATTAAATAATTTACGTTTTTTCGTCGCTTGGCGTCCATATAATTCTTCAAAATTCTTCATGGAGGATAGCATATATACAGACCAAGTTGGATAGTTTATCATGACCTTCCCAACATCGCGAATCACCTGTTCCACGACTTCCACATCACCAATACGCTCTCCGTACGGCGGGTTCCCAATCATGACACCATCCGTTAACTGTGTTGTAAAATCACGTGCTTGCATTTGCTTAAACGTGATTAACTCTCCAAAGCCTGCTTCCATTGCGTTTTCTTGCGCAATGCTGACCATACGGTGATCAATATCGGAACCAATAATTTCTAAAGGCTGATCATAGTTCGCTAAACTATCTGCTTCATCACGAACCGTATCCCAGATTGCAGCTTTCATCCATGGCCATTCCTCAGAAATAAATTCTCGGTTATAGCCTGGAGCTATATTTTGTCCAAACATCGCCGCTTCCAATGCAATAGTACCAGAGCCACAGAATGGGTCAACAAACGGGCGATTTGGATTCCATTTTGAAATTTGTACAAGTGCAGCTGCTAATGTTTCTTTTAATGGTGCCTCACCTTGAGCCTGACGATAGCCACGCTTATGTAGGCCAGCACCAGATGTATCAATCGTTAGTGTCGCCACATCTTTCAAAATTGAAACCTCAATTTTGTAAGTCGCTCCAGATTCATCTAAAAAGCCAAGTCGCTTATAATGCTGTTTCATTCGCTCAACGATTGCTTTTTTGGTAATGGCTTGACAATCAGGTACACTAAATAATTTCGATTTTACGGACTTTCCTGAAACAGGAAAAGCAGCGTCCACTGGTAAATACTTCTCCCAAGGGAGTGCCTTTACACTTTCAAATAATTGTTCGAACGATTTTGCTGGGAATTGCCCAACAACAATCTTTACACGATCCGCTACACGTAGCCATAGATTGGTACGTGCAATCGCCGTTTCATCGCCTTCAAAATATACTTTGCCATTGTCAACGGTTGTTTCATAGCCAAGTGCTTTTACTTCTTGTGCCACAATAGCTTCTAAGCCCATTGCTGACGTAGCTACTAATTGATAGTTTGCCATAGATTATTTCCTTCCTTGATGCTCAATTTCCCAATACTCCATAAACTCCATCAATTCGTTTAACGGGAGTGGTTTGCTGTAATAATAGCCTTGGATAATATCACAGTTCATTTTACGTAGTATATCCACTTGTTGTGCTTGTTCTACACCTTCAGCAACAACTTTCATTTTTAAGCGATGGGACATTTGAATAATCGCATCTACAACTGCCTGTTTTTCATCGAGTGATCCAATATGCTGGATAAAGCTACGATCAATTTTTAAACAATCTAATGGGAAGCGAACCAAATAGCTTAAGGATGAATAGCCAGTCCCAAAATCATCGATTGAGATTTTAAAGCCTAATTGTTTTAAACGAACCAATTTACTAACTGTCTCATTGGCACTGTTCATCACCGTTCGCTCTGTCACTTCTATTTCAAAATTGTTAGCTGGCATATTATAGCGCTCTAATATTGTTTGTATCGACTCCAAAAAATTCTGCTGTTTAAAGTGAATGCTCGAGATATTAATGGCGACAGGTGTTTTCCAACCATATTGTTGCATTTGAATGACTGCCTCACATGCTTTTTCGATAATAAGCTCACTTAATGGAATGATTAGACCTGTATCCTCCGCATAAGTGATAAACTCAGCAGGCGAAACAAAGCCTAGCCTCTCGCTATTCCAGCGGACTAGTGCTTCTAAACCTTGAATCTGCTCATTTTCAATAGAAATCTTTGGCTGAAAATGTAGCTCAAATTCACGGTTTTCTATTGCTCTTCTTAACTCAGAATCTAGCAATAGCACTCGTTGTGCGTCGGTTTGCAGTTCATCAAAATAGAAGGAATAGCCGTTTAGTTCATTCTTTTTTGAATAAGTCATCGCTCTATCTGCACAATTGATCAGTTCTTCTGTGTTTTTACTATCAACTGGATAAACGCTAATACCAATACTTGTAGAAATAAAAACTTCCTGATCATTTATCATCATTGGCTGTTCAATACTACTAATAATTTGTTCAGCAAATTTTGCAGCCTCTTTCACATTTTTCACATTGGTTAATGTAATGACGAATTCATCTCCGCCATATCTTGCAATAATATCTTTATTTTTCAGTAATTTTTTTAGTCGATTTGCTACTTCTATTAAAATTGAATCTCCAACAGCATGGCCTAATGTATCATTAATTTGCTTAAATCGATCCAAATCTAAGAAATAGATCGCATGCTGCACTGAATGAGAAATAGCAGAAGTCGATTCCAAGAGATTATCCATTCTTTCGATATAGGCAAAACGATTGGATACATCTGTTAATGAATCCGTGAGCAAACGCTTTTCTAATTCATTTTCTACTATTTTTCTTTCAGACAAATCTGTGAAAATACCACAGTAATTTGTAACCTCACCCTCATCGTTGGTTACACAAACAATTGTTAACCATTCAGGATATACGTCTCCAGTTTTACGACGATTCCATATCTCACCTTGCCAAATGCCTTCTTGTCGTATCTGCTCCCACATCTCTAAATAGAACGGCAATTCATGTACACCAGATTGTAAAACGGCTGGCGTTTTTCCAACCACATCATCACATGTATAGCCTGTCACAAATTCAAAGGCAGGATTAACCATTACTATTTTTTTGTATTCATCAGTAATCATGATACCTTCAGATACATTTTCGAAGATTTTAAGTATTAAGGAAGTCGGATATTTAGATATCAGTTTCAGTTTATCCGTACTTTCCCAATTGTTTACTCCGTTCATGTTTCCGCTCCATCCTATCTCTCTATACTCCCTCTCAGAAGGGCATTTACGTCAGGCCAACCACTATGTAATCTATTACGCTCGGTGTAATTGTCACTGACGCTTCTCTTTCGTGCAATGAATGCGTCCAGATTTTTCGAATTTGCTCGAAAAGCGCCTCAAGTAAATCTATGACAATCGCCGAAGGCATTCTCTTGATAAACAGGTAACCATACACCTAAACTGATAAACCATTTATAGAGGTGGTTGTTATACCTGGCGTTTGCTTACAATACAAGTATGTGAGCAGTCAAGATCAATACATCACATTGATGCTATAACCGTTTTCAGATGTTGTGACTTAGAAGCGGTAGCGATACTTCTCAAACGTATAGCGCATACCAAGACTTGATTAACAAGGTTACTTTTTCCTCATGAATTCAAAATAAAAGCTCTCCACCGAATTGGAGAGCGCTTGTTATTTCGTAGATAAGCATCAAAAAATTCCATAAGCCATGTTTTGTTCCCGAGTACTCAAACAGCTTGCGCCTCGTACGATCAGGTGGTAATCATCTATCTACAGAGCAAACTCTGTCCCTCTATCCGTTCAATTCCTTCTAGAGAGTGCCCCTACCATAATTTGGGTTTCTCACTCGTGGGGTTTACCTCGTTCCACCTTGCAAGTTTCCAAGCAAGCTTCGTCACTGTGGCACTTTCAGGAAGTGTCAACCATATCCAGAGGACTTAGGTTTTCCTTCCGCCGTCAGCCTTAATAGCTGCCTTACCTTATTTTTTCAGTAAGCACGAACACTACGGTCATCTCAGAACCGTGCGAGCATGGACTTTCCTCTACGACGTCTAGCGCCGCAGCGATTACCAGAATTTCGTGATGATACGAAAGATTATACTAGAGTTTTATGTTAAATACAATATAATTGACTAAATTTATTCGTACAGCTTGCTACCAAATACATGTTTTTCTAAATTAGAAAGACGTTTTAAAATATCAAAATTCGTTGTACCAGCTGCCGCTGAAGCAACCGGTTGTCTCTTAGGTGTGCTTTCAATTTCTTCTTTTAACTGTCTATTTTCTTCACGTAGTTGGGCCACCACTTTTTCAAACGTTTCATAGTCTTGAATAATTTCATCAAGAAAAGAATCTACTTCTTCTACATTGTAGCCTTTAAAGTTCTTTTTAAATTCCTTTTCAAGGATCATTTTTGACGTTAATTTAATGTCCATTCACATCGCCCTTCCTCACACTACATACACGAATACATTATAGCATACTTCATCACATTATATCGTCTGAAAATACTAATTGTAAGGCTAAACTTGTCGTTTCACGCGCTTACCCACGAATTTATTTCTTATTTCCTAATCTGTGTAGTCTCTTTTCCCAAGAAATTTCCCATTTTTGTTTTTGTTCTGCTCTCCATTGCCCATTATTTCGAATGAGACGTATGCCTTCTTGCGTATAATAAAGGGCCAGCTCATAATCCTTCATTTGGTGCTCATAAAGTATGGCTAGCTGCTCAAGGGCATGTAACTTTGTTCTTGCTTCAACAAAATGAAGGGATGCCACGAATGAGTCAATAGCTTCACTATAGCGTTTATTCTTCTTGTGCTGTAAAGCTAAATAATATTGAGCATGGCCCGCTTCTAGCGCATCAAATTTTGATGTCACCTTTTCTAAAATCCTCACACTTTGTGTACTTTCTCTTAAATCACCATACCATTTCCCAATGTTGGTGAAAGTTTTTGCTGATTCTTCATGGTCCTGCTCGAACAATAAATACGTAGAATGACTATACAGTGTGATAAGTGATAGTAAATCCCACTCATTATGATGCAAAACCTTTATAAGAGCATCTGGAATGCCACTTTTTACTGCATCCAAATAAATAATAGGTGCGAGATGGCCTGGAATATCCCCTTTACGCGAAAAACCAAGCTTTTCTTCCTCGACAGATTTTAATTTTAAGCGCTCCATATCATTTTTCCATAAACGCTTCGAACTATGCAACAAATCGATCTGTCGCTGAGAACGTAATTTTGGTAAGGTTTTTTGATGCAATGTCCATCGTGTTTCAAGCTGTGGCCAATCAAAGCTTTTCCCATTATAGGTAATCACAGTAGCTGACTTTTGCCAAAGCTTGGATTCAAATAAGAAGGCTGCTTCATGTGCAGGATCTGCCATAATATATTGTGTGAGGATAAAGGATTCTTCAGCTACTTCTAAAAATCCAAGCAAAAAAATATGGGTCCCAACACCCTTTAAACCTGTTGTTTCCGTGTCAAAAAATAAGACGGATTCTTCCATATCTAGCGCATAAGGATGATCAAACTCAGCATCTTGCCATTTTTTCAGGGCTTCAAAGAATGATTGCAGTTGATAATGTCCATGCTGATAGCTAAACGGATAGCTTACTTGACGCTTAAATACGATGCCGAAATCATTTTCAACAACCGTTAGTCCCGCCTGTTTCCATTGCTCTGTATAGCTTGGCCTAGCAGGCTTTTGGAACGCTGGTTCTTCAACTTTTTTGGCGGACATCGGTTTTTTTCCCAGCATTTTTTTCATTTGTAATATTTTATTTTCGTAAGACATGAATTTCACTCATTTTCTGCTTATTGTATAAGACATCTCTCTTGCAAGAGTAACATGATTGTTAACCTCATTCAAAATATTCTTCGAGGAAAATCGATTTACCATGAATACAAACAAGAGGGTGAAAGAACATATTGGCGTTCCTCACCCTCTGTTTACTATGCCATTAATTGTTGCAGTAATTTAGCTACCTTTCCTTTTGTTTGGAGCAATGATTCTTGTGCCCCAATACAGGAAGGACAGCCTGATTCACATGCACAATTTGTAACATGCTCATATGTTTTCATGATTAGCTCTTCCCATAGTTCATATACCTTTTCACTTAAACCGATGCCACCAGGATACTTATCATAGACAAAAAACGTTGGCCGCTCATTATGTGTGGCCTTCACCTGTGGTACAACGGCTACATCGCTACTATCACATTGAATAAACAAAGGAATGAAGGCATTCATCGCGTAGGCTACCCCAGTCATAGCATCTGTTAGCTCTTCCTCTGTCCATTTATCAGGTGCTGTAAACGATAGCCACGAAGCACTTGTATGCATTTCATCAGGTGGTAAATGTATAGGTCCTGAGCCAATATTGTCATGTGTGCCGAAGCGTATTTTAATAAATGTGTGATTTAACATAAGTTAAGATATACAAGTCTCCAATTCACAGAAAAGCTATAGGTGACGTTTAATGACAATTCTAGTGCGCTAATGTTTAAAGAAAATGTTGATTTGAAATAAAGTTTGAGCAAAAACCTGTTACAAACGTTGTTTTTATAATTGAAGGAACCCACGAATTTTGAAAAAGATTGATCAAAGTATTTGAATTTCGTTTAAATACTAAAAATAGTTTATAAAGGGGTACTGCCGACAAAACGCAGATATTATACGCTAAGACATTTTTTGGATATAAAAACCCTGATTTTTCTACGCTAAGCAGAAGGATCAGGGTTTAATATTTTTCTTCGTATTCTTTTGGTTTCGTAGTTTCCAAATAATGTCATGTTGAACTAACGCACCCGTTTGTTTAAGTACATTGTTTCACATAATTCACAAAGAAAGCCGGTTTTCTTATCGAAAAACAACTTTTTATTATCTATTTATTTTTTCAATTGTTATATTCAAGATAACTGCTGAGATAACATAAATTTGATTCATAAAATCCAATCCAGTTACAAAAATGGATATAGATATAATTCTTTAAGTTGTTTTCAGATAACCTTCATTTTGAATGTCTATTTTAACATTAATATTAATCTTCATGTTTTTAAAGTAATCTGACCTCCAGTTTTTTAATTCATCACGAGGGATTTGATTTCTAAAAAACTGACCCATTCCGAATACATCAGCCTCATTCTCTTGAAGTTTTGTAAATAATTTATTATACCTCTCAGAGATTAGAGTATTAATTTCCTCTTTAATTAAATTCAAACTGGGTTCTCCTTTTGTTTCCAATATCACAACTCTCACTTTTATTAGACTTTCCATATGTGCATCATTATTCACTAGTCTTCCTATATTGTCAGTTTTAGAACCCAGTAGCATGACTGTAGCATGTTCCATTACTTCCATTTTTCCATTACCACTCTCCCCTTTAAAAACATTGTACAGCAGGGTTTCGTTTGAACTGATTTGCTCGACCATTTTTCCTCTTTTTAATATGGCAGAACCGATTTGATCCATAGTCGTATCTTTTCCCGAACGAATCAAAGGTATAGCCACATCATGTGTATAAGAATGTATGCCTCGGAAGACCTCCCAAACTCTTGTAAGGGCAATGTCAGGATTCCAGCCTGCATTTTTTTCGAAATAGTTATAAGTGCTGAGCCCTTTTTTTTCGGCATTAATTTTAATGTTATTGAAAAATTCTTGAAGATCCTCATCACATATTGCAACTAAAGCTTTTGGGGAAACGTCTCTTGAACGCATAAATCCTGCAATTATATCGTTTATTCCATCCTCAGCAGTTTCTTTCTCAATAAAGATTAGCTTTACATGCAATAAATACACATCGCTCTCCATATTTCTACTAATTGTATCCACTGCTTTTGAGACCGTTTCAGCTTTAGCAGATACAATTTTCGTTTCCATACTACCATCTATAGGCTCTGGTATATTCAGGATCACCAAATATTGGTCGTCAACTTTCTTAACACCTATCGACACTGGTAGTAGACGATGATTTATATCCTTAATATCCCAACAACCGCTCAATATCAAAACCATAGTTAAAAGACTACAAATTAAATAAATGACTTTTTTATTAGATAGTTTCATTTGTATCCTTCCTCTTTAATCTTCTTCCAATATAGTAAATAGAAAGAGGTACAACAATTATAACGTATGACCTTAAAAAAGAATTCATAAAAAGGATATTTTCAACATCCTTCCAGTCTGGAATCCAAAAGCAAACGAAAAAGATTGCTACAGACAAACCGAACAATAGGTAGCTAGGTCTACTTTTAGGAATGTAATAGTTGATTATTCGAATTGCTTTCCACATTAAGAGAGAGAGATACAAAATAATAAAAGCAATAAGGCTTAAAAGAAAAAACATTGTAACTCGATCAAACATTAACCAATCAATATTTATAGAATCCACAATAAGTACAAAAGGAAGAAATGCTTTTGATGCAGTCGCTTGTCCCAAAGTAAGAATTGGAATGTATACTGAAAAGAGAAAGAAAGGAATAAGAAATATCGCAGACAAAATAACATATTTTCTTTCATAAGAGAAAAATGGTTGTACAAATCCAAGAAAGAGAAACCCACCGGCGAATGCAAAATAACTCTCGAAGTAAGCAGGCTTACTAATGAATCCTAAGTCTGTGTCAAAAGGTATGGCATATCTCCAATCAACATTCTGAAATGACATGATTAAGACAAACAATAATATTGGAAAAAATAATATAAATAATAAAAATGCAGTTCGTAAAATGGCTTCGATACCTTTAGATGAAATGTATGCAGAAACAGACAACAATAATAGTATAATTGTCCATAATGGGGTATGGGATAAAAATACCAAGGTTACGATTTCTGCGTATGCTCTGACCGTTATAATAATGGCCATGATTAGATAAAGTAAAACGGGAGCAAAAAATAAAAAAGTTACCCTTTTTTTGCTTTTCGAAAATATACTTAAAATATCCTTTTTTGGAAAAAAGCTGAGACCTTTCATATAAGTCAACAAACATACAAAATGTACAATAATCCCTATTAGAATTGGGAACCAATGGCCTTGTTCTGTACTAGCAATAATATCAGCTGGAAACATAAAAAAAATTAGTCCCAGATGACAAAGCACATACATTATCATAACATGTAGACTTCTTACCACTATTGTTCCTTCCTTTCTATATTTAAATAGAGATAGGACTTGCCAAAGGTAGTTAAACTTGCCAAATAAGAACTAATAAAAACTAGACCTACTACTAATCCTAAAACTCCAAATAGTGAAGAAAGAATTACATTAATATATTTAAATGATCTGATTGAAAGCGAGCTTTGAGCCCCCACAAGGGTTGAGTTAGCAATTGTTGTTGCTGCAAGAATGATGATTAAGAGATTGCTGACTAATTTAGCTTCTACAACTGCTTGTCCTAATATAATTCCTCCAACCATTGTAATTGTGGGACCTACTGATTTTGGAAGCCTTATGCTTGCTTCTAATATCAGTTCTAGAACAACCAACATGATTATAACTTCAACAAGTGCTGGATAAGGAACCCCTTCTCGACTTTGAGCTACAGAAAGTGCAAGCTCTATCTGTAACGCTTCCGGATTTACAGCAACAAGAGCAACATACATTCCTGGACTTATTAGAGCAATTAATGCACCAATTACTCGGAGGCAACTGATAGTTATCATAATGGGAAATGGAAAATTACGATCACTCTCAACAATAAACATATCCCAAAGGAGATTAGGCAGTATTAAAGCAAAAGGTAATTGATCAACTAATATAACAACTCTTCCCTTTTTAAGAAATTGTGATGCATGAAAAGGAAGTTCTGTCGTATTAAATTTTGAAACTGTATCCCAAGATGAAAACCCCAGCATTTTTGACATGCTTTGTAAGTTACTGATATCCATACTCTTATTCTTTTCAATAAGACTATTTATATTTTCAACAAGTTCTTTATCCACTAGACCATTAATAAATAGTAAAGAAATTTTTGTCTTCTGATTTTTCCCTGTTGTGAAGGAATGAACAAGAAGTTTATTTGAAGTAAGTTGTTTACGAAGGAGTCCAATATTTGTGTCAATATCTTCTGTGAAGGAGTTTGAAGGTCCTTGAATTACACTTTCATTTGATGGAACTTCAATTGAACGATTTAACCCCTTAGGAACAGGTTCGTAAATAATAAACTTTTTTGTATGTTCTATATATATAATAAGTTTACCTTCAAGGACTGATGTAATAGCCTTTTTTGTATCGTCTTCAAAAAGTTCACCCATTAAAATAAATATAGATTCTGATGTTTTCCCTTGAGAAATTAAACCCTCTGACTGTTTTTGAAGAATTGTTTTTGTTTTTGTCATATCTACTAAAGTAGATAGTCCTAGTAACAAAACTTCCTTTTTTAAAAGGTAATCACGTTTTATAAAAAAGTCATCATTACCCCCTAACGCTTTTTTAATATCTAAAACTATTTGTTCCATAACATTTTTCCTTTCATTTCCTATATGTTTAATTTGCACTTAATTTTATATAATTATTCAGGGGGAAAATTGATACTGGAACAATTTATATAACTTCTAAATGTTTAAGAAAATAAAAGGAAGTGAATGAACGCAAATTGGGAATACGAACTATTGTCCTTAGAAGAAAAAATTAAGATACAGAAATCTGGAAAAGTTGAAGTGTAGAAGTTTAGGATGAAGAGGAATACAATATTATTGTTTATAAACAGTTTGAAATAATTTTTATAATAAAAGTACATACCAGCTAAGTTACGGAATTTTTGAATAGCCACACAAATATCCCCATTTCAGGTGGGAACGAGGAATTTGTGTGAACAATCTTGATGATTGGGATTTGTTTTTATTAATAGCGCTATTCAACTAAACTCCCTCTATAAAAGAAGGGAAAACGCCGGATTACTCTTGTTTTCTTAGATTTTCATAGTTATTTACCTGTCGGTAAATGTCCTTATAGCTGGAGGATTCTCACTTGAAAGGATATATTTGGACTCTGAGAGAAAAAAGAGCTATAACCCATCAACCACCTTCTTACAACCATTGGTGGATGAGTAAAAATATGATTGCACTGGTGGATCTCCACATTTCTCATGGAGGTCAACCCTCCCATATCTCACAGAGTCTTCGCTCCAAAATTCCTTCGTCCAACCTTTCCATGAGGTGGATGTCAGTCATGCTGCCCGACAGGGTCCTTGCCCGTATTTTAGTTGTTTTACTGACTAATCCGTGCTTCAAATGTTTAAAACAATTAACCTACTAAATAATTTCAATCAAGAAAAGAAATTAAGCTGCTACCTGTAATACGTCCATATGAGGAATGTCCGATAACATGCGTTCTTCACTAAATTCGCACTGCTTTTTACCGATGGTAAATAAAATACGTATGAGCTTATTACATATTGCAATTCAATTAGAGATTGCATCTTCTTCAAAGGATTATTTGGACGCTTTGTAAAATACTCATGTAATGCTTTAAAAGCGGTATTTTTAGCGACCAAAGGCATTGCAACTCGAAAGAGGAGAGCTCTTAATGTCTTCCTACCTCTCTTGGTAATTTAGGTTTGTCCTTTATGCTTACCAGATGTATTTTCCTTAAGACTAAGCCCAGCTAGTTTGATAATCTGCCTTGGGTGGGAATAGTAACTTAGGTCTCCTACCTCTGAAAAAAAGCCTGCAACCGTGTCTTTCCCCATTCCCTTAATAGCCAACATTTGTTCAACACCTGGAATTTGTTCAAGAAGTTTATCTATGTTAGATTCCAGTTCTTCGAACTTTTCTTTTATTAGTTCATATTTGTCTATTAACGTGCGAAGGTCTAACTTAGCCATATCAGAACCTTCCCTAATACCAATTGAAGCAACTGCAATCTTCTTTAGTTCTTTTATTTTACTGAGTCCCACTGCACGTTTAACAGCTTTTCGAAGATGTACTAGTATCTCCTGTTCGGAGAGAGCTACTAACTCATGTGGCAATAAATTTAGTTTTAATAATTGTATAGCAGATTTACCTTCCCAATCCTTAAAAGACGGTAAGAAACTCTGGAAAATAGCGGTCTATCCAATTATGGACTTGCCCTTGAACTGCTTGAAGATCAACAGATAGAAGATCACGTATTTTTCTAGCCACACGAAGTTCTGCATATCTCCCGTCTTTGACCAACTGTGCGATAACTCTTGCATCCTTTACATCATTTTTAGTTGGAGAATTATCATCTAACTCTTTACTTTTCTTTACATGCAAAGGATTTACAACTACAAACTTGATATTTTTCGCCTTAAGGAAGTGAGCTAAATTCAGCCAATAGTGACCTGTCGGCTCCATTCCTACGATCACTTTTTCCATATTGTTTTGATTCATTAACTTTTTTATCCACTCTAAGAAACAGTTAAAACTAGAATCTGTATTTTCAAAGTATAAAGGTGCTGAAAATTCTAAACCTCTAAAGTCTTGGGCTCTTGCCACATGCTTGTATTTAGCAATATCAACACCTATAATTAATGTTTGAGAAGTAATTTGAGCAATCTTTTCATTTTGGTTATAATTCATTTGAATAGCCTCCTGGTATATGTGTTTGTTGTCCTTTTTGCCGCCAAGCTTTGGACATTCATATCTGTGACTTTAAGAGATAAATTGCACACTTTTTAAACGCTATTTTGCACTATAAGTAAATATAAAAAGCCCAATTTCTCAACATTAAAATTGAGAAATTAGGCTTTTTTTGTTGCTCCATTAAAGCGCCCGATTGTGGAATTTTTCAACTATAGCCCCTGTAATTGAAGTATAGTAACGATAAAAAAATGCTGATATACAGCTTAATAAAATGTTTCTATATACAGGTTTTATTCAGATAACACACTCTAAAAAATCTCGAAAAGTCCTATCGTAGCTATATTTATATAGCTTTGCATAAAAAGCTGTATAAACAATAGTCTCGTAAAAAGGCACGAACGTTGACTTAACAACATTCGTGGCTTTTCGGTGTATTTCCAAACTTACATTTGGGAACGTTATTTTGAATGGGTTTGTATAAAAAAATAATTACTTAATTTTAAATTTTTAACCTATTTTTAACCTTTGTATGTTATTTTTTACTTTTGTATGTTCTGAATGCTAGAGAAGTTGACGTTATTCGTACATAGAAATCACAAGAAAGAGAGGGACTTACTATATGAAAAAACTAGCTAGTCTATTCCTAATCGTGTTACTCCTCAATTTACAATGGGGAAATATACCGGTCTATGGTGCTGCGAATAGTGAATCTGATTTTGTAACAAGTCCAAATGCTACAGGTGTTACTATTACAAAATACAAAGGAACAACAAAAGACGTCCATATTCCACCTACTATTGATGGTCAAGCGGTGACCAGTATTGGGGCTTATGCCTTTGCGTATAACGAGCTAGCGAATGTGACCATTCCTTCTAGCGTGACCAGTATTGGGGATTATGCCTTTGCGTCTAACGAGCTAACGAATGTGACCATTCCTTCTAGCGTGACCACTATTGGGTATTATGCCTTTGCGTATAACGAGCTAACGAATGTGACCATTCCTTCTAGCGTGACCACTATTGGGTATGCTGCCTTTGTGTCTAACCAGCTACCGAATGTGACCATTCCTTCTAGCGTGACCAGTATTGGGGATTATGCCTTTGCGTCTAACGAGCTAACGAATGTGACCATTCCTTCTAGCGTGACCACTATTGGGTATTATGCCTTTTATAATAACAAGCTAACGAATGTGACCATTCCTTCTAGCGTGACCACTATTGGGGCTTCTGCCTTTCAATCTAACGAGCTAACGAATGTGACCATTCCTTCTAGCGTGACCACTATTGGGGCTTATGCCTTTCAATCTAACGAGCTAACGAATGTGACCATTCCTTCTAGCGTGACCACTATTGGGTATTATGCCTTTTATAATAACAAGCTAACGAATGTGACCATTCCTTCTAGCGTGATTAGTATTGGGGATGCTGCCTTTGCGTATAACCAGCTAAATCAAGTTGAATTTAAAGGACAAATTTCAAACCTTGGGCAGACAGCATTTCGTAATCAAACCAAGCAAGGGAATCATTTTCACGGATGGTTCGAGGACCAATCGTATACTACTCCATGGACAGATACGGTTACAGCACCTATGATAATTTATGCAAAGTGGCCCACTTACTCAACAGGCATAGTTCTATCACCCAAAACAGGGCAACTAACTGTTGGAGGCACACAAAACTTCCAACTAATAGAAAACCTTTCGGATGGCACAACCCAAGATCAAACTGGGAATGCCCAATTTACAGTAGATAATTCAGCCATCGCCACGATGCAAGATAATGTCTTAACAGCGATTGCTCCTGGGACGGTGACCGTCAGGGCTACTTACGGCAGCACATCTGATACAGCAACCATTACGGTGAATGCAGCTCCTGTCATAACAACAGGCATTAGTCTTTCACCCAAAACAGGGCAACTAACTGTTGGAGGCACACAAAACTTCCAACTAATAGAAAACCTTTCGGATGGCACTACGCAAGATCAAACGGCAAACACCTTATTTACAGTAAGCGATTCAACGGTTGCGACGATTCAAGGTAATACCTTAACTGCAATTGCACCAGGTACTGTAACGGTAAAGGCTACCTATGGTACTACATCTGATACAGCGACCATTACGGTGAATGCACCAACATCCGTACCAGAGCCGACACCGATACCACAACCAGACGACTCGGTGGAACCGATACCTTCACGTGTCATCCCTATCATTCGTACAGTGGAACAAGGGGGCGTGCGTTATCGTGCAGACGTTTTATTGAATCATGTCCAAGCACAAGTACAACAAATGACTAATCAAGAGGAACGAACAATTCGTCTCGTGTACCCAGCAGAAACGGCTACGGGAGAAGCGATTTTAAATCTATCAAGAACTGCTGGTCTCTATTTAAACAATCAACAAACCAATCTTTTCATGCAAACAGCATTAGCACACTTGATGATGCCATCTACCGCATTTAATGGGATCACTGAGGATATATTCTTCCGCATTATGCCTGTAAAGGCACAACAACAGGAAATGATTCAGGCGAATGTGCGACAAAATGAACACATTCAACAGGCGATGCCAAATAGAGCAACCCTTTCATTGTTAGGGACACCGGTAACGATTGAAACGAATCTACAAAATCGTCTGATAACAATTACGTTACCAATTTCGGCTGCATTAACAGCAGAACAAATGGCCTCACTGGTTGTTTATATTGAGCATAGTGACGCAACAACTGAAGTAAAACGTGGTCGTATAGTAGAATTTGAACCAGGTGTGAAAGGATTCCAATTTGAAGTCGATCATTTCTCCACATTTAGCTTAGTGTATGCTTCAGAAGTACAAGAAGAAGGGAAAGAGGAAGTAGAAACAAACCGATTAGTGCCCTACATTCAAGGGTACCCAGATGGCACATTTAAACCAAATGCTTCGGTAACACGTGCTCAAATGGCAACAATGTTAGCCCGTTTCTTAACAAATGGGAAAATTCCAACAGCCCAAGCAACTTTTGAAGATACGGAAAAGAATACTTCAAAGGATGCGATTGAGTTTGTGAAACAAGCTGGTTTATTTAATGGCACAACCCAAACCAAATTTGACCCGAATGGGACCATTACCCGTGCCCAAATGGCAGGTGTCATCGCACGCTGGGTAGATACAGTGTGTGCACAAGATGACACGAAAACGTATTGTCAAACCGCTAAGCGCGGAAAAGTCTTTTCCGATGTTGCAGCAAGCCATTGGGCTGCCTCATCGATTGAAAGAGTAAGTGCCCTCGGCATTATGACTGGAAACAGTGCGACAACGTTTAATCCGAATGGTGCGTTAACACGTGCACAAGCGGTAAAAGTCCTGAACCAATTATTTGAACGACCAGCAGTAGAAAACATCACCGAATCAACATTCCGTGATGTACCGGCTAGTCATTGGGCAATCGGAGACATTGAAGCAGCTGCAACAGAAATGACGATGAAAAAATAAGACAAAAAAGACACCTGTCTGATTGGGATTCAACTCCCTTCAGATAGGTGTCTTTTTTGTAGGATAGAACGTTACCAAAACGTCGTTTGGAAATCTTTCATAAAAAGTTGTTATTCCACAATCTGGCCCGTTTTTTGAACAAAGTGAAAAAGTACACATGTCATAAATAAGTTATTATTTGTTCCAAAACTCGTCCTTTTCTGAACACGCTCCTTTTTAATTTATAAGGAGCGTTTTTTACCGTTTAGAATGTAACAAAACTCTGTTCATTAATCTATGTTCATTAACCATGTTTTTAATATCTTATGTTACAATAAAGTCAAAGGTAAAATGAGGAAAGAGTGATTTTGATGTTAATTGGATATGCACGTGTGTCAACTGGATTACAAAATTTAGATTTACAATCAGATGCTTTAACGCAGCATGGTTGTACAAAAATTTTTTACGATAAAATGAGTGGAACAAAAAAACAACGTCCCAGTTTAGAAGAAGCTCTTAAGTATGCACGTAAAGGCGATACAATTGTCGTTTGGCGATTGGATCGACTAGGGCGCAATATGCAAGATTTAATTCAAATAGTGAATAACTTAAATGATAGAGGTATCGGCTTTCATAGCCTGCAAGAAAACTTAACAATGGACAAAAGCAATGCAACAGGGCTATTAATGTTTCACTTGTTTGCAGCGTTTGCGGAATTTGAACGGAATTTGATTGAGGAGCGCTCTGCTGCTGGACGGGCTGCCGCAAAAGCACGTGGGCGTCTAGGTGGTCGCCCAGAAAAGTATGGTTCAAAAGATATTGAAATGATGAAAGCTTTAATTGAAAGTGGCACACCGATTAAAGATGTTGCGGAAAAGTGGGGTGTGTCTCGCACTACGATTTATCGCTATTTAGAAAAACAATAAATCTGAAAGGTTGATATCTATGCAAAATGAACAACCTCCATTAACAGCTTTTTCAGAAGAACAACGTCAAGCAGCGATGGTAAAGTATAAAATTATTGCACCTTATCTTACCGACGATAAAACATTAACAGTCATTACAGAAGAAACCGGTATTGCAAAAAGAACGCTGCAATACTGGATTCGGGACTATAAACAATTTGGATTAAAAGGTTTAATTCGAAAAACAAGAAGTGATGCTGGCAAAATACATTTAGAACCTGAAATTGTCTCTTCTATTGAGCAGCTGGTTTTAAAGTACAAAAGGAATTCATTGACGTCTATTCATCGAATGATCTGTGAACAATGTCGAAATAAAGGCTGGCAAGAACCGAGTTATTATCAAGTGTATAAGGTATCGAAGTCCCTTTCGCCAAGCTTGAAGAAGTTAGCGCATGATGGCCAAAAGGCATACGACAATCAATATGATTTAATTCATCGAAGAGAAGCAAGCTATCCCAATGAAATTTGGCAAGCAGACCATACCCCATTAGATATTATAGTTTTAAATGAAAGAGGAAAACCAGAAAGACCTTGGCTAACAATTATTTTAGATGATTATAGCCGAGCAGTTGCTGGATATTTTTTAACCTTTGAAAACCCCTCTGCAATACATACATCTTTGGTCCTACACCAAGCAATATGGAGAAAAAGTAATGCCGATTGGCAAATATGTGGTATACCTGAAATATTTTATACAGACCATGGAAGTGATTTTACATCCAACCATTTGGAGCAAGTAGCAATTGATTTAAAAATTAACCTAGTTTTTTCTGCAATCGGTATTCCAAGAGGGCGAGGGAAAATAGAAAGATTCTTTTTAACCGTCAATCAATTGTTTTTGCAAGATTTACCTGGGTACTTGGGAAATCAGACTACTAGCTCACTTCTTACCCTTAATGAACTTAATGAAAAATTATTTAATTTCATCATATATAATTATCATCATAGGGTTCATGGTACAACAAAAAAAGAACCGATACAGGCGTGGAATAATTATGGATTCCTTCCGAATATGCCAGAGAGTATGGAAAGTCTTGATTTATTATTGCTAAATGTAGCAAAACCAAGGAAAGTTCATTCTGACGGTATTCATTTCCAAGGACTTAGGTATATTGACACAAATCTAGCTGCATATGTCGGTGAAACAGTCATTATTCGTTATGATCCAAGAGATATTGCGGAGATTCGAGTGTTTTATCAAGATAAATACTTATGTACGGCTATTTCTCCTGAAATTTCTGATTATACAGTAGATTTAAAAGAGATTGTTTCAGCACGAAATAAAGTGCGGAAAAATTTAAAAAAACAACTTGACTCTGGTAAAGCTGTTGCAGAAGAAATTGCCTTGTCAAAGCAAAAGGATCTAGAAAACAAAAAAAATGAACTTAATTCTAAAAAGTCGAAACTAAAGAGGTATTTCAATGAATAAAGGCCAGAAATTTATTGAAACAAAAGAATATAAGAGATTTGCCGAGTTCTGTGATGCATGTATTAAATACAAATATATAGGCATTTGTTATGGATTACCGGGTGTAGGAAAAACATTATCCTCAAGGTATTATTCAAATTGGAATTCCATCGAAAAACAAATAGCTTATAAAACAGCAAATGAAATTCGCGTAGATGCAGATAAAAAGATACTTGAAGCTAGAACAATTTTTTATACTGCACCAGCAGTGCGAGCGACTAAAATGACTGAACAGATCTATTCTATTGGATCCAGAATGAATATGGTAAAGAATATGTATAAAGTACTTACAGGAGAAGAAGAAGAAACGTATTCCACCAACATTTATGAAGATATCGACTTGATAATCGTTGATGAGATAGACCGACTTAAAGTGCAAAATTTAGAGCAACTTAGGGATATTTACGATCGAAATGACATTGCAATGATATTAATTGGAATGCCTGGCATCGAAAAACGATTAGCACGATACCCTCAACTCTACTCCAGAATAGGATTTGCTCATGAATTTGATAAATTAAGTAAAGATGAAGCCCATCATATTCTAGAGTACAAATGGGAAGAGTTAGGACTTTCTATAAAACTTGAAGACTTTTCCGATTATGAAGCTATAACCAGTATAATAAAAATTACTGGAGGGAACTTTAGACTTATACAGAGACTATTCACTCAAATTGAAAGAATACTCGAAATTAATAAGCTTGAAAAGATAACAACAGAAGTTGTTGAAGCTGCACGAGATAGTTTAGTAATCGGAATCAAGTAAATATATAAAAGCCCATTTTCTCAATTTCTCAGCATTAAAATTGAGAAAATGGGCTTTTATCCTGTTAAAGTACATCAAAAGATGAAAGTTTTAATGGTTCTTCGATGCACCTGGTTCATCGCAATCATTCGGCTTCGGTCTGCAGTTAATTTTTTTTTCTTATAATCACATCAATCATGGCCAACTAATCCACGTGGCAGTGATCGATGTGATCACTTAATTAATTTTAACTGCAGTACCTGGTATGATCGATGTGATCACTTAATCAATTTTAGCTGCAGTACCTAGTGTTATCGACGGATCATTAAAGCATTTATCTGATATTGGCCGAGTATGGGACCAGTTCATCCACGTACTCTAGTTCTTGAACCGCAGCCCCCAGTAACTCCACCGCGTCTTCTTTATCTAAAGTAGAAATAGATGAAACTGCAAACAAAGCTTGAGCGTACTCTTGTGCAATGTCTTTTACTACCTGAACATCAGCTTCATTGTAAACTTGATTAGCAGTAATTGTGGCTTGTCCTTAGTAACTATATTTTAACCCCGTCCTAAATTTAGAACGGGGTTATGCTAAATAACACTTTATTGTTTTTTTACACAATAACCGGAGGATTTTTGTTTATTATTTATCGCTATGTGCTTCATTTGTCTCTTTTGCTATTTTGTCATACAGATTTCTCTTCAACCAGTAAATTTTATCAGGTATCATATTCACGTTAGAACGTGCTAAAAAAATAATATCTTGGTAACCCCTGGTGTTATTTACTATGCCATCATCAGTTTTTGAATAATTTTCAACATCTGCTGTAACTTTCGATAAGACTTTTTCTAATGATTCATGTCGCTGCTTATGCCCTATTGCTGTCTCATATAAGTGCAGAATCAAAGGAAAGGATGGAACTAAAAAGGAAATAATCAATGTTTGTGTAGTAAAATCCATAAAGAAGCAAATTCCGAATATAATTCCAATATACAAACCAAGTATAATGTATAATATCCATTTATAAAACTTCCTTAGTTCTATATCCCAAATAATACTTGTTTTTTGAGCCAATAAAACATTAAAAAAATGATCAGAAGAACTTTTTAATCCAGGGTACCAATCTTTAAGATTTCCCTCTTTTTCCTGTGACTTTTCATTCAACTTCCTTATCCGTTCACTATGAATCTTCTCACCGACTAAAAGGTTATTCCAAGAAATCTTGAATAAATCCACATCAAAGTTTTCCTGGATTTTTGCTGCATCTTTCACCATTCTTTTTTCAATTTCTATAAAAATTACCCTATTAAGAACCAGCCAAACTGCAGCTGCGAAAGCTAATCCTTCCTTAAAGTTAGAAAAATAGTTTAAACTTAAAATACTTACAATAGGAAGAATTACTGTTATACAGACTCTAAAAGACCTTAAAATCTTAGCTCTACCATACAGAAATCGCATGGCAGCCAAAAGACGCAATGATTCAGGTTCATTTTGTTTTACATTAATAGGAATAATTTCATTCATAGTCAGGGAACTCACTTCCAAAAACTTTTTTCCATTCGTCATGGGCTGCTTTATGGTCACCTTTAGCCACGAAATCAATTGCATTTTGTGCACATGAACAAGCTTTTGTAGCTGCTTCAGAGAATTTTTGTTTGGTTTCCAAAGGAAGTGTATTTAAATCCCCTTGTATTTCTTTTGGATCATAGCAACTAGAATAGATGCTATTGCTTAAATAATAGAAAACATCTCTTAAAGTGTACTGGTCAGTGACAGATACCTCGTTAGTATCAAAGTAATTTAAAACTAAATTTTCTATGAGGTACGAGCCAATGCCCGGAACAATCGGTCTTTTTTGCCAATACTTTATAAGCCTTATGATCCTTAATGCTTTCCCGTCCCTCTTTTGATTTATCTCAGTGGCTCTTTTAGCATCTACTCGCGGATCAGTTTTTTTCCATTTACCATTACCATCGGGGATCAGATAATATGTCTTTTGAAGGCTATCTGGAGCTGTTATAAAAGCCGGAACTATATCAAAATTCCAATCATAGCTAGTTAGTTTAAGTGTTATAGCTTCTTGATTACGTTTAATATCTGCAGCAGAATACTGAGGGACATTTTGTAAAGAGCTTTTTAACTTATTTAAAAGCTTAATAGAGTTTAAGGTATAGTCATCATTTGTCAAACGCCTTAAATTGGTTGCTTTCTCAGGAACGGAAATAGTAATTTCACCGTTATTAAAAGTTGTGTTATAAGTACTTCCGTTTCCTGTAAATACTATAATAAAATCAATGTCATCCAACGGGCGAATTTTTGTCTTTCTTGCGAATGACCCCATTTGCACGTTGTTTTCTTTGGTGTAAATTTCCGGAAAGTACTCATCGTTATTTTCGAATTTTTCAATTTTTTCAACCAACCAATTTCGACTACTTCTTGCTGTTCCCAGCTTAGTCGAATCTAAATCAACACAGTTCTTAGAAAAATCGCTAATAGATGTAAATATGCTTTTCGCCACTGAATTATCTCCCTTTTTAAAATAAATTATAACAATGTTCACCCTTATTCGCTAACTTTTACCATCATATTACCTTTCCAATATAAAAATATAATCATATCCAGTTTTATTAAAAGACGACATTTGGTTAGTAAAACGCCTCATTTGGTGTGTGAGAAGAGCATTTTGGAGCGTAAAATGGGGATTCGTAACAAATAACAACTTTTATATCAGCTGGCGTCATGACCGGACAATACTGGTGGCGTACTTTTCTATGGTCCAAGTACACTGATAATCATTTGGCTCCGGTCTGCAGTTGATTGTTTTTTATTTAGTGATCACATCAATCACGGCCACTTTGATTAGTTGGGGCATACTTGGACAATACCAGATGAAAGCTTTAATGGTCCATCGATCACATCAGGTACCGTAACTTAGGTTTCAACTTTCAACCGTTCATTTTAAACAAACTTTTACAAAGCCACATTTACCTTATAGTGCAGAATATCGATTAAAACAGGTGCAAAATAACTTCAAAAGTGACAAAAAGTCTCAAATAGTGCTAAAATACATACCCAAAACTATAACCAAAAACAGAATACCAATACATCAGCCTTAACCCCCTTTTTGGTATAATTAATTTGTATGGAAAGGGGAGTTTCAAATTGAAATTTGGTTATGCACGTGTGAGTACGCAAGATCAGTCATTATCATTACAACTTGATGCATTGGATCGTCATGGAGTGGACGAAACTTTTGAAGAAAAAGAATCTGGTAAAAGGAAAAATCGCCCGCAGTTGGAGGAGCTTCTTAAAGTATTACGTAAGGGTGACACAGTAGTTGTCTATAAATTAGATCGTATCAGTCGGAGTACCAAACATTTAATCGAACTCATGGAACAGTTTGAAGCAAAAGGAATCCATTTCGCGTCTATTCAGGATAAAATTGACACAACAACAGCTATGGGGCGATTCTTTTTCAGAATGTTGGCTAGCATAGCTGAATTAGAACGGGATATCATTAGTGAACGAACGAAAGATGGGTTGGTGGCAGCTAGATCTAGGGGAAGAAATGGAGGTAGACCGAAGGTTGAATCAAAAAAAATTATGCTTGCCATGAAGATGTATGAAAGTAAAGACTACTCCTTATCTCAAATTAAAGAAGCCACAGGAATAGGAGCAACAACGCTATATCGTTACTTGGGAAAGAAAGGGCTATCCAGCGAGGAGGTGTAACATGAGAGGGAAAGAACTATTAACCCTTGATCAGCGAAATATGTTTATGTCTATTCCTGATGATATGACTGAGCATGATATGGAAATGCACTATACTTTTACCACAGAAGATCTTGCATTTATTAATAAGCATCGAAGAGACCATAATCGCTTAGGGATTGCCTTACAACTTGCAGTTCTTCGGTATCCGGGTTGGACTTTATTTCAGATTAAAGACATTCCCAACCAAATACTCGATTATATTGCGAAACAAATTGATGTCTCCCCACAAGAATATACACAGTATGCAAAACGGGTAGCAACTCGAAATGAACATCTAGAGGAACTTCGGCAACATTATGGCTACCAAAACTTATCCTTTGGGGCATATCGAATAATTGCACAATTTACTCTTAAACTTGCTCTTGAGAACGGAAATACAGACTACTTGATTCGCTCAACAATTGAAGAATTGCGAAGACAAAAAGTAATTTTGCCAGCACTGACAACAATAGAAAGGATTGTATGGGAAGCTCGTCAACGGGCAGAAGAACGAATTTTTAAATCTATCATCTCTACATTAAGTGAATCTCAAAAACAAAAGTTAGATCACTTACTTGATGCAAGTTCCACCAATTCAAAGACACCCCTTGCTTGGTTGCGAGAAGTTCCCGGTCAATCTTCTCCAGATGCCTTCTTAAAGGTTATAAAACGTCTTCAAGTCATACGAACTTTGCAACTTAATGTGGATATTAAAGAAATTCATCCAAATAGGGTCTTACAGCTAGCACGATTGGGTTCCAAATATGAACCCCGTTCATTCCGTAGATTTAAAGAGAATAAGAAATTTGCGCTTTTAGTTTTACACCTCCTACAACTTAGCCAAAACCTTACTGATCATGCCTTTGAGATACATGATCGGCAAATTAGCCTATTGTTATCAAAAGGACGTAAAGCTCAAGAAGAGATTCAGAGGTTAAATGGTAAATCAGTTAATGAAAAGGTTATTCACTTTGCAGATTTGGGAACAGCATTGATTCAAGCAAAAGAACAAGGGAAGGACCCATTTGAAGCCTTAGAAGCTATTATGCCTTGGGAGGACTTCGTAAACTCAATAGAAGAGGCGAAGCAATTATCACGCCCTATGGATTACGATTACTTAGACTTACTAAAATTTCGCTTTAACTACTTACGTAAATATACTCCAACATTGTTAGAAGCCCTAGAATTCACTTCTACAAAATCAGGAGAGCCATTGCTTCAAGCTATTGAGACCATTAAAGAGATGAACAAAAATAATAAACGAAAAATTCCAGAAGGAGCTCCTTTGGACTTTATCTCGAATCGCTGGCAAAAGCACGTTTATGATGATGATGGTAATATAAATCGCCAATATTATGAGATGTCTGTTCTTACCGAGTTAAGAAATCTTGTACGCTCAGGTAACGTTTCTATTAAAGGAAGTCGTCAGCATCAAGATTTTGATAATTATTTAGTGACAAAAGAAGCATGGGAGCAAAACAAGCACCTTAATGGACTTACCGCACCACCTTCTGTTGATGAATACTTAAAATTGAAAATAGATGCATTACATGATCGGCTTGAATGGATTAAAGCGAATATCACAGAATTAGATGGGGTTAATTTTGAAGACGGACGGCTGCATCTCCATCGTTTGGAGAAAAACGTTCCAGAAACAGCACGAGAATATAGTTTATCTCTATATCAACTGATACCTCGTGTGAAGTTGACAGATTTGCTTATGGAAGTAGCAAGTTGGACGGGATTCGAAAAGCAGTTCCTCCATGCTTCTACGCTGAATCCACCGAAAGAAGAAGAAAAGCCTGCGATCATGGCAGCGATTATGGCTATGGGAACAAACATAGGTCTTACTAAGATGGCAGAAGCGACACAAGGGGTTTCTTACCGGCAAATGTCCACAGCCTCACAGTGGCGTTTATATGAAGATGCTATGAATAAAGCACAAGCCGTTATGGTGAATTTTCAACACCAGTTAAACTTGTCGTCGTACTGGGGCGATGGTACAACTTCTTCTTCAGATGGAATGCGTGTTCAAGTAGGAGTTTCATCCTTACACGCTGATGCAAATCCACATTACGGCACAGGGAAAGGAACAACCATTTATCGGTTTGTTAGTGACCAATTTTCTAGCTTCTATACGAAAGTGATTAATACAAACGCAAGAGACGCTGTTCATGTTATAGATGGTTTATTGCATCATGAAACCGACTTGCATATTGAAGAACATTATACAGATACGGCTGGTTATACGGATCAAGTATTCGGATTAACTAATTTGTTAGGATTTCGATTTGCCCCAAGACTACGAGACCTTGCAGATTCAAAACTTTATTCATTTGAAAAGCCAGACCAATATCCAGAAATGGAGAAGTTGCTTCGTGGAAGAATTAACACCAAGATCATTCAGGAAAATTATGATGATGTATTAAGGTTGGCACATTCCATTCGTAAAGGAACGGTCTCTGCTTCTCTCATTATGGGGAAATTAGGTTCTTATTCTCGTCAAAATAGCCTTGCGACAACTTTAAGAGAGATGGGTCGCATAGATAAAACCTTGTTTATATTAGATTATATTTCTAGCGAAACATTGCGTCGGCGAATTCAACGTGGATTAAATAAAGGAGAAGCTATGAATGCATTGGCACGAGCTATTTTCTTTGGGAAACATGGGGAACTTAGAGAAAGAGCATTACAAGATCAATTACAGCGTGCCAGCGCCTTAAACTTAATTATTAATGCTATTAGTATTTGGAATACCGTGTATCTATCACAAGCAATTGAACATTTTAAAAATACAGGAAAGTATCAAGAGGAATTGCTCCCGCACATATCACCATTAGGATGGGAACATATAAACTTTCTAGGAGAATATTCATTTATACCTGAGATTTTGAACTCAATACATTCCCTAAGTCCACTTAGGATATAAAAAAACCCTAATTTTTCTGCTTAGCGTAGAAAAATTAGGGTTTTCATATCCAAAAAATGTCTTAGCGTATAATATCCGCGTTTTGTCGGCAGTACCCCATAAAAAAGTTTAATCATTTTCTCTAATAAATTTATAAAAATGTGTATGCACCATTTATTTTGACGAGAAAAACCCATTATTATTTAGTACTCGAGTATTACTCCTAAAAAATATTTTACCATATTATTACCAGAATACTGAAGGCAATTGATTGTTATAAAAACATCAAAAACCCCCGCCTCAAACATTAGACTAATACTTTGCTAAATTACAAAGAATAAGTCATGCCTAAAGCGGGGTGTTCCCGTCAGTTTCCAATATGAATATATATTTACGTTAACATATAAATTTGGAAATTTCAATCTAAATTTAGTACATGAAAGTAAAACAATTTATTATTTTCTATCTTAATCTATAAGTTGTCTTCTTCAAATAAAACATCTTATTTATCTTTCTTAAATTTTAGTTTATTTTTCCATTCAAAGATATATATAAACACCAAGAAGTTAAATTCCGTACGGTAATAAAACTTAATTTTCGCCTTAGAATAGAAAATAATAACTTTAAAAATAAACTTATCTCACCATAAATATTTCTCTACGCATTGGTAACCCTAAATGTTCGTTTTTAGGTGTATAAATTAATGGATTAATAAACTTATTTCTTATACTTTCTACTTTTTCCTCATCGATAATGTTAATACCAAAATCTTTAGAATCTACACCATTTAGAGAGGTACCAATATTAAGTCCTTCTTTCTCTCCCAATATATATCTATCATGTATTGGAGTTGAACCATTCTTAGTTACAAAGGTCATTATAGTAATAAATGGAGCACTTTGATCACTAATATCTTTCCATTGATTATTATATACTTTTTCACATTTTTGAATGTATTCAGACTCCTTGCAGCTTGTTAAAACTGTAGTAGTTATATTATTCACTAGATACTTGAACATTTTAAGATTCTTTGGCTCAAAGTAAGCATCATAAATAAATAATGTGTTTGAAACATTTTCATTAATCCATTTCACTATAAATTCAAGTGCTCTATCACCCTCGCCAACATTAAAATATAGATCATATGTTTTACTAAAAGAATATTTCTCATCAAACTCAATTTTAGACTGATTGACATTAAACAAGAAGGCATTAAGTTTCTGAATTAGGCTCAAACTCATAATAATATCATTAAATAAAACATCTAACCTTGAAGCACTAATATTAGAACCTAATCTTACATTTTCTACATACCATGTAAGCCCATATAACAAAAGTTCTGGATTTGCAGTCGATATTTGATAGAGGTACTCTCCAATAATTTCTTCAGATTGTATACTACCTTTATCAGCATAGATTGATTTTAATGAATACTTAAAAAAGTTCTGTAGGACATCGGATTGATTTATTTCTTCGTCTAATATTTTTTTAGGTTCATAGTGATACTTTTTAGCTTTAAATTTTTGTTTATATTCATAGTTTAACTTTTTTGATTTAATTGAATCTACATAAGATTTTGCTTGATCTTGGTTAATTTCATAACATAAATCAATAAATTCTTCAAGGTCCTTTTCACTATCTTCTTCATCATTCAAAAATCTTATTTTTTCGATTGCTTTATTTATGACATATAGTGCAGCTCTTTCATTTCCAATTTGATAGAATCTTGAAGCAATAGTATTAGAATGAGATATATAATCGACTGAAGATACTGTTTCTGTTAAAGATTTATCGGCAAGTTCTAAAACTTTTTTTGAAAAATCTTTTTCATGTTCACCCATATGGGCACTAATTCTTGTTAGCACAAAAATTTTGTCAGAAATATTAGTAATTTTATTTGCTTTTTCTTTCAATTCTTCATATGTCATCAGTTTTTTCTTGTTCATTAATGCAGGTTTTAAATTTAATCTTTTTAATTTTAGTAAAGATGATTCAATAGCAAGAATATAGCCCTCATGTTTAATTCCCACGTCTTCACAAGGAAGTTTTGAGGAAATTCTTTTTATTTCATCTATCATATACATTACCGCTGCTTGATTAACATATTTTTTTGAAAGTTCTTTATAAGATCGAATTACAGCATCTGTCAATGTATCTATACATTGATATAAATTAGCATCGTAATCAATTAAATCTAATAATTCTAATACAAGTTTTAATGTATTGTCATTTATTAAAGAAGCAGAATTCTTTATTTCTACATCATCATGATAAGGTCTTCCTATAATTAACTGATGAATGTTGCTTGTTAAAATAGCATTTCTTTGTGAAGATGACTTTATTTTAGTTAGGACTTCTTTGTACTCTAAAATAGATTCTGTGCATAATAAGGCACCCGTTCTTAAAAGGATATTTTTTAAGGTATCTGTATCTAATCTATCGTTCATCACTATTTTTTTATATTTATCAACTACATGAATTATTAAATCTCTTCTATCAAACGCCAAACATCTTAAAGATAAATCACAATATAGATATGCTTTTTCAGCTATAGAGGCTACATTGTCTATAAAGGAACAAATGTTAGTTATATACATCTTTTCAGATATTTCAACCGAAGAAGAATTGATTCCTTTTAGTACATTCTCTAAAGATTTGTTTAATATTATTATCAACTCTTTGTAAAAGGACTCTAATCTATTTTCTTTATAATTCAAAACATTATTTGAGAAAATGATATCAAAAATATCTTCTGCAACTTCGTTGGATCTTTTAGATAACCTCTGTATCAGGTATGTCCCTGCATTTTCCCGTGTAGTAACATCTGATATCCCCTTTAGTAGTAAGATTAATAACTCTTTAACTTGGTCACCTGTTTCCACATTAATATTATCTAAATCTAACAAATAACTTAGCGCAATTAATTTACCTTGGATTGTATCAATACCCTTAGAGTAACTAAAATATTTATTTATATCCTCGCTAGATACATCTTTAGGTTGATTAGTTGCTAAATGTTTCATTAAACTTATAATTAAATGATCTTTATAACCCTTATCTATAATAGTTTTTAGTACCACAATAAAATCATCTATTTTAAATATACTTTTCTCAATCATAGCTTGGAAAATTTTTACAAAAGCTGACACTCTACTTTTTTCTGTGTTTATTTTATATGCCATACTCAATGCAGTTGTATGTTCAACAAGTGCAAAATTATACAAAATATCCCCTACATCACCTAACTGGTTAGAAGAATGTAATAATAAGTAATTTATATCTTTATTCAACATATTTTTTATTTCTGTATACCAAACTGATTTTAAATCCTCAAAGCCTTCCTTACATAAAGTATTTAACAAAAATACATTACTAAAGCACTTAATATCTAGATCTTTTATTTCATCGACTTTTATGCGTAAATCTAAAAATTGATCATCTGCTTTATAATGGTTATTTTTCACCATTATTCTCATTAAACCAAGTTCGACTTGAATCCTTTCAACAAATGCACTAGGCTGAACCAATTGGTAAATGTTATTTACACTAGTCAAAATATATTCTAACTTTTGGGCCTCATTTTCATTTGTTCTTTTTTCTATACAGTCAATTAGTTTGAGTAAATCTTTTAACGTTATGGAATATTCTAATTCACTAGAAATTAAATCAATGTACTTAGTACATACATCTAAAAAATATGAATTTTCATTGTTAATTTCTAACCAGTTTAAAATTATAAATGATTTAATATTAGGATTAGTAACTTTATCAATCGTGCTAATCAAACCTTCATATTCTAAACTACTATGTGCATATGTGCTTATTAAAGGCTTTAAATCTTCATTTTCAAAATAACTTACAAATTGATGAAGGTTTGTTTTGTCATCCTCATTTTCTCTTAAGTTAATAAAAATATTTATTAATAGATAATCAATTAGATACTTCTTAATTTGTTTGCCTTCAATTTCTTTGACAGAGTTTTGAATCAAATCTAATGTCAACTTTACATCGATTGCATATAAATTACTGCCAATTATAATAAATTTTTCAGCATGTGCAATTCCAAAATCCATATTTATACGACAGCCATTTACGTAATAAGAAATTTCCTTGATTATTTTTTCGCTTAACTCAACTCCATCTTCTTTCATTTTTCTCGATATTTTAGATAATAAAATTAATCTATCTTCATCTAAGCTGCACAATGAAACTAATTTCAAAGCTTCATTATATTTTTTTAAAGCCAATAAAGAGCTGACTTCTCTATCTAAACTAGGTAACGACGCAGACGTTTGTTTGAAAATAGCCTCCAAGATCATAGAACTAGTCATTTTACCCCAATCCTTATAATCATAAGACATATTTCTCAACAAATTAATATTCTCAAACACTTGTGACGTTATTTGTGATTCTTTTAACAGTAAATCTAAATTATTAAAATTTATCAGAGCTTTAATTTTTTCATAGTTACCCTTATTCGCGTATAGTTTAGGTAAATAGTCAAATCTTTTTACTTCAGATTGTATTTCGTAATATTCTATTAATTTTTGCTCTGTTTCAATTTTTTCTTCACTAAGAAAGTCATATAGAAAGTTTACATATATACTTTCTAAAAATAGTTGTCTCTCTTGATCAATTTTAATTAAATCGCTGTCTTTAATTAATGGTTTTAATTCATCTTGACTAACATTTAAGACCTGTGACATGTCCTTAATATCCATTTTTTCAGGGCTGAACACTATAACTTTTATAATTTCTTTTAATAGTGTAGAATCGATACATTTCCAATTTCGTTCTAATAACAACTGAATATTTTCAGGCAAATGTTCAGTTAAAAACTCAGGAGTATATTTACCCTTTTCAATTCCCTTTACTATTTCACCTATGTATCCAGCCAAACCCATACTCTTATCATAAATTTTCTGAACAGTATCGTAATCTGTTATTCCATATTTAGTAAGCAAATCACTTACTTCAGGTTGAGAAAAATTGGATAAAGGTATGTTTTTAAACTTTCCTTCCAATGAAAAATCTGACTCACTTCTTCTACTCATTAATATATATATACCTCTAGGGTCACCTTTCGGTATTAGCTGTAAAAGCATTTCTCTAGATTCTTTTTCCATCTTTTCAATACCATCAAATATGAAATAAAATGGTTTTCTTGTTTTTGAGACTGTACTTATTAAATCTTTATACATTTCTCTAAATAAATGTTTTGACTTTTCAAAGTTTAAATCTAAGTAGTTTATATTTCTCAAATTATATTTAAGTTTAGTTGAACAAAAATTGCTCATTTGTTGAATTAAATCTATAAAAATACTTTCTATATTAGAGGTCCATCTTTCTTGTGTAGCAAAATAGGCAACCGATGAGTCTAGGTTTAATTCATAAAACTCTTTTAAAAAATATGTCTTTCCGGTAAATTCCATCCCTTCAATGATAACAATTAAATTATCCTCGTCAAACAAGCTTTTTACAGTACTTACAAAAGGTTTTCTACTAATTGTATATTCTAAATTTAACGGCAAAGAGCTTGTATGTAGTATTTCAACATCTAATAAAGCTTCTGTCATAACCATTTTAATGACCACCTTTATGTAATTTTTATAAAATTATACCATTTTAAATAGTTATAAACACTCTGATTTTCAAAAAAATATAATTCAATAGTAATGTATTTTATAATTAAATTACTTATTAAAGTATTATATTCCAAATAAGTTCCATACTCGCCAGATTATTGAATACCAGCTATTGGTTTAGGAATATCCAAAAGAACTATTCAACAAACAAATGAATTTTATTGCAAATAAATCATCATAATGCGAAAATAGTCTTAAATTGTATAATTTAGGAATATACAATTTGATACATGTTTAAAAGGTGAAGTATACGGAAAGAAGTATTCAGGTACTCTACTTCTAATTGAATAATGAAATTTAAATAGACTATTACAGGAGTATGTTATGTGGAAATTAAAAGAAATTGTTACAGATAAGGATTTTTGGATTAGTACTTTCGTTATTCCTGGTGCTTTATTTGGGATAGCTACAACCGTACTAACCTTTATTGAGTTTGATAAAAGTTGCAAGAAATTCATTTTATTCGGACTATTGGTTATAAGTTTTATACATATACTATATAAACTTTTAAAAAGTTTATTGTTAAAGAAAATCATTTTAAATATTGATGGTTCCGAGATTGAAATAAAAAAGGGCGATATTTTCACATTTCCTCGAAATATCTATAAGGTAATTTCCTTTAATGAATTTTTTGATACTATAGTAGATGACCAAATAATATCTAGAGCATCTTTAAACGGACAGTATTTAAACAAGTTTTATCCAGATACATCAGAATTAGATAAAAAAATTATTCAAGATTCACGAATGCAGCTTAGAATTGTTGAAAAAAACGTAACACGTCCTTTAGGAGGGAATAAAACTCGTTATCGTTTAGGCTCTATATATAAAGATATGGACTTCTTTCTCGTAGCATTTTCAAAATTTGATGATGAAAATAAAGCTAATTTAATGCTACATGAATATGCAAATTGCTTAATAAATTTTTGGAATGAAGTAAATGGTCTCTATGCTCAACAAGAAGTTGTTGTCCCATTGCTAGGTTCTGGTATAACAAGACATAAGGATTTTACTGCCAATCCTCAGCAATTACTAGAAGTTATGCTTTGGACTTTTAAAATTAGTAAAGTTAAATTTAGAGAGCCTTCTAAAATTACTATTCTTCTTCATGGAAACCATCATAAAGAAATAAATTTTTATAAATTAAAGGAGTTTGAAAAAAATGGCATATAGAAATGGTAATTATACAGCATTTTATGTTAGTGAACCTTTTAGTGAAAGCAACCTGGGGGCATCTGCCACAAAGGATTTTTCATCTTATAACATGTTAAGAGCATGGAAAGGTGCAGATAGTAGTTTTCCCTTTAATGACTCACATAATAAAAACTATAATGTGAGAGACGGAAGTGACTGGGAAAAAACTTTGAAACCACGTTTACATGATAGACTGAGCCAATCAAAAAATATAATTTTGTTTTTAAGTTCTGTGACAAAGAATAGTAAAGCATTGCGTGAAGAAATAAACTATGGAATAGGTACAAAGGGATTGCCAGTAATTGTTGTTTATCCTGAATATAAGGATAAGAGTGATATTATCGATTGTAAAACAAATACCATTAAAGATGAGATTAAGAGTTTGTGGGATAAATTACCTGCTTTCAGAGATTCGATGGCAGAGGTTCCTACTATTCATTTACCTTATAAAAAAGATTTAATTAAAAGTGCATTAAATGATACGGACTTTATGATAAATTCAAAATGTAAAGCAGGTGCATACTTTTATAAGTGCTAAAGCAAGGTAGTAATATTATTATTAAATATTTAATAATAGAAGGTGTCATCTTTCTACTGACTCTACAGATCCAACAGGGATGCAGCTCTTACAATAATTTCACTTGTTAAAACATACTAACATTAGTAGTAAAAAACCAAGGCCATGGTTTGTGCTACTAATGTTAGTATGTTTTATTTTTTCAAATTTAAATAGCAATATGTATATTTAAAAATTCATCTAACAACTGATTATCTTTTTCCATTCTCTCATCTCCCTCGATTTACTCTGTTAACCCAAACTAAAAAAGGACCCACCAATTTTGGTGAATCCTTAAAAACAGTCCATAATTATGTGATCATAAAATAATATTTCAAAATCACCTCCTGAAAACAAAAAAAGACTCACTATATAGTCAGTCAAAATAAAGCTTATCAAATATTTTACCCATCGAGAAAATAGCTAAAATAAAGCTAATAATTCCACCACTACTTATAGCCAATAACGAAAACATCAGGTATGGCACACCATATAATGACCATAAACATAAAAAGACCAGGTAACTACCTAAACATCCAACTAGAGCAGCAATTATATAACCCAAAATTAAAGTAGGATTTTTTATTTTTTGTCTTGCCTTAGTTCCTAGCACGTTTATTCTCCTTTCTTAACGTTCAATTGTTTCTGACAAATTTCTAAGCTGTTTGTATAATACTTTCTTTAATTTTTAGTTTTATATCAGAATTAATATCATAAGTATTCACTTTTATTTTTCGATTATAACAATACTCAAGAATTGCAAAACAATCATATTCTGTTGGGCATTGATTATAATTTGCTTTAGCTTGTACCAATACCGAAAAAAAAAAAGTAAATTAGAAACAACGATAGGTAATTATAGTAGGTAATATTGTACCTATAAAGTATCGCCATTTTTCTAAATGATTTTTTTTTGAAATTATATTTGAAAACATAATGATAAAAAGCACAACTAAATATTAATTTATCTTCCTTATCAAAAATTTTAGAATAGACTTTTTTTACATATACATAATCTTTATGCAGCACATTAATTATTTTCTTTTGACAATTTGGGCAACAAACTTTATACCGTCCTTCGCTTAAATAACTAGCTGTATTAAAAGCATCACAATGAGCGCAATATATCATGTCAATCTCATCATAAGCATATTCATCCAAAGTTTTCCATCTAAAGCTTTTATCAAACAGGCTTCGACATATAATCTTAGATACCATTTTTTAAGCCTCCTTACTCGATAGCTCAATATACTTTGTAGCGATAAAATCTTCATTTAGGCTTAATAACATTGAAATAAAAAGGTTGTCTACTATTTATTTCAGTAGACAACCTTTTACTCTTACTTTGCAAATGAAACAAAGTCAATAAAGCCTTTGGCATTTAATTTGACAACAGCATTATAGGTATTTTTATCAGCTTTTTTTATACCCTTGACTGTAGTTTGTTTCCCATCTAATAATTCTTTAATGTTTGTTTTCGTCAATTTTTTCTTACGAAAGTTATCAGATAAGGTAAACTTACAATCAGGATATTTTGAACACCCAAAGAAACCTTTTTTCTCTATAATTCCATTACCACATTTCGGACATTTACCAACAAATTGAGCGTTGCGTTGTTCTTCAGCTGGTAGTGAAATTTTTTCTGTACCAATTTTTTGAGGGGCATCTTCAATAATTCCAGCTATGAAATTTTTAATATTTTGCAGAAACTCATCCTGGGAACCTTGACCTTCTCCAATCTTTTTTAATTTACTTTCCCACTTGGCAGTCATTGCAGGACTTGAAAGTAAAGTACCCTCTATTGCTTCACATAAAATCTTGCCTTTATTCGTCACAGAAACAATATTTTTCGTTACTGTAATATACCCATTTTTCTTAATGGTTTCGATGATACTAGAACGTGTGGCCTCAGTCCCCAACCCCTCTACCTCGTTTAAGATTTCCTTATCACTTTCATCATCTACTGTTTTCCCAGCGTTTTTCATTACTTTAACTAGATCACCTTCTGTATAGGGCTTTGGAGCCGTTGTACGTCCTTCTTTACTTTGGAGGACACTTAACACCTTTTCATTTTTTGAAACGCTAGGAAGTACCTTATCGGCTTCTATTTTATTATTCTCATTGTTACTTGATTGCATAAATAAAGATTTCCAACCCTTGTTTAACTCGATTTTTCCAACTGTTTCAAATTCAATATCATGTACAGCTGTTACAATTTTTGTTTCCTCATAAATATAGTCGTTGTGGAACATAGCCAACGTATTTCGCAGCACTTCATCATAAATATTTTTTTCTTCAGCAGATAAAGCATTTATTGTACTTTCATTTGGTATTGTCTTAGTTGGTATTATGGCATAATGCTCCTGGACCTTAGAACCGTCTACATAACGTTTATTAGCTTCTTTAATAGGTGAAAAGTCAACATTAATTAATTTCATGTATTGCTCTACGTTATTTGACAAGTATAAAAATTCATTTTCAGTGATAAAGTTTGTATCGGTACGTGGATAAGTGCAGATTTTTTTTTCGTATAGTGACTGCATTATTTTTAAGACATTTGCAGGACTATACTTCCACTTTTTATTCGCAACCTCCTGTAAAGTCGATAAGGAGTGTAGTTTGGGGGATTTTGTACGTTTTTCTTTTTTATCTAAATCCAGGACAACACCTTCGTTTTTTTCTTCAAGTGAAAGGCTATTTCCTAGTAAAAATGAAGTTAATTCTTCTAATGTATCGGTCTTAACCTTTGCCTTTCCTGAATATGCTCCATTTACTGTTTTAAAATGACCAACTAATTCAAAGAATGGTTTAGATACAAAATTTTCAATTTCCTTTTGATGTTGATAAATCATATAAACCAACGGAGATTGTACACGACCAACACTTAGACTAGTATTAAGACCTTTTCCTTGTATGAGCAAACTATACAATGGACTAGCATTCATGCCGACCAACCAATCAGAAATCTGACGTGTTTTTGCTTCGCTGTACATTAATAAATCTTTCTCATTTGATTGTAAGGAATGAAAGCCTTTGACAATTTCATCTACTTCAAGTGAGTTAATCCAGAGCCGTTTAATCGTTTTATTTTTTGCACCTGTCATGTTCAAAGTAGAATAGAATATATTGCTACCTTCACGATCAATGTCACATGCGTTGATCACTACATCAGCGTTATTAATTAGCTTCTTTACAGCATTAAATTGTTCTTTTTTATCCTCTGAAACCTTATACTCAAATTGCACTGGAATGATAGGTAAATTTTTAATATCCCAGTTCTTCCATTCTTCTCGATATTCTCCTGGCATTTTCAAGCCAACAAGATGTCCAATTCCCCATGTGATGACTGCTCCATCTGGAAATGTACTGCATGGCTTTAATTCAATGTGTGTTTTTTCCCTTTTTGCTACTTCAAAAGCTTCGGCATAAGCTTTTGCTTGAGAAGGTTTTTCTGCAAATATACATACGTATCCCATTTTAATAACCACCTATTCGAAATTTAATATGATTAGTTGCTGTCTTAAAAGTTAGAATGTCAAATTTATCAAGAACTCGTTTTACAAGTAGATAAGCACAGCAGCCATTATCCTAGTTGATTGCTTAACTTATGTTTTTTCTGCTTTTTATGAAATATTATTTTCTGAACTAAAAATAGAACCCCATTTAAAACAAGATAAATTACAATTATTAATGTTGTACGTCCCTCGTTTCCTAAAAACGATAAGCCTAACAATGTAAATAAAGAAAAATAAAGCAAAAGGTATTCTAATAAGCTTTTTGGCATCCGAAACACAAATTTTAAAATTAGTGACACGGTTAAGGAAATCGTCACTAAAATACTCATAAGGCCCTCAACACATTCTCGTTCTTTCCCACCAAATCCACTAATAATGGTTGTTAAAACACACATCCCATCAATACTTAAATAAAGCATTGCTATTATCAAAAACCACTCACTCAACCTCTTTAAAGGATTTAAAATTGCCATATTACACGCTCCTACCGTTCTATAATTAAATTCGCTCTACAAAACCTGAAAAACTCCCTTTGATAAGAAAAAGGACTCACCAATTTTGATGAATCCTTAACCTTTTAATATTTGTTAGATTTTAAGAATCTTTTCACTAACGTTCATAAAATCCTTTGTCTTGTTTTCTAATTGTTTTTTTCTCTTTCATTAGTTTATTTTCTTGCTGCAGATAATCATTAATATCAAAATCAGGAGGAACACTCACAAGATTTTTTAATGATATACCACTATCAACTAGCCATTTGAACTCCTCTTCAATGTTATAATTGTGATCTTTCGCTATTTTTTCATCAACTTCTATTACCGCAATCATTTTTATTTTTTCAGCCATACACTCATCTCCCTCGATAAAATGATAAAAAATAGTCGTTTAACTGCTAAGACTCACCAATTTTGATGAGTCCTGATCTTTTTAAAATTAAATATTACTTTTTACTTTTTTAAGGACAAAATTTCAACTGGTTTTAAACCTAACTTTTGTCTATTTTCATCTATGCGATTCTTACCTTTCAAACAAAATTCTTCCTCTGTATCAAAGCAAATCCAACTACGCCCTGTATTATCACAACCTACTGCTGTCGTAAACCCCCCTGCACAAGTGTCCAGGACTATTTCACCTGGATTTGTGTATGTCTTAATCAAGTATTCAAACAATGAAAGAGGTTTTTGTGTTGGATGCCAAGTTTTGCTGTCACGTGGAAAATCAATTACTGACTTAGGGTAGTTTTTCCTTTTCACGATATGTGGTTTACTTAATGTTTTATTTCTATCTCCTAGTATTTTCATTTTAGGAGAATTTTTTATTAATACAGGCTTACAATATATAACTCCTTGCGGATTGTATGTCGGCAGTTTTTTATAAAAGACACATACATTTTCATGATTTTTTAGTGGCATCTTATTGGCATTTGGGAATCCTGTTGTGTGCTTTCCTTTCTTCCAAATCCACTCATATCTGAACAGTTTAAGATTGGACATAATTAATTTACTAGTGAATGGCTGGCTTGCCGTTAATACAATAGCTCCGTTATCTTTGATAACTCGCTCGTACTGCTCCCACAAAAGCTCAAACGGAATAATCGTATCCCAACGACAGGTAGTCGTTCCATAAGGAAGATCTGTCAGGATTAAATCAACCGACTTGTCTGGTATGTACTGCATACCCTCTAGGCAATCCATGTTATAAATAGTATTTTTGTTAATGTTAATAGCTTTTTTCCTCCCGACATATTAAATTAAATCAGGAGAACAAACGTTCTTTTACATACTTTTTAAGAGGCTTGAAGGGACAAGCCTCTTTAATTTTTCAATAAAAATAACGCTAGTCAAATTGACTGCGCTTCCTTAACGTTCATATGCAATACATCTTCGCTTGTGTTTGGTACCCACTTCATTTTTCAATACTTCATCATGAGCACCAGGTATTTTTTGTTGCAACTCTTTCTTTACCTGGACTGACTCAGTTAATTGGCCACCACGCTGCTTTTCATCAGCATACAAAGCGAGTTCCTTTAAAATTTCCTGATGTTGCGGATCAGTTAGCTTATTTTCTGCAATGAGTTGATCATATGGACTCTTGTACTCTCCATCACCAATATCCAGTCGATCTGGATTAACTAGATCGACTGTATCTCCGTTTGGAATTAATACATGGTATCGAGTTTTGAGATAACTATATGCTTTTTCTTTATCAGAAAACACTTCCTTTTCAAGCAGCGCCATTCGTTCATTTCCTTCAGCAAACCCCATTAATTCATTAGACATTAGTTCACTTTCAGACCATTGGATTAGGATCTTCGGATTAGTCACTTCTTGCTGATTAATGAGGGCAAAATTATCTTTAAACGTATTATTAAACACCTGGATAAAATCTGCATTTACTTGCTCAAAGGTAAGTAAATCATCACTGACACTCCTAAGTTGATCCAATTCCTGTTTAAATGCTGGATGTTGTAATTGCTCAACCTTATTAGTGATTATGTCATGAATAATTTCTTTTAAGTCCTCAGCTTCAATTGCACGCAAGCTGGCATTCGATAAGGCCCCGTACTCGATTAATAGCAGCTGCACAGGCTTCATTAATTCGTTCTCTTTTGCACGTTGAATTTCTAAAAAATGATTATCGATGGTTTCTATAAATTCACTCGCTGCTGTTCTCACACCATTTAGTAACATTTCTTTATCTTTTAATTCTTTACCTTGTTGTGTCCAGCTGGCCAAATAAGAAAGACTAAAATTTTCAGTATCAATCCCATATCGACTGGCCACGACATAGGACACCATTTCTGCTTGAAATTCACGTTCTGCTGTAGTAAAGCTATCTCGAACATCAGGAGTGTGCAGCCTAGCATGTGCTAACTCATGAAGTAACGTAGTAACATTTTCGTAAGCTGTATTTCGTGGGTTTAAGGCAATTATTTTTTCATATGGATAAGCAACACCTTTCGCTACTCCTAATTCACGTGGAGGTACTGGTAATATTTCAAACCCAATATTTTTAGATACTTTATGCAAGGCTGCTAACATTTCACCTTCATTTTCTATCACTCCATCCTGGTGATACTGGCCAAAGATTTCAGAGACAGGCATCCCTTTCTCTCTTGCATCTGTTTGGGTATATTCAAATACATGGCCAATTTTAAAAAACAACTTTTTTTCAGTTTCTAGCACGCCATTTTTAATTTGTGCTTTCTCTCTTGAATTAGCGAATTGCATCTGTATCCATTCATCATCACGTTTAAAATATGTGACAGGTGTAGGGACAAATATTTGAATCCCCTTCTCACCTTTTTTAACAGATACACCCTTGTCCTGCCAAAACTTAAATGAACCTACTGCTTTTGCACCCATGAACTGATTTTGAATCAAAGCCATGTTACGCAAGGAATAGTTATAAAATATTGACATAAAAGCTAAATGCTCTTTTAAAGCATCCTCAGTTATAAAATAGGAGCTTAGTTGATTGGTCATTTTCTCTGATAATTCTTCGATCTCTTTTTGCTTTTCCTCTGCTGTTTTTGCTGTATATTTTTTACGTGTCATCACCATAATCTCTACTCCTTTAAAGTTCTTCAGGTACCAAATGGGCATCTGCTAATTCATGACGTTCTGTTTCAGGAAAATATTCAAGTAATGAGGTATCCATAATTATTTCATGGCTTTCTTGATTGAATGGCACAATAAATGTACCTTGTTGAATTGCCCCAAAGATAAACTGTCGATTATCCTCTGTTAGCTCTACTTTTAGGTCTACACTATTTACTCGAAGCGTAACATGCTGTTCTTCTAACTCTTTAATAAACGCATATTGAATGTTGTTCATTTTTGCCATCCCTCTTATTTTCAAAATTTTTTAATTCATTAAATGCATTCCACCAGCTTTTAATGATTTCTTCTGCAGCCTCTTTCGAGGGCATGTTTGTAAGTTCTTTTAGATATTTTTGTGATCGATAATAAAAAGTTTGGTCATCATCGTACTCACATAGTTCATCCAAAGCCAGCTCTCGATGTATAAGATAATTTTTTCCATCAAGGTTCTGAATTAAATAGCTCATGGGGGAAATCCATCTACTATTTTCGTCAAAGAAACCAATTTCTTTTGGAGCAGACATCACAACAATATCTAGATTATTATCAATACACGACATACACATTACTCCTTGATATGGTTCTTTTATTACATCAAGCACTTTATTGCATGATTCACATCTGACTTGATAGGACATTTAATAACCTCCTCTAACGCTCATATCCATCTAACATGCGGTCAAATTCTTCCATGTTTCGTTCTTTTTTAAAGTCGTGATACGTTTTTCGTAACCGATAATTCAAATTATTTAGTGCCTGGTTTAACCCTTTAGAAACATGTAAATTTTGACGATACATAGGAGCTTGATACTTCCTTTGGGATTTAGATAGTTCAAACAAACGATGATCAGCTTCCTTTTGATAGGCACGCATTTCAGTTAAAACCGCATTACCCATACGTTTTTTTAAATCCTCTAATTTTGTTTGTTTATAGTTTTGATACTTGCTACCTTCTCCGTACTTTTCTTTCATGACTTCAACTTCTTCATCCAGTAGCCGATGAAGATCTTTCATTTCATTTTTATAGTAACGTTTTAAATATATATCAACGATCTGATCAATATACGGCCTTGCCCCATCAATTGACTGATAACCATACCTCCATTGAGAACGATCTTGCGGTAATCGTTGAAGTGCCTCTCGAAAAAGCCTTTTCGTTTGACGGTGTGTAGATAAATCGACCCCCTTTTCCTTTTTTAAATTCACACTACCTCGTATCAAATCGGTAATAAGATTACGTTCTTTTGTGCGATCCATAATAAGGTTGGCCACTTTCGACTTCATTTTATCAAGGGAACCTTGTTTTCGTTTGGCACGTAGTTGTTCTTCCCATTTACCTGTTTCAAAATTCTTTGTCCACTTTTTAACCCGTGTAGGTATCGGCTCAACTGTCGCTATATGAACATGAAGGTTGTCTGTGTTGTAGTGAATAGCTGCAGACCATACCGCACTATCGATCATATTCTCTGCTTTTAACATTTCGTTTACTGCAGCGCGCACAATATTTTTCATTTTCACTTCATTGACCTGTCCACCTTCATCCATTAATCCATACTTTTGTAGCCAAGTGTTATCGAAACTAATCACATCTTGCCAAAGTGGAGAACCATTTTCTTGAGCCTGCTTGAACAAATCTTTTAATGAATTTTTTTGATCCATATTGATAATATCTTCAGTAGATGAAAACAATGCACCTTGCTTGTTTTCATCTCCCATATAGTCCATATACTGATAAAAAACAGAAAAGGAATCATTTTCATCAGTAATAATTTTCTCGTTCACTTTCGCAGCATCACGATCAATATAATTAATAAAATCCTGATATTCATCGCTTGATGGCATAACAAATCTACTTTTTAAAACAACGCCAGGAGAATTATTCATATTTATCTCCCTCTATCCATTAAGAACTTTGATTATCTGGCAACGCTCTTTTGGTTTCCTGATCGATTTTCTTTTGACGATTATGTGCAATACGATTTTTTATTAATTCCTCAGCTTGATTAAAAGGCACTGTTTTTAATCGATCAGTAGAACCTAACTGTTTTGCATCTGTCATAATGAAATAGTGATTCCAAAATTCAAGCATCATTTGAGTATTACGATCAATAACATTACTTGTTACACGTACTCGCTTTAAATCCTCTGTTAGTGGCTCCAATAAACGTTGCAGGTGTTGTAACATTATTGCATCTATTTCAGTTAGTAACGTTTGATTTTGAGAAGATTCATTAGCAAAATATGAATCAACTAGATACTCAATAACAGCCCCATGTGAAGATAATTTTCTATCCTTCTTTAACTGTTCAATTTTTTTAATAGTGGACTCAGTTAAGAAGAGATTTTTTTGTTGCTTCTTATTTTCATTACTCATTTTGTTTCAACTCCCTTCCGCCAACTTCCAATAATTGTTGTTGAATTTCTTCCTCATCGCTGTCAAATAGTAGGTACAACATCGATTCAATTTGCAATACATGTTTATATAGCTCACTTTGTTGTAATAAATATTGCTCCATCTGTGTTTGAGAAGCTGTTACAACTTTTTCAAAGCGATCTCGTTCCTCAATGAACACATCAAAATAAGCTATCCGTTCAAGCAAAGATTTTAAATAAACCTGGCGTGACACTTTTGCTTTTTTAGCAGCTTTATCAATTTTATCTATTGCTAATTCATCGACATCTCGAATTAATATAGCACCCATTATTCGTTCACCTCTTGCCCAAAAACTTTTTGCACTTCTTGGTTTAAAATGCCCTCAATTGAAATCAGTTTCTTCAGCAACTCTTCATTCGATTTTGCAAAAGTCGCAAACACTTCTATATGCATCCCCAGCATTTCTTCGAAGCGATTTTTTTCTTCTTGAAATAAATTTGGAGTCGTTATTCGTTTCAAGTGAAGATTAATAAAATCATTTTGTGTCATCTTCTTTTTTTTGGCCATGCTTGTTATTTTTTTCTTTAATGCTGGATCAACCCTTGCCTTTATTTCGGCCATTGTACAATCTCTCCTTTACTTCAAAGTCGCTAGGGCGTTGAGCGTTTCGTCTCTAAAAGAGGCGAAACTGAAAATAGCCTGCGAACGCAGGCTATTGAGTGAAAGAGCATAAGGGAAATCTGCTATCACCTGGGGTGATAGACTAGGCAGAGCCTAGTATTTCGGTGTCCCCATAAAAAAGTGCATTTCTACATGTTTTCTATACAAACATATATTCCCTTCTATATATTTTCTATATAGTTTTTCAATAAAAATTCAAGCTATTTTTCCCACTCTTGCAGATATATTTCATCTTAATCAACTATACTGACTTGTCATTAGTTACATCTTTTTTCTTTTCATCGGAGCCAATCATGTCAATTTTTTCTTGCAACTTCTTTCGCTTATTTTGTAATTCTATTAGTCGATTTTGATAGTCTTTTTTCTTCTCATTGACGTTTTCAATCGCTGTTTTTTTCTTTACAAGTTGTAGACGTACTTCTTGTTTTTCGTCTTCCGTCTTATAGGCAAGCTCACTTTCTAGATGCTTCATTTCGTTTTGTATTGAAGCAATAATGTCATCTTGTAAGGGAATCTGTTCTCCTTCCAACGTACGAATCTTCTTATCAATTTGGTCAATTTCAAGCGCAATAAATTCTTCTTGATAGGCGAACTGTGTCTTTTCTTTCAAGGTTTTATCCTCACTTATTTTTCGATAATCGCCAACAATAATCTTTTCTTTCGGCTGTGGTAAATCTAAAACAGCTGATGGATCGACAGCGCCTTTTTCAGCCAACAGTTTGTCCCTTGCCTCACTTTCAAGTATTTTTTGATCACGAATTTCCTTAACAAATAAACCAATAACAGAATACTCTTCAGGCACTTTAGAAATATGAAGAACGTACTGATTATCTTTTTGGTAGATAATTTTCACAGGGTAAGACTCCAATGATTTCGACGCTTTGGCCGCAAATGCAAATGTAGGTTTTACGTTATCTGAACCTGTGTGTCGTGTTTCCAGCAATACTTCCATGAACCCTTTTTCGGGATTATAGTGCCATTTTTTTAAGATTAATGTCGTTTGTTCTAAACCAACTATGTCTTTGTTAAAAGGTGTTTGTTTAATTGGATTATCATCATACATCCACAACTTGGATGTGAAGATAATCAAAAAACTAATGATGAGAAACGACATCAGACTTACATAAAATTTATTTTCTAAGCCTTTATTTATTTTTAATTTCACAATTTAACGCCCTCCTTTATTCAGAGAAATCGGCCACTCTTCCATAACCCACAATGACAGATCCCCAATAACCTGTTAACGCGTCATCATAACGCACACCATCGTTTTGCGAGTTAAACATTTTTCCGTTTCCTACATACATACCGACATGTGTAACTGGTGCGTAATTAGCACTTTTAAAGAAAATTAAGTCGCCTGGTTGCAATTGATCCCGTGTTATTGGTTGAGCAAATTTGTATTGTGTATAGGCTGTACGTGGAAGTTGGATGCCTGCTTTTGCGTAAGACCATTGCATTAATCCTGAACAATCAAAGCCCATATTTGGATTGTAACCACCCCAAACATAGGACCATCCTTCGTACTTTAACATCTCGTTTAAAATCGTTTTAAAAGCTTCATTTCCAACAATTTGAGAACCCATAGGCGAACAATTCATCGTTAATCCACCCAACTCACTAGCAAATTTCGTGACCGTTGGTACCCAATGTGCATTTAATCCATTCGGATCATTTGCTGCCCCGATGGGTGCATAAACACTCCCTAATGACTCAATTGTTGAGAGTCCATCATCAATAATTCGACGCTTTAAATTCGCCATTGTGTATGACAACCCTTCCTCTAATGAGGAAAAATGCATCAACTTGGACCAACCTGTAGCTGGGTCCATGATGCCTCCTGGATTGTTTTTATTTACAACCGCATTGGATGTACCTCGCCCTGTTTCATGAAAAGCAATGGCTGCAGCCAATACAGGATCAATGCCATTTAATCTTGCAAGTTCTATAAATAAATCTCCTTTTCCAGTGAAAGCCCCTGCATTGGAAAAGGCTGCATTCCAACTTACTTCATCAATTTCTCCTGTCACAGAACAAGCTGATAAACCATTCCCTCCAATAGAATGATTGTTTGTTGAGCCTCCTACTGCACCTATTATCATGATGATGGCCAACAAAATGACAGCCACAATAGCAAAGAATGAAAACCCTAACGACCCAGCAATCCATACCAAAATCTTTTTACCAATCTGCTGTCCAATAAAATTAATGAGTTGCTTCATACACGACTCAACTCTTTTACAAACCATTCTCCCGACTCAGAAAGTGTCAAAGATATTTTATACATGTTGGATTGTTCTCTAACTTTTTTACCTGCAGACAGCACATCCCATGTCGCATAGACCATGAATTGTATATCTTGATCTCCTGAAGCCTTTGTAGGAGAAACATCAAGTGACTGGACTTTCCTTGTTAGTTGATCCTTTGGAGCCATTACTTCATTTTGCACAACAATTAAAAAAGGAGCTGTAGAAATTTCCTTCCACATCTCCATATCTGTATTATTTTCTAGCCAAGCTTGCATAACTTTTTCCGCTAGTTTCTCAGCTGCCTGTACCTTATCTTCACCGAATTTAGCCCCATACTCAGCGTCATAATCGATTTCAGTATTCCCTACAGTTACTTGTTGATCTTTATCAGTTTCCATCTTTGAGTCTGTTCTTTCTTCCTCTACTGGTTCTGTGTAGCTGTATTCATTTTCTCCCTCAAAGCCTGTATCATCTTTATTTTTACCATCATAGAAGAACATTTTTATCATGAAACCTAACATGACCAAACCAATAAATACTACCAAAATTAATTTTGACATGGTAGATCGTTGCATACTACATACCCCCTCTAAAGATAGCTAATTCTTCCTCAGATGCTTCTACGGAAAACATCAGGTTGCCAACACCACTAATCGACAATAAACAATCTCCTTGTTGCAATTGAGGTATTTGAGCCAACTCACTTTCGCTAATTTGTCCTTCAAAAATAGTCCGCATAGCATCTAATGTATTGGAATCTTGCTGCATAATAAATTTGTATTGCGTTAGTTCAAATAAGGTACGAATCTTAGATACAACTTCTGAATCCGCATGCTCTGGTACAACATCACGAATGGATTGTGTGGCGAATACCAATCCACCAAGATATTTCCGAGCCTCCCTTTCGAATTCTATTAAATAATCAACGGCCAGCACATTTTCCGCATTGATAATGCGGTGAGACTCGTCAATAAAGACCAAAAATCGAATAGCGTCTTCTTCATTAAAATTAGGATCTTCATAGATAGCTTTCAATTGGGGCGCACCAATTTGAATGAGGTTATCCCAAATAAGTGAAAGTGCGCTAAACATTTGTGCATTAAAAATATTCTTTGATAATTTTGTCAGATTTCTAATAGAGAACATTATGATTTGTTCGTTCGTAAATGCTGGTAACGTTGTATGACCATTAAATAAATGGCCATATGTGTTTACCAAGTTATCGATGACCAATTCGATTTTTTCTAATCGATTAGCCCGTGCAATAGATAATTCAGGTCGGATGATACGTCTTGCAGCATTTTCGTATAACTCATCACGAACATACACTAAAAAATCACTGAAAATTGGGTACTCTTCATTTTTTAACTGTGTCACACCTGTTGTTTCAATACGCTCTTCAAACCCCAGAGAATAATAAAATTCTCGCGTTATTTTCTGAAATTCTTCCATTTCCTCTGTGGATGGGTTGACGGCTAAAAATTGATAAAACGTTGATAATTTTGATAGATGTTGCATAAAACTTAATTTTTCACTTTTTTGATCCGAACCATCTCTTACGCGATAGATGTGTAAAGGATTGATAATACCATGCGAACCGTCAAGACTAATTAATTGGCCATTTAGTATTTTGACAGTTGTTTCAAATTCGCCTGTTACATCAAATCCTCGAATAAAGTTCCCTCGGCAGCCATTGTCTGTAAAAAGCTTTTTTAGTAATGTTGACTTACCAGCTCCCATTGTCCCAACTGCAACAGCATTATAGTATCGACGCTTTTTATCCCGATGGAACAAATCGTATATAACATTACCACCACTAAATGTTGTACCTAGATAACTTCCTGTTGGATCGTTAAGCTCTGAAAAATGAAAAGGCAAACCTGCAGCTAATGAAAGCGCTGGTATGCCTTTACTTTCTCTTTTATTTGGAAATGTTTGTTGCTCTTGATAAGGGACAAAAAGGGACTGCCATTCCCAACTACTTTCATTAAGAAATATCGTTCCCTTATATCCATAACTAATTAAATCCGTTTCAACTGCTTGTACTTTTTGTTCCAGTTCATGAATCGTTTTTGCATGTACAAATAAACGAATATCGACCAGCTTTACGACCTCACCCATTTGTGAAATTTCCTGATAAAGTCTTTCTAACTCTTGATAACTATTTTGAGCATCCATTTTTTCAGATTGATGTTTACCACTTGAATAACGTACGGTCTGCTCTAACATACTTTTATTAATCGCGCTAACGGTTTCATCTTTAGGCATTGTTGCATTATCCATCGTTACAATGACATCACGCATGGAGAATATTTTTTCTAACCATAGTTTTGATACATTCGTTGGATAGTCCCATATGTGAATACAGGCCTCATAACCGTCTCCTTTTTGAATGTATTTATCTTTAAATTGAATTCCGCCTTGCGGTTGTATAGCAGCTAAAAAAGTGGGATTATACACTTTCTCTTGTTTCTCCTCTTGCTTCATTTTATCTGGCTGCTTCATCTTCATAAGAGAGTCTAATAGCTTCATTGTTAAACATCCCCTCCTCTACTTATAATTTAGAATTTTGATTAGACATCATAAATAAAATGTCTTGCTTCTTTTCTTTTGTTAAAGCTTGCAAAGGGAATGATTGTCGCATCCCTCGCACTACTTGTTTTTTTTCATCCTCTAAAGTCTGAGTTGACTTCGCATAGATAAACAAGAAAAATTCACGGTTTGTCCGTTCGCGTTCTAAAAACTCTAACTCAAATAACTTTCTGTTGATAAAACGTAAACGTAATGGATCTGTCGTTTTTTCTTTTTTTCTTTCCCAATAAAGCCTTTGCTTTTCTGTATTGGCTGGAAAGTTTAACCCTACAACTTTGTGCTGAGATGAAAAACTACGATAAAATCGTGCTTTTTCTAAAAGTTTTATTGTTATATCGTTATCTGTTAGTGAGTGTAAATCATGAGGCATAATTTGAAATATCTCCATAAAGTAGCCTTTTTTCATCACAATGCACTCGTCAGTTATATCGATAAATGGCATAATCATAGGGGTCTTCCGTAAAACATGAGATTTTCTTTCAACCTTCTTTTTTGCCTTTTTATTCTTTAGAAAAAAAGGATACTTTTTAAGGAAGTTTTTTTTAGACACTTTTTCCTCGGTATAAGAAGGGACAATAATTGGCTTGATTTCCTCTTTATTCACGATAATCCCCCTCTCCATATAAGTAATCATTCATAATTTTTTTGACATCTAATGCATGATAGGTGTATTTATTGCGCTTGAAATATAAATACAATGACATGTAGTTTTTGAGTCGTGGGTTATTCCTGGAAGGCAACACCATCCAAAACAAGGTACCACTTGCCATCAATATATAAGGAATAAACAAAATACCATGTACTAAATCTTTTAATACGGTGAAAAAAAGAAAGAAGCTAACCAATAAAATGATTAACTCCTTTACTTCTAAACCAACAATTTTAGGCTTTGCCTTAATTTCTTTTGGAATGTCATACATTATTCTTGGTCACTCCCTTTTCTTTTTCCTTTTCCTATATTATTGGTCATACGACGAATATTTTGACCAAGTGTAAAACCACTATTACCAGCACGTGTCACGCTTTCTTTCAATTGTTGGACAGATGGATTACCACCAAGAATGGTATTTGTATGCACCACCTGTTTATGTCCATATGTTTTAGGATCAATGGTAGTTGACTTTTGATTAGGCTGAACAGTACCACCTTGTCCTCCTACAGTCGAAACAACTGGTCCTTGCTGTACAACGTTTGATCCTCCTGTTGGTTGACTAACTACTTGTGCCTGTGTCGAACTTTGGGGTGCAACATGTTGGACATTTCCTGAAGAACCTTGTTGAACTACTCCACTAGTAACAGTTTGATGCCCATTTCCTATAACCGTTGGAGCTGTCACTCCTGGTGTATTTGGCTGTGGTCCAACTCCTACAGATGGGATTGTTTCATTTGTTTGACGTTTGTTAGAACCTGTCGACACATTTCCTGTACTCGATGGTGTTATTACTCCTGATGTGCCTGCCTGTTGTGTAACCCTTCCAGGTGAGATTACTTCACTCATTTGTCGGACGTTCGACCTCATTGGAACATTTCCTGAACTTGTCGAACTTGGTGTACTTGGCTGTGGTGAGATTCCTTCAGACGGGATTGCTTCACTTGTTTGACGAACGTTTGGACCTCCTGTTGGAATAGTTGCTGCTGTATCTACTTGTCTTGTCACGCCTGGTGTACTTGGCTGTGGTGAGATCCCTTCAGACGGGATTGCCTCACTTGTTTGACGAACGTTTGGACCTCCTGTTGGAATAGTTGCTGCTGTATCTACTTGTCTTGTCACGCCTGGTGTACTTGGCTGTGGTGAGATCCCTTCAGACGGGATTGCTTCACTAGATGGAATTGGCACATGTTCTTGTCGCTGAATTGGTCCCTGGTGCATGTCGCCATCATGACCAGTTACACTTTGTATTGAAGAATCAACACTAGGACTTCCTGATATAGGTTGACTTTCTTGACGTTGCATAGCACCCCGTTGTGAAACATCACTTGTGCTTGTATTTGTTGGTGGTTTAGCTGGTGTTGTTACTGTCTTTGGTTGGATTGATGGACTTCCTTTTTCCTTTCCACCTTGACTTGGTATTTGACCAGGTTGAACACTTCCCATACTGCCTGGCATACCCACCTGGTTACTGTTATCACTAGACGGAATTGGCTCATAATCTTGTGAAGTTGCAGCTATCTGATCATGTGCATTCAATCCATCACTTTCACCTGATGACGGTATAGAATCTGAAGTACCCCCCATAGTAGAATTTGAATGCTGTTCATCTGATTTTGGCATAGTTTTTACATCGCCACTTCCAGGTATCGCTGGCACAGAAGTACGTTTTCCTACCTCTGACGGTGTTTCTGTACGCATTCCTTCGACAGTTCTCTTCGCCATATTTGCGCCACCTGCTACAGTAGCAGCACCTTTTTGAGCTACGTTTTTAAGAGCCTGTGCGCCAGCTGTCAATGCTTTACCTCCTGCATAAGCTCCCATCATCGCTTGCCATCCATTGCGTAAACCTGCGTCAATACCAAGCATACGTTGAACAATATCAGGAGCATCAATCAATGCCCAAGCACCAGCAATCATGAGTATGACGACACCAAACATCCCAATATCCGTCTTTAATCCGTTTGCCCAATTAACAAACAAAACGAATAGTTGGAGGAGGCCCGTCATTATAAAGATCACGACAAAAGTATTGACCATTTCCACCAATACTTTTTTTGTCCGTTGTCCACCTGTAAGGTCACTAGCTGCAATGAACATACCAAAAATTTGATGGAACGCTAGATCAAAAATTGCACGGCCAATTTTTAAAACTGTGATACCTAACGCAATAGACGTTACCAGTAAGGACACAATTAAAGACAGCCAATTGACATGATAACGATAATAAGTTTCTCGACCTATTTTCGTCATAGGGACGGCATTATCTTGTAATTCTTCGACTTGATAACTGTCGCCAACACCTGTCGGAACTGATTTCGTTTTTAAAACCTCTTTTGACTCATCACTTAATTGCTTTACCCAATCTTCTTTAAAAAGCCAGCCATCATCTTCGTGCAAGTCAAGCTTTTGTAAAAAGGGGATGTGCAAGGCTGATGAATCAGAAAAACGATTTGCATAAGTATAATCTGTAGTTCCTACTGAACTATTTTCTTTGCTCGCTGGTCGTGGAGGTGAACTTTCATCCCCACGTGTACTACTAGCAAATTGAAAATCATGTTCGGCATAATACAAAACGTCAGCCACATTACTTTTGATCATATTACTAGCAAGCGTCTCATTTTCAGGATTCATTTGTTCAATTCCGACACCAATAATCTTCTGCATATTAGACATTAAATCTGGAATGATGACGATAAAACATACGGCCATCACAATATTCAAGAGAATTTCATTCCGTTTTTCCACTTTATTTAACATAAATTGAAAGCCCAGGACCACAAGAGCTATAAAGAATACAATCCATATTAATGGTCTTGCTTTATCCATAAACTCTCCCATTGCGCCCGTAGCATAAAAGTCATTCAATGTAATAATTTTGGTCACTATGTCTTCTAATAATTGATTCAACCAGCTTAATGTGTAGATAATGCCACTTCCAAGCGCCCTAAACACATCTTGCCAAAGAAAACCATCACTCACATGCAAAATGGATTCCAGTATCTTATGTTTCTCGATAATTTCATTATCTTCCATGAACGAATCCTCCCTTCTTATTTTCTACATTCAAACTTTTTAATAGAAAAAGGACTCACCATTTTTGGTGAATCCTTATCTATTTGACTAATTATCTTAAAAATTGGCCATACGACATATCTTGCGCAAAAATATGAAATAACAAAGACTAGGATAGGAGTAATTATCAGATAAATCATAGTCATTTTATCGCGCGCCTCGGATTTCTCTTACTTTATCAGGGAAAGTCCGATCCACAAATCGGAAGTTATGAATTTTGTTATTAGAGTGTTGTCTTTCAGCTTTAGCAAGTTTTTTCACTTGTTCATGCGTTAACTCCACCGTCTCAAATTCAGTCACAGGCACTCTTGATTCTGGCTGCTCAATAATCCAGGCATCATCATACCCCGAACCAAATAAGAAATGTTCAAAGCTAAAGGATTGATCAAATGTAAAGCTCAGATCGCTTAATCCCATATCCACTAACTCTAATTGATTTTTGTACGTTTCATTCGGCATTAATTGAGAATACGGTGTAATTGGTAAAGAATAACGTTGTAAGTGAGGAAGATCCTCTTCTGAACTTGTAAAGACCCATTCATCCTCAAATGGCACGTTTGTATATTGAACAAAGTCTGCTTCCCCTTTAGCTGCACCCTCTTGTATTACTTGCGCGAAACTCGGTAGTGCTTGATCATTATTAATCGCTTGCTTCACCTTTTCCGCATAGTTATAGCCCGACATAAAGCCTGTTCCAGAGGCCGTGAAAAACAAATCAGAAACAAATTCCCCTTCGAACTGCCGTTGATCACCTTTCATCCCCATATCTTTCATTACTTTTTGTTGAAGCTGTACTCCATCCTCAAACTCAGATTGTAGGCTTTCGTCTAATTCAGCTGCTTTATAAGTACCCGAACTTTGTGTTTTCATAAGTGGATAAAAGTCACCGTCTTTATGTTTACCTGAAGGTAGCTCTACGCTATACAATAATTTTCCCGGTGTCATAGGCAAAGTAGTTTGTGTTTTTAAATTTATCTCATCCTGCCATTCATTCCCTTCAGCACGATGATATTGTTCATAATACGCTTTTGATTCTTTCGATGGACCATACTTATCTTCTCTACCAACGACCCATTTTTTTACTAAAATGCTATCTAGTTTATCCGATTTTTCAGCTTTCTTTTGTTGATGGTCAACTGGTATAGAACCGTTCAACTCAAATTTTTGGACAGCTCGCCAATCGGGACGATCATCCCAATGACATTCTTGATCTTCGCCTTTCCCTGTGCAAACCCACCCAATTTCTTTGTTGGTATACTCATATTCAAAGCCATACTGCATGTCCTTATTTTGGACTTGTTTTGCGTTTATCGTAAATTCAATCGGTCCTTCTTGTTCAACATGTTTCGTATCAAGATTTACTGTATGTTTAATGTTTCGAACTGCAACATGTTTATCGTATTCTCCCTTAAAGCTACTATAGACAGCTACTTCACTGAGGTCATTTTTATCCGTTCTTTCTAATTCCCAATATGCTCTCCCTAAACCTGTTCCTTGCTTATCTTCTGGCTCCTTCCACTCAACATCAAAAGTTGTTGTGACAAAGAAATCATTATTTCGATAAAAATAAGCCTTTTCTCCATTCTGGCAATGACTATCAGTATAGGTAGTGTCTTTATAATAAATCGAATAGCGACCTGTTGTACCGTTTACTCGTCGGTTATAGTCCCCTATATCTCCTGTAAGGAAACGAGCAGGAATGGGTGTTGTGTCGTCATAATAGAATACAGCGCCTGCAGCTTCTGCTAGTTCGTACATCTCTTGTCCATACTTTTCAACGATCTCTTTTTTAACTTCGGAAGGTTGATGGGGAACATGGCTATCTTCTGTGCTGTAGTCTCTCCCTTGTCTCCAACCTGATACCGTATGAACATCCCATATAGGATTTCCATAGCTATCATACCCAGCAATATATTCAGTATCAGTACGTACACAAGAATACTGAATAGCCCCCCATCCTGTACGGTGGGGGTGACTTCGCCCTTGACTATCTACCATCATGTGAATATCTTCTGGATTAGTCGGTTCCACACCAAAACCTTCCCCTACAGTATCAGGAAACTTCACCGTAAGAGTAATGGTATCTTTAATAGGCACAGTAGTAGCTGCTTCTACTTTAATTGTCGTACTATTATCAAAGCTAAAAGTTGATAATAATAATACAACCAAGCAAAGTAAAGAAAATGCCTTTTTCAACATGAAAATTCTCCCTTTCCTCATACAAAAAAGACCTTTCAAATTGAAAAGGTCTTTTTAATATTATTATTTATACATTAGTTGTTACGAACACCAGACTGATATATCCTTCCGTTCTGGTAATTAAAGTACATAGCAAACGTATCACTACTATAGACTTCTCCTGTTTCAATCACTCGATTAATAATCTTGACATATTCCTCATAAGTCACACCGACTTGTTCAGCACTGTAACGCAGTTCATCTTCAAAACCTTTAAAAAATGTAGAAGAAGTCCTTGTTGGAGAATTTGCTTCTATATCAAAACTAGTCCTGAAACCATGCCCATTCTCTTTCACAATTTCTGACAAAGATTCAGCATTCTTCTTCTCATGTTCACCTGCTACATAGCCAGCTGGACGTGGGATTTTTGTTTTAATATCCTGATAGCTCCAATCGCTATACTTAACTGGACTCTTACTCGTTGGTGCAGGATCTGGCTTTGGTTCTGGCGTTGGTTGCGGTGTTGGTGTTGGAATTGGCTCTGCTACAAAATCAACATCTATATTCATAGCACGGTGCATGAAAAGGACATAGTGAACACGCGTTAAAGAACCATTCAATTTAAACGTATAGTCCTCATAACCTGTCGTTACGCCATTTGAATATAATGCTTTCACGTATTCCTCATATTTTGAACCTTTTACATCCCCAAACACATAATCTGCCTTCACTTCAAGATTGAAAGCTACAGCAATAATTTTCGCCATTTCCCCACGTGTCAAAGGCTTATTCGGGTTTACATTGCCCTGGCTGTCTAATTCTAAAAGCCCTGCCTCTACTAAGTCCTTGATGTCATTGTAAAAAGGACTATCTGTACGTAGATCCTTTGGCTGCTTAAATTCCTTTGTTTTTTCAAGTGTTAAATCATTGATTTTCAGCGCACGGCTAACTAATGCAGCAGCGTGTTGACGGCTGATTGTTGTATCTGGACGGAAAGTACCGTCTTCATAGCCTTGAATGATCCCAGCATCTCGCATTTCATGAATAATTTTATAGTATGGAGAATTTACTTTTACATCTTTGAAAGGATTATTGGCCAATACTACAGTTCCTTTTGTTCCTGCAGCCTCAGCATAATGAGTCGGAATAGGTGCCACCATCACTGGAACAGCAATAGCAGCTGCTAATGTCGCCATAAATAATTTGTTTCTCATTTCGTTTTCCTCCTTCAACAAATGGTATTTTTTTGCTCAATCTATATTTCAAACCAATAACTATTAAATAGGAAGTTTCTATAACTATATTATAACATATCTGTTAAAATAATCAATTTATTTCCATGAAAAAAGACTCACCATTTTTGGTGAATCCTTGATTTAAAACTCTTGATTGTGTTTTTTTAATTTGGCTTTTATTTTAATTGTTGATTGAACATTTCCATTATCCAACTCCAAAATTGCCATTGCCTTTTGATGCATCTGCGAAGTTGTAATTTCTCCTTTGGCCTCCATTAGAATTAATTCTTCAAACTCTGGTGATAATTCTAAGCCTTCGAAAGCTAAAACAGCTTTTACTTCTTCCATATTTTCTTCATGCGTTTTTTTTCTCATAGTTTTTTAGGCTACCTTAGACTTGTGGCTTTAGAGGCATTTTTGGCTTTTTCTTTAAATCTTTCTCCACTACGTCTTCGAACCACTGGTTAATCGTTTCCTTTTTCCAACCTTTTGTACTCCCAATTCGTACATCATGTGGAGGAAATTGATTTCTGCCTATTAGAACAGCAATTTTCCGACGATCTCCCCATCCAACCTTCTCAGTCATCTTCCCTATATCGGTTTGACTTAAATATACTTTCTCCAATGCCATCGCTTCCTTAACGTTCAAAAACCTTATTTTTATTTACTTTATTAAATACTTTGTCTTGCTTCTTCTCATTGTCTTGGAAAGGAGAAATAGATTGTCGTATCAGTTCTTTTCGCCAATTTAACAAATCTGGCACTTGATGATTGTTGTGTTTAGTCAAATGGATAATATGATCAATTTTATTAATCAACACATCTTTGGGTATTTCTTGATTTAAAGCTTCATAAATAATCTGTTTTGGACTAATTGAAGGCGTATCAACACTAGAATATACTTTGGTTCCTTCTCTTGTGAAAAGACTAATTTCAGCGAAGTAACCACTATTAAAAAGCATATCGAGGTTATCAGGCAAATTTGAAACTATTGTGTCATGGATAACCTTATCAGTTGATCTTGCTGTTTGTGGATCGATCAAATACATTGATTCATATCTCTCTATTGTACCTAGATAAGACAAATCTTTTGATACTGCCATTGCATAAAGGTTGACTTCATAGCCTTTTTCTTTTAAAGATGTAGCAGTCTGCATAGGCGTTTCAATTGTTCGTAAAGTGCCTTCAATAGTTAAATTGAAACCCTGGCTACTAAAATGTTCAATCAAGGCTTCAGTCATTTTGTTAGAAAAGGGCGTAACATGTGCCACATAATCTTTACCGTATTTTTCAACCAGTAAATCAAAATTAGGATGCATTTGTTTAAAGGTATCATTATCGATGGTTATAACATCGTTGTTCAATTTATCCTTTATAATAGCATGTAATGTAGTTTTCCCTGCACCTGCTTGTCCCCCTAAAAGATAAGCAACTGGCTTTTGAAAAGGCTTCTTTTTTTTACTTAATCTATCTATGGTAAATTGCAAACGTTCCTGGAACTCATCTTCTGAAAAATAAGCGAGATCAAACTTATTCATGCTGATTTTTCCTTTGTGATTCCTTTAATGTAATCGTTCATATTCTCCCAATAAGACTTAACATTATCTAATTCAACATTTGACATTTTAAATAAGTCTACATTAAGCATTTCTGAGAACTGTTGTAACAGACTAACATAAAAGTTATTACTATCGTTTTTATCAACACCATTTTTCAAGATAAAATTTAGTAATCGTGCATAGACACCATTAGAAAATTCGTTTAATACTTCGATTTTGAAAGTTTGTTCGTAATTTAAAGATTTCTCCATCGTTTTACACCCCTTTGTATATACTTCATTTGATAGTATTAGTATAACCTAATTTGTTGCTAATTACAACAAAACTAATTTTATAATTAAAGTAAATGACTAGGTATGAATGAAGTTGTCTAGCTCATCTTTAGTAATAAACCCAATTTTATAATAAATAATCGCTTCATCTTTACTCATTTGAAATGGGTTTTGCTTATTCATTAAAAATGACTTTGCTGAAAGGAATTGCGACTCGTTTAATACTATTAAAGGTTTATCCCTTGTTGTCATAGGTATTTTTTCAACACTTATTTTAGTAAAATCACTTTTCAACTTATAATAATCAGCGTAACCTCCTTCTTCATCAAAACGGTCAATTGAAATATAAATTTCATGTGTATCAAACGGCAATACCATTGTATAATCCCCTTTTTAAAAGGATTCCCCAAAATTGGCGAATCCCTTTGTTTTATATATTTAGTAGCGAATCGATATATCCATACTTCTTTTCTGTAAAAAGTATAGGTTTAAAAAAGCAAATACTTGTGTTATTAGTAACACGCCTAGACCAGCATAACCAACGTTTAAAAACGTGTCCCATAGTTCTCCAACGATAAAACGCAGCATTAATGAGATCCCCATTACCATGCCTAGCAACATGTACACAGCCATCGCGAAACCTCTACGTTTACGGTATAATTCATCACGTTTCTTTAGCTCAAATATCATGTTTTTATGTATTTGGCTAAATAAGTCACCTGGATTACCGCCATGCTCGTATTGAATCTTTAAATTTTGATGAAACTGATCTAAGGTTGGAAAATCATACTTTTCAAACTGCTTTGTATTTAATTGGGCGTCTTTTTCTAACTGTTGTATACTGACTTCAATTGCTTTTTGTATGTCTGGATGAACAGTTTCTTTCGTTTCCTTGAATGCATGAAGCACATTTTCACCCGTTTGTAGAAAGAAAATCATGTTTGTGACATACTTTAATAACTCACTTAAATGCATTTGGTACTTTTTTAATTGGCGATTTTGTACCGTAAAGACAAAAAAGAAAAAGAGAGCACCTATGCAACCAACAATAATACTAATGGTGCGCTCTTTTGAAATGAGATAGAAAAACTGATAATTGGCCAAGAACCATATTAATAAATAAAATGCGATTTCCCAGCCATAGAACAAAACACGTGCTTCTTTTAATACTTGTTTCATGACTGTTTACTACCTCCTTTTGGTAAAAATTGGTCTGGAACTAAATGAATCAATTCTTTATCTTCTAGTTCTGCCAATGTCTTTTCTGATAAAGGTTGATAACGTTGTTCGATACGATATTCGCCTGTCTCTTGGTCCCTTACTTTTACTTCTCTATACACATAATTTCCCACTGCACCCTTAGAAGTAAAATCTGTATATTCCATCAATTCTTTGACCCTTCGGACAGTTTTACCTCCTTTCTTTCTTGTCCCTTGTAAATAACAACCCCAACGTAAAAATTCTACAATTTCATTCCCAATTAGTTGATCATCAATAATCGCATATGCTGGGGATTGTCGAATCATTGGGATAAAACGGGATGGAATATTCTGTGCTCCTTTGGCATGAAGTGTTGTAATAATGGCGTGATCTGTTTTAGCACTATCTAACACATCTGCTGAAACTGCTCCACGTGTTTCAGCAATAATAGTCCAATCAGGATTATTTCGAAGTGCTGTCTTTACTCCATCACTCATTTCAAATACTCCTGGTATTGTCTTTAAACTCGTAATATCCTTTTCAGGATACAATGCTTTAATATGACTATCACGTGTATCTTCAATTAAGAAAATATTTGAATCCTCTTCTGTATATCCTACTAATAGCTTTTGAAATTCAGTTTTTCCCGAGCCTGTCCGTCCACAAATTACTAGGTTATTTTCAGAGAGCATTAATACTTTAAATAATTGCTCAAGTGGTTCATGATCTCCTGTCACTAAATCAGCAATTGAACTAATCGCTAAATGAGGACGAGAGATACGGATTGCTAAATTAATACCGTCAGGACTAATACGTTGGTGTGTTGCACTAATACGCAAAATTCCAATTTCCGTATCTAATTGTGGTTCAGAATGTGAAAAATTCCTTTTTTGAATATCAGATATTTGTTTCACGAGCTTTTGCACGTCTTCTTTACTTGGCTGGTCTGGCGCTAAGTATCGTCCTTTTTCATTATCTTGTATCCTCAATTGTGTACCATTATATCTAATATCTGTGATAGTTAATTGTTTCAAGTAAGGCCCTAAAAAACTTTGCTCCAATATTTCATTAATTCTTTTTTCTAGACGTTCCTGATCGCTCAATACGTTCATTTTTTATACCTCCATTTGTTCAATAGACAAACATTTTTGTAATCCTTCCAACAATAGTTGGGCTTCTTCCATCGTAAGTGATACGCCTTTTCCTGCTTTTTCTTTTTGAGGAGACCACCAACGTATATCAATCGTAGTTGGTTTATGATACCAACTTACTTTTGATAATTCCCTTGTCCATCCCGTATCAGCAGTTCTCAAAAGGGCAACATTTTCAATAATTTCAAACGTTTCCTTAGACATTCACCACCATCCTCCTTTGTCAAATTGTTTAAAATCTATTTAGGCATGGTATTTAATGCATCTGTCACATTCGTCATGTAGTGCAAGAAAATGACACCAGCAAATCCACCCACTAAAAAAAGCGATATTAGAATTGGAAATAAACCAAACTTATCGCTAGCATTCATCTTATGTTGTATCAATTCATCGACCTTATTTTCCTGAAGGTTTTGGATATATCGTTCTAATTCCTGTATAGATTCCTTTTCTACACCTTGTTCACTAAATTGGTAAATCATATTCATAACCATGTAAGCCTCACTAGAACCTATATAATTCGCAAATTCTAAATAGGCATTTCGATCATTTCCATTCTCGATTTTCTGTATAAGTTTGATCAATTCTTTATCCAATGGATCAGGCGTATATTTCAACGCTACTTTCAATGTTTGATAGACATTTCCTGAACTCGGTAGTAATGCTATGAAGCTCTGCAAAAATTGCGGAAATAAAAAGGAATTTTTTACATCAATATTTTTCTTGGTTGCCAGCAATTTTATATAAGCAAATTTCCATCCTAGATAAAAGCCAGCTGGTAAACCAATTAACAATATTGGTTTTTTAATCACCATAATAATCATTGTATACAGCATGGTTACAACCACAGCGTATAAAATACGATGGATTAGAAATTTCTTTTTATCTTTTCCGAAAAACTCCAAATGAGCGTCAAGCAACCGTTCCTTTAACAATTCGTTAAACATCTTATTGACTCCCTTCCATAATCAATTTTTGAATAGTTGTTATCTTTTCATCTTGAGCTGAAGACATTTTATTTTGCATCGTTTTTTCACGTTGTTCTCGTAAAATACTTGTCCATTCCCTCAAAACTTTATCTGGTAAGTATTTTTTTAACTCCTTGAAAATTCTACGTTCAATAGGTATTGATTCAATCGTTGATCCATAAGTAAGATAACTAAAGAGCTGTAAAAATGACCAGGTAGGGATTTCATCTAAATAATCATCCGTTGATTGTAATAGCTGATACAAGGTACTTGTCAAATTAGAAAACTCTGCTGTACTCATTGCTGAAGACATACATACAAAAAGGTCTCTTTCACTTTTTGAAGTGAAGACCATTTCAGACATCTTTAAATTGTGATACTTAGTGGACATAATGGGTAGAGATAATATGGACTTACTATTATCAAAGTCCTCTGCTAGATACTCCCAACGGAACTTAGCAGCTGTAACGCTCGTATTAAAAATAGGCTTAGGCACAATTTTTCTACGCTCATTATCTTGACGCTTATTAGCACGAACGACTACAGATTCCCCTTCTTTTAACTGCATTAATTCATCTGGCATAAGTAAAGCACGTTCTTTCACGGATTCACTATGCGACTTATCTGTAGACAGTAATTTTCCACTACGACTCACATCTGTAATTGTTTTTGTACCAATGAGCGCGGAGAACTGTTCTGCTGTCGCTTTATCTTTCGTTAAAATATATATTTGGTTAGAGCAGTTACCAATGATTGTATCTGCGTCATCACCATATAGGGATTTCATTTGAGAATAAGCTTGTATAATTAAATGAAACCTAAACCCTCGGCCAGCCCCTACAGTAACCATACCGTCCATACCATCCACTACTGGCATATTCCCAAATTCATCAAGTAAAGCATGTACATGGCGTTTCATTTTGCCACTAGGACTCATCGTAGCCTTCTCAGCATTTACTCGATATAATTGACTCACAAAAATACTGGCCAAAACGTGGTTCGATTTATCATAGTCAGGCGTTACCATAAAAATCGCGATTGGCTTGTCGCCAAATCCGACTTCTGTTAAATCTAAACTGTTGTAACTTGTAAGTTTTGCATTGGGTTCTAATGTGAAAATTTGCAATTTATCCATCGCTGATGAGAAAATTCCTGCGCGTGTATTACCAGCAGCAAAGTTACTTGTTGAATACATCATACGAGCTGGGTTGACCTCATCTCTGGCTTGGAAAAATAAATCTAATGCGTTTTCACCTGTTTCTGCGTTAGTATCACTTCCAAGTGTAGACAGGAAATTAGCCACAGAATATAAGTTAATCGTATCTTCTTTACCAGTCAGTAACGCATCCTCAGTCAAAGCTAAAATGATTGCTGTCACCAAAGATTGAGCTGAGTTGGACCAAAACTTATCTTTTGCTGATGGATCATTGTATAGCATAAACCCTACGCTATTCGCATACTGTTGCGCTAAACTCGTATTTCCTGATTTCCACGCATCGATAACTACTTGTAATGGATTAAATCCCATTCCCATGTATTGTTGTATTAAATTAAATACATGCACTTCGTAACCACGAGCAATTAGCGTGTCATAACTAGCAGCTGCAAGTTCCCCTTTTGGATCGTTGACAACTAAGGAGGGCTTATTTTTGGCTCGACTCAGTACATCTATCTGAGGAAATACAAAAGTTTCCCCTTTACCTGATCTCGTAATCCCAATAACCATCGTATGAATGGGTCCTTCATCGATTAATAGACGGTACGGACGCCCTTTTTCCTGTAAAGCTGAAATAATGACGCCACCATCACCGTCATATTCTTTTTCTGCAGCAGGTATAATTTTGTATTGCTTTTTTAATTCACGCACCTGTTCAAATTCACTAGTGCCGTGCTGCCCTTTATTCAAATCCACAAAATTCAAACGAATTTTATAGATAAATTTCACAAATCCTATTGTGCTTAGAATTGCAAACCCTATATAAAACGGAATCCAAGTTGACTGAAAATCTAAAAAGCTTCGCCAATCAATCGAAAAAGATACACTCTTGGGATCTGCCTGGAATTGATGGAACGATGCCAGTATAGATTGAAGGAATGCAAGCACAAAATTCGAAACAAAAAACATGAGTGACCAAAAAACTATTGAGAAAACAAGAAGCCCTTTAGGTTGTGCTAAACGTTGTAAATATTTTGTTTCATTCATAGACCTTACTCCTTTCTTTCAGATTCCAACAAAAAACACGCTCTGGATGTAGTAGTTACATCTGAACGTGTTTGATTTCTTGTTGCTCTTTTTGAGGGGCAATATTCCCATAGTCCGTATTTATATAAGCTATAGCAGCTACAAATACAAAAAACAAAAACCAAATTGACTTTTTGAGAAATTTTTTCATATATCTCACCTTAATTGTATTGGAAATTCAATTCATACTGGTAATAATCCTCATAAGTACGCGTATCAGAGGCTGGTCTTACCACTTTTCCTCGGTACTTATAAATACGCGTATCCATTTCAGGTCTTGTAACCGTACCAGTGTAATCCTGTACATATTCATATATTCGTGTATCAGTAGCTGGCTTTGTTACTGTTCCCTTATAAGCATATACACGTGAATCTGATGCTGGTAATACTGCACTGTATTCTTGTGTATATTGATATACAGCATCTTTTGTTACGTTTCCACCGTAGACTTGAAACCATCGGAAAACATCAAACGTATAATCTGCTGTGATTACCCTCTTATATGGATAATAAATGCCATTATACAAGAAGTTTCCGTATTCTATACTACTTTTCCAGCGTATACTATTTTCGATTATTTTAGGGTTTACTCTCCCTAGTGCTCTTAAAGTAGCTTCATTTGTTCTAACAATATACTCTATTGCGCTTTCACCATTTAGCCTCCCATTAGGATTGATATTTATATCTTTAACCTGGCCGTTTAATTCACTTAAATTGTTAGAGTAATAGTTAGTATTATGAATTCCTATTATAGCAGGAGTCCATTCTGAGCTATGTTTTGTTGAATAAGTTGGGTTCCCAATTGCCTGTAATGTACCTATATATCCATCTTTTGAATAATTATAAGTCGAAGAAGGTGTTTCTTTTGCCCAATGCCATCTAGGACCACCTACCTCAATAGATATAATTTTAGTTTCTTGATCTGTTAATATACTTTTCTTAGAATCACCTGTTCTATACAAAGTAACCCCATCTTTTACAATGGTGTCAGGAAATGTATTTGTAATACTTGTCAATGAATCAGTGATATTTTTTTCTGGAATATACTCCTCACTTACCGTATAGCGTTCTAATGTTCCTACATAACCATCATGGTTGTATTTTTCGGCTGTAGCACCCTCTATCCATTTTGTATCTGAAGGTGTGTATTCACCACTAAAGATTGTTTTAACTGGATTTCCATTCTTCAACAAAGTGCCATGATAGCCATCTGATCCATAATCAATAGAACCTGGGAAAATGCTAGTAAATAACGCTGTTTTGGTTGTCGTGATCACCTTACTATCAGCTGGCATAAGTTTTCCACTATAAAGATAGCGTTCTAGTGTGCCTGTATAACCATTTTGGTTATACGCAGCTGTATCTTCACCTGTCACATATTTTTCATCTGCCAGCGAATTTGTTCCACCTGTTTGTACTGTCTTTACTACTTTTCCACCTGATACTTTAACGGTCACTTTCTCCCCTTCAACACGTACAACTTCTACTTTCCCCATATCTGAAGATACACCCAGCAGATTTTTTAATCCTGGTACCGTAAATGTGTACTCTTTATCTGGCTGCAATGATTCAGGCGTTCTTGCAAAATATGATTTTGTGATCACAGTTGGGGGATTGGTTTCATTCGAATTATTCCAGTTTTTCCCTATGGAACGCTTCATAATCACGATTTTATCTTGACCATCTAGCGTTTTCTTACCACGCACATTTTGGTAGTTGTATTCATACCCAATAACAATATCTTCTCCAAATTTAACAAGTCCTGGCTTAGAGAAAGTCACCGTTAAATCCTTTTTCTTTAATCTTTCAGCTACTTGTGAAACATGTTCAGATACACCGCCTTCTTCTTTGACAAGCTCTGTAACCTCTTCTGTCATCTTTAAAAAGGCATGTTGATGGAAAGCATCGATAGACATCATGAGAAGAAAAGGAAAAACCACAGCTGCAAACAACGCTGTGGCCAGAATAGCACCTTTTAGATTAGACATACGGAATCTCTCACTCCCTTCTTGTAAAATGACTCACCACTCTGCTAAACCTTTCGGTTCTAGCATTTAAAGTTAGAATGTTTTATAGTCCTCAATTACTCATGTACTCAAATTGTAGTTGATATTGATAGTAGTTGGCGTAAGTACGTGTATCTGATTCTGATCTTGTGACGTATCCTTCGTAATCCCAACTTGGATTACCTTTAGAATTGTCATAAGCTATACCAGTAAATTTACGAATACCCTTAGTAGCTAAAATTTCAAGGGTATCTCCATTTTTAGGGTTAGGGACAATGGAATTAAGATCGGGTTTATTTGGATATTCGACACTGTTTAATAATTCTAGTGATGATTCCCCAGCTCTATAGACATACTTAGGTTCATCAAAGAAAGTATCCACATAATCAATTAAATCGCCTACCCAAGTTACACCATTTGGATCTGTTTCTTTGTACTTGAAAACAGTGTTACTACAACCTGTTGTTCCGCTAGTACGAGTCCAATCTCCATCTTTATAAACATAAAATGAAGAGCTTCCATCTACCAAATGTATACACAAATTATCACCTGTTACTTGTTTACTTGGTGCTGTTCCTGAATATCCAACGTATTGTAACTTACCTACATACCCATCTTGGTTATAATTCAAGTATTTCGCTACTCTAGGACTACTTCGTTTTTCTGTAACTCGAACAAATTTCGTATCAGCTGGAATAAATGCTCCACCTGTTTGAACTTTCTTTGAGATGGCTCCATTAGAAACTCTCGCTGTTACTTCTTCACCGTTAACACGCACAATTTCAACATTTCCAGTATTGGAAGTTACATTTAGTATATTTTTTAATCTTGGTATGTTAAACGTAAATTCACCATTGGCATTTAACGATTCAGGCGTTGTCACAGAATATGTTTGAGGTTCCTTTGGCGTGGTAGGATTACCGCCACCTGCGAATATACGTTTGTCTATTACCACTTTATTTTGTGTAGCTAACTTTTGTTTACCACGTACATTTTGATACTCATATTGATAATTAATAACAATTTCTTCTCCAAACTGAACTAAACTAGGTTTAGAAAAAGTCACTATGTAGCCTTTGCTCTTTAAATTATTCGCTACCTGTTGTACTTGTTCGGAAACGCCACCTTCTTGTTTAATAAGCTCTGCTATTTTTTCTGTTGTACTGAGATAAGCACGCTGTTGCAAAGAGTCGATTCCAAAACTTAATAAGAAAGGAAACACTACACCAACCCATAGTGCCATCGCCAAAATCGCACCTTTTAGATTTGACATGCCTGTGCTTCACCACCCTCCCCTTAAAGTAAAAGGCACTCACCAAATTTGGTGAGTACCTACTCTAATTCATTCAGTGTTAAGTGTCGTTCAGCAGTACCCTTCACTTTACCCTTTTCATCAATATATCGAATACGGTATTGGATACCGCGAATATCTTTATCAATGGATGTTACTTTTCCTCCTGCATCTACAAATGCATAATTTACTTGGAGCTTGTAGGTAAGATTTTTTTGAGTTGCTGCAATTTCAGTCAACAAATTTTCTACTAATTCCTTTTTGTCTATATACAAAGCGTCCTTCTCTGATCGTCCCTGCTCATTTAAGCCTGTTCGAATGGCTCCTACATGAGCAGTTTCCAAAACCACTTCAGTTTCGGCCATTGTACGTGTCGTTATATTCTGAACTGATGCCCCGTAGGCAATAAACCCTATAAAAGCTACGAACGCTAGTAGTGGTACAAACCATTTCAAAAAAGTCGTCATAATATCTCCTTCCTTGTGTCTTATCGTTCATATTGAAGTTTCCGCATTTGATTTTCTTTTTTGAAAAGTTGTTGATTAACACATTTCTCAAAAGACTTATGATCATCCAGAGAAAATTTTATTGGCGATAAGGCATCATCAGGATATTCAAAAACTTTGTACTCTAAATTCATTTTCTCAAAAAATCCAATCAACTCATGTGTTTTGTTCTGACCTTCAGCTGTATGTGGCATAGCTAGAATAAATGTTTTACGCTGTAAATCCCTGTTTAACATTAGTTTCTGGATAGGTTCTTTAAAATCAACATTGCCCTCTCCCTGTAAAACTAATACGCCACATTCTGCATCAACACTTCGGAACGATAAAGCATCCATTCTCGAATTGCATATTACTACATGTTGCATGGATTTTTTAATATCAATATAATTTCTGCTGTTTGACTCAAATTTCTTATCAAAAAACTGAACATATCGCTGAAATTTTTCCTTTTCCTTTACTAAAAAGTCATTTCCATCTTTACACGTTTCAGGATATATAAAAATTTGATAATCAGCATGTATTTCTTCCAGACAACTAGCGATTTCTTTGGAAGCTTTATAGCCAGCAACATCATCGTCCATAGCAATAAGAAATCGCTTATTCTTAAATTTTTCTGGATTTTCTTTTATATAGTTGCAGAGAGTTCGGTATTTCCGAGAACCTGTTAATGCCATAATTCCAAGCGTTTTATCGATTTCACGGAATGATAAACTGTCCAAAATAGCTTCACCAATAACAACGGTTTTTGCCTCTTCAGGAATATCAACAAAAAAATCCCTCGCTTCATTTGAGGGATTCACAACTAGTTGTATTTCTTTAGGTTCAATATTTGGATTAATGGATGAACGTAACAAAATTCGATCTATACGACCATCCTCACTAAATAACGGAAAGACAAGGTTTCTTTGACACATCCAATGATTATCCGCATAATTTTTCGGTAATAATCCATTCGCATATTCAAACATAAATTTCACGCCTTCTGGATTAGAAAAATCAGCAATGAACGGGGAAGTAGTTGCACGTGAAAGTCCTCGATAACCCTTGTCTAAGGTGTCACTTTCGATATTTTGTAGGACATGATTCATTAATTTTGTAAAGTCGGCCAGCTGCTTAGACTCCTTAACGCTAAGTCCCTTTCTTTTATCTTGATCAGTAGAGTAAGAGATTTCAGCCTCTTTTTCTTCGTAGGATAAAATAAAACGCTCACCACAACTATTTTCTCGATTGCATTGAATGAAATTCATATTGTTTTTATAAATAAACGCTTCCTGTTGCTGGCACTCTGGACACGTACAAATGAAATATCTGCCTCGATCCTTTGCATTTAATTCGGCCAACATCTCATTTATATCTTGATAAAGTAATTTATTGTGGCTCATCCTCCTTCACCTCGTCTCTCTGTAATTGCTTTTCAATATCCAACTTAAATTGTTGTAGAATTGGACTTAAAACAAGAGATTCAATCATTTCATCATTAGCAAGCGAGAAGCCTTGCGATAAAATAGCATCATATTTTTCTTTTAAAGCCGTAACCAGTGTTAAATGAATTTCGTAAGCTTCAGCAAAACTATATTGTTCTACAAAAGTAGAGAAAAGGATCAGCTGAACAGACTGATATAGTTTGAAATTGGGACATAAAGCCTCAATTCGATGTTTTCCTACAGACTGAAAACTTGCACCAGCATATTGAGTAAATTGTTTGAAAGCTGTATCCTCTTGCAATATCAAATTTACCTTTTCCTCTAACAGTTTCTGCTGTTGAAGAAAGTCTGTTTGCTCACCTTGCAAAGTCTTTTGAACATCGAGGACTAACTTTTCTAAAGCAGTTTTTATAGCTGCCATCATTTGCTCAAGTTCTGCATAAAAGCCTGTTCTAACAAGTGGTTGCATGGTTCCATACACTTCATTTAGTTGTGAACCATCTAAGTAAATAGGGAATGGTTCAAAAGCAGAAACACCGAATAATTGATCAAAGCGAATCGCAAATGTCGCAAACTCTTTATTAATAAACAGCTGCTTTTCCTCCTCAACATACTCCTTCAGGGTGTTGACATACTTATGTCGTATATCTTCTTCCCAACTATCAAATGTTAGAATTGTATGCTCAAGCTGTTTTTGGAGGCTATCTTTTTTGTCAAAATGAACTTGGCTGATAACTAAACATTGGCCATCAATCCAAAATTCAAAAGACTTGGTAGAGGCTGCCCTTTTTTCTTTTGCAATTCTGTCACGAATCCTATCAATAATTCCTTCTGCTTCGGTAAAAAAATAATTCCGTTCTTCATCAATTTCTCGAAAGTAATCACCGTCATCCTTGAAACGAATCAATAATTTTCGTAACACATTGTTTTCTCCTTCCCTTGCTTTCCCTCAGTAAAATATTAGATCAGAATCCAGATACTTTTCCTGTCATCCAAGCAACGAAAGATGCAGCTAGATAAACAATGGCGAATCCGATAAATACGTTCATCATCCAAGACTGCGCACTTTCTTTCTTTTGAGGATCTTTTGCAAACATCCAAACAAGGCCAATAATAATTAAAACCAAGCCAGCTACTGCAGGCGCAAATTTTTGTACGTCATTTGCAATCTCATTTATAAGTGTAATGGCATTATCCATGCTTTATACCTCCTTTTCCTTAGCTAGAGAAGCTATCATTCCTTTATTTTCTAAGCTAAATTCAAGAATTAGAGCTTGATGTTGCTGATGTAGCCAATCAAAATAAGACTGTCCCTGTACCTCAAATATTTCCTTTACTAAGGCCTCAGTTTCAGCAAAACCTTCTGGCTTTACTTTGCTTTGTCGTTTTCTTTCTGATGGTGTCAATTTGTAATTCTCCTTTCGATAAAATAAAAAAGCAGAAGATCGTTATCTTCTGCTCCTCATGACTGCGATGCCCTACAGGGCTGAATTAAGCCTTTATCATACGCCAATTCCACTAAATACGTTGTCTACCATTTTCGTCCATCCTGCACCGATTTTCGCCATTAAAGGATCGATTACGCCAGTGGCAAAGGCTACCATTCCACCGAATAAAACTAAAACGATGATGGCTAATGTGATCTCTGCTTTATAGTTATTCAATTCCTATACCTCCCTTCAATTGAATTAGAGCAATAAAAAAAAGAAGAGTCTCTCACGTTCTCTTCTAAAAGGCTGTATTTTTAAACGCCAATTCCGCCAAATACGTTGTCTACCATTTTCGTCCATCCTGCACCGATTTTCGCCATTAGAGGATCGACTACACCAGTAGCAAAGGCTACCATTCCACCGAATAAAACTAAAACGATGATGGCTAATGTGATCTCTGCTTTGTAGTTATTCAATTCCTATACCTCCCTTCAATTGAATTAGAGCAATAAAAAAAGAAGAGTCTCTCACGCTCTCTTCTAAAAGGCTGTATTTTTAAACGCCAATTCCGCCAAATACGTTGTCTACCATTTTCGTCCATCCTGCACCGATTTTCGCCATTAAAGGATCGACTACACCAGTAGCAAAGGCTACCATCCCACCAAATAAAACTAAAACGATAATAGCTAGAGTGATCTCTGCTTTGTAGTTATTCAAAATTCTCCACCTCCCTTCAAGGGCAATAAAAAAAGAGTGGCCAACGCCCCCTCTCTTGAATGCATTAATATTTAGTTCCAGCCCCAAGCTGCCTGTCGAACATTAATAAACTATCAAACACATTATTTTTTAAATGGATTAGAACCATCTTTAAAGATACCTTTTGCCATAACATCAGGATGATTATATTTACTGTCAAAGTAATCTTTAGCTACTTCAGAAACACCATTTTCTTTCGCCAAAGTTACAGTGTGATTAAGTCCAATTACGTAAGGAACGATTCCAGGAGCTTCATTAAAAATAGCAGCCTGCTTTTTAATGTAGGCTTTCATTTCAGCCTCAATTACAGCGCGCTTTTCAAGGTCATTCCAGTTATCGGCCAATTTTGTTTTAAAATTTGTAAGATCATGTTCAATTAAATTTCCCCAGAAAATTTTATTGTACTCGTATTTACCATCGACAAGTTCAAAGTACGCTGGTGTTTTTTCAGCTTCAAATGCACGATATGGTTGCCAGTCATTTTCTCGAATGCCGTATTGAATTAACTCTTGGCGATTTGCATTTGTTGCATAAACATTTAATGCTTTAAGTGCTTCGTGTGGTGTATACTCATGCTTATTTCCATACATATCATAAGTATACTCACCTGCTTTATCTGCCCAAATATCTGTGTCAGAAAGCTTCACGTTAAACGTTTCTTCTAATGCTTGTCGACGCTCACTATCATTGTTTGATTGTAGTTTTTGCTGAGTTGTTGTTTTTACTGGTGCTACTTCTACAATTGGTTCTACCTGGTTAACTGGTTTTGTTTCTGTTTCGGCAGCAAATGCTGATGTCATTAGCATCATAGATGCCACAGCAGCGAATGGCACAGCCATCACTTTACGTTTAAGGTTTTTTGTCATTTTCACTATAATCCCATCCTTTTTTAGTATCTTAGTTTTTAAAAATAGAAAGGACTCCCCAAATTTGGGGAATCCCTATCGTTCATGAGCTTGTGCAGCCATAGCTTTGTTTTGCTTTCGATCAAGTTGTACTGGCTCATGCTCGTACAACTTTTGATCGATAACAGTTGTAAAGTCCTTTAAGCGTTCGTTCATATAAAGAATGCTCTGCATCAACTTTGATTTAGCTGAATCTTTTACTTCGGAAATACTATCGCGAACACCATTCCGTAGCCCAATTACCTTGTCATCCATTTTTTGTTTGGATGTTAATGTACGTTCAATAATAGAATCTTTGAAATGCTGGCGACATTCCTTTAGAAGATTTTTCATTTCATCACGATAGTCAGCGAATGTCTTCTTCTTTGATTGTTGATCCACAGAATTGAGCATTTGTTCGATACCTATTTCAATACGATTAAATTGCTCACTTATTAAATGTTCCACCTCTTTCTTAGTTAAGAAAGATTGGTCATTTTCATCACCAACTGCCTGTGTTTCGACAACCTTCATTAATTCAGTACCATGTTGTTCAATTTCATTTTGCATGTCTTTTGTGAATGTATCCTTTACATGCTTTCGTTTTTGATATTGTAAGAACATATCTGAATTAGTTAATGAAGGATTAAGTCCTTCATATGAAAAGCCATGTTCTTCAGCAATTTCCCTCGCATATTTTTCCGCACGCCACAGTTGTTTATAGGATTTTAATAAGAAAGGTTGAAACTCATCCTTTCCTTCACGACCTTTGTAGCGTACAGCTGCGTCAACATGCCATTTCCCATCATCTCCGTACATGCTCAAAGTAACTTTTGGTTTATTGCCGTGTACTTCCTGCCTACTTTCTACAAAAGACAACATATCTGAAATGTCCACTGGCTCAAGTTCATACCCATAGATTTGTTGCTTTGAACGTTCTTCCATTTTCTCTTTTCCCTCCCATCAAAAATATTAATATTTCAAAAGCGAAAAGGATCTCTCCTATAAATAGGAAAGACCCTTTATGTATCCTGTCAAAATTTTTTCTTTCTTCAGGACATAATCTTCTGATACTAATACTTTAGCACAGATTTTCCGAAAAAAAGTCCAAGAAAAGTCCAGAAAAAGTCCAAGAAAAGTCCAAAGAAAGTCCAGAAAAAGTCCAGAAAAAGTCCAGAAAAAGTCCAAGCAGTCATTCAAAGGCTAGAGTCACTTTGACTGGGATGTGTTTTTTTCAAATTCTAATTGCTTCTTAATAGAATAAATAGTATTCCTAGCAAGACCTGTTTCTCGATGAATATTCACTACTGATTCATTTTGTTTTAATAATTGGACCACTACATTATAGATAAGACGATCCTTTCCCTTTGCTTCAGCATGATATTTTCTAGGCTTCCCTTTGTGCAATTTATCTCTTAAAGTCACAACATTGATATTACTACAATCTATTTTGTTCAGCTAGAGTCTACTTAAAATGAACATTTATTAATAGGCTTTAAATTTAATATTGAACAGATGAATCCAATCACAGATTTATTCCCATAGATATTTAAAGTGTTTCGCTATAAAACAAAAAGCCCCGAATAGTTTTCACTTTTAAGTGTCTACAATTCGGGGCTTCAAGATGTATTTAAGGAATTATTTTTAAATAAGTGTAATCAATTCTAAGCAGATATTACCCAGACTTTATATCTCGTTTCCTTATCTATTGAAATCTCAGTAATTACTCTGAATTCTTTCATTTCAGCAAGTCTAAAAGCTAAGGAATAAGCTATTTTATAATCTGGTGTATCATAACCATCATATAGTCTTGCATAAATCTCATTTCCTATTGAGTCGGCCCATACATCTGCTTCATGTAAGCTATCGAAAATAATATTTTCCTTATTCCATCTAAGAGCCATCTATTTAACCCCCTATATGGAAAGTTTATGATACTCTACATTTCAGGTCAACCGAAGTAGCACTACTATTTGCACCGTTAGATGAATGTGCTCTAAAGAATAGAGTTACAATATCGTTGGCTTTAAGAGGTTGGCTTTTGCCTGTTAACATAATTTGATAATTTTTCAAACTACCATGAAAATTATAATCTGGTGCTGCTGTGTGATTTGAATATGGCGAATTAATCATAACACCATTTACAGTTGCAGTACCGATACCTACCGTTGTTGTAGGACTATATTTAGAATAAGCTGATGATCTTATGTGAAAACCCCACTGTATTGAACGATCAGCTGATTGGGTATTTGTCTGTATTGTTACATAAGAATCATCATTATTAAAACTAGTAAAGGTTTGGTTGCAATAAGGAATCCCATCCCCTGGACCATCAATACCAAGAGGTTCTATATTTATATCTTCCGTTTCCTGTTCCAACTCAGTAGCTGAAACATTTTCTTGCTTAAGAGGCGCAAGTGATAATATTAATACGAGTGAAAAAATAGAAAATAAAAGTTTTTTCATATAATTACCTCCTTTTTTTAACATTATATCATTTATTTAGTATATTTATATAAAAATTCAAAATTCCGCACTAAGTGATTATCACTTTTACTTTTATTAACAATTATGTATGTAAAATTTCTTCCAAAATAAAGTACAGATACTTTATTTGTTCTATCGTTTCAGAAGAAGAATCTGAATTTTTTTGTTTAGTTTTTTTGAATATCTTATAAGATATTATGGTCATTATTTATAACTTAAAGGTTTTCATTCTTTCTTTGATAGAAAGAAAAACATAACCAACTTCAACCTCGTCATCCATGAGGAAAGTATAATAGAAAAAATAATAGAGAAAAAACAGCACATAGTAATCAAAATAGTATTCATATATTAATAGAGAGCAATCATTAAGCTTGCAAAGCCAATGATAGCAAGGCCTTGACGACTTATTAATTTTTGGAAATGGTTTATCCTCTAAAAATGACGAAAAGGGATGGTTTATTCACATAATCACTTCAATTATCCACGAAATGAGCAATCTTCAAGATAAGTCATCCACATTCCTAAATGGATTTAAATTTTAAAAGGCGACTATTCCACAGCTCGAATTGGATTGAAATGCCATCAAAAAAGGTAGGCTCCTGGATATTCTCCTGGTCCTACCAACAAATTTTATATTCTTCTATTTTTTAAAGATATACATGGTAAAGATACATGTATGCCTGCATGACAAATAGCCCTTTCTGAATACTTTTTTCAGAAAAGGCTCTTATTGAAATTGCTCGGGTACATCCCAATTTGCATCTTTGTACGAGCTGGCGATGAGATAGCGTAACGGCTGCTCCTCTTGGAAAATACGTTTTGTCTGAAGTCTTAGGGTCTTGCGGAAGTACGCCCCTAGAACTTGAATATTACAAGTTTGACGTTCAAGCTCTCGCACACTTGCGCTTAAAATATCGGCCATAACAGCTTTCACCGTAGACATTGCGTTTTCATTCGCTTCCACCGCATAATACATTGGCGTAATGATTTCTTGCTTGCAAGCATACTGCATATCCTGTAACTCATCGCTTGTATAACGTACACTGCTGGATCTTAATAAAGAAGATAATGTATTGTGTGCAGATGCCTGGAATTGGTCGAACTTGGCATCATGCTTCCTTTCTCTGTAGACGTTTTCTACAAACGCCAATTCAAATAGACCTTCTATTTCTTGTTTAACCTGGATCAAACTATTCTTGCCATAGAATACACGTTTTAACCACTTATTAAACACATGCTTAGACTGTTTTAATTTATTGAATAACGTGATTTTCTTACGTTTTAACCATTGTTTACTCTTACGTTTAGATTCCCTATACAGGCCATTTATAAGGTCCAATAAGCCTAATAAACCACGTACATCACGGCCTTTAATAAAACCTCTTAAAAAGCCACTTTTAAAAATTGCTTTGGGTACAAGAAAATACCCAGGTATCCTAGTATTTACTGCAGTTGGCACATAAGCAGCTACTACTGGCAATTGAATATATGTACGACCATTTATACGGTCAATATGTAATAAACCAATGTCAAAAAGGCGGTGATAACCATTATGTATTGAGCTATAAGGAAGATTATGTTTTTCGCATTCTTCCTTTAAATTTAAATCTTGCTCCAAGATAAGCCCTACCTCATCACAAAGCGAGCGTAGTAATATGTAAGTAACTAAGGAAGAAGCAGTCAGTTTTTTTTCTGCGCCATATACATACTCATGTTCATAACGTTTTAAATACTTTAATTCTTCATCGAAAAACTGCATTCCATCTACTACTCTTTCACTCATCTTCCTGCTCCTCCTTCCATTCTTAATCTTAATGCTAAAACAGCTATTTAGTATCGAATTGGTCTATAAATTTAGTACCCCAGTCTTCCAATCCATAGCTATTCATAAATTCTTTAGCAACTTGTTTATACTGGTTATTGCATTCTTCAATTGCCTCGTTATACTCGTTGTATATTTCTTTAATTTCAGGAATAAAAGTAGAATGTTGATGTTGGTAATAACCTAATCCTGATACAGTCACTTTGATAAATATGGCTGCTACTGTCTGATCCAATTCAGAATTTCTTTTATGTAATAATTCAAGGAACTCAAACATTTTGTCATAAGCTCGATTACCAAACCAGCCATCGAACCCATTATTCATAACTTGATAATCCATATACTCTAGTAATTGAATATCCTTTTCCGTTAACATATCGTTCTTCTCCCATCTAATTACGATTTTCTTTTAATAGTGTGCTAACATTGGCATCAGTAATAACAAATCTTTTATCAGGTCTTGTAAAGACGTATTCTTTTTCATTCCATTTAACAATAGAGCTATTGGCATATCTTGTTTCCCATATATTACTGATATTTTGACTATTCATATCTGTGATCATTTCGTTATAACAAAATATGTCAAATCGTTCGGATTCCATCGTATATTTTATTATTAATGAATGGTCCTCTTCTAAAATGGCACCATTTCTTTCTTTGATACATTTATTTCCATATAAAGATGCTACCTCTATATCATTTTTAAGTGGTGTAATACTTACAAAGAATAGTAAACATAAACTAGCAAGACTTAATATTGCCAAAAATTTTAGAGCACCTTCGTTATCTTCAAACATATTTAACTCCTTTCCTGACCAATGTTGCTACAGAAATCGTCCTTGTACTAAATAAAGCACATTTAGTTATTTTCTTTTTAAGGCATAGAAAAAACCTCCAAAAAACATTAAAACAACAACGAATGCAATCCAGTTGTATGATAACTGCTTAACTTTTTCGAAACTAGTAATATCTCCGAAGAATACAACCCATAAGGCAAATATCAACGCAGAAACTGAAAGTACCACTGTAATAACCCTCACTTAATCTTCTTCCTTTCCAAAAATCCCCCTATAAATACACCAGCCTAACATCCCTAAATAAAAAACGATAAAAGCGTTCCGAAAAATCATGTCCAAAACAACACTTCCTTTTCCCTGGTATATTTTATTGCCAACTTTTCAAAGGAAAACAATCCTCAGATGGTGCAGTAAACTACTGTTGAATTATCTAGGGTATTTTTTACCTCCTCTTTTAACTACATACTTTTAATTGGATGGTTAATAATAAATTTATAAAATATATAAAAGAGGTGTATTATTTTATAAATGAAAAAGGGATTATCTGCTTTTATAATATTAATTACTCTTGCTTTATTTTTTCTTCCAAGGACAGGGTTAGGGGTTTATGGACCTACTCAGGATTCTAACGATCTTAGATTACAGGATATGCTCATGCTCATTCTAACTCCTTATATTGAAAAGGATTTGAGAAGCTATTATAATCCGAAGATTTTAAAGGATGTTTCACCCTTTGTTACTCCTTTGAAAATTGAATTAATTGAAACAAAAAGAAATCATTTCAGAGGCTTTGATCTGCAAATTACATTTGAAATTGAGCCTACAGATGGCGGACATAATATTTCATTAGGAAAAGATAGAATGACCTATGAAATATCTGTTGGACCTGAGGTTAAATTGATAAATCACACTCACCTTAAGACTTATAAATATCCACCAGAATAATTCATTAAAATTTTATCCTTTCATATCTATCATTAGCCCATTTTTTTAAGTCATAATTTCTCAAGCCTAGTTAGTCTTAGTTGCTTAAAAAATTTACTCATTAAATTAGAAGAATAACTTATGGTTAGGAGCATAGTTATATCAATACACGCACTCAAAATAACCACTAAAAATAATAGCTTTACTAAGAGAAGCACTATAAAAATAAAATCTAAAACTATCACAAAATCACTACTCCTTCCTTTGCACAAAATGTTTAAGAGTCTTTGTTGAATTTTCGCTTCATTTCATCTAAATAAGCATTTAATCGTATGCGTTTTTCTTTGTCGCTCAAACCTTGCTTTGTCCAGTTTTCATAAAGTTTTTCAAGTTCATTCTTTTGCTTTATAACTTTATAAATATCCATGTAAATACCCCTTCCTTTGGCTGAACAATATCCTCATATTGTTCAGTAAACCGTTTCTGGAATATCGCGCATAGCTTCTTCAATTTCTTCAATCTGATCTGACGTTAATACTTCGCATGCTGTATCGTGAAAATGAAGCAAATCGGCATGTTCGTTAATTAGCTTTTCGTAGTTCTTTTCATTTGCTAAAAACTGTTGGTAACTAAAATCGAAATTAACCTTTTGTAAATATTTCGTTTGGAACGAACCACTAAAACCATCAAGCATAATTACTGTATAATCGTGATTTGGATGGTGCTTAAATTCATCCGACGTACATATCCAAATTTGTCCGTCATGACTTTCAGCTTCAATGCAAGTATGCATTACTACTGTGTCGCCTTTTTGTAGCATTTCACTATCTCCCTTCACTGTTCATATTGTGCAGTAACTTTGACATATTGCTTAGTTAAATATCGTCAGTCTCGTCCCAAAATGTCGGAAACTGTTCATCGATTAACTTTAGGACAAAGCCTTTATTGTTATTCATCCAGCGTTCGGCTCTTCGAAATGCCCCTTTAGTTCTGACTGCCCCTACATCTTTTAATTGCTGCCAATCAACTCGTAAATTAGCTTCTTGATATACATGCTGTGTAATACGCACCTTGACTTCTAATTTGTCATCCATGCGATTAGCAAAACGTAAGATAACATTCTCTATTTTGCCTTGACGATTTTCTGTGGCATTCATAGTGAAATCTCCTTCCTAAGTGTTCAGTAAGATAAAGGGTTTATGCCTTACGCAAGGCTCGTACCTCTCTCGATAATCCAATATATTCATTCCAATACTCTTCACGATAATCTTCTTTCATTTTGAAATAACGTTCCTTATCCTTTACGAAAACCTCACACCACTTTTGATTCCATTGTGCTTGTAAGGTCGCTACCACTGACGGCTTTGGTGTTGCATAATGCGTTTGCACTTTTAAAAGTATTTCTTCAATCGTTAAGCCATCTTCATTCATGTATAAGGCATGTTTTATTTTGTCTATGGTGTTTTTATACGGTGTGATCGATTCGCCACCTTTAACGCCACCAACATTTAAAATGTCTAGTTCTTCATCGATATAGTCAGCAATTTTAAATCGTTTAGCACTTCGCTGTCGCTTGCCCCAAAAGTAAATAGACACTTTGTTGCGATATGCTTTTTCATCGAAATAAATTAAACCTATTTCTAAATGTTTTAACCAATCTAAGATTAATTGCGCGTGATAGTGTTTCGGCTTTGGAACTAAAATGAACATATAATCGACTAAATGTTTACGTCTTGCTGCTTGTTCAATTACTTTAAAATTAAGCGACGTTTTCATTTCAACGCCAATGTATACATTTCCATGCTTGCTAACAACATCTAAATCTACAACCTCAGCAAACACTTTTTCACAATTCATATCATTCGATAAAAACTGTTTTAATGGTTCAAATAAATCGGATTCTTTCATTTACTCAGCCCCTTTCGTTACTGCACATTTTCTTTCTGTTGAGCAGTATCTATCTATGCCCTTTTCCATAACAATTCGTGCAATTTACCTTTACTTTACCTCCCCAAATTGTATTTCCACTACTTCCGACCAATTGAATGCGTCTGTTACCCAAACGCTCACCATCATTGACAACTACATAACCTTGACCATTACATTTCTTACACTTTTTCATACTCTCTCTATCCTTTCTGAACATTTTCTTTCTAGTGTTTAACCTAATTCATGGATTAGTTCCAGCTGTACTTTACTTAATCGCTTTTCAGCTATTTTTATATACTCTGGATTGAGTTCGATTCCGATAAAATTACGGCCATGTTTTAATGCAACTAATCCTGTTGTTCCTGAACCAAAGAACGGATCCATTACAACGCCATTCAACGGACAACCAGCCAATACACATGGTTCAATTAAATCTTCTGAAAATGTTGCGAAATGTGCCTCTTTTAATGGTTTAGTTGAAACTGTCCATACTGATCGTTTATTGCGTTTATCTCGAATTGCTCTAAAATGCCTCGTTACCATACTTGCCCTCAAAGGAACCTCTAGGCTTATCAGTACGCCTTGCTTTCTGTGCTTGTCCGAATGCACCTTGCGATCCTCTAACATCTAAAGTTCCATATACAGCTGGTTCCTTTATTGCTTCATGATCGTAATAGTATTTTGGCTGCTTGCTTAATAGAAAAATATATTCATGGGATTTTGTTGGCCGATCAGTAACACTTTCTGGCATCGGATTTGGCTTACTCCATACTATGTCCTGTCGCAAGTACCATCCATCTGCTTGTAATGCAAAGGCAACACGCCAAGGCAACCCTATTAAATCTTTTGGCTTTAATCCATCTACATTTTTTGATATTTTAACAATCCCATCAAACTGCCCATTACTTTGCATGTGGTTTTTACTTGGATTGCCTTTGCCATCTGCATTACGCCCTTTTCCACTACCTGCGTATGCATCACCAAGATTTAGCCAAACAGTCCCATCATCTTTCAGGATCCGTTTAATTTCTCGAAACACATCTACAAGTGCTGAAACATATTCTTCAACAGAGTTTTCAAGTCCTATTTGTCCATCAACACCATAGTCACGTAGCCCCCAATAAGGAGGACTTGTGACGACTGTATTTACGCTTTCGTCAGATAGTGTTTTTAACACCTCTAAACAATGTCCTTGATAGATTTTATTAAGCTCCAACTCGTCACCCCCTTACTGCACATTTTCTTTCAAATAATCCTCAAACTGTTCAGTAAATTTGATGATTGTACTGATTAAACTAAGAAAATATTTTTAGCAAGCAAAGAACCAGCAACTGCTTTAATTACCATTCTGTCGTACTTGTCTTGAGCTTCCTCGATATTACGCATTAAGTCGAATAAATCATCTGTATCTAAATTTGCTACTTTCTCGGCCTTTTGCTCATTTGTAAGCTCCGAGTTTTTCACTAAAAATTGGTTAAGTTTCGCACTGTATTTCATTTAGTTAGCTCCCTTCATACACAAGATAAATCTTTAAAACGATTCCCACATTCTCCTTCTGTGATCAGATTCATAATCACAATGGTAACAATGATACGTGTCATCTTCTCTAACCCAACAATCAGAATAACCACAACAAGAACAAGTAGCCCAATCACAATCACATTCAGGGTCAGTAGCTTTTGCGCCACAACCAATACAAGTGTCTTTTAGACCTAACTTTTTCAAATCTAATCACCTTCTTTCAAGCTGTTCAGCCATCCTTTAAAATCCTCAGCATTACGCCAAGCATAATAAAAGCAATAACAGTAAATGTATAAAATGCCTAGTGAAAAACTCCATATTCCTCCTTCTTCTTTTTCTATTAAAAACCCAATGAGGAACACTAAATAACATAATGTTCCCTGTTCAGTTTTTAAAATCATTGAAGTATTGCCGTGACATAAATCGTGTATATAGCTAAATTTCTTTTAATAAAGCAACCTGAACACTAATGTATTTGCATCCTAATCGCTCATATTTTGTTGTCAATTGTTTTTCGGCTTCTGCATGTGCTCCACTAGGATCATTTGCTTCAACATATATTGTTGGTTTAGCTGATAGATGACTTACACCATCATTAGCACTTACATTACAGTGACAAATGTAATTTTTCATACCATGTTTTCACACCCTTCCAATTAAAATGAGAGTTCATGCGCTCGCATTATCTGCACCTCTCCAGCAAAATCGACCCGATACTGATTTTTAGGTAAAACCTCCACAATCTCACCAGGCTTCTTTAAAACAATTGGGTAATAAGCTTCCAAATACATATATGCCTCATAATCACTTTCTTGTGTAATGGCAGCATGTACCTTGTCACCGACTGTAAATGTAGGTTGATCATTTTCTAACAAATCATATATTGTGACTTGTCCTAATGCTTCCATCGCTTCAAAATGGCTCATTACATTCACCTCACCACATTAATCCAAAGATATTTCGATAAAGTTCTCTTTCTGCTGAATAATGATTGTGTCGTAATTTTTTTTGATGATTTTGTAGTATCATCTCCATTTGCTCTTTGAAAGTTACTACTCTAGAAAACAAGTTATTTTGATTATTTGGAGCAGGTAGAAGTAGTTGTAATTCTCTACAACCCGTCCCCATTTCTCCACTGACACAAAACATGGAGTTATTAATTTTCACCATATGAAAGGCTGCACCTTTCCCCATTTTTCCTATGACAAGGGTATTGTGAGTCCTATTAAAACAATCAACAAAATGTAGCTGTCTATACTCATCTACTGATTTCATTTGTTGTCCCCCTTGCTTTTATCGCAATATGGAATTGCTGTATTGTTCACATTGACATACATTTGCACAAAACCACCACCCGATTTAATGTCTTCTGTACTAATAAAATGGCAACCTGTTTTTGAGTGTTTTATTTCATGAACTGTTTGTGTGCCGATCTTTGTATCAGAAACTAAAACAAACCCTTTTGGTAAACTTTTCTCTTTGGCTTCAGCTGCTGGTTCATTTGCTGAAAATAGAAGAACACACCCGAAAAATAAAGTAAAAATTAGTGTTGCTAATGTACCATTGCTCATATAAATAGCCTCCTCCTTTACAACGTCATAAAGCGTTGCTTAATATGCAGTTAACAAAAATATAAAGAATATGGATTTCCATAACGTCCAATGGATCATCATCTTTTCTATGACGATTTAGGTAGTCTGATAAACAAATAAGCGCTCCATAATAATCATGGTTCGTCATGGCACATACAGAGCGTTGTAAATCGTCAGAGCGTTCAAAGTCTTTTAATACACTGAGAGAGGGCAAAATAGCTGATTCATACTGAATAATGGATATTTCAATTAATTGCTTCATAATGGAGATAAGATGGATAATGACCTCTTGATTAGTAGAAGTCTCTTTCAAATTTCCAATTAATAAGTCGCTGTACTCTCTACGAGTTATAAGTACGTCATTTTGCGTTCGTTCTAAAAACGATTTTATGTACGCTACATCAGCTATTGAAGGATGGTAGATTCTCTCATCATCCAGCCATTGATACGTCATAATCGGATTTTCTTGTATTGGACTACGAAAAAATCGTTGAAACATAGCTACGCTCCTTTTGTTGCTGCATCACCGAAGTTTTACTTTTAACCATTTAGAAAAAATAACAATAATAATCGGTAACAGTAAGCAAATGAAAATCGATAAACCATTAATTATGAGATCATGTAAATTAGGGAAATAATGTCCTAATATTAGTGACATCGAGAAGCTTCCCACAAACAGATAAATTATTAATCCCATGCTATGGCACCCCCTATTTGAGCTACCTCACTTCTACATATCTTCTTCCTCAAAATAATCAAATTCATCAATTGGATACCAGTTATCATCGATTTCAATTTTTTTTATTGTCGTTGATTCAGGGAAAGGTCCAAAAAAAGATAAGACTGATTTTTCTTTTACAGCAAGATCTTCTAACAGCGTATTTTCTTCTATGTTCCAATGGTTATACTCATAGGAGTTAATCATCATTTTGTAATAAACCTTATTGGTATCGTCTGCAAGAATTGCATATGCTCCATCATCCTGTTTTTCTAATTTGAGAAACGTTGCTGATATTTTTTCTTCTTTTTCTTCTTCCTCTTCACATCCACTAAGGAAGAATAGCGATGATAACCCCAAGATCATTAGGCTTGCTTTTATTTTCATATAATCCACCCTTTATAAAATGTGTACTTGTCGTCAATACTCACTTCGGATAATCGAATCATCAGCAAGTTGAAGTCCTAACCAATAAAGTGCATCTTTTTTTAAAAGATAATAGGCAGAGCGACTTAGGTTCAATTCTGTATAAACAAAATCGTCACTTAGATATTTACCATCAGAACTTCTTGATAAATATTTAAGTTGAATCAGCTTACGATGTAATTCTGGAAGACACTTTAAATTCACATGGAAGGCCTCCACCCATTCAGCTGCTGAAGCTTTTTTAATTGCTGCCGTTTCTGTAGAGCTATGAAAACCATTCGAGTGCATTGGTGTATCAGTCCATCGACTAGTCATACTAGGTAAATGGCTAGCATTAGCCTGTAACTCCATTTCAAAATACTTTTGCAAACATTTGTCAATTACCCATTTGATTAACTCTTCTTTATCTTCACGTTTAGCCATTTCAACAGTGACAGCCCTCCTTGAAAAAATAAAAGTAAGTGAAAAACTAAACATTGCACGCTAGTTCTTCACTCTTATATGTAGTGCTTGGCTATTACCAACCCTTAAAACATGCATCAAAAAGGGATTGTCCATATTTTGATAAACTACTCTTTTTAATCGCTGAAGTTTGTTGCACAACTGTTGTCAAATCCCCATGTTTTCTAAGCTTAGATACAACAAAACCCACTTTATGGACCATTCCATCTGAAAATGACATAGTCATTAATGAAACAAGAGTACCTTTTTTTGATTCAGGCATATTTTTAACTCTCCCAACTTTTTATTTTTTTATATTAGATATAAATAAAAACAACACATTAAAATGATGAGAAAACATAATACATCTAACAACTTCCTCACACCTTTCCGTTTCTAAGGCGCAGGAATAGTACATGCATTTCCAGAAATGCGCTCGATTATTACCCATTCAACATTCGTTTTTTTACTGAGTAACCAATCATTCGGCTCTAATCCCAATGATTGAAGATGCTGGCGTTGAAAAACTGTTAGTTTTTTCCCATTCTTCATTGAACACCCCTCCTTTACTCGGAAACCGCAACATCCCGAACCTATTTAATATTTTGAGGACTCTCCAATTTTGGTGATTCCCAACTATTAATAACTGCTAGTGCTTCAGCAAATGAACTTCTTGGAATATCTTTATAAGACAACACTTGAAATTGCTGCTTTAGTGACTTATATAAAGTAGTAAAATATTTTCTCTTAGCGTAAGGTGATAGATTCGGATAAATAATAGATAATCTCTCTTTTACCGCACGGCTTATAGCTTGTTGTTCACTAAAAATTAAAGTATTTTGTCGATCAGCAAGTAATTGATGTGTATGGTTAAATGCAGCTATGTAAAGTTCTTTAAATTGCATTGCCTTTTCACCTGTATAACCCATAGCCAAAATAACAAATCCATCAAATGTTAAGACATACATTGGCATTTTTCGCCCTTGTCCATTTACATAATCCGCCTCTCCAATGTTGGCGAGACGAAAAGTTTCTGAACATTTCAAGTTACGTATATCGCGTAAAACCTTGTCATGCCCTTTTTGAAAGACCTCTGCAATGATCCGACTATCTGTAAAAGCTTTATTATCATTCACGAAAACAATTCCTTGATGACCTTCCAGCAATTGTTGTAGAGTCAAAACTAATGCCCCTTTCTATAGTTAAACTGTTTCTCTTTGTCTACTATCTACGCTCCACATTTCTATCCCATCGATAGTGACTTTATAGTGTTCAATTAGCCAATTTTCATTTGTTGTATCTTTAAACCAGGGCTGTTGCTGGTCTTTAGTTGTAATGGCCAAAAAAGCTTCTTTTGTGATTAAAACATTGCCAATTTTATTATTTTGATCTTTAGAAATACTAATAATGCCTATTCTTAGAGCTTCCGTCTGAAGATCCTGTTGTATTCTCACAAAACGCGGATTGAGGTTGAAAAAATAGACATCTTGATAGGTCTTAAAATGATCCTCAAAATCTTGCTGTACCTGTAAAACCATATCGATAAATGATCTAATTTGGTTTAACCTTTGCATCAAAATTCCTCCCTTTAAAATTTAATAGTCCTCAACAATCATAAAGTACATTCTGTATTTCTAGGACCCTCATTATCCATCACCAATTTTTGATATTTTAAAAAAATTTAATGTCCTATTCTCTAAAACAATTTTTATTTATTCCATTCGTTACATCAATTTCATCAGTTTCCTTTTACTAACCTGCTATCGAAAATACCTCTTCTCTAAGCAATAAAGGAATTTCTCCCACGTTTTTTAATATTTAACTTGTAATTTCAACATGAGAATAAAGCCCAAATAAAATTGCCGTAAACGGGAGAGCGTAGACACTCTCACTGCCTCTTGATATGATGTTTTGTATCTATAGTCTTTTTTGATAATTGTTTAATCGTTAGAGCGATTAAGCAGTTTTTTTATTGCTCAGTTGTATATGCATTTAGCTGGATCACCTGGGTTTTCCACCCTCTACGATTTGACTTATCAGCAAGGGAAAACTTCAAACCTCTAATTATATTAACCTCCGTATCTATCATATATTTCGTAGCATATGCCTTTTGTAATTCATCTAACCTGTACATTTAAATCTCCCTTTTTTCTATAAGCTACCAGAACAATTCCATATACCTTTTGAATGGGAGGAACAAGAGAAACCAAAATAATTTAAGACAGAGTATCACCTACATATTCTGTAGTTTCTTCCCACAAAGCTTTAATCGTCTTCTTACCCTCACCCCAATCGCGTAATAAAGAAATTGCCTTTTCAGCATCAAGACGTGAAAGTTCTGCTAATTTAGCGGGTAAATTCGCATGTTGACGAATACGCTCTGGAAGGATTGGACAATTTGATTTTGTCATAATTGGATCACCTCCTTTAGAATGGTCTGACGTTGCTACCGTCACAAAGCTATAAGGACCTATGTACCGTCATCGACACGGTATCACAGCACTCAGTATAAATAATTTTCTTACGCAGTTTCATTCTGTTGCTCTTTATCTTTTCTCCCCACTACCTGCATAGTCACCATTGCACCTTGAATTAATGTTGCAAATGTCTGTTGCTGTTCTGGTGTCAACATTTTCAAATATGCGCTTACTTGCTCAACCGCTTCTTTTTCTTCCACAGCAATGATTCGATCACTCATTTCACTCACTCCTTTCAATTAGATTGATGTTGCACCGCAACTAAACCTCAAATAAATTACTCAAAATAAACTTACTATGTCTCTTTGAGTCAAATATATTACTCTTTGAGTATTTTGTCAATCGTTTTAGAACACAAAATGTTGCATTGAGTCATAAAGTGATATACGATGTTTACAAGAAAGGGGGGATTAAAATTGAATGAACGCCTAAAAGCTATGAGAAAGCATCTAAAATTAAAGCAAGACGAAATGGGTGAAAAAGTAAAGTTATCTCGTTCTCATATTTCTTCCTTAGAAAATGGAACTAGGGAAATAACAGACAGAATAATTAGCGATGTTTGTAGAGAATTCAACGTCAATGAACACTGGCTACGAACAGGCGAAGGTGAAATGTTCATCCAACCAGAAACTTTTTCATTAGATGAGTACGCACAAAAAAGCCAGCTCTCTGAATTAGAGCTGGACATCATTAAAAGCTATATGGATTTAAACAAAGATGTGCGTCAAGCAATTCTCAAAACAGCACAACATCTCTTTACAAAACACTCTGAAATAGCGTCTACTGTTGAGGAAAATAATGATGAAGTTGATATTGAAGCAGAATTGGAGCGTTATCGACAAGAGTTGGAAGCTGAGAAAAAAGCTCGAATGTTATTAGCTTCACAAAAGCAAAAAAAAGACTTAACAGGATGAAAGGTGAATGAAAGCGTAGATGGATGATGATAAATTGTTACAGCTATTTAACCGACTAACTCAGAGTAATAAAGAGTATGTACTTAACATCGTTGAATCTCTATTAAAAAATCAAGATTTATTCAAAGACTTTGTGCCTGATTCTACAATAGAAACAATCACCCAAGAAGAGAAAATAAAAAGATTAAAAATGTTATTAAAGTTAGATTGAATATTTTAAGCACTTTATGATGATTTCATTATCAACAATAAAGACAGACATATTCCGAAATATTATTACTTACTAAATCATTAATATTTTGCGCAAAATAGTAATTACAGAAAAGAGCAGGCTCATTTGTCTGGCTCTTTTCTTATAGAAGGAGTGCCAATATGACTATAAAAAAAACTGCACCAAAAGGTTCCCTTAGGGCAGCTATCTATATTCGTGTATCTATTAAAAATTTACAAGAGGATCGTTATAGTTTATCTGCTCAAACAACTGAACTAACACGCTATGCAGAAAGTCAAGGTTGGGAAATCGTTGATATTTTTAAAGATACAGATTCAGGTACAAAATTAAAAAAGCCAGGTCTAGAATCGCTATTAGATTATGTAGAAGATGGGAAAATAGATGTTGTATTAGTAATCGAACAAGACCGTTTATCTCGACTTGATGCAGTATCTTGGCATTTTTTAAAAAACGTATTACGCGAAAATAATGTTAAAATCGCAGAGCCTGGGCATATTATGGACTTATCAAATGTGGATGATGAATTTTATTCAGATCTAAAAAATATTTTTGCTCACAGAAATAGACGCGACATTATAAGAAAGATGATGCGTGGTAAACGACAATTTACACGTGAAGGGAAAGTTTGGGGAAAGCAGCCAGATGGCTATATTCATGTAAAAGAAACTAGTTCGGTTGTTGTTGATGAGAATCGCTCTTGGATTATCCCTTATATAGATGATTTATTATTAGAACAAGGTATAAGTGCCACAGGTGTTGCCTCTTGTTTAAATCAGCTATGTAAAACGCCAACAGGTAAGGAATGGACGGTCAATCAAGTCATTCAAAGATATAAGAATAAAGCGTATCATGGTGTACTCGAAAAAACTTTTAGTAATGGTGAAACAATAACAGTAGAAGATGTTTATCCAAAACTACGTTCACTTGAAACATTTGAAGCCATTACTCAAAGGTTAAAAGAAAATTATAAGGCAAAACCAGCAGAGCCACATTTTTTGCGAAATGTCATCATTACATGTGCATCATGCAATCGGCTAGTAAGTGTTTATAAAACTTCCTCTCATTCAAAAAAGAAAGACAAAACGTATCCTGTATTCACAGTGAGACATCTCAATGAATCAACACATAATGATTGCGAAGCAAAGCCTTATGTAAATACTAAACGTATTAAGAATAGCCTTATAACAGCAGTAAAGTCTATTTTAATAGACGAAAAAACAGCAAAGAAGTATATAGATGCTGAATTTGATGATAAGGAACTTGATAAAATCAAAAAACAATTATCCGAATTGAATAAACAAAAAAATGATGTGAATTCAAAAATGGATAAAATTTTAAAACTTTATCTTGATGGTAAATGGTCAGAAGAAGTATTGGATAAGGAACGAGATCAGCTAGATAGCCGACTTAAACATATTGAAAATTCTATAGATGACTTAAAACGTAAGTATGAATTAGTGAAGACTAGCCAATTCAATTATGATGTTGTTGTTGAATTTCTATCAATTGCTGCACATTTTGATAGTTTATTAGAAGAATCCGAACAACAAAGGCTTATTGGTTTTATCTTTCCTACAGCAACATTAGATGTTTCTAATAATTTATTAATTATGCACGCTAGGTTGCCACAACAAGTCACACTGGACATTCGCATTGATATTGAAACAATGGAAGCTGTTAAAGAAAGAGAAATGTATGCGGCTGCCAGAGAAAAATATAATGCAATTCAAACATACCTAAACAAAAATAAGGGTGTTTCGCTTGAGCGTATACAGAAACATTTCCACAGTAATTACAGCACACTTATTAAGTATCAAGAATGGTTTGGCCCATTTAAGCATTTAGCGCCTAATAGATTGGGACCTGAAATGCGCCAGAAAAGAATAAAAACAATAAAAAAAGCCCTACAATCAAATCCAAATGCAACAGGGCGTCAACTCGAAAAAATCACAGGAATAAACAGAAAAATGATATACAAGCTTATACGCGAAGAAAAATTGCGTTGAAGGCGTACCCTCAACGCTCCTTTTCATTATTTAGTTGGGACACTAAATAGCTTAACAATTTTACAACATACCCTTTTGATTCATTCAAGCTGTCTTGAACGCCAATGCAGGATGGGCAACCTGCTTCACAGGGACAACTTGATACATGTTGTAGTGTTTTGTCCAAAAGTTCCTCCCATAAATCGTATACTTTTTCACTTAGACCAATACCACCAGGATACTTGTCATATACAAAAAATGTTGGTAGCTCATTATGTGTTGCCTTTATTTGTGGCACGACAGCTACATCACTACTATCACATCGAATGAAAATCGGAATAAAAGCATTAATGGCATAAGCAGCACCGACCATAGCTCCATCTAACTCTGCTTCTGTCCATTTTGTGGGAGCATCAAATGATAGCCAAGATGAGCTAGTATGCATTTCATCAGGTGGTAAATGGATTGTTCCCGACCCTATATTGTCCTGTTTTCCACCGAACTTTATCTTCTTGAAAATCGTTGCTTGTGCAACTAAGCCAACATCGCCAAAGCAGATTGTACCACCTGCATATGAACGGTTACGATCTTCCTCTAAAACTTTCATTTCAACTGCTAGATTGGCATCTGTATAGTAATCAACATCTACTTCACGTACGTAGGCTTTCTTTTCTTCCCAGTCAAGCTTCTCTACTTGGAACTGAATGCCTTGGTGCAAGTAAATGGCTTCTTCATGCAAGAGTGTCATGGCACTATGACGATCCATTTCACCAATAACCTTTGTCTGTGCAGGAATGGTAAGATCAATAATGACTACATTTTCTTGTGACGCTGAACGTAAGCTAATATCATGCGCCGGGAAACGATCACTCATCCAATGCCATTTATCACTCGTCTTAAAAACTACCCCTTCTTCTGCTAAATACTCCAGCAATTCTTGTATGTCATATTCTCCATACGTATCGCCTGTTGAAAAAGGTAGCTCGAAGGCAGCACATTTCAAATGATCCATTAAAATCAGCATATTTTCTGGATAAATACGTGCTTCCTCTGGTGTACTGCCTAGTAAAAATAGTGGATGATTGACTACATACTGGTCCAATGCGGAAGATTGCGCAACATAAATAATCAATGCCTCATCCTGACGTCTCCCTGCACGTCCTGCTTGCTGCCAAGCACTCGCAATATTTCCTGGGTAACCTGTCATAATACATGCTTGTAATTGACCAATATCGACACCTAATTCTAATGCATTGGTGCTAACTACTGTCTGGATTGTCCCATCACGTAAGCCTTTTTCGATGACACGTCGTTCAGATGGCAGATACCCACCTCGATAGCCACGTACAGATTCATCGAGCAGCTTATTACGTGTAAGTTCCTTTAAATAGGTTACAATCATTTCTACTCGTACCCTACTTTTGGCAAAAATAATGGATTGAATGCCAGCCGTGTACAACCTCTTAGCTAAATCACTTACCTCTAATACAGCACTTCTACGCACGCCAAATGTTTTATGAATAATTGGCGGATTGTAAAAAAGAAAGGTTTTCTTACCAACTGGAGCACCCGAATCAGCAATGAGCATGTGAGATTCATTCGTTAGTAGCTCAGCAAGCTCTTTAGGATTTTTTATGGTAGCCGATGTACAAATAAACACTGGTTTACTCCCATAAAATTCACAAATTCTTTTTAATCTCCGAATAACATGCGCCACATGGGAACCAAACACACCTTTGTATGTATGCAATTCATCAATCACAATATATTGTAGATTCTCAAAAAGTGAAACCCATTTTGTATGATGCGGCAAAATCCCCGAATGAAGCATATCAGGATTCGTCATCACGATATGCCCTGCCTTACGAACCTTTTGGCGAATGCCTGGAGCCGTATCTCCATCATAGGTATAGCTTAAAATCTCCTCACCGCTTTGCTCAATGAGCTCATTCAAATCATTTTTCTGGTCCTGTGCCAGTGCCTTTGTTGGAAATAAATAAATGGCACGTGCATTTTTATCCTCCATTATTTTTTGTAGCACTGGCAGATGATAGCAATAGGATTTACCTGAAGCAGTTGGCGTAACCGCTGTAAAAGATGTACCACTCTGTGCCAAATCAAATGCCTCTCGCTGATGTGTATAAAGCTGCTCAATCCCTCTTGTCTGTAAGGCTTTCACTAAAGAAGGATGTAAATTCCTAGGAAATGGTGCATAGTTCGCTGGACGCCCCTCTAATGTTTGCCAGTGCAGGATACGCTCTTTAAGTTCTTCATCATATCTCCACTCATGTAAAAGCTCACTAATCGTTCGTTTCTTCGATAGCATCCTTTTCTCCCTCCTTAACTAATCGTTCAAATATTTTCAAAGTATAGGAAGTAGAATGTATGGCATCTAAAAAACGTTTTTTACTTGTTTCTTTATAAAAAGATTGCACAACAAATTGCTCCATCGATTCAACGACTGAAGCAATTTGTTGCGTATGCATGTATTTTGGTCGATTTTTTTGAATCCATTTATTGGCTTCTTGCTGCCATACCTTTAAAAGTTGATGAATTTCATCTGCATGTGGCTTTACCTCTTGAAAAAAATCAGGTGTTCGATCTTCCTCACGCATTTGCCAAAAACGTGAAACGCACTGATCACATTCATCTATTAATTTGGATGTTTGCTGGATAACTAACAATTTTGCACCTCATCTCTCAACAATTATACATAGCAAATATATTTCGTAGTGACGGCATATACATGCTGAGTATGTTTTGTTCAGCTCGTCAGCTATGGAAATATCACTGTTTATGACACCTATTTACCACACCTTTATGGAAAATAATGTATCAATTTTCATGCTATTGCGTTAGTTCAATTGCTTATAAGATAAGTGTACCAAAGTCTATGATTTTTCACTACTAATAGGCGAACAAGCATTCTTTACTTGCCAGTTCTTTTCTGCTAAGCTTACTTTCTGGCTAACCGCTTTAAGTTGCATAAAAAAATGCAAACTATGAGCATTGTTTTCCAATGACACTCTCGTGAAAAGTAATTGATTGACCAGATCTAACTGCGCAACTAATTGTTCTAACTTGTTCAAAATAACGCCTCCTTTGCTTTACTTTAGTATTCCTCGTATGTATAGAATTACCTTCAGGCGTGACAAAATAAGCGTAAGTTAGCTGAAAGAAGAAGATTTTCGATAAAATTTTAATAGTGAACCTCTGACCAAAAAAATCGTCATGAATGAAAGGTTGCTGTGTGAGTATATTTTCATCCCAATGACCTATTTAAATTTATCAGTTATTTTGACGATTCTAGTAATAATAAAGCTGGCGATTTTTCGACGCAAATTATTCATACGTACCATTTGTTTTCTACTATTCTAGTAACAATTTCATGAATGATGGAGGTAGAGAACAGCTATTATATCATGGTAAACTAGTGGATAGAAAAGCAGTAAGGTAAAGGGTGAGTTTAATGACAATTCGTTATCCAAACGGGAAATTGTATACCCCAAATGCTTCTGTACAGAAAACAGAAAAAAAGAGCAAAAGCAAAGATTTATCTTTTAGTAATCGCGGGAAGACGCTAGAAGATGAAATTAATGAAGCAAACGACTATTATATAAAAAGGCGACTTGCTATCATTCATAAGAAACCTGTTCCTGTGCAAATCGTCAAAGTAGAGTACCCTTCACGAAGTGCTGCTGTCATTCGTGAAGCTTATTTTCGAACACCCTCTACAACCGACTACAATGGTGTTTGGAATGGGCATTATATAGATTTTGATGCAAAGGAAACGGCTTCCAAAACAAGTTTCCCCTTAAAAAATATTCATGAGCATCAAATGACACATATGCAGCAAGTGACGGAACAAAATGGTGTGGCTTTTATTATCGTTCGTTTTTCTGCTTTTGAACGATATTTTATTGTGCCATACAAAGTTTTACAAAAGGCCTGGCAAGCAATGGAAAATGGCAATCGTAAATCGATACCCTTTTCGATCATCGAACAAGAGGCATATGAAATTCCCACGAGCTATTATCCGCGTATCGATTATTTACCTATCATCCAACAATTGATTGATGCAAAATGCTACGGGTCTGAAAGTGAGGAGAAATAAGAATGACTGAACGTCGTCGAACACGTGGAGAGCATCAAAAAGCTCTCGCTGAAAAAAATAAAAAGAAAAAAACGAAACCAGCCTCATCCGCTAAGACATGGTTTAAACGCATTTTCTTAACTGTCTTAGCCATCGGTGTAGCAGGCTTAATTGGAGGAGGTGCATTATTTGCCTTCTATGCAAGCACGGCTCCTGAGCTCGATGAAGAATTACTGAAAGATCCTGTTTCTTCAGAGTTCTACGATAAAAACGGTGAATTATTTGCAACAATCGGTGCTGAAAACCGTAAATATATAAAATATGAAGATATACCTGAAGATATGATCAATGCTATTCTGGCTACAGAAGATGTACGCTTTTTTGAGCATCATGGTATGGATTTTTATCGTCTAGGCGGTGCAATCCTTGCAAACTTCCGTGATGGCTTTGGTGCGCAAGGTGCATCAACTTTAACACAGCAAGTAGTCAAAAACTCATTTTTACAAAACGAGAAGAAATTAAAGCGTAAAGCACAGGAAGCATGGCTTGCCTTCCAATTAGAGCGTAAGTATACGAAAGAAGAAATTTTTGAAATGTACTTCAACAAAATGCTTATGTCAGGTCGTATCTATGGCTTCGGTACAGCCTCACAATACTTCTATGGTAAAGAATTAAAAGATTTAACTTTAGATGAAGAAGCACTATTAGCAGGGCTAGTGCAACGACCAAATGCGTATAATCCATTAAAAAACCCTGAGCTTGCAAAAAAACGACGTAATACCGTTTTAGGATTAATGTATCAACATGGAAAAATTTCTAAAGCCGAAATGGAAGAAGCCAAAAAAGCAGAAGTTCAATCAGGTTTAGCGGATGATGCAACACGCCAATCATTTGCAGGTTCCAAATATGATGCCTTCCTGGATATTGTTATTAATGAATTAGAAAATAATGGTGACGGTTCGGCAATGGCAGAAGGAATCAAAGTCTATACGACGCTTGATCCAAATGCTCAACAAGTTGTAGAAAATGTGATGAATGATGATAGTAATTTCCCAACTGAAGATATTCAGTCAGGTGTGGCGGTCGTTGATACAAAAACAGGTGCCATTCAAGCCGTTGGTGGCGGTCGTAAATATGGTGCAGAACGTGGCTGGAATTATGCCGAGGACTTAACAAATAATCAACCAGGTTCCACAATGAAACCGTTAGTCGACTATGGGCCAGCAATTGAATATTTAAAATGGTCTACAGGTCAAACACTTGTCGACGAACCAATGAACTATACAGGTACAAAGCAAACAATCACAAACTGGGATGGCAGATATATGGGTGCCATGACTGCACGTAAAGCATTATATGCTTCACGGAACGTTCCAGCTGTCAAAGCATTACAGGAGGTTGGCACAGAAAAAGCCAAGGAATTTGTTGGACGTTTAGGAATTGAAACAGAAAATCTCTATGAGTCCGATGCAATTGGCGGTGGTGCTATTACTATCTCTCCTATTCAAATGGCAGCTTCCTATGCTGCTTTCGGTAATAACGGGGTCTATACAGATCCACATTCGATTACAAAAATTGTCTATCGAGATGGTAAAACGTCTAAAAACTATACACCTGAGTCTAAAGTGGCTATGAATGATTATACGGCTTACATGGTAACAGACATGCTACGTGATGTAGTCGGCAATAAGCCTGATGCCTCAGGAACTGCAGCCAATGTGCCTGGCTTGGATATCGCAGGTAAAACAGGTACAACTAACTATTCAGCAGAAGACTTTAACAAATATAATTTACCGAATACAAGTGTGCCAGATTCATGGTTTGCTGGTTACACAACTAACTATTCCATCGCTATATGGAGTGGCTATGAAAAACACTTTGATCCAATTACAACGTGGGAAGAACGTCGATTACCACAAAACTTATTTAAGACGATTATGCAAGAAATTTCAGCGAATGTTGAGACAGCTAGCTTCAAAAAGCCAAGTACTGTTGTAGAAGCAACGGTGGAAGTAGGCTCTAAACCTTTAAGATTGGCAAGTGACTATACACCTAGCGAACTACGTCAAACAGAGTTATTCGTTCGCGGGACTGAACCAACAGAGGTTTCTGAGGTCTATGAGGCGCCAGAGCTATCTACACCTTATAATGTTTCAGCAAACTTAGATTTAGGAGCACAGTCGATCAATATTTCTTGGGAACATGATGCCATCCTAAATCCAGAAACCGATGAACCATTACCAACTTCATTTGAAGTTTCTGCCACACGTGAAGGTGGAGAAACGGTTGTCCTTGGCACAGCAGACACCAAAGGCCTAACTGTTGCTAACACACTTGAAGATGGTAACTATACAATCTCTGTCGTAGCCATTGTAGATGGCACACGCAGTGAGCCTGGGACAACTACCTTCCAGATCACAAGTACCCCTGAGGAAGATTTGGAAACGGAAGATCCAGATGAACCAGATATTGATTTACCGATTGATCCTGGTCAAGAGGATAATGATCAAGGTAATAACAATAATGGTAATGGCAACAACGGTAATAACAACAATAATAATGGTAATAACGGTAATAACGGGCATGGAAATGGTAATGGGCATGGAAATAACAGCAATGGTGGAAACAATGGCAATAATGATGGAAATCAGCAGCCAACACCTCCTACCGAGCCTACCAACCCAAATGAAGAAGACCAAAGCTCAGAATAAAGAAAAAAACCGAGATGCAGTTCATTCACTGCTTCTCGGTTTTTTGTTTTTTTATTGATGAAGGGCTCTGAGGAGGCTATCCGTCAGTTTTGAAGGTCTATCCTTCACTCTACAAGGTCTATCCGCCACTTTTCGCGTCCTATCCTTCACTTTATCTGTCCTATCCACTTTTTATACTCTATCCATCCACTCTAACTTTTACTAGCTTGAATCCGCAGTCGTGCTGTGCGCTTTTTCGTTTCTTTAAATAGCTCATCTAGTTGACGATAGCATGCATATTGACCTGGCTTAGCTTTAATAAAGGCTAATCGCTCAACCCCATTAATCGGTAGCACTTCATCGCCTGCATCTTGCACAAGTTGTTCAAATAGCTCGATGGCATCTTCCATTAGCCCTTTTGCCAGTCCATTTCTTGCATCATGTGCTGTATGGATAGCGGCTTGTAGTGAAGTCCATTGGGCAAACCATGCATCTACTTTTTCTTTTGCAATGGCTTCACTATTCATGCTTCCTTCACCATGCCTTTCTTTAAACGCTTTTGCCCTTCACGACAATCGTCGAGTAAAGGGCAAGTACCACATCCAGGATTTTGTGCCTTACAATGATAACGTCCAAAGAAAATTAATTGGTGATGCGTTTTTGACCATTTGTCCATTGGCGTTTTCTTCATAATCGTTTCTTCCACTTCAAGCACCGAATCTTTCCATCGACAGAGCCCTAGGCGTTTGGATACTCGCTCCACATGGGTATCCACTGCAAGTGCTGGAATATCGAAGGCTACTGAAAGCACAACATTGGCCGTTTTTCGACCTACGCCTGGTAATGTCACCAATGCTTCACGTGTTGCAGGGATTTCGCCACCGTACTCATCTAGTAAACGTTGACATAGAGCCTGAATGTTCTTCGCCTTATTGCGATAAAGGCCAATAGAGCGAATATCCTGTTGCAATTCCTCTATGGAAACAGCTAAATAATCTTCTGGTGTTTTATATTTTTGAAATAAGGTTTTCGTTACTTTATTGACTAGTACATCTGTACATTGTGCAGATAATAATGTGGCAATCGTTAGCTCAAAAGCATTGTCATGGACGAGCTCACAATGTGCGTCGGGAAACATTCGATCCATTTCTTCTAGACAATGCTCCCACTGTTTTTTCGTTAACAAACTGGATGCCCCCTATTCTCTTTCTTCCAACCAATTATAAAAAGGAACTCTACCCGTTGATTGCGTTTCTTGTTGAACTGTTCGAGCTGGTGCTCTGTTAAATGTCTGTTTCTCACGGAACTGTTCACTTTGCTTTTGTGCTGCTTGTGGTGTCGTAATATTTTTCTTTTTCCATTCTAATAAAATGCGATCAATATAGCGAATACTCAATTTCCCAGCAAAGACAGCCTCCTTTAGCGCCTCTTTGATGAGTGCGGGACTATGCTTGTCCTCATCAAGCCAGCATCCAATTTTTTCAAGTTCTAAAGGAGATAAAAGACGCCCCATTTCCTCTTCAAAAAGACGGAATATCTCCCCTTCTTCTTGCTGAAGTGTCACTGCCGTTTGTTGCTGCTCTTTCATATCAATCATCTGTAAAATGCGCTCCCATAGCGGGTATACGGAATACTTTTCATATAGCTTGCCACCCGCGTCGACATCTCGTGTAATTTCAAGAAAACCCTTCTGCATTAATCGCTGTAAACGGGATGTGATGTCATTATCAGACATTGTGAGACGATTTTTTAGATCATTAGGTGTTGGGAAGTCATTCTCCTCCATATGAAAGGCCAATAAGTGCATGACAATCAGTGCCTCTTCATCCTCCATGTTTAACTCCTTATAAAACTGAAAAAAAAGCTGTGGAATGGGAATCATTCTCTGCTCAGTCCATGTACGGAGTCGATGATTATTTACGTTCATTATTCTCCAGACTCCTTCTTTAAGTAAGTAGAAAAGCCGCGTAGATAGTTCACTACGCGACTTTTAAATTGATTAGCTTATGGATATAAGCGGTTTAGTAAACGTGGGAATGGAATTGTTTCACGGATATGCTCTGTGCCTGAAATCCATGCTACAGTTCGCTCTAACCCTAGACCAAAACCTGAATGTGGGACAGAACCATGTTTGCGAAGCTCTAAATACCAAGCATAGGCATCTAATGATAGGTTATGCTCTTCCAGACGTGATTTTAATAAATCGTAGTCATGGATTCGCTCTGAACCACCAATAATTTCTCCGTAACCCTCTGGTGCAATTAAATCAGCACATAATACAACATCATCGCGATCTGGGTGTGGTTGCATATAGAACGGTTTAATACCTACTGGGTAACAAGTAATAAATACTGGTTTGTCAAATGAATTCGCAATCGCAGTTTCATGAGGCGCACCAAAATCATCGCCCCACTCAATATCGTCGAAGCCTTGTTCGTGTAAAAGCTTAATCGCATCATCATAAGAAATTCGAGGGAATGGCGCTTTAATGTTTTCAAGTGTTGATGTATCACGGCCAAGTCGCTCTAGATCTAATTTGCAGTTTGCAAGTACAGATTGTACGATGTGCGCTACATATTGCTCTTGTACTTCTAAATTTTCTTCAAATTCTACGAATGCCATTTCAGGCTCAATCATCCAAAACTCGATTAAATGACGACGAGTCTTAGATTTTTCAGCACGGAAAGTTGGACCGAATGAGAAGACTTTTCCTAAAGCCATCGCAGCAGCTTCCATGTAAAGCTGACCAGATTGAGATAGATAAGCATCTTCATCAAAATATTTTGTATGGAACAGCTCTGAAGTACCTTCAGGCGCAGAACCTGTTAAAATTGGTGGGTCCATTTTTGTAAAACCGTTGTTATTGAAAAATTCGTATGTAGCGCGAATAATTTCATTACGAATTTTCATAATGGCATGTTGTTTACGAGAGCGCAGCCATAAATGACGGTTATCCATTAAGAATTCTGGACCATGTTCTTTTGGTGTGATTGGGAAATCTGTTGCTGCATGTAGTACCTCGATACCAGTTATAGCAAGCTCACAGCCAAAGCTTGAACGTTCGTCAGCTTTCACCTCACCAATCACATACATAGAAGTTTCTTGCGTCATCCCTTTTGCCGTAGCAAAAATTTCTTCGCCTACTTCTTCTTTCACTACAACGCCCTGTACAAAGCCAGAGCCATCACGTAGCTGTAGGAACGCGATTTTTCCACTTGAACGTTTATTGGCTAACCAAGCGCCAATTTTGACTGTTTCACCGATATGCTGTGGCATATCTTTAATCATAATTTTTTTCATAGAAATCCTCCAAAGTTGACTAGAAGGATTAGTCTTGCCATTTTGATTTTACGAATGTATCAATACGACGGACTGCCTCTTCTAATAAGTCTAAAGATGTAGCATAAGATAATCGCATAGTAGTTGGTGTACCGAAGCCAGAGCCTGGAATCACTGCTACGTTTGCTTCTGTTAAAATATCCGCAGCAAATGCATCTACTGAATCATAGCCAGTGTGAGCCATAGCTTCTGCTACGTCCGGTAATAGGTAGAATGCACCCTGTGGCTTTAATACATGGAAGCCAGGAATAGCACTTAACTGTGGGTAAATTTTTTCAAGACGAGATTCAAATGCCTGACGCATTTCCTCTACCGCATCCTGAGAGCCATTATACGCCTCCACAGTTGCATATTGTGCTGTTGTTGTCGCATTAGATGTTGAGTGTGATGCAAGGTCAGTCATTGCTTTAATAATGTCTGTGTCACCTGCAGCATATCCAATACGCCAGCCTGTCATAGAGTGAGATTTTGCCACACCATTAACAACGATTGTACGTGCTTTCACTGCATCAGAAAGTTGTGCAATTGAAAAATGCTCAATACCATTGTATACAAGCTTCTCATAAATTTCATCTGACACGATTAAAATATCTTTTTCTTCTGCAACAGCAGCAAGTTCTGCAAGCTCTTCACGAGAATAAATCATGCCTGATGGGTTGCTAGGAGAATTAATAATCACTGCTTTTGTCTTGTCTGTCACAGCTGCTCTCAGTTGATCCGCTGTAATTTTATAGCTTTGTTCACGTGTACCTTCAACATAAACTGGTACGCCGCCAGCTAATTTCACTTGTTCTGGATAAGACACCCAATAAGGAATTGGAATAATAACCTCGTCACCTTCATTTAAAATCACTTGGAATAGCGTGTATAAAATATGCTTTGCCCCTACACCAACAATGATTTCATTTGGCTGATAGGTAAGGTTATTGTCGCGTTGAAGCTTATCAATAATGGCTTTTTTCAGAACTGGAAGTCCGCCAGCAGGTGTATATTTTGTATACCCTTTCTCCATTGAATCAATGGCAGCATTTAAAATATTTTGAGGTGTATTAAAGTCTGGTTCACCAGCTCCAAGACCAATCACATCAATACCTTGCTCTTTCAATGCTTTTGCTTTTGCAGTAATCGCTAATGTTGAAGATGGTGTTAAAGTTTTTACACGTGTTGCTAATAAATTTTTCATTCGGGATCTACTCCTCTTATAAATTCGTAATGCGCTTCCACCAGTCGCCATCCTTAAACAGAATATAGACATAGTTGAGCTGGTCGTGGTCGTTCAGATATGTAATTTCCCAAACTGCGCCAGGCTCCTCATAGCCTAATTTCATGTGGAGGACTTTTTGTACATTTCCTTCATTTTTAAAAACCGATAATGCTTGCTTTTCCGTAATACCATCTTCTAATATCACTTCCTGAATGGAATCCTCGTCTAGATTCGTCGGAACAAAGACAGCTTTTTTATCACCGTATTCGTCTACCCCGAACACAGTAACATACGAATGTTTGCCATTATATGTGTAGGACTCCGATACAATTGCGAGGGCTTTGGCATCGAGTGCCAACTGTTCAGCCTGCTCTTCAATTGAACGGAACGGAGCCTCGGCTTTCCAGAGTACTAAAATACTAATGACAAGTGACAACGAAACAATAAAGACAGAAATGAAAATTAACCAGTTTTTCATCTATTCACCTTATGTTTCACATCGAGCTGTTTTGGCATAACACATAGCTGATGCATGTGTGTGTCTATAACTGTGTAACCATTCATTTTGCTTTCCATTTTGTCAACCTGCTTTCTTTCCTCATACCACAACATTATACAACAATTTTGTGCTGTCGTGTTTCTTAATTTCATATATTGTACGTTGCTAGAACAACGTTTTCAAACAATGACTACAGTAAATTTCATTTCACCTCATAGAAGCCTCGTTTTGGGCATAAAAAACATGGTCCTATCACAAGAAAAATTCCTATTTAACTATGTAAATAGGAACCTGTCATTATGATAATTCGTATAGCACACAGCTAGCACGGCCATTCGCCTTTGCTTGGTATAAACAGCTATCCGCTTGCTCAAATAGCTCCTTGTATTGATAGTTTTTCTGATTATTCACACAAGCACCCATACTGACCCTTAAGGGATAACTTTGCTGTTCCTGTTCGAGCTTTAGTGAGAGCAAATAGGCATGTGTGTTATGGACCAATGTTTTGATATAGTCCTTCTGAGAATGCCTAAAACAAAGGATGAATTCATCTCCGCCATAACGAATAATTTCCACATCTTCATCCTGTAAAAAATCCTTCAAGCTGTTAGCTAAAAGCTGTAAAATCATATCTCCAAATAAATGACCATGCGTGTCGTTAAATAGTTTAAAATAATCGACATCCAAAACCGTAATACATACATAGGATTGCGTTATTTCGGCTGCATTGAGCCATTCCTGTAGCTCATAGTCTAAAAAATGTCGATTTAAAACGCCTGTTAATGGATCATAATGTGCTTTTTTCTCAAGCTTTTCCTTTTGACGCTTAAATTCTAAGTTCATTACTTGTTGTAATAAATTTGCAACACTCATTTTTTCCGAGAGATCAATATATTCACGCTGTACATCAAAAATTTCATCTCGCCAATCCAATTGATACAATACATTTAACAGTAAGCGCATCACTTTTTTTGTAATTGGCTTATCTCCATAAGATCGGGCAAGATCTATGGCTTGTTTATAATAAAATACAGCTTCTTCAAGCTTTTGCTGTTTTTCAAATAAAAAACCGTAGCCAAACAATGCCGCTACTTTTTCTCGTTTATGATGATGAATAATAGTAGAGGATAACGTACTGTCCAGCAATGCCTTCCCCTTTTTAAAATCCCCTTCTAAAATATACACATCTGCTAAATTATTATTAATACGAATATCATGTAATTTTGCTAGATCAGGCATTGTTCTAGCAAGAGATTTATTATATTCTCTAGCTAATAGCCCTGCTTGAAGTGCTTCCTTTGTACAGCCCTTCTCTACCTCTAAATAGCACAGATTATTATGACAGCGAACAAGCATGACAGGATCTTGTAGCTCCTGTGCATAGGCGATAGATTTTTTCGTCATCTCCACCGTTTTTTCACGGATGCCAACTAAATCATAGATTAATGACATTACTAAATGATAATGCATTAAATCTTTTGTCGTACCATAATTTTGACAAATGGCCTCATAATCATGAATAAGATTAACCATGCTTAATGTGTCACCTAAAGAATGATGAACTAATATTTTTTGATAGTACAAATCCATGACATATGGATAGTTATTGCTCTCTAATGCGACTAAAAGACCTTGATCAGCAAGCTTTAGTGCTTTCGTTAAATACCCCTTTGTGCGCATCTCCATTATCGTTTTATTTAATTCTTCTAATGTTAATTCCACCGTTTCACCACTTCTCCATACCCCATATCATCCAGTTTACTTTGTGCTTTCTCAATTATAAGACATATGTATTCACTTAGTCCGCCTTTTTCGTATGATACCAACTATTACCTACAACGCAAAAATCTTTTGTGATGATTGTTTTAAAATCTTACATCTGTTTGCTTGAAAGTGAATCATCTTATCCCATCATAATATGTAGGTAAATTTTTTATGTCTTTACACATTTTTCTCCATTTTTGTCCTCGTTACCTGTTGTTTTTACCCATATGATGAGTTAATTAGCTTTTTTAGTATCGAAAAGGGACGTGATGTTGTGAGTATGCAAATTAACCCTTCTGATCCAGCAACAATTCCAAAATTTGTAGATGAACTTCCAAAACCAATGATTGCTAAACCAAAATACAGCAGAGGGCAACAGAAGAATGATTATTACGAATTGGTCATGATGGAGGGCCAGCATCGTTTTCATAAGCATTTTCCAAACTCATTAATTTGGGGCTACAATGGGCTTTACCCAGGGCCAACCATAGAAGCTTCTAAAGATAAAACTATCTATGTGAAATACAAAAACCAGCTGCCCTTACAGCACTTTTTACCAGTAGATTTTACGCTTCATGCTGCAAACGATTCACAAGAAGTAAGAACAGTTACTCACTTACATGGTGCCAATGTGGATTGGCAGAGTGATGGCCATCCTGAAGCATGGTACACAAGAGACTATCGGCATACTGGTCCAAAGTTTAATAAGGAAATACATGAATATACGAATCATCAACCTGGCACTACCATGTGGTATCATGACCATGCCATGGCTTTAACACGTTTAAATGTATATGCAGGATTAGCAGGCTTTTATTTACTGAGGGATGCCCTTGAGGAACGCTCTAATTTACCATGTGGAGACTATGAATATCCGATTTTAATTCAAGATAAAACGTTTAATGAGGATGGCTCATTGTTTTATCCTGACGAACCACCCTTTCCCGTGCCTGTTCATCCCTCTATCACACCAGGCTTTGTTGGCAATACGATAGTGGTTAACGGAAAACTATGGCCTTTTTTAGATGTTGAGCCACGTAAATATAGATTTCGTTTACTAAATGGCTCTAATCGACGAGGCTATGTCATCAGTCTTTCCAATGATCAACCAATGTTTCAAATTGGTACAGATGGCGGTTTCTTATCAGCACCACAACTTATCCAATCTGTCGAGTTGCTGCCAGCTGAACGCACGGATGTCATTATCGATTTTTCAAGCTGTGCTGGACAGGAGATTACCTTACTTAATACTGATACCGATTTCAGTGATGAACACACAAACGTGATTATGCAGTTTCGAGTAACTTTACCTTTGAAATGTGAAGATACAAGTGAGATTCCAGAAAGACTTGCCGTTTCTATGGATCTACATCCACACCATGCACATATTGAAAGACAACTACCATTGACGGCGACTACCGATGAGTTTGGTCGACCTATGTTGCTGTTAAATGATCGAATGTACCATGATCCAGCAACGGAAAAACCTTCTTTAGATAGTGTGGAAATCTGGAACTTTATTAATGCTACACCCTTTATCCATCCTATTCACCTGCACCTCATTCAATTTAAAATTCTGGAACGAAGGCCGTTTGATTTAGAAATCTATCAAAATGAAGGCATCGTACAATTTACAGGGCCGCCTGAAGAACCAAGAGACTATGAGCGAGGTTGGAAGGACACGGTGAAGGCTGACGCTGGAAAGGTGACAAAAATTATTATGCATTGGAAAGATCATGTCGGGAATTATATGTGGCATTGTCATTTCCTTGAGCATGAGGATCATGATATGATGCGACCCATTCTCGTTATGAAAGACGTCCATGCTGTTCAGCAGCCTCATGCAGCAGTAGAACATCCTGTAACACATCAAGAATCAACAGCTCCCACAAATCCTACAAATCCTACAAGTACTACCCATCATAGTGAATCTTCAGCTCCACTATTAAATGAGGTAGAACATTCACAACTTGAGGAAGAAAAGGTAGTCTCACCTCAAGAAGAAGAATCCATTACTATTCATATAGGAGATAATACACAACATATGCCAACGCTACTGTTTCCAACCCTTCCTACCAATACTCCTACCAGCAGGCATAGGCCTCGTCAAAGAACCCGAAGATTTTAGCTAAGTACGCTTTACAAAGAAAACTACCCATGAAAAGGTGGTTTTCTTTGTTCCAGCAATTTATTTGACCTCCAATCGCCATATTCTTCTCGTTACGAAAGCTAATAATAATACACACACAGAGATTATAAAGACTGGTATATAGATGTTGGCTTGAAAGAACTCAAATAGCAACCCATACCCCATCTGCCCAAGTGGTGCCATACACTGTGATACTGCCATCATAATTGCCATGACTTTCCCTAATTGTTCATTTGGTGTTTCTTTTTGGACAAGGGTCATTACGTAAATGGAGATAATCGTCATCATCATCGCAATGATAAGAGCACAACCAATAAATAAGCTATACGATGGATAATAGCCAATTTGAAGGGCGCGAGGTAGCACAGACATAGCCATGGGAATTACCAAAAAGGCTGACATCAATACCCAAATATAGAGGGTGTGAATACGCAGCTTTTTTGCAAAGTACCCCATCGTTAACGCGCCTAAAATCGTCGCAAAATCAATAATCCCCATTCCTATTCCATACAATGTATCACTACTTTTCATCGTGACACGAAGAATAATAGGCACACCAACGATAAAAAGTGGAGTCAATAGTAAATTCAATAAAGCAGCAAGTAGCGTACATTTTAAAATAAAAGTTTGCGTCACCACATAAGTAAAACCTTCTTTCATGTCTTTGATTAAGGTCGGCATCAAATGACCATCATAGCTACGTTTCACAAATGGGATTGTCATAAACATTTCTACAATAGCCGTAAAGAAAAATAATAAACCACTTACTATGACGAGAAGTTTGAGGCCAAGCATTCCATATAGTATCCCCCCTAGCACAGGTGCTGTCACTCCTGCTAATGCCTGGACCCCATTGACGATCCCATTAGCCTGCTCAAGCTTTTGTTCGCTAACTAATAGCGGAATACTAGCCATTACAGCTGGCGTGTACATGGCACTAATGAATGAAAGAAGCACCATAACCAACCCAATCCATAGCACAGAATGATTGTCTGTTAGTAATACAATAAAAAAAATCAATACAATGCCACTACTGATAAAATCAAATAGGACCATTAAATTTCGCCGATTAAAACGATCTGCTATAGCGCCACCAAATGGTGTAAGTAAAACAGGAAGGCTTGAAATAGCGAAAAGCGCAGCAAAAAGATCTGCCCGTCCTGTTATATCTAAAACAAAAAGTGAAAGAGCAAATCTTAAAAGCGCAGAGCCTAAAATAGAAATAATCTGCCCAGCTACCATAATGATAAAATCTTTCGAAAAGCCTTTTTCTTTGACTAGCATTTCCATATAAAAAACACCCCTTATTATTTTTAGACCGACAGTCGGTCATTTAATATGTTAAAAAATTGTAGGCACAAGCTTCTAGGACTTGCCCTACAAATTAGACTGACTGTCGGTTTATAAATAGTATATGTGAACTCCCCAAAAAAAGGAACATATTTTTATATCTTCCTTTTTGTTAACCCTATTTACTTTTAAAGTAATGTTTAATTTGCTCAATCATAGCAGTAGTTGCCTGACTAACATAGCGATCTACGCGGAAAATAATGGATAGGCTTCGGCTTGGAGCACCATTTGAAATTCGTATACTACACAAACTAGGATCATTCATTTGTTGGAGCAAAGGATAGGGTTGCACCGTTACACCAATATTGGCTCGAACGAGATTCATAATGGACGTGACAGAGCTTGTTTCAAGAATAGAATGAATGTGAAAACCATGCTTTTTTACAGCCTCTTCTACTATCTCTCTACCAAGAAAACCTTCTGGATACATCACCATAGGAAGTCCTTCTAATTCAGCAATTGGGATCACTGTTTGCTGTGCCAATGGATGCTCCTTTGAAACGGTCAGTACATATTCCTCTCTACATAAAGGAATAATGACCAATCGATCATCTGATTCTACATTCGTCCCAATACCGATATCCACTTCATTTTCGAGAACCTGCCGCATAATATCGATGGAAGCAAGTATCTTTAATTTTACCTTTGGAAATTTTTGATGGAAATCAATAACAAGCTGTGTAATCCGATAATCAAGATCAGATGGCATGATGCCAATACTTATTTGTCCCCCTTGTAGCCCCTGTAAATCTTTAATCGAATCTTTGACATTTTGTAATGTATTAAATACCTCTGTTGTATAGCTAAACAAAAGAGAGCCTGCCTCAGTCACAACAATTTTTTTGCCAATACGATCGAACAATGGCATTCCTAGCTCATCCTCCAGCACACGTATTTGCTGGCTTAACGTTGGCTGAGAGATGCCAAGTTTCTCAGCAGCTTTTGTAAAATGTAGCTCCTCATAGACTGCCATAAAATAATGCAGATGCCGTATTTCCACATAGACCACGCCCTATCATAGTTTCTAACTATCATTGTAATAGTAATAATAGTATTGTTCAATCATTCTAATTCAGATAGACTTCAATTTAGGCTTACTATTTATTTGATAGGACGGAGAGGAAAGACAATGAATATAAATCACAAAATTGTACCAATTATTGCCATTATTTTAGCTTCTTTTAATTTACGGCCTGTCATTACTTCGGTGTCCCCCTTATTAGGAACTATTCGCCAGACTTTACATATGAGCGCAGCTACTGCTAGTTTGCTAACTTCTTTAGCTGTGCTATGTATGGGCTTATTTGCACCTTTCGCAATCAAACTAGCTAATCGTTGGAGCATCGAGCGAACTATCGCTTACGCTCTTATTCTTATTGGACTAGCAACAGCTACCAGATATTTTGCTAATACTGCTTGGGTCATGCTAGTAACAGCCTTGTTATCAGGCATTGGCATTGCCATCGTAGGACCACTGTTATCGGGCTATATTAAGGAGAAATTTGCGAACCCTTCCCGTGTAGTGGGGATTTACTCGCTAGCACTTGTAGTAGGAGCTGCACTTGGCTCTGGGCTTTCTATTCCACTAAGCAATTTTTTTCATTCATGGCAAGCTTCTTCTGCCTCCTGGGCTATTCTTGCTTTAATCGCTTTATTCTTTTGGTGGAAGCCAATTGAACAAAAAGCAGTTACTGCATCAGTCACAAATTCACCTAGTAAGAGCAACAGTGTGAAGCAAATGTTAATGAATCAAAAGGCTTGGCTTTTAACAGGCTTTTTTGGGTTAATGGCCTTTATGTTTTATACCATCATGGCTTGGTTACCTCCCATCGCAGAAAATTTAGGCTATAGCAAACACGACGCTGGAATGATGCTGACACTATTAACAATTGCCCAAATGCCAGCTACATTTTTAGTGCCTATATTAAATAACCGTTTTCAGCATCGAGCCGTATGGCTAGTAGGTAGTTCATCATTAGAATTAATTGGTTTATTGATGCTACTGTTTTCTTATAATCCTTGGCTGAGCAGTATTCTGATTGGCCTTGGTGCAGGTGGGCTTTTCTCATTAGGGCTAACATTACCAATTGATGAGGCCAAAGATATTCACGAGGCTAGCTTCTTAGCTGCTATGACACAATCAGTTGGCTTTGTATTTGCTGCATTGGGCCCCTTCTTTGTCGGTCTTGTTCGAGATTTCACAGGCAATTTTACAACTGCTATTATTGGCATGATCATCATCGTCCTTGTGATGATTCTGATTCAACTAAAAATTGGAAACCAAAAGCAACCACAAATGCATCATATTCACATGAAAAAGACGACTTTCTAACAAGGAAGGTCGTCTTTTAATGATGGAATCGATTTTGTGCCTTTGTTGTATTGCCTTCACGGGATGACACTGGCCATACATGTAGCGTCTTCAACTGATGCTTGCTAATTAGCTGACTGAAGCATATCTTAGCACAACTGCCTCTAAAACATCGATTCCTATTAATATATCTTCAAGCTCCGTATGTTCATCTGGATGGTGACTTAAACCATCCACTGAAGGAATAAAAATAAGGCCAACTGGTCCGAGCCTTGTCATATTCATAGAATCGTGACCTGCTCCACTTTGCATATATTGATAGGATAGTTTCTTCTCTACACAAATTGTTTCTAAATCTTGCATTAGCTTTGGAGAAAGCTGGACAGGATCCTCTGAGCTAATGACATTGTATTCAATCGCAAGCTGCCTCTTTTGTTGAACGTTTGCAATAACCGTATAAAAATGCTGAAGCACACGTTCTCTCGATTCCACAGAGGATGATCGGATATCTACAGTTAACTCCACTTCACCTGGAACTACGTTCATCGAGCCTGCCACAACCTCTAGTATTCCAACAGTTGCCACAGTGCCAAACTCCTGCTCTGCTATCGCCGCTTTTTCTAATTCTAATGCCAATTCGGATGCTCCTAAAAGAGCGTCCTTTCTCATATTCATTGGAGTCGTGCCTGAATGGGACGCTTTTCCATTTAACTTCATTAATAAGCGAACTGGTGCTGCTACCCCTGTGACAATACCAATTTTCTTTTCATAGTTAATTAGCAGTGGTCCCTGTTCAATATGCAATTCGAAAAAGGCATGGAATCCTTCCTCTACTCTTGTCGCTTGATCAACACTACTAAAATCAAGTCCACAATGAGCAAAAGCCTGCTCCATCGTAATACCATCTCGATCGACTAAATGGCGATATTTTTCTTTATCAATTAATCCTGCCATTGCTTTACTGCCTACTGTTGACACACCAAATCTTGAAGACTCCTCACAGGCAAAGGCGATAATTTCAATTGGATGCTCTGTCACAATAGATCGCTCGTTTAATCGCTTGATGACCTCTAGGGCAGCGGTTACCCCTACAACGCCATCATATTTACCGCCTTGATAGACAGTATCTAAATGAGATCCCATGACAACAGGCTGCAATCCTGGCACACTGCCTTCTCTTCGAGCAATAAGATTTCCACAATGGTCAATATGAATTTGAAGATTTTCATCTTTACATAAACGAATAAAGGCATGTAAACAAGCCTGTTCTTCATTCGTATAGGCAACTCTCGTAATCCCTTTTTCGCCTGAATTATATTGATTCATTTTATCTAGTAATTGTTGATAACGTTCTTTATAGATCATGTAAACAGCTCCTTTTGAAGAATTACGAAGATGAAAATCAGACCAAATGTACGCTTGTATAGTATCTATTTTACACCTTTTTGGTTGAAAATTAGAAAAGGGATTCTCCATAACGAGATCCCTACTCTAATTCACTGGAAAGACTTAAGCAGTATATGACTGCTCTAATCTATTTACTATTAGCCATTTTGTCATTGAAATGATGGAACAATGCATCACATTCTTCAGTCGTTTCAATTTTTTGCATGTTCAGGACACTTTTATCTTTACCAGTTAAGTAATCACGTAGATGCATATCAGAGAAGCCATGTACATGAGCATCTTCTGCTGTATTACAATAATGAACTTCTTTAATACCCGACCAAATAATAGCGCCCACACACATTGGACATGGTTCGCAAGTAGCGTAGATGACACAATCGGATAAATCCATTGTGCCAAGCTTTTTAGAGGCTTCACGAATGGCTACTATTTCTGCATGTGCAGTGATGTCTGTATCACGCATCATTGTATTGCCAACAACAGCGATGATTTCATCACCTCTTACAATGGTTGCACCAAATGGTCCACCAATATTTTTATCGATGCCTTCTTTTGTTTTGTCAACAGCTAGTTGAATATAATCCATACCGTGATTCCTCCTAGTTAATAATATGAGTACCAGCCTGATTATTGATCGCTTCTTTCAGACTTTCAGGGTTTGTAATAATTACTCGATGACCACCATTTTCTAAGAAGCTTAAGCTGGCTTCGATTTTTGGTAGCATACTTCCTGGCGGGAACTGATTATCTTGAACATGCTGCTTTGTTTCCTCAACAGTAATTTCTTCAAGTGCTTGTTGTTCAGGTTTTCCAAAGTTAATAAACACACGCGGAACACCCGTTGTAATAATTAATGAATCCGCATTTACTTGTGCCGCTAATAGACTTGTTGCAAAGTCTTTGTCAATGACTGCATCTACACCCTCGTAGACATTATTTTCTTTTTTCACAACTGGAATTCCACCACCGCCTACAGCGATCACGACATAATCATTATCAATTAATGATTTAATCGCCTCTTTTTCCACGATATCGATTGGTTTTGGTGAAGGCACAACGCGACGGTAGCCACGGCCAGAATCCTCTACCATTTTCCAATCTGGATGCTCTACTAGCATCGCCTCCGCTTGCTCCTTTGTAAAGAATGAACCAACTGGCTTTGTAGGGTTAATAAAGTTGGGATCATGTTCATTGATTTCAACTTGTGTAATCACACTGACTACCTTTTTATTAATTTGACGTTTAGTCAGTTCGTTAATTAATGCTTGTTGAATTAAATAGCCAATTCCACCTTGTGTGTCAGCCACACAGTTTACTAACGGAATTGCTGGCATGCCTGATACTTCATTAGCAATTTCACTTCGTTGTAAAGTGAAACCAACTTGTGGACCATTGCCGTGTGTGACAACCACTTTATAACCTTCCTGAATCATATCCGCGATATGCTCGACAGTTTGAGCAACTGCCTCTTGCTGACTTTGAATAGATTCACTTCCACTATCCTTTACCAACGAGTTACCGCCGATTGCTACAATTACTAATTTATTCACAACTACACCCCTACTTCTTTTTCTACACTATTTTGAACATTTTGCTGATTAAATTTATATAACAGCGTATATAAAATGAATGACACGATCAGTCCGCTAAAGAAAGCAAAGTTATTTAGCTGTACTAAAAACGGCACACTTTTCAGGAAAGCACCTGACATTGGTAAGAGGAAGCTTATTAATAGAACGATACATGCTACGATGTTATAGCCAGATTTATAAGCTCCATTATGACCTTCTTCCACATAAATCATAGATAAATCTAAACGTCTTTTACGCTCGATAAAGAAGCTAGACAACATAATACCTGCAATCGGTCCAAACATAGAGCCTATAAAACTATAAAAGAAAAATAACGTTTCTGTACTCGATACTAGTTTCCAAGGCAAAATGACTGTGCCAATAATCGCTGTTAAAATACCTGCTGTTTTGACCGTAAATACTTTAGGGAATAAAGTTGTCATTTGTAATCCAGATGGTAATAAATTGCCAAAAACTACAAAAGCTGTTGCGCCTACATTTAAAGCTAAAATTAATACAATCACTGAAAAGGGATTTTGAATTTTATCAATAGCATCTACAATATTAAAAATTGGTTGCCCAAAAGCAATTTCTGTCCCTGCTATTAAACTAATACAAGTAATCGCAAATAATAGATACGAGCCGATCATACCGATGGATAAGCCATAGATCATTGCTTTTGGCGATTTAGCTCTATGCGTAAAATCTGCAATATTTACAATTGGACCAGCCCAGTTAGACACCAATGCGCTAACACATGCAATAAAAACCAATGGACTTTCCATCGTTGTAGAAGGCTTATATTCTAAAATTGGTCCAATTCCTCCAGCAATATTAATTGCCCAAATCGCTGCGCCAATAATGAAAATATAAACAATCGGTGATGAGTATTTACCGAAGACTGTTAGCATATCCATGCCACCTAAAAAAAGTAAAACTGTAATTACCCATAAAATAATATAAGAAATCATAGTCGGAACATCTAAGCCAAAAATAGTGAAGTCTCCACCAATAGACATATAGTTCGGAATGAATCTTGCAAATAATACATTAAGGGATTGAGCGCCCACAACGGTCGTCGTACCAAAGAATACAACCCCAGCAATCAACCCTCGACATAACGCCGGAATAATAGAGCCTTTTACTCCAAATGAATCTCTTAGTAATATGGCAAACGGAATGCCATATTTAGAGGCGGAATATCCATTTAAGCAATAGCCTGCTGAGACGATTACTGCTGAAAGCATAATGGCTAAGAAAACTTGATTAACTGATAATCCTAAGACAAAAAACCCTGCAACCGTCATATAAGACATAATATTGTGAACTGCACCCATCCACACGGTAATGTAGTTAAAGATTCCCCAGTCTCTTTCCTGAGGACCTTTTGGTAAAAGTTCTTCCGAATAGCCAAGTGCTCTATAATCTTGATTGGACTGTTCAATTTTTGCGTGTTCCATAGAAAGCTCCTCCTACTTATAGGAAGTGGGCTTAAGCCCACTTCTCACTAATTATAATTAATGCTTTTTCAAAAGCTTCCATTGGAGGATTTGTAATACCAGCACCAATCATACCGATTCCAGCCTCTTTATGTGCGATAGCTGTATTAATAATTGGAAGAATACCTGATTGGATGACTTTGCGAATATCAATACCAGTAGGAATTCCCATGAAGTTTAATAATGGAATGGTAATATTTTGGTTTTCTGTCGTCGTAATTTCTTTCATTTTACGAGAATAACCAATTGCTTCATCCACTGTTCCACCTACTAAAGCAACGATTGCTGGTGCAGTAGCCATTGCGAAACCACCAATACCGTAAGTTTCTGTAATAGCACTATCCCCTATATCAAGACCTGAATCCTCTGGTTTGTAGCCAGCAAACATCGGTCCGATTACTTTTTGTGCTGGGCCAGTAAACCATGTATTACCTGACATGCCACTAATACGAACACCAAATTCTACACCGTTACGTGCCATTGTTGTCACGACAGTACTATATTCGATTCCATGTGCAGCATCTAATGCACATTTACAGCATGCCATCCATGTAGGACCTGAAAAATAATCACTACTTGCAACGAAATCAAATACTGCTCGCTTCTGTTCAACAGGATAATCTGTTTCTAAGATATATGGTGTCAATGCTTGAATTAATAAGCTTGTACCTGCATTATTACGGTTATGACATTCGTCACCCATGTGGAGCGCTTGTGCAAGCATTAATCGTAGATCGATGCCGTCTTTATTTAATTTCATTGCATCACGTAAAATTGGTCCTAACACATCACGCATCCATATTAATCGCTCGACAACGCTGTCATCGTTGGCACCCATACGCAAGATTTTTGCCATTTGCTCACTTAAATTTGTATAGGCGATATTGCCATACGTTTTATTTTCAACGATGTGCATAAACATCGAAGCAGATGTTACCCCAGCCATTGAACCAACTGCATTATGCTCATGGCAAGGTGAGAATGTAATATCTCCAGACGCCGCTACCTCTGCTGCTTCTTCTAAATCTTTTGCTAATCCTTCGAATACAAGAGCACCCATCACAGCGCCCTTCATTGGGCCATTCATATCTTCCCAAGTAATGGGTGGTCCTGCGTGTAAAATTGTTTTTTTCGTCATGCCAGGTACAACATTGATGGCTTGATCGAAACCAATCAACACGGGTTGAGAGTTCACAATTTTTTCCACCGCAAGACGATTTGCTGCTTCGATTTTTTCAGCAAGTTCTGCTTTATCGATTTTGTTTAGTGCTGCAATAATTTCTGGCTTACCTCCTCCCGGTGGTGACCACTCTAGGTGTGTAGCACTTGCATTTTGTGCTAATATATCATCCTTAAAAAGTTCAATACCTACGTTAATTACGTTAATTTTACTTGTGAAAAGTTCATTAATCTTACTCATGATTTTCTCCTTTCAACACCATTTCTCTAGCAAGTAACCCTGCATTTGTACTACTGCTTGCATGTGTAACACCTGCATCGACTAATTTTTCCACTTGCTCATCTATGTTTGGCGTATCTAAGTCTGTTCCAAGGACATACCCAATGATCTCTAAATGTCTACCTTCTTTTTCAGCAAATTGTTTAGCTTCAATGATGGCGGGAAGCATAACACCTACTGGGTCTTCATGAGAGCCAAAGCCTAATACGAAGTCCATCACAATGACACCAACTGTCGGATCTTTTGCTTCTTGTAAGAAGCGCTCAATGCGAGAAGACGGATCGATCATTGGATGTGGTTTACCATTTGTAAAATCATCATCACCGAAGTCAATGAATGTATGTTCCTGACTCACATTGATATCTTTCAATAAGAAATCAGGATTCTTTTGGATGTTACTGTAAATATTATTTAATTTTTCCATAGCTAGATACATAGATTCATCACAAAGCGTACCGCCACAGAATAACCCACGAATGTATTTTTGCTCTGGCGCTAATTTTGCACGAACCTCTTCAACTAATGGAATGTTAAGCGCACGTTTGTTAATACCTGCTTCATCAATACCTGCTAGTAAGACTGCCTTTAAGGCTGCTTCTTTCGATGTTTTAGCAAATTGTCCACCAGCTGCCACTACAGCCTCTTCATTACCACCTATAAAATAAACCACTACCGGTTTGCTGCATTCTTTAATTTGTGCGAGTACTTTTTTCTCAACACTTGCTTCAGGTGGCTTCGATACAAGTACAATCACTTTAGTGGCTTCATCGGCTTCTAGTGCTTTGATTCCATCAAGCATCATCATACCGCCCACTTCTTTACTTAAATCTCTTCCGCCAGTACCAATCAGTTGTGTGATACCACCACCGAAGTCATGAATGCGAACACTTACTTCTTGGCTACCTGTACCAGATGCCGCTACGATACCGATATTGCCTTTTCTTACAGCGTTTGCAAAGCAAAGTCCTGTATTACCAATAATAGCGGTACCACAGTCTGGTCCCATCATTAATAAGCCTTTTTCATGTGCTAAAGTTTTTAATTCTACTTCGTCTTCAACGCTCACATTATCACTGAAAAGCATCACGTGTAGATCATTTTCAAGTGCTTTGCGTGCTTCGCGAACAGCAAATGCCCCATTGACAGAAATGACCGCAAAGTTTGCATCAGGAATTCCTTGTGCAGCTGAATCAATCGTTGCATATTTAATATCACTTTTTGCTTGTGCTTTATCTTTATTTGTTAGTAATTCTTCCACTGCTAGGTAAGCGCTTTCTATTTGATCCGCATTAGCAGTTTTAACAATAATCATTAAGTCCCCTACTGTTGCTTCCTCCACTTCTGGCGTCATCAAACCAACGTTACGAATGACTCCTTTGTTCATCTCCGTACCCATACCAATAATTGCTTGCTCGACGCCTTCAATTTGATTCGCTTTTGTAGATAGTGACATCAATGACACTGAATCAAAATATGTGTTGCGCTTAATTACGACTTTAATACTCATCATTATCCTCCTAATTTTATATTGGCTTCTAAGCCACTTATCAGCCCTAAGGCAATATCTGTTCCTGAGGAAGAGCCAATAGCAAGCACCTTTCTCAGAGCCTCAATGGATTCCACTTCTGTGCCATATAAAATGGCGTGTATGAATGAACAGATGGACTCCCTTACTTGTCCATATGCTGCCTTCTTCAATGTTGTAAAGCTAATCTCATTGGTCAAAGGCTGAATCACTTTGATGACGCTTTCACACAAAGGTTTATACATAGAACACGGGCTATTTTGTAAGTGAATGATAGCAAATAAGCCTACTAAAAAATCATCCCCTGATGGTGTGAGCCCTGGCCCTAAGCCTACTAAATCAGCAGCATATGCCTGAAAACGATCCAAACGTTGATTCAATATTTCCTCATAAAGTAAAGTTGTACGTTGCTGTAATAATCTCGATGTCTCCGCTTCAAATTCACTGACGGGAGAATCATTACGTTTTATGCCGCCGCCTTTCCCATGTAAATCAATGAATTGTTTTACACGGATCATATTCATTTTTAAGCGTGTACAATTTGCTGGATAAATAGGTAGCTGACATTGCCAACGAGAGGCGGTTGGGATCGCTATTATTAATTTTTCTTCTATTAATAGTTGATTATGGCGAACCGATACCCTGTCATGTTGCTGAATGCCCAGGTGATCCAATGTATCAAGATCAATGACAAGTGTATTGGGTGCCCGATCCATTGCCTTCGTAGCAAGTGTAAAAATTTCATCATTACCATCACTCCGTATATTTAAGGCATGTTTAAACACGCTATGAACCGTTCCCGTAAACGTCGCCACTATTTGCTGCAGGAAATAATCATCACCCAATTTGGCATGTATCATATGTACACCTCTTTATGTCGTAGGAGTACTACTATTTCGCTCCTGCTTCTAGTAGAATTTTTTCAATTTCAGTAAATCCTTTTTCTTTAGCCATTGTTAATGGTGTCACACCATATTGATCCACTAATTGTGTATCTGCTCCATGTTCTACTAATAGACGAACTATTTCTTGTTGCTTTTCTCCCCCATCATTGAGGAGAATGGCTTCAATCAATGGTGTCCATCCACAAATATTTGTATGGTTGACATTGATGTCTGTAGTCGTTACAAGTTCACGAACTACCTCAACAAAGCCCTTCTCACTTGCTGGATGAATCCCTACACCGCCAAAGCGTGTTAAACGCTCTAAATCTGTGTTTGCTTGTAGCATTATTTTCACAAGCTCTAACTTTCCATTTATACATCCATACAAAAATGGGTTTAAACAAATTTGATCTTGAAGGTCAATATCTGCCCCTTCCTGAATTAAAAATTTTACTGTTTCTAACTGATCATTCATCGCAGCAAGTAAAATTGCTGTACGTTTGCGCTTATTTTGAGAATTAATATCCACACCTTGTTGTAAATAACCTTTCAGAGCGTTATTATCACCTGCTTCAGCTGCAGTTAAAAATTCTGAGACCACATTCATATCTACCAATTTCATTCCTCCATTTCTCTGACCTATTGTTCATTTCAACTAAAAAGAAATAAACCACGAGAATGTTACTACTTTCACATTTCCGTCTTACAAGCTTTATTTTATTCTCTTATGCCGTAGATATCATTGTTTAGCAAAACCAAAAAGAATGAAGATCATTTAGGCAATATGTACAATGTTTTGTGATAAGATTATGGCGAAGGAGTGAAATCATTTGCTAACAATTAAAGATATATTAGAGATAAAGGCACTTGAAGGAATTAAAATTGTTGCTGGAGAGCAAGGAATTCACAATGAAATTGCACTTGTGAATATTATCGAAAATCCCGATGCATTTGATTGGCTGACACCGAATGAATTACTGTTAACGACTGGTTACATCTTCCAAGATGACGAAGCCTTACAAAATAAAATTATCCAAGAAATCTCTAAAATCAATTGTGCAGGCCTTGTTATTAAAATGAGACGCTATTTACAAAAGACGCCTCAAAACATGATCGATATTGCCAATCAGCATGGATTGCCGTTATTAGAGTTACCTTATAATTACACCCTTTCCAAGGTCATCTCGATTATCAATGAAAAGGCATCTGGCCGTTATGATCTATTAAATAGAAAATCTTTGGACATGCACAATACGCTATTTAAGGTGGCGCTTGAAGGAGGAGGCATCGAATCTATTTCCTCTAAGTTAGCTGAAACAATTAATAACCCGATTATTTTTTTAGATAATGACTGGAATTTACTGCATTATACAGATCTTGATACGAATCCTGTGCCCCTTGCCTATGGCATTAATTTAAAGAAGAATCGTCCAACATTTTCAAAGGATTTTATAAATACCATTCCGAATGATCTCAATGAAATGCAAAAATCCATTACACGAATCTATCAATTAGAAGATCTAGCCGTAAAATGTAGAATTCTTCCTGTTGCAGTAGCCAACTATATTTATGGCTATATTGTCATTTGGCAAACTGTACGGGATCTGAATGAGTTTGATTTCATCGTTTTAGAGCAAGCCTCCACGATTGTGGCACTAGAAAGGATAAAACAGAAGGAAATTGAGGGTGTACGTCTAAAGATTAAACAAGAGTTTTTTGATGATTTATTGACTGGAAAAATCACTTCGCTTGAAACGCTACAAACACTATGCGATCTCCACGGCTTAAAGATCAACCATAAATATTATTGCATCGTCATCTCTATTAGCCATGAAAATTTGCAAAACCAGCATGATTTAATTTCTAGAAAATACGAAACCGATAATATTGCAAAAAAATGTATGAATTTAATTTATGAGCACTCTAGCACAATTAATGGGGAAATTACATGCCTTTATCGCAACAATCAAATCATTATATTAGTTGGACAGCAAGACAGCAAACAAGATTTCACGATCAATGAAACAAAGCAATACGCAGAAAACATTCTCCAATTATTAGTACAGCAACATACGCAAAGCTCTTTCTTAATGGGAATTGGCAAAGAATATAAACATATACGTTTTGTCCATAAAAGCTTTGCAGAGGCACATGAAGCTCTCCGTCTTATGCACCGCTTCGAAGAGCGTGGAGCAGTGGCTCATTATGCGGATCACTCCATTTATCATTTTTTAGATTCGAATATTAATGAAGTGCAGCTAAAGGACTTTTTCTTAGAAAGCTTGGGTTCTGTCTTTGAGCATGATCTATTACATGGGACAAGCTATCTACTTACATTAGAAAATTACTTTATCAATCATATGAATATAAGTGAAACAGCCAAGGAAATGTTTATCCATCGCAATACGTTAATTTATCGGATTGAAAAGATTAAAGAAATTTTAAAAACCGATTTAAAAAGCTATGAGGAGCTGTTACAAATCCAGCTAGCCTTAAGAATCTATCGCTTGCTTGGTAAGTCTTTATACCACGATGAATTTGCAGACTAGTATCAAAAGGTGGTGATCGCATCACCTTTTTTGATGACCATTCATTTCATATTCAGTTCATAAACGCATGCTATAGTAAAGCCATAGAAACGAAATACATTGTTTTCAGACAATGAAGGAGGCTTATTTCTTTGCAAGAAACATCAAATGATATGTCTAAACAAAAAGATTGGCGCCGTTTTATACAGTTAGTAAAACGTGCCGAACCACCGATATGGCTACTTGTCATCGCTTTAGTGATGAGTTTAGCAACGACAGGTGTAGGGTTTATTGTTCCATTATTTACAAAACAATTAGTGGATGGCTTTTCGTTAGAATCGCTTAATTATTGGCAAATTATTGTACTAGGTATTGCCTTTATCGCACAGGCTATTGCCAGTGGCTTATCCATCTATTATTTAAATCGAGTTGGACATCATGTTGTGGCAAAATTACGTGACCAGCTATGGCGAAAGCTGTTGCATTTACCAATCCCCTATTATGATGAACATGATACAGGCGAAACATTGAGCCGTGTTACGAATGACACAGGGGTTGTGAAAGAGCTTATAACAGAGCATTTAGCAAACTGTTTATCTGGCGTTATTTCCATTATAGGTTCTATCATCATTCTTCTATTTTTAGATTGGAAAATGACATTAGTCATGCTGATTGCCGTACCACTGGCTATGGTGATCTTAATGTTGTTAGGGCGACGCATGTTTGTGATTTCAAAAGGGATGCAAGATGAAACAGCAAAATTTACGTCTGTATTAAATCAAGTTTTACCTGAAACGCGCCTAGTCAAGGCTTCAAATGCTGAGCAAATTGAATATGAGCGTGGAAAAAAGGGCATTACGAATCTCTTTACATTTGGCTTAAAAGAAGCAAAAATTCATGCACTGATTTCCCCGCTGATTTCATTCGTTCTGATGTCTGTGCTTGTAGCTATTATTGGCTATGGTGGTGTCCGTGTTTCCTCTGGAGAGCTGACGGCTGGCGATATGGTGGCATTTATTTTATATTTAATCCAAATCATTATGCCAATGACGCAATTAACGATGTTCTTTACCCAGCTCCAAAAAGCCATGGGTGCTACAGAACGAATTAGTGCATTGCTTGAATACGAGGAAGAACATATTGAAGAAGGCTTAACAGTAGAAAAAATAGATCAACCCATTTATCTTAAAAATGTTGATTTTTCTTATGGTGAGGAGCCCATTTTATCCGATATTAACTTCACAATTGAGCCAGGCAAAGTAACAGCCATCGTTGGACCAAGTGGTGGCGGTAAAACAACTACATTTTCACTGCTAGAACGATATTATCAGCCAACGAACGGCAGTATCACACTAGGAGATACACCAATCGAAACTTTTTCACTCCACTCTTGGCGCAGTCAAATCGGCTATGTAGCGCAGGAAAGTGCCCTGCTCTCAGGTACGATTCGAGAAAACATTTGCTATGGTATAGACCGTGAAGTGCAAGATGATGAGCTAGAAAAAGTGGCTAAAATGGCCTATGCAGATCAATTTATTAACGAGCTTCCAGATAAGTTCGATACTGAAGTTGGAGAACGAGGCATCAAGCTTTCAGGAGGACAACGTCAGCGTATCTCTATCGCAAGAGCGCTCTTACGTAATCCGCAAATATTAATGCTGGATGAGGCAACATCAAGCTTAGATAGTAATTCAGAAATTTATGTACAAAAAGCATTAGACAACTTAATGCAAGGACGCACAACACTAGTCATTGCGCACCGTTTATCGACAGTGGTAGATGCCGATCAAATATTGTTTATTGAGAAAGGGCATATTACAGGCTGTGGTACACACGAAACACTCTTTGAAACACATGCTATGTATCGTGAGTTTGCCATGCAGCAATTACGCATTAAAGACGTAGAATAAAGGGGTTTGTTGAGATGACAAAACTATTAGTCGTGGATGATGATGCACATATTCGCGAATTGGTAAAAGTGTTTCTGCAAAACGAGGGCTTAGAAGTAATAGAGGCTATCGATGGTGTCGATGCACTGTCTAAATTAGACACTGAGAAAGTCGATATGGTCGTGATGGATATTATGATGCCCAACATGGATGGCTGGGCATTATGTGAGGAAATACGTTCATTCAATACAGATCTACCAATCCTTATGCTAACAGCTAAAGGAGAAACCTCTCAAAAAATCAAGGGCTTTCATTTAGGGACAGATGATTATCTTGTGAAGCCATTCGAGCCTGCCGAGCTAATCGTACGTGTTAAGTCTATTTTAAAAAGATATCGTATCTCCCTTTCTCAAGTTGTAGAGGCTGGTCATGTCAAATTAAATCGCCATACACATGAAGTGGAAATGAACGGCGAGACGATTCTCCTTCGTTTGAAGGAGTTCGAGCTATTATTTACACTTGCAAGCTATGTTGGCAAAACCTTTTCCCGTGAACAGTTGATCGAAGAAATCTGGGGCTACGACTATGAGGGAGATGAACGAACAGTTGATGTCCATATCAAAAGAATACGAGAACGCTTTCCACAGGAGACGAGTGGCTTTGTCATTCGCACCATTCGTGGTCTTGGTTACCGCTTGGAACTAGGCACATGAGAAAACGAAGATTCTTGTTAAGATTAGCGATGGTCTTTTGCCTGTTTCTGATTGCAAACACCGTTTTCGCTTTTATTTCCTATCATGTAACTTCATGGCTTTATGGACGGTTAGGAACTGAGCCTCATGGATTTTGGCTACAACTAGCAACAGTGATTGGGGTGTTTGCACTCTTTGCCTGTTCAGCTGCCATTATCTTTTTAATCGGACTAAATCGACAACGTAACTATTGGGATACGATTGTAGATGCATTAAGCCGCATGGCAAAAGGTGATTTTGATGTTCAGCTGGATTTGAGAGCAGATGAGGAGGATCAATTTGGGCAATTGATTCATGGTATTAATCATATGGCTGTTGAGTTAGGTGAACTGGAAAGAATGCGTCAGGAGTTCATTTCCAATGTCTCCCATGAAATTCAATCACCTTTAACATCTATTAATGGCTTTGCCAAGGCTTTGAAAAATATTAACCTACCTGAAGAAAAACGTCAGCATTATTTAGCTATAATTGAATTAGAAAGTAATCGTTTATCAAAAATTAGCGACAATTTGCTCAAGCTAACTTCCTTAGAATCGCAGCACCATCCATTTGAGCCTATAACTTATCGACTCGATAAACAATTACGCAATGTTGTGCTGGCACTAGAACCGAATTGGTTAGCCAAACAGATTGACTTTGATCTCGATCTTGATAACCTGAGCATCACTGCAGATGAGGATTTGATGAATCAAGTCTGGATGAATTTACTGACAAACAGTATTAAGTTTACACCTACCAATGGAACCATCTCATTATCTATGAAAAAGCAGTTCGACACGATAACCGTTCGGGTTCAAGATACTGGCATAGGCTTAACCGAAGAACAACAAAAGCATATTTTCGAAAGGTTTTATAAGGCCGATCAATCGCGAACTGCTGGAAATGGCGGTAGCGGATTAGGGCTAGCCATTGTCAAAAAAATAATTGAGATGCATCATGGAACCATTGCTGTAGAAAGCCAAATAGCAGAATATACAAGATTTTTGATTACTGTCCCCATCGACAGTACGGCAACTCATGCAAACGACTAACCCCGTCTGCATGAGTTGTTTTTTCTAGTATGCTACTTTACTAAAGTATCGATATACTTTATTTAGTTTTTGCTGTTGCTTCCCCTTTTTACTTTCCATATTACCAAACTCAAAAAACTTCACTTTTTTCATTCCAACAAATTTAAACAACGCCCTTTTCATTAAAATTTTATGTGCATTGTTTAACCATAAAAATGGATAATTGGTTGGCCCCTTCATCGTGGACACACAGACTACAGACTTCCCTTTTAAAAGACCCTCTGGAAATAAACCCTTTGTATCTCGATAAGCAAAATTTGCTGCAAATAATTGGTCGATATATCCTAACAGCATGGCTGGCGGTCTCCCCCACCAGATCGGATAAACAAATACAATTTGATCTGCCCAAGAGAGCTGTTGGCGGTATTTTTCCATTTTCGGATCCCGATACATATCACGACGTCGTTTATGTTCATGGAAAATTAAGCGTGGATCGAACTCTTCTTCATATAAATCTAGTATCTGAATCTCCTCGATGGTAGGATTCTCTCGACACCCCTTTATCACTTCTTGTAAAAAAGCATAATTTAAACTTTTATGGTTGGGATATGTATAAACAATTAACGTTTTCATTGTGCGCCTCCTCGTTACTTATCATTTGATAACAAAATAATAATTCATTTCATTTTAGTTGTCAAATGATAATTGTTTTAGGACAAGTTATTTGTTATCTTGACAGTAAGAGGTGATCCCATTGAATAAAAGCGCTTTATTTCATCAGTTTGTAGCATTTACAGCCACAATCCATCAAGTGACACATGATCTCACACAAAATGTTAACACTGCGAATATTACACCGCTACAATATAAAATTCTTGAATATATTAAAGTAAGCCAACCTGTCACACCAACGGAAATCAGTGAATGTCAGCATATGTCCCTACCCAACACAAGCCGTGAACTTCGGAAATTGCAGGAACGGCAGCTAATCGAAAAATTTAACGACACAGCCGACCGCAGAAAGCAGTATGTCCGTTTATCCAAAGAGGGTGAAAAAATGATGGAGGAGGCATTTGCCTGTATCGAAGAACGCTTTTTACAGCTTATTCAACACGCAACACAGGATGATCTAAAGGACATCCAACATGCTCTAACCATTTTAGAGGAAAAGGTTTTACAGCAAAACGGCTAAGACCATGCTGCTTTTCGGGTGTGGTGATCGCTACTATTGGAGAAGCAGGAGGCGAGATCTTTTTTGACTGAAATTGCTCTTGCTTTGGTTTGAAGTGATCATTTTTTCAAAACCGATCTTTTCTTTGCTCGAAGTGATTATTTTTTGTTCAAAACCGCTCTTTCCTTTGCTCTAAGTGATCCCTTTTCAATCGCTACCGCTCTTTCTTTGGTTTAAAGTGCTCGCTTCTGATTCAAAGCCGCTCTTTTATTGGCTTGAAGCACTCTCTTTTCATGCAAAGCCGTTCTTTTCTTGGTTCGAAGCGCTCTCTTTTACTTCAAATTGCTCATCTCCTTGCTCAGAGTGATCACTTCTAAACCAAAACTGCTCATTCTTCTTTAAGGAATTATTCATCTTACACGCAAAAAGGTTAGCCATAATTTGACTTGAATCATTAAAAATCTTTAGTGTCACGCACCACAGATTCGTAACCACTTTGTCTTTTCTTTAATAGTATAAAGGTGAGTAGAAGGAGGAGTCTCAAGTGGAAGTAGTGTTTGATCGGGAGTGGATTGAAGAACAGTTTGATACACTTCCATTATGGCAACGGTCAGCCTATACAGATTTTGCTGCCACGATTGCGGATGAAGCAAATACGTTTCCGTGTATACCAGCAAGAATGGGCTTTTTATCAAACCATTTGCGCTATAGTTTTGTCGGGGATCCACGGGAAGAGCAATCGATTAAAATGTTAGCACAATGCTTAAAGGACTATACGAAAGCATCACGAACTTTCGGAAAGTATACAACTCTTACTGTGTTCTTTCATACCCCTCACGATATGCAAGATAGCTTTGAGGTAGCAGATTATCAGCAGTTATTTTGGTCCATATTAAATAATTTAACCAATTTGGATGAGATGAATTGGCCTGAAGGAATACCAATGGAGCCTACTCACCATGAATGGGAGTTTTGCTTTCATGGTGAACCCTATTTTATCTCTTGTGCAACACCAGCCCATAAATTGCGAAAGAGTCGTCATTTTTCCACTTTATTAATGGCCATTCAACCCCGTTGGATATTCGATGATATAAACGACACCACAGCCTTTGGGCGAAAAATCAAAAAGCTCATTCGTCAGCGGATTGCAGACTACGACACAGTCCCAGGACATCCAGATTTGAAATGGTATGGGCAAGAAGATAGTTATGAATGGAAGCAGTACTTCTTAAGTGATGATAACCATAGTCCATCCAAATGTCCTTTTTTAAGGATGTCTCAGGAAAACGGTTCATTACGTAATGTTTTTTTGCCTTTTCACAACAATCCAGGTCGCCACACTGATTAAGACTATAAAGAGCAGGCTCACATAAAAACCGAGTCTGCTTGTTTTTTCACCTAAAGTTCCAGATACCGTCACAGCAATGAGCAACATCCCCATAGCATTCTTTACATGCCCCCACTTAGTTAACTCCATGAGCTTCCAGTAGGTCACTAAAATAAAAAGCCAATTATAGATCAACATTAAACCCGCCGCTGTAATTAAATATTCAAAGATTTTTTCTGGCATCAAAAAACCAATTACAATCGTAATTACTAGCCCACACGTTAAAAATAAAAAGGCTGGAAAAGGAACTTTCATTTTTCCTTTCTTTGCAAGGACTGCCGGTGCATCATGATCCTCTGCAAGTGTAGTGAGAATGGTGATCACCGCGTAAAGCGAGGCCACCATTGTTGAAAAACCAGCAATGATTAGCACACCATTAAAGATATCTGCCACAAAAGGGATATGGTGTCCTTGAAGCGCTGTAATAAAAGGACTTTCATCAATCGAAAAGTCTTTCCACGAAACGAGTACTAATGCAAGGGCGATGGCCATGATAAAAATAACGGTAATCACGATCAGCATAATTCTCCCCGCTTTTGGCGCCTCTTTTGGATTTTTCAAATCGATGACCATTAAACCCATCACTTCAATTCCTCCGTAGGCATAAAAGGCATAAAGTAATCCGAGCCAAATACCTTTTAGTCCTTGTGAAAAAAATGCTTCATAATTAGCTTGAAGTGAAGCCATTGTAGTAGATGGTGTACCTTTCATGATGATGACCACTGCTACAATAATGAACATAATGATGGCAGCTGCCTTTAAGGCACCGAAGATATTTTGGAAATTTTCAAAGCCCTTCATGCCTGTGAGAATAACGACTAAACCAATAGCAGCATAAATCGATGCAGCAATCCACAGGGGCAGTGCCGGAAACCAAAATTTCGTAAAAATGCCGAGCGCCATCAACTGGCTTCCCATGATTAATAGCTCAGAAATCAAGTACACCCAGCCATTGCTAAATCCTGCCCAGCGTCCAAAGGCTTGCTTGGCATAGGTACGAAAAGAGCCTTTATCTGGATTTTCCACAGACATTTTAACAAGTGCATCATACACGATATACGTACAAATGGCCGCTAATAAAAAAGGTATTAATACCGCAGGCCCACTTTTATGAATGGCCATACTTGTCCCAAGAAAAAAGCCAGTGCCCAAAGTACAACCGATACCAAGAAGCGAAAGCTGCCACCAGGCCATACTTCCTTTAGCTGATTTTGAAGTCATTTGTTCTCAACCCTTCGTTACGTTCTTACCAATGGCAATATCATACATCGAATGCCACCACCGCCTTTTTCAAGCTCAGTGACATCAACTTCAAGCAAGTTTTTATTCTTCAGCAGTGGATGCGCTAATAATTGTTGTTGTGTTGCCTGCTTGCTTATCAACAGTGTTTCTGGATTCAGGTTAATAAAGTTGATGTCTGGAATGGTCTTATACGAGTTCAGCCAGTAAACATCCAAACCATGACGCTTTAAAAATGACTCTACCATATCAAAACGACTGCTTTGAGCTGTTAACACCTGAATAGGAAAATGGCGTACAAAGCTTTTAGCAACAACCAGATTCGCATTTACAACATTACAATTCATATCTAAATGCAGCGTATCATTGCTTTTCGGTAAATCAATTATGGCAATTTCAGAAAACCCCTCTTGAAAAATGCCTTCCTTTAAGCTTTCGATAGCTTCTATCGAAGTTCTCATTCCAAGATTAATAAGTACAGCATCTTTATTTAAAATTAACAAATCTCCACATTCGAAGGAATGAAGCGGCTGCAAATTAGCTTTCCATTGTTGTGGAAACCATTTTTCTAATAGTGAATGTGCAAGAGGGTACTCTGGTTTTCTAAGTGAGGTTCCAGCATTTCCAAGTAAAAGCCGATTCCCAATGACACAGGCTAGGTCACGCACAAAATAACGATTGAGGAGCTGCTCACTTAATAGCTGCTGATCGTGGGCTAGTTCTCTTGCATAATCAAGTACATGTACCCCTGCGTTTTCGAATGTTGTCTTTAATGCCATGAAATTATCCATCGCCTTCTGATGGTTGACCGTATCACTCCAACCAACCTGCTCTGCTATTGTTAAATCCGTTACATCTACGAGTGAAGGTGCACAAAGCATCACTACTTTCAGTTCTCCATGTTCTGACCAACAATTTAGTTGAAATGAATCCATTCAAGTATTCTCTCCTTCTTCACAACAATCTCTGTTAGCGTTACCATTGACTTTCAGATTATACAAAGACCATAATTAAGAAGAATTTACCAATTAAAACTATTTAGAGAAAGGGGTGTCATTATGGAATACTATAAATTTTTAAGACAGTATGTAGGACACCAACCAATTATTTTACCTGGATCGGTGGTTCTCATTCTTAATACTGAAAACGAAATATTACTACAAAAAAGATATGATGGCGGTTGGGGGCTCCCTGGAGGCTTAATGGAATTAGGCGAGAGCTTAGAGGATACTGCCAAAAGAGAGGTACAAGAAGAGACAGGACTAGCCATCACAGATTTACAGTTATTAGGTGTTTTTTCTGGTCCGGATTGTTACCTTCAAGTTTCGAATGGGGACGAATTATACGCCGTTACAGCAGTCTTCTATACAAGAAATGTGCTTGGTAATTTAGTGATTGATTACAATGAATCAGAGACAATGCAATATTTCTCTCTTTACCATTTACCAAACGATTTAAAAGATCGTCGATATATTGAACCATATATCGCACAATTAATTTAGAGAGAAAACAAGCCGTTCTCTCTCTAATTATCATGTAAAATATTCTAATTTTGCTTGAGGAAAAAATTTCTGCATATAGCGATACAAATGTTCCTTAATGTCTTCCTCTTCCTCTTTTTGATAAATATATTTACCAATGCCATATTTGCCCCATTTATATCGTCTTACCGTCTCGTCGAGCTCTAGCTTTGTCATTGGATAATTTTTTTCAATCACTCGTTTTGCAGGCTTTGTAAAGCGATGTTGAATAAATTCAAAGGTGATGTCATCGCGCACATCCTTTGGCAATTCAGCGTCCAATCGCTCAAACATATGATAATAGCCCTCCTGCCAGCCATCATGAAGATAGATTGGCGCAACAATAAATCCGAGTGGGTATCCAGCTCTTGCCACTTTCCCCGCTGCCTCAATGCGCTTTTCCAATGGTGATGTACCTGGCTCAAAGTGCTTAATCACATAATCAGCATTGACACTAAAACGAAACCTTGTACGACCATTATGCTTAGCATCTAATAAATGATCCACATGATGGAATTTCGTTACAAATCGTAACTGACCTAGCTCACTTTGTCCAAAATGCTCAATGGCTCGCTTTAAGGTATGCGTAAGATGATCAATTCCTACAATATCAGAAGTACAGGATGCCTCAAAGCGAGTGATGTCAGGTGCTCGTTCAGCCATATAGTGATCGGCCTGTTCTAGGATTTCATCGACATTGACATACGTCCGAATATAAGGTTTGCTGCCCATAGTTGTTTGTAAATAGCAATAATGACAATGTCCCATACAGCCAGTCGCAAATGGGATGGCATATTCCGCTGAGGGCTTAGATGTATCAAACTTTAATGTTTTTCGAATACCCACTACTAAGGTCGATTTTGCTACCCGATACTTTTGAAAATCATTGTCTCCAGGAAGGTTTCTCACTTGATTATGGGAAGTTGTATAGCGAATTTCAATTCCCATCTGCTCAAACTTCTCTTTTAGCTCCTGACCTAATGGATACTGGAGGGCATCTGGCTCAAAATAAACAAGCTGAGGGGTAAATGGCTTTATCATGTGAGTCCTCCCTTAATGAAAATACTGGTGATAGGCCTGTTCAGCCGCCATCTCGCTTGCAAAAATCACCATGTCATTCGTGATTGGATAATAGGTTTCAAATAAAAATAGAGCTAGCTCCTCTGGTTTTTCTGGATGATAAACGACTGCCGCTTCCTGTATATTCGTTACATCTTGAATATGTGGATTGCGGTAAAAAATATAAACAATATCACCCACATCAAATGGTTGTTGCATCTCTTCACCTTCCTCTGCCTTTCCCTTAGTTTGGTGAAAGTGTACAAAAAATATGTCATAAAAAATTTAGTTGGTAATATACATACAGTCGTGCAGTTATTTTAAGAAAATTGCACTTCCCGTAAATTGTAACACTTCAATTTAACCTGCTTTATTCAATTCTCCTACGTCGAATAGTGTGAGGTTATCCACTCAAAATTCCCTTACTCTTTTCAATCATCTTGTAAGGAAAGTAAGCCAGAATAAGTATCAAAACTGCATGATGGTTAAATTTTCTTCAAAAGGTAAAAGGGTGAAACTTTTAGGATGCTCATACGTTAAATTAGATGTCATGCTAAGTCATTCAAATGGCATGAAGAAGGGTGGAATTTATGAAAAAAATATGGACTTTACTTTTTGCTGTGATACTTATTGTACCGTTAGTATTGCAGCCGGCAACCGCACAAGCTGCAAAAGCCATCACAATTAATGTGGATGGGGTGCAATTAAAAACCGATCAGCCACCAGCGATGATTCAAGGACGTGTTATGCTACCACTTAGAGCGATCTTTGAAGCATTGAATGCAAGCGTAAACTGGGACCAAAAGACTCAAACAGTCACAGGGATAAAAGGTGATACAACGGTAGTTCTCAAGATTAAATCGAAGACAGCTACTATTAATAACCAGACAGTAACGCTTGATGTACCAGCACAGGTATTAAAAGGTAGAACAATGGTACCAGTACGCTTCGTCAGTGAAGCACTTGGGCAGGATGTTGATTGGAACTCAGAAAAACAGCAAGTATCTATTAAATCTGACACGCCAAGTAATATCAGTATTGCTCCAGCGAGCAATGTGTCAGTTCGAGATGTGAATGATCAGGGAGATGGGCGTGATCTTGAGGTTAGCTTCTCTAAATCGTCTACAGAATCATATGTAGATCATTATCGGGTTATGGTTGTGAAGGCTTCTAAAAGTTTTAATTTGTCATCAGCTCTTAAAGTCTCCTCTTCTAATTATTCGGTGGTATCGACTTCAAATGCGAATCGTGCCATAACTTTATTGCAAAGCTCACGAGATGTGGACGGAGACTACATAAAAAATGATCAGTCTTATGTGGTTTATATACTTGCCATTGGCAAAGGTTCTTATTCTAGCGTACTATCAACTTCTTCTCCGAAGATTACTCTAACAAACATGTCTACTGTTACAGCGGTAACAAATGTGAAGATTAGCGATATTAACGATTTTGGCGATGGACGTGATGTCTCAGTTAGCTTTACTCGTCCACAGAATGATAGCAATACGTCCAATTACCGTGTGTTTATAGTAAAGACCAAGGATGCTAACAATTTTAGTCTTACCACTGCGAATAATTTATCCAGCAATTATTATACAACAGTGGACAAATCGGGAAGCAACGGCAGTACGTTGATAGCAACTCTGTCCTCCTCAACACGAGATACTTCAGGTGACTTTATAAAGAATAACGAATCCTACACAGCGTTCGTTATGTCTGTAAGTAATACAAATTCTAGCATGAATAAACTCTCACCTGCTTCATTAGCAGTAACGCTTACTGTATCTACTCCGATTATTACACAAGTAGATGATGTTAATGATTTTGGCGATGGACGCGATTTGAGAGTTAGCTTCAACAAAATGTCTGATGAATCGAATGTTCTCTCTTACCGAATTTTTGTTGTAAGAGCTAACAACTATACGAACTTTACATTGACAAAAGCCAACAGTTTACCTAACACTTATTACACACAAGTGAACAAAACAGGCAACAATATTACGCAGATGCTCTCTGCAGGAGCAAAAGATACTGACGGTTATGCTATTCAAAATGGCGTTAGCTACCGTGTATTTATTATGGCAGTAACTAATAACTCTGCAAATAATGTGCTTTCTCCAGCCTCCAATATGATTTCGCTGCTAAGCAACAATGTGGGTGCAGTGTCGAATATCATTGCCAGCGATGTGAGTGATAATGGTAACGGTCGTGACCTCTTTGTGTCATTCAATAAAGCTGCTGATGAGGCACCTATTAATCACTATCGGGTTATGGTGGTACCAACAGCAAATTACAATAATTTTAGTCTGACGGATGCTAATAGCGTATCCAGCAGCAATTACACGACTATTAACAAATCTGGGAAAACCACATATGAGCAAGCGTTAACTGAAAATACTCGGGATGTACGCGGAAATACTATTAAAGAAGGTACGAACTACCGTATCTATGTATTGACGGTTGCCAATGGAAATACCTTAGGAAACAATGCGCTAACTGCCGCAACATCTACGATTACACTAACTAAAAACTTCACAGTGCAAGCTGTAACTAATCTGAATGTTGCAGATATCGATGATAAAGGGGATGGCCGTGATGTGCAAGTAACATTCACGAAGCCTACAGATGAATCGAATGTTAATCATTATCGGATTCTAATGGTACCAACTGCCTATTACAGTAGCTTTAATCTTTCACAAGCCAATAGTAGCTCTTATTACATCACAGAAGGCAAAGGTGGAAATTTAGTAGCGAATAGAACGTTAGATGGGATTAGGGATGTACGAGGTAATTTTATTACAGAAGGAACTAGCTATCGCGTCTATGTACTGACTGTTGCAAATGGTAACTCTTCAAATGCCTATGCTCTATCCTCTCCTTCAGCTGTGATTACAATTAGTAAAAGCAAAGCTGTTCAGGCAGTAAGCAATATTAATGTAAGCGATGTTGGTGATTATGGAGATGGTCGAGACCTACAGATATCGTTTACAAAACCTTCTGATGAATCAAATATAGATAGTTACCGTATTCTAGTTGTACCCGCATCAAAGGCAAATGACTTTGATCTGAACACAGCTATTAGAGCAACTAATTATACAAGTTGGGGTAAAGGCCAATATAGTATGGAATTGGGAGCTACTAGTAGAGATACAGACGGAAGACTTATAACGAATGGCGAAGAATATCGCGTATATATCTTGTCTGTAGGTGGTGGAAATTCTAAGGAAATGTATAGCTTATCCTACCCATCTTCCTACATTGTTTTGGAAGACCTTTCAGCCGCTGGATCAGTGGAGAAAGTGACACTTAGTCTCTTGAATAAGGGATATAAATATAACGATATTAACATTAGTTTCGATGTCAAAAATGGTCAAAGCGTAACGGAGTATAGAGTGTTTATGTTGCCGAAGGATAAAGCAGAAAGTTTCAAATTGGGGGATGCTATTAGCAATCCAAATAGCACCAGAATTCAACCGAATCCTCTCTCCAACGTTAGCCAAGCGCTAAGCAAACCAGTAGATGCATTTGGTAATCAACTTGATTCATCTACAGAATATGTTGCTAAGGTTCTGATTTTGGCGAAAGGAACTTATTCGCTATCGAACACATCCAATAATTCGGTGCAACTCAATAAATCTCCTGATAATAACAATAATGAGGCACCCCAAGACCCTCAAATTAATCAATAGGTCAATTATTTTTTCATAGCTGGGACTCCTTATGGCGCTTCATGTACCATAAGGAGCCCTTGTTGTTTTGTAATTACTTTTCCCTCTGCTTTTTACATACGTCGCTCTATTTCCACTCTTTATTGATTTGTATACTGAACGACAGCCTGGCTTATAGTTGCTTTGTCATCTGTACCTGCTCTGTTGTCACCTTTAATCCATGCTTTAACAAATAGCTCGTTGCTGGATTGCTCGCTAAGAAATTCACTGTCGTCAAATGGACTTTATGTGTTGTAATACTTGCTAAAAACTGTGTTATTAACTCTACATTACTTTCCTCTAGTATTACCATTTGATAAAGTAGAATACGCTCCACCTCACCATATTCATTCCACAATGTTTTGTATAGCATATAGCCAAGTGGTTCATGGTTATCATTATAAAACACCTTTGCTTCCCCATGCTTCACGCTCTGCCAGTTACACTGCCAAGGAACATTTTCCCGATAGAAAGATAGATGTGCTAGCTGCTCTGGGCGAATGGTCGCTATATGAAGGGCTACTGTAGATGTTACCTTTGCTTCATACTCGCCGCTTAAAAATAATAATTGATTGGCAACCACATAGCCATATTTTTCATACAAGGCAATGGCTACCTGATTTTCCTTAATGGCTTCTAACGTACCCAATTCTACATTTTCTCGCTTATAGATAGCTAGGGTTTCCTCCATTAATAGGCGCGAGACACCCTTACCACGATATGCTGGAGAAATACCAGTCCCACCATTCCAAGCTGTTTTTTGGCCATCGATGGTACGAAAGCCATTCATCACAATGGCAATCGGTTCCTCTTGATCAAAAACGACAATAGAATGCTCAGGAGATAACCCCTCCCCCACTAGTCGCTGTAAAAACATTTCTGCTGTCATATTAATTTCAATAAAATAACCTTCAAAGCCTTTGTTCCATGCTTTCAATACTTCATCTAATGTACATTGTGCAACTGTTTTAATCTTCATACAATCCCTCTTTTCAAATGGAATCTAATGCTGCTAGATTTTCTAAGGTTAGTTTTCTCACAATCTCATAACCATGTCCTTGACCTTTAGGTTTTATGACAACCGTCCCCATATTCGAAATGATGCCCAGCCCCGCATTTCTTGGAAAGCTATGCCCAATGATTATGTTGTTTATGCCCTCGGGTGGGATGATTTCCAGCATCGATGTAGAAATCGTTAATATACTGCTTTGCACTACAGTAGGAAGATTGCCACCTAACATAAAGATTTCAAACAAGAAGGGGTCAATTTGGAGATTGCTGTTTGGAAATGCCAAACGTGCTGTTTCAATGGTCCGACAAAAAGGACTGGTAGTGATGGTGGAAAGGATGGGAATCTGCCAATAGCGTAGTATTTGACCATAATAAATTGCCTCCCTACGACCTTGATCGGATAAATTCCGTTGATTTTGACAACTTTGAAATGTACCATATGCTTGATCTACACCAATAGTTGCTGTTCCGTGTCTTGCATATAAAGTTAGCCCACCTTTTCTCAATAACGCTAGGAGACCCTTTTCCATTTTCTTCATCTCCTTCATCATATCACTTTCTACTTTGTAATGTATGTGCTGTACATAGAAAAAAGCTCCCCACAACTTTTTGTAGGAAGCTTTTTTCTGTTATTTTATTGGAATTCTGACAATAGCAGTCGTTTCTAAATGTTTTGATGAATCAATTGAAATATGACCATTATATTTAGTGACAATTTCTTTGACAATAAATAAACCTTGTCCTCTTAGTCTACCATTCTCATGTTTTTTCGTTGAAAATCCTTGTTTGAATATGTGATCGGGATTCGCAATATTTGGCCCAGTATTGGTAATTTTAAATTCATACTGAGATTCATCTGCTGTACAGCAAATCTTAATCTTACGTTGTTCCTCAGGTAATTCAACAGCAGCATCAATCGCATTATCAATTAAATTGGATAGAATCTTGATTAAATCTGTCGTTTTAATCTTATTAAAGTCATTTTGAGAAAGCGTAAAATCCATATCAATATGATGATTTTGAGCCGTTAATTTCTTCGTTTGCAATAAGATGGACAAACCTGGATGATCAATATTTAATTTTAATGACTTGATCGCCTGAACTTCTTTTGATAGTGAGGATAAATATTGTCTCGCCTGATCTGTTTTTTCTAATTGTAATAAACCATGTAACACTTGGATATGGTTCGTAAAATCATGACGTAGGGACGACACCGAAGTAATCAATGTTTTGATTTCTGCTAGATATGTGTCCTCTGTAGCGCCAACTTCCTTCGCTACCTCTTTTTGATACCATCTTTGTAAAAATAAAAAAGAACCGATGACAATTAAAATAAGTACACCATTAAAAATAAAATTAAATAGGTTGTCTTCAATGACTTTACCCTTAATACCATTTAGCGTATCTGCACTAATGTCAATGCCTAAATACCCGATAATTGTTCCATTATCATCTTTGATGGGTGCACCAACAGATAAATAAGACCCATGTTCAGAATCATGAATTACCTCTGTAACATAGGTTTCACCATTATAGGCCTTTTCAACATGCTTTGCAGGAACAGTACAAACCACGCCAATACCGAAGCCCTCTTTCATTTCTTTTGGCATCCCTGTAATCATGGCTATAGATACTTCAGGATTATCCACCTTTAAGGTGTAAACAAATAGTGCACCTAATTTTATCCTTGCATCGTTTAAATAATTTCTTACTTTCCAATAATAATCATTTTCCTGTGGATTATTTAAAAATTGCTGATAGGCATCCGTATCTATGGATGCAGCAATAGAATGGGCTGCCTCTAAGCTTTGATTGGCAATCGACTCTTCAACGGTCTTTTTTATTTTTACATAGGATGTAAAGATGTTTAGACTTGTAAACAAACATAATAAAATCGTTGATAGAATTAATATTAGTTTTATTTTTCTATTTTTCATAAAAAACGGTACTTCCTCATCTATAAATATTCTAGAATATTATTATATTATAATTAACTCTATTTTTTGTTTGTAAAGCAAACATTGCTTGTATATCCTACATAAATTAAAACACAAAATCAATTTTTATTTTATTCATACCCAAAATTACACACTGTAACAAATAGTTTAATAATCCTTGACAAGAAAGTAAACTAAAAAGATAAGTAATAACTTTTTATGTCTCATTTCCTATTTAAATGGAAAATTGAAAAAACCACTAAAGCAAAGGTATCAAAAAAAGATCAGGTATCAACAATACCTGATCTCATCACAATATGCTTATTTTTTACTTGAAGTCCGTGTTTGATCTTGCGGCTTAAGAAAGGTAGGTCGTTTACTATAGCCCTTTGGAGATAGTCGCAATAGGGACTTACGTATATTGCCCTTTTCAAAATCGGCACTAAAGTTTACGTATGGCACTCCCAAGACTCTCATATTCGCAGTGTATAAAAGGATGAAAAACACGGATATAAAAAAACCAAATAAACCAAAAAACGCCGAAGCCATAATAATGATTAATCGAAAAATACTCATAGCCGTCACAAAGGATTGATTGACCAATGTAAATGCAGCGATACTGGAAATGGCAATCACAACAATCATTGAGGGGCTTGTAACACCTGCTTTAATCGCTGCATCCCCAATAATTAGTCCTCCTACCACACTAACTGAGCCACTGACGGCACTCGGAAGACGTAAGTTGGCTTCACGAAACAATTCAAACATAAATAGCATCATTAAAATTTCTAGAATGGTTGGGAAAGGCAATCCCGTTCTCGATTCGACAACCGTTGCCAGTAGTAGAAATGGAAGCTGTTCTTGATGATATGTCGTCAATGCAAGCCAAAAACCTGGCAGTAGCATACTTATTAATATCCCGACAATTCTGAGTAATCGTTCCATCGAGCTAACAATGAGTGGGTACTCATTATCCTCTGCTGATTTAAAGAGCAACATAATATTTGCAGGTGTAATTATGGCATAGGACACACCATCAATCATTAAGAGTATTCTTCCTCTAATTAAGGCCTGCATAGCAAAATCAGGTCTCCCTGTATAATCATGTCTTGGAAGAATTGTCGCTGTCTTTTCAATTTTTTCCATTAATAAGTCGCCATTGATAACAATATCCGTGTCAATTTTTTGTAATTGAAGTCGAATTTGTTCCAGCATATTTAAATTCACAATGTCTTCCATATATAGTATGGCTACGGTTGTTTTAGAACGCTTACCAATTTCTAATGTCTCTACACTAAAAGAATTAGTCGGTAATCGTTTTCTTAATAAAGCAATATTAGTAAAAACATCTTCAATAAAGTCATCTCTAGGTCCCTTTACTACTAGTTCTAATGTTGTTTCCCCAGGCTCTCGATTGGGTCTTTTTGAAATATCACTAGAATAAAGTAATTGATTTTCTTCAAAATACAGTAAAACATGGCCTTTATAGACCCTAGTTACCGCATCCTCTTTCGATAAAATCTTTTGTAAATAGGGAATGTGTAAATGCTGTTCAATTTCTTCCTCTAGCATGTCCTCCGTGACATTGCTTAACAAAGATTGAACACGTTGAACAACCACAGTTTGAAGTATTTGCTCATTGACCATTGCATCACAAGTTATCAAATGTACTGTATATTGCTGAAAATTATATTGTTGGAAAATCACATCAGCAGAGCGTTGAAATAGTGATTTCAACATTTTCAAATTAATTTGTTCTATTGATGAAATACTTCTCATCTCCTACTGAGCCAGCTCAAGATTAGTACATTTATGAAACAATCACCTTCAATAAATACACTTAAGCATATTTTTCCCATGGTTGTTCAAAATATTCAAAGAAACAAATGTTGTGACGACTATTCAAATTGTCCTGATCCAATCATTTTCTTTAGATTTGCCATCTCAATTGCAGACATTGCAGCATCATAGCCTTTATTACCAGATTTCGTTCCTGCACGTTCAATTGCCTGTTCAATATTTTCGGTAGTAACAATTCCAAAAATAACAGGTACATTCGTTGACAATGACACATTGGCAATGCCTTTTGCTGATTCATTACAAACATAGTCATAGTGTGTTGTAGAGCCACGAATAACAGTACCTAAACCAATAATAGCATCATATTTCTTCGTTTCTGCCAGTTGTTTCGCTATAAAAGGAACTTCAAAAGCTCCTGGCACCCATGCAACATCAATAGATGCAGAATCAACCCCATGACGAGTTAAACCATCCATTGCCCCATCCAATAATTTGCTAGTAATAAACTCATTAAAACGACCCACTACTACTGCAATTTTCAAATCCGTTCCAATTAATTGTGCTTCAAATGTTTTACCCATTGTTCCTTCTCCTTTTTACATAGAAATTTTAGTTTTATTAGTGGATAATTGTTTACGATAAGCAACCAATGCTTCTATCGAGATCATTTTTAAGCCATGATGTGCAGCGTAATTTGTTAGTTCTTCAAACCGAAGCATGTGCCCATCATCACCCATAATTTCGCAAATAACACCTGCAGGTACGCTATGACAAAGCTTCGCTAGATCAATAGTGGCCTCCGTGTGCCCTCTCCGTTCCAGCACTCCTTGCTCTTTCGCAATCAACGGAAAAATATGGCCTGGTCGACGAAAATCAGTTGGCTTAGCTTGCTTTTCTATCATTCTTTGTATCGTTAGCGCACGCTCAAAGGCGCTAATCCCTGTCGTTGTTTCTACATGATCAATACTTACCGTAAATGCGGTTTGATGGTTATCTGTATTGTGCTGAACCATTGGATATAAATCTAGCTTTTGTGCAAGCTGCTGCGAAATCGGCGTACAAATTAAACCTCTACCATTGGTTGCCATAAAGTTGATTGTTGCTGGTGTGATGAATTCAGCGAGTGCCAGAAGATCTCCTTCATTTTCTCGATCTTCATCATCAACCACCACAATCATATTGCCCTGCTTTAAATCCTCTATGGCTTCTTCAATTGAATGTAGCACGATGATCAACTCCTATTCTGTGATTTAAAAACCATGTTGTGCTAAATAATCTCTTGTAATAGCTAGCGTTGTTTGCCCCTTTTTTAATTGCCCTATAATGTATTTTCCAACTAAATCGGTTTCGATATTAACGATTGCTCCAACCCTCTTCATACCTAAAACGGTTTCTTTGTAAGTATGAGGAATAAGTGAAATTGTGACACTATTGGCTTCAACATGAAAAAGGGTTAAGCTTGTGCCATCAATTGTTATGGAACCCTTTGGAATACAAAAGTTGGTTAGCTCCTCTGACATTTCGATATCAATATATACGGCGTTTGCTACTGGACGTTTGCGCAAAATTTTGCCGACTCCATCAACATGACCAGCAACAAAATGGCCACCAAATCGCCCATTAGCAGGCATGGCACGCTCCAAATTAACAGAATCACCTATTGCCAGCTGCTGTAGATTTGTTGCTTTGACTGTTTCAGGCATAACATCCATCGTAAGCTGCTGTTGTGTGAAATTTGTCACCGTTAAACAAACTCCATTGACCGCTATACTGTCACCAAGCTTGACATCCTCCGTTATCTTGGCTGATTGAACCGTAATTTTCATACTGTCCCGATCGCTTTGCAAGGCTTTTATGATACCAATATCCTCTACAAGTCCTGTAAACATTCCATCACCTACTCTACTTTATTAGCACTTCTATCCTTAACTTTTAAAGTTGATCCACCTGTTTTTGTGCCTTATCCTTCTCCCTTCTCTCGTTAGCAATAAAAAATAAAAACCCCTTTACATCAAAGGGGTTTTGGGAGTATAAGACATCAACAAATAAGCCTAGTTGAAAACAATTTTTTCATAGACCGTCATCTCATTCGTTCTTCTCCCATCCAGACTATCACTGTCGGTTTTGGATTTGCACCAAATCAGCTTGCGCTCACGGACTTTGAATTGCTTCATCACCGCCGATTGGGAATTTCACCCTACCCCGAAGAACATCTTCTATTCGATTGTAGCTAAATAAAAAAACTTCCCACAAGATGATTGGGAAGTTTTGTAATAAATGCATAGTCAAATAAACCTTCTAAATTAGTATCAATTTAAAAAGTTCGCATTTTTACCCTTCTCCCATCCAGACTGTAACTGTCGGTTTTGGATTTGCACCAAATCAGCTTGCGCTCACGGACTTTGAATTGCTTCATCACCGCCGATCGGGAATTTCACCCTACCCCGAAGAATATTTTTATTTAGCTAATCTTACGATAACACTATTTTATTATATTATCCATCCTTCTTTTTAAATTTTTTTCGAAGCATAAATTTTAAACAGTTCTGACTCGACTTGAAAAATGTAAAAGATATTATTAAAATGATGACATTTAACCTGTTTATGGAACTTCTTAATCAAAAAAACGTTCCTTTACAAGTGACTATTCAGTCTAGCAGTTTGGAGGTCATTTACTTGACATTTTTTAAAAATATACCTTTTAAACAAGCTATTTTCTATGCCCTATTAGCACTCTGTTGTGGGGTTTCGATCGTTTTCGTACATCATAACGAACAATTTTATGATCGACCGATAGCGGAAATAACGCAAGTGGATGTAACAGCATCAGAACCCATGACAGATATGTATGAAAATGAGGATTTTTTGTTTACACAGGAGATTATGGCCATTATCAAAAATGGTCAGCATAAGGGGCAATCCATTCATTTGACGAATGACTATTCTTCGTCTGGTGCTTTTGATCAAGAATACCATGTAGGCAATGAAATCTTTGTCACGCTAGATGATCGCAAAACACAATCTGTTTTAACAGGAACCATTCTCGATTTAAAACGAGATCAAACCATGGTAATGATTGCATGGATTTTTATTTTTGCCCTACTTATTGTAGGTAAAAGACAAGGCTTATTTTCTATCATTAGTTTGAGTGTCAATGCTGTGATTTTATCATTCGCATTAGATCTTTATGTGAAGCATGGGGGCGTAAGCCTGTTATTAGTCAGCGGCATTTGCGCCCTGCTATTTACGATTATTTCGCTACTACTTATTAGTGGATTGCATACAAAAACATATGTAGCCATCGTGTCCACACTTTTAGGCACTGTTATAGCGCTTATCATAAGCTCTATTGTAATGTGGTTGACAGGTGAAAATGGTCTTCGTTATGAAGAAATGCAATTTTTAACACGTCCCTATCGTACTGTCTTTATGGCAGGTTTATTTATTGGCTCACTTGGGGCAGTAATGGATGTTTCTATTACAATGGCTTCCTCAATTTTTGCTTTATACGAGCAAGATCCTACAATCTCTGTCAAGGCTCTGAAATCTTCGGGACATGAAATCGGTAAAGATATTATGGGTACCATTACAAGTATCTTATTCTTTGCCTACCTTTGCGGCTCCATACCTATGATTATTCTCTATTTAAAAAATTCTTCCACATTAGGGCTTACATTGTCCTTAAATCTTTCTTTAGAATTAGCCCGTGCCTTAGCAGGGGGTATTGGTGTTGTCCTTACGATTCCTATCAGTCAGTATACCGCTATATTTTTCATTAATCGAAAGAGGGTTCAAGGATGAATGTTGTCGTCTTATTAGCAGTTATATTATTCGTGTTAATGGTACTTGTCGGCGGTAGACAGGGGATACGCTCATTTCTTTCTTTATTCCTAAACTTTGGTGTGCTCTTTGTCACCATTTTTTTAATGACAAACCCTAAAAATAGCCCCATCATCTTGACGTTTATTGCCTGTACGGTCATTAGCTGTATTAGTCTTTTCTATATCAATAAAACAAACAGTAAAACCATTACAGCCTTTATCTCGACGATGGTGACGATAGGTATGTTACTACTCTTTATTACCTTTGTAACGGAAAAGTCGATGATCCAAGGGTTTGGCGAAGAATCAACTGAAGAAATCAGCATCTTTTCTCTCTACATTGGTGTTAATTTTGTGCAGATTGGTGCATCAGTCATCATTATGAGTACGATAGGTGCCATTATGGATGTAGCCATTTCCATCGCTACCTCTATGCATGAGATTTTTTATCGCAATCCTTCGATTAGTAGAAAAAAATTATTTACAGCTGGCTTAAGCATAGGAAGAGATATATTAGGAACCGATACCAATACGTTATTTTTTGCTTTCTTTGGTGGCTATTTAAGCTTATTAATCTGGTTCAAGGACCTCTCCTATTCGATTGGGGAAATTGTTAACTCCAAGGTTTTTAGTGCCGAAATGACAACCATTTTTTGTGCAGGAATCGGCATTGCATTGATTATTCCGATTGCCGCCTGCATCAATGCCTTTTATTTAATTCAAACACGCGAAAAAACAGAAAAACTTTTATAAAAATTACCAGTACCTATCATAAAACACAATAATGTCGAGGTGTCTCAATGGACTTTTGAGACACCTCCTTTTGTTGTACCATTTTCATTGCAATCGCCGTATTTTCTGATAATATTTACCATAAGATGTTTACGTACGCTCAAAATGGTTGTTATTTCAAGAATACTAGATGCCCATTCCATGTAACATTTTTTAGCATAGAACGTCAATACAACGAGATGAAAAAGGAGAAAGTTTGCAATGAAGCATATTATCTTTGATTTTGATGGGACGCTTGCAGATTCTACTGCTGTGTTTGCCTCAGCATGGAATACTTTAGCCCAAAAATATAAATTTAAAGGCATTGAATTAAAGGAAATTGATACATTAAAAAAATTATCAATTTCAGAACGCAGTAAATTATTCGACTTTCCAATGTATAAGTTGCCTATGATTTTACCGCAATTTTATAAATTGTATCGTCAATCATTAAATGATGTTCATCTTTTTGAAGGAATGAAGGAACTATTAATAGAGATTGATAAAAGAGGCTATAAAATCCTGATTATTTCCTCAAACTCTAAAGAGAATATTTTAGAATTTCTTAAAATGAACGGTATTCATTGTGTAGCAGATGTCCTTTGCTCCAACCGCATTTTTGGTAAGGACAAAGTAATGAAAAAGTTTTTAAAGGAAGCAAATGTCGACTCGTCTAACGTCGTATACATTGGAGACGAGCAAAGGGATATTGTTGCTTGTAAGAAAGCCGGTATACCAATTATTTGGGTGGAATGGGGCTATGATGCCAAAGAAGTCGTGCAAAATAACGAACCTGAATACAGTGTCTCAACACCACAGGAAATTTTAGAGATCATTTAATCATGAAAAAGGATAATAGCACTTGTCTATTATCCTTTTTATATGCCTATCCTTTGATGTCACTAATTTGCATTAGCTTTTCTGCTGTACTATTAACCCCTTTGTAGGCATCTGTTAATTCATGCATACTTGCAGCAAACTGCTGTGTAAACGCAGCAATTTGATTTGTTGATGCATTGACCTGATCGATGGATTGTTTAATATTTTCTAGTTGCACAGTTATGCTATCAGCACTTTCTGTACTACTCTGGGACATTTTTTGTATTTCAGAAGCGACCACCGCAAAGCCACGCCCATGCTCACCTGAACGTGCTGCTTCTATCGATGCGTTTAGACCAAGAATTCTCGATTTCATAGCTAAATCTTTTACTAAATGGACAATCACATTAATTTGTTCAATATCGCCTGTCATCGATTCCGCGAAATTAGATAGCTCTTCCAAACGATTGGATACATCCTTACTGGCAGTGGCTAATCCTTCATTTGTAGCTGTCATTTCTTCTACAGCACTCGAAAGCTCAGTTGCCAATAGACGCATACTATCCATTTTTTCGTTCGAAATAATGGCACTTACTACGCCAATAATACGTCCTCCTTCAAAAATAGGCTGGGCAGAGGCGATATAGGCCATACCAAAACCTTCTGCGCTACGCTCCTCTTTCACAAATTTTCCTGAACTTAACGCTATTTCTGTTGCTGTACCTCGATATTTATGTACTGGATCACCAACCCCAACTTTCAAGTCAACCTTTTTTCCTGGTTTGTAGGCAAGCACTTTTTCCGTATCTGCCACGATGACACAAGCATCCTCTGGGTAAGTTGCTTGGTATAAATCAATTGAATCAATCGTTGCTTGTAGTTTAGGATGCATTGTCTTTTCCCCCTAAAATTTTCTGAATTGTATCAATTTAACTATATCATGCGATCCGAAAAAAGACACCAACGTCTAGTGGTGTCTCCTTACAACATTATGTTTTTTTCAATAATTCTACATATTTTTCTGCCGTTCGAATTTCAATTGTTAGAGAATTCTCTCCATAATTTGCCTTAATTAAAAATGGTACATCATTTGAGTTTTGAAACCTAAAATCTAACGTATCATAAGAAACCGTAGCATCTCTTCCTTTTGGGACATATCCTACATCTAACGAATGATGATGGCGCTCAACATATTTGACGGGAATTTGGTCTACTGCATTAAACAAGGTTGAAGAAGTTTGACAGATTCCACCACCAATTCCCATGACTACCTTCTTATTAATAATTTCAGGTGCGGGTTGATAGCCATTTGCCTCATCTCTTGGACCTACAATTGTATTAAAAGAAAAATAATCGCCACTGCCTACAATCACATTATGAATGGCTCTAGCAGAGAGCTCAATATTTTTATTTCTTCCTAAATCAGCACGATTGAAATAAGTTGTATAAGATGCAACAACCACTTCCTCTAATAAAGGAAGATCCTCAAAATAATAGCCACTTTCTGTTATATAGAGCGGCATTTCTACCTGACCGCCAGTCGCAGAAGCTTCGATAATACGCTCCACTAGCTCACTTTCCTTTAAAATGATTTGCGGCTTCCCTTTGATCACTTGCCCGTTTTCATCCAATCGATCAAGCATCATACGCTGATCATAGCCATTTGATGTGTCCGTTCCTCTCGCCCATTCCCTTGCTAATTGTTCGATATGCTTTTGATAGGCTTGTGGGTCCGTATCGAAGCCAAATTCCTTTGGAGATATTGTTTTAAGTACCTTACTCGTAGTTGGATCAACAACCTCTACAATAGGATCAATCATTTGTTCTTGTTCATATGTAACAGGTTGCTGTATTTCCTCACGTTGTTGAATTTCTTGTTCTAGCTTGTTATCAGGGACTGCTGTTTTTTCACAACCTACGAGACCCGTCATACAGATAACGCAACATGTAGCTAACCACTTCTTTTTCAACCATAAACACCACCTCTATCTTCATACTACAGAGACATCTTATTCGTCTATTGCTCATAGTGTGTTGTTTTTTGGTTATTTTTATTTGTCAAAATAGCAAAAACACGCTACATTATCCTTAGCCTGACATATCTAAAGATAGTTTGATGTGTATTCTTGTACTTAATTAACCTTTTAATGATTTAGGAGGATTAATTCTAGAAGAAGTAATATACGCTTCCAATACGGTGTATACTTTAGAGTTTAACGCGAAAAAGAGCATCTACTAGCTATCACAAAAGCCAATAGATACTCTTTCTTTTTTTATTTTTGAATAAACATTTGTGTCCAGTAATTACCTTCCTGTACATAGCCTACACCAATATGTGTGTAGCTTTTATTAAGGATATTGGCACGGTGTCCTTCACTGTTCATCCAGGCCGTTACAACTTCCTGTGCGGAGCGTTGGCCCTTCGCGATATTTTCACCAGCAGATTTATACGTAATACCGAAGTTTTTCATCATGGTAAAAGGTGTACCATATGTTGGACTTGTGTGGTCAAAATAATTTTTATCCTGCATATCTTGCGACTTATATTTAGCAACCCTTGATAGCTCCCAATCTTCTTGCAATGCTGGAAGACCTGCTTTTGCCCGTTCTACATTGACAAGTTTCACAACCTCTTGTTCAACTGTTACCTGTTCTTTTACAGGGACGTTAATTTTTTGACCTGGAGAAATTTGATTTGGGTTAGCGAGTTGTGGGTTGGCATCAATTAATTCCTGTACACCCGTTTCTGTTTTTAATGCTATTTTCCATAGAGTATCACCAGATGTCACTGTATAGGATTCGGCGGCCATTGCCGCAACTGGCACTAATAATGAAGTTGCTACTACTGAAGCTAGTGCTGCTTTTTTTAATTTTTTAAACATGTTAATCACCCTTCCTCATTGCTCTACCATTATCGTAAATAGTTTCTGAGCCATAATCATCACAAAATATTTGGAAGGATTTTTACAATTGTATGACAAGCTCGCCATATGTTTGGTTAAAGCCCTTTCTCTCGCTATTCTTTACCATTGGAATTGTCATCAAGTTGCAATATGTTTGTAATTGGCATATATTACTAATAGATTCAGTGATCTATAGCTGCACAATATATCCTATTTTGCTAATTGTTTACGCTGTAATCGATAAATTAAGAGAATATAGAGCCAATCATAAAAGAGCGTTGCTACAGAAATAATGGTAATTAATGGTGTGCGGAAGTATAGATAAAAGCCAACCGCTGCAAATAATGTACCCACCATCTTATAAACTGCTATCCCCATTGATTGACCAGCTAAATTCCTTCTTTGCAAGAGTAAAGCAATAAATAGTCCTGACATCATAAGATTTTGGAAGAATGCTACGTACTTACCTTCGAAATCTTGAAATTCATAGACTACACCTAAAATAATCAGCATGCTAAAAATTAATGTGATCAAAAAGGAGAAATACAATAGCTTTTTTGATAGCATCTTTCGATATTCATTTGGAGCATAACGTAAAAATTGCATCAAAATAAAGACATCCAATACAAACCAAATCAGCGTAATATAGCGTTGCAGGTCATTTTGTGGGTAAAAAAAGGCAAAGATAAATTCCCATGAAATATTGGCACAAATAGCGACCATAGGCATGCCATAGGTTTTATCTTGCCATCCTTTGTAAATAACAAGTATATATGTAAAAATCCAAAAAAGACCCATTCCTACTTGGCAAATTAATAATATGTCTTGTTCACTCAACATTCACGCTCTCCCCCTCTCTAGCATTCCTTCTACTATATGAGGAAATCGATTCTTTATGTCTAAAAGTTTAATAGACGGGTAAAGGAGTAGCTAAATAGTAAAAAAACGGCAACCTATACATTCCACAAGCGATCCTATATAGTAAAACGAGGTGATTAAATGAAAATAAAAATGTATATAGATAATGAGCAATTTATCGCAGGAACGACCTTAAAAGATGAGATGGAGATTGAACACAATAATATGGCTTTGCATAGTTGCCATGATGTTCAAGCTATCATTAACAATCGTCAGCATTTAGCTGCGACATTGAACTGTGATTTACAAAATTTTATTTGTACAGAGCAAACACATAGTGCGAACTTTCATAAAGTTACATTAGCCGATCAAGGACGAGGAGCTGCGCAAATGGATACAGCGGTGAATAATACAGACGCGCTTTATACAGTAGAGCCTAACTTACTTTTATGTAGTTTTACAGCAGATTGCGTGCCTGTTATTTTTTATAATGCTGTGAATGGACTTGTCGGTGTGATTCATTCGGGATGGCAAGGAACAGTTAAAGAAATAACACCCAAGCTGTTTCAGCATCTTATGAATGAAGAACAGTGTCGACCTGAGGACTTTCATGTTCAAATCGGTATGGCACTGAGTCAGCAGAAATTTGAGGTAGACGCAGATGTATATGAAAAATTTCACAGTCTTGGTTATGCTGAAGAATTTATGTATTACAATGCAGAAACGAAAAAATACCATATTGATAATCAGCAGACAGTCAAAAAGCAATGTGAGCTTGCGGGTATTCCAGCGAATCAAATACAAATTGATGAAACCTGTACATTCCTTAGTCCCGATGGCTTTTCTTATCGTCAAGACAAACAAGCTGGAAGACATTTAAGCTTTATTATGCGAAAAACACAATAACAGCAAAGACCTATTCTTATCGAATGGGTCTTTGCTGTTATTTTAAAGTACCTGTACTAATAATGGACGTTTCTACATGGACGTTCACGTCTAATTTTCTAATAAGCTCTCTTGTTTTTTTCGATGTCCATTTTCCATGATGATACATTCTAAATTCTTCACTTAAGCCAGCTGGATCTACCTCTGTTTTATTTAATCGCGCTAAAAATTCACTAATATCCTGTTCCAGCTGTTTATTCACATCTTTTTCCAGATCACTAATCCTTTCAGCTGTAAATAAATGTGATTCTCTTTCTCCCTTATATTCGCTTAATGTACCCTTTATTTTTAAGAAAATCGTTAATTTGGGTGATTCCATATTTTTATTACTCTCTTTTTTCACACTGCTCTCGATTAAATCAATCATTACCTTTTCTTCTCCATGTCCCGCATTTAAATCAAGGTGCAAAGGAGCAAGATTTTTCTGTCCACTTAAAGCTTGAATAACTAGTGCTTCCTCAGGTTTAATTAATTCATGCATCTGATTCCCTTTAAATATGGCAACGCCTTTAATCTCTAATTTCTCCCCTCGTTTTTCAACATAGGGTAATACTACATCAACTACTGGATTGGTAATCGAGTACATAAAATCATGAATATTGGTATTGGGATTAAAAGCAGTATTGATACTCGGCTCTAATAGATTGTTCAAATAAAAATTAATACTTGGCTTATCAGGATAATCCCCTTTTAAAATCGCTTCCGCATTATCCTTCACAACAGCTATCAATACTTTATTACCTACTTCCGCATTGCGATATAAGTGCTGAACAATTTTTCGAACATTCCCTTTCCGCGCAAAATCTTCGTTTACTAAGACAACTCGCAATTGATTGAAGACTATTTTCTTATCGGATTGCTTTTCTATTTCCACGATGCCGCTTGATACTAAATCTGTTGTGATAGAAAAAGTTTGTGTGTCCTTTTCTGCGTCTGGAGAATATTGGGGGATCGCTACTGTGAGTCTCATCTGATTCTCATCGATATAGTCAAAAGCCATCGAATCTACCATCCCAACATCCTCTAGAGGAACTTTTATTTCTTTTTTAGAACAACCTGCAAGTAAAACGAAAATCAAAAAAGAAATGATGCATAGATGTTTATTTTTCATACCTGCACCTGCTTTTTTCGAATAACATATATCAGGATTAAAAACACTGGCCAGCTTACCAGCACATAGCCTACATAGTTACTTGCCATAAATAATTTTTCTTGGAATTCACGCGAAAAGGGCATTTTTACAATAAAGAAAATAATCAAGGCGATGATATACAACTGATAACTTTGCTTTTTCTTTTTAAGGAAGGTATCCATACCCCTCTTTGCACACCATACATAGGCTGTAATCGAGGATAAGATTAGAAAAACCCAAAGCGTAATGCCAATGATATCGATTCGCTCAATAAAGGTAAATTCTCCTGCCTTAAATAGGTTTAATACTGAAAACTCTACATTTTTTAATTGCCACTCTGAATAATACATGACGCTAATAGCTGTTGTGATAAAGCATAAAAATATACTAATCCAAATACCGATTAAGGAATGACGAAATGCCTTTTTTTGATCGATGATATATGGAAAATAAAATAGAATTAATTCGTAACCAAGGATAGAAAAATATCCTTGCTTTAACGCTTCATAAAATTCCTTAGGCGTAAAATTAAAGAGAGGCAAAAAATGACTTGGATCACCTTTTTCAATGGCCCAGCGCGTAAAATAGAATAATCCAATGGTAATAAAAAATGTCATTATACAAAATCGTGCAATAGATTTAATACCCCCACTTACAATATAAATAAGTAGCAGTAAAAAGCAAAGAACAGGCATGGTGATGGTTTGTTCCTGCAATGCTGTACTTTGAATTAAGTGCATATAATTACTAATAATCCCTGCACTAAAAACAATAAATTGAATAATGACGAGTAGATTTATAAACTTTCCGAGCCATTTTCCCAATAATATTTCATTCATTCGAAATAAATCATCATTGGGAAACTTCGAACAAAGCCATACCATCGCAAATAGTGTCAGGCTAGCAATCACACCAAAGAGAAGAGGCATAAATGATTGTGTGTAGCCCATAGGACTTAATTTCTGAGGGAGTGAAAGGATACCGGTACCAATCATAATACTTTGCGCTAAGAAGATGACATGATAACGATTTAACACCTTTCCTTTTGTTGTATTCAAAATTAACCACCTCATTCTCATTCTGACACTATTTTTTCTGTACTTTTGAAATACCAGTCTTACTTCTTATATATTTAGTTGGAAATCGGATGACACTATCCAATAAATCGCTTGGCTTTCTTGGAATGGCAGGTGTCATATAATGCGTCCCTAAAGATTTGAGACTTAATAAATGGTGGATCAACCACGCAAAGGCGAGCATCTGTCCAAACAAGCCAAATAAACCTGCTGATAAGATAAAAATATAACGGATAAATCGGCTAGTATTACTCATTAAGAAAATGGGCGGTAAGAAGGAAAGTAGTGCTGAGGTAGCGACTAATACAATGAGTATATTACTGAGTAATCCAGCTTCTACGGCCGCTGTACCAATTACAATACCTCCTACGATACCAATTGTTTGTCCGACTTTGGCAGGCATTCGAGAGCCCGCTTCTCGTAAGACTTCAATTATAAGCTCGATAAATAATACCTCAATCAGTGGTGGAAAAGGTACCTTACTTCTTGATTCCTGAAGATTTAGTAATAATTCGTATGGCAAAATTTCTGGATGAAAGGTTAAGGCTGATATATACATTGGTGTAATCATGATCGTTAAGAAAAAACCAAAAAAGCGCAGCATCCTTAATAAAGATGCTGTTGTCCAACGGTTGTAGTAATCCTCAATCGACACGAACATTTCAAAAAAAGAAGTGGGACAGACAATGGCTAGTTGACTATTATCCATAAAAACGACGATTCTACCATCCAGAAGATAACGGCAAATACTATCTGGACGGACTGTCATGTAATATTGAGGAAAGGGCGATAATGGATTATCCTCAATTAATTGCTTCAACACGGATATATCCGTAAATAACGGATAATCTACCTGGTCAATACGGTTTCTTAAATCATCTAAATTTTCATGGCTCACGATATTATCCATATACATAATCGATATTTTAATATTGGCTTCTGACCCAACAATTCGGTTTTCATTTTTTAGCATGGAGCTTTGAATCCGTCTTCTCACTAACGATATATTCGTTTCCAGTGATTCTGTAAATGCATCCTGTGGACCGATTACAGTCGACTCTGTTTCCGTATCCGTAATGGCCCTTGTAGGCGCACTATACGTATCGACACTTAATAAGGCGTTGGTTTCGTGAAAAAAAAGAAGGGTTTGCCCAGCATTCAATTTTTTAACGACACCTTTCACATCTTTCGGGTCCACATATTGAGCCATTTGATGAATTTGTTTCAAATTATTAGCTAGTGGAATCGTCACCATGGTTTGTAAGGTCATTTTTTCGATGAGTGAGGAGAAATAAATGACCGTCACATCCCCTTCTTCTGTAGCGATCATTTTCAGTTTTACGTCATCGACTTCGTTAATCTCCTGCTTTAATTTAGCGACAATCTGCTCGGGTATCTCGTTCATTTTTCTCCACCCCTTTTGTTCCGATAAATACCAGTCAATATCATTCAATTTTTAGTAGTTTGTCTTTTTTTCATTTAATTATGTAAAAATTGTGCTAGCAAAAATAGCCATACAAAAAGGATGCATCCCAATTAGAGATACATCCTTAAAGGTTATTCTATAGAATCTTTGCTGTATCGGTTTTTACCAATACCAAATACGTAGTAGCTAATGGTTACGAGGATCAAGAAAATAATGCCCACTATTAATGACACGCGTGTATCATCATTGAACCACATGCCGACTAGTACCATGATTAAAAAGATGATTGTTACATAGTTTGTAATCGGTGCGAACGGCATTTTAAAAGGATGCTTTGCTAGCTGCGCTCCCTTTACTTTTCTAAAACGAATTTGACTTATTAAAATGATAAACCATGGAATCATCCCTGGTAAAACACTTGCACTATACACATAAACAAATAAGTTTTCAGGGGCAATATAACTTAGAATAACACCAACGACTAAGCCAACTAATACGCCCGCTGTTCCAAATAAAGGCACACCATTACTAGAAAGCTTTGCGAAAAATTTTGGTGCTTGTCCATTCATAGCAAGTGTATATAACATACGTCCAGCACTATAGATTCCACTGTTACACCCTGACATTGCAGCTGTGATGACGACGAAATTAATAATACCTGCAGCAGCTGTGATACCTACCTTAGCAAATGTCGCAACGAAAGGACTACCAATTGTGCCAAGCTCATCCCAAGGATACACTGTAACAATGACAAAGATTGCACCGATATAGAAAATTAAAATTCGCCAAATAATGCTTTGGATGGCATTCGTAATCGTTTGTTGAGGATTTTTTGCTTCTCCTGCTGTAATCCCAATGAGCTCCACCCCTTGATAGGCAGCAACGACTAAAGATAAGGCAAAGAAAAATCCTGTCCAGCCACCTGTAAAGAAGCCACCGTGACTCCAAAGATTAGATAAGCCGATTGCTATTCCATCATTGCCAAAGCCAAAGAAGATGAGTCCGACCCCTGCAATAATCATTAAAATAATCGTAACAATTTTAATCATCGCAAACCAGAATTCAAATTCTCCAAACGATTTGACAGAAATGAAGTTTGCCACACCCAAAATCACCATTGCAATTAGACCAGGTATCCAAGCTGGTAATTCTGGATACCAATATTGCATATACGTTCCTACTGCTATAATTTCAGACATCCCAACAATAACCCATTGGAACCAGTTACTCCACGCTGTTAAATACCCTGCTAAAGGATGAATATATTTATAGCCAAATGTGGCAAAAGAGCCGGTACTTGGCTCCATATAAAGCATCTCACCCATTGCCCTCATAATGAAAAAAATAAAAATACCTGCAATACCATAGGCAAGGAGTACAGAAGGTCCTGTCCATTGAATAGCACTTGCTGAGCCCATAAATAGCCCAACACCAATCGTACCGCCAAGTGCAATCATTTGAATATGACGTGCTTCTAATCCTCTTTTCAATTCCTTATTGGCCACTCCATAACGCCTCTTTTCCTGTTGTTCTTTCTACGATGTTTTTACTTTAAAATAATAATCAATTTTTCTAAAAAAGACAAATGTATTTTTAGGAAAAACAAAAAATATTGCTATTTTAATAGAATAACAAAAAATAGGTAATAACGACGATTTATACGAAATATGATGTTACTTCAACATAATTTAAATCAGAAAATTCAAAAAACTCTATTCCGTTCAAGTCGAAAGGAATAGAGTTTACTTCGTTATTGTAATAAAGTTTGTTCCTGTAATTTTGCAGAGAAGTATTTACGTGCATCTGCTGTTAGAATTTGTAGCAATGTCACTTCTTCTTGACGAGCAAATTCTACAAACATCCCACTTAAATTCTCGTAGACATATTTGATTTTAAAGCCACTATCTAAATAATGATCTACTTTTTGAATTTCCTCTGTGCTTTGTTGGAATTCAGACATGCCATCACCTCACCTTCTTTTGAAAATGTCTTGATGTTGTCTCGCTTACTCGGCACCCTTCATCTCTAACAGAGGATCTGGTTGCTCCACCAGTTCATCTTCATCTGGGAGCGCCGCTGGAGCTGCTGGTTGGCCAAATATTTCATCTAAATTATGTCCGACTGTAATACCTAAATATTTGGCATCACTTGGATCATCTAGCTCAGCTTGTGGATACTTTTTAAACCACCAATACTTCGCTAATACATAATATACAATCGCGCCTACAGCGAACCCTACTAAAGAAGAGTAAGTTGAAAATATATTGGCAACTGCACCACCGATTACCCAAGCGATTAATCCAGCCATATTAAAGCCCTTATAATATTTAAATTGCCCATCTAATTCATAAAGCTCTTTTACATGTACGCGCCGTTTACGAATCAGGTAGTAATCAGCAAATAAAATACCTACAATCGCTGTTAAAATACCGCCAATGATTAATAGGACATTGACCATGACATCAAATAGACTCCAAGGCTGTGCAAGAATACCAATAATCCCTGCAATAACTACCCCTACCCAGAATGGCACTTTCGGTCCACCGATATTAGAGAAAATAGTAGCTGCTGGTACAACGTTGGCAGAGGTATTTGTCGACCATTGTGCTAATACAATCATCAGCAATAGAATCCCAAGAATAAAGCCGCTTGCACTTTGCTGTAAGGCATTAATTGGGTCTGCCGAGGCAACTGCCATATAGCAAACTGCACCAATCGTAACAATGAATGTGTTTGTAATGGGCATGACAATTAAAGAGCCTACAAGCTGTGTTTTATTACGCTTGAACCAATTACGCTCATTTTTGGGTGCTTTAAAGAAACGTGACAAGGATGGCATATCTGCTGCTAAGGTTGCCCAAAAGCCCATATTTGCCATCACCACTACCATAAAGGCGGTAAAAGCAGCGAAGCCTGTTGTTGGGGTTTCCACCCACGTCCAAATATTTTTTCCCTGAGATGTTGCATTATCTGCCAATGTGTAATACATCCAACAAGAAATTAAAATAATGACAGGGGCTGCTAAATCAGCAAAACGCTCAATGGATTTAATACCAAGAGATGTATTAAAAAGTTGAAGCGCTGCAAACACAAGGAAGCAGATAAACCAATTATCAAAGCCAAACAATAAATTTAAAATTCCGTTTATCGCTAATGCACCAAAATACGTATTCAAACCAAACCAACAGGCAGCTGTAACACCACGTACAAGAGAAGGTATATGAGTACCGAATGTGCCAAATGGTGCACGCATATAAACAGGGAAAGATAATCCATGCTCTATTCCGATGTCACCAATTAACGTCATAAAGACGCCAATTAAACAAGAACCTACCAATGTTGCCACAATCACCATTGGTAAGGATAAATTCATGATAGCCGAACCACCAATGGCAAAAGCCGCTAATACAATTGCCATTCCTATCCAAATCACCGCAAAACCAAATGTTCCAATATTTCTTTGTTGATGTGTCACTGGAAGTAAATCTGGGGATTTTAAATAATTCCCTTCACGTTCCATAATGTTTCTCTCCTTTTTTTCTAATTTCCGTGACAACCTACTTGAAGTGCCTTCCTTCACCCAAAATGCTGAAGGAAGGTGGAATTTCGATTTTAATCTTTATTCAAAAATGAACAACGGTCCTTTATTTTGATAGACTGCTAAGAAGTGATTGGCGTTCATTCCATGTCATTGGCGGAATTGTAGATGGGCGTTCAACCATTGAAATGGCTCCATCGACAGGACAAACAATAGAGCATAAATTACAGCCTACGCAGTCTTCCTCACGAACCTTTAGCATTGGGCGACCATCCTCCGTATAAAGGTCAATACATTGATGGGATGTATCCTCGCAAGCAATATGACACTTATTGCAATTAATACAAACATCATTATTAATTTCTGCGACAATTTTATAATTTAAATCTAAATCACCCCAGTTTGAATACCTTTGTACAGAGCGACCAACTAAATCCATGACTGAAGCTAGACCTTTATCATCTAAGTAGTTATTCAGCCCATCAATCATATCCTCCACAATACTAAAGCCATGATGCATTGCTGCTGTACATACCTGTACGCCTGTCGCACCCATTAAAATAAATTCCGCTGCATCTTGCCAATTGGAGATCCCCCCAATGCCCGAAATCGGTACATTGACTAATGGATTACGAGCACATTCTGCAACCATGTTCAGTGCAATTGGTTTAACTGCTGGACCACAATAGCCCCCATGAGCTCCTTTTCCAGCCACATGTGGTACTGTATTCCAAGAATCTAAATCAACACCAGCTAAACTGTTAATCGTATTAATCATACTCACAGCATCTGCTCCACCTCGTGTTGCCGCTTCCGCCGTCACGGTAATATCCGTAATGTTGGGCGTTAGTTTAACAATAACAGGTGTACGCGCCGCTTCCTTTACCCAGTACGTTTGTTTTTCCACCAATTCAGGGACTTGACCAGAGGCAGAACCCATGCCTCGTTCTGCCATCCCATGTGGACAACCAAAGTTAAGCTCAAGACCATCAACCCCCACATCTTCTACTCGTTTGACAATTTCATGCCATTTATCTTGCTTTGGTTCCACCATTAACGAGGCAATAATTGCGTGATTAGGAAATTTCTTTTTCGTCTCATAAATTTCTTGTAAATTTACTTCTAATGGTCGATCCGTAATTAATTCAATATTGTTAAAGCCTGCCACACGTTGGCCATTATAGCTAACTGCTGCAAAACGGGAAGACACATTTAAAATCGGTTCTCCTAACGTTTTCCAAACTGCGCCACCCCAGCCCGCTTCAAATGCACGTTGGACTTGATAGCCTGAATTCGTTGGTGGAGCAGATGCTAGCCAAAATGGATTCGGCGATTTGATGCCCGCTAAATTAATGCGTAAGTCTGCCATATAAGTTCCCCCTCTATCCGTACTAACAATCTTTTGTCAACTGAAAGCATAGTGCCAGATACAGGCTGTATGACCACCATTTCAAAACATAGGCTAATGTAATCATTCAGATGGGGGATTAACAGCCTGTATAAACCCGATTGATGAATCTAACAATCAGTGGAGAAAGAGCCTCCACTGATTGAAGGTTCACTTTATGCAATCTCACTTGGTTTTCTTAAACGTTCATGAATCTTATATGCTGCATCTTTTCCTTGCTGTACAGCGGTCACTACCATCGCTTCACCCTGTCCATTACCAAAGACAACATCTCCACATGCAAATACTTTGTCATTGGACGTTTGCATTGTTGTCTCATCAATGTCTACGACACCATTTGTATGAGCTAAACCAAAGGCTTCAATTAACGATACAAAACGAGTTTGCCCGATGGCTTTAATAACAGCATCCACTTCAATGATAAAATTGGAGCCCTTTACTTCTTCAGGGCGTTGTCGACCATCAGGACCTGCCTCACCAAGCTTCATTTTCACACATTCAATGCCTGTCACCTTTCCTGCTTCATTGCCAATAATTTTTTTAGGTGCAGTTAGCCATTTAAATTCCACACCATCCTGCTTGGCAAATTCATATTCGAATTTGTATGCTGTCATTTCTTTTTCTGTTCTACGATAGAGAATTTGTACATTATCTGCGCCTAAACGCACCGCACTTGTAGCACCGTCTATCGCCGTGTTTCCAGCACCGATTACGGCTACTCGTTTCCCTACAATATCATTTGTAAGCGGTCCCATTTTTGTTTTTCGAATAAACTCAATGGCATCATGTACCCCTTCTAATTCTTCCCCATCAATGCCCAAATTTGGGACAGCACCCATACCGACAGCTAAAATCACACTGTCATACTGAGCCAAAATTTCATCAGCAGAAATATCCACACCTACAGCTGTATTCGTTTGAATGTCCACACCGAGCTGTTCAATCTGCTCTACTTCCCAATCTACGACATCATTTGGTAATCGGAATGCTACAATCCCATAGCTTCCTAAGCCACCTGCCTTCGCTTCAGCCTCATAAATAGTTACTTGATAGCCTAAACGACTGAGCTCACGAGCTGCCGACAAACCAGCAGGACCTGCCCCTACAATGGCTATTTTCTGTCCATTATGTGGACCTGCCTTAAATAGCTGAGCATTGGTTTCCATTGCCCAATCCGTTGCATAACGTTGTAACTCACCAATTTTAATTGGCTTTGTTGAAGAATTTAAGACACACGCCCCTTCACACAGTTCTTCCGTTGGACAAACTCTTGCACAGCTTGCACCAATTGGGTTTGCTTCTAATATAGTCGTAGCCGAACCCTTCATATTACCAGATGCAATTTTTTTTATGAAATTTGGTATTTGAATACTTGTTGGACATGCTTTAATACATGGTGCGTCATAGCAATACAAACAACGATTGGCTTCCTCAATAGCCTCATTCTTTGTCATCTTACCTTTTAATTCCACAAAATTACGTCTAAGCTGCACGGTCATTGCATTTTCTTGAATAGGAACCATTTCCACATCCCCCTCATGTGTTCATTTTTTCCGTACCCTAATTACGAAACCGATTGTTTTGCTCTCCAGTCAAAACAATCGGTCCTATCCTGTAGGAAGCTAAATGTTTAGAGCTTCCGCAGTTACTGTTTTTAATGGACGTTTAATGTATCGTCCACTGCCAAGTACACCTACAAATTCTTTATTTTTAATGACATATTCCCCACGTACGAGTACACTAACAGGCTCACCTGTTACCTCCCAGCCTTCATATGGGTTATAGTCCACATTCATATGATGTGTTTTAGCTGAAATTTGACGCTGTGCCTCTGGGTCAAAAATGACGATATCCGCATCTGAACCAATTGCAATCGTTCCTTTTTGCGGGAATAAGCCAAATATTTTTGCGGCACTAGTAGAGATCATATCAACAAATTCATTGATGGAAATTCTGCCTTTTGCCACGCCCTCAGAGTATAAGATACTGAAGCGGTCTTCAATGAATGGTCCGCCATTTGGAATTTTCGAGAAATCATTTAAGCCTAATTGCTTTTTACCTTTAAAGCTAAAGGAGCATTGGTCTGAGCCAATCGTTTGTAGCTGTTTTGCCTTTAAGGCATTCCATAAATGTTCTTGATGATATTTAGGACGAAGTGGCGGTGACCAAACATATTTGGCTCCTTCAAAGCCTGGTTGCGCTAATGCGGATTGGTCGAGCGTTAAATACGGTGGACAAGTTTCACCATAAACATCATAGCCCTTTTCACGAGCGGCAATAATTTCATCTACCGCTTCTTTACATGTCACATGCACCACATAGAGCTTCGCACCAGCTATATGCGCTAATTCGATAGCACGCTTTGTTGCCTCTCCTTCCAATTCCGCTGGACGAGTTAGTGCATGATAGATCGGTTCCTTATGTCCAGCACGTCTTGCCTCCTCTACTAGCTCATCTATAACAGAGCCATTTTCACAATGGACCATCACTATCGCACCAAGGTCCTTAGCGATTTTAAAGGCTTTAAATAATGTACGATCTGTGGCTTGGAATTCTTTTGCATAAGCCATGAAGACCTTGACAGAAGTAATGCCCTCTTGCTCTAATAATTGTGGTAATTCAGCTTCGGTTTCAGGTGTTAGATCACCAATCATCAAGTGGAAGCCATAGTCAATAGCAGACTTTCCTTTTGCCTTGTCGTGCCATTTCTCTACGGCTGTCGATAATTTTTCTTCTCCTGCTGTTAAACAGAAATCTAAAATAGTAGTTGTCCCACCAAAAGCCGCTGCAATAGTGCCTGATTTCCAGTCATCATCCGTCACCGTGTTATTGAATGGCATGTCTAAATGCGTATGGGGATCAATGCCACCAGGCAATACGTACTTGCCAGTAGCATCAATAATTTCAGCGCCAGCATCCGTTAAATTTTGTCCAATTTGAACAATTTTACCGTTCTCAATTAAAATATCTGCCTCAAATACATCAGCAGCAGTTGCTACTCGTCCACCTTTAATGATTTTTTTCACTATGCCTCTCACCCTTCATCACAAAATTAGAGAATGCTTGATAGTTAATGCAGTGTATATGTTTCGCCCATACTAAACTTCGTTTGTAGCGTTAACACCGTTTCCAATAAAATATCTGCGCCCTTTGCACAATCTTCAAAGGCTGTTTCCTCTTCTTCACAATGACTCTTCCCTTCAATACTTGGAACAAAAATCATCGCGGAAGGAACCATACTTGCCATATACTGTGCATCATGTCCAGCGCCACTAAACATACGATGAGATGAATAGCCAAAGCTTTGACAAGCTCTTTCTACTTCATTGCAAATCGCACTATCAAAATACACGGTATCTCTGCCCCATAACTTGACAGGCTGAATATGGCATCCGCCCGCTGTCTCAGGAAGCGCGTTGAGAATATCCTCAACCTGTTGCATGACCTCTGGCTTTTGATGACGTGAATCAATTGTAAATGTCACCTTATTTGGGATAACGGTATGAATATTCGGGGAAACATTCATACGACCAAAAGTAAAAACAAGTTGTTCGTCAATTTTTCCTAATTGTTCATATAGCTCTTTAATGATGGTTGATGCCACAATCATTGGGTCTTTACGCATTGACATTGGGGTTGTACCTGCATGGTTTGATTGCCCACTAATTGTAATTTCATAGCAGACCATGCCTAGCACACCTTCAACCACACCAATTTCCTGCTGTTTTGCTTCTAATACTGGCCCTTGTTCAATATGCAATTCGATATAAGCAAGTGCCTCCTTCAGACGATTGGCTTGCTCTCCCTCATAGCCACTTGCTTGTAAAGCTTGTTGAAAACGAATGCCGTTTTTATCCGTAGATTGGAGCATTTTTTCTTTGTCAAATTTCGAGGTGATGACGCCTGAACTCATCATGGCTGGATCAAAACGTGCCCCTTCTTCATTCGTGAAATTGATAATCGTAAGAGGAATGTCCACTTCGATATCATTTTCCTTTATTGTTCGAATGGCCTCGATCGCTGTTAGTACACCTAACACACCATCAAATCTTCCACCTTTTTCTACTGAATCTAGATGGGAACCCATGACAATGGGTGGCACATTCTTTTTACCAGGAAGAGTGGCGTAAATGTTGCCCATATCGTCCACCTGAATATCCATTCCTAACGTTTTGCAACACTCACAAAAATAGTTTCTTGCTAATACATCCTCATTCGAAAGAGACAAACGTGTGACGCCACCATTTTCGGTGGCCCCAAATTGACTAAATTGTTCAATTAACTCTTGCAATCGTCTACTATTACATTTATACATATGCAAGTCCTCTCTTTCACAGTAGTTAATAAACATTCTAAAATAGATAAAATTTGTGAGATATGGATAGTAAACTAAAAAAATATGTGCAACTGCACATCATATATGGTAAGTTATGTTCATAATTAAGGGGGGAACGTATGGGGACGATTCGTAAAATTGTAGAGGGAGTTCATTTCCCAATGCTCACATTAGTCGCTGGACATAGTGGTACGTATCGCAGAGTTACTGGTATTAATGTTGTGGAAAGCAGTGATTTAATCATGTTTTGTAGACCCAATGAATTAGTCGTCACAACAGGTATTAATTTAGATGCGCAGCAAGACTCCTTGGAACATCTTGTCAAACAGGCATACACAAAAAAAGTAGCTGGCTTTATCATTAATACAGGACCATTCATTCCTAGCATTCCAGAAGCCGTCATCTCTTTTGCCAATCAACATGATTTCCCAATTTTTCAAATGCCATGGAATTATCGCATTGCTGATCTATTAAAAACTACCTTTCAATTTATTGCCAATCACCATCAAGAGCTTTCTATCGAAGAAAAGGTTCTTTTCAATCTACTATTTCATTACAAACAAAACACTAACACAATGAAAGATCAACTAGCACAGCTAGGATTTCCTCAAGGAAGAGAATTAGCGATCATAACTTGTACAACCATTGGCTCCAAAGCAGCTATTGACCGTTATGAGGTCATGATCCAATTCGCTTTTCAAAATCGCTATCAACGCTTCTTAAAATTAAAGCATAAAAATCACCTCATCTTTTTAATTGATAAAGCACAAATCAATACACCTAATATACCCTTCTCAAAAGTTGTAGAAGAAATCTATGAAAAAATCACGCTAAAAAATGGTTACTTGGATATTATTATAGGCAAAGGTAACTTTCATAAAGAGCTAGAAAATGTTCGCCAAAGCTATGATGAGTCCTTAACCGTCATCCATTTAGCACAGCTTCATAACAATCGTTATTTGTATAAATACAAAGAAATCGGTGCCTATAAAATATTGATGGCTGTGAAAAATCAGCCCCTAATGAAATCGTTTAGTCAGGATATTTTAGGACAACTTTACCGCTATGATGAACTACATGGGACAGACTATGTACCTTTTTTACGTATTTTTGTTGAGGAAAATGGCAGTACAAGCAGGATTAGTGAACGTCAATTTATACATCGAAACACCGTCCTCTATAAAATTAAGAAAATTGAAATGCTATTAGATATGGACTTAAGCAATCCCTTTACGAAGACTAATTTGTATATTGCCTTTTTAATTGAGGATGTCTTAATGCATCAATAGCCTGTCACAACATTAAATTAACTGAATTATCTTTCTCATTAAATACTCCTTCTAAAATTCTTAAAGCATACATATAAAGTACAAATGGGGGCGACTGCGCATTTTTGTTGTCCACATCTGAGGAAAACATATGCATGCTAATCAACTACCTGTTTAGAAGGAGTGAAGCTTCGTGACAAATGTAACAAGTCCCAATTGGCAAGTAAAAGATGAACAATTCGTATGGCATTCTATGAAGCCCTACAATCCAAATGCAACAATGATCGTCCAATCCTCTAAAGGGGCATGGATTACTGACATTGAAGGCAAGCGTTATTTAGATGCAATGGCAGGTTTATGGTGTGTGAACGTTGGCTATGGACGTGAGGAGATTGCCAAAGCTGCCTATGAGCAATTGCTAGAAAATACGTATACCCCATTATCTGTTGGGCATATCCCTGCTATTCAATTAAGTGAAAAAATTAATGAGCTTTTAGGGGATGATTATGTCGTCTTCTTCTCCAATAGTGGCTCCGAGGCAAATGAGGCAGCCTTCAAAATAGCTAGACAATATCATCAACAAAAAGGTCACGTCAATCGAACGAAAATTATTTCTCGTTACCGGGCCTATCATGGTAGCTCGATGGGTGCTCTTGCAGCAACTGGACAAGCTCAACGAAAGTATAAATATGAGCCACTGGCACCAGGTTTTTTACATGTCACTCCACCTGACGCTTATCGTGCCAATGAAGACCATATTCAAAGTAAGGACCCTTGTGCATTACCATCCGTCCAAGCAATCGATCATGTCATGACTTGGGAAATGTCAGATTCCATAGCAGCAGTCATTATGGAGCCTATTATTACTGGCGGTGGTGTAATTATGCCCCACGACAGCTACTTACAGGGAGTTAAAGCTGTTTGTGAGAAGCATGGCGCACTACTCATTGTCGATGAAGTCATTTGTGGTTTTGGTCGTACAGGCAAAGCTTTTGGATTCCAAAACTACGGCATCCAGCCTGATATTGTGACTATGGCAAAAGGCTTAACCAGCGCTTATATGCCACTGTCTGCTACAGCTGTTCGTCGTGAAATTTATGAGGCGTTTGCTGGAACTGAGGATTATGACTTTTTCCGTCATGTCAACACATTCGGTGGATCACCAGCAGCATGTGCCGTCGCATTAAAAAATATTGAAATAATGGAAAAGGAAAATTTATTTGCCCACTCGGCTGCACTAGGTGCTACATTACTCACTACATTACAGGAGCAATTAAAGGAGCACCCGAATGTTGGGGATATTCGTGGGAAAGGCTTATTAATTGGCGTAGAGCTAGTACAAGATAAAGATAGCAAAACACCGCTCGACATTACACTTGTGAACAAAGTGATCACACAATGTAAGGAACAAGGGTTACTCATTGGGAAAAATGGGGTAACCGTGGCAGGTTTCAATAATGTGTTAACCTTATCTCCTCCTCTGATTATTTCCTCAGACGAGACGAATTTCATTGTTGAAAAATTTGTACAAGCCTTACATTCTATTAAACTGTAGGAGGAATAGCTAGATGGTAACAAATACAGACATACAGGATTTAGGTCATTTTATCAATGGACAAACAGTTCAAGGGAAAAGCGGTCAGTTTTCAGATGTTTACAATCCAAGCACAGGTACTGTCATTGCTCGTGTACCTTTAGCAACAAAACAAGAGGTACAGGAAGCGATTGCTGCTGCCCAAGCGGCTTTTCCTGCTTGGCGTGCCTTATCAGTTGGTAAACGAGCTGAAATTATTCTTAGATTCCGCCAACTCATAACAGAAAATATCGATGAACTAATTGATATGATTTGTACAGAGAGTGGCAAAACGATTGAGGATGCCAAGGGCGAAATTACTCGTGGTTTAGAATCTGTTGATTTAGCTATCAATGCCCCCCATTTACTTAAAGGAGAGTATTCGGTGAATGTTGGTGGTCATATCAATGCCTATTCTCTGAAAGAACCATTAGGCATTGTAGCGGCTATTTCACCATTTAATTTCCCTGTCATGGTACCGCTAGCAATTACAAGTATGGCGGTGGCTGTAGGAAACTGTGTGATTCTCAAGCCGTCAGAGCGGGTTCCTTGCTCAGCATTATTTTTATCAGAGCTGTGGAAAGAGGCAGGCTTACCAGATGGGGTTTGGACTGTTATTAATGGAGACAAAGATGCTGTTAATGAGCTGTTATGCCATCCTGCCATTGAAGCGATTTCCTTTGTAGGCTCTACGCCAGTTGCAGAAGCCATTTATGCTACAGCCTCTAAACATGGGAAGCGTGTTACAGCACTTGGGGGAGGTAAAAATAATATGGTGGTTATGCCAGATGCTGACCTAGAGCATGTAGCAAATGCCTTTTTAGGTGCTGCCTATGGAGCAGCCTCCCAGCGTTGTATGGCACTGTCAACCATTATTCCTGTTGGGGAGGATACAGCCAATAAATTAGTGGGTATTCTTGCCGATAAAATTGCCAAATTAAAAGTGGGTCCCTATACAGATGCCGAAGTTGATTTTGGACCAGTCATTACTCAGCAATCAAAGGATGCCATCATTGGCTATATCGATCGTAGCCTAGAAGAAGGCGCAACAATGGTCTGCGATGGGCGAAATCCGGAAATTTCCAAACAATCGAACGGTTTCTATCTTGGACCTACATTACTCGATCATGTAAAGCCTGGAATGGAAATTTATGAACAAGAGGTTTTTGGACCTGCACGTAATGTCGTCCGCGTGGCATCATTAGAGGAAGCTATAGCCCTTATTAATGCCCATGAATTAGGAAATGGTGTAACCATCTTTACGAACAATGGTGCAGCAGCTCGAAAGTTTACCACTGAAATTGAAGTAGGTATGGTAGGTGTCAATGTACCCATTCCTATTCCAGTAGGCTATCATAACTTTGGTGGCTGGAAACGATCAAGATTTGGTGAGGGGCATATGTTTGGACCTGACCAAGTACGTTTCTTCACAAAAGCGAAAACCATTTCAGAAAAATGGATAGAACAAGGGAATGACGTTACCTCTTCCTTTGCATTTCCAAGTAATCAGGACTAATCCTAAAAAATAAATATTCGCGTAGTCAATAGCTACGCGAATATTTTGAAAAAACTGACGCAAAAACATGGTCACTAGTTTTTACAGTTTAACTATTTGTTCTCTTTTTTCTCTTCCGTTTTTCTTACTTCTGAGAAGTCTGTTTCTTCTCCAGCCTCCATGCCATAGCTAGGATTTCTATCCATACGAGTAAATGTATCTACATCATCCTCGTCTTCAAATCGCTTTACAAGAATTGGAATCGAAATTAGCCCAGCAAGACCAACGAGTGCATAAACCCAACGAGATAAGACCGCCGTTTGTCCACCAAATAAATAAGCCACTAAATCAAATCTAAAGAATCCAATGAGTCCCCAGTTGATTGCACCTATAATAACTAGTACTAAGGCGATTCTATAAAGCACGCTCATGTGTACACCTCCTTTATTTTCAATACTCCAAGCTATATTTCTTAGCAGGGAGGTGTCATAAGAAGCGATAAAATGACAAAGACTAGTCATTACAACCGCCATTTTGACGGTCTTATTTTTTGCAATAACCTCTTTTTTATACTGTGTACAAATGGCGAAATGACGTACTCTGATGAATGGCGTTACTTGGATGATTTTTTATGTGTCTGCTCATGCTGAAGCAGCCATTCTTTGCGCCACATCCCGCCTCCATAACCTGTCAGCGTTCCATTGGAGCCGATAATTCGATGACATGGCACAACAATGCTGATATTATTTTTACCATTCGCACTACCAACAGCCCTTACAGCTTTTTCATTGTTAATAGCAATGGCGATATCCTTATATGAAGCCGTTTCACCAAATCCTACACTCGGTAAAACATGCCAAACAGCTTGTTGAAAATCTGTACCTCGAAAAACATAAGGAAATGAAAACTCCTGACGATCACCTAGAAAATACTCATGCAATTGCTTAACACATTCTAGTAAAACTTCAGGTGTGTCTTGCTGAGGAGTATTGACGACCTGCTCTCGCTCTGCAAAGTTAATGGCATCAATTGCTGTATCACTTCCCTCAACTTCTATAATCCCAATTGGTGATGAATAATCTAATTTATACCGTTTCATACAGTGACCTCCATAAATAAAAGGTGGCATAAGCTTGCCAGCCTTGCCAATGTTCCGCATAGTTCTTTAATTCTTCAATTGTTGGTTTTCGTTCTAATGCTAGTTGTATTTTTAAAGCATTATGTAGACCTACATCTGCTATAGGAAATGCTGTCGGTTGTTGCAGACATTTCATAAGCACATAATCTGCTGTCCATGCACCAATTCCTCGAATGTCCATTAATCGTTTTTTCATGGCTTCGTAGTCCTCTTGTTGCCACAGCAAATTTTTTGTCAATTGTCCGCTTGCGATAATTTTGGCAATATCAATAATGTATTCTGATTTCCTCCGTGTAAATTGGAGGTGGATTAAATCATCTACCTCAATAACGGCTATTCTCTCTGGCGTTGGAAACAGCCAGTAGCTTTGCCCCTCAAAGTAAACATATTCTCCAAAATGCTCGACAAATCTCTTTTTTAACATATAGGCAAAAGTTAAATTTATTTGTTGACCAATAATTGCCCAAACTAATGCTTCAAATAAATCAGGAATCCCGATTAACCGTAATCCGTTATATTTCTTCACAAGTGGCTTTAGGATTTGATCGTTTTCAGCCATCTGGTAATACCCCTGCAAATCCTTTGTTAAATCAAACCACTCTGCGATATATTGTGCGATGATCGCCTGTTCATGGCTAGCTGGCTGTTTCATTGGAAATATTACTATTATTTTATGTGCTTGTTCAGTTATTTCACATAAAATAAATTGTTCATCAATCTTCAATAATTTGTAGAGCACATCATCCTTTATATGGTGAAGTATTTCGTGATGTGAGCGCTTTAAGAACTGCAAACACTCTCTATAATTAAATGCTTGTGGTAACTCGATAACTAAATAGCCAACATCGTTTGTCCATTTCATATCATGTCCCCCTGCAACGATAGGTTACGGTATTCTGTAGGCGAACAATTTTTCAGCCGTCGAAAAACTTTATAAAAATTAGATGGGCTTTGAAAGCCAGCTTCATAACATATTTCTAAATTTGTAAAGTCGGTATGTTTTAATAGATGGGCAGCCTTATCAATTCTGATTTTCTCTAAATACGTTCGAGGCGTCTCAGCAGTCTCTTGTTTAAATAGTCGTTCAAGGTGAAAGGGACTGAGGCCAACATGCTCCGCCATATCCTGTAAAGTCACTCTTTGTTTATATGCGTTCATAATAAAAGTCGTGACATTTTTAATCAATTGCGTGTGTGGGGAATGTTCTATTTCAGGCTGACATCGTTTACATGCCCGATAGCCAGCCGCCTCTACCTTTTGGATATCTTCATAAAATTCAACATTCATCTTTTTCGGCTTTCTGGATTTACAGGAAGGACGGCAATAAATCTTAGTAGTTTTAACCGCTGTATAAAAAAGCCCATCATAGGTTTGATCACATGTTATAATCTTTTCCCACTTTTCCTCAAAAGATAAATTGATGGCATTGTCCACGATTATCTCACCTCATTCCCATCGACTATATATATAACGCAGAAGTATCTTGGTCTTTTAATAATTGTGCAGCATGCTGTGTTAAATGCGCAATTATTTTATCTGAAAGTGCATTTCCAAAGCTAAAGCGTTTCACCCCTAATTCTTTTAGTAGCTTGACATTCGTTAAACTAGGTAATGAAAGAAGATTGATGGGCGCATTTATATTACGAGTCATCGCGCTTATTTCATTGGCATCTGTTAAGCCTGGGATAAATATACCACTTGCTCCGCTCTCAATATAAGCTTTTGCTCTTGTTATTGTTTCTTCAAATGGTTGCTCTAATTGAAAATACGTATCTGTTCGAGCATTAATAAAGAAATCTTTATAGCCATGATTATCTAATTCTTTCCTCATGTTTGTTAATAAATAACAGTGTTCAATTATGCTCCTTAAGCCTGTTTGATGTTTAAGGGAATCTTCAATGTTAATCCCTGCTACTCCTACATCTGCCGTTCTCAAAACATTGTCGATAATACTTTGTTCATCATGGCCATACCCCGCTTCTATATCTGCTGATACGGGTATCTTGACTTGCTCTGTAATGGATTGAATAATTGTTAGATGTCGTTGAAAATCGATTTGTTCACCGTCTGCATAGCCAAGTGAGTTCGCTATGCCCCAGCTTGTTGTACCGATTGCTTGAAAGCCTGCCTTTTCTAATGTTAATGCTGATATAACATCCCAAGCATTCCCAATAAATAATAGCTCTTGTGAAAAATGTAAATCATAAAATTGCTGAATTTTTGACATAATATAAGCCTCCATGCTGTTTGTTAGACCTTATATTATCAGGAACTATCCTTTTATTTCGTCCTCAATCTTGCTGTTATGGTCTATAATAATGTTTTAACAAATAACATGGAAAATACAATAGTCAGAAAAATAAATTTATTCACACTTATTATCCTAGTTATGTTCGCTCTCATCCCCCCCTGTTAGCGCAATAGCCCAACAGATAAGCTGCTAGATCCTATTGTGTTAGGACAGCATTTAATTCCAAAATGGTCTCCATCGAAGATATATTGAGTGATGTCCATGATCATTCTTTTGTGGCTAGAAATCAATCGTATCCATTCTTCTGGCATACGAGAGATACTATTTGGTTACGTTTATCCATGGATAATATTTGAATAGATAAAAATGAATCCCATTGACTAGAGGTAACAGATAAACTAGATAGCATTGATATGTATATCATTATTGGAGTGACTTGCTTTGTGATGGGCGATACAATTAATTCCTTATTATCTAGATGTGACAAGGCTTTATATCAGGCCAAACACCATGGTAGAAATCGTGTGGAATTTTACTGGATCATACAAAACCGGAGACGAAAATAGAGGCGTCATTATCTTGACGCCTCTGTTTCCCTGTTTACATATTGATTTGTGAATAATCAACTTGTATAAATAGTAAAAAACTATTCGCAGCCTTTTTAGCTATTCATCATTATGTTCAAAAAAAGCTGGCTTTGGAAGAAACCAATGTTAGTTCTAAACTAAATTAAGTAAGTGCCTGTTCCTTGGAAAGCTTTCGTTGTAAAGCAATTTCTCGGCGTTTTTCTTTCGTCACACGCTGCCAAATGACTACTGTAATGAATCCAATAATAGCTAAGCCTAATAAAATACCAAAGAATACTTTATAGCCCGCTGTGCCACCCCAGTAATCTAAACAAGCACCTGCAATGATTGGCATAAAGATTTCACCACTATAACCAATTATCATCAGTGGCATGGACACAGTTCCTGTTGATTCTACTGGATAATCGCCTTCTACTAGAATTGCAAAATGCATCGCTTGCAAAGCATACATAGATGTATAGATAATCCCAATGAACACTAAAAGCATAAGGATAAAAGAAGCTTTTCCTGGTAATAAAATGAGCCCTACTAAACCAAATGCTAATAAAATATAGCCGATTAACACCATATTCGACACACCAATCCGGTCGCCTATGATTCCTGCACTAAAACTACCAATAGGACGACAATATTGCGAGAAGTAGCCCAAAGCCGCAGCAATTAACGTAGACGCACCAAATGCGGCCGTTGCATAAGGTGTAATGTAATAATAGCTAATAATCATCGCGTAGGACGTAAAGATAAGTATAGTCGCAAGCCAGGTAGTTGGCATCTTCAACACTTTCCAAAGGACTGCCCAATCAAACGTTTTACTGCTCTCTCTATCTTCTGGACTGACAGTTGCTTGATCTGGATCTTTATACAGCATCATAATCATGAGGCCCAACAAAAGACAAATCACAGAATACACTGTAATAACTGCTGAAAGAGCCATTTTATCACTCATATGTTTTGCAATAAAAGCAAAGATCCCTAAAATCACAGCAGATTGAATAATGTTGGTTACACCACGTCCGCCTTCAAAAAATCCAAAAGCTTTTCCTTGTTCATTTTCAGAGCCTAAAGAACGAACCGCTTTTACTAATGCTCCCCAGAACGTCATAATGGACGTGATTCCCCAAGCAGCATGAATCAGTAGAAGTACTGGATAGGGTGGATACAATAATAATGTAAACCCTAATAATCCTGTGGCTACTAAAGAAATGGTTAATAAATATTTCGTTTTCCAACGATCTGCACAAAATCCTCCAAAAATATAGGAAATTAAACAACAAACACCATACGCACTACCAAGTGTCCCCATTTGTGTATTGGTTAAATGAAATGCATCCAGAAAGACATCATAATAGTAGTTTCTAAAATAAGGCAATGCGTAAATTAAGGCACCTGAAACAGCTAAAATAACTAAAGTAGCTGTATTCTTTTTTAACTTAGCTTCCATATGTTTACCCCTTATATGTTATTTACAAGCCATGACGTTTAATTTTTTGATTCCATTCCTTATGGAAGACTTGTTTGTCATTTTCTTTGATGACCATTTCCCCAACAATTTGGAAGTTTTCCTGATCGGATGTTTTGGTAACCGTAATATCCGCGTCAATCCACCAGCCTTCACGACCAATTTTCATCTTTTGATAGATTGTATACTGAGCTGACAGTGGATCAGCATTCGTTAAGGTTAATTCTCGTTTCAAATTATGTTCTACAGTGACATCAATATCATCAAAGCGATAAATACCTTCACCAAATACGCCTCCAACCCCATCTGTAATGCATGTCCATGTATCTGTTAAAATATCATAGGATATAGAACGATCAACTCTTCCTTCTTGCAGCGTTGTGATTGGCGTTAATGGTGCACTTTCAGCATTCATATTAGGTCCTACTACCTGCTGACCATGGAAGGTTGGCAATGATAAGGTAGCCGTTTCTAGATTTAATGTCAATGTAGCGTCTTCTGGCATTGGCCAAAACATCGGCCAAAACGTTGTAGCTAAGGATAGGCGTAAACGATGCCCCGCTTTAAATTGATGGCCACAGCAATCTAACTGAACAAAGGCCTTCACTTTTTCACCAGGTGTTAACAGGTCAACATGATCATGCCCATTTAAGTGTGTCAGGTTCATCACGCCATAGGATACACGAGTGACAGCTCCATCAGGTGCTACGTCTGATAGCTGTGCAAATAGCATTGCATGTGGTTTGTCACTCATTAATTCCACTTCAAATTTTGGATAGCCCACAATCTCTAAGGCTTTCTCTAGCCTATCCGTTTCAAAAACCATGGCCATTCCATCATCTAATCGTTGGTCTGCTGGACTTTCACCTAGTACGCCAGCGCCCATCCATTCACCAGATAAAAGACCATGATTTTGAGGAGTTTTTAGTAGGACTTGCTCTTGTTGCTCACTGCGGTTTTCTACTAGTTTTCCATGTGTCAGTTGATACACCTTAGTTTGTATCGATTCCGCTGCTGGCCACGATTCTAAACCAACCCAATAGCCTTTGCTGATTGGTTTCTTAACGGATGGCTCCATGCTCTCTTCTACCCAGACATTCACCATTGGTCCATCCATTACATCGTTGTCTATTCCTTTTAACCAATGATCCCACCATTTCACAGCTTCTTGTAGAAAGCCCATTGCTGGACCCGGTACTCCATCGTGGGGATAAACATGTGCCCATGGGCCAATGATGCCTTTTCTCGGAACAGAAAGCCCTTCCATTAAACTTAAGACTGTGTTTGTATAGGAATCTTCCCAGCCATCTAGCGCAAAAACTGGGATTTCTATGTCTTGATAATTTTCACAAACTGAACCATGTTTCCAATAATCGTCTCTTGTTTGATGCTCCATCCATTGTGCCATCCACAAAGGCATATTTTCTAATCGTTCCATCCATTTATCACGCCAGCTATCGCCAACAATATGTGGATCAATTGGACGTAACTGGTAGGCTAACATAATAGCACCCCACCAGAAGTTATCGTTTAACAAGCAACCGCCCTTATAGTGAATATCATTGTTATAACGATCATCTGTAAAGCCTACGGTAATAATCGCCTTTAACGCCTTTGGTCGACGAGCTGCTACTTGTAGAGAATTAAATCCGCCCCACGATTTCCCCATCATCCCAATATTGCCATTACACCAGCTTTGGTTAGCAATCCATTCAATGACTTCAAGGGCATCATCCTGCTCTTGCTTTAGATATTCGTCCTTTAATAAACCATCTGACTCACCTGAACCTCGCATATCCACTCGCACAACAGCATAACCATGTCCTGCAAAATAACCGTGCATAGGCTCATCTCTTGCTCTTGTCCCATCTGTTTTACGATAAGGAATATACTCTAAAATGGCTGGTACTTTCTCTCCCAATTTTACATTTGGTAGCCAAATACGACTTGAAAGCCTTGTGCCGTCTGCTAACTCGATCCATGTGTTTTCAATCGTTTCATATGTACACTCAAATTGTGTCACAATTTTTTTACTCATTGTATAATCCTCCCCTTGTGTCTAAGTGCAAGACTCCTAGTTATAACATCCTCTTCGTCTAATTATTCCGAATCTTGATTATTTAGTAATCATGATTATAAAATAATTGTGATTAGTATATCACCTGAAATTCTAATGCACAACTCTGAAAATGACAAAAGCTAATGCTATAATGAAAGAAGATAATTAAAATTGCTATGCTATAATAAGTTTAAATTAGCTACAAAAAGGTAAATATATACATTTAATTAATGATTTTACAGTAATTAATTGTTTGTTAGGGGGATATTACTTTGAAGAAAAAGGAAATACAAAGGAGTCGTATGTGGAAATACTTTGTAGATGCCACTGCGGAAATCATCGAAGAAGAAGGGCTGGAAAATGTCACAATCCGAAAGGTTGCTGATAAAGCAGGTTACAACAGTGCTACTATCTACAATTATTTTTCAGAAGTCTCGCATCTTCTATTTTTTGCATCGATGAGATGCATGCAAGACTATACCAACGAAGTTGCTCGCTACATAGAAAGAGGCAAAGATCCTATTGAAAAATACTTATTGGCTTGGGAGTGCTTTTGTCAATATTCCTTCAAACAACCTCAGATTTTTCACGCAGTCTTTATCATGGATTTAGGGGAAACACCAGAAGCACTATTGGAAAATTATTATAATTTTTACCCCAATGATTTAATCAATATCCCTGATGATTTAAAGACCATTTTATTTCAACACAGCCTAACGAAACGAGGGCGTTCTATGTTAGAGATCGCTTTAAAAGAAGGCTACTTAACTGAAGGCAATGTTGATGCCATCAATGAAATTACACTATTAATTTGGCAAGGTATGTTTACAAACCTATTGAATAATCGCAAAAGTTATGATGTCAACCAAGCAACGGCAATCACTATGAAATATATTACAGAAATCGTTCGTAATGCTAACCTTTTTGATGAGCAAACTAAAAACAAGCAATGAGAATCATACTAGCAATTGCCTTTCTTTAAACGCTTCTACAATACGGAAAAACCCCTTCTAGCAATGCTAAAAGGGGTTTCTGCTATTTTTGCCAATGATTTAGTTCCTTTAACAATTCGGGTAGCTGCAATTTCTTTACATCGATAGGTGGTAATGCCTTAATAAACTCTTTCCCATATGACTTACTAGTAATTCGTCGGTCTAGGACAATAAAAGCTCCTTTATCCTGCGAAGAACGTATTAATCGACCAAAGCCTTGCTTAAACCTCATGATCGCTTCTGGTAAGGAAAGCTCCGTAAAGGAATTGCGGCCTAGAGTAGTTAGATGCTTTGCCCTCGCCTTAAAAACAGGCTCTTCTGGTGAAGAAAATGGTAATCGTACGACAATAACAGAGGCAAGTGCATCTCCTGGAACATCTACCCCCTCCCAAAAACTGTTTGTGCCAAATAGAACGGCATGACTAAATTTTTGGAAGGATTTTAGAATGCGCATACGGCTACCGCCTGTAACACCTTGTGCAAATAGCATGTAATCATCTAATAGTTCACTATCTTGGATAAGCTCAACTGTTTTTCGTAGCATATCCTGTGCTGTAAAGAGTACAAAGCAACGCCCTTCTGTCATTCGAACAGTCCGCGTAATTGCATGGGCAACAGCCTCAATGTATTCTTCTTGGCTGACATGCTGAATATCTGGCATATCGGTGACGATAAATGCCTTAGCCCCAGCATAGTAGGCTGGTGGAGCTTGTAGTTTCAAGACTTCAACATTATCAGAAATGCCTAACTGGCGTGTAACAAAGCGCTCATTGCCTGGTACCGTTAATGTACCTGATGTCCAAACAATACTTGCTTGCTGACGTAATGGTGCTAATACTTGTTCAATTATCGGCGTCACATTGACAGGCTTCTTAAAAACATGGAGACTGCCAGGGACACTCCGTACATCAAATTCTAACCAAACAGAATTGCCTTCCTGTGGTGACAGAAAAATATCGTCCCATTCAGCAATTTTTATCTTCACTTCTCGAATCCAATATTGCCATTCAGATAATACATATTGATCGTTTTTATCTAGCTGCTCAATCGCATTTTCGAACGACTGTGTAATGCTAGTAGCGAGATCCAGCCATTGCTGGGTTAGTTTGCTTACTTGTGCAAACGTTTCTTTCGCAAATGAAACATCCTCTAAAAACAAGGTGCATTTACTACCTGCTTGTTTCCCTTTCATTTGCTGTTGCAATTTTTGAATAGTTCTCTGGATTGTTTCATCAAATGTCCGCTGCAAACGTATAAATTGTGCATCAAGATGCTGTAAATTTTGCATGGCTACTCGTTGTTTTTTCTTCGCTGCCTGGCAAAACTGTTGAAATAGAGCCGTGTCCTCCATCGTACCAATTTGTCCAAAAATATACTTCCATTGTGTATAGGAGAAGACTACTTCATCCTGCTGCATAGCAGCCTGAATAAATTGATGCGCCTCGTCAATAATCCAGCCATCTATTTCTGTAAAAAGTGGTGTTTGACGCACTAAATCACTTAAAACCATGGCGTGATTTGTTACAATACAGTCAGCAACTGCACTGTTCTTTAAAGCTTGCTCATAGAAATCAAAGCCCTTTGAAGGCTTGTCATTCGGTATTTTTCGGATTTTCTCTAAAAACAGTTGTCCGCCACCAGAAACATTGAGCTCGCTCAACACACCAGTTTCTGTTTTGGTCAACCACACAAGTATTTGTAAAATAGTAAATGTATCATCATAGGATTCATCAGCATATGCCATACATTGCTCAAAGCGATCGAGATCAATATAATGCTGCATTCCCTTCAGCACACACAAATTCACCTTTGTCCCAAGGATTTTTTCGATCTTTGGTAGCTCTTCTTCTACAAGCTGTTCTTGTAAATAGGAAGTATACGTACTGATGGCAATCTTTTTATTAACAGCACGGGCAAATAAGATGGCTGGAAGTAAATAGCCAGCAGTTTTACCAATACCTGTAGAAGCTTCAATCACGCACTCCTGTTGTTCATGTAATGCCCGCCAAATCGTGTCCATCATGTCAAATTGTGCAGGACGTTCCTCAAAATTTGGCAGTGCCTTTGACATTAAAGTTATTTTCTCATCTACTGATTGAGGGTAGGCAATCGTTTCTGTCACATGCTCATGCTTATTTCGACCATTGCCAATCGCAAAATTACGGTAATAGTGTACATTTTCGCGGCCCGTCGTATGCTGGCGCTTAATTTGCAACGCCTCAAAAAAAAGCTGAGAAATATTTGATTTTAAGCGAAAGGAACGCTTATGCATCTGTTCAAGTGTAAGCTGTGGTAAACTTAGTAGCTCCTTCCAGCAATGCTTGAATAGCTCCGCTGTCGCGCGAGCATCGTCATCCGCTCGATGAGCATTTGCTAACTCAATATTTAAATCGGCCGCTAAATCCCCTAGCTTAAAACCAAGGGACATAGGGAACAAAATTTTAGCTAGCTCCACCGTATCCATTTTTTTACCTTGCCATTTCGGTAGTCCAGCACGTTTAAACTCTGCTTGTAAAAAGGATAAGTCAAAATCTGCATTATGTGCAACAAATACACAGTCAGCAAGTAGCTCATATATGTAATCCGCATGCGCTTCAAATGGGAAGGCATCCTTTACATCCTCATTCGTTATATGCGTTAAATCTTGAATGAAAGTGGGAATAGCTTTCCCTGGATTTATGAACTTCGTATAGGTACGCTCAATTTCCCAATCCTTCATAATAACAATGGCAATTTGAATCATCCGGTCCCCATTGGCTGGTGAATGACCAGTTGTCTCCAAATCTACAATTGCATATTTTTGACTTTCCATCATACATCTCAACTCACAGTTCACATTAGATAAGTTGAATTTTATCATATTATTGGCTTTGCGGCATCCTTTCTCCTCTTTGTTGAATCACCGCATCCATACAAAAAACGCAACCTTGGAGAAAGCCCCTAAGGTTGCGTTGTGGCATCGTTATTGAGCGCTTACTCAAACAACGTTAAGCTTATTGTTTTTTTGCTACATCAACAATACGACCCTCTGATGTTGTCTTCACTTCTTTTAATGATAATAAGTGTTCTTGGAAATTTTCCCAGTCAGATAAACCTAAATCTGTTACGTGACCTTCTTCGTAAATTTTTCTAAATACTTCATAGCCATCCCCACCTTGCTTAGCAGTAAAGGCGTTTGTTGCTACTGTATATGTTTTATCATCTTCAAATGCTACATACTTACCTGTTGCTTGATCTAAGTATTCAAACGATACAATGCGAGAGCCTGCTTCTTTTGAAGAATCATATTGTAATTTTGCACCTGCAATTTGTAAGAAGCCTCCAAATTGATTTGGTGCTTGTCCTACAGATAGTTCAAATGCTTCTTTTAATTGAGCACCTGTTATATCCATAAGTGCTAATGTGTTACCAAAAGGTAGTACTGTCATAACATGACCTACAGTAATTTCACCTGCTGGAATCGTCTCGCGAATACCACCACCATTTGTAAATGCCATCACAACTTTTTTATCTGAATATTGTTGTGATTTTGCTAACATGCCATCTGTAATGAGATTACCTAATGCCGCTTCTTGTGTACGTACTAATTCACGTGATCCATCTAATGCTTCATTAAGTTTTACACCAATCTCTTGTTTCATGATTGCATCTACTTTTTCTTTAAACGGTGCAAGTTTTTCTAATGCCGCTTTGTCCTCTGCTACTTTACCAAGGTCGATTAATTCACCATCATATTCAGTCACAACACCATTTCCATCAAATGTTACATCTAGTGTACCTAAATACTTTACATACTCATTAGCTTGTACAATTAATGTAGCCTCTTTTGCTTCTCCAGCTGTATTTGTATCTACGATAAATGGTTTGTCTAATTTTGTATGATCATGTGCACCTACAATAATGTCAATACCATCTACATTTTTTGCCAATAGTTGGTCATTGTCTATATTCGCATTATCTTCAAATCCAATATGTGTTAAGGCGATAATTTTGTTAACACCCATACCTTCAAAGGCCGCTACTGCTTTTTTGGCCTCTTCAATGTAATTTGAGAATGTTACTTTATCTGGAGATGCAACCGCTTTTGTTTCTTCTGTTGTTAAACCAAAAATACCAACTTTTTCTCCATCAATTTCTTTTACAATACCAGAATAAATTTTACCATTCTCAGGTTCACTTGAAATTAAATCAGTAAATAAGCCTGTGAATTTAGCATCTGCTGAGAAATCAGTATTAGCATCTACAAATGGGAATTTAGCCCCTTTAACAAAATCCGCTAATGCTTGATGACCTTCAGGAGAGGCACCTAAATCAAATTCATGGTTACCAAATACCATTGCATCAAAGCCAATTTCATTTAATAGCGCTAGATCTGCTTGTCCATGGAATTCATTGAAATATAATGTACCATTGAATGCATCGCCAGCATGTAATGTTAGAACATTTTTCTTTGCTTCCCTTTGTTCTTTTACAGCTGTAGCCAATTTAGGTAATTCATTTGCACGAGCATGTGTATCATTCACATGTAAAATCGATAATGAGAATGCATCTTCTGGTGTTTCAGGAGTCTCTGGAGTCTCTGGTGTTTCTGGGTTTGATTTTGTTAGAGCCTCAGCAATGAATGTTGCCAGTTGTCCACGTGTAACTTTTTCACTAGCCTCATGATTTTTTGCACTTTCTAGCTCTGGTAATGTTGGGATAGATGCTAAAATTTTTGCTAAATCACCATGTGTAATTGTCTGGTTTGGACGGAAAGTATTATCTCCATAGCCTGTAATGACATTTAATCCTACAAGGGCTGCAATCGAGCCATAATAAGGATTTGATGCACTAATATCCGTAAATTTTGGATCCTCTACTTCTTTTGTGTCCAATTTTAATGCGCCTGCAATCATTTTTGCCGCTTGTCCACGTGTGACATTTGTATCTGGTTTGAATGTACCATCTGGGTAACCACTAATAATCCCTGCTGCATAAAGTGTAGAAATGCCTTCAAAATCTGCATGACTTTCCTTTACATCCGAAAAAGGACTTGCTGCTGATGCTGGTACTACCGCTACCGCTGTTACAGCCAATGCTGCTGCAGTTACTGTTAAAAATTTGTTACGTTTATTTTCCATGACAAATGATACCTCCACTAGTAAAATGATGTACTAACAACTAAATTCTACATAAATATGACGCAAAATACTAGAACATTTGTAAAATTATAATTTTGTTAACTAGTTTAATAGTAATAAAAGCAAATTTTTGCCAGTAACTTTTGATATAAACGTAATCGCAAAAAAGGAGGATTGGCTATGCTCTGCCATCCTCCTCTCTAGTATTAATTTATTCTATGGCTGAATTCACATCACAGTTGCTTCTGGCTCGTGTGCGATCATTTCCTTAATTGTATTGCCCTCTCCCATGATGGCTACAGTTGGTTGATGGTCTTTTGCCTCATGATTATCCACATACACATAGGAAATAATAATGACAATATCACCACGCTGCACAAGTCTTGCTGCTGCGCCATTAACACAAATGACACCTGATCCTCGTTCACCAGCTATAATATATGTTTCAAAACGAGCGCCATTATTGTTATTAACAACATGTACTTTTTCGTTTGCCAGCATACCTACTGCATCTAAAATATCTTCATCTATTGTTATGGAGCCTACATAGTTTAAATCTGCCTGTGTCACTGTTGCACGGTGGATTTTACTATTCATCATCATACGTAACATACTATAGTCCCTCTTTCACAGTAAAAATACAATTATCGATTAAACGTGTTTTACCTATATAAACAGCTGCTGCCAACAGAACTTGCTGAGTTGCAGTTGTCACTGGTGTTAAATCTGGATATGTTAATAATTCAATATAATCAATGCGGCCATGTGTTCTTGCATGAATATGAGCTTTTGCTTTTGCAAGTGCTTTATCAGCATCACCATTCGCTAAAAAGTTATCGCGAGCCAACTGTAATGCCTCATTGATCGCTGGAGCCTCTTGTCGCTCTGACTCACTTAAATAGACATTACGGGAAGATTTCGCTAATCCGTCCTCCTCGCGTACAATTGGGACAACACGCATTTCTAAAGGGAAATTAAAATCACGTACCATTGTCGCAATAATCGCAACCTGCTGTGCATCTTTTTGACCGAAATAAGCTCTTGTTGGCAGTGTTAAATGAAATAATTTAGAGACAACCTGTAAAACACCATCAAAATGACCAGGACGACTTGCACCACAAAGAATGGTAGCCTGCTCACCTGCATGTAGACGAATCCCTCCATCTTGAGGATACATTTCTTCCACACTTGGTGCGAACACAATATCAACGCCCACAGATTCAGCTAATGCAGTATCTCTAGGCAAATCACGAGGATAACTTTCAAAATCCTCATTTGGCCCAAATTGTGTTGGGTTGACAAATATACTCATCACAACGACATCATTTTCTACACGAGCTGTTTGTGCTAATGTTAAATGACCTTCATGTAAATAGCCCATTGTCGGAACAAGTCCAATCGTTTTTTGAGCATGCTTAGCTGCTTGAATTTCTGTGGCTAATGCCTGTATGGTCGTGATGACTTTCATCATTTAACGCCTCCATATAGCTGATCTAATGCTTCCTCTTTCATTGTGAAGAAATGCTTTGGAGCTGGGAAAGTACCCGCTTTCACTGCTTCTACGTAACCCATCATCCCCGCGCTTGCTTCTTTGCCCATATCAGCAAATTGTTGAACAAATTTCGGTACATGGTGCGAACCGTAGCTTAGCATGTCATGATACACCAGCACTTGTCCATCAGCCTCAATACCAGCGCCTATGCCAATGGTTGGAATAACAAGACTAGCTGAAACAATTTCTGTCAGCTGATGAGGGATACATTCCAACACGACTGCACATGCTCCAGCCGCTTCGCATTGTTTTGCTTCTTCAAGCAGCGTAGCAGCCTGTTCAGCTGTTTTTCCTTGTACCTTATAACCACCAAGCACTCCCGCTGATTGAGGCAACAAGCCTAAGTGAGCTACTACTGGAATACCAGCTGACGTTAATTTACGAATGACAGGTATAACTTCACCTGCCCCCTCAACCTTTAAAGCATCTGCTCCTGTTTGTTGCATCATCGCAATGGCTGTTTTGAGTGTCTCATTGACATCGCCATGATAAGAACCAAAGGGCATATCAATGACTATAAACGTATCCTTTGCCCCTCGTCTTACTGCTTTTGCATGATGAACCATATCCGCTACAGTTACAGGCATTGTAGAATCATAGCCAAGCACGACCATTCCAAGTGAATCCCCGACTAGTATCATCTCAACGCCAGCTTCTTCCGCGAATTTAGCAGCTGGATAATCATAGGCCGTCACCATCACGATTTTCTCGCCTGCCGCTTTCATCTTTAAAAAATCTGTTGTCGTTTTCATTTTGTAGTCCTCCTTTTTTAAAGGAAGAAAACAGAAAAACCCTTCTGGCCGAAAACAGACAGAAGGGTAGTGTGTCGTTCAATGATAAAAAGACCCCTGAAAGAGGCAATAGCTTACAAAATGAAAGCTATATTTGAACGTATCGTTTTCTTCCGTCCCTGTCTAAAAGATCAAGGCAGATATTTGATAGTATAGTCTATTGCGTTTTTGAAGGTGCCGTTCACAATGGATACTGCCCTTCGCACATACTATAACAGATTTTCCTATTAATCTTCAAATATTATTTTCTTACAATATCTTCGTCTAACAACATTGGAAAAAATTTTCTTTTAGAATTGACAATCAATGTTATACGTCATATACTATCCACATACTATATGTCATATAATATAAAATGAAGTATAGGTATTACATGTGAGGTGAAAAGATGACATTTCAGCTTGGTTCAGCTTTACTTGATGCTTGTGTACTGGCTATTGTCGAGAAAGAGGACGCCTACGGTTATTCTTTAACACAGCAGGTACAATCAGTCATGGAGATTTCAGAGTCTACACTGTATCCTGTATTACGCCGCTTACAAAAAGCGCATTACTTAACAACGTACGATCAACCTTATCAAGGTAGAAATAGACGCTATTATCAAATTACGGAGCAAGGACGTATACGATTATTAGAGCTATTAAAAGAATGGCAAATGTATAAGGAAAAGGTTGATTGTGTACTTTTAGGAGGGAATTTAGATGGATAGAGCAAGCTATTTGAAACAGCTACGAGGAAAATTACGTCGGCTTCCTGCGCATGAGTTAGACGCTGCGCTTGCCTATTATGAAGAATACTTTGAGGAAGCTGGAGAGGAAAATGAGCATCAGGTCATTTCACAACTTGGCTCTCCTTCACACGTCGCCTCACAAATATTAGCTGATTTCGCATTAAAGGATTTAGAAACCTCCTCGGCAAAATCAACAAAAAAGAATATGTCTGCCATTTGGCTCATTATTCTAGCTATACTGTCTGCGCCCCTTTCATTGCCATTACTTGCAACAGCCATTGCACTCATTTTTTCATTTGGCGCAGTCATTATCAGCTTAATCTTTGCTATTGTCGCAACTGCTATTAGTATTTTTGCTGGTGGCGTTGTGGCGATCATTTCAGGTTTCTTAATTTTAACAGAGCATTGGCCGACCGCACTGCTCTTTATGGGTGTCGGGTTAATCGTAACGGGCTTAGGTGTCCTACTGTTCCCAGTTGTTGCTCGTGTTATCAAGAAAACCGTTGTTGTCTCTGTTGAAACATTAGGTAGACTATTCCATAAAATGACAAAGAAGCAAAAAAAGGGGGACTTCTAAATGACGTCAAAAAATACCCTTATTGCCATGACAATGATTGCATTAGGCATTCTACTCGCATTGATTGGCTATTTTTCAGGGGGTCGCTGGCTGATTCTTAAAGATTCAGAGGGTCTTTATGTCCCAAGTAATACTAAATTAATAAGTCAGTCTCATGCTTTAGATGCATTCACAAGCATTAATATCGTAAATGATTATGGAGATGTGGAGATTGTTGCAAGTGATAGTGACTATAAATTAGACACAAAGGTCCATGAGCAAGAAGATGTAACATATCATATTGATAACGGAACTTTAACCATCGAAACAATGGCAAAGAAAAAGGATGGTTTTCAATTTGGCTTCGGTAACCTCTCTTCCCCTTCAATCAAACTCTATGTCCCAAAAGATACAAAAATAGAGGCGATTGTAATAGACAGTAATTTTGGCGATACAGCCATTCATGGGCTCCAGTATCAGCAGCTTAATCTCATCCAGGATTATGGAGATATTACTTTCAATAGCACGACGGGTGACAAAACAGAGATTAGGCAGTCCTTTGGTGATTTGACGCTTCAGCAACTTACTAGTAACGGCTTCACTATTGAGAGCGAGCATGGAGATATCGATATAGATGGCACATTAAATGGGCAAACAACCATTACCTCTAGTTTTGGCGATACAACGATTCACTTACAAAACAAACAAAGTGATGTAGGCTATGCTCTCAAAACAGACTTCGGTGATGTGACCATTAATGATGAAGAACAAAATGGCACCGTGACTCAGGTAACGAAGGGTGAGCACCAACTGAATGTTTCCTTATCACATGGTGATATAGATGTGTCACTAAAATAAAGAATAGTCAATAAAAGAAGCTGCAAGTACAGGACGTTACTTGCAGCTTCTCATATTGTTTAAAAACAAAACCATTAATAGAATTTTTGTGAAAGGTGAAAACGGTTTCCGTTGCAGGCTACTTTCTTTCCTGTGGGCGAGCGCCGATCCCACGGGAGTCAAGTAACCTTCCATTTCAACCTACAAAAGTGTTACCTTTTAGCAAAGGTTTTCAAATAAAGTGAAGGTGTTCACGACTCTTTATGAAGAGGTGCTGTTACGCATGACTTCCCCACATTGAAAATAAGAGTTTATCGATTCTCTAATAATACAAATAATGGATTATTTTGTTCGCTACTGACAGTAAGAAAGATAAAGCAAAGACACTTTTGCAGAATGGTTGATTGGAGTGGAGCCAGCGTCACTCCTAGGGGATTTAGCGTCACAGATAAGACCCTGGAGCGAACGTAAGTGAGTGAAGCGGCTCATCGGACGCCCCCTGGAAAGGACGCTGGCGGAGCGGAAATCAACCCCTCACCTTGCAAAGTTACTTTTTCTGCCGTTGACATCATCTTTTTGCAACAACATGAGAAGCCGCAAGTACAGGACGTTACTTGCAGCTTCTTTTTTATAATATTTTGATGTCTCCTGCATAGATCGTTCGAACCGTTCCATCGTCCTGTGTCAATTGCAGAACACCATCGTCTGTAATGCCACTGGCAACCCCTTCAAAACGTTCGCGTATCGTCGTTACCTCTATACGTTGACCAATTGTACAAGACATTTGCTGCCATAGTGTCTTTAGACTCGCAAAACCTTCTTTAACGTATAGTTCTGTAAATTGTTCTAAATAGTGTAAGATAGAGGCCACAAGTGCTGCACGATTGATTTCTTCTCCAGCTTCTAATCGTAATGAAGTGGCAATATCCGCAATATCAGGTGAAAAGTCAGCTGCTGCTTGGTTCGCATTTATGCCAATTCCAACAAGTAAAGCTTGCACAAGATCCGCCTCTGCTTGCATTTCCGTTAAAATCCCCGTACATTTTTTGCCATTAATCAATAAATCATTGGGCCATTTAATCGCTGGCTCTACATGTTTATATAAGGTTTTAATGACCATTGTGACAGCTACTGCCACCACAAGTGTATAGGATGAGGCCTGTTGGGGCGTAACATCTGGCCGAACGATAACGGTCATCCAAATACCTGTCCCATGTGCAGACTCCCAAGGACGAGCCATACGACCACGCCCCGCTGTTTGCTCCTCACCAATAATAATTGTACCGTGTGGAGCTCCTTCCTGTGCAAGCTTATGCGCAATTGTTTGTGTTGAATCAACTACATCGTAATAATGGATCTCACGTCCAAAATGCTCTGTCTTTAAAAAAAGCTTAATCTGTGTGGGGCTCAAGCTATTTGGTACACCTGTCAATACATACCCCTTTTTCTTAATTGTATCAAATGTATACCCTTCTTCTTGTAATGTTTGCATATGCTTCCAAACAGCGGTTCTTGAGACACCAAGAGAATCTGCTAATTCCTGACCTGAAACCGCTTCTCCATCAGCAGCCAATATTCTTTTTAAAATTTCGTCCTTCATGGAAATTGTCATCTTCACATCAATCCTTTAGTTAACTGTACTCTTGTTATGTAATTTATTTTGTCTTAATCATACTGTAAATTAACGTAAATGACCACCAACGATAGGAATTTAATGAAGCCGTCTCCCTTTTCGGGAGACGGCTTTCACCTATCATGTATTCGGCTTTAAGTAAGATCCTGTTGCTCCAGCCAGCTTTTAATCTGTTGTCGATCATTTTGAAGTTCATGATGAAGAATGGCTGTCAGCAGATCCTCCAATGCGGCTTTTACCCACGGCCCACCCTTTTTGCCAGACCATTTCAGTAAATCAGCCCCATTCACCGCTAATTCTTGCTTATGTTGAATCGGTAGCTTTGCCTGTAATTCTCGGATAGATTGTTGAGGTATCGAAGCGTCTAATTGGCGAAGTTGGGCAAAATATTGTGCAGCCTCTAGTTCTTGCTCTGTGTAGTAAAAATAATGGCGATTTGTCCAACCATCTTTTAAAGCGTCATAAGCGGTTAAAACGGAATTAATAAACGCCATTTCCTTATTCGATAATCGATAATCGCGCACTACCTCACGCCATGCTGTTCCTTGTAGTAAGGCAAAGTATGCCCAGCCAAGAAGGGCATCTTTTGTATGGAAATTATGCCATTGAGCAGTTTGAAAATCACCTGTTAAATAGGCCGTTAATCCACTGTCCTCTAGTTTTTGTATACCCCCAAAAACTGTTTGTCCTACCCAAAGCTTATCAAGCTCTGCTTTAATGCGTTCTTTTGCAATAAAGCCCAAATCAGCAGCCCTTTGCTGGATGGCTGCGAATGTATTCGCCTCGATCGTAAAATCAAGCTGTGCAGAGAAGCGAATCGCTCGCAGCATCCTTAAAGCATCTTCTGCAAACCGTTTTTCTGCCTCTCCTACCGCTCGTATAACGCGCTTTTCAATATCTTGTTGTCCGCCATAATAATCTACAAAAGAGCCATCACGCCGCATGGCAATGGCGTTCATTGTAAAATCTCGGCGTTGTAAATCCTCTTTTAGAGATCGAACGAAATGGACATTCTGTGGTCTTCGATGATCTGTATATTCCCCATCTGTCCGATAGGTAGTCACTTCCACAGGTCCAGCGGGTACGATAACAAGTACCGTCCCATGCTGAATCCCAATATCTACAGTCTTTTGAAACACAGTTTTTACTTCTTCAGGCAAGGCATTAGTAGCCACATCTACATCATGGGCAGGACGATCGAGTAAAGCATCTCTTACAGCTCCACCAACAATAACTGCTTCAAATCCCGCCTGTTCTAATTGTTCAATGACTGAATAGGCTGCTTGCCATTCTTTATTGTTTTGCATGATTTCTTTCCGCAACCTTCTCGTACAGATTTTCATATTGTTCCACAATTTTGGATGAGTGGAATTTTTCACTTACTGCACGGATGGCCGCTTCTCGGAAGCGCAGTAATTGTTCCTCATCTTGCAATAAATGGGTTGCATACGCCGCAACTGCCTCTGTATCCCCTAATTCCACGATATAGCCGTCAACACCATGCTCAATGACTTCTGGAATACCACCTACATTTGTTCCAATACAAGGTACACCACAAGCCATTGCCTCTAATAACACCAGTCCAAACGATTCTTGCTGTGATAATAATAGCTTTAGATCACTAATCGCATACAGTTCAGCTAAGTTTTCTTGTTTCCCTAAAAATAAAACATCCTTCATATACGGACTTCCTTTTACTTGGTCCATGACACGATGCTTTTCTGGGCCATCACCTACTAATAAGAGCTTTGCTTTCATGTTGGCACGGATTTTCATAAAGGCGTCTACAATGTGTGGAAGGTTCTTTATTTTACGGAAGTTTGATACATGAATGAGGACTTTTTCATCTTCTTGTATACCAAATTGCTCTTTTAAGTTTCCTGAATTTCGTGGGAAGTATTCCCGTTCGTCCACAAAGTTATAAATCGTTTCAATTGGTTTTACTGTATCAATCAGTTCATAGGTTTGTTCTTTTAATGCCTGTGACACGGTTGTCACAATATCAGATTTATCAATCCCATACTTAATGGCCTGTGAGAGCGTAGAATCTTGCCCAAGCACCGATATATCTGTGCCATGAAGGGTTGTAACTATGCCAATGTCTCGGCCGCTCATTTCACGTGCTAGCACCGCACATACTGCATGTGGGATGGCATAATGCACATGTAGCACATCCAACTCTTCATCCTTGATGACGTCTGCCATTTTACTCGCTAATGCAATATCGTATGGAGAATATTGAAATACTGAATAATTATTAACTTCGACTTCATGGAAAAAGACGGTTGGATAAATTTTATTCAATCGAAATGGTACGCTTGAGGTGATGAAATGAATTTCATGTCCTCTTTCTGCAAGCATTTTGCCTAATTCTGTTGCAATGACACCAGAGCCACCAACTGTAGGATAACAGGTAATGCCTATTTTTAGCTTTTTCATTCGATGATCATCCTTTCTGAATCACGTCTTTTGTTAATTGCGTCTTTCTTGTATCAGTCTCCAATCCACAAAGCCTTCCTGTAGGCCTTTTAGTAATATTTCTGCTGTTCCCATATTTGTTGCCAGTGGCACTTGGTAAACATCACAAAGACGGATTAGTGCAGAAACATCTGGCTCATGTGGTTGTGCTGTTAAAGGATCACGGAAAAATATCACCATGTCCATATCATTATTGGCAATCATTGCGCCAATTTGTTGGTCGCCACCAAGTGGCCCTGAACGAAAACGTGTAACTTCCAAACCAGTAGCTTCGATGACACGTTGTCCTGTTGTGCCGGTAGCATATAGTGTGTGTTCTTGTAAAATATTTTGGTAAGCAATAGCAAACTGTACTAAATTATCTTTTTTACGATCATGTGCAATCAATGCGATTTTCATATAGCTTCCATCCCAATCTTTAGATGATGTTTTCTAAACCATAAACAAGCTGATCCATTTTCATAACCTCTTCTATGCAAAATGCAACACCCGACATAAAAGAATTACGGTTTAATGAATCATGGCGAATCGTTAGTAGCTGCCCATCCCCTCCAAATAATACTTGCTGGTGTGCCACTAAACCAGGTAAACGTACGGAGTGAATGCGCATACCGTCAAAATCTCCACCTCTTGCACCTTTAATGGTTTCTTTCTCTTCTAGATGTCCTTGTGCCTTTGGCGTACGGACCTCTTGTATTAACTGTGCCGTTTTCACCGCTGTCCCAGATGGTGCATCAAGCTTCTGATCATGGTGCATTTCTATAATCTCTACATCTGGTAAGTATTTGGCTGCTTCTTTTGCAAACTTCATCATTAGGATAGCACCAATCGCAAAGTTTGGTGCAATAATGCAACCTAACTCTTTTTCTTTGGCCATGGCTGATAATTCCTCTAGTTGTGCATCTGTAAATCCTGTTGTACCAATTACTGGTCGTACATTTAAATTCAGTGCTTCCTTTGTATGTTTGTAGACTGCATGTGGATTAGTTAAATCCACTAGTACATCTGGTGCAGTTGCTTCTACAAGATCATGCATTTCTGTAAATATAGGCACTGTATAGCTTGCTGGAAACATATCTAAATCAGCTAAAGTTTTTCCTACTTCCTTATAATCTAGTACAGCTACTAATTCCATTTTGTCATGTTTCATGACCGTATGTACAGCCTCAGCTCCCATTTTTCCTCTTGCTCCCGCAATAGCTACACGAATCGACATCATTCTTCATCCTTTCTAGTCCAACGATCCTTATCTCTAGTTTCAAATTTATGTATGACGCGTAAAAGTGCTTCATCTAGTTTAATACCTTGGGCATTTGCAAAACAGACTAGTACAAAGAAAAAGTCTCCTAGTTCCTCTTCAATACTGTTTGTATCCTCTGTACTCTTTTTCTTTTTCTGTCCATAGACATCCTGAACTTCGCGTGAAAGTTCACCTAATTCTTCTGTTAGACGTGCAAGTAATTCAAATGGTGGAAAATAGCCTTCTTTAAATTGTCCTATATAGTCATCGACACGCTGTTGTAAAGCTTGCATTGTTAGTTGATTTGCCATAAAAATCACACTCCTATTTACCATCGTATAAAATTTACACCATTGTTGTCAAAACCAATAAAATGTCAGATAATAGATAACACTACTTCATTTGTTTGGAACTACAGGAGGTCAAATGCTAAAACAGATTAAAATACGTAATATTATCGCGATTATGCTCGGAGCAGCAGTTTTCAGCTTCGGCTTTGTTCACTTCAACATCCAAAATCAACTGGGTGAAGGTGGACTAAGTGGGATTACACTCATACTATATTTTACATTAGGATGGGACCCCGCCTTAATGAACCTGTTATTAAATATTCCCATGTTTATCATAGGTTATCGATTACTTGGAAAAAAATCATTTGTCTATACGCTTGTCGGCACTATATCCGTATCTCTTTTTCTAAAAATTTTCCAAAAATATCAATTTACCATCCATTTAGAGGATGACATGTTGCTTGTAGCACTTTTTGCTGGTGTCTTTGTTGGATTGGGACTTGGGATTGTCTTTCGTTTCGGTGGCACTACAGGTGGTGTCGATATATTGGCACGACTAGGGCATAAATATTTTGGCTGGAGTATGGGGAAAACCATGTTTGTCTTCGATGCCATCGTCATCATTCTTTCTTGGCTGACGTTCTTGGATGCTCGTTCAATGATGTATACATTAGTAGCCGTATTTGTTGGAGCCCGTGTCATTGACTTTGTACAAGAAGGTGCTTATGCGGCTCGTGGTGCGCTTATCATATCAGAAAAGTCTGGAGCCATTGCTGAAACAATCGCTCTTCGAATGGAGCGTGGTATCACCATTTTAGAAGGACATGGTCATTTTACGAAACAACCTAAAGAGGTTATATATTGTGTAATTGGCCGCAATGAAGTTGTACGGTTAAAATCTATTGTGCATGAAGTTGATCCGCACGCATTTGTTTCCATCATTGAAGTACGAGATGTTGCAGGAGAAGGCTTCACACTAGACGATCAAAAGCAGCCCCTTCATTAAGCATACGAAGATAAAAAACTTGTTATAGTGGTGTACCACTATAACAAGTTTTTTCTTAGTCGTCGCTACGCATATTGGTAAAAATTAAAATTAAACGTAATAACTCTAGTACAGCTACCGCTGCCGCTGCTACATATGTTAATGCTGCAGCACTTAATACTTTTCGTGCTGGTCGTTCTTCTTCATTTGTAATAATGCCAAGTGAATTCATTTGAACTAATGCTCGCTTCGAGGCATCAAACTCCACAGGAAGTGTCACTAATTGGAAAACAACACCTGCTGCTAATAATATGATACCTAATAGCAAGAAATTCGTACTACTTGCAAAAATACCAATCATTACGAAAATCCAAGACGCATTAGAAGAAATATTTGCTACTGGGACTAGCTTACTACGTAATGTAAGCATGGAATAAGCTTCTTTATGTTGGATGGCATGACCTACCTCATGGGCAGCAACCGCAGCACCTGCAACACTTGCTTCATAAAAGTTACTTTCTGATAAAGCCACTGTTTTGGTTGCTGGATTATAATGATCAGACAACACACCTTGTGTTGGCACAACTCGTACATCATATAAGCCGTTTGCATCTAAAATCGCACGCGCTACCTCTGCACCAGTTTGCCCCTTCATTGTACGTTGCTTTGCAAATTTATTATACGTACCCTTTACCTTCATTTGAGCATAAAGTGGAAGCAGCATAATAATCACAAAATAAACAATATACATGCTCGTTGACAATTTTCTAACCCCTTTCTACCTCGATACTATAATTCTATAATTTATACCCTAATTCGGCAAATATTTGCGCCACCTAATTGAGAAAATGGCAAGTAAAATACATGCAATTGATAACCAGAATGTAAAGTAACCTATATAGCTTGTGTAATTGGCTAAATCCCGATACATCGGCATTTGCCCAAATACATAGTCAATGACATCATTATGCAGTGTCCAAACAGCTGCTATCACAACATGCCAATAAGTGAAGACATATTTCTTCATATATAGTACAGCTTGTACAGCCATGGCAAAATGTGAACCAACTAGCATCCATCCCTGCCAGCCAATAGAACCTGTTTCAATTAATGTCCAAATATTCATCACATCTGCCCATAAGCCATATTTCACCAACGTAACAAGGGCAAGTACTTCCATCAGTGGCCAGCTTTTCCCCATAATCCAAGCAATTAACACAAAACAAAAGAATAAACTGGCTGTCGGACTATCTGGAACAAAAATATAAAAAATAGGCTCTGTGATGGCAAGCTGCCACCCATACCAATAATAGCCATAAATTGTACCTAGTAGATTAATAATTAGCAGCACTATCAAGAATGATTTATGGGTCAGAAGGTACCAAATATTTGCTCTTGTTAGTTGCACGATGTTAACTCCTTCCGATAAAAACAATCCATTATTTATGTATAGTTCTGAAATTCTAGAGCTTTACTCTACCTTTCAATTCAATTGTATCTCACCATCAATATGTGTTATTTTATTGTTTTAATTCGCTTACTTGTTTCAAGAATAAATGTTTTTTCGACATCTTTCGCTAAAATCCTTTATACAAGGGAACCTTTTTGTATGGCTTCCAGTCCCAATAGTATAACAAGGTAGAAAAAAAGAGCCAGTTTCCTGACTCTTTTACTATTACTCTGCTTTTAAGCTTTCGATGAATTCAGCAAGTTTTTGAAGATCTTCATCTGAACCTGTCCATAATCCTGGTGGCATGTTACCGCGACCATTATGAGCAATGTCCTTAATCTCATCAGCTGTTAATCCAGTGTTCATTAGAGATGGTGCACCAGCTCCACCTTCTAAGCCTTCACCGTGACATGTAATACAAGCTGAACCAGCGTATAGTTTATAACCTTCTGATTCTTTATCGAATTCAACTGTTTCTACGATTGCACCCATAGCTTTTTGAGCTTCCCAGTCGTGGTTAACAACTGACTCCCAAGTTAGGTAGAACATAGCAGCTAAAGTTAATAACATAAACGCTGTTGGCAATGGACGTTTAGATGGACGACGTTCTGGACCCTTGTCTAAAAATGGCATTAATAATAGCGCTCCAAATGCAAGACCTGGAATTACAATAGCTCCGATTACATTGTATGGACCAGAAGCAAATGAGTATTTTAAAAGTTGATACATAAATAAGAAGTACCAGTCCGGTAGTGGTGTATATGCTCTAGTTGGATCTGCCGGCCCTTCAAGTGGTGACGGGTGAGCGACAGTTAATAATAAGTATCCAATTAAAAATACAGCACCTACCATCCATTCCTTAAGTAAGAAGTTTGGCCAGAAAGCTTCCGTCTTACCTGGATATTCGGAATAATCCTTTGGAACGTTCGGCATTCTGTGATTCGCTTTAATACGAGAATCGCCGACAAATTTCATTCCTTTTCCGCGATGCATAGTGTCCCCTCCTTTTAAAGATCATCGAACCGTCAAGACAATTACAACGGTCCTGAAATTCCTTGACGACGAATCATGATAAAGTGCGCTGCAAGTAACCCAAACAATACTGCAGGTAAGAAGAATACATGAATCGCAAAGAATCGAGTTAACGTTTGAGCACCAAGAATCGTTGTGTCACCCGCTAATAATACTTTAATCATCCCACCGATAAACGGTACTGATGCTGCAATTTCGATACCTACTTTAGTAGCGAATAATGCTTTCATATCCCATGGTAATAAGTATCCTGTAAATCCAAGACCCATCATTACACCAAAAATACCTACACCAACCATCCAGTTTAACTCACGAGGTTTTTTATAAGAACCTGTGAAGAATACACGAAGTGTATGTAAGAACATCATTACGATAACTAATGAAGCTCCCCAGTGGTGCATACCGCGTACGATTTCACCAAATGCTACTTCGTTTTGTAAATAATAAACTGATTTCCAGGCATTCACAACGTCTGGTACATAGTACATTGTTAGGAACATACCAGATAGAATTTGAATTACTGTGATGAAGAATGTTAATCCACCAAAGCAGTAAACGAATGCTGAAAAATGATGTGCAGGGTTAACGTGCTCTGGCACTTCGTGGTCGGCAATATCACGCCAAATCGGTGTAATATCTAGGCGTTCATCGACCCAATCATAAATTTTATTTAGCACTGTTGTCGTACCCCCTTACTTATTTAACTAGAGAATTTGCTTTAGCTGGACCAATCATTAAATAGCCATCTTGTTCTTGTACTTCAAATTCATCCAACGGACCTAGAGGCGGTGTACCTGCAATGTTTTTCCCGTTTTTCTCATAACGTCCTGCGTGGCATGGACAGAAGAATTGACCTGGGTGTGCAGAATCTCCATTCCAGTCAACCATACATCCTAAATGCTTACAAACAGGTGAAAGGGCAATGATTTGATCGCCACTTTTATAAACCCAAGCTACATCTGTAACCTGTGATTTATACCATGCATCCACTTGTTCATATGAAAAGTCCACTTTTACAGGCTCTTCAGTCAAGTCAGCGATTTTATGCTCTGTTTTTACAAAATCCCCACCCTCATGCTTTTGTAGCACAGGATCAATTGCAAAGCGAAGCATTGGCATTAGCATACCTGCCGCCATAAATCCACCTACACCAGTAAGAGTATAACTTAGAAATTGACGACGTGAAACTCGATTATTACTCATTATTTTCCCCCCTCTAACTTAAAGGTCAGTCCAACGGACATACTTTTACAAATAGTAATACTAGGACATATATATGATATATCAAGTCCATAGCTTGGTCAATATAGCATTCTGTGGAAAGCTGGAGAATGTGAACATTTATTGAAACTAATTGTTAAATCTGTGCCCATTTAGTCGAAAGCATTGGAATCACTTGTCGCAATTGATCTTCTAGAATGGATTTTTTCACACTGGCATCCATACTTTCTAAAGGAATCGCTGGTAACCAAATCATATTGACTATCTCTCCACTCTTTGTCCAATAATGGTCACAAGTAATGAAGAACACATGCTTAAATCCAGCATTATGTAATTGTGCTTCTAATTGCTGTGGTAAATCGTCGTTTTTTAAAGTTGTCATATAAGAAAATGGTGGCATGACTAGTAGTCGACCTTTAAACTGCTGCTCTATAAAAGAAGTTAAAGACATGACAAAATCTACCTCGGCACCACTTTGTTTCATTTTTTCAGAAGAGAGATCAATGGATACAAGTGGAACAACCGCGGTATCAATAAAATCTTTTTGTGCCATAAACGATGTTACATCGTTTGCATTAAAATACATTCAACAAACCTCCTTTTATCGCAAAATAAAAATGTCCTTTTCCACTCTTCAATAGGATACCCAATTAAAAGTGAAAACAATCATTCACTAGTAATGTTACCATATTGAAATGGATAAAGGACATTCAATTTTTACCTATAATTAACGTAAATTAGCCGTTTCCTTCAATGCTTGTAACAAATTAGACAATTCATAAAATCGCACTTCATCTCCCTGGTCGAGGGCTTCATCAATTTGTGCAAGTAATTTCTCTTCTTGGAATACGAGTAAGCTATTAGAAAGCAGCTCTTCTGCCAGTACACGATCTTTTTCACTGACGAGCAGTGTTTCTGGCATATAAGGGTTTTCTTCAAGAACTGCTAAGTATTGTGCACTTGGTGGTATATTAGGAAAATTCAATTGTATATACATATCTTCTTGTTCATGTAAGCGTAAATCATGGAAAGACTTCTCAGCATCTGCCGTCATCACATTGCCTTTATAGAAACGAAAAGGCACACCAGTTGAGTCTACTGTTGACATCACCATTGCCCTAGGACAATAGTGAGCTTCTTCCACAAAACGGATTCTTTTTAACAAGTCATCATTACTTAATAGGTAATTTAAAATCCATACACACTCACGACGTTTCAATTGATAATTTTTTAAAAACCATCGAACAAATGCTTTTTTATCAACAACTGATACAGAAGCAGTCATACCCACTCCCTCCTTTACTCAAATTCTAAGGTTTCTAACTTCTCCTGCCACTCTGGTTCACCCGGTTGAATGTTGATTAATTGTCCAAGAACCTCTTTTGCCTCTGAACGCTTTCCTTCTTCTAATAAGAAGTAAACATATTTTTCTAAAAATGTTGCGTCTTCCTTAAAATCATTATATGCCAAACGGTAAAATTCGTATGCACGGTCGTACAATTCTAAATTTTCATATGCCTCTGCCGCAAAAGGATATAAAGTGCTCCATTCAAAATCATTTTGCTGTAATGTCTCAAATAACTCGATTACATCCTCATGGCGCTCCTGTTGACCAAAAACTGAAATAAGTGCCAGTACCGCTTCCATATATTCAGGATCGAGCGCTATAGCTTCTCTAAGATGTTGCTCAGCTTCTTCTGGCAAACCATTTTTCAATGCCATTTTACCAGCGAATAAATAAAGCGATTTATCATATTCATCACGCTTTAACCCCTCTTGAATGGCAGCATAAGCTTTTTGATTATCCTCTGTCATTGCATAGCTTTCCGCAAGCAATAAATAGGCTGAGAAGTAATCAGGATCTAATTCTTTCAATTCCTCTAGTTGTTTAATAGCCATCTCGTATTTTTGTGACTGGAAGGCTGAATAAGCAGCTCCAAATAAAATATCGGGCTTTACTTCATCTTCAAGGGCTTTGACATAATAATCAAATGCCGTCTCATAGGCTGCACCTGCACGATAAACCTCCGCTAGTCGTTCGACAAGTTGAATACCAGCAAATTCATTTTGCTGCTCATATAAGTCCTCATACAGTCTTGCTGCCTCTAAAAAACGACCTGTTTCAAATAAAAGTTCTGCTTTCGCAAAATGTAATAATGGCTCGTCTGGTAAAATCGCTAATGCTTCATTTATACGCTTTTCTGCAACCTCAAATAACCCTTGCATTTGATAATAATCAGCTAAAACCAATAACGCTTGTGGATATTCTGGGGAGGTTTCTTCAATTTCTAATAATAAATCTAATGCTTCATCTTCATTACCAAGCTCCATTAGGACATTGGCACGATCTATTTTTAACTGTGCTTCTTCTGGGAATAAAAATTGTAAATGCTCCAGCACACGGTCAGCTTCCTTCATGTACCCATACTGCATAAAAATCTCAGCAAGTGCATAGATCTCCTCGGGTAGCTCCTTCATTAAAAATGATTCTAGTAGCTGATCTATTAATGCTAAATCCCCTTGTTCAAGTGCTTGCATCATTTCAGTCATCGCATTGTTCACAGTCATTCACCTATTCTTTCGTTGATACCTTTATGCTACAAAACATTTACCTCTGAAACAAGAAAAAACTCCCCAAAAGCTTGGAGAGCCTCTCTTTAATTGTTACCTCACTGCCTCAATATGCTCAAAGAACGATGGGTAGGATACAGCAATACATTGTGCATCATCTAGTGTAACAGCTCCGTCTGTTATTAAAGCTGCAACTGCACCCATCATGCCGATTCGATGATCGCCATAGGTTTGAAGGTTTGCTCCTTTTAAAGACGTTGGTCCCTCAATAATCATACCATCTTCTGTTGCTTCGATTTGGGCACCAAGTTTCTTCAATTCAGTCACAACAGCCGTGATACGGTCAGTCTCCTTCACCTTTAGCTCCTCGGCATCTTTAATGATCGTTTGACCATGTGCTTGCGTAGCGAGTAATGCAAGAATTGGAATTTCGTCAATTAAACGAGGAATAATGTCTCCCTCAATTATTGTACCAGTTAAAGAAGATGTCGCGATTTGGATTGTTGCTGTCGGTTCAGCTTGATTATCATCATTCGGCGTTACCGTCATCGTGGCGCCCATTTTTTCCAGCACCTCTATAATGCCATCACGTGTTGGATTAATGCCCACATTATTTAGTGTTAGCTGACTATTTTTGCAAATGGCTCCTGCCACTAAGAAAAAGGCAGCCGATGATATATCTCCTGGCACAGAAACATGCGTACCATTGAGAGCTTGTCCTCCTTCAATCGATACTACGCCATTATCTACTTCTACATGTGCACCAAATTGACGCAGCATTCGCTCTGTATGATCTCTCGAAACATCCATTTCTCTAACAATAGTTGTTCCTTCAGCACGCAAGCCCGCTAGTAAAATAGCAGATTTCACCTGTGCACTTGCTACAGGCATCTTGTAATCAATGGCTTGTAATTTTGTACCTTGAATGGCTAGCGGTGTATATTGCCCGTCTGCACGCCCTGTAATTTGTGCACCCATCTGACGCAGTGGATCTATAACACGGCGCATTGGTCGTTTTCCAATGGATGCATCTCCTGTCATGACAGAGTGAACAGTAGAACCAGCTAAAATGCCTAGCATTAAGCGTGTTGTTGTACCAGAGTTACCCGTATATAACACTTCTGTCGGCTCCTGCCAGCCATCCATCCCTGGACTATGAATGGTTACATTTGTCCCTTCCACCTCAATCTGAACGCCAAGTTTCTGGAAGCAATCAATTGTACTTAAACAATCTTCACCTAGTAAAAAACCCTCTACTGTCGTTGTTCCACTAGCAATGGCGCCAAACATCACAGAGCGATGAGATACAGACTTATCGCCTGGAACAGTTAAAGAGCCCTGTAAAGAAGGCTTGTTGTATTGCAATACTTTTTCACTCATGAACTTTATTCCCTCCAATATGAAGATAGAAAGCGCCGAAATGCCGACGCTTTCTTATGCTAAGAAATATACGTTTCGAAATTTGCTCGTTTTTGAATACAGGCTGCAGCACGTTCGCGATCATTTTCACTTTGGAAGCTAATGACTAGAATACCGAAAACATCTTCTCGTGATTCAACGATGCGAAGATTCGTAATACTAATTGCTTCATCTGCTAAAAAGCCCGTCACTTCAGAAATAACACCTGGATAGTCAGGAACATCAACATATAGATCGAATGGTGTATACATAGCCCCTGCACTAATCGGTAATTCATCTCTCAGTTCTTTGGCAACTGCAAAATAGTTTTCAATAGCCTGTGAAGAACCCTCCATCAGCAGTTCCTTAATGCGTGTCATTTCTTTTTCCCAGCCATCTAATTGCGTGAGGAGTTCCTCGCGATTTTGCAGCGTAATATCTCGCCATAAGATGGGATTGGAAGAGGCGATTCGTGTCACATCACGAAACCCTCCTGCTGCAAGAGAACGTGTCATTGGGTACTCCCCATTTTCGCCGCCTAATTGATGAACAAGTGAGGCCGCAATAACATGCGGAAAATGACTCACCACCGCTGTCATGTGATCATGCTCACTGGCAGATACACTGACTACTTTTGCATGGGTAAATTTCAGCAAACTTTCAAGCTGTGCCATATGAACAATTTCTTCCCCAGCAAGTGGTGTAAGCATGTAATATGCGTTTTCAAAAAGATGCGCCTTAGCAGCCAGCACACCACTTTTATGAGACCCCGCCATTGGATGTCCACCAATAAACGTTATGCCAAGTTCTCGTAATTCGCTGGCTTTTTGCATAATTAATTTTTTTGTACTTCCTGTATCTGTTACGATGACTTTATTTTTCAAGGGCCATGATTTTAATTGCTCCATCCAATCCAGTGTTGCATTAACGGGCGTACCGAAGATAATAACATCAACCTCAGCCGCAACAGCCAGTGGATCTGCGACAATCTCATGCACAATATTTAATGTTTTCGCATGCTCGCGTGTTTGTGCGTCCATGTCGTAGCCAATAATTTTTGTTTCCGGTGCTTTTTGCAAAGCAAGGGCAATAGAACCTCCGATCAATCCTAGCCCTATAACGAGTACTTTGCGTGTCATGCAAATACCCCTTGTTGTTTTAACACTTCATCAAGTTGGCTAAGCAATGCTGCATTTTGAGCCTCTGTTCCAATTGTCACACGGATAAATCCTGGTAAGCCTAATGCATTACCACTGCGCACGATAAAGCCTCTTTTCATCAGCTCTTGGAAAACAACATCACTATCAGCATGGGTATCAAAGAAAATAAAGTTTGTATCAGATGGGAAGTATTTTAAATTATGCTTTTCACAAAATTCTACATATTGTTTTTTGCCTTTTTCATTGGCTTCTCGGCAGGCTTCAATATAATCTTGGTCACTGAGGGCAATGGCAGCAACAGCTTGACTTAAGATTGTATTATTGAATGGTGCACGCACAGGATCAAGCTTAGCAATAACATCAGGTTGGCCAATAGCATAGCCTACGCGGAACGAAGCTAAGCCATATGCTTTAGAGAATGTACGCAGTAAAAGCACATTCGGATACTCATTAATGATTGGTAACGTATCCTTGTGGTCTGGATGTGTAACATATTCAATGTATGCCTCATCAAGCACGACAAGGACATCGCTTGGAACCTTTGCAAGAAAGGCACGCAATGCAGCATCAGGAATGACAACTCCTGTAGGATTATTTGGACTACATACCCAAACAATAGAAGTTTGGTCATCAATTGCAGCCAACATTGCCTCTAGATCATGTGCTCCATCTTGACAAGGCACTTTACGTACTTCAGCACCTTCAATTTCAGCATTGTGCCAGTATTGAGAGAAGGAAGGGTCGGCCATAACCGTGTTTACCCCTGGATACAACAGAGCACGAGTAATAATAGCAATGATGTCATCAGAGCCGTTACCAAAAAGAAGCTGTGTTTCTTTCACACCTAGATGATTTGCCACAGCAGTACGTAGGTTTTGGGCATAGCCATCTGGATAAAGTGCATGATTCACTGCATTATTTTGTAAATAAGCTGTTACCTTAGGTGAGCACCCGAATGGATTTTCATTCGATGCCAATTTAATAACTTCCTTTAAGCCATATTCACGTTGTACTTCTTCAATTGGTTTACCTGGCTTATATGCTTGCATACCGTCCAATTGTTGTTTCCACTTCATCTAAAACATCTCCTCTACTTATTTAGCCTGAGCCAAATCTGGTCTTAATTTCACTGCATCATTGAGATACAAGTGCTTTACATCTTTTTGGGCAACCTCTACGTTTGCATGTATTAATACACGAATACATAATGGTAATGCTTCTGGCACATCCATTTCATGTGTACACATAACAGGGACATATTGCCAGCCATCCATCAAGCGTACTGCACGAGCAGGAAATGCTGAGGTAATATCTGGCGTTGTTGAAATGAGGATCGATGCGATATCATCAATGTCCACATTATTTGCTGCCACAACCTCACGCACTAATCTTGCTGTCTCATCCCATACAAGCTCTGGCTTGTCAGATTCAATTGTTATTGCTCCTCTAAGTCCACGAATCATACAAGCACCTCCGCTAATAACTGTCTATATTCAGCATCTATTTCTTGGCATTCTTCTAAATCAATAGCTTTGACAAAAGGCTTTCCAATTTTCTCCAAAAGAACAAATTGTAAAATGCCATATTCCGCTTTTTTATCTTTCATTAGGTAGCTAGATAATTGTTCAAATGAATAATCACTCACAGCCTTAAAAGGATAGCCGTTTTTTATCGCAAACTGTAAAAAGGATTGGGTGAACGTTCGATCAATTTCTCCATATCGTTCACTCAATAGAAGACAATAGACGAGTCCAATCATAACCGCCTCACCATGAGCCACTTTGCCATAACCCGCAGCTGCCTCAATTGCATGTCCATATGTATGGCCTAGGTTTAAAAACTTTCGAACGGATTGCTCTGTTTCGTCCTCAGCAACAATTTGTGCTTTCACTTCAATTCCTTTTTTTAGTTGCTTTGCTAGTTCATTTTGATTAAAATGGATCACCGAATCTCCTGTCATTAATTCCTCCAGCCAGTTCGGGTCAGAAATCATGGCATGCTTAATTAACTCTGCTGTTCCCGATCGTACCTCACGCTCTGATAAACTTTCTAAAAGAGCTGTATCATATATCACGCCTTCTGGCTGATAAAATGCGCCAATCATATTTTTTCCTAGTGGATGATTAATGGCAGTTTTTCCACCAACTGCGGAATCATGCGCTAGAATAGTCGTTGGAATTTGAATAAACGGAATCCCACGCATATAGGTTGCCGCAACAAAACCTGTTAAATCGCCAACTGCTCCTCCTCCAAAAGCAAAAATGAAGGATTTTCTGGAGCATTTTTGCTCTAATAAAAATGTTTGAGCAGCATTGTATTGATCAAAGGTTTTGCACGCTTCTCCACCTGGCAAAATAAAGACCTCAAAGTGGTACGGGAAATTTGCTTTGAAGTACTCTCCCTGTGCTGCCCAAACATTGACATCAGTAAACACAAAGAGCTTATCCGCTTTTTGAAGTTTATCAGCAAATGCCTCCACAGCTTCAGTTAGAAATTGATGCCCAAGAACAACTTCATATTGATGCGATTTTGTTGCTACTGGTACACGCATAACTTAGAACCCCTTTGTATATTGACGATGCTCGTCAATTTGAGCTTGTAATTGTGGTAGTTGATCACTATGGAATTGCTCTAAAATTGCATTCGCTATTTCCCAGGCAATAACATGTTCTGCAACTACAGACGCTGCCGGTACTGCGCAGCTATCAGAGCGCTCAACACTCGCTTTAAACGGCTCTTTTGTTTCAATATCTACACTTTGTAATGGTTTATATAAAGTAGGAATTGGCTTCATCACACCACGTACAACAATTGGCATACCTGTTGACATACCGCCTTCTAAGCCACCAAGTCGATTGGTTGCACGAGTATAACCTTCTTCTTCAGACCAGATGATTTCATCGTGTACTTCAGAACCTTTTCGACGTGCCATTTCAAAGCCAAGTCCAAACTCTACTCCTTTAAATGCATTAATAGATAGCATAGCAGCAGCAAGCTTTGCATCCAGCTTACGATCATAATGTACATAAGAACCTACACCTGCTGGCATGCCTTCTACAATGACTTCTACAACACCACCGATCGAATCGCCGGCCTTTTTCGCTTCATCAATTGCCTCAACCATTTTCGCAGAGGCGATTGGATCTACACAGTAGCAAGGATCCGCTTCGACAATTGCACGAATTTCTTCTGTTGTTTTTCCTTCTATTAAAGAAGTATCGGCTTTAATTCCCACTATCTCTGTAACATGTGCAACAATGGAAATGCCTAGTTCATTAAGTAACGCCTTTGCCACAGACCCAACTGCTACTCGTACAGTTGTTTCACGCGCAGAGGAGCGCTCTAATACATTCCTTAAATCACGGTGACCATATTTCATGCCTCCAACTAAATCTGCATGACCTGGACGAGGACGTGAGATTTGACGCTTGATATCTTCAGGATTGATATCATCAGCTAGTGGCTCTGCACCCATAATTTTAGTCCAGTGCTTCCAGTCATCATTTGTGACAACGAGTGCAACAGGAGATCCAAGTGTCTGACCATGACGAACACCAGCTACAATCTCCACTGTATCTGTTTCGATTTGCATGCGGCGTCCACGTCCATGACCTCCTTGGCGACGTTTTAAATCGTGATTAATTTTTTCTGCTGTAATGGGTAAGAGTGACGGTAAACCCTCAATAATTGTCGTTAATTGAGGTCCATGAGACTCACCTGCTGTTAAGTAACGCATAAACACTTTCTCCCTTCAACTCGCTAAAGTATGTATTTTTCACTATAACATATATTCTTTAAAAAAACAGTCCTTTTACGAATGTCTTTTAAGTAGTTACCATTTTCATAGATCTAAATGTGAATATTCTGAATGAAAGTTATAAAAAACACCTAGCTAATTTTATAAAAAATACGCCTTTGCTTATGATAAGCGAAAAGCGTATGAATTATCTATGTTTAATGCTTGGTCAACTTTATGTACAATTGTGTCATTTGTACAAAGCTTTTCATCCATATTATTAATTATTTTTACGATAGAAGAACGTGTCTTCTACATCAAATTCATAACGTGCTGGATTAAAAATTTGCTCTGTCGATCCAACAAATAAAACGCCATCCTTGCGCAGTGCTTTACTAAAATTATTATAAATTTGATCTTTCGCTTCTTCTGTAAAATAAATCATGACATTGCGACAAACAATTAAATCATAATTGCCGTCATAAGAGTCATTCAATAAATTATGTTTCTTAAAGGTTACACAACGCTTAATCTCATCCTTCACGCGATAGAAGGAGCCTTCTTGTTCAAAATACTTTGCTTTAATATCACTTGGGACCTCGGCTAAAGAGCGTTCAGGGTAGACACCTAACTTCGCCTTTTGTATCACATTCTCATCTAAATCAGTGGCAATAATTTGAATTTGAGATAAAGGCACCAATTGAGATAATACCATTACTAAAGAATATGGTTCTTCTCCTGTCGAACAAGCCGCACTCCAAATTTTTAAACGCTTATTAGTTTGTAAAAGTTTCGGAAATATTTTCTTTTGTAATACTTCCCAGCGCTTTCCATTGCGATAAAATTCAGAAACATTGATCGTCATACGATCTAAGAATTCATTCATTAAATCACGATCTTGTTCGAGTGCCTTTAGAAAGTCTACAAAATTACGATAGCCCTTTTTCTCATAAAGAGAGGTTAATCGTCTTTTCATTTGCGCTTCTTTATATAACGCTAAATCTATTCCTGTTTTGCGCTTAATACCTTCTATAAACTGTTCATAATCAGACATATGGTCATCTTCCCCTCTAGCGTCGTATTACCATTATAGCGGAAAAGTCCCAATCCTGAAATAGTCTTTCTCATGTATGCAAATCTACTTTCTTACGTTTTGTTTTTCCTCTAAAAGTAATACTTTCGACTGTTCTAATTCAAGTCTCATTTTTTCTGTTTCAATCGTATAAGTTTCTAACCTAAGCTTTTCTAATTCTACTTCTTTTTCAACAGCCTTCAGTTTTATTTTTTGTTGTCTCGTACGAGCGTCTGTAAAAATTCCAGCTAGAGAAATAATGACGCCCCCAATTATCGCTACAATGGCAATTGACAATCCGTTCACTTCCTTTCGTTATTTTGATTATACGGCAAAATGGAAAAAATAGTTTCATTTTTCAGGAATTTATTCCAATAAAAAATGAAGGTAGTTTTTCACCACCCTCATTCTATCCATTATCGTTAGACTTGTATGCGATACTCTTTTAAATCTTCTCGTAATTTAGCCTTCAAGAATTTACCTACAGACGTTTTTGGTACCTCGTCAATGAAAACAATATCATCAGGAACCCATGATTTATGGAATTGGTGCTGTAGACTCTCTAGTAACTCTTCTTTTGTAATCGAACCCTTAAACTCTGGCTTTGCTACGACACAAGCTAATGGTCGCTCCAACCACTTTTCATGTGGAATGGCAATAACAGCCGCCTCAAAGACCTTTGGATGGGACATTAATGCATTTTCAAGCTCTACTGAAGAAATCCATTCGCCACCACTCTTAATTAAATCCTTTGTACGGTCGGTAATTTTTATATAGCCATCTGTTGTCATCACAGCAATATCGCCTGTATAGAGCCAGCCGTCTTTAAAGGCCTCTTCCGTTCGTTCATCCTGATAATACTCATTAGCAATCCATGGTCCTCTAATCGTAAGCTCTCCCATCGTTTTGCCATCCCAAGGCACTTCACCATTTTCATTGACAATCCTTGTATCAATAAGTGGCATCGTCATACCTTGTGTAATCCGAACATTCATTTTTTCATCAGCCGTATAGTCCTGCATATGTGTTAAATACGTGGATAGGCTTACAAGAGGTGAGGTTTCCGTCATACCGTAACCTGTCATGTAAGGGATATTAAGTTCTTGCTCAAAGCCTCGGACAAGACCAATTGGTGAAGCAGAACCTCCACAAACAATTAATCGCATAGACGATAGGTCACGAGGGTTTTGACGCTGCTCCTGTAGAACGCCCAGCCATATGGTCGGTACACCTGCTGTCAATGTAACTTTATATACATCAAATAATTCTAGCAATAGCTGTGGTGTAAACATAGGTCCCGGTAAGACCTGTGTAGAACCAAATGCGACACTGGCAAATGGTAATCCCCATGCATTCGCATGGAACATTGGCACAACAGGTAACACCACATCCGACTCACAAATTGCAATACTGTCAGCAAGACCAGCTGTTAAACTATGAAGTACAATACTGCGATGTGTATAGACTACTCCTTTTGGCATGCCCGTCGTTGCACTGGTATAGCACATGCCTGCAGGTGTATTTTCATCTAAATCTTCTGGGAATGTGAAATGTTCATCTGCCTCCGCAAGTAGCGATTCATAGGAAAGAGCATTTGGAATCGGTAAAGTTTCTACTGCAACAGCATCACCCATAATGATATAATGCTTTACCGTTTTCAGCTGAGAGACGATAGGTGCAATTAGTGGCACCAGATTATCATCTATTAATAATATTTCATCCTCGGCATGATTGATGACATAGGCAATATGCTCAGGGGATAATCGAATATTAATCATATGCAATACTGCTCCTGCACATGGTACAGCAAAATAGGCTTCCAAATGGCGATGGTGATTCCAAGCAAATGTGCCCACCTTCATTCCTCGATCCATCCCTAGTTTCGTCAAAGCATCGGCTAATCGGCGAGTCCGTTTGACATATTCTTTATACGTAAATTCGTGAATAGTAGTGGCACTTGTTCGAGAATAGATTTTCTTTGAGTGAAAAAATCGTTCTGCACGATTCAAAAAACTTGTTAATAATAAAGGTGTATCCATCATATGCATGATACCGCTTCCCTTCATCTACGATTTTAGAAACAATCAAAACAAAAACTATTTGAACTAGATTTTGCCGTTACCTCGGTTGCATGCGAATGGCACCATCTAGTCGAATGACCTCTCCATTTAACAAGCCATTGTGGATAATACTTTCAACCAAAAGAGCATATTCCCAAGGTTTACCAAGTCGTTTAGGGAATGGTGTCATTTGAGCAAGAGCTGTTCGTGCAGGCTCAGGTAACGAAGCAAACATTGGTGTTTCAATTAATCCTGGCGCTATGGTCATCACTCGGACACCGATTTCCGCAAGCTCTCTTGCAATTGGCAACGTCATGGCTGCTACGCCACCTTTTGACGCGCTATAAGCAGCTTGTCCGATTTGCCCATCAAATGCAGCCACAGACGCGGTATTAATAATGACGCCACGCTGTCCATCCTCATTTGGCTCATTATGTTGCATTTTTTCTGCCACTAGACGGATGACATTAAACGTGCCAACTAAATTAACAGCAATCACTTTTTCAAATAACGCAAGGGCGTGTATACCACGCTTCGAAATAACTTTACTCGCATCTGCAATGCCAGCACAGTTCACTGCAACATTGATCTTGCCAAAAGCTGCAATAGCCTGCTCAAGGCCAGTCGCCACCTCCTCTTCCTTTGTGACGTCTACTCGTGCATAAAGGACATTTTGACCTAATTCTTCCACTAGAGCTTGTCCACGCTCATCATTGACATCAAAAATAATTGCTTTGCCACCCTGTCCTATTAATTTCCGAACGGTTGCCTCTCCTAAACCAGAGGCACCCCCTGTTACGACTGCCACCACTTCATGTTCCTTCATCAGACATATCCCCTTTTACATTTTTTCAATGATCGTGGCATTGGCCATTCCCATTCCCTCACAAATCGCCAACAAGCCGTAACGATAATTCTCTCGCTCCATTCGATAGAGCATGGTCGTTAACAATTTCGTACCTGTTGCCCCTAATGGATGTCCCAGTGCAATGGCTCCACCATCAGGATTGAGCTTCTGTGGGTCTCCTCCTATTTCATGCAGCCATACGAGCGGCACAGGTGCAAAGGCTTCATTTACCTCATAGGTGTCGATATCCTCAATGTTGAGCCCTGACCGTTCTAATGCTTTTCTAGTAGCTTGGATTGGCCCTGTCAGCATTAATGTCGGATCAGAGCCCACGACCACTCTTGTCACAATTTTAGCGAGTGGTTGAATGCCTAGTTCTCTCGCTTTATCCAATGCCATTACGACTACAGCTGAGGCCCCATCACTCATTTGGCTCGCATTGCCCGCAGTAATCGTGCCATTCTCTTGAAAGACGGTTTTTAATCCATTTAAAATGTCAACGGTAGTTTCTGCACGAGGACCCTCATCTACCGCAAATGTTGTCACTGAGCCATCCTCTTGTGGAACTTGAATGGGTAGTATTTCAGCTTGGAAATGACCCGCTCTAATGGCGGAAATCGCCCGTTGATGGCTTTGATAAGCATAGTTATTTAGCTGTTCTTTCGATAAAGACCATTGGGAAGCGATTTTCTCTGCTGATAATCCTTGATGGATAATATCATAATTTTCCTGTAAGCGGTTACTAGCATGGGCATGTTGCATGTTTGAGCCCATTGGTACTCTTGACATACTTTCTACCCCCCCAGCAATGACAATGTCCATATCCCCCGCTAAAATTGCCTGTGCTGCGAAGTGCACGGCTTGTTGGCTTGAACCACACTGACGATCAATGGTTACACCTGGCACACTATCGGGGAATCCAGCCATTAATAAAGAGGTCCTCGCAATATTTGCCCCTTGTTCAGCTGTTTGCGTCACACACCCCAAAATGACATCGTCTACTTGTTCCTTACCAATGCCTGCACGCTTTACAACCTCCTGTAATACATCAGCTGCTAAATCATCTGCTCGAACTTGACTTAATGCGCCCTTACTTCTTCCTATAGCAGTTCTCACAGCTGCTACAATCACCACTTCTCTCATGTCCATAACCCCTTTTCCTCGTCATCCTCTTAGTTTATTGACGAGTCTACTCAACTATTCCTCACTTAATTATCAGAATATTACATTATTTATTGTACATGACTAAGAAGTTTTTAACAATTCTATATGTTTCTAGTAAGAGATTATTCGTCGGCATGATCCCTCTCCTTTTTTGCGCAATAAAAAAGCAATCTCAAAAAATTGAGATTGCTTGATCTATTCGAAATTAAACTAAATCTTCACCGAAGAATAAGCCGATTTCGCGCTCTGCAGAAGCAAGAGAGTCAGAACCGTGGATGATGTTGTGAGAAACAGTTGTTGCGTAGTCACCACGGATTGTACCTGGGTTACTACCAAGAAAATAGACTTTAACTATTGTCTCTGAAATCACTAATATCATGGGTTCTCTGAAATAAACGAAAAAAACTAAATTAGAACCGAGCTTTTACCTTCTATTAATTAGTAACTATACATTACTTTTAGCCATGTTAGCAAGTAGAAGTGGAAAAATCCCCACTATAATAAAGTCATCTATTTGCAAGTAAACTTTTAGACTCTTTACATTTTTATAAAGACAGTACCATCCTGTATATTTTTCATTGCTCTATTTTAAAATCCAATGTCATACTCAAATTTAGGCTTCCACTTTGCTCTACTTAGGGTCTCCGCAAGTCTATACATTAGTTTTAAAAAATCTGCTCTTTGCTGTGGATTTTTCCCTGTTCGCATAATAATCGTTTCTTTTAGTGGATGATTGCTTTCAATTAGAAACTCATTACGCTTATACAATCGTTGTAAAAGAGGGTCTTCAGGTAGTCTAGCAAACTTCCCATTAGCTTCACCTCTATTGCAATCCTGACAGCTTAGAACTAGATTCCAAACACAATTTAAGTCTAAATCATGTGTACTGTTGAACTGTGTTGATAGCGGTACGAAATGGTCTATGTCACAAGTATTCAATTGGTTACTTTCAATTGAAATCGGTTTATAGCAATAGAAGCATTTTCCCTTTTGATATCCGTTTAATGGTTTTCTAGCAGAAGTTAGATTTATTCTTTCATGAGACAACATGAACTGCTGTGGTGTCATAGGCTTTATAAAGAAAAACTGCTCAAGGTCTGTATCAAACTGAACTTCTAGTTTTGGATTTCGTTCAGTCCATGCGTTTTCAACTAAGTTCCATCTACCTTCAATTTCACTTAATATATTTTCTTTTTGGGAGCTTCCATTCAACATAAATATACTATCAGTCAACGTAATCCCTAACGACTTTCCTTGTATGGACTTCTCATAAAATTTTTTATCAAGCTCACCATTAGGAATGTTATGAAAGGCATCTATCACATTGTTAAACCCTACTTTTTCGGTAACTTCAAGTAACTGTTCCCACGTAATTTGGTTTTGATGAAACAAATTCAAGGCACTAATAAACTTAGATGACTGACTTGTTATTTGTCGTTTCCCGTTCCTAATATGCTCTAACATGTACTTTGCAAATATAGGGGATATTTCTTCTAAGCTCACAAAACTTTTATTACTCTCACCTAATTCAAGTAATGTTTTAGCAAACGCAAATTTATAAGTTGCAACATTTCTACCAAATAAGTATATCGAGCGAAAATTCGATTCCAAAGTATTATCATTGTCTAAGTAATTATTCATCTAAACACTCCATTGAAAATAGGTTACTTATCCTCTACATCAATTAAATAAATCGCCTTTTCAAATCCTCCACGTTTAGCCTTCTTCTGTCCTCTAATCGCTTCTAGTTCTTCATAACTTACACCTAACGCATTAATAGCTGTATGTACTAATTCTAAAATATCTGCTAATTCTTCAATACTTTCTTGTACAGTATCTGTTCCATGAAACTCTTTAGCTTCTTCAATCATTTTTGCTTTTACTTCCACTAGAAGTTCCTTCGGTTCTAAAATTCTTGCATTATACTTTAAACCATCCGCTTCAATAATCTCTAAAATCTTATCTCGTACTAATTTATTATATACAGGCATCGTCATTCTCCTTTATGCGATATATTAACTTACTCTCATTGTACTAAATTACAAACTTAATTCATAACTCAAAAGTTACCCATCAAAAAGGTACTTACTTGAACCTCTCAGTAAGCACCTAGCTTCTTAATATCTACTCACTTGAGATAATAATTTTATCTAGCAAAATAATATTAATTGAGTTGAAATTTTAGTTAATTTTCTTCTAGACACTATACGTTACTTCATAAAAAGTGATAAATTTAGTGGCTATTATTTAATTTGAAGTTCTAATTTTGTTTGAATTGGAGATGGTAGGTTTTTACCATACAATTCACAATTTACTAATACACTTTCCCCAATTAAATTACCATTTATAAACACTCTAATATCTTCATCAAAAAATTGTACAGTCTTCTTGTGAGGTAAATCTCCATAATTCCATTCAACAATAAAATGAGTTTCATTTTCTTCTACTATCGGATAATTATGATTATAAAAACTATTGAATTTATTAAATATACTATTCGGCTCTTCAGGAATCTCTTCAAAAACCATTAAATTTCCCTCATATTTAGGTAATTTCAATATTATATTCGCATCTTCGATATATTTCTCAGAATTGTTTTTAATAAATACATTTAATTTTATACTTAATGACTCGCTAATATAGTACATATCTTCCTCTTGATAATAACTTTCTATATCAGTTAGCATTTGCTCTAATTCCTCAGTTGTTCTCTTTGATAAAGGCTTTTTATTAGAACTCAATAATGCATCATTAATATCAAACCCTATATCCCATTCAACTACTAAACCATATTTTCTTCTTTCTAAAATACCTTCAATTTCTCTTTTAGCTTTACTTGATGGAAGCTCATAATCTTTCTCTATAACTGTATTTAACTTTTCAGCCATATCTTTAGATAAACCCATACTAACTTTGTTATTAAATAAGCTTTTTTGTTTAAATGCAAGTATTTCATCTAAATCGCTTCGAGTAATTTTATCTTGCTGACTTCCTTTTCTAATAAACATATCGCCTTTTTTTAACTTATCACCAAAGTTTTTCTTTAACATATATGGTGGATTATCGCAATTATCAATTTCAATAATCCCTAGTAAATTTCCATCTAAATTAAATGAATAGTAATCAATTTCAATGTATGGCTCTATATTCTCTCTGATAATTTGTTGATACGTAGCTTTATCAACAAATTCTTTTTCATTAATTGGAAAACACTCTTTACAACCACTTGAAGTTTCTTTAATACCAATAACAATATACTTCTTTTTTCCAATAGGTGTATTTGCCATTGAAATTACATCTTTTATTAAATCAGAATACTTTGGTTTCAAATATTGTTCCCTTTTAAAATCTAAAGTTGTATTCTCTGTTTCATTTTTTATTAGCCACTCTAGTTCCAACTTCAATCTCCCTCTTTCAATTAATCTATAATAGCTAAATTATGCCTACTATCACCAATATCTATTAATTATCGCTTAAACATATTATACCTTTTAATTAAACTACCTTGATAAAATAAAAAACGAGATAAACGTAGAGTTTATCCCACTTCTTCGCTCCATTATCTAATCGCTTCCCTAACACTTGAGCAGTCTATATGCTATTTGGAACTCACTTGTCCAAATTGTTTAGTTAGCTCCATAGTGAACTACTCACATGACATTTTATAACCTTATACTAGTCTTTTACTATAATTTCATCTGCCCTCATAACATAATGTTTATTTTAGAACAAAATAAGAAAGGCATCATTGTTCTCATTAAAAAGTTAATATCATAGTTTATCATCTATATCAGATGTATCTACATCTTCTCCAAACCAATCGTTTAACTTATCTTTTGCTTGTTTTTTTATATCTTCATCAATATACATAGCCACTTGAAATAATGCTACCATAACAATAGATAAATCATCGATATAACCTACCCCTATAGCAACATCTGGAATTAAATCTAATGGAAGAATAAAGTACCCTAATGCCCCAGCAATAGTAGCTTTTACTTTCAAAGGCACCTCAGGTTTCTGCAATGTAAAATATAGGAGTAGAACAACATATATAACTGAGGAACCAGCTTTTTTAGAGAATTTTCGGATTTTTTTCCACAGCTTTTCATCAGAATAATATTTTTCATGATTTTTTATAGCTTCATCTTCCATGTTATCTGCTTCGAACTTTAATTTTTCTATTTCTTTTTCTTCAAAATTTACCCCCTCTATTATTTCTTTATGCATCTCTTCAAATTTATCATCTAGTTTCTTTTTCCTAAACATTTCAAACAATTCATGTTCCTCCAACTATATTCAATTATTTAATAAAAATATAAAATTTTCCTTAAATAAATATACCCTATTACCTGAATAGATAAAGTTGATTTCAATTTTTTCTTTTCTACTCATTTAAGACGAATTGTTTAAATAATCTTCAATGAGATTATATGTTAAATTCGCATGTTTCTGCTTTTTTTATTTTCTTGACATTTAGTTAGAATATTCTTTTTTATATTCTTCTAAGCGTTTATGAATTTTATTCCAATGCCTTTTAACTTGCTTACGAATTACTACTTCCACTGGTAATTCTTCCATAATTTTTTGCGCTTTGTATGCATAGCTTATGAAATTTCCTTTTCCCTTATAATTCCTACCAAGATGAGAGTATAAACCATAAAAATTACGCATATACGCATTTCTTCCATATATTAGATTGTATTTTGCCAATACTTTAGTTTTTTTATATGCACGATTGTAAAATTTAAACAAGCTTTTCTCTCTGACTTTGATTACTTGGCCATCAAATATAAAACCTAAATAATCTAACTTTGAATCATAGCCATGTAAATCTAGCATTTTATTTCCATTATAATTCAAAATGATAGTCTTTTCCTTCTGTAAATGTAAGTCATCATACTTTTCAATGATAGAATATATTTCTTCTACAATTGATGCCATTTCATCGTCATTCACGTTTGGAATTATCCATATTAAATCATCACAATATCTTCTATATAAAGCATTCTTTTTATCCGACCAGCATTTCATTTCAATATCAAATTTAGTTAACCTAATATTTGAGCATACAGCACTCATTCCAGACCCTTGTGGAATACCGTATGGATTTCTATTTGCTTTTATGTTCAATTTTTTTTCTTTCACAAGTTGCCTAAATACTTTTAAATCCATATAGCTATTAATTTTTCTATATTTGAGCATATCTTTCAATTCATCTTCACTATACTGACTTTTTAAATGATTATCTAAATCCGATTTTTCTATATAATGAAACTTAGTTATAGATTTGAAAACATTATAATTATCTTCTGAAAGCTCATCTACATGTAGCAATTCTTTTATAGAGGTCTTTAAATGTTTATGTGATATTTTATCAAAAAATGACGAAAAATCTAATGCGATTATTAATGATTTTTCTGTTCTAATAATAAAATCAAATACATCTCTTGCGAAATGAATATTATTCTTGCCCTTTTTATTATTTCTGTACGCAAGTACATTCTCATCAATACCATTTTTTATTGCATATTTGTTATATGTATCATTTAGTTCATCTCCATAATATTTGTAAATGAAACTATCAATATGAGAGGCATAGTTAATTTCTCTCTTTTTAGGTTTTTTATATTTTATATGTCTTTGATTAAAATTTTTATTAAGTTTTAATTTCTTATAAGACCTGTTACTATGTCCTTCTTTAAAAGTATATTTTTTCAAATCAATACTATAATGAATAAACGGTAAAAAAGCGTGTTTACTAACCCATTTCTCATCTTGGATAAGTTTGTAAACACGCTTTATAGGAATCCTTTTATCTATATGTAAGTAGTTTTTAGATTTATAATTTTCGAAATAACTAATATCTTTCATTTATTTTCTCCTTTGCAGAGCTGGGGAGGTAGTAACCTGGGTCTATTAACAGTGACCTCCCTAGCATACAAAATAATCATCTGACTTTTGTCTAATACAAAGACAGAAGGACCCATAAATAAACAATTATTATATAATCATCTTATAATGATTAGCGTAGGAGTTGATTGTAGAATGCCTAACGATATCGACATGCGAATTGTAAACTTACTATTTAGCATAGTAATCGAACAATTGTGCGACTATCTGATTGACAATATCAAACCTTGCACTCGTATTCCCAATTAAATACGATAATCAAATTTTACAGGATCTTATTATAATTTTAAATAGTAAAATTTTGACACAATAAATTTAAACAACAAAATATAATTATCTTTTATTCTTTGCTGTAACTATTAAATTCGTTGTGAATATAGAAGTAGTTGAACTAACCTTCTTTCCATCTCATCCATGGATAAGTTAAAAAATTCTTTTTCTTATCTGACATATTTTTGACCTTCACTGACCAATATATTAATTCGACCTCTAAAAGCGAACTACAAGTCCTATGGCTCTATATTACCCAAAAATAAAAGCATATCAATTACGATATGCCCTCAATTCACTAGGAAAAAGAAATACTTTTAATGCTATTTTCAATTGATTCCTCCGTAATACCGATATATCGCAATGTAGTTTTTTGTGACGAATGGTTGAATATCTCCATTAATGTTGCTACATCCTTTGTAGCTTGATAGTATGTGTAGCCAAACGTCTTACGATTGTATGAGTGCCAATTGAATTGTTTCCTATCATATCACCAGCTTTAGAAATAATACGATAAGCTTGTGTTGTTGTAATATGACCACCACCCTTATGACTAGCAAATAGGAATACCGCTTCTTTAGGTAATGTTTCTATGTAATCAACAATACCAGCCATTAAGACTTGTTCAACTTTGAGAACAACTAAATCCCCACACCGTAAACCTGTTGAAATACCTAGCTTAAATAATAACTGGTCACGCAAACCATTTTTAGACATCCTCAATGCTTATATTAGTTTATGAATATCTTTTTTTGTTTTTACAGGTTGAACATCAATCAACATTCCCTTTTTCTCGTTCATGTTTGCCATGATTTTACCACACTTTTCATGTATGCTAATTTAATTATTATTAAAATACTTTACATTTATTAGATAACAATCATAGAATCCCTACATTTCAAGATTCCTTATGTATGCTAATTGTATAAAGCATACAATAATCAATAATACACTATAGTAAAAAAAACGATATAAACATATGTATATATCGTTTTAACAATCGTCATTTTCTAATTATACTGCATAATAAAAGCTGGTAATAGCTTATCTCCCACTCGCAAATGATTTTCACTGAATATTTGCAATGCTAATTCATTATTTCTGAAAATAACATTCCCCACACAACTTAAAGTTAAATTAGCTCCAGAATCAATAATTTTCTCTAAACTCTTTAACCAACTATGAATATTTAATGGTGCAGTTGCAAAAAAAGCTTCCTCTAAATATACTTTAGCAGTTTTTCCATTTTCAGACTCTAAATGAAAAACTGCATAATTGTTATTGATAATCTCAATTTCAGAAATTTCTTCACGTAAAGCCAATGCAGTTCCTACATCATCTTGAATCAAATTATTGACAGAATATCTTCTACTAACTCTTGGTGCTCGACTCTCTAGTTGAAGTATATCTGCAGAGTCATCGGTAACTGGAATTATATTGGTATCTACGTTAGGGGTTTGATTATTATTTTTTACTGGATTCTTTTTCTTCCTTTTCTTTCGTTGTTTTTCTAATCTTTCCTCACGTTCTTCAGGCGTCTCACTAGCGGTTTTTCCCATTTCCCTTAAAATATTACGTATATGTTCGTCTGTTAACCTAGCTGTACTAGTAGCTAAACTTCTAGTAGGTTTTCTTTCTTTGATTCGCTCAAAATAGGCTTCACACTCTTCAGAATGGTTTTCTCCTGGCCAAGTTTTAAAGTGAGCTACCCTCTTACCTTTAGGAACATACAACATTTGACAATTACATTCTTCGTAAGTACAGTAAATATTCTCTTTAACAATGTCAAAATCTTCTCTTAATTCTATATCATCAATATTGACTTCCTCAACATCCCCATTATTTTTTTTATAATAAACTTTTTCTATGAACATAACGAACCTCCTCATGTACTTTTTACTAATATATTACTTACATTATGTAAAATTAGGTATATTTTTGTCAAATAATAGGTTCATATTACCTTAAAATATATTTGATTCAAAAGGTTATAGTTATTCATAGATTAAAACTATTATTTTCATTTTCGTACTTTGTATCGGGAACAAAATAATCTCTATTAAGCCCATAGTCAATCTAAGTAATGAGTTGACTAGAGACAAAATACTAATATAAAAATCAGACTCAAAATCAAAAGGTACGATATTCATAGTAAATTAATATAATATCAAAGTAGATTAATTTACATTAACTCTTTAAATTATTAAAATTAAATATCTTTTATATTTATTTACCTCGATTATCATACCTTTTATAAATCTCGTAAATATATTATTTTAGAATAAAATTTATTTATTTTCACTTACTACTTCAATTATTTTCTATATAATCTTTATGCGTTGAAACATGAAACACTTTACGCTTTGGGAAATTGAAATTCGGTTCAATTTTCCATTCAATTGAGTTCTTCACTAACCAATATGTACTTGCCTCTGTTCTGTATTCTCCACGCCCCAAGCAAAAGTTAGTAGGGTCACAAATAATCATATTATACGCTTTTAGCATTTTTAATATAAAATCTCTTGTAGTAGGCTTAATACCACTTTCTTCAGAAATCGTTTCCAATGAAATGTTAACATATGTATTTTTTCCATACCGACTGCGGAGAAATGATAATAAATAAAAAGCATTGAATCCTAAATTTTGAGTGGTCATACATTTGATAAATGCATCCATACCAACCATATGAGTATATTCTTTACCACCTTCAAAAAATGTGCCATTGAAAACTTCTGGAATTTCTTCATTCAAAGGGTTTCTATAACCAGTTGCAAGTAATGGTTCTTTTATATGTCTTCTTTTAAGAGTAGCTCCATTTACCATCATTCTCTTAATCTCTTCATTCAAATCTTCAAAGAAATTAAACTGTATAAAATCATGTTTCCCTTCTTCTTCGAAAAACCACGTGATAGGTGCTTGTGTGAATGAGTGTGTCATTGTGATACCAAGCCTATCAAGCACACCTCCCTTTTTTATAATATAATCATACTCTTTACTTGTTTCAGCAATCCCCATAATTTTAAAAATTGCCTTTTTACTTACATTATTTAACTCCAACTGTCCATACTTAGTGTATCTATATAACCAAGTGATTAAAAAAGTATATGTATAAGCAAATGCAACATGTGGAGCTTTTTTTTGATTTAGTTCCACATCTTTCACTAACATTCCAAATATCTCATTTGGCATTAGTAAATAATTCTCTTCTCTATTATATTGCACAAATTCCACCAATTCCCTCTTCGTTAAAGATTTGACCAATATTAATAATCCTCCTTAAATTATTGATAAATTTATGTGTTTTGGTGTTTTGGTGTTTTGGTGTTTTGGTGTTTTGGTGTTTTGGTGTTTTGGTGTTTTGGTGTTTTGGTGTTTTGGTGTTTTGGTGTTTTGGTGTTTTGGTGTTTTGGTGTTTTGGTGTTTTGGTGTTTTGGTGTTTTGGTGTTTTGGTGTTTTGGTGTTTTGGTGTTTTGGTGTTTTGGTGTTTTGGTGTTTTGGTGTTTTGGTGTTTTGGTGTTGGTGTTTTGGTGTTTTGGTATGAAGAATATAACCTTATTACTATATTATTATATCATAAATTCATAATTTATTCCACTCTAGGATGTTACATAAATCGAATGTAAATCCATAAAATTGCAAAATACATATACTTTATTTTTCATTTGATAAAAACTCAATTTTATCCATTAGATAGACAGCTAGCACACAGCTTATAAACTAAAAGAAACGCCAAATACACAAAATGTATTTTGACGCTTTAATATCGCTAACTATGTGCAGGAGCGGAAGTGCAATCATGTCTTTGACTATAAACATCAACCTATTTGGTCTTTAATACCCCCGTACTACTCACACGTAGAAATCATCTCTATTAACATTATTTTATTCAATATCGCACGTGACGTATTTTTCATACATTTGCGTGGCTGACAGACTCATTTTCACTGTTCATGATATTAATATAAATAAAAAACAGGGATTTCTCTCCCTGTTCTCTTCATCTTTATGGTTCTTGTTTATCATCAACATACTCCCACCGATATTCAAATGACTTTGCATTCGCTTGAATGATTTTTTGTTACAACATCTCAACTGTGCCCAACATATCGGAGTCAATATCCTCGTTAGCAAATTCTAGTGTAGACAAATCTAGTAATATCTGTGCTGATTCTCTTTTATCATCATTGAATACAATTTCCGTAACAAAGCTATTACCTTCTTCGTCTTTTTCTCGTATCCTTATCATGTTCATTACTTCATCATAATCTAATACTTTATAGGTTTTATCTTTTTGACCCTCTTCATTAACTTGTATAATGCTGTCTGCACAAATATAGTACTGTGTTTCAGATTCTTCATCTATCCAATGACCATAAAGAGATGTTTTCACATTGGATAAATCTCTACCACTACAAGCACTAAGAATAAAAATCAGCGACATTATTACTAAGATTAATTTGTTCACTCTACTTCATCCTTTGACAAATATTTTAACGTGACATTTCTTTCTGAATGTATATTCGGTCTGCCTCTTCTTCACTTATTCCATATTTCTCACTTGCTAATTTAGATACCTGTCCATCATGTATTTCAGGAATATAATTTTCCCCATTATTAGTTAATGCATTGTATGACTGCACCATAAAGTCATAAATCTCATCATCATTAGCTTTATAAATTGTGTTCAATTCTGTCGTAGCTGAATCAAGTAAATTCACAGCCACTACAAAATGCCTTGATGATTCAAGTACCGTTTCAGCATTTTTTTCTAATGAACCTTTTTCATATAAATTTGCACCTAATTCTAACTCCTTAAATACCTCTAACATTCGTGAATGATAATTTAATAATTCATCAGGTACATCCATCTCTTTAATAAATTTGTAATTATCTCTAACTTCTTTAGCTATGCCAGTTACCCTTGATACAAATTCTTTATCTTCTATTATTAAGGGATTATCAGCCATTTTCTGACTCAACGCTTCCATAGCTTTTAATTCTATATATATGTTTTCTTTAAATTTTTGCATATCGTTGAGATATTCCTCAATATTAGCTGTACTATCGCTATCCGCGATCATATTCTTGGTTGTAGATAACGCAACTTCATCTTTTTTATTTACTTCTTCTGTGGTTTCATCCAATTTATCAGAACATCCTGTTAATACCCCACCTATTACTAATAGAACTACAAATTTTTTTAACATTATTCCCCTCCTATAATTTGCATTATTGAAAACCCTATGACATGCTTCAATTAAGATAAATACTCATATAGCTGTATATGTACCATCAATCTTCTTTCTCGACATCTTTTTTCTTAGGCTTGGTTACACCCACAACTTGATTCGATTGGGCAAACTCTAGTGCCTGTAAAATACCCAGTATATAACGCTTTCCTTCTTCATCTAACCTGTTAAAGCTGGACTCTAGTTGCTTATATTGGTCTTCGTTTTCCATGAAACCCCTCCCATTCATCACACCTTATGAGAGTATTATATAATTACATAGAGAGTAATTCAACTTCATTTTATTTATATTTACTTTCAATGTGAGTGAATATATGATATTTTGAATACTAACGAGGTGATATCTATTGTCTATTACTATCAATCAACGTGTTAAACAAGTACGAACTGAACTGAATTTATCGCAAGCCAAATTTGCTAAAGCTATTTCAATATCCAATAGTCATATAGCAGGCATTGAATTAGAGCATCGAAAGGTAAATGACCGCATCATCAGATTGATTTGTATCACTTTCAATGTGAATGAAAATTGGCTAAACACTGGTGAAGGTGAGATGTTTAAAAGCCCTGCTGATACTAAATTTGAAATGGCTATGACAATTTTCAAAGAGTTAAATCCTGAGTATCAAGAATTTGTGTTAAAACAAATTGATGAGCTACTGAAAATCCAAAATAATAGGAAAAATAAATAAACCAAGGAATAGGGCTATCATTAGTAGCCCTATTCTTCATCTCATTTAGTCGCAGTAGTTTTAGAAGCGGGCTTTGTAAACATAAACTTTTCACTATCATTGGCTTGTATATAGCTTTTAACTAACTTTGAGAAGAAGTATATGTTATAAAAAATCACGTAAATTTTTTGCTACTGTATCAACATCTAACCCTAAATACCTTGTAGTTGTCGATAAATCAGAATGTGCTAAAGCATGAGATACTAAGTTTATATCCGCTCCACGTTTCACCAAATTCTGGGCATACAATCTTCTAATAGAGTGAGGGTTAATGTTCTTTAAATTCCACTTTTTACTGTACACCCATAAATTTTTTGCAATTAAATTGGACGGTGAAACTGTATTTGAGATTGGTACGCCTATGTTTGAAAGAAAAATATAATCATTCTTTTCTTTATGTTCTTTCCTAACATCATCATTTATTGAAATTAGCTCTCTTAATAAAGTACACATTTCATCATCTAAAGGGAGAATCAATGGTCTATGCGATTTCATTATCTCTCCCTGTAACTTCAAAAGCATATTTTCAAAATCAATATTCTGTTCTCTCAGCGCACCTAATGTTCTAATTCGAATACCTGTTTTGTATAAAAGTAAAATCGCTATGCTATCACGTAACCCTGAATACGTTGATTTATCCAAAAGTGATAACAAGAGTGCCAGTTCACTTTCCGTAGTAGCTTCCTTAACGCTTGTATTTACTTTTATTTTGATGTTTGTCCAAAACTTCGAGTTATACCAACCATTATCATGACACTTGCTTAAAACGGCTTTAATTTGCTTTAAACGACCATGTAGAGATGTGTCCTTTGTATTCTTGAAACTTGATAAATATTGATAAATTTTTTCATTGTTGATTTCGTGGAGATGTTCCACTTTAGTAACTTCAACAAATCGCTTAAAATTATAGTTGTAACTATCAATTGTCCTTTGTCTTAATCCGTTTAGTCGCCATTGTTGATTTAAAATTTGTATGGCGTGTTTAATGGTTATATTTCTGTTGTCCAATTCATCAAACGTATCCATTTTAACTATTGAGTTATTGATTTTTGTCACCATTTCTTTCTTTGGTTCTTTTTCAGTTTTGATAGTCAATAAGCTTAAATCAATGTTTGTGTTAACTTTATTGAATGATTTTGACAAATAAAAAACCCCCTAACATTTTTTGTTAGAAGGTAAAAGTTACATCGGAAAAATAGATGATTTTTTTATTGAGTTCTATTCGTAGTTATTTTCGCTACGCTTCTTAGATTCACAAATTAAACTAAATCTTCACCGAAGAATAAGCCGATTTCGCGCTCTGCAGATGCAAGAGAGTCAGAACCGTGGATGATGTTGTGAGAAACAGTTGTTGCGTAGTCTCCACGGATTGTACCTGGGTTAGATTCTTCAGGTTTTGTTGCACCCATCATTGTACGAGCAAGCTTGATTACGTTCTCGCCTTCCCATACCATAGCGAATACAGGACCAGAAGTGATGAAATCAACTAATTCACCAAAGAATGGACGCTCAGCATGCTCAGCATAGTGCTTTTCTGCTAATTCTTTAGGAATTACCATTAATTTAGCACCTTTCATTACAAAACCGCGACGTTCGAAACGATCAACGATGTCTCCAATTACTTGACGTTCAACGCCGTCAGGCTTAACCATTAAAAAAGTTTGTTCAATTGCCATGTTTAAAACACTCCTTAAATTCGTCTAACAGGTTTTACACCTACCGATAAATATTAACAAAAAATGAGCTTTTGTACAACAAAAAGCTAGAATTTGCGCTTACCCATGAACAATGCTACATCACGTAATTTTTTCTTAACGGGATGTTTTGGTAAAGCATCAATTTCTTGTAAGGCTTTTTTCAAATATTTATCACTCATACGATTAGCTTGCTCAATCGCATGAGATTTACGCACATATTGCAACATATTTTGACGTTCCGATTCTGTTAACGTGCCTGCAAACACTTTAACTAAGTATGGTTGCATCTCCGGATCATCTTTCAACAATAAAATCGGTAAAGTAATATTGCCCTGTAGTAAGTCACTACCTGCTGGCTTCCCTAGTTCTTTATCGGTTGCCATAATATCTAAAACATCATCGATAATTTGGAAGCTCATGCCTACAAAGTAGCCGAAGCGCTTTAAATGCCGAACTGTTTTAGCATCAACCCCCGCTGCCACAGCTCCTAGCTCACAGCTTGAAGAAATAAGTAATGCTGTTTTGCGTTTGATTCTTCTAAAATAATCTTTTAAACCTTGATCTAATCTAAATTTATCTTCAATTTGAATGACTTCACCGTTACAAATCTCCACCATCGTACGGGCTAAAATTTGATGAACAAGTGGGTCTTCTAACTTTGTTATATATTCCAGCGCACGTGCGAAAATAAAATCGCCTGTGTACATTGCTACCCTGTTATTCCACTGTGATTTGACAGTTGGGCGTCCTCTTCGCATATTGGAGTCGTCAATGACATCATCATGTACAAGCGATGCCATATGAATGAGTTCTAAAGGCACTGCTACATCCTTCATCTTCTCAATGTCATAATCACCAAATTTTGCGCCTAGTAACACAAAAATTGGTCTTATCCGTTTGCCACCAGCTTGTAATAAATGGAGAGAAGCATCGTTGATCAAATATGAAGATGAGTCCACCGCTTTTTCTAACTCTTGTTCAATGATTTCGATATCTGATTTCAAATCGGAATAGAGTAGTTTTAACTTCATCTTTTCCACGTGTGAAAACCTTCCCCCATTAACGTATCTTTTTAAAGCCCATATGCATTGCCGCAGCCCCGCCACTGTATGCTTTGTACGTTACTTTTTCTAATCCTGCCTGCTCAAACAATGCCGCTAACCTTTTCATACCTGGGAAATCATTCGCAGATTCCTGAAGCCAAGAATACTCCTTATAGCTTTTCGCAAATATTTTACCAAATATCGGCATTATATATTTAAAATAAAAACGGAACAGCTGACGATAACCAGGGATTTCAGATTGAGATGTTTCTAAACAAACCACCATTCCACCTGGTTTAACAACACGATGCATTTCCTTCAAAACTTGTAAATAATCAGGTACATTGCGAAGACCAAAGCCGATTGTCACATAATCAAACGTATCATCTGGAAAAGGCAACTCCATTGCATTTCCATGAATGAGTTCAATTTGTGGGTATGGCTCTACCTTTTTTTCGCCAACTTTCAGCATGTTTTGACTAAAGTCAAGCCCTTTTACTTCTCCACTTTCACCAACAGCCTCTGCCAATGCGATTGTCCAGTCTGCGGTGCCACAGCATACATCAAGTGCTTTTGATCCAGGTTTTACAGCCATGTGCTTCATCGTATCGTTACGCCAGCCAACATGCATCTGGAAACTAATTACACCATTCATTTTATCGTAGTTTTCCGAAATACTTTCAAATACTTCGTGAACGTGTTCTTCTTTCGTTTTAGCCATTTTGAAAAACCTCTCTTATCCGTTAGTAGAAGCAATGGATGCCTCTACATGTGCATGTAAAGCTTGTTTGATATCACTTTGTAAAAAGGATGCCTGATTAATGATCTGTGATAGCTCTGTTTTTAAATGCACAATTTTCCCTTGGATGACGCTATTAAAGGTTGCGCCATTACGTCTGACACTTTCTTCTAGTGCCTTACCCATTAAAGACATTTGCCCACGTTGATAAGCTGTCCATTCTTTTTCTAAACGCAAGATTAATAAGCTTTTTTCTATAAGTGGTATATATTCACTGAAAGAATAAAGATCAAAAAATTGAGCAATTAACCCAGATTCTATCGTACTCATCGATGTATACCACTGTTCCATTGTTCGTTGTTTATTTTCATAAACCTTAATTTGGTTTTCACATCGTGCCACAATACCTTGTGACAAGTTTCGAATTAATGCAACATTCCCTGACATTGCTAATATTTCATAATAACGACCACTATAAAAATCCCCAGCTAATACGGTAAGCTGCTGTTCTTTTGATGTTGCGTCTAATTCTTTTATATGATCGTGAGCCGCTAATGCTGCGTACACTATGCCAACAGTAATTGCAGCCTCTTGTTGCTCTTGTTGCCACTCTTCACCATTCAAAAACGGGATTAACAAATAAAACAGTTGATTTTCATCTAGCACAGGTACACCTGTGTATTTTTGCAAAGTTCTATGACGAACATCCATGAAAATCTCTGTTTTTAACTGTGCAATTGAATTTTGAATGTATGTTGCATTCATAGACCTTACTCCATTTCACTTTCAGATACGTTAGCCCTATACAAGGCCAAACGCTTGCTTACTGAGTCATTATAGCATACGCAACGATGCGGAATAAAAAAAATTTGCTTTCTTCATAGCACAGGCAGTAAAGCTCTCCCATAATTGAATGTTGGAATGCTAACTGCCCATAGACCTTATACTAAGTTTTTCACATCTAGTGTTTTTATATGTGTTGTAGAACGTTGAACAGCATTAAAACCTATCGTCAGAAACAAAATTTCTTATTTTTTCGCTTCGCTATTGATCACGCCATGTGCTGTATGAATTTGCGCTTTACCGCGTATTTTCATGGCAGACGTGTGTTCTGTAAATTGAGCAATCATTACTTCGCCGGCATCTAATTTCTCTGAATGATGGAATTTCGTATCAGTTCCACGTGTTAATCCAATGACATGTACACCATCTTCTTCTGCTTGAATAACAATATAATCTTGTGACATCTTTGTACACTCCTTAAATCCGACAAATTCTTAGTTCATCATAACATAATTAGACACGCAATTTAAGACATTTGAATAAATGATAGTACTTCTCTACGTTTCACTTCATCTTCCTCATAAATACCGCGTGCAACAGATGTCACCGTTTTAGAACCAGGTTTTTTTAATCCACGCATTGTCATACACATATGCTCAGCCTCGATCACAACATAGACACCTTTTGGCGAAAGCATCTCCATTATTGTGTCTGCTACTGAAGAGGTAATACGCTCTTGTAGTTGTGGTCTGCGGGCAATCGTCTCCACTGCACGTCCTAACTTACTCAGTCCAGCAACAACGCCGTCATTTGGTATGTATGCAACATGTGCTTTGCCATAGAATGGTACTAGATGATGCTCACACATCGAATAAAAAGGTATATCTTTGACAAGCACTAGTTCTTCATGATCCTCATGAAATACCGTTTTAAAATAATCTTTAGCATCCTCATGCAAGCCGCTGAACATTTCGGCATACATTTTTGCTACACGCTTCGGCGTATCCAATAAACCTTCACGATTTACATCTTCACCTACCGCTTCTAAAATCATTTTTACCGCTTCTTCTATTTTTAATAAATCAATATTCGACATCAAAAAACCCTCCTGCATATCAAAACATTACACATTTCCCTATGCATCGTAGCACATCCAAAAGGTAAGCGCAAAATGACTTACCTGATTCATCAGAAATTCGCTTCTAGATAAGAAAATCACTGTATATTATTATGTAATATTCAAATTTGAAGTTAAAAAGAGCAGCCTTCATGTTCGTTAACATGAAGACTGCTCTATGTAACTACTAGACGTGTATTATTTTACCGCGTCTTTAAGCGCTTTACCTGGTTTGAAAGCAGGCACCTTGCTAGCAGCGATTTCGATTTCTTTACCAGTTTGTGGGTTACGACCTTTACGAGCCGCACGTTCACGTACTTCAAAGTTACCAAAACCAATTAATTGTACTTTGTCACCCTTTGCAAGAGCATCTTGAATTGTATCAAATACAGCTTCAACTGCTTTAGAAGCGTCTTTTTTAGAAAGACCTGCAGCTTCAGCAACAGAGTTTACTAATTCTGTTTTATTCACACCATTCACCTCCTCTCAAAGGGTCATGAACCAATTCTGTAAAAAGAGTAACACATAGAAAACCGCTACGCAACTGTATTCATACATGATTATAACCAAAAAATCAGTTTTTCACCCAAAAAACAAAAATAAAAGGACTTTTCGCATAAAAACGAAAAGCCCTGCGTATATTTTTTGCATTTTTTCTGAATTTTATCACTATAAAATAAATGTTACTAAACCACGATCTCCTTCGTTAACCATACGTTCAATCGTCTGACGCATACGTTTTTTGGCAGTAGATGGAACTGCATCCATTTTATAGCGAATCCCCTCTTTTAATACTTCATGCAATGGTGTGCCAAATAATTGTGTATTCCATAAGGCATCACGATCATGTAAATAAGCATGATTTAAATCTTTTAGAAGTTGCTGACTATGGAACTCTGAGCCAATTAACGGTGCAAATTCTGACTCCATATCAACTCGGATAATATGATAGGATGGCGCTTTTGCCTTCATTCGTACGCCGAAGAAATTATTCTGTTTAATGAGCTCTGGGGCTGTTGGCTCAAATTCCTGCATCATTGGCAATGTCACGCCATAGCCTGTCGTATCAGCATCGTGAATAGCACTTTTAAATCGTTTTTGGGCCTCTTTTGCCTCTGCCGCCTCTTTGATAAAGAGTAACCAATCTTTTTTCGTTTCAATTGGTTCTTCTAGCCATTCATTACAAACTGATTTATACAATTCACCCTGTAGGGATACCCGAATTACAGCTGTTCCTACACCTGCATCTACATGAACAACTTCACTTTGGTCAATAAAGTCAATGGCTTTAAAGGCATCTGACGCCTGTTGCACATCTCGAATTTTCATAACAGAAGAAAGGACTTCCTCCATCGAATCAATCAATGCAACATTTAATGGATGTGTAGCATCTAATACATCCAGCCAGTCTGGTTTTTCCACCTCAATGGTACGAATTGGGAATTCAAATAGCGCCTCTTGTAAAATATATTGAATATCCGTTTCTCTCATTTGATCAATGGACATCGCAATAACAGGGACATTGTAACGTTCAAACAATTCATTGCGAAGCTGAACCGTTTCTTCTCTCGCAGGCATTTGGCAATTGAGTAAGATGACAAATGGTTTGCCGATATCTTTTAATTGCTCTACAATTTCCTCTTCTGCCTTCTCTGCTGCTCGTCGACTGATTCCGTTCACTGTACCATCAGTCGTTACGACAATACCAATATTCGCATGATCGCGAATCACCTTATCTGTGCCAATTTTAGCGGCTTCCTGAAATGGAATTGGCTCCGTATGCCAAGGCGTATGAACAAATTTTGGTCCATTTTCATCCTCATAGCCTTTTGTCCCATCGATAATATAACCAACACAATCTGCTAATCGAATTTGGAATGGCATTTCATCTTCACCGACCACAATACGGGTTGCTTGGGCAGGCACAAACTTCGGCTCAGCAGTCATAATGACTGGCCCCGGAGAACTTTGTGGCAACTCATCTTGTGCTCGCATTCTTTCCGTTTCATCCACAATGTTTGGTAACACGACTGATTCCATTACCTTTTTTACAAATGTTGATTTACCTACACGTACTGGACCGACAACACCAATATAAACATCGCCATTTGTGCGCTCTGCAATTTCTCTAAATACTGCTTCACTCAAGGTTTCTGCCTCCTTTATCTACGCTTTTTCACTATATGCGAGCCTGTAGACAAATATGAAAAAGCCCCTCACAAATGTAAGGAGCTTGTTTGCTATTTCTCTTTTTTCTCGGCGGCTTCTGCCTCTTGTTTTTGTAATTCTTTCGCTTTTTTGACATCCGCATTATACGTTTTCATATCATAGATAGGCTCTCCATTCTCGTCCACTGTATATGGAATAGAATAGGCAGGCACCACTGGAAATTTGTCGACAAGCAGTTGGCGAATATCATCACCTGGCTTTACATTCGGCTTATCCTCTTTTAAAAGCTGGCCTAAATCCACAGCATAGTCTACATGTAATTCACCATCACCAGTCATGAAAAGCGGTAACTCGACGCCAGAATAGGGACTTTTTACAGTTACCTCTGTTTTATAACCCAAATCTTTATAGTTGATCTGATAAACATTATCTGAAATTGACCCTTTTATTGGTAAATACTGTGTAGATAGTTTACGAATACCTATTTCACGTATACGCTCTGCCGCATTTAAATCTACTAATTTGACCGATGCCTCATTTTCAGGGTCCCAAATGATATATTGATATATACCACCTTTTTCATAGGCATTTCCAGGAATTGTCGTCAAATACTTCGGCATAAGTTTTTCAAAATCGATTAAATATTTGATATAGATATCCGTATCTAGCTCGCTATTTTTAATTGGTACTAGTCCACCTGTTGCTTCACGGTATTCATCCACAGCACGTTGAACTGCCGCTAGTTGATCGACATCAGGCGTGACCTTAGCCCTTTTTTCTTCTTCTGGGTATGCACATCCTACTAACAGTATGGCGGTTGCAAATACCAACAGCAAAGCACTTAGTTTTTTCATGTTACTGACACCTCATTATTATTTATGCTGGCCAAGTGGCAACTACAAGTACCATTAAAAATGTGCCAAGTCCAAACAGTATGTATGCACATAAATTTACGACTGTTCGTAAAAATACATTTGAAATCTTATTTCGCGCTAAATAAATTAAGCCGACTGATATAATCATAAATGCGATGCAATAAAACGACACCCACATTACATCAAGCGCAGGCATATGAGCTAACGGGCCCATTTCAAAAAACCACCTTTCTTTGAATGTCAAGACACAATCAAAGTATATTATACTATGTGCTTTTGCTAAAAAGAAATAGTTGTCCCATAACTATCAAGAAATGGACAACTCTTTTAGCATGTATTTCTATTCAACTAGTGGCACACAATAAGGCGTCTCAACAGATTCGTTGAGACACCTTATTTATGTCCATTTAATGACAAGTCTAATCAAAAAATTAATATTAATGCTTCATATCGTCTATTTCTCGTTTTTTCATACGCATCATTAAGGCATCTACTGCCACTTTCGGTTCAACATCATTAAATAGCACACTATAGAGCTCTGTGGAAATCGGCATGGCGACATCATATTTCTCTGCTAATTGATAGGCTGCCTTCGTGGTACGGACACCTTCTACGACCATGCCCATTTGATCCAGCACTTCTTGTAGCTTCATACCTTGCCCTAACATATTACCTGCACGCCAGTTTCGCGAGTGGACACTTGTACAGGTTACAATTAAGTCCCCCATACCTGTAAGCCCTGAGAACGTAAATGGATTACCACCCATTTTTACACCTAACCGTGAAATTTCTGCAAGACCTCGCGTAATAAGTGCCGCTTTTGCATTGTCTCCATAATTTAAGCCATCAGTAATACCTGCCGCTAAAGCGATAACGTTTTTCAACGCTCCTCCTATTTCTACACCAATGATATCCTCATTTGTATAGACGCGGAAGAACTGATTCATAAATAAATCCTGTACCTTTTCAGCAGCATCAATATTAGCACAAGCTGCAGTAACCGTTGTAGGATGATGCAGTACCACTTCTTCTGCATGACTTGGCCCAGAAAGAACAACAATTTCTTCCACATACATTGCTGGTAAGCTTTCTGCTAAAATCTCAGATATTCGTTTTAATGAGTCAGGCTCAATTCCTTTCGAAACATGGACAAACAACACTTTTTTTGTTAATTCAGCCGTTAGTTTCTCGCATACTTCACGAATCGCTTTTGTTGGAACAGCCACAACAATGGTTTCTGCATGAGTAGCTACCTGCGCCATATCACTCGTTGCATGTAAATTTACAGGTAGAATGGTTTCTGGTAAATATTTTTTATTCGTATGCAGTTGATTGATTTCTTCTGCCTGCTCAGCTCTATGTGTCCATACAAGCGTATCATGTCCATTTTCCGCTAGTACCATTGCCAGTGCAGTACCCCATGAGCCTGCCCCTAACACACAAACTTTTTCCATAACAAAATCCTCCCTTTGTTGGGTTGTCTATTAAGTAAGTTCTTTCTTGTAAAAAGACGCCACCCAACAATAATGTCGGGTTGGCGTATTGTATGTCTATAGCTATTGCCTTAAGCACGCGCACGTGTAATTAAACGAATTGGCGTCCCTTCAAAGTCAAATGTTTCGCGGATGCGATTTTCTAAGAAGCGTTCATATGAGAAATGCATAAGCTCTGGTTCATTCACAAAAATAACGAATGTTGGTGGCTTAATCGCTACCTGAGTAGCATAGTAAATACGTAAACGACGACCTTTATCTGTCGGTGCTGGATTACGAGCCACTGAGTCCTCAATCACTTCATTTAAAATAGAGGACTGAATACGCATCGCATGATTCTCGCTGACACGTTGGATAATCGGTAAAATTTGATGCACACGCTGTTTTGTATTCGCCGATACAAAAATAATTGGGGCATAATCTAAAAATAGGAAATGCTCACGAATTTGCTGTGTAAAGACATTCATTGTTTTTTCATCTTTTTCAATGGCATCCCATTTATTCACAACAATGATCACAGCTTTTCCAGCCTCATGTGCATAGCCAGCGATTTTTTTATCTTGCTCCTGAATACCTTCTTCTGCATTCAGCACTACTAAAACAACGTCTGAGCGTTCAATAGCACGTAGCGCACGTAACACAGAATATTTCTCGGTTGTTTCATAGATCTTTCCTTTTTTACGCATACCCGCCGTATCAATAATGACATATTCCTGTCCATCATATGCATAAGGCGTATCAATCGCATCACGTGTTGTCCCTGCAATATTACTAACAATAACACGTTCCTGCCCTAGGAAAGCATTCACTAAAGAGGATTTCCCAACATTCGGGCGACCAATTAAAGAGAATTTAATGACATCATCACCGTATTGTTCTTCATCTTCTTTCGGGAAATGTTTCGCACATTCGTCCAATAAATCCCCTAAACCTAAACCGTGGGAACCTGAAATAGGCCAAGGTTCACCGAAGCCAAGTGCATAAAAATCATAAATCATTTCACGCATATCAGGATTATCAATTTTATTGACCGCTAATACGACTGGTTTTTTTGTTTTGTATAGAATTTTAGCAACTTGCTCATCTGCTGCCGTTACCCCTTCACGACCATTTGTCATGAAAATAATAACGTCTGCTTCATCAATAGCGATTTCAGCTTGTTGACGAATTTGTTCTAAAAACGGCTCGTCTCCAATTTCAATGCCACCTGTATCAATAATATTAAAATCGTGTGTTAACCACTCTGCCGAACTATAAATACGGTCACGTGTTACGCCTGGGATATCCTCCACAATCGAAACACGTTCTCCAACGATACGATTAAAAATCGTCGACTTACCTACGTTCGGACGACCTACGATGGCTACTACTGGTTTCGTCATCTGTACTTCATCCTTCCAACTTCTTGTCTTTCGCTATTATACACGAAAAATGCCATTATATCATATCATATCCATAATGTAGAACGCTATGTATGGTGATAAAAGGTGTTACCTCATTTTTTTAAGCGCTCTATCAGATGTTATAAAGGTTCTATCGCCTTTTTAATTCCTATCCTTTATTTTGAGAATCTTATCCGCTACTTTTAGAGTTTTATCCTTCAATTCAAAGATTTTATCCACTCTTCAATCGCTATTCTTCACTTTCAAAATCCTATCAACCATAAAAATAGCGAGGATACATTTATGCATCCTCGCTTTATACATTATTTAAAGTTTTTTAGTTTATCGCCAATCACATCACCGAATGAGAAGCCTGTATTCTCTTCAGGTAATTCATAGTCGATTACTTCTTCTGCTTCAGGATTTTCTAATAATTCTTTAATGCTAAGGGCTAGACGGCCTTCGTCAGCGTTGACATCAAGAACCTTTACCTGTACTTCTTGTCCCTCTTTTAGTGCTTCATGAGGCGTGTTAATGTGCTTATGCGCAATTTGCGATATATGCACTAAACCTTCAACGCCTGGGAATACTTCCACAAATGCGCCAAATGAAGTAAGTCGCTTCACTCTACCGTCTAAAATAGTGCCTTTAGCGGCACGTTCTTCAATATTAGACCATGGTCCAGGAATTGTTTCCTTAATAGATAAAGAAATACGTTCATTTTCTGGGTCCACTGATAGAACTTTTACTTTTACATCTTGTCCTTCAGCTAAAACCTCACTCACATCACTCACATGCTCATGTGATACTTGCGAGATGTGTACAAGACCATCAATACCACCTAGGTCGATAAATGCACCAAATGACGCGAGACGCTGTACTTTACCATCCAATACATCGCCAGCTTTTATTTGATTAATCACATTTTTCTTTTGTGAAGCTTTCTCTGCTTCAACCACTGCTCGGTGAGATAAAATAAGGCGATTCTTATCCTTATCAAGCTCAACAATTTTAAAGCTTAATGTTTGCCCTTTATAGCCTTCAAAATCATCAACAAAATAGTCCTCTACAAGCGATGCTGGTACAAAGCCACGTACACCTAAATCTACGACAAGACCACCTTTAACAATATCCTTTACTTCCGCTTCAAAGATTTCCTCAGCGGCAAATTGCTGCTCCAGTGTATCCCATGCTTTTAGAGCATCCACTTTACGTTTTGATAGGACAAAGTTTTCTTCTTCAACCTTTGTAATCATCAATTCTAATTCATCTCCAACTGAGATGACATCAGACGCTTTCTCAATGTGTAAGCTTGATAATTCACTAATCGGTACAATACCATCAAACGGAGCACCTGGAATTGATACAGATACTGCCTTTTCATCAACTTGCGCGGCAATGCCTTTGACGATATCACCCTCGTTAAACGTTTGTTCTGCATAGTTCATTTCTTCAGACATATGTAACCCTCCTTCGCATCTTCCCTTACTATTTTATTCGATATTGAAGACAAAGACAAAAATAAATCCTTTAAATTCTAAAAATGTCTGAAATTTTAGGATTTATAGCATTTTTTCTTCTGCTAATTTTAAAATAGCTTGTGCTGCATCATCAATGGACAATGCTGTTGTATCTAAAAAAATCGCATCTTCAGCTTGAATCAGTGGCGATGCTTCACGCTCACTATCCTTTTTATCACGTAGCGCTATTTCTTCCTGAAGTTTTTCAAGAGAGGACTCAATTCCTCTTTTTTGATTATCAATCAAGCGTCGTCTAGCACGCTCCTCTACTGTTGCAGACATGAAAACCTTTAGTTCTGCATCCTTTAAGACATGTGTAGCAATATCGCGGCCATCCATGACAACACCGCCATTAGCTGCAAGTTTTTGCTGTTGAGCAACTAATAGCTCACGAACCTTCGCATGGGCAGCTACTTGTGAGACTGATGAAGTGACCTCATTAGAGCGTATTTCCGCTGACACATTGTGACCATCTAAAAAAACAAGCTGTCCCTGAGGTGATGGTTTTAATTCAATTGTGCTTACTTCAAGCATCTCTGCTAATTTTGCTTCATCATCTAAATGTATGTTTTGTTGCATCGCTTTATACGTAACTGCTCGATACATTGCCCCTGTGTCAATGTAAGTAAAGCCAAGTGCTTCAGCAACAATTTTCGCGATTGTACTTTTGCCAGCACCAGCAGGCCCGTCTATCGCAATTTGAATGTTTTTCTTCATATTCTTCCCTACTTTCTGCACCTCTTATTGTATCATATAACCTCAAAAAAGCCCTCTACTAGGAGAGGGCTTCATCAAAATATTCATAAAGGATTTTAAACATTAAAAGGGTTCATTTCTTTACGACGATTGACTAATTGACGTTCAAAGCAAAAACGGACAATATGCTGTTGATCGACATCATCTGTATCTGTTAGTTGGATTGTTGCAATGCGTTTATCCTCTTTTTCAAAAATACGTACGATCAGCGCTTCCGTAATGACATACTTGACATCTCCATTAGCAAATGGCAATACAATGGTTAGTTTTACTTCATCACCCTCAGTGAAAGCTACTTGACCTTTCAACATGACTGCTAGGCCTCCTGCACTAATATCCACAGTCACAAGCTGATATTTATAATCTTTCAACTGAATAGCAACGTCTACTTGTGTCTCCACACGAACGTATTCTCGTCGCTGAATTTTTATAAACTCCTCTGGTGTTGGACAATGCAACATAATCATTGGGATATTACCTGCTTTACGGCCAACTACCTCTGTATTAAAGGCAAAGGATTGTTTATCCTCGGTACGAAAAGTTGCTCTAAATTCTGAGCCATCTATTAAAAATGCCGTTTTCTTTGTTGCCATATTAACCGGATAATCAATATATAGAATATTATCTTTTTGCTCTACAACTTTACAGCGGAATTTCTCCAAACGCTCTGTATAAGTTGGTTCAAGTTGTAATTGTGTACCAATTTTTATTTCCATGAGCATCTCCCCGTGCGAAAAATATAGTTTAATTATCTCATGAGAAGCTTATTTTGGCTATAAAAATTGGTAGTATTTTCATGTCAAGTTGATACAGAGCGGAAGCATCATTGATTAAGTTAGATATTCCACTTTTAATACATTATGGTTTTCCGCATCAATAACAATTCTAAATGTTTCCTGCGTATTACCATCACGCAATGCTATGACCTCATAGCAAAGACGTTGCTCAAATTGTCCATTATCTGTGTAGATATTTTTTACCTCTTGTACTTGGATATCGTCTTGGAAGAACGTTTTCCAATCAATCGGCTTAGCTGTTTGCTTTTTAATATTTTCTTCTTGAATATATTCCATTGCATTTGCACCTAACAGCTCACCTGTATCTTTCGCCACTTTCAATTGAACACCATCAGCGTAGATTAACGCATTATCTCCTGGATGGACACGAGCAAATGTCACATGCCAAGCTTGATGATTTTCTCGTGATTCCACATAGGCTACATCTTTCATGCCTAATTTCTTCACATATTCCTGCGCTTTTTTCATGATTTCCTCTTGTGATAACTTGGCTTCATCCACAGGACGTTCTACTAAATAGGATAATAAATGTCCACCCTTTTCTGTTAAATCAACATAGCCTAATCGAATCCCTTGGTGGAATTGGATATGATAAAAAGGATATGGTGCTGTATCACTACTTTTTGTAACTGTAAATGTAGCATCTTTAATGACTGGGAATAAGTACTTCACTTTCTCTAGTGCTTCTTTTTCGGTAATAACTGCATCCTGTAATGCCTTTAACTCAATTTTTTTCTGCCAATCAGATTCAGATAAAGTTAACGGGAAATCCTTTTCGCCGTAGCCCTTTAATGTATCTTTTACAGTATCAAATTGGCTATTTGGATTTTTATTATCTACTTGCTGTAGCCAAACATCCATTTTCCCATCATGCTTATAGAAATCGACGGTTGCAGCTGTCCATTCATCGGAAAGAGATTGTAAATTCGTTGAAACCTGGGGCATTTTTTCACGCCAAGCTTCATAATCCCCTGTTTTCGCTGTCCTTTTTGCTTCATCGCCAAGTCGCCCTAGATAGTTCATCCATTCACTTGATAGTTCTTGTCCTATTGGAATATTCGCAATTGAAGAACGAACTTCTGAGCTTAAACGCCAAACCGAATCTAGTTCATTGTGAATCGCCTGCTCGTCTTGAAACAACAGGGATTGTGAAACTGAGCGTTGAAGATGGGAAAGTTTTTCAGATGCATCCGTTAACTTATCTGTATATTGTGCAAGCACGGTACGTTGTAAATCTTCTTTATCTCCATGTAAATCAATGCTGTATGCCCCTAACCCAATAACGGCAATCGTTAAGACCACGAGCCAAGTTTTCATCTAGGTTCCTCCTTTCTATGAACAGAAAATATGCTCTCCAATTTGTTTAATTTGTGGACGTGACCAAATCCATTTGCTCGTTGCAGTTTTTGGATTGAAATAATACAATGCATTTTCAGAAGGGTCCCAGCCGTTCATGGCATCAATAACCGCTTCTTTCGCTCGCTCATTTGGCTCAAGCCAAATTTGCCCATCTGCAACGGCCGTAAATGCTAACGGTTGGAAAATGATACCTGAAATAGTATTCGGGAAATCTGGGCTTTCCAAACGATTTAAAATAACTGCGGCAACCGCTACTTGTCCTTCATATGGTTCTCCCCTTGCCTCTCCATATACCGCATTCGCCATTAGCTGTAAATCACGCTCTGTATATTTGGGAGGAACTTGTGTCTGTGTTCCATTATTATTACTACTTCCACTACTATTGCTACTGCCACCACTAGTATTCTTTTTCACTTGCTGATCAAGTGGCTGCCCACCATAATAAGTAAATTGATTTCCTGCATTTAATTGAGCTTTCACCCATTTTTCGTCATAATCTGAATTGCCCGTTAACGCTTTCTTTGTCTTAGCGCCTGCAATTCCGTCTACTGGTAACCCATAATTTTCTTGGAAATTACGTAAAGCCCAGTATGTGTTGTAGCCAAATTTGCCATCAATTTTACTCTTATAAAAACCTAAGTATTGTAGCCTCGCTTGCAATTCAACGACATCATCTCCATAGGCACCCCGAGTAATTTGCTGATCGCTAAATGCATTCGCATCATTTTGAGGAATCGCAATTATACTAATTCCTAATATTAAAGCAAAAAGTATGCTTACTAAACGCACTTTTATCACTCCTTTTTTTATAGCTTGAAACAAAAGGAGTAATTTATACATGATAAAAATGAAATAAAGCGTAGAAATCTTTGACGATTTCTACGCTTTATATTTTCTTTTGCATATGAAGATGCTGCACCAGATGATAATGTGCAAGCTTCACTTTACGCAAGCCAAACCACCATAAAAACAACATAAAAGGAATCATTAAATAAACCCAGTGACCTTTGAATGATAATATTGTATTGTATAGAATGTGAAGTACGACTGGTGCACAAAGCGCCATAGCAATCATCTCTTTTGTCTTAACAAGTTTCGAAAACTTAGCCCGTCCATAATAATAGCCCATTACGACACCGAACAAAGCATGACTCGATACTGGTAATAAGGCTCGCATAAATGCCGTGTCTAAGCCAAATGAAAGTAAATAAAGAACATTTTCAATCGTAGCAAAGCCAAGTGAAATGCTTGCCCCGTACAATATACCATCGTAAGGGTCATCAAATTCTATATGATTATAGATGGCAATTAATAGCACAAACCATTTAAAAAATTCTTCAATGACACTTGAAAATAGTACGTCTTGAAGATAAAGATATCGAAAAACCCCTTCCTCTGTTAATACATACTGTAAAAACATGATTGGGAACGTTAAAAATGCGCCGTATAAAAACGTTTGTAGTAAAGTTCTTCTTGGCTCCGTAGCCATCTGATTGCGCAAATAGAAATAACTAAAAAGCGCTAGACCGGGAGCAATGGCAGCAGATAATAAAATGATCATGATGCCGGCTCCTTTCAACAATAGACTGCTATTATTATACCATGTAATGACAAAAAAACTTTTTAAAAGGAGATTTATTTTTTTATGAAAAAAACAATTTTATTAATTCATACTGGCGGCACAATCTCCATGGCGATGAGTGCTGAAGGAGCGGTCATGCCTAATAAGGAAAATCCTCTAATGAAGGAAAGTAATAAACTGGCTTCACTAGCAAGCATTATCGAAATAGAAGCTTTTAACCTCCCTTCTCCACATATTACACCGAAAGAGATGCTTTTATTGCGTAACTTGATTTTGGAACAAATTGACGCACAGCCAATTGACGGTGTGGTCATCACACACGGTACGGATACATTGGAAGAAACCGCCTATTTCTTAGAGCTAACTACGAACTTAGCCATTCCGATTGTGCTAACAGGAGCAATGCGTTCATCTAACGAACTTGGAGCAGATGGGATTTATAATTTAGTAGAGGCAGTCCGAGTAGCTGTTGATGAAGAAGCACGTGATAAAGGTGTGCTTGTTGTGATGAATGATGAGGTTCATCTTGCTGTAAATACAACAAAAACAAGCACATTGAATGTTTTATTGTATTGTTCTTAATTACACAATATGTCCTTTATTTTCATATGTATTTTATTACATCATACAGTATCTATTTTACAGTCTATCCCCTTAAAGAAAATTTACCGTTATCTCTATTTCATCCCATTCGGTTCGCTTCCATATTATTTCTGATATAATATTTTTAATGTAAGTATTTTGCTTGGCTTTATCGTTTTCATCACTACTTTTTTTCATGCGATCAATAAATTCATCTAGTCTTTTAATTCTGTCAGTGTTAGTCATATTAGAAAATGATTCAAACTTTTCTCTTTTCTTCCTAACAATATTTTCTAATTCATATATTTTCTCTTCTCTTTCTTTGATTTTTGATTTAGCTTTATCCGAAGAATATCTACCTTCTTCAAACCACAACTCAATATTCTCAATCGCTTTATATTGAGTATCTAATTTAGCATCTAACTTTTCTATCTCTTTAAGTAACATTGTCTTTTCTTTATCTTTTAATTGGTCATTTTCTATATCCTTTAAAGCTCCTTTTATTGTGGTAGCAGATTTAAAAATCGAATTCATTACTATTTCAGCCCTACCACCTTTACATTGTTTACACTTAGAACAGTTCGATATTTCATCTCTACCATCATGACTCGCCTTTCTTATTGTTAGAGTTGAATTACAATTGTAACATTTTACCACACCTGATAATACATTAACATTATTCTTTCTTGTATGAGTATTATTTTCTTTTATTGCCTTTAAAATTCTTTCATGTTCTTCCTGAGTTTTTATTGCTGGATGTGCATTATACACAGTTTTCCATTCGCTTTTAGGCACATACTCAAATTTCTTTTTTATAGTAGATTTTGATTTCCGATTACCTTTTGTTTTGTTGTAAACAATATGTCCAAGAGTAACTTCTGCTTTTAATTGTTGTAATATTGTTGCACCAGTCCACAATGTATTTTTAGGGGATGGTATCTGTTGTTTATTTAATGACCATGCAATATCATTACTAGACATATTCTCATCCAAATACATATCGTAAATCATTCTTAAAACTTTAACCTGTTCCTCATTTATCTCTAATTTCTTAGTTTTTCTATTGTAATCATATCCATAAGGTGGGGATGAAAAAACCCATCTTCCCATCTCTACTGCCATTTTTCTACCATGTGTCAACTTTTTGTTAATATTCTTATAATCACGCCTTGCCATAAATTGTTTAAAAGCCAACATTTCTTCAGAAGCCTCATCCTCCATGTTGTAAATAGTGAATGGAGTAGTCTCTATAATCAACGTACTACTGTTTAAAAATACATTTGTAATTATGTCTTGATCTGTTCCACTACCTCTACCAAGTCTGTCGTAATAAGTTACAACTACTGCATCATACAATCCTATTCCAACATCATCTAATAGTTCACACATTATTGGTCTAGCCTCAATAGAATCACCAGAACCTATTTCTTTGTAGATAGTATAGCTCCAACCATATTTTTCACACACTTGAATAGAACTACGTTCATGTTTTATTAAATCTTCCGTTTCTTCCCCCCTAGAACGTCTTAGATAAATTGCTACATTTTTTACATCTTTTAATTCTTTCAATCTTCATACACCTACTGTCCTTTATAGATAATTTTTACCGAAAAAATATTATCATCGTTAATTGATATAGCTTGTGGGTTCCAAAACAAGTCTTTTTGAATCCTACATATTTTATATTTGTTGGCTTGTGAAATTATAGACTGTATACTTCTTTCTTTTTCTAGTTTCTTTTTCACTCCTATTGCACCTTCATGTGGATACACTTCTGATAATATTTTCAAATCCTCATCCGTCCATAAGTCTTGACGTTGTATTATCTTGTTTTGTTCACGAGATTCCTTTGCTACTAAAGGATCTTTCTTTAACCCTAATCTTTTAGCTCTCCTTAATATTTGAGTATTTGTATAATGAGGAAATATCTCAGCCAATTGATTGGCTGTCTTATATTTATAAACTTTTTTCAACAAATCACTCTCTTCTTGAGACCATCTGATACGACTCAAACTCATCACTCCTAAATATCAATATCACATAAAGATATAATAGCAAAAAACACTGACGCAATACAACATCAGTGCTAGTTACTAATCCTAATCACAGCTCATATAAGATTCAATTTCTAACAATCTTTCTACAGGTAAAGATTTTAAATACTTTAATAAAGCATCGTGGAATATCTTATCTATTTCTTCGTTTGGAATAATGCAACTTGCATACTCATTTTTGTTTTCTTCTGTGATTAATTTCTTCATCAAATATCATCCTTTCTCTCATAATTAATAAACTCAAATTTCAATCCATTCTCTTCATGCTCTTCACTATGTACTATTTTGAATTGTTGCTTTACATGCTCATATGGGAAATGTCGATCACCTACTTTATCATCGTGTATGTAAGTAATAAAAACTTTATCACTGTGTGGTAATGCTTGTTTAAACAACTCTTGTCCACCACAAATCCATAAATCCTTATCTTGACTTCCGCTATGTAAATAATGATTCAGTACTTTATCAAATGATGATTCTACAATTACACCTTTTGGTACTACTAGCTTCTTATCTGACGTTAAAACTACATTAATCCTTTTTGACAATGGTTTATCTAATTCTAAAAATGTATTCTTCCCCATTAAACAAATATTTGGATGACCATTATTACTCTGTGTTAATTGCTTGAATCGTTCTAAATCTTTCTTAATTCTGTACTGTAATTTTCCTTTCACTCCTATAGAGTGTGTTTCATTAATTGCTGCAATGATATTAATCGACATTTATTCCTCCTGCTTAAAATTGACTACTATATACTTAAATTGTAAAATATAGTTGTGGCTAAACCGCATCTTCCTTAAGACTGATGAAGTCACTTCCATAGTTCTTTTTTTTAGTGAGTGCTTAATTTGCATTCACTCTTTTTTGTTTAAAAAGCCTGCGGTGCTTTAATAGTTGGATGTGGATTGTAATTTAACAATTCGATATCATCAAAATCAATCTCTCCAATATCTCTAAATTGTTTAACACGTTTGCTCAGTTTTAATATAGGTAATTCTTTAGGTTCACGTTTAGTTTGTTCTTTCAATGCATCTAAATGAGTAGAGTAGATGTGGGTGTCTCCCAATTGACCAATTAATCTTCCAACTTTTAAACCTGTCATTTCAGAGACGATATGAGTAATTAATGAATAACTAGCAACATTAAAGCTCCAACCATGAAAAACATCTGAACTTCTCATTTGGAATAAACAATCAAGATGTCCATCTCTTACATAGAATTGAAATGCATCATGACATGGCGGTAATGTTTGAGTATGAGCAACAGATGGGTTAGCTGAATACACCTTTAATCTACGACTATCTGGATTAACTTTAATTTCATTAATAACATTCATTAATTGATCAGTACCATCGTTATTAAAATCACGCCAAATACTACCGTAAATTTTCCCTAAATCATAACCGTTTACTTTTGCATCTTCACGAAATTCATCTAATGTAAAGGTAGGAGTGTGAGAATGCTCATTCATTTCTTTTAAATATTTCTTATACGCATCACGAGTCCAAATATCTACATTCTTATCAAGTAAAAATTTCAAATCTGTAATGCCTTTTAAGAACATAATTGTCTCAGCTACTACACCTTTCCAATATACTCGTTTAGTTGTTAATAGTGGGAATCCGTCCTGTAAATCAATTTCGATTTGATTACCAAATGAACTAACTGTTCCTGTACCAGTTCTATCTCCTTTAACTACACCTTCTTCTAACACTTTAAAGACTAAATCCTTATATACTAAGTCAACATGTTTACCCAATGACATTCTCCTTTATGTAAAAGTAATGAGAGCAGAAATTAATCCACCCTCATATAAAATTATGTATTTTTTATTTATTAAAAAGTTTCTTCAGTGCCTTTTTGAACTTACCCTTTTTCTTAGGTGTTTCTTTAAATGTTTCACTTACAGCTTCAACTACCTCAACTTTTTCTTCTTCATTACTTACTACATCTTCTGGAGCATTTACTGGTGCTTCAACTTTCTTATCAAATTTCACAAATTTATTATTAAATCGTTCTAAACCCGAACCATAGAAATCTTCAGAAGAAATTACCCCATTTCCATTGTATTGTGGTACAAAAGATACTCCGTTTTGCTTTGCTTCTAATTTACGCTCTTTTCGTGATTTCTTCATTAAATCAATCTCCTCTTCAATTATGTAATTGTTTAGTTAAATTTTAACCTTTTTTACTTAGCTCTTCTCTACTTACAACAGAAGTAATGGGTGCATTTGGGCTAGTTGTTCCACCTAATCTTTGTCCATTTACTTCATTGTAAGCTTTATCTATTACTACATACTCAAAAATAAACTCATTAACGTTTTCATATTTCTTTAAAAATTTACTCATGTCCATAATTTTCAGAAACTGTTTCTTTGCTTTTTTCATTTGTTTTAGATTAACAAATGCATCTTTCTCATAACAAAAAGGATAAGAAACAGCCATTCTAAACTCACTTTCCACTGGTTCTTCATTGATTATAGGCTTTAGAGTAACGTAAATATCTGTGTAATACTTTCTCATATCAACTCTCCTAAATAATATTTTAATTTTATGTAATTATATATATATTAAATAATATTATCTTCCTGAACAACAACATTAACTCCAACTTTTACCCATTTACCATCTTCAGAAATCTTCACATATCGTAATTCTGAATCTCTACTAAATCCTAAACGCTCTAAAAAACAGCTCTTTATGCATATGTGATTCTTTATTTTTAACATTACTCATTTGTAAATTCTCCTTTCGTTATTTATTAACCTTGTATTTTATATATTAAACGTATTTCTACGTGTATTTTATTCTGCTATGTATTTCAATGCATGTTGATTCGCTTTCTTTTGTACTTCCAATTGTTCTTTAATAATTTGTTCTATATCTTTCATTGCAATATTTCTAGCAGCATTTACATCTGCATTAGCTTTATGATTGCAGTTTTGACAATGAAATGTTTCTTGATTAAGTCTCCATTTATCCTTATTACTTTTTTTATGTATATAACCGCATTTATTACAACGTGCAGATGTATGTGATGGATCAATTTCTACAACCTTAATTCCAACTTGTTCAGCTTTATAGGTAATGTATTGTTTAAGTTGATAAAAAGTCCATGTTTTAAGAAATGTATTTTCTTCAGCAATACCTGTTAAATTTTCAAGTTGAATAGTTCCACAACCCATTTTTACAGCTTCATCAATAATAAATTTTGACCAATTATGATTCTTAGTTTGTTTGAAATTTGCAATTTTACCACTAATTTTATCTAAAGCTTTAGTGCGAGTTTTAATACCACGACCTACACTTCCATCTCCAGCCCATTTACGTGATTGTTGAATACGTCTCTTGCGAGCAATTACTTGATTCTCAAAGTCTCTAATTTCTTTACCATCTCCTACGAATTGGCGATAATATTTATCGTGAGATACTGCCAATGTTGCAGGAACATTTATACCTACATCTATTCCCATAATTTTGTTTTCATCTAATATTTCTCTATTTGGTGTAAAAGTATAAGCTACAAGTAAATAAAACTTATTTTTAGTTTTTCCAATTTTACTATCTGACAACTTGTATTCTCCACTGATTAATCTATCTAAAATTATATTTGAACCATTACCTGTACGCAGCTCAACATCAATCTGACCATTCTTTAATTCTCTTTCTTTAACACCTTCTCGTGATAATAGCGCTAGTTTACATGTATACTTCTTACTAGAAACTCTAGTTAGATATGTAATTTGTTTTGCTCTAATTGGAAAACTACCATCACGTTTATACCTAGCGATTGAAATTTCACCTTTCATGATTTGAGGCATGTCATTTTTAAATTTATCACACGCCTCTTTTACTGCCGATTCTCTAGTCATAGAGTATACACTTTTCGCATGATCTTTTTTTAATATTGCATTAATATCTCCTGAAATCCATACTTGACCTGTTAATTCTTTTGAATTCGGGTATGTTCCAAATCTTTCATTATATGAATATGAAAAGTTTTGCCAGTCATATGCTAATGTTGTTGCTTTGTTTTTAAGTCGATACACTTCGTATTGGATGTCGCTTAATAAGTTATATAATTCTTTATCATACTTAATTTCGCATCTCATTGTTTTAGTCATAGTTTTTTGTTTAGTTTCTTTTTTAACCATTTATTAATTACCTACCTTTTAATTTTTATTTTGTGCGAGTAACACAGAAATTTCATGTTAACTTATAATTCGCACTTTTAGATCTTATAATTATTCAATCTCTTACATACTCATATGAATTGTTACTTCAGCGGAAAAGCAAACATGAACATCGAGAATCTCTCTATTTACATACTCATATGAATTGTTGCTGCGAAAATTATGTATATCTAATCATTTTTTTCTGTGTATGTAAATTTATCGAGTGTCAAAGGTATATTTAAAATTAGTTTTCTATGTATTTGATGACCAAGACTTCTCGATATAGTGCAGGAGAGTCTGCACAGGTAGTTTTTTGTTTTCTTGTTTATGAATGTAGGTTATGACGGTTACTACTATATGATTGATGTCTCTTTCGTTGACTCTCTACTCACGTACACATGTAAGTTGTACAGCGAAATTTATTCACTTGTGATTATTTTATATTTACCGAGTGTAATGGATTTTAAATTTCTTATGTATTTTTAATTCTTATCATCATATACCCACACTTCTCGTCCAATTAATTATTTAATGGATACTGGTATACTAGCGGAGAGTCGCTAGAAGTAGTAAGAGTAAGTATTAATTGCTTACTCTTATAATTATACTTTTTTTGATTATAATTCTTATTTAGTAATTGTTCAGTTAAGTATCACATCTTTCAAGTTATTTTGTTGTCTGTATAATGTAGATTGTTACCAATCCGTTAAATAATTTTGATTTTTAAGCATTACTTCCTTCTCACACGTACTATGTAGATTGTTACTGCGAATTTTTCGTATGAGATTACCGAGTGTAAAATCGTTATTTTCGAACGTTTATATGTATTTTCTAACTTAATATGTATCCGATTCACTTCTCACCATTATTCGCTTAATGGACTGGTATTACGTAGGAAAGTCTACGTTATCAATAGAGCAAGTATTAATTTCTATTGACGTTAGTATGGTATTTGCGGTAAGGAGATATATTACATCAATACCTTACCGCAAAATTATGTATTTATTAATTTAATAATAACATAAGTATATTAAATAACAAGTGGTTTTATGTATTTATTTTCTTAAATTTATAACTTTTTAAAGATTAAATAATATCCATGATTTATTTAAATTGATTATCACTTGCCACTACTACCTAAAGCACCTGTACCTCGTTCAGACGGAATGTTTAATAATTCATCATATGAAATTACTTCTACTTCAACCTCTGGTACAATTTCAACTGCCATTTGACAAACTGCTTTACTAATGGGATATTTAACTTCATCTTCAGTTTCTACTTTATCAGTAACTAATTTTGAAATTACAATATTTTTATTAGTTGTATTTTGTAGTTTTAAGAAAACTTCACCACGATACCCACTATCAACTTGTCCACATCGAGGCACTAAACCAATTGATCCTGTTGAACCACGTTCACGCTTAAAATCTAAACGATATTTATAACTTACTGCTGTTGCAATTCCTGTATCAAATCCAACAATTTCGTGCGGTTTAATTGTTACTTCATCCTCATTAAGCAATACATAGATGTCATAACACCCATCTTCTTTTCGTTTAGTTGGGATAATTGCTTCCTCTTTAACTTTTGCAAAATATAATGTGTCAATTAAATTCATAATAAAGATTTCTCCTTTTAATTTAAGTTTGAAAAGTCAAATGTGTCGTCATTAATTGGTTCTACCTTAGCTTTAGCATATGTAGCACCCTTTTGTGAAAAGAAGTCATAGGTACTACCTTCGTTGCGAATACCATTCATTACAATAGGATTAACTTCTTCATCTGGGAACATAGTATCTAATCCAAGATTCATTAAGGCTTTGTTTGCATTGTATCTTACATAAGCTTTAACATCAGGACTTAATCCTGTTTCAGCATAAATATCATCAGTGTATTTCATTTCATTTTGATATAAGTCTAGTAACAATTCATATCCCCATATTTTTAATTCGTCCTGCGTTTCTTTGCTAAATTTATTAAAAATGTTTTGAGCAAAGAATCCTACTGCTACACCATGAATGGATTCGTCACGCAATATCAAACTTACTACCTCTGCTGAGTTACGAAGAATACCTTGTCCACCTAAGTAAAGTGGATAAAAGAATCCAGAGTAGAATAGGAAACTTTCTAGCATTACTGATGCGAACAACGCTTTCCATAAGCTTTCTTTATTTCCTTCTTCGATAGCATTATAAATATCTCCGATTTTATTTGCCTTGTACTGTAGAAACTCATTCTTTTTTACCCACTCAAATAACTCATCAATTTCTTCATTAGTACATAAAGTTGTAAAAATATAGGAATAGGACTTAGCGTGAATTGCTTCAAAAGCGCCAAACATACTTGTTACAGCTTTTTCTTGAAAGTCTGGAATATAACGAGTTATCTCGTTCATCCCAATATTTGTTTGAACTGTATCTAATAATGTCAAACCACCAAATACTTTTTTATAGGTTTCTTGATGCTCAAAACCTTTCCATTGTTTAATATCTTTAGAAACAGCAATTTCTTCTGGAAACCATATCTGTCTCCATTGCTGATCCCAAAATATTTGTGCTAATTCTGAAGATGGTCTATTCCAGTTAACTGCTGAATACTGTTTACTAATTGTCACTATTCAATCGTCCTTTCTTTTTCAATCCTTGCTTTTTTAGCTCATCACTACTTAAATTGAACATGCGACACAAGATTCCAGTGTTTGTAATCGTTGACGAACATAGTAAACACTTTTAATTCCTTTAGTCCAAGCATAAATATAAACTTTAGCTAGTTGTTCTGTTGTCCATTGGTCTGTTACATAAAGTGTCATTGAAATACCTTGGTCAACATGTTTTTGTGCCGCAGCATATAAATCAATTAAGTTATAAGGGTTAACATCGTAAGATTCTTGATATAAATGCATGTTGTCATTAGTCATATATGGCATTGGATAAATTGTCCGACTATCAGCATAATCACGAATTTCCACACGTTCTGTAATAGGTGACATTGATGCTGTGCAGCTTCGAATATAACTGATACTTCCTGTAGGTGCAGTTGCTAAACGATATGAATGAAATAGACCATATTTCATTACATCTACTTTAAGTTGTTTCCACATCTCAGAAGTGATAATTGGTATGTTACCTAGTGCTTTTTGCACTTTCTCATTCGGGAAGGTGTCTTCTTTGGAAACATATGTAGCAAAATAATTGCCATTTGCATATTCACTCTTCTCAAATCCGAAGAAACTTTCACATTTTTCTTTAGCTAACGCCATAGATGATTTAAGTGAGTAATAGTTCAATGCTTCCATAAAATGATCTACAAATTTAATCGAATCAGGAGAGCCATACATGATATCTTGTGTTGCTAAATGTCCATGAAGGTTCATACAACCAAGTCCTACAGAATGCATTAATTGATTGGCTTTTGCGACAGACGGTACATTAACAATATTTGTCTTTGTTGTAACGTTTGTAAGCAATCTCATTGATGTGTCTACTAGATCTTCAAAATCATTTACTTTACTTGCTGCATGAATATCAATCGACCCTAAATTACACGAAACATCTAACCCATATTCGTTAGGTTGATCTTGATCAGTGATAATACTTTTTTGTTGTAATTGTAGGATTTCCGTACAGAGGTTAGACATTTGTACTCGTCCAATACCCTTGAGTGGATGTACATCGTTTACATTATCATCAAAGATTTCAAAAGGATATCCGGATTCAAATTGTGCTTTTTTTACTTCAGTATATAAATTACGTGCATTTATACGTTTAATTTTTCGAATTCTAGGGTTATCTAGTAGCTCATAGTACATATCAGTAATACTGATTTCAGACATACGCTTACCATATTCCTTATGGATGTCATATGGGCTAAATAGAACAATATCCTTGTCCTTTTTCATTAACTCAAAGAAAATGCTTGGTATAATGATTCCTGTTGATAAGGTTGCTAGGCGAATTTTATCATCTGCGTTAGGTTTCTTTGATGAAATAAAGTTTTCAATGTCTGCATGGAAAATATTTAGATATACTACTCCTGAGCCATTTCGTTGTCCCATTTGATTTGAATAACTAAATGAGTTTTCTAGAAGTTTAGCTACTGGAATAACACCACTTGCTCTATTGAGAATCTCCTTAATAGGATCACCTAATGGTCGAAGATCTGTTAGATTAACTCCAACTCCTCCACCTAGTCTACTCAACTCTAGACAGTATCCAATATTCTCTGCAATACTATTCATTGAATCATCCATTGATAATTTGAAACAGCTCACTAATTCGCCTCTAGCTTTCTTGCCACTATTTAAAGCTGTTGGTGTCGCAGGTTGATAGGCTTCCATCATCACTCTTACTGATTTCTCTGCTAGTTGCTCATCGCCTTGAGAAAGATACAGTGCAATAATAGAAATTCTGTCCTCATATTTTTCTAATATCTCTTCCCCATCTCGACTTTTCATAGCATAGCTATCATAAAATTTACTAGCACTCATAAATGACGGGAAACGGAAGTTATATGAATATGCAATCTTATAAATCTTCTTAATGAAGTCAAATGAGTACAAGTCTAAGAATTCTTTTTCGTAATAACCTTCTGATACAAGGTACTTAAGTTTTTCTTCTAGGTCGATAAAGTATCGTAACTTAACATTCACATGTTCTAAGAAGTACTTCCTAGTTGCTTCTTTATCTTTTTCTGATACTAATCTTCCAGTTCGTTCATATGTATTTAAAACCTCATTATTCAACTTTAGGTACTCTTTCAAATTATCACTCACCTTGTATTAATTTTTTATATTTCTCAACAATCAAATCGTAATCATGTTGAAATCCTCTTAATTCGACCTTATGTATTATTGGAACATTATATTGATCACTAATTTTTTGTGCTGATTCACAGAACATTTTCTTTCCAAAGTTACTGTTTCCACTTGCTATTACACCTTTGCAAAATTCGTGATTCAGTTGAAGGAAGGTATCTACCTTTTCAGGAACTTCCCCCAACTTATCTGTGTATGTGAATATTATGTATGGTTCCTTAACTATTAAACTTTCGTTGATTTCGAATGATGGTATATTCAGTTTACTTACTATGTATCTGACATTACCTGTTCTACTTGCGTAAATAATCATTGTTCAATAATTTCTTGAATTTCTTTAATATCAGTGTAAAAAACATCATTCACTTCTAAGATAGGCATTGAAGAAAAACCTTTTGTCACTAGTTCATTACGTACCTCTTCATGTTCATCTAAATTAACAATATCTACTTTCTTTCCAGATTCATTAATCCATACTTTTGCCAACATGCATTTTGGGCAAATATTTTTTGTATACAATTTCATTACAAAACCTCTTTCATTAAATTTAATTTATGTATTTATTAATAATTAAGTAATATCTGCTCCACAATTTCTTTTGTAGTCATCTTACCTGTATCAAATTTTACTACTTCTAAATGTTCAACCTTATGTAATGCTTCTTCATATTTACCTTTAGCATATTTCAATTTCTCTAATGATACATAATCATCACCACGAGAATTAAATCGATTCTCTAATACTTCATCGTCTGCATATAAGTAAATAATTGTTGCTTCATCTTTCATTTCTCGTTCAATAAATCTGCGCTGCTCATCAGATAGCATTGCAAAGTCATCATACATCTCTGCATACACTTCATTACAATAAGAAAACCTATCAAATATTACATTATCCATCTTAGTAAACTCTAAAAACTTATTAAACAATTCATCTTGTGTACATTTTGAATCTTGGAAACTTGATCCTTTCACTACTTTAAGCTCTGTAATGTCAGAAAGCATTTCAACTAGGCTTGTCTTGCCACTACAATCAGTTCCTACAACAATATAATTTATTTTAATCACCACAATCCTTATGTATTTGTATATGTATTATTTCCGTATGTTATCTCTGTTAGTTCTCTAGGCTTGTATTTCCTATTCTTCTGTTTATTAATAATTCCTCTTACTTCACCTAATGTATTATTAAAAATACTTATGTTTGGAAGCTTAGGTTTTAACTTGTCATTCGCACTTTTCATGACATCCAACATATCCTTAGCTTTCCTACGTTCATTTCTAACTATATGTAATTTACGATAGGCTTCATAGCCTTTATTGGCAGGTAATGTTTCAAACTCAATATGATGTAATAAGTCTTCTTGTTCACGTTGTTTCTGATCAACCAATTGTGATAAATATTCAACCTCTTTAGGTAGATTATCTAAGAAGTCTCTAACAAATGCTAAATCCTTTTCGAACTGAATGACTTCTTTTAGAGTGTCTTTGGTCAAATTAATCACCTAACTCTCGTTTAAGGTATTCTTCAAAAGTAATTCCTTCCTCTTCACGAATCTTGCAATTTACGAATTTATATCCGTAATATTCTAATACTGAATCGTTGATTTTCATCTTCTCATCTCCCTTACTTGTTTTATGATCTTATTATATCATCAGGTTCAATAATTACAAGTAATATTTATGTATTTATTTAATTAATTTTAATAATCATCAATGTAACTTACTTCAAAATACAGACCAAGTTCATCCTCGCCATAAATAAACTGTAAATCAGAGTATTTACTGATCTTTTGTGCAATGTGATCCTTTGTGAATATGAAAATATGTTCCAAATACTTCAAATCAAATGAAGTGTAATAAGCTTTATGATATAGTTCAATTTCAAACTTAAATGACTCATCGCGCAATGTATTAGCGTTCATGTAATACCTAATTGCTGTTTTGTTATTATCAGTAAATTCATTCTTTATATGCCGATATAGGTATTTATAAAATGGTTTCTTGAATAATAAATCCTTTACTTTAACTTTTAGTTTTCTAATCCTCTTAATCCATTGGATTCTTTTCCTAAACTTCAATAGTCATTCACCTTCCTTAGAACTGACTTGAGGTAGAATAACTACCCCACTCAATTCTTTATGTATTATTTTGGAATTTTTAATACTTTGATTTGAATATTATGTCTTCCTAAATTAATGGCTTCTTGTGTAGATGAAACTAAAATATCTACCTTGCGATTCTTAATAGCCCCACCTGTATCAAGTGAAATTGCCTTGAACGTTTCGTATGGTGTTTTAACTTCCACAATTGTTCCCAACTTAATTACATTTGGATCGGTTGCAATAATTCTTAATCCATTGTAATAAATCGTATTAGACACATCGTATCCTGTTGCTGTTACGCCCGTACAGCCTTCTGAACAATAAGCTGTGTAATAGCTTGCATTAAACGTCATCCAATTTCCTGTAGAGTTAGTATCTCCTCTACTTATTACTTCTTCTTGTTGTTGCTTCTTTAACTCTTCAATTCGTTTCTGTTCAGCTATCTTTTTTGCTTCTTTAATTTTTACTAACCTAATTTTCTCTAACCTTTCCAAACGTTGACGCTCTAATTCTTCTAACCTTTTTCTTTCCTCTTCTTTCAAGCGTTCATATTCTTTTTTAATATTGTCATAAGGTGGTATAAATCGGTAAGCAGCTAACCTTTTCTCAAATTCATCAGAAGTGTATTTATGTACATTACTACTCTCTTCCTTATGATTCTCTTGTATAGCTTTAGATGCAAATACTCCCCAACCAAGGGTGCATACGATAATAGTTGGAACTGTCACAGACTTATTAAACTTCTTCATTTATTCGCTTATTATCCACAAACATATCTCATTCGAATCTCATATGACAATTATATAATTGTGCGATTCTCTTGCAGAAATAAACTTCCCTACTTTCTTATTTTATGTATTTTTTATAATTAATCTAATTTGTTATGAATTGTAATGTGCGTTACACCGTTGATAATTTTAGATGAAATGATATATCCACTCTTCAATAATGCGTTTTGTATAGTTTCAGCATCATACTCATCATTAATTTCTAATGTGAATTGCTCTAGTATATTTTCAACTTCTTTTTCTAAAGTAGCATAACAAATGTCATCATTGTTAATAACAAGAACATCCCCATTTTCCGATAATTCATATCCATTATCATATAGTATCTTTGTAAATGACTTTGTATAAACATTTTCTGAACCAAAGATAATCTTAGAAGGTAAATCTGATTTAAAACGTGAATAGAGTTCTTCAGGAATATTTTCATGATATTTATAATACTTTACTGAAACATTCTTAATTTCTACTTTTACATGAGACAAGTCATCGGCAGTTAAAATTGTCATCACTGTCATACGATCAGTCCTTTCTAGTATTTCCTTTTCGTAAAATATGGTTATTATTTAACTTTAAAATACTTTATTTCATAACCTTCTGGAATCATAATTAAATTATGTTCACATTCGATAGCATTCTTGACACTGTTGGATACAATTTTACTTAGAACTCTGGGGTTGTTAACTGAATCTTTAATGTAAAGAAAGTCGCCTTTTTTCATGATTTCTAACTTAAAGTTATCATCAAGCATCAGCATCTTGTTATTCGCATTTAGTCTTTCTTTGATTCCATCAAATACTTTCCTTTTAGCAGTATGAGGTACTGTCTTTGATACAGTTACGATATATATCTTGTCTCCATTTACTTTATCACTCAACACATGGTTACTGTTATTTAATTCAACATTTTCTTGCATCATAATTAATCATTCCCCTATTCGCATTTTGTATTTGTTATTTAAAATTTGTAAAAGCAAACTATTATTTAATCACCATTATCGTTTTCCTAACACTTTACTCATTTGCTTACCTTTTAAAAATCCATCTCCACTAGTGCCTCTGGTACGAGATACATTTCCTGATCCCATTGTAAAACTTACATTATCTAAGTTGTTCCATTCATCAAATATTTTCTCATCAATACCAAGACTCTCTGCAAATTTAGACAATCGTCTACCTGCCTCTGTAGCTGTAATTTCATCTTCTGCGTTCAAATAATCCACTCCTTTATATTTTCTTTTATAAAATCAAAATATTATTTAAGTTAGTAATGGTAAGTGACCATACTTGGACTCATCTAAAGGTATACTTTGGGTTACTTTTCGATAACCATATGGTACAACATTCATACCTTTAATTGGATCCCATAAATACTTTTTATCATTTTCTTTATTTGATACAACCAATAACCATCGCTTCATAAAAATCCACCCTCCTAATTTTCCAATAATATTGTCATTTTAATTAAATCAACATTAAGCCTAATACAATAATTAATATCGTAATTGCTGAATCTGTATATGTAATAAAATCATTCTTCTTTTTGTTAATAAAGTACACTATCAGACTTTGAATAGTGATTAGCAAAGCAACTAGCCAATACTGTGTAAAGAATAAAATGCCTAATACAACTAGATATCCATATTCAAACAAGATATAAATGATGAATCTTTTATTATTAAGAAATAGTTGCCCTGCTTGAACCATCTCTGGACTGTGCCTCTCTTTTCCTTTAAGGCTTTTTATCATATTTAGAACTAACTTAAATTCATCCAACTTGAATGCTCTAAAAATCTCATAAGCAATAATTAAAACTAATAATATAACTGACAACAATATTTAATCATCCTACTTTCTTCTAATTGTATTTTTATATTTTGGTTTACGATTTTCAGTAAGCTTTTCAAACTTTACTTTCCAAGTACTGATCACACGTTTAAGCTGCTTAATTTGTCTATTCTTATTTACGAGTTGTTTCTTGAGGTGAAAGTTTTCTGCTTCCACCTTTTTATAATGTTCCCATACATTCTGTTCGGTTAATGTTTTCCCATCTTGCATAAGACTCAACTCCAATTATGTATTTGAATTACAATAGCGAACCATCAATTAATAACAATCCTTCTGTCTCTTCTTCAAAATTTTTAACAGTTTCCTCGAAGTTTTCGTCTACTTCTTTTGGAGCTAATCCATATTTAACAAATGCGTCATACTTGTTTAAAAGGTCTGGTGTTCCTTCATTTTTGATTTGCTCCACACTTTCACCTGCTACATTTTCAACATAAATCTCCATCGATTTTTGAGCAGTTTTAGCCTTTATTAATGCGTAATACTCATTTTTATTGAATTCGTAATATTTCATCTCCGTCATTTTAATTCTCCTTTTTATGTATTTAATAATACTAATCTTTTATGAAACAATGTTCTTTATTGATAAGGGATGACAATAACTATATTCACGCTTAAAGTACTCATTGTGTTTAAATATTCTCTCAAACTCTATAGAACTGTCGTTTTCCATACTCTGCAATGAACGCCCGACCCACCCATATAAGAAGTACTGATTATTCTTTTTAATTATTATGTTCTTTTTATATCTATCAAATTTGATTATATCCCCAACATGATAATCCTTATATCCAGTGTACTCCCCGATGTCACCATAATAATTACCAGTTTGTAGACAATACAGTGACTGTTTTATTTCTCCATTTTTACACTCATCACCTTTCAATTTACTTAAAAGTAAGTAACCTTCATTAAGACTTGCAGATAATTCACTATCTATTCCTTTTAGCAACTCAGCAGCTCTTAGTAATTTATTAGATATGTCACTTATACTTACTAATTCATCTATACTGAATCTATCTCTTTTACTATTCATCAGCATAATCCCCCTTAGATAATAGTGTGATTTTATTGAAAGTTACATCTACATATAGTGCAGTATTTATTAATTAAATCAATTAAAACACTATATGCAGACTTCGATTTATAATTAATTACCCTTCGAACTTCTGTAAGAATTCAGCTTTAGTAAATCCGTTAATCTTCGCTAAACTATGTACAAAATAAGTATAATTGTCTAATTTACTCAAGCTTATGTACTCAGTAAACCAACTAGAGAAGTTTTTGTACTCTGGAGGACTTAAATCAGGATCTTCTTTAATTTCATCTTCATTATGATACCAACTATGTTCATTTTTAAATCCAATCATTACATTATTGTTTATAATGAATTGGAACTTTTCATCATTTTCGCAATTACAACCGTTATTGCGCCACCAACCGTAATCATCTTTCCAGTCACTACCTTTTACTGAATTCAATTTATTGTATTCTTCTTTTTCTAATTCCCAAACTTGCATTTCAGCTAAAACTTCTTCGCCTTTTGTTTCATACATTTTAACAGCTTTAATATTCAGTTCTTTAAATGCTAAATCTAAATTCTGACCCATGATTTGAATACTCATAAAATTAATTCCTCCATTTAATTTGTATTTATTTCATTAAAATGCGTGTTTTATTAAATCTTAATAGTCTTCTTTCTTAATTTGTTTTAATTCTTTCTTAGCTTCCTTCAATTTGCGTTTAGCTTTTTTATAAACTTCCTTCTTTTGTTTTTCTAAATCTTCAACTGTAATAAACTTTCTGATATCTGGAAGAGTCGAAAAAGTACCATTTCCTTTCACATCAATCACTATATCTCCGCACTTTTCACAACGATAACCGTTTGTAATTTTAATATCCTTCATAAATACTTTTTCTGATCGACCTTTAATTATTTCTTTTACTGCGTAGGTTTGAGCACAATTTCCATTTTTACATACTGCGTACAAATGACCACTCCAAATCTTATGTATTTGTTTTAATAAAAGATGAATATTACTTAAACATTAACCACTTCTAGATTCCATTCTTCAATTGCAGATTTCATCAATTCGTTACTGAAGCAAAAATCACCATTCTCTGCACATAGAATTATATAGTCGTTTGACTTTTTGAATACTGGATACTGTTCCCCTTCGTAAAGCACTCTACCTTCTATATCACAATTAGCATCAAATTTAACGTGATACAATAAATCTCTATTCATAATCAAATCTCCTTTCATAATAGGTTTCTTTTATTTAATATTTCTTACCACCATGTTTATATTCTCTTCCTTCATTTTTAAGCATTTTCTCTTCAATGACTTTACCTAAATCAATATTTCGACTTCCACATAAATCAAATACACGAATTACAATATCTGCTAACTCCTCTTTGAAATTCTCAAGATCACCTTTTCTATCTGCTTCTAATGCTTCACTTACCTCACTATGAATTAATGCTAATAATGTTCCTGTTTCTCTTTTTTCTTCGTGCCAACCTTTAGATTTTGCAATTTGATAAGCTCGATTACAATATGAATTAATAACCTTCTCATGATAATTAAATCCTACGCTTTGTTCTGTCATATTTAACTCCTCCATTTTCAATAATATTTAATTTTTATTTAAATATTTTATGTATTTTATTTATTAATCTCTACTTTCTGCCATGAAGTTAACCATGTCTGCATGATATCAGTAGGCAGCCATTTGCCTTCAACTTTTTGCATTTTAGGTTTCTTCTCTACTTGAGTAACTTTGATCATATCTCCAATGCTCAATAATGTCTGTTTATTTTCATCAAGGAAAATATTCTTTTGTACTCGTAAGGTCATCTCAATTCCATTATTAACTAGATACAACTTAATTGACGGTGCATATTTAGTATCAACTTCTGTTACGACTGCGTATGAAAGATCATATTTTTTATCTGTGCTTTGTGAGTAACCTAATGCTTCCTTCTCAAATACTACTTTCTCGCTAATATGGTAATCTTCAATGTTTTTAATTTCTATTTCATATTGTTGAATTTCTTCTAATCGCTTCAATTTAGTATCTTCTTTATGAGACTTCTTATATCTTTCAGCAAATTTAGCTGACAGTAATTCGAGGTATTTTGAATTACCGAACTCTCTGAAGAATCCAAGTCGAATTAATATGTTTAGTTGTCGAGTATTTACTTTTGTTTCACTGGCAATATCAACTAATAGATTAATGAAATTATCATACTGTTTTCTTTGTGCTAACTCATATAGCTGCTCAGATACTAAATCATTCACAAATTTGATTGACTTCATACCTTTTACAATTTGATTATTCGCTTTATCTACTGAATATTTACCACGTGCCTTACCAAACAAAGGCGATACGACTTTAATTTTGAAATGAGATAATTCTTTATATATTCTAGCAGTCATTTCTGTATTGTCTTCGTAAATATTTAGAACTACTGCGTAATATTCAAGAGGATAATTTGCCTTCAAATATGCTCCATATAGTGAATCGTAAGCAACTGATAACGAGTGAGAGCTATTGAACCCATAAGCAACTGCATCTTCAATGATTTTCCATACTTTTTGAGCGTTTTCTTGACTACCTGTTTTTTCTGTAAATCCATTAATAAATCGCTCATAGATTGGTTCAATGATACCTTCTTTCTTTTTTGCAATTGCTTTTAATAATGAATAAGTTTCATCTTCATTAAACCCTGAATACACAAGTGTTTCCATTATATTCTCTTGATACAAAACAAAATTATCTGATGTTTCAAGAATCTTATCAAACTCTGGGATACCATATGAAAACTCTTTACGATCAAGGAATAAATGCTTCATACTTTCAAATGACGGACGAATTGCAGCTACGAAACCTGATAACTCTCGTACAGACTTAGGTTTATACTGCATTACTTGTGACGTACCACTTTCAGTACCAACTTGATTTAGTGTTGCAGTTAAACCTTTTTCGTATAAATCCCACATCTTACTATCGTTCATCATTAAATTGTTTAATTCACGGATATTGGGAATTGGTTGCTCTAGCATCTTATAAGTTTCAGCAATAATGTCCCATACAGTAACTGAAAGATAATCATTCTTTAAGAATTTCCATGTGTCAGAAGTAGTTGAATCAATAAGTACACATAGTTCATCTCCTACTTTAATTACTCCTATCTCTTCCGATACAGATTCACTCAAGAGAATATTAGCGCAAGGGTGAGGTGCTACTGAATCAATTACTCCGATAAAACGTTGAGATTCTTCAATTACATCTTTCCATTTTTCGTGATTTTTATATCTATCTAAATCTTTAGCAATCTCATTATATTCATCCATATTATATCCATAAGAACGACATAGGTTTCTAAATGCTGATGATGCTTGCATAGTACCATAAGCAGTCATGTAATAGACATTATCCTCTCCTAAAATTTCACGACTAGCCTGAATAAATGGTTTTGGATTGGCAGTATTAAAATCGATATCTGGTAAAGATTTAGATTCAATGATCCGTGATTTACTCATGAAACGAGTTGGATATAACGTAATAGGTGCTTCTAGTCGATCAATCTCAGTAAACCCTAACAATTTATTTACGTAAAAACTTGGCGCTGAACCACGACCAGTACGAGTCAATACTCCACCTAATTCTTTTGCTCTCTTTATAATCTCGTAATTAAGTAAAAAGTAGTCTTCCATTTTAGTGTCTTCGATAATTGATGTCTCTAGTCTAATTGCTTCTATGTATTTCTGATAATCTTCATTAGCGATATGTACTCTATCTTTTATCCATTCATGATTAATGACGTTTTTTAATTTCTCAACTTTTTCTTCATGAGATAATTCAGGATATAAAGATGGCATTTTTATTTCTTTATCCATTTCAATATCTTCAAAATCATCTATAATCCAAGTATTCCTTAAAGAGCTTTCTACTTGCTCTCTTGTAAATACTCCTTGCTCTTCGTATCGTTCAAAAATTGCATCCGAATCAGGATAATCTAAAATGAATCCTTCCTCTTCTGGATAAAAAATTCCTTTCCCATTTAAGAAAATTGTACGATATTTGTCATCCTCTGTGTAAATATAGTGTGAGTCTGTTGCGTGGATAAACGGAATCTTATATTTATTATGTAGTTCTAATATTGTTTTATTGTATTCAACTTGCATTGGGTGAGTATTATCATGAATCTCTAAGTAAAAATTCTCTCCGAAATATTCCATCAAAGGTTTAACAAAGTTTTTTTCATAATCATCATACTTATTGATATAACTAATTACACAAGTTGAAGTAACTACAACATCTTCTGGATTTAATGAGAATAACAGTTCCTTATCAATACGAGGTTTATAGTAATATCCTGTTTTACTTGCTTCAGACATAATCTTCAACATCTGCTTCATACCACGCTTATTCTTTGCTAATACCATCAGATGTGAATTAGTTTTATCTTTTTCAAAACGATCATTTACATAATAATACTCAATCCCAAATACAAATTTTAAACCATATTTCTTAGCAACATCATAATATTCGAATATATTACCTGCATATCCATGTTCAGTAGTTGCCAATGATGTATGTCCCAATTCAATGGCTCGTTTAGCATAGTCTTCAACTTTAGCAATAGAGTCAGGAGTATGCACATTACTATAATGAGTATGTTTATGATAGTTGTTATATCTCAATTTAAATCCTCCTTAAAAGCTTTTCTTGTATGGATTCTTTTGATTATATTCTCTAATAAATGGGCACGTTTTTCTGTGGCTGCATAATGTATTACAATAAAATGTGCCTTCTTTATCAAAATCTAAAGGCTTCCATTCACTTTCATTATGTATATCTTTATTTTCAATTTCTTCAATTGTATTGATTACGTAATCCTCTACTTCTTTAACTACTTCTTCAGTAGCTTTATATTCAACGAAACAATCCTCTAACCAATATTTATCCTTAATAACATTAGGTAAATTATCAAATGAATTATTGGCTTCAGCATTCATTAAAGCTAATCCTATTTCTAATTCATCCAATCCTGACTTGATCATTTCCTTTTCGAATGTGGTTTTCATTTCTTTAATTAACTTACCACGATTGACCATCTTCTTTTTGATATTGCCATTCTTTAATTTCCAACAAACATTTATGTATTTGAGCATAGCCCATTTAATTTCATTAATATTGATATTTGATGTGTTTTCTAATCCTAATTTATAAATAACTAGCTGCCTACCTGCTTCGAGAAGTTTTGATCCTGTAAATTTACTTGAAGTTTTCCAATCTACAATGTTCAATGTATCATCTAATTCTTGAATTGCATCAATATATCCCATTAAATAATACTCGCCAATTTTTGTTACAAACATCTTCTCTAGTGTAAAATTACCATCTAACTTATTGAAGTTTTTAGTGAAGTGTTCCATATCTTTCACAAATGAATTCTTAATTGTTTCACTCGGAAAATCTAAATCCATAATTTCTAGCTCAAGTAATTTTGTATGTAACTTCTGTGTGAAATCAGATGTATCTTTAATATTTTCACGATACACACTCTCAATGTATTCATGAATTGTAATACCAACTTCACCATAGCAATTATTAATTCCACGATTCTTTTTTATATATGTATTGTAATACTCGAAACTACAACCATTGAATGTATTTATCCTACTTATTGAATAAACAGTTTTCCCATCTTCTCGTAATTGTTTTACTAATTCTTCTTCTTTTTCATTATTTATTTTCTTAATTAAAATCAGCCCCTTATACCTTTCTAGTGCATTCAACTATTAACTTTTTAAACTTCTCCAATGGTAAATCGGACGGACTCATTTTTGATCCTTTAGGTAAGTATTTATTTTCTGCATCATATATGTATCCTACTTCATTTTCAAAGAAGGTATCAATTTTTAATTGTTTAGCCATATTGCGTGATACTTCTTCGGATAATCCTTCATCAAGACCAACAATAATTCTTTTTGGGAACAATGATTTAATATTATTTGCTTGAAAAGTACTAAGAGAACTCCCTCCTAGTCCTAAGCCAACATTTACTCCCATTGACTCTAGCTTCATTACTCCTTTTTCTGGCTCAACTATAATAACTAATTCTTGTTCTTGTATTGATCTGTAATTCTCACTAAATCCAAATATAGTCTTACTTTTAGGGAATGAGATGATTGGTAGGTACTTATTTTCATACTCTTCTATTTCTTCTTTATTTAACCTACCCATGATTCCAACTATTTTACCTTCTAAATTTCTCCACGGAACAATTATTCTACCTGTTGTAACATCATATCCTACATTGTATTTCTGTTGTACTTCGTAACTTATCCCATCTTTCAAAAACCTTTCAGAAGGTAAAATTAAATAATCATCAAGTATTGATTCGTCAAAAGTTTCAAGATCATCGAAACTATCATCAACTAAATTTAATATTTCATTAAAGAATCCATCGAATGGTAAAGTGATGTCCTCGTTAATGTCTTCAAAATTTATTAATCTGGACAACCTATCTATTGTTTTTGTAAAGGAAAGGTTCAATTTTTCACTTACTAAAGTAATAATGTCACCTTTAATCCCTCTAGAAAAGCAATCAGATGACAATGTAGATTTGTTAACTCGAACCGAAGTAGGATTACCTCCTTCTTCCCAAGAACATCTATATTCATTCCCTTGATTGAATTCTCCATTAATATCAGTAAATCCTGAATCATTAAGTATTAATTCAATTAATTCTTCATTATCTATAATCTGTTGTTTTAATGCGTAAATGTTCAATTAGTCACACCCTATCTATTCTGGTGCTTTGGATTACAGTACCCTATTTCCTTCCATTGATTCCACTGACCGTCGAATCTTGAAATGACACAAATATCATCCTCATCATTTCGTGTTTTATCTAGAAACATGAGACGATACCTTTTTTCTTTGTCTAAAGTAATGTACTCTTTACTTCCTGTAATTTTCCCGTTTTCATCTTTTATGTATTTCCATGCTTTAACGTCAAATTTTTCTCCAGTATATTCGTCATCCCATAATTTTCTCATCAGGATTAATTCAGAAACAACTTCCTTAACTCCTTTTGCATTGGATAATGTAGCAGCAGTTAAATAACGTGTATTTTCCATATAGATCGCTAATTGCATGGTAATGATGATGCAGATATCTTCCTTCTCTGCTACCTGAAGTAGCTGTTTTGATGCTTCTATTAATTCACCAGTGACTTTATCCGAAGCAGCGTTTTCTGATTTAAAAGTATCGTAAACTATATACCCAAATCCTCTTTTAGCCATCTTACGAGCAATACGCTTTACGTCATCTACACTATAGTCAAATATTTTTACAAACTTAATTCTTCCTTTATAATGATCATCTATGTATTTTTGAGCTTCTTTAATTTTTTGTAATTGTTCATCTGTATATGAACCTAACTTTTGTTTCTTTCTGGTCAATCCAAAATAACCTAACTTTTGAGATAAAACTGTGGCAAGAAAGATATGTCTCCATGCATCAATATTCATTTCATTTGCAATAATTGTTAATTTTTCTCCACTGTCTAAAATAGGCAACATGTATGAATTAACTACATAACTACTCTTCCCTGTACCACTAAAACCTGCAAATATTTGTACATTAGAACGATGTAAACCCATAGTATGATAGTTCATGATTGGTGATGTTGAATGATAACTCAATCCTCTTCCTGCTCCTGAATTGTTTCGCTCAATAAAGTCATCACTAATATCTAAGTCTACAATTTGTACGCCTGACCCCCTACCCAAGAAAACATTATCTAATTGGTATTCATAATAATCGTAGAGTTGCGAAGTAGTCATTTGTTTAAATTTGTCCAACTCGCTTAGTACATTGAATCCTTTGTCATATAAACTAATCAACATATTACTTTTTGATAATGCATCATGGTATGATTCAATGTTATTTGAATTAAGAATCTTGCACATCTTGTCAACAGTCTTGAATCCACCTTTTAAACTAAATTCTTCAGCTAATAATGGATTGTCTTTTAAATATGTAAAAACTGACGCATTGTCTAATGATTTATACTCTAACTCTTTCATTTTATGAGCAATAGAATAGTAAAACTTGGAATCATCAAGTAATAATTCTTTACTAGGATTAAACTCTGAATAATCATCAAACAATTCAGGATCTTTCCATAAGCAAAATACAAACGATGCCTCAATGATTTTTCTAGTATCCACTAACTCACTAGGATAATTACTTAATACTGTCACTAACATTCCTCCTTAAAAATCATCTTCTAAGAAGTGAGATATGTCTTTTTTATTCGTGTTGTTTATTACTGTAGTATTTGAAACTTCATCAAATAATTGAACATCCACACTCTTCTCACTTACTCTATCAATTTGCTTCTGATTTCTTTTAAATTCTAAATAAATATCATTCACGCTACCTTCGACTATTGTCATTACATAACATGTAGCATGAAATTCACTGGTGAAGTCTTTATTCTTGATTGCCCAAGAAAGAACCTCATAGTTATTAACGAAAGCCTCTTTTACGACTGATACTGGATAGAAATTAAGAAGCTTTGATACTCTTCCATTTAAAGTTTTTGGGAATACCATTCCTGTTTCATAATTATAGATTTCGTCCATGATCCATTTCATCAGACTGTTTCTTTCTTCTGTCTCTGTTTGTTTTTTAGCCTCATTCATTTCAAATAATTCGTATTCAATCTGATTACAAAAGTATTTATTCCTTCCTTTAATTACTTCCTTATGGAAAGATTCATTCGTCCCATCTTTTTTACAGTACGTGCATTTAACTTTTCTAGCCATTATTATGTACACCTCATTGTTATAGATGTAGGAGGAGAAATTAATCTCCCCCCCCATATTTAATTATGTATTATTTAAATTGAGCTAATGTAGCTTCATAAACTGAAGTCAATGTAGTATCAACTGCTTTAAGTGACACTTTATTTTCAGTCATATATGTAATAACTTTCTTCTTAATTTCATCCGTAGTATTATTTGATTTTTCTAAGATTTCACGAGCTAATTCTTTATTTCGCTCTACGTTTACACCAACAATAGGGTTCTCTTTTTCATGATCTTCTTGTTCTAATGCTTTCTTGTCTTTATCTAAATCTTTAGTTAATGAAGATGAAATAGTGTCTGCATCTTTACGTCCCTCTAAATGACTCTTCCAAATATCATACGAAGGATTTTCAAATACATCGCCAACTTTAGTAACTCGTGTACGGTCTTTCTTAATTACACCTTTATATACTTCGTTCCCGTTCTCATCTTTTTCAATAAACAAATCAATAATGATATCGTAATCATATTCAGAATTCTTCGGCATAACTGGTTTTTCACCAATTTTAACAAAGTTTTCGCCTACTTTTTTCTTAACATCTTCAACTTGAGAAACCGAAATGATATTTACTCCTTTAGCTGATAAGTCAATTTTTAGGTTTTGTAGACGTTGTGCGACTTGCTTAATACGCCCCCATGAACGAACTGAAAGGTTAGTATCATTAACGTCTCCACCCTTACTTACGGCTCGTCTTTCTTCAACGTCTAAGCATGAATGTTGTAAGTTTTGATAGAATTTAGTTTCAGAATCAATCACTAATGTTGCAATCGAATTTGGATCATCTTCTAACATCTCTTCAATTTCAGTAAACGTGGATTCTAAGTCAGAAACAGACATAGTGTTATCAATTACAACAATGTTTTCTCCCACTTCAGTTCCTTCATATAAAGCTAAACCTGCTTCAGAATCTAATGCGGCAATCTTTGGGAATGATAGACCAAATAATGATTTACCAGTACCTGTATTTCCTGTTGTTAAAACTTTTACACCGATTTTTTTTGTAGATGGTTTACGTAATGCCATAAATTAATTCCTCCATTATTTTATTATTCATATTAATATGATTCAGTAAGAACTTCTCCTACTCAAATTATTATTTACTTAATTATTGATTATTAGAATGGCAAATCATCAGGGTTGATATCAAATGGATTAGATTCTGTCTCTTGAGTCACTTCATTTTTTACATCTGAAACCATACTTCCTCGTTCAATAGCTTTATATTCTAATGCAGATAGTTCGTAGTTAGTTTCAATTGCTCCTTTAGTGAAGTCTGCATTTTCTCCCAAATTCTTAATTTTTGGGAACAATAATCGAATTTCATTTACATTATCACCAAACGTTTGTCCTTTAGGTTTAAAATCATTTAATGTAGCCATACCAATATCAATAAGCTGCTTTTGATCTTCTGTTAGATTTGCTTCAGAGAAATCACCAACTTCAGATCCATTTATTACTTTTGCAGAATAGGGTAGTCGGAATACTTTTTTACCTTTTACCGTGAAAAACTTTTCAACAATTTCAACATGAGCTTTATGTTTAGGATTACCTTCTAAATCGTAATCTTTTGCATTTAACACTGTTGTTAATGGGAAGAATACGTCTTTTTTATATCCTGAGTCATACGCTAAAATATATGTATTAAAAACTTTCACTTTATCTTTTTTGAAACGAGTGTCATTGATTACATCTTTACCAAAATATAAGTCTAAATCTACAAGTAATTGATTAGGAACTTCTTCATCTACCAACTCCATAATTGACGGTACGTAATTTGTATAGAATTTACCATTCCAATGCGATACTTGTACTTCACCTTTAATCTTAAACTTTTTACCATTTAATTTTTCTGAATGTTTTTCTAAAAATTCCAAAGCATCTAGTTCATGAATAAATTCATAACGGTGTGGAGCTGTTGACTTCAACTCTGAATATAATCCTTCTAATTTCAGCTTATCTTCATCAGTTGCATTTTCATTATTTTCAATTGTCCAAATGTCTCCACGTAATTTGTAATATTTTTCTTTAACTTGAGCATCGGTTGTTAGATCAATAATTGTTTTACTGAAATCTGCTACTGAATTTACAATCGTAGGAATATGACGGTCATCCCATGCAACTTCTAACTTACTACCTTTTTCTCCAAACATTCCTTTAGTGAATGAGAAAACTTTATCAGGTTTACCTGCTGATTTGTAATATCCACCTTCTAAAGATAAAAATACTCCATTTTTTGTTGACTCATTTAATACTGCTTTTAATTCCTTCTTTGTCCAACCAGAAGTATATTCGTTAGTTTTTACAGGCTCGCTCATAAACTTTAAGTTCCCTACAAATTCAAAAGTGTTATTCAGTTTTACCATATAAATAAATCTCTCCATTTCAATTATGTATTTTGTTTATTAATTATCGAACCAATCACAATGTACCTAACTAAAGTTTAAATAATATTAGGATTTTAATGAGAACATTTGATGAGTTGAGAACATGTGTTATTTTAATATTACCTAACAATAAATAAATTTTAATTATTTACATCGTTCATGGCTCGATAGTTTAACTAGCTTATGTATCATATCTTACTTATCTTCAATAAAACAATCATTTTCATCTAAACCTTCACGTTTAAAGTAATACTTACTCCTTTTATTCATCCAAGGAGGAGTTTTAATTTCTTTCCATTGCTCTTTGTTCAAAATACTATTTTTAACTACTTTTACTACTTGTTTCTCATACTCTCTTAATCCAATATATTCATTACCTTGATCAATGGCTTTAGCAATCTCTGACAATATAAATGCATCTGTAACATTATCGCTTGGATGTTTATATCCCCATCGTCTTTCTATTGGTGCTACCATTGTCTTTTTAGAAGAGTTTCCATTTCCAGTTGCAAATTTCTTTAATGTTTTTGGGGCTACGTCATAATAAGTGAATCCTGCATTATATAGATGCTCTCTTATAATCCAACCTACTCCAAATTGATAATCGATTCCTTGACCTAATGAATTATAACTGAAGTTTTCAATACAGATGATATCTGTTTTTATGTTTAATTTCTTAATTATCTCCTCAGCAATATAAATCATTCTTTCTGGGTCTTTCTTGTATGTATAAAATAATTCAGTTTCTACTACAATCTTACCTTTTTCATCCTGTATAAAGAAACCTGTCATTGATGATGGGTCAATTCCAACATAACGCTTTGTCAATCAGCATCAACCTCATCTATACTTTCTTCTCCGTCTTCAGTTGATTTCTTTCTCCCCCTACCCTTTGTAGATTCTCCTAGGTCAACAGTGATATGTTCAGTAAGATGGTCTGACACTTCTTTCGCCACCTTATCAATATGTACAATAGCTTTATTAATTGCTTCTGTTAGATCCTCTACTTGGTTTAAATCTTGTTCACTCAAATTTTCTAGAAATTCTTTTTCAATAAGTCGTTTACCTAATGCTTTGAGGTTTCCAAAGTAACTTGCATTTTGTTTGTTATAAGCAAATTCACCACTACCTTCAGTGTTTTTACCTCTAGAAATTTTCTTCTCATACCTATTCATTAATGCAAAATTCAATTTATCTACTGCGATCCTGTGCTGCGAAGTAATCTGGACTTCATTTTTTTCTAATGGAGATTCAACCATTTAATCACCTTACTTTATGTATTTTTATTTATAATATCATTCTTCATAAAATGTAATTCAAGTAGCAGCTTTTTGATTATCTTACTACACCAAACAACATCCTCACGATTAAATTCTGTCTGCTCAATTAAGTAATCTAATTCGTCTAAAATTTTCTGCTCATCTTCATAAGTTAAACGCCTGACCATTGTCCTCACTCCCTTTCTTAACTATATTCTTATTATACCACCAACATTTTTTATTTCAAGTATTTTTATGTATTTATTTATTTAATTTTCTAAATCAGATTTAGCTGCGTTTAATTCCTTTTGTAGTTGTTCAATTCTTTTTTCTATGCTACTTACCTTTTCTAACTTCTTCTTATACAATAACTCCTTTTCATAATCTGTCAACCACTTCTCTTCTAATTCCCATAAATCACGCTCATAACCTTGAAACTCATGATTTAACATCTTTACTTCTTTAACGATAGATACCTTTGGTAAACTTGCATCACAAAGGATTCCACAACAACCTTTGTCTGAAATATAATCTTCGTCTTCAGGATTACATTGACAATAATTTCCTTGCATATTTCCCAAATCTAATTCAATTGTATAGGAAATAGGATTATGCATTTCATAAATTTCAAGCCATCCATTCGAATAAGGATCGTCTGTATCTGCATCATTATAATCAATTTGATATTCTTTTTCATTGTAATGATTTAATAGATCTTTCATTTCTGAATATGATTCTAGCTGCAACAATGTTTCATAATACGGAATCAGCAATTCCTTAGTTTCCTGTTCTTGATTAAGAATATAACTCTTTAAGTCATCATAAAATTTATGCATTTATCTTCCTCCAATTTTTATAAAATGTGATTATTATTTAGAAATAAATTAATGTAGGTTCAGTATCTTCTTCATATCGACTATATCCAACAAAACCACTTGTTTTGGAATAGCCTTTAATCCAATCTAGGAATAGCTCAATTTCATTTTCATAATTTTTTAGATTACATTTTATAACTAAGAAATATGAATTGATAATTGAGTCATATTGTAAAGCACTATTACTAAATCCATCAAAATAATAACTCCATGAATTTAACATATACCTCCATCGATTTGAAACTTTAAATAATTTATGATCTGGAGGAGTTACGTGATCTTCGTCACTGTATCGATTCATCATAAACTTTAATGTATTGATAACCTCACTTGGTACATCTTCGTTCAATTCAATTGATAAAACTAACTCAGTATACATTCCCATTCTTCATTTCTCCATTCTTTTTATGTATTTTTATAAAACTGAAATTTTATTTAAACTTTAACCCACTTCAATACTTTAACTTCTTTTAACTCAACCTCATCACATTCCACCTCATCTTCATATTCCCAAGGACGTTCATCTTGCATTTCAGTAGCACCTTCACTGTAATACGTTTCATAAAACTTACCTTCATGTTTAAAGATAATTCGATGATGAATACTCCATCGAGAAGTATCAGTAATTTCATCAAGTACAGCACTACTCGGTAAATCCAATTCATTTTTTAGATAATCCTTATGTAGTTTAATTGTTGTCATCAAAAATCACTCCTGTTCCTTTACAACATTCGCATTCAGTTAATGGTTCGTTGATCTTTGTAATAAGTTCATTTAAATATGTATCAATATTAGATAGCAACTCTTCATAACTGTCGCCTTCAAATGGCGTAACAATTGTATAATCATTGTATGATTTAGGTGCTACTTCAAAAACTGTTACCTCCCTGCTACGTTGATATCGGGTTTCATACTTAGGCTTTCTACGTTTATGCATTAAATTAACGTCTACTCGATACTGTCGTGGCTCATACAATTCAATTTTCTTCTTAACCGTAAAACAGAAATCGTAGTCACTTGTAATAACTGCATACTTGGAATCAATATTATTTTTAACAAAATCACGAATTATTTTATACGATTGTTCATGTGTTAGCTTACATGGTTTCAAAGGTAATAATTTTGGATGAGTTTGAATTTGATCTAAAAAGTTGTATTTAGGAGTATACTGAAGTTGTTTCATTTCAAATTCTCCATCTACTTCCTCAATTACATTTACTTCGAATTCCACATCTTCAAAACCTTCTTCAACCTCATCGTACTTATATGTATATAGACCACGTACTTCCTCATAGTTATCATCAAAATCAGAATAACTTATGATTTTTGGAGTTAAATCACCCTCTGGATAACCCTCTTTTAATTCATAACGCTGATTAATTCTTGATTTAGGTTTAACTTTTTCTATTTTCTTAGGCATTGAATTAATTTTTAACCAATTTTTATCATAAGTACGTTCTAATTTTTGACCATCAAACAGTAAATCTGAAATCTTGGTGTGAAAGTACCCTTCATTATTTACGTTATCAGAAATATAATTGTTACTTTTACTTGTAATCATGATTAGTTTTAATTTATTCGTTTGTTTTTCCAATCAAAACACTCCTAATTTTATGTATTTATTATTTTATAAAAGCAGATTATTATTTAATTAGAATAGGATAAATTTATCTTCTTCATCTGTATTTCCAAGCCACTCTTTCCATTCTGCTTCTGGTACTTCTCTAACTACTTTGCATTTTGTAGCCTTGATTTCACACATATTGTCGTCAATTACATCCGACCCATTAATTTCTACTTCAATTAAAACACTATCATTATTGCCATAATAAGATGAACTTTTTAATTTATTTCTATGATTAAAGAATAACTTACCGTCTCCACCATATGTATTTTTATTATATTCTTTTTCAGCCTTTGCTTCTTCTCCAACTACATACTTAAATGATGAACGATAAAAGCTTTCTAATGATTCTCTTGATTTTTTAACAAATTTATAGAATTTTTCACCTTTATAAAACTCATCAACATTAAGTTCAGATGTTTCTTTTTCAGAGTCATATTCTCTCCTAATACTTCACCATTAATAACTCGATATTTGTTACCATCTTTTAATGTAATAGTAAATCTTTCGCCTTTATCTAAATCATCTAAAATATCATCAATGTTATAGTCAATCGGACGATATTCTTTAAAGTAATTTTCTGATTTAGAGAAGTTTGCGATTCGATCAATAACTAGTTGCAAATCAAACTCTTCATCTTTTACATCATCAAATAATCGATCATAAGATTCACCATACATATCACCTAGCTGCTCTTTTAGCTCATCATAAGATGTAATATTCAATTTCATACAAGTCATCAGAACACGGAAATACTCTGCTTTTGAGATTTTATATCCTTTATTTTCATACTTCTGTGTACGAATAGCTGAAATTAATGGATAACTTGTATTTGAATTAAACCGTAAAATACGTTGTGAATTATGTTTAAGGAACTCTGGATGTAAAATGAATTCTTCAACTTCAAAATCATACGCACCCATACAAACTGTAAAATCATAAGTATTAAAAATTTCTTCAACTTTCTCATATGTACGGTAGTGAATAATCTGTACTAAAATCTGCTCATCTATATGTTTCTTAATGAATTGCGTAGCTTTCTTTGTGTGGGATACTACATGATTACCTGATAAAGTTTGTTCAGCGAATAAGTAGAGTGAATTATAATCACGGAAATATACATCCACATCATTGATATCCTTATTGGTGAATAAGCTTGAAATCATTCCACCCGCAATAATTGCTTTCGATTTCTTTAAGGAGTTATATAAGTCTTGACCTAAGTATGCCTTCAGTTTATTCTTTTCAAATGTAAAATCGAATTGACTACTTAAAATATCTTTTTTAATTTCATTGTATTGATCTTCAGTTAAAGTAAATTGCACTATACACCATTCCTTTTTTTATGTATTTTATTTATTTAAGTGGGTTAAAATCTTTAACTCCATCTAACTTGTTATACTCAGCAATTATTGTTTCAACTTGTTTCCTAAACTTCTCTGGAAATCTATCATTCTTGCCATAATTTTTACTCAACTACCTGAAATCACTTTCTACTTTTTTAAAATATTCTGCTTCTGTAAAAATCCTATCACCATATTTATCCTTACCTAACATACTTACAGTAAGTCTCGTATGCTTATCTTCTCTTTCTTTTATGTATACAAAACCCCATTGATTAAATGATCCATCTTTACTTTCTTTATATCTGGAAGGGATTAAGTATAAATCATTATCAATTATTTTAAACTCAAATTCTTCGCTGAAACCATTCATGAATTCTGGAATAATAACTTCTTTACCATCAATAATTTTAGATTTAAGTCTACTTTTATTGTACCTATCGTATTCTTCACTCCAAATTTTACTCTTAATCACTCTCAGCGCTTTAGATAATTCATTATGTAAATATTTATCTTCATCATTGGATGTATTATATGTGTCTCGAAAAGTTCTGATGTTGTCTAACTGCTCTTTTAGATACTCAATATTCAAGTTAAACCTCCTCATTTTTTTATAATACGTGTATTTTATTTAATTAATTTCACTATAGAAGTCCCATTTTACACCTTTGTCTTTGTACTTGAACCCACGATTGCCGAATATTTCATTTCCATATCGATCAATTCCTGTTCTATCAACATATCTTGCTCCAAAGTCAATTACAGTACTTGCTTCAGGATGCCAATCACCTTCACTTATTAGAATTTTATTTTCATCTAATGCGATAATTTTTGTTCCTTTTGGTACTTTCTTAGGTGTAACTGGTCTAATTGGTTTTATAGTTAAAGTTGGCTTATCCATATCTATCTCACTCCTTTTAAATGATATCGTACTATTATTTATTATTTTTCAGTTCCACAAAACTCAATATATGACAAGTATCCTTTGCAACTTTCTGTATTTGGCTTTAAAATAAATTCATTTGTTTCATCAAAATGATCATCCATACTTTCACTAACACAAATTTTTGAATCCTCGCCTTTAAATAATTCATACTTAGGATGCCACATGTTCCAATAACAATCTTTAACATTACATTTCATATCTATTCTCCTTCTCTACGTATTAAATGTGGTTGTACTCTTGACTTAGGTAGGCGCAACAATGTTATTAGACTAAAATCATCTAGAACATTTTCTCCTTTAATTGCATCTTCTGGTATCCAAACTTCCATTTTAATTCGATGATACCCTTTATATTTTCCAGTCTTACTAGGAGCATGTAGAGAGCAATTTCCTGACATAGGTGCTAATAGAAGCATACTATCGGGCTTACTGTTCTTAACTTGCTTTGTTACCTTCATTACTGTTTCATCCATCACATCAAAGATCACATTTTGCATATGTATTTTCCTCCGTTCTCTTCATAAAAGTGAATTATTATTTAAACTTCCAATGTTTAATATTGCTTGAATCAAAGTAGTTCCATTTAGTATTACTAAGCATTAAATCTAATGTGTACTTTGATTCTTCCTCTGTCATGTTTGGATTAACTTTCATCCATGTATCAATTAGTAAGTTGTTATCTGTCTGGTGCAGCATAGCCATTTTACGAATCATAAGTAACTCTTTATCACTAAATTTCAATTTAGTATTACTCTTTGCTGTTTTTATCAACTTCATAGCAATATCTCTAATTCTATTTTCCTCAGAATAAGTGAATTTGTAACTCATTTTTTCACCCTTTCATATTTATTACTGAATGCTAGTATTTAGTAGCTCTTCTTGATTCAACAGTAACTTTTTGATAAATGACTCCAAACCTTTTCGGACATAGTTTTTATTTTTTAATATTTGATCTGCTGCACTACAATAAAATTCCCAATTATCATATTCATCAATTGTAAATTTAGCTACCTCGTTATTATCTAAAATTTCAATGTCGTTATCGTAGAACATTTTCAATAATGATACGATTTCTATAGAAGCTAGTTCTTTAGCATGTGATATCTCGTCAGTCAAAAACTGAATATGTGCAATTACATTACTTAAATATTCTGGTCGTAGTTTACTGCTAAATATCACATCATAACTCTCTTTCTCTTTTGCGTAATAATGAGTTAACTTATAATTAATTGGCTTTGTATTCATTTAATTTCCTCCGTAATCGTTTTATTTGAAAATTGCTAATGTGAAATGCTAACATAACTGTGATATAAGTTGTAAAGGATTGATTATGTATGACTGAAAAACTTAATACAAATACAGTTAATTGTGATGAGCATCTTGCACTAAAAAACCTGTTCAATGAAATTTCTGATGATGAATTAGAGATAGCTAAGAAATATATTGAAGCACTACAAAAACTTAATAATAAGCCTGAGAATAAACCTAAAGGATGATATCATCCTTTTTTTTATTTCTATAATATAATTCTTTTATAAAATTACGTAGTTACTTAATTCCTCTTCTTTTAGATGACCTAAAACGTATCTAACATCAGGTTCTTTATTTTTACTTCGAAACAAAGCTACTTGTAAATATTCGTTTTCATCTTTAGAGCATACCTTTGCTATTTCTTTATAAAATTGACCAATTCTATTTCTATTATTTAAATAAACTTTATAAACAACATTTACTTTCATTACTATACCCTCACTTTTCTTTTATTTAAGAAACAATCTCACCACTTGAATAATGATATATGTATTCACGAATATGCTCTCTGAACAAAGTTGTTGTATAATGAACTGTTCTTTTACTAATTCCTATTAATGGCGCAACTTCATTTGACGTTGTCTCTCTAAGTAATAATGGTAACAAGTAAGGATGATATTTTTCATTTATGAAAGATTTTGCATAATTTATTGCGTTATGTAGATATTTAAAGTCTTTCTTATGTAGTACATCTCTATCTGATACATCAAGTATGTCAATTAAACTTGCATCAACATCTTCATTAATTTTTTTATTTAAATACAAAAATTGATATTTTGAGACATCTCTTTTTTGATAGGTTTCAGTTTTAATAGTTTTAAGAATTTCATTTTTCATTAAAGAAACGCAATAGGTAGAAAATTTATTATTCTTTAATACATCAAATGTTTTAGCTGCCTTTATAAAGGCATAATAGCAATCACTAATTGCATCATCTCCACTAATCGTTTTTACATTTCTAAAGAGTTTTGTTACATCATTAATTAAGCCACTATTCCTTTTATACAGTTCTTCAATTGCTAATTCATCATATTCTTTTTGGTAGTACTCCACTAATTCCTCATTTGTTAATTTTTCCATTAGTTTTCCCTCTATGTATAGTAATTCTCTTTATTATTTAGCAATCTACCCTTACTTGGTAATCTTACACTCATTACCCCATCTACTTTCAACAGCTCATTCTTCTCTTTATATGTATCGATAAATAAAACATTAAGTACTGACGATTTATATGTAATCGAACCTAATTCATTTAACTTTTCAAGAACTCTATTATCTCTAAATGTAACTATAAATTGATGCGTTGATTTCCTATTGAATTGCTTCTTCTTACTCCAATCTTTCGCCATTTAATTCACTCCTTTATATTGTATATAACTAAGTCTCTCTTGCAAGAGTACCTATTCAAAATAAGCACTCTTGCTAAAAAATTGACTTTTTATTTCTGTTTCCAAATACCTTCATTGATCACTTCAGCTTCATTTTCAATATGAAATGACTCATTTGCTATACTAAGATTTATTTCAGCCATCTCCTGATACCCTATTTCCATTTGCTTGATCCATGCTTCTTTTAGCTTGTCCTGTATTCTGGAATCTTCACTTAACTGTTTTATTTCTTCAATCATTTCACCCATCTCCATTCATTATTATGTATTTATTAAATTAATCACCGACAATTTGCTACATAACAACTTCACTACTGATTGAGAATGGATTTACATTCCTTTATTTCTACTAGAATATGTATATCTTACTATATTAAGTTTAAATAATCAATAGTTTTATGTATTTATTTAATTAATAATTATAAAAACTTTTTCTTCATTGGTTTCACACTTCAATACAACTGTATCAAAGTTACCCTGATCAATATATGGTTTTAATTTTTCCAACATACTCGTCCATTGCAATTCATCATCTGGATTAAAGTTATTAGGAAGTCCAATGTTCATAAGATCAGCCATTTCACCATTTCTAGCTACATCTTCTGCTCGTGATAATTCTATTGTATAAGTAATAGATTCATTTACTGTATCGATATGTTCTAATTTCACCTCTAATACTCCTTTCTCTTATGATAATATTCCACTATTATTTAATATCATTTTCAGAGATTACTTTTCGTATTTAGCCTTTAAACGTGCATACTCAGCGAGTTCTTTAACTTCTTGCCTCTTGCGTAGTTCCTCTTTTTCTTTTTCTTGTTTGATTCGTTGTTCTTCTTTATATTTTTCAATATCAAAAATACCTAACCTACCTAATTCATTACGTATCCATTCATGTCTTTCAAGGACTTGAATTACAGAATGAGGGTACATAACCCTTACCCTTGATTCTTCTGCCATTTCGTCATAATCAAACGTTGCCATTATTACACAACCGTCTTCTGTTGCTAATGTAATTTGTTCAGCAAACTGCGCCATATGTGAAAACACAATTTTCTTACCAACTAAATCTTTATAATCTGTTAAAATATCCATCTACATATATCATCCTTCCTGTACATTTTCTTTTCGATTAATCTTCATTCCAAAATTCCATATACCAATGTTGGTCTGATTCTGTTAACCCACGTCGTTCAATAAGTTCGTCAATAATTTCCCAAAAAGTATTGGTTACATCCCTATCTCCTGTTCCGTACAAATGCATGTGAGCAATGACTTTCTTAAAAACAGCCTTCTCTTTCTCACTCATGTTCAAATAAAAACCAAAACTAACTGGTACACTTTGGATTGACATGACAACATAACCTTCTTTTTGCTCGTAATTTGTCATGTAGGCGACTTGTTGTAATATTTCTCGTCCTGTGAATTGCTCTCCAGTATATTCTTTTAGTAACAGAAAATCTCCAACTTGAAAGTTTCGGTCATTTTTACGAATTTCAAAGGTTTTTAGCCCTTCATTAACTCCCTCAAAATACTCATTTAAAATTTTTAATTCATGAACTTGGTTCATATCTTCTTCCTTTCTGTTTGTTTTTTTATAATTAAACTATGTATTTTTTAAATAATATAGTGGTATTATTGAAGCTTTCACTCTTCTTCATACTCGTAATCATACACTTGTTCATCATAAGCCTCTTTCAACAAGACACATAAATCTTCAAATGAATATCCTGATAACGCACCATACTGAACATAATCTCTACAAATATCTGAGAATTTTTCTTTTACTTCTAGCATTTCAATTTTACTTTTATCAACTTTCAATTTATCTTCATATTTCTTACGAATCTCTAGTTCCTTTTCATACTCTTTTTCAAGTTCACGTTTCATTTGTTGCTCAATCTTGGCTTGCTCACATGTGCAATAATTTCTTGTACCGCAATAATTACCATGTTCATCAAACCAATCGTCTATCACTAGAGCCTCGTTACCACAGTAAGTACATGCTGATGAACTTCCAATATGTACAAGAGCTGTAGAATAGTTATCATATCCACCTAAACGTTCAGCCATAATTAATTCCTCCATTTATGTATAGTGTTTTAAGCTTTCTTTTTAGTAATATTTCCACGCTTAACTTTTCTTGCAGCCTTCATATCTCTACTTTTACTTCCATATGGCGTACGATCTGGATTGCCTAAATAACCGAATCGTCTACGTTTAAAATCAGTTTTTTCTGCAACCCCGATTATTTTATCAAACTTAAGCTTGTCCCTCGCATATTGTAAAGCATCTTCTTTACTCTCCGTCTTTACATTCATGTTATATTCATTCCCATTTAAAATTAACGTAACTATGTATTGATTCATTATGTATAATCTCCATTTTTAATTTAGTAATATCTATATATTATGTTATTATGTATTTATTTAATATCTAACTTCTTTTACTGCTCCAACACTCAGCATGTATTTTGTATAACAAATTGAATCACAGTATAAATTTGAATCATCAATAAGGTATTCATCTTTTCTGGTTAACTCATTAGAACAATCCTTATTCGCACAACAACCAATCACATTAATATCGTGATATTTATTCAGATTCTTCACCCTCTCCAACTTTGTTATTTTCTTGGAGTGGATTGTATTCCCTTTGTAGCTCAAAATACTTGAATCCTGCCCCTACTTTAATGTCAACCATCTGTTTAACAAACCATTCACATTTAGCAATCCAAGTCTTCATACTGTCATCATCTTTAAACATTGATCCATTATCATAGTCATCAATAATATACTCAAATGTATTTCGTAAATTTACAATATCTTTATTCATTTTAATCTCACCTTTATGTATATGTATTTTTAGATTACTACTCTTCTAAGTTTTGTTTGCATCATCTTTCGACATTCTGTATCAGCAATTTTAATTCTATAATGTTTTCTGTTCTTCCACATAATATTTGATTTTGTCACCTTGAGTAAATGTGCTATGTATCGATAATCCTCATTACTAAACTTCCCATGTTTTACTCCAAATACTGTAACTAATGAATCTGTATAGATCGTCACCCCTTCCCAATCTTTCTTTAAAACCATTTGTAGCGCTTTAATTATGGTTGTTGCTTCAGCTTTTGTAGAAGAAGAATCAAAACCTATAAAAGTTCTTCGCTTGATTTTATTATTTCCTTTCATTACAAAATAGTGATGAGTTGATACACCGTCTTTGTAACTACTGTCTGTATAAATTTTTAACATATGATTACTCACCTTCCTTATTTAAAATTTAAATCCATTAACACTCAATATATGTATTTTGATCTAACTTCGAATTACTTAATAAATCATTTATGTATAATATCCAATCGTTTGCATCCTTTATTGAATTGTATGTTTTTTCATAAACAAAACCATCTTCATCTCTAATTTTGTATCCCTCTCCACAAATATTTGATATAACGAAAAGATTATTTTTAACAGATGTACATAACATTTTAAAACCACCTTTATGTATTTATTTTAATTATATATTTATTGATGTGATATTGGCGCTCTGTACCATTACCACATCAGTTTTTCACAAAGACAACATAATAAGTCTCACCCCTTGATTTTCCTTAGCACCTCATAACTTGGATAGTTAACATTTAAGTATTTTTTTATCTCCTCTATGTTAGATGCACCATCAGTTTCAATTGTAGTTAAATCTTCTGTATTATACAAAAAAATATTACTATGCATCAATATTAAAGTATAATCTCCTTTTCCATCAATTCTTATCATATCTGTCATGTCAAACAACTTATTATTAGATAGATAGTATTTTACTTCTGGTGTCCGTTTAAGAATACTAATTACATCTCCATCTTCAGTTATTTCTGCGATTTCAACAAAATGAAAATCTGTACAGTCAGAGATTAACTTATTCCCTTTTACATTTGTTACGCTTAATCCGTTAGTAGGTATTAAACCATCATAAAGCGCTAATAACTCTTCTGGGCTATTGTTCTGAATTACTACATCAGATTGAATCTTTGCTACTATTGTCATAATCATATACTCCCCCTTTTGGCTTATACATAGTATAAATAGTTACTTTATTAATACAATTTTACCAATTGTCTAAAATAATGTCAATCTAAAAATGAAAACATTTGTTCGTATTTTTGTTCGATATTTTTTAAGAACATTTAAATAGTTATTTTCTTTCTCATAATTTATATCCTCTTAAAAAGTATCGAATATCATTAATATATTTATATATTTATATGTATAAGAGAGCTGAATGATAATTTCATTCAGTCTTTCTATTCTTTATATCTTAACCTCAAAATGCCCATATTCATCTTGCATGAAATCAAAATCCATTGTTTCTCTGATTCGTTGAAGCTGAGGATATTCTTTATTGTTAGATATTATAGTACTCAAATTGTATTTTTTAACTAACTCTTCTACAATGTTTAAATCAAAAACACGTTCGCCTTTTTTATTCATCCATTCATTTGCATAATACATCATTCCAGAAATCTCAATAGTTGTTGCAGTTACGTTACTGTCCTCAAACGTATCTTTTATTCTCTGCATAATTATTGTACTAATCATGGATGCTGTAATACGAATATCATTGTCTTTTCCCAGTCTATTCTTTCTAAATACATATTCGCCATCAACTAGTCGAGTCATTTTTCCACTTGGACTCTTTATTTCTGTAGTATTATAAGTTTTAATTAGTAAATCGTGCAGCTCTTTTGATACTTCAATTTGTCTACTATCTAAATTTATTTCATCCGAAAGTACATTCAAAAAGTATTTATCATCTTTTGTGATAATGTCATCAATTCTTAAATTTCTTATTTCAGAAAAAGATGATCCAACTATTCCTTCAAACAACAAAATTACAATAGCTTTATCCCTGTTATTATCTAGTAACTCAATTTTATTAAGAAGTTCTTCTCTAGTATAATAATGTTTACCAGCATTCCAAACATAAGTAGAAACATACTCATCATTAATTACATCAACAATTGGATGTGTTGGAGAAGCGCTATGACCATTATCGATAGCCCATGTTATATAATTTTTTATAGTATTAATAAATATAATTGCAGATCTCTTTGTCTGTCTTTTTGCTTGTCTAAATAATAAATCTAACATGGAATTATCCATATCATATAAATCTGTTTCATGTTTTCTTTCAAATGATTCAGTACGATTAAAGATGGAGTAATAAGTCTTCTTAGATGAATCTGATAAATTTAATGTTTCAAGAAATGATTTCTTGTATTCCTCGTTATACATAATCACTTCACGCCTTTCTTATACATATCTGTAAATATCTTAATCAAAGCTTTTCTATCTTTAACATTTAACTTCATTTTTCCACTAACTATCTTGCTTAATTTAGATTCTGATTTATGGAATTCATTAATATCGATAATGTCTTCTATTTTTTCAAATGGAATTTCATTATCTTTCATTAATTTAATTAAATGTAGATGACCTTCAAATACATCAGCGTCAAACAGTAGACTGTAATCACTTACCATATAGTTTTTATATATACCAAATAGATATACTAAATATTCATTTATAGCTTTTGCAAGTTTTCTTGCATCTAATATACTATCTAACTTAAATACATTGTTTATTTGAGTATTAATTATTTTATAAGTTGTAAAGTCACTACCTTTGATAGAAGATTTCGCATCACTTGCTGATGTTATTCTATTCTTTAGTTGCCCTTCTGCTTTTAAAATATTCACTACTTCATTTGAATATGATTTACTATCTAATTCTTCTACTCGACTTCTTGATAGTGGAGTATGTTTATCTAAATCAACTTGATATCTCTTAACTTCTACATCTGATTTATTTGAAATTATTACAGGTAATGATCCTTTTATATCTGATTCTTTGTTATATGCACTATAGTTACCAAGTATTCTGTGAGTACCATCTACAATATCTAATACTGTTCCTTCATTTATCAACAAGGTATGTTTTTTATCATCATATACTAATTCTATACCTTCGAGAGCTGTCATTTGATGTGCATTCAAAGTAATTGTAGTAGGTTTGTTTATTCCTTTTAAAACTTCTTTACTAATTTGTGCAACCTTGCTTTGGTAAATAATTGGTTTTTCTATTTCGACTCCAAATCTCATTACTTTTTTCATACCACGTTGTACATTAGCGTTATAATCTAACTTCCCTGATTTATAAAGTCTCGCCAACTCTTTTCTTGATAAAACAAGACTATAATAACCGTCACCTAAATCACTCACATTATGAATTGTCATTGGAAAATCAATAATATCTGTTGATGAAGATCCTACAAATTGATATCCGCCAATTTCTTTTTGTTCACGATCAGTAAACCATTCATTCATCCATTCACTCTGGTTCATTCCTAATTTAACGACTAATTGCTGCCCAAATAATGCAATCTCTTCAAATTCTAATTTACTTACATTATTAACATTATTAAATAAGGAATAAATCTTAGCACTTTCAATACCATGTTTGCTATTTAGGTGTTCGACAATTAAATCTACTTCATCTTTATCTACATTGGATGAGAAAGCATTTATTAAACTTTTAACTTCGATCTCTAATTGTTCATTATCTTTACCTAATTTCATTAATTTCCCTCCCTTAATTACAAGAGATATTTTATCATCTAGTAATTAATTTTTCATTAAATATTACATATTATTTTTCTTATTTTTTATTTTATTATTTAAAAGTAAAAGCATTTCTGGTCTCATTTCACTCAATGCTTCTAAGAGGAGTTCATGCGATACTGTTTTATAAACCTCATCTTCAGTATTTAATTTAGCAGAAATTATTCCTGTAACATTTAAATTAGTTAATCTAAGATACCTCATAGTCGTATTAACATTACTGTGTCTAGCTTTCTTCATTGCAGTATCAATACAGTTATTATTATTTAAGTAGCACATTGTTACAGCTAATTTTTTAAATGAATGGAAAGAATATTTAACTCCAGTATCATTTAAAAGTTCGTTACCCCTATCCATCATACCAGTTAATTGTTTATATGTGAGAGTAAACAACTTATTTTCATTTCCTAAACTCTTTAATTGTAAAAGTTCCTCATATAATTCTTTATTTATTTTATCAATCCACTCTTTATTACCTTTTCCTTTTTTACTACCATGTGATTTCATAATTACACCATCTTCGACAACTGTAAAGTTACTCCACTTTAACTCTAATAATTCTGTTGCTCTTAGAGCAGTTTCGATAGCTAATTTAATTATTAATTGTTTTTCTAACCCCTGATCCTCGCCTCTAAAGTAAGTAGAGTATTTCATAGCTAAATCAAAAGGTATCATTTCAATCTCTTCTCTTGTATCTGGAAAGAATTTTAGTAGTGATAGCTTATTTACATCGTATGAAATTATATCCCATGCAGCTAAAAACTCAATGAACTTCTTTATAACAGAAATGTGTTTGTTGATTGTTGAATTTTTGTGTTTTGGTTCATCTTCACTATTTACTTCCTCATGTAATGTATTGAAGTATTCTTTTAATACATGCACTGTCATACCTTCAATATCAGAAACAGTTATGAATTTAAAGTCACCTTTATCTAATGTATCTTTAAATAGTTTATTCAAGCTGCTTTTGTAGCTCTTATAACTGTGTATTGAATTTGATTTGTATTCATTTAAGAAAGCTTCAATATGATCACCGATATAATTTTCCATCTTAACTGTATTCAAAGCTACCACTACAACATCCCCCTTATACTGTTAATAATAAGAGTATAAGCCATTTTTATTACAAAGTAAAGAGATTTATGTATTTATTTCATTAATATGTTCCTTTTATTAAATGTTACTTGTAACTGTAATACCCATCTTCCTTACCAAATTCCTCTTCTCCGCAATAAATACACTGATCATTATCTTGACTCCATATTCGATGACAACCAATACAGATATCATTGGTGTTTTCTTCAATAAATCCATCCTTAATCAGCTTATCAAACTCTTCTGAAGTAATTCCAAAATTTTTAACAATCGTATTTTTAGTAAATCGTTTTAACACTGGATTTCTCGATAAGAACATTTCTTGTCTTTTATTTGACATACATATCATCCTTTCATAAAAGTTAAATATTTAATTTAACCATTCATTAGTTGCTACAAAATCATTTGCATTCTTACATACTATATCTTTAGGAAAGTTCAACCACGAAGAGTCTGTATATAAATATTGAACATTGTCTAATTCTAAAAATAATCCTTCAGCATCCATCGTATTGATATAACAACCTCCATACGTTCTCCCTTCTGTATCATGAATATTAGTAATGACATTTTCTACTCCATCTGGTTTAATCATTACCATTCCTTTTGCGAAAAACCCTAGTTCTTTAAATGTATTATTGCTCATAATTACACTTCCTTTTTCGGTTTGTATAATACTTACCTTTTATTTAAATTTAATCTAAAATTTCAATTTTAACTTTCTTTCCATGTACTAAAAATTCATCTAAATCTACGCCATTAACTCTGAAAATTTGACTGTGTGAACAACTTTCCCAAGTATTTTCTATAGTACCTTCTAAATTTTTGATGAAAATTGATTTTACTTGATTAACTATTTCTTCCCAATTGTCATCATACTTAAGTTTCTTATCAAATACTTCTCCGTCCTTAGAAAATCTATAATAAATTTCTGAATTACTATCATGACCTCCCGTATGAATTCCAGTAATTACAAATGAGTCATTATCGATATTATATTGATTCAGTAGTCCTTCTAACAATTTTGCATTCTTATAATATGAAGATACATATTCAATCATGGACTCTAAGTTTTCAAATGTATTGTAGTCATAATAATCAAAATCAACAACTTTCCCTACAACTATATCCTCACTATCTAAACACTCCTGTTTATCATTGTAATAACTTAAATCAATGATGATTCTATCTTTATCATCTTTACTAATTGAATTGACTTCTACTAATGGAGCTGCCCTTTTAATTTTATCAATAATGTCTTTGTGATCATCATTTTCAACAGTCATTGAGTAATTAGATATTAAATGATCAATTAATGCCTCCTTTGTTTTAAATGTCTTATTATCAAGTTTAGAAAAGTATTCCATAATTTAAATTCCTCCTTTTATTATGTATTTAATAATATTTAGTTATTAATCAAACTATATTATGCCCTTTATAGATAGTATCCATATATTTCTTCATATCAATTTTCTCATTGATCTCTGACACTTCGTCTTTTTGATAGCTAGTTACTATTAATTTACTTCCATAAATTCCACGATTAAAAAAATAATAGTCTCCATCAATGAATTCATATCCATTTGCAAAAACGAGATTTATTACCCCATCAGCCATTATTACCTCATAACCCTTTTCCATATAGACACCCTTTCTTCTGTTGCGTTATTTGGCTTTTTAAGCCTACATAATCATGGATATCAAATAATAAACTGTCAAATTCTCTTTTGGAGCGACGATTGAATAGTTCTCCATTTAATCTAATATTAACTTTATAGTATGTTTTCATCATATCCTCTCCTTCTTATCACTTATTGTTGTCTACGTAACTATTTTTATTTATGTATTTTCTAACATACATTACTACAAATAAATAGCTTATTGGGTTATTTATTTTCATACCAGTTCCTTTAAATTTGATAATACCTGCATGATACTCATTTTCATCTTTGAGTATATCTTCATCAAACAAACTGTATTTGAAAATATCCCAAAATCTCCAGTTCGTGCTAGCAAACTCCCTTTTAAACTGTCTATACCCTCCCCATTCACTATCATTTGAATAACTTTTAGTCATTGAAATGTGAGTCATCCAAGGTATACAACTAAAGAATAGTGAAATAATAATTGTTGCAAATAGTATCATAATAATCTCCATAACTACATCTCCTTTTTCTTAATAGATTCCTTTTATCTATTCTTTCTCAATATCTGCAAATTCCATATTGCTTTCTGATAAAGATTCGATTTTAACATGTCCTGAAAGAATTAATACCTTTTCAAATTCTTCACTACTTATATTGTTGAAATGATCTTCGATCTCATTTAACTTTTTAACAATATCCAATATTGTCACCACCTTATAATATATCTCTTTCATTTAAATCTAATATCTCGTTCTACATCACTTTTACCATACAAAGTACCATATGATGTTCTGAACCAAAGACCATCTTCATTCTCCTCCTCTAATTCATAACGGAAGAAATGTCCCATATCTTCAATTTCACTTACACGTACAGGTAACCACCAATCACTCCAACCTCCACCCATACTTCGTCTTAAAAATACTTCTTGATGTAGTTGTAATAACGGTTCTTCTTTACCTTTGCTTTCACATTTCTCAGCTTTTCTAAGATCATTATATTTTTCATTACAAATCTCACATTCATAACTAGTGACTGTTTTTACCATCGATTGATCTCCTTTCTTAAGTAATGCTATTTACTCCACTCTATTTCTTCATAACTGTGATATTCCCTAAAAACTTCATCAAAAGCTAAAAAACTAACAGTTACTACCTCGTTATCTACTTCATATGGTGCTGATTCTAAGAATACTTTTTGTTCACCAAAATCAACATCGGTCACTAAGTACTCTGTTCCGTAATATTGGACAGAAAGTGTATGTTTTTCTGAAGGCATTGAATATAATTGATAAAACTTATTCATCAATTCTACTTCTTTCTGCTCAATCTCATACTTTTTCTCTTGAAGATCTTTAAGTTCTTTGTTAATTACATCTATTGTAACCATCACAACCATCTCTCCTTTAAATAATACATCTGTTTTATGTAATTGATTGTTTATTAAAATTTAATACCATAATCCCCTATTTCTCCTTGCGGAACACCTAATAACGCTGTGACTCTTCTTGTGAAATCTCTATTGAAGTCATCGTATTCATACCACTTTAATTCATTGATAAAAGAAAATGAAGTGTTTAAATTAAACTCATCGATCATTTCCTTTAATAATTTGTTATAACCATATGATTCTTCTATTACTGCATAAAATGTCCAATATGTTATTTGGTGTTTAGGATTGTACAATGAAATTAGCCTATTCTGAAATTCTTTAGCGAAAGAGTAATCAATGATACCCACTTCTTTTGTGAAATCCATCTCAAATACATCTCCTTTTCTTTTATAATAGACGGCTTTTATTTAAGCTTTTCTATAAATCAATAAAGCTTTTTCAGTACCATACATCTCATAATCGTGATGGTAAGTGTTTGTATACTTAATATCTAATACTATTATTTTTGGATTTTCTTTAAAAAATTTGTTTAGTTTACTTTCAACATCACCGTCTGTATAATTTGCAAACTCTTTAGTTCTCAACCCATCAGCTAATCCATACATAATATCATCCTTTATTTTGTATATTTTTTAAAGTTGAATTTCTAGAACATCATTTAATCTATCAAAATTCTTATCATCTAAATATTTGTTAATTAAATTCTCTTTATTGTAGATCATCATTTCTGTAATCAATTTATTTGTTTCAGGTTTGAATTTATCTGGAATACCATACTCCCACTTTCTTGATCCTTGCGTATCTAAATCAAAATTCTCTGTATTTACCTCAATAATTATCAGATCTAAATTGTAGCCTAATTTTTTCATTTCATTATGTATTATCGGATTAATAAACTCATATGTATTAGATATTTCAAAGAACTGTCTCAACGACAATCTTACAAACTTATTACCACTTTAAAAAACAAACGTATCAGAAGGATTTTCTAATTGCTGCGTGTTGAGATTTATTATTATTTCTTTATCTTCCGTAGGAATGAAATGATAAATTAAACCATCTCTCAAGATTGATAAATATTGATGTGCAAATACAATTCTTAATTTATCTCCAGTTACCTTTGTATAAAATGGTTTCAAATATTGAACTTGCATAATCTCATCTCCTTTGTTTTATAAAATGCGACTATCATTTAATCTTTGTAGTAAAAAACCTCTTTAACCAATCATCATTATCCTCATTATTAACATCTTCTGTAGTCAAAAAGTTATTTAACGAAGACTTAACTAATGAATTCATATGATTCAATTCAGTTTCTATTTTAATAAACTTCTCATAATTATCTTCATATTGTTTTTGCATCTCTTTAGCTACCCATTCAACATTAGAAATTAAATCTTCAATTCTCCAGTTTTCAGATTTAGCAGCACTTATGAAGGTCAATAATTGGTCTGAAGAGTCTTTAACATTGTACTTAAATATTCTACTTATCTTTTTATCCATCAAAAACACCTCTTATGTATTTGTTTATATAAAATGAAATTATTATTTAATTTCTTTTGATAGTAGTCCTAGTAATATCTCATCTTTTTCATCAGGACTTAAATTATCTATCATATCTTTTAATTGGAATATTTTATCTTCATCGTATTCCTTTAATTTTTCATCTGAGTAATTCACTATTAACTCTGCTAAGTCATTTTTATTTTTGATTTTTAAAGCCTTACATTTTGAAGTAAATACCCAATCTCTTTCAGGATCTATTGAAAAAACTTTGAAATGCCCACCTTCTCCTATAGTATCGATACTGTAATTATTAATTTTGTCTCTGAACGAAATATTATGATATGGTAAGGATTTATTTATTTCCTCTAATACTCTTTCTTTGCTTCTTTCAATAGCATTAAGATCAACAATGCGAGTACTGAATAAACTTTGAATTAACATTTACGTTTCTCCCCTTTATGTAATATACGAATATTATTTAACCCTCCAATTTCTGCAAAGCTTCAACAAATTTAGAAACTCTGTCACAGTTATCATAAACAATTAAAGCTTCATTTCCATGTTGAATATAAGTTTCAATTGACTCCTTTTCATACTCAAAGCCTAAGAAATGTTTCATGCTGTTAATTTGATTCACTGTAGCTTTAAACATATAGCATAGATGTCCTTCTGCATATTCACAAATTCATAAGTAGACATAGTATATTTTCTTTCAAACTCACTTAATTTTTTCTTTGATGTTTCAGGTTCTATGTGAAAATTTTCTTTTGGGATTACCTTTTTTAACTCAGTTACAATCTGTAAAATATTCACTGTTTTTTCCCTCTCCATTATCTTATAAAAGCATGATTTCATTGAAAGTCAGACGTATCTAACTTCTTTATTAGGTGCAATATTCAACCTAACTGGAATCAATGATAATCCCTCTATACTCTCATATGAAAATTGAGCATTACATTTTCTTAAAATATTGTAGCTGCCGTTTACATCAGCATTGATCAATTTGCCGTTTTTACTCCGATACAATCCTCTTGTTATTCTCTCACCACTAAAGTTGACACCTTTCTTTGCCTCATCATTATCAATAAAACTAGCTTTACTTGTATATGATTCCTCTACTTCAATAACTCTGATACCTACTTCTTCACCTTTGTATTTCAACATCTGAATTAGTCTTTCGTGAGGTAATTGTATAAATTTCTGATTAGACTTTTTATTCATGGTTGAATTACGCTTCCAATCTTTATTCTTACCTACTACAATATTTTCAATGTTATAAGATTTACAGTAATTAGTAATCCATCTACTAATGATGTGGAAATGAGTTTCTATGATGTTATTTCTCTTAAAAGAAATTCTCTTCATTCTGTTACTTGTTATGTTTCCTACGTATGAACGAGCTTTACCTAGAATTTTGTTATAGTATTGATTAATAGATTTCAATATCTTACCATTTACAATAATAGGCTCTAATCCTATATTGTTAGTCAATGTAGCAAGATTATCTACTCCTAAATCAATAGCTAGATAATTATTGTTGTATGTTTCTTTTTCAGGAACTTCAATCTGATAGTAAATACAAATTTTATAACATGATCCATAAGGTATTATTTGCAACTGCTTAAATTGTTCTTTGGAAATAAATGATTCTATATAATTATCAGATTTAGGGAATTTAAACTTTTTGTCTAACAACTTCATTTGCTGATAATCAAAAAACACAATGTTTCTACCGTTTTTCTCTTTGTATTTTGGCAACGATGGTTGTCCATTATACTTGTGTATATTGTTCTTCCAATCGTTTATAGCTCTAAAGAAAGATTTCCAATTCTTTGATAACTTCATAATAATTTGTTGAGATGTTTTCGCAGGAAGCTCTTTGAATACCTCTTCTGTTTTCAATAACTTGTTATAATCATATGCTGATGACAACCTTCTTGTTTCAATAAATTCTTTTCTCATCATATAGTTCGCATAATTATATAAATTCTTTGATTTAAAACAAACTTCATCGCAGTATTTAAATAATCGATGATTCCTTTTAATGATGTGCGTTTCACATCTGTACTCCTTTTTCATAAATATCACCTCCTATTTTTTAAATAATATATTGGATTCATTTAATCACTGTCTTATATGCGTCAGCTAAATGCTTTTGCTGCCCTTCTGAATATGTAGGATTAAATTCATTAGCAACTTTCTCTAACCTTCCTGCAACATCAATTAAGAAATTAATGTCCTGATAATTGATCTCATGCATTAATCCATTTTCTGATAGTTCTTTTATGTATTTAATTCTTTCTTGTTCATTCATTTTGAATCACTCCTTATTTTATCTACCTAAATATTACCACAACAATAATGCAAATACAACTATTATTATGTATTTATTTAATTAAAAGACGTAAGAAATTTAATCCTACGTCTCAGTTGTTTATTTTATCTATATAGCATAACTCAGTAAGTTTTCTGTATTAATATTACCAAATTCCTTCATTACAAATTCTTTAGCTTTAGGATCATTCATTTCTTCCTCTTGTGGCAACCAATTGAAATGTTGACCACATACATAGTTAAATTTTGAGAGAGTGTCTAAATCTTTGAACCAAATATGTATTGTGCCTTTTTTGAATATCTTAAATTTCAACCAATCGGTTTCAAATTCATTATTACCATCTGTTTCGAATTCATTATTGATTTCAGAATTAAATAACTGCATCATTTTCACAATATCATCTATTAAACTTTTAATCTTATAATCAATTTTATTATACGAATCCTTAATCCAAGCCCCAAACATAAGATCAAACCCTCCGTAATTAATAGGAATGATTATCTTAGGATTAACTTTGAATGCATTATTAGTTTTCCATCCATTGTAATAATGTAGGTTCTTGCTATACTCATTCATATGATATCTTGTAATACGTTCAAACAAAGCAACGCAGCTATCTATCAGTAAATCCTTTTGATTGTATTGCAATGACATAATTAACATTTCAATATTCACCATGTTAATTTCCATATTTTCAGCCATAGCAATTTGCTTTTCTAATTTCTCAATACCTCCATTAGTTAGGATGTCTCTAATCTTCTTTGTATTTAAAATTTTTCTCCAATACAATGATCGTAATGAGTGTATTTCTTGATTCAATAATGCATATGTATATTCTAATTTATTTACACCTAACATACTGTGATCAAATTTGTTAACACTTTCTAAATAATTCAGAAATTGTTTTCGTTCATGCATCTGAACATAGGATGATTTAATTAATTTTACAGCTTGTTCATATTCATTTACATATCTTTCAATGTCATCTAACCGTTGCTGTAGTTCCTGTGAATGCACTTGTGTAGAAAGTCCACGTTCTATGTTTGTGGTGTCTTTCTTTTTAAAACCCTTCATTATTCGATCATATAAATCACAACCTTTAGTGAGTGTGTCAACATTTAAGTATATCAATGCTACTTCTACGTCTGTTTTACGCTCGCTGTCAGAAAAAGCATTATGTCTATATTCAATTTTAGCATTGTATAATTCTAATTTATTCACTAACAATTTTCTTTCATTTGAAAATGGATTCTTAATTGTTTCAGCATTTACAATCGCAAATACTTGGCAATTTGTACTGATTTGTTTTTCTGCTACCTCTATAGCTTTTAATAAGTGTTTAGCGCCTTCATCGAAAGGTGGATTCATGATAATGTCAGTATACTCCTTATGTGATTCAAATGTAAGAAAATCCTCCCATATCACATTATATCCTGAACCAAATAACAAATTTCGTAATTCTGGATCAGTTTCAATAACATCAATTTTGTAAGTTTGATAATGACGTTTTCGTGATTTTATGTATTTTACGATATCACCCTTACCTGCTGATGGTTCTAGAATATTACTTCCTATACTTCCACCTAATGAAAGTAAGTCTCTACACACATTATCAGGTGTAGGATAAAAGTTTTTATTGAACATATACTCCTCCATTTATGTATTTATATTTATTAAACAAATATATTATTTAATTCTAGCTTGTAAAACTTTTTCTTGGCGATATTCATTATCGATTTCAATAGTTGTTCCGTCAGTAAATTGTATCTCTATTAAATAAATATCATCACCTACATAGTGAGGGATTGCTTCTTTTATTGTCTTGTTTTTGATTCCTTCTAATACTTCTGGTGTCCACATATCCATACTCCTCTCTATTTATTTTCTAATCTAAAACAATAAAAATCGTCATCGCAGCCATCATGAGCAACTACTACTTCATTTTTCATCAAGCATTTACCCTCACCTGCAAAACCTTTATCAGTTCCTTCATTTTCATCTTGATAGTGAATACAGAAATCGCATATTCCACCTAATTCTTCGCACTCTTTATCGCAATATTTAGCCATAATAAATTAACCTCCTACTTTTTATAAAACTTGACTATTATTTAACTATTTTACACATCCATAAACATCAACTATCGATTTACCTGCAAATGTTCTATCTATAACTTTATATTTTCCGCCAATTGACTCGCAATCTATCTCTGACTCTTTGCTTGAAATAGTAGCGATAACCAATAAACCAATCATAAACAATATCGTAAATAAAATTACAGCAGCTACGGTTATGCCAGATTCATCTAACCATTTTTCTTTTGGCTTATGCTTATTTTCCTCTTTTCGTTTCTTTTGAAAATACATACTATCCATATTCACTTTCAACTCCTTTTCATTTTTATAAAAGAATCATTTTATCTAATTACCGAGATATTACTCTTTGTAAATCAAATACAAACGACTCAAACTTTCTTTTGTTGAACTTGATAAACCGTACAACTTCACCATTTGATTTTAATTGAGTATACGGAGCTTCTATACTAATAATTCCTGCTCGAATAGATAAACTTCCATTATTGTCGAACTCTTTATCATAATAATCATCGTAATCAGCACCAGTACTATCTGCAACTTTAGGTTCGAAACTAGACCAACTTTCATTAGCAATTTTTTCACAATACGATATGAATTCTTCAAAATCCTCTTTTGAGAAATTATATAATTTATGTAATTCCTTGATGCAAATATATTCGCTATGTTTTTCACCATAAGAATTTGGTTTGGATATGTCTACTTTGCCTTCGAAAAATACTGCTGATTTTCTGTGTTTTACAATTAATTCCTGCCCTTCTCTATCCTTAAAAGCAATTTCTTTCATTATGTATTTCCTCCTTTAATATAGAATATTTACGCTAAATGCATTTCTTTACGCTCTTTACAGTCCCATGATCTTTTATAGTTATTTCGCTTATCCTTCTTACCTCGAATTAGTTTACCTTTACATGACGGACAAATGCCTTGACGTATGTTTGCACACCTAACATCTTCTCTTCTAATAGCTTCTCGATTATGATTCATTTCTAGTTGCTCTTCTTTTGTATATTTTTCATTAAAGTTTCTATTTGCACTCAACATCATAGCTACAATTGTAGATAACGGGTTTGAACCTATATCACTGACAATCTTATCTAACTCTCGTGTATCCATTTATTCATTCTCCTCATCTTCAAGTTTAATTTCATATACGAAATACATGTCAGGTAAGTATTCGTTCAGCTCATCTACATATTCTTTAGCATTTTCTTTACTTTTAAAATATTTATTTAATGATGACGACCCACTACCCATAAACCCTTTACTTCTTATTTCATAAATCAACTTTCATTCCTCCTCAACTTTTAATAAAACTCCTCTATTATTTAATACCTTAACTGATCTATCACTTCTTCCTTTGTATCTCCGCAATAAATACAAATTGAGTAAACGTATAAATCACCTGTACCATCTGCCGTACTGCTGTATTCTTCCCAATCGTGATTACACATAACTGATTCCTCCTTTTTCAATTCATAAAAAAGCCATTTACTATACTCTCATTGCTTTTTCATTTAACAATGTTAACTCATCACTTGGAATTTCATTGAAATCATTTGGTAAATCTCCACCATATTCATCCACACAGTTATCTGTCACTTCATAAATTGCATATGAACCGTCTAATTCTTTCTCATTTATCAACGATAAATAAGCTACGTTTCCAATTTTATGTCCTGCTGTATCGATCAAATCATCAACATACAACCACTCAAAATCGCCACGTTCTACGTACACTAATTTAATTTGTGCCATCTTTATCTCTCCTTTATAAAATGAACATTTTAACTAAACTTTAACCCCAAAATAATATGTATACTTATATCCTCTAATACCCCAATGGTCATTCTTATATTTATCATTCGTTTCTACAAACGTATATTCATTTAACTTATTAAATTCATACATTACTTTCTTAAAGAAGTCCTCATTTCGATCTTTCCTATTTAACATTTTTCCTAACTTTCTGGATTTGGATTTATATTTAGTGAAGTATTCAATTGAACTACTTGGAGTAATATAATCCTCATCGTTAACCCATTCTGCAATAATCACATATGCTGCATTATCATAATTACTCTTACACATATACTTGTACATATCTTTTGCTAATAGCTTTGCTACACGTTCTGGAGTCGCTTGTCGTTTTAACCTGTTATAGTTACGTTTTTCAAATTTGTCAACCACTCATGCTAAAGGAAACATTAACTTATAATATGTATTAATTGATTTTGATTTAAAATTTTTAATCTTCTTATGTGTTGAAGGTTTCATATCAATTCTCCTCAATTATGTATTTTTATAATAAATCACTTTTATAAAACTTTATAATTTATTCTTTGTAAACCTGTCATGTAAGAATTGGTATTTATTTTCTAATTCAACTTCTCTTTCTGTTTCTCTAAAATACGGAAACACATTAGTCTTATAATGCATTGCAATTGCGAATACAGATATAAAGCTTAAAAATAGAAAATACTTCGAATCATAAATAACCGTTCCAAAAATTGAAGCAAATATACATCCGATTATTATTACAAGGTATTCTTTTGTTGTATTCTTATAAAACTTAATTATAATTTTAAAGTCTGAGATAATGGTTTTTAGCATCTTGTTTCTCCTTTAATAATATTCAGTTTTTATATAAAGTCACTTTATCTCTCGAAACCATTGTGGGTTCAACAAAATATGTATAGCTTTCATTAACATTGGAATATCGAAATAACCAAAATGACATTGATTCTGTTCAATTCCTAATAAGATGGACATTCTTCGATAAGCCTCGCTACGTCCTAATAGCTTCTTCTTCCAAACAATATCAAACAGATCATGACATGCAGTTTTTAGTACTTTCATTTCTTTGGTCGCTAATACTCCTAGTGGTTTGCCATTATCATGACAACCTACACTTGCTTTACAGTTCCTACATAAATAACATTTTCCATTACCATATTCTTTCCCATAAAGTTCTTTATTTGAAGTAAATACAACTTCATGATTACAGTAAGGACATTGACTTGGTGCTTCCATAACTACTCACCTACTTTCTAAATTTATATTTATTGAAATTCAACCCATTGTTTCCTAAGATATTCCCAACATTGTTTCAAGTAAATGTTAACTTCATTCATTTCATCTTCCACAATTGTATTAATACGAACGGGTACGAAATTTCCTTTACGCTGCAACATGAAATACAGATGTAGACTGTACTCTCCTGAAATTTCACTGTCTGTCTCGTGATTATATTTCTCTTTAATGTCAAATCGGAAGCAATGGTTATAATCATGGTCAATAGTTAAATCATCAAACAACCATGCCTCTTTGAACTCCCTCCATGTGTCATACTCAGCAAGTCCGAAATTATCTAATCCATTTACATAATAATTTGAGTCATTACAGTAGTATCTATGGTTAGTTTTTTCTAATTTGATTTTCATAGTATTTCTCTCCTTAGATAATATCTATCTTTCATTTAACTTTTAATATTGATTCCAATTGATTTTAGACGTTTTAATACTTTTAAGCACACTTTGTATACTATTCAGACAAAAGCTCTCTAAAGACTTGATGGCACCTAAATTCATTAATAAAGCCAATTACCACTATTGCTAATTGAAATGCAACATCTCTCAAAGTTAATTACCATTAAAGGTTGCAAAATTCTTTGTGTATAAAGAAGAATATTTAATAATCATTAATAACCAGTATATACGATTTAAAATTTCACCTTATCAGGTAAAATTCCAATCGTGAAAATTATTCATTCTTCTACTATCTATATCATATGTAGATTTACAGTGTAATGATTATTGAATCTTTCTAATCCGCTATCTCCAAATGGATCATACTCTACTTTATGTTTTGTAATAGTAATTAGTTTTTCTTTTACTAATAGTTTATTATATTTCGTTACAGAAAAATTACTTATACCTAAATCCTCTTGAATAGTCTCGTAACTAGGGTAACAAAATTGTTTAGTTACATTCTCTCTGTTAATAAACGACTCATAATAATACATCAATCTAAATCCAATTACACCAATGGTATCTAATGATTTTAGTAAATTTAAAGGTATTTGCGTAAAGTAGTTTTCTTTATATGGTTTTAACATTGTAAAATGTATTGGATTATTAATTGGTAAACTATCAAAATCAACCCTAATTAAGTCTTGATCACTTAAAATTGAAAAACACTTCTTCACGGTTCTGTTATCTGTAATCCCTGTCACAAATTTTATATCTTTAAGTAAAACATCTATTTCGCCATTATTGAAAGCTTGAAATTTTTTAAACAGTAAAAACGCATAAATAGCAAATGACTTTTCATCGATATTAAATCCCGTGTTGCGTATTATTTCATTTGGTATCTGTAACCATATTCTTTTCTCCTTACTCATAATAATTAAATCCTTTATGTATTTTGTTATTTATATTTTTCCTTTATTTCACATTTATATAGACTAGATGATACTCCACCTCCTTCACAACTTAAACTTTGAATAATTTAATACATCTTTCTCTTTTCTATTCTCAATCTTATAGAAGTCCTACCTTCTCCTTCAATTGTGATATTTTCGAAGTATGGAATACAGACCAATTCATTACCTTCAGGTCTTACAAAACCTTCACCGACAGCGATAGCTTTTATTGCTTGATTAATTGCACCAGCACCAACACCAGCTATTTCTACACTAGGATTTTCTCTTAAAGTTGCTACAATTGCTCCTGCTAATGAATTTGGATTTGATTTACTTGATACTTTTAATGTTGTCATCTATATTTCTCCTCTATGTGCGTTGATTTTAAAGCCATTTATAGTGTGCTTGATATATTTATCATCTTTTAAAGAAAATGAGCTTATACGTAATGGAAATAATTAAAATCGCTATCCTATTTAACCATCTTTCCAATGAGTCAACTCATATTCAACTTTCTCCAATAAATCTTTAGAGAAAATTCTGACTTCTAAAGATGTGTGTCGCAAACTTGCCCATCTTAGTTCTTGTAAAATTGTGAAAATGATGATGTTATTTTTAATCTTTTTATCCATACAAACACCCCTAATTAATTTTTCATCAATAAATGATGTATGTAGCTTATGGGCATTGTACCACGTAACTAGTATATAGATAGTGTTAACATTGAGTAAAAGATGTTTTATTAAATTTAAATATCTAGCTCTTTTACATAATACCAAAATGTTTTAGGATTGCCCCAAAGCAATTCTAAGCTACTTTCTGAATAATTCAGTTGGAGAGGTTTATCAATTATAACTGTGCAACTTACTCCATCCTTTATTCCTTCTAATCTAGCTTCAAATTTATTTGTATACATATTCTTAATGTAGTTGTATGCCTCTATCTTGGTTTCAAAGGTAATTTTATTTGTTACTTCTTCGCACTCACCATTGTCTTTCCAATATTTACCTATTACAATGTAACTCAAATTAATATCTCCCCTAATAATAGTTCTATTTTAATAAATAATCTTTTGCATAATCGAAACCGAACCAGTCCAACATCTTTTCTCTAAATCTTATAAGATATGAATGCTCATTACCCATCCAATCTATAATATTGACATCATAATCATTAATTGTATAATTTTCTTCTATCCCTTCATGATCTCTAAGTGTAACTCCTATACAATGATCTAATCTCTTATAGTTCAATTCAAGATAGTTCGGTGAGTAAATTTCCACGATTTCTAATATTTGGTCATGCGTCAATTGAGTAACATATTTCATATACTTTTCACCTCTGTGATTCGACTAAAAAAATTAATTACTACCATAGGCATCTACTAGACCTTGGGCGTATGCTAATAACTTTATTTTCGATTCATTAATTTTTTCTTCTGGAATCAATTGGATTAGTTCAGTTAATTCTTTAACAAAATCATCATTAATATTCTTTTGAATACTTCGTCCTAAAAGATAATCAATAGTCACATCAAACAAATCAGCCATATTAAGTAAAGTTTCTAAGGTAGGTTGCTTTGTACCGTTTTCATATGCGGTATAGGAAGTCCTTGCTACATTCAATTTGTCAGCAACATAACCTTGAGTCCAATCTTTATTTGATGCTTTATTTTCTTCTCTTAGCCTCTTAAGTCTCGCTGCTAAAATATCCATGATTCACCACCTTCAGATTAACTTTGAATAATAACTTCATTTTATAGCGAATATAGATCAGGTAGGTAGCAAGCTCCTTGATTTTCATAATCTATATTCATGAAAATTTCCATCTTCATAATCATAAAGGTTAATTAAGTTACCATTAATTTTCCCATCATAGAATTGACCAGATGCGTAATCATATCCCTTAAAGGTAGATTCTATAATCGTTAAATCTGTAAAGTTTCCAATGCTATAATGATACAGACTAAATTTATCACCATTTTTATTACCTGTGATAAAGTTACCCATTTGATTATCATATACATTAACTCTATCAGAAGTTACTTCTCCAGAATACTGAAGATGAACCCCATCCTCAAATGAATAAATAAAATTTACTGTATTGTCCAATACTAATCTACCTGCAATATACGCAACAACATCTCTAAGTTCTTTTTGCATATCAATTTCCCCTTTGTGGTTAGTAATTAAAAGACTTTTATTATTTGTCTTCTACACTAATTAATGCACTCTTAGCAATTTCAACTATCCGCCCAATTTCTGGCTTAATACGCAAATATGGCGCATCAGATTTAATAACAGTACCACTAATTGTTTTTTCTACAGGATATTTAATTTTACTTCTTGATTGACCAATATATTTTATTACTTTCAGTTTTTTGCTATCCATAATTTTCACCTCTTTTTATATAAAATGCTGATTTTACTTAATTCTTTTTACTGCATTTTTAAGTTTTCTAGCAATATTACTTAAACTCTCTACATTCTCTGTATCTAAAGATTTTACCTCACCTAAAGCACTGATACAGATAGGCTTTACAGGATTATTTTTAACATAATTAACAAATACCTCGCTGTTAACGAATTCTTCTAGTTTCAAGATACCACTCCTAATTTTTAAATAATATTATACTTTTACGAAAATTTTAATTAACTTGAGCATGTTTTGGATACGGTGGAAAACCACTCATTTCTCTACCATTAAGGTCAACAACTGTAATCCAACCAGCAACATTATTAAATTTCACGTAATGCGATAAACCTAAAATTGTACCAACTCGTTCCATAGTGTAAAAATGTTGGTCTGCCATAACTATTTTCATAGAAGTATCATCATTCACAGCTCTGTATATCTCCCATTCATTTGACATTTCTTTCAAATGAAGATATTCATATTCTTCATTAGGAAATCGTTCTTTGAGTCTTTCTTTAGTAATAAAATCATAACGCATTACACTAACCATCATAGCGTGAGTTTGTATATCTTTGAACGATACTATTTCATGTTGGTCATTATACTCAATTACATCTGCTATAAGCTCAAAAACTTCATCACTTAAGTCGTTGATATATTCTATTTCGTATTCGTTTGTTGCAATTTTTTCAATAAGGCTTTCCTTTGTATATCTCATCATTAATCATCTCTTTTCTTATTCTTCATAATCAATTTTACTTGATGCTCAAATGGTATACAACTTCCAACTACAAATATTAATTTGCACTTATAATCAGTTGCTGCCTCCATTTATTCTTAAGATAAGACTACCACATCATAAAATACAAAGTCAAATACAATTATGTATTTTTATATTTAATTTGATAATGGTTAATTGGACAGGAAAATTCTATACGATTCAAATTTCAAAATCATACAATTAATAAATCAAGATTTTATCTATCTCTATATTCGTATTAATAATTCTACACATCCTAATTACCTAAATGTAAAATTCTACGATTTTGATTTTTTAATTCTACAGTTTTGACTTTACTGCCACCTCAATCTTTAACTCCGCCATTACTTAGATCCATCATATATATTTATGCATTTAGTTAGCTAATAACTTCATGTACCCCTTTTGTAGCTCTTTCATTTGATCCTTATAATAATCAACTTCTTCTTTTGTGTAGCTTGGAGCAAAAAATGCAGGAACTTCAATTTCTACTTCTGAGTTATTTACAGAAATTTCGTAACGAGCAAAATCATATTTATCCACTAATTCGAAGCCATATTCATTATTTATATTGTTAATGCATTCCTCTCTAACTTCAGCACTCATTTGTAGTAGTGAATTGTATACCTCATACTTATTATAACTAACTCCAGTACCATATTCCGCAGCATTATTAACAACTAATTTTAATTGATTCATCATTTTTATATCCCCTTTATCATTTTAAGTATTTATTCATATAAATTATATCACAACAACTTAACTTGTTTCTTTGTAAGATTAGCTTATTTTTATATCCATATTCCAATTATCCATAAAAAATTACATTATTATGTATTTCTCATTTTATTTATCGTAAGAATAACCAATCTTAAGTAGTGTTAATCTTACTCTAAGTAGATAATTGGATATTTAACTAAAATTTATCTTACTTGTAAGCTATAAGTAAATTATACATAAGATACAAGTAAGATACAATAGTTTTTTATATTTATTTTTGTATATTTTGGAAATATTAATTATTCTTATCTACTTCCTTTTTTCTTAATAAATGATCAGTTTGGAAAAAATTCTGTTGATACGAGGATTAATAAAGTTGATTTAATCAATAATAGATAGAATTTTAAATTGAATATAAGATTAGAATAGATTTGGAAGTTCATCCGTTTTCAAAATCGTAGTGATCTGAATGTGTCGTTTTTCTAGTTAGAACTTTTTACATAATTGATAGCTGCCTAAAACAAAGAAGTAATTCAATTCAACTGTTACTACTTAAAATTTCTAAGAAGTCTCAGTGTTATTATTTAATTTCTGTTACTATATGCCGATCATGCCCCTCCTCCTACAATCTATACCTGAACTGATGGTGTTAAAATTCAAGTTCTGTTACTAATAATGTTGTTTGGTGTTAAATTAAAATTGCAGTCAGTTAATATAGATTCGTTTATTATAGGAAGAAACTCTGTATATTTGTTAAGAAACATCCTGTAAAGCTCTATAAATAATCATTCATAAAACAAAATTTAAATTTTAAATAAATAAATACATAATACAGTTGACTCCATTATTGGTGGATGTTAATATTAAGACAGTTAATAATTACATAAAAACAAGTAAGTACTTTATAAAGTCACCTAGTCGCCATGACCTCAAAAGAGTGAGCGTACAATGTAACAAAGTAGCGATGATATGAGCATAGGTAATTTTATAATGTACTTACTAAATGGGAGGAAATTATAATGAAAAAATTTAATGTTGCTGAAAATATTCTAGTTGCTACTTCTAACGGTTTTAAAAATTCTATCCAATCGGCTGTGGATTTTACGTCGAGAGAGCGTAATTCATATGGTCAAACTATATATGATCGTTCATTTATCGCTACTATCGTAACATTCAACCCAGTAAATGCAGAAGTTGAATACTTTGCTGTTCGTGAGTTTGTAGACACAGACGATACAAAACGTATCAATGAATTTATTCAAGATACAATCACTCGTATTTCATCTAAAGAAGAATATGCACAAAATGAATTAATTGCTATTATTAAAGCTTCTGAATTTGAAAACTATGGACAAGTAGGATACCCATCTAAAGAAGAACAGGAAAACCGTAATTTAAAATTAGAAAATAAATTTATGTCTTTATATATCAATATCATTAGTCAAAACAATGATGACAACCGAGAAATTGAAGCATTAAAATTATCCGTTCGTTCTTTCAACTGCTTAAAACGTGCAGGATATAACACTGTACAACAAGTAAAAAATGCTACTCTTGACGAAATGATGAAAGTTAGAAATTTGGGGAGAAATTCTTTAATTGAAATAGAACAGATTTTAAATATTAAATTTGCATAGCCAAATAAACTCGTCACAGCGAGTATAAAAAGGCATTAAGCTGTGAGCGTTCCTTCCAATATGGAAGGAGGTTGTAACAAAATACATAACCCACTCAGGAGGAAATAAAAATGATATTACAAAACAAGATCAGTGCACTAGCCAGTATGACAGCTAAGGAGTTACAAGTAGAAGCAAACAAAGAAGGTCTAGCGTGGTATAACCGTGAAGAAAAACGTAAAATGCGTAAAGATGAAATTATTTCAATGTTAACTAATCATTACACAAATTTAATTGAACAGGATCAAAACTTAGAAATTGAAAATTCAACTACTGTTCAATTGGTTACACATTTTAAAGAATTAGCTTCCAATGCTGTAAATACAGCTAAAGAAGACTATGATAAAGCTACACAACAATTGAGTACTGTTAAAGAACTACTATCTGATGCATTAGTAAAGCTGCATGATAAGCTTACAGATAAGAAAAACAAGCTACTAGCTCATAAATGGAATCTTACTATCAATAACATTAAGTTCATTTTATCTACAGCAGAACATAAAATTAAAGCTGTAGTTGCTTAAATAAAAAGTAAATATTATATAAGGAGAGATGAAAATGAATATAGTCACATTTAATGGTTTATTAACTGATGAACAATTAAAACTTGTTGAAAAAATGTTAGAGGAAAACGGCAAACTAGAGAAAACTAAGATTAATAATAAAATTTTCGAATATCCAGTTTTTAAACCTATCCAACAAGGACATAAAGAACTATGCAACTTAAATAGCTTCAAAATATCAGTATTACTTCAAAAAGTTGAATTAGCTACTCTCAACATAGGTTCAGGTTTAGACTTTAAAACTGGATTACATTTAACTAATTATTTAAACTTACTCTATAAATAATCTTTTTAAATAGAGTACCCCTTCCCCATTTATGAAGTGAGGTGAAAAGATCTTGATGCAAAAATGTATAGCTGCTATTGACAATTATTTTTGGTCACCTGAAGATAATCCAAAAGACAAAGTATCATTTTATAAGGTCGCTTTATCAGTCAACGCTATATCTATTTTAATGCTCATATTTATTCTTTCGAAAATTAATTAAATAAATACATAAAAACTATTGCGTTTTATATGTACTAGTGTATAATAAGAATTAAGAAAAGGAATTATTAAAATTTAATCAGAGTAAATAAGCCCATATTGTTTATTGTGATTAAATTTTAAGCTCGGAATTCTTAAATAATATATGCTTTTTATAAAAACAATCGGAGGGAAAACAAAATGAGTACAGATATTAATGCAATGGTTGCTGAGTTTTTGCGTTTAGAGGCTTTGGAGAATGAACTAGCTGATCATGATGAATTAGACAAAGCGCAAATTGTTAATGATAAGAAATGGAAAGTTAAAAAGATGGCTCGAAGCTATAATGTCGAAAAGGAATTTTCAGAGGCTTTAAAATCAGCACGTAAATAATAATCACGCCTGCTTTCCTTAATTGGAAGGCTTTTTTATTTGAATAATTACATAAAATATACTTGAATATATTTAGACTTTTGTTTATTATTAAATTAATAAATACATAAAATACACGGAGGTTTTACTCATGACAAACTATTATGACAAACAAAGTGCAAAAGTTGCGTTAATGCATGTGCTTAAGGAAAATGGATGGACTATTTTTGGATATACTCCAGACGAAAGCGACGCAATGACTGATTACTGGTCTCCTGCTCATTGGGATGGTGTAGTAACTAAAAATGGTTTTGTGTTATTAGTAGATCAATACAGCACGTCTAATAGTGGTCGTGAAGTAAAGTCATATAACTACAATGGTAAAACTAACAACTATGATAAAATTAAAAAACTTGAAGCAACTATGAATGATAATGCATCAAGTGAAAACGAAAAAGAAGTAGCTGCATTGGATAAAGTGACAGAGACAGAGTATCAGATTGAATTTGAAGACGGTTATGCGTATAGGTTGAGTAGATATTTTTAGATTGAGTAAATTTAAATATAATTTGGTTCTCTCCTCTTTCCTTGAGTTTATTTAATAAAATACATAAATATAGTTGTATTATTTAAAAACCTGTGATATACTATATTTAAGTTAAGAAATACATAAACAAATCACAAAGGTTGTAGGTGCAACAAGGCATCAAACCAAAAGGAGAAAATTAAAATGACAAACGTAATCATGAATAAAGAACATGCTGAGTACAATATTCGCTACTCAAATCGTGAAATGGAAGTATGGAGAAACTTTATCGCCAAAGAAGAAAACAAATCAAAACCAAATGAAAAAATGCTAACAAGCTTCCAAAAGTTTTATGATAAGTATTGGAACATGAATATCGAAGCTAAACTATATCTAGGTTTAATTTAAAGCCACCTTACAAGTGGTTTCTTTTTGCGTTACTGTCAGTTATTAATTAGTTACATTATAATTAATATGTAAAATACATAAGAAAGTAATGAGAGATATATGAATATGATTAGAGATGATACATTGTATAGTTGTACCGCTTCCCTAACTAACTTGTAAATAAAATTGAAAAGGAATTGATTAGATGAAACTAAAATATATTAATCTTGAAGCGTTGTCAGAAAAAGAAAAGGAAATAATTAATTTCGTAGGTAAACATAAATACAACAAATTAATTTATACTGAAGAGTTATTAAAATTTATTCATGCCAAATATGAAGTTAGAGAGAAGTTGAATGGAATATCAAGCAATAGGTATCATGGATATATTTGTGTATACAATGATGATACAGTAATAGCAATATTAGAGTTTGACAACCTAACAATTGATGAAGACGCTAAAAAGTATAATTATAAAAACATTCCAAGAATAATGTTAACTAATCATTGGAAAACAGAAGTTCACTATGCATTATATGAATGCTTATTAAAGTTTCTTCCTGATAATATTAGATTGAAAAACTTAATACGTATTTTTAATAAAACAACTTAACATTAATATGGTGCTTTTGTGGTTGTAAGTTCAATAATTACATATAATTATAAATTAGTCTGCCTTGAGCAACACAATATAGGCTAGATAGTCTGCTTCGAGTAACACCTAAAAACACCTTCAATACTCAATGTTTATATGGTTATTAGAGGTGTTTTAGTAAGTCTTATCTATCTATATCACAACTAAAAAAAACTAAATATAAAAGTAAAGGATGATTAATATTAATTTTTCTAATTTGAATAGTAGAACACATAATAAAATAGCTAAACTTAGAGATAATCATACAGTTATAAATGGTAGAATGTATGATTTAGAAGGTGAGTATATTGGAGATAGATACTCTCATGATCTAAGAGTAAATTATTCAGATGAACAGATTGAAGGTTTTAAATCAAAACATGAGATGATTGAATTCGAAAAAGAACATGGTGGATTTGTATTCTTATTTTATCAGGTTAATAAGAGCATGAGTAACTACATAAATGATTTAACTAAACCATACATAACAAGATTACTCTATTTAACTACTTATGTAGCATATAATAGTAATAAAATTCAATATGATAATGGTAGAAGTATTTCAGATAAAGACTTAGCTGCAATGTTGAGGTTAAAGACTAGACAATATAATATCTACATAAAGAAGTTAATTGATAATGATATATTAAATGTAGATATAGATGGTAACAAATACATAAGCAATCACATTTGTAAGAATGGTTCGTTAGATAAAAAACATTTACATAAACATGATATAAAATATACTAGATTATTCCGTAATACTGTTAGAAAGTTATACGATTGTTCTACAGTTAGAGAGTTTTCAAGGTTATCTACTATCTATATGATACTACCATATATTAATCTATATACTAATATTATCAGTCACAATCCAAATGAGATAGATGAAGATAAAGTTATTCCAATGTCAATAATGGAATTAGCGAATAAACTAGGTTATAGAGACTGTACTAAATTAAAGAGTGCGATGTATAAGACTATATTTGAAGATGAATATTCGTTTGCATTTGTATCGTTAGTAAATGATAGACGTAAGATGAAGATATTTGTTAATCCTAAGCTAATGTTTGCTGGATCACCAGAGATGTTAAAGGTATTACTTATTATATTTAGAGACTTTAACAATAATAACAAATAAATAATAAGAGCCTGACGCACAACTGCAAGCAGTCGTTTGTCCACAACGCTAACAAGTTAGCTTATGTGATTATCATTAAATAATTATGATAGAATTTAAATTTTATTTATCTTTAAAAGTTGTACGTTCTTACCCATTATATATGATTATTAAGTGACTAAAAGGGACAGTATTTAGTAAATACATAAAAAGTAATTTAAGGTGCAACTTAATATATATTATATGAGTAGTGGTAAGTTGAAATATACTTGCTGCTACTTTTATTTTTTGTATGTGTAAAGTTTAGTTGATGCGATACTGTGGTAAGAGTGTATGGAAATTAAGTTCAAACTTATCAACAGAGTTATACACAAGTTATTAACATATCCACAAGTGGGATGAAATGATTAGGAATGAATATTATAAGTCTTTGGTCACACGGCATCTGTTATATAACGAATAGAACAGTTTAAAATTTACACAGTTTTAGATTATACATTGTTTATTTTAGAACGTTTGTTCTTATTTATTCATCTTATTTGCTGCTGATTATACTGTAAATAAGTGGTTATTATAGGTAAAATAATATACATTATATCCTTATCACCATTGAATATAGGGGGGTATGTTTACATTTTGGAAGTAATTGGTTGTTCTATATAGTTGCCTACCTCTTCCATCCACACAGCATGACAATTTTTCAACTTACAAAATTTTATATTACTTTATACCCACCATCCACTCTTCCTTTATTCGTTTTCGCATTCGTCTGACACCCTCAAAACCATTGTAAACATTGAATATAACAACATAGGACTTTTGTCACTTTACCTTATTTTATCCTCTATTTCACCTCAAATAGCATCTAAAATGCCCATATTCATTGAGTTTTACGATTAAAACGGTACGACTAAAATTAATACATTCCTTATAATAAGGATAAAATTCCAATAAGCATTGGATATTCCCCTACCTTTTCCTCTATTTCAGCAGACAATAAAATAACTCGAAAATTAACGATCATTCATCTCCAATCCCTTGTAAACACTACATATCAGCAGCAGGATTCCCATAGTCAATCGACTAAGGATGAAATTCTTGATTATCGTCTTTTCGAGTTCAAAAATTGCTCATTATTCAATTATTAAGTATTCATACAAATTAACTTATGATATTTATTTGTCATATTAAATATAAATTTGATAATATGAATTAGCTTAGTAATCTACCATTCTCTACAATATCAATTGCGTACTTTAATACGCTTTTTTTGGGGAGATCATCTTTGGCGCACATTGCCAATAACCTTAATGACTCTTCAGGTTGAGTTATAGATAACTTACTTATAATTAATAATAGTGCAGAATCTACTGAATCATTTTCACTTAAATCAACAGTTTTTATTTCTTTCATATATACTACTCCACCTTTCTATAGTTATAATTATTGGTATGATTTCTATAAATTACAAGAAAAACACTCTTCATTTCATTAATTATACAAACAAACATTAATCTTACAGTTTAAATAATACACCATAATACCTATCAAAGCTATTCAGATATTACATATTTCTACATGATTCGACAAAAAATCGATACAAATTTTGCCAACATATAGATTTTAACGGTTTTATTGAATTAATACTACTCATATAGTGGATATTAAAAAATATTTTTAACTTTGACTGTCACTTCTCTAACTTTTACATTATAATATTAATAAATACATAAAATATAATTTAAAAGGAGATTTTATATGACTACAAAATTTAACAAAGAGGATGTTTTATTTTATTTAGAGGAAATGGTACAAATGGAGATGGCCACTTCTATTGAGGAAGATGTCTACTATTCACTTAAACAAGATAAGAAGATAACTAGAGAACAATTAAGATCAGTATTACAGCGTATGCATAAATGGCAAAATACTAAATTTTAATTATATAAATACATAATAGAAAATTAGATAATTATAGAGAGGATACATAATGAATATAAATTTATGGTTTGCTAGGAATAATCATGGTGAAATTATAACAATTTTAAATTCAAATATTACAAATACATATACCTGCCCTATTTGTAACAGTGAAGTAATTCCAAAAGCTTTAGAGTCAAAGCAAGTTACTCCCCACTTCGCACATATCGATAGGAGTAAATGTACTGGGGAATCGTTTATCCACTTTTGGATGAAACATGGATTTATTGAACGTGGAGATACATTTACAATCATTTCAGATGAATCACATATTTTTACATGTAAAGATTTTAAAACTGAGGTTACGTTTAATTTAAAAACAGGAGTTTATCGTCCAGACATAGTAATTGAAACTGAATGTGGAAATGAAATTGTTTTTGAAATGGCTCACAAAAATAAAAAGAAAGTTCAAGATTACATTGATCGTTGGATTGAGCTAGATAAGATTGTAGTTGAAGTGGATACCCCTACTCTGACTGGTCAGAATGAAGTAAAGGAATTTAAAGCCTTATATTATAAGGGTAAATGTTTCAATTTCAATAAGCGTGATGGAGGATATTATAAAACTATCGGTAAGTTGAAAGAGAAAATGAAACAAAGTGGTAAGTATGATATTGAATTGGTGAAGAAGTTGGATTGGTTTTGGGATGAGGTTTGTAAATATGAAAACAATGAAGACATAGATTTAAATGAGATGTATTTATTTTTGGAAACTATGAATCCTGAAGAGTTTAAAATAATCGACATAGCTTTAAAGAAACGAAAAAGTAATGAGATAATAAAAGGATTTATGGATACAATGTATAAAAAGTTATTTAAACAGGAAAAGGAAAAAGTAAAATTTATCGAAGAAAAATTTTTAAATGTCAACTATTTAAATAAAATGCTAAAAAGCAATAAAATCGAGTACATTGTTGAATCCATAGAGTTTTCTATTAATAAATTTTATATCATGTACAAAAACAATGACGGTTCGAATTATAAGATAGAATTCAAATTATACAGATATGACGGTGTAGATATAGAAGAAAGATTGAATAAAATACACAATAGAATGGCGTACAAAGAAATTGAAAGTGTATTAAAGCATTCTATAGATGAACTAAATAATGATTATAAAGAAGTTTCGTTTAAGTTAGACTTTGATAGAAAAGGTTTTGCGATTACAGTTAAACATTTATTTAACAGATTGGATGAATTATTTTATTTCGATTATTATAACTATGATGAAATTTACATGTATAAAAATGATTTTATCGATAAGTCTAAGTTTAAAAATAACTTACTTGATAAATCATTTAAAGGATCGAGAGAAAGAGAATGTAAAACTTGCAGCAAGTTATTCAACGTTTCTTCGAAAGAATATTTCTTTTATATTGGTAATCGATTGGAGATACCAAAACGATGTAAATCTTGTCGTAATAAACGTAAAAAGGAGAAATTGAATGGGTAAAATCAAAATGTACACTTTGTTGAAACTTAAAATCCAAGATATAATTAAATCTGAATATAAGATATCTATTGATGATGAATCTAAGAAAAAGTATCAAATCAAACTGCCAGAATCTCTTCTGTTCCATCAATTAAATATCGTTCGTGGACACAATAATGAAGAAATCAACGAATTCATCTTTGTAGAAGCGAAAAGAAATAAGGATAGAGAAGAAAAGCTAATTAAACTATTACGAGATGGATTTATTTGTAATAATAAAAAATACATAAGGTTTGGTAAAAGTCCGTCACAAGGTAAAGATGGTATTACAACTTTTGTACAAGAAGAGTATTACAAAGAATTAACTGAGCGCAGTAAATTAGGATTAAACATCAATAAGTGCGTAATTTCTAAATATGAAAGCTATAGATCACTAATTTTTAGTTCATGTCACATCGTAAATGAAGATTTACCCAATATTGTTATTGTTGATGAGTTTGAGAAAATTATACCCAACCAGAAGATTCGATGTGCTAGGGAAAGAGAATTTGAACATATTGACAAAGATACAGGTGAGATTAAAAAATACAAAAATCGAGTGATTGTAGAAGATAAAACTGATATAACTATCTCCCCTTTTGATGGTTTTGGTTTACATACTAAAGAAGTATCTGAATTATTAAGAAAAACAGTATCTGAAAAATGTAAATCAGTTTTATTCCAAATAAGATTACCATTCATGAAAGGTGTAACCGTAGAATTCAATTTTAAAGAGTACCTTAAAAATGAACTAAAAGTGAGTAAAATTAAAGATGTTTTTGGGAAAGAGCATGATGTAGATGACATAGATTGTTTATGGAATATAACTATGTGGAAAGGTTATTCCTACTTTAAACAAGAGTACGGTATTGATGGATGGACTAATTACATAGAAAGCGTAGAAAAGTATGGATATAAACTAGGTATTAGTAAATATAGTCATCACAAAAATGACTTTAAATTATATTCACGTATGAACTTTCAATATTTACAATGCTTAAACTTATTGAATAAAAAATATGTAGAAAAATATAAAAATCACAATTTCGATTATGACATTTTAGATGAATCAAATCATGGTAAAATCATAAATTTAGCTAAATACTCAACGAATCTAATTGAAAACATAGTTAATGGCGATAAGTTATATACTTTAAAATTTTTAGGAATACATAATACAGGTAAATTTGATGAAATTTCTAGTAGTTACGAAAAAGCTATATTGATAAATGACGCAATGTTAGATGATGTCAGCATAAAAAAGATGTTAAAGCGTAGAATTGATAAGACAATAAATATGATGAAATATGGTAAGATTTATGTTAAAGGTCATTATCACACGGTAGTCGGAGATATTATAGGTTATTTGGAGTTTTGCGCCAATAAAACGGTAAATGGGTGCTTGCAAAAGGAACAGTTCTTAGCAAAAACACTCACTTTAGGTAAAGTTGCATCTATGCGAAGTCCGCTTGTTGATGCTTCTGAAGTAAATATTGTTGAGCTAGTTGAAGATGACTTTTTAAACAAATGGTTTTCACATTTTCAAGATCAAGATATTGTAATGATTAATATGTATGATTTAACCATGCAGCAACAAGGCGGAATGGATATGGATGGAGATACTGTACTACTTACCGACAACGATATAATCATTAAATCCAAGATAGACCTACCAATTGTAGTGGACATGGAGGATAAAAAAGGTGCAGACCCAGTAGAATACAACGCAGAGAATATTATCAAATACGAATTAAATAGTAGAGATAATCGTATTGGTGAAATAACAAACATTGCTACCTCTATTCTAAATCACTATACTGAGAATACTAAATGGAAAAAAATTAACGAAGATAATATTGCAATGCTAAGACTTTATCAAGGTAAGGAAATTGATTTCTTGAAAACTGGATTCAGATGGTATATGACGAAGAATTTAAGTAAATACAAAGATAAATTACCTCACTTTTTACTATACAATTATCCAAATAAAATGAAACGGTATAAGAAAATTAAAGAAATAAATAAATCATTAGAAAATGGAGAAAAAATAGAGACAGATTCATTCAAGTCCCCTACCCCACTCAATGAACTATGCGACTACATATGTCAATGGGAAAGAAAAAAGTTAAAACCTAAAAATTCAGTTAAGAACAGTCAAAAGTTATTGACTAATAATTCATTGGAATTGAATGATAAAAAAATAATTCGTAAAATATCAACCATCTACAATGAATTTACAGACAAACTACGTGAATGTGACGAAGATAACATTAATGATTTGTATGATGAATATAAGGAAAAGCTAATCGTATTAAAGGATGAAATACGAACATTATCGGAAGATGAATTTATTAATTACTGCATCAAAACAGCATACCGTTCAATGGGAATTGATAAATCCTTATGTTGGTATTTATTCGGTGATGAGATGATTAATAACTTAAAAAACAACTCCCCTATTACAAAGGAATTGAAAATTGTAGAATGTGATGCAGATGATACTGAAGGAAAGGAGTTTTTAGGACGTTATTATAAATTCGTAGGAGTTGAAAATAATGCTGAGTGAATTATTAGAAGACTATCAAGAATTTAATGAAGATGAAGCTTTAGATGAATTTATCAAGTTATTATGGAGTAGTAAATATGGATGTAGAACGTATAGTAAGTCATATACGTTCAAAATGCAACCTGAACTCTTAGGTAATAACGAAGAACTGATTAAGATATTTGAACCTTATCAAATAATAAAGGTTAGACATGCTGTTAGTTATTATAAGGATAAACCAAACTCAATCGATATGATAAGAATACATATAAATAATATGTACATGTATCTTACTAATAGTGAAGTTTATATGTCTAAGGAATACTTTAATTATAAGCTAAAACCCAAGAAATTATACTTTAAAACAATTGAACGTATCAAAAATGGAGAAGCTGTAAATACAGACGAAATAAAATATCAATTATTAGATTTTGAAAAAAAGACGGAGGAATTGCGTTTAAGAGATGTTGAGAAAAAAATAGAATTATCTTTTAAAGAATATAAGAAAATAATAAACGGATACATATATAAAATATTTAACAACTATAAGTCACCATTTGAATACGAACAGGAAAATGGATGGGAGTTAAATGTTACGCATGATGCATGGCACGAAGATAATTATATCGTAAAGTATTTCTGTAAAAGTTTGACTGGTTATATGAAAAACTATAAAAAGTATATTAACTTTACCTATGAAAAAGAATGTAAAATGTGTGAAATGCTATTTTTACCAAACAGCAATAGACAAATTTATTGTAATTATTGTACATCGATAAATGAAAAAATAAAAAATAGAGAATATGCAAGAAAAAGCATGAAAAAGAAAAGGTCTTCAAAATGTTAAGGGTTTAGAGCTTATTTATCACAGTGGATACAGGTTGAACATATGTCAATATGAAATTTACAAGGATAAAAAAGGATGATAATAATGAATAATGCGAAAAGGGATGATTTGAAACGTGAATTAAAGAATGTATTAAATAACAATCAAAAATTTATAAATTCAATAAGCAAATCAAACCAAAAAGGAGTCAGTTTAGATGACACTGACTTTATCATAGATTCAATGCTGAGTACAATAATTAAATTAACCGATGAACATAATGAGTTGATGTTGCAAGGCTTTGGTAGTTTTAAATCTGTAATTAGGAATCAACGTAAATATAGTAACTTTGGCAAAGATGAAATTACAGTAGAAGCTAAGAGAGTACCTAAATTTAAAGCAGGTAAAACATTTAATGATATAGTTAAACGTTAAATTTTAAAATTAGAAAATACATAAAACAAATATAAATATAAAAAGGAGAAATTAAATTATGGCGACTAAACAAGAATTGGTATCAAAAGTACAAGAGGTAAATTTTGCACGTACAGGAGAAAAATTAGCAAATAACGAAGTATCATTACGAGTAGATGACGTTATTACTGCAATTGAACAATTATTAACAGAAGGTTCAGATGTAACATTAGGTTTTGCTAAGATTAATCAAGGAATTCGAGCTGCACGTACCGCTAAAAATCCACAAACTGGTGAACCGATTGATGTTCCAGAAAAACGAGTTATTAAATTGAAAGTTACTCCTAAATTTAAAGAAAAGTTAAATAGCTAATTTTTAATACATAGCGTATTCGTACAGACGTTTTAACATGAGGATAGTGTTAGAGGTAGGGTTCTCTCCTTCTCTGCTCTATCCTTTTAATTTTAATTAAAAATTAGATGAGGATAACAGGAGGATATAAATTATGGCTAAAAAGACTAATCAAGTTGGGTTCAAGGGCATTTTAGATGTAAATTTTGAAGAAGGACGATCAACTATTACAGAAGTAACTAAAGAGACAGAATATGTATATGACTTTTTCAAAGAACTTGCTAATTTTAATGGTAAAAATGTGACTATTTCAATTAAAGAAGATAACGAAATTACCCCAATCGAAGATTAAGGAGTGATTAAATGCTAACTAAACTCCCTAATGAGACTAATCAAGAATGGAAATTTCGGTTAATTGAAGAAAAGTTAACTGGAGCTATCAATGATGATTGGCAAGATATTGTCGAAGCTTTAAATCTAAATGTACACCGTGATACTTTACGTAAAGGTTCAATTTACTTCTTAGAAATCAAAGATTATTTTGAAAAGAAATTTAAAGATGGTATGACAAATGAACAATTAGACGAAATGAAGCAATTAGAAAAGGAATTGTTCAAACTTAAAGTTCAATTATCTGATGAACGTAGAGAAATACGTAGGTATATGACTCATGAAGCACGTCTAGACAACTTACTTCAGAAACTACTAGATGAAATTAAAGATGATATACATAACAATAAGCCTTTACAATGGGTTAAACCCCTTCCCTCCCCTACTTCAAAAGGAGCGTTGGCTTTATTATTAAGTGATTTACATAAAGGTATGGTAACAGATAACTACTGGAACAAATATAATGATGAAATCTTTTATGAACGTCTGAATCAGGTTAGAAATGATGTTCTTGAATATAAAGATTTGTTAAATGTAAAAGAAATTCATGTATTTGAACTTGGGGATGTAATTAGTGGATGTATTCACCGTTTGACAAAATTAAGTGAAACAGAGAATGCTGTTACTTCTACTCAGAAAGTTGCAGAAGCTTTAAGTGAATTGGTATCGGTATTAGCAAATAATTTCGAAACAGTCCATTACTATAATGTAAAAGGTAATCATGATCGTGTTGCAGCTCGTAAAGAAGAGGAAGTTCGTACTGAGTCATTCCATAGTTTTATTATGTGGTACATGGAAATGAGATTAGAGAAATTTGAAAATGTTATATTCCATAAAAATGATATTGATAGCGAAATTATTGTAGCTGAAATACTAGGAAACAAATATTACGGTGTTCATGGTCATTTAGATAGTGTTAATACTGTAATTAATAATCTTTCATTAATGCTAGACAAGAAACCAAAAGCAATTTTTGCAGGACACATACATAAGAATTTTGAAAATGAAGTACATGGTGTTGACTTGATTGTTAACGGATCATTTGGAGGCGTTGATGATTATGCAAAAGATGGTCGAATGACAGGTAAAGCACATCAAAAGCTTCTCTGGATTACTGAAAAAGGTCGTAAAGGTACATTCTTTATAGAATTTAATTAGGTGAAACATATGAGAAATCTAACATTCGAAGTTAGATTTAAAGTTAATTTTTACATACTTAATTTAAGAATTACTTAAAACGGTTATTTTATTAAAATTAATACATAAAAGATAAAATAGATATCTCCCCTTTAAGTACATCTAACTAGGATTATAGCATTCTCCTTTTAGATGTGCGATAAAGCAGAGATGCTTTTATAGAAATGAGGTGGATACTTAATGTCTACTAATAAGATAATATGCTGTGCTTGCGGAAATCCTAAGAAAGTAGAAGACTACTATTCTTCATCCTCCTACTTTATGCGTCATTTCGGGAAGGTTCACACATGTAAGAAATGTATTTGGGATTATGTAGAACCTGATTTAAGAAATCAATATGACATGAGTAAAGTAAAAATTGCTCTACGAATGATAGATAAGCCTTTTATTCAAAGTATATGGGATTCGTCAGTAGAGGAAGCTGAGACAAAAGCAAATTCATGGACATATTTTAAAGTATATATGAAAAATATTGCGCTCCCTCAAAATATAAACTTAACATGGGATGATTCTGATTTTGATAATAAAGTAGTAAAAGTAGAATTAGTACATGAAGATCATCTATTAGATGAAGAAGATTATATTTACTCGCCACAAGAAATAAAGAAAATGAAAAGAGTTTGGGGAAACAACTTCACTGAACAAGATTTTATATTTCTGGAAAATTTTTATGGAGAATATGAGAACAACTTCCCTACAGACACACCTGCTCAGATAAATATTTATAGAAATCTAGCTAAAATACATTTACAGGCAGAAAAGGAACTAGAAAAAGGTAATATTAAATCTTATAAAGACTTAATGGATTTATCTTCAAAAATGCATAATGATGGTAACATCAAGCCTATACAATCTTCTGGAATGAATGATGATAAAGGTGTTTCGACATATGGTATGTGGATAAAAACAATCGAGAACGATGAGCCTTGTGAATACTTCGAAGATAAAAAGACATATGAAGACTATGATTATTTTAGAAGATACATAGAAAAGTGGTTTGTTAGACCTTTTAAAAATATTTTCAATTTATCAAAAGATTTTGATGTAAAGGATGATAAATAATGTCGTCACATCAAAACTTTCAGGTTAACAGAAATAAACATTCTAAAGGTCAAAATCAATTAATTAAAAACAATCCAAATAAAAAGCGTATAGAAAATACAAGTAAAAACGATAGAATGCGCACTCAAATGAGGAAATGGACTTCATTTTATCGTTTGAATGTACATAGGTTTGTTGAACATTATCTAGGTATAGAACTATTCCTGTTTCAAAAAATATTGATATTCTTTATGAATTTAAACTCATATGTAATGATTATCGCTGCTCGCGGATTATCTAAGTCATTTATTATTTCTATCTACGCAGTGTCTAGGTGTATACTTTACCCTAATACCAAAGTAATAATAGCATCAGGTCAAAAATCCCAAAGTAGATTAATTATCACAGAAAAAATAGAAAAAGAACTAATGCAATATCCTAATGTAGCTAGAGAAATTAAGCAAATTAAAACTTCAGCAAATGATGCAAAAGTGATCTTCCATAATGGGTCATCTATAGAAGCTGTAACTTCTTCAGACGGTTCACGAGGTTATCGAGGAAATATTTTAATATGTGAAGAATTCAGGATGATAGATTTTGGTATACTGAACACTGTACTTAAACCTTTCTTGAATGTTTATAGGCAGCCTCCTTATTTAAAAAAGCCTGAGTACGCTCACTTAACTGAAGAGAATATTGAGCTTTACATTTCTAGTGCTTGGTACACATCTCACTGGATGTGGAAGGCTATGCAATCATCTAGGGATTTGATGCTTCAAGGTAAAGATTCTATGCTATTTTCATTGGATTACCTAACTTCCCTGCATCATGGGTTATTGAGTAAAAAGCGTATCGAGAAAGATAAAGAAAGCTCTAATTTTGATTCTGTTGGATTCATGATGGAATATGAAAATCTAATGTATGGTCAAAATGAAAATGCATTGTTTGCCCTAGAAGATGTTAATAAGAACAGAAAATTGAAAAATATATTCTATCCTATAGATAATGTAGACTACTCAGAATTAAAGAATAAAAGAAAAGAAAAACTAAAAGATGGAGAAGTTAGGATTATAGGAATAGATATAGCTTTGATGGGCGGTAAGGCAAATGATAATACTGTGCTTACGTGTACTAGATTAATTCCTAATGGTGGTACATACTTAAGAAAAGTTTCTTATATAGAAACAATAGAAGGTAAACACTCGGAAGATCAAGCTATTAGAATAAAACAGTTATTTGAAGATTTTCAAGCGTCATACATAGCACTAGACTGTCATGGTAATGGCATGTCGGTTTATGATGAGCTAGTAAAAGTCCAATACGATGAACAAAGAGATGTTGAATATGAAGCGTGGTGTTCATTTAATGATGATGAAATGAGAAGTCGTGCAAAATCACAAAATCCTCTACCTGTTATATTCTCAATTAAAGCAGGGGTTCGTTTGAATCATGAAATAGCGTCTTCACTACGTGTGAATTTACAAAATTCTAATATAGAGTTACCTATTAATGATTTAGAAGCTAGAGAAATTTTAGCTGAACGAAAATACTATTTAAATGCTTCTGAGGAGAAAAAAGCAGAATACATTAAACCCTATCTACAAACTACAATATTAGTAAATGAGTTAGTTAACTTGGATCATGAAATTGTAGGGGGTTTTATTAAAGTAAAAGAAAAATCAGGCAAGAGAAAAGACAGATACTCTTCTCTTGCGTTTTCTAACTACTTAGCGAAAATTTTAGAAACTGAGAAACTATCTTCTGATCTTAGTACATACGAAGAAGATGATTCAATAGTATATTTTTGACTAAGGAGAACTGAATGATTAAGCACATCTCTATATTTAATAATAAGTTAGCACTGTAAATAACGTATAATTAAAAATTTATATATCACAGGGAGGTGAATAAATGTCAGAAATTATACAAATAGATACAGAGACAGAAGAATACAAAAGAATGGTGAACGATTATAACGACTATATTAGCACTTTTGTTTCTGGATTTGTTACCAATTTATTCTCACAAGGAATAATTGAAGAAGTGGACGCTGAAACGCTTAAAAAGTATTTCTCGAATCCAGATACTTTTCAAAAAGAAATTGAGGATCTAGCACAATATTATTATATTTCTTCAGGCGAAATACATCAATTATTCGAGTTAATCGAAGCACTCCCTTCTTTAAATTACAAAATAGATTCGTTCGATAAGAATAAACACACAGATAAATATATCGGAATGATTAACAAAGCACTCCACAAAATTAAACATAAACGTTTGACTCGTGATTTACTTAAACAAACATCAGCGTCTGGAACGTTAGTTGGAATTTGGCTAGGTGATAAAAACAATATTTATCCTTATGTGTTTGATGATGTGAGAATGACATTCCCTGCTTATAGAAAAAATGGTGAGTGGCAATGTGTTATTGATATGGAGTATTTCTCAAAATTACAAGATGATTTTCGTAATGAACAATTTAACAACATGTCACCATACTTAACAATAGAAGATTTTGAGAAATATCAAACCGATACTTCAAAATACAAATATAAAGAGTTACCACAAGATAGAACATTTGTATTGAGAACTGGAACATTAAAAAGAAATCAAGGTTTAGGTACATCTTTAGTTACATCTGGTTTATATGACGTATTACATAAGAAGAAGCTGAAAGATGTGGAATACTCCATCGCTAATAAAATCATAAATGCCGTTGCAGTACTAACAGTTGGTGTGAATGGCAATGAAAAGTATGACACAATGACAAACTTGAAACTACCTAAAGCTGTGAAACAGAAAGTTCACTCTGGAGTTAAACAAGCATTAGAAAAAAGTAATACTAAAGGAGTAACTGTAGTAACTATACCAGACTTTGCCAAATTAGATTTTCCTGACGTTTCTACAGATGGTTTAGGTGATAAGAAGTATGGAAATGTCAATTCAGATATTAAAACTGCATATGGTATATCTGGGGCGTTATTGAATGGTGATGGCGGTAACTTTAGTGCATCTAAACTCAATCTTGATACTTTCTATAAGAGACTTGGAGTAATGTTAGAAGATATCGAACAAGAATGTTATCAGAAATTAATCAACCTAATTCTTCCATCTTCTCAAAAAGACAATTTTGTAATGGAATATGACAAATCAACTCCGCTCACTCATAAAGAGAAAGTGGATATTTTAATGAGATTGAACGATAAAGGATGGTCAATTAAGCATGTCGTAGACCAACTAGACGGTGTTTCATGGGAGAGCTTCTTTGAACAAACTATTTATGAAACTGAAGAACTTCATTTACAAGACAGAATTCGCCCATATCAAAGTACTTACACTATGTCTGGTAATGATGCAGGTAGACCTAGTCAAGAAAGTCCAGATAATGATAACACTATCCTTTCTAAGACAACTGATGGAAACAGTCTTCCTGAATAGACTTTTTTCACTAGAGATTAAAGGAGGTGATAATGAAATTGAGCAAAAAACACAAATTGAATTTGGTATTAAACGAAATAAAACAAAGTGATGACCCAACTATTCTTCCTTGTACTTTTATTATAATGGATTTTGAAAAGTCAGGAAATAATGTTGTGGTTGAGGAAGATGTAGTGCTTGAAGGTGGTAAATCTCTTTTAAACAAACCTATAGTAGCTGCATATAAAGATGTTGAAGAAGCAAATACAAAAACAGATAACTTTGAAGGTCATAATCAATATATAGGCGAAGATAGATATGGAAATCAAATAGTTAAATCTAATACAGTACCGATCGGAGTATTTACAACTGAAGGTTATAAGATATCTATAAATATCGATGGTAAACAAAGAGACGTTATGGCTTGTGATGCTGTACTTTGGAGAACAAGATTCCCAGATGCTTGTGATTTGTTATTAGAATGGTACGAAAGTGGTATTAAAATCAATACAAGTTGTGAATATTTGTATTCAAACTACTCGTTTCAAAATGGAATTGAATATCACTATTCCCCTATTTATTTTGAAGGACATGCTATTTTAGCAAGTGAAAATCGAGGGAATCAAGATATAGTATTGCCTGCTTATGAATCATCAAAATTGTTGAGTTTTAATGAGATAAGCAAATTTAATAAATTAATTGCACAAGCAATTAATCAGAAAGAAGAGGAGGAAAAAGAAAATATGGAATTCTTTAAGAAAGTGTACGAATTATCACATAATGATGTTCGTTCCCTACTTTATACGCAACTTGAATCATTCTTAGATAAAAAAGAATACTCTTATATTTCAGATGTGTATGAGACATATTTTGTAGTTAATATATATAAATATGATGAGGATGATAATTTAGAATATGATAAATATTTTAAATTTAATTATTCTAAAGGTGAAAACGACACGATTACTATTGACGGTGATTCAAAAGTAGAGGTTACTATTAAACGTGATTGGGTTGAAGTAAGTCAATTCGAATCAATTCAAAATGAGGTGAAAGAATTATCTACTCAATTAAATGAAAAAGAATCAAAAGTAACTGAATTAGAAAAACAATTGAATACTATTTCTACAGATAAGAAAACTATCGAAGAAAAATTCAATACTGCATCTGAAACAATCGTTCAACTAAATTCAAAAGTAGAACATCTTACACCATTCAAAGAACAATTCGAACAACAAGAATTAGAAAAGGTTTTAAATGAGAAGAAGGAGTTTTATAGTGGTAAATTTGAAGCATTGAACGCTAAAGAAAAATTCGAATCAGAAGAAGTACAAGAATTAATTAATAAGACAGTTTATGAAAATGAAGAAGGTTCTAAAGCAACCCTTCAATTAAATTCAATGTTAGTTGATATGGTTGTATTGAACAAAGAAACAAATTCGGAAAAACCTGCAATCAGAGAAGTTTCTAGTAAACGTGAAAATCTAATTCCGTCTAGTGATGATTTTGATAGCAGATATTCACTATAAAAAATACATAATAATTGGAGGAAATTTAAAATGGCAAGCGATATCTTAAAAGCGTTACAGCAAACAGGAACTCACTCGGTGGGTAATTTGAACAGTCTAAAAGTAAAAACAGTAGCAAATGGAGCTATTGTTGAAGGAGCAGACATTGATAATTTTACGTTGGGCGAATTAGGCTTTAATGCAGAAGGAGAACGTACAGTAAAACAATTATCTGCAAATGATAAAAAAGCTGTATTAGTAGCTTCACCAGAAACACGTTATCTTGGAGAAGAAATCACAAAATTCTACAACGCAGTCGGTGAACGTGTTCGATGTGTAATTTTAGAGGAAGGTTATACTCGATTCGAAACTTCTGCATTTACTAAAAACACAGGAGTTAGCGAAATTAAAAATGGACAAGTTGCTCATTTTGATGTAGCTACTAAAAAGTTCATTGTTTCTGATGTAACTTCGACACATGCTGATTACGCTTCTGCTTCTGCTCAATTCTTAGTTGTGAATAATGAAGAAGACATGCAATATACTCTTGGGAAACCAATGATTCGCTTTGAAGTAATTAAGGCTTAATACAAAAAATACATATTATACATTAAAGGAGTTTAAAATAATGGCACTAGACAATACAAAATTAAAAGGTTTATTTAATCGTGTAATTAACAATAAAATGGAAGAAACAGATTCAACTGATATCAAAGCTTATATCACAAAAGTATTTGGTGACGGTGGCGCTAATCCAGATCCAACGATGTTACACCAATTCAATCAATTAGTCGTTGAGACAGCAGATCAAATTGCAAAGCCAATGGTATCTGATTTACTATCGCTATTTGCAAATACTCAAACTCGACAACGTGGTGATTTAGTTGAGTTACGAATTCCGCAAAAGAATAAAGCTAAAGTAGTATGGTCTGCAACTGGTTCAGGAGTAGACTTAGTACGTGTAGAAGGTCGCAAATCAATTATTGCAGTACCTGCTCATCTTTCTACTGGTTTTTATTATGAACCTCTTGATTTAGTGAAAGAGTCTGAAGAATATTTCCGTAAATTAGTAAATGACGTTGCAAATGCAAAGGTTAAATTATTCCTTGACAAAATTAATGAGTTAACTGCATCTGCCATCACTTCTGGTAAAATTCCAGCAGCAAACGTAGTTACTGGTACTAATTTAACTTTAGCGCAATATAATAAGGCAGCATCTGTACTTCAACGATATGGTGGTCGCCCTGTATTTGTTGCAGATTCATTACTCATCGATCATTTTGCGTTCCAGCAAGCTAGTGACTCTGTTGTAAAAGAATTACTTACAGAAGGTGTTAAAGAGGAATTACTTACTTCTCTTAACCCTACGACTATTCAACGTACAACCGCTGTAAACCTTGTAAATCCATTTACTGATGAAACAAACTCTAAAGTTGAATTACCTGTAAATAAAGGTTACATGTTCGCAGGTAGTGTTACTCAAAAACCGTTCTCTATCGTAGAATATGGTGGTTTACGTCAAATGACTGAACAGGATATTGAAGATGAACGTATTAAAGTTAAAATTACTCAAGATGTAGCAATTAATCTTGTATACGGTGAAGCAATCGCTGTAATTGAAGATGATAGCATTACTTTAAATTAATACATAAACATGTAAGGTGACTGCTTAATTTGTAGTCACCTTTTATTTTAAGGATTATAGGAGGAAGAAATAAAAATGAATGAGACTGTTAAATTAGCACGTTATCGCAATACATCATATTTTGTTAAGTACACAGGAAATGGACAAGAAAGACAATACACATGGAGTGGGAGTAAAAACGGTCGTCCGGATATCAAGGCTGTTCCTCGTGAAGTAGTTGATTGGCTGACTATGAACACTTCATGTTTTGATAAAGGACAATTAGTAATTCAAGAAGATGATGTGATTGTAAATGAAATAAAAGACACTATTGCTGAAGTAGATACTTATGAAAACAACACGAATACAAAGGAAGATATCGAGAAATTATTAGGTGGCAATATTAACAAACTTAAAGTCGAACTAAAGAAAATTACAGTTGATTCTGAAAAACAATTTGTAATTGATGTCGCTTCTGATATGAAAGATAACCTAACAAAAGGTAAATTAGACGCTCTAGCTGAATGGATGGGAGTTAGCGCTGATATTCTATTTGATTAAGAGGTGGTATAAATGAATACCACTTTTGATGATGTGTGGAAATGTTTCTTGAATAATTGTAAAGTTTCCGATATTGATTTACCTAATACAAATGAAAAAATTCACGAAGCAATTAAAAATGCGACTATGTATTTTAACAATAGAATGAGGACTTCTATTCAATGTGATACTGAAATCGAAACTTTTAGTGTCGATTTGTCAGAAGATCACCTTTTAATTCTTGCTAATTTTATCCGATTGACATTCTTAGTTAATCAGCGTACATATTTTGAATCATTATGGCAGCCTTTTGCTTCAGATGTTGGATTAAGAAACTTTGGCACTCAGATAAACTCTTTGAAAGCATCTGTTCAAGAACAAGAAAAGAAGCTTGATACTCTAATTATTAATACAATGGAGGACTTTTTATGAGTGATATTAAAGTGAAATCCTCTTATATCAATAATGAATTTGAAGATGAAAGTATTTATTCTTATTGCTCTAAATTGAGTAAAAGAAACAATGCAATACTCTACTTACTTGAATCACACCTGAATAAAAAGTTACTTAGCGACAATGAATTAGCTGAAATAAGAAATGTCGTTTTGACAGTTAGTGCAGATATAGCAAGACTACCTTCCCTACTCTATGTTGAGGAAGGTGACGAAAATGAAGGATTATAGTAATTATCACAATACTAATACAGGCGACAAAATTACTCATGATGCATTATTGCTACTTAATAAATCCTTAGATAGTTATGCATCGTATGAAGTAATGATTAACTATGAAAAACCAGCAAAGATATTGATGAATCAAAAATGGGATGCTGATGGTGAAGCAGTTAAAATTATTGGGAATATTGAAGATATCGAAAGAGGAAACTTAATTGAGCATAATGGTGAATATTGGTTAGTAGTAACTAAACCTGAAGATAATAGGATTTATCGAAAAGCTGAAGCAAGGTTATGTAGTACAGAGTTTCCTGTAAAATATGCTGATCAAAAAGTTGAAATCGGCAAAGATGATTTAGGTAGACCAGTGTACGATATTATCGAAGGTGAAGTTAAGATGCTTCCATGTGTTCCTAAGATGAATGATGCTTCAACTTCTATTGCTGATACTAATAATCCAATTAACCTACTAGACAATCAAGTAATGATTACTATCCCCTACACTGAAGCTCCATCAATTAAGTATAATGAAAAATTTAAACTGTTCAATGATACATACAGAATAATTCGTATTGATCCTTCTAAATCAATCAATAAAGTTGGCGTTCTTAGAATTACTGGAGAACGTGTTGAAAGTGTTGGTGATGATTAATGGATTTGAGAGGTAGTCTTAAAAAATTATTCATTACGTTATCTTCTCATGAAAAGTTATTACGTTTACTTCATTACATACCTGCAAATGCGTTGGATAATCCTCTAGATACAAAGAAACCTGATATTAATTCATTACCAAACAAGTATGATATTGTCGAAAAGGTGTTAATGCCATCTGATAAAAAATACGATTTAGATTTGAAGTCTGAACTATGTAGGGTTTGTTTTTATACAGGAACTAGGGAATTACAAGACTCATACAATTCTGCTGCACGTAGACAACAAGACAATATATATGTTGCTAATCAAAAATACAATTTCGATGTGTATGTTCATGTTGACATTGATATAAAGGATTTTCGTATGACTTGGATTTGTAATACGTTGAATGAAATTTTAGACAGGCAGAATATATCGGATATAGGTAAATTTAGACTAGCTTTCTCCTCACCTATCAACAATACTCCTGATGGATTCATTGGTTATAAATTGGTTTATGTAACAAGTTCATCGCAGTGAGGTGATTTAACTGATGAATATTGATTTAGATAATGTATGGGGCAATCCTAAATATGTGAATGGAGTTCCAATTTATCCTGTTACTATGGAGAATATTCTAAAGCTTTATGAAACATCTACTTGTCTCCTTATTCCTAAAAACTCGATGAGTGATCCAAAAATTATAAAGATGTCTTACTTAGCTTTTTTAATTGAATTAGGAAGAGATGAAAAAAACGAACACTTATTAGACAAGTTGGATAGTCTTCTTAAATTAGTAACTAGAACAGAAAATATCAACTACTTTATTGACGAAAAAAATAAATTTGTAATTTCAGTTGATGATGATGGATTTATCAAAGAAAGAGATTTTGAAAAGCTTCGTGAAATCATAGGTTCTCAAAATTTGATTAAAACAAAGGATGATTCTCTGGGTAGCGATTTTGATAAGGCTAAAGAAAAAGCTAAAGATGATTTGGCTAAGAGAAATAGCAAAATGGCTGATTTAGAACAACAGATTGTAGCTTATAAATGTGAACAAAAAACATCTTATGAAGAAATTAGAAACCTAACTATCTATCAATTTAGAAAAGAGTTAGAAAGAATAATTTTCAGTAAATCAGCAGATGTACTACAAAATGCTCAATATTCTGGAATGGTTTCATTTAAAGAAGGTACAAAAATACCACATTGGTTAGATCAAATTGAAGATAAGAATCCTGATGATGATTTAGTTTTAAGTAAAGAGCAATTAGACCAAATAAGTAAAAAGAATGGTCTAGTTAATAAATAAAATACATAAATAAGAAAGAGGTAAAAATTTTATGACAGAAAAACTATTTGCTGTATCTGTGGCAGACGCTTTATTGATTGATGAATCAAAAGATACATTAGCTGTCAAAGGTACTGCTCTATTAAGTTCTACAATGGAACAAACTATGCAAGAAAATGAATTATTTGCTGGACGTGGTTCTAAGCTACAATTTGTATATAATTACCAAAAGGTTTTATCATTCCAGATCGAGGCTGCTGACTTCTCCCCTGTATACTTAGCTTTACAAACTGGTTCAGAAATTAAAAATAAAATGAGCGAATACTTTACAGAAGAAAAAGTTAGTTTCGATGCTTCGGGTAAAGGAACTCTATCTCAAACTCCAATTGGTAATGTGTATGTAGAATTAGCGTCTAATCATGTTACTAAAGCTCCATCAGGTTCAGATATTATAGATGTTGCTTATGCAAATAAGGAATTAAAAGTAGCGTATCAATATAACGCACAAGTTGATGAGTTAACAATTTCAGCAAATGACTTCCCTAAATCTTATAAATTAGTGTTGACTTCTGATATCTTTAATTCCGATGGTGATAAGGTTTATGAACAACAAATCATCGCTCCACGTTATAAGCTTGATGGTGCGTTATCATTAAACCTTACTCACGATGGAGTTTCTCAATTTACATTGAACGGTAAGACGTTAGTCGATGAAGACGATAACTATGCTTATATTAAATGGAAACCTGTAAACGGTACTTCAATTCAGGTTTCAGCTTTAGCAACAGATGTTTCAGAAGTTACGCTGTCTGTAGGTGGAAAACAAAAAGTAATTACATACGGTATTCGTGGTGGTGGTTATAGTAATGTTCTAATGGATAATTCTAAGCTAACATTCTCTTCTGATGACGAAGCTGTTGCTACTTTTGTAAATGGTGAAATTACTGGTATTGGTGCAGGAGAAACTAACGTTAAAGTGTCAGACGGTACAAATAAAGACGTTATCGAAGTTGTAGTGGCATAATAAATACATAACATGAGTAGGGTTAATTCCCTACTCTTTTTTTTTATTATTCGAGGAGAACAAGGAGGAGTTTCATCGTGGGACAATTAAAGTTATCTGAAGTAAAGAAACGTGTTAAAGAGTTAGAGAAAAAAGAAAAGTTTTATTTAGATAAAGAAAATGATGAATTTATTTACTACTATCCTAAATTTTCTGATACTAAAATTAATGAATTAATTGAAGAATTGTACAAGTCAATTACATATTGTCAAGAAAATAAATTAGATAAACTGAATACAGATGAGGAAATTGGACGTTATTTACAATTTTTAATTATTAAACATTTTACTTCCTTTAAACCAGAAGTTGATAATAAGCCTTTCGATATTCATTATACATCAATGGAAATGCTAGAAGAAGTAGGATTACACCGTACTTTCTTAAATCACATGTTTGATCCTGCTGAAGTAAATAAAGTACTGGATAGAAAAAATGAAATTGAAAAATTAGGCGAAACACTTATTGGTGAATTAGAAAAGAAATCTCTAAATGAGGAATTAAATAAATTACAAGTTGTGAATACGTTAGGCAAATAATTATGGTCAAACTACAAGCAACAAATTTAGATGACTTGCAACGACAGCTTCTACGTGGAGACCTTATTAATAAAGTATTCAGCGATAAGAAAATTGAATCAGTATTAGCCAAAACAATGTCGCAAGCTGTATATGATGTTGTATATAGAAGATACGTACCTGTGGAATACAAGCGTAGACGTAATGACGGTGGTTTATCTGACGTTCGTAATATGAAGATTACCAAAGTTGAAGTAAAGAATGGAAAAGTCAGAGTTCTATTTGAAAACTTAACAATGGGACAAACACATTATACTCCTATTTACGAACAACCTGTAGATAGTATGCATGGTCAGTTTATTACAGATACGATCGAGGATGGTATTAGTGATAATTGGTATAGGCAAGGTAAGTGGTCACAGGCTAGACCATTTGTACAAGAAACCATAGCTAGAATTGAAGCTAATCCTAGTTATTTAATTAATGCGATTAAGGATTCTTATAGAAAACTAGGATTTGAAGTTAAGTAATATTCAATCACTCTATGAAAGGAGAATGTTGGATTGAGTAAGAAAGAGTTAAATATTGACAAGAATATGTTACGTGAAAGAGCTAAGAATCTCCCAGAAGTAACAGATGAAATGTGGAACATGGTGAATAAAGAATATGTGGATTTAATTAATGAATACATAGCTTCACAATCACATTCCCCTCAAACTAAAAAACAATATAAGTCGATGTTACGTCAATTTGGATGGTTCATTTATAATTCATTAAACAATAAACCTATCTACAAAATTAAAAAGCGTGATGTTATTAGATTTTTAACATATTTACGAGAAGAAAGAAAAATGTCTCCAGCGGCGATAGGTACTCGTAAAGCAGCTATTTCTAGCCTATGTAATTATATTGAAAACGTAGTTATGGATGATTTTGATGACGATGAAGAAAATCCATATAAAAATTTCAGGAACTTCACTCGTGGATTACCATCTATTCCAAAAAGTCCAGTTTATGAAAAAGTTAAAATTACTAGAGAAGAATACTTGGATATGATGAAAGTGTTAGAAGATGATGAAAATTATTTAGGTATGGCTTGGTTGGCTACAGCATTCAATACTGGTGCTAGACGTAATGAAATCATTCAATTTAAAACTGAAATCTTGAACTATCCTATCGAAGAAGGTATGACATATATAATGAGTCATAATGTGCGCCTGAAGGGTTCTGGAGAAGATGGAAAAATAGAGCCTTATATGATTAATTTCGAAGCCCTTAAATACATTCGTTTATGGATTGAAAAACGTGGCTATGATCATGAATATGTTTTCACAAAAAAATACGGTGATGAAATAAAAGTAGTAGAAGAAGGATGGGCTAATTACTTTTGTAAAAGTGTATTATCACATATCTTAAACAGACGTATTAATCCTCACCTATTTAAAGCTTCAGCAGTTACATATTTATTAGAACAAGGCGTACCGCTTGAGTTAGTATCTAAATTTGTCGCTCATCATAATGATGTGTCTACAACAATTGCACATTACGATTTACGAGATCATGCAGAAGAAAAGAATAATATTTTCGGTAGTATGTCATAAATATCTGAACTACTCCCCTACTTTGACTTAGGGGATTACTTGAGTTATTTAAATCAAATAAGAATATTATTAAAATAAGCTGAAATGTATTAAGGACAAGTAATACCCTTTTATTTATAATTAAGTAAAATGGAGGTGTATGTTATGAGTAAACAAGTACATTTTGGCAGAGTACTTATAATGGATATAGATACATTTGAAATTGATACCAAAGGAATCTATACTGAAGAAGACGGTAAGTTAATCGTTAATATTCATAAAAATGAAAAAGATGCGCATGAAAAATTTGCTGAATATCATGTAACTGGTGAAGTAAAATATATTGATGTGGCTTTTGAAGTAGGTAATGAATGGAAAACCTTTAAAAAGGTAAATGTGGACTCAGGTATTGCAGGTAACAATAATGGATGGTTGATTGTATTAGGATTGAATAATTAAGTTTTCTGAGATCTTATTTTTTAGTAAGGTCTCTTTTTACTTTCAGTTATTATTTAAATAAATATATAAATACTGACTTGATAATATCCTCTCCTCGTGTTAGTATTTAGACATAGAGATAAATCAGTAATTGATTTTATCACTTATAATAATAAATACATAAATTAACCAATTAGGAGAGATTTAATGGTAAAAGAATTAAAAGTAATGAATCATGAAGGAAAATTGGTAACAGATAGTCGTGATGTTGCAGACATGGTTGAGAAAGAACATAAGCATTTAATGAGAGACATTAGAGGATATATTGAAATTTTAGGTAAGTCCAATTTTGGACTGTCTGATTTCTTTATTGAGAGTACCTATAAATCTAGTCAAAACAAAGACCTCCCTTGTTACCTACTAACTAAAAAAGGTTGTGACATGGTAGCAAATAAATTAACTGGCGAAAAAGGTGTTTTATTTACGGCTGCATATGTTACTAAATTTGAAGAAATGGCTAATGCTATAAAAAGTAAATCGCCTGCACTACCTATGACTTATAAAGAAGCATTGCAAGCTTTACTAATTGAAGTGGAAAAGAATGAGAGTTTACAAATTGAGAATTCTACTTTCAAACAACAGATTGGTGAAATGAAACCTAAAGTATCTTATTATGATATTGTATTAAAATCACCTTCTGCACTATCTGTTACTGAAATTTCTAAAGACTATGGTATGAGTGCTAATAAATTTAATCGATTATTACATGATCTAGGTATTCAGTATAAACAAGGAAAGGTATGGTTCTTATATTCTAAGTATCATGACAAAGGATATACCAAAACTGAAACATTTACATACGATATAGATAAAACACGAGTAAGTACCAAGTGGACACAAAAAGGTAGACTATTCCTTTATGATATTTTAAAGCAAAATAATGTTTTACCAATGATTGAACAAGATTTTCAATACATAGCTTAATGTCCAATATAAATACATAATAAAAGGTGAGAAAATAACTCTCACCTTCCCTATTATTAATAAGTATCAATTATTTCTACACATGCAATTTCAATAACTGACATCAATGAATCAAATAAGTAGCAATCATCCTTGAAGGTGAAATTATTGATTTGGATATTAGATGATGTCACCAGTGTATCAATACTGCTTAGTTGATCATCAGATACATTATCAATTAATACACAGAGATCGAATTCTACGACACCTTTAGATATTACATTAAATTTAAAATAACTGGTGAATTTGTATGTACAATCTGGAAGACTATTCACAGACAAGTTGAAGTTTTCTATGTTGTAATCTAGACTGTTATCTTCATCATAATTGTACTCTTGATAAATTGTTTCGAATGATATTAATTTACCCTTTTCGTAAATTGGTTGTCCTAGTAATTCGACTTGTGATGGGATGTCCCCTTTTGCAATTAGCTTGATTGATGTGATTAGTGTATTCATGTTCATACTCCCCTTCTTTATTTGTGAGTTAGATTTGTGTACGCTTGTACGTATTTAAGTACAAATAAAATGTATCATGAACTGAAAAATTATGTCAATACATTTCTGTACGGAAATTCGTAAATAAGTTATAATCAAGTTAAGTACTTTTAGGATGGAGCGTTTAGTTACTATGAAAACTATAGAAGTTAAACTTAAACAACTAATGAAAGAGAATAATCTAACCCAAGAGCAATTATCTGAAATGACTGGTATTAGAAGAGCAACCATTAGTGAAATTAGTACAAATGGAAAAACTGCAATGAATAGAGTACATTTAGCTCGTATAGCTGAAGTATTAGAAATTGATGACATAAGAAAATTAATAGATTTTAAAGATCAAGAAGATTAGTGGTAACTCTTTGAATTTTCGCATTTATAATTCCCTTCATGACAAAGTATTTATTAAGATCATTTCTGTATTACTCAATTTACTTTAAAAGTGATTTTCATCACGTTAATTAAAGAGGTGTATGGGATGAATATTGAAATTAAATTAAAAGAGCTTTTGAAAAAAATAAGTATGGAACAAAAAGAACTGGCTGAATTAACAGGTTTATCTTCTAGAACAATATCTGAATTAGTAAATAATAAAACTGAGAGAATTCCTAAGACTGCACTAGTAAAAATTGCAATCGCATTAAAAGTAAACGACATTAGAGAGCTTATTGATTTTGCAGAAGACCAATAATTGAAAACTAATCTTGGATTTCGTAATTATTCCCACTATTTTATGTATATGTATCCTTATATTCGCTTGGAATAATTATGAAATTTAGTAAAACAGAACTACTTTTATAAGATTAAAGTTGAATATAAACACCCTCTTTTTACATTAAACAAAATAATTTCGTATCAAAAATATAACATAATTACAGAAATACGTAAATATGTAATAAATTGAAATCCATTCCTCTTGTGCATATAATGATTTTTAGTAGATTTTTATATACATTAGAGGTGTAGAATATTGATAAAATTGACAATTGATAAGGCAGCTAGTTCCAAGGGAATTAGTTCTCAAAAAGAGTTGAGGGAATTGATTATAGAAAAAACTGGAGTGGAATTAAGAGCAGCTACAATTTCAGATTTATATAGAAACAATAAAAATCAAATTAACAGAGAACACTTATTTGCTGTAATGGAAGCTTTAGAAATAACAGATTTTAATGAAGTTCTTACAATCAAGAGACGATAATTTCTAGAATCTTTCATTAATTACATAATCATGTTAAAATATATCCAAGAATATGGTATTCTTGGAGGTGTATTTATGCAATTTAGGAAACGTTCTTTATTTCTAATCTTGTTTACTTCCCTATTATTAGTTTCTTGTGGTAAGGAAGAAGTTGTTGAAACTGAGATAAATGAAGAATCTAAAATTGAGACAACAAAGAAAAATGTTGCCGAAGTAAATGAAGAAGTGCCTGTTAATAAAGAAGTAAAAGATGAGCTACCTAACAATGATTTAAGTGCAGAAGTTGATGTAATTTTATATGATTTTGTGGGAGATTTAACAAAGTTTAATGAACTTGTGAGTAACTATATATCAGATTCCACATTAGAGGATTACCAAAAGAAAGAGTTATTAGATAAGGGTTCTGCTCTTAATGATAAGTTAAGTGAGATTAACATAGTACCTACGTCTAAAGGTGAAGAAGATGTTGTTTACTTGTTGGGTGAGTTGAAGAAATATCAGGACATTAGATTCCAAGCTATTGAATACTATATAGATCAAGAAAATGACCATGATTTTAGTATCATAAAAGCTCAATCTGAAATTATATATGATATTACATTGAAACTAATTGATATTGCAATGGTCGGCAGTGAATAATACTATAATCGCATCCTACATAGGGTGCTTTTAAATTTTATATAAATAAATACATAAAATTACTTGAATTGTATTTTCTTCTTTGGTAGTATTAAATTGTAGAGAAATTAATCTACAACAATACATAAAAACAAAGGAGAGATATTGTGAATAATTTAGTAGTAAAAGAAGTAGATTTTAATGGAGATACTTTAATGGCTTGTGAGAAGGACGAAAAAATTTATGTAGGAGTGAAATGGGTCTGTCAAGGTATTGGATTATCAGAAGGACAAATCAAATCAGAAAGAAAGAAGATACAAGAGGATATCGTGTTAAAACAAGGTGGACGGAATTTCGTCCTCCCTACGAATAGTGGTAAACAGGATGTTTTGTGTATTGAATTAGAATTTCTTCCATTATGGTTAGCTAAGATATCCATTACTCCAAAAATGCAAAAAAGATAATCCTTTCTTAGTGGCGAAACTGGTGGATTATCAATTAAAAGCCAAAGACGTATTAGCTAATGCGTTTATTGAAAATAATCAACTTTCGAGCAATTTAATGTTCTTACAAGGTATTCTAGATGGAATGAAAGAAAGCGAGTTGAGAGTCAAGAAACTCGAAGAACAATCCTCTTTCACTAATAACAAAGTAATTCATCTAGAGACAGAATTCAATAAAGAAACAGTAACCGAGGGCTATAAAACTAACGATAATATCGCACGTAGCTTGGCGTTATATTCAACCAAAAATAAACCTCATTTCGGATTTGTGGACGCAGTAGCGAAGCATTTACGAATTTATAATACGCAAGTTGGCTATAAGGATGAATATGTAAATGTAGTCAGAACAACTGTACATGGCGGTAGCATAGGAGTTGCCGTTTATTATTCATATGAAGCAATTGGAATGATCAATGAATATTTAAAAGAAGAGTTCAAACCTTCTGCTATTTACTATAAGCGTGGAATTAAGAAAGATACATTTAACGAGGCTGCGTTCGAATTAAATAACAAGACATATAAATTTAATGAAAATACATATAAGAAGTACAAATGATCTTAATTAAGTAAATACATAACAAATAGTTTGACATATATTTAATTTATGTTAATATTTAACTATAGGGATAGAGAAGGAAGTAGCTAGCCTTCTTGACAAGTAAAGCATCCTAACTTTACTTCCCTATTTAATATAATTAGGAACTATAAAATTACTGTAGGAGGTAATTAAAGTATGTGTGAAAATACATATGTAAATATTCAAACTGGTGAAGTTTTGGATATGGAGAAAGTGTCAACCTTAAAAGAAAACGCAATGTTATGCCACTCCCATCACCTATTTAATGAGAGTGACTTTAATTATATAAAAAATAATGTAATAAATAATGAAATTGCTAACATTTTAGATATTGTAGAAATTGATTGGGACTACGTAGGTACAGTTAGTGCAAAATCATTGATTGTAGAAGTGTGCGAGTTTTATAAAAACAATGATGTTTCATTGACTGAAATTTCTAGAGAGTTTAAACTGTCTACATGCACTGTTAGAGAATACTTGAAACAAGGTCACTCTGTAGGTTTATCCGATTACACGCCTAATAATGACAAAATAAAAAACTTATTAGGGAAACATAAACATATACCTGTTGTCCAACTAAGTGTAGATGGCGATTTTCTTAATAGATATGAATCAATAACACAAATTAAGAAAAAGCATAATAGAGCTAACGTATCATCTATATCTGCTTGCTGCAAAGGAAAATTAAAAACATCGCTAGGGTATAGATGGATGTATGCTAATGACTACGATAAGTGTATGGTCAAAAATATTAAGATTCCGCCTTTAATAGAAACAGTACGAAAATCCACAAAAGTTGTTAGATTAAATGATAATGATGAAATAAAAGTATATTCATCTATAACGGAAGCTACTTCTGAGATTGGATGTAAATCTAAAGGGAGTGTAAATTCAATATCAGCATGTTGCAAAGGAAAACAAAGAACTGCCATCGGTTTTCGTTGGATGTATCTCGAACAGTACGAAAAACAGTACGGAAAAATAGAATAAGAGAGTTGAACCGCATTTCCCCTACTCTAACTGATTGTTGGATAGATACACATATGCAGCCTTCAGGGCGTGAAATCGCAATACTTACATCGAAAACCAAAACCTAAGGGTTTCCTCCTAGTTAATATAACTAGGGGGTTTTTACATATAATAGTTTGTTATTTTTGTCTGTCTTTATTATAAAAATTAAGTTGCAAAATATATTTTCTCGAAATATGTAAAATTTAAAGGATATTTGTACTATTTATAGAATATGTAAAGAGTACAGTGTTCTATTTATTAACGGTATATTTTACATGAAGGAGTATATTAATTGTGACTAAAGATAAAAATATTTTAATGCTTATAGATTTCGAAAATATCTATATCCCATCTATTAAACAATACGAGTTACAAATAACTGAAAGTGGATTAGATAAATTGATAGAACTTGCAAGTATTGATAAGAAACTTAATAATTCAAACATCCTAGTTTTTGCTTTTTGGGATCATTATAAATTGTATAAACAATATTTTACCAATTCCTTTTATTCGGTCATAGATGTAAGTGAAGATGGTGAGAGCTGTGCTGATGGTTATTTAATTGTTAATGGAATGGCTAAGTTATCTCAACAAAAAGATGATATTGATGAAGTTATATTGTTTGGTGGAGACTCAGTATACTCTGGATTAGTTCGTTATTTATTGAGTATTGGAAAGAAAGTTAAAATTTACTCATGGAAAAATTCATATTACAGTAAGTTGAGAATTAATAGAAACGTAGAAGTATTCTATATTGATGATGTACTTAATGTGAAAGAGAAAGATGACTGTGTTAAAGACGGTTATTTTACTTCAAGCGTTTTAAGTGATGGAGAAAAAGCTGTGATTAAGAGATTTTTAACAACAAAATTTGATTACTTGTATTTAACAACTACTGCCAACGACATACTTAAATCTACAGATATAGGATTCAATGACATAAATCTATATCAAGACGCCATAGATTTCTTATATCGATGTGTAGACAACGGAATCTTACTAATAGACAGAAGAACTGGTCATAGAGATGGTGATTTGGTGAAAGTATTGATAATTAACAAAGAGCATTCCAAAGTAAAAGCTGTGTCTCAACTAATTAAAAAGAAATGATCTTAAAATGTTTGACTTTTACTAAAAAAACAGCTATTATAATGACATAAACAACTTTGCACTACATATAATAGATGTGTAGGACAATTTTAGAACATTAGAACTGTTAAGAACTTAGAACACATTAGTACGTTAGTATACATTAGAACTCAGTATGTTAGAAGTAAAGATTAGAGATGAGTGATATTTGCTTATCTCTAATCTTTTTTATTTAAATCAATAAATACATATAAAATAAAAAGAAGAAGTTGAGTGATTTTATTTCGCTTACCTTCTTCTTTTTATTTTACAAATTATAAGGAGGATGTGAATGGCTACTAAAAATCCTATAGAATTATTGATTGCTTTGGGAATCAATGATTCTTCATCAAGAAATAATATAAATAAATACATAGAAAACATAAAAAAGGATTTAAAATTAGATGTTCAAATAAACGCTCCTAGAGGAAATTCTTTAGGTGGAATAGATAAAGAAATTGAATCATTACAGAAAAAGATTGCTAAATTAGAACAAGATTTAACTAAAGCTATGTCGATTCCAAATAAATTTAAAAGTAGTGAAGGAATGACTGATGCTTTTGAAAAACAAAAAAACTCCCTTTCACGATTAAATACTGAACTTGTACGTACAGAAAAACTCTTTCCTCGTACAATGGATAAATCAAAAGCAGAAGAATTAAGAAGAGAAATAGAAAAATTAAGTAGACTAAATATAATCAACCCTACTTCTTTAAAGAATAATCAAATTGAAATTGATAGATTACGTGAGAAAATTAAGTTATTTAGTGCGGAATCTACTCAAGCTGCTAGAAGTTCTAATGGTGTACTGGATAATTTCAAGGTGGCTATGGAACGTTTCCCTGTGTGGATGGCGGCTAGTACAGCTTTTTATGGTACTGTCAGAGTCGCAAAAGAATTTGCGTCTATATTAGTAGATATTGACTCAAAGTTAGTTTCTATCCAAAAAGTAACAAGTGATGGAACGGACATGGCTGCTATGTTTGACCGAGCAACTCAATCGGCAGAGACTTTTGGACAGTCAATTAGTAGCGCATTGGACGCATATATCGAATTCGCTAGACAAGGTTATAAAGGTGATGAACTAGGTATTTTGTCTGATGCTGGACTTGTCGCTGCTAATGTAGGTGAGATCACAGCGCAAGCATCAAGTGAGTATATGACGGCTTCTTTGGTGCAGTGGAAGAAGGACGCTTCAGAAGCAATGGGAATAATTGACAGTTGGAATAATATTTCCAATAACTATGCAACAACCACTGAAAAACTAGCTAGAGGTCAAGCTCGCTCTGGAGCAACAGCTAAGGCTATGGGATTAGAATTCCATCAGCTAAATTCTATAATCGGCACTGTGACAGCTAGCACTAAACAATCAGGTGATGAGGTCGGTAACTTCGTCAAAAACGTGTTGCCTCGTTTAGTTGGAAAACCTGCTCAAGACGCTTTACAATCTTTAAATATTTCATTGACTGACGACTCTGGAAATATGCGTGATGTTATCGAAGTTTATACAGAAGTTGCTAATAAAGTTAAAAATATTTCTGACACTGAACGTATTGCTGTGGTAGAGGGATTAGCTGGTAAATATCATATCTCTCGTATGCAAGCGTTATTAGATGACTTAGGTTCTGCTGATTCAATGTATCGTTCAATGTACGAAGCGTCTAAAAATTCAGCAGGATCAGCCATGAAGGAAAACGAAGTCTACATGAAATCTCTTGAAGCCCGCATTGCTTTGACTCGTGTTGAATTCGAAAAGCTCGCAGTTTCTATAGGTGAAGCATTTCTCACAGATGGCATGATAGCATTTCTTCAAGGATCGGCTTCACTATTAGAAGTCACTACTAAATTAGTAAGTGGTATCGGAGCATTACCTATAGCATTAGGATTAGGTTCTACTGCTTTAATGTTGGTGAGTACAAGAGCTAGAACTTTAGCTATTGATATGACAACTGTAGGTAAAACTTTTATTGGTGCAACAGTTCAATCACGATCCCTATCTGGAGGATTGTTAGCTGTTAAAACTTCTAGTGACGCAACAGCAGCTAGTGCAACAAGATTAGGCGTTGCGTGGAAATCAGTTGTTGCTTCTACCATTATAGGAGCAGGATTTGTTGCTGTTGGATTTATCTTAGAAAAGATAATAGGTAAAATGGGCGAAGCGAGACAGCGAACTGAAGAATTAGAATCGCAATCAAAGCAAATGTTTGATTCTTATAAATCTAATAAAAAAAGTGTAGATGAATTAATTGATAGCTATATTAAATTAGATGACGCTATAAAAAATGGAGACAATTCTAAAGATACTCTTCAAGAACATGCTGAAGTAGCTGATAAGTTAGGACAAATGATGCCCTCACTTGTTCAAAGCGAAGATACTTATGGTCAAAAAGTTATAGGCTCTGCCGATGCTGTTAAACTAAGAGTTGAAATGTTACAAAGACAACTCGAAATTCAAGAAAAAATAGCTGAAGTTGAAGCAAGAGAAAAACGTGACGAAAATATTGATACATATGAAACATCTATCAAAGATTCACAAAAAGCAATTGATTCTTATTTAGATGTTTTAAAAACAAGCACACTTAAAACTGAAGATCTTTCAGCTAAACTTAATGATATACCATCCGAAAAACGTATTGAATTTATAGTTTCAGACGGAAAAGATAAAGGTAAACCTGTATTCCAAACATTTAAAGATGTTGAAGATGGAATTGCTAGAATTAACATCTTACTGAAAGAGGCAAGTAATTCTGGTGACGATAAAGCTGTAGCGTATTACACTAAAATGCTCAATGCTTTAACTGAGACTTATCAAGAAACATTACCCTATGTCAACGATATAAACAAAAGTATTTCTGCACTACGGTTAATTTACTCTGATTCAATAAGTGATATGATAGATAGCAATAAGAATTTAGATGAATCTGTAAAAGAATCAGCTAAAAATATGACACTTCAATTATTAAATTCAGTAAATGAATCAGATTTAGAAAACGTCAAAAATGGATTAGAAAATCTATTTTCTGGAGTTCAATTCTCAGACGTTTCAAGTGAATTAATTAAAGTATTCAACGATCTGGAAAACTCATCTGAAGAATCTTTTGGTAAAACGAAGAAAAATACCGAAGAATTCCTTTCTACTCTACCGGCATTACTGAAATCTGGAGGAATGAGTTCTAAAGAAATTTCTGCGGTTATGAGCATATTAGAGAAGAAATTAAATGATGTTTCTGATGAACATGTTAGATTAGTTGAAGAGTCTAATAGAACAGGAGTAAGTCTTGAACAACTAAAAGCTAATTCAGCAGAATATTCCAGTGAATTGGATGAAGCAGCAGAATCTACAGAGAATCTTGCCTCAAAAATGAAGGATTTCAAAGATATCACCGAATCTTTAGCAGGTGTATCACAAGCGTATGTTGATGATTTGGATAACTTATTACTTTATTATCAAGGGCTTACAGATCAATTAGCAGGATATACAGAACAACAACTTCAAGATATTTTTGTAAAAGAAAATTTGAATGCTGAAGAACAACGTGTAAAAGATACCCTAGATAAACGACTAGTGATTATGAATGAACTAGCTAGTGTGTATCCAGATTTACTCGGTAAGGATGGAAAAGCAATTGCTTTGACTTCTGAGAAAATAGAAGCTATTAAAGCTGAAAACAAGGCGAATAAAGTTCTTCTTGAAGGCTATAAAAATGCTCGTGACGGTAAATTAACTGCCGAACAACAAATGACACTTGCTCAAGCTAGTGCTACTAAGACACGAATTGACAACATCAAAAAGGAACTTCAGGCATTAAATATTCTTCAAACTAAAATGCAAGAAGTCTACAATGAGCAAGTTAAGAAAATGAAGGATGAAGATCCTAATAGCTATACTGCTGGTTATGGAGCTTATCGTTCTGGTACTATTTTAGGTCAAACTCAATCTAAAATTAGTGACTATACATCTGAATTAGATAATTTACAGTCATCATTAAACTCTAATGTCGGTACTATCGACTCTTTCAATGTAGAAATAGAAAATTCAGGTAAAGCTACTAAAGATACCACTAACTCACAAAAAGACGGCAACTCCACAACTAAAGAATCAATATACATAACAGATAAATATAGACAAGCACTCGAAGCGTTAACACTAGAAATTGAAAAACAGCAAAAGTTACAAGCTAAATACCCTGAACATTCCAATGAATACCGTAAACATCTTGAAGCACAAATTAAACTTGAAAAAGATAAATTAGCTTTACAAGAGAAGCAAGCTAAAGCGCTACAATCTCAAATTGCATCAGGTAAAATTCAGCAAACTGGTTCGATATCAACTAACTCCTCCTCTACTACTAATCAAAATTTAAGTGGTTGGAACGGTACAATTTCAAGTGGTTATGGTAATCGAATATTAAACGGTAAAAATGAATTCCATCGTGGTATTGATATCGCTATGGCTAAAGGTACTAGATTAGATGCAAACATTGGTGGTAAAGTTGTAGCTAGTGGTGATGCTAAGAAAAATGGTATGAGTGGTACATATGGTAATGTTGTAGTTATTCAAGATACTAATGGTATGAAACATATCTACGCTCATTTAGATAAAGCTATGGCTAAACTTGGCGACACTATTACAGCGGGTATGCAGATTGGTACAATTGGCTCAACTGGTAATTCTACAGGTAATCATCTACATTACGAAATAAATAAAAACGGTAATCCTATCGATCCATCTAACTATTTAAATGATGCTAGAAATGGAAAAGTATCAGCCTCCTACTCATCTTCAAGTAGTCAACAAGCTGTTGTTTGGAATTACTTTAAAAATAAAGGATTAAACGATAAAGCAATTGCTGGAATCATGGGTAATATCCAACAAGAATCAGGCTTTAATTCTAGTGCTGTAAATAAATCTAGTGGTGCTTCAGGTATCTTCCAATGGTTAGGTGGACGCAAGAACGGATTACAAGACTACGCTAAATCGGTAGGTAAATCTTGGTCTGATTTGCAGGTTCAATTAGATTATGCATGGAAAGAGTTGCAGGGTTCAGAAAAGAAATCTTTAGCTTCCTTACAGCGAAATGACTTATCAGCTTCCCAACATGCATCTGAATTTGATAGACTATTTGAACGTTCTGGTGGTTCAGCAGTTGGAAAACGTCAAGATTATGCTAACCAATACTTCAATCAATTTCAAGGTACTAATGGTGGTTCAGGAATCGGTATTGATACATCTCAGCAAGCTATCGACCAAGCTAAATCAGATTTTTACGGAGTACAAAATGATGCACTAAATACTAGAGAAATAATTGAAGACTTAAATGAAAAATTAGTAAAATCTAATATTGCTTATTATAATCATTTATCGGAAGGCGTAGATCGTTCGATTAAGAAATCGAACATTCTTGCTGACCAACAACTTGAACATTCCCAAGCTTACCGTGATGAGTTAGAAAAAGAAACTAAACACTTAGAATACAAACAATCTTTATTACATAAAGAAGCAAACTTCATTCGTGAGCAACTTAAACGTACTGACCTCTCCCCTGCTTTCAAAGATGAATTAACAACTCAATTGAGTGAATTATCTCTTTCTTGGTGGGATGTTGAAGAAAGTATTAAAAGTGTAAACGAACAAATTGAAAATAGCAAAATTGCTGAATTTGATAAGAAAATTGAAAGTCTAAATGAGTCAATTACTAAATCAAACAAGTTAATGGAGTTACACGCAAAAGGTTCAAAAGAGTATAATGCGGAACAGAAAAATATTGTCACTACATTATACGAAAAACAAAAAGCTTATGAAGCCGAAGCTGAAGCATTACGTAAATCTATTCAATTAGACAAATTATCAATTAGAGAAATTGAACGTAAAAAGAATCGTCTAAAAGAATTATCTTCAACTTGGTTAGAACTTCAGTCTGAAATTGTAAGAATTAATTCTGATATCGCCGATGAGTTAATTAACACAATGAAAGATGCCTACGGTCAACAACGTGATTATGAATTAGCGTTAAAAGACAAGCAAATTGAAGACTTAGAGGAATTACGTGACGCTAAATTAAATGCTCTTGAAGAAGAATCTAAAGCTTATGAAGAATCAATAAAAGAGCAAATGGATTCACTAGATAAGGCTCATAAAGACAAGTTAGATAAGCTAGATGAAGAGTCCAAAGCTTTCGAAGACGCTATTAATCGTCAACTTGAATTGATGAGAAAGCAACGTGACGAAGAAGACTTCAATAAGGATATTGGTAAACTTCAAAAAGAAGAAGCTAGTATAGTTGCTAAAATTAATGAACTATCAATGGACGATTCTAGAGAGGCAAAATTACAACGCAAAAAGCTTGAAGAAGAATTAGCTAATATTCGTGAACAGATTGCTGATAAACAAAATGACAGACAGTATGAATTACGTGAGCAGAACCTTCAAGATGAACTAGACGCTTATAAATCACAGCAGGATGCAAAGAAAGAAACTGAAGACAATAATTATAATACGTCTAAAGAAGCATTAGATAATCAGTTAGAGTTATACAAAAAAGAATTAGAAGCTAAGAAAAAATTGGAAGAAGAAAAGTTTAAAGCTACTAAAGCTCAATTAGAAAGAGAACGTAAAGATATCGTTAATCATTATGATCAGTTGATTAACAATGAACAAGAATACGCTAATTTACGTGCTCAAATAATTAACGGTAGCGTTGATGGTATGAGTGAAAAACTTTCAACTTTCTTAACTGACTTTAAGGGTATGAATAAGGATTTAATCAATGAATTGGGTATAAGTTGGCAGGAATTAGAGAATAAAATTTACAGAATTACGCAGATGCAAGGTAATTTAGGTAATATCTCTACTCCTAATCAGAATTTAGACTTAAATACTGGTTCAATTATTGATTCAAATTCAAGCTCTAATAATTCCTCATCTAATACTACTAGAGATAATGCATGGCAACAATACTTAGCTAATAAAAAAGCATGGGAATCAGCGTCAGCAGCAGAAAAGGCACGTTTAAATAAGGAAAATGAGAAACTACGTAATCAATACGGCTTCCAAGATGGATCATACAATTCATTAAAGAACCTCAAAAAGTATCATGTTGGTGGAATTGTTGGTGGTAAAGGTAATAAATTAACTGAACTAGCCAACAGATTAGCTAACAATAAACCTAATGAACAAACTGTGATTGCTCTTAAACGTGAGTTGTTTGTTCCAGAAAATAATATACCAAATATGTTTGCTAATATTCGTTCGGCAATGCCTGACTTTAAAGTAAATAGTCCACAAGGTGGTACGATTAAAATTGATAGCTTGCTTTCTATTGATACCGTATCACAAAATGCAAACCTAGATATAGATAGATTGACTGAACAAACAATGAATAAACTGATTGATAAAATGAAACCGTATGGATTTAGAATATAATAACAAATTAGAGGTGGAGCTTAGTCTCCCCCTCTTTTTATATTTAGGAGGTGGAATTATAAATTGAGTTCAATTCATTTTTACTATAATGGTAGGCATTCATCTGAAATGGGTGTTTGTATGGTAAACCTTGAAGGCGGTATGACCAAATCAAATTACTTATCAAATAAGAAAATTGTATCTGAAGTAGTTGCAGGTAATCCTACGCCTTATGTATACGGTTCTGAATATGAGCCATTAGAATATAAGTTAACTTTAGCTTGTGTCGAAGGTGAAAGATGGACAGATAAAAAACGTAGAGAAATTGCTAGATGGCTTGATACAAATAATTTCGAAGAGTTTTATACAGATGATGAACCAGATAGATACTACTATCTTCAATATCAAGGATTAGTTGAATTAACCCATAATGATGCATGGGATGGTTATGTGGAAGTTTCGATGATAAATGACTCCCCTTTCATCTACTCTCCTATTCAAGAAAAACGATATGAATTAACAACCATTACAACCCCTACAATTATTGAATTTGACAATATTGGGGATGAAGTACTCTGCCCTGAAATGTGGATTTATGTAATGAATGATGGAGATTTCCAGATTAGAAATTTAAGTAATGGTGGTAAGGATTTTAAATTTAATAACCTAGCAAATGCTGAAACTATTTACGTAGACAATAAGAATCATTACATTGAATCTGATATCACGCTCACCTACCGTTATGATAATTTTAATTACAATTACCTTGAATTAGTGAGAGGTATAAATAGATTAGAAGTAACAGGTGCATGTAGTTTAACATTTAGGTATCAACTAATTTTGAAAGGATAAGGAGGTAATAGCACTGTTAGGAACAATTGATAGATATAAAAAGCCTGAAAAGTCTAGGTTGTATTTATGTAAACCAGATAGAACAACAATTGCAGAACTGTCGGAAGCATATAATAAAAATTTATCAACAAATTACAATGGTATTCATGAATTAACTTTTGACATCCCATATTTAGTTAATCGTAGTCACAAGTATGTTCGAAATAAAAATGTCGATTTGATACGTGGACACTATTTAATTCGATATGAACGTGGTCATGAGAAAGAGTATTTTATTATTACCAATCCTAAGAACACTACAAATAATGGCGTAGAAGTTAAAAACGTACAATGTTACCTACTTCCCTATGAATTGAATAAAAAGATAATTCGTGAATTCAGTGGTACGAAACCTTTATACTCTGATGTTGGATCAGAAGGTGTTTTAAACGAAACTTTACTTGCTAAATCTGATTGGACAGTTGGTTACATTGATGTAGATATTGCTAATAAACATCGAACATTTGACGTTAGTGAACAAGGCTTAATTGAATTCATCGGTGATTTATCTGATTTGTATGACGCAGTTATTATATGGGATACGATTAATAAGAAAATCAACTTCTATAAGAATGAAAATATAGGTACAAATAAGGGATTATCTATTGAACATGGAAAGTATTTAAAATCATTAGAAGAAAATCCTGACTTTGATTCAGTAGTTACAAGACTATACGTATATGGGAATGAAGGTATCTCTTTTGCAAGCATAAATCCTACAGGTGTTCCGTTTATAGAATCATTTGACTTCTATATGTACCCTTTCAAACGTGATGAAAATTCAAGAGAAATAATATCTCATTCTAATTATATGACTGATTCACTATGTCACGCTATTCTTGACTATAATGCTTTGTTAGATAGTAAACAAGGTGAGTTTACAAACATGCTTGAAAGAAAAAAGCCTATTTTAGAAAATTTGCAAACAAAACAAAATGAATTATTTGTACTACAAACTCAATTAAATACTATAGAAGATGAATTAGCTGTAGCAAATGCGACAATGAAACCTACGGATGCACTAATAACACAGAAAATAAATAAACTAGCGGAAATTGCAAGTAAGAATAATGAAATTGGTACTATTAAATTATCATTAAAGAGTATTGATGACGAGATTATAGTATTAAAAAATACTATCTCAATTGAGAACAACTTTACTCGTGAGCAAATTATTGAGCGTGAAAGATTTGTTAATGAATTAGTGTGGTCAAATACAAGTATTTTTGAAGTGGATGATTTGTACGAAGAAGGTAAAAAGGAATTATTAAAAGTTAGTCAACCTCGTATCTCCTATTCTATTGATGTAGTTGATTTCTTAAATGTATCTAAATGTCAAAGAGATTGGGATAAGTTAGTATTAGGTGACTTAGTTACTGTCAAATACCCTAACTTTGGTATTGATGTGTTAGCTAAAATAATTTCAATTAAACATGGTGAAGATAGTAACAGTTTAAGCATTGAGATCGCTAATGCTCATGATATTAAGAATGGATTTATGACGCTTAAAGAGTTATTTAATCGTACTGTTTCAAGCTCTACCACTCTTGATATGTCTAAGTTTAAGTGGGATAAAACAACTGTAAATACGCATGAGATTGGTCAAATCATCAATGACGTTTGGGATGCAAATAAAAGGCAAATTGAGAGCGGATATAATAACCAAATAAGTATAGACAGAAAAGGAATAGTAATTACTGACCCTAATGATCCACTAAACCTAATTATAATCCAACATGGCATAATCGGTTTGAGCGGGGACGGCGGAAATACATTTCGCCATGCCGTTAGACCCGATGGATTTGTTAATGAAAAAATTAAATATAAAAAATTAACTGGAGTCTATTCTATATAGGCTCTTTTTATTTTGAGGTGATAATTTGTTAATTACTAAAACAGTAATGGTTAAATGGAGCAGCTATAACAAGAAGCACTATGAAGAAAAAGGGTACATTTACACTGACAACAAAGATGCTTTTGAGGTAAAAGTAGAAGACTTGAATACTGGTAGTCATATAAAAGTAGAAGTTCTTTGTGATTATTGCAAAGAGAATGTGTCAAATAAAGAGTATAGAACATATTACAAACAAAATAAAGATGGAAATAAAAATAGTGATTGTTGTATAAAATGTAGATCAATAAAAATGAAACAAACCAATATCGAAAGATATGGTAACGCATCATTTCTACATAGCGACACTGGAAAACAGAAGACTAAAGATACGATATTAGAAAAGTATGGTGTAGAATACTACTCTCAAACGCAAGAGTATAAAGATAAATACAAACAAACCTCACTAAATAATTATGGAGTTGAACATCCGTTCCAAAGTAAGGAAGTGAGAGATAAAGTAACAGAGACATTTATCAAAAATTATGGTGTAGGCAATCCATTAGCAAACAAAGACATTCAAGAAAAAGTAAGACAGACTAATATAGAAGTATATGGAGTTCCCTCTCCTCTTCAAAATCCTGAAATATTGAATAAAGTAAAAGCAACAAATATGGAAATATACGGTGTAGAATACTCCTGTCAGAATGAAGAAGTTAAACAAAGGATAAGAGCTACAAATCAAGAAAGATACGGCGTTGACTATACTCTTCAAGCTGAATGTGTTAAAGAAAAAATTGCTCAAACATATTACAGAAACAGTAGCATTAAAACTTCATCTCAACAAGTTGCTATATATGAATTATTACATAATGAAGGTTACAACGTAGAATTAAATTATCCTGTTTCAAGAATCAGCACCGACATAGGTTTATTCATCAATGATATTAAAATTGATGTGGAATATGATGGTTGGTATTTCCATAAGGATAAGCAAAATGAAGATAGAAAACGTGACGAGTTTTTAAAGTCTCAAGGTTGGAAGATTTTACGCATCAAGAGTCGTAGAAAGCTACCAACTATGGAAGAATTACAGTATGCAATCGATAAATTAGTTAACACCGACAGGTCATTTACTCAAATAAAATTGGATGACTGGGGAGAAAAGGAGGTTTCATAATGAGTAATGTAACAGTAATTCAAACTAAAGATGCAATTTATTTCGGATCGGATAGTGCAGTATCCACAAAGTTAAATGATTCACATTGTCGTATTGACACAAATGGAGAAAAGCTATTCACCATCGACAACAAGGTAGTATTCTGCTCTGGTAATCTTCTGCTCTCCTATTCAATTATTGAAGAATTCAAGAAACGACTGATTCAAGATGTTAGTATCTTACAAGAAATTGCATCACATTTCTATTCTATGTTCACCCCTACTAAATCATACGATAATTTTGATTTAGATATTCTTGTCGGAGAAGTATTTGATGATTACTCAATAGTGTATCAAATTTCACCGTACAATGACTTTGAAATTATTGAAAGTAAAATATGTAACCTTCAAGATGCAGCAATTTTAACAGGTGGAATTAAAACTCAAGAATCATTTGATCTAGCATATGAAAAACTATTATCTCAAATGAAAATAGAGGAATTGTATCAGTCTACATTCGATCAGCTTTCAGATGAAACGATTGGCGGTAATTTAAAAGTATTAAAGGTAACAAAAGGCAAAATTATCGAATTACTTAACTCCCCTATCGATGAGAAGATTAATCTTAAGTCACTCGATGATTATATTGAAACTAATAAACACTTAATTATTGGCGAGAGAATAATAGGCAAACTCCTTCTTGGTGAAAAATTAATCATTGGTGATAACAACGGTACATTCACAATTAATGGTAATCTTTTAACCATTAAAGACCTAAATGAAAAACCACGAGTTAAACTTGGTGAATATTCTAAAGGTGTATATGGTCTACAGTTATTAGATAAAACTGGTAATCAAACTATATTAGATGAAAATGGAATGTTGCAAACTTGGCAACAAAATTCAGTTGATAATGTGGATGGGTTTAACCCCCTTACTTTGGAAGTCTTTATTCCATCTGAAACATTATCTATAAAAAAGGTAATGTTACGTTTCAAACTACTGCAATTTAGAGCATATAGTCAAACTACTGAAAGTGGTGGTGGGACATATTCATCTACGGATGGAGGTGGCGGTGCTTATACATCTACTGGTTCTGGTGGCGGTACGTACGGATCTACTGACAGTGGCGGTGGTACTTTTTCATCTACTGAAAGTGGTGGAAGTGCAATTGTGACATCTGGTAATAGTGGTATCGATGTAATATATGGAACTGGACAAACTGATCCATCGGCAGGTCACAGTCATACTTACCGAACTGTAGAAGGACACAAACACAATATTACCCTACCTTCCCATACTCACTCTTTCTCAGTACCATCTCACTATCATACTATCAACATCCCTTCTCATTATCATACAGTAGATATACCATCGCATTCTCATTCATTTACTGTACCATCTCATTCTCACCCTATTCAACATGGTATTTATAAAAGTACATATGCTAGACAACTATCTGTACATATTAACGGTGTGAATCGGGATTATGAATTAGGAGGAAAGTTTAATGTTGACAGACATGATTTGGATATTACTCCCTACTTAGTTAAAGGTCAATGGAATACTATTGATTTGTATAGTAGTCAACTAGGAAGAATCGATGCGACTGTTTTTGTTCAAGCATTAATGGGATACAATAATTAATTTATTACATAAAATATAAATATTATTTGAAATTAGTAATAGAATTTTATTATTTTTATAGTTATTTTAACAAATATATCAATTATTTGATACAGAAAATACATAATAATTGGAGGAATTAAAGTTATGGTTAAAATTAAAATTGTACTACAAAACAACAAAGACTTTGAAACGGAAGTAGAAACTTATGATGCAGTTGAATTACACAAGGCTATCAAAGCGTGGGATGACACACTCGTTCCAATAGGAAATTTAGTAATCAACAAACATCACATTGAGTGCATCTATGAGATTAAATAAAGTGTCTAGTTTTATACTAGATGCTTTTTATTTTATAAAGGAGGCGAATGCATGAATAGATATGAAGGTAGTCCTGCCGTAATTATAGAAAGACGAAAAGGTACACCTGACTCCCCTTTCAGCAATATGAATGAATCACTTGTTGTTTCAAATGATGGTAAAGTAATATTGTCCGAAATTCCTAATGAATTAAATCGAGTCATTGTCACTTCTGATGATATCGTTACTTGGTATGAAGTTACTGAAGGACAAATTCCTGAGAATGGATTTAAAGTTGATTACATAAACAAAATTGTAACCTTTAACACGATCAATGTAGGCAAACAACTACACTTTAAATATTTAGGTGAAGGTAATCATTACTACAGTCCAAACTCTATTTATACAAAACTGAATGAAGGCTCTGTCGTGGAAACTTTAGGAGGTTTAATTGAAAATAGTCATGAAGCTTTAGATGCTTTAGAGAGATTGGATGAAAAGTTAAACGAAGTAACACAAGCGACAACTAATGCAATTACAGCAACAAATGACACTAAAGAAGTAATTACAGAAGGTAATCAAGTTATTGTTAGTGCCAATGGTAAGATAACTGAAATGGATGATAAAATTAGCGAAGCTACAACTAAAATATCCGAGTTGGATACTAAATTAAATCAAGCTGAAACTACTATTTCAGACGTTCAGCAGAAATCCACTATGGTAGAAGCCATCATCAATGATGGACAAGAAGTAATTGATAACGCAGAACTACTCGTCAATGAAGTAAAATCAGCAGGAAAATTTAATTTATCTACACTTTATAAGAAAAATAATACAGTCTTAGACAATGGTTCAACTTGGATTGCATTACAAGATACGCAAAATAATTCTTTACCTGTATTACCTATTGTAGAAAATACATATTGGAGATTGGCAGCATTACATGGTTTAAAGGGAGATAAAGGAGACACTGGTGCAGCATTAAGCATTTTAGGTAAATTAACTGATCCTTCACAATTACCTCCTACTGGTCAAGCAGGTCAAGCATACACAGTCAACGGTGAATTATATGTATGGTCTGAGAATTTAGACGCTTGGGAAAATGTAGGTAATATTAAAGGTGAAAAGGGTGATAAAGGTGACACTGGAGAGGATGGATTATCTGCTTATGAAGTTGCAGTACTTAATGGTTTTGTTGGAACTTCGGAAGAATGGTTAGCTTCTCTAAAAGGTGAAAAAGGTGATAAAGGGCGAGACGCTGATCTCACAGAAGTTAATCAAGAAATAGCGAATTTACAGCAAACTGTATCTCAAAACCAACAAGTAGTTACTGAACATTTGGCTGAAATGAAACCTAAAGTCGATAATTCATGGCAAAAAGGTATTTATAACGATACTGATATTACTAATTTAGGCGAATTCAATGTTAAAAGGTCATTTATGATAAAACCTAGTGATTGGGTTGCTTCCGACTCTAACCTTGAACGGTTAAGTATTGCTATACCTGCTGTTCACTTTTCAGGTATTGTCAAGGTCACGTATACATGTAGTTGGATTCAATCTAACGCAGAAGGTGGAGCCGAGGTAGTTCATAATTATGCTAAAACGACCGATGTTCTCCGTACTTACTCAAAAACAATAACATCAATATCTAACTTATTTGCTAATCATTATTTTATTGTAGATTGTCAACACAACAATGATGCTTTTACTATACCTATTGTCCGTACTCCTCAAGGTAAAAATTATGTAACTATTACTGTGGAGCTATATACAACTCAGTCCATGTCTATGGATATGCTTAAGAATGCAACTTTATTGTTTGAAGATTTAGGAACATCTTGGAGTGGCTATCCGTGGACACCACAGAAAAGTAATATTCCTACAAATGTAGATTTCTCCAACTGGAACAGTGTTGCACAGAGATTGCAACCTAAATGTACAGTAGTTTCTGACTGGAATATGGTAAAAGATAATGGATTTTATATGGGGGACCCTGTAGCACAAAATGCACCTACAAAGGAATGGTGGATGGGTTTTGTTACAGCTCATAATGACCTTTATGTTATTCAAAAAGTAATCAATGTTACAGGTGGTAGTGAATTCGAAAGACAATGCTTTAACGGTGTCTGGGAAAATTGGATCGAAACATCCCCTAGAAAACTTTTTCAATCTGTCAGTAATGGGAAGGCAACAGTCAATCAGGCGGTTACTGACATGGGAGTGTATACTCCGCCTGACGCAACATTTGCGACGACTGCTGCCAATATCAGAGCTATTTCAGGTAAGAGAGCTAAAGGTAGGGTAACTGTAACTTCTAATAGACCAGGTTATGTTGCATCCTACCTTAGAATAGCAAACTTAGGATTTATTCCAATTACTGTAGTAGCTAAAAAGGTTGGAGATGCTACAACCAGAAGATCATCTGCTGTCAATGCAGACTATTTCGATGCAGCACTTGGGTCTATAAAGATGTATGCCAACGATGGTGACACAGTTTACACAGGTAACAGTGGTTGGGACGGTAGTGTGTTTTGGCTACAGGTTGATTCTCCAAATGGTACAGAGTATGAGTGGAGAGCTTATGGAGAATAAAGGAGGGACTTTACATGCAAGAGTTAGGAAATAGAGTAATATTCGACACTGTGACTGGACGTATCGTTCATCAGTTCGGAGAAGCTAAGGGTGTTGTGGTTCCGCATGAAGATATTAATGGATTGGATTACGTAGATTTGCCTTATGGCATAGTGGGTGCTAATGAGTTCTTAGTTTCAATCAATCCTGATACAAAAGAACCTATCATTGAGGCTTACCCTGAACCTGAACTGACAGATGAACAAAAACGTATTCGAGAACTTGAAGATACTTTATTGCTTCAAACAGACAATGAAATTGGAGGGATTTTATAATGAATACAATTAATCAAGTAGTGGTAAGAATTGCGGCAGAACGAATTATTTCAGGAGGATTAAATCCAAAGACTGAAAAAGTATATATTATTGATGACATTACCAATCAAGAATATCGTATTGCTGTGGAAGATTATATTTTAAAGAATACTGAAGGCATTTAATAATAGACATATATTATTTAAACTCTAACGTATATTAATACAAAAATAATGAATATAAGACATATAAATACATAAAAATTGTATGAAAATACACATAACTTTAGAGTAGGTGTGAGTTTAATCTCCCCTACTCTTTTTATTATTTTAAAGAAGTCGGTGATTAAATTGGATAACGAAAAGCTTGGCGAAAGATTAGCAAGCGTGGAAACCGAGTTAAAGAATCAAAATCATAGGGTTTCAAAATTAGAAGGTAATAACGAACTGCTTTACCGTTTAACAGTTGTTTCAGAACAACAACAGGAAATGAATAAGAATCAACAAATCCAACTAAATAAAATGGATGAGACTTTTAACAATATAAATGTAAATCTAACTAAATTAAATATGTCACAAGACGAATTACAAAATGATGTTAAAAGTATTGGTAAACGTGTAGATGGGATTGAGGAAGATTTAAAGTCGGAATCAAGTAAAGATAATATTTCTATCAGTGAGACAATTAAAAAATACATACAATGGTGGCTACTACTCCCCCTCACAATTATTGGAGCTTACTTCATGAAATGGCTAGGACTATAAGAAAGGATTGATAACTATGAAAATTAACTGGAAAGTACGTATCTATAACCCTCAGTTTTGGATTGCTATTGGAATTGTTTTCTTTACAAACCTGTTTGCAATGGCAGACGTATCATTTGAAGATGTAACAAGTTGGGGTAAATTAGGTGGTTTAATTTTAGATGCTTTGAAGAATCCATACACATTTATTAATTTGGGAGAGTTCATTTATTTGGCAGTTGTAGATTTCACTACAAAAGGCATTAGTGATAGTGACTTAGTTATGAATCGCTTACGATCTAAAAGTAATATTAAGAAATAAATCAATTATTGGATTGGTGCTATTATGTATTGCTTATTATTTATTGAAAGTTCCAAGAAAAAGAAAGGAATGATTTGATGGTTAATTTTATCTGTCCTGTGCTAAATGCTCGACTAACCTCCCCTTTTGGTTGGAGAACTATAAGTGGGAACAAAGAATGGCATCAAGGAATTGATCTAGCTTCTCCTATTGCAGGATTGAAAGCTCCTATCTATGCAAGTGCAGATGGTGTTGTGAGTAGAGCGCAGGTGTTGAGTAGTTATGGAAATGTAGTAATGATCAAACATTCAATAGCAGGCAAAACATATGAAACCAATTATGCGCATCTTGATTCGTATTCTGTAAAAGTAGGACAAAAAGTTAAACAAGGACAAAAAATTGGAATTATGGGTATGACAGGTCGATCATATGGAGTACATTTGCATTTTGAAATTCATAATGGAATTTGGACTTCTGGTCAACCAAATGCAGTAGACCCTATGAAATATATTTCCTTAATAAATTCTATTAAAGAAAATGGAGATGAGCTAACTATGTCACAGTACAATGAACTAAAGAATATGATCACTGAACTTCAAAAAGAAAACTCAGAACTCAAGAAACAGTTAGAAAATAAATTGGATAAACAAAAAGTAAGACAACCATTAGAATGTCATAAAGATGACTGGTCTTGGTTTAAAGCTAATGGTATTTCTGACGGTACGAATCCGCAAGATTATGTGACTCGTGAACAGTTAGCAACAATAACACATCGCATGGATTCATTTAATACGAAGAAATTTAAAAAGTAGTTAATAATACACATGTTATAACGATGAGTGAACATCATTCTAATCAAATACATATCTTAATAAGTCAAATTTACATCATTTTATAAATCCCTATGCAGAGGTTTAATTCTGTTAGGGATTTATGTTTTCTTTATTTATGTTGCAATTCAACTTCTCCAATTTTTCAGTTCCTCTTCTTCAATTATAAGTCTATATCCTGACTGTTTAGTTTTAGGAGCTTCTAACCACTCCTCTTCAACCAACTCTTTCATTAAATCATTCAATTTATTTATATTTATTTTCATTATATTTCGCAAAGGCGACACTCTCGTTTCTCCTGTATTAGCTATAATTTTCTTTAACCTATCCAATTCACTATCTTGAACAACTTCCTCAACTATAGGTAAGTCAAAATTTTCTTTCCTTTGGGTAATTTTGCTTGCTATTCTTCTTATCAATTTACTTTCTAACCCTTCATAATTTGGATCATCAACAATTAAACAACCTTGAAATCTAACATGTTCTTCAATATGACCTTCAAAACACATTGTTCCATCTCCATTACCTAACAGTTCGTATGGCGGTTTAGTATTTAAGAAAGTCAAATAAGTACGTGTATTAGAACAATAGAATCCTATTTTACTTGGTAAGTTACTTTTAATTAATGATGGAATTACATCTACACTTGGTCTTTGTGTGGCGATAATCAAATGAATTCCTGCTGCTCTAGCTAATTGAGTTAAACTTGTGACATGATCATGTACCCTACTGTCTCTTATACTTAATTCTGCATATTCATCAATAACACAAATAATATATGGTAACTTATTAATCGATTGCTTATTGTAAAGAGCAATATTTTTCACATTACTTTTCTTAAATAACTCATATCTACGATTCATTTCATTGATTAATTGATTTAACAAACTGATTCCTTCAATAGCATTAGTAACAACAGATTGAACATGTGGGAAATCTTCAAATACTGTAAGCTCGACTTGTTTAATATCGATCATATAGAATTGCACATCTAATGGATTTTTAGTTGTTAAAAGTGTCAATATTAATTGATTTAACCATACTGATTTTCCTGAACCAGTTGTGCCTGCAACCAATAAGTGTTTAATTTTACTTATACATGAGTATATAGGATTTCCAACTTCATCTACACCAACTAAAAATGCAAGTGGGTTTTCCTTAGAATACTGCCTGAATTCATCTGTATCAATGTAATTCCTCAACAATACCTTCTGTCTTTTTTCTAAAGGTAATAGCACGTCAATTTCTCGTATTCCATCCCCTTGTTTTAATTGTAGATGTTTAACTCCCATTTTCATTTGAATATCTTTAACCACATTTTCCTTATTTAATTCTGAAAATCTTAACTCATCAGGTAATTTAAATGTAAGCTTCATTAGAGTAGAACCTGTTTTAGATTGTTTCAGTTCTATTTCTTTATTAAACTTCTTAACTTCCTTCAATGCAATAATAAATTTCTCAGCTATTTGTTTTCCATTTGCCTCAGATAAACTATTTCCAACTGGTAGTAATTTTATTAGGTTATTGTTTGTCGATGTATTTACTAATGGATGTTCTACTGAATTTATTTTTTCTACTTTCAATTCCTCATTAATCATTACAAGTGGTAAAAGCTCTGAAGTCGATAATACAGAATGTTTACTATTGTAATCCAATCTTCGTTTCATCATATTGTCAATAATTTCCGATGAAGAATCTGTACTTATTGACCAATGATTAGTGTATGAATATTTATTAATTTCATTTTCTATTAATTGTACCAATTTACTCTGCTCTTTCTTATTACCTCCACTCATTACAAACCTTACATTGAAACGGTATCCATTCTCATCTAACTTCTTTTCTATCTCTTCAATTTCTGAATGCTTATTTTTCCACTGTAATAGATTATCTAGTTTATTATTAATACCACGTTGAATTTTTCTTAGAAAACCATAATTAGAAGGATTCTGAACACCATTCAAATAATCCTCGTATTGATCTTGTAGTCTCACTTTCCAATTGTCTTGTCTGAATACAAGTAAAATTTGGTACATGAGATTAATACGTGGAGGACATATAGAGCAAATTATTTTCCAAAATGACTCATCAGAATTCATTTCTACAGGAAATAATGAACCCTTAACTGTACACAGTTCACAACAAGTCATATGGTCATTATTTGAATTTAATTCATATTGCTGTAATACATCATCATCTACTTTACCCCAATCAACTTTGTAATTTGGTGGAGAAAAGAACATGAAACTTTCCTTATCTGAAACCCTAAATGCTTCTAATCCAAATACTCCATCAATGAATGAATTTGACAACATTTCTTTTACAGTACTTTTGCTTAATGAGGTTATCTTGTAATTACTGTACTTTTCATTTGAAGTAATGCTTGGATTTATCAATCGTTTCAAACTCATCTAGATTTCACACCCCTCACCGTATTCCTATTGTTTAACTTAAATTTCTTCTTAACCATAGTGACAGGTCTAACAACGTTGAAAGCACCATTCCACATTGAAGTAACATCTTCTCCCCTATCAATATATCTAAATAAGAAATTAGGAGGCGTATTCATTCTCCACAGACCGCCTATCACAATTCCTAATTGAATTAAAACATTCCATGAATCATTAGTAATCTTTGTACCAAATAATAAAGTTCCAATTAGCAGTAAGAATATTGCATAAACAACTTGAACAAAGGCACATTTTTTAATATGCTCTCTCCACATAATGAACCAGTGTTCTTGTGATGCAAATACCCAACATGCTAATGCTAATGGTGTCATAACACCCAAAGCAAGGAGATCAAACCATCTTCTAAAATTCTGTAAAAGTATAGGGATAAGCATAGTAATTAATGCAATATCAAATCCGATAAAGCCAAATACCTGAAGTAAAGATATGTCATTAACGGATAGTTGACTCATACCTTTTTCCATTTGAAACTTTCCGAAATCAATTATCATGTCAGTTAGTTTATTTAAGCCTTTAAACAGGTAATAAAACGCACTAGGCGCAATTGCAGAACCTAGTACAACTAAAGGTATTCTTTTCGTTATTCGTTTTAAATCAGTTGGCTTTTTATTTTCAATTAGATCACCAGACATCATTTTTAACCCTTCAAACATCGAAAGTAATATTGAAGTAGCTATAGACAATCCTGTGAATGTTAAGATATTTCCTTTAAACCATTCAGTATTAAATAAAATTGAAGGTGTATGTAGAACCACTTTAGTTAATGTCTCGTATACCCAAAACATTACATCTATTGATAATTCAGTTATGTTCTGTTTAATGTTCTTAAACCAATCAAATATTTTATATACGGTATCAATGATTGAGCTTACTTTTGCTTGAGTTTCTTTGGGTATAGGATTAAATTTGTCGTACCAAGCAGCAGATGCTTTTAATTGAAATGTAGTCAACGCTGCAAATGGTACAGCTAATGTTAAAAGAATGCATCTAAGCCACGAACGTTTTTGAAGATTAAAGCTGTTAGAGTTGTCAGTATTAGAATAATTACTGGAGCTAATAATACTTGACCGAATCCTTTTATCACGTTCACTGACCATTCCCTTGCTTTTCTTTCGTTCCCAATCATTCTGTATATCCCTGCCCCCATTAGAAACAGGATTGCTAATGCAACTGAAACTGTCCCGAAAGCTAAGATTAATTGTTTCAGAATGTCTATGACTTCTGGAGGTAATAATTCGATTCCGTGGGATTTCTCTAACAATGGAAAGTTGGTCATTTCTTGAGCATGAGTTACTTTTGTTGGTGCAAGTATCGGTATTATTAAAAGGGATAACCTTTTTAGTTTTGAATAAAATCGATGTCGAGCTTTCTTTGGTAACAGGTTCACCTCCTTTGTTAACTCTTCTATAAAAGGTATGAACTGTTCATTTTCTTTTCTTTCTGTTTTTAATTCATCTATACTTTTCCTATTTATCGACATTTGACGTATTCCATTATTGTAATGGTAATTTGCTATTAGACTTGTCATCTTTCTTACCTCCTCCGTGATACCAATTCAAAATAGAAGACATTCCTATAAAACCACCTAAAGCAATTCCTATTTGACCTAATAAGACAACAATTCCACTCACAATATTCCTCCTTTTAAAATGTATTAAATAAATTAAAATGGACAGATTGATAACAAAGCTTAAAAAGGAGCTGCGCTTATATGGGTATATTCTTTAATGATTGGCTACATCGTCCACAATCCGATTGGAAAGTAAATCTAGATAGTTGTGATCCTAGAGTTTTTCGTGAATTAAAAATGGAAAGAAAAGAAGTTGAAGAGATTTTAGAAATTCTTGATGAGTTTGGAGTATTTGAAAAAGTACAATACGAAGAATGAAATTAATTATGTAACTCTGTAATTTCCCTGTTGAGTTTTCTTATTATTATCGGTGTCAATGTGTTAATTCCTGTGATAATTAAGCTAATTCTTAGCGATAATTTGATTATTTGATAATTAGCTCCACATCCTCTAACTGTTCAATGCCATATTATCTCAAATAAATTGAAAATATACCTTAACTTTTAAAAACAGTTTTGATGTTTCTTTTGACAAGTCTCATTGCATTATTGTAATGGGATTTTTTAGTTTAAAAAAGTTTTAAATTCTTTTGAACTTAATCGTAATTTATGTAGGTAGGTTAAAAATAATTACTAATAAATAAAAATTATTTTAAATAATTTTAAACATATACCCTTCCAATTTGACATAAGTATTATATATGGAGGGAGTGATATGTCTTGGCTATAGTCAGATCAGAACAAGAAGCTAAACGTATAATAGAAGAACTTTTACAAAAAGGAAAAGGAAAATACATCACTCAAAGCGTTTTATTTAAAAAGGACAGTCCCCAACAATTAGAATTATTGAAGAATGTATTGATGAGGACAACATCTTTTGGAGAATACACTCGTAAGGCATTAATTGAATATCTTGAAACAGAAAATAAATAATGAAAAGAAACCATCAAAAAATCTCTAATTATGGGGTAAAAGATGGTTTTTATTTGTGTTTTTATTACTTTAAATAATAACCCCATTTTATTTAATTTTAAGGACTTTAAAACTCAATGTTTACAAGGGTTTTTAAAATCAAAATAGTTTAAAACATCTCAAATATCTTTAAAATTTTACTCATTTTTATAAATCAGAATCATATGCTAAATTAACATCAACAAATTGTGCGAAAGGGGATTTTATTGAATAACACAGTTGTAGGCGTAGTTGCAATTGATGATGGAGGTAATTCAACTTGTGTGGTAACGAAAGATGTGAAAGAAAGCTTCCCTAGTGTAAAAGGCTACTATGGTAAAAGAAATTTAACTGAAATAACACATAAACATGATTTCATTATTGATTACAAAGGACAGAAATATGTTGCAGGGATGTTAGCTAAGTATGACTGTACTATGCCTTTACAAATGCACACTGAAACTAAACAACATGATTTTTATGACTTGTCCGTATTAATTGCAATTCATCAGTATGGATATCCTGCTAACAACATTGTGGTTTCAGTTCCAATAAAGAGTTATTCATTAGAAGAAAGAGATGGTCGATTACAAAGATTAAAAGGATCACATACAATTTCTATAAATGGTGTAAGTAAAACCTTCTCCATTAATGATGTAAAAGTTGCACCTGAAACTGCTTCAGCATTTTTCATAAATGAACCTAATGGAAAGACACGATACATTGATTTTGGTTCAAGGACTATCGGGGCTGCGACAACTATAAAAGAAGGTGATGTAATCAGATTTATTGATACTGAAAGTGACACTTTCTTTGGTAAAGGTCTAGAAGCATTAGATGGAAGTTACAGTCCTAAAGGTTTGGCTGACTATGTATGTGGGATGTTATCTAAAATGTGGAGTAAACACGACATTGTTTACCTTCTTGGTGGAGGAGCATTGGATACTCAATTAGTTACTTATGTTAAAGAATTCTTTCCAAATGCAGAAGTAATGGAAAATCCTAAAATGTGTAATGCTATTGGAATGTATAATTCAGGGAGGTCAGCATATGGGATATCTTAGATCAGAAGAAGAAGCTGAAGCAATGATTAATGAAATGAAGAGAAAATCCAAAGGTAAATATATAACTCAAGCCGTTACATTTAGTAAGGAAAGTGAACGTCAAATGGAACTATTGAAATTTGCATTAATGCATTCAACATCTTTCAGTGGATTTGGAAAAGAATTGATTGCTGAAAAGTACGAAAGCGAAACTAAGCCTCAAGCAAATAATAACTCCCCATCGCCTACTTATAAGCATAATGAAATAGTTGAAAAGAAAAATACAGGGAACTTTCTTTTATAGATTAAAAAAATCTTTTATTATGGTAATACTTTAATTAATTGTGGAATAATTATTTTATAAATGGTATTATGACAGAGGTTTAACGGTTAACTTAACTGTAATACTAGGTCATAACCAATTTAAATCCCTATCTTGAATCATTTAGATAGGGATTTTCTTATTTTAATGCATAAAAGTATCATACATGTCATTATTGTTGGCAAGCATAAGCATTAACTTAATTCGTGCTTTCTTTGCATCATAATCCCCACCCATAATAACACCAATCTCTTTAAGATTATTTGCGCTACCATAGTAATCATAAGATGGAAATACTCTACCCTCTTCAGTGGAAGTTGTGAGTACAATTTTAACATTTTTCGCAATTAACTTTTCAATTGATTTTGTCATGCTTGGAGTTATTTGACCTCTACCAGATCCAACTAAAACTATACCATCTATATCAGAAGCATATAGTGCGTCTAATAAAAACCCTGTACATCCTAAATAAGCATTAACGATTTCTACATTTGGGTATGTTTGTTTGATATCATAGCATTCTCTTTTAGTTGGCTTTTGATAAATTACAACCTCATCATTATCAATGAATCCCAATCTACCATAACCTATAGAACCAAAACCATTTATACTTGAAGAATGGATTTTCTTTACATATTTTGAATGGAAAATTTCATCATTGAAAACAACTACCGTACCAAAATTGTTTGCATTTTCATTCGAAGCTACAAGAATGGAATTTCTCAAATTTGAATATACGTCTGTTCCAATATCTTCAGGAGATTTTTGAGATCCTGTAACAACAATCGGTCTAGTATCATTAGTTGTCAATTCTAAGAAATACGCAGTCTCTTCTAATGAGTCAGTACCATGAGTAACCACTATACCATTCACTGATTCATCTTTTAATTGCTCATTTATAGTCTGTGTTAAAGTATTAAGATTGTCGAATGACATATGCATTGATGGCAAATGTAATAAGTCAATTAATACTATTTCAATATCATTTTCTAAATTACACATTGATAGAATTTCATTTCCATCCAATACTCCAGATTCTAATTTACCAGAAGTGTTTCTTTTACTAGCTATCGTTCCACCAGTTGTAATTAATACTACTTTTTTTGTCAATTTTATTTCACCTCACTAATATTATATAGTATAAGTACGTCTATATCACCTTATATTTTATGTATTGTGGATAACTTTCTGAATGTTACCCACATCTTATAAAGTCCTATATATCAACACTTATAGGGGATAGACTAACTGTACATTTTAAAGCACATATGAATTACTGTACATACAAGTTCTGTAAATACTTTCCAATCTCCGCAATATGGACCGATTGGGCTTATTACAAAATCCCGAATCTTATTCCATCACGCACCAATTCGTCGACAATATGTAGATGTTAACAATTTATCTAAGCGTGTCGCCATGCTAAAAGTGTATGCTGGAATGGAAGAAGATTTATTGGATGTCGTGCTTGCATGTAAATATGATGGTGTTGTGCTAGAAGGACTAGGTCAAGGGAATGTCCCGCCATCTGTTGTAAAGGGAATTGAAAGCCTTATACAGCGAGACATCCCAGTTGTACTTGTTTCCCGCTGCTTTAATGGAATCGCAGAAGGTGTTTATGGCTATATGGGTGGCGGTAAAATGCTAGAAGACTTAGGCGCCATATTCGCCACAGGTATTAATGGTCAAAAGGCACGCTTAAAATTATTAATAGGCCTTAACACAACTGGCTCGCCTTTAAATTTAAAGGACTTTTTCTTGTAACGCTAAAGTCTCGATCACCTGTTCATAATAGCCCAGTATTTCGCTAAGTCGAGCAAAAGCTTCATCAAAATCTGGCTGTATCACAGAAAATTGAATGAAATTCTTTTGGCGTAAATACTGGCTTTCACCATGAACGAATAGCCCGTTTAATGCTAAATCAATAAGTAGGTTGGCATAATTATTAGGCAATTGAACCGTTATCAACATCGGATATTGAGTAGTTGGATATTGAAATTGCATGATTGGTAGCTGCAGCAGTGATTGAAAGCGTTGCTGTAGCTGCTCATAACGTGCTGGATAGGCTTGCAATGCAGTCTCCACATTGCTCAGTAATACAGCAGGTAATGTAAATGGTATGACACCTTGCTGATAATTTGCTAAATCAAGATAAGCGGGTAGATCGGCAGATGGGGGTGCAAGTGATTGCGAAAATACAAATGCTAGCCCACTTAACGCACCAATGGCCTTACCACTCACAGCCGTAGCTAAATAGCAGTCCTGTAAAGAGAACGGCATGGCACCGAACGAACTAATACAATCTATACATAACTTTACATTGTATTGTTTAGCAAGCTTTTTAAGAATATCTAAGTTATTACAAGTTCCCGTGGAAGTCTCACCATGTACTGCCAACATCCACTGATAAGACCCCGTCTCAAGCTGTGAAGCCAGTTCTTTGTCATCAAATACCGTTCCCCATTCTTTTTCTACCACATCATAATGTAATGACCAACGAGCGGCTTGCTTCTGTAAACGTTCACCGAATTCTCCATTTGTGAGGATAAGCCCTTTTCCTAATTGCTGTGCCTTTAGTTGTGCAAGCATTACTTCATTTGCTAGCGTTCCCGTTCCTACGATTACACCAACATGATTGGACTTCGATAAATGCAGCAACCTCTTCTGCACTCGTTCATAAAGCGCATAAAAAGGTAATGAACGATGTGATAAATCTGAATGAGCAATTGTCTCTAATTGCCTCACCGGCCCAGGATAAAATGTAGAGGGTTCCGTCGTTAGTCTATGTTGTAATGATTGTTCAAATTCATGTCTAGTGAGCACCATCGGTAAAAACATCGCACCCTCTTCCCCGACAGCTGGTGCAAACTGCTTAAAACCCATCTGCTTATATAGTTTTCCCTCTCTCGTTGTACCTGAAATCACTGCAGCAGAATAGCCTTTTTCGTAGGCAAATGTAGTTAAGGCCTGAGTAAGCTTCAATAGAACTCGACCCGTTCGATAACCTTTCTTCACGGAAAGCAAACGAATTTCACAAAGCTTCTCACAATTTTCCTTCGATAAATACTGCTCGACCTTACCAATCTTTTCATCAATAGAAAATGGTCGTTGATCTCTAAACGCCACCATGCCAATTAATTCTGTTTGCTTATAAACAACGACATAGGTATTCTCCTGATGAAATCGATCTACTTTTTTTCGCGATGCATTTACCTCATGCTGAGGAATTTCTTCTACAAATGTTTCATAATTCAATCGAGCAATCGCCTCAAATTCTTCATTTGTCTTGGCAATTTTACACCAATACATTTCCTTCACTTCCCTCTTTTCAATGATTCCTGAATATTAGACATATGCTTAATAAGCATACACACGATTGCCATGATTAAAAGTCCATATGGCTCTAATTTCCCTGCTTGTATAATTGCGGCTATATAAAAAGCAAAGCCCCCAACCATGCCAAGTGTCAGACTTCTAGTAAATGCAGATATAAGTGCTGTACCAATAATCATCCATAAAAAAAGACTTGGCGATAAGGCGAGACCCACACCAATAAAAGTAGCTACACCTTTCCCTCCATTCCATTTCAGCCAAATCGGAAATAGATGGCCAATTATCACCCATGCAGCTCCGCCAATAAGGACCCATTCATCCAATTGCCACATGCGTCCTAATCCGACAACAAGTACACCTTTTAATGAATCGCCAAGAAGAGTCAAAATAAACGCTGTTTTCCCAATCACACTTCCCGCATTACGCGCGCCTAAATTTTTACTACGCTCTTCCTGCAAATTGACACCGTATATCTTACCAACGAAATAAGCCGTCAAGATGTTTCCTATTAAATAACTCAAGAGCCAATACAAGCCAATCATTGAGTTGCCTCCTTGCTAAAAAGGCTGTATAAGCTACATGCCTATACAGCCTCGATCGTTATTTTTTTCTCTGCTCAATAGTTCGAGCGATACATTCGCCATGGAAACGACCATTTTCAATAAAAATTTCATTGGCATTATTTCCTGCTGCAATAACACCTGCAATGAATAGTCCTTCAACATTGGTTTCCATCGTTTCAGGCGTAACATAAGGACGACCCGTTACTTCCTCTATGTCCACTCCCATCGCTTTAATAAAGGAGTGATCAGGATGATAGCCAGTCATAGCAAAAACGAAATCATTTTTTACTATTTTCTCTTGGCCCTCTACTTCTAAAACAACTTCGTGCTCTCGTATTTCCAATACATTTGTATTAAAAAGCATGTCAACTTCTCCAGTTTTGACTACCCCTTCAAATTCGGGCAATACCCATGGCTTGATGCTTGGAGAGTATTCGCTGCCACGATAGGCTACGGTTACACGAGCACCGGCTTTATTTAATTCTAACGCGGCATCTATCGCTGAATTTTTGCCGCCTATAACTAGAACATCCGTATCAAAAAATTCATGGCCCTCTTTAAAGTAATGGAAAACTTTAGGTAACTGCTCACCATGGATATTTAAATAATTCGGATGATCATAATAACCTGTTGCAATGACAACATAGGGCGTTTCATATATTTCCTTATCGGAGGTAACCGTGAACAAATCATTATTTTTTACAACACTTTGTACTTTTTCGAAGCGATTAACTTGTATATTTTTTAAACGGACGACCTCTCGATAGTAGACAAGGGCTTGATTGCGTTTCGGCTTACGTCCTTCAATAATAAATGGTACATCACCAATGGCTAACCGTTCACTCGTACTAAAAAATGTTTGATGTGTAGGGTAATGATAGATGGCATTGACGATATTTCCTTTTTCAATCACAATAGGTTGTAAACCAATATTTTGCAAAGCTATTGCTGCTGCTAAGCCGCATGGGCCTCCTCCAACAATAATTGCATCTGCTTGCTGCATTTCTTGACACTCCAATCGAATTTGAACAGCAAAAATTGCTGCTCCATGCTTTCACATTTCATAGAATAGACGATACTTTTTTATTATACGCCTTCTCACACGTTTTGGTTGTTTATTTACTCGAAATATCAATGTCAATTATATGACATTGGGGCTTTGCACCAAATCGAAAAGGTACTAATGTCGTCCCATAGCCATTGCTTACTAAAGTCATGACACCATCACGCCGACGATAGGAACCATTTGGATGGACACCATATGGACCGAATCTGATTTGCCCTCCATGTAAATGTCCCCCCATCATTAAATCCGCACGATATTTAGCCCGAACTTTCGCAAAAACCTCTGGATTATGGGCGATAAAAACAACTAAATCCTGCTCTCCTATCTTTGCAAAAGCTTTTTCAAAACTATATTCTTTAACGGTTGTATCCTCAATAGCACTTAACCAAAAGCTATTTTTAAGCGGAAGCTGTACGGCATCATTGACAATAATTTGAACATGGTATGCCTGTAAAATGTCCTTCAGTCTTTCTTCCCCAATTTCTCTGTCATTATTGCCCCAAATAAAATAGGTTGGTCCAAGGGACGTTAATAATGATAAATTTTCATGAATACGATCAATCGGTGTACGGCTATCCGCAAAATCACCGCCAATAATTACTGCATCAAAATGATGTCCCTGTAACTGTGCAATCATTTTCTTACTTATTTTACGTAAATGAACATCTGAAATAAAAAATAATCGTACCTTCTCCTGTTCACCCTGTAATGAAAGCTGGTGAGACAATACATTATTTTCATGTGCCACCTTCCACATATAAAGTGGAGGGGCGATGACTACCAAAAGAAATAGCCCTAAATATAGCATTTTCTCACTTCTCCTTACGACAGCAAAAAGGCGATTCTTCTTAAAAAACGAATCGCCTTTTTGCTAAATCAGACGTACGTTTTGGTGTGAACGTTTGTCTGTAATTTTATACTAGAAAACCTATATAACGATAAAAAAATTCTATTAAGGTAACTTAATGACTTGCCCAACCATTACAGTATTAGAGGACATCCCATTAGCAGCACGAATTTTAGCTAAAGTCGCTTCACTGCCATCGCCATAGTGATTTAATGCAATTCGGTATAAGTTCTCATTTGCTTTTACAGTATGTGTCGTTGCTTTAGCATTTTGTTTTGCTTCTTCCGCTTTTCTAGCCTCTTCTGCTTTTCTTGCTGCCTCTGCTTGTTGTTGAGCTATTCTTGCTTCTTCAGCTTTTCGAGCTTCTTCGGCTTTTTTTGCTGCCTCTGCCTTTTTCGCTTCTTGAGCCTTTTTCGCTTCTTCAGCAGCTTTTTGCTCCGCTGCTAACTTATCAGCATCTTTTTGAGATTGCTCTTGAGCCTTCTTATCTCCCTGAGCGTCTTGACCCTTATCATCTTTTTCCTTATCTTTATCTGACGCAGATGCTTCTGAAGGATCTAATTCGACAACCTGTTCAGCTGTATCCTTTTCGGCTTGTTCAATCGTTTTTCCTGGTTCATAAAATTTCCAAAAATAAATAAGAATTGTTAATGGTATCAAGATAAAAATAACAAACAGAATCGTCATTAACGGTGTCTTACGTTTCGAATTTTTTGGCTTTTTGTTTTTATTACCGTTTTTATTCATTCTGGAAACTCTTGATAAGGATTGCTGTTCTTTTTGCTCATCTTCAAACGATTGACGATGCTCTTCTATTTTATCGCGATAATCTTCTTTATTCATTCGCCTTTCCCCCAACCTTACTACGCTTTCTATCATCTCTATTATGACGAATTTTACGAAAAAAGTAAATGACCGTCAGTTTTAGTCTAATTACCCATTAATAGTTGTTGCAATCGACTTTCCCACGTTGCCATTTCTACTTTCTTTTTCTCTTTTAAGCGTACTTTCTTGATTACATCATAATGGATTCCACAATTTTCACAACAGTTTTCCGGCTTTTTCTGCAATTTTTGCCCAAAATACCCGACTAAATGTTCACGAATACAGTCTTTTGTCTGTATGATTTGAAGCATTTCATTCACTGCATTGTATTTCTCTAGTGCTAAATGATTTAATCGGACCTTCACTTGTTCCGAAGACTCTCGTTGCAGCCAATAGTCTAACACACGGAAGGCTGTCTCACTTAACCCCCCATTTTTCAGCATTTGGATGGGCTGTATTTGCTGAGATAGCAGCTCCTGATAGCGGTCAACATGATGTAAAGTTGGTAAATCGCCTGTCACAACAAATTTAGCCAGCTCCTCATCACCTTCAGCATATAGTAATATAGCAAGTGCAGAGTGACCATCCCGCCCTGCACGTCCGATCTCCTGCATATAATTCGCTATATTGGCAGGCATTGATTCATGAATGACCTGCCGTATATCAAGCTTATTAATGCCCATACCAAAAGCGTTTGTTGCAACAATCCAATCAAGTTCACCAGCTATAAATTGCTGTTGAATAAATTGACGGTCCTCCACCCCATAGCCCGCATGATATGCAGCAACACGAACGCCCTCTTGTAATAAGGCTTCGCTATATTGTTGCGCACGTTTACGTGAGGAAACATATAAAATACCAGGTCCTGCTGTTTCCGTAACATGGTGCATGAGCCATCTAGCTTTATCAGCCTTATCCTCCACTACTACACGACCTAAATGAATATTCGGGCGGTCAACATTATACATAAACTCGAATGGAGCTTTGAGAGATAAAGTTTCCCGTATATCTCGAACAACCTTCTTTGTTGCCGTAGCAGATAATGCCAAAATTGGCGGACGATTTTCTCTCGATAGCCAGTCACCTATTCGTAAATAATCTGGTCGAAAATCAAAGCCCCATTGTGAGATACAATGCGCTTCATCTACTACGATTAAACCTAGCTTCATCTGCGCCAGTTTCTCTTGTACCTGTTGCTGGAGCAGCATCTCTGGGGAAGTAAAAATAAAACGATATTGCTCTAAATAATGTAATACATAACGTTTCTCTGTTAGTGATAAAAAGGAATTTAAAGCTACCACCCTCTTTTCCCCAAAACGCTTCAGCTCTTCTACTTGATCCTGCATTAATGAGAGTAATGGTGAAACAATTAGTACAGGTTTCTCTAATGTATAGGCTGGTAGCTGGTAGCAGAGTGATTTTCCCATTCCTGTTGGCAATAAGGCAATAACATCTTGTTCCTGTAGTAATGCCTCAATGACTTCTTTCTGTCCTGGTCGAAATGATGAATAACCAAAATGCTTATGCAATAATTGTTCAAGTTCCATTTATACTTCTCCTTTCGCAAGGACAAGCCTTAATTGAAAATAACTCATATCGTTTAAAGCTTCATGTAATATTTTCAATTTTTTTGTTTGATACTGCTTCGATGCCTGCCACACTTTTTGAGCTTCATCATAGGAGACGAATGGGCCAATAGAAAAGTTCGGTTCATACATAGCTAATTCCACAAAATGATCCTCAATTGTACTTTGTTTTAGTTTTCTCATTTGAACAATTTGCTCCATCGAATAACCTTGTTCATATAATTGTGCGGTTTGTTGTGCAGAATCTGTTAGCAATATTTTAACTTTTAATCCTTCTGCCACATGCCCTAGTAATGGGTAATCATCTATTTTTTGATGCACTTCATTTAATAATATATGTAGGGTTTCAATAAAAGCTAATTGACTATCCAGTACAGTTTCCTTCCGTTCATCTGCAAGTTGTTGCCACGTCCATCCTGGTAATTGATAACCACTTAAACGATACAGAACAAGCTGTTTGCTTGCATCTGACACAGGGAGAATAGTTAGCACATGATTACATTCTGTCAATAATTGCTGCTGTAAATGACCTTCCTTATAATGATGTGCCTGTAAAAAAGTTCGCACCCACGCTTGAATCATTGTATCTCTACTAATCGGTGAAAAGGTACGAACGGCTGCGGCTTGATGTGACAAACTTTGTACAATGAGAGAGAGCCTCGCAAAAAACACATGCTCATTTCCCCGATAGTGCCAACCATCAAAGAAAAAGGTTGGCGTTTGTTGTGCACGTTGTAATCCTAGCGTTTCCATGTAAAAATGACCAGATTCCTGCACATTTAACCAACTATTCTGCATAAATAAGTTTACAGCCTCATCAAATGTAGTACGAGATAGTTTTGGCAAGAGGCCAAAATATTGATGCAGTTGAAAAAGACCAATATCTTGAATCGTCTGGCCTGAACGCTTCCCTCTTAGGACATGATAGGCAGCCGAAATCGTCCGCTCTTTATTGAGTTTTTGAAAGATTTGCAATAAAATTTGATGAAACATTGACGCAAATTCCTCCAATTTAATAGTATTTAAGTTGAAATGTAAGATAAACATCTTTAAAATGAGTATGAAGCTTTGTAGGAACATCGTTAAAGGAGAGAATAAAATGGCTAAATACACAATAGTTGATAAAGATACATGCATCGCTTGTGGCGCATGTGGAGCCGCAGCGCCAGACATTTATGATTATGATGATGAAGGCATTGCCTTCGTTATTTTAGATGATAACATGGGAACTGCTGAAGTTCCAGAGGATCTATTGGAAGATATGCAAGACGCTTTTGAAGGTTGTCCAACAGACTCTATCAAAGTAGCAGATGAAACATTCGATGGTGACTCATTAAAATTTGAATAGTCTTCCGTTGATGTATATCTTAAAAGGCATCCTTCAGGGGATGCCTTCTTATTGATTAAAATATTGGCTATCTTTTGCATCAAGATAATAGGCATATGGTCCATTGCTATACATACCAATCTATTGGAGGAATGTGAATGTTTGAGCAGTTACAAGTTGAGCATAGTTTATTTTATATTGATCAAGACCATATGAATAGATTTAAAAATCTTGCTGCAAAGTGGCAATCAATATTTCCAGATGTTTGTGCGAAATGTTTGAATACTGTGGACGCATGGGCAAACGTGTTAAATAACTGGGTTTTCTTAAAATCGCAGCAGACCGATGAGCTCATTCTAAATCCTTCTAAAGCCATCTATTATTCTATCAATACATTCTTATTAGATGAGCTCCAAAAAATTCAAATAATTCAAAAAGTAAAAGAATGTGAGAATGATGATTTTCAGTATTTTGCGGCCTTCCACTTAGGAAATGCCATCGATTTATGGGTGTACGATACACTTGAAAAAAGTGCAGAATCTGATTTGTTAAAACCACAAAATCGAATACCTTATTATCTTGCCTTTTTAGACGATGATTTTCAAACAGACAATGCTTTATTCCATAAAAATCAAACAAGAGCAATCAAAATATTGGCACAGGTCATTCGGTCACAAAATTGCTTTAGAATCACTGTCAGTAGTGCTGTTAATCGAGCAGTAGATATGTATGATCATTATGTAACAAAATAAAATAGCACACTTTTTAATTCGTCTCTACTGTAAAGAGATGAATTTTTTTTGCTCTCTAAACTACTTCTCTTTTCATCTTGTTATTGCAACGTTATTTTATGTATGATAAGATTTTAGTAGTTGGTACTAATAACAGATATTATCTCACAAAGGAGTTCTTCATAATGATGGATAATTTATTACAATTAAAAGATAAGAACATTGTTGTCATGGGCGTAGCAAATGATCGCAGTATTGCTTGGGGCATTGCTAAACGTTTATTTGACGTTGGTGCAAATGTCATCTTCACGTATCGTCAAGAACGTTCATTAAAAAAATTACAAAAACAATTAGAAAATATCGGACAATCCGATTCTCTTGTTGTTCAATGTGATGTGAATAGTGACGACAGCACAAAAGCAGCTTTTGAAGAAATAGGCTCAAAGGTTGGTGTTATTCATGGGATTGTACATTCAGTGGCTTTTGCGCATGCAGAAGATTTACACAACCGCTTCCTTGAAACAACTCGAGAAGGCTATGCATTCGCACAAGATACAAGTGCCTATTCACTTATTTCCACTGCAAAAGCAGCTCATCCATACATGACAGAGGGTGGCTCTATCGTGACAATGAGTTACTTAGGTGCAGAACGAGTACTTGATGGCTACAATGTGATGGGCGTTGCAAAAGCTGCATTAGAGGCTTCTATGCGCTATCTTGCTGCTGATATTGGCCAAGATAATATTCGCGTCAATGCTATCTCAGCTGGTGCTATTCGTACACTCGCTGCAAAAGGTGTTCCTTCTTTTAACACAATTTTACACAAAATTGAAGAAACAGCTCCTTTAAAACGTAATGTTCAACAAGACGAAGTAGCAGATATGACGATTGTTATGCTATCTCACCTATCACGTGGTGTGACTGGTGAGACGATCTACATCGACGCTGGCTACAATATTATGGGTTAACAATAAAGAAGTATGGGAGGATGTATTATCCTTCCATACTTCTTTTTGTTGTTTATAGCATTGTCCATAAACTTTGGATCAACAAAATTAAGCCTGCTGCTACTAATAGAAAATAAATTAAGATTTTAAACAATTTTTGATTTAATCGAGTAAATAGCATTTGTCCAAAAATAAGTCCTAAGAAAACAATTGGCAAAGCATACATACTATATATCCAAACCATTTTACTTGTACCCTCAAAAATGACTTGAGAAAGTAAGCTAATTAGATAGATAAATATATAGTAGGCTAGTGAAACAGCTCTAATGGTTTCTTTATTTCTATGTGTGCTCGCAAAATAGAGCAACAGTGGTGGTCCAGCCATCCCAATACTTGTTGTGAACATACCTGATATAAAACCAACGCCATAATCTCTACTTCTTGTTTGTTGAATAGAGAGATTTTTAATCAATAGAATCGTAAGCCCTATAAGAAGGATAGCGATGAGCAGCTTAAATGTCGTCACATCGACTAAGGCAAATAGTATACTACCAAAAGGAGCACCTGCAACACTACCGATCATCACCTTTTTAAGCAACGCTACATCAATATCATGTCTCACCTTCCATATGAGAGAAAACGAAATAACAAGGGACAGTATTATATTTATTTGCATCGCCTCTTGTGGTGTAAAAAGCAACAGTAAAAAAGGCGTAGCCATAACGGAAAAACCAAAACCTGTACTGGTTTGTAAAATAGAAGCCGCTAGGATAATGAAAAAATAGAAAAGTAATTCCTGCAAAATGACACCTCACATCATGTTGTGATACGTTGTCTAACAATGAATCTTTTTAATAAAAATGATAGGACACAAGCAATGAATAAAAACAGAGCAATCATCACTATAACACCCATCCACCCATATTTCATCCAAAAAACGCCTCCTACTGTTCCTCCAACACTTGAACCAAAATAATAGAAAAATAAATAGAGAGAAGATGCTTGTGCTTTATCGTGGGATGCTCGTTTGCTCACCCAGCCACTTGCGATTGAATGAGCTGCAAAAAAGCCAAAGGTAAAAACTGTTATCCCTATAATCTTTGAAGTAAGTAGCCCATTGAGCGTTACTATAGCTCCAGCTAACATAATGGCAATGGCCAGTAAGAGCATTCGTTGGCGACCATAACGATCGGCTAAACTGCCAAACCATGCCGAGCTAAATGTCCCAACTAAATAAATGACAAATATCCAACCTACAATTGTGGCACTTAAATTATAGGGAGGTGCCATTAGTTTAAAGCCAATATAATTATAAAGTGTGACAAAGCTTCCCATTAAAAGAAACCCCATCCCATAAAGACACAGCATAGAAGGATCTCTTAAATGTTGCAGTAGGGTTTTGGTCAATGCTTTTAATTGTAAAGGTCGCGCGCTGAAATGTTTGGAGCTTGGTAACATCCAGACAAACAATAAACTAACTAGCAGGCTGATTCCTCCTAGTACCATCATGCCTGTATGCCAGTTATAATGGTCCGTTAAGGTACCAATAATAACTCGTCCACTAAGTCCCCCTACTGAATTACCGCTAATATATAAGCCCATGGCAACCCCTAAGCTTCCTGGTTCCATCTCTTCTCCCAAATAAGCCATAGCGATTGCTGGTAAACCTGCAAAAACGATGCCTTGTACAACACGTAAAACTAAAATTGTTTCAAAGTTAGGTGAAAATGCAAGAGCTAGTGTCAGGACAGAAGCTGCAAAAATAGAAATCGTCATCAATGATTTTCTTCCCCATGCTTCTGATAACGAACTGACAATTATTAAACTCACCGCTAATGCAAAGGTAGTTACTGAAAGAGATAAACTTGCTACAGCTGGTGAGACGTGAAATGCTTCTGAAAATGTTGGTAGTAATGGCTGCGTTACATATAGGTTAGCAAACGTAATAAAGCCTGCTAAAAATAAGGCCCAATTCGCTTTATGAAACGCCCTCGTACCCTTTTGTATATAGTCCATGAAACTCTCTCCTTAACTTCTTCCACATGCTACTATTATTCTAATACAATATTTCGCAAAACACACGTCTCCTTGTCAAAAAATAGACAAAAAGGCCTTCATTTTCACCTCTGCAAAAAAATAATAATTGACAAATAAAAGCACTTCGGATTTGTATGTTCTTCTTTTAATAAAAAATATAAATAGCTATTTTGACTTGGCAAATATTGTGCTACAGTAAAAGTAATCATCTAGAACCATTGTCACAATGAAGACAGATGACACAACCATTTTCATTGACGAGACTTGGAGGAATTTTTATGAAAATTATTGAAGCTTTAGCCCTCGCAACACCTTATATTCATCTAGCATTAAAACAAGAAGCCATTGTAGCTGTTGTTGAAAAGGAAAATGAAACAGTCGTTAAATACTTAGCAGGTAAACGTGTGGATTCCGGCTACCATGATGGACAAAAAGTTAACGCCAATGACCAAAATGTTTTCATCGCCTTTAATGGACAAAATGCAGATGTGGTGATACCAGAGGATGTTTACGGTGTAGCAATCAATGCTTTTTCATTCCCCATTCGTGAAAATGGTCAAGTAGTAGGTGCATTAGCTTTTGGCTTACCAATAGATAATGAGCTCAAACTTGAAGATTATATGGCTACGATGGATAAGATCGTCAACAGTCTACAGGATAAAGTACATACAATCGCTTCTCATTCTGAGGAATTAGCAGCCACTAGTGAGGAAATTAATAAGCAGGCACAGCATGCCCTAGAGGACTCTGAAAAAACAAATGCCGTGACAGATTTAATTAAAAGTATATCTCGCCAAACTAATTTATTAGGTTTAAACGCATCCATCGAGGCTGCACGTGCTGGACAGCACGGCGCTGGCTTTAATATTGTGGCACAGGAAGTTCGAAAACTGTCCTTTGAGACGTCTAGTGCTACCGAAAATATAGAATCATCATTACGGAATATCAATAGAAATCTAGATAATCTAAAGCAAAATATGGGACAAATCAATGATGCAACAAATGAGCAAGCACAGCTCGTACAGGATTTCAGCGAAATTATAGAAGAATTAACTTTACTTAGCCGAGAAATGAAAGGCTTTATGCACAATGCGTTAAAATAATAATGAGGTGAACAATAATGCAAATTACCATAAACCAAGATTTAGCTTTACGGATGATCGCACCTGAAGATGCAGAGAAGGTTTTTGCATTAACGGATGCCTCGAGGGAATATCTGAAAGAATGGCTACCATGGCTAGATTTCACAAAAGAACTGGCGGATACAAAAGCCTATATTGAGGGCTGTATTAAGGGCCATGAAGCGAACAGTAGCCTCTTCCTAGTCATTCTCTTTAAAAATGAAATTGTTGGCATTGCAGGCTTTAACGCGATTAACCCGAGCAATAAAATCGGCACTATTGGCTATTGGTTGAGCGAAGGAGCACAAGGACATGGCATCATGACGAAAACGGTAAAAGCTTTATTGCAATATGCCTTTGAAACATTGAAGCTTCATAAAGTTGAAATTCGTGTTGCTGAAGCCAATCACAAAAGTCGCGCAATCCCAGAACGTCTTGGATTCATGCAAGAAGGAACCATTCGAGCTGCAGAATGGCTCTACGATCATTATGTAAATCACGTTATTTATGGCATGCTTGTAAGTGAATGGCAGCAACAACTATAAAAAAACGACCTGATGAGATCATCAGGTCGTTTTTTGTTAGGATTGTTCTACCGCTTCTTTCGTTTCTTCAGGTGCTTGCTTTTTTTCAAGTCCTAAAGCAATCTGCTCTAATTCTGGACGCAATGTGTGCTTCCCAGCATAGCTCTCGATCAGCTCTTTTACATCGAGACCAGAAGTTTCTTTTAATGTTTCTTGAAGTGTAGACATTAAATTGGTTGCGTAAGATGTAACCTTATTCGCACCACTTCCCTCTCCACCACCAGTATCGACCACTGTAATCTTATCGATATTGCCAAGTGGACTTGCAAGCTCTTTTGCATACTCTGGCATCATGCGTACAACCATATCCAGTACAGCTGCTTGACCATAGTATTCAAAGGCTTCGGCAATCTTACGTTTAGCTTCAGCTTCAGCCAGACCACGTAGACGAATGATATCAGCCTCCGTCTCCCCTTGTGCTCGCTCTGCATCAGCTTTGGCAAGACCATCCAAACGAATTTTCTCTGCCTCTGCTTTTGCTAATGATTCAATACGATATTTTTCCGCATCAGCCTGTGCAAGCTCACGCATTTTTTCAGCTGCAGCATTTTGCTCCACTGCATAGCGATCTGCATCTGCTTTCTTTTTAACCTCAGAGTCATATTGCTTTTCTCTACGTAAAATCTCTTTTTCTTCTAATTCAATTTGCTTTTGACGCTCGATAATGCGAATTTGCATTTCTTGCTCCGTTACTTCCTGCTTAGCACGAGCAGTTTCAAGCTCATACGCTTGGTCAGCACGCGCTTTGGCAATATCCTGCTCACGTCGGAACTCAGCTACTTTTAATTGATTTTCTTTTTCTGCTTCTGCAATTTCCGTCGCACGCTCTAGTTCTGCCTTTTGTGCTTCCTTAGACGCTTCTGCACGTTTAATACGTGTTTCTTTTTCTGCATCTGCTGTCGCAATATCAGCATCTCGCTTTACCTGTGCGATTCTCGGTTTCCCTAGTGAGTCTAAATAGCCATTTTTATCTCGTACATCCTTGATCGTGAAGGATACAATGACAAGACCCATCTTTGCTAAATCTTGTGAAGCAACACGTTGAACTTCCTGTGAGAATTTATCGCGGTTTTTGTAGATTTCTTCAACCGTCATAGATCCTAAAATGGAACGTAAATGACCTTCTAATACTTCACGTGCTTCCCCTTCGCGCTCTGCTTTTTGCTTGCCTAAAAACTGCTCTGCTGCTGTCGCAATTTCTGAAATGGAACCGCCAATTTTAATAATGGCTGTACCATCTGCCATAACAGGAACACCTTGCTCTGTATACACCTCAGGCGTTGTCACTTCTAGTTTACTAGAAAGTAAGCTTAACGGCTGTGCTTGTTGGAAAATAGGGAATACAAATGTACCGCCCCCACGAATGATTTTAATGCGATTCCCCGACTCATCCTTATGTACATTTTTAGAGCCGAGATAGCTACCTGTCACAATCAGTGCTTCATCAGGACCCGCCGTACGATACTTTGTCACATATAAGCCGACTAGGGCAATTAATACAAATGCTACAATTCCTAAAACAATTAAGATATCGGTTGACATAGACATATCTCTCCTTTAAACAAATTTTTTCTCGTACGTTCTAACAAAAAGTGTTCCGTCCTTCACATCCACAACAAGTACGGTTTCATCATAGTCAATGGCTTCATTATCATAGCCCGTTGCGCGTTTTGAAATCATGCCACTTGTCGTTTCGATAACAACCTCGCCAAAACCATCTACTGGAATTGGCACAATAACTCTTCCTAATTGCCCGCCTAGCGATTCCTCTGTATAAGCTAAAGAAACATCAGCGGAACGTAGCGGAACGAGAACAAATAAATAAAAGATGGAACTTAAAATAGCACCGATGATACATGCAGCAATGATGTTCCAAACGCTAGAGAACCAGGCTAGTTTTTCTAAAATAAAACCTGCTGCTGACATCAACGTAATGAAAGATAGAATGACACTCGGATTAAAAATGGGTAGTCCTTCCCCAATACCTTCGACTGCATCACCAAAAAACATAACCAATACTGTGGCAAGGCCAGCGAAAATCAAAACCACCAAAAAGATCTGCTCGAGTGAATAGCCAAATAGCGTCAAGTTGCTCACCCCTTTTCATCATATTACCTACTATACGGATGTACCTCAGGAAAAGTTTCAAAATTTTTCAAACTCTTCTTTAAAGTATTATTTTTTGCTTTCATTAGAACCATGTTACAATAGAAAAGTATTCTGACAACTAAGGAGAAATGGCATGAAGCTTTCGACAATCTTAAATTTTATAATTCTAGTATTTTTCACGTTATTATTCGTTAATGATTTCTTCCCTGATACAGCTATTGCTGCGATGCTGACTAAAAAAATAATATTGCTTATACTAGTTGGGCTTGTCATCATTCAGCTAGCCTTCGACAAGGGTAGATATAAAAGATTATCCAAAAAGGCTTATATCGGATTAACATTGTATACAGTTGGATTATGGATTGTTTTAACATTACTTGGCGGTCAATCACAAATTGGCCTATCATTCACAAGTCCTCTATTTTATATCATTGTTGTGCTTCTTGGATTGGATTTAATCCGCCTTTCACGCCAAACTAAGCGGGATCAAACAGAGGAGAAAGCGAAGTAAAGCACAGCTATCCGTCAATCTTACGAAGCTATCCACCACTTTCGCACTGCTAACCGTCACTTTTGTCCCTCTATCCGACGACAACATAAAAAGCATGTCTCTGATTTTGACAGAGACATGCTTTTCTTATTTCTTATGATTCTAATACATTTAAAATGGCATCCAGTTCATGGACAGCTAGATCTAAACGTTCCTTCGCTTCGATATTTTGCTGTTTTAAGTGACTAAACTCTAGTAAATTTTTCTCATGCTTTAACTTAATAGATGATAAACGTTCGATTCGTGCTTCTACTTTTTCTATTGCTTGCTCACAGACAGTTGTCCAGAGCTTTTCTGATTGCTGCATTTCCGTTGTTGATGGGTTGTGCTGACGCATAATTCGTGCGTAAACCATTTCAATTTGTTCAATTAGCTCCGAATAAAAATGGCGCTCAACGCGTGTTGTTTGGAATGTTGGATGTTCTACATCTTTGGCATATGGCGTTATTTGACGAAGTAGCTTTCCAGCATTTTCTCCAAAAGCATGGGATAAATTCAAGACATTCATTAATTGCAATAATAAGCGTATTTCTTCTAGATTAATAAGTTGGGAATCGATGCTTTCCTTTAACTTTAATGACTCCATGTAGCGTCGATCAAAATGTTCAATTTCACCGTTGCGCTGCTCTACTAAATGGACACTTGCATTGTCTTTCAAGCTTTTAATATAGCGAATGGCATGGTTTTTTAGCTCTTCTTTTGACAGCAAGTTATCATTGTCTTGTTGTGGTTTTTCTCGTTGAACATACGCAAATGCATCCATTTTTTTGGGCCATTGTGCTGCTTGGGTTTCATCTGAGACATTATAGCGTATATAAATTCCGTGCATTTCATATCCTCCAAGTCCATTAAACAAGTATCTCTAAAGACAATAAATCGAATACGACATTTTTTCAAGTAAAAAACTTTTAATAATTGAAAATCCTTCTTTTTAACAATAAAACAAAAATCCCGAATAGTCGATACTATTCAGGATTTTACTAGTTTTCATTCATTCCTACTTATCCTTTAACACCTTTCCACCTGCTCCACTAACCCGTGTATGGTTGCATCTCGCAAATTTATATCAAAGCGATAGATGACAAGATAAAAACAATGCTGTTAACTGAGGCCTGAGGAATTTGATGTCATAATGAGCAGCTATCGTGCTACAGGAGCAATAAATAATTTTTGCTGATTATATTTTAAAGCATCCCTTCATTAAAACAACCTGTAATCAAAATTGACAAGTACAGTTCTAAAAAATCGCCAAGTTCCTTGTAAGCACTACAGGAATTTGGCGATTTTTATGTGTAGCTATTTAAGCCTGTTGGCGGATATCTTGAATGCTCTTCCCTTCAGTAAACGCATGAATCGATGCAATGGAGCCCACCGATTTAAAATTTGCCTTCTCATAGACTTTGGCAACCTGTTCACTAATTGGTAATATCCAAAGATCGTCCAATCCCAGCTTGACTGATTGCTGTTGGATATGCTGCAGCATATAGCCGATTAAACCTCGACCACGATAGCTTTCAGTTGTTGCAACACTTTCAATCCTACCTTGATTTTCTGACACAAAAATATTTGCTGAGCAGCACGCCACCCCATCTAGTCTTAGTAGATAATACGTAAAATGTGAAGAATGATAGGTTTGTTCAAATGCCTTTTTTATTAATGAAGGCTCCCCAAATGCAGAAATGCTCATTTCTACTGCTAATGCTTCCTCCATATTTGCATCCGTTACACGCTCAATTTGAATGGCAGGATTAGGTGGAAGTATCGCATATTCACCATCCCAGTACTGAATTTCATTAACAAAATGCTCATATTGAAAGCCGTGCGTCTCTAATGCCTCTATACATAGCTGATTTTGTTCTAGATTATATAAATAAATCCGCGGGATCAGAGATTTTGATTGGTAGAAATCTTTGATGTCTTGTAAAAATAAATCAGGTTGTTCAATCTTTCTCCAAATCTGTGCATGATTTGCATCGTAATAGGTTGGGATAGCCTGATTGTAAAATAAGACCCCCTCCTTACAAACCTCCACTTCACTGAAACTCTTCACATACTCTATATCAAGCTGCATAATGCGTTCTAAATTAAACATGCTCTGTGCCCCCCTCTAACCATCTTTCATATAAATTTTCTAATTGAAGTTCAAGCTTCTGCCGTTGTTCTTTAGCAAGAGATGGTTGTTGTAGTTTTGTCTCTAATTTTTCAATTTGCTGTTCAATCGGTAATTCTTTTTTAGGTGGCTGCGTTTTATTTACTGGTTGTTTTTCAACCATTTTCATTGCAAGTTCCTGTCGTTTTTCTCTAGCCCACTCATAATCTCCCTCAAAAACTTGAATAGTCTGGTTTTCAATCCACGCCGTTTTCGTAAAAATTTTCTGTAAGAAATAGCGGTCATGTGACACCCCAATAATCGTGCCTTCAAAGGATTCTAGTGTCTCTTCCAATACTTCTCTTGCTTCAATATCTAAATGATTCGTTGGCTCATCTAAGATTAAGACATTGATATCCTCATGCATTAATTGTGCTAAACGAAGACGCATTTTTTCTCCACCACTTAAGTCCTTCACTTTTTTAAAGACATCATAGCCATAGAACAAAAATCGTGCGAGTATATGGCGAGCTTCCGCCTCTGACACGGCGACACTTTCACGAAAGGCATCAATTAATCGAATAGCAGGATTTTGATGTTCAAATTGTTGGGAAAGGTATCCAAATTTCACATTACTTCCAATCTGACACACTCCCAGATTAGGAATGATTTCCCCTAACATCATTTTTAATAATGTTGATTTTCCACTACCATTGCTCCCAACAATCGCTAATCTTTCGCCAAAATAAATAGCTAGATTGCTTTCCTTCAATAAAGGCTTATCAAAGCCATGATCAATGGCTTGCAAAAGCACGACCTCTTTACCACTGCGTTCAGCCATCGTTAACGCTAAATTCATTTTCTTTTTAGTGAGGGGCTTCTTTACTCGCTCGATACGTGCTAATGCTTTTTCCATACTTTTTGCACGTCGATGCATCGAGGCGTTTGGTGGATTCGCCTCATTCGCCCACTGCTTTAATCGTTTTATCGTTTCTTGCATCTTTTTAATTTTCTTTTGCTGCTCTTCATAGTTTGCAAACTGTTGTTCAATTTTTGCTTCTTTTTGTGCTATAAAGGCATCATAATGGCCGTTATACGTAAAAGCCTCTCCATCCTCAATTTCAATAATCTTCTGGGCTACTTGATTCATGAATTGACGATCATGGGATACGACAATGACAATCCCCTCAAAGTTTCGCACATAATGTTCAAGCCACTCAATAGCTTGCATATCCAGATGGTTCGTTGGTTCATCCAATAACAAAATAGAGGGCTTTTTCAATAAAATTTGTCCAAGCATAACCTTTGTTTTTTCACCACCACTTAAACTACTAAATGGCTGCTCTAGCATATCTGAAATACCTAGTCCATTTGCAATCATTGCTAGCTGTGCATCTACTTCATAGCCCCCTAATAGCATAAATTGCTCCTGCAATTGCCCATATTGCAGTAATATTTTATCCGTGACCGTCGACTGCATCTCTTGCTCAAGTGCTGTCATTTTTGCCTTTATTGCATAAATATCCGCAAATGCTTCCTCCAGCACTTCTTTCACAGCATGAAGTGGATAATGTGGAATCTGATGTAAATAGCCAATCGTCGCTTCTTTACTTTTAATTATTCGTCCCTTGTCAGGTATCTCTACCCCTGCTAGCAGTTGTAATAAAGTCGTTTTACCACTGCCATTTACACCAACAATCGCCACGTGTTCGCCACTATTCACCTCTAGCTGTAAGTTCTCGAATAATATATTACCACCCATAATTTTTTGGATTTGTTCAGCTTTCATTTGCATCGTTTTTTCCTCCAATGAAACGTGCGAAAACATCTTTAGAACACAAAAAAGACTGCTCATTAACAAGCAGTCCTCTTCTCAATTAAATGTGTGAAAAAGAATGGTTAATTCGCTACGTTTGTTATTTGATTTTGCTTAAAAATGGACAGACCTATCCCGTTGTTCGCAAAATCGAAAGTAATCACACGTGCAAAATACATAGCCGTATCCACTTTTACACATGTTTTCGTAGCGTTTTTATTCATTCCTTCTCACCTCCGTTCATAGTAGTTATGGCTATCATAACATTATTCGGATTATTTGGAAAGGGAAAATTTAACGTTCATTTATCATTATTCAAAAGTTCTATTTGATCGAAATTCGCACAAAGAAAAACATGAGAGGTTGATTCAAAGCCCCCTCATGTTTTCACTTTTCTTACAAATACTTTTACCACAGGCACCAGAAAAATCGAGACAACTAGTACACGAAAAAGCTGAAAGGCCGTGACAATCGTGACATTTGCATGGACCGAAGCGGCAATAATCCCCATTTGATCAAGACCACCAGGAACAATACTTAAAAAGCTTGTCCTAAAATCAAGGCTGTACAACGCTGCCATCACAAATGTTAAACCATAGGCTGCCCCAATAAAAATGCCTGCCGAAACAAACGCATAAAAGATATGCTTCTTCGATAAATGTAAATCCTCTTTTTTCAATAATAATCCAATATAAATTCCTAGCATGAGTTGGGCAATATGCAGAAGCGATAATGGTAATTTTGGCACTTCTATCCCTGCCATATTAACGCCCATTAGTAAAAACACTGGGCCTAGCATATAGCCTGTTGGAATTTTTAGCTTTTGTGCTAGCCACCCTGCGCCACCACATACCACAAGTATGCCAACAAGGTTCCATGTGTATGTTCCATCAATCATAGAACTATTGCCACCTGCCCCTGCCACCATTAAAGGAACAAAGCCAACGATTAAAAGAACGCGAAGGATTTGAAAGAATGTGATGACCACCATATCCATCTCTTGTTGCTCTTCCGCAAATGCCACAACCTGCGACATGCCTCCAGGAACACAACACGTTAAGGCAGTCGCAAAATCTAAATCTGTCCGCTTGGCAACAAGGAAACTTACCGTAAAAAACAACAAAATAAATATGATATTTAACACGACCATGCTTCCTAAAAAAAGCTTGATGTCCTGTACAGCTTCTGGTGTAAAGGCATAGCCGATAGAATAACCTGCTACGACTAAACCAAAATTGCGGAAAGAATGATGCCATTTTAATTGGACGTTGGTGGATAGCTGCACGATGAGCACCGCTGTAATCGCTCCTAACAGCCAAGGCATCGGTATATGGAAAAATTGAAAAACTACAGCACCTATTAAACCAATGCATAATGTGATGAACATATGCTTATCAAAAATAAACATGGTAGCAACCCCTTCAACTCGATAAGCCTATTATGACCTTTATAAACCGCTTTTTCTACTGGACCGACTTTTGAGCTGTTTGCTATCGTTGAAAAAGAACCTGTTATCCAACAAATAAAACCTCTTATAGAACAATTTATCCTTGCTAAAATTTTCTATGCTACATTAGTAATACCTGATTCAGCGTTTTTAAAGGAGGCCTCCTATGAAAATTCATTTAACCATCAATCATGAGCTCGAGGAAACTGAGGTTCATATCCATGCCAAGGAATATAATGAGCAAATTGAAAGATTGATGAGACAGCTTCAAGCATCCCAAACTACGATGCTAGATGGGTATGACCAACAAGAAATTCATCTCTTAAAAATTTCCGATATTTATTCCATTTACGCAGAGGATGCCAAAGTATTTTTACAGACAGATGAGCAAGAGTTTGAGTCCAAGCGAAAATTATATGAGCTTGAGGCTCAGCTAGCCAAAGATTTTGTACGCGTGAGTAAGTCTACACTCGTCAATATCCATAAAATATCCTCTATTCAAATGGGCAAAATCGGCACTACACAGCTATTACTTGAACATGACGTAGCCATTCATGTCAGCCGAAAATATTTAAAAGAATTAAAGAGACACTTAGGTATTGGGAGGGATTCATAGCATGAAGTATTTACGCATGATGATTATCGGTCTACTCATTTCCCTTAGCTCCTCTTATGTCTTAGTGACACTTAGCGTCCTATCAAATAATGCGGTGGCCTCAGGAACAGAATTATTGGAGCAAATTGTTATCGCGGCCATCCTTGGCATTGCCATTGGTTTGCTATCCGTCATTTTTGATATGGAGCAATTGCCTTTTACAGTTCAGCTTCTTCTCCATTTAGTAGCGGTGACAGCATGTGTACTAACCGCAGGCTATTTTGGTAGCTGGTTTGATTCAGGTGTATGGTATGTACTTATTGCGGAAGCCATTATTTACTTGATTGTTTGGTGTATTCTATATGTTCTTCAAATAAATGATATTGAAAAAATCAATAAAGAAATTCAAAAGAGAAGGGATTAACCACTCATGACGTTTGCGATAAAAGTTGAAAATTTATGTAAACAGTATGGAGATCAGCAAGCTGTCAAAGGTATTTCTTTTACAGTCGAACAAGGCACCCTATTCGCTTTTTTAGGTGAAAACGGTGCAGGTAAATCTACAACGATTGAAATACTTTGTACTTTACTAAAAAAATCGAGTGGTCAAGTAACTATTAATGGTTTCACACTCGACGCAAGCAATGATAACGCGGATATCCGTAAATCTATTGGTGTCGTTTTCCAGCAAAGTCTATTAGATGAGCGATTAACTGTACGTGAAAATATCCTCCATCGAGGTAAAACATATGGCTTATCGAAAGCACAGCTTACCGATAACTATCAATTTGTTTCTACCTATTTGCATTTAGAGGATATTGAAGAGAAAAAATATGGAACATTATCAGGGGGACAAAAAAGGCGAGCAGATATTGCTCGTGCACTGATTCATCGTCCAAGTATTTTATTTCTGGATGAACCTACAACGGGTTTAGATCCACAAACACGTCAATTTGTTTGGCAGGCGATTAAACAACTTCAACTGGAAACCAATATGACTGTTTTTTTAACGACCCACTATATGGAGGAAGCGGCAGTCGCTCACCAAGTCACTGTCTTAAAGCAAGGTAAAATTGTTGCACAGGGAACGCCCGATGCACTAAAAACAAAATATGCCTATGATTCAATGGCTCTCGTTTTTCAAAATGCACAGGAGGGTGTGAAGTTTCTTGAGGAAAATGCGATCTCCTACACAGAGAATCAAGGGATATACACCATCCGTTTAACGTCTACCTTACAAGCACTTCCCCTTTTAAAAAAAGCTGAGCCACTTATCGCCTCCTTCGAAGTCATTAAAGGATCAATGGATGATGTCTTTCTTCATATTATGGCAGAGGAGGAGGTTGCGTAGTGGAAGCATTAATTAGTTTAGTTCTGCGTAATAACAAAATTTTTAGACGGGATAAAACACAGGTGTTCTTCTCCCTACTGTCAGTCATTATTGTCATTGTGTTGTACGCTGTCTTTCTCCAAAAAATGCAGGTAGATGCCATTGAACAACTAACAGAAGCTACACCTGAATTGATCACCATGGTCAATGAGTGGCTAGTAGCAGGTTTACTATCCATGATTGCTGTTTCGACTACACTTGGTGCCTATGGTATCGCTGTTAAAGACCAAGAATCCAAAGTACAAGCCGACTTTTTAACAGCTCCTCTTTCTCGTGCAACTATTCAGTTGAGCTATGTGCTCAATGCATTTATTATCGGCTGTATTTTTTCCTTTATTGCGCTCCTTGGCTGTGAAATCTTTATTGTCACAACGGGAGGTAAGATACTAAGTTTTGGGGATTTTATTCAGGTATTGAGCATACTGTTTTTATCTGTCTTGCTTGCGAGTGTTTTTAATTTATTTCTTTCGTTATTTGTGTCGACCCAAAATGTTTTCTCAACACTCGGCACAATTGTTGGTACATTACTTGGATTTTTATGTGGTGTTTATGTACCTCTTGGAGCTCTACCAAGCTTTGCACAACATATAATCATGTACTTTCCAATTAGCCATACAACACTATTATTACGCAATGCATTTATGGAGAGCTCTATTGCAAATGTTTTTGATGGTGTGCCCGTTTCTTATGTGGAAGATTATAAAATGAATTATGGCATTGTTTATGAACTAAATGGACATATACTTAGCTCCACAACAAGTCTAATTGTGATTGTCTGTACAATTGTAGTTCTTTCTCTAGCATCTATGATCTTATTTAAGAGAAAGTATAACTAAATATGAGCCAACCATTTTACACATCGTTTAGAATACGATGTGTTTTTTATTGCTTTAATACAAACATTTTGTTATTTTAAATATTAAATAACAAACAAATTTATAATTCGTTTGTTTTGTTAAGGAGGGATTGCAATGGATGTAAATGAATTATTTTGGCAAGCTCCTATCGATGATCTAAAAAAGGGATATATCGATCAAGCGACACACTTCACCTGCCTACTATGCGGTGAAAAAGTAGAAAAAGGCATTATTTATCCTCAAGAGGGCTTATTATATGAAGCAGAGAAAATGATGCGACACCATATTACATTGGCTCACCATTCTGTTTTTCATTATTTAAACGGTCTCAATAAAAAAATGACAGGCTTAACAGAACATCAAAGTCATATTTTACGCTTATTTTATGAGGGAAAATCAGATCAGGAGATAAAAGAAGAATTAGAGATTGGCAGTGCCACAACGATTCGCCATCACCGTTTTGCTTTAAAAGAAAAGGAACGCCAAGCCAAAACATTGATGGTGATGATGGAGTTACTAAAAGAACAAGATCAGAAGGAGGAACCATTTGTGCCTATTCATAAAACAGCTACTATGGTCGACGATCGCTATAACGTAACCCTCACGGAAGAACAGCAATTATTAGAGAAGCTATTTCCAAACGGTGTTGGCAAGGAACTGGTTCGCTTTCCAAAGCGCGAAAAACAGAAAATTGTAGTGCTGCGTGCAATTGCAAATCTTTTTGACCAAGAAAAGCATTATACTGAAAAAGAATTAAATGAAGTGATTAAACCGATGTATGAAGACTATGTTCATATACGTCGTTACTTAATTGAATACGGTTTTCTTGACCGGAAAGCAGATGGCAGTGCCTATTGGGTAAAAAAATAAGAAAGTAGGTTAATAAAAATGGATCATAAAAAAGAGTTAAAAGAAATGTATAAGGACATGAAAATTGAAGCTGGCGTTTTTACAATGACCAATACACAAATAGGCAAATTATTTGTGGGGAGCTTTAATAATTTAAAGCGTTTAAATGGCTTTCAATTTATGCTAAAAACCAATACACATACGAACAAGGTGCTTCAGGCAGATTACAATTTATATGGTCAAGAAGCTTTCGAGGTGAAAATCGTTGAGTATTTAAAGAAAAAAGAAGAAGGCTATTTTGATGAAAAAAAAGAACTCGAAAAGCTGGAGCAAAAATGGCTTGAGACACTAAAGCCTTATGGTGAGCATGGTTATAATTAGTCATTAGCGCATTTGCCAAAAAGGTAAATGCGCTATTCATTACTTGTTTGATGCATTGCCAATCAATTGAATTTCCTGCTGTGCTTTCTTCGTTAATTTATTGAAAACAAGTTCATACGAATGCTTAATAAGATTCTCTACCAAATCCATCGGGACATCCTCAGCATCCATATAAATGGAATTCCAATGGGTTTTATTCATATAGTAACCAGGTATAATGCTTGCATAGGCTTCTCGTAATTCCTCCGCTCGAGAAGGCTCACATTTCAATGTAAGAACAGGCTTACCTGTTCTATTTCCTCCAAGCATGGCATACATTTTTCCACCGATATGATAGCGATCTGCTTGCCACTCCTCTTGATAGTCATACGTTGTTCCATGAAGCTGTATACAGTAAGCATGAATTATTTCTTTTTCCATCTTAACAATCCCCGTCCCTCAAATAAAAACACACGTTCGATTATGGTAAGTATAACCTAAAACGTGTGTAGAGAATAGCATTATTTAGTTGTACCACGATCAAACATTCCGATTACTTCCGTCGTCTGTAAAATATTCACAAACGACTTTGGATCAGTCTCCTTAATCGTGCTTTTCACATCAGCTAGTTGGTAACGCGTAATAACAGTAATTAATACTTTCCGACCCTCGCCTGAATACGCTCCCTTTGCATCGATAATCGTTACTCCACGATGTAGCTTTTCTAATAGTTGCTGTTTGACCTCGTCCCCTTTACTCGTAATAATCATCAGCGTTAATTTAATATGGCTCGTATGAATTGTATCCACTACTTTTCCAGTTGCATAAATGGACACAAGGGTTAACAACGCCGCATCCCAGCTAAAGACAAAGCCAGAAGCAGCCACTACGATTCCATTCATAGCGGCAATTAACGTACCGAGCGGAAAATCACGTTTCCGGCTAAGTAGCATAGCAATTATATCAAAGCCCCCTGAGGAGCCAGCTGCTCGGAAAATCATGCCCATTGCAAACCCTACAATAACACCACCAAATAAGGACGCGAGGATTGGCTCTTGTGTCGCTTTGTGTATTGGAATAATATATAAACTCACTGACAACACAGCCACCGAAAGAATGGTGTAGCTAATAAATCGCTTGCCGAGCTTCATCACACCTAAAATCAGTAAAGGCAGGTTAAGCAGTAAATTTAACACGCCTGTATTTAAAGGGGTAATAATCCCAAGCATGATGGCAATACCACTCAACCCACCACTCAAGATTTCATGGGGAATCAATAAATAATTATAGGCAAAGGCCACTAAAATGGAAGAAAGTGTAATTATAATCACATTTCGCATAATGCTATCCCCTATCAATCAACGACCAATTTTTGATACATCTTTGTCATAGACTACCCAATTTACACTCCTGAAAAACCTATCCTCTTACTTTTTCTTCTGTTCTTCCTTTAAAGGCATATTTTGTTTATGTTCCCCTGTATCCGCAACTTTATAGATTCGCTCAAGCATCGGTGGATGTGTATAGCGGAACCACTTCACTAAGAGTGGCGGGTTCACTTCACTTAAGCCTGAAATCGTTAGCTTTTGAAATGCTGTTACAGCCGCTTCTCTATCATTCATAAGGTTAATAGCATATTGATCGGCTCTCGTTTCTTGATATCTCGATATAAAATTGGATACTGGATTGGAAGCAAATAGTAAAATAGAAGTAATGAGTAAAAATAATGGATAGGAACGAATGCTACTGATTTTATTAATTTTTAAAACCTGTCCATATCGTGAAATCAAGCGACGCATAATTTTCGCTGTTAGCCATAGCCCTATTAACATTAAGAATAAATAGCCTGCAATGCCAAAATAAATATGCTTTTCAACATAATGTCCCATTTCATGTGCCATGATAAATAAAATTTCATTGTCCGTTAGTCTATTTAATGTAGTATCCCATAGCACAATTCTCGAATTGCTCCCAATTCCTGTCACATAAGCATTTAAAGCATTTGTCTTTTCTGCCATGTTGACCTCATAAACATGCTCTGCTGGAATATTGGCCTGTGTAGCAAGTGAAAGTATCTTTGTTTCCAGTTCTTTATTTTTTAGTGGATAAAAATCATTGTACAAAGGATCAATGACAACTGGCTGAATGAACATCACAAAGATTGTAAAGGGGATAGTTAAAAGCCAAGCATAGAGCCACCATCTTTTTTCGCTCTTTTTAATGAGCCAATAAATCACCGTAACAATAATCAAGCTAGTACCAAAATTCACCCAAAAATCAATGACACCATCCTTCATCCAAGATGCAAATGCTTGTGTACTGATGCCATAGCTTTTGCTTAGATGATAGCGATAATAATCAAGCGGGAATAGCACAATATAGAGCAATAAAGATAATAGGAATAAGTAACCCGCATTTTGCAATAGCTTCCACTTCGTTTGGGAGGTCGTCACTTTTTCGAAATAACGAGATACACCCAATAGTAAAATCAAGAAGTAAATAAGCCATTCTAAAGGTGTGGCTACAAAGAATACAAAGTTCCGTATTTTTGAATATTCACCACTTAAAAAAAGCTCCTTGCCAGACATAAACATCACTGGATCTGCCGCCGTTCCTTGTAAGGCACTTGGTATTTTACCACCACCGCTGTGGAAAATATACCAGTACATACAAAGCACGTAAACACCGAAAAGTAGTAGTGTAACAATGCCCATTTTTTTCGCTATGTTATTTCCCCCTCATATCACCCAAAGTTCGTCCTATAGTAAGTGTAAGCGAAATTATCAAAGTTAGAACAAACATGGACCTACTTTTTTAATCTCTCTGTTGCCAAAGAAAAATTTCGCCTCATTTCTATATGAGGCGAAATCATTATCGTCCTATTCATTTATCCATAACAAATGCCGTTTTACCACGTTGATCCCCGCTTAGATAGCCAGTGGATAATAGTTGCTCATACCATTGCTTTTCTATAGTAGCTGCTTGAGCCGCATCATCTACCTTCGTAGAAAGTTCAACCATAATATCGCCTTTGTACTGCCATACCTCTATATCCGCTTCATGTCCTAAAAAGCTTCCTTTATAGGTCGTAGCATTAGCAGGCCCATATACGACAACTTGAGACAACGTATTTTTATACCATGCTTCGGAGTTCCAATTTACAATTTTCTTTGGCGCATTTTCAAGAATGAATTTTTTCGCAACTTTTGTAGCAACTGAATCATAAGAGACCTCTGCAGAAGTCTTCAAAGATTCCTTTCGGCTTATCGTAAATGTACGATGATCTCCCTTAATATCTAGCTCAAACTTATAATTTGACTCAGAACCAGTAAAACCATGATTCATTGTTTCTGCCATTGCTTCACTTAAAGGTGTGTTTAAAAAACGCTTTTTGTAGGTTATATCCATTTTATTACTACCCTTATATACACGTAAGCGGTGTATATAGTCATGACGTAGAAACAATTGGTCAAGCGTATCATAAAAATAAACTTTTACGTCATCCTTTTTAGTTGCTTGAAAAGCCTGGACAATAGTTGATTCATTAAAAATCTCAGGGTTAATATTGAATTTAATTTCATGGCCTGGCTCAATGGCTGCTTTCGCTTGTGTTGTATTCACACCCATCATACTAATCACTATCAAGCCGAAGACACACAGATAAAATGCCCATTTTTTTAGTTTAGTCACGCTTTAATTCCTCCTTCGGAAATGTTGTTGTTAAATTTGTATGTGTACTGTGAAAATAGATCGTTTGTCGTGCACGAAGTCTCTGTGACAGTGCCACTAAATCCCAATAGTCTGGATGTGTTTTATAGAAGAACTCCTCAGAGATATGCTTTAAGCTAGCTGGATTGTAAGCATGACGAGAATAGCCTGTATGAACAAAAATTGCCGTCGGATAATCCTTTGCAAGCTCCTCCACTTGAGCCACATCCTGCTCTGAGACAAAATACAGTACATGGTCACTGTCCAGTTTTTGCTTGAGTCGTTCTAAAAGCATCACTTTATTCGGCCAAATATTTTCATGTTCTTCATCATAATGCCCCAATAAAGGTTGTAGCTTGGCATCTACCCTAATCGCTCGAGTTGTATGTTCGGAAAGATACGTCATAATATCGACTGTTTTGCCCGAAAAAGAGGAGGGGAATATAAATGAATGATTGGGATGAGCCTTTACATACATAGCCATCTGCTGTAACACCTCAAGATTTCGAATGCATTTTTCCGCATGTCCACTATCAATAAACGCTACATCATAAACCGTTCCATCCTCCTCTGGCAAGGTCGCCTTTAATAAATACGAATCGACTACATAATCACCAGAGAAAAAAATCATTTCATCAAAAAAACGAATTTTGTACCACACGCTTCCAATTAAATGCCCACTATATCCCCATTGAAAGGCAAGATATTCATTGACCTCTATCCATTTTCCAATCGTATCTGGATAGAAAGTTCTGACTTGTGGGATAAGCAGTGGAAGCTGCTGAGCAGTTGTATGACTCATTAGTATCGGTCCCGTATAGCCCATGTTCTGTAGTATTGGCAATGCCCCTACATGATCAATATGCGAATGAGAAATAAAGACAGCAACTAGCTTTTCAATATGATTAAATGTAATATTTGGTGGCGTTTTTTGTGTATTTTTCATAATGCCACAATCCAATAAAATGGCCTGCCTCTGATTTTCTATATAAAAACAATTGCGCCCATATTCGCCTACACCACCTAAAATTTCAACACTAAGCATTGGCCTGCCCTCCTCGTTTTTGCAGCCAACCCAATAGGAACATAAAAATAACAGTCATAAGGACGGTTATAACAGCTACTGCCATTCCAACCCCTACATTACCTTGCTCAAATTGGCTATAGATAAAGGTTGCCCCTGTCTCTACGGATGGTGGCAAAATTAAAAGGCCAGCTACAAGCTCTCGCATTGAAATAATAAAAGTCATCATCATTCCTGTTAAAATACCCTGCATCAAAAGTGGTAGGATGATGCGACGATAAACCGCAATGTTACTACGTCCAAAAATAGCAGCTGATTGAAAAATAGAGGCATCCAATTGTGAAAAAGAAGACTTTATATACTGCACCGAATAAGGTAAAAACAGTACACAGTATGTGACTATTACCATTGCCTTTGTGTTATAAATTGTTGCGGGAAGCCAAGGAGCATTCCAAAACATAATTAAACCTACAACAAAGACAATCCCCGGAATTATATTAGGCATTAAACTAAAGAAGTCTAATATTTGCTGCTTTCTGGTTTCTCCCTTTTTAATATAAAGAGCGATGAATAAACCTATTATGGCGGTTATCAAGGCCGTCATGATAGAAAAAACAATGCTATTTAAAAATGCTGTCAATCCTGCACTTCCACTAGTGAAGACCTCTTGATAAGAAGCCAAACTGAAATTCCCTGCCTGTAACCCATCTCCTCTTACCTTTTGCAAAGAGGTCACAATAATAGAGAAATAAGGAATGCCGATAGATAGCAATAGAACAAGCCCTACAAAAGTCCACGAAGCTGTTTTTATATACCACTTGTCCTTGAGCTCACATCTAGCAGGTGTTTTTCCTGATAGCACACCATATGTATATTTGCGTCCAATGAGATTTTGGAAATACCAAATGACTAAGCAAACTGACAATAAGAATAAGGATAGCGAGGTTGCCATGCGAATATCAACTGGCCATCTTGATAAATAGGCATGAATTTCGGTTGTAAACACTTGAAACCCAATCCGACTGCCGAATGTAGCTGGCGTTCCAAATTCAGCAAGCGTCTTAATAAAAATAAGGAGACTTCCCAAAACATAGCTCGAAAGTAAAAGAGGTAACACAACTTTTAGCCAATTTTGCAAAGAACTTCGCCCAAAAATCAGCGCTGCATCTAAAAATGAGCCATTTATGCGAAGCAATGTATTTTTCAGCATTAAATACAAAAACGGAAACAGGTGTAGGCTCATGATCACTACCATGCCAAATAAGGAAAAGAAGGAATCTGTCATCCAAGCAGCACTTGGAATAAGCTGCTGTAAAAAACCATTGTGCTGCATAAACAAAATCCAGCCCATTGAACCAATATAGGGAGGTGTCATAAATGGAATCGTTAACACTATATCGAGCCATTCATATTGATATAAACTTGTTTTCGTGCGAATGAAAGCCATAGGTAATGCGATAATTGTTGTCCCAATAATCACGAAAATCCCTAAAACCATCGAATTTCCAAGCGTTTTCCATATTCTATCGTGTGTAAACATTCGACTAAACTGTGATATATCAACATGTCCCTCTTTAATAAAGGTATAAAATAAAATGGCCATCAACGGTGCGATAGCAAATATGATGACAATTGTCAGTAAAAATCCAAAAGCTCGTCTTCCTTCCATTATCATGGCATGTCAACCCTTCTCTATGAAAACTAGAAGGAGGTATATCAACCTCCCTTTATTTATCGAAATAAATCCGTAAACTTTGTTAGTACTTCCATCTGTTTCGCTTCCGCACCCATCCAATCAACTGTTAACTGTGGAATTTCATCTAATGCTGCACGATTTTTCACAGCAATATCTTTATTCCCTGGTAATAAGTAAGCATCTGCTACTAGCTTTTGCCCTTCATCTGACAATAAAAAATCAACATAGGCTTGTGCAGATTCTACATGTTGTGCATCCTTTAAAATACCTACTGCTCTTGGACTAACTACTGTCCCACTCGTCGGATAGATAATTTCCACTGGCTCACCGTCTGCTTTTGCTTTATAAGCCATATAATCTACACCTGCAATCGTGGCATTTTTCTCGCCTGTTATAACCGCATCCAAGGCTTCTTTATTCGCACCATTGACTTGTAAGCCATTTTTCTTCCAACTATCAATCGTACTCCAAGCTGTTTTTTCTGCTGCTGTGTAGCCAAATAAGAAATCAACAGCAGAGCCTGACAGACTTGGATCTGGTATATTCATTTTATTTTGCCAATCAGCTTTTGCTAAATCAGACCAATCCGTAGGCGCCTGTGTCGTATTTTTCGTATTATAAGCAATACCTAAAGCAGAGGCACTGTAGCCATAAAAATATCCATCTTGATCCGACCAATCACTGTTAATTTTGTCCTTGTTTTTAGCCGCTTCGTAGCTTTGCAATTGATCTGTTGCTTTTAACCCATCCATTGAGGCAACAGAGGCAAGTACAACAATGTCAGCTACAGGATTATTTTTTTCCGCTTCTAAACGAGAGAGAATTTTACCCGTAGTTCCTTGAAACATTTCCACTTTAATCCCTGTTTTTTCTTCAAATGCTTGCTGAATATTTGCAGCTAAACCATCTGGCCCAGCAGAATACACTGTCAGAACTTTCTCCTCCTGTGTCTTTGCACTTGCTTCATTCGTCTCTTTTGCCTCTTTATTACCACAGCCAGCTAATGCTAAGGCCAATAAAATGCCAGCAGTTGCCCAAAATTTAAAATGTCGTTTCTTCAATGTAAACCCTCCAATTGATAGATTTGTTTTTCATCAATAAAAACTTGCAATCTTTTTCCATGCTCTAATGGCTGCTTCTCATAAAAGTTCCAATACTGTCCTTCTACCTGTGCTTGTACTAGATAACGATCACCAACAAATGTACTTTTCACAATCTGCGCTTGTTTGGCAATCGTACCAGGACGCGATATTCTCGAAACACCCTCAGGTCGCACAATTGATTGTCGATTGTGAAGCCAATTCACTTTGCCAATAAAATCTGCCACATAGGGCGTTGCTGGTGCACGATAAATTTCCTCAGGCGAGCCAATTTGAGCAATCCTCCCTGCCTCCATAACGATAATTTGATCAGACATTGTCATGGCCTCTGTTTGATCATGTGTTACGAAAATGGCTTGGCAATTAAGCTCATGAATGAGGTGCATGATTTCATCTTGCATTTGCTCTCTTAAAACAGCATCGAGAGCGGATAAAGGTTCATCAAATAAAATTAATTGCGGTTTGGTCGCTAAAGCTCTAGCTAATGCCACTCGCTGCTGTTGTCCACCCGATAATTCACCTGGCTTTCGTTTCTCATAGCCTTGCATTTTTACCAATCGCATCACATGCTCGACTCGTTCAGGAATAGCTGATTTCGGAATAATGCCCTTTAAGCCAAAGGCAATATTTTGGAAGATGGTCATATGTGGCCATAGAGCAAAATCTTGAAAAACCATGGCAATATTACGCTTATTTGGTTTGACATTTTTACGAGACCCCGAAGAATAAATGACGGTGTCATCAAATCGTATTTCTCCTTTTGATGGCTGTTCAAGGCCAGCTATCAACTTTAATAAGGTTGTTTTGCCACAGCCTGATTGTCCGAGAATCGTAATAAATTGCTGATCTAACTCCACATCAATCGGCCACAATGCTTGAGACTGCCCATATTTTTTCTCGATATTTTTTAATGAGATTTTCATAAGTATCCTCCTCGTTACTTACAACTATAAATTCCAGATATTTAGAAAATATTAATCTACTATTAATAACACGTTAAAAAAAATCTAATAAACTAAAGCAAATACAAGATTTTTTCTAATTTCCTTTAGGAGGATAAAATGAACAATAGTAAATTACAGGCATTTTGCTTACTTGTAGAATTAAAAAAATTAGCCCCTGTCGCCAAAGCACTTGGCATTACAGCCCCCACCGTATCATTTCATATTCGCTCTATAGAGGAGGAATACGGTATTCATTTATTTCGAACAAATGCTGGAGGATACCGTTTAACAGAAGCGGGCGAAGGTGTGTATCATTACGCTCGTCAAATGGTTCAACTTCAAAAGGATATGGATCGTTTTATTGAAAATCTTTTAGCAGGCCATATCGGTTCATTACGACTAGGAGCGAGTGGTTTACCTGCCCATATTTTTATGCCAGATTTAATTCATCAAGTTTCAACGACCTATCCTGAGATTCGCATTTCATTAGAAGTAAAAACAGCACCTGAAATTGAAAAAAAGGTAGTACTACAAGAATTAGATTTCGGGCTCATCATGGAGACTAAGCAGGAAAATCCTTTACTTCATTACGAAACAATCGGTGAAGATGCACTTGTATTGGCATACAGCCCATCTCACGAGCTAGCAGCACAAAAAGACATCACCAAAGAAGATATTCTTAAGTACAAGCTATTGTTGCATACATCCTCTAGCTCCACGAATCACTTCATTGAAAAGTGGATGGAACCTTTTCAGCCTTCTATTTACACAATTGAGCTGGATTCTGTGAGCACGATTAAAAAGATGCTGACCTTTGGCAAAAACTTGGCATTTCTATCTGTTTCCTTAATAGAAGAAGAATTAAAATCAGGTGTACTGCTGAAGAAAGATCTACATGATGTAACACTAAATAGAAAAATTCAATTGATTTATCCGAAAACGCGCTTAGATCATAAAATGGATGAATTTGTAAAAATGTCGGTTTATGAAATAGCAAAGCAATTAAAAATGTCTTCTACGATGACATAATTCCACATACAGTCGTAATAACATGGAATGGGAAGATATTTTTATGAAAGGAGGGTTGTCCTTGCTAACCAAGCTGTTGACAAAAGATTGTATACAGCTTGCAAACTTTGTCCGATCATGGCAAGAAGCAATTCATTTAGCGGCTAGCCCATTAGTACAACAACACAAAATTGAACAGCGCTATGTCGAAGCCATGATTCGATCTATTGAACACTATGGTCCTTACGTTGTCATCACACCCAAAGTAGCCATTCCTCATGCACGGCCATCTGATGGGGTTCTTGAACTAGCCATAAGCTTGCTACGATTACAAAAGCCTGTTTTTTTTAGCCCTAATCAGCCTGTCTACCTACTAATTGTGCTAGCTGCCATTGACAATGCTTCACATCTACAGGTGTTGGCTGATTTGGCATTAGTCTTACAAGAACCCGATCAGATTGATGACCTAATCGCCTGTCAACATGCGGACATGATATGGGAGAAAATCAAACAATATACGACAAAGGAGTCAACAGAATGAAAATTTTAGTCGTGTGTGGGAGCGGTTTAGGAAGTAGCTTTATTTTAGAATTGAATGTTAAAAAAGCATTAGAAGTATTGGGGAAAGATGCAGAGGTAACGCATACAGATTTAGCGTCTGCCAAGGCGGAGAAAGCAGATATTTATTTAGGGGCAGCAGATATCGTGAATGAATTAGCGAAAGACAAAGGAATCATTGTGAGCATCGTAAATATGATGAGTATTTCAGAAATAAAAGAAAAGCTTGAACCGTTGCTTTAAGCATTAAAAATTTGGATAGGATGAGGTGTTGGTATGTTAGATGTTATCATGCATGACATTTTAGGAACACCAGCTATATTAGTCGGCCTATTCGCTTTTATTGGTTTACTTATTCAAAAAAAATCAAGTTCCACTGTTCTGTCAGGTACATTAAAAACGATAATGGGCTTTGTCATCCTCGGAGCTGGTGCCACTGTCTTAATTGGCTCTTTAGATCATTTTAGTAAAATGTTCGATCATGCCTTTCAAGTACAAGGAGTCATTCCCAACAATGAGGCCATCGTGGCAGCTGCTCAGACTAATTTTGGTACAGCTACTGCACTAATCATGGTATTTGGTATGATTATGAATCTACTATTTGCGCGATTTACGCCATTAAAATATATCTTTTTAACTGGACATCATACATTATTTATGGCTTGTTTAATCGCCGCTTCATTATCAGTTGGAGGGATGAGTGGTACACCTCTTATTCTTGTTGGGTCTATCATTCTTGGACTTTGTATGGTCGTGTTCCCTGCCATTTTACAGCCGACAGTTCGACAAATAACAGGGAGTGATGACTTTGCTGTTGGTCACTTTGGCAGTGTTGGCTATTATGTTTCTGCAAAGATTGGTAAGCTCTTCGGTAATAAAATGAAATCCACAGAAGATATACAGGTTCCGAAAGCATTAGGCTTTTTACGAGATACCTCAGTTGCTATTTCTTTAACAATGAGTGTGTTCTTTGTAATTGTTGCCCTTTTTGCTGGCCCTTCCTATATTGAGTCACAATTATCTGCTGGCTCAAATTTTATTATTTTCGCTATTATGCAAGCGATTACATTCGCAGCGGGTGTTTATATTATTTTAGCAGGTGTACGGATGTTAATTGCTGAAATTATTCCAGCCTTCAAAGGCATTGCAGATAAACTTGTACCAAACACAAAACCAGCACTTGATTGTCCAACCATCTTTCCTTTTGCACCAAATGCCGTTATTATTGGTTTCATTTTTAGTTTTATAGCAGGGCTGGTTTCCATGTTTATACTCCCCTTCATCGGACTAAAAGTCATTGTGCCAGGTCTTGTTCCACATTTCTTCACAGGTGCTGCGGCGGGTGTCTTTGGAAATGCTACTGGCGGTAGAATTGGTGCGATGTCCGGAGCCTTTGCCAATGGTTTATTAATTAGCTTTATTCCAGCCATACTTCTTATCTTTATGGGAGACATTGGCTATGAGGGCACAACCTTCGGTGATTCAGACTTTGGGGTAATCGGCATTATTATTATTAATTTATTAAAATTATTCGGCGCTGTTTAGAACATATAAAGCCTGACGCTATTTGCGTTAGGCTTTTATAGTGCTGTACATACAAGAAGGGCTACGAAAACCTTTATAAATCAATTACTTTATTAGTAATCTAGCTTTATATTATTAACTTATTATGTATATAGAAATGATTCATTATTCTTAGACATCCTAAAATTTTTTTGCACGGATGTCTGACATCAGACTAAAAATATTAAGTTTTTGCCGATATATATTTTATACACAACAGGAGGTACACAAAATTTGAAGAAATTATTCACTAGTTTTCTTTTGATCACTCTGTTGATAGCAGGCTGTTCCTCAGCACCGACAGAAACATCAACTGAAGGATATAAGATAGGAATTTTACTATCAGATGCAGGACTAGGCGATGAATCATTTAATGATTCCGCTTTTAAAGGCTTAGAAAAAGCGCGCGATGAGCTAGGCATTTTGTTTGATTACAAAGAGGCTCCTGATGGTAAATACGAGGAAAAGCTGAATGAACTTGTAGCAGAAAAATATGATATCATCATTGGTCTCGGGTTCTCTGTACAAGAAGCACTAGAAAAGACTGCAAAACAAAATCCCTCTCAGCAATTTATACTGATTGACGGGCAATCTGATATTAACAACATCATTTCGATTACCTTTAAAGAACAAGAAGGTAGCTTTTTAGTTGGCATGATTGCCGCTATGACAAGTAAAACAGGAAAAGTTGGCTTTATTGGTGGAGCAGATGCTCCTGTTATCCATCACTTTGAGAATGGTTTTATCGAAGGGGCACGTTATGTACAGCCATCGATTGAAATTATGAGTGACTATGCTGGTACCTTTGACGATACCCAGGCTGGTGCAGCAATAGCAGAAAGGTATATCAAAAATAACGTTGATTTTATTTACCATGCAGCAGGCTTTACTGGCTTTGGGGCGATAAAAAAGGCAGAGGAAATGGGGATCTATGCAGCAGGTGTTGATATCGATCAGTTTTTTGTTGCCGAAAAAACAGTTGTCACATCCATGCTTAAAAATGTTGATCTAGCCGTCTATCAACTCGCTAAGACATTGGTGGAAAATGGTAAAATTACAGAAAAATCCTTTGCATTAGGTTTAGCGGATCAGGGTGTGGGACTAGCAGATATTCGTGTAATTCAACTGACAGCTGAGCAACAGACTGCTATCGAAAAAGCCAAAGAAGCCATTATTTCAGGTACGATAAAAGTTACTGCAGAAAAGAGGAATGACCAGTGACACTACGTAAGAAATTATTTATGAACACATTAATTCCAATCGTATTGGCTATGGCTATGATTGTCTTTATTATCCTACAAACATTCACGATCCAAACAACAGCACAGGATGATACGAAACTTTTACTTACAGTGAAAGAACTAGAGCAAAGTTTAGTTGTTGCCAGCCAATCTTTAAATAATTTTACCTACCTGGATAGTGAAGCCAATAAAAACGAAGCGCTCGCTATTTTACAAGAAACAAAAAGTAATTTAGAGGCATTAGCCTCTCTAACGAGAATACCTGAACATCAGACAATCGTCGAAAAAATAGCTAGTAAATTTGAAAATCTAGAAAAAGCGACTGAAAGCGGGTTTCAAGAAAACAATCGCTCTGAAATTAAAAAGCAGTCCATCAGAATTAAAGGAATTTTAAACGATATGTATTTGCTCAAAAAAGAAACGAACGAATGGTATCAAGAAATGATCCAAGTAACGAAGCAAAAAATAGGTTTCATTACAACCTCTACCATCATAGGTAGTGTGCTATTAATTATTGCTACGATACTTTATTCCTATGTAGCTGCGAAAAGAATTACCAAACCCATTAATCAGATTGTAGATTGTGCACAGGCTGCAGCAACAGGAAACTTAACAATGGATACTTCTACCCTTTCCTATCAAGCAAACAGTCGATATGAGATTGATCAATTAACAAAAAGCTTTGCAGACATGATGAATAATTTAAAAAGTACTGTACAATCCATTGATAATATTGGAAAGGATGTTAATTTGTTTACACAAGAAGTGACGAGCCATATGAACAATATTCATGAAAGTAGTAATCAAGTCGCTACCTCAACCGACGAATTAGCAAAAGGCAGCTATACGATGTCCGAAGACATTCAATCAGTGGCACTCCAAATGAATAATATGGCAGATCAATTTAGGGATGTTATGCGTACGAGTGAGCAATCGGCTGACACTGGTAAACAAGCTCTGGAGGCTGTTCAAAATGGTCAATATTCATTAGAAAAACAATCTTCCATTGCAAAGGATATATCAACCACATCACTTGATATTAAGGAAGCTGTAACTCAATTTTCTCAATTCACTTCGGAAATTGAAGGCGCAGCCAATGCTGTCCATACGATTGCTAGCCAAACAAATTTATTAGCACTAAATGCTGCCATCGAGGCTGCAAGAGCTGGAGAAGCAGGCAAAGGGTTTGCCATTGTTGCCGAGGAGGTTAAAAAGCTCTCTTCTGAAACGGAGAATGCTACGAATTTAATCACTTCAATGGTCTCGCATATTCAAGATGGCATTACGCACATCCTTACTACGGCTGAACGAGGTTATCTGCTGTCAAATGAGCAATCTCAATCCATGGTAGAGACAGAACAATCATTCTCTGTTATTACCATGCACATAACAAATATCCATCGCGATTTACAAAACCTCACAAGAGAAATGGCACAAACGAATGAAATGAGCCAGCAAGTAAATAGTACCATTGAAAATATTTCTGCTATTACAGAAGAAACGGCTGCTGGCACAGAAGAAATATCGGCATCAACGCAAGAACAGCTACTTTCCTTCCAAAAAATTAGTGCTAAGATAGACGATCTTGAAGCTATGACTAATACGTTGATGAATGAGCTCAAAAAATTCACCCTATAGCGATTCGATTCATTACCGCAAAAAATCCAGTGAAATGATTCACTGGATTTCTTCTTTCATTATAAAGTTAAACCACCATCTACTAACACAATAGAGCCTGTCATATAGCTTGCTTTGTCTGATGCTAGGAATACTACCATTTCTGCTAATTCCTCTGGTTTTGCATAGCGTCCCATTCTCATATTTGGAATCTCCTCTGGCACATAGCCACCTGTTTCAAACATCGCAGTTACACTGTTTGTTAATGCCGTTTCTACTCCCCCTGGACAGATACCATTGATCCGAATACCTTTTTTTACATACTCCAAAGAAGCTGATTTTGTTAAACCCACTACTGCATGCTTACTTGCAGAATAGACAGCCATACTGTGCTCACTGCGAACTCCTGCTGTAGAAGCTGTATTTATAATTGAACCGCTTCCTTGTCCCTCCATTACTTTTAAAACATATTTTAAGCCAAGGAATACACCCTTCACATTGATTGACATAATACGGTCATATTCTTCATCTTCAATCTCTGTTAGTGGAGAAATTTTCTGAATAACCCCAGCATTATTGAAAAATACATCAATACGTCCGTACGTATCAACAGCAGTATTGACATATTTCTGAACGTCTTCACTTTTTGAAACGTCTGCCTGAACGAAAATACCTTCCCCGCCTTGTTCTCTAATCAAGCTTACTGTTTCTTCCCCTGTTTCTTTGTTGAAATCCACTACCACCACTTTTGCACCATTGCTAGCAAGTTTCAAGCTGCTAGCTCTTCCAATTCCGCTTCCTGCGCCTGTTACAACTGCAATTTTATTCAAAAGATCCATCTTCTATTCCTCCCTAACATTTTAAAGTCACTGTCTATTTTATTGCTACTTCTCCTTTATTTATTGTATTATTCTACACAAAATAGTACTTTCTCAATGTCTATCCAATAAAAATGTAAATGCTTTCATTTTAATAGAATTATTACGAACTGGAGTGTAGGAACATGAAAATTAACACTATTGATCTTCAATACATCAGCCAATTAATCTATGAAACACATCATCTTCCAGTCACTTATATTAATTCATTAGGAAAAATAATCTTTGACTATTCATCAACAAATAATCCATCTTACATTTCTTTAAAGGAACAGTTGAAAACATATCCTTACCATAAAGATTCTAATGCCTATCCAATTTTTTTCTCTTATGCTGAGTTTAATTTTTTCTATATTAATGTGCAGCAAGAGGATCAATATTTAGGTGCAATTGTAGTTGGCCCTTCCCTTTCGCCAGAAGTGGAAGACATAAAGACAAGTGTTAATCAAGAGCTGATTCCTATTCTTCATTATCAACAAAGTTTAGCCATTAGTTTATTTGTGTATTATGCCATCTATCAAAAGAAATTAAATAAATCTGCTGTCATTTATCACAACCAAGCATTAAGACCTCTCATTCGTCATGAGGAAAATACTACGCTTGAGCTCTCCTATGCAAGAAGAAATGATATTGTTCATACAAATCTTTACTATGAAAAAATATTGTTAGACAATGTGAAAAATGGGCGTATAGAGAAACTAAATGAAGTTTTGAATTATTCCATTGTTGAGCAAGCAGAACTTGGAATACTATCAAAACGCAATAATTTAAGAAGTGTTCAATATTTGATGATTACAGGCATTGCACTTATTTGCCGTGCAGCAATTGAGGGTGGTTTAAATGAAGAAACAGCCTTTACATTAAATGATTTTTACATTCAAAAGCTAGAGGATCAAAACAGTTTAATCGAAATTCTTTCGTTAATGGAGGAAGCTATTTACGACTATACAAGCCGTGTATCACAGGCAAATACAAGGAAGTATTCTGGACCCATTACTACCTGTATCCATTTTATTGAAAATGAGTTGTATGGGGATCTAACACTCGACCAACTTTCAGCAATTTGCCACCTAAGCCCCAATTATCTTTCCTCCTTATTTAAAAAGGAAGTAGGTACTTCCTTTAGTGAATATATTCAGCAGCAAAGGATTGATGAGGCGAAAAAACTCTTAACATTTACCAACTATCCAATCCTAGACATCGGTTCATTACTTAATTTCACAGATCAAAGCTATTTCATTAAAGTTTTCAAAAAATTTACGGGAATTACCCCTAAACAATATAGAACTAAGTATTCTCATAAATAATTCGATATAGAGGGAAAGTAAAAAGATGGTAGAAATCAATTTTTACTTTTCTCTTTCCTTTTTTGAAGTACTAACAATATCATCTATGTCATATCTTGAATTAAAACGTAACCATTACACTTTAAGGAGGTCTATGTGGAACGTCTCCATTTTTCTAAATATGTATTGAATTTTTGGTTGCTCTTCATTTTATTCCTAGGCATGCTACCACTACTGTTATACAACGTCTCAGCTTTAAACGACCTTAGTTCCTCTCTACTTAATTTAAATACGATATTTTTAAGTATTTTAATTGAAGCATTACCATTTGTCTTAATTGGAATACTGATTGCTGGCTTTATTCAGATTTTTATAACAGAGGAACATATCCAAAGGTGGATTCCTCGAAACCCTGTGATGGCAGTTATCATGAGTTGTCTTGTAGGTGCATTATTTCCAGCCTGTGAATGTGGGATTGTTCCGATTGTTAGAAGATTGATTGTCAAAGGCGTACCTATACATGCAGCTATAGGCTTTATGTTAACTGGTCCACTTATTAATCCCGTTGTTATTCTTTCTACTTATATGGCATTTGGAAATGATTTAAGAATAGCGAGCCTTCGAATGTTTGTTGGCTTTGTCATCGCTATTGTAGTAGCATTACTTATCAGCTTATTTTTTAAAGGCTCCCAATTTAAGAGCTCTTTACAGCCCTACTCATTAACAATCCCTAGTCAACAAACATCCTTCTTCACCAAATTATTAAATATGGTCAAACATGCCATCGATGAATTTTTTGATATGGGTAAATACTTAATTATCGGGGCATTTTTAGCTGCCTTTGTACAAACCTATATATCTACCAAAACACTCGTAGCCATTGGAGAAGGTGAACCCTCCTCCATTCTAGTTATGATGGGCTTAGCCTTCATTCTGTCACTTTGCTCTGAGGCAGATGCCTTTATTGGCGCATCCTTTAGTGCTATTTTCTCCACTCCATCCATTCTAGCCTTTCTTATTTTTGGCCCTATGATCGATTTGAAAAATACCATTATGTTGATGAGCGTATTTCGTTTAAAATTTGTTTTTTGGTTAATCGCCTTAGTGGCTACAGTTGTCTACATTAGTATATGGATTCTTTCAGCGTATCTCTAAGGGGGAAAACCATGAAATTTCACGTTCAACAAGCGCTAAGAGCCTTCATGTTACTCGCCTTTTCGGCTATGATTGCCAACCTACATTGGACCGGAGAACTAACAAAATTTATCAACCCTAAATATGAAGGGCTGAGTAAAACAGCCGCCATTTTATTTTTTATACTATTTCTTGTTCAAGTGACAAGAATTATATCTTTTTCAAAGGTTCCTCATTCATGTGATCAAACGGGACAAGCATGCTGCTCCCATCACGACCATGGTCACACAGCCTTTACCCGAAAAAAAATGATAGCCTACCTCATTATCATGACACCAATAATGACAGGCTTCTTCGTGCCAGCAAAAATTTTAGATGCATCCATCGCTGATAAAAAAGGTGGTGCATTTATTCTCACCCAGCAAAATCAATCATCTAAAATAGAGGATTACCTCACTTCAAATGAAACGATTGATGAAAACATCTATGATGAACATGAAGCTGATCCCCGACTGACAGAGGAAAAACAGGAAATGACAAAAAAACAATATGAGCAATTAAAGCAACAGCTATCCCAACAATCCATGCTAAAAATGACCGATGAGGACTACACGATTTATTATGAAGAAATTAATCAAAATTTGGCTAACTATTTGGGGAAGAAAATACAGTTGAAGGGCTTTGTTTTAAAAGAAGAAAATTTTACAGAAAAGCAACTAGTGATTTCAAGATTTCTTATTACGCATTGTGTCGCCGATGCCAGTATCGTCGGCTTTCTGACAGAGTTTTCGGACGCTCCTACACTCACAGAAGATACATGGATTGAAGTGGTCGGTACAATTAGTCAAACAACATATGAAGGTGCAAGCTTACCTGTTATCCATATTGATGATTGGGTAACAATCGAACAACCTGAATCACCTTATCTTTATCCTATTAATATTCGAATGAGTTTCTAGCAATAAAAGGGCAAAGCTTATGGCTTGCCCTTTTTCAGCTATTAATAGGGGATTGCACATCTAAGCCTAAATGGGAACGTAATGTGCTACCTTCATATTCAGCTCTGAATAACCCCCGCTCTACTAACATGGGAATAACGTCGCTAAAGAACAAATCCAAAGATTTCGCAGGTCCGCCTGGTATGGCAATAAAGCCATCCAATGCACCCTCTTCATAAAAAGTAACGATTTGATCGACAATATCCTGTGGTGTACCGATTGCTACAAGGTGGGCTGAGCCAATTACCTCTGGGCGTGCTAACAATACTGCGACTGTTGGTTCATTGTTTACAATATAACGACGTACCAAATCTGCATGTGTTTTACTACGTACTTGTTGATCTTTTGATGGCAGCATATCAATCGTTACCTGATCTTCAAGTGCCAAATGACGAACATCCATGCCAATCACAGATTCTAAAGCACTGTAGCGCCGCTCAAGTGTTAAATGTGCATGTGCTTGTCGGTGCATTTCGAGTGCTTCTTCATATGTATCCCCTATAAAGAAATAGAGTCCGGGTAATAAGCGAATATCGTCGGCTGAACGACCTACTTCTCTAGCCTGCTGACGCAAATCATTACGCATCTCAATACCCACCTCCATGACTGGTGTAGCCGCAAAAATCGCATTGGAAACAGTAGCCGCAAATTGCCGCCCAACATCCGACGCTCCTGCTTGGAAGAGTGGAATCTCTCCTGCTGGATGCATTGGGAGATTTAAGGGACCTTTTATATGGAAAAATTCTCCTTCATACTCAATTGGCTTAACAAGCTCTTTTATTTTCTCTAAATTCCCATCCATTTCTAATGTTTCATAGGGATAACTATGCCATAGCTGCTTGACCACCGCTGTACATTCTGCCGCTTTAGCATAACGCTCCTCGGAAGAAGGCATGGGCTCATTGCTGAAATTATGGGCGCCATCTATAGAGGTTACGATATTCCATCCAACTCGTCCTTCGCTAATCCAATTTAAGGACTGCAATTGACGCGCAATCAGATAAGGTGGCGTAAAGGATGTGGAAATCGTTGTTACTAAGCCAATCTGTTTCGTTTCTCTTGCCACCATCGCCATTAAAAAGTTAGGGTCTAAGCCAACTGTTCCTTTCATTTTAGCCATTAATTCTGGATGAGCTGTTAAATAATCCGCCTTAAATACAAAATCTAATTTCGCTGCTTCAGCACGCTGCGCAAATGCAATATGTTCTTCTATCAAGGCACCCTGTTTGCCATGATTACCGTAAACAGCTAAATGCATTCCAATAATAAGGTGTCTTTTCATTGCTACTCTCCTTCTTTTTAATTGATAACGATTATCATTTTCATAATAATCATTCATGGCAGAGATTGCAATGAATGTCTATTAAGTTTTTGAAGGTCCTCTAACAAATGAAAAATAAGCAACCAAACTAATATTTACTATAAAGTTAAATAAAGGTATTATTGAGATAATTCAAAAATATTTAAGCGGAGGAATCATGAGAAAATTTACCTCTTTATTTATAGTTACTCTTTTTATATTTCCAATTGGTGGAGCATCTTTTATAGAAGATCCTATACTCCAACCATCTATTCCGCCGAACCTTGGTGCTTCTGCTGAGGAATCTTATTCTACCCCCACAGCTGAAAAAAGTGATGATTCTCTTCTTACAACGTCTTCTACCTTTCCAACTGGTCAGGGTTCGATGAGCTTTAATTTTAAAGCACCTAGTAATGGCACTGATACAATTCAAATTTATGTGAAAAATAACAGCTCACAATCTATTAGGTTTATATTAACTGCACCTAATGGAACGGTTTGGATAGACGGAGAGATCATTAAATCTGGACAATCATTTACTTCAACTTACGAGTTGGATGCAAGTCAAGCTGGTCAATGGTTCATGAAATTTGATAATAATGATGGTTCTTCAATTACAGTAGATATAAATACAAGTTACGAAATTTAATATGGAGCTTCACCCTTTAGCTTTTTTCTATTCAAATAGGTGATGCAAAAATTTGTTTTTCCGTTGGGTCCCAGAGAACAATTCCAACATCCTGCTTCTGATCGATTACCCGAATGGTGATGGGGATATAGTCAAATAAAATTGTATTTATTTTTGTACTAGTGAGCTGTAACAAGCCAATTAATTCAATATCATTAACCAGTGGTACGTGTATTTCTAGATTAATATCTGTTAATTTGCCATCTTCATAACGAAGTTTTCCCATGATTTTAGGATTTAAATGTTTAAATCCACCTTGAATATCCTCTTTATAAATTAATAATTTATTATACATATTTTGGTCCAAACTATATAAAGCATCTGATGGGAATATATAATGCTTTTTATCTATATCAAACCATTTTGTTATGGTATCTGCATCTTTAGGAATAAAGGTTTCAGCTAAAAATATGCCTGGAATAATATCGTTTATATTAGATTCTTGATATAAAGTTAAATAAATAGGGACTCTCGGATATTTTTCATTTTTTCTAATATCCTCAAGAATCCTTTTAGCTACTTCCTTACCATAATTTTTAACATCGTTGATATCATCATCATTTTGGTCTACTTTCACTTGGCCTGTGTAAATTAAACCATTGGCATCGGAAACTCGTATATCATAAAATTCATTTAACGAGATCGCGATCGATAGTCCCTCTACTTTGTTATTTTCTTTATTAATAAAATTTTGTTCTAACACATGTGAGAGAATCAAAGGATACTTTTTTTCATCCTCTAGCACATTGTCACTTCTAGTTTCAATGGCTGGATTTAACCCAATACCTTCATCTGTTTTTCTACTTAACCATTGGCTGATCATTTTCTCTTCCAGATATTGACCTTCCTGCATATAAAACTTGTCAGTTGAGAAATGATTCACCGATAAATTCATGAGTCCTCTTTCAATTTCATTAATATTTAAAGCATTATTCATATTATTGATGATTGAACCTCTAGCAATATTGACTTTTGCAGGCTGTTGAATCTCATAGACCTCCTTTTTCTGTATCGATGAAATATATTTTTTCTCATTAGCAGTAACACTTTCGTCCTCACTACTACAAGATGCTAAAATCAATATTGGTGCGAATAAAAATAACATAAAGCTTCTTTTTTTCATTGCTATTTCTCCTTGCATACTATGTATCATTTGATAAATTATCTCATTCAACGATACCAAATTTACCAAAATAAAACATTACAAATTTACAAATCTCCCCATTTACCTATCATATGATCAAAAAAGACCTATGCTCGTTTTCTCGAACATAGGTCTTACTGCTTTCAACTGCTAATGAGTGGGTTTTTCACTACATTGGAGTGGCTCTCACACTTTTAAGAGCGGGTTTTCGCTTCTTTAGGAGCGGGTTCCCTCCTTCTTAGAGCGATTTATCCTCAATACTATTTGGCATTTTTATCGGGCTGGTGAATACCAAATACATTGCCTTCCGTATCAATATAATAGCCTTGCCATGCCATTCCTGGTAATGCGTACTTTGGCATGGCTACTTTGCCCCCGTTTTCAAGAATTTTTGCTTCCGTTACATCATAACTTTCAACACCCATTGTACAAGCAAAGCCATTCAACGCTTGGTTTGTTTCTGGTGGAGGCCCTTGGCGTTGCATTAAAGCACCGTTAATGCCAAGTTCACCATCTTCACCTGTCACGGCACCGAAGTAAGGCATGCCTGCATATTCACTCCAGTCCTGAAATGACCATCCAAAAACTTCCCCATAAAAATCCTTAGCCCGATCCATATCACTTACATGAATTTCAAAATGAACTAATCTCCCCATAGTATCCTCCTTAAAGATGAATGTATTTGATCATATTTACTATATATCATTTTTCTGAAGATTAAAATTAATAAATTATTTCTGCCATACCAACAACACGTTGGTTTATAGAGACTTATATGGAATCTCCCATCTATTATTCAATTCTATTATTTTTACAACTACAAAAAAGTGTGACTAGAAAATGAATTATTCTCTAATCACACACTATTAGGGCTAGTTATAATTGACTATATACCGAAATGGCATCGGCAATATTATATTGCTCCGTTCTAGGGCTGCCGTCCGCTCCTACTGTCACTAGCACATATTCTTGTCCATTTATAAGGGCTAAGCTTGCTAAACATAAGCCTGCATCTTCTGTATAGCCAGTTTTTCCACCTAAAATTTCCCCTCCTGGCAATGCACTTGACGTCATATGCTGAAACATGCGACTGGTAAAAGTAATGCCTTCCGGATGAAGGTTTGTTGATTTTATAGAATATCTTTCTGCTGTATAAACATTTCGAAAATCATCGTTTGTTAAGGCGTATTGTAAAAGTAAAGACATATCCTTTACAGTTGTATAATGATCTGAATGGTGGAGTCCAGTTGTATTCACAAAGTGCGTATTTTTCATGCCTAGCTGCTGCGCCTTTTCGTTCATCAGTTTCACAAATCCACGTTCTGACCCCGCAACATATTCAGCTAAACCTAGTGATGCCTCTGCACCTGATGGCAACATAGAGCCATACAACAAATCTTCTACTGTCAGCTTTTCATTTGGGAGAAAGCCCGCCACTGACGCATTTTCCTCTAATAAATCCCGAAAGATATGTTTAGGTAAAATGATTTCTTCTTGTAAATTGGAGATCTGCTCTATCGCGACTAGAACCGTCATCATTTTTGTCAAAGAAGCAGGATAAATCTTTTCCTCACTTTTTTTATCTAAAACAATTTGATTTTCATCCAAATTCACTAAAATTGCATTCGAACTGTACATATCAAGATCGAGCATATGCTGACTGGCTGTTTGTACTACTTTTGGTGCATGATCTATTTCCTGACGTAAAGTCATTGGCGATTCTTTCAATAGTAAATAAACGAAAATCAGTATGGATAAGAACAATAAACTCAATATACCTTTTCTCTTGAACATAAAAACAACTCCTTCTCTTTATGCTTTTATTCAACCATAAAAAAAGGAGCTTATTTTTAATTTACTATTAGTGAATTCTTAAGGTTTCTTAAGAATTGGTTGGAATCATCACGGTGAATACGGTTGTATCATTACTAGAAGTTGCGGTAATGGTTCCGCCATGGGCCTGTACAATTTCATTAGAAATGGCTAAACCAAGCCCAGCACCTCCTGTTTGGGTAGACCTTGCACTATCTAAGCGGTAAAACTTTTCAAATATCATTTTTAATTTTTCAGGAGGGATCGTCTTCCCTGTATTCGTAAACGAAATAAATGTCTGATTATTTTCGCTTTGCGCACTAATTTCAATTGTACTATTTGGATCACTGTAGGCAATTGCATTTTTTAAAATATTATTAAATACCCTTGCTATCTTATTACCGTCTGCATAGATAGTAATATCTTCATCTAATTTGACGATGGCTTTTTGACCCTTTGGTGCCAGCAATGGATAAAACTCGTCGGCCACTTGCATTAACATATGTTGTAAAGGAATAGAATCTTTCTCTAAAATGATGGATTGTAAATTAAACCTGGTTATTTCAAAAAATTCATTGATTAGTTGTTCCAGTCTATAAGATTTATCTAATGTAATCGTCACATATTTTTCTTTCTGCTCTACCGGCATATCCCTCGCTTCATCTAAAAGACTTAAGTAGCCAATAATGGATGTTAAAGGTGTTTTAATATCATGCGCTAAATAGACAACTAAATCATTCTTTCGTTGCTCAGCTTCTTGTGCATCCCTTGCACGCTTTTCTAATTTATATTTCACGTTATTTAATTTTTTTTCCAAAAAATCGAGTTCAGCTGGGAGCTCAATTTCCTTCCCTGACTCATCAGCAAGCATGGTAATACTTGAACTAATTTGATGAAAATATCGGGTAAATCGAGACAAGGCGATATAGAAAATAATCAATAATAATAAAATAAATCCTATCGCAAGCCAAAGCGATTTATTTTGTCGAAATAACACATGATAGGCATTGCTTGCAGCATAATAATCAAGTTGCAAGACATTTTCACAAAAAGCAATAAAAGCATCTGCAAAGGGAGCTTGTAAGACCCCATCAATAAATGCAAAATTAATAAAAAAGCCTATGATGCTAGCGATGACAAGTATCGAAATAATTTGTAGAACCATTTTCCTTTTCAGTTTGCCAAACTCATTTTTCAATGGTATACCCCACTCCCCAAACCGTTTTAATATACTTTGGGTTCTCCGCAGCATCCTTCATTTTTTCCCGTAAATGTCGAATGTGAACCATTACCGTGTTATTGCTGCTAAAGTACTTTTCCCCCCAAATTTCTTGGAATAATTGCTCTGAGCTAATAACTGTCCCTCGATTTGCACATAAATACCAAAGAATAGCGAACTCCGTAGGTGTAAGGGATATGGACCTTTCATTTAAAAAGACTTGTCGTGTGTTTTTATTAATCACCAAGCCAGCAAAATCAATGATATCTTCCTGTTGCTTCGAACCTTGGTTGTAGAAAGTAAACCTTCGTATTTGTGCCTTTACACGAGCAACCAACTCTAATGGACGAAATGGCTTTGTTATATAATCATCTGCTCCCAGAGAAAATCCATTTATTTTATCGATTTCTTCTTCCTTTGCCGTAAGCATTATCACTGGAAAATTTAGTGTTTCTCGGATTTTTCGTAAAATAGTAAACCCATCTATATCAGGCATCATAATATCCAGAACAGCTAAATCTACTTTCTCATGCTCAATACATGCCAAAGCCTCTTGAGCCGTATAAAACTTAAATACATGATAGTTTTCATTTTTTAAGTAAAGTTCTATTAAATCTGCAATTTCCTTTTCATCGTCAACAACTAATATATTCAACTGTATTGCCCTCTCCTTCTCCCCACTTGTTTTCCAATGATTTTTCACAGGCATTATAGCACTTACGCATGACTATATCTATTATTAGGGTAGTTAGATGAAAACATCTTTCCAGCTCTACTTTTAATAAGTTTATATTAACAAAATCATAGATAGCTTCATAATGAACTATTACTACATCAAAAATAAGCTTAGGTTATATCCCAAGCCTCGCATTTTCTGGTAATTAATTTGTTGGATTGATTGCTGTAGTAGTAGATTTTCGACTCATATCCTGTGTTACCACTCTACCTGCGTAATATAGCATTTGTTTATTTAATTTATTCTCTTTTACAGTTATACTGGTCGGTTTCACTTTGAGAACAAGCGTTTTGCTCCCTAAAGATGACTGATATTTTTCGATATGCTTTTTTGATAAAGGTGCTTGGTAATAATCTGGTACATATTTATCAAGCATTGCCTGCATAGCAGCAGTAGCTTCATTTAAATCAGTAACAAATTCCACCAAACCATTTGCTACTACACTTATATAAGCCGTATCAGTCTTAGCAGGAATAGGGTCTACCATTGTTCCATAATTTTCACTTATTGTGATACATGCATTCCGATTATTTGTTAGAATATCTATTTTTCTTCCTTCGTTGGCACCATGAAAATAAAAACTTCCGTCTTTGTAAACATAATTTAGCGGAATAACATATGGCATATGTTGATCTACCAAACCAAGAAATGCAGTTTGTGCGCCTTCTAATAATTGTTTAATTTGTTTTTCATCTGTACAAGCTCTATTTATCATCCGAATATCTGTTACCATTATCATTCCCCCTATCCTCTTCTAAAAAGGAGTCTACAGCAGTATTGCACGTTAAAAAAGGGACAGTTTGATGAAAGGGCATGGGTACAAGGTAAAAATACTAGTTTATCAAAAGCCCATACTATTTTCTTAGAAGTTCTCTAGTTCTACAAATGAATGTCATATATTGAATGATTTCTTCTCCAAATTTTCACCTACATTACGATAGAATAGTTTAAGTTGCGCAACAATCATAATGCTAATGACTACAAGTAAAAACCATGAACTGATTTTACCAAAATGAACAATCGACCAAGACACCTCTTGATTTGGATAGGACCATGCTCCAAAGAAAGTTGCAATATTTTCAGCAATCCAAATGAAAAAGCCAATCAAAAAGAACGATACAACGATGGGCATTTTAAAGACTTTGTTCCGTACTGTAAATTTTACAACAGTACGATAAAACACAATAAATAGTAGTGCCATTAACAGCCATCTAAAATCATAAATAAAATGGTGTGTGAAAAAATTCAAGTAGATAATGGCTCCAAGTGGAATAGCTACATAACTTTTTGGCCAGCTTACAATTTTTAAATCAAACCTACGCCAAGCTTGGCAAATATAACTTGCTACACTCGCATACATAAATCCGCTATATAAAGGCACACCCCCTATTTTTGTCCACGCCTCTTCAGGATATGACCATGAATTGAAATTCACTTTATATAGTTCGAGCACGAGCCCAATAATGTGAAACAAGCAAATGACTTTTATTTCATCCTTTGTTTCTAAACCAAATTTATACATCAAGTACTGAGTCAATAGACAGATTGCCAGAATAAAGTCATATCTTCCTACCCCAGGTATTTGAATGGCTTTAGAGAGTGCAAGTGTAGCAAATATTACAACGGGAAAAATACAAGATAATGATTGATGATACGTAAAGACTCCTAAGTCTTTAATAAAATTCTTCAACATGAATCCACCTCAAATGAACTTGTTCATAATTAAATTGCTTCTTGTATGAAGAATAAATGATAAATTATCTTATTTCAATATTTATTTATCGAAAAACAATAAATTTTTTCTCTTATTATTGGAACTATTCTTTGTTAAATACGTCTTTGTTGTTGCTTATCTATGAAGAAAAGAGTAGCCATGTAAGTAGCTACTCTTTGATATTAAAGATATATTTTTTGATTTAATTTTAATTGGACTTCTTGTTGGTTTATTTCTAAATTCGTCACTTTTTTCACTTTTAAATAATAAACGATATAACAACCAATGAAGAATGCTCCACCACAGTAGAGTGCTAAACGTTGAGCTGGATCAAAAGCCAAGCTTGCCATAACAATACAGTTCGCTAATAAACCTAAAATAGGGATCACTGGATACAGTGGCGCTTTGAATTTTAAATCCTCTACTTTTCCTCCTTGGCGTATATAGGAGCGTCTAAATGCAATTTGAGATGCTGTAATAGCAATCCAACCAATTTGTGCACCTAAGCCTGCTAGAGATAATAACCACACAAAGACTGTATTAGCAGCAAATACACTTGACAGTAAAGACAGACCTGCTACAGCGAGTGTGATTAGTAATGCATTCATTGGGATACCTCTTTTATTAACTTTCCCTAAAACGGGACTTGCCATCTTTTCGACAGATAGTGAGAACAGCATACGTGTTGCAGCATAAAGACCCGAGTTTGCGACAGATAATAAGGCTGTTAGGATAACAAAATTCATAATATCTGCTGCATATGGAATACCGATGCTATCTAATACGACTACAAATGGACTTTCCACCACCCCTGCTTTATCCATTGGTATCATTGCTGCAAGTACAAATACGGATAACACAAAGAAGAACAGCGTACGCCAAACAGTTTGCTTAATAGATTTAGGGATAGTCTTTTCAGGATTTTCACTCTCCCCAGCAGCAATACCAATCAATTCTGTACCCTGGAATGAAAAATTCACGGTAATCATTGTAATAAGCAGTGCTGTTACACCATTAGGAAACAATCCACCCTCATAAAAATGAGTAAGGAATGGGGCATTTGTTCCATCTTTCATATCGATTAGCCCAAACATAGCTGCTCCACCAACCGCAAGGAACATAATAATTGCCAATATCTTAATGCTGGAGAAGACAAATTCTGCTTCACCAAATGCTTTTGCTGATAAACCATTCAATACAAAGAGTAGTGCTGCAAATATTAGGCACCACATCCATACTGGTGAATCAGGAAACCATCTTTGCATTAGTTGTCCAGCCCCTAAAAACTCAAGAGCAACAGTTACTGCCCAACCTAGCCAGTATAGCCATCCAACGGCAAAACCAGTAGCAGGACCGATAAATTTCGTTGTGTACGTTTGGAATGAACCTGATACCGGCATAGCAACAGACAATTCACCCAAACATAGCATTGTTAAATACATAACTGCTCCGCCTACTAAGTAAGCTAGGATGGCACCAGTTGGCCCAGCTTGGTTAATCGTGTAGCCTGATCCAAGAAAGAAACCAGTTCCAATACATCCGCCAAGTGAAATCATAAATAAGTGTCTTGCTTTCATACTTCTTTTTAATTCATATTGTTCTGCTGCCATAAAAAACTCCTTACATTCATTATCTGTGTAAGCACTTTCTTTTTTTCGTACAAAACAGATAACAATCTAAAATTTGAATGTTAATAGATAAACTGTTTTATATATTTTATGAACTGTCAATTTTCTGACAAAATAAAGGCTATTGAATAGCTAAATTGTATTGTAAACTTACTATAGGGAGAGCTATTTTCTTATAGTTGGTTGTCGCGACCTAATTTTTTAAGAAAAGTTCTTCCTTCTGGGATACAAAATGACTTCTATTCATGGCTTAAAGTAATGTATCGCCAAATAGTGAGCTGATTAAAGCTACCGCAGCAATAGCCGTTTTATTGTATTGATCTAATACAGGGTTTGTCTCAACAAATTCTGCTGAAGTAATAATATTTGCTTCTGACAGCATTTCCATAGCTAAATGACTTTCACGATAGCTAATACCACCTGCTACTGGCGTGCCTACACCTGGTGCATCATTTGGATCCAGTCCATCTAAATCTAATGATAGGTGAACACCGTCTGTGCGCTCCTTTAAATAGTCAATCGTTTCTGACATTACTTTCGTCATTCCTAAACGATCAATTTCATGCATCGTGTATACTTTAATACCAATTTCCTTAATAAGCTTTTTTTCTCCAGGATCTAAATCTCGAGCACCAATGATAACAACGTTTTCAGGCTTTACCTTTGGAGCATAGCCTCCGATATTTGTAAGTGCTGGATGTCCAAGGCCCAAGCTTACAGCTAAAGACATGCCATGGATATTTCCTGAAGGAGATGTTTCACCAGTATTTAAATCGCCATGGGCATCATACCAAATGACACCTAGATTCTCATAATGCTTGGAAACTCCTGCTAATGTTCCAATAGCAATACTATGGTCTCCACCTAAAACTAAAGGAAAACGGTTTAAAGAAATTTCATGGTCTACTTTTTGGCCTAGCTTCTCGTTACTTTCTGTGACAGTTTTTAAATTTTTTAAGTTTGTCTTTCCTTCTGCGTCTTTATCTTCGTGTACGAAGTCAATAGTTAAATCCCCTTCGTCGTAAATCGAATAACCAAGTCTCTCAAGTCGTTCAGTTACCCCCGCATATCTGATAGCACTTGGTCCCATGTCTACGCCTCTTCTTGTTTGACCTAAATCCATGGGCACCCCAATAATTGTCACTTCTTTATTCATGATGTTTTCTCCTCTCCAATAATTACTTTCACAGTATAAAGAAATTGCAACATTGACTCAACTCGACATTATTTTAAATTTTTATACAGTTTAAATTATTAAAAACATAGATTTATTCTTGTATAAACGATTGCATAAACGCTATTTCAATGCATAACAAAACATTTTTTTCCTTTTTAATGCGTATTTTTGTAAAAAATTACTAAACAAAATATTAAAACTGTTCTTTTTTTATAGTTTTTTCCGAAAATTTTGACGGTAATTTTATCTATAAATGCAATATGTTAATAAATATTTTCCAAAATCATTCAATTATTCTTCTTTTTTACGGCAAAAAAAAAGCCTTACTACAATAGTAATAAGGCTTTTCAATTGCCTATTTTAATAATCGCACAATACTACTCAAACAGGTTTCTTTATAAAATTTATGTTGTTCTTCTAAATCGCAGGTTAACCACTGAATTAATGAACCATCAATCATTGCCCTCATCATTTTTGCATAGGTTAAGGAATCAATGTCTGAACTAAAGACACCTTCTCTTTTTCCTAATTCAATAATTTCTTGTCCAATTCCCCAGCAATTCTCATAAAATTTTAAGTTAATTCTTTTGTACTCTTCATTGCTATTTGCCTGAGCTAAAAAGTCTAAATAAACCCTGTAAAATTTTTTATTTTCTATAGGCGATACAAATACAGCATTTAAGTAGGCATGAAGCTTGTCTATAGCTGTTTGATGCTTGCCTATTTCCTGTATTTCATAGCTGTAGATTTTGTTCGTAGTGGATTCAAGTAATTCTAATAAAATGTTTTGTTTGCTTGTAAAGTAGTAGTGAACTACCCCTTTTGAGACACTGGCATGATTGGCTATGTCTTGTAGTGTAACCTTATCATAACCTAATTGTGAAACAGCGTTAAAGGCTGCTTTCATAATCTGTTTTTTACGTTCTTCCTCTTTCTTTTTCATAGGAGCCTCCGATGACTTGATAGAAGTTATTATACATGAAGAGTAGCAACAATCCAATTTTATGTTGACCAGTCAGAATAATTTTGATACTGTTTAATGGAATAAAATTGTAGGGGGACGTTTACGATGACGGCAGAAAATTTTAGTGCGTTAGTAGTCAATAAAGATGATGCATTTACAGTGAAAGTGAACAAGTTAACTTTAGAAGATCTACCAAAGGGTGAGGTATTAATTAAAGTTAGTTATTCAGGTATTAATTATAAAGATAGTCTTGCCTCTATTCCTGATGGTAAAATCGTTACGTCTTATCCTTTTGTTCCTGGCATTGATTTAGCTGGGACTGTTGTTTCTTCTGAGGATTCTCGCTTTAAAATTGGTGACGAGGTCATTGCGACTAGCTATGAAATAGGTGTTTCCCATTTTGGTGGCTTTAGTGAATATGCCCGCATCCCAGCGCAATGGATTGTCCCGCTTCCAAAAGGACTTTCCCTTAAAGAGGCTATGGTAATTGGTACTGCAGGATTTACAGCTGCATTATCTGTTCAAAAGTTAGAGGAAAATGGTATTCATCCTGAAAAGGGGAAAATTCTTGTGACAGGGGCTACAGGAGGTGTAGGTAGCTTTGCTGTATCTATTCTTTCAACACTGGGTTATCAAGTTGAAGCGAGCACAGGAAAAGAATCTGAACATGAATATTTACAATCACTCGGGGCTACTACAATAGTAAATCGTGAAGAGGTTTATGATGGAAAAATTAAAGCATTAGGCAAACAAAAATGGGCTGCTGCTGTTGATTCTGTTGGTGGAGAGCCACTTGCCTCATTATTAAGCCAAATTCAATATGGTGGGGCTGTTGCATGTAGTGGTTTAACGGCAGGTACACAGCTTCCTACAAGTGTATTTCCCTTCATTTTAAGAGGCGTGAGTTTACTTGGAGTTGATTCTGTTTATTGCCCAATGGACATTCGATTAAACATTTGGCATCGACTAGCGACTGATTTCAAACCAGCAAACCTTAATGATTTTATTCAGCAAGAGGTAACACTCCAACAACTTCCTGATGTTTTACCTATTTTACTGAAGGGTCAAGCAAGAGGTAGAATCCTTGTTGCATTATAAGGAGTTTAATTAAGCTTCCTTCTTTATTCTATTTCCCAGAAAATAATTCTAGATGGCAAATAACAACATACAGCTACTACGCAAAGCGAGCGTGGTAGCTTTTTTTATTGTTGACATCTCCCTGACATAAAAGCGCTTTATAGTAGCTCATGAACAACCCACTTGTTTCCTTTAGACAAATTTAGGCAACAAAGCTTGTCTAAATTTGTACTAACAAGCATACCAATAGAGTATGTAGGCAGTATTCTGGGAATTCAATACTATAATTAATACTTTGGAGATGATCGTATGAAGCGAGCACATATTAATGAATTAGCTATTACACGGGCTTTAGCCATTCTAGCTGTTCTTCTTATTCATTCTACTAGTACACCTGTAACGACTTTATCTAGTGACTCAAAATTATATCCATTTTATGTATTTTTCAATATCTCCCCTAAATTCGCTGTCCCTGCTTTTATTTTTTTAAGTGGCTTTGTATTATTTTACAATTATATACAAAAGGATTTAACAAAGGAGCTTATCATTCATTTTTATAAAAAAAGAGTGACCCAAATACTCATTCCTTATCTCTTTTTTTCTATTTTTTATTATGCAGCGATGCAATTTTATGTGACACATGATTTAGTAGACACATGGCGTTCTCTATTTAGTATCGAATTTCTAGAAAAACTTTTATTAGGCAAAGCGTATACGCATCTATACTATATTTTTATTATTGTTCAATTCTATCTTATGTTCCCATTATTCCTATATATTTTAAAGAAAAAACCAGCACTATCTCCTTATTTAATTTGGATTGGGTTCGTTCTTCAATGGGTCTTTATTCTATTAAACGCTGAGTTATGGCAGTATCCCTATAGAGGGAGTATCGCTTTTTCCTATCTCTTTTATTTCTTAGCAGGGGCATTTTTAGGAATTTATTTTGAAAAATACAAAGGATGGCTTCAACTAAAAAAAGAAAATTTTCCTATCAAGATACTTTTTGTGTGGTGCATATGGCTAATTTCTACTATATATAATGTTTATTTATATTACTTTGTTTATACATCACAAACCTATATAGTGAACAGCACAATATTTGAGCTAGTTTTTCAGCTACAATCTTTAACAGCCTGTATTGTCTTATTACAGCTTTCTTTCTGGATCTATGATAAATGGAACCATGCTTTTGTAAATGGCTTAATCAATCTAGGAACAGTATCATTTGGCGTCTATCTATTGCATCCATTTTTCCTTTTCCTTTATAGACAATTAAGTACTGGTGGTAATAGTATAATCTATCACCTATGGAGCATTGGTGGCTTTATCTTTGCTCTATTCGTCACATGGATGGTCGTGCTATTGATGGGCAGATTCTTTAAATATCATTGGATTGCCTTTGGACCTATCCCGAGCAAATTCCCTTACAAATAGCCGTTCAATATACACAGCCAGTCGTCGATTTGTTTCCGTCAACTGGCTGTGTATATTTAGTTGAGAACCTGTTATTTTGTGCTTACCGTTACTGAAATACTAGTGTTTTTTCTGTGGTGCATTATTAAATAAGAAGAAACTAATTAAAAAGGCCCTGTGGAAGTCTACCAAGGGGTTTCATAGTGTTAAAAAAACAATCAATAAAAAGTGAAAATGAATTTCCGTTGCAGGCTACTTACTTTCCTGTGGGCGAGCGCCGAATTGCTTCCTCCGCTACCACTCCGTTTAGCGTTTTGCCTGTCTTGCTATCCCTCGGGAGTCAAGTTGCCCTCCCCCACAAAAGTGTTACCTTTTTAGCAAAGGTTTTCAAATAAAGTGAAGGTTTATGAAGAGGTGTTGTCACGCATCACTTCTCTACATTGAAAATAAAAACCTATCCTTTTTCTAATCATGCAAATCATGGGCTATTTTGATCGCTCTGCTAGTATGAAAAATAAGGAAAAAACACTTTTGCAGAATGGTTGATTGGAGTGGAGCCAGCGTCACTCCTAGGGGATTTAACGTCTCAGAGGAGACCCTGGAGCGAACACAGCGGCTCATCGGACGCCCCCTGGAAAGGACGCTGGCGGAACGGAAATCAACCTCTCGCAGGTCTTTCTCTCCTATTAGCATGATCTTATTTAAACACTAAAAAAGCCCTGTGGAAATCTCCACAGGGCTTTTCAATGAACGATTTAATTATTTTGCAATAGAACCGTCTTTTACTTTGTTGTTATTAGCATCAACTAGGTTTGTTGATTTGAATTCAACTACAATGCTGTCAGTTAATGCATAGTCAGCTTTAGTTGTCGCAGTAAGTTTACCACCAGCTACTGTAATAGAAGCAAGTTCTACAGTTGATCCTGCAATTTTAACAGTAACACCTGTTGGAGCAGCTTGATCAGCAATATTTTCAGAGAAATCTACTGTAAATGTTTTGCTATCTACTGCAGTTACTTTAGTAGCAACAGGAACAATATTTTCTTTAAGTGCTACTTGAGTTGTCACTTTTCCACCTTTAAGCGTGTTACCTTTTGTATCTACTACATTGCTAGCTTCAAGTACATAATTACCATTAGCTGTGATAGAACCTTCTGGTAAAGTGAATCTTACTTTCTTAGTACCATCTACAAACTGAAGTTGCGTACCTGCAGGAAGTTCTTTTCCTCCAAGTGTGTAGTTAGCAGCATTTGTAGCTGTTGCAGTCACATCTTTAGCATACTCAACTGTGAATACGTTATTGTCAGTTACAACAACTGGAGTAGCGCCGAATACTAATGAATCTGTTGGTGTTTCAGGTGTAGCTTCAAATACGCCTGTTGTTACATTGAAAGTAACAGTATCAGCAGTTACATTACCAGCTAAATCTGTTACTGCTTTAGCAGATAACTCGAAAGTGTATGTTGAATTGCTATCTAGATCAATGTCAACTTTTACAGTGTTTTTCTCTGCACCCTCGATTTTACCGTTACCATCTACATCGAAACCTGCATCTGCTTTTACTGCTATTTCTTTTCCAGTAGTGTAAGCAATACCATTTTGTGTTTTAACAGTTAATTTTCCTTCTACTTTTACTGGCTCACTAAAAGTAAGGTATAATGCATCAACGTCTGTAGTAGCATTTACATCATCAGCTACTAACATTTTAGTAGCAGTAGAAACAAGTGTAGCAGGTGTTAAATCTTTTGAAAGAATAGCATTGAACTCAAATGCATCACCTGCATTACCAGCTAAATCTTTTTGTCCTTCTACTTTAATGTTTGTATTAATGAATGTAGCTGTACCTAAAGCAGATTTAGCATCAATAGTGAATACAGTTTTATCCTCTGTATCTTTAATATCAGCATCTGTTAAATAGAATACAGTTGATCCTACTGTTACTTTTGCATATTCTTTAGTCTCTGCATCTGCATTAAGATTTTGTTTCATTAATTCTTCAGAGAAATCAAACGTAATTTCTGTACCATTCACTGCTGTAGAAACAGTTGGTTTTGAATTATCAACGTCTGCTTTCAAAACTGTGAAGTTAACTGCGATAGGATTTGCGATATTATTAGCGAAGTCAGTTGCACCAACAATGTCTACTTTGTAAGATTGTTCTGCTGTTAATCCAGTAATTGTTAATTTCTTACCAGACAAAGTATAGCGATCTTTTGATAGTTCTGTACCATTTAAGCTGATTGTTCCTTCACTTTGTACTGGCTCGTCGAAAGTGATAACAGCTGTAGTACCTTTAGCTTCTACAGAATTAACGCTTACAGGAGTCGTATCTGCAAATGTGATTAATTTGTTGAACTCTTCAGTTAGAACTTTAGCATCTGCTTTTGTTTTAATTGGTTTTACAGTTACTTTACCATTTGTTAATTTTACTTCTTTATCAGTTGTTAACGTAACTGTCATACCGTCTTCAGATACTACTGCGTTAGTGATTGCTACACCTTCAACAGCATATTTTGTTGTGATTGCTGCATCTTTTGCATCAATAGCTGTGTTAAATTTCACTTCAAGTTCTTTTGCATTAAGCCCTTTTACAGCTTCTACAGCTGGTGTTACTTCTTGAACTGCATCAATCGTACGTTTTACCATTGTAGCGAATTCTTCGCGGCTAATTTTATCTTGTGGTGCTAATAAAGAGCCTTTACCATTGATTACACCATTTTCTACAGCTGTTTCTAAGTAAGATACAGCCCATTTAGAAGCTTTAGAAGCATCTGCAAATTGGCTAAGATCTGCTTTACCTGTTAATTGGTAGCCCTGAACGATGACTTTAGCAGCTTGTTCTCTTGTTAATTGAGCTTTAGGCTCAAATTTACCATTGCCCATACCATCAAATAATTCTGGTGAAGTTGCAAGTACTGCATTATAGAACCAATCATTTTCACTAACATCAGAAAAATCTTCAGTACCAGAAGCTTTTAAATCTAATGCTTTTGATAAGATTTCAGCCGCTTCTGCACGAGTAAGTGTACCAGCTGGGTTGAAGTTTCCTTTTTCATCCCCTTGGATGAAGCCTTTATCAGTTAAAAATTGAACAGCTTCTTTTGCCCAAGATGAAATGCTAGCTGCATCTTGAAATTCCGCAGCTGATGCTACTGGTACGATTGCTGATGCTACAAGTGCTGCTGTAGCTGTAGTTGCGAAAAATTTACGACCTTTGTTTTGTTTTGTCATAGTATATTCCTCCAGAATTTTAATAAATTATATTATTCTGTGAGAACAATATTATCGCGCTATTTAATTATAAAATTATAAAAATATGTATAAATCGTTCCCACAAATAATAATTCAACCAATTATATGTAAAGCAATCTTCTAAATTTTTCATGATTAAATATCCCAATCAAACTGTAATTTGCTTTACAAGACAATAATATAACTTCATTACCAATAAATAAACGCTAAAAATAAGGTAATTTTAATACTGCATTGGTTATATAGGGAATCTTTTCATAAAAAATTTCTATAATTTAGAAATACTATAACCTTTAACGGCAAAAGTAGCTGTTTCAATTAAATTTACAAATAATTCCTTTTTTAATCTAATCCGATTTCATTATTTTTTCGATATAATGATATACAGAATCATAAATTTTTATCCTCCTGAAATTACATCTACGATTCTATTATCCATTTATGCCTCGTTAGAAATATTCAATTGAGTATCTGAATGCTTTGATTGCAAATTCTTCATTTACCACATTATCCTATCTTCCATAAAGAAATAGATTGCCTTAGCTGAATCTAATAATAAAAAGAAACGGATTGGGGAAATACTTATTTCCCCATCCGTTTTATAATTTTGATCATAAAAGCACATCAAGCAGTACTTACTTTGAAAGATCAAGACTTAATGAGATCTACTAACAACAGACCAAACCTGTTCAAACAAATGTAGATGGTCCCCCTGATTCCACCGTTCAGCAAAATAAGGATTATGGAAGTAAGTAAAAGCTACAATAACCGCCATTCCCTTATTTTCCCAACCACTAATTTCTTCAACTTTTCTAGCAAGATGCTGGAGATGATCTTTAATTAAATCTTTATTTGTTTCTATATAATTTGTATACAACAGAAACATTTTTTGATGATTTTGATACAGATTTCTTTTTGTGACGTGAAGAAGCCATAGCCAATCATGTAAAGCGATTTCCGCATCAACGCCTTTTTTAGGACTCCATTCAAACAAATCTTTAGAAGTATTATCCAACCACTTAAGTGCAAGCTTTTGGAGCAAATCGTCCTTATTCTTATAGTGTTTATAAAGCGCAGCATGTGTTACGCCTAGCATCTTTGCAATATCTGATAATGTTGTTTTATTTATACCTTTGCTTAAAATAATTGCTTCAGCCGTAGAAAAAATCTTCTCTTCTGAAAGAATAGCCATTAAATATACTCCTTTCGCTTCTCATAGTTACATTTTGTTGACAATGTAACTATAACATGTGTAATATACAATAACAAAGTTACAAAATTAAAAAATTGTAACTTTTAATAACAGGTTGTGGAGGATGAATTTTATGGTGAAAGAAATGTATAAACGTGTTGCTTTGGTATTAGGCGGATCTGGAGGGATAGGACGTACTGTTGTAGCAAAATTAGCACAAGAAGATTATGCAGTTGGCGTTCACTTTTCTTCAAGTGAATCAAAGGCTAACGAATTAGTTGAAGAAATATTAGCTGATAAAGGACATGCTATAGGTGTGGGAGGTGATGTAGCAAATGAAATAGAAATGAGTATGGCTTTTGATCAAGTAGAAAACGCTTTTGGTGGTATAGATGTCGTGATAAATACAGCAGGAATCATGTTACTTAGTCCAATTGCAGATTTGAATTTAAATGATTTAGATAAAATGCATCGCACAAACATCAGAGGTACATTTGTTATCTCACAATTAGCTGCACAACGAGTAAGGAGAGGTGGCTCCATAATTAATTTCTCTACCTCTGTTACTCGTAGCCAATTCCCAAACTATGGTGCTTATGTAGCAAGTAAAGCAGCTGTTGAATCTATTTCAATGATTCTAGCTCGTGAATTAAGAGGAAAAGATATAACTGTTAATGCAATAGCTCCTGGACCAACGGCAACACCTTTGTTCTTCCATGGAAAAGATGAAAAACAGATTCATAATTTAGCAAATGCTGTACCATTAGAAAGACTAGGAGAACCTAGGGATATTTCAGAAGTTGTTTCTTTTTTAGCAGGACCAGCACGTTGGGTAAATGGACAAGTAATCTTCGTAAATGGTGGTTTAGCTTAATAACGAATTGTTACCAAGGTAAATACCCCTTTAGATTAATCTAAAGGGGTAAGATAAAAAATCATCTATCTCTTTTTGTTATTCTGGTAATGCCTACATGACCTTAGGCTCCACAAGCATAATATGGCATTCCTTTTCAGCAAAGGGCATGTGTTCCGCTCCTCCAGGAACAATAAACATCTCACCTTTGGATATTTTCACCTGACCATCCCGAAAAGCAATAAACATCTCCCCTTCGAGCACAATAAATACCTTATCAGCCCCTTGATGTTCATGCCATATAAAATCCCCAGCAATCTTCACCACTTTGAATTGAAAATCGTGTATTTCACCAATAACTTTCGGTGACCAAAGCTCCTTTAATTCGGATAATTTCTCATTTATATTGATAACTTGATCTTGCATATTCATCTCTCCTTATTTACTTTTGGAAAAGGTTTTTCCTATTATTCGTCCTTTTGTAAGGCTTCTGTTATATTTTGCAAAGCGTACTCGATAGCTAATGGACCTCCTGTAATAGCGGAAGTATCCATTAAATGAATATTACCTTTTTTTACGGCATTCATATTATTCCAGACATTGCTTTGATTTAACTCACTCATTAATGCTTCCTTTTTTGTAATATCACCGATAAGGAAAATATGGTCTGCTTGAATAGTTGAGATGCCTTCAAATGCAGCGAATTGATTATTATTCCCCTTAAATGTATGATCTGGTGTTAGACCCAAGCCCTTTTCTTTATCGAAAGCAAGTGTATAAACAGGGTTATCTTCACCAAGAACATTAAACGTTTTTCCGTCCCAAGACAAAATAAGCGCTACAGACTCTCCTTGAATTGACTTTAATGCTTCACGTCCTGTTGAGATATCTTTCATCATTTTATCAATTACTTTTTCCGCCTCATCGTCTTTTCCGATAATCTTGGCTACTGTGCGAAGTCCATATTGCCAGTCTTCGTAGATGTCCTGTGATTGCAACGTAATGACTGGGGCGATTTTTTCTAGGGATTCATACAATTTTTCATGATGTTCTGTTGCTAAAATATAATCAGGACCAATCGATAGCGTTTTTTCAATACTAGGAGACAATTTATCGCCTAATTCCTCTGTTGAAACTAGCTTACCGTTTAAATAAGACAAAGTGGATAAATATTCTTTATCAGTAGAAGCTGCAGGTGGCTCACCTAATGCAACTAAAATTTCAGGGTAAAAATACCATAATGAAACAATTTTTTCTGGTTCTTTCTCGATGACAAATTCCTTACCTAGGGCATCTTTAATGGTTCTAGGCCACGCAGTTTCTTCTACATTAGCTGCTGATGAAGATATGTCTTCTGTAGTTAACCCCTTACTTTCAGCAGGCGATTTATGACAACCTCCCAATATACCTGCTAGTAGTAGCATTAAAAATAGCAGTCCATTAATCTTTTGCATTGAAATTCCTCCAACATAAAATCTCTGATATACACTTAGTATAGTAAAGTCATGTTTGGCGGAGAATGGATGCTTGGTGAACTTAGCATGGATTATTGATGAACTTATCTCGATATTCAGTAGGAGAGATACCATATTGCTTCTTGAATACTCTACTAAAATAAAAGGGGTCAGTAATTCCCACCGTTTCTGCAATTTGTTGTACAGGCACATCACTTGTAAATAGCATTTTTTGAGCCATGTTTATACGATAGTTTAATAAATATTCTGCTGGACCCATCCCTGCATGCTTTCTAAATATATAAGATAGTCGATTTCGATTAACGTTATATTGTTCGGCAAGAGAGGTAATGGAAAGGCTTTGATAATAGTTTTCATGAATATAAGTAGTTATTCGTTCGAATAGAGTGTGTGACGCACAGCTATTTTGTCGATTAGCCACACATAATAATGCTTCATTCAGTACATCACGAAATAGCATTTCTGTCTGAAACATTGATATACCTCCACGCTGATTATATACATGCCATAGACGCATAATTAACTCGATTAGACGAGGAGATTGTCCTATCGGTAATTCAAAATGCTGATGTGAAAAGCTTGTCTCTGCTAAATTCTCCGTACATATCCTGTACAAAACCAGAATATATTCCCAATTTGCATCATCAAAATTTTTTTGATTTAGTTTCATTTTCGCTCCCCCGTGTACAACTTTTCCTGGTGAAAAGATGTAAGGGGTGCCATTAAATTGAAATTCTATTTTTCCACAAAGGGGAAAAACAAATCCTGGAAAAGAATCTGTATAATCAGCGAAAGGTACACCTGTATTTCTAGAATATCGATAGATTCCTTTTACTTGGAAAGGAGTGTTTGCTAAATGCTCTGCAAGCTGATTTACGTCGATTTTCATACTTATATACCTCATTTCAATAATAATTTGTTTAGTCCTCGGTAGTTGGGTTGAATTATAGTTTTCATCTTATTCATTACCAAAAATATAAAAAGGTAGGGATGACGGCTCTCGCCTACCCCTACCTTATCGATAACGATTATCATTGTCAATTAAGTTGAAGCCTCCCTCTTATACCCAAAGATCCATCAACCTCACTCATTTCATTTCCCTATCTTTTATCCTCTTCCTAAAAGCAATTTCTTGCAAATCATCTCTCTTTCTCTTGAGAAAGATTTTATTTGGAAGGCTTCTGAAAGCCTTTGATTCTCAGATAAAGCTACTGCTTGTAACAATTTTTCTTCATAAGTTTGTACAAAATGATCAAGCGTCGGACTGGTTACTTTCAGGACTTTCGCAATATGGAGACTTGAAACTATACCTTTGCTCAACATTATAGATTGAAGTATCAATTTTGTAATCAACACTTCGATGAACGTCGAAATGTTTATATTTTACAATGAGTCTGACAGTGAAAACATTTATGGGAGGAACTAAAAATGAAAATAATGCAACAAATGCCAAATACAAAAATAATAAATCCTAAAATTTTATATTATGGATTTCCTGTAATTTTACTAAGTACGTTAAATGAGGATGGAACAGTAAATATTAGCCCTTTATCTTCTTCTTGGGTATTAGGAGACTGCATTATCTTAGGGATTGGTCTTGGAGGAAAGGCAATTGAAAACTTAGAACATCATCCTGAATGTGTCATAAATATCCCAGACCCCTCTCTCTGGGAAAACGTGGAACAGTTAGCTCCTTACACAGGAAAAAATCCAGTTCCAGATTTTAAGAAACAGATCGGTTTTACATTTAGAAAAGAGAAATGTGATATTAGTTGCTTAACACCTATTGGGTCTACAACGGTTATTCCTACTCGAATTATGGAGTGTCCTATTCAAATCGAAGCAAAGGTAAAACATATACGTATTCCAGATTATTCTCCTAATTTTGCTATCGTTGAGACCCAAACGACACAAGTACATGCCCATGAAGAAATAATTATTGACGAAAATCATATTGATCCAAATAAATGGAGTCCACTAATTTATAATTTTCGTCATTATTTTGGTTTGGGTAGCAGCCTTGGAAATAACTTCCGCTCTGAGATCTGAACATTGGGATTAAAACATATGGTTCACAAAAAAGACCAGGTTCTCATTTGAGCGCCTGGTTATTTGTTAATAATTAGGTCTATAATAATATGCTTGCTGCTCATACGCACTAAATACTTCACTATTAAGCAATACAATAATTAAATCTGTTTTTTTCCATTTAGAAATGAAAAATCTTTCTTAGAACATTCACTTTATCTCTTTCATAAATTCTCTAAAGTCTTCAACGATTTCTTTTGCTTTTGTACGATATAAGAAATGATCCCCTTCAAATGTCATCACTTTCCCATGGACAGAATTAGCTATTTGTTTTTTATGCTCTGGTATCCATCTGTCCGTTACTGGATGCTTCTCTTGTATAAACAAAATAACTGGAAGATTTTTAGGAAATATTAAACTTTCAGCCGCTTTAAAGTTAGCATACATCATTTCAGCTTCATTTAACTGGCTGAGATTATACATATTTTTGAGCTTAAGAATTTTCAGTTGTTCTTTTGTTTTCTCATCATAGGGTAGTTCGACATATGGGTCATCACTAAGCTTCACCTGCAATCTAGCTAAACCTGATTTTTTTAGTAGTTTTAAAGTAGTTATTACTGAAGGTTCAATCTTTCTTTCACTTATTGTTGGAACACTACTATCCAGCCCGACAAATGCACTTACTTCGTTTGGATATTTGTTCACATAATCCAATCCGTAAAGGCCTGAAATGGAGTGGCCCATTAGAATATAACGCTCAATTTGAAGGCGCTGTAATGCTTCATGGATTTCACTAACAATATTCTCAGTGCTTCTTTCTTTTTCGGTAAGAGCACTTAATCCATAACCAAAAGGTTCTATGACCACAACCTTGTAAAATGGAGATAATTCATCTACTAGTAGTTGAAAATCAAGTGCTGGTGCTGCTGTTCCATAACCAGGTAAGAGTACGACGGTTTCTTCTCCTTCTCCCTGGATAAAGACATTCATTTTTTTCCCATCTACGGTGACAGACTGACCATAAGTTTCTAGTTTTCCTTGCTCCATTTTGCTACAAACAATATCAACAAGGAAAACAACCGCTAATAAAAGTAATATGGCTATAATTAAACCTACTACTATTTTACTTATAAAGGTTATCGTTTTTTTCATTATTTTGGCACGAGGGTATAGAACAGCAAGCGATAACTGTGTTTTCCTTTCTTCTCGTGCCACACCTCCCTTTCATACTCTTCTCCCTATCAATCTATCTCGGCTACTTTCATAAACCGCTAAGGATAGCTTATACAATGTAGGTGTACTGCCTATGACAACAATATGAACAGCGTATGAACAAAAAAATAGTACGTCATTCAATAAATACAGAAAGGACCCAATAATTCTTTTGCTATGACATTGCTTAATTGACATGAAAAAAAGGATCTTCAAATCGAAGATCCTTTTGCTACTTTGTCAGATTTTCTGTATTTAGCTTTTACATTTTTTAACAATCCATCTTTATCAAGCAAAGTTGGTAAACTGATACCGATAACGATTGTGACAATACCTGCTATCTGCAAAGTTGTAACCGTTTCGCTTAAGAGGATAACTGATACCATCACCGCGATTGGCAATTCAACAGCACTCAATATGGATGACATACCTAATCCCACTTTAGGCACTGCAATTGTGAATAAGAAAACTGGTATAATCATGCCAAATAACCCCAATGCTAAACCATAAATCCACAGTCCTTCGTTAAACAAAGTGCCATTCCAAATAATTTCTGGAGACTGAAAAGCCGCAGTCGTCATGAAAGCGAAGAAAGAAACCAATACTAAGCGATTAGAGGTTGTCATACTTGCGGTTGTCTTTCCGTTTACATATAAAAATAAGGAGTAACAAAGAGCAGCTGCTAAACCCCATAACCACCCTTGAAAAGGTATTTGAGACAAATCAACATCAATTATGCCTGCAGCTGGTATGGTTCCAGCTACTAATATAATTAAAGAGATGAATTCAATTCTACTTGGAAATTGCCGTTTTGTGATACAAGAAATCAGCATACCAATCCATGTAAATTGGAACAGTAATACTACTGCCAAGGAAGCAGGCAAAAAGTTTAAAGAATGACCATATAAAATATTTGTTAACCCTGTTAACATGCCTGCAAACAGAAGGATTTTAACGCCTTTAAAGCTAAAATTTGATCTATTTGTAACTAAGGAAATACATACTGCTATACAAAAGCCGATAAAAAACTGACTTGTAACTGCCTCAGATACAGAAAAGCCACTACGCATTGCCAGTTTTATAATAGTTGAAACGATACCAAAACTACTAGCTGCAATCACTACTAATAGGGGATAAAGATACATCTTGATTATTCACTTCCCTCTCAAAACTTGTCTATTGATGAAATTTTGTTTATGATTTTGAGATGTCGAAAAAAATCATAATCTCCAATATATATCACAGATTGTTATTTTACAATCTTTTTTTCGTTAATAATGTATCCTCTCGTAGAGGAAAACCTAATTTTTAAAAATGATAAAAAAGCCAAAACCCACATGTATCAAGGGTTTGGCTTTTATCTTTGTATTTCATTAATAAAGAATGTTAAATTGAATGTTTTTTCTCAATTTCCTTCAGCATAAATCTTATACTGTAATAATCCAATCAAAAAAACACCCCCTCTATAAAGAACATAGAAGTGAGATGTTTTTAATGTTCACTAATAGTATTAGAACGGCCGCAAACGTTTAACGTGACTCTTTTGGCGGTTGGCATACATCACATTTTCGTTGGTTTTTATTTTTAAATTTCGTAAATGTTTTTTCAAAGTTAGTACCACATGCACATTTAAATAGTAGCTTTTGAGAAAAACCATGGTATTCAGTCGTTAGCAACTTACTTTCTGAATTGTTCTCAACAAATTTCTGAATTTCACCAATCGTCCAACGTTTATTCATTTCCTTACACCTCCATATTTAATCGTTCCGCGGAGGCTTTTCTTGGCATCCGTTATAAAAAAGAGCTTAAGTATCTTAAGTGCCTCATTATAACATGAGCTGGCTCACAATAAAACAGAAGTTTTACAAGCGTTGGAGGGCTGTACTCTTGCCTGTTACGGTTCGAGCGAGCCTCTAAACATTTGGTTTTCTAAGGAAATTTCATCTTTAATCATTATTTTTAAGATTCAAAGCTTTTGAATCTGCTCTTTAATATCCACCGTGCATAATCCTCCGTGATAACAAATCACCGATTCAATGTCTAGGTCTACATATTTTTTTAAAGATTGTTGAGCAACCTCTATATCTAAAGTGGTTGGAACATGAATCCCTCCCAGTGTACCATTTACACTATACATCGAATCGCCGGCAACAAGCGTTTTACTTTGCTTCAAATATAAACTAATATGGCCAGGCGTATGTCCTGGCGTATGGATAACTCGTATTCCTCCACAATATGGTAGTTCTTGACCGTCTTTCAAGGTCTCATCCACTTTCCCCTTGGGTGGATTCTCTATGTGCCCGTCTTTCAAAAGCGGTAAATCCCCCTGAATATAAGGCTTATCTAGTTCGTGCGCATAAATTTTTATATGACTACCGCAATTTTGCAATATTTCAGGAAGACTGCCTATATGATCGATATCCTGATGTGTCAAAATCACAACTTTTAATTGGTTGAACGACACGCCTACCTCTTCCATTGCCTTACGTAAATCTTCCATTTGACCTGAACATCCAGTATCAATTAAAACAGCCATCTCCTGATCCCATAAAAGCGTTGGATGAATGAAGGCTCCGTTAAATTTAAGCTCCAGAATCTCTACTCCCCTAGAAATTTTCATCATTTCTTCCCCTTTATGATTAGATTTTATTATTCTTTTACATCCTGAAGAACGGTCCTCTTCCGCCAAAGCAACTCTCTCAATGTTTCAAAATTGACTAGAATCGTTCCAACAATAATCGTCAGCGTACCTATTCCTGTTAACCACGAAATATATTCATGATAGAAGGTAACACCTAATATAACGGCAATTACTGGTGAAATATACAGCCATGTGGACGGAAAAACAGGATTTGTTCGTGACACAAGCCAATAATAAATGCTGTGACCAATCATTGAACCAAAAATAATCAAATAAAAAAGAGAACCAATTGAAGCTGGACTTAAAAGATAATGAAGCTGAATGTTCTCAGTAAAAAGTGACAAAATGATTAATAAAATCCCTCCATGCATCATTTGTGCTGCATTTAATGCAATTGGAGATGTTGTTCCAAATTTTTGGATGACATGCTTCGTATAAATTGTTCCAGATGCATAGAAAACTTCACCTAAAATAATAGCGAAACAACCAACCATCCAGAAGGGACTAATCTCAATTGCAAAACTAGGTAAGATTAAGAACGTAACACCAATGACTCCGACAACACAACCAATAAATGATTTTCGGTCACCTTTTTGCTTCAATATAAATGTCTGAATAACAATAATCATCATTGGACCTGTAGCAGATAAGACAGCTGCGATTCCAGATGTCACATACTGTTCTGCCCAATATAATGTGGCAAACGTTCCAAAGGTTAAGGCCACTCCTGTAAAAAACATTTCTTTTCGAAATAATAACCGGATTGTCGTTTTTTCGCGCCAAACCATAAAACTAAATAGTAGTAAACCGGCAATGAAAAAACGAAGACCAGCTGATAAAAACGGAGGAACTCCTGCATCAACACCAACTTTAATTGCTAAAAATGTTGTCCCAAAAATCAAACACATAAAGAAATAATTAATCATTACCATATCAAACTCCTCCTCTTTTTCTATCATAAAAGAAGTAGGATAGAACAGATTAAAAAGGATAGAACAGATCAATTTGGTTCGTGGTACAATCGGTTTGAATAGGAGGAATCGATGTGGGCAAAGCAAATCAAAATGAAGATTATCTTTTTAAGAAAGTCTATGATGATGTACTGCACCGAATAGAGCGTAAAGAATGGAAAGAACATGAAAAGCTTCCCTCCGTCCGGCAATTAGCATCTGAAATGAATGTCCATCGGCTAACGGTATTAAAAGCTTATCAACTATTAAAACAGCATGACAAAGTTTATGTAAAAGATAAATCAGGCTATTTTGTCCAATCAATTGTAACAAAATATATTGAATGTTTAGATCAGGACAATCCCATTGTTTCAGCATACGTAAAAAAAAATCATTTATCCGAAATCCATCAGCCATCTGTTTCCTATCATTTTTCTCAGGCATTGATTGATCCTAATCTTTTGCCTAATCACTATTTTTCAAATTACGTGAAGGAAGTGTTTGACCTATATCCGAAAGTACTGGCAACCTACTCAACGGTGCAGGGTGATTTAGAGCTACGTGAGACACTGACCCAATATTTTATCAACCACTATAAAACACATTTGAGTCCAGATGAACTGTTAATAACATCTGGCTCACAGCAAGCCATTCACTTAATTGCTCAAGCTTTTATTAAGCCAAGAGACGTCGTTTTATTTGAACGTCCAAGCTATAGTGCTGCGATTGATATCTTTAAAGCACAAGGAGCTCAGATTGTTACGGTGGATATCCACCCTGAGGGCTACGATTTAGAACAGGTCGAATACTATATTAAAAAATACAAGCCACGCCTATTTTATCTCAACCCTACCTTCCATAATCCAACTGGTTATACGATTTCTGTCGAGCAGCGCAAAAGATTAGTGGAATTAGCTGAGCACTATCGGTTTCTAATAATAGAAGACGATGCCTATCACGACATTTATTTTGACCAAGCCCCACCACCTCCAATTTATACATTTGATAGTGTTGGGACAGTCATTTATATCCGAAGCTTTTGCAAATACATCTCTCCTGGTTTGAGAATTGCAACTGTTATTTGTCCATCATCATTAATGAAATCACTATTAACAGAAAAATCGCTAGCTGATAATGGCTCACCACTTCTCAATCAAAAAATTTTTCTCCATTACTTCTCCTCACTAAGATTGCAACAACATTTGGAGAAAATCCGGATTGCCCTACAGATTCGAAAGGAAATTATGGAGGAAGAGCTAGCTGTAACAGGCTGGCGATGGAACAGTCCAAAAGGCGGTCTAAATTTATGGGTACAGCTCCCAGACGATCTTCCAACTGAATTATTATTATCTAGAAGCATCGAACAATCGATCTCCTTTGTGCCAGGTCAAGTTTGTGATCCATTAAAACAACTATCCTCTTGGATACGTTTAAGCTATTCCTATGCAAACGAAAAACAGCTAAGAGAAGGAGTAAAAAAGTTGGTTACAGTGGCGCAATCACTTTCTAAGTGATCGGACTAGCGATTTAATTAAATCTATAAACGGTGGTATTCACAGCTTTATCAACCATTTCAATTATTTTTTCATCGGTGGCACGAATCGTAATAAGCGGTAGACATAGCAATAACAGGCAGACATATACACCTAACATATTCAGCTGTCTATTTGAATAATATGAAAAAAAGTTATACACCTAGCTCTTATCTGTTCAAAATAATTACAGCAAATCACAGCAAAAAAATGTTCTCGGTGTAGAACACAATTTTACCAAGGAATGATAAGAGTGCTTTCAGATTTGAGAAAGCCATATTAACTCTATATTCCAGTAAAAATAACAGCCAAATTATTATTGAAGAGCGAGATTTAGAAAAATTTCTATTCTCATAACCTCCCTGTAGAATGATAGAATGTTTTTATACAGTGATAGAAGGAGGAGAAAGATATTGTCTAATCAAAATGAGTCTTCATTAGATAAGGAAAAGCAGCCTAATCCGAAAGTTAAAGTAGAAAGAAAAGAGGGGGAACCAACTGCTGCTTTCAAGGGGGCTTCCTGGGGCGCATTGTTAGTAGGTGTTACGGCATATTTTATAGGCTTGTTTAATGCAACGATGCAACTAAACGAAAAAGGATATTACCTAGCTGTTTTAATATTTGGACTCTATTCAGCAATATCCTTACAAAAAGCAGTAAGAGATAAAGAAGAGGGAATACCAGTTACTAGTATTTATTATGGTATTAGCTGGGTTGCACTTATTGTATCTATTTCATTAATGGGCATTGGGTTATATAATGCTGGAAGTATTGTTTTAAGCGAAAAAGGGTTCTATGGTATGTCATTTGTTCTAAGTTTATTTGCATCCATCACGGTTCAAAAGAATATTAGAGACACACAGAGAGCTAGGGAAAGAGATTAAGTTACTGAAAGAGTCGAGAAGTTCATTCTCGATTCCTTTTGTCATTTTTTCTTAAGCTCCATACTCCTCCAGACTATAAAAAAAGAGCATGGCTGTCATCAGCCATACTCCTCTCAATTTTATTTTTCTCCGCTTATTTCGACTAAAATTTTAGATTGTGTTTTGTCATTTGTTAACGTTTTGAATCCTTTTTCAACAATCTCATCTAGGTCAATTTGACTTGTGATGATCCCTTGTGGATTTAGTTGACCAGCGCTCATTGCATCAATTGTTCTTTGGAAAATTGACGGTGTATAAACAATGGATGATAATACATTAACACCTGTGTTTGTAAGTTGCATTGGATTCCATTCGATTGGTCTTGCAAAAATCGAAACAATCATCATGTTACCACGAGGTTTTGTTACATCAATTGCTTGTTTAAAGGTAGGAGCAACTCCTGCCACCTCAAAGGATACATCAACCCCATCTGCAACAATCGCACGAACTGCTTGTACAGGATTTTCTTTACCTGAATTAATAGCATGGGTTGCACCTAATTCTTTTGCCTTTTCTAATCGATCATCGGATAAATCTAATACGATAACTTTACTAGCACCTGATGCTTTTGCAGCGATTACTGTTAATAATCCAATTGGTCCAGCTCCAAATACAGCAACAGAATCACCTAATGTAACCCCAGCATCTTTAACAGCTTGTACAGCAACAGCCATTGGTTCTACCAGTGCACCATCTTGTAATGTTAAGTTATCTGCTAAACGATGTATATTCGTTACAGGGACATTAACATATTCCGCAAATCCACCGTTTCCATGTAAACCGATGAAGTTAAATCCATCATAACGATCGACTTCTTCATGTTTATTTCTATATGTTAATGTAGGGTTGATGACAACTCGGTCCCCAGCCTTAAAGTCAGTAACCTTAGAGCCAACTTCTTCGATGATACCAGCAAATTCATGTCCCATTGTAAGTGGGGCAACTTCACCTGTTAATTCAGCTTTTTCATTAACTGGTACGAAAACCGGACCTTCTTCGTATTCATGCAAATCACTTCCACAAATACCAGCCCACGCTACTTTTACTTTCACTTCTTCTTCTCTTAAAGCGCGTAATTCAACCTCTTCAACTCTAATATCTTTCACACCATGCCAAACTGCAGCTTTCATTTATGTTACCCCCATAAAATTATTTAAATTGGTACCATAAAATAACATCCTTAATAGCTACTCGTGCATGATCAAAATCCGACACTTCTATACACTTGATAAAAGTATTGATGGACATATGATAGGATTCAACTAGATTCATCTTCCATTTTGTTTGTGCAGCTACATTTGTAACAAATATTGTTTCTTTAAAGAATCGTAGCATAGCAATATTTCCTGTAACATCAAAAAACAATTGTAACAAGTGGGCAAACGAAACAACATATTCATAAATATTTTCAGCAGACTTTCTTTGTTTCATAGCTTCAAATCGAAATAATAGTTCATTTTGCAAATCGGCAGTCCATTTAGATTCACACTTGGTTAGTGCAATATCCAATAGATGATAAAGCGCTTCCAAATAATCCTTTAATTCCTGATCCGTTATAATCTTCACTCTTACACCTTTATGTTGTACTTTTTCAACTACACCATCTTTTTGTAAAAGATATAGAGCCTCACGGACAGGTGCATGACTTACTTGTAACTCCTTTGCAATTTCTGCCTCTATTAAGCGCTGACCTTGTTCATAGTAACCAGAAAATATGCGGAATAATAATCGTTCAGCTATTTGCTCAGAAATTGTTTTTTTTGAAATTGAATTTTCATCAAACCCCATTAAACCACTCCAATAAATTTATATCTTTTTATTTTAACATAGTTCAGTGTATAGGGTGATTAGCTAAAAGCGTTATATATTATGGATTATAGATTATCGATAATCTATAAAAGTATTTTAATCTATAAACTCATTTCTTTCAAATATCTTGTTTTGGGTAGGTAACTAAATAATATGAAGTACCTTTTAAGAGAAAATTTATAAATGCAAAAAAGATGGTGTTAAGTTGATCAGACCGGTATATGGAGATAATTTGCGATATGAGTTACTCAATAATAACCTATAAAAAATGCACACAAACTGCTAGTTATTGTCTAACAATTTGTATGCCATTCATCTTAAAGTGATTTGTTATGAGTTGACGATGTATATCCCTGTTTCTTCCATTAACAACTGTTGCGCTATATGAACCACTAATCTTCTCTGTTGCAATTTATATGGGCTTACCAGCACTTTGCGTACCGAATGCAACCTTTTAATTATACTATTTCAAAAAGACTTAGGAATAACTCCTAAGCCGTAATCATGTTTCTTCTCATATGAAAAAGAGTCTGTACCCCTATTCTCTATTCTCTATATAACTTACAATTTGATTGGCAACAGTTGATGTTAACAACGTAGATATATTACTTAAAACAATAATTGTTGCGTCACTTTCTATCAACCTTAAATAGGAGGAAGTAAAACCATTAATCCCGCCATGATGAAAAATGAGCGTATTATTCTTTTTTGTCTTAGTAATGTTCCATCCATATCCATGGCCAAAACGACCTGATGAAAGCATCTGAGTTGTTATATTTTTCGATAGTAAACAATTATTTTTTATTGCATCATCAAGTAATTGTAAATCTTCTACTGTAGAAAATAACCCACCAGCAGAATAGGTGTTAGACATATTGATGAAACTAGCATGATAAATATTATTTTTTTCTAACTCATAACCGTTTGCTTTATACTTTTGAATAGCCACGTTATAATCAAGACCAGTATTTAACATAGATAGAGGCTGAAGAATCTTTTGTTTAAGAAACTCTTCATAACTTAAACCACTTGTCTTTTCTATAATCTTACCTAATACAATGTATCCTGAATTAGAATAATTAAACTCTTTCCCTGGTATAGATTTGAATGAACAAGAAATAATCCAATTTATTAAATCATCTGGTGATTGTAGTTGATAAGATTTTAATAAAAAATCAGGTTGATCAGTAATATTACCAATGCCAGATGTATGCGTTAATAGATGTTCGATCATAATTTGGTTACCTTTTGGAAAATTAGGAATAAAATTATCCACAGTATTATGTAACTGTAACTTTTGCTCTTCAACTAGCATTAAAATTGCAATGGTAGTAAAGATTTTAGTTACAGATCCAATACGGAACTTTGTAATAGCTGTATTTGGTATATCCCATTCATAATTAGCTTTTCCAAATGATTCTTTATATATTGTTTCTCCTTGATCAACCACTAAGATATTTCCACTAAACCCCTCTTCTTTTGAGTTTAAAAATGAATGAATATATGATTTTAGCAAATATCAAGCACTCCTTATTTTGTACTATAAGTTACTTGAAATGTTATCCAATGGCATTTACCAACTTCCTCCTTTCGAACTTTACGAGATCTTAAAGCTCATTTCTAAGATTTCTGCGAATTTCCTTTTGCTTTAACTTTATTAATTCTATGATACTTTTACAGATTCTTTTAAGTGACTCATTTGATTTGTAAGTGAGTACGAAAATACTGCCACCTTCTATCATGCTAAAGACTAAATACGCCATTTCTGTAGCTTCCTCAGGGGGCCAATTTGATTGGATAAACTTTTCTCTTAATATCATGATAAGTTCTTCATAGGCATTCTTGCATGCTAAACGAAGTTGCTCACTCATATGCCAAGTTTCCAAAGAAATAAGTGCTAGTGGAATTCCATCATGTGCAATTTTTGGATTGAAACTTAAACATTGACCAAAAAAACACTCTAAAGCTTTAATTACATCATCATGCTGTGAAAATAAATTTCTCAACTCTTGAGCAGCAAAATCTTTTGTTCGATTAATTGCCTCTGTCGCTAATTGCTCCTTGCCTTCAGGAAAATAATAATAAAGCGAACCTTTTGGACAACCCGACTCTTTAATAATTTGATTTAATCCAGTAGCATGGTACCCTTGTTTTTGAAACAGTGTTGACGCGGTTGATAAAATTTTCATTTTACTTTCTTGATTTCTAGACATTTTCCCCTCCGAAATTATAACGACTGGTCTATATAATAAATTATTAAGACGATAAAGTCAATAGAACTGATTATTGCTTCACCTTTACTCGTTTAATAGTTAATTCAACTTTCATTTTTAATGGCAAGCTCTAATTCCTCACCTTTTATGATTACTTGATCTACATCAGATAATTTATTTTAATTACCCATTAATTCAGACTGCTTTTCACAGGATCAAAATTTTTTAAAATCAGCACCATCTTTTTTTCTCTTCATATTCTATAGAATCAGAATATTGAGGGGGAAACGTATGGGGATTGAATTCACAGCTCTCCATTGGATTTACGTGGTTTTTATTGTGCTCATCATCGGATTTATGGTTAAACGTCGCGATACCACCCTCATTTGTGTAGTAGGCATCTTTATGCTAGCGATTGTTGCAACTGGTGATTTTACTTCTTCCATAAGTGGTGTGTTTAACAGCTTTATTTATGCCATAACTGAGCTGCTATCAACGATTCTTATTATTTCGATTATCGTGGCGATGAGTCGGGTCATGATGTCTTCAGGTATTAATGAGGTTATGGTGGCCCCTTTCACAAAGATCATTAAAACACCCGCACTCGCTTATTGGACGATTGGACTTTTAATGATGTTTATTTCTTGGTTTTTCTGGCCATCACCTGCAGTAGCGCTATTAGGAGCCGTGCTCTTGCCTGTTGCGATTCGGGCGGGCCTCCCAGCACTGGGGGGTGCCATGGCGATGAACTTATTTGGGCATGGTATTGCATTATCGAGTGATTTTGTCATTCAAGGGGCTCCAAAATTAACGGCTGATGCTGCTGGTATCCCTGTTGGAGATGTTGTTTCAGCCAGTATTCCGCTTGTTATCACAATGGGCGTTGTAACGACAATTGTTGCTTATATTTTTTTAAGACGTGATATGAAACGAGGAACGCTACTTTTAAATACTGGCAACAATGAGGAGGAGGAGGGTGAACAAGAAACTGCGGAAAACTTACTGTCAATGGGGCAAAAACGATTCTTCGCCGTACTTATTCCTATTGCCTTTATCTTAGACGTTATCGCTATGTCAGTATTCAATTTAACGGGCGGCGATGCAACGGCTTTGATTGGTGGAACCTCTGTTTTTATTTTATTGTTGCTTAGTATGGTTGCTCATAAATCAGCGGGATTAGAAAAGACAACAAGTTATTTGATTCAAGGATTTCAATTCGGCTTTAAAGTCTTCGGACCCGTAATTCCAATTGCTGCTTTCTTCTATCTTGGAGATGCTGGCTTTACACAAATTCTTGGAGATCACCTCCCCGCTACTTCACACGGTATTGTCAATGATCTGGGTGTCGGTCTTGCAGCAATAGTTCCGTTAACAAAGGAAATTGCTGTTGTTACATTGGCAGTTGTTGGTGCCATTACTGGGTTAGATGGTTCGGGCTTCTCCGGAATTTCTTTAGCAGGTTCGGTTGGTAGTCTATTCGGGAATGCTATTGGTGATGGAACAGCAACTTTAACAGCTTTAGGGCAAATCACAGCGATTTGGGTTGGTGGTGGTACACTAATTCCTTGGGCATTAATCCCAGCAGCTGCTATTTGTAATGTCAGCCCATTTGAGCTGGCAAGACGAAATTTAATTCCTGTAGTCATTGGACTGATTGTGACAACGATAGTTGCTGTGTTTTTAATTTAATAAAAATAGTAAGAGATGGTCACTAGGTTATCAGTAGCCATCTCTTTCACTCTCCGTATAATACTTTTGTAAAATGTCATAAAACATTTCTTTTAGTTGAGATTTTTTCATGCCTAAAATATAAGCCTCTATCAATAATTGCTCCACTTTCATAGCTATTTGGTGACATGAAATAGTCGTTGCTTTATTAGGATCTACGATAATAAATGCTCTAGACTGAGGCTTAATGGTGATGATCCCCTTTTTTTGAAGCTCTTTGTAGCTTTTATGAACTGTATGCAGATTGAGGTTTGTTTGTGCTGCTAGCTGGCGAATTGAAGGCAAATGTTCCCCCTTTTTTAAGCTTCCAGTCGCTATGGATAAAAGTAACTGCTGTGTGAGTTGTTGATAATATGGAATTTTGCTTCTTCGATTTACTTTTACATTCATTTGTCGAGGATTTCCTCCATATTAAAATTTCTTTTTGGCAATAAAATGATGCATGATAGCCATCATGAATAGTACAAGTAACAGTGTGACAATTATATTAAAGCTATACCATTTTTCTATGTCACCTGTCATGATTATCGTTGTAGCATACAAACTATTACTAGCTGGATTTATGACATCTAAGAATGGATGTAAACCAGCACAAAAACGACAAATAAATAAGACACCAATACTAATTAAAGCAATAAATGGTGTACTATTAAAAAATGTACTCATCATGGCAACAAATGTAATGATGAACAACAGCCAAATACAATAAAATGCTAAAGCTATCAATGCGCGCATTATCGGTACAGAGGTAAATAAATAAGATGTATAGCCAAGGGACATTGCATAGCCAAGCGAAATACATAGGACGGCTAAAATATAATGAGTAAGGAGTTTACTGTTTAAGTAGGATGTGATTGATACTGGCCTTGTTAAAATGAAGGCCATCATTCCATTCGCTTTTTCTCCTTGAATAATACCCATCGTTGCAATAGCAAGGATGATTATACCTAATTGATCAAATTGCGAATTAAGGGTTGAAGCAAGCACTTCTTCTCCCCCTGGCTTTGCCATTGTTGGATCAATTATAATCCCTTCTATACCACCCATTGATTGTAAAATAGCAGGCAAGAAATACATCATAATCGGCTGAGTTAAACCTAGGAGGATATAGACGATTGGTAGCCAAACGACTTTATATTCCTTTGTCATTTGATTCATTTCTTTTTTACTTAGTGCTATAAACGTATTCACTTCAAATTACACCACCAATTCTAAAAATATTTCTTCTAAGCTTTCTTGAAGGCCAAGATCAAACTTTGTAAATAGTACATTTGAATCCAATCCGTACTGTAGCAATCGATGGGCGTCCTCTTCCAAGTGATTGACATATACTTTAAAACCATCCCCACAATTTTCGATTCTCTTTACATAAGGTAAATGTTCAATCGTTGTTAGCCACTTAACATCTTTCTTTTGAACCGCTAAAAAGATAGCTGAATCTTGATAGCGATTAAGTAACTCTAATTTTGTTGCATCTTCTATTTTGTAACCATTTTTAATGACCACAAAGCGCTCACAAACTTCCTCCGCATCGCCTAAAATATGTGTAGAAAGTAGTATGGTCGTTTCTTTTTTTATGTCTTTTAATAGATTCAGCACTTCACGTCTACCAATTGGATCTAGGGCTGAAACTGGTTCATCCATAATGATGAAAGCTGGCTTGTGTAATAAAGCTTGTGCGATTCCAAGACGCTGTTTCATACCTCCTGAAAATGTTCCAACATGAGCATGTGCTTCTTTCCCTAAGCCTACCTTTTCCAGAAGAATTGGGATGTCTTTTTGTAATTGATTTTTCGAAATACCCGAAAGTGTCCCCATAAAGGCTAAAGTTTCAGAGGCTGTCATCCACGAGAAGAAATTAGGGTACTGTGGTAAATAACCAATATGATTTTTCATCTTTGAAATTTTTTGCCCATCAAGTACAATGTCCCCTGCATCTGCATAAAGAATATCAGCAATAATCTGAATTAATGTAGATTTTCCTGCCCCGTTTGGTCCAATAAGCCCTACACATTCATTCGAATCTATAACCATTGAAAAACTACTTACTGCCGTTTTCTGTTTAAATTTTTTCGTAATATTATTAATTTCTAAGCGCACGTTTATTGACATCCTTTCTTCCCATCACGAAATATAGAACAGAACCAATTGTATTAAAGAACAAAATAATAATGGCCCACATTAGTATGTTTTCTCTGCTATCTCTGTGTTTATATAAATCTATTAGTGCAACAGTGATAAGTAAAAAACCTACGAGTACAAATGGTAAAAGAATTGGTAGTATGCTTGCCCAATCAATTTGATTTAAGTCTTCAAAACCATAGTGTAATTTCATTTTTATAACCCCCTTCATTATCATTATCAATAATGATAACAAAAGAATGAAAAAATTTCATTACCTTTTTACTGTACATCTTTAAAAAAACGCTATAGTATATTTTTTGATAATGTTCTCAAATTGATAACATTTGATTGCTTCCCTTGATACTATCTCATTTTCTGGTAGGAGGATCGGTTTATGCGTAATAAAGCAGAGGTATTAATGCACCCTGTGAGAATGAAAATTTTACAAGCTCTGATGCACAATAAAGAAGAGGGTTTAAGCACATTGGAGATGATTTCTGTCATTAAAGATGTACCACAAGCCACTCTATATCGTCATATCCAAATTTTAGTCGATGAAAATATCATAAAAATTGTGAAAGAGCGAAAAGTTCGTTCTGTTACAGAGAAGTTTTATGCATTAAATGAAGGAGCAGCAAAACTTAGTAAGGAGGATTGGACTCAACTCACAACCAAGCAAAAATTAAATTATATTTCCTACTATCAATTGGCTTTACTATCTCAATATCAAAATTATTTGCATTCACTTGATGAAAAAGAAAGCACAACAGATTTAGCAACTTTTTCTTTAATCGACTTAACGTTAACGGACGATCAATTCAAAAACTTTGAAAATGAATTAAACGATTTATTAACTAAATACTATAATATGACCGATTCAAATAAAGGTTTGGAGACTAAAACAATTGCTTTAAATATTATTCCAAAGCCTTAGGTACTATTGACGTAAAGAAATGGAGAAGATTTATGAAAAAAGGAAAGTCACTAGAAAATATACGAAAATTAATTATGATCATTATTGGGGCAGTTATAGCCGCATACGGACTAGAGGCCGTGTTAATTCCGAATGCTGTCATTGATGGCGGTGTAACAGGTCTTAGTATTATGGGTGCGCACCTCTTTGGTATCCCGTTAGGCGTACTGCTCTTTGTATTAAATATTCCGTTCATTTATATCGGCTACAAGCAAGTTGGAAAAACCTTTGCCTTAATGAGTAGCGCTGGTATTGCAGCATTATCGATTTCTACAGTGCTTTTACATGACGTCAAAACCATTTTAGGCCCAAATGATCCCCTCCTAATTGTCTTATCTGGTGGTATGCTCCTTGGTGTGGGTATTGGAATTGTCCTACGAAATGGTGGCGCTTTAGATGGCTCAGAGGTTTTAGCTGTACTATTATCTCGTAAAATTCCATTTTCAGTCGGCGATATTATATTATTTATCAATGCCTTTATTTTCTTAGGGGCAAGCTTTATCTTTGGCTTAGAGAGTGCTCTCTACTCAGCGTTAACTTACTATATTGCCAAAAATGTTATCGATATTATCCAAGTTGGTTTAGAAAAATCAAAAGAAGTTCGTGTTGTTAGTGGAAAATCCGAGGAGATTGGAGACGCTATCCAAGCCCGCTTAGGACGTGGTGTTACCTATACACATGGACGTGGTGGTTTCTCCAATGAACCAACAGAAATCTTAAACTGTGTCATTAACCGTATGGAAGAAAATAAATTAGTTTCGATTATTAAAGACATCGACGAAGGCGCTTTTGTAGTCATTTCTGATGTGTCAGAAGTTCGTGGTGGTAACTTTAAGAAACGAGATATCCATTAATTTCAAAGTAAGTAAGGCGCACTATGCCTTACTTACTTTTTTTAGTTGCTTCTATCATATTTTACGCCTCCTATTAAACATAATCCTCCCAGCATTACTACTAAGGAAGCCCCAACTAAGGCATACTGATAGCTATTTGTGTAACTTGCAAGTGTGCCTGCAATGGATGGACCAATCATTTGTCCGAGCGCATAGCCAGCCGTTAAATAACCTATCATTTGATGACTATTAACTGGTGCAAGTTTCCTCGCTAATGTTGTACAAACAGTTGTAATTCCCATAAAGGTTGCCCCAAAAATGAAGGCACTAGCATAAAGGGTCATCGAATTTGTAGCTAGCGCAGGTAAAACAATACCTATCGCTTGCAGTAGCATAGAGATGAGTAAAATTTTCACATAGCCATAACGCTGTGCTAGCTTAGACCAAACGATACATGAGGGAATTGCTGCAACACCCACAACAAACCATACAAAGGCTGCATCTCCATGAAAGCTTGTCGACTCCTGTGCAATTGATACAATAAATGTGCCTGTGACAATATAGCCAAGCCCCTCTAAGCTATAAGCGATGATTAACCATTTCATCCAAGACTGAGGAGGCGTTTTCTGTGAAATTATCTGGCTTTCCACTAGTTGTTTACTTGGTGTAATAGGCTTAATGAATAGTACAATCAAGACAAACAATACAATACTAAATAAAGCTAATACGATCCAAGTTCCATTCCAATGGAAAACAGCTTGGATTGGTGAAACAATTACCGCACTTAATGCAATCCCTATTCCCACCCCACTATAGAACAGCCCCGATAGATGCATATGACTACTGCTGGCTAACTGGTCTAGTATAAGGCTTGTTATAACAACAAAAATAAAAGCACTCACAACACCCGAGATAAATCGTAATAAATACCAAATGATGATTACATTTGTAAAGCCCATGAAGGCTGTTGTTAAAATGCTGATACCAAGGGTAATTTGCAAAAAGAGAATACGTTTATTCCCTATTGGTAAACGACCTGCCACCCAGGCTCCAACCAAATAACCTAAGTAATTACTTGTTGCTAAGTAACCTGCTGTTGCTCGGCTAAATTCAAAAGTTTCTTGCATATAAGGTAAAATAACCGTATACGAAAAACGGCCGATGCCCATAGCAATAACTAAAGCAAAAATACCCCCGATTAAATAGCGTACGGTTTGCTTGTGCATATCATCACTCCTTCTATTTCACTATATCGAATATCTAGGTATCAAAAATAGATCTAATTCTTTATAATAAGTATCAATAAAATTGATAGCTGGAGGGCATATGAATATTAATGATTTAACGATTTATCGAACAGTCGTCCAAACAGGTAGCTTTTCTAAAGCTGCCACAGCACTTAATTACACACAATCCAATATCTCTATGAAAATACAAAGTCTTGAGGCAATCTACGAAACAACCTTTTTTTATCGTGGACATCGAGGGATACGGCTAACACCAAAAGGAGAACAATTCTACGAGTTAGTCCTAAAAATGCTTCATCTCTATGAAAAAACCTTTGAGATCATACATGAAACGGAGGAACAACGAGGCGTTTTACGAATTGGTTCGATGGAAACAACTGCTGCATTGCATTTACCAACTCTGTTAAGCACATTTCATCAAGCACATGAACAAGTGGATATCACCATATTAACAAGCCCTTCTCAGTACAATATTGAACGGGTAGAAAACTATGAACTAGATGGCGCATTTGTTACCGGACCTGTTTATAAAGAAAATATAATGATGAAAGAGTTTGTCTGTGAAGAGCTTGTTATTCTCACTTCTAGCAAGCATAAACCTATTAAGCATCTACAGGATTTAGAGGGAAGCACTGTGATTACATTCCGACATGGCTGTTCCTATCGAGCCATCTTGGAACATTGGTTACATGAAGAAGGGGTTCGACCACAAAATCGAATGGAGCTTGGTACGCTTGACGGTATTATTGGCTGTGTTGCTGCTGGGTTAGGTATTACCTTACTACCACTTGCCATTGCGGAAAAATATATGGCAACACAAGCATTAACATTGCACAAGATAAAGAACAAGCAAGCACATATTCCTACATGGTTTATTTATCGTAAGGACGAAGTACAATCCCCCATCCTAACTTATTTTTTAGAAGCCATAGAAGCTTATGACTATCCGACAGTTTGAGGGTTCTATCTGTCATTTTAACAATTCTATCCTTCCCCTAATAAAAAAGCTGTTCAGCAGATTATCTCCACTGAACAGCTTATTATTAGGCAATAACGGTTTCCGCTATGTTAGAAGCATGATCACCAATTCTTTCTAAATTACTCACAATATCCGCAAATACAATACCTGCTGAACCTGAGCAAACTCCTTCATTTAATCGCTTAATATGCAACTTACGTAAACGTCTCTCCATATTATCAATTTCATTTTCTTTTTCTATCACTTGCTGTGCTAAGGAAAGATCACGCTTATCAAGGGATTCAATAGACATTTTCACAGTTTCTAATGTAAAAACAAACATATCTTCTAACTCCTGCATCGCTTGTTGACTTAAACGAACACGATTACTATCCTTGTATTGCAGAAGCTCAATTATATTTTCTACATGATCACCAATTCGTTCGATATCCCGAATATTTTCAAATAAAGCATGATGCACTTGGGAATCATGGGTTGATAGAGATTGTTTTGATAGCTCCACTAAATATTCCGTTGATTTGCGGTCTAAATTATTAATGGCTTCCTCCAATTGGCCGACCTTGCCGATTAACTTAGCATCATCCGTTTTCAAAATCGTTAACGTTTCTTCTAGACCTTGAATACTATACTCGCCCATGCGCACTACTTCCATCTTTGCTTGACCTAATGCCACTGATGGTGATTTGATAATCAAATTTTTATCCAAAAATTTTGGTTTGTATTCAATAACTGAATCTTCGCCTGGAATTAGTTTCGTTACGACATAAGCCCAAACACCTATGAATGGTAACTGAATGATTGTATTGATGACATTAAACGTTCCATGTGCAAAGGCTATTTGCATTTTCGGCTCTAAATTGAGCACCCCTGCAATCCATTCCACATAGTTCGTAAATAATCCCAATATGAGCATAAAGATAATTGTACCCACTACATTAAATAGTAAATGTGTGGCAGCTGCTCGCTTTGCTGCAATAGAAGCACCTAAAGCGGCTAGAATTGCTGTAATCGTTGTACCAATATTATCTCCAAACAAGACAGGTAATGCCCCGTGTAAAGTTATTAAATCTTCAGCATAAAGCCCTTGTAAAATCCCTACTGTAGCTGAGGAAGATTGAACAATCAGGGTGAATATCGTTCCTACTAATACCCCTAAAATCGGCACATCAGACATTTGTACAGTCAAATCTAAAAATGGTTGCCAATCTCTAAGCGGCTTCATTCCACCACTCATAAGCTCTAAACCAATAAATAAACCTGCAAACCCGAATAATACTTGTCCCATATTTTGAATGAAACTCTTCTTAAAGAAAAATAAGCATATCGCGCCCACTGCCATAATTGGATATGCGTAAGCACCTACATCTATTCCTATAATAAATGCTGTGATGGTTGTCCCAATATTAGCTCCCATAATAACGCCTATTGCTTGACGCAATTTCATAAGTCCTGCGCTCACTAGTCCAACAGTTATAACGGTCGTACCTGAACTTGATTGTATGAGAACTGTAACAACAATACCAACTAGTACACCCATCAATGGGTTTGTTGTAAATTTATCTAAAATATCTCTTAGTCGATCACCTGCAGCCTTCTGCAAGCCATCTCCCATAAATTTAATAGCGAAAAGAAATAAGCCTAACCCTCCAAGAAATTGGAAAATCATCTCCTGTACATTGATAGCCAATCCATTCAACCCTTTCCTTGTTGTCAGACTTTATTATTAATAGTTTTAAGCTAGCTGTACATATCATTTACAATGGATTAAATTAATGTTTACACGCCCTTTACAATTAGTCCAAAAAACGGACATATTCAAATCAAATTCAACAAAAAACAAACAAAAAAAACATGAAAAAATCTTCAATCAGATTTTCACATGTTTTCTTTTGACGACTGAATGCATTTCCATTAGGCTGTACTTAGACACTGAAGGGAGTTTTCTATGGATATTTTTATAGCTAGTAACCGCCAATTACCGATCCGCTACTATGTGCAGGAAGCAATTTGGATTCGACGTGGTGGCAGTATTAAGCTGCCAGATTTAACACTGCCATTTTTCGTTGAGGTAGAGATTAAAAATCAATATAATTTACATATCATTGCAGATTATATTATGGACTTTCAACGACAATACAAGCATACTGAAATCCAATTATTAATCAGAAACACAGCTACCCTAGCAACCCTGCAAGACATGCTGTCACATCATACACAAACACAACATGCCATTACTATTCTTCCATTGTAGTCAGTTATGAAGCTGCTAACGGCAATGTGATAATAAAGTACAGTGTCTCGTTTTTGTATTTTGCGTGAATCGTTCCTCCGTGAAGCTCCACTATGCTTTTCGCAATCGCTAGTCCAAGCCCTGAGCCCTCGGTTACATTTGTTCTCGATTGATCTTTTTTATAAAATCTCTCAAATAAACTAGCAAGCTCCACCGATGTAAAGGCATCACTTTGATTCGCTACACAAATACGCACATGGTTTGCTTGTCCTTCAAGGGAAACCATAATTTTTCCTTCAGCAGTACTATAATTGATCGCATTGATGAGAAGATTATCAAATACTCGTACAATCTTTTCCGAATCCAGCGCAGCAAAAATTCGATTCTCTGGAAAATGTTTTATAAAAATACGTTGTTTCTCCTCTGCTAACGGTACTAATTCCTCCATTAGTTGTTCGAGCAGCTCATTTACACAAACTTGTTGTCGCATTAAAGTATTTTTATCATTCGTGAGCTTAGTATATTCAAATAAATCGTCTATTAAATTTTTTAATTGTTCGGATTTAGAAAAGGCTATTTTCAAATATTCGTCATATTGCTCTTTTGTCTCATACTTCTCTTCTCTTAATAAACGCAAATAACCCATGATTGAGGTAAGAGGTGTTCTAAGGTCATGTGAAACATTTGTAATAAGCTCGTTTTTTTGTTGCTCAATTTTCCTCTCCATCTCGATACTTGTCATAATTTCTTCTGCCATTTGATTAACATTATCCGTTAGTGAAGCAATTTCATCTTGGCCTTTTTTCTCAATACGAAAGGCTAAATTTCCTTTTGCGATTTCCATAACCCCCTCTGCTAATGCCTCAATTTGATTCATTTTGCGTTTTGTTATCAAGAAAAATGATACGATAAACAACATAACACCAATGAAAAAAGGTATGGGACCTTCATTCGTACTTGTGATGGCTTCTCCTTGTGGAAGCCCACTAACAAAGAAGTAATAATTTTTATCTTGTAAAGTTAGTGGCACTAATGTAGTAAACTCTTCACGAGAAGTTTCGATCATATGATAGGCATTTTCAAAAGGTTGATTCATTGTAAAGCCCATGACATGCCTTATTTCTTCATGCAAATCGATTTGTTGCTCTTTTACCTGCTTTGTTTTATATAAGATCTTACCTGCCTCATCTGTGACGACAATTTTGAATGCATTGTCCTCATTTTCTATTTTTCCATTTTCTTGATCGATCAATTCTCTTAATGCTTCAACACTATTTTCTTGGGTTGCCAATGCTGCTGTATCCTGTGCATGATAATACATCATCTTCATACTACCACTATAATCCACAATCACTGTCTCATTGTTATTCTCAAAAAATGGCACTACTGCACGTGCCACTAAAAAACTGCCAAGTGCACATAATAAAAACGTTGTAAATAGTTGAATACGAATGCTACGTTGAATATTATTTTTTATTTTCGCACCAATTTGCTTCAGAAACCTTGGGAACTTTAAAAGCCTAAAGAACTTTTTCAACTTTATACCCTACTCCCCATACGGTTTTAATATATTGTGGATTCCTTGGATTTGCCTCAATTCGCTCTCTAATTTTTCGAATATGTACCATTACAGTATTTTCCGATTGAAATGCTTCCTCTTTCCAAACTTTTTCATAGATTTGCTCTGCACTCATGACAATGCCAGGGTTACTAACAAGCAATTCCAAAATAGCAAACTCCCTAGGTGTCAGCTTTACTCTTTCATTGTTAACAAAAACTTCATGTGTCGCTGTATTGATACGTAAATCGCCAACTTCCAGCTCCTCTCTATTGCTGCTATGTAAGCCACTCATTTTCAGATAGCGACGGAGCTGTGATTTAATGCGGGCAATTAGCTCTAATGGATTAAAGGGCTTAGTCACATAATCATCAGCACCTATCGTTAAACCACTAATCTTATCCATATCTTGAGATTTGGCAGTTAGCATAATAATAGGCATTTCTGCTATTTCTCTTACCTTCATACACATTTCAATGCCATTTACTTTAGGCATCATTAAATCCAATACAATTAAATGTACTTTATGCTTCTTTACTAACTGTAAGCCCTCTTCTCCATCACATGCCTCTAACACATGAAATCCCTCATTTTTCAAATAAATGCCTATCAGATTTCTTATCTCTTTTTCATCATCTACAATTAAAATTGTTTCATTACTCATCTAATCCCACCATTAATCAAATATTTTCCATTCATAATGCTCCTCCATTTTAGCTATTTTTTTATTTTCCGTATATAAAAATAATAAATACAGCTAACAGTCACGATGAATAACCCAAAGTACATACCATATTTCGTAGCAATCAAAGAAATATATTCAATTTGACTGCCAAATAATAAACCTAGTGTAAAATAAATCAATGTCCAGACAAAGCCTGTTGTATAGGAAAATAAGGCATATGTTTTAAAAGACATATTATTCATTCCCACCAAGTAAGGGAGGATATGTCGAACAATTGGAATAAAGTAACTCAGGACTAATGCAAAGTGTCCATATTGATCTAACAATTCTTGTGATTTGGTTAAGTACTTTGCCTTTTTCTTTTTCACAAGTTTATCGAGTACACGATGACCAAATAGTTTTCCAAGTATAAATCCTAGAGAAAGCCCTGAAACAACGCCTAAATAAGTAAGTAAGAAAGATTTCCATATGACCAATTTTCCTAGCGACGATAGAAAACCACCACTCATGACAATCATTTCATCTGGTAGCGGCATGCCTATGATCCCTAGCCATAAACTAAAAAACAAAGCAAAATAGCCATATTGTTCAATAAATAATAAAAGATCCTTTAGCTCCATTAGCTAACCCTCGTATTTCCTAGCCTACAGCTCAATACATAGGCTGGTGGCATATTAATCCATACTTTCTCATGTGAAATATTCTGAAAATAGGTTTGAAAAAATGATTTTTTTACAAGTGAATATTGGAAAGTAATGAATTTTCCATTGTACAAACAATCCCTCACATTTCTTAAAATACAACACGATACTTCCGCCTTTAACGAAGTAAATGGCAGTCCAGAAATAACATAATCTATTTTTTCGATATTCAAATCTGTCAAATATTGCTTCAAATTTTCTGCTGAACCATGGATCACTACAACATTGGCTACATGAGCAAATTGCCTACGCAGTTTCTCACAAAAAATCGCATTATGTTCAATGAGAACAAGTAATGTAGCTGGCTTTTTTCTTTTCACAAGCTCCTTTGTAAAGGCCCCCATCCCAGGGCCAAGCTCTATAATGCATTGAGCCGTCTCAAAGCAAATAGGTTGCACCATTTTATGCGCTAATTTCTTAGAACTAGGTGATATAGCGCCTATTGTTTTTGGATGCTTTATAAATTCAGTAAGGAAGGTGATGAGCTGCATTTAGTTGTCTCCTCGCTTTGCTTTCATTATTGATGGTTTTAACTATAAAGAGACTTTCTTAAAGATTTGCAAGGAGAATTCTTAACTTTTTCTTAATAATTGACATTATTAGTTAGTAGATCAACACGATCTCATAGGGTAAAAACGAAAAAAGTCGCTCATTTTCATTCATGAGTGACTTAATTGCTTGATTTCTATATTCATCTTCATTTTTCTTTTTACACTCTTTATCCCTAAATGCTCATAAAATTCAATTTCATTGGTATTGAACTTACACAGTTAATTCTATAGATGTAGCCCCCTCCCCATTCTTACCACGTTCAAGTAACTGTTTCCCCAAGATGATTGATCGCAATATAATCTTCATTTTTAGCTTTATCAATAGTAATGACCATATTTTCCTCTCTTCTTATAAAGGCATGGTCCTTTCTTATACGACTTATTGTAATTTTAATCTTTTACTCTATGTCTTATGATTCCAATATTAATCCCTCTTATAATTAATTGCCCAAAAACATAAAAGAATGAAACAAAGATAATGGCTATATCTCTTCCAAAAGGCTTAAACCAACTTCCATCATCATCTATAAAAAAATGGCCTAACATTAAAGACAAAGCAGTCATCAAAAAATTTAGGACAATGAACAAAGGTAGATGTTCATTTCTAGATACTATGCCAACTCCAATGATGGAAAAAAGAAATAATGGCAATAAGAAGCTAGCCTCTTGGTTTGAGAGGTGGCTATTATACTCGTAAAAATGAAATAAAAACGGAAATGGAAATAGCGACAACATACTTTGAATAAATCTTTTCATTTCAGCTACACCTCCACAAAAATATAATATGATTATTTAAGTGTAATTTTACACCAATTATATTCTTTTATCTATAAAAAATAAAATGTATAGGATGGTAATTCTTCTGTATTAACTTCCTCCTGAACATCAGTACAATTTCCCTTAAGATTCATAAAAGATTAAAAGGTACTTCGTTCTAATGACTATTTCCTACATAAAATAGGCATACAATTGCTGCCAATCGAATAGAAACCTATATAGGGAACATTTAGTCATGGGAAAAATAAAGTGGGGTGTGTAAGGATGCTTAAAGTAAATGATGCAAAAGAAATGGTACTTGAAATTGTGCAAGATGACCCATTGTTTGTGGCACTGCAACATACACCTTTAGAGGAAAACCTCTATAATGATGGGTATTTAGCAGAGATCGATGAATCGAAACACTATACAATTGCAGAAGTCGCGGGCTGGTTTAATATTACAGACGCCATGCTTCGCTACTATTTAAAACCGTTTGAACAGTATATTTTTGACAATGCTTCGCCCAATACAAATAGCAATATTCGTTTAAACCTACCTGCTATATTGAGATTGCGTATGATTTTATTATTGAAGGATGAGTATCGTGTAAGGGGGATTAAATTATTGCTAGGTATTGATGATAACGGTCAGTTGCTGAAACACCAAATTACCGCAACGACCATGGATTCTGAGGATTTATCACATAAAATCGATTTACTTGGAAACGTCCTACAGCAAATGATTCAAACAGGTCTTTTTCAGATTTTGCCGAATGAAGAGCAAGGGACGTTACAAGTTAACATTAATCAGGACTTTCTTGACAAAAACATTCAACGTCTTTCGACCGATTCTGTCCTTCAAGTGGAAGAAATTCAAAAAGAAACGTTGGAGCTAAAGCAGGAAAATGAGCATCTACAAAATCAAATTACCGAGCTGCAAGAAAATAGCGTGAAGGACATTGTCCAAAAGATTAGAGAGCGTCATATAGAAAATGAAATCGTTTCTACATTACGTACAGAAGCATTACAGCAATATTCCCAAAATCATAAAGTCGGTTTTTTCACCAAATTTTTTAAGTCCGCACAAATTGAAATGGACAAAGAGCAATTCGTTCTAAGCTATATTTCAAAGCATTTAGAAGAACGTTTAGAAATTGCATTGAACAATTATTATGATAAGTAAACTGAAGCAATGGAGAGCATGAGTGAGACTATTGGAAATGGTCACAATCATGTTCTTTTTTATTTTCCCAAACATTGACCACAGTAGTCAATTTCTATATAATGGCATAAAATATGACGGAAAGGAGTAAAAAATTGTATCAAGCTTTTATGAATTTAACCGAAGAAAAGCGCCAAGCAATTATTAATGCTGCCTTAAGGGAATTTTCGCTCAATAACTATGCTACCGCTTCAACAAACAAAATTGTGAGCAATGCCAATATATCAAAAGGCATTTTATATCACTATTTTGGTAGTAAAAAAAATTTATATCTTTTCTTATATGACTATACAACTACTAAATTCTCCGAGGCACTTAATCGCCAAATTGATTTAGCAGAGCCTGATATTTTTAAGCGTTATGAACAGATCATGAAAATTAAAGTTGATCTCATGAAGCAATATCATGCGCTGTTTGATTTTTTGAAAAAGGCCTATGCTGAAACAAGCTCTGAGGTACGAGATGAACTAAATCATTACAATGCCGCTTTTCAAAAAAATGCTTATGTAACTGCATTCGAAGGAATTGATACGAGTTTATTCCGAGAAAATTTGGATATAAAAAAGGCAATTGATACTATTCAATGGGTAACAGATGGTATCAGTCATCGTTATGAGGAAAGATTAAAAGCGCATGTAGATAATCAAGAGCTCTTTAATGAATTAATCGAGCAATGCATGGAAGAGGCTAGTGAATACTTTCTATTTTTGAAAACATTATTGTATCAATAAAATGGGGTGAGTGACGTGTCCATGATTGAAGTAAACCATTTAACTAAAAAGTTTGGCGATTTTTATAGTATACAAAATGTTCATCTACAAATTCCAAAGGGTGAAGTGTTCGGTTTTTTAGGACCAAATGGGGCAGGAAAATCCACAACTATACGCCATTTAATGGGTTTTTTACAGCCAACTGAGGGCTCTTGTTTCATTAACGGTTTAAATTGTCGGGAGGCATCTGCAACCATTCAACAAGTTGTTGGCTATTTACCTGGAGAAATTGCGTTTATTGATAAAATGACGGGTAAGCAATTTATTCACTTTATTGCTAAGTTAAGAGGGATGAATGATTACACCCATGCCGAGGAATTAATGCATTTCTTTGAATTAGATGCTTCTGGGCTCATAAAAAAAATGTCGAAAGGTATGAAGCAGAAGGTTGGTTTAGTTTGTGCCTTCATGCATCATCCCGAAATTGTCATTCTAGATGAACCTACTAGTGGTTTAGACCCGCTCATGCAAACCAAATTTATTGAATTCATTTTAGCTGAAAAGGACAAAGGAACGACCATTTTCATGTCCTCTCATATGATTGAAGAAGTAGAGAAAACTTGTGATCGTGTAGCGATTATTAATGCAGGTAAAATCGTGGCGACTGAAACCATTACAGATTTAAAGAAACGTAAATCTAAAAAATACATGCTTGAGTTTCAAGATGAGCAAGAGCTCACTCGCTTCCTTGATGAGGAATATGTACTTGAACGTATCTCTTCTACAAAAGTTATGATTACTATAATGGGAGACCTTCAAGCATTTCTCCATACGCTATCTAACTATAAAATTATAGACTTAGACGTTATTTCCCAGTCACTAGAAGATATTTTTATGCATTATTACGAAAGTGGAGGTGCTTAATCATGAATTTTACCTTATTCAAGCATGAGTTATTTGCCTCTCTTAAACTATTCACCATAATTATCGGTGTACTAATGCTATATATTGTCAGTGTAATTTATATGTATAACCCAGAAATGACGGATACACTAAAAAAATTAACAGAAACAATGCCTGAGATGATGGCAGCCTTTGGTATGACCAGCATTGGCGATACCTTGATAGAATTTCTCTCCACCTATTTATATGGATTTTTATTAATGATTCTTCCTTTGGTATTTTCTATCATGTTAGCCAATAAGCTCATCATGGGCTATATTGATAATGGTTCGATGGCATACTTAATCGCTACACCGAATACACGTTTTAAAATTGTCTTTACACAAGCACTATTTTTGATCATCAGCCTTTTTACACTCCTTGCTGTTACTACGTTGGTCATGATTGTCTTTGCAGAAATATTATTCCCTAATGAGCTGGACATAACGGCCCTACTGCTGTTAAATTTTGGGCTATTTTTATTGCACTTTGCCATTAGTGGATTCTGTTTTCTTATGTCTTGCAGCACGAAAGATTTAAGAACATCCTATGCCTATAGTGCTGGCATTCCCATTGCCTTTTATCTGATTGAGGCACTGAGCAATATGGGTGGTTCACTAGACAAATTACAATACATTACAATCTATTCATTGTTCGATTCAGTTCAATTAATCCAACAAAATAGCTCTTGCTGGTGGATGCTAGGTACACTTTTCCTCATTGGCTTGCTTTGCTATAGTCTAGCAATTCGTTTTTTTGTAAAACGAGATTTACATCTCTAAATTTCTAGCCGCTACAGATCCAGTGCTGTAGCGGTTTTCATTAAATAGTACCTACTACATTTCCTAAAAAACGTATTAATCGAAAATGTAGAGCGACCATTTCTTCTACCGTTAAGTTCTCGTTCCCCTTGTCCAACCACTCCTGAATGACCCCCAAAATGGCAGATGCTATAAAGGCTTGTAAGTATTGTTGAAACTCTGGATCTTGTGCTTCCTTGCGTATAAGCGATAATCTGTCCAAAATATGACTCCCAAAGATCATTTTCACCTTTTGTGTAAAGCTAGGGCTCCCCTGCTCTCCTAATAACATACGAAAAGCTGGTGCATGCTCTTTTATACACGTTATCACCTTGATAAATGGCTGATAAAGTTGCCCCATTTTTAACGTTTGAAAAGCATCCAACGGCTGAACATGTTTGACATAGCGCTCTAACTCCTTTAATAGCTCTTGCTGCAAATCCTCCATCACATCATATTTATCTGAATAATGTAAATAAAACGTGCCACGATTAATTTCAGCTACTAACGCTAAATTCTTTACAGTCACACGCTCAAAGCCTACCTCCTCTACTTGTTGGATAAAAGCATTTTTAATGGCTTGCTTCGTTTCAAAATTCATTTTTTCATGTACAGACACATATTTCCCTCCATTTACTTAACACTTGCTGGCAAACTGTTGATTGTATTTGCTCACATGCTACCGTAAAATTTTTATCAAATCAACATTGTGTTCAGTGAAGGAGTGAGGACCATATGGGCAACCAGGCAATCTCTATTAAGTCTCTCGAAAAACGATTTCAACATAAGCAAGTTATTGCCCCCCTTTCTTTGGATGTTCCTAAGGGACAGTTAATGGGCTTACTCGGTCCGTCAGGCTGTGGTAAAACAACACTAATCAAAATGATTATGGGCATGCTGAAACCTGATAGTGGTACTATTCAAGTATTAGATTTGAATGTTCCTCATAAACAATTATTAAATGACATTGGCTATATGGCACAATCAGATGCACTTTATACAGATTTAACGGGGGAAGAAAATCTACATTTTTTTGCAAAGCTTTATTCACTATCTAAAGCGGAACGAATAGAAAGAGTAGCCTATGCGGCAAGCCTCGTTCGTTTAACAGATGACTTACGACAAAAAGTAGAAAATTATTCGGGGGGAATGAAACGTCGATTATCTCTTGCTATTGCCCTTATTCAAAATCCTAAACTACTCATTTTGGATGAACCAACGGTGGGGATAGATCCTGTCTTAAAAAAGGAAATTTGGCAAGAACTGATTCGTTTAAAAGATCAAGAACAAAAAACCATTTTAGTGACGACGCATGCGATGGATGAAGCGGAAAGATGTGATCAATTGGCCATGCTGAGAAGTGGACATATTATTGCACAGGGTACCCCTCAAGAGTTAAAAGAACAATATCAAGCAAAAGACTTTGATGAGGTGTTTGTAAAAGCTGGAGGTGACGTTCAATGAGAATAGGTGCTATCATCACAAGAATCATCCAACAAATGAAAAGAGATAGACGGACACTTGCTTTATTATTTTTAGCCCCACTTCTTGTCTTGTCCTTAATGTATTTTATTTTCAATAGTAATGAGGCTTCCGTCACACTTGTGGTCTCTAATGCGCCCGCCCCATTGATCGACAAATTAAAAGAGACTGATTTTACCATTATCGTGGACAATGATTTTTCAAAAAAACAGCTACAAGATAAAGAGTATAATGGTTGGCTAGCAGTAGAGCAAAATGTTAGTAAGTTAACTTTATTAAATGATGATCCTTCTCTGGCAAAGGCTTTAATGATGCAACTTGCTCAAATCTTACAGCCTACACAAGCCTCTATAGGCAGTATGAAAACGGACTATGTTTATGGTGATCAGGATACGGCTATTTTTGATATATTTAGTCCTATGCTCATTGGCTTCTTTGTTTTTTTCTTTGTTTTTTTAATTACGGGCATTGCCTTATTAAAGGAGCGTACTTCTGGAACATTGGAGCGTTTACTAGCGACACCGATTAAACGTTCAGAAATTGTAGCAGGCTATATGGTTGGCTATGGTTTATTTGCGTTCCTGCAAACAATTATTATCGTCCTGTTTGGTATTTATGTGCTCGATATTGTCCATGTAGGCTCCATCTGGCTTGTCCTACTCATCAATATGATGGTTGCTCTTGTCTCGTTATCCTTAGGTGCGTTGCTATCTAGCTTTGCCGCTTCAGAATTTCAAATGATGCAATTTATTCCGCTTGTTATTGTTCCTCAAGTGTTCTTTTCGGGTATTTTCCCGCTGGATAGTATGGCGGAATGGCTTCAAAACATTGGGCGTATCATGCCTCTATACTATGCTGCGGACGCATTGAATGGTGTGATGTATAAAGGTTATTCACTTTCTGATATTATAGTGAATCTCAGCATTCTTGCTTGTTTTGCCATTGTTTTCATTACGTTAAATATTATCAGTTTAAAAAAATATCGTTCGTTGTAATCAATCCTTAAAAGTTCTGCTATTTAAAAAGCAGAGCTTTTTTATGTAACTGAAATAACTAAAAACAGGAAATATAACCAATTTAATTGAAGTGAATGGTCGATTTTCATTATAATTATTTTATGGAGAAGAATTATCCAAAAATAAAGGTGTGTGAAGATGACTACTATTTTGGAAGTACAAAACATCTGTAAACAATACAATGGGAAAAAAATTTTAGAGAATGTATCGTTTTCAATTGCGTCCAATCAAATCATTGCTCTAGTGGGGAAAAATGGTTCTGGAAAAAGCACTTTACTCAAGATTATTGCAGCATTCATTAAACCCGACAGTGGTTCTATTGTGAAGCATAAAACGTCTTTAAAAGTTGGCTATGTACCAGAAACAACTCCTTCTCATATTTTATTTACACCTCAAGAATATCTTTATCACATGGGCTGTATACGAGGTATGGCTAAAAAGCAGCTTTTGCAGAAGATAGAAGAATTACTTGAGATGTTTCAACTAAAAGAGGAAAAAGATACAAGGATTGTCCATTTCTCTAAAGGGATGAAGCAAAAGGTGATGATTATGCAGGCGATGCTAGAAGAAACTGATCTACTGATAATGGATGAACCATTGTCAGGACTTGATGCCAAGGCACAAAATGATTTCGAACAAATCTTAGCTAGAGTAAGAAGCAAAGGACTCAGTATCCTCTTAACCTGTCATGAAACCAAATTACTCGAAAACCTTGTAGACTCCGTTTTACTTATTCAAGAGAATACGATCATTCAGATAGAGGGTTTCGATCGCAATCCAACGCATCGATTAATTTTTGAGATTGCTAGCCTATCATTACTCGATGAAATCATACCTTCGATAGAGATTCAACAACAACAACTTTTAGTGAATGGACATTATGAAATAGTGACGATTGTTCCAGCAAAGGATTCAGATCAAATTTTACTGAAATTATTACAACACAATGCTTCAATTAAATATTTAGCTACTGTCCACTACAAAAAAGAACAATTCTCTTCTCATTTTTGAAAGGAGGAATCGAAAAAGATGAGCAGTTTAGTACGTTATCAATTGATAAATTATTTAAGAACCTATCAATACGTTCCACCTTTTACAATCTTCATTCTATGTCTTATCGTTAATTATACTTTTGTCCCTAATCCAATATTAGATAGTTATTCATTTACATCTCTTGTGCTCTTTTTTTTAATGGGCTGGTTTACTGTTACATTATTTCATGCTGAAGATGAAGGACAAAAAATGATTACTACCCTTCATACGAGAAAAACAATAGACTACAATTTAGGGATATTCATCATTTGTGGGCTGCTTGCCTTTAGCCTAAGCTGTGTTTCTGTCATCTATCCTATCCTAATAGAGGCATTTTTTGAGAAGCCCAAACTATTACATATTTTACTAGGTTTCTTGTCTCATTTTAGTTTATCGTTACTTGCCATTGCACTCACTGCTTTATTTACTAGGGAACTCGTGAAAAATAGGCGAAATACGTGGTGGGGTGTAATAGGCATCCTTATTATTTCTGTCGTGATCGCTACTTTAAAAGATTCTATTCTAACTGGACTTCTTTGGTTACTTCCTCCTCTTCATTTTTCATTAGAAATGATGAGTGTGGGCGATCAAATTGAAGTTATACCCAACGTTTTTTATTGGCAATACACATGGATTATAATCTATGCATTCCTTATCATTGTTTTGTTTTTTTTCCTAGTCAACCGAAGAAAATGATTTAGACATCTTACTAAGGAGAGATAGTATGTATGAGCAACGGGAACATCAAAGTACTAATTGTTGAAGACGAAAATGATATAGCTAATATTATAAGGGACTACTTAAGTGTTAATCAGTTTGATTCACATATAGCTGCCATTTTTGGCGGCTGGATTTCGACCAAAATAATTGCTAAAACGTCGCCTCGCATATTAATTGTTGAATAAATAAATTTGGCCCCTACTAGTTTAGGGGCCTCTCTTTAATCATTCAAAAAAATTCTCTTCAGATAGCACGACGATATTGTTTCTTCGAAGCAATGCCGTAGTTACTCCTTCGCCAGCTAATTTTGTTCCATTAAACGCACCGTTATAAATCTTTGCACTGCCACAGGATGGGCTATATTCCTTTAAAATGACATGAGTTGCCCCTACCTCAAGTGCTTTTTGTAAGGTTGCATAGGCTCCCTTCAGATATAAATTTGTGACATCTCGTCCAGAACTTTCAACCACTGTTGCGTTGCCATCAAGTACATCTTGTCCATTGCCACCTACAATTTCAGCCGGTTCGCGGGGCGTTGAAAAGCCTCCCATCAGCTCTGGGCAAACCGTGACAGCTTTATTTTCTAACACAAGCTTTTGTATTTTTTCATCTAGACTGTTTGTGCCATTATAACGAACATTTAAACCTGCTAAGCAAGCACTTATTAAAATCATCGTTTTCTCACTCCCTCTACTATCTTTATTCCACTATAACACGCATGCTACAATAATTATGAAGACCAAGGGAGGAGATAAAATGCCTGATCCTATTTTGATTTTACCTTATACAGATGAATGGGCTAAGGAATTTCATAGCATAGGCTGTCAATTACGGGAGGCCTTAGGAAACATAGCGCTGAGAATTGATCATATTGGCTCAACTGCTGTAACAGGGCTAGCAGCAAAGCCTGTAATTGATATACAAATATCCGTCGCATCGTTTACACCATTGGCAGCATTTAAAGCTCCATTAGAATCTCTAGGTTTTAGTTATCGAGCAGAAAATCCAGACAAGTCTATACGCTATTTTCGAGAGGCTCCTAGAGATAGACGAGTACATATTCATGTTCGACAGGCTGGTAGTTGGGCAGAGCAGCTAGCCTTATTATTTCGAGATTTTTTGCGCCGTCATCCAGATTACTGTCGTCGCTATGAGCAGGTAAAATATGTATTGGCTAAGAAATACCAATATAATCGTCAACTTTATACAAAATCTAAAGAATCGATCATATGGGAAATTTTAAAACAAGCAAATCATTGGAGTCAGCAGACTGGCTGGTCTCCTGCCAATTCAGATAACTAAAGAAAAGGGAGGAACAAACTTGGCTGAATTTACAATTTGTTTTCTGAAGAAGGGAGATTATATCCTTTTATTGAATAGAGATAAGCCTCAGTGGATGGGCGCATGGAATGGTGTTGGTGGCAAAATTGAACAGGATGAAACACCATTAGCTGGTGCCTTACGAGAAATTAAAGAAGAAACAGGCATCACGGTTGAGGATATTACCTATAAAGGTAAAATAACATGGACAGATGGGGTTGTTAACTATGGCTGTATGTATGCGTTTATAGCGGAACTACCTGAATCTTTTCCATATGTAACACCGATAAAGGTTGCTGAGGGCATTCTTGATTGGAAGGAGCTTACTTGGATTTTACACCCTGAAAATGTAGGTATTGCGGACTTAAAATATTATTTACCTAAGATGCTCAATGAAACAGCAAACTATGATTATATTTTTACATATCAAGATAAGAAATTAGTCAATATCTCTTCAGCACCAATTGAACAAACACCGACTGTCTAATAATAAATAAGCCTCGTCCATGCAATAGGTGCATAACGAGGCTTGTTTTTAGAATCTTGGTTGTGCAAAGCGCATTCTGCACATGGACCAATTTAAGCTTGTAGTTTGGATTTTATCATGTATTTCCCATAAGCTATCCATGATTCGCAATTCAACATTGCGCTCCAATAACGCTTTAGCTATATCTTTGATCTCTGAGACATGGATGGGCATTTGTGTTATTTCACTCGTATAATAGCCCGCAATATCATCCTGTAAAGTGAATCCATTACTATCAAACTCATATAGGTAAAGACTTGTAGTTTTCAATATTTCTAACCACTTGTTTTCTATGACTACTACATGTGAAGCTTGATGTAGATATTGCTGTCTGTCCTGCTCTGTTGTTTGATCTCCTGCATGAAAGCAGACACGCGGACAATCTCTTGGCGTTAAATAGTTTGGCAGGCATCTTTCGTTGATTGCCCATACTAGCCCTTTTTTGGCATCTAAATCTGGTCGCTCAGGCAGTCGAGGATGAAAAATCATAATAGTAGGGTCTTCACTGACATGAAATAAACGCATGGGTACTTCTCCTTTATTTCTTTAATTTAAAAACAATAAAATCTGCACAATGCAAATCTTCCGCAAATTGAGGGTACTTCCTTAGCATGTCTTGTGATGGCTTGGGCTCTACAATAGTCTCAATAGTAAATCCAGCTTGCCTAATTGCTTGCACATAGCTTGTTAATGTTCGGTGGTATAGAACTATTGGTGGGTCAGCATCTAGCTGGTGATACTCCCCTTCATAAAAATAATGTTGGACTTTCCAATACTGTTGATCTAACTGCTCATGTCTCATCCATCCACTATTTGGTGTCACAAAGCATGGATGTAAAATCGAAAAAATAAAAGTGCTATTAGGTTTTAATAATCGAAACATCTCACATAGAGCAGCCTGATAATCCTCTAAATCTTGGAGAACCATATTTGAAACAATACCATCAAATTGTTCATCTGCTAAAAATGATAAATTTTCACAATTCCCGTGTAAAAATTGAATAGCTTCCTGCTGTGGTGTTCTTTCCATAGCAATGTCTAGCATTTTTTGTGAAAAATCAACAGCTGTTACTCTTGCACCCTTCTTTACCAGTAATCTGCTTAAATAGCCTTCTCCACATCCTGCATCTAATAGATGGTTTCCATCTACCTCACCTAGCAAAGAAAAGATGGTGGGATTTAACAGTACGACACGATGAATATCCCCCTGCTCATCGTAGTTTGCTGTATACCTTTCCGCATATCGATTCCAGCGTTGAATAGCTTGTTCTGTGTTCATTTACAGTCCCCATTTCAAAGTAAAATCGTAACGTTACGTCCTGTGTGCACTTGTCTATTTTTCCATATAAAGAAAAAAATATATAGACTTTTATTTTATTTTTTAATATCATGTAGATAGAGGCACGGCTTCTTTAAGTAAATGATAAAGCCAGAAATCCAAATAGGATTTCTGGCTTTTATGCGTTATATAGAAATTGTATGTTCAGCAACAGCTTCTTTTTTTACAGTTAGCCATCTACCAATTACCATAACGAGCAATGCAAGAAACACTATGACACCAGCAAATATAAGTGCTGCTTTATAGCTACTATAAACTTCAACCAGTTTTCCTGCGATAATCGGTCCGATAATTTGTCCAAAAGCATAAAAGGTTGTTAATAAAGAAACAACGAATCCGCTCTTTGTCGGGAATAGCTGTCGTGCATAGGAAGTAGTTAGCGTGACAATTCCTACAAAGGTTAGACCGAATAAAAAAGATGCTAGTAAAACGCTCCATACCGTTTGTGCAAAAACAGGTAACAGGATACCAACCACTTGCAGTATGTATGCCACAAACAAAATTTTTATAGCTGAAAACTTCTCTAATAAGACCGTCCAAACAGGAGCTGATGGAATAGCCGCGAGCCCCACAATGACCCAGCTATAGGAAGAGTAAGCTTGAAGAGAAGGAATATTATGAATAATATCGACTAAAAAAGTACCTGTAATAATATAGCCTAACCCCTCTAATCCATAGGATAAAATCAGCCATGGCATAAAACCCTTTGTCATTTTTGTATCAAGAGAATTCGTAACTTTTGTGCTGTCTTGCACCACTAAACTTCTCCATAAATAAGAGGTAATAAATAAAAAAATCGCTGATAAAATTCCTAAGCCTAACCATGCACCCTGCCAAGCAAATCTTGCTTCTATAGCAGGTACACATAAACCTGAAATAGCAATCCCTAAGCCTATACCACTAAATACATAGCCAGACCATCGTGATAATGAATGCTTCGCCAAGTAATCCATAATAATACTCGATGTTAACACAAAAATAAGGCCCCCTGTAATGCCAGCAATTAAACGCAGAACTAGCCAGACACTATACACTTCTATTAAGCCCATTAATATAACAGATAGGACATTGGTAACAACACTTGCCATTAAAACATTTTTACGTTGACGATAAATGAACCCTGCCCATAATGCGCCAATGAAATAACCAATATAATTGCTTGAAGCTAAAAAACCAGCCACTTTCAATGAAAATCCTACATCATGACGCATAAAAGGTAGAATCGGTGTGAAGGCAAATCGACTAATCCCCATTGCAACAACTAATAATAAAATTCCTCCAAAGACAATTCCTATATGTTGTCGATTCATGATGAACCCCCCTCTCATATATTCTACTGTAATTAAAAGGATACAGAGCGCAAATTAATAAATCTAATATATAATGTATATAAAAGCATAAAAAAAATTTATGAAAGGTGTAACGACATGAATTTACATGCTCTACGTTTATTTACAAAGGTGGCTGAACTCAATAGTGTTTCCAAAGCGGCACAGACACTTATGATTAGTCAGCCTGCTGTAACCATTCAAATTCGAAATTTAGAGAAAGAACTAGGCTTGACACTGCTAGAAGCCAAAGGTAGGGGCATTTCGCTAACCCAAAATGGTACTTTTTTATACAAACAGGCACAGCGCTTATTTGATCTAGAAACTGATATTGAAAATAAAGTTGAACAGCTTAAAAATACGGGCAATGAAGAATTGCAAATTGCCTCCACACATGTTCCCTCCCATTTTTTACTACCTAAATGGTTAGCTCAATTTAAACAAGTTTATCCAGCAACACATATTCATTTAAAGACCGCCAATTCCCAGCAAGTAATTGAGGATTTACTCCATTATAAAGCTGATTTAGCTTTTATCGTCAAAGAAGATGGACATCATGCTGATATTAATTATCAATTTCTAATGAATTTAGATTATTGGTTTATTGTGCCGTATAACCATCATCTGGCAGGTCAAACAGTATCCCTTGCAGAACTTATGCAGCAGCCCTTCGTCACAAGGGAGGATGGTAGTTCCACAAAAGAATACTTAAATGCCCTATGTAAAGTGCATAAAATTCCTCCACCGAAAGTAGGTTTACAACTAGACGGGATTAATGAATCCATACATGCCATTGCGGCAGGTTTTGGTACAATGCTAGCACCATCCATAGCAGCTTCTAGCTTTATTCTACAGCAGCAAGTTGCCCGCGTTTTTATTAAGGACATTGATATCCAACGACCGATCTACCTTTGTACAAGAAAAAATGAATTGCATCACTCCACATCCTTTAATAATTTTCTTCACATCATCAATGAATCGATCATGTAGAAAGAAGGCACTCTCAAATAGGTGCCTTCTTTTGTTATCTATCAACGCTTGTCAAAGCTGTAAAAATGTAGTTAAAAAGGTGCATATATTTCTTTAGTCACCATACTAATATTCGTTTTTTTGTAGACTTAATAGTTTTTATAGCCTATAATAATCCGTGTTATTATCAATAAACGAACATTAAGGTGGTTTTTATGTCTGAATATACGCATATTTTCAAAGGAACAGCTTTTACTAGTAAATCTGCTACTGACGTTCACATTTTAAAGGATTATTTATTTTTCATTAATGCTGAAGGCATGATTGTTAAAACTGTCGCTCCTGAACAAGCTGATTACCAACAACTATTAATTACATATCAAGATCAAAATAACTTCCATGCATTAGCTGAAGGCCAATATTTCCTACCGGGATTTGTCGATTTGCATGTACATGCACCTCAATGGGCACAATCTGGGACAGCTTTAGACATTCCTCTTTACGATTGGTTAAACACATATACTTTCCCTATCGAATCAAAATTCTCCGATTTAGCATTTGCTCAAGAAGTTTATGAGGATTTAGTAAGCACACTACTTGCCAATGGCACAACTACATCATTATATTTTGCGACGGTTCATAAGGACGCCAGTGTACTTTTAGCGAAAATCTGTGCTGAAAAGGGACAGCGAGGATTAGTCGGAAAAGTGGTCATGGACGATCCTGAACAGAATCCTGATTTTTATCGAGATGAAAACACGAAAACCGCATTAGAGGATACAGAGGAATTTATTTTAGCTGTAAAAGATTTAGCCAAAACGACTAAACAGGGTGTTTATCCTGTTGTCACGCCTCGCTTTATTCCAAGCTGTACGGACGGTGCCTTAAAGGGCTTAGGTGAACTGGCTGCGAAATACGATACACATATTCAATCACATTGTAGTGAAAGTGACTGGGAGCACGGCTACGTCAAAGAACGATTCAACAAAAATGATGCCGTTGCCTTACATGACTTTGGTTTGTTAGGTGATAAATCTGTCATGGCTCATTGTAATTTCTTAAGTGATGAGGATGCCCGATTATTTGCTGAAACTGGCACTGCCATTGGCCATTGTCCAATCTCTAATGCCTATTTTGCAAACAGCGTGATTCCAATCGCCCGCTTCCATGCAATGGGCGTTGACATTGGATTAGGCTCAGATGTTTCAGGTGGATTTTCTCCTAGTCTTTTTGATAATGCAAGACAAACTGTTATGTCATCGAGAATGCTAGAGGATGGTGTAGATACAACCATTTCCGCCGAAAAGCGTGGTGTCCCAAATTCACGCATTACAATAAATGAGGCCTTCTATCTTGCGACAGCTGGTGGTGGAGAAAGCTTAAGTCTTCCAATTGGCCGTTTACAGGAAAACTATACATGGGATGTACAAATTATCGATACAAAAATTCCTACTGCTAGGCTTCCGATTTTTGATCCAAATGAAGATTTACACGATATATTCCAAAAAATCATGTATCTTGTACGCCCAGAAAATATTCGCGAGGTATGGGTGCAAGGAAATAAAGTTCATACGAGAGGCTAATCATTCTCTTATTCTCTAATAAAAATCTATCATTTTGAGGTGTACAACTTCGTGGAAACACAACATAGAAAACTAACTAATCAAACAAAACAAACACAATTAACCGTGTTACCAGATGAAAAAATTTCGTTCGGTCAGTCTGCTCTACTCGGTTTACAGCATGTTATGGCTATGGATGTTTATGTGGTGCCCTTTTTAATTGCCATGCTAATCGGTCTACAAACTGGTCAGGCAAGCGCCTTGATTCAATCAACCTTTATTGCAGCTGGGGTCGCGACGATTGTGCAAACACACTTTTGTATGAAATTACCGATGGCACAAGGTCCATCCTATGTTCCACTTGGTGCCATTGTTGGAATCTATGCAGCAAGTGGTAGTGGTGATTTAGGTTGGAGTACTGTGCTAGGTGCTAGTTTAATTGGAGCCATTTTGGTTATTATTTTAGGCTATACAGGTATCTTCAATAAAATTGTCCAAACATTTATTCCACCAATTGTTGGTGGAACGATTATCTTTGTGGTTGGACTGTCCTTAATGCCTGTTGGTTTAAGAGATAATATTTTTAATGGTGCAGGCGCATCCATAAATCAAAACATTTATTTAGCACTTATCTCAGCATTCGTGTTAATTATCTGTGTCATGTTAGGCACAGTCTTCCATCAAAAAGGACGTCTATTCCGAATTGCTTCTGTCATCATTGCCTTAATTGCTGGTAGTATTGCAGCAAATATCATGGATGTTTTAGATTTATCTCCTGTATCGCAAGCCAAATGGTTTAGCATGCCACAAATTCCATTTGCAGATTTTAGTTTTAGCTTTAATATTTCTGCTATTATCACAATGGTCATTATATATATTGTCTTAATGGCTGAAACAACAGGAACATGGTTTGCCATTAGCAATGTCATCGACCAACCTTTAACAAATAAACAAATTAACCGTGGTGTTATTGGTGAAGGAATTGGCTGCTTTATTGCTTCTTTACTTGGCTCCACTCCTGTGACAGGTTACTCAACAAATGCAGGTGTTATCTCTATTACTGGGATTGCGAGCCGTCGTGTCTTTATAGCAGCAGGTATTTGGTTTATCGTCTTCGGCTTCTCTGGTAAATTAGCAGCACTCATCTCAGCAATTCCTTCAGCTGTTATTGGTGGTGTATTTGTGATCGTCTGCGGCATAATAGCCATTAGTGGTTTGCAGGTCATGAAAAATGAACATATTGGTGAAAAGGAAATGTATGTCATTGCAATTCCTGTTATTTTAACGTTAGCTTTGACATTATTGCCTGATGATTTCCTGTATTCCTTACCTACTACCGTGCAGTATTTATTTGGTTCGCCTATTGCAACCGCTGCGCTCGTAGCGATTTTCCTTAATAAAATTTTACCAAGCTCAAAATAGTAGCTATCTCAACGCACAGCATCTCTAGTCCATTCGGATTGCAGGTGCTGTGTCTATTTATTTTCTAAATTTCTGTTTCCTTCCCTATAAATCTGTTATACTAGAGCAAAAAAGTAGGGATTAGAATGGACTATGATGTCATAATAGTTGGTGCTGGCTCCATGGGGATGGCGGCTGGTTACTTTTTAGCAAAGGAAGGAAAAAATGTACTTATGCTAGATGCCTTTACTCCACCCCATGAAGAAGGTAGTCATCATGGGGATACAAGAATCATTCGCTTTGCTTATGGTGAAGGAGCTAGCTATGTACCTTTTGTAAAAAGAGCTGGCGAGCTTTGGCAAGAGCTAGAGTCTTTAGCAAATGAAAGCTTATTTTTACAAACTGGAGTAGTTAATATTGGAGAGCCAACATGTGCCTTTATTCAAAATGTGGAGGCTAGTGCTGCGCTCTATGATTTAGCACTTGAACACTATTCACCTGATGAGGCGATGAACAAATGGCCAGGGTTATTCTTGCCAAAAAATTTAGTTGCTTGCTTTGAACCCACAGCTGGTGTCCTTCGTGTTGAAGCATGTATCCAAGCCTATAAAAAATTAGCCTTGGAGGCGGGTGCAAGCCTCCGAACAAATGAAAAAGTATTGGCTATCCAAGCTGGTGATATTGTACAGGTACAAACAGTACATAATAGCTATAAAGCAAAGCAATTAATAGTAACGGCGGGTGCATGGGCAACAGAATTACTACAAACAGTAGACGTGAGCATACCCGTCACACCAACGCGGAAAACCTTTGCATGGTTTGAGGCAGATGAGCAGCTGTATCGTGATGAAGTTTTTCCAGCCTATTGCTTTGAATTTGCCGATTCAACCTACTACGGTTTTCCAAGTATTGATGGAGCGGGGTTAAAACTTGGACGACACGATGGTGGTGATGTGGTTAATCCAAACGACCCTCTACGTCCGTTTGATGCGTCTGATGCTGTTGACTTACAAAACTTCGTTGATCAGTTTATGCCTCAGCATGGAACGCTTAAATACGGAAAAACATGTAAGTATTCGATGACACCAGATGAAGATTTCATCATCGACTTTTTACCTGAACATCAGAATATTGTGATTGCTGCAGGTTTTTCTGGTCATGGCTTTAAATTTAGTAGTGCCATTGGGGAAGCTCTTGCAGATTTAATTGTAGAAGGCAAAAGTAAACAAGATTTATCTACCTTTAAACTTAGTCGATTTTAGCAAAAAAGGATCGGTACAACGGTTAGTCGTTGCACCAATCCTTTATTTTGTTAACATCGTTTGAAACTCTTGCCAATCATATAAACGTGGAAGATTTACATGCTGGTTATAAGATTGATTCTTTAAGATTACCTTAGTTGTCACATCATGAAGTGTCTCAAGTACTGCTGGTTTATCATCTACATAAATATCTAAAGCAAGCTCTTTTATAATGGCTACTTTTTCTGCATCTTGCATGCCACAAAAAAAATGACCGTCTGTTATGGGAAAGCCCTGTGCTTCCATCCAAGCTTTTGTTTGCGCACAATATTGTTTTGGACGAGATGTAATATAGTAAATGTCATGTCCCTGCTCTGCTAAAGTTTGGAGGGTTTTTAAAGCACCATCAAAAGATGGACAGTCCGTAAAATAGATCTCTTCCAATGCGCTATTCCACATGGCAGAACCCTCCTCATCTGTTAATCCAAATGGTTCATGAATTTCTACTCGTTGTATCGCTTGAAAGGTTTCAAAGGAAACCTTTTTGCCAAGCTTTCTATTATAAAGTAAAAAGGCATGTGCGCGTAAATCAATTAATGTGTCATCTATATCAAAGCCAAACTTCATCTGGTTGTTCGTCCTTTCACGAAGCCTTGTTTATAAAGTTAGAAGCAAATGTCTGCTCTTTTTCAATTTGTTTTGCTAATACTTCCTCAATGGCTTGCTCACGCATTTGTTGAAAATATTGTACGTTAAATTGTGCTAGTGTGTCTTTATTTAGCAATGACGCAAGACAATCTGCATCTTTTAGTGCACTATTCAGTCCAAAAGCGCCTGTTGGTGTCATTGTGTGAACGGCGTCCCCTAGCAAGACAAGGCCCTTTGTCCCCCAACTATTACAATGGCTACTAAAGACATCAAGCAAAACAAAATCCTGCCAGGAAGTTATCTGTGCCTGTACTGTCTTCGTTAATTCTGGAAATGCCTCCACAAGCTGCTGGATAAAGGGTGTAAATGCTAGTTTTCGAAGCTGAGGGAAACTACCTTGCTCAATATTCCAGCCTATTTGAAGATAACCGCCAACTTGTGTAAACAATGACAGCTGCTTATCATTGATGAGTGCCATTTTTATGGATGGTTCCCAATCAGCTGGTGCAGGAATTTTAGCCCACAGTAAATCAAAGCCATGCTTCTGTTTCTGAACATCAATATGTGCTTGCTTACGAATAGTAGAATAACGACCATCCGCACCGATAATTAACTGACTATCGATTTTTATAGGGTTTCCGTTTTTTATCGCCATAACGCCTCTATAATGACCAGTAGCATCCTCAATCAGCTTTGTAACCTTTGTATGTAGCAGGCATGTAAAGTTAGGGAACAGCTGTGCTTTTTGTAAAATTCCTTTTAATAAATTTGCCTGTGGTACATGAATGCCTAAATGTCCTATTGCTTCATCTGGAAGAATTGTTTTAAATGCTCTGCCACCAGCATAATACTCAAGCTTCTCCATTCGTAATATACCGAGTGCCTCGACTGCTTCGAAAAGATGGTGGCTTTTTAAAACAGCCTCCCCTTCCTCATTTAAATGCTCGCCACGAAATGCCTGACCAAGTGCTACATTTTGCTCTAATAAAATCACTGACAGCCCTTTTTTAGCAAGTAGGTAGGATAACAATGCACCAGCAGGACCTGCCCCTACTATACAGACATCTACTTGATAGTTCACTTTTTTTCACCCTGCTTTGGATAGGCAATAATACGCAAATCCTCGCCTATTTTATCAAATGATGCAAACTCAACATTCCATGCCTCATGCATGAGAGAGGGATTATAGCCGGCAAACGGCGTTAACGATAGATTTCCACCCAAAACTTTAGGTGCTATATATACTACATATTTATCGATTGCACCTTGCTGTAAAAAGGAAGCATTCATTTTACTTCCACCTTCTAGCAAAATATCTGTTATGCCGTGTATATAAAGCTTTTCAAGCATCTCATCAATCTGTAATCCATATTCATTTTTTTGTACGGGTAAAACTGTAACACCTTTTTCTGTAAATAAATGAATTTTTTCTTGGCTTACGTCGTCACTACAAACAAGAATCGTTGGTGCATCCTCTGTATTCAAGACATTTGCATTGTCAGGTGTACGTAGAGAACTATCCATAATAATACGTGTTGGATTTTTTCCATATCCTTCTTTTAGTCTTGTTGTTAAAGAAGGATTATCAGCAATGACTGTACCCACGCCAACTAAAATTCCATCTACTTCATGACGAATATGGTGAACATCCTCACGTGCACCCTCTCCAGTTACCCATTTTGAATGTCCTGTATGCGTAGCAATTTTCCCATCTAAAGTCATAGCAAATTTTGAAATAACAAAAGGACGATGCGTAAGCATATTGTGAATAAAACGCTCATTTAAACGGCGCGCTTGTTGCTCTAAAACCCCTACTTCCACCATTATTCCAGCATCTTGTAGCAATTGGATGCCACGACCTGCTACTGCTGGATTTGGATCTTGCATAGCAATTACCACTCGACTGACACCAGATTCCTTCACTAAATTGGCACAAGGAGGTGTCTTACCATAATGTGAACAAGGCTCTAACGTTACATATAACGTAGCACCCAGTGCATGCTCTCCAGCCATTCGAAAAGCATGCACTTCAGCATGTGGTTCCCCTGCTTTTCTGTGTAAACCTGTACCTACAATCACACCGTTCTTCACGATTACAGCCCCAACAAGTGGATTAGGGTTCGTATTTCCTTTAGCACTAGCTGCTAAATCCAAAGCCAGTTGCATATACTTTTCATCTACATTCATCATCATCGCAACCTCCACCTATTGCTTTTCACGTATATGTCCAGATTTTTCAACTTTCGTTTCTAAATAAAAACGATTCGTCTCTGTCAAACCGCCCCATAAAGGAACATGCCCTTCCGCAGCCATGCCACGAGCCTGTAATGCAGCCAATTTCTTCGGATTATTTGTAATAAGTGTTACTGGTTTGGTACGCAGTGTAGCTAATACCGCAAGTGCTTCGTCATAAGAACGTGTATCATCTGGGAAGCCAAGTGCATGGTTTGCTTCAACTGTATCGAGCCCTTCCTCTTGCAATAAATAAGCAAGAGATTTAGAGAATAGTCCAATACCACGACCTTCATGATCAGCTAAATAAAATATCGCACCACAGCCATGCTCAACTATCATTTTCATAGACTCATGCAACTGGTATCCACAATCACAACGCTGGCTGCCAAATATGTCGCCTGTGTGACAAATACTATGCATTCGGATTAAAGCATCTTCTGAATGGGTAAAATCACCATATACAAGCACAGAGGATTGTTGTAAAAATGCTAAATTAGCAGCGGCTAATCCATCAATGATTTCTTCTTTAGTTAAATTCGCATCAATTTTAAGCCAGTTATACCATTGAAAAGTTGCAGAAAAATCGCCTTGTTTTACAGGTAATTTCACTGGTCCAACTAGGCAAATATTCTCTGTATTTGTATGCTTTACTAACGTCATTTTATCTTTTACTAAGTCCATCACTTTAGTTGTAATTGTCATATTAATCTCCAACCTTCTATAGAAACAGTTGGCTAAATTCACCAACTGAGCACATGTATTTTCACATCACTTACATAACGTAACTTAGTTTATAATAATAACTAAAAAGTGTCAATCGACAGCTATTACTCTTTAATTATAATTATTAGCGATGATAATTTTATTATTACTTTTTCATCATATACTACTAGCTTATGGAGATGCTATTTTTTCTGTGCAGGCTAGTCTATAATAAGCTGTGGTACTGTAATGACGAAAGGAAGTTTAACATGAACTTAGAAAAAAATGTTCAACTAAAGCAACCAAAATATCAACAAATAGCCATTGATCTCGCCTCCAAGATTGTTGAAAGAAAATACAGCATTGGCGATAAAATATATGCAAGATCCTCTCTTGCCAGTCAATATAATGTTTCTGCTGAGACGGCAAGAAGAGCTATTGCCGTTTTGCAAGACTTAGAAATTGTTGAAGCTTCAAAAGGTAGTGGCGTAATTATAAAATCGTATGAAAAAGCGGCTCAATTCGTCAGACAGTTTCATGATGTACAATCGATTCATGAAATACAAAATGAGCTTTTGACAAGTATTCAAAAGCAACATCATGAATTGATTAATTTACAAGACAAGGCAAAGCAACTAATTAGCCGCACAGAGCATTACCGGTCAGTCAATCCGTTCATCCCCTATCAATTAGAAATGACAGCTGATAGTCCATGCATTCATCAAACTGTACAAGCTTTAAATTTTTGGCAAAATACTTCTAGTACTATCGTTGGTATTCGACGTGGCAATGAATTATTACTATCCCCTGGTCCTTATGTCTCATTTGAAGAAGGGGACATTATTTATTTTGTTGGAAATGATGAAAGTTTCGCTAGAGTTCAAAGCTTTTTATACCCAAATTAAAATCCGTTTAAGCGCTGATATAACAGCGTTTAAGCGGGTTTTTTCTTATTTGTCGATTTGACAAAAGTAACAACTCTTTGCTACAGTAAGGTTGTTACTTGTTTATTTTTGGGTATCATTATCCTCACATAGTAATAATCTACGAAAGGAGTGCTTCTATGGAAAAAATTAAAATAGAACACGTATCGAAAGTGTTTGGCAAACATATTCCCCAAGCACTAGAACTCGTTAAGCAACAAAAAAGTAAGACTGATATCTTAAAAGAAACAGGTGCAACTGTTGGAGTATACGATGCAAGCTTTACTGTCAACGAAGGAGAAATCTTTGTTATTATGGGATTGTCAGGAAGTGGCAAATCTACGCTTATACGGCTTTTAAACCGCCTAATTGAACCAACGAGCGGAAATATATATATCGATGGAGAAAATATTTCTACCATGGGAAAAGAAAGTCTACGGTCTGTACGAAGAAACAAAATGAGCATGGTTTTCCAAAACTTCGGTTTATTCCCCCATCGTACATTACTTCAAAATACCGAATATGGCCTTGAAATTCGAGGTATTTCAAAAGAAGAACGGCAAGCAAAAGCTGAACAGGCTTTAGAAAATGCTGGATTACTCGCTTATAAAGACCAGTATCCAAATCAGTTATCAGGTGGTATGCAGCAGCGTGTTGGTTTAGCACGAGCCCTTGCTAATGATCCTGAAATATTACTAATGGATGAAGCATTTTCAGCACTTGATCCATTGATTCGCAAGGAAATGCAAGATGAGCTACTCGATCTACAACAAACATTGAAAAAAACTATTTTATTTATCACACATGATTTAAATGAAGCATTACGCATTGGGGATCGCATTGCCATTATGAAGGATGGCTCTATCATTCAGATTGGTACGGGTGAAGAAATATTAACCAACCCAGCAAATGATTATGTCAAAACATTCGTGGAAGATGTGGATCGTTCTAAAGTATTGACAGCTGAAAATGTCATGGTACGTCCAGTTTATGTCAATACAGACCTAGATGGCCCTAAAGTGGCACTAAAGCGTATGCGTCAAGAGGCTGTAAGTTTATTAATGGCTGTTGATAAAAATAGACATTTAAAAGGCTATATCACTGCAGACGATGCACTAGCTGCAGCGAAGAAACAAGAGCAAACCGTCCATTCTATTGTGCAATCAGAAGTATTAACTGTTCCACCCGATATGCTACTACAGGATATTTTAGGGATGATTTATAATTCTCCTACTCCTATTGCCGTTGTGAAAGATGGTCGCTTGCTTGGTGTACTAATTAGGGGCGTTGTCATCCAAGCACTGTCAACTAGCGATGAGGAGGCCGAATCACATGAATAACTTTTTAGATAATATTCCAACATTACCACTAGCTCCGTGGGTAGAATCAGCTATGGACTGGTTGACGAGTAATTTTTCAGCGTTCTTTAACTCTATTCAGCAATTCGGAAAACTACTCATGAATCAGGTCACTGATTTATTAATTAGTATCCCAGCCATTATTCTTATACTTCTTGTCGTGATATTTGCCTTCTTCGTTTCAGGCAAAAAGTTAGGGCTTGCTGCATTCTCATTAATTGGCTTGTTGTTTATCTATAACCAAGGATTATGGACTCATCTTATGGAAACAACCACGCTTGTGATCTTTTCCAGTATTATATCCATCATCATCGGTATTCCACTAGGTATCTTAATGTCAAAATCAACGGTAGCTGAAAACATTATTAAACCAATACTAGATTTCATGCAAACAATGCCTGGCTTTGTCTATTTAATTCCAGCTGTTGCCTTTTTTGGTATTGGTATTGTACCTGGTGTCTTTGCATCCGTTATCTTTGCTTTACCCCCAACTGTACGTATGACAAACCTCGGTATTCGTCAAGTACCAAAAGAATTAGTGGAAGCTGCAGACTCCTATGGTAGTACAGCTAGCCAAAAATTATTTAAAGTAGAAATCCCCCTTGCTAAATCAACCATTATGGCAGGGATTAACCAAACCGTTATGCTGTCACTTTCTATGGTAGTTATTGCCTCTATGATTGGGGCTCCTGGTCTAGGACGTGAAGTATTAACAGCCCTTCAACGTACTCAAGTTGGGAATGGCTTCGTTGCAGGATTAGGCTTAGTTATTTTCGCGATCATTATTGACCGTTTAACACAAAGCCTCAATAAAAAGAAAGCATTATAGAAATGTCATCTTTCTTGCTACCATCCATCCTCCGGTGGATGTCGGCAGTTTGGATACAAAATGATGAAGAGAAAGGGAGATTCGATGAAACTGAAAACACTATCAAAGTTAGGAATGGCTCTAGGTCTAGGCTTCATGCTTGCTGCATGTAGTGGAGGCGACTCAGGCTCAAGTTCTGGAAAAAACAGTGATTCTAAGGAGGTAAACCTAGCCTATGTTGAGCGGGATACAGAAATTGCCTCAACGAATGTTGTTGGGCAGGTACTCGAAGATTTAGGTTATGATGTAACATTAACTCCTTTGGATAATGCGATCATGTGGGAGGCTGTCTCGAAAGGAGAGGCTGATGGAATGGTTGCTGCTTGGCTACCACATACACATGCTTCACAATATGAAAAATATAAAGCTGATTTAGATGAGCTAGGTGAAAACCTTGCTGGTGCAAAAATCGGTTTAGTTGTACCAAGCTATATGGATGTCAATTCTATTGAAGATTTATCTAATGAAGCAGATCATACAATCACTGGTATTGAGCCAGGTGCGGGCATTACTGCTGCTACAGAAAAAGCATTAGAAGAATATGATAATTTAGCAGATTGGAACTTTATTACTTCTTCTTCTGGTGCGATGACAACTGCATTATCAAAAGCACTGAAAGATAAGGAAGAGATTATTGTCACAGGCTGGTCACCACACTGGAAATTTGCGAAATATGATCTTAAATACTTAGAAGATCCAAAGGGTGTATATGGTGGAGAAGAAACGATTAATACATTCGTACGTAAAGGCTTAAAAGAAGATTTACCAGATGTATATTCAGTACTCGATAACTTCCACTGGACAGCAGAAGATTTAGAAAGTGTTATGTTAGAAGTAATGGATGGTAAAGATCCAAAAGATGCTGCGAAAGAATGGGTTGATGCTAATCCAGATAAAGTGGCTGAATGGACAAAAGACGTAAAAAAATAATATAAAAACAGGCACTCCTGCATAAGAGGAGTGCCTGATTAATTATGATAGCAATTTCAACATGATTGCTGCTCCTAATACAAGGACAATACAAACGATGCGTCGCCAGTCCTTAGATTCATTAAAAAACAGCATACCTAGCAGCGCTCCTCCAGCTGCACCAATCCCTGTCCAGATCGCATAGGCAGTACCCATTGGTAATGTTTCCATCGCATAGGCAAGGCCTGCAAAACTTAAGGTGAATGCACCAATCAACAGTCCTAAATTTTTCATACTCTTTGTCTTATTATATTTACTAATCATATATACGCCCAACATTTCACATAACCCTGCAACAACTAATGCCATCCATGCCATTATTTACTCACCTCTTGTTCCTTAGGCTCTCCTGTTACTAGCTTTAAGCCTACAACTCCTGCAAGTAACACAACAATACATATGATTTTTGCTAATTTCCACGGCTCTCCAAATAGCAAGCTATCCGCACATACAGTACCAGCTGTTCCTAATCCGACAAAGATTGCATAAACGGTCCCAACTGGTAGATGCTCACCTGCTTTAATGAGCAAATAAAAACTAATAAAAATGGCAATTGCTGTACCAATCCATTCTAGTACACTTGTTGCATGCTTTAACCCAATGACCCAGCCAACTTCAAAGCAAGCCGCTATCATGACGCTGATCCATTGTTTATTCATCATAAATCCCTCCATTTTATAAGACACGGCCGAATAATTGGATGATCCAACTACTTTTTCAGCATTCGCCAAATGACTTGATTTTAGCCAAACAAAAAAAGCCTGAAGAAACTGTCTTTAAACAGTATCTCCCAGGCTTTTATCCTTCCGTGTCACAAAATCAATTTGTGGTTTTCTCTCGGACCAGACTAGCAAGCGCTACGGAACCCTAGAAAACTTTTATTCGATTATTACTCTTAGTATAGCAAACTATTCAATGATTTTCCACTGGTACATAGCCAACCTTTTCTACCATTGCCTGCCCTTCCTCAGAAAGTATCCAATCAATCAGTTTCTGTACATTTTGATTTTCCGTTCCTGCTGTAATGGCATAAAATTCAGACACTAAAGGATATGTACCATTTTGAATATTTTCTTTTGTTGGTGCTACTCCATCAATGGATAGTAATTTGATCTTTTTGTTACCAACCATCTCTGTAGAATAATATCTAAACGTAAAGCCCAAGGCATTTTTATAATTTCGATATTGCGACACTTCACGAATGATTCCGCCCATTCCTGATGCAACATCTTCAGTGGGTGCCTCCATGATTGGCGTATTGCCCATCAGCTTTTCTAGTGTCGTTTGGCTTCCACTATCTGCTGGGCGTTGGAAAGCACGAATGGCCTCATCCTCCCCACCCACTTCACGCCAATTAGTTATTTCTCCAGCATATATTTTTTTGACCTGCTCAAGTGTTAAATTATCGATTTTATTTTTACGATGCACAAAAAAGACAAATGCCTCTCGACCAATTGGCGTCATATCAAATGTAAGTCCTTCCTTTTCTGCCTGCCATTCTTGTGAGGTGGACGGGGCTGCCACAAAGATCAAATCAACATCTCCAGCTATTAAATTTTGATAGGCCTCTGGTGTACGACTTACTTGAACTCTACTATTATATGGAGGATATTCCCCTTTGGGATAAGTAGCCTCCACAAAAGCCGCATATAAAGGGTACATGGCTGTTGCACCATCTAGTCGTGGTAATGACTCTGTCAATTGTAAGGAAGCTTTATTTTTCACTATTTCATTGCCAGGAACAAATGGCTGATAGACTGTTACATCAATTTCCGCATCAACAGTGGGAATACTCATTTTATAATAATGTTGAATCGGTTTAATGGCTGCAATCAACAGGGCGATTCCCATGACACCAAATAGCAAGCCCCTTCGTTTTTTTGTGTTGGTCCATTTAAACATACTACATACAATCCAGACAAATAAACAAATGGGTATAGTAAAGACCAAATTAATTAAATGCAGCCCACCACTCAATGTGATCATGAATGCCACTATTAATGTCACAAAGGACAAACCAATTAATATAGATACTATTTGTAATAATCTAAGCATACAAAGACCTCCTTAGTGTAATTTTACACTCCTTACACCAATGGTACCCGAAAGATAAAGCATTCACAACTATATATTCTGAAAATTATGGTAAAATTAATTTTGTCTGGATTTAATGAATGCTTTTTGTATGAAGGTGGTATATCAACTATAGAAAAGGGATCTTTTCGAAAATCTCAAAAAATCTCGACAACCTATGCTAGGGCATAATTGATACAAGTAGGAGGGTGTACATATGGCAATTGAAAAAGTACGTCGCCATTTAGCACAATGGCATGTTGAACACAAAATACAAGAATTAGAAGAAAGCTCCGCAACAGTTGAGTTAGCAGCACAGGCGCTTGGCTGTGAGCCAGAGCGCATAGCAAAATCTTTATCTTTTCTTGTAAATGATGGAGCGATCTTAATTGTGGCTGCTGGTGACGCAAAAATCGATAATGCAAAATATAAATCCGTATTTGGTACGAAGGCAAAGATGTTATCCAAAGATGATGTGGAGACGATGATCGGCCATGATGTCGGAGGTGTATGCCCTTTTGGTGTGAATGAGGGCGTAGCCATTTATTTAGATGAATCTTTAAAACGTTTTACTACAGTATTTCCAGCGTGCGGTAGTAGTAATTCAGCCATTGAGGTAACCATTTCAGAACTTGAAACATATGCTCCCTATAAAGAATGGATTGATGTCTGTAAAGGCTGGAATGAATAAGGACCAAACGATTGGCGATACTTTTAAAAGTCTCGCCAATTCATGTTGTTGAAAAAAGATAATATCGCTAGGAGAAATAATACCTTTTGGCAAGGTAAGGGTTGATTTCCGTCCGCCAGCGTCCTTTCCAGGGGGCGTCCAATGAGCCGCTTCTCTCACTTACGTTAGCTCCAGGGTCTCATCAGTGACGCTATGATCTGACCCCAAAAATATAAACTTTTTTACGAAGCTTTTCGATACTCAACGGGACTTTTTCCGTTGAGTTTTCTTTTAATCCGCTCATGATTGTAATAGTAAATATAATCTGCTAATGCTTTTGTAAATTCTACATAGTTTTTAAACGTAGTTGTGTACAGAAATTCTGATTTCAGAATACCAAAAAAGCTTTCTATTACGGCATTATCTAAACAATTTCCTTTCCGTGACATACTTTGCTTGATTTCATGCGTTGTCAATAACGCTTTAAAACGGGGTATTTGATATAACCATCCTTGATCAGAATGAATGATTAAGCCACTCTTTTTCGATAACTTTGTATACGTAAACGCCTTTTTAAAAGACTGTTGAACTAACTCAAAATTAGGTGATTTTGATACCTCATATCCAACGATTTCTCGATTGAATAAATCTAATACAGCCGATACATAGATTTTTTGACCGTTTATTTTAAACTCTGTGACATCGGTTACCCATTTCTGATTGGATGCAGTGGCTTCAAAATCACGTTGGATGACATTCTCTGCGACATAGCCGACTGTCCCTTTATACGAACGGTATTTTTTAGGGCGTACCGTCCCTTTTAAGCCCAATTCTTGCATCAATCGTTGTACCGTTTTATGGTTGATGAAAAAACCTTCATTTCGGAGGGCAAGACAAATACGACGATAGCCATAACGCCCCTTATGGTGATGAAAAAGTGTCTGGATTCGTTCTTTGATCGCCTGATATTTATCTGGTTTTACCCATTTTTGAAGATGATAATAATACGTACTTTTCTTGATTTTTGCCACTTTTAATAGAGCTTGAAGTGGAAATTCCAGCCTTAGCTCATACACAGCTCTCATTTTTTCTTCGGTTTGAATGCTTCCTTTTCTTGAACTAAGGCTTTCAACTTTTTTAAATAGGCATTTTCCATCCGTAAATACTCAATTTCCGCTTTTAACTCTTCCGTTGTTTTTTCATTTAAATCAGACGAAGGTGGTTGTTTTTTTGGCATTGATTGGTGCTCCTTTTCTATTTGATAGAGCACCTTTCCAGCCTTGGACATCCACTGTTTTTTCCATCTCCGAATGGTTTCACGAGAAGGAATATTAAACTTCGCAGCAGTCTGAAGGAGCGAATCGCCCGTCTCTATCAGGTGTTGAATTACTTTTATTTTAAAAGAATCTTCGTAATTCGTGAACCCTTGAGGACGAATAATTCCTTCAATGCCATGGTATCGATATAATTCAATCCATAATCGAACGTACTGTCGATCCCTCTGTAATCTATTGGCAATCTGATACGTACTTTCCTTTTCTTCAATGTAAGCTAGAACTGCGGCTAACTTTTGTTCATCAGAAATCACTAACTGCACCCCCTATATTAGATTTTTTAAGTCCAATATTTTGGGTGCAGTTCACTAAATCCCCTAGGAGTGACGCTGGCTCCTCTCCAATCAACCATTCTGCAAAGTGTCTTTACTTTTTTAATAGTAGCATAGTAATAAAATCGCCCATTATCTGCATTCATAGAGGGGATTAGCTCTTATTTTCAATGTGGAGAAGTGATGAGTGACAAGAAGTGAACACCTTCACTTTATTTGAAAACCTTTGCTAAAAAGATAACACTTCTGTAGGTTGGAGTGGAAGGCTACTTGACTCCGGTGGGATAGCGAGTCAGGCGAAACCCTGCACGGAGCGGAGCGAAGGAAGCGGTTCGACGCTCGCCCACAGGAAAGCAAGTAGCCTGCAACGGCAATCCATTTTCACCTTCTAAAAAAATTTTATGGGTGGTTTTGTTTTTCAGCACTATAGATTTGCTATTCCTTGTAACCAACCGCTAACCAATGTGAATCCCATTCTGTAATTTGATTGCCTACCCGACAGCTTAAACCACATGCACGATTATCAGCAACAAATGAGCCAATTAGCCACTTCTTAGCACGATATCCTTCTTTTAACTGCACTTTTCTGCTAGGCATCTCCACATACTGTTGGTAAATAAACAAATTATCATCATAGTGTTTGGATGTGGAAGCATTTACTCTCCGCCCACTTCCTGCGTAAATTTCTACTGTATTTCCCTCACGAGAATAAACAGGCTTCTTGACATAGGGTACATCATCGCGAATAAATGGTTCTGCTGTAAGGTATGTAGGAAGCATATATTGCAAAATAGCTGCTCGTTCCTCGGAAGTAAAGAGCAATGGATCATTTCTCCGCTCCCATATTAACCATAATAAGATTTTCGATTGTAATACATAGGCAGCAGGTGGATTAATAATGGCTAGCTGTCGTTTTTTGACAAGCTCTAAAAGATGCAAGCCAATGCGATCACCATCTGCTGCCACATCATCTATTAAAAACTCTACAGGGTGTGCGGGTCTAAATAAAATATCAATTTTCTCCATTGTAGGTGTATAAAGACCTTGTGCTACCTCGGACGTGTCATTAGAAAAGATAATAAGCTTTTGTATGGGCACATACTCAATGTCAAAAGGAATACAAGACTTGATAAACTGTACCTGGCAATACTCTTCGTAGTCCTCTTTCGCTGTTTTTCCTGTGATGACAATCTTCGGCTTTTTGACATTATGTAAATATTGAATGGCAGCAAAAAGAGCGCCCGACAATGCTTTTTGTAAGGCTGTTACATCATTGGGATTTTTATAGCCAAAATGCTGACATAGTGCGTCATTCATCTTGAAGGTTTCTTGTACAAGAAAAGGGGTTTCTCCATTTAACTCTAAACATTTAATGTAGCCCTCCTCTGTACAAATAAAATCAAATCGTGCCAGAATTGATTGCTGCTGTAAATAATCTAATTGAATATATGGGATCATTTCTGGTCGAATACCTAAGGCTAAGAGCTGATCGACCGATAAATGTTTAAATTGTTTCCCGACTTTTAAAAAGATGCGCCAAAGCATTTGTGTTGCATAATGAAGTTGATCAATTTGTTGCTTTGGCAATTCTAAAACATCATATAATGCGTACTCTAAATCCTCAAAGTCAGGAAAGAAGTCAGGGAATTTTGAGTAAAATGCTTGTCGTTGCTGTGTGTGATTCATCATGTTCTTCACTCCCTATCCTATCCTTACGAGGAGGACGAGCCGCCACGAGATGCCCCACCTGAACCAAAGCCCGATTTTCCTGTGCTTGAGGAAGAGCTATTGGAGTAGGAATTGGAACTCTTAGATGAACTATCCGTCGAATAGGAGCGTTGTCCACTCGAATAAGAATTTGATCCACTTGAAGTTGAGCTACCTGAAGTTGAACTAGCCTTATTTTGCGTACTGTTTGTTATACCATTTGTTTGTTTACTTTCATCCTTAGCGCTTGATGACGATCGTGGCACTGCTGAGCCGCCACCATTGTTTTGCTCATTCCGATCTGTACCATTTTTTAAATTGCGACTTTTATATATCGCACTTCCTATCATGGCTCCAGCCGTTGCATACATCAAACCATTAAAGAAATGCTGGGCATAGTAAGGTGAATTTTCATCGATACATTCAAAGGAACCATCATCACCTTCTTGCCATTCATCACAGGCATCAGCCATTTCACTATTGTAAACACTTTCTATTTCATCACTTGTATTTGCTTGATTTTGATCTTCAGTGATCTGATTAGAAGTAGTTAAAGGGTATTCTTCTGCTGTTTGAGTTTCACTATTTCCACATGCTGCAAGCTGCACAGCCATCAAAGATGCCGTTGTCACAGCCATATATTTTTTTATTTGCTTAGCCATATTATAAACGCTCCTTTATTTCTGGTACCTAGTTTACGATTATCTCCTATTTTAGGTTTCATTTTTTACAAAAACATACAATTTATTTTAGCAGAAAAAATCCCAAACAGTAGGATTGTTTGGGATTTACAGTATTTTACGATTGTTTGGACACGACTTTTTTTCCATAAGTCATATATCGCCATAATTTTTCAAATGGTCCTATTGTAAAGAACTTAAACCAAATCACGCTAAAAATTATTTGAATGATAAACGTAATACTCGCTATCACTACAATATCTGATGGTGAAACTACTTCTAGCCCCATTAATGAAATGATGGCTGTTCCAATAAAGCTTTGCGCTAAATAATTTGTAAAGGCCATTTGCCCCACACGTCCAATTGGCTGAAGTAGCTTCGCTATTGTTTTATGTTCTAATAGAATAAACAAACAACTTAGATAAAAATAGGTTGTTGGAACAACCCCTAAGCCAATGATAGATTGAAGCTGTTGGTCATCTGCTTGTGAGGCAAACCAAATCCATAATGAGAATCCAATAAAGAACGGGAAAGTACTATAAAGCAACCATTTTATTTTTTGACTATGCGCTCCAATGTGCCCAATCCAATCAGCTTTTGCTACTAAAAATCCACTTAAAAACATAATAAAGATGGCTACGGCATCATTGCCTAAAAAGCCAAATATAGCTGACGAAACTGCATTAGACGGCACATACATTTGTCCTAATAATGCCAGAATATGCAGTGTGATAATCGTAAACAACCATTTAAAAATGGTTGAAACCTTCGCAGAGTAAAATGGTAACAATAAAAAACCAATCACTGCGTAAATGGCTAGGATAGAGCCCCAAAAAATAAAAATATGAATAATACCTATAACCAATAGAGCCAATAAGCGTCTTGCAAAGCGCATTCTCGGTCTATCTCCCCGCGCTTCTGCACGTGTAGCAAAAATATAAAAACCAACCCCAAATAGGAATGAAAAGATAGAGAAAAATTTCTTTTCTATAAAAATATTAATAAGTGAATCAATAACCCCATTGATTCCACTCATATCAGGCATTGGTGCACCCTCCATCAAGAGCTGATAGGCACCTACATTAATAAATAAAATACCAAATAACGCTAATCCTCGTATAATATCTAAGGCAATGATTCGTTCTTTTTGTGTAACGGATGGATTCATGTTGAAAAACTCCTTATCTTTTATGCTATAACTAGCATAACTCCCCATCCTTACAAGTAATTATTTTTAAGCTTACAGGAACCTTACAAATCAAAAAGAATAGTCTTATAGTTTTTTATCCTCTTCTACGATGAAATATTACATATTTTATAGTAAAAACATCGAAAAGAGAGGTTTAGAAGATGAATAGAAATCGCAAGCTCGGTTTTTGTTATCCCGGCTACCGATACTGTGGTCCTGGCTGCTCAGGACCAGGTACGCCTACAAATGCAGTGGATGCTTGCTGTAAACTGCATGATGAATGCTATGAACGCCACGGTAGCACAAAATACTGTGATGAATTGTTTCAACAATGCCTCCGTCCCCATATGAACGCTCCAAATAAAATGGCTAGAGACGCTAGACTATTCTATCGAGTTTTTGAATTACGAAATCGTTTCTTTTAAAAGCAGATAAAGCTCACGATGTTTTTAATAACCGCGTGGGCTACTTTTTTGTATAGATAGCATATTTTTGTGGTGTCGTAAAACCAAGCTTTGTGCCTAGGTGAATGGATCCTGTATTCGAAATGTCACAATCCCAACAAGGCTTTAGCTGGTTGACAAGACAATGATCTATAAATGTTTCTGCAATGCTACTTGCTAATCCTTGTCCTCTAAAATTCGAATCTGTCATAATATCAATTTCTGCATACTCATTTGATTTAAATATAGAGACCGCTTCACTAATGATTTGTTCTTTATGTACCAAACAAAAGCCAAAGCCATTTTTGAAGAAATTAGAGGTAGAATCCCAATATTCCTCATAATATGTCTGATCAAATTCCAGTGAATTTTTAATCAAGGGTTCAGTAATAAATTTGACTTCGTAATCACATTTCCCATGCTTCTCTCTATGATTATAAATATTTTCATCAAATGTAAATGTATAGCGTTCTAGCTTTCTCAGCTGGTTATTTAACAATTGTTCGATTTTAGAATTCCACTGTTCTGAATAAGAAAATAAGGTAAACCGTTTCTGTTGTTCTATAGCCTGTTGCAAACAATAGGCAAGCTGATGATCAATCGAAGTCTTATTTTCATCGCCATATACATAGTATATCCCTGATTTCGTGTGAAATAATAATGTTTGAAAAGCAGCTGTATCGGAATAGACAGCTCCTTCTATCATTCGATCTAGTATACTATAAACAAATGTGGGGGCACTTGAAATAAATTGTTTAATGATAGGATATTGCTCTTCCGAGACTTTTATCATGCTATTTCCTCCAGTATTTTGCAGTATGTATCATTTCTATTATAATAAACTTATATCCATATGAAGGGACTGAATTATGCGCAGATAGCAATATTTTTCATCCAACATCATCATAATTTTGGAGGTAAAAGTATTGATTGAAAATATCGACACGGAAAGATTGCGGTTACAAAAAATGGAGAAAGCTGATGCTAAAAGTTTATTAACCATTTGGTCTGATCCTGATGTAACCAAGTATATGAACATTACACAGTTTACACAAGAAGAGCAAGCCTTGGAAATGATTGAACTTCTAGAACAATTAGCTAAGCAACACAAGGCAATCCGCTTCTCTATTTTTGAAAAGGCATCCAATCATATCATTGGGTCATGTGGCTTTAATATGCTTGATTATGACAATGCTCTAACAGAGATTGGCTATGATTTGGGCAAGGAATATTGGGGAAAAGGCTATGCAACAGAAGCTATAACTGCTTTAATTGATTATGCCTTTAAGCACTTAAAAATGGAAACCATTGTGGCAGAAGTTGACGCTGCCAATATCAATTCAATCAAGGTTTTAAAAAAATTGAATTTCATTTACCAAGAGAAGCACAATACTGATGATACTCTACAACTTTACACTTTAACAAAATCGTAAGAAGAAAAGGCTAAGCATGGTAGAATTCAACCAATACTTAGCCTTTTTGATTAATGATACATGCGGTTATTCATTTTCCCTGTCAGCTTTTCTATTTTTACTTCAAATAGTTCAATTTTCGGCATAATCGGATAGCCTTCTCTTTCAAATGTCCATTCAGGCTTGCCATACTTCTCCAGTAACACATCAAAGAACCATTCTTTTTTCGTTTCCTCTTCAATTCTTTCGATATGTCCAAACAAAACAACACTTTGATAAACTAGTGCGGATTGACAGGCATATTTTTTGCCTGGATGTAAATCACCCATATCGCAAACTTCTATACAAATTTTAGGATTTTGTTTGATATTTGACCAAAAGTGACTTTCTCGAAGATTACCAATATGCAAGTATAGTTTGTTCTCCCCTTCGTATACATAGACAAACGGAATAACATAAGGAAAACCTTCCTCATCAACTGTTGCAACATGCGCAACTTTTCCCAACTTTAAGTATTGCTGTGCATCCTCTTGTGAAATTTCAACACGTTTGTTTTGAATCGTACCTCTCATCATTTCTTAACCCCCTCATGAAATTATGTAACGATTAATAAACACCGCTAAACCGTTCATTTTAAACATATATATATTTTACATCTTTAACAAAACTAAAAAAAGGGTAAATTTTTTTAATAGAATAATAAAAGCCAAGGATGCACTAGTATAGCATCCTTGGCTTTCTTGTTATTTAATTGGAATCCAAATTTCTGAATACGAATCAGGGCTATAAGCATCCTCTTCAGGATAAACCTCTAACTCTGCTGTTCCTGCTGGTTCATATGGGTTGGATGGGAACCACTCAGAATAAATTTGTTTCCACGTATTTTGCATTGCATCAGGCATAGGTCCATGTACTTCAAAGATAACCCATTTGGATGCAGGTACTTCCATTGTTAAGAGATCTTCCCCTACTTCTCCTACATGATCAGTAGCAATCCAATAATCAATGAAGCCCTTTTGTCCCTGTTCAGTATTTGGTACACAAACACCTAATACGCCATTGACCGTGCCATTATTTAATTGGTATAGCTGGTGATCAAAGCCACTTTGGTTTACCTCTTGCCAAAATAGAGGTATTTCCGTTGTATTCTCCCCATTTTGACAGTTGTATGTTCTTTTTACACCCACAATTTGAAACTTGTCTTTTTCAATAATTTTATATTTCATTGGTTCCGCTCCCTTCAAGCTTACCTGTATGACCAGGCGATTATATGATTGTAATGGTCCTTGCTTCTTTCTTGCTTCACTAGGCGTAACATGGTGCTGTTTTCGAAACGCTTTAGTAAAGGCTTCAGGAGTTTCATAGCCGTATTTGTAGGCGAGATCGATTATTTTTTGTTCAGTACCCAGCAATTCTTGTGCAGCTAATGTTAATCTTCTTCGTCGCAGATAATCTGCAATAGACATATCTGTCAAAATGGCAAATGTTCGCTGAAAGTGAAAGACAGAAGAATTAACCTCCTGCGCAATCTGTTCAATCGTAATATCCTCTAATAAATGCTCCTCCATATAATTAATGGCCTTTTGTATCGACTCAATCCAACTCATTGCTTTCACTCCTTGATTCCATCTTAAAATAGATATCGCTGTATAACCTGTCTTTTTATGCTAACTTTGGACAGGTTAAATGGAAAGCATTTTTTGACTAGCTCCCCACTTTTAATTTCTTATCTCACTCACTATTTTTCCCTAAAATTCCATTGTAGTAAAAATCAAAACATCCAAAATATTTCTAAAATATATTTACAATAGTTTCTATTAAATGGTAAAACGGTATAAGAGAAGATATAGGGGGACTTTGCGATGAAATGGTTAGGTGCTGCTGCTATTTGTTTGAATGAAAGTAATCAGTTATTAATGGTTTTACAAGGAACTGTTGATGAAGAGAAAACTTGGACTGTGCCATCAGGTGGAAAAGAGGCCACGGAAGATTTTAAGACTTGCTGTGTACGAGAAGTTTATGAAGAAACAGGCTATACAGTAGATATTATTAAGGAAATTTATTATAAGTACAATGAAGTAGTGGAAGTTCGCTATTTTCAAACCATCTTAACAGGTGGACAAATGATGATACATGATCCCGATGAATTAATATATGACATAGCATGGAAATCTAAAGAGGAAGTAGCACTTTTACCCCTAACATTTCCAGAAGATCGGGTATTTCTCTTATCGTTATTTAAATAAAAAAAAGTCACGTCTTATCGACATGACCCCTCTTGTTAAATAGTGTAATTGTTTTGCTGATAAATAATTAAAGCAGAATGGATGACTGTCTGCTCTCCAATAAAGAGCGTATTGTATTTGATATCAAGTATGAAAAAGCCTTTTAAATCTACTAAAGCACGGTTAATATCAAGTTCAAATTGAACAATATCATTGTTTTGAATTGTCACAACTTGAGTTATCTGTGTCATCGTTCACACTCCTTTAATCTTATGATAGAGCAAAAAGAAGTACATGTCACATAAAAAAGTTGGAGCTAAAAAAGCCCCAACACCTTTAGTACATCGTTAAATATTCCTCACGCTCCCAGTTATGGACACGTGTGCGATATTTATTCCATTCAATTTCTTTGGCAGCTGTAAATTTATCATAAATATGGTCCCCCAATGCATCACGAACAATGGTATCCATCTCTAATTCAATTAGCGCAAATTCTAATGAGGATGGTAAACTATCAATCCCGTTCAACTCCCGATCTGCTGCTGTCATTTTATAAATATTACGGTCTACCGCAGCTGGTGGTGTTAAATCTTTTCGTATACCATCCAGCCCAGATGCTAGAATTACAGCCATTGCTAAATAAGGGTTTGCTGCTGGATCAACAGAACGCAATTCAATTCGTGTAGATAATCCACGTGCTGCTGGAATGCGAATTAATGGTGAACGGTTTTGAGCAGACCATGCTACATAGCAAGGGGCTTCATAGCCAGGTACTAATCGTTTATAGGAATTGACAAGTGGATTCGTGATAGCTGTAAAGCCATGCACATGCTTCATAATTCCTGCCATAAAGCTACGTGCGGTTGCGCTTAATTGCAAGTCTGCATGTTCATCATAGAAGGCATTTTTATCACCTTCAAATAAAGAGAGATTAAAATGCATTCCTGAGCCATTGACCCCAAATAGTGGCTTTGGCATAAATGTTGCGTGGAGACCATGCTGTGCAGCAATGGTTTTTACCACCAGTTTAAATGTTTGGATATTGTCACATGCCTCAATAGCACTCGCATACTTAAAGTCGATTTCATGCTGGCCTGGTGCTACTTCATGATGAGACGCTTCAATTTCAAAGCCCATCCCCTCTAGCTCTAAAACAATATCACGACGACAGTTCTCTCCCAAATCAGTTGGCGCTAAATCAAAATAGCCTCCACTATCATTTAATTCCAGTGTCGGATGCCCTTTTTCATCCAACTTGAATAGGAAAAATTCAGGCTCTGGCCCTAAATTAAACGACGTAAAGCCCAGCTCCTCCATTTCCTTCAATACTCGTTTTAAATTGGAGCGTGGATCTCCTTCAAACGGTGTACCATCTGGTCTTGCAATATCACATATAAAGCGAGCTACTTTCCCCTTTTCAGCAGTCCAAGGAAAAATCACAAAGGTATTGATATCTGGCTTTAAATACATATCTGATTCTTCAATACGCACAAAACCTTCGATTGAAGAGCCGTCAAACATAACTTTATTATCTAGCGCTTTTTCTAATTGACTGACAGGAACTTCCACATTTTTGATTGTCCCTAAGATATCTGTAAATTGTAGGCGAATAAATTTCACATTTTCTTCCTTCACTCGGCGTATAATATCTTCTTTGGTATAATGTTTCATTCTTCACCACTCCAATGTAATTTTAATTAACACGTTTTTTATAACTGCTCTAAAAATACATTAAATTTGAAGAATAAGCAATATGCATGTAAGGTTTTATGACATGCTTTTTATCGAATATATTAATCCTTATTTTAGATTAATTTTTCTTACCACATTTCCATCTCAAATAGCGATCTTTCATCTTTAAAAAAGGGCAAAATTACCATTTTATACAAAAGGCCTTTAGTCTTATAAAAATCCTTCGTCATTCTAAAAATAAACAGTCTATATCATGACGAGACGAAGCATTCACTACTTCCCCATGCATCAATTGTAGATATATCAAGAACATCGTTAAAAAGATAGCCCGTGAACCCTATCCAAGAACCAAGATGTCAAAAATCCTATTGATTAAGTTTTACTTTATATCACAAAAGCCTTGTATAATGCGATATTTATTGGTAAATTTATAGCAAATTAGAATTTTAATTTATTCATATTATCAGTAAATACGGAGTATATAATTATGGTTAGAAATCATTATGTTGGCTTCCAGGAAATATTTAGTTATAGATACATAAGGCGGTGAATTAAGTAGGCATGTCAGTATTAATTATTGGCAGCGTAAGTAATGATGTGCTACGTCTGCAAAAGTATTTTCATCGTATCAGCATCCCCAATATTTATTGCTTTTCAACAACGGAAGCAGCAATGAACTATTTAGTAGATTCAGCTTTGAAAGATGAGCTGGAATTAATCGTACTTGACACGAAAATGACACTCAGCAATTGTGAGGAAATTTGTCAGCACATTCATGTACTTAAAAATTGGATAGATGTCCCTATCCTTCTATCTACTACCTACGAAAAAAACATAACAATCGATAGGGTTTTTGAAGCAGGCATTTTCGACTTTATTTTAAAGCCGTTTGATTTTACTCATTTTAAGACTCGAATTCAAGTAGCCTTAAAATATCAGAGGGAAGCCAAGCTTCGAAAGCAGCAAGAAAGTATGATTCAAAAAGATTTATTTGTTGCAAAAAAATTCCAAAAGAATGCACTATCTCCTCCATTAAATCTTGAGCAAATACAGGTTGATGGTCTTTACGTAACATCCAATACACTAGGAGGTGACATGTACTGCTGGTTTAAGATTAATGACCATTTAACCGCCATTCTTCTGTATGATGCAATGGGGCATGGCATAGCTGCATCACTCGTTACTATGTCCATCAGATCATTATTAAAAGGAATGATTACTAAGTTAATTGATCCAGTAGCCGTAATCCAAGAACTTAACCGCCAAATTTACGAGCTATTTTCTGATGAGGATATGGACCGTTTTTTAATGACAGCAATCTACATACTTCTAGATACAAAAAACGGCACTTTGCACTATGTGAATGCGGCTCACCCTTCTGGTTTTTTATTTGGAAAATTTGGAGAAACAGTCTTCCTCCCAGCGAATACGCCTATCCTCGGACTATTCCCTACTATTCAAATAAATAAAAAAACAATACCTTTATCAGGCTGGCATCGTATTATTCTTTATACGGATGGATTATTAACATTGAACGAGCAAAATTCAATTGATATGGACTTTTTCTACGCCTATGCTTCACAGGATAACAGCTATGCACTACAAAAGTTTTCTCAAAAGTACAATTTATTTGATAATGATTACAGCGATGACATCACAGTCGTTTCAATAACAATTACATTAAAGGGTAGGTGATTGAAGATGGAATTCACACTCAATGTAAATCCTGATACACAAGCTATAGCCTTTATTGATCAAGTAATGGAGAATTATACAGAGTTATATAATCTACCTTATAAACGAGAGTTAAGATTTGTTGTTCATGAACTAGTCATCAATGCCGTAGAGGCTATGGGAAAAATTAATACACCCGCTCAAAAGAAGATTCAAATACAAGTAACTCAATCAAACGAAGAGATAAAAATAACAGTCACTGACGAAGCAAAAGGCATTGACGAAAAAGACTGGGACAAAGTTCTTCAATTCGATTTAGACAAATTTGATTATGCTGATCGTGGACGCGGTTTATTTTTTGTCAAAAATATGGTCGACCATATTTGGTTCGAAAATATTTCTGAAACAAAATTTTTAGTTGGTATTTCCAAAAAGATTCATCTATAAAGTAAACGTAAAATTGGGGGCGTTTTAATGAAGTTATCTATACGAAAGAAAATGAATCTGCTTATATTTGGTTGTATTATTTTACTTACTTCCCTTTTAGCAGGAGTCAATTTTTTTGTTGCCAAGAACAATCTATTAGAAAGTGCTGATACAAAGCTTTTATCAGATATACAGTTGAGCTATGAATATTTAGACGCTAAATATCCTGGTGAATGGTCCATTAAAAACAACCAACTCTATAAGGGCGATATCAATATGGTAGAAAACTTTGAGGTAGCTGATAAAGTTGGAGAACTCACAAACGGGAATGCTGTATCCATCTTTCAAAACGATACGCGTATAAGTACCAATATAGTGGATAATGGTGAACGCGCTTTAAATACAAAGGTTTCTGACGAGGTTGCTACTGTTGTACTAGGAGAAAAAAAGCGCTTCATCGGTTCTGCCAATGTCTTAGGAAGTTTGCATCAAGCAGCCTATGATCCGATTATAAATAGTCAAGGCGAGGTTATCGGCGTATGGGCAACCGCTGTCCCTACCGCTCCTTATATAAGCATTGCCACAAAATCAGCACTGGAGAATGTAGCGATTTCCTTAGTGATCGCCATTGTAATGATCGGGGGAATTAGTTGGTTCTTACAAAAGCAAATTGTTAATCCTATTAACATTCTAAGTACCAATGCCAAGGAACTAGCAGAACTAAATTTAAATGTTAAACTGTTAAACCCTAAAGGCAAAGATGAAATCGCTGAATTAGCACGCGCATTTAGTAGTATGAAAAATCATTTAACAGAGACGATAAAGATTGTGGCTGGTAGTGCACATCAAATTGCAAAGTCATCACACACTTTGGCAGAATCATCACATCAAACAAGTGAAGCATCTAATCAGATCGCACTAACAATGAATGAAATCGCCGTTGGTACTACCACTCAATCAGATCAGGCCGAACGAATAGTTTCAATGATGCAAAAAACGCTTGAGGAAGTATCAAAGAGCTTACAAAAGGCGGAAATCACTTTAAATAGCGCTATCGAATCCACTCATATCGCACGTAAAGGAGAAGAAGCTATCAATGAAGCGATTATGCATCTAAGTGATGTTACGAAAACAGTGTCTTATGCAACAGATTCTATCCAAAAATTAGGCAAGCGCTCTGAAGAAATTGGTGGTATTATTACCGTTATCACTGGCATCGCAGAACAAACGAATCTGTTAGCACTCAATGCGGCCATCGAGGCAGCACGAGCAGGTGATCAAGGGAAAGGTTTTGCTGTCGTTGCATCAGAGGTTCGTCAATTAGCTGAACAGTCAAGTTTAGCAGCTGGACAAATTACTAATCTTATTAATGATATCCAAGCGGAAACATCTGTGACCGTACGAACAATGGAAAGTAATTTACTAGCTGTCGAGGAGCAAGTAACGATCATCAATAAAGGCGGAAGTGCCTTAAAAGAAATCGTGGAGAAAGTTGTCGAAACTGAAGAAGGTGTCGAACAAATGAAAGTGGCATTTACACATGTTAACGACAACTCCCTAGATGTGCAACAAGCCATTCAAGATATTTCTCGCATCATCGAGGACGCTGCAGCAGCTACAGAAGAGATTGCCGCAACCTCAGAAGAGCAATATGCGACTGTTGCCGAAATTACACAAAGCTCAGATGAGTTATCATCAATTGCTGATAAATTACAAAATGAAGTGAATAAATTTAAGTTTGAATAAATCCCCAAACAAGAAAAGAAAAATGGAGGCGCTATAGGATGAATCAGAAGAAAATTGCAATGAATATTGACACAAAGGCTGATTATATTGTGATTGCGTTTACAGGCGATTTAGAATACGGGATGATTGAAGAAATAAAGTCAGAGCTGCAAACACTTAGCTTAGACACAAAACACGGATACATTATCGATATGCAAAAGGTAACAAATATTGATAGTACTGGATTCGGGATGATCGTTAATTTTGCTAAGAAGGTGTCTGTAAAAGATAAGAAAATCGCCATTATTGTCGTCGATAATTTCATTCGCAACTTATTCGCTATTTCACAGGTTGATAAAGTATTCCCTATTGCCGAAAGTGAAGAACAAGCAAGGAAGATTATTAAAGAAGATTGGCTAGGTGAACTATCACTTAACGATTATTAATCTCTATAATCATAATAAAAGGTGTATTCCTATTAGACGGAATACACCTTTTTATGTTGTTAAAAAAAGAAGATATCAACGGTAGAAATAGTAACTTTGCAAGGCGAGAGGTTGGTTTTCGTTCCGCCAGCGTCCTTTCCAGGGGGGGGCGTCCGATGAGCCGCTAAATCCCATAGGAGTGACGCTATCAACCATTCTACAAAGTGTCTTTACCTCATAGTAGCATAGCGATCAAATCTACCCATTATTTGTATTCTTAGAGGGGATAGGCTCTTATTTTCAATGTGGAGAAGTGATGAGTGACAACACCTCTTCATAAAGGGTAATGAACTCCTTTACTTTATTTGAAAACCTTTGCTAAAAAGATTGAGATTTTTTGGGTTGATGCGGAAGGCTTCTTGACTCCCGTGGATTAACGAGACAGGTGAGCCCCTACACGGAGGAAGCTGCTGGCACTCGCCCACAGGAAAGCAAGTAGCCTTGCAATAGAAATCCACTTCTACCTTTCTATTGACTGTTATGTTTTTAACACTAAGAGAAGGTATTTTTCCTATGGCGGAATATACCTTTTCTTTAATACTGCAGTAGCATATTAACAAACACAACTAGAATGATAATCGGTACAACAACTAGCATTAACATACGATATGTCGAATAATACCCTTGTCCCATTTGACTTCCCGTTAGCAATTCTCTCTTCACAAATTCTTTATCCACTACATAGGCAATAAAAATAGCAATGAATAAATTCCCTAGCGGAAGCATGATATTCGACACTAAAAAATCGGTTGCATCAAAGATACTTTTCTCAAAAATCATTATATCCGATAAAACACTCGAAGAAAGCGCTGCTGGAATGGCTGCAATAAACACGACTATACCAAGTAAAAGTGTCCACATTGGACGCGATTTCTGACTATGCTCCATAAATGCCGCGACGATAATCTCATATAAACTAAATGATGACGTTAATGTAGCAAATAAAAATAGCAATAAAAACATGGCTAAAAACACTTCACCAAATGGCATTTGACTAAATGCTGTTGGTAGCACCATAAATAGCAAACCTGGACCCGCTGCTGGCTCTAAATCAAAGGCGAACACAACAGGGAAAATCGCTAAACCTGCTAAAAATGAAACAAGCACGGTTAACAGCACTACAGAACCCGCTGAATTCGGAAGACTGACATCTTTTTTTAGATAAGAGCTATATGTAACTAGACAAGAAAAACCTACTGCTAACCCAAAGAACGATTGCCCTAAGGCTTCTAATAATGCCTTACCTGTAATATTCGAGAAATCAGGCCATAAGAAGAATTTTACCCCTTCCATTGCCCCATCTAATGTAACTGCACGCACAACAAGGACAATAAACATTATGAAAAGTAACGGCATCATCCATTTATTGGCCTTTTCAATCCCATTTTGTACACCTAATGAAATCACAAGTACGTTGGCTAATGTAAACAACACTAGACCAACTAGCGTAATCCAAGGCGTGCCTATAATTTTTCCAAATAATTCAGCAGGATCTACTGCTGGATCAATTACCGCGCCAGCTACACCTAGCCCGCTATAAATAAAGATCCAACCTCCAACAACGCTATAAAAAGTTAATAATAAAAAACAGCCTAGCACGCCCATTCGACCAATCCAGGCCCATCCTGGCTTAGTTGGAGCAATTTTTTTATACGCTGTTACAGCCTCGGATTGTGTACCACGTCCTAAAACATACTCGGACAATAACATCGGTAGTCCTATTAACAAGGTAAATAACACAAAGATAAGGAAAAATGCTCCTCCACCACTTTGTCCTGTTACATAGGGAAGTTTCCAAATTGCCCCTAGTCCGATCGCCGCACCAGCTGACGCTAAAATAAAACCTAATTTACTAGACCATTGTCCTTTTTTTCCACTCATCTCTTCAAACTCCTCAAACATTCTAAACTCTTCTCTATTTTACATGAAAATATAGCTTTCGACTAGATTATAATTATAAAGTACTAGTTAGCTTTTTTACCCCATTACTTTTTTCTATATTTATCCGTTAGTTTTGCCTTTCTATTCTTCACACCTTTCCCTATCCATCATTCCTTCCAACAAAAAACCTCAGGTATGTTCACCCGAGGTTAGTAAAAATTATTTTGTTATATAGATAGAACGCTGGCGGTCGATCCACTTGCGCATAGTTGTAAATAAAAACGCCATAATAGCCGTTAATAAAATACCTTTCACAATGTTAAATGGTAAAATCCCAGCGATAATCATTTTATAAAGTGAGTCACCTACAACAGGTTCCATTCCTAAGAAGTATGTGTACATCGGTAAAAATACTGCGTAGTTTAAAATACTCATCCCTACTGCCATTACGACTGTTCCTGTCGCTAAACCTCCAACAAGACCAGCAATTGTTTTAAAGCGATTAAAAATAAGGCTTACAGGCAAAATAAATAAAATACCTGTTGCAAAGTTGGCAATATGACCTACTGGCACACCTGTTGGCGTTCCAGAGAAAATCCAATCCAATACATTTTTAAATAATTCTACTAAAATACCAGCTACAGGCCCCATTGTGATGGCTGCTATTAATGCAGGCATATCACTAAAGTCGACTTCCAAGAATGCTGGGAATGGTGGAATTGGGAAATTAAAAAGCATTAATAAAAACGAAATACTGCTCAGCATGCCAATCGTAATAAACGATTGAAGTTTAACATTTTTCTTCATAGAAAACTCTCTCCTCTTTGCTGATTCAATCTCGCAAGAAGAAAGGTGACGATCTTTCAATTGTTAGCACGAAAAAACCCTTATGCATAAAGAGCACAAGGGAGAAAGGCATGACGAATAAGCGTCAATTTAAACTATTTTTGAGCACTGTTTAAAAAGCCATACAAAAAAAGCGCTCGGTCATAGTTTATTTCATAACAATGAATGACGATCGTACCTCCATCTTCTCCCATCCAGACTTTAACTGTCGGCCTCGGAATTACACCAAGTCAGCCATGCAAATAAATTTGCACAGGTCGCGGGCTGAAGAGCGAAGCATAAACCATTCGAGTTAATGGAAACATTAACGGTTCACCACTCTATTACCGCCGGTCGGGATTTTCACCCTGCCCCGAAGATGAATCATATTATTTTATACTACAACCTTACTATAATTAATTATTAAGAAAAAGTAAATAGTTCTGCTTAAAAAATTCCGATTAGATTTGTAAGTATTGTAAAAATGGAGCATTCCATGTTACAGGAATGCTCCATTTTTGATTTTGACTAAGGCATATATTGTTTATTTGGCCCCACAGGCTTGGGCAAATACGTTTTTAAATCGAATCCTTCCCAGCTTTCTTGGACCACATTATCCAAGCGTAATTGTTGGTCAAAGCTAGCAGCAGTTAACATCATAGCTTCAATCAATTGGGTAGCGCGAATTGGCTCCATCGATGCTAAATCTAAGGGAATATCGAATGTTACGACTACACCTTCTGCTTCCTCTTTCACGGTATATGTTACATTTTCAGGAACCACTGTTACATAAACATCATCATTTTTGTTTTTCATTAGTGTAAGTGCCTCTGTAACATTAGCAAATGTTTGACGGAAATCTGGTGACAGGTATTCTGCCCCACTACCATCTTGGTATAAATAATAATTAAAATGCTTGGCGTTTGTTAATGACATGGCTTGACTTGGCTCACCCTCCTGAGAAAACTCATAAGGTGTGCCATCTTCATTTTGAATCTCAACTTCCGTATATTCAGAATCCGAGAAGGTATCCTCTAAAGTCCCTTTGTACTCATTAACGGTAGCTGATGCAACATCATAGTCATTGTCCTTTGGTAATACGTGGACAAGCTTGTCTTCCTTCTCCTTCAGTTCACCTTTAAAAGGATGATAATCCGTAAACCCTTTGGCTTCTTCATCTATTTGAGGAGCATATTTTTCATACATCTGTAGGGTAGAAGGCTTTTCTGTTCCAAAATCAGTTGCTACACGCTCATTTGGTATCACATATGTCATTGGAACACTTTCTGCATCGCGTCCTGCCAAACCAATACGGAAAACGACAGCATCTTTCACATCTTCCTCATAGACAGACGACCGTAAAGATAGCATACGCTCATGCTCCGATACAATACTGGATTGAAGTGCCTCATCCTGGGTAGCTGCCTCTTTAGCAGAACGATCTTCCTGTAACGTAGAGTAATTAGCCGTTTCTGGCGTACTAGCTAGATCTTTTTGGCTAGCGTCATTATTCATGAACATGAAGCCAACGAGTACCGTTATCACGAAAACTGCTGCTACACTCGTAAAAATCGGCATTTTTCGGAACTTAAATCGTGATGGTCGTTCATCTTGTATTAAAGATTTACTTTCTTGTTGTGCTTCTTCATTCTCTATAGGTTGTTGTATCGCTTCTTGTAGGTGACTATTATCCTGCAAGCGAGCATCTGCCATTAACCGATTTAATATTTCTTCTTTTGAACGGCGGTCAGAAAGCTTAGGGGCATTGTTCAAGACATGTTCAAGCTGTTCATCATCAAATGGCTTATGCGTCATTGCCGTTTCGCCTCCTGTTCTCTAATCGGCTGTAGCTGTTGCCTTAAAAATTTAATGGCTCGATGCTGGGTCGTTTTTACCTTAGCTTCTGTCCAATCTAGTATTTGTGCTGTTTCTGCAATCGATAAATCTTGAAAATAGCGCATAATAATGACCATTTTTTGGTCGCCTGTACAGTTTTCAAGTGCTGATTCTACCTGCATAAATTCATCACTGGCCTGTAGCATATCTTCCGGTGATGGCGTGGTTGAATGGAGCTGTTCCGTTTCCCAGTCAAAGAAATCATGTGAATGCTTTTGACGTACAGCTTGCTTTCTAAAATGATCAATTGCTACATTTTTAGCAATAGCAAATAGCCAAGTTTTCTCACTACTATTGCCTGCAAATTGATCGTATGAGCGCAACACTCGTACATAAACTTCATGTGCTAAATCTTCGGCAAGTGTACGGTTTTTTACTAAATATATTAAAAACTGAAACACGTCTTGGTGATATGCATCGTATAGTCGATGGAACACGGAGTCATTCAAAGCACTCCACCCCCGTTCTATAATATTTGTCGTCTTACATTCATAGAAGTTACAGCCAATTAATAGCAATACTTGTTATTAATCGAACGGTAAATAAAACGTGAAGGTCGTACCCTCCTTCAACACACTGTCTACCATAATATTACCTGAGTGTGCCTTCACAATATTTCTAGCAATGGCTAAGCCGAGACCAGTTCCACCCTTGGAACGAGTACGTGCCTTATCTGCTTTATAAAAACGTTCAAAGACATAGGGTAAGTCCTCTTGAGGAATGCCATGTCCTGTATCTTGAACAGATATTTTAGCAAATGTCGGCTCCTGCTCTACTTTTACAGTCACAGACCCTTCATCTGTATGTCTCAGGGCATTGTCAACTAAATTTGTAAGCACTTGTTCAATGCGATCCTCATCTATATTAATCATGGCCTCGTCATTAAATTCACTCTCAAACAGCAGACGAACGTGCTTTTCTTTTGCTACCTGTGCAAATTTTTGTGTAATACGTTCAAAAGTAGAATTAATTGGTAATTCATCCTTATAAAGCGTCATATGCCCTGATTCCATACGTGCCAAATCTAATAAATCTGTCACAAGGCGACCCATTCGCTTCGATTCATCATAAATAATTTTGGTAATCTCATTTCGCTCTTCTTGATCCTGAATAAAATCGTCATCCATTAATGCTTCTGAGTAACCTTGGAGCATGGCAATCGGTGTCCGAAGCTCATGAGAGACATTCGCAATAAAATCCGATCTTAGTTTTTCTAAGCGATGCTGTTCAGTCATATCACGAATAACAGCGACAGCACCACGTATCATTTCCCCACTATAAAGAGGACTAATGGTAAATGTATAATAGCTACCATCCATTTCAATTTCCTCTTCTAGTTTATCCTCAAACATCAGGACATGATCAAGCATATGATACAGCTCTGGCGGAATAGGTTTTGCACTTTGTGAGCCTTTGTTGACAAACCATTTTTGCATCAGACGTTCGGCTGGTGGATTACTTAATAATATTGTACGATCCCGATTAAACGTAATCACTGCATCTGTCATAGATGTCAAAATATTAGAAAGCTGTTCGTTTTCTTGGTTGATAACCTCTAAATTATGCTTTAATTGACGGCCCATTTGGTTGAAGGCAACGGCAAGCTGACCAATTTCGTCATTTTGGGTAGTAGGCATTTTCGCTTCAAAATTCCCTTTTGCAATTTCAAAAGCTAATTCACGCATTTTTCTTAATGGCGAAGTTATACGTGAAGAAAGGAAGAATGCGAAGAATGTCGTCAGCACAAATGCTATGAAGGCTGCTAAAAAGACAATTTTCGTAGTTTCCTTAGACGTTTTATGTAGCGCATCTGGGCTTTGGTAGATGAAGACAGCTCCATGTACTGCATTTTCAACATTTAGGGGAAAACCAAGTACGACATAAGATTCCATCTTTTCTTGATCAGTTGAAGAAGGCATCATCATTTCTTTAATAATCGGCTCATCTGATTGAAACACTTCATGAAAAGATTTATTGGCTAATATAGTATCTTGTATTTCTTTTTTGTTGACACCCTCTTGCATCGCAAAGGACACTTCAACATGACTGATAGCGATCAATGCATTGGTCCCTGTAGGTAAAATATCTTTTAATAATTCAGAGGTAGATTCGGCTGTTTCATTGTCATCCACTATACTAGCTACCGTTGCTGCTGTTTGTCGCAATGAAATTTCTGCTTGCTGCATATGGTAATTTTGAAGAAATTCAAGCATTAATACCGTGAAAACAAATAATACAAATGAAACGAGAAGCAATATGGTTACCCATAGCTTCCCGACAACACTATTCCATATTCTATTCATTGACAACCTCAAATTTGTATCCAACGCCCCAAACCGTCACAATCATTTTAGCAGCGTTTTCAGAAACTCGGTTGAGCTTTTCACGTAAACGTTTTACATGTGTGTCTACTGTGCGTAAATCACCAAAGAAGTCATAATGCCATACCTCTTTTAGTAGTTGTTCACGGTCAAATACTTTGTCTGGCGATTTCGCTAAAAAGTACAGCAATTCATACTCTTTCGGTGTTAAATTAACCTCAATGCCTTCTGCAGTCACACGATGTGCATCATGGTCAATCATTAAGTGTTGGAACACCACTAAATCTTTTGAAGAAGATGCATTAGTCGTTGGTGAGAAAGCCTGTGAACGACGTAAAATAGCCTTCACACGTAACACAACCTCACGAGGACTAAATGGTTTTACGATATAGTCATCTGCACCAAGCTCAAAGCCTTGTACACGGTTCGCTTCTTCGCCTTTGGCAGTTAATAAAATAATTGGTGTTGCTGCGCGCTCTCGAATTTCTGCACACACTTCTAGCCCATCTTTTTCAGGCATCATAATATCAAGTAAAATACAGTGATACTCTTTTTCTAAAGATTTCTCGATCGCTTGTTCTCCATTTTCGGCCTCGTCAACAAGGTATCCTTCTCGCTCAAGATACATTTTTAATAAGCGGCGAATACGATCCTCGTCATCTACTACTAATACTGAAATATTTTCTGACACTTTCACGATCCCTCTCTTCCATCTTTCTCTAACTTCTATTGTACATGGTGTGACACATATTGAAAAGAAAAGAAAGCCTCTTCGCTACAGCGAAAAGGCTTGTTGCTTCACAGGTTACGCGTAGGAGTGTAAACCTGCAAGAATTAAGTTAACAGCAATTAGGTTGAATAAAATAATCCCAAAACCAATTAGTGCTAACCAAGCAGATTTTCGACCTTCCCAGCCTTTTGATAGACGTAAATGCAGGAATGCTGCATAGAATAACCATGTAATAAGAGCCCATACTTCTTTTGGATCCCAACCCCAGAAACGACTCCAAGCAATTTGTGCCCAAATCATCGCAAAGATTAAAGCACCAAGGGAGAATACAGGGAAACCAATCAGCACTGAACGATAACCAATTTCATCAAGTAATTGTAAATTGACACGTTTAACAAGTGGTTGGAAAATGGCACTAATTCGACGACGAGCTATTAAACGAATTAATAAATACAACACAGATCCTACCAATAATGACCAAACAACGGTTGTTAATTTTTTAGCATTAATTAACGCTGGCATTTCTACTAATGGCGACATGCCATGTTCTTCTATCACTTCATATTCATTCATACCGAATACTGGAGGTAAATTGTAAATAATTTTACGAGTAGTTCCTTCTTTATCCACATAATTATAGCTAGACTCATAATCCATAGCACTAAATGTAGATGTTACCGCGACAAATCCAACAACTACTACAAGACAGTACATGACAGCTTCTAACCAAAAACGTTGTTTAGAGGGCTTTGTTAAATCTACTACTTTTAATAAGTAAATAAGTCCTGCCACAGCACTAATGGCTAAAATAGATTGCCCTAATGCTGCTGTAATAACGTGAATTGTTAACCAATGACTTTGTAATGAAGGCACTAATGGACTTACTTCTTTCGGGAACATTGCTGCATAAGCAATAATCAAAAGCGCAACAGGCAGTGCCACTAATCCAAGTGCAGTCAAACGATAAATAAAATAAATTAGGATAAACGCGCCGACAATGAACATACCAAAGGCAGTTGTAAATTCGAACATATTACTTACTGGCGCATGTCCTGTATAAATCCAACGCGTAATAAAATAGCCAAGCTGTGATAGGAAACCAATAATAGTAACCACAATGGCAAGCTTGCCCCATTTGCCAGTATTTTTACCCGTAGCATTACCTTGCTTAATTGAACCACCAAATAATAATGTCGCAACTAGATAAGCAATAAACGCTACAAATAGTAAGTTTCCACTTAAGTCAATCAAACTCATAAGGTGTTGTCACCTTCCTTTTCTTTAATGCCACCATTAGTGGGCTCTTCGTCAGCCTCATCTTTCTCTAACTGATCTTTATACGGAGGCAATGCAGCAAATGTTGTAACAGCATCTAAATCCTTTTTCATGCTGAACATATTTTTGTTGACATGGGCAGCCATTAACACACGGCCGTCTGGTTCCACTTGAAGCCATAAACGACGATGATTCCAGTAAGAGCCAATGGCAACACCGATCATAAAGATGACCCCACCAACAAACAGAATAGGGATGGTACTATCTTTTCGCACCGTAATACCTGACATATCACGCATCTCTGCACTAGCAAATTTCATTCTGTATTTATTTTCACCCAGTGGTTCTAAAGGAGGCTGCATAATTTCAACAAAGCTTACTTCTCCTTCAGGAGTTTCTGGTGTAGTCATTTTAAATAAAAATGCAGGATTATTTGGAATAGACGTTTTAGTCTGAGGTTCTCCATTTTCAAATCCATCAAAATCAGGTGTATAGACAAGAATTTGAACGGATGAACCATTCCCTAAATCATATTCTTTTTTAGGATTTGTTAAATCAATCTCTACCTTACCTAATGATTTCTCTGTCGTCTTATTAATTAATTCAAAGTTCATCTGTTTTAATTCATTTAGACGATAATCCATCTGGTAAAGAGCAAAGCCATCTTCTTTCAAAGGATGGTTTACACGAATAGAATAGTCTTTTACTTTTTCTAGATTTTCCGTATCCCCAGGTAATGCGTCTTCAGGTTGCTTGTAAAGTGTAATATCGGTCTGGAAGTTTTTAGCCACTACATTCACCCCCTGTTTAACTTGCTCACCTTGAGGTGTATTATCATGTGTTTCTAAAATAAAGTCACGGTTTTCAATGAAATAGCCTTCCATTCCAGTGATAGCTCGTGTTTCACCTTCACGCACCCATATCGATTCATCAACATAGAAGCCTGGAACTAGACGTAGCATGACCCCACCTAAAAAAATGATGAGACCTACATGGTTTATGTACGGACCGTAACGAGAAAAGCGTCCTTTTTCAGCTAAGAGAGCGCTACCATCTCGACGAACAGAATACTTCATCTCAGTCATTTTTTGAGCCACTTTATCAAGCGTTTCCTCCGCACTCGCTGACACTTGTCCTTCTGCAACAATGCGCTGACGCTTCATAAAGCTTTCATGTCTTTTAACACGTTGATTCTTTAATGATTTATAAAGTGGAATGCCTCGGTCAAGACTTGCCACTATAATTGATACTGCTAGCATACCAACTAAAATCTGGAACCACCATGAGCTATATAAATCCGAAAGCCCCAACGTATAATAGATTTTACCGAATGTACCATATACGTCTGCGTAATAAGCCCCCTTCTCCATATCAGAAGCTTTTACGTAAAACTCTTGCGGTAGTAATGTTCCGACTGAAGCAGCAATTAATGTGATAATAATTAAGGATATACCAACTTTAACACTTGAGAAGAAATTCCATATTTTATCAACAAATGATTTGTTATATGTTTTGGAGCGAATGGCCATACCATCATAGCGCATATCAACAACTTTATTTTGTTTTTCTTCTTCGGTTAAAGGACGACCACATTTTTCACAAAGCTTCGTGCCGTATGGATTACTATGACCACAAGCACAAATGATTTTTTCCATCGTCATTACTCCTTATTTGGCTTCACTAATTCCATGTACGAAGCAATATCTTTCTCCGTCATTTCACCTGTAATAATTTTGGCCACTTTGCCTTCTGGATCAATTAACACTGTTGCAGGTAATTGTCCTACATTATAAGCAGTCATAACACTTTTTGTTTTGTCGATAACTACTGGAAATGACAACCCATATCGATCGACAAAATTCTGTACTTCAAAATCTGTTTGAGCAATATTGACAGCTAATGTTTGTACACCGTGATCTTTAAATTCTTGATACTGATTGTCCATTGCGGGCATTTCCTTCTCACAAGGCTTACACCAAGTTCCCCAGAAATTTAAAAATACCCCTTGCCCTTTATAATCCGACAATTTATGTTTTTCACCGTTTAAATCTACTAACGTGAAGTCAGGTGCCTCAGAGCCTACTGCTACTAACTCTACTTTTTCCTTTGTTGCTGTTCCATATACTGTGTACCCGATTGCCAACGCTAACACAGCTAAAATGACAGTTCGCAGTACAAGACGTTTTTTCTTTTTCTCCAAGTTAATAAACCCCCTATCAATTACGGCTTGCGTTGCTTTTACATATTGAAGAAACAAATAGAACTTTTTCATTCTCTATACGTCTATAAATATGTAAAAGCTTCTTTCACATTGACGTCAACAATACCGGATTAAATGTGTTACAGCTTTTTTGAACAAACTGCTACTAGGTGTACTATTCTCACCTATTATAGCAAAATGATACAAAAACACTTAGCTATTAATTATGAATGATTTATGAACGATTTCACCACAAAGAAAGTGTAAACATCCAAATACCTCTATTGGTATCCACACTTTCTTCTGGCAACATTGCATTAATCAAGCTTTCCTGTTTCTGCTAACACACGTAGTTGCTTTACTTCATGCTTTGATAATTCACGGTATTCTCCTGGAGCAAGACCAAATAAATCTAAAAAAGCAAAGCGTTCGCGTTTTAATTTAACAACGGGTGTTCCAATCGCTTCAAACATACGACGAACTTGGCGATTGCGCCCTTCATGAATCGTGATTTCACAAATAGCTTTGCCCGCTTTTTCATCGAAAGATGTCATACTTACCTTAGCAGGTGCTGTCTTTCCATCCTCTAATTTGATCCCTCGTTGAAGCTTTTTAAGCCCTTCAATTGTTGGCACACCTTTGACACGAGCGATATATGTTTTGTCAATTTTAAATTTCGGATGTGTCAACATATAGGAAAATTCTCCATCATTTGTCAATAGCAATAATCCAGATGTATCATAATCAAGACGACCAACTGGGAAAATACGTTGCGGAATATGATGAAATAAATCTGTGACAGTTTTGCGTCCTTTATCATCTGTAACTGCAGAAATTGTTCCACGTGGTTTGTAAAGTAAGAAATATACCTTATCTTCTTTTTCTAGTTTTACACCTTCTACTTCAATTGTATCGGAATTAGATACCTTTGTTCCTAACTCACGAACCACTACACCATTTACTTTAACTTTACCTTCTAAAATCAATTGCTCTGCCTTGCGCCTTGACGCAACACCTGCATAGGCAATGACCTTTTGTAATCTTTCCATTTTTTCACCTCTAGTTTTCTTTCACATTGACACGTTCGTCATCATTCGATTTCGATCCAATGAATAGGGTTATTTTTCCCGCTAATCTGTGAAAATTATGTCATACTTTTAGACATTATTAAAGAAAAACAAATTTCACATTTTTTAATTGAGTATTCCGACTAATTTCTCGTTCGTTAATTTCTTAACATTTGAACCGAGATTTTGTTTTGTTTACTAGCAGTATACTCATTTGATAATCATGCGAATCGATTGTAAAATGTTTATTTTGACAGAAAAAAAGCTACCATTCGGCAGCTTTTATCTGTATACATTTTCAATTGTTAGGCCACGTTGCTTTAACTCATTGGCTATATAGTTTTTAGCCAGTACCATATTGCCTGCCAAAGGTTCCTCAATTGTGGAACCATCTTGAAATGTAAAAACCAGATGATCAGGCTTTGTCACACCACTTTTTTCTAGATTAACCTGCTCAACTTTCACTATTTCTTCCCACTCGACAAAATTTACTTTTAAACTAAAAAATGGATTCATATGAATACCTCTTGAATCTATCCATTTATAAGTATTAAAGCTTAATGCGATGAAACCTAAGGCAATTAATAAGGAAGTAGATACTAGACCACGTTTTATATTCTTTCTTTTTTTCGTTTTAGGTATGATCAAATAATTGATTAGTAGTACGAGGGCCATGACAAATAAAGAGACCATAAAGATAATATAAGCATTAAAATAAGGTGCAAAATAATAAAATTCATTAGGTCGATATAGTATCTCTTGAATTGGATATAGAAGAATGACAGGCACAATTAAACTTGATAAGAATAAGATAATGATTAGCCCAAATTGAATTTGCCTACCATTACTTTCCATTGAAGCTTTCCTCAATTTCCTCACCCTTTTTTTGAAAGTTAAGAATTTTACATTCATTATCATTTTACCAAATTTAACATCAATTGATCAAATAATGTAAAAAATCAGCCAATCGTTTTTAACGATCCGCTGATTCAACTTTTACTGGCGTTGCATAAATACGTTCTTCTCCTATAAAGATAGACAAGACTGCTTCTTGGCGTTTCCTTGAAACATGTAATACTTGCCTCACCTGTTCTTTTTCCTCTTTATTTAACTGTAGTCGAACGGGCTCTTGTAAACGAATAGCCAACTTTTTATTGACATTGTATTTACCCTTTTTCACTACTGTTTCAAGACTATAATCTTGCCATACTTTATTGGATAAACCTCGATGTACATTCCAATCATCTGATTCATTTAATGTGACGACAATGCAGATTTGTCCGTCCTTTTGAAAGGCCGTTGCAAGTGTTCGTCCAGCAACCTTAGTAAAGCCCGTTTTTCCAGCGAAAGCAGTACCAGTGGCTGACTTTAAGGAACTAACAGGCTGTTCTGTCTCATCATCTATATCTGCTGCCATTCCTGAACCTTCTCTTAATAGACGGTGTTTATTTTCCCATAACATTCCGTTTACTGTATTTGCCCGATAAAGTACAGTTGAAGCAATTTTCTCAAATGTTTTATTTTGCAACGCAAGTCTTAACATCTCAGCAGTATCTCTTGCAGACGATAAATGCTCATCATGATGAAGACCAGAAGGATTCATAAAGACGGTATTGGTAAGACCTGCAATAACAGCTCTTTCATTCATTAATTTGACAAAACCCTCTACAGACCCTCCTACATGTTCGGCTAAAGCTGTTGCAGCATCATTGCCGGAACGTAGCATTAAGCCATACAATAACGTTTCAACTGTCACCGTTTCACCAGCCTGTAGGTAAATAGAGCTCCCCTCAGCCATAGCAGCCTTAGGGGATATAACGACTTCATCCTGCAAGTCACTATTTTCAATTGCCACAAGTGCTGTCCAAATTTTTGTGAGGCTAGCAATAGGTAATCGTTCATCGCTATTGGATCCAATTAAAAGTCGACCTGTATCGCCATCCAAGACAGCATAGCCGCTTCCTCCTCTTGCAAAGCTAGTCTGAGGAAGCATTACCATTAACACAATGATCATAAACAGTGTTAAACGAAATAACCGAAGCAACGAGCCACTCCTTATTCAATGTGATAGGAAATTATAGATTTAAATTTATGTTGAAGGATACGCATTATACCTAACCATTATTTTGCTCCGCTAAAAGTCTCTTGGAACTTCGTCATAAATAAATCTGTTTCTTGTTCTGTATCAGCAAGGTCCTCTTCAGGTAGAGGAGGCATTTCTTCTATACTATTTAAGCCAAAATAATGTAAAAATTCTTTTGTTGTTCCATATAAGATGGCACGTCCAGTCCCTTCTGACCGTCCTACCTCTTTAATTAATCCTCGTGAAACTAATGTTTGGATTGGTCGTTCACACTTCACACCGCGCAAATCTTCTATTGCTACACGTGTAATGGGCTGTTTGTATGCCACGATCGCTAACACTTCAAGGGAGGCTTGAGATAAGGATTGTGCGGTTGGATTTTCTACTAATCTTTGAATCGTATCGGCAAACTCAGATTTTGTAATGAGCTGATAAACGCCTGCAATTTCTTTCACCGTGATTCCTCTTGTTAAATCTTCTTCGTAGGTTTCTCTCAATGTATTCATTGTTTGCAGAATCAGCTCTTCCTGCTCTCCTAAGAGTTGTGAAAGTTGTTTAATCGTTAAGCCATCATCTCCCACAACAAATAATAAGGCTTCAATTCTACTCTGTAACATCAAAGTTTTCGTCATCTTCCCATTCCTCCTTCTGTAAGGTAACCGTTAATTCTTCAAAGTTACCATCTTGCTCTACGATGACGACCTGACGTTTCATCAGTTCAAGTAGGGATACAAACGTCAGAATAAGTGTTGGCTTATCTTCATAGGGAAAAAGCTCGAAAAATGATGCACGTCCACCTGTTAATCGTAAAGAATCCACAACAGAGCGCATTTGATCTTTTACTGATCGCTCCTGCCTTGCTACAGTTGTTTTTAATGGTTTCTTTAATTTTTTGCGACGCATCAATTTTTGAAATGCTCCAAGCATATCATAGATATTCACATTCAAATCAAATAAAGCCATCTGTTCTTCTGAGGCTAATCCTGTTAAATCAGCAGGTGGCCTCGTAAATACCTGTGCTCGATCTGTTTCAAGCTCCTGCAAATTACTAGCTGCTTCCTTGTATTTTTTATATTCGATTAAGCGTTGCACCAGTTCTTCACGAGGGTCAGGGCCGTCCACTTCTAATTCTGCGTCCTCCATCTCTCCTTCGTGAATTGGCAATAACATGCGGCTTTTAATTGCCAGTAACGTTGCTGCCATTACTAAATATTCACTTGCTTCATTTAACTCTAGTACTTGCATTGCATGAATATGGTCGATATATTGTTGTGTAATTTCAGCCATTGGGATATCATAGATATCAATTTCCAATCTGTGAATTAAATGCAATAATAAATCAAGAGGCCCTGAAAAGGCTTCTAATTTTACTTCATAAGACATTATTTTACCACCCTGAGATTCTATGTTCTTTTAGTATAGTGGAAAGGAGTCCAAAATGCATCCACAGCATCATACTTTATTTATAGATTACTGTGCCTATTTTAATGGCAATCAAGATTTTTTTGAATGCCATGAAGTGCTAGAGGAATATTGGAAGGAAATTGCACCTGGTGATAAAATGCATCCGCTTGTCGGCTATGTGCAGCTGGCAACAGGTTTCTATCATTGGCGACGTGGTAACAATACTGGTGCTAAACGAATTTTAGAAAAAGCACTTCATAACTTTCAAGTAAATGAAGGGCATGTTTTTTTCCAAGAAATTGATTATCTCGAACTCCTAACACAAATAACAAAAGCTATCACTTCGATTGAAATGGGCAAGTCCTTTCAAACTTTCCAGCTTCCTCTCTCACCTCACTTGCTGGATTTAGCCCTAGCACGTATAAAGCTTTTGCCATCAAATAGCTCAAATTATCTTCTTCATAAACATATGCTTCGAGATCGCTCACATATTCTTGCAGAGCGACAAGAAAGCAAACAAAGAAAAAGCAGACGTTGTTAATCGTCTGCTTTTTCATCGATACAATGAATACATTTTCGAACAAAACTACGTGTTTCATCTGTAGCACGCACACTTTCATATTGGCCAAGTTCCGCCACTTCTTGAAGCATCTCCGTTGCTACTCCCTCCCCCCTATAGGAAGGGATCACCGACACGTGCTGGATTGTGGCTATATTATGCTCGTCAACAACAAGCCCTACAATGCCAACATATTCATCATTCTTTTTCCATAAGTATAAAACCCAATTATCGTCATTTTCATAGGAGTGGATGGTTTCTGTAAGCTTTTTTACGTCTTTTTCGTTAGGCATAAATGAAAGTAGCCCCATTGCTATTTTCTCTAAAGCTTTTTTATATCGAATTAACATATTTGTCTATTCCCTCTTTTTCTAGCTGTACATAATCTTTGACTATCCTACACGATTTGTACTTTTACCGCAAGCCAATTTCTGTCTTACGAACCAGGTCCGAGAATACCTTTCGACGCCAACACCCAATAGACTACGCCCCATAATAAAATAAATGTTGTAATGGACGCTAGTAATACCCACTTATTTTTCCTCAAATTTACTCACCCTTTTTTAAAGTTAGCGGGAGATCGTTTTGCACAATATCTTCATAACTTTCGCGGCGAATAGCTAGTTGATGCTGTCCATCCTCTACAAATACAACTGCAGGTCTTGGCACACGATTATAGTTACTAGCCATCGAATAACCATACGCACCTGTACAGAAGATGGCTAACACATCACCTGAAGCAGCGTCTTGTAGTTTAGCATCAATAATTAATTTATCGCCAGATTCACATAATTTACCAGCAACTGTATAGAGCTCATCTTTCGCCTCGTTCGCCTTACTTGCGATGACTGCCTCATACTTAGCGTCGTATAATGCGGGACGGATATTATCGCTCATACCTCCATCGACAGCAATATATTTTCGCACATCTGGCACAATTTTTTGTGAACCGATTGTATAAAGAGATGTTCCTGCATCACCTACAAGTGATCGACCTGGTTCAATCCAAATTTCCGGCATCTTCAGTCCAAGAACAGTTGCTTTATTTTTGACAACTGTAATCATATCCTCTACATATACTTGTGGTTCAAGCGGTGCATCTTCTTCAGTATAACGAATACCAAAGCCCCCACCTAAGTTTAACACAGTACATGTAAATCCGTGAGTCTTGTTCCAATCAGAAATTTTGTCAATCAATTTTTCTCCAGCCAATCCAAAACCGGCAGTGTCAAAAATTTGTGAGCCAATATGGCAATGTAAACCAAGTAGCTCTAGGAATTCATGGTTAAATGTTTGTTGGAATGCTTCATCTGCTTGACCATTGTTTAAGTCAAAGCCGAATTTTGAATCTGCTTGACCTGTCGTGATGAAATCATGCGTATGTGCTTCAACACCTGGTGTAACACGTAATAATATACGCATTTTTTGCTGACGGCGCTCCGAAATATCTTTTAAAAGCTGTATTTCATAGAAATTATCTACAACAATACATCCAATCTTGGAGTCAAAAGCTAGCTCTAATTCAGCAATGCTTTTATTGTTACCATGAAAATGAATGCGCTCTGCAGGGAAACCTGCCTTTAAGGCAGTAAATAATTCTCCACCAGATACAACATCCAATGATAAATTTTCTTCTGCTGCTAATTGATACACCGCTACACATGCAAATGCTTTTGAAGCATAAGCTACTTCTGCTTTTACACCTAGTTTTTTAAACGTATCGATAAAGCTGCGCGCACGCTTACGAATAAGTGCAGTATCATACACGAAAAGTGGTGTACCATACTCTTTTGCTAGCTCTAATGTGTCTACCTGTCCAATTGTTAAATGACCATCTTCAGAAATCGCTTGTGTTCCATATAAATGCATGTGCATCTCTCCCTTTTCACATCGTTCCATCTTGTTATTTTTACGGTTTGAAAGTGGAAGGGTTCTTTACTATATTAGAACCATTCCATCAAAAAACTATTTCCTTCACATATAAAAAAACAAATGTATAGTACTTGCTTTTTCTTGAATGAAAATAATTTTTGCAAAAATCACAAAATACTATATGTGAACTTTATCACATGAAAAAAACGAGTGCAACGGCTCCTATGATCTTTTTCGCTGTTTGGAAGCGACTACATAAGGTCTTAGTGCATCCGCTGTCATTGGGAAGCGAATAATGACGCGAAGCATTGCTGTTGGAAAGAATGGAACAAGCGGCCATAAATAAGGTGCCTGCATTGGTCGCAATGAACATAAATACGTAAACAATAAAAATAAACCAATAAATAACCCATTGACACCCCAGAGACCCGTCATCAGAAGTAGCAGTAACCTAAAAATTTTAATGGAGATACTAAGCTCATAGGACGGAATAATGAAAATAAGAATGGCTGCCACCGCTGTATAGAGAACCACCTCTGAAGAGAATAATCCAACATCAATCGCAATTTGACCAATGATTACCCCCGCAACCAATCCCATCGCAGTGGACAATGGTGACGGAGTATGAATGGCGGCCATCCTCAAAAATTCTATTCCAATATCTGCAATCAAAATTTGTAGTAATAAAGGTACATGCGATTTCTCCTCCGTACCTAAAAAGGAGAGGGCATCTGGAAGTAGGGATTCATTCGTTGCAAATACATACCACAATGGCAATAAAAGTAAACCCATTACAGAGCCAAAATATCGCATAAAACGTACAAACGTCCCTACTGTGGGTGCCTGACGATATTCCTCTGCATGCTGCAATAAATGAAACACTGTAACAGGTACTAAAATAACGGATGGAGAAGTATCGACTAATATAGCTATATGCCCTTCAAGTAGATGAGCTGCAGCAATATCAGGTCTCTCCGTATAACGTACAAATGGAACTGGGTGGAACTTTTGTTTAAAGAGCCATTCTTCTAATGATTTATCGGCCATCGTCAAGCCATCATGATTTATTTGTCCAAGACGCTGTCGTAAACTTTCGAGCATATCTTCATTGGCAACATCCTTCATAAACGCGATCGCCACGTCGGTTTGACCGATTTTGGATATTTTATGTAGCTCGAAACGTAGATTACTATTACGAATTCGCCTACGTATTAAGGCTGTGTTTTGAGAAATCCCTTCTGTAAAGCCATCCCTTGATCCACGGATAACTTTTTCATTATCTGGCTCTTCTGGAGAGCGTCCTGGATAGTTTCTAAGCTCTGCAACATAGCAATAGCCACTTTTAGTAATAAAGGTGACTTGTCCACTTAAAATGGCTAGTAAATAGGCTTTACGCTCTGTTTCTTCTGAACGTCCATGGAAATTAAAGTAAGACTCAAAATATTCCTTCTCATCCTCTACATCAATTTCAATGTCCTCATCTGGAAGCATGCTAGACAGCAACTGTGTTAAAGCTTCTCCATCTACAAGCCCACTAATATATGCACAAAGGACCGGCAAATCTTTGACAAATAAGTGTTTAATACCAACGTCAAACGATTCGCCGTCACCAAATTGTTCTATAAGAAAATCTTCGGCTTCTTCTAAGCTGTTAAATAATTTATTTGTCATGCTGTCACCATTTTCTTAGATGTCTTTTTTTATTACTTCCTGCTCCACTGTTGCACTAGTTGCCATCCAACTTTTCAGCTGGGCAAGGATTTTTTTCTCTAATCGGGAAACCTGTACCTGCGATATACCTAATCTATTTGCAATTTCAGTTTGCGTGCAATCTGAAAAATAGCGAAGATATATGATAGACTGCTCTCTTGGCTCAAGTCTCGTTAGTACTTCTTTTAATGGGATGTAATCAAAGGGTTGCTCCGATTTTTCATCCTTCATTTGATCCATTAGTGTAATGGAATCACCCTCACTCTCATACAATTGCTCATGAAGAGAGGCAGGGTCTCTCAATGCATCGGATGCTGTAACAATTTCCTCTGTTGTCACACCAAGCACCTGAGCAAGCTCTTGAATGGTTGGTGGATGTTCGTTCTTTTTAATAAATTCATCTGTAGCATGACGGATTTTAAAATTGAGCTCACGAATAGAGCGGCTCACCTTCACCATACCATCATCCCTTAAAAAGCGCTGAATTTCTCCAATGATCATCGGTACAGCATAGGTTGAAAATTTCACATCATAGGTTAAATCAAATTTATCCACAGATTTCATGAGCCCTATGCAGCCAATCTGGAATAAATCCTCAAGCTCAACACCTCTCGTTGTAAAACGTTGAACAATGGACCACACAAGTCTCGTATTGCCTTCTACCATTCGTTTACGAGCCTCATGATCGCCCTGCTGTGCACGTGCAATTAAATCACGCATTTCCTCCTGAGACAATAGCTTATCGGACGACTGTTCTAACGGCTTCACGGGTTTAACCTCACATTACCGCTGTGCGAACTGTGTAAAATTTCTTCGTGAATGTTACAGTTGTTCCTTCTTGCCATTTTGATATAACTGTCAGCTGATCTGAGAAGCTATCCATAATCGTGAAGCCCATACCCGAACGCTCCATCATACTTTTTGTTGTAAATAATGGTTCCATTGCTCGACTAACGTCTTCAATTCCTATCCCTTTATCCATGACAGATACTGTCACAATATCATCCTCACGTTTAGCATGAACTGTCACAACACCCTTACCATCTTCTTCATAGCCATGAATAATAGCATTGGAAACTGCTTCTGAGACAACTGTTTTAAATTCTGATAGCTCATCAATAGTTGGATCTAATTGAGCAATAAAGCCTGTAACAGCTACACGCGCTAAAGCTTCATTTTCACTAATTGCCAAAAAAGTTAATGTCATTTCGTTATCCATTTACAATCCCCCTTACGCGATCAATCGCTTGTTCCTCTGTTGCATCCATCATCCACGGTCCTAAACCTGAAAATTGAAATACTTTTCGCATTGTTGGCGATGGATTCAATAATATAGTTCGCCCAGCAACTGCCTCTAACTCACGCATACGACCAAGCACTAATCCAACTCCCGAACTATCCATGAAAGATAGTCCTTCCAAGTTCCAAATGATGGTCGTCACAGTGCCTTGAAAAATTGCTGCAGAAATTTTCGCTCGAATTTGTTCAACGGCATGATGATCGAGCTCCCCAAACAAACGTATAACGACTGTCTCTCTTGTGACCATTTCTAATTGATAATGCATGAACATCGCCTCCTCCTCGTGCAATTCCACATTCAATAGATTGAATCCTTGTGGCTGACAGAACTAGTGCAAAGTCTTCCGAAATAGTGTCTAATCGACATACTTATAGCTTTTTAGGTTAAGTGCAGTATGGGATAAATCTACAATTTCTAAACGCCATCGAGCTCTAAATTTTGGCGATTCATCGAACGCACAAAAAAGCGAGAACCCTCATAAGTGAGGGCTCTCGCTAATAATCTTTATGCAATTGTATAAGCTTGCTGAATTTTATTAATTGTCTCTTCGTCAATTGGCTGATTTGAATACAAATAAGCAATCGTATCGCCATTATTAACATGATCACCTTTTTTGGCGATTAGCTGAATTCCTGCATCATAATCAAGCTTTGATTCCTTCGTTAAACGTCCAGCGCCTAGACTAACACTTGCTTCTCCAACTAATAAAGCATTAATCGTCTCCACCGTGCCCTCTGAAACCGCTGTCACTGCTACTTTATGAGCTGTGTCATTTTGAACAATATCAGAGACTACTCCTCCTTGCGCCACAATAAACTCCTCGAATTTTGCAGCTGCAGAGCCATCTGCTAGCACTCGCTTAACAGCAGCTGTCGCTTCCGATTCATTCACACCTGCCGCAATTTGGTACATCAAGGAAGAGATGACAACACATTCTTCAACCAAATCTTCATGCGTTTCTGCCATACGTCCACTTAATAGGGCATAAGCCTCCACTACCTCAAGCTTATTACCAATCATTTTCCCTAAAGGATTATCCATATCACTGATGTGTGCGATGACTTTACGGCCAAGTTTTTCTCCAATAGCCGTCATTGTATCTGCTAAACGCTGTGCTTCTTCCTGCGTCTTCATAAACGCACCTGAGCCACATTTTACATCGAGGACTATACCATCGGCACCACTTGCAATTTTTTTACTCATAATCGACGCTGCGATTAATGGAATAGAATCGACAGTACCTGTCACATCACGTAATGCATATAATTTTTTGTCGGCTGGTACTAGATTACCTGTTTGTCCAGCAACGGCAATTTTATGCTGATTGACATTATCAATGAACTCCTGTGATGAAAGCTCTGTTTTAAAGCCCTGAATGGATTCAAGTTTATCAATTGTCCCCCCAGTAATCCCTAAGCCTTTACCACTAAATTTCGCAACAGGAATTCCTAGAGCAGCAATAATTGGCGTAACAACAAGTGTAACCTTGTCACCAACCCCTCCAGTTGAGTGTTTATCAATTTTAAAGCCTTCAATAGATGTTAAATCAATGACATCGCCTGATTCGATCATTGCCTTTGTTAAATAAAATGTCTCATCATCAGACATGCCTAGTAAACGTATCGCCATTAATAAAGAACTTGCTTGATAATCTGGGATAGAGCCTGTCGTATAGCCTTCAACAAAATACTGAATTTCAGCTTGAGAAAGCTCTAATCCTTGTTTTTTCTTTTCAAACAATTGAACCATATTCATACAAAAAACCCCCTTATTTCAAATCATGTAAGAAACTTTTACCGAATGGCGGTGCTTCTACATGAAAGTTTTCTGCAACTGTTGCTGCAATATCTGCAAAGGTTTCACGAAGCGCAAGTTCCGCACCACCTTTAAAACGTGGTGAATAGACAATTAGTGGTACATATTCGCGTGTATGATCTGTCCCTGGGAAGGTTGGATCATTGCCGTGATCTGCTGTAATAATTAATAGATCGTCTTCTGACATTACCTCTAGAATTTCTGGTAGACGTGCATCAAATTCTTGTAATGCCTGTCCATAGCCTAGAGGATCACGTCGATGGCCGAAATTGGCATCAAAGTCGACTAAATTTAAGAAGCTTAGACCACGGAAGTCACGACGTACAACTTCTGCAAATTGATCCATACCATCCATATTATTTTTTGTACGTACAGCATCTGTCACACCTTCACCATTGAAAATATCTGAGATTTTTCCAATTGCAATCACATCTAATCCCGCGTCCTTCAAAACATTCATTGTTGTACGACCAAATGGCTTTAACGCATAATCATGACGATTGGATGTACGAGTAAAGTTTCCAGGCGTACCCACAAATGGTCGTGCGATGACGCGACCTACTAAATATTCAGGCTGTAATGTTAATTCACGAGCAATTTCGCAAATATTATATAACTCTTCTAGTGGAATGATTTCTTCATGAGCAGCAATTTGTAAAACAGGATCGGCTGATGTATAGACAATAATCGCACCTGTTTCCATATGCTCCTTCCCAAAATCTTCAATTACTTGTGTACCACTTGCTGGCTGATTGCATAACACTTTCCGACCTGTACGTTTCTCTAGCTCATCAATTAGCTCTGCTGGAAACCCATCTGGATACACTTTAAATGGTTTATCAATATTTAACCCCATGATTTCCCAATGGCCAGTCATCGTATCTTTACCAACTGATGCTTCTTGCATTTTACCGTAGTATGCTTTAGGGTCAGTAGTTGCATGCATTCCATGCAATGGTTCAATATTCGCTAAACCAAATGACTCCATTACTGGCATTGTAAGCCCATTCATTTTTTCAGCGATATGTCCTAGTGTATGTGCGCCAACATCCCCAAATTTAGCAGCGTCTGGCGCTTCACCAATACCTACGGAATCCATGACAACAACATGGATTTTGTTAAAAGGTTTATTCATAATGGTTGCCTCCTAATCTCATGACTCTATTTTACCAAAAAAATGCGAAAAATAAAGGTCAGACATCCGACTGAAAAATAATTTTTTCCTATTATCTTTTAAGCACGTGGATGGAATTGCTTATAGACCTCAGATAATCTTGTTTTGCTAATATGTGTATAAATCTGGGTAGTAGAAATATCTGCATGACCAAGCATCTCCTGCACCGCTCGTAAATCGGCTCCATTTTCAACCAAATGAGTGGCAAAGGAATGACGCAATGTATGTGGTGTTAATTCATGTTGGATGCCTGCCTTTAACGCATGCTCCTTCATTAATTTCCAACAACCCTGCCTTGTTAAACGTTTCCCTCTTTGATTAATAAAAAACGCATCTGTTTTGGGGTACTTTCCCTGTAATTGACTACGAGCACCATTTAAATAGGCATTTATTGCCGAAAGTGCGCTTTTGCCGAGTGGAATGATTCGCTCCTTGCCACCCTTCCCAAATACACGTACAAAGCCCATGGTTAAATGAATATCAGCTAAATCCAGTGCAATAAGTTCACTGATGCGCATACCAGACCCATATAGTAACTCCAGCATGGCAAGATCACGTATACCTTGTGGCTTACTTTTATTTGGAGCTGTTAGTAAAGCTTCAATCTCTTGGATAGATAAAATATTAGGCAACTTTTGCTCAATTGTCGGCATCTCCAAATGGACTGTCGGATCAGTTTCTGCGCGCTTTTCTCGTAGTAAAAATTGGTGGAAACTCCGAATCGATGAAATATGACGGGCAACGGTACGACTTGTCTTTCCCTGTGCCCGCAATTGCTCTAAATGGCGTAATATAGTTGTCCGTTCTACCACACTAAAATCAGACATACCTTCTGCTTCCTTTAAAAAATGTACATAGCTTTCTAAATCTCGGCGATAGGATGCTAATGTATTAACAGATAACTGCCTTTCCACCTGAATAAAATGGATATAGTCCTCTACTGCATATTGAAATTCATTCATCACAACGCCCCCTCACTGTCAATTATTCTCTATTTTAGCATGGCCTTAAGAAATGTGCTAAAGGACCCTCCATTCGACATAAACCACCAACCCTAATGGTGTCTATACTTCAATAAAAAAACAAAAAACTGCCCGATTCAATCTATACCAAAGATTAAAACAGACAGTTTTTCGTTATTTTTCTTCATTCGATTCGTCGTTTTTATCATGACAGCGCCAGCATATGCCGTGGAAAGTTAGTCGGTGATCTTTTATAATAAAGTTCCAACGTTTTTCAACAACGGCTTCCACATCTTCAAGTAAATCTTCTTGAATTTCATCAACAGCACCACATTCGATACAAACAAGATGATGGTGGAAATGGGCAGCTCCCTCTTGGCGTAAATCATAGCGCGATACGCCATCGCCAAAGTTGATTTTGTCGACAATTTTGAGCTCAGTTAATAATTCTAACGTTCTATAAACAGTAGCTAGACCAATCTCAGGTGCTTTTTCTTTTACTAAAAGATAAACATCTTCAGCACTTAGGTGGTCCTCTTCGTGCTCAAGCAAAACAGCAACTGTCGCTTCTCGCTGCGGCGTCAGCTTGTAACTAGCACTATGCAACTGTTTTTTTATACGATCAATTCGGCTCTCCATGTGACGCCCCCCTAAACTCTTTCCATTATACCAAAGGAGTAAATCCTATTACAAGATAGTGAATAGATTTCTAACATGCTTCTACTTTTTTATCTGATCACAATTTTGGTCTATTCAATCCATCATTTTAACACATAAGAAATAACAATAAACTCAGCAACTATTATGATGAAAAATGCGATAAAATTCAACAAAATTGTCCGACCAGATACTTGTTTCCCGATTTTTCGCTTTGACCAAGCGGGTACAAGTAAATTGCATAGGACTAGCAACAATATACAATAGATGAGCTGAAATGGAAACCACCAAATCGTATAAAGCCAAAAAGCCTCAAGTTTTTGTAATAAAAAAACCGAACTAAAGCCAAAAAAAGTGGCACGCATGGCTACAGTCACACGCACTAATACCTTTAAGACGCTATGTGTTGCTAGTAATAATATAAGACCTATGGAAATAGCAACAGGCAGTACTAAACGAAAAATGGATTGCCTGTCCCCATCTGCTAAACGAGGCTCTATAAATAATATAAAGGGTTCCGCTTTCGGTCCACCAATAATATGAAAGAAAATAACGCCACAAACAAAACTTACTGCAATGATGGAAGCGTGATAAAAAATAGACACCGTACGAGACATAAACATGCTCCTTTTCTATCAAGGTTTGTACAGCTTATGCTCGTCCGTCTCTATTATGCTAAAAGATTATTTTCTAAATTTGCAGCTAGCCATAGCACTGCGAATGCTGTTTTAGCATCATATATACGCTGGTCAGCCACCATTACTTGTGCTTCTTCCAACGAAACTTCTAATAGTTCGACAAATTCATCCTCATCTAAATCTGCTTTATTGTCTATTGTATATAATCCCCTCGCCACAAACAAATGAAGAACTTCATCCGCAAAGCCTGGTGATGTTGCAAATGTTTGTAAAAAAGTAAGTTGATGCGCGCCATAACCTGTTTCTTCCTCTAATTCTCGACGTGCTGTCATCACTGGCTCCTCACCTGGCTCTACCTTTCCAGCTGGAATTTCAATAATAGAACGCTCAAGCGCTTTACGATATTGTTCTACTAACACTAGTTTACCCTCGTCCGTAACAGCAATCACAGCTACGGCACCTGGATGCTTAATGATTTCACGTTTTGCAACCTGTCCATTTGGTAAAGTGACATCATCAATTTGTAGTTTTATTATTCTACCGTCATAGATCGGTGTCGTTTTCGTTGTTTTTTCCTCAAACTTTTTCATTGACGATAACCTCGCTTGTTCTTCAGATATGTTCATTGTACCATTACAAGTAGAGAAATCGAAGGAGGTCATTCGTATGAAAAAAAGACAGCTTGGTACAAGTGAATTGTTTATTTCAGAGATTAGTTTAGGGGGCATGTCTCTTTCGACAGATAAAACACAAGCAGCTGCCATTGTCGATATGGCATTAGATGCTGGCATTAACTATATAGATACAGCTGATTTATATGATTATGGTGCAAATGAAGAGATGATTGGCTCAACGTTAGGTAAGCGTCGTCATGATGTCATCCTAGCAACAAAGGTAGGTAATCGGTGGGCAGAAGGGGTAGATGGCTGGCATTGGGACGCATCACCATCCTATATAAAAGAAGCTGTCCATGCTAGCTTACGACGTTTAGGAACAGACTACATTGATGTATATCAATTACACGGTGGCACAATCGAAGATGATTGGGACGGGATAATTGACACATTTGAAGGACTGAAAAGAGAAGGGCTCATTCGTGAATATGGTATATCCTCCATTCGTCCTAATGTATTGCAGCGATTTTTACCTGCAAGCTCGGCTAGAAGCGTCATGATGCAATACAGTGCCCTCGATCGCCGCCCTGAAGAATGGTTTAACTTTATTGCGAAACAGGGTGCTTCTGTTGTAACACGTGGCACAGTGGCAAAGGGCTTATTAACAAATAGCTGGCAACAACGTCTACAACATGTTAATGGTTTTAACACCTATACTGCTGAGGAGTTAACAACAACGTTAACAGACTTAGCTTTACACTATAATAACTTGCATGCTTTGGCTATCGCTTTTAATCTAAAAGAGCCGACAATCGCTTCTACGGTCATTGGCGCAAGCTCTCAACAACAACTAGCACAAACGCTTGCTTCCTACGAGAAAATTAATTCAATAACAGATTTCAAGGTAGCTAATGAGCTAACAAAAAATGAGTACTATCAAGAACATCGATGAAAAAATGGCTAATTTTACTCATTTGTCTAGTTGTACTAGTAATCTCCTCTAGTATGACCTATGAGCAACAGAGTATACTACCAGAATTAGAAGATTTGCTCGCCAATAAACCTTTTGAAAAACAACTATCTATTTTAAAAATTCCCTATTGGGGAACCATCGTTTCAGTGGAAGAGCGAGGTTATTTTCCATTTGTAGAGTTTTTAATTCGTAAATTGACACACTTCATGGGATTTGGATGCATCGCACTTGGCCTTTACTTCGCTTGGGGAAAAAGACGTTTTGCAGCAAGTATTGCTATCGGTGGAACGGCTACAATCGCAGTGCTTGATGAGTTTCGTCAAAGCTTTACGCCAGGTCGTACAATGAGTGCTCAAGATGTGCTTGTCGATACAGCTGGAGCCATTGTTTTTGTTAGTCTCGTTGTTGCACTAAGAAAAATACTCAAAAATAAAAGACAAAAGGCTCAATTATAGCCTTTTGTCTTTTATTTTAAAGGTGGAACCGCCAAAAATAGAGGGACTTCGTTTCTTTAAACAAGACAGCCCCTGCTTTTTCCAAAACTCGATGGGAAGCCATATTTTCTTTTTCCGTGTCAGCGATAACGTATTTTGCATTTGGCTGATGGAGTAACCAGTCTTTAAGAGCTATGATTGATTCTGTCATATAGCCCTGCCCCATATAAGGAGGCAAAGTATATACCCAATCACAACTTCCCCTTGCTCATTTGGCGTACCTTTTAGCATTATGCCACCAACAGCACAATTTTTTTCTTTTAATACAAGTAACCAATTCGTATGCCATAGATAATTTGGCTCATCTTCTAATACTTTGCAAAGTCTAAAATACAGGGCTTGTTTAAGCTCGCAATCTAAACTCCCTACACCTTTACTTAATGACAACTCCGCCGCCATTTGCTCCTCATGCTCTATTAGTAAATTAAGATACTTAGCGTTTAAAGGAATTAATCTTATTCTTTCTGTTTGTAATTCTACCATGTTGGTCTCCTAACATAATTTAATTGATACTAAACTACAATTAGGTATATGTTATTGGCAGCGTCTCCCGTTCGTTTAAATTCAAAGACCTCTCCCTCTATATCGACCACAGCCATATAAATTTTATGCTGTAAAATACAAAACAGTGAACCCACTTATGTGAATTCACTGTTCTCTCTTAATATTTAGTACCTTTATCGCCGTATTCGTTTAATAGTTCTTCAAACGATTTGTTTTTTTCTCGTTGTTTACGTTCAAAAGCTAGTTTTGCCTGACGCTCTTCTTCTGCCGCCTGCTCTTTAGCAGTTAAATCTTGCTTCGCTGCTTTTAATTTTGCTAGCACATCGCCACCTAGCTGATCTGCTAATGTGACGGCCTCTTGCTTAGGTAGACTAGCTGTTACGCTATTGTCAGTATGCTGTTGCTGTTTTCGTTTCTTTCCCATTTCTATTCACCTTCTTATTGACATCAAGGGCGCTTCACAACTGTTGCTACGCCTTGTCCACCACCGATACATAATGTGGCTAAGCCCGTTTTCACATCACGCTTTTCCATCTCATGTAATAGCGTTACCAAAATCCGAGCACCACTTGCACCGATTGGGTGACCAAGAGCAATAGCACCCCCGTTAACATTTAGTTTATCATGATTAAAGCTTAATTCACGATCTACAGCAATTGATTGTGCTGCAAATGCTTCATTTGCTTCAATTAAATCGATATCGTTTAAAGTAATCTCAGCTTTTGTCAGCGCTTTTTGTACTGCTTTTACAGGACCTGTACCCATAATTGCAGGATCTACACCAGCACTAGCATTCGCTGTAATGATCGCCATTGGTTGAATGCCTAGCTCTTGTGCTTTTTCCTTTGACATCACCACTACCGCTGCCGCACCATCATTAATTCCAGACGCGTTCGCTGCTGTGACAGAGCCATCCTTTTTAAATGCTGGTCGTAGCTTACCTAATGATTCTGCTGTCACACCTGCTCGTGGAAATTCATCTTTATTGAAAAGCAGTGGCTCTCCCTTGCGCTGTGGAATCTCAACAGCAACGATTTCATTTTCAAACTTGCCCGCTGCAATTGCTGCCTCTGCGCGTTGCTGAGAACGAGCTGCAAAAGCATCCTGCTCTTCTCGAGAAATTTGATACATATCACATAAATTTTCAGCTGTAATGCCCATATGATAATCGTTAAAAGCACACCATAGGCCATCCTGAATCATTGTATCTACTACCTTTTGGTCGCCCATTCGGAAGCCTTCTCGTGCATTTTTTAAGACATATGGAGCCTGGCTCATATTTTCAAATCCACCTGCAACAACAATCTCTGCATCTCCCGCTAAAATCGCCTGTGTTGCTAAATGAACAGCCTTTAAACCTGATCCACATACTTTATTAATTGTTAAAGTTGATACCTCTTGAGGTAACCCCGCTTTAATTGCCGCTTGACGCGCTGGATTTTGTCCAAGTCCTGCCGATAAAACATTCCCCATAATAACCTCATCGACATGTTCACCTGCTACGCCAGCACGCACTAATGCCTCTTTAATGACAATGCTACCTAACGTTGTCGCTGGTACGTCTTTTAATGTCCCCTGAAATGAGCCAATTGCTGTACGCACCGCACTCACGATTACTACCTCGTTTGTCATAATCATTCTCCCCTTTTCCCCGTTCAAGAATCAACACTGCATGCATATGCTACTAGCAGATATGTATATTTTAACAAATATTTTGACGATTTTCGATAATAGAAATAATCGCAGTTTTGCCAAAGATATTGTAAAATGTTGACGTGTTTTAAACAATCTTAGTTGGGAACATTACAAATAAGAAACAGCATGTGGAGGTGTTTTATGATGAAAAAGAAGATGCTTTTATTCTCTGGTATTACAACAACGCTAGCCGCCGCTGCAACAGGTCTGTTCGGCTTCGCGCTTTCCAATAAATTAATGTATATCCAACAAAAAGACCCTGAATTTATACGGGAACGAGAAACGACCGCAAAGCGCTTTGATGAAGCTTGGTACAATAAAAACTTGAAATGTGAACTGAATATTGATTCTCCAAATGGCTATACAATTCGAGGCATTATGTTTCAGCCATTGCAAACAAATAACACGATCATCATTTGCCACGGTGTTACCGAAAATAAAATAAATTCCGTGAAATATGCTCGCCTTTTTGAAAGACTTGGCTATAATTCTGTTATATTTGACCACCGTCGCCATGGTGAATCTGGAGGCAAGACAACAAGCTATGGCTACTATGAGAAAAACGATCTTGATGCCGTGGTGAAAACAGTAAAAGCCATGATTGGAGAGGATGCTATACTTGGCATTCACGGTGAATCGATGGGTGCTGCAACCATGCTCCTCTATGCAGGAACAGTCGAGGATGGCGCTGATTTTTATATCTCAGATTGCGCGTTCTCGGACTTTTCTATGTTACTCAAACAAATTGCGAAAACTGAATTTAAATATGGCTCCATTATTCCTATTCGTTTTGCTGACTTTTTTGTTCGTCTTAGAGATGGTTACTCATTTAAAAGTGTAACACCTGCCGAAGCCGTCACACATATTGAAAAACCTGTGCTCTTTATCCATAGTATTCCCGATACGTTTATTCCAGCTTCCATGTCACTCGATCTCTACAATAAAAAAACCGGTCCAAAAAAATTAAAACTTTTTGATACGGGGGCACATGCACAATCCTTTAATGAAAATATGGATGAATATGAGGATTTAATTCATGATTTTTTAGACAATTTTATTTATCAAAAAATCAATCGGGATTCTTCTTCTTCCAATGTCATTCCATTCCATTTTTAGGGCAATGAAAAACCTTGCGTCATTTTACTCGCAAGGTTTTTATTTTATTTAATCTTCAAAAATAATATGCCATTCATCACGTTTCGCTAAAAACTCTTTCGCTAATGCTTGGGCCCCTTCTAAACTATGGCTAGCAGCCCAGCCACATTGCACTTCATTGCAGGCAGGCACTGCGGTTGCCTTTGTCACATCTGTAAATGTGTTCTCTAAAATAGCTAATAAATCCTCATAATCATTATGATTGATCAAGGACACATAGAAGCCTGTTTGACAACCCATTGGACTGAAATCAACAATATGATCAGAGTAATTACGGATAATGTCAGCAGATAAATGCTCTAAAGAATGTAATGCAGGCATTTCCATATGCTCCTTATTTGGCTGTTTAAAGCGAATATCGTATTTATATACCTCATCGCCATTTTTGCCAGTTTTCACACCTGCTAAACGAACATAAGGTGCCTTCACTTTTGTATGATCTAAATCAAAACTTTCTACATTTGTTTTTTCTTTTTGCAATATACACAACTCCCTTCCGTATAGTAACTCCATTATACATAGTTTCCCGATAGAGTTGTATGATTTTTAAGAATTATTTAAATACTATTAAAAATAAAAAAACAACTAGTTAAGCTTGAACTAGTTGCTCGGAACATTCCAAATTACTTCTGGAATTTATTCATTTGCGCCATCATTTGACGTACTTGCTTTTCAGACGGCGTACGACCCATTTGCGCCATCATCATACGAATCATTTGCTCATTAATAGGTGGGTTTTCTTTCAAATATTTCATCATAGCTTGACGAGCGAAATAGAAACCAAGTGCTGCGCCCGCTGCTAATGCGATAATTACGATAATAATCCAGCCCCATGTAGGCATACAACCAACCTCCTCCACTACAATATACCGAGAAAAACTCTCCACGCTCCATTATACACCAAATAATAGCGTGTTACTATATATTGTAGTGAATTTTCCTAGTGCATTGTATACTTCATCGGCTTTAACCACCCACACTCATTATCCTGTTTATTAAAAGCAATAAAACGTTCACTCATTTTAGCAAGCATTTGAAATAAATCTAAATCTAGCATTCGCGAACCTTCGCAATAAACACAAATTTTACGATCTACTAAATAAATAGCCATTTTACCTTTGATCGGATGTTCTAAAAACAAAGCATTACGAGCTCTTTCTAGGTGTGCATATTTGGAATCAAGTTGATGCTCTAACATGGCTGCAATCTCCTCAAAACGAACGGATTCACATATATACGCAAGCTCTTTTAAGGATTTCTCATTGGCATCTTCACAACCTTGCATCATCTCTAACAACTTACGCTCTCTGCCAAAAATAAACGTTAAATGCTCTTCTTTTATCTTATATATAGAATAGGTTCTCACCAGAAATCCTCCTTCGCTCAGTTTCTTTTTCATAAGTATAGCTCATTCAATCTTGTTTATTTGTCAAACGAAGGAGGGATCTCTCTTCTATTTTTGTCGAAAAAATTCTAGTTTCGGGTCTATAAATGACTTTATGACAAATGGTATTTTCAACCAAAAATAATTAATATTTTTCCAAAAACAAGAAAAAAGCTTGTTAAACATGGCCAAAAACCTTCTATTATGGCTGCTTAGATGGATCTCAGCCTCAAGACCTAGTTCAAAATCAATTTCGAGTCCGTTTTAGACAATCTTGTAAATAGGTAACATAAAGGTACAAACGAAAGGAGCTAAAACAAATGAAAAAATTTCTTTTATTAACTGGAGGCGTCATTGCAGCATGTGTTGCACTAGCGTTAATTGGACCACTGGCGGGGTTATTATTTTCTGGATTATTTGTAGCACTGGGCATGCACTTCTACATTGCTAGTAAGTCATCTTTCGGTAAAATTTTCTGGTTTACAGTTGGTTTAATCGGTGTCCTATCAGCAGTGTCTAACATTCCAGCAATGGTAGGACTTGCTGCAATCGCCATTATCTATGTTATCTATAAAAAATGGAATGGCGAAGATGTAAAAATCCCTACAATTGAAGGAAAAAAAGAAGAAGATCCGTTTACAAACTTTGAAAAAGAATGGTCAAATTTAACAAAATAAAAGGAGCGATTTTAAATGAACTTATTTCAACGTTTTAGATATACAGTAGAGGCAGACTTACACCAATTATTTGATAAGAAGGAACAAAAAAATCCGATTGCGATGTTAAATCAATACATTCGTGAAGCAGAAAAGCAAACAGAACAAACAGGCAAATTATTAGAGCGACAAGGGCAATTAAAAGAAAAGCTAGAGCAAGAATATAAAGAAAACGCAGATTTACTAGCGAAACGTGAATCTCAATTAGCATTAGCAAAATCTAGCGGAGAGCAGGACTTAATTGATTTCGCTACGGATGAAGTAACAGCTTATTCAGCTCGTAACCTTACATTACAAGCTAGCATTGAAGCAAGTACTCGTGAATACTTCGAGCTCGAGCGTAAATTTGAAACAATGAAGCATAAAATTAAAGATATGAAAGTGCGTCAATTACAGCTCATGGGGAAAGAAAATGTAACTCGTGCCCATCATCAAATGGATGGAATGATTGCCAAAAATAATAAAACAAACTTTGAAGATTTAGAAGCATATATCGATAAATTAGCTTATCAAATCGATAAAGACCATGAGCTTACAACTTTTGAGGCAAGACTGGCAGAATTAGAAAAAAAAGCAGTAGAAGAAAGCTCACCACTGCTAATTGAAAATAAATAACATGGTATAATGAAAGCAATGCGCCAACATTAAAAGGCGCATTCTTTCACGTTTAAGAATAGAGGGTCCCATTCCCTCTCTTATACTATTAGTAGAAGAAAGGGGTGACCCTCATGCAAAATTTCACAACAAATAAGCTCACATTTTGGGTTCTTTGCTTCTTTTTACTCGTCTTTGTGGAGCTAACTATATTTAATAATGGTGGTGCCTTCTGTTTATTGATTGGGGCTGTACTTCTTTATTTAAGTTTTTCCAAAAAAGTTCGATTTTTTAAATGGACAGGAATTTTCTTTATTGCTATTGCTTTGTTCACGATGTGGAGCTTACGTTTATTTATCGTCATCATGCTCTTATATATGCTCTATCAATACTTGCAAAGAGAAAACGAGCCAAAAGTAGTTGGTGCAGAGCTTTTTGAAAAGCTTCCTGCAATTAAAAATGACCTAATTGGCACAATGCCAGCGCCTATAGAAGCTTATAAATGGCAAGATGTACAAATTCAGCGCCTCGCTGGAGATATTACCATCGATACAACGCAAACGATTTTACCAGCTGGCACTAGTCTTATTACAATTCGACAAGGTATTGGTAAAGTTCAAATTTATATTCCTTATGAAATTCCATTCCGTTTACAGTATACGACGTTATTTGGTGAGCTCTCATGCTTACATGTAGGGCCGCAACGTATAGTAAATGAAAGTATTACTTTCTCAGACGGCAACCCTGAGGATGCTAAACGTGTACTGATTATTCATGTCGCAACCTGGCTTGGAGATTTGGAGGTGCTACGAAAATGATTGCCTTTATCTCAAGATTATTTACATTATTTTTTATTTTAATGAGTGCTGTTTTCGGTCTTCTTGTTGCACTATGGGGCAATCCTGATGAAAAAACATGGGAGCCCTTATGGCAGCAGAATTACGAAAATATCCCTCTAGGTGGCATCATCATAGTTAGCCTGTTTATACTTAGCTTCCTGTTTGCCAGCTGGATCAGTATGACTGCAAGGGCACGAGAAGCGCAGGCAACACGAATAGTGAAACAACTGATCGAGCCTGATTTTGTTTTTCCTAAAAAACAAGCTCTTCCGAAATCGTTAAAAAAGGCACTTGTCCAAACGAGTGAATTAATTGATACGCAACGTAAAAGTTTACAGCGTTTGTCCAATGAGCGGGCTGAGGCCAATGATAAAATTATTCAGGAGCGTATTATTGCTGAACGCCAACGATTAGCTAGAGAACTCCATGATTCTGTGTCACAGCAACTATTTGCTGCCTCTATGTTACTATCTGCATTAACTGAAAATGACGAACATGCTACTAGCTTAAAACAGGTGGAGAAAATCGTTCAGCAGGCACAGCTAGAAATGCGTGCATTACTGCTACACTTACGGCCTGTAGCTTTACACAATAAAACATTGGCACAAGGCTTAGAGGAATTGATTATTGAACTTCAGCAAAAAGTTTATTTCCATATAGAATATGAATTAGAAGAAATGGCCTTAACTAAAGCAGAGGAAGATCATTTATTTCGTATTGCACAGGAGGCACTCTCCAATACGCTGCGTCATGCCAAAGCAAGTGAGGTGGAATTACTTCTTGTGGCACGAGACGACTTAGCTATTTTACGAATTCAAGATAATGGTTTAGGCTTTGATGTGGAGGAAGATAAATCCACATCATACGGTTTACAAAATATAGCTGAACGAGCAGTTGAAATTGGCTGCACCTATAAAATTGTATCAGTGCCTGGTGAAGGAACAATTGTAGAGGTTAAAATTCCTTTACAAAAGGAGGAGGTCAATGTCGATGATACAAGTGCTCATAGTGGATGATCATGAAATGGTACGGATTGGTGTGTCAGCCTATCTTTCAGCACAGCCAGATATTACGGTTGTAGGTGAGGCTGAGAACGGTAAAGAGGCTGTGGAACGTGCCCTAGCGCTAAGGCCTGATATTATTTTAATGGATAATGTGATGCCTGTTATGACAGGAGCAGAGGCAACAGTGGAAATATTAGCAGCATGGCCTGAGGCAAAAATCATGATGGTGACTAGCTTTTTAGATGATGATAAAGTATATCCTGCCTTAGAGGCTGGCGCGGTAAGCTATATTTTAAAAACATCTAATGCCAAACAAATTGCAGATGCTATTCGAAAAACGATGGGTGGCGAAACGGTATTAGAGCCAGAGGTCACTTCCAAAATGATGCACCGCATGCGCCACGGCAATAGTACGCCACTATACGAACAATTGACTGAACGTGAAATGGAAGTATTATTGCTAATGGCCCAGGGTAAAGCCAATCAGGAAATCGCTGATGAGCTATATATTGCCTTGAAAACGGTAAAAACACATGTTAGTAATATTTTAGCAAAGCTAGAAGTTCAAGATCGTACTCAAGCCGTCGTCTACGCCTTCCAAAACGGACTTGCTAAATAATCCTACATAAAAAAACTGCATGCTGACATGCAGTTTTTCGTGTTTTTAGAGGTATTTTAGGAGATCATTTACATGGTCCGCAATATATATAGGCTCTTCACTTTTTAATTCTTCTAGCGACCCAAAACCATATGTCACACCGATGGCATCGATTTGATTTTCACGAGCGCCGATCAAATCATATTTTCGATCCCCAATCATAATAAATTGCTCTTTTGGATAGGAATCAAGTTGTTGAAGTACCTCAGCAATAATCTCACCTTTGGCAGAACGTGAACCATCTAAGTGACTTCCTACGACAAGATCGAAATAGGACTCTAGCTGAAAATACTTTATGATTTGCTCCGCAAAGACAGTTGGTTTTGAGGTGGCAATAGTTAGTATATATCCTTGTTGCTTTAAATGAGCTAACAAAGCTGGAATATCTTCATATAGTTTATTTTCAAACATTCCCCTTTCCGTAAATCGTTCTCGGTAATCTCTAATTGCTTGCGTTATTTGTGTATCATTGAATCCATAAATTTCTTGAAAAGATACTTGTAATGGTGGTCCAATGAATGGTTCCAGTTCATCCAAATCATTAACCATGACGCCCGCCTTCTGTAAAGCATGTTGCACTGATTTAGTGATTCCTATTTTGGGATCAGTTAATGTTCCATCTAGGTCAAATAACACAACTTTATAGTTCTTCATTCGCTCACCCTTTTTATGGAGTTTTCACATACTGTGTTTGCCGCTAAAAAAAGTACCACAACACTCAGTTGATGTTTAAATCGCTGAGTATTGTGGTATTTGTTGTAAATTATAGTGCTTTCACTTTTGCTACTACGTTTTCAACAGTGAAGCCGTATTTTTCCATTACTAATTCACCTGGAGCAGATGCACCGAACTTATCAATTGCTAGAACATCGCCTTCAAAGCCAGTATATTTATGCCAACCGAATGATGCCCCCATTTCAATTGCAAGACGTTTTGTAACAGCTTTTGGTAGAACAGATTCTTTGTAAGCTGCGTCTTGTTTTTCGAAGCGATCCATAGATGGCATAGAAACAACTGCTACATCTATACCGTCTGCTTTTAATGCTTTTTGTGCTTCGACAGCAAGCGAAACCTCAGAGCCTGTTGCAATTAAAATAGCATCTGCCACTTCTTTTGTAGCTGGAGACACTGTGTAAGCACCCTTTGCTACGCCCTCACGTACTGTTTCAATAGAAGCGTCAAGAACAGGTAAGTTTTGACGAGATAATACAAGAACAGTTGGTGTTTTTTCTGCTGCTACTGCAAGCTCCCACGCAACTGCTGATTCATTTGCATCCGCAGGGCGAATAACAGATAGGTTTGGCATTGCACGTAATGATGCAAGGTGTTCGATTGGTTCATGTGTTGGACCATCTTCCCCTACTGCAATCGAATCATGTGTGAATACATATGTTACAGGAAGACCCATTAATGCAGATAGACGAATTGCAGGACGAACGTAATCAGAGAATACGAAGAATGTACCACCGAATACATTTAAACCACCGTGAAGAGCCATTCCGTTCATAGCAGCACCCATTGCAAATTCACGAACACCGAACCAGATGTTACGTCCAGCATAGTCGTCTGCTGAGAAATCTCCTGCACCCTTCATCGTTGTTTTATTGGAGCCAGCAAGGTCAGCAGAACCACCAAAGAATGAAGGTGTTTTCTTCGCAATAGCATTAATTGCATCGCCTGAAGAAGAACGAGTTGCTACAGATTTACCAGCTTCATATACAGGTAACTCAGAAGCAAAGTCTTCTGGTAATTCACCATTCATCGCTTTCTCAAATTGAGCTGCTAACGCTGGGAATTCTTCTTTGTATGCAGCAAATTTTGCATTCCAAGCTTCCTCTGGTTGTGCGCCTTGCACCTCAGCAGCCGCATTAAATGTATCGTAAACTTCTGCAGGAATTTGGAATGGTTCATGTGCCCACTCATAGGCAGCCTTCGTTAAGACAACTTCATCTGTACCAAGTGGTGCACCGTGAGAATCTGCTTTACCAGATTTATTTGGAGAACCAAAACCAATCACTGTTTTCACTTCAATTAATGTTGGCTTGCCAGTAGATTTTTTGGCTTCTTCAATGGCTGCATTAATAGCATCTACATCTGTACCATCTGCCACTTTTAAATAATTCCAACCATAAGATTCAAAGCGTTTTTGAACGTTTTCTGAAAATGACTTTTCTAAGTCACCATCTAAAGAAATATCATTAGAATCGTAAAGTACGATTAATTTTTCAAGTTTTAAGTGACCAGCTAATGAAATCGCCTCTGCTGCAACACCTTCCATTAAGTCACCATCGCCACATAACGCAAATGTGTAGTGGTCAACAATGTCATGACCTGGTTTATTGTAAGTAGCGGCTAAATGGCGCTCAGCCATTGCCATACCAACAGTCATAGCGATTCCTTGTCCAAGAGGACCAGTTGTTGCCTCTACCCCTACTGTATGACCATATTCAGGATGTCCTGGTGTTAATGAATCCCATTGGCGGAAGTTTTGAATTTCTTCCATTGGTAAACCATAGCCTCCAAGGTGAAGTAAGCTGTATAAAAGCATTGAGCCATGACCTGCTGATAGTACAAAACGATCACGGTTAAACCATTTTGGATTTGCTGGATTATGGCGTAATTGTTTTGTCCAAAGCGTATAAGCCATTGGCGCTGCTCCCATTGGTAAACCTGGGTGACCAGAATTTGCTTTTTCAATAGCATCGATTGACAAAGTTCGGATAGCATTAATAGCTAAAAGATCCGCGTGTTGAGTCATTATATTGTGACATCCTTTCTCGTCCTATATATTGTTCTTTTACAGTTTAGTCAACATTGCTTTAGAAAACAATGCTTTTGTTATACTATTTGCGTTTTCATACATACTTTATTGAATTGTGTCACATTAATTTAGAAATTTATTTTTTTGTGCTTGTTTTACCTTCTCAGGAGTTACATCATTTCCTTCTGCATCTACCACTTTAACGTTTTCAATCGTATCTCGCATCGTTGCTCTAAACGTATCTAAATACTCCTTGCGAAGCGCTGTTCGCTCCTTTGCTTCTTCCTCTGTTAATTGTCCGCTTTTTGCTTTAGCAGATAATTCATTAATTCGGTTAATTTTTTCCTTTGATAACATGGTTACACACCTTTCAGTACCTAGCTTAATGACCTCAGTATGCAAAGTATAGCATGGTTTCCCTTAAAATGCAGTTATACCAACCCTTAAAAACACTTCTTAGCCATTATTTACATGACTTCCAGAAGTTAGAGGTGTATAACTAATAATAAAAGGAAAAATTTGATAGATAATAGGAGGAGCTATCATGAACATCACAACATCTAGACTACTTATTCGAACATTTGAAGCCCAAGATTGGCAGGCTGTTTATAGCTATATGTCCGACAAAACGGTCATGCACTATATGCCAGAGGGTGTGTTGAATGAAGATCAGGTTCAAAATTTCGTAACAGAGAATAGCAACGAGCAAGCAAAACATTTCGCCATTGTTTTACGTGAACAACAGCGAGTCATTGGTCATCTTGTTTTCCACAAATACTTTGGTGACCATACGTATGAAATTGGATGGGTTATGAATCCTGCCTATCATAATCATGGCTATGCTTCTGAAGCTGCTAAGGCCCTATTAGATCACGGCTTTAATAAAATGAAACTTCATCGAATTATTGCCACATGCCAGCCAGAAAATATCGCTTCTTACCGAGTCATGGAAAAAATCGGAATGCGCCAAGAAGGATTTTTCAAAAAATGCATTCCTCATGGAGAGACTTGGTGGGATGAATACTATTACGCTATTTTAGAGGAAGAATGGAACAATCTAAAGGTAAGAGGTGTATGAAATGAAGAAAACTGCGGTGTTATTATACCCACAATTTAGTGAATATGAATTGAGTGTTGCTTTGTCCATATTAATGCAAGGCGGTAAACCCATCATCACACTTGGATCGAATACCAAACCTATCAGAGGAGAATCTGGTTTAAATTGTATAGCTGATTTATCCGTGAATGAGGTAGAGCTTGACGATATTGATAGTCTACTATTACCAGGCTGTATGGATATTTCTACATTACAACTTGAAGAGAGCTTACTAGATTTCATTCGTCATCTATCTGCAAAAGGAGGAATGATTGCAAGTATTTCTAGCTCCCCTTACCTATTAGCAAAAGCAGGGGTCTTAAAGAACAAAAAATATACAGTAGGACTACCTTTAGATGGCATGGAGCAGTTAGGGTGCTTTGAACTTCATAACTATTCAGATGAACTAGTGGTACAAGATGGAAATATCATTACAGCAAGAGGAAGAGGTTTTATTCCTTTCGGTATTTGTTTCGGGCATGCGTTAAAGCTAAATTTTGATGAAAATTGGTATTAAGTGATGATTTAAAACCCAAATGTCCAATTAATCGGGCATTTCATGTTGTTGAAAAAAGATGATGTCATTAGTAGAATGAGAACTTTTAACAAGGCTGTGGGGTGATTTCCGTTCCGTCAGCGTGCCACAGGAAAGCAAGCAGCCTGCACCGGAAATCAATTTCTCCCCTTCAATTGACTGTTTTGTTTTTCACACCAAAAAATGTCCAATTAGTTGGACATTTTTTAATTCTTGTCTTACGATATATGTCTAATACTTTGGACAAAATGGAGGGATCTTTCTGAAGAACATCATCAAAATTTTAAGAAAAAAATTAGGCATAACACAAGCTGCTCTTGCAAAAGAGTGTGGAGTTGTGAGACAGACCATTAATAGTATTGAAAATGATAAATATGATCCGACCCTAGAATTAGCTTTTAAGATTGCTAAGGTTCTCAATAGCCGTATTGATGAGGTGTTTATCTATGACTAAATTTCACCCGGATTATATGATTACAATGAAGGATTTTGTGAAAGAACACTCGGCAATTTTAAGAAAACAAACTCAAGAAGTGTCGATACCAGTGACAAATGAGGACCGAAATACCCTCCTAGCCATGCTGCAATATCTGAAAAATAGCCAAAATCAAACGCTAGCAAAAAAATATAAGCTTCGCCCTGGAAGTGGACTCTCTGCTAATCAAATTGGCGTAGATAAACGAATGTTTGTTGTACTCTTTGATGACCAAGAAATGATGCTGATTAACCCTAAAATAATGAGTCATTCCCTTAATATGATTTATCTACCGGAAGGAGAAGGCTGTCTATCTGTAAATCGACCTGTCCCTGGTTTTGTACCGAGATATGAGAGAATTAAAGTCAAAGCTTACGACATCGATGGACATGAAATCATTGTACAGTTACAGGGCTACGGGGCCATCGTTGTACAGCATGAAATCGATCATTTAAATGGCATCATGTTTTATGACCGAATAAATAAAGAGTACCCTTTCCAATTGCCAAATCATGTTATCATCGAAAGCTTTTCTTCCCTTCAGTAGTTTTTTACAAAAAAAATTAGCAGGAATATTATTTTCCTGCTAATCTTTCTTGGTGCTCTTGGAAACGACGATGTACTGTCGCCTTACTTACCTCAAAGCCTAACCCTCTAAGCGTTATAGAAATTTCTTCAAAGGTAAATCCACGTTTGCGTAGCTTCACAATTTCCTCTACAGGTAGATCTTTTCGCTCCTGCCCCTGCGGATTACCTCGATTCGATAAATTATTTTCTGGACGATAACCGTTTTCTACAGCACGTCGCATACCTCGTCGAATTTTAGCATTATGGATTCTACGCTGATATTCCTCTACAATCGCTAAAATTTCAAGCAGCATCGTATCCATTTCATTTAATTGGACTGGGCCTGCATCACGCATAGAAAAAACATCAGTTGCTGACTTTTGTAATAAATGTAATACAGCCATCCTTGCATTGCCTCGTCCTAAACGAGTTTCATCTTGGACAAAAAGAGCATTAATGTTCTTATCTTTTATAAAATCAAGCATTTCTAGCAAGCCTTCACGTTCTACATCATAGCCACTATGTTGATCTTTAAACACGCCCTTCACCGCATAGCCTTGCTCTTTAGCATAGCGCAGCAACTCTTCCTGCTGGCGCTCTAATGAGGAGCTTTGTGTTTCTTTTTCAGTACTTACGCGACAATAGACAACAGCCGATAGTTGATTATTTATCATTGTTCATTTCTCGCAATTTCGATAGTATTGATGGGACTGGCTTGATCACTCACTACAGGAATAACTAGAGATTTTCCCGCTACAATTTTAATATCTGCTAGTTCATTTTCAGTTTTTACAAGCTTTATCCAATCATCAGTACTCATCTTACCACGATATTGCTCGGCTAACGACCACAAGCTATCCCCATGTTCGATTTGAATTTCTGCGTAACTAACTTTTCCTGGATCAGTAATGTAAAGGTATGCTGCAAATAATAAACAAGCTCCTATTAAGATTGAGATATGTGTGTTTTTCTTAAACCATGTCATAATCATTACCCCTTTTTAAGAATGTTTGTTCGGAATGTATGTTCCCATAATAAAGCGAACAAACGTTTTTGTCAAACACTTTTCGAACCTATGTTTGCATACATGTTCGCATTCTGTTATACTATCAAATAAGAAGAATGATTTTAGAAAAAAGAGGTGAGCACTCATGAAAAAAGTTTCGAAAAGACAAGAGGACATTTTAGCTTTCATTAAGGAAGAGGTACGAGCTAAAGGATATCCACCATCAGTACGTGAAATTGGTGAAGCAGTTGGACTTGCTTCCAGTTCAACTGTTCATGGACATTTAGCTCGATTAGAACAAAAAGGCTTTATTCGTCGAGATCCAACAAAGCCACGCGCAATTGAAATTTTAGAGCCTGAAGAATCCATTCAAAAACAACAGGTGATCCATGTCCCACTTGTCGGGAAAGTTACAGCTGGTTCTCCAATTACAGCAATTGAAAATATTGAAGAATACTTCCCATTACCCGATACGTATGGCACAAGTGAAGATCAATTGTTCATGCTAGAAATCATGGGGGAATCAATGATTGAAGCTGGGATTTTAGATGGAGATTTAGTCATTGTAAAACAAAAGGCAACAGCTAATAATGGGGATATTGTTGTAGCTATGACAGCTGAGGATGAAGCAACTGTAAAACGTTTCTTTAAAGAGAAAAACCATTTCCGTTTACAGCCTGAAAATTCTTCTATGGAACCAATTATAGTCGATCAAGTTTCTATTTTAGGACAAGTTGTAGGTCTTTACAGACGTGTACATTAACGATTAAAGCAGATTTTGAGGATTATGTTCCTTCTAAGAGCATGTATCCTCTTTTTTACGCCAAAAAAAGAATCCACATACGATTGGATTCTTTGTACAATGCCTCTTCTAAACTTCCTTCTTAAATTTTAAGCTCGCTTCAATAAAGGCTGAAAATAGCTTTTGAGCACTCTCATCTCCTGCTATGGCTAGTTCCTCAGGATGCCACTGAACAGCTAAGCAAAATGGCATCTCCTCATGAACTACCGCTTCGATAATACCGTCGTTAGATTTTGCCGCTACTTTTAATTTTTCTGCTAAAACATTCACCGCTTGATGATGAAATGAATTCACTGCTATTTTCTCTTGTTCAACGATAGTCGCTAATAGATTGTCAGCAATAACCTGTACAGAATGGGTAGCTACAGCTCTACCTGATTGCTGCATATGTTGGAGTAACTTGGTACTAAAGTGATCACTATCAATATCCTGATATAAGGTACCACCTAATGCAACATTTAGTATTTGAATTCCTCGACAGATCCCGAAAATAGGCATCTTACGTTGGAATGCGGCTTCAATCAATGCTAACTCAATCGTATCTCGCGCTGGATGAATTTTTCCAAGCTTTAATGAAGGCTCAGCCCCGAATAGAAATGGGTGCACATCATGACCACCAGATAATAATAAACCGTCTGTAAGGGCTAAAATCTGGGCTGCCTCTTCTTCTACTCCAATTGGAATAATCAGTGGAATTCCACCTGCTTCAATGATGCTTTTACTGTAAGCAGCATTTAATCGAGAGGATAAATCATCCTCAACAAAGGCTGTAATACCAATAATCGGTTTCACTTGCTTCCCTCCAAATTCTTGAAAATTGCACAATTACCAAAAGCCTAGATACCAATTAATTAATACATCGCCATAGAAATAAACAATAACTGCGGCCAATGCAATAGATGGCCCAAACGGAATGGGTGTTTTTCTCCCCTGTTTGTTTTTCGATAACATGGTAATCCCGACAATCATACCAATAACTGCAGCTAAAAATAGCGTTAACAGTGTATCAATCGTACCCAGAACGAGACCAATTAAAAAGAATAATTTAATATCGCCTCCACCCATGCCACCGTTTGATAGCACAGCAATGATATATAATATGCCAAACCCAACCACAGCACCCACAAGAGAGTCCCACCACGGTGTTAATGGTGACAGCACTCGTCCAATAGCTAGCAAAGGTAAAAAGAATACTAACACCTTATCTGGAATTAGCATATAGGCTAAATCTGATACAACGATAATAACTAATAAGGAGATAAAAAAGAGTGCTACTATCAATTCTATGCCCCAGCCTAACTGCCCATAAGCAAAGGCAAATAATACACCTGTCATTAATTCTATGACTGGGTAAACCCAAGAAATTTTATTGCCACAACCACGACATTTTCCTCCTAAAAATACATAAGACAAAACTGGTACTAAATCAAGCGCCGTCAGTCGTCTCTGACATTTTGGACAATGTGAAGGAGGATGTACAATCGACTCCTTCTGTGGTACACGTAAGCCAACTACATTATAAAAAGAGCCAAAGACAAGTCCAAATAAAAAAATAAAGATCGTATAAGCCATTTCCAATTTTATGTCCTCCTAAACCAATAGGCGCCCATACAAATGCAGTATGGTGCGCCTATCAATAAAGTTATTGTTGTTCTTCGTAATAGAACGTTGTCACTTGCACTGTTGCCTTTAACGTAAGATCTGCATCTTTCTCAAGCTGTGCCTGCTCTCCAGGCAATTTAAATTCAATCTTATCGGTTTTCATGACACGCTCTAATTGTTCAACCTCCTGTAAAAAGCTTTCAAGAGAATTAAAATCAAGCGCACCCACCTCTAATATAAAAGTAACAAGCTTTAAATTAGTTGGTAAAGAGTCCTTCGAAAGAGATGCAATTGGTGTAGTAGTCTCCTTGTTCTCCTGATCACCATTGACCTCTGCTTCAGCCTGCTCCAACATATTAAGATCATTCGATACATCTGAAGGTGTCACAGTGCCGTCCTCACCTTGAACAGTTAAAGACAGTATACGAGTTCCTGTCACCTCTTCAATCTCAGCTAAATCAAGAATAATCTTTTCAACGGCTCTTGTTGCAGGTAGCTTTTGTCTTAAGGCTAATATATTGATAGTAGGCTGTCCCTGCTCTTTGTCTAATTGTGCTAGTTGTTCTTTGACACTAGCTAATTCTTGCTGCACCTGCAATACATTCCTCTCTTTTTCATTCACTTCATCCAATTTTGGTGAAAGCAAATAATAATACAGCGCAAATAAAATAGCAGCTATCAGCGCCAGTAACAAGATCATAGATGAATTTTTACTACTCGTTAATTTATTCATGAGCGTCGTCCTCCAGCTAAATACATAAAATCGATTGTCGCTGTAATGGACACTGAATACCGCGGTACTTCTTTAAATTTTTGTTGGGGTGTTAACACCCTTTGTTCACCTAGCTCTATTTCAAAGTTTGAGACAGTGTTAATTTGAGCATCTGTAAAATAGCTACTCATTAAAAGTCGCTCCACATATTTCGATATATCTGTCATCGTTTCAAAATCCACTTCAATATTCACCGAGTTCTCTCCGAAAACATAGCTACGTAAATAGGAATGAGTTGGTAATAAAGTTTTTGTTTCATCAATTAACGGTGTTACAGGATAAGAAACGCTTTGAATAAAAGTTACTGACTCTTCCAACGAACCCTGATCGACATTTTGTCGTGCGTCTAGCTCTTGCTGCAATTGATCAAGCTGTGTTGTTAATGCCTGTTCCTCTGCAGTCAATCGTGACAATTCACTTTTGGATGTAAAAAATAAAAAAAGTAAATACGCTACAATAAGTCCCACAATGACAATCACCAAGCTATAAAAAAGCTTGGGAGAGGTTGTTCTTTTTTCAAGTTGTGGTAAGAGGTTTATATCTGGAACCATTAACGAACCTCCTTCAAAGCTAAGCCAAGCAACGTTGAAAATTCTCGCTTAAAGCGCGGAAACGATTTCTCAATTTTTTTCCCATCGACAACCCTTAGTGGTGGTTCTAAATTAGAAGCGAGTAAGTTCCCAATTGATTTCAATAGTGGGTTATCGCCAAGCATGATAATTTCATCCACTGTTTTTTCACCTTTATGTAAAGAAAACTTAAAGAAATTCATCATCCGATCAATCTCTAGAACCTGATCCATTACGACCATTTGATAATTCTCTGATTCGCCATTATAAATAAATTGATAGCTAAACTCATTCTCTTTCTTCCCCAGCCATTGCGTCATATCTACTTCAATGGTTTGATAGCGCAAAAACTCCACTTGGCCATTGGAAAAAATACTGATAGAGAGTTCATTAATCGACCATTCTGCAATTAAATATGTTTTATTAGGCATTAATAAGGACATGTGCTCTAATAAACGTATATTACAAAGCGCACGAATATCGGCAGCTTCGGGTTCTAATGAAACATCTAACAGCATCCCTACTAGTTTCGTAATCTCTTCAGAAGGTGCAGCAAATAAGATAGCCTTGCCGTCCTCGGCATCTGCATCATACACATCAATTAAAGGGTCTTGAAATGGTAAATGAATAGAATGTCCCAATTCCATTTCAGCATATCCTCGTAATTCCTGAGGCTTTACATCTTTAGGGTGCTCAAAGTTTTTTAATAGAACCGTCGTATCAGGGACAAACATACGAACAGCCTGTTTTTTCCCTGTCCATTTCATTACTTGCTCTTTAATCACCTCAAAAAGAGCTACCTCATCGATAATAGTTCCATTTTCAACGATTCCAGCTGCTAAAGGGTATTCATAGCCCTGCCACTGATTAGGCTCTGGTCCTTTCGCCACAATCGCACGCAGCACATAATCCTTCAGTTCAATCGAAACATGCGACTTTCTTTTTCTCTTAAACATGTGAAAAGACCTCCTTATCCTATTCAGTATAATTGATTTTTTCAATTAGTCATCCATTTCCCAGCCAGAAACGCAAATTTTTTTGCGCTTCTGAGTGGGTTGGGAGGACTGATTATGGCGCTACCGTTGCTGTAATTGCAGTTACTGTTCCCTTACTAGGTTTTTGTTTGTCTCCATTGATAGATTGTAATGTTGCTCCTGTAAATGTAATAGTTTTTGTAGTACCACTATATGGAACATTCGTAGCAGTTAATGAGTTGGGGCTTCCTTTAGTAACTGTAGCAGTTGTAGCAACACTTTCAAGTTTACCTGCATTATCTAAATATTTTTCTGTTTTTAATGTAGATACTGTAACTGAAGATTGATCTGGCTCATCAGTAAAATATAGATTTGCTGCATTTAGAACATTAATCGCATCCGCTTTTGCTGCGTTATAACGTGTATTTTCAATAATATTTCCAATTGCAGGAATTGCTATTGCGGAGATAATAGCTAAAATAACTATAACAGCTAAAAGCTCAATTAATGTTAAACCCTTTTCATTTTTTGCTATTCTTCCATTTTTTAATTTTTTGAACATGATAGATTCCTCCTTAAAATAATATTTGAAGTGTAATTACACAAACTTCCTTTTTACATATTTTCATATAGTTGGAACATTGGTAAGAATATAGCCGCAACGATGACTCCTACAACTAGAGCCAGTACCACAATCATTAAAGGCTCAATGAGTGACTTCATGGTATCGACGGCACGGTTTACTTCCTCTTCATAAAAATCAGCGATCTTTTCGAGCATGTAATCCAAGGACCCTGTTTTCTCGCCAATTGATGTCATTTGTGTTACAAGCGGTGGAAATAGCCAGCTTTTTTCAAGTGGCTCTGATAATGTGCCACCCTTTTCTAAATTATCGCGCGCTTCCAGTACTACTTTCCCCATTACCGGATTATCACCAACCTTTTCGACAATTGTTAAGGCTTGTAAGATTGGTACGGAGCTGCTAAAGAGTGTTGACAAGGTTCTTGTCATTCTCGCAATAATATCCTTTTGCAAAAGCTGTCCAAAGATTGGCATACGCAGTAAAAATACATTGACGGCATAATGAAACTCTTTATTATTTTTATAGAAATAGTGAAGGCCCACTACTAATACCAATAGCCCTAAAATCACAAGGTACCAAAACTGAATGAGCCAATCACTAATACCCACTACAATGACCGTTATTAACGGCATTTCCAAATTCATTTCTTTAAATGCATCCATAAAGGTTGGCACAATAAACACCATTAAAAACATACCAACCACTAGTGTTAGAAGCGATAAAATCGCTGGATAGGTCATAGCAGATTGAATTTTTTTCTTAATGTTGTATTGCTTCTCTAGTGTGCTTGCAAGACGATCTAATGTATCGTCGACGTTCCCTGTAGCCTCACCAGCACGCATCATATTGACAAATAGCAATGGGAACACTTTTGGGTGTTTGCCTGCTGCATCTGAAAATGCCATACCATTTCGAATATCCTCTTCAACCTGCATCAATGCTCGCTTTAGTGGTTTACTCCGTGTTTGCTCACCCAAAATATGGGTCGCTTCAACAACGGGAACGCCAGCACGAATTAATGTCGCATATTGTCGACAATAAATAACAAATTCCTGGTGCTTTACTTTTGTTCCAAAAGCAATATCTTTATGTAAAATGCTATTTGACTCCTGAAGTTCTCGTGCATTAATTCCTTGTGCTCGAAGCTTTTCCATGGCTACCTTTTTATTCGGTGCCTCGATAATGCCCTTTTTAGGCGCTCCTGTTTTGGTCCGACCACTATAACGAAATATCGTCAACTATAATCACCAGCGTTCATATATGGTCTTGCATCCTCTAGTGAAATCTTACCTGTGGTAATTAGGTGTTGCATGGAATACTCCAATGTGTGCATACCCAATGCTTTACTTGTTTGCATCACACTTGGAATTTGGTGAATTTTTTCGTTACGAATTAAATTTGAAATAGCAGGTGCCTGTACTAAAATTTCTGTCGCAGCAATACGCCCTTTTACATCCTTACGTACAAATAAACGCTGAGAAACAATACCTTGTAGTACATTCGCAAGCTGCACACGAATTTGACTCTGCTGATGCGGTGGAAATACATCGATAATACGGTCGATCGTCGTTGGTGCACTACTTGTATGCAGTGTAGCCATAACTAAATGCCCTGTTTCAGCAGCCGTAATAGCCGTTGAAATGGTTTCATAATCTCGCATCTCCCCAACTAAAATAATATCTGGGTCTTGACGTAATGATGCACGTAAACCATTGGCAAAGCTCATTGTATCGACACCAATCTCACGTTGATTGATGACAGACTTTTTATGTGTATGCAAATATTCAATTGGATCCTCTAACGTAATAATATGTTTAGATCTTGTTTCATTGATGTGATCTATCATTGCTGCCAAGGTAGTTGATTTCCCTGAGCCTGTTGGGCCAGTTACTAAAATTAAGCCTTGTGGTTTTTCCGCAAGCTTATATAACACCTGTGGCATATTGAGTGCTTCAATAGAAGGAATTTTAGCCTCAATTAAACGAGCTGCAATCGTCACTTCATTTCGCTGATGGTATGCATTGACACGGAATCGACATTTCCCAGGCAATGAAAAGTTAAAGTCCGTTTCTCCCTTATCCTCAAATTCCTGTTGTTTATGGACAGGAAGAATGACCTTTACCATTGCCTTCAAATCCTCTGTTTCAAGTGGGATTGTGCCATAATGCTCCAGTTGCCCATGGATACGATATACTGGTGGAATACCTTTTGTTAAATGAAGATCAGATGCTTTTTCTTCAAATGCACGTGTTAATAATTCAACGATTGAATATGCTGTCATTTTTTTCACCCCTAGTCTGCAGTTGCAACACGTAATATTTCTGAAGTGGTTGTTTGGCCTGCTACAACCTTTTGTAATCCATCCACTAATAGGGTATGGTAGCCTTTTTCTTTCATATAATCACGGAGGACGCGATCACCAACACGATTTAAAATCATATCCTTTATTTGGCGATCAACAGGGAGGATTTCATGAATCGCCATACGTCCTCTGTAGCCTGTTTGATTGCAGGCAGGACATCCACGCCCTTTTTTACCATGTGTTTTGCCTTCCACCCCATTCTCCTCAAGTATTTCTAGTTCACGAGAAGTGAATATATATGGTTCAGCACAATCACGACAAACTTTTCGTACAAGACGTTGCGCCATGATTCCTACAAGGGAAGAGGATAATAAAAATGGCTCGATCCCCATGTCATGGAGCCGTGAGATAGATTCGATGGCACTGTTAGTATGCAGTGTACTTAATACTAAATGGCCTGTTAGTGAAGCACGGATAGCAATTTGAGCTGTTTCAAGATCACGAATTTCCCCTACCATTACAATGTCGGGGTCCTGTCGTAAAATTGAGCGTAACCCTACCGCAAATGTTAAGCCGACTTCCTCTTTTACTTGAATCTGATTGATACCATCTAACTGATATTCCACTGGGTCCTCAACCGTAATTATGTTGACGCCTTCTTCATTTAAATGAGAAAGGGCCGCATATAACGTAGAGGACTTACCTGAGCCTGTTGGTCCAGTAATCAGCATCATACCGTTTGGATGGGCTATCATTTTCCTGAAAAGTGCTTCATTACTTGCACTAAAGCCTAATTTATCAATATCATTGGCTGAATTAGTTAAATCTAAAATACGCATAACTACCTTTTCACCATAAACTGTTGGTAGTGTAGCTAAACGGATATCGACAGGTCTAAAATTAACATTGGTTTTAATACGTCCATCCTGCGGAATACGATTTTCTGTAATATTTAAATTTCCCATAATTTTAATACGCGCCAATACGACGTTTTGCATGTGCTTTGGCAAGGATCGCTCAGTACGTAGCACACCATCTACCCGATAGCGGACACGAAGCTCTGTTTCTTGCGGATCAAAATGGATATCACTAGCGCGCTGTGCGACACCATTCGCAATAATTTGATTCACTAAACGAACAATAGGTGAATCCTCATTCTCTATTTCCTCTTGTGTTTCCGTACTTGTGGCAGCCAAATCCAACATTGCCGCATCCATTGATTCCTGTAAATCATAGTATTTTGTTATCGTCCGATATAAATCATCTTTTGCCGCAATACTTGTCTCGATTTGACAGCCTGTCGTCATACGAACTTCCTCAATGGCGAAATAATCCATTGGGTCTTCCATTGCAATAAACAATTTATTTTTTTCTTTGCGAATCGGCATAATATTTGTCCGCTTTGCCAGCTCCGCTGGAATTAGCTGTAATAATTCGGGACTAATTGAAAACTGATTCAAGCTGATATGAGGGATACCAAGCTGGAATTCTAAGACTTCAATAAGCTGCTGCTCTGTTAAGAAATTTTCTTTGATAAGGAAATCTCCAAGCTTCTCATTTTTCATCTTAGTAGTTAATGCGTACTCAAGCTGGTCAGCTGTGATAACACCTGATTCCACCAGTAAATCCCCTAAACGTTTACGCCCTGGCTTCATTGCCATAAACATACCTCCAATCGTTATGGACTTGTTTGTACGAAATTACCACCCTTATCATAGTAGCCATAGACAATTTCTGGTCCATCTTCTTGCTTTGTTTCCTCTGATTTTGAAGGTTTCACATCAGGCAAACCATTACCATCTAAATCCACTTCTAAATCAGGATCTGATGCACCCGCCCCTACGTTCTGAGTAGGCGTTGTGATAATAACAGGCTCCTGCGAAGAACGCGTAACAATTCGATTTTGAGGTGCATAATAATCTCTACTAATGAATTGTTCTTCTGTTGCTCCGTTCTCTACAATGGAACGATATACTTCCACTCTTGAACCCTCTTTACCCTCTTGCTCCACTCTTTCTTGTCCAGCCTTTAACTCCTTCGAATAGCGATAAATAATGCGTGGCTTTACAATTTTATCCTTACTAACACGTACTGTGATGTCCTTGTCTTTCGCGGCTGCAAAAACTTCTATCTTTAATTGATTACCCTCTATAGATGCTTTCAGTTTACCGAGCTGCTCAGACCGATTAATAAATTGTAAGTCTTTTGCTAATGCTGCATTGATATCTGCCTCAATTCCCTGTTGCAAATAGCTTGGATTTATTTCCTGAGAGTGTCTTTCTAAAATTTCGTAATCCGTTTGAAGAATTACACTATATAGCATTGATGCCACAAAATCTAAACCTGCATCATTGACAACCCCAGCCTGTTCACCTAAAAGTGTAAGCAACGAGATGGATTGATTTGGAACTAGATTTACATCATTTAATAACGGAATGATTTTTGCTACTCCTTGACTATTTGCTGGTAGCTCGGCAATCTGAAAGGCAATCCTTTCCCCGGTTTGCATGGAACCTTCATTGATAACGGCTTCGACCTTATGCTCCTTCAAATAGCTGGCTTGTAAGATTAATTTCTGGAGTGTTTTATCTGTATCCCAAACACCTGCTTCTTCTATTTGCTGCGTAATCGCTTCATTGACGGTAACAGGAATGGGAATATGAACGACTTTTTCTTTTTGCCAAAAAGCATACCAAGGCTTTTTTGTCAGTATTTCGTACTGAGCAATAGCTGCTGATGGATCAAAAACAAATTGTTTCGAGTCAATGGTTTTGGCTATACCATCACTAACAATTTCCATTTCGGCTTCTTGCCATTCTGAAATTGCATTTTGGAGCGTAGTTGCTAAATCTACTGTTTTCACATCATGGATCTCAATACCCCCAATGGTTGAAGATTTAGGACCTTCTTTAGCAAAAACTGTGTCATTTAGCACAAATGATGGAACAAAAAATCCCACAATTAGAACAATTACCAAAAACAAGCTAATTATTTTTATGTATGTTTTCATCCACATCATCCTTTATTTAACTTAGTGGTTTTTCTATTTATATACAAATGATACTACAACTATGGTATTCTGGCACTACTAAAATGCAACTTTATTCCGATTTTGACTAGATATTTCACATGAAAATTCAAAAATAATTCAATAATTAGTCACAAAGAACTATGCATAACCTTAAATTTTTTTCGATACATATTTAGAATTTGTTATAATAGCCTTAATTAACTATTTCAATTCATTATCTTTTTGAAATTACATACATATTAAGAATTTTTTATTTTATAATAAATTGAAGCTAACTATATCTTTAGCATTAAAAATAATTATGATATTTAGGAGGTTTTACACACTCTATATGAAATTTATGATTATGAACACCAAATGATGAAAGCTTTGTTAGTGGTCAATCTATTGATAAAGCGTTGCTCCGTGAGGTCCACATGATCATAGGAGTGGACAAAGAAACTGTAAAATAAATCAATAAAATAAAATAGAGCTAAATATCGACATACAATATATTTTCGGTTACTCAACATAGACCAAACTATTGATAGATCAATAGTAATATAGGGAGGGAATTGATTTTGATAAAATATCTTAAAAATAATCAAGGCATGACTTTGATTGAAGTTGTTGCCGCCCTTTTAATAATAGGCATTGTGTTAATTTCATTTTTTGGCTTGCTCGTTCAATCAAATAAGACAACGCACAAGTCAAATGATATTATGGATGCTACTTATGCCGCTCAAGTAAAGATGGAGGAGATTTATAATGCATCTGGTGGAGCTGTTACTTATGAAGATTTAGCAGGTGGCTATGAATTAGATGAAGAGAATGCTAAAACGTCCTCATCTTCTCTACCCACTAACCAAATGTATAAATATCTACCACACGTAGAAGATCGTTTTACCTACTATTTAATATTAGAAACATTTCCTGCAGATACCGCTTATAAAAATGCGGTTTATGTACATCTAGAAGTTATTGAAAATAGTACAAATAGTAAAGCTACAATGGAAAATGTGTATATACTTGGGGGGGCAAAATAAGATGAAATGGCTCTTAAATAGCAAAGGTCTTACATTATTTGAAGTGCTCACAGTCGTTGTTATTCTTGCCGTCGTATCCATGCTGAGTATTAGTATTGTAACATCTGCTACAAAGCAACAACTCGAGCAAAGTACACATAATCGTGAGATTAAGGATTTATCTTTTGCCTTAAAAGTAATTACGAAGGATTTTCGAAAAAGTGATAACCTTATAACAGAATCTGATGATACAACAGACCCTCCGCCAGAATTACACACATTATTGTTAGGTGAGGAAGTTGTATCAACTTATAGATTAGAAAATAATCAAATTATTCGAAATTCAAATGGCAAGGATGAAGTCATTGCATATAAAATATCATCATTTACGATCAGTGGAGGCGCTATTGAAATTATAAGTGAAGATGGTCAAACAGCAGCAACAGATATTACTCAAAGGAGAGGAAAATAATGAGTAAACAAATTAAAAATCAACGAGGTTCAGCACTTGCCCTTGCATTATTTTTAGTTGTGATTATCTCAATCCTTGGTATTTCTTTACTCAGTGTCTCTTCTAACAGTCTAAAACAAGTAGACTATGAACGAAAAGATCAGGCGGTGTTTTATATTGCTGAGGCGGGGATGAGTTTAGCGAAATTAGAAGTAAAAAAAGAATTAACTAAAATTCAAAAAGACTCTTATGAGCAAATTAAGAAGTGGATTGAAAAGGAAAATATAAACAGAAAAAACGCTAAACCCCCATCTTGTTTAACAAAGGCTGAGGCTGAAGCTAAATATAGAAAGATTTTAAATAGTAAATTCGAAGCTTTTCCTCCAGTGCCTAAATCGTATACTATTTCGGCAGAAAAAGTGGCATCTATTGATTTAGACATTGATATACCATCAGATGGAGCACCATTACTTTATCACATTAAAATTAAATCAGAAGGCAGCATTGATGAGGCAAAAAAACGTGAGGTAACACAAGAAATAGAAATTAAACCTAGCCTCCCTTTTTCAGAGAATGTTGACTGTGGTGGTAGCGATGGTGAAGATGATGGGCATCTACCAAGTCCTCCATTAGAAGGTTACTCAGTAATTTCAACTGGAAATATCAATCTAACTGGAAGTGGAAAAATAACTGGTAATGTGTCTACAAATGGAAAACTTATTTATGGGTGGACTTCATGGGTTGAAAATGGCACTATAGGTGTTACTGGTCCTGATAAAATAGAGAATATACAAGCATCTGGTGGGAAGAATAAAGTGAGTCAAATTGTCCCCCCAATAAATATCAACCCAGTTAATTATATACCAAAATCCTTTGGAGATAAGTTTAACATTCCAGGAAATATTCCTTATTTATCCTCCTATCCTGCATTAAGTCCTACAGGGACAAATACAACACTAGGCCAGAATGGCGAAATAAATCTAGGTTACAATGAGCGTAGTCACACTCTTTTGCTTACTGAACATGATACGAAACTGCGAAAACTCTCAGCTAATGAGAACACAAGTCTAACTATTGATTTAGGAAACACTAATGGAGAAAAAAATTTATATATTGATAATTTAAATTTAGGGCAAGTACAAATTTCAATCATAGGCTCTGGAACTCTCAATATTATTTCTAATAATATTTCAACTCTAGCTGGAAGTAGTGGTATTAAAATCAAGGATAAAAATACTACTGCTTTGAATTTATACTATGGTGGTAGCAATGAGTTATTTTTTGGTGGAGATTTAGTCTTTGAAGGCTCTGTTTACAATAAAAATGCTAATATAAAATTACAAGGGAGTCCTAAGTTTTTTGGTAATATTATTTCTACAGGTAAAAAAATCTTAGTACATGGTGGAAATGCCACTGCAAACGGAATGTATGTTATCCTACCTTATGGAGAGGTAGAAGTTTCAGGTTCAGGAAAAGTAAAAGGAATTGTTATGGCTGAAACAATCACTGTTAGCGGTGGAAGCAGTGAAATTATTTTCGGTGAACCTTTTGTTCCCATTGAAACCGAATCAGACAAAGAAATAACAGATTACCCTACTCCAGACGCAGCTGATAATCTTTTTAAGACTAAGGAAACAAGTATGATTGAAAAATAATGTATAAAACAAAACAGTCAATGAGAAATTTTCTTTTAGCTGTTTTTCATCTTTCTTAATTAATAAATCTAAGGATTTTTTCCAACCATAATCGTTGTGGAATCAATCGTCAATAGTTCTAGTTATCTTCACAGAACAGTTTAATCGGCTAATAACTTGCTAAAAAAATGTTTGAAGATGAGGCTCATCTAATCATTTTGAAAGCGTGGAATAATCCACTAATTTCAAGCGAACCTAATTGTCAAAAAATTTATTTATCAACAACATCATTATCATTTTAAAAAGCCAAAGCGTGTTTAACCAACACTTTGGCTTTTTGTATTTGTATGGGTATTACTTTGTATAAATACGATATCCATTTATTTTACTCCTTTTTCCTCAACAACCTACCCGACAATAGCATTCCAATACCACCAATGGTAATAAATAGAACAGCTCTAATCAGTAAATCAAGGGCAGATAAGTCAAAGAAAATTAGCTTAATAAATGCGATAACTAAAATAATAAAGCCTGTTGTGCGCAATGTTTTTAAATGATGTGTGGAACTAATCCATAGTGATACACTAGCAGTTAAGAATAATGTAATAGTTGTAAGAGCGATACTTAGCTTCCAATCAAGGGCGTTGTTAAACGTAAACTGATGGATCAGCCCCCATATTGAAATCATCGTGAGCACAATCCCCGTACTTACAATGGCGTCCACATATTTCCCCAGACGGTCCTCGTACAATCGATAAATAATTCCTTTTACAAGCACATCAGCGACAATCGCTACAATCACTGCTAAATAAATTAATCTAGTGATAGTGTTTAAGCTTTCCAACATTGACACTCTAGTGCTGATCATCAAGGAGACTAGTAGGAAAAATGCACCAAGTACTGGCGTTAATGCACGTCCTTTGTAAGTTTCCTCTACAAATAAAGAACCAGTAAATAAGACAGCTAGTACGATACACACCATATATGGAATGCCATTTGCGGCTGTAAAGTATACGGCATCTAGCTTGCTAATATAGGCTAAGAAATAGCCAGCTGTGACCACTGCTAAAATATCGATTACATACAAATCCTTCATGACCTTTTCAAAAGGTGAGAGTGTCTCTTTTGGACGTCTTGCATATAAATAAATAATGATGAAATAGATGATTGGCATAAATAAGCTTAAATGATCGATGCTGAAAAATGGACTTGGTTCATGGAAAACAAAGTTTAGTGTAAATGTCATCACAAGGGAAAGTGAAGTAACGACCTTCATCATACTTGCACGTATTCGTAAGCTCATCATCACGCCTGCAAATGCAATCAAAGGATACAATAAATCATCCACTTTATTCGGAATATTCAATAGAAGTATCATATTACAGAAGGTGATAAACACAAGTGTCACAGCACTATCCAGTACCTCCTGCCATTTTTGACGATAGCTATAAAACGCTACAGCGCCAAATAAAGCCATAAAAATGAGGAGTAGCATTTCTCCATTTTCAAGAGAACGAATGATTAAATTCAGCAGTAATAAACTAAATGAGCCTAAAGAAAATTGGAGTCCAATGTGAAGTGGCTTCCATTTGGATTGTGCGTTATACAGTAAACACCATATTGCATAAAAGATTGCTAGAATTACAAGTAAGCCAAGTGCAAAAACTACTTGTTGATCACTATTCATAAATGCTACAACACTCACTGCTAGCACTGAAAAGAATGTGGCGATATAAAGGGCTAGTTTTTGCTTGTGCTGGTAAATAACTAATTGCAATGCAGCAAACAATACGACCACAAATAATAAAATAATGACAGCACTAAAATCCATATATTCTAGTAAGTAAGGTAGTAATAATGATGTAAAGGCAACAAAAACAGTTAGTGCTTCATTTTTCTTCAAATAGCTAATAGCAATACCATAGCCAATATAAAGAAGCGTAATGCCTAGTGCTGGAATAAGACCAATGATTTCATATAATATGGCACTTGCTGCGGTTGTTAAAATACCGACAATAAATGCCCCACCATATAAAGAAATCGTTATAGCCGATGAGCCTACTTTCCTACACTCTAGTACATAGGCAATAACCGCCAATCCCAACGATAGTACATAGGCAAGGATGATTTTCACGCCATCCGATAAATAGCCATAGTCACTGACAAGTTTTAGACCCCAAAGTACGCCCATTACTAAAATAACCATGAATACTTTTGGAAGTGCCCACATAACACGTTCCTCCATCGATGGCTGTGGTTGCACTTCTTTTTCCGCTACTTTAGTCGGGATAGGCTTCGACTCCAGTACTGGTTTTGGTTTAATTGGTTCTGATTGCTTGATCATCGACTGTCTGGCATCAAGAGTATTATTTTTTTCAGTGCTTTGCGAACCTTTTAATACTGACAACTCCTGACGTAAATCTGCCATTTCCTCCTCGAGCTTCGCAATTCTGCGCTCCAATTCAAGGGACATTCAATCATCCTCCCCACTTTATCAATTTTCTAACATTATAACATATTTATTCTTGTTGTAAAATTACACTTTTTGTTCATTTTATCTCGGTCTCCGATACATTAAGGCACGTTCACTATCACTAGTGCCACGTGTGGTTGGATCGACAATGACCCCCATTAACACAAAAATGGATAAGACTGTATTTAAAAGAGATGATATTTGCTCACTCATCACACCCGTAAAATCATAGCCAAAAATTGCAGCCACTTGTTGTGCGAGTAAGAGCAACAATGAAAATAGCCCTAGTAAAAATGGAATATGTTGAAGACGAACCTTCCAATTAATTCTCATAAAAGCTCACCTCCCCCCCTCTTGCCACAGTATATGCATAGTGGTTATGTGACACATATGCAAAAATGGAACTCTTGCCAAGTTACTAGGATTTTTTGATAATATTTTGTGATGCAAGCTATTTTCAAACGCAGAAGGCATATTCATATATTTTGTTAGGTTGCCGTATTGTAGAAATGGAAAAGGAGTGAAACGTCCCTACCAATACCAGCTACCTCCCCATTTTTTTATGGCGTCAAGAAATTTTCTACCGTTGATATTTCAACAACATTGAAAAATGCCAAGTCCATTTAAGACTTGGCATTTTAGTTAGAAGAGTAGATGACCAACCAATGCTGCAATTGGAAGAGAAATAAGCGTACGTAGTATAAATAAGACGACTAAATCCAAAAACTTCAATGGAATTTTTGTACCTAAAATAAGTCCACCTACCTCAGACATATAGATCAGCTGTGACACAGAAACAACAGCAATAACAAATCTAGTAACTTCCGATTCAATCCCTGCACCTAAAATAGAGGGTAGAAACATATCGGCAAAGCCTACGACCATTGTTTGCGCTGCTTCAGCCGCTTCAGGCAAGCCAAGGACGGTTAAAATTGGTTCAAACGGTTTTCCTAAAATCGCAAAAATACTTGTAAATTCAGCAAGCATTAAGGCAATTGTCCCAAAAGCCATAACGATAGGGGCCACACCTACCCATAAATCAATTACATTTCTAGAGCCATCTTTGAAAAATTGTCGAGGATCACGATTTGCATGTGCAACAGCAAGTGCATTTTCTAAACCATGTGAAACAGAATTATAGCCCTCTGGTAATTTCTCACGTGAATAATCCACTGGTGTCCCATCTATATATGTATCCTCCTTTTTCGCAAGTGGATAGATTCGAGGCATAATAATGGCTAATACAATTCCACAAAGTACTACTGTCAAATAATAAGGAATAAAATAGCGTGCCAAATGTACAGTATCCAATACAACGATACAGAATGTGATGGACACTACTGAGAAACTTGTGGCAATAATCGCAGCTTCTTTTTTTGTGTAGTTCCCCATCTCATATTGTTTACTGGTCATTAACACACCTATTGTGCCATCACCTACCCATGACGTAAGAGCATCGATTGAAGAACGCCCTGGACTTTTAAACAGTGGCCGCATAATTTTCACCATCATTGTCCCGAAAAATTCAAGTAAACCGAAGTTTGTTAAAAATGGTAAAAGGAAACCCGCAAACAAAAAAATGGTAAATAAAAACGTCACAAGTCCCTCATTTGGATCCATGAGAAGTCCACCCGTATTTTCATTATTGATGGCAGAAGGTCCAAAATTGAAGACCACCATTGAAGCAAAGGCTAAACCGATAATACGAGTAATTGTCCAAAACCAATTAACATAAAACAATGTATCCAACATACTAGGTTCTTTAGCATTTTTACGAGGGATAAATTTCGCTATAAGTGCACCAATTGCAGAGATGGCAAACATTCCAATTGTAAAATAGCTAATGATCGGGGCCACAATCCCCGCTAAAACATTGGCTAATATGGCAATGGGTACTTTCCAGCCCTCTTCCGTTAAAATGGGGGTCATAAATAGAAAGACACCAATTAAAGACGGAATAATGAAGTAAAAATATGTAGCAACAGAATACTTTTTCATTTTTTTATAAAACCTCATCTCTTTTAATCTCAATAATTTATGTATTTTGCATAACAACAATTAAAATAGTGTTTATAAGAAACATTTATTTATCAATTGTTGAACTACTATATAAGCAAAAATATGTTGTTTTCATTCAATATCTCATCCCTCCTTCTGCTATAGAACGATTTTAAAAGCTTTGAAGTATTGAGCATTAAACAGAAAAACACTCAAATTATTCATGTTTTTATAACATAAACGTGATATAAAACTATTGTAAACGCTACAACGCAATTGGTTCAACCTCACAATATTCAGAATATTTATACATTCATAAAATAAAAGCCTAACTTCTTAATTAGAAATTAGACTCCTTTGAATTAGCTAGTAATTCTATGATGCATCAATGATTTTTTAATTGTTTTATTGGACCTTTCGTAACTTCAGTCAGTTTTGAATTGATAGCAAAGATTTTTGCGTTAATAGTAGTGATTCCAAATTCAGCTAGCCTTTTTGAATGCATTGCTATATATTGTTCAGCTGTGCGTTTTGATTCAAATAGATAGATGCCGCCCGCTTCGTTTGTTTCAGGGCTCTCTGTCCAAATTTTCCACAAAAGTCCTTCCTCTTCATAAATACTTTTTGCTAAGTCAGAAAACGCTTCTGCCATCACATCACCAAATGGTCCATCCAATTTAAAATCTACCTGTAATACGTATGTCATTGCCATTCTCCTCATTATTTAGTAGTAATATAACATTCACCAAGTATTTCCTTCATTTCATATTGATCTGATGAAAGCTCTTTTTTCACATAAGATATAACCTCTGACTTTTCCAAATCATACATAACTTCAATTTCTTTCGAAAATAGAAGCTTTTCTTTTCCAAGCAAGCTTAAAAGAGATGGCAGTTGTTTTGGTTGCAGCTCTTCAAAATTGAGAACCTGTTTGAGTCCTTCCACATAGTTTACAAATGGACGCCCACCAACAATTTTCAACCCTTTATTATCTTCATTCATTATAATAATAGTTGGAAATCCTCTTACGCCCAGATTTCTTGCAAGGTCAAAATCTTCATTTAATAACTGTTGCCCGCTTGTTTGTTCTGATTCGTTTACAATAGCCGCTCCATCAAGCCCCAGTCTATTTACAATGTCAATCATAACGGATGTATCTGCTATATTTTGATTAAATACGAATAGCGCTTCTCTTGCTCTGCGCAAATATTCAAATGCTATAGCATCATGCTGATTTTTTTGAATCACTTTAAAAACACGAGATGGTGGATAGGATGATTGCACTGGATTGTTCATCATCACTGTTCCATCTATTGGCATGCGATAATATTCTCCAACTTCTCTCCAGTGTCCTACAACGTCGGCAGGTCCAGATATTCCATTAGCAGGGTCTACTGGACCATCACCCCATTTTTCTAGTAATCCTCCCATAATCGTATGAAAGTTAAAATAGTGTCCGTACTGCTCGATAAAACGTCGAAGAACGGGTTCGAGTGCCCAACAATGAGAACATATTGGATCAGTTACATAGTATACTTCAATGGATTTCTTTGGTTGATTAAAATCAATTATCCCCAATTCCTCCTCGCCAGCTACTCCACATACACCTGTCTCTAAATCACAAACCATTGGATGATTCTTCAATTGACTATCCCCTTTTCTTACTTTCATTAAATATAAATATATAACTCTCTTATTTGCCTTACAGTTGTATTTTATTCATAATAAAATCATCAATAAACCAATAATCTATTTGAATTGTTGTTTATACAACACTTTGAAGAAATTGTTTAAAAAGGAGTGTAAGTAATGACCTCATCTAAGACAGATCTTCGTGTTATACGGACTCGTAAATTAATCATGGATTCTTTCATTACACTTTCTAGTAAAAAAGAGTTCAAGGATATAACGGTTAAGGATATTACGACAGAGGCCATGATTAATCGTGCGACTTTTTATTATCACTTTGAAGATATATATGATTTGTTAGAGAAGGTCCTATCGGAAGTATTATTAATTAATTTGAATGATGACTTTCTACAACATAACGAACTTAATGAAGGAGCTTTCATTATTCTCTTTAAAGCGATAACTAATTTTCAAAAGTCATTGTCTAATCGTTGTCATAGAGGCTATGAAGAGACAATTGCTCGCATTATTAGAGAGCAGCTTGAAATTATCTTTTACAAAATGTTATTGAAACAAAATGTAACGACAGAGAACGAAGCGTTAAAAATGACTGCTGTAATATTAAGCTGGGGAATCTATGGCGCTTCTATAGAATGGAGAACTAGCAATCAGGAGATACAGCCCGAAGAATTTATCAAACCTGCAATTCCTTATTTAATGGCAGGTATTGATGGTCAAAAATAAAAGTGAATAAACACCTATGAAATGCTATAAGTGTTTACTCACTTTTGGTGGTTTAGAGATTTTGTTGTTATGATTATCTTTTTATTTTTGGACAGGAGATACAATAATCATTTGCTTCATCAGAGGTATGATAATAGAAACAACATGTTTTTCTCAAGCGTACAGGTTGCTCCGATTCCATAATTGTCACTTTAGGACCACAATAGTTTGTCAAAGGATTTTTCCTTTCTCCAAAAATGGAGCCTGGTGCTAGGTTTACAATATAGTGATAATCCTCTTGTATACGAGCCTTTTCTTGCTCACTGGCTCCTTCCCCTATTTTCGTTTCATAGAGCCAATTCACATAAATAGCTGTGTTTTCCCATAAGATTGTTTTTGGAATTTTACTTATTTTCGCTAATGACTGCCAAACCTTCGCTAAATTATTCGCAAAGATTTCTCTAAGAACCTCATCACGCCATTTTTCTCGGTCTTCAGTAGGTATTGACACTGTGCGATCGATTAGCCGAATAGTAGGAAGCCAAGGTTTTGAAGATTCCGCTTCTACCCACATATTTTCAATTCTGCAATGTAGTCCTTTATCGTATCTGGACATAGCATAGAAGGCTGAAGCTATCGTTAAGACGCTATAGCGCTTCGCAAACAACGATGCCGTAACTAGAATAGAAGGCGATTGAAAGAAATGGGCAATTTTTTGTAAATAATCTAGAGCTTGTTCATTGTCCAATAAATTTTTGGCATATAAAGAGTATGTAGCATCTACTGCAGGCTCTATCGACAATCGATACTCTCTTAGTAACACGGATGTTTCTTCAGCTGACAGTGATAGGCTCAACAGATCCCTACCTCCTCTAATTCCACTGTTTGAACTGTTCGCCCCTTGCCATGTGGCACACATAAAGGTGTACCAAAAAGCGGATCTTTAATAATGGTACAATCCATACGAAAAACAGCCTGGACCATCTCTGCTGTCACCACTTCCTCTGGCTTGCCTTGGGCATAAACCTGTTTATTACGTACCGCCACAATATGATGGGCATAGCGACAGGCTAAATTTAAATCGTGTAATACCATAACGACAGTACGCCCTTCCTTGTCATTTAAATCAAATAGTAAATCTAAAATTTCTACTTGATGTGCCATATCTAAATAAGTTGTAGGTTCATCTAGTAAAATAAGATCTGTTTTTTGCGCTAATGTCATAGCAATCCATACACGTTGCCGCTGACCACCTGATAATGCATCTACTGGACGATCGGCAAATTCAGTCATCTGTGTTACTGCAAGCGCATTGTTAACAATTTTTTCATCCTCCGTAGACCATTGCTTTAACCAACTTTGGTGTGGATAACGACCTTGCTTAATCAATTGCTGAACAGTTAATCCTTCTGGTGCAACAGGGCCCTGCGGTAGAATAGCTAAACGTTTCGCTACCTCTTTCGTTGAAATGGCATCTAGTTTATTCTCATCTAAAAAAATTTCACCCGACTTCGCTTTTTGTAATCGTGCAAATGTCCGAAGTAGTGTAGATTTTCCACAACCGTTGGCCCCAACTAGTACTGTAATTTTTCCTTTTGGTATTTGAAGATTCAAATCCTCTAAAATAAGATTTTCTCCATAGCTTACATGTAAATTTTGTGCTTCTAAGACATGTTTCAAATTCCTGTCACCTTCTTCTCCGGCTTTTAACTTTTTTATCATGAAGCTTTATTGATTGCGCGTTCTAAATAATAAATAAATAAAGAATGGTGCGCCAATTGCAGCAGTAAAGACTCCTGTAGGTAAATCCTTCGGTAAAAAGGCTGTGCGTGCCACCATATCAGCCACAATGACAATGATTCCACCTATAATAGCTGTCACAGGAATTAATCCTGCAAAGGAACGCCCAACAAGCATTCTGCTCATATGAGGGGCCACTAATCCAACAAAGGCAATGCCACCGGCAAAAGCTACTGCAGAACCAGCTAGCATGACACTAATGAGTAGAAAAAGTAAACGATACACTTGTACTTTTACTCCTAGCCCTATCGCTATTTCATCGCCTAATTCCTTCACATTCACCGTTCTTGCTAAAATAAATGTTAGTGGCACTAAAATGACTAGCCACGGTAATAGCAAATAGACATCCTGCATATTGGCCCCATACAAACTACCTGTCAGCCATAAATAGGCTTTCGTTGTAGCGGCTACATTACTGATTACAAGCAGCATCGTCACAACCGCCTTTGCTAAAGCTGAGATGCCAATTCCAATTAGTACCATTCGAATTGGTGTGACTCCTTTTCTCCATGATAGTAGGTAAATGATGAAGGAGACAATACCAGCACCTAATATAGCAGCTAACGGTAAAAATTGAATGCTGACTGATCCCATAAAGTACACGATAAAAATAATTGCCCCCATCGATGCTCCGCTCGTTATACCAATAATATCTGGGGCAGCAAGAGGATTACGGATAATTCCTTGTAAAATTAAACCGGCAACTCCCAGCGCAGCACCAACTAATAAGGCCATCAACACACGCGGGAGCCTTAATGTATGTAAGACAAAATCGTAATCTCCATTGCCATAGCCTAATAATTCTTTCACCACTGTGACAGGATGGATAAACTCGCTCCCCGCAGATAAACCAAGAACCGTAATGAGGACTAATAATAAGCTTAAAAGTAGTAGAATCCAAGCCGTTCTTTTAGCAATTTGAAAAGATATACGATTAGTTTTCGTTCTAACCGACACATAATTAGGCATTTTTTGCTAACCCCTTTCGTGCAATATAAATAAAGAAAGGAGCTCCGATTAAGGCAGTCATGACACCAATCGGCATTTCCAATGGCATAATCACATATCTTGCCGCAATATCAGCCAACAGTAGCAATATTGCTCCTAATACGGCACTGTAGGGAATAATCCAGCGATAATCTGTGCCAACAAGTTGGATCGCCATATGAGGGACAATCAAGCCAATAAACCCTATTGAACCTGCAACAGCTACTGAACTGCCTGCCAGTATGATAATAATTATGCCTAGTGTGATTTTCGTGAGCATTGTTCGTTGTCCTAATCCTTTGGCAATATCATCTCCTGATTGTAAAATATTGATTGAACGCCCCATAAATATTGCCACAACTGTCACTCCTAAAATAAACGGTAGGACAGGCACGAGCATTTCAATACTACGCCCCGATACAGAACCTGCTAACCAAAACAGGACACTTTGTAAACCTTGTTCATCGATGACTAAAAGCCCCTGCGTAAACGAGACAAACAGAGCTGTAATCGCTGCACCAGCTAATACTATTTTTATCGGTGTTAACCCATCTCTTCCTAATGAGCCTAGGAAAAAAACCATCGCCCCCGCTGCACCTGCCCCTAAAAAGGCAATCCACATATAGCTCATTAAAGATTGAACGGAAAAAAGAGTAATAGCACTGACAATAAAAAATATGGCCCCTGCATTAATACCTAAAATATCAGGAGCTGCTAAAGGATTTCTTGTTAATGCTCGCATTAATGCGCCCGCAATGGCAAGGCTTGCGCCAACTACTGTAGCGATCACAGCTCTTGTAAATCTAGATGTTCGAATAATGACATGCTCCTTGTTAGCAGCATCAAAATGAAAAATAGCATCATAGATTGACGAAAAAGGTATGGATGTTTGACCAATAGCTATGCTGAATATAAATGCCAGCAAAAGAATCAAACAGCTGATGAATAAACCTATTTGTTTCATCGGTGTACTGGAAAGAATAATTCTCATGTTATGCCAACTTTCTTGATCCACGATTTAGCTTATGTAGGTTTCAATTATGCTCAAACACTACAATGAGAGGGCTGTTATTCAAGTATTCTCTAACACTTTTAACAGCCCATCCTTCATTCACTATTTTTCTAATTCAAACTTGTCATAAATATCATCTAGCATTAAATTAGCACTAGTAATACCACCTGCTAGATTCCAATTAATTTCATCTACCTGATAAACTTGATTCGCTTTCACTGCGTCAAGCTCTTTCCAAAGTGGATGGTTTGTCCAATCTTCATAAGTTTTTTTCACTGTCTCATCATTTTCCATAAACATATAAATAACATCAGCATTCATTTGTGTGATGCTTTCCTTGTCAGTTAGCTTCACAATTTCTAAAGAATCATCTGTTAAATTTTTAGGACCTTGGAATCCAAGCTCAGATAAAATAGAACCCGCATAACCTGTCACATAAATACGAGCATGGTCTGCTCTGAAGTTGACAACAGAAACATGGAATGGCCATTTATCGCCAAGCTTCTCTTTGATTTTTGTTTGGAAATCAGCTACTCGTGTATCCCAATCGCCAAGTAATTCATTCACCTTATCTTCTTGATTCATTGCTTGACCCATCATTTCAGCTGTACCTTTGAAATCGAAAACCGTTTCATGAGCAACTGTTGGTGCAATCTGCGATAACTGATCATAAATTTCTTCATGACGTACTTTAGAAGCAATAATTAAATCTGGTTTAAGCTTTGCAATTTCTTCAAGGTTTGGTTGTGTTTCTTGTCCTACAATTGCAACGCCATCAAGCTCATTCTTCATATAATTATAAACAGGCGCTTCTGCCCAAGATTCTACTACCCCAACTGGTTTAATGCCCATAGCAACTGCAACATCTGTTGCGCCTTGATATAGTGTAACGATTTTTGTAGGTGTGCCTTCAATCGTTGTAGTACCCATTGCATGTGTAATCTCACGACTAGAAGATTCTGATTCAGTGTTGCTTTCTTCTGCTTTGTCGTTCTCTTGTGAACTACTGGAGTTCGATGTTTTCTCCCCACACCCAACTAATAATAACGCGAAGGTTAATAGTAGTGTGAAAAGTACAAAAAAGTTCTTTTTTTGCAGTGATAATTTTGGCATACATTTCCTCCTAAGAAATAATCGACAACGATAATCATTATCAATTAAAGAGTATACTGTACGATTGTTTTATTGACAATATCTATTTTTTCAAAAAACATACTTTTTTAATAAAAATTTATTTTACATTATGACGCTAGGAAGAACGTTATTTGAAAAACCTATTCATCGTGTTGAAAACCAAGCATTTGGATGGTTGTTAGACTCATTATCTTCACTTTGAAAATATGTGCTATTTTGTTCACTACTGTTAGACATGAAAGAAGTTTTGCAGCATGATCAGGGGAGGATCATCGCCCTTTGGAAAGGACGATGATGGAACGGAAAACGCCTCGCCCCGCGAAATTGCTTTTCCTGCCGTTGACATCATCATTTTCAACAATATGTCATGCTTTCATTTCACTCAAAGACGTAGGCAAATTGATTATAGATTTTCTACTATTTTAGTTACTTGTTAGATTTACCTATGCATTAATAGGCAAATAAATAGACCCTATCGACGTATATCTCATATCTTAATAATGAACTACAACTTATCAAAACAGGAGGTAATAACATGTTTCAACGAAGACGCCATCCGGCAAAAGGTCCACACTGCTGTCCGCCACAAATGATGCCAATGCAATATGATCCACCACAATTTTTACCACCAGAGCAATATGTACGCACAAATTATATCCATACAGTTGTTCCACACGTACAACCTGCACATGTTACAACAGTGAACAAACATATGATTGATCATCAGTATTATTTCCCATGCACAGAATCTGTCGTGAATGAATGCTGTGAAACACATACAATGTGCGGTATGCCACCTAACCCTTGCCATATGCCACACCATCATAAACATATGCGCTAATACTAAAATAACGATGGGGTTGTCATATGACCCCATCGTTCCTAATATGTTCAGAAAAAAACCGAGTACCCTTTATCAGGCACTCGGTATCTTTATGATTAATACATTTTTAAATATTGATCGCGTTCCCATTGATGAACAGTTGTACGGTACATATCGAACTCGATTTCTTTTGCTTCTTTAAAGTTTGCATAAATATGCTCACCTAATGCTTCCTGTGCTACTTGATCTTTAGCAAGTAATGTTAGTGCATCATCAAGTGCTGCAGGTAGGTTTTCAATACCATTTGCTTGACGCTCTTCTTCCGACATCACATAGATGTTGCGGTTAATAGCAGCAGGTGGTGTTAGGCTTTGACGAATACCTTCAAGACCTGCTTCTAAAATAACTGCCATCGCTAAATATGGGTTTGCAGAAGGGTCTACAGAGCGTACTTCAACACGAGTTGAAAGGCCACGTGCAGATGGAATACGAATTAATGGTGAACGGTTTTGTGCAGACCATGCTACATAACATGGTGCTTCATAACCTGGTACTAGACGTTTATAAGAGTTAACTGTTGGGTTTGTTACAGCTGTGAAACCTTGTACGTGTGCAAGAACACCCGCCATGAATTGCATAGCTGTTTCAGAAAGACCTAATTCTGTAGATTCATCATAGAACGCATTTTCTTTGCCTTTAAATAGTGACACGTTAAAGTGCATACCAGAGCCCGCTTCACCAAATAGTGGTTTTGGCATAAATGTAGCGTGTAAGCCATGTTTACGAGCGATTGTTTTAACCACTAATTTGAATGTTTGGATGTTATCACATGCAGTAACAGCATCCGCATATTTAAAGTCGATTTCGTGTTGTCCTGGAGCTACCTCATGGTGTGATGCTTCAATTTCAAAGCCCATTTCTTCTAGCTCTAACACGATATCACGACGGCAATTTTCACCAAGGTCTGTTGGCGCTAAATCGAAATAACCACCATGGTCATTTACTTCTAATGTTGGTTCGCCTTTTGCATCTAATTTGAATAAGAAGAATTCTGGCTCAGGCCCTAAATTGAAGCTTGAGAAGCCCATTTCTTCCATTTTTTTAAGAATTCGTTTTAGGTTGTTACGTGGGTCACCAGCAAACGGTTCGCCTTTCGCAGTGTATACATCACAGATAAAACGTGCTACTTTCCCTTTTTCAGAAGTCCAAGGGAATACTACGAAAGTATCAAGATCAGGATATAAATACATATCAGATTCTTCGATTCGAACGAAACCTTCAATAGATGAGCCATCAAACATCATTTTATTTTCAAGTGCTTTGTCTAATTGACTTACAGGAATCTCAACATTTTTGATAGTGCCAAGAATATCTGTAAATTGTAAACGAATAAAGCTTACGTTTTTTTCTTCGATGAGACGTTTAATGTCCTCTTTTGTGTATTTACCCACAGTTTTCCACACTCCTATAATTTGTCTAGCTTTTATGTTTACCCTACTCTATTTATTAATAGAATCGAGATAAATCCCCTCTTCGGATGGACGATTTTTGCATGCGCTGTGCTTGACGCATTTCTTCGCGCATAATTTGGCGTAATTCTGAATCACTTAAATCTTGCTCATCAGTTGTTGCAACAGGATTTTTCTTTTTAGCAAATATTTTTTTAATCTTCGCCATATTCATACCCTGTTCTAAGTAATCTTTAACCTCAAGCAATGTGTCGACGTCATTTAGTGAAAACATACGTCGATTGCCTTCTGTTCGGTGCGGCTCAATTAAATGGTGTTCTTCATAATAACGAATTTGTCTTGCCGAAAGCTCTGTTAATTGCATCACAATACTCATCGATAATAACGGCATAGTTCGTCTAATTTCACGACTCATTTAAGTCCTCCTCCAATACCCGCTTATCATATAACGAAATTTTTTTACTGTCAACCAACCATGTAAGGTTATCTAACATGGTTGGCACTATTTTTTTCAATTCGATTAAAAATTGTAAAAAACTATTCATATTTAGGCTTTATCTATTGTCTTGTTATGCTTTTTGAATGGCTTGAACCGCACTGCAAATAGCAAATTTAACGTGTTCATATGTTAGTCCCCCCTGGATAAATGCTGTATATGGAGGTCGTATTGGGCCATCCGCTGTTAGCTCAATGCTGGACCCCTGAATAAATGTTCCAGCTGCCATAATGACATCATCTTCATAGCCTGGCATATAGGCTGGTTCAGGAGCATAATGGGCATTTATCGGTGAGTTCGCTTGTATTTCACGACAAAAATCAATCATTTGCTGAGCCGTTTGGAACGATACTGATTGAATTAAATCTGTACGCTTCGCGTGATAGCTCGGAGAAGTGCTTATGCCGATTTCCTCAAGCATTGAAGCTGTAAATATCGCCCCTTTTAGTGCTTGCGATACAACATGTGGTGCTAGGAAAAACCCTTGATAAAAATCACCTAGTGTATTTAATGTGGCCCCCGCTTCTGCTCCAATACCTGGAGATGTCATACGATAGGCACATTTCTCCACTAAATCTGCGCGTCCAGCAATATAGCCACCAATTTTAGCCAAGCCTCCACCTGGATTTTTAATGAGCGAGCCTGCCATTAAGTCAGCCCCAACCTCTGTAGGTTCCTGGGCCTCTACAAACTCGCCATAGCAGTTATCTACAAAAATAATAGCTTTCGGAGCTATTTTACGTACCTTTACACACATTTCTGCAATTTCTTCAATTGTAAAGGATGGACGTGTTGCGTAGCCTTTTGAACGCTGAATCGCAATCATTTTGGTTTGTGCTGTAATGGCCGCTTCTACACCTGCCCAATCAATAACCTGATTATCTAGTAAATCCACATGTCGATAACCGATTTTATAATCTTTCAGTGAACCTGTATCTTTATCACCACCATCGACAATGGATTGCAATGTATCATATGGCTGACCAGAAATATAAAGCAGCTCATCACCAGGACGCAAAACACCGAATAGACTAAGCGTGATTGCATGTGTGCCTGAAATAATTTGTGGTCGGACTATGGCTGCCTCTGCACCAAATACCTCCGCATAAACACGCTCTAGATTATCGCGCCCCTCATCATCATAGCCATAGCCGTTTGATGGGTGTAAATGATAATCACTTACTTGATGCTTTCTGAAAGCTGCTAGCACCTTCTGCTGATTGTAGAACGCCATTTCTTCTACATTGGCATGATAAGGCCGAACTTGCTCCTCTACTTTTGCCGCTAGCAATAGCGTTTCTGTTGATAAATTTGATGTAAACGTCATTCTTTCTTCTCCATTTCACAATGTCTCGCATTTCAATCAGTAAGATTTATTGACTATCTAAATTGACTTCAATCACTCTAGAATTCCCTAACTAACTACTGGTATATGAACGCTTTTGACGAATGTTTTCTTTATTTTAATCACATTTTATCAATTTGTATGTGCACCTGTAAAACTTGCCTATTGTTTCTAAGAGGATTTTACGCTAAGCTAATGTGCGGACTCATTTCAAGATGCGTATTTAATGACCTATTTTGGCTATTAAATTCATAGATTCTGTTACGTAAAAAGTCTTTTAACTTTTAATAAAGTTTATTTATTGATAGAAGGGGTGAAAGGGATGGCTTGGGAGGTTTTTAGTATTATAGGAACAATTGCCTTTGCTATTTCTGGGGCAATTATTGCCATGGAAGAAGAATACGATTTATTCGGTGTATATATACTTGGTATTGTGACTGCTTTTGGTGGAGGAGCTATCCGAAATTTACTCATTGGACTACCTGTCACAACACTTTGGGGACAGGATATGATGTTTCAAATAGCGCTTGCTGCGATTACGATATTCTTTATTTTTCCGCATCATCTGATTCAACATTGGCATCGTTGGGGTAACTTCACAGATGCGATTGGCTTATCAGCATTCGCTATTCAAGGCGCACTCTATGCTGTCAAGCTTGATATGCCAGTAAGCGCAGTCATTGTAGCTGCTGTTTTGACAGGTTCAGGTGGGGGTATTGTACGAGATTTATTAGCTAGAAGAAAACCATTAGTTCTCCGTGATGAAGTTTATGGTGTTTGGGCAGCTCTTGCTGGACTGCTAATCGGATTCGAGGTTTTTACAGGGGACATTTTCCTTTATATTTTATTCGCAGTGATTACAGCTTTACGTATTCTTTCCTATATGATGAAGTGGCGCTTGCCATTACGAAAATTAAATCGTGCATAAATATCATTCAGCCAATGACCAAAAATTAAGTCATTGGCTGTTTTATTGTTTTTATCTTTTTAACAACTGCATTGATTCTTCTAAAGTCACCATGTTTTTCATCATCGAGCAAGCTGCATCTAAAATAGGAAAGGCTAAGGCTGCTCCAGAACCTTCGCCTAAACGCATATTCATGTGCAACATTGGTTCAATGCCTAGTAAGGCAGCGGCAATTTTTGCCCCTGGTTCCTCTGAAGCATGGGAAGGAATGATATAATCGATTACTTTTGGTTCGAGCTTATAAGCAATGAGGGAGGCTATAGTCGAAATAAATCCATCAATGACAACAGGTTTACGATGGGCAGCAGCGCCAAGAATAATACCTGTCATCGCCCCTATCTCTAACCCTCCAACCTTAGCCAGAACATCAATAACATCATTTGGATTAGGCTTATTTAAGGTAATTGCTTTTTCAATAACTGCCGCTTTATAGGCAATGCCTCCTTGGCCTACTCCTGCACCAAACCCCGTTACTTCGATAGGGTTGCATCCCGTCAAAACAGCTAATATCGCAGCACTTGGTGTTGTATTGCCGATGCCCATTTCTCCAGTCCCAAGTACATCAGCACCTTTTATGATTTCCTCAGTGGCCACACGGATTCCTACTTCTATCGATTGAATGGCTTCTTGTTTGGCCATAGCTGGACCTTGTGCCATGTTATCTGTACCATATTTAATTTTATGAATAATGACACCTGCATCAAGTGGAATATCTTCTTTTACACCCACATCTACTGTGACCACCTTTGCATTGGTAATCCCCGCAATCGCACAAACGCCTGTACCCCCCTTAGGAAAATTTAATGTTTGAAAGACCGTAACATCTTGTGGATTCGTGGTTACACCTTCCTCGCAAACACCATGATCTGCAGCACAGACAATCATCACTTTTTTGTCGACCATCGGATATAATTGTCCTGTTATACCAGAGAGCTGTACGGCAAGTGATTCTAGTTTACCCAAGCTACCTGGGGGCTTACAAAGCGCATCAATCCGCTTTCTAGCTTGCTCCATACTTTTCATATCAGCCCCCTGAATGTTTTGAATCGTGTCTTGTAATAATTGCATGATTATTTCTCCTCTCGTTCTCATTAAGACAAAATAAAAAGTCTGTAGTTTATTGTCATGACAAATAAACTACAGACTTTTCCATCATCTATATCTTCTAAAGCATGTAGGCAGGTCTCCTGGCTCAAGTTCAACACCTCATAGTACCTTCCCAGCAATTTGCTAGTGGCATACACTATGAAATTCCCTTATACAGTGGCGGGTCCGCTAAAGCTTTTCACTTTATTCCCTATTCTCCCTAATGGGCACCTATTGCTTTTATGTAATTATGTTAAATCTACTTTACAACTTTTTTAGTGTCAAGAGGAAAAAATTTTTTGAGTGTTAACTTAGTACATACTGCTATTCACAATAAAAGCTTATCAAGAGCTTGTCACAATAAATGAATCCTTCACTTGATTCCTAGTCTTCCATAATTAGTGCTTTTTAGAATTCTCTATGTCTAACACTCGGCTTGTACAAAAATCCATTACTGAATCAATTGCCATAACAAGTAAACTACAGACTTTTCAATCATCTCTACCTTCCATAGCATATGTTCTGCCAATTCACTGAGTAATGTTGAACATAAAAGTTGAAACCTTAATAATCTGTTCAATGTAAACATAAATTATTTCTATGATTAAAATTAGGGTAAGTATCAATAGTAAAACGATGAAAAGTTAGGAGTAGATACGATGAATGCAAAACAATTAAGAAACGCTATTGCTGAAACCTGTGAAACGCACGATAGCCTCTATGCCAAACTCGTAAAACCGATCAATCAGTTGTTAATCAATATCGACGCTTCGATCAGTGAAGAGACAGCAAATAAAATACTAGAAAATTTAAAGTTATTTCATAGTGGTGATAAATACATTACGGAGTGTCATTTCGAGGAGAGTCAAAATTTCTTGAAAGATGGCATTGAGCTTCTCCAAAAAGGGGATTTGGCGAATGGAGCACTACAAATTTATGGAGCTGGTCTAAACTTTGCTAGTTATGCTTCAAAAGTGCAGGGACAAAAAAATGTTAATATCTACAAAAACTTTGAAGAGAATTTTAATTTTATCATGGATGCCCCTTGAAAAAATAATCATGAAAAAAGAAAGAGTGTATACTCTTTCTTTTTTCATGATTTATTTAAATTCTAATTCTCCATCATAAGCCAGCATGCCGCCTTCAAGGTTTGTTACATCAAATCCTTGGGCCTCTAAGTAAGCACACGCATTGGCAGAACGAGCTCCAGCCTTGCATACAATAATATATGGCTTTTCTACATCTAATTCCTCTAAACGTTCAGGGATAGTTCCGAGTGCAATATGTTGAGCACCTGGGATCATGCCATGGGCTACTTCATCCTCTTCACGTACATCGATAATATATAGGTCCTCATTTGCATCTAACAGATCTAATAATTGTGTTGTTTCCATTGTTTTCATAAACTTTGTCCTCCAAAATATCAAATTCCACTATCATTATAGCTTGTAGCAAAAAAAACAGCCAGTGTGAGAACACTAACTGTTTAACAAACTTATTATACTTCTGTCTCTAAAAACTCTATTTGTTTTGCTGGTACGAATGTAGAAATGGCATGCTTGTAGATTAGGTGCTGCTTATTTTCAGCATCAAGTAGTAATACTGTAAAATTATCATATGATTTCACAGTCCCTTTTAACTGAAATCCGTTTAACAGAAATACAGTTACAAAAACACTGTTTTTACGTAGTTGGTTCAAGAACGTATCTTGCAAATTGATTGATTTCATCAAATAGCCTCCCTACTAACTTTCTACCTCTTCATTCCTATAGTAGCACGTTCTACCAATTTATCAATTAGTAATTTTTAGAAATTTTTCTTTATTCTTATAATCGATCATCCGGCGTAATAAAATGGACATCCATTTTATTACGGAAATAAGTAAGCTGTCTTTTTGCATAGCGACGGGAATTTTGTTTTAAGCTATCAAGGGCTTCCTCTAGGGTACATTTGCCATCTAAATAATCATATAATTCTTTATACCCGATGGCTTGTATAGACTGCACTCCACGGATATTTTGCTGCCATAATCCCTTCACCTCTTGCAGAAGACCATTTTCCACCATTAAATCAACACGACGATTAATACGGTCATATAGCACGTCACGGGACATGTTTTGACCTAGCCCTAAAATAACATGGTCGTAAAGGGGTACTTCCCCTCGATTTTGCGCTTCAGCTGCTTTTGATACACCGCTTAATTCCAGCATTTCTAATGCACGAATAACACGACGTGTATTGTTTGGATGGATTGTCTCCGCTGTTTGAGGGTCTAGTTGTTTTAGTTTGTCATGCATTGCCTCAGGGCCAAGCTTTGCTAATTCCTCATAGTAGGCTTTTCGTGCTTCTTCATCTACTTTTTCATCAGTAAATTGGAAATCATAGAGGACAGCTTGTACATATAAGCCAGAGCCTCCTACTATTATAGGTAATTTTTGACGAGCTTGTATTTCCGCGATCTTCGCACGTACTAATTTTTGATAATCTGCTACCGAAAAAGATTCTGTAGGCTCTAAAAAGCTAAGTAAATGATGAGGAACGCCCTCCATCTCTTCTTCGGTAATTTTAGCTGTCCCAATATCGAGCCCTTTATAAACTTGCATGGAATCACCATTAATGACTTCACCGTTATATTTTTTTGCCAATTCAATGCTTAATGCCGTTTTACCAGAGGCAGTCGGCCCCACTATTGCTACGACCTCTGCCTGCTGCAATTTAGTTTCTATCATATTTTTCTAACCACCGTAATAAAACTTGAAAGACCGCTTCTTGATTGTCTTCATTTAAAATTTCATGTCGTTTATCCTCGAATAAATAAACCGTTACATCCTCTACACCCACCGCTGCTAACTGTTCAGCAACTTTGTAAACGCCTAGCCCCTGTTCACCAACCGGATCTTTACTGCCACTAATCAAGAGAATAGGGAGGTCTTTTCTTACTTTTGCTAATTCTTTTTTACGATTTAGTGTGGCAAAGCCAGTTGTCAAATCCACGAAAAATTGATTCGTTGGAATAAAGCCACAATAGGGATCATCGATATACTTTTCCACCTCTTGTTGTACTGAACATAACCAATCATAGGCAGTCTTCGGATTGGGAAATTGCTTATTAAAGCTACCAAAGCTCAATTGATTTAACAGCTTACTTTCAGTTTCTTTTCCTAGTCCCTTTGCTAAAGCCTTGGCTACTAGATTTCCTACAGCATGCAAGGCTGTCACATTTCCAGTGCCACAGAGAATAACATTATCTACTTGCTCTCCGTATAATTGAATATAGCGTCTAGTAATGAAAGAACCCATACTATGGCCAAAGAGAATTAATGGTACATTAGCGTATGGTACGTGAAGTTGTGTAATCACTTCATGAGCATCTTTTACAACACGCTCAAAGCCGTTTTCTTCAGCAAAAAAGCCCAATGTCCCATTATATGCTGCCGTTTCACCATGCCCACGGTGATCGTGCATCGTCACAACATAGCCTGCTGCGTTGAGTGTTTTCGCAAATGTTAAATAGCGACCGCTGTGCTCTGCCATGCCATGCAAAATGTGAATATGTCCAATACATGGCGTCGAAGGCTCCAATGTTCGCGTGAAGACAAATTGATCATCCGACATTTGAATATAACGCTCCATCCCTTACTCCCCTTCTATCACAAAATTTGTTGCATCGTTAATGGCTTGCTCTAATTCAGCAATATATCTATTTTTTTGCTCCTCTGTATAATTTAAGCGTTGTTGCATCACCTGAATCACTTGCTGTTTATAAAGCTTTACTGCTTCAATATCGAAGTATAATAAACCAGTCCGACGGATAAAGAAGTCGCTTGGTGTATAGACCATTTCGGCTTCAATGCCATACAGTAGCATCGCATGTAAGGCAAGAGGCATTGTACTACCATGTTCATGTAAAAATTTCACCCGATCAAATAAGGCATCTACATTCGTGCCATACTTTTGTACGAGATGCTTGGCTTCATCATAATTTAAGCCATATTGTACGCCTTCACGTGCTTTATAGGCAATATAGTCAGGGAAATTAATAGCGTTAATCCCCTTTGCACCAGAAAGTGCTAGCTCACGTGTTAAACAGGCACTTGCATGCTTGTAGCGACGGGTCTTCACAATTTTATCCACAATCGTTTCAGCCATTTGGCGATAGCCCGTAAGCTTACCACCCGCAATCGTCATTAAACCACTTGGCGCTGTCCAAATTTCATCTTTCCTTGAAATTTCTGATGGATCCTTACCTTTTTCATAAATCAGAGGTCGGACGCCTGCCCAAGAGGATTCAATTGTGTCTCTTGTGATAGTAGCAGTTGGAAAGACCTTTTTAGCAGACTCAATTAGATAATCCACATCTTGCTGTGTTGCCACTGGATGTACAGGATTACCTTCATAGACAGTATCCGTAGTCCCTACATAGGTTTTGCCATCTCGTGGAATGGCAAAGGCCATACGACCATCAGCAATATCAAAATAAACAGCTTGCTTTAGCGGGAAATCCTTTTGTTTGAGGACAATATGAACGCCCTTTGTTAGACGTAATTGCTTGTTATCTGCTACTTTATCTTTTTGTCGTACGTCATCAACCCAAGGACCCGTTGCATTCACAATTTGGGCGGCATGGACATTGAGCATTTTCCCCGTCACATGATCCCTCACTTTAATGCCAACAAGCTTTTTCTTTTCATAAATAAATTCCGTCATTTCAGCATAGTTGAGGCAAAGCGCTCCATATTCTACAGCCTTTTTTAATACTTCAATTGTTAGACGGGCATCATCTGTACGGTATTCTACATAATAGCCACCGCCGACTAAGCCCTCTTGATTGAGTAAAGGCTCTAATGCCAGGGTTTCCTGAGCATTTAACATCGTTCTACGTTCATGTTTTTTGACGCCTGCCAAGCGGTCATAGACCTTTAATGCCATAGATGTTGTGAAGGGACCGAGTGAACCCTTTTTATATAAAGGTAATAGCATTTTTTCAGGCGTTGTGACATGTACAGCATTATCATAAACAATTTCACGCTCTCGCCCTACCTCGGCTACAACTCCTACATCAAATTGCTTTAAATAACGTAGACCACCGTGAATCAATTTGGTTGAACGGCTCGACGTACCAGCTGAAAAATCCTGCATATCAATTAATGCGACAGAAAGGCCTCTTGATGCGGCATCTAATGCAATTCCTGCACCTGTAATACCACCACCAATGACTAATACGTCAAAGCTATAGTGCTCTAGATAATATAAAATTTTTGGTCGCTGCTCAAATGAAAACATACCTTTCTCCCCCAATAGCTATGATTTAAAAATTCGTGTTGCCTCTACAGCCTTCTGCCATCCTGTATACAGAGCTGTGGCTTGTTCTTCATCCATGTGAGGTTGATAGGTTTCCCCACTCACCCATAATGCAGATAAAGCCTCTTGGTTTGGCCAGAAGCTTGTCGCCAGCCCCGCTAAATAGGCTGCACCGAGTGCTGTTGACTCATTCAGTTTTGCTAGCTCTACTTGTAGCTGTAAAACATCACTTTGGAACTGCATTAAAAATTGATTTTTGACAGCTCCACCATCTACACGGAGTACTTCAATCGGAGTACCTGCTGCTTCTTCCATTGCATCTAGTACATCTTTCGTTTGATAGGCTAATGATTCTAGTGTTGCTCGAATAAAATGTTCTTTTGATGTTCCACGTGTTAACCCAAAAATGGCGCCACGTGCATCTGTATCCCAGTAAGGTGTACCGAGTCCAACAAAGGCAGGGACAACATAAACCCCATCGGTATGATCTACTTTTCTAGCATAGGATTCAGAATCCTCTGCTGTACGAATCATCCTAAGTCCATCGCGTAGCCATTGAATAGCTGATCCTGCTACAAATACACTACCTTCCAATGCATAGGTCACTGTCCCATCAATTCCCCACGCAATGGTTGTCAATAAACCATTTTCCGATGTCACTGCCTGCTCTCCTGTATTTAATAGCATAAAGCAGCCAGTGCCATACGTGTTTTTAGCCATTCCTTTGGTAAAACAAGTTTGTCCAAAAAGTGCGGCTTGCTGATCACCCGCAATTCCAGCTATCGGAATTTTTTCTCCAAAAAATATACTTGGAGCCGTTTCTGTATATATTTCTGATGAATTTCTCACTTCTGGAAGCATGGACATTGGGATAGCTAAAAGCTCACAAAGTTCCTCATCCCACTTCAATTCATGAATATTGTAGAGCATTGTTCGAGCTGCATTTGAGTAATCGGTCACATGAGCCTTTCCCTTTGATAATCGCCAAACAAGCCATGTATCAATCGTCCCAAATAATAAATCCCCATTGTCTGCCTTTTCACGAGCGCCTTCAACATTATCTAAGATCCATTTAATTTTTGTCGCTGAAAAATAAGCATCTAAGCGAAGCCCTGTCTTTTGCTGAAAATGTTCTTCCTGTCCTTGTTTTTTTAAGGTATTCACAATGTCCTGTGTTTGGCGTGATTGCCAGACAATCGCATTGTAAATCGGCTGACCTGTGTGTTTATCCCACACCACTGTTGTTTCGCGCTGATTGGTAATGCCGATCGCATGAACCTCACTTGCTTCATGGCCACTTTCGGTTAATACCGCCGCAATAACGGACAAGATAGAACCCCATATTTCATTGGCATTATGCTCTACCCAGCCAGCCTTTGGAAAAATTTGTTGAAATTCTTTTTGTGCTACATGAACAATTTGACCTTTTTTATCAAATAAAATGGCTCTTGAACTTGTCGTTCCTTGATCAATCGCTAAAATAAATTTACCCATCCATTTTCCCCCTCTCCCTTACATAACCCGTTTAAACATTTTTTCCACTTCATATGATGTAAAGTGAATAAGCACTGGACGTCCGTGTGGGCATGTAAATGGATTATCTGCATTTCGTAAATCTCGTAGCAATGTTTCCATTTGCTCTTTTGTTAAATAATGATTGGCTTTGATTGACTTTTTACAGCTCATCATAATTGCGGCTGCCTCACGTAGTTTTTTGATATCAGCCTTTTTAGTTGTCAACACCTGTTCAATTAAATCCTCAATGATTTCCTGTTCCTCCCCTTGTGGGAACCAACTCGGATGCTCACGTACAACAAAAGATGACTGTCCAAATTCCTCTAAAAATACGCCTACAGCTTCTAATTCATGCCTGAGTTCTCGTAAGATCAGTGCTTCATCTGCTGCATAATGGAATGTTAGTGGTAACAATAATGCCTGACGTTCATGAGGATTAACTTGACCGACTTTTTCACGGAAGAATTCGTATTTAATACGTTCCTGAGCAGCATGCTGATCAATTAAATAAAAACCATCCTCCATTTGTGCGACAATGTATGTGCCATGGATTTGTCCCACTACTTCGAGTTCAGGAAAGGGTTCCTTCGTAGGCATCTCTTCTAATATTTCCGACTGTACGGCTATTGTTACTTCATCAATTGTTTCAGCCTCTATTTGTGATGTAGGCTGCCAATTTTCCTCTCGAACCATAGAAATAGGCTTAGGCTCAACTATCTGTTCAAGATTGTTTTCTTGAATGGTTTGGACATCATATAATTTTTCTACGATGGCATTCATTTTCTCTACATCGATCTTCGGAGCAGGCTTCCAAATGTTTAATTGCTCAGTAGCTGGTTTAACTATTTTTTCTTTCTTTTCCATTTGTGGGACTCGAATAATGTTGCGTATTGTTTCACGAATGGTTTCCTCTATTAACTTTAAAAGCTCAGCCTCTTTACTTAAACGAATTTGATGTTTTGCAGGATGCACATTCACGTCTGTTAAGTAAGGATCACCCTCTATATATAGAACAACTATTGGGAAGCGCTCGATAGGTAAATACGTATGGTAAGCATCCACAATGGCCTTTTGTACTAAATAATGCTTGACCCAACGACCATTAACAAATAGAGACATATAATTTTTAGAAGCACGTGTTACCTCTGGTAAGGATACAAAGCCAGAAATTCGATAATCATGTGACTCGCCTTGGAATGACACCATTTTCTTCGCATTATGTATTCCATAAATAGCTGCTAGCACTTGTTGTACATCTCCTCGGCCATTTGTTTGCAGTAGTTGTTGACCATTATGCAATAATCTGAATGCTATTTGTGGATTACCAAGTACGAGGCGATTCATCAGGTCTATTGTATGCCCTAGTTCGGTTTGAATGGTTTTCATATATTTTAAACGGGCAGGTGTATTAAAGAATAGCTGGGAGACTGTTAAATCAGTCCCTTTACGTAACGGACCAGGTTTATGAGTGAGGATATGTCCACCTTCAAGTTCTAAATGTGTTCCAGATTCACCATTTGATGTAATCAATGTCATTTTAGAAACAGAGGCTATGGATGCTAACGCCTCACCACGGAAGCCAAGTGTTCGAATACGAAATAAATCATGTTCCTGATGAATTTTACTAGTAGCATGACGAGAGAATGACATTAGTGCATCCTCTTCATCCATACCGCTACCATTATCTATTACTTGAATAGAAGTGAGACCTGCTTCTAGTAAAAAAACATCAATGGACGAACTCCCAGCATCAATAGCATTTTCCACTAGCTCTTTGACAACAGAAGCTGGCCTTTCTACTACCTCTCCTGCTGCGATTTTATTGGATAGCCATTCGTCCATAATTTGTATGTTTCCCACTAACGTATCACTCCTTTATTTTTTAGCGTTCACTAGCTCTTGCTGTAGCTCATATAAAATATTCATTGCCTGCATCGGTGAAGTACCTAGAATATTTACCTTTTCTAATTTCTTTAGCACCTTTGTCTCGGCTGGGGAAATCGGTTCGTCTTCTGTAAATAAAGACATCTGTATTGGTTGTTCAGCTATCACCTGTGTTTCGGCAACTACTTCTTTCCCTGCCTCAAAGTTCTCAAGTAATACACGTGCTCTAGCTAAAATTTCCTCAGGTAATTGAGCAAGCTGTGCCACATGTATACCATAGGATTTATCAGCCGCTCCTTTTTTCACCTTATGCAGGAAAACGACCGTACCATTTTTTTCAGTGGCTGAAACATGCACATTTTGTAAGCGTGGCAAATCCTTTTCAAGTGCTGTCAATTCATGATAGTGCGTAGAAAATAACGTATTGGCTCCTATTTTGTCATGAATATATTCCATCATCGATTGTGCCAAGCTCATACCATCATAGGTCGATGTTCCACGTCCAATTTCATCAAATAGCATTAAGCTATTTTTTGTTGCATGCATAATAGCATGTTGCGATTCAAGCATCTCCACCATAAATGTAGATTGTCCTGCCGCTAAATCATCAGCCGCCCCAATCCGAGTAAAAATTTGATCGGTAATTGGTAGCTTCGCTTTTTCAGCAGGTACATAGCAGCCCATTTGAGCCATAACAACAATTAATGCTACTTGACGCATATAAGTACTTTTACCAGACATATTCGGCCCTGTAATAAGCATCATATTGTTCTGCTCTTCTAGCACACAATCGTTTGGTACATACATTTGCTTGTTCAGCATTTTTTCAACGACAGGATGGCGTCCTTCTATAATTTTAAGGGCACGTCCACCGTGAAATTCTGGTTTCGTAAATCGATATTTTTCTGAGACGCTTGCAAAGCTTAATAAGACATCCAATTCACTAATGTTTGCTGCTAGTGCTTGGACACGCGGAATATAAGTTTTTAATACATCACGAATTTTTACAAACAGGTTGTACTCTAATGTTAAGCTTTCTTCTTCAGCATTTAAAATCAATGCTTCTTTTTCTTTTAGTTCCTGTGTAATATAGCGTTCCGCATTCGCCAGTGTTTGTTTTCGCTCATAGCGTGTTAAATCTGCTAAATGAATATTTGATTTTGTAATTTCTATATAGTAACCAAAAATGCGATTATAGCCTATTTTTAAATTTTTAATACCCGTTTTCACACGCTCTTCTTGTTCAAGTTGGGCAATCCAATCCTTACCATTACGAGCGGCATAGCGAAGTTCGTCTAAGCGTTCATTATAGCCGTCACGGATAACATCCCCTTCTTTAATGGTAATAGGGGGATTATCTGTAATCGCTTTTGCTAATAATGCCTCGACATCTGAGCATGTATCAAGTTCCGCACCTAATTGCTGTAATGTTTCTTTATTTGAACCCACCAACTGCTGTTGAATAGTTGGCACTTGGCGTAAAGAATCACGCAATTGGGCTAAATCTCGTCCACCCACATTGCCAAAAGCAACACGACCAGCCAAACGCTCTAAATCATATACTTGTTTTAAGGATGCTTGAAGCTCTGTTCGTACAAAATATTCTTCCAATAAATCCGTAACAATCGCTAGTCTAGCCTCTATTGCTGAACGTGTGGCAAGCGGTTGGTGTAGCCATTGCTTTAATTTCCGTCCACCCATCGCTGTCACGGTGTCATCTAATAGCCATAAGAGTGTACCTTTTTGATCGCCACCACGAATCGATTGAATCAGCTCTAAATTGCGCTTTGAGCTAGAATCAATGCGTAAATAATTTTTAATTTCATTAAACGTGAATGCCTGAATATGTGATAAAGATCTCATTTGTGTTTGGTCAATATAAGCTAACAATCGAAGACACGCAATTTGTAACGGTTTTGGTACAGCTTCTAGATAACTTGCTGCTTTGTCCATAGGCATTTCATTCACTTCAATTGAAAGTACGATCCCAGCATTGACGGCATGCTCTGCTAATAATAGCTGCAAACTATCCGTGACAATCAGTTCTCGAATTCCGTAAGCCTGCATTTGCATTAATAAGGCTTTTCCATCGCCTTCAATAGAAGACGCTACGGCTTCACCTGTGGATAAATCTAAATAAGCATAGCCAAATGTTGTGTCATCTAATTGCTCTGCCGCTCCAATAAAATGATTAGATTTACCATCAAGAGCCTTTCCTTCCATAATTGTTCCTGGTGTGATAAGCTGAACAACTTCACGTTTGACCACACCTTTTGCTTGCTTTGGATCTTCTGTTTGTTCACAAATAGCCACTTTATAGCCTTTTTGCACAAGTGTTTCAATATAATTTTTAGCCGAATGATGCGGCACACCGCACATTGGTATTCGCTCTTTTGCGCCTGCATCTCGGCTTGTTAATGTAATTTCTAAAATTTGTGAGGCATTGATTGCGTCCTCAAAAAACATTTCATAAAAGTCACCTAATCTAAAAAATAAAAAGGCATCTTTGTAATCTTCCTTTACCTGTAGATACTGTTGCATCATTGGTGTATATGTTGTCATATCACTATTTACCTCGCTCTTGCCTTATAGATATATTTATTATAACAAAAGATACATGCGAAACGCTTTATTCACCTTTTTTAAGATGCTAGCATTTCGCATGTATCAAAAAATGATGTTTTTTAGACTTATCTTGGTCGTTCATCAGGAAACGATGAAGACTCTAACACATACCTGCCTTCTCCTTCAGGACTTGAAGAGGAGCTAGAACTAGAGCTTGATGAGGATGAAGATGAACTTTCATCATTAAGGCTCCAATCTTCTTCATAGTCTAGTGGATGGACACTAATACAAATTGTTGTTTCACCCATTACCTCAACAACTACTTCACGTTCCACTACAATTTCAAACTTTGTACCACATGGAGAGATAATCGCTTCAATACAATTTGGTTCTTGTATCACACGTACACGAACATCATCACCAACGCTAATTTCACCGTCTCGATAGTGAAGCTTCACTTTGTCTTTATAGTGAATCGTTTCAGAAAACACAGCTGTTTTCGAATGATTACTATAGGCATACCAAACATTGACATCAAATTTCCCTGTTACTTCTACAAATTTCCCGACTCTTTTTGCAGAGCAAGTGTGATTGATTACCCAGCACCCTAAAATACTTGTCGGTTTATTTGTTGGTGATAATGTTACACGTTCTTCCGTTCTCTTCTTCCCTTTGGCAACTACTGCTTTCGTCACGATTTGTCGTAAACGTTTCAGCGCAATTCCTCCTTCGACTCTTTTCACTCCATCATATGCAGGTAGCGCCCATTGGGTGAACATATATTTTTAGAGAATGAAATGGATCATTTAAAACTTTTCGATGAGAGGTCTATTATAGCAGCTGAATGCTTCAATAGAAGAAGACGTAAAAAAAGCTCGAATGACAGCATTCGAGCTTTGATTTCTATAATCTGTTAAGAGCAGCTACCTGGTTGACTATTTTCTACGTATGAACCCGTTTCACCACGAAGAACATCGCCACCAGTTGAGCGAATAATTTCATTTGTAACATTATTTGCGATCGTATTTGAAACAAGTTGCAATAAATCATTCACATCGCCTTGTGATTCTTTAAATTGTTGCACAACTGGGATGGCATTAATTTCTTCCTCGATTTTAGCAATTTTATCTTCAATCATTTTTAATGCTTTTTCTTTCCCTAGGTGTTGGAAATTAACCGCTTGTTTTTGTAAGCTTTTTAAGCTTGCAATACGTTCACGTACTTGTTGATTTTCGTTAATTTGCGCTTCTGCCTTTTTGAAAAATTCAACCTCTGGCGTATTTGCAATCATATGTGCAATTTCATGTGATTTTTTAATTAAATCTTCTTTTGTATATAAGACTTGTGTCATTTATGCTTCCACCTTTTCATTTTTTACGACTTCCACAAATTCACCAGTAAGTGAATAGGATGTAGTCTCTGTTATTTTTACTTTCACTAATTGACCAATTACTTCTGCTGGTGCTTTGAAGTTAACTAAACGATTTTTCCTCGTATAGCCCGCTAACACATCGTCGCGTCGTTTACTTGTGCCTTCAACTAATACTTCGACAACCTGACCATTTAAACGCTCTAATGCTTTGCGAGAGTATTCACCCACCACTTCATTTAAACGTTGAAGACGCTCTTTTTTCACCTCTTCAGGTACATTGTCAATCATTTTTGCAGCTGGTGTACCTTCACGCGGCGAATAAATATACGTAAAGGCTGCGTCAAAGCCAACTTCACGGTATAAGGACAATGTTTCCTCAAACTGTTCCTCTGTTTCATTCGGATAGCCAACGATAATATCTGTTGTTAATGTTACTTCAGGTATTGCCGCTTTAATTCTATCCACTAAACCAAGGAAATGCTCGCGTGTGTATTTACGCGCCATAATTTTTAGCACGTCATTCGAGCCCGATTGTACTGGTAAATGGATATGCTCCACTAAGTTGCCACGCTTTGCAAGAACTTCGATTAAATGATCATCAAAGTCACGTGGATGACTCGTTGTAAATCGAATCCGCGGAATATCGATCTTTCTTAATTCATCCATTAAATCGCCAAGACGATAATCAATATCCTCAAAATCTTTACCGTAAGCGTTGACATTTTGTCCCAATAACATAATTTCTTTGTAGCCCGCTGCCGCTAGCTCACGAACTTCAGCAATGATTTCCTCTGGTCGGCGACTGCGCTCTTTACCACGTGTATATGGAACGATACAATACGTACAGAATTTATCGCAACCATACATAATATTAACCCAAGCCTTAATGGAGCCAAGACGTTTCTTCGGCAGATTTTCAATGACATCGCCTTCTTTAGACCAAACCTCTATGACCATTTCTTTCGACATATAGGCTTCTTTTAAAATGTTTGGCAGACGGTGAATATTGTGTGTACCAAATACCATATCGACATGTGGATAGCTTCTTAAAATTTTATTAACCACAGATTCCTCTTGCGACATACAGCCACAAACCCCGATTAGCATCTCAGGGTTTTTTCGTTTATATTTCAGCAGGAAACCAAGTTCTCCAAATACTTTGTTTTCTGCATTTTCACGAATAGCACATGTATTTAGCAAGACAACGTCAGCCTCTTCAATCACCTCTGTTGGTGTGTAGCCTAGCTGCATAAAAATCCCGGCCATTACTTCTGTGTCATGCTCATTCATTTGGCAGCCATAAGTCATGATATGATAACTTTTTCCCTCGCCTATTCCACGGAAACCGTTTTCTAAAGCATATTGAATATGTTCAGCTACTGTTTTACGTTTTTTTCCATCGATCATTGATGGCCCTTGAAAATATGTTGAATAATCTTTTTCTGATTCTTTATTTTTATTTTTCGGTAATGTTTTCAGTTGTTCTTGCTCTAATTCAAAAACACTCTTACCTGTTCTCATTTCTTCACTCACTAAACGGACGCTCCTTCCTCACAAATGAATTATACAATTATTTTTATGTTTTATCATTAATAAGCAAAAAGTAATTGTTACAAAACTAAAACGTCACATTTCCTGTCCATACAAATAATTTTTACTAATCCTTTATAATAGATGAAACTTCACCTTTCTCAATAGTTATAACAATAATTAGAATAGTTTATAAATAATTCCAAACCTTTGTTATTATTGATTTATATAAAACAAAGGAGTTTAGGCGTTATAGGCTTTACTGTTGTAGCTGACAAATCAGTGGAATTACAAACGATCTTGAAGGAAAACCCGACATAAGTAATTTTGAGTACAAACCAGGGTATTTTTGAGTAGATAATGATATTACTTCAATTTATGACTTACATTCAACTGCAAAAGATGAATTGTTAGTTGTAAATGGAGGCACAGCTTTGGACAGATTGCATTATTATCAAAGGTTACAAGTGAAGAATTTACACCTCTTTTAGCTAAAGAAGGTGGCGGTTCAAAATATATAATGGCTTTAGCTCAAACTGTTATTGTTGATGGTAAAACTGTGTCGAACAATTTGTTTTCAGATTATTTGTTCTACAATCAAAACAGGCTATACTAATATTATTTTGGAAGCAACACCCTCAAAGTTATAAAACTAAAGCTAATGAATACGAAAATGTACGAACATTGAAAGATTGAGATATTATTGATCAATAATAAATAACAAAAGACACCAGAGTAATGAACTGCTCCCTGTCAAGTAGACAGTGGAAATAATAAAAAATGTATTAAGCGGCTTGAGCCCTGAATTCTAAAGGACTCAAGCCGTTTAATCGTTTCTGATAACGATAGTAATTATAAAAATGAATATAATCATCAATCGCTAGTTTTAACCCTTCATATGAATCGAACTTATGCAAATAATACTTCTCACACTTCAATGTGCCCCAAAATGATTCAATTGGTCCGTTATCAATACATCGACCAACACGGGACATACTTTGTGTTATATTGGCTGTTTCCACAATTCGTTTAAATCCCTTCGATGTATATTGAAAACCTCGATCACTATGTATTAATGGCTGCTCGCCTGATTGTAATGATTGAATAGCTGATTTTATTGTTTTGAAAACAAGGGAATTATTATTCGAATGACCTAACACATAACTCATAATTGAACCATCATATAAATCGATAATTGCACTTAAATAAGGTTTTTTCCCGTTTCTATACTTAAACTCTGTGACATCTGTACACCATTTTTCATTTGGCTTTTCCGAGGTAAATGCCCGATTAATACGTTCTCCGCCACTGATGCGCTGGAGATTTACGATAAGGCTTTCTCTTTCGCCTAATAACGGACTTCAATCCACTCACCTGCATTAAACGATAAATACGTTTCTCGTTAACCGTCGCTTGATTATTCTTTATTCGCTGACGATTGATTGTCAATGTCATACGACAATAGCCGTAAATGCCATCTACTTGGTGGTAAAGGAGATCAATATCCTTTGAAATGGCTTCATTTTCAACTTCTCTGTTAGATGGCTTACGACTTAGCCACTTATAGTAAGCGGCGCGCGAAACACCCACGATTTCACATAATAAAAGAATCGAAAGTTTCTCCTCTTGGTGTAATTCTTGAATTGCTAAATAGCGTTGTTGTAAGCGAATTTGGCTTAGCGACGCCTCCTTTCGATTTCCTCTAACTTTTTTAAAAATAGATTTTCAGCACGTAAGCACTCATTTTCACGCTCGATTCGTTTGATTTCTAACCTTAAGTTTTTCTTCGGCTGTTAATTCAACTTCATTTTTTGTTCGACCGCGATGATCACGTAATCCCTCTTCATCAGTCGCTTCAAATTTCTTCACCCAATGGTATACCTGTTGATACGAAACATCATAGGCTTGTGCTGCTAATTGATAATTTTTCTGGCTCTTTAAACAGTAGTTGACAATTTGAATATGTTCCTCAAACGTTTTCTTTCTTCCTTATATAGAACTATTTACTTATGCAATATTTGCACAGATTTAATAAATTATTTAAATTTAAAATGTACAGATTTAATATTTCATAAATCGAATATTTAAATAAAGCACTACGTTAAATAAAGATTATGAAAAGCTATATAATTTTATCTTTGGTTAAAACCCTATTAATAATTCCACAATTGGATAATCATTATCAAAATTGTTAATATTTGTTTATTTTTGTAAATTATTATGTTATTATATAAATAATCTACTAGAAGGAGGTTACTAAATGGAAATAATATAGTTTACTAGATATTGGTTGTCACACAGTGTTGAGAATCATATTATTAAAAGGATGGGATAAAAAATGAAAAAAATTATTACAGGAATCGTTGCAATAATTTTTATGTTTTCAATAACAACGCAGTTTCCCGCAACCGCAGCACAAATAGAAAATGAAACAATAGATAATTTATCGACTATTCTTACAAGTGTATTAGAATTAGATAAAGAATTTGATAAAACAATAGGTTTCGATGGAGACTATATTGCTATAGATACTAATTTAGCAAAAAAACAAGGTGCAACAGATTCTGATATCAAGCTTGCAATATCAAAAGTAAATGAACATAATCAAATAATAAACGATACATTGGCTATACAGCCATTTGTAACATATGATGAAAATGGTTTTTATTTTGATGAAGAGTCAGCTAGAAAAGAAAATGTATCTGAAGACTTAATTGAGTCTACTACAAAAGACTTTGAATTAATGAATTCTGTCCAGCCGTTAGCTGCATGTAACGGTAAAAGTAAGTATGAAAAGACTTCAGTTGGATTCTATACTTACTTTGATAGTTGTCAAGCTTCCAAGATAATAACTTATATTCAAATTGGAGCAGGAATAGCTACACTTGGAGCTGCTATCGCTGCCTTTATTGCTCCTCCTCTTGGATTAGCTACTATTATTGCAATAGGATTAATTGATATTGGGGCAACTGCCTTAAACTTATCAAGCGTTAAGGACTGTGGATTATGGATTAAATGGACAGGTACAGTAAATCCAGATCCTTTCTGGATAGGTTCTCAATGTTAATTATTAAAAAAGGGGGATAGTTGTGTTATCTATAGTTCCTATTATTCTTTTTGGTATTTCACTCACCCTTTGTATTGTACTATTTCTTAGAATGAATCGAATCAAAGAACGTAAAGAGAAATTACCTCTAATAATTCTATTTAGTTTCACTCTACTTAGTTTTTTAGTGCTATTGTATTCTGCACTATTTCATTAAATAACATTGTTATTTTTTTGAAGTGGGAATGAGCAGAACCTCTGAATCAGACTACTATTCAGAACGATGAAAGCTGAAAAAACACTCATTTGTTTTAGAGTTAAAAACAAATGAGTGTTCTTTTTTATGCTATTCTAGGTCACGTGCGCACACGCCTTTTCTTATACTACACTATATTTATAATGTCATAAAATTACCATAAAATACACACTCATTTTCACTTATATATTTTGTCATTTAAACATAAATTGATATGATAATAGTGGGGATTAAAGAATAACTTAAAATAACAAATATACCTTTTTAAGAGGTGATAAGAGATTGAGCTATAAGTATGATTTGTCGATTCGGCAAATATAAATCGGTAAAATTTAAATATTCTCATCAAAATATGTTTGAATATTCCGAAACTGTTATTGCTATAAATAACCAAAAGAAAAAGCACAGTCTGTAAAGATAAGATTCTATCATTTCATTTTTAAAAATTATTTCTTTAAAAGACCAATAATTCTACTAATTTTATAGGAAACTAAATAATTCTCTACATTTCTCTCTATCTCTACTTCCTTCTAAAAGCGAATATATTTGAAGTAATTCAAAATAACCTTAGTGCCCCACTATTTTTATTTGATATCTAAGTGACTTTTTTTAAAAGCCGCAGCAACTATATAATGTATTGTATCAGATACATAATTGTTATATCTGTAATCTGAATAGCTACTTTCTCTTAGATAATCAATTAAGCGAATTAAGTCTCCATCGAAAAAATCTTTGAGATGTTTTCGTTGATATCATTTCAATATTAATAAGATTATTGGTTAAATCTTTTCCTACTGTTGGTTTAGTTTTTCTTCTAAAGTCAACAAATCAATCTTTATATCTTTAAATTCATTAGATAAACTTTAAATAATTTGATTTCTGATTTATACAATTTATGAAAATACTCTATAGCTTTTAATTGTTCGATATTATCCACAGCGCTCTCAAAAGAGTCTTTCCTAACCCTATTGTCATACACATGTGAACTCGCTATTAAAAGATTTTATAAGCATAATCAATATTATATTCACTAATTATTTTTAACAAATTGAAATACCCATCATTTTCAATTTTATTTTTGCGCAATTCATCCGTTATTTCCAATAAAGTACTACAATATTTTTTTACTATATTTGAAGGTACCAATTTTTATTTATCAGCTATTCGAAGCTTTCTAAAACAATTTCATCTAAAAGATAATCCTTTCTTTGATTCATTCTTATTAAAGCATTTTCTATACCTAAATTTAATGTCTCATAACGCTTTTCAATATCTAAATCACTTAACAAAATGAAATAATAAATACGAATCTTAAAGCCCTATCCTTCATTTCACATATGCTAACCATTGCTTTTGTTAAAATACTTGCTGTATTTTATCTGTAAATATGAATGATACAATTTCAGCTTTATCCAACGCTTGATATTCATATCTTCTTTATATAGTAATGCATCCGTGTATTGCCCTTCTTTCATTAATTGCTTTGCTTCTATTTTTAATTTTTCATTCTTCATGTATTTAAATAGTGTTTTTGAAGGAAGTAATGACCATACATGCTTCGTCTGGACATATGTTCGTTCATGATTAACCTGGTATAAATAATCATCCACCACATATTGCATTAAATTATACCCACTTGCGGTCACATAGTAGCTTGAAGCCCCTGCTCGCAAATTCATTTCAAATAGCTTGTATTTCCCGTCCCTTGCATCATATTTCATATCAAAATTAGCAAAGCCCGTATAGCCGATGTCCTCTAAAAAATGCCGAATGGATTCCATTAGCTGTTCATCATAATCGGTCATAACAGCTAAAGAAATACCTTTGTTTTGTGGAGATGGATCTTCGAGTAGCTTGTTGCTAAGACACATTAATTTTACTTTTCGATCTCTTCCTACATATACATCTAGAACACGGATATAGGAATCGTCGCCTGGAATAAATTCTTGAACGATTAAGGTGTCTTGATAGCTAGAACGATAAATACAGCCAATGATGTGCTGCATCTCATCTGCATCGTGCACTAGATATATTTTTTTCTTTTCAGGAAAGGAACAGTTCGTATAGGCCACGGTATTGGAGGGTTTAATAATAATGGGATACTGGATTGGAATTTCTCTATTTGAATGATGTTCCTTTGTTATAATGATGGTTTTGGGGTATTTTAACTGATATTTATCACAAAGCCTGTAGAACTTCTCCTTTGTTTGCACCCTATTTAGTAAAGCCTGATCAATGTAAGGTAAAATAAAGTACTTTTCAAGCTGCTCTTTATTTTCAATGATAAGCTCTGCATAGTAGCAGTCACAAACTAATAAAATCAATTTCTTTTGTTGGCACTGCATGGCCAATCCCACTAGCGCTTGTACAAAACGGGTAGGATCATCTAAATGTTCAACGTATTGAAAATCCAGAATACCGCTATTCTGCGTGGCAATTCCCTGTGAGCCTTTCAAAAGGAGTGAGCGCATCGTCCTCCCTTTTTTTACTGGCTCAATGACAAGACTTTTCATGCGGTAGGCTGCATAAAATGAGCGTGCTACCCCGTATGCATGCTGACCCGATTGTATAATAATAGGTAAAAAGGGTTGTTCTTTAATAGATGTCAATCTGAATCGCCTCACATTATAAAAATGAATTTAATCATTTGTATGCGAGTAAAATTGTACTTATGTAATACGAATAAAAGGCACTACATTGAAGCTTTAGTGCCCTTTACTCAACCTATAACGTCATCATTTTTTTCACTCTCTGTTCAAAGGAGGCAATAGCTTGAACGCCATAACCCTTTAGCAGCTCTGTATTGGCAAATGTATATTTACCTAAATCATCTGGGAAATGTGCATCAGAGGATACAGTAAAAGCAACTCCATGCTCAAGTAAGGTTTGTAAAAAACGAGGACCCGGGCACATTTCCTGTACAGGGTAACGATAATACAGCCCGGCATTGATTTCAGTGGCGGTTTCAGTAGACGTTAGTGCCTTTGCAATACGTTTATACCAAACTTCAAGAAACGCACGATCCTCCACCTGATAATTAAATACTTTAAAATTATCTAAATGGGCAACAAAATCAAACATATTGGAAAGAATCATTTTCTCTACTACTTTAAAAAAACGCTCATAATTTTGTTGTAAAGAGGGTTGATCCATTTGCTCAAAAAGATACTTTGTTTGTGGATTATCAAAGCCCCACCCATCAACAAAATGAACAGAACCAATTACATAATCCCAAGGATAACCTGCTAGCAAAGCAGTTAATTCCTCCTCACCACCAACAAAATAATCTGCCTCTATACCAAGTCTCAGTGTAATGCCATGTTGACGCCATTTTTCCTTTGCCTGCTGAATGGTCGTCACAAAAGCATCCATATTTTCTGTCATCACACGATCCAGCCAATAGCGCTGAATTTGTCCAATTTTACTTTCATCCAGCCTCATAAATCGCTCAAAATAGGCACGCGTTTCTTGAAAACGATATAAGTGATCGACAATCCCCACCTCACGTAAGCCAAGCTGCTTTGCCTGTTCGAGATATAAATCCAACCATTCCTCACTATAACAGCCATTTTTCACACGCCTTGCTAGCCGCTGTAAATGACAAGTTATTTGTTGTTTGGAGCCTTTTTCCGTTTCATCATTCGAATGAAAAAACTCCAGTGCCTGCGATGTACGCTCTAGCCAGCGAAATGAATAAGGTCCCTCTTCTAAATGTACATGATAATCAATTGTCATCCACTCTTCCCTCCATTACATATCGTCCATTTTTCCTCATACGCCTGCCATTCTAATGGACAAGTGCTTTCGCAAAGAATTTCTGTACATTCATCAAGATGACAGATTTGAAAAAATGATTTGCCATTAATTTTAGATGCATCGGCTAATAAATAACTCACTTTGCTATGCTTGAGCATTTTCTTTGAAATAAGAGATTCATCCAAATCGTAATCATAAACAATGCCCTCACTCATGCCACCACACGATAAAAAGGCCTTATCAAAATTCATATTATCTAGCATTTCTAACGTCATAGCACCTGCAACAGAAGATTGTTTTGGATTCGCCGTACCTCCTAGTAATATAACCTTGCCTGTCATGCGTCGTTCTTCTATGGCTAAATTAAATTGAATAGCTGCTGCAATTGAATTCGTTACAACCGTTATATCTTCCACAGCTAGTAAAAAATCGGCTATATGTACTGTTGTAGTACCTGTATCTACTGCAATAGTATCGCCGTCGCAAATGCGTTTTGCAGCAATACGAGCAATTTGTCTCTTTGCGTCCTTGTGCATTTGTAGCTTGCGTAAAAATACCGGTTCATTACGTACATTCGTATATTTAATAGCCCCGCCATGAACTCTTGATAATAAATGCTGTTGTTCTAATTCATCAAAGTCTCGGCGAATTGTTTCTGGTGCTACCTGAAGGGCATCGGCAATATTGGCAACAATAATTTTCCCTTCAGAATCTAATTGTTTTAAAATAAATTCAAATCTTTCCAGTTTAGCGTAAGTCATGATAGCGCAATCACATCTTCTTGTGCGACATAACACTTATAGGATTTTCCCATTTCAATCGAATACCCTTGTTGATGCAGTTGTTCCATTGTAAACGCCATTTCTCCTTCAAACGTAGTACGAATAATATTGCCGCTCATTAATGATTGTTTGGCAACCCCAAAGAGACATAAGTCCCCATCTCGTTGATCGAGATGTAACGCCTCAGGTCGTATAGCAAATTTCGTGGCTTGCTCTATTAAAGATGCTCCAAGCATTTTTTCTAAAGTTTGGCGTGGAAAAACATTATAATGACCGATAAAATTAGCAATAAATTCATTATTTGGTTTCGTATAGATTTCCGTTGGCGTACCATTTTGGGCAATGCTGCCATTATTCATGACAAATATTCTATCCGAAACAGCCATTGCCTCTTCCTGATCATGTGTAACTAGAATCATTGTCATATTTAATTTTCGCTGAATTGCTCGTAAATCTGCTTGAAGTTTTTTGCGAATTTGAGCATCGAGCGCACTAAGCGGCTCATCTAATAACAGTACTTTAGGTCGGACAATTAATGCACGGGCTAGAGCAACACGCTGCTGTTGACCTCCCGATAATTCTTTCGGGTACGCATTAGCTTTCTCACTTAGATGAACAAGCGCTAGCATTTCATGAACACGCTGCTCTATATCTGCCTTATTAACTTTTTGCATACGCAAACCAAAAGCAACATTTTCGAGCACAGTCATATTAGGAAAAAGTGCATAGGATTGAAAGACCATACCCACTTGACGATCCTTCGGTTGTACGCCACTCATATTTTTTCCTTCAATCAAAATCTTACCTGCCGATGCATCTGTTAAGCCTGCAACAATACGCAAAATCGTACTCTTTCCACAGCCACTAGGACCTAATAGTGTGATAAATTCTCCTTTTTGAATTTCCATATGAATATTGGTTAAAACAGATACTTGTCCATATTTTTTATGAAGCCCTTCAATAACAAGATAACTCATAGATTTGTAGCACCTTTCGATCGTTTCGTTACGATAGCAATGACGAATGTTAAAAGACCCATTAGCACGAGATAGATGAAAACAACAGCACTAGCAATATGTCCACTTGTGCTAAGCTTTTTCATTAAATAAATTTGAACGGTTTCAAAGCGAGAACCTACAACAAGATTAATTAAGACAAACTCACCAAATAAGACAGAGAAGGATAATAATGCCCCTGCAAATAAGCCTGGATAAACGGTAGGCAGTAAAATTTTTGTGAATGCCTGCCTTTTGGATGCGCCTAGTAATTGAGCGGCATCAAGTAGCTGCCTCGCATCTATATTTCTTAAACTATTTCGTGTACCTTGATAGATATAAGGAAGAATTCCCACAACATAGGCACCTAAAACAACAAATATCATCGGTATACCTATTTGGCTATAAACGCGTATAAGCCCTACAGCTAAAATGATTCCTGGAAAAGAATACACCATCACCACTGCCATCTGTATCCATTTTTCATATCTTGGAAAGTATAGGACGATGACGAAAATGGCTGGCACAATGACAAGGAGTGCAATGCTAACTGCCCCCCCTGCTAAAAATACTGAACGACCAAATGCCTGAATAAAATCGGTATCCTGAAACAATGTGGAAAGCCATTTTAGTGTGAGTCCTTCTGGCAATATCGTTTTATTCCATTTTGTTGCAAACGCATAGAGCATTGTTGCTAACACAGGTAATAGTAAATATCCCACGAGCAGAAGGAAAAAGAAATCAGCCAAACCACGCTTTTTCATTTTACTTTCCTCCTTGTTTTAGAGATGCTCCACTCACTGATCAGCATGGCCGTCACCATTGTCACTGCTAATATAACTGCAATGGCACTGGCTAGCTCTGGCTGAGCAAAAATATCACCTTTTATTAAGGAGCCGATACGAATCGCCACTAAATTATAATTACTACTTGTTAATGCATAAGCAGAAGCATACGCACCCATAGCATTGGCGAACAATACACTAAAGGTTCCCACAATTCCTGGGAGCATAACAGGGAGACCAATTTTCATCCAAAACTGCCAGCTAGATGCACCAAGAAGGGCTGCCGCCTCCTTCCACTGTTGCTGAATTCCATCATAAATGGGATATAGCAGCATTAGTGATAATGGCAGCTGAAAGTAAATGTAAATAAGTAACAAACCGCTCCAACTGTATAATGAAAAGGATGTCAACGCCTCAATATCCCATTTGTCAAATAACAATGTAAATAAACCACTATTGCCAAGTAAAACGATAAAAGCAAATGCTAGCGGAATACCTGAAAAATTGGAGGTTAAGTTAGTAAGTATTAAAATCTTCTCCCGTACTGGCTCTGAAAACTTCATCATGGCATAAACTGCAAACAAGGTGATAAGTAACGCAATCATAGCTGAGATAACAGATAAAGTAATACTATTTTTAAAACCTTGAAGAATGTAGTCGTTCGTAAAAATTGATTCATACTGCTTCAGAGTAAAGCCCTCACTATTTTGAAAGCTTGTAATGAGCATATATAGGAGCGGTACTAAGAAAAACAGTAATAGTAATACAAGAAAAGGTGAAAGCCAAGCAATGGATTGCCGCTTCGATATCAACACACTCACTTCTTTCTATAAATGACTTGCGGCTCATGGGGATAATAGCCGCTCCTTATAATAAGAGCGACTACTATTATTTAAACCTCTTTTGCTGTAAACACACCTTCTAACAGGAGTGGTACCATATCTTCAGCAGGCTTGATATTTAATAAATGACAGCACAGTGGTGCAACTTGTAATTGAGAAATAATGCCTTCTTTTATGCCAGCCTTTACAGCATCTGAAATGACAAATAGCGGGACATGACGATCCTCATGTGTGGTACCGCCATGATTACCATCTCTTGTCATGCCATGATCAGCCGTAACGATAACCTCATAGCCCAGCGCCATACACTTTGGAATAAACAAGGATAGTAAAGCATCCATCGCTAAAACTCGATTGCGATATTGAGCAGAATCTGCCGTAAATTTGTGACCATCATCATCAACATTCATGGGATGAATATACAGGAAATCAGGCTGCTTTTGAGCCATTAACCATGCTGCATCGGCAAATACATGACTATCTGGATAATGATCCTCAAAATAGAACATACCATTGTCAATTGGTAAATGTGTATCGAGTTGTAGCCTGTCCTCCATATGATTAAATGGCGCTCTATTATAAAGCTCACTCACCCAATAATAGGCGGAGGCTGCTGTAGTTAAACCATGCTCCTTTGCGATATGAAAGATACTTTGCCCTTTCGATAAACGCACTGTCATATTGCTGGTAACGCCATGTACAATAGGGGGTGTACCTGTTAAAATCGTCTCATACAATGGTCTTGATAAAGAAGGCACCTCTGAGCAAACCTTATAGCGAGCAGCTACCTGACGCTCGACTAAATGGTGCAAGAACCCCATATGTGTGCAGGCTGTGTCAAAGCGCAAGGCATCGATAACAATGAGAACCACTTTGTTATTTTGCATGGATTAACACCTGCTCTTGATAGAGTTGAGGGATTTGCTTTGTTGTATCTTCCCATTTCTTTTGGTCTTTAACAGGTTGTGCATTCGTATACATATCAGCAGGTAATAGTAAATCTTTTACATCCTGTGGTAATTTCACTCCGTCCCGAATTGGACGCGCATAGCCTTTTGCTAAATTTTCTTGACCTGCATCAGATAAAATATATTCACGTGCTAGCATGGCAGCATGTGGGTTTTTGGCATATTTATTAATTACCGTTGCATAACCAGAAGTGACAGATCCCTCCTTAGGTATCACTACATCAAAGCGGTCCTCATCAATTTGATGACGATAACCTAATGCATTAAAGTCCCATAAGATCGCAACATCTATTTCACCTTTTTCTAGGTTTGCTACTGATGGATCTCCCTGTAGACGTCCTTGCTTCGCTAATTCAGCAAAGAAATCTATACCTGGCTGGATGTTGGACTCATCTCCACCAAATGCCATAGCCGCTGCTAAGATGGCAAACTGTGCTTGGTTAGCTGTTAATGCATCCCCAATACTTACTGTGTAATCTCCATTTTTTAGGTCTTCCCATGATGTTGGAGCATTCTTCACATTATTTTTATCTGTCAAAAAAGAAATGGTTCCTGTATAGCCAACAATCCAGTGTCCTTCATCATCTTTAGCCCAATCAGGTATTTCATCCCAATAAGACGTTTTGTATGGTAATGTTAAGCCCTTGTCCTTAGCGATTGGTCCAAAAGCAATCCCGACATCTCCAATATCTGCCGTAGCATCATCCTTCTCTGCTTCAAACTTCGCTAACTCCTCTGCACTCGACATGTCCGTATCCTTGTGTTTGATGCTATATTCAGTCCCGAGTTCCTCCCAGGTTTCTACCCAGTTCGCCCATGTATCTGGCATACCGACAGAATTAACAGTGCCCTCTTCCTTTGCTTTTTCTGTAATGTCCTCAAGCGATAAATCCTTGTTTACCTCATTTGCACTAGATGAACTGTCAGAACAAGCTGCCAACATGGAAATAGCTAATGCACCAATTAGACCTTTTTTCCACAGTTTTTGAATTGCCATGTGTTGGACCCTCCATTTGTTTTGCTTTATTTTTATTTGCTTACAAACGTTATGTTATAAAACAAACATTAAGCAAGTATGGAGGTGTTAAGAATATTTAGTAAAAATTATTGAGGAATTATAAATATCTATGAATTTAATGAATAAATGAAGTAGGCTTGTAAAGCTAGCGGGGGAAGATAAGAAGAATCTAAGTATGTGTACGTTTGCTTTACAGACGTACACATACTTAGATTATTTGGAGAGACCTAAAAAATCAGCATATGTATGCGGCTCATTTTCCTTGAGAATTGTTAAAAATGTAAATGCCAATTGCACAACTGACCACCATCTCATATTGTAGGACATTTCAAAACGAGAGGGCTCTAATGAAAAGACATCTTGAAAAATATCTAACGGTTCTATTTGCTCATCCTTTAAAATGGATAGAAAGCCAAGAAATAACGTATGATCTTTAACCTCAATCAATTTGTCCTCTACAAGAGCATCAATATTTTCAGGGTGTTGAAAATTACATTGTGTAGCTACATAACGTTCTAAATCCTGAGCACGCTTTCGGTCTTCACGTTCCTTTTTTTTTGCAATAAAATCAATGACGTTATTCACGTACATCGCCTCTTTTTTTCTTTTATTGTAGCATTTTTTTAAAGAATATTCCCTGCACCGCCCCCTACAATTTTTACATGAAACCTTTAATTGTGCTTTTACTCGCGGTTGATCGCTAAATACTAGTGAATCCAATAAAAAAAAGACATCTTATAATTAAGACGTCGCAATAGTGACTATCACTTTTCCTCCTCCCGTTATGGAATTATTAGCCAACGTTAGTGTTCCACCATGTTTTTGAATGATGGACTCGGCAATATAAAGACCCATGCCATGATGATTTGCTGTATTTCTACTTGGATCTCCCCGATAAAATTGCTTTGTGGCTTCCTTTACATCTTGCGGTGAAAAACCAGCACCACTATCTATTACAGTAAAATGAATAACATCTGCCTCTCCCTGAACAGATAAAGTGACTTTGCTATTATATGGCGTGTGCTCTATAGCATTGACAATCAAATTTAATAAAGCCCGATAAAAAAGCTCCTCCTCGATCATAAAGACATCAGGCAGTTTATCCTTTTCTACACTAACTTCAATATTTTTTTCTAAAGCAAGTGCCTTCATTTGCTGTTCTAGCTGTTGAATAAATGAAGCCAGCTCTACAGTTGTTTTTACACCACCAACACTTTGCTCCATATTGGAAATATCTAATAATTGCTTTGTGAATTTTTCAATTTCTAGTGTATTTTTTAATATATAAGTGTTGTATTCTTTTTGTACTTCATCTTGAACAGTATCCAATAAAAGTTCCGCATTTCCTCGAATAATCGTAAGAGGTGTTTTCAAATCATGGGCAAGGGCAGAAATTTGTTCTCTGCGCGCGCGCTCTGCTTGCCATTGTTGTGTCAATGAAGTATTTAATGCTTCCTTCATCTGCTCAAAAGAAAGTGCAATATCATCAATTTCTCGAATCCCAGATGGTTTTAAATGAAAATCTAAATTTTGATGTTGGATTTTTTCAATGGCTTCTTGTAAGCCCATCATTTTTCGTTTAAGTCTTCTGCCGAAATGCACAGCAAGCACCGTTGCCTGTATGATAACGCCTATAATAAACAATAGTAAAACCGTTAATTGAGGATTAGGTAAATATTTTCTCATAACAGGTGTGCGATACTCAGGGACTAAACCATAGCGTAAAATGCACACTTCCTGTTCTCGCTCAACGAATGCATAAAATCGAGCATTACTTTTCGTCTCTCCCTTCTGCTTTAAACGCCATGCATGGGAAGCCTCTTTTTCTGTTAAAGTACCAGAAAGAAATTCACCCTTATTAGAAATCACTGCGTAGTCTACAAGATCAGGGATCATCTCGTCCGTTACTGAGCTGCTTGTAGCAATTCTGTCTTTTGCTAAAGTGATTTGTGTCTCTGCATAATTTGCAGGTAAAATAATATTAGCTGAAAAGGCAAACATAAATAGACCTATTAATAGTGCAACTAAAATAATGATGCCAATGCAAAGAAAAAATAAATATCTCAAGAAAAATGTATGCAGATGTGTTCCTTTCCTCGGTTTTACGGTTTCCACTTATAGCCAATCCCCCAAACCGTATCAATGACTTCTATATCAAATGCATGTAGCTTTGAACGAATATTTTTAATGTGCTCTGTTATCGCTGTACTGTCACTTTTGCCATCAAATCCAAAAATTGTTTCGTATATCTGCTCTTTTGAGAAAACCTGACCACGATGCCGTGCTAAAAATTCACATATTTCATACTCACTTTTAGTTAGCAGGACGCGCTCATTCTGAACAAACAGTTCTTTACCAGAAAGATTAAAGTGAACTTTATCGCTATAAAGGATGTTCCGCTTTTCTCTGCTTTCCCTTCGGATATGCGCATTCACCCTTGCCCGTAGCTCTCCAATGCCAAACGGTTTAATCAAATAATCATCTGCGCCTAGGCCTAAACCATACATCACATCTTCTTCTAAGGATTTAGCTGTAAGAAAAAGAATAGGACAATCTACAGCATGCCTAATTTGCCCACACAATGTAAAGCCATCCATAATAGGCATCATCACATCAAGCAAAATTAAATCAAAGGAACCTAAATCCATCTTGCCTACTTCTGTCGGTTTAGACACAATGGTTACCAAGTGATCATCTTTATAAAGTGCATTTTTTATCAGCATTAAAATATCCACTTCATCATCCACTACTAATATATTTGCCATAATTCACCCTCTAATTTTCAGATGCTCTACCTTCCCATCTCCAAAACCATAAACAAGACAGCGTAAAAGTCAATAGGATACCCCCTAAGCACGCCATTATGCCCGTCTGGATACTTGTTTCGAGCAATGTTAAATTTGTTCCTGTCGATGATAAAATCCATAAAGAAACAAAATGACCGCTCCATCCATAAGGTAAAAAGGGCCAAATACGATCCCCTAAGCCTGTAAGCAATAGGGCGACCAGCAGAGCTTCTACAATACCTAAACCAATCGAAGCGCCTTTACCAAATTGGAAGCTTACAAACAAATGTAACATATAGAAAATCACATGACTGCCGAATAGAATACAAGCAGCCATACTATAAAATGAATAGCCCAAATCTACTTCATGTAATAGTTCTCTAAAGCCAAAACTAAAAATAGCTATAGATAGAAAGATGGCTCCAATGCTAAACAATAATAATAAGATAAGCTTGCTCATATATGTCTTTATTTTTATGTTTGTTGTAGCTAGCATACCTTGGAAACGACCAGCGTTTGCTTCCTGCTCAGATGCCATAGCACATACTAATCCTATTATAATTGGTAGTCCACAAGCCAGCCCCTGAAAATAGGCAGTTACTTTTCCTTGAAAATTCCATGGCGAATAGGAGTAGTAGGCTAAAAATAGCCCAGAAATAGCAAGGGGGACAAGTATATGTGTCAGCAAAAAAGGTGTTCGTTTTGTTTTAAGGCATTCCACTCTTAATAATCGTAACATGTCCATCCGCTATTTCGCCTCCCTTTTTGTGAACCACTTCGCCGTAAGAAAGCTAATCATCATAAACCAAGCTAATGCTATCAGTAAGCCTGGAAGTATAACGCCTTTATCCAATAAAGGACTACCTTGTGGTACTAATAGACCATTTGGTAATATGCCAAGTGTCGAACATAACAAACGAGGACCAATCGCAAATGGATAGTAATACCACATTTCCCCATCTGCAAAGGCAACAATCCCTACGATATTGGCTACTACATTGAGTAAGATGGTCAAATAGGTACCTAGTTTAGCTGCTAAGAAAAGACATAAAGGTATTTGCCACAAAAACGTCAGGAAAATAACAAAAGTACTTAGTAAACTGCTGGCTATTGGTAAACTATGACCAAATAGCAAGCCTCCAGCCGTAATTCCTCCAAAGAAAATAATCGTAATCAGAAAAAGCCATATGCTTGATGTTACTATTTTTCCTAGCCAAATCCTTTTAAGATCAAGTGGTAAGGCAAGAATACTATGGTATTTTATTTTTTTATCCTTTTCGATCACTAAGGCACAGCAAATCGTCAGTGCACCTGGCAGAAGCATCGTATACCACCAGTTATAAGCTCCTGTTTGAAAATATTCACCTCCCATAAGTACAGCGCTTATAAGTAAGGTTATAAGTGGCGTAAGCCAAAGTAATTTGGGAATAAAAGTTCGCTTCCATTTTAATTGTTCCGCTTTCATAATGGCTATCATGCTAGTAACCCACCTTTCTATTGGTGGCAACAACCTGCATGAATAGTGATTCTAATTCCTGACCTTGCGGTGCTGGTCCCTGATAGCCAAGCTTGCCATTAGCAATAATGCCAATGTCATCCACAACCTGTTCCACCTCTGACAAAATATGACTAGATAAAATCACAGTGATGCCTTGCTCTGGAAATGAGCGAATAAGCTGACGAAGCTCCTGTATACCAATAGGATCAAGTCCATTTGTAGGTTCATCTAAAATTAACAGCTTTGGCTTGTTTAGCAGCGCAATCGCTATACCTAATCGTTGCTTCATTCCTAAGGAAAACTGCCCCGCCCGTTTTTTTCCTGTATTCGTTAAATCTACAATTTTTAATACTTCTTCAATACGACTTTGCGGTAGACCTAATGCTATCGTGCGAACTTGTAAATTTTCCGTTGCTGTTAAATTATCATACAGGGGAGGTGTTTCAATTAACACGCCGATGTCCTGTAAATCATTTCGTGTCCATGTATGTCCATTAAAAATGATATTCCCAGCATCTGGTCGTAACATACCTGTCATCATCTTTAATGTTGTGGATTTCCCCGCTCCGTTTGGTCCAAGTAAACCGTAGACCGTATTACGTTGGACTTCTAACGCTACATTATCCACAATTTTTTGCCCTTTAAACGACTTATTAAGATTTTCTGTCTTTAATATCAAGTCTTTCATCATTAGTCATCATCCTTTCGATGACCTTAGTGTAAAAAAAAATTATAAGGATTTTATAAGGATTCAATATCAAAATACTCGCGGTAGCTATGCGTTTACCCGCGATGGATCACTAAATACTCGCGATTCTTTCATCAAGCATAAAAAAAGCATTTGGAATGACTTCATTCCAAATGCTTCGATCTCATCAATTTTACATAAATTCTTTTACTAAATCATTAAAATCATTTTCGCTCATTTTGATATCGATATCTGTTAATGGTAATTCAGAGTAGCCAGGTACTTTTTCTTGATACGACGTTGTTTCCGTATCATGATAAATAATGCCTGTTACTAACCCCTCGTGTTCCATCACTGTACGCATTGCCATACCACGATCTGAGTGATCATAACCTTCAACCTCTGCCAATTTTGTTAAATTTTCTTTAAACCAATCATATGTGTTCACTTTGTTATACGTTACACAAGGTGAAAAGACATTGATAAATGAAAAACCTTTATGGTTAATACCAGCTTCAATTAGTGCTGTTAATTCTTTAATATCTGTAGAGAAGCCCTGCGCCACAAATGTTGCACCACTTGTTAACGCTACCTCTAATGGTTTCAATGATGGCTCAATCGCTCCACCTGGTGTAGATTTTGTAATAAATCCAGCAGCTGAACGTGGAGATGTTTGACCTTTTGTTAAACCATAAATTTGGTTATCCATTACAATATAAGTTATATCAATATTACGGCGGATGGCATGAATTGTATGCCCCATACCAATAGCAAATCCATCACCATCACCACCAGAAGCGATAACATGTAAATCACGATTAGCCATTTTCAAACCCTGTGCAATCGGAAGTGCACGACCATGAATACCATGGAACCCATAAGAATTGATATACCCTGAAATTCGACCTGAACATCCAATTCCTGAAATGACAGCAAGTTCATTTGGTTCTATGCCGACATTTGCAGCAGCACGTTGAATAGCTGCTTGTACTGAGAAGTCTCCACAGCCTGGGCACCAGTTTGGTTTCACTGTATTACGAAAATCCTTAAATGTTGCCATTAGCGAGTCAACTCCTTCACACGATTTTCTAATTCACCAGGCAAGAATGGTGTACCATTATATTTAGTGATTGTCGCGATTTTATCGTGACCACCAACATTCATCTTCATAATATTAGCTAATTGACCTGTATAGTTATTTTCTACAACGATCACCTTTTTCGCTTGTGCAACAAGAGGTGCTATTTCTGCAGATGGGAATGGGTGAATTAAACGAATATGGGCATGATTCACTTTCATTCCTTGTGCATTCAGTCGTTCTTGCACTTCTTCAATAGCTCCTCTTGTTGAGTTAAAGCCTACTAATAAAATATCGGCTTCCTCATGTGGTGCATTAACAAAGACTGGGTTATCAAATTTCAAGCTCTCTAATTTACGGAAGCGTTTATCCATTTGAGTTTGGCGATTACCCGTTGCCTCAGATGGCTTCCCTGTTTCATCATGTTCAACACCTGTAACGTGATGAATACCATGCAATGTACCTGGTAAGACACGAGGTGAAATGCCATCTTCTGTATCTTCGTAACGCTTGAAGTAGGCTTTATCTGCCGCTTCCTCAAGATCATCCATCACAATTTTACCGCGACGAATTTCAATTTTATTATAATCAAATGGCTCAACAGATTGTTTACCTAGAGATAATTGTAGATCTGTCATTAGGATTACTGGTAATTGTAATTCCTCTGCAATGTTAAATGCTTGGATCGTATCAAAGAAAGCTTCCTCCATTGTAGAAGGTGCAATGACTACTTTAGGAATTTCTCCATGAGTACCGTAAAGCATAGCCATCAAGTCAGATTGTTCTTGCTTAGTTGGTAACCCAGTTGAAGGGCCTCCACGTTGTGTATCCACTACTACTAAAGGTTGCTCTGTCATACCTGAAAGACCAATTGCTTCCATCATTAATGAAAGACCAGGACCAGCAGAAGCTGTAAAGGAACGTACACCACCAAAGTTAGCGCCAATAGCCATTGTTGCTGCTGCAATCTCATCTTCCGTTTGGATGACCGTTCCACCGAATTTCGGCAATTTTTTAATCAAGTATTCCATAATTTCAGACGCTGGTGTAATTGGGTATGCTGCCATAAAGCGTGTCCCAGCAGCTAATGCACCAAGTGCTATCGCATCGTTCCCAATCATAAACATACGACGTTTACCATCCGCAGGTGCAAGCTCCCATTCGCCTATACGATCAACTAACAGCTCATTCATAATTTGACGACCACGTGTAATGGCTTCCATATTTTTTTGTACGACTTCTTCGCCCTTTTTACCAAAAATATCATCGACAACATTTTGGAATACTGCGTCTTCTAGGTTTAGCAATGATGCAGTTGCGCCGATAGCCACCATGTTTTTCATTAACGAAGTACCAAGCTCTGCTGCTACTTCTGTAAACGGTACTGCAAATAATGGTGCTTTTGAATCCACTGGTTTAACAGGATCAAATTTTGCATCGGCTAAAATAATACCCTTTTCTGTAAGCTCTTTATAATTGACATCAATTGTTTCTTGATCGAATGCCACTAAAATATCTAAATCATCCGCAATTGAACGTACTTCTGTTGGACGAACTGTAATTTTATTATTCGTATGGCCACCTTTAATTCGAGAAGAGAAGTGACGATAACCGTATAGGAAATAACCTAGACGATTCATTGCCATTGAGAAAATCTCACCTGTACTCTCAATCCCTTCACCCTGTTGCCCACCGACTTTCCATGAAAGCTGATGTAACATGTCAACAACTCCTTAAATCCAATGTGTACTATTATTTTTCCTTCATAAGTTTAACACGAAGAAACCGTCTGGACTATTGTTTCTCCACGATTTAGGCGAAAATCAGACCTTTGACTGAAAATCCTGTTCATAAAGTTGTAATTTTCAAATCTAAGCAAAATCACGCCCCTATTTCAAGTGACATCTATCATATGTAAAACAGGAAAACGAAAAAATGCTCCGCCACCATATTATGTGACAGAGCATTTTACTTCATTACTTTTTTATCGAATACGTTTTTCCACTAGCAGCTTTAATGCTGTTCGTTCTTCTCCAGCAATCAAAATATCGGCAAACGCCGGCGCGCAAATTAAATCTGTGCCACTTGGCGCTACAAATCCGCGTGCAATGGCCACTGCTTTCACGGCTTGGTTAAGTGCACCTGCCCCAACTGCTTGCATTTCTGCCTGCCCTTTTTCTCTGATTACCGCGACTAATGCACCTGCAACTGAATTTGGATTAGAGCGTGATGATACTTTTAATGAATCCACAATTATTCCTCCCCGTTTCGCGAATAGTGTTTACGCTCAACAACTCATGTCCCCCTTTTTGGACCTCAAGTTATTGTCCGTAGCACATTTTATGCTCCGCAAAACGGAAATAGACTAGTTTGACAAAGAAACCTATATCCCCGTAAAAGAAACGTAAAAAAACATTCTTCGACTTATCTACCCTTGAAATGGATAGTCTTCATTTATATAAATGCGTTCACAGGCAATAGCTTTTCCTGTTCGATCATCCATCTCGACAAAGAAACCACTCAAAACCTCTCGCCCTTTTTTCGGAACTTCAAAACGAGATGGCATGTTTGTTTGGAATTTATAGATGACACTTTCCTTCGTCATACCTAAAATTTCATCGTACGGCCCTGTCATACCAACATCCGTGATATAAGCCGTACCTTGCGGGTAGATTCTTGCATCTGCTGTTTGCACATGTGTATGTGTCCCAACAACCGCTGAAGCCTTTCCATCTAAATGCCAACCAAGAGCGATTTTTTCACTAGTCGCTTCAGCATGAAAATCCACGAAGACAAGTGGAGATATTTGTCGAGCCTCTGCAATCAATTGATCTGCCATTGCAAACGGATCCTCATGTGGCGGTAAAAATACGCGACCATGTAAATTAATGACAGATAATGTCACGCCATTTTTAGAAATCTGGACCATACCTTTACCAGGTGCTTCACTTGAAAAGTTTGCCGGACGGATTAAGTAATCCGCGTCATCAATAAAATCAAAAATATCTTTATTGTCCCATGTATGATTCCCCATCGTAATAACATCTACACCCATTTGTAGCAAGCTATTATAAATATTACGAGTAATCCCTCGTCCTGCCGCAGCATTTTCCCCATTTGCAATCACAACATCTGGATTATACTTCTTTTTTAAGCGAGGTAAATATTTTTCCACCGCATCTCGACCAATTGAACCAACAATATCACCAATAAATAGAACTTTCATTATGCAAGACCACACTTTCTCTAAATAACATCTTTTAGTTTACCATCTTTGCTTTGGCAATCGCAAAGTAAATCGCAAGCCTTACCCCATTTACACGTTTAAATACCCGTTTATTTAGGATTTCTGGATGGGAAATTGTGCATCTTTTTTATTAGAGGAGTCCCCTTTGGTATTGAGTTGCCCTATAAAAAAAGCGCCTAATTTCCATTTACTCATTATATATGTTATACAAATGGAGCAACTGAGACTGACAATAAATGAAATGGCAATGACAGAAAATACACTTAATGTTTTGATAAAATTCGTTAAAAAATTTTTAAGTAGGCTATTAACTAGGGGATGTAATAAATATATACCGAAGGAATAACGACTAATAAAAATGATAAATTTCGGCATTTTTCTTCTGTTACTCGCTATGAAAAATAACAGAAAAGCTACACTGAATGTATAAAGGATAACGTCTATTCTCTTTGAATGAACTTCCGTAATAATACCTGATAATTGAGTGGTTAGCAAAAGACTTACTGTGATTAGTAATACTGCTAGTAACAAATAACGAAAACGCTGTAACCACGATAGAAATTTATCATAATTTTTTCCACAGTAATAAGCTACTGCAAAATAAGCAATCCACGCAGGAAATGGCATCTTATTAAAAAAATCCCATTGTAAACTAGTATACGCTAAATCAGGAAAATACTTAAATGGATCCAAAAAATTAAAAAAGGCTAAGTAACCAAAATTAATGATAAAAGCAGTCATTATTACTTTATAGGCAGGGTATCTTGAGGCAATAAATTTCACAAAAAATGGATGAATGATATAAAACTGAAAAATGATCACGATAAAATAACCATGGAAGTCACCTTCCAAATAATTTAGTAGTAGTTTTTTGGCAAATTCAATAGAAGGCGATTCAATTGATTTAAGAACGGCATCGAGTAGTCCAATAAAAAGAAATGGCGTTAACATATATTTATAACGTTTTACATAAAACTTTTTCGGCAAACGATCTGAATAGGAATAGGCAATGACAAACTCTGAGATAAATATAAAAAGAGGTGTCCCGAACATAAAGATCAGCTGAATAGATGTCAGGATTACGAATAGTGGACCTTCTTCTATGTCATACATGTTCAATACCAGCGTAACACTATGCATTAACACAATCCCTAAGCAAGCAACGAATCGTAGTAAATATATTTCTTTGACTTCTCGCTTCATCACCCTCACCTGCCATTTCAAAGGAATCAATTTGCCTTTCAATTATGCTACTTACCTTACTCAATGCAGGGATAAAATTATTTACTATTGGTAGTTGTTCTCTTTAATTGCACCAAAATATCTCGCATTGTTTGAGGCTCAATAATAAAATTACCTACTAATAAAATAAACATCGTCCACAAGGAAATACATATAGCGGCTACAAGCCATGAACCTGCAGATGTAATATGGAGCTCGATAAAAAATATAAATGGTATTGCTGCAGTAAGTGCAAAAATACTATTTTGCGCAATTTTTTTGACAGTATCTTTAGGTGAATTTTGTAAAATCTTTTTAGAAGAATAAATGATTAAATCATAAGTACGATAGCCGTATGAGCAAATTCCTCCCAGTAATATTCCTTCTGCGCCAAAAAACTGTACAAAAACAAGAGAAATTACAAGGTTGATTAATGCTTCCATAATGGCACGATTTTTCGTCTCTCTAAAATGGCCTGCAGCATTCACTAACGTATTGGCAGGAATCCGAATTGTATTCGCTACTCCTACAATGACAAACAATATTGCTAACCAGGGCCTTATGTAATTGGCATCTTCAATCCCTGCTGTATAAATCGTTATAAATGGCAATATTAAAATAGCTGTACATGTGTAGCTAAAAGCAATGATGCCATAAAAAATATATTCAAAGTGATGAAAATATTTCCGAAGAACGTCCTTATCCTCTTTGACAAGAATGTCTCCAAAAGCTGCTAATATCGCCCCTGAAAAAGTGGATATAAACAATGTGACTGCATTAAACACCATACCATAAACTGTAAACACACTGACTTCTGTTAAGCCCAGAAAAATCGTTATTAAAATAAACGGCGTGTTAAACACCACTAAAGAGGCAATTTGATGAATTAAAGCATCCCATTTATCTTTAATTGCTAACGTATTCGCTTGTTTTTTACTATTGAAATATGGATATTTCTTTTTAACATACAATCTTAAAAAAAGAATATCCAGTAACAATAAGGCACTTGAACTAGCAACAACAATGACGATGGAAAAACCTAATGCTATCAAAGTAACTGACAATAGTGCACTCGCAAAAAGCAACATTGTTTGAATGCGAAAAATAACATAGCTTTTTTGATCTGCCGACAGTAGAACTAAATATTTCCCTATAAAAAAATACTCCCACATGCCACTAATCCCCAAAATAAGTACCATGTAAAGAGCCGTTCGCGGATTCACTTCATCTCCTACTAATAACGGATAACAAATAGCCAAAATGGCGACTAAACCAACAAAGACATAACCCGAACGTCTATAAAAACGATTAGTGGCTGAAAGAATTCCATTTATTTGGTCTTTATCACCCTTGGCTAGTGGCTTATAAAGTGCCACTATCGATGCATTACCAACCCCAGCCTCTACTATTTTTAAATAACTTAAAAATTGCTTAATCGACGAAACAAGCCCGTTTGTAGCAGAGCCGTATGTTGTCATAAATAGTCGAGGTAAAATGAAATTAATAACCGCTGCAACAACTTGTAGTAATACATTAGACATTAAATTTAAAACTACTCTCTTAGTTCTCATGCTGGTAAGCACCTTTTCTTTTAGTAAAAGTAGGAATTAAACCTTTGCAATCACTGATCCGCCGATTAAGCCTATTCAACATGAAAAGTAAAAGAATTTGTTTTTTCTTTAATAACCAAGTATAGATCTTTGATTTGAGCGGCATATTTGTCATCCGAATCGCATGCAACGATCCATGAAACGCTTCATGAATCAACATTTTCTTAATAAAGGTACGCTTTTCATGTAAACGCTTATGGTTGAATCTATTCAATTCATTATTCACAGCTGCCATCACTAAATAAGTAAAATAATACTGAAGTTGTTCAGCAAAATTAGGAACCTGGTCTGCTTTCCTGTACTTTAAAACTTTCAATTGTTCATACAACACAAGTATTTTTTTAAAAAACATCTGATCATAACTAGCCGTCATGGAAGAAGAATGCTGACGGTAATGGTAGAGATACTGATTTTCTAATATATAAATACTTTCTGCATCAAGTAAGCTAGGATATGTACAAGCAGCATCGTCCCCCATGCAAATTTGATCATCCACATCAAAGAGATTTTTCTCTAATAGGTCTCTTTTAAATATTTTGTTAGATAAAGATGGATATAAGCCAAAACGGTAATACTCGCCCGAATATAGCATAATTGGATATACTTCTTTTTCCATTCTATCCTTCCTGTACAAACCAGGCGAGACAAGCTGTGATCTCTTCACTTCTTGGAGTGGATAATTTTCTACAATGTCACAAATAACAATATCTACATCAAAAACACGTGCAGTATTACATAATGATTTATACATATCAACTTCAATCCAATCATCACTATCTACATAACCAATATACTGTCCTTTGGCGACCCTTAGCCCTGCTTTACGGGCACTGACAGCACCACTATTTGCTTGATGAATGACGGTAATTCTTGTATCAGATTCGGCATATTCATCGCAGATTACTGAGCAGCTATCAGTCGAGCCATCATTTACTAATATCAACTCAAAATCTACGAATTCCTGTCTCAGAATACTATCAAGACACATTTTTAAGTAAGGTTCCGTATTATAGACGGGGACAATAATGCTTAAATATGGCACTCACCTCACCTCTCATTCATAGTAGCTCCCTTACTTTTACTCATAGTCAGTGCAAACATAATTAATAAAATATGATATGGAAAATAATCCATGACAAATGAATCAAGTCCTATATTCGCTATTAACATGATATAGAGAGGAATAGCGTTGATTGAAAGGATTTGAAAGCCTGGTCTATTCATAATTCCGACATTCTCTCTAAGTACTTTATAGAGGCTTGAAATGTATAGTACTGACAAGACTATTCCGATTAAACCTATATAATAGGGAGTTGATAAGTACATTGTATGTGCCATCTTTACCTTCGCAAAGCTTGTGCCAAAGCCTGCACCCAAAACAAATATTTTCGTGTTTTGAAGGATTTCATTTACAAATAGACTCCAACTACTCACTCGACCAGTGGTAATGGCATCTGTTGATATTCCTGACCCAAAAAACCGAATCCAATAAATTTCGAATAACTTCTCGTAAAAAAAATAGAGGGCACCCCCACAAATAATCACGATAAAAGAAGAAAATTTAATAGCAGTCTTCACATTATTTCTAATGAATACAACAAATGTCATCATAATGAAAACGATTAATGTAATAATAAACATTTTAGAATATGTCAGTATGCCAAAAAATGCTAATATCACGAGTAATACAATTGACTTTTTCTCCTTTTTTCCATCCAGATTAAAAAGCACTAATAAACAAGCCATAGCTATTAATACTTGCAAACTAAAGTAATTTGGATCTAAATCTAAACCCGTAAATCTTGTACTAATCGAGTTCATTGTCTTCACTGTATTCACGATGGTCATTGACTCTATGAAATGATCAATTTCTGGGACGGAATAACTGATCAATCGAACGATTGAAGCAGCTAGTAAACCCGATGCATAGATATACGTATACCTTCTGAAATATGCCTTATCATCGAGGGTCAATATTGCACAAAAGAGCACACTATAATTCAACACAAAGCCTAAAACTGCAATAAGATTACCACCACTAACTATCGTTACGGCCACCGTATAAAATGCAAATAAAAAATAGGTTAATAGGAGTCGTTTTGAAATACCTTGCTTTTGTAAAAAGAGCGTCAAAATACTTAACAAAATATAGAAAGAACTAAGTACAACAAGCAGTGAATATCCTGATATATCGAATTTAATGACATACACCCACGAAATAAAAAACAATAAATAGTCAATTCGATGCTGCTGCTTATCTAGCAGCATCGCCAAACTAGTTAAAAGGAAGAAGAGCCAGAGAAATAGATTACTACCTGTATATATTTTGAATACGACAAAGATACTTGAAATTATACAAATGAGCACACTAAAATTCTTAGATTCTATCATGTACATCAAACTCCAATACTAGTTGCTCTTGAGCTTTTTTGTTTGTGTAGTGATTTTCCTCTATGTAATTTTTCATATTGTGTAGTAATTCTGTATTTTTCATAACACTAGAAATGACTTGAAAGATATCTTGAATGTTAAAGCCTGTTATCAATCCGTTATGACCATTACAAATTTGTTCACCTGCTGCGGCAAAGTCCGTTGTAATAACAGGCGTTTGTACAATTAATGCCTCCCCAATGACCATTGGATAGCCTTCGTAGGCAGATGTTAAAACGAATACATCACTACATTTTATAAATGGATAGGGATTTTTCATTTCTCCTACAAATTCAACTACATCCTCTACACCTAGTTGCAAAGCTAGTTGCTGATTTGAAAGTAGGTCTGGCCCCTCCCCTAAAATGCGCCAGCGAAAATTATTTATAGAAGCTTCCTTTAACAACTTACACAGATGTGGAATAAGGTCGAACCTTTTTGTTCTATTTTCAATTCGCCCGACAGATATTAAATCCAACTCGCTTTTATGAAACGGTGTATATTGACATGCCAGTTCTTTAATCTCTTCGATTGGAAAAAAATTATAAACCACTTGAATTTTATGTTGATATTCTGGAAGAAAATTTATTAAATTTTCCTTACATGCTACTGAAACACATAACAATCGATCAAAATTTTTATAGGTTTTGACACAAGCCTCATAATTAAAATTCGCTTTAATGGGATCTGTATGAATCCATGCGAGCTTACGATTTGCTATCACAAACTGATCTACAAATAAATTGGTCCCCTTATTGAAGTATTGATTGGGTACATCATTAAAATAAGATATGGCGATATCATAATGACAATTATTGCGATGTTTTTTTAAAAGCATCGAATAGAAGTTATGGGAACCTATTAATCGAACAACTATCATACACACAATGCGTAAAATAATATGCCATACGTTATTTCTTTTTTTCACTTCAGCAAAAGGTGTAGCAATTAGTTGTAACAGTAAGTTCCCTGTAGTTACCTTCACATTGGAGGGAATATCGTTCATTAATTCCCCTCCACTAAATGTGAAAACATCTATCTCATATTTCTCGTAGAGGCTGATTTCTTTTAGCATATTAATTAACGCCTTTTGGATGCCACCCATTTGAAAATTTTGTGCAACAAATAATATTTTCATATTAGCCCCCCTAAAAATACTACTGTAAATTTTCATATTGCTCTTACGTTTGTGGATAAAAATTGGATCGATAGCCGCTACGAGCTACTCCCTTTGCTACTCACACTCCGCATAGCTTTTATAAAATACTGTATAAATCTGTTATCCGTTTCTCCATTTTCGCCCAGCTGTAACCTTCTTCGTACAGTGCCTTCATTTCACGAGAAATTTCTGGCCATTCTTTTCTACGCTTTACCAAATTCTCAATTCCGTTTTGTAAACTCTCTCTATTGTAATCAATAAGTTCTCCAAAATTATTTGCTGCAACTACTTCTGACATTCCCGTATTTTTCACCATAATCAAAGGCTTACCAAGCATTAATGCTTCATAGAATTTATTAGGTGCAGCATAATAATGGTTAGAGATGGTAGGATCATAAATAGCCGTCATAATGTCACAACTATTTTCTAACTCTATTGTTTTTTCATAGGGTAACTTACCATAAAAGTGTATATTGTCATGCATTTTCGAAGCTTGCAGCAATGTATCAGCTAACTTACCAAATCCACCAATATGCAGCTCATAACTTGGCGTATTCTTTACTACTTCAACCAATTCACTAATCAATCGATTTTCAGTAAGTATACCTACATAGACTATTTTTACTTTTTTCGGATTCAACTCTAAGCAATCATTGGAATCTATATAACGTGGAGTATTATATATGACCTCTATTTTTTTAGGTGAAGCCTTAGCAATCTGTTCTTTGCGCTTTTCTGTACATATAATGACTGCATCCACACTATTCATAAGGCGTATATCTAGACTAGCAATGACCTTTCCAATAATCTCTGGTCCATAAAATGGTGATGTATACGAATCAAATACGTCGTAGATTACTTTTTTACGAAGTAATTTCCCACATATTGTACCTATTAACGCTGTATCAAAATCACAAGCGTGAATCATATCATACGTATTTTTATGGCGAAGTAACCATTGAAAAAGTTTAAGTTGAAATTTTATAAATGGGACTAAGTTCTTTTTCAAACCTCCTCCAAATGTTGCCGGAATACCAAACCTTGTAATACGAATTGCCTGTTCACCTTCTAACAGCTGGTTCTTTATTTTATATTTTTTATCTCTATCCCAAGCTAAAATGTGAACCTTCCAATTATTTTTCGCAAGGCAATGTGCTTCCTTTTCAACCCTTGGATCTGGAGAAACAGGGTTACTCCTCATAAAAACAACTCGCATCTCATATGCCCCCCTTAAACATAGAATGTCTCTAGTGCTTCAGCTACTTTTTCCTACCTTTTATGTCCTTACAACTTAAAGGTGCTTTCCCATTTTAAAAAAACTTCCACCATTTTTTTGTGAAAGTATCATCTGGTTCATATACAATTAATGGAAGATTGTTAATGATTCGTTCGTTATTTTCAAGCAAAAATTCTACCATATCCAAATCTTTTTGTTTTTCTAAAAATCTAAGTCCCTTTTCAAATAAGAAAGGACGTGTATTTAAGTTATGCACATCTGAACCGTATGTATGGACAAGATTCGAGCGCACTAAATTTAGCGAAAGTTTTTGGACGGTTTTTCCAAACAATCCTGCTAAACTCCCTGATGTAATTTGTGCAACTGCCCCCTCGCGTATAATTTGTTCCAAATGACTTGGATTTTCTGAAATGACTCTATTTCGCTCTGGGTGTGCAATAATTGGTGTTATGCCTGCTGTTAATAACGAGTAAATGATATCCTTTGTATATTTGGGAATATGATTAGAGGGAAGTTCCAACAGCAAATAATTGGAATTTGCTAATGTATGTAATTGTTTTTTTTCATACAATTCTAGAATGTTACCTGCCAAGCGTACCTCTTGTCCCGTGTAAAGTTTTAACGGCATATTACGTTGGTCAATTGCCATTTGTAACTGTACAATTTGCTCATTCACGACATCAAAGGGGACATTATACAATGGATGTAAAGCATGCGAAGTGGAAACAATCGTTGAAATCCCCTCCAAAACTGCCTGCTCAAATAAACAAAGTGTCTCTTCAATCGTTTTCGGACCATCATCGACATCAAATAATATATGACTGTGCATATCAATCACTGTACTTCACTTCCCTGTCTAGATACTTGAATTAACGATAATATTGCTCATAATATTGATGGAGTGGCATTTTATAGTTATTTAATACTACGCCTAAAATATTTGCTTTTGAGGCTTCAAGGCTTGACTTTGCTTTTAACACACTTTCATTTTCTGCAACTCCACTGTTCACAATTAATAATGTACCATCACATTTATTGGACAAAATTTGAGCATCTGTTACAGATAGTAGGGGTGGCGCATCAAAAATAATGATGTCAAACTCTTTCTTTAGTTCCTCAATTACACTCCCCATTAAGGTAGAAGCTAGTAACTCTGCTGGATTGGGGGGAATAGGCCCACTTGTCAAGACATATAGATTAGCAATATCTGTATTATTGACGACTTCGGAAATTGTAAAATGTCTTGTTAGTAAATTTGATAGTCCTCTAGCATTTTGCAATAGAAACGTATAATGCATTGTTGGTTTTCGTAAATCTGCATCTACGATGACGACCCGTTTTCCTTCTTGTGCGAAAACAACACCTATATTGGCTGCATTGGTTGACTTTCCTTCACCTGGTGTTGCAGATGTCACTAATATTGTTTTAATCTCTCTATCTGGCATTGAAAAAGTAATATTTGTTCGGATTGTTCGAAATTGTTCAGAAATAAAAGAATGGCCATTTGCAATCGTCACAAGTTTTCGTGCCATTTTCACTAACTTCTTCTTTTTCTTTTTTTTCCAAAACATTATGATCCTCTCCTCGTTTTACGAGATTTTATCCTAGTGCTTTTATTGTGAGCATCACTAATTTGACTAATCAAGCCAATAATCGGTAGTCCTACTAGCTCTTCAATATCTTGCTCCGTCTTGATTGTAGTATCTAAGCTCTCTATTATGATGATGAGAGCAGCACTTAAAACAAAACCAATAAACGAGGCTGCTACTATATAAAGGGTTTTATTTGGCGCAATCGGTACAGGTTCCTTATCTAATTGTGCAACTGACAAAATATTAACATTATCAACCGTCATTAAAACTTGGATCTCCTCTTGAAACACATCTGCTATTGTATTGGCAATTTCGACAGCCAACCCTGCTTGCTTGTCTACAACATTAATATTGACAACTTGTGAGTTATTGGCACTAGATACAGTAATTTGATCCATTAAAACTTCAGGTGTGACATCCAAATCTAGCTTATTTATAACTTTAGATAAAATAGCAGAACTTGTTATGATAATGTTATACGTATTAATAAGTCGGAGATCTGTTTCAACCTGTTGTACACCTAAATGTGGTTGCTCTATATTTTTTTGATTAACTAAAATTTGCGTTTCTGCCTCATAGGTAGGTTTTAACACAAAGATGCTAATAAAGGCTGTAACCAACGCTGCAAAAAGTGTAAAACTTATGATAAAAAGAAAGTTTTCTCGGACTATTTTCAATATATCTTGTAATGTGATTGTTTCTTTCAATGCTCTTCACTCCTTGTCAAAACATAAACCAGTTGTAAAAATGGAGTATAACTAGGCTGTTAATTTTTAAAAGGTATTCATGTTGAGGCTAGTTCACTATGCTTTATTCCATACTATATTGTTGGAATCATCCATTTATTCTTACTGGGTAGATCACATCGAATTTATTCACATACAAAAAGGCACCCCCTGACCTTGGTCAAGGGATGCCTATTATTTTAATATTTATTTCGCGTATTCCACAGCACGTGTTTCGCGAATAACTGTTACTTTAATATGACCTGGATAATCGAGTTCTTCCTCAATACGTTTGCGAATATCACGCGCAAGACGATGAGACGCTAAATCATCAATTTTTTCAGGTTGTACAATAATACGAATTTCACGTCCAGCTTGAATCGCATAAGATTTTTCTACGCCATCATAGCTTTCTGAAATTTCCTCTAACTTTTCAAGTCTGCGGATATAGTTTTCAAGTGTTTCACTACGTGCACCTGGACGAGCAGCTGATAATGCATCAGCTGCAGCGACTAATACCGCAATAACAGATGTTGCTTCAGTATCACCATGATGCGAAGCAATACTATTAATGACAACTGGGTGTTCCTTATACTTTGTTGCTAATTCCACACCAATTTCAACGTGGCTTCCTTCAACTTCATGATCGATTGCTTTTCCAATATCATGTAATAAGCCTGCACGACGAGCCAATGCTACATCTTCACCAAGTTCAGCAGCAAGTAATCCTGCTAAATGTGCGACTTCAATTGAATGTTTTAGAACATTTTGTCCATAGCTTGTACGATATTTCATGCGGCCTAAAATTTTCATTAAATCTGGATGTAAGTTATGAATACCAATTTCAAATGTAGTTTGCTCACCTGTTTCGCGGATTTGTTCATCCACTTCACGTCGAGCTTTTTCCACCATTTCCTCAATACGAGCTGGGTGAATACGACCATCCTGTACAAGTTTTTCAAGTGCAAGTCGAGCTGTTTCACGGCGAATTGGATCAAAGCCTGATAATATAACCGCTTCTGGCGTATCATCAATAATTAAATCAATTCCTGTTAACGTTTCCAATGTACGGATATTACGGCCTTCGCGACCAATAATACGTCCCTTCATTTCATCATTTGGCAAGTTCACAACAGATACAGTTGTTTCTGCTACGTGATCTGCAGCAAAGCGTTGTAGTGCTAATGATAAAATTTCACGTGCTTTTTTATCTGAGTCTTCTTTCGCACGTGTTTCAGCTTCTTTCGTCATCACAGCAATATCAGTTGATAACTCTTTTTCTACTTCATTGAGGATAATTGATTTAGCTTCATCCCTAGTTAAAGCAGAAATACGTTCTAACTCTGTTTTTTGTGATGCCATGAGCTCGTCCACTTTGCTCTCCATCTGTTCAATATGCTGTTGTCTTTCAGCTAGAGCTTGTTCTTTGCGCTCTAAGCCAGCTTCTCTCTTATTTAGAGCATCATCTTTGCGATCAAGATTCTCTTCTCTTTGCAATAAACGGTTCTCTTGTTTTTGAAGTTCTAAACGACGTTCACGAATGTCATTTTCAGCTTCAGTACGAAATTTGTGAGTTTCATCTTTGGCTTCAAGTAGTGCTTCTTTCTTCATTGCCTCCGCTTCTCGTTTTCCTTCTTCAACGATTGTTTCAGCGACATGTTTAGCACCAGTGATTTTTGAGTCATTCACTTTTTTCATGTAGATATAGCTAACAGCGGCACCAACGATGAGTCCAAGCAAAGCGGAGATGATAGTAATTCCATCCATATGAACACCTCCTCTTGCTATTTGGGTATTACAGTTTCAGTCGGCGCATACATCTATGTCGCCTTAGCTAAAATGCACCAGATTTTGATAAAATTTATGCAAAACCCGTTTCATTGGCCAAAGGCATTATCTTCATCCAGTAGGCGTTTAGACATCCATTTTAAAGGATATTTCACTATAAAACATTTGCTAAATGAGGATAAAATGTACTGCCTATTTAAAGTCATAATTCAGAAATTATACATATTTAATTGTATAGCTAGCCTCATGCTCTGTCAAGGATAGTCAGGCGTATGTTCGCCACCTTAGCCAAAAAAAGTAAGTCCTATCCATTCAGTGAATTTTTTCCCTATTACTATTTCACTAGAAAATTTTTCATGTTAAATACAATTAATAAAAAAACAGTACATAAGAAATAAACACATAGCCTCTCTCTTATTATGTGTAAAAATTTAAGAATATAGACAAAAAAATGCATTGCCCCCTCAATAAAGTGGGAACAATGCAATCATTAATTATTCTTCTTCCAGAAGTAACATTAATTCTTCATCCATCTCTTCTTCATCATCATGGGCAGCAATTGTATAAGAAGAAGCTGCAATACCATAAGAAGCTCGGATTTTATTTGCTATGTCTTCTAGGACAGCAGTATTTTCTTTTAAATACTGTTTAGCATTTTCTCGTCCTTGACCTAAGCGCTCATCGCCATATGCATACCAAGAACCACTTTTTTGTACAATGTCTAATTCTACGCCTAAATCGACTGTTTCGCCTTCTTTAGAAATTCCTTCTCCATACATAATATCTACTTCAGCTGTACGGAAAGGTGGTGCTACTTTATTTTTTACAATTTTAATTTTAGTACGGTTACCAACAATATCATTACCTTGCTTAATAGCTTCTGCACGTCGCACTTCTAAACGGACAGAGCTGTAGAATTTAAGCGCTCGTCCACCTGGTGTTGTTTCTGGATTACCGAACATGACACCGATTTTTTCACGAATTTGGTTAATGAAAATAGCAATCGTTTTTGATTTATTAATCGCACCTGAAAGTTTACGTAAAGCTTGAGACATTAGACGTGCTTGTAAGCCGACATGAGAGTCACCCATATCCCCTTCAATTTCAGCTTTTGGCACTAAGGCAGCAACAGAGTCAATAACGATAATATCAATAGCTCCACTACGCACTAATGCTTCTGCAATTTCAAGTGCTTGCTCACCTGTGTCGGGCTGTGATAATAATAGCTCATCAATATTCACACCTAATTTTTGTGCATAGATTGGATCTAATGCATGCTCCGCGTCGATAAATGCTGCTTGTCCACCTGATGCCTGTACTTCAGCAATGGCATGTAGAGCAACAGTTGTTTTACCAGATGATTCTGGACCGTATACTTCAATAATACGTCCACGTGGATATCCACCCACTCCTAATGCAGCATCAAGTGCAAGTGAACCACTTGAAGATGTCGCAATTTCTAAATCGGTTTTTTCACCGAGTTTCATGATGGAACCTTTACCAAAATTCTTTTCAATTTGTTTTAGAGCCTGTTCTAAGGCTGCTTTACGATCACTCATTCATTTTCCTCCTTCGAAAACTGTTCACTGTTTTTATCTATCTCTACTATACTTGTTTTTGAGAAAACACGCAAGAAAAAAGCGAACATTTATTCGATTTTTCTTCAAAATAAAAATTTGGATAGTTTTCCTCTACCCAAATTCCTATGTCCTACTCTATTTTAATATCGTTTTGTGTAGCCACGTTCTTCTAAAAGTTGCATTAAATAATGGCATGTAAATTTCACCGCACGGAGTCGATTCGTATTCCGCATGCCTGATAAATGAAGTAAATATGTAAGCGGCTCCTCGTCATTTATGGCAATACCAATCCAAACCGTACCTACTGGCTGATGATCATGTGCAGTGGGACCTGCTTCTCCTGTAAGACCAATCCCAATATTTGTAGCAAATTTCTCACGAACAGCACTTGCCATTGCCGCTGCACACTCAGCACTCACAACACCATGTGTATCAATTAATTCTTGTGAAATGCCTAGCTGTTTTACTTTCGCATCTGCTGCATAGGTAACAACGCCTCCTATAAGTGCATTGCCTACCCCTGGAATTTCCGCAAGTTCAGATTGAAATAAACCAGCAGTTAAACTTTCTGCAGCCGCAATTGTTAGCTCATTATCCAGTAGCATTTCTACCGTTTTTGAGGCAAGGGAATCATCATCTACACCATATTGATAATCACCAACAAGTGCTTGTATTTCTGCAACCTTTGCCTTAATAAGCTGGCCAGCTTGTTGCTCTGTTGCGGCTTTAGCTGTTACGCGTAACGTTACCTCACCATCAGAAGCAAGTGGAGCAACTGTTGGATTGGTTTGTGCATCTAAAATATTTTGAACTTGTACTTCAAGCTCGGCCTCACCAATTCCATAAAATCGCATAACATGTGATGCAATGATCCCTCCATCATTAAGCATCGCAGCAAGTTTAGGTTTAGCCTCAAATTGAAACATTGGTTCTAACTCTTTTGGAGGTCCTGGTAATAAAATATAAGTGCGATCATTTTTTGTGAAGATCATACCTGGAGCCATTCCATGGTGATTAGCTAATACTTCACTCCCAGCTAAAATTAATGCCTGTTTACGATTATTTTCCGTCATTGGACGTCCTCGTTTAGCAAAAAATTGCTCAATATACGTCAATGCTACTTCATCAAACTCAAGAGAAACACCAAGATGACGTGCAATCGTTTCCTTCGTTAAATCATCTTTTGTTGGACCAAGTCCTCCCGAAAAAATAATGAGATCTGCACGAGACTCTGCCACTTCGATAGCTTGTTCTAAACGCTTTGCATTATCGCCTACTACGGTATGATAAAAAACGTTGATGCCAAGCTCGGATAGCTGGCTTGAGATAAATCTCGCATTTGTATTCGTAATTTGACCTAATAATAGTTCTGAGCCAACCGCAAGAATTTCAGCATTCATGATCCCAAGACCTTTCTTATTTAGACTCAAGTAATACACGTCGATTTAGATAGAAATAATCCCATCCTGACCAAAGTGTAAAGAACAATGCAACATAGAGCATGATTGTATCAAATGGAATACCAACCAATGTAAAGATTGTATTGTGTAAAAGAGCAGCAGCAATCGCTACAATTTGTGCCCAAGTTTTAATTTTACCAAGCTGATTGGCAGCTACGACTTCTCCTCCACCTGCCAAAATTAAACGTAAACCCGTTACAGCAAATTCACGACTAATAATAATGATAATTACCCAAGCAGGTGCCATCTTAAGCTCGACCATTAAAATAAAGGCTGCTGAGACAAGTAACTTGTCAGCTAAGGGATCTAAAAATTTCCCAAATGTCGTTACAAGATTATACTTACGTGCGTAATAACCATCCACCCAATCGGTTGTTGAAGCAAAGATAAAAATAAGTGCGCCTATAAAATGATGAATTGGCATCTCTGCACCAAAAAGTGATAATGTTCCCCAGCCAAAATCAAACATCATAACAATGACAAAGAATGGAATAAGTAAGATTCGAGAGATGGTAATTTTATTTGGAATGTTCATTTTTCTAACACCTTTCATGATGAAAGAAAGTAGTCATCATGTGATGACTACTGTTCTTTATTGAAATTGATGACGATATTTTGCGTTACAATTTGTTGTGCATACGTTAGAAGTTCGTCATTAATATAGATTTTAGCTTGCGTTGAATTACCGAGACGAATACGAACATAGTTTTGTGTTGAGGCGTCAAATTCAACTACTTCCCCGGCATTATAGACACGCGTATCTGTTAAGATTTCTTGTTGCTGTTGATTGCGAATACCAACAAATGTAGGGCCTGATATTTCGATTTTCAGTTTCATTGTATCCGTCCCTGTTAACGTATAAGAAGTTGTCGCTCCATCTGCTTCAACAGTACCCGCGGAAATTGTTTGCTTCATCTCTTCAGTTTGATCAGTGTCATCTTCATCAGTTGGTGTTTCTTCTGTAGCTTTTGTATCTTCTTTATCATTTTTCTGTGCATCTTTATTTTCTTGTTCTTTTTTATCCTTCTCACTATCAATTGGCTTGACATTTGTGTCATATTCAATCTCAGGAGTTGGATTTACTTCTTCGCTTGTCCCTGGACTGTTTTTTGATTGCCATAGCACCCATATAGCCACAATAATGACTACAATAAATAAAGCAACAATGATTTTTGGCATAGCCTCCATCATTTTATTCGAAGGGCCTTTCGTTACTTTTCTTCTGCTGGGGCTATTCGTCATCGATTGACTTACTTGATCGTTTGGAGTGCTCGGTAGTTCATTTTTATATGTCTCTAAGATTTCTTCCGCATCCAACCCAACAGCTTCTGCATATTGTTTGATAAAAGCTCGTACATAAAACGAACCAGGCATAATGGAATAATTGCCCTCTTCAATTCCTACTAAATAACGTTTTTGGATTTTCGTTATTTCTTGTAAATCGTCTAAGCTGTAGCCTTTAGACAGTCTCGCCTCTTTCAGTCGAGTCCCTAATTCTGCCACTAATAACACCTACTTTAACATCAAATTAAAAATTAAATCCTCCAAAAGAATCGGATTCGGACATATGATTTTTTTCCATTATTTCATAAGTAATTTCTTCATCAGTGTGATGACGTAGTTCAATAATATAATCAAAATCCTCTATTTTATATTCAGAATGCTGAACAAACATATCTGGATGCTCTACAACTTTGATACAAGGCATATTCATCATTTCACGCACTAATTGCAAATGTTTCTCATCAGATGAACGTCGAGTCACAATACCATCTAAAATAAAAATATTGTTACGACTAAATTCATCTCCCACAAGCTTATTACGAACTGTTTGCTTAATCATTGTAGATGATAAAAAGATCCATTTTTTATTGGCACAGACACTGGCGGCTACTATGGATTCAGTTTTTCCAACACGTGGCATGCCACGAATACCAATCAGCTTATGTCCCTCTTTTTTAAAGAGTTCTGCCATAAAGTCGACTAAAATACCTAATTCATCTCTTACGAAATGGAATGTGTTTTTTTCATCTGCATCTCGAGGAATATAACGACCATGCCTAATGGCTAAACGGTCGCGAAGTTTTGGTTGTCGAAATTTGGTTACGTTAATATGTTCCATTGTCGAAACAATTGTACGAAAACGCTCAATTGCCTCATCATTGTCTGTATGCACTAACATACCACGTCGATCCTCATCTACACCATTTATTGATATAATATTGACACGAAGCATCCCTAAAAGTGAAGCAATATCTCCTAATAATCCAGGGCGATTCACCTGAATTTCATATTCAAAGTACCAATCGCTCAACACACTCGTTCCCTTCCTATTAGTTAACGTAAAAAATCCTTTATAAGTTCCATCATAGCTGATTTTTTATGTAATGGAAAGTTAGAATACATGGAATTACAGTGTTATTTACTAATTTTTTTTGATGACTGTTAAATAGGCTTACATACGTTCCCGTTTTCACAGATAAAAAGTTTATAGTATAACAAAAAGAGGAGATTGGCTCTCCTCTTTTATTTACTGCACATGCTTATTTTGTACAAGCTTAATGACACAATTCGCTAATGCATGTTTTTCATCTTCAGAGGCAACGCCCCATAAATCCGACAGCACTCGCTCTTGTTCGTTTTTAGGATCGACATTAGTCGCCAAATATTCCCCAATTTGGACAGCAGCCGTTTGAATCATTTTCTTCGGCATACCGCTTGATTCAGCTTGCATAACGTTTTGTCCTAAAAACGATGTCCATTTTTGCCAGTTTTCTAAAATGGTCATATTCTTCCTCCTCCTTTACACAAGTAGTATGTGCAAAAGAGATTATTATATGTACCAGCCTCCATTTAATCGTACGATTTGTCCTGTCACATAATCAGCTTTACCAGACAAATAAAAACGTACCATTTCAGCCACATCTTTTGTTTGTCCAATGGAACCTAGTGGGATATCGTCCAAAATGTATTGAAGCTCTTCTTGATTTAGATGGCTGTTCATTGAGGTATTTATAAAACCAGGAGCAATAGCATTCACTCTAATCCGAGATAATGCCGCTTCTTTTGCATAGGATTTAACAAAAGCATGTTGCGCACCCTTAACAGTTGCATAAAGTGCCTCCCCCGCTGAGCCAGCTTCTCCCCAAATGGAACTTATAAATAGTACATAGCTCACTTCATGCTTGCGAAGTTTTCCAGAAAGTAAAGCTGTTAGTCTCATAGGATTTTGAACATGAACACGCCATAAAGCATCCATATCCTCAACTGTCGTATCTTCGAGCAATGAATAATGGGCTTGTCCATTAGCAAAAACAATAGCCTGCACATTGAAAATTTGCGCGGCTACTAATTCTGCTCCATTAACAATTGAAAAATCCCCCTGTACAAGCATAAATTCTTGTGCAGGGAAATTTTCGGTAAGCATTTCACATAATCTCTGTGCCGCATTTTGATTGTTTGAATAATGTACATAGATGGACCAGCCGTCCTCAGCTAAGCTTTGACAAATGGCATGACCGATATCACCTGATGCACCTAAAACAAGGGCAAATTTTTTCACTGTGCATCCTGCTTACTTGGCAGAATTTTAAAGACCGTTTGCTGTGTTTCACCTTGGATAGAAGCAAATGCTTTTTGTAAATCATCCACAGTTAATGTCTCAAGTACTGGTACTACATCAAATAAATTCATGTCATTAAAGGAATACCGTGTGAATTGGTTTGCGATAAACTCGATCGAATTTAGTGCACGTAGGAAGAACCCAATTTTTTTGCGTTTTATACGATCCAAACCAGCACGATCAAACTGGCTATTTCCTTCATATTTTGCTAATTCGTCCATAATTGTTTTTGCCAATTTATCAGGCTCTGCTGAATCTGATCCGATCATGGCAAACCCAAAACCATTTTCTAAGGTAAAATCAAAAGCATATGTCTCATCAATTAAACCTTCCTCGTAAACACGTTCATAAAAATCAGAGGTACGTCCAAAAATAAGCTCAAGTGCAATTTGAACCGACAACTCATGCTTTAACATGTCCTGACCTGATAAATTAGTGTCTTTCGCTTTTAAACCTACATAAATTTTTGGTTTTTGAACATCCATATTTAATGTACGTTCTTTAATAGCTACCTCTGTTGGTTCTATATCAAAGAAGCGTTGAATAGGCGTTGGTTCTGGGAACTCTTTTTTACCTTGATTCTCACGAATAAACGTCATCATTTCTTCTGGTTCAACAGCACCAATCACAAATAACAACATATTCGAAGGATGATAAAACGTATTGTAGCACGTATATAAGTGCTCCGCTGTAATGCCATCAATCGATTCAATTGTACCAGCGATATCAATCTTTACAGGATGATGATGATACATATTTTCGATTGTGCCAAAGTATAGACGCCAGTCTGGTTGATCATCATACATTGTAATTTCTTGCCCGATAATTCCTTTTTCTTTATTGACAGTAGCTTCTGTAAAGTATGGTTCTTGGACAAAATTCAATAAAGTTTCTGTACTTTTATAAATATTGTCAGTAGATGAAAATAAATAAGCTGTACGCGTAAACGAAGTAAATGCATTCGCAGAAGCACCATATTCGCTAAATTTTTGGAAAACGTCTCCATCCTCTTTTTCGAACATTTTATGCTCTAAAAAGTGTGCAATACCATCTGGTACAGTAATACTTTCTGTTTCACCAATTGGCACGAACGTACGATCGACAGAGCCGTACTTTGTTGTAAATGTAACAAATGTTTTGGAAAAGCCTTTTTTCGGCAATATATAAACATCTAAGCCATTGTCTAGTTTTTCATAATAAAGTATTTCATCTAATTGTTTAAATTCTATTGTTTTCATTGTGCGGCTTGCTCCTTTCCACATAAGAAATAGACCGCTTCAAGCTGCACTTGCTTTGCCATTGCAACAACATCTTCTTTTGTCACAGCTTTCCACTTATTTGCCCAGGCTTGAACTGAGAATTCCTCAGGTAAATCCTTATATTGATCAAAAATTTCAATTTGACCTCGTGCCGAATCTAAGGATTCTTTTAGCTGATTCGTCAGCATAGCCTTTGTTTGCTCCAGCTCTAAATCTGTAATATCCCCAGCCTGCATGACGGCAAGTTGTTCTTTAATTAAAGATAGCGCTTTTTCTTCATTTTTAGCTTCAATCCCAGATACAACAAATACAAGTCCATAATGCGAAGCATAGGAACTAGAAGCATAATAAGCAAGACTCTCTTTTTCACGAACATTCATAAACAACTTAGCATGTGGATATCCACCAAAAATCCCATTAAAAATTTGCATCTTAGAGAAATCTGCATCACCAAATCTAACAGGTGTGCTAAAGCCAATATGAAGTTTACCTTGTTTCATTTCATGCTGTTCTCTTACATAATCATTGTCTGGATGTTGTTGAGGGAGTACTGCTGGAACTTCCTCAGGAGTACGATCCTTAAATGGTAGCGCTTTTTTTAATTTCGTAACAATTTCCTCTTCATTAATGTCTCCAGCTACATAAATATCGATTTTGTCGTTAGCTAGCATCGATTGATAAGCCTCAAATAATGAGGCAGGGGTAATCTTTTGAATTTCTTCGACACTACCATTCGCTGAAATTGATGCTGGCTCATTTGGTCTCAGGATTTGTTGTAGACGGAATTGAGCAAAGCGAGATTTATCATCAAAAATAGATTCAATACGTTGAATAACTGTCTTTTTCTCACGCTCAACAACGGATTCCTTAAAGACACCATTTTCTAGATTAGGCTCAAAAATAGCTGTATGCAATAAACCAAGGACTTCGTTTAAGACACTTGTATTTGCTAGATAATGATCATTAACAGTCTCTACATTCATAAGAACCGTATGCTCATTTCCACGCTTCGATGTATCAAAATACAAAACTGTACCATACAAGTCATCTAAAAAGCTTCGAAAAGCAGCAGTTGTCTTATATTTAGCATTACTGTGCTGCAGTACATTTGTTAATACTGTACGCTCTGATGCACTTTTAGCCGTTAATGCTCTTCTCCATTTAATTGAAAAATTTACGGTTTTAAATTGGGTCGTTTGTCGGATATGCAAATTGACACCTTTTGCAAAAGGTATTGTTTTAAACATATGAAACCCTCCTATCCTTCTTAATATAACGATGTACTACACATACTATACATGTCTATTGTCTATAATTGCAAAAGGAATCCAAAGTATGTATGGGAAAAATTAAAAATTACGCCAATTATAATAAAAAAAGGACCGAGCATAGTGCCCAGTCCTTAAAATGCTTTTCTTAGCGTTTACCTTTAATATAAGGTTGTCCACTCGCTTTTGGAGCGTTTGCTTTACCAATAAAGCCTGCTAAAGCAAGAATTGTTAACACATACGGTAAAATTTGTAGATATACTGCTGGAACATTCTCGATTAGCGGAATTTGATTCCCTGCAATACTTAATGTTTGTGCTAAACCGAAGAATAAGGCTGCACCTAGTGCTCCAATTGGATGCCACTTCCCGAAAATCATTGCGGCAATAGCCATGAAACCTTGACCAGCAATTGTTGCATGTGAGAAGTCGTGTGTAATTGTTTGTGCATACACTGCACCACCAAGACCACCTAATGCCCCTGAAATCATCACGGCAATATAGCGCATTTTATTTACATTTATACCCATTGTATCTGCTGCCATTGGATGTTCACCCACGGCACGCAAACGCAAGCCGAATGGCGTTTTATAAATGATAAACCATGCCCCGAATGCTACAGCGAACGCTAAAATAGATGTGCTGTAAACATCATGGAACAGTAAACGACCGAAGAACGGAATATCCTCTAAGTAAGGGACACCGAAACGACGAATCGGTTGGTCTATCATATCTGTTTGACCTTTATCATAAATCATTTTTACTAAGAATACGGTTGCAGCTAAACCTAGTAAGTTAATAGCTACCCCTGATACCGTTTGATCGGCACGGAAAGAAATAGAAGCTACAGCATGGAAAAGTGAGAACACAGCACCAATCACAACAGCTGCTAGCATTGCCACCCAAACTGTTGCTGCCCCTAATGATGAAGCGAATTCTAAATTGACAAAAATACCAACAAACGCACCGACAATCATTAAGCCTTCTAGCCCGATGTTGACAACACCAGAGCGTTCAGAGAATACCCCACCGATGGCCGTAAAAATCAAAGGTGTTGCATAAAGAATCGCTGAAGGGATGATGAAATATAACATTTCTAAAAAGCTCATGTTATTGTCCCTCCTTTTTCTTGCTCAGCTTTTGTAAGCCTACTCGAATAATATAGCCTGATGCAACGAAGAAGATAATCAATGCAATAATAATGGATACGATTTCTTCTGGAATACCCGCAGCATTTGGCATATTTAATGCACCATATTTTAAAGAACCAAAAAGGGATGCCCCAAACACTACTCCAAGTGGTGTATTGGCTCCAAGAAGCGCAACGGCGATACCGTCAAACCCAATTCCCGTAAAGCCAGGTTTAATGGATGCGTTTTGGAATGTCCCTAAAGCTTCCATCGCACCACCAAGACCTGCAAACATACCAGAAATTGTCATAGCTAAAATAATATTTTTATTGACACTCATACCTGCATAGTCAGCAGCATTTTTGTTAAAACCTACTGCTTTTAGCTCGTAGCCACGTGTTGTTTTTTCTAAAATGAACCACATCACAACTACCATTAAAAGTGCAACAATGATCCCATAGTGAAGACTTGAATTGTCTGTAAGCTCTCTTAAAAACGGAGAACGTAAAGAAGCTGACTCATGGATACGTTCTGTTTTAAAGCTGCCATCGGACAATTTTTTAATCACTGCATTTGCAATATAAAGTGCAGTGTAGTTCAGCATAATTGTCGCAATAACTTCGTGAACTTTAAATTTCGCTTTTAAGAAACCTGCAATAAAGGCCCAAAATGCTCCTGCAGCTGCTGCTGCAAGCAATGCTAATGGTAAGTGAATGATTTTAGGAAGTTCAAACGCATAACCTACCCAAGCAGCGGCTAGCCAACCTAAAATTAGCTGACCTTCAACACCGATATTGAAGAGCCCTGTACGGAATGCAAATGCTACCGCAAGACCTGCTAAAATATATGGTGTAATTTGACGAATTGTGTTCCCGATTGAATATGAATCTCCAAAAATACCTGTCCAAAGAGCGATATAACCTTGCACTGGGTCATAGCCACTGACTACCATAACGATAGCCCCTACAATTAAACCGATAATGATAGAGATGATAGGAACGAGGATATTAATGACACGATTTGACATTAGTCGTTCCCCTCCTTCGCATCACGCTTTATATTTTTTTTACTTTGTCCTGCCATTAGTAAGCCTAGCTCTTGTTCAGTCGTTTCTTTCGGATTTAACTCATCAACAATTTGTCCATCATAGATAACAGCAATTCGATCCGAAACATTCATCACCTCATCTAATTCAAATGAGATTAACAAAACGGCTTTCCCTTTATCACGTTGCTCAATTAGACGAGAATGAATGAATTCAATAGCTCCTACGTCAAGTCCACGCGTTGGTAGAGCAGCAATTAGTAGATCGGGGTTACGGTCAATTTCACGACCAATAATTGCTTTTTGTTGGTTACCACCAGATAATGCACGAGCTGGTGTCATCTCTCCATTACCAGTACGCACATCATACTCTTTAATGATTTGGCGAGCTTTCTCTGACACCTTTTTATAGTCCATCACAAAGCCCTTCGCTATTGGAGATTGGTAATATGTTTGCAATGCAATATTATGACCAATTGGGAAATCTAAAACTAATCCATGCTTATGACGGTCTTGTGGAATATGTCCTACGCCTTCCTCTGTAATTTTACGAGGCTTCATGTTAGTAATATCTTTACCATTCAGCTTGACTTTACCACTTTTAATTTTGCGTAGACCTGTAATGGCTTCTATTAACTCGGATTGACCATTACCATCAATACCAGCAATACCTACGATTTCACCTTTACGAACATTTAAATTAAGACCTTTCACTTTATCAATATTTCGATAGTCTGTAACAACCAAGTTCTCAATCGCAAGCACTTCGTCAGTCGGTGTCGCATCCGTTTTTTCCGTTTTGAATTCAACCTGACGGCCAACCATCATTTCAGCAAGCTGATCAGGATTTGTGGCAGCGGTTACAACTGTGCCAATCCCTTCTCCCTTACGGATAATCGTCACACGGTCTGAAACTTCCATAATTTCTTTTAGCTTATGCGTAATTAAAATAATGGATTTACCCTCTGCGATAAGACGGCGCATTATTTGAATTAATTCGGTAATTTCTTGCGGTGTTAATGATGCAGTTGGTTCATCAAAAATTAAAATTTCGGCACCACGATACAATGTTTTTAATATTTCTACACGCTGTTGCATACCAACCGTGATATCCTCGATTTTGGCGTTCGGATCAACATCTAATCCATACTTTTCAGAAAGTGCTTGTACTTTCTTAGCCGCATCTTTTATATTCACAATTCCCATTTTAGTAGGCTCAGTGCCTAAAATGATATTTTCTGTTACCGTAAAGTTTTCTACCAACATAAAATGTTGATGCACCATGCCAATCCCTAAATCATTGGCAATATTCGGGTTTGTAATTTTTACAGCCTTCCCACGTACACGAATTTCGCCACCCTCTGGTTGATACAAACCAAAAAGGACGTTCATCAAAGTCGATTTACCTGCACCATTTTCACCTAGCAATGCATGAATCTCGCCTTGTTTCAGTTGGAGGGTGATATTATTATTCGCCACGAAATTACCGAATTCTTTACGGATTCCTAGCATTTCAATCACATAATCCAAATTTGTCACTCCCTTAATAGGCACTATTATTAAGTATTTTCATCTTAGCGTATAGTATCTGCTGCTACATGATGGATGGTACAGATAAGCCATACGTCCAGTAATAAATTTTCTACTAGAGGCTATATTTTATTACCGATTTAATATCCCACCTATAGAGGTAGATGTTTTGCTAAATTAATACAGGAAAGGTCATCGTTAGAAACCTTTCTTCTATTAACTTGTTACCATCATTATTCAAATCATAATTACTACCTCTATAAGGTTTCTATAAATCTAGTTAAATAGAGTATTGCGAATAATCTAAATATAACGATAGATTGAAAAATCATCATAAGGTCCTTCTAAGAGTCCCTTATGATGATCAAAAGATGAATTATTTTTCCACTTTTTCTGGAACTTTGATTTCACCCTTAGCAATTTTTTCTTTATATTCGTCGATTACTTTTTGTACATCTTCTGGAATCGCACCGCGAGAATCCGCAAGTTTAACGCCGTCTTCAGCTAAACCGTAAACAAGTGTTTCTCCACCTGGGAAATCACCATTTTTCGCTCTATTTGAAATATCTACTACTGCTGTATTAACACCTTTTAACATAGAAGTTAATGTAACGTTTGTTTTATCGTCTACTTTACCTTCTTCGTATTGGTCAGCATCTACACCGATAACCCATACATCAGCATTTGGATCTTTCGCTTTACGCTCTTTTGCTTCAGAGAATACACCGTTACCAGTTGCACCAGCAGCGTGGAAGATTACATCTACACCTGAAGAATACATGCTGTTCGCTGTAATTTTACCAAGATCTGCTTTATCAAACGCACCAGTATATTTTACTTGAATATCGATATCTGGGTTTACTGCTTTAGCCCCTTCAACGAAACCAGCGTGGAAGCGGTTAATAACTGGAATATCAACGCCACCTACGAAGCCGATTTTACCTGTTTTAGATGTTTTCGCTGCAGCAACACCTGCTAAGAAAGCACCTTCTTGCTCTTTGAACAGTACGTTTACTACGTTGTCTGCTTCTACTTCAGCATCGATTAATGCAAAGTGGTTATCTGGATTTTCAGAAGCAACTGCATCAATTGCATCAGCCATCATGAATCCGATACCAAATACTAAGTTAAAGTCACGACGAACTAAGTTGTTTAAGTTTGTTTCATAGTCAGCATCTGAAGCTGATTGTAGGTAGTCAAAACCACCATCACCTTTTGATAAATCATGCTCTTTACCGTAAGCTTGTACACCTTCCCATGCAGATTGGTTGAATGATTTGTCATCAACGCCACCTACGTCAGTAACCATCGCTACTGAGAAAGCTTCTTCTGTGCTTTCGCCACCTGAAGCATTGTCATTTTCTTTCGCTGGCTTTTCGTCGTCTTTCGTACCACAAGCACCTAAAATAGCACTTGCCGCTAATACTGATGTTAATACTAAACCAAATTTACGTTTTTTCATTTAATTAACCCCCCAAAGGTATTGTAATTAGCAGGAAAAAATTTAGAAATGTTCTACACCCGTTTACGAACTACATGGAAGCTGAATTTATCAGCTCGGAAATAATTTTTTGAATAGAGCACTACTTGATCATGATCATCATAATGCAATTGCTTTAACACTAAAAGAGCTGTCTCACGTCCACAATTTAAAATCGGTGAGGCTTGTTCATGATACCCAACTGGATCAATATAGGTTACAGCATAAGCTACATGAATTTTGCCAGATTGCTCAAGTGCAGAGAACAGTGAAACTTCTTTTTTTTCGACAAAGTCAGTAGGCAGGAAGCTTGCAGGTAGCCTGTCTATGCAGTATACTACTGGCTCTCCATCCGCTGTTCTGACACGTTCAATCGTGAGTATTTTATCGTCGCCATCACTTTGGAAGCGTTTTAAATCTTCCTCAGAAGGCACATGCTCAGTCGCTTTTAAAAATCGCGAACCTGGCTCCATACCTGCTGCCTCGATCATAGAAGAAATACTAGATAAATGCTCGATGCCTGATGTAAACAACGGCTTCGGGTTGACAAAAGTCCCAACCCCATGTCGGCGCACAATCACATTTTCCTCTTCCAACAGTCGAAGTGCTTCTCTAAGTGTTGCTCGACTGACTCCTAGTGATTTCGATAATTCAAATTCTGAAGGCAGCTTTTCATTTTCTTTAAAAATGCCAGCCTCGATGTCAGATTTTAAACGATCGATTACTTGAAGATAGAGATGACGATGATCTGCTTTAATAGTCACATATATCACCACCAAAATCAGAGATCAGACATCTGATGTACAACATTCCTACTAATCGTTCATAAATATAACATTTTTGCAGAATGAAATAAACAGTTTTGAGTAAAATCTGTTATAGAATTCATTCTTTCTTTATTTTATCTGCAAATTTTTGGACAAAAATACAAATGCTCTCACCATTTTCATCTTCATTTTTTGCTTAGTTATCGTATTGGTGAACAAGTACTTGACGAGGTTTACTACCCTCTGGAGGCCCAACAATACCGCGTTGCTCCATCTGATCAACAATACGTGCAGCTCTTGAATAACCGATACGGAAGCGACGTTGAAGCATAGAGACAGATGCTGTTTGCATATTGACAACTAATTGGACTGCTTCATCATACAAATCATCTGTTTCCTCTAAAATGGTCTCTTCTTCAGTAGGAATCATCTCCTCCTGATACTGAGCTTTTTGCTGTTCTATAACAAAATGAACGACTGCCTCCACTTCTTGATCTGATAAAAAGGCACCCTGCACCCTTTTTGGTTTAGAAGCTCCAGCAGGTAAAAATAACATATCGCCTCGTCCTAATAATCGTTCAGCTCCACCCATGTCTAAAATTGTTCTTGAGTCAATCGCGGAAGAAACTGCAAAAGCAATTCTTGATGGAATATTTGCTTTAATGACACCTGTTAAAACATCTACACTTGGTCGTTGTGTGGCAATAATCAAATGAATGCCAGCTGCCCTTGCCATTTGCGCTAAACGTGTAATCGAATCCTCTACATCACTTGATGCGACCATCATCAAATCCGCTAACTCATCTACAATAACCACAATATAAGGTAGCTTTGGATGCTTTTCCTCTGTTTGATCATTAACCTTTTGGACATGTGCATTATAGCCCTCAATATTTCTTGTACCTGTATGAGAAAACAAATCATAGCGACGTTCCATTTCAGATACCACTTTTTTCAGTGCCTGCGAAGCTTTACGTGCATCCGTTACGACAGGCGCTAATAAATGTGGAATCCCATTATAAACGTTTAATTCAACCATTTTTGGGTCTATCATCATGAGCTTCACTTCATGCGGTTTTGTACGCATTAGTATGGATACAACAATGCCATTTATGCAAACACTTTTCCCACTACCTGTAGAACCAGCTACAAGTAAATGTGGCATTTTATTGAGCTCTGCTAATACAGCTTGTCCTGTAATATCTCGACCAAATGCTACTTGTAATAATGCTTCAGGCTTAGCACCATCTTTCGATTCTAATACCTCACGAAGTGTTACAATGGCTACCTCACTATTAGGTACTTCTATACCAATCGCAGATTTCCCAGGAATTGGCGCTTCCATACGAATATCTTTAGCTGCCAATGCTAATGCAAGATCATCTTGTAAATTGACAATTTTGCTTACTTTCACACCGATATCTGGTAAAATCTCGTATTTCGTAACAGCAGGACCTAAATGCACCTGTGTCACCTTTGCCTTTACGCCAAAACTTTGTAATGTCTGCTCAAGCTTTTTGGCATTTGCCTGAATCACTGAATATTCACCACTTTGATCATGTTGTGGAGGTAATTGTAATAAATTATATGATGGGAGCTGATAATCTGCATTTTCTACTGCATCTGTGCCCTGAATCTGGACATCATCCGATGCTTCTTCAAGTTCATTTTCCACCATGTGAGTTGTATCAATCACTTCTCTTTCTTGTGAAACATTCTGTGTAAAAGCAGAAATAATCGGTTCATGTGGTATTTCTTCTTCTTGTTCAGGCATATCTATAGACTGATTAACAGCTGCTACTTCATCCCCACTCTCTACTCTTGAACGACGATTATTTGGTTTTTTCGGTGTATTTTTTTTCTTATCACGATGCTTTTTTTTCCATTTACCAAATATATCTGGCGTTTTTTCTGCTAAATAAGGCACTAATGCTTTACCAGTGACAAGAATTAAACCAATAAAGAAAATAACCCAAGCAACAACTTTTGCCCCCGAGGCTTCAAACAGCACATGAAGCCCACTAAATAGTAGGGCACCAATCATGCCACCCCCTAAAGCATTACTACGATGAATGATACCATCTGTATTAATCAAAATTCGCCATGATTCACGTAGCACAGAATCAGATAGTAGACCACCTGATTTGGATAGTTGTTCAAATAATATGCCATGACTAAAAATCGTTAAGCTCATAACAATGAGGAACATGCCAAGTATTAATCGATCCTTTATCCCAACTTTTTTACGACCAATCATCATTAACAATGCAACAAATATAAGCATAAATGGAACAGCAAAATGTAAATTACCAAAAAGGAACATGGCGATTGTTTGTAGAATCCGCCCGATCATGCCATATTCAAAAATCATAATGACTGCTAATGCAATTAAGAGCAACCCTAATATTTCGTACATAAGCGGATGCATTTCTTTTTTTTCTGTTGTCGCTTTACTTTTAGTAACTTTTTTTCTCTTACTAACTGCCATCAAATTCACCTTCTTCTGCAATCCATTCTATATATGTAGCGAATCATCACATGTAGAACTTGAATATTTCAAAAAAAGGATTTTCCACCGCAATTGGGAGAAAATCCTTTATCATTTATTTTTTCCTCAAAGCATATACGATGAGCTTGTTCAATTAATATTCCATAATAATAGGAATAATCATTGGACGACGTTTTGTTTTTTGGAATAAATACGTATTCAGTGTATCTCTAATTTCTTGTTTTATATTCGTCCATTCAAAGGTTTCTTTCCCAACGTACTTTTCAATCACATTTCTTGCAATGTCAGAAGCCTCAATCATTAATTCCTCTGATTCTCGTACATAGACAAAGCCTCGTGATAAAATTTCTGGCCCAGAGGCAATTTTCTTTTGTGCTCGATTTAATGTTACCACCACAATGAAAATACCATCCTGCGATAATAATTTACGGTCACGAAGGACAATATTACCTACATCTCCTACACCAATACCGTCAATTAAGACATTACCAGCTTGTACACGACCACTCATGCGCATTTTATTATTTTTATATTCTACGATATCCCCTTTATCAGCGATAAAAATTTGGGATTTTTGCATACCTAGCTGTTGTGCTAATTTAGAATGCGCAATTAGCATACGGTATTCTCCTTGTACGGGAATAAAGTACTTTGGTTGCATCAAGTTTAGCATCAGCTTTAAATCTTCTTGGCTACCATGTCCTGAAACATGGACATTTTTGCTAGAAGTCAAAATTTCAGCGCCTGCTTTTGACATAGAGTTCATTGTATTCGCCATTTGAACTTCCATGCCAGGAGAAGGTGTAAAGGTAATTAGTACCGTGTCACCTTGTTTAATTTTAATGTCACGATGGTGCTTACGGACAATTTTTTCTAAAGCATCGAGAGGTTCTCCTCTGTTGCCTGTTGCAATAATGATAATTTCATCATCTTGATATTTTTGCATTTCCGAGATCGGAATAATTGTATCTTCTTCGACTGTTAAATAACCAAGCTGTACGCCTAAATCAACTGCCTTTTCCAATGGTTTGCCCACAATTACAACCTTACGGAATGATTTCTGTGCTTGAGCAAATACTTGTTGAATTCGAATAAAATTCGATGCGTAAACAGCTACTAAAATACGACCTGGTGCTGAGTGGAATGTTTTTGATAATTGTTCTTCAATGACAATCTCTGATGTCGTATATCCTGGTCGCTCAGCTTCGCAAGACTCAGATAGTAAAATGAAAACGCCGTCTTCTCCTAGCTGTGCCATTTTTGCTAAATCAGGTTTAAATTTACCTGTCGCTGACTGATCGAATTTAAACTCTCCTGTATGAACAATCGCGCCTTCAGATGTATGGAACACTACCCCTAACGAATCGGGAATACTATGTGTTGTGTGGAAGAATGTTACATACGTTGAGTTAAAATTCATACGACTACGGTTTGTTACTTCAAAAAATTTCACTTGATGTGGTGCAGGTAATTCTTTTAAATGTTCCTTTGCTAATGCAATAGTTAATTTCGATCCGTACACAGGTGCCTTTATTTTTTGTAATACATAGGCAATAGAGCCAATTGCATCTTCATGACCATGTGTTAAGAAAATACCTTTCACACGTTCTTTATTTTCTTCTAAGTAAGTAATGTCAGGAATCACGATATCTATACCTAGCATTTCATCTTCTGGGAACATTAAGCCGCTATCCACCACAAATAGCTCTTCATCAATTTCTACTACGTACATGGCTTTCCCAATTTCGCCTACACCACCAAGAGGGATGATGCGGATTAATTCATTTTTCTTTTTTGTCAATTTATTTCCTCCTAAAAAATATCCCGAACAGCAACCACTTAACATTTATTATACGGTTTGCAAAGCTTTTGCACAAATTAAAAATACATGTTTCACGTAGGAAATAGATTTTCCTGCTATTTGCTTATTACTAGCAGATGGAAAACAAATATTGGCTATCCTGTATAAATAGAGCTAAATAAGTATTTGTAAGGACGAGGAGTTACAAATTTTGTACATACTTTTTATTTAAAAAATATAAAAAACGAGGCTGAAATGCTATCAGCCTCGCTGCTATTTATCTAAAACTTTTCGCTTTTTCTTGATACGTATCCCAAATTCGGTCAAAATTAGCTTTCTCTTCATCTGTCATTTCCATCATCGGCAAACGAACATTGAGTGTATCAAATCCTAATTTTGTCATCGCATATTTAATCGGTGAAGGGTTGGGCTGAGCGAACAGCGCACGTACTAAAGGTAATAAGGCTCGGTGAATTTGGGCTGCTAGCTTATGATTTCCTTCTTCAAACGCTTTAATCATTAATTGCATATCATTGCCTACCACATGGGCAGCTACAGAAATAACACCTGCTCCACCAATGGCCATTAGTGGGAGTGTTAAACCATCGTCCCCACTATACACTAAGAAATCATCAGCTGGATCAACATTCTCAATAACATCACCCATCTGATCTAAGTTACCGCTCGCTTCCTTAATCCAAGCAATATTAGGAATCTTGCTTAATGCAACAGAAGTTTCATAGGCAACATTGACCCCAGTACGCCCTGGAACATTATAAAGCATAACAGGGAGACTAGTTTGTTTAGCAATGGTTTCAAAGTGAGCATAAATCCCACGTTGATTTGGCTTATTATAGTAAGGAGCTACAAGCATAATGCCGTCTGCTCCATTTTCTTCTGCCTTATGTGTCATCGCGATAGAGTAAGCTGTTTCATTATCCCCAGTACCTGCAATAACTGGTACGCGACCTGCTACTTTCTCTACGGTAAAGCGTACAACTTCAATTTTCTCTTCTGTAGACATAGTTGGGTTTTCAGAAGTCGTACCACAAGCAACAATACAATCAGTACCATTGTCTATTAAATGATTAATAATACGTTCTAGTTCTGGATAATTAATCGTGCCATCATTTTTGAACGGCGTAATCATTGCCGTTCCAATTCGACCTAAATTCATCCTTACACCCCTCTTATAGTAAGTTATCCTCAAGCATTGCTTCTGCAATTTGGATAGAGTTTAATGCGGCGCCTTTTAATAAATTGTCAGAAACGATCCATAGATGGAACCCTTTGCTGTTGTCTAAATCTTGACGGATACGTCCTACAAAAGTAGCGTCTTCCCCTTCTGCATAAATAGGCATTGGGTAAGTTTGTGTTGCAATATCATCTTGTAATACCACACCTGGTGCGTTGCGTAATACTTCGAAAATCTCTTGGATTGACGCGTCTTTCTCTACCTCAATATAAACAGATTCAGAGTGACCTGAAACGACTGGCACACGAACACAAGTAGCAGCTACTTTTAGCTCTGGTGCATGCATGATTTTTTTCGTCTCATTAATCATTTTCATTTCTTCGTATGTAAATCCATTATCTGTGAATTTATCGATTTGTGGAATGACATTACGAGCAATTGGGTAATGACGTTTATCACTACCAGACGGTAAAATATTTGCTTCTACATCTTTACCTGCATCCCAGTTTTCGCTTTGTGCCTTTAATTCTTGGATCGCAGAAATCCCTGCACCTGATACTGCCTGATAAGTTGAAACAATTACTTTTGTTAAACCAAATGCATGACGAATTGGTTCAAGCGCAGCTACCATTTGAATTGTCGAGCAGTTTGGATTCGCAATAATTCCCTTATGCTTCGCTAAGTCGCCTCGATTCACTTCAGGCACGACAAGCGGTACCTCTGGATCCATACGAAAATGGCTCGTATTATCAATAACTACTGCACCACGCTTAGCTGCTTCTGGTGCAAGCACAGCTGATACTGAACCACCAGCTGAGAATAAAGCGACATTGACGCCTTCGAAAGCCTCAGGTGTCGCTTCTTCAATTGTATATGTTTCCCCATTAAATTCGATTGATTTTCCTGCTGAACGAGCAGAAGCTAGAAATTTAATATGTCCAATCGGAAATTTACGTTTAATCAACTGCTCCATCATTTTCGATCCTACTGCACCTGTTGCCCCAACAACCGCAACTGTTAACTGCTTTGTCATCTGTCATCTCTCCTTGAATACATGTTCCATAATGTGTGCTATTGTATCACAAAAATACTGAAAATTGTGTGTAATCTCTTATTTATTTGAAATATTGTATCAACAGCGGTTGTAATTGCTTTTTCTGCGTAATTGCTGCATGAACAGTATCCACCATTTGCTCAAAATCAGCAATTAAAGAATTTGGTTTGGAGTGAGGGGCATCCTGACCAAAGGGAATAAAATATATATTTTTGGCATTTAACAGTTTCATAATATTTATGCCATTTAAGCCTAGTGCATCGTTTGTGGAAATACCTAAAACTACAGGCGAACCATTACGCAAAGTAGCCTTTGCTGCCATTAACACAGGACTATCTGTTGCCGCATTAGCAAATTTACTTATGCTATTGCCTGTCATGGGGGCTATGACCATTGCATCTAATGGATTGGATGGGCCAAATGGCTCCGCCTCTTTTATAGAAGAAATAACTTTTTCTCCTGTCAAAGCTTCTATTTTGGCAATCCACTCTTCACCTGTACCAAAGCGTGTAGCTGCATGTAAAACGGAATGGGTAATGATTGGAATAACTGTTGCTCCGACATCAATAAAATTTTGGATTTTAGGTACTACATCTTCATACGTACAATGAGAAGCAGTAATACCTAAGCCAATTCGTTTCCCCGTTAACAATTTTCTTCCTCCTCTATTGCCTTGCACAATATTGTAGCTGCATCATGTGCAAAGTATTTCCCAGGCAATGATGGCAATAGTACATACGTTTGTAATTGATCAGAATCTATATCTAAACATCCTGGCTCTGAAGCCAAGTCATATAAAACAGTTGGAACATGCTCTATAAAAGACTCTGTAATCCATTTAGCAGGAATTGTATTAATAAAAATGCCATCTGTAATAGACCATTGGCGATCATCTAAATTCGTGGCTTTATAACCATAAGCTTTTGCTTCACTCACTTGTACAACTGAACGTGCAACAATATGAACATTTGCACCCATCTTAACTAGTAAAGAGGCGAGCATTTTTGCGATGCGACCAAAACCTGCGATTGTGAAATTTTGTCCGTAAATACATTTTTGCTCGAGTCCGTAAAACGTGGCGATAAATCCCTCCGCTGTTAATCGAGCATTTTGCCAAATAAATGATTCTTGTTGTAAATAGCAAATAGATTCATTTTTCTCTAGTAATTGCTTCCAATGCATTGTTAATCGACCTGTATAAAATTTCACTTGTGATATACCATAGAGCTGCTCAACTTCTATTTTTAATGGAAGAATAGGTAATACGATTTTATTAGGCTGGAATTCTAAAACAAGTTTATTTAACTCTTCGTTCCATACGGTTGTTCTTTTATAAAATACTGTTCTCGATGGACTTCTTAGCATTGTAGCTAGTTCCTTTAATCGGGAGTCCTCACCGATAACAAGCCATTTTTCGTTTTCCAAAAGCTCACCTCACTGTAAATATTCTGACTGTACTGTAGATGTCTTATTAAATAAAATACGATCTTCACCAATTAAAATAATTTCGTGCCAAGGTATCATTTCACTAACTTTCATTTTCTTTTTTTGGAATGGTAGTTTATCTTTCACAATTTCAAAACCATGTATTTTCCCTGTTTGCACATCTAATAGGCATTCTGTATGTGCCAGGATGCCAAAATGTACGCCACCCTCAATTTGAATTAACTCCTTATCCACCATCTCAGATAGTAGCATGCCTCATCTCCCTCCTTGAGCCGTTACCTCAATATATGCGGACTTTTTGCAAATCGTGACCCCTACCTAAAGTACGAATATGTTGCATTTCCATCGCCTTCTGTATATAGTGTATATATACAGTTATAAGAGGTGATGATTTGTGCATATCCATTTAAGTAATGCGAGTGAAAAACCTATTTATGAGCAAATCACCATACAGCTCAAAGAAGCTATTTTAGCTAATAAATTACAGGCTGGTGATGCACTACCGTCTATCCGCGCTTTAGCAAAGGATTTAAAAATAAGTGTGATGACCACTAAACGTGCCTATGCTGATTTAGAGCGAGATGGTTTCATTGAAACTGTCGCTGGTAAAGGGAGCTTTGTCACAGAACGAAATCAAGACTTTCTACGTGAGGAGCTATTACGGCAGGTAGAGGGGCATTTGCAAAAGGCAGCAAAAATAGCGAAAACCGCTGGACTTTCTAGTAAAGAATTACAAGAACTACTATCTTTAATGTTAGAGGAGGATAAGTAATATGAATGCCATTGAAATTCGGGATCTACATAAGGGCTTTGAAGGCTTTTTTCTTAAAGATATAAGTTTTTCCGTCCCTCAAGGCACGGTAATGGGTTTTGTTGGAGAAAACGGGGCTGGCAAATCAACAACGATAAAATGCATGCTGAATTTAATAAAAAAAGAATATGGCGAAATTTTGCTATTTGGCAAAGATCATGTCGAACACGAACTATCGATAAAAAACGACATCGGCGTTGTATTTGACGATTTACATGTACCAGAAACGCTAAATGCGACGCAACTCGACAAAATCATGAGAAAAGTATTTCAAACATGGGATTCAGACTATTATTTTGAAAGATTAGCTCAATTTAAGGTGCCAAAGAGGAAGAAGATAAAGGAACTATCACGAGGAATGAGGATGAAGCTATCAATTGCCTTAGCATTGGCACATCATCCAAAATTATTGATTTTAGATGAGCCAACAAGTGGATTAGACCCTATTATTCGGGATGAAATTCTGGATTTATTTTTAGCATTTATGCAGGATGAAACGCACAGCATTTTATTTTCATCGCATATTACAAGCGATTTAGAAAAAATTGCTGACTATATTACGTTAATTCATAATGGTGAGATTTTATTGAGCGAGAGTAAAGATGCTCTATTATATGAATATGGTATTTTCAAAGGTAACAGTGAGGAAGTAAACGACTTGCCAGAGCATGCTATTCTAAGAACCCGTCCTGGTGCGTTTGGAATAGAAGCATTAGTTCTGAAAAATGAAGTAAATGAGGCTTTCAGACTTGAAAGGCCTTCTATAGAAGATATCATGCTATTTTTCGTGAAAGGTAGTGTTTAAATATGGTAGGACTTATCCTAAAAGATTTAATGACCATTCAACGACAAATGAAAGCACAAGCATTTGTTCTTATATTTCTTCTTATGATGGCGATTTTTATGCAGCAAAGCGCAATGCTTCTAGCTGTTATTGTTTTTATTGTTACGATACAAGCGATAACTGCGCTTAGCTACGATGAACAAAGTAAGTGGGATAAATACGCTAATACTTTACCAATTTCTAAAGCAGATATCGTTTTTAGTAAATATATACTTAGTGTGATGTTAATGATTTTCGGACTTGTTATGGCATTACCTATCCTATTTTTTATCAATTTTTTTACCAAAAACGACATCACTTCAGAATTTTTCCTAACGTTTAATTTGATCATAACATCGGCGCTCTGTTTATTAGCCGTATTACTACCTATCTATATTAAATTTGGCTCTATTAAAGGAAGAATAGTCCTCATTGCGTTTTGTTTTATCCCTGGTTTCTTAACGGGGATGTTTAAAGAATATATCCCTGATATGACTCAAACGTTTCTATATTTAAAGCAATACGTCTATTTAGCACCTTTGGGCGGGCTAATACTGCTCTGCCTCTCCTCTCTAGTTTCTACTGCTATTTATAAAAGAAAAGAGTTTTAGGAGGGATCTCATGCGAGCACTGTTGTTACAAAGAATTGTCGTACAAAAATGGACTATTCTTTTTACAATGACGATATGTTTACTTCTTCATTTTGTACATTTACCTTTTGTAGATAGTCCTTCTATCGGATTATTTGTTGTCGTTATTTCTGCCAACATCGTAGATAATTTATATAAAGGCGACCGTCAAGTAAAGTGGACAATGTATGTCAATACGCTACCTCTATCAAAGAAAACACAATTGCAATCCGATTTTTTATTTTGCTATGGCCTTATTGCATTGCTCTTTATTATCCTTGCGCCTATGTATTTCTCACAACCTGATGCATCTGAAAATTTTATCGAGCATCTTGCTATGTACTTTGCTTATATAAGTAGCGCCTCTTTCCTCATCTGTAGTCAATTTTATATTCAGCATCTTGATGAAACAGAGAGAATGCGAACGGTTAGAATGCTTACAGCTATTGTGCTTATCATTCTGCTAAATTTTGTTATTCATTATTATTTATCACTAGTAGCTGCAAATTTAATTATCTTATTCATACCAACACTGGTTAGTATCCTCATCACTTTTCTTGTGTTTCACAAATGTCTTTATTTATATTTGGCAAAGGAAATTTGCTAAAGCTAAATATTCATCAAAAAATAGGCTGCCTTATTTGGCAGCCTATTTTTAATCGTGTTGAATAGCAAAACAGTCAATCAAAAGGAAATGGATTTCATTGCAGGCTACTTGCTTTCCTATGAGCATGTGCAGAGCGGCTTCCTTCGCTACCTCTCCATTTAGAGAGGGTGACATGTCTCGCTATCCCCTTGAATCAAGTACCTTCCCTCGCCAGTTCATAAAGTGTTACCTTTTGGGTAAAGGTTTTCACTACTCATTTTATGGAGGGCTGTTGACTTATCCACATTGAAAATAAATGCCAATCTCCTATCTAATAATAGCTTGAACAAATGCTATCTTATTAAAATATCTTTATTCGCTAGGACCTATGATTGAGATAGCTGGTTCTGCTTTTAAAATTTTAGCAATCAGCCGATCCACTGACTCCATCGATACAGCATCTATCGATTTAAGAACCTCGTCTACTGTTCGATGCTTGCGATGGACAAGTTCACTTGTTCCATTTCGATTCATACGAGCTCCCGTCCCTTCTAATCCAAGGACAAAGCTTCCTTTAAGCTGCTCCTTCGCATTATCAAGCTCCTCCTCTGTCACACCACCCGCTACAATATCTAATAAAGTGGCATCAATTGTGTGCTGAAGCTGTGCTAATTGCTGTCGACTAGTACTACCATAAATCGTAAAAGCACCTACATCTGCATAACACGATTGATACGAGAAAATAGAATAGGCTAGCCCACGTTCTTCTCGTACTTCCTGAAACAATCGAGAACTCATATTGCCTCCAATTATATTGTTAAGCGCAATAAAGCTATACATATCTGGATCTTTTACACCAATTGCTGGATAGGAAATCGCGACATGTGCCTGCTCTGTATCGCGTATTTTTGTAATTTCCCCTGGATAAAATGAAGGATTTGTCAGGACAGGTGCCATAGCATGCGGTGAAGGTTGATAGTGACCAAATAAATCTTCAATCGTTTGCATAAGCTGAGATGAAACATTACCTGCAATAGAAATAACAACGGACTCTGGCCCATAATGTTTATCCATATATTGTCGTATAGCATCTGCTGTAAATGTCTTTAATGTAGCAGCCGTACCTAGTATTGGACGACCGAGTGCGTCATTCGGATACATGACACCCCACAGCTTCTCATGAACGTCATCATCAGGAGCATCTTCGCTCATTAAAATTTCTTCTAATACTACTTGTCGCTCTTTTTCTAATTCTTCTTCCGCAAAGGTAGAATTGAAAAACATATCTGCTAGTATTGTGACCGCAAGCTCCGCATGATGATCTAAAATCTTAGCATAGTAACATGTATTTTCTTTCGATGTGAAGGCATTTAGCTCTCCTCCGATTCGATCAAATTCTTCAGCAATTTGACGAGCTGAACGAGTTGTTGTGCCTTTAAACAACATATGCTCAATAAAATGTGTGATACCATTCTCTTCAGGTAGCTCATAGCGAGAGCCAGCGTTCACAAAGATACCTAATGCCACTGATCTTACATGATCAATTTGCTCTGATACAATTCGAACACCATTCTGACATGTATGTACTTGAACCAAACTATCTCCCCCAATTATAAAAATCCTCTACTTTTCTTCTTGCTACTATCGAAAAAGGCTGCGCAATTTACGCAGCCTTTTAATCAATATTATTTTTCTTGTTCAGCGCGCTCTTTTTCCTCTTGAATTACTACTTTGCGAGATAAATTCACACGACCTTGCTTGTCGATTTCAATCACTTTCACAAGTAATTGATCGCCAAGTTTTAAGACGTCCTCCACTTGCTTTGTTCGTTCCTCTTGAATTTCAGAAATGTGAAGCAAGCCATCTTTCCCTGGGAAGATTTCGCAAAAGGCGCCGAATTTTTCAATACGTTTCACTGTTGATAAGTAGTATTCCCCTACTTTTGCTTCACGTACGATATCTTCAATAATTTGTTTTGCACGTGCATTCATTGCTTCATCAGCAGAAGAAATATAGATTGTACCATCTTGCTCTGTATCAATCTTAACGCCCGTTTCTTCAATAATTTTATTAATTTGTTTACCACCTGGTCCAATTACATCACGAATTTTATCAGGATTAATTTTTACAATAACAATTTTTGGTGCAAACGCAGATAATTGTTTACGTGGCTCTGGCAGTGTAGCAAGCATTGATTCAAGAATATGCATACGTCCAACTTTTGCTTGTGTCAGTGCTTCTTCTAAAATATTGCGAGATAAACCATCAATTTTAATGTCCATTTGTAGAGCTGTTACACCTTTAGCTGTACCAGCCACTTTAAAGTCCATATCGCCTAAATGGTCTTCCATTCCTTGAATATCCGTTAAAATAGAATAATGTTCACCTTTTTTAATAAGGCCCATTGCAATACCTGCAACTGGTGCTTTTAATGGGACACCTGCATCCATCATGGCTAATGTAGACGCACAAATAGAAGCTTGAGAAGTTGATCCGTTTGATTCAAGTACTTCTGATACACAACGAATTGTATAAGGGAAGACCGACTCATCAGGAATGACTGCTTCAAGTGCACGCTCACCTAACGCACCATGACCAATTTCACGACGACCTGGCCCACGGATTGGACCCGTTTCCCCTACAGAAAATTGTGGGAAGTTATAATGGTGCATAAAGCGTTTTGACTCTTCCACACCCAAACCGTCAATAATTTGTACATCACCAAGCGCACCTAATGTACAAATAGAAAGTGCTTGTGTTTGTCCACGTGTAAACAGACCTGAACCATGTGTACGTTGTAATAAGCCTGTTTCAGAAGAAAGTGGTCGGATTTCGTCGAGCTTACGACCATCTGGACGAATCTTATCTTCCGTGATTTGACGGCGTACTTCTTCTTTTACCATCTTGTCAAGAATTGTGTACACTTGTTTCATTGTTTCGTCATCTGCTTCTTGCTCTTCATAGGAAGCGATAACTCGCTCTTTAACAGCTTGAATTGCCTCATCACGAGCATGTTTCTCTGCCGTTTGAATTGCGTCATGCATATCAGTCTCACAAGCTGCTTTTATATCGGCTTGAATTGCTTCGTCAATTTCAAATAGTGTCACTGGTAACTTTTCTTTACCAACCTCTGCCACAATTTGCTCTTGGAAAGCAATGATTTTTTTGATTTCTTCATGACCGAACATAATCGCTTCTAACATGATTTCCTCTGGTACTTCAAGTGCTCCCGCTTCAACCATATTGATAGCATCTTTGTTCCCTGCTACAGACAAATGAATTGTTGAGCGATTCGATTGCTCTACTGTCGGGTTTACAATGAATTCTCCATCAATATAACCAACTTGTACACCTGCTATTGGCCCATCAAATGGAATATCAGAGATCGCTAATGCTAATGATGAACCAACCATTGCTGCCATTTCAGATGTACAGTCAGGATCATTTGACATAACCATAGAAATAACTTGTACTTCATTACGGAAACCATCCGGGAACATCGGACGAATCGGACGGTCGATTAAACGGCTTGCTAAAATCGCCTTTTCAGATGGACGTCCTTCACGCTTAATAAAGCCGCCAGGAATTTTACCTGCAGCATATAGACGCTCTTCATAGTTTACTGTTAATGGGAAGAAATCAAGTGGTTTAGGTGATTTTGACATTGTTGCTGTAGCAAGTACAGAAGTATCGCCATAGCGTACTAATGCGGCTCCGTTTGCTTGTTTTGCTAACTGTCCTACTTCAATTACAAGTGGACGGCCAGCCCATTCATAGGAATAGACTTTCTTTTCGTTCATTCAATGAACCCCTCTCTATTATAAAAACACTTACTTCGTCTGTATGTACTAATAGTAAGTGTACCAAAAATGCTTGTTCTATGCTAAATAATATTTCATGAAATAATCATACATTTAAATTCAGTTATTGCCAATTTATTTAAGATTTATTTCATTATTTTATTGAAAAAGCATTTTTGGTATATGGTTTTTTCTATATTGATTCCTTCTTGACGAAAAGTAATGTATGTAAATGGAAATAACTGCTTCGCTAACATTAGTTTTTCAAATACAAGTTTAAACAATAGACTTATTATAACATGGAGCTTATCATACAACATCCTATAAGGTAAAAGAAAGTTGGATCATCTAGGAAAGTTAGTAAGTCAGGCAAATAATAGTCGGGATTTACATAGTGTTGAAAAGTAAAACCATCAATAGAATTTTTGTGAAAGTTGCGTAAGTGAGTAAAACTGGATCATCGGACGCCCAGTGAAACGGAAGTCACCCCCTCACCTTGCAAAAAGGGCTTTTCTGCTAGTGACATTTCTTTTTTCAACAACTTAAATACCCCACCCATATATGAAGTGACCCCTATAAGTTAGACACGGTTATTTCGTTTAGGCAGCTTGGGTAAACTGAGTTCGGTATTCTACCGGACTCAGTTTTAATTTTGCCTTTAAACGTCTCGTGTTGTAATACGTTATATACTTTTCAAGTTCCTTTTTAAAATGCTCGACACTATCAAATTCCTTTAAGTAGAGGAATTCTGACTTCATGATGCCGAAGAAATTCTCCATGACAGAGTTGTCATAACAGTTTCCCTTACGTGACATACTTTGCACAATGCCTCTTGATTCAAGGGCGTGGCGATATTGTTTCATTTGGTAATGCCAACCTTGATCTGAATGCATCAATAATTGATGTTCCTCTGGCAACCTCTCTAGTGCCTTCTCCAACATTTCTGATACAAGCGAATATGTTGGTCTATGACCAATTGTGTACGTAATAATTTCGCCGTTAAATAAGTCTAAAATAGGTGATAAATAGAGCTTTTCACCAAACAGCTTAAACTCCGTAATATCTGTAACCCATTTTTCATTCGGTGCTTCTGCTATGAAGTTACGATCCAATCTATTAGGCGCAATCTTACCGATTGTCCCTTTATAAGATTTGTATTTCTTCATACGCACTAAGCACTTTAAACCTAATTCTTTCATGATACGTTGAACCTTTTTATGATTCACTTTTTTCCCACGATTTGCTAGCTCATCACGAATACGACGATAACCATAACGACCTTCGTGTTCGTTATAAATTGCTCGAATTTCGGCCTTTAACTCGGCATCTGGATCTGGACGATCCATCTTCTTCACTAAATCATAGTACGTGCTACGTGGAATGCCTGCGAATTTCGCAAGCGCCTTCACCGAGTATTTATGCCTTAATTCATAGATGACCTTTACTTTGTCTTCTTTGGTGATTTTTCCTTGGCTTGAACTAAGGCGTTCAACTTTTTTAAGTACTCATTTTCCATACGTAGACGATTGATTTCTGCTTGAAGTGCTTCAGGTGTCCCTTCTACTGGTGCTTGTTTTGGTTGTTTGTTCGTTTCTTTTTTCATGGATGGATGCCCCTTTTTCCTTGATTGAAGGGCATCGAATCCTTTTGTTTTAAATTGCTTTTTCCAACTACGAAGTGTAGAAGGCGTAGCTATCTTAAAGATAGCTGCTGTTTCAAGTAAGGACGTACCATTTTCAATCATAAAGTTTAGTACGTCTAGTTTAAACTGTGCCGAATAATTTGTATATCGCTTTATAAACGCTTCTACGCCATTATACTCATATTGTTTCGCCCAATTAAGAATTGCTTTGTGATCTGTTCCGATAGATTTAGCAATTTCATGTGAACTTTCATTGCCTTTTATGTAACGTAAGGCTGCTTGTAGTTTTTCTTCCGATGTAAATTTAGCCATATAAAAACTGCTCCTCCAAATGTTAGATGTGTCTAACATTTGGGGAGCAGTTCAATAATGGGCGGGGTATATTCAGACTAATGAGTAGTCTCCTAATATAAGATATGTAAAAAGTTTATTATGTAATTTTAACAGGTTGAACAACTTCTTTTTTCTTATTTCTCGCCATCTTTTCACCTATGATTGGCATAATGAAGCGGTCAAGCCCGAATTTCCCAGCATTATAACCAGCAACGGCTATAAAGATTGCAAGTAAAATATCCCAAGGATTGCTAGATATAGTACCTGCCATTAGGAAGGCAAAATTCATGACCATACCAAAAAATGCAGCATATGTCGTTAAGCATCCCAGAATTAATCCTAGCCCTACTAAAAATTCTCCCCAAGGCACAAGAATATTAATTAGCTCAGCATTTGGCAAAGCAAATGATTCAATAAACTTTACATACAGTGGGTAGGCGAGCTCTTCTCCACTTGTCACTGGATTTGCAATAGCATTGGCTAAAAAGCCAGATGCATCAAAGCCATTAAACAATTTTCCCCAACTTGCTGTAAGCCAATGCCAGCCTAAATAAACACGAATAACTGTTAAAATACTTGCAACAATATTATTCTCTCTTAATAATTGGTTAAACATCCTACTCACCCTTCTAAATGATTTAGTTTACATTTCACCAACTATTAACATAGAAAGTTTTCTAACCCATAGCCATCGTTTACTAGTATTCAATGATAGCATTTAGATTGTATGATTGACGCTTATGTACCAATTTTGAGCCTCTATCCTATAATTTGCTGGATTGTATTTCATGAAATATAATAGCAATCTAGCCTTCAATTTATCTACTTCAATTAAACTTGCAAATGATGATCACAATGACTATAAATGGGCTGTGAAATGTGATTAGAATATATCACCCTTTTATCAAGTATCAAATCATTTTTATCTATCGTTCATCGTAGTGTAAAAAAGTTATGGCTTATTGTTGAACAAAATTAACAAGATTATCTCAAAAAAAGACTGTAGACAAACATCAGTTTGTCTACAGTCTAATATAGGATTACTTTTGCTATTAATTAGCGACGTAAGCCTAAACGGTTGATTAATTCACGGTAACGTTGTACGTCTGTTTCACGAAGGTATTTTAATAAGTGACGACGACGACCTACCATTTTAAGAAGACCACGCTCAGAGTGGAAATCTTTTTTGTGAGTACGTAAGTGAGTATTTAGAGCATTGATTTCCTCTGTTAATACTGCAACTTGTACTTCTGGTGAACCAGTGTCACTTTCGTGAGTACGGTACTCAGCGATAATTTCGTTTTTACGTTCTTTTGTAATAGCCATTTGTATGGACCTCCTAAATTATAATTAATCCCCATTAGCACAGTAAACGTTGGAGTCATCGATATACCGAGCTAAGGTTAAGCATTTATGCACTTATGAATATTACCATAAATCACATAGTCAAGCAAGTAAAACGTCGACTTGGCTAATGTGACTACAGTAATGAAGTACTTCTTATAGCTGGTTAAAGTAACGTATTGCTTCTTGTTTATCCTTTTCAATTTGTGTTTTCAAGGCCTCAATACCATCGAATTTCCGTTCACTTCGTATACGTTTATACCATGCCACATGTACTTCTTCACCGTAGATATTTTTATCAAAGTTTAAAATATGGACTTCAATCGATAATTGCTTATCATTTGGATCTTTGAAAGTTGGCTTATAGCCCACGTTGCAAACACCATCATACCAGTTATTTTGTACAAGCAGACGAACAGCATAAACACCACTAGCTGGAATAAACGTTCCTTCTAATGCTTGGACATTTGCAGTAGGGAAACCAATAGTACGACCACGTTTATCACCATGGACAACAATCCCATTGATTTCAAACGGTCTCCCTAATAAAACTGTTGCTTCTTCCATATCGCCTTCTTGTAATAGCTTGCGTATACGGGTAGAGCTGATTTTCTCAACATCATCTGTTTTCTTCTCAACAATTGTAACGCCATAATCACCATTACTTAATAAACGCATATCTTCCATTGTTCCCTTACCAAATGCTCCAAACGAATAATCGAAGCCAGCTGTCACATGCTGAATATTTAATCCACGGATAAATGTATCAATAAATGCCGCTGGTGAAAGTTTGGCAAAATCTGAAGTGAAGTGGACAACGAATACCGTATCCACACCCTGTTCTTCAAACAACTGTAATTTCTGTTGTAAGAGTGTAATATAAAAAACCTTTTCGTTACGTCCACCAAGGACTAATGAAGGATGTGGATCGAATGTCATCACTGCAGTTGGAATTTGTCGCTTGTCGCCCTCTTCCTTAGCTGCCTTGATAACTGCTTGATGCCCTCTATGTACACCATCGAAAAAGCCAAGAGCTAATGAATACGGCTGCATGCTTTCTCGTTGCTGTAATTGATGTGGGTATTTTAAATGAATGACCTCCATTGAAAAATCCTCCTACTCTATCGTCGGAAACATCTTATGTGGCTTCATCAAACCATCCTTTGTTGGGTGAGCTTGATAAACCGCAACTGCCTTTCCATTGATTCCATACACAATTTTATCATGACTATTTAATAATGCATCTGCTGGAAGCACTTGTCCATTGAAAATTTCTTTTTCATTGGCATTCGTAATCTCAATATATGGATAGTCTGCTAATGCATACTCGACAGGTAAAATGCAGGAAGCTACTTGCTCAGTCTCCATTAGCTCAGCAACCTGTGCTAACGTAAAACAATTATCCTGTGTAAAAGTACCAGAAGCAGTACGTACAAGCTCCTTCATATGTGCTGGATAGCCAAGAGCCTCACCAATTTGCACAGCTAGTGTTCGAATATATGTCCCTTTACTACAAGCGATACGTACTGGAAATGTGATTTCTTGTCCCTCATAATGTGCTAGCTCATCAAGTAGCTCTAAATTATAAATTGTTACTTGGCGAGTTGGTCTTTCAACACTTTCACCTTTTCGCGCATATTCATAGAGGCGCTTCCCATTAACTTTTACTGCTGAAAACATGGGTGGTGTTTGTTCAATAACTCCAGTCAATGAAGCTAAAACCTCTAACAACTGCTCACGAGAAAATTTTTTTATCGTAAGATCTTCTTCAACGGTTTCACCTTCTGCATCCTCGGTTGTCGTGGTACGACCGATTGAAATGATTGCTTCATAGGTTTTCCCTGCGTCAGTTAAATATTCTGCTATTCGAGTTGCTTGGCCAATACAAATTGGTAGTACGCCCTCAACACCTGGATCCAGTGTACCTGTATGCCCAACTTTTTTTGTCCGCAAAATTTTGCGTAATTTAAAGACACAATCATGGCTTGTCATGCCTCTTTCTTTCCAAAGCGGTAAAATACCGTTCATATAGCTCCTCCCAAACTGCTTACTCTATCATTTATTTATTCATTGGCAATATAACTTTTTCCATGAAGCTAAAAAGTCTGCCTGCATAAACATGCATGTGGCAGACTTTTTTAGCTTATTCTTTGTGTAAATCTCTTAACAATGAATCAATACGGTTTCCATATTCAATCGATGAATCAAATTCAAAGATTAATTCTGGTGTACGTCGTAAACGAATGCGTGATCCGATTTCAGAGCGAATGAAGCCCGAAGCTTTTACTAAAGCTTTAAGCGTTTCCTCTCGTTCACGTTCGTTGCCTAAAGATGTAATATAGATTGTCGCTTGCTGTAAATCACCCGTTACTTCAACACCTGTAACAGTCACAAAACCAACACGCGGATCTTTTATTTTACGGCCAAGAATATCACCAAGCTCCTTTTTCATTTGCTCGGCAACACGGTTTGAACGTAGAGACATAATTTGTCACCTCTATTTCGATGTACAGATAGTTGTGTGTTCCATGCCTTCGTAAGCTAGACAACTATCTACTACTACTTATAAATAATCTCGCCACACATTAAGCTGTTCCCATGACGGATTTGACTCTAAATAGTGGAGCGCGTGATTAATTTCTCGTTCAGCTGCTTCTTTGGAAGAAGAAACAGCAACAAGTGCTAATTTCGTACGCTGCCATACATTTTGATGGTCAATTTCCACAATAGAAACGTTAAATTTCTGCTTTGTGCGGGTAATCATACGCTGTAAGACAGCACGCTTTTCCTTTAACGAATGGGCAGTTTGAATGATAAATTCAACCTCTGCATACACGATCATTAGGCGCGTTTAACCTCTTCCATAATATAGGCTTCAATAATGTCGCCTTCTTTAATATCATTGAAGTTTGTAATCGTAATACCACATTCGTATCCTTTTGCCACTTCTTTTACTTCATCTTTGAAGCGTTTAAGCGTATCTAGCTCACCTTCAAAAATAACGACGTTATCACGGATCACACGTACACCTGAATCACGTGTTACCTTTCCTTCTGTTACATATGAACCAGCAATTGTACCAACTTTTGATACTTTAATTGTTTGACGAACTTCTGCTTGACCAATAATTTTTTCTTCAAATTCAGGATCAAGCATACCTTTCATTGCTTGTTCAATTTCTTCAATTACTTTATAGATAATGCGGTGTAAGCGAATATCTACACCCTCTTCTTCTGCTGCACGTTTTGCGTTAACATCTGGACGTACATTAAATCCAATAACGATGGCATTAGAAGCTGCTGCAAGAGAAATATCAGATTCGGTAATAGCTCCAGCACCTGTATGAATAATTTTCACATTTACGCCTTCCACATCAATTTTCATTAGGGAGGCTGCCATAGCTTCAACAGTACCTTGAACGTCAGCTTTCACAATTAAGTTGAGCTCTTTCATTTCGCCTTGGCTCATTTGTTCAAATAAGTTATCAAGCGTTACACGTTGTTTTTCTGAACGTTGTGCTTGAATCGCTGACATTGCTCTTGTTTCTCCAACTTGACGTGCTGTTTTCTCGTCTTCAAAGACAACGAAACGGTCACCTGCTTGAGGTACATCATTTAAACCTGTAATTTCAACTGGAGTTGATGGGCCAGCTTCTTTTACTCGACGACCTTTGTCATTTACCATCGCACGTACACGACCATACGTATGACCTACAACGATTGGGTCACCTACTTTTAATGTTCCATCTTGTACTAAAAGTGTAGCAACAGAGCCACGACCTTTATCAAGCTGAGCTTCGATTACTGTTCCAAGTGCTAAACGTTCTGGATTTGCTTTAAGCTCGCCTACTTCAGCTACAAGTAAAATCATCTCTAACAATGTATCAATGCCTTCACCTTTTAACGCTGAAATTGGAACGAAAATTGTATCTCCACCCCATGCTTCAGGAACTAAGCCATGTTCTGTTAATTCTTGCATCACACGATCTGGATTTGCCGATGGTTTATCCATTTTATTCACAGCCACAATTATTGGTACTTCAGCAGCCTTGGCATGATTGATCGCTTCTACTGTTTGTGGCATAACACCATCATCAGCAGCTACAACTAAAATTGTTAAATCCGTTACTTTTGCACCACGCGCACGCATTGTTGTGAAAGCTGCATGTCCTGGTGTATCAAGGAATGTAATTTTCTTGTCGCCTTCTGTAACTTGGTATGCACCAATATGTTGTGTGATACCACCAGCTTCTCCTGCTGTTACTTTTGTATGGCGAATAGAGTCTAATAAAGTTGTTTTACCATGGTCAACGTGACCCATAATTGTTACAACTGGCGGACGTTCTGATAAATCTGCCTCGTTTACTTCTTCTGTTTGCTCGAAGTGTGTTTCTAAATCCGTAATATCTACACGAATTTCTTCTTCCACTTCTACACCGTAGTCTGCGCAAATTAATTCAATTGCATCCTTATCTAATTCTTGGTTAATTGTTGCCATTACGCCAAGCATGAATAATTTTTTAATGATTTCAGATGGCTCACGGTGTAATTTTTTTGCTAATTCTGCAACTGATAATGATTCAACAAAAGTAATTTTTTCTGGAAGTTCCTTTTGTTTCACTGGAATTGATGGTTGATGCGTTTTTGGATGGCGACGTTTGCCTCCATGAATCCCTGGTTTTGGACGTTGGTTGTAACCACCGCCACCTCTACGATTATTATTGTTATTATTATTATTTTGTGTCATATTTCTATTTTGATTACCTTTTGTATTCTTAGATTTTTCGTTAGACGAATTTGAGTTTTGCTGTGCATGTTGCTGATTGTTTACTTTTGGCTTAGAAGTAGCAGATTGCTGCCTTTGTCCTTCTTGCTTTTTCACCGAATGCTGTGGTTTTTGCTGGCCATTTGATTGAGGTTTTTGTGCCATGTTTTGAGTTGATTGTTTTGCTACATTTTTCTCAGGTGTTGCTTTAAATGTTTGATTTAACTTTGCCACAGCGTCTTTTTCCAACATAGACATATGGTTTGTTACACTCACATTTAATTTACTTAGTGCTTCAATAACCTCTTTACTCGTTTTATTCACTTGCTTCGCATATTCATGAACTCTGATTTTGGTCATCTGCTCACCCCCGATTAGTTTTCGTTGAGTAGACTAGACAATTTACTTGCAAAACCTTTATCGGTAATAGCTAAAGCCACACGGGCCTCCTTACCTGTAGCATGTCCTAGATCATATCGATCTCCAATTACATGATACTCAACGTTGTAGTACGTGCACTTATCTTGAATTTTTTTACTAGAGTTTTTAGAAGCATCGTTTGCAAGCAGTACTAGTTTAGCATTGCCATTGCGGACTTCCTTTACTACTAACTCTTCTCCTGAAATCACCTTACGTGCTCTTGCTGCGATTCCAAGCAAATTAAATATTGCTTGATTTATCATAAAATTGACTCCCTACGAATCAGCAAAATAAGTTCCTCGTATATTTCTTCAGGAATTTTCACATCAAGTTGGTGCCCTAATACATTTTTCTTACGCGCGAGGTCAACTGCCTGCTCTGATTTAGAGACATAGGCACCACGCCCAGGCTTTTTCCCGGAGACATCTACACTTACTTCGCCCTCTTTCGAACGAACAACACGTATCATCTCTTTCTTTGGTAGCATTTCTCCAGTTGCTACACATTTACGAAGAGGTACTTTTTTGTTTACAGCCATAAGAATCACCATTCCTCTCTGAAGCTTGTCGTAAGAGGTGGACAAGTCATGCTCTACTTGACGCTCTGACAGTATTCAGTCGGCGTAGGGGGCCCACTGAATACTGTCAGCTAACTTGTCACACGGGCTTTCTTACTTATTCTTCGTCGTCTTGATATAAGTCAACTGCTACATCATCAAAATCACTTTCTTCATCATGAGCAGGGATGAAAGTGCTTGTAGCCGAAGGATAAATACCTAATTCACGAGCATCAGTCTCACTCTTAATATCAATTTTCCAGCCAGTAAGCTTCGCTGCTAGACGAGCATTTTGCCCACGTTTACCGATAGCTAGAGATAATTGATAGTCTGGTACAACGACTGTTGTCGACTTTTCTTCTTCATTCACTTGTACATCTAATACTTTTGATGGGCTTAATGCATTAGCTACAAATACAACTGGGTCTTCAGACCATTCTACGATATCAATTTTTTCACCATTTAGTTCATTGACAATTGTTTGTACACGAGCTCCCTTTGCCCCAACACATGAACCAACTGGATCCACTTCCTCATTATGAGCGAAAACAGAAATTTTAGAGCGATCTCCAGCTTCACGTGCAATTGATTTAATCTCTACAATACCCTCATAAATTTCAGGTACTTCCATCTCAAATAATCGACGTAATAAACCAGGATGTGTACGAGACACAATCACTTGAGGTCCACGAGTTGTACGTTCCACTTTTGTAATATACACTTTAATACGATCATGTGGATGATAAGATTCACCTTGGATTTGTTCATTAACAGGCAATGCCGCTTCTACTTTCCCTAAACCTACATAGATATTACGAGCATCTAAACGTTCAACAACGCCAGTTACGATATCATCTTCACGGTCTACGTACTGCTCATAAATTAAACCTCGTTCCGCTTCACGTACGCGTTGTGTAACTACTTGCTTTGCTGTTTGTGCAGCAATGCGTCCAAAGTTACGTGGTGTTACTTCCTGCTCCACGATATCCTCTAGCTGATAGGCTGGATTAATGACTTTTGCATCTTCTAAAGAAATTTGCAAACGATCATCTTCTACCTCTTCCACAACATCTTTACGTGAAAATACACGAATTGAGCCCTTATCTAAATTTAAGTCTACTCGAACATTTTGTGCTTGGTTAAAGTTGCGTTTGTAAGCTGTAACTAATGCCGCTTCAATGGCTTCGATTAACACATCTCTTGAAATTCCTTTTTGTTCTTCTAGCGCATTCAGCGCATCTAACAAATCACTACTCATTTTGTTTTCACTCCTAAATATGCTTTATGCAGAAAAATCGATGGCAAGTCGTGCCAATGCGATTTTTTCTTGTTCAATTGTTACTGTTATTTTACGTGTTTTAATACGCACTTCCATCACTAATGTATGTTCATCGTATGACGTTAAGTAGCCTTGGAATTCCTTCATGTCCTTGATGGGCTCATAGGTTTTTACATAAATAAACTTGCCAACTGCTTTGACAAAATCCGTATCTTTTTTTAATGGACGTTCCGCTCCAGGCGAAGAAACTTCTAAATAATAGTTTTGTGTAATTGGATCTTTTTCATCCAATAACAAGCTTAGTCGTTCACTCACTTGAGCACATTGATCTATGTCAATTCCACCCTCAGGTGTATCAACATAGACACGTAAAAACCAGTTTCGTCCTTCTTTTACGAACTCAATATCCACTAGCTCAAGATTTAACTCATCCACAATTGGTTTAGCGAGCTCTTCAATTAAAGATGGTACTTTGCTCATTATTTCCTCCTGTATTTATCAAATTCTAGCGTATGAATTGTTCATCACTATCAGGTTAGCGCAGTAATGAACCATAATAAAACAGAAATTCCACCAGTTGCTTTGGTGAAATTTTACGGTCTTACCTGCTGTTAGTCAAAATTTGTTTTGCTACGGTTAAACAACAGAAAAGAGCGGGTATGCCCCACTCTTTTGCTGGAAAAATATCAACAAATTATTACCATTAGAATAGCACAGTTCTCGACACAATGCAAATTTCCTTCATTATAGATAACCATATTGTGTCAGGAATTTGAATTTACATTGTGACCTTTCCATGCAAAACAATTGTAATACTAGAATAGCGATAACTGATTAGCATCAGGCATGCCTTCTAAACAACCAAGCTGGTCCATGTATTCGATAAGCGTTTTGGAAACACGACCACGTTGCTGTAAATCTTCCTTGGATAAAAACTCTCCCTCTTCACGAGCAGCTACGATCGTTTTCGCCACGTTGGTTCCAAGACCCGGAATTGCATCGAACGGAGGGATTAGTGAATTGCCATCAATGACAAACTCACTAGCTTGGGAACGATATAGGTCAACCTTTTGGAAACTCATACCTCGCTCACACATTTCCAATGCAAGCTCCAGCACCGTTAATAAGTTTTTCTCTTTAGTGGATGCATCTAAGCCTTTCATATTGATTTCATCAATCCGTGCTCGAATCATTTGCGATCCTTGCACCATTGCAATTAAATCAAAATCATCTGCTCGAACTGTGAAATACGCTGCATAATAAAGGATTGGAAAATGTACCTTGAACCAGGCAATTCGTACTGCCATTAGCACGTATGCTGCGGCATGGGCTTTCGGGAACATGTATTTTATCTTTTTACAAGATTCAATATACCAACCTGGTACTTTATTGGCGAGCATCTCGGCTTCAAATTCTTCTGATAATCCCTTCCCTTTACGAACAGATTCCATAATTTTGAAGGCTAGTGACGGCTCTAGACCTTGATAAATTAAATACACCATAATGTCATCACGACAACCAATTACTTCTTTTAGCACACATGTACCGTTTTGAATTAATTCTTGTGCATTCCCTAGCCATACGTCTGTTCCATGGGAAAGTCCAGAAATTTGTACAAGCTCCGAGAATGTCGAAGGCTTCGTATCTTCTAGCATTTGACGTACAAAACGCGTACCGAATTCTGGTATACCTAGTGTCCCTGTCTTACAGCCAATTTGCTTTTCTGTAACACCTAAAGATTCAGGAGAACTAAAAATTTTCATGACGACAGGATCATCGGTCGGAATTGTTTTAGGATCGATTCCCGATAAATCCTGTAACATTCTGATCACCGTTGGATCATCGTGTCCAAGTATATCTAGCTTTAAAATATTGTCATGAATAGAGTGGAAATCAAAATGGGTTGTACGCCATTCTGCATCCTGCGCATCTGCAGGGAATTGCACTGGAGAAAAATCATAAATGTCCATATAATCTGGAACAACAATAATTCCTCCAGGGTGTTGCCCAGTTGTACGTTTTACTCCTGTACAGCCTTGAACTAAACGATCAACTTCTGCTCCACGAAAATGTAAATTATGGTCATTTGCATAGCCTTTCACATAGCCATATGCTGTTTTCTCCGCAACTGTACCGATTGTTCCAGCACGGAATACATAATCCTCACCAAATAGCACCTTTGTATAGTTGTGCGCTTGAGGCTGATATTCACCCGAAAAATTTAAATCGATATCTGGTACCTTATCACCTTTGAATCCAAGGAAGGTTTCAAATGGTATGTCTTGTCCATCTTTTTTATAAGGTGTTCCACATTCCGTACAGTCTTTATTTGGTAAATCGAAGCCTGAGCTGACAGATCCATCATCGAAAAACTCGGAATGTTTACAACTAGGACAAATATAGTGAGGCGGTAATGGGTTAACCTCTGTGATTTCCATAAAAGTGGCTACTAATGAGGAACCCACCGAACCACGTGACCCTACTAAATAGCCATCAGCTAATGATTTTTTCACTAGCTTGGCAGAAATTAAATAAATAACACCAAAACCGTGTCCCAAAATCGATTTTAACTCTTTTTCAATTCGAGCTTTCACAATTTCCGGTAACTCCTCACCATAAATACGATGGGCCATTTCATAAGTTAAATTGGTTACTTCATCATCAGAGCCCTCAATTTTTGGTGTATATAGGTCATCCTTAATCGGTTTAACGTCCCCAATACTTGCTGCTACTTTTTGAGCATTCGTCACAACCACTTCTTTTGCAAGGTCCGGTCCTAAAAAATCAAATTCTTTCAGCATTTCATCAGTTGTTCTAAAATGGACTTCTGGCAGCTTAGAACGATTTAAAATGTTTGCTCCACCTTGTGAACCAATAAGTATTTGCCTAAACATCCCATCTGTCGGATCTAAATAATGAACATTTCCAGTTGCAACAACAGGTTTATCTAGCTTCTTCCCGAGTTTAACAAGTTTACGGATAATATCTTCTAATGTCCATTCATCACGTACAACATTGCGTTCGATTAATGGTGCATATACAGCCTTCGGTTGCACCTCAATATAATCATAAAAACGAGCGACTTTCTCTGCTTCCTCTGGAGACTTATTCATCATTGTTTCGAATACTTCACCATTACTGCAACCTGATCCAACTAATAAACCCTCACGATATTGTTCAAGCACGGCACGTGTCACCCGAGGAACACGATAGAATGTTTTTGTATGAGAGTGGGAGACGATTTTAAATAAGTTTTTTAAGCCTGCATTATCAACTGCTAAAATTGTACAATGCATAGGTCTACCTTTTTTATAGGCATCCCCACCACCAATATGCTTATTGAAGTCATCATGGTATTTAATAGCTAGCTCATCAGCATCCTTTAATAGCTGCAGCAGTAGAAATCCTGTCGCCTCTGTATCATAAATTGCTCGGTGATGCTGTGTTAATTCAATATTGAATTTTTTACACAGTGTATTCAAGCGATGGTTTTTCATTGTAGGATAAAGCAATCTTGCTAGCTCTAATGTATCAATGACAGGATGGACTGTGTCTTCAAGACCAAATTTTTTATAGCCTGTATATAGGAAGCCAATATCAAATGATGCGTTATGAGCGACAACGATTGCATCTCCAATAAAGGCATGAAATTCTTTAATGACCTGCTCTACCTCTGGTGCATTTCGAACCATATCATCCGTAATACCTGTTAATTCAATGGTAGTAGCCGAAAGTGGATGATGTGGATTTGCAAAACTTTCATATTTATCAATAACTTGTCCATCTTTAATTTTAACTGCAGCCAATTCAATAATGGTATCATATGCAGTTGATAGCCCTGTCGTTTCTACGTCAAAAACAACATACGTTGTGTCTGCCAATAAACGATGCTCTGGAGCATAGGCAATTGGTACACCATCATCAACTAAATTTGCTTCCAGACCATAAATAATCTTAATGCCATGTTTCTTGCCCGCTGCATATGCTTCAGGGAAAGATTGCACCACCGCATGATCTGTAATAGCTATTGCTGGATGCCCCCACTTTGCAGCTTGAGCAACAAGCCGATCAACAGGTGTAACAGCGTCCATTTGGCTCATTGGTGTATGCAAATGTAACTCAACACGCTTCTCACCCTCTGGTGCTAAATCTTGTCGTGTTTCTTTTTTGATTTCATTAATATCATTCGCCATAACGATTAAATCACGAATAAACGTATCAGTTTGCACAGAGCCTCGAACTTTAACCCACATGCCCTTTTTCAGATGTTGCATTAATTCAGCATCATCATTGTCACGAGAAAACATTTTAACAATGATGGAATCTGTATAGTCGGTAATTTTGATTTGTAATAAGGAGCGCCCACTTTTTAATTCTTTTATTTCCGTATCAAAGACAAATCCTTCAATAATAACACGGCGTTCTTCTTCAACAATCCGTTTAATTTCCATGATTTCATCATCTTTAATATGCATCCCAAGTTGGAATGGACGGTCGCCAAGGTTGGCCAGTGCCGGATTGTCTTTCTTCTCTTGCTCACGTTTTTGGAAATCTTGCATCGCTTGCTGTGCCAGAGCCACTTCTTCCAGACGTTTCTGCTCCATAAATGCTTCCTGTGCCGCTATCATTTCTTCCGTTTCTTCTTGTAGCACAAAGTCGATTGCCATACGAGGGAAACCAAATTGACTATAGCTTTCTGCTAGTTTGTCCGCATACTTCGTTTTGAGCATCATAAATTCCATTTCCTGCATACAGGATAAAGTCATTTTTTGGCCGTTCCATGTTGGTATTTGAGTGATGAGACAATTTTTAAGCGTTGGAGCCATCTCATCAATTTGTTCCACAACATTTAGCCAGTACGCTTGCACCAGTTCCTCTGTGACATTTTTTTCTAATGTTTCAAATGTCGTATTAACTTGTGCTATCGCTGAAAATTTCTCTGTCAAATGCGTACGGAAAAGCTGATATAACGGAAACGGTAATATATCCTTTAACTTAATTGTGAAATGCCAAAGTCTATCCTTTTTATGAACTGTCAGGCGTGATAGTTCACCTTCCTCAAAAAATGACATATATACATCATCTGTTAACTCTAGTTGTTGCAAGAGCATTCGAAGTCTCATTCTTGCCTCTTGTTGCTGTTCCAATCTAATGACACCTACTTTCAGAAAGAGGCAATTTCTTTAGCCTCATGTTCTAATTCGTCTCAAACGCATGATGAATTCAAGAAAAAAATTCGCTCCCACACTGCGGGCGCTCTTCAAGTTTAACAGATATTTTACCATCTGTTGTTGCTTGCTTGGCTCACTGTCCCGCAGAAGTGTCGCGAATTATTTATTTCTATCTTATCAAAATTATACGAAAGCCTCTATTAAAAGCATCAAATTCTAATTATCACCAATTTTTAGCTCGTCATTAATTTTTACGGAAAAATTCATTCAGACGATCAATTACTTCTTCTTTTTTCCATTCAAATGTTTCACCCGTTTGACGGAATTTCACTTCTACAATACCTTCTGTTGCTTTTTTACCAACAGTTACTCGAACAGGTAAGCCAATTAAATCAGCATCAGCAAATTTTACACCCGCTCGTTCAGGACGATCATCTAGTAACACATCGTAACGGTATGATTTTAATAAGCCATAAAGCTCCTCCGCTAATGTCACTTGTGCCTCATCTTTTGTGTTTACTGGCACAACATGAATATCATATGGCGCTAATTGTGTTGGCCATGTAAAGCCATTGTCATCTTGGAAGTGCTCCGCTACAGCAGCTAGAATACGAGAAACACCAATACCATAGCACCCCATAATAAATGGTTGAGCCTTACCTTGCTCATCTAAGAAAGTACCATTCATTTTAGCAGAGTATGTAGTACCTAATTTGAAAATATGACCAACCTCGATACCTTCTGCAAACTTAATGTTACCTTGTCCATCAGGAGAAGGATCTCCCTCTTGAATAAAACGAATATCTAAATAGTCGTTAACTGCAAAATCACGCTCAGGGTTAACATTGACTAAATGGAATCCATCTTCGTTGGCACCTGCAATACCATTACGAATAGATTTAATAGCATGGTCTGCTACTACTTTTACGTCTACCGGTAATTTCACTGGACCAATTGAGCCAACGCCACAACCTAATAATTCTTGAATCGCTGCTTCACTTGCAAGTTCCACAGATCCTGCATCAAGTGCATTTTTCAATTTGATATCATTAATTTCATGATCCCCACGTGAAAGCACTACTACAAGCTCTCCATCTACATCAAAAACTAGAGATTTGATGACATTAGCAGGTTCTACTTTTAAGAATGCTGAAACATCTTCAATTGTTTTTTGCTCTGGAGTTGCTACTTTTTCTACATCTTTTAAAGCTTCATCAGATGGTTGATAGTCAACAATTACTTCAGCCATTTCGATATTTGCTGCATAATCAGAAGTATCTGAGTACGCAATTGTATCTTCCCCAATTTCAGAAAGGACCATAAATTCATGTGTTCCTTTACCGCCAATCGAACCTGCATCTGCAATAACAGCACGGTAGTTTAAGCCGAGACGGGAGAAAATATTAGAATAAGCACGATACATATCTTCATATGTTTCATCTAAACTTTCACGTGACGCATGGAAAGAATAAGCATCTTTCATGATAAATTCTCTTCCTCGTAGTAAGCCAAAGCGAGGACGTTTTTCATCACGGAATTTGGTTTGAATTTGATACAATGTTAGCGGTAATTTTTTATATGATTTAATTTCATCACGGACTAAAGTTGTAATGACTTCTTCATGTGTTGGCCCTAATGCAAAATCACGGTCATGTCGGTCTTTTAAGCGCATTAATTCAGGTCCGTATTTTTCCCAGCGACCTGATTCCTGCCATAGCTCAGCAGATTGTAGAGATGGCATTAGTAGCTCAATGGAGTTGATAGCTTCCATTTCTTCTCGGATAATTGTTTCAATTTTTGTTAGCACACGTTTTGCAAGCGGTAAATACGAGTATACCCCACTTGTATTTTGACGAATAAACCCTGCACGTAGTAATTGCTTATGTGACTTTACCTCAGCATCAGCAGGTACTTCACGTAACGTTGGGATAAATGTTTTACTTTGCTTCATTCAGTGTTCCACCTTTTTCAATAGATAAGTTTATACTCTCAATAGCATAAACAAATTTAGCTTTGAGCGCAATGTTTCATCGAAATTGCGCTCAAAGCTAGGAAATCAAATTTCATTTAACTGTAAATGAATTAAAAGAAAAATCTTTGTATATCGTTCCATGTAACAACCACCATTAGAATCATGAGTAGGACGATTCCTACAAAATGTACAATACCTTCTTTTTGACGGTCAATTGGTTTACCACGTAAAGCTTCAAAGCCAAAGAATAATAAACGGCCTCCGTCAAGTGCTGGTAATGGAAGTAGGTTCATAATTCCTAAGTTAATACTTAGCATTGCTGCCCAATTCATTAGGTTCATAATACCATACTGGGCAACTTGCTCTGTTGCTTTATAAATACCTACAGGACCTGAAAGTGCGTCTATTGTGAACTTACCGGTAATTAGCATACCTAATAGTTCAAATATTTTCACTGTCATATTATAGGTTTCTTGAGCTCCATAAACAACTGCCTTTAATGGGTTAAATTCTCTGGGACTCTCATAGCGTACACCTATTTGACCATATTTCTCGCCATCCTGCTGGATTTCCTTAACAGTCATATTTAAGTTCACTGATTGTCCATTTCGTTCAACTGTCACAGCAATATCTTCGTTTGGATGATCTTGAACGATTGCAGCTAAATCTTGCCATTTTTCAACTGCTTGTCCGTTAATAGCTGTTACTCTATCTCCTGCCAGCATCCCTGCCTGTGCAGCTGGATCATTCTCTACTACTTCTGTGATAATTGGCTCGTATGTTGGTACACCATGGATCAATCCAATCACTAAATAAATCACAAACGCGAGAATAAAGTTAAACAAAGGGCCTGCAAAGATAGTCATTGCTCGTTGACCAACTGTCTTTGCATTAAATTGACGATCCTGTGGCGCAATGACAAGTTCACGACCATTTTCCACAAGCACACAGTCTCTAGCTACTTGATAACGAACTAGACGTTCTTCTTCATCATAACCCTCTACAAATAACTCCTTCTCTAAATCGGCGCGTTCAACTTCTAAAAATAATAAATCTGGTAACTGCTTATTATTTTGATTGAAAATAATTTTTTTAACAATATTATCTTCATTCACAATAAGCCCTATTCGGTAGCCTGGCTGTAATTCCGTGCCATCCATATCCTCGCCGGCCATACGTACGTATCCCCCGATTGGTAATAATCGAATAGTATACATTGTTTCACCATGCGTTTTTCCATAAATTTTGGGACCCATTCCGATCGCAAATTCACGTACTAAGATACCTGCACGTTTGGCGAATAAGAAATGTCCAAGTTCATGGAAGAAGACGAGCATACCAAATATTAATATAAATGCAATGGCTGTTTGCATAATACCCCACCTTTAATAGCGATTAGTTAACGATACAGTGCTTTCGTTATTTTACCATGTCTAACACTATTTTTCTTGTCTCACTATCCACATGTAATATGGTTTGTAAATCTGGTACTGCAATGTTTTGGTGTGCCTGCATCACACGTTCAATCGTCTCATCAATTTCAAGGAATGTGATTTTCCCTTGTAAAAAGGCTGCAACTGCCGCTTCGTTTGCTGCATTCATTGCTGTCAGAATCGTACCACCCATACGACCAGCCTCATACGCTAAACGCAAAGCAGGGTATCGCTCAAAGTCCATCTCTTGAAAATGTAGTTGACCAATTTGCGCTAAATTTAGTCGCTGACCATTTTGTAATGGTATACGGTCTGGGTAGCTTAAAGCATATTGGATTGGCACACGCATATCGGGTGTACCTAGCTGAGCAATAACACTAGTATCATGATACTCAACTAGAGAGTGAATAATACTTTCTCTATGCAAAAGTACATCTATTTTATCATAAGGCATATCAAATAAAACATGTGCTTCAATGACTTCTAATCCCTTATTCATCATTGTAGCGGAATCTATCGTAATCTTTGCACCCATAGACCAGTTTGGATGATTCAGTGCATCTGCGACCGTCACGTGTTTTAATTGTTCTCGTGTTTTATCACGGAAGCTACCACCAGAAGCGGTAATAATCAAACGTTCGATATTTTTCGGATTCTCACCATTCATCGATTGGAAGATGGCAGAGTGCTCACTATCTACAGGCAAGATGGCTACTTTGTATTTTTTGGCCTCTGCCATCACTAAATGACCAGCAGTTACAAGCGTTTCTTTATTAGCAATAGCAATCGTTTTGCCCATACGAATGGCTGCTAATGTTGATTCAAGGCCTACACTTCCAAGCACAGCATTGACAAGTACAGTCGAATCTGGATGTGTTGCGACCTCTACAAGTCCTTTTGCTCCAAACGTAAATTGGATATTTGGAAACTCTTTAGCTAGTGTTAGTGCGTCTTCTTCTAATTGCACAGAAACTAATTCGGGCTTTAATGTTTCAATCATTTCTCGCGTTTTCTCTAGGTTCTTTCCTGATGAAAAAGCTACTAATTGAAAAGCATCACGTTGTTCTTTTAAGATATCGTAGGTTTGCCAACCAATTGAACCAGTTGCACCTAATAAACTAATTTTTTTCACAACAAATTGTCCCCTTTTTCTATCTAAGCAAATGATTTAGCAAAATGTCTTTTCCTATACAATTAATTACCAAATAAATGTAAAAAATGAAGTAGAGGCACGACAAATAATAGACTATCAAAGCGATCTAAAATTCCTCCATGCCCTGGTAAAATATTGCCTGAATCTTTTACATCAAAGTGACGTTTAATAGCAGATTCTACCAAATCGCCCATTTGACCAATAATTGAGGCAAAAATCGTTACAAAAACAAGTGATATATAACCATTTGCGAATGGGTAAATGAGTTGCATACCTACTGCAAAAATAACAGCAATGACTATTCCACCTATAAAGCCTTCGATCGTTTTCTTAGGTGAAATTTCTGGCCATAACTTATTTTTCCCTAATTTTCTACCTACAAAATATGCACCTGAATCCGTTGTCCAAACAACTAATAAGCAATAGACAACATACTCTAATCCAACATTTCTAGTTTCAATTAGATAATGGAATCCTAATCCCACATAAAATGCGCCTAATAAAATAAAGCCAACTTCGTCAAAAGTAATTTTATTTTTTACTAAAACCACGTAAATAAGAAGTAGCATCATTAGACCATAGACTACCATTAGATTAGACGAATAGCCTATTAATTCTACAACCCTTTCACTCCAGTCCTTCGGGATAACCAGTAAAATTAAAGTGATCAGTCCTAAGAAGCCAGGCACAGAAAAGATGGAAATCCCTTTCATCTTAAGTATTTCATAAAAACCGACAATAGCCATTGCTAGCACAAGTAAGGCAAATGGTACTTTTCCATAAATAACGAATGGGATAAAAAGTGCTGCTGCAATTATTGCGGTAATAATTCTTTGTTTCAAGTTGTTTCTTCTCCCTTCAACCCACCGTAACGGCGATTACGTTTCTGATAGTTTTCCACCGCTTCGAGTAAGTTTTCCTCACTAAAATCTGGCCACAATGTATCTGTAAACCAAAATTCTGTATAGGCGAGCTGCCATAGCATAAAGTTACTTAATCGCACTTCACCACTTGTACGAATTAAAAGATCTGGTTCAGGTAAATGGGCCGTCATTAAATGAGATGTTAAGCAATCTTCTGTTATGTCTTGCATCGTTAATTGACCGTCCTGCACTTTTTGAAGCATCATTTTCATGGCATTGACCATTTCAGAACGACTACCATAATTCAGCGCAAAATTTAAAATAAGCCCTGTATTATGCTTCGTTTCTTCCATTGCCTCATACAACGCTTTTTGTGTATGGGCAGGTAATAAAGATGGGTCTCCAATCATTTCGACACGTACATTACGCTCCATCATTTCTGGTAAAAAGGAACCTAAAAACTCAACAGGTAGCCGCATAAGAAAATCTACCTCAGGTTTTGGTCTCTTCCAATTTTCAGTGGAAAATGCATAGACAGTTAAGACTTTAATACCTAAGTCTGATGCAAATCTCGTCACCTTACGCACCGTCTTCATTCCTTCATGATGACCAGCCACACGTGGCATAGCTCTTTTCTTCGCCCAACGTCCATTTCCGTCCATAATAATCGCTACATGGGCAGGAATCGGCTCGCTTTTAGCTAGGGCCACACGCTCCTCCAATGATAGTGTATCCATATTTATTTGTTTACCTAATAGCTTTTTAAACATGCTAACTCCCCCACTACAACTAATCGGACGTATACTAACCTATCATAACAAACAAAAGCGCCTTTTGTCTTTTTTTTCCCTCTAAATTGACTATGTATGTACTAGCTTATTTTAGAACTATACACATATTAAAGAATGAGTTTGTTAAATAATGATGATTGTATCATTAATGACCTTTTCACATTTATACATGCTCTCTATTTGAGTAAGCAATTTGGCTATGAATAATAAAGAGAAAAGACGTCCTGTTAAGTATAGGACGCCTTCATCTCATCAAAAAGTTCCATCATAGACGTGTAAAAGGTTTATTTACACCTCTAAAATTTCTTTTTCTTTATCTTTCGCTACTTGATCTACTTTCACAATGAATTCATCTGTTAACTTTTGAATATCTTCTCCATAGCCACGTAGATCGTCTTCTGTGATTTCGCCAGCTTTTTCAAGTTTTTTCAAATCATCATTTGCATCACGACGAACATTACGTACAGCAATTTTTGCATCTTCCGCTTCTTTTTTCACTTGTTTTACTAGATCCTTACGACGCTCTTCTGTTAAAGCAGGAATCATAAGACGAATGACAGAACCATCATTTGTTGGTGTGATACCAATATCTGATTTCATAATTGCTTTTTCAATATCACCTAAAATTGATTTATCGTAAGGTGTAATTACTAATAAACGAGCTTCAGGTATAGAAACACCCGCAAGTTGGTTAATTGGTGTTGCTGCTCCATAGTAATCAACCGAAATACGATCTAATAGAGATGCGTTCGCACGACCTGCACGAATAGATGCTAGTTCGCGTGAGAAAGCTGCGATTGTTTTGTTCATTTTTTCTTTAGCTTGTTCTAAAACTTGTTTAGCCATTATACATTCCTCCTAACAACTGTTCCGATTTTTTCGCCTTGTACAGCACGTTTAATGTTACCCGGCTCCGTAATTGAGAAAACAATTAGCGGGATATCGTTATCCATACATAAAGTTGAAGCCGTTGAATCCATTACTTGTAAGCCTTGTTGGATAACGTCTAAGTATGTGAGTGTATCATATTTAATGGCTGTCTCATCCACTTTCGGATCCGCTGAATAAACGCCATCGACATTGTTTTTAGCCATTAAAATTGCATCAGCATCAATTTCTGCTGCTCGTAATGCGGCAGTCGTATCAGTAGAGAAGAACGGATTACCTGTCCCTGCTGCAAAGATAACGACACGCTTTTTTTCAAGATGTCTAACTGCTTTACGACGAATGTATGGCTCCGCTACTTGAGTCATCACAATAGAAGATTGAACACGTGTTTCAATGCCTAATTTTTCAAGTGCATCTTGTAAAGCTAGGGAGTTCATTACGGTTGCCAGCATGCCCATGTAGTCCGCAGCAGCACGATCCATTCCCATTTCACTACCTATTTTCCCACGCCATATATTACCGCCACCTACAACAACAGCAACTTCTACATCAAGATCTACTACTTCTTTTACTTCTTCTGCAACAGACTTGATTATTTTTGGTGATAAACCGAAGCCCGCTTCTCCAGCTAACGCTTCACCACTTAGTTTAATAACTACTCGTTTATATTGCGGTACACTCATTGTAAACCTCCGTAAGACTTTATTTAAAACATCCCTATTCCCTTTTCCATTATAGTATATCTAACAATAATTGCTAGTTGTGAATAAGGCAGAATAGAAAATTATCTTCATTTTTTCATTCACTTCGGAAAAATAGGGAACACGCTATGTTGTGTTCCCCATTTTTTTGTCTAGATAATCTAGATATTATTTGATTAGAATCAAATGCAAGCTAAATTAGTTACCTTTAACTTGGCTCATTACTTCTTCTGCAAAGTTATCTTCACGTTTTTCGATACCTTCACCAACAGCGTAACGTACAAAGCCGTTTACAGAACCACCAGTTGAAGCTACAAAATCACGTACTTTTTGATCTGAGTTTTTAACGAAAGTTTGGTCAAGTAAGCAAACATCTTCGAAGTATTTACCAAGACGGCCTTCAACCATTTTTGCAACGATGTTTTCTGGTTTACCTTCGTTAAGAGCTTGTTCAGTTAATACTTTACGCTCACGTTCAACTTCTTCAGCAGAAACTTCATCACGAGAAACATAAGTTGGGTTGATTGCTGCAATGTGCATAGCAACATCTTTAGCAGCTGCTGCATCAGTAGAGCCTTCTAAAGTTACTAATACACCGATACGGCCACCCATGTGTAAGTATGAACCGAATGCATCTGCATCAGATTTTGTTTTAATTTCGAAACGACGAAGTGTAATTTTTTCTCCAATTGTTGCAATAGCAGTTGAGATTTGATCTACAATTTTTACGCCTTCAGTATTTGCAAGCTCTAAAGCAGCTTCAACTGATGCAGGTTTAGCAGCAAGTAATTGCTCAGCTAAAGATGCAACTAATACTTGGAATTTGTCGTTTTTCGCAACAAAGTCAGTTTCAGCATTTACTTCAAGGATGATTGCTTCGTTACCTTGTTCTAAAATATAAGTTGTACCTTCTGCAGCGATGCGGTCAGCTTTTTTAGCAGCTGAAGAAAGACCTTTTTCACGTAGGAAGTCGATAGCTGCTTCTAAGTCGCCATCAGTTTGTACTAACGCTTTTTTACAATCCATCATACCAGCGCCAGTTTTTTCACGTAATTCTTTTACTAATTGTGCAGTAATGTTTGCCATTTAGTGTTTCCTCCTCAAATTGGTTGAACATAATTTAATGATAGGTTCTAAAAAAGGTGATAAGGGTTTTGAGCCACTTATCACCTTTTTGTAAACGTGAATTACTCAGCAGCAGCTTCTACAGCTGGAGCTTCTTCTTCACCTTGTTTTGACTCGATTAAAGCGTCAGCCATTTTAGCAGTTAAAAGTTTAACAGCGCGAATAGCATCATCATTAGCAGGGATTACGTAGTCGATTTCATCTGGATCACAGTTAGTATCAACAATACCTACTAGAGGGATGTTTAATTTACGAGCTTCTGCAACCGCAATACGTTCTTTACGTGGGTCAACCACGAACATTACGTCTGGAAGATCGTGCATATCACGGATACCGCCTAAGAATTTGATTAGACGTTCGTGTTCTTTTTTAAGTTGGATTACTTCTTTTTTAGGAAGAACTTCGAAAGTTCCTTCTTCTTCCATTTTTTCGATTTGTTTCATACGTGCAACACGTTTTTGAATTGTACCGAAGTTTGTAAGAGTACCACCTAACCAACGTTGGTTGATGTAGTAGTTGCCTGAACGTTCAGCTTCATCTTTGATCGCTTCTTGTGCTTGTTTTTTCGTACCAACGAAAAGAACTTTACCACCGTCTTGACCAACTTGACGCATGAAGTCATAAGCTTCCTCTAATTTTTTAACAGTTTTTTGTAAGTCGATGATGTAGATCCCGTTACGTTCAACGAAGATATATTTCTTCATTTTTGGGTTCCAACGACGAGTTTGGTGACCGAAATGTACACCAGCTTCAAGTAATTGTTTCATAGAAATTACTGACATGTGAATTTCCTCCTAATATGTTTGGTTTTTATCCTCCGCATTTATCATCTACAACAAGCTACCCTAATCTTAGAGCACCACTTACTGCATCAAAATGCGTGTGTAGTAATAACACCATTTGCAACTATATCATAGCTTTTAACGATTCGCAACAATTTAGTGATGGAATTTCAGTAAAAGCTCGATTTCTGTTTTACCCTTTTGCAGTTGTTTAGCTATTTCCTCTGGTGATTTTCCCTGTTTTGCTAATTCTAGAGCCTGTTGTTCCACTGTCAGCAATTTTTCAGCTTCTTTTTGCTCCTCCACTTTTAGAGGTGGAGCTGTTTTCACCATTTTCGAGCTTGTATGTTGCTGACGTGAATAAGCATTTGCGACAATATTTTTAGGTACATAGATACGTGCATCTTTCTCTAAAGATAGAGAACTATCACTTTTCACCTCGTGTACTACAGGCAAAGTTGGCTGCTCCTGAGGTGTCATATATTGTTCCGTTTGATACAAGCTACTAGCAGCTATTTCCGACTGTGAGACACTTTGTAGCTCTTTAATAAGACGGTCATTTTCATCTTTCATTTCAGCTAAATACACACTAATGGTGTCGTCCATTTCTCTCATTAAACGTTCTTGCTTCTTTTCCAAATCTTTAAACTTTGCTAACTTTGTATTTAAAATGATAAGAAAGTAAAATGAAATTAGCTGTAAAAAGAATAGCACCGCTATTAGAATGGTTGTCATTGTAAACTCCTATCCACTAAAATCCACGAAATTCCCTTTAAACGGATGTTGTGCCTGTTTTTCTTGTTGATCCTTTTTTTTCTTTTTATGAATCCCTGTTAAATACTCACCACCTGCATCTTCATCCTCACTAATTTCATCCATACCTTCTGATGTGTTGACAATTTTTTGTTTGCGCTCTACTTCTTTTTTTAATGCTTCATTTGCATGTGCTTGTTGAGCCAATACTTGCTGCTGTGCCTGATCAACCATTTTTCCTGCTTCAAATGTTTTTGGAATAGCAATCTGTAACTCGACACCTTTTAAACTCATTGGAATCTCTCCCTCAAGGATATTTACGCATTAATCATTTCACTAGATAATAGCTTTCGTAGCTTTAATAGCGCTTTTGAATGAATTTGTGAAATACGAGAGGTTGATAGTTCAAGCATTTCACCAATTTCTGTCAAGGTTAACTCCTCCGTGTAAAATAAACTAAGGACAAGCTGTTCTTTTTCATTGAGTTTCTGAATATTTTCCGCAAGATCATCTAACAATTCTGATTTAATGATAGCTTGCTCAGGTGTTTTTGTTGTATCGTCTCGTATGACAAATGACTTGCCATCTGTTTCTTCTTGGTCCTGTTGTTCATTAATAGAAAGAACATTTGAAAAAAAATGCTCTTGCACAGTTTGATAAACATCTTCAACAGATACTTCCATATGCTCCGCAAGTTCCTCAGGTGTTACATGACGCATATATTTTTGTTCTAGTTGTTCAATTTGTGCATCTAATTTTTTGGCTTTTTCACGCGCTGACCGTGGTAACCAGTCTTCTTTTCGTAAACCATCGATGATGGCTCCTCTTACTCTAAACGAAGCATATGTATCAAATTTTAAATCTCTGTTAATGTCAAATTTATTTAATGCATCAAAAAGTCCTACCATCCCTAAGCTCGTTAAATCGTCTCGTGATACGCTTTTGGGCAGACCTGCACCAATACGTTGGACATGATAAGATACTAAAGAAATGTATTTTTTTATAAGTAAATCACCAGCATCGGGATCACGCTCATGTATCCAGCGATTCCACAGTTTTTGCTCATCGTTCAGAATTGGTTGTGTCATGAAATCCACCTCTCTAAAAAACGCTTTTTCACGCCTGTTTACTAACGACTACTTGCGCTCTTAAAATTTATCATTCAACAGGATTTCTTAGTTGTTTTTTATAAAAATCCACATTTAAGCTAATCTAGACGTGAGCCTGAATCGTTAAAGCCCGATAAGCAGTTGCCATCTTTCCTATATTATAACAAGAATCGACTATAATTTCATTTGTTTCTCTTAGTCTCTAATATATTCCTTTGTTTTTGAAAGACATAGAAAAACTGTATCCTCATTGTGTAATGACACTTGGATACAGTTGGATATGATTAAGCTTTTACTAAGAAGCTACTGAATTCTTTTGATTTAGTTTTAGCACTACTGTAGAGCAAAGAACAAATTAAACAAAAGAGCAATAATACCCAATAAAAAAAAACACTCTTTATAATAAATTATGCTTTAAATCGAACTAGAGACAAAGTTTCCATTGAATATAGTTGCCTTACGTAGAGATCTTCGAGCAATTGCTTCAGCAGAGCAAGAAGCCTCCACAAACACCATATTTGCACTATCTCCCACTTTTGGCCATGTTTGCTCACCTGATTGATTGAGTGGGGTTTTTCCCCCTGTAATAAATTGAAGGGTTTGGGCTAATGAGCGTTCATCTCCCCAACCTGAGCTTTTTGCCAAACGACCAGCTCGTTCTAATAAATCTCCGTTACCAAATGGGGACCAAACATCAAAGATATTGTCACACCCAATTGCAACGGGTACTCCTTTACTGTGTAATAAACCAACAGGTGGAAACTTTCTACGCAGGGGGACACTCGTCACAATCGTAATACCTGCATCACGTAAGATGTCCGCCATTTCTTCTGCCTCAGAGTGTGAAACATCTCCTAGCCCAAAGGCATGGCTAATGGCTACTTTGCCTTGTAAACCAGCTTCCTTTGTTAATTTGGCTAATCTCTTCATTGTAAAAGTACCCAATTGATCTGGGTCATGCAGATGCAAGTCAATCCCTGCGTTTCCTTCAACAGCGAGTTCCACCATTTGTTGTAAGGAAGCCTCAATATCTCCATCCACAGTAGCTGGATCGACACCTCCTACAAATCCTGCCCCAAAACGTAGAGCCTCCCTTATTAAATTGGTTGCCTTTGTTCGTAATAGACCATGTTGAGGAAAGGCAACGATTTCATAAGACAACTTCCCTTCAAAATTTTGTAAAGCTTTTTGAACCTCTTCTAAATTTTTCAACCCTACCTCAGGATATAAATCCACATGCGTACGTACATGTGTAACTCCAAACTGGACATAACGACTAAGTAGTTTCTCAGCGCGTTGTTGCGTAGTTGTATGTAAGGTTGGAAGTACCTCTTTTTCAATTTCACAACGTTCAAAAATATTATTCACTGGTGTAACTGCCCGCCATTTGTCGCTCAACAGAGTTTTATCCAAATGACAATGTTTTTCTATAAATGAAGGTAGTGCTAATAGCTGTTTCATATCTTTTTTTGGATAATCATCATCTAATAGGCTATCAGCAGAAACTATTTCTGCAATTTTCCCATCTTTAATGAATAGATGAGAACAAGCCGAGTTCGTTTTAGTAATCGTGTCGTTTTCAAAGTGATAATCTGTTTCAAGACGTACATTTGTTAACCAAAAAGTAGAATTCATTTCAGATTTATCCTTTCTTCTTCAAAAATTAAAGCTCACCCGCAACTATTTTCCCTGTAAAGAGCACCGCCACTCTTCTTGCTCTTCTTGCAACTGCTTCTGCTGAGCAAGTTGCATCTACAAACACGACATTCGCCATATCTCCAATTTTCGGCCATTGGGGCTGTCCATCCTTGTTTAAAGGTGTTATGCCGCCAGCAATATACTTTAGACTTTGACTAAGTGAACGTTCATCACTTAAGCCAAAGCGTTCAGCTAGCGTGCCTAGTTTTTCTAGGCTGTCACCTATACCAAACGGGGACCAGTGATCTGTAATACTATCTTCACCCAAAGAGATTTGAACACCTTTTTGATCTAATAACGGAATAGGAATGGTATGATCCAATGGAACAGACGAAGTAATGTCAATACCGTGATGAGCTAGTAACGCTGCCACTTCACTTGCTTCATTAGTTGAAACATCGGCTAAGGCCATGGCATGACTAATTGTCACTCGGCCATGCCAACCCGCTTCCTCCGTTAAGGCAGCTAATCGTTTAAAGGTAAAAATACCAAGATGACCAGGATCATGGATATGCAAGTCAACATTTGAATCAGCTTCAACCGCTAATTCCATCACCGTTTGTAAGGATTTTTCTATATTTTCATCAATCGATGCAGGGTCTACACCGCCTACTAGAGACGCTCCACTTCGCAAAGCTTCTCTTACTAAAGAAATGGATTTACTACGTAAGAGGCCATGTTGTGGGAAAGCGACAACCTCTATATCAACTTTATCTTTGTAAGCCTCTTTAGCTCTTAAGACTGCTTCTAAATTTTTCAACCCAATAAATGGATCAATATTACAATGCGTACGAATATGTGTTGATCCTGCATGTATGAGCAAATCTAGTAACTTTTTTGCTCGTTCCTCTGCAACAGGCAATAAGCTTGGCAGTAGAATCTCTTCTTCTTTTAATCTTGTAATAAGACCTTCTGTGGGAATCGAAGGAGCCTTCCATGGTCCACCAAAATAGGTTTTATCTATATGAATATGCATATCTCTAAAAGAAGGGAGCATTAAGTAACCATGTGCATCTCGCTTAGGCAAATCAGTTTTTAAAGGCTGATCTACGCTAAGAATTTGGTTTATTTCACCACTTTCTACTTGTACATTAAAAAGTGCAGTTTTTGTTCCTATAACGACCCCATTATCGTAATGATATCCTGTTTCTAATCGTACATTTGTTAGCCAATACGCTGTTGGTATCATTGATTGAACCTCCCGAAATTTATTAAAGATTGATAGCTAGATGAACCATTTGAATGGCCCTCTCCTGATGGGGTAAAGAAAGTTCATGATAGATATAATCTTGACTAGGATTACTAGCATTAAAATAATAAACTGTAGAAATTTTAGAATAGTAAATGGCACTCAAACACATAGGACAAGGTTCTGTACTTGCATACATTTCACAACCTTCTAAATTGGTCGTTTTCAGTGCGTGACAAGCTTGACGGATTGCTTGAATCTCTGCATGATTCGTCAAATCATTAGTGATTGCAACCTCATTTACACCAGAGCCAATAATCTGTCCATTTTTAACTACAATTGCACCAAAAGGAGCACCATGTTTTGTTCTTTCATTTTCTTTAGCTAACTCAAGTGCTTGTTTCATAAAGTCATGAGATTTCATGTCGTTCCCCTCCTAGAAAAAGCGAAATTCTCTTTTCTTTTTATATATTGAAATGGACCATTTATTGGAAATATGCTACTGCCAATGCATGCTCCTGTGAAAAACTAAGCACTGCCGTCTGAGGTGTTTCTCTTACAAGACCAGTAAATGGTGCCATAATCACTATCTTTTCAGTTGATAAATTCCCCGGACAAGCTACATTTTTATATTTTGGAGTTTTTAGATTTAAAGCTATTTCCTTTGTATAAATATGCTAACATGAGGACTATATATATGAATAATATAAAAATAATTAATTTCACTTAAGTTTTTCGTATACTACAAACTCCAAAGCCAAAATAAAAAAGAGTCGTTAGTCACGACTCTTACTTTTACGCATTTACTTGTTGATCTTCTTCTCGATTCATCATCGTTCTTACTACTTGTGCAATTTCCTCGGAATTTTCATCTTGAAATTCAACCGTGGAATTAGCTATTGGCACTTCTTGTTTTACGCCTTCTATTGATTCAAGTTCCTTTTCTTCTATATCGACTTCAACTGCTTCCTCATCTTCCTCTGGTGTAAACAAGATGTAAGCAATTAAAAAACGTACAATAAACATTACAAAAAATGCGATGATTGCTACAATAAAAGAGCCAATCAGGATTCGCAGAGGCGTAAATGGTTTTTGAAATGTACTAAAAAAATAAATAGAAAAGGCAATTAATGCTCCCCATAGATTGTAAAATATAGAACCAAACATTAGATTTCACTCACTCCCTGGTTAACTGTTCGGATATGTAATATCGACGTTGCAGGATTAAATTCAATCGTTCTACCACTATTTCCACCAGTATCCTCGGCCACTAAAGGGATGCCCTGCCTCTTTAATTCATTTTTGACAGCTTCTACATTGCGGGGACCAATACGCATTGTATCTTTGTCGGAAGTAAATTGGAACATCTGCGCACCCCCTGCAATTTTTGCCTTGAGTTTAAATTTTTGAACGCCTTCTAACTTTAGTAAATCAATCATTGCAGCAATCCCTGAATCTGCAAATTTCGCGACATTGATTGACTCAGCTCTTCCTAAACTTGAATCTGGTAACATCACATGGATTAAACCAGCAATTTTTTTTGACTCATCATACAAAATAACACCAACACATGAACCAAGACCAGAAGTTCGAATCGTGTTAGGTAGCTTTACTACATCCATTTGTGCAATTCCCACTTTAATCACTTGTCCACTACTATTGGTTAACATATCACGAAACCCCTAATGCTTTAAAAATGGCATCAAACGAGTCAGGATCTGGTAGTAGGAAGAAATGGCCCCTCACCGTTTCATGGTCTTCCACACCTTCTTCAAAAATGGATGTATTTATCACAATAACATTATCACTGACATGAGATAATTCTATTAAACCAATGCTTATTATAGCTCCAAACATATCAACACTTAGACCTGGCACAGTTGGATAAATTTTTAAATTAGTAAAATCCGATAAGGCAGATAAATAGGAGCCCGATAAAATATTACCCATTTCTTGCATAGCTGATAAACCTAACTCTGAAACAGGTCGTTTTTTAAAGTCAAAAGAGTCATCGAAAATAAGCCGACGTATAAAGCGGTTTGCTTGTTCGATAGGTAATATAAAGAACATACTTCCCTCTGCATCACCTTCAATACGAAGGTAAATGCCAACAACTACGTTTTCTGATCCGCCAGCCAACTCCATCATATCGTTAAAGGACACCATCTCTACCTTTGGAACACGCATATCAATTTTTTTCCCAAGTAAATTGGAAAGTGCTGTCGCGGCATGCGCAGCACCGATGTTTCCAATCTCCTTTAATACATCTAAATGTAGTGATGTAATTTTTTGATTAAATGTCATTATCGATCCCTACTTTAGTGGATTTAATACTTTTTCTAAATGTAATAAGATTAATAATCGCTTCTCTACTTTAGCAACGCCTGAAATAAATTCTTCTTCAAGTGAGCCAACGACTTCTGGTTGCGGTTCAATAGCACTTGCTGGAATATCGATAACGTCGTTAGCGGAATCCACTACAAAGCCTACTTCCATATCTTCTAATGAAATAATAATAATGCGTGTTGTTTCTTCATGTTCAGAAATAGGTAATTCAAAACGTTCACGTAAATCCACAATTGGTGTGACAACACCTCGTAGATTGATTACACCTTTTACGTATTTCGCTGTTTTCGGTACACGAGTAATATGCATTAATTTCTCAATTCCTTGAACATGGGACACTGGAATTGCATATTCTTTATCTGCTAACTGAAAAACTATTACTTTAATACTTTCTTGCTCCACTGCATTTGTCATACTTTACACCTCTCTTATTCATTCACCTTATTTAATTAGTGCGTTGCAATCTACAATTAAGGCTACTTTACCATTGCCTAAGATTGTTGCTCCTGAAATGGCAAAGATATTTGTTAAGTAATTTCCTAAAGACTTCAAGACAATTTCTTGTTGGCCAATGAATGAATCCACCACTAAACCAGCAAGTTTTTCACCTTTACGGACGATCACTACTGAGTGGAATTCTTCATCTTGATGCTCTTGACGAGGTACCTCAAAGATTTCCTCTAAGAATACCAACGGAACAACTTTGCCACGGAAGTCGATTACTTTTTGATTATGCGCATTCATAATCTCTGATGAACGGATAATAGATGTTTCAATAATAGAAGATAGTGGAATTGCATAAATTTCCTTTTCAATCTCCACAAGCATAACTGAAATAATTGATAATGTCAGTGGTAATTGAATCGAGAAGATGGATCCAACATCCTGTGTTGATTCAATTGAAATATTGCCACCTAGTGATTCAATCGTTGTTTTTACAACATCTAAACCTACTCCACGACCAGATACATCTGAAATAACATCTGCAGTGGAGAAGCCTGAAGCTAGAATAAGCTCATTAATTTGTTTATCAGACATTGAATAGGATTGTTCTTGTGTAACAATACCTTTTGAAATAGCTTTCGCTAATACTTTTTCTCGATTTATGCCCGCGCCATCGTCTTCAATTTCAATAAAGACGTAATTTCCGCTATGATAGGCACGTAATACGACCGTTCCTTCTTCAGGCTTGCCTTTTGCACGACGAGCAGTTGGATTCTCAATGCCATGATCCACAGAATTACGAATCAAGTGAACAAGCGGATCTCCAATTTCATCAATTACTGTACGATCTAGTTCGGTTTCAGCACCAATAATTTCAAGGTTGATTTTCTTATTTAAATCACGTGATAGCTGACGAATCATTTTCGGGAAACGATTGAAAACTGTTTCTACAGGTACCATTCGCATTGTTAAAATAATAGTTTGCAAATCACCCATCACACGACTCATACGCTCTACTGTTTCATTTAGTTCGCCATGATTTACTTCAGTAGAGATAGATTGCAATCGACCACGATCAATGACAAGCTCTTCAAACAAGTTCATTAAAATATCTAGACGTTCAATATTTACACGAATTGTTTTATTACCTACAGGTGCATGATTTTTGTCAGCCTTGGAAGGTGTAGCTTCTGCAGGTTTTGCAACAGGCTCGGCTTTAGCAGCAGGCGTATTTGTTGGTATTGCGGCTACCTCAGCCACTGCTGTTGCAGTAGCTGCTACTTCTTGGTGCGCTTCAAATACTTTTTCACTAAATTTCCTTTGGTCAATTGTAGTCACAATAACCTCATCAACTTCAGAAACTTTCATTAGCTTTTTCTGCATATCCTCAGCTGTTGTTTTTGTGACAAAAGCAACATAAAATTGTTGATCAAACTGCTCATCTTCTAGCTTTTCAACAGATGGACTTGATTTAATGACATCCCCATCTTTTTCTAAAATCTCAAACACCATAAATACACGCGCTGCCTTAAGAAGGCAATCCTCACGTAATGTTACTGAAATTTCAAAAGCATTAAAGCCTTGTTCAGCCGATTGTGTAATGACTGTTTGTTCAAACGAATCATATTCTAATACACTTTCAACAACCGGTGCAGCAACCGTTGCTACCACCTCTGGTATTACTTCCTCACCTAGTTCTATACGCTTTAGTTGTGCGACAGTTGAGGAAACATCACGCTTACCATCTCCACCGTTAGCAATATCCATTACCATTTCTTCTAAATGATCAACAGATTCAAATACGACATCTAAAATTTCAGGTGTAACATGAATCTTCTCGTTACGGATGGCATCTAAAACATTCTCCATTTTATGGGTTAAATCTGCTAAATCTTCGAAGCCCATTGTGGCAGACATACCTTTTAATGTGTGTGCAGAGCGGAATATTTCCCCAACAATTGCCAAATCGTCTGGATTTTTTTCTAATTCTAATAAATGTTCACTACACGCTTGTAAATGCTCTTTACTTTCTTCAATAAACATCTCTAAATATTGATTGACTTCCATAAGAGGACACCCCTTTTAAGGCAAATATTTCATTATTGTTTGTGCAATATCATCTACATCTGCAACTTCATCAATAAGTTGCGTTTCTACTGCTGCTTTTGGCATACCATATACAATGCAAGTTTCAGCTGATTCTGCAATAGCAATGACATTGCCAGTATTTTTTAATGCTTTTAGACCATTAGAGCCATCATGACCCATACCTGTCATAATCACTGCTACTTTATCAAAATCTTTATATTGACTAACATCTTCGAACATTACATCTACAGAAGGTCGATGGCCAGATCTTGGTGCTTCTTGATTATCAAGAACAATGCCAAAAGTTGTCCCTACTTTTCTAAGTTTTAAATGATATCCACCTGGTGCAATATAAGCTACTCCATTTTGCAAAATATCGCCCTGTTCAGCTTCTTTAACAGAAATTTCACTTAGCTGATCAAGTCGGTTAGCAAGCGATTTAGTAAATCCAGCAGGCATATGCTGTACAATTAATATGGGAGCTTGAATAGACTTAGGAATTTTAGTAACAACCTCCTGAAGTGCGCGAGGTCCTCCTGTTGATGTGCCAATTAACACAATCTTCTTTCCTATTTTACTCCATTCTACCATTGGTTTAGTTACGGCTACCTTAGTAGAAACAACATTAATAGACGTATTTGTTCGTCCATGCTGTTGTGGTTCCTTTATTACGGTACTCACCCTTGTCACTTGTTCTTGTTGTCGTTTACTACCAGAAGGTTTTTTCAATTTGGAAATTGGCACCGTTGCAGCTTGTTCCACTTTGTGCACAAGTTCATTTTGAATTTTATGTAAATCAAGGGAGATGGTCCCGCTCGGCTTGGCAACAAAATCTACTGCCCCGCCCTCAATTGCAGCAATTGCATTTTCTGTCCCACGTTGAGTGGTACTTGAGAGCATTACTACAGGAACTGGACATTGTATCATAATTTCTTTTAAAGCATCGAGCCCATTCATTTCAGGCATCTCAATATCCATTGTCACAACGTTTGGCTTCAACGATTGTATCTTTTTGATCGCATCTTTTCCATTTCGAGCTGTTCCAACTACTTCCACCTTCGAGTTGCCAACAAAAAAGTCACTAATTAGCTTTCTCATAAAAGCAGAATCATCCACAACTAAAAGCTTGCTTTTATGCAAAAAGTCCAATTAATCACGCCCTTTCGAGAAAATACTTCTAAGTTTCGTTAAAAATTTTTTCGTTGTTTGATCATGTGCATGTATTTCCCCCGCACGTTGCTCCATAAAACGAACGACTATAAGTTGCAATGTCTTTGATATTAATGCGTCTGGATAAGCAAGTGAGAATGGCACTTGCTCGCGCACTGCCTTACGCACAACAGGGTCTTCAGGTAATGAACCAAGAATGATCGTTTCTTTGTCTAAAAAACGTTTCATTGTTAACTGTAAACGTTCATTCGTTTCTATTCCTTCTTCTTTACTGAAAGCGCGGTTACAGAGAATATAAAACTGCTTATCTGGATCTCGAACATGAATATATTTCATCATGGAGTACGCATCTGTAATAGAAGTAGGTTCCGCTGTTGAAATGACGATAATTTCATCAATAGATGTGAGTAAATCTAACGACCAATTAGTAGCACCAGCGCCCATATCAAATAAAATATAATCATAGTTTTTTTGAAGTTCTTCAAATGCTTGAATAAGTCGTTCAAACATACTATGAGACCAATCAAGCACACTCGTCATACCTGACCCACCTGAAATATACCTTAAATCGTAAGGTCCTTCAAATATTACCTCATCTAGTAGCTTATTTCCTTCTAAGTAATCTTTTAAACTATAAGAAGCATTTTTCCCAATTAAGATATGGATATTCCCCATCCCAATATCCATGTCTACAATGACAACTCTTTTTCCCTTTTGGGCTAAAGTCATGGCAAAGTTCATTGTGAAGTTACTCTTACCTACTCCACCTTTGCCACTTACAACTGCAATCGCTCTACCTAGTTCGCCTTGCTGTTTCATCATTTTTAAGCGTAATGCTTCAGCTTGGTCTCTCATTTTTCTTCACCTTGAAAAAACAAATTAAGTACTGCTTCTAAATCAGCTTCTTCAATATCTTCTGGTACTTCTTGACCATTCGTATAGTAAGCAAGTCCTTTATTATATTTAATCATTAAATTGATCATTGTGCCAATAGAATTTGTTTCATCAATTTTTGTAAAAATAAATTTTTGAATTGGTAATTGCTTAAATTGATCTACAATATTCTCCATATCCCTTTCTTTCGTTGTCATTGCAAGCACTAAATAAGATTCTGCATGATCATCGAATTTTATGAGGCGTTGGAGATCATCAACATACTTGACTTCTTTATAATTTCGACCAGCTGTATCAATAAAAACCAAATCTAAATGTGATAATCTCTGGATTGCTTGTTCAAAATCTGTTGCATTGTAAGCAATTTCTACAGGAGCTTGTAAAAGACCAGCATATGTTTTAAGCTGCTCTATTGCCGCAATCCGATAAGTATCTGTCGTAATAAAGCCAATCTTTTTCTTTTTTTCTAACACAGCTCTAGCAGCCATTTTAGCAATAGTTGTAGTCTTACCAACCCCTGTTGGCCCTAAAATGTTTATATATTTTCTTTCGTAGGATAATCCTCCGACTGGAAGTACTTCTAGCTTCTTACGTAATAAATTTTTTGCTATCAATTTACATTGTGAAAAATTTATTTCGGATGCTTCTCTAAAATGCATAAAAAGCTCATCACCTATCGTTGTGATGAGCTCTTCACTTAGCTCTTGCTGTCTTAAGTATTCAATGAAGGGTAAGAGTTCATCGGGATATTGAGCTTGGGTAGTCTTTTTATGCATCGATTGCATTAATGATTTTAAATCAGCAATTTCTTTTCTCAATTCTTCTGACATGCTAGCGTCCTCATGTACTGCTGCTACATCAAGGGGTGGTTCCTGATGCATTTTTGCTTGAATAGCATTTGTAATCTCTTGTAACCTTGCATTTTCTTTTTTTACTACAGGCAGTACAGCTGGTGTTGGAATTGAAGCCACTTGCTGGGGCTCCATTGCATCAATACCCGCAACCACTTCAAAACTTTTCTTTTTTATCATGCCAAAAAATTTCTTTGTGATGACGACTTTTGAATTTAAAATGACTGCGTCCTCACCTAATTCTGCTCGCACTTGCTTCATCGCCTCTGGTATGGATGATGCATAATACTTTTTCATTTTCATTGAACATTCACCACCCCAACACTTTGAATTTCAACCGAAGCATCCAATTCATTATAGGATAGAACTGGAATTTGTGGGAAATAACGCTCCGTTAGTTGTCGTAAATACATCCGAACGGCTGGCGAGCATAATATAATAGCTGATTGCTCCATAAACGAAACACGCTCTACTTCCGCTGCAATAGTTTCTAATACTGTTTGAGAATCTTGTGGGTCCATAGCTAAATAATTACCGTGATCCGTTTGTTGGATACTATCAGCAATCATTTTTTCTACTTTACCTGAAACCGTAATCACCTTTAATACTGAACTATCCCCAACATATTGCGCTGTAATTTGACGAGCTAATGCTTGACGCACATATTCAGCTAAGATATCTGTATCACTCGTTAATTTTGCATAGTCTGCAAGTGTCTCAAAAATAATAGGTAAGTTACGCACTGATACATTCTCTCGCAGAAGCTTACCCAGTACCTTTTGGATTTCTCCAGTAGATAAAGGTGCAGGTGTTAATTCTTCTACTAAAATTGGATGGGATTCGCGTAAGTGATCGATTAACTGCTTTGTCTCTTGACGGCCTAATAACTCATGAGCATTTGCTCGAATTATTTCAGTTAAATGTGTTGACACCACACTTGGTGGGTCCACAACTGTATAACCATACATTTCCGCATCCTCTTTTACTTGCTCTGTAATCCATTTAGCTGGTAATCCAAATGATGGCTCGACAGTATCAATACCCTCAATAGAATCATCGTCTCCAGGGCTCATCGCTAAATAATGATCTAGTAAAAGTTCGCCTCGTGCCATTTCGTTCCCCTTTATTTTAATTCGATATTCATTTGGTTGAAGCTGAATATTGTCTCGAATACGGACTACTGGGATCACGATACCTAACTCCAAAGCAAGCTGTCGACGAATCATGATAACACGGTCTAATAAATCCCCACCTTGAGCGGCATCTACTAAGGGAATTAATCCATAACCAAATTCGAATTCAATTGGGTCCACATTTAATAAATTCACAACATTCTCAGGGCTCTTCATGCCGTCAGTAGCCACTTCTTCTTCAATCTCAAGTAATTCCTCTTCGTCCTCTGGCTTCTTGCGACCCATCATATAAGCTCCTGCTATTAGAGCAATCCCAATTGGAAGTGTGATCCAATCCGGAATTGGTGTAAATAACCCAAGTAATACAATTGTACCACCAGCTACATAAAGCAGCTTAGCTTGGGCAAATAATTGACCTGTAATGTCCTGGCCGAGACTTCCTTTAGAAGATGCACGTGTTACAACAATCCCAGTGGCTGTTGAAATAAGTAAAGCAGGAATTTGGGATACAATACCATCTCCAACAGTTAGCTTAGAGAAATGTGTTGCTGCTTCCGCAAATGGAAGCCCCATTTGGACAACCCCAATGATGATACCAAATAATAGGTTGATAATAACCATTACCATCGAGGCAATGGCGTCCCCTTTTACGAATTTTGTAGCACCGTCCATCGCTCCGTAGAAGTCGGCTTCTCCTGATACTTTTTCACGACGTTCACGTGCTTCCTTTTCGGAAATAATCCCCGCATTTAAGTCAGCATCAATACTCATTTGTTTACCAGGCATTGCATCAAGTGTGAAACGTGCTGCAACTTCAGCTACACGCTCTGCACCTTTTGTAATAACAATAAACTGAATTAACACTAAAATTAAAAAGACAACTAAACCAACAAGTATATTTCCTCCAACTACGAAATCACCAAAAGTTTCAACGACCGAACCTGCATCTCCATTTGCTAAGATGGCACGAGTAGTGGAAACACTTAGTCCTAATCGGAACAAAGTTAATAGTAAAATTACCGAAGGAAAAATGGAAAAATCCAATGCTTCTTTCATACTCATTGCTGTGAGCAGTACAATTAATCCTAATGTAATATTAATGACAATTAAAAAACTTAACATCCACGGAGGAAGAGGGATGATGAGCATCGCAACGATTAAAATAACCGCACCTAAAACCCCAATATCGCGAACTTTCATTTGTGTCCCTCCTACAAAAAGCCTTAAATTTTTCGCTTAATACGGTAAACATAAGCGAGTATCTCTGCTACTGCTTTGAAAAATTCTTCTGGTACCTGATCGCCTATTTCTACCTGGTCATACATAGCTCGTGCTAAAGGTCGATTTTCAACCATTATTACATCATGTTCTTTGGCGATCAGTTTAATTTTTTGAGCAATAAAGTCTGTCCCCTTCGCAATAACACGAGGAGCATCCATACTGTCCTCATTATATTTGAGGGCAATTGCATAGTGAGTAGGGTTGGTAATAACTACATCCGCACTCGGAACCTCTGACATCATACGTCTCATCGCCATCTCACGTTGGCGTTGTTTGATTTTTGATTTGATTAGGGGGTCACCCTCACTATTTTTATATTCATCTTTAATATCTTGCTTAGACATTTTAAGATTTTTTTCATACTCATGTTTTTGATACATCCAGTCTAAAACGGATACACAAAGTAATACTAAAGAAGCTGCTATACCCATAATACCAACAAGCTTCCCGACCGTAATGAGCGTCATCCATGGACTTTTAAACGATAACGCCAAAACTTCTGGTAAGTTTGACCAAATAATAATTGTTGTAACACTTCCGATAAAACCAATCTTTAAAACAGACTTTATTAACTCCACAATGGCTTTGACAGAAAATATCTTTTTTAACCCTTTAATAGGGTCCATCTTTTTCAAATCAAACTTCATTGGCTCTAACGTAAAAAGAAAACCAAATTGCAAAAAGTTACCTGCAAGTGCTCCGACAAATGCAATTGCCATAATGGGCACAATGATAAAAGCCATTTGAATCAAAGTTTCTGTAAATAGGTGCATCACACTATCAATAGTCAGTGATTCGATGCGTATGTTATGAATAAAGGTTTGCCTGAAAAAAGCTAATAGCTCGTCACGCAAAGAGCCTGCAAAGAAAAACAAAAAGATAAATACCATTAACATTACAATGGCACTAGAAATATCTTGACTCTTGACAACTTGCCCTTTTTTCCGAGCATCCTGTCGTTTCTTAGGGGTTGCCTTTTCTGTTTTTTCACCCGCAAAAAATTGTAGCTCTAAATTCAGTAGTAGTCTCATATTATCCACCACCTAAAATGGCCATTAAATCACGCATCCCATAAATCATAATCGTAATAAGCTTTTGAATAACTTGAATCATAACGGCCATCATTGTAAATAATACTAAAAAACTAACACCAATTTTAATAGGAAAACCGACAACAAATATGTTTAATTGCGGTACTGTTTTTGCAGTGATCCCTAAAGCTAAATCGACCAAGAATAAGGTCGCTACAACAGGAGCAGCCATCTGGAATGCTATGGCAAAAACTGCTGTGAAAGTTGTGATAATAAATTGAGGAAAGTTTTCATTCATAAAACTAGGGAATTGATCCATCGGGAAAAATTGATAGCTGTAGTAGATTCCATTAAGAATCATATGATGGCCATCAATCGCTAACAATAAAAGCAGTGCTAGCATATTAAAAAACTGACCGATTAATGGACTTTGAGCACCTGTTTGCGGGTCAATTATATTAGCAATGGCAAAACCCATTTGAAAATCGATAAAGCTTCCTGCAATTTGAATTGCGGACATGATGATATAGCCCATTAGACCGAGTAATAGTCCAACTAGTGCTTCTTTCACCACTAATAATATGTAATCATCATTGAATGCAAATGGCTCAACATCAATTGTATAGTACATCATCCAAGCTAAAACCAGTGCGAGAGTAATTTTGACTTGAGGTGGAATGGTTCTATAGGAAAAAAAAGGAACCGTAGCAAAAAAGGCTGAGACACGTACAAGTACTAATAAGAAAACCGTTAAATGCGGAATTAATTCATTCATGTACTCACCCTATATAACGCGTTAAATTCTCGAATATGTCTCTCGCATAGCTTGTAACTTGAGATAGCATCCAAGGGCCAAAGAATACGATGGCCACTAAGACAGCAATAATTTTTGGTACAAATGCTAACGTTTGCTCTTGTATCGAAGTTGTGGCTTGAAAGATACTTACCGCTAAACCCGAGATTAAAGCAACTAATAGTAGCGGACCGCTTGTTAGAAGGATAATCATTATAGCACGCTCTGCAATGGAAATAACCAACTCACCTGTCATACTGTATCATCCCCTAAAAACTTTGTAGTAACGATTTCATAACGAGATACCAGCCATCAACCAGTACAAATAATAATATTTTAAATGGCAATGAAATCATTACTGGCGGTAACATCATCATCCCCATCGACATTAATGTACTTGCGACAATCATATCGATCACTAGGAATGGAATAAAAATCATAAAACCAATTTGAAATGCTGTTTTAATTTCGCTTAAAGCAAAGGCAGGTACAAGCATAGTCAGTGGGATTTCCTCCACTGATGCTGGTTTTTCTGCTTGATTATATGTTAAAAATAAATCAAGATCTTTTTGCCTAGTATGCTTACTCATAAACTCTTTAAATGGCACACTAGCACGGTCATAGGCTTCTTCTATACCAATTTCTTCAGCAAACAATGGTTGTAATGCCTCTTTATTGACCTCTTGAAAGGTTGGTGCCATGATGAAAAATGTTAAAAATAGTGCCAGCCCAATGATCACTTGATTTGGTGGCATTTGCTGTGTTGCCAATGCTGTACGCACAAATGATAAGACTATGACTATACGAGCAAAGGATGTCATTAAAATTAAAATACTTGGTGCAAGTGATAAAACTGTTAGTAACAGTAAGAGCTTTACAGATGTAGAGACATTCGTTGGATCGCTGTTGGAAAAAATATTGATTAAATCATTCATTTACCATCCTTCTCCTTCTGCTTCCATCTCTCTATCTCATCACTACGCTCCTGTTTTATTTCTGATAGCTTTTTTTCGAATAGATTGCCAAATGAATCCTGCTTTTGCTGCTCATTTCGCACCTTCGCGCTATCTTTTCTCTTAAACTTAGAAAATACTTCTGCAATATACGGTGATGTTGCTGCAAATTCTTGTCTTTCGTTATATAGGGCTAAAAGAGCTTCAACTTCTTCAGGATCTGTAATTTCTCGTAAAAGTTGAACGTCTTCTCCGACCCCAACTAAATACAATGTTTTACCTACCTGTAAAAGCTGAACTGACTTTTGTGCACCTAACGATAAACCGCCTAAATTTTGTACCATTTGATTACGTTGGAAGTTTAAATTTCGTTTATTTAAAAACTTCATCAATCCATAAAATAAAGCTACAACAAAAATAAGCGCCAAAACCATTTTTATGTATTCCCATGCAGATATATCTCCAGCTGCTGTTACAGTTGTTTCTTGTTTAGCAGCTGGATCAGTCGTATCTCCATTACAAGCTTCTGGGTCTTTAATGCAATCCGTGACACTATTTGTATCAGCGTCTGCATAGACAGAAGTCGGTGTCGGGTACAAAAACAGGAAGGATACAAGAAATGCGAAAATCATCGTTAAACGAAATGATTTTAACATTTTCATGCAATCATCCTAGCGCTTTTTGAATCGCTTCAATTACACGATCTGCTTGGAAAGGTTTTACGATAAAGTCTTTCGCACCAGCTTGAATCGCATCGATTACCATTGCTTGTTGCCCCATTGCTGAACACATGATTACAGTTGCACTTGGATCTGTTCCCTTAATTGCTTTAAGAGCTGCAATACCGTCCATCTCTGGCATTGTGATATCCATTGTTACTAAATCTGGCTTTAGTTCATTGTACTTTTCGACAGCTTGTAAACCATCTGCTGCCTCTCCAACAACTTCAAATCCATTTTTTGATAAAATATCCTTGATCATCATGCGCATAAATGCAGCGTCGTCTACAATCAAAATTCTTTTAGACATGGTTAACTCCTCCAATTGAAACTATCTTAAATTATTTAAACGCTCTGCTTGACTTAAAACATCTGTAATACGGACACCAAAGTTTTCGTCAATAACAACGACTTCCCCTTTAGCAATTAAACGACTATTGACTAAAATATCAACCGGTTCTCCCGCTAATTTATCCAGTTCAATAATTGAACCACTTGATAGTTCTAAAATCTCTTTAACAGAACGTTTCGTACGTCCTAACTCTACAGTAACTTGCAATGGAATATCAAGTAGCATATTTAAATTTCTAGCTTCAGATTGAGAGATTACATTTGTATCGAAGCTAGCAAACTGCGCTTGTTGCACATTTACAGGTTGTGCAGGTCTTGCTGGTTGTGCAAATTGTTGTGGCTCCTGATAAATCGGTTGCTGCATCGGTGCTGACTGCTGTTGATAAACTGGTTGTTCAGATGGTGGTGCTACAGGTATTTGCTGTTGAACAGGCGGTGGTGTAACTGGTGGAGCCTCAGGTGCAATAGTTGCTGCCACAGGTTCCTCAAACACTCCTGTTTCACCTAATAATGATTTTACAATATTTTGACTAAATTTAAGCGGTAATAATTGCATTAAATTCGAATCAATTAAATTACCAATTCTTAATCTAAATGAAACTTTCACCAGCAAATCGTCTTCTGGGATATTTTCTCGACCTTCATCTTGCGAGATGTTCATTAAATCAATTGTCGGTGGAGAAATATCTACTTTTTTGTTGAAGACCGTCGACATAGATGTAGCAGCTGAGCCCATCATTTGATTCATAGCCTCTTGAACAGCACTTAGCTGAATTTCACCTAAGTCTGGCTTCGGATTTAATCCATCGCCACCTAACATTAAATCTGCGATAATTGCTGCATCAGATTGTTTAATAACAAGTAAATTCATACCTGTCAAACCAATTGTATATTCAACTTGTACAGCTACATATGGATGAGGAAATTCCTCTTCTAATTTATTACGATTAATCATCGAAATACTTGGAGTTGTAATATCTACTTTTTGACCCAATAACGCTGAAAGAGCTGTGGCAGAGCTACCAAAAGATATATTGCCTACCTCTCCTAATGCATCTTGTGCAAACGAATCAAGGTAATCCTCCACTCGTATCTCATTTATTTCTTCATTTGTTGAAGCATCAGTGTCGTTGTTTTTATCTCCCAACGTCTCGCCCCTTAATAGCGCTTCAATTTCTTCTTGGGAGAGCATTTCATCACTCATCTTCGTCTCCTCCTTTCAAAGGGTCGATAATCTGGATTGCTAATTTTTTGCCCTTTTTACCTGGTTGAACAGTGAACTTCGGCAAGGTACCTACTTTTAGTAGTAATGGCGCTTCAATTTTTTGATCTAACTGTATGACATCCCCAACTTGCATTGTTAGGAAATCTTCAATAGTGATGTCCGTTAATCCTAATTCAACTGAGAGTGGTAATTGGGCTTGTTTCACACGTGTTTCAAGCATTTTTGTTTGCTCTGGTGACATCTCTTTCGTATTGGTTTGCATCCAATAGCGAACCGAAAGATTTGGAACAATTGGCTCCAATACAACATGCGGAATACAAATATTAATCATCCCGCTTGTCTCACCAATTATCGTATTTAATGAAATTACGACAACCGTTTCATTAGGTGAAATCATTTGTAAAAATTGTGGATTTACTTCAAGTTCCACTAATATAGGATCAATTTCCGCAACATTTTCCCATGCTTCGCGTAAATTGTCGAATGAGCGTTCAAAAAGGTTTGTCATAATTTTTGTTTCTATTTCCGTTAGGTTATCTACATTACTATGACTTGCCCCACTACCGCCCATTAGGCGATCTAACATCGAATAGGCAATATTCGGATTAATTTCCATCAATATATTACCATCTAATGGTGGCACTTCAAATACATTAATGAGTGTCATATTTGGAATGGAACGAACAAACTCTTCAAATGGTATTTGGTCTACTGATGCAACCGTAATTTGTACATAGCTTCTAAGCTGTGCAGAGAAAAAGGTTGTCAATAGTCGTGCGAAATTTTCATGTATTCGGGTCAAACTTCGGATTTGATCTTTTGAGAATCGAAGTGCTCGTTTAAAATCATAAACTTTAACCTTACGTCCCTCGTCCTCTTTTTTTATGTCATCCGCTGACATTTCCCCTGTCGATATAGCGGAAAGCAGCGCATCTATCTCGGATTGAGATAACACATCTCCTGCCATTTGCCCACCTCCAATTCAAGCAGTTTCTGTTTTATTGAGTAATGAAGGAGGTAAAATATACTTCCTGGACTTCTCCCTCTTGCATCAACTCATTTAATCTTGTTTTTAATGATTTTTGGAATATTTGTTTCCCTTGCTTACCTTCTAAGTCCTTTTGCTCCATTTCAGAAAGCTCTTGAATGGCGATATTTTGCACTTGGAAAACGCGCTTTGTTAATTCTGCAGCAGCATCTTTGCTTGTCGTTTGAATTTTCAATGACAAGCGAACAACTCTTTTATCTGCAAGATTTGTCGTGATCTCTGGTATCTCCACTGTTGCCTCTACAATCTCATCAATGGACGGCTCAACAGCTCCTGTGGGTTTATTAAATTGCGTAAGCAATACAAACAAAATAACCCCAATCAGAATGACTGCTACTAGTAAAATAATAATCATTGTTAGCATTTTATTATTCTTCATCTTCTTCACCTCGTAGATGCGGGTTGGATAGTATTTGTATATTGTTATAAAAGGCAGTTACCTTTTGTCGCACCTCATCTTCACTCTCTAAAACAATTAATTTTGTTCCAGTTGTTAATGTAATAGTCGTATCTGGAAATGATTCGACTGTTTCTATGTATAAAGCATTTAATGTAAATGCTTTGCCATTTAGACGTGTTAGTTCAATCATGAATTAGGGCCGGGTCTAGCATGAGAGCCGGCCCGACCCTCCCTCATATGAAAATATGTTTGTTAAAACGTCCGTTTTGAAAGGACTATTTTATTATCGTTTTAAGTTTACTAGTTCTTGTAACACTTCATCTGAAGTTGTAATAATACGTGTGTTCGCTTGGAAACCACGCTGTGCAACGATCATCTCTGTAAACTCTTCTGATAAATCAACATTTGACATCTCTACTGTCCCAGGTACTACTTTACCCATACCTGCAACAGTGGCTACTTGTGCATAAGCAGCTCCTGAGTTAGCTGTTTGTTGGTAATAGTTTCCTCCTACCTTAGCTAAACCCCCAGCATTCGGGAATTTTGCCATAATCAGCTGTCCTGCCCATTTACGATTACCGTTTAGGTCAACATATTCAATCGTACCATTTGGTCCTATGCTAATCTCTTTAGCAGTCGTTGGGATACGTATCGGACCTACATCTCCAGCATCAGGGGCTAATACACCATCATCGTCAAATAAATTTGCACCTTCATCACCTGAAGCAATTGGTGCATCCTCTGGATTGATACCATCATCATCAGCTTCCATTACAATTTCATCTCCAGCAGATACACCTACTAGATATTTACCATCAGCATTAACTAAATAGCCATTGCTATCCATATAAAACACACCATTACGTGTAAATAGGGTATTGTTGAAGCCCTCTTCATCAATAAAGCCACTATCTGGGTCTGGAGCTCCATTTGCATCGGCGACCATGAAGAAACCATCTCCTTCAATCCCTAAGTCAAGTCCACGGCCAGTCCCTTGTAATGAGCCACCACCATGTATTGTATCAATAGCTGCTAATTGGGCACCTAAACCAACTTGTTGTGGATTCACTCCTCCTCGTGTAGCTGTTGCTGCGGATGCACCTGACTGCGTTTGAGACATTAAATCTTTAAAATTAACACGGCCTTTTTTAAAGCCAATTGTATTAACATTCGCTATATTATTACCAATTACATCCAGCTTTGTTTGGAAGTTTTTAAGACCTGAAATACCTGCATACATAGAACGTAACATATGTTTTCGTTCTCCCTTCGTTTTATATAGGGTGAGCCTCTATCAGTCAGCTCACCAAGGCTTCCTTACATAAGAAGGTCCAGCCTTCAAAGCACAATTGTGCCATCAATATTAGTAAATAACTGTTGCTTTGCTTCCGTGCGATCCATTGCTGTAATAACCGTAGCGTTTTTAGCACTGATAATTAAAGCTGCTTGATCCATCAAGACTAATGGTTGTTTGACACCTTTTGAGTGTGCTTCAAATACCTTATCCGATACAACCTGCCATTCTTGTTCAGAGATATCAATTTTTCTCTCCATGATACGTTCATGTGCATGTTTGCTCACTTTTAGCTCTTGTCTAGACGCTTCCTGTAAATGAGCTTTAAACGATTGTTGTGTATTGATTGGCTTAGGCTGTACTGTGCGAATAGATGGATGCAAGGGTACACGATGAATTGAAAACTTATCCATCACTATTCTCCACCTTTATTCACTAATAACTGTAAAATCTTTATCTGTTAGCTTTTTATCATTGTCTAGTACGTAATTAATGACCCCATCTTTATTAGAAACAGAAACAATTCTTCCTGTTAGCTCTTGGTCACCGTCTTTATACGTTACATTCTTTCCAATTAATTGGCTAGCCTGCACTAACGGAGATTCTTGTACATTATTATTGCCATTTGAACTAGGATTGCCAGCTCCACTTAAAATTCCAGATATATTACCAGGTGAAATTTCTTTTCCATCTACTAATTTGAAAACAACACTACCATCTACAAATTTAAGTGATTCAATTACACCAGTTCCTTCATTTACCACAGGATTTCCTTTTTCATCTTTTTCTTCTGTTATTTCATGCCATTTGACTTCCTTGCCAATAAAGGTTGCATAGTTCATCATTTGTGATTGTTGCTGTGATGACAATAATGATTCTATTGCCTTTGTCATATTTTGCATTTGTTCCAAAGAAGAAAACTGCGCCATTTGAGAAATAAACTCCCTGTCGTCCATTGGATTTGTAGGATCCTGATGCTGTAATTGTGTAATCAACAATTGTAAAAAGGCGTCTTTACCGAGCTCACTATTTCCTGTTTGCTTCGTTGGCTTTCTATAATTTGAGTAATAAAGATCATCTGTTATGGATGTATTTGTCACTTTTGTTGTAGTATCTGCCATTGTTACACCTCCTCACTTATTAAATAGTCACTAAAGGACATTCCTTCATCTTCATCATCACTTTTTTGATCCTGTTCTTCGTCCTGTTGTTGTTTAAAGAAATTATTGAAGAAGCTTTGATCACGTTGTTGACGATCGGCATCTTGTAATGATTGTGCAATATCAAGGCGATCTACTTGTATATTTTGCTGAGCAAATGCCTGTTTTAGCTGGTGTGCTTGACTATCAAGCAATTCACGTCCATGAGCTGTAGAAGCCAGCAAACGGGCTGTAAGGACACCATCATTTTGTACAAGTTCAATACGAACCGTCCCTAGATTTTCTGGATACAATTTTATGGTTAAACGTGTAATACCTTGAGCGTTCGAAATCTGAGCTCGATTGATAATGGCTTGCATTTCTTTTAGTAAAGCTTCTGATTGAGCAGGCTTAGCCGTTGGTAACGTTACATGAAATGTGTCTGGTTTCGTTTGTACAGTTTGTGGCGTAAGCATGTCATTTGTATTTGTATCACTTTGTTTCGTCACTTGGACTTGCTGAACAACTTGCTGGAAGCCTAGTAATGGCAATGTAACAGTTGTTTTTGTTGTTACCTGCAAAGTTCCTACCTGCGTTTGTAATGACGTTAATAGGCTCTTCACAGTCGTTAGCAGGTCTTCTTGGGATGCTGTTAAGTCTGTCTTTTGCCCTACTAATTGCACTAATTTCAACACTTGAAGAAGTTGTGATGCCTCTTTTGGTGTCACTTGACCTTCGCCTTGTAAAGCAGTGCTTATATTCGCCTGTAATACCGGCGCTTGGGCATCTACTAATGTTAAGAGCTCCCAAACATCACTTGCTTCCTTTTCTTCTCCTAGTAGCTGTTGGACGATTTTTTGAAGCTGCTCTTCATCAATACCTAATGCATTTAATATATTTTCTAAATGAAGCATTTCATCCAGTGCCACTGCCTTACCGTCTTCTCCAAATTGAAGCATTAATAAGCCATCATCGTGAGAAATCCCGAGTAAATCTAGTACTTCCTCCATTGAGTCAGCATTTAATAACGCTTGTAAATCCGCAAGTTCATTTGATGAAGTCGTTTTTGATGATTGAGTTGTTTCATTTGAAGAAGTTAATACTTGCCCAAAAACAGAACCAAAATTTGATAAATTTTCTTTCTTCGGAGTGCTGCCTATTTTTCCTTCAGCGTTACCAACTGTTGTTGACTTTGTTGCTGCAGTTTTAGTAGGTACTGTTTTATTAATCATTTGCATCATTGCTACATCCACTATTTTTCACCTCCTTTCAATTATCCTACTGTTTAGCCATAAGCTCCGTATATTTTGCTGCATCTTTTGCATCCATTTTTTCTAAAATAGCTGCTAATTTATCTGGCTTTAAATTCGTTAAAATCCGCAGTGCTTCTGTATCACTCATATTGATTAACACAGGTGCCGCAGCTTTCGGCGACATCTTATCAAATGTTGATAAAATATCGTTAAAGTCACGCTTCACATCATCTTGTTCACGATTTAGTTTTTCAATTTCAAATTGAAGCTGTTCCTTTTCTGTCAGCAGCTTCTCTTTTTCAGTTATTGTTGAATCTAATTTCTTTTGAAGCTGGGTAATCTCTGCTTCTTTTTCTTGTACCTCTGCCTGTAAACTCACTATTTTAGAGTCGTTATTAACGACAGCATCCTTTGCTTGTTGTTCTTCTGAGGGAATAAAAGGTAAACTACCAATTGCCTTTTTTCCTAAATCAAAGACATTTGTATTCATTAAAGTTGCCACAACAAGCAAAACCGCTACTACAAACATAATCGGCAGTACAATCCAAGTAAAAAACTTAAGAAAGCCCCCAGATTTTTTCTTTGGTTGCTCTTCTACTAACTCTGTTGCTAATCGATTGTCTTTCTTTGCCATGAAATCACCTGATTTCTTTCTTGTTATACGTTTGTAATGAAATTTCATCTAAAAAAAGGCTTTCTATACGATCTTGCTCTTGTTGGAAATACTTAAAATCCTTTTCTCTCATTTTTTCAAATTTACGTACTTCCAAGTTTTTTTCTAATAGTTTTTCTTCGTGCCAATTCATCTTTGCACGAGCTTGTATCACTTTCTGTTGTACATCTGCAATTGTTTTTTCGAGACTATCAATGAAACGACTATAATGATGGATTTCATCTATGGATGAACCAACCATTAAACGCTCCTGCTGAAATGCAATTAAATCTTCTTTCTTTTTTAGCAAGTCATATAATTTCGTTGCTATTTCTTCAAAAGAACGGACAGATTCCTTATAAGCCATTTCGGTTTCGTTTTTTTCTTGTTCGCGAATAGTTAACACTTTTTCAAAACGATACACATAACTGACCATCTATTTCGCACCACCGTTCGATAATGTTATTAACTCATTGACACTTTGTTCTAGTGTCACTTTATCTAAGTAACCCTGTTTAAGATAAGCAGTAATGAGCGGTTCATAATGAATTGCTTCATCAATTTCTTTAGAGGTTCCTCTTTTATAAGCACCAATATTGATCAAATCCTCTGATTTGTCGTAAGTATAATAGAGTTCTCTTAATCGTTCAGCAGCTTTCTTATGAGTTGGCTCTGCAACATGATTCATCAAACGACTCACACTTTTCAAGACATTTATGGCTGGATATTGCCCCTTGTTGGCAAGATTTCGATCCAATACAATATGACCATCTAATATCCCTCGCACAGTATCCGCGATGGGTTCATTCATATCGTCACCATCTACTAAAACAGTATAAAATGCTGTTATAGAACCCTTCTCATTGGTGCCTGTACGTTCTAGTAATTTAGGCAATATCGCAAAAACAGAAGGCGTATAACCTTTTTGTGCTGGTGGTTCTCCTGTGGCGAGTCCAATTTCACGTTGTGCCATAGCCACACGGGTCACGGAATCCATCATCAGCATGACATTTAAGCCTCGATTTCTAAAATATTCGGCGATTGCTGTAGCTGTAAATGCCCCTTTAATTCGCATTAATGCTGGTTGATCAGATGTGGCTGCAACAACAATCGATCGACTTAAGCCCTCAGCACCCAAATCACGTTCGATGAATTCCCGAACCTCACGACCACGCTCACCTATTAGCGCAATAACATTCAAATCTGCTTGTGTATTTCTTGCGATCATACCAAGTAAAGTACTTTTACCTACCCCAGAACCAGCGAAAATACCAACACGTTGTCCATTTCCAACTGTTAGCATACCGTCAATAGCCTTGACTCCCACTTCAAGCCTTTCATTAATTGGTGGACGAGTTAGTGGGTTTGGTGGATCTTGTTCTGTAGGGACTGTCATGAGACCTTTAGGTAATAGAGTGCCATCAATTGGATTCCCCATAGAATCCAATACTTTGCCGATTAACTCAGGACCCACTTTTACTTCCAGTGGAGCTCCTGTTCCTTCAACAAGGCAGCCAATAGATATTTCACGTAAGGAGGTAAAAGGCATCAAGACGACTATTTCATCTTTAAAACCAACGACCTCTGCTAAAATAATCTGGTGACCATGATTTACAGTTTCCACATGAATTTTACAGACATCACCTATAGAACTATCTGGACCTTGCGACTCAATCATTAAGCCAACAACTCTAGTAACCCTACCGAACTTTTTAAAAGTTGGGATATGCGGAATTTGTTCAATTAATTGAGCCGCTTTCATCAAGATCATTCCTTACTCTCTAATATTTCATGTAACTTTAATCTGAGTGCATTTAATTGCTCATCGATGCTAACCATAATTCTTCCATGATTTGTTTCAATATAGCAATCTGTCTCATTATCCAAATCTTCATTAACAAAAATCATTAATGGTACGTCTATTGGGAACATTTCTGCTAATTCATCTCGGTTGGTCGTAATTAAAGCATAATAAGCTGGCGAAACATAAATTTTAATTTCCTTCATTTCTCTAGCTTCTTTCAGCCCTCTACGCACAATCGATACAAATAGTTCGTTATCCTGTTCTAACGAAGTACCAATAATTCTTTCTGCAACAGTTAAACCTAACTCTAAAATTACCGCTTCTTGATCTTCAATATATTTTTGAGCATTTTCTTTCGCTAACATCATTATTTCATTCGCTGTTTGAAGTGACTGAGCCATTGCTTCAGTGGCCTTATTCATGCCATCTTCATAGCCTTGTCCAAATCCCTCATCATAAGCTTCTTGAACACGATTGGGTCTCTCTTCCTCCCAATTTAGCTTTAAATGTTCAATCTCTTGATAGTGCCTATGCTTTTCCTGTTCAAACATCTCTCGTTCAGCTTGCAAAGCAGTTCTTGCTTCAGTAAGTAAACGATCTCGCTCTGCCACGACTTCATCCAACGTTAATTGATGCTGAGGAGGTCCTTCTTCTTGGTATTCTTCCATCGCTTCAAACATATCACGGATTTGTATTTCTTTGACATTATCGCTATCAGACTTAGTGTAAATAGAACGGATGATTCTAGACAATGACGTCATCTCCTCCACCACGAGCAATAATAATCTCTCCAGCATCCTCTAGACGACGAATAACAGCAACAATTCGAGATTGTGCCTCCTCTACGTCACGTAAACGTACAGGTCCCATAATTTCCATTTCTTCTTTAAATGTTTCAGCCATACGTTGTGACATATTGCGGAATATAATATCTTTTACCTCTTCACTTGATACCTTCATTGAAAGCAGTAAGTCTTCGTTTTCACAATCACGAATAACACGCTGAATGGAACGATTGTCGAGTGTAACAATATCCTCGAACACAAACATACGTTTTTTGATTTCCTCTGCAAGTTCTGGGTCTTGTATTTCCAGTGCATCGAGTATTGTTTTTTCTGTTTGTCGATCTACTCCATTTAAAACTTCAACGACTGCATCAATACCACCAGTTTCTGTATAATCCTGCGTAACGGTTGATGATAATTTACGTTCTAACACAGATTCAATTTCGCTTATCACTTCTGGTGAAGTCGATTCCATGACCGCTATACGTTTAGCAATGTCAGCTTGTACTTCCTGCGGTAAAGAAGATAAAATAACCCCCGCTTGCCCTGCCTCTAAATAAGAGAGGATTAGGGCAATTGTTTGAGGATGTTCATTTTGGATAAAGTTAAAAATTTGCGCTGGATCAGCTCTTCTAGCAAAATCAAACGGGCGTACTTGTAATGAAGATGTTAGTCGATTGATGATTGTTTGTGCTTGTTCTACGCCAAGTGCTTTTTCTAATACTGTTTTTGCATAGCCAATACCACCTTGTGTGATATAGTCCTGCGCGAGTGCAATATTGTGAAATTCTTCAATAATCTCTTCTTTTACATTTGATTCTACTTTTTTAACACTTGAAATTTCTAATGTTAAACGTTCAATTTCTTCCTCTGTTAAGTGCTTATAGACAGAAGCTGAAACTTCAGGCCCTAATGAAATTAACAAGAGAGCGGCCTTTTGTTTTCCGGTTAATTCTTTATCTTTCTTGGACACAGCCGAACCTCCTAGTTAGTCTTCAGCAATCCAACTACGCAGTAACTTTGCAAAATCGTCTGGCTTTTCTTTGGCCATTTTTTCTAGCTGCTTACGACGCATTGTAGCTTCCGTTTCAATTTCTTCATTAATATCATCAACCATTAATTCTTCTTGTTCTTCTAGGATACTTAACTCTTCCTCTTCCTTCGCACGTTTACGTGAACGGATAATGAAGAATGCTAGTAATAAGATAACAGCTAACAAGATACCTCCGATAACCCAAACCCACCATGGAATGATTGGTTTTTCATCAGCTACCTCTGTTGCCTTACCGTATAATGGTTGTACAGATACCGCCACTTTTTCATCGATCTGCTCTTGAGTAAGTTCTGCTGCTACGTCTTTGGAAATTGTTGTACGTACAATTGTACTTAAAATTTTCTCAATATCTTCTCGAACACCGTCTGGTAATGACGCTGCGTCAGTTGCTGTCGGTGGTTCAACAATTACTTGAATCCCAATATCCTGAATTTTATAAGGAGCTTCTTGAATATCCTTACGTATACGGTTCACATCATTATTAATCGTTTCTTCCGTACGTTCGTAATCACCATTTCCTGCTGTACCTTCATTATAAGTTGTGAAGTTATCAGTAGTTGTTTCAGCTTCAGGTGTTCCAGCAGCGGCAGCTGCTCCTGTACCAGAATATTGCTCTGTAATTCGCTGAGCACTTATGGCAATACCTTCCATATTTTCTTCATCAACAGGTGTCACAAGATTTTCTTCACGATTTTCTTTCTTGAAATCAATATCCGTTGTGACAGAAACCATTACTTTATCTTGTCCCATCAACGTTCCAAGCATATTTTGTACTTGACGTTGTAGATCTCGTTCTACCAATTTCTTCATTTGTAATTGGCCTTCAGCTGTTGTTGTGGAAGTACCATCAGCTGTTGCTGCATTCAGATCAAAGTACTCTGAAAATTGGTTAGAGATCACTATATTTTCAGTCTTTAAATTCGGAATACTTTTTGACACTAAATTGTACATTGTAGTTATTTGCTGTTCCGTAAATTTATAGCCAGGATCAGTATTTAAAACGATAGATGCTGTTGCCTCTCCTTGAACATCCGTTACGAATACACCTTCCTCAGGAACAGTAATCATAACTTTTGCATCTTTTACACCTTCCAGATTTTTGAAAAGTTTAGCAATTTCAGTTTCAGTAGCTGCTTTTTTTAATAGGTTAAATTCATTATCAGTCATACCAAATCCTGAACTATTAGCAAATGAGTAATCGATTGATCCTGTTTGTGGATATCCCTCTGAAGCTAATTGCACTAATAAGGAGTCAACTTGCTCTTCTGGCACTAAAATAGATGTTCCACCTGGAGCAATTTGATAGGTTACACCTTTGGAATCTAGCGCTTCCTTTACCTGTCCAATTTCCCGTGTTGATAAATCTTTATAAAGTGGAACATATGTAGTTTTGGAAGCAAAAAATGTCACAATTGCTGCTAGTGCGATTACACCTACCACGGAGCCAATCATAACTATTTTTTGCTTTTTACTTCGACTTGTCCAAAATTGACTGGTGTCGTTTTTTATTTTTGTCAATCGTTCATTCATTATGAATCCTCCGGTTATAGTGAATAACCTAGCCATCAATAATTTGCGAACATAATGAGCCACTCTAAATTTGTGGTTGTTAATTTATATTGAAAAGAGGTTTCTTATCTTTACAATAAAATTAAACACTCATGCGCATTATTTCTTGGTAAGCTTCAATCACCTTATTGCGAACTTCAATTGTTGCGTTTAGGGTAATGCTTGCCTTTTGCGAAGCAATCATCACTTCATGCAACTCCACATCTTCACCTTTAATTAGCTTCTGAGTAAATTTATCAGAAGTTATTTGTTGATCATTTACTTTTGCAATTGCTTCTTTTAACGAGTTCGCGAAGCTTTGTTGCGCTTCATAAGGTGTAGCATTCAGTTTATTCGTGTTATTTACAACCTGAGTAGGTGTCATTAGCGAAATGGACGAAATGGCCATGTATGTATCTTCCTTTCTACTTAAATTTATTTACCAATCTCTAAAGCCTTTGTAAGCATGGATTTATTCGCATTAAATACAGTTATATTCGCCTCATAAGAACGAGTAGCCGACATTAAATCAACCATTTCTTTTAATGGATCGACGTTAGGCATGTTTACATAACCATCTGCATTTGCATCTGGATGAGTTGGGTCATATACAAGTTTGAAAGGTGTTTCTTGATCTTCTGAGATTCGAGTAATTTTCACACCATTACCAACACCACTTTTTGCATTTTTACCTAGTGCTATATTCAAAAAATTAGAAAATTGTCCTTCTTGTGCTGATAGCGTCACGGACTTACGTCGATATGGTTCCCATTCCCCATTCACTTGACGAGCGCGAGTTGTATCCATGTTAGCCATATTAGAAGAAATAACGTCCATACGTAAACGCTGCGCTGTTAATGCGGAGGCAGTGGTATTCATCCCATGAAAAATAGACATCTATTACTTACCTCCTTTAATAACGGTATTCAATGTGTTTAATTTCCCATTAACACGATCGATTAGAGCATTATAATAAATTTGATTCTCTGCTAATTTCGCTTGCTCAGCATCCATATCTACAGCATTCCCATTGTTTCTATATCGCAAGTTCTCAACAATATTGACACCTGGTGTAGATTGTCGAAACGTGAAATCATAATGTCTATTATCAGTACGGTATGCAGAAATAGCTATACTCTTCTGCTCTTCCAACATATCCTTAAAACTAACATTTTTCGCCTTATAATTAGGTGTATCGACATTCGCGATATTATTTGCGATTGTTTTATGATTTAAAGTGGCATAGGAAAGTCCATTTTCCAGGCTACTAATAGTTCCTCCAAATAAATTCAAAACTGTTCACCTCATTTTATTTAAAATCTATGTACTTGTTAATTTATCCAATAATACAATTGTAATTAAGATGATACCTAGTGTCTATTGTCTTTTGTCACTTTTTAATAGTCTATACGCCCTATTTTTTCTCCCTCTCAACCATGACAAAACTTCCCCACCCTTTGTGTCTCTAGGCTTCAGTAAAGATTAATAATCATCTAGTTATTTTACACCATTTCGACAGTGTTTACGATTTTATTGTGAAAAATGCCTTTTTATGAGGTTAATCGCCTTTTTTAATCCTTTTAAATAAAGGTCCCTTTTTACTAGTTTAATCACTATGGGAGTATTTTTAATACAGTGACTATAAGTTTATTCACCATTCTTCAAAAGTAACATATCACCATTTTATATATGCTAATTGTAATGACAAATTATCGAACATTTTTAGGATAAAAGCAACGAAATCCATGTTTTTATATTAATTCTCTAAAAAACAAATGCCCTAAAATTTCGAAAATACACAAAAAAGCGTCTATATTTACCATAGACACCATCATTGTTTTGAAAAACAATACATTTTATGAAAGATGAAAACGGCTTTCATTCCACACTACCTGCTTGCCACTATACTTCTCTCTCACTCAGTTTAAAGTACAAAACTACCGCTCTGTTTAAGGTCTCCCCTTTCTCACATGGGAATCAATTAGCCTTCTACTCCACCGTTCTACATTAAAAGCAAAAATTACAATCACTAGTCTGAAAAGTCACTTTTCCTCATGTTCGACTAACGGATTCATTGTACGCTCCTCTGGATTGGACGATGACGAAACCTAAAGCACCCCTCACCTTTCTAAAAGGTCTTTTTCAACAACATAAAAAGCGTCTATGTTTACCATAGACGCTTTCATTAGCTTCTTAAAAGAAGTATTTATTTCATTTTAATTTCTGCTAAAGCATTTAAGAATTTATCGTTTAGTACTTTAATATAAGTACCTTTCATACCTAAAGAACGAGATTCAATGACACCTGCTGATTCAAGTTTACGTAATGCATTTACGATCACCGAGCGTGTAATACCCACTCGATCAGCAATTTTAGAAGCAACTAGTAAGCCTTCATTACCATCAAGTTCTTCGAAAATGTGTTCAATTGCCTCTAACTCACTGTACGAAAGTGAATTAATAGCCATTTGCACGACAGCTTTGCTACGAGCTTCTTCTTCAATTTCTTCCGACTTTTCACGTAAAATTTCCATACCAACCACTGTTGCACCATACTCAGCTAAAATTAGATCATCATCTTCAAATTGTGAAGATAAACGAGCAAGGATTAATGTTCCTAAACGCTCACCACCACCAACGATTGGTACAATTGTTGTTAAAGCATTTTGGAATAAATCTTTATTTTCTACCGGGAAAGCAGTATGTTCATTATTAATATCTAAATTTGATGATGTTTCAGAGATCGTAAATAAGCTATGTGTATATTCTTCTGGGAACTGTCTCTCTTCGAACATTTTTTTCATACGTTCATTTTCAATTTGTTGGTGAATTGAAATACCTAATAATTTACCTTTACGACTTAAAATATAGACATTACTATCGATAATATCGCCTAATGTATCGGCCATTTCCTTAAAGTTTACTGGCTTACCAGCAGAAGCTTGAAGCATCGAGTTAATTTTACGTGTTTTTTCTAATAAATTCATTATATGTTCCTCCTATAAATAATCCGAAGAGTATTTACTAAATATTCTAAAGGTTTTTATTATTGAATGATACTAATCAGCTTTATCTTACAGTATAAACTGTGACAAATCTTTGTTTTTTACTATTCCCGCAAGTTTTTGATCCACATACGCCGCATTAATTGGGATACTAGCAGGCGCAATTTCAGATGCCTCAAACGATAGTTCTTCCAGTAAACGTTCTAATATCGTGTGTAAACGACGAGCTCCGATATTGTCTGTTTCCTGATTCACTTCAGTTGCTATCTCAGCAATTCGTTCAATAGCATCTGTCGTGAAATGAATTTCTACGCCTTCTGTCTCTAAAAGTGCTTTATATTGCAAAATTAATGATTGATCTGGTTCTTGTAAAATACGAACAAAATCCTGTTTTGTTAATTTTTCTAGCTCTACTCGAATTGGAAAACGGCCTTGTAACTCGGGAATTAGGTCTGATGGTTTTGACATATGAAATGCCCCAGCAGCAACAAACAGCATATAATCCGTTTTCACTGCACCATACTTCGTAGTAACCGTAGAACCTTCTACAATTGGTAAAATGTCACGTTGAACTCCTTCACGGGAGACATTCGCCGAAGTATTTCCTTCTTTACTAGCAATTTTATCGATTTCGTCAATAAAAATGATACCCGTTTGCTCAGCTCTATTAATGGCTTCCTGTGCTACTTCATCAGCATCTATCAGCTTATTTGCTTCTTCTATTGTTAAAATACGACGCGCGTCTTTTACTTGCACACGGCGTTTCTTCTGTTTTTTAGGCATTAAACTAGAGAGCATATCCTGCATACCACTATTCGCAGACATATCCATCCCAGTTCCTTGTAACGCATCAAAAATGGATGGATTTTGTTCTGTTACCTCTACAGTAACCCACTCATTTTCTAACTTACCATTGCGTAAATCAATGGCAATTTGAGCACGCTTCGAGCGAACTTCTCCATCATCTGCTGATGAATCATCATTTGTTGGTTGTTCTTTCCCACCAAATAGCATTTCAAACGGATTTTGCATCGCCTGTTTTTTACGTAAAGAAGGCACCAAAAGTTTCACGATTGCTTCATTTGCTAATTCTTCTGCTTGTTCCTTGACAGACTCCATCATTTCTTCTTTAACTAGACGGTGAGAAGCTTCTACCAAGTCACGGACCATTGATTCAACATCTCTACCCACATAGCCTACTTCGGTAAACTTTGTCGCTTCAACTTTTACAAAAGGTGCATTAGTAAGCTTTGCAATCCTTCTCGCTATTTCTGTTTTGCCGACACCAGTTGGCCCAATCATCAAAATATTTTTCGGAATAACTTCAGCCTTCATATCTTCATTTAACAACGAACGACGATAGCGGTTTCGTAACGCAATAGCTACTGCTCGCTTAGCTTCATTCTGCCCAACAATGTAACGATCTAAATGCTCAGTAATTTGTCTTGGCGTTAAATTTTTTTGTGTCATTAGTTCAGCGCCTCCACGATAATATTATGATTTGTAAATACACAGATTTCAGCAGCTGTTTCTAATGCTGCTTCAGCTATTTCACGAGCAGTCATTGTTTCACCTGCATATTTTTTTAATGCTCTACCTGCAGACAATGCATAATTGCCTCCAGAGCCAATGGCCAAAATGCCATCATCAGGTTCAATCACTTCTCCTGTACCCGAAACGAGTAATAAAGTCGTTTTATCCATTACTAGTAGCATTGCTTCTAGCTGGCGGAGCATTTTATCACCACGCCATTGCTTCGCTACCTCAACGGCTGCCCGTTGCAAATTACCGTTATACTCATTTAATTTGCCTTCAAACATTTCAAAAAGTGTAAAGGCATCAGCAACTGAACCTGCAAAACCAGCGAGGACCTGCCCATTAAACAGACGTCTGACCTTCCTTGCTGTACCCTTCATCACAACTGCATTTCCCAATGTTACTTGACCATCACCAGCCATAGCACAGCCTCCGTTATGATGAACCGCAAATATCGTTGTTGCATGAATTTGTCCCATCTGCCTTCCTCCTTAGCTCTATTATGCCCTTGGATGAGCATTCATATATGTTTGACGAAGATGCTCTTTTGTTACATGTGTGTAAACTTGTGTAGAAGATAAATGTGAGTGACCTAATAACTCCTGCACCGTCCGTAAATCTGCGCCATTATTCAATAAATGAGTAGCAAAAGTATGGCGAAGCATGTGTGGGTAAATTTTCGTATGGAGTGAGGCCTTATCAATCATTTCGTTTAAAATATGACGTACCCCTCTAGGAGTAAGTTCCCCACCACGCATATTGACAAACAACTGCAGATGATTCGTTTTTTTCATCAATCGTGGACGAGCTTGCTCTATGTAGTCCTGCATTGCTAAACTCGCAAATTGACCAAATGGAATGATTCGTTCTTTTCGACCTTTGCCCATTACTCGAATAATCGAATAATGAAAATCTACATCCTCTACTTGAATTGAAGTCAGTTCACTCACACGAATACCTGTTGCATATAACAGCTCTAATATAGCTATATTTCTTAATGATTTCAAATCATCACCAGTATTCGCATCAAATAACTGTTTCAATTCCTCTTCGTAGAAAAAATTAGGTAAACGTGATTCTTTTTTCGGATGATAAAGCGAACGAAAGGCTCCGTCATCTAATCCGTACTGTCTATTTAGAAAGCGAAAAAAGGAGCGTATTGAGGAAATTTTCCTTGAAATAGAAGCCCTTGCCCTTTTCTCATCGTACAACTTTGTTACATAAAGACGTGCATGTATATATTCAACACTTGCTAAATCATCGATTCCCTCCGTTTGTAAAAAGGTTAAAAAATCTAGCAGGTCTGATTCATATTCTCGCACTGTATGAACAGAGAAGTTCTTTTCAACTTGGATGTAAAGCATGAACTGTTCGAGTGCATCTTGGGACGAAACTAACACAGAAAGATTCACCACCAATAATTTATTAATAATTTTCTTAAATGACTGACACTTGTAATATAACGGATATACAATCCTTTGTCATCTCTTACAAGTTTGTATCGTTTTCCTTATCATTAATAAACATACATATTGACACTAAACCTATCTTCATAATATAGCAAGTGTAAATAGTTATATTTTGAGAAAAACTCCATACAAAATAATAAAATACGTCTAATTAAGCATTTTGTCTACAAAAAGAAAAAGCCTCTAAGAGTATAACAACTTTTAGAGGCTTTTGGCAATTAAATTGTTTGTGAATTCACAAAATTTCGAATTGTGCTTATTGCGCGTGTTGCATGCATTTCCGCACGCTCTGGCTTAGAACGACGACCAGGTGGTAAGTCAGGGAAGATGCCGAAGTTTACATTCATAGGCTGGAAGTTTTTCGACTGTGCTTCTGTTATATAACGCGCCATGCTTCCTAATGCCGTTTCGAATGGGAAAATAATCGGCTCTTGTCCTAAGGCTAAACGAGCTGCATTTATTCCTGCAATTAATCCACTACCTGCTGATTCAACATAGCCTTCTACACCAGTCATCTGACCTGCAAAGAAAATATTCTTTTGCTCACGAAGTTGATATGTTTTTTCTAAAACTTTCGGTGAATTGATGAAGGTATTTCTGTGCATGACGCCATAGCGAACAATTTCTACATTCTCTAACCCAGGAATGAGCTGTAGCACTTCCTTTTGTGGCCCCCATTTTAAATGCGTTTGGAAGCCTACAATGTTGTAAAGCGTGCCTGCTGCATCGTCTTGACGAAGTTGAACAACTGCATATGGACGTTTTCCTGTTTTAGGATCCTCAAGACCCACTGGCTTCATCGGTCCAAATAACATAGTTTTCTCTCCACGAGCTGCCATGACTTCAATTGGCATACAACCTTCAAAGTAAATTTCTTTTTCAAATTCCTTCAATGGTACAACTTCAGCTTCGATTAATGCTTGGCGGAAACGATCGAATTCTTCCTTTGTCATAGGACAGTTTAAATAAGCCGCTTCCCCTTTATCATAACGAGATTTTAAATAAACTTTATTCATATCAATACTATCTTTTTCGATAATAGGTGCTGCTGCATCGTAAAAGTATAAATAATCTAAACCCGTTAAACCTTGAATTTTTTCAGCTAAAGCTTTTGAAGTTAATGGTCCTGTTGCAATAACTGTAATACCTTCTGGAATTTCTGTTACTTCTTCATGAATAACCTCCACAAGTGGATGGTTTTTCACAGTTTCAGTTACATACCCTGCAAATTCGTGACGATCTACTGCTAAGGCACCTCCAGCAGGTACTGAACATTGGTCTGCTGCCTTTAAGATAACAGAATCTAACATACGCATTTCTTCTTTTATAACGCCTACAGCATTTGTTAACCCGTTTGCCCGCAATGAGTTAGAACAAACAAGCTCAGCAAATTTATCAGTATGGTGCGCTGGTGTCTGCTTTACTGGACGCATTTCATAAAGTTTAACTTTTATACCCCGCTTAGCAATTTGCCAAGCTGCCTCACTACCTGCCAGCCCTGCTCCAATTACATTTACTACTTGTTCAGTCATGTTTCTTACCATCTTCCTATCATTGAGTTGGTGCTTCTTCATAGTCACACTTCGTACATTGAATTTGCACACCTTTTTTTATCTTTTTCTCTACTAATAATGCACTACATTTTGGACATGGTCTATTAATCGGCTTGTCCCATGAGACAAATTCACATTCAGGATACTGATTGCAACCATAGAATAGACGCTTTGTTTTACTTTTTCGCTCCACAATCTCGCCCGTTTCACAGGAAGGACATTTCACACCAATAGGCTTCATAATTGCTTTTGTATTTCTACAATCCGGGAAATTAGAACAAGCCATAAATTTGCCATATCGTCCAAGCTTAAAGACCATTGGAGATCCACAAAGCTCACAGTCTTCTCCTGCAGGCTCATCTTTAATGACAACCTTTTCCATAGCTTCATCCGCATGTTTTACATGGACTTCAAAGTCTTTGTAAAATTCCTCCACAACTTTTTTCCATTGTCGATTGCCTTCTTCAATATCATCTAAATCTTGTTCCATTTGTGCTGTGAATTCGATGTTTATGATATCTGGGAAAAATTCTAGTACGAGTTGGTGTACGATCTCTCCTAGCTCTGTTGGCATAAAGCGTTTAGCATCTAATACAACATAGCCACGGCGCTGAATTGTATCGAGGGTCGGTGCATATGTGGACGGGCGCCCAATTCCTAGTTCTTCCATTGTTTTAACAAGTCGCGCCTCAGAATAACGTGGTGGTGGCTGTGTAAAATGTTGTTTAGGCTCGATTTCAAGCGATTTTACTTGATCACCAATTTCCATCTCAGGTAAAAGTTTTGTCGTCTCTTCAGTTTGATCATCAGTACCTTCAATATATAGTTTCATAAAGCCTGCGAATTTAACTTGTGAGCCATTTGCACGGAATAAAACATCACCATTTTGAAGATCTACAGCTACAGTATCAAGTACTGCCGGTGCCATTTGACTCGCAATAAAGCGCTCCCAAATTAAGCGATATAAGCGTAACTGATCACGGCTAAGTACCGCCTTTAATTCATCTGGTGTCCGCATTGTACTTGTTGGACGTATTGCTTCGTGCGCATCCTGTGCATTTGAAGCTTTCTTTGTTTGTTTTATTTCTGTTGCAATGTATTCTTTTCCATATTTACCCTCAATGTACGTAACCGCTTCTGCTTTTGCCGTATCAGAAATACGTGTGGAATCGGTACGCATATAAGTAATTAACCCGACTGTCCCCTCTTTTTTTCCAATATCTATACCTTCGTATAATTGCTGAGCTAGCATCATGGTCTTCTTAGCACGGAAATTTAATTTTCGTGCAGCTTCTTGCTGTAAAGATGATGTTGTAAAGGCTGGTGCAGCATTACGCTTACGTTCCTTTTTCGTTACATTGACAACATCAAAGTTTGTTCCTTTAACATCTTTTAAGATTGCCTTTACTTGTGCTTCATTTGTTAATTTTATTTTGTCTTTACCATTTCCATAGTAAAGGGCATCAAATGATTTTTTTCCCTTTTCAAACGTTCCTTCAATTGTCCAATATTCTTCAGGTTGGAAGTTTTTAATTTCATTTTCACGATCAATGATCATGCGTAGTGCTACAGATTGTACCCGACCCGCTGATAAACCTTTTTTTACCTTTTTCCATAGAATTGGGCTAATGTTATAGCCAACAAGTCGATCCAATATACGTCTTGTTTGCTGCGCATCTACTAAATCCATGTTAATTGGACGTGGGTTTTTAAAAGACTCTATAATTGCATCTTTAGTAATTTCATTAAATACAACACGACAATCTGAGTGAATATCAATATTTAATGCAGTCGCAAGGTGCCAAGCAATTGCTTCTCCCTCGCGGTCTGGATCGGCCGCTAGATAAACTTTCTTTACTTTTTTAGCAGCAGACTTTAATTCCTGTAACACAGGTCCTTTACCACGTATCGTAATATATTTAGGCTCGAAATTATTTTCCGCGCTAACGCCCATCTGACTACGTGGAAGATCCCGTACGTGTCCAACCGACGCTTTCACTTTATATTTCTTTCCTAAATACCGTTCAATTGTTTTTGCTTTTGCTGGTGATTCTACAATCACTAAATAATCCGCCATCTATGTCTCCCCCCTTAGCGAGGTCTATTACTAATTTTTTAAGTTACCTGTTGCAAAATGTATAACAGATTTTAAGATAATGCAACTTTTTTTCAATTTTTGTTAGAAAAGAGGTCTAATGTTTCAATGATTTGATGACCATTCACTATGGGAATTGCTCCTTCAAAAAGCAATTGATTTGTCCCTTTTGATTGCGTTGCGTCTATAGGTCCTGGCACCACAAACACATCTTTTCCTTGCTCTAATGCAAGCTCTGTTGTAATAAGCGTGCCACTTTTTAATGCCGCTTCTGTCACAACTAATGCTCGAGATAAACCACTAATGATTCGGTTACGCATTGGGAAATGCCATTTTTCAGGCTTCATATAAGGAGGATATTCTGTCATTAATAACTGATGCTCTGCCATTTGCGTAGCAAGAATGCGGTTTTCTGATGGATAGAGATAATTAAAACCATGTCCAAGCACAGCTATTGTATGACCGCCCATATCGATAGTCGCCCTATGTGCCATTGTATCTGCACCTCTTGCAAGCCCACTAACAACCGTATACTCACGTTGAATAAGCGGCGGGACAATTAAGTCTATCGCTCTTTTTGAATACGCTGTCGCCTTCCTAGAGCCTATAATAGCTATCTGTTTTTTGTTTGTTAACAGGGAATATTGACCTTTCACATACAATACAGTAGGTGGACTTGATATTTCAAATAATTGCGCCGGGAAATAGGGATGATAAAACGGGATGGGGAATATATTAGCCCGTGCATAGGCCTCTTCAAGTGGTGTTGTCATAATTTGTCGAAAGCGCTGAGAAAGTTGATGTGCTTTTTGTGCCGATATTTGTAAAACTTTTGCGAGGTCGTCATAATGAATGTCTTCAAAAGAGCTTAAAATATTCACAGGGGACAACAATTGCTGAAGTTTCTGTAGTGGTAATGGGTACACATAATGTAAGGCTAGTAATCTCTGCGTATCTACTGCGAGAATCATTCAATAAACCTCCTTTTATAATAGAAGAAATTAAATGACCGCATGATAATTTTCAACACAACATTGCATTATTATTTATAACATCTGCCACAAAATTGTTGATTTCTTCATAAGTAAGTAGGTAATTGTTGAATGAAGTATGATAAACAGTGTATAAATAATGAAAAAGATGTAGCCGTAATGGCTACATCTTCCATTTTAATGGGTTTTACACTTTTCGTATAGCCCTTTTTCTTTAATTACTTTAATCAATGTTTCACCAATTACAGAAGGTGTTTCTGCAACTTCAATACCAGCTTCGTTCATTGCTTTAATTTTCTCAGCTGCTGTTCCTTTACCACCAGAAATGATAGCACCAGCGTGACCCATACGTTTGCCAGGAGGTGCAGTTTGTCCACCAATAAAGCCTACAACAGGTTTTGTCATATTTGCCTTAATCCATGCCGCTGCTTCTTCCTCAGCTGTACCACCGATTTCACCAATCATAACAACTGCGTATGTTTCTGGATCATTATTAAAGGCTTCAAGTACATCAATGAAGTTTGTACCGTTGACAGGGTCTCCACCAATACCTACTGCAGTTGTTTGACCAATTCCAGCTTGTGTTAATTGGTGTACTGCTTCATATGTTAATGTACCAGAACGAGAAACAACTCCTACATGGCCTTTTGTATGAATATAACCAGGCATGATACCAATTTTACATTCATCAGCTGTAATAACACCTGGACAGTTTGGACCTACTAGTCGAGTGTTTTTGCCTTCCATATAACGTTTAACCTTAACCATATCAAGAACAGGTATATGCTCTGTGATACAGATTGTTAATTCTAATTCAGCATCAACAGCTTCTAAAATTGCATCTGCCGCAAATGGTGCAGGTACATAGATAACTGAAGTTGTAGCACCTGTTGCAGCTACAGCTTCTGCTACTGTATTGAAAACAGGAACTCCCTCGATTTCAAGTCCACCTTTACCTGGTGTTACACCTGCTACGATTTTAGTACCATACTCAAGCATTTGCTTCGTATGGAAAAGAGCTGTTTCGCCCGTAATCCCTTGTACAATTACCTTCGTATCTTTGTTAATAAATACAGCCATTGTTCTCCCTGCCTTCCTTAGCCTACTAGTCCCACAATTTTTTGTGCACCGTCAGCCATTGAATCCGCTGCAACGATGTTTAAACCAGATGCATTTAAAATTTCTTTTCCAAGTTCAACATTTGTACCTTCTAAGCGTACAACTAATGGCACAGCTAAACCAATCTCTTTAGCAGCCGTTACAACACCCTCAGCAATAATGTTACACTTCATAATTCCACCAAAGATGTTTACGAAAATGCCTTTTACGTTTGGATCAGAAAGGATAATTTTGAAAGCCTCTGTTACTTTTTCAGCTGTTGCACCGCCCCCTACATCTAGGAAGTTAGCAGGGCTTCCGCCATAATAACTAATTGTATCCATCGTTGCCATTGCAAGACCAGCACCGTTAACCATACAGCCAATATTTCCATCTAATGAAATATAGCTTAGGTCATATTTCGAAGCTTCGATTTCTTTTGCATCTTCTTCGTCAAAATCGCGTAATTCGACAATATCCTTATGTCGATATAATGCATTGGCATCAAAATTGAATTTAGCATCTAATGCTACTACTTCGCCTTGTCCAGTTACAACAAGTGGATTAATTTCTACAATTGATGCATCTTTGTCGATAAATGCTTGATATAAGCCTAACATTAATTTAACAGCTTTCCCTACAAGGTTTGCTGGAATATTCATATTAAACGCCATACGACGTGCTTGGAAGCTTGTTAATCCAACTACAGGATCTACAACTTCTTTGAAGATTTTTTCCGGATTTGTTTCTGCTACTTCTTCAATATCCATACCGCCTTCTTCAGATCCCATCACTGTTACACGAGATGTGGCACGGTCTAATACTAGACTTAAATAGTATTCTTTTTGGATATCAGAACCCTCTTCAATATACAAACGTTTTACTTCTTTTCCTTCTGGACCTGTTTGATGAGTCACTAAAATTTTTCCTAATAACTCTTTTGCGTATGTGCGCACCTCGTCAAGGTTTTTAGCGATTTTGACACCGCCTGCTTTACCGCGTCCACCTGCATGGATTTGCGCCTTGACTACTGTTACGTTTGAGCCAAGTTCCTTCGCTACTTTTACTGCTTCATCAGGGGAAAAAGCAACTTTTCCGTTTGGTACAGCTACACCATATTTTCTCAGAATCTCTTTCCCTTGATATTCATGGATATTCATAATACATCCTCCCATCAAACATTTGCATAGAATTGTTTTACTAACATAGACTATTCTAACGAAAGATTCTGATAAAGTCTACACTTTGTCTTTAGTTCGAATTTTCTCTCTTATTATGACGCTTTTTTCTATTTTGTGTACTAAAACAGCTTGTAAAAATAATCAGAATAATTCATTTTTTCTATATTTTTGCGCATGTTGCTGATCCAAACGATAAATAAATGCGAAAACCTCTGCTACTGCCTGATATAATTCTTCAGGAATAGACTCATTTAAATCTAATTGACCAAGTAACTGCACAAGGTTAGGATCCTCATAAATCGGCACATTATGCTCATTTGCTCTTGCCAAAATGTTCTCGGCAATTTTCCCTTTTCCCTTTGCTACAACAGTGGGACTATCAAATTGACCAAGCTTATACGTAAGCGCAATTGCCTCTTTTCGAGTAAGTTTTTCTTCGCTCATACGCGGATATCCACCCCACTCTGCTCCTCTCGCTGTTCTACTACAGGACCTACTTTTTCCGTTTGCCCTTTATCAAATTGTTTAATAAACACACCTGAAAGTTGATAATTTTTTTCAGCCAGTCCAATTTTTAAAGCAGCCTTCAACGGCTCAGCAAGTGATTGAATTTCCGAATTTTCATTAAAGACCGTTACTGTGACAACTCTATTTTGAACCTGCATATCAATCACTGTTTCTTGCATAGATGCCATTTGTAAATAAAATAATACGCGTGCATAGTTTGCATCAATTTTGCCATTATCTTTCATGCGACCATTCCATTGTAAGGTTGCATCCATCTTCTTGCCAAAAAATTCAAGTGGAACTTGCATGATGAGCTGATGTTGATGACCATTTTCTCCTGAAGATAACTGCATTCCATTCATACGCGTCATAAGCATCTCTGCCGCTTCCTTCATTTGAGGTGGTATATTAGTTTCCTGCAATAATGTATGGAGCTGTGGCTTTAGCTGATGCGCAATCATGTGTAAATCAGCCGACTTGTTTCCGAGTGTAGCCTCGTAGCTAATTCCTAAATTTTTCAACACCGTTTTAAGTGCATGTTCCATCGCTTTACTATCCATTGAATTTTGTACTAGTGCTTCTGCTTGTGTCACAACTTGCTGTATAAATGGTTGCGAAGAATCAATACTATTTTTCACCAGATTGCGCATGAGTGCCTCAGTCTGTGAAGGAGAATTGGCCTCTTGTTTAAATAAGGATAACAAATGATCTTTCATCGAAAGTGTGTGGGCATCCTGTGTAAATAAACGATCAGCTGTATTTTGAGTAAAAGCTTTTAATAACTGATCCTGCATTTGTTTAGCAAAAACATCTAGCGTTTGTTTTGATACTGGTAGCTGATTAAAACGATCCACAAGCTGATTGATTTGATGTTTTTGTCCATTCGTTAATAAATTTTGACTTTCGGTCCATGATTTAAGCTTTTCCACCAGTTGTCTAGCATTTTCTGGCTTTGTAGCAAGAATGGTTTGAATAACTTGACCAGCTTGCTGTATTGGCTGAAAGGCTTTTGCTTCATTCATTTTTGACCAGTTTTGCAATGTAGCCTGCTGGGGGAGAATCCCTGACTCTTTTAGCATTGATAAAGCTTGCATTTTTTCATTCATTGTCGCAGAACTATTCGTTAAACTTTGTAAAAGCCTTGCAAGCACTGCACTACCTGTTTCTACTTCAAAGGGCTTGGCAATCGCTTGTACTTGTTGCATTAAATTTTGCCTCAATGACTCAGATAGGGTTGTATCCTTCGCTAAAAGCTGAGCAAAGTTATCCATGATAGCGGTCATACCAGATGTCTTTTGACCACTCATCAATGCTTGAAACACATCGTTTATCATAGGCATTTTAAGCTCTATCATTTTTTGAATGGTTTGTAGAGCATCTACTTTTGATATACCCTCTGGCAATGCCTTTAACCACATTTCAGCTTGCAGCATTTGCTCTTTAGAAATTGGTAGCTGCGCTTTCATAAAATGCCCTAATAATTGCTGCATCTCTGCAGATTTTGGCAAATTCATGGATTCTAATAACTGATTAATTTGCTGACTCGGTGTAGATGCCTGCGCCATCGGTCCAGTCACTATTTTCAATTCCGTTTGTGGATTTGTCCCTGTTACCTGAAAGAAATGGGCATCCCCGGCTTTTAACGGCACTTCGAGTTTAGCTATAAATTTTTGATTACCTATTTGTATTTCTGCCATTTGATCTGGATATAATTGCTTAATTGTTCCATGAAATACTTGTCCTTGTTTTAAAGCAAGTGGTTGATTTGTCGAAGTCATTGCATTTTGCTGTATCTGAATTGGATTAAATGATGTGGCTGTCATATACATACTCCTTTCATCAATTACTCCTTCGTGTAATTGTCTACCGTTTTTTAGCTTTATGAAAACATAGATTTTATTGGTTCAAATGATTTACGATGGTGAATAGTCGGTCCAAATTCTTCTAACGCTTCTAAATGTTGCTTAGTCCCATACCCTGCATGTTGCGCAAAGCCATACATTGGAAATTCCTCGTCTAATTGCTCCATATACTCATCCCGTGCCGTTTTAGCTAAAATGGAGGCGGCTGCTATCGCTAAGCTCTTAGCATCTCCTTTTATAATCGAATCTTGAGGAATTGTAATAGGTAATGTCATAGCATCTACTAAAACAACATCCGGCTTCGTTGACAATGATTCAACACTTACCTTCATAGATTGTTTTGTTGCCTCATATATATTCAGTTCATCAATTTGTTGGGCAGATTGAAAATGAATAAAATAGCTTATGGCATGCTCTTTAACTAATTTAGCAAAGCCGTTTCGTTTATCCTTCGATAATTGCTTTGAGTCATTCAGACCAACAAGTGCCTCACAATTTGTCGGTAAAATTACTGCTGCCGTTACGACTGGCCCTGCTAGTGGTCCTCTTCCTGCTTCATCTACACCCGCAATAAATGTATCTGTTCCCCCATAGCTTAAATCGAATGTAACTTTTTTTTGATGCTCTTGCAGTAATTGATGTTTTTTATCTTGTCTCTTTTGCCAAGTTAGCCATGCCTTTTGTACACCTGCTCTTTCATCGGCTGCAACTTCTTTCATCCAATCTTGCCATTCCTCAGCAGCTTTCAATGCAGTTGTAATTTCCTTAATCGTTTTCATTGTGTACTCCTTCTTGCTTCTATTCATTCAAACTATATCATGTTCAGTTATTATGTAGTCTCTTTAACTTGAAAACTATTTTCCTCTCTATAGTCATTATCGGTTAAAAAATGTATTCCTAAAAGAAAAACTGTCACAAAAGAACGTGTGACAGTTTTAAATACTTATAATTGTTCAGTTTCCTTTTCTAACTGTTCATCCACAAAATCAAAGGTAAGTTTACCTAATTGTAATCCACGGATATCTCGAACAATTAGTTGAGCTACTTGATCATAATCTATTTCTCCACCAGGACCAAACACACGACGCAGCTTACCAATATGGTCAAAAGTATCCACTAACTCCTCATGGATAAACTCAAGACCGTAACGCTCTTCCATACGCTTTGGATAATGATTAGATAAGAAGCGTAATCCATAGACAGCTAGGTCTTCCATATTTGTAATAGTATCCTTAATAGCACCAGTTAAAGCTAATTTAAAGCCTACTTCTTGATCCTCAAACTTTGGCCATAAAATACCTGGTGTATCCAATAGTTCAAGCTCTTTACCAACTTTGATCCATTGCTGTGCCTTTGTCACACCTGGTGTATTGCCTGTTTTAGCGATATTTTTTTTCGCTAAGCGATTTATCAATGTTGATTTTCCCACGTTTGGAATACCCACAATCATGGCACGAATAGCTCTAGGCTTCATTCCTCTTGCTTTCATGCGATCAAATTTTTCTTTTAAAATTTCTTGTGCCGCTTTTGTTACTTGCTGTAAGCCCTTGCCCTCAAGTGAGTTAATGGCTATTGCTTTATGGCCACGCTTTGCAAAATACTCTACCCATTTCCGTGTTTCTTGTTCATCTGCCATATCCGCTTTATTTAAGATCAAAAGACGAGGTTTTTGGTTAATGACTTCGTCAATCATCGGATTACGTGAGGATAGCGGTAAACGTGCATCTATTAATTCAAAGATAATATCGACAAGCTTTAATTTTTCAGTTACTTCACGTCGGGCTTTAGCCATATGCCCTGGAAACCATTGTATCGTCACAGCTATACCTCCTAAACTAAAAGAAAAAGGGAGTGATTATGCTCTCCCTTTCTTACATTACTTTACAATTTTTATATCACTAAATGGCCAGAAAATCAGACTAGTATTACCGATAATTTCTTTTTGGTTAACAAGGCCAATATGTCGACTGTCTTTACTATATCGACGATTATCTCCCATAACAAAGATATACCCCTCAGGAATGGTATTGCTATCCAAGGAAACATCAATGTCATTTAAGGTGAAATCTTCTGTTAAAGTTCCCTCTGTGATTTGTGCTTTATAGGCATCTAAATAGGGTTCTTCAATTGGCTCACCATTTATATACAATTGATCATCCTTATACTCTAATGTATCTCCTGGCAATCCAATTACACGCTTTATGTAATTTTTTTGTTCAGGTGCATGAAATACAACGATATCAAAACGTTTAGGCTCACCTATTTTATAACCAATTTTATTCACAATCATTCGGTCGCCATCTTCAAGGGTTGGCATCATGGACTCTCCATCAACTGCAATGGGTGTAAATAAAAAATATCGAATAACTGCAGCAATCGCAAATGCAATTAATAGTGCTTTTGTCCATTCCCATAATTCATTTTTTTCTTTCACTTGTTTTTCCATTGAGAATTGCCCCCTTGTCTAACACCATTTTAGATGATAGTGAATAAAGATGACAAGCAAAAAGAAAAGAGGCTTGAACACAAGCCCCTCACTTTTAAGTCATAATTATCGAATTTCTTTAATACGAGCAGCTTTACCACGTAGGTTACGTAGGTAGTAAAGTTTAGCACGACGTACTTTACCACGACGTACAACTTCTAAGTTAGCGATTTTTGGTGTGTGTACAGGGAATGTACGCTCAACACCTACACCGTAAGAAATTTTACGAACTGTGAAAGTTTCGCTAATTCCGCCACCACGACGTTTAATTACTACACCTTCGAAAATTTGGATACGTTCACGAGTACCCTCTACTACTTTCACGTGTACCTTAACAGTATCACCAGGACGGAAAGTTGGTAGATCAGAGCGAAGCTGAGATTTTGTAATTTCTGCAATAATGTTTGACATTGTTTTCTCTCCTTAGACAGATGCTCTTGCACGCAATCTATGCCACAGCGGAACACCGTAATTCAGTACTCCACATAGAAGTACAGATTAGATGTTATCATAAATAGATTCGGCAATCAAGCATCTAGACGATTGTTTTTTAGTTTTTCTAGATACAATTTTTGCTTGTCTGTTAATGGGTATTGCTCCAGTAAGTCAGGACGACGCTCAAAAGTTCTTTTCAGCGACTGTTCCTCTCGCCATTGCTCGATTTTAGCATGATTCCCCGATAATAAAACATCAGGTACCTTCATGCCACGGAACTCCGCAGGACGTGTATAATGTGGATGCTCAAGGAGACCTGTTGAAAAAGAATCCTGGATATGAGAATCCTCTTGTCCTAAGACACCTGGTAACAATCTAACTACGCTATCAATAACAGTCATAGCGCCTAATTCTCCACCTGTTAAGACAAAATCGCCAATGGAAATCTCGTCTGTCACGAGATGCTGACGTATACGCTCATCATAGCCTTCATAATGACCACATAAGAACACTAACTCTGTCTCCTGCGCTAGCTCCTCTGCTTTTTTCTGCGTAAATCGTTCGCCCTGAGGACACATTAATATGATACGTGGCTGTTTCCCTGCAGTTATAGCCTCTACTGCACTAAACATTGGTTCAGGCTTTAATACCATACCTGCACCACCACCATATGGATAGTCGTCAACCTGATTATGCTTGTTCCCTGAAAATGTACGAATATCCGTTACCTCTAAATTTACAGCTCCCTTTTCTTGTGCCTTCTTTAAAATAGATGCACCAAAAACACCTGAAAACATATCAGGAAACAGGCTCAATACATGAATATTCATCATAATAAGCCTTCCATAACATGAATGACTATTTTTTTGTCCCTAACATCAATATCTTTCACGATATCTTCTATATAAGGGATATAGTGTTCTTTCTTAGTCCCTTTCACTACCCATACATCGTTTGCCCCTGTTTGCAGGATATCTGCTACTATACCGATTGTCTCGCCCTCTTCAGAAATAACTGTGCAGCCTATTATTTCATGGAAAAAGAACTCATTTTCTTCAAGAAGATCATCAGTCATTTGATCTTTTGTCACTTTCAGCATGCCTTCTTTAAATGGCTCAACCAAGTTGATATTGTTCATGCCTTCAAAAGTTAATAAAATAAAGTTTTTATGACGACGCATAGAGTCAATCGTTACCCAGGTTGGCTTCTTATCATCTTTTTTAAAGGCAGCAAGCTTATTTCCTACTGCAAAACGCTCTTCTTCAAAGTCTGTTGTCGATAATACACGTACCTCACCACGAATACCGTGCGTATTGACAATTCGACCTACATTAAACCATTCCATTCTATTTCACCTCGTAAAAAAAAATGCTTATCTTCACAATGCATCTGGCTCATCCAAAAAAGGTTCCGTTCTTGCAGATGTGCTTTGGAAGAATGTAGTTTTAGCTAAGACTCATTTGTCTTGTCAACAATAATATAAGCAATATCCTTTATCTATACTCCTTATTTAAGCTTTAATTTCCACTTAAATAGAAGTTATAGCGATATGCTGATGTTAAAAAAAGATAAAAAAAGGAAGGAACCTACAAGCTCCCTCCTTTTTCGTCCAGATTTTACGCTTTATACTAAAAGGCCACTTTGAACTCCTAAGCGACATGTAAACACACCTATCAGGACTCACTAGTACTTGTTGCAAGAGCGTGAAAATCTTTTCTATTAATCCAATATATCGACGTAGGTCTTCTTTTGATGGTGACTACCTGCCGCTGAATAAACAATTGTACGAATCGCTTTTGCTACTCGCCCTTGCTTGCCTATGACTTTCCCTCTATCCTCTGGATGAACAAAAAGTTTATAAACAATTCGATTTGCATTTTCATCCGTCTCAATACGAACTTCTTCTGGATAATCGACTAACGGTAAAACGATTGCTTCAATCAGCTGCTTCAAAGACGTCGCCCCCGATTATTTACTGAATTTTTGGTTATGGAATTTTTCCATGATACCTTGTTCTGAGAACAGGTTACGTACTGTATCTGATGGTTTTGCACCGTCAGCTAACCATTTAAGAGCTTTCTCTTCATCAATGTTTACAGTAGCTGGCTGAGTTAGTGGGTTGTAAGTACCAACTGTTTCGATTTGACGACCATCACGTGGTGAACGAGCGTCTGCAACTACGATACGATAGAAAGGAGATTTTTTAGCTCCCATACGTTTTAAGCGAATTTTAACTGCCATTTTAATAGCACCTCCGAATAAGTTTCACACAAGATAGTATATTATCAATGTTTAGGTTGTTTGTAAAGTGTTTTTTCTTAACACCTAAAAATTATTATTTAAACAATGAATCAAAGCCTGGTAATTTCATTTTTTTCTTCCCTTTACCACTTGCCATTCCAGTCATTTGTTTCATCATTTTTTTCATTTCATCGAATTGTTTAATGAGACGATTCACCTCTTGAATAGATGTCCCAGAGCCTTTCGCAATACGCTTTTTACGGCTACCATTAATGATTTCTGGGTTGGTCTTTTCAGCAGGCGTCATGGAGTAAATAATGGCCTCTACACGCCCCATTTGCTTATCATCAACTTTTACATTATCTAAGCCTTTGATTTTGTTAGCACCTGGTAGCATTTTTAAAATTTCATCAAGAGGGCCCATTTTCTTGACTTGCTGTAATTGCTCGACAAAATCATCAAAAGTAAATGTTTGAGATTTAAACTTTTCTTCTAATTCTTTTGCCTTGGCTTCATCTACATTTGCCTGAGCTTTCTCGATAAGGGATAGAACATCGCCCATACCTAATATGCGAGACGCCATACGCTCTGGATGGAATGGTTCAAGCGCATCCATTTTTTCGCCCATCCCGACAAATTTAATTGGTTTTTGCGTCACAGAACGGATAGATAATGCAGCACCACCACGCGTATCACCGTCAAGTTTTGTTAAAACAACCCCAGTAATACCGATTGCCTCATTAAAGCTTTCTGCTACATTGACTGCATCTTGACCCGTCATGGCATCAACAACTAGGAAAACCTCATCTGGCTCTTTTAATGCACGAATATCCTTTAACTCTTGCATTAGGTCTTCATCGATATGAAGTCGACCAGCTGTATCAATAATCACTACATCATGATGCTCTTCCTTTGCCAATTCAATTGCCTGACGTGCAATTTCTACAGGAGATACCTCAGTACCTAGCGCAAAAACAGGTAGTGATAACTGTTTTCCTAATGTTTGTAATTGTTGGACAGCTGCTGGACGATACACGTCAGCGGCAACTAATAATGGTTTACGATTATATTTTTTTCGTAGAACATTTGCCAATTTACCTGTAGTGGTCGTTTTACCCGCACCTTGTAGACCAACCATCATAATGACAGTGGGTGGCTTCGTATTAAACTTAATGGGACTTTGTTCGCCCCCCATTAATTCTGTTAGTTCATCCTGTACAATTTTAATAACTTGCTGACCTGGTGTTAAACTTTGCATAACATCAACACCGACAGCACGTTCACTTACCTTTTTCACGAATTCTTTGACTACTTTTAAGTTAACATCCGCCTCGATTAAAGCAAATCGGACTTCTCGCATCATTTCTTTAACGTCTTGCTCTGACACTTTTCCTTTGCCTTTAATCTTTTGGATCGTTCCTTGGAGTCGTTCCGCTAATCCTTCAAAAGCCATTGCTTTCGCCTCCTAATCCCATTCTTTCAGCTGCTCAATAAGTGCTAGCTGCTCTTCAGCTGTCATACTTTTTTCTGTAATCCCCTGTGTTAGCTGTGACAGCATTTGGGTACGTTGTTGAAATTTCTCAAGTAAACATAATTTTTCTTCATATTCCTCAAGCATCGCTTCAGTTCGACGAATATTATCGTAAACAGCTTGGCGTGAAACACCATACGATTCAGCGATTTCTCCTAGAGAGTTATCATCCAAATAGTATAGCTCCATATAACTTCTTTGCTTATCTGTTAATAATGCTTGATAAAAGTCGAAGAGAAAGTTCATGCGTGTTGTTTTTTCAAGTAGCATCGAATGTTTCTCCTCCCGCTATTAGTCATTTGTATCATAACGAAAAGCGCCCGTCTGTGTCAAGGTAATCTCCTTGTCTAAAAGCCTAAATTACAGCTTTCAGGCATTTTTTGCCTTTGGCTAGTATTACTCTTTTAAACAAGTCGATTCACCTATACACAATCGAGCGTTTTTATCTATTATGTGTCAGTGTCACTTTATCCAATTTTGTTCAAAAGCTGGAGCAAACTAAGCATCCTGCTTTCTGAATAGAAAAGAGATATATGGCATTCAATATAAAACTATTCAGCCACTGTTAGCTGTTTTCATCATTATTTTGTAGTTCCTTATCCAAACCATCAGCAAATAGTCCATAGACATATCGTTCTGCATCAAATGGCTGTAAATCATCCATTTTCTCACCAAGACCCACAAATTTTACAGGAATGTGCAGCTTGTTACGAATAGCAAGAACAATACCCCCTTTAGCAGTACCGTCTAACTTTGTTAAAACAATCCCTGTCACATTCGTTGCCTCTTTAAATGTTTGTGCTTGAACAAGCGCATTTTGGCCAGTTGTTGCATCTAATGCTAATAATACTTCATGTGGAGCATTTGGAATTTCACGTGAAATAACACGATGAACTTTTTCAAGCTCATTCATTAGGTTCACTTTGTTCTGCAAGCGTCCCGCTGTATCACAAATCAACACATCCGCTTTTCTGTTTTTTGCTGCACGAATCGCATCATACATAACTGCTGCTGGGTCAGAGCCTTCTGATTGTTTAATAACCTCACAACCAACACGATCTCCCCATACTTGTAATTGATCAATAGCACCTGCACGGAACGTATCACCCGCAGCTAATACAACCGTTTTCCCTTGAGACTTTAAACGGTGTGCTAGCTTACCTATCGTTGTTGTTTTCCCAACACCATTTACGCCAACAAATAGAATAACCGTTAGTTCACCATCTGGCTGCATAGTTAGTTCAATTAAATCTTCCTCACCTTGCTCGTAAATCTCTACAAGCTTCTCAGAAATCACAGCTTGAATGCCATTTGTATCTTTAATATTTTTACGTTGCACTTCATAACGCAGTTTATCCATGAGTTCCATGACTGTTTCAAATCCAACATCAGCCTGTAATAGTAAGTCCTCTAATTCTTCAAAGAAATCCTCATCCACTTTACGATAGCGTGCAACAAGGTCATTCACTTTTGATGTAAAAGAATTACGTGTTTTTTCAAGGCCAGCCTTGAATTTTTGTGTTATTGACCAAGCAGAAGGCTTTTTCTCTTCCAGTGGTTCATCCTCTACTACTGCTAGCTCCTGAAGATCTAGCTGTGCTTCTTCTATTTCAGGTGAGGGCTCGGCTTCCACGTCGACTTCTTTCACAATCGCCATTTCTGGTGATTCTTCATCTTGTTCAGACACTTTTAGATCAACGGTTTCAATGGCAGCAGGTTCGTTTGATTCTTTAAACTCTGGCTCCGAATGGTCAGATTCCTGTTCGTTGTCGGTTGCGTCTAACTTCTCTTCCTCTGCTGGATTACCCATTAATTTATCTTTTAAACGTTTAAAAAAACTCATGCTTGTTCGCTCCTTTGCTCCGCAAGTACGGGTTCATCTTCTAGTTTTACTGATACAAGTTTCGACACACCTGATTCTTGCATTGTTATACCATACAAGACATCAGCTCCCTCCATTGTTCCTTTACGATGAGTAATCACAATGAATTGTGTGTCGAGACTAAACTTTTTCAAATATTGGCTATAACGCACAACATTCGCTTCATCTAAAGCCGCCTCTACTTCATCCAGAATACAAAATGGTACAGGTCGAATATTTAAGATGGAGAATAGTAAAGCAATGGCCGTAAGTGCACGCTCACCACCAGAAAGCAAACTTAAATTCTGTAATTTTTTTCCTGGAGGCTGTGCCACAATTTCAATACCTGTTTCCAATAAATTTTGAGGGTCAATTAAAACCAAATCAGCTTGCCCCCCGCCAAACAATTCACGGAAAACACGTTTAAATTGCTCTCTAATAGCGTAAAACGTTTCACTAAAGCGCAACGTCATTTCTTCATCCATTTCTTTGATTGCTTCATGTAATGTTTCCTGTGCAGCAAGCAAGTCCTCTCGTTGTTCAGTTAAGAAAGTATGACGTTCTAGTACTCTATCATATTCCTCAATCGCACTTAAATTAACAGGTCCTAGCTCTTCAATGGATCTTTTTAACAATTTAACACGTCTTCGCACAAACTCTTCATCTTCTATTGCAAGAGCTTCTTTCTCAGCCTCTTCGAATGTTAACTGATAATTTTCTTCGAGTTGTTCAATAAAATTATCCATTTCAAATTCTACACGATTACGTTTTAACTCATTGGCACGAATTGCTTCAAGGTATCCTTTATGAATACGCTGTAGTTCCTTGAGTTGTTCTTCTAATGTAGAGAGTTCTTGTTGTTGTCCTATTTTCTGCTCTTTCTTTTCAGAAATAGTCTCTTGTAAGGCATCTCTTCTTGCTTTCCATGTCACAACCTGTTCCTCGACCTCTTCATCACTTAAATGATTTGTCGATTCATCAGATTGAAGCCACATTATTTCCTGAGAAATATTTTTAACTTTTTGTTGTGCTTTGTTTAATTGTAGTGCCAGTTCAGCAGTTGTAATTTGAACTTGTGACATTTGTTCTTGCATAACCGCTAGCTGTGAACGTTTTTCGGCAAGCTGTTCTCGTAAGACATCTTTCTCTGTCTCCCCCTGTAACTTTACCTTACTTAATTGTTCGACAGTTTCATTGATTTCGACAAGCTCTACAGCAAGGGTATTTAAGCGCTCCTCTGCTGCTTGCTTTTGTGTTAACAATGCTTCCTCACGTGTTTTTACATCTTTTGTTTCAGTTGAAGCAAAGGTTACTCTAGCCGATAAGCTTTTTTCTACGACTTCTAGCTCACGAATACGACTTGACTGTTGCATCTCATCTTTTCGTAATTGCTCTCCTTCAAGCTTTAATTGCTCTACTTGATCTCGCAGTACTGCAAGCTTCTCTTTTTCGGCTGCAACAGCCTGTTCAGCACTATAAATGGAAGCCTGTAACGATTCTAGCTTAATAATTAAATCATCTAACTCTGCTTTTCTTGTAAAGAGTGAGGATTGCTGTTTCAGTGCACCACCTGTTAAGGAACCCCCTGCATTAACAATATCTCCTTCAAGTGTGACAACTCGGTATCGGAAACCACATAATCGGGCAATTTGACTTGCGCCTTCTAAATTTGATGCCACGATGACATTCCCTAATAGATTTTCAACAATTGTTCGATTATCTTCATTAAAAGTGACAAGTGCATCTGCCATTTGAACAAAGGCAGGATGTTCAGTTGCTAGCTGAATAGTTCCTGGATTAATTTTGCGTGATTTCATGACTGTTTTCGGTAAAAAAGTAGCACGTCCAGCCCGTTTTTGTTTTAACCAGTGAATAGCCTGTTGCGCATGGCGCTCATTGGTTGTGACAATATGTTGAGAGGCAGCACCTAAAGCTGTTTCAATCGCTTGTGAATACTTTCCTTCAACTTGGATTAACTCTGCTACAGCACCCTCAATACCTTGTAAATCACCTTTATCTCGAGCAAGCAAGACTTCTTTAACACCTTGGAAGAACCCAGAAAAATCAGCTTCGAGTTCAGCTAATGTATCTTTTCTAGCCTTTAGTTGTTGTTGGTGTTGATACGCTTTGTACAACATATCCTGTTTTTCGCTAAAAGAAATATTGACATTTTTCAACTGTATTTGTAAGGTTTCATATTGCTCTAATTTTTTCTGTAAATCATTGGTTGTCAAAGCATGTTCAACCACTAGCTTTTCTTTTTCAGCAATGATTTGCATAAGCTCTTGTCCAATTTCATCTGTTTGATCGGACATTTTTGCCGCCATTGCCTTTTGTTGAGCTAATTGCTGATCGATATTTTTTAATTCATTCTTGACTGTTGCTTCTTCATTTAATGAATCAATATATCGATTTTTATAGTCTTCTATTTCTTCCTCGATTTCTGTCACAGACCGATTTAATGATTGTTCTAACTGCTTGATGCTCTGCTTTAATACTGATACGGCTTGTTGCTTCTCGGAGAACACTTCTTTTTTCTCCTGTTCTTGAACCAGGAGTAATTCTACTTCCGCCTTAGCCTCTTGTAATGTTGTATTCAGTTGTAATAGTTGATTCGATGCATTTTGGCGTTTTTCAGCCATTAATGCCTTACGACCATCCCAACGCTCTACCTCCATAGTGGCATTGACAAGCTCAGCCTGCGAAACATCCAAATAATCATCTAGATCTTTTAATAGCTTACGTATATTGGCGGTCTGTTTATCAATCATTGAAATATTTTGAGCTTGTTCTAGCTCTGTTGCAGAAAGCTTCGTAAATTCCTCTTTAAGCGCATGCAAAGATTGTGCACAATTTTTAAAATCATGCACAAGAATTGCAATATCAAAATCCTTTAGCTCAGAAGACATTTGTACATAATCTCTTGCACTAGATGCCTGCATTTCAAGCGGCTCTAATCGGTTGTCTAATTCATGGAGAATGTCTAATACACGATACAAATTTTCATCTGTCTCAACAAGCTTATGCTCAGCTTTTTTCTTTCTTATTTTATACTTTAAAACGCCAGCTGCCTCTTCAAAAATAGAACGACGGTCATCAGGTCGACTATTTAAAATTTCATCAACACGACCTTGAGAGATAATTGAAAATGCCTCTTTCCCAAGTCCTGAATCCATAAACAAGTCCGTAATATCCTTCAGGCGACACTGTTGGTTATTTAATAAATATTCACTATCACCTGAACGGTATACGCGTCTTGTTACACTGACTTCTGTATAAGAAAAAGCAAGTTGCTCATCAGTATTATCTAAAATAAGTGTTACTTCTGCAAAGTTGAGTGGCTTACGAGAGTCACTCCCAGCGAAAATAACATCTTCCATCTTTGCTCCACGTAACGACTTTGCCGATTGCTCCCCAAGTACCCAACGAATCGCATCTGTGACATTACTTTTTCCACTGCCATTTGGTCCAACAACGGCTGTAACACCAGGTACAAAATCAATTCCAATGCGTTCCGCAAAAGATTTAAAGCCAATCACTTCTAGTCGTTTTAGGAACATCTATTAAGCCTCCTCTTTTGCAGCTTCTTCACGCATCATCCGCATTGCACATTGTGCAGCTTGCTGCTCGGCTTCTTTTTTTGATTTTCCACGACCAATACCAAGCTCTTGTCCATTTAATAATACGCTTGATACAAAGGTACGATTATGTGCTGGGCCTTTTTCATCGATAATCTCATAATGAAGAAGTCCATTATTCGTTTGCTGTACCATTTCTTGCAATTGACTTTTAAAATCCATCACATGCGAAAAAGCACCGACTTCTACTTTTGGGAACACGATTCGTTCTAAAAATGACACGACCGTTTGTAAATCTTGATCTAAATAGAGTGCACCTACAAATGATTCAAAGACATCTGCAAGCAGCGCTGGACGTTCCCGACCACCTGTTAATTCCTCACCTTTTCCAAGTAATACAAAGCGTCCAAAGCCTAGCTCGTTAGCAAATATCACTAGTGATGGCTCACATACAATGGAAGCTCTTAGCTTTGTTAACTCACCCTCGCTCATATTTGGGTATTTCTCAAAAAGATATTTAGAAACAGACAGTTCAAGTACTGCGTCTCCTAAAAATTCAAGACGCTCATTATCCGTAAATAATTTACGGCGATGCTCATTCACATAAGATGAATGCGTGAATGCTTGATACAATAAATTTTTATTAATAAATGTGATATTTAATTCATGCTGTAACAGCTCAAATTGGTTGCGTACTTTTTCAGGAAGTACGCCAGATTTCTGCATAGTTCCTTTTCTTTTCATAGCCATTGAACAAATCTGCCTTCCTAATAGTTTCTACCGTTTTAGTGTACCTTTTTCAGGGCGTTTATGCAAAAGTATTTCGGCTTAAACACAATGTTTTGGAAATTTTTCCGAAAATTCCTCTTAATACAGCATGCATCTCCCATTAGAGAGAATTTTGAAGCTGACTGGTCATTAGATTTTTAACATAAAAAAGGGACGTTAATAGATCGAAAACCGATCCATTTCGTCCCCTTTAAATACATCTTCATTCATTGAATCTGCTCCTTCAAACAAGGAATGCAGAAAAAGTAATTTCTACTTTATTCAAGCTACCATAAAACCATTGTATGATTACGATGACCATTACACCATTAGAGGTGATCTATTTTCACTAAATAAAGTTTTAACGAAATTAGTTTAATTTACTTTCGATGTATGAGATTGCAGTACCTACTGTTGAGATTTTTTCAGCATCTTCATCAGAAATTTCCATATCGAATTCGTCTTCAAGCTCCATTACAAGCTCAACTACGTCTAATGAGTCAGCACCTAAATCATCACGGAAAGAAGCTTCAAGCGTTACTTCGCTTTCTTCCACACCTAAACGGTCCACGATTACTTTTGTTACGCGTTCTAATACTGTAGACAAATGATTCACCTCCCCTCAAATGATTATACAAAAAATCAGCTTATATGCCTAATTGAAATTACATAACCATACCGCCATCAATATGAAGCGTTTGTCCAGTCATATAATTTGCGTCCTCCGATGCTAGGAAAGCTACTGCTTTTGCGATATCCTCTGGCTGACCAAGTTTCGCAAGAGGAATCTGTGTTAGCATACCTTGTTTGATATCCTCTGGCAATTGTTCTGTCATTTCTGTTTCGATAAAACCTGGTGCAATAGCATTAACTAAAATATTACGAGAAGCTAATTCCTTTGCCGTCGTTTTCGTTAGTCCAATAACACCTGCTTTAGCCGCAACATAGTTGGCTTGACCAGCATTACCCGCTACACCAACGATGGAAGAAATGTTAATAATGCGACCTGCACGTTGCTTCATCATTTGACGTGTGACCGCTTTTGTACAAAGGAAAACACCTTTAAGGTTCGTATTTAATACATCGTCCCATTCGTCTTCTTTCATACGCATAATCAAGTTATCTCTTGTAATACCAGCATTATTCACTAAAATATCAAGGGAGCCGTATGTTTTCACAGCAGCATCCATTAATGCTGTCACTTCTTCTGTCTGAGAGACGCTAGCTTGTACAGCAATTGCTTCGCCACCGTTTTCTTGAATCATCGCTACTACTTCTTCTGCTTTTGCCTGAGAGCCGCTATAGTTCACAACAACCTTAGCACCTTCTTTTGCAAGCTTTAAAGCAATAGCACGTCCAATCCCTCTTGAAGCTCCTGTTACAACAGCTACTTTTCCTTCTAATTTACGCATTAATTGACCACTCCTTCGACGCTTCTAAAACTGCTTCTAACGAAGCTTCATCATAAACACAATAAGTTGCAACAGAGCGATCAATTTTTTTCAAGAGACCGCTTAATACTTTACCAGGTCCACATTCGATAAAGACGTCAACACCTTGCGCAAGCATTTCACGCATAGAAGCTTCCCATTGAACAGCACTGTATACCTGTTCAACTAGCTCTTGTTGTATTGCTGCTACATCTTTTAATTCCTTCGCCATCACATTGCCAATTACAGGAATTTCAGGTGCAGATAAAGAAATCTCTGCCAATGCTGCTTGCAGTTTCTCTGAAGATGGACGCATTAAATCAGAGTGGAAGGGACCACTTACAACTAAAGGTATTGCTCGTTTTGCACCAGCTTCTTTGGCAGCAACACTTGCTTTATCCACACCTTCTTTAGTGCCCGAAATAACAATTTGTCCTGGACAATTCACATTAGCCACCTGAACAGAGTCACCTGATGCTGATACCTGCTCTGTTACCTCGTTCAATGCCTCTAGTTCCATTCCTAAAATTGCCGCCATTGCGCCTTGACCTGCTGGCACAGCTTCATTCATATAAAGACCTCGTTTATGCACGATTGACACAGCATCATCAAATGACATAACACCTGCTAACACCAATGCACCATATTCTCCAAGTGAATGACCCGCTGCGTAGTGTGGTTGAATACTTGCTGCGCGTAACTTTTCAGCCACCATTACACCAGTAGTAAGTAGCGCTGGCTGTGCATGATATGTCAGTGTTAACTCTTCTGCTGGACCTTCTAACATTAATTTAGATAATTCAAATTGAAGAGCTTGATCTGCGCGATCATAAAATGCTTTACTTTCTGCAGCATTTTCAACAAACTCTTGACCCATTCCAACTACTTGTGAACCCTGTCCTGGAAAAATAAATGCTATTTTTGTCATTTGAATAATCCCCTTTGCTTAATCAATTTCTATGTGGCGTACTGTCTCCGTAATCGTCGAAATAACCGTATGCTCTACCATCGTATTGGCTTGTCGAATGGCACTGAAAATCGCTTTCGCATTTGATGATCCATGTGCCTTAATAACAGGTGCTTGTAAGCCAAACAATCCTGCGCCACCATACTCTGTATAGTCCATTTTATTTTTCAAGTCACGTAAATTATTTTTCATGAGCGCTGCTGAAATTTTCGTTTTCGTTGAAGACATAAAGGCCTCTTTTAACATAGAAAATAAAGCACCTGCTGTCCCTTCAATAGACTTCAACACCATATTTCCTGTAAAGCCATCTGTTACAACAACATCAGCTACTCCTTCAAGTAAATCACGTGCTTCTACATTTCCAATAAAATTCAAATCTGCTTCCTTCAATAATTCGAAGGCAGCTTTTGTTAATTCATTCCCTTTTTTATCCTCGGTACCGATATTTAATAAGCCAATTCGTGGTTTTTGCAAACCTCCAACCTTTTTAGCATAAATATCACCCATAATGGCATATTGCACTAAATGCTCTGGGCGAGCATCTGCATTTGCCCCTAAATCAAGCATTAAAAACCCTTTACCGTCTAATGTTGGTAGCGTTGTAGCTAATGCTGGTCTAGCTATTCCCTCAATGCGACCTACTTTAAATAGGCCACCCGCCATCAGGGCCCCTGTGTTCCCTGCAGAAAGGCAAGCATCTGCTTTACCCTCTTCTACTGCATCCATCATACGTGCCATGGAAGAATCCTTTTTTCTACGAACAGCACGGGCAGGATCATCAGTTCCTTCTACTGCTTCCTCACAATGTATAACCTTTAATCGATCATGTTGTTTTAAAAATGGTTCCAGCTTATCTTGATGACCATATAGTTGAATTTCTAAGTTTGGAATTTGCTCTAATGCTAAAAGTGCACCTTCAACAACTGACTTTGGTGCATTGTCTCCACCCATTCCATCAAGCGCTAATTTCATTGTTACTCACCTTTACCTTTCGTGCGGTACATATCAAACTCACCAACAAAAACGGTTTCACCATTAACGGTAGATGTTACCTCAACTTTTGTTCGATGTGTTTGTTCATCTCGTCCGATAACAATCGCTTTTGTAATAACACGATTTCCAGCTCGTACAGGTTTCACAAACGTAATATTGGAGTGTACGGTTAATGCCAGTTCGTCATCAATTACTGCAACCGCTAAAGAATTTGCTTGCGCAAACAAATGATGCCCACGTGCGATGCCATTACGCTGAAAAACATGCTCTTCTTGTACATCAAAAATCGAGAGTGCTCGATGATCTAATTCAATATCTACTATCTCCCCAATGACCTCATCAATCGGGAGAGATTTTACTTCATTTTCATAGTTTTTTGAAGCAACATCTTTAATTCGCTCGCGTAATTCTGGTATTGATAATTCCATACGGTCTAAACGAATTGTTTGGACACTTACCTGAAACTGTGTTGCTAGCTGTTCATCTGTGACGAATGGATTTTCAGCTATCGTTTCAGATAGTAGTCGCTGTCGCTCTTTTTTCGTTCGTCTCAACTTCATTCGCCACCTTTTGAGTTGTTATTAGCACTTGGTACTAATATCAGTATATAGAGTATAAAAAAAGAATGCAAGACTTGTTTTGAAATCAAGTACTTACATTCTTTCTGTGCTAACAAGCTTCTCAGATTAATCGAAGCGCTCTCCTTGTAAAACACCAGTATCTTCTAGCATTTTACGCAAGTATTGATAGTCGTCATCCTGCCAAAACTCTTTTGTTTCAAGCATCTCTGAGGCATCTTTTCTAGCGGTCTCCAATATACGATAATCATGTACTAAATCAGCTACTTTAAAATCAGGTAAACCACTTTGCTTTCTACCAAAAAAGTCTCCTGGTCCCCTTAATTCAAGATCTTTTTCAGCTAAACGGAAACCATCATTTGTTTCTGTCATCGATTGCATACGTTCTTTCCCCTCATCAGACTTAGGATCTGCAAGTAAAATACAGTATGATTGGTGCTCACCACGACCAACACGACCTCGAAGCTGATGCAACTGCGCTAGGCCAAAGCGTTCAGCATCATAGACAATCATAAAGGTAGCATTTGGTACATTTACACCTACCTCTACAACGGTTGTAGAAACTAAAACTTGAATAGTCCCTTCACTAAAAGCACGCATAACCGCATCTTTTTCATCTGCTGATAAACGCCCATGCATTAAACCAACATGATAACGATCTTTAAAATAAGTCGCTAGCTGCTCATAAATTTCCACAGCATTCTGAACATCAAGCTTATCGGATTCCTCGATAAGCGGACAAATCGCATAGGCTTGTCTTCCAGCCGTTAGCTCTAATTCTAGCTTAGATAAAACGGAGCCGAATTGTTCTTTCTTCATCCAATGCGTTTCAATCTGCTTACGCCCTGCTGGCATTTCATCAATCATTGATACGTCCATTTCCCCAAATGCAGTAATAGCTAATGTTCGTGGTATCGGGGTAGCTGTCATAAAAAGCACATCGGGATTCTCCCCTTTATCACGCAAAATACGTCGTTGCTCCACACCAAAGCGGTGCTGTTCATCCGTGATGACAAAGCCAAGTTTATGAAAAATAACATCTGGCTGGATTAGTGCATGTGTACCAATAACAATATCAAGATCTCCATTTGCCAAATCAGCTAATATCACACGTCGCTCTTTTGTTTTAGTGGACCCGGATAAGAGTGCAACACGAACACCAAATGGTTGGAACCATTCTTTCAAATTCTCTAAGTGCTGTTCTGCTAATATTTCAGTTGGTGCCATTAAGGCTCCTTGAAAACCTGCTGTTACGGCTGCATATAGCCCTATTGCTGCTACAACGGTTTTACCTGAACCTACATCCCCTTGTAGCAAGCGATTCATTCGATGCGGCTTCTTCAAATCCTTACAAATTTCATTCACCACGCGTTTTTGAGCATTCGTTAATTCATAGGGTAAGGAAGCGATAAAATCTCGTAACTTATGCACATTAAATTGAATAACTGTACCGTGTTCACTATCCTTCCTTATTTTCCGTAAAGCTTGAATACGCAATTGGAAGTTTAATAGCTCCTCATAGGCAAAGCGTCTCCTTGCTTGTTTAGCATGCCCAGCATCCAGTGGAAAATGAATACCCTCCAAGCCCTCTCTTATTGAAACAAGCTTATACGACTCTTGTAAATAATATGGAATGGTCTCTGGCAGTACTTCTCCACAATCGTCTAACACTTGTCGCATATATTTTCGAAATCTTTTTTGGGGGATCAAGCCTTTCAGACTATAGACAGGCTCAAAGTCAACTTGATCTGTTTTAGGACCAAATGTAACTGAAGTGCCATTGATTACTTGTCTACCTCGATCCCATTTACCAGTCACCGTAATAATGGAACCAGGTACAAGCTTTTGCTTTAAATAGCCCTGATTGAAAAATACGACTTTCACTAAATGTCTTCCTGCTAAAACAGTTACTTGGAGTCTTGACTTATTACGACCTAAAAATAAAATCGTAGGCTCCCGCTCCACCTTACACTCAACTGTAACCCGTTCGTTATGTGGTGTTTGCGCTAAATCTTTTAAACGAAAATCTTCATGTCGATGTGGGAACGTCCATAATAAATCAGCTATTGTATTGATTCCTAGTGATTCAAGATGGGCTGCTGTTTCTTTCCCGACGCCTTTTAATTCATTGACGGGTCCATATAATTCAGTCATCTTATCCCACAACTCCCTTCATTGATTGTTTATGTAGTGTTATACTCTCTCTATCTAATGTACCATAAATTATTTCCCTAACCCTACACATAAGCAAAAACCCTACCAATGATTGATAGGGTTAAACTTTTGATTATTTAATTTCACAGGAGAAACATGTAATTTCTTTCACATATTGCTCATCAACTTCTATTCCTAATCCAGCTTTATCACTTAACTGCAGGATGTCTTTATAGTATGTAACATTTGCCACATCTTTTACAAACATTAATGGTCCGACCATCTCGTTTGTATGGATAATCGACTTACTGATGGCTAGGTGTGCCCCAGCCATTGTTCCGATTGCTGATTCAACCATAGAGCCAACTTGGCAAGGCATCTCTGCAGCCTCCGCAAGACTTGCAAGCGCTAAAGCTGGATAGATTCCACCTGATTTCATTAATTTTATATTTAGCATATCGGCAGCACGCATTTCTATGACATCGACTAAATCATAAATATTATGAACACCTTCGTCTACCATAATACTACAAGGTGAAAGGGCTCTGATTTCTTTTAACGCTCTTAAATCATGTGCTTTTACAGGTTGCTCGTACCAGTCTACATGACAAGCTGTAGTTTCTCTTATTACTTTTAGTGTCTCCATTCTGTTCCAACCTTGATTGGCATCTACTCGCAGTTGCACCTCCTCACCTATTGCTTCTCTTACAGCACGAATACGAGCAATATCTAAATCAGCATTTGTACCAACCTTAATTTTAATATTACGGAAACCCGATTTTACAAATTCACTTGCATCTTTAGCCATTTCCTCAGGACTCTTAATGCTAATCACTCTTGGCACCTGTAATTCCTCATGTGCTTTTCCACCAATTAATTGATAAACTGGTTGACCAGTCATTTTCCCCATCAAATCGTAGAGTGCAATGTCCAATGCGGCTTTTGCTGAAGGGACTCCATCAATTTTTTCATTAAACTTTTTATGGATACGGTCTACTGCAAATGGATCTTCATCAATCAGTAATGGCGCTAGTTCATGTTTAATAACGTGATACGTGCTCTCCCAAGTTTCACCCGTCACATTTTGATCAGGCACAGCTTCGCCCCAGCCAACTACACCCTCATCCGTCTCGATTCTGGTAAGAATAGTTGGCATATCATCTAAATGAACATAAGAAATAACGAAGGGTTCCTTTAATTGTAAACGTGCTGCAAACACTTCAATCTTTTTTATCACGATGTAAAACTCCTTTTCGTATAAATAGTCTGATTATTTATGTTGCAAGATAATATTTATAAATAGTTGAATCGCATCAGGGAAAACATCTTCATCTAGATCAAATCGTGGATGATGATGTGGATATTGGCTTTTTTCACCACCCATACCTACAAAAACAAATGCTCCAGGCTTATGTTGTAAATAATAAGAAAAATCTTCTCCACCCATGACTGGTTCGACTACCTTAAATGCGGTATCTCCGAATTGTTCCCGTACAATCGATTCAATAAATCGTGATTGTGTTGGATAATTGACGAGCGGAGGTGTTCCTAAAATAAAATCGATTTTTCCTTCTGCTCCAAATGCTCGGCAAATCCCTTCTGTTAAACTTACCATTTTCGTTTTAATGATTTTTACAGTGTTCGGTGTCAATGCTCTGATCGTTCCAGTTAATTTTGCCGTATCAGGAATAATATTATAAGTGGTTCCCGCTTGTATATTACCAACTGTAATGACACCCGCATCGATAGGATTGACATTTCTACTTATGATACTTTGAAAAGCTTGCATTAAATGGCTAGCTATATAAATAGGATCAATTGTTTCATGTGGCATCGAACCATGACCACCATACCCTTGAATTATAATTTCAAAATCATCAATAGAAGCCATCATCGGTCCATGTGTTAAACCTATCTTCCCTTTCTCTAAACCTTGCCATAAGTGAATGCCAAAAATAGCATCTATATCTTCCAACACACCTTTTTGAATTAATAAATCAGCGCCACTTGGGGTGATTTCCTCTGCTGATTGAAATATAAGCTTGATATTCGGCTCGATTTTCTCTCTATTTAAGCTTATCCATGTTGCAACTGCTAATAAAATCGCTGTATGACCATCATGGCCACACATATGAGCAACACCTTGCCTATCTGAAATGTACGGTTTGTCTCCCTCTTCTTTTATAGGTAAGGCATCTATATCGGCACGTAATGCAATAGTTTTTGTTCCCTTTATCCCTTTTATAAACGCCACTACACCTGGGGGTTCATAATCTAGAATTTCTATATCTAACTCCTCTAGTCTTTTGCGAATAAACTCACTTGTTTCGTATTCTTCACCAGAAAGCTCTGGGTATTGGTGCAGATGACGGCGATCCTCTATTGCCTTTTCTGCTAATTTTTTTATATTCATTATTTCCATTGTTAAACTCCTTTAGAAAGGTCCGTATTGTATGACTTGTGCAATAATGAGCGATATTACCGCAACTGTTACTTGAATAAGCATAAACGGAAAAATCCACTTTATCCATTTACCCCAAGGAATACCCGCAATTGATAATCCCGCCATTAAAAAACCTACTGTTGGGAATATAATATTCGACATACCATCGCCAAATTGATAGGCAAGTACGGCTGTTTGTCTTGTAACACCGATCATATCTGATAAAGGTGCCATAATTGGCATCGTTAAGGCAGCCTGTCCACTTCCTGATGGTACTAAAAAATTTAAAAATAACTGGAAGATAAACATCCCTACAGCATTTAGTGCAGGTGGAACTGAATCAAGCAATGCAGATGTGTAAAAGAGAATTGTATCAATTAATCCTGAGTTATTGAAAATCACTAAAATAGACTGAGCTAACCCAATGATAAGAGCGCCACCAACTAAATCACCTGCGCCCTTCATAAATGAATTAGCAATATGCGAAGGTGATAATTTGCCAATAAGCCCCATTAAAATACCAAACAATAAAAATAAACCAGCTATTTCAGTAATGTACCAACCTAGTTTTACAACCCCGTACATCAATACGATAAAATTCAAAAGAAATGTAGCCATAACAAGCTTATGTCTTATTTCCATTTTCGAATTCCCCTGTACGAAATCACCCTCATCATTGCGAAAATTTCCATAAAAGCCAAGTTTAGGATTGTTTTTCACTTTTCTTGCATAGCGATAAACATATATTGTTGCTACTGTGTATAAGACAATAAAAATGACAATTCGAAAAGCAATTCCTGAAAATAATGGCAAGCCCGCAATCTCTTGCGCTATTCCTACTGTAAACGGATTCATAACAGCTGCCGAAAATCCGACAGATGCACCAAGAATAACAATTGCAAAACCTGTAATTGCATCAAACCCTAGGGCAACAGCAAGCGGTGCAAGAATCCCTACATATACAATCGTTTCATCAGACATCCCCATTAATGACCCAGCACAGGCGAAAAACAACATTAATACTGGTATTATTAACATTTCGCGTTTTGCCATTTTTACAGATAGCATGGCGATAAAGGATTCTAATGCCCCTGTGGCTGATAGTATTCCAAAGGTACCTCCTACAATCAATACGAAGAAAATAATACTTGCTCCTTGCATCATGCCTGAATGTACACTGCTAAAAATATCCAAAAATCCAATGGGGTTCATATCTGTAAAACTAAATGTCCCAGGTTGAATCACTTGACGTCCATTAACTTCTTCCCGTTGAAATGAACCAGCTGGAATAAAATACGTTAAAATAGATGATATAACAATAAGGCAAAAGATTAACACATAAACATTAATTCCTTTTTGTTGCTCTATTTCTTTATTAGCTATAAATTTACTCATCCGCCATCCTCCTTAATTGAATCATTGAATAAAAACAAATTTTTATGTCCACTATCAATACGTAACATATCTCTCCAACATAAAAAGCCATCCCCTTTTTTTGAAATTTTCGTCTTATTCATTGTAATTGATAAAAAAATAAATAAAAAATTACTATTTTGAATAGTTACTATTGATAAATTTACATATAAATTCATCGGGATACATCAAAAAAATTACAAATAAAAAGAACGTTACATCCCTGCGATTTCACCAGGCAGCAACATTCTTTTCATTCTTTTCGATATACAAACCAATTAAATTGTTTTCCATGTGTCTTTAACTAAATCAATAAATGTACTTACATTACTAAATGTTTTAGCATTTTGAGGAAAAATTAAATAAGTAGGTAACTTTTTAGGGAATCGGTACAGAACTTGAAGACTCCCTTTTGTTACCTCTTTTTGAATAATAATATCACTCAACAAGGCTAGACCCACTTGTTCCATTACTGCTCTCTTAATTGCTTCCTCGCTTCCAAATTCCACTATTGTTTGTGGCTTACACTTAATTTCTTGCAGGCAACTGACAATACAGTCATCCATTCCATAGGTTATAAAGGGATAATCATCAAATATTTCCTGCACAGTGCGATCCTTTATAATAAGCGGATTTCCAACCAATACTAAATCCTCTTCCTCCAATAAAATCCCCTCTACACCAGCGTAACTAGGGGATCCAGCTACAAAACCTATATCTGCTTGGTTTGAACTCACAAGTTTGGCTGTTTCTTTACTATTGGCACAAAGAAGTTTTAGGTTTACCTGAGGGTACTGTTTTAAAAACGAACCGATAATATGTGATAAATAATAGCCGCAATAAAACTCTGGTGCAGCGATTGTCAAATGACCAAATGGCTTTTCGAAATTCTTCAAATCCTGTTCCATTTCCTCAATAATCCCAAATAATTGATCTGTATGTTCCTTTACTATTTTTCCTACTTGAGAAAGAAACATTTTCTTACCCATTCGATTAATTAAGATATGCCCTAACTCTTCCTCTAACGCTTTAATCTGTTGGCTAATTGTAGGCTGGCTATAATTAAGAATTTCAGCCGCTTTTGTAAAGTTGAGGTAAGTTGAAACAACATGAAATGTTTTCAAATTACGCAAATCCATCTCTATTCACGTCCCTGCTATATAATTAAGATAAATACATTTCCTTATTAAAATTTAATTATACTTAAATCGACTATGTACGTAAGAGGTTTTTTCTTTCCAGTAAGTTATCAACCAACATAAAAACATGCTACCTATTTAGATAGCATGTTTCTTATTTTTTATTGAAGTGCTTTAATGCTTTGTAAGCCACCATTTTCAAGGATGGCTTTACTGATCGCCTTCCCTGTTGGTGTTGCTGCTAGACCGCCTCGTGCCGTCTCTTTAAGATTAGGACTCATAGATTGTCCAATGCGATACATAGCACCAATTACTTCATCACATGGAATACGACTTGTTACACCAGCAAGTGCCATATCCGCCGCTACTAGGGAGTTAGATGCACCCATTGCATTACGTTTGACACAAGGCACTTCAACCAAGCCTGCCACTGGATCACAAACAAGACCTAGCATGTTTTTTAGTGTAATGGCAAACGCTTCTGAACATTGCTGTGGTGTACCTCCAGCCATTTCGACAATAGCAGCTGCAGCCATACCTGCAGCTGAACCAACCTCTGCCTGACAACCACCAGCAGCCCCAGAAATGGAAGCGTTATTGGCTACCACAAATCCAAATGCTCCTGACGTAAATAAATAACGAATCATTTGCTCACGAGTTGGATTTAGTTTGTTTTTTACTGCAAACAGTGTTCCTGGTACTACACCTGCTGAACCTGCTGTTGGTGTTGCACAGATTGTTCCCATTGCAGCATTTACTTCATTAGTTGCAACCGCTTTACTTACTGCATCTAATAATAAATCACCTGAAAGTGACTTTCCTTGTGCAATATAATTTTGAAGTAATACGGCATCCCCACCAGTTAAACCTGTTACTGATTGCACACCTTGTAATCCACGTTCAATTGCTTCTTCCATCACTGTTAAATTTCGATCCATTTGCTGGATGATTTCTTCACGCGTTCTACCAGTTATCAATATTTCTTGTTCAATCATAATTTCTGATATTAATTTATCTTCTTTCTCTGCTCGTTCAACAAGTTCACGAACATTATGAAATAAAACGTCCATCACGGGACACCTCCTTAGTTATTAATTTTTGAGACCTTTGTAATATATGGAATTAAAGATATTTGCTGTAGCACCTTATCCTCAATGTTTTGATCAACTTCAATCACCATCAAAGCAGTTAAACCACGTTCGATACGTGATACCTCCATATGCCCAATGTTGACTTCATGCATCGCCAAGCAATTGGCTACATTGGCAATACAGCCAGCACGATCGTCATGAACAACAAGAATAGCTGGCATACCACCAGTTAAACGTAACTTAAAGCCATTGACTTCACTGACTTCAATTTTTCCGCCACCAATTGAAATACCGACTACTGACATTTCCCCTTCATCGTCTCCAATGACAAGTCGAGCCGTATTTGGATGCTCGGTATTAGCTGTTTCAGGAATGAATTCGTATTCTAATCCTGCTTTTTTGGCATCTTCAAATGCCGTTTTAATACGATCATCAAATGTATCGTAATTTAATAAGCCTCCTACAATCGCAACATCTGTACCATGCCCTCTATACGTTTCTGCAAACGATCCATATAAATGAATTTTTGCCCATTTAGGTTGTCTACCAAATAAATCCCTTGCAACACGCCCGATGCGAGCTGCTCCTGCCGTATGAGAGGAGGAAGGCCCAATCATGACTGGTCCAATAATATCAAATACTGAAGTAAACTTCATACAAACACCCCTCTATTCTATCCGTATAATAATATTTATTTTTATTTATATCATGCTTGATAGTTACTATAAAAGTAAAGCATTTAATTTATCAACTTTCAGAAAATTACCACTACTATAATTTATAGTAAATATTTATGCTTATTTATTGTCCGTACCATATATACACAACTACGAAAGCAGCGACATTCCAATATTTCCAAATTTTATATCCTGTGGGTACGTACATTGAATGATTCATATTTAGTACGTTTTTAATAAATTTAATTCAACATTCTCTTTGTAGCATAAACAAAAGCAGTACACGTTTTGTGCACTGCTTTCTTTACGGAATAGCAAAGTAGCATGTAATTATTCTACTGAAATAATATATGGATATAACCCTTGTTTACCATCAAATAATTCAACTTCTACATCCGGATAGTTCTCTTCTATGAAAGCTACCAACTCAGAGGCAGCTTGTTCAGTTGTATCTTCACCATAAATGACTGTTACAATCTCAGCATCTTCATTAACTAAATCCTTAATTACTTTTTCAGCTGCATCCTTTAGTGCTGGTGTAGAAAGGACAATTTTTCCTTCTGCCAATGCCATAAAATCATCTTTGTGAATTTCAACACCATCAATAGATGTATCACGCACTGCATAGGTAACTTGACCTGTCTTCACATTTGTTAATGCTTCTGACATTGTTTTTTTATTTACATCAACAGCTGCCTCTGGGTTAAACGCTAAAATCGCTGCCATTCCTTGAGGAATCGTCTTCGTAGGAACTACTGCTGCATCAATTTCTAATAGTTCAACCGCTTGCTCCGCTGCCATCACTATATTTTTATTATTCGGTAAGATTAATACTTTCTCTGCACCGATTTCTTGTACAGCCTTCACGATATCTTCAGTTGAAGGATTCATTGTTTGACCGCCTTCAATGACATAGGAAGCACCGATAGAGCGCAATAATTCTGCCACACCTTCACCCATAGCAATCGTTACAATAGCATATGGATGTTTTTCTACTTTTTTAGCAGGCGTAGGGGCTTTATGTTCCTCGCCAACGATTGCTGAATGCTGCTCACGCATATTATCAACTTTAATTTTTATAAGACTACCGTATTTTTGGCCAATTGATAGAACAGAACCTGGTTGCTCGGAATGGATATGAACCTTCGCAATTTCCTCATCTGAAATAACAAGTAAAGAATCACCTAAAGGGTTTAATTCATTACGGAATTGTTCTTCATTAAAAGGTTCTTTTCCTTCTTCTAAGCGTACCATTATTTCTGTACAGTAACCAAATTCAATATCAGCAGTGTTCATGAAATCTTGGGCTCTATGATGTTCTGCATTGATTAAATCATCTAGCGTCGCATCATTTTTCTCCGGAAGAGCCTCCCCCTTTAAGGAAGCTAAAAATCCTTCATACACAAATAGTAAGCCTTGACCACCACTATCTACCACACCAACTTCTTTTAAAACAGGCAGTAGGTCAGGTGTACGATCCAACGATGCCTTTGCCTCTGCTGTAAAAGCTTCCATTACGGCAATGATATCGTTTTCAGTTTCTGCTACTTCTACACCTTTTTTCGCAGCTTCACGTGCCACCGTTAAAATTGTTCCTTCTACTGGCTTCATAACAGCTTTATATGCCGTATCAACACCCGCTTGGAATGCTCCAGCAAAGCCCTTTGCATCAATTGTTGACTCCTTCTCAATAAACTTCCCAAAACCACGGAATAACTGAGATAGAATGACGCCTGAATTCCCACGCGCTCCCATTAACAAGCCTTTTGATAATGCCTGTGCTGTTTTACCAATATGCTCTGAAGCAGCATGCTCTGTTTCCTTTGCACCAGATGTCATCGATAAGTTCATATTTGTACCTGTATCACCATCTGGAACGGGGAAAACATTTAATGAATCTACATAATTTGCATTTTGGTATAGGTGATGCGCCCCCATTTGTACCATTTCAGCAAACTTTATACCGTCTAAAGACTGCATTCGATTTAGTTCCTCCTCTTAATTCGCTACACGAACGCCCTGTACAAAGATATTGACAGATTTTACGCTCATACCTAATGTTTTATCTACTGTATATTTCACTTTCGATTGTACTTGATAAGCCACTTCCGAAATTTTTGTCCCGTAACTAACAATAATGTACATATCTATATGTAAATCGTCGTCCTGTTGTCGAATTACAACACCTTTTGCGAAGTTTTCTTTACGTAAAATATCAGTTAGACCATCACGAATTTGATGTTTAGATGCCATGCCAACAATACCGTAGCATTCTACAGCAGCTCCACCAGCAATTTGTGCAAGTACATCTGTTGAAATATCAATTTGGCCGAATTCATTGTTTAATTCAATTGACATAGAAATGCCCCCTTGGCTCTTTTTGACTAAACTATATTGTAACACTTTCGTTATAATTTAAGCAACCTAAGGGGGTATTGAAGGGCTTTGTAGCAACGTTTTCTGACTTCAAATAGACGCATTTGCTTCTTCATCAAAAATTGCCATTTTGCAGAAATAGTTATTTCGTCCGTTTTGCTTTGCCAAATATAGCGCTTGGTCAGCTAATTCACAACATGTTTGTAAATGCTCATATTTTGCGATTTTAGCTTGACACATTCCAATACTAACAGTAACTTGTTGGGCAATAGTAGATTGTAAATGCGGTATATTAAGTTGTCGAATTTCTTCTAAGATTTCTTCACATACAGGTTCAGCAACCTTATGAGTATGCTGGCTTATCATAACAAACTCCTCGCCACCCCAACGGGCAACAAATGCATTATACTTCCCTGCAATTTCCTCCAATAGAGATGCGACTTTGACAATTGCTGCATCTCCCTGCAAATGACCATAATAATCATTAAATTTTTTAAAGCAATCAATATCAATCATTATGACTGTTAAAGGTTGTGTTTGATAAAGTTGCTGTCCGATCTTATTCAATTTTTGGTTAAATGCACGTCGATTAGGTAGATTCGTTAAAGAATCTTTTAATGCTTGCTCTGCTAATTCATTATTTTTAATAGCCAACAATTCTGATAGTCGCTTCGTTTTAGTCATTTCCTCATTCAATAAAATATGCTGGGTATGGATTTGTTTACGAACCTTATAGGTCTGATATTGAATCATTACACCAATAGGTATTAATAATGACATGGGTAATATAATTTTTATATTTTCACTCGATATTCCAGCACTCATATATGCACTCACAATAATGGCTGATGCAGAAAGCAAAATAATCCAGACAATTTTTCGTAAAGGTAACGCGAATACTGTACAAATAATGATTAAAATAACCTCATAGAGTGCTGCATGACGGAAAAAGTAAACATCCAATACCGATATCGCAGTAATCAAAAGCATTATTGTGTAAATATAAACAACAACCAACCGTTCATACTTCTGTATATTAACAGGAGTAATATGAATTCGCTTTTCTCGGATAAACAATAATACTGCAACATCTATATAAAACATAGCGATATGAATGGCAATATAGACGGGAACCATGGCTCTTTCCGCCTTCACAAAAAATACCTCTCCATAATGTATTAACGAAATAATGACTGATACATACATGAGTGTCCAAGCAACTATTCTCATCCCTTTTAAATTCGACTGAACCATTTCTTCGCGAATAGAAAAAGCTAATTTTTCTTGATTTTCCATCATGCTCTCTCCTAATGCCCACTTTCAAATAATTATAATGTCCTATATGTATCGTCATGATAACGAAAAATACAAGTCAATCTAAATTTTTCTGATAAATAAAAAAGTTGATACCTTTATAGCATCAACTTTTTACATTGTATTCAATTAAATATCGAAAAATTTATTTGGCTAAAATAGACTTTTAATAAGCGTGTCAATCATAACAGGCATCTCTTTAAACGCACTATCCACATGCAATCGTTCTGTTTTTTGATGGGCATCCTTACCAAATGGACCGACATTTAAGACAGGACCTTGTAATGCCGCCATCTCTTTGAATGGAATATGATACGTATCGCCCCATACAGGTGTGTTCCGTTCAAATGCTAGCCACTCATTGGATGCATCTGAATAATTGACATAGCTTAAATCACAAATTCCATTAAAGTAGTGGATCTGCTCCACCTCAATATCAAATGTTTGAGCTGTTTGCTTCATTAATTCAATCGACTGTTTCACTAATGGATGGTTGGATGAATTAATGGCTGGATAGTAAGGTGGTGCATATAACAGAACTGTGGCAGGTGCTAATTCCTGACAGCGAATCATGAGCTGATCCACAATACGAATGGATTTTTCACGATCATCCCATGCAGGATGCTGCTGAACCTGGTGCTTAATCGCTTGTACTTCCTCAGCTCCTAACTTATGGATCGCATGCTCCAATAATGCCTCGTAGCGTAAGACCTTTACCTTGCCCACACCCTGAACATTTTCGCGTGTACAAATGTCCTGATAGTGCGCATTGCAAGCAGCCATTGCCTGTAACGCAACTTCCTCAAAAATAGCCATCACCTCAGCCGCTGTACGTTTTAACAAAAAGACATTGTAAAGTGCCGCCGCACGGTATGGTGTTTGTGTAGAATACTCCATTTTTAAATCTTTTAATTGTAGAGAGACGGGTAGTGGTGTGCTTTCGCCTAAATCTGTTTCACGGAAAAGGGGATTCCACTCCATATGCTGTGTCATATAGGAAGCGATAAAGGGAGCCGTCATCCCTTTTAATGGCTCACCAACATGTGTCTCTTTTCCGTAGAACAAAGCAGCAGGCATGATTTTACCAATTGTACCTGAATAAATATATTCATTCGTATCCGAAGGCCCTTGTGAAAACGATGGCTCACTATTTAAAAATAATTTATAGGTTAAGCCATGCTGTTCCCGCAGTCTCACCAGTTCCACAACAGCCGCTCTCATACCAGCAGAGTTGACTTCCTCATCAGGAACCGTTGTTAAAATCAAATTAATCGGCCATTGCTCAAAGCTTGCCTTTTCAATCAACTGCATGTGTAAGGCAAGACCCATTTTCATATCCATTGTGCCGCGTCCAAATAAATAATTCCCAGACGCCAAATCAATGCGAGCTGCCTCTGGTAAATCTTTTAGGTATTTAGGTTCCATTAGCTTTTTCGTTAGTTCTTCTGGAGAAAAGGCTAACGGCTCTAGTTCACCATATTCCTCTGTATGCACGGTATCGAAGTGACTGATTAACACAACGGTTTCAGTTGCGGTTGGATGCTTATAGAAGGCTGTCACTGCATTTCTGCCAAGTCCTGCATCATGTAATTCAATCAAGTCTGGGTGCTTTTCAAAATATTGAAGCGTTAACAATTTATCTTTTAGTCGAAAGGCAAATTTATTTTCACCCTCCGTTAATGTTCGGCTTTCCCAGCTCACAAGTTCACATAATAGGGCACGTAGGTTTTCGGGTGTATCCCACATAAAAGTATTCATGATTTTTTCTCCTTTTACTCCCATTCGTTAGAGGTACGATTAACGAACTTCTAGTGTTTCTTCACTTTTGCTATCTGTAGCAGCAGTCGCCGCTTTCTTTAATTTCAATTGATAAAAAATCATACAGGCAATAAAGAAGCCAATCCCGTATAGTAAACCAATCCTTTGCGTTGGATCAAACGCTAAAAATACTAAAATTAAAACACAAAAGATTATACAAAATACTGGAATCAACGGGAATAGTGGTGTTTTAAATTTTAGATCAGCCACATTTCCTCCTGACTTCACATAGCGATAACGGAACATTAACTGAGAAGCACATATCCCCATCCATGAAATTGTGACAGATATACCTGCTACCGACATTAGTAATACAAATACAGCATCAGCTTCCATTACACTAGTTAATAAAGATAAAAGTGAGAATACCATCGTAAAAATAAGCGCATTTAAAGGTACTTTATTTTTCGTTAATCGACCAAATAACTTGGGCGCCATCCCCTCTTGTGACATGGAAAATAATAAACGTGTTGATGCATATAAACATGAATTACCAACTGATAAAATAGCTGTCAAAATAACAAAGTTCATGATACCAGCTGCATATGGTACACCAGCTAAATTCATTAACGTGACAAATGGACTTTCCATAAGCCCAAGCTCTGATGCTGGAAATATTGCAGATAATACAATAATGGAAGCAATATAGAAAACGATGATTCTAAATAGAATTGTACGAATCGCTCTAGGAATATTTTTTTCAGGGTTCTCGGTCTCCCCTGCTGCAATACCCACTAGCTCTGATCCCTGATAAGAAAAAATTACATTCATCATTGTGACAAAAATAATCGTAATACCTGCTGGGAATAAACCAGAAGGTGCTAAATTTGTGAGATGTGGAGTAGGACGATCTGCTAATGGAATTAAACCAAAGATTGCTGCTCCACCAATAATGATAAATGCAATCACTGCAACAACTTTTATACTAGCAAACCAGAACTCTGCTTCAGCAAAGCCCTTCGTTGTTAAAGCATTTAAGACAAATAAAAGAACCATAAACACAGCACACCATATCCAAATTGGTACACTTGGAAACCAATGCTGCATTAAAATACCTGCAGCCGTAAATTCAACGCCTGCTGTGGCAGCAGATCCAACAAAATACATCCAACCTAATGAAAAACCGGCTGAAGGACTAATGAAACGTGTTGCATATGTTTGGAAAGAACCTGTAACAGGCATGTAAACAGCCAATTCCCCTAGACAATTCATGACCATAAACAAAATTAAGCCACCAAATAAGTAACCAATCAGTGCACCGCCGGGTCCTGCCTGGTTAATGGTATAGCCTACATTTAAAAATAAGCCTGTTCCAATAACACCCCCAAGTGAAAGCATTAACAAGTGACGACTTTTCATCGAACGCTTTAATTGATTATTGTGAAGCTGATCCCCTTTATTCAACATCCATCCCTACTTCCCATATAATGTAAAAATATTAAATATTCTGATATTTTAAGAATGAAAGTACCCAATCAATTTTCTCTTTTAAATTGATTGGGTATTGTTAGATTTACTTAAAAACGTAATGATAAACAGCTTAAACCACCATCGTGTTTTCTAAATTCAGACATATCAAGTTCAATTGTTTGATAGCCAAGGTCCAGTAATTTACGATTTGTTTCTGGATAGCCAGCTGGAATAATAATATAATCATTTACTTGAATACAGTTAGCTGAATATTCATCCTCTTTAGGAATCACGATTTTTTCGTAAGATTCAAATGCAGGATGATCGACAAATTCACCAGCTAGCACCATACGATTTTCCCCAACATAGGCAATACCAGTTTTTAAATGGAAGAATTCTTTTAATGGAATAATAGTTGCTTCATAACCTTCTTGTTCAACAATCTCTTTAAATTGCTGAGCGCCTTCTTCATTTGTGCGCTCTGAGATCCCTACGTAAAACTTTTTCTCTGCTTGTAGTACATCTCCACCATCAAGTGTTCCAGAACCTTTAATATAGTAAATTTTTTCATAGAATTGCTTTACAGCTGGTTCGATTTCTTCAATTTCGCGGTTACGAGCTGCTGCTCCAGGATTCGAGATAATAGCAAATTCAGGCGTTAATACAGCTGTATCCTCTACAAATGTTGAATCTGGAAATGCTTCATTTGCTGGTAATTGTGTAACTTCTACACCGCATTTTTTTAAAGCTTCTACATAATGTTCATGTTGTTCAAATAATTTTTCTAAAATCGGCTTTCCTAAATCACTAGTTGTTAAACCGTTTACAAAACTATTACCTGGATTTTTAACAATAACATTTTTAAACATATTCATCTTCTCCTTTATCCTCTTACTACTGGGCAAGTTAGGCAAGTCGGCCCACCTGTTCCTTTAACAGTAATTTCATCGCCTTTATATTCGTACACCGTTGCTCCAGCATCAAGTAGCTGTTGCTTTGTTTCTTTGTTGCCTTGAGGAATCACACATACCCTTGGTGCAAGCGCTAAAACATTACAGCCTAACGAATCGTATTCATCTTTAGGTACTTCTACTAGCTGGATGCCACGCTCAATTAGCAGTTGTCTGAAAAATACTGGCATTAAACGCGAATGCACAACAGCTAAATCTCGGTCTACCATACTTATGAAAGACATTAAATGTAAACATTCAGCTTCACCAAGATCATGTGGTAGTTGTACAACTATAAATTCATCTACCATATCGGCTGTCATTTCCTTTAACTGACGAATGGCTTCATCGTTTGTTCGATAACCTCTACCCACAACGAGCGTTCGATCATCTAGCCAAACAATATCTCCACCGTCTGAAACTGCCTCTCCAGTAAGTTCACCAATTATTGGTATACCTTTTTGCCGTAAAAAGTCCTTGTATACTGCTGCTTCTGGTTGTCTTAATTTTTTGCCTGATTTCAGTATTATGGCACCATTTGGAGTGAATTTAACTGGATCATGTGCATAAAGAGAATCTAATCCTACTTCATCTGCTATAGGCAGATATTCAATAGTCTCAACATACTTTCCAAGAATCCCAATAAATTCAGCGTATTCGCTTAGAGCTTCTTCATAATTAGGCTCAGATAAGTAGTTAAATGTTTTCCATTCCTCACTAAGATGTGTCTGGCTTCGGAAAGCATCTTTTGGATCTTTTACAATAACATGTTTCAAAGGCGCATACATTGATGAACAATAATGCATTCCTTTCACCCCATTTCCGTGTAGTGGAAAACGTTTCCGTTAAGAGGAAAGTTTATATGAAGAATATATTCGTTTTATGCTATACTGTCAATATATTTAGAAAACTTTTATTTTTCTTTTAATCTAGATTGCGTTCACCCTTGGAAAAAATGCTATCGTTTATTAAAGAAGCCTCTTAAAGGATCCTTTTGTAGCTTTCGTGAATTAAAATAAGCATTTGTTTAGACTTCTGATTTGTACGGGAATATTGGAACTAGACGTAGATGGAGAATAAAAATAAAATAGGATGAAGGGAGGTGGGACAAATGCAATTATTAGAGCGGGCGATGACAATTGCCAAGGTTTTAGCAGCTGATGCAAACGACAGTAGCTTGTCCATTTCAGAGCTTTCTACAAAATGCGATTTACCGCTAAGTACTTTACATAGAATTTTAAAAGCCATGATTAAACAAGGGATGATTGAGCAAGATGAACAGACTAAATATTATCGGCTTGGAACCATATGGATGGAACTTGGCTTACAGGTGTATGATACGATGGATTATATTAGCAAAATCAGACCTGAGTTAGAACGATTAGCCAGGGAGGTTGAAGAAAGCGTTTATTTAAGTAAACCAGCTGGATTAGATACGATTATTATAGAACGGATAGACAGTGCAGCTAATCCGATTCGTATTTATGATCAGTTGGGTATTCGCATTCCTATGCATATCGGAGCGGCCAATAAGGCCATACTTGCCTCAATGTCAGCGCTACAATCCAAAGAAATTCTAGAGCAACTAGTAACTAAAGATGAAATGGCCGAATTAGAGGAGCAGCTTCACCAAATTCGACAACAAGGCTATGCAATAAGTCATGGAGAACGAACTGCAGGTACTTCCTCCATTGCTGTCTCTGTTTTAGATGGTTTTGGTGAAGTGATAGGAGCAGTCAGTATTGGTTTTGTAAACTTTAATGTCTCTCAAGATCATATTAATACATTGATTGAGCGATTAGTTGATACTGGTAGACGTGTATCGCTGAAACTTGGTTATCGAGGAAAAGGATAGGAGAACTATTCCCCATTAAACTTCTCTACTTTTCATAAATGTTTTATGTCTGTAAAGGTTTTTTTCTTGAAAGGTTATGTGAAAACTGTTGCACTGAACGCCATCGTATGTTAAATTATTATGGTATGTGAAATACCGAACTGAAATAATAATCTTTCAGCATCAACAGTAAGGAGGGAATACAACATGCCAAAACAATGTGTAATCACTGGACGTAAAGCTCGTACTGGTAACAACCGTTCCCACGCTATGAACGCTAACAAACGTACTTGGGGTGCTAACCTTCAAAAAGTTCGTATCTTAGTTGACGGTAAACCAAAACGTGTATGGGTTTCTGCTCGTGCATTAAAATCAGGTAAAATCGAGCGCGTTTAATCGCTGCTTCTAAAAAATCGATTTCGCATTGAGCGCAATCGATTTTTTTCTTGATTAGTATTCTAGAAGAAAGTAAAAAATCCGACTAACACTAGTCGGATTTTTTTACTTTCTTATCTTTTTTAAATAGGTTAATACACGTACGCGTGATACTACTCACGAATTTCGGCAATTGGAACGTATATACTTTCAGGACTCTCTCCCCCTTACGCTAATCTATGCTTCTTATCATTAAACATATGCCTTGCGAGAAAGATATAGACCCTGAAGTTCCTATTATTTCATTACTTGTAAATCGAGATGTTCCTAAGGTAATTTCCTCATTCGTTGTTTCATATTTTACTTGTCGTAATGTTACACCTTGAATAGGCTCCTCGTGAGCAAAAAAAGACAAGTATCGGTATCGATCATCTGCATTAATTGTATGTGTACCTGGTAGTAAAAATTGCAACATATTAGTATGATTGATTATCTTTAACTCAATTTGAGGATGCTCTTTTTGTAACCGATAAATAGAACGAACAGCTGCCTCGTAATGATCTAAACGCCCACCCGTCACACCTGTCAAAATAATTTCTTGTGGTGCAAACGTATAGGCTTTAAGCAAAGCTAAATCCGTGTCTGTTTCATTTTTCTCTTCTTGAAAACGTTGTTGATCATTGGTTTGTGCCATTACTTGTCGATATTCTTCATCCGTTAAAGAATCAAAATCACCAACAATAGCATGGGGCGTAATTCCTTGCTCAATTAAATATAAAGCGCCACGATCAGCCCCGATAAACACAACATCCTGTTGTTGCTGAAACGATGAAAATGAACAAAGCTCATTTTTTGGACCACCTGCACAAACAACGACTGTCGTCATCCTTTAATCGCTGCCTCACCAGCTAGTAAAATCTCTTGAAGAGCAGCTGTTCGATCTTCTTTACTATAGATAGCTGACCCAGCTACAAAAATTGTCGCTCCAGCCTGTGCACATGGCACAATTGTTTCAGCAGTAATACCACCATCAATTTCAATGGCAATATCTAAGCCTCGCTCCTTAATTATTGTTGATAATGCTTCAATTTTAGGTACAACAGAATGAATAAATTTTTGTCCACCGAATCCAGGATTAACAGTCATTAATAATACAATATCAATATCTTCTAAAATGTGTTGAATTGATTCTATCGGTGTATGTGGATTTAATACGACACCCGCTTTTACACCAAAAGAACGGATTAATTGAATTGTTCGATGTAAATGACGACATGCTTCTACATGTACTGTAATATAATCTGCTCCAGCTTTTGCGAACTGTTCAATATACTGATCTGGATTTTCTATCATTAAATGCACATCTAATGGTAACTTCGTTAATGGACGGATAGCATCCAATACAATGGAACCAAATGAGATATTCGGTACAAAGTGACCATCCATTACATCAATATGAATAAGTTGTGCACCTGCTTGCTCTACTTCCTTTACTTCTTCACCTAACTTTGCAAAATTTGCTGCTAAAATTGATGGTGCTATTTGTATCATCATTAATACCTCGGCTTTCGATCCATAATTTCTTGCATAAATTGTTCATAATGCTTGTAGCGGTAGTCTCGAATTTCCCCTGCTTCTACTGCTGCCTTTACTGCACATTTTGGCTCTTTCAAATGTAAGCAACCTCTAAATTTACAATCATCCGCTACTCTAGCCATTTCAGGAAAACATACACCTAATTCTTCTTTCTCAATTTCGTCAAAATCAAAGGAACTAAATCCAGGCGTATCTGCCAATAAACCGTCACAGACCTCTATCAGTTCAACATGACGAGTAGTATGTTTACCCCGTCCTAAGCTTTGGGATATAATACCCGTTTTTAAGTTCAACTCTGGAATGAGCGTATTAAGCAAAGTTGATTTCCCAACGCCCGATTGGCCAGCTAAAACGGTGGTTTTTCCCTTTAAAATAGGACGTAACCGTTCTACTAATTCTTCTTCATCTTTATATGTTTGCAAAACTGTATAGCCCATGCTTTCATAATCTGCTATATAATTTTGTAATTCATCACGTTCATCATTTTCTAGCAAATCCATTTTTGTTAAACAAATAATAGGATGTACATGGAAGGATTCTAACACAACTAAAAATCGATCCAGTAAAATGGTATTGAAATTCGGTTCCTTTACAGAAAACACCAAAATACCTTGATCAATATTCGCAATTGGCGGTCGTACTAATTCATTTTGACGCTCAAAAATCTTTTGTATTGTCCCATCAGAGCCTTCAGTTTCCATTGTATACTCTACAATATCACCTACGAGTGGGGATTCGCCACGATTACGAAATACCCCACGTCCTCGACATTGAATCAGTTGATGTCCATCAAATACATAATAATAACCACTTAATGCTTTTCTTATTTGGCCTTGCGCCATCCAATTCCTCCTTAATCGACATCATTATAATTAACTTTGCCTTCTAAAATTATTTCTGAGTCACGAATTATTCTATAACTCGCATCTTTGCCATCTTCAATTGTAAGCTGAATGTTGTATGGCGTATCACTTAAAATTTCAAATACTTCAACAGGTTCAGACAATGTATGATTTTTATCTTGAATTTCAATTCGAATATTTTGAGCTATTCCCTCTTCTGTAGGTTTATACTCAATGACTACAGGAATGACACGTAGTTTATCGGGCTGTTTTGCTGGCCCTTTACTTATTACAACCGATATCATAGAACCTTCTTCTACCATAGTACCCGCTTTTGTCAATTGCGAAATTACACTGCCAGCTGGGATGGTTTCATGATGTTCTTCACGAGATATACGCCAATTGAGACCTGCTCTTTTCACATAGTCATCCATATCAGCTTTCGTATAATTTACAACATTTTCAACCCTTACCATTCTAACTCCTTGGCTAACTTTAAACGTGATTGTTTCTTCTTTCGCTACTACCTCAGAATTTGGTGGTATGCTTTGTTCAATAATTCTTCCTTCTGGCTCATTAGAAGGGACATCCTCTTTTATTACATCTTTATACTTTCCTTTTATTAAAGCTTCAACTTGACTATAATTTTGTCCAACATAATTATCAACAGTCGTCATCTCTACACCTAAACTAACGATTAAGTCTACCTCTGAGCCTTTTTCACGTAATGAATTTTTTGATGGGTCCGTTTCTATAACTTTCCCCTTCTCTATTTCCTCATGATTTCGCTCCTGATGCTCTTCACCAACAACAAATCCATCTGCTTCTAATTTTTTTGTCGCTTCCTCTATTGTTAAATTTGCTACATCTGGTATAGCCACTTTTTTCGGGCTAAATAAATCTTTTGCAAAAATAAAGAATAAGAAAATGACAACCGCTGCAATGAATAGTCCTGCAACATATTTGGGCCAATTTTTCTTCTTTCCCTTTACAGGAACTGGCTTTTCTACAGGCTTTTTAGGTTGTGGTTGAGAAGGTGCTTTAGCTTCCATAATCGGTTCAATAACTCTTGTTTTAGTTAGATCTTCGTCTTTTTTATGCATCTGCTCTTTAATGATGGGAATAGCTTTCGTTACATCATTATCCACAGGTATGACAAATTTGGGATCGTTGATTCTAGATGGTGTTAGTACGGTTTCCAAATCTTCATACATTTCTTCCACTGTAGTATAACGATGGGATGAATCTTTGGCAGTAGCCTTTAATACTACATTTTCCAAGCTTTGGGGAATCGTTGCATCAAAAGCACGGACAGAAGGCGTTTCGGCTTGTAAATGCTTAAGTGCTATTGAAACAGCAGATTCACCAGAAAATGGAAGTTCACCTGTTAATAATTCATATAACACAATACCGAGTGCGTAAATATCTGATTTGTTTGTAGCTGTACCGCCGCGAGCTTGCTCTGGTGATAAATAATGGACTGTACCAAGCACAGAATTTGTTTGAGTAAATGATGTAGCACTTAACGTCATGGCAATACCAAAATCCGTAATTTTCACATTACTTTCCGCATCCATTAATATATTTTGCGGTTTAATATCACGGTGGATAATATGGTTTTCATGGGCATTAGCAATGGCAGACGTTAATTGCTTCATAATATGCACACTTCTAGCAGGAGAAATTGGTGCAAATTCTTGTATGTACTGCTTTAATGTTTTTCCTTGAACATATTCCATCACAATATAGTGTAGATCTCCATCGTCACCTACATCATAAACACTAACAATATTTGGATGTGTAAGACTTGTAGCAGACAGTGCCTCACGTTGAAAACGTCGATGTAATTCATCCTCATTGGAAAAATCATAGCGTAATATTTTAATGGCTACATCACGATTTAAAATCATATCGTGTGCTAAATAAACATTGGACATACCTCCGCCACCAATGAGTTCTAAAATTTTATAACGGTCACTAATTCTTTTACCTACAAGCATTCTTACACCTCCTCATCCTTTTTTGTTAATAGCACGAGGGAGATATTGTCTTCTCCCCCGCTGGCATTTGCTAATTCTACAAGTTTACGTCCCTTTTCCTTAATGGAGTCTGGATACGTAATTATCGATGCCATTTCATAAACAGTTAGTTTATTGCTTAATCCATCTGAACAAATGAGTAAATACGATTCTGATGCTAAATCTACTTCATAAAAGTCTGGTTCGATTGTGTCCTCTGTCCCAACCGCTTTTAAGATGAAATTTTTCTTTGGATGTGTCAAAGCCTCTTCTTCGCTTATCTCACCATTTTCGACCAAGACGTTCACATATGAATGATCTCTTGTTATTTGTTGTGCACCATCTTCAAAGAAATAATACACACGACTGTCTCCCACATGTGCAATGAAGCAATGTTGTTCTTCGATTAACACTGCAATAAATGTCGTGCCCATTCCTTTACAGTCTTCATGTGATAAAGAATAGTCATATATTGTTTTATTCAATTGCTTAACTGTTTGTAATAACCATTCTTTTTTTGATGTTGTGGATACAAAATGATGTGTGTCTGCCTGTAAAAAAAAGGATTCCATTTGTTTAATTGCCATATCACTTGCTACATCACCAGCATTATGACCACCCATGCCATCCGCTACAAGTGCTAGTGCAAGCCCATCTGGACGTTTAAAGAATGCAGCACGGTCCTCATTAATGGATCGTTTTAAACCAATATCACTTTCGACTGTGTATTCCAATACTGGTCACCTCGTTTCTTCAGATCTCTCTTGTGCACGTAATTGACCACACGCAGCAGCGATATCTGAACCTTGCTCTCGGCGGATCGTTACGTTAATACCATTTTTCTTTAATGTTTTTTCAAAAGCAAAAATTTGACTACGAGATGTACGAACATAATCACGTTCTGGTACATAGTTTACAGGAATTAAGTTGACATGACATTTAATTCCTTTAATTAAAGCAGATAGTTCCTCTGCTATTTCTACTGAATCATTTTCACCAGACATCAGCCCATACTCGAAACTCACTCGTCGACCTGTTTTTTTTGTATAGTATCGCACAGCTTCCATTAATTCTTCCAATTTATAAGCACGGGCAATTGGCATTAGCTTTTGACGTGCTTCTTGGTTTGGCGCATGCAGAGAAACGGCAAAGTTAATTTGTAATTGTTCATCCGCAAACTGGTAAATTTTAGGGACAATACCCGATGTTGAAACTGTGATATGACGTGCTCCGATATTTAAACCTTTTTCATGATTGATCACTTTTAAGAAGTTCATCATTGCATCATAGTTATCGAAAGGTTCACCAATACCCATAATGACAATATGAGATACTCGCTCGCCCAATTCATCTAATGTTTGCTGCACTTTGACAACTTGCTCCACAATTTCCCCTGCTAATAAATGTCGCTTCAAACCACCTAAAGTGGATGCACAAAACGTACAGCCAATTCGGCAGCCTACTTGTGTTGTTACACAGACAGAATTTCCATATTCATGGCGCATTAAAACAGTTTCTATTGAATAGCCATCTTGTAATTGGAATAAAAATTTAATGGTACCATCTTTAGATTCTTGTTTAATAATGGTTGATAGTGTGGATAATGCAAAATTTGCAGTTAGTTTTTCGCGTAATCCCTTTGAAAGGTTTGACATTTCTTCAAATGTCTTTACACGTTTATTATACAGCCAGTCAAAAATTTGAGCAGCACGGAAAGGCTTTTCGCCATTTTCCTTTAGCCATTCTTCTAATTGATGAGGTTGTAACGAATAAATGGATTCTTTTAAATTTGGCTTTTCTTTTTTTACACGTCGAACGGGCTTTTCTTCTGCTTCTTCGACTAAATCGTTAATACGTTCATTAAATTTCTCTTGATCCACCATTAGTTGGATTCTCCTTTTTTACGAAAGGCGGCGACAAAGAAACCGTCACTGCCAAAGTCTTGTGGAAAGACTTGAAGCATGCCATTAGCTTGCTTTTCCGCTAATTTTGTTGGTAAAGATTCTAGTTGTATAGCTTCCATTTCTGGATGTGCTGTTAAAAAGGCTTTCACAGTGCCTTCGTTTTCTTGTATGTCTACTGTACACGTACTGTATACAAGCTTACCATCTGTTTTCAAAACTTTCGTTGCTGCATCTAGTAAAGCTAATTGGATTTTTTGAAGACTTTCTAAATCTTCTTCTCGCTTTGTATATTTAATATCTGGTTTACGTCGCATAACTCCTAGTCCACTACATGGTGCATCGACTAAGATAGCATCAAAAGACGCTGCTTGTAAAAATTCCGGTGCTTTCCGTCCGTCTATTGGGGCTGTTTCAACAATATCAAGCCCTAGACGCTCTGTATTATGGTCGATTAAATCTAATTTATGTGGATGAAGGTCTGTTGCTAAAATAGACCCTTCATTTTTCATTATTTCGGCAATATGTGTTGTTTTTCCACCAGGTGCCGCACACATATCCAAGACACGCATACCTGGAGTTGGATTTAGCACATTAGCAGGTATCATTGAACTTTCATCCTGAATAGTAATCATACCTTCTTTGAAGGCTTTTGTACGAGCTGGTTGACCGTTTGTAATGTATAAGCACTCTGGTATAACGTCGCTTTGATTAGCCGTTAATCCTTCTGCCTCTAACTTGGCAATTGCTTGCTGAACAGTTGCTTTTGTCGTATTAACACGCACAGTCTGCACAGGCGGTCTATTATTTTCATGCAACATTTCAGTCGCTACTTCAAGACCATAGTTCTCAACAAATCTTTGAACTAACCACATTGGATGACTTGTTTCTATTGAAAGGCGCTCAATTGGATCTGCTATGTCATCTGTTGAAGGGACTCCACTCCGTAACACGGATCTTAATATGCCATTGACCATAGAAGCGATTCCACGATGCCCTCGACGCTTGGCAATTTCTACTGCTTCGTTTACTGCAGCGTGTGGAGGGATACGTGTTAAATAATGGATTTGATACAACGAAATTCTTAATAACCAGCGAACCCAATGATCAATTGAACCACGAATAAATGGCTCTAAGTAATAATCAAGTGTCATTTTATGCTGTAAAGTTCCATACGTTATTTCAGTCAATAAAGCACGATCTTTTGCTTCAATTTTATGTCGTTTAATTGTTTCATTTAGCAATAAGTTGCTATAAGCCTGATTTTTATCAACTGCTAATAGAATTGACAATGCGGCATCTCGTACATTGCCATCCCAAATCACTACACTTTTTTTACTCATTTAAATTGGTCCCCAATCTGTAATTTAGAACCTGTCCCACGTAAATATTCCTCTGCGGTCATGCGCTTTTTACCAGCTGGTTGCACATCATATAATGCTAAAGTTGTCCCGTTGCCAGCTGCTACCTCAAAATGATCTTTATCAATGGCAACCACTGTACCTGGATTAGCCTCATGCTTACTTTTGCCAATCGTTGCCCACCAAATTTTAAAATTACCATCCTCAAAAGTAGTATAAGCAACAGGCCATGGATGAAGACCGCGCACTTGATTGTATAAAGTAATAGCATCGTTGGTCCAATCAATTCGTTCTTGTTCCCTTGAAATATTACTTGCAAAGGTAACTTGTGCTTCATCTTGAACTGTACGGTTATTTGTACCATTTATAATAGAAGGAAGTGTTTCCTTAAGTAATTCACAGCCAACCATACTTAGCTTATCAAAAAGTCCACCAGTATGATCATCTTCTTCAATAGGGATCGCTTTTTGAGAGATAATATCTCCCGCATCAAGCTTTTCTGCCATATACATGATTGTTACTCCTGTTTCTTTTTCACCATCCATGACGGCTTGGTGAATCGGAGCCCCTCCACGATATTTTGGTAATAGGGAGGCATGGACATTAATGCAGCCTAGAGCCGGTGCATCTAATAATTCTTTTGGTAGTATCTGTCCAAATGCTGCTGTTATTACTAGATCAGGCTGTAAAGCAAGAATCTGCTGTAACTCCTCGGAGCCACGCAATTTTTCAGGTTGAATAATTGGCAAGCCAAGTTCCAAAGCCGTTGCCTTTACTGGCGGCGGTGTTAATACTCGCTTACGCCCAACTGGACGATCTGGTTGTGTTACAACTGCTTTAATAGTATATCCTTCATCATGTAGCATACGCAAAATAGGTGCGGAGAAGTCAGGTGTCCCCATAAAAACGATAGATGTCATTTTATTCCTCCTCTTCAGCGTACATTTCTTCTAGTTCTTCTGCTGTGACAATACGCTTGATTTTTGAATCGAAAAGCACACCATCTAAATGATCAATTTCATGTAAAATCGCACGGGCATCAAAGCCACCTGCCTCTAATTCATAAACACGTCCTTCACGATCACATGCTTCAATTTTGACATAACTAGGACGTTCCACTTCTCCATATAACCCTGGAAAGCTCAAGCATCCTTCAATATCTACTTCTGCTCCGTCCGTTTCAACGACAGTTGGATTAATCATTTCTAAAATATCACGTTCTTCACCTAGTTCAACAATTGCTACCCGTAACCCTACGTCTATTTGTGGTGCCGCAATTCCAACGCCATCATATTCCACCATAGTGTCATATAAATCATCAAGTAATGTAATAATTTCATCATTAATTTCTGTCACTTCAGCACACGGTGTGGATAGTACTTTTGCAGGATTTTCAATTACTTTTTTTATAGCCATTATTATTTCCTCATTTCTGCTTTAAAGCTAGTGCACTAGCTAATTGATACTTTTATTAAAAATCGTGCTATTATTACACGCTAACTATATAGTAGACGGATCTAAATCTACCGTCATTAATATTCCTTGTTTAATCCACTCTGCTCTATACATAGCAAGTAAACGTTGTAAAACGGGAATTAGATTTGGTTCAATTTTATATTTTATCAAACATTGATAACGATATCTATTTTGGAGACGAGCAATACTCGCAGTTGTTGGTCCTATTATTGCTACTTGATTCGATAAGTTCCCTCGTAACCAATCAGCCACTCGACCAGCATATTCAGCAGCCATCATGACATCTTCATGGGATAATTGAATAAGAGCTACAAAATAATAAGGTGGATAGTTTGATCTGCGACGTAAAAACATCTCACGTTCATAAAATGGTTCATACTCTTGTGTTTTAGCTAATTCAATTGCGTAATGCTCAGGTGTATACGTTTGAATGATGACTTCCCCTAGCTTGTCATGTCTCCCAGCTCGGCCACTTACCTGTGTTAATAGCTGAAATGTTCGCTCTGCTGCGCGGTAATCAGGTAAATGTAAGGATGTATCAGCACTAAGTACACCGACTAGCGTAATATTTGGAAAATCCAGACCCTTTGCGATCATTTGAGTACCCAGCAAAATATCTGCATGCCCTGCCCCAAATGTCTCTAATATTTCTTCATGTGCCCCTTTATGCTTCGTAGTATCTACATCCATACGTAATACTCTTGCCTCAGGAAACAACTTATACAGCTCCTCTTCCACCTTTTGTGTACCTGTACCAAAATAACGAATATGATCACTTTGACATTGTGGACATATTTGTGGAACATGTTCCTCGTAACCACAATAATGACATTTCAATTTTTCAGTTGTTCGATGATAGGTTAATGAAATATCACAATTTGGACATTGGACAACTGTTCCACAATCTCGACAAAGTACAAATGATGAATAGCCACGACGGTTTAAAAACAGCACCATTTGTTCTTTTTTCTCAAGTCTTAAACGGATTGCTTCTATCAGTGATTGGGAAAACATCGAACGATTACCTTGTCTCAGCTCTTCACGCATATCTGCAATAAAAACAGTCGGCAAAGCCTGATGTAAAGCACGGTGTTTTAAGGAGAGTAGCTTATATACTCCCTTTTTAGCTCTTGCAAATGATTCTAATGCTGGTGTTGCACTCCCTAAAATAATAGGACAGTTATAAAATTCGCTACGCCAGATGGCTACATCTCTTGCATGATAACGCGGTGAATCTTCTTGCTTATAAGTTGATTCATGTTCTTCATCCAATATAATAAGCCCTATATTCGTAAAAGGAGCAAAAATAGCTGAACGAGCTCCAACTACGACCTTCACTTTGCCTTGTTGGATTTTACGCCATTCATCATATTTCTCCCCTACAGATAATCCACTATGCATCACAGCAACCATCTCACCAAAGCGACTGCGGAATCGTTCGGTCATTTGTGGAGTTAAAGAGATTTCAGGTACCAACATAATGGCTTCTTTTCCTTCTTCTAATACCTTTTGAATAGCCTGCAAATAAACCTCTGTTTTACCACTTCCTGTTACACCATGTAATAAAAAGGTTTGCGCTATTTGCTGGTCCATAGCTGTAGTAATAGCTTGGAGAGCAACCTGCTGCTCACTCGTTAATTGTAAGGCATGTGTACGTGAAACTTCCTTCGTAAATGGATCACGAAATACTTCCTCTTGAATAAATTGAGCAGCTCCTTTATCAATTACTGCCTCTAAAACTGAAATAGAGACCCTTGCTTCGTCACAAATTTGTTGGGGAGTAAAAATCTCTCCTAAGTGTTGGCACATCCATTGCAGTAATAGCCGTTGTTTAGCTGCTCTGGATGATTGCTCTAAAGCACGTTCAATAAGTTGTTGGTCTGCTGTTATTTGAACCATTCGAATTTCTTTCACATTTCCCTGTTGCTTCACAACATTTTCGATTGAAACAATGTTTTCTGCAACCAATTGCTTCAAAAGGGGTAGTAAACCTGCTCGCTCAAATTCTTTAAAATTTGCTCGTTGACGCTTCCCGAATATAGCCTGTACCTCTAGTGGCAATTGTTGACCTTGTTGTAGCTTAATCATTTTTTCATACTTGGCTCGAAGTGCAGATGGTAACATCACTTGCAAGGCATCTATTTCATAGCAAATCGTATCGTTCTTCAACCACTTCGCCATTCGCAACATCTCTTCTGTCAGGACTGGCTCCATATCTAAAATTTGATTGATTGCCTTTAGTTTATTTAACGGTACATCTGTTTCTTTCTTCAATCCAACAACAAAACCCAGGACATTCCTTGGACCAAATGGCACTTTAACACGACTTCCTAACTCGATAACACTAATCCATTCTACAGGTACTTGATAATCAAATGGACGGTCTACATGGTAAGTAGAGACATCTACAATGACCTCTGCTATCAAGAAGCTCATTGTTCCTCACCCTTTATAATATATGACCATAATGTCTGAGCAAAAAGTTGTGGGTTAATTGTAGCCAAAAACTGTCCGTTAAGCTGCGCTTTTTCACTAAAATCAATCCATCTCTCAGAAAGTATATTAAGCATTGGAGTTCCTTGCACTTTTTGTCCGAAAGTGATCGCTTTTATACCTTCTACCGAAATGATCGGCGTTTCCTTTATAGTCGGCACATTTGCTGCATGGATCAATATTGCCTGAGGATATTGGATTTTATAAGCCTCCAGTTGCTGTATAGCATCAAACAAATTAGAATTTTCTATTTCAATTACATGTGCGCCTAGCATTCTTGCTTCATGTGCTAAAGCTCGGCCCATGGCTCCAGTTGCCTGTGGACTAATTACATGCTGTTCATCCAATGGTACATGTAGGGCACCTGCAGTCACTATAACTGTTTTACCTGTTAGTGGTGTAGTTTTTCCCGAAAAAAAATCTTGAACAAGTGCAGTGATTTTTTCTGGCTCCTCTAGACGGCCCTTCCCGACATAGCCACATGCTAAAAAGCCTTCGGAAGGCTCAATAAATTTGTAGCCATCAGCTGATAGCCTATCCAAATTACGTTTTACCGCTGGATGGTCGTACATGTGTACATTCATGGCTGGTGCAATCCATACAGGTGCTGTCGTAGCAAGCAGGGTTGTTGTGATCATATCATCTGCTATACCATTGGCCATTTTTCCTATTATATTTGCTGTAGCGGGCGCTACTAAAATTAAATCAGCCCAGTCTGCTAAGTCTATATGAGCAATCACACTTGAATCTTTTTCATCAAACGTGTCAAAATAAACATCATTTTTGGACATCACTTGAAAACTTAATGGATTTACAAACTGTCTAGCAGAGGCTGTCATGATGACTTTTACATTGGCTCCTGCTTGTGATAGCTTGCTTACGAGTGCCACAGCTTTATATACGGCAATCCCGCCTGAAACACAAAGTAAAATATTTTTATTCATGCTAGGTGTCGTCCTTTCAAATGATAAGCTCCCAAAGAAGGATTCCCTGGGAGCTTTCGGCATTCTGTATAATTAAAATCTACTGCTAATTAGACTAGCATGCATGTAAACATAGTAAAGCTCTTTACATGATGTTAGATTTCGTCCTCATACACAGTTGACTCATCCTGTGATACTTTCGTAAGTACACCTGCCGCTACTTCTTCAAGTGCTTTCCCAACATATTTATGGGAAACATACTTGTGTAAGCGTTCTGTGTCTTGCTCTTCTTGCATTTGGCGAGCACGTTTAGAAGCAAGGCTCACTAATGAATATTTTGAATCGATTTCCTTTTTTAAAGCGTCTACTGATGGGTATAGCATTGTTTTATTCTCCTCTCAACATTGACAAATATCTTTTTTCAACACGTTCTCTACGACAATGCTCGGCTTTAATAATCGCATTTATACGATCACAGGCATTCGTCACTTCATCATTTTCCACAACATAATCATACAAGCTCATCATTTCAAGCTCTTCACTTGCAGTAGCGATTCGTTTGGCAATGATATCCTCCGTTTCTGTCCCACGTCCAACTAAACGATCTTTTAATTCCGTTAAACTTGGAGGGGCTAAGAAAATAAATAAGGCATCTGGTGCTTTTTTACGAATTTGTGCTGCACCCTGCACTTCGATTTCTAAAAATACATCACGACCTGCATCAAGTGTTTCATTTACATAAGCTAATGGTGTTCCATAATAGTTACCGACAAATTCAGCGTGCTCTAATAAGCCACCTTGTTCAATTAACACTTCAAATTCATGACGTGTCTTGAAAAAATAGTCTACACCATCTACTTCACCTTCGCGAGGATTTCGTGTTGTCATCGAGATGGAATACTCATAATTCGTATTCGGCTGAGAAAATAATTCTTTTCGCACTGTCCCTTTACCTACACCAGAGGGGCCAGACAGAACAATTAATAATCCACGTTCTTTTATCATTTATTCTCTATATCTCCCTTAATTTATAACAGACACGTGCAAGTTATTCGATGTTTTGCACTTGCTCACGCATCTTTTCTAAAATTGTTTTCGCCTGAACAACAGCAACCGCTGCTTCTGTAGATTGATTTTTTGAACCAATCGTATTAATCTCGCGATGTATTTCCTGCATTAAAAAGTCCAATTTACGCCCAACCGAAATCTTTTCAAGTAATGTTTCCTCCAGCTGGTTGAAGTGACTATCTAATCTGTCTAATTCTTCGGAGATGTCTACTCGTTCTGCAAAAATCGCTACTTCCGCTAGTAAACGATCTTCTAGCAATGTGCCGTTTGCAACTTCATTAATTCGCTCTATTAATCGTGTACGATATTTTTCAACAGCAAGTGAAGAACACAAACGAATCTGATTGACTTGCTCCATTAACTGTTCTTTATATTGTACAACAACCTCTTGTAATTCTTGCCCTTCACGCTCACGCATTTGTACGAGCTGTTCAATCGCTTGTGAAATTGCTTGTTCAACAGCGCTGAGTAAATCCTCTGGTGTAAGCTGAGGCTTTTGTTGCACAAGGGCCTGCTCTAACGATAAAAGCTCTTGCATCGTCCATTTTTCTTCAAGTGGTACTTTACTTGCTAATTGCTCTTTTGCCTTACGATACGCTTCAATTAATGACCAATTAATCTCAATAGATTGCTCTACGTTCTCTAAGTCCTTCACATATACCATCACATCAATTTTGCCGCGTGACAAAGCTTGAGAAATTAGTTTCTTTGCAAAAATTTCAGCTTCAAGCCATTCTTTCGGAAATTTTGCATTAATTTCTAAAAAACGATGGTTGACCGAGCGCATTTCCACGGTTAATTGAAAGTCTCTAGTTGTTGTGACACCTCTGCCAAAACCAGTCATACTACGCACCAAGGTTCGTCACACCTTTCTTTGCATACTGGGATTATTATAACATAAGCTTTGTCGATTATGACGACTCTCCAAAAAAATTTGGTTAAAGTAAAAGCTAATTCTACCACAATTGAAGCTATATTTTAATATTCACCTAAAAAATGCTATGATAAACATACCAAAAGAGTATTTGCGAGCTTAAAAATAGTGCATGCAGATACAAGAAAAAATACGAAAGTACCAAGATGCTTGATATCGTTGGAAAGAGGAATTCATATGGCATTTGATGGCTTATTTACTTATTCAATAACTGCCGACCTACAACAGCTAGTCACTGGTCGGATTACCAAAATACATCAACCCAATGCACAAGAAGTTATTTTACATGTGCGAGCGAACGGAAAGAATCATAAATTACTGTTTTCCATCCACTCTTCTTATGCACGTGTACACCTTACTGAACAGGTGATTGAAAATCCAGCAGAGCCGCCAATGTTTTGTATGCTTTTGCGTAAGCATATAGAGGGTGGTTTTATTGCTTCTATAAAACAGCGTGATTTTGATCGCATTATAATAGTAGAAATTGAAAGTAAAAATGAAATTGGAGATCCAATTGTAAGAGAAATACATGCTGAAATTATGGGTAGACATAGTAATCTACTGTTGATTGATCAAGAGCAGGGAAAAATTATTGACAGCCTAAAACATCTACCGCCTTCAGTCAATAGCTTCCGTACTGTACTACCAGGGCAACCGTATATTGCACCACCCGCACAAAACAAATGGAATCCTTTAACAGTGACAGATGAAGAGCTAACAGCATTTTTTGCTGAAGGGAAAACCTCTAAAGAGCTAGTGCAGCAATTAGCTGGTTTTTCACCTCTTCACGCGGAAGAATTATTGTATCGAATGAAGACGACTTCAAATACGCTAGTCTGTTTCAAGGATTTTATGGACTCCTTTGCGAACGGTGGAATGAAGCCTATGTACGTACTTTTCAATCAGAAAGTATACTTTTCCCCTATCGAATTAACGCATTTGCATGATGGGGATATAACAATCTATCCTAATGTCCATGAGCTTCTTGATCGTGTATTCTTTGCCCGTGCAGAGCGAGATCGTGTAAAACAACAAGCAGGCGATTTAGAGCGCTGGCTACAAAATGAGATTGACAAATTAGCTTTAAAAACAAAAAAGTTAACAAAGGATTATGAACGTGCCTCCAAGCTCGATCAATTCCAACTATATGGTGAGCTATTAATGGCTAATATCTATGCCTTTGAAAAAGGAGTTAAGGAAGTTACTGTCACAAATTACTATAGTGAAACTGGCGAAGAAATAACGATTCCAGTAAGCGAACGTAAAACACCTATTGAAAATGCCCAAAGTTATTATACAAAATATACAAAGGCAAAAAATGCCTTGGTCATGGTTCAAGAGCAGCTAGAAAAAACTACTGATGAAATTTCTTACTTCGAAATGCTTGCACAGCAAGTTCAGCAGGCTTCTCCTGGTGATATTGAGGAAATTCGTGAAGAGCTAGCAGAGCAAGGTTACTTAAAACTACGTCATGCGAAGAAAAAGAAAAAACAAGCGAAACCTGAACCAGAACGCTATGTTTCTTCTACAGGTGTAACAATCTCTGTTGGAAAAAACAATAAACAAAATGACATGCTGACATTTAAACTAGCAAAGCGGACTGATATTTGGTTACACACAAAAGATATTCCTGGATCTCATGTTGTCATTCATTCAAGTGAACCCGATGAAACGACATTGCGAGAAGCTGCCACACTAGCCGCCTATTTTTCTAAGGCCAGAGAATCCTCTTCTGTGCCAGTAGATTATACCGAAATACGACAGGTCAAAAAACCAAATGGTGCCAAACCTGGTTTCGTCATCTATTTTGAACAAAAGACACTGTATATTGACCCGGATGAGGCAGTCATTTTACAGTTAAAGAAACAGTCATAAAGGAAGAAACCGATACAAATTGTATCGGTTTCTTCCTTTTTATAACGAGTACACGTAATCCGTACTATAAAACGATGAAAACAACCTTATCTTGATTGATTTTTACAGACAATCTTCCTTATTATAATAACAATATAAAAACACATGAATAATCTGCACTGTTTCCTTCAACGTATATTGACTTCTACAACTGAGAAACGCTAAATTAAAGTATAAAAATTTTTATAGAGCATTCAGGAAAGGGCGTATCTATATGTCTGTAGGTAAAAAATTAAGCTTTGGTTTCTTTGCAATTATTCTCACATTAATCATTTCTTTGTTCATTATGTTCCTGTTATTTTCAAACATTGAAAAAAAGATTGAAAATGCATTAGAAGGACATGTTGCCCTTGTAGAATTAGCAGATGATATTCAATACGAAATGGCTATGCAAGGTCTTTTCATTCGTGCCATCATCATCGAAGACAAACCTGCTAACAAAGAGAGTTTCTCAAAATATGCAAGTATGCTCGACACACATGTAGATGAAATCACTGAAAAATCGAATTCAGCTGAAATGGAAACATATGCACAGGAATTAAAAGTTCATAATGATTCTTTTAACAAGGCAGCAACTGAAGCAATAGCTTTATTTGAAGCTGGTAATCTAGAAGGTGCTTTGCAGAAGGTAAATGGTGAAGTCCAACAAGCTAATAAAGGTATACAAGATGTATCCGATCAAATTGGAAACTATCAAAAGGAACAACTAGATATTGTGACAAAAGAATCTAAACAGGCCGTGTTTAATTCACAAATTATTTCCATTATCGCAATCATTATTGGTATCGCTCTAGGTATTTTCCTTATTTTCTATATACAACGGACAATCTCACGCCCTTTAAAATCTGTCGTTCTGGCTGCAAACCATGTAGCTAATGGAGAATTAATTCATCCAGATATTACCCATCAATCAAAAGATGAAATTGGTCAGCTTTCAGCAGCTTTTAATGCCATGAAGGGTAATTTGAAAAATTTATTAACGCATATACAGGACAATGCAGAGCATTTAACAGCTTCAGTAGAGGAACTTTCTGCCTCAACTGAAGAAATTACTGCCACTGCTGATGAAATTACAATACGGATTAACGAAACAGCTGAGGCTGCAGTGACAGCTACAGTTGCAGCTAACGAAAGCGCACACGCAATGGATGAAACGGCTGTAGGTGTTCAACGAATAGCTGAGGCAACTCAACAACTACATCAGAATGCTATAACAACTTCAGAATTAGCAACAAATGGAAATGAGACGGTAGAAGAAGCTCAGCAACAAATGAATGTCATCCATGAATCAACACAAACGATTAATAATCTTGTTCAAAAATTGAGTAAGCAATCAGATGAGATTAGTCAGATCACAGCTGTTATTACAGCTATTACAGATCAAACAAATTTATTGGCACTCAATGCAGCAATTGAAGCGGCTAGAGCTGGAGAGCATGGTAAAGGATTTGCGGTAGTAGCAGATGAGGTTCGTAAGTTAGCTGAGGAATCCAAACAATCAGCCAACCAAATCGTTGCCTTAACGCTAGAAATTCAACAGGATACACATAATGTAGAAAAAGCAGTCTTTGATGGACTTCATTCTGTCACAGAGGGCGTTAAAATCATCGGACATGCAGGACAAGCCTTTGAAGGAATTGTGAAAGCAATTAATACGATGACAGATCAAATAGAAGATATATCAGCTACCTCTGAAGAAATTTCAGCTAGCGCTGAACAGGTTGCAGCGTCCGTTGCAGAAATCGCCCATGGTGCTTCAACTAGCGCGGATAATACAAAAATTGTAGCTTCAGCAACTAGAGAACAATCTATAACAGTACAACAAGTAAACCAAGTTGCCTCAGATCTAAGCGAAAAGTCCTTAGATTTACAGAATCAGATCAATCAATTTAAACTTTAAATAAAAAACAGTGCATTTTATAAATGGGATGCACTGTTTTTTATATTTTTTCATGGTATACCACTTAAAAAGTGGAAGAATATCCTTCTGAATAGCTATTGTTAACGTTTTCATTCGATGAATAAACAGATTTTAGTAATTATTTGCATTATCAATCCTCTTCAGTAAGACAAATGACATCCTCAAAAAAACAATACGATTTAAACAGTTCTCTTTGGAAGAATACAAGGCGAAATGAAGCATTCCTTTTATTTTTTAACTGATGAATAAAACAGTAACCGACTGCATATATGCATGTATATACAACTAGCTCCAAAATTATTTCAAAAAAACTTAATCTCGTAAACTAGCTTGTCACTAAATCCAAATTTTTCTTAGTATGGGTACCTTTTTTCATACAAATGCTCATTTTTTTCTTTTTCTTCCCCACAAATGGATAATCCTAGAAAAATACAAAACAAGTTTCTTATATATCATTAATAGATAAAAATATTCATGTTTTGCGATAATATATTACAAGAAATTACCTGTAAAAGAATCTAATTCACTGAGTTTTACATAGATTTTCTACAAATCTATACAAATTCCTCAAGGTATTACATCTATGACTTTTGATTCATTTTTCAAATATCGATAATATTATCAAAAAAATAGGAATTTTCCGTATAGTAAATCATTTTTTTATTTTTACTTTATTTTTGATATTCAGAATAAGTAAATATCAAATTTTTAATATATATACACTTCGCCTCTTTAGCGTGATAAATCGGAAAAATTTATTATTCTCCTAAATGTCAGATAATACTATATAAATTCGAATCTTTTTTATTTTGTACACAATGATTTTTTTGGTATATTAAATAGGAGCTTCACAAAAGGCTTAAAAATTGTATAAGGGGGATTCACATGAATAAAAACAAAAAGTTTTTATTACTAACAGTCCTTGCAGTATTTTCTTTAGTACTTGCTGCATGTGGCTTCGGTGGAGATTCGTCTGACAAATCTAAAGACGAAGGAAAAGATTCTGGTTCTTCAGAAACAACTTCATCAGGTGGCGAATTAAATGTAGTAGTAGCTTCTGAGCCGCCATCTCTTCATCCTGCATTAGCAACAGATACAACTTCTGGTGTTATTCTAACAAATACTTTTGAAGGATTAACAACACTTGATGCAGACGCTCGTCCAGTTGCAGCTGCTGCTGAAAGCTGGGAAGTTAGTGAAGATTTAAAAACATACACGTTCAAATTACGTGATGCTAAATGGTCAAACGGAGATCCAGTAGTAGCTGGTGACTTCGAATACGCTTGGAAATGGGCATTAAACCCAGACAATCTTTCTGAATATGCTTCAATCCTTTACCCAATTAAAGGTGCTGCAGCATACAACAATGGTGAAGGTTCTGCTGATGATGTAGGCGTTAAAGCACAAGACGAAAAAACATTAGTAGTAACTTTAGAAAACCCAACACCTTACTTCTTAGAATTAACAGCATTCAAAACATATGCACCATTAAACCAAAAAGTAGTTGAAGGTAATGATGAGTGGTATGCAGATGCTGGTGAAAACTATGTAACAAACGGTCCTTTCACATTAGCTGAATGGAGACACAATGATACAATCGTATTAAAGAAAAACCCAGAGTACTGGGATGCTGATAAAGTTTCTTTAGAAACTGTTAATATCGGTATGGTTGAGTCTGAAGCAACTGCAGCAACAAGCTTCAAAGCTGGAGAAATTGACTACTTAGGTGCACCATTCCAATCTGTGGCACTTGATTCAATCGACGCATTTAAAGCTGATGGTTCATTAAATATTAATGACCAAGCTTCTGTTTACTGGTACAAGCTAAATACAAAAGATAAAATCACTGGAAACGCTAACATCCGTAAAGCGTTAGCTTTAGCAGTTGATCGTCAAGGTTTAATTGACAACATTACTAAAGGTGAGCAAAAACCTGCATTAGGCATGGTTCCTATCGCAGTTCATGGCTTTGAAGAAGACCGTGGTTACTTCAAAGATAATGATATCGAAGGTGCTAAAGCAGCACTTGAAGCTGGTATGAAAGAACTTGGAATTACAAACCCAGCAGATATCAAAATTAACCTTTCTTACAACACAAGTGAAGCACACGCTGCTATCGCTCAATACGTTCAAGAGGGCTGGACTAAAAACCTAGGTATCACTGTAGGTCTAGATAACTCTGAATGGCAAGTATATTTAGAAAAACTTAACCAATTAGATTACCAAGTTGGCCGTATGGGCTGGGTTGGTGACTACAACGATGCTTATACATTCTTAGAAATGTATGACACTGCTGCAAACGGTAACAACGATACTGGTTGGGAAAGTGCAGAATACAAAAAATTATTAGATCAATCTAACGTTGAAGCAGATCCTGCTAAACGTCTTGAGCTTTTAAAACAAGCTGAAAAAGTTGCTGTAAATGATTTCCCAGTTATTCCAATCTACTACTACACGAACCTATCTGTAGTACAAGATTATGTGAAAAACATGAAGGCAGACATCCTTGGTAACATCTCTCTTAAAGAGGTTAAAGTAGAGAAATAATCAACAAATAATTCGCTTATTTAGCTCTACAGCGAAGAGCTGCCTCGTAGCCACTTCGGCGCGAGTCAGCTCTTTTTAAAATACGAAGGCATATATTTGTCTGAAAATTGACAAATAGAAGGAGGAGTTTTATGTGATTAAATATATTTTGAAAAGGCTGATGTATATACTTCTCGCGCTTTTCGTCATCGTAACGGTTACGTTTTTCTTAATGCGTCTCGCTCCTGGTAGTCCTTTCGCGAGTGAACGTAATTTCCCACCTCAAATTGAGGAGAAGTTAAACGAAACGTATGGATTAAATAACCCTTGGTATATTCAATATAAAGATTATTTAATCGATACGGCCACATTCAATTTCGGTGAGTCAATGAAATATAAAGCGCGTTCTACAAATGATATGATTTCTGAAAGTTTCCCTGTTTCATTAACATTAGGGATTGAAGCTATGCTATTAGCAGTTGGATTCGGTGTATTAATTGGCGTAGTTTCCGCGCTATATCATAATAGGTTCCCGGATTATTTGGCAACGTCCTTTGCGGTGCTCGGTATATCAGTACCTTCATTTATCTTAGCAGGTTTAATGCAGTATTTCTTAGCCTTTAAGCTAGGCTGGTTCCCTATTAGTGGGTGGAAGGGCTTTATTTATAGTATTTTACCAGCCCTTGCAATCGCTTTCTCTCACATGGGCTTTATCGCAAAATTAACACGTTCAAGTATGCTTGAACAAAACAATAGTGATTATGTAAAAATGGCTCGTGCAAAAGGTATTGGTAAATGGACAATCGTATTCCGTCATACATTACGAAATGCCCTTCTGCCAGTCGTAACATACCTTGGTCCATTAACAGCTGGTGTTGTAACAGGTAGTTTCATTGTTGAGCAAATTTTCGCTATTCCTGGACTTGGTAAGCACTTTGTTCAAAGTATTACAAACCGTGACTATACAGTAATTATGGGTACGACGGTGTTCTATTCCATCATCCTTTTATTTGCGGTATTAATCGTTGATATTCTATATAGTGTGATTGATCCGCGTATTAAACTGAAAGGAGCGAAAAAATAATGACACAGCAACAAATTGAAAAAGATAAGTTTAAAATTGTTGGTGGAAATCATGAAGCAACGGAAAAATTAGCTGATAAATCAGTCTCCTTTTGGAAAGAAGTATTTCTCCGTTTCTCTCATAACAAATTAGCCATCATTGGGATAATCATTTTAATCATTGTTATTTTAATGGCTACATTCGTACCAATGTTTTCTCAATATAAAGCAAGTGATCAGCTAGGTGTTTACAACGCACCACCATCTGCACAATTTTGGTTTGGAACGGATGACCTTGGTCGTGATATTTTCGTTCGTATTTGGGAAGGCGCTCGTATTTCCCTATTTATCGGTATTGCTGCAGCGATTATTGATTTAATTATCGGTGTTTTATGGGGAAGTATTTCAGGCTTAGCAGGCGGTCGTGTTGATAACATCATGATGCGTATTGCCGACGTTTTAACAGCTGTACCTTACCTTCTAGTAGTAATCGTACTTTTAGTTGTTATGCAACCTGGTTTAATTCCTATGATTATTGCCCTGTCCATCACTGGATGGATTAACATGGCTCGTATCGTTCGTGGTGAAGTATTATCTATTAAAAATCAAGAATATGTTCTTGCTGCTCGTACATTAGGTGCTAGTACAGGCCATTTAATTATTAAACACTTAGTTCCGAATGCTCTTGGTGCAATCTTAGTAACGATGACGCTAACAATTCCATCTGCTATTTTCACCGAATCATTCTTAAGCTACCTTGGTCTTGGGGTGCCTGCTCCAACAGCTTCTTGGGGTACAATGGCCTCTGATGGTAATAAAGCTATTGCCAATGCTCCATGGCGCTTGATTTTCCCAGCAGTATTTATCTCACTAACAATCTTTGCGTTTAACGCAGTTGGTGACGGCTTACGTGACGCTCTAGATCCAAAACTACGTAAATAAGGAGGTGGCCGAAATGAGTAAAACAATTCTAGAAGTAAAAGATTTAAGAATTAACTTTAAAACTTATGCAGGGCTTGTCCATGCTGTACGTGGTGTTAACTTTGATTTAAAGGAGGGTGAAACACTCGCTATAGTAGGTGAATCAGGCTCTGGTAAAAGTGTTACTAGTAATGCATTAATGAAACTAATTCCCCAGCCACCTGGTATTTATGAGTCAGGACAAATTTTATTTAATGGCCGTGATTTAGTTCCATTAACAGATAAAGAAATGTCTAAAGTACGCGGAAATGAAATTGCAATGATTTTCCAAGATCCTATGACAAGTTTGAACCCAACAATGAAGGTCGGACGTCAAATAACTGAAGTGATTTTGCAACACAAAAAAGTTTCTAAAGACGAAGCGAAAAAACGTGCAATTGAGCTTTTAACACAGGTAGGTATCCCCTTCCCTGAAAAACGCTATAACCAATACCCACATGAATTTTCAGGTGGTATGCGTCAACGTGTTGTTATTGCCATTGCCCTTGCAGCTGATCCAAAGCTATTAATTGCAGATGAGCCGACAACAGCTCTAGACGTAACAATTCAAGCGCAAATTTTAGAATTAATGAAAGAAATTCAGAAAAACTCGCAAACATCTATCATTTTCATTACACACGATTTAGGTGTAGTGGCGAATATCGCTGACCGTGTAGCAGTAATGTACGCTGGACAAATCGTTGAATATGGTACTGTAAATGATATTTTCTATAATCCAAAGCATCCTTACACATGGGGTCTACTTGGTTCAATGCCAGATTTAGATAATGATACTGATGAGCTATTACGTACCATTCCAGGCTCACCACCAGATCTTACAAATCCACCTAAGGGTGATGCATTTGCAGCTCGTAACGAGTATGCTATGGCCATTGATTATGAACAAGAGCCACCAATGTTCCAAGTAAGTGAAACACATTTTGCAAAGACTTGGTTGTTGCATCCTGATGCACCAAAGATTCCTCTTCCAGATGCGGTTGCTAAACGTATTGAAGGGTATTTAGCAAAGGAGGCACAAGAAAATGACTAAAACTGGTGCGAAAAAAATTCTTGAAATCAAAAATTTACAGCAGCATTTTGGTTCGCCAAGTAATCCTATCAAAGCTGTAGATGGTATCAGCTTCGATGTTTACGAAGGTGAAACACTTGGTCTTGTGGGTGAATCAGGTTGTGGTAAGTCAACAACTGGTCGTTCAATTATTCGTTTATATGATATTACAGGTGGCGAGATTGTTTTCGATGGTGAAAATGTCCATGGAAAAAAATCTAAAAATGAGTTAAAGAAATTTAACCGTCAAATGCAAATGATTTTCCAAGATCCTTATGCTTCTTTAAACCCTCGTATGACGGCTGGTGAGATCATTGGTGAAGCCTTTGATATTCATGGCCTTTACAAGGATAAAAAAGAACGTCGTGCAAAAATTCAAGAGCTACTTGAAGCTGTTGGTTTAAACAAAGAGCACGCGAATCGTTACGCACACGAATTCTCTGGTGGTCAACGTCAACGTATTGGGATTGCCCGTGCACTAAGTTTAGATCCTAAGTTTATCATTGCAGATGAGCCAATCTCTGCGCTAGACGTATCTATCCAAGCGCAAGTTGTTAACTTACTAAAACAACTACAAAAAGAACGTGGCTTAACATATCTTTTCATTGCCCATGACTTATCTATGGTAAAATACATCAGTGACCGTATTGCTGTAATGTACCGTGGTAAAATCATGGAAATCGGTAAAGCAGATGATATCTACAATCACCCTGTTCATCCGTATACAAAATCTTTACTATCAGCTATCCCACTTCCTGATCCAATGTCAGAGAAGCGCCGTCAACGTATTCAGTACAAGCATACAGAGGTTGACGAAAGTGCAACCTACCATGAAGTAGGTGATCAGCATTATGTTTATGGTACTGCTGATCTAGTAAAAACTTGGGTTGCTAATCGCTAAAAGCTATAACTCCTATCGACAGTATAATTACTGAGATGGGAGTTTTTTTAATTTTACTTCTTCCTTACCCAATATCCCGATCAGTGTAAACCTAAATAAAATTACTACCTTTTAGTAGACTATAATTCCCTTCATTCTTTTATTTTACATAAAATAATTAGTTAATAAATACCATTTATGTAAAATTAGTTTAAATATTTTAAGGAATATATTATGATAGAGTTAACACGAATAAAGGGGTGTATTCAATGAAAAAAAGTATGAAACTTCTTCTTGCTACATGTTGTTTTACAATCGTATTAATTAGTGTTGGTTCTACCACAGCATCTGCCTACCCTGGTCCATGCCACAGTCCAAAGCCTTGTGTGATTAGACCATAATAGTTGCTCTCAAAACATTATTTCAGGTCTCTGTGGTCTCTGTAAGGACAATCAATATTACTATGTATTAAACTATTATCCTTTATAAAATTCGGCACCTTTAAATGTGATTACTTTTACATTTAAAGGTGCCCTATTTTCTTGTCACTTATTTAATATCCATTTTTTAATTACCTTCTAGATTTTGGATTTAATGCATCCTTTAACCCTTCTCCGATAAAATTAATGGACAAAATTACTAGCGTAATAGCTGTTGCAGGAGGCACCCACATCCAAAGCTTCTCCTTTAATACCTCTGAGTTTCTAGCTTCGGACAGCATATTCCCCCAACTTGGTGTATCTGCTGGTACGCCCAACCCTAAAAAGCTTAAACCAGATTCAGCGACGATTGTTACAGCCATCAGCAATGTTGCTTGTACAATAATCGTCGAAGCAACATTAGGTAGTAAATGCTTCATAATAATCTTTGATGATTTACATCCTATTGATTGAGCTGCTAATATATACTCATTTTCCTTTTCAGCAAGCACCCTACTTCGTACAATCCTTGCAACTGATCCCCACATTAACAGTGAGATAACAAAAATCAAAGTCCATAGACCAGATACTTTTCCAATTAGAATTTGATTTAAAACAATTACAAAAATCATAAATGGAAACATTAAGATAAAATCTGTAAATCTCATGAGTATTTGATCTATTTTTCCACCAAAGTACCCTGAAATGGCGCCGACAGCAGTTCCAATTAAAACAATAAAGAACATACAGCTTAATCCTACTGTTAAGGAGGATCTACCAGCATAGAGCATTCTTGTAAACACATCTCGTCCATTTGTATCTGTTCCTAACCAATTTTCACTAGATGGTGGTTTACTTATTTGGGTAAAATCAACCCGGACAATATCTTTAGTTGTAATATATGGTGCTAGAAACGATAAGATAATAACGATCAGTAGAAATATAAGGCTAATCAAGGCTAGTTTATTTTTAAAGAACTTTCGTCTCGCAATTACCCATGGCGAGGGGCTTTTCTTTGGCGATTTTGGCGTTAAAACTTCTTGATCCGTTACCAATGTCATATTTCCCCCTCCTTAATCCAATCTAATACGTGGATCTACTACACCATATAATAAATCCGCTATTAAATTTCCAAAAAGTGTTAAAAACGAAAGTAACATTGTGATCGACATCATGACTGCATAATCCCTTCTTCCAACTGATTCAAGGAAGAGAGCACCTATTCCAGGATACGTAAAGATTGTTTCTGTTATTACCGCACCGCTAATTAAAGTTGCGATATCAAACCCAAGGAACGTAATAAGAGGAATAATAGAATTTCGTAAAATATGTTTGTTATAAATTTTCGATTCTTTTGTTCCCTTTGCTCTCGCAGTTCTTACAAAATCTTTTCTACTATTTTCAATAATGTCATTCCGCAAAAATTGTGTATAGGATGCTGTTCCCATCAATCCTAATATAAGCGCAGGTAGTAAAACATGGTGGAATCTACTTATATAGTAGTCCAAATTTCCAGGCTCTAGCCCGACACCAACAGATCCGTTAAATGGGAACCAACCTAACTTGAACGAGAAAAAGTAAATGGCTACAATTCCCGCAACAAATGACGGAATGGCTAAAGCTAGATAATTATACGTTGCAATCAAATTATCCCCAAGTGTATAGGGTTTTCTACCAGCATACATGCCCATGATAAATGCAAATATGTAGGTAAAAATTAACGATGTTAGAGCTAAAAATATGGTATTAGGTATACGCTGCGCAATAATTTCTACTGCTGGTTTCTTATAAACAGTTGATTTACCAAAATCCCCTTGCATAAAATTAACAATCCATCTACCGTATTGCTGGATAATAGGATCGTTATAGCCTAATTTTTCTCTCATTTCTTCGATATATTGTGGATTCGTATTAGAAGGATCAATTTCACCAGCAAATGCATCTCCTGGCATCATTTTCGCTAAAAAGAATACCACCAACGAAATAAGGAGTAACAATGGGATCATGCCAAGTAGTCGTCGAAGTGTATATTGAAGCATGTAACGTCTCCTTATCTATAAATTTACTAACTAAGTCCTCTTTTCAAGGACTTAGTTAGCAAGAATTAAAGTACACAATAGCTTATTCTTTAATATGCCATTTATAAACATCCGTTTGGAAGCCAACAGCGTTGACATGAACACCTTGTAAACGGTTATTAATACCATATAAATCTAAGTTTTCCCATAAAGGAAGTGCAGGTAATTCTTCGTTGAAGTATTTTTGCCATTCAACATATGTTGCCATACGTTTTTCTTTGTCAAATGCTTCTTCACTTAAGCCTTTATCCAATAATTCTTGGTTTTTAGGATCTACCCAACGACCATAGTTCCACTCAGCGTCATTACCCCATAATCCTGATGGATCTGGATCAGCACCTGTACTCCACGCACCGAAGAATGCTTCTAAAGCTGCATCATCATTATCTTTCATATCATTATATAAGTTAAACTCAATTAAACTACCTGTCGCTAATTCTGTTTTTACACCAATATCATTCCAAGATTGAACAATTGCTTGTGCACGTCCTTCAAATGCTGCTGAACCTGCATAGTGACCAAATGAAATTTTAAATGGTTGTCCCTTTGGATCTTCTACGAAACCATCACCATCTTTATCTACATAACCTGCAGATGCTAATAGCTCTTTTGCTTTTTCTGGGTTGAATTCATATTGGTTTAGTTCTGACTCTGGTGCAGCAGTCCAGAAAGTAGTTGGAATCACAGTGTTGGCAACTGTTGCTTTTCCTTCTAAGAAAGCATCGATCATTGCTGGACGGTTAATTGCGTATAATAATGCTTGACGTAATTCTTTTGCATTAAATTTATCAAAATCTGCCACATTTTTTAATGTAGCTTTATCACGATGGCCAAAACGAAGTCCGATATATGAATAGCCCACACCATTAGTTTCTTCAATACGTACATTGCCTAATGCTTCTAATTCTTTTACGGATTGTGGTCTAATATCCATAATGTCAATTTCTCCATTTTGGAATGCACCAGTTGCTAATGATGGGTCAATTACTTTTACAATAACACCATCAAGCTGTGGTTTGCCCTTCCAGTAATCATCAAAACGCTCTAATTCAGAATATTCTCCATCTACAACTTTTTTCACCTTAAATGGCCCTAAGCCAACAGGATTTTCACGAACTTGCTTTGACTCCTCTAAATCCTTAACAGCAATACCTTCATAATGTTTCTTCGGCATTGGATTTGACCATAGATTTTCTAAATTATTAATTTTCACTTGTTCAAAAGTGATTTTTACAGTGTATGGATCTACTACTTCAATACCTTCGATTTTGTCAGCCTTACCTTCTTTTTTAGCTTTGGCACCTTTAATTCCCTCAACATAATTGTAGCGAGGTCCAGCATAATCAGGATGCGCAAGTGTTTCTAAAGCAAAAACCCAGTCATCAGCTGTTAATTCCTCACCATTATGCCATTTTACACCCTTCTGGAATGTAAACGTATACGTTAATTTATCCTCACTAATTTCCCATGAAGCTAAGTTTGGAACATATTCTAAGTCATCATTTACATCATAAATACCTTCCATTGTGAAATTTTGAATATAGCTGTCTACAATACTACCTGAATAAGCAGGATCATATACGCCTTCAGGTGCAACATCTGTACCATATGTTACGATGCCACCCTCTGTAGAAGGTTCATCTGTTGTTGTCGTTGTATCCCCGCTTGTATCCTTTTCATTTTCCTTCTCTGTTTTTGATGAGTCATTATTACATGCAGCTAAAAATAATGCCATAACTAGCAATAGCATAAATGACCATAATGCTGATTTTTTCATTTTTTTCCCCCCGTAATTTTATTTTTGTCAATAACTATTTTCCGTTTTTAGTTTTTAATATAAATGACAAGCAACACTATGCCCCGACTTCACCTCCTTTAAAGCTGGCTTAGATAATGAACATTCTGCCATTGCCTTTGGACATCTTGGATGGAATGGACAGCCTGATGGTGGATTAGCAGGGCTCGGTATATCTCCCTCTAAAACAATACGACTATTTTTCTTTCTCGGATCTGGCACAGGTATTGCAGAGATCAATGCTTGTGTATAAGGATGTAATGGCTCATCGTAAATATGTTCCTTATCAGCTATTTCTACAATATTTCCTAGATACATCACGCCAATTCGATCGCTCATATGCTTGACCACACTTAAATCATGTGCGATAAACAGGAATGTTAAATCAAACTCATCCTGAAGTTCTTTTAATAGATTAAGAACTTGTGATTGTACTGATACATCTAAGGCTGAAACAGGCTCGTCTGCAATAATAAGCTTTGGTCTAAGTGCAAGTGCCCGAGCAATACCAATACGCTGGCGCTGACCACCTGAGAACTCATGAGCATATTTATAATAGGCATCTTCAGGTAAGCCGACTTTTCTTAATAGCTCCATTACCTCGCCTTTTAATGATTTCAATGATTTGTTACTGAAATTCATAATTGGCTCTGCAACAATGCTTCCTACCATTTGCATAGGATTTAAAGATGCGTATGGATCCTGAAATACCATTTGAATATCTTTTCGTATATCTCTTAAAGATTTCCCTCTCAAGTTTGTAATATCTTTACCATCAAAGATAATTTTTCCATCCGTCGAGTCTAATAATCTTAAAATTGTCCGTCCAGTTGTCGATTTTCCGCAACCCGATTCTCCAACTAACCCTAATGTCTCGCCATTTTTAATAGTAAAAGAAATGTTATCTACTGCTTTTACATGACCGACAGTATGCCTTAAGAAGCCACCTTTGATTGGGTAATATGTCTTCAAATCAATAATTTCTAATAAGTTATCCTTTTCTTGTTTTACGATTGTTTCATTCATGCTGTCAGCTCACACCCTTTCTAGTATCGCAACTTTCATAAAGTAAACAAGATACCTCATGTCCATCATCTATAAAGGAAAGTTGCGGCGTAACCTTGCTACAATCAGGCATAGCTGAAGGACATCTATCCACAAAACGGCAACCTATTTGGGGCATATTTTTCAACGAAGGTACAATCCCTTGAATGGTCGTTAACTTTTCAACTTCCTCATCGATTCTTGGTATAGAAGCCATTAATAGCTTTGTATAAGGATGCTGAGGATTGTGGAACAAATTATCTACATTTGTTTTTTCTACAATTTTCCCCGCGTACATGATAATTACTTCATCACACATTTCGGCTACGACGCCTAAATCATGTGTAATAAGTACGATGGACATATCATTTTTTGCTTGAATTGTCTTTAATAGCTCTAAGATTTGAGCTTGTACCGTCACATCAAGTGCCGTAGTAGGCTCATCTGCAATTAATAGTTTAGGTTGACATGCAATGGCAATGGCAATCATAACCCTTTGTCTCATACCACCAGATAATTGGTGAGGATACTCATCTACAATTTGATCCGCTCTCGGTATGCCGACTTGTTTTAATAAGTCTATTGCTTTACTTTTAGCCTCAGCCTTTGAGATTTTAGAGTGATTTAAGATAATCTCTTGTATTTGTGAACCAATTGTAAAAACGGGATTTAATGATGTCATAGGTTCTTGGAAAATCATACTGATATCTTTTCCTCTAATCTTATTCATGTCATCGCTAGAATAATTTTCGATGTTTTTTCCTTCAAACTTAATTTCTCCGCCTGTAATTTTGCCAATCCCTTTTGGAAGAAGCTGCATAACTGAAAGTGACATGACACTTTTTCCACATCCAGATTCTCCAACTACCCCAATAATTTGACCTGATTTGACTGAAAAAGAAACATCATCAACAGCATGATAGATATCCCCATCTATATCGAAACCAGTTTTAAGGTTTTTCACTTCTAACATTAAGCTCATTTAATATCACACCTTTAATTTTTTTACTAAAAATCACTACATCCTTTATGTAAGCAACAGAAACATATGTCTAAAATGTATTCTTTAAGTAAAAGATGTAAAAAGAAATTAGCTTTTGACTTCCTTCACAAGATTCAATATTCCGAAAAATTAGATCCTAAGATGTTAAACCTATTTCAAAATTATATTAGCTAAAAAAAACATCAAATTTTAAAGAGAACATCTTCATTACATAAATTGATCCTATTTTCCAAATGTAATAGTAACTGGATCAGTATATAATATTCTGACAATTAGGCGTATTGCTATTTTATCTGGAAATAATACATTTAATCAAGTGAATTTTTACAATTCTCATAATATTACATACAAAATAATCCATACAACTATACCATTTCAAATTGGACACTTTAGGTTTAAGCATACTGAATATTAGTTCATTTTCAACTTTATTTGCCTAAAGTATCATTTTTTTATTTTATTGAAATAATAATAACCTACTCAATTGATCCACACATACTACGTCAAAATTTACTTTTATTTGGAAAACATGATTATAAAAGGATTTTTATTGTTTATTTAATTCAGAGAATGATACTAAATTTTCCTAATTATTATTAACGAATAATTTTATTTACTAAAGCACTAAACAAATGAAGTGTTTTATATTACATTAAAAAAATAAATTATTTTTATAATTTCTTTAATCTATAGGCCATACTTCTCTTAAAAGTTAATAAAGTTTATTTTCCTTTGACTACATCGAAAAAACACAAAAAAACAACTATCAACAAAAGTATCGATAGTTGTTTCTATGCATTTGCTCTCTTTTATATTCCAGTAACTCTATGTTTTACTACTACTTTTACAAGATTTCTAATTATAGCTCTCCAGCTTTTAATTTTCCATGCCACTCTTTTAAGAATGGAATATCTTCTTCTTTAATAGCGCCGGATTCATTTGCTGCTTCAATCAGATAATCAAAATTTGTTAATGATACGTATTGGATGCCAGCCTCATCAAATGCTTGTTCAGCGCGTGGAAGATTATATGTGTAAACACAAACAACTCCAAGCACCTCACAGCCTGCTGCACGCAATGCTTCTACTGCTGTAATGGAAGAACCACCTGTAGAAACGATATCCTCCACAACCACTACTTTTTGTCCTGCTACGTATTTTCCTTCAATTTGATTACCACGGCCATGCTCCTTCGCTTTAGAGCGTACATAAACCATTGGTAATTCTAAAATATCACTTACCCATGCCGCATGTGGGATACCTGCTGTAGCTGTTCCTGCTACAATTTCTGTCGCTCCGAAATTTTCTTTGATGACAGAGGCTAAACCATTTGCTAATTGTTTACGAATAACTGGATCGGAAATTGTTAAACGTGTATCACAGTAAATAGGTGATTTAATACCAGATGCCCATGTAAATAGCTCTGTAGGATTTAATTCTACTGCTCCAACTTTTAACATAGCGTGTGCAATTTCATTTTGTAATGTCATAATTTATGCCTCCCATAATTCACTTACGATTTTATATGCTGCTACTGGATCCTGTGCACCTGTTATAGCACGGCCAACAACGATGAGTGATGAACCATCACGCTTTGCCCCATCAGGTGTTGCTATACGTTTTTGATCGTGTGCAGCACCTCCAGCTAAACGAATCCCTGGTGTGACACGTAGAAATTCATCTCCACACACCTCAGCAATCGCCTTAGCCTCATGGACAGAGCAAACAACACCTTGTAAGCCTGCTTCCTTTGTCAGCCCTGCGTAGTGTAGGACAGACTCTTGCAATGAAAGAGCAATCTTTTGTTCTGCTTGCATTTGTTCTTCTGTTGTGGATGTTAATTGAGTAACAGCTATTAGTGCTGGACGTTCTTTGCCTGTTGGTGTTCCTGCTTCAAGTCCTTCTAGAGCTGCTTCCATCATAGCACGTCCGCCTGCAGCATGGACATTGACTAAATCTACCCCTAATTTTGCTAGCCCCTTCATCGCAGAGCCTACTGTATTTGGGATATCATGTAATTTTAAATCAAGGAAAATATCATGACCTAAATCCTTTACTTTGCGTACGATATCAGGTCCCTCTTGCATATATAATTCCATTCCAATTTTCACGAAAAGAGGCTCATCGAATTTTTTAAGAAAATCGAATACTTCTTTTTCTCCTGGAAAATCTAGAGCTAGTATAGGTTTCGTATTCATCAACGATGGCTCCTTCCAATAATCTCTGTTATATGTTCTACACCTAATGCATCCAGCTTTGCTGGTAATTCTTCAATAATGTTCGGGCAAACGAAATGGTCAACAAAGTTAGCTGTTCCTACTGCTACAGCTGAAGCACCTGCGGACATAAAATCAATGACATCCTGTGCTTCCGTTACACCGCCCATACCAATTATCGGAATATTGACAGCCTTGTACACCTCATAAACCATTCGTATTGCTACAGGTTTTACAGCAGGACCAGATAGTCCACCTGTGCCATTAGCTATGACTGGCTTACCTGTACGCTCATCTAAACGCATACCAACCAATGTATTAATCATGGTAATACCATCTGCTCCACCTGCTTCAACAGCTAGGGCAATATCAACGATGTTCGTCACGTTTGGTGATAACTTCACATAGACTGGCACTTCTGACACAGCCTTGACAGCCTTGACAAGCTCACGTGCAGTAGCAGGATCTGTTCCAAATTGAATACCACCACATTTCACATTAGGGCACGAAATATTCAGCTCCAACGCTTTAACATTTGAGGCTGTTGAAATACGGCGTGCTACTTCTACATAGTCTGATGTCTCTGTTCCAGCAACATTGGCGATGATGGGCACATTATAATCCTCTAAAAATTTTAATTCCTCATTCATCACTTTTTCAATGCCTGGATTTTGTAGACCAATGGCATTTAACATCCCCGCTGCTGTTTCGGCAACACGTGGCGTAGGGTTACCTGCACGCGTTTCGACCGTTGTTGCCTTAATCATGATAGCCCCTAGTTTAGATAAATCATAAAGCTGTGCATATTCACGACCAAAGCCAAAGCAACCTGAGGCTGGCATAATAGGGTTTTTTAAATCTAAGCCTGGTATTTGAATTGTTAAACGACTCATAGTGCCACCGTTCCTTTCGGGAAAACTGGTCCATCAGAGCAAACTTTAACATAGTCTTTTTCAACCTGATCAGTTGTTTTGCATACACATGCAAAGCAAGCTCCAATACCACAGCCCATACGTTCTTCAAATGATAAATAGCCTTCTTTTTCAGGATAAAAGCCTTCTAATGCTCTTAACATTGGTAAGGGTCCACAGGAATAAAAAACATCAAATTCAGGAGCATGCGACTCTAAAACCGTTGTTACAAAGCCGTTTGTACCTTTCGAGCCATCCACCGTAACATAATGCGTTTCACCAAGTGCACTAAATTCATCCTCATAAAAGCAGACATCTTTTGTTTGGAAGCCTAAGACGTGGATTGTTTTCACACCACGAGCATTCAATTGCTTGGCTAGCTCATGTAATGGAGGGACACCAATGCCACCACCAACTAGTAGTGCAGTACCTCCCTCTTGCACCGCTTCTACTGGGAAACCATTCCCAATTGGTCCAAGTACGTTGACCAGCTGACCTTCTCGATTTGTTGCCAGAACTTTCGTACCACGCCCCTCAGCACGATAGATCATTGTAAACTCATTGTTGTCTTTATCAATATTTGCAATACTAATTGGTCGACGTAAAAGCGGCTCCAATGAATCCGACACCTTTACATGGACAAACTGGCCAGGAGTCATCTCCTGAACCAGTTCACCATGAAGTGTCAGTTCGAAAATGTTTGTCGCAATTTGCTTTTGAGAGACGACCGTCATTTTCTCTTGACGTATCATATTAGTGTACTACCTCCGCTTTTGGCATTTGTTCTGCTGTAAATGTCATAGATTCGATAACACGTACCATGGCTTCTGCTGTATCTAAAGATGTTAGACAAGGAACACCATTTTCTACAGACTCACGACGAATTCGGAAGCCGTCACGAGCTGGTTGCTTGCCTTTTGTTAAAGTGTTGACAACAAGCTGAGCTTCTCCATTTTGGATAAGGTCAATCAATGTTTGTCCTTTCGCCCCAATCTTGCCTACTACATCAGTTCGTACGCCTGCTGCTTCAAATGCTTTTGCTGTACCTTCAGTTGCTACAATGCGATAGCCTACTGTTGAGAAGCGTTTTGCTAATGCAATCGCTTCTTCCTTATCTTTATCAGACACAGTGAATAATACTGTACCTTCTGTTCGTATTTCCATACCTGCTGCAACTAAGCCTTTATAAAGAGCTTTTTCTAATGTTGCATCTTTCCCCATTACTTCACCAGTAGATTTCATTTCAGGTCCTAATGTAATGTCTACACGTCGTAATTTAGCGAATGAGAACACTGGTACTTTTACAAATACGCCTCTTTGCTCAGCTGCTAGGCCTGTTGGATAGCCTTGCTCTACAATGGATTTGCCAAGGATTGCTTTTGTTGCAATATTAGCCATTGGGATATTTGTAATCTTACTTAGGAACGGTACTGTACGTGATGAACGTGGGTTCACCTCGATAACAAATACTTCGTTTTGTGAAATGACATATTGGATGTTCATTAATCCGATGATGCCTAGCCCCTTCGCAAGACGAGTTGTATAGTCAACTAATGTATCTTTTTGTGCCTGTGTTAATTTTTGCGGTGGGTAAACAGAGATTGAGTCACCAGAGTGAACTCCTGCACGCTCGATATGCTCCATAATTCCTGGTATTAACACATTCTCACCGTCACAGATAGCATCTACTTCAATTTCCTGTCCTGTTAAGTAACGGTCTACTAATACTGGATGATCTGGAGATGCCTCTACCGCGTTTTCCATATAGTGCTGTAATTCTTCTTGGTTATAAACAATTTCCATTGCACGTCCACCAAGTACATAAGAAGGGCGGACAAGCACTGGGAAGCCTAGACGCTCACCAATGGCAAGAGCTTCCTCTGTAGAAACCGCTGTTTCTCCTTGAGGTTGTGGAATATCTAATTCACGTAGCGCCTGCTCAAATTTATCGCGGTTTTCTGCACGGTCAATATCCTCAAGAGACGTACCTAAGATTTTCACACCATTAGCAGCTAATTTATCAGCAAGGTTAATAGCCGTTTGACCACCGAATTGAACAACAACACCAATTGGTTGTTCTAAGTCGATAATATGCATAACATCCTCAATTGTTAATGGTTCAAAATATAATTTATCGGAAATTGAGAAATCTGTTGACACTGTTTCTGGATTTGAGTTAATGATGATCGCTTCATAACCTGCTTCTTGAATCGCCCATACTGAGTGTACTGTGGCGTAGTCAAATTCTACCCCTTGGCCAATGCGGATTGGACCTGAACCGAGTACCACCACAGAAGGTTTTTCTGACTTAATTGATTCATTTTCGTCTTCATATGTGCCATAGAAATATGGTGTTTCTGATTCAAATTCTGCTGCACATGTATCCACCATTTTATAGACTGGCATAATACCATGCTCTTTACGATAAGCATACAGTTCTTCTGGTGTTGTTTCCCAAAGCTCAGCAATTTTCTTATCTGCAAAGCCTAAACGTTTAGCTGTTCGTAGTACGTCTTTATCATTCTTATTGTCAGCAAGCGTTTGTTCCATATCCACAATATTTTTAAATTTATTTAAGAAGAATAGATCGATTGCTGACCATTGATGAATTTGTTCAATTGTTACACCTCGACGTAAAGCTTCACCGATGAAGAATAGACGCTCATCCCCAGCCTTGCGAATACGTTTTTCAATCCAAGAATCTGAATTTTCTTCAGCATGTTTTAACTCTAAGTGTACTTGACCTGTCTCAAGAGAACGAACCGCTTTTAGCATAGCTTCTTCAAAAGTACGACCTAACGCCATTACTTCACCAGTAGCTTTCATTTGCGTACCAAGATTACGTTTAGCAGATTCGAATTTATCGAATGGCCAGCGAGGAATTTTTGCTACGATATAGTCCAGTGCAGGCTCAAAACAAGCATATGTTGAGCCTGTTACAGGATTTTTAATTTCATCTAACGTTAAGCCTACTGCAATTTTAGCGGCTAGCTTAGCAATTGGATAACCTGTTGCTTTTGATGCTAATGCAGATGATCGAGAGACACGTGGATTTACTTCAATCACATAGTAATTAAAGCTATATGGATCAAGTGCAAGCTGTACGTTACAGCCACCTTCAATTTTTAATGCGCGAATAATATCGAGTGAAATATTACGTAGCATTTGGTTTTCGCGATCAGATAATGTTTGCGTTGGTGCAACAACGATTGAGTCACCTGTATGAATCCCTACTGGGTCAACGTTTTCCATGTTACATACAACGATGGCATTGTCAGCTGCATCACGCATTACTTCGTATTCAATTTCTTTATAGCCTGCGATTGATTTCTCTAATAGACATTGCGTTACAGGTGAATATTTTAAACCCGATGTCACAATTTCTTCTAAGTCTTGATCGTTGTAGCAAATACCGCCCCCTGTACCGCCAAGTGTAAAGGCAGGTCGAACAATGACAGGATAGCCAATTTTCGCAACAAATCTTTTCGCTTCATCTAAGTTATGAATAATATCAGATTCAGGAACTGGAGCTCCTAGCTCATACATTAAATTACGGAATAAATCACGGTCCTCTGCTTTATGGATGGCATCTAATTTAGTACCAAGAATTTCAATCCCAAGCTCATCTAGAATACCTGATTTGTCTAATTCGATCGCCATATTTAGGCCCGTTTGACCACCAAGTGTTGGTAAAATCGCGTCTGGACGTTCTTTACGTAATATACGCGATACAAAATCAAGAGAAATTGGCTCAATATAGACTTTGTCTGCAATTTCTGTATCTGTCATGATTGTAGCAGGGTTTGAATTGATTAAAATAACGCGGTAGCCCTCTTCTTTTAATGAAAGACATGCTTGTGTTCCTGCATAGTCAAATTCTGCTGCTTGTCCGATAACAATTGGGCCTGAGCCGATTACTAAAATAGTTTCAATATCTGTACGTTTAGGCATGTTGTTTCCCCTTCCCTGCTTCTACTTCCATCATTTCGATGAATTCATCAAATAAGTGGTTTGAATCTTCTGGACCTGGTGATGCTTCTGGGTGATATTGCACTGTGAAAATTGGATATTTTTTATGACGCACACCTTCACATGTTCCATCATTTAACGCGATATGTGTTAATTCTAACTCTGTATCTTTTAATGATTCGATATCGATGGCATAGCCATGGTTCTGAGATGTTAAATCTGTACGACCTGTGCGTAAATCTTTTACTGGATGGTTACCACCACGGTGTCCAAACGGTAATTTAAAGGCTTTTGCACCACTTGCTAAAGAAAAGATTTGATGGCCTAAACAAATACCGAACATTGGCACTTTTCCAATTAAGTTACGTACTGTTTCAATGCCTTCTTGAACATCTTCAGGATTTCCTGGTCCATTTGACAGCATGATGCCATCTGGATGCCAAGCTAAAATTTCCTCAGCTGACGTATTATAAGGTACTACTAGCACATCACAATCACGTTTGTTTAATTCACGTAAAATCCCATGCTTCATTCCATAATCAATTAGGACAACTCGTTTACCACGCCCTGGAGATGGATAGGCCGCTTTTGGTGATACTTCACGAACATGGTGCGTAATGGCTGGCGTTGCTTGCAATTGTGCTACTATTTCATCCACATTTACTTCTTCATCAGCAGCTGTCAAAATCGCTTTTACCGAACCTTTACTACGGATAATACGTGTTAATTTTCGTGTATCAATCCCTTCAATTCCTGGGATATCCTTTGATGTCAAATAATCATCTAAAGTTAAATCACAGCGGAAATTTGAAGGATTTTTAGCTAATTCACGCACAACAAATCCACGAATGGCTGGCGTAATCGATTCAAAGTCATCACGGTTAATGCCGTAATTACCAACTAAAGGATAAGTTAAAGTGACAATTTGTCCATAGAATGAGGGATCTGAAATCGTTTCCTGATAACCCGTCATCCCTGTTGTGAAAACAACCTCACCTTGTGAAGCGCGCTCGCTACCAAATGCTGTACCTGTAAATACTGTGCCATCTTCTAAAACTAGTAAACGTTTTTTCATTACTCTGCCTCCTGATATACGATATTGCCTTCAAAAATAGTTAGTACTGGCCAACCCTTTGCCACCCAGCCGTTGAATGGTGTATTACGACCTTTTGATACAAAGCCTTCTGCATCAATCGTTTGTTCTTTTTTAATATCAATTAAAATCATATCCGCTGAAGCACCCACTTCTAATGTGCCATATGGCAGATCAAAAATCTCAGCTGCTTTCACTGTCATCCAATCAACTAATTGTTTTAACGTCCACTTTCCTGTTTCTACAAACTGTGTATAAAGTAGTGGGAAAGCTGTTTCGAAACCTACAATACCAAATGGTGCGCCAACCATACCGCAGCATTTTTCTTCTACTGTGTGTGGCGCATGATCTGTTGCAATGCAGTCGATTGTGCCATCAAGTAGTGCTGCATGTAGAGAATCTTTATCATCCGCTGCGCGTAATGGTGGATTCATTTTCCAATTAGCATCATCAGATGGAATATCCATCTCTTCTAGTAATAAATGATGTGGACAAACTTCTGCTGTGACACGGATTCCTGCAGCCTTTGCATCTCTTACCGCACGCACTGATTCCTTCGTCGATACGTGACAAACATGGTAACGAGCGCCTGCTGCTTCTGCAAGTAGTACGTCTCGTGCAATTTGTACGGATTCACAAATGGAAGGTATTCCTGGGAGGCCTAGCTCTTTATTACGCTTTCCTTCATGCATCACACCATCATAGATTAATGAGTTGTCCTCACAATGTGCTACAACGATCATATCGTGCTGGGCCGCATCTTTCATTTGCTCATACATCGTTGAGGCTAGCTGGATACCAACACCATCATCTGAGAATGCCACTGCTCCATATGCTTTTAATTCTTCAATATTTGTTCGAACCTCACCCGATATATCCTTTGTTAGGGAACCGTATGGGAGTACTCGAATAACCGCACTGTCCTTAATGAGCCCATTGATAAGTTGCATGTTTTCAACCGAATCAGGTACTGGCTTTGTATTAGGCATTGCGCAAATTGTCGTAAAGCCGCCTTTTGCTGCTGATGCCGAACCTGTTGCAATGGTTTCCTTATGCTCAAATCCTGGCTCTCGTAAATGTGTATGAACATCGATAAAGCCTGGTGCTACGATTAAACCATGTCCTTCAATCAGTTCTGCACCTGCTACAGTCACATCTTGACCAATAGCCGTAATCTTTCCGTCTGCCATTGCAATATTGACTGTCTTCAATTCACCTTGTTCATCTAGCATTTGTACATTTTGAAGTACCTTTGTCATGTTATTCTCTCCCCTTTAAAATGGTTTCCATAATAGCCATCCGTGTGTAAACACCGTTCCGCACCTGTTCAAAAATTCGAGAGCGATCACACTCGACTAACTCAGAAGCAATTTCGACATCACGATTGACGGGTGCTGGATGCATAATAATGGCCGATTCTTTCATTTGCTTTTCTCGTTCAATTGTTAAACCAAACTCTTGATGGTAACCTTCCTTTGAGAAGCTTTTATTTACTTTATGACGTTCATGTTGCACACGTAGTAACATAATGACATCACTTATTTCGATCAGATTATCCCATGAATGGTGCGCTTCAAAACCGCCAGACCATTCTTCTGGGCAAAGGAAATGAACATTTGCCCCTAAATTTTGTAATGCTGTAGCATTTGATTTCGCTACTCGACTATGAGAGATATCTCCTGCAATTGTGACATTCAACCCTTCGAAATAGCCAAACTCTTTTTTGATGGTATAAAGATCCAATAAGGATTGTGAAGGGTGTTGCCCAGCACCATCTCCTGCATTAATAATCGCTACGTTGATACCATTCAGCAGCTCATTGTAATACTCATCTTCTGACGCTCGAATGATGACAGCATCTAAACCAATCATTTCCAATGTTTTGACAGTATCGTACATCGTTTCCCCTTTTGTAACACTCGAAAACCCTGCATCAAAAGGGATAACATGACAGCCAATTTTGTATTCTGCCATTTCAAAGCTTGTTTTTGTACGAGTACTTGGTTCAAAGAATAGGTTGGCCACTTTGTGTGTGCGAGATAACGATGATGTTTCACCATTTTCAAATGCTTGCGCAAGATCTAGGATTTGGTTAATCTCTTCTGTTGTTAAATGTTCCATCGATAATAAGTTCTTCATCATGTGACCTCCATTAGGTTGTGAATCGTGAACGTCTTTGTATGACGTTCTCTGTATATAAAGTAAAAGCCCCGTTGATGTCATCAACGAGGCATGAGGAGGCGTGACAAACTACAGCAAGACATACATCCTACTTCAGCCTGTCCACAACTTCCCTTTTTTTGCCTCTCTGGACAATTCATTAAAAGGTACTACTATGAATCTTTATTTTGATTGTATTGTACGGGTATATCAGCTTCTTTTTTACCTGGTAGAATCGCATTCAATAGCACACCAATAATCGCTGCTAGGGCCATTCCTTCAACACTCAATGATTCTGAGATAACAAACTTGGCACCGCCGATACCAATGACTAAAATCACTGAAGCAATTACTAGGTTACGACTGTTACCAAAATCAATATGATTATCTACTAGCATACGTAAGCCACTTGCTGCGATAATTCCGAAGAGTAAGATGGAAACCCCACCAAGTACTGCGGTTGGAATCGTTGCAATTACGGCCATTGCTTTCCCGAAGAATGATAGTAAGATAGCAACCACTGCTGCACCTGCAATAACGTAGATACTGTATACTCGAGTAATGGCTAGTACACCAATATTCTCACCATACGTTGTTTTCGGAGGGCCTCCGATTAAAGCACTCACAAATGTGCCAAGTCCGTCACCTAGTAGCGAACGGTGTAATCCTGGCTCTTTAATATAATCTCGATCTACTACTTTTCCTAATACCAGTTGATGACCAATATGTTCTGAAATTGTTACAATAACGATCGGTACCATGATAAGTAGAATTTTTGTTGTTATTTCAAACTCATAATGCACACCCGGTATTAAGAAATCAGGCATAGCGAAGAATTTTGCTTTGGCAATCGGTGTATAGTCTACTATGTCAATTATCATGGAGTAAATGTAACCTACAATTAGGCCCATCAAAATTGGCATAGTGCTTAAAATTCCTTTAAAGAAAATCGTAAAGATGATAGCTGTAAAGACCGTAACTAAAGCAGCTGAGAAGTGTAAAAAGCTATACTCTCCATTAACGTTCATTGCCATATTCACAGCCGTACCAGAAAGTCCAAGCCCAATTACCATAATTACTGGACCTACCACAATCGGTGGCAAGATTTTCATAATCCACTTATAACCACTTTTCCAAATGATTAAGGATACAATTCCGTACGTAATGCCGACAGCCATAGCACCAATCATGGCATTGCCTGGGTTTACACTCGCACCGTCTTCATTTAAACCACCTGCAGCAAGTAGGATTGGTGCAATAAAGGCGAAGGAGGAGCCTAAATAAGCCGGTACCTGGAATTTCGTAATTAATAGGAAGAATAATGTAGCAATTCCGCTTGTTAAAAGGGCAATCGCTGGACTAAGACCTACTAACTGCGGTACTAAAATTGTTGAACCAAACATCGCAAACATATGCTGGAAACTTAATGTCACTAGCTGGAGCGGGGTCGGTTTATCCTTAATATCTAAAACTGCATTTGACATACTGTTTCCTCACTTTATTGTTCGTCTTCTTTGTAAATAATGACGCAATCTTCTCCGTCTACTTCTTGTAAATTGACAACAATGCGCTCAGAGCCAGAAGTTGGAACGTTTTTTCCCACATAGTCTGCTCTAATTGGTAGCTCTCGATGGCCTCTATCTACTAGAACAGCTAGTTGAATTTGTGCAGGTCTTCCTAAATCCATTACAGCATCTAGAGCTGCACGTACTGTTCGACCTGTATAAAGTACATCATCTACTAAGATGATTTTTTGATTTTTCACTTGATACTCGATATCAACTTGTTCTACATGTGCTTGTTCGTTTTCATGTTTCGTTGTTAAATCATCTCGGTAAAGTGTAATATCAAGTTCCCCTGTACGAATCGGTTTACCTTCAATTTTTTCAATTCGCTGCGCCAAACGTCTGGCTAGAAAAGCACCTCTTGTTTTAATGCCAACTAAAATACATTCATCGATTCCTTTATTACGTTCAATTATTTCATGGGCAATACGTGTTAATGCTCGTGTCATTGATGGGCCATCTAATAATTCATTTTGTGCCATATTCGTATCCTCCTCTCTTCAATCTATTATCGGCCATGTGTCCATAAAAAAACCTCTCGAGGCGAATAGCCTGAGAGGGTTGTATACGTGTCGAAAAAGCATGTTGGAAAAATTTGCAGCACAAATTTCCACAACACTATCACATGTCCCTTCTCAGCCTCTCTGGACTGCCATTAAAGGTGAATATTTAGTTATGTTGTTCATTCACTGTCGTTAGTATAGACTTTCTTTTCGTATACGTCAATGCCTATTTCGTAAATCATTTAATAATTGTTCATAATCAGCTGGAAGTGGTGTTTCAAACTCCAAGTATTCTCCAGATGAAGGATGATCGAATCCTAAAGTCGCTGCATGTAAAACTTGTCCCCCAAAGTCGATTGTCTTTTTCGGACCATATTTTGGATCTCCAACAAGTGGGAAGCCAATATAATTCATATGCACACGAATTTGGTGTGTACGTCCCGTTTCTAAACGACATTCCACCAGCGTATAGTCACCAAAACGTTCAACAACTTGGAAGTGTGTGACAGCATGTTTACCATTATCGACAACTGCCTGTTTTTGGCGATCTTTTTGGTCACGACCAATCGGTGCATCAATTGTCCCCTTATCATGTGCAATATGCCCGTGGACAAGAGCAATATATTTACGAGTAACTGTTTTATTCACTAATTGATTGACTAATGATTCATGAGCCGTATCGTTTTTAGCAACCATCAATAAGCCCGATGTATCTTTGTCGATACGATGGACAATTCCTGGTCGTAGTACACCATTAATCCCTGATAAGTCTTTACAATGATACATTAAGCCATTTACCAGTGTACCTCCCATATGGCCAGGTGCTGGATGTACCACCATACCCTTTGGTTTATTCACAACAAGAACATCTGCATCCTCATAAACAATATCTAAATCTAAATTTTCTGCGACAACATCCAATTCTTCCACTTCTGGTACATCAATAGCGATGATGTCACCAGCTTTAACCTTATATTTTGCCTTTACAGCATCACCGTTTACTTTAATGACTCCCTCACTAATCCAGTTCCCAATTTGCGTGCGTGACCACTCAGATTGTAAGCTAGAAAGTGCTTTATCAATGCGCTCTCCTTGCTGCTGTTCTTCGATTGTATATGTTACTTGCGTCATTGTTTCACCTGTTTCTTCTCTTTTTTATCTTCCATAATTAAGCCAATCATCAGCACGACAACCGCTATTGTTAATGCAGCATCTGCCACATTAAAAATAGGAAAATCATAATTAATAATTGGAATTAAAACATCTACAAAATCGACCACTTCTCCTCTAAATAGACGGTCTATAAAGTTTCCTACTGCACCACCAAGCAAGAGCATTAAGCCGACTTGAAAAACAGGCTTTCCCTTTGCTTCTTTATGATAAAAATAGATAATCGCACAGATAACAGCAACTGTGACAATACTAAACAACCACATTTGCCCCTCTAGCATCCCCCATGCTGCCCCTCTATTCCGATGAGACAAAATACCAAACCATGGGTCCCATACAGCAATGCGTTCAGCATATTCCATATTTTTCACAATCAGCCATTTTGTCCATTGATCCAGTAAAACGACAAAAGCAGCTAATCCATAATATTTATACACAGACATTCCTCCGTTCACTCAACATCTTACCTATTCTACCATAACAGTACCATTCACAATAACTAATATCATATCTAAATATGGCTGATTCTAAATCTCTTCAAGAAATATAAAAAGGCTACCCCTATTACGTTTAAGCAATAGAAATAGCCATAACTTATTGGTTAGACAGTTTCAGATTCTTTTGAATGTACTCGCTTCATGAAGTCATTAACATCAGCAGGAACTTTGCGATCTATTAATGACACGATGATAACAGATAAGAAGCCCACAGGTACTGTCACAATACCTGGAATTTTAAACTGCAAGAAGCTTGGTAACGTTCCTGGTAAAAAGATCATCCACATAGACACGCCAAGTCCTATTAATAATCCTGCAATGGCTCCTTTTTCTGTCATGCCTCTCCACCAAATACCTAAAATGAATATTGGGGTAAATGTACTTGCAGCGACAGTAAAAGCCAGCGCCACTAAATGGCCAATGGATGCATCCTTTACAAGTAAACCCAATGCTCCATATAAAATACCTAATAATACAATAGCCACTTTCCCAGCAATAACTCGTTGTTTTTGTGTAATATCCTTTTTCATGATATTGGCATATAAATCATGAGCTAGTGCACCTGAGCTTGTAATAAACAATCCTGAAAGATTGGAGAAAATAGCTGCAAATGCTCCTGCTATAACTAATCCAAGTAGCCATTTGCCACCTAGTGCAAGGGCTGTAGTAGGAATGACCATATTATTCCCACCCAGCACTAAATCACGCATGACTTCCTCACTAGCTGTCCCAGAAATGAAAATAGATCGACCTACAACACCTAAATAAACAGCTAACAAGAAGAACGCACTTGCAATTCCAATGGCCATGAGTGCAGATTTACGGGCTGCTTTAGCACTTGGGTTTGTATAAAAGCGCAATAAAATATGAGGAAGACCAATTGTTCCTAGCGCTAATCCTATCGTCATACTAATTGTTTGCCAGAACGTGGGGAAATAAAAGCCCGTGCCTGTCCAAGCAGCACCATCAAAATTGATATCATTGCCATCTAAGGCATACGGTGAAGTGCCTGTAATTGGACCGCTAAATGAATGGATGGCTGCTAAAATTTTATCATAATGTAAACCGCCATAAACTGCTGCAATTAACATCACAATAAACGCACCAAGACGAATCCACAACTCTAATGCTTGGTTGATGGTTGTTCCTTTCATACCACCAATACCTACATAAAAAATCATAACAACACAAGTAAATATAATGCCGAATTCATAAGAAGTACCGAAAAACATACTTAAAATCTGTGCAGCACCTAATAATTGGGGAGCTGCATAAAAGCCTGAAATAGCTAACACCACTGCCACAGCTACAAGCCGAGCTCGTCTACTATGAAAACGATAGCCTAAAAAATCTGCAACGGTAAATGCACCAAAACGTCTTAAAGGACCTGCCACAAAAATCGCTAATAATGTTAACCCAATGGAGAAGCAAAAAGCATAATAAGCACCATCATATCCAAGTTGAAATGTTAACCCTGCGATACCCAGGAATGTTGCTGCACTTAAGTAATCCCCACCAATGGCAGACCCATTTGTAAACCATCCGAAGCTTCGGCCACCTACAAAGAAATCCGAAGCTGTTGCATTTCTTTTTGTTAAATACGTAATGTATACAATTGTTCCCATTAAAGCAATGGTCATTAACATCTTTGGTTCTAATAGAGCTTCCATCATTCAACATTTCCCCCTTTGTTCCAACTACTTATTTGCTATATCATATTGCTTTAGACGTTTCTCGTACATGGCTGTGTGAACATATGCAATAATAAATGCCATAGCCATCATTACAATCGTTGTCACAAACCATGTGACTGTCATACCACCCCAGATTTTCTTAAACGCAAATGCTGGCGCAAACCAATTCATAACAGGGATACTAAAAATCAAAATAAAGTAAAATATCGATAAACCTAAACCTGTTGTAAATTCATCTTTCATAATTTTGTTTGTTGTTGCATCTAAAGGTGGTAGATCTTTCACATCAATTGTTCCTGCTTCTACATAGTCATAATCATGACTGCCTACTTCCGCCATAAGCCAACTCCCCCTTTTTTGGTAAGTGAATAATTGTCTGAAATTTCAAATTATTATTCACTACAATTATTCTATTCTATTTCAACTTCAATATAGATATAAAATATTGCTGTATTAGTACAAAAAATTGCTATTTTAAGTTAAAATATTTTTATCTTTTTATTCGTAGGGGGCTGGTAGCATTTTAAAGGTGGTATGGTATATGGAAAGCTCATTTGACAAGCAGCAAATGAGTGAATGGTTAAAAGAGGTTTTACCAAACGCTTTAGAGGAATGTAAAGTGCCAAAGCCAGAAGATGAGGTCATTATTGTCTATGAAGTCAATCGGTTATTTGATTGGGTAAAGATTAATCGATTAAAAAGAAATTATCCTAATAGTATTATTGTCCCGTTTGTTACAGAACACCTTACCTACTCGACTGGTATAGCAATTGAATTAGCTTTACCTGCACTTCTCATAAAACCATTACAAAAATCAAAATTTTTACGAATTGTAAAAAAGCTGTATACGTCCTATCAGGAAAAAAAGGCGAGTACACTTACAATGCTTGAGCTATCACAACAAGTATCCCAACAACATACCTCTCCATTTAGGGAAGCATTTTTAAAACGCCTGATCCGTGGAGAAATTGACAATGAACAAGAAATAATACAATCTGCTTCATTTTTATCGACAAGCTGTATACCTAATATTGTATTTTTAATTCAAGGCTATATTGATGGGGCTAATAAGAAAGCTGTCCCACACGATGCAAGTAGTAGTATTACAACCGTTTTTCGTCAGCACTTTGCTGAGAAGGCCTCATTATCCTTTTTACATTTTGAACGCTATTTATTACTTCTCATGCGAATTCCTACTGATTACAACTCTTTCAAACATTGGACTGAGGGTGAAGCCTGTTTATTAGAGGTTATCGAGACCCTAAAAAGGGATTGTTCTATTCATCTTTTTATGGGGGTTGGAGGTGTATTTCAGGATGCTATGCAAGTGAAGGAATCCTATAGCCAGGCTAGAAAAGCACGTAGAAAACCACCTATCCATAATATACACATCCGATATTACGAAGATTTAACAAAGCATGAGCAGCTGCAAAAAGCTATTCAGTATATTGAAGAACATTACGACGAACAACTGACCATTCGTGATGTTGCAAAATATATTAACTTTAGCCCAACTCATTTTAGTAGACTATTTAAAAAAGAAACAGGTCGCAATTTTGTTGACTATGTTGCTTATACACGCATTATCAAAACCTTACCTTTTTTACGCAAGTACGACTACACCATAGAAAAAATCTCCTCCACCTGTGGCTTCAATACACCAAATTACTATAGTTTAACTTTTAAAAAATATGTAGGTATATCTCCAACAGACTATCGCAATACGACAGAAATTTTATTTAAATAATGGAAAAGAATCTGCAAAACTTCCATGAAAAAAGCAAGCCTCCAACAAGGAGACTTGCACATCCTCTACATTTAAATGCAGATTCTTGTTATTTATAGATTAAACGTAATACTTTTCTACAACTTCTGCACAGCGAGCACATACTGTAGGTTGTGCTTCATTTGAACCAACTGTTTCAGAAATTGACCAGCAACGCTCACATTTCTCACCTGTAGCCTTCTCAACAACAATGGAAACATGCTCAAGTGTTAAAGCTTCAGCAGGTGCCTCCTCGATAGCAGCTACCTCAAAAGCTGAAACGATGGAAAGTTGTGCAAAGTCAATGTTGGCATCGTTCAATAATGCGACAACATCTTCTTTCGCGTAGACAGTGACTTTTGCTTCAAGTGATTTACCAATTGTTTTCGCATTACGTGCTTCCTCTAATGCTTTTAAAATATCATCGCGTACATCAATAATTTTTTCCCATTTTGTACGTATGCTCTCAAAATTCGCTTGAACATCTACCTCTGGGAAATCTGTTAATTGAACAGAAACTTCTTCTACAATACCTTGAGCATGTAGATAAGACCACATTTCATCTGTTGTATGTGGGATAATTGGTGTCATGATTTTTACTAATGTCATCAATGTATCATAAATAACTGTTTGCATCGCACGACGATCCTTATTGTCATGACCCTCGATATAGACTACGTCTTTGGCAATATCAAGATAGAATGAAGATAACTCTACAGCAACGAAATTATTGACTACATGATAGACAGCAGCAAAATCATAGCGATCATAGGCAGCACGCACAGTTTTTAAGACATCCTGTAAGCGCATATACACATATTGATCCATTTCACGAAGCTCAGCATAACTTACACGATCTTTCGTAGGATCGAAATCAGCAATATTGCCGTGTAAGAAACGGAAAGTATTACGAATTTTACGATACACTTCAGATACTTGCTTTAACATATCCATAGAGATGCGCACATCTGCTGTATAATCAACAGAAGCAACCCATAAACGAAGTATGTCTGCTCCATACTGATCCATTACTTTTTGCGGAATAATCACATTCCCTAAAGATTTACTCATTTTACGTCCTTCACCATCAAGTACAAAACCATGTGTTAAAAGTCCTTTGTATGGTGCATAGCCGTTAATAGCTACAGATGTAATAAGAGAGGAATTAAACCAACCACGATGTTGGTCAGAACCCTCTAAATAGAGATCAGCTGGATATTTCATACCACGCTCTACTAGTACACCTTGGTGTGATGAACCGGAATCAAACCAAACATCCATAATATCATTTTCTTTTGTAAATTCGCCGTTCGGGCTACCTGGATGTGTAAAGCCTTCTGGTAATAACTCTTTTGCTGTTTTTTGGAACCAAATATTTGATCCATTCTCACGGAATAATGCTGAGACATGACTAATTGTTTCAGGTGTAATAATAGGTTCACCATTTTCAGCATAGAAAATCGGAATCGGCACACCCCACGCACGTTGACGTGAAATTACCCAGTCTCCACGATCACGAATCATATTATAAAGACGAGTTTCTCCCCAAGCTGGTGTAAATGCTGTTGCTTTTACAGCCTCTAATAACTCCCCACGGAATGCTTCAACAGATGCAAACCATTGTGGTGTCGCACGATAAATAACAGGCTTTTTCGTACGCCAGTCATGTGGATAGGAGTGCGTAAAGAAATCAAGCTTTTCTAACGCTCCTACTTCTTTTAGTTTTTCTGTGACGAGTTTATTCGCATCATTATAAAACACGCCTTCAAAGCCAGGTGCTTCATCTGTATAACAGCCACTATTATCAAGAGGGCTAAGAATACCTAAACCGTACTGTTTACCAATATGATAATCGTCTTCACCATGCCCTGGGGCTGTATGAACACAACCTGTACCCGCTTCAGCAGTTACGTGTTCACCTACCATAATAAGCGATTCACGATCGTAGAATGGATGTTGTGCTACAATACGATCTAATGCCTCTCCTTTTACCTCTTGTACAACCTCATAGTCTACCCATCCAAGCGTAGTTGCCACTGACTCTAATAACTCTTTGGCAATGATGAATTTTTTATTAGCCACTGCAACTACTACATAGATAAATTCAGGATTCAAAGAAATCCCTAAGTTTGCTGGTAATGTCCATGGTGTTGTTGTCCAAATGATAAATTTAGCATCTGCTGGAACAACACCCTTCGCATCCTTAATTGCAAAGCTTACATAAATGGATGGAGATTTGATGTCCTTATATTCAATTTCAGCTTCCGCCAAAGCAGATTCAGAAGAAGGAGACCAATAAACCGGCTTTAACCCTTTATAGATATAACCTTTTTCCGCCATTTTACCGAATACTTCAATTTGACGAGCTTCAAACTCAGGCTTTAATGTAATATATGGATTTTCCCAATCACCTCGAATGCCTAGACGGCGGAATTGGGCACGTTGATTGTCAATTTGCTCATAAGCATACTCTTCACAAAGTTGGCGGAATGCTGCTACTGACATTTCTTTACGTTTTACACCTTTGTTAGTCAATGCTTGCTCAATTGGTAAACCATGTGTATCCCAACCTGGAATATAATTGACATGGTAGCCAGTCATGGAGCGATGACGTGTAATCATATCCTTCAATACTTTATTTAGAGCATGGCCTATATGGATATCACCATTTGCATAGGGAGGACCATCATGTAGAACAAATTCTGGTCGACCTTCCGTACGCTCCATCTGTAATTTGTTAATATCCATGCCATTCCATTTTTCTTGCATTTTTGGCTCATTTGCCGGTAAATTTCCACGCATTGGGAAATCTGTTTTTGGCATTAATAAAGTATCTTTGTATTCAACCATTAAAATTCCTCCTTTATTTTACACAAACAGGTAGACATTTTTCTCATAAGACAGTTATTGGCAAAATTATCTAAAACGATTCGGAAACAAACAAAAAAAGCCCTCAATCCCACTAAGGGACGAGAAGCTTCTACTCGCGGTACCACCCTAATTGTAGTACAAAAATTTGCACTACCTCTTAAAAGCACGTTTAACGTCGTGCATCACGAAATAACCTACTTTTTTCAGTTATTTAGCTCAGAAGTGATGTTCAATGCTAGTTGTATGTTTGGGCTCTCACTGTCCCCAAATCGCTTAACAACGCCTAACAAATACTGTCTTCGTCTCTGCTTTTATGCATATCTGTTCAAAATAATTACTATTACAAAGTATATGAAATTCAAACAATCGCGTCAAGTTTCATTTGTCAATTACAGCAATTAAAAAGAAAAGTTAAATATCCTCAGAATCCTGTGCTTCTTCAACAGATGCTTGAATTTCTGTTAAATCGATATCATATTGCAGCAAATGATCCCAGTCATCTGCATTAAGTAAATCCAGCTGTGCTTCTACAAGCATCTTGAAACGATTACGAAATACCTTAGATTGCTTTTTAAGCTCATCAATTTCAATCGTCACCTTACGAGCCTTCGTCAAAGCTTCATTGACAATTCGATCAGCATTTTTTTCAGCTTCTTTTACAATGAGCTTTGCCTCTTTTTGAGAATTTCTTCTCACTTCATCAGCCGCTTCTTGTGCAACGACAATAGACTTCTGCAAAGTTTCTTCTAAGGTGTTGAAATGTCTCGCTTGTTCTAAAGCCATCTCTAATTGCTTATCAACCTCTTTTTTTTCACGAAGCAGAATTTCATAGTCTTTAATAATCTGATCTAAAAATTCATTTACTTCATCTTCAGCATAACCTCTGAAGGCTTTTGTAAACTCCTTATTATGTATATCAATAGGTGATAATGGCATACAATCCTTCTCTCCTTTACATGTACATTCGTAATTCCTATTATACAATTGTTCCGACAACTTAGCAGTAAAAATTAATGAAATTTACTTCACTTTCAGCTTTTTTGGGCCAATCGACCGACTTGAAGACGGATTTTATCTTTTTTTGTTCGGCCTTCAGTCATAATAATTTTCACCCTACCACTTCCACGTATCGATAAAATATCTCCCTCTTGTAATTCAAAAGCAACTGTATCTCTTTCTGTCCAATTTACACGAACTTTTTTCCCAGTAATTAAAGCTTGAGCTTTTTGGCGTGATACATTTAATACAGTCGCAATAATTACATCTAAGCGCATGGAAGATACTGTATGAGATTCCTCCAACCATTCTTCCTCATTTACAATAAGGGAATCCGCTTCTTTTAAAGACTCAATATGCACCTTAACTTTACCAATACCTGTTAAATGTAACCGAACATATTCTGCTACCTCTTGAGCTACAACGAATTGCACCTGCTGATCATTTACACGAATATCACCAAATTTGCCACGGTTTAAACCTAATGAAAGCAACGCACCTAAAACATCAGGATGTCGTAATTGAACAAATTTCACTGGATATTGAATCGTAAATGCCACTAACTGAAAGTCTTCTTCTATTGCTTCATAGTAAGTAGGAAAAATAAGCATACGCTGCCTCTCCGCCTCTTCAAATAAACCTGTGCATGCAGTTTTTAGGGTATCATTTTGCCCGATAATCGATGTCACAATAAAACGTTGTCTTGGATCAAGAAAATCTGTCAGCTTAGGCGCATAACGATCTTCAACCTCACGCTGCCAGCTTATTACCTGTTCAATAAAGGGCTGTTCATCTTTTCGAAAATGCTGGATTAAGTGTTCCATCTTGTTGTCTCCTCTTTCACTAGTTCCATTTTGCTTTGTTAGTTGGAAACTTAGTATTCCCAATTAATGACGTTTGGACGTCATTGTTTTAAAATTTTTTATTAGTCGCTTTAGTAGCATAGAAAATTAAAATAAATAAAAAATCCCCACCAAAACGTGAGGATTTACTTCTAAGCGAACATAAAATATATTTTCTGAATGACTATATAAAGCCCTCTTTCTATAAAATTCAGCATAAAGATGGCCACAATTGGCGAAATATCAATCATACCAAGAGGCGGAATGAATTTCCTAAAAATACCTAAATATGGCTCACAAACTTTTTCAAGCATGCGACCAATTGCTGAATTTTGAGCGGCAGGCACCCAAGACATTAAGATATATGCAATTAGCATGAATGAGTAAATCTTAAATGCTAATGATACATAACCAAGTATAATAAAAAAAGTCATATAAACTACAATCCTCGCTATTAATTATCGTCTAAAATAAAGTTTGTAATTTCACCAGTCACTTCTACATTATCTGGCGTACAAAGGAAGATATCTTTACCAATACGTTGAATATCTCCAGCAAGAGCATAGACTGTGCCACTTAAAAAATCAATAATGCGTTTACCTTGTTCTCTTTCGATACGTTGCAAATTGACAATTGTTGCACGTTTATTTTTTAAATGCTCTGCGATATCTTGTGCTTCTGCATAAACTCTCGGTTCTATTAAAACAACTTTTGCTCCCTTAGAACTCATAGCTGCCTGCAAACTGACAATGTTATTAGGAGTTGCTGTGCTTTGTGGCATGATTTCATGAATAGGTGCTTTGCGTTCTTTCATCATTTTTTTTGGCTTAACTGAATGAATCGGTTGCTGTTGTTGTATGGGTTGTTGTTGCTGAATAGGAGCTTGCGTGATTTCTTCTTCTAATTCTTCTTCAAGGTAAAAGAAGTTTTTAATCTTATTTTTCATGCTCATCCTGTTCCCCTCTTTCATTTCCAACAAGAGCCGTTCCGACTCGAACAAAAGTAGCCCCTTCCTCTACCGCAATTTCAAAGTCATTAGACATGCCCATTGATAACTCGGTACAAGGTGCGTGTGCGAATCCTTGCTCGGCTATTTGCTGTTGACATTGTTTTAATTGCTTGAAAACAGAGCGAATAATTGCTTCGTTTTCGGTGTTTGGTGCCATAGTCATTAAACCTACAACTTGAATCTTAGTAAAACCTTTTAATGCTTCTACAAAAGGCAAAACTTCTTCGATAGTTAAACCATGTTTTGATTCTTCACCAGAAATATTTACTTGTACAAAACATTTAACAGGTTGTTCGGCTCTTTTTTCAATTTCTTCTGCCAAACTCAAACGATCTAAGGAGTGTAAATAATCAATGCTGTTAATCACTTGTTTTACTTTACGTGTTTGAAGCGACCCAATGTAATGCCAATGAACATTAGCATGTATCTCAGTAATTTTACGATGTAAGCCCTCTGGTCTGTTTTCTCCTAAATGAGTGAGCCCTGCTTCAATTGCTTCTTGTGTTCTTTCAACAGAAACTTCCTTCGTCACGGCAATTATTTGGACTTTTTCGCCCTCACGATTCCCTTTTTTTTCTGCTGCTGTTATTAAATCATTTAGCTTGTTTAAATTTGTTAAGATTTTTGTCACTGTTTTTCCCAACTTTACAACAATAGTTTCTTTTATTGTAACAAGCAATGCTTGATTTATCAATGAATAGCCTGACCTATGTCAGCATACAATTCTCACAATTTTAATGTGCCTATGTCTTAGGAAAGGGCTTTGACTAAAATGACATCCTTACCAACAACAAGCACATCCTTCATATACACTTTTCTCACAGACTCTTCACCTTTAAAAAAACCAAGATATTTGCGAGGCTCTGCAATCAAAAATGCTGTCACATAGCCTGTTTCTTTTGATACTTCAGCATCTATGACAAAGCCTATAAATCGTCCATTTCCTGCTTCAATGACTTCTTTTTGTTGTAACATCGAAAAACGCAATGACATACCTCCTCTATTGTTTACTTTCGTATAAACATTTCTACTACCATCAAACTTTGCTGTTACTTTATATTTATGTATCATTTGTTCATTGAATGAAGATAAAATGCGCACCGAATTATACGATGCGCATTTTTTTATTTGTAATCTTTTTGCATTGTTTCAATTGCATTTTTTTCAAGACGTGAAATTTGTGCTTGAGAAATCCCAAGTTCTTTGGCAATCTCAGTTTGGGTCTCTCCATAATAAAATCGTTTGGCAACGATCATTTGCTGACGTTCATCTAGCTTTTGCAAGCTTTCCTTTACCGACACATAGGCAACCCATTGATCTTCTGATACATCATCATCACGTAATTGGTCCATCATATAAACAGCATCTCCGCCATCTGAATAAATGGGTTCCTGTAATGAAACTGGATCTTGAATGGCATCTAAAGCAAATAAAACGTCTTCCTTTTTCATGTCAATCATCTCGGCAATTTCTTCAATCGTTGGTTCTCGCAAATTATCGGTTATCCATTGCTCTTTTGCCTGCATTGCCTTATAAGCTATATCTCTTAGAGAGCGAGATACACGTAATGCATGATGATCACGCAGATGGCGACGAATTTCACCAATAATCATTGGTACAGCATATGTCGAAAATCGTACATTATGCTTTAAATCAAAATGATCAATGGCTTTCATGAGGCCAATACAGCCTACTTGAAATAAATCATCTGCCTGTTCACCTCTATAGGCAAATCTACCGACAATACTAAGCACTAACCTTAAATTGCACATCACAAGCTCTTCTCTAATCTCTGTTTCTCCAGCTTGTAATCGGATAAAGAGTTCCTTCATTTCCTCGTGCTTTAGAATTGGCAAAGTCGATGTATCTAAGCCGCAAAGATCTACTTTTGTTCGCATATTCGATTCCTCCGGATGTTATTCTCTGACTAAACCGTGACATCAGTTTGTCCGAGAGAAACAAGAATATGCACAAAAGCTGCGACCAATTTTAGGTAGGATAAATTTCCCTTTCTAAGAAATTGGTTGATTTAAATTTTCACGTAAATCTTGAATAATTTTCTTTTCTAAACGGGAAATATATGATTGCGATATGCCTAAATGATCTGCAACTTCTTTTTGTGTCATTTCAACTTTTCCATTGAGACCAAAGCGACATTCCATAATATAACGTTCACGCGCACCTAGTAAATTAATAGCGTGGAACATATGCTGACGTTCAATTTTTTTCTCCACATTATCTAAAATAATATGCTCTTCTGTTCCTAAAATATCTGACAGTAATAATTCATTTCCATCTGCATCAGAATTTAGTGGCTCATCTAAGGATACTTCACCCTTCATACGACTTGTTTTTCGTAAATGCATTAAAATTTCATTTTCAATACAGCGTGATGCGTATGTTGCAAGCTTAATATTTTTATCCGTATTGAACGTCTCAATTGCTTTTATTAAACCAATGGAGCCAATACTGATTAAGTCTTCGATTGGCGTTCCCGTATTATCAAAACGTCTAGCAATATAAACAACAAGACGTAAATTACGTTCAATTAGTGTGTCTCTAGCTCGTAAATCACCATTCATAAAGGATGCAATGACTGTAACTTCTTCTTCTCGACTTAATGGCACTGGCAATGAATCATTTCCCCCTATATAGTACGTTTCACGACTCCGAAACTTACTCCATAATTTTTTCAAGCTAGCAAGTAGCCTAAGAAGCAATAGTTCTCCCCCTCTATGAGTTATTTGAAAGCGCTGAAAAATGTAAAATTGCTGCTGTGCTATGTGGAAAATTTTTAGCTTTTTTGGTTAATACGATATATTCATTCATTTTCACTTGCGAAGGCTCCCCCTTTATATGCCACTCATCAAAGCGAAAACCAAGGACAACGGTTTGCTGCTGTACTGTATTGACATGAATAAATCGTATATAACGCTGATAATCTTCTGAAAACATAGATACATTGTACGGATCTGTTTCTTGCCATTCCATTAATGATTCCCGGAACGCTGAAGGTAAATGTGGTCTCAAAGCAGTATAGGAAACAAAATGAACCGGCTTTCCTGATAATGGCTCAATGGCTTGATTTCCTGTATCTACAAAGGCAGAAAGTGGTATCTTTGCCCCAAAGATTGTTAAAGTTGTATCAAATACAAATTGACCACTTAAGCGTTCTAACTTTACAAAACCCCATTGCTTATAAAATGCAATAAGATTTAAAACTGCAAGCAAAAAGCAAATCATAATGAAATGGGTGGAAGAAAGATTTTTTAAAAAAGGTTGTAGTGCTGTTAACAATCCGCCAATAACGATCGTTGCTGTTAACACAATAGGTCCTTGCTTCTGAAAGCTTCGAATCTTAAAGTGAAACGCTATACCAATTAACAATATAAAACTAAGAATTGTCGTCCACAGCATTTGACCGCCAATGACAGCTACAAAACTACTACAAATAGAACTCATTAATAATCTTGAATTTTTTACAAGGACTCCTGTTACTCTTGCCGTAAACGTGAGTATCGCTAGATTAAAAAGCGTATTAATGAGCACCAGCCATTCTCCATACATAACAGCCGCCTCCTACTTACAAAGTTAGCACGTTACTCCCACAAATATTGTCAAACAATCGCATCATTTCCTAAAAATGTTTTGACAAAAAACATGGTTTCCTTACACATTTGAACATCATAGCAGTCAATATAAAAAGCTCGTATTTTACATATGTAAAATACGAGCTTTTTAGAAGTTAATTAACCACGATTTTTGCGGTTACGTAAAAATGCCGGAACCTCAAGCATGTCATCCTGTGCATAATTTTGCTGATTTTGACGTGGCTGCTCATGTTGAACATGCATTTCTTGTCGTTGTTCACGAATAGGTGCTTGTTGCTGTGGAGCAGATTGTCTGTTCATATTAAGTGTCGGTTTTGCTGTAGGTCGTTGTTGCTGTAAAGCTTCCTCTGTGAAGCCTGTCGCAATAACTGTGACAATGATTTCATCTTTAAGATTTTCATTAATTACAGAACCGAAAATCATATTTACCTCTTCATCTGATGCAGAAGCTACGATATCTGCTGCTTCTTGTACTTCAAATAAGCTAAGATTTGAACCACCTGTAATGTTCATAAGGACACCTTTAGCACCATCAATGGATGATTCAAGCAATGGACTTGAAATAGCTTTCTTTGCAGCCTCAGAAGCTCTGTTTTCACCTGTTGCAATACCAATTCCCATTAAGGCTGAACCTTTGTTGGACATAATCGTTTTCACGTCTGCAAAGTCTAAGTTAATAAGACCAGGTGTAGCAATTAAATCTGAAATACCTTGTACACCTTGACGTAATACATTATCGGCTTCTCTAAAGGCTTCTAACATTGGTGTTGATTTATCAACTATTTGTAGTAGCTTGTCGTTTGGTATCACAATCAGTGTATCTACTGCTTCTTTCATACCGCCAATTCCACCGATTGCTTGTGTTTGACGTTTACGACCTTCAAAAGTAAATGGACGTGTGACAACACCTACTGTTAGGGCTCCCAATTCACGTGCAATTTGTGCAATCACTGGAGCTGCCCCAGTACCCGTTCCGCCGCCCATACCAGCAGTCACGAATACCATATCGGCGCCTCGTAAAACCTCTTCTAGCTGTTCTCTGCTCTCTTCAGCAGCTTTTTTTCCTACTTCTGGATTTGCACCTGCACCTAATCCACGCGTTAATTTAGCCCCAATTTGTAGCCTTACTTCCGCTTTGGATAAATTTAATGCCTGAGCATCCGTGTTAACTGCGATAAAGTCAACACCTTGTACACCATGTTCTATCATTCGATTGACAGCGTTGTTACCGCCGCCACCAACACCTATGACCTTTATTACTGCAAGTTCATCAACACTTGTATCAAATTCTAACATCTCTTTTTCCTCCCACGGTAACTCGACTCTGTATCATTCATTACGCATTCTAGTTAATCAAAAAACTTATCAAATAATTTTTTTGCTCTCCCAATTACGCTTTCTTTTGGTTCTGAAGGTGCAGAATACTCTTGCTTTTTGCTTATAGCTGGTTGAGCCCCTACAACTGCATATTCAACAGGCTGCGTATTCGTACTTTTACCGTAAAAATCATCTTCTAAATAGGCGTAACGAATAAGTCCAACTGCCGTCGCAAATGAAGGCTCTCTAACACCGATATAATCGGGTGTATAGATTCTAACACGCGTTTGTAGAATTTGACGTGCTAATTGGGCAATCCCCTCAAGCTTTGCAACACCACCAGTTAAAACTACACCGCCTGGTAAATCTCTAACACCTAAACGTGCTAATTCATCTATAACTAACTCTAGTAATTCTTCTAATCTAGCACCGATAATCTCCGATATATAACGTTGGCTGTACTGATCAGTAGAATCTGTACCCACGACAGGCACTTCAAAGAGTTCGTCATCTGATGCGTCATCATAAAAGGCGTGTCCAAACTGGTGTTTAATTTGTTCTGCTTGTTCTGTTGGTGTTTTTAAAACGATTGAAATATCTTTCGTTATATGATCACCACCAACTGGTATGACACCCGTATGCGTTAATAACCCCTCTTCAAAAACTGCAATTGTTGTAGATCCGCCACCTAAATCAATAAAGGCAGTTCCTTGGTTTTTTTCATCTTCTGTTAATGCAAAGTAGCCTGATGCTAATGGCTGCAAATATATTTCTCGTATACTTAAACCCGCTCGCTCAACACAGCGAAGAACATTGTGTAAAAGCGTTTTGGATGTCGTTATCATTGTTGCATCCATTTCAAGACGGATGCCAATCATACCACGAGGATCTTTAATTTCATCAAGGTTGTCCACAATAAACTGTCTTGGAATGATGTTAACTAATTCACGTTCAGGAGGTATTGACATGACTTGTGCAGATTCTACCACTCTGTCTAAATCATCATCTGTAATTTCTCTATTTTCACTATTTACAGCGACAACACCTTTAACTAGCTGTAACATCGTCTGGTTAGCTGGAACGCCTAAAACGACTTCATGGATTTGATAACCAGTCATTCGTTCGGCCTGTTCTATTGCTTTTCGAATAGATTGTACTGTTGCATCAATATCAACAATTGCACCTTTTCGAACTCCATTCGACTTTACATTTCCGACGCCAATTACATGTAATTGCCCGTCACTCATTTCACCTATTAATACCTTGACAGAGGAGGACCCAATATCAAGGGAAATGTATAAATCTTGCTGATTCAATTCGCTGCACCTCCTTGAAAAATGCTCTTGTTTTCATTCTATTGTAAATTTGGCATAATGTCTAAGCAAATCGAGTATTTTGGTCAATTTTTCTCTCATTCTATGGAAGTTTTTTTCCGCTTGTGACGTTTCTCATCTAACCGAGTTAGTAATATACGCCTAATAATTGCTATATTTTGGAATAAACGTACTCCAAAAGCGAAAATCGCTGCTAAATACAAATCTATCCCCAAATTCACTCCTATAAAAGCTAATCCTGCTGCTAGAACTATATTAAAAAAGAATCCTGATACAAAAACTTTATCATCGTAAACTTGCTGTAATTGAGCACGAATACCTCCAAATAATGTATCTAAAGCTGCTAAAACAGCTATTGACAGATAATTTTCATACATAGAGGGGATTTGTATATTTGTTAACAAGCCAAGGGCAAGTCCAAATACCAAACCTAAAAATGGTAGCCACATATATTAATCTCCTTTTTTTACCTCTGCTAAATAATCATTTGTCAACGGCTGATCAAATGCTGGAATTTGTAACTGTTCAATTGGTTCTTCAATTACTAAATTAAAATTGTCTAAATAAAATGAGTCTATAAATGTTGAGGCCTGCAAGGAATTATACATTTTTTGTGCTGCTTTATAATCGCTTGTCCCAACAAATATCTCAAATGAAGGCGAAGACAGTGGTATACTGTTTACTGTTGTCTTACCATTAATATCCCGTATGGCTGTTGTTTGTACTACCCGATTACCATCAATTGAGACATTAGTAGCATTGTTCTTAAAAAGGGTATTCAATAATTGAGTTAACAAATCGGGTGAAATCTCTTTAATTTCATAGCCCATTTCTATCAGTTCAGGTGCAGGTTCAACTCGAAGTACAACACCTGGCCCTATAACTTCTGTTAATCCTGCTTGTAGCTTTAAACGATTTAATGTTTCATTTAAAGCTGCTTGCTGATTTACTTTTTCAGATTGCTCATAGCGATCCACTACTTCATGAAGTGAGCGAATTTCTGCCAGTAGTGCGGAATGTCTTTGTTTTTCTTGTGCTAATTCCTCTCTTATTGCCCAAATATCTCGTGTATCTCGCTCAGCTGGTTTTTGTATGGTATTGTATTGTACCGCTATCATCAAACCGATAATAAATAGCACGATCGTTATTCGGGTGTACATATTTCTTTTCAAAATAGCCCCTCCTAGACGTATCGTATGCCCCTCAGAATACGACTTTGAATTGTATAATTTTCTACAATCGACTATATAACTGAAGGCTAAATTAAACATGAAGTTTAAAGTATAGAACTTGTCCTAACTTTCTATTTTTACTTTTGGCATGGTAAGCTTCTGATTTTCTTCAAGTGACACAACAATATTGTCATTTAATAATTGATCCACCACGCCCCCGTTTAAGTTTAAAGAAGCTATTAATGTATCTGAATCACCAACCGCTTCGATTACAAACGGAGCTGGATGTTGTGTACCATCAATTGTTATTACTGGGCCATTACAGCGAATATAAGAACTCGCTAATACACGTTGTCCATTAATAGCAATAGCTTGCGCGCCTGAAATTTTTAGTTCATTTAACAATTTAAATACATGACTTTCATGGACAATATAGTCATTTGGATTTAAGGATTTTGGATCATAGTCTCCATCTTGAAGGGTTATGCGTATGCCCTTCCCCTCACTCTTTAGTTCACCGAGTAAAAGCCGTAAATCTTCTGCTTGCTCAACAAGCTTCTTGTAGTCCTTTTCGTTTGAAGCAAAGGATTTTTCATACTTCCGAATTTGTTCTTGTAAATGATTTAGTTCTTCCGTAAGTTCTTTATTGCGCTCTTGTTGAGTGATTAGCTCCTCACGATAAGAATCTTCTTGCTCAAAAAGCTCAGAATTAATAGTGCCTGCTTCTCGATTATCTTTCGCCTGGTTGTATGAATAGCCGATGATAAATCCTGTTGTTACACAAACAATTAGTAATTCGAATTGTTTTCTAGTAAAAAAACTACCTTTGCTATTCGTCTTCTTGTTGTTCATCTTCTGTCACTTCCTGGTTAACCATTTCACCATCTGCATTTACTTCCATGTCAATACTAATCTTGTTGTATTCCTCGTTAAAAGGACGATAGTATGAACCGACCTCTAAATCAATCACACCTTTTTCTAAGTTAGCAATTTGTGCGACGATAGAGGGGTAGTAATTTAACTTTTCCGCTAGTGTCTGAATAACAGCACGTACTTCGTAGCCATCATTCATATAAAGCTTGACTGCATTTGGATTAGCTTCATTACTATTCGTGTTAACCTGTGAAATTAAAGCTAATACTTCGGGCTTTAATTGTGCTAGCTGTTCAACAAGCTTATTAATTGTCTTTTCACCAGTTATCCCGATAAAAACAGGTGCATCAATGGGTGTATCATTTCCCGTTTGTTCAAAGCGCTTGCCGTTTTCTAGCAAAGGATAATAAGTCCCATCCCCAGCTAAGTACGCAACTTTTTTCCATTCTTTAATATCAATTGTTACGCCTTGTAACCAGTTACGGTTAACCTGTACTTCTTTTACCCATTTATCCTTTAATAAAATCTGTTCAATATCTTCCACTTTGAAACTCCACATTGATTTTCCTGGCGCAAGAGTACTTGCCTCCAAATAATATTGGTCATTCGCTAGCTTCGCACCATTGACAGTGATTTTATTGATGTTACTGTATGGAGATTGAAAATAAAGGAGTACTGCTAACACAATAAAGAAAAGTAATATTAGCACTATAAATTTCCGGTTTGTACGCTTTTTTCGTCGCTTTTTTAGCGTAGGTATGCGTTCTTCTATATCAATTACTTTCTCCATAAAAGTACTCCTCCTTTATATTTATTTCGCTAATTGATAAATAATACCTATTATTAACCACATTGTTACTAAAGATGTTCCACCATAGCTAATAAAAGGTAATGTGACACCCGTTACTGGCACTAAACCTATTACTACGGCTATATTTAGAAAAGCCTGCACCATAAGCATTGTGACTAGCCCGATAATCGCATAATAGGACGTTCGGTTTTTAGCCTGTACAGCAAATCTATAGCCTGCATAGATCGTTAGTACAAAAAGCACTAAAATAACGAGGCCACCAATCAATCCGACTTCTTCTAAAATAATGGCGTAAATAAAATCGTTTTGAGGCTCTGGTAAATACAGAAACTTTTGGCGGCTTTGTCCAAAGCCATGCCCAAAAATCCCTGCTGGACCGATAGCCATTAAAGATTGCACCGCTTGGAACCCACTAACCAAGGGATCAGCCCATGGATCAAGAAATGCTTCTATACGCTTTAGACGATATGGCGCTGTCGCTATGAGACCTACTAATCCAGCGACACCAGCTAGCATAATCATGGCGTATAATTTTAGAGGATAGCCAGCGACAAAAAACAATAAAAACACAGATACAACGAGAATAAATACTGAGCCAAAATCCGGCTGCAACATGATAAGAACAACAGGAAGTAACAGGATAAAACCATGTCGCCAGTTAACAACAGGAGTGCCCGTTTTATGTTGGGCTAATATATGGCTCAAGTACACAATGACGGTAATTTTCGTTAGCTCTGCCGGCTGTATTGTTAATGGACCTACACCAATCCAGCTTTGCGAACCATTTCGCACTAATCCTATACCAGGAATCAGGACGAGAACGAGTAAAATTAACGAAAATATATAGGCCATTTTCCAAAAGGACTGCTCTCTCAAAATATTTAATCGAATCGTGATTAAAAATACGACAATGGCTACCACAAAGTATACGCTTTGCTTCATATAAAACGGCATTTTTCCACTATAATGAACGGCACTCCAATAGGTACCTGCAGAATAGACGAAAATAATGCCGATTATTGATAGCATCAAAGTTGTGACGAGCAATAAGTAGCTTTCTTTACCTCTCAGTAATGCCATCCTTCCAAGTCAAGTATATTCTAAAATAGTTACAGGCTCATTACAGCTTCATTACAGCATCAATAAAAACATCTCCACGTATTTCAAAGCTGTCATATTGATCCCAACTTGCACATGCTGGAGATAGTAAAATAACATCTCCTTCTGCAGACATCGGTGCTGCATATTGAACAGCGTCTTCTACATTTTGAGCAATGACGGTATGTTGGACACCACACGATTTTGCAAATTCTACAAATCGTAAGCCAGTTTCTCCAAACGCAACAACACCCTTTACATGACTCATACAAGGGCGAAGCTCTTCGAAAGAATGTCCACGATCTAAGCCACCTGCGAGTAAAATGACAGGAGCTTGGAAAGCATCTAAAGCACTCTTTGTCGCTAAGCAATTTGTTGCCTTAGAGTCGTTGTAAATCTTACGACCGTTCCATTCACGTACGAATTGTGTACGGTGTCTAACTCCACCAAATGTCGCTAAAACCTCTACCATCTTCTCTTTGTCACAGCCAACTAAAATACAGGCTGCCACGGCTGCTAGGATATTTTCTAAATTATGCTTACCAGGCAAGGCAATGTTCGCGCGATCCATGTATGGTTCACCTTGCCAATAAATTGTTGTATCATCTGCACTAATTCCATTTGCAGTACGCCCCTTCGAACTGAATGGAATCTTCTGTGCATGAGATTGTGCTGCATATCCAACCACTATCGGTTGGTCGGCATTATAAATAAAATAATCACTGTCATCTTGATTACGAGTTACGCCAAACTTCGCTTCAGCATAGTTATTAAATGTTCCATGATAGTCTAGATGCGCATCATAAAGATTCGTCAAAATAGCAATTTTAGGCTTAAACGTTTTAATCCCCATCAATTGGAAAGAAGACAATTCTGTTACAATGATGTCATCTTGATTAGCTTCTTTTGCGACGCCACAAGCAACTGTCCCAATATTTCCAGCAATTAAAGGATTTTTACTTCCGTTACTTAACATGTCGAATATTAAAGTTGTCGTCGTTGTTTTGCCATTTGAGCCTGTTATACCAATAAATGGTGCATCACTAATTAAAAAAGCTAGCTCAATCTCTGTCCAGACTGGAATCTCTCGACTAAGGGCATCAGCCACAATTCGATTGCTATAAGGTATACCTGGATTTTTTACCACTAACTCAAAGCCTTCATCAAGTAAATCTTCAGGATGGCGACCACAGATAACTGTAATCCCCTTCTGTAAGAGCCCTTGTGCATCTGGACTTTCATCAAATGGTTTTGAATCATTTACTGTTACAAATGCACCAAGCTCATGTAAAATTTCAGCAGCGGCCACACCACTTTTTGCTAGACCTAACACAAGTACTTTTTTATGTTGTAAATCTGTATAGTTTTTCATTAGAACGCCTCCGATAAGACTGCAATTAATGCTACTGCTAAGGCAGTTGACCAGAAGACAAGCACTACTTTCCATTCTGACCAACCGGATAATTCAAAATGATGATGAATAGGGCTCATTTTAAAAATACGCTTTTTTCGAAGCTTAAAGCTACCTACCTGCAAAATAACGGAAAGTGTTTCGATCACAAACACTAAGCCAACTAGTAAAAGCAAGAATTCTTCTTTTACTAAGACAGATACCATAGCTAATGCTCCACCTAATGCTAATGACCCCGTATCCCCCATAAATACCTTTGCAGGATTTGCATTAAATAATAAAAAGCCTAATAAAGCACCTGTTACTGCAAACGAAAATAGTGCAATATCTGCCTGACTTTGGAATAGCGCAATAACACCAAATGCTGCAAAGGCAATGGAGGCAGTACCCGCCACTAGCCCGTCTAGTCCATCTGTCAAATTCACTGCATTGGAGAAGCCTACTAACCAAAAAATTAAAAAGGCTACATAGAATACATCTAGATCAATAGTCCACTCCGTAAATGGAATAGCTAACGTTGTATCAAACGATCCTACATGTAGAAGGAAATACGCAAGAATAGCAATAACAATTTGACCAATCAATTTTTGAAGAGAGGTTAAACCTAAATTTCTTTTAAATACAACCTTTAAACCATCATCTAATAAACCTATTAAGCCGAATCCTGCTAATACTAATAAAAGTACTACGGTCTGTGTCGTTAATAAATCTAAAAAGCTACCTACACCAACAGTTGTTACGAGGATGGATATTAAGAAAATGATTCCCCCCATTGTTGGTGTACCAGCTTTTTTCATATGTGATTTTGGTCCCTCTTCTCGAATACTTTGCCCAAACTTTAGACGACGAAGAAGTGGAATACTAATTGGTGCCAGGATAACTGTTACTATAAAAGCAAGAGCTAAAATGGTAAGTGTTGTTGCGAGTTTCATTGAAAAATCTCCTTTAAATCTTGTTTCACTTTCTTCTTTAAGAAAAAAGCATTAACTTTCATTTTATTATTACTACCCTTCATAATAATAGTGGTTCTTTCCCATTTTTTAAAGGTAAAGTTATTTTAGTTCTCCAAATATAAATGAATGGTACCATCTTGTTTGATAACACTATCCACTTCAGGTAATTGATTACCAATTTTAGTCCCTTCTCCATGCCATTCAATACGGAATGGATAAAATTGCTTGGCAATATCATCCTTTGTTTGACCAATAAAATTCGGTACCTTCACAGTAATTGGGTCACCATAACGATAATCCTTTTCCAGTTGTTCCTTCGATTTTTCAATACCTACAAAAGGCGCAACATCCTCAATAATTTGCCCCACTATAGGTGCTGCTACAACACCACCAAACTGGGTTGTCTTTTTCGGATTGTCAACAGCTACATAGACAACAATTTGTGGATTGTCTGCTGGTGCAAAGCCAATAAAGGATACGATGTACTCTCCACTTTTATAACGGCCATTTTCAACTTTTTGCGCTGTTCCAGTTTTACCACCAATTCGCAGTCCATCTCGAAAGGCTTGTCGACCTGAACCATTCGCTACTACTGATTCCAAAGCACCACGAACCTTAGCAGAGGTTTCTTCACGAATTACCTGATTTTTAACAACTGGTTGCGTTTCTTGTATGACTTCACCTGTATTTGGATTAAATACCTTTTTCACAACATATGGCGTATAAAGCTTGCCTCCATTTATGGCAGCAGCTACTGCTTGAACTTGTTGAATAGGTGTCACGGCTACCCCTTGCCCAAATGAAGTGGTGGCCTGCTCAACAGGACCAAAGGCATCCTTAGAAAATAAAATACCCGATGCTTCACCAGCTATATTAGACCCTGTCTTTTTTCCAAAACCAAAGTCTTTAATATATTGTAGTAATCGCTCATTGCCTAGACGCTGACCTAATTCTATAAAGCCTGGGTTACAGGAGTTCTCAACCACCTCTAAAAAGGTTTCATGCCCATGTCCTTCACGTTTCCAACAGCGAAGCTTTGCTCCCGCCACCATCGTATAACCTGGATCATAAAAGGTTTCATGCTCCAAATCCACTAAGTTTTCTTCCAACGCAGCACTAAGGGTAATAATTTTAAAAGTAGAACCGGGCTCATACGTCATCCATACAGGTAAATTTCGATTGTAGATGGCTGGCTCTACTAATTGATATTCCGCTGGGTGGAAAGTAGGATAAGAGGCTAATGCCAAAATTTCGCCAGTGTTTGGATTCATCGCAATCGCTAGTGCTTGGTCAGCTTCATAGCGCTTCATTGCTTGCGATATTTCGCGCTCTACGACTTGCTGTACATCAACGTCAATTGTTAGCTCGATCGTAGCACCATCCTCTCCTGCTTTCCAAGCACTTGAAACATTAGGCAAATTATTACCTTTGGCATCTGTAAAGAGACGGATAGCAGAAGAATTAGCCTGCAGAAATTTATCATATTCATATTCAATTCCAGCTAATCCTTGGGCATCATACCCCGTAAAACCTAAAAATCGAGATAATAAAGTGCCATAAGGATAATCCCTAGAATAATCAACACCACTATACAATCCTTCAATTTGCATGCCTTGTAATTCTACTGCTTTTTCATAAGGTATATTTTTGCCTTCAGGTGCTAGTTTCACTAAGTACGCTTTTTTTTGCATTTTCTCTAATAGCTTTGCTTTATCCACTTCTAGAACCTGGGCAATTTTTTCAGCAGCTCCTTCAATATCATCACTTTGTGAAGGCATGAAATATAAAGTAGGCGCTAGCTTATTAGTTACAATACTCTCTCCATCTCGATCTGTTATATGCCCTCGTTCATTCGCAAATGGAATTTCCCTGTCCCAGTTCTCCTCTGCCTTAGTAGTCAATTCTTTTTGATCTAACACTTGCAAAAAGACCAACCTAACAACAATTGCCACTGCTACACACATAAACAACACATATAAAATACGTAAACGCTTTTTAGAATGGATAGAAATCCACTTCATTCGACATCACACCTTGTTTTTTACAACGTATGAAATAAAGTGGACTTCTATTCAGTATTATTCATCCTCTACTTCTTCAACTTCACCCTCAGAGGCAGCTTCAACGTCTTGTACAAAGCTTTCAGCAGGTGTTTTGAGCTTAACAACAATCGGGGAACTATCAGTGATGACGGTTCCAGCTGAAACGCTTTGACTTGCTACAAAACCTTCGCCGAATATTTCCATCTCTAGTCCAGTCATAGATTTGAAGACTAGTAAATTACGTAATGACCAATTCGTAAAGTCAGGCAATGTTACCTCGCCATCTGTCTTTAAAAATACAAAACTACCTTTTACCAGCTTTTGAGTGTTCGTTGGATATTGTTCAATAATTTTACCACCACTACCAACAACAATTGGTTGTAAACCATCATTGGCTAATTCTACTTCAACCGCTTCAGCACTTTGACCTGTAAAGTCCTGAATACTGACTTTATTGACATGTTGAACATCGTCTGGGTTGATATTAAGGTGCTTTAAGCTATTTAACATAACTGGATTAAAGACTTTTGATACTGGTACAGATCCAAGCTCATTGTTCAGCTTAGGTTTTTTCACTGAGACATATACAATTAGCTGTGGATCATCTACAGGAGCCAAACCTAAAAATGAATAAAGGTATTGGTTTAAAAGATATCCACCACTAGCTTTCGGAATTTGGGCAGTACCCGTTTTCCCTGCAACCTCATAATCCTCCAATATAAAATCCTTAGCTGTACCATATTCTGATGTTAACGTTGAAGCTAGGATTTCTCGTACTTGTTTCGCTGTATCAGCTTTAATCGGCTGTCCTTTTTCAACAGGCTCATGATTTTGAATAATTTTCCCAGTAGAAGAATCAACAATACGGTCGATAACATACGGTTGCATCATCTTGCCATCATTCGCAATAGCAGTCATCGCTTGGATTAACTGAATAGGTGTTACTGTAGAACCTTGGCCGTAAGTTGTTGTTACTCTTTGAATAGGGTACTTCGATAAAATAGTACCTGTTGCTTCATTCGGTAAATCAATACCCGTTTTGTGCCCAAAACCAAAGCGGTCTAGATAATCAATAAATACATCATCGCCAATCTTTGTTAATAAATGGGCCATAGCAGTATTGGCAGAGCGTTGGAATCCTTGTAAATAAGTGATATAACCCCAACCATATCTATTGTGATCTCGAATCGTACGGTCAAACACTGTATATGATCCTGATTTAAATGAGTCATTCGGTGTCCATTTTCCCGTATCGATAGCTGAAGCAAGCGTGAAAGTTTTCATCGTTGAGCCAGGCTCAATTGTCTCCTCAATCACCTCATTCAGCCACTTCATATTTTGACTATCACGTGTTTCTGGGTTAAATGTAGGACGCTGTGACATTGCTAAAATCTTTCCAGTCTTCGGATCTGCTACTACCGCGGTCATGGACTCAGGATTATATTCCTGTTCAACCTTTGTCATTGCTTCCTCTAAGAAGCTTTGGATTGTTTTATCAAGTGTTAAATAAATGTCGTCCCCATTTTTTGCAGGTGTAATCATTTTCTCACTGTTTGGAAGCAAATAGCGGAAAGCATCTGTCTCATATTCCACCTTGCCATTAACGCCTGTTAATTCTTTATCATACGTATATTCTAGACCCATTTCTCCCTTGGTTGTAACCGTGCCATCTTCATTATCTTTTTTGAGAGCATAGCCAATTAAATGCGAGGCAAATACACCATTTGGATAATACCGTTTTAAGTCACTCACAAAGAGAATTCCTGGTAATTTTTCTTCCTTTATTTTACTCATGACCTCGTGACTAATGCCACGGCCTGCGCTACCAAACTCAACTTGATATAAAGGTTCACCATCACTTCTATATCGATTGTTCAATTTTTTAACAATCTCGTCTTCCTTTTCCTTCATCGCTGGAATATATTTCGCTAGTACTTTTGCCGTTTTCTCCGAATCCACTACATGACGAGGATTCTTTGGATCTGTTGTAGCCTTTTCGCTTACAATGGCAATCATGCGATAACTCAATGTATCCTCTGCAATTACTTGTCCATTTTGATCATAAATCTTCCCACGATTAGCTGTAATTACACTTTCCTTACCATACTTAGCTGCTGCTCTCGCTGCAAGCTCTTGTCCTTCCACTTCACCTGTAGCCTGTAATGTCACCATTCTTGTGAATAATAGAAAAAAGAGCCCTCCATAAAAAATTAATAATAGAAAGGCTCCCCATTGGAATCGAAATCTCTTTTTTTTCATTCTCCCGGCACTACCTTTACATTTTTCTCATTTTGAGTTAAACCGAGTTCTTTGGCTTTTTTCCATATGTTTTCGTATGTAGAAAGTTCACTTACACGAACCGTTAAGTCAACATTCTGTTTCGCAATCTCTTCTGCTTCTGATTCGATTTTTTGAATGTCTATACTTGTTGTTTGAATCGCTGCTTGTTTATTTAATACAAGAATTCCTAGTACAGCAATAATGCCAATTAAAACAATTAGCATTGTCTTTTCAAACTTCTGGTTCGTTTTTTTACGACGTATGATAGTGGGTTGTGGACTAGGTGGTGTTATCGGTTGTTGCACTTGTTGATGTTGGTGCTGTTGCCTTACACGAACTGCTGCCATTTACTCACGCCCTTTGTCGTTAATTTTCTCCACCACTCTAAGCTTCGCTGAACGCGCACGATTATTAACTGCTAATTCTTCATCAGAAGGAATAATAGGCTTTCGTGTAATAAGCTTTAAAGTTGGCTTCATGTCATCAGGAATTACAGGTAAATTTGGCGGTAATTCCGGTAATGATGACGCTTCCTTAAAGATTGTCTTGCATAGGCGGTCCTCCAATGAATGGAACGTAATGACACTAATGCGCCCCCCTACGTTAATCATATCAATCGCATCGACTAATGAATCCTCTGCTGCGCCTAGCTCATCATTAACAGCAATTCTTATTGCTTGGAAAATGCGCTTTGCCGGATGTCCACCTTTTCGGCGTGCCGCTGCTGGAATACCCTCTTTAATTAATTCTACAAGTTGACCAGTTGTTTCAATCGGTTCTGTTTTTCGAGCCTCTTCAATTTTACGGGCAACTTGTTTAGAAAACTTTTCTTCTCCATAACGGAAAAATATACGAACAAGATCTTCGTATGCCCATTGATTAACAACATCTGATGCTGTCAGTGTTGCAGTTTGATCCATACGCATATCAAGTGGTGCATCGTGGTGATAACTAAAGCCTCTCTCAGGTGTATCTAATTGTGGAGAAGATACGCCTAAGTCATATAAAATACCATCAACCTGCTTAATGCCATGAGCTAATAGTTCTTCTTTTAAGTAACGGAAATTCGAATGGATAAATGTAACACGCTCTATATAAGGTGCTAATCGAATTTTCGCATTTTCAATAGCCGTCATATCTTGATCAAAACAAATTAAGCGGCCTTTATCTGATAATTGTTGTACTAGATATTCACTGTGTCCCGCACCACCTAGTGTACAGTCCACATATACACCATCAGGATCTATGTTCAACCCATCAACAGTTTCTTTTAATAACACGGTTGTATGATCGAACATACCACTCGCTCCTCTCAGGCCTTAACCTCATTCAACTATCACGTTGTAATGCCTATTACAAGTTAAAAATCAAAGCCAATCATATTTTCTGCAATTTCATTAAAAGATTGTTCAGACTCACTAAAGTAAGCTTCCCAAGCATCCTTAGCCCAAATCTCGATTCGATTTGAAACACCCAACACCACACATTCTTTTACTAGATGCGCATGCTGCATAAGGGTAGCTGGGATGTTGATACGCCCCTGCTTGTCTATCTCTACCTCTGTTGCTCCAGAAAAGAAAAACCTCGCAAATGCTCGTGTATCTTTTTTGGTCATTGGTAAACCTTTTAATTTCTCTTCGAGTTTTCGCCATTCATTCATAGGATAGCCAAATAGACAGTTATCGAGACCTCTTGTGACAACAAACGTTTCGCCTAAAGCTTCACGAAATTTTGCCGGTACGATTAATCGCCCTTTCGCATCAACGGAGTGTTGATATTCTCCCATGAACATACTACTCACCCCACTTTATTAAATAATGTACCACATCCCCCCACTTTCCTCCACTTTTTTTAAAAAAAACTTGACATTTTATCACTTAATATGCAATTAGACCTTTAGGAATTTTTTTGACATGTGCTAAATGATACAAAAAAAGAGCCACCCCTGGTAGGATAGCTCTTTAAATACTATTTATCTCGACATTATTCATCAAATTCACAGGATATCAAATTACTACTTAGGTAAAAAGTATCTGTTTATTAATTTTATAAATAAAGTAAATAGTGGTGTTTACCGATGCTATAATTTTGCTTCAGCATTTCAGTAATTAACATAGGTCCAAACTCATTGAAATATTGATACGGATTAAAGGATCTCTCTTGGAAACCATCATTCGGATATAATTCATTTTGCAATGTCATAAATTTACGAATCGTCGTTTCATGCTTACCCAATACAGTTTGTTCAATTTTTTGCTGTAGATAGTCAAATTGCTTCGCATGATTTTCTTGATTTTTCTCAAGAATCTTATCTAATTGCAGATGCTGTTTCTCTAAATAGGAGGCTAGCTCTTCATATTTTTCTACTAACAACTGCTGCATAGCTTGAATTTGACGTTTGGCTTCACTGTCCTGTACATCTGCAATAAAACGTTCTTTCAGGTGTAATGCTTTCCCTTCCCATACGTCAGTAACAGTTAGTTGATGCTCGCGTAATAATTGCTCTACATGACGAGTGACAATAGTTATATGTAGGCGCGGAGCAAAAATCGGCATTTGTAAATCTAACACTGAAAATGCATTTTTCAGTGTCGCCCAATAAGCTAGCTCTCCTGGACCTCCAACAAACGCTAATACCGGCAATGTCATCTCCTGCATCAATGGGCGAGTTACTACGTTATTACTTAAACGTTCAGGATGATTATGCGCCACTTCTAATAGCTCTTCTTGTGTAAATTTAAGGTTTGCCGCTAAATTAACAAACAGATCATTTTTTCTTTCTAAAAGATGTCGCTCCCCATCTTCTACGTAAAATAAATTGGCGGCTTCATATGTTGCTAAAATAGGCTTACCATAGCCAGCACGTTCAAGCTCTTGCTCCTTTTCCGTTACTACTCTAGCAATTTCTTCATTGGATTGAATGATTTGAGCAAAATATTTATGTTCAAATTGACGGAATTGAAAGTTAGCGGCATCGATTAATAATAAGCCTTCCTCTTTGAATAATTGATTCATTAGACAGGCAAAGAAATCTGTAAATGTTTCACTATTGTTCAATGCGTCAACTAATTGCTTAATCAGCGTTTCTGTATACTCTGTTTCTCCAATATCACGAATAATTGTATTAATTAATTGCGTCATCGACTCTTTGTTGAGGGCTGTTGCAGAAGCCATCGTTTTACGTCTAGAGCGCTCCCCATAAGCTCTTTTTTTCAGCAATTCCCCATGTACCGTATAGGTGTGATTGATTTCTTCTAAGTCATGATCTTCTCCAGCTATCCAGAAAACAGGAATAACAGGCTGTTGAAGCTTCGTACTTTGCTCTTTCGCTAATGCAATAACTGAAATAGCTTTATGAACGGAGTAAAGAGGGCCTGTTAAGATACCTGCTTGTTGTCCACCAACTATTACCATAGCTCCTTGCTCTAGTTGTTCTAAATGTTCATTCGTTTTTTTGGATAACCCCAGCGGCTCCATAAATTGACGGATGATTGTTGTTAACTCTTTTTGATCACGGGAATTTCGCGCTAAATGCTCCGCTCTTTTCTCAAAAGCTTGATCATTGTATTCATACTCAAAAAATTGATGAATGGCAGTATTTGGCGACCAGTAATCTGCTAGTACATGATTTTTTATAGGTACTTGGATTGACTCCAGTTTCATTTAACATAAACTCCTCTACTCACTAAATCATTTCCTTACTCATAACAAGAAATTGAATTTCATTCATACTATGCACATGAGGCTTTCAATGTTGCCTTGACATTCAAATTGCTCAAAAAAATCCACGGCATCTATTAGCGGCTTTTAGGCAACAATGTTGCAGCAGACATTTCGATTTAAAAGCCATCATTCTCCCTCGAGAAATATTTTCTATACCTAACTTTGCTTTCGGTAGAAAAAAAACATGCGCTGGTTCACTTCCTCATATCACTGAACTACGCTTCTAGTTTCGAAGGTTTATGAATGCAATCCATATTCTCATCCCCACAGAATGATTTTTATAACTATTTTAATGCTATTATTTTAACGCTTAAAGCTTCAACATGAAAAGAAAATGCTTAGACAACCTGTAAATATTCCATAATGGATTGGATAACACCCACGATACATATCACTAGATAAGCTGTACTAAGTATTAAGAATAAAAAACGCCAAATTTTCTTTAATAACGGCTTTACTTCTATTTCCTTTTTAGTCCGCCAATCAATATATGTAAAAATCATGGCCATCATTATCGCGAGGATCACTAAAAGCGCTCCAACATTAACACGCCAAAGAACACCGATAGCTAACGGAACAGAAAAAAACAAGCACAATGTCGTAACATCAGAGGCTGCTCCAAAAGCATGTGTGCCTCGAATTTTAACTTTCCTGCCAACCAGATAAACAATTACGAAAAGAACAATTGGACAAAAAATAATGATACTAATAACTATATGTAAAAGGTCTTTCAACTTCTTTCACCGCTCTCCTCTATTGCAAGCACTTGATGATATAAAGTACGCAAAGTAGGTAAATTATGACCGTTTGCTAAAGCTTTATTTAGAATGACACCAACAATTGTTTCGATTTCACTTTTTCTCCCCTGCAGACGATCCGCTAGCATAGATGAAGTATTGTTGGCCGTTTTCCTACATAAGTCTATCACATCACTAAAAGATATGGTGTGTTCAATATCTTCAAAAGCTTCCGTAAGCTCTCGATAAATATTTTCTAGCAGTAAAAATGCTTGTTGATTAGTCACTAACTCTCCGTTCTTTACTTGCAATACAGCTGTCAATGGATTAATTAAGCTATTAAGTACCGCTTTTGCAAAAAGCATTTGCTCTGCATTACTAGCCAATTCAACAGGAAATAAGGAACGTTGTAATTGTAGTAGCTGTTGAAAAGCCTGGTGTTCTCCTCGTTCTATTGCTATTTTACATAGCCCTACTCCTCTATGCTGAACCGTTGAATGGTCCAACAATTGAGCTCCAAAGGTCACTGAACCAAAGGCGATATTTTTTTGTGGCAAGAGTAGTGCCTCCTCAAAATGCGCTAAGCCGTTTTGCATAAAAAGCAACGGCATTTCACTTGAGAATAAGGCTAATTGATTGTAGAGCTTTTGCAAATGTCCGTATTTAACAGCAATCACTAGTAAATCTTGCTTTGGTAGATTAGCCAAATCTGTAGTAGCAACAATCCTTTGCACAGTTTTAGTCCCATCAACGTTGATACGTGTTAACTTCTTGGCATTTAGTTCAATTACTTGTTCCTGCCTTCTGGCAACCAACGTTACTGGTACACCAGACTCCGCTAAAAAACTTGCTGTTAATTGACCAACTGCCCCTGCTCCAATTATCGCTACTTTCATTGTCTACACCCTTTCCATCTTTACTGATCAATGTACCTCGATGTCATCACATCCAGATTATTCCAAAATGTTCAAAACACTCTGTGATACTTTGAAGCAACACGATACTATTCACACCATCAAGCACTTTTTGGCGTGCCTCCTATAACAGCAGACTTTAAAACCCCCATCTGATGCTTCACCTCTGAATAGTATACTTTCATAAAACTATAAGAATAAGGTGCCTTAGAATACATCTAAGGCACCTTCTACGCAGGTTCTTTTATTATACAGGATAGACTGATTATTGACGATATACAGAAAGGGTTTTATGTCCATAAAAGAAAAGCAATGTAATTCATGTTCCAAAAACCACGTAATCATAATTTTAATCTTTCATTAATGAATAACCTTGCTGAAGCCATTTCACTAGCTTCTCATGCTCATTTTGCAATTCCCGATGCTTCATTTCAAGCGTTTGATAAGCCTCCGTTAATTCGTCAAAACTTGTCAACGCTAATTTCAAATGACTTCGCATAGATTGTTGGGGCTGATTTCGCACAGCTAGTAGTGACTGACTATATTGACCACGCAATGTTTTATTCCATCGGAAGCCACACGCTTGTTTTGTACGACCTAGTTCTATGGCCGCCATTTCAAAGGCCTCTAGCTGTGTTTTGCCATTTTGCACATTATGCAATACGATTTCTGCTAGTCTTTCATCATCTTCCTTTGTCCATTGATCTTTTCTTTTTTTCAATTCCATAATCTATCACCCTCGCATTTTTTACTACTATATGCAAAAGCAAGCAAAATAGAATCATTGCATGAAAAAAGACAGTGATGATGTTTTTACTCTCAACACTGTCTTTATACATTACTTATTATTCTTCTTTGTCAAGAAATTATTAACTGCTTGATGGTGCGCTTCACTTTCCCACAACTTTGCACAGGTACGAACTTCTTCCATCACACGCTCATACATATTTCGTTCACGCCACTTTCTAAGCTCAATCTCCTTATAAGCTTTATGAACAGAAGGATGAATTTTTCGCATATGTTCAATAAAATCGTTCAAGGCATCTTCTTTTGAGCCTTCAAAAACACGCATAGCCCATCCTATCTCATATAATAATTGCGCAGGGTAAGGCTTCGCATCCACGAGCATCTTCATCGCACGATCATGACGCAAACCTCGTTCAAATAAATATGTACCGCCACCCCAGCCACTTGTAATGGCTAGTGTTCCTTGAATAAATCCACATTTCGCATGGCTAGCTACTAAACGAAAATCACAAGCTGTTGCAATCTCACAGCCCCCTCCAACAGCAGTACCATTTATAAGTGCTATAGTTGGTACAGGAAGCGTAGCAAGGTCATATAATATTTTCCCCATCTTACTTAACATACCAAATGCCTCATCCTCTGTTTCCAATGAATGAAACTCAGATAAATCCCCTCCTGAGCAAAACGATTTATCGCCAGCACCAGTCACTACTAAGAAACGCACATCTTCATGCCCACGAATATATGTAATGACTTCTTGAAGACCGTTCATCACCTCATCATTGACAGCATTCCGTTTCTCTTCACGGTTAATGGTAAACGTCATAATGCCATCATGATTGCCAATCGTATAAGACATATTACTACCCCCTTTGTCACAATGAATAAATTGTATCACACAATTATTTCACTATTGTAAAGAATTTCATAATCAACGAAATATTCCGTCTTTTTAAGCAAACAAAAAGGCTAGTAAAGAGCCATGGTCTCTCTACTAGCCTTTTAAGTGAGCAAACACTGTATTATTTGCTTACTACTTCTTTACCTTTGTATTGTCCGCAAGCTTTGCAAACACGGTGTGATAATTTAGCCTCACCACAGTTAGGGCAAGTTACCATACCAGGTACAGATAATTTGAAATGCGTACGACGCTTTCTTTTTGCAGTTTTAGAAGTTCTTCTAAATGGTACAGCCATTGATGGCACCTCCTTACAGATCGTCTATTCGTCTGTTTGATCAAAATACTTAGCTAAAGCAGCTAGTCTTGGATCCACTTTTTGTTCGTCAGCTTTTTTGTGTAGCTCTACGTCTTCATCTGTTGCATAAGACCAATTTTTACCACCATGCACTTGTCCTTCAGAATCTTCCTTGAACACTTGCATTGGTACCTCAAGCAAAACTAATTCCTCAAGAACCGGTTTCATGTCGATGACTTCACCGTCAATATAGTGAATGTCTCCGTCATCGTCTCCTCGTTTATCTTCGTCAATCCAGCTAAAAATTTCAACTGTCTCAACTTCAATTGGAAACTCAACATCCTCCCATGTGCGAGCACATGGTAGTGTTAACGTTGCTGTCACAGTTAACTGACATGTCATTTGCGATGCACCAAAAGTACATAGCCCTTTTACATGAACGGGCGAAATTGCTCGAATATCCTGGTTTCGCTCCATCACTTCATCCAGCTGGACAAAGGCATCGATTGGCATCCCGTTTTGGCGGTATTTAGATAATTGATGAATTGACCATTTCATTCGTTTAATCACCTCGAGACAACACTGTTGATTATATAATGTGTAAAAATAGATGTCAAGATAATTTCTTGTCACCACTTTAAAACCCACCTATAATTATATACTATGAGAAGTGTATTTACTCCTAACAGTTTAAAATAAAGACACAAATTATAAGGGGGAGAAGCATGCAAGCAGTTGGAATTGTTGTTGAATATAATCCTTTTCACAACGGACATGCTTATCATTTAGAACAGGCTAAAAAAGCAGCACAGGCAGATCTCGTAATCGCTGTTATGAGCGGCACATTTTTACAACGTGGAGAACCTGCCATGGTAGATAAATGGACACGTACTAAAATGGCACTTTCTGGCGGTGTAGATATTGTTATTGAACTGCCTTATGTCTATAGTACAGCACCTGCTACAGATTTCGCAAAAGGAGCCATTTCCTTATTAAGTGCTGTTGGTTGCAACTCTTTTGCCTTTGGAAGTGAAGACGGCTCTATACAGCCCTTTCTAAACACTTTCGAGCTGATTGACAGCCACCGTGCAGAATATGACCTGTTCATTAAAGACAGCCTTAAAACAGGTGCCAGCTACCCAAAAAGCCTACATTACGCCTATGAACAGCTTTCTCAGATGTACCCTGCTCCATACATCGATCTTGCACAACCAAATAATATATTGGGCTTTCATTATCTTGAAGCAGCGAGGGCACTTAACAGCAACATTAAACCATTAACAATTCCTCGCGTTGCAGCAGGATATCATGATGCATTAAAGGAAGATGCATCGATCGCCAGTGCCACTGGCATACGTAAAGCCCTTGCCTCTACAAATTCTTTACAAAGTGTACAAAATGTTGTTCCTACAGCTACTTTTGATTATTTAACAGACTGGCATACAAAGTATAACCAATTTGCAAGCTGGGAAACATTTTGGCCGTTATTACAGTTCACCATTATAAGACATACCCCTTCAGAACTTACTCGTTATGCAGAAGTAACAGAGGGCATAGAAAACGCAATTGTAAAAGCAGCCAAAAACAGCTCTACATTTTATAGCTTTATGGAAAAAATAAAATCTAAGCGTTATACTTGGACCCGCCTTCAACGGATGATAACACATATCTATACAGGGTTTACCAAAAAGCAGCTTCAAAGTTTTAACGCGCCCTCTTTTATTCGGCTATTGGGTATGAGTTCGACAGGACAAGCTTATTTAGGTCAGCAAAAAAAGAATATAGAATTACCCTTAATCAGTCGAGTTGCAGCTACAAATGATGCGATGTTAGCTATCGATATACATTCAGCAGAGCTTTATAATTTAAGTATCGAGCAAGGAACAAAGGATTTTACGCTGCCGAAGGATTATCAAACACCACCTATTCGTTGCTAAAGACATCAAAAGGGATGCTAAAGTCCTTTTAGCATCCCTTTATATTATTTTGGTTGAAGTTGCTTTAAATAATTGATAGCATCGTCAACGCTCTTCACTGGAACGATTTTCATTTTTGTTTTAATCTCTTTGGCCGTTTTGACAGCCGTTGCATAATTCGATTCTAGCTCTGGGTACTTCGCTTTCATTTCTTGAGAGATTTCATCATCTGGTGCAAAAAAGATTTCCATGCCGTCACGATCAGCGGCAATAACCTTATAGTCTATTCCACCAATTCTTCCAACAGATCCATCTATTAGCATTTCACCTGTTCCAGCAATTGCATAGCCTTTTGTTAAATCTTCATCAAGTAATTGGTCTAATATTTCAAGTGTAAACATCAGTCCAGCAGAAGGTCCCCCTATATCCTCTGTTTTCATCGTCACTTTCGGATTAGTTTCAATCGATTTGCTTTCAGTATAAGAAATACCTAAACCCGCTCTATGTTCTTGGGCGTTAGGAATTTCCTGTAGTGTAATAGTCTCCTGGTGTTGTTCTTCATTACGTATAAATTGAATGGTTACCTTATCGCCAAGCTGCTTAGGTTTTAATAGATCCACAAGCATTTGCTGGCTAGTTATTCTTTGTCCATCAACCTCGACAATTTCATCACCCGCTTTTAAAATACCGTCCGAAGCTCCTCCGTCTAAAACGTTTAATATGAATACACCATTAAAAAGTACCTTTGTCTCTAGCCCTGCTCTTTGGAAGGCTACATATTTGGCATTAAATTGTGAATCAGACATTAACTTTAACTGTCGAATATTATATTCCTCATCATCCTCTAAAGGATTTCGTACTTGTTCAATATCCATTAGCTTTTGATATTTTTGAACTTTCGCCCACAAATACGAAAATGGTGTGGCTTGCTGCATAGCAACTGTCATTAAACTTAAAGACCCCTCACTATCTGCCTCTTTACTATCCACAGTAACAAATTTACTGACATCATAGGCACTGCCAGGTTTCATAATATACGCGTCTAGTCGGTATAACATCATAAAACAAATCACGACTATCAACACTGCATAAATACTAATTTTTTTCTTCACTTGAAAACACCTCCTAGGACGCTTGCAAAACCATACGTTCATGTTTTTGCCTTTCTCACATATATTGATTTTAGCATTTGCCTATGTGAATGACAAAAAGTTGAAACGAGATGATAACATGTTTGCTACAATTCAAATAGTGCTCTGCGTAATTCTAATTCTCTTACTCTTGTTATTCCCACAAACCGCTCACAGTGGTACTGATTTAGGCTTAAATCTTTTCATGGAAGCACTTTTTCCGTACTTATTGCCGTATCTTGTGTTAACACAATGGCTTCTGCGTTTAACAGCCCCTATGCGTACCAAAACAAAAAGGGCTTCTTTATACGTACAAGCCTATATTATTAGTGCTCTTGGAGGCTATCCAACTGGTGCAACCACTATTGTTTATTTGAAAAATAGTGGTCAATTACACCCTAAAGAGGCAAATTTCTTGCTAGCTGTTTGTCATGCACCTAGTCCACTTTTTGTATTAGGTTTTGTAAGCCTTGATTTACTACACAGTAATACGTTTGGATGGTTGTTTTTATGTTTACTACATACGTTTAATATTTGTTGCCTAGTAACTGGCTACTTTTTCTTTCGCAAAACTGATTCACCTAATATCTCCGTACACAACACACCACTCTATAGTGCTCCATTTTCGGAAAGTATTAAAGAAACAGCCCCAACCATTCTACTAGTTGGTACAACCATCATCTTTTTCACAACGATTCAAACCATTGTACAACAAGGCTTAGATCAGCTGATACCAAAGCTTCCCTATACGATTGAGCTTTCCATAGCAGCTGTTCTGGAGGTAACGAACGGTCTTAAAATGACAGTTACAGCATTTCCAGATCTTCCTTATATCCATTTACTTGTTGTGATTTTGTTAACGATGCAAAGTATAAGTATTCACTTACAAATTTTTGTTATCGCCAAATCTGCAAAACTTTCTGTACGACCTTATATTAAATTCCGCCTCCTTAGCATAATCATTGTACCAACTATTTATGCTCTATTTTTTCTAAAATAACAATCGCTCTAAATATCAAAAAAGAGGATGTCATCGTTCTTTTGACATCCTCTGCATCCTTATTGTGTAAAACCATATTTTTCTTTTAAAGCCTTTACGACACATGTAGGGACTAGCTCGTTAACATCACTACCGTATTTCGCAACCTCTTTTACTATACTAGAACTTAGGAATGAATATTGATTTTTCGTCATGATGAAAAATGTTTCGATTGTTTCATCAAGGAAACGGTTCATAGATGTAATTTGCATCTCATATTCAAAATCTGAAACTGCTCGTAAGCCACGAACAATTGCCTTCGCCTTTTTTTCCTTAGCATAATCAATCAATAAGCCTGAAGAACTCTCTATACGAACATTAGGTAAGGTTTTTGTCACTTCAGCCATCAAAGCCATACGTTCCTCTACAGAAAACAAAGGATTCTTTGCTGAATTGTTTAATACTGCTACATATACGATATCAAACACATCAGCCGCACGTTTAATTATATCTAAATGGCCGAATGTTACAGGGTCAAAACTTCCAGGAACTACAGCAATTTTTTCAGACAACTTATTCTCCCTCTTCCTCTGTACAGCGATAAACAGAAATAATTGTTCCGCCATAGGTTTCTTGTCTTGTTAAAACAAACTCCCCAAAATTTTGAGGTAATCCTATCTCTTTTGCATGTTCACATAAAATAATACCATCTTGTTGTATTTTACGGTTATCGACCAAAATCTGTACGAGGTCATAATATTCCTGCTGATGGTAAGGTGGATCTAAAAAAACGAGTTTAAATGTAATATCACGCTTTAATAGCGCTTTCACAGCGCGCTTTGCATCTATACGAAAAAGCTCTGTATATTCTTCATAACGGCATTTTTTTATATTTTCTTGTAGCACCTGGAATGCTTTAGGATCTTTCTCAATAAAAATAGCACGTTCTGCTCCTCTACTTAATGATTCAATCCCCAAGCCACCGCTTCCAGCAAACAGATCTAACGCTAAACCTCCATCAAAAAATGGCCCAATTATATTAAAAATGGACTCCTTTACTTTGTCAGTTGTAGGCCTTGTCGTATTTCCTGCTATTGCTTTAAGCGGCATTCCTTTGCGCTCTCCTGCTACAACTCTCATATCAGCATCTCACCGTACTTTCGTCTATATAAAGTATTTTGCAGCGAAAGGTTGGCCCTCCGCTGCAAAAGTTATTGTTGCTCTTGTTTTAATACTTGAATACGCTCATCCTTTTTTTGTAGTTCAACTAGGAATAATCGTTGTAACCAAGCTTCTTCTACATAATAATGATCAGCAATCTTAATGATTGGTTCAGAGATAGTCGAATACCTACGCTGGTTGAATACATAAAATCCAGGCTCTTTAGGGAAACGGAATGTACGATGCTCACTATTTACATAATAGCCATTCTTTCCTTCCGCAGCTGAGTAGCCGAGGTAAGGCAATAATGTATCTGCCGTATACAATACCTGTCCCTCATAGAGAATAACATGAACATCTTCCTTCAATGTATCATCCACATAGACATCACGTGCATCCTCAAATAAAAGTGGATAGGTTCCATTTTGCTGAGCTGCATTTAATGTAAAATAAGATGTCTTGGCATCTAATACCTGTGATAAGTACTTGTCCATTGTATCTGGTGAAATCGATTCATCTCCAAGCTTTTTCAATGTTTCCTGCCAAGCTTGTTGTTGAGCATCCGTCATGTAATCATTTAATGTCTTGATGATTTTCTTTGTTTTTTCTCCACCAATTGGATCGCTTATTAAATAGGATGCCACAACCTCAGGCAACCATTCTGGGGAATCTACAAAATTATATTGTGATTTGATTTGTGATAAAATTACTTCTTGCTCTACAGCTTGTGCAGTAAGTGTTGGTAAAAATAACAATCTTTCGTCATGAACTGCTACTGGACTTTTTTCTTGAATAATTGCAATATGCTCATCACTTAGAAGCTGTAAATTTTTTAATGACTTTAGAAAATCATTAGGGACTTCTTGCTCGGCATAAATTGATAACACCGGTGTCTGTTCTTGCGCTTTAAGCTCCCCGGCTTGCCAATATAAATCTTGAACAGTACCGTTTCCTCTAAACATTGCGTAATTGACAAGTACAAGTTGTTGTTGACCTACTAGGGGCAAACCCGTAACCCATTGTCCTTTCACCTTACTGTCTGTAGAAATTGAAACAATTGAATACGATGCTTCACCATTTATTAGTGTAGCAAAAACATTTTGAAGGAGCATCTTATTTTTTAAGCCACCCTCAATTGGAATTATGTATGACACAGATTGTGATTTTGTCTCCCCTTTTGCAAAGTAAGAAACTTCATCTGATAAACGATCACAGCTTTTTTCATTTTCAATAAAGCAACTAGCGTTTGTTGCTTTTTCAGGCCATTTAATTTTCACCTTTTGATTTGGTAGGTTTTTAAAATGTTGACGAATATCTAAGCTATTTTCGCGATAGACAATTTCTATTTCCTGAGAATAATGAAAATCCCCTATGCCTGTTTCTAAATCAGATGAATAAGCATGGTATTGGAAAAATACAGTTCCTGTAATGATTAGTGCTAAAATAGAAAAAAAGCTTAATGCAAATTTCATGTGCTTGACCTCCCGCAGCATGATACTATGAATATTGGAAAGGATGTGCAATTATTATGCCACAACAATTTATAGAATTAGGTGAAGGCTATGGTGATGTTTACGAGCTACTCGAAATTATTAAAACCAACCAGGAACGTTTTCATCAAGCCTTTTTACTAACATCTACAAAAGAAGACAAGAAGGTGATTTCTTTAGCTGTCGCCCTTAAACCAGTCGGCGAAAGTAAGTTCATGCCTATTTATATTTGTCGAGAAGGCATCCCATACAATGAAGAACAGCCAACACAGCGACAAAAAATGTTTGAAGCACAAATAGAACAACTCGGTCGAAAAGCAGTAGTTGTAGAAATAAAGCACTCATCTATATTTTCGGAATCAAAACTATTTTATCAATACTTAATAGGTATATTAAGACTAAATAACTATATACCTGCATTAACATAAGTTTATAGACCTACTTTGTAGTCATATTCCTTTGCTTTATCTGGTTTTGCATTTTCATATTCAGTTTTTACAAAAGGACGATAAGACGCCACAACGTCTTTCACAAATGGAAGGCGTTGTAGTTTTGTTGTCATCATGTCAATATCCTCACGATCGCAGTAAAGCACTACGTATTTTTGCCTTCTAGAAATATAAAGAACATGACCATATTTCCGAAGTGACTTCGCATGTTTTAATTGATGGACGTAAACGATTAGCCCTTGTCGTTCGTTCATAGTGGATTCCCTCATTTCTTACATAAAAGAATACCATAGACCAGAAAATGATAGCAACAGAGTTTAGCTGACAGAACGCTCAATTTTCCGTTATAATGGAAAAGCATACGACGTTGAACATCGTGAAGATGAATCAGTTGTTTTAATTAAATTCAATTGTAGCATCATTACAGGAACAGAAGAATGCTGAAAGATGATCATGCCTCAAATGAACCCTTTACAAGACATTTGCACCTCCATAATGATTGTTTTTCAAATAGGATGGCAAAAATCGGCATAAAAAAATCATCATTCACTTATATAACTAATTTTAATAGTAGGCCCTGTACTTACTACTATTGATTAAACAATGAATTCACTACTACTTTTTATATGAGGATAATTGTTAAGGAGGACGAATATGGGTAAGAAAACAAAAATTGCGCTTGCAATTGCAGCAGCAAGTGCAGCAGCTTGGGCAGGCAGTAAAGCTATTTCAAAACCACAGCAACGCGAAGGTAAACAAGCATTACAATTCGAACGCCCCATAATTCTTGCACATCGTGGCGGAGCTCTTTTAGCACCAGAACATACAATGGTTGCATTTGAAAAAGCTGCACAGCTAGGTGTCGATGGCTTTGAAATCGACATTCGCCTAACAAAAGATGAGGAAATTATTGTTTTCCATGACGAGACAGTTGAACGTACAACGGATGGCTATGGTCTCATTGCAGATATGACGTTGGCAGAAATCAATGCCTTGAACCACGGCTACCAATTTGAAGATTTAGAGGGAAATTTCCCATATCGAGAGGATAAATTAAAAGTCGTAACTTTACGAGAGTTGCTTGAAGCCTATCCAAATATGTTAATCAACATTGATATCAAAGATGCTCCTGATACGTACGAAGGGAGTCTGATGCCTTCTAAACTTTGGCGCTTAATTGAAGAACTTCAAGCTGAACATCGTGTTGTTGTGACAAGCTTTTATGGTGAGCAAATAGATCGTTTTAATTTATATGCTCAAAATCAAGTAGCACTTGGTGCAGGTGAATCAGATGTCAGAAAAGCATTTGCTTCTTTCTCAAGTCAGTTTGGACATTTATATCACCCTAAAGTGGATGTTTTTCAAATCCCTCCAAAGTCAGGGGTTATTGCATTAGATTCTCCTAAATTTATTCAGTTTTTAAACAACCTCAATATTCCTGTCCACTATTGGACAATCAATGACCTAGATACGATGAAAAAATTACTCAATAATGGAGCAAAGGGCATTATTACAGATCGTCCGGATATTGCAGTTGAGTTATTACAAGTTCAAGAGTCTAAATAAGACTAGGAATGAAAGGGAAGCACACTGAACTGATGTGCTTCCCTTTCATGTAAATGTTAGATCCATTATTACTTCCCATTACAGTAATACTTAAGTTAAATAATCTATGATTGCATCAGTTACTTCTTGTAGTGTGGCAGCTCCACCCAAATCAGGCGTTTTTATACCCCGCGCTAATGTTTGCTCTATAGCATTCAATATCCTTGTTCCCACATCTTGATAACCAAGAAAATCGAGCATCATCTTACCTGTCCAAATTTGTCCAATAGGATTGGCAATTCCTTGACCAGCTATATCTGGTGCAGAACCATGGACAGGTTCAAACATTGATGGATATAGCCCTTCAATGTTTAAATTTGCTGCAGGTGCAATACCAATGCTTCCCATAATGGCACCGCCTAGATCTGTCAAAATATCCCCAAATAAATTCGATGCTACGATAACATCAAAATTTTCTGGCTTCATCACTAAAAATGCCGCTAGTGTATCAATATGATTAGATGCTTGACCTACCTCTTCATATTCTTTTCCTACTTGAGTAAACACTTCATCCCAAAAAGGCATGCTATATGTAATCCCATTTGATTTTGTAGCACTTGTCACATGTCCATTACGTGTTTTGGCTAATTCAAATGCATAGCGCATCGCCCGTTCTGTACCCTTTCTTGTAAAAACAGCATTTTGGATTGCCACCTCATCTTGTCCACTATGTATTCTTCCTCCGCTTTCAGCATACTCCCCTTCAGAATTTTCCCTTACAACAATAAAATCAAAATCATTTGGTTGTCGTAAAGGTGATGGTAACCCTTGAAGTAGCTTTGCAGGTCGTACATTAATAAATTGCTGTAGCTCACGTCGAATTTTAATGAGAAGGCCCCATAATGATACATGATCCGGAACCAAGTTAGGCATACCAACTGCACCTAAAAATATTTGGTCATACTGTTTTAACAGCTCTATGCCATTATCAGGCATCATTTTTCCTGTCTCTAAATAGTATTCACAGCCCCATGGAAAAATTGTCCATTCAAATTGAAAGCGTCCATCTAACAAAGCTGCCTGATCAAGAACTTTTATTGCAGCTGGCACAACCTCTTTTCCTATTCCATCCCCAGGTATTACGGCAATTCGATAAGTTTTCATTAATGCTTCCTCCTTGAATTTAATTATAAAAAAGACTGTAAACTAACTCAGTTGCCTTCGAGTTGTCTACAGTCTAGAAGAGATATGTTATATATACATACTATTACGCTGAGCAAGAGCATGAACCGCCCGAGCCACATCCACCTCCGCAAGATGAACCAGATGCAAAGAATGGATTACTAACAGGAACTTTTACCGCTTCAGAGACCGTTTTTCCTATTAATAGGCTAATCTCATCCAGTAAATCCTGAAAATCGTTTTCAGCAATTTTCAAGGCTGAAACTTTCTCATTTAAGTCAAGTGCCCTTTTCTGTTGGCGAATCGACTTCATAATTGTATGGTAGTCCGGATGATATTTTCCGAAACGTTGTACATCTTCGTACTGCTCTTTCATGCGATTAAATGCATATATAGCCTCTACAATTTGTGCATCACTATATACAGCTTCATACGCTTGTTGTAGCGCCATCGCAGGTTCTGAGGAAAGAATCATCTCACAAAGCGCTTCCGCCTCATCCAAAATGATTACCCAGTCAGAGGTCATCATCATCTTTAATTCCCCCAATCTCTTTCCCATCATAACAGATTTTATGGTAATTTTACATTAATGATAATTTTAATGAAAGAGGTTTTCCAAATGATGACAACATCTAAGGAGCAGGTTGAACAGTTAGTGGCCGAGATTTTACAAGACAGTACCGAGGAAGATGAAGAAGTTTTATTACATCTTTTAAATGGCCTACGGGAGAAACAGCAAGGCATTCACCGTCGTTATATTAATGCTACTTTACATATGGTAGGTAAATTTGAGCCTGAGGTCAGTGAGGTCCGTATCCCTATTACACCGGTCATCCATAATACGATAAAGGTGCCACACGGAGGTATTGTTGCAACGATTGCTGATGCCGCTATGGGAGGGCTTGCTTCGCGCTATGTGCCTGAGGGCTATAATGTAGTTACTACGAACATGAATATATCGTATATTGCTACCACTACAAATAAAGAATTGATTGCACGTGGTCGTTTTGTTCATAAGGGACGCCAAACGCTTGTCATGGAATGTGATATTGAAGATGAGACTGGTCGCAGGCTTGCCATTGCTACAGGATCTTTCTTCGTTATTCAGCGTCGTCCGTAATTAAACTCGCAAAATAGTCTTTAATACATTGTTGATCGGAAAAAGGGAACTTTTGATTTTTAATTTGCTGTGTTTGTTCATGCCCTTTTCCGGCAACAAGGACAATGTCTCCCTTTTCTGCCTTTGCTAATGCTTGATGGATAGCAAGTTTGCGATCTAAATAAATTTCATAATATTGTTGCTCTGTAAAACCAGCAATAATACTTTCATTAATCACAATAGGATCTTCATCACGAGGATTATCTGTTGTTAAATAAATAACATCAGCATATTTACTTGCTACTGCCCCCATTGCAAAGCGTTTCGCCTTGTCTCGATTTCCTCCACAACTGAAGACAAGGTAAATTGTTTTAGAGCGATCAAAGGTTTGCAATACTGCTTGCAATGCTTCTGCTGTATGGGCATAATCTACATAAACATCAATTCCTAATGGATTTTCAATCTTCTCTAGCCTGCCCTCTGGTAGCCTTAACGACCACATATGTCCAACTATATCTTCCATAGGGACACCTAAGCGCCATACAGCCATTAAGGATGCAACAGCATTTTGCACATGGTATTTACCGACAAAAGGAATTTCTACAATATGCTCACTCGCGGAAGTCTGTAAACAAAGTACGGTTTTTCCAACTGATTCACTGACGATTTGAATATGTAAATCATTGTGATTATCAAAACCAAATGAGCAAGATTTTTTCTTATCATAAATACCAACAGAACGGCAAAAATTATCATCTCCATTTAATACTAGCTTTTTTGATAAATCCGCTAAACGTTTCTTGGCACGTTTATAAGCTTCTAAACCTCCATGATCTTCTAAATGATCTTCTGATAAATTTAAAAATACACCACAGTCAATGTCACAATGATCGAGCCTATGCTGCTGCAACCCCATTGAAGAAGCTTCTAATACAACATGGGTCACACCTTTTCGCACACATTGCTTAAGAATGGGGTGTAATTCTTTAGCTTGCAATGTTGTTAATTGCTCATAAGCCGTTTGTTGTTTCTCACCATTGATGAAAAAGCCAACCGTTCCAATAACTGCTGCATGTTTATGTAGTGCATTTAGAAGCTGACTAACAAAATGGCTCACTGTCGTCTTTCCATTTGTACCTGTAATGGCGATAACAGTTAAAGCTTCTGCTGGAAAAGCAGCAAGCTTCGCACTTGCATACGATAAAAATAATGCTGTATTTGGAACCCATACAAAAGGAATTTCTTTATCTATAATTGGCAAAGAGATACTTTCTTCTGAAACGATGGCAGCAGCTCCACGTGCCAATGCCTCTTTGACAAACCGACTTCCCGATGTTTTTTTACCTTTTCGCACAATAAATATATCACCAGGTTGTACCGCCTGTGCATAGTCCTCTACACCAGTAATTTCTGTTCGTATAGATCCTCCCGTCACGCTACATGGCCAGTCTTTTAATAACTCTGCTAATTGCAAACCTCATTCCCCCTTTCAGTTCTCTATCATATGACGGCGTTTGTAACGGTGTGACGAAAAATGTAGAAGCCTAAAAGAAGGAGAAACTCCACATAAAAAATGAAGACAAGCCCGTTTGTTGAAAGCTTGTCTTCATCTGAATATTCTTCTGTTATGGTAAGGTTTGATTTGATTTATCTGTAGATTCTTCGCTATCTTGTTTTTCATTTTTCGTCTCTTCATTATCTTGCTCTTCTCTACCCACTTCTTGTGTAGTAGGTTCAAGATATATTTGCGTATAATAATCTACAAAGGCGCCAGAACCAACGCGTGTATATCGATCATTCAAAAGAACTTTTCTATGTTCAGGAGAATTTGTCCAGCCATGCATGGCTTCAATCGCATCAAAATAAGCAGTTGCCAGGTTTTCGTTCGCTTCACTATACTCGATTTTTTGCGTCTGTAATCGTTTTTTTAGATCACCATAGGTTGGAGATTCATGCGCTAAAAAATTTTGCACCTTCATGTCCTCACTATGCATTCTTGCTGCTTCCTCCAATGATTCATCCATTTCTAAAGGAAGTAAATCATGATGGACTCTTGTTACATTTAGCAAATCGTCTAATTGTTTAGCGCTAGCCACATCAATTTCTTGCTGTAAGAAAGAGGAAGGTGGAGCACGTCTAACAAGCTCCCCTTGATAGCTCATTTCATATGGCTGATGAAGGACAAGTGTTTCACTGTCTGTATATCGTATCCCTTGCAACTCACTTGTCTCCCTATCTATGTAAAGCTGTGCATAAAGACCATCAAATTTGATAAGCAGCCTTGTTTGCATATCTTCTTCACTCATTGAGAAAATGAAAATATTTTCGCCTACAGTGGCGGCTACCTCATAATCAATGATCGTCATTCTGTATATTTCATCACGTTTTTGGCCTACTTTAAAAGGAAATGCATCAATTTCTTGTCCTGCTATGTAAATTTGTGTCACAATATTATTATCAATACCAATCATAAAAAAAGTTGATACGTCTTCATTGTAGACCCACCATTGATAACCAAATGAAGACGGCTCTTTTCTTGCAGGCTCCCCATATTGTTCTAAAACAGTTTGTGTGCCTTTTCCTATCAATGTGGATATACCCGTTTGTGGACGTGTCATTGCTCCTATTGCAGGTTCCTGCTTTAGCTGTGTTTGAGGTATGATATTCGAATTGGTATTTGGGCCTTCTAGTGGCTCATTTTCCTTAGGGGTATTAAAAAACATAAAACCAATTAATGCAACTGCACCACAAACCATTAAAATGCGGAATAAAGCTTTCATACAGGACTCCTTTTCATCACCATTATTGTAAGTTATTATATCAATTGTAATTGGGTTGACACAATGTTGTCATTGCAACAATGTCGAATATGCTCTATTATAAAAATGAGCGTATACTTTGTACGAGAACCTAAAGGAGGACTATACATGTATTTTGAAAATACTAACCTTGAAAATTTAACAGCTGATCAAGAGCTACTTGTCAGCATTATGAAAAAACATGGTTTAGAATGTGATGGCGGCTGGGATTACGAGCGTATGACATTCGATAAACGATTCGATACTCGTGAAGGTCGTTATTACCTACGCGTATTCGCATATGCTATTTCTGGTGACGTAGGTGCACACGATGCTATCCTTACATTAATGAAACCAGTCCTTGGTAAATACTATTATCCGCATGGTGTTGAATATGGCGATGACGAGGTTTATCCAGCACACCTTGTAAAAAAATGTGAAGAAATCTTAAAAAAGGTTAAATTAGAGTTAGATCAATTCTCAATCGAGCCTACAAATAAAAATAACTTTGAACCTGTTAACGCACGCTAATCTTTCGTACATTGAAGTGACGGCAAGTAAGCGTAAATAGCTTCATGGTTGTAAAAAGACTGGTGGTCCAGTCTTTTTTTATTTTGAGTAAAAAAAAATTTTTTTCTCATACTACCTATATCTATTACATGATGTAGGTGAGAAAAATGTTATCATTTTTTAATCGTCCTTTTTTTCGTCATCCCATTATTGTTATTGCAATGGGTATACTGATCCTTTGGTCCATCTCCATATCATTACCAATTTTACTTGCCTACTTAACCGCGTTATTGTTAGAACCAATCATCGTTCGAATGAGCAAACGGTTTAGAAAAAAACGGAAAATCGTTGTCTTCTTCTTTTTTTTGTTTTTTCTAAGTATATCTTTATTATTATGTACACTTATCCTTTATATAAGCTGGAAACAATTTTCTTCCTTTATTATTGATATACCTGATTATCTTAATCAATTGTCTGCCCTATGGATTCAAATGCAATCTAAGCTCAGCAATTACACCTATCATTTACCGGTAGAGCTAGTTTCACAAATTCAATTTATGATTGCAAAAGCTTTAGCATCCATCGAAAAATTTTCTTTATCCTTAACGAACGTCAATGTTTGGTCAACGTTATTAACATATATTCCCACACGTCTTTTTGATATATTTGTTTATTGGATTGTGTTGTATATGTTGCTTTTAGAATTACCAACAATTAATCGTAAATTATTATCGCCCGTTCCTTTTCATTACCATCAAAAAATTATCTTTATTGGCCAACGTGTTAAGCTAGCCTTATTTGGATTTCTGAAAGCTCAATTACTTGTAGGGATAGGGATCTTTGCTATATCATTCGCTGCATTTTATTTTTTAAAAACACCATTCCCTATATTGTTAGCACTTTTACTTGTTGTTTTAGACTTTATCCCTTTTCTTGATTCATTTATTTTATTAGTCCCATGGGCAATCTATCAGGTCTTTGCTGGCGATTATTTATATGCAGCTGTCTTAATTTTACTAACCATTGGACAATTTCTAGTCCGACGAATGATTGAGCCAAAAATTATTGGCGATAAAATTGGACTTTCTTCCTTGAATACCTTTATTGCCATGTTTATTGGTTTTAAAATCTTTGGATTTATTGGAATATTAATTGGTCCGTTACTGGTTGTCGTAGTGCTTTCACTATTCCAACCAACTATAAAAAATCTCCCTCCTACACAGAAATAAGGAGGGAGATTTTTTTAAAATCCTAAAATGGCTTTAATTACTGATGTTGTTTCACCAGGCTCAAATAAAATATACAATAATAAATAAACTAATACACCAGTTATGGCAACAAAGAACCAAATAATACTTGTAATTGGCCCAATTCGTCTGTGTAATTTAATGTTCATTTTCAAACCTGAAATAATACTAACGATACCAAACACAGCTCCAGATGTCGCTAAAATAATATGGAAAATCAAGAAGAACGTATAGTATGGTTTTAAATCTTCTCCACCGCCAAAAGCTGTATTTCCAATAAAGATTGTACGGGACGCATAGATGATAAAGAAAATAAGTGCTGCAACACCTGCAGCAAGCATCACTTTCTTATGTCCCTCTACATTTCTTTTTATAATTAAGCCCCACCCTATCGCTACAAGTACCGCACTAATAACGATAAACGATGTACTAATAGTAGGCAATATTTGCAATTCCATTGTCAAAACCCCTTACACAAAGTAAATTTCTATTCTTCAACTAATGTTGCTGTTGACTTTCCCACTTCTTTTGGTGGGCAGCTAAAGCGTCAGCAGTGATTTTATCCGGATCTTTTTGCTCAGATCGATACCATCTTGTGAAGATCGTACCAATTAGTACACCAAAAATAAGCTCTTGTAGGATTTTCATTAACACGCCACCTAATTGCTGATCTGCAACTGGTTTCATGTCTGTAAATAGCTCTGGTCCAGATAAAGATAATCCTGACAATGTAGAGGCTGGTACACAAAGCTCCATTGCCTTTAACCATGCATCACCGTTTGTGTATGTCTCATACATTGCATTTGGCGCAAAGATGATTAATCCACAAGCAGGTGTAATTAAAACAGCATTAGCAATAATATACGCCAATTTATGCAAAGGCTTCATTTGATTACTATTTGGCATATTTTGAATTAAAGGCCAGTACATAAACACTGCAGATAGAAATAATACAAATGTATAGGTACCATGTAATGTTTCATTTAATTTAATGTAATCCAATATGGACGGTAAATGATAGAAAGAAAATAGACCGATAAATACAAAGACAGCAACAACTGGTAATGTTAGCACTTTAAACAAAGTTCTAACTACAGGTGCCTCAATAGCCACCTTCCAAACCCACCAGGGAATCCCTTTAATTAAGAAAATAGGGACCAGCAATAACAGAATAGCCATTTGCACCATGTGCATGGTAAACATAATATGAGCCATTAAATCAATCGGAGATCCTTTGATAATATAGATGGTAATCATAGCTAAAACAAAGTAAATAGCTTCACTTTTTTTCAAAGGTTCACTTACTTTAAAATCTTTACGCCACTTTGTTGTGACTAAAAAATAGATGATTGTTATAAAAACAAGAACCCCTATTAAATACGGGCTCCACAATGCTTGGAAACCAAATATACTAAGTGGCATATGGAACGCACTCCTTTAAACTTCAGTACTCCTATTATAAAACGCTTACAGCTATACTGCAATGAACGAAAGGTGAACAAATGTTAAGTTTCAACAGTGTTTGCCTCTTTGTATACCTAAATAACCTCAAAACATAAGAAAAGCACGTTCGTACAAAATAACGAACGTGCTTTTTTGGTGATTACCACCAAATGATTGTTAAAAATGCTAAGAAGAATGTAAATGCGATTAAAATTCCCATCCACATGAAGAAACCAATAACACCACCAAAGTGAGTTTTTTTATCTTCTAAGTGCATGAAAGAATAAAGTTGAAGTACAACTTGAACGCCAGCCAATAATAATACGAATGGCATAATTAAGTATTTAGAAAAATCAGCTGCAACTACTGCGAATGCGATAAAAGTGAAGAAAATCATAATCGCAAAGTTGATTACTTGTTTACGCATATGAACGGCATTATGATGACGATCATACTCATACTGTGCCTGTGACTTAGCAACTATAGGTGTATCGTGTGAAGACATTATCCGATCACTCCCATCAAGTATACTACTGTAAAGATAAATACCCAAACTACGTCGATAAAGTGCCAATATAAAGCAGCAACGAAGAATTTAGGTGCATTGTACAGGTTTAATCCACGTTTAGCATTACGGATCATTAAAGTACCAATCCATACAAGACCTAAAGTTACGTGGAAACCGTGTGTACCAACTAACGAATAAAACGCTGTTGCGAATGCAGATTGATTAAATGTAAAACCAAGGTGCACATAGTGGTTGAACTCATAGATTTCAAGTGCTAAGAATCCAAGACCTAAAGCTAATGTAATCGCTAACCAAGTTTGCATACCTTTAAAGTTAAAGTTACGCATATGGTAAATTGCATAAACAGATGTTAGTGATGATGTTAATAATAACATCGTCATAGCAAATGCTAATGGTAATTCAAATAAACCTTGAGTTGTGAACTCCATGCCAGCTGGCCCTTTGTTCTTAAGCGCTAAATAAGTAGCGAATAAACTTGCGAAAAGTACAACTTCACAGGCAAGGAAAATCCAGAAACCAACGACTTTATTTTTACCTTCCATCGTAGCTTGTTCAGGATGATCTGGCCAAGTATGAGGAGTAAATTTAGTATTGAAATCCATTATTTATTTCCTCCTTTGCCGTAAAGATGTTCTTCAATTTCAAGAATTTCTTCTTTGTGTAAATGGAAACCATGATCGTCTTTAACAGAACGAGCAATCATCGCACCAAATGTAATTGCTAAACCAATGATTAATACATAAATAGACCATGGCTTATCTGCGTCTGGATTGTAAAGTGCACCAAATGCTGCAATAAACATACCTAATGAAATAACGAATGGAATCGCTGAGTTATTTGGCATATGGATATCACCTAGTGGTTCAGCAAATGTTACTTCTTTATTACCTTCTTGTTTTTCAATCCACCATGGATCTAAACCACGAACAAGTGGAGTTTGACGGAAATTATAGAATGGAATTGGTTGTGGAATTGACCATTCTAAAGTACGTCCATCGCCCCATGGGTCGCGTCCTGCTGGTTTGCCCTTAATAGACATTAAGCAGTTGATTACCATTAAGATAACCCCTACACCCATCATTAATGCACCGATTGTAGAGATATAGTTGAATTGATCCCAACCTTGACCTTCCATGTAAGTGAATACACGACGTGGCATACCCATCAAACCTAAGAAATGTTGAAGGAAGAATGTTAAATGGAATCCGATAAAGAATACCCAGAAAGTAATTTTACCAAGCGTTTCGTTTAACATACGGTTGAAGAAAATTGGCCAGTAGAAGTGCGCTGAACCGAATAATGCTGTAACGATACCACCAACGATTACGTAGTGGAAGTGAGCAACGATAAAGTAAGAATCATGTAATTGATAGTCAAGAGGTGCAGATGCTTGCATGACCCCTGTAACACCACCCGCAACGAATGACGGGATAAATCCAAGTGCATAAAGCATTGGTGTTGTAACTTTAATAGATCCACCCCAAATAGTTAGGATCCAGTTGAATACTTTCATACCTGTTGGAACCGCAATTGCCATTGTTGCAACAGCGAAGATTGCGTTTGCTGTTGGCCCAAGACCAACTGTAAACATATGGTGAGCCCAAACCATGAACCCTAAGAAACCAATTAAAATTGTAGCGAATACCATTGAAGAGTATCCGAATAGACGTTTACGAGAGAACGCTGGAATAATCTCAGAGAATAAACCGAATGCTGGTAATACTAAGATATAAACCTCTGGGTGTCCGAAGATCCAGAATAAGTGTTCCCAAATTACTGTGTTACCACCCATTGTATGGTCAAAGAAGTTACCACCGAACATACGGTCAAATAACATCATTAATAAACCAATTGTTAATGGAGGGAATGCGAATAAGATTAAGGCACTTGATACAAGAGCAGTCCAAGTGAATAATGGCATACGCATAAATGTCATACCTGGAGCACGCATTGTAATAATCGTAACGATAAAGTTAAGACCTGAAATTAATGTACCTGCCCCTGAAATTTGTAAACCAAGAACATAGAAATCAATACCATGTCCTGGAGAGTATAAAGATAATGATGCATAAGAAGTCCAGCCCGCATCAGGAGCGCCACCCATAAAGAATGACAGGTGAAGGAATACTGCACCTAGGAAGAATAACCAGAACCCTAATGAGTTAAGGAACGGGAATGCAACGTCACGCGCACCAATTTGTAATGGTACAAGCATGTTCATAAATGCGAATAGTAGTGGCGTAGCAGCTAGGAATAACATTGTTGTTCCGTGCATTGTTAATAATTCATTGAAAAAACCAGCTGATACGAAATCATTATTTGGTTTCATTAATTGAATACGCATTAATAATGCTTCAAAACCAGCGATAGCGAAGAACAATGTACCGGCTAATAAATACATCACTGCTAACTTTTTATGGTCAACAGTAGTGATGTAATCCCAGACAGCTGCTCCAAAGCCCTTTTTCTGTGTGTATGAGCTCACAACTTTTACCTCCCTCAAAATTTGTTACATAGAACGAAAATTATTTTTCTACTGATAAGCCCATGATGTAAGTTGCAAGAGCTTCAATTTCTTCATCAGATAAATTACCGTAGATAGGCGCAGTGCCTTCAGCATTCATCATTAAGTTACCTGGTTTAAATTCCTCAGGGTTTTTAATCCAAGCTTTTAAGCTTTCTTCATTATGCTCTAAGAAACCAGCAACACGGTTACGGTCACCAAACGTAGTTAAGTTTGGACCTGGTGTACCGCCTGCTCCTGAACCAGAGATAGCATGACAGCCTAAGCAGCTATTTGCAAAAGTTGCTTCACCAAGATCTGTTGAAGCTTTGTCAGCAGTTTGTCCTTCAGTTGCTTTCATTGCATCAACCCATGCATCAAATGCGTCTGGGCTTAATGTTTTTACTTTAAAGTCCATTAATGCATGTGAAGGTCCACATAATTCAGCACATTTTCCATAAAATACGCCATCTTTAAGATCTTTTGATTCTTTATCGAATACTAAGTAGAATTTGTTTAAGTTTTCCACGTTTGTATCCATTTTACCGCCTACAGCAGGAATCCAGAATGAGTGCTTAACATCGGCAGCTTTTAAATTAAAGTAAACTTTTTCACCTGTTGGTACCACTAACTCTTGAGCCGTTACGATACCTTGGTTAGGATATTCGAATTCCCACCAGTATAATTTTGCCGTTACATTGATTGTTAGGGCTGTTTTGTTCCCTTCTTCATCTACCTCATCCATTGCAGCAACATCTGCAAATTTATAAGTAGTTGTAACAACTGGTACAGCGATAATTAATAATAAAATAATCGGAATAACTGTCCAAATCACTTCTAAAGTATGACTACCCTCTACTTGCTTAGGGATAACATTTTCACCTACGCGTGCACGACGGTATTTTAGGAATGCAAGTAAATAGATAACAGATACTATTACTACTACTAGCGTCATAATTACAGTAGTTAACAGTAATAAATTTAATTGTTGTTTACCTACTTCTCCAGATGGTTTTAGTGTAGAAAGATAATCTTCACCACAACCTGAAAGGAAAACCATCATCACTGCTAGAAGTGAAAAAAGACGCCATTTTTTAAGCCCTTTCATCATAGCTTAATTAAACCCCTCTTTCTTTGTTGTATTTTCATGTGTACCTAGGACATCAGTTCTGTCTATATGAATTCTTATAAAAAGAAAGAATCCCTAACTTTAGCTAAACACCGCAAATATTATGATGGCTACAAATAGTATGGTCATATGATTCAACGAATAAATAAACATTTTATTTGCCCATTTCATATCATCTTTTGTTGTAAAGCCTTTCAGAGCTAGTATTAACCAACCCAAGTTCAATGCAGTAGCAAGAGTTAAAAAGCCAATTCCAAGCTCTGTTAAAAGGAAAGGTAACGGTAATAATAAAAGAATCCAGAATAACATTGAGTACTTTGTACGTTTAAATCCCTTTACAACAGGTAGCATTGGTATTTTAGCTGCACGATATTCCTCAGTCCGTTTCATTGCAAGCGCATAGAAATGTGGTGGTTGCCATGCAAACATGATAAGGAATAAGGCTAGTGCTCCTGGACCTAAGGCAGGCTCAATCGCTGCGAATCCAATAACAGGAGGAATAGCCCCCGAAATACTACCTACAACCGTGTTACTAACATGCTTCCTCTTTGACCACATTGAATACAGAACGACATAAGCAAATATTCCTACTAGTCCCCACATGCCGGCTGCAAACGATGCCGCAAATAACAAAATTTCACCTACAATTAAAAATGAGAGGGCAATGGTCAACACAAAGTTTGGCTTAAATCTGCCTGTCACTGTCGGTCTTGCCTTAGTTCTTTTCATGATGGGATCTATATCCTGATCAATGAAGTTATTCATTGCACCTGAGCCACCAATGATTAATGCCGCACCCAGCATGGTGTAAAATATGACATCAAGCTCTTGCAAGAAATGTCTACTAGTAAACTGAAAAGCCAGCCACATCCCTGTAAACGTTGTGACAAGATTCGAGTTAACGATTCCAATTTTTATTAGTGCTAAGAAATCTTTTACAACAGATGTTGTTTCTGGACCAGGATTTCTAGTAGCCGCCAGTGTACGACCGTTTGACATAATACCTCTCCTTTCATTTTTGTAAGCATATTCCGCTAACAATAACTATAGCGAAATTTGCGATTGATTTCTAGACATTAAGTGAAATTTAGATGAAGTTGTAAAAATTAGTTTTGTCTAGAAATATAATTAAAAACAACATATCTATAGTAAAACATTTTCTAAAATGAATTGTGAAGGTTAAAGCACGAAATTATGAACAATTTGTGAAATGGAATCGACATCTAGTAGTCCCTTCTCTTTACAAGTTGTTTTTTATACGTATTTTCGATATTATCTAGTAGCAGAAACATTACGTTCTTGTAATGTTGATAGATAAAGTAGGTGACTCATTTTATGCAACACAACAGGTATTTGAAGTGGTTTGCTGTTGCCGCTACAGTAGGGATGCTCCTTATATTACTAGGTGGGGCTCTCGTTACCAAAACAGATAGTGGCCTAGGCTGTGGTCGTAACTGGCCTGATTGTAATGGATCTCTTATTCCAAAGGAGATTACACCAGAAGTCCTTATTGAATTCTCACATCGTCTCGTAACAGGAGTTGTATCTATTTCAATTCTTGTGTTAACCGTTTGGACATGGCGTAAGCTCGGACATATTCGCGAAGTAAAACTATTAGGTTTCCTAGCAATGTTTTTCTTAATCGCGCAAGCTCTTATTGGAGCAGCTCAAGTATTATGGGGGCAAGGTGATTTCATCTTAGCTCTACATTTTGGGATATCTCTGATTTCCTTTGCCGCTGTTCTTCTTCTCTCTATGATTGTATTTGAAGTCGATCGGAAATTTGATGCCGATAACGTATTTATCGGTAAAAAGTTACGTTGGCATACAATTGCTGTCACAATTTATTCTTATTTAGTCGTTTATACAGGGGCGCTAGTTCGTCATACAGATTCGAGCTTAATTTGTCCTGATTGGCCATTTTGCTATAATGAAACACCTTTGGCACCCCCGAATAATATGTATGAATGGGTGCAAATGGGACATCGATTAGCTGTTCTTATTATTTTCATTTGGATTGCATACATAACTTGGCACGCTGTAAAGGAATATAAACATCAACGTGTTATATACTATGGATGGATAATTGCCTTTACTATAGTAGTTTTACAAGTTATTGCAGGTATGTTAGTAGTCCTTACTAAACTGAATTTAACGGTAGCTTTACTGCATTCATTATTTATTTCCCTTTTATTCGGTTTATTATGCTATATGATCATGCTAGTTGCTCGAAGTAATTATAATGAGAAAAAGAAATAGCCCAGAAATAGCCCATTAAAAAAGATTCGCCACCAAAGATGTGTCGAATCTTTTTTCTATGACTATTTTTGTTTCTTCATAGCTTCAGTCCCTATAATTCCAACAATTAAAATAATCATGGATACCAGTGCATAATCTTTAAAAAATGTTGTAAAAGGAATGTCGAAATATCGACAAATTAACGTTACGAGACGGCCTCCTAATAAAATTAAACCAATGACTAACATCCAGTTAAATAGCGCTCTAAGCATTTTTTGGCCCCTCTACTTTCATTGCTGTCCATATAATATTTGTTACTTCGAGACTGTAATCCTCTGCCGCAATAGCAAGCGGTCCCCCTATAAGCATGTATTCACCAATCGCTCCTTGAATTACTTTTGCCATTACATTGACAGAGCGAACACTAAAAGTCCCCTGTTTTTTACCATCTTCTAAAATATTACGTAATGCCGTCAATAGTGGGTCTTCCTCTTCATCTGGCAGTTTATAGTAAGGGATGTCATGTGCAGTCCGAGCGTTGAAGACAATTTCTATTAATGCTGCATTTTCTTTTGGGTGTGTCGCTTGATAAGCAATGCTTGCCTCTATGAAGTTTGCTAATTGTGTGGTAGGGTCACTGGCAGTATATGTTTTTGTCAAAATGAAAGTTGTGGATTGCTCAATTAGTGCTTGCAGACTTTGGTTGATTAAATCTTGTCGATCTACAAAGTGATAAGAAATTAATGCTGTGCTAATAGAAGCACGTTTAGCGATTTGTGCTAAACTTGCCTTTACATAGCCTATATCATCAAGTGTCGCTATCGTAGCTTCAATAATTTGCTGCTTTCTTGCTTCCTGAATAAAGGTATTTTTATTGTTATCCATAGAATTCTCCTGATTGATTAACCAAACATTTTTCTGATTAAGTAATCAGATTTTATATGATTTATCGCTTAAACACAATAAAAAAGGTTATGTAGATACTAATAAAAGCATCTAATAACCTTTTTTTCATGACTATTTATTCAATTTCAATTAATAGATCCCCTGTTGAAATGGCATCTCCTGCACTTGCATATACCTCTTTTACAATGCCGTCTTTAGGTGCTTGGACAGTTGTTTCCATTTTCATAGCTTCTGTAATTAACAGGTGATCACCACGTTTAACAGGACTACCTTTAGAAACAACAACTTTCAACACAGTACCTGGCATTGTAGCACCGATTTGGTTTGGATTGCTTGGATCGGCTTTTAATGCTAAATTGCCATCAACCTCAACAGTCATATCTTGAATCACCAATTCACGCGATTGACCATTAAGCTCAAAGTAAAGGACACGTGTTCCATTGTGTTGTGGTTCCCCGATTGAAACGAGTTTAATAATCAATGTTTTACCTTTTTCAATTTCGACCTCAATAATTTCACCAAGCTTTAAGCCATATAAGAATGTCGGTGTGTCAAGAACTGAAATATTGCCAAAGGATTCTGCTGTTTTCGCATATTCCTCAAAGACTTTTGGATAAAGTGCATAAGCCAGTACATCTTTTTTCGTAACTGGGCGATTTAACTTTTCCTCTAGCACAGCCTCTAATTGATCAAATTGAATAGGCTCTAATAATTCTCCTGGACGAACTGTAATTGCTTCTCGATCTTTTAACACTACTTGTTGTAATGCCTCTGGGAAACCGCCATGTGGCTGCCCAAGATAACCTTGGAAGAATTCAATCACAGAATCTGGGAAGTCAATTGTTTTCCCTCTTGTTAAGACTGTATTTTCGTCTAGATCATTTTGCACCATAAATAAAGCCATATCACCCACTACCTTGGAGGATGGTGTAACTTTAACAATATCACCAAATAGTAGATTTACACGGGAATACATGCGTTTCACTTCTTCCCATCGATCACCAAGCCCTACAGCTTTTGCTTGTTGCTGTAAATTACTATACTGACCACCAGGCATCTCATGTACGTAAATCTCAGAATGCGGGCTGATCATGCCACTTTCAAAATCTTTATAGTATTTACGAACATCTTCCCAGTAGTACGATAATTTTTCTAATGCATCGATATCCGCTCGTACCTCACGTTTGCCGCCCTTCATTGCATAGTACAAGGAGTTTGCACTTGGTTGAGATGTTAGACCTGCCATAGATCCAAGCGCTGTATCAATAATATCAACACCTGCTTCTATCGCTTTAGCATATAAGTAAATTCCATTGCCACTAGTATCATGTGTATGCAAGTGGATTGGCAGACTTGTCGTCTCTTTTAACTCGGAAATTAAACGGTACGCCGCTTCCGGTTTCAATAAACCAGCCATATCTTTAATCGCTAAAATATGGGCACCAGCTGCTTCAAGCTCTTTCGCCATATCCTTATAGTATTGCACTGAATATTTCGCACGACTGTCATCGAGGATATCCCCCGTATAACAGATGGCTGCTTCAGCAATTTTTCCTGATTGACGCACAGCATCTATCGCTACTTCCATGCCTTTAATCCAATTTAAGCTATCGAAAATACGGAATACATCAATTCCTGATGAAGCCGATTCAGCGATAAATTCTCGGATTAGATTGTCAGGATAGTTTGTATAACCAACAGCATTAGCTCCGCGCAGTAACATCTGGAATAACACATTCGGCACTTGCTCACGCAGTTTCGCTAGCCGCTCCCATGGATCTTCTTTTAAGAAGCGATATGCTACATCGAATGTTGCACCGCCCCACATTTCCAGCGAGAATAACTGATGCATCATGCGAGCTGTTGCATCTGCAATTTGATACATATCCTGTGAACGAACACGTGTTGCAAGCAGGGATTGGTGAGCATCGCGGAATGTAGTATCTGTTAGTAGTACGTCTTCCTGTGCTAAAATCCACTGCACTAAGCCATCTGCTCCCTGTGTATCTAAAATCTGCTTTGTACCTGCTGGTGGTACAATTAAAGGATCAATTTTAGGTTGGTTTGGCTGGACAAAGATAGGTTTTGACTTCTTCTCTACACCAGGGAAGCCATTTAAGGTCACATTCCCAATATAGCTTAACAGCTTTGTTCCACGGTCTTTACGCACAGGGAACTCGAAAAGCTCTGGTGTTGTATCAATAAAGCTAGTATCAAAGGCCCCTGATAAAAACTTTTCATGAGTCACCACATTATTTAAAAACGGAATATTCGTTTTAACGCCACGAATACGGAATTCTTTTAAATTACGATCCATTTTCGCAGCAGCTTCTTTAAAGTTCATACCCGAAGTAGAAATTTTCACCAACAAAGAGTCATAGTATGGTGTAACGACAGCACCCTGGAAGCCATTCCCAGCATCTAATCGCACGCCAAAACCACCACTTGAACGGTAAACCATTAACTTTCCTGTATCTGGCATAAAGTCATTTGCAGGGTCTTCTGTTGTCACACGTGCTTGAATGGCATAGCCAATCATTGGCATATCTTCTTGCTTTGGCATATGAATTTCTTCACTGTGAAGTCCATAGCCTGCCGCTACCTTAATTTGGGCATGGACGATATCAACACCTGTAATCATTTCTGTAATTGTATGTTCTACTTGAATGCGAGGGTTTACCTCGATGAAATAAAAATCGTCTCCTGCGACTAAAAATTCCACTGTCCCTGCATTTATGTACGAGACATTCTTCATTAATTTCACAGCAGCATCGCAAATACGATTTCTTAACTCTTGTGAAATCGAATGAGATGGCGCAATTTCTACCACTTTTTGATGTCGACGCTGAATTGAGCAATCACGCTCATATAAATGCACAATATTGCCATGCTTATCGCCAATAATTTGTACTTCAATGTGTTTTGGTTTTATGATTGCTTTTTCTACATATACTTCATCGGAACCAAAAGCAGCCTTTGCCTCAGATTTTGCTCTTTCATAGGAGGAAGCAAGATCCTCTGGCGTATGGACTAGACGCATCCCTCGACCACCACCGCCAAGTGCTGCCTTAATCATAACTGGATAGCCATAATTGCTAGCAAACGTCTCTACCTCTGCTAGATCGGCTACTGGGCCATCTGTACCAGGAATAACAGGAATCTCAGCCGCAATGGCTTGAGAACGTGCTTTGACCTTATCTCCAAACATATCTAAATGCTGAGAAGTTGGTCCGATAAAGACAATGCCCTCTTCCTCACAGCGACGTGCAAATTCCACGTTTTCTGATAAAAAACCATACCCTGGATGAATCGCATCAACATCTGCATCTTTTGCGATGGCAATAATACCTTCAATATCTAAATAAGCATCGATTGGTTTCTTGCCAGCTCCCACTAAATAAGCTTCATCTGCTTTAAAGCGATGAAAAGCACCACTATCTTCTCTTGAATAGATGGCAACAGTTTGGATATTCAGCTCCGTACAAGCACGGAAAATACGAATTGCAATTTCTCCTCGATTGGCTACGAGAATTTTGTTGATTGATTCCATAGGTATCCCCCTTTATGATTGTGTTTTTTTCCTCTCTACCTTTTCAAACATAGAAACATTGATCAATATTCCCATCGCTAAAGATAGAATGATTATAGATGTACCGCCATAGCTTATAAAAGGTAACGTTACACCGGTTAACGGGATTAACCCGGTTACACCCCCAAGATTAATAAATGATTGCCAGCCTATCCAGCTCGCAATACCAGCCGCAATCATGCGTGCCAATGGATCTTTTGTCCGCAATGCAATAGAAAAACCTTTATATACAATAAATCCCAAGCCACATAAGACAATCAAAACGCCCCATATCCCTAACTCTTCCATTATGATTGCCATAATAAAATCTGTTTGTGGTTCAGGCAAATATCCTAATTTTTGAATGGATTGACCAAGGCCCCGCCCTTCTAAGCCGCCTCCGCCAATGGCATAATAACTATTCACCACTTGGTGACCACTACCATCCTCATACTCAAATGGATTTAAGTAAGACAATATCCGTCCTTTTCGATTTCCTGTTAGTAGCTCTCCCTTAAATATCCATAGAATACCAAGAATTGCTGTACCAAACGCACCTAATACACCAAAAAATTTCCAAAATGTTCTAAATGGAATACCACTTGAAGCTACAACTGAAACGGCAATACCACATAGAATAATCACTGCTCCTAAGTCTGTTTCAAAGGCTACCCCAGCAACCACTAAAATCCATAGAAAAATTGGGTAAAAAATTTCAGTCGGTTGTAGCTTTTCAAACGTATATTTTTGCGCTTTTCGATAAAAAGCAGCTGCAAAATATAAAATTATAAATAGTTTCGCATACTCTGAAGGTTGAAAATTCCCTAAACCTGGGATAGCAATCCAACTTTGAGAGCCTACTTCTTCTGCCCCATTCCCTGCTACTTTTACCCATGTAAATAACACAACCAATACAACAGTTAGCAATAACATAATATTCTTATTCGCATAATGTTTATATGGGAAAAATGCTGTGATGATAAAGCCAAGAAATGCTACCATTAAATTGGTCACTTGCTTTTGATAAAAATAATCAGGTGCTTGACCTTTTTGAACAATAGCAACCATCATACTTGAACTGTAAATCATTATTAACCCAAATAAACTTAATAATAGGACCGTAAAAAATAAGGGATAATCAAAATTTTGTGCATAGCGTTTTAAGTATTGTCTCATTGGAAAACCTCGTTCTAGTAAAAAAACTCAAAGCGCAAAGAAGCGTTTGAGTTTTTCTTTTTATTTGTCTGTATACGCGTCGTGTAGTACAGAAAGTTCCTTCTCGAGTGAATCGAGAATTTCTTTGCCTTTTTCACGTTCAATCAATCCAAGCTTCACAGCAAAGTCAATTTCACGTGATAGACCGAACATTTGTGTATCTAATACTTCCTCATATAAAGGGCATTGTGGCATTGTTAAATGATCCATTTGTACTCGAATAAGGCGAGCAATCTTATCTGCATCAGCAACTAATAGCTCCAAAGCCTTCTCTTGAAAAGAAGTTTGTGATTTCGTATCCATGAGGACGCCCCCATTATCTGATATTTCTTCGATTCTATCTTAATAAAGTTTATCTTTTAGTCGATAAAAATGCAAGTGTCTTCATTGGAAAATAGAGAATTCGAATTATATTTCTTTATTATCTCTAGGCATTAGCGTTATACTATGTCATGGATATACAAGATTTGAGGAGGATTTCTATTATGGAAACAATAATTCCTATCACAGGTGCAGTCACATACCAACTAACATTAGATCCTACTGTGTGGATTTTCGATGATCGTAAATTAGATTTAAACACTTACTTCACTACTCAAAATGTTGAGGAAGATGCTGACGTCAAATATATGCGTGAAGTAGGAGCACACTGGTCACGTGAAATTATGGAAGGAGCAACTTTCCCACCTACATTAAAATCAGAAAGGAAATTTGACCGTAAAGGAATGGAGACAGGTACATTTGGTATCGAATTAAGTCATTTCTTGAAGAATGCTGAAATTAAACCAGAAGCAACAAAAATCGTCTTAACTTGCAAAGATGGCGAAGAATATCCTTTCACAATTGAAGAAGCTTATACACTTATTTTAAAATATAGCCAAGACGGTAAGCCTCTTTTAGAAGACGGTCCCATCCATGTATTACTAAGAGACGGTTCAAATAGTGACAATCCTATTAAAAACGTATCAGCCATTCGCGCTGAATAGGAGGGAATGCAATGCGCGTTAAATGCGTTATTTGCGATACGATTCATAATTTAGACGATAATTTACCTTTGGCAAAAAAATTGCGAAATCGACCAATTCATACTTATATGTGTGATATTTGTCATGATCGCATTTCGGAAAATACTGTAGCACGAATGGAAACAGGCAATTTCCGTTTTTATCGTACTTCACCCCAGATGGATAAAGAATTTTAACTAAAGAACAGATTAAAAAGAGGTGACTCTATTTTGAGACACCTCTTTTTTATACTATCCATTATTTTTAATAATCGTTTTTTCAACTAATTCTACAACTTGATACATAATGGTAGCAAAAAAGGCAATGATCAGAAGTGACATAAGGACAAGGTTAAAATTAAATACTTGGAAGCCATAGATAATTAAATAACCAAGTCCTTTTGAAGCTACTAAAAATTCCCCTACAATAACCCCTACCCATGATAAGCCAACATTCACTTTCAAGGTCGAAATGATTGTAGGAAATGAGGCTGGCAAAATGACCTCACGAAAGATTTGCCATCTTGTCGCTCCAAAGGTTTGTAAAACCTTACTATAATTCGGATCGACACCTTTAAATGCCGTATATACAACAATCGTTGTTATAATGATGGATATTAATGCACCCATAGCTATGATAGAAAAATAACCTGGGCCGAGTGCAACAATCAAAATCGGACCAAGTGCTACTTTTGGCATCGCGTTTAAAATTACTAGATAGGGATCGAGTACTTTTGATAGTAACGGGGACCACCACAAGACAACAGCTATCAATGTTCCTAATAAAGTCCCCGCTAAAAAGCCAATTACGGTCTCCATTAATGTAACACTCACATGCAATGTTAAAGAACCGTCAATGACTTTCTCAATAAATGTATGCCATACATGAGTTGGCGAGCTAAAAATTAACCGATCAATCCATTCTAATCTTGAAAGCAGCTCCCATCCACCAAAGAATAGCAGTAAAATAATAAGCTGATATATTCGAACATAGCGTTTTTCTTTTTTTAACAACTGCTGATATTGCTTAAATAATGTATTATCCAAGGCTCTCCAGCTCCTTCCAAATAGTTTGGAAAATATCTGCATAGGCTGGATGCTGTCTTACATCAAAAGGTGATAGTTCATTAAGGGCTTTAGGTATTTCAAACACTTTGTGAACTGCCCCTGGGTTTGCAGAAAATAGAACTACGCGCTCACTCATTGCGATTGCTTCACCAATATCATGTGTCACAAGAATAGCAGTCTTTTTATAAGTTTTTAATGTTTCCACCACTAAATCCTCAAGCTTTAATTTCGACTGATAATCTAACGCTGAAAATGGTTCATCTAATAATAAAATTTTAGGATTTACAGCTAAGGTACGAGCAAGGGCCACACGTTGCCGCATACCTCCTGATAATTCTCGAGGGTAATTGTTCCCCACATGCGGTAATCCTACTTCCTGTAATAACGCATTGGCCGTTACTTTATGTGTTTTATGACTTTTTTCCATTATTTTTAAGCCGATTGTGACGTTTTCTTCAATGGTCTTCCAAGGAAATAAATAGTCCTGCTGAAGCATATAGCCAATGCTTGATTGATTACTCGCTGATAGCTTTTCACCATCTATATAAACATTGCCTTCAGTGGCAGGGAATAATCCTGCAATAATTGATAATAATGTGGTTTTACCGCAGCCACTCGGCCCAATAAACGAAACAAACTCTCCTTCATGAATGGCTAAACTGATATCACGTAATACTTCCTTTGCCTGTGTACTTGAAAAATAACTATGGTGAATATTCTCCAGCTGTAAAAATTCCATATTACTCAGCAGCCTTTTTGGCAAAAGTAGTGTTCACAAGTTTTTCATACTCCACTCGTTGAGGAAGTTCACCTGCTTCCTCCATAATTGTTTGCAAGTTATCCCACTCTCCTTCATCAAGGATTGGGTCAGTAGCATAAGAGCCTTGTGCTTTATATCGCTCAATTACCGTTTCAATTATCTCTATATCCACATTTTCAAAATACGGTTGAATAATTTTTGCTACTTCAGCAGCACTCTCATTTTGCACAAAATCCTGTGCTCGTTTCAATGCATTTGTAAAGGCTTGAACAGTTGAAGCTTCATCCTTTAAATAACTACTTTTGGCCATAAAGGACGTGTAAGGAAGATTACCAGACTCCGTTCCAAACGAAGCTACAATATAACCTTTTCCTTCTTTCTCAAAGACACTCGCAGTAGGTTCAAATAATTGAACATAGTCACCAGTACCTGATGCAAAAGCAGTAGCAATGTTGGCAAAATCAATATTTTGAATGAGCGTTAAATCATTTATAGGGTCGATGCCATGTTTTTTCAGCACGAATTCACCTGCCATTTGTGGCATTCCACCTTTACGTTGCCCCAAAAATGTTGAGCCCTTCAATTGATCCCACGAAAAATTATCTATCTTATCTCTTGCCACTAAAAAGGTACCATCCGTTTGTGTTAACTGTGCAAAATTTTGAATGGGATCATTTGCACCTTGTAAAGTGACATAAATAGACGTCTCCGACCCAACTAAAGCTATATCAATTCCATCTGACAGTAACGCCGTCATCGTTTTATCGCCACCTGCAATCGTTTGTAGCTCAACAGAAAGACCCTCCTCCTCGAAGAAACCTTTCTCAAGTGCTACATATTGAGGCGCATAGAAAATCGAACGAGTTACTTCTCCTACTTTGACTTTTTCTAGCTCTGCTTTATTACATGCCGTCAAAGAAAGGAGTAACAAAGCAATGACACCTAATAATAAACCTTTTGTAAGCCAACGCATTCCCTTTCCTCCTTGATGTGTTGAAAATAAGCCTATCGACATTAACTTATTCACATAAGAAGATTTCGGTGCCTATCATTTTTTAATTTGTGTAGAGTGCGGGTGTTTCCTCAGCTTGACTACAGGGGGAAACATACAAAAAAACAGCCTTAGCATTAAAACCGCTAAGACTGTTTATAACAGATAAAAAGTTCTTATTATAAAGTACGTAATTGTTATTGATTGGTAGCTTGTTGCTCTTCTCTTTTTTCACGCCATAGTCTTGTTTTATAGACAATTAGAATTAAGGCCGCTACAATCAGACCTTCAATCATTGGTAAGAATAGGGCGAAGAATGTAAGCATGATACAACCTAAAAATAGGAACGCATAAATAATAATATTTTGAGATAACTTTAATTTCTTGGCAAAGCCTAGTTTATAGACAATGGCAGAAAGTACAAATACAAGAAGAAATACAACATAACCTGCTATTTCATAGCTTGGTAAATTTTCATATAAAAATCTAGTGATACCAGCCATTCTCCCATAAACTCGGGTTGTTTCATCTGTACCTGTCTGTGCAGCAACTTGAATAACATTTAGTTCACCCAATAAAGCGGACTTCAGATCCAAGACTCCTCTTCCTTTCGTGGAAGCAAAAAATTATTGTTCAGCGTTTTTTAGTTTTTTCGCTATTCTTTCACGTTCATTTTTATCTAGAATTTGTTTACGAAGGCGAATAGATTCTGGAGTGATTTCTAAATACTCATCATCATTTAAGAACTCTAATGCTTCTTCTAGTGTTAATAGACGCGGCTTTTTAATAACGTTTGTTGCATCTTTTGTCGCAGAACGAACATTCGTTTTTTGCTTCATTTTTGTTATGTTTACAGTGATATCATTATCACGTGTATTTTCACCAACAATCATACCTTCATAAATTTCAGTACCTGGCTCAACAAATAGTGTACCACGGTCCTCTACTTGCATCATACCATAAGTTGTCGATTTACCAGTTTCCATTGATACAAGAACACCTTGGTGACGTCCACCAATACGGCCTGGAATATATGGTTGGTAACAATCGAATGTATGGTTAATGATACCAAAACCTTTCGTCATAGACATGAATTCTGTTGTATATCCAATTAAACCACGGGCAGGAACAAGGAATGTTAAACGTACTTGGCCATTGCCATTGTTCACCATATCCAACATTTCACCTTTACGCGTACCAATCGATTCAATAACCGAACCTACATTTTCTTCTGGAACATCAATTTGTACACGTTCAAATGGTTCACATTTTACACCATCAATTTCACGAATGATAACTTGAGGTTTTGATACTTGTAGTTCAAAGCCTTCACGGCGCATATTTTCAATAAGAATTGATAAATGTAGCTCACCACGTCCAGAAACCGTCCATGCATCTGGTGAATCTGTATCTTCTACACGTAGAGATACGTCCGTTTGAAGTTGTGAACGTAAACGCTCTTCTACTTTACGAGCAGTTACCCATTTCCCTTCACGACCTGCAAACGGTGAATTATTCACTAAGAAAGTCATTTGTAATGTTGGCTCGTCTATACGTAATGGTGTTAAAGCTTCTTGATGTTCCACCGGACATACTGTTTCCCCAACGTTGATGTCTTCCATACCTGAAACAGCAATTAAGTCACCAGCTTTTGCTGATTGGATTTCTTCACGTTTTAAACCAAAGAAACCAAATAGTTTCGTTACACGGAATTGTTTCACAGTCCCATCTAACTTCATTAAAGCAACTTGTTGCCCTACTTCAATTGTTCCGCGGAATACGCGTCCAATCCCAATACGACCAACATAATCATTGTAGTCAAGTAATGCCACTTGGAATTGTAATGGATCTGCTGAGTTGTCTACTGGTGCAGGAATTGCTTCAATTACCTTTTCAAATAGACATTGCATATTTTCTTCTTGTTTTGCTGGATCAGCATCAAGAGAAGCTGTACCGTTTACACCTGATGCATACACAACAGGGAAATCTAATTGATCATCATCAGCGCCTAGCTCGATGAATAATTCTAATACTTCATCTACTACTTCTAAAGGACGAGCTGAATCTTTATCAACTTTGTTTACAACTACAATCGGTGTTAACTTTTGTTCCAACGCTTTTTTCAGTACAAAGCGTGTTTGCGGCATACAACCCTCATACGCATCGACAACTAGTAAAACGCCATCTACCATTTTTAAAATACGTTCTACCTCACCACCGAAGTCGGCGTGTCCAGGCGTATCAAGGATGTTAATACGAGTTCCGTTATAGTTTACTGCAGTATTTTTTGCTAAAATTGTAATACCACGTTCGCGTTCAATATCATTAGAGTCCATTGCACGTTCTTCAACATGTTCGTTTGAACGGAATGTACCTGATTGTTTTAATAATTGGTCGACTAAAGTAGTTTTACCATGGTCAACGTGGGCGATAATTGCGATATTGCGAAGATCTTGACGTAAGTTTGTCATTATTCCACTCCATATTCTTTTTTCGAATGTTTAACTGTGATATTATAGCACAAGAAGGATAGAAATGTCCTTATTAGAATTTCCATCATTCTAAAAAATATATTTGATCGACAAATTTTTTATATAGGAGGCTAGGCTATGAATCGTGCAAAAATCGTAATGGCCATCTATGCATTGGCAGCTGTATTAGCAATGTGTTCTATCGGCTACTCTGTTGCAGCTAGTAATGTATTTGGTGTAATAGCTGGTATTGTGGCTACTTGTGTCATTTTCATGACAGCCTTTAAAATGAAGCGTAAACTACGTGCGCAAGGATTACTTTAAAGAACATAAAAAGGAGCTGTCTAATAAATAGACGGCTCCTTTTTATACATATGGCACTATATATTTTTCTAATAATTCTTTATGAATAGCGGGATTAGCAATAATAAATGTATCCTGATGAAGGAAATCAAAGCCTTCACCATGTAGATTTGTAGCAACTGCTCCAACTTCCTGAGCAATGATGGTCCCTCCTGCAATATCCCATGGTGCTAAACGCATAGAGACATAGGCATCTAATTTGCCACTTACAACAAATGCAATTTCCATTGCTGCGGAGCCATAGGACCGTGTACCGCGAACTTTACGAACCATATCTATCACCTTTTCATGGTGAATATGTCGATTAGGTGCGACCCAATGTGCATTTATGCCAATGACAGACTCCTCCATTGTAACAGACTGTAGTTTACGCAATGGTGAATCATTATACCATGCCCCTTGCCCCTCGATGGCACTAAATAAATCCTCCCGCATGACATCAAATATGTAACCTAACTTTCCTACGCCATTGACAAAAATACCGATTGAAATCATAAAATGGCGATGCTGTTTAACAAAATTCATCGTTCCATCAATTGGATCAATAATCCAAACTACACCATCTAGTGATTTAACCTGTTCGCCCATTCCTTCTTCCCCTAGAATTTTATGGGTTGGATCAAAAGCTTTAATTTGCTCAATAAAGAATAACTCCGTCTCTCGATCAATATTGGTAACGAGGTCATTTGCACCTGATTTTGTCTCAATTACTAGATTATACGAAAAAGCCTCTCGAATACGTCGCCCAGCTTCAAAAATAATATCTTTTGCAAATTTATCAATTTGTTGTAAATCCACTCATAACCCACCCTTCGAATATAAGAAAAGGCCTTTTATATTAATCGCTCTCGTATGTTTATGATGCCTTTTCCCACTACTTCACAACTTTTGCTATATAAAACCTAGTACTACCTTATGATATAATTTCTATTTTACCCTTTGTCACAATAAAAATCACCTGCTGTCGGAATATTCAGCAAGTGATTTTTTAAATGGGTATTAGATTTTGATTACGCATAGGCGTGCAAACTTTCAAGTTCCATCTGAATTTCTGCCAGACGTTTTTTACTTTTTTCAATTTCCATGTCATTTTTTTCATTCATTGCTGCAAAAAGTGAAGCTAATTCATAATCTAATTCTAATTGTAAAATGTGCTCATATTGCTTTTCAATGTCAACTTTACGTATAATTTTTACGAATGGTTTCATAAAAAACACTTCCTTTTTTTAATTTTTTTACAAAAACTTTACTCATTTGATAAAGTTCTTGTTATAAGATTTTTTCCCAAATTCAGCGTAAAATAAACCTTATAAAACGAAAGGAGTAAAATAAAATTGCCAAAAATAAAGTGGACAAACAAAGACTTTAAGGTTTTTACAATAGACGGTTTAGAACAAAGAATGGATGCTTTAAATTTACATGTACGTCCAAAATTCAATCAGCTAGGTGAAGATTTTTCTGCATTTTTCTCTAGCCAATTAGGTGAAGAATTCTTCCCGCATGTGGCTAAACATGCTCGAAGAACTGTTAACCCTCCAAAAGATAGTTGGGTTGCCTTCGCCCCTTATAAAAGAGGTTATAAATCATTGCCTCACTTTCAGATTGGTCTATGGCACACACATTTATTCATCGTCTTAGCTATTATTTATGAAGCGCCTCAAAAAAATGTTATGGCTGAGCGTTTACTAGCTCATAAATCTTTAATTGAGCAGCTTCCAGATGATTTTATCGTGTCAGGAGATCATATGTCCCCTGAGGCCGTTTCTCTCGAAGTGGCAAAAGAAGACAAGCTTGAAGAAATGCTTATTCGCCTACGAGATGTCAAAAAGGGTGAGTTTTTAATTGGCCGTCATATTCCAAAAGAACAAGCAACCAAACTAACAGCAAGCGAATTACATCAATTAACAGAAGACACATTTAACAGCTTACTTCCTCTTTACAACATTATTGTTGGAAAATAAGCTAACCTTATAAAGTTTTTTATTGATGTAGTTTATGCAATATGTCGTTTTTTAACACAAAAAAATAAAGAGTGGATGTGAGTTGATCTCACATCCACTTTTTTTAATGGCCATTTCTTGGGGTAACTTTTATAATCATCCCATCTTCGGCTTCCTTTGTTTGTTTTACAACTGGATAGCTAATGTAGCCACTCGCCTCTTCAAATTCGCGAAAAATTGATTTTTCCTCTGCTTGGGAAGGAACAATCTCTTTAAAGCGTCGATATTTAGCTAGCATAACTTCACGCTTGATGCCTTTTTCATAAGCTTTCTCAATTCCCTCAAAGAATTGAACAACATCCACAATCTCCTCTGTGGACCAATCAGTTGAAAACGGATAAGAGTATTCCATTCGACAAAACCACCTTTACGTTATTGCCCCCATTTTAACCGTATACTTTCAGCTTCTGCAACCATTCTCTTAATAAGGTCATCAACGGTTGGGATATCGTGAATCATTCCAGTCACTTGTCCAGCCCAGCCAAAGCCCTGTTCCTTATCACCATCGTAAATAAAGCGTTTATTTGCTGAACCACTTATATATTCTTTCAATGCCTCATATGTTGGTGTTTTTTCCTCAATTTCCAATATCTTTGTAGTAAAGTCATTGCGTAATGCACGAGCCGGCGCACCAATTGAGCGCTTAATAATGGTTGTATCTGCTTCAGTACTTGCAACTAGTGCCTCTTTATAAGCCTCAGAAGCATCAACACACTCTCGTGTTGCTATAAAACGAGTGCCCATTTCAATGCCTTCAGCTCCCAATGCTTGAGCAGCCATCCAGCCGCGTCCATCACCAATTCCACCTGAAGCAATGACAGGAATACTAACACTATCAACCACCTGGGGAACAAGAACCATTGTACCGACATCATCACGCCCAAGATGACCGCCACCCTCTTGACCCACAACCATTACAGCATCTGCTCCAAGCTGTTCAGCCTTTTGAGCTTGTCTACGAGCAGCTACAAGGACTAATTTTTTTATAGCTGTGCCTGCCAGTAAATTAAATATAGGCGCTGGATTTCCCCCTGTCATTGTAACAACTGGAACTTCTTCTTCGATTGCAACGCGCACCATATCCTCATAGCCTGTACCATGCATGCCAATCGCAAAATTTACGCCAAAAGGTTTATTTGTTAATGTTCGTACCTTATGGATCTCTGCTCGTAATAATTCAGGATCTCGTAAACTCATAGCCGTTATTTGCCCTAAACCACCAGCATTCGACACAGCTGCGGCTAAATCAGCATATGCTAAATAGGCTAATCCCCCTTGAATAATTGGATATTTAACCTGTAAAAGATCCGTCACACGTGTATTCCAATTCATAGTACCTCCCCTTTCGTTCAATACTATTTTCTCGGTATCCTGAAAAAAATCCTTTTATTTTTTAGGAAAAGCCTATTTTTTCGTGTCGTTAGGTGCTATAATTCATTTGTTTTCTTAGATATTATAAAGTGAGGTGGTACCTGCGTTGTCACAATTAGAGACTCCATTGTTCGACGTATTATTAAAACATCGGAACAGACATCCCATTCAGTTCCATATTCCAGGCCATAAGAAAGGGCAAGGAATGGATCCTGCTTTCCGAGAATTCGTCGGCGACAACGTTTTATCAATTGATTTAATTAATATTGCTCCACTAGACGATTTACATTCACCAAAGGGTGCTATAAAAGAAGCGCAAAACTTAGCAGCTGAAGCCTTTGGTGCTGATCATACATTCTTTTCCGTTCAAGGTACTAGTGGCGCCATCATGACGATGATTCTGACCGTCGTCGGTCCAGGTGATAAAATTCTAGTGCCACGGAATGTTCATAAATCTATTATGTCGGCGATTGTATTCGCTGGTGCCATTCCAATTTTTATTCATCCTGAAGTTGACAGCGAATATGGGATTTCTCATGGCATATCCCCTGAAGCTGTTGAAAAAGCATTAAATGCTTACCCAGATACAAAGGCAGTACTTGTTATTAATCCAACATATTTTGGCTTTACAGCTGATTTAAAGCGTATTGTGGAGATTGCTCATGACCGTAATATTCCGGTAGTAGTAGATGAAGCACATGGTGTACACATAAAATTCCATGATGACCTTCCATATTCAGCTATGGAAGCAGGTGCTGACATGGCAGCAACAAGCGTTCATAAGCTTGGTGGCTCCATGACACAAACGTCTATTTTAAATGTACGTGAGGGTCTTGTTTCTGCAAAACGTGTACAAGCTGTATTTTCTATGTTAACAACTACATCGACATCCTATCCATTACTTGCTTCACTTGACACAGCTCGACGTCAGTTAGCCATTCATGGATACGATTTAATTGACGATGCATTACGTTTAGCAAAGGATGCTCGTAAACGCATCAATCAAATACCACATTTAAAGTGTGCAGGTAAGGAAAAGTTACATTCTTCTGCAACTTATGATATGGATCCATTAAAACTTCTGATTAGTGTGAAAGATTTAGGTATTTCTGGTCATCGAGCTGAGGAATGGTTGCGTTATAATGCCAATATTGAAGTCGAATTGTCTGACCTTTATAATATCTTATGTTTAGTGACTTTAGGAGATACAAAAAAGGAAATTAATCTTTTAATAAATGCGTTAACTCGTATGTCAAAAGCATTTGATTCTGAAGCGGCTATAACAGAGGCTTTGGTAAATGTGCCAGAAATTCCAGCTCTCGCCATGTCTCCGCGTGATGCTTTTTATGCAGATACAGAAGTCGTTCCTCTTGCAGAAGCAGATAACTGTATTTGTGCAGAATTTATTATGGTATATCCTCCTGGGATTCCTATTTTTATTCCCGGGGAAATAATTACTCAAGAAAATATTCATTATATTCAAATGAATATTGAAGCAGGTTTACCCGTTCAAGGACCAGAGGATACAACATTAAAAACAATTCGTGTAATCAAAGAACGTAAGCCAATTTTCTAAAAAATATAAGCTAGCTCTTCAATTTGAAGGGTTAGCTTTTATATTTATAAATACAGATGTGAGTATATATTCTTCTTGTTGAACACAACCAGAAAACATTCTCTCTATTACAAAATAGTTATAATAGAATATTATCTGAAGTTTTTTTCATTTCATTTTCACAATGAATAATTGCTTCTAGAAATAACCATTTATTTAAAACAAAAGGGTTGTTTCCTATCTTTTTTGAGACAGCTCCTTTTTCTATAAAGCACCATTCTATTATAAAAATAAATACACAAATAAAGGGCAGAAGAAGGCTCCGATAATAGCCGTTAAACCCATTGATAAGGAACCAACTGATAATTCCTGTTCCCCATATTCTCTTAATTTCACAAGACCTACCCCATGTGAGGCACTTCCTACTGCCACTCCCCTACTCACGGCAGAGTCAATTTTGCCATACTTAATGACTAACGGTCCGATAATGGCCCCTACAAACCCTGCAATCATGACGAAAACAGCCGTTAAAGGAGGAATGCCCCCAATCGTTTCGCTCACCTGCATTCCAACAGGCGTTGTTAACGATTTAGGTAAGGCTGTCAGCATCCAGCTAGGTTCTACACCGATCCATTTTAGTAACACAAAAATTGTCACTAAGCCTGTTATCATGCCGATTAGAAGTCCTGATAAAATAGAATACTTATATTTCATAATAATTGCTCGTTGATTATAGAGAGGATATGCAAGTGCCACAACAGCAGGCCCAAGCATTTTCTGAAGCCATTCCCCACCTTGCATATAAGTTGAATAAGGAATATCAAATACAAGTAAAATCATTGCACTGACAATCGTAGTCGTGACCAAGGGAATCATGATAGGATGGGGAAATCGTTGATAGAGCTTTGTAAATAAAATAAACATGATGATGGTGCTAAGGACAACCGTTACTTCAATCAACAGTTAATTCCCCCTTTCCTTCTTCCACAGTAGGCTTTGAGCTTTCTTTTTTGGCCAGTTCTCTTTTTTCAATGAGTTGTGTCAGCAATCCTGTTACATAAATAGAGATTAATGTACTAGCAATAACTGCTAAAATGATGAGCAGACCAGTGAATGTCATGAGCTCTGGATAATCAATAACACCTACAGTTGCTGGAATGAAAAACAACGTTAAGATGCCAATTAAAAAACCTGCTCCATCTTGTATATATTCGACCTTAATAATTTTAAAATTGAGTGAAAGTGCTAATAAAAGTAAGCCAATGACGCTTCCTGGAAGAGGTATGTGCAGATAAGAAACAATGCCAACCCCCATGTAATAGAAAATAGTAAGTATACCGATTTGCACAATAATCCGAACAGCTCGTAACAACAACGTAGCAAAATTTTCGTTCAACATTTCGCCACTTTTCACCCCCTATATCGTTCATTCTACATCTGTAGGAATTTTCTGTCTATTGTAATTTTAGAAAAATAATAATCAAATACAGAAATATCCAAGCAATTCTATGAAACAGTATTAAAAGTCCTATTCTACAAGAACTTCATGATTTAACTTTTTATCATTTTGACTTATCAACTTTTTTATATTGTGCCTATCCACTTCAAATCACTTTTTTAATGATCATCTAGCAAATTTCGAAATTTTTTTATATAATCGAAAATTACAAAAGATTACTAGTATTATCAATGACTAAAATTTCTAGAATAAACACAAAGGTGGGATTCACTATTTTCTTTAAAACATTAACACTCCAAGCCCGCTTTGCCTATTACAGCAGTTTTTTAATTTTTATTATTGTTATTTTAGCAGGCATCCTCTTTTATATGACCATATCTGATGCATTGCAAACACAAATTGGAAACCGGGCACTATATTTGGCGGAAACAACGGCTAGCAGGGGTGATGTAATTGAAGCGTTTCATACAAATAACCCTTCCGAAAGTCTGCAAAAAATTAGCAAAGAGATTATGCTTGCTGCAAAAGCTACTTATGTTGTAATAGGAGATAAAAATGGCATACGCTACACCCATCCTATCGCAGACCGTATTGGTAAATCGATGGTCGGAGATGATAATGACCGAGCATTAATCAACGGTGAGTCTTATATTTCCATTGCAAATGGTTCAATGGGACAATCCATTCGTGGGAAGGCACCTATCTTAGACTCAAATGGATCGATTATTGGTGTTGTTTCAATTGGTTACTTAACAAGTGAATTAGATCGCTTATATTTTTTATACCTTGATAATATTTTTTATACGATGGTTATTGCACTAGGCATTGGTATTATCGGCTCTATTTTTTTATCCCGAAACATTAAAAAGCAAATTTTTAATCTGGAGCCAAGTGAAATTGCCAGTCTATTAACAGAAAAAAATACTTTAATTGAATCAGTTCGTGAAGCTATTATTACGGTAAATCAGAAAGGTGAAATTACGACCCTAAACAATGCTGCCGCGAAAATCTTACATTTAACGGATTCAGCTTCTATCATGGGCGATAATATCGAACAGCATATACCAAACACACATCTGCTTAACGTATTAATGAAGGGTGAAAAACAACTTGATAAATTGATGATTGTTAATGGTCATGAAATTATTGTTAACCGTGTACCTATGAAGGTGAATGGTAAAGTTGTCGGCGCAGTTGCAAGTTTCCGATTACAATCAGAAATAGAACAAATGGCTATCGAATTATCACAAGTAAAGCAATATACGGAAGCTTTACGTGCTCAAACACATGAGTTTAATAATGTCCTTTACACAATATCAGGCCTTATTCAATTAAATGCATCTGATGAAGCACTATCTATTATTCATAAAGAGGTACAAGGACATTCTTCTCTAACCCAATTTATAACAAAGCGTGTAAAGGACCCATTTTTAAATGGTTTAATTATCGGATTTTTTAATCGTGCACGTGAATTAAAAATCAAGTTGATTTTTGATGAGGATAGTTATTTAGAAACATTCCCTGAAAGCATCGAAAAAAGCTTAATTATTTCTATTATGGGAAATTTATTAACCAATGCTTTTGAAGAGGTTGAAAAAAACAAAGAGCGACAACCAATTATTAGGCTTTTTATATTTGATAATGGAGAGGAAATCATCTTTGAGGTCGAGGACTCGGGACAAGGTTTTGCACAAGAAAAACTAGACGTGCTATTTTCAGAAAATATTTCTACGAAAGATAGTAAACATCGAGGCTATGGATTAAGGAAAGTCATTTCCAGTATCCATGATTTAAACGGTACTCTTGCTCTTGAAGAAGGAGATTTAGGAGGTGCCCTATTTATCGTATCTATTAGCAAAAGGGGGACTATGATCCATGAACAATATTGAAGTGCTAGTAATAGAAGATGATGTACGTGTAGCAGATGTACATTGTCGTTTTTTAGAAAAAATTGAAGGCTTTACAGTAATTGCACGGGCAAGTACGGGAGAAGAAGCTTTAGATTGGCTTCAATCATTTTCACCACACCTTATATTACTCGATGTCTTTTTGCCAGATATACTGGGAGTAGATTTAATTGATAAAATCCAAGAAGTGAGCCCAACAAGTAGTATTATTTTGATTACCGCAGCTACAGAGGCACATATAGTACAGAAAGCTTATCAGAAAAATGTTACTGATTACATTTTAAAGCCATTTACATTCGAACAGCTAAAAGAGAGTATAGAAAAATTCCGTTACAAGTATCTATTGCTGAAAAATAATGAGAAATTTACACATGAAAAAATTCAATACCTTTGGCCAAAAGCAGGTTCATCCCCCCTTCAAGAAACACCGTTATTATTACCAAAAGGGATAGATCCAACAACAATGAATCATGTTATCAACCATTTAAGTATAATGGAGAATGGTAGTACAGCTGAGCTGTTGGGAAAGAATATAGGTGTCAGCCGTTCCACCGCTCGTCGTTATTTAGAATTTTTAGTTACACAAAAGCAGGTCTATACCGAACTGACTTATGGTACAGTTGGGCGTCCTGAACGACGATACTTTATTTCCACATAAACTTTATGAACAAAATGATGTTAATCCACATTATTATCACAATATTTCCAAAATTGAGAAGTAAGTTATAGTATGGGTAGCGCTAAATTGATAGCGCTACCATTTTATTTTTAAGGGGGATTTTTATGTGGAGGAACATTTCTAAAATAATGGTAGCTGGCTTACTATTTACTAGTTTGGTTGGCTGTTCAGCATCAAATGGAGAAAAAAAAGAGGGAAAGAATGCCAGTGATTATCCGAAAAGTAATATTACCATTGTTGCTCCATCAGGTGCTGGTGGTGGCTGGGATTTAACGGCTCGTGCAGTAGCAAAAACAATGAGTGATACTGGGTTGATTGATAAGGCGATTCAAGTTGAGAATAAGCCAGGTGGTGGTGGTGCTGCCTTCATGGCAACATTTGCTACAAAGGAAGCCAATAATGATTATATATTAATGGTTAAATCACCACCGATCCTTATAAATCATGAAAAGGCTGAAGGAAATAGTAAATTTGGCTATAAGGATACTACACCTTTAGCACAATTAACACGTGACTATGGCGCAATCGTTGTTAGAAAGGATTCTCCTTTCCAAACGCTTGCAGATGTTTTAAATGCCATGAAAACTTCACCAAAAGATGTCACATTAGCAGGTGGGTCTGCACCAGGTTCGATGGATCATCTAGTAGGAATTATCCCGGCTTATAAAGCGGGGATTGACTTAAAAACAATTAAATATGTTTCTTATGATGGTGGCGGTGAGGCGGTTACAGCATTATTAGGTGGCAATGCAGATGTAATTGCAACAGATGCCTCCACAATTGCTACTTATGTTAAATCCGGAGATGTTCGTGTATTAGCTGTCAGTTCCTCTGAACGCTTAGAAGGTGAGCTAGCAGAGGTTCCTACTTTTAAAGAAGCCGGTATTGATGAGGAGTTTACAATTTGGCGTGGTATCTTTGGTCCAAAAAATATGAGTGAAGATGCGATTGCCTATTGGTCTGAAAAATTACAGGCAATGTCTGAATCAAAAGAATGGCAAGCTGAGGTGACACGTAATGGCTGGCAAGCAGAATACCGTAATGCGGAAGAATTTACAGCTTATCTAGACAGTCAAAATAAAATAATCATTGAACTACTAACAGCTCTTGGTATGCAAAAATAACGAATCGTTTTTTTAAAAAAGGCACAAGTATTTCCATTAAATATAGAACTACTTGTGTAACTTTATCTATTTTCAATGGAGGTGTAAAACGGTTGAGCTATACATTTGATAAAACATTTAGCATTACCCTCTTAGCACTTAGTATTTTGTTTATTTTTCAAGCAACACAGATTTCTGATAGTGCTTATGGGTCTACAGTTGGTCCCAAAATTTTTCCATTAGGTTTAGGTATTATTTTAGGTTTATTAAGTCTTCAATTATTTTATGAATCATGGAAAAAAGCTGTGAGAGAGCGAGTCACAGGAGGACCAACTACTTCTTCTAAAATATCTTCAACAGAGCTCAAAAAGTTCTTAATTATTTTAGGTAGCGCTCTTGCGTATGTATTTTTCCTTGAAAAAATTGGCTATATGATAACAACATTTTTATTTTTGTGTATTAGTTTCCAAACAATGGAACGTACTAAACTTATTTATTCAATTATTATTGCAGCTGGATTTTCACTGGGCGTCTATTATTTATTTACAAGTTTACTAGGAGGGTCATTGCCTAGTTTCCCAATTTTTTAGTACAGGAGTGAACATATGTCGACATTGCAATTTTTAGCTGATGGATTTGCAGTTGCCCTTCAATGGCAAAACCTTTTATTCGCTCTTGTTGGTGTCATAATTGGTACAGCAGTTGGTGTACTTCCAGGTATAGGTCCAATGAGTGGAGTTGCATTATTAATCCCCGTTACAGCAACCATTACAGCTGGACTACCTACTGAGGCTGCCGCTACCAGCTCAATTATTTTACTTGCAGGGGTATACTATGGGGCCATGTATGGTGGATCAACAACTTCCATTCTATTAAACACGCCTGGTGAATCCTCATCAGTTGTGACAACATTGGATGGCTATCAAATGGCTAAACAAGGTCGTGCTGGAAGTGCTCTTTCTATCGCGGCCATTGGCTCATTTTGTGCAGGCGTTGTAGCACTACTAGGTCTGATATTATTAGCTAATCCATTGTCAAAATTAGCACTTAAATTTGGACCCGCAGAATACTTTTCTTTGATGTTATTAGGACTTGCAGCAGTAAGTGGCCTAGCAGGACGTTCTATTACCAAAGCTTTAATTATGACTGTTTTAGGGCTTATGCTCGGAACAGTTGGTATTGATGCCGTATCAGGTATAGAACGTTTTACATTTGGTCAGCCAATGCTGTTCTCTGGCATTGAATTTTTAACCATCGCTGTTGGTTTATTTGCATTAGGCGAAGTATTTAAAACCATTCTTGAAAAAGAAGAAGAGGATGGTCAATTAGCCAAAATTAATCGTGTATTACCAACAAAGCAAGATTTAAAGGATAGTGCTGTTCCTATTGCTCGCGGCTCCTTATTAGGCTTTTTCATCGGCGTATTACCCGGCGCAGGCGCAACACTTGCCTCATTCTTTTCTTATATTACCGAGAAAAAATTCAGTAAAACACCCGAGCAATTTGGAAAAGGTCATATTGCGGGTGTAGCTGGACCTGAATCAGCGAACAATGCTGCATCAGGCGGTGCAATGATCCCATTACTAACTTTAGGAATTCCCGGCTCAGGTACTACTGCTATTTTAATGGGTGCACTTATTATGTATAATATTCAGCCAGGTCCATTATTATTTGATGAACATCCTCAAGTTGCTTGGGGATTAATTGCCAGTATGTTTATTGGAAATTTAATGTTATTAGCATTAAATATGCCTTTGGTCCGCATTTTTGCCAAAATCATCGAAACACCTAAAAAATATTTATTGCCTATTATTATTGCAATTTCAATTTTTGGAGTTTATGCCGTACAATTCGCCACGTTTGATTTATTTTTATTAGTAGCTTGTGGTGTACTTGGTTATCTATTTGCTAAAAATGATTACCCAGTAGCTCCATTAGTACTTGCATTAGTACTAGGGCCGATGATTGAAAATAATATGCGCCGTGCATTAACCATTTCGAATGGAGACTTTTCTATTTTTATAACAAAGCCTTTATCATTACTATTTTTAGTGGTTGCCATTTCTTGGTTACTTATACCACTGATTATGAAAATACGTGGTAAAAATGTACTTATTAATGAAGAAGGATAAATATTCTTAAAAATCCACTATACTTCTATTAGTATAGTGGATTTTTACTATTCTATAATGCGTGACCAGAGCCACCATCAATATTAACAGCTGTACCTGTAACATAGCTCGCCGCATCAGATACTAAAAAAGTGATAACGTTTGCTGCTTCTTGCGTATCACCTACACGACCCAGCGGAATTGCTTGCCCCACTTTACGAGAATATTCTTCCCACGATAAATTTGGTTCTTCCTTTTTCCATTTCTTTTCGATTTGATCACTACGAATAAGTCCTATACATACAGAATTTACTCGAATATTATCCTTCCCTAAATCCTTGCTCATCGCTTTTGTCAAGGCAAGCCCCGCAGCACGGCTTACAGTAGTTGGAAGTGAACTTGCAGGTGGAGTTTTAGCCATCACGGCAGTCACATTAACGATTGCACCGCCCCCAGCCTTTCGCATATATGGAGCAGCATATTTTGAACAATGAATAGCTCCAAATACCTTTAAATCTAAATCTGCCTGCCACAGCTCACTACTCACCGTTTCAAAGGAATTCGCTGAAGCTGTACCAGCATTATTAATAAGAATATCCACACATCCAAAATGCTCTACAGTACGCTCAATGAGATACTTACAATCTTTTTCTTTTGTAATGTCAGTTGGAACAATTAATACATCTACGCCTGTTTCATTTTTTATGCATCCTGCAGCCACTTGCAGTTGTTTTTCACCACGAGCGCAAAGTACAACCTGTGCACCCTCTTTAACAAGCTGCATGGCTGTATAATAGCCAATTCCTTTACTCGATCCTGTTATAATTGCTACTTTCCCCGTTAAATTAAGCTCCATTATTAAATCCTCCCTTACTTTCTACAATGCTATCATTATAGCATTTATCGATTATTCAGAATAATCAAAGGAGCTTGTAAAAGGTAGAAATACGATTTAAAAGCTATAATAATTGAATATTTTCCATGAGGAGCTACTTATTACTTATCATTATCATTCAAGCCTGTTACGGGAAAAAGCTAATAGAAAAATTAATTGTTCATATAAAACATTGGCTAAAAAAAAGAGTGTAGATAAGCGAATGTCTCGCTTTATCTACACTCCTTTATTCAAATTATTTTTTCGCTACAATGTGGATTGGGTTGCCAAGTAATACTTCAGCAGTTTCCATTGTAATTTCACCTAATGTTGGGTGAGCGTGAATTGTTAATGCGATATCCTCAGCAGTCATGCCGCCTTCAATTGCTAGGCCCATTTCAGCGATCATATCAGATGCACCAGCACCTACGATTTGAGCACCAATTAATAAGCCGTCTTCTTTACGAGCAACAAGTTTCACGAAACCTTCTGATTGGTTTAATGCAAGAGCACGACCATTTGCTGCGAATGGGAATTTCGCTGCAGTGTATTCAATGCCTTCAGCTTTTGCTTGTTCTTCGTTGTAACCAACTGTCGCCATTTCTGGATCTGTGAAACATACAGCTGGCACAGCAAGATAATCAACTACTGATTTTTCACCCGCAATTGCTTCAGCAGCAACTTTACCTTCGTAAGATGCTTTATGTGCAAGTTGTGGACCTGCTACGATATCACCGATTGCATAGATGTTTGGAATATTTGTACGACATTGTTTGTCAACATTGATTAGACCACGTTCACCGAATTCAACTCCGATTTCAGCAAGGCCCATTTCATCTGTATTTGGACGACGTCCTACAGTAACTAATACGTAATCAGCTTCAACTTTTTTCTCTTCTCCGCCTACTTCATAAGTTACTACTACGCCGTTTTCAGTTTCTTCTACGCCTTTTGCAGATGCGTTAACTTCAATTTCAACGCCTTTCTTTTTAAGGCCTTTTTTCACGATTTGCGTCATTTGTTTTTCGAAGCCAGCTAAAATATCTTTTCCGCCTTCAATAATTGTTACTTGAGAGCCAAGGTTCGCATAAGCTGATCCAAGCTCAGTACCAATATAACCGCCACCGATAACAACTAATTTACCAGGTACTTCTTGTAGAGAAAGTGCACCAGTAGAATTTAATACACGATCAGTGAATTTGAATGTTGGAATTTCAACTGGACGAGAACCTGTTGCAATAATGACATTGTTAAATGTGTAAGTTTGAGCAGATTCACCATTGATGATACGCACTGAATGAGCGTCAACGAAATAAGCTTCACCTTGTACAATTTCAACTTTGTTACCTTTAAGTAAGCCTTCAACACCGCCAGTTAATTTCTTAACAACGCTGTCTTTAAATGCTTGTGCTTTTGAGAAGTCTAATTTCACATCAGAAGCGATGATTCCCATGTCATCTGAATGTTTAGCTTGCTCAAAACGGTGACCTACTGAAATTAATGCTTTTGATGGGATACAACCTACGTTTAAGCACACTCCACCAAGTACATTTTTTTCAACGATTGTTACTTTTTGGCCAGTTTGAGCTGCACGAATTGCTGCTACATATCCTCCAGGACCTGAACCAATGACAAGAGTATCTGTTTCGATTGGGAAATCTCCTACTACCATTTTTGTTACGCCTCCATTAATAATAATTCTGGCTCACTTAACAAACGCTTTAAATGATTTAAAGCATTTTGCGCAGTGGCTCCATCGATCATACGATGATCAAAGCTCAATGATAATGCTAACACAGGTGCGGCTACAATTTCACCATTTTTTATTACAGGTTTTTCTGAAATTCGACCAATACCTAGAATTGCTACTTCAGGATGGTTAATAACTGGTGTAAACCATTGTCCTCCTGCAGAGCCAATATTCGTAATGGACATGGAAGCACCTTTCATTTCATGTGGTGCTAGCTTACCTTCACGGGCTTTTGTCGCTAATTCATTAATTTCATTAGACACTGCAAATACAGATTTACGATCTGCATGCTTAATAACTGGTACTAGTAAGCCTCTTTCAGTATCTGCTGCAATACCAATGTTATAGTAATGCTTTTGGATAATTTCTTGTGTTGCATCATCTAAAGAGCGATTAAATTCTGGGAACTCGCGTAAAGTTGAAATAAGTGCTTTCACTACATATGGTAAGTATGTTAATTTAACACCTTTTTCGGCAGCGATATCTTTGAATTTTTTACGATGTGCTACAAGAGCTGTTACATCGACTTCATCCATTAGTGTAACATGAGGAGCCGTTTGTTTCGAGTGTACCATTGCTTTTGCAATCGCTTTTCGAATACCTGACATTTTTTCACGAGTCTCTGGGAAATCCCCCTCAAGAACTACTGGTGCTGCTGGTGTAGACGTTTCTTGTTGAACTGTATCTTCTGATGTTTCGATATTTGCAGTTTCAGCCTCTACAGTGCCGCCACCTTTTAAGAAGTTTTCAATATCTTCTTTAAGGATTCGACCGTTTTTGCCTGTACCCTTCACTTCACGAATATTTACATCGTTATCACGGGCAAATTTACGTACAGAAGGCATTGCGATCACACGTTTTGTTTCATCAACTACTGTCTCCACTTTTTCTGGAGCTTTTTCAGGAGCTTTTTCTGGTGCCTTTTCCTCTTTAGTAGGAGCTTTTTCTACGTTCTGACCAGATTCAGCAGTTGCTTGAACTTGTGCCTCTGTTTTTGCTTCGGCATGATCGTCACCTTTTAGCTTTAAGTCTTCATAGCCAGGTGCGTCTAATCGGATTAAAACATCGCCAACTACAGCAACTGTTCCTTCTCCTACTAAAACTTCCTCTACTGTTCCTTCAACTGGTGAAGGGATTTCTACTACTGCTTTATCATTTTGTACTTCACAAAGAATATCGTCTTCTTTTACTGTATCTCCAGCTTTAACGAACCATTTCACAATCTCGCCTTCGTGAATACCCTCGCCAATATCCGGTAATCTGAATTCAAATGCCATGTGTACCCATCCTTTCTATTTACTGTTGTTCAAGTTTAGAAGCTTTATTAGAATGTTAAAACTTTTTTCGCTGTTTCCATTACATCTTTGTAGTTTGGTAACCAAACACCTTCAGCTTGTGGGAATGGGTACACAGTATCTGGTGCAGCCACACGAAGAACAGGAGCCTCTAAGCTTAGAATTGCACGCTCTGTAATTTCTGCTACTACGTTCGCAGCGATACCTGCTTGTTTTTGAGCTTCTTGGACAACGATTGCACGACCTGTTTTTTCAACAGATGCGATAATTGTTTCCACATCGATTGGTTGAATTGTACGTAAGTCAATTACTTCTACAGAATGTCCTTCTTTTTCAAGTTCTTCTGCAGCCTTTAAGCTTTCATGAACCATTAAACCGTAAGCAACAATTGTTAAATCAGTACCTTCACGTTTTACATCCGCTTTTCCTAGTGGAATTTCGTATGCTTCCTCAGGCACTTCTTCACGGAATGAACGGTATAGCTTTAAATGCTCTAAGAAAATAACTGGGTTGTCATTACGAATAGAAGAAATAAGTAAACCTTTTGCATCATATGGTGTTGATGGAACAACAACTGTTAATCCTGGTTGTGCTGTCATTAAGCTTTCTAAGCTATCTGAGTGCATTTCAGGTGTGTGCACACCACCACCAAATGGTGAACGGATTGTTACTGGAGCATTGTAGACGCCACCACTACGGTAGCTCATACGTGCTAGCTGGCCACTAATTGAATCCATTACTTCATAAACGAAACCAAAGAATTGAATTTCAGGAACTGGACGGAATCCTTGAAGAGAAAGGCCAACTGCTAAGCCACCAATACCTGATTCTGCTAATGGTGTATCAAATACGCGGTCAACCCCAAATTCTTTTTGTAGGCCTTCTGTCGCGCGGAATACCCCACCGTTGACACCTACATCTTCCCCGAATACAAGAACGTTTTCATCATTCTTTAATTCTGTGCGAAGTGCATCTGTAATTGCTTGAATCATCGTCATTTGTGCCATAGGTTATTTCGACTCCTTCTCTTTATAGATTTCATACTGTTCTTTTAGATTAGATGGCATTTCGCCTTTATACATATTTTCCATTAATTCTGTTACTTTTTGTTTTGGAGCAGCATCTGCTTTTTTGATTGCTTCTTTAATTTCTTCTTTTGCTCGCTCAATAACTGCTTCTTCTTTTTTCTCATCCCATATACCTTTTGCTTCTAGGTATTTACGGAAGCGAACTAGAGGATCTTTTTGAGCCCATTCATTATCTGTATCAGAAGTACGGTAACGAGTTGGGTCATCCCCAGCCATTGTATGAGGTCCATAACGGTAACACATTGTTTCAATTAATGTTGGGCCTTCACCATTAACCGCGCGCTCACGAGCATCACGAGTTGCTACATAAACTGCAAGCGCATCCATTCCATCTACTAAAATACTTGGTAATCCTGCTGCTACACCTTTTTGTGCAATTGTTTTAGCAGCTGTTTGCAATTCACGAGGTGTTGAGATTGCATATTGGTTATTTTGTACGATGAAGATTGCTGGAGATTTAAATGCACCTGCAAAGTTAATGCCTTCATAGAAGTCTCCCTGAGAAGAACCACCGTCACCAGTATAAGTTACTGCAACAGCTTTTTTCCCGCGTTTTTTAATACCAAGTGCTACCCCAGCAGCTTGAATATATTGTGCTCCAATAATAATTTGTGGAGCTAAAACGTTTACACCTTCAGGAACCTGATTCCCCATGAAGTGACCACGTGAGAATAAAAATGCTTTTTCAAGAGGTAAGCCATGCCATACAATTTGAGGTACATCACGGTAACCTGGTAAAATCCAATCTTCTTGTTCTAATGCAAAGTGAGAAGCAAGTTGTGAAGCTTCTTGACCAGCAGTCGGTGCATAGAAGCCTAAACGTCCTTGACGATTTAATGAGATTGAACGTTGATCTAAAATACGTGTGTAAACCATACGTGTCATTAACTCAACTAGTTCCTCATCTGATAATTTCGGATCTGCCTCTTTATTTATAATTTCGCCTTCTTCATTCAAAATTTGAAACATTTCAAACTTATCTTCGATTTCAGTTAGCGTTTGTTTAGCATCAAAAATATTATTGTTTTTCTTGCTCATTTGTCACATCTCCCTTTCAGCTGTATTAAAATAAATCACCTTTTTAACTAGTACAACTTATTCTTGACACTCAGTATACTGAATAAAATACTGTCGGTCAATCATCTATTACTGCTATATACAAAGATTTTTTCTAGAATAACAATCAAACACCGCTGTCCTATACTGTATTACTAATATTCAAATTCTGTATTACAACACCTTACTCACACCATACAACTCTTACGTTTTCCAACAGGTTTTCCCCTAGTAGAATACCCCATTCTCGAAAATCTAATAGCATTAGAAAAATTTTTTGAGTATATTCAAATAAGGACTTTTTTCATGGGATTGTACGAAAACGTGATGTATACTTATTAGTAAGCACTACAAAGTTGAAAGGAAGATTACTATTATGATTTTAATGGATGATATTATCCGCGAAGGTCATCCGACTTTACGCACAAAAGCAGAGGAAGTTAAATTCCCTTTAACTGAAGAAACAAGAAAGCTTGCTGAGGATATGCTTCAATATTTAATCAACAGCCAAGATCCTGAAATGGCAGAAAAATATAATTTGCGTAGTGGCATTGGTTTGGCTGCCAATCAGGTAAATAGCTTACAGCGTATGTTTGCTCTTCATTTAAAAGATGAGGCTGGTGAACAATTAAGCTTTGTAGCCATAAATCCAAAGATCGTTAGCCATTCTGTTGAAAACACATACCTATCAGCAGGAGAAGGATGTCTTTCTGTTGACCGTAATATCCCTGGGTATGTACCTCGCCATGCACGCATCACAGTAAAATTTAAAACAATTGATGGTGAAGAGAAAAAAATGCGCCTTAAGGGCTTGCCAGCTATTGCCTTTCAGCATGAATTAGATCATCTAAATGGCATTATGTTTTATGACCGTATTAATGAAAAGAATCCATTTGCGGAAATACCAGATTCAATCCCATATGAGCGCGACTAAAAACAACCTCGGCAGTTTATTACTTCTGCCGAGGTTAATTATTATTTACATTCTAATTGTCTATCCATATTTAACCGAGCATTGATCGTTTCAATTAATGCTGGCAACTCCTCCATTGTTTCTATTGTATAATGAGCGCCAGATTCTTCAAAAACACATTTTGTTTTCTCTATGATTTGTTGCTGTTCTTCTGAAGACAGGGCATTGAATTCTTCTTCGGATAGTCCCATTTCTGAGCTTCCAATAATAACGCCAACAGCCCAAACACCTGCATTCAAGGCTTCCTTTATATCTGATGTTGTATCGCCAACCTTCACAACTTGCTTCGTCGCTTGCGAACCTAATACCTCCATATTTTTAAAAATCATATATGGATATGGTCGCCCTTTATCACCAACCTGTGTTGGTGTTACAAGAAAATCAGGTTGATAGCCCTTGTCAGCAGCATGCTTTGTCACTACTTCCATCATTGCATCTGTATAGCCAGTTGTAGAGCCTATTCGAATACCTGCATCTCTTAATTGCTGTACTGTTGTTTTCACGTGCTGGATAGGATCTGTATAGGTCGCCAAAGACTCCATTAATTTTGTTTCAAAATGATTATACAATACATGTACATCCTTTTCAGTAAAGGATTGTCCATGTACACGATGCCATTCTGCTTTAATTCTTGGCATTTCTAGCATGGTGCGTATATGATCAATTTTCAGCATCCCCATTGGTTTACGAGCCTCTTCCAGTGTAACTATTACACCAGCATCTTCAAAAATTGTTAAAAAAACATTAACAGGAGCAAAACAACCAAAGTCAACTGCAGTGCCTGCCCAGTCCAAAATAACCGTCTCAATTTTCATTGTTTTTCACCACCATATAATTTTCAATGATTTCACATAATGCAAGAATATCTTCCTCATGAATATCACCAATATTGCCAATACGGAATGTATCGACATCCGTCAGCTTACCTGGATAGATAACGAAACCTGCATTTTTTATTTCCTGATAAAAATGCTCAAAAGAAAACTCTTTATACGGGAATAAAAATGTTGTGATAATTGGTGATTGAAGCTCCTCCGAAATATACGCTTTAAATCCCAGCACCGACAAGCGAGAGCGAAGTAGTTGATTATTATACGCATAGCGTTTGTAGCGGGCATGAATTCCGCCTTCTTCATTCAACTCTTCAAGCGCCTTCGCAAAAGCTGCCACTACATGTGTAGGCGATGTGAAACGCCATTTCCCATCTTGCTTCATTACTTCCCACTGACTATGCAAATCTAATGCAACACTTCGAGCTTGTCCCTTACATTTTTCCAGTGCTCTTGTATTCGCGATAACAAAACCAAAGCCTGGGACACCCTGAATACATTTATTGGCACTACTAATACAAAAATCAATATGCAAGCTTGATAAATCCATTGGTACGCCTCCAAAGCTACTCATGGCATCCACAATAAACGTTTTGTTGAACGAATGAACAACTTCCCCAATTTCTTTAATAGGATTTAAAATACCAGTAGTCGTCTCACAATGTACGAGAGCTACATGAGTAATACTCCTATCTCTTTCAAGGAAGGATTGAACTTCTAACAAGGAGGGCTGTTCATCATAAGGAGCACTATAAACAACATGCTGTAACTTTAAGGCTTTGGCCATTTCAACAATTCTTTCACCATAAGCACCATTTGTTAGTATCAGCACCTTATCATTTTCACCAATTGCTGTTGTTAGTACAGACTCTACTACAAAGCTTCCACTTCCTTGCATTAGTACCGTAGTGTAATCAGCTTCATCAACTTTTGCTAATTTTAAGAGTTGCTTACGAATCACTTGTGTCACATTTTTATAATCGTCATCCCATGTACAACGATCTTTTAACATTTCTCGTTTCACTGCTTCAGTTGTTGTCAATGGACCTGGCGTCAATAATTTATAGTTACTCATCTGCTATAACTCCTTATCGCTGTGCTTCTTTAAAGAAGGCTTGGTGTTTTTCTAATAAATCTACGGTTAAGGTAGTATCCCATTTTTTCAAATAGGTAGGAACGTGCTCGTCCTTTACTTGTTCTCCTTCATATAGAGCTACAGGATATTGCTCTAGAAGACCATCACGAGCCTCTGTTGCAATTACCTTTGCAATTTCTTTTGCTAATGCTTCCTCACCTTCTTTATCTACAACAGCTACAGATTCCGTTAAAGTGAAATTTCCTTCTGTCGGGTCAATATAATCAATCGGTAACCCTTCGTTTTTGGCATCAATAGCTTGGATACGTAAACCAAAGCCTGCAGCAACTTCTCCTGTTTTCACCTTTTTAATAGGGCCAGAGCCTGAACTTTCAATATGTGGTCCTGCATTTTTAATTAACTCTGCTAGAACTTTTTTCCCTTCCTCTTCACCATATTCCTTTATAATAGCTTGTACTAGAAGCCACCCTGTTGAGGAGTCCATAATGTTTGGGAATGACACTAAATCCTTATAAGCAGGGTCTGTCAAATCTTTAATGGATTTCGGAATAGATAGCCCCTTTTGTTGTAATACCTCTGTATTAATAAAGATAGAGCCTACATTGCCTAAAATCGGTAATGCATACGTAACACTCCCATCAAGAGGCTTTAAGTCTGAGGAAATATCCACAAACATGGATTTTGAGGTTTGTGCACTTTCTATAAAATAAGAAGCCATTGTTACAACATCTGCTTCAATATCTGTCCCTTCCGCCATCATTTTGCCACCTAACTCAGAAGTACCAAACGACTGGATTAAATACTTACCTTTATAGCCTTTATCATCTAATGTAGTTTCCATCACTTCAATAGCTTCATCATCAGCATTTGAATAAATGATGACTTGCTCTTTGGAATCTGCTGCTACTCCTCCACATGCAGCTAAAACGACTGCTGCTGCACTTACTGTCCCTAACATCATGCCTGTTGACTTCTTCATTTTGTAATCTCCTCCGTTTTTTCTTTATGTGCTGCTATATAATCACAACCTAATTTCACAATGAGGTTTGTACATAAAATGAATATCGATAAAACAAAAATATCGGTGTACTTTGCGAAATGCTGTAGCTCTTTTATCCTTGTCGATACAAGCATTGTCTTTGTGCTGACAAGAAAAATAACACCGCTGACTGTAACCATCGCATTTAAAAAATAGTAGCTAAACATTTGATAAATCGTTGGCCTAATATTCGGTAAAATAATTCGTATCACGGTTTTTAACCACGAATCCTTTAACAGCTCAGCTGTCACTTCCCACGTAGGATCCATTTTTTGCAATGAATTTTTCGCCATTAAATAAGGTGTCGTAAAAAAATGCACGATATTACATGCGATAACGATAAGAAAAGTACCCTTTAAAGAACTTCCATTAAAGAAAAATAAGTAGGATAATCCAAGTACCATACCTGGAACTGTATTTGTCATCATAGAAGTTACATCTAAGCTTTTTCTTCCCTTTAATGGTGTCCTTGTATTAAGAAGCGCCGACATAAATGTTATGCCCACACCTAATATTGCTGTTAGAACCGCTACGATGAGAGAATTGATGTAAACCTTTGTTAAATCTTTCTCTGCGAGTACATTTTGAACATGCTCTAATGTAAAGCTGAAATCGTACGGATAGCCTTTGGTAAAAGGCACAATAAACATGGTTAAAAAAATAATACATACAGCTGTTACACAGAGAATTGAATAAATTGTAAATAGCGTGTCTCGTAAACGATGCTTTACAAGTTCACTTTGCCCAACCTGTTTATATTGAAAATTGAAGCGCTCTAAAATCGTTAGCATGACAACACCTAATACAGCAGGTACTAGCATTAACACTGAAATGACTGCTCCACGTTCAAAATGCACAATGGAACCTAACATAGCTTGGTAGAGTTCAGTAGCTATTACCCTGTAATTGCCACCAACCGATGCAGGGATTCCAAAGTCAGTGAAGCTTAAAACAAATGTTAAAATAAATGCCCCGCCAATTGTCCCAACCATAGGACGGTATACGGTATGATAAAAACGACGCATTGGCTGATCATGCATTAATATTGAAACAAGTAAAAAACGTTTATCGATATATTGCATGGAGTTTTGCATTAATATAAAGGCAACTGGTAATGTGTATAAGACGTAACCGATCACCAAGCCGTTATACCCATAGATTGTAAAAAGAGGCTGCCCCACTAATTTTGTTAGAATTCCTTGATTCCCAAATGTATAAATCAATACAAAGCCATAGGTGATGGTTGGCAGTAGCATCGGCAAGGTAATTCCAATTTGAACTAGCTTTTTTGTATGGCGATGCATCGTAGTAAAATGAACAGCATAGGCCAACCAAAAGGCTAAAATGGTTGTAATCACTGATGCTACAAAAGAAACTTTAAAACTATTCGTAAAAGCTTCACGAATTTCGATATTCCGTAAAGCTTCTATATAATTTTGAGTGGTAACGACATTGCCTATTTTGAATGACTGCCAAAACATATAAAGCAATGGCACAATTAAAAAGAATAGAAAAAATAGTAGAATCGGTAGAAAAATTAATTTCATTATTTTATTCGTTTTAAGCATATGTTTCTCCAAACAATTGATAGATGTTATGTCGCTTAATATGAAGCTGCCTTAAGATAAAATCTTCTACAAATTTATTTTTTGGCGCTGTAACAATTTCATGAGGTGTGCCAAATTGAGCAACTGTACCTTCATTAATAATGATGACTTTATCCGATAAGGTAAGGGCTTCTTCCGGATCATGTGTCACGATAATCGTCGTCAAATTAAATTCACGGGCGATGGATTTAATACGTTCCTTTATAGATTCCTTTATAACGCCATCTAGTGCACTTAGTGGTTCGTCTAATAATAGAATTTTAGGTTGCATCACGAGTGTTCTTGCAATGGAAACGCGTTGTTTTTGCCCACCAGACAATTCATGAATCTTCTTATGCAAATGAGGAGCTAGCTCTAAAAAATCAATGTATTCTTGTATCTCCTCTTTGGACATTTTCACGTTTTTATTTTTTAATCCATAAATGATATTGTCGTATGCATTTAAATGAGGAAATAACGCAAAATCCTGAAACACTATATTAAATCCTCTTTCTTGCATTGATTGCTTGGAAATATCTTGTCCATTGTAGACAAGCTGACCAGCAGTGGGATCTACAAGTCCTAAAATGATATTAAGCAAAGTAGTTTTACCGCAGCCACTCGGTCCTAGCAAAGAAATAATCTCACCTGATTCGACGGTTACATTGATATCTACTAAAACTTTTTTATTTTTATAGCTTTTTGAGATATTTTTTAGCTCTAACAAATTGGGTCACCTCACTCAGTTCTTAGCTTCAGTATAGAGACTATTTGTAAAGGAAAATGCTTATTTGTGTAAATGTTGAGTAAATTCTGACCAACTGTTGACAAAGTTATGGTTATTTTGAGTAAATATCTAGTAGAGGTGATGAAATGTATATGATAGAAAGGCAACACCAAATTTTGCAGTTTATACGTCAACATAAGGTAGTAAAATTAGTAACACTTACAAAAGAGTTTAACGTTTCAATGGAAACGATCCGTCGTGATGTCCAACAGTTGATGCAAGACAAAAAAATTGAAAAATTTTATGGGGGCGTTAAATATATTGAGCCAGTAGAAGGACTAATTGATCACCGACTTCACGAACAGTTAACAGAGAAAATCGCCATTGCCAAAGCATGTGCTTTGCTCGTTCAAGATGGGGAATGTATTTTTATTGATAGTGGAACAACCACCTATCAAATGACACCATTTTTATTGGACAAGGAAAAACTAACAGTGGTGACAAATTCACTACCTGTAGCATTTGATCTAATCGGCTCTAACATTGAGGTTATACTGCTTGGGGGTAAAGTACGCGATTCTGAAAAATCAGTGACATCAAATGAATTTTTATTTCGCTTCGAGCATCTTAATATCAATAAAGCTTTTATTTGCGCTAGTGGCGTTTCAATTGAAAAAGGCATATCTGATTTTAGCTTGGATGAAGCGATTACTAGAAAGCAAATTATTTCCATCTCTCAAAAAGTCTACGTAGCTACAGATTCCTCAAAATTTAATAAAGATGTAGCGATTCAAGTTTGTCCAGTGGATGACGTAGATGTCATTATCACAGATGACGCACTATCCAAAAAGACGATTCAACATTTTTCGGAAAAAGGTGTTCAAATAAAAACCGTCAATATGGCATAGACTATTAATCAATAAAAAACAACTAGTTGTAAATTTCACAACTAGTTGTTTTTCATTTTTATATAATGGAGAGCTTACGCATTATTTTTGAGAGACCATCCTCGTCTACATGGTCTGCAATATGATGAGCGACTGCCTTCACTCGCTCATGGCCATTTCCCATAGCAACACTTGTCCCAACTGCCTGTAGCATCTCAATATCATTTATGCCATCGCCAAAAGCAAAGGCATCTTGTAAAGTGATGCCCATTTTTTCAAGCACCTTTTCAATACCAGCAGCCTTCGAACCTCCCTTTGGCAAAATATCACAAGAATAACGATGCCAACGTACAAATTGAACATTTGGGAATGTTTCATTATATAAAGGTTCATCTTTTTCTTCCATAAAAATAAGTGTTTGATATACATTGTTCTGCATATAATAAGATGAGTCTAATTCTGGATACGGATATTTAAGAGTATCTAAGCTTTCAGCTACCATACGATGATCGCCAACTGAGGCAATCATCCGTTTATCATCTAAAAACACTACCGGTTCGTTACGCGCCTCACCAAAGGCAATAATTTTAGCTAGTTCATCTTTCGCAATCCCATTTGTATAGACAACCTCACCTTTATAGACAACATATTGACCATTGAAGGTAACATACGTATCGATCTCTAATTCTTCTAGCAATGACTCAATCATAAATGGTGCTCGACCAGTAGCAATCGCCAATTCATAACCATTACGTCGTGCTGTCAAAAGTGCCTCTTTTGCAGATGAAGGTAACTTTTTTTCACTGTTATAGAGAGTACCATCGACATCAAAAAATAAAATTTTGTTCATTCTATTAACCCTTTCCATAAATATTATCCTTTCAAGCTAAATGACTTTACATAGACAATAATTTTAATTATAATGATCCTAAGGAGTGATGTGCCATGCTGAAGAAACTCAAACGAAAATTATTGAAGCAACTTCGCGGCGTACTCGGAAAAAAATCAATTGCCTAACATTTGCCCTTCATTATTTGAAGGGCTTTTCTTTATTTTAGAGGAAGTGCGTGATAATATAAAGGAAATGCATTTATTTGGCTATACGCAACCACTGTCTCACTACTTCCTATACAATTTTATAACATAGTGCACATCTGAAGCATTGAGATACAAGTATTACAAACGTACATTTCTTCAATAAAAGAAATTCGTTGTTTTCTTGTAGCACGTGTGTGGTAGTAGTCAAAGGTGCAAGAAAATTGTACGCAATTAAAGGAGAGCAAACTATGATTTACAAAGTTTATTATCAAGAAAATGCAAATGAGATTCCAGTTCGCGAAAATACTAAAAGTCTATACCTAGAAGCTACTTCAGAACGTGAAGTACGTGAAAAGCTAAAAGACCGAAACTATAACATCGAGTTCATTCAACTGCTTGAGGGTAAATACTTAGAGTACGAACAAGCAAGCCCGAACTTCGTCTTGGAGGAAATTTAACAAACATGAAGTTTGTTAAAAATGACCAAGCAGCTGTTTTCGCGCTCGGCGGACTGGGCGAAATCGGCAAAAACACTTATGGCGTTCAATTTCAAGATGAAATTATCTTAATTGACGCCGGTATAAAATTTCCAGAAGACGACTTACTCGGCATTGACTATGTTATTCCTGATTACACGTACTTAGTACGTAATGTCGATAAAATCAAAGGACTGTTTATTACCCATGGGCATGAGGATCATATTGGGGGTATTCCATACCTTTTACGTCAAGTAAATATCCCTGTCTATGGCGGTAAGCTTGCACTTGGCTTATTACGTAATAAATTAGAAGAACATGGCTTGCTACGTACAACAAAACTCATTGAAATTAAAGAAGAGGATGTTATTAAATTCAGAAAAACATCTGTTAGCTTCTTTAGAACAACACATAGTATTCCTGATGCTTATGGAATTGTTGTTAAAACACCACCTGGTAATATCGTTCACACAGGTGACTTTAAATTTGACTTTACACCAGTGGGTGAACCAGCCAACCTAACAAAGATGGCTGAAATCGGACGTGATGGCGTGCTTTGCTTACTATCTGATAGTACTAACGCTGAAAAGCCTAATTTCACAATGTCAGAGCGCACAGTTGGAAAAAGTATCGACGAGATTTTCCGTAAGGTGGATAGCCGTATTATTTTTGCTACCTTTGCATCAAATATTCACCGTTTACAGCAAGCCACAGACGCAGCCGTAAAATACGGAAGAAAGATTGCTGTCTTTGGTCGCTCAATGGACAATGCTATTACGATTGGTCGTGAGCTAGGTTACATTACTGCTCCAAAGGATACATTTATTGATGCTCAAAGCATCAATCGACTTCCTGCAAACGAAGTGATGATTTTATGTACAGGCTCTCAAGGTGAACCAATGGCTGCCTTGTCACGTATTGCCAACGGGACACATCGTCAGATTCAAATACAGCCTGGCGATACAGTTATCTTTTCTTCTTCACCAGTACCAGGTAATACCGTGAGTGTTAATAAAATCATTAATTTATTGTTCCGTGCAGGTGCAGAAGTCATTCATGGTGCATTAAACAATATTCATACATCTGGTCACGGATCTCAAGAAGAACAAAAACTGATGCTTCGTTTAATGAAGCCTAAGTTCTTTATGCCTATCCATGGTGAATTCCGTATGTTAAAAATGCATACACACCTAGCTGAAGATTGCGATGTTCCACTAGACAATACATTTGTTATGGAAAATGGTGATGTTCTAGCACTAAGTGCCAATGAAGCACATGTAGCTGGGCGTATTCCTTCAGGAGATGTTTACATTGATGGCAATGGTATTGGCGATATCGGTAATATCGTGTTACGTGATCGCCGTATTCTTTCTGAAGAAGGTCTAGTAATTGTAGTTGTAAGTGTTGATATGGAAAACCAAAAAATTGTTTCTGGCCCTGACATCATCTCACGTGGATTTGTCTATATGCGTGAATCAGGTACGATGATCAATGAGGCACAAAAAATGCTAAACCGTCATCTGAATGAAACAATTCAAAGCAAGACTCCTCAATGGACAGAATTGAAGAATGAAATTACAGACGTTTTGGGACCTTATCTATTCGAAAAAACAAAACGTCGTCCAATGATCTTACCGATTATTATGGAGGTTTAACCTCGTAAAAAGAAACTATGTAAAATTTACATAGTTTCAGACTGTAGACAAACTCAATGAATTTTGAGTTTGCCTACAGTCTTTTTTCTTTTACAATAAAATAAAGTAAAGCCGTTGATTTCCACTACGGGCGGACGCTTTCCGCGGGCGGGGTCGAGCTGCTTCCCTCGCTTCGCTCAGTCCAGGATCTCGACTTTCCCGCTTTTCCCGCAGGAGTCGCCACCCTTCGTTCCAATCAACTTCTACATAAATAATTCCTTATTCATCTATTGATAAAAAGTACACTTTCGAGGTGATCAACCATGATGACGAAAAATCAAATCAATGAACGTGAACAATTAGAAATGCTAACGATTGATCAATTAGTTCCCCAAGATCATTTAGTACGAAAACTAGAGGCGGCTATTGATTTTTCATTTATCTATCCTTTAGTAGAAAACCTCTACTCTGCCAAAGGACGCCCTAGTATTGATCCTGTTGTTCTCTTTAAAATGACGTTTATTCAGTACGTTTTTGGTATACGGTCCATGCGTCAAACCATCAAAGAAATTGAAACGAATATGGCGTATCGTTGGTTTTTAGGATTTGGCTTCCAGACAGAAGTCCCGCATTTCTCTACCTTCGGTAAAAATTATGTCCGTCGCTTTCAAGACACTGATATATTTGAGCAGATATTCTATCGTATATTAAAAGAGATTATGCATCAAGGACTCCTCCATGCAGACCATTTATTTATCGATTCTACGCATGTGAAAGCGAGTGCGAATAAACGAAAGTATGATAAAAAAGTTGTGCGAAAAGAAACACGGGCTTATGAAGAGAAACTTCAATTAGAGTTAAATATTGATCGTGAGGAACACGGAAAAAAGCCCTTTTCCCCGGAGAAATTTGAAAAAGAAGAATGGAAAGAAATAAAGGAAAGCACGACAGATCCTGAAAGTGGATATTACGTGAAGGATGAACGTACGAAACAGTTTGCGTATTCTTTTCATGCAGCGACAGATGAAAAGGGCTTTGTCTTAGGTGCCATTGTGACTCCGGGAAATGTGCACGATAGCCATGTATTGCAGCCACTTGTTGAAAGAGTCATTCAAAACGTTCAAAAACCAATCGCTGTTGCGGCAGATGCAGCCTATAAAACACCAGCGATTACGAACTTTTTATTAGAGAATCAAATGTTGCCTGTTCTTCCGTATACACGACCTAAAACAAAAGATGGATTCTTCCGAAAGCATGAGTATATATATGACGAGCATTATAATTGTTATCTTTGCCCACAAGGGCAGATATTGAAGTATGCAACTACGACGAAAGAAGGATATCGGCAATATAAATCGAATCCTTTGATTTGTGCGAAGTGTCCAAGCCTTTCCCAATGTACAGAAAGTAAGCATCATCAAAAACTCATTCAACGCCATATCTGGGAGTCGTATGTGGAGGAAGCTGAACATTTACGCCATTCCTATGACATCAAACAAATTTATGCAAAGCGCAAAGAAACGATTGAGCGTGTCTTTGCCGATGCAAAAGAAAAGCATGGTATGCGATGGACAACCTTAAGAGGTCTGAAAAAATTGTCCATGCAGGCGATGCTTACTTTTGCTGCCATGAATTTAAAGAAACTGGCTACTTGGACGTGGCAGGCAGCTTAAGAAGGTATCTATGCTCGAAGAGTATGTTGAATTTGGTAGTATATTACCAAATGTTAAAGATAAAATAGGAAGAAAAATGACAAAAGCCCATCGAAAGTGAACTTCTCGATGGGCTTTTGTCTACAGTCTGAAACTATGTAAAATTTACATAGTTTCTTTTTTATTTTTGAAACCTCCTTTTTATTTTTGCGTATATAGTAATAACAACATCAAAAGGAGCGTTTTTATGCTAGATAAAATTCTTCATTCCATACTCAATAGTAAATCCAAACGCCATTATTCTTCATCAAGTAGCCGTAGTAGATATTCAAAGCGACATAATTATTATGGTCACAAGCATTATAAGCGTGGCTCTCGTAAAAGCTCACGCAGTTTTTTCAGCTCTATGAGTTTCTTTAGTAGCTAATGTGGTGGAAACGAATATCCGAAAAAAGTTTTGACCAGGCTGTAGAACTTTACATAGCCGAACATCCCGATTTTTCTTTTAAAAAATTCCTTGGCTATGGCTCATATGGTCGTACGTATTTAATTGAAGATTGCTCGTCAGCAAGTCTATTTGTTTTAAAATGCTTGCGACCCAAACATCGTCACCACCAGAAAACCATTCATAAATTTCAACAAGAAATTCACATACTCCAGCAACTTTCACTACCCTATGTTCCTACCATCCATTCAGCAGGAACAATTTCAGACAGCCCCTTTTTTATCATGGACTATGTCAATGGGCAAACTTTTGAGGAGCTTATTTTTCAGAATGGTGCCAAATTTACAATTGCTCAATCCCTTGCTATTACAAAGCAATTATTAGAGCAAATTGTACAGTTACACAATTATGGTATTGTACATCGCGATTTACGGATTCCGAATATATTGTTAGTAGGTCAGCAATTGCATATTATTGACTTTGGTCTAGCTACCACTTATCAAAAGCTAATCGATATCTCTACGATTGAAAATCCAAAACGTGCCGAAAATCATATTAGTGATCTTTATTTTGTCGGCCATTTTTTATTATTTTTACTATACTCAGACTACAAGCCAAGCAAGAAAAAAGAGAAAGCTTGGCAGCAGGAATTAAAATTACCAATCGAAGTCCAAGATTTTCTTGAGCGCCTATTATGGATTCAAGAACCCTTTGCAAGTGCGTTAGAGGCCTTGCAATCTATGCCTCCATCCATAGATAAAAACCATTAAAAATAGAATTGTTCACCGCCAAACGTGAACAATTCTATCCTAGAGTTCAAATCTTAAAGTATTTTGCAGTTACATATGCAATCCAATGATACGCTGGGTCTAAACGTAGATTTTCAATTAGCCCCTTAATGATTGCTTTACCATAAGTAGGATTTTCTATTTCTTGCTTTAACAACTCAATGGATTCTTTTTCTATAGAATCCTCAGTATGATTTATATTTTGCTCCAATAATTGTAGTAAAGCATCTTTTGACACGTCTTCCTCACACGGCTTTGCAATAAACGGCACAAGATCTGCTGTAATAAATGGAATGGTTGTATGATGGGCAATAATATCTGTCTTTTCTGCTAAAGATTTAGCTAATTGCTCTAAATCAAGTGGCATATCTGAAAAAATAAAAAGCTCAGCATAGCTCTTCATAAATCCTTTTATGCAGTACATTACATCATATTTCATTTCTTTTAATTGATCCTGATAAAGCTGCTCAAGCATATAGAGAATTGATTTCGACATTTCTGCTTCATACGCTGTTATTTTATGAAATAGCTCTTTTTTTGTTAAAAAGACCTTTTCATTAAAGAATACACGTGCAGATGCAGAATGGTCTTTGAATGCTTGAAAAATACTTTTATAAAATTCAACCAAAACAGTTTCTTTGCTATACGTTCCTCTGACTACTTGGTCAACATCTGTAATAAACTGCTGTAAATAGTAATCAACCATAGATATAACAAGCTCATCTTTGGTTTTGAAGGATAAATAAAATGCACCTTTAGAAATCCCACAGCGTTCTGTAATTTGTTGTACTGACGTAGCTTCAAAACCCTGTTCAGAAAACAGTTCTAACGCTTTCTCCATAATTAATTGCTTTTTTAACATATTTTTAACTCTCTCCTAATGCATTTCGTTGACAAATGACCGATTAGTCATTAGTATAAATAATTGAATTTAGATAGTCAATAAAGGGTAGGTGTGAAGGTGAAAGGTTTAGTTAATTTCGTATTAAAGAACAAATTGGCAGTGTGGTTATTAACAATTATCATCACTGTCTCTGGTATTTATTCGGGTACAAGGATGAAAATGGAATCGATACCTGATATTTCGATCCCGTATTTAATTGTCATGGGCGTATATCCTGGCGCAACGCCTGAACAAGTCATGAATGAACTTTCCATTCCGTTCGAAAAATCCATAGAAAGTTTAGAAGATGTGAAGGCTGTTTACTCAACTTCCTCTTCCAACGTAGCACAAGTTCAAGTGGAATACGACTATGGAATTGATATGGATGAGAAAAAACGTCAATTAGAAGCAACTTTAGATAATCTTAAACTACCTGAAGGTGCTCAAGAGCCTACTATTATGGCAATCAGCATGAACATGATGCCCGTAGTCGCTTTATCTGTAAGTAGCTCTAAGGAAGATATTGTTGATTTAACTTCAACAGTAGAAGAAGTTTTACTGCCTAAAATCGAAAAGATTGATGGTGTTGCATCTGCTACCATCACAGGTCAGCATATTGAACAAGTATCGTTTAAATACGATGAAGAAAAAATGGCAGCACTTGGTTTAACAGAGGAAACTGTTAAACAAATGATTCAGGCAAGTGATATGTCACTGTCACTTGGTTTATATCAATTTACTGTCGGGGAACAAGCCGTTTCAGTAGATGGTAAGGTAAAATCAGTGGATGAACTGAAAGACTTATTAATTCCAGTTACACCTTCAGCTACAAATCCTTCACCTTTCGTTCGTCTAGGTGATATTGCAAAAATTGAAGTAGAAGGTAAAGTGCAATCTGTTTCACGTACAAATGGTCAAGATGCCATTGCTATTCAAATCGTAAAAGGCCAAGATGCGAATACGGTAACAGTTGTTAATGCAGTAAAAGACCTTATGAAGGATGAGGAAAAACGATTAGACGGCTTAAACGTAGAGATCTCTCTTGACCAAGGTGCCCCAATTGAAGATTCTGTATTTACAATGATCGAAAAAGCAGTCTTTGGCGGCGCAATTGCCGTATTAATCATTTTACTATTCTTACGTGATTTCAAATCAACGATTATTTCAATTATTTCTATCCCAGTTTCTATCTTCATGGCATTACTCCTATTAAACTGGATGGATATTACATTAAACATCATGACCCTCGGCGCGATTACCGTCGCAATCGGTCGTGTTATCGATGACTCAATCGTAGTTGTAGAAAATATTTACCGACGAATTCACTTAAAACAAGAGAAACTTACAGGTCGTGCCCTAATTCGCGAAGCAACAATTGAAATGTTCAAACCAATTCTTTCTTCAACATTGGTAACGGTCGCTGTATTCGCTCCTCTTATTTTCGTAGGTGGTATGGTAGGCGAATTATTCATGCCATTTGCCCTTACAATGACATTTGCATTAGGTGCATCGTTATTAGTTGCGATCACAATCGTACCTGCTTTATCTCACTTCTTATTCCGTAAAAAGCTATACGGTGAGAAGACTGAAAGCCAACATAAAGAAGTTGGTAAGCTTGCTACCTGGTACAAAGGTGTCTTAGAAAAAGTATTAAATCACAAAATTATTACATCTGTCCTTGCGATTCTTTTACTTGTTGGTTCTCTTGCATTAACACCACTTATTGGTTTTAGTTTTATGGGCTCACAAGAAGAAAAAGTTATGTACTTAACGTATACGCCTGCAACGGGAGAGCTGGCTGACGAAACGGCAGCAAATGTTGAAAAAGTAGAAAAAGAATTAATGAAACGTAAAGATGTTGATATTTTACAAGTTTCCATTACAGATGCGAAGAATGTCGATCCATCAGCAATGATGATGGGTGGAGGTGCTGGCGGTGCCTTAATGTACCTTATCTTTGATCCGGATATGGAAGACTTCGCTAAAGCTCGTGATGAGGTTGAAGACTATGTATTTAACATCGGGCAATCAGGAGAATGGAAGTCTCAAAACTTCACTTCTATGTCGATGTCATCAAACGAAGTCAGCTATACACTGTATAGTGATGATTTAGATAAACTTCGAGATGCTGTGAAACAAGTAGAGGGTGCTCTAAAAGAAGTGGATGGCTTAGAAGATATTAAATCTGATAATGAAGATCCATACGTAGAGCATGTGCTAAAAGTTGAACAAAAAAATGTCCTTCAATACGGGTTAACGACAGCTCAAATCGTGATGGCATTAAATTCAAATACATCGCAAGAAGTATTAACTACCGTGAAAAACGATGGTAAAGATATCGATGTCATCGTTCAACGCGATGCTAAAGCAGCTGCGACTTCACTTGATGATGTCTTAGCCACTGAAATTAAAACAGCATTAGGTACAACAATGACTATCGGAGAATTAGTAGATGTTGAGGAAGGTACAACACTTAACTCATTATCTCGTTCAAAAGGTGAATATTTCGCAACAGTATCTGGTACGATTATCGGTGACGATATTTCAAAAGCCACTACTGCTGCTGATAAAAAAATTGATAAATTAGATTTACAAAAAGGTGTAACACTTGGTGTTGCTGGTGTTGCTGCAGATATGCAAGAAACATTCACTAAGCTTGGTATTGCGATGTTAGCAGCCATTGCCATTGTTTACTTCATTCTAGTGGTAACATTCGGAGAAGGTTTAGCTCCATTCGCTATTCTTTTCTCACTACCATTCGCAGTAATTGGTGCATTTATTGGTTTATTCGTTACAGGGCAGACTATTTCTGTATCTGTCATGATGGGTCTATTGATGTTGATTGGTATCGTCGTAACAAATGCCATCGTATTAGTTGACCGTATCATTCATATGGAACATGATGGTCTTGCCATGCGTGAAGCGATCCTTGAAGCAGGAGCAACACGTTTACGTCCTATCCTGATGACAGCCATCGCTACAATTGGAGCTATGATTCCAATGGCACTTGGTACTGGCGGTAGTGGGTTAATTTCCAAAGACTTAGCTATTACTGTAATTGGCGGTTTATTATCTTCTACCCTATTAACACTCGTTGTTGTACCAATTGTTTATGAAATGCTATCTAAAATGTTAAAGAAAAACCGTAAAGATATTGAAGAAAATTAATAAAAAAAAACAACCACTCATGCAATCTTTGCGTGAGTGGTTGTTTTTTATCCTAAGCTTTTTATTGATTTTCTATTACTACAAAAACTTCCTTGCTTTCCACACCTGTATTTGATACAGCCTTAATGCCGTATGTATAGCTATGCTTAGCAAGAGCTGACTTGTCCACAAATTTAGTGAATCCATCCATATTATAAACAACATCCACTATATTTCGAGGGTCATCATAAGAGCCTTCTTTGTTTCCTGTAAAACGATAAATGACATACTTGCGCGGTTGTGTTTCATTTTCGTCTATAATCTCTATCTTACGACCTGCCGCTTCCTTTGTCACTTGCACAAAAGTCGGCACGTTCGGCACTGTGTCATCATCCCAAGTTGTTTCTGGTGTCAGTGCTGTGTAATTATATAATTGTTGACTAACAATCGTTGCATAGCCTAGTTTATTGTTTTGAAAGCTTCTTAAGGAGAAATGCATTTGCCCCTCAGCCGCTACCTTTTCCGAACGATTCGCTAGTATTTGACTAGGTAGCTCCATTTTATTTTTCCATGCTGCATCACTATCATTGCCAACTTTGTAATCAGCAAGCCCAATGTATAGATGCACAGGGTGTGTTGTTGCGTAGGTTTGCACTTCATGGCTCCACCAATCTAACAGCGTTCCATATTTCGCAACAGATAATGTTCTTGACCAATAAATTTGTGGTGTAATGTAATCAATTGTGCCATTTTGAATCCATGTTCTGACGTCTGCATATAAATCATCGTAATTATTAACACCAGCCCTTGTATCGCTTCCTGTTTTATCTAGCGATTTATTGCGCCATACACCAAATGGTGAAATACCAAATTGGACATATGGCTTTGTGTCTTTAATGGCCGTGTAAAGATTTTCTACAAGACGGTTGACATTATCTCGTCGCCAATCCTCCACCTTTTTAAAGGAAGCACCATAGTTTTTAAAAGCTGCTTGATCTGGAAAAACTTCATTAGCAACTTTATATGGATAAAAATAATCATCCATATGCACTGCGTCAATATCATAATTAGCTACTAGCTCTCTTACTACTTCAACTAAAAAGTCTTGTACTTCTGGTAAACCAGGATTTAAATAATATTGCTTACCGTATTTGATAACCCAATTTGGATGTGTTCTAGCCACATTATCAGCAGCAAGGTCTGTTAGTTTTTGTCCAGACATCGTTACACGATAAGGATTCATCCATGCATGCAGCTCCATACCCCGTTTATGACTTTCCTCTATCATGATCGCAAGAGGATCGTAGCCTGGATTCGTGCCTTGCTTTTTGCCTGTTATGTAAGATGACCATGGCGCTAGATCAGAGGCATACATTGCATCATTTGTTGGTCTTACTTGATAAATAACAGTATTAAATTTATTGGCTTTTAGTTGATCCAAAGTTTGGCGTGTCCAAGCCGTGTACTGCTCCTTCGTCATACCTGCTTTCATATCAAGATTAAGAACGGTTGAAATCCAGACAGCCCTCATCTCCCTTTTTGGCTGTGTCGTGCTTGCCATGGCAGTCTTTGTAGGGATTGTCGATAGGCATAACACAAAAATCATCGCGACTAAAGTTAAGATCTTCCATTTACTATTTTTCTTTCTCATATTTCCTCCATTTGCTATTTTTCTATTTTAGTATATGACAAGTACTCGCTATATGCACGTCTCCGAAGCAACTTTATTGGAATCAATGATAAGTTTCATCTCTAACAAACGTTCCCGATAGTTTCAAAATATGTATAAAAAAACTACTGAAAAGACAATGAATAGTACTTTTCCTTTAAAGAAATCGATATATATAGATGCATGGCGTTTCATTTTATGAGATTCATTTCACAATTTCCAAATTTTTAAATTCAACCTAGTTTTTGCTTAATTCATTCTTTACGCATCGATGAACTTTATGCTACAATCAACACAACTTATATAGAACGGAGGGTATTCCAAATGACAGCTTCAATTAGACTACGATTTCACCTTATTAATTAAATATGTGTACACTTTGCCTGCTGTGCAAGGGAAATGGAATTAGGTCTAGTCTGTTTTAGGAATACTGGAAAAGAGGGGACTTCTACTCCCCTCTTTTTTTGTGTTGTCTTTTACTTTCCACACAGGCACTACTGTTAGAAAGGGATGACGAAATTGGAACATTGGAAACGTAACACAATACTTTTTTTAAGTAGTCAAACGATTTCACTTTTTGGCTCTGCTCTTGTGCAATATGCCATTACATGGTATATCACACTTACAACACAATCAGGCAGCATGATGACCATCGCGATCATTTGCGGCTTTTTACCAACCTTCTTCTTAGCACCTATTGCTGGTGTCTGGGCAGATCGCTATAACCGTAAATGGCTTATTATTTTAGCAGATGGAATGATTGCCTTATCTACGCTAATTCTAGCTATTTTATTTTTAATCGGCTATGATGAGCTCTGGCTACTATTTGTTATATCAGCCGTACGCGCAGTTGGTGCAGGTATTCAAACACCAGCAGTGGGCGCAATTTTGCCACAATTTGTGCCTGAAGAGCATTTAATGAAGGTCAATGGTGCAAATAGTAGTATTCAAGCCTTCATCATGATTCTTGCACCTATGGCAAGTGGTGCATTATTAACGATGGCTTCTATTGAATCCATTTTCTTTATTGATGTGACAACAGCGGCTATTGCCATCGCTATCTTCTTATTATTTCTGCATATCCCTGCACATGCAAAAGCTAATCAGCCACAAACAACAGGCTATTTTAGTGATATGAAACAAGGCTTCATCTATATTAAAGAGCATGCTTTCTTGAAACAATTATTCTTGTTCTTTGCCTTTTTCATGCTGCTTGCTGCACCTGCTGCCTTTTTAACGCCTTTACAAGTTACACGAACTTTTGGCAATGATGTATGGCGTTTGACTGCCATCGAAATGGCCTTTGCCATTGGGATGTTAATCGGTGGTATCGCAATCGCAACATGGGGTGGCTTTAAAAATAAAGTGCATACGATGACATTATCTGCTTTGTTATTTGGTCTTTGTACAATGGCTCTCGGCGTCATCCCTATTTTTTGGTTGTACCTCGGAATCATGGCCATTACTGGCATAGCCATGCCAATCTTTAATACACCTGCAACGGTGTTATTACAAGAAAAAGTGGAAAGTGACTATATGGGAAGAGTATTTGGCATTCTTAGTATGATATCTACCTCTATGATGCCTTTAGGAATGCTAATTTTCGGGCCAATAGCTGATATTATTGCTATTGAGTGGCTACTCATCGGTACAGGATTATTACTCTTCATCCAAGGATTTTTCCTTCTGGGCAGTAAAGTCTTATTAAAAGCTGGTAAACCTACTGCTGAGCATGTTGACTCGCTAGAAAAAAAGTGAAGATTTTATTTCAAGAAAATTGTTAATAAAAAAAATAAAAAATAACATTTAAATTTAGCCTATACACAATCTCAAACGAATCTTGACGTTAAAAAAGCCTTGCTTTATGCAGGGCTTTTTCCATCTTTATTTATGTCTTGGGAATAATTTTTTGTGCTTTAGCATCTTGCTTCCCACAATATCTGAATTATAATTATTTAAAATTTAAATGGTCATGAAGATCTCTTCCAATACGCAACAACTTCGGTATCCAAAAAATTTAGATGTTGCCCTTAAAGGAATTGAAAGATATGTATTAGGAAATAGGACGCTTAGAATTTATCTGTACATTTTTCACCATAACTTATTAAAATACGGACTTTAATCTAATTGAACTAAAATAAATCTATTATCATTAAATATAATAACGATGAATAGGACGTCCTACGTTTCCATATTGTATATCTACTTTTAATAGTTTCTGCTTTTCTAAAAAGTCTAGATAGCGTCTAGCTGTAACACGTGCTGTACCTATATAAGCTGATACCTCCTCAGCTGATACTGCCTCGCCACTTTTTTTTATATATGCAAGTACCTTATCTAAGGTAGCTCGATTAAACCCTTTTGGGAGTTCTTCTATAAGAATGGCATCCATTCCTGTTGTTTCTACTACAATTTGTTCAGGAAGACGCTGTTGCATTAAATGATCGACATCATGCTGAGTTAAATCTTGCATGCCGCTTATTTTCCTTCTATAGCTTTGATAATTTTTTAAAGTCTGCTCAATCCGCTCAAACGTAAAGGGCTTCATAATATAATCATAGACACCTAAGTGTAATATTCGCTGCACAGTGGGCATATCATTCGCAGCTGTTACAGCAATAACATCAACATGAAGATGCTCTTCTCGTATTTTCCCTAACGTAATAATGCCATCCTGCTCTGGCATAAAAATGTCCATAAAGACAAGCTCTGGGGTTAATTGTTTAATTTTTTGAATTCCCTCAATTCCATTGCTAGCATAGCCAACTAATGAAAAACCTTTGATTTGTTCAATAAATTGTCTGTTCACTTCTCGTACCATTGGATCATCTTCAATCAATAAGACATTTATTACATCCATCTATACTTCTCCTAACTCAAATAAAATTAAGAAACTTGTTCCTTTCATAAATTCACTTGTTACTTCAATTTCTCCATTGCCTTTTCTTACAATTTCATAGACTAAATGCAAGCCAATGCCTCGATTTTCACTAGCCTTTGACGAAAATCCATTTTCAAACATACGCTCCTGCACCTCTTTGGTCATGCCAATCCCGTTATCGGTAACTGCAATCGCTAAGACGCCATCATGCTCGTCTACAGAGATGGCTACATATTTATCTTCCTTAGAAAGTACATTTAATGCCTCAAAAGCATTTTCAATTAAATTGCCAAACAACACAACAAAATCATGATGATCTAATAGAGGTGGAAAGCGTTTAAAATGACTTTTCCGATCAATTTCAACCTCGATACCCAGTTCTTTTCCATAACTTACTTTACTTAATAACAAACCTGAAATATTTTCATTATGAAAGCGTTCATTTAAAAACTTCGTCAATGAGGCTTCATTTTCAGTAGTAACAGTAACATATTCAAGTGCTTGCTTTGTATGTCCCAATTGCAGTAGTCCCGCAATCGTATGAATCTTATTTTTATGCTCATGGGTTTGTACACGTAATGCTTGAACAAAGGCCTTTACACCTGTTACTTCCTCCGCAAGCTTTTTCACAGCTGTTAAATCTTTAAACATAGCAACTGCACCAACTAGCTCTCCATTCACAATAATAGGTACACGATTACTTAAGATACTATGATGATTAATGTAAAGCTCTTGATCATAAACAGGTGTTGCTGTTTCAACAATTTCAGGCAGACGGGTATCAGGCAAAACGTCATAAATCTTTTGTCCAATACAGTCCTCTATTTTCCTAGTAACACCTAAAATATCGGCCGCTTTTTCATTAAAAATGGTGATATTCATTTCCTTATCTACCGCTATTATTCCCTCATGCATGGCATTAAAGGTTTCTGTTCTTTCCACATACATTTTTGCAATTTCATGAGGTTCAAGCCCAAACATTTGTTTTTTTATATGTCGTCCTAGTGTATAGGCACCGAAAATACTGAAAATCAGTGATATAACAATAGTTATCATAATTTCTCGCTCATAACTTTGTAACATTTCCAGAAAATCTGGTAATGAATAGCCAACGACTACAATGCCCACTTGTTCCCTTTTATCATTAATAATTGGCACGAAAGCCCGTATCATAACACCCGATTCTCCACGTGCCTTTGATACATAATAATGTTCACTAAATGCGGCGTTTAAATCCTGCGACTCACTGCGTTTTCCTATTTCCTTACTTACTGGGTGTGATAGTTTAATACGCTCCATATTCATTACAACAATATACTCGGCCTTATGAATCACTCTAATGCCATCTACAATTTTATTAATATTTTTTGCAGATTCTTTTATATTGGCATTTTCCAGATGTACACTAAGCTCTGGTACATTTGATACAGTTCTTGCCACAAGCATTGCTCGCTGTCCAAAATCTTTTTCCTGTTCAGATAATAGGTTACCGAGTAAAAAAATACCACCTAGTAAAAAGGAGAGTGCAATGATTAAAAATGTCACTAACAGTATTTTGCCGTTCACAGGCATTTTCATCATTAAAAAATTCCTTCCTTTCAAATTTGCATTCTCATAATCAGTGGCACACATATTTAGTTTTAAGATTATCTGCAAAAAAATCTTTTGACAACATATTTAGTCGATATAAGTAGCAGAAAATATTGAATTTAATGAACAATATTATAAACTGATAATTTAAAAAGAACTTAATTATCACTCTATGTTTTTGTATTATAACAATAATTAATTAATTATAGCGTACCATAACAGAGATAGTTATTGATATTACTATATTTATATGTAAATGTAAGTAAATGTACTTAATGAACGATATGTTTCTTATTTTCTAAATCTCTTTTTTAAAGAAATATTCGCTATGATACTTTTAGTGAAAGCGATATCAAAGAGAAAATTTAGAAAAGAGGTAGCAAAAAATGAAGTTACTGAAAAATTTGACTGTTCAGGTTATAGTGGCTATCATACTTGGGATTATTGTCGGAGCCATTTTCCCCGAGTTCGGTGCCAGCTTGAAAATCTTAGCAGATTTATTCATCAAATTAATTAAAATGTTAATTGCTCCCATTATTTTCCTAACAGTTGTTATTGGAATCGGCAGTATGGGAGATATGAAAAAGGTCGGGAAAATCGGAGGTAAGGCATTGCTTTACTTCGAAATAGTTTCCACAATTGCATTAGCAATCGGAATTGCTGTTGCTTTAATCGTAAGTCCTGGTACGGGCTTGGATACATCAGGTGCATCTGATGCTGATATTTCAAAATATACAACTGCTGCAGCTGAATCTGAGCAAGGCTTGGGTGCCTTCATTTCTAGTATTATTCCAGAAAATGTAGTTGGTGCATTGGCAACTGGTCAATTATTACCAGTCCTATTCTCTGCTGTTTTATTTGGCTTAGCAGCTGCCTCAATCGGTGCACCCGCAAAACCAGTCATCACATTCTTTGAGCAAGTAGCAGAGATATTCTTCAAGATTGTAAGTATGGTTATGAAAATATCACCAATCGGAGCTTTTGGTGCAATGGCCTATACAATTGGAAATTTTGGTTTAAAATCTTTAGGTAATCTAGGTTTATTAATGGCTGCCGTATATATAACAATGTTTTTATTTGTTGTCTTTATTTTAGGTGCCATTGCAAAGTTCTTTGGATTCAACATCTTTAAATTTATCGCTTATATCAAAGATGAGATTTTCTTAGTAATTGGGACTTCCTCTTCTGAATCAGCTCTGCCATCTATGATGCGGAAGCTTGAGAACTATGGTTGCTCGAAGCAGGTTGTAGGTTTAGTCGTTCCTACCGGGTACTCCTTCAATCTAGATGGGACTTCCATCTACCTGTCCATGGCTGCATTGTTTATCGCACAAGCATATGGAATGGAACTAACTTGGATTCAAATCATTACACTGCTCGGAATTTTAATGATTACTTCTAAAGGTGCAGCAGGTGTAACAGGCTCAGGATTTATTACATTAGCAGCAACTTTGGCTGCCTTCCCAATGATACCAGTGGAAGGAATAGCGCTGTTAATCGGTGTAGATCGCTTTATGTCTGAGGCTCGAGCTGTTACAAATTTAATTGGTAATGGCGTAGCTTGTGTTGTCGTGTCAAAATCTGAAAAAGAGTTTGACACAGCTATGGAAGAACGTGCACTTCAGGGAAAGACCACTATATCTTCCTAAGAAAAATGGTAGAAATGATAGCCATCTCTGTTTCACTATACTCATTATCATTCGAGTAAAAGCTATGTCCTTATGGATTGACGCTGACAACAAACAATTAGCTTACACTATCACCCAAAATAAAATGTTTACACTCTAGTAAAAAAGTGAAAGTTAATAGTAAGAGGTGATAGTGAATGAATGATAAAAAACAGGCAAAAACACGTAATACGAATAACCCTGATGTATTGGATACAGATAAAGAAAGCATTTTTGATAAACACGAGGACATGAAAACAGTAGATCCAATACCTGTCGAAGAATTGAATGAAAAAGTGAAAGATGAACAACATAAAACCAAAACTAAGGATTCCTCTGCAACAGATAAGCGCTATCCTTAATGTGATCGCTGCAAAAATGAATAAATATAAAAAGTCGACCTAATTCATAATTATAGGTCGACTTTTTTATATACTATTTGTTAAAGGGGGTAAATCATGAGTAAAATACCAATTATGAAAACGGAAAGGTTACTATTAAGACCAATTACACATGGGGATTTAGAAGCAATGTATGACTACTCTTCCAGTGAAAATGTGGCGCGTTATGTGACATGGCAAGCACACACGAGCTTAGAGGATACAAAGGCTTTTATGGCATTAATTTTTAATGGCTATCAGCAAGGTAATTTGATGTTATGGGGTATTGAATATGCAGGCACAATTATTGGAACGATTGATTTTGTGACGATTAATGACACCCATAGATACGCGGAAATTGGCTATGTGCTTTCTGAGGATTTTTGGAATAAGGGGTTCATAACAGAAGCAACAAAAAAACTCATTGACTTCGGTTTTAATGAGTTAGATTTAGTACGTATCCAAGCACGATGCTTTGAAGAAAACATTGGCTCACAAAAGGTTATGGAGAAGTCAGGTATGCAGTTTGAAGGGTTATTACGGAAAAGTATGCTTGTTAAGGGACAATACCAAAATGTAAAAATGTACGCTATCACTGATGATGATTATAGGAACCTCTAGAAAATAAAGCCTTGCTACGATTTGCAAGGCTTTATCTTTACAACCATCTTTCCAAACAGTATATCTTCTTAGCTGTAGCATCTATCCTTACTCGTTTGCCTATCGCAATTGGATGCATAGGATGTGTATGACAAATATCCACCTCTGCTAATATAGGAATCTTTATTCCATCCAACTGTTCAAGTAGAATATGATATGGCTGTCGACCCGTTCCTAAGTCATCGTAGCATTCATGTTTCCCCAAAATAATCCCACTAACTTTGTTAAAGACACCATGCAATTTTAGCATTGCAAAATTCTTTTCAACTACAGCAGCATTTTTTAAGCAGTCCTCCACTAATAAAATATCACCTTCCACAATTTTAGGGAAATACGGCGTACCAATAAATCCATACATGGCATTGGCATTCCCGCCAATTAACCTTCCTTCAGCAACCCCACCCTGAATCACTAACCATTCATTCTTCTTGAGTTTTTTATCCACTGTCTTCTCTAGCCAATTAACAGGTTCATCCGACCAATAAGAAGGCATTGGAATTTCGTATGGTAATGCTTGAGGCTTAAAGAAATAATGCTCAAAAAATTTGAAGGTATCATTTACCAATGGTTCAAACTCGCCAAAGGAAGGTACGAGGGCTGGACCATAAAAAGTTGAGATTCCCGTCTTTGCATAAAGTGCCAGTAGAACGGCCGTTGCATCTGAATAACCTACGACCAATTTGGGATGTTGACGAAAAGCCTCATAATCAATATAAGGTAGCATACTATTGGCATTGGTGCCCCCTATCGTAGACATAATCATATCCACATTTGGATTACGTAATAACTCATTCAATTCTTCTGCTCTTTCTTTTGGCGAACCTGAACGATAATAATCAATTTTACCAGTTAGAGAACCTGTCACAATTTGAAAATTTTTATTCTCGAGAAATGCTTTAGCACGTTCATATCGTTCCAAAGCCGTCACCGTTGCTGGGGAGGACGGGGAATAAATGCCGATGTTTATTTTTGAAGTCATACGGTAGTTCCTTTCCCAATCAATAGTTTTGACATGTAGTATTCATTAATATATTGTCCATCTACATACAGCGAAGCCCGCTTCGTTCCTTCGATATCAAAGCCCATTTTCTTATACAAAGCAACACCAGCCTCATTATTTTCCATGACGGTTAATTCAAGACGATGTACACCATTCACTATTGCCCAATTTTCTACGTGTTGAAATAAAGCTGTTCCAATTTTTCTTCCTCTATAGTCACTATGTATGCCTATGACAAGATAAGCACGGTGAGCAATTCTTGACGGCTCATTGCCTTGTACAATTAAGTACGCCACAACCTGCTCATCCATTTCAGCTATGAACAAAGCTGAGTGGTGACTATGATATAGCTTATCTATATACTCCCCAAATGGCTTAGGTGCTAAATTGCGCTCACCTGGTCCAAATAACATAAAATTTGATGCCTCTGCATTTGCCATAACAGCTATAATTCGTTCACTGTCATGTCGGGTTGCTTCTCGTATGATCATGTTGAACACGCTCTCCTTCTAAAATATAGTCACCTGAATCCTCAATTCTTTTGTATTTATATGGACATTGCCACCAAAGTATCTCATCACCCAGTGTTAGTTTTGCTGGAATTCTCATACTTTTCTTCGTCCCTTCTAGTAGGTTTGAATTTTAGCTACTAGCTTTTCATTCCTAAAATGGAGTGTCTCAGTATCTATGAGTGTGTATTCTTGTAATGTGGGATGATTTTCTAACCAGCGATCAAATGCCCTCCTTCTCTCTTGATCATTATAATGTGGACAATAGGTACCTGATAATAGTCCTAAGCCATTCCATTCCTCAAAATCATCATATGTATTTTCACTATAGCATTTTTCAAACCAACACATTGCCCCAGCACTGATGCCAGCTAACATAATCCCTTTTTGATAAGCTTCTTTTAACAATTTATCAAAACCATATTCTCGCCACTTTTCAAGAAGATAACCTGTATTCCCTCCACCCACATAGATAATATGCTGCGCTAGTACTTTTTCTCGAATGCTTCTATCATGCATATCTTTTTGCAAGATATGGGTTGCATCACAATGATGGAATGCTGCATAAAACTTCTCGATATACCCTTGTGCATCATTACTTGCTGTGGGAATAAAACAAATTTTAACTCGTTCATTTTTCTGAGTTTGTCGTAAAATGTACTCATCGATAAATGAAGGGTTCTGCTGAGAAAACCCACCACCTGATAGGGCGATGATTTGTCTTATCGGTTCATTATTTTTACTTAACTCATAGACAGCTTGTTCCTGCCCAAATCTTTCTAACATCTGTACATTCTTCATTCCTAATTTTTCGAGCAAGCGACATGATGCCTTGTTCGCTGTTTGTGTTTCTGCCACAATAGATTCTATATTCAGATAATTCAAACCATCCTGAATTACCTGCGTTAGCACTTCAAAAGCTAACCCCTTCCCCCAAAACTGAGGTAAAAATTGATAGGAAAGCTCATATAACTCCTTATCATGGTATTCATCGATCGAGACAAGACCTATAAATTCACCTGTCTCCTTTAAAGTAATATATAAATATGTATTAGGGAATGGCGCTTCTAGCATGCCTTTAAAAGATGCTTCTATATAGCTGTTTGATGGAACACCACCGAGATAAGTTCGAACTTGTTTATTAGAGTAGAGTTTTTGTATATCTGTAAAATGCTCTGGTTGTAATTGTTCGATTACACAATTAGTTGACATGATTTTCATTACATCTAGCCCCCTTCTTTATGTCAAAGTTTAATCTAACTCTCTCGATGAAATCAAATATTTTTTCCAATTTTTCTTAAAAATAGAATAAAAAAGTAGTGACCAGCATGAATTGCTGTATCACTACCTGCATTATTGCCCGTATTGTTCAAGTAATCGTTGCGTGTTGGTCGATTGTTCGAGTACCTTTTTCTCTTTTGCCCAATAAACCAAATATTGTGCATCATCCACACGAAAAACCATTTGCTGTAACTCTTCATCAAGTTCAGAACTAATAGCCACTTTTAATATTTCTACCTCATAAAGAGGCTTATCCTTCATTTTATAAACGATATGATAGACAGGCTTTTCTTCAAAAATAGTTCTTTCCTTTTTGGAAAGCTTCCTTACATGACTTAAAGGATATTTCTCAATAAAGTCTTGTGCTTCATCGCCTGTAGCATGAAATAGTGATTGATCTCCTTGGAATAATTCAATGTCGTCAATTTCTGTGGCATGATCTAGAACAAGTGAAATAGCTTCATCTTCACTTTTTTCTCTGTTTTGCATAATAAAAGCACCGACTAATAAAATACCAGTGAATATAACAAGTCTCCATCTGCGTTTCGTCATTTGCTCTTACCCATTCAAGGCCTTTTTAACAAAGCGATTTATATCAACATCAGCGCCTATAACAAGCATAATATCTCCTAATAAAATCTTGTCACTCGCCTGTGGAGATACGATAATATCAGCCCCACGCTTAATTCCTACAATATTGATGCCATATTTAGCGCGAATATCTAAATCCATAATGGAATAGCCAGCAATCGCATCATTAGCCTTTAATTCCATTATGGAGTGTTCATCTGATAGCTCTAAATAATCTAGAACAGTATTCGACAACATATTATTAGCAATACGAATACCCATATCTCGCTCAGGATGGACGACAAAATCTGCGCCAATTTTACGTAAAACCTTTTCATGGTAATCGTTTTGAGCTTTTACTGTAATTTGCTCAACACCAATTTCCTTTAAAATGATTGTTGTTAATATACTTGCTTGAATATCTTCCCCAATTGCTACAATCACGTGCTCAAAATTACGAATACCTAATGAATTCAACACCGATTCATCGGTTGAATCTGCAATAACAGCTTGTGTAGCAATGGAAGCAAACTCATCTACACGCTCTGAAGAATGATCAATTGCCATTACCTGTGCGCCCTGACTCATTAATTCACGAACAATACTGCCTCCAAAACGTCCAAGCCCTATGACTGCAAACTCTTTTTTCATCATAAAAATCCCTCCGAAAACTACTATACCACCATTGTAGCCTATTCTCTGCGATATGTATTGTCAAAACAAGAGCCAATTCGTCAATGGTGGACAACAAAAAAGACGAGGACCTTAATCCCCGTCTTCAACATATCATTATTATTCTGCGTTACGCATCTCATCTAGCACGCGGTTTACACGCTTTTCTAGCATTTTCATACCACTACCACCAGCTTGCATATGACGCAGCTGACCATCTTTATCGAACACAAAATATGCTGGAACATATTGGTTTTCAAAAGCATCTGTTAGCTTCATTTCACTATCTACAAAGATTGGTTGCACAATATCATGCTCTGCTGCTACTGCTTTAATTGTGTCTAAATCAGTATCTGCCTCAGAACGTGGCATATGTACTGCTACAACGTTTAATTCATCTTTATATTGATCGCGGAAATTGTTCACATCTGGCATTGCTTCTTTACATAAATGACAGCTTACTGACCAGAAGTGGATTAATGTTGGTTTTTTGCCTACTAATTCTGCTTTAGTTACTTCACCATTTAACCAAGTCGTTGCGCCAACTAATTCAGGCATTTGTTCACGAAGTTTCATAAAAATCCTCCTCTAAAAGATCGTTTGTCTTCAAATATTTAGATAACGGTATAAAAACTCTTTCCCAAAACAAAAATTCAGTTAAAAGTCCCCACAAGCTTGTCGTGGGGACTTTTAATTTTTCGCATAATGATTCGACTCTATTTAGATTATAGAGTTGCTTGGCCTGGACGCCAGTTAGCTGGGCAAAGACCACCAGTTTGTAGTGCTTGAAGTACACGTAGTGTTTCATCAACATCACGGCCGATGTTGTTATCAAACACTGTTTGGTATTTTAATTCGCCTTCTGGGTTGATGATGAACAAACCACGTAATGCGATACCTTCTTCTTCAATTAATACACCATATTCTTTAGATACTTGATGGTTTGTATCAGCAGCTAATGGGTATTTTAATTCACCAAGACCATTTTGCGTACGGTCTGTGTTAATCCATGCTAAGTGTGTGTGGATTGTGTCAGTAGAAACACCGATTACTTCTGCATCTAAGTCTTCGAACTCGTCATAACGATCGCTCATTGCAGTGATTTCAGTTGGACATACAAATGTAAAGTCCATTGGATAGAAGAAAAGAACTGTCCATTTATCTTGTGCTTTAATATCTTCTAATGATACTTTACCAAACGATTTGTCTGAAAGTACTGCTTCCATTGTAAAGTCAGGTGCTTGTTTACCTACCATGCGTTCTGCCATAATAAATCCCTCCGAATAAATATGTAGTTTATATATTCCATTCGCACTAGCGAACTCGTCTTCTACGATAGCAGAGTAACCGCAGTTTTTCAAACAAGTAAACTCCGCCCGTTTGGATGATTAAAATGGATTGACAAAAATTCGTCAAATCCATAACTGGAATTATTGCTATTGTCTATCTACAAGCTATTTTTGACAATAATATTCTACTCTATTCAAAATTTTTCTCACTTTCATTTATACCCTATTTTTTAACTTTTTACAGCTATTTTTTTCACGAAAAACGATTGCAAATTTTTTATTATTATGTATAATTGTAATGGTTTTAGTAAACTAAAAGTTTCGTTAAAGTAAACTTCATATTTCGAAAGTTTATCATTGCTAAACTTCTCTTAGGAGGGAAAAGATGCAAATAGGAGCAAAAATTAAAGCGCTTCGTTTAAAAAAAGGTCTTACCCAAGAGGAACTTGGAGAACGTACAGATTTAAGCAAAGGTTATATTTCCCAATTAGAACGTGATCTAAACTCACCTTCAATTGAAACATTATTTTCAATCTTAGAAGTATTAGGGTCAAGACCCAAAGACTTTTTTGATGATGAATCACCTGAACAGAAGGTTGTTTATACAGAGGAAGACCAATCTACCTATACAGATGAAGAAAAAAAATATGAAATTCAATGGCTGATTCCTACTTCGAATGAAAAAGAGATGGAACCCATTTTCTTAACCTTTGCAGCAGATGGCGAGTTTAAACAGTTTGAGCCTTCGCTTTCTGAAACATTTATTTATGTTGTTAAAGGGCGTATTCGTCTCGTTTTAGGGAATGAACAGTATATCGCAAGTGAAGGTAACGCACTTTATTATGACGCGACAGACCATCATCAGATTTTTAATGCACATGATGATGAAACAAAAATTTTACTTGTCGCAACAGATTCTTATTTATAGCTTAAGGAGGCGCATCCATGACAACCAATTCAATTATCCGCTTTGAAAATGTTTCAAAGTCATATAGCGACGGTACCGTCGTTTTAAAAAATATCAATTTGGAGCTTGAAAAAGGGAAATTTTATACACTGCTTGGTCCATCAGGTTGTGGTAAAACAACCATTTTACGAATTATTGCAGGATTTACGGAACCTACAACAGGAAATATATTTTTCCATGATAAAAAGATTAATGCCGTTCCTGCCAATGAACGTCAAGTTAATACTGTTTTTCAGGATTATGCGCTGTTCCCTCATTTAAATGTGTTTGAAAATGTCGCATTTGGCCTACGTATTAAAAAGCTTCCTGAAAAGGACATAAAAGAGCGTGTAGCTGAAGCCTTAAAATTTGTCAATTTGGCAGGCTATGGTAACCGCGAAATATCTGAAATGTCTGGTGGACAACGACAACGAGTCGCGATTGCACGTGCCATTGTCAATGACCCTGAAGTAATTTTACTGGATGAGCCACTTTCAGCTTTAGACTTAAAGCTACGTACAGAAATGCAATATGAGCTACGTGAATTACAGCAACGTCTTGGTAAAACATTTGTCTTTGTTACACATGATCAAGAAGAAGCACTTGCCATGAGTGATGAAATTTTTGTCTTAAGTGAAGGACAAATTCAGCAGTCAGGTACACCAGTGGATATTTATGATGAACCGATTAACCGCTTTGTTGCTGACTTTATTGGTGAATCCAATATTGTACCCGGCGTGATGATTGAGGATTTCAAGGTTGAATTTGCTGGCAAAGTTTTTGAATGTGTCGACCAAGGGATGAAGCCAAATGAAAAAATAGACATTGTCATTCGACCAGAAGATTTAGAAATGACAACGATTGATAAAGGCAAACTTGTGGTAAAAGTGGATACACAATTATTCCGAGGGGTACATTATGAATTATCCACATACGATAAAGATGGTAATGAGTGGCTAGTCCATTCATTGAAGAAAGCAGAAGTAGGGACTGAGATTGGCTTAGACTTTGATCCTGAGGCGATTCACGTAATGCGCTTAAACGAAACAGAGGAAGAGTTTGATAAACGATTAGAATCGTATGGAGACGATGAAGATGCAAACTAAAACATCAAAATCAGCGTTATTTCCATATGTGTTATGGATTGCCTTTTTCGTTATCGCGCCAATTGCACTCGTTGTCTATTATTCCCTGCTTGATTTACATGGCAACTTTACGCTCGATAACTATAAAGCGTTCTTTTCTTCTGTTTACTTAAAGATGACTTTGAGCTCGTTTTGGTATGCATTTTTAATTACATTCTTTACACTATTAATTTCATACCCAACTGCTTATTTTTTAACGAAGACAAAGCATAAACAACTTTGGCTTCTACTTATTATTATTCCTTCATGGATTAATCTTTTGTTAAAAACATATGCCTTTATCGGCATCTTTGGGTTATACGGGCCTATTAATGCATTTATCGAAGTATTTGGCTTCGATCCAAAGCAAATGCTCTTTACCGATATTAGCTTTGTCTTTGTATCGGTCTATATTTTTATTCCATTTATGATTTTACCGATCTTCAATTCTTTAGATCGTTTAAACCCAACGCTCATTTATGCAGCACGGGATTTGGGTGCTTCAGCTTTTACAACCTTCCGTCGTGTTGTTTTACCATTGACAATGGATGGCGTTAAATCTGGTATTCAAGTTGTCTTTATCCCTGCCCTATCCCTGTTCATGATTACTCGCTTAATTGCAGGGAACCGTGTCATTACTCTAGGCACAGCGATTGAACAGCAATTCCTTGTGACGCAAAACTGGGGTATGGGTTCCACTATTGCTGTATTCTTAATTTTATTCATGGTGATTATCATGCTAATTACGGGACAAAAGGATAAAGGAGGTCGCGTACGATGAACAAACTATCTGCTTCAGCCAAAGTCTATTTAACAATTGTTTTTATCGTTCTCTATGCTCCAATTTTCTATTTAATCTTTTACTCGTTTAATAGTGGCGGCTCCATGAATAATTTTGAATCCTTTACTTTGGAGCATTATCAAGCTGTTTTTGAAGATTCGCGTCTTCTTGTTATATTAATAAATACGGTCATCGTGGCATTACTTTCTGCTCTCATTTCTACTATTATTGGTACGCTAGGAGCAATTGGAATTGTGACGGTTAAGGATTCTAAAATGCGTAATACTTTATTATCCTTAAACAATGTCTTAATCGTCAGCCCAGACGTAATTATCGGGGCTAGCTTCTTAATTTTATTTACAATGGTAGGCATTAAACTGGGCTTTGCATCTGTTTTATTAGCCCATGTTGCATTTAGTGTACCGATTGTTGTATTAATGGTTTTACCAAAACTACTAGAAATGAATAACTCATTAATCGATGCAGCATTAGATTTAGGGGCAACGAAAAAGGACGTTATGATGCGTGTCATTCTTCCTTATATTCAGCCAGGTATTTTTGCAGGCTTCTTCCTTGCCCTTACGTATTCATTAGATGATTTTGCCGTGACATTCTTTGTAACAGGTAATGGCTTTAGTACTTTATCCGTAGAAATTTATTCAATGGCCCGCGCAGGAATTTCTCTAACGGTGAATGCAATTTCTGGATTAGTATTCTTTGTTACGGTTTTAGTTGTTGTTGGTTATTATTTCATGACAAGTCGTACGAGTAAAAGAATGGAGGGGCATCGATGAAGTCACTAATTCAAGCTACCATCGCCATACTTGTCGTTTCAGCCCTTTTATTCTATGCGGCTGATGCCTTAAGTGCGGGAGGCGGTAAAAGTGGAAAAGACACGTTAACCATCTTTAACTGGGGAGAATATATTGATCCTGATTTGTTAAAAGAATTTGAAAAAGAAACAGGCATTCATGTCATCTATGAAACATTCGATTCCAATGAAGCTATGATGACAAAGATTCAGCAAGGCGGAACAGCTTACGATATTGCTGTCCCTTCTGAATATATGATTGAGAAGATGAAGGAAGAAAAATTATTAATTCCTTTAGATAAAACGAAAATCCCTAATTTAAAAAATATTGACCCTTACTTTTTAGATTTACCATTCGATGCTAACAATAAATATTCTGTCCCTTATTTTTGGGGAACAGTAGGTATTGTCTACAATGCGAGCCTTGTTGGAGACTTAGACTTCTCCTCTTGGGACGATTTATGGGACCCTTCTTTAAAGCGAAAAGTCTTTTTAGTAGATGGTGCGCGTGAAGTCATTGGGATGGGCTTAAACAGTCTTGGCTATTCTCTGAATTCACTAGATGATCAGGAACTTCGTGAAGCTACTGACAAATTAATTACACTTGCACCAAATGTTAAAGCGATCATTGGAGATGAAATCACACCGTTAATGATCAATAATGAGGCAACTGTTGCCCTTACATGGTCTGGCCAAGCAGCTGATATGATGTATGAAAATGAAGAGTTAGACTTTGCTGTACCTGAGGAAGGCTCAAACTTATGGTTTGATAATATGGTCATCCCAAAAACATCAAAAAATATTGATGGTGCCCACGCCTTTATTAACTTCATGCTGAGTGCTGAATCAGGTGCTCAAAATGCTGATTTTGTAGGCTATTCTACTCCTAATATTGCAGCTATGGACTTAATGGACGAAGAAGTTGTTTCTGACGAACGCTACTATCCTTCTGAAGAACAACGCGATACATTAGAGGTCTACAAAAATTTAGGACCTGATTATTTAGGGAAATACAACGAATTATTTTTAGAATTTAAAATGAGTATCAGATAATTAAACTAGCGAATTGGTTTTCACACCAATTCGCTAGTTTTTTTCTCTGCTTATCTAACTGTTTATTAAACTAAGAACATTTTCAATCGACTATTTGCATTATTATATTTATAAAATATTTTATCTGAATTTTAATAGATTCTCACATTAGTGTATTTTTGATAGTCCATAACTTCTAACGCTCAACATCGCTACAATTTATAGCCATGCTTTATGCCATTACAGACAGACTCTCCAAATTTTTAATTCTCCCTTTATAAGAGAAGTCCCTCAATTGTGGTTGCTTTACTAATTTATCCTCCCATAGCTTCTTTTCCCTCAACTTTTATGACTAAAATGTATTATTTCATCATGCATAGGTGCGTGGATAAAAACTTTTGTGGAAAACCATTCTAAATATAGAACCAGTACTATAATCTTAACTATTAGCCAAGCAATAATTCTTTATGATAGACTGTACTATATTTGATTACAAAAAGGGGGTTCATTCGATGACCCAGCAGAAGTCCAATAAGGCGGCTTTGTATATTTTAATGTTTAATATGTTTATCGCAATGGGGAGTATTGGCATTATTATTCCTGTCATGCCAGAGTATTTAAAAATATTTGGTGCAGCAGGACAAGTTCTAGGTATGCTAATCGCAACGTTCGCCTTAGCTCAATTCGTATTTTCTCCTATTGCTGGGAATCTTTCAGATCAGTACGGACGAAAAAATTTAATTATTTTCGGTCTTATCGTAACAGGTCTTGCACAAATCGGATTTGGCCTTGCTACAGATGTATGGATGCTCTTTTTAGCACGATTTTTAGGTGGTCTAGGTTCCGCATTTGTTGCACCTCCTATTATGGCTTTTGTCGCTGACGTCACAACCTATGAAGAACGTGGGAAAGGTATGGGGATGTTGGGTGCCGCTATGTCTCTTGGCTTTATGATTGGACCTGGTATTGGTGGCTTTTTAGCAAAGGTAAGCTTACATTTCCCATTTTTCACAGCTGGAGCTGCAGCCATTGTAGCATCTATTTTATCTTACTTTTTATTACCTTCTACCAAACCAAACACTGCTCAACAGAAACAAAAGCAAGACAATCTGGCGAAGCAAATGGCTCGTTCCATACATATGCCTTATTTTGTTATGCTCATAATTATGCTGGTGTTCTCGTTTGGAATTGCAAATTTCCAAACGACATTGTCATTATTTGTGACAGAAAAGTTTAATTACACACCTGTAGATATAGCGATTATATTAGTTGTTGGTGGTGCTTTTGGAGTAGTAGTACAAATGTTTATTATTACACCACTGTTCAATCGTTATGGTGAAATGAAAGTAGTACTAGTAAATTTATTTATTGCATCCGTTGCTATTTTCTTAATATTATTTGTTTCTGGCTTTGCCCTTATTTTAGTTGTAGCAACAATTTTCTCTACAGCAACGACATTAATTCGTCCAGCTGTTAATACACTCATCTCAAAGCTTGCAGAGAAAGAGCAGGGATTTGCTGCGGGCTTGAATAATGCCTATATGAGCCTCGGAAATATGATTGGACCCGCTTTGGCAGGTTTATTATTTGACTGGAATATGAATAGTCCATATATTTTCGGTTCTATCATATTATTAGCCTGTTTCTTCCTAGCGCTCATCTGGACAGTGAAAAAAGCACCTCATTTAATGCATCCCGATACAAAATAGTCTGAAAAATCATTGACTATTTTTAGCAGTATGTTACATTATTGTTGATTCACAAAATTGAATGATTTTAACCACTAGGGGAGTCTTTAAAAGGCTGAGACGTATATGGTAATATACGGACCCTTTGAACCTGATCTAGTTCACACTAGCGGAGGGAAGTGGCGCTACTTGCTGTTGTCACTATACACACACAAGGCCGCTTCCTATTGTTTAAAGGGGGTGGCCTTTTTATTTTTCCTCACGAACTTTACCAAAAGGAGTGAACTTTATGTCAATTCGTAAATTAACAGTCATGGCTTTATTAGTAGCCGTTGCTGTTGCAGGCTCTACTTTCGTATCCATCCCTACAGGAATCGCACGTGCTTACCCCGTTCAGCATGCTATTAATGTGATAGGAGCCATTATACTTGGACCCGTACCAACAGTTATAGTTGCCTTTGTCACTGCCATCATTCGTATCCTTACTGGAACAGGCTCTCTACTAGCTATCCCTGGTAGTATCATCGGCGCGTTCTGTGCTGCCCTTGCCTATAAATATAGCAATAAAATGTGGTTAGCTGGTATCGGAGAAGTTATCGGAACGGGCATTCTGGCTTCACTTATTGCCGTCCCTTATGCAAAATTATTCATGGGAACATCTGTAGCAGCATTCTTCTTCCTACCAGCCTTTTTAACATCAAGTACGATCGGTGCTATTTTAGGTGTAATGGTTGCGAGTAGCTTGCGTAAAACAGAGCTAGTAAAGAGGTTTAATTCTTCTCTTTATTGAGAGAGATTGAATTATGAGCATTCATTGAGCTGGGGTAGTCCAATTTGGATCGCTTTTCTTCTCATTTACCCTCTTTACAAAGGGGATAACTCTTTATTTCATGCAATATAAAAAAGCAGTGCAAAACTATTCGAGTTTGCACTGCTTCCTCTATTTTAAGATCGTTTTTTCATGCCTTTTAACAACTGTGCTACATTTGTGTCTTCTGCTTCTATAGTTTTTTCCTCAACCAGCGGCTCTTTTTTCTTCGCATTCGTTAGGAAATTCCAACCAAAACGTCTTATCGTAATATCAATAAAGAAAAGAAGCATACTTGCTAAGAGTAGCCATGTGGCAATATTTTGCCGATCTGCTCCTTTTGTCGTAAAGTCACGGAAGACATCTTGTGGTTCCTTTAAAACAGTGCCTCCTGTTCGTTGAGTTAACTCTTCTATCAGTTGGTTATTTACAGGGAGTAGTTCGTATTCAGCACTATAAGGAACACTTAGCCCTGCCTGATAAATGGCCTGCTTTTCATCTGCTATACGGAAGAAAATTAATCCAGGTTCAGCTTGTACTACAGCTCGAACTTGAGATGCGGAAATGGTTTCAAGTTGTGTTTCTAGCTCCTCCCCTGCTTCATTTACCGCTACAATATCTAAAAATGCGGCTTCATTTGTAGGGTCTGTAATCATAAAGGAACCATCTGCTTCCAATCTTACATCATAGGCTACATCATTGTAGCTTGGTAGCATTTGAGAAATAAGTGTTTGCCAAAATGCTCCCCAATTCTGCCATCTTGCCCAATCTCCTGTCCATTTACCCGTTGAATCAGATGTAAAGGCAAATGTTTTACCAAGACCATATTGCCACTGCGCTAACACAGGATCTTCTTTCTCGCTTTTTGCTACAACAGTAGCCCCCTGTTTTGCCGTTGTCCCAATATATGCATTCATTTGTGGGACACCATTAGCAAACAGTGAGTTCCATCCTGCTGCATTATAAATTGCCGGATAGAATGGATTGTCCTCAATATAGGTGCGGGAAATCATAGCTGTTTCTCGAGATAAAATAGAAGGAATGGTTTGCTCATCTATCACATCATAGAAACGTCCACTGCCCATGTCACTAAGCGCTTCTAATAAGTTCGCATCGGCATCTTGTCCAATCGCTACTGTCGATAAGGTTATACCCTCTTCTTTCCCTTCACCAATTAAATCCTCATAGTTCCCTGCCTGTGACTGCCCATCTGTTAAGAGGATAATATGCTTACGTTGGAGCTTTAAATCAGCAAGGTTCTCGTAGGCTTTAGCTAATGAACTATAGATTTCTGTTCCCCCACCAGGTGTTACTGATAAAATAGTATCCACAGCCTCTTCTTTACTGTTAAGAGGCCCTGTCTCTATAATCTCCCAAGGACGATCATCAAAGGCGATGAATCCTAATGTATCCTCGTCTCGCAACATCTCAACAGAACGTGCCGCTGCTTCCTTAGCAAGCTCAAGCTTCGAGCCTTGCATACTGCCAGAACGGTCAAGTACAATCACTAATCCTAAGGAAGGTAATTGCTCTTTGCCCTTAATTTCCATTTCCACTGGCAATAAGGTTTCAATCGGTGTTTTAAAATAGCCGCCTAGACCAAAACTATTTTCTCCACCCACCATTGTAAAACCAACTCCAAAGTTTTTGACTGCTTGCTCAATAACACTCATTTTTGCTTCACCCACTAAATGACCTGGTACATTGTCGAAGATGATAGCATTATATTGCAAATAGCTGGATAGTTCATTTGGTAAACTTTTAGGTGCTACAACATCATAGGCAATGGATTGACTACCAAGTGCTGCTGCGATGGGTGAAGCTGTTTCATAACCATTAACGATTAATAAATGTGGTTCACTTTGAACCATTGTGACACTAGTTAACTTATTGTTTTCAAAAATGGCATCCTGACCAACTTGAACAACGGCTTCATATTTTACAAGTCCTTCAGCTGTTGCTGCATGTTTATAGGTAAACACATTCGTGCCTTCAGTCAGCTCAACTGCCTCTCGATGAATAAGCTCATCATTTTCATATAGTAATAGCTCGCCTTGGCCTGCTGATGTTGCCTGTATGTCTGTCACTAATTGTTGTTGCTCTCCAACGTAAGCAACTTGAGGGGATACAAAGCTTTTTAGTGATACATCATTGACAACTGGTTGACTAAAAGGCTTAATATCCACACTAATATTAGAGCCTTTCAACTTCGTAGCAAATTCTAAAGCATCACCCTTTGTCTCATTACCATCTGTTAATAGCACAAGACGAGTTGCTTTTTTAGGATCTATAATCCCTGAAGCAAGCTGTAGACTTTGTTCTATATTTGTTTGATCGGTAGCTTTAATTTCAGTTAGTTTCGGTACTTCCTTTAATGTTTTAGATAAAATGGCTTCTGTTTGTAAAGTAGAGGAAAATGAATAAATGCCCGCAAGCTGCGGTTCTTTTTTTGATTGGAGGCTCTCCTGTATAAACTGAACCATCTCATCTTCCGTACCATTCATAGAAGCAGAACGGTCTACTAAATAAACAATTTGTTCTTCTTTGATTGGTAATAATAGATATGGACCTGCGAGTGCAAAAACTAAACAGCCTGCTGCCACTATGCGAATAGTAAGTACAACAATATGACTTCTTTTAAGTCGCTGCCGCTCATGAAAGTATGTCCATCCAAAATACAAGAATAATGGAAGGAGTAACAACAATACTAACGGCATATCAATTCGTAAATCCACGACGTCGTTGCACCTCCCACTCTGAAACAAGCAATAGTAAAATAATTACAATTAGCCAAGGCACGAAAGAGGTCATCGACACTTCTTCCTTTCCATTGTCTGAAATATCACCTAATGTAAAACTTGTTCCTTGTTCAATGACACGTTCTTGTGCTTGCAATTGCACAATCAATTGTTTTTCCTCATTATTTGAGCGTACCATATAAATTCCTGGCTGTTTGGGCGCAGTTAGCATCCCCTTCGTAACAGACGAAAGAAACTCGTCTTCTTGCGAATAAACATTCCAGTCTCCTTGCGCTAAAGCAACTGCACGTTGTTCATTGGGTGAAAAAATCCCAAGTGACCCAACTGATTCTGTTAGCTGCTGCTCTGTACTCCATAGAAATAGTGGGAATGATGGATGTAAAGGCCAATCTGTATCAGCAATATCGGCTAAAACAACGATATCTCCTTTTGGGGAGCGTTGGATGAACGGCTCTTCTCCAACAGAAGCAATCGTTTCATAGTCCGCAAAACCAGGATAAACAGCACTAACATAAACATCCTTTAGTTCACTAAAGGCAAATAATGCATCACTGCTAGTGCTTACCGTCCCATTCGCATCTACTTTTTCTGCATCATCACGACCAAATAATACGAGGGGATTGTCCATCTTTTCCAATAACGCTGATTGGTTTGTGATTATGGTAGCATCTTGATTGTCAGCGACTTGCAAGGAAGGGACGATTTTTACGCCACTACTAACTGTTTGAAAACCTTTTTGTATCAGTTGATGCAAGCCTTGATCAACAATAATTTTTGACGTAGTCGTTTGTAGTAAAACTGTTTGTTGATTGTCTATGTCATAATCATCTTTTGCATCAATAATAGCTGTCATGGATTTTGCTAAAGGCAAATCTTTAAATGTTTTCGTAATGGCTTCATTTGGAGGCACAACGACACTTTCTGCTACCAGCTCCTCACCCTCTGCATTATTCAATGCGAGCGTTACCTTTTGCTCGGTATTTGTATCATTATGGAGTTGTACAAGTGCCAGCGTAGCTTGCCCATCTGTCGTAGCAGCAAAGCGGGTGATAGCGATATTTGTTAAGTCTTTTGTAGCACCTCTTACTAGCCATTTCACAGAATCCTTGTCCATCGGTAATTGCTTTTTATCAAGTGTATCTGTAAAAACATAGATAGAAGTCGGTGTGTCGCCCACAAATGCCTGTGCTACATCCAGCGCCTTATTCATTTCAGCAGTTTCATAGGTTACTTGTAAATCTTGAATAGCTTTTTTTATTTCACTCGTGTTTGTTTCTTGCTGTAAAACAGCTTTTGGTGCAGCACCAGTTGTAATTAATGTGACAGGTCGACCATTCAATTCATTCATCAAGTTCAGCATTTCCTGTTTATGAGCGTCAAAGGTTGATTGCTCTTTACCTGCCAGCATTGTGGCTGAAGTATCTACAATAAATATGGTTTGTGCACCAACAATGGTTGATTTTTTTATATAAGGATTCATCAATGCCAAAACAAGTAGCAGTAAAGCAAGAAGCTGTAAATATAGTAGGGCATTTTTTTGTAAATGCTTTAAATAAGGCGATACTCGCGTTTCCTGCATAATCTCCGACCAAAAAAGCGTCGAAGAAACTGTTTGATCTGTATATTTTTTTCGAAAGAAATAATAAAGTAGGACAATGACCGGGATGATGGCCGTCCAGCTAAATATAATTTGACTAAAGCCCAATACGGCTCACCTCACCTAATCCAATGTGCTTTTAATAATTGCTGGAAAATCGCATGTTGCAATCCATCTTCCACTTTCAATTGTAATTTTCGAACACCAAAGCGACGGCAAATGGCTTCAAATTCTTCTTCATGTAGTATGCGTCTTGCATGGTAGGACTCTAATACTTTAGAGGACATCGTCACATTCACATCATTACCTGTTTCACGATCAAGGAGACGTACATCACCCGAATAATTTGGTGACAGTTCTTCTTGCGTTACAATTTGCAAAATGCGAACATCTCCAGCATAGCGTGGTATCCTTTTTAATAGCTGTTCCCATTCCTCAATTGGCTCTAATCCATCTGTAACAATGAATAATACGGTACTATCTTTAGGTAAAGCTTTAAGTGCATCCTTGGCAAAACGATTAGAGTAATTAGCTTCCTCTATATCTGTTACTAGCTGTAAAAAAGATCGGCGATACATGGTACCCTTCCGTCGAAATGGTGGCTTCACTTCATCTTGGACAAAAGAAAAGGATAGACGATCATCTCGACCTAATACCATCAGACCGAGGGAGGCCACAATTTGACGAGCAAATAACCACTTAGCATGTTGCCCCATTGATTTGGTAGCATCTAGTAGAATATGTACACGCATCTCTTGCTCATCTAAAAACCTTTTAATAAAGTATTTATCTGTACGAGCAAAGACGTTCCAATCCACTTGGCGTACATCATCTCCTAAATGGTATTCTCGAAAATCCGAGAAATCAAGGGATGCCCCGAAGCGTTGAGAACGGTGCGAGCCCTTATGTTGCCCGCGTAGTTTGGAGGCCGTCGCTACTTGAAAGCGACTGATTTTCGCTAACCAGTCTTCGGGCAATAAGTATTTTGCTGTCACTTGCTAATACCTTGCTGAACTTTTTCTAAAATAACATCAATCACATCGTCTGCTGTTTTTCCTGAAGCCTCCCCTTCATAATTCAACAGCATGCGATGACGTAAAACAGGCTTAGCAACAGATTTAATATCCGCTACAGAAACATGAAAACGACCATTCATTAAAGCTCTTGCCTTTGCCAATTTGATTAAGCTCTGCAAACCACGTGGACCACTGCCATACATTGCATATTGTTTAACCTCATCAAGCGCATCTGTTCTCTCAGGATGCGTAGCCACTACTAGATCAGTTGCATACTCTAGCATTTCATCAGCAACCATCACTTCCTTTACCATTTGCTGAGCTTGAATGAGAGCATCCGTATCCATCTGTTTCTGTAAACCAATTTCCTGGGCACCTGTCGTTCGCTTCATAATTTCCATAAGTTCGCTTTTTTCTGGATAGGGTACAAGAATTTTACAAAGGAAACGGTCCATCTGTGCTTCTGGTAATGGGTATGTTCCTTCCATTTCAATAGGGTTTTGAGTTGCCAGCACGAAAAATGGTCTCGCCATTTTTTTTGTATCCCCTAATATGGTTACCGTTTTTTCTCCCATTGCTTCCAACAAGGCACTTTGGGTTTTGGGTGTTGCGCGATTTATCTCATCAGCCAATACCATTTGACTAAAGATTGGCCCAGGTTGAAAGGTAAATTGCTGCTTCCCATCGGGTGTACGTTCAATCATGCTCGTACCTGTTATATCTGCTGGCATAAGATCTGGTGTAAATTGAATACGTGAAAACGACAGATCCAGTACCTCTGAAATGGTACGAATTAACATCGTTTTTCCTAAACCAGGTAAACCTTCTAACAATGCATGACCATCCGCTAATACTGCATACAGGGTATAATCAATTGCTTCTTCCTGTCCAACAATTAAGCGATGGATTTCTTCTTTAACTTGTTGTAATTTCGTACTCATATCTACATACTGTTGCTCTGTAAAGGCCATTTCTTTTCCTCCTACTGCGACTCAATTGACGTGAAATAAGATTGCACGACATTTTGTAAATCCTTCGGTAATTGTAAGCGCTCTGAACTCTCTAAATAGCTGTCTTTATAAGAGCCAATTACTTCTTCATAAGGTCGAATAGAACCTTTTGTTATCGGACCATTTCCTTGTTGCTCAGATACATGGGAACCATCTCCTAATGCGCCACCATCTACTGATGTCTCACTTGCCCCACCTATTCGATTCGGTGTCGTTAGCAAATTCCGACCGCCTTGGCCACTTCCTGCTCCTTGACCACCTTGTCCCTGACCTTGACCTTGACCTTGACCTTGGCCCTGTCCTTGGCCTTGTCCCTGTCCTTGGCCCTGTCCTTGGCCTTGTCCCTGTCCTTGGCCTTGTCCCTGTCCTTGGCCTTGTCCCTGACCTTGGCCCTGTCCTTGGCCTTGTCCCTGTCCTTGGCCCTGTCCTTGGCCTTGTCCCTGTCCTTGGCCCTGTCCTTGACCATTGCTCTGGCTACTACCATTTTGCTGTTGAGAACCACTTTGAGCATTATTTTGACTAGCCTGGCTTTGTTGATTACTAGGTTGGGAATTACCAGATGACTGTTGACTGTTTTGATTGTGGCTGCTGGCATTATTGGCACTCGCAATTGCATTTTGTAAGGAGTTACTTGCTGGTTTACCAAGTTTACTCATAGCAGTTTGTGTGGCATTTGCATTTTCTGTGAGCCCTTGCTGCATTTGGGCAAGCTCTTTTAGCTGCTCAACCTCTTCCTTCGATAATCCTTGGCCTTCTGTTGTGCCATCTTGACTAGCCGTTTGTTTATCCTTTAATTGCTTCTCCTTTAATGCTAGCTCCTTTTGCTTTTTGACAACTTCTCGTAAAGCTTCTTCTGCTGTTTCAGCCTCTTTTAAAGTATTTTGAAGTTCTTGCAATTGCTCCTTTACTTCTTTTGTTTCCGCCTTCTTCTCTAATTCAGCAACTTCCTTCTTCATATCTTCGATAACTGCTTGCTCCTTTTCAACCTCTATTGCTTCAATTTGCGTAGCTGCTGGGAACATATAAAGAATGGCTAGTACAACTGTTGTAATAAATAATCCGATAAACGCCTTTGGACGAAATAGATTTTTCCTTCGAGCCTTAAAGTCTGCGAAAGCTTTTTCAGCATTTTGGATAGCTTTCGATAATAATGATTGAACAAGAGGATCCTGATCATCTTTAAATGATAAAGCTGTCACTAATTCATTATGTGAGAAATAATGATCCAGTTTGTGCAATGCCTCTTTCTCTTTGACCCGTTTCCACCAAATATAAGCAATGGTTGCAATAATAACGGTAATAAAGGCTCCTAATGCTATTTGGCGATAATATGGCCAGACAAATAGTCGGGAAATAAGTACGAGAGAAGCACTCGAAAGCAATGCCAAAAACAAACCGTATTGTGCAATGGGAATGCTTCTTTCAAGAGTTAATCTCGATTTTGCACGCTGAATATATTTTCGTAATTGCTTACGACGCTCCATACCAATTCCTCCTCATCGGTTACTTTTCATGTTGGCACGCAATTTTTTAATCGCAATCGTTAAACAAAGCACAATGATGAATACATAAGCAATTAAATAAGTAATCCATACTGGTAGTTCTACACCCGACAGCTCTGCTAATGCATCCCCCATCTCTGGAGAAATAAGTGTCAGCATCAAGGCACCTGGATTAATAGATGCCCAGAAATAGGTCATAAAGGAGGCACCTGTTCCAATGGCATTGCCCATTTGATGAAAGGCCATTGTTAAAAAGAAGAAGAATGCTGTAATACCTCCTAAAAAAATGATTGAGCCGTATGTGGCAATCATGGCAACAATAGTCCTCTTAGTAATCGTAGAAAACATCACGCCTATACTACCTATTGCTACTACAGTGACTAAATAAAATAAAAATATAGAAATAAGCTGTGAAGGCGACACTCCACCGAATAGAAACACTAGACTGTATAGTGGTAATCCCGCTACCAGCATCAATACTAGAAATGCTACGGAGGATAGTAATTTTCCAATAACAATTTGTGTAGAACTTTGTGTCGTTGTTAATAAAATATTTAATGTTTGCTTTTCGCGCTCACTACTGATAGCACCAGCAGTCAAACTTGGTGTAATGAAAAGAACTAATGCCATTTGCAAGATGGTTAGCACAGCAAACATCATAAAGCTTGTCTCTGGTCTAAAGAAGCCTCTGCCAGTAAATTCAGTTGTAAGCAATAAAAACCCTGCAATGAAAATACACAGTACAGCTAAATAAAACATTAAACCTGAAAAGCTTTTAAAAGAACGGAAGCGTAACTTCAATTCTTTAACAAGTACTGGATTATAAAATCTTTCCATCATTGATTGTCCGCTCCCTTCGTAATCGCCATAAAGACATCCTCTAAATCCTTCTCTTCTTCACTTAATGCATAGATTGGTAAATCTGTAAGCATAGCTTTTTTTAGCAATGCCACCTGCTCAGCATCTGTTCCTCGATAGTTAAAGGCTATTTCTAAACGATTTTCAATGACATCAATTGATGAAATATGAGGATCTTCCTCTAAAAACGCTCGTACTGCATCCAATTGATCTGTCACTTTCAACACAATACGCTTTTCTCCTTGTAGCTGGGCCTGAATCGCGGCTACATTTCCATGTGCAATTAATTTACCATTATCAATAACACCGATTTCATCACACATCTCAGCAAGTTCAGGTAAAATATGCGACGAAATTAAAATTGTTTTTCCCATAGACTTTAAATTCCGTAAAATATCTCGCATTTCCACACGAGCACGCGGATCTAGTCCTGATGCAGGTTCATCTAGAATCAGTACCTTTGGATCATGGATGAGTGCACGAGCTAAACATAAGCGTTGCTTCATACCACGTGATAATAAATCAACATATTCATAGCGTTTACTTGTTAAATTCACTAGTTCTAATAGTTGTGGAATTAACACTTGACGCTCTGCTAATTGGATACCGTAGCTCGCTCCATAAAAATCTAAATATTCATCTACTTTTAACTGATCATAAACACCAAAGAAATCGGGCATATAACCAATTTGCTTTCGAACTTCTTTTGGTTCCTTCACAACACTTTTGCCATTTATCAGAGCATCTCCTGAAGTCGGTGACAATAGTGTAGCTAAAATAGAGAATGTCGTTGATTTCCCTGCTCCATTTGCGCCAACAAATCCAAATACAACGCCTTCTTCTAAAGATAAGTTTAAATGATCTAATGCTGTAAAGGAGCCGTATCGTTTCGTTAAATCACGAATTTCAATCATTATTTTGCCACTCCTTTCAGCTCTATGTCTGGTAACTTCGTTTGTTCTCCTGATGGATCGGGACCATATTTGATTTCAATTCGAAGCTCTCCATCTTGATTAAAGTATGTTGAAACCTTGTCTGTAAACACTTGCTTTGTATCGACTAAAGGCTCATATATATTCGTTTCATTATTCCAAATGGATAGCTGCATACGTGAAACATCCTTATTAGAAATTGTCAGCTCATTAAGTGATTCAACGGCATCCATGAATTGATCTGGCATGGTCATCGTTACTTCGTACAACCCTTCAGATAAGTACCATTTATTCAATTCTTCCTCGATCTTTTCATAATAGCCATTTGCTGATAGTGGCTCTACTGAATACGAGAAGTTATTACGCTTCATTGTAAATGGCCCTGTTAGCTCAACTTTTCCTTTAAATGGTTGAACAAGCATCGTAATCGGTGACATATTGGCACTTGTTTCTAATTCAACACCTACCACAGCTTGATCTGTCCAAGCTGTAAGTATTGGCTGGTTATCCTTTTCGACAAGCGGCAATGCTAAAGTTTTCATTCGTTCAATCCGCATTGGGTTTACCTCATCCTTTTTCGATGGGTAACTATAATTATAATTATTGAAAATAGATGGTTTTTGAAGAACCGTTGTATTCAGTTCCTTATTTACCTGTAATGTTCCATTTGCTTCAATATCACCTAGTTTTACTTCTTTCACACCAGAGATTAATGTGACATCTTTTAATGCAAACGGGAAATTATTTTTAACTGTTCCTGTTAGTTTTTCATTTTTCAGTGTTATATCTATATCCATCTTCCCGATATTTTGTGCTGATGTTTTTCCACCAAAGGATTGCACAGACCAGTAGCTTAAATCACGTAATGTTAGTGTTGAACCGCTAGCATTTTCTTTTATATAAGAAGATTCATGTAATGGTCCCATCGTGCCTGTAAAGTTATTATAATTTCTTAATGCAACAGCAGTTGTATTTTGGTCAGCATTGACCACAAAGTCCCCACTGCGATTCGTTAGAATGGACTCTACATAATAGCCATTTACACTATTGTCTTCATTTACTTTATAGAATGCAGATTGTTGAACTTGTGGCTGAACAATACGATCCTTCGCTCCGACAATAAAGAGAACAATGGAAAGAACAACAGAGATAGACGGTATTATCCACCATGCATGCTCACGCTTGTCCGCTTTTTTCAAGACAAAATAAAGAATTGGCCCGATTATTAAAATATAAAGAATAATGACAATTAGCATATAGCTCACTGATACTTCGAATGATGGAAATAGTTCATTAATGTTACGAAGTTCATAAGATATTTGATCGAGAGGAGATTGTCCCTGTCTCATCATTCCTTGCTGTGAAATACTTTGAATATTTATCACTTTGGCTAAAAGTGCTCCGTAGCCGTCCATAGAAGCAAGTGGTTGATCACCTAAAGAGAAGGTTGTTTGAATCACTTCCCCGCTACCCACTTTTTTCTTTGCTGCTAACACTTCATTATTTTCTGTTAATACAGGTAAACTTCCTTCACTACTAGTAGCTGAGTAAACTGAAATCGGCTGTGTAAAAATGCCGCCTCCTGACAATTTAGTTAAAGCTTCTGCAGAAATCGCAGTCATTTCTTGTGATAATGACAAAGGTAAATACTCTTTAAAAACCCCTGCTGTAGCATTAATTTGGTCAGCAGCACCTAGAAGTAAGGTACCACCATCCTGTACCCATTTTAGTAATGCTTCTTGTTGTTTCGGTGTTAAATCAGCAATAGCCACTTCATCTACAACAATGACATTGGCCATCGCAAGTCCCTGCGAATCTTCTGGAAGTGTATAATCTTTTAATTGATTGATATTAAATACTTCCACATTACTTTGAGCTACAAATGTTGATAAACGTAATAGTGCTGAAAGTCGATCACTTTTATCTGTTAATGTATAAATGAATGTTGATGAGGGGTCTAAAAAATTTGATTGCAGACGTTTAGTTCCCTTATAGGCAATCTTTTTTCCTTTTTCAATGCTTCCCTCATAAAAAGCAAATAAATCGGTGTCCGAATAACTATAGTCAGCTAAACCATCAAGATAGAAAGTAAATGTCTTTTCCTCTCCTGCTGCTATATCAATTGGAACGACAAGTGCTGAAGCTGCCTCATAAGAATTTGATGAATTAATCGCCATATCTCCTGAGAAGTCAGCTCCATTATTTTTCACTGTAACTTGGAGTGGTACTACTGATTGATATTTCGCTTTACCAGAAACACCCGCTGTTGCTTTCACCTCTAGCGTAGCAGCAGCACTTGCCTGAGTTGTAGGCAAGATAAAGCTCATTACCAGCATGACTAGTAAGGTCAGTGCCGTCCATTTTGTCTTTTTCAAAAGCTCAACCCCTTTTTATGTAAATAGATGGTTACATAATTATACGATTTATATTGCATTTTGTTCCATTTCTTATGTTATCTTCATTAATATTCATAAACTCTTAAGAATTCTACAATGCAAAAAGGCAACTCCAAAACAACCTGGAGCTGCCTGATTTTCTATTTAGTATAATCAAACAAACACCGTGCATGATCCTGCACTACTTCCACAAACGCCTCTACTTGTCTTAATTCAAAAGAGGATTCATAACCAATTAGCCAAGTATCGCGTGTAAGACCAAACTCTTTTTCATCATTTGATAGAGGGATTTTGTGAATGGCATCGTGGTCATTTAACGTAATAGAAGGCAAGATTGCATAACCGATACCATTTAATGCCATTTGCTTGCAAATTTCAATTTGATCCACTAAAATTTGTTTTCTTGGATTCGAGGCAAAATGCTGCTGCCACCATTGCTGAATTTCTTGATAATAGTTGGAATCACTCTTATATTGAATAAATGGACGGTCTGTCTTTAACACATCTTCAATTGTTTTAACCTCTTTGTCCACTAAATAAAGAGTATCTCTGAAAAGGTGGATCTTTTCTCCTTTCCAGTCAACTTGGCCTCGTACAATGCCTACATGGGCCTCGCCCTCGTAAAGAGCCTTCACAATTTCAGAACTCCAGCCCGTCATCAGTGATATTTTAGCCTCTGGATATTTTGACACAAACTCCTTCAAAATTTTTGGTAGCCAGTTCTGACCAACAATGGAAGCACAAGCAATTTTCAATGTCCCGTTTACCTTTGTCGTTAAGGATTGAATCGTTTCAAATATTTCTTCCTTTTTGGCTAGCATTTCCTTTGCATAAGCAATAACTTGTTCACCAGCAGGTGTTGCTGTTAAACCTTTTTGTGAACGAATAAATAATTGTGCACCCCAGTCTTTCTCAATCGTTTGCAATCGTTGTGAAAGGGCTGGTTGGGATAAAAATAGACGTTCTGCTGCTTTCCGCATATTGCGTTCTTCAGCTAAGATTTTTAAAATTTCTGCCTCTGTTGCCATCAATCTGTAAACCTCCAATACAAGCAAAGAGGGCCTCATGATTTTCATCTGAGTTCCCTCTTAAGCTACTACTCTTTTTGATAAATATATTTTTTCAATTGCTTTAAAATAACACGTCTTGTTAATATCCCTGCGAATGTACCATCTTCGTCCACTACACATAAAAAGGCGTGGTTAATAACTAAATCCAAAGCACGCTGGAAAGTATCCGTCAGCTTCAATACAGCGATCTCTTTTTCCATAATAGAGTCAACCTTAATATCAGGTAGCTTTTCATATTCAATATGCTCAAGTCCAAGAATCGATTCGGTAATCATTTTCATGCTAAGTAAACCTTGAAGTCGATATTTCAAATCTAATACAGGTATGGACGAGTACCCTGTACGTGTTAGTACAAGGAGTGCATGTTCCGCACTATTTCCACTTTGTACATGCGCAACTTTTTCAGAGGAAATGATAAAATCACTAATTGGCATTGCTAATAAGTCTTTGCTGTTAGTTGAAATCATGAACTTCTTCTCCTTTTCTGTCCTCACTATGTAGAACAGTCCTTCCCTTTCATCATATCACAACTTTTCTATGTATGACCATGACCAGGCCGAGAAGAGTTTTCATGAACAATGAATTATTTTAGCCTTTACAGCAAAAACTTAGAATATCTTCATCCAGTCAAGTTTTTCGTGACTGAATGAAGATGGTTCTTAACTAATAGCCAGCCTTACTCCAGTAGTAAAAAATCATGATCCCTAAAAAAAGTAAAAAAATTGCATAGACCCAAACAATTGGGTTCAACATCGTTGCATATTCTTCAACTGTTTCTGAAATAGGGGTATCATTTTCAGATTTCCGTTCAGAAGTCATTTTAGCTATTTTTAACGTATAAACAAACGAAATAGCAGAAATGATCACAATGGCAATAATTGCTGGTATTAACCACATACCCATCGGCAAAACTCCTTTCTTTACCCTTAGTATGCGTCAACCCAGCTATTCGTTATGCAAAGATTTTTAGAATGGATATTGATTGAGCCACTGCCCACCATCCAAAGTTACACATTCTCCATTCATATAACTTGCTTTATTAGACATCATAAATGTAGCTAAATCAGCAATTTCTTCTGGTGTTCCTATACGGCCTAGTGGAACAGAATCTAGTGTACGAGCTGCCGCTGCTTCTGATTCCCAAAGCTTATCGGCTCCACCAGTACGCTCGATCGGACCTGGTGCAATAGCATTAACCCGAATCCCATACTGTTTCCCCCACTCAACAGCTAGCGTTCTCGTCAATGATAGTACCCCTGCTTTTGCTGCAGCTGAATGGATCACACCTGCTCCTGCATTCCAAGCATACGTCGCTACCATATTTAATATAGATCCTTTGATCTTATTCTCAATCCAATACTTGCCTACTGCTGAAGAGCAATAGAATGTACCATTTAATACGATATCTACAACAGCCTTCCAGCCATTCGGTGATAAATCCTCTGCACGTACAATAAAGTTACCCGCTGCATTATTCACAAGCCCATCCACTTGACCAAATTTTTCAATAGCAAATTCGAGCATAGCCTCAGCATGCTCAGGTACACGTACATCCATTTGGAATGTCTCAATAGAGGGACCCGCCTCCGCTATAAATTTCTTTGCCTCTGCTAATCGTTCTTCGTTACGACCTGTTATGACAACATTAGCTCCCTCAGTTACGAACTGCTTTGCCATATACAGCCCCATACCACTTGATCCACCCGTAATAATAATCGTCTTCCCTTGCAACATTCCATTTCCCCCTTTGTTAAAAATGAATGGTGATTCACTAAAAGTTTACTATATATTCTCGAATATGTCATATTAATTCTATAGAATGCGAGTTTATTTTCTAAAAAAATATAAAAGAGCCATTCATTCAATGAATAGCTCTCCAATATCATTAAAACTCATACGTATAGGCAATTTTATATAGCTCCATTAACTCTTCTAAAGTTGGTATCTTCGGATTGTTACCAGGGCTCCCACTTGCAAGTGCATCCTCAGCCATTTTAGGAATAGCCTGATAATAAGCATGCTCCTCGATTCCCCACTGCTTTAAATTGCCAATTTTCATATACTTACACATATCTTTAATGGACGTAATAGCAAGCTGAGCAAGCTCCTCTTGCGATAGACGTTCTTTTGTTTTATTAAAAAATTGTCCTAAATCTGCCAATCGTTCTATACAAGCGTCTTTTGAATAATCTAGTACAGCTGGTAAAAGCATCGCATTGGAGATGCCATGCGGTACGTGGAAAAGTGCCCCAATCGGACGGGACATTCCATGTACAAGGGCAACAGAAGCATTAGAAAATGACAGCCCTGCCTGCATCGAACCCAATGACATCGCTTCCCTAGCATCAACATTATCTCCATGTTCATAAACCCTTATGATGTTATTCACAATTAATTCCATAGCAGATAAGGCGAGCACATTCGAATAAGGATGAGCTAAACGCGATAAATAGCTCTCAATGGCATGGCTCAATGCATCTATTCCAGTTGCTGCGGTAATTGCTGGAGGTGAGGTAATGGTTAAAATAGGATCAACAATCGCTATAGTGGGCATAAAAGCTGGTTGCTTAATCATCATTTTCACATCACTTTTTGTATTGGTAATAACAGTGGCATCTGTTGCTTCAGAGCCTGTACCTGCTGTTGTTGGTATCGCAATGTGTGGAATTGGTGCTTCAGCTGCAACCTTTGCCATTTTCATATAATCTCCTATGTAGCCGCCATTTGTAGCCACTACTGCAATCGCCTTCGCCGTATCAATACAGCTACCACCACCAACAGAAATAATGACATCACAGTTTTCTTTCTGCAAAAGCTGCAATCCCTCTGCTACATACGTATCATCTGGCTCAGTTGTCACCCCTATATATGAAACGACGTCTATCCCTTGGGTCTTTAACAGTGTATGGCATTTCTTGATAAAGCCTAAACTGTCCATAATTGGATCACTAACAATTAATGCCTTTGAACCTAGTTTTTTCGCATACTCTCCTACTTCTTCAAATGAATCTCGACCATATACAATCGTTCCTGGTGAATGGACAGTAAAGATGGTTTTTGTTTGAATCATATTTTCCCTCCTAAGCTATTGAGCTGTATAGCCACCATCTAATAGAATGGCCTGGCCGGTTAACCCCTTTGCTACATCACTTGCTAAATATAAAGCAAGTCCTGTAATTTCAGAGACATCAAGTAAACGTTTTTGCGGTACAAGTGGATATAACACTTGTTCAAGAACTTCTTCCACTTGAATTCCCCGTGTCTGTGCTAAGTCCATAAACTGATTACGTACTAATTCCGTGTCAACATACCCTGGACAAATAGCATTTACCGTAATTCCCTCTGTCGCCACCTCTAGTGCCGTTACCTTAGTAAGCCCAATCACACCATGCTTTGCTGCATTATATCCTGCCTTCCCAGCTAACCCAATGACGCCATTGATGGAGGCCATATTGATAATACGACCAAATTGATTTTTCTTCATATGTGGTAACGCATACTTCATCGCCACAAAGGGAGCAACGACCATCACTTTTTGCATTGACTCAAAAATTTCTGTCTTAAAATCCTCAATAAGTGACACATGTTGAAATCCTGCATTATTGATTAAAATATCTAATGTTGAGAATTTATTAATCGTAAAATCAATGGCTTCTCTTATGGCTTGTTCTTCTGTCACATCACATATATAGGAAGTTAAAGAGGGGTATTGTGCGACGGCTTCCTCAAGAAGCTGTTCATTTTTATCTGATATCACAACATTAGCCCCTTGCTCAGCAAATGCTTGTGCCATAGCAAGACCAATACCACGAGCTGCCCCTGTAATAAAAACCGTTTTTCCTTGCATACTTCATCCCTCCTACATCCCTAATGAGAATAATATGATTGCAAGTATTGTACCTATGATAGGGATAATAACCGTCAAAGCTCCAAATGGCATATATGCATCCTTATGCTTTTCATTACATACTGAATTGATGGTTGTCACAACATATCCTCCGTGCGGCAATGAATCTAGGGAACCAGATGCTATAGCGATTGTCCGATGCAACGCCTCTGTATCTACACCCATCTCGATATAATGCGGTGCTAGTAAGGGCATAGCAATTGTTTGTCCCCCTGATGCTGAACCTGTTAAACCAGCAATAACCGCAATTGCTAAGGCTCCTCCAATCAGCGGACTGCCAGGGATATTGGTCATTACATCAACAGTTGCAACAAAGGATGGTGTTGCTTTTACTACCCCGCCAAAGCCGACAACAGCCGCCGTATTTGCAATGGCAATAATAGCACCCATTGCACCTGCTGCTAATGTTGCGCCAACTGACTTTGCATATTTGTAACTCACTAAATAAGCAACGATACAGCCACTAGTTAAGGCTACAATTAAAGCAGAGGTTCCAAGTGAATCGTGGAAAATATAAGAAATGACTAAAACAACTAATAATGGTATGAGACTCAAAAGGGGACTCGGAAGCTTTCTTGTTTCATCAGCTACTGGATCGGTGGAGCGCTCAATGAAAATTTCCCCATTGTTAACAGCGCGTTTAATCATCCAATTCAGCCAAAGCGAGCCACCAACGGCCATAAAAATAGCCACGACAATACTAACTTGCCAACCTGCATATGGAGTTGTACCAAGATATGGAATTGGTATCCAATTTTGAATCTCAGGTGAGCCTGCTGATGTCATCGTAAATGTGACAGAACCTAGGCCCAGTGCAGCAGGAATAAAACGTCGTGGAAAGTTTGCTTGTTTAAATAAACTAATAGCCATTGGATAAACTGAAAAGGCTACGATAAAAACTGAAACACCACCATATGTGAGTACTGCTGCAGCTAAAACTACAGCATATGTGGCATATTTCACCCCTATTTTTTCTACAATCCATTTAGAGACACTATCTGCAGCGCCTGTGTCCTCCATGACTTTGCCGAAAATGGCGCCCGCCATGAACATTAAATACCATGAACCAACAAATCCGGTGAATCCATCCATATAGCTCGTTAGAAAGTTGGCTTGATCTTTATCAGCTGTTTGAGGAAAAAATGCAAGACCGTTTGTTAAGGCTGCTAACAGCGCAGTTAACGGTGCTGAAATAAGTAGATTTACACCCTTCATTGTTAAATAAACTAATAATGCTAAACTACCAAAAAGACCAATATACTCTAACATTTACACCCCACCCATCCCCTTTTTTAGAAAAAGAGCTGTATAACTCTACAGCTCTAGGTTTTATTAGTCGTTATTGCTTGGGAATGCAAACGTGGATGCTGAGGAGGCATTGCCAGCCATCCAACGCTCTGAAATTGTCTTAGTTTTTGTAAAGAATCGTGCTTGATCTGGGCCAAACATATGCCCCTCGCCAAAACGAGATCCTTTAAAGCCTGCAAAGTTATGGTAGCCAACAGGAATTGGAATTGGTACATTGACACCAACCATGCCAACATCAATTTCTGTTGTAAATTTTCGAGCTGCTAATCCATCATTCGTAAAGATTGTGACACCATTACCTAGCTCATGCTTATTGATAAGTGTAATAGCTTCCTCTAAGGAATCTACACGAACAACATTGCGAGCTGGACCAAATATTTCTTGCTCGTAAACTTCCATGCCTGGCTTTACATGATCTAATAATGTAGGCCCTACATAAAACCCTTTAGACTCTTTGACAATATCAAGTTCTCGTCCGTCACAAATTACTGAAGCTCCTTCGGCTTCCCCTCGATCAATTGCAGTAAGAATTGCTTCTTTTGATTGCTGAGAAATAACAGGGCCAAAATCTGAATCAGGGTTTGTATATGGGCCTACTTTCAGATTAGAAATTTTTTCCTTAAGAATATCCACTAGGCGATCAGCAGTATCCTTTCCTACAGGCATGATAGTAGATATTGCCATGCAACGTTGGGATGCTGCTCCATAAGCTGCACCAATAAAGGCATTAGCAACCTGTTCCAGATCCGCATCTGGCATCACGACCATATTGTTTTTACCACCACCAAGAGCCGTTACACGTTTACCGTACTTTGATCCTGTTTCATAAATATATTTAGCTACTGGTGTTGATCCAACAAATGAAATCGCTTGCACAGTTGGGTTTTCTAAAAGTTCATTGACCGCATCTTTATCACCATTGATTACTGTCCAAATACCATCAGGCAATCCCGCCTTCTTCCAAAGCTCACTAACATATAATGAAGTCATTGGCACACGCTCAGATGCCTTTAAAATAACCGCATTTCCTACAGCAATGGCCATACTCGTTTGTGCTAGAGGCACCATGATGGGGAAATTAAATGGAGAAATTGCTGCCACAACCCCTAATGGATATTTTGCAGAATAAGCATTTATTTGGCCTCCAACATTTACGGAGTATTCTCCTTTCATTAAATGTGGCGCACCAATGGCTAAGTCAACAGATTCAAGTCCTCGTGTAATCTCACCTTTGGCATCTTCAATCGTTTTACCGCTTTCAGTACAAATGATTTGTAATAGCTCTTCCATATTTTCAGTGATAAGGTTACGGAACTTTAATACAATTTCTGCCCGCTTAGCCACTGATGTATCACGCCAAACCGGAAATGCTGCTTGAGCTTGCTCGATTGCATCTTGTGTTTCCTCTACTGTTGCAAGGGGTACCTTAGCAATGACTTCACCTGTTGTTGGGTTAAATACCGAACCGAATCGGCCACTTTTTCCTTCAACCAATTTGCCACCAATAAAATGTGTTAATGTTTTAACCTCTTGTGTCGTTGTCATATCCATTTCCTCCTCTTAAAATTGTTCTAGTTTACATTTTTCTTTTAAACTTAAATAAGCTGCAGACATATCTTTTTCTCCATAGCCCTGCTGAGCAATTTCACTATAAAGATCCACTAACTTTTCGCCGATTCGCAGCGATACGCCTGCTTCATCCGCCATTTCCTTAGCTAACTTCAAATCTTTTAATAGTAGATTTGTCGAAAAGCCCGGCTCATAATTATCATTTTTCATATATTCCAAATAATTACGTTCATAAATACGGCTTTGCCCATAACTATTATTTAATACTTCATAGAGCGTGTCTGCCTGAATACCCATTTTTTCGCCAAGTACAATCGTTTCAGCGACTGCCTCTGTGTAAAAGCCAATCATTAAGTTATTGAGTAATTTAATTCGCGTTCCTATACTTGAAGATGTGCCCAAATGATAAATATTTTTACCGACTATTCTGAATATTTCACCAGCACTTATATAATCATCTGTGCCACCACCAACCATAATAGTTAATGTCGCATTGATAGCCCCTATGACACCCCCACTGACAGGCGCTCCCAAATAACGTAATCCCAAAGCTATAGCTTCTGTATGTAACGTATCATTCAATTCGGGATTAACAGTACTAAAATCAATCAGTAGGCACCCTTTCTTTGCATGTTGTAAAATTCCTTGCTCTGATCGATAAACCAATTCTACAACCTGAGGGGTAGGCAAGCTTGTCATAATAACATCACATTGTTTCGCAATATCCATAGCTGTCTCAAGGCCGAAACCCCCTGCTGCTGCGAATTGTTCCATTGCTTCCGCATTCGTATCGAAACCATATACCTGATAATCTGCTCTTAATAAGTTAATAGCCATCGGTAAACCCATATTCCCTAAGCCAATAAAACCCAATTTTTTCTTCATTGTGACCTCCCCATTCCTTGAAAATACAACAGAAAACTTGATGAGATACTAGCCAACTTTCATTTTTTAAAGTAACATTAGTAACGAGATAATATCATTGACCGCAGTCATTGACTTCGGTCATTTAAATCATAATCAATCGAAATCCATCTCGTCAATTAAAAAATTAATATTTTCAGAATATTTTTTACAAAAGATATTTTACAATATTTAATATAGGAGGTATTAGCTACCAATGGAAACACTCACAAGCAGACAGAAAAAGGCATTAGAAACACGTGAAAAATTATTGAAAACTTCTTTAGATTTATTTAACAAGCATGGTTATGAACATGTTTCTGTTGAACAAATTACAAAGGCATGTAATGTTTCAAAGGGTACATTTTATACACATTTCCCATCTAAATATGATGTTATTTTAGAAAAATTTAAGGAGCTTGATAATTTTTATCGTACAGTTGAAAAAAATATTGATCCCACATTACCAGCAAGTGAAAAAATACTCTTAGTGTATCAAGAGCAAATGAGATATTTAACCAATATTGTGGGAAAGGATTTATTACGTACAGTATATACGGCTGCTATGACAAACCAAGTAGAACAGGATCATTATTTAATCAATCCACAACGTAAGATTTTTCAGATAATGAATACATATATCGAGGAAGGAATTCAACATGGGGAATTTAGACAAGATGTTTCTGCTGCTACCATACAAACACTTATTCAGCGCTGTATGCGTGCGAATGTCTATGATTGGTTGATACATAGTGAAGACTTTGACCTAGCCTCTGAAATGGCGCAATTCACAGCAATTGTCTTAAACGGTCTTAAAAACGGCAAATAAAAAAGTAGCACTTCATCTATTTTGTGATGAAAGTGCTACCCGTTTTCTAGCTTACAAAATATTGTTGTACAATCGTTTCAACTGGTAATGGTTTATTATACAAATAGCCTTGCCCTTTTTGACAACGATGGCGTTTGAGAAAATCAACTTGTATTGGTTCTTCAATTCCCTCAGCAATGACCTCTAATCCTAAATTATGAGACATCGAAATAATGGCTTTTATGATGGCTTCATTTTTGTCATCCTTTGCTATATCTGCAATAAATGACTGATCAATTTTAATAATATCAATCGGATAACGCTTGAGATAACTTAATGAGGAATAGCCTGTCCCAAAGTCATCCACAGACACATAAACACCTAATTGCTTCAGTTCTGTAAGAATCGAAAATGTTTCATGTACATTTGTCATGGAACTTTCGGTAATTTCTACTTCTAATAATTCAGGCGGTACACCATATTTCTTTAAAGCTGTTTTAATTTTTCGGGCAAAATTTTCTTTTCTAAACTGTTTTGGGGATATATTGACTGCAATCCGTACAGGACGATATCCTTTCGATTGCCATTCTTTTTGGTAACGACATACCTCATCAATAATCCAATCACCGATTTCAATAATCAACCCTGAGGCTTCCGCAATAGGAATAAATTGTGCTGGTGATACAAAACCAAATTTACGGTTATTCCATCGTAATAATGCTTCAAAGCTATTGATGCTATTATTTGCTAAATCCATTTGCGGTTGTAGATGAAGACTTAGCTCATTAAATTCAATTGCTCGACGTAAATGTGCCTCCATTAATGCTTCGTTTGGAAAAATGGCCGTCATATCTTCACGGTAGTAGCGATAATGTGAACGACCATGTTCTTTAACAGAAAATAAAGCTTTATCTGCTTTCCGTACAAGTGTCTCGATATCTTTACCATCTGCTGGGCTAAGTGAAATCCCAATCGATACGCTAATAAAATATTCCTGTCCATCTATCATAAATGGCTGTTTTAATACGTCCATAATCAAGTTTGCAGTTCGTTCAATTTTTTGGATGGTTGCATCTTTTAGCACAAAAATAAACTCATCACTATTATATCGATATAGCGAACACTTTGAGTAGCAAAGCTCCCGTAACCTATGACTAAACATACGCATCAAATCATCTCCCTTGCTCTCGCCAAGGGATTCATTAAACTTTTTAAAACGGTCAATGTCAACTAAAATAAGAGCGGCTTGCTTATGCTCTTGCTTTTTATCATTTAAATGCTGTAGCCAATGCTCCTTAAAAGCTTTTCGATTCCAAATACCTGTTAATTCATCCATTAGTGCTAGGTAATAGAATGCTTCATGATCATTCATAAATGAATTAGCATCTTTAACAAATAGGTGGACACCCACAACCTCACCATTATAATAGGTTGGATGCGTTCTTAAATAAAAGGGCTCTTTGCTTAGTAAATCACCTTTCAATAAGCATTTAGGCATGCCAAACGCTGAACCTTCGATTGTTTTGGTAAATAATAGTTTAAACTCATTGAGATATTTACTTTCGAGTAATGAAAAAATATCTAGTCCAATTAGACTGTGCTGCTCTCTCGATAGTGTAGCAGTAGCAGCAATATTTTGATGAATTATTCGACCTTGTAAATCTGTCGTTAACACTGGACTTATATGTTGTTCAATGAACTGTAAATAGGGATTTTCTTCAAATGATGTCGCTCGAAGAATAATGGCAACTATTGATTCAGAAAAGTGCTGAACATGAAGCATAAATGTTTTCTCTTGAAGACCGTTACCTAATTTTAGAGTATGCTGTTTATTGATTTCTTCAATTAGAAATCCCGACAATTGCAGCCAGCATTGCTTAGTAAAAAAGTTCTCAGCGTTTTTGGCTGTTATATCCTGCAGCTCAATCATTGACGATAGCTTTTCATTAAATTCAACGACCTCAAACACTGTCTTATCAACTTGTCTCAAACAAATGATTGCATCAAATGGATTCAGTTGCATGAGCTGTTGATATTCTGCAAATGGCGCTACATTTTCTCTACATTTTTTCATTCTATCCCTCACTAAGTAGCGTGTTTGCTCTATTCTTCGTCTAGCGTAGGCTTTAATGCATCCTTCAAGAAAATTTCCTGGCTATTTAATGGATCTTCGCTACGATCAAACTCTTTATAATGATACTTACCATTAGAGTCTTGAATACGGGCTTTGGCAGTATCCATTAATTGTGCATTCATTATGTCAATAATACGAGTTTTTGCTTCACTTGCATATACAGGGAATAAAATTTCTACACGTTTAATCATATTGCGTGTCATCATATCTGCAGAGGATAAATATACTTTATTTTCCCCATTATGATGGAACCAATAAATACGAGAATGTTCAAGGAAACGACCAACAATACTTGTTACCGTAATGTTCTCACTAATACCTGGGATTCCTGGTCTAATACAGCATATACCACGAATAATAAGCTCGACCTTTACACCCGCAATCGATGCCTCATAAAGCTTCATCATTAAATCTTTGTCTGTCAATGAATTCATTTTTGCACGAATAAAACCATTTCCATATTTTTTATGACAGGCAATTTCCTCATCCATTAACCGAATAAACTCATCGCGTATATCAAATGGTGCAACGACTAAATGATTAAAGGTAGGCTTTTCTGTATAGCCACTTAAGTAGTTAAAGAAATTTGTCGCATCAATGCCAAACTCTTTATCTGTCGTTATTATGCCCATATCCGTATAAATTTTTGCAGTTGCATCATTATAATTTCCTGTACCCAAATGGACAAAACGTTCAATTTTGCCGTTACGACGACTTACGACTAGCGTGATTTTTGAGTGCGTTTTTAAATTATTCATCCCATAGATCACAAGACAACCTGCTTGTTCTAATTGTTTTGCCCAGTGCACATTGTTTTCTTCATCGAAGCGAGCCTTTAGCTCCACTAATACCGTTACTTGTTTACCATTTTCAGCGGCAAGCTTTAACGCTTGAATAATCGGTGAATTTCCGCTTACTCGATATAATGTCTGTTTTATAGCCAACACATTCGGGTTGACAGCGGCCTCAGAAATAAAATCAACAATAGGGGCAAAAGATTCATATGGATGATGGAAAAATATATCCTGTTGAAGTGCTTTTTCAAAAATATTTTCGTCAGACTGTAAATCTAAAGGTGGCTGTGGGATAAAGCTTTCATATTCTAAATGCTCACGACCTACTGAAATACCTTTCACAAAAGAGAACATAAACGTTAAATCCAAAGGACCATCAATATGGAATACATCCGATTCTTCTATTTCGAATTCATCTAGTAAGTATTGCAGCACTTCCTCGTTCATTTCTCCAACTCGAACTTCTAAACGGCTTCCTACTCCCCATTTTCGCTTTTTCAGCTCTTTTTCGATCTCCACGAGAAGATCTCGAGCCCCTTCTTCATGGATAGTTAAATCTGCATTTCTTGTTAAGCGGAAGGCTTGTGCTGATTTTACGCTATAGCCATAAAACAGCTTTTCAATATGCGCTACTATCACATCCTCCAATAAAACTACAACTGTCTTACCTTCTTCGGACGGTACTTTTATATAGCGATCTAACACAGATGGAACCTGGACAATCGCCACTTTTTCACGACTTTCAAGATCTGACTCATCCTGCTCTAACAGCACTAGTAAATTCAAAGTTTTACCAAGCAAGGTTGGGAAAGGACGATATGCATCCACTGCAACAGGGGTTAAAACAGGGAAGATAGTTTCTGCAAACATTTCATTGATAAATGATTTTTGCTTGCTATTTAAATCTTTCATGTCCGCAATATGTACATTATGTTGAGGGAGTAAATCATAGATTAAATGTCTATACACCTCAGTTTGTCGACGCACTAATGCTTGTGTGCGTTCTGCTATTTTGGCCAACTGTTCCTTCGGCGTTAAGCCAGATTTGTTTTCGGGCTTATGAAAACCAGCACGTACCTGGTCCTGTAAGCCTGCAACACGAACCATAAAAAATTCATCTAGATTGGAACTAAATATAGCTAAAAATTTTAAACGCTCGAGCAGAGGATTATTAATATCCTCTGCTTCCTCTAGCACGCGTTCATTAAAGGCAAGCCAGCTTAATTCACGATTATTATAATATTGAGGCTTTGCAATTTCCTCTAACAATAGATTGTAGTTTTCGGAGAACTCTTCCCCATGTAGCTCGTTTTTCGTTACTTCAGTTGTCATCCATTGTTCCACCCTTCTTCAATAAAATTGATCTTCATTGGGATTTTTAATGCACGTTCTAAATGCTTTCTATGTCGATTGGCTTGATACTTTTCAGCCGCAGCATTCTTTTTTACATAAATATTAAGCTGAACATGATCTTCTTCGGTGTGCATTTCAATAGCATGTACTATATTGCGTTTTGAAACATTTAATGCATAGACAAATTTTAATAACGCTCCGAAATCTCTTATTTTACGATGTTCCTCCCGACTCATCCATGTAGCAAATGGGGCAGCAAATCGTTCGAAATAATCTTTATTTTTATAGGAGGCAAGAAGTGCTAGTTTTACTCGTTCTAAATGATTTAAACCATCAATGGATTGATTCGCAATTAAATAAAAAGTATGTTGGCTTGAAGAGCTTAATTCGATATACTCTCCTATATTAAAAACCTTCGCCGCTTTTGCTAATAAATGCAAATCTTCTGGATGATATTGCAAGTAGCCTAAATGACAACATTCACGATACAATTGGTCTGCTAAATGCATTAAATAATCTACTTCCACTTCACTCCGACCATACTGACGTGCTAATCTTCTAGCATTTCCTTCAAATACATTATATTTATCAAACGCCTTTGTATCTGTTTGCAAAATCCGTTGAATAATGAGTCCCTCACGTAAACCTCGCTTTGTCAGTTGGAAGGTCTCACTACCAACTACCTCCATCAACACTCTAAATACCTCTAATGCAGGAACAATGATATCTGCACGGTCAGATGAGAGACCATCCAATTGTTTCAATTCCTGAAAGCTTAATTGCCCTAAAAATAAGCTTAAATCATCCAAATTTTCCTTTGTCATTTCATAACCATGTACGCTGGCAATAGGATAATCATGCTTTTGTTGATGTATTTGAGCAATATTACGTGCACTACCACCAATTGCGATAATAGGTAGAGCAACATTTTTTATCCAAGGGAGTGTTTGGAACTGCTCTTTGACAAAGGCAAGAAGCTCTTTTTTCTCACTACTATTGATAATGTCACCTTTTACAAAACGTTGCTTTAAAGAAACTGTCCCAAAAGGGAAACTATGTGATTGCTGAATTTCTTTATTTTCAAACAGCGTAATTTCGGTACTACCACCACCGATATCGATTGTTACGGCCGATTTTGTACCCATGGAGTAAGCAACAGCAACGTAGCCAAAATAGGCCTCTTCCTCTTCTGATAAAAGCTCTATTTGGATACCAGTCCGTTCTTTCATTTCCTCTATAATTTTGTCTCGATTAGTGGCTTGTCGAATAGCCGCAGTCGCAGCAGCTTTTACATCTGTTACTTCAAAATCCTCAAGCATGGCTTTAAATGTTAATAAAGTTTCTGATAACACTTGAATACCTTCATCAGACATCTCTCCTGAGGGCTGTAAATATGTACGCAAACGTGCTACCGTCTTAATATTTCCAAGCTCACGAAGTCCCTCTTCATTATCATATTGATATAATACTAATCGTATAGTATTGGAGCCGATATCAATAATAGCTGTTTTTAATTCATTCAAATAATCACATCCTTCAAGCATCTACCATTTATTTTGTTCATAATATTTGGACATATACAAAAAAATCGGACCCTCTTAATTAAGGCATCCGACTTTACTTTCATTTATTTATACTTGCAGGATACCCATTATTAAAATTGAGAAGTATCATGTAAGCCATGGTGATTACAGAATAAGTTGGTCAACACGTAAAATGAGCTCTGCAATTTCTGGCTTACTTATTTGATCCTCAGCCCCTACTTGATCACCTTTATGACGAAGGTCATCTGTAATTAGACTTGAAAAAATGATAACAGGAAGCTTTTGAAGATCGGGATGCTCTTTGATTTTTCGTGTTAAATGATGGCCATCCATTTGTGGCATTTCAATATCCGTTACCACCAATTGAATATGCTCTGCTATGTCACTACCACTCTTTGCAATTCCCTCTAAGTATTCATAAGCATCGCGGCCATTTTCAAAGAATTCAACATTGTCATAACCAGCTTCACTCATAGTATCAAACAGTAATTTACGTAATAAGGGTGAATCTTCTGCAATTAAAATTCGCTTTCCAGATCGCTCACGTTTACCGAGCTTTTTAACAGATTCCACACTAATTCCTGATGCAGGATTGATATCCACCATAATTCTTTCGAAATCTAGTAATAGAATCATTTGCTCATTCTGTTTAATCACACCAATTACTTGTGATGTACCCCCTTGATACATATCTGAAGGCTTTTCGATTTGATTCCAAGAAATACGATGAATTTGTGTTACATTATCTACATGGAAAACGACACGTTGTTTATTAAATTCTGCGACAATATATTTTTGTTGTGGATTACGCTCAGCACCTTGAATTCCTAATACTCGTAGCATATCTACAACAGGTAATACCTCACCTCTTAATTGAATGATTCCTTCTACATGCGGGTGCGCGTGTGGGATAAACGTTACTGGGATCGGTTGAATAATTTCTTTTACTTTAATAACATTGATGCCAAACTTATTGTTTGCTACTTCAAATTCAACAATCTCTAGCTCATTTGTGCCACTTTCTAATAATATTCCTTTATGTTCCAATGCAACCCCGCTCCTTTCTCTACATCTGTTTATAATTCAATTGTATCATAGGCAATACATTTCTCCTACTTGCTATTTCCATTTTTATCATTAACTTTTAGATGTACCAATAGACCAACGACAGTCATAACGATCAACGTTGATAATGCTACACGACTAGCAATAGTACCATAATCCTTCATCCATAATGTAACAGTTCCATATATAGCTGGACCAATAATGGAGGATACTTTACCTGAAAAAGCAAACAACCCAAAAAATTGTCCACGTTTTTCGTTCGGTGATAATTCAATAATATATGTCCGAGATGTCACCCACATTGAGCCAAGTGATATACCAAATAGACTACCAGCAAGCCAGAACATCCATTGTGCTGAAGCAAAAACAGCGAATACCAAAGCAACAATCATAATAAGTGCAACAATTGTAATGGCACGTTTAGCGCCTATTGATTTCGTAATATACCCAAAGGCAAGTGACCCAATGATTGTTGAGACAGTAGAGACCAAATAAAGTACGATAAATTGTCCAGAACTAAAGCCAACAATCGTTGTCGCATAAACAGCCATCATAGCAATCGTTGTAGCAATGGCATCATTTAGAAAGAAATAAGCAATCATAAAGGTAAAGATTGCTTTATATTGCTTCATATCTTTAAATGTTTGAATGATTTCTTTATAACCATCTAAAAACTTTAAGGACTTTCGTTGGGACTTTGGGATCGGTGTATCTTTATTAATTAAGAATAATGGCAATGAAAAGAGTAGATACAGAATGGCTGTTGGGATAAACGCTCGATGAAAATCGCTGTTACCAACATACAAGTAAACAAGTAATCCAAAAAGTGTACCAAGATACCCGATTGCAACACCATACCCTGAAATGAGTGGCATCTCTTCTTTTGTCCCTAGATCACCCATCATAGAATCGTAAAATACTAAACTTGAATTAAAGAAAAATTTTGCTATGACAAAACTTGCAACTACCAAAAATAAACTAAGAGGCACACCAGAGTAATTGACAGTGGTTTGTACATTAGCAAATATTCCCATCATAAATGTAAATAGAATAGATATGGATGCAAACCATACAATAAATCTCTTTTTATAACCTGTGTTATCAATCCACACACCGAAAAGGGGTGAAAAGATAACGAGCAACAAGCTTGCAATGGCATTTGCATAAGATATAAAGGTGCTCGCAACTTGTTGCATGACTTCATTTGTTCCTAAAACCTCATCCATGTAAAAGGGAAAAAATATTGTATTTATATTTGAAGAAAAAATTGTATTCGCAAAATCATAAAATGCCCATGAAAGTATCGGTAATGATAAATAAATGGCTAATTGACTTCGATGTTGTACGTCTATAGCTGTACTCTTCTTCATAAAACCCTCCTCTCCATTCTCTATAATAAACAATTAATTTCTCTCTGAAATAAAAAATACCTTTTTTTAAAGAAAATTAATATTATTTACAATATAACAGTAAATTCACTGAAAAATAACTGCCAAATGGTCGATAATTGAACGCTTATTTTCTGTGTAAAACCAAAAAAGGTATTCAAGCCCCTCGCTTGAATACCTTTTTATCATTCTATATCTATGGTTACCCATTCAGAGGACCATTGCTCAATCGCTTTTAGCACAGGTGCAATAGCATAACCCTTTTCTGTAAGTTCATACTCAATGACAACTGGTGTTGATGGAATTACTGTACGTAGCACTATTTGCTCAGTCTCTAACTCCTTTAAACGTTCTGTTAATACACGACTACTAATATTCAACTGATTTTTAATGGTCGAATACCTTTGCGGACCATCTAATAGCTGATAAATAAGTAGCGTATTCCAACGATGATTTAATATCATGAGTGCTTTTTCAAATCGCGGACAAATATTTTTTTGATCCAAATGACTTCCCCCCTTTGTATATTAGTTCCTATTTAAGAGTATATCACTTTTTAAAAAAACTTGTTCTAAAAATACATTAAGTTACTTGACAAAAGTTGTTTTTAAAAATAAACTAAGTTACGAATTGTAAGCAAAAAAAGATAAGGAGTTACTTTATTATGCAAAATATTGGTTCAACAATTTTACGTATCGTTCTAGGCGTTATTTTTGCAGTGCATGGTTTTCAAAAATTTCAAGGTGGCATTAGCTATACAGCTGAATTCTTTGATAGCCTAGGTATACCAGGATTTATGGCGTATATCGTGGCAATTATTGAATTAGTTGGTGGAATTGCAATTATTTTAGGTTTAGCAACAAGAATATTTGGTGCTTTATTAACCATTACAATGATTGTGGCGATCTTTACAGCAAAACTTAGCATCGGCTTTATCGGGGCAGATGGATTGGCTGGTTATGAATTAGATTTAGCTTTAGGTGCAATAGCTCTTTACTTTACTCTCGCAGGCGCATCCAGCTTCTCACTGGATTCTCAACTTTTCGGGAAAGAGTAAAACAAAAAAAACCTGAAGATCTCCCATTTAAGGAGCCTTCAGGTTTCCTATTCAGAATCCCATCGCGAATTATTTATAATACTTTAAGAGTGCTTGTGTACCATTATCACCATAGCCTGCTGCGATTAATTTCTCATACATTTCATAGGCTAATGCAAGTCCTGGTAATGTTATGCCCATTTTGTTTGACTCGTCTAAAGCTATTTTCATATCCTTTACAAAATGTTTAATATAAAAACCTGGTGCAAAATCTTCTTTTATCATACGTGGGGCTAAATTGCTTAAAGACCATGAACCTGCTGCACCTGAAGAAATCGATTGTAATACGGTAGGTAAATCTAATCCTGCCTTTAGTCCATAAGCTAGTGATTCACACACGCCAATCATACCAGAGGCAATAACAATTTGATTGCACATCTTTGCATGCTGCCCAGCTCCTGCTTCACCCTGATAAATTATATTTTCTCCAAATTGCTTCATAATTGGCAATACCTTGTCGTATGTGACCTGATCGCCACCAATCATGATAGACAAAGTGCCATTTTGAGCACCAATATCCCCACCTGAAACAGGGGCATCTAAAGCCTCTACACCGATAGATTGAGAATACATATAAATTTTCTTTGCTAAAGATGGCTCTGAAGTCGTCATATCAATGACAATATTGCCTTGTTCTGCTGTTTGGAAGAGGCCATTTTCCCCAAAATATACTTCCTCTACATCTGAAGGATAGCCAACCATTGTAAAGGCAATTTCATGATTTTTAAATGCTTCAGCAGGTGAGCTTGCCCATGACGCCCCTAAGGCAACAAGAGGCTCTGCTTTTTCTTGCGTACGGGTATAGACGGTTACTTCATGACCATTTTTTAGTAAATGCTTAATAATACTAGCACCCATTACTCCAGTTCCAATAAATGCAATACGTTTCTTTGTCATATGTACATGCTCCTTTGTTCTAGAATTTCTGTACTCTCCGTGAGAGTCCAACTCTATATCTTTTCAGTTTAGGTGAAGGAATGAAATAATTCAAACTCTTCCCACAACTTGTACTAAAATTTATATGTAGGGCATATATACCGAATAAGCAAAAAAAAGAGAGCAAGTGATTGGGGGATCACTGCTCTAAAGGGGGAAATGAGAATGTTGCTGTGTTCATAGTAAGTTATTCCCCATTGAAATGCATTTTAAACATATATGTTAAAATGTTTTTTACTCTGAATACTGGAACAATCTTTTTTAGTCTTCTTGATCTTTTTCTTCTTCAAATGCCATCTGTCTATAATAAGTATTCATTAACTGATCTAATCTGCGACTCAGTTGAATGGTTTTTGCATTTTGTAACCCGTTTTCTACACCTGAGCGAATCATCATCTCACGAGTTTGTTCCATTTGTTTCAAGAGTAGATTGACCATTCATACAACCCTCCACACACAAATAATCATACCATTATTATACATTTATATTTCATTTCTTACAGCATTAACTTACGACAATGTTCGACAAATTAACTTCTAGGTGTTTCAGTATAAGTATAGATAATTCGCCCATTTTGCTTGGCCTCACCTCTATAATGTTTAAATAATGGGTGTTTTACAAGAATTTCACGAAATTCGTAAAATTCTTCCTTTTGAATTTCAATACTTTTTCTTTCCCCATTTTGTAATTGTTTAAGCATATTTTCGTATTTTTCCATGAACTTTATTCCTCTCTTTGCCTCATTTGTGTAATAAATTATGAATTATTTAAAAAAAGCTTTACGTTTACCAATTTTTCATGCAAACTGTATATTATTAGTCGATGAAGGAGCTGACTGTCTGTGAAAATAGCTGAAGTTGGAAATATTATCGAGTTTAAAAATGGTCTCCAAGGTATTGTAGAAAAGGTAAATGAAAATTCGGTGATCGTTAATTTAACATATATGGAGAATTTTGATTCCCTTGAAATTGAAGAAAAAACGGTCGTCAATCATAAACGATATAAAATTTTATATACTAATGAAGCTTAATAGTCTGAATAGTCCCTTTTTGTCTTAATAGATGATAAGGGACTATTTTTTTGATAAGATTAAGGTATGGAGGTCGAATATGCTAACAAATTCGAAACAAACAATACTATTTCTCCTTTCTTTATTATTCGTTTATGGTATGCTTGCTTTTACCTTTGCTAACCAAGCTGTATTTTGGTACATGTATGCATTCACTCTACTAGTATGTATTGCCATTGCCATCTTAGCTGGCTCCATTGAAGATCAATTACCTACATGGCAATTTTTACTCTTTGGTATTGGATACGGTACCATCACATATGGTATTATTCGCTTTGGTTACTGGCTCGCTCCATATATTAATAATAACTTAGTACAATCCGTTCAAAAATTTTTAGCAAGCTACGGACCACAAAATATTTGGCACTATGTTTTACTCGTATTTATCGTTGCCATAGGTGAAGAATTATTTTGGCGTGGTTATATCCAACAACAGTTAAAACGTTTTATGCGCCCACCGCTGGCTGTCATAGTTACCGCAGTATTATGTGCTGTATCAATTGCCCTTAGCGGATTTATGCTTGGTGTCATTGCTGCATTGGTAACAAGCATTATTTGGGGCTTCTTATATGAATGGCGTAAAAGTATGCCACTTGTTATTGTAGCTCATGTCGTTTTTGTACTATTATTATTTTTAGTGTTGCCGTTAACATCATAACATTAATATTTGGAAACATTTTATCTTTACTAACGTTTAATTTAGAAAAGGAGGGTTTTTTATGCAAAAAAAATTAGTTTCTATTCTTGCATTATTACTAACAGCCGTATTAGTTGTAGGTTGTAATACATCTGATAAAACAGGGGATTCAGATGCTCAACAAAATGAGCCATCAAATACTGCTGCCGATCAAAAACCATCTGGAGATGATACAGCAGGTGAATCAAATGAGGAAGAAGAAGATACACCTGCATCAAATGATACAAATACAGAGGATGCTTCTAAACAGCCTCAACAAGATGTAAAATACGTTCAAAATGGTGTAGATAAAACTGAAAAGGCAACTGAATCAGCAAGTGTTGATCAAAGCTATAAACTACAACAGCTTCCTGGTTTTACACTGACACAAGAAGAGCCTGGTAAAGACATGTTAGTGTCCAATGATGATGACGAAGTGTTTATGCGTATTGAAACAATTGAAGCTTCACAATCGAGCTTTGAAGAAGTAAAAACAACTATGCAAGATTATATGAACGCAGTTGGTGAAACAGTAGCTCTAACTGCTGAGGAATTAGCAGCATTTAAAGATGTTCAAAATATCGAGGGTTATGTTGTGGACTTCGACACTGAGAAAGTAATTGGGGTTGTCCTTGAGAAAGATGGTCTCATTACAAAATTAACTATTCATGATAATGATGAACAAGATTTAACAGATGCTATGCTTAATATGGCAGCAACTATATCTAAAAAATAATAAAATGCTAAGGACGATAGACATAGTCTATCGTCCTTCTATTTGATCACAAAAAAGTTGTCTCAAATCAATGAGACAACTTTTTTAATAAGATAGGTCCTTTATAGAAAGGCCAATTTTCTTCAATAACGTAATAGCTTGTTCTTTTTCTTCTGGGGATAGTACACTCATTAATTCATGCAAATGCTGTTCGTGTTTTGGGAACAGCTCTCCCATAAAAGCTTCACCTTCAGGGGTGATTTCTGCATACGTAACACGACGATCAGCAGGACAAGATACTCGTAATAAGTAACCTCTCTTCTCTAGCTTATCAATGACATACGTAATAGACCCACTGGCTAACAAAATTTTATTGCCAATTTGCTGTAATGGCTGTCTTCCTTTATGATAGAGAAGTTCTAGAACAGCAAATTCAGTTGGGTTTAAACCATTATCCTGAAATAATTGATGTGTTGTTTCATTAATTGCTTTTAGTGCACGTGATAATACAATATATAATTTTAAAGATTGTTTTAGATCTTCTGACGGCATATTCTTTTCCTCTCACTTCGCTCTTTATACATGACATTATAGCGACATTAGAAAAGCATTGTCAAAAGCAATATATGATTTAGAAGGTTTTGTTGTTCATTATGCAACCATTTTTACTTTCTTTATGTTACTAAATAAGCAGAATCTTTTGTGGATACTTCCATTGTATCCATCTGATTGAATGTGTAAATTGGAAACTGCAGATGGAAGCATGTCCCCTTCTGTAGTTCACTACTAACGCCAATTACTCCTTCATGTTCTTCAATCACCTTTTTCACGAAAGCAAGGCCCAGTCCTGTCCCTGTTGATTTTGTCGTGTAAAAAGGCTGGAATAGGTTTTGAAGTGTCGTGCTGTCCATGCCAACACCTTCATCTTTTATCATAAGTTCGACAATCGCACAGTCATTTGTTGCCATTTCGACGGTAATCGTACCACCATTATTCATGGATTCCATTGCATTTTTAATTAAATTCATCAGCACTTGCTTTAGTCGATTCTCGTTGCCGCCAATATAGACTTGATTAGAGGTTGAAATATACTGAATCATAATATTTTTCATGAGTGCATCTGGTAGCATAAACTCAATGACTTGCTTTACAATATGATCCAGTTCTAATAATTCCACTTTCATCGTTGTTGGCTTAGACAAAACTAATAATTCGGATAAGATTTGTTCCATCCGTTGAAGCTCACTGTCAATAACAGAGAGATACATGCGTGATTCATCATCAGCATTTAATTTTAGTAATTCAGTAAAACCCTTTAAAGAAGTTAATGGGTTACGAATTTCATGTGCAATACTCGCTGCCATCTGTCCCACAACGTTTAATGCTTGCTGATGCTCAACTTTATGTTGAAGTTGCTTTTTCTCTGTTTCATCATTAATCACAGTGACAATAATATTATTGTATTCATCAAAAATACTTGAAATTTCATAATAGCAAGTTCTGCTTACTTGTGTTTCATCGACTACATGAATGCTTGCATGTTTTTCACCCATTAACTTAGAAAGGTAGGTTGTAATTTGCCCTTTTTTCAATGTAAATGAATCAAATATATGCTGATGCGCTTTATGAAGAAGCTGCGAATTTTCAACTTTCAGAAACATTTCCGCATATTTATTTAGCCCAAGAATAATACCACTAGCGTCACTAACAATAACAGCATAAGGTAAGTAATCGTAGGCATTAAAAGATTGCGCTCTCTCATGTGCTTGGCTAACATATAATTTATGGGCAACATCATCATTTAATGTTGAAATTTGCGCAACAATTTCCTCTGTATTAGGATCATAAAAGCATTTGAAAGATAACATTTCGTAGTCATTTCCAACTGTGCGAATATTGAAAATTTCCTCTGAACGTAAATCATTTTGTAACTGTTTGACGAACTTAGTCCATTTAAAATTAGATGGCTCGTCCATAGCTAAATAGCCAATATAGGTTAAATTAAGATTGAAAAGATTGATAGCAGCCTCATTGACGTTTAAAATTTTCCCTGCTTTATTGAGTATAAGTGTTGGTGACGAAGTACTTTTCATAAGATTTCCAAAACATTGATTAATATCATTTTGCTTCAACTTTCTCACCGAACCTTTCAAAAGAGTAAAAAACCTCTAAAATCGAATTTTGAGCCTTTACTATACTTTATGACAGCACGATTCTATTATTACAAAATTTAGTAAATTTAAGTATTTTAAATTATTTCACGAACCGTTCACAAAATAAATAGGTAAAAAGAATTATATTGTATGTCAGATACTTGACTGATACAATAGGATGTTGAAAGGAAGATTATTGCATGAATACTATTTTAACTACTTTGAATGCAAAGTATATTCACACAAATTTAGCATTGCGCTATTTAAAAGGCGCAGCTTTACCGGAGTTTAATCCAATTATAGCAGAGTATACTATTAAAGACCCTGCTTTTAATATTGTATCAGATTTATTCCAAAAAAAACCTGATATCGTTGGATTTAGTTGCTATATCTGGAACATCGAAGAAACAATTCACGTTATCAAGATGTTAAAAACTGTCTGTCCAAATGTTAAAATTCTGCTCGGGGGACCTGAGGTTTCTTATGATTGTCACCATTGGTTACGTCGAATACCTGAGGTAGACTTCATTGTGATGGGTGAAGGAGAAACTTCATTTAAACAATTACTGCGCTATTTCCACGGTGAAATATTGTTAGAAGATGTTCCTGGTATTTGTTATTTAGAGGACGAGAAAGTCAAGATTCACGCTATGCCACCTAAAATTGATTTGCGCGAATTACCAAGTCCTTTTCGTTTTGAGGAGGATCTGCCCTATCTAGGTAAGCGAATTCAATATATCGAAACAAGCCGAGGCTGCCCATTTAGCTGCCAATTTTGTTTATCTTCTATTGAAGTTGGCGTCCGATACTTTAACCGTGAAAAAATAAAAGAGGATATTCGTTTCTTAATGGATAACGGAGCTCGAACAATTAAATTTGTAGATCGCACCTTCAACATCAGTCGTAGCTACGCAATGGAAATGTTCCAATTTTTAATTGATGAACACAAACCAGGTGTTGTATTCCAGTTTGAAATCACGGCTGATATAATGCGCCCTGAAGTCATTCAATTCTTAAATGATAATGCACCAAAAGGTTTGTTCCGATTCGAAATAGGTGTTCAATCTACGAACGATTTAACAAATACTCTTGTAAAACGTCGTCAAAACTTTGAAAAACTAAAGCGAACAGTTACTATGGTGAAAGATGGCGGAAAAATAGATCAACATTTAGATTTAATTGCAGGTTTACCAGAGGAAGATTACGCTAGTTTTCGTCAAACATTTAATGATGTCTTTGCAATGCGGCCAGAGGAATTACAGCTTGGATTTTTGAAACTTTTACGCGGCACAGGACTTCGATTAGAAGCCGAGAAGTTTGGCTATACCTATGTGGATCTATCTCCTTACGAAATCTTTTCAAATAATGTTCTAACATTTGATGATATCGTCCGTATTAAGCATGCAGAGGATGTTCTTGAAAAGTATTGGAATGATCACCGTATGAATCATACGATTGAATACTTGGTTACAGAGGTCTTTGATACACCATTTGATTTCTTCCAAAACTTCGGAACATATTGGGAAACAAAAGGTTGGTCTCGTATTGGTCATCAGCTAGAGGATTTATTCCGTCGTTTATTAATGTTTTTAGAAACGATTGATGATGTGAATTTAAACATTGTCCAGAGTTTAATGCAGCTTGATTACTTAATGGCTCAGCAGTTCCAACCACGGAAGCTATGGTGGAATGAGCGTCCTACAGAAGAGCAACAAAAAGCCCTTTATCACGCTTTACGAGAAGATCCAGCTATCGCAGGCGAGGAATTTGCTAACTTTAAGTTAACTGAAAAAGAGTTGTTTAAGCATACCTTGATTATCCCTCATGCTCTTGATTACCAAGAGTTTGCAAATGGCAAAATTGTACAAAAAAATGGCTATCTGTTAACCTATTTCCGACATGGTCAAGCACCTTACTTTGCAACAATCTACTCTAACTAATAAGAAACGCTAGTCCTGTCATAACTATCAGGACTAGCTTTTTTTATTACTTAAACGATTCTTAAATCCTCATAGTAACAATAAAGACTGCTAAATTTATTCCTTCTGCGCTTCATTGTTCGGTTAGTTAAGTACTCATAGCCAGCCTTACCAATATAGGTCAAATTCCTTAAATAAAGATTGATAAAACTTTGTAAAAAATGCCCAAAAAACAATCTATCTAATCAGGAAATAAAAGTTTAAATTTTTTGAATATTTTATGACAAGATAATATTTTTTACTTTTATATGAGGTTTACGATGGAATTACTCCTTACTTAATGCCTCACATACTTTAAAAATTTAACCAATAATTACTCGTTCCTTCGGATAGTGGAAGCCTGATTTCTTTCCTCTTCCGCCACCCCCAAGAGTATAAAGGAATGATATTAATCCAACTCGACCAATAAACATTAAAATAATGATAATGATTTTACCAACCACTGATAAATCAGATGTTATGCCTAACGACATACCACATGTACCGAACGCTGAAGTAATTTCAAAAATAATTTGAATAAGAGATGCGTGTGGCTCTGTTATAAGCAAGATAAGGGTTGCAACTAATACCATGAAAAAGGCTAATAAAATTACGACAAATGATCGGAAGACATCAATCAAATGAATTTCTCGTCCAAATACTTGGATATCCTCTCTTCCTCTAGCAAAGGTAATTAAGAATAAAATGGCCAAGGCAAAAGTTGTGGTGCGAATACCTCCACCAACTGAGCTTGGGGAAGAGCCAATGAACATCAGGAAGCTCATGAATATATCTGTAGCTTCACTAAAAGTCGTGACATCGTAAGTAGTCAGTCCAGCTGATCTCGTTGATACAGAATGGAACATTGCTGAAAATAATGCCTCATGCCAAGACATTTCCTTAAAAGAATGGAATGATTCAAGGAGTAAAATGACAAGTGCACCAACTATAAATAAAATAGCGTATGTTGAAGTAGTGATTTTAGTAAATAAACTAAAACGGAAATTCTCGCGTCGATTAAGCAAAAAAGTCTTCAATTCAATTAATACCGGAAATCCGATAGCACCTAATACAATCAGTACCATGGTAACCATCTGTACAAAATAATCATCATGGAATGGGAGTAAGCTCATTCCCGTTATATCGAATCCTCCATTTGTCGTAGCAGAAATAGAGGCAAAAATTCCATGTAAAAAGGCTTCTTCTAATGTATCAAAATAATTGGTAAAATGTAGCGTTAAAATAATGGTACCCGTTAATTCAATGCCAAATAAAATTTTTAAAATTTCGCGGATTAATTTAACAACACCAGAGACACTGTACTGGTTATGATCAATCATGATTAACTGTCGCTCACGCATGCCTATTTTTTTCCCAACAAGCAGCCACACAAAGGTACCAAGTGACATAATACCAATGGCGCCTAACTGTAAAATAACAAGAATCATTACAAGCCCAAAGGTAGTATAGGTTTCCGAAATATTAATGGTTGTTAACCCAGTAACACTTACTGCACTTACTGCTGTAAACAAGCTATCTAAAAAAGAGACTTTTACACCTTCTTGATGAACGCCTGGAAGCCGTAATAACAGGAAGGAAATCGCTATCGCTATAAAATAATAAGAAACAAGTACCTGAAATGGTGTGACTAGTTTATTTGATGATTTTTTCCAAGGCACTTTAACAACTCCTCCCACATATGATGCCCAACTAGATAGATTATAGTATAGAAAAAATACATAAAAAAAGAAAGAGGAATAGTGATAACTATTCCTCCAACGTTCATCTACTTATTTTTTCTTTCTTACACCGACTAAATAGCCGACAAAAGCAATACCTATTAGGACAATCCAGAATGTTAACTCCCATGCCGTGGAATGTGGAAATTCTTTAGGCAATATTCCCACCTTCTCATGAGCCAATGTTAAGACAACTAACTTCACACCTACCCAGCCAACGATTAGAAATGCCGCTGTTTCAAGTGAAGGGTAATCATTTAATATTTTTACAAACCATTGGGCAGCAAACCGCATCATAATGACACCAATAAATCCACCAAGGAGCATCACAATGAACTGACCGCCATTGATGCCACCAATATCAAATTCACCTAAGTGTGGCAAAGTTACAGCAATTGCAACGGCTGCTAGCATCGAATCAATAGCAAATGCTATATCGGCAGCCTCTACTTTTAGTACTGTTAACCAGAAACCCGAACCCTTTTTTCCACCATTTTCGGTTGCTGCTTCTTCTTCATCTTTATGTTTTCGTAAATCATATATATTTTTCGCAGACATAAATAATAGATAAGCTGCACCGACCGCTTGTATTTGCCAATAATTCACTAAAACAGTAATAACAAATAATGCGGAGAATCGGAATATCAATGCTCCAAATAGTCCATAAAATAACGCCTTTTTTTGCTGCTCTTGTGGTAAATGCTTCACCATAACAGCCATTACTACCGCGTTATCAGCTGCTAGTAATCCCTCTAATACAACAAGGACAATTAATACCCAGCCATATTGTAATAAAATCGCTTCCATTCTAGTGCCTCCTCTAAGCTCTCTATACCCTCAATGACCCTGTCATTCAAGTATAAAAGAAAAAAACCCCTGCCCTAATTCAGGCAAAGGTCTCGCTAAGTAAATTCGTACCCTTTCTATTTATGGTACTTCAATCTACACGTCATACGTATAGAGCCATTCACTATCACACCCGATGGTTGTACCATGTCTTGACGAATGTGAAACCAGGGAAAGTTAATTACCTGTTAGCTACTCCCCTTTGACAAATTGTCGAAGGTATCTTCTTTCAAATATTATAGCACTATCATTTACAACTGACAAAAATATCTATATGTTTTTTTCGTTACTTAATCTGAATTTGATAGCTCTTCTCTTCCTTATGTGCTAAATAAAACTCAATCATTTTTGGCATCGTCTGTATAAAATCAGGACATGTAATACCACCTTTTTGTAAGATATGATGTGCTTCAGTCGTATCAAATGAAGCATTCCATGTTAAATAATCTAATGTTTCTTGTTCGACACCTAATTTTTTTCGAATAAATGGAATCTGCAATGAAAGCTTAGCCAATGTAAATGGTAAACGTCCTTTTGGATAAGAATTTGTAACTAGTTTCACCATTGTACGGTATACCTCCTGTACAGGGTGAGGATTAGGATCAGTTAAATGAAGTGTCTTCCCTTCTGCACTCTGTTCACTAACCAGAAAAGTAGAAGCATTTATAATATAATCAACTGGCACTACATTAATTGTCGATGAAGTTTGACCAATGTACGGAATAAAAGGTAAACCCTTTAAACGTTCAACTAAGTTTAAGAAGAAATAAGGACCATCAAATTTAATGGTTTCACCAGTTTGGGAATGACCACGAACAATTCCAGGTCTAATTATTGTCAATGGTATTTCCGATTTTAAATCTTCTACTCGGTGCTCAGCCTCATATTTTGTTTCCTCATAGTTGTTTTTAAATGCTCTTGGTCGAATTAATTCATTTTCACGCAGTATGCCCTCACGTGTACCAGCCACATAGGCAGTGCTGAAATACATATAGCGCTGTAAATTTGGTAAGGTGCGAACAAAATCATTAACCATTGTTGTACCATGAACATTTACCTTCCAGGCAATATCACGTGGTACAGCTAAATCATAGATAGCAGCTAAATGCCAAAGCACTTCAATTTGCGGTACAATTTCTTTGATGATTTGATTTTCTAATCCAAGGTTTGGTAGTGTAATATCGCCTTCTACAATTCGAATCGAACAGTCAGGAAAATCCTCTAATATTTTGTTTTTTTCTTTATGTGCCTTTATGGTTTCACCTGCCAATACGATGGTAATTACTTGTTGTGCTTGTTTCTTTTGAAATAATGCTCGAATTAGTTGACTCGAAATGAAACCAGGAAAACCTGTAAAAAAATGAACCTTCATCTCCCATTCCCCCTTGAACCTAGTGCATCTTTCTTGTTTCTTTATCCATTAAACTGTAAATGATCGGTACAATATACAGCGTCAGTAAAGTTGAGGTCATAAGCCCTCCGATAACAGCAATCCCCATTGGCTGATTCATCTCGGTCCCTTCTCCAATGCCCAGTGCGAGTGGTAAAAGCCCTAAAATAGTTGTTAAGGCTGTCATTAAAATTGGACGAAGCCGATCTTGGGTAGCAAGTAAAATTGCCTCATAAGCTGGCATGCCCATTGCCTTTTGCTGATTAATATAATCTACCAGCACAATACCGTTATTTACGACTATTCCTACTAGTACTAGGATACCGATAACTGAGGTTACACCAATTAAAGTATTTGTTAGGAACATAGCTATCGCCACACCAATGATCATTAATGGAACAGTAAACATGATAACAAACGGATATTTAAATGACTCAAATTGAGCTGCCATCACAATATATACAAGCACGATGGCTAGCATCACAGCTAGTAACATATCATCAATTGCACTATCATAGAGCTCTCTGTCCCCACTGAACACAACTTGAGTAGTAGATGGTAAATTAACTTGTTCTAATGCTTTATCTACTTTTGCAGAGATTCCTCCCAACGATTCCTTTGTTTCATAATCTACAAAAAAGGCCACTGCTGCTGCTTGATCAGAACGACGAATGGATACTGGCCCCTCTTGTATAGAAACGGTAGCCACTTCCTCTAATTTTACAAATAATCCTGCTGGCGAACGCAGCTGCATGGCTTTTAAAGCATCTATATTCGTATTAAATGACTGCCCAAAACCTGTATAAACGGGTAATACTGCACCGTCATCAGTAATCAATTGGGACGTTAATTGACCTTTTGTCATTTGATTTACAGTTTGAGCGATTTGTGCTGGAGCAAAACCATAGTCTTTTGCTTTTTCACGATTAACCTCAATTTGAATCTCTTGAACAGTATTATCTAAATCCGTAGAGACATTTGTCACTTGCTGAATCGCTAGTAGTTCCTGCTGCACTTTCTTAACAGTTTGCTGTAGCCTCTGTTCATCGGAATCTGTTAAACGGAATGTTAAGGTGTGTGGTGACGATCCTGTAGCTGTCGATACATTAAATGTAATTTCAGCTTGCTCTTCAAGCTCTCCCTGTATATCTTGTTCTAGCTCTTCTACAAATTTAAAAATGGAACGTTGCCTTTCTGCTAATGGGACAAGCTTTACATATATCTCAGCTTGGTTGGCGCTAGTTTGTCCACGTGCTTGGGATTGTTGTGTACCGCCAATTAAACTAACATACACATCTACATCCTTTTCCTGCTTTAAACGTTCCTCAATTTGCTTAACAATCTTTTCTGTTTCTGATACAGCGACACCTTTTTCAAGATTGACACTTATAGAGGTGAATCCCTCATCTGTAGGCGGTAAAAATTCAGTACCTATTCTAGTCAGTCCAAACAAAGAAAGACTAAAGCAAACCACTGTAAAAAGCAGTATAAGCATTCGATGCTTTAGTACCCATACAATTGATGCCTTGTAATGCCTATAAAAACGTGATTTACTGCGTTGTACATAAAAATTATTGTTTTTCATTTTTAAAAGTCGACTTGCTAGCATCGGAACGACTGTAAGCGCAACTACTAAAGATGCAATTAAGCTGAATGAGATTGTTAAGGCAAACTCTGTAAATATTTGACCAATCAATCCTTCGATGAACATAACAGGAATGAATACTGCTATTGTGGTTAAAGTGGAAGCTGTAATGGCAAGGGCTACTTCCTTTGTTCCTTCCTTTGCTGCAGTTATCGGGTCCTTTTCTAGTCCTAGATGTCTTTCTATATTCTCAATAACGACTATGGCATTATCCACAAGCATACCAATTCCAAGTGCCAGAGCACCTAATGTCATAATATTGAGGGAAAAATCCGCAAAAAACATCAAAACAAACGTGACAATAACGGAGTAAGGAATCGCAATACCAATGATGATCGGACTCTTTACACTACGTAAAAAAACAAATAGGATGAACATCGCAAATAATCCACCTAAGAGTAAGGAAGAGCCAATATTACTAATCGCTAAATCCACATAATTACCTTGATCAATTAAAATATCTGCTGTGATACCTTTATACTGATCTTTCTTTAGTAATGTCTCTAAGGCCTTCTGAAAATCCTTAGAAACCTCTGCCGTATTTGCACCAGATTCCTGTAATACAGACATAAGAACTGCTGGATGCTCATTTGCTCGTGTTGTGGTAATAGATTGTTGTTCTGTCCTCTCAACGGTTGCAAGATCACCAATGGTTAATGATTTGCCCGTTAAAGGGTCCACCGAAACAATTAAATTGGCAATGCTTTCCGGAGAAGATAATGTGCTAACTATACGTGTTGTTAGCATTTTGCCATCATCTGTTGAAACAGGCTCACCAGGAAGAGACACATTATTCGCTTGAACTATTTGCATCACGTCTGTCTGAGTCAAGCCTTTTTCAACAAGCTTTGCTTCATCCAATACTATTTGGATTTCATCAATCAATTTGCCAGAAACATTCACACTGGCAACACCCTCTGTCCGTAGCAGTTCCTTCTCTAAGTGCTCTGCTAATACACGTACATCTACTTGATTATTTTCCGCACGTAAAGACAGCTGAATAATAGGAAATTGAGACGGATCAAATTTTAGGAAACTAGGCTTGCCAGCATCATTAGGCAATGGGGTCATATCAATTCGCTGTAAAATATCAAGTTGGACAACATCCATATTTGTGGACCAGTTGAACTCAAGCACAATTAAATTGGAGCCTTCCTGTGAGGTTGACTGGATTTTTTTGATACCAGGTAAGGTGGCAAGTGTAGCCTCTAATGGCTTCGTTATCTTTTCATTTACCTCCGTCGGGCTTGCCCCAGGATAAGAGGTGACAACCACTCCAATAGGAGGATTTAACTCTGGAATTAACGTAATCGGTATTTTTAATAAAGATACACCGCCTAGTATGATGACAAAAAGCATAGTAACAATCGTAAAGACAGGTCTTTTAATAGAAAAATGACTAATATTCATATAAACAAACTCCTTTTCTACCTCTTCCTTTCTATGATAGCCGAAAAGGAGATTATTTTATAAATAAGCTCCTTTTATTGAGATACTATCTCTAAGGAAACTTATATTTCCTAATAATGTATATATTCTACAAACAGTGTCATTTTTCCTTGCAAAAAAACACGAATCGCAAAATTGTCGATTCGTGTTTTATAATTATAAAAGGCTATAAAGTTTAATGTTTTCGTTTTTATCTGCAAACCAACGCATAGCGAACTCATTTTCAAATAGGAAAACAAGATTGTCAAAACGGTCTTTTACAAGCATTGATCGACCTGATGACATTGATTCTTTGACATCCTCTTCATTTTCAATCCAGCGTGCGATTTTCGAACCAATTGGCTCCATTTTTACTTCCACATTGTATTCATTTTTCATACGATGTTCAAATACTTCAAATTGTAATTGACCAACTGCTCCAAGTATAACTTCCTCTGTATGCAGCGTTTTATAGTATTGAATAGCACCCTCTTGCACTAATTGTAAAATCCCTTTATGGAATTGCTTTGATTTCATAACGTTCTTCGCCGTTACACGGACGAATAATTCTGGTGTAAACTGTGGTAATTTTTCAAATTGGAATGTTTTCTTGCCACCTACAACAGTGTCTCCAATTTGGTATGTTCCTGTATCGTATAAACCAATAATATCACCAGCAACTGCTTCATCTACTGTCTCACGATCGTCTGCAAGGAACTGTGTAGATTGTGTGACTTTAAATGACTTCCCTGTACGAGATAACGTCATATTCATTCCACGTTCAAATTTACCAGAAACAATACGTACAAAGGCAATACGATCACGGTGTGCTGGATTCATATTGGCCTGAATCTTGAAAATAAAACCTGAAAACTCATCATGCTCCACAGGATCAATAAACTGCTCATCTTCAGTAATTCTTGGCTGTGGCGTCGGTGCGAATTGTAAATAGGTTTCCAGGAAAGTTTGAACACCAAAGTTCGTTAATGCTGAACCAAAGAATACAGGTGTTAATTCCCCACGACGAATTTTTTCCTCAGAATACGCATTCCCCGCTTCATCTAAAAGTAAAATATCGTCCATTGCTTGTGAATAATAAGAAGTCACCTTCATTGGATGCTCCACAGCAAGCTCCCCATTGTCGTCAATTGGTAAGAAACGTTCCGCTTCATCTGTACGGAATTGCTCAATGCGTTTATTGTAACGATCATAAATACCAAGGAACTCTTTACCCATACCGATTGGCCAGTTCATAGGATATGCATTGATACCTAATACCTCTTCAAGCTCTTCGATCAATTCAAGCGGCTCTTTCCCTTGACGGTCTAACTTATTAATAAATGTAAAAATAGGAATACCACGCATTTTACAAACCTTAAATAGCTTTAAAGTCTGTGCCTCGATCCCTTTGGCAGCATCCACTACCATGACAGCACTATCTACAGCCATCAATGTACGATATGTGTCTTCCGAGAAATCTTGGTGACCAGGGGTATCCAAGATATTCACACGAGAGCCGTTATAATCGAATTGCATGACAGATGAAGTAACCGAAATCCCACGTTGTTTTTCGATCTCCATCCAGTCCGATGTTGCAAATTTACCTGTTTTTTTACCTTTTACTGTACCTGCATCACGAATAGCACCACCAAAAAGTAAAAGCTTTTCTGTAATCGTCGTTTTCCCAGCATCAGGGTGACTGATAATGGCAAAAGTACGACGCGATAGTATATCTTGTTCTAAATTTGAATTCATCTCGTCATTCTCCTTTTTTCATACTTAATAATAATAAAAGAAGACTTGCCTTTCGTACAACCTTTTTACATGAAATCTCAAAAAAGAAAACCCTTTAGTTACAACTAAAAGGGTTTCCTAAGAATTTAGCTTTCATCACACGAATTTTAATCGGCCTGCTTCTATCGCAATTTCTGCATCACTATGTGGAAATTTTGTATTTTCGATAATTTGATAATCCTCATGGCCTTTACCAGCAAAAATAATCATGTCACCCGGTTCAGCAATTTCAATCGCATGGCGCACTGCCTCTGCACGATCTCCAATACAAGCATAATTATCATGAAGCATACCTTTAGCAAGATCGCCTGTAATACTATCGAAGTCTTCATAGCGTGGATCATCTGTCGTTAAAATAACATATTCCGCAGCAGACGCTTTTTCAGCCATGGCAGGACGCTTTGATTTATCACGATTGCCACCTGTTCCAACTAAGAAAATCAACTTGCCCTTTTTATAAGGTTGCGCTGCTTGAATTGCCTTTTCAATTGCATCTGGAGTATGGGCATAATCAATAAAAATTTGCACAGGTAGATCTGAACATACTTTCTCCATACGACCCTTGACTGGCGGTAGTTGCTCGATTTGTTCAATAATGGACTCCATTGAATAGCCCCTACCATAAAACGCAATCATGGCTGCCAATACATTATAAATATTAAATTCCCCAAGCAAATTCATTTTTACACGATAAATTCCTTCAGGCATTTCCACGTCAAATGAAGTCATATAGTCGTGATATTCACAGTTAATGGCGCGGAAATCAGCATTTTCATTTTTTAAACCATATGTCCACACTGGAAATGGTGTCATTGCAGCATATCTCTCTGACCAAGCATCGTCTGCATTCAACACAACAAATTTATTTTTTTCTAAATCTTGTCCAAGTTGGGAAAATAATAAGCCTTTTGCATGGCCATATTCCTCCATCGTACCATGGAAATCAAGATGATCGTGCGTTAGATTCGTAAAAATAGCGATATCATAATCAACACCTGCTAAACGTCCAAGTGCTAACCCGTGTGATGAAACTTCCATTGTCATTAATCGACAGCCTTCCATTTTTGCACGGAAAATCATTTGTTGTGTCGATAACGCATCACTCGTTGTATTAGCTGATTCATATAAAATTCCATTTAAATTAAAGCCAATTGTGCCTGATAAAGCCGATTTCTCGCCCATACCATGCATTATATTTTGAATAATTCCTGTTACGGATGTTTTACCATTCGTTCCCGTTACACCAATCATCGTTATGTCCTTTGAAGGGTAATCAAAGAACTTTGCAGCTAGTAAACCTACTGCACGATCTGTATCTTTCACAATCACTTGTGCGATTGTCTCTCCTAGCGGTAATTCTCGCTCCGTCACAACAATTGTTGCGCCACCATCTACAGCCTTTTGCGCATAATCATGCCCATCTACTGTATACCCTTTGATACAAACAAACATGCTATTTGGTTGCACACTTCTTGAATCTACTACGATATCGCTAACCTGATCTGGCAGCACGCCAATTATTTTTTTCAAAGGTAATGCGCTTAACAATTCCTCTGCATACATTTCATAATCCTCCAATCAATCTCTACACTCATGTCATCATTCTTAATAATCGACAAAAAACGACAATATGAAATCCCCCACGTTCTATTGAACTTATTTTACTACTTATTTCATGATAAATAAAATGCCTCTCTAGTGTTTTTTCAACGAAACCGCTTTCATTTGAGGAAAAATCATGTTTTCTTCAAATTTTCATTTATAATCACCAATCGGCATTTTTCGACATAACGAGAAAAGGTTATTTAGAGAACACTTGTCTATGCATGGTAAGCTTATAGTTACAATGGAGGCATCAAGAAGATACCTCCATTGTTAAACTATTTCATAATTGAGCGCACAATTTTCACTTTCTGTTTATATGGCGGGAACAACACATTTGTCTCCAGCTTGGAAGATTTCTTCAAGATAGATTTCGGGTGAGTAAAGTTTTCAAAGCTCGCTTTGCCATGGTATGCTTTCACACCTGATGGACCTACACCACCAAATGGTAAATGTAAATTTCCAACATGTGTGATGGTGTCGTTAATACATCCCCCACCAAATGGTAATTCTTCTAAAAAGTATTGCATGGCTTTTTCATGTTCTGAGAAGAAGTATGCCGCTAAAGGCTTTGGTAATTGCCGGATTTGATGAATGGCAAGTGGCAAATCATTATACATCATAACAGGTAAGATAGGACCAAATAGTTCTTCCTGCATGGATGGACTTGTCCATTTTACATATTCTACGATTGTAGGTTCAATATATAAATCATCCCGATCTATTCGTCCACCATATGTAATGGCATCACGTTCGTTCACAATTATTTGCTGTAAACGATCAAATTGTTTTAAATTAACGATACGTCCATAATCAGGGCTTTTTAAAGGATTTTTGCCATAAAACGAACGGATTGTTTCTTTTAATATTTTCATAAAACGGTCATAAACGTCTTTGTGTACAAGCAGATAATCAGGGGCCACACATGTCTGTCCAGTATTAGTAAATTTACCCCACACAATCCGCTTTGCTGCTACCTCTAGATTTGCTGTTTGATCGACAATTGCTGGACTTTTGCCACCAAGCTCTAACGCAACTGGTGTCAAACGTTCTGCAGCAGCTTTTGCTACTACTTTACCAACAGCTACACTACCTGTAAAAAAGATATAATCGAAGGAAGCATGAATAAGAGCCGTAACCTCTTCCTTTTCGCCTTCCACGACACGTACATATGAAGACGGGAATGTTTCCTCAATGATTTTTTTCACAATGACTGCTGTGTGTACAGAGGTTTCTGATGGTTTGACGATTGCTGTGTTTCCTCCAACTATGGCGCCAATCAGTGGCTCCATTACAAGTTGGAATGGATAATTAAATGGCCCAATAATTAACGTTACGCCATAGGGCTCACGAACAATAAAGCTCTTACCCATTTGATATTGTATTGGTGTTTTGACTGCTTCTGGTTCCATCCATTCTTCTACATGTTTTACCATATATGAAATACTATCTAATACAATGCCAATTTCTGTTGCATACGCTTCAAATTCACTTTTACGAAGGTCTAAGTAAAGCGCATTCAATATTTCCTTCTCATATTTCAAAATTGAAGTTTTTAATTTCTTTAATTGCTCTTTTCTAAATTTCACACTTTTTGTAGCACGGGAAAAATAAAATTGACGTTGCTCTGTAATCATATTTTCCACATCTTGTGACGTAAAATTCATCAATAAAGCACCCCTTTTTTTAAAATGGCATACATAGTTTTTTCATTTTGAAACAAACTATCTTTGTCTATACGATACAACATCGAGAGGCAAAAATCCTCTTTCTACATCGAGGGGGTGAAATAGCAATATGTGAAATGAAATGTTTTAGTTTTTTCATCTCGGGAAATATACAACTACATATTAAAACCGAAACGGGGGCGTAGATGAATGACAACAACAACAGGAACATGGTGGGAGTCCATTTTTTCTGGACCATTATCGCATGGAATTTGTGAAGAAAAAATATTGCTATTGCAAGATGAGGCTTTCTTATATCTCTCTACAATACCTGTGGAGAATGAAGAAAATCCAGAAGGAAATTAAAAAATAACGCATTATAGGATGCCCCTATAATGCGTTTTTATTTCTAATTAACAATGAATGCTTGCTGCAACTGATCTAATTGTGCTTCAAGTCTACTAATAGCCTCTTCTTCTATCGCAAAGCCGCCCTCTTCCAAACGTATAATTTTTTTATCTACAATGTAAACAGAATTGGTAATGGAAGTGGCTCCTAGTACAGCTAATACTGGCTTTAATGCATATTCCAATGCCAACAAATGACTGATCGAACCTCCTACAGCAATAGGGAGTATAGCCTTATCGAGCAAGGCTTTTTGCGGTAGTAGATCCAAGTAAGTCTTCAAAATACCTGTATAGGATGCTTTATAAATTGGTGTAAGGATGACAATAAAATCTGCTTCCTTAACATGCTCATTTTCAGACTGTATTTGCTTACTAGAAAAATTCGCTGTTAATAAATCTGTAGCTGGGAGCTCATGTATATAATTTGAGTGAACCTCTACTCCTTGTGCAATGAAATGATTCTCCACCTTTTCATGAATGGCGGTAACTCTAGAATTTTTCGAATTACTTCCATTAATAATGACTGCTTTTGTCATCTTGCCCACTCCTTTTAGCAATGTTATAAAAAAGGCCCCTATTCTACAAATCGATGAAACATCGTTTTGTAAAATAGAAGCCTCTAGATGTCTAGTTAACTTAAATTCCTAGTATTCTTATAAAATTAATTTAACATAAATTTCTAGAATGTCAACAGCTTTTTATTGGTGTATTGCTTTCCCAAACACAGCTTTAGCCACATCTCCAATATGCTCCGATACAGTAGGATGTGGAAAAATCATATGTGCAAGTGTTCGAGCTGTACCACCAGCATTTTTTGTTGCTAATAGTGCATTAAGTATTTCTGTTGCACCATCAGCTACTACACAAGCCCCTAAAATTTGCCCATTATCCTTAGATGAAATTAGCTTGACAAAGCCTTCAGTATTCCCCTCCATTAATGCCTTTGGGTTTGTTTGTAGTGGCATTTTCGTTACAATGTACGGTGCCTTTACTTGCTCTTCTAGTAAACCAAATGTAGCAATTTCAGGGTTTGTATAAACACAACGTGGAATGCTTGTTTGATCAATTGGTATTGGTTGATTTCCTACAATATAATCGACAACGTAAATTCCTTCAGCACTGGCAGAATGTGCAAGTTGATAACCACCCACTAAGTCACCAATTGCATAAATATTCGGCAGGCTTGTTTCAAAATGCTCATTGACAGCTATTAATCGACCATCAAAAGCTAATCCTAGATGCTCAGCAATTTCTATATTAGGACGACGTCCAGTTGCAAATAAAAGGTTTTCATATGTATAAGATCCTTTAGATGTATGAATGATATTACCTTCAAATTTTTCAAATTGAAAATCTGTCACAAGTTCAATACCAAGTTTCTTCATCTTTTCTCGAATCAGCGGTCTTGCTTCCGCCTCTTCCGTTTGTAAAATATCCTCGCTATGATTAAGCACTGTTACCTTTGTACCAAGTGGTGCTAAACTAAACGCCATTTCAATGGCAATTACGCCCCCGCCAATGATTGTTAGCTGTGCTGGAAGCTTGTCTATCTCAAAAAATGTGTCCGTCGTATGGTAGGTGGATGTCTCTAACCCTTTGAATCGTGGAACAAAGGGTTTACTACCTGTCGCTAAAATTATATCTGATGCCATTATCGTCTCATTCCCGATAGTTATCGTTAAGTCCTTTCCGATTGAAGCTTCACCACGATATAAAGTTATATGATTATTGATAATATATTGCTCAAGGTTTGTTAGTAGTTCATGAATAATTGTATCTTTCCGTTGCATTAGTCGAGGAAAATTAATTTCCACTTTAGGCACTTCTATTCCCCAGCTATTCCCTCTTTTTATTTCCTGCACAAGTTTACTATGCTCCAATAAAATCTTAGATGGAATGCAGCCAACATTATAGCAGGCTCCTCCCAATTTATCTCGTTCGATGAGTGCTACTTTTTTGCCATTCTTGGCTGCATGTATGGCAGCCACATAGCCACCTGGTCCCGCTCCAATAATAGCAATATCAAAATTTTCCATAATTTTCACCTCATGTACCACCATATCATTTGCAAATTTTGAATGCAATGACAGACATAGTAAAAGCCTTTCATTACAATGAAAGGCCTTTTGACTTATTTATATACGTTTATGAGCATTCGTTTCTCTTTCGCAGGTATAAGGCTTTCTCTCCGCGGGTATTTGCTTCTCTTTCATGAGTATTCGACGCTCATTGATCTTTTTAATAAATATTTCGTTGCCAAAATCGTTGCTGGGCAATGGCAGCTACAAACTTTTTCGGAAAATCTTTATTACCTGTAGCTAAAACGATTCCTGGCCCTACATTGGCATTCGACATATTGAAGAAGGTTGTGCCAGTTGCAGCAAATCCTATAGGCTTAAAGTGACGATATGCTTCATTTATATAATTGACGATATAAGTATTGAATTTCGCCTGATTACTTGCCTTTACTCCAACAACATATAATGAGTCAAATAATACAGCATCGGTTGTAATAAATGTGTCAGTAGCCGTTAATTGCACACCATTATTCCCTATTACCACACCTAGTCGATCAGAGATTATGCTATAGCGCACACCTTGTCTTGTTAAATATTTCAATACTTCCCCTACTTCATTTGCATCAAAGCCATCACCAATTAAGACGCCTACTTTCAACGTATAAGGTAATTTAACGGTATTGGCTTGACTCAGTGCAGGTGAAGAGGCCGTTACTTTAGACTGCTCGCCATTAGGTCGATTAACACCAACGTTGTCTGCCACTGTGGTAGCCATTACTTTATCCACATGAACAAACATATCCACTACTTGCTGTCGAACAGATTTACTTTTCACTTTTCCTACTTCAAAGCTAAAGGCATCGATAATGTGTTGTTTTTCAGGTGGAGACATGCTGTTCCAAAATAGCCTTGCTTGTGAAAAGTGATCGTCAAAGGATTTACTACGCGCTCTCGTGATTCTTCCTTCAACCTTTTCTTCATAATGAACATATCCACCTTCTCTTGCAGTAGAGGTAGCTGGTGTATTATTTGCTAATGAATTTTTATGATAGCTTACCCTGCCTAAATTAATGGTCTGTCGACTAAAGCCATTACGTTGATTGTTATGCACTGGGCAAATCGGGCGATTAATAGGGATTTCTGCAAAATTTGGTCCACCTAATCGAATCAATTGTGTATCTAAATAGGAAAACAATCGACCTTGTAGTAGAGGATCATTCGTAAAATCTATGCCAGGTACAACATTACCTGGATGAAAGGCAACTTGCTCTGTTTCAGCAAAGACATTATCCACATTGCGATTTAAGGTCATCTTTCCAATTTTCTTCACAGGTACTAATTCCTCTGGCCAAAGCTTTGTCGCATCTAAAATATCAAAATCAAATTTAAATTCATCTTCAGGTTCTAGTATCTGTATGCCTAACTCAAACTCTGGATAATCTCCAATTTCGATGGCTTCCCATAAATCTCTCCGTTGAAAATCTGGATCCTTCCCTGCAATTATTTGTGCTTCATCCCAAACAAGAGAATGCACTCCTAACACAGGCTTCCAGTGGAATTTCACAAATCTTGATCTTCCCTTGTCATTGACGAAACGGAATGTATGCACACCGAAACCTTCCATCATACGAAAGCTTCGCGGAATGGCACGGTCAGACATTACCCACATTACCATATGTGCAATTTCCTGATTACTGGCTACAAAATCCCAAAAAGTATCGTGTGCGGAGGCTGCTTGTGGCATTTCATTATGAGGCTCAGGCTTTACGGCATGAATTAAATCAGGAAACTTAATAGCATCCTGAATAAAAAAGACAGGGATATTATTACCAACTAAATCATAATTCCCCTCATCCGTATAAAATTTTGTTGCAAATCCACGTACATCACGAGCTGTGTCCATTGAACCTAAGCTCCCTACCACTGTCGAAAATCTGACAAAAACAGGTGTCTTCTTTTTCGGATCCTGCAAAAATTTTGCCTTCGTATATTCCGACATGGATTCATATAATTCAAACTCGCCATGTGCTGCAAAACCTCTGGCATGTACAACACGCTCTGGAATACGCTCATGATCAAAATGGGTAATTTTTTCTCTAAGATGAAAATCCTCCATAATTGTCGGACCACGAACACCTGCCTTTAACGAATCCTCATCATTGGACACCCTTAGTCCCTGATTCGTTGTCATTTTCGTACCCTCATTCTCGACACGAAACTGCTCTAATTGATGATCCTTTGGGTTTCCTTCTACATTTTTGGATTGATTTGACTTTGAGTTATCCACGCAATCCCCTTTCATACATATACTAATTTCGCTCCATATACACTATATGTTTTGGAAAAAGAAACATGCCTTCCTTTCGACAAAGCATTATGGAAAGATAAAAACAGGCTTCTATTTGTTAATAGAAAACCTGCTCAATCTTAAAATATGTATCGTATCATTTCATGTATGTTACAGTATGGGTTGTCACGGCTCTCTGTCTCTCGGAGTGCCATCATATCTGTGCAATTTTTAATTGCTACCTCATGTCGTAATGCAATAGGGGCTATGATGGATTCATCAGCCTTATGCCGGAAATAACGACTCACACCAAGGTGCTGTTCCATTTTGTCATTGAGGACAGCACGAGGGTATTTTTCTGTACTATCAACTTCCTCAAAATGCAAGAGTAACCACAATTCAAATGCTTCATTTGTATAGGCAATATGAATATTTTTTTCCTCACAAAATTGATTTACTTCCTCTAATTGCTTTTCAGTTAGATCATCCTTATCAAATACAATCCAAACTTCATCAAAGTATTGGTAGCTGGAATCTCGATAAGCATGTTGGGCAAGCTTAATCGCTGAACGTTTAACGTTTTTTATTTTGACGCTAACCATCTTAGAGCGCTTTAAAATACGCATTTGTTCAAAATAGATGCGTTCTGTTTCACCTTCACAATAAATTAAAATAGTTTTACGCAGTGTTCGGCTCCCTTGTTGACGTACTCTCACTGCTCAGATACCTCCGCTTCTTCTAGGTATTGTTCAGATAAATACTCATTAATGACAGGCGTTGCACCAAATTCCCCTTTCATATAGCGTTTCGCATAAGAAAGATCTCCACGTTTCCTTTGTAAATCTGCAAAATCAAATAAGGAGTATAGCTCCGATTCATTTTTAAAGCTTTTATTAACAAACCAAATTTGATCGGCGCGTAGTGGCTGATCAAGTAATTCTATTTCATGACTTGTCACGACAAATTGATTACTGCTATTGCGTTTGCTATTCATAATAGCCATTAAAAACTCACAAATCGATACATGGAAGGCTGTGTCGAATTCGTCTATAAAAATGGTTTTTCCTTTATTATAAGCATCCACCATCACACAGGCCAAATGTAGCATTCGCACTGTGCCCTTAGAATCCATTGTCCAATTAATTGTTTTTGTCCCTATCGGTGCACCTGCTTCATCAAATGATAAATAATGTAGATCAATATCTACTTCTTGAATCACCTCAGGCGAATCAAACTCATAGCCAATTGTATTTTTCTCTCTGCGTTCCACACGTCTAGCCGTGACATCTTGAATGGAGAGGTCTGCAATTTTTAGCAGTTTGATCACTTCCTTTTTAAAGGGCTCCTCTTCAAGTTTACGAATAAGAGGATGACTTGATAACCGATTTGCTTCATCTAGGAAAAGAATTTTATGTAAAAACCAATCGAATATCTTTAAAGCGTCTGGATCATTAAAAACATGTAATACGGATAGAAAGGCTGTATTATTACGTGTATATTTTGTCAATTCCTGTGAAGCTGTTTGAAATGTCTCATAAGAATATTCTGTACCATCCCATTGTCTGACAAATAGTTCTTCCTTCAGTGACTTGTTCGTTTTCACAAGACGTTCATAGAGAACTTGAGAAGCATTATACTGAATTTCATAATCATATAAAGCTCCGTCCAAAAAAAGCGATATCATAAACTCTGTTGGTTTGTCTTGCTGACTTCCTAACTTAAACGGTTGATAGGGTAGACGTAACTGCTTTACATTATTTAAGTTTTCAAAATTAAAAAGCAAGGAACGTAATACTTTAATAGCCGTAAACAGATTAGATTTTCCGCTTCCATTTGGACCAAAAATAAATGCGCTTTTTACAAGACGAAGTGTATCAAACTGAATTGTATGGGTATCCTTCCATTTTCGTAGGCGACTTCCAGCTACCATTGAAAACAACGTATCATCTTTATAACTTAAACAATTCTTTACTCTAAAATCTACAAGCATATGTAAGCCTCCGTCCACAACCATTTCTTTAATGAATTATTATACTATAGACATAGAAAAAGACATATTACTCAATGTAATATGTCTCAGACTGTAGACAAAAGCCCATCGAGAAGTTCACTTTCGATGGGCTTTTGTCATTTTTCTTCCTATTTTATCTTTAACATTTGGTAATATACTACCAAATTCAACATACTCTTCGAGCATAGATACCTTCTTAAGCTGCCTGCCACGTCCAAGTAGCCAGTTTCTTTAAATTCATGGCAGCAAAAGTAAGCATCGCCTGCATGGACAATTTTTTCAGACCTCTTAAGGTTGTCCATCGCATACCATGCTTTTCTTTTGCATCGGCAAAGACACGCTCAATCGTTTCTTTGCGCTTTGCATAAATTTGTTTGATGTCATAGGAATGGCGTAAATGTTCAGCTTCCTCCACATACGACTCCCAGATATGGCGTTGAATGAGTTTTTGATGATGCTTACTTTCTGTACATTGGGAAAGGCTTGGACACTTCGCACAAATCAAAGGATTCGATTTATATTGCCGATATCCTTCTTTCGTCGTAGTTGCATACTTCAATATCTGCCCTTGTGGGCAAAGATAACAATTATAATGCTCGTCATATATATACTCATGCTTTCGGAAGAATCCATCTTTTGTTTTAGGTCGTGTATACGGAAGAACAGGCAACATTTGATTCTCTAATAAAAAGTTCGTAATCGCTGGTGTTTTATAGGCTGCATCTGCCGCAACAGCGATTGGTTTTTGAACGTTTTGAATGACTCTTTCAACAAGTGGCTGCAATACATGGCTATCGTGCACATTTCCCGGAGTCACAATGGCACCTAAGACAAAGCCCTTTTCATCTGTCGCTGCATGAAAAGAATACGCAAACTGTTTCGTACGTTCATCCTTCACGTAATATCCACTTTCAGGATCTGTCGTGCTTTCCTTTATTTCTTTCCATTCTTCTTTTTCAAATTTCTCCGGGGAAAAGGGCTTTTTTCCGTGTTCCTCACGATCAATATTTAACTCTAATTGAAGTTTCTCTTCATAAGCCCGTGTTTCTTTTCGCACAACTTTTTTATCATACTTTCGTTTATTCGCACTCGCTTTCACATGCGTAGAATCGATAAATAAATGGTCTGCATGGAGGAGTCCTTGATGCATAATCTCTTTTAATATACGATAGAATATCTGCTCAAATATATCAGTGTCTTGAAAGCGACGGACATAATTTTTACCGAAGGTAGAGAAATGCGGGACTTCTGTCTGGAAGCCAAATCCTAAAAACCAACGATACGCCATATTCGTTTCAATTTCTTTGATGGTTTGACGCATGGACCGTATACCAAAAACGTACTGAATAAACGTCATTTTAAAGAGAACAACAGGATCAATACTAGGGCGTCCTTTGGCAGAGTAGAGGTTTTCTACTAAAGGATAGATAAATGAAAAATCAATAGCCGCCTCTAGTTTTCGTACTAAATGATCTTGGGGAACTAATTGATCAATCGTTAGCATTTCTAATTGTTCACGTTCATTGATTTGATTTTTCGTCATCATGGTTGATCACCTCGAAAGTGTACTTTTTATCAATAGATGAATAAGGAATTATTTATGTAGAAGTTGATTGGAACGAAGGGTGGCGACTCCTGCGGGAAAAGCGGGAAAGTCGAGATCCTGGACTGAGCGAAGCGAGGGAAGCAGCTCGACCCCGCCCGCGGAAAGCGTCCGCCCGTAGTGGAAATCAACGGCTTTACTTTATTTTATTGTAAAAGAAAAAAGACTGTAGGCAAACTCAAAATTCATTGAGTTTGTCTACAGTCTGAGACATATTACTCAATGTAATATGTCTTTTTACTTTATCCACTTTTTTGTTGAATTTCTGCTAATGATTCATTTTGTAGCGCATGCAATGTACGTTCAATGCCTTCTGCAAAAGATATTTTAGGCTTCCAACCAATTGCATTGGCTAATTTATCATTATTTAAAAATGAATGCTCAATATCTCCTTCTCGTGCTGGGGCATATTGAATTTCAAGTGGATGGTTTAAGTGTTGGAGCAGTAAGATGACCTGGTGAATTGACCAAGCCTCATTAGTGGATACATTATACGTGCCTTGTAAACGTGCAGATACACCTGCGTAAATAGCATCAGCAATATCGTCTACATAAATAAAATCACGTGTTTGTTCACCATCACCATAAATTGTAAATGGTTTACCTGCCATACTGCTTTTTAACATACTTGGAATCACAGCTGCTTCACCTTGCATTTGCTGTCTTGGCCCGAAAACATTGGCAAATCTATAGATAAGAACGGGCAAACGATAATCTTTTTGCCATTTCTCACAGTAGGTTTCGCCAATGCTCTTGTTTAATCCGTACATAGATATTGGTTCACAGACATCTGATTCCTCTAATGGAGGATAGTGACTATCCCCGTAAACAGCTGCTGAGGAGGCAAAGACAAAGTGCTGTACCTTATACTTGGATGATAAAAAAAGCATTTGGCTAAGCCCAACTATATTTGTCAAAATATCCTTTACTGGCTCCTGGATAGATTGCTGCACGCTCGTTTGCGCTGCACAATGGACGACCACATCAAAGTTTATTTCCTTAAAGAGATGCTCGCAAACCTCATCCTCAACATTTAAAAGATAGGATTTATGCTCGAAGTCAACATTCCGTAAATGCCCCGTACTTAAATTATCAATAATATAAACCGTTGCACCTTCTTCAAAAAAGCGCCTACCTACTGCACTGCCAATAAAACCATAGCCACCTGTCACTAATACATTCATCCTATCGCCCCCAAAAACAATATGATGATTTATATGCAGTAATTACTAAAAATATGCAAGAAACTTATTTACTGGAAATTTTTCTCAAATTCTTTTTACTAGATTTCTTCATTCACAAGTATCTATTTTGAGCTATATAAAAAGCATGTTTGAAGATTACTTCAAACATGCCCTAGCTATCTATTTTTAAGCTGGATTAATTTCTAATTCAACCGTTACTTTAATATCTTTCCCAACAAGGACCCCACCAGTTTCTAATGCCGCATTCCAAGTTAGACCAAAGTCTTCACGATTAATTGTTGTTTCAGCTTCAAAGCCGTATACTTCTTGACCCCATGGATTTGTGCCTTTTCCATTAAATTCTGTATCAAATGTTACTGATTTTGTAACGTCTTTGATTGTTAAATCACCAGTTACTGCATATTCATCGCCTGCTTTTTTAGCAATATTTGTAGATTTAAACGTAATCGTTGGATATTTTTCGGCATCAAAGAAATCTGCTGCTTTTAAATGATTATCGCGATCTTCGCTACGTGTATTAATACTTGCTGGATCGATTGTAAAACTAATGTTAGCAGTTGTTAAATCTGCAAGATCTGCTGCCTCAATATCAGCTGAGTAACTGTCAAATACACCCTTAACTTTTGATACCATCATGTGTTTTACTTGAAAGTTAATTGCTGAGTGTCCTAAATCAATGTTCCATTTTGCCATTATAAATTCCTCCAATTGGTTGATTTTATCTCGATTTCGAGATATATTTTAAAATATGAAGCAACTACATCTTTTATGTTACCCAAAATTGGATAGGATAAACATTTGTAGTTACTTATTTGTTTACATCTTAGCTTATGAAAAGTTTTTAATTACTTTCTGTAACCTACTATATATTAATAATTTAGTTACGTCAAGTAATTAAAAATAAATTTTTAGAACATAAAAAAAAGTCGAGTCATCGGTACATCCCTTTCTATGTAATAAAAAGAATATCACCAATATTTGGTGATATTTAGCCGCAGCAATATATTATTTTGCAAAAACCTCAAAAATACCAATCATGATAAGTAGCCATCCTGAGATTGCTGTAGAATGCTTGCCAATAAACGTTTTAGCTAGTAAAGAGCCACATCTACTTCCTACTCCAACTGTGATAAAGGAAAATACGCCGATGGAAATGACTGTCCAAAGGGCTGAGATGCCATTTGCGCCTATTGCAATCCCGCCTGCTAAACAGTTTGCTGACAAGACAAAGCCAAGTGCCATTGCTTCTCTTGTTGAGATTACTAGATTTTTATCTTCATCAAATAATTCGGGATTTCCTGCTATCCGCTGATTAGAAAAATTATTGGACATCAAAGTCCATATACCAATCACACACAGTAGTAAACTCCCTAGTAAATTGGCAGTATGCGGTGAAATATACTCAACAACTGTGCTACCAGCTGTTACTGCGACATATGTGACAATCATCGACATAACAGCAATCACAGCATTTGATAAAATTGGAATTTTAACTTGTTTAACTCCATAGGCTAGACCAATCCCCAAGTTATCTAAATTCGCAGCGATTCCTATTAGAATAATTGTAATCCAATGCATACTAAGCCTCCTCAAATCTCCGTCTCCATTTTCACCTATCGTATGACAACAATAAAAAAATTAATGGGCTCAAATAAGTTAGTTGATTATGTTTCATCTTTTTAGCACGGTGTGACTAAACCATCAATTTGACAAAAGTAACAACTTGTTTATAAAATTAAGTTGTTACTTGTTAATATTTTTATTTTTATGTAAGAAATAATAGAAAGGAGATGTAATATGAAACTCATCAAGTTATTGAAAATAGGAATAGCATTTATATGCCTTATTGTGTTAACTGCATGTGGTTTAGAAAATGAGGACACAAAGAATACTGATAAAGGTGAAATTAATTTAGCATATGTTGAATGGGATACTGAAGTTGCATCTACACATGTAGTAGGACAAGTACTAGAAGATTTAGGATATAAGGTAACACTGACACCTTTAGACAATGGGATCATGTGGGAAGCACTTGCAAACGGAGAGGTCGATGGTATGGTATCTGCTTGGTTGCCACAAACACATGCTCCACAAGTAGAAAAATACAACAATAAGATAGAGAACTTAGGAGAAAACCTAACTGGTGCTAAGATTGGTTTGGTTGTACCAAGTTATATGGATGTCGATTCTATTGAAGATTTAACAAACCAAGCTAATCAAACCATTACAGGCATTGAACCAGGAGCTAATATGATGGCTACGACAGAAAATGCCTATAAGGAATATAAGAATCTGGAAGGTTGGAATGTATTGACCTCGTCTGCTGGTGCAATGACCGCAGCCCTCAGTCAAGCTATCTCTAATAATGAAGAAATCATCATCACAGGCTGGTCACCACACTGGATCTTTAATGCCTATGATTTAAAGTACTTAGATGACCCCAAAGGTTTATATGGAGACGAAGAATATATTGGCACTTTTACGCGGAATGGTTTAAAAGAGGATGCCCCTGAAGCCTATAGCGTCCTTGACCGTTTCAACTGGAGTGCTGAAGATATAGAAAGTGTAATGTTTGATATAATGGAAGGCATGAGTGCCACAGATGCTGCGAAAAAATGGATTGCCAATAATCAAGATAAAGTAGCCGAATGGACGAAAGATGTACAAGCATAAAAAGAGAACCCATTTACTACTCATTAGTAAATAGATTCAGACTGTAGACGGCTCATTCTATAATAGAATGAGCCGTCTACAATTTTTAACGTTCCCAAAAATGAGGGGGGTTTCAGGAGCGTAATCATGAACTAGCAAACTTCTGGAGAAAAGTAGCTAAAGTTCATCCTCTCTACACTGTATTGTAGAACAAGAAATATTCTTTATATGATAATGATAATCATTATCATATTGATTGTCAACATTAATAAAAATGATTTTTTCATTTATCAGTAGCCGTCTTCCACTGTTAAGTAAACAAAACGTTGCTGGTATCTTGCTTTCCTTTGTGCAATCGCTTTCCGCTACCGTGTGCTGAACCTCTACAGTAGATTTTTACGACCAATATCATGAGTGCATTATATACAGAGAGACGACCCTAGAAAAGGGAATCACCCTCTCATGCCAAAAGCTTTTGCAAAGGGAATTTAAAATAGGAAGCTGCTACCAGTAAGATACTGGAAGCAGCTTCCTAGCTAAAATTAAACTTAAAAGCGTATAGTAATGGATTTATAGATTATTGAACTACTTCAGGGTGAAAACCATCTTTTTGGAAGTAATCCTCATGTGACCAAATATTTAATTTTGCATCCTGAGCTTTTTGTTGAATAGCTCTAAATGCATCTTCAAATGTATTGTTTGGTTTATGAATATAACGTACAACTGCAAGCCCTTCGTTTAATAAAGATTCCTGCAATAAGACATTATCTACAAACACGTAGGCTAGAAGGCGATCATAATTGTCTGTTTCTGGTCCAACATCATAGACAGCTTCAATTTTCTTAGCCTTTTCCAATAAATTGATCGTATACTCTTTTGCTTCTTCCGCATATGGCTGAGCGCCACCTTTATTGTAATTCATTTCAGGAGTATCCACCATTAATAGACGAATTTTTCGTTTCTCACCATTAATTGTCGCCTGAATCGTATCCCCATCATATGCTTTAATATAGTCTATCTCAAAGCGTTTATTACCTGTTTTTCCTTCCACTTGTTCAATGGTAATAGTACCTTGCTGATCTGTAACTGATTTAGTACTTTGATCTTCCGCAGGTGATCTGCCAAATATCATGTACAATGCTACAGCCAAAATAATCGTACCACTTGTTATTAATGTTTTTATATCTTGCATTTTCATGTAGTAGGCCCCTCACAACTAATCATCATTGCTTATACTTACGATTCGTATAAGTTGTGCACCTCATCATCAGAAAGACAACAAGTTTCACGATGTTTCTATTGTAAAATATCAAGCTACTACATTCAAGCTATCATATTGTCACTGCTACCCAGTGATTTGGTAAAACCTCTACTAACTGACTATTTTCTACCTCATAACGTATTTTCACGTCTTCTGCATGATCAGCATCAGTATATTTCTGCTTCTCAATTGCAGGATCTGGAATAGGAATAGAACGTAGTAATGCACGTGTATATGGATGTTGTGGGTTAGCGTATAGCTCTTCACTTTCTGCCAGTTCTACAATCTTTCCACCATACATCACAGCTACACGATCACTGATGTGCTTCACCATGGATAAATCATGGGCAATAAATAAATACGTCAGCCCAAGCTTTTGTTGTAATTCTTTTAATAAATCAACAATCTGCCTTTGAATGGAAACATCCAGTGCCGATAAGGGTTCATCACAAACAATAAAGTTTGGCTCAACCGCTAATGCTCTCGCAATACCAATTCGTTGACGCTGACCTCCCGAAAATTCATGAGGATAACGCATGGCATGCTCTTTTTTCAAACCAACAAGTTCAAGCAATTCCTCTACCCGTTGTCGCCTCTCCACATGTGTCTTCACCAGACCATGAATATCAAGAGCCTCGCCAATAATATCTAAGATTTTTCTGCGAGGATTTAACGATGAATAGGGGTCTTGGAAAATAATTTGCATATGGCGACGCATTGCCTTTAGCTGTTTTTTCGATAGCCTCGTTACAGGTATTCCTTGATATAGAACCTCTCCATTTGTAGGCTGATGAAGTTGAAGAATCGTCCTACCTGTAGTCGATTTACCTGAACCAGATTCACCAACCAAGCCCAATGTTTCACCAGGATATATATAGAACGATAAATCATTCACTGCTTTCAACGTTTGACCACGACCTAATGGAAATTCTTTGGATAGATGGGTCACTTCGATTAAAGGCTTGTGTCGATCGATACCTGGCTGAATAGTAGCAATCTCTTTTGGCTGCTTTTTCTCATGCAGTTTTGGTAAGGCATTCAATAATTTCTGGGTATACGGATGCTGGGCATTTGCAAAAATTTCTTCTGTTGTGCCCTGTTCAACTATTTCTCCTTCTTTCATCACTATGATGCGATCACACATACCTGCAACAACGCCTAAATCGTGTGTAATTAAAATAATAGACGTTCCCATTTTCTTTTGCATATCGCGCATCAATTTTAGGATTTGAGCTTGAATAGTAACGTCCAGTGCTGTTGTTGGCTCATCTGCAATAAGCAGTGAGGGATTACAAGCAAGCGCCATAGCAATCATTACCCGTTGACGCATACCACCTGAAAATTCATGAGGGTATTGTCGATACCGTTCTTCTGCGTCTCTAATACCAACCAGTTTTAATAATTCTATTGTTTGTTGATAGGCTTCGTTTTTTGACATTGACTGATGCTTGATTAAACTTTCAGCCACTTGATCACCTATTCGAATAGTAGGGTTTGTGGATGTCATCGGATCTTGGAAAATCATACTAATATCTTGTCCACGTATCCCTTCCATTTGTTTTTCACTAAATTCAGTGAGTTCTTGCCCTTTAAACACAATTGAGCCAGATTTCAAAAATGAAGGTGGCGATGGTAATAAACGCATAATGGAGCGAGCCGTTACACTTTTCCCGCTCCCAGACTCTCCCACAATTCCTAGTGTTTCACCTTTATTTAGATGGAAGTTAACGTCCTTAACGGCTTCAAATTCTGTCTCCCCTGTGATAAAGGATACGCGAAGATTATTGATTTCTAAAAGCTTTTCACTCATTCGACCCATCCTTTTTAAAATTTGTGATTGACTTACTTTCAAGTATAATCCATACTTTACAATACTGATAGGAATTATACAATATAATGCTGAATATTTTATTTACGTTTGGAGGAAATGCATGGTTACTTCAAAAAATCATTTAAAACCAGAGAAATTTATTTTCTTTTCTACGGTTTATCAAAAACTAATGCATCAAAAGCCTTATCATCTACTTCTTTTTCTTTTTAGTATTTTAGTTCACCCTTTTACATACTTTATCTATCGGAAAAGGAAACTTTCAAACACTTACGATCAGGCTTTTGCATTGCGTAGTCAGTACTATATAGAGCATGGATTGGTTGCCCAGTGGCAAAAGGAATTTGAGCAACAAGAAATAGCAAAAGCTACATTTTTTAAAGAGGCTGTATTGGAGTCACAAATTCAGCTCACAGCCAAGCACTTAGCTCAAAGGAAGCTTCAACAGCAAGTGGATCAGGATTTACAAAAAGAGGACATACAACAACTATCCTATGTCCAATTTTTTAATCAGCAACTAACTAACAAACATTTTGTGGCTCTTACCTTTCTACCAGCTGTTTTATTTTATGTAGTACTTATCTTATTTGCGAATCCATTTCTGCAATTTATCATTGAACGTATTTTACAAAGCTTCATTGTGATTGTTGGAGTGGCTACATTAGTGTTTACCATTTTATATTTATCACCTTTTGATCCAGCAAGAAACCTACTCGGAGTTGAAGCAACACCTGTGCAAATAGAAAACTTTAATCGCATTCATGGTTTGGATCAACCTTATTTATCACAGCTATGGAACGCATTATCTGGTCTATTTACATTTGATTTAGGTACATCCTTTGCAGGTAAAGAAGATATCACACATAGCATTGCTACAAAATTTCCTGTCACTCTTGAAATTGCCGTATTGTCCTTGCTAATGGCTATTGCTATTGCCATACCAGTTGGAATTATTTCAGCTGTTCGTCCAAATTCATATTTGGATTATACATTTATGTTCATTGCTTTAATTGGTCTATCCATCCCAAGCTTTTGGCAAGGTTTAATTTTTATTTTGACATTTGCTCTAAAGCTACAATGGTTTCCAGCTACCTATAACCCTCATAATTGGCTATCGCTTATCATGCCAATTGTCGTCTTAGGAACATCCATTACGGCTTCTATTGCTAGGATGACAAGGTCAAGTATGCTTGAGGTGATTCATGAGGATTACATTATTACAGCAAAAGCTAAGGGCTTAAATGAATTCAAAGTGATTTCAAAACATGCCATTCGCAATGCTATGATTCCGATTATTACGGTGATTGGACTTCTTTTTGGAGGTATGTTGGGAGGCGCATCTGTAACAGAAAAGGTATTCAACATTAGTGGTATAGGTAGCTATATCGTCGATAAACAATTTATCCCTGATATTCCGGCAATTCTTGGGGGCGTTGTTTATATTGCCATCACCATTTCGATTGTCAATTTATTCATTGATATCATGTATGCCTTTTTTGATCCACGCATTCGCTCGAAAATGAAGAAGTCTTAAAGGAGGATCACCTGTGAAAAACATCTTACATGTCAAACTACTCTTGAAGATTACACAGGAATATGTCAATTCTCATTTTACTTTTGTCTTTTCCTTACTGTTTTCTTTACTATTTCTAGCCTATAGCTATAATTTTTCCAGCAATAGCTGGCGACCAGTGGTTCTGCTTCTTTTTGTTATTTATGTCATCACTACGGCATATGTTGCCTTCGTCAATTTACGAATTAAAAAGGATTTAGCAACGTATGGTGACATTCAAAAAAATACTCGAATGTTTGGCTATCCTCTTTTAATAACGATACTGTCAGGCAATATTTTTTCGACATCCTTTGCATTTATGCTTGTGTCAAAAAGAAAGACTGCTGAATATACTTTTGCTGCCTATGCCTTTATAACACAGCTATTCATCTTAGGTATTGCAGCATTGAATTTATTTAAGCCATATGTCACAGATACCTTTGTACTGGCAATGGGCGTTTTCTTAGTACTCTCGCTTCTCTATATCGTGATGGCCATTTTATGTACGAAATATGTCACAGCAACTGAGGCACCTAACTGGATGCTCATTCCAGGTATTGTCCTATTATTGGCGACTTTCACTGGTAATCTATTTGCGACTTTACTAGGATATAGCCTTATCCAAAAGGCTCGAAGGGCAAATCCATCTTCTATTGAGAAATGGCAAAAAATATGGGAGAAGATTTTACGCAATACAATGGCTGTATTCGGCTTATTCTTCATTATTTTCATGTTCTCGTTATCCGTTACAAGTTCTTGGACTTTCGACTATGATTTCGCTACTGAAAATAATTATGGAGCATTGCTACAAACACCGACATTAGAATATCCACTAGGTACAGATAACTATGGTCGAGATTTATTTTCTCGTATTGTGTTTGGGGCACAAATATCATTAATCGTCGGATTTTTCTCCACGATTATCCCCGCAGTTATTGGTGGCGCATTAGGAGCATTTTCAGGCTATTATGGTAAATCCACTGATAATATCATCATGCGAAGTCTCGATATTTTATATGCCATTCCTGGGATATTGTTAGCCATTGCTATTATCGCCGCATTTGGTGCTAATACTGTGAATCTTATTATTGCACTTAGTGTTGGAGCAATTCCAACCTATGCCCGTACAATGCGGGCAAATGTTATGCAGCTTGCTAATTATGAGTTTGTAGAATCGGCTAGAGCTTTAGGTGCATCTGATGCAGCTATTATTTTCAAGCACATTGTCCCCAATTCTTTAGCACCAATGATTGTGAAAGCAACATTAACGATTGGTGGAGCTGTTATTTCCACAAGTAGTTTAAGTTTTTTAGGGCTAGGTATTGAGCCACACATTCCTGAATGGGGCAATATTTTAAAAGTTGGTAGTACGTACCTGGAAACACATTCATATGTCGCGATTTTCCCAGGTCTTTGTATTATGCTTCTTGTCCTCTCCTTTAACTTCTTAGGAGATGGTTTACGAGATGCTTTAGATCCAAAAACAAATTAATCGGAGGTAACTATGAAGAAATTACTTGTATTTTTATTCGTTGCAGTACTAGCTTTGGCTGGCTGTGTACAAACAAAAACTGACGTAGAAGGCAGTAAAGATTCAAAAGATAGTGACAAGAGCAATGGCAAGGTTGCCATTGAAGTATTAGGGATGGCAGCTTCTGAAGAAGATATGAATATTGTGCGTGACCAATTAGTGAAAAATGGTTTTGATGTAAAGCTAAATATTCAACCTGATTACGGTTCTTTCTCTGCTCAAAAAGAAGCAGGTAATTATGATCTTGCTCTTTCAAGCTGGACGACAGTTACAGGGAACCCAGACTATGCTGTTCGTGGTTTATTTAAAACTGGCGGTGACTACAGTGTGGTGGCAGATTCAAAACTAGATGCGTTGATTGATGAAGCGAGTACATTGACTGGTGAAGAAGCAGCAGCTAAATATAAAGATTTAGAACAATTATTAGTATTCGATCAAGCTTATATTGCGCCTTTATATATTTCCAATAAGTATCAAGGTATCTACTCTGAACTTGTAAACCCTAAAACAGTACTTTTACCAAAATCTCGTGCACAAGTTTGGGAAAAAATAGAATTTAATGATACATCTAAAAATGCAACAGAACCTTTAATTTTACACCAAACAATCAATTCTCTTACTTCACTAGACCCAATCAAAGGGAATGATGGTTCAATCAACACATTAAACACGAATATGTATGTTCGTCTTGTTAACTTAACAGACACAGATGAAGTTGTGTCAGATGGTTCATTATCTTACAACCATGTAATGGCTGAAGGGAATCAAGAATATTACTTCATTTTACGAGATGATATCAATTTTGCAGCAGTGAAAGATGGTGCAGCTGTTGATTCAGGTGAATTAGTGTCAGCTGAAGATGTAGTCTTCTCATTAAACCGTGCGAAAGACGCTAATTCAGTACCAGATCATCGTACTTACAGCATTCATGAAAACATTGAAACAGTCGAAATCGTTTCTGATTTAACTGAATTACAAAATAAAAAAGTAGCAGGCTCTGAGCAATCCGTTTTAGAAGCATTATCACAAAACCTACCTGCTTCTGTAGCGCAATTAGCAAAAGATAAAGGTGCTGTTAATAATGAAGCAGGTGCATACCAAGTTGTTAAAATTACAACACCTACACCTTTCCCACAAGTATTAAACTATTTAGCACACCAATCTGGTGGTATCGTATCTGAAAAACAAGTAACAAGTATTAATACGTATGATGTGGCTAACTACAACCCTGACAAGGACATTGCCTATGGTGATCAAGCTACTGTAACGGAAGGTTCAGCTACATTCAATAACCAGTTATATGCAAGTGGTCCTTACATTTTAGTGAAGAAAAATGATTATGAAGCACAGTTTGTGAAAAATCCTGCTTATCGAGCTGGTAGCGAATATGAGCCAAAAATTGCTAAAATCAATGTCCGTTTTATCTCTGATGTTGATAGTGCCCTATCTGCATTACGTAATGGTGAAATTCATGTTCTGCAAACAGTACCAGAAACGAAACTGGATATTGTCAAATCAGATGCTAAATTAACATTAAATACGGCAGATAGTAATGCTGTGTCGTACCTACAAATGAATACATCTGGCCGTGCGGTTTCTGATTCAGCAGATTTACGTAAAGCAATTCTATACTCTATTAACCAAGATGAATTCATTAGCTATTATCAAGGCAATAAAAAACCAGCTGTATCCACAGTCTCTCCATTAATTGATACTGGTTTAAAACTTGAAGCAGATAGCGAAAAAGTAAAAGAATTGGTAAAAGCATATAACGATAAAAAGTAATACAAATTAGAGCCTTCTCAAAATTTGAGAAGGCTCATTTTTATAGAAGAAACTCATTTTAAATTTCATTATGTGATTTTGGTTTTGGTCCTAGCTCTTCAGGTTCGATATCAGCGAATGTTTCGCCTTCTTCTTCTAGGTCACGCATACGATGTGCAATACGTGAAGCCGCTGACGCTGCTATACTACCAACCAAATCATCTAAGAACGTGTTGACATGATGTCCGGGTTCTGTATCCAGTTTTTTAATAATCCCTATTTTCTGCTTGTCTAAATGACCAAAAGTAGTAACGGCAATGCTGCCATATGTAAATACAGATCCTAGTGCGATTGTTTCGTCTACACCAAATAGACCTTCATCTGATTCGATAATTTGTTGTAGTGGTGAAGATAATAATTTTTTCTCTGCTAATTCATCTAATTCAATCCCTACTAATAAAGCATGTTGCACTTCTCGCTTACGTAATACACGTTCTACAGAATGAACACAATGCTCTAGTGTTAAACCTTCATTATAGGTTTTTTGCATTTCGTAAACAATTTGCGCGATATCCTCTATCGCTACACCTCTACGAATTAACGCGGCTTGAGCTGCCTTTGCTACTTCGTCAGAGTGCACACGAATACTTTTATTATGCATAATTAACCCTCATTTCGATTTTTATTGCTAGTATAATGCTAGCCCAACCTATTATACCTTTACTTACGTAATATGGTACAATTTTGTTACAAACACAAGAAGGAGTGTCATCATTGGATAAGGGAACAGTACAGGATTTAACATTTTACAGTGAGTCATTACAGGAAGAATTACAGCTCTATATTTATGTTCCTGCAAATTATTCTCCACTATATAAATACAACATTTTAATCGCATCAGACGGTAAAGATTATTTCCAACTTGGTGGTATTACAAAGCTAGCTGATGAACTGATTGATGACTATGAAATCGAAAATTTAATTATTGCATTTGTTCCTTACAAAGACATAAAAGATCGACGTCATAAATATATCCCGAGCGGTGAGCAACATGAAGCCTATCTTCGCTTTTTAGCACATGAGCTAGTGCCTTATTTAGATCAGGAGTATGCCACTTACCAAATGGGTATGAGTCGTGGAGTGATTGGTGACTCTATGGCTGCCACTGCTTCCTTAATGGCTGCTTTAAAGTACCCAAGCATCTTTGGCAAAGTCATCCTACAATCACCTTATGTAGATGCTGATGTATTAAAGGCTGTGGAAAATTTTAAAGATCCAGGATCTATTTCTATCTACCATATCGTCGGCAAAGGCGAAGATCAGGTTGTGACAATGGATAAAACCATCAAAGATTTTTTAACACCTAATCGTCAATTGCATGATCTCATGATAAATAAAGGGTTTACTACATTTTATGACGAGTTTGATGGCAATCATACATGGAAATATTGGAAACCAGACCTTCGACGTGCATTAATTGAAAATTTCAATTAATATGAAGCGATTCAAATTACGAAAACTGAAATTTCTGTTATACTTAATTAGAAAAATTGTTTATTTTCGGGAGGTAATGGACTATGAAGTACGGTATTGTGGCATTTCCATCAAAAAAATTGCAAGATTTAGCGAATACTTATCGCAAACGATACGATCCTCATTATGCAAAGATTACACCGCATATGACATTAAAGGACAGCTTCGATGCGTCTGAAGAACAGATTCAAACCATCGTCAAGCAATTAGATGAACTTGCTGCTAAATATGCACCTTTAAACATTCATGCATCTCGCATTAGTTCGTTTTTCCCTACAACAAATGCGATTTACTTCCGCATTGAACCAACAGAACAATTAGCAGCATTCCAACATGAACTTCAAGAAAAAATCCCTTATGGGGAAATGAAGCATGTATTTGTACCACACATTACAATCGCTCAAAAAATGTCAGATTCAGAGCATGATGACATTTTTGGTCAATTACGCATGACGGGCGTTGATGAAAAAGATACAATTGATCGCATTCATCTTTTATATCAATTAGAAGATGGTTCATGGACAACATACGAAACATTCCGTTTGTCTGGAGCTGAGTGATTGTTGTATACCGTTAAAATTGTTGAAACAAAGCAAGAGCACGATGATGCCTTTGCCATTCGCAAAAAAGTATTTGTTGAAGAACAAGGTGTTCCGCTTCATCTAGAATGTGATGCTGAAGATGCAACTGCAACACATTTTATTATGTATGATAACGATGAGCCTGTTGGAGCAGCACGTTTACGCAGTATTGACAACAATACAGCTAAAATTGAGCGTGTTTGTATTTTACAATCCCAACGTGGCAAAAAGTTAGGCGCATTAATCATGAAGGAAATGGAGAAGCACGCTATTTCCATTAATAAAAAAACCTTAAAACTTCATGCACAAAGCTATGCTATTCCCTTCTACGAAAAGCTAGGCTTTACAGTTACCTCACCCGAGTTTATGGATGCAGGTATTCCACACCGTGCTATGGAGAAGAACATTTAATGAAAGGGTGTTACGATATTTATAATGTCGTAACACCCCTTTTTTATGAGACGAATTCGCTTGCCACCATTTATCTACTCTATCGTAACAAGCTGCATTGCCAAGTAGATATGCCATGCGCTACTTCATCATTCTAGTGATTTTATCGAAATCTAGTGATGCGCCATCTTGAATAATAGATTGTACTAATTTATCTTCTAACTCTTGCGTAATTGATCTGTTAGATATTTTAGCAACACGTCGTACAATTTTTCTTACTTGTTTTTCACTGGTAAAATCCGCATGTTGAATGGCATTGGCTAATGCGAAGATTTCATCCATCGATACACCTGTTTTTTGCTCAATCGAATTAAAAAACGAGCGATGCATGTTTTCCCTCCTATCATTAAAACTCAATATGACCTTGCTTCTTGCACGAAACATTTCGCAAATGGTGGAGGCCTTAACTTTATTTAGAATTTCCTAAATAAAAGCTAAAGCCTTTATTATGTTCATCAAATTAGATGTAAGTAGCGCCAACAATAATTAATAGAATGAATAGTACAACAATTAGAACAAATGTAGAACCATAACCATAGTTGTTGCCTCCAGAGTATCCTCCGCAGTAGCTATTGTTCCACCCACCAACGTTATTTCCGTACGGTTGTGAGCCCCAGCCTTGGTATCCCATAAAAGCACCCCTCCCTTCTACAACCTATAATATGTTTCGGTCGTAAAAATGGGAGGGGTATTCGTCTAGTCAATATTTCCTTTTGGTCTAAATATTAAGGCACCAATAAAGCCGAACACAATAGCAGCACTGATTCCTGAGCTTGTTACTTCGAACATGCCTGTTAATACGCCAACAAGTCCATGTTTTTCTGCCTCCGCCAGAGCACCATGTGTTAATGAATTCCCGAAGGATGTAATGGGCACTGTCGCCCCTGCTCCAGCAAAATTAATTAATGGCTCATATAAGCCCATACCATCCAAAATCGCGCCTACAACCACTAACGTACTTAGTGTATGGCCCGGTGTTAAATTGCCAACATCCATTAATAATTGGCCAATGACGCAAATAATGCCTCCAACAATAAATGCAAATACAAAAGTCATAACCATGTTTTTTGCCTCATTTCATCGTAATTTCTATCGCATGTGCCGTACATGGAATCGTCTCGCCTTGCTGATAGGATAGCGGAGATAATAACGCACCCGTTGCTACTAGTAATACTCGCTTATAGCTCCCTGCACGCATTTGTTGAATAACATAACTAAAAAAAACAGCTGCCGAACAGCCTGCACCACTTGCACCAGATTGGAATGCTTCATCCTGTCCATAAAATTCAGCACCTGCATCACGTAATAACGTGAGCTCTTCATTTTTTACGCCATTTTCCACAAGCATTCCTTTCAATAGCTTTAAGCCAAGCTGGCCCAAATCGCCTGTTAAAATTAAATCGTAATGATAAATTTTTTGATTTCTCTGTTGTAAATGAGATTGAATCGTCTGAAAAGCAGCAGGTGCCATTGCAGCACCCATATGGAAAGGATCATCCATACCATAGTCAACAGACTTGCCAATTGTTGCCGCTTCTATAGAAGGATATTCCTCGCGATGCTTCCCAATTAACGCATAACCAGCAGCAGTTACAGTCCACTGGGCTGTTTGCGGTTTTTGTGCTCCATAATTGATGGGGTAACGAAACTGGCGTTCAATTGCATTATGTTGACTAGAGGCACCTGCTAATGAAAAATTAGCAGCACCTAACTCGGTTAACAGGCATGCAATAATGACTGAAGATACAGATGTGGCACATGCCGAAAAGAGTCCAATAAAAGGGATTTCTAAATCCCTAGCGGCAAAATTAGTTGGTGTCATTTGGTTGACTAAATCTCCACCCATTAAATAATTGATATCACCTTTTTGTACGCCCATTTTTTTCATAGCAAATTCACAGGCCTCTTCGATCATTTTACGATGTCCCTGTTCATTTGTTTTCATTTGCCAACGTTCATCATCATACACAGAGTCAAAATATTGACTAAAAATACTCCTATTTTCTAATGGACCCGCTACCACTCCACCTGCTAAAAGAGAGGGCTTCGATTGAAATACAATTACCATGAAACCACTCCTATCGTTACGAGGATATATTTAATGAGCGCTACAAAAAATGCTGACACTACACCAAATAAAACAACTGATCCTGCTAATTTAAATAAATTTCCTCCGACTCCCAATACTAGCCCTTCAGAACGATGCTCGATTGCTGCCGAAATAACAGCATTACCAAAGCCTGTTACTGGAACTGCTGATCCAGCCCCAGCAAATTGACCAATTCTTTTATAAAGGCCAAGACCTGTTAATATCATTGCGAAAAATACCATCGTTGCAACCGTAGGATTTCCTGCTGTTGCTTCTGTAAAATTGAAGAAAATAATATAAAAAAGAGACACAGCTTGACCGATTGCACAAATAAAACCGCCAACGAAAAAGGCTTTTGCTACATTCTTTAAATAAGGGGGCTTTGGTGTAACATTTTGCTCTAACTGTTGATACTGCTCTTTTTCCATTTATGTCTCCTCCTTTGCAAGCTCTTTTAGTTCTGTAATTTTATCGCTTAATTTATTATCTTCCATCTGATCCTTTTTTATTTTATTGGCTTCATAAAAAATTTTGTAATCAGCGGAGACAAACACTTCTTTGTTTGGATATTTCTCTTCAAATTTCTTTTGCAATTTTTTCTCTAACTTAGTTTTTTTCCACTTTTCCCATGGTTTAATTTGTACTGCGATAAGCATACTATCGTCATATTGAATAACCGTTGAGCGATCAACATAGTCTTCTTCTTTAATAAGGGTTTCGACTTCACTTTCATTTTGTGGAGACCCATAGACGATAAATTTTTCCTTTTCAGCACAACCATTTAACAGCGATAAAACAACTAAGAGAGGTAACGTCATTCCTAGTAGCCTCAAGTTTTACCCTCCTTTTCTTTACAGTTTCTCCACACATAAAAAAACTATTCATTCAAAGAAATACACAAAAGCCCGAGTCCAGTTTTCAAAAGTACATATTGTAGAAGTAGTAACAAGGAAAGGGGGTGACAATATGGGTTGTGGTAAGCCAACAAATCCTATTGGACCAATCCATTCAGCAGGCTGCGTTTGTGACGTAGTTCGCGCTATTTTAGATATTCAAAATCAAGCGGTGCGAGATGAGTGTTCTCCATGTACAGCAAACTGTTTCTTAGAGCCACTAGGCGGGATTGTTAGTCCTGCACGCTCACAAGCAGATACACGTGTTTTCATGTTAATTACAAAAGATGGTACTCCTTTCAAAGCATTCTTTAACTCTCCAACAGCAGATCCTTGTATTTGTACATCCGTATTCTTCCGCGTAGAAGATATGTTTGATGAATGCTGTGCTACTTTACGTGTTTTAGAGCCATTATGTACATTTGACTCTAGTGAAAGTACAGTAGACTTACTAAGCAAAGATGGTTGTTGTATCAACATGAAGAAAATCTGTAAAGTAGATGACTGGAGCTCAACAGATAGCTGTATTACTGTGGATTTATCTTGCTTCTGCGCTGTACAATGTATCGCTGATGTTGACTTAGGGATTTGTGACTAATTCTTTCACCTTTGACACACACACATAAAAAAAGTGTACAGCATCCTCTGCTGTACACTTTTTTTATAAAGTTGGCAATTTTCTTCCTCGCCAAAGTATTTGCTGTATATCTTCAAAATGAATGATTTCCTGTATTTTTAATTCTAATGATGTGAGCATTAAAGAATCATTCTGTACATCTGAAGCTGTCCCAGTTAATTTTCTACCATCCTTTAAACAAACTAATAATGGCTGATAGGCTCTCTGACGAAATGGTTTTTCTAAAAACTGGAGCTGTTTCAGTAAATAAGGATCTATTTGTACTTCATCCACTGTCTCATTTTTTTCTTCAACTATTTGCTCATCGAACATAGTGTCCTTTACATAGACAGATGTACTTTCATCCAAATCAAGTTCATGTAACACCTTAGAAATATTTAAAAAATATGATGGTGATTTTATAAACAAGCGTGGTTCTTGATCCACTTTACTCACTTCCCTTTTTTCCATACAATATGCGAAAGTAAGCAAATTGGTTCTTAGCCTATTTGGCTTAAGAAAACTGTCGCTAAGCCCAAATAAATTAAAATACTTGTAATATCATTTAATGTAGTAATAAAGGGTCCTGATGCAACAGCAGGGTCAATTTTTAGTCGATGCATTAACAATGGAATAAATGAACCAGCTAATGTTGCCACTAAAATAGAACCACAAAGCGCTGCCCCTACTAACATACCTAGGACAAGTTCATGTTTCCAAAAATAAACGATCCCAATAACAATTAATCCACAAACAATGCCTGACATTAAGCCAGTACCGGCTTCACGTAATAGTAACTTCAATTTACTATGTTCTTCTACATCACCTGTTGCAATCCCTCGAATGGCCACGGCCAATGCCTGTGTTCCACTATTACCTGAAGTTCCTGAAATTAATGGAATAAAGACCGCTAGTAAGGCAACCTTATCTAAAGTATCCTCAAATTGCCCCATTAGGTTAGCTGTTAACATACCTAGAAACAGTAGAACTACTAGCCATGGCAAACGTTTTTTAGCTGCTTGGAATGGTGTTACATCAAATTTATCCATATCCGAAATACCAGCTAATTTAGAGTAATCCTCAGAAGCCTCTTCATCAATAACATCAATAATATCGTCAACCGTGATAATACCAAGTAATTCTCCTTTATCATCAATAACAGGTGTCGCTAAAAAATTATAATCCTTCATAATTTGCGCGACTTCTTCTTGGTCATCGCCTACATGTACCATCACGACACGTTCATTCATAATGGAACGAATAAGTGTATCCTCGTCAGCAATGATTAAATCACGTAACGAAATAACACCCGTTAGACGATGTTCTTCATCCACAACAAAAATATAATAAACGGTCTCTGCATCTGGTGCCTCTTTACGCAAAATGGCCATAGCTGAACGAACTGTTGAATTTTCTGGTATAGCGACATATTCAGTGGTCATGATAGAACCAGCAGTATATTCATCGTAGCTTAATAGCTCATTAATATCTTCTGCCGCTTCTTCATCCATCATTTCTAAATAGCTTTCGCGCTGTGCTGTATCCAGTTCATTTAAGACATCTGCCGCATCATCCGCATACATATGAGATAGCATTTCTGCACCGTATGATGGATCCATTTCAGCAAGATATGCTTTATACTCATCATCTTCAATATCGATTGCCTCAAAAATATCAGCCATTTCTGTCGGAGACAAGAACGAATAGATGATTTTCCTTATATCAGGTTCCACCTTTTCATAAAACGTTGCCTGATCATATGGATGAAGTTCTAAAAACTCATCACGGAATGCGTCAATATTATGTGCTTCCAGCATTTCTCGTAGATGTGCCTCATCAAATTGCACATCATCCTTTTCATTTCTTTCCTCTATCATGCTTGTCCCCTCCTTCCGAGCTTTCAATCATTTTACGGGCAATGCTGCCGTAAATCTACCTTCTATATAATAGAGTGTAATGTACCTTTTCTGCAAACTCTTTTTTAAGTTATATTTATGAGCAATTGGGCAGATTTTTATAAAATTCAATATTACGCCTAAAATCATGGCGATTCTATTTTACTATACCTTACCTTTGTCACTTTGTTATGAATAAGGTGTAAAATAATCTAATTCTCTAAACTCCAGGATAGTTGTTGTTGACGCGCAGATAAACAATACATCCAATTTTCACCTACCATACGACCTGTGATATTAAGAATCTCCCTCGTGAAGAAATACGCAGTTTAACCTAATTCAAAAAATGATAAGGAGATGCTCGTTTGCGCGAACACCTCCTTTTATCAAAAATTTATGCTGAAGATTCCTTCAGTAATCTTTGCATGTCTTCATTTAGCATACTTGTAAAGTGTAATGGCACACTTGTTAAAGGATGCTCCATACTTAAAGATACACAATGTAATGCTTGTCGATCAATCTGAAGACGACTACCACCATAAAGGTCATCCCCCACAAGTGGGTGTCCAAGATGTGACATGTGCACGCGAATTTGATGTGTACGCCCTGTATGCAATTGAAGTCGTACATGTGTCATTGGTTCAGCACCCAGTGAAAAACGCTTCAGAACCTTTACATCCGTATGTGCATATTGTCCATCTTCTCGTACTTCTCTTTCAATAATACTAGCTTCTTTACGACCAATCGGAGCTATAATCGATTGAAAGTTTTGTTCGACATGCCCATGTACAATGGCTTCATATTGTCTTGAAATCTCTCTCTTACGCTGAGCAAGCCCTGTTAAATGATGAATATGAGCATGCTTAGCTATGCATAGTAAACCTGATGTATCTCGGTCTAGCCTTGTAACAATATGAGCCGTAGAGGCCAGTCCTTGTTGCTGAAAATAGCCACAAACTAAATTTGCAATACTGTTGGTTGGATGCTCTCGTGAGGGTATCGTACTTTGATGAGCTGGTTTGTTGAGCACTAAGATGGCATCATCTTCGTATACAATGGACAAATCTCCATGCTCGATAGCAAGCCCTTCACTTTTTTCTTCAGGAGGAAACGTTACTTTCACACAATCTCCAACTTGCAGGATATGTCTCACATTACGTTCGACATCATTCACAGTCAACATGCCACCATCAAACTTAATAGCTGTTAGAGCTCGCTTAGAAATACGCCACTCTTGAAGAGCCTCTCGTAATAATTGGCCATTTTTCTTTGCCTCAAATTGTAATGTAAATCTTGTATCCACGTTATTCATTTGCAACAAATGATTCATGCACTCGCTCCCAAAATGGGAATGGTCGGAAACGGGCAAAACGTACTCTTTCATTTGCTACATTAAACGCTATGGCTTTGACATCACCTTGAGTAATTTGCAAGTGATCAACAGTCATATTAAAATTTTGTTCATTTACAGGACGCAATACACAATGATGGTGTGCTGGTAAGATTAATGGCGATCCTACTGTCCTGAAAACGCGGTTATTAATTGAGGCAATTTCAGTGACTTGGAGTGCCGCTAGTGTAGGATGTATGATGGCTCCACCTAGAGCTTTATTATAAGCCGTACTACCCGAGGGAGTGGATACACAAAGACCATCACCACGGAAACGCTCAAATTGATTGCCATTTAACTCTACATCCATCACAAGTGTAACATCTGGCGATTTGACGGTTGCTTCGTTTAAAGCAAGATACGTATTTGATTCGGCATTATGATGCTCTACCCTTACTTCCAGCAGTGGATATTCCACAACATTAAAATCCTTCTTAGCAATGGACAAAACTAATTTTTCTAATTCAGATGGTTTCCAATCCGCATAAAATCCTAAATGCCCTGTATGGATACCAACGAAGGCTACCTGATCTAATAAATGGGAGTATCGATGAAAGGCATGCAATAGTGTGCCATCTCCTCCAATCGAAACAACAATTTCTGGCGTCTCTTCATCATAGGTCAAGCCAAAATCCTGTAAATAGGTTTTAGCAAGTTCCATCAGCTCGTTGGATTGTGCATCTCTACGTGATTGAATCGAAAATTTCATTGTGCGTCACGCTCCTTCTCCGTTAGTAAATTAGGATTCGATGCTTCTTTATATTCGCTAAAGTAGGCCTGTGCCTCTTGAATTTCACTACGAATGGATGACATTTCCTCATCCAACCGAAATGCTGCCTCGGCAGCACTTTGCAAGCGATTCTTAATCTCTTCTGGGAACATGCCCTTATATTTATAATTTAAAGAATGCTCTATTGAAGCCCAGAAATTCATGGCTAGTGTACGGATTTGTATTTCCGCTAATACTACTTTTTTTCCTTGTATTGTTTCAACAGGATACTCCACTATCATATGGTAGGAGCGATAACCACTAGGCTTATTATGTGTAATATAATCGCGTTCTTCCACTACACGCATATCTTTTCGCTGACGAATTAGCTCAGTTACCGTTGAAATATCATCAACAAATTGACACATAATCCGAAGGCCAGCAATATCACCAAGTTCATCACCAAGTTGTTTAGAAGGCTCAAAAGCTAGTCCTTTTTCTAACGTTTTGTCATATATACTTGCTAAAGGCTTGACACGTCCTGTAACAAATTCAATTGGTGAATTTGCATTAACAATACCAAATTGCGAACGCATGCCCTTTAATTTTACTTTTAATTCGTCTACTGCTTGTTTATAAGGACTTAAAAAAATTTCCCATTGTCCCATTGTAAAAACCTCCCGACAATCGGTATCGAACACCACCGTCTGTTCGTTTTGTCTTTCTATTCAGCAAGAATAGCCTTGAAGTGTTGTTCCACTGCCTGGACAAATTCTGCCCCATAATTGTAATTTCCTTCAATATTATACACGAGCATTTCCAATTCCTCGTAGAAATTTGTCAGCTCAATCACTTCTTCACCTATTCGTAGCAATGGATTTTTCCCTTTTTGTAAAATATGTACAAGATTCTCCCAACTACTCGGTGGAAAACGCAAGTAATGATAGTCTTCACCTGCATCAAGTAAATAAATGAATGCAAAATCATCTGAATCTGCAATGAGTTGTCCAGCAGGTTTTAACTGTAAATTTACTTCATTGTCGTTTAAACTAAAATGAAGTTGATCTTGTTCAAAATTCGATGTATCTATTGTATAAATTTTACGCACATGCGGTTCCCCTTTTCGTTGTACTCTTCCTCTTATTTTAGCACACAGGGTAAATAGTTGCAGTGTGTAAATATTAATTCGAGCGAAACAACGGATGAAAAATAAAAAATAAATAGGTGACTATAAATGACACAAGAAATTGAAATTGAATTTAAAAATCTATTAACAAAACAACAATACGAGCAATTATTACAAGAGTTCCACATTAGCCAAAATGCTATTCATCGTCAAACAAATCATTATTTTGACACACCTAATCAAGCAATTCGCAACCTACAAAGTGGTCTTCGTATTAGACAAATTGGTGATTATTTCGAATGTACGCTCAAAGAAAAAAACGCCGAGCATGCTCACCTTGAAACGACGGATGAAATAACAGCAATAGAGGCGCAACAAATGTTAGATGGCAAAGGATTTTATGCTCAAGAGGTAGCTAAAAGATTAGCTCTTCATCACATTCCTTTAGAACAATTGCATGTATTTGGTTCTCTCACTACAGATCGTGTCGAAATTCCCTACAAAGAGGGACTTCTCGTTTTTGATCATTCTTTCTATTTGCAGCGTGACGATTATGAGGTAGAATATGAAGCAAAAGATGCAATAAAAGGAAATATAATTTTCGACGAATTTTTACAAAAATATGGTATTGATAAGCAACCAACTGATAAAAAAATTGCTCGTTTTATGAAGGCACTAAAAGCACAAAATTTATAAAAGTAGAAAAAAGGAAGGTGTCTGACTCCTTGGATATTCAATCATTCAAATCTTTACTAGAAATTCGGGCTTTGCAAACACTTGGATCAAGCGAAAGTTCACCCACGGACAATGAGTCTATTTTTTCTGATATGATTAACGAATTATTAGGAGAAACTTCGACAGCAAGTAATGCTAAATTATCAAGCTTGCTTGCTACAGGAACAGCAAATAATTCAAATTTCGTCAAAGAATTAGCTACTTTGGAGCAAAGTCCATTAGAATCATTACTTTACAAAGGGTCTAATGCTGTGTTTATACCTGAATCAGTCAAACAAGCTTTAGCAAACACATATGCTAATAACAAACTTGATTCCTATGTTTCAGACGATGTAATAGGCTCTACAGCATATGCTAATTCACTAGCAGGATCAAATGAGTATACTGCCATTATTGAAAAAGCAGCCGCTACTTATCAGATACCCGAGAAGCTTATTGCAGCGGTTATTAAACAAGAATCTAATTTTAATCCAACTGTAGTAAGCCATGCGGGTGCGCAAGGTTTAATGCAACTCATGCCCAAAACAGCACAATATTTGGGTGTGACTAACGCTTTTGATCCAGAGCAGAATATTATGGCTGGTGCAAAATATTTGCGTCAAATGCTAGATAAGTTTAATAATGACCCTTCACTAGCATTAGCAGCTTATAATGCTGGCGCATCTCGTGTTACGAAATATGGAGGAATCCCTCCTTTCAAAGAAACACAGAATTATGTCAAAAAAGTGATGAATTACTTTACAGTGTAATCGCATCTTTCCTGTTATCTATGTCATTTCCAACAAATTTCACCCATAGTGGTGAAATTTGTGCTTTTGTAGCGAACAGCAATTCGAAAGAGCTCTTTGTTTGTGTTAACGAAAAGACGTTGATAGAATGAAGGTAGTCACAAGAATTTCACAATTTGATGAGGATGAAGTATACAATATGGTACTTTACGATATAAAGAATTAAAGGAGCATATAACTTATGAGTCGAAAATACACTGTTCCTTATGAGGAGCTGGGAGCTGAAAAACTGTCAGAACTCATTCATGCGTTCTATAAAAGAGTTGCTCAGCATCCTGATCTTATTCCAATCTTTCCAAAAGATTTAACAGAAACAGCCCGTAAACAAATTCAATTTCAAACACAGTATTTAGGAGGGCCAAATCTTTTTACTGAGGAGCATGGTCATCCGATGATGCGTGCACGTCACATGAATTTTCCTATTACACCTGACCGCGCTCAAGCTTGGCTAGAGTGTATGTCAGAAGCAATGGATGAGGTAGGTTTGGAAGGGAAGTTCCGTGAAACTTATTATCAACGTTTAGTATTAACAGCTCATCACATGGTTAATACGCCAAATGACGATGAGGGGGAATTGTTACGTGAATAATATTCAAATGTTGCAAGAGCCAACGCCAACGACTTCTACTGCAAACAAGCCAATTGAATTGTATATTTTCGTAGATCCACTTTGCCCTGAAGCTTTCAGTATGCAAGCAACTCTTCGTAAATTACAGCTTGAATACAACCATTACTTTACATGGCGCTTTGTTTTAAGTACAGAACTTACTTCTTTAAATTGCTTAAGTAAACGTGTCAAAGGCTGTATTTCAGGCATCGAACTTGATATTAATCACCCTGTTTTACCTTCTATCGCTATTAAAGCAGCTGAATTACAGGGGAAACGTGCAGGTGCGCGTTATTTGTCGAAACTACAAGAATACGTATTATTAAGTCATCAAGATGTAAACTCCTATGCAACGCTTTTAAAAATAGCTGAGGATGTTCAACTCGATATGAATGAGTTTACTGTTGACTTTGGTTCAAAAGAGGCAGCACGTGCTTTCCAATGCGATTTATATATTAAACGCGAAATGGAAGTAGATGAAGTACCAAGTATCGTATTTTTCAATGAATGTATTGAAGATGAGGGACTAAAAGTTAGTGGTAGCTATTCCTATGAAGTTTATGAACATATTTTACAAGAAATGCTGAACGAACAGCTTGTCCGTCAGCCTTTACCATCAATAGAGGACTTATTTTCTAAATTCCATACTCTTTCTACAAATGAAATAGCTTTTATCTATTCATTAACAGAGCAAGCAGCAGAGCGTGAACTAAAGAAACGCATGCTGCAACAAAAGATCGAACGAATCCAGACTACTCACGCTACGTTATGGCGTCTTAAATAATAAAATAAACAATAGGGACTCCAATCATCATGATGGAGTCCCTTTTTCAAGATAACGCAAAATACAAAGAAGCGCCTCTATCCTCGACCGATAGAGACGCTTCTTTTTCACAAAGGGGATGGGAGAAATGTTCACGTTCAAACAAAGGGGTGTATGTTTGTTTTGTGATTTATTTCACAAGAATTACTCTATCATGGAATAATATATTTAGCAATGAAACCAATACTAGATTCACAAATTTGTCAAATAGAAAGCGATTACAAACAGTATTTTTCCAAGATGCACACTTTTAAACTATTTAGAAATCAAAAAAAAACATTATTCTTTCCTTTTAATTTATGCTGTTAATAAAAATAATTGGGCTATAGGAACATTCCTATAGCCCAATTAATTAGTTATTTAACAATAATTTTTCTAATTCATTTAAACGTTCTTCAAATACTTTACATGCATCTTCAATTGGCTTAGCTACGTTCATATCAACGCCTGCTGCCTTTAATACCTCAATAGGGAAATCAGAGCATCCCGCTTTTAAGAAGTTATTAATATAACGTTCTACAGCTGGTGCACCCTCCTCTAAAATTTGTTTACTCAACGCTGTAGCGGCTGATTTACCAGTCGCATACTGATAAACATAGTAATTATAGTAGAAGTGTGGAATACGAGCCCATTCTAAGCCTATTTCCTCATCTACCACCATATCATCACCGAAGTACTTTTTGTTTAATTCATAGTAAACTTCTGTTAAACGATCTGCTGTCAAGGATTCACCGTTCTTATCCATCTGATGAATAAGGTGTTCGAACTCTGCAAACATTGTTTGTCTGAATACCGTACTTCTGAAGCCATCTAGCCAATGGTTTAATAAGTATATTTTTTGTTGTGGATCATCAATTGTTTTCAGTAAATAGTCATTTAATAACTCTTCATTGCAAGTAGAAGCGACCTCTGCCACAAAAATAGAGTAGTCTCCATAAACAAATGGCTGGTTGTTGCGTGAATAATAACTATGAACACTATGGCCAAATTCATGTGCTAATGTAAATAGATTGTTCACATTATCCTGCCAATTCATTAAAATATACGGATTCGTACCATAGGCGCCTGAAGAATAGGCTCCACTACGCTTCCCTTTATTCTCTAAAACATCGACCCAGCGGTTATCCAGTCCATTTTGAACGATGCTTTGATATTCCTCCCCTAATGGAGCTAAAGCCTTTACTAAAATATCTTTCGCTTCATCATAAGAGACCTTCATTTCCACCTCTTTAACTAGTGGCGCAAATAAATCCCACATATGCAATTCGTCTACACCCAATAATTTCTTACGCAACGAAATATAACGTTGCATAGCTGGTAAATGCTTATGAATTGTTTCCACCAGCTGATCATAGACATTTTCAGGAATGAAGTTATTAGACATGGCAGCGTGGCGTGCAGATTCATAATGACGAATTCGAGCACTTACATTATGCTTCTTTACATTACCAGTTAGCGTAGCCGAGAACGTATTTTTAAACTTGCCGTATGTTTCGTACATAGCCTTAAATGCGCCTTCACGTACAGAGCGATCCTTGCTCTCTAAAAACTTGATATAATTACCATGCGTAAGTTGTACTTCTTCTCCCTCTTCATTTTTCACATGAGGGAATACCATATCGGCATTGTTTAACATGCTGAATGTATTCGAAGCTGTACCTGTCACCTCAGACATTTGCGCTAGCAATGCCTCCTGTTCGGCTGGTAATACATGTGGACGTGCCATTGTAATTTCTTTTAAAGATTGCTTATATAGTTCTAGGTCTTGGTTTTCTGTTAAGTAGCGTTCAATCGTTTCTTCACTTAATGACAGAATTTCTGGCGTTAAATAGGAAAGGCCAGCTGAGATACTCGTTGCCAATGTTTGAATACGGCTGTTCATATCTTGATAAAAGCTATTTGTAGTATCTTGATCATAGCGCATATGAGCATATGTGTAGAGCTTCATTGCACGTTCATATATATGATCATGATACTGTAAAGCTGCTAATAATGCCTCTGCCCCATTATTTAAAGTACCTGCATAGCTAGGTGCTTGTTTAGCAAGCTCTGCAACCTCCTTCAATTCCTCTTCCCAAGCTGCATCTGTTGCAAAGATGTCTTCTAAGCGCCATGTTAATTCTTCTGGTACTTCTTTTCGAACCAAAACCTGATTACTGTTACTAGCCATATATGCCAGCCCCCTTTATATGTGCTTTTTTCCTTTTACTCTCATATTTTCTCAGTATATTGTGGCAATTGCAAATAAATGTACATAGACTTGCTCACAATTATCTAGTAAACCATCCTCATGATGCATACGCTTAAGAAGATACCCATAATTTTGAATAGCCCTGAGTGCTTGTTCGGTTACTTCCAGCTGATGCTTACATAAAAAGTTTTCCATCTGCCCCTTTGTTAATTCAAATGGAAGACGTCCTAATTGTTTACTAAAATAAAACAGCATTATTTGCCACTCGCTCGTAAACAAAGGGATAGCTGCTCCTTCTTTCACTGGAATACCAATGTATGGTGGCAGAGCAGTAAGAGAAAGATTTAATTCATAGCAATTACGTAAAAATGGATCTTGTGCCCCCTTCTTGCTATGTAAAAGACGACTATGCGCAAATTGCCTACAAGTCTGTTTATAGAGCTGCCAATAGCGTTGAAATTCTTCTGGGGTAATACGTTGAGGTCTATAAAAAGGGAAATGTTGTAGATCGACCGAAATTTTCTGTACTTTACCTATGAAAGTATGCCCATGAACATGAAGAAGATTCGTCCAATAAACAAACTGGGCTGTCACCGGGTTGTACGTCAATAAATATGGTAAATCCGTTGTCGTTATAAACGCCTTTTGCAAGAGTGGAGAGATTCTAATTTTTCTGATGCCGTTGACAGCTTCTTTGCCTTGTGGAGTTTGAAAAAGCCAAATTGCTTGTATATCGTTTCTTTCATAGCCCATTGTTCGTTGATGCCATTTTTCATGAGAGATAGTACTACATTGAAATTCAACTGCAAACTGCTCCTTATCGAGTGTAACAAGCAAATCTGGGCGCTGAGAAACCTCCTTTAAATATGGTTCTAGTTTCACCTGATGTCCATGCTTTTGGAGCCACTCATATAATTGCACTTTACCTTGTAAATGTATTTTAGATTCACCTTCTGCGAACAGCTGTGAACATTGATTTTTTGTGAAGTGAGCAAAGTGGGGAATATTATAGTTACCTATTTTCAATTGAACTTGTTCTAAACATTGAGGGCAATAAAATTTCATTTGCCGCCTATATCGCTGTAAAGCTTTCCTCGTATATTGATATGGGAGAAATAGTTGCTGTTGATTGTTATAGGCAATCAGCATAGTATCAGCTCCTTTTTAGCCAACTATAATAGAATGGATTTTCACTAACAAAAATAAAGCACCTTTTTCTTGAAATTTTAAAAATGCGCTCTTATTCAAGCTCTTTGATGCTGAAAACATAAAAAAGGACTGTAGCGAAACTCGATTCATTTACGAGTTTCACTACAGTCTAAAATAATTAGTATTTCATTGCCTATGCAAAGTATTTTCGAACTGTTTCAAAGCAATTGAATTCCATAATCTTTTCACCGTACTCCTCTAGACGATGAATTGTAAAATTGGATGGTGTTAAAAATTCCTTGATAACTGCATTTCTATCATGACGATTTAAATCCTCATCTGCGTTTCCGAAATCAACAACTAGATAGTACCAATTTTCATATTTGAATAATGAGGAATCCACTAATTCGTCTGTCATTCGTTTTGCGACAGGGATTAACTCATCAATATCTTTAAATTTATAAACATAAATGTCTGTATCCATAAATAATTCTGACTCATCCATGTCACCAAATTGAGTTAGTTGGCTAAGAAGATCCTCTCCAACTTCATCGAATGGTGCAAACATATCTTTGTGTTCATCAAAATTCGAATGACCATCTAATGTTTCACCGTCTTTTAAAATATGTGCACGTGTGACAATGATTTCTAAGCCTACTTCAGATGCATTGATATGAATCCAAATCGGACCCTCTACATCAAAATAATCCTCCGTGTTTACTTCATCAATCATATCCCAAAAAAGTTGTTCACCCTTTGCTCGATTGTACCAAATTTCTTCACGACTATAGCCGCGATCCTCTATATCATTGTACGTAATAAAGAGCTTGAGTGTATTTTCATTTACACGTTCGATGTCCACTAGACCTCATCTCCCTTCACTGTCATATGTCGAAAAACAGTTTGTTTCATTAGTATGCTTTTATTCTTTGTTTTTAACCTTCATACTGCATTTGTTTTTCAACCTTTGACCACACTACAGTAAAACCATCGAGTAACCGTAAACATGAATTTTTGTGTTCACAGTTGTCTCTAACTCTATTGTATGCTGTTCTGTCATAAAATGAAAAGGATATACACCGTTTCACAGAAGATATTTGAATTATTGAAATTGTAGTAAACTATTTAACTTAAATCAAGTTTAACATACTTTTACGGAAATATATGACTTTTCCCTATTAATTATTATACTTCATATAGAAGGTTTTACAGAAGTAAAACATAAAAAAAAGATGTCACAACATGTATTCCACATCTGTAACATCTATTACATATATTATTCAGAATAGAAAGGTTTAATTCACCATTCGTTGCGCTTCTTGTAATTGATATGCTCGAACTTTTCGAGGTAAGAAACGACGAATTTCATCTTCATTGTAGCCAACCTGCAGACGTTTTTCATCTAAAATGATTGGTCTACGTAGTAAGCCAGGATATTCCTGAATTAATTCATATAAACGTTGTAATGGTAAGCTTTCAACATCCACATTTAATTTTTGGAATATTTTAGAACGAGTGGAAATGATTTCATCAGTTCCATCTTCTGTCATTCGTAAAATTTTTTTTATTTCACTTATGCTAAGCGGTTCAGAAAATATATTACGTTCTGTATATGGAATTTCGTGCTCCTCTAACCAAGCTTTTGCTTTACGACAAGAGGTACAACTTGGTGATGTAAATAGGGTTACGATCATTCTGACACATCCTTTCATTTAAAAATTATTATCTATAAACCAGAACCAATGTGTTAAATTAGAATTAATGTAATGTAAAATACACAGTACCATTATACAGTACTCAGCTGTATTTGAATATAGTTCCAATAAAAAAATCTGAACCTATCCATAAATATTCTGTCTATTCATACAGCTTTCAAATATGATGTATTTTCTTCAAACTTATGTGCTACTACTACCATTCCCATTTTTAAAGCATTTTAAACATCTAAACAGATATCTCAGTTGTTCTCATTTAAGAAAAATAATCGAGAAAATTGTCAATCCCATGTGTACATCCAAACAATTTTTTAATAAAAAATTATAAATTTATAACAAAATTACATAACAAAAAAAGCATATAATTTTTTCTAGAAAAAAAACACCGTCAAAAGTCTGACTTTACACAAAGGAATCTTTATATTATAATTCTTTGCAATCAAATCAATTTGAACAATTTAAATTGAGAAAAACGCTGACGAAGAGTAGTACATATGCTAATTCACGTATAGAGAGTCTGTGGTTGCTGTAAACAGATCGTGGATGCATGTGGAATGGACTTCCGAGTTAGCTTTGTGAACGCTACTTGAAGCTATTAGCAAAGCTCGTCCCTTCACGTTACGAAGTTGAGTGGCCTTTTTAGGCAAGCTGGGTGGTACCGCGGATTCAAACATCATTCGTCCCTTCATTAGAAAAATCTAATGAGGACGCATGATGTTTTTTTGTCTTCATCACCAAGTTGAAAGGTGAAGACAACGCTGTGACACAAGTTACAGCAATTGAATTCGAGGAGGAATTTTTTAATGACAACTATTTTTTCTGGCGTACAGCCTACAGGTATCGTAACATTAGGGAACTATTTAGGAGCATTCAAGCAGTTCCCGGCACTACAAGATGAAGGAAACGCTATTTATTGTATCGTTGATCAACATGCCATCACTGTTGCACAAGATCCTAAAGAATTACGAGAAAGTATTCGTAAGCTTGCTGCTACCTACATTGCTACTGGCATTGACCCTAAAAAATCGACATTATTTATTCAATCAGAGGTGCCAGCGCATGCTCAGGCAGGATGGATGTTACAATGTGTTGCGTCTATTGGTGAGCTAGAACGTATGACACAATTCAAAGATAAATCACATGGTAAGGAAAGCGTATCTGCTGCTCTTTTAACATATCCACCGCTAATGGCTGCAGACATTCTACTTTATAACACAAATATTGTCCCTGTCGGCGATGATCAGAAGCAGCATATTGAGCTAACTCGTGACCTTGCAGAACGCTTTAACAAACGCTTTGGCGATGTTTTAACAATTCCGGAAATTCAATTACCTAAAGCTGGCGCACGCATTAAATCCTTACAAGAGCCAACAAAGAAAATGAGTAAATCAGATCCAAATACGAAAGCGACAATTCGCTTATTAGATACTGCGAAAGACATTGAGAAAAAAATTAAATCAGCTGTAACTGACTCTGACGGCATCGTTGCATTTGATGTGGAAAATAAACCAGGTGTTTCAAATTTATTGACAATCGAATCAGCTATTTCAGGGGTAGCCGTTGAAGATTTAGTCAAAAAATATGAGGGAATTGGTTATGGTGGATTCAAGCAGGGTGTAGCAACAGCAGTAATTGAACACCTAACACCTATTCAAGAGAAATTCTATCATCTAGTAGAATCATCAGAATTAGATGTCATTCTAGATGAAGGTGCTGAAAAGGCGAATGTGATTGCTAGTGCTACATTAAAACGTATGGAAGATGCTATGGGTCTTGGTCGCGCACGTCGCTAAACTTACGGCTTGTCTGAGGATCGATCAAAGCCCAAATCAAGCACAACTGCGCAGATGATGATACAGGCTCCTACCGCCATATAAAATTCTGTTGTTTGAAAAATAAATTTGAAAACAACCTTCCATGAATAACCTAGTGTGCGGTAATTTAAATACAATATGAGATTCCCTACAGAGAGGATCATTAAGCCATAACTTACTAAAAATAAAAAGAGACGAAACATAGTAATGGCATCCTTTCTATTTCTTCTTACTTATCATTTATTCACAAAACTATAAAAAAAGACGTCAGCCATTTAAATTTGGCTGACGTTTTTTTATGTTTATCTATTATGCTTCATATTTTTTGAATAGGAGACTTGCATTATGACCACCAAAACCAAGAGAATTACTCATTGCATATTGAATATTTGCTTCTCTTGCTTCGTTTGGAACATAATCTAAATCACATTCAGGATCAGGATCTTTTAAATTGATTGTAGGTGGTAAAATCCCTTCTTTAAGGGCTAATGCTGTGAAAATAGCTTCCACACCACCTGCTGCTCCTAATAAGTGACCCGTCATAGATTTTGTTGAGCTCATTGCAAGGTTATACGCATGATCACCAAAAGCAGTTTTCACAGCTTGTGTTTCGAATAAATCGTTATATGGCGTACTTGTACCATGGGCATTAATATAATCAACTTGTGATGGCTCTACGCCACCATCTGTTAATGCTTGCGTCATCGCACGTGCTGCACCTTCACCCTCTGGAGCTGGAGCCGTAATGTGATGCGCATCCCCAGTTGCACCATAACCTAAAACTTCAGCATAGATTTTGGCACCACGAGCTTTTGCATGTTCATATTCTTCTAAAATGACAATACCCGCTCCTTCTCCGATAATAAAGCCATCTCGGTTTTTATCGAATGGGCGACATGCAGCTTGTGGATCTTGATTTAATGATAGTGCTGTATTGGCACAAAAACCTGCAACCGCCATTGTTACGATTGGTGATTCAGCACCACCAGAAATCATAACATCAGCATCTCCACGCTCAATTACTTTAAAGGCATCACCAATAGAGTTTGTGCCTGAAGCACATGCCGTTACAGAACAAGAATTTATCCCCTTTGCACCAAAGTGAATAGAGACTTGGCCAGATGCCATATCAGGAATCATCATTGGGATAAAGAAAGGACTAACACGTCTTGCGCCACGCTCTTGGAATGTTAAAAATTGTTGTTCATATGTTTCCATCCCACCGATACCAGAACCAATCCATACACCTGCACGTGGAGCTAGCTCTTCATCAATTGTTAGCTGTGCATCTTCCATTGCCATAATAGAAGCCGCTAATGCGTATTGTGTGAAGCGATCCATTTTACGTGCTTCTTTACGATCAATGTATTTTTCAATATCAAAGTCCTTTACTTCTGCGGCGATTTTTGCGGCAAAAAGATCTTTATTTAAACGTGTCAGCTCACCAATGCCAGATTTACCAGCTTTAATGTTTGCCCATGTTTCTTCGATGCTATTTCCTAGTGGTGTAACTGCGCCAATTCCTGTAATTACTACTCGTCTTTTACTCATTGTCTTACTCCCCTCAAGCATTTTTCCTACTTATTTTCCCCATCTCATGGCTACGGCACCCCATGTTAAGCCGCCACCAAAACCTACAAGGACTAATAAATCATCCTCTTTAATCTTACCTGCTTCGAGCTCATCTACCAAGGAAATACCAATAGATGCTGCTGAAGTATTTCCGTATTTATGAATCGTTTTTGACATTTTTTCTGGTGGTAGCTCTAAACGCTCACGTGCAGATTCCATAATACGTATATTTGCCTGATGTGGCACTAGGAAATCAACGTCTTCTTTTGTTAATCCCGCTTTCTCTAATACATTAACAGCCGATTCACCCATTTGTCGAACAGCAAATTTAAACACTTCACGACCATTCATCGCAATTGTATCTTGCTTCGTTAAATAAAGATTCTTTCCGCCTGTACCATCTGCACCAAGTTCAAAGGATAGAATACCTCTACCTTCAGAGACTTGCCCAATGATAGCTGCACTGGCACCATCGCCAAATAATACAGCTGTATTGCGATCTTCCCAATCAACGACTTTAGACAGCTTTTCAACACCTACTACTAAGACATATTTATAAGCATTTGCCTCAACAAAGTGCTTTGCTGTCACTAAACTATATATAAATCCTGCACATGCTGCTGCTTGATCCATTGCTGCAGCATTTACTGCTCCGATTTGTTCCTGAATCATACAAGCTACACTTGGAAAAGTTTGATCCTGTGTGACAGTTGCTACAAGAATTAAACCAATTTCCTCAGGCGTAATACCCGCATTTGCAATAGCTTCTTTTGCAGCAGCTACTGCCAAATCTGAAGTTTCCTGATCATCTGCCGCAAAATGACGTTCTTCAATGCCTGTTCGAGTACGAATCCATTCATCAGAAGTATCCATGATTTTTTCCAAATCAAAATTTGTAACGACCTTCTCAGGAACATATTTGCCTATTCCTATAATACCAGCGTTCATATAGCAACCCCTCAGCTTTCTTACTATCAATTATTAGTAACTGGTCATAATTATAACGCATATAAAAGGAATGACGCAAGATGATTTAAAATTTATGCGGCTGAGGGTAGTGTTCTTTGAATATAGAAGTGAAGAATTTTATGGAATGAGGTTATTCTGTTTAGAGCTTTATCTATCGTACTTTGTTGAGCTTGTTCATTATTTTTCAAAGCACCTTGCATCATGTATGAGCGGTGTTCTTCCCTTTTGGAGCACTTTTCACCCGCTTAGGAGCGCATTCCCCTATTTCGGAGCTGTTCCTAAATACTTTACATTACCAAACATAAAATACTAAATCTCATATTTGTTGTGACAAAATCGCCATGTTTCACATAAATGGTTCATTTTTTTTTGATTTATGTTATGATATGATAATGAATATGAGTAAAACCTTATGATGAAAAAAGTTCGGTTGAGGTGAAATTAATGCAATATATCGTAACGTTCATATGGTCATTCCTACTAGTTTCTATGTTAAACTACGTAGTCAGCTCTGTACTTGGTGTACCATTTGATTTCAAAACTGGAGCAATCGTTTCTGTTGTATTCTCCATCCTTATCTTTATTATTGGAGCAATCATTCCAAACGACCCTACACCAGAAGCTGCAGACCATCATTAATTCAGCTAGAAAAAACCTGTTCAGCTTCATGCCGAACAGGTTTTTTCTGTTATTTTTCCACAACACATTGACCCTCATGCATTTTCACATGCAACGTCTCCCCTGGTAAAACTTCTCCGCGTAATAGTTCTCTAGCAACGGCTGTTTCGATATGTCGCTGTACAAAGCGTTTTAGTGGTCTTGCTCCAAATTGGGCATCTGCCCCTTGCTCTACTACCCAATCAATGACTTCTTGCTCGACAGATAAAGTAATTTCTTGCTCTGCGACACGTTTAATCAATTGCTCCACATACTTCCAGGCAATCGCAGTAAAATGTTTAGTAGATAATGCATGGAAGAAGATGATATCATCCATTCTGTTTAATAGCTCAGGTTTAAAATGTTGTCGTAGGGCTGACATGACTAAGTCCTCCACAGCCGCATCATTTTCCTTTGCCTCCATTAAATAACTTGATCCGATATTCGAAGTTAAAATGACTACTGTATTTGTAAAATTCACCATTCGTCCCTGACTATCTGTAATGCGCCCATCATCTAAAATTTGCAATAAAATGTTCGCCACATCAGGATGAGCTTTTTCAATCTCGTCTAGTAGCACCACAGAATAAGGATTTCGGCGAACTGCTTCCGTTAGTTGTCCACCTTCCTCATAGCCCACATAGCCTGGAGGAGCCCCAACAAGTCGAGACACACTATGTTTCTCCATGTATTCACTCATATCAATACGAATAAAGTGATCTTCTGAATCAAATAACTGTGCTGCAAGTGCCTTGGCAAGTTCTGTTTTACCCACACCAGTTGGACCTAAAAATAAAAAGCTACCAATAGGTCGGTGTGGATCTTTGATACCTGCACGTGCACGCCATACCGCTTCTGTCACTAATTGAACTGCTGTATCTTGTCCAACCACACGTTCATGTAATGTATCCTTTAAACGTAATAGTTTTTCACGCTCACCCTCTACTAATTTTGTTACAGGGATTCCTGTCCAACGTGAAACAATTGCTGCGATTTCATCTGCTGTTACCTCTTCACGTAAAATACGAGATTCTGCACCGTTCTCTAATTCCTTTTCAAGTACCTGAATGTCTTTTTCAAGTGTTGGAATTTTACCATGACGTAATTCAGCAGCTTTATTTAGATCATATTTACTTTCTGCCTCATCTAGATCACGACGATATTTATCCAATGTTTCACGTTTTTTCTGAATATCGTGTAGTTTTTCTTTTTCTGCTTCCCATTGTTGTCGCATGCCCTTAGATGATTCTTTTAACTTAGTTAATTCTTCGCGTAATTGCTCCAGACGTTTTTTACTTGCCTCGTCCTTTTCCTTACGCAATGCCTGTTCCTCAATTTCAAGCTGCATAATACGACGTGTGACTGCGTCTAATTCCTGTGGCATTGAATCAATTTCTGTACGAATCATTGCACAAGCCTCATCAATTAAATCAATGGCCTTATCAGGTAAAAATCGTTCTGTAATATAGCGATTGGATAGTTCTGCTGCCGCAACAATTGCTCTGTCATGAATACGTACTGCGTGATGTAATTCAAAGCGTTCCTTTAAACCACGTAAAATGGATACCGTATCCTCTATAGATGGCTCACGTACTAGTACTTGCTGGAATCGACGTTCTAAGGCAGGATCCTTTTCAATGTACATACGATATTCGTCTAAGGTAGTAGCACCAATACAGTGTAATTCACCACGTGCTAGCATAGGTTTTAGCATATTTCCTGCATCCATAGCGCCATCTGTTTTTCCTGCACCTACGATCGTATGAATTTCATCAATAAATAGAATGATTTGTCCTTCTGATTCTTTTACTTCTTTTAGCACACCTTTTAAGCGTTCTTCAAATTGTCCACGATAACTTGCACCAGCGATTAACGCACTCATATCTAATTCATATAATACACATTCTTTCAAGCCTTCTGGTACATCACCTTTAACAATACGCTGTGCTAAACCTTCCACAATTGCCGTTTTACCAACTCCTGGTTCACCGATTAATACAGGATTATTTTTCGTTTTACGTGTTAGAATACGAATTACATTTCGAATTTCTTCATCACGCCCGATAACAGGATCCATCTTGCCGTTTTTTACTTCTTCAATTAAATTGCGCCCAAATTGTTCTAATGGTTTTTTATTGTCTGTTTGTTGAAATTGCATAGCTAGCACTCCTTTTTTTCATATTTCTCATTATTTATATACCCATTCTTATTCATTAAAAAAGTTTGACCTTTTTTGACTAACTTTATTTTACATCACTCGACAATGCTTAGCAAAGAAATCGTCCTAAAATTTTTTCACTTATTATGGAAGTTTACGTTATAATAATGGTATGTTTCTATGTTTTAGTATCGAAATCCACTATCCTTTTGTAATAATCGCCATTTATTACAAAAAGAAAGCGATGTGTTGGAGATATGGTTTTAATGGATAATATGTTTGAAAAAATTAAAGAACTTTTTCAAAACCACGGTGTTTTTATCAAAGTGAATAAAGGAAATAAAATTTTTCTAGAGGGTGAACGGGCAAAAGAAATTTATTACATCCAATCAGGTGTTATTTCGATTAGCCAAGAATCCGAGACGGGTAAGGAATTAACCATTCGTATTTGTGGCCCTGACAGCATAATAGGAGAAGGTTCGTTATTTTGTAATCTCGTCTATAATTCAATGACTGCCAAAGTTTTAGAACCCTCTACGTTGTATGTTTTGAGTCGTAAATCTTTGGAGCATTTACTAGAAGAGCAGCCGACAGTTATGGTGGAATACATGAAGTGGCTACAAACAGAAAACTTAAAGCATCAGAGTCGTTTGCGCGATTTAGTGTTAAACGGTAAAAAAGGTGCTCTATTTTCAACGCTCATTCGGCTGTCCAATACGTATGGTAAACCTGTAGAAAATGACTCGATTTTTATTGATTTTCAGCTAACAAATACAGAAATTGCAAATCTGTGTGCGACAAGTCGGGAAATGATTAATCGTATGCTGAATGATTTAAAAAAACATGAGATTATCACTTTTGATAAAGGATTTATTACCATTCATGATTTACAATTTTTAAAAAATGAAATTGCCTGTGAAAATTGTCCATTACAAATATGCCGTATCGATTAGTTTCGTTACAAGCAAAAACCCTGCTTATTGAAAAATAAGCAGGGTTTTAAATAAGCCATTTTAACGTACGCCCAATGCCATTTTGGCATAGCGTGACATTTTATCTTTCGACCAAGGCGGATTCCATACAATATTAACATTTGTACTTTTCACTTCTGGAAGTTCACCTAACGCCGTATTCACTTGATCCACAATGACTGGACCAAGTGGACAGCCCATAGATGTTAGTGTCATCGTAACAGTTGCAACACCTTCATCATCTAATTCCACATCATATACTAAACCTAAGTTGACAATATCAATGCCAAGCTCAGGATCAATTACGTTTTCTAAAGCACCTAACATGCTATCTTTCATATCCTGATCCATTCGTATTTCTCCTTCCATCATAGTGTTAACCTTATCATAGCAGATGCACCCTGTTATGCCAAATGCTGTGCAAGCCATGCTGTAGCTGCTAGCATACCGTCACGTGGTACAGCATGTCCAGCCCTTTTGTTAACCATGAACTTTAAATATTCAGGGTTTGCTTCATAGTATTCCCGTAATGTTTCATAAAATTTATACGTTTCGTGAAAAGGAACTGTTTTATCTAATTCTCCATGCCAAAAGAATACAGGGCGACCCGCGAATTTTTCTGGTGTTAAACTGACATCATATTTAGCAAGGGCTTCATTAATTTTTTCTACGTCTTCCTCTGACATCGGCCAGTTAACTCCGCTTTTAGCAAATTGTTGCAATTGGTATTCACCCAATTTTATAAAACCAGGTGCACCCATGCATATTGCAGCTGTTTGTATCCAATCATAAAGTTTCAGACAGCCTGATGTCACGATGCCACCCATTGAAGTGCCTCCTATGCCAATTTTATGACTAGCTAATAAATTTTTATTCTTTAATTCATCATATAATTGTTGAACTTCATGAATAGAATTTAAAACAATGTCCCAAAAATTTAAATTCATTTGCATTTCTGTTAGGCCTTCGCTACGCTCACCATGAAATTTTGCATCTGGCAATAGGACACGCACCCCTTTATGCACCAATTGGTATGCATAGTGTAAGTTATGTTCTTTTGCACTCATAAAACCATGCAAAAAAATGACTACCGGGGTTTCTTCATTCATATTGTCTGTATGTATATGTAATAAAGGAATATTTCCCCACACTTCTTTTTCTACAAACATTATTGTCACTCCCAACTATTCTCTCATCTTTATGTTAGCAAACTTTTTTCACTGTGACAAAATTTTGACGAATGTAAGACAAAGAGATACTATTCAAACTATAGGAAAGGGGCAACGAGCTATGAAACCGCATTTAATCGTATTAGACTTAGATGGAACTTTATTAACAGATCAACAGCAAATTTCTGCAAAAACGAAAAAAACATTATTGCAGGCTAAGGAACAAGGGCATCAAGTGATGATTGCGACGGGACGTCCATACCGTGCAAGCGATCTTTATTATCATGAACTTGGGCTCACTACACCCATTGTTAATTTTAATGGCGCATATGTGCATCATCCTAAAAATGTCTCTTGGCAACATATGCACACACCAATTGATTTAAGTGTCGTACATGATGTCGTTGATTCTATTAACAGTTATGAATACGAAAATATTATCGCTGAGGTAAAAGATGATATTTATGTCCACACAGAAGACGATCGTATTTTAAATATTTTTAATATGGGAAATCCAAGAATTACACTTGGCGATTTATACACACATCTCTTGGAAAATCCCACAAGTTTGCTGATTCAGGCAAATGAAGCAAATTCGGTAATTATACGTGATCATTTACAGGCAGTGCATGCTGAGGTCATTGAGCATCGTCGATGGGGCGCGCCACTTCATATTATTGAAATTGTGCGTCGCGGCTTAAATAAAGCTGTGGGTATTGCACATGTGGCAAAAGATTTAGGTATTCCTCGTGAGCGCATCATCGCATTTGGTGATGAAGACAATGATTTAGAAATGATCGAATATGCTGGACTTGGTGTAGCGATGGGGAACGGTATTTCAAGTCTTAAAAACATTGCCAATGAAATTACGACAACGAATAATGATGATGGAATTGCAAAAATACTCATTGAACGCTTGAAATTATCATAGTTAAGTAGTAAGTTCAAGTTAACATTCCATTTTTACCAGTTTAACTTTATTCAGTGGTACCCCTTCCATTTATCTAAAGTGAGTATCTACTGAATAAAGTTAAAAAGCAAAAGTAAGTTGAAATTAGGGGGACAAGAGAATGAAGATTTTTACGGATAGTGGATGTGATCTACCAAAATCTTACTATGAAGAAAATGATGTCGTGCTACTCCCTTTACGAGTGCAATTGAACAACAAAGAATATGAAGATGTGATTTCAATTGATTCCAAAGAGATCTATGATGCAATACGCCAAGGTGCTCAGCCAAAAACATCACAAGTGTCACCTGAGCTCTTTTTGAAGCATTTTGAGGAGCTAGCTAAAAATGATGAAGAAGGTATTTATATCGCGTTTTCATCAGAATTATCAGGCACATATAGCACTGCTCAAATGATTCGCAATCAGGTACTTGAGCAGTATCCTTCCTTAAAACTAGTCATTATCGACTCTAAATGCGCATCACTAGGACATGGCCTTGTCGTTGAAGAAGCTGTACGACTGCGAAATATAGGAGTATCCTTAGAAGACATGGCCTCTAAAATAAACACCCTTGCACCTCAGGTCGAGCATTTATTTACTGTAGAAGACTTAGATTACCTTGCAAAAGGTGGTCGTGTATCAAAAGCTAGTGCATTTTTAGGTGGCCTTCTTAGTATTAAGCCTATTTTAAATGTAGAAGATGGCAAACTTGTACCGATTGAAAAGTCACGCGGTCGAAAAAAAGCACTTAATCGTATGTTAGATTTAATGCAGGAGCGTGGTGGCAGCTTTACAAATAAAATCGTAGGTATTAGCCATAGTGACGACGCTGCCTTTGCGAATGAAGCAAAAGCCTCTATCCAGGAGCGTTTTTCACCTCAAGCTGTGCAAATTACCATGATAGGTTCCGCGATCGGCTCACATGTCGGACCTGGGACTATTGCAATTTTCTTCACAAACAAAAGCTTTGAAGGCTAATAAAAAGCATGCTAGGATGGCTCCTGGCATGCTTTTTTGTCGTGTTATTATTATTGGACGTCTTGCTCCTGACGACGAACTTTCCCTCGTTTAATGATGATGACAACAAAGCCAATAAAGATCACCCATACTAAGCCAAGAGCCACCATATAAGGAGTGTTTAAGCCTTCATCATTGCGAACTTGATAAATTTCAACCATTTCTCGGTCTAAAATAACAGGATAGACTTCTTTTTCATTTATGCGAACTTTTTCCTCATGTAAAATACCGTTCAGCATTTTCCCTTCACCAAGTTGTTCAGGTGTTAAGTCGACGCGTTGTGTTTTACCAGTATTATTAACCATGATTACCCACTTTTCTTCGTCAGAAGAACGTGTAAAGACAAGAAGGCCATTTTCATTTGTAATGACTTCAAAATCACCATTACGTAAAGTAGCTGATTGATTACGTAAAGATTGAACATTTTTAATATAATCAATCAGTTCTTCGTCTGTTTTAAAGTTATAAAGCTGGTGTGTATCTGGTTTTGCTTCCCCATTCATAGCAATTTCTGTCCCGTATTGTACGACAGGAATTCCTGGTAGCATAAATAAAGCACCCATCGCCATTTTTAAGCGGGTAGGTGGGAACATATTTTCATTAGCAGAGTCAAATGTAAAACGATGGGTTTCAAGTGAATCCACCATAATTTGTGTCGGTTTTTCTCCTGTGAAGGGTTCCATTAATTTAGAAGAATCCATATCCACGTTTTTAAATATATTACGATAGATATCTGCCGTTACAGGTGAGAAAGTTGCATCAAAGTCAGCATCGCTTTCTTCATTTGCTATCACATAAAGTGATGTTTTTGTCTCTTTTAATGCAGCTATTACTGCATTGATAAACGCTGTATCAGCCCCTGCGATATTTGTTAAACGAATGCCACCGATGTCATATGTAGAAACAAATTCAGTTACTGCTTGAATAAGTGCTTCTTGCACATCCTTATTCGATAAATCCCACTGTACTTGTCCATTATTGGTAGATGCAATCCAATCCGCTTTCGATGCATCCTTTGCCCACTCATGATTTGGACTCACATTTGTAAGTGGAAAATCCACCATAATGGACATATTTTTAGCTTTGTAGGCCTCTACAGTACTTTGGAATTCTTCCGTTGTTCCAAAATGACGTTCTATTGTAGTATAACTTGTGGGCATTGATCCATCATACTTCTCTGTAGAAAAAATAGGCCCAATGGAAACAATTGTATAGCCCATCTCACCGATAAATTTCAGTTTATCCTGTAAACCTGTAAAATCGCCCCCCGCAAATTTCGAAGGGTCCTGCGTATTTGTATCAAAATCGTTTGTGCCCGAGCCATTAAAGAAACGGTCAACGAGTAAATCATAGATGCTTTCTTCTGCTATTGTTCTAGTCGCTGATTCATCCGCATGTGCTACTGGTATAGTACTTACTAATGAAGTTGCTAATAAAAGTGATGCAGCCGTCGCACTTATCCACTTCTTAAATTTCACTGTTATTCCCTCTCTTTCAAACCAATCAACGTCATTTTACCAAATAACTCTGTCACGTCGCTATCTTTTCCAAAGATTTTGCGTAAAAGCGAAATGAATTACGACAAAAAGGTGTCAATTCCGTCTTCCGTTTTCGTTTACAAAATAAAAGCCGTGAAGCAACTACTTCACGACTTTTAAATCATTATGCTAAGAAATCTTGACCCATTGGCAGTTTAAATCCTAGGAACAAAGTGATTAATAGGAATACTGCAAATAAAATCCAAAACATAGCTGTTGGTTTATTTTTCTTTTGACGCACTAAGACCATTTCCATCATGCCAATTACAAGTATGCCACCTAAGAACTTAAATCCGTAAAGCATACCTTTACCATAGTCCATTGCCTCGATAAATAATGCCCCACCTGTGATGATTATTAGTACATAAAACAGACGTAATGTCATATGTAAGCCTTTTGATTGCTTGCCCATTAGTGCCGCAATTAAAAAGATGACAATACCTACTACCCACGTAGTAATATGCAAATGCGTTTGGCTAGTTAAAAAACTCATGTTTGTCCCCCTCATTCTTTTTCTATCAAACTCTATCCTACCATGCGATGGAAAGGGTTTCAAATATTACAATAGTGTTCACATAATTTACATCATTTAAAACTTGGAATCCTTGCATTTCATAGTTTTTACATCTGTTACTATGCCTTAAAGCAGTAAAAAATCCGCGGAGTATAGACTCACGCGGATTGATATCATCATTATTCAAAATGGTTGACTAAAGTACCAATTCCTTGAATAGACACTTTTACTGTATCTCCAGCTTTTAAGAATTGTGGCGGGTTCATCCCTTTGCCAACACCAGCTGGCGTACCTGTTAAAATCACATCTCCTGGCTCTAATGTTACATGCTGAGATAGGATGGATACTAACGTTTCAACAGAGAACATCATATCTTTCGTAGAGCCATTTTGACGTACTTCATCATTGACCTTTGTCACTACTGTTAAGTCTTGTGGATTTGGGATCTCATCCTTTGTCACAAGGTATGGTCCAAGAGGGCAAGTACCGTCCAAGCTTTTACCCAAGAAGAATTGTTTATGTTTCTCTTGTAAATCACGAGCTGTTACATCATTGGCAATAGTATAACCAAATACATAATCAAACGCTAAGTTTTTAGGAATGTTTTTGCCTCGTTTACCAATAACGATAGCTAGCTCACCTTCATAATCCATTTTTGAAGAAAGATCTGCATGTATGGAAATTGTTTGTCCATCTGCAGCAATTGCAGTTGGTGATTTTGTGAATACCATTAAATCCGTTGGTGCTGCCTCTGCACCCATTTCCTTTGCATGTTCATCATAGTTTTTACCAATACACATAATATTTTTAGGTGTACGTGGAATTGGTGAAAGCCATTCGATCTCTGTAAATTCACGTTTAAAACTATTAGCATTATCTGATTTTTCTGCTGCTTCTACTAATTTACGAATCTGTTCCACAAAATCAAAGCCTAAAGCAATGCCATCCACGATTGAACTTGAAAAAGAAGGGAGAACTTGAAGTTCACTTTGAATAGCGAGTACATCCCATACCGCTTCTTCTTTTTTTACTTTTGGTCCAAAGCTTACATGTCCACCTAATTTGAATGATAAAATTTTCATGATTGAAAGAGCTCCTTCTTTTTTCTACATAATACAACAATATGATAGAAATTACCTCATTTTTGCGACAACATTTTTATAAGTTGTTATATCTTCATAAAATATGCATGTGAAGAGGAATATATTAACGCACTTCTACTTTTTGCTTATATGTTAATTTACGCCATATTGTTTCTAACGGTCCTTGTTTCCACTTAGATAACCAGATTTCTGCTATGATCATTTGCACAACAATAATGCCGACAGCAATTAATACCCCTGTTTCTACACTTACTTTACCATACCAGCCAAAGCCAAATTGGTAGAATAAACAAGTACCTATAATAGATTGAAGAATATACATCGTTAATGACATGCGTCCGATTTTAGCAAAAGGACTAAGTAGTTTTGGCATTATTGGCACTAAGCAAAGTAACACAATGACCCCAATATAGCCCACCGATAGAACTGGGCCCCCTATGTATACCTTTAAATAATCTAGTAAATATGTTCTTGTAAACATAATAGATAAGCTTTTTATACCAATACCGATGACCAATCCAGCAATTGCAAACGTCAGCCAGAGCCACTTCAATTCTTTAGCCCGTTCTACTAAATGCCATTTAGAGGCAGCGGCCCCTATTAACATATACGGTAAAATCGTGAACAGTGCGACAAACCACATCTCGATGCCTGCCTGCGTTGATAAATCTGTTAAGCGTTGCAAAAAGGCATCTACCCAGTTTCCTGTCCCATAAGCCGTGATGGCCTTCTCTACTGAAACGATATCTAAGTAATCATCTACTTTTGTATTAAAATTTACAATCCCTACTACAAAGAGCATAAAAGCTTGCATCAAGCCATTAATAATCAAAGCACTCGCTAATAACCAGATGGGACTCAATCGTAGTAAAAGCACTAAGAAAACGCCACAAAATGCATACATCATTAATATGTCGCCCCACCAAATTAGCACAGCATGGATAAAACCAAAAGCAAACAGGATGGACAGTCTACGAAGCCCCAGCGTATAAAAGTTTTGTTGACGACTTTGAGCCTTTTGCCACTGCATGGCTAGCCCATAACCAAATAGCATGGCAAAAAGCGGGTAAAAGCTGCCTTGCACATAAATATCTATATTTTTCTGCCAAACAATATCTGATGGGGTTGTAAACCATGATGCCAAATCAATATGCGGCATTGGCAAATAAAAGGTATACATATTTACAAGTAAGATACCTACTAAACTAATACCTCGTAAAATATCTAATGTTGCTATTCGTTCCTGCAACATTGTTGGTTTTAACTCCACAAAATAGCCTCCTCTTGACTAGCAGCTATGGTGAAAGCAGGGCAAGAAAAAACTTTGCCCCACTTTGCCCGTAACAAGTTCTTTATGCGTGTATGGTCTGTTCATTATCGAATAAAAATAATACTTTATCGTTCACCTTGATGTGTAAGATGGATTCAATGGCTTCGCTATAAACACGAAGCTGTACGGCATAACGACCTAGTATTTCCTTTGACAAGGCTGGCTCCTGCGCAAAATGAGATTGTATACGATCCGTTTTATAATCCAACAAGACCCAATTACCGTATTCATCCTCAAATAGGCAGTCAATGATCCCTTGCACAATTTGAGCATCACCATCTTCATCGATTCTACTAATTGTAAACGGCATTTCTCTACGTATCTGCCTTGCGCGTTGAAAGCGTTGCCCTATTTCTGTCTCAAAAAAACGATAAATTTTCGCTTGCGGAACTACTTTGCCCTCCGCCTCTGTTAAAAGCTGTCTTGCCACTAAATCCTCCACAAAGTCCCTTACAGCATCGATATGACTAAAGCCATATTGAGGAACATGCTGCATCACTGTGTGTACAGCTGTACCAATTTCAGCACCAGTTAGCTGTTGCTCCTGTAAAAAAGCGGGTCGAGGTGCAATGGACGAAGCCTTTTGCTTGATAGGAGAGGCAAAATAAAATTCAGGTTCCTCCTGGCGCTGTAAATTTTCTAATCGCTTTATTTCACTAACAGATGTTTTGGAGCGCTTTCTTGTAGATTTTTGATAGACATACTGCGCTTGAAAGCGGGTAGTGATTTCAGCCAGCAAGTCCTCATCCTCTTGCATCGCAAGCACTTGCTGTACTTCATCGCCCATCGCCTCTATCTCATATGAATAATGCTTTGTATCGATGGCTTGAACCCACCAATGTGATTGATCCTCCACTTCTTTATAAGATGTGCTTGCTACTACTGCAAAATCTGCATGTCTTGCTACTGCTGGGCCAACCCAGTCCAAATAGCTGTTAGCTCTTGCACGTAAATATTCTTGAAGCGGTGCATCCATTGGTAAACTTTGTGCGTCCTGCCAGTTGTCGCGTGTTTTCTCCCAGTTCTTCACTGAGCCTACTAAAATCAAACGCTCCTTCGCACGAGTCATCGCAACATATAAGACACGCATTTCTTCTGCACGCATCTCCAGTTCTTTTTTCTCCTTCAATGCTAAAAACGGTAACGATGTATAGGTGATACGATTTTCGGGATCAATGGCCTTAACAGCTAGTCCAAAATCTTGATCAAACAAATAGGGTTGATGAAAATCCATTTTATTAAACGGACGTCCCATTCCTGCCACAAAGACGACTGGATATTCTAACCCCTTGGAAGAGTGTATTGTCACCAGACGTACTACATCATCCTTTTCGCCAATTGATTTGGCCGTACCTAAATCATCGCCACGCGTACGCATACGATCAATAAAGCGTAAAAAACGGAATAGCCCACGAAATGCCGTTTTTTCATACATTAATGCACGATCATGTAATACGCGTAGATTTGCTTGACGCTGTTTGCCATTCGGCATTGCCCCAACCATTTCATAATAATGTGTATCTAAATAAATTTTCCAAATTAAATCTGATAATGATCCACGACGTGCTAAATCACGCCAATTTTCAAAGGCTAGCATAAAGCGTTGCAACTTCTCAAATGTAGTGGTTTGCACACCATGTCCTTCACTACGAATAAATTGTCGTAAAGCATCATAAAAAGGTACCTTTTGATCGGCTAAACGAATTTTCGCCAGCTCATTTTCCGTTAAACCAACAAACGGTGCGCGCAGTACAGAGGCTAAGGGGATATCCTGATAGGGATTATCGACTACCTTCAGGACATTTAACATAATCATTACTTCGAGTGCGTCAAAATAACCTTTAGATGATTCTGCATAGAGTGGAATCCCTGCCAGCTTAAATTCCTCTACTAAGTCTGTTGACCATGTCATCGAGCGCATTAAAATCACAATATCACTATACTTTAATGGTCGCTCTGTTTTTGTTTTCGTATCGTATACGGTTGTTCCATCTTCCATCATTTGACGTATACGATCGATAATAAATCGTGCCTCGTACTGTGATTTTTTTAATTCCTCTAGCTCCGTTGCCTCATTGCTTAGTTCTTCCAGTTCTTCTGGTGTTTCCTCTTCCTGTGGTGGATGCAATACGACCAGCTCAACAGGTATTTCTTTATCATCATAGGGCGCAGCAGGCTTTAGTGACGCATTGTCATCATACGAAATCTCACCGACACGCTCACCCATAATTTGTGCAAAAACATAGTTTGTAGCATTTAATACTTCTTTTCGACTTCGGAAGTTAGCGTTTAAATCAATTCGCATCCCCGTTACATCAGGTGACTCCAAGTATTCACTATATTTTCTCATAAAAAGCTTTGGCTCAGCTAATCGGAAACGGTATATACTTTGTTTAACATCCCCAACCATAAAAAGGTTGCCGTCTTGTTCTTCACCCGTTTTGACAAGCTGTAAGATGGTTTCCTGTAGCATATTGGTATCCTGATATTCATCCACAAGTACTTCTTTAAAACGCTTTTTCATATCTAGTGCAACCGGTGATGGATGAAGTGCACCATCTATCTCTACCGTTAAAATTTGAAGTGCATAATGCTCTAAATCTGAAAAGTCAATGATTCCCCGTTCTAACTTGGCTAGTCGAAATTGTTCACTAAATGTAGTGGTCAATTCAACTAGCGTAGCAATGGTCGGTGCCATTTTCCTTATTTCCTCAAGTAGCCGTGCAGGCGTACGAACAAAATACGTCTCCTTGATTTTATTCATCATTTTTTTGGCTGCTTCTCGTTTTTTCTTCGCAAGCTCCTGTAGCTCTACATTAACTAGTGCATCCTTCGATACCCGCTTTAAGGTAGACCATTTAACCGTTGCAAAATAATCAAATAGCTCCTGCCATGTCCCACTTTGACTAATGCGTATCCCTTCCTGAATCATAGCAAAATCTACCTCTGCCGTTTCTGCATAGGGTGCAGGTCCATCTGGCTGTAATGTAATTGTGCGCATTTCAGAAATTAGCATAAACGCCTCTTCCAGGCTATGACGTACGGTTAATTTGACGTATTGAGATAGCTCTAAATCATCGATTGTCACTTCCTCAGCTAATTCATAAGCTTTCGGCAGGCTCCAAAGCCATTTTTGAGGCTCAGCATGGACACGAGACGTATCATAAAGTTTACTAATCAGCGTTTCGATGGCTTGATCATCACGATCTGAGGTAAAGCTATCGACAAGACGATAGATGGCTTGTACGTGAGCCTCATCCTCCGCATCGTAGGCATCTTCTAAAACTTCTGCTAAAACATCATCTCGCAATAATGCTATTTCTGCTTCATTGGCAATACGGAAGCCTGGGTCTATATCAAGTAAGTACGCATATTGCTTCACAATTGCTAAACAGAATGAATGTAGCGTAGAAATTTGTGCTTTATTCACAAGACTTAGCTGCCGTCTTAAATGATTAGATGTTGGATTTTCTGCTATCGCCTTTTCTAATGCCTCAGACATACGATGGCGCATTTCAGCGGCTGAGGCATTTGTAAAGGTCACTACCAATAGTTCATCTACATTGATCGGGTTTTCAGTAGCAATGACTTTTTCAATCATACGATTGATCAGAACCGCTGTTTTCCCAGACCCTGCTGCAGCCGAAACAAGCGTATCTTGACCGCTAGCATAAATGGCCTTCCACTGATCGTCTGTCCATGTGACATCTACTGGCTTAACAGGAATTGTTTGTACCATGCTATTCTATCTCCTTCCGAATTTTATCGACAATATCATTCGGCTTTGCTTGCATTAATTGACGATAGTTTTGTTTACCATCTGATGGATCAAATTGGCAAACCGCAGCAAATTGACAATAATCACATGCCGTTTTGGCTTTTAATTTATAGGGGCTAATGGCCGTATCACCAGATAAGATACCATTCCCTGCCTCCTGATGTTTACGACGAACAAAATGCTGCAACTTTTTCATATCATTGACAGGAACTATACGCGATTGTGACTCAGACGGTGTCCCATCTTTTTTCATATAGACAGGAATGATTTTTGAATGTCCGCTACTTTCTTCCAATTGCTCGTCCATCGATAAAATCGCTTCAGCATTTTCAGATAGCAAACCTTTCATTTTATACTGCTTTAAACGATCCTCTTCTATTTCACTGTCCGTCAAATCTTTATCCAGCTTCAGCATCGGATTATGGACATGGACATACAGTACTCCTGCTGGCTCTGCTTCACCTGAGAGCCAGTAAGAACTATTTTCCATTGCCACATCTAAATATGTTAGGACCTGTAAGGATAATCCGTAATAAACCTCATTTAAATCAAGGTCCCGAGCTGAGGATTTATAGTCGACAATCCGCAAATAAGAGCGGTCATCTATCGTTGCACTATCCACTCTATCAATACGTCCACGCATAAACATTTTCTTACCACCAGTCAAATCAATCTCTAATGGTGGTAGCTGTTCATGTTGTCCAGGACCAAACGACGCCTCAATTGCAATTGGTTTGAAGTGTGATACATTTGCATGCTGTGTCAGTGCTGTCATTGTACGCTCAACAATTCGAATTAGCTTACGCTGAATATAGCGATAGCGGGCACTGGATAATAGGATTTGATGGGAAAAAACTGGAACAATTTGTTCTACTGCTTGACGTGCTAATTGTTTAATTTGCTTTGTTGTTAAACGAATCCAAGATAATTGCTGACGATGTGTTTCCTCTGTAATCCACTTTAATGCCTCATGGAATAAGTCACCCATTGCAAACGTTTCTAGCCGATACTCAGCTCGTTCTTCAAGACGTAGGCCATACGTAGTGAAATGAGAAAAAGGACATCTGAAGTATTTCTCAATTCGCGACACACTGGATGTTAGCTTCTGACCATATAATTCCTGTGTAATATAGGTTTCAAGTGGCTCAGCCTCATTTTTATGGGTAATTGGATAAAGTACGCGGTCGAAAATGAGTGCCCAATACGGATCTTGTTTATAAAATCTTTGTAAAGCTAGCCATTCTGGCGCTAGTTCACGGCTATGTTCAGCTTGACGTAGCTGTACCATTAGATGTGCCAATGCAGTCCTTGGATGGCGTAAATATGATAAAACATCCCCATCTAGTAATTCAATCGGATCGACTACCACTCGTTCTATCGAAACACCACTTAATAAGCCAGCCTTTTTGTCATTTCCTATTATTTTCTTAATATAAAGTGAGGCTAGAAGTGCCTTGCCTTCCTCATCCGCCGTAGGATAGGTCATATACAATTTGTTAGATGGCGTTGTAATAGCGCGATAGAACAAGAAATTTTCCTGTAATAAACGATTAGTAGAGGTAGGAGCAAGCTCATAGCCAATTTGACTAAACCATTCACGTTCGATATCTGACAACAAGCCCTCATACTCCATCCGAGTTGGATAAACACCATCATTCATTCCTATTACAAAAGCGACTTTAATATTGGATAAACGAGCTAAATCAACAGTAGCCACCATTACTTCATCAAGGGTTGGCGGAATTCTTGAAAATTCTAATGTATCAAAGCCTTCATCAAGAATTTTGGCTGCTTGCTCTACAGACATCTCCTGCTCTCCAAACATATAAACGAATTGGTCAAGAACAGCAATCCATTCATTCCAAGCTTGTTCATGTTCACTTGCAGCTAATGCGTCACCTCGCTCTAGCTCACGATCTTTCATGGCTTGCAGTTTATCATATACCTGTAATGACTCTATAAATTCAAATAAAGCAGTCGCAATATCTCTGCCATTTTTGGCGCTATCAAGCTTGTCTTGTAAAAGTTTTAGAGGTTGGCGAATTTCATCTCGAATGGCCTCGATTTCTGCCTGCATTGCACGCTCTTCATCTGTTTGTACACGCGAATGGAATTCTAGACCTCGATATTTTTTATAAAACCAACGTGCCTCCTCAAACCATCGTTCACCATAGATGCCTTGTGCCAAGCAATAATTTTCTAATCGATCTGCTCGCTCACGCCAAATTGTTAGCTCCGCTTGTAATGGGAAAAACAAATCGGTTTTGACACTACGAAAAACTGGCTCATATTTCCAATTCGAGGTCATAACCTCCAAGGCTGAACGACTTAGCTCTATTAATGGATGATGTAGCATTGTCTTTTTTGTATTTGTAAAAATAGGAATTTCATATTGTTGGAAAATACTTGTAATAAGTGGATCGTAGAGATCTGCTTGTCTATACAAAAGTACGATATCCTGATAGCGAAAACCGTCTTCTCTTGTCAGTTTTGTTATTTCCCGGGCAATCGCATGTATCTCTGCTCGACGATTTGATGCTTCAAGCACGGTTACATCTCCTGAAGTTTTTATCGTTTGGGGCTCCAAAACAGCAAACTTTGCCTCCACATGCTGTAAATCTTTAGAATGAAATCTTTGAGTCTTATAAAAATGTAATGGTAATTCAACATCAATGCCCTCTTCTTTTGCTATATCATGAAGACGTTGATTCGTTAACGCTGCTTCATGGAATAAAGCTTGTTCATCAAAGGCTTCATCCATATGATCAAAGGGAAGGACGACAGTTACTTGCTTCGTTACCTTTAACAATTCACGAACCAGTTCTAACTCTCGCACAGTTAAGGCGGTGAAACCATCAATATAGATGGTCGCTTGCTTCATCGTTTCTGCATACTTCAGTTGCTCCGTTAAAATCGGATAATAGCCCTCGCTGTCAACATAGGTCGTACCAAGTCGTTCCTCCAATGCCTGCAAAACGACATGTAAATCATTCGCTTTCGCCTGCAATGTATTAGGTGCATCTATTGCCTTTAACGATTCCGTTACCTCTGCCAAGACTGAGCTATTGACGCTATAGCGACTAAATTCTCTTAAAAGGGTTTCAATTTCCTCCGTAAAGCCACGTTTTCCTGCTGCTTGTCGAAATAAGGAAAACTCGCTTTTTTGTTCCTCCAAAAGTTTACGTATAAGCATTCGATACCCATAGCCATTCACTTCTTTACGAGCAATACCTCCTGTTTCCTGTAAAACCAACCATGCTAAACGTTTAAACGTCATCACCTGTGCTCGAATCAAGCCTTGTAAACCATGCTTATTTGTCAGCTCATATTCCGTAGAATAAGACATTTGGTCAGGCACTATAATGAAAATTGGATGTCCCAATGGATCTGTCTTTAATTGCTCAACAATTTCCTGATGAATAAATGCTGATTTCCCTGTTCCCGAACGTCCTGAAACAATACGCAATGTCATTTACTTTCCCCCTCCTCATTAACTTGCTGTTGCGGGTGTCTCTTTTAATGAAATAAAAATTTGTACTTTTATTTGAGCGATTCTTTCGCTGAATTGATTACTTCTTATCTATTTTGGAGCGGCTTCTCCAGACTATTGATCGTTTCTCATCTATGGTGGAGCAGTTTTCCCAGCCTACTAAAAACAACATAAATCATCCATCTTAAATTCTATCGAAAAAAACTAGTAAATACTATCTATCAACCTTCACCTACCTATAAAAAGGTTTATTTATTACACAAAAAAGCAGCCTCTTCACATAATGAAAGAGGCTACAGTTTATTTACTTAACTGGCATGGTGGTCCTGCTTTTTCGTCAAATTTCGCGCTTGCTTTAAATCTCTTTCTACACGGGCATTCAAACGCTTCTCTATCAACTTACCGACCCACCACAAAATAACAATGGCCACAGCTGCAATTATCAATCTCACTGGGCTTGTCAAGAGCGATTTTAAATCATAGCCCAATACACTCATACCTAAAATCATGACAAACTTTCCTGCAAGCAAAACGATTAAGTAAAATTTTTTATGGATATGTGACAATCCCGCTACAATATTGACAATCACAGATGGTGTAAAAGGGAAGCAGAGGAGGACAAAAAGAGGGCTGATGCCATTCATATCCACCCATTTAATAAGCTTCTGTACTTTTTTACTACCTGTTAAAAATTGTAATCTTGGATGTTTGCCAAAATGACGCACAAGTAAGAAAACCGCATAGGAGCCAGCTACAGAGCCTAGCCAAGATAATAGAAATCCTAGCCATAAGCCGAATGCACTGGCATTCGCCACAACGAATACGACTAATGGTAGGAATGGTAAAAACGCCTCTAAAAACGGGAGCAGTAAACCAATGATTGGGCCGAACGTTCGATACTGTGCCGCAACCTGTTCAATATTTTCTACAGTAAACCATTCATTCAATATCGACACCTCTATTTATACTGTAAAATTAAATGAAAAATTGTTAACCCTTCTGAAGTATTGCGATATTCATGGGGTTGATGCCCTGAGAATACTAGTGTATCCCCTTCATCTAGTAATTCATGCATGTCTCCAGCAGAAATAACTGCTTGTCCTTTAATAACCATTACAGTTTCCTCTACCCCTTCTGTATGGGCTTCACTCCTACTAACTGCCCCTGGCTCCATTTCAACCTTATAAAACTCCCAGCCTCGCTCTGGATTATACGGAATTATGGAGTAAACACGATAGCGTCCCTCATCCTCATCTACATGTGGTACATCTTTACTGCTATAACGCATGTAATGGGCAGTTGGTGGCTGTAATAATGAAGAGAATGACATACGCATACCCGCTGCAATTTTCCAAATTGTTGAAACAGTTGGATTGGCCTCTCCTTTTTCGATTTGTGCAAGCTGTGCTTTACTGACACCTGTCGCTTTGGCCACATCATCGAGACTTAAATGACGTTGCTGTCTAATTTTCTTTAATTGAAATGCTAAATTTCGACTCATTTGTTCCATCTTTACTCACCAATTTCTATTGTTTATTTTATCAGACATATGTATACTTTAATAAACATCAAGAACTATCAAACAATTCCATCAATAGTATACATGGAAATTATCAAGAAAGGATGACCTATTTATGACAAGTACAACAGAGCTTCAACATGATGACACAACAAGCTCTTCCAATGACAGTTTTTTACAAGGCGTGAAAGATTGCGTGCCTACATTACTCGGTTATATTAGTATAGGACTTGCATTTGGGGTTGTAGGTTCCGCTTCAGGGTTATCTGTCCTTGAAATCGCGCTATTAACGATACTGATTTACGCAGGTTCTGCACAATTTATTTTTTGTGCACTTCTTTTAACAAGTAGCCCTGCCTCTGCTATCATTGTAACCATTTTCGTAGTGAATCTACGCCATTTATTAATGAGTTTAACATTAGCACCTCATTTTACGCGCTACTCCATGCTTAGAAATGTTGGCTTTGGTACATTATTAACGGATGAAACCTTTGGTGTAGCAGTCACAAAGCAAATGCAAACAGGTAAATTATATGGTAAATGGATGGATGGGTTAAATATAACAGCCTATATCTTCTGGATTCTTTCCTGTGTTACGGGTGCCTTTTTAGGACAGTGGGTAGCAAATCCTGAAAAATGGGGTTTAGATTTTGCCTTGGTTGCCATGTTTGTTGCACTTTTAGTTTTGCAATTGAGCAGTGTTGGTAAAAGTAAAATCATGCATTATATCAAGTTAATTGGCTATATGGCGGTTATTATGTACGGTCTTTCTTATGTAGTCCCTTCACATGTGGCTGTGCTACTGGCAACCGTGATTGTCGCAACAATTGGGGTGGTGACAGATAAATGACAACAACTTCTTATATGGTCTGGCTTATTATCGGCTGCGCACTTGTAACATGGCTACCGCGTGTCATTCCATTTATTTTTGTGCGTAGTGTAACACTACCTGATGTTGTGCTAAAATGGCTTAGTTTTATTCCTGTTTGTATCTTAAGTGCTCTTGTCATTGAAAATTTAATAGATACTGAAAGCGGCAAAGTAGTGACACTTGATTGGCCAGTCTTTATTACATTTGTTCCTACTCTTATTATTGCCCTTGTCACAAAAAGCTTATCGATTACAGTAGTTGCAGGAGTAATCATTATGGCAGCAGTGCGATTTTTCATGTAAAAAGGTCAGTCCTATTGCCTGGACTGACCTTTCCTTATTTATTCATTTTACTTGCTAGCCAAAAGCCTACTGTTAATGAAAATGCATCGATAACGAAAATAATAGGTGGGGATGTATAGCCTGCATATACAGAGGCAGCAATAAGTGCAATGGCTAATAATAATGCAACATAGCGGTTATAGGTAATTCTAGTGAATAGTAATACCAATAAAGCTGGTATGAATAATGCTAGCATCATTTTCCCAAAAACGTCCATTATACTTCCCTCGGCTCAGCTAATAATAATCCAATACGGTAATGATCATTGCTATAAATCACATGTTGTGTTAAACGTAATTCATTGTTTCGGTCTAAAACCTCTAGACGACAATGAGCTGCATTTAATTGCAGTGCTTCATATAACTCATTTTCTGTAAAAATTGACACACCATTTACTTTGCGGATACATTCTCCTGCAAGTAAGCCCATCTTCTCAGCAGGTGAATCAGGAAGAACAGCTGCAATAATAGCACCCTTCGTACTTGGCGCAACTGCATAATGATCTGTTTTTTCCTGTTGTGCAAAGTAGATAGCAATTATAATGCGGATAATTACACCAACAGCAAGTGTAATGAAGCCAATCACTGGCTCAAAATATGCAGCCAATCCTCCTATTAAAATAAGCTGTCCTAGTAAAAAGACAGGTCGGCCAATTTTTGGATACATGTAAGCTGGTAATTCCTTTCTTGTCAGTTTAGTAAAGCCAATGACAAGTGGAAATAACACAAGTGCAAAGCTATTATGACCTATCGTAAACTGTGGCCAATATGGGAATATAGCCGAGATCGCATCACCAGGAATAACAAAGAAAATAGGTAATACCCATACATTTTTTGACCGATAGACAATTGCCTGCATACCCCGCTTCGTTTTCTCAATACAAGGTGTTGTAACCTTCATCGCCATACGTCGAATTAATAGCCCTTCTGCAATAACACAAAGGCCCGCAAGAATGGTAATTGTCACAATTGCGCCACTCTCTAAATGGACATCCTCTACTGAAATTTTCCACCAGGAAAATGACCAATTGTAATAGGACATACCCCATATGGCAAGTGTGGCAATCCCCATTGTCAAAATAGGCGACATTGCATTCATGACAAATAAGATAAGTGCTACTATAGAAACTGCCGTTAAAATGATTAAAAATTCCTTTGGGACAGTTAGACCTGCTCCAATACTAATGATAGAAATAATTAGTGCATAGAGCCACCCATCTTTCCATTGTCCGATTAGCTCCGTCCAGCCCCAAATAATACGTCTATTAAAATATTTACGCTCCTGTTTTACTCGACGATAACCTAAAATAATAGCAAATAATATGACTATATATAGTAATGGGTTGAGTAAAAAGCGGCCAATCGCTGTTACAATTTCTATTAATATCTCACTAACCATACGAACACCCGCCATTTCTATCTTGAATACTATGAATTTATTGTATCAAAGGACTACACGCTTGCGTAGTACAAACTCATAGAAAGCTTTGTATTATGGTATTTTTGTTCTGTCTGCGAGTTTTATTGGTCAATCGTATGCAGTAAAAAACTAGTGGCCATTTGGAATTGTTGGTCATTTTGACGATCGGCTTTAAAATCCTTTAACGTTTCGTTTAAACTATTAAAGAAAGTCGTGTCCATATAAAATTCATCTTCTGCTAGCTTTAATTTTTTCTGTTTACGATAAAGATTAACGGCCTCAGCGGTCGTTTCATCCATATAGCCATCTAAACGATCGATTTGATAGCCTAGTTTCTGCAAGGCGTTTTGTGAATAGGAAATCTCTTCACTCATATCACCCACTTTAAACTTACCTGTTAGTGGATGAAGTTGAAAAGCAAATAACTCATTTTGCTCAATCATTAAACTGGCTTCAATGCCCTGCCCATGAATCCATTCACGTTTTGGTGTTAGCCATTTGTTAGTTGATAATTTAAGCTCCCCGCCATTGGAAAGCTCCCAAGATTCTTGTACAGTCCCTTTTCCAAAGCTCTTAACCCCAACAAGTGAAGCGCGTCCCCAGCCTTTTAAAGCTCCGCTCAATACTTCACTAGCAGATGCACTACCTTGATTTTGCAAAACAACAATTGGAATTTTATTCATCGTTTCTATATATTTTTCATCAAAGCCTTTTGTTTGCGTTTTTAATGGTTCCATAGCACCTTCCGCATTTTGCATATATGCAAATACTTTGCCATTGTCCAATACTGTGCTCAGTAGCGCTGCGACGCTATGTAAATAACCACCTGGATTATCCCGTACATCGATCACAATTCCTTCCACATCTTTACGAAGTAATTTACTCGTTTCTGCAACCCATTCATTGGCGGTTTTTTCACCGAATAATGAGATCACTACATAGCCAATAGCTGTATCTTCTACCTTCACTACCTCACTAGTTACCGTTTTATTGGAAATTGCTGCACGCTCCATCGTCATCTTAATATGCTTATCTTCACTTGGACGATAGACAACAATGGTTACTTTCGTTCCCTTTTCACCTTGAATTAAATGCATTAATTCACTCATCGTTTTACCATCAATCCGTACCCCATCAACTTGTACAATTTCATCGAGTGAACGCATGCCTGCTTTCTCTGCTGGTGATGAGCGAACAGGTGACACAACAATAAACTTCCCTTTATTTTCGGTTAGTTCAATACCGATGCCTACTCGTTCCTCCGCAAGCATTTGCCGATGTTGCTCAGCCTCTTCCTTGGAGTAATACGTACTATAAGGATCTTTAATGGCATCAGCCATCCCACGAAGAGCCCCTTCCACCAATTCATCCTTTTTTGTACTGTATACTGATTTTTCTTCAATGATTGTCATAGCCTCACCAATAGTATCAACCTCCGTAACAGGCTCCTTTTTATCGCCAATATTAAACCAATCAAAGTAAATACCACTGCCCACCACCAAACTACTAAGTAGGACTCCGACACCGGCTGTTAATTTGCGCAAATCTTCCCTCCTCCGTCTCTTTTACTGTATGACTCTATTTTTTCAAACATACAAAATTACCTTTCAAATTTGTTAAGAGAGAATATTTCACTTTACACATGCATGTTGGCTGTTGATTCGCACGGATATACCTTGGTTCCTGCGAGTATTCACCTTGATTTCATGAAAAATAAAAAAATCTGCTCGTTTCCACTATAGAAAACGAGCAGATTTTTTATGAATCAATCTAGTGCATCTACATAATCATTTAACATATCCACGTCCATTGGTCCTCTGATGGCGCGTTGAATAAGGCCCTTGGAATCAATAAAATAAGTGGTTGGAATCGTGATGACTTGATAATTCAAGCCAGCTTCATTGTCAGGGTCCAATAAAATAGGGAACGTTAGCTCAAAGCTATCTCTAAATGTCATCACTGTGTCCACTTTGGCATCAGCGGTCACATCACGTTCGGCTTCTGTTAAATTGACCGCTATAATTTCAACGTTTTTCTCTTTTGCATACTCATCATAGAAGCTTTGCATATGAGGCATTTCCGCCTTACAAGGTGGGCACCATGTCGCCCAGAAATTTAAAACGACTTTTTTTCCACGAAGATCGCTTAACGTGATATCTTCCCCGTCTAAGCTTGTTAAGGTGAAATCTGGCGGTATATCGCCTTTGCTTAAGCCAGTTTCTAGCTCCTCCATATCCTTACCTAGGGCCGATTTATCAATAGCACGTTCTTCGTCAATTTGTTGTTTTACATATGTACCAATCATCGCAACCACTAATAGCACAACGATCAGCAGTCCAATATTTTTTTTCATTTCTTACCTCCCACATTGATTCGTTCATGCTGAATAGTTAAGCCTAAACAAAGTAGTATTACACTGACAGCCACAGCTGTTTGCCCTATACCAAGCGGCTGGAAGATAGCCACTATCAAATAGCTAATTGTAGAGAGTATGAGAGCTTGTTTCACCGCTACTAATCTCCATAATATGACGAGCGTGACTACACTTAGCACAGCTAATGTTATAACTTCACTCGATATATTGTTGTCATTAAATAGCACAGCAAGCATTTGATAAATGGATTGCGTGAGAATAATAGCCCAGCTACCAGCTATCATCTCTTGTTCCTCAAGCTGTAGACTCTGTCGCTTTCTCCATATTTGCAAAGATGCTACAATGACACCGAGAAGAACACCCATTGTTCCGCCATTAAAATAAAGCAATGTAATTGGATTGTTTACTACCGTTTTGAAATCTGTTACAAGCAAACTTAACTTCCAAACAATAATAAAGGTGAAAATGGCATCACTATATAGCTCAGACCACTTTTTAGAAAATTGTAAGCGCAAGATAAGCCACACAATAAAAAAAGTAATAAGTAAAGCGACTGCAGTAGCTGGTAAAGTTAATGTTCGGATTGAGTACCACTCTGTATTTATCAATTCAACGAATCCTCCTCCGAAAGCATAGCATAGAACCTTTTTAAAAAAAGACTATTTCACACTGTTTTAAGAAAATCTTCAGAAATAACAACAATAAAAATACCCCACTAAGTATATATTCATCATAACATTATTTAGAATCTTATAATAGCGATGAAACTTTCAATGGAATATTTCGTAAAATGAGAAAAGGGGAGGAGTTATGCTTTCAAAGCGACTTATACTATGGATTGCTGCTATTTGTCTTAGTATTAGTGTTCTGATGCTGTACTCAGAGTATCGAACAAAGAATTTACTACAAGATTTTTTACTTAATAAAGATCTTCTAGAAATAGTAAATAAGATAACGATTTAGGAAGTTGACAATGGTACCAATAAAAGCTTTGCCATTATCAATCGTGAAAATCCACGATTAGATGTTTGCGTTTAGACTTAAGTACTTTGGAATTAAAAAGAACCTTATTAAATAACAAAAAAGCTGATGTTGTCTTTCAATTGGATCTTACTTATTTTGACCATACACTAAAAATACTGTTCTGCAAAAATGGCTTATTGGCTATTAATGGGCAAACCTATAAGTTGGTGAATGGTGAAACATTCGATGAAATATTAAAAGCTATACACTAGAAAACGCTAGTGTATAGCTTTTATGTTTACAATGGAATATATTTCAGTGGATTTACACTGCCGACTGCTTGTCCTTTCCAAGGACCAATATGCACTTCAAAGTGTAAGTGTGGGCCAGTAGAGCGACCTGTACTACCCATGGCTGCAATTTGCTGACCTTGTGTTACTTCTTGTCCTACACTAACATTAAATGCACTTAAATGTGCATAAACGGTTGTGTAAATTTGTCCATCGATAGAGTGCGTTACAATGACAACATTACCATACGAACTAAGTGGTGCTGCGTAAGAAACAACGCCATCTGCTGCTGCCCATATTGGTGTTCCCGTTGCATTTGCAAGGTCGACACCATAATGGAATTCAGGACCTGCTCCAAGATTTCGCCAACCATATGGTGATGTTAAGCGACCATTCGTTGGTTTTATCCAAGTTCCGTTTGATTGAGGCGCATGGACTGTACCACCAGATGATCCGCCACCATTGTTAGCAGCAACTGCTGCCGCGGCCGCGGCGGCTGCTTTACGTTTTGCCTCTTGCTGACGTGCAATTTCAGCCAAACGATTTTGTTCAGCAATAATTTGATCTTGCAATTCCTGACTTACTTCCAAAGCCTCTGAGTATTCTTTTTCAAGTAATACCTTTTCTGATTTCAGCTTTTCTTGCTCTTTTTCTAATTGGTCTACTAGTTTATTTTTCTCAGTTTTTTGACTGTCTAATGATGCTTTTAATCGTTCAAGCTCAGCTTTTTTACCTTCTAGGTTTTTACGTTTCTCTTCTACACTTTGCTTTTGCTCTTCTAATTTTTGTTTATCATCTTTTTGATCTTGAATAATTTGACGATCCGCTTCCAATAATGCATTAACTGCAGAGAAACGATCAATAAAGTCTACAAAACTATTAGAGCCTAGCAAAACATCTAAATAACTTACAGAGCCCCCAGCTTGAATGGCACGTGCACGTTCTTGTAACAATAAATCGCGCTCTTCAATTTTATGCAAAAGCTCTTCAATAGAAGCTTCTAACTTTTTAATTTCCTCATTTGTTGCCCGAATATCTGCTTGTACTTTTTTAATATTACTATTAGTTTTGTCGATTTCAGCGTTCAATGCTTGAATTTGATCTAAGATTTGTTGTTGCTTTTCTTGATTAGCTGTAATTGCATTTGATTTATTGCTGATAGATGAATTTAACTGATTCTTCTTTGTTTCAACTTGTTTCTTTTCTTCTTTTAAATCCGATAAACTTGTTGCATATGCTGATGGAGTTTGGATAAAAAGAATTAGAGCAGATGCTGCTGCAAGTGTTTTTAATATGTTTTTCGCCTTACTTTTCACCGATTGAACTCCCCTTCGACTATTCTTTTCTTTTTCACAAATATCCGTTGTGACTAAATTTTTAAAAACTTACGTACTGACATGAAACTTCCCCAAATACCGATCAGTACACCAATGAGTAACAGAAGACCGCTTACCTGATACACAAGTGGAGAAAAATCTAGTAATTGAACAAGCTCTCCTTGTAAACGTGGTGCAATAATTTTATATATATTGTGGTAAAGGGTCGTGACAACCGCAATCGGAATAATTGAACCTAAAATTCCAAGCCACATACCTTCTAATAAGAATGGGATACGCACGAATGAATTTGTAGCCCCTACAAGTTTCATAATTTCTATTTCATCACGTCGAGCTATAATCGTTATACGAATTGTATTCGAAATTAAGAAAATTGCCGTAAATAATAACCCTAAAATAAGTACGATTCCTACATTACGACTAATATTTAAGAAGTTAAATAGTTTTTCAACTTTTCCTTCGCCATACATTACATCATATGTATACTCATATTTATCAATGGTTTTCGCAACTTTTGCTGTTTGCTGTGGATCAGCAGCTTTTACATAAATAACGTTACGTAAAGGGTTACTTTGTTCAAATAGTTTAAAATCATCACCGAAGTCTTTTACTAGCTTGGTTAACTCATCTTCCTTAGTGGAATACGTCATCTCGGAGACACCAGGCAATTTTTTGACTTTTTCGATGAGTGCTTTTTCAGCAGCTTCATCTGCTGTTTCATCAATTAACACTTTAATTTCGACATCATTTTCTAAATCCGTTGCTACTTTATTTAAATTCATCATAATAAGCGCAAAAACACCTACTAGAATGAGCGTAACGGTAACGGCACTGACAGAGGCAATGGTCATCCAGCTATTTCGACCAAGTGATTTGATACTTTCCCGGAAGTGGCGCTTTACTGTACTAAATTTCATAGCCGTATTCACCTCCGTGTTCATCACGGACAATTAAGCCGCCTTCAATTGCAATAACACGACGTCGAATCGTATTTACAATTTCACGGTTGTGGGTTGCCATTACAATCGTTGTCCCACGTGCATTAATTTCCTCAAATAAATTCATAATTTCCCATGATGTTTCAGGGTCAAGATTCCCTGTAGGTTCATCTGCAATCACCACTTTTGGGACATTGACGATTGAACGAGCAATCGATACTCGTTGCTGCTCTCCTCCTGAAAGTTCATTTGGAAACATTCTTGCTTTATGCTTCAATCCAACTAGTTCTAGCACTTCCATAACCCGACGTCGGATTTCATCTGGTTTTTCCTCTATTACTTCAAGCGCAAACGCTACATTCTCATAGACATTCAAACGAGGTAGCAATTTGAAATCTTGGAAAACTACACCAAGTTGACGGCGCAAAAAAGGGACCTTCTTATTCTTTAAAGTTGCTAAATCAATACCATTTACAATTATTTGTCCTGATGTTGCTTTTTCTTCCCGGTACATCAATTTAATAAATGTGGATTTCCCTGCCCCACTTGGGCCAACTACATACACAAATTCGCCTTGCTTTATATTAACGGAAATACCATTTGTCGCAACAACACCGTTTGGGTATTTCTTTGTCACATTTTTCATTTCTATCATGATTAAACCACCTAAAACTCTCATCTATGTAAGAGGTATTTCTTTTACTATTATAGCACTCTATTTCTGTTTTTTTATTACAGTTTCATTTCAATCCGTGGCAGTTCCTTCTATTTCATTCTTTCCTTGCCATTATCCTTGAAATATGACAAAAATAAAAACAAGATTCGCCTCTATGTGCTAGGTCGAATCCTGTTTGAAAAGAAAAAGCATTCAAGCTTTACCTTGAATGCTTCTACTGTTAAATTTGTTGTTCATCTGTTGTTGTGTAGCGCACTAAAACAGCACCAGTTTTCGATTCACCTTCTATAAATAGGCGATTCGCATTTTCAACTTCTTTGTCGAAACGGACTACTTTAGATAAGAATTGATCTTGTGACTCCATTTTAGAAACATCCTGGATCCCCACATCCACTTTACCGAAATTCGTTACGACTTTACCGCTCAATGAAATTGTTCGTGGGACATATAATTCCACTGCTCCAGCAACTGTTTGAGCTTTAATTTTAGAAGAATTTGTCGAGCATGTTGTTACGACTACATGTCCATTGACAGACTTAGCTTCAACTTCATCCAATGCACCATCCAAATAAACACGCCCATTCAATGTTTCAGCCTCTAAATCCTTACCTCGAACATTCGTTAATTCAATGGAACCATTAGAAGAATCCACTTCAGCTTTTCCAAAATTAAACTTCGTTCCTTTAATGGCACCGTTTAACGTTTTCACTTTTAATTCTTCGAATTCTGTATCCTGTAATGAAACACTACCATTCATTAGACGAACAGATAATTTTTCAAGTTTATCCTTTGGTACTAGCACCTTCACATTGACTTGAACAAGCTTTAATTGGCTCAAAATACGAAGTGATTGCTCTTCCTCTTTCACAACAAATTGCTCTAAGAAGTGATTACGAGTTTCTTCTTCACTTTCGTTCATCAAAGGTGCCTTTACCTTGCAAATCACCTGAATAGTTTCCCCTTCACTGGATTCCAATGAGAAGTTACCATTCGGTAATTCAACAATAATATTGTCCACATTGGCAGCAGCCACTTCTTCTGTATGGGTAAATTCAATTTTATCTCCAAATGGAGAAGCTACATCAAATTCCTTTACCTTTTTAACAGCCGTATTCATCATATCCATAAAAAGAGAACCGATTTGCGTTAAATCCTTACGAAAATCCTGCATTTCATCTTGGAAGTATTTCATAAAATCATCTTTTTTCTTGTCACCATCTTTTGATTTTTCTTCAAATAATGGCTCTTTTTCATTTGAAAAGGATTGCGTCTCTTTCGACACATCATTCATAACATGTTGAGTAGACTTGCCAGGTTGCTCTAATGCTTCTAATAATGTAATCGCCTCTTGTGCCGAAATTGTTCCTTTTTCTACAAGTTCTAAAATTCGTTGACGTTCATTTTGCATAAATAAATAGCCTCCCTCAGTTCGTTATACTATTTATACGATGCATCATGTGAAAAGTTTCACTGCAAAATTGAATAAATTGGGTCTTTTCATTTCAACATCGACAGGCTTTTACCTGTGAAGATTTTATTGCTCGTTTTTTAGATTAGTTGGATCACTTCCGGCCTCTGTTTGAGTGGGTTCTTCACATTTCGAATCATTTTCAATCTGGATTGAGCGACTTTCCCCAATTTAAGATCACCTTTCAATCCAGATTAATCATTTCCATTCGAATGTAAAACCCTTAAGACTTAGTAGCTTCTGCTAGCAATGCATCCATTCTCATACGATCACGTTCCAGAATTGGTTTTAAGTATTTGCCTGTATAGGAGCCTGCTACTTCTACTACCTCTTCAGGTGTACCAGTTGCAACAATCGTACCACCTTTGTCTCCGCCTTCTGGACCTAAGTCAATGATATAATCAGCTGTTTTAATCACATCCAAGTTATGCTCAATAACTAATACCGAATCACCGTTTTCAACAAGACGCTGCAATACAACAAGTAAACGAGCAATATCATCGGCATGTAATCCTGTCGTAGGTTCATCTAAAATATAGAAGGATTTCCCTGTTGAGCGTCGATGTAATTCAGAGGCTAGTTTTACACGCTGCGCCTCACCACCCGATAAGGTTGTGGCTGGTTGCCCTAATTTCATATAACCCAACCCCACATCAACAATCGTTTGTAGCTTACGCTGGATCTTTGGAATATTTTCAAAGAACACTACTGCATTTTCAATTGTCATATCGAGAATATCTGCAATACTCTTATCTTTATACTTCACTTCAAGTGTTTCACGGTTATAACGTTTGCCGTGACATACTTCACATGGTACATAAACATCTGGAAGGAAATGCATTTCAATTTTAATAATGCCGTCACCACGACATGCTTCACAGCGACCGCCCTTAACATTGAAGCTAAAGCGTCCTTTTTTATAGCCTCGTACCTTTGCTTCATTTGTTGCTGCGAAAACATCGCGAATATCATCAAAAACACCTGTATAAGTTGCTGGGTTTGAACGAGGTGTACGACCAATTGGCGATTGATCAATATCGATTACTTTTTCAAGCTCATCGATACCTGTCACTTCTTTATGCTCGCCAGGCTTAACCTTTGAACGATTAAGCTTCTGTGCCAAAGATTTATATAAAATTTCATTTATCAGTGTAGATTTCCCTGAACCAGACACACCTGTCACTGCTACAAATAAGCCTAATGGAACATCTACTTTAACATTGCGTAAATTATTTTCCTTGGCACCTTTAATGGAGAGCTTTCGACCATTTGGTTGGCGTCTTTCAATTGGTAAAGGAATAAACTTTCTACCACTTAAATATTGTCCAGTTAAGGATTTTTCATTATTCATAACTTCCTGTGGTGTACCTGCTGCCACAATTTGACCGCCATGGACGCCTGCTCCAGGTCCTACATCGATGAGATAATCTGCAGCAAGCATCGTATCTTCATCATGCTCTACCACAATCAGCGTATTTCCAATGTCACGCATATTTTGTAATGTGCTAATCAGTCGATCATTATCTCGCTGATGCAAACCAATCGAAGGCTCATCTAAAATATAGAGGACTCCTGTTAATCGTGAACCAATTTGTGTAGCAAGGCGAATACGTTGTGCCTCTCCACCAGATAATGTACCTGCTGCACGACTCAATGTTAAATAGTCTAAACCAACATTCACAAGGAAGCCCAATCGTTCTTCGATTTCTCGTAAAACTAATCGAGCAATTTGCATATCCTTTTCAGTGAGATCAAGCTCTTTAAAGAAAGTGTCTGCTTCCTGAATTGAATATTGTGTGACCTCACCGATATGTTTATCAGCTACTTTCACTGCTAGCGTCTCAGGCTTTAAACGATACCCTTTACATGAAGGGCAAGCCTGCTGTGCCATGTATTTTTCCATCTGCTCACGAACATAATCGGATGTCGTCTCTTTAAAACGACGCTCAACATTGCGCACCACCCCTTCAAATTCAATCATTTGATCTCGCACATTGCCAAACTCATTTTCATAATGGAAGTGTATCTTGTCTTTTCCAGAGCCATATAAAACTTTATCCATCTTTTCCTTTGGCAAATCCTTCACAGGCACGTCCATTGGAATATCGTAATGATCACATACAGCTTTTAGTAATTGTGGGTAGTACTGCGAACTTGTTGGTTCCCATGGTGCGATGGCATGCTCTAACAAAGAACGATCCCAATCAGGCACCACTAAATCTAAATCTACCTCTTGTGTTGAACCTAAGCCATCACAGCTTGGACAAGCACCAAACGGACTATTAAATGAAAACATACGAGGCTCTAACTCACCAATAGAAAAACCACATAATGGGCAGGCATGATGCTCACTAAATAGTAACTCTTCATGTTCCATCACATCGACAAGCACACGTCCATCTGCCAGGCGTAAAGCCGTTTCTAAAGAATCACTCAGACGAGCAGCAATCCCTTCCTTCATAACAACACGGTCCACTACTACTTCGATGGAATGCTTTTTATTTTTATCAAGTTCGATAGCATCATCTAAATCACGCAATTCCCCATCAATTCGTACACGAACAAACCCCTGCTTTTTTAAATCTTCTAGCAGTTTAACATGGGTACCCTTACGTCCAGAAACCATTGGTGCAAGGAGCTGCATCTTAGTTCTCTCAGGATAGGTTAATAAACGATCCACCATTTGCTCAATCGTTTGGGAAGTGATTTCTATGCCATGATTTGGACAAATCGGTTTACCAATACGTGCATAAAGTAAACGTAGGTAATCATAGATTTCCGTTACCGTACCGACAGTAGATCGTGGGTTACGACTAGTTGTTTTTTGGTCAATGGAAATAGCAGGCGACAAGCCTTCTATTGCATCGACATCTGGTTTATCCATTTGTCCAAGAAATTGGCGGGCATAGGCGGAGAGGGACTCAACATAACGACGTTGGCCCTCCGCATAAATTGTGTCAAATGCTAGAGAAGACTTTCCAGAGCCTGATAATCCTGTTAAAACGACTAATTGGTCACGTGGAATTGTGACATTGATATTTTTTAAATTATGAGCACGTGCGCCTTGCACGACAATTTCAGTATTTTTCACAAGTCATTCACCCTTCTACCTTCAATTCAAATATTGTATCTCGTAACTCAGCCGCACGTTCAAAATCAAGCGCTTTTGCTGCTTCCTTCATTTCGACTTCTAGGGAAGCTAAGAGCTGTTCTCTTTCCGCCTTTGTCAGCTTTTTGCCTTTTGTTGCCTTTGTTACATAGGATTCCTCTTCTTCTGCTACTTGTGTTGCGCGAATCACATCTGGGATTTTCTTAATGATCGTTTGAGGTGTTATGCCATGCTCCTCGTTATAAGCCATTTGTAACGCACGACGACGTTGCGTTTCATCAATCGCCTTTTTCATCGAGTCTGTTATATGATCCGCATACATAATGACATGACCATTCGCGTTACGAGCAGCACGACCAATGGTTTGAATCAATGAACGCTCTGAACGTAAAAATCCTTCTTTATCAGCATCTAAAATTGCCACAAGGGACACCTCAGGGATATCAAGACCTTCACGCAATAGATTAATACCTATTAGCACATCATACGTTCCTTTGCGTAGCTCACGGATAATTTCAATACGTTCTAGTGTCTTAATTTCTGAATGTAAGTATTCTACTTTTAAGCCCATTTCCTTCAGGTAAGCCGTTAAATCCTCAGACATTTTCTTCGTTAGGGTTGTCACTAAAACTCGCTCATCACGCGCAATTCGATCTTGTATTTCATCAATTAAATTATCAATTTGACCTTCAATAGGACGTACATCAATTAATGGATCTAATAATCCAGTTGGACGGATAATTTGCTCTACCATTTCTGGTGTATGCTCCAGTTCATAAGGACCTGGTGTGGCTGATACATAAATCGCTTGATGTACGCGGTTTTCATACTCTTCAAAACGTAATGGACGGTTATCTAGAGCAGATGGCAATCGGAAGCCATGTTCTACGAGCACTCCTTTACGTGCTTGGTCACCATTGTACATTCCTCGAACCTGTGGAAGTGTTACGTGACTTTCATCAACCACAAGTAAAAAGTCTTCGGGGAAATAATCTAGCAAAGTATATGGAGTAGCACCTGCTTCACGCAATGTTAAATGACGTGAATAGTTTTCAATCCCAGAGCAAAAGCCCATTTCACGCATCATCTCTAAATCATAGCGTGTACGCTGTTCTAAACGCTGTGCCTCTAGTAATTTATCTTCTGCACGTAATAATGCAAGTCGTTCCTCTAATTCTTTTTCAATGTTTTCAATCGCTTTACGCATTTTCTCTTCTCGTGTAACGAAGTGAGATGCAGGGAAAATAGCAACATGCTCTCGATCCGATAAAATCTCTCCCGTTAGTGCATCTACCTCACGTATGCGATCGATTTCATCCCCAAAAAATTCCACACGAATACAATGCTCATCACGAGAGGCTGGGAAGATTTCCACTACATCTCCACGTACCCGAAATGTTCCGCGAGTAAAACTAACATCATTTCGCTCATACTGAACGTCTACAAGCTTGCGCAGTAGCTGATTACGTTCAATTTCCATACCTGTACGAATGGAAACAACCATTTCTCGATATTCTTCAGGAGAACCTAAACCATAGATACAGGACACAGATGCAATAATAATGACATCCTCACGCTCAAACAATGCAGAAGTAGCAGAGTGACGCAGCTTATCAATTTCATCGTTAATGCTAGAGTCTTTTTCTATATAGGTATCTGTCTGCGGTACATAAGCTTCTGGTTGGTAGTAATCATAGTAGCTGACAAAATATTCGACGGCGTTATTTGGGAAGAACTCTTTAAATTCACTATACAACTGGCCAGCTAGTGTTTTATTGTGTGCCATGATTAGTGTTGGTTTTTTAACTTGCTGGATGACATTCGAAATGGTAAACGTCTTACCTGTTCCAGTAGCACCAAGCAATGTTTGATGACGTTTGCCTGCTTTCACACCCTCCACTAATTCCGCAATGGCCTGTGGCTGATCCCCGTTAGGCTGATATGGCGCTTGTAAATCAAATGTTTGCACTCATGTCCCCGTCCTTTCTTCCAATTTGTACATATATTTTAGCATAGCAATATTAAAATTTCGAACATTTAACGAACGAATGTTTGTAAAAATTTTTTTCATCTCTAAAATTTTTATTACATAACAATACAGTCAATTTAACTTGTTACTCTTAAAATAGCCGTTTTATCAAGTTTTCAAGCTTTATTTATGGATGAGATTTCCTGTTTTGCTTTATGTGGAGCTCACACACTCTCAGGAGCCGGGGTCTGTACTTTTAGAGCGTCTCTCACTTTTTTATAAACAGCGTCTCAAACTTTTTAAATGACTTTCCCCATTCTATAAGCAAGATCACTTCTTCTAACCAAAACATACAATCTTCACATCCTCTGCAACTATTTTCAAAAGCAAAAAAATCCCACTCTCCAATAGATATGGAGAGCGGGTTCGTCAACATGATTCATCTTCTGTTTGGTGTAAGGAAGTTAGTTCGGATGCGTATTGATAAAATGCGTTTTCATCTTTTTCATCGAGTGCTCTATCTATCAGAACCATGAGCTGCTCTTGCCGATGCATACGCTGGATACGATTTAAAAATAAATCTAAATAAATCTCGTTTAATAATTTCTCTGCCTCATCAACTTTTTTCGACTGACCAACGGCTTTCAGAAAATCTGTATACGAATAATATTTATCCAACGATCTCACCTCGATCCTTTTCTAAATTATATGAAAATTGAAATTAAAAAGCAATGCTTACGATTCGAAAATATCTTGGATTAGCTATTAATCAATTGATATTTAGAGCAAATTCTCTAGGCATTTCGTGCTTTTCTCAACGATTTTCAACTATTTCATTTAATTTAAGAAAGTCATATTCTGTTTTACACTACCGTTATAACTAGAAAAAAGGAGGCACTCCCTATATGACAACTAACTTTGTAAACGGCTACTTAATTTCATTCAATACTTATTTGCTGCAACCTATTCAGCATGACTCCAAAGTCTTCACGCACGTGATTGATAAGCATAATGAGCTGATTGTTACACGCAAACCGATGCATGTCCTTCGAAAATCCTGTCTCTCATTAGGATCAACTTATGAAGCCGCAAAACAATCGGCTAAACGTTTTTTCGGCAATCAACACAAGCTACCAATCGTCGTGGCCTTTGATTATGGTTATCCTTGTATTTTTTTGCCAACTTATTCACCCAGCTCCATTCACAATATATGGATAGGGCTTCATGCAATTATTAATATTACTCCTAGTGAATTGGGGTGTATTGTAACGTTAAAAAATGATAAACAAATCGAACTACCTATTCGTTATGCTTCTATTAGTAAACAATTTCTTAACGCATCTATGCTGTATAAATATTACATGAATGAACGAAAACAGCTGAGCCAAGATGCACCCTATCATCCACCCTTTTAACAAAAATTCCCCAAGAGCATCTCACTCTTGGGGAATCTGGGTATTAATTTATTTTTGAACGTAAATAGGCATTAATAAATGGATCTAAATCGCCATCCATCACAGCACCCACATTACCTGTTTCTTCATTTGTACGATGATCCTTCACCATCGAGTATGGGTGGAAGACATACGAACGAATTTGGGAGCCCCAGCCTATTTCTTTTTGCTCACCGCGTATTTCATCTAATTGTGCCTGCTGTTTATCAAGTTCTAGTTGATATAGCTTCCCTTTTAACATCGTCATCGCTTTTTCACGGTTTTTAATCTGGGAGCGCTCAGCTTGACATTGTACGATCGTACCAGTAGGAATATGCGTAATACGAACGGCAGAATCTGTCGTATTAATATGCTGACCACCTGCACCTGTTGCACGATACGTATCAATTTTTAAATCCTCTGTACGAATATCGATTTCTATATTGTCGTCAAACTCTGGCATAACATCACAGGAAACGAAGGACGTATGACGGCGGCCAGACGAATCGAATGGAGAAATACGTACTAGACGATGCACACCCTTTTCCGCTTGTAAATAACCGAAAGCATTGTGACCTTTAATCGACAATGTTACAGATTTAATCCCAGCTTCATCTCCTGGTAGATAGTCCACTGTTTCCACTTTAAATCCACGCTTCTCAGCCCATCGCGTATACATACGTAATAGCATTGAACCCCAGTCCTGTGATTCCGTACCACCAGCACCAGGATGTAGCTCTAAAATGGCATTGTTTTGATCGTATGGGCCACTTAGCAGTAATTGTAGCTCGAAATCAGCCATCTTTTGTTGGAATTCTGCTAGTTCTTTGCCTAGTTCTTCTTGTAATTCTTCATCTGGTTCTTCACGTAAAAGTTCCAGTGTCATATCTAAATTTTCATGTGTTTCCACTAAATCTTTATATTCATTGACAATCGCTTTTAAGCCATTTCCTTCATTGATAATCACCTGAGCACCTTGCTGATCATCCCAAAAGCCTGGCTCTAGCATCATTTCATCTAGCTCCTGAATACGTGCCTCTTTGTTCTCTAAGTCAAAGAGACCCCCTAAAGTCCGCCAATTTTTTGGCTGTAGTGTCTAACACATTGCGTACATCTGCTAATTCAATCATCGTTAAATCCTCCGAACGTTAGTCATGGAGCTAACACTTTATTTATAAAGCTCCGTATCTTTTTATTATAACGTTTTTAGAAACGAAAACATACTATCTAGCAGATGTTTTGTGGAATTAAGTCAACTATCCTGCGTCTCGTCCTCAAACATATTTTTGGCAAGACGTTGAAATACTTTCACACGGTCATACTGAACAAGTAAATATTTTGTTCGTTTCTCTAGTCTATATTTTAATAAAAATGCTCTTTGAATCCGAGACTCTAACGCATTGACACTGACATCCACAATAAATTCCTTGCCATTCATAAAAGTAACCTTTGTCCTCTTTTTATCCACAGCGACATAGTCATCAATATGATGAACAGCGAACCAGATACAGTCAGGGTGTAAAGGAGACCTACTAGGAAACCATAAAATATTACAACGTTCGTGCACGACGATAGGATTTTTATTAAGCTTGCCTAGGATCATTTTCGAACCATCGAACGCTCCTCTTAAACTAGAACCAAAATAACGCAGATTAAAGTCCAATAATTTCGTTGGTGGTAACGTAGATATATACTCATTATTTTTCTCATACACCTGCGTACATAAATTTCCAAAGGAATCATACACAGGCATATACATCATTGTTTCACTATTCATAATATCTTTTTTATGCATCTATAGTCCCCCTTTATACATTTTATGTTGCTTCCAGTCAAAATAAAAAGGAATATACAAATATGCGTACATTCCCGCTATTTTCAATGAGTAAGATTGCTTGAAAATTCCGATCCTCCTTAAGACTTAGTATCACCATCAAAAATTCAGGATAATAACAGGATAAATAACTTGTACTATATACCTATTATTACAGCTATTGTATACCCATATTTTTCAATTGTCTATAAATTCTGACTTTTTATACTAAAATTTCTTCATTTTTGAGTAATTTTAAAAAGAAAAAATCATTTTAACACGTAGTTAAAATGATTTTTTCACCTAGATATTATTGAGCTGTGCCATGACAGTTTTTAAATTTCTTGCCGCTACCACATGGACATAAATCATTACGGCCAATGTTTTCAGCTTTACGTACTGGTTGCTTTTTCGGCGCAGTGCCACCTTCTTCTTTTGGATTAACAGCCTGCCCCTTTGCCACCTCTTCACGCTCCAGATTATTGCGGATTTCTGCTTTCATCGCATATTTCGCAACATCCTCGCGAATAGAGGCTACCATATCCTCAAACATCGCAAAGCCTTCTTGTTGATATTCACGAAGTGGATCGTTTTGACCATAAGCACGCAGATGGATACCTTGACGTAGTTGATCCATTGCATCAATATGATCAATCCATTTTGTATCGATTGATCGTAATAAAATAACCTTTTCAAACTCACGCATACGCTCTGGTGTCAGTTCTGCCTCTTTTTCATCATAACGAACATGAACAGCATCAGAGATTAGCTGATTAATATCTTCAGCAGACTTGCCTTGGAAATCAGATACTTTAAGTTGACCTTCCTCTAAAAGATTAGCCGCTACAAAGTCTTCAATAGCCTTTAGGTTCCAATCCTTCTGTTCACCTTGAGTATACAGGCTAACAACATTATCAATTGTTTCTTGAATCATAGACTCAACAAGCACACGCATATTTTCTGTTTCTAGTACATCATAACGCTCTTTATAAATAATCTCACGCTGCTGACGTAGTACATCGTCATATTGTAATAAGCGTTTACGCGCATCAAAGTTATTACCCTCGACACGTTTCTGCGCTGATTCTACAGCTCTCGACACAACTTTAGATTGCAATGGCTGGGAATCATCCATACCTAAGCGCATCATCATCGACTTCATATTATCAGAGCCAAAACGACGCATTAAATCATCCTCTAAGGATAGGTAGAATTGTGTAACCCCTGGATTCCCTTGACGACCAGAACGTCCACGAAGCTGATTATCAATACGACGTGATTCATGTCGCTCTGTACCGATTACCGCTAAACCGCCAATTTCGAGTACTCCTTCGCCAGGTTTAATATCTGTACCACGTCCAGCCATGTTAGTTGCAATTGTTACTGCACCCTTTGTACCAGCGTTCGCAATGATTTCAGCTTCACGTTCATGATTTTTCGCATTTAATACATTATGAGGAATTTTATGTTTATCCAATAGTTTAGAAATAATCTCAGACGTTTCAATAGCAACTGTACCAACAAGAACAGGTTGACCAGCTCTATGACGCTCTGCGATATCAGCAGCAACTGCTTTATATTTCCCTTCCATCGTTGCAAAAATCAAGTCAGCACGATCATCACGAGCAATCGGTTTATTCGTCGGAATAGCGACAACATTCATATTGTAAATATTACGGAATTCCTCTTCCTCTGTTTTCGCTGTACCTGTCATCCCTGCAAGCTTTTGATACATACGGAAGTAGTTTTGGAAGGTAATTGTCGCCATTGTCATCGATTCATTTTGAATCTCAACGCCTTCTTTAGCCTCAATCGCTTGGTGTAAGCCATCAGAATAACGACGACCCTTCATCAAACGACCAGTAAAGCCATCAACGATCACAATTTCGCCATCCTGCACAACATAATCGACATCATTATGCATACTAACATGCGCCTTTAATGATTGATTAATCGCATGATTTAAACGAACATGTGTCAAATCAAATAGATTATCGATGCCAAATGCTTTTTCTGCCTTTTCCACACCTGCATCTGTTAACGTAACACCTTTTGTGGACTCTTCATACGTATAGTCTGTCTCTGCATTTAACATACGCACAAACGCATTAGACTGTTTATAAAGCTGTGCTGATTTCCCAGCTTGACCCGAAATAATTAATGGCGTACGAGCTTCATCAATTAAGATCGAGTCCACCTCATCAATGACAGCATAGTGCAATGGACGTTGTACACGTTCCTCTTTGTAAAGCACCATGTTATCACGTAAGTAGTCAAATCCTAGCTCATTGTTTGTACTATACGTAATATCTGCCTCATAAGCAGTACGTTTTTCATCTTTTGAAAGGCTATTTAAATTAAGCCCAACAGATAAGCCTAAGAAATTATAAAGTTGTCCCATTTCAGCAGCATCACGACTCGCTAGGTATTCGTTGACTGTTACAACATGTACACCTTTACCAGTGATGGCATTTAAATAAACAGCCATTGTCGCTGTTAAAGTTTTACCTTCCCCGGTTTTCATCTCCGCAATATTCCCCTCATCAAGAGCGGCTGCCCCCATGATTTGAACGCGGAATGGGTACATTTCTAATACACGTTTTGCCGCTTCTCGACAAACAGCAAACGCTTCGGCACGAATCGACTCTAAATGCTCACCCTCAGCATAGCGCTTTTTAAATTCATCTGTTTTCGCTTGTAGTTGATCATCTGAAAGCTGTTCCATTTGAGAAGCGAAACGCTCAACTTGGTCAGCGATTTTTTCTAATTTTTTTAGCTCACGTTTATTGAAATCAAATAATTTATTTAATAGGTTTGCCATGAATGTTTTTCACTTCCTATATAGATTCAACTTTCATTTTACCATTGTGTAACAGTTTCATGCAAACTGTCACCCCGGCTACATATGATTGTCATACCAAAAAAAGGCCCTCGCCATCGCGAGAGCCTTTGTCATCATGAAGTTTTAAGTAGTTTCAATTAAGCCATATTTTCCATCTTTACGTTTATATACAATATTTGTGCCGTTCGATTCAGCATCTGTAAAGACATAGAAATCATGTCCAAGCATATTCATTTGTAGAACTGCCTCTTCTTGATCCATAGGTTTTAAATCAAATTGCTTTGTACGAACAATTGAGTATTCTTCTTCCTCTGACACAGCATCAGCAGCTGCTTGAGTAGTAGCAAAATAAAGGCCTGCACCTTCACGCTCGCGGAATTTACGGTTTACTTTTGTTTTATGCTTGCGGATCTGACGCTCTAATTTATCAACAATTAGATCAACAGCAGCATACATATCATTATGACGCTCTTCAGCACGAAGAGTTAGATTCTTCATTGGAATAGTAACTTCCACTTTAGTTTGTTTGTCATTGTAAACCTTTAAATTGACATTAGCGTTGGCATTAACATCTTCGTTAAAATAGCGTTCAACTTTATCGATTTTGTTCTCAACATACTCTCGAATAGCTGGAGTTACCTCAATATTTTCACCACGAATGTTAAAGTTTAACATGTAAACTCCTCCTTTATAACTGCTATACTATCTATTTCTACACAAGTGTGTGAAATTCCTCTAAAATCATTCTTTTTTTTACAAAAATTTTTATAAATTATTATTTTGTTTTTTCGCTTCTGCTGCTTCCTTTTTTCGTCGAAGCTTTAGTTCTTCAACAATCAAATCTTCCACGGGTCCTTGATTATTGAAATAGATGCCGTATTGCTTGCCGCTCCCAAATGGACGACTCCAAATCACTTCTCCATAAGCGCGAACTTCTTGTGTATCAAGCACAAAATGGATATCTAATGGAGGAGGGTTTATACCTAAATCCACTTCCGTAAACATCTTTAATCCACGTGGGCTTATATCCAACAAGTCAGCCATAGCCGTTTGTCCATGATTGACCTTCCCATTCTCATAAATAGCAAAAGTTATTTGAATAGGCTCCTTAAATTTAAATCGGAAACCTTCTTGACGCTTAAAGATCATATTCCCACCCCAGTACTCTTTTAAACATGTTTATTGCTTTGATTATGCCATGATGCCCAACTAACAGCCACAGGGAATAAGTAACATATTTTACCGTTGAATAGCCTAATTTATGACTATTTCATGATCATAACGGTTTAACAAAAAAGAGACCATCTCTTTCGATGGTCTCTAATTGTGTCTAAATTTGTCCGCTGTTTCCCTGACCAAATTGCTGTTGTCGATTAATGCGAATTACTTCCTTCCACGTATCGCGAAATTCCGTCACCAATCCTTCTACTTCCTCAATAATGGCTACATCATTTTGAATGTTGGCTTCTACTAAACGATGATTCATATATTCATAAAGAGGTAGCATTTGTTTCGAAATCTCAATATCCATATTGAGTGTAGACATCAGTTCACTAATAATCGCCTGAGCTTTTTGAATGTTTGTATTTTTCTCTTGAATATTTTTATCTTGGATAGCTTGTTTCGCCATATGCAAGAATTTTAAGCATCCATTATAAAGCATTAATGTCAATTCGCCAGGTGAAGCTGTAGTCACACTATTTTGTTTATACGCGTTTTGTGCTGTTAAATTTGCTGCCAATAAAGGACAACTCCTTTGAAAGGTTACTTATTTACTAGTTTAAACCATTTTCCGAAGAAAAGCTATTTACGTCTCAGCGTAAATTTGTCTGGATTTTGAATTGTATGATCACAATTCACTCCTTTTAAAATCGGATGACATCTGCCAATGCTTTATCTTCATTCAGCTAGCAACTTCCAGCACGATGAATGAAGATAAACGATTAATTTTTTTTGTCATAATACATGCCATCCATTACGCGAACATTCGAGTAAGGATTATAATATTGCTGTTCACTTTTCTTCGTTTTTTGTAGGTTTGCCATGTCTTGTTTAACTGCATCCATTACATCTGCTAAACGCTTTTTAATACCATTATCTAATTCTAGCAATGTACGATGAATGCGATTTTGTTCATCGAAACGAAATCCATCATTCATCAATTCTTCAATAATGGCACCACGCTTGTCTAACATGTTGTTAATAGTGTAGATATATTCATCACGGTCTTCACCTTTTGGAGTTTCACCCAAATGCTTAAATAAATTTGCTGAAGCTTGCAATAGTTGATCTATTTGCTGCATATGTTTCCCCTACCTTATTTAGAAGCCTCCGCCTTGTTGCATGAACATTCCAGATTGCTGATTTGCCTTATTAATGGCCTGCTCCATTGCTGAGAATTGTTTCCAGTAACGTGCCTCAATATTTTTGAGCTTATCTTGCCATGTAGAAATACGCTTATCTGTATCAATTAAGTTTTTACCAATCGTATATTGTTGATCTGTCATTGTTGCACGGCCAGCTTTTTGTTCAATTGAAATTTTAAACTCATCCATTGATCCGCGCAATCTGGCAAGGTAGCCGCGCGTATCAACAACTTTACCATCTACAACATCTTTGTCTTTACCAGCATCATTTTTAAATAGACGAGCCACAGCATCTGGGTCTGCCTCTAATGCTTCACGTAATTTCTTTTCATCAATCTCTAGTGCGCCACCATCATTGTAATTTTTAGTAGTCGTGATACCGACACTGAATAATGTATTAAATTTTGAGTCTTCAAGACCAGGAACAGCTTCATAAACAAGTGAGCGCATTTTAGAAAGTCCGTCACGAAGAAGTGAATCGTTACGAAGTAAGCCACTTTTCGCTTTCTCTTCCCATAGCTTAATTTCGCTTTCCTTCATATCTTTTTTCTGATCTTCTGTTAATGGAGCATAATCACGATATTTCGTTTGTGTCGTTTGCTCTTTTAAATCCTTAATTAAAGCATTGTACGTATTCACAAAGTCTTTAATTTTATTCATCATGTCATCTACATTTGTTGTAGATGATAGGGTAACTGCTGGATCAGTTGGATTCGTAGGTAGTCCAGCTTTAATGTCCTCGGTTCCACTTTCTAGTATACCTGCAGCATCTGCTTCTGCCTTAGCTGTAGAAAACGCTGATTCAGCATTACTCTTCCTTGCTTCAGCAGCTATTTTTTCACTGTTTGCTTTAATATAATCTGCTCTTTGAATATTTTGCTCAGCATAATTGTTAAATGCAGTATGGTATGCGGATAAATCATTCCATAAAAGCTTTTGTTCTTCTGATAATCCATCGACTTTTGTTGGATCATTAACCAAATCCGTAATTAGTTTATCACCAAACTTATTATATTTTGCGAGTAAATCATCTGCTTCCGCTTCCTCTTGGGCAAGCCCTTTATAACGATTTAATGCATCGACTGTATCTGTATCTGGTGATTGCGCCATTGCTACTAAATTAGTTAACTGATCTTTCGTGAAAGACTTCAATGCCGTTTTCATTTCATCAGAAAACCCAGCGGCATCTATATTTGCATGAATTGTCTCTAAGTCATCGTTACTGTCATAGCTAAAGCCTTTCAGAGAATCAATATCTATATCTTTCAGTTTCTTACCATAGACGGAGTAGTTCGCATAATCATTAAATTTATTTAAATCTGTTGTATTTAAAGATGCTACTTTCTCTAATTTATCACCTAGACCACTTAGCTTTGCTTTACTAGCGTCATCTAGACTACTACTCTGAATATCATTTTTAATTTGATCAATGCTTTTACCTGTAGCATCATAGTTACCTAGGAAGTTAATTTCATCAGTTGTTAAGTCTTTAAAGACTGAGGAACCAATTGAGTTATATGTTTGTTGCTCTGCCATTTTTAGAGGCTTTCCAAATAGGGCATCATAAGCAGCTTGGTGTGTATTTGTATAAGATGGGAAATCAGTTGCTCCTGCCCCGTAATATACATCACGTGCTGTTTCATAGGCTGCGTTTTTGGTATTATAAGCAGCCACCGCATTATCACGTTCTGTTCTTGCAGCAAGGTATTTATTAACATTTGTTGTTGTACCATTAAACGTCTTATTTAATGTAATGTTATAGCCATTGAGTGTAAATGAATTTGTATTACGTTCTGTTGCAATACCATTTACTTGGAAAACGGCATTTTTACCTTCAGTTACTGTTGCTCCTTCTCCTTCTTGTAACTTTAATTTGCTTATATTCGTATTTGCACCATTTTCATCAATCCCTTTAACAGCAATATCGCCCTTACCAGTATTTTTAGCTGTGAAGGAGAACCGACCATTTTCAAAAATTGCTGAAACACCCATATTACTTTCATTTACTTTTTCTACAAAGCTATCGACTGTCATATTGGATGTAATGGCAACTTTTACACTTGTTGGAGTCGAACCATCAGCCGAGGGTGCAGTGAATTCAATATATTTCGTATCACTTCCAACTAAATCACTCATTTTTGTCGTACCAGTACCATCAATTTGACCACTCGTTGTACGTGCAGCTTCGGCTAACTGTGAAACACCTTCAATAGAAAGTGTTCCCGTAGCCTTACTAGTAGCAATGGCTGAAACTAAATTTGAGTTCGAGCTACTCGCCGTTTTTGAACTTAGGTTTTTAATAACAAAGTTATCTGAAATAAAGTTATCAAATGTTTTTAATTTTGTATTGACATCCCGATAAGCATCACGTTGCCATTCATATCTTTGTTTATTTTGTAAAAGCTTATTTAATGGCGCTCTTTCTGCAGTCATTAATTTTTCTACTAAAGCATCAATGTCCATCCCTGATGCTAATCCACCTATTCGCATTACCATAAATAGTCCTCCATTTTAAAATATAATTATATTTTTTCGTCTACAATCATCCCAAATAGCTTTTGCATTTCATAAAAAGCGTCTAGTAACTTTTTCGGTGGGATTTCTTTTAATACCTCATCAGTAGCACTATCTACTACAGTTACATAATAACGTTCTAAACCCTCATGATACTTAAACTTTGCAGCACTCTGATTTACTTCCAGCATTTTATTCATTTTATCGACAACTTCTTGTACTTTTGCTTTTGTTTCATCATCATTACTAAGTTGTTGTATTTGTTCAACAATCGGTGTAGCACTTTTCATTGTAGTGTCGCTTCCTTGCGTTACTACTTTCTCCACTGCTGGTGCATTAGAGGAGACTTGCTGTTGAATAGTTGCTGCACCAGTATCTGCATTGCCTGAAATGCGCATAATTTCATCCTCCTTGAATCTAATACAGATATGATTGTTACTAATATCGGATAAAAATCAGAGAATTTCAGTTTTTTTTGAAACTATGTGGATAATTATAGGAGGAATAGAATCGTATCTATTTTATTAATTAACTTTCAAATGCCAGTCATAGGTTTTAAGTCTATAACAAAATAAGAAGACTGTTCAAACCTTTAATAGATTTGCACAGCCTTGTTTCATTTAAGTTTATTTATATACAAGTTACAATGAATATATTTATAAAAACCTGATAACATTTTTTTCTTAACAGATGAAAATATGTTATCTACATGTACTTCTGTTGAGAACCCTTCAAAAGTGTTTCGTAACATTAAAACCATTTATATGTATTTTGACAATTCACTCTTTTACATTTATATTCTATTTTGTCAATTCTAAAAATGTATAATACTAGGTTAAATAAGCAGCTAGTACCATCTAGCTACTTACATTTGAACTTTTTTAAACGTCCATTCAGAGGCACTAGCGAAAAATGGTGCAATCTCATTCTCAAATAAATATGCTAAAGCTTCTATCTCTCTTTTTTCCAATAGCCCGTTTAAGATTGGTAGTTGTTCGATAACTTCCTGTATACGGCTATTGATAACGTAATGATTAGCTTGCATATGTTGCTCTACTGTTACTAGCCATTCGAGCCCCTCACTAAAATCTGCAATCAGTCGAAAGGCCTGCTCTAAATTATTTGATTGAAAAGAGCTAGCAATTATATGGCAACCTTGCTGTACTTTTCCGACGTATTCATAGTAAGATTGTTGTGTATCTAGTAATAATTCATTCATTACTCTATCTCTCCCTACACAATATGAGAATGTTTTTTATACAACCAAGTTCCTAGATATAGTACTATTTTTTCTCATTTGTTTTAATATAAGCAAATAAAAATGCTATTGTTTCCATATTAGATTCTTTAATCTTCTGACGTAATATGCCATAACTCTTATTATTATGAGCTACAGCCTTTGTATAGCTTTGAATTGCGAGCACAACATCATTAACCGTCAAATTTCCATTATAGGAGGCAATACCAATTAATAAAGCTTTAATCAGCTGATAATTAATAACAACATCTTCATATGCCTCTAATACCGTTTTACCATTATAAGGAAATACATTTGTGAAAATATAATGTACTAGATAATTTTCTAAAATATAATGATGCTCTTTTATAAATTGCTGGTAAACAGCTTGTGCAGCTATATATTTTTGCAAAGTTTCTTCTGTAATTTCCTTGTTCTCTAATGGACCTGTCTGTAAGCCTCGGATAAATTGATTTACGACTTCGATATATCGTACGTTAAACGAAAGTTCCTCTACCGTTGTACGCAGGAGTTCTTTATGCATTTGGAGTTGAACCAGTTCATTTCCTTTAATTTGCATAACTGCTTCAATATATTGTGGTGTTAAAAAGCGTTGTTGCATCATTTGGATAACTTGTTCTGTATGCTCTAATGTTTTTGGTCGCTCGTTTAACTTTTCAGCAAGTAAACCAAGTAACATCATACGCAAGTCCAATGAAATACTCCGTTCTTGCAATAAATTAATCACAAATGATCGAATAGCCCATAAAATATCTACATGTTCTTCAGTTAAAATCGCTTTACTTTGAATACGTTCTGATGGCTGTGCCAACACTTCTTCAAATTCTATCCCTTCTATTTGCAATAGCAATGTACGAACAGCCTCAGGGCACGATAAGGTTAATGATTTCTCGATATACTGACCAATTTCGCGGTGCTCCCTTGGATAAATGGCACATGTATTACATAACGCACTTTCGCCTAGTTCCTTATGAATTAAACACCATTTATTTTCATCTAAAAAGTGACATTCATTTTGTTCATTCATTTTCATTCGCCCATAGTTAGCATCACTCGTTGCTTTTGAATTTTTTTGATAAGCTTTTTTGGCTAACGGTTTGATAACAGGGTTACTAGATGTTGCTACTTTCATAAAGCCTACACGGTCAATATCGACTCTCCATATTTGACAACAAAAATCCTCACAAGCTGCCCCTATACATTGAAATTGCTCTGTCCCTTTAGGAACTAGCATGACTTTTTCCATGTCTACCCTCCTTCATAAAAAAATCTTGAAGGTAAATACCTTCAAGATTTTTGTTAGGAATTAACCTAATAGTTGTAATACGCCTTGTGGCTGTTGGTTTGCTTGCGCTAACATAGATTGAGCTGCTTGCATTAAGATATTATTCTTAGTGAACTCCATCATTTCTTTTGCCATATCTGTATCACGGATACGAGATTCAGCAGCTGTTAAGTTTTCAGAAGCAGCACCTAAGTTGTTGATTGTGTGCTCTAAACGATTTTGAACAGCACCTAGTGCAGAACGTTGCTCAGATACCTTTTTAATAGCATCGTCTACAGCAGTAATTGTACCTGTCGCTTGCTCACGAGTAGATACGTCTACCCCACCGATAGTAAATTCTTCTACACCTGTTCCATCATTTGTAAAATTACCATCTAGCCCTAAATCAGCTGCTTCAAATGTTGCTGTGCCTTTTCCACCATCTGTCTCAATTGTAACTTCAGTACCAGTAAATGTACCTACTTTAACGCCATCTTTTAAAACGTTGTCTCCACTAATCTCATATTTACCTGCAGCTAATTTACTTAGATTTTTAGTAGAGGCTGTATCTAATTCTACACGTATGTCGGCTTTACCGCCTTTAACATTGATGACCGCGTTTTTTGGCTCAACGTTAGCAGCTTTACTGAAAGTAATTTCTGATCCATCAGCTAAAACCACTTTATTTTTAGCAGTTCCATCGAATTTACCTACTACTTGTCCTTTAGAATCTAATAGTTCTGTACCATCTTTACTCACTTTATATGAACCGTCTTTTAATGTTTTTGCATCAACATCTGTTTCTGCTAGTACAGTTTTAGTTAAACCTAAAGAAGCTGCATTCATATTACCGATGTCCATAGCCATATCTTGGTTTTCATTCGCACCAATTTGGAATTTACCTGAGAATGAACCATCAAGTAATTTTTGAGTGTTGAACTCAGTTGTATTTGAAATACGATCGATTTCTTTTGTTAATTGCTCAATTTCTTGTTGGATTGCGTCACGGTCAAGGTTAACGTTTGTATCGTTCCCTGATTGAACTGATAATTCACGCATACGTTGTAGAATTGAGTGAGTTTCGTTTAATGCACCCTCAGCAGTTTGGATTAAAGAAATTGCATCTTGAGAGTTTTTCGTAGCCATGTCAAGACCACGGATTTGTCCGCGCATTTTTTCAGAGATTGCTAAACCAGCAGCATCGTCACCAGCACGGTTGATCTTGAAACCTGAAGATAATTTCTCAAGGTTTTTTGAAGCTTGAGTGTTGTTGAAACCTAAGTTACGGTGTGCATTTAATGCAGAAATGTTGTGTTGAATTCTCATTTGGAATTCCTCCTTGAATTGTTTTTTTGTAACCCACATCCTTGTGGGAGAGCTTGGTTTCTGTAGTATGTACTACTTCTGCCTTACAATCTATATATCGTACGATAGATTGAATGTTTAATAGTTTTCAAAAAAATTTTTTATTTGTTTTTTTTCAATTTGCTTAACAAGTTTGGAGAAGTTGCCAGTGCTTCTTTATTTTGTTCTTGAATGGCTTCAAAAATTTCTGAGCGATGAACCTTCACTGATTTTGGTGCCACGATGCCGAGCTTTATTTGATCACCCTCGACCGCAAGTATCTTGACTTCAATTTGGTCGCCAACCATGATGGATTCGCCTTTTTTTCTAGATAATACAAGCATTACTTGGCACTTCCTTCCGCAGCACCGATTGGATAGCGTAATGGATAGCTTGCACTATCTTGTAACACAATTTGTTTTCCAAGTTTTTTTACTGTATTTATGACAACTGGAGCTAGTAAATTCATTGTAGATTCTTGGAACGTTTCTTTTAATGTCAAAATTGTGTATGGTACAATATCATCTTCTTTTTCGATTTGCAAATCCTCTTTAACTTCCTCATCAATTTCGAATTCATAGTCCTTTTTAAAGGCAAATGGATAAGCGAGCACAAAGCCAAGTTCTTGTTGTTCAACAGATTGCAAGACTACTAATGGTAAATCCGCATCGAGAGGTAACAAGACGAATTTACGAGCATTTTGGAAGCCTGGCAGTCCTGTTTCAAATGTTAAAATGTCTTGTTCATTAATTTCAACTGTTCCTAAAAATTTTGTTTCAATCTCCATTTAGATTACTCTCTCCTTTAACCAATTACATCAATGTCAACATTTGGTCTTTGTACCATTGTACCAGTTACTTTCCCTGGTGTGTATTCGTAGATTGGTTTGTTCACCTTTGCGTCAATTATTGGCTCTCTCCGCTCAATATTGACATCTGTTGTGCCAGGAGTATAATCGATTTTTACAGAGCCTATGGATGGTACGAATTTGATATTGAATGGTACACGATGGGGCCCATGATTTTGTTTAGCAATATTTTGCATAATAGCTCGTCCTTGTCCTTTACCAGCTGACATCATTATTTGTCGCCCTTCATTTACTCGTCTCTCAATACCACTTAGAGCAGTCTGTTGACCTTCTTTAGCAGCATTTTTAGTTGCTTCAATTGGTCCAATTAACCCTAAATCTCTCCTCGCTTGTGAGGAATCTATTTTTAAAACACCTCTTGTTGTATGAATCTCCAAGATAGCGGCTGGTTGTTCAATATGCAGAGTAGCCTCTGGTTGTTCAATGTGTTGTTGTGGTTTTCCTATATGAAGGTCTAATTTTGCATCTGTTGTACGAATTTGAATTTGAGGGAGTCTCATTTTACCTCTCCTTTCAATAAAAGCGTCTGAACGAATTGTCCAAACGCTTTCCTTCTTCATTTATAAAATTTGTTCGCTATACCTATATCACTTTGTTTTTCCCTATAATCTCTTGATTTTCAGATTATGACTAGTGAGTATTATCTAATAAAATCTACTAGAGTTTGCTGAATAATTCTTGCGCCTACAGATAATGCGGCCTGATGAATAGACTCTGAAGTGACCATTTCCGTTATCGCTTTTGAATAATCAACATCTTCATTGTTTGATAATTGTTTAGTTACGCTAATTTCCCGAAGCGACAAGCGGTTTTCCATTAATTCAACACGATTTTGGCGTGCCCCCATATCGGCCTGCGTCTCAAGGATTTTATTGTGTATATTTGTTATATCATCTGATTTACTAGTTGAAGTAAAACCACCTAATGCTTTACTAATTTCTTCGCTAGTCGCTGGCCCAGGTACTCTTTCAGGATCCAATAAGTTTGATATTTTCCCCATTAATGAATCAATATTGCCAAATAAATCAGCACCAGGTGCATTCACCTGCAATTGAATCCCATCATAGACCTCAATTTGTACATCAGCATTCGGTGCTGTTAATTTATCAGCTGCAGTAGAAATAATATTTGTTCCATCGTAAAGTTGATAATCCGCATTAATTATTTTTGAACCATCAGCATTTGGGGGAGTCGCATCTACAAATAAAGGTTTATCCGTATTCGTACCACTGAAAATATAACGGTCACCAATTTTTGTATTCGACACATCCTGAATCTGTTGGCGAATTTGATCAATTTCTGTCTTAATTTTTGCACGCTCATCAGGTGTATTTGTATCATTTGCTGCTTGAATCACAAGTTCACGAACACGCTTCATTTGTTCACCTACTTGGTTCAGTGACTCATCGGTTGTATCTATCCAATTATTGACCTCATTCATATTTCGTGTATATTGTTCAACTCGTCCCAAATCCCGACGATAGCCCATTCCCTTTACAGCAATAACAGGATCATCAGAGGGTCTAGTAATTTTTGTACCAGAATTAATTTGGTCTTGTAGTTTAGACATTCTGCCATAGCTTCTGTTAAGGTTAAGCAGCATGTTATTTGATAGCATCGTTTGTGTCACACGCATGTTAAGAAAAACCCCTTTCTAGTAATTTTATAGTCCTACACGGCCCATACCATTTATAATTTTATCTAAAGTTTCATCGACAACTGTAATCATACGTGCATTGGCATTGTACGCCTGTTGGAACGTAATCATATTCGTCATTTCTTCATCTAAGGACACCGAGCTGACAGATGCGCGGTTATAAGTTATTGATAATAACAGGTTTTCAGAGGTTTTATTTAATTGATAGGCTTCTTCACCGTCTGTACCCAATTTCCCAATCATTCCTTGATAGAAAGAGTTGAAAGTTGCACTATCAAGATGCTCTGTTGAAGGTGGAATTACAACAGAATTTGCACCAACTGTAATTGTAAATCCTCCAGCACCAATTGCTTTTGATTGTAAATTGGCTAGCTCAATTGCCCATTTACCATTACCTACTTCATTAGGCGCAGAAGAAGCAGCTAATTTCGAAGAGTCTTTGGTAAATTCCTCATTTATTTTAATATTGCCAGCATTAATTGTTGTAGAGCCATCCATCGTTTCAAAGAAGTTTAATCCATTTTGTACACCTGTCAAATCATAGCCTGCCTTATGTACAGCGTTAAATGTATTAGCAAAGGTAGAAGCTAGTTTATCCAAATTTGCTAATGCTTCTGGATAGTAACCTTTTATACCTGAAAAAGCACCTCCCGCGTCATATTCAGCATATCCGTACGAATTAATAAGTGATAGTAGTTTACCTTTTCCAGGCTCAAGTTCATTATATTTAATTGATTCCAATCCTACAGCATCAGCAGCAGGCTTTGTTGGTGGTTCACCTAGCTTGGAAATTTTTATTTCCTGAAAAACCTTTGTTAAATCATTGCCATCAATACTTGCTACTGTACCTGTTGTATCTGTTCCCGTAGTAGTTAATGCCACATATTCTCTACCATTAACTAATTCTATTGGCGTACCTGATGGATACGGCTTAAACTTTATTGTTAGACTACCCTCAGCCACTTCACTAGCAACCCCACCTGAAGGAACACGTTCAATCGATATCGGTATATAGCTATTTAGTTCATCAATTAACACATCACGTGCATCATACAAATCATTAGGAACATGCCCATTTGGTTCAACCTCTTGTATTTGCTTATTAATCGATGCAATTCTCTTTAATATAGAATTAATACGATCTGTAGATACATTAATTTCATTTCCTAAATTACCTTGTATTGTTTTTATCTGCGTGTCCATATAATTGAATGATTGTGCAAGATGCTTTGCTCGTTCAATGGCTACTTTTCGTGAAGATGCATTTTCTGGATTAGTACTAACATCCTCTAGCCCCTTCCAAAATTGCTCTAATGCTGCATTTAATCCAAATTGGGATGGCTCATCCATAATATCTTCCATTTGTGAAATTGCATTGGAGCGGGATTCCCAATAGCCAAATTTATTCGTTTCTTGACGATATTGACGATCAATAAATTCATCGCGAATACGTTGAATTGAGCCTGCTTCTACTCCTGTTCCTAGGTGCCCAGGATAAATGGGCTGATTTAACCCAGCCGTTGGAAATCCAGGTGTTGCCTGCATGTTCACTCGTTGACGAGAGTAGCCTAGTGTGTTGGCGTTGGAAATATTGTGACCTGTTGTATATAAAGCAGTTTGCTGTGTGAAAAGGCCACGTTTGCTTGCTTCTAGGCCCATAAATGTTGAGCGCATGTTTTTTCCTCCCTTGTTATGCTTGTGAATCGAAATATGATTTTTTAGCTATATTGTTTGTGCCACGGACCTCGTTGCTGGAATAGTTCATTTGCTCTGTACGGGGTCTTACTGCATCTAATGTTAGGTTGACGATTTGTAATGATTGGAAAACGAGTTTTTGATTTAGATCATTTTGTTTTCGTAGGTCATTGATAATTTGCATTAAACGTTCGCGAACTGCTGAAAGTGTTGCTTTGTCTGCTTGTTGTTCAGCAGCCTCGATGACATCCGCGACAGTTGTTTTGTCAGATGAAGCAAGTCCCTTTGCTTCAAGGTAGTCCGTTACCTGTTTCTGACGCTGTTGCTCGAGCTTATCGATGGCCGCTACATGTGCCTGCTCGTCCTTGAGCAATTGGTCTAAAGCTTCGATATCGCCACTTTTAATAATTTCTGTTTTTTTAAAGGCTAGTTCGAGTAAGCTTTTATGCATTCTCTCTAGCATTGTTAGTGTAGAACTAATTGCTTCTACAGACATATCGTTATACACCCTTTCTGCTATTCCCTAGAAACGATAATATTTCAGCATATCCTCTGCCACTTTACGAGCGTCTACTTTGTATTCACCAGAAGCGATATCCTTTTTCAATTGTTGAACATGGTTTGCTCGCTCTGTACTGTATGTTGAAACCCCTTGCATTTCCTGCGCAGCCTTTGAAATTTCAATTTTATCGGCGAAAGATGCCTTGTTTGTATTTGATTTTGCATTGCGTACTTGGTTTTTATAGGCGTTTACTGCATTAACTCCATAAGATGTAATTTTCATTTCAATACCCCCCATCTCTAAATCCTATCTTACTATTATTTCGGATTGTCTCACATAATGTTAAGTTTTCACATAGAAAAAAGTGTGCTAATTTTGTTTAAAATTAACACACTTAGCGTAATTAACGTTTACGATCTGAGTGATAGGTTACACGGTCACGTTCTTCAACACTTTGGCGAAACTCTTTGGCAGCTTCAAATGTCCGTAAGTCTGCTTTTAATTCATCTTGACATTTCGAGCAGAGCTTTCCTGTAGTCGTTAGATGACCACAGTTATCACATGGATAGCCTAGGTTTGGAAACATAGCTGGCTGTAAACGGCCTTTACGAACCCATTTAAACAGTAAGTCTTTATCTGCCCCCGTTGCTTCCACAATTCGTTCTACTGTTGCCGCACGGTTTTCACGTTTACGTAAGAAACGATAAACGATTTGATAAAGCTCCTCCTCTGATTGTGCACACTTATGACACACTTCTCGGACTCCCGTATAATTAAAAAATTCATTACATTTCGGACAATTACGAACCTCTGCCATTGGCCTTTCCTCCTCTTTCTAGAAAACTTATCTACGAATGCTGTCTCATTAACTATTATACATAATGTATTGGTATTTTCATCCTTCAATTAATGTGAAGTATTGGACATTTTTAGCACCCGATTGCATTAAAACATGTTCAGCATGCTGTAAAGTTGTCCCCGTAGTTTTTATATCGTCAAAAAGAAGATAATTTTTATGTTCGACTTGTGCACCCTCCTTTAAGCGAAAAAGTGGAGCTGCTTGTATACGTTGCTCTCTATTTTTGGAGCTTTGAGTTTCTGTCGTTGTCTTTTCTAATAATTGTATAAAAGGAATATGCGCTGTCTTTAATAGTTCATCAGTATGCGAGAATGTACGCTCCTGTTGTTTGAGAGGGTGCATTGGAATGGGTAGAATTATGGCTTTTTCTTTGGTGAGACGATTATGAAGCTCCTGCCGAAATACCTTTGCAAGAGCCACATCTTGAAGAAACTTTAATTGGTGTAAGTAATCCTTCATCGCCTCATTATATTGATAAAGGGATGTAGCAGATTGAGAAGGTACAAAACGAGCGACACATCTTTCACATATAGTCGGCGAGAATTGCTTGGTTAGAATCATTTTCCAGGAAATAGTTATTTTTAACGGCTGGGTGCATATTAAACAATGAGATTCTATTTTATTCATTCAGAAAATCCCTTCTTATTATAAAATTGAATTTTTGCGCATGCCTCATCCATCTCTGCCGTGATGCCGTGATGAAAGAATAAGACCTCCCCATCTGGAAATTGAACATCTCGTCCAACTCGGCCTGCAATCTGAATGAGGGCATTGGCGGTAAATATCAATGATTCTGCCCCAATAACAGCCACCTGTACTTTGCTAATTGTAATGCCTCTTTCTAATATCGTAGTGGTTAATAAGCCCGGAACTGCTTTATTTCGTAGCTTTAACACCTTCACCTTCCGCTCTGGGTCAGCTGCATGCACAGCTAATATGTCTTCATTTAACCCTTGAAAAAGAGGAGTTGCACGTTTCATTAAGTCAATTGTCGGGAAAAACAGTAAAAAGGGTTCCTTTTGGTGTAAGCGCTCCTCCACCCACTTTTTTAACCTTTTAGGGATTTTACCTCGCTTAAAGCATTTATCATAGCCCCATAAAGAACTTACTTGTGGGACTGGTAGTGGATGATTATGATAGCGTTTTGGAATAAAAGAGTAGCTTTCTTGCTGGAAAGTATGGAGTAATGATGCTGATAGGGTTGCTGTCACAAATACCAGAGGAGCATTTTCCTTTTTAGCCTTTTCTACTGCTCTTTGTAGAGTTTCATCAAATGTATAAGGAAAAGCATCTGCCTCATCTACAATAATGACATCAAATGCCTTATCAAATCGGTAGAGCTGATGGGTTGTTGCTATAACAAGCTGTGCATAGCCATTTTGGTGAGGTGCTCCACCGTATAAAGCATGAATAACTGTATCCGGAAAAGCCTCTTGAAAGCGTGGATACAGTTCTAACACTACATCTGTCCGTGGTGTAGCAATACAAACACGTAGCCCTCTCTTTAATGCATCATAGACAGTAGGAAAAAGTAGCTCAGTTTTGCCTGCACCGCAAACTGCATGAATTAAATGGGAGCGTTTTGCTTTCACACTTGCCAAGGTTTCATTAGCAGCCTGTTGCTGGAGTTCGGTGTATTGCCCTGCCCATTTTAATGAATGCTTGTTAATTTTTATCGTCTTGGGACCTGTCCAAATCATCAATTTTGTACAGCTACTTACTCTCCCCATTTTAATACAGTGTCGGCAGTACACACATTGTTGCTGACATTTTGAGCAATGGAATTTTGTGAATAAGTGCGGGTCTGTATTGTGACAACGATTGCATTTCATAGCTGGCTTTATTTGAATTCCTTCTATTATACTGACGTATTTTCGCTTTATTGCTTTCTCAATATCTTCAGATGAAAATGGCGAATGTTCTTTTAACCAAATGCGCCCTTCATGAAAATCACGTAATGCTGGGGGCAACAACCAACCCCTATATCTCATTAAAACCTCCCCTTTCATAGAAAAAAGCCTCTACTTTTGCAGTAGAGACTTCTCACAATTCGTTATTTTTTTGTCCATCCTAATCCCATTGACCCTTCACCCAAATGAGTACCAATAACAGGACCAAAATAGCTCAATTTAAAGTTTACGTTTGGGTACGTTGCGGCTAATTGCTCTAGCCATTCTTGGGCTTCAGCAGGACAATTTCCGTGAATGACAACAGCGTCCATCGCTGCATACTTTTTTGCATCCTCTGCTAGCAATTCTTCCGCACGCTTTAATGCCTTTTTACGTGTTCGGATTTTTTCGAAAGGTACAATTACCTTATCCACAAAATGTAAAACAGGCTTTACTTGTAGTAAGCCACCGATTAATGCTGCGGCAGAAGATAAACGCCCACCACGCTGTAAATGTGCTAAGTCGTCTACAATGAAGTAAGCACGAATAAACTGCTGCATGTCTGCTAATGCAGCAAGTATGTCTTTTGCTGAATGGCCCTCTTTCGCCATTTCCGCTGCTCTTAATACGTAAAAGCCTTGAACAGCACAGGATATTTCACTGTCAAAGGCATAAACATTAATACCTTCCACCATTTCACTGGCCTGCACTGCACCTTGGTATGTTCCACTAATACCACTCGATAAATGGATGGAAATTATCTCATCGTAATCCTTTGCTAGCTCATCAAAAAGAGCAACAAATTCTCCAATTGGAGGTTGTGTTGTTTTAGGAAATTCTTTAGCTCCACGCACCTTATCATAAAATTCAGATGCTGTGATATCTACTTCTTCTGCAAATAATTGGCCTGAGATATTAACACTTAAAGGTATCATGTGAATGTTTAAGCGTGCACGTTCCTCAGCTGTAATATATGCAGTACTATCTGTTACGATTGCCGTCCTCATCCATGTCCACTCTCCTATAATTTTTAGTTTACAATCTATTTCTACTTGGTGCAATTGTTGTTGTTGTTGTTGTGTTGTTATTGCTGGCGCTTCGCTTTTGCATAAATGACGGAAAACAAAAAGAAATGAATGTGAAATGAATGACGAACGTCGGATTCCCGTTCTCGCCCTTCTAGAGTCGTGCTAGTAAGCTAGCTTCCATTTCACATTCATTGTCTATGTATAAATAGGCATATCTTCACTCAATTGATATGTTGAATGAAGATAGCTTCTGTTAATTTCCTGTACTTGACTGTGAGTCATCGCCAATATAAAAGACACTCGTCACTTTCCAATCATTGTCCTCTTTCACAAAGACTGTTACCTGACGTCCTGCACTTTCATGTTCGACATTTGTCTCAAGCTGAAGTGAGTGCATTTTCATGTTGGCAAATACTTGCGCCTCTTCTGATTCATACTTTGCAATTGTTACATTTTCTACTTCACGCTTAATATCAAATTGATCAAATACTTCTGATGCATATGTTTTTTCTTCATCGTATTTAAAACCCTTTGGATTTTTCGAGATTGTATTCATATAACGATCAATTTCTTCAGCATTTAATGCAGCAATATACTCATCAAAAGATGCTAAAATCGCCTTTTCATCTTCCGCTGGTACATTATCAGCCTTTTCTACGTTTCCACCCATCATTTCAAAGCCAACTGTACCATCCTCTATTACTTTATCTCGTTCTTCATCACTCATCTTTTCATCTTTATTACCACAGGCAGTTAACACTAATAAGATTAGAACTGCTAGAAAACTTTTCTTTAACATCAAAAAACCTCCCGCGCATATTGTAGCATATAAATGCTTTCGTAGGAATTTTGTTGTGCATTTTCAACATTTAAGTGCTACATCTTCCTTATGACGCATTAGGCTGTAAAATGTTGCATGAATTGCTAGTTATCATATTCATACTAATGAATAGTAATGTTACAAAATTGTGAATGACCTGTTCTTCATCAAGTTAGCCCAATACAAATTATTACCAAAAAACAATAAAAAACTGTTTTAAAAACTACTTCAATAAAAGTAGCTTTTAAAAACAGTCTTAGCAATTAGCGTACTTCAACCCAGCCATTTTTGATAGCTGTTACAACTGCTTGTGTACGGTCATTCACATTCATTTTTTGAAGAATACTTGATACGTGGTTTTTAACTGTTTTTTCAGAGATAAACAGTGTCTCACCGATTGTACGGTTTGATTGACCATCCGTTAATAATTGTAATACTTCACATTCACGCTTAGTTAGCAAATGGAATGGACGACGAATTTCAGTTTGATGGAAGTTTCCTTTATTTTCATGTTCTGAAAGTCGTTTAAATTCTGCTACTAGGTTTTTCGTTACTTTTGGATGTAAATAAGAACCGCCGTTGGCAACAACTTTAATCGCCTCAACGATTTCATCTGCATCCATCTCTTTTAACATATAACCAAGAGCACCTGATTTTAATGCATGCGTAACATATGTTTCATCGTCATGTATAGACAACATAATCACTTTTGCATCTGGAAATTCAGTAATTAACTCTGCCGTTGCTTCTACTCCATTTTTGCCTGGCATGTTAATATCCATAAGTACAACATCTGGTTCGTTTTCAGCGTATAACGTAACAACATCTGTACCATCGTCACCTTCTGCTACTACATCAAACGTATCTTCAAAATCTAAAATGCGTTTTACTCCTTCGCGGAATAGCTGGTGATCGTCTACAATAATAATCTTTGTCATTTGTCTTTACCCCCTAGATTTCTGCGACAGTTACATCATTCTACTTCTAACGGTATTTTAAATAACACCGTTGTCCCTCGATTGATTTCACTCGTAATGGTGATTGTACCATTTAAAATTTCAATACGTTCTTTCATTCCTAATATTCCAAAGGAATGATCTTTCACTACTTGTGGGTCGAAGCCTATGCCATCATCTTTTACAACAATGTTGACGGCATCTTTTAACCATTCAAGCTTTACCCAAATGTCTTTACACTTTCCATGCTTCATGGCGTTGGTTACACATTCTTGTACTAATCGGAAAATGGATACTTCATAATTTGAAGGTATACGTTTTTCTGTACTTCTCGATTGGAAATGAATTTCAACACCTGGATTATATTCAGTCACTGTCGATAAATACTTCTTTAATGTCGGAATAATTCCCAAATCATCAAGTGCCATTGGTCGTAGATCATAAATAATACGTCGCACCTCAGATAAGGCATTACGTACCGTTTTCTTTAAATCGGCAATTTCAGCCAAAGCCTTTTCAATACCTTTTTCACGATACGTTCTATCTATTAAATCAGTGCGCATAAGGACATTTGCAAGCATTTGAGCAGGTCCATCGTGAATCTCTCTTGATAAACGCTTACGCTCTTCCTCTTGAGCTGCAATAATACGTATCCCAAAATCCTGTTTCATTTTTGCTTGTTCAAGGGCTAAACCAACATTTCTTAAATCTGAAGTTAAGTAATTCAAAACGACATTTACCTGATTAACAATATGATCAGCACGTTCAATCGTATCGAGTAATCCTCTTAATCTTCTCTCTAGATCATCTCTTTTATCCCGTAGCTGTTTTTCTTGTGTTCTAATAACGGAGAGCTTTACTTGAAAATCATGTGCAGTTTCATAGGCTTCTCTAACTTGTTCTTCGGTATAATTATCAAAAGCTTTACTCACTAGCACAAGTCGTTGCTTAGCAAGCTGCGTACTTTTTTCCAATGCATCGCCATCATCAATTACGATTGATATTTGTTTTCGAACAATTTCCAGCTCTTTTTGCATATCTTCAAAGCTTCTGCGGCTTTGTTCACTTATAATAAAGATATCATCCTTTGAGCTCATGATTGTATCTAACATTCGATTAAAAATGTCATCAAGCGACTTTAAATCGAAGGTATCATTTGAAAACATAGTATACTCCCCAGTCTAATGTCTTATGATTACTTACTAATTTAATAGACTAAAATCACATATTCCATAGTCTACACCTATTATAGCATTACCATGCTAAAATTTAATGCTTTTTCTTCATGAAAATTATAGAATAGAACTCTAGTTAAAAGGAGATTGATACGAATGAGAGAAAACTATTTAACAGTAAAAGGATATGGTGAAAGCGAAATTGTCATTTCCAAATCTCGCTTTCTCACTTATATAGAACGTGCAGAAACGGAAGAGGATGCAATTTCTTTTATAGATGGTATAAAAAAATTGCATCATAATGCAACACATAACTGCTCTGCATATATTATTGGGGAGCATGATCATATTCAAAAGGCAAATGATGATGGGGAACCTAGTGGTACTGCAGGCGTCCCTATGTTAGAGGTCTTAAAAAAACAAGGGTTAAAAGATACGGTCGTTGTTGTGACCCGCTATTTTGGAGGCATTAAGCTCGGTGGTGGAGGCCTTATTCGTGCTTATGGAAAAGCAACTACAGAGGGATTAACTGCTGCACAGATAGTTGAACGTAAATTGCATCATGTCATGAAAGTAGCTATTGATTATACATGGCTAGGAAAAGTCGAAAATGAAATAAGAAGTTCATCATATTCTTTAGAGGAAATACGTTATTTGGAGGGTGTTGAAATTATTGTTTCTGTGCTAAAAGAGGAAGAAGAACAGTTCCGAAGTTGGATAACAGAAATGACAAATGGACAGGCTACCATCACTTTCGAAGATGCTCAATTTGTAGAATTTATTGTCAATTAAATAGTTTTAATTGTCGAAACTAAATATGCATAGTATAATTTTTTTGTTAAGCTATTTTATTGTCCACACAATTGCTTAGTTAAAATTGAATAAAAGTTAGCTTTATCGCATTATTATTCCCAATAATTAGAGGAGAATATATCTATTATGAAAAAAAGATCTGTTAGTCCGACTAAAAAGAGGTCTTCTAAAGCTTCATTAATTATAAAAGTTACACTACTATTAGTTGCCAGCTTGGTAATTTGTGTAACGGCTTATGCTGTTTACCTTACTAAACAGGTAGAGCATGCTGCAGACTCAGCATATGAGGAGTTAGAAGGTCGTCAGGTTTCTGCAAAACGCGAAGAAAGTGTAGAACCAGTACACGATAATGTATCTATTTTATTTGTCGGAGTTGACGATAGTGATAATCGAGGACAGGGGTCAGACCATTCACGTTCTGATGCACTCGTTTTAGCTACATTAAATAATAAAACTCATACAATTAAAATGCTAAGCATTCCTCGTGATTCATACGTTTATATTCCTAAAGTAGGTTATAAAGATAAAATTACTCACGCACATGCTATGGGTGGAACACTTACTACGATCGAAACTGTAGAAGAACTATTTGATATTCCTATTGACTATTATGTACGCATGAACTTTAATGCATTCATAGATGTTGTAGATGCATTAGGTGGTATTGAAGCTGAAGTACCATATGCATTGCATGAATTAGATGAGTTCGATAAGTTTACAATCAATTTAAAGCCAGGGTTACAGCATTTAAATGGAAGTGAGGCACTTGCCCTAGCAAGAACTCGTAAGCAAGATAGTGATATTGAGCGTGGCAAACGTCAACAGGAAATTCTATCTGCAATTATTAAAAAAGTGGCTTCTGTAGACTCTATCACAAAATATGATAATGTCATTAAAGCTCTTGGTGATAATATGAAAACAGATATGACATTCACTGAAATGAAGTCCTTCTTATCTTATTTATCAAAAGGCGCACCACGTATCGATTCCTTAACATTAGATGGTACGGATGATATGTCTACTGGTATTTATTATTACCAGTTAAATCAAGATTCTGTTGAAGAAGTAAAAGAGATTTTCAAAAACCATCTTGGCCAAAATGAACAATCATCAAGCCTAACAAGTGGCAATACAGGAACAGACAGTGCTGCTAGCAGCGATGACAATTCAGTTATTGAATAAGACCTGTCAGACCATAGACAAACTAGTCTATGGTCTTTTTATATGACTTTTCCATCGATTGACCACCCTTTACATTTCCCCCTCCTTGTCATAGATAAACAAGCTTACTTAAGTTCTCCTTCTTTTCCACTCTCAATGCATAAAAAAACGGTTTAGAAAAAGTTTCTCGTTGTCTAGCAACTCACTGTTTAATGACTTTAATAGTAACCCTATTTAACAACAAAAAAGCAATCATACAAATTGTATGATTGCTTATATTTTATTTACTAAATATCCGTACAAAATTTAATAATGGTTTATAGTTTTTACCAGCCAGTCCGATGACCTCTACAAAGATTTCAATAGCTGTTAGGATGACCGCTACAAGTAATATAGCTCCCCAAACCTTTGCCATAGAGAAAATGATAGCTGCTAATCCAAACATTACTGCAATTCCGTAAATAATTAGAACTGTTTGTCGATGTGTAAAGCCCATATCGAGTAATCGATGGTGTAAATGGGATTTATCTGGGTCAGACCATTTCTTCTTCATGCGAACACGACGAACAATCGCAAAGAATGTATCAGAAATCGGAACACCAAGAATAATGATTGGGATGATTAAAGCTACGAATGTAATATTTTTGAAACCAAGTAACGCTAACACGGAAATCATAAATCCAAGGAACAATGCTCCTGTATCACCCATGAAAATTTTGGCAGGGTGGAAATTATAAAATAAGAAACCAAGTGAAGCTACAGCTAAAATCGCTGCTAACGCTAAAACAAACACATTGCTCAAAATAAACGCCATGACAGCTATTGTAATCAGCGCAATCGTAGAAACACCTGCAGCTAGACCATCTAGGCCGTCAATTAAATTAATGGCATTCGTAATACCGATGATCCAAATAATTGTTAATGGAATACTCAGTAACCCAAAGTCTAATGTACCTAAGAACGGTAGATTAACCATTTCAATTTCAATACCGCCTACAAAAACAACAATCAGTGCTGCAACTAGCTGACCAAGCATTTTTGCTTTCGCAGAAATCTCACGCATATCATCAATAACACCCGTGATTACGATTATACAAGCACCAATAATGATAGCTAATAAAGCCTCGTTACTACCATGTTTTGTATGAATTAAAAATGAGTATAAAATCGTCACGCCAATAATAAAGGCAAGGAAAATGGCTAAACCGCCAAGTCTTGGCATAATTCGAGCATGTACTTTTCGATAGTTTGGTGCATCAACTGCACCTATTCTAAACGCTAAACGTTTCACTAATGGAGTTAACAAAATGGATGCAACAAACGCTGCTATTAAAGACACGTAAAGCATGTCTCTCCTCCTCAAATAAATAATCTACATTGAAATCCAAATTGATTATAGCATGAACAAGCATTGAAATATACTTTTTCTAAACATTTTCCACGATTTCACAAATATTTTGTACATTTTAGCATTAATAGATTCCTATACAGTCAAATGTAGTCACCATTCGCAAAATTTGATAGAATAATGGAGTGTCTAGCATGTAGACAACTTTAAAGGAGCGTATATTTCATGTTCTCAATTTTCAAAAGTAATAAAGAGCAAACTAGTGCTCGTCAATTAAAACGCTACTACAAAATAGTAGATCAAATTAACAATCTTGAAGAAAAATATGTTAACAAGTCAGATGCCGAATTACGAGAAATGACTTTTATTTTCAAAGATCAATTAGAACAAGGTGAGCCTATTACATCAATCATCCCAGACGCATTTGCTGTAGTACGCGAAGCCTCAAAGCGTGTATTAGGAATGCGTCATTTTGATGTGCAGCTTATTGGTGGTCTAGTATTAACAGAAGGTAATATTGCTGAAATGCCAACAGGTGAAGGTAAAACACTAGTTGCCTCCCTTCCCTCTTATGTACGTGCATTAGAAGGTAAAGGTGTTCATGTCATCACGGTTAATGATTACCTAGCAAAGCGTGACTATGAGCTAGTCGGTCAGATCCATCGTTTCCTTGGCTTAACTGTCGGTTTAAATGTACCAATGATGGAACCTGGTGAAAAGAAAGAAGCCTATAACGCCGATATTACATACGGTGTGGGTACTGAATTTGGCTTCGATTACCTACGGGACAATATGGCTTATAGTTTAGCAGATAAAGTACAACGTCCTTATCACTTCGCTATTATCGATGAAGTGGATAGTGTATTAATCGACGAAGCTAAAACACCTTTAATTATCGCAGGCAAGATGCCTTCCAACGAAGAATTACACCGCATTGCTGCTATGTTAGCGAAACGATTCAAGAAAGATGAAGATTATGACTTTGACGATGAAACAAAGGCTACTTCTCTAACGGATAAAGGTATTGAAAAGGTTGAGGCTGCCTTCAATATCGATAATTTATATGACTTAGAACACCAAACACTCTTCCATTACGTAATCCAAGCAGTACGTGCACATGTTATGTTTAAGCGCGATGTTGATTACATTGTCAAAGAAGACAAAATCGAGCTTGTTGATATGTTTACAGGTCGTATTTTAGAAGGTCGTTCACTTTCTGATGGCTTACATCAAGCGATTGAAGCTAAAGAAGGCGTAACGATTACAGATGAAAATAAATCAATGGCTCAGGTAACAATTCAAAACTATTTCCGTATGTATCCGAGGCTTTCTGGGATGACGGGTACAGCGAAAACACAGGAAAAAGAAATTCGTGAAGTGTACGGCATGGAAGTTGTGCAAATTCCAACAAACCGTCCGCGTCAGCGTATTGATCAGCCTGATCTTATTTTTAACACACAGGAAGCAAAATATAAGTATGTTGCTGCTGAGGTTAAAAAACGTCATGAAAAAGGCCAGCCAATATTAATTGGGACAACCTCGATTTTACAGTCTGAAACTGTAGCTGACTATCTAAAAAAAGAAAAATTAACATTCCAATTACTTAATGCAAAAACAATTGAACAAGAAGTTGAACTTATTTCACAGGCAGGTCAAAAGGGTCGTATTACGGTAGCGACAAACATGGCTGGTCGTGGTACGGATATCATGTTAGGTGAGGATGTACACGAGCTTGGTGGTTTATATGTAATTGGGACAGAAAAGCATGAAAGCCGTCGTGTAGACAATCAGCTACGTGGGCGTTCAGGCCGTCAAGGTGATGTAGGCGAAAGTCGCTTCATTCTCTCTATTGAAGATGATATGTTCCGCCGTTACGCAAAAGAAGAAGTAGAAAAATTCTCTGCAAAAATGATTGTAGATGATCAGGGTATTATTCAAAATAAAGAGGTTCAAGAGCTTATTGACCGAACACAACGAATTGTTGAAGGTTCCCAATATGGCATGCGGGAATATAACCTAAAATTAGACGATGTTATCAATGACCAACGTACCGTTCTTTATGGACTTCGTGACAAAATTTTAGCTGGTGAAGATTTATTAGATCAATTAAAGCAAATGTTATATGAAACAGTAGACTTTGCAGTTCGTGATGCTACACCTGATGATATTCCGTCGTTTGAATGGGACTATGATGGAATAGAGGCAACTTTAAATAGTCTCTTCCTATCTCCTGTTTCCATTGATAGAGAAGTTGGGAAGGTTATACCTATTTTAGATTCCCTACAAGCGCCTGTAGATGAATTAACTGCTAAGATGGATACGTTTGCTCAAAATGAACAAGTAATAGATGTCATCCCTCAAATCATGTTAAGTAACTTAGATAATGGTTGGATAAAGCATTTAGAGTCTATGGCTCATTTAAAAGAAGGCATTGGACTTCGCCACTATCAACAGGAAGATCCTATGCGTATTTATCAAAGAGAAGGCTTAGAATTATTCGCCAAAAACTTCCAAGAATTACGTCGTACGATCATTATAGAAATTATTGGATTTATGAAAACAATTGAAGCGCAACAGGAGGATCAATAAAAAATGGGCTTATTTTCATTCTTTAAAAAATCAGACAAAGTTGGTCAAGAAAATATAATTGACTCAAAGGACTTACTAGGAAACCCTACTACAGATAAAAATAATGATGGTATAGTTGAAACCAAGCTGTCTTTCCACCCTGATTGGAATGTACCTCAGGAGCAAAAATATATCTTTAACTTTCTTGCTAATGAGCTAGAACCATTAAAACCAAATCAATTATCTCTTTCTTCAATTAGTATTGATGAGGACCGCTCTGGAAAATGGCAAGTACGAGCATTTTTCCGTTCTTCGCTTTCTGAAGCAATTGAACTTGGTGAAATCGAACTTTTTATCATGGATAAAAACGATAAGCTTGTAGCTTCTAAAAAATTTGACTTTAAAGCACTTGGCACAATCCCAGCGAAAAGCGCTCGCCCATGGGTATTTGAATTTGAAAAATCAGCTATTAAAGTTGATGAAATACCGGAAGAAGGCTGGAAACTGGCTTTCAATCTAGTATCTTTACGTGATCATCAATTAGAATTAGATCCTACCTGGGAAGAACAGTTACCAGCAGAACAAAAAGAGGAGCTTGCCAAGATTGTTAAAACGTTACCCAAATTAGGGGAAACAGAAGTAAACTTCACAGGTTTGCAGGCTAAATTTATGAATAATGGTAGCTTAAATGTCTCTATATTTATTCGTAATGGCCATAATAAGGCTATAAATTTGGAACAACTACCTCTTGAAATTATTGACGCAAGAGGAAAACAAATAGCAAAAGGTTCATTTAAAATGGATCCTATTTTAACAGTTCAACCTAATTCAACCAAGCCTTGGACATTTATTTTCCCTGCCCAATTAGTAAACCCAAAAGGCGCTGATCTTTCACGTTGGTCAGCTCGTGTAACACAATAACAACCCCCCCCCTTTCTTCTAAAAGAGATGAACTGCTCCCCAAATGTTAGACACATCTAACATTTGGAGGAGCAGTTTTTATATGGCTAAATTTACATCGGAAGAAAAACTACAAGCAGCCTTACGTTACATAAAAGGCAATGAAAGTTCACATGAAATTGCTAAATCTATCGGAACAGATCACAAAGCAATTCTTAATTGGGCGAAACAATATGAGTATAATGGCGTAGAAGCGTTTATAAAGCGATATACAAATTATTCGGCACAGTTTAAACTAGACGTACTAAACTTTATGATTGAAAATGGTACGTCCTTACTTGAAACAGCAGCTATCTTTAAGATAGCTACGCCTTCTACACTTCGTAGTTGGAAAAAGCAATTTAAAACAAAAGGATTCGATGCCCTTCAATCAAGGAAAAAGGGGCATCCATCCATGAAAAAAGAAACGAACAAACAACCAAAACAAGCACCAGTAGAAGGGACACCTGAAGCACTTCAAGCAGAAATCAATCGTCTACGTATGGAAAATGAGTACTTAAAAAAGTTGAACGCCTTAGTTCAAGCCAAGGAAAAATCACCAAAGAAGACAAAGTAAAGGTCATCTATGAATTAAGGCATAAATACTCGGTGAAGGCGCTTGCGAAATTCGCAGGCATTCCACGTAGCACGTACTATGATTTAGTGAAGAAGATGGATCGTCCAGATCCAGATGCCGAGTTAAAGGCCGAAATTCGAGCAATTTATAACGAACACGAAGGTCGTTATGGTTATCGTCGTATTCGTGATGAGCTAGCAAATCGTGGGAAAAAAGTGAATCATAAAAAGGTTCAACGTATCATGAAAGAATTAGGTTTAAAGTGCTTAGTGCGTATGAAGAAATACAAATCTTATAAAGGGACAATCGGTAAGATTGCGCCTAATAGATTGGATCGTAACTTCATAGCAGAAGCACCGAATGAAAAATGGGTTACAGATATTACGGAGTTTAAGCTGTTTGGTGAAAAGCTCTATTTATCACCTATTTTAGACTTATTTAACGGCGAAATTATTACGTACACAATTGGTCATAGACCAACATATTCGCTTGTATCAGAAATGTTGGAGAAGGCACTAGAGAGGTTGCCAGAGGAACATCAATTATTGATGCATTCAGATCAAGGTTGGCATTACCAAATGAAACAATATCGCCACGCCCTTGAATCAAGAGGCATTGTGCAAAGTATGTCACGTAAGGGAAACTGTTATGACAACTCTGTCATGGAGAATTTCTTCGGCATCATGAAGTCAGAATTCCTCTACTTAAAGGAATTTGATAGTGTCGAGCATTTTAAAAAGGAACTTGAAAAGTATATAACGTATTACAACACGAGACGTTTAAAGGCAAAATTAAAACTGAGTCCGGTAGAATACCGAACTCAGTTTACCCAAGCTGCCTAAACGAAATAACCGTGTCTAACTTATAGGGGTCACTTCAAGAGAGGGGGGTTTTGTTAAAACAAAAAGCGATTTTTGCCTAGGCAAAAATCGCTACTTTTTATTTCACACTATCAAAACGTTTATAGGCTACTAATTTAGAAGACCAGTAAGAGTACGTAACATCAGAAACTTCTACACCATCTGTCCCCGCATGAATGAATTTATTATCTCCGAGATAAATTCCCATATGAGAAATACCTTCTTTATACGTATTCTCAAAGAACACTAAATCGCCAGGTACTGGATTTTCTACATGGGTAGTATTACCGTAAAAATAGCCCTCACTGCTTGCTCTTCCTATTTTTAAACCACCTTGATTAAAGGCATAAAAAATAAAGCCACTGCAATCAAGCCCTACAGGTGTATTTCCACCGTATAGATAGGGTGTTCCAACCAATGTATTGGCAACTTCAACGGTTTTGTTATATATCGCTTGTCCATTAGCTGTAGGATCTTTCGCAGTTACTTTTGATGGAGTGCCCGTACCTGAAGTCACATTATTATGTATAGTATCACCACCGGGTATCACTGCAGCTGAAGAAAGCTTCAATACTTGTCCAACAAAAATTGTGTCTTTTTCAAGCTTATTCCAATCCATTATATCCTTAATTGTCACATTATATAGCTTTGCAATTTTTGATAATGTGTCACCCTTTGCTACTGTATGAGAACTAGTTGCTGGTTTTTCAGATGTTGATGGAGTGGCGGGCTTTACTCCCTCATTCGTTGAATGTTTTGGAATCTCAAGCTTTTGAGCTACAAAAATCGTATCTTTCGATAGATTATTCCACTTCATAATATCCCCAATCGTGACTTGATGATTTTGGGCGATTTTCGTTAAAGTATCTCCTTTTTGTACAGTATATGTTGCTGCTTCCGCTGTTTGTAATGCTAAAAATGAAGTTGCTAAAGTACTTAGAACAAGAATTCTCCATTTTTTTGTCTTTTGCATACCAAAGTGCCTCCGTTCGTGCTAGAATATTCCCTTGTGTGTCTATCATACTAGATAACTATTGCATGAAAAATCGGAAAAACTGACTATTTTTCAAACATTATAGGAAACTTATAGAATACGACGAAATCCGACTATATTGAAATACTATTTTCATTGCAAGATTAGTGTTCCTATGATAACATACACTTCTGTATTTAAAATTTTTAGAAAGTTTTAGCTTTTCAATCTTAAAGGAGTTATTATACTTATGAAAAACATCTTGCATTTCATCAAAGGAAATTTAGCAGTAGGATTACTACTATTTGCCTTGTTCTTGGGTGCTGGTAATATTATTTTCCCACCATTATTAGGCCAACAAGCAGGTGAAAACATCACTGTAGCCATGATTGGTTTCCTTATAACAGGTGTTGGTCTTCCACTATTAGCGATTGTTGCTGTTGCCAAAGCAGGAGGCGATTTACAACTGCTCGCTAACCGTGTTAGTCCTGCTTTTGGAGTGATTTTCACCTCCATTGTCTACTTAGCAATTGGACCGTTCTTTGCTGTACCACGTACTGGATCTGTGTCCTATGAAATAGGCATTGCGCCATTTCTCTCTGAAGCGATGAGGGATCATTGGGCGCCACTTTTTATCACATCTATCTTGTTTTTCACGTTAATTCTATATTTATCTATTAACCCTTCGAAGCTCGTTGATCGAGTAGGTAAAATTTTAACACCTGCCCTGCTTTTTGTTATTTTATTGCTTGCTGTTAAAAGTTTTATCTCTCCTATGGGAGAACCAGGAGAAGCCGTAGGAAACTATAAAGTGTCACCTTTAGCTGAAGGCTTTGTACAAGGTTACTTAACGATGGACGTTCTAAGTGCTCTTGTTTTTGGTATCGTCATTTTACAAGCCTTGCGTGATATGGGTATGAAAGATACACGAAAACAAGTAAAAACAACGATTTTTGCGGGGGTCGTTGCTGCAATAGGTTTATCCTTTGTCTATATCTCTCTAGGGCATATTGGTAATACAAGTATCAATGCAATCGGTATTTCTGATAATGGCGGAAATATTATTGCAAAATCAGCTGAGGTGCTCTTTGGAAGCCTTGGAAGTATTATTTTGTCTGCGACTATTTTACTAGCTTGTATATCCACAGCTGTAGGTTTATTAACTGCTAATGCACAATTTTTCCATAAGCTATTCCCTCAAATTTCATATAAAACGTTTTTAGTTGTCTTCACTATTTTTAGTACAGCTATTACAAATGTGGGACTTTCAACAATAATTAGTGCATCACTACCTGTACTTTTAATCATTTATCCTTTAGCTATGGTATTGATGGTATTGTCACTAGCAGATCATTTCTTTAAAGGTGGACAAATTGTTTATATTTTAGCGCTCGTTCCAACTTTCCTTGTCAGTCTATATGATGGCTTAAAACAAATGAAAGTTGAAATTACGCCTTATGAAACTATTCTGAAAGCATTGCCAATGTATGAGCAAAATTTAGGATGGCTTTTACCAGCTATTGTTGGCGCATCAATTGGTTTTATTATTCATAAAGTGATAAAAAAATAATTTACAAGAATCTACTTGACCATAGCGACAAGTAGATTCTTTTTCTATCTCATATAAGTCCACCACTATAGCGATGGCTTCATGTATAATAAAAATCAGATACTCAATTGCATAATGTAACCATCCATTTAATACCTAATAATGATACATTCTATTTTGAGTTCTAGAAAAGAGGTGTCCAATGAAAAAGTTAATATGGTCATTCGTATTTGTTCTAGGCTTCTTCCTTCTCCCTTTTACAACTACTCACGCTGCTGAAAATGATCAACAGCTTATTAAGGAAATTAAGGAGATTGTGAAAGATACTTACGTTGGAACAATTAATGGAAATTTAGAGAAGGCTACATCCATCTCAGAAATCATGAGTATGCTTGATCCTTACTCAACCTACTTCACTAAGCAAGAATTTGAAAATTATATGAATAGCATCAACCTATCTACTATAGGTATAGGTGTGGTGATTGAAGAACACGAAGATGGAATTCATATTTTACAAGTAATCGAAGGCAGTGGTGCCTTTGAGGCTGGTGTTCAGGCTGGAGATATCATTATTGGCGTTGATGGTGAATCCATTATCGGGCGTTCTACACAAGAGGCCTCTTCCCTTTTAATCGGTAATGAAGGGACTAAGGTGGAGGTTACATTAAAGAATAGTGACAGTTCAAAAACTACCAAAACTATTACACGTAAAAAATTCACATTACCAAATGTACAAACTGACCTGCTATTTGGAAATGTGGGCTATATTTCGTTGGCTTCCTTTTCAGAGGATGGTGCACAGCTTGTTAAAAATGCGCTGATAGACTTAAAAAAACGTGGTGCAACATCGTTCATCTTAGATTTACAAAATAATGGTGGAGGTTATGTGACAACAGCTGAAGAACTAACAGGATTATTCCAATCTGCTAAAGTTGCGTATTTATTAGAAGAAGCACATAACTCTTATACCATCCCAGCAGTTCAACAAGATACAAAGTTTCCTAAAGATACCCGTATTCTTGTAAACCGCTATAGTGCCAGTGCTTCTGAAATGCTTTCCGCATCATTGAAAGACCAGAAAGCTGCTATTTTATACGGTGAAACAACCTATGGGAAAGGCGCTATGCAAGGCTTTTACACATTACAGGATGGAAGCTATTTAAAGCTTACAGTTGGTAAATTTACAGGTCCTGCGGGTCATACTATTCATGAAGTAGGCGTTAAGCCAAATGTTCAAACCACAACAGCACCTATTTTCCAGGCACATTATGATGCATTGAAGGAAAAATATCCTAAATATAAACAACTTTCCACGGTAAAAAATATAGCTGATACACAAAAATTTACAGTAAAAATTCCTGCTGGGCTTACTTCTCAAATTGCTAAAAGTAACATTCAACTGGCTGCTTTAGGAGCTAAGGAAGTACCCGTAGCAGTTAAAATTGAAGGTCGTACATTAACTGTTACACCTAAGAGTGCTTTATCACCAAATCAGGAATATATGCTACTTATTCACCCAAAGAGCAAAGATCAAAAAGGCTACTATCAGCATATAAGAATAAGCAATTAAAAAAACTGTCATCGATAATAAGTATCGATGGCAGTTTTTTATATCACTTCTTTGGTTTTCCAAAAATATAATTGTACAATATCATTTGCAAGTTCTGCAGGTAACCTTTTTTCTTCTAATAAATTCGTAATGATGAGTCTTTCTATTGAGCCTACTAAACTATCTATCATGATTTTTATATCCACACTATACAATTGTAGATCTTTGTCACAATCATGCAGATAAATAAGGTGGATCAATTGCTGTGTCATTTGGTTTTTCACCAAATGTGCTTGCTTTGATTCAATAAAACCTATTTTTGTTAATTCAGGATTTTCAATTATGTATACGAACAAGTTCAATAACTTTTGCTCTAAGAGCGTGATAAAACCCTGTAATCCATATTCAATAATGTCAGTTGACTTACTATTCATTACTGCCAAGAATCCGCTTTGAAATTGCGCATTCAAATCGTTATAAAGGGCATCCTTGCTTTTAAAATAGAGATAAAAAGTAGGCTGAGTTACATTGGCAGCCTTTACAATGTCACTAATTTTTGTGTGATGATAACCTTTATCAGAAAATAGCTCTATCGCTTTTTCAAGTAATAGTTGTTTACTTTGTTCGCCATTTGAATTAAATTTTCTGCCTCTTGCCATACTTTCCACCTTATCTTAGTTTAGAGTAGTCATATTCCCTTTTGTATTGCTTATATAGACACACTATTCTAAATCAAAAGTAACTACAAATTCACAAAACGTACATAATTTAATCTTGATTATATACCATTTTATTATAATACACCCTGTTTTTTTTTACTATAAACTACTATTAATATGATATTTAAATTGAAAAATGAAAAAGCGGATATCTAAGAATCACTTCTAAGAATACCCACTAATAAATTATATTAAAATATAAATAATTCTGAAATACTATCATGCCATTCAAGTAAATCACTCTCGAAAAGTCCAATATTATACATATTCGCAAATTTAGACATATACTAATTAACATAAAGCAAATCTTTTATTTTGAAAAGTCCTTTTTTTTTGAAAAAATTTTTTAATTTAAATTTTTATCATGAAAAAGTCAATGACTGCAATAGTTTTATCTCACTAACTGGCTTCGAAAAATTTTTTTCTGAAAATCAAACCATTTTACTTTTCAAAAAAAGTGTTATAATCGCCAAGAATTTAAAATTTTCATTTTTGGAGGCATATGATGGTATTACGTGACTTTTTCATTTACTTATCAGAGAACAAATTATTAAACAGCGCTGCACAAAAATATGGTTTAAAAATGGGTGCTCAAAGTGTTGTTGCTGGCACAAGTTTACCAGAAGTTGTGCAATCGATTAAAGAATTAAACAAGGCCAATATTTCTTGTACAGTCGATAATCTAGGCGAGTTCGTCTACGAAAAATCAGAGGCAACTGCTGCCAAAAATAACATTTTAGCTGTTGTACAAGCTATTCATGATGAACAGCTTGATGCACACATCTCTCTTAAACCTTCACAATTAGGTTTAGATATTGATTACGCATTTTGCTATGAAAACTTAAAAGAAATCGTAGCTCTTGCACATCAATATAATATTTTCGTGAATTTCGATATGGAAAACTACGAGCGTTTACATAGCTCTTTTGAATTATTAGAGGAATTACACAAAGAGTATGATAACGTAGGGACAGTTATTCAAGCTTACTTCTTCGAATCAGAGGAAAATATTGAGAAATATAAAAACTTCCGCTTACGTATTGTAAAAGGTGCTTATAAAGAACCTGAAAATGTGGCTTATCAATCTAAAACTGATATTGACCATAATTACTTAAAACTAATTGAATATCATTTGCTACATGGTAAATTTACTTCGATTGCGACACACGATCATAATGTGATCAACCATGTAAAACAATTTGTGAAACAACATAATATTCCAAATGAAAAATTCGAATTCCAAATGCTATATGGTTTCCGTAAAGAAATGCAGCTAGACCTTGCTCGTGAAGGTTATAATTTCTGCACATACCTACCATTCGGTAATGACTGGTACGGTTACTTTATGCGTCGTTTAGCTGAGCGTCCACAAAATGTTGCACTTGTGACAAAACAAGTGTTTAACAAAAAAACGAACATGGCAATTGGCTTAGGAGCAGCTGCATTTGCGCTTGGTCGCCTTTCGAAAAAAGGAAAATAATTATACAAGCTTGAAGCTATCCATCAGTTTTGTGTTTTTATCCTTCAGTTAGATCGTTCTATCCTTCACTTTCGGGAAACTATCCAAAAAAGCGAAAACATTGTTAATCAATGTTTTCGCTTTTTTTATTGAGCTTATAGTTTTTAACTCGATACTGTAAACTTTGTCGCCGAATCCCCAACGCAGCAGCCGTTTTGGAGATATTGCCTTGATGAAAGTCCAACGCCTTCGAAATATAGTACTCCTCTACCTCTTTCATATAGACATCTAATGGTCGAATATCCTGTTGATTTTTAATGACAAACAAGTCACTCGTAGAAACCTCTTTTTCCGTCTCCTCACAAGAGCTTTGGATTTTCCATTTGAAATGCACTGGCAGCATATGTGATTCAACTATCGTTTCATTGGTGATTAATGAGGTTATTTCATCCAGCAGGACTTCTAATTCCTTTAAATTTCCTGGCCAATCATATTTTAAAAAGGTATCTCGTACTTCTTCTGAAAGCCCGTGAATAGATGAGCCAAAGCTATCACGATGTCTTTTGAAATAATCATCGATAAAGGGCATAATATCTTCTTTTCTTTCTCGTAAAGGAGGTACATAAATCGTAATACCTGAAAAAAGTCTGTAAAGCTTTTTGGATAGCTCATGCTTTTGAATCAAATCAATTGGATCTTTACCAACACTAGCAATTAAAACATGCTGATGATTAGGATGATTATTAAAAAGTTCAACAATCTTTTCTTGTGCTTCTAAAGATAAATATTCAATGCGCTCAGCAAAGAAGGTTATTTTCTCCTTTTCCACAATATATTTTTCAAATTGTTTTAATACCGTTTTCTCATCTCGACGGCAAATTAAAGCAATAAACATATCATTTTGTACCTTTAGATCATGATGTATTCCCTCTGCAACCATATCAATCCCAGTACCTGATTCCCCTATTAACACAACAGGCATTCTACTTAGTGCCACAATTTTTGCTTTTTCAATGACATCCTTCATGACTGGTGATACAGCCGTGATAATGTCAAATGTCAATGGAGCGCCATACCTTCTCAATGGCTGATACATCATGTATTCAAGCTGTGTAATATCTCGGGCAAATTCCACAGCGCCTATTAAAGAGCCTTCATAGTGCAACGGATAAATATTGCTTATGTAGGTCACTTCTTGATTTTTTTTATTCCAATACGTTTTTTTTATATTGTGCACTGGCGTTTCAGAGTTGAGGACCTTATAAATATCGCTTTTTTCGATTTCAAAATCAATAATCTCTAAGGCTCGCCTCTCCTCAAATTCATCCTCATTAACGCCTTCTAATTCTCTCATTTTTTTATTGTATATAAGCAATTTGCCCTCTGTGTCTACAACGCAAATTCCCATATCGCCTTTTTCAATGACGTATTTATAAATACTTAGTAGTACATTGTTATCCATTTTGTCCTCCTGTAGTCCATTAAGCTTATTCTAACACCAATATGAAAAGCAGATGCAAAAATTAAAAAAGTTTTAAAATTTGAGTTGATTAATGCCAAATTATATTGCATTATATAATTAACACAATCTTAAAAGGTGCATAATCATTTGGCACTACTTATACCTGGGAGGAAACTGACATGATTCCATACAAACACGAACCATTCACAGATTTTTCACAAGAGGCAAACTACAATGCTTATGTAGAGGCTTTAAATAAAGTTGAAGGTTACTTAGGTCAAGACTACCCACTAATTATTGGTGGCGAGCGCATTACAACAGAAGATAAAATCGTTTCGTACAATCCTGCGAAGAAAACAGAAGTCATTGGTCGCGTTTCGAAAGCAAGCAAAGATTTAGCTGAAAAAGCAATGCAAGCGGCAGATGAAACATTCAAAACATGGAAAAAAGTTGATCCAGCCATTCGTGCGGACGTTCTTTTCAAAGCGGCAGCGATTATCCGTCGTCGCAAACATGAATTCTCTGCATTATTAACAAAAGAAGCCGGGAAACCATGGGCAGAGGCTGATGCAGATACAGCGGAAGCAATCGACTTCATGGAATACTATGGTCGCCAAATGCTACGCATTAAAAACGGTCAGCCAGTCGAAAGCCGTCCAGGTGAATACAATCGTTATGACTACATTCCATTAGGAATCGGTATTGTCATTTCTCCTTGGAACTTCCCATTTGCAATCATGGCTGGTACAACAGTAGCTGCTTTAGTAACAGGGAATACAGTATTATTAAAACCAGCTTCAACAACGCCAGTTATAGCATATAAATTTATCGAAGTATTAGAAGAAGCTGGTCTTCCAGCAGGTGCGGTGAACTTCGTACCAGGTTCTGGTGCTGAAGTAGGTGACTACTTAGTCGATCATCCAAAAACACGCTTCATCAGCTTCACAGGTTCACGTGATGTTGGCTTACGTATCAACCAACGTGCATCTGTATTAAACGAAGGCCAAATTTGGATTAAACGTGTCATCGCTGAAATGGGCGGTAAAGATACAATCGTAGTGGATAAAGAAGCAGATTTAGAATTAGCTGCACAATCCATCGTAAAATCAGCATTTGGTTTCTCAGGTCAAAAATGTTCAGCTTGTTCTCGTGCAGTCATCGTAGAAGATGTGTATGAGCAAGTGGTAAATCGCGTAGAAGAGTTAACAAACGCTTTAACAGTGGGTGACCCAACTGATTACAGCAACTTCATGGCAACAGTAATTGACCAAGCAGCATTCAATAAAATTACAGAGTACATCGAAATCGGTAAAGGTGAAGGTCGTTTAGTAGCTGGTGGTACAGCAGACGATTCAGTTGGCTACTTCGTACAACCAACTGTATTCGCGGACGTAGATCCTTCTGCTCGTATTATGAAGGAAGAAATCTTCGGACCAGTGGTAGCCATTGCAAAAGCAAAAGATTTCGACCATGCGATTGAAATTGCAAACGATACAGAATACGGTTTAACAGGCGCTGTTATCACAACAAATCGTATGAACCTAGAAAAAGCACGTGAAGAATTCCATGTAGGAAACCTTTACTTCAACCGTGGCTGTACAGGTGCAATCGTAGGTTACCAACCATTTGGTGGCTTCAACATGTCAGGGACAGATTCAAAAGCAGGTGGCCCAGACTACCTACAGCTGCATATGCAAGCAAAAACAACTTCAGAAATGCTTTAATTTTTACTTCAATAAAATGCCGTACATTGTTTCTTAGTAAGCAATGTACGGCATTATTTTTTGGGGGTAACACAAATGACATATATAATAGAAGAAACTCATGTGAATTTCGGTTCACTTTCCTTCCCCTATTTAAAACTAACTTTCACACCACATTACAAAAGCATACTTATTGCCTATAAAACGCTGGTATATTTTATGGCATTTCTAACATTTGACCCTTATCTTGATTGTGTAACTTTGTTAAAATAATATCAGTTTAGGAGGGTAAAACTATGAAAAAACTATCAATTTTTATGTTGCTCATGATGCTTGTTAGTCTAGTCATTTGGCAGCCTCAATCTGTCTATGCAGACGAGCTATCAGGACATATGCATGAAAGTGGTCTACGCTATTTAATTCAGAAAGATGCATTACTAAAGGATGCAAATGGAAGCTATCGTCCAAATGCTACGGTTACACGCGGTGAATTCGCCACATACATAGCAAAAGCATTAAATTTGGACACAAAGAACGAGATAACGTTTACAGATGTGTCAGACACATATTTATTTGCAAATGAAATTAAGCTTGCCGCAACTGCTGGAATTATTACTGGTTATACGGATGGCTCATTTAAGCCAGATGACCGTATTTCAAGAGAGCATATGGCAGTGATGCTAATCAGAGCAGTTGATTATTTAAAAATACCAAAAGGTACTTCTTCTATTACCTTCAAAGACAATACAACTATTTTTAAAGATTTCCGTGAGGATGTTGCAATCGGTGCACAATTAGGACTTATTAAAGGAAGCTCCAATGGCATGTTTTTACCAAGAGACAATGCCACAATTGGTGAGGCATCGACATTTATTCTACGATTAATACTTCTTGCTGATCAGCTTGACGCTGGTAAAAATGAAAACAATGGTAACTCCGAAAATAACGGTAATACTAATAATGGGAACAACAATAATACTGGTAATAACGGTAATACTACTGCATATATCGTCAAAGAAGTTTCCAATGGTAACTTGGTAGACAAACAAACCTTTACTAGCTTTGAAGCAGCTGAAAAGGCGATGACGACTAGTTCCTTAGTGATTACTCAAAATGATAAAATTATTAAAATGACTTCAGGTTATGTTGTAACGAATAATTATGTTGCTCTAAATTCTGAAACGATTAAGGATCAAATCGCAGTTGCGGGTAATACAGAAATGGAGTATCTAGGTAGTGATGCCACACAAGTAAAAGTACGCTTAGCTGGTCATACTGGCTATTTAAAGCAGGCTGACGTTACCTTAATTCCTTCTGCTTTAGTGAAAGGCCGTTCTTATTACACAAATGAGTACGGTGAAATAAAACATACTTTATATGATTATAAAACTAATAAATATTCTGCTAGTTACGTGTATGGCAAGGCACCTAGCTTTATGAAGCAGGGTGAGAAATACTTTAGCTGGGATGGCATCAACTTTACCAATGCTGATGGTTCTTCAAAGGGAGAAGCCTATAACTACTATCAGTTCTTACCAGCTCGTGCAGCAACTCAATATACAGCAGATGAGCTAGATCAATATATTGTGGGAAAATTAGCAGAAGTTGAAAGCTCAGGTGCTTCGATTTATAAAAATGCCACAACTAAAAGTAAACTACTTGGTTTAGGCTCTGTATTAAAAGAAGTGGAAGCCAATTCTCATATCAATGCTATGCTTATTTTATCCTTAGCACAGCATGAGAGTGCCTATGGTATGAGTGATCACGCTCAAAATCTAAACAATCTATTTGGCTTATATGTCTATGATACAAATCCACTAAACAAGAAGTTTGATAGTGTGGAAGCCAATATTAATGAGCTAGTTGAAAAATTCCTTCAGCCAAATTATATTACGCCAGGTGGACGTTATACAAATGGCGCAGTTGTTGGTTCTAAGGCTATCGGCTTCAACGTAAAATACGCTTCAGATCCATTCTGGGGGGCAAAAATTGCAGGACATTACTATCGTGCAGAAAAAGCTTTAGGCTTTAAAGATGCAAATAATCCTTATAAAATCGCTCTCACAACAACTGCTGGACTAAATGTTCGTGCAGATGCATCAACAAGTCAAAGTCCACTTTTCACATTTAGTAAAAGTAATATGCCTGTCATCGTTACAGATACAAGCGCAAATGGTTGGTATCAAATTGTTTCAGATAAACTAAACACTGAACCTGGATATATAAGTAAGGATTATATTAAATTCATCAATACCGTGAAATAACGTAAATGGCTGTCTCTTAATAAATGAGACAGCCATTTACTGTTGTTGAAAAAAGATAAAGTCACTGGCAAAAAGGCCTTTTTATAAGGCAGGAGGTTGATTTCCGTTCCGCCAGCGACCTTTCCAGGGGCCGTCCGATGAGCAGCTTCACTTACTTACGTTCGCTCCAGGGTCTCCTCTGTGACGCTAGCTCCACTCCAATCACCCATGTGCAAAAGTGTCTTTTCCTTATCTTTCATACTAGCCAGCCGTAGCAATCAAACTAGCCCATTATTTGTATGATTAGAGAAAATTTTATGGCCATTTTATCAATTAGTTTGTATTTTTCTTATATGGGTATATAGAGAATAAGAAAAACGATCCCAAAGGCTAGTACATCTTTGGAATCGTCTCTTAATCAATTATTGTTTTTTATAATATTGCAAAATACCATTATAAATAGATTCTGCAAATAATTTAACGTATTGATCATTTGTCATTTTACTGTTATCCTCTGCATTCGTTAAGAAACCAAGTTCTACTAGAATAGAAGGGATCACCATATTACGAATCACGTAGTATTGCTCTTGCTTGACACCACGATTTTTCATATTTAAATTGTTGACAATTTGATTATTAACATATGTCGCTAAATCAATGTCTTCCTGATACATATCTCCTGTAGATATTGCATAATATGTTTCAGTACCAGACGCTGACGTATTAGCAGCAGAGTTGACATGAACACTTACAAAAATTTCACCATAGTTTGCTTGAGTAAAGTCTACGCGATCTTGTAAGGATGGATACGTATCACCAGTACGTGTCATATAAACTTTTGCACCAGCATTCTCTAGTAATTGTTTCACTTGTGTGCTGACTTTTAATGTAATGTTCTTTTCAGAAGCAGAGCCCTTTACTGTACCTGGATCTTTACCACCATGACCTGGGTCTAGGATGATAATACGATTTTGTAAAGGTTTAGCTGTTTGATTTAATAGTTTCAAATAAGACTTGTGAACATAGCCTGATTGGCCATTATAGGTGATTTCTGCCCAGTAACCATTGATGTTATTAACTTGGACATACTCTCCTTTATTCAGCTTAAATAACACGGCTGATGTAGAGTTGCTTTGACTGCGAACATTTAAATTCGCTACCGTTACTCTTCCTAGCACATCACCAGAAGCTGGTGGTGTTGGATCTGGATTTGGATTAGGATTTGGCTTTTCTTCCTCCACAATATCCGTAGTGCTATTCGCTACAATATAACCTGGTAAACCATTTACTTGTGTTAAGTAGTAGCCACCAGTTGTTTTGTAAACGGGAAGCTTTTCGTTCGCTTTAATCGATGAAATTACTTTTGCTGAAGATGTAGGCTTCACATATAAATTGACAGCATTTTTTGTCGTTACTTCTTTTTCGACTGTTCCTAACGCATTACCATCTGCATCTACAAATTCTGCATATTGCTTATAGATGTAGGCATATGCGCCTTTATAAGTAACCTTTAGCCAATTACTTTCAACAGCGTAGACTGATAATTTACCGCCTGTATTGACTTTGCCTACAATGTTCGTGCTTGAAGTAGAATCTTTTGTCTTACGGATGTTTAACCCATCTGTAGTGACCTTCACTAAGCCAATGACTTGTGATGTATCTGGAACTTGTACACCTTTTACAGGAAGCTCTAATCGATATTTTTCACTGTTTGCACGTGCAACGAATAATGAAAATTGAGAACGTGTTACAGTGCTATTCGGTAAATACGTATTACCTGTTCCGTTGGTAATGCCATTATAATAGATGGTATTGATGTATTTCACATATTCATGTGTAATTCCTACATCAGTAAAAGGTGAGTCGATCCCCTCATACTCACTAGTATCTAAATTAAAAGCCTTTGTTAATACATAACTCATTTCTCCACGAGTTAGAGGCTTATTTGGTAAGAATTGACCTTTTATATTTTTATCGAAAAATCCTAGCTGTACAGCACGTTCTATATAACCTGACATTTCAGTGCCGACTGTAACATCTGAAAAGCTAGATTTATTTACAACTAATGGTTTATTACCAGAGGCAACAACAACCATTTTAGCTGCTTGTCCTCTTGTAACACTATTATTTGGGCCAAAGACTCTCTTACCATTCACAAAGTAACCTTGAATTACCCCCAAATTTACTAAATAATTGATTTCTTCATAGGCTGGGTGATTTTTAGTAACATCTTCAAATGTTATATTTGAATTGTTAGCTGCACTGACACTTGCACTATGTATCGTAAACATAGAAGCCGAAATGAATAAGACGCACAAGATAAGACTAATTTTTTTGATGTTCAATGTCTTATTTCCTCCCTTCTTGTTCTCTTAACGTGTCCATTTTAACAAAATTAGCTAAATAAAGCATCATACAATAGAACTGTTAAAATTTAATTTTCCAATTCACATCCTTTCCTACAAAATTATCATAAAAATAGAAGAGTCTGCTATTGCAAACCCTTCTTCCATTATACGCTATTCAAAAGATCATTTCTTGCAATCTATGACACAATTAAAGTGTTAACTTTATGAACTTATTGTTGAATTCTTTCAATAAATACTTTTAATTGTTCGATTTTTAGTAATTCATCAGAACCGAAGCTACCGTCTCCGTCACCATTTGTAATGCCATTTGACGCTAGAGTAGAAACATATTCATTAGCCCAGCTCTTTTGAGGCACATCACTAAAAGCTACACTTCCACCATTATTTTCAAGACCAAATGCTAGCACTAATACTTTAGCAATTTGTGCACGCGTAATTGGTGAAGACGGGTTGAATTTACCATTTGCATCGCCTTCAAAGATACCTAATTTTGCTACAGCTGCAATAGCACCTGCATGAGCATATGTAGGTTTTACATCTACGAAACTAGTAGTAGTATCAGATGTATCTAAGTTTAAAGCTTTTGCAATTTGTACTGCTACCTCTGCACGAGAAGCATATACGGAAAAGTCAATAGCTGCTTGTTTTACATCAGCCTGTTGTTGAGCATCAAATGTTGCTACACGTTTAGCACCTACATAACGATCGCCCCAATAATATGGGTCATTAACATTTGAGTAGCTTACACCTTGACCAGTTTGAGAGTGGATCATTTTACCATCACCTATGTATATCCCCACATGTGAAATACCACTACCACTTGTATTGAAAAATACTAAATCGCCAACTTGAAGATCACTCTTGGCAACTGCAGTACCCTGTTGATATTGAGATCCCGACGTACGGTTTAATTGAATGCCTAAGTCTGAAAATACTTTAGAAGTAAAGCCAGAGCAATCAAAACCGCTTGTTGTTGTACCGCCGTATTTATATGGAACACCTAAATATTTAGAAGCTGTATCAGTTAAATCTGCTTTAGACGCTGCTTCAGCAGTATTAATATTAGTAGTTGAAAATAACATAAATGATGCAAAAATCGGTAATAACCATTTCTTATTCATACTTTTGTTATACCCCTCTCAAAACTTTTTTGCCTATACATAGACTATCACAAAAGAGGCGAATGTTATTTTTCAATTGTGTAACGGTTTTAGACAGCAAAAAAACGCTGTAATACCAACGTTTGGTGGTATTTCCAGCGTTAAAAAGGGGATTTTTTTATCGTAATTTGGAACTTTCGTAACATTTCTGTAATATTAGCGATTCTTTGTTACACAACAACTTATTGACTAGAGAACATTTGGACCCAATAGTAATTTCCTTTGCTATCCTGTGCTATTGCAACACCTGTGTTCGTATAGTGCTCTTTTAAAATATTATCTCGATGGCTAGGTGAAGCCATCCATGCCTTAACAGCAATTTCAGGTGTTTTAATATTTCTAGCAATATTCTCTCCAAAACTTGTATAGTTGTAATCAAATAATGTCGCTAAATCCCAAGGTGCCCCATAATATGGGGAAACGTGTTCAAAATAATGGCGATTTACCATGTCCTGTGCTTTGATAATTGCAATTTGTGTCAGTTTCGAATCATAAGCAACAGGTTCTAGCTTATTCTTCTGTCTTTCAACATTTATTAATTCAATCACCTTTTTAGACCACTCAGAAGAAAGGTTTACAGTTGGGATATAATCCTTTGCTAGATAGTCATAGGCTACTTCCAATGCCTTAATTTTTTGTTGAAAAATCATGCTTCGCTCAACAAAAACAGCAAACTGTGCACGTGTTACCAATTGGTCAGGAGCAAAATGTTTAGCATCCACTCCACTAATAATGCCGATATCTGCTAAGGATTCAATATAGTCTTTTGCCCAATGCGTACGCGTAATATCCGCAAACTGGCTATTATTTTTGCCATCTACTTTAATTTGGTAAGCTAGTGCTAGCATTTTTGCCACCTGCATACGCTTTAAAGGCTCTTCTGGATGAAAGGCATCACTTTTTTGAATAACTCCCAGTTTAACAAGCTGGCAAATTTCCTTGTAATATGGATGTGTTGTAGGGACATCCTTGAATTTTACAGGGTTCTCAATGTCAATGTTTGTTTGAAGAGAGCGAGCAATGGCAGCAGCAGCCTCTGCCCTTGTAATAGCTTGCTCTGGCTTAAAAGTGTTGTCGTTGTATGTAGTCATATATTGTTTTGTGAGCATATGTTGAATCGAGGCATTTGCCCAGTATGAATTTGTCACATCTACTGCCTTAGCAGACGCTGCTTCTACTTGACTAAAACCAGTTAAACTTCCTACGGTTGCAGCTATTGAAAGTACCATTATACTCAATAATTTTTTCAACAGGGCGACCTCCTCACGTTGGCAAAATGAAAATGTATCAAATGGTACCTCCCAATCAAAGCGACCATTTATACTATAAGATACGAATTTCAGATGATATAGTTTCACTTTTTTGGAAATTAATATTAGGATTCATTTTTTCTTACTTATAAAAGGAGTTTTCCCGTTATATTGATTGGGAAAACTCCTTTTTTATCATACTATTGAATCATTTTAAGATAGTCTTCTAGAATGCGGTAATTATACACTAAGCCCTGTTGCTCAATTGACAAATTACTATAATCTTTTTGAGCAGCTAACACTTTTTTCTCGAATGAGGAGCTGTCTGGATCAATATTTCCGATCGCTTGAACAACTTTGAGAACGGCAGCCACATCTTTTTCAGCCTGCTTTAAGACATCCTCATTAATGACCTGTCCTTTAATTTTAGAGTCCAATGCCTTATAGGCAGCAACGGCATTCGCCACATCTTCAATATACGTTGAAGAGCTTGGAGACAGTCCCGCTATGATCTCCACAACCTTCTTCACATCAGCTAAACTTTTCTCTGCTTCGAGTAAAAGAGCATAATTGGAGATACGTTGTTTATCTGTCGTATTCAAACTATCATATTCTTTACGCGCCGCTTCCACCATGCCAAAGTAATATTTATCCTTTGGATTCAATTTAGCAATATTATTATAAACCTTTATAACATTATCTAGCGAAAGCAATAGCTGGTCGTTATAAACATAGCGACGTTGTTCCGCATTGAGCTTATCATAGGCTTTTAAAATCTTTTGGTATTGGCTATTCATATCTTTTGCCGTTAGCAATCGGTCTATATCTTCTACAATACTCATTACAGGCTTTATTAGCTTTTCCTGATCTTGTAGCACTTTATAATTTTGAACAGCCCGTTGCTGATCCTTTGGTAAAGCATTGTAAGCAGCACGGATTTCTTGAATACGTTTCACATATTGCTTTGGATCAACGGATGGTAAGTCATCAATCATTTGCATGACATTACCAGCCCCTAAAATACTAGACTCCGCTGCTTGCAATAAGTAGTAGTTTGTCACATATTGCTTCATATCGTCAGGTAGTGCATCGTAAAGTGAGCGTGCTCGTGATGTATCTTGAAGGAATGTGTTACTTGAAGATTTAAGTTTACTAATCAATTCCATTACATTAGAGACAGGCTCGAATTTTAAGAGAATATTAATATTATCGATGTATTTTTTTTGATCTTTCGATAATTTATCATACGCTTTACGTGCTGAGTTTACCTTACTAACAAAGTTTGTTGATTCTGGATCTAGTTCATTAATTTGAACCATCACACTTAAAATTGGTTTCACTGCTTTTTCACGTGTTGTTAAATCTTTAATATTCGTCACTAATTTCTTTTGGTCAGATGACAGCTTATCGTATGCTACACGCGCATTCATCAGCTTCGTTAAATAGTCAGCATCTTGCACTTCTGTTAATTTAATTAGCTCGACTACACTCTGTGCTAATCCTTGTTCATTCTCTGCTGCTACCAGTGCATCATAGTTTACGATCGCTTGCTGCTTCTCTGCTGGCAAGGAATCATAAAGCTCACGCGCTGTTTTCATATCTTGATAGAAAGTTTTACTTGTTGGCTTTAACGACGCAATGAGACCAATCAAGGAAGCAACATCCTCTACAGCAGTAAGATTAGAATAGTTTGTCACTCGCTTTTGGGAAACTTGATCAAGTGCATTATAGGCTTTACGTGCATCAAGAACCTTTTTTGTATAATCCTTATTTGTTGGGTTTAAGGCATCGATCATTTGAATCACCTTGATTACTGCCTTATTATCCTTTTCATAGGAGCTTAACATTTTGGCTTGCTCCACTAGCTTCTGTGCGTTCTTATCCATTGCTTTATATTCTAATGTAAGTTCTGCTACCTTTTTGACAAATGTGTCAGGGCCTTCATTTGCTAAGGCTATAATACGGTCATCAAATGCTTTAGCCGTATTGATATAGCCTTGTGCGTTTGTTAGGTCCTGGCTGTTTACTACCTTTGCCTTAAGAGATTCACCCAATTTATTAAACGCTTCTTGTGCTTTTACCACATCATCTTTATACGTTTTTTTAGAAGGGCTTAATGCACTAATTTGTACCATTACATCAATCGTAGGAATTACATCTTTTAAATCTTTATAATTTTGGACAAACGTCTTATTCTTATCATCTAGCTTCGCGTAAGCCGTATAAGCTGACTTTGCTTTAGAAATATAGCTTTTTGAATTGGAATCTAGTTTTTCAAAGAGAGAGATAACATTAACGACTGATTTATAGGATTTCTCTAAATCTGTTAACACTTTAATATTTGTCACACGCTTTTTAGCTGTTGATGATAACGCATTATAGTGAGCTCGTGCATCCAATATTTTTTCAATAGCTATATTGCTATTTAACAGATCAATTTCCGTTGTAACAGCCTGTACCGCTTCTTCCTCTTTCACTAAAGCATCTATTTTGTTTTGCAGCTGTGTTTTCAAATTAGTAAGAGCTGTTTCATGCCCTTGCAAAGTCGTATCTAATTTCTCCACTGTCTCTTTCAACTTGGTAAGCTGTGTACCGTAGTCAGTTGTCGGCTTTAATGTATTAATCGTTTTCGATGCTTCTGCGTATGTTTGAAACAGCTTTAGTTTTGTCGCTCCCTGCACTAGCTTCTGATCATTTTCAGTGAGCTTATTAAAGGCAGTCCACGCAGTTAAAGTTTTACTTTCAAATGTTTTGGCGGCAGGATCAAGGCTATCAATTAACTTATCTACCTTTAAGGCAGCACCTAAATTTTTCTCCCACGCTGTGAGCTCTGCTAGATTATTGACGATTTTTTTCACATTGGACGCATTGATATTTGTGCCTGAAGGATTATTATAGGCTTCGCGTGCAGCTTTAATAGCAGCTACTTTATTAGCTTCTTCTACAACATTAATGGCTTTAATCTTTCCTTCAATATCCTCTGCATATGCAATATTTGCTAACGCCAGATCTAGGTCTCCTATGTTTTTAACAAAACCTTTACCTTCCGTTAAGAGATCGTATTCCGCTTTTATGTCTTTGACTGTTGTACGATATACATCTTCTTTGGATACACGCAACCCTGAAATGCTTTTCGAAATATTTGCTGCTTTAAGATATTGTGCAATACTTTCATATTCCGTTTTTAATAATTGTTTGGAGGCTGCATCCAGACTATTGTAGGCTTTCTCAACAGCCGTCACAGCACTAATAAAGCTTGAGGCTGAAGTGAAATCTGCAGGTTGCTTACCTTTTAACTGTGCAATGCTGGAAGTCACTTTATCTAAAGCAGATAAACCTGACAAGGCATCCTTATACTTCTTAAAAGGTGTGATTTTATCATCATTTGGATTATAAGCTTCAACCACTTTCTTTTGCTCTGCTGTCAGCGCATTATAATTCGTGGTAAAGCTATTCATTCTAGGAGAAATAGCTGAATAATCCGTAGATTTCTCCAATAACTCCACTAACTGATCTAATTCTGTAATGACCGGTTCTACTTTTGCTACGTCCACTTTCAGCTTACTTAACTTGTCAACATCCATTCCCTTGCCTTTAAAATAGACATTGCGTGCTGTTTCATCATAGCCATATTGCAACACTGTGCCACGAACTGTTGAGGCAATATCCTTCGCCCCATTATTAAGTGCAGCAAGAACAACTTGGTTGAATTGGTCTTGCACATATTGATAGGATGTCGCTGTTGATTCATCTCCTAAAAATGTTTCATATTGGCTTTGTACATTTTTCACATCATTAATAAATGTTTTGCTGGTATATGAAATAGTACCCATCTTATCGCTAATTTCCTTAAGCTTCTTTAACAGTAGTCGTTGCTTAACTACATAGTCATATTTCGCTTGTATAAAAGCTTTTTCATCGGCATTAAAATCAGCTGAATTTTGTACAATCGTTATATCACCATCTGCAATAACCATTTCATTATCTGATGAATTCTCTGATAGCTTGCCAAATTGTGCAATAAGTTGTTCCCTTGCTATAGTTGCTGCAACCTCATTTGCATAAGCTACCTTTTCTGATTGTATTGAGATGTGCGACTGTCCTTCGTTGTCCTGTGCGTGTGCGTTCGCTATAGCCGTAGGTACCAATAAAAGACCCGTTATGACCCCTGCTGTCAATTTTCGATTCAATCGAACCACCCTTTCATCGTTTATGTATAGGAAAATGATTGTGTTCATTTTCATTTAGAATTTATGACTTTAGTATCGGTGTAAATTGCTTGATTTCAAGCCATTCTAATATATTTACAAAATGAGACATATCAAAAGTAATTTTTCTAAATTACTAGCTAGAAAAACAGGAAGTTATTTCAATTATACTATACAATGGTGTTATATAAGGTTTTCACCAATTGACATATAATAAGAGATTATGTTTTTTTAATGAATTTATTGGAAAAAAACAGCTATTTTCATATGTCATAATATCTTTACAAGGTGTATACTACAACTTTGATATCCTATTTTGGAAGAAAGGACGCTGTTTTATGTTTTACCATTATAAGTTCTGGCATAGCTTAAAAAATCCTACCTACTTTACTAGCATCGTAGAGGAAGGCGAGGTCATCGGATATAAAAAAAGAGTCCTAACGGTGTTCATTCTTTTCATCCTGTTGTTTGCTGCTCGCGAATATTGGGGAATGGGGACAGAAAATTTAACGTCCTTATTCGCAATGGATTTACAAAATGAATACTATGTAGCACGTATCCTTTCGATGCTTGGTGCCGTTTTATGGGGAATCGTCTATTTTTGCTTCCATTATTATGGTGTTACCTATCTTTTACATCTATTAACAGACATTCCTTATATTTGGATAAAAAAAGTCCAGCTTTATGTTGTAGCCTTTCTATTAATTGAAAAAGCAATCCTCTTTGCTGTTTTCTATGCTGTAGGCTATACAACCATGTTTTCTTTCTTCTCCTTAGCTCCTGCTGCCTTACAGGTGATTGAAACAGATTTCGTATTATTTACCCTCAATCAATTGACGGTAACAACTGTTTTAATCATTATTGTACAGTACCTCTTCCTATCAAAATGGGAGGAAGAAGCTAGTAGAAAAATGTTAGTAGTCAAATTGATTGGTATACAGCTATTTATGGCCATATTTGTTGGTTTGATTAGTGTACTACCAATTAAAGAATGGATTGCTAGGGGGTTAGGATGATGGCATTTATCAAAACAAGACCATGGACAACTACGACCATCGTGTTAGCAATGCTAGTAATCGGCATAAATGCTTATTTTGTTTTTAAAGATAATAGCAACGTGACACGATCCTACTTTATCGATGAATTTCAAAAAGCTTATATCGGCACGAATACAGAGCGTGTTCATAAAGAAACCATTGTAGCACCTGCTGAGACATACACGATTACTGCTGATGCAACTAGCTTATCAGCTGTGAATGTAAAGCGTGGCCAAGAAGTGATGATGAATGATGTACTTGCTACCTATAAAACGGATGAGGTGGATGAGGAGTTAACAAAGCTTGAATCTGAACGCACAGCCTATGAAACAGAATTACAAGATTTACAGGATGCACTTGATCAAATTGAGGATGAATATGGTGATGATTCTAATCCAAAAAGCTCCATTAATACGGATCAAATCAATGACAAGCTATCCGTAACGCTAAAATTAGAGCTTGCTCAACAAAATTCAGCATCTACAGCGGTTGCCCTGTTAAATCGACATATTGCTGAAACAAATCGTCAAATTGCGTTACTTGAAGCCCAAATTACACAAATTCAATCTCGTCAGGGTATTGTCAGCCCTATTGATGGTGTGGTGGCAGCGATTAAGGAAGAAGCTGGTGCGCTAACTTTTGAAATCTATTCGAATGAAAAAGCAATGTATGCCTATTTATCAGAAAAGGAATGGCAAAAGGTGGAGGAAGGGCAAACTGTAGATTTCAAGGTGAAACATGTCAAGGATGATCTATCTGGCATCGTATTAGAAAAACAAACGATTGCTACTGACGATCAGACAGTTTGGGCAAATGAGTTAGCCAAAACGGCTGCCTTGCCACAACCAACTAATTATGAAGTGACCTTACAGCAAGATGCCCCACTCGAGGACATCCCATTTTCGACAACTGGCAAAGCCTCTATTATTGTCAACGAAGCATTCGATTCCTATAAAGTCGATAAATCGTGGCTAGCCACAGCTAAAAAAGGGAACAAAAAGCTGTATATCATCAATCAGGACGGTAAAATACAGCTAATTGATGTCAATGTACAATTTAAAACGGCTAAGTCAGCTATTTTTATGGATTATCTTGATGAAGGTACGCCAATGCTCTCGAATGAGAAACGTAATCTCGAAGCCTATACCTTCAGAACATTACCTGTTGAGAAGATCCATTGGAGCCATTTTAAAGAGCTAACTTGGAAGCAATATGTGAAATATATCGTTTTCTAACCTAAATCCGCCTCGTCTTTTTATGGACAAGGCGGTTTTTTTTACAAAAGAAATCCCCTGTAGATTACTACAGGGGATTCGTCATTTTTATTTTAATGACAAACATCTATTTAAGAAGCTTGCAAATTGAGCACGTGTAATTTGTGCATCTGGTCTAAATGTGTTATCTGGGAAGCCGCCAGTTAAATCATTTGCCACAAGTGCTTGGATATGGCTGTATGCCCAATGTGTTGATTTCACATCAGAGAAGCTTACTTTGCTTGTACCCGTTAATTTATAGGCCCTTGTTAAAATGGCAGACATTTCTGCACGTGAAAGCTGTCCGTTTGGATTAAACTTCCCTGCCTCTTGCCCTTTAATAATGCCAGCCTGCTCAACTGCAGCAATGGCACTGTATGCATAATGGCTCTTACTCACATCTTTAAAGCTAGAATCCTTCGTTGTAGTTAGATTTAAAGCTCTGGCAATGATCGTAGCTGCCTCAGCACGTGTAATGGATGCCTCTGGTTTGAACGTTCCATTTGAGTATCCTTTAATAAGGGATTGATCGTATAGACTTTGGATTTCGGAAAATGCCCAATGTCCTTTTGTTACATCTGTATAAACTAATTCCTCATGATTATCTTTATAAACGGCTTGTAATTGATCGAAATACAGCTGTCCTTTCTTCTGAAGAGATGCTGTTGGCTGAGCAACATACAAACGCTCGAATTTCAATGGCTGTGGTAAGTCACTCGGAATATTCGCCGTCACGTACTTCCAACCACTCCAGTCAAAACCACCCTGGCTTGTAAAATCAATTGTATGCTTAGCTCCAGCACCATCAATGACAACACCTCTTAGCCAATGCTTACCAGCATCGCCAAATACCCAAAGACCGATATTTTTAGGCTGCCCTGAAATAGCAATTGGTGTTTTCGCAACCATATAGGCTGCTTTTGTACCTGTACCTGCTGTTGTGAAATCATAGTTTAATTGTAAGCTAGCCGTTCCCTGTCTTGCATACTCTTTAGAGCTTGCTAATGAAGCATTAGCTTTCGCCACTTCTGTTGTCCAAGATGACGTATTATCAAAGCTATCTAGTACAATAGGTTTTTCTGCTAGATCTACTACTTTCACAGCTGTAGACGTACGAATTCCTTCATACTCTCCAATAATTTTCCCTTCACCCTTTTGTGTTGCTGTGAAGGTTGCACCATCCATTTTGCCGATATTACCTTCAACTGTCCAGTTCATATTTGCTGGGTTGATGGTCATTGGATTCAAGTATTGATCATAGGCACTTACAACTTGCATATCTACAGAAGAACCTTTCATTACCTGACCAACACTACTTAACATAATTGATTTTACGTTCCCTGGTGGCGCTGTATTCACTACCTGTAAAATGGCAGATACACGACGTTCACTACCCTCTGACGGTCTATTCACTAGGTTGGCGAAATAACCTCCTGGGTTACGCGCCACCATTGCTGTAGAGCCGCCTCCGTCTAGGTTAATAGCCGAAGAAGCACCCACTGAAATTAAATGAGCAGCTAAATCTGATAAATTAACACCATTACTATGACCACTTATGCGACCATCAATAGTTACAAGAGATACCTTTGTACCTGTAGCATCTATAGCTACTGCTGTACGTGGACTACGTGTAGAAGCAAACCCTGAATTCGTTGGCATAGAAATATCCACTTTGCCGTTACGCACAAGCATTGGTCCAGCAGCTAAGATGAACTGTGCATCCATCCATTTTTGATCGATTGATAAGCTGACATCCACGCTTGTACCTGCTGTAATGCTACTTAATTCTGCGGCTAACTCTTTATTTTGGACAGAGATAACAAAGCCATCTGCTGGTACAGAAGAGTTACCTTCTGCTCCGTAAGCTGTTACATGAGATACTGTACCTGAGAACTGATCACCAAAATGCAAGGTACTTGTATCTTGGCTAGCGCCCGACACAACGAGTTCTACCCCCCATGTATTTGTCCCTGTTGATTTTTTTTCAGGTGTATATAAAACGTTTTTATTTGTTCCTCGTTCACTATTAATAAGATCAATAGGATAGCTTTTGCCATTCACTTGGAAAGTTAGATTCGTAGAATAATAATCTGCAATCGCTTTTCCTGATTTAGATAAACCAAATGCAACTGGCTTTTGTGTTGGGCTATCATATGTATCTCCCAAAATACCATAGTTCACAATTTCATTATTTTCTGCTAACAAGTTCGCAGGCATACCATTTCCTAAAAAGTAAGAGGCATTGACAGCCCCAACAACTCGATGCCCATCATATGTGTTTTGCTTGGCCATCGCTGATGTTGTTTTTAATGAATTAATAGGATTTGGCATACCAATTTCTAGTTTTGTATATGTATTATTTAAATTAACATCTAAAACATTTACAAACTGACGTATCGAACCTGACGTATAGTTTTGCTGTGAATGTATTACCTGTGGTGAAACCTCTGTTTTAACTTCACTGACTTTATTGCCTAAACCAGCAGCTTGTCCATTGATGGGGCTAACTGTTAGTGTAAGCATGAAAAGGACTACAATAATCGTTATTAGTTTTCTTGCCATTTTTCACTCCGAATTAATTCAAAGTATGGCACGTACCATGTCACATGACCCGTGCCAGTGACTTTTTTATTTTGTTTCTACATAGATCGCTACTGGAAGGTTCACACCACCAGCATGCATTAGCTCTAATTCAATCGTATCTTTTGAACCCTTCATTTTGAAATCTGGTAATTCAACATACTCTGCCCCTACTCTTAAAGAAGGCACTAAATACACTTTGCCATTCACCTTAATCGCTCCACTGTATAATCCTCCTCGACCAGCCAACTTCAGCTTAATCGTTTTTGTAGAGCCTGTTGGATTGACAACAGGAATGGATACTTTATAATTCACACCAAAATGTCCCGGATTTCCTACTGAGCCATTAATTTGCGACATTGAATTTTCAGCCGTTTGTAAATGGTCAGTACGACCGTTAGAAATATTGTAGCCTACCTCAGGAGAATCTACTGTGTAAGCTGGTAGTTCTGCTAGAATTGACGCACTAGACCATGCACCTCTAGGGTGTTTAGCATACTGATCAACTGCCACCTGCTCAGATTGAATTGTTGTTAAATCACTATTATCCTTAGTAAGTACTGTGCGAATCGTATATTCTGGCTTTCCACCATTAACCGCTTGAATATCTAAATCATGTAAAAAGCCAATAATATAATCATAGTTTAGTTCATATGTTTCGATGACCTTTGTTTCACCTGGTGCAATGACAATGCCACTGCTGTCCGATTTTTGAAGCTTGTTATTTAAAACAGCATCCGCAATCGTCAAGCCAAGATCATGACCTACCCAGCTATTACCTGTTTTTTGGTTAATGCCTTTCGAGTCAGTGACTTTAATGCTTTCTGTCGTAGACTTGTTTTGAACGGTAATCCCAAGATTGACATCTGTACCTAATGTGTTGTAATGCCAGCCAAAGATACGATGCTTATTTGTTGCCTCTGTTGGTTTCACATCATATTGGGCAAGTGTCGCATTGTTCAGTGGCACAAGCTTACGTGTTAACGTTTCTGGATTATCACTAATAAATAAATCACGATCTCCTTCTACACGAGCAGAAGGAACAGCTTCTGGATAGGACGTAGAACCAAATGATTTATCTAGGAAGGGGCTTGTGAACATATAACGGTAAACATAAATATACATTTCTTTTTTCTCTGTGATATAGCGTAAATTTCCGCCTAATGCATCCACAAGAAACTTGGTAGGAATGTACATTTTGCCTTTTTGTATAAATGGCTTTTCGATCATTGTCACTGCTTCATTGTTAACCAAAGCCTGATTGCTGTTATCATTAAAAATAAAGCTCATCCCACCAATTAACAATTCAAAGGAACCATCAGGCTGCCAAGTACCAGATGAATCATCTAAATAATCATAAATATAGCTAGCAGGTAAATAGGTTCTTCCATCTTTTGAAACAATCGGATCTTTCATAACGATACGTTTGTTATTGATATGTAAGATATATGGGTCTTCCTGCGGTGGTGCTGTTGTTTCATCTGATAATGTAATATCTACCGATTGGGTAGCTTCATCCCAATTAACAACCCCATCAAAGTTTTCACTGACGAATCGTAATGGCATATAAGTGCGATCTTTATACATAAATGGAGCAACATCCATCGCTACCTCTTCTCCATCTACTAAAGCTTTCATCGAATCAATCGTTAAATCTACTGTTTTACCATTACGAATAGCCGAGGCCGTCAATGTTTCCTTATCCCAATCCACGCTTGCACCAACCGCTTCATATAATGCACGCATTGGTAATAGTAAAAAATCCGACTTATTTAAAATTGGATCATAAACCTGAATCGTTTCTCCATTAATCGTAATGGAAACATTGTTTTTTATCTGAATTCCATTATTACTAGCAGCTGATGCAGACGCTTGTCCAGGCAAAATCGTAGCCAAAGCAACTGCCGATACAATACATGTAGTCTTTAGTTTCTTAAACATCTCAATCTCCTTTTTTTCCACTTAAAATAGTCTTTATCATCTTAACATGAAAAACCCCTAAAATGTGGGATTTTTATCGAAAAGAGTAGAATACGGTACTAGAGTGCTAACCTCCCTCCTTCAAAAGCTTCATATAAAGAAAGGAGTTTCTCCAATTTGCACGAACATTTTCTATAAAACTCGTTTAGCTCTAGGTATGAATTGTGTATTTTTTATAAGTACCCCAAACTTTTCTTTTAAGTAGACTTATTATCGTATAAAAAAGTTACAAAACTGTTAAACACTTTTGAAAAAGATGATTTCTCAGATGACATAATGTGACAGGCTTTTCTTCATCATTTATACTGAGTCATAAGATTGGAGGATTTATAGCATGGTTAATAATATTATTTTATATATTTTAGAAGGAATACATAATCATGAAGAACCTAAATTTTACGATTTTGATATAGATAAAGAGACGTTTGGAGAGATAGTGGAAGCAATGCAACATGAAGGTCTTATTTCTGGAGCAAAAATTTCTCGTGTGGGGTTAGAGAATAGAGTAGTAGTAGTTGCTCTTCAAGATGTTAAGGTTGAATTAAAGGGACTAAATTATATGAAAAATATGAAGCTTACTCAAATTATTCAATAGAGTCTTGATAATATAGATATTTTCTTATACATAAAGCGCTCCTCTTTAATTATTCATTTTGCTAATTAAATAAGGAGCGCCAATTAAATTTATTCTACTTTACTATCTCCAGCACAGCTTGCTTCACTTGCTCAAGCTTTTGCTGTGTCTGTTCTGCGGTTTCCCCTATTACACCAATATAAAACTTGCATTTCGGTTCTGTACCAGAAGGACGAATAGCAATCCATGAATCGTCCTCAAGAATTAACTTTACTACATTTTCTTTTGGAAGAGTAAGCCCTTCTATTGTTCCGTTTGCTAAGACAGCTTGTCCTACTAAATAGTCTTCCGTACGAAGTACAGCCAAATTAGCAATTTTTTTTGGCATATTGTCACGTAAACGTTGTAACATAACTTCCATTTCTGCTTGCCCGTTTTTACCCTCAAACTGTTGGGAAAGCAGTGCTTCATTGTGGTAACCATATTCCTTATATAAATTGTCAAGCTGATCAAGCAATGTATGACCTTGCATCTCATAAAAAGCAGCCATTTCTGCAACCTTCAATGCAACTTGCACGGCATCTTTATCTCGCACAAAAGTTTCAATTAGATACCCATAACTTTCCTCATAGCCGAATAAATACGAATACTCACCCGTTCGCTCGTACTCTGCAATCTTCTCAGCAATATATTTAAAGCCTGTTAATGTATTTACTGTCGCTACACCATATTTTTCAGCAATATGAGCACCCAATTCTGAAGTAACAATCGTTTTTAACATAACTCCATTTTGAGGTAATGTACCATGTTGTTGTTTTGTCGACAATATATAATGCAGCAATAACGCACCAAGCTGATTCCCTGTCAAAAGCACATAACGATCACCACTTTTAACAGCTACCCCCAACCGATCAGCATCTGGATCAGTTGCTAGCAAAAGATCTGCTCCCATCTGTTCACCAAGCTTCATAGCTAACTCAAAGGCGTTTGATTCCTCTGGATTTGGATAAAGAACTGTTGGAAATTCTCCATCCTGCACAGCTTGCTGTTCTACAATGTGTACCTGTTGAAAGCCGAATGCCCTTAGCCCTTCACTAACTGGCACCAAACCAGCACCATGCAATGGTGTATAAACAAGTTTCATATTTAATGCCACATCTTGCTTGCTCTTTAAAGTTAAAAGACTTGTTAAATACTCATTATCTATATCACTCGAAAGCCATGTAACATACCCTTGCTGTTCTAATAAAGCAAGCTCCTCTTCTTTAATAGCAAAAATATCCTTTATTTCGTTCATATAGTGGATAATCTCATTTGCAAAATCTGGTGTTAGCTGTGCGCCATCCTCACCATATACTTTAAAGCCGTTGTACTGTTTTGGGTTATGACTTGCAGTAATTACGACACCGGCATAAGCATTTAATTTACGAACTGTAAACGACAACTGAGGGGTTGGTCTAGCTTCCTTATATATATAGGATCGAATTCCATGTGCTCCTAGTACACTTGCAGTCTCACAGGCAAATTCATAGGAAAAATGGCGGGTGTCATACGCCAGTACAACCCCACGCTGTTTAGCTTCTACCCCATTCGACTCAATATAACGAGCTAGACCTTCTGCTACCCTACGAATCGTATAAATGTTCATACGATTCGTTCCAGCTCCTAGTAAACCGCGCATGCCACCTGTCCCAAATGATACATATTGATAAAATCGATCTTCAATGGCCTGTTCATCAGAAGCAATAGTGATAAGCTCCTCAGCTAAATAGCTTGGAAGCGGCTGAGCTAACCAGCAATTAATTAATTCTTGAACATTCATCATTTACTTATCACCTTTTCTTCTTTCAACAACTCTAGCATTTTACTTTTATAGGCTTCTACACCTGGCTGGTCAAATGGATTAACCTCTAGCAAACAGGCACTCATCGCACATGCTTTCATAAAGAAATAAATCAAATAACCAAGATGATAAGCATCTAGCTTTGGCAATTCTAGTTGAATAACAGGCACCTGACCTTCAGCATGTGCAAGGGCTGTTCCTTGCTTAGAAATAGCATTAATCTCATTAAAAGTACGAGTCGACAAATAATTTAAGCCATCCTCATTCCGTGCATCAAAAGGTACGGCTAAATCGCCCTCAATCTCATGGAAGTGTAATAAAGTTTCGAACATGACACGACTGCCTTCCTGAATAAATTGCCCAATTGCATGTAAGTCGGTAGAGAAGTTGACAGTAGAAGGATAAAGCCCTTTATACTCTTTCCCTTCACTTTCACCAAATAATTGCTTCCACCATTCATGAAATTTATTGAGACCTGGCTCAAACGAAGCAAGTAATTCAATCGTATAGCCTTGCTCATAGAGCATATGACGCATCACCGCATATTTGTAGGCATCATTATGTGCCAAATCTTCCTCTGCTAGTTCTGTTGCAGCATGACGAGCACCATTCATTAAAGCACGAATATCTACACCTGCCACAGCTACAGGAAGCAAACCTACAGGAGTTAAAACAGAATAACGCCCACCCACATCAGCAGGTATGACAAATTGACGATAGCCTGCCTTATCGGCAATTCCTTTTAATATACCTTTATCTGCATCAGTCGTTACAATAATGCGCTCTGTTGCCTTTTCACCATAACGCTCTTCCATATATAAACGCATGACACGAAAAGCAAGTGCAGGTTCCATTGTCCCACCTGACTTTGAAATAACATTGACATATACTTGTTTTGTATCTAAATAAGCGAGAAGCTCTTTAATATAGGCACCACTCATATTAAGACCTACGTAGACAACTTCGATTCCGCTCTTAGCCAGACCAAAATAAGGCATTAAAGCCTCCTGTATCGCACGTGCACCTAAGAAAGAGCCTCCCACACCTACAATAACCAAAACATCAGCACAAGCCCTTATTTCACTTGCTACATGTTCAATAGAATTCAGCATTCCTTCAGGATTCTCTAGCGGTGACTCTATCCAGCCTGTTAGAGGATATTGCGGCAAAGTGTTATGGATTTTTTTTACACGATCTTTATATTGAATAAGATCACTATTATTTAGCGAACAATTCAGTAATGTTGTTTTCACAATTTCTGTAAACACTATAGAATCCTCTCTTCTTAAGGTAAATTTTGATATGTATATTATGACATATTAAAAAAAGAAAACCAACTCGAATCATATCGAATTGGTAATTAGAAATGTTTTTTATGCCATCTCCATGCACTTTTTATAATATCTAGAATGTCCAATCGGGCCTTCCAACCTAATTCAGAATAAATTTTATCAGCATTGGCAACTAACTTAGCAGGATCACCCGAACGCCGATCACCATACTGTACATTCGCCTTTTTTCCAGTAATTTGCTCACATGTTTCAATAATTTGCTTCACTGAATAACCGTGGCCATTACCTAAATTATATGTTGCTGTTTCAATTCTATTTTCTAATAATGCCTCGAGTGCCAATAAATGCGCGTTAGCTAAATCAGTGACATGAATATAGTCTCTAATACAAGTCCCATCAGGTGTATCATAGTCAGTGCCAAATACTGAAATATAGTCTCGTTGTCCTCCTAAATGCTGAAGGATAATCGGAATTAAATGTGTTTCTGGCTCATGACTTTCGCCGATTACAGCTGTTTCATCCGCCCCTGCCGCATTAAAATATCGTAAAACAACATATTTCAACCCGTAGCTATGTGCAAAATCAGCGAGTATTTGCTCAACCATTAACTTCGTCTGACCATATGGGTTAATTGGCTGAGTTGGCGTTTCTTCATCGATGTCATCAACATTTGGCATCCCATAAGTTGCAGCAGTAGAAGAGAAAATAAACTTATTAATTTGATATTGCTTCATCATTTTTAATAAATTTAATGTAGCTACAACATTATTCTCATAGTATTTCAGAGGGTTAATTACAGACTCACCAACTAAGCTACAGGCTGCAAAATGTAAAACTGCTTCAATTTTATATGTATTAAATATGTGTTGAACAGTAGTAGGATCTCCCAAATCCCCTTGTATAAAAATAGCTCTTGTGTCTACTGCCCAACAATGACCTGTGCTCAGATTATCTAGTACAACAACATCTTGACTTTTTACTAATTCTTTCACAAAATGACTACCAATATAACCGGCACCACCAATAACTAGTATCATATCGTTTCACCACTTAACTCTTTGGCTTTTTTTAAGATAAATTCTTTTATACCTTCACTCAAATCATCACGTTCTAATGCAAAATCAATAATTGTTTCTATAAACCCTAATTGCTCACCAACATCATAACGTCTTCCTTCAAAGGCATAGGCAAAAACTCTTTGGATACTATTTAAAGATTCAATGGCATCAGTTAATTGAATTTCGCCCCCTTTTCCCTTCTTTTTTTCATCTAAGAAGCAGAATATTTCTGGGGTCAATATATAGCGTCCAATAATTGCAAAATTGGATGGCGCTTCCTCTAATAAAGGCTTTTCAACAAATTTAGTGACTTGCATTAATTGGTTGTCACTGCTTACCGGATCTATCACACCATAACGATGAACGTCTTCATCGGCCACCTCTTGTACACCAATGACACTTGAAAAAGTATTTTCATATTGATTCATGAGTTGCTTTAAACAGGGCTCTTCACTTTTTACAATATCATCACCAAGCAGCACAGCAAAAGGCTCATCACCAATAAATTTACGGGCGCACCAAATGGCATGCCCTAAACCAAGTGGTTCTTTTTGCCGAATATAGTGAATCTCTACATTGGCAGATTCCTGCACCTTTTCAAGAATATCAAATTTACCTTTTTCAAGTAGGTTTGTTTCAAGCTCTAACGCATTATCAAAATGATCCTCGATGGCTCGTTTACCTTTTCCTGTAACTATAATAATATCTTCAATCCCTGATGCAATGGCTTCCTCTACAATATATTGAATCGTAGGTTTATCTACTATCGGTAACATTTCTTTAGGCATTGCTTTTGTAGCAGGAAGGAAACGTGTTCCAAGCCCAGCTGCCGGGATAATTGCTTTACGGATTTTTTTCATTGAGCGTCACTTCCTAAAGAAATTTACATGAATTCTAAATGTTTGTTTTACAACACTATTAAATTAGAAAATTATTGGCATTTTTATTTAATATGCATTTTTATTTACAAAGCCATTGATAATTGTCTTCATAATTATTTTAATATCAAATATTAAAGTCCAATTTTCAATATACTGAATATCGTGCTCTATTCGGTCTTCAATGGAAGTATCTCCGCGCAATCCACATACCTGAGCCCATCCTGTTATTCCAGGTCTCACATGATGCTTCACCATGTATTTTGGAATTTCTTCTTTAAATTGATCTACAAAATAAGGTCGCTCAGGCCTAGGTCCAACTATACTCATGTCACCTTTCAGCACATTAAAAAATTGTGGAAATTCATCAAGACTAGTTTTGCGCAGGAAAGTACCAAATTTAGTCCTTCTTGGGTCATTTTCAACCGTCCATTGTGTATTAGAGTCTTCTACAGACATGTGTTTCATCGATCTAAATTTATACATATAAAACGTTCTTCGATTTAGGCCCACGCGCTCCTGTTTGAATAAAATAGGCCCCGGAGAGGTTAATTTTACGCCAAGAGCAATAAACAATAACAATGGTGATATAACAATTATTGCACATAACGAAAAAGCAATATCAAATATTCGTTTCAGTACTCTATTAATATATTCGTCTAAAGGTATATCTCGAACATTGATGACTGGTAAATCACCAAATCGTTCAAAGTGTGGCGTTGCAGGCAGAATATCATAGAAGTCTGGCACAATGGATACTCGTACACCTGCCTTTTCACAGGCTACTATAATTTGATGATATTTAGAAAAAACTGTTAAAGGTAGTGCAATAACTACCTCATCAATTATTTTATTTTCTAATATTGTTGAAAGATCTTTAATCTTTCCTAATACTTTTTTTTCACTATGGATTTCTTTAAAATCATCCAAAAAACCAATTACTTGTAGCCCATATTCTGGATGGTTATCTACGTTTTCTATATATCTTTTTCCTATTGATCCCGCACCTAAAATTAACACAAACTGTTGGTTGAAGCCTTTTGTTCTCATCGCTCTTAAAAGTTGCTTAACAAAAAAGCGATAAACGACAATTATCAAAAACCCTACAAATAGATAGATGATTAAGAACATCCTTGAAATATCGATCGTTTTAACAATAAATAAAACACTTAACAAAACAAACATACTATAAATTTGCACTTGGATTATTTTAGAAATTTCTTTTGCGAACTTCATTTTTCTTTTGGGTACGTATAAGCCAATCAAAAAGCCTATAGCCAAAAATGCCACAGAGTAAACAATGTTCCAAATGAAATAATCGGTTAGTGGCAAATACGACCCTTGTTGCTCTTTATTAATCACAAAGCGAAAATACCATGCAACAGCAAATGCTAATTGAATAAAGATGAAATCTGTTGTCATATATAGCTGTGTTATAAAGCGCTCTTTTCCTCTTATCACTTTAATCACCTATTTAACTTTATAATTTAATGTACTCTTTTTAAAAGGTTACTTATTGTAGCCAATGTTAGTTTTAATGTAATTCCTGTATAAACTATACTATTAACAAAAAAGTTATATTTTTGTGCAAAATGCTTTTTATGGAATACATACATGGCTCTATGGAACTCATAAACTATTTTAAATGGTTTTTTTCTACTACTAGCACCCTTATAGTGAGTAATAGATACCGTTGGATTATAAACAATTCGCCATCCTGCTTCTTTAATTCTATAACACCAGTCTATATCTTCCCCATACATAAAGAATTCTTCATCTAAAAGCCCCACTTGCTCAATTACTTCTCTTCTTACCATCATAAATGCACCTACTAAACAATCAATGTCATGTATTTCTTTCATATTGAGGTAGCTTTTATGATAGCTATTATATTTAGGACTAGAAGGATATTTTTGAGCTAAACCCATCATATAATAGAAGGACGCTTCTGGAGTTGGAAAGCCTCTATGACAAGCCTTATCCAATGTACCATCAGCTAAATTTACTTCGCATCCAACAGCACCAATATTCGTTTCTCTATCCATGAAATAAATAATTTTATCTAATGTATTGTCATTCACTATAGTATCAGAATTTAACAATAAAACATAACGGCCGTTACACTCTCTTATTGCTTGGTTATTTGCTTTGGAAAATCCGAAATTTTCTTTATTAGATATCGTATGCACTTGAGGAAAATGATTTTGAATTTGAGCAACAGAACCATCTGAAGAAGCATTATCTACTACAAAAATCTCATATTGAAAACTTAAATTTGATTTTATAACTGATTGAATACAATCAATTGTTAGCTGTTTAGTATTATAATTTACAATTACTATACTTAAATCCATTTTAATTTTTACCATATTCCTTTAAAATATTGATAAATCTTTTTCGAAGGAGCCTTTCTATATGATTGTATAAACGCTTTCTTATTTTTTAAACTTTTATACTCTTTAAAAAGAAGTTTATATGCATTGAAAAGCTTTCGTTCTTTTAGGAGAATGTAGGCTAAACAAGATGCTTCATATAGTAAAATAAAAGGAAAATGCAATAAAAAGTAAAATATGTTATCGTTTTTAATTACATAAAAATGTCTATTGATATAGGAATGTTTTCTGGTTTTAAGGGAGATATCCTTCCTTGATTTATTATCCTTCCAACCGCGTTCGTGTTTTGCTATGGCTTTAGGAACAAAACATATTTCCCAACCTGCTAGCCTAGCTCTCCAACTAACATCAACATCTTCTTTATAAGCAAAAAAACTTTCGTCAAAAAATTGTCCATCTCTTGAAATCATATCAACCATTTCTCTTTTATAAATCGCAGCAGCACCGGAAACTCCAAAAACATTTATCATTTCATCATATTGTCCATCGTCTACTTCTCCACTTCCTCGATCAACTGCACGACGACTTTTCTTCATATTAATTCCTGTACTGTCAATAATGTGTAAATTTAAATCTCTATATAATTTACCAGTTGCAGCACCAACCTTTTCATTAAGCTGCATAAATTTTATAATATGTTCTATATAATATTTATCTAATATTACATCTGGATTTAATACTAAAACATAATCTGTCTCAGCATAGTTTAAACCTTGGTTATGACCACCTACAAATCCGCTATTTATGCTATTTTGAACAAAATAAACATTCGAATAATGAGAAACAATGTCTTTAATGCAATCATTTGAATCATTATCAATGACTATTATCTTCTCAACTGGATATGATTGCAAAATTACTGAATCTAAACAATCTGCTATATAACCCGCACTATTATATGTAACGATTTGAACAGCTATACTAGCCAAATTACCCCTCTATTCCTTTTATAATACATTTTAATTATAGCTTTATAAACAAAAATAACAATCTAAAGGAGATTGTTATTTTTGTTTATATATTCACCTAAAGCTTCCTTCCAATTTCTCCTAGGAGTAAAGCCATTTATTCGAACTGACAAATCGCCTAAGACAGAATAAGCAGGACGCTTTGCAGGTCTTGGGAATTGATCTGACGTTAATGGATTAACTTTGATATCTTTTTTAGCTAATTTAAATATCTCTTGGGCAAATTCATACCAAGAGCATATTCCACTATTTGTACAATGATAGATACCGTATTTTTCAGTTTGTACTAGCTCAATTAGGAACTCTGCTAAGTCGACTGTATATGTAGGAGATCCAACTTGGTCATGAACTACACCCAGTTCGGATTTTTCCTCAGCTAATGTAAGCATGGTTTTTACAAAGTTAGGACCATATTCTCCATAAACCCATGCTGTGCGTACAATAAAGTACTTTGTGTGCAGCGTTTGTGTTAAAAACTCACCTGCATACTTTGATTGCCCATACACGCCTAATGGATCTACATTCATATATTCATTATATGGAGAAGTTGCTTGTCCATTGAAAACATAGTCAGTACTAATGTAACAAATTTTTGCTCCAACTTTTTCTGCTGCAACAGTTAAATTCCGCTGCCCTACAGCATTTACTTGAAAAGCTAACTCTTGATTAGTTTCTGCTCCATCAACATTTGTATAGGCAGCAGCATTAATAATAATATGGGGTTTGATATCATTACTTACAGTTAGCACACTCTCTGTATCTGTAATATCTAAATTAGTTTTAGTAAATGCAAACAAATCGTGCTTACTATTTGTTAACTGTTTAACAAGCTCCTGACCTAGTTGTCCATTAGCACCTGTTACCATAATCCTCATTACAATTTACCACCATACTGTTGTTGATAATAGCTTTGATAATCTCCCGAAATGATATTTTCCCACCAGGCTTGATTATCTAGATACCATTGTACAGTTTCTTTTAAACCTGTTTCAAATGTATACGTTGGCTCCCAGCCTAACTCTTTTTGAAGCTTCGTCGGATCAATGGCATAACGTCGATCATGACCTAAGCGATCTTCTACATATTGGATTAATGTTTCTGGCTTATCAAGCTGCTTTAAGATTTCTTTAACAACCTCTAAGTTCGTTTTTTCATTATGTCCACCAACATTATAAACTTCACCATTTATTCCTTTATGTAAAACTAAATCAATGGCACTGCAATGATCTGTTACATGTAGCCAATCTCTTACATTCTTACCATCTCCATAGACTGGAAGTTTTTTATCATTTAAAGCATTAATAATCATTAAAGGAATCAATTTTTCGGGGAAATGGAATGGTCCATAGTTGTTAGAGCATCGTGTAATATTTACTGGTAGACCAAATGTTTCGTGATAAGCAAGCACTAAATGGTCTGCTCCTGCTTTACTTGCACTATAAGGGCTATTTGGAGCGAGTGATGTTTGTTCAGTAAAGAAACCATCTTCCCCCAATGAGCCATATACTTCATCTGTTGATACTTGTAAATATTTTTTCACATTATGCTTCTTTGCAGCGTCAAGTAATACCTGTGTTCCTTGAATATTCGTTTGTACAAATATTCCTGGGTTAGTAATACTACGGTCAACATGTGACTCTGCTGCAAAATTAATGATAGCATCTACACCATCCCCAATGATCTGGTCCATTGTCTCAGCATCTATAATATCTGCTTTGACAAACTGATAATTAGGCTTGCTCTCAGATTGCTTTAGGTTCTCTAAATTACCAGCATATGTTAAAACATCAACATTAACAATCGAATACTCAGGATATTTTTCAACCATGTAGTTCACAAAGTTACTACCAATAAAACCTGCGCCACCTGTTACTAAAATTCTCATGCTTAATCATTCCTTACTTTTATAAATAAATTGAGTTTCTAAATCTTTTAAATTAGGATGCTTCGTATCTTTGTCAGAGAGGATTGGATGAGAAGTGGGCCAATCTATATTTAAATCCAGATCATTCCATGCAATCCCCCGATCATGTTCAGGAGAATAATAATTATCTACTTTATATAGGAATTCTGTATTTTCGGCTAATGTACAATAGCCATGTGCAAAGCCTCTTGGCACTAGTAACTGTCTTTTATTATCCTCACTTAAAATAAAACCTTCCCACTGTCCATATGTAGGAGATCCTTCACGAATATCGACAATGACGTCATATACAGCTCCTTTTGTAACTCGCACTAATTTTGTTTGGGCGTACGGATCTAGCTGGTAATGCAATCCTCTTAAAACTCCACTTTCCTTTGATAAGGCATGATTATCTTGGATAAAATTAAAAGAAAACCCTTGTTCTGCTAGCGATTTTTCATTATAAGTTTCCATAAAGAAGCCCCGATGATCTCCAAACACTTTCGGCTCAAAAATAAATGCGTCTTTTAGTTTTGTTTTAACAATATTCACTATACAGAACTCCTTATAGTTTTTTATTTGCCAGTTTAATTAAATATTGACCATACCCATTTTTCTTCAATGGCTCTGCTAATTCTAAGAGATGCTCTTTAGAAATATAACCTTTACGAAAAGCGATTTCCTCTAAACATGCAACTTTTAAACTTTGGCGATTTTCAATCGTTTCAATAAATGCCGAAGCCTCTAAGAGTGATTCATGTGTTCCTGTATCTAGCCAAGCAAAACCACGTCCTAATAATTCTACATGAAGATTTCCCGCTTCTAAATAAGATTTATTAACATCTGTAATTTCAAGTTCACCACGCGGTGAAGGTTTGATTGATTTTGCAATTTCTATCACGCTATTGTCATAGAAGTATAAGCCTGTTACAGCATAAGTAGACTTAGGTTCTTGTGGCTTTTCTTCAATAGAAATAGCTTTGCCATGGTCATTAAATTCTACTACTCCAAAACGTTCAGGGTCATTGACATTATAGCCAAAAACAGTCGCTCCACTTTCTCTTAAAGCAGCTCTCTCTAGCATTGAAGTAAATTTATGCCCATAGAAAATATTATCGCCCAAAATTAGCGCTACCGAGTCATCACCAATGAAATCTTCCCCAATAATAAATGCTTGTGCTAATCCATCTGGTGTAGGCTGCACTGCATACTCTAAATGGATACCCAAATCGCTTCCATCACCTAATAATTGCTCAAAACGTGGCGTATCTTCAGGTGTAGAAATTACAAGAATTTCCTTAATCCCCGCTAACATTAAGACAGAAAGTGGATAATAAATCATTGGTTTGTCATAAATAGGTAATAATTGTTTTGATACTGAACGAGTTAGTGGATATAAGCGTGTACCACTACCTCCTGCTAGAATAATTCCTTTCAATTTGAACACCTCTTTTTTCTTCTAAATAAAATGAGTAAATAGATTCAATTACTTCTATAATATCTTCATTTTTCATATTATAATACAACGGAAGTCTTAATAAGGCTTCACTTTCTTTAGTAGTAAAAATATCTTTCCCATGGAAAACGCCATACCTATACCCTGCTTTCGAACTATGTAATGGAATATAATGGAAAACTACACCGATTTTTTTATTCTTTAAATAGCTTATTAGTTTCGATCTTTCAGCCAAATCTCTTGTTTTGATATAAAACATGTGTGCATTATGTTTGCAATTTTGAGGTATGACGGGTAAGGAAATATGTCCTTTTTCAACTAAGCCTTTCAAACTTTCGTAATAAAATTTCCAACTAGCTAATCGATTTTGGTTTATTTGATCTGCTTTTTCCAGTTGTCCATATAAATAAGCTGCATTTAATTCACTTGGAAGATAGGAAGAACCTATATCTACCCAACCATATTTATCAATTTGTCCTCTAAAAAATTTAGAACGATCTGTTCCCTTTTCTCGAATAATTTCAGCACGTTCAACTAGGCTATTGTCATTAATTAGCAATGCACCACCTTCACCACAGTTGTAATTTTTCGTTTCATGAAAGCTATAACAGCCTAAGTGACCAATGGTACCTAATGCCTTACCCTTATAATAACTATTCACACCTTGAGCTGCGTCTTCAATAACCATTAAATCATACTTTTTAGCAATTTGCATAATTGTATCCATTTCACAAGAAACCCCTGCATAATGTACAGGCACAATAGCTTTTGTTCGAGTTGTAATTGCCTCTTCAATTTTGTTTTCATCAATATTCATTGTATCGGGACGTATATCAACAAATACAATTTTAGCACCTCTCAATACAAAAGCATTTGCAGTAGAGACAAATGTATAGGAAGGCATAATAACTTCATCACCTTCTTTAATATCTAATAAAATAGCAGCCATTTCTAAAGCGTGTGTACAGGATGTAGTAAGCAATGCTTTTTTACATTTGTAATTTTCTTCAAACCAATTGCTACATTTCTCAGTAAACTCTCCATCTCCTGATAATTTATTATTTTCAATGGCTTGTTTAATATAATGTAATTCTCTTCCTGTAAACGCAGGTACGTTAAATGAAATCACCTTTTTATCCCCCTAAATAGACTTACTAGTTACAATTACACCAGCAATTATTAATAAAAGCCCTACTACTTTCCCTAGTGATATACCCTCTCCAAAAATAAAAATAGAGATAATGAAAACTAACACAAATGATAGACTCGTAAAGGGATAAGCGTAGCTTAGTTCAAATTTAGTCATCGCGGCCATCCAAAATAACGATGCGACAAATGCCGAACCAAATCCAGAGAGTATAAATGGATCTAATAAAAGCTTAATTAAGAAGAAAAATTTATCACCTAAACTTAATGGTAACTCTTGATATAGCTGCATTCTCCATTTTAAAATTATTTGTCCATATACTGTAAATACAATGGTTCCAAATATATAAAGATATCCACCCATCTATACTTCTCTCCATCCCCAAATATAATAAGGAGCATCAGGCCCTTTCTGGAAAATTAAATCTAAAATACTAACACCATGTTCAAAAGGAGGATGAAATTGTTCATACTCAGGATAATTTGAATAATCTTTGTAAATTAGCTTAATATTATTTGTTTCAAATAAATTATTATTTATATAATCCATAGCAGCTGGACCAGAAATATATGTATTTCCTTGAACAGATTTTAATAAACTTACCAATTTCTCATCTTTACGTCCTTGGCTTTTTAATTCTTCACTACTTATAAATTTAGTATTTTTTATTCCCAATATTTCTGTAGAAATATTTTCTATCAAATATTGATTTAACTTTGATAACTTTGTCCAATTTTTCGAACAGTATATTTCTTTGAAAAAGTCTTCGTATAAGCTAAAGTATGGAGATTTTCCATAAAAGAACTTTATCGTTTGCCAATGATTATGACTCCAACTAGGATCTTCTATTACTACATCACAAATTAGTCTTTTTGTATCATTCCCGACTGGGATAGATAGCCATTTTAGGCCTTGAGGGGTTTTTATTTTGTTTCTATTTCTCCAGTCTCTAGTAGTATATTGAACGTCATCTAAAAATATAAAAATATCGGAGTCATTTATAATATCGAAGTATCCTTTCCAGGGAATATAATTTGATTGTATAATTGCTACTTTAGTCATAATTAACTTTCCACCTATTTTTTCGTATAGTATAAGCTCCCAGCTTTAACAAATGTATTAGCAGGAACATTCAAATGATTTACTATTACTGCGCCAGCTCCAATAAAACAATTCTCTCCAACATTAACAAATCCACAAACCGTACTTGACGGGGACAAAAAGCAATTATCGGAGACTTCACTATCATGGTTTACTATTGAGCCTGGCCACATTACAACCAAATCATTTATTTTAGCATTCAGCTCAACTATAGCTCCAGCCATGATAATGTTGCCTTCACCTATAACACTTTTTGAATCAACTATTGCTCTAGGATGTATCAAATTTATAGATTCATAATAATTATTTCTAATTTTCTGTTGAATTTCCCATCTTACTTTAAGATTATTATAGCCTAAACCATTAACAATTTTATATTCTTTATATGAATATTCGTTTATAACATCTTCAAAGGTGCCTAGTACTGATTCACCTATCGGATTTAAGTCATCTATAAAACCAATAAATTCATATCCACAAATCTCAATTAAATTTTTTATAATATGAGCAAATTCTTTTGATCCATAAACGATCACTTTTTCCAAATTACTTAACTTCCTTTCAAGTATTCTTTCTATTTTCTTTTTTCATTTTTTGACCTACCAAATACAATGGTTTCTTAGACGTTTTAAAATTAATTCTATAAATGTATTCACCGATAACTCCGAGAACCATTAGCTGAATTCCACCAATAAATAATATCGCTGCCATAGTTGAAGCATAACCACTTACAGTTACTGCACCAATAATTTTTTGTATTAAAATAATTACCACCCATACTAAACCAAACACTGACGTAAATAACCCCATCCATGAAGATAGTTTTAAAGGAATCTCCGAAAATGAGATTGAAATATTAATCGTATGCTTTAAAAGTTTCGAGAAAGTGTAGTTACTTACTCCACTTCCTCTCTCGGAATGTGCTACTTTTACTGTAGAATAATTATTTGTTATCCAAGAAAGATACCCATCGATAAATGGATAAGGTGAGTCAAACTGTTGTAACTCTTTTGCTATGCTACTTTTAATAATTCTAAAGGATGTATACTCATAATTTAAGCTTGAAATTGCCATTGTGAATAATTTTCGTGCACAATGTGAGGTGAAATTTCTCCATATCGAATGTGAACGTTCTTCAAATACACCATATACTAAATCGTAACCCTTTAATGCTTCATTATATAAAGAAACGATATCTTCAGGACTTTGTTCTAAATCATCATCAATTGTAACTATCCATTCTCCCTTTGCCTGTGCTATTCCACAAATTGTAGCAGCATGTTGTCCAAAGTTTTTACTTAATTTAATTGCAGTAACTCTCGAATCTTGCATTGATATTTTTCGCAACGTTTCCCAGGATCTATCCCCACCACAATCTTCTACAAAAATAACTTCAAATGGTTTATTTATCTGTTCTAGAGATTCTACTAATTTTGCGTATAGTTTTTCCAAATGCAAAGAAGATCTGTAGACAGGTATAACTATAGATATTTCCATAAAAAAAATCCTCTTTTTTGATATTTTTAACTTCCCAGTAGTTTCACTTTTCTAACTAACTGTATTATTAATAGATTTAGAGAAACAATGAGAATTACAATTAAAGGTATTGATATAAATATACTTACTGGTAACCTATTTAACATATAAACTAATTGTTCAAATTTATATCCCTCACGCCCAAATTTAACATTTAAATCCCCATTCATTACTTCCCCATTTTTACTTAACTCTCCGTCTAAAGCATCACCATTTGAAGTCCATAAAGTTAAAGCATCTCCCGGTGTAGCATCATCAGAATACAGGTCTATTCTCATTACATCATTTTCATTCAATAATATATTTGGAAGATTAAATGTATAAAATTCATTATCATTTATTTTACTAGAATCAAGTAAAGTTTCTTTCATTTTTTTATTATTCATATATAAAACCATATGGATATTCGTACTATTCTCTCTATTATACGTGGCAAATTTAATTTCCATGGTGTCAAAATTAAATTTGCTGTGTCTAACTGTTTGGGATATCTTAATATCTTGAGTTATTTCCCCCACAGGTTGTTCTGCTAATTCATTTTTGATAACAGTTATCGGCACTTTTTTGAAAAGTATAAACGATACAACAAGTAATTCTATAGCTACTAATGATAAAATTAAAATATTTTTTTTCAAATTATTTCTCCTTAGCTGTAAAACGGTATAAAAATAAGTTTATATAGACTATATAAATTTAAATACAACATATAAATCACTAGAATCAAATAAACTATGTTTCTATACTTGCTATTAATAATTTCTTTTATACCTAAAGTGAATAAATATAAAAAAGAAAAGTATGCTGGGTATAAATATCGTCCTTGTGCCTGATAATCACTAAAATAAGAGTAATACACACTTAAGCAAATTGTAAGGAAGATGATAAGGATTTGCATTACTATAAATCTATACTTCTTCAGTATTTCTAAAATTGATTTTTTTTCATATATCGCAGGAATTTTCAATAACACCCCTATAAAAGAAATAAGAGTAAGTGTACTAATTATAGAATAATGTTTATCCGATAACCATATATTCATAGCCCCAAAAGCCGCCCAAAAACTATTAAAGCTAGTCTCTATCCATCCTTTATCAAAAAGCATCTCACCCAATGTTAAATTTAAATTGAAGGGGGTTGGTCTATTTGAAGGCTTTAATTCGTCTATTGCTAATTGCTCTGAAAGTTCAGCATTAGTATTCATCCCAAATAATTCATCATATAAAATTATATTTCTTACAAAGAATGGCCCTGCTAAAATCAATACAATTCCTAATGTTACACATGCTTTTTTTATAAAAGTTCTTTTCTCTGGTACACCACTAATTAAAAGATAAACCACTATTGCTGGCAAAATAACATAACCGTTTAAATAAGATAATAGTAAACAACTAATGGCAAATCCTAAAAGAATAAAATATTTAATCCCCTTCCATTGTGCTTGTTCTCCCAGTAATACTAAATACATGATTAAAACAATCATACAAACAGTGAAAGCATCTAAATTAACATAACTATTTATAAAAGAGAATTGAGGAACTAATGCAAAAAAGGAAACAAAAAAATATAAATAGCTCTTTTCCCACTTCAAAAGCTTCCCCATTTTATAAACTAGATAAACAGAGGCTACTCCTGACATTACTGATACTAACCTATGAACTAAGTAAACATTTTCTAGCCCAAAAATAGAATTAAATAATATCATCAATAAACTTCCTACTAAATAGGGCAATGATAGATTAGTTGCATATGTTACACCATACCCCCCGTAATATAATCTATTATCCCCAGCTACTGGGAATTCCTTGTAAGTATATATAAAGTTAGCAACATCATACCTATGATATTCATCTGGTCCTTGATTGAACGGTAATATAATTGACCATATCAAGTATAAAGCACCAATAAAAATAACAAAATATGTAATTATTTTATTCATTCTTTCTCCCTTCTCTAAATACAAGAGATTATATAATAATAAAGGTTAAGCCCTTTATTGTAACTTAACCTTTATTAAACCTAGCATTTATTCTAATTCACTTTTCTATTTAAAGACAGAATAACTATTAACAACTTCATTTCTATCAAAGTTCTTATTATAATATGGATCATTTTCAAGCTCAAACGTCCAATTATCTTTCATATATTGAACTTCAATTAAATCTACATCTCTTGTTCTTGTTGCTGACTCATGATGATATAGCACTGCTAAAGGAGTCCAAATACAACGATACCCTTCACTTACTATTTTCAGACATAAATCAACATCGTTAAATGCAACTTTCAAAGCCTCTTCATTAAAGCCATTGACTTCATTAAAAACTTTTTTTCTAACTAACATACATGCCGCTGTTACTGCAGAGCAGTTTCTAATATCACGTAGCATTCCAAAATATCCATGACTATCTTTTGGTAAATTCAAAAATGAATGATTAGCTACTCCTCCTACTCCTAGAATAACTCCAGCATGTTGGATTGTATTATTCGTGTATAATAATTTCGCTCCAACTACTCCCACATCTTCACGGATGCCTTGCTCAACCATATATGTCAGCCAATTAGGTTCTATTATTTCTGTATCATTATTTAAAAATAACAAAAGTTCTTCAGAGGTATTTTCTACTGCAAAATTATTCATTTTAGAATAGTTAAATGGCTCATTAAAATCAAGTACTTTAATTTTATCTTTCATTTTTTCAAAATAATCATAGGTTTCCTTTTTTTCACTTTGATTATTTACTACTATAATCTCATATTTCTTATATGTAGTATTTTCAATAATGCTAGAAATACATACACTTAGTAAATCAATACGATCTTTCGTAGGAATAATAATTGAAACGGAAGGGTTTTCTTGAATATTCCTTCTCACTATATAGTGACCCGGTATTTTATTCTCTTCAACATATCCGTCTATGTTTCTTCTTGAAATTGCTGCCGCTACAGCATTTCTTCCAGCTATTTGTGCATATGATTTTGCTCCGAATGAATCAGCTGTAGATCCCGGTATTTTTCTCCAATGATATAAAACCTTAGAAATATGATGTATTTTTTGTGTTTGTTCAGTAAAACGTAAAACAAAATCGTAATCTTGTGCGCCATCATATCCTGAGTTAATCCACCCTATTTTATCACCAATCGTTTTTCTATAGACAGCAAAATGGCAAATATAATTAGTGGATAATAAATAATCTGGTGACCAATCAGGTTTAAAGAATGGTTCTGTGAAGGTACCGTCCATCTCAAGTTTATCTTCATCTGAATAAATCAAATCAGCATCATGTTCATTTAAAGCTTTTACAACTTCAAATAAAGCATCATTTGTTAAAATATCATCATGATCTAAAAAGCCAATGTACTCACCCTTAGCTAAAGATATAGCCAAATTTGTTGCACCAGCTATATGTAGGTTTTCAGGTGATTGAATTATTTTTATTCGATTATCTATATTTGCATATCTTTGCAGACTCGACCAAACTTCTTTGTTTGGAGATTGGTCATCACAAATACATAATTCCCAATTATTATAAATTTGATTTTGCAATGATTTAATCGCTTCATCTAAAAGATCTAGAGGTGTATTATATGTCGGTACCACTACACTAATTAACGGCTTTTTTTCGAAATTTTTAATTTTCATTTTCATTTTTTCAATTTCTTGACTCGAAAGTTCTTGACTTCTGAACCATTCATCATAAGTAATTTCTTTTAATTCGTTATGAAGTTTCCTTTCGATTGTATGAATCGTACTCTTTAAACCTTCATTTTTCACCTTGTTAATAACTTTAGGAACAATCGTTTTTTTATTCCTAGAAACTAGTAGCTTAATTCTTCTCAGTTTTTCTAATGCTCGCCAGCCTTTTGTAGACTTCATTGTGTTATTTAATGTTTCAATATTAGTTATATGATTATCTTTAAGTTCTATCTGATGTTTATATTCTTGATTTTCTTTATCCAGTACTTCAAGTCTTTTAGCCTGTTCCTCTAAGCGGAGAGATGTTTGGATATTCAGGTTTTCCAATGATTTTAATTGCTCTTCAATACGCTGAAATGAATCGAGCGATTTAATCGCTTCCTCCAACCTACGATTTCCTTCAACAAATGAAGCTTGTAATTCTTCTTGTTTAATTGACATTTGATTTTGAGTTATTTTTAATTCATCAAGCTTATTTATTGAATATGCATTTTTTAACTGATTTTCTAGCCATTTTAAATGCTCTTTTTTTTGCAAATTCTCCTTACTCTTTTCTACTCTTCCATCAATCCAATTTTTTATTTTTGAAAGTTCTTCAGTGTCTTGATTAGAGATAAAGAATTTTCTATAGCACTCTTCACCATAATCGATTGGGTAAATTTCTTGATTATAATAATCATCTATTAAAAAGCGTGATTCATGGAATTGACTTTTATTTGCGAACAAAAAATGTAAATCAATCATTTTTTCCCACACATCTAGAGAACCATGCTCAAAATATATAAAGTCAAATTTATTTTCCAAATAACAATCTATCGTTTTTGCGAAATCTGGAAGTCCATTCTCTCGATGTTCCTCAAGCCATCTAAAACCAGATCCATATAGCTGCATAAAATAATTATTTGCACGAACTTCAGCATTTTCTACCGCTTTACTATTAAATGGAGCTGCTATTATAACTCCTTTTTTAGAAACCCGATGTAATTCCTTTATGAAGTTTTCTCTTAATGCAGCAGGTATATGCTCAAAAACATCTAGTGCAATTACAAAATCGTATGTTCTTTCCGTAATCTCTGGCATATTTGTCGCATCAGCTTGAATGTATTGGGGGTCATCTAATAAATGATTGGGTACTTCTATATCTAAATATGTTATATCATCAAGAGGAAGGAAGTTTTGAAGATTTTTATGTTCATTTGCACCTACTTCTAAAATAGTAAAATTACTGTCTTTACGAACTAGATTAATTATTTCTTCAATATGCTTATATCTTTGATATTGATCAAAAGCAACGATCATTACTTTATTACACTCCATTCATGTTGAATATAGACTAATCCTTCTGAGAAATATTCACTTTCAATATGCACCTGTTTTACTTCATTTTTATAATCCAAACAGACTAGACCACCATCAACGAATACTCCAACATCAACAAAATAACTACCCGCCATCAATGGAACAGACGGAATAAAATATTTTACTTGATGTTTTCCTATTGTGTTAGGTACCTCATATTTATCTAAATGTGTATTAGGACCAAAAATATATTTTCTATCACTTCCATAAATCGCTACTCCTAACAAAAAGTTAGGAATTTCTTTATGATAGATTTCATATTCCACTACTACAGAAAACTTATCAAAAGTATTAATTCTTATATCACTTGTTGAAACATTTGTAATTTTAGCAACAATTTCAGGTGTTTCATATTCTACGTCCTTCATATCAACTATAATTTGATTTTTAGATATTTCTTGAACCTTTTCTTCTTTAGTAGCTTCCATTTGTTGTTTTAAAAGATCCATATGTAAAGAGTCTTCATAATGATTTACTACACTGGTAGCCTTTCCAATCTCTTTGACTTGTCCGTTTTCAAGCCAAATACCTTTTTCACAAAAGCGCTTTACTTGTTCTCCAGCATGAGAAACAAAGAGTATTGTTGTTCCACTTTTTTTAATTTCTTTCATCTTATCAATACATTTAATTTGGAACTTGGTATCCCCTACTGCCAAAGCTTCGTCAACAATTAAAATATCTGCTTCAACATTAATCGCAATCGAGAAAGCTAGCCTTACATACATACCGCTTGAGTATGTTTTTACTGGCTGATCAATAAAACTGCCGATATCCGCAAACTGAATAATATCATCAAAGCGCTCATCCATTTCTGCTTTAGAAATTCCTAATATTGCCCCGTTTAAATATACATTTTCTCTACCAGTAAACTCAGGGTTAAATCCACTTCCTAACTCCAACAATGCAGCTACTCTACCATTTACTTGAATTTTTCCGTTTGAAGGGCTTAATGTTCCTGCAATAATTTGCAATAAAGTACTTTTGCCAGAACCGTTACGACCAACAATACCTACAGTCTCCCCTTTTGCAATTTCAAAATTAATATTTTGGAGCGCATTAAATTCACGATAATATTGTTTGTGTCCTCGAAATAGTATTTGTTTCAATCTATCTGATGGTTTATCAAATAATTGATATTGCTTTGATAAATTATCTATTTTTATTGCATAATTAGATGACATCTGCAAAACCCTTCCTTGTCTTTTTAAACCATACATATCCTAAAACCATAATGATGACGCCAATAACCATTCCATAACCAAACCACTCCCAATGAGGTAAATATCCCCATATAAGGACTCGCCTAGCATCTTCTACAACGTATCCCAATGGGTTAAAGTAATATAAAAATTGTAATTCTTCAGGTATAGATGAAATAGGATAAAAGATTGGCGTTAAGAACATTAATGCCGGAATAGCCACACTAATTACTTGCCCAACATCTCTTATATATACGCCTAAAGAAGATAAAATCCATGTCATTCCTAATATCACTAAAAGTAATGGCAATATTACTAAAGGAAACAAAATAATTGTCCAATTTAATGTTCCTAGTGCTATATATACTCCTATAACTAAAATAAATAAGCTAATTAATGCGTGAAACAATGCTGAACCTAATGCTACAATTGGTAAAATTTCTAATGGAAATACAACTTTTTTCACATAATTAACATTTGAGGTGATAAGTGAAGGTGATCTTGATATCACCTCTGAAAAAATGTTAAATACAGTTAAACCTGCAAAAAGAATTAATGCAAATTCTATTTTATTAGTTTCTCCATTACCTCCCCATCTTGCTTGGAAAACAACACTAAATACAAATGTATAGATAGTAAGCATTAATAAAGGTGTAACAAAAGACCAAACAATCCCTAGATAAGAGCCCTTATACCTTGCTGAGATCTCACGTTTAGTAAATTGAGCTATTAATGATTTATGTGAAAATATTAAACTTAGATTTGCTTTTAGTGAACGCATCATTTGATTACTCCCTTAAGTCTTCAAAGCATTATAAAAATATAATGCTTTTCTCGCTACTTATTATTTAACAGTATTTTGATGTTGAAAGCATAGAACATACCACTAATTATCAATAAAGGCGCAGCTACCCCTGGCAATGTATCATTAAACACAGCCTGACACAGGAATGCTAATACAGCTGAGGCTAATACAGTAGTGCTCGTTTTCCCATCAAAAACTACTTTTAAGCTTCTTATACTCAAAAATACAATTAATACTAAGAATGAGACAAAACCAACAATTCCTGTACCATATAAAACACCCAGATACATATTATGAGGTTTATCTACAATTACTTCTTGAGTTTCTAGATTCGCTCTTGCATCTTTATTATAGTGCGGGAAATTATAAATTAACGTGTCTAAACCATAGCCTAAAATTGGTCGGTCCTTTACTAAATCCATTATATAAGACCAAATATAAACACGTCCGGAACCTGCGCCTACACCACTCTCAGCTGGTGCTGGCAGTTCAAATTGAGCATCTGCTGCATATACACGATTACCCCAATTAAATATATCACTATTAAAAGAATATGATTCTTCTTGATATGGATTATTTGAAATAAAGAAACCAAATGACTCATCCCATACTTTAGCATTCTCTTTTGCAAGCACATGAACTCCTGCTACGGAGACCATACAAAATACAACTACTTGCCCTAAAGCAAACACTTTTTTGTCATGCTTAAATGCTATCCATAAAATGAAAGGTAACATGACAATCATTGTTAAGAAACCGCTTGTTGATAGAGACATTAGTACAATTAATATTGATAAAATTGATAAAACAAAGCTAGAAATTTTATCGAGCATTTTTTTACCTACAATGCTATTCACTAAAAACATAGTTGCTATAATTGCAAACATCCCACTCATATAGTTACCATGGTTTAATGTTCCTACTAAATGAGAGCCTTCTGAAAGATTCACGTCACTTGGCAGAAATAAAGTTACTAATTTCTTCATCCATGCATATTGTAAAAGATCATTACCTGTAAAATTGAAAATAATAATGATAAAATTAAAGATTGTTAGTGGTGTAAAAGCATATGTTACATATCTAACTACCTTTTTTGGATATTCAATATTCATCGCAATGAAAAACAACGCTAAATAACATAGCCAGCTAATTGCCCCATCTGAACGATTGTATTGACCATGTAATGCAATTGAAATGTTTGGTGAAAAAATTGTTGATAACACAATTGCTACAGCAAATGCTCCTAATGCATAATTCAATTTTGTTTTTAGGATTTTGCCATCCATAAATAAAACTTTTGCCATAAATAGTAATGCTGCTAACACCGTAATGACCACAACAACTAGTGCTTTATAGTGTGTAAACAGGTCCCCTTTTGCTCCTCCCATTAATGCACTAACATTTGTAATCAATGGGGACTGGATCTCTATTACACTCCCCATAACAATTAATGGTACAAATCCAATTACAAAAAGAAGTAACCCAAAAATCCACTTATCCATAGATTTTTGTGATTGAATATCCTCCTCAACATCACGATAGGCAACTTTTTCGTAAAACTTACTCATTATCCGTACCTTCCTTTGATTGCGAATTTTCAATTTCAGCTAATAATGTTGTTACATACTCTTGATAGTCTGGAATATCTTCCAATGTCCATTGTGATTCCTGACAACGTAATAACACGATTTTTGCTTCTTCAAATTTCTCTGCACCTAAAAATATTTCTCCCATTTGGAGCATAAATTTCGGGTCCTCTACCTTATATGGATTAATGTCTAAAACTTTTTGCATATATATTGCTGCTTGCTTCAAATCACCATTTCGGGCATTTGTTAGACCTGCTACATAATTAGCAACTTCTGAATTTGGCTGTTTTTTTAATACTTCTGAAAGCATTGTTATTGAACCTTCTAAATCACTATCTGCTTGTAATTGTACAGCTTGATTATATAAAGTCTCAGACATCAAAAAATCTTCATCTTGATTGTTTGCTAAAACACTCGCCACTATTAGTCCAACTACAACTAACGCGACAATCCCTGACAAAATATATTTTCTTGTGGATTCCGTGAATGTCATTATAAGTCTACCTTCCTCGAATTATGTATTTTTGCACATAAAATCATTATACTATAAAATTACAGTCATATATAGGATATAGTGCCAATTGTAATTGGAAATCCTCTGAATTAATAAAAAGATAATTTTATAAACCGTAAATTCTCATGACAGTATTTGTATAATTAAGAATCTTCTTAGACTACTAATCCTTAGTTCTTTGTAAAGCAAAAAGTTAGTTATCATCAAAGATAGCTCTATTACAAAATTTCGATTTAACTATAAAAGTATTTGTGGTTACTCGGGTACACCTGAGTTTTCATGAATACAAAAAACCCCCTAAAAAAAAAGAAAATGGCATCACTTTGTGGATCTAATTGTAGAATTATCTATTTCACATCTGTATTATGTTAACGTTAATTATTATTAAAGTTAAGCGAAAATGTAAAGTATGAGTGGAGTGGATTGAATAAATCTTCATTGACAAATGATCAGTAAAAGTGGTAACAAAAGATATTTTACTTTTTAACAAAAGAACATACCTTAATTCGATACTCTAATCTTTCTAAAGGTGTGTCAAAAAAATATATTGGCTTTTAATTTGAGCTAACGTTGCAGCTAGTGATTCACATACAAAAAAAGACTTTGTGGAATAATCCACAAAGTCTTTTTAAAAAAATTGATTTAATTATGGAGTAGTAATAGTTACAGTAGTAGGAATAACTATAACATTACCTTTTCCTTTTCCATCAGTAGTTACAACTTCAAATGTAGACACAGCACCTGATACTCCTGTACCTGCAAATTTCACAACTACAGATTTCTTATCAGAGCTTACAGAAGCTATAGTACCTGTAGTGCCATTAACTTTAACTGTATCTCCTTTAGCAATGTTTAATGCTGAAGAGAATGTAAATGTAACTTCTTGCTCTTGACCTAACTTACCTTCGTTACTAACAATTGTAGAACCAGCCGCTTCAAAGCTGAAAGTACCATTCATATTAGCTGATAATTCAAGATTGCCACTAGCATCTTTTTTAGCTGTAACTGTAGTAATATTTTTATTTTCATTAATTTTGAAAACTAAATTTTCTACATCGTTATAGTAATTTGAGTCTGGTAATGTAATACCATTGTAGTATTTAAATTCAACACCAGCTACTTTTACTGTAGCACCAGCTGTAAGAATTTTAGCAGAGTCAGCAGTTGCAATTGCAGGTGTAGATGAAGAACCAGCTACAGTTTGAACAGCTTTAGTTAAGTCAGCTTTGAATTCATCAACTTGTACAGGTGCACCAGAAGTAGCTCCACGTACAATTTTGAATGTTACTTTACCATCTGCATCTTTACTGTATTGTACTTCAGCACTATTAGCATATTTTTTCAGTTCTGCAATAAATGCATCTGCATCTTCAAGTGGAGAGTTATTTTCAGCTACAAATTTAGCATCTTTATAAGAAATTGGTTTTTTAGTAACACCATTTCCATCAACTAATGTTACAGTTTTGTCTACAGTGCTTACTGATACAACTCGACCAATGAAGTTGTTTGTTATATCAGACTTAGCAGTGAATGTTGCAGTTGCTTCTTTAGCAGTAAATGCATAATCTTTACCATCAGCAGGGTTAATAGCAATACCAGTTGCAATCACGCGTACAGATGATGATTTCTCAGCATTAGCAAGTTGAACTGCTAAATTCTCTGAAGTTAACTCACCTGGGTATGATAATGTAATACTACGGTTTGGTGAAACAGTTTTTCCTGCAACAACAACATCATTTGCACCTGTGTTAAACACTGTGTACGATACTGATTTAGTAGTAGCTTTAATTACTTTATCACTTTGGTTTACTAATTCTGCTTTAAATGTTGCTACTGCAGCATCTTCAAATTTAGTTTGTTTCTTACCAGCAGTATCATAAGATTTAACTGATGCTCCATCAAGGTACGCACGTTGGAAGTAAGAAATTGGCGCAACTGTTTTTGGTTCACCTTCATCAAGAGTAGCTTCTTTTGCATTAGAAGTATTGATATCAATCCAAGCAACTGGTGTTGCATAATCATCTACTTTATCAGAACCGATAACAAATGTAGCTTCACCTTTTTCATCTGTTTTTACAGAGATTTGTTTAGCTGTGTTACCAGTACCAGTGTTAGGATAGTAAACTTCATTGTCAGCATCGATAAATTTAGCATCTGTAACTGTTGAAATTACACGGTCTAAATCTTCGTTGAATGCAACGTTAACGATTTCATTTTTCGCTAATTTACCATCTTTATCTTTTACAATAACTTTATATTCGCGACCATTATCTGCATAAAGCGCAGCTACTTCGCCACCTACACGATTTACTTCAATAGTGTATGCCGCTTGTACTGCTGCAAATTTTACTTTTTTAGCAGAAGCTTGTAATAAAGAAGCTTTGTAAAGGTTTGCACTCTCATTTGTAGTAGTATTTACGTCAAATACTACAGGTGTCACTTCTGCGTTTGTACCAGAAACTGTAAATGTAGCTTCACCTTTAGAATCAGTAGTTACGCGAGCTGTTAATGGAGCAGTATTGTTGTTTAATTGTTTTGCAGCAACACCGTTCACTGTAGCGTTTGCTACTTTATCAGATGTTACGTTCATGTTTTCAGCAAAACCAACGTTGAATGATTTGTTAGCTTCTGGTTTACCAGTTTTAGGGTTTTTGTAAGTAACTTTGTAAGTTTTGTTAGCACCGTTGTTAATTGTGTCGCCAGTAGTAACTTCTTCAACTGTAAGAATTGTATCTACACCCCAGAATACATAACCAAGTGTAAATTTAGAACGATCACCAGTTGCATAAGCAGTTACTTCATCAACACCGTCTTTATAACGAGTGTAAGAGTAAGTAGCGATACCTTCTTCATTTGTTACTGCTTCACCTACGATTGTTGGATGAACAGCATCATTTGTGTTACCAGGGATACTGAAAGTAACTGGGATACCAGCTTTAGATTGACCTTCGCCAACAGTAACTTTAGCTTGAACTTTTACGTCTTGGCCAAGTTTACCTTGAACTGCAGAAGATACTAGTTCTACTTTAGTTGGAACTACAGCAGCAATACCTTTAAATCCGCCGATTGTTTCGCCGTCAAGAGTTAAAACATACTCTTTTTCAGCTGTTTGAGAAGCTGTTGTTAAAACAACTACTTTTTTGTTTGATTGTTTAACAGAAGCGTTTTTGATTTCTAAGCCATCGATTTTGAAGTTAAGCGCTTGAACGTTAGTAACCTCTTCGTCGAATGTTACTTCAACAGTTGTGTTGTTGATAGCTTTAACAAATGCTGCTTCTTCTGGAGTTTCACCTTCAACTTTGTCTAGAGTACGTTTGAATACTAAAGCGAAGTCTTGACGAGTGATTGAGCTGTTAGGGTTAAGTTTGTTAGCGTCAGTACCTTCGAAAACGCCGTTAGCTACTGCGATTTCTAAGTATTTTTTAGCCCAAGGTTTTACTTGAGAAGCGTCAGCGAATTGGCTAAGATCTGCTTCACCTTCTAAATCGAAAGCTTCTACTAAAATTTTAGCAGCTTCAGAACGAGTTAAAGATTTGTTTGGTGCGAATTCAGTTGTGCTTACACCTTCAAAAATACCGTTTTCTACAACAGCAGTAATTGAGTTGTAGTACCAAGCGCCAGCTTTCACGTCTTTGAAGTTTACATCGCCACTAGCAGTTAAATCTAAAGCTTTTGCGAAGATTTCAGCAGCTTGTGCACGTGTAACTGTGTTAAGTGGGTTGAAGTTCCCTTTAGTGTCACCTTGGATAACGCCAGCGTCTACTAAAGATTGAACTGCTTCCTTAGCATAACCAGAGATTTTGTTGTAGTCGTTTACTTGCGCAGCAGATGCTACAGGTACGATTGCAGATGCAACTAATGCAGCTGTTGCTGATGCCGCGAAGAACTTACGGCCTTTGTTTTGCTTTGCCATTAATGTATTCCTCCCTAAAATTCCTTAAATTGATATTAATCCAATGAAAACTATAGTACCGCCTAGTTACCTAAATGTATGTATTATAGCTTTCTTGAATAATACAAAACTAAAGCAAATTTGTTAGTAAATTTACTAGAAAAAGCGTAGTAGAATACCATTCTAGTAAGTTTATTCACTTTCTACAATAATATAACACTATCTTTTCCAAATTTCAAGCATTGGGACATAAATTTAGTTATATAAGATTTTTTTACCATACCTAATATGGTATTTAGTAGAAACCATTAAACTTACAACTAATTATATCCTCATTTGGATTGGTAACATATAGTTCCGTTACCTATTATACCTTACTCTCAATAATAACCAAGCATTTTCTGGAATGGTTACTAAATTGTCAAAAATTAAAGACTCCCGTAATATTTTAGTTATAATTGTAAAGAAACCGAAATATAGAAGGCGTTTCTTAGCGAATTCCGCCTCTTCCCCACCAACTTTATGAGTTTCTTCTTTATTAAGTAAAAAGCTAAATCTATCTGTCCCCATGTTGTAATAATAGATTGCCACTTTTTATGCTACACTTTTGATAGTTTGATAGAACATATCAGCTATTGAAGGGAGCTTAAAAAATGAAACGTAAATTTCCTCTTTATGGGGCCGTGCTGGTAGGAATGTTATACCTTGCGCCAACTACCGCTTCAGCAGAAGATATTTCGAAGCACTGGGCCTACCATGAAATGAACTATCTTATTACCAACGATTTAATGAAGGGTGATGAATTCGGCCATTATCGTCCGAATGATGCTGTCACTCGTGCTGAATTTGCAGCCTTTCTTGTTAGAACACTGAAATTACCAGCAGCTTCTAGTCAGGCAACCTTTACAGATGTTAAAAAAGGTGACTGGTATTACGGAGTAGTCGAGCAAGCAAGCTATCATGGGCTAATTAAAGGTGACGAGCAAGGCAAATTCCATCCTAATAATCACATTAATCGTCAGGAAATGGCGTCTATGTTAAAAAGAGCTCTCACTTATCAAAACATCAATACATCTTCCTCCCCTATTGCTTTTAGTGATAATGCACGCATTGCCAAATGGGCCTATGCAGATGTACAAGCTGTCGTCACAACAGGACTACTTGTTGGGAAGCCAAATAATCAATTTGCACCTCTTGCTCAAACAACTCGTGCTGAGGCAGCTACCGTGCTCTATCGTTTAATCCATTTAGAGGCGCCTGGGACAGGTGGTAAGCAATATATGACGACGAATTACTCACATGATTACTCCTCTGTAGTAAGTAAACAAACAATGAATAATCCAAAGGTCGATGGTGCTGGCATTTTCACGGCTAGCGAGGCACTAGTGTCATACTATGTACACCCAAAAAGCTTTATGCAGGATAGCCCATCTTATTATCAATTCCTAAAATTATCTACTGTCGTCAATAATCTGAGTGCAAAAGAGCTAAATGATAAAGTACTTGCCAATAAAGGAAGCTTAGCAGGTACAGCGGATGCCTTTATTCAAGCTGGTATAGACAATAAGATCAATGCTATTTATTTAGTCTCGCATGCCTTGCACGAAACAGCCAATGGAGGTTCTGCACTAATTAAAGGGATCGAGGTTGGCTTAGATACAAATGGCAAGCCAATGGTAGCAACACCAGAAAATCTGGATAAATTAACTGCTATTAAGACAACCTACAATGCTTACGGTATTGGCGCTATAGATGCCGATGCTAATAAGTATGGTGCGGAGCGCGCTTATACAAATGGCTGGTTTACTGTTCAGGATGCCATTATCGGCGGTGCCCAATTTGTAAAGGATCAGTATATTAGCAGGGGGCAGGATACGCTCTATAAAATGCGTTGGAATCCTGATAATCCGACAGTCCACCAATATGCAACACATGTGATGTGGGCTGTCATTCAAGCGAAAAAGATCTATGATATTTATGAATTAATTGGTGCTCATACGACAACAAACCTAGTGTTTGATGTGCCTGCCTATCAAAGTCAATCTTCCGCTCCTTCATTACCGAGTCCATCGAAGCAATACGCATTGGATTTAGGGTTAGCTGGAGCAACTGGTAAAACGACGATTAATCTCAATATGAGAACGTATCCAAATACAGCAGATAATGCTTCAATTATTACGAATTTGCCAAAGGATACCTCCTTTAAAGTTCTTGGTGAAAATGGTGGTTGGTTGAAAGTAAGTGTCAATGGACAAGAGGGCTGGGTGATTGATGATTATGTGAGTCTCGAAAATGGCTTACAAATTGTTAATATGAACATTACACTTAATGTTCGAAGTGAACCATCTACGACAAGTGCTATTTTAGGTACTGTTAAACCGAATGGCTTTATTATCGGTGTTGTAGACGATAAAGGTGAGTTTATAAAAAATGGTGCCTGGTATCAGGTGCTTTACAACGAAAAAACAGGCTGGGTACATGGCGATTATATTGTAAAAAAATGATTTTAATAGGATGCGCAAAAGAAGAGTGCGATGATGATTCGCACTCTTTTTGTTAGTCATTTTTTATCGCCGAGATGAAAGCGCTATATAATAGAAGAAACTCGAAATTTCAGGATATAATTTTCATACTATTCCCCTAAAATTTAGTAAATTCTACGTCAAAATAGTGTCCTAAAAAAGCTTAATAGGACGATTGCTATACCATGTAAAAATCGTTACTAATAAGAGCTATACTCTAGGTAATCATCGTTAAACCCATTATCGAAAATTTCCTGTCAATATTGCTTTTGTGGTATGATAGATTGCAGTGAAAATGGAATTACAGAAAGGTTTGAACACTATATGAGGCATGTAACGATTATGGGCGTACCCTTTTTACATATTGGTCAACAAGGGTTTGTTGATTTACTCGTTAATCGTATTGAACAGCAAGAAAAAACTTTCGTTGTGACAGCCAATCCTGAAGTTGTCATGCAGGCAAATGAAAATCCAACTGTCATGAATTACTTAAAGCAGGCAACATACATTTGTGCAGATGGCATTGGTGTCGTTAAGGCTGCACAAATCCTTGGAGATTCACTTCCAGAGCGCGTAACTGGCTATGATACGATGGTACGTCTGTTAGAGGTTGGTCAGCAAAAGCATTTTAAAATCTATTTACTAGGTGCTCAAAAGGAAACCATCGAAAAGACGGTTGCCAATATTCATAAGAACTATCCAAACGTTGATGTCGTTGGCTATCATGATGGCTACTTCGACTGGAATAATAATGATTTTGCAAAAGAAATAGCAACTTTACAGCCTGATCTTGTATTTGTGGCATTAGGTGTACCAAGACAGGAAAAATGGATAACAGAAAACCTTGATAAATTTTCAAAGGGTGTATTTATCGGTGTAGGTGGCTCCTTCGATGTCATCGCTGGTACTGTAAAACGTGCACCAGTAATTTGGCAAAAGTTAAATCTTGAATGGCTCTATCGACTGTTACGCCAGCCGAGTCGGTTTGGAAGAATGCTTGTACTCCCTCGCTTTGCTTTAAAGGTATTTGCATTAAAGTTTAAAGGTCAGGGCAAAACAAAATGAGTCAGTCAACATTTGTTAAAAGCACACTCATCCTGACGATTGCCACCTTACTTTCCAAAGTAATCGGAAGTATCTTCCGTATACCACTTCAAAATATTGCTGGTGATGAAGTACTTGGTATTTTTAGTCTTGTCTATCCTGTTTATATGGTAGCACTTTATTTATCCGTTGCGGGTATCCCTATCGCTATTTCTAAGCTAATAGCCGAAGCTAGGACGAGTCATGATACTGCCAAAATTAAGAAAATTTATGTGACTGCAAGAATCCTTGCATTATCCTTTGGCGTCATTAGTTTTACAATCATTTACGGCTTTTCAGAGCAGATAGCGAATGCACTTGGTGGACCTTCAACAGAGATTGCCTTAATTATTGTTGCCCTTACATTACTGGTAGCCCCCTATATGGCTGTCTATCGTGGATTTTTCCAAGGTTTTGGGGATATGCGACCTACTGCCATTTCTCAAGTGATTGAGCAGTTAGTACGTGTTGCATTAATTTTAATTGTTGCGTATTTCCTAGTAGCAATGGATTATTCAAATGATATCGTAGCTGGTGGAATTATGGCAGGCTCTGTATTAGGAGCCCTCGGGTCACTTTTCTATTTACTCTTTAAATATTTCCGTTCTTCGGTAAAAGTGACGAGTAAGGAGAAATATTCTGGTAAGGATTTCTCTAAATACAGTAAAACCATTTTAAAGATTTCTATTCCCATTGCGATCGGTTCTGTGACAATGGCACTCTTTAACTTTGTTGATTCCTTTACGGTTACATATGGCTTAAGAAGTGCTGGTGCAGATGCGAGTGAGATTAGCTACCTTTATGGTATTTATGGGCGAGGACTAACATTAGTTCAAATTACGACTGTTTTTGCTTCTTCGATTATCTTGCCGCTTGTACCGTTAATTACAACGAAGCTAGCTGAGCGTAAATTGGATGAAACACGCACTATTATTGAGCAAACTCATCGTATGACACATCTTATTTCATGGCCAGCTGCGATTGGGCTACTAGCCTTAACCTTGCCTTTAAATCTAGCTCTTTTTAAAGACTTTGAGGGAAGCTTAATGTTAGCCATCATCAATCTAAGCTCTGTCTTTACATCACTAACTTTGCTAGGAACAGGTATTCTACAGGGCATGAATGCTGCCAAAACAGGAGCTCTCATTATTTTGAGTGGTGTTGTCCTTAAGGTGTTTTCTAACATCTTCCTTATTCAAGCATTTGGTTTAGATGGTGCTGCCTATGCAACTTTGCTAGTGTATTTTGTGTTATTTATTGTGAATTCTGTCTTTATTTATCGTACGATTCGCTTTACTGTCCTTGGAAAAGATACGGTGAAAATGATTGTGTCTTCCATTGTAATGGGAGCAGCAGTTGGATTACCAACACTTTGGCTTGACTTTACACATTGGTCAAGAATGTCGGCAATGGGCTATCTAACTGTCGCAATCGTAGTTGGTGGAGCTCTTTACTTCCTTCTACTATGGCTGATGAAAGCTATTCATAAACAAGATTTAAAGAAAATCCCTGTTATCGGAAAAAGATTTTCATAAATAAGAGAGGTAGGACACTTATGTCAAAACAGAAATGGCTTTGGGGAATCATTGTTCTTTTACTCGTCGTTTCCTCTACAGGTATTATGAAGAGGTGGAATGCGGAGCAATCGAATGATGCTTATGAGATTGTTATTCCCTATGATGAAATACAAACCGCAGAAAAAAATAGCGACCTAACAATGGATGAAATTCTTTCTTCCTTAAAGGATGCTGGGCTGAATACTGTGAGTCTAGAGCCCTTAACATTAAAGGAAATGGAAAAGCAAAACTTAATTACTGTTTATAAAGAAAGTGAGTTAGCAGCACAATTATTGTTTACACCTTATAAAGATGCTGTTGATATCACTAATAGCGGCTATTATATTCGAGTGCCTGAAAACGAAAGCTACCAAAAACTGATCATGGAGAGCGTTGAACCAGAGGAAGTACAAATAGGAGAAGAAGCTTTCTATTTCCTTCCTGCTTCTAACCACAATTTTGATTTAAAAACTCCAATTGGCTATGATCAGCCTGCTATTGACATGATTAGTAAGCATGGACTAGCTCACATCTTTAAGGTGGAAAATGCAGATAATGAAGTAGCTAATGAAAAGTTGGTCAATCAATTAGTCGATTTAAAAGAGGCTTCAGCAGGCCGCTTACTTGGTCAGGGTGATGAAGCTATTGGTTTTGGACAAGAAGACGGCAATCAATTAGTTGAAAAATTAAATGATGCTGGCTATTACTTCTACACAATTGAAAGTAACCCACTTAAAGGCGAAAGTAAAATCGCTCAAATGACGGATTACAATATGATTCGTTTGCATAGCATCAATGTCAATAGAGAGACTAAATTAAAGCTAAATGCAAGTATTGACCGTACAACACGAGCTGTCAAAGAGCGTAATATTCGCTCTATTTTCTATCATATTAAAACAACAGGTAATGCCAAAGAAAATGTAGAAGAAACGATTGATTATTTAAATGGTGTGCATGACACAATGCCAGATCATTTCAAAGCAGGTGAACCAAAGCTATTTGATAAAGTAGTAGTGCCAGCTTGGGTCACAGCAACCGTATTAGTAGCAGGTATTTTATTTACCTTTATCATTTCTGAATTAGTAAAATGGATGCCTCTTCGTATCGCGGCAGCTGGCTTTATGGCTGTACTAGCAATTGCGTACTTTATCCTGAAAAGTACTCTGTTTTTACAAGCATTTGCACTCATTATTGCAGTCCTTGCACCAACCTATGCAGTCATCAAATCAGCGCAAGGTTCTACGAAGGTGTCTATCATATTGGTCCAATACTTAAAGGCAGTAGCAATTAGTGTAATTGGCATTGTTATTGTCATTGGCTTATTGAATGGTAATGCCTTTATGACAGGCTTTGCTGTATTTAAAGGGGTTAAGCTTGTTTATCTTATTCCAATTATGGGTGTTTTACTATTTACAGTGATTGAGATAAACCGACTAGCTGAACAAAACATTAAGAACTCTTTATCAAATACGGTAACATTGTTAAATAAAGAATTAAAATATTGGCATGTGCTACTACTCGTTGTGTTGGCAGGTGTCGGATTATTTTACATTAGCCGAACAGGGAACTCTGGCTCTGTAAGTGATATGGAATTAGCCTTTAGACAATGGCTAGAAAATACATTGTATGTTCGACCAAGAACAAAGGAATTTTTAATTGGTTTCCCATTCTTCATTTTAGCGTTATATGTAATGGGTATTAATCGAAAATGGGGAAGTATTCTCCTAGTACCAGGTGTTATCGGTTTCTTATCCATCATGAATACATTTACTCATCTACACATCCCAGTAGCTGTTTCTGTATTACGTACACTATACAGTGTATCTCTAGGTCTTGTAGTAGGACTTGTGTTTATCCTAATCTTCAAAATCGGTTATCGTTGGGTTTCTAAGGCAATCGCGAGGTGGTCATAATGCACGTTGTTTTATCTGGCTATTATGGATTTGATAATGTCGGAGATGATGCCATTCTATTGTCCATTATCCAATCTTTAAAAAAGTGGCAAAGTGATATAGAGATCACGGTACTATCTAATAACCCAGCAGCTACTGAGCAAACATATGGTGTCAAAGCCATTAACCGTTGGAAAATGAAAGAAATTCGTCAATTACTTAAAACAGCAGATGGACTGATTAGTGGTGGCGGTAGTCTCATGCAGGATCAAACAGGCATGAAAACGATTCCTTACTATGCGGGCGTTATTCAAATCGCAAAATGGTTGAAGAAGCCAGTATTTGTTTACGCCCAAGGTATGGGTCCAATCAATCACCCGCTTAGTAAATTTATTGTTCGTACAGTTTTTAATAAGGTCGAACAAATAACAGTTAGAGACAGAGCCTCTCTAGCTCTTTTAACAGAGATCGGTGTACGAAAAGAAACAAAGATCGTACCAGATCCTGTTATGGGACTTAACGGTAATGACTTTCATTGTGAGTGGCTAGAAAATGTCTCTTTGTCAGCCGATAGCTATATCTCTGTAAGCGTTCGAGATTGGCCATCCGCTGTTGCCTACAAGGAAAAAATTGCACACAGCCTAGATGAATTAGTACGTCAGGGTGAGCAAATTGTTTTCCTGCCTATGCATGGTGAGCATGATTTTATTACTTCACAGGAAGTAGCAGCACTTATGAAGGAAAAGAGCTTGATTGCTCCTGCTGATTTATCTATTGAGGAAAAAATCACAGTGATTGGTCAATCTCAACTATTAATAGGTATGCGACTGCACTCCTTAATTTTCTCGGCAATCTATGCGACACCGTTTATTGCCATTTCGTATGATCCGAAAATTGATGCGTTTGCTGATATCGTTGATCAGCCTGTCATCGGTCATGTCGAGGTTGATGATTGGAATGGTGTAACATTGTTTGAACAAGCTGTAGCAATTCTTGAATCCTATACAACAGTTCAAGAAAAAATGCGCCAGGCCGTCATCCCATTGCAAGATGAAGCAACTGCAACTGCTAAATTAGCAATTGATGCTTTGTCAAAATAAACATTAAAAAATGATGAATTTCAATGTTAATTGAAATTCATCATTTTTTTCCTACTTCTAATAATTTTAAAATGGACTGGGCCTGTTGCATATGCATGGCTAAAACATATTGACCTGCTTGCATTAAAATTTGCGCCTTCACCATATTCATCATCTCTTTTGCGATATCTGCATCTCGAATACGAGACTCTGCTGCTTGTAAATTCTCTGCCGTGTTCACATTAGCATTATAGGCATGTTCCAAGCGGTTCTGATAGGCACCAAGACGTGAGCGCTCATTGGAAACATGTTTTAAGGCTTCATCCATCGAAGACATGGCTTTTTCCGCTTCCTCACGAGTAGCAATAGAAGTATCCTTCAACCCAAGTGCCTCGGACCCCATCCCATTGATAAATAATTCTATACTCTGTCCTGCATTGGCGCCTGCTTGAATCTTGATGCCATTTGTTTCATAATCCCCATTAAGTAATGTCTTTGTATTAAATTCTGTATCGGTTGATGTGCGCTGAATTTCCTTTTTTAATTCTTGAAATTCCAAATCTAATTTTTTACGATCATCATCTGTTAATGTATCATTGGCTGCCTCCACTGCTAGCTCACGCATACGCTGAATCATGGCATGTGTCTCATTCAGTGCCCCCTCTGCCGTCTGCACAAGCGAAATACCATCCTGTATATTCTTAGCTGCCATATTCAAGCCACGAATTTGAGCACGCATTTTTTCAGAAATCGCCAGTCCAGCTGGATCGTCTGCTGCACTATTAATTCGATATCCGGAAGAAATTCGTAGCATGGCTTTACTCATCGCCCCATAATGACGATTCATATTATTCAGGATTGCCATCCCTGTTGCTGACCACTTACCAAGCATGATTTCACCACCTTCTTGTTTTTATATCGGTCCAACATCTCATCTATTGACCTTAATACTGGAAATGGTTTCTAATTTTTTATGTGTTTTTAACATTTTATAGTTGATTAACTACATAATAAAAGCACCTGCTTGTCATTTATGATAAGTAGGTGCTTACTGGACATTCCATCTATTCAATTTTGAAACCCCCAAGTTGATGGCTCTTTTGCTGTAGCAATTCGAAAAAGAGTTCTTTATCATTCTCTAGTAATGCCTGATCAATCAAATGGTCCAAATTTTTCTCCTCTAACTCTGCAATAAGCTGATCGATTTCACCAACCGTCACAGTAGAAACCATCGGAATTTGTTGCTTTGGTGTAGCGCTTTCAAGTATTGGTGCTAAATGCTCATGAACATTAGTAATAAGCAATAGTTGATAAAGTGGTAACCGAATAAAGCGATTTCCTTTTTGGAAAACAAAAACCTCAGATAAATTTTCAATCTGCTGTGTCTTCATGTTGATGATCATCTCTTTACCTTCTATGGGAATGAAATGGAAAATCTCATTCTCTTTTAAAATAGAGAAATATTGATAAGCAAATACGAGACGTAATTTATCTCCAGTAACTTTTGTGTAAAACGGCTTCATGTATTGAACTTGCATCATCCTTCATCCCTCCTAAATTATCTGATTATTCAGATTTTAACACAAATCAAAAGCCTTGTTAACTATCTTTACCTCATTTTTTTCTTTCTGATCATTCAGCTTATCATTACTGCATTTTAATCGTATAATGGAAGGACAGTCTTTTTTTCCTTTTTACAATAAACAATGTTAACTATAGCCATACATGATGAAAGGAGTGAGGTTATGGCATTGTCTATATCGCAATTAGCTAAGGAACATCAAGCATTTGTGCTGACTAAATTAAAAGAAGCTGAACAAGGGTTACATCCTTCCTCTACCGAAGATGAGGAACTAGTGCGCCGTGCTGTCTTTTCAGTAAGGAATAAGTCCATTGTTTTTGAACGATTTAATGGAGCAAGTTCTATATTATATGCAAGTGTTCAAGATGTCAGACCCGCTTCTGTTGAAATTGATTTTTCAAAGGAAGAGCTACATTGTAGCTGTCCTCAAGCAAAATGGTGTCGACATCAAATAGGTGCTTTACTCGCTCTCTACCAATATTTTGATTCGGTTCAAAATTGGTCGAGTGCTTGGCGTGCACAAAAATCTGTTCAATTAAAATCTTTAGCAGATGAACGCAGCCCGCAAAGCTGGTCGATGATGGTGGATGAGGTGATGAAACGATTATTACCACCTGGGCGCATACTAGAAGGCTATGGGCTTTCCGCTGTAAGAACCGATGCTTTGGAGCGTCTTCGTCGACATATGCCCTTTGAGCGTGAATGGCAACCTCTTTATAAGCTCTATATGGAGCTAGCCATTTTTAATTCGATATGGCGACATTTAAATGAAACACCTGGACATTCGTTAGATTCACCTTATATGAAATATTTTATCGAACAAAGCACGCAATCTTTTGAGAGCATTCTTACAGAGCTTTCTAATCGATCACGACTATTTGCGACAGATCCATTTTATGATGCCATCCAAGAGCTAGTAAGAGAATTTTTATTAGAAAGACAAGGGCTTTTTGCCAATCGCCTTCGTCTATATATGCTACTATGGGCAGTACTTTTTTATGAGAAGCCTCGTCGTGAACAGGAATTGGCATTTATAAATAATCTTGTTCACTCTTCAGCGGAAATTTCTCTACAATCACTAAAATTATTATTTTATGTGCTATTACAGAAAGAGGATTTACTGCTTGAAAAGTTGGCACAGGTCGATTTACCACAAATGCAGGATTTGTTTGAACTAGCTACTTTTGCTCAACGTGCTGGAGAGTCCAATTCATTAGCAGTCATTTTACGAGCAATTTTACCTTTGACTGAAGTGTTTCTACAGGAGGTCGTTCCAGTCGTTCAGCGTGCCCAATACGTAAGGCAATTCCAACTTTTATTTGACGAGATTCAGCTTTCGGAGGAAGAGGAAGCAATGCTGTATAGTGCCTTTGGTGTGTATGGACTACAGCCGTTCTCAAGTTTTTTAATTAAAAAAGGTCGCTATCGGGAATGGGCAGCTCTACATCAACTAAACCCATCATCCCTCTCTTACTTAGAAATGTGTGGATTAAAGGATGTATTACAGGTTGAACCTGCAACTGTTTTACCTTTATATCATGTCTATGCAATGGCTGAAATTGCGCAAAAATCACGCTTAAATTATAAACAGGCTGTGCGTATTTGGAAAAGTATGCGTAGCGCTGCAAAGCGAGCTGGTAAAGCAGCTTATTTTGAAACATATATGCAAACCATTCGTGCAGAATATAAACGACTACGTGCGTTACAAGAAGAAATTGAGAAAGGAAACTTAGTATGATGACAATAAATGCTCCTTCCCCTTTTTCCAAAACACAACAGCTCCGTATTGAAGTAGCTCGGGAAGGATATTTTACGTTGCAGGGTTTTACTGCAAATGGTACAACAATCGATGTTGATACATTAATTTCTTCGCTATTCTTTACTTATGAGGCAAACGTTTATGGATTATTAACAAATCGGGCTGATTTTACAATTGAAGTTTCTACAGCTGAGTTACTCGATATTTTTTCAACAAGCTTCCAGCACCCTTTCATCAATTGGAGTGGTGCAAATGAAGAAAGTATAGAATGGTTAAAAAAAGTTTACGCATTACAAGCATACTGGCAAGAGCCATCACTTTGGTCACATGCCGTGATTGCAGATGATTTTTCATCATTAACTTTCCCTATTGATCATATAGATTCAGCATTATTGGAAACAGCTGTACAGCAGAAGCTTTCACAGGTTGGGCTAATACTAGCTGATTTACCAAAGTTATTACCCTTTTTCCTACGTGGAGGCTGGCCATTGGATCAAGCTCGTCAAGCTGGAGCTGTTTCCGTTTCTTTACGGTTAAGTGAGCCAGAAGAAGATGCCGATGTATGGTTATTAGAAACGGTGCTAAGCACTGCTACAACGAAAAACTACTGGACACCTGCTATTCGTAAACAATCCTTACCTATTGAAGAAGCACTACCTACAAAGTGGAGAATGTTTGCGACTGAAATTAAGCAGCAACAACAGCAAATTGTAGAACTTCTATCCACCGATACGATCAATAGTGATATCTTTATTCGTGTGACACTGGAAGATTTAGAAGTTCGCTCTTTTTTACGGGAAGATCTTGCTAGATTGCAGGCACTTGGTTTTGATGTTGTGCTGCCAGCATGGCTAAAGGATTTAAAACAATCCAAAATCCGAGTACGCGTTACAACTAGCAATGTTTCAACAAGGAAGGTAGCAGGTTTAGATGATATTTTAACGTTTAAATGGCAGTTTTCTATGAACGGACAAACAATTTCAGCTGAGCAATTTAAAAAACTTGTGGATGAGAAACGTGAATTTATTCGTATTGGTACTGAATGGTTCCGAGTAGATGCTAATTGGATGCAAGAAATGCGTGAATTGATGCAACAGGCAGAAGATGAAAGTTGGACTGTTCGAGAATTATTATTTAGGGAGTTACCAGAAGATCTGTCTGCCCCTCTTGAGGAAGAAGATGCAGATGATGCACTGAGAGATGATCCAATCTTTGCATTGGAAATACAACAATCATTAAAAGCATACATGGAGCAACTTTTGGAGAAGAAAGGCTTACCTGCCGTCTCGATTCCATTGTCCCTACAAACCGAATTACGCCCTTATCAATTAGAAGGCTTTGAATGGTTAGTCTTTATGCGCCAACAAGGTTTCGGTGCATGTCTAGCTGATGATATGGGACTTGGAAAAACGGTTCAATTGATTACCTATTTGCTTCATATTTATGAGTCTTCAACTTACACAAAGCCATCCATCATTATTTGTCCCACTTCAGTACTTGGGAACTGGCAAAAAGAACTTGCTCGATTTGCCCCGTCCCTGATTGTGCATACACATTATCAAGCAAATCGAGCAAAGGATGAAGAGTTTAAAAAGCTAGTGACAGCAGAAAGGCCACATGTCATTTTATCAACCTATGGTACTGTTTCACAGGATACTGAATTTTTACAGGATATCGAATGGGCAACGGTAGTACTTGATGAAGCACAAAACATAAAAAATATGCAAACATTACAATCGAAAGCCATTCGTAAATTGCTAGGTGACCATCACATAGCTCTTACTGGGACACCTGTAGAAAATCGTTTATCTGAGTTATGGGCTATTTTTGATTTCATTCATAAGGGCTATCTAGGTAGTTTTGGTCGCTTCAATGAAGAATTTATTTTGCCTATTGAACGAGACGAATCAGAGTCGCATAAGCAGAAGCTTCGAGCTAAAATTCAGCCATTCTTATTGCGTCGTACAAAGCGAGATCCACATTTACAGCTTAACTTACCAGATAAGCTAGAATCGAATGAATATTGTCCATTAACAACAGAGCAAGCTTCACTCTATGAGGGCTATATTTTAGAGACGCTTGATCAGCTGGAGCAGTTAACAGGCTTTCAAAAAAAGGGTCGCGTCTTAAAGATGCTCAGTAAATTAAAGCAATTATGTAATCATCCTGCCTTATATTTAAAGGAACCTTTCGAGGATGCCGAAACAATGCTTGCACGTTCGACTAAGCTAGAGCGCATTGTACAAATGGCAGCTGAGATTGTGGACAATGGCGAGCAATGTCTCATCTTTACACAATATATCGGAATGGGACAATTGCTACAACATTGCTTTAGTGAAATATATAATGTAGATGCACCATTTTTAACTGGTGCCATGCCTAAGCAGCAGCGAGACCGCTTAGTAGAGGCTTTCCAGGCAGGAGATTTCCCTATATTTATCCTTTCTTTGAAAGCTGGTGGAACAGGACTTAATTTAACAGCAGCTAATCATGTTTTACATGCAGATCGCTGGTGGAATCCTGCTGTTGAAAACCAAGCGACCGATCGAGCATATCGAATCGGACAGACACAATTTGTGCAGGTCCATAAGTTTGTGACAATTGGCACGATCGAGGAAAAAATTGATAAGATGCTGGTGCAGAAATCTGCATTATCCGAAGAGCTTATTCAATCAAGCCAGTGGTTGACCGAGTTAGAAGATCAAGAACTCCGCGATTTAATAACATTAGATATATAATAATGAGATGCGCCAAGAGCAAATAGTTCTTGGCGCTCTTTTAGTGGAACTTGCTACTTCTTTTCCCTACTTACTTCATTATTCGTATTTAGTTGTGTTGAAAATTCCATTGCTGTGCGGTCTTCAGCAATGTTTATTATAGTGTTACACATCATTCCTTTCTGTTTGTTACGGTGCAAGAAATATAAGGAGAATGGCAGATCAGACAATGAAAGTTCTCTTGCCCCGTATGTAAACTATACTTGCTAAGGTAAAACAAAATCCTTTAAGTGTTTCTGTTCATTCGGTGGCTGTGGCGGTACAGTAACCGCTTCGTCACTATCTCTTTGTTTAAGTTGATAAAATCTAACATCCTCAACCACTATCTCTGTCATAAAAATCTTTGTGCTTTCCTCATTTACAAATGACCTTGTTTGAATACGGCCAGTGGCACCGATTAATGAACCTTTACCGCAATATTTAACGATATTCTCTGCAAGCCTTCCCCAAGCTGTACAGAAAACAAAATCTGTATCTACTTCCCCTTGATTGTTTTTAAAATTACGATTAATGGCTAGTGAGAAATGAGTTTGCACACGATTTCCAGATAAGTAACGTAACACCGGGTCTTTTGTAAACCTTCCAACCAATCCGACTTGATTCATTCATTCACCTCCTTTGCTTTTGATTGCTCTCATCTTACAAAATGATTCCGGTATTCGCAAAAATCAATATTGTTAATTTCCTTCAGTTTTTGTGCATAAATTGGGTAAATCGGCATTTTTATTTTTCTATTTTTTATTAATTTTCTAGCTGAATGCTTTAGGCTGTAATGGCAAATGCTATTCCATGAAATCTGCAATTTCGCAGTTTTTGAATAACCGTCACAAGTGCGCATCACAAACAACAGCTGTCTCATGTGTTATACTAAAAGAATGACAGACTTAGGAGGAATATACATATTGAAAACCTTTAAAATGCTTTCCTTTGACCTTGTCACGAAAGATGGCGTGCAACCATTCCCTTTAATCGATGGCATCATTATTAATCAGGAAAATAGCCATCAATCTTGGGTACTTGAATTGTTTATGGAAAAACAATATCGCTCAACCTTTGATGAGCTCTTAGCGAATGCTACAGTCTTCAATGTACGTGCAGTTATTTCATTCCCAGATAATGAACCCGCTCCTTTTCAGGTGATCGTACATACTGTTGAAGAAATCGGTAATCATGTTTCAGTCCTATTAAAAGGTACGCTTAAAATTAAACGATCAAAATATGCAGAACAATTACTTTCCGAGCTACTTGCTGAGGGTGTTTCTTTAGAGGATTTACTGGATCGCTTTACACAAGATATGAAAAAGCGACCAAAATTAAAAAATGACTGACGATGCGAATTTTTGCATCGTTTTTTTATTGGACAAGCAGTAATTTTTTTGTACAATACAATTTAAAAAAGGAGGGTTACATTTGGTGGTTGCTATAAGGAAGAAGCCTTTAAAATTATTATGGCTTGAGGCTTTGATGAGGCGTCTTTTAAAGGATGATGTAGAATATCATTATTATCAAGAGCAGTATCGTCGACTAGATGCAGGGTTTGCTGGCGAGCAAAAGGTTGATCGCGTATGGCATGAATTAATATATCCAAATACCTTTTTTGTCTTACATAATTTATGTCTTATGAACACGGCTCAACATCTGCATCAGATTGATACGCTTTTTATTTGTCCCCATTTTATGTTGGTTGTAGAAATCAAAAACATACATGGTCGTCTTGAATTTGATCAACACACACATCAATGCACACGCACAAGGGTTGATGGTACTGTAGAAGGATTTCCAAATGCTCTTACTCAAACTGAGCGTCATATGGAATTTCTTAAAAATCTGATTACAAGTTATTCCCTTCCTGTTGAAGGGGCTGTTGTTATAGCAAATCCTTCCACAATCATCGTCAATTCAACTAGTACTCTTCCCATTTTTCATGCGTCCGGACTTCATAAGTATCTCCAGTCGCTTTTTAAAAAGCACCCTAAAAAATTAATAGATAATCAATTAACCCAATTAGTGCACCTACTACTTTCTAAACAAATTATTCCTCAGATTCATACATCAATTGCCCCATCACGATTTCGACACGGTGTTCTTTGTCCAAAATGTACCTATCAAAATAATATGTACTTCCATCGTGGCATTTGGAAATGTTCATTTTGTCATTATAGAAGTATAGAAATTTTCGCAGAGGCTTTGCTTGATTATCGGTTATTGATTAGTCATTCTATTACCAATAAACAGTTACGAGCGTTTTTTAGAATTAATTCTAACGATGCAGCTACTCGATTGCTACGGAAGTTTAAGTTTCCATATACCGGTACCTATAAGAATCGTGTTTACCATTTACCAGAAAATTTACTGGAGCATATGAAGAATTTTTTTTGATGGGGGTTTTGCTTAGCTTTTAGGTATTCACCCTGCTTTCGCGGGTATTCGCTTTGCTTCCGCTGGTATTCACTCTGTTTTCGCGGGTACTTACTCTGCTTCCGCGAGTATTAGGTCTGCTTCCACCGGTATTCGTTTCGCTTTCCATTGAAAAAAGAGTGTTTTCCGCAGAGGAAACACTCTCTTTATGTTATCGGTTATTCATACCATCACGGTATTTTTCAGTGTTGTTTACTTTATCGTCGACAACATCATTATTATTGTTACCGTTCATGTTGTCATTACGTTCAACACCATTTACACCGTTTGCATTTGGTGTGTTGTCATAGCCGTTTGTGCTGTTGATATCGGCATTTGAACCAGGTGTTGTTGCTTCAGGTAATGTTGTATTATCGTTAACAGTACCTCGATCTACACCATTCCCATTTACATTATTGCGATCGTATGCATCGTCACGATTATTCGGATCTAATGCGTCCTCGACATCGTCGACTCCTCGACGTACGTCATTCTCGACTTCTCGAACAGGGTGATCTTCTACTGCATTATTTCCCCAGTTACAACCTCCAAGGAATGCAGTTGCAAGAATGATGGTTAAAAATGACATTTTCCACATAGTAAAAAACCTCCTTTCTTGGGTACTATGTCATCAAATACATCTACTGTATTTGTGATCCTACATAGATTGCCCGAGAAAGGAGGGAACTATCCGATTTTTGTACAAACTATTTTTGTTTTTCTTTTAATAACTGTTCAATATATGCTGCCTCTGCTTTACAGTCGTAGCTATAGTTTGTGCCTAGCTCTTTTTGCAATGCCTCGATTGTTTCGACTTGCTGTGCTGTTGGTTCTTCATTTAAAATTTTGGCAATAACCTCATCGATTTTTTGTGCCATTTCTTCATGAAACTGTGCGCTCATCAATGTATCAGCAGGGATTTTTTCGATCCACGCGGCATTCTCCTGAAAATAAGTCTGCCAGTTTGCAATGAAGTCTTCCATGGAAAAGCGCTCTTCATCCCAACCAATACTTGCTAAGTATGTTTCAAAAGATGTTGAAATCGAACGAGTAATGCTAATTTTAATACCTGAAGACAATTCCTTATACATCTTAATAATCCTCCTACGTTTGTAAAACCTAAAAATTACATCTATTTCAATTCACAATCGCATATTTACCATCGCAATTTAAGAACCTACTAATCAATTTTTGACTTGACTTTATCTATTTTATATCTTTTGGTCTACAAATGCAAATTAAGCTTGTTTAGGCTGTTCAGGCCCAATTGCAAATAGAATATCGGCTTCACATACAAGTTCTCCATCTACAGTTGCTACACCATGACCTTTACCCATTGCGCCACGAAGTTTTACAAATTCTACTTCCAATTTAAGTTGGTCGCCAGGTACGACTTGACGCTTGAAACGACAATTATCAACACCCGTTAAAAAAGCTAAACGACCCTTAAATTCTTCAGCATTTAATAAAGCCACTCCACCTACTTGAGCTAAAGCTTCCACAATTAACACACCTGGCATAACTGGATAACCTGGGAAGTGCCCATTAAAAAAATCTTCGTTAATTGAAACGTTCTTTAATCCTACTGCACGTTTCCCTTCTTCTAATTCAATGATGCGATCGACGAATAAAAAAGGATAGCGGTGTGGTAAAATTGCTTGAATTTGTTCTGCAGTTAACATGTCATTTCCCCCTCAAAAATTAAGTATGTATACACAAAGTAAGGTAAAGAATAATGTTATTCTTTACCATTCATAATATCAAATATATGCTGCCATGTTTCTCGTTTAAAAATATCCATAGCATTGCCTTCTCCAATAACGCTAAAGCCAAACATTGCGCCTAATGCTGCGGCAACAACGACTAAAATGAGAACAATTACAATGCGTAACCAAATCGGAATCAGTCGGATTTGCACCCATCGAACCTCGCGTTGCTCTCCAGTCGAGCGGCGTTCTTTCTTTTCTGGTTGCGGTTGCGTATCGGTTTCTTGTGTCGGCACAGAACGTCGACGTGAATCGTTTGTCATAGATTGTACTCCTCTTCATTCCTTACTATGCGTTTTTGGATAACTTCCTATCGAATGCCATTAATTAGTCCTAGCATTTGATCTGCTAATGTCACCGCTCTTGCGTTGAATTGATAAGAACGTTGTGTTTGAATGAGTTCTGTCATTTCTTTCGAGAGGTTAACATTGGACATTTCTAGTGTACCACTTTGCATGCCAATTTGCTGACGGTTGGCTCCCACAAGCTCTGTCAAAACTTCTGCCTGCGTATAGCCAAGTTCAGCTAAATTATTAGGTAATCCCATATAAGAACCGGCAACATGCTCCATTAATTGCGGCTTTTGGAATTCTGTTACAGCTAAATCCGTACGTATAATATCCCCATTTGGATAAGATGCTTCTAATACGCCACCATCTCGAACAGCAAACTTTTGAACCGTGTCTGGTAATGTAATAGCTTGTCCTGCAGCATTAGCTACTGGATAACCCTCTGCTGTTACAAGCATAACTGTTCCATTATTCAATGGAGATAAATAAAAGTCACCTTGTCGAGTATACACTGTTTCAGTTCCATTTTCACCATCTGGCATCAAAATATTGAAATATTGTTTCGCTTTTGTGAAAGCTAAGTCTAAATCACGATTAGTTGTTTGTAATGAACCTTGCTTTTCATTGGATTTAATTTGCCCAATCATTGCGCCAGATCCATAGCGAATACCAACAGGTGTTTGTCGTTCTGCACGATCCTGCTTATCATTATTAAATTGCTGATAAAGTAATTCATTAAAGGATGCTTCCTTTGTTTTATAGCCCGTTGTATTACTGTTAGCAATGTTATTACTAATGGTATCCAGTTTGTTTTGTAATTGCCCCATTGTGTTTGTAGCTGTAATCATTGTACGTAGCATTGATAAAAGCCCCCTGTTCGCCCATTAAATTTTTCCGATTTCATTCACAGCCTTCTCCATGCTACGATCATAAGCTTGTAATACTTTTTGATTTGCTTCAAATGCACGGTAGGCAGTCATTAAATCTGTCATTGTGCGACCAGAATCTACGTTTGACCCTTCTAAAAAGTTTTGACGTAGTGTAAAGGAAACACCATTCGCTCCATAAGCTGTTGGCAAGTTCTCACCATTTTCTGTACGAATAAGGCCATTATCTTGTTTTTGTAGCATGTTCGGGTTAGCAGCAAATGATACACCAACACGAGTTACTTGTTGATTATTTACAAAGATAGCGCCACTTTCATCTAATCGGAAATCATCATTTGGTAGCTGGATACGTTGCCCAGCATCATTTAGTACATATAATCCTTGACCATTAACTAAATAGCCTTGCCCATCTAACGTGAAATTACCATTACGTGTGTAAGCCTCACCACCAGCAGGATGCTCTAGTCGGAAGAAGATTGAACCCGTCACACCATCTTCATTTTGTGGTAAGTTTCCATTAATCAATGCCATATCTGTTGTAAAATCAGTGTTATAGATTTGGCCTTGTATGTAATTTGGCAATGTTTCTTGTAAATATGTCCCTGTATTTAAAGCTCCTACTTGACTCATATATTCAGCGCCGGCTTGTTGGTGAGCAGGAGCATTTGTTTTTCCAATGCTAGACATTAGCATATCTGGAAATGAGCGAATCGTAGATTGATCTGCCTTAAATCCTGGTGTATTCGCATTTGATAAATTATTGGTAAGTAATTCTGTTCTTCTTTGTTGCGTGATCATACCTGTTGCAACTGTATAAAATCCTTTAAACAAAGAAATCACCTCATTTTATTTTTATAAGGATGCTGGCACACGATCAATATTTTCAAGCATGATACCTGTACCAATGGCTACACAATCCATAGGTCTCTCTGCAATGAAAACAGGTACCTTCAACTCTTCTATTAATAGCTGGTCCATTCCATGTAACAATGCACCACCACCAGTTATAATCACTCCACGATCAATGATATCGGCTGATAGTTCAGGTGGTGTTTTTTCTAAGACATTTTTAGCTGACTGGACAATCATGGCTACTGACTCATGTAGTGCACGTTCAATTTCTTCAGACTCAATTGTAATTGTACGTGGTAAACCTGTTACCATATCACGGCCACGAATATCCATTGTATCATTGCGACTACCTTTGAAAACTGTACCAATTGTCATTTTGATTGCCTCTGCAGTACGTTCTCCAATCAGCAATTTATATTCTTTTTTAATATATTGCAAAATATCGTTATCAAACACATCGCCTGCTACTTTAATGGATTCACTTGTTACGATATCACCCATTGATAGAACTGCGATATCTGTCGTTCCGCCCCCGATATCGACTACCATATTTCCACTTGGTTGGAAAATATCCATTCCAGCACCTATTGCTGCAACTTTTGGCTCTTCCTCTAAATATACTTTTTTACCACCGGATTTTTCAGCAGCTTCACGAATTGCCTTTTGTTCAACACTTGTAATATTCGTTGGACAACAAATTAATATGCGTGGCTTCGCCAAAAATCCTTTTACGTTTAATTTATTGATGAAATGTCTTAACATCGCCTCTGTCACATCAAAATCTGCAATGACTCCGTCTCTTAGTGGACGAATAGCTGTGATATTACCTGGCGTTCTCCCTACCATTTGGCGGGCTTCTTCCCCAACCGCTAATACTTTATTTGTCTTTTTATCGATCGCCACAACAGATGGTTCATTGAGGACGATCCCTTTCCCCTTAACGTGGATTAATACGTTCGCAGTCCCTAAGTCAATGCCAATATCTTTCGAAAACATTTTATAATTTCTCCTTCCCGCCAGTTCCAACTACATAACGTTCATTTTATCTCTTTATCTAGAATATTTTATCATATTCTATTGGTAATTTCACCTAAATTTAGTGAATAAGACTGTTTTCTTTTTAGGCAGTGAACGGCTATAATATAGAATTACTATTCTTAGAAAATCATCACTTATGCTTGTCCAACACAACAAAAAAGAACGAATCATTCTTGACTCGCTCTTTCTTTCCACTTGTTTTTCGTTGCTTCTCCTCCGCGAATATGACGTACGGCCTTATGGTAGGCGAGTATTTCTTTCACTTGGTCAGCTAATCCTTCATGAATTGTTGGTAATCGCTCTGTTAAATCCTTGTGCACCGTACTTTTTGAATAACCAGTCATTTTCGCGAGGACACGCACAGTCTCACGCGTCTCAATCAGTAATTCACCGAGGCGTATGCAGCGCTTCCGAATGTGCTCATGCACGTTCTTCGTCCTTTCCACACAATTTCACAAAATGCTTTGGCAATCAGATGCACATTTGCGCATTTCTTCACCTTATGTGAGGACAAAGCTATTCAGAACACGTTTTGCATTTTCTTGATAAAATGCTGACTTTTTATGCGTTACTAGCTTTTCTCATTAAAAAGCTAGTAATTTTTTCGGATTGATATATTTTCCGTTTTCAAGAATTTCGAAATGCATGTGGACGCCAGCCGCTTGATTCCACTCGTTGTCAGTCGCTTTTCCTAATGCTTGACCTTGTGTAACCTCATCGCCTTCTTTAACAGCGATATCCTTCACAGAACTATAATGTGTCTGCATACCATTTGGATGCTCGATCACGATCTTATTGCCTGTAAATGCGTCTAGTTTTACCTCTAGTACTTTACCACTCATAGCAGCTAGTACTTCAAACTCTTCACCATTCATAGCAATAGAGATCCCTGAAGATGTAGTAAATGTTTGATTAAATACCATTAGTGCATTTTCACGAGACTCTTCATTTGCCTCTAACTCGTAAAATTCTTGTAAGACTTGTACTTTACTAAAATTCTCTTCTTTGAATGGATACTTCATGTTTTCAGTTCGTGCATTAGTTTCCACTACAGGACCTGGATCTACTTCAGCTAAATCTGGTAAAGGAGCCTCTTCTACTTTTGATACGAGACTATTGTAACCAAATAACAATCCTGCTAGAACAAGTGCACCACCTGTGTAAACTACTGGCCAAAACCACGGTTTCTTTTGTAATTGGCCATTTTCCTTTTGATTTGGATCTTGGTTTTGAGAAGCTTTGTTATTTTTATCCTCTCTCATTTTCATCACCTCTAGTTGCAGTGTGAACAACTAGAAGTTATTTTAAACATGCATCTATTTTTTTTATTTCAATATCTTGATAATAATAGTGTAAAATTTCGGCAGCTGTTTTTCCTTCATTTGCCATTGCCTCAGCTCCATATTGACTCATGCCCACTCCATGCCCATAACCTTGAGTTTTCACTCGAACTTTTCTTTTATTGGCATTAAAGATGATTGTGAAATCAGTTGATGGTATACCAAGGAGCGTTCTTACCTCTCTCCCTGTCCAGACGTTATTCCCTAGCTGTAAACGTTCTACTCGTCCAGAATCATTATAAAATAACTGGATACGATTAAAATCACTAGGTTGCCATTGTATAGGCCAGAGCTTATTCCATTGAGCTAAAGTCCATTCTTGCTCAGCCTCAAACTTAGGAGATGTTTGATCAGATATACTTGCAACACTTTGCAAATATGGAATATCATTTCCACCATATCCATAAGCACTTTCTGTTTTACCATTGCTTGTTGAATGAAACATGGCTGTAATCAATTCATTATTATAAAGAATAACTTGTCCTTGTGTTTCATTGATAGCTTCGACAATTTTCTTTTCATTTCCCAGGAAATTGCTAGCCCAATTCGCCTTTCTTTGTTCTTCATCATAGAAGACTTGCTTTGCCACAGTTGGGGCGATCGCAATTTTTCCGTAATTTGTCGTTTTCAACGCATATGTGCGTGCTGCAATAGCTTGTGCCTTCAATGCTTCTTTTTTAAAAGAAACGGGCATTTCTGCAGCAACTACTCCTGTAATATACGTTTCCAAAGGGATTTTTTCTTCTTGCCCCTCCACTTCTATAAATATTTCACAAGCATTCTTATCACTAGTTTGAGGTATGATAGCCTCTTGTCTTTCACTAAACCCTACTATAGGAAGCATATATAATGCCCCAATCAAGCAAATGACACCTATACTAATCATCCATTTTTTCATAAGGAATAATATGCTAGATTTCTTGTAGTTATGAGAAAACAAAAACCCTATGCATAAAAAGCAAAGGGTTTTAAAATCTATTTAGTTTGTAGGCAATTCAACTGTTACATCTTCAATTGTCACTACCTCTTCTGTAATACGTTCAATATTAGCACCAAGAGATGCTAATTTTCCATGGAAATCAACATAACCACGATCTAAATGATGAAGTTTTGTGACACGTGTCATTCCTTCTGATACAAGACCCGCTAAAATTAATGCAGCCGCAGCTCGTAAATCCGTTGCCATTACCTCAGCTCCCTGAAGATCCACAGGCCCCTCGATAAACACAGAACGTCCCTCTATTTTAGCACCAGCATTCATGCGACGGAATTCCTCAACATGCATAAAACGGTTTTCGAATACCGTTTCTGTAATAATACTCGTACCTTCAGCAGTAAGCATTAACGCCATCATTTGTGATTGCATATCTGTTGGGAAACCAGGATGAGGCATTGTTTTGATATCAACTGCTTTTAGTGTTTGAGGAACTCGTACACGGATTCCTTCATCCAACTCAGTAATTTCTACGCCCATCTCACGCATTTTAGCTATTAAAGCAGTCATATGCTCAGGAACTGCGTTTTCAATCACCACATCTCCTCTCGTAATAGCTGCTGCTACCATAAATGTACCAGCTTCAATACGGTCAGGAATAATATGATGCTCTACACCATATAATGTATCGACTCCTTCGATACGAATCGTATTTGTCCCCGCACCAATTACACGGCCACCCATACTATTAATAAAGTTTGCAAGATCCACGATTTCAGGCTCTTTCGCTGCATTTTCAATTACAGTTGTCCCCTCAGCTAAAGATGCCGCTGTCATAATATTTTCAGTTGCCCCAACACTTGGGAAATCCAAATACACATTAGCCCCTTTTAAGCGACCCTCTGTCTTCGCCTCAACATAGCCATGGCCAAATGAAATTTTTGCACCCATTGCTTCAAAGCCTTTTAAGTGTAATTCAATCGGACGTGATCCAATTGCACAGCCTCCAGGAAGTGCTACACGAGCATAGCCATTACGAGCAAGTAGAGATCCCATTACTAAAATAGATGCACGCATTTTACTAACAAATTCAAATTGAGCTTCACTTGAAAGTTCTTTTGTTGCATCTATATATACGGCATTATCTTCAGGTATATATGTAACTGCTGCGTTTAAACTTTTAAGTACTTCATTTATTGTAAAGACGTCTGCTAAATTAGGGACTTCTTTAATTACATTTTCTCCTTTTGAAGCAAGTAAAGCTGCTGCAAGGATTGGTAACACTGCATTTTTTGCGCCCTCTACACGTACTTTTCCCTGTAGTTTTTGGCCGCCAGTCACTATTATTTTATCCACCCTATGTCCCTCCGAATTCAATCTATTAACCTACCAAATTTTTATTTTAATAAAGAAGTATAATGTCATAATCAGTAAACAAACAACTCTATAGTACAACTTTTCTAACGCTCGTTCAAGCGTCCAAATCACTATTTTAAGCCATTATTAGATTTTTTGCTATTTATTTATTGTACGCTGCTAAATTTTTTTTGTGAATGACCAATAACCCGTTCGCTTCTAATACATACCCAAAGATATATGAATAAAAAACAACTTTTCACTTTTTTCTATAAAAAATGAAGTGGAAGGTACCTATTATCGTACATTTATCAATGGGTATCTTGATAGCTAATAGCGTAAAATTCATAAGAATTTAATGTATTAGCGTCTTTTTACATAGTTCAAAGGGCCACACAAATGGTATTATAAAGTCCTTTGAAGTATGTAGACCTATAAATTTATGAAAGAAAGAAACGAATTCTTTTAAAATAAATAAGGAAGTTTACCTGACCAACTAGATATTTGAAGAAAGAAATTAGATACTGCTGAGCCTATCGCAATACTAAGTAAAATATAAATGAGTTGAATTTGAAAAACTCGATTCTTTTTAAAGAGTTTTTCGATCATAAAAGCTTGTAAAGCATAAAAAGTAATAGCAATAAAAAATAGGTGGGATAAAATACCCAATAAAGCTTCTTGTCCAATTGCTTCATATATCTCCATATAGCATCCTCCATTTCTCCTTCAATATGTTTGTTCACCTTAAAAAACGGGCAGATGCGATATCTGCCCGTTAAAAATGAATTAGATATTACCCTCATGAACGTTGATACGATTCAACGCACGTTTTAATGCTAGGTCAGCACGTTTGAAATCAATGTTGTCTTGTTTACTTTGAAGACGTCCTTCAGCACGTTTAACGGCTTCTTTAGCACGTTGAACATCGATGTTTTCAGCAATTTCAGCAGACGGCGCTAAAATTGAGATTTTTTCTGGACGAACTTCAATGAAACCACCGCTTACAGCAACAATATCAGTCGAACCGTTTTCTTTTTTAAGCTTCACTGCACCAATTGCAAGTGGAGCCACCATTGGAATATGGCCTGCAAGAACACCGATTTCTCCTGAAGTTGTTTTAGCGATTACCATTGATACTTCAGAATCGTATACTGGGCCGTCGGGAGTGACAATATTGACTAGAACTGTCTTCATATTTTTTCCTCCTCGTCCCTAGTATTAAACCTCTACGCCCATGCTTTTCGCTTTTTCAACTACTTCATCAATTGAACCAACTAGACGGAAAGCATCTTCTGGTAGGTGATCCCATTTGCCATCAAGGATTTCCTTGAATGAACGAACAGTTTCTTTTACAGGTACATAAGAACCTTTTTGACCAGTGAATTGTTCCGCTACGTGGAAGTTTTGTGATAAGAAGAATTGAATACGACGAGCACGTTCTACTGTTTGTTTATCTTCATCAGATAATTCATCCATACCTAAGATTGCAATGATATCTTGTAATTCACGGTAACGTTGGATTGTACGTTGTACACCAGTAGCAATTGCGTAGTGCTCAGCGCCTACGATTTCAGGTGATAATGCACGAGAAGTCGAAGCTAATGGGTCAACCGCAGGGTAGATACCCATTTCAGATAATTTACGCTCAAGGTTAGTTGTTGCATCTAAGTGGGCGAAAGTTGTAGCTGGAGCCGGGTCAGTATAGTCATCGGCTGGTACATAAATCGCTTGAATAGAAGTTACAGATCCTTTGTTCGTAGATGTGATACGCTCTTGTAGTTTACCCATTTCAGTTGCAAGTGTTGGTTGGTAACCTACCGCAGAAGGCATACGACCTAATAGGGCAGAAACCTCAGAACCTGCTTGTGTGAAACGGAAGATATTGTCGATGAATAAAAGTACGTCTTGACCTTGCTCATCACGGAAGTATTCCGCCATTGTAAGACCAGTTAAAGCAACACGCATACGTGCACCAGGTGGCTCGTTCATTTGACCGAATACCATCGCTGTTTGCTTGATAACGCCTGAATCGCTCATTTCGAAGAATAAGTCGTTCCCTTCACGAGTACGCTCACCTACACCAGCGAATACAGAGATACCAGAGTGCTCTTGTGCGATATTGTTGATTAATTCTTGGATTAATACAGTTTTACCTACACCGGCACCACCGAATAGACCGATTTTACCACCTTTGATATACGGTGCAAGTAAGTCTACTACTTTGATACCTGTTTCAAGAATTTCAACTGTAGTTGAAAGATTCTCGAAAGTTGGTGCTTCACGGTGAATTGAATCACGACGTGCGTCTGCTGGAATTTCTTCACCTAAGTCAATTACTTCTCCAAGTACGTTGAATACACGACCTAGTGTAACTTCACCAACTGGTACTGAGATAGCTTTTCCTAAGTCTGTTACTTCTGCTCCACGTTGTAAGCCATCAGTAGATGACATCGCAATTGTACGAACAGAATCATCACCTAAATGAAGCGCAACTTCTAATGCAAGAATTGTTGGTTCTTCATTAGGACGTTCAATCTTAACTGTTAAAGCGTTATAGATTGCTGGTAATTGGCCATTGTCGAATTTAACGTCAACAACTGGACCCATTACTTGAATAACATGTCCTTTATTCATTACTGTGTACCCTCCTATCGTATTCTTATACGACATTGGGAAGCTGCTTGCCTATTCTAAGGCTGCAGCTCCACCAACGATTTCTGTAATTTCTTGTGTAATCGCCGCTTGACGTGCACGGTTATATTGCAAAGAAAGGTCTGAAATAAGATCAGTTGCGTTATCTGTTGCATTTTTCATAGCCGTCATACGAGAAGCATGTTCACTTGCTTTTCCATCTAATAATGCGCCATAAACTAAGCTTTCCGCATATTGTGGAAGTAACACTTCTAGAATTGCTTCGCCAGATGGCTCGAATTCATAAGAAGCAGTACCGCTTGCAGGGGCAATATCTGTTAATGGAAGAAGTTTTTTCTCTGTCACTTCGCTAGCAATAGCGCTGACAAAGTGATTATAGTACATATAAAGTTCGTCATACGTACCATCAATGAACATACCAACAGCATTACGAGCGATTTCTTTAATATCAGCAAAAGTTGGTTGGTCAGGTAGACCGACAACATTACTGATGACATTATGATCACGTTTCACAAAGTAGTCACGAACTACACGACCTACTGCTAAGATAACGTATTCGTCTTTTGATTTATGACGCTCGTTAATCGTACGTTGTACTTGACGCAGGATACTTGAATTGTAAGCACCTGCAAGACCACGGTCAGAACCAATGACTAAGTAAGCCGTTTTCTTAACAGGACGAGCAGTTAACATTGGATGTCCGCTGTCTTTTGTCCCTGAAGCGATCGCGCCTACTACGTCCTGAATTTTTTCCATGTAAGGAACGTAAGCTTTAGCATTTTGCTCTGCACGACGTAACTTAGAAGAAGAAACCATCTGCATTGCTTTTGTAATTTGCTTCGTACTCTTTGTTGAAGTAATACGACCTTTAATTTCGCGTAAGTTTACCACTGGTATTTCACCACCTTCTGTTTTTTAATCAAGTGACTAGCTAAGACTTATTCTGATTTAGCGAAAGTTTTTTTGAATGCATTGATTGCTGCTTCATAATCCGCATCAGGAGCAAGCTCTTTAGTAGTACGAACATGATCTAAAACGTTTGTGTGGTTTGAATCTAACCAGCTTAAGAATTCTGATTCGAAGCGAACGATATCTTGTACTGGAATATCATCTAAGTGACCTTTAGTTAATGCGTAAAGGATTGCAACTTGTTTTTCAACTTTTAGTGGTTTGTTAAGGTCTTGTTTAAGAACTTCAACCGTACGTTTACCACGCTCAAGTTTAGCAAGTGTTACTTTATCTAAATCTGAACCAAATTGAGCAAATGATTCAAGCTCACGGAATGCAGCTAAGTCAAGACGTAGTGTACCCGCAACTTTTTTCATCGCTTTAATTTGAGCAGATCCACCTACACGTGATACAGAAAGACCGGCGTTAATCGCTGGACGTACACCTGAGTTGAATAAGTCAGATTGTAAGAAGATTTGTCCATCAGTGATTGAGATTACGTTAGTTGGGATGTATGCAGAGATATCCCCAGCTTGTGTCTCAACGAATGGAAGAGCTGTAATTGAACCATTTTGATATGTTTCATTTAACTTCGCAGCACGTTCAAGTAAGCGGCTGTGTAAGTAGAAAACGTCACCAGGATATGCTTCACGACCTGGAGGACGGCGAAGAAGAAGTGAAAGTTCACGGTAAGCTGATGCTTGTTTAGAAAGATCATCATACACGATTAATACGTGTTTACCTTGTAACATGAATTCTTCAGCCATAGATACACCTGCAAATGGTGCTAAGAATAATAATGGAGCTGGTTGAGAAGCAGAAGCTGTCACAACGATTGTGTAATCTAAAGCGCCATGTTTACGAAGAGTTTCTACAACACCACGTACAGTAGATTCTTTTTGACCGATTGCTACGTAGATACAAATCATGTTTTGGTCATTTTGGTTAAGAATTGTATCGATAGCTACAGATGTTTTACCAGTTTGACGGTCACCGATGATTAACTCACGTTGACCACGACCGATTGGCACTAATGCGTCAATCGCTTTAATACCAGTTTGTAGTGGTTCGTGTACTGATTTACGAGCCATTACACCGAAAGCTGGACTTTCGATTGGACGAGATTTTGTAGTGTTGATTGGACCTTGTCCATCCACTGGTTGTCCAAGTGGGTTTACAACACGACCAATTAGTTCTTCACCAACTGGTACTTCCATGATACGACCTGTACGACGAACTTCATCGCCTTCTTTGATGTCAGTGTATGGACCTAAGATTACGATACCAACGTTACCTTCTTCTAGGTTTTGAGCCATACCCATAACACCATTAGAGAACTCTAGTAGTTCTCCAGCCATGGCGTTGTCGAGGCCATGAGCAAGAGCAATACCGTCACCAATACGGATAACTGTACCAACTTCGCTTACTTTAAGTTCAGATTCATAATTCTCAATCTGTTGTTTAATCAGACTGCTGATTTCTTCAGCCTTGATGCCCATGTATGTCACCTCTCACATTTCTAAATTATTAACCGATTAATTCACGTTTTAGACGCTCTAGTTTGTTTGCTACTGAGCTATCATAAATATGGTTACCGATTTGAACACGAATACCACCAAGTAAAGATGGATCAACTTCGTTTGTAATATTTAATGATTGTTTTCCAACAAGTTTCGCGAACGCTGCTGAAATATTAGCGCTTTCTTCTGCAGAAAGTGCACGTGTTGAAAATACTGTTGCATCTGCAGTGCCTTGTGCTTGCGCAGCAAGTTCAGCATATGCCTTAGCAATTTGTGTCATCTCGTTTACACGTTTTTTCTCAACTAGAAGTTGAACAGTGTGTAAAACTTCTGGTGTTGCACCGTTAAAGATATCAGCTACCATTTGTTTTTTTCGTTCAACGGAGAACTTAGGTGCATTTAAAAGCGTTAAAAAATCAGGAGATTCTTTTACTACTTTTGTTAGTTCACTTAAGTCTGCTCCAACTTCAGTAAGAATATTTTTTTGTTGCGCCAATTCAAAAAGCGCTTGAGCGTAACGTTTTGCTACAGTTGAATTACTCATCGAGCTTCCCCTGCCTTCGCAATCGTCTCTTCAATTAGAGCACGGTTGTCTGCCTCAGAAATCTCTTTGCTAAGGACTTTAGATGCTGCAAGTACAGATAATGAAACGACTTCATCACGTACAGCTGCAATAGCTTTTTCTTTTTCAGACTCAATTTCACGTAAAGCCGATTCTTTTAAGCGATTTGCTTCATTACGAGCTACAGTAAGAATTTCTTCTTTTTGTAATTCGCCTTGCTTCTTAGCGCCCTCAACAATCGATTGTGCTTCTGTACGAGCTTCCTTAAGAAGGCTCTTTTGTTCTTCTAAAAATTGGTGCGATTCTTTGCGCGCTTTTTCAGCTGCTTCGATTTCACTCGCTACTAATTCTTCACGTTGTTGCATAATGCCCATAAGTGGACCCCAAGCGAATTTCTTAAGTAGTAACATTAATACGATGAAAATAACTAATGTTGCGATGATATCTCCACTATTTAACGAAGCACCGCCTGCACCTAGTACAAGATTATCTAAAAACACGATTGTTTCACTCCCTTCAAGAGCTTTAACTTCAACATAATTTAGTGACTAAAAAACTACCTATTTTAAAAAGCTATATTTACACATAGCTTTTATCAGTTCCAAAATGAAGGGCGAAGTTTCATCTGGAGAATCCTGCTTCGCCACTAGTAAAATTCAGTGTTCAACTGAATTATTTGTTCATTACGATGAATGCTACTACTACTGCGATGATCGGTAGGGCCTCAACTAATGCAACCCCGATGAACATTGTAGTTTGAAGAACGCCACGAGCTTCTGGTTGACGAGCGATACCTTCTACTGTTTTTGATACGATAAGACCGTTACCAATACCTGCACCAAGTGCACCTAAACCGATTGCGATTGCTGCTGCTAATAAACCTAATGAACCTGTCATTTGAAAATTTCCTCCTTGGAATTGTTTGTTTTTGTTGTTCAAGCATAGGGTATATGCTTTATATTAATGGTCATCGCTCACTTTATGAGCCATGTAAACCATTGTTAACATTGTGAAGATAAAGGCTTGGATAAAGCCGATGAAAATTGAGAAACCTTGCCATGCCATCATAGGAACGATTGCCCCGATGAATCCCACAGCACCTGATGATGCTAAACCTGCAAGTAAGCCAAGTAAAATCTCACCCGCATAAATGTTACCGTAAAGACGTAAACCTAATGTTAATGTGTTTGCAAATTCTTCTACTATTTTAAGTGGGAACATGAATGACATTGGTTTGAAGAATGTACCAACATAATGACCTGTACCCTTCATTTTTACACCATAGAAATGCGTTAAGACTAATATCATTGCTGCTAATGTCATCGTTACTGTAGGGTCAGCTGTTGGTGATTTCCACCATAGCTCATGCCCATAGACAATTGAGAAAGGAAGACCTAGTAAGTTAGATACTGCGATAAACATAATTAGTGTGATGCCTAGAACGTGGAATCGACCACCAGTTTTCCAATCCATGTTGCTTTTAATGATATTCTTAACGAAATCCATAATCCATTCCATAAAGTTTTGCATACCAGTAGGTTTTAACTTTAGGCTTCTAGTTGAAATAAAGGCAATTAAAAATACGATAATTGCTGCAACTAGTAACATCATAACTGTTGATAAGTTAAATGTTAAAAAACCGACTTCTAGTAACGGAGCTTCATGATTCATTGTTATTTTTCACCTCTCTTTCTAATTTAAAGCACATTAGCGGTTCCTTACATGTGACACAATTCTCTCGACAAAGAGAAAAACGTACGGAATCATTAGCCCTATAACCGTGCTAATTAAGTGAAAATAGTTTGGCAACGAAATGGCTATTGCGACTGCCGCAACACCTGATCCAAAGCGAAGCGCTGTACCAAGTGAGCCTATTTTCTTCCCTTCACTAATGGATCTGTCAAACTTCTCCATACGTCGAACTAAAATCCAAAAATTATACGTACCAAAGAATGCACCGACTGCGATGCCCGCAAAAACAGTTTGATAGGGGGTAAATCCCCAGCCTAATGCGCAGAGTGCAAGCAAAAAAAATAACGCCCTCTTCTGCACAGCAAAAATGTGATGCAAATCTAGCATTGGTTGTAATCTCCTGAATCATTTTTTCGAGTAATGAAAACGTTTGCTGACCACTATGTGAAATCAGAAAAGAGCAGTGAAAAGCACTACTCACAGCGGAATAGTAATGGGAGAGTCATTTCAATTACAGGTGTAAATGCCCAAAAAATAACTTACACCCCTTACCGACTCGGTAAAAACCGAAACGCACAAAACGTTGCAAATCGACAGTCTTATTTTGAACTGTCAATTTAGTAGAAAGTTGATATAACAAGTGTTTCAACGTCCTATTTATGAACAGAAACCCTTATCATTCTTACCCTTTGTAAGCATACAATAGGTGATATTTGAAGTCAATTGGTAAAGGAGAAAAACTTCACAGCCTCTATACTCTTGTCAAATTGTTGACAAATTTGTGTATGAAATTTCATAGTTTCAAAATTTCTCAACCTTCTCACGCATTAAAAAAGCTAATTTACGACAAGATTATGCTCGTAAATTAGCTTACCCATTTCAACAGGTACATTAGACTTATTTTTAATATAAAATATAGTATATTAATTAGTTTTTTGTAAAAATCCTAGCAATGCTTCAACAATACGCTTAGATGCATGTCCATCCCCATATGGATTTGATGCTTTAGCCATTGCTTCATAGGCATTATTATCTGTTAGTAATTCCTTTGCTAAGGCGTAAATTGTTTCCTCTTCTGTTCCTGCTAGCTTTAATGTTCCTGCTGCAATTCCCTCTGGACGTTCTGTCGTATCTCTAAGAACAAGCACTGGCTTTCCTAATGAAGGTGCCTCTTCTTGTACACCGCCTGAATCCGTTAAGATCATATAGGAATTAGCCGCAAAGTTATGGAAATCAAATACTTCAAGAGGCTCAATTAAATGCACTCGTTTATTATTCCCTAAAATTTCATTAGCAATTTCTCTTACAGCCGGATTCATATGAACAGGATAAACAACTTGAACATCCTCATGTTCTGCGAGTATTCTAGTAATCGCTTTAAACATATGGCGCATTGGTTCACCAAGATTTTCACGACGATGTGCTGTTAATAAAATCATGCGATCTTTCCCGATTTTATCTAAAACAGGATGTGTGTAGTGTTCACTGACTGTTGTTGCTAATGCGTCTATTGCTGTATTACCTGTAACAAAAATCGTCGCTGGATTTTTATTCTCATCTAAAAGATTCTTTTTAGATACTTCAGTTGGCGCAAAATGTAAATCTGCCATCACACCTGTTAGTTGGCGATTCATCTCCTCTGGATATGGTGAATATTTGTTCCATGTTCGAAGTCCAGCTTCTACATGGCCTATAGCGATTTGGTTATAGAACGCAGCGAGACTTGCAATGAAAGTCGTTGCTGTATCACCATGTACCAAAACGATATCTGGTTGTGCTTCCTTCATTACTTGATCTAAACCCTGTAATGCGTTTGTCGTTACATCAATTAATGTTTGGCGATCCTTCATTATATTTAAGTCATAGTTTGGTGTAATACTAAACGTTTCTAATACTTGATCGAGCATTTGGCGATGCTGTGCTGTTACAGTTACAATAGATTCTATTTGCTTAGGATACTTTTGTAACTCCAAAACAAGAGGAGCCATTTTAATTGCTTCTGGTCTTGTACCAAAAATCGTCATTACTTTCCATTTTTTTGTCAAAACGATCTGCACCGTCCTTTTTGTTATTGTATGGTAAGACCAATCTCCTGTTGATGAAGGATTACTTACCTACACATACTATGAAACGCCCTTCAATTTGAAGGACGCTTTCACAAGTTATTAGTTTCCTAAATGAGGAAATTTCATGTATGGATTTTTATTTTGTACCGAATAGACGGTCTCCAGCATCACCTAAGCCCGGTACAATATAACCATGGTCATTTAATTTTTCATCAAGAGCAGCAATATAAATATCTACATCCGAATGTTCTTCTTGAATAGCTTTCACACCCTCTGGTGCAGCGATTAAGCACATGAATTTAATGTTTTTAGCTCCACGTTTTTTCAGTGAATGAATTGCCTCCACTGCAGAACCACCAGTTGCAAGCATTGGATCTACAATGATGAAATCACGTTCTTCAACATCTGCAGGAAGTTTTGCGTAATATTCAACTGGTTTTAATGTTTCTGGATCACGGTAAAGACCAATATGACCAACTTTTGCAGCAGGGATAAGCTTTAATACGCCATCTACCATACCGATACCTGCACGTAAAATCGGTACGATTGCAAGTTTTTTACCAGAAAGTACTTTTGTTTTTGCAATTGTTACAGGTGTTTCAATTTCAATTTCCTCTACTGGCATATCACGTGTAATTTCAAATGCCATGAGTGTTGCCACTTCGTCTACTAGCTCACGAAATTCTTTTGTTCCTGTATTCTTGTCGCGAATATAAGTTAATTTGTGTTGGATTAGTGGATGATCAAATACATAGACTTTGCTCAAAGGGATTCTCTCCTCACCGTTCGGATTCATTTTTATCTCAACTAGTATAACAGAAAAAAGGAGTTGCCTCAAAAATAAATTTAGGACAACTCCCTTTATCATCTATTCTTTTGTCAAAACTAAGTTATTGATCAAGAATTATATCTAATTGTTCAATTGGCATTGGCTTGAAATAGAAATATCCTTGTCCTACTGTGCATCCTAGCGCACGTAGAATCTCAACCTGTTCCTCTGTCTCTATGCCCTCTGCCACTGAAATCATTCCTAAATTTAATGCTAACTGAATAATAGAGCGAACAATAGCCAGAGTTGCTGGATCTTCAATAGCATTGATGAAGCTTCGATCAATCTTTAGTTCAGCAAACGGTAGCTGTTGCAAATAGCTTAATGAAGAAAAACCTGTTCCAAAATCATCTACGGATGTTTTAAAGCCATAGCTCTTTAGCTCTTGAATGATCTTATAGGCTGATTGAAAATCTACTAAACCAATATTTTCTGTCACCTCTAAGATAATATAGCTAGGGTCAATATTATACTTCCGTACAAGTTTCAGTGTATCTTGAACAAAATGCGTGTAGTAAAAATGATCAGGCGAAATATTGACAGCAATTTTCACTAATTTCTTTCCCAGGCGTTGTCGTTCTGAAAGCCATGAGAGTACCGTCTCTAAAATAAGCACATCAATTTCTCGCACCTTACCAGCACTCTCTGCTACTGGAATAAAGAGTGCTGGTGAAACAAAGCCCAATTTTGGAGAAATCCACCTTGCAAGTGCTTCAATACTTTGAATTTCCCCATTGCGTAAATCTACTTTAGGCTGTAAGTGGACTGTTATTTCTTTATTTTTGATGGCTTCTGACAAATGATTTAAGATCGTCATCTTCTGTACCAGCACATCGTTTTTCTCTGTTGTAAATATTTCTGTATGTGTGCCTGGCCTATCGATTGCAAAGGATAACGCATTATCTGCAAAACGAATCGCATCATTAATATTTATGTCTTCATTATATGAAGCAATTCCTGTTTTTAATGTAATATAGATTTGCTTTCCTCCTATGATAAAAGGCTGGCGAATCGTTTCTTTTATTCTCATCTCATAATCATTCAAATCTTCATGAAGTGACATTGTAGTCATAATCAAACTAGAGCTAGTAAATCTAGCAACATATTCATTACTTTCTGACTTGTCTTGCTCAAGACGTTTGGCAAGTTGTCTTAAAAGTTCATCACCAATTTCACGACCGTACAATTCAACTACTTGATGAAATTCACTAGGTTTTAATATTTTAATAAAGCCGCTTTGCCCCTGCTGGACTTCCCTTTCAATCGTATTAACAAAGCTGTGACGATTAGGTAGACCTGTTGTAATGTCTGTATAGGCTAAATCCCAAATTTTTTTCTGCGTCCTTGCATATGAATAAGCCAATGCAACAAGAGCACCCATTTTTCGAAACATATTTTTAAGCATTTGGTCACTTTGTGTTTTTTGGCTAAATATTGAAAAAACACCTATTACTTGCCGCTGTTGATTACGTATAGGGATAAACCATCCATGTGACTTTTTAGCTAGCGAAGCATATTGCTTATGTTCTTTCGGAATATTCACTTCATCTAAATTCTCTATGAAAGTAGACGTTTCTGATTCCATGACCTTCTTAAAGAAATCATTGTTTGCACAACATCTTGGTACGCTCTCTGTTTGATTACCTCCTATGAAAACTTGTAATTGGTTTACTTCTGTTTTTATGAGCACCATACTTGCAATATTTGGCATAAAAAATTCATCGAGTCCTTGACAAATAAGCTTCATCTTTTGCTCAAAAGAAAACTCCTTCTCAATCGCCCTATACATATCATTTTCTAAACGCATTAAGAAGTCTTCCGTATGATAATATGTAACATCCTTCACAAATACTAAAACAAATTGCGTTATATTTGCCTCATTGCAAAAAGGTAATGCTTGTATTTCTGCCCAAAAGGGAGGTTTATCGATGCCATTATGATATAGCTTCGCCTGCACCATTATGCCGTTATGTATTTTTTCTTTCATCATTTCAATGGTTGTCTTTTTTTCGTCCATTGATAGCCATGAAAAATACTCAGTATTTAAGATTTGTGAACGTGCAGCATTAGTAAGCATACAAAATGAATCATTACACTCTACTATGTAATGATGCTTCGTTGCATCAAAAATAACGTAGCTTTCTTTCGAATTATTCCCTAATTTGCGAATGCTGTTTAATAATACATCATAATCTGTGTTTAACGATTTAGTGACCATCCAACCCCTCCTTTTCTATCAATTCATCTCATTTCCATTGTACATAAAATTTAATTAAATTTTCACTTTTATTAAAAAAACTTCTTTTCTAGGACACTATCTGTCCTCTGCCTTCTATAATATATCCCTTTATACCGTTTTTATGTAAATTTATTCAAAAATAAGAGGATTATTCTACTTTGTTAGAAAAAAGATGTTTTTTACAGTTTAATCCTCGATTTCCAAAATAAAAAGCTGTATTTAAAGTAAATTTTGTACTTTAAACACAGCTATTATTCTATTGATTATACATATAGTGGATGCTTATCAGTTAATGCCTTCACACGATCTTTTGCATCTGCTTTAACTGTTTCATCTTCAGGGTTTTTAAGAACAGCTGCTATAATTGCTCCTACTTCTTTCATATCTTCCTCCTTAAAGCCACGAGAAGTGACCGCTGGAGTACCAATACGAATTCCAGAAGTGACAAATGGAGATTCAGTATCGTAAGGGATTGTATTTTTATTTGTTGTAATACCCACTTCATCTAGTGCGTGCTCTGCTACTTTACCAGTTAAACCAAGAGATTTAACATTTAGCAGTAATAAATGATTATCTGTACCACCAGAAACAATTTCAACTCCCTCAGCAATTAATACTTCTGCTAAAGCCTTTGCATTGGCTTTAATTTGTTTTGCATAGTCTTTAAATTCTGGTTGTAAAGCTTCTCCAAATGCTACAGCTTTTGCAGCGATAACATGCATTAATGGGCCACCTTGAATGCCTGGGAATACAGATTTATTTAGTTTTTGCTCCCATTCTTTTGAAGCAAGAATTAATCCACCACGTGGTCCACGTAATGTTTTATGTGTAGTTGATGTAACAAAATCAGCATATGGCACTGGTGATTGATGTTCGCCAGCAGCTACAAGTCCAGCAATGTGTGCCATATCCACCATGAAATAGGCTCCGACTTCGTCTGCAATTTCACGGAATTTAGAGAAGTCAATTTCACGTGGATAAGCAGATGCACCAGCAACAATCAGTTTCGGTTTATGCTCTAAAGCCTTTTGTCGTACATCTTCATAATCAATCACTTGTGTATCTTGTGTTACACCATACTCTACAAAATTATATAGAATACCAGAGAAGTTTACTGGAGAACCATGTGTTAAGTGACCACCATGTGAAAGGTTCATACCCAGAACTGTGTCACCTGGTTCTAGAATCGTATGGTAAACAGCCATGTTTGCTTGTGCACCTGAGTGTGGTTGCACATTTGCATATTCTGCTCCGAAGAGTTCTTTTACACGATCACGTGCAATATCCTCTACTACGTCTACATGCTCACAGCCACCATAATAGCGTTTACCAGGATAACCTTCAGCGTATTTATTTGTCAGTACTGATCCTTGCGCTTCCATCACTGCTTCGGATACAAAGTTTTCTGATGCAATCAATTCAATATTTGCTTGCTGACGTGTTTTTTCTGCAAGAATTCCATCTAGTACTGCTTTGTCTTGTACTGCTAATTTTTCATATGCCATGTTTGAAAAAGCCTCCTAAAGTATCGTTATTCATCTCTACCACTAAATAGGGTGGTAATTATTTATATACTGCACGTTCTCCGCCAATTAGCTTAGGACGTGTTGTTGCAATCGTCACAACAGCTTCTCCTACCATTTTTACCGATGTTCGAACAGGTACAGCTACTGCTTTCAAATGCATACCGATTAATGTTTGTCCAATATCAATACCTGCATGTGCCTGTATTGTTTCAACAATCACTGGATTATCAAATTGCGTATAGGCATATGCTGACATTGAGCCGCCTGCCGTACGTACTGGGACAACCGCTACTGGATCATAGCCAAATTTTTCAGCTGTTGATGCTTCCATAGTAATGGCGCGATTTATATGCTCACAACCTTGGAATGCTAAAAGCAAATGATGCTTTGCTGCAAATTCTTGTAACGGCTCAAAAATGGCTTCTGCTATCTCCAATGCTCCCGCTGTGCCAATTTTCTGACCAATCACTTCAGATGTAGAGCACCCTACTACAAAAATTGTATGAGGTCGTAATGATACCTGCTCTTCAAATTCACTGAGTAACTGAGTCAAATGTGTTCGTATTTGTTTTACAACCATTAAGCTCAGCTCCTTCATCTATATCCATTAAAATCATGCCATATATGACATCCTATACGAATGCCATATATGGAATAACAAAACTATTATTGCTCTAGTTCAGTAATTTTTTCAATACGGCGTACATGGCGGCCACCTTCAAAATCGGTTTCTAGCCATGCTTGTACGATTTCACGTGCAAGGCCAGGGCCAATTACACGTTCGCCCATTGCTAAAATATTTGAATCATTATGGCAACGCGTTGCCTTGGCACTAAATACATCATGTACTAATGCACAACGTATGCCCTTGACCTTATTAGCGGCAATGGACATACCAATTCCTGTGCCACAAATTAAAATGCCTTTATCAAATTCTCCGTTAGCAACACCCTCAGATACAGGTTTTGCATAGTCTGGATAGTCTACTGAATCCGCAGATTGTGGACCAAAATCTTCGTAGCTAATTTGAAGTTCATCTAATAGCTGCATAATCTCACGACGTAAGTTATTGCCTCCGTGATCAGAAGAAATTGCTATTCTCACTGGGTTCCCTCTTTTCGAATTATAGTCAACCTTAGTGTACCACTTCTTTCTGAAGAATAACACGATTTTTCTTATGTTTTTACGTTGATTTTTCCTGAAAGACGAACATTAATTGTATGTTAACACAAAATTATTCACTTTTAAACTTATTTTTTTGTGGATAATGTGAATATCATGTTAATAAGTTCGGATAATGGTCTTTTGTTGTAATATTCCATCTACTGAAGTTTTTTTAGCTTTTTACTTACAGTGGACATAAATTGTCCTTTAATAAAAAAGGTTATACATAAATCCGATTTTTCATGGGATTTATGTATAACCTTCAGGACTATGCTTGTCTATCAAATTGTTGGATCATTTTATGCAATGCTTCCGATTGCTTTTTCAAACTTTGAGCTAGATGCTCGACTTGTTCAATTGCATAGGCTTGCTCTTCAGCTGCACTACGAACTTCCTGTGCACCTGCTGACGTTTGTTCCGCAATGGCAGCAACTTCCTGTGACTGTCGAGCTGTCGTTTCAATATTATGCATTTGCTGTTCGATTAAAGAAGAAATCTCAACAATTGATGTTGCCATTTCATGTACATTAGAAGCCATATTTTCTACTGCTGTCGTTGTTTCAGAAACTCGATCGGCCTCCTTTGTTGCAAAGGCAACTTGTTCGTTCATTTGTTTCACAACTACTTCTACGTTTTGCTGCATGGTTTGAATTAAAGCTGTAATTCCTTGCACTGCTTTTGCACTTTCATCAGCCAAACCACGGACTTCTTCAGCTACTACTGCAAAGCCTTTTCCATGTTCTCCTGCACGAGCAGCTTCTATAGAGGCGTTTAGTGCCAACAGATTGGTTTGTGCTGCAATGTCACCAACTAAGCTAATTATTCGTTCTACCTGTCCAGCATTCTCTTCTAGCGCATGAATGCTTTTTAATGCCTCATTATTGCCTGTCGCAATTTGTTGAATACTATTCACTAATGTTTCAATGGCTTTTGTTGTTGTCGATAAATTATGTAGAATCTCTTTAGTTTGTGATGCTGATGCTTCTGCCCTACTATTTACCTCTGTTGCAAGCGTTCTTACATCTTCAATCGCTTCAGCAGTATCTTGTACAGCAGTTGCAGATGCTTCTGCTCCTGTAGAAATATGCTTTACGGTGGATGCAATGCCTTCTGCCTTTCTTGTTGCCACTCCTGCTTCATCTGAAAGCTGGATAATCGATTGATTCGTTTGTTGGAAGTTATGATCAATACTTTCCACCATTTGACGTAAGTTTAACACCATTTGTTGGAATGCCTCTGCAACAGATCGAATCTCATCATTTGTATTAGGCATTTGTACATCCTGTCCTATTTTTCCTTCTGCCACAAGTGTTGCTGAGTGTTCAAGCTGCTGTAACGGCTTGATGAGGATTACACTTAAAAAGGCAGCTAATATCCCTGACCAAGTTATGCCTAACGCATACGTAATCACTTCAAAAACTTTTCGATTTGTGTCAGGGAAGAAGGTAGGTTGTAAAAACTCAATGAATATAAAACTGACACTGTAGGTGATTAGTGCAAGAACACTAACAAATAACACCAACTTTAGGCGTAAACCAAATTGTTTTTTCATAGGACCCCTCAATTCTTTTCTAGTTTTTGTATTAATTGATCAACCAGTTCTTTTAATTCTGCAAATGTTGCTTCATAAATTGCTCTATTACCACCATAAGGATCCACTACATTTTCTAAACTGCCCTCATTTGTATACTCTTTCAATGTAAATACTTTATGCTCAGCTTCTGGATAATTGGAAATGACGGTATCTTTGTGAGCAGTCGTCATCGTTAAAACTAAGTCTGCCCATGCCATTTCAGCTTGTGATAATTGCGTCGCAAAATGTTGATGGGACATTTGGGCTTCATTTAACACTTGTTGTGCATGTGCCGACATTTGTGCATTAGGCATCGCATAAATACCCGCTGAGCGCACTTCTACATTGTTTATTTGTTTATGTTTTAAAATAGCTTCTGCCATCGGACTGCGACAAGTATTGCCTGTACAAACAAATAATATTTTCACACTTATCACTCTCCAATTTTATCTATTGTTGAATAGCTAGAATACTCATGATTATAAATATAATGCCAGCAATGATTTGAATTTTATTGCCAAAAAAGACTTGGCTCCTACGTGCTATAACTAATGACCCATAAGCACAAATTAATGCACTTAAGCCTGCACTCATAATAAAAATCGTTTTTTCTAAGTTAAGCATACCAAAAGAAACACTAACTGAAAAGGTGTCTAGGCTTGCAGTCACTGCTAAAAGTACAGGTGAAATCGTTACTTTTTCATCTCTGTGAGAAAATAATAATAAATGCATCCCGATACAAAATAATAAAATACTTGAAATCCATTGTCCCCATTCTAATAGAAATCGAACTAAATAGCTTCCTAATTCAAACCCTAATAAAGGAAAAAGCATATGTAATGCAGCCGTCCATAATGATAAAAATAATCGATATCTAACATTTGGCAGCAAAACATATAGACCAATCACATCAACAGACGTTAATATACCTGCAAGAATTCCCTGCAAGAACGCACTCCTTCGCTCCCTAATATTTTATCATTTTATGCTCGAAAATACATTATTATCATAACTGTTTACTATTGTTTTTCATTTTTAACATATAATAATTGGACAAAAAAAGACAAAAAACATGTGGTTTTTCAATGTCTTTTGCCTATAATTGTTCTATTATTATTTACAATGAATACCATTTACCTCCAGAGGCTTTTTCAAGTCTATTCATAATAGCTGCACCTACTCCTTCTATTGAAGTAGTTGTTGCTAATATTACGGTAGCGGTAGTTTTATCACATGCTCTAAGTGCATTATATAAGGCCGCACCCATTTCTTCTTTACTTCCTGCTTCACCAATAGAGAAGTAAAAATCCACTTTAATTTCTTCAAAGTTCTCAGGTGCAAGTAGTGCTACACTATGTCCTTGTCTCTGTAAATGCAGAACAGCTTCGTTGACTTTCTCAATATCACAGTCTATTAAATACACGGGAGCATTTGGTGCATAATGCGTATATTTCATTCCCGGTGCCTTAGGCGTTGCGTCTAGCTTCTGTTCTATTTTAGTTGGTTGAATCACTGGACCAATCTTAGCCTCAAGCATTTCCTTCGTAATGCCACCTGGACGTAAAATTACTGGAGGTTCATGTGTCACATCTAGTACAGTAGACTCAAGCCCTATGCCTGTAGAACCTCCATCTAAAATATAAGGTATGTACCCTTCTAAATCATCTAAAACATGAACGGCTTCTGTAGGACTTGGCTTTCCACTACGATTAGCGCTCGGTGCAGCAAGCGGTTTTTGGAGCTGTTGTAGTAAGGCGAGCGCTACTGGATGATCAGGCATTCGAATGCCAACTGTTGATAACCCAGCTGTGACACTTTTAGCTAATACATCTGGCTTTGCTGGCATCACCAGTGTTAATGGTCCTGGCCAAAATAAATCCATGCATTGTTTAGCTATGTCAGAAATATGGTCGATATAGATCGCTACTTCCTCTTTTGTACCAACATGGACAATTAAAGGATTATCTGAAGGTCGACCTTTTGCTTCAAATATCTTTTTAACTGCCAGATCATTTGTGGCAATCGCTCCTAAGCCATAAACCGTCTCTGTTGGAAATGCGACTACCTCTCCTGCATTTAAGATATCCACAGCTTGTGTATAATTAATCTGACTATTCACATTACTGTCCACAACCTTACAAACAGTTTTCATGATTAATACCTACCTTCAATTATTCATTTTTACTGAATTATCCACATATTGTTTATAACTTAATAAAAAATGTGTATAAGTTGTCTGAATTTGTGCACAATTCATTCAAAAAGTCCTTTAATCCATTCCCATATAAAGAATGTAACTTGTTCTTTTTCTTCTACTTCTACTTCTTCTTTTACCTCTTCATTATCAGGCTCACATATCGATGGGAAGATACTGCACCACCAGTTGTCTCCACGGGCATCACCAATCTTTACAACAATTGATTGATAGACATTTTGTGGATAAAGTACAGCACCTTGTCTTTTTGGTGGGAATAAATTATCCCCAACAACAACCTGTGCATCCAATTGTGGATAATTTTCGCTCAGTTCAGCTTCAACTTGTTGTTTTAACGAAAGAATTTGCTCATTCCCAGCAAATCCAGCCGTACCCAGTTGTAGAAAGTATGGCTTTAAATCTTGGACAAGCTGCTGTTTCTCTAGCTGATCTTGTGCAGTATTACTGTTTGCAATAACACGTATACGAAAATCTTTTTCTTGCACATCACCGGAAGATTCCTTCGCCAAACCTACTAATGTTGGAATATATAAAACACATAACTGTAAAACAATCGCAATTAATACTAGTCTAGCAAAAGCTAGAAAGATATTTTGTTTAGGTAATCTAATAATCTTGTATTCGTTCAACATAAAAATCCCTCCTTGCTCAACATTGTTGGCAAGAATAAGAAACTTTATACATGTAGCTCACAAAAAATCATTCGAGGTTTACCGTTAATATCTTTTTCTACTGAAACTGTCGCCTGTGGAAAACTATCTTGAAAGAATTTGGCTACTTTCTCCCCCTGTGTATAACCAATTTCTAATCCAATCAACGCTGGCCTATTCATATAAGCTGGTAATTGTTCGGCTAATTTTCTATATAAAATAAGACCATCTTCCTCGGCAAAGAGGGCACTGTGCGGCTCATGCTCTAGCACAACGCTTGACATTGCTTGTGCCTCATCAAATGCGATATACGGTGGGTTCGATAAAACAATATCAAATTTTTCTCCTGCAAGTGGAGCAGCTAAATCTCCCAATCTAAAATCAATATCTGCCTCTAATTGCTTTGCATTTTTTTGAGCAGTTGCTAGTGCAGCTTCTGATAAATCGGTAGCTATGACCGTTAATGCTGGGCATTCCAGCTTCATTGAAATAGCAATGGCTCCACTACCTGTACCGATATCAGCCAGCTTCAATGTTTGCTTTGTAAATAATTTAGGTAGTCGATTAATTGTTCCAAGCACCAATTCCTCTGTTTCAGGTCGTGGTATTAAGACAGATTCATCGACTAAGAATGAACGGCCATAAAACTCCTCATACCCAACACAGTATTGGACAGGGCGTCCATTGACATGTTCTTCTATGAGCTCATTAAATCTCATTTGCTGCGCTGCTGTTAATTCATCTTGCAAATGCAACATAACTTCTCCATAACTAGTACCAAGCACATGTTGCATAACAATCCGCGCTGCTGTTTGTTCACAACCATTATCCACTAAAAAAGAAGAAGCCCACTCAAGGGCCTCCATCACATTTTTATAAGTCATCATTTAAACGCTCTAACTTCGATGCTTGTTCTTCTAAAATAAGAGCATCGATAATCTCGTCTAGTCTGCCTTCAACGATTTGATCTAGCTTTTGAATCGTTAAGCCGATACGGTGGTCGGTTACGCGGTTTTGTGGATAATTGTATGTGCGAATTCGCTCAGAGCGGTCACCAGATCCAACAGCTGATTTACGTGTAGCATCAATCTCTTTTTGCGCTTCCTGCATATACATATCTGCAACACGAGCACGAAGAATTTTCATTGCTTTTTCACGGTTTTTAATTTGTGAACGTTCATCCTGCATCGAAACCACAACACCTGTCGGTAAATGGGTCATACGAACAGCAGACATTGTTGTATTTACAGATTGACCACCCGCACCAGAAGATGCGAATGTATCTACACGGATATCTTTTTCATGGATTTCAACATCTACTTCCTCAACCTCAGGTAAGCAAGCAACTGTTGCTGTTGATGTATGAATTCGGCCTTGTGATTCTGTAGCAGGGACACGTTGTACACGGTGTGCGCCATTTTCAAATTTGAATTTTGAATAGGCTCCTTGTCCATTAATCATAAAGATTACCTCTTTATAGCCGCCCATTGGGTTTGGTGTAGCTTCCATAATATCAATTTTCCAACCTTGCGTTTCTGCATAGCGAGAATACATACGGAACAAGTCACCTGCAAAAATATTAGCCTCGTCACCACCAGCTGCCCCACGGATTTCCATAATAACGTTTTTATTATCATTCGGATCTTTTGGAATTAATAAAATACGTAATCGCTCTTCTAGCTCTTCCTGCTGTGCTTTTAAAAGGTTAAATTCTTCCTTTACCATTTCGTGCATATCAGGATCTTTTTCGCTATCTAACATTTCTCGTGTATCTACTAGCTGTTCTTTAACACTTTTATATTCACGATAAGTATCTACTGTCTCTTGGATATCTGATTGTTCCTTAGAATATTCGCGTAATTTCTTACTATCATTAACAATATCCGGATCGCTCAAAAGCTCAGTAAGCCTTTCATAACGATCTTCCACTGCTTGTAATCGATCAAACATGGATTTCACCTCTATTTAGTTTTTTAAATTGCTCCTTTTTTACAGAGAAGCCGCTTTCATCAAAATTACGCTAAGGCGTAATGGTTTTTTCATTTCTTATTTCCACTACTTAGTATAAGGAAATTTTCACATGTATGCTACTTTTTCTTAGCGCTTTAACAAGCTACTTAGCTTTAAAGCGGTGGATTTGCATGACATTTTCGGCAAACAGGATAATACGAATCATTTCCACCGATTTGAATTTGATCTCCTGTGTAAACTGGCTTTCCACTTTCATCTACTCGCAAATTCATTGTTGCTTTTTTATGACAGAACCAGCAAATTGTTTTCATTTCCTCAATTTTATCTGCATATGTAAGCATGTACTGGCTACCTTCAAATAGCTCATTTTGAAAATCATTTTTTAAACCAAAGCCCATTACGGGAATGTCCAATTTATCCACAATGTTAGCTAGCTGTAAAACATGTGCTTTTTTTAGAAATTGAACTTCATCCACAAGCACACAATAAGGTTTGACAGCATTAGTTTCCACTATTTCAAAAATATTTGTATCTTCATAAACAGGAATGGCTTGTTGTCGTAAACCTACTCGACTGGAAACGAAGCCCACCTCATCACGCGTATCTAGACCTGAAGTAAACATCATTACAGGTTTTTGTTGTTCTTCATAATTATGGGCAACTTTTAGAATTTCTATTGACTTCCCACTATTCATTGCACCATGTTTAAAATATAGCTGTGCCATTTTGTCTTCTCCCTTTCTTTGTGTCAATCTGGATTTTGAAAAGACTTGCATCAACGTGTATTATTTACTGAAAAAAATACCTGCCAAGCGCATGCTTGGCAGGTATTAAACTAACATTAGTTTTTAAGACCGTATTTTTTGTTGAAACGATCCACGCGACCATCAGCAGACGCGAATTTTTGACGGCCAGTGTAGAATGGGTGACATTCGTTGCAGAACTCGACAACGATGTTTTCTTTTACTGAACCAGTTTTGAAAGTGTTCCCACAAGAGCAAGTTACTGTTGCTTCTTTGTAGTCTGGATGAATTCCTTGTTTCATATTCGTTTTCTCCTCTCGCCCTGAACCATCTGGAACAGAGTATTATCGAACTGTACCTTACATAGCCCGAATATGTCGACTACAAAAGTTGTGTCGAAGTGGAACGTCAGCTACATATGTACACGTTGCATACTTTTGAAGTATAGCATAGACATTTTATCATTTTCAAGTAAAAAATATTAAAAGCAAACCATCCCTAATACCTAACCGCGAACTTCACGATAATCATTGTCTACTAACCCAATTTTCTCATTTCGTTCTTTAAAGCGAATATTATGTGAAGATACATAGGCTACTTTCGGTGCATCTGGCTCCAAGTATAATTTTGCACTATTTAATGCTAGTATTCCATCAGTAAATGCACCAGCTATTAATCTAACTTTACTAGGATGATCAATAAAATCACCAGCTCCATAGATACCCGCTACGTTCGTTTCCCGATTCTCATTAACAATTGCTACGCCATCCTGAATATTTAATCCCCATTCTTCAAGCGCACCGTAATCGCATTTTAAACCATGATTTACAATGACAGCATCTACCTTTACTCGTTCCAATTCATCGGTATCTTTATTGACAATGGATACATATTGAATTAAATCACCGTCCCCATGCAATTGAACCACTTCATAGGGCGTTTTTACATGAACTAAGGACTCTTTCATACGTAAGACATTTTTTTCATGTCCACCAAAATCATCTCGCCGATGAACAATCGTGACGCTTGCGGCAATTGACTCTAGCTCATTAGCCCAATCAACCGCAGAATTACCACCACCTGAAATTAACACATGCTTGTCTCGGAAGATTTCTAATTCCTGAACTGTATAATGTAAATTCGTTACTTCGTAGCGATCCGCTCCTTCAATTTCAAGCTTTTGCATAGAAAGGACGCCATAGCCTACTGCTAAAATAACCGTTTTGGAATAATGCTTTTCTCCTGTAGAGGATGTTAAAATAAATGTTCCATCCTGTTGCTTATCTAACTTTTCCACTTTTTGATTTAAGACAATCGTTGGATCAAAGGTTTCAGCTTGCTCCACAAGTTGTTTAATAAGCTGACCACCTAAAATAGGTGTTACTCCACCTACATCCCAAATCATTTTTTCAGGATATATTAACATACGACCACCTAGTTGTGAGCTATACTCGATAATTTTCGTTTTTAAATCTCGCATTCCACTATAAAAGGCAGTATAAAGCCCTGCTGGACCACCACCAACAATCGTTACATCATATAGTTCCTCTGACATTTCCTCTTCTCCATCCCCTTCTAATCTATTCAAACGTAAATTGTTTGACAAGAATTAATCTAATAACCGTCTATTCTTTCCCCTCATGGCAATACTATTCACACACAAAGGAAAGAGTGCTATTTACTCTTTTAATCGTGCTAGTAAATACAAGAAATAAGGTGCTCCTAAAACTGCTACCACAATCCCTGCTGGAATTTCTGAAGGTTCTAAAATGGAACGACCGATTGTATCAGCCATTAACACTAAGAAACCTCCTAATAAAGCTGCGGTTGGCAATAAAAACTGGTGTTTAGCCCCAACTAGCTGTCGAGCTAAGTGTGGCGCAACAAGGCCAACGAAACCAATTCCACCACTTACTGAAACACTAGCTCCAGCCAAACCAACAGCAGCAGCCAACAACCAGCGTCGCTCTTTTTCTATCGAGGCACCTAGTCCTACTGCTGTTAATTCACCTAAATTCAATATGTTTAATACACGTGATTTTGAATAGACGAATGGCAATAAGATAACTAACCATGGTAATAACGACAGAACAAATCTCCAATTTGAGCCCCAAATACTACCTGCTAGCCATGTTGCTACAAATTGATAATTCTCTGGCGATAGACGTAGTGTTAGCACAATCATAGCCGAGCTAATCCCTGCTGCCACAGCTACCCCAGTTAAGATTAAACGCATTGGTGTAATCCCCTCATGGCGTCGATAAGAAAGTGAATAAATCAGTACAGCTGTCAAACCTGCTCCTACAAAAGCCAGTATAGGCAGTAAATAAACAGGTGCTGCTTTCGTAGTTGGAAAAAATGACACATAGAGCATAACCGCTAGTCCCGCTCCCGCATTAATCCCTAAGATTCCTGGGTCTGCTAAGGCATTTTTAGAAATGCCCTGTAAAATAGCGCCTGATATAGCTAACCCCATACCTACTAATACAGCAATCACAATTCTTGGAAGTCTGAATTCATATAAGATAAGCTGCTGTTGTGCATCACCTTGACCAAAAAGAGTCCGAAGAACCTCCAATGGTGTCAGTTTAATGACACCTGTATTCATACTTATGACAAAGGTAATAACGATTAACACACTGAGCGTAGCAAGGATGGAAAAATGTTTCCTTTTCGCCTTTAGCTGACTTGGTGTTAAATAGCTGTTACTCATAGTTCTTTCCCTCCTTTTCGAGCTAAATAAAGGAAGAATGGTACTCCAATAAAGGCTATGAGCGCACCAATGGGTGTTTCATAAGGTGGATTAATAACACGTGCTACTAAATCAGCTAACACAACAAGCAATGCTCCATATACCAAGGAACAAGCGATGATCCAGCGATAATCATGACCAACTATGTATCTGGTTAAATGAGGGATAATTAACCCTACAAAACCAACCGCACCGACAACAGAAACTGCTGCACCCGCTAAAACTAAAACAATGATCATTCCCCATACTTTTACCACAGCAGTACGTTGCCCTAGCCCGACTGCAATTTCTTCACCTAAGCTCAGTACGGTGATGGAGCGTGATAGGATAAGAGCTCCTATCATCGCAACAAGTATCCATGGAGATAAGATTTGTAGATGGCTCCATTTTGTGCCTGAAACCCCACCCGCATACCAAAATGCGAGGTCTTGTCCAATACGAAAATAAAGAGCAATTCCTTCTCCGAGCGCCCCAAGTAACGCACTAACAGCAGCTCCTGCTAAAACTAGTCGCATAGGTGTTAAGCCACCTTTAGAAAGCGAGCCAATACCATAAACAATGGCCACACCAAGACCTGCACCTACAAAGGACCATAAAATTAAATACATATAAGGCAACCCAGGGAAGAAGGCAAAACATACGGCTAACATAAAGGCAGCTCCTGAGTTCAAGCCTAATAACCCTGAGTCTGCTAAAGGGTTACGTGTCATCCCCTGCATAATCGCACCCGCTACCGCAAAGCTTGCACCGACTAATGCTGCTCCAAGTACCCGTGGTAAGCGAATATCATGGATAATTTGATGTGTTGTTAATTCTGGTGAAAAATGGGTAACTGCTGTCCAAACAGTACCCAATGAAATATCTGCTGCACCAAAAGAAATTGATAAGCCAATGGCAACTATTAATCCAATTACTCCTACGATTAAAGCCACTACTCCACGGATCGGATGAGATCGCTTCTGTAGCTCTTCTAAATCGTGGAGCTCTCCTACTCCTGTCGACGTAGTCATTTTATTTCCTCCTCATAACTTCCAACTAGCTTTTATTTTTTCATATCGTACAACTGATAAGATAGGCAGATTGGATTTTCACTATAGGGACATACAGCCATTTCTGCATCGATATTAAATACCCTTTGTAAATTTTCTTTTGTCATCACTTCTTTTGGACTGCCATTCACCATTAAATTGCCGTCTCTCATGGCCATCATAAAATGAGAGAACCGTGATGCATGGTTTAAATCATGTAAAACCATGATAATTGTTCGTCCTTCTTCCTTATTTAACTTTTGTAGCAACAATAAAATATCGAGCTGATGTGCTAAATCTAAATAAGTTGTTGGTTCATCCAGTACTAAAATATCCGTGCCTTGCGCCAATGCCATAGCAATCCATACTCTCTGACGCTGACCACCTGATAATGCTTCGATTGGTCGATCACTAAATTCTCTTAGCCCCGTAACATCAATAGCCCAATGGATATATTCATAGTCTTCCTTTTGCAATGTACCAAACCCTACTTGATGAGGAAAACGACCATAGGATACCAGTTCAAAAACCGTTAATCCTCCTGGTGCTGTTGCTGTTTGAGGTAAAATAGCCATTCTTTTGGCCACTTCCTTTGTTTTTAATTGATGTATAGCTTTGCCATCTAAATAGACAGCTCCATTTTGTGTGCGTAATACACGTGCTACAGCCTTTAATAAAGTAGACTTGCCACAACCATTTGGACCAATAATCGTGGAGATCTCCCCTTTCGGAATCTCCACACTTAAATCATTGACGATGAGCGCTGAAGAGTAACCAATCGCAACATGATCTATTTCAAGTACTGACATCTTTAACTTCCTTTCACTTTTGAGAATGCTATTACTTTTAAATTTGTAAACCAAATTGGGCTGTATACAAGCCATAGTAAGCATTTTGGCGTTCCATTAATTGCTCATGTGTGCCTTCTTCAATAATGCCCTTTTTCGATACCACAACAATTCTGTCTGCATCCTTAATCGTTGCTAAACGGTGGGCAATCACTAATGTAGTACGACCGATAGAAAGCTCGTTTAAGGCTTGCTGGATAGCTTGTTCTGTTTCTGTATCCAATGCAGATGTTGCTTCATCTAGTATTAAGATTTTTGGATTTTTCAAGAAAATACGCGCAATTGATAATCTTTGTTTTTGTCCACCTGATAATTTGACACCCCGTTCACCTATGAGAGTATCCATGCCTTCTGGTAAAGCATTAATTACATCTGTCAGTTGTGCTCGTTGTGCGGCATACCAAATATCTTCTTCACTGGCATTTAAATCACCATAGGCTATGTTTTCACGAATGGTACCATCGAATAAAAAGACATCTTGCTGGACAATCCCGATATGCGAACGTAAAGATTGTAGTTTAAAATCTCGTATATCAACACCATCAATCTTAATGGAACCCTCATTCACCTCATAAAAACGTGGCAATAGGCTACAGATGGTAGATTTCCCTGCACCTGAAGGGCCTACTAAGGCAACCGTTTCACCAGGACGTACCTTTAAATTAATTTGATGTAAGGCATGATTATTGGCAGCGTAGCCAAACGATACATTAGAAAAAGTAATTTCACCATCAATTTCATCGATTGTTTTCGCTTCTGGACGGTCCGCAATTTCGGGCTCCGTTTCGAGGAATTCAATATAGCGCCTAAATCCTGCCATGCCCTTCGGATAGCTTTCTATAAACATATTGATTTTGTTAATTGGGCCTAAGAGAATACCTGAAAGTAAAATAAATGCGATAAAATCGCCATTTGTTAAATGCCCATTTAATACAAAATAAGCCCCAACAAATAAAGTAAAGAGTGATAATACCTTCGTGAGTATGCCTGAAATAGCTTCATTCCAAGCCATTACTTTATAGGAAAACAGCTTTGTCATACGGAATCTTTCATTATTTACTTTAAAGCGTTTAATCTCATGATCTTCATTTGTAAAAGCTTGTACAACACGAATACCACTTACATTGTTTTCAACACGTGCATTAAAATCTGCAATATCTCCAAACATTTGACGGAATGCCTTGGACATTAATTTCCCGAAAATAATGGTTAAGATTAAGATAATCGGAACAAGTAAGAAAATAAGAATCGTAAAGGTTGGATCAATATAGTACATGACACCAAATGTTCCAATAATCGTCATCGCTGCAATAAAGATATCCTCTGGACCATGGTGAGCAAGTTCACCAATATCCATCAAATCATTTGTTAAACGAGAAACAAGATGCCCTGTTTTGTTGTTATCAAAATATCTAAAGGATAGCTTTTGTACATGGCTGAAGGATTCTTTTCTCATATCCGTCTCAATATTAATGCCCAGCATATGTCCCCAATATGAAACGATAAAATGAAGAATGGAGTTAAAAATATATAATCCAAACAGCAATAAACTCGCCATAATAATCCATTTCAATTCCCCATCTGGTAGAATATCATCAATTACTTTATTTAAAACAATCGGAAACGCAAGCTCTATTAGTGCCACTAATATGGCACAGCTAAAATCTAAAATAAATAAGCCTTTATAGGGCTTATAATATGAAAAAAATCGCCGTAATAACATGGTGTAGCCTCCTATCGTGATCTCGTTTTACGTATCTATAAATGAGCTATCTACAATAGCTCTCCTGTTATCTCAGTTATTGTTGATGAGCCTTTGTAAATTCAACTATTTTGTCAGCTAGTTCTTCAGCTTGGTGTAAGCCAGAAAGCGGATCAGAAGCAAAATAATATTCAGATGGAAGCTCTAATACTTGATTACTTTTAACGACATCTAAGTTTGTCCATGTTGCTGGCAACTGGCCATCTTTGTTAAAGAAATTAATCATGAAGTTATAGTCACCTACATAGTTACCTACTACCTCATAGGAAATCTCATAGCGTCCATTATTTCCTTCCTTTGTGTCAAACAGCTCCTGCACCTTTTCTTGAGGCTGCATCCCTAAAATTTGATAGAGTGCTCTACCGCCCGATACACTAGATTTCCCTATAATCGTTGCATTTTTTTCAAACATTTCATAAATAGTAAATGTAGATCCTTTTGGAATCACATCCAAGATTTTTTCTTTAGCTTTTGCGATCCGATCTTCAAATTCTTTTGTAAAGGCCTCAGCCTCTTCTTGTCTTCCTAAGTAATTCCCCATTGCCTTAATCTCCTCAATCGCTGATTGATGTGCATCTTCAGCAAAGACAATTGTTGGAGCAATTTTTTCATATTTCGCTACATCTTCAATATTCCAAGTAATAATCAAGTCTGGCTTTAACTCTAAAACTTTTTCTAATGACACCTTACCATCTGTACCAATATTCGTAATTTCACCATCCTTATAGTGTTGTTTTAAGAAAGCAGCATAATCAAGGTTAGCCGTTACGCCTCCAACTGGTACAACCTCTAACGCTAAAATTTGCCCCAGATACCAATCAGTTACGACTCTCTCTGCCTGCATTGGAATTTCTACTTCGCGTCCACTATCATCTGTTACGGTTCTAGTCTCTGCCTTCTCGGGCGAAGTTGGTTCATCAACCTTAGATTGGCTTGTCTCTTCATTACACGCTGCCAGTAAAACGAACAGGCTTAATAAAAAAGGTAGCTTTATATGGTGAATCATCTTCGTCATCATGATTTCATTTTCTCCATTCTCAAATCGTTTTGCTTGCGCGAGCTGATTATTATTGTATTGAAAATGATTCTCATTTGTAATGGTAATTTCGGACATATTAGATGTATATTTCAGCCTAAAGCTACTTGGAGCCAGTTTTGTTGCTTTTTTAAAAGCACGGCTAAAATAATATTCATCTTCAAATCCAAGAGATATGGCAATTTCTTTTATGCCATATTGATTGGTTAATAAATACTGCTTAGCCTGCTCTATTCTTAATTGTTGTAAATATATTTGTGGACCTATTTCATAGCGAGCTTTAAAGATGCGTAATAAATGTCGTGTACTAATCTGAAGCATATCTGCTAATGTCTGGATAGATAATGGTTGATGAATGTGTTGTTTTATAAATAATCGTGCGGCTTCTGCCTTATCAATTTCATGTGGTTTCCCTTGTCCTTCTGCTAATTCTCGAAAGACATGATAGATAAGCTCATAGAAGGATGCCCTTACAGATAAATGCTCCTGTATAGAGCCAGATTGCCATTTGCTATACATATCCTGAAGGATGCTGTGAATGACTATCGGATTTGCGGGTACACAAGAGAAATGTGTTTGGAATGGTTGATAGTGCATGTGCAAATGCTGCATAAAGGCATCTTTGTACATGACATCTCCTTTATAGCTAATGAGAAAATAGCTAACACTCTGCTGTGCCCTAATGTGAAGAGATTGAGATTTACCTAGATGAAAAATACTGAAGCGCTGCACATGATAAGATTGATCATCAATGACAATCTGTGCACCGCCTGCTGTGACAATAAGAAACGAGCTATATGTTAAAACCTTTGACACATGAATGTCTGATTTATTTATGTAATCGATTTGCTTCAACTGGATAAATGCATTTTGCCAAAGAAGCATATAGGCATCATAATTCATCTTCGTCTCCTTCAGAACACATATTTACTTACCATTATATTGATAATGATTATCAATTTCAATATACATTTATAAAATAAACATATACAAAAAAAATCACCACTGACAATTTGATTGTCAATGGTGATGCCCTTTATAAAAGTCCCTTACCCTTTGTTGCTTTTTTCATATCTTCGTTTAGCTTTTCAAAAAATTCTTCATTTGATTTTGTTGTACGTATTTTTTTCAGGAAGCGCTCTGCAAAATCAGGTGCATCAGAAAACGTTTTACGAATTGCCCATAGCTTTTCAAGTTGTTCTGGTTCCAGAAGAAGCTCTTCTTTACGTGTACCCGAACGACGAATGTCAAGCGCAGGGAATATACGGCGTTCCGCTAACTGACGATCAAGATGAAGCTCTAAGTTCCCTGTTCCCTTAAATTCTTCATAGATAACTTCATCCATACGAGAACCTGTATCCACTAAAGCCGTCGCTAAAATTGTTAAACTACCGCCTTCTTCAATATTACGAGCCGAACCAAAGAAACGTTTCGGTCTATGGAATGCAGCAGGATCAATACCACCAGATAGTGTACGTCCACTTGGTGGAATTACTAAGTTATAAGCACGAGCTAAACGTGTAATAGAGTCCATTAAAATAATTACATCACGTTTATGTTCCACTAAACGTCGTGCGCGTTCTAATACTATTTCAGCCACTTTGACGTGGTTCTCAGGTACTTCATCAAATGTTGAGCTTACAACATCTGCATTGACAGAACGTTCAATATCTGTCACTTCCTCAGGTCGTTCATCAATCAATAGGACAATTAACTCCGCTTGCGGATGATTGGTTGTAATAGCGTTCGCAATCTCTTTTAATAAAGACGTTTTCCCTGCCTTTGGCGGAGCTACAATTAACCCACGTTGTCCAAAGCCTACTGGTGCCACTAAATCCATTATACGTGTGGATAAATTGCGTTGTGTTGTTTCTAGTTTAATTTGTCGATTTGGATATAAAGGTGTTAGTGCTGGGAAATGAACTCGTTCTTTCGCCACTTCAGGATCTTCGCCATTGACAGCATCTACTTGTAATAGGCCATAATAGCGCTCATTTTCCTTCGGTGGACGCACCTTTCCTGACACCTTGTCCCCATTACGCAAATCAAAGCGACGGATTTGGGATGCAGAAATATAAATATCTTCTTTACTTGGTGAGTAGTTGATTGGTCGAAGGAAGCCGAAGCCCTCTTGCGAAACAATTTCTAGTACGCCTTCCATAAAGAAATAGCCCTCTTGCTCTGAACGCGTTTTCAAAATAGCAAATATCAATTCTTTTTTCGTTAGCTTGCTATAATAAGAAATTTTATATTGGCGTGCAAGGGCGTAAAGCTCTTTTAACGTCATGTTTTCTAATTGAGCGATTGTCAATGCAGACATATGCACAACTCCAGTCTTTTTCAAAATATAATTCAATTTAATGGGGTTATCATTGAAGTTTACGATTGGCTCTGCTAACGCTTATATGGTTGCCTTTAATAATATCTATTGAAATACTTCCACCATATAACTAAACATTGCCTTAAAAATATGGGATGGTTATTTAAAGAAGAAGGTACCTAGCACAATAGATGTACTAGGTATATTTTAGAAGAAAATAACATTAATATCTAGGTTTTTTCTCAAGAGCGTGACGGCCTTCAACAAAGCGAACCGTACCAGATTTAGCACGCATAACTACTGAATGAGTTAAGGCATAAGCACCTTTATATTGAACACCCTTTAAAAGCTCGCAATCTGTTACTGCTGTCGCTGCAAAAATAGCATCGTCACCTTTTACTAGGTCATCTAAATAAAGAACTTTTTCAACATCCACACCCATTTTTGTGCAGCGTTCTAATTGCTCTTCATCTTCTGGTACTAGTTTTGCTTGGAAGTCACCACCAAGGCATTTTAAAGCTACTGCTGCTATAACACCCTCAGGTGCACCACCTGTTCCAAACATAATATCAATGCCTGTTTCATCAAAAGCCGTATTGATTGCTGCACCAACATCGCCATCTTGGATAAATTTAATACGTGCACCAGCCTCACGAATTTCATCAACAATCGCTTGGTGACGTGGTCGATCTAAAAGAGTAGCTACAACATCAGAAATATCTTTATTTTTAGCTTTTGCTACTTGTAATAAGTTATAAGTGACGGAAGCATTGATATCCACTTTGCCCGCCGCTTCTGGTCCTACAGCAATTTTCTCCATGTACATATCTGGTGCATTTAACAGATTCCCTTTATCTGCAATAGCAAGAACTGTCATAGCACCATTTGTACCTTTTGCTACAATGTTTGTACCTTCTAAAGGATCTACTGCAATATCTACTTTAGGACCACCATTTCGTAAACCAAGTTCTTCACCAATATAAAGCATTGGTGCTTCATCCATTTCGCCTTCACCAATTACTACTGTAGCATGCATTGGAATTGTATCGAACATTTTGCGCATCGCTGTTGTTGCTGCATCGTCTGCCTCAATTTTCAAACCGCGCCCCATCCATTTCCCGGATGCGATTGCTGCTGCTTCTGTTACTCGTACTACTTCCATCGATAAACTACGTTCCATTGTTGCTTTGCCTCCCGTTATGGGCACCTTTTCGTGCCAAAACATTCAAATTACCTCTATTGTAACATAATTGGTTGAAAACTTTTAGCTCTCATTATTCCTTTGTCTCAGCTACACGTGCCACAATTGTTTCACGTCGAATATCAGCGCCTAAATCACGTAATTTCTCAATAAGTGAGCTATAGCCACGTTCGATATGATAGATATCCTGAATCTCAGTTTCTCCTTCTGCTAAGAGTCCAGCTAACACTAAAGCTGCTCCAGCACGAAGATCTGTAGCTGTTACAGTTGAGCCATGTAATCTACTCGGCCCTTTAATAATTGCTGTGTTTCCTTCTACACGAGCATCTGCATTCATACGACGAAGTTCATCAATATGCTTGAAACGAGCTGTGTAAATAGTATCTGTTACTTTTGAGGAACCGAATGCTTGTGACATTAACACGGCAAGAGGTTGTTGAATATCCGTTGGGAATCCAGGGTATACCAATGTTTTGACATCCACTGCCTGTAATGTTGAGAGGTCTGTTTTTGGTACATAAATACTTTCTTCACCAATCTCAATTTTCACACCCATTTCACGAAGCTTGGCGATAATTGCTTCTAAATGCAGTGGAATAACGTTATCGATTGTTATACCATCACCGACTGCTGCAGCCATAATCAAAAATGTGGAGGCCTCAATGCGATCAGGTATAATCGTATGTTCAGTACCATGTAGCTCTTCTACTCCTTCGATACGAATAACACTTGTACCTGCACCTTTAATATTGGCACCCATATTTGTTAGAAGTGTCGCCACATCAATAATCTCAGGTTCTTTTGCAGCATTTTCAATGACAGTACGTCCCTTAGCAAGGACAGCAGCAAGCATGATATTAATAGTAGCCCCAACACTTGCCACATCTAAATAAATTTTTGCCCCAATCAACTCATCTGCACGTAAATAAATGGCTCCATGTTCATTAGTAATTTTGGCTCCTAAAGCCTCAAAGCCCTTTATATGTTGATCAATAGGTCGAGGTCCTAAAAAACAGCCTCCAGGTAAACCAATAACTGCTTTTTTGAAACGTCCAAGCATAGCCCCCATTAAATAATAAGAAGCACGTAACTTTTTAACGTTGCCGTTTGGTAAGGGCAATGCAATCATCTCTGTTGGATCGATTGTCATTTTCCCATTCTCAAATGAAACTTCTCCACCAATTTCCTCTAATAGAGCCTTTAACGTCCAAGCATCTGAAATTTCGGGTATCCCTCCAATAGTCACTGGAGAGTTCGCCAAAATTGATGCAGGAATTAAGGCGACTGCACTATTTTTTGCGCCACTAACTTTAATTGTACCTTGTAGACGATTTTCGCCAGTAATTTTATAAACATCCATTTTGCGTTCTCCCTCATGATTGGAAAGTAGTATTTTTGCAATTTGCACACTTTATAATCTTATTATTCGCCTTTTCTCTTATTCCAATCCGCTAAAAATCCTTCAATTCCTTTTTCAGTTAATGGATGGTGGAAAAGCTGCTTTAATACTTTAAACGGAGTAGTTGAAATATGTGCGCCTGCTAAAGCCGCTGCTGTAACGTGTTGCGGGTGACGAACAGAGGCAGCGATGATTTGTGTATCGATATTATGGATTGTAAAAATATCTGCAATTGTTTCAATTAACTCAACACCATTTTGACCAATGTCATCTAAACGGCCGATAAATGGTGATACGTATGTAGCACCTGCACGCGCAGCCATTAATGCTTGGTTAGCACTAAAAATTAATGTCACGTTTGTTTTAATTCCTTTGTTTGCAAAGAATCGACATGCCTCTAATCCAGCTGGTGTCATAGGAAGCTTTACTGTGATGTTTGGCGCAATCGCAGCTAATTCCAAACCTTCTTTAATCATACCTTCTGCATCTAGTGCAATAACTTCCCCACTTACAGAGCCATCAACAAGCTCAGCGATTTCGCGAAGACGATCATGGAAAGAAACATTCTCTTCTTTAGCCACTAACGATGGGTTTGTCGTCACTCCTGATAAAATACCCCATGCATGTGCCTCTTTAATCTCTTCAAAGTTTGCTGTATCAATGAAAAATTTCATATTATTTCCTCCTGATCATTTTTCTTATATTATTAAATATTTTCCAAAATTTCTTTATTTCAAAAACAAGAGAAGGTCGATTGAAAGCATCAACACTTCTCTTATTATGTGTATTTATCTATGCTTTTGTAACATATTAAATGCAAAAATTATGCTTTTTGTGCACTTCCAAATTCACGAATTTTACCAATAACCGTAGCTTTGATGGCTTCACGTGCTGGACCAAGGAATTTACGTGGGTCGTAAACAACTTTGTCGTTGTCCAGAATTTCACGAATTACTTTTGTTGCTTCAATTTGATTTTCAGTATTGACGTTAATTTTAGCCGTACCTAACGAAATAGAACGTTGGATATCTTTTGTTGGGATACCTGTACCACCATGTAAAACAAGTGGAAGGTCTGCCAATTTAGAGATCTCCTCCATTTCTTTAAAGCCTAAGTTTGGCTCTCCTTTGTAAGGACCGTGTACAGAACCAAGTGCTGGAGCTAAGCAATCGATGTCTGTTAGTTCAACCATTTTGCGGCATTCTTCTGGATCAGCGTAAATAATACCACCGATTACGCCATCTTCATCTCCACCAACTGTCCCTAATTCTGCTTCCACAGAAACGCCTTTAGCATGTGCGTATTCTACTACTTCTGAAGTAATTTTCACATTTTCCTCAAATGGGTGATGTGATGCATCAATCATCACGGAAGTAAAGCCTGCATCAATTGCTTCTTTACATTTTGCAAAGCTAGAACCATGGTCAAGGTGAATTGCTACAGGAACTGTAGTACCGTAAGATTCCATTAAACCTTTTACCATATGAACAACAGAAATAAATCCGCCCATATATTTACCTGCACCTTCAGAAACACCAAGAATCACTGGAGACTTTTCTTCTTCAGCTGCTTGTAAAATTGCTTGAGTCCATTCAAGGTTATTAATGTTGAATTGACCAACAGCATAACCTTCTGCTTTTGCTTTAATTAACATCTCTTTCATAGATACTAATGCCATACTAAAAATCCTCCTCATAGGACTATTCTTTCTACATAAACATGCTCCTCAATCATAGCAAAAATAATAGCCCCTGAAAAGCAGGGGCTATTATTTTCTACCCGAAAGCGGAGTGTAACGTAGCGGCAGGGGTGAAGAAGTGAAGTGTAACGTAACGAAGTCATCGCCCCTGAAAAGCAGGGGCTATTATTTTCTACCCGAAAGCGGAGTGTAACGTAGCGGCAGGGGTGACGAAGTGGAGTGTAACGTAACGAAGTCATCGCACCTGAAAAGCAGGGGCTATTATTTTCTACCCGAAAGCGGAGTGTAACGTAGCGGCAGGGGTGACGAAGTGAAGTGTTACGCAACGAAGTCCTCTCACCTGAAAAGCAGGAGCTATTAATCAACATAAAAAAACAGGCCGTGTGTCCACTGCCTGCTTTTTAAACTTGTAAAGCTTTATTTACTTCATCACGCACTTCGAAAATATCAAACGGTTTTGTAAAGTAACGAATGGCTCCTAATTCTAACGCTTCTTGCACAACATCCAATTCTCCGTATGCTGTCATCATAAAAACAGGCAGCTTCGGAAACTTCTTTTTTAAACGTCTCAAAATTTCAATACCATCCATTCCTGGAATTTTCATGTCCAGTAAAACACAATCCATCTCTTGTTCGTCTGCATACTTTAACGCTTCTGAACCATTCGCTGCTAAATATGTAATATATCCTTCCTTTTTCAGCACTTCATTTAAAAGTAAACGAATTCCCTGCTGATCATCGACAATTAGTAATCGTTTCACATCGCATTCCGCCCTTTTTAGTTTTATTCTTACACAAAAACTTTCTTTATTATGTATAATTCTCCTTTTTCAGCTTAATACCTTCTAGTATTATAAATTATCTGCTTTTGCTTTCTACCTTTTACCCCCTATAATATGAATAGAGGTGGGAACATGTCAAAAATTCTAACAACACAATTAAGTGGATTATTACAAAGAATTATACAAAATGAAGAAGATGCTATCGAGGAAACAGCAAGGTTATTAGCACAAGCCGCAATCGGCGAAGGAAATGTCTATTTTGCTTGCTTTGGAGAAATGCAGGTTGTGGCATTAAATGCACTTCAAGCAGTCGAACCCTTTAGCAAGTTAGCACCTTGGACTACAGACACAAGCTTAACAGAAGCTGATCGGGTTTGCATTTTTACTCGTAGTGCATATGATGAAGAAGCACTCGTCTTAGCACAAAAATTAAATACGCAATTTATTCCCTTTGCTGCTATAGCTAGTGAAGCAGCTAGTGTAGATAACCCTCTTGCTGATTTAGCCTATACGTATGTTTCTACACGCATTAAAGGCGGTTTAATACCAAATGATCTAGGTCAACGTATTGTTGTACCACATGCGCTTGCAGGACTCTTTGTATATGAAGCTGTCAAAATTGCTTATGATGAAATGCTTGGGTTGGATGAAGAAGAATTGTAGTCAGCAAATTAAAAAGAGTTGTCTCGTATTTAACGAGACAACTCTTTTTGATTATTTAAATGTTGAGCCGATAAAATCGCGGAACAATGGTTGTGGACGATTTGGACGTGACACTAGCTCTGGGTGGAATTGACATGCTACAAAGAAATTGTTTTCTGGTAGCTCAATAATTTCAACCAATTTGCCATCAGGACTTGTACCTGAGAAGACAAGGCCAGCTGCTTCCATTGCCTCACGATATTCATTGTTAAATTCATAGCGGTGACGATGACGCTCATAAACAAGCTCTTTACCATAGGCTTGGCTAGCTTTTGAACCATCCTTTAATTTACATGGGTATAAACCTAAACGTAAAGTACCACCGATATCTACAGTATCATTTTGATCTGGTAGGAAGTCGATAATTGGATACTCCGTATTTGCATCAAGCTCTGTAGAATGAGCACCTTTTAGGCCAAGTACATTACGTGCAAATTCTACTGTTGCTAATTGCATACCTAAACAAATGCCTAGGAAAGGAACATTATTTTCACGTGCATATTGTGTTGCTAAGATTTTACCTTCAACACCACGATCACCAAAGCCGCCTGGTACTAAAATAGCGTCAGCACCTTTTAATAGAGAGGCCACATTGTTAGCATCAACGTGTTCTGCATTAATCCAGTCAATTTCAATATCAGAATTAAATGCATATCCAGCATGCTTTAATGCCTCAACTACAGAAATGTAAGCATCTTGTAGTTCTACGTATTTCCCTACTAATGCTACCTTTCTTTTATTTGGTAAGTTTTTCACTTTTTCTACAAGGTCACGCCATTCTTCCATATCTGCTTCTGGAGCTTCCATACCAAAATGATCCAAAACGATATCATCTATATCTTGCGCATGTAGGTTTAATGGTACTTCATATAAATGCTCAGCATCACGAGATTCAATAATTTCATGTGGTTGAACATCACAGAATAATGCTAATTTCTCTTTCATCTCTTGTGGTACTTCTTGTTCAGTACGAACTACGATAATATTTGGCTGAATACCTAAAGAGCGTAATTCTTTAACAGAATGCTGTGTAGGTTTTGTTTTAAGTTCACCAGCTGCTTTAATATAAGGAATAAGTGTACAGTGAATATACATTACATTGTTATGCCCTAAATTTGTTTTCATTTGGCGAATGGCTTCTAGGAATGGCAATGATTCAATATCACCTACTGTTCCACCAACCTCTGTGATCACAACATCTGCATTTGTTTCACGACCAGCACGTTGGATACGATCTTTGATTTCGTTTGTAATATGAGGAATTACTTGGACTGTTCCACCATTATAATCTCCACGACGTTCTTTCTGTAATACAGATTGGTAAACACGACCTGAAGTTACTGTAGAATGTTTCCCTAGGTTAATATCAATAAAACGTTCATAGTGTCCTAAGTCTAAATCAGCCTCAGCACCATCATCTGTTACAAAAACCTCACCATGTTGATAAGGACTCATCGTACCTGGGTCAATATTGATATATGGGTCAAATTTTTGAATCGTCACTTCTAACCCACGATTTTTTAATAAACGGCCTAAAGATGCTGCAACAATCCCTTTTCCAAGTGATGATACAACCCCACCTGTTACAAAAATATACTTCGTCATGAATAAATTCCTCCTTATGATGTTCTAAAATATTAGTGCGTTTAGGGGGGATCAGAACCATTTACATTCTAATACCCTAAAAAAAGAAAAGCCGAGAATGTCTACAAAATGTAGTCGATTCGAAGCTGTAATCGGTTCTATCTCTTTTCCACTTTCCTTTAAACCATAAAACTCTAATAACTTTTCAGTCACCGTTTACTATACATCATGAATAATTAAAAACATTTATATTCATATCGGTATTAAAAGTATGGGAGAACTAAAATGATTAAAGTTAAAAACAAAAAAACGCTCCTCCTGCATAGGTTTGCAGGGGGAGCGTATTATATACACGGTCTTTCTCCTTCTTTTAAGGAGCCCAAGTAAAAGATTAAACGTAACCGTGATAGAAGTCAAGATTTTTTGCTTCTAGCTTAAAAGAAAGAAAATTCTAAGAGTACTGTATTAGATCTCTTCCTCTTCTTCCTCAAATTCTTCTTCCTCTTCATCAATAAACTCTTCATCGATTTCTTCATCAATTTCTTCTAGTTCTTCATCGTCAAAGTCGATATCTTCTTTTTCATCATCTTCTTCATCAAGTTCTTCTTCATCAATGAACTCTTCAAAGTCTTCATCAAAGTCGATATCTTCTTCATCTAAGTCTACATCTTCATCAAGATCTTCATCATCAAAGGCAGCTTTAGATTTTTTCTTTTGAGTCTTAACAGAAGGAGCTGTTTCTTCTTCGATTTGCTCAACTTTAAACCATTCACGTAAGCCCCAGCCTGCTTCTTGATTATATAAGAAGCGACCATCAATATTGATATCTGTATAAAATTGTAACAGACGGGATTTCATTTCTGCATCACTATAGCCCACAAGCTCTTGAATTAATTTTAATAAATCATTAAAAGACACTGAGGCACGTTTTTCATTTAAAATTGCATAAGCTAAGTTAATTAACGATTCTTCTGTTAATTGTTCCTTTGTCATTTCACGAAAATTCAATTCGTGCACTTCCTTTCCCTCATCACAATGGACGTTTTAAAATTACATGGTGCTTTATTCTCCAAGCGCAGCAAAAAAGGCCACGCAAAAGGTTCTTTCCATACAATAAGCATAATACCCATTATATACAAAGTTTTAGCCCCTTTGCTAGCTTCAATTACTGTTTTTTATATTACGCATTTTTTTTATTCCAAGATAAAACAAATAGACAGATAATAGTAGTAAAGGAATAGCGCCAATTTGCTTATTATACAGGAAAAAGGCTCCCAATACTAAAGCTAATATAATTATGTAGTGAATAGCTGATTTCATCCTCTACTGCGCCTCCCCTTTTTTTACATTTCTATTATAACGAAAATAAAAAGAAGTGCCTAATCTTAAGACTAGACACTAGAAATTAGAGAAGCATGATACTTGAATAGAAAACAAGAAGTTTTGATCAACCTTGCTTACATATTACGACGATATTGTCCGCCAACTTCATATAAAGCTTTTGTAATTTGTCCTAAACTTGCTACTTTTACTGACTCCATCAGCTCAGCAAAAATATTACCATTATTGACAGCCACTTCTTGTAGACGTGCAATCGCAGCTTCACTTTCCTCTTCATGGGCTTTCCAAAAAGCTTGTAAATTACGAATTTGTGTCTCTTTTTCTTCTGTCGATGCACGTGCGATTTCCATATTATCTATATCAGCATCTGAAGGTGGATTTGGGTTCAAGTAAGTATTAACACCAATGATTGGTAACTCCCCTGAATGTTTTAACATTTCGTAGTACATAGATTCTTCTTGAATTTTACCACGTTGGTATTGCGTTTCCATAGCACCTAACACACCGCCACGATCATTAATACGATCAAACTCTTCAAGAACCGCTTCTTCCACAAGATCTGTTAATTCTTCAACAATAAACGCGCCTTGTAGTGGGTTTTCATTTTTTGCTAAACCATGCTCTTTAGTAATAATCATTTGAATTGCCATAGCACGTCTTACAGATTCCTCCGTAGGTGTAGTAATGGCCTCATCGTATGCGTTTGTATGCAATGAATTACAGTTATCTTGTAATGCCATTAAAGCCTGTAATGTTGTACGAATATCATTAAAATCAATCTCTTGTGCGTGTAAACTACGCCCAGACGTTTGAATGTGATACTTTAGCTTTTGAGCGCGCTCATTAGCACCGTATTTATCACGCATTACAATAGCCCAAATACGTCGTGCCACACGGCCGATTACTGTATACTCTGGATCTAGTCCATTTGAGAAGAAGAATGATAAATTTGGTGCAAAGTCATTGATATTCATGCCACGACTTAAATAATACTCTACATACGTAAAGCCATTAGCTAAGGTGAAGGCTAATTGGGAAATAGGGTTTGCTCCAGCTTCCGCAATATGATAACCAGAAATGGAAACAGAATAATAGTTACGTACTTTATGGTCTATAAAGTATTGCTGAATATCGCCCATCATACGCAAAGCAAACTCTGTTGAGAAAATGCATGTATTCTGGCCCTGATCTTCTTTTAAAATATCAGCTTGTACTGTTCCACGTACAACTTGCAATGTTTTTTCACGTGTCTCGGTAAACTCTTCAACTGTCAAAGTTCGTCCTAGCTCTTGCTCACGTAATTGAACTTGTTGATCGATTGCTGTATTCATAAACATTGCTAAAATAATAGGTGCTGGTCCATTAATAGTCATTGATACAGATGTAGACGGTGCACATAAATCAAAGCCTGCGTAAAGTTTTTTCATATCTTCTAGTGTACAGATCGATACACCTGATTCTCCAACCTTACCGTAAATATCTGGACGGTAATCTGGGTCTTCCCCATACAAGGTTACAGAATCAAAAGCTGTAGATAAACGTTTTGCATCATCATCTTTTGATAAATAATGGAAGCGTTTATTTGTACGTTCTGGTGTTCCCTCGCCAGCAAATTGACGCTTCGGATCTTCACCCTCACGTTTGAATTGGAATACACCCGCCGTATATGGGAATTCGCCAGGAACATTTTCTTTATAAACCCAACGCAAGATTTCCCCATAGTCTTCAAACTTCGGTAATGCTACTTTTGGAATTTTCGTGCCAGAAAGACTAGTTGTTTTTAAGATGGTACGAATTTCTTTATCGCGAACTTTAGTCACAAACTCATCGCCAGCATACGCTTCTTTTAATGCCTGCCAATTATCCAATATACGCTTGGATTCTGCTGTTAATTCATCTCTAACACCTTCTGCTAAAGAAGTAAGCGATGCCACAAGCACATCATCTGGAGCTTTTTCTTGGACAGCTGCAATAGCACCTTCTAATTGGAATAGTCGACGAGCAAATACCACCTGCTGCTCTGTTTTTTTATGATAGCCACGGACAGTGTCCGTAATCTCACGTAAATAATAACGGCGATCGTTTGGAATGATAACATCTTGCTTTTGCGTTTTCGCAAATTGCTCATAGCTTGTTTCCCAATTAAAACCTGTTTTTTCGTTAATTATTTTAACGAGGGCGGCGAATAACGCATTTGTGCCTTTGTCATTAAATTGGCTAGCTATTGTACCGTAGACTGGCATGTTATCAAGTGATTCATCCCAAAGCTCGCGGGAACGTTGATATTGTTTTTGTACTTGTCGAAGGGCGTCCTCTGAGCCTTTTCGCTCAAATTTATTGATCGCAATAACATCTGCAAAGTCAATCATATCAATTTTCTCAAGTTGTGTAGGTGCACCGAATTCGCTTGTCATGACATACATAGATAGATCCGTGTATTTAGTAATTTCGGCATCACCTTGACCGATTCCACTTGTTTCTACGATGATTAAGTCATAACCTGCTACACGTACTACATCTAGCACATCACCAATTGATGCAGATAATTCTGTACGTGAGCCACGTGTTGCTAAACTACGCATATAAACACGGTTATTAAAAATAGCGTTCATGCGAATACGATCCCCAAGCAATGCTCCACCCGTTTTTTGCTTTGTTGGATCGACTGATAGAATGGCTACACGTTTATCTGGGAATTCTTTTAGGAAGCGGCGAATCAGTTCATCCGTTAAGGATGATTTCCCTGCACCACCTGTTCCCGTAATCCCCATTACTGGCGTACCTTTTGAAAGCTTTCTTGCCTCTGCTAGCATTTCTTTCGTAGCTTCATCGTCATTTGACTCAGCTGCTGTTATTAGATTGGCTAAAATTTCAGGCGTCTCTGTCGTTAAAGACTTTAATTTCTCTAAATAATTACCTGTTGCAGTAGGAAAATCTGTACCTTTAATTTGTTCATTAATCATTCCCTGTAGCCCTAAAACACGGCCATCCTCTGGTGAGAATATCCCTGCAATGCCATACGTATGAAGCTCTTTAATTTCACGAGGTAAAATAACTCCTCCACCACCGCCATAAATTTTAATATGTGGTGCTCCTTTTTCACGCAGTAAATCATACATATATTTAAAGTATTCCATATGTCCGCCTTGATAAGAAGAAACCGCAATCCCTTGTGCATCTTCTTGTATCGCAGCATTCACGACTTCTTCAACAGAACGATTATGACCTAAATGGATTACTTCTACACCGCTCGATTGTAAAATGCGTCGCATAATATTGACTGAAGCATCATGTCCATCAAAAAGACTCGATGCTGTCACAAAACGTACGTGATTTTTTGGACGATATACTTCTACCTTTGTCATATGAAATCCCCACTTTCTCCCCTTATTGAATAAAAAAAGCCGGCATTGCAATATCGCTATATGCAATTGCCGACAAACCCCTTACAAATATTAAAACCCCTTTATGCCTGAAATGAACAAGGTGATTTGCATGTCAATGAATTCGTCTATTGAATGCTGACGATGTAAAGCCCATTTGCGAAACGCCCAGCTTTGTCCTGAAACAACTAAGTTATTGGCTGCTAAATGGATTTGCTTCTCTGTCATAGTTAGTTCGCCAGACTGCACACATCGCTGTAACAAGCGTTCAAATGTGGCAACCATTTCAAACTCTTTACTAAAAACATAGCGTTGTGCTTCTTTTGACAATGATTTTGTTTCTTGATACATGATTGTTAGCTCATCAACCATACTATCGATTTGCAGGAAGTATTCCCGAATCATTTCTTTTAACTCATCAATAGTTCCTGCTTTAATCTCATAACTTGAAAGACGCTCCATTGCATGGTGATAGATACTGTCACAAACAAGGTATAGAACATCTTCCTTCGTTCGGATGTATTCATACAAAGTACCGATACTAAAGCCAGCAGCTTTTGCAATTTCTCTCGTCGTGGCACGGTGAAAGCCTTTTTCTTTAAATAGCTTAATAGCTCCTTGAATCATTTGTTCACGACGAATGGCGATTAGATTTTCATCTTTTACGGTTGACTGTACTTGGGGCCTTTTATCTTTATCAGTCATCAATTATTTCGTTAGCATACGCGAGATAACAAGACGTTGAATCTCCTGCGTACCTTCGTAAATTTGTGTAATTTTAGCATCACGCATAAAGCGCTCTACAGGGTAATCTTTTGTATAACCATAGCCACCAAATACTTGAACCGCCTCTGTCGTTACACTCATTGCTGTATCGCCAGCCATTAATTTCGCCATTGCAGATGCCTTACCATATGGTAGGTTATTAGATTCTAACCATGCCGCTTGGTATGTAAGAAGTCGAGAAGCCTCAATTTGAGTTGCCATATCGGCTAATTTAAAGGAAATGCCTTGATTTGCAGTGATCGGTTTACCAAATTGCACACGTTCTTTGGCATAGTCAACTGCTGCATCGAGTGCGCCTTGTGCAATTCCTACTGCTTGAGCCGCAATACCATTACGTCCACCATCTAGTGTCGTCATGGCAATCTTAAAGCCTTCCCCTTCAGCCCCTAATAGATTTTCCTTTGGAACACGACAGTTATCAAAAATAATCTCTGTTGTTGGAGATGAACGAATTCCTAATTTCTTTTCTTTCTTCCCTACAGAGAAACCTTCAAATCCAGCTTCCACGATAAATGCGGATGTGCCATGTTTTGCTTCTGGGTCTGTTACTGCAAATACAATATATGTATCTGCTACTCCACCGTTCGTAATAAAGATTTTTGAGCCATTTAAAATATAATCATCGCCATCACGTTTTGCATAAGTTTTCATGCCACCCGCATCAGAGCCAGAGCCAGGTTCTGTTAAACCATATGCACCAATATGTTTGCCTTCAGCCATTGGACGAAGGTATTTTTGTTTTTGTTCTTCTGTACCGAACTTGTAAAGTGGCCAACCTGCCAGTGAAGTATGTGCAGATAAAGTTACACCAGTCGAAGCACAAACACGTGAAAGTTCCTCAACAGCTATGACATATGCAAGGTAATCAAATCCTGCACCACCATATTCCTCAGGCCATGGAATACCAGTAAGCCCAAGCTCCGCCATTTTGTCGAAAATCGCACGGTCAAATTCTTCATTTTCGTCACGTTCAGCAGCTGTTGGCGCCACTTCATTTATAGCAAAATCACGAATCATTTCACGTAATTGTTCATGCTCTTCTGTTAACTGAAAGTTCATTGTCCATTTCCCCTTTTTTAGTTAGACTCTGTTTTGTGTTACCTGATTATTGTTAGGTTAGATTGAGCGGTTTTGCCTTATTTCAGAGCAGTTCTACACCCTTTATAAACGTTCCCTCACTCTTGAACGGTTTCCATCACTTTGTACCATTCGCAATATCAGGCTTTATTTCAGTAAATGTTTACTAATGACTAGTCGTTGAATTTCACTTGTACCTTCATAGATTTCTGTCACCTTTGCATCGCGGAAATAGCGCTCTACTGGATAATCTTCCGTATAGCCGTAGCCGCCAAATATTTGAACAGCCTCTATTGCCGTTTGTACCGCTGTTCGTGATGAGAAAAGTTTAGCCATTGAAGCTTCTGCTCCACATGGTAAACCTTTTGCACGTAAATCGGCTGCACGATAGACTAACAGTTTTGCAGATTCAACAGCCGTTGCCATATCCGCAAGCTTAAAGCCAATACCTTGTTGTGCGGCAATCGGCTTACCAAATTGAATACGTTCTTTAGCATAAGCAGTAGACGCCTCTAGTGCCGCCTCAGCAATTCCTAACGCCTGTGCCGCAATGCCGATTCGTCCAACATCTAAATTGGCCATCGCAATTTTAAAGCCTTCTCCCTCTTCCCCAAGTAGGTTGTCGGCTGGAATGCGACAATTATCGAATGTCAGCTGAACTGTACGTGAGCCGTGTAAGCCCATCTTATGCTCATCTTTTCCGATGATTAAACCAGGTGTTCCCTTTTCAACAATAAATGCTGAGATACCCTTTGTTTTTTCAGCTGGGTTAGTAGATGCGAATACAATATAGACATCAGCTTCTCCACCATTTGTAATAAATACTTTGGAGCCGTTAATCACATATTCATCGCCATCACGCACTGCCTTTGACTGTAAAGAGCCAGCGTCTGAGCCTGCACTTGGTTCTGTTAAACAAAATGCACCTAAATATTCGCCTGTTGCAAGCTTTGGTACATACCGTTTCTTTTGTTCTCCATTCCCAAAGTAAATAATTGGATTCGTTCCAACTGAAGTATGGACGGATAAAATAACACCCATTACAGCGCTTACTTTTGATAGTTCATTAATCGCAATAATATAAGATGTAAAATCCATACCAGAGCCACCTAAGTCTTCTGGAGTCGTAATCCCCATTAAGCCAAGTTCACCCATTTGCTGTAGAAGCTCACGTGGAAATTCTCCCGCTTCCATTCGCTCCACCCATGGTTGAATTTTTTCCTGAGCAAATTGACGAACCATATCGCGCATCATAATTTGCTCATCTGTAAATTGCAAATGCATCTATAATGTCACCCCTCTAAGTTGTCCCGAAACATCTAAATAACCCCATCCCCATAGGATTATTCGTAAACGTAAAAGCCTCTTCCTGATTTCTTACCTAGCCATCCAGCCGCAACGTATTTACGTAGCAGTGGACAAGGGCGATATTTACTGTCTCCAAGACCCTCATGTAAAATTTCCATGATGTAAAGACAAGTATCTAAACCAATAAAGTCTGCCAATGTTAATGGCCCCATCGGATGGTTCATACCAAGCTTCATCACATCATCAATTGCTTCTTTTGTCGCTACACCTTCGTAAAGTGCGTAAATCGCTTCATTAATCATTGGTAGTAGGATTCGGTTTGAAATAAACCCTGGGAAATCATTCACTTCTACAGGTGTTTTCGATAATTTAACCGTCATCTCTTCAACAGCTTTGTACACTTCATCTGTTGTTGCTAAGCCTCGAATGATTTCGACAAGTTTCATAACTGGTACAGGGTTCATAAAATGCATACCAATTACTTGCTCTGGACGCTTTGTTACTGCTGCAATTTCTGTAATAGGCAGTGAAGATGTATTCGTAGCTAAAATAGCATGTGCTGGCGCAATGCCATCAAGTTGCTTAAAGATGGATTGCTTAATTTCCATATTTTCCACAGCGGCTTCAATGATAATATCCACATCACTAGCATCTTGTAAATCTAGCGACATACTAATTCGACTTAAAACAGCAGCCTTCTCATCTTCTGTTTTACGACCCTTTTCTACATCACGTGATAAATTTTTCGTAATAACCCCTAATCCACGCTCGAAAAATTCTTGTTTGATATCGTTCAATTTCACATCAAAGCCTGCTTGTGCACAAACTTGGGCAATACCAGAGCCCATTTGCCCTGCACCAATGACCATTACCTTTTGAATTCCCATTAGTTCAGTCCCCCTGTTTTTGGTACTTCAATCATAATTGCATCACCTTGGCCGCCGCCTGAACAAATTGCGGCAATGCCAATGCCACCGCCACGACGCTTCAATTCCTGTGCAAGTGTTAATATTATACGTGCACCAGATGCCCCAATCGGATGACCTAAAGCAACTGCACCGCCATTAACATTCACTTTTTCTGCATCTAAATCTGCCAACTGCTTGCTGACTAAAGCTACCGCTGCAAAGGCTTCATTGATTTCAATTAAATCAATATCTGCTAATGATTTGTTAGTCTTTTTCAGTAATTTATTAATAACAAGACCTGGTGTTTGCGGGAAGTTTTCTGGCTCAAGCGCAAGTTCTTCGTGACCAATGATTATTGCCAATGGTTCTCTACCTTCACGTTTTGCACGTTCTTCACTCATAACGACAAGTGCACATGCACCGTCGTTAACCCCAGGTGCATTACCTGCTGTAATCGTGCCATCCTTGTCAAAGGCTGGTTTTAGCTTCGCCAGTACTTCCAAAGACGTCCCTGCTCTTGGTGCCTCATCTGTATCTACAATAAGTGGTGCACCTTTTCGTTGAGGAATCTCCACTGGTACGATTTCTTCAGCAAAGTAACCTTTTTCAATTGCGGCTAACGCGCGTTCATGACTGCGTACTGACCAAGTGTCCTGTTCTTCTCGGCTTAGCGAGAACTCTTTAGCTGTTGCATTACCATAGCTACCCATATGTGGTCTTGCTTTATCGAAAGCACATGTTAAGCCGTCATATAGCATGCCATCTACCATTGTAGAATCTCCCATACGCAAACCATTTCGACCATTCAGAAGATAATATGGTGCATTGGACATAGATTCCATTCCACCCGCAATAATCACTTCTTCGTCCCCTAAACGAATCAATTGATCTGCTAATGTCACCGCACGCATCCCTGAAGCACAAACTTTATTGATTGTTTCTGTTTTTACTGCTGTTGGTAAATTGGCCTTCAGCGCAGCCTGTCGAGAAGGAATTTGCCCCTGTCCCCCTTGTAAAACAGAACCTAAAATTACCTCATCCACTTGCTCAGGTGCAAGCTTTGCCTTCTCTAATGCACCTTTAATAGCAATCGCACCTAAATCACTTGCATGTAATGCTGATAATGAACCTCCAAATTTACCAAACGCAGTTCTTGCTCCTGCTAAAATTACAGCTCTATTCAAGTAAAACACCCCTTTTGTTTTACATTCTCGATTAAGATGCAAAGCATTATTGACTGAACGCTCGCTCGACTTCTATCGAGGAAAAATGGGAGTTTACTATCTCAACTCCCATCCCCATTTAATCTTATTCTACAAAACAATTTTTTATTGTGCAATTTATATTTTTCAGATAACTAAAATATTTCTGCAATAGCAATCATTTTTCTGCGTTCGCTTCCGTATTCTCGTCTTGTTGAACATTTTCTATAGACGCTACCACTTCTTCGTATGTTTCTTCTGTTTCTTCGGAAGAAGGATTAACTGCCTTTACTTTTTCACCGAACACAGAACGTTCTAGTAATTCTGCAACATCAAATGTTCCAATAGAGTCTTCAACCTCTTTAGCCTTTGTACCATCCTCTAGCATTGTTAGGCAGTAAGGACAGCCTGATGAAATAACTGATGCATTTGTTGCAAGAGCCTGTTCTGTTCGCGCTACGTTAATGCGATTTCCTACATGCTCTTCCATCCACATTAATCCACCACCAGCTCCACAGCACATCGCTGTTTCGCGGTTACGTTCCATTTCAACAAGCTTCACGCCAGGGATTCCTCGAAGGATCTCACGTGGGGCATCGTACACATCATTGTAGCGGCCTAAATAACAGGAATCATGGAAAACAATCGTTTCATGAACCTCATAGTTTAGCGCTAGACGATTTTCCTCAATCAACTGATTTAATAACTCAGTGTGATGATACACTTCACCTTTCCAGCCAAAGTCTTGATATTCATTTTTAAAGATATTGTAGGCATGAGGATCGATTGTTACAATTTTCTTCACGTCATTTTTCTCAAACTCATCAATATTTGCTGTAGCTAGCTCTTGGAATAAGAATTCATTCCCTAAACGACGAGGTGTATCCCCAGAGTTTTTCTCTTTATTACCTAAGATTGCAAACTTCACACCAGCCTCGTTTAATAGACGACAGAATGCTAAAGCGATTTTTTGAGAGCGGTTGTCGAAAGCTCCCATCGAACCAACCCAGAATAAATACTCCATTTCCTCGCCAGATTTTTTCAGCTCTTTTACAGTTGGAATTTGGATTGTTGGATCTAGATCACGCCAATTTTCTTTTTCCTTGCGGTTTAAGCCCCAAGGATTACCTTGTCGTTCAATATTCGTCATTGCACGTTGAGCATCAGGATTTACTTTCCCTTCAGTCATTGTTAGATAACGACGTAGATCAATAATTTTATCAACATGCTCATTCATTACAGGGCATTGATCCTCACAGTTACGACATGTCGTACAAGCCCAAATTTCCTCTTCTGTAATGACATCGCCAATTAAAGATGGGCTGTAGATATCCTCAATTACAGCACCTTCAGCACCAGCTGCAATTGCAAGCTGGTTACCCTTTGTATTGGCAAAGAATTGATAAGGCACCCATGGTTTTTGTTTTGTTACGACTGCGCCCGTAAATGTTAAATGGTCACGCAATTTTACGATTAAATCCATAGGAGACAGCATTTTTCCTGTTCCTGTTGCTGGACACATGTTTGTACAACGTCCGCATTCTACACAAGAATATAGATCAAGCATTTGCTTTTGTGTGAAGTCCTGTATGCGTCCTACCCCAATAGAAGGCATATCCTCTTCGCTTTCAGCATTTTCTCCAGCTTCTTCCAAGGCCTCAAAATCAATTGGTGTTAATGTACCCGTACGATCTAAACGATTCATGTAAACATTAAGTGGACTGACAATTAAGTGGAAATGTTTAGACTGCGGTACGTATACAAGGAATGTTAATAGAATTAAAAGGTGTGCCCACCACATTACATAAAACACACCAGCGGCAACTGATGTTGGTAGGAAGCCAAAAATAGCAGCAATACTTGAAGCAACTGGCTCCGTATAAGTTAATCCCTCACCATGCCAAATTAATCCCATACCATTAGCGATTAATGTAGATACCATTAACCCACCAATGAAAATTAATACAAGGCCGTTTTTCCATCCTCGTTTTAGACGCACTAGCTTTTCAACATAGCGGCGGTAAAATGCCCACACTACCGCGATTAAAATCATTAAAACCACCAGTTCTTGGAAGAATGTAAAGACACCATAGAAAATGCCTAGTGGCAGATGTGACTCTGGTGCTAGTCCTTTCCAAATTAAATCAATGGCCCCTAACTGTACCATCAAAAATCCATAGAAAAACATAACATGTATTAAACCACTCTTTGGATCCTTTAATAGCTTATTTTGACCAAATACATTGACCATAATATAACGAAGTCGTTCTTTAACACTTTCATCAAACTCAACCTTTTTCCCCAATTGCACATACTTATAGCGTGTTTTCAACAGGTAGAAGAACAATCCTACTGCATAAAGCACAACCACGACTGTTAAGACAATGTTAGCAATTAATAATGGACTCATGGTTGGTCCCCCCTTTAGTTTGTCGTAATTTTCTCTCTTTGTGACGAATTTGCTAGTTCAAACAGAAATGTACTTCACTTTATCATTATATTCCTATTCTAATAAATGAGTGAGCATTCAGTCAACATAAAACGGAAATATTTCTGATAATTTTATATTCTTACATTTTACAAGAAAAAAAGCCACCCTGAATTTTTCAAAGTAGCAATTTTTACTTTCCTTAACTATTATACTTAGGGGGATGTCGCATATTCAGTAGACTTTTGAACATCTGCTAAATTGCATACAAACCTATACCGCCCCGTAGCTTAATATCTGGAAATTCATTTTTTGTACAAAAACATTTTTTAAATCAAACTTTATTTTTTAAAAACATTCCCACTGCGAATATATTCAACATCTGCTACGTTTAAGCGAGCATTTACGACACGTGCAGCTGCAAATAAATAATCCGATAAGCGATTTAAATATTTTTGTACAACCTTTGGTACATCTTCAACTTCTTTCATAAGTGTCACCATTTCACGCTCTGCTCGGCGTGCAACCGTGCGTGCAATGTGTAAAGTTGCCGCTGCTGGTGCACCTCCTGGTAAAATAAAACGTTGTAAAGGTGGCGCTTCGTCTGATAAAGCATCTATACGAGCTTCAAGTACTTCAATCGGTTGCTCTGTTAATTTATAATGACGTTCTTTCATCACATTAGCAAGGTCTCCACCAGCATCGAACAACTCATGCTGAATTGTCTCTAGGTCTGTTATAATATCCTTGAAAAGCGCTTGATCTAATTCACTTACGGCCTTCCCAATAAAGGAATTTAATTCATCAATTGCCCCATATGTTTCCACACGTAAACTATCTTTATCAACCCGTCCTCCAATAAGACTTGTTTTCCCCGTATCGCCTGTTTTCGTGTAAAGCTTCATTTCTCTCATCTCCTAAAACTGGTTTTTATAATTCCTAATCGCCTGAACTGTTGTTTCATAGACACCCTTTGCAATCATTTTACCAACTTCCGTAATTGGGCCACCATACAGCATTTCTTCTCCTTTTTGAGTTGCAGCAATTAACAGACTATCTGTAGCAGTACCTGTTGCAATTGTTCCACTCCGCTCATCACGAATATTTTCTGATTGCAACGCCTTTGTTTTTGCCTCAGTTGCTGTCATCAATGCCTGAAAAAATGCCTCTTCCGATAAACAACCATTAACGATAACCCATGTATTAATAGTACCAATATATGGATCATCTTGTCTTTCATGTACTCGAGATACATCAACTGCATTGCCTACGCCAGCTGTTACAGCTACGATTATACTGCCAAAAGGTGCTGAAAATTCATTGATGGCCACTAGAGCTGTTGGTACTGCTGTTAGCATAACAACAGTATTTGTAGATGAAAAATTTTCCCTTTTCAAAAATTCTTTAACTTCTCGTTTCACATCGCTAATGACATAATCACCAGGAACTGAGCGATTTAATAAGCAATTATGCCAGCCAATACCTGGGTTATGAACTGCAGAAGATACGGTCTTCAGAGGAAGCTCTGATTGAAGTTGGATATATTGTTCAGTTATCGTAAAGTGCTCTTTTTTGATGACAGCTCGCTGCTGATAGTCTGTAGCTGCGGGCATCATTGTAATTTGAGGTTTTGGTATTTCAGGGTGAGCATATGTAGTCACCCGTGCTTGATAAACTTCTTCAATTTGGGAGGCAATTAATACTTCATGTGGTGCACCAAGTGCTCTCATTTGTCCGCTTTCCATCAGCAATAATTCATCACAATAAAGAGAAGCTAAATTCATATCATGTAGTACCATAACAACTGTTAAACCGCACTCCATGGCTTCCTTCCGCACCATATCTAAAATTTGACGTTGGTGGGCAATATCTAAATGATTAGTTGGTTCATCGAGTAATAGTATTTCTGCAGTTTGAGCTAAGGCTTGTGCTACAAATACTCTTTGTTGTTCACCACCAGATAAAAATTCCATTGGTGTATCCTCATATCGCTTTACACCTGTTTGTAGCATAGCATGTTGCACAGCCTGTTCATCCTGTTCGGACCAACTCGAGAAAAAGCCTGTTTGGTGTGGGTAGCGCCCCAGTGAAACTGCCTCTCTCACACTGTTTGAGAAAGCATTTGCATGAAGCTGTGGTAATACAGCCATTTTTTTCGCCAAAGCACGAGCATTATAAGAAAGAATATTTTGTCCATCAATCAAAATGGTTCCAGCAGTAGCTGGTAAAATACCACTCACTACTTTTAATAATGTGGATTTCCCGCTACCATTCGGCCCTAGAATGCCAAGAATTTTTCCTTTTTCAACAGTAAAACTAATGTCCCTGACGATTGGTACATCTTCATAGCCACCTGATAGATGTTCAACAACAATCATGCCCGTACCCCCTTGCTTCTTCGCTGCTTATAAAAAATATAGGAGAAAACAGGTGCTCCAATAAATGCCGTAATAACACCAATTGGTAGCTCTCTTGGCACAATGATTGTTCGTGCTACTAAGTCGCAAATAATGAGTAATGTTGCACCATTGAAAAAAGATAATGGTAATAAGTGGCGATGATCAGAACCCCAAATCATCCTTGTCATATGCGGCACCACTAATCCTACAAAGCCAATTGTGCCAGAAACCGCTACAGCCGCTCCAGTTAACATGGAGCCACCTGCTAATATCAAATATTTACTGCGCTTTACATTAACACCTAAATGTTTTGCTCGCTCTTCACCATACAACAAGACATTTAATTCTCGTCTTTGTGTCCATAGCATAATTGAACCAACAATCACAAAAGGAATGATCATTTGGACATATGGCCAACCACGCATCGAAACAGAACCAAGTAGCCAGCCTATTACCTGACGTAATTCTTCACCAGATAAGGCAATCATTAATGAAATGAGGGAACCTAAAAATGAACTAAAAATAACGCCTGTTAATATCAACGTTTCCATTTTTAATGAGCGGTCTACGAGTCTAGCAAAGCTCATAACAACTACCATCGTAATGATAGCACCAATCATACTGAAGATTGGCAGCGCATACAAACCGACAACAGGTATAGAAATACTAAAAAAGATCGTTAAAACAGCACCAACAGAAGCTCCTGACGAAACCCCTAGTGTATATGGATCTGCTAATGGATTTTTTAATAAACCTTGGAAAGCTGCTCCAGCAATAGCTAGAGATGCGCCTACTAGTCCCGCTAATAACACGCGAGGCAAACGAATTTTCCAAAAGATATTGGCGGCTGTTTCATCAACCGCCTTATTCCACAATACTTCTAATGGAATATGAACCGAGCCTATCGCTACGCCACACCAGATGCTAATAAGAAGAAGCGTACATGTTAATGTATAGGCTAGTGCTATTTTTTTCACTTAAATACCTCAGGATAGATTGCTTTTGCTAATTCTTCTAGACCTTCAGCTAAACGTGGCCCTTGACGACTTGTCGTACTTTCATCTACCTGCACAATCGCATTATTTTTTACGGCATTAATCGTATCAAAGCCCGCACGTTTTGGTATTTTCATTAAAATATCTGGTACATAATGATATGTCACCACGATGACATCTGGATTTTTTGCGATAATTTGTTCTGCATCAATTTTATACCAATTATCGCCATCTACAGCTACATTCTCTGCATTGATCATTTCAAGCATCGCGTTCATAAATGTACCATTGCCAGCTGTATAAATATCTGGCTCATCTGATGCTTCAACTAACACTTTTTTGGGTTCAACATCCTTGACTTTAGACAAAACTTCTTCTACTTTTGCCTTCATATTAGCAACAATTTTTTCTGCCTCTGGCAATTTCCCTGTAGCACGTCCAAGTTGCTCAATTGTTGTATATGTTTCATTAAAGTCTTGTGCATTTTTTACAACAAATACTTTCAAACCTGCTGATTCAAGCTGTGCAATAGCCTCTTCTGAAAGAGACATGCTAGATTCGTGTGAAAAAACGATATCTGGTTTTAAGGCAATAATTTTTTCAATATCGTATTCCATACCGCCAACCTTATCCTTCTCAGCTGCCTCTGGCGGATAATCGTCGTTGTCCGTAACACCAACTATTTCATCATTTAAACCTAGTCCAAAAAGGATTTCAGTATTACTCGGAATAAGTGAAACAATTTTCTCAGGAGGTGCTTCAAGTGTAATGTCCTTACCAAGGGCATCTGTTATCGTCATTGGGAATGTTGCTTCATCCACCTGGGCCGTTTCTTGCTGTGTTTGCTGCTCGTTAGATGGTTTGTTATCTTTTGCTTCCTGCCCACAAGCAGCTAGCAAGCCTACTGCTAAAAATGCTGATAATCCTATTTTCCAAAATTTCTTCATGTGAATCCTCCTTCGTTGATCCGTGCGACATTTCGCTTTACTCTACATCAAAATAAAACCCCTCATCTTTGATCGATGAGGGGGCAAAATCGCACCAAAAAACTGATACAAAATCCACCACCCTATCCTCGTAGGTTGTCATGTCGTTATAAAGGCAGGTCTCCTGGCTAGTGCTACTTGCGATTTTTCAAGCCTTCCCGAAATCTTCAGTGGCATCATTTGAAAAAACTCACACTTACAGTGGCGGGACCGCATCGGAATTACACCGATTTCCCTTTTCACTTTACTTAAGTAAAGAACCTTTATAATATTCAGTTGATTTCATTATACATGAAAATGAAAAAAGTCGCCTCCATTCAAGACGACTCCCCGGCCATTATACAATTTCAGAAAAGTATTGGACTGTTTTCATTTGAGCACCCATTTCTCTTAATGACCATGTCTGTTCTAAATAAACGTCTGCTAGTTTTTCATATTTCCCACCAAATTTATGTGCCCACTCAACCGCTATGACACTTTCATAAAGGTGAGCCATTTTTTCCGCCATACCTTTAGCTTCAAAAGTTTTCGTTGCCTCGTCTAAAGCGCTAAAAATTTGCAGTTTCACAGACATATTCGCCAATTGTTCTTTAACGATTTGTACTAGTAAGCTGTCAGCTAATTTGTCTAATCGTTCCTCCATCTCCTGTACAAACAGTTCATGAGCATGAAACTTATCTACTAAACGAATGAGTTCTAAGGCCAAAATATTAGCCGTCCCCTCCCACACCGTTAACACTTGGGCGTCTCTTAATAAGCGGGGCGTTACAAAGTCTTCTATATAGCCATTACCTCCGTGTAATTCAATTGCCTCACTAGCATAATGAACAGCTTGCTCTGCTGTTTCCTTTTTCATAATGGCAATATATAAACGATTCATAATAAGATCTTGCTGAGTTCCCTGTCCACTTGTCACTTTATCGTATAATTGGATAAGGTCAAAAACTGTCGCTACTTCCACGTGCAACTTAGCTGCAAATTTCCCTAAAGTATCCTGAATCATAGGGTACTGTGTTAAGGGCTTGCCAAATGCATGTCGATTGCTTACATAATGTTTTGCCTCTAAGAAGCCGCGACGCATAATACCAATTGAAGCGACTGCATTACAAATTCTAGAGAGATTTAGTGCTTCTAGCATATAATAAATCCCTTTATTTTGCTCCCCTACAACATAGGCAAGTGTACCATCAAATTCTACCTCACCAGAGGGAACTGCCCGAACGCCTAGCTTATCTTTCAGTCGGCGAATACGTAGATGATTTGTTGTTCCATCTTCTTTGCGCCAAGGAACTGCAAACAATGTTAAGCCTTTGGAACCTGCTGGCGCACCTTCTAGACGTGCCAATACCATCGCTACACCACACATGCCCGCATTGGATGCAAAATATTTTTCACCATATAGACGATAAGCAGTGCCATCCTTTCTCGCCTCCACCACATTTGCACCTACGTCAGAGCCCCCTTGACGTTCTGTTAAAAAGGTCGCACCTTCATATAAATCTGTGTCACCTGTTGCACACACATGTGGTAAAAAACGCTGCTTTACCTCTTCATCTGCATAATGATCTAATAGATAGGCAGTTGCCATTGTCAATGTTACCGGACAATAAAAACCGGGCTCTGCATGTGATAGCAAATAACCTTGTGCAAAGCTATAAACATAATTCCCCTTGTGTCCTAGCTGCGGAATATGCTTGTGTACATAGCCTACAATCCCAGTATTATATGTCTCTTCAATCGTTTTTTTATAGCCATCATTAACCCAAACCTCCGATATCTCTTCACCATAGGCATCATATCTTTGAAGGCGAGGCTCACCCTGTCGATCTGTATGCTTTGCCCTCGTATCAATATCACCTGCACATAGCTCACCAAAATTTGTTAACTCTCGTTGGGCATAGGATAAAAACTCTTTATCTAACATCATTTCTACTATTTTTTGAAGCGTGTCATCTTCAGTAAAAAAGTTCGTAGTACGCATTGCTTCTTGTTGTAATACTTTCATGCTATCTCACCTCTTGCCCCTTTAAATTTTGTTTTAATATTTTGCCTGATGCATTGCGTGGTAGCGCTTCTACTTTTTCAAAAATACGTGGTATTTTAAACTTTGCAAGATGCTCCTCTAAATAAGCTTTCAAAGCTTCCTCATGGATGTCTTGTTTAGCAGAATACACCGCCTTTACAGTTTCCCCCCATTGCGGATGTGGTACACCAATTACCGCAACCTCGAATATACCTTCAAAGCTCAATAAACAATCTTCAATTTCTTTCGGATAAATGTTGACACCTCCCGAAATAATGACATCCTTTTTACGATCTACGATCCAAATAAAACCATCTTCATCCTTGCGAGCTAGATCTCCTGTTTTTAACCAACCATCAATAAAGGCTTCATTAGTAGCTACTTCATCCTTATAGTAGCCGAGCATGTTGCCCTCACCCAACAAGACAATTTCCCCCACTTCGCCTACATTTACATCTTCTCCACTGTCATTCACAATACGCAACTCTGTGCCAAGTGGCGCCCGCTGACCAATACTTCCTGCCTTTGCTTCATGTTCCTTGCCAAATAATAATGAACCACTTGGACCTGCCTCTGTTAATCCATATACACAAGTCAAATTATTTGTGCGGAATGCCTGCTGAATGAACCGAACCTCACTTTGAGATAACGGTGCCCCACCATAGACCCACCATTTCATAGAAGACAAATCTGCCGAATGTAGCCTTGGCAGTTGTGCCGTTAATAAATAAGCAACAGGTGCACCAAAGAAATGTGTTGTTTTCTCCTTTTCAATGGAATCAATGAATAAATCGGGTGTAAAAGTTGGTGTTAATACATTTGTTGAGCCTACCAATACACCCGCCATTAAAAATAAATGTAATGGTGCAGAGTGTGTTAATGGCATCATAAGCAAAATACGGCTCTCAGGCTTTACCTCCATTTCAACAGCTATCATTTGCGCCACTGTTAAAATATTACGGTAGCTAAATAACACACCCTTTGGTTTTCCTGTCGTGCCAGATGTATATAAAATCGTGGAAGGGTCATCCTCTTGTAACTGACAATCAATTGTTTGTGTACTAGCATTTTGAAGCATTGATTCATACTGATGCCATCCCACTTTTTCTTGACCTGTTTTAATTTTTAACGGAATACCGGCTAGCTGTTCAACTGCTGCAAAAATAACCTCATGTACGACAATTGCCTTCGCCTCTGCATGCTGCGCCACGTACTCTACTTCTTGCAATGTAAACTTCGCATTGACTGGTACAACGATCGCTCCAATACGCTGAATAGCAAAGTAACTGACAACAAACTCTAAAACGTTTGGCATAAAAATTAAAACCTTATCCCCCTGCTTTACTCCCTGCTCTAGTAAAGCATGACTAAAACATGTCACCTGCTTATCTAAATCTTGGTAGGTTACTCTTCTGCCATGACAAATAACGGCTTCATTTTTCGGATACTTACGGGCATTACGTGCTAATAAATTGGAACTATTCATCTTGCATCTCTCCCTTTAAAGTCGCTAATTTTTCGCTAAACATGCCATGCATTTGTTGTAACTCACGCTTCATCTGCGTCAGCTCAGCTATTTTACTGTCAATCTCTTGAATTTTTTGTTCCCCGTATTCAACCGTTCGCTCTAATTGCTGAATTCCTGAGCGATCAAAATCAAATAGTAGAACCATCTCTTTGATTTCCTCCAACGAAAATCCGTAACGCTTGCCTCTGAAAATAAGCTTGAGTTTCGCCAATTCTTTTTTGGAAAAGGTTCGTTGGTTGGTAGATGAACGATGGGGGCAAAGAAGCCCAAGTTCCTCATAATAACGAATTGTCCGCGTAGATACATTAAACTCCTTTGCTACCTCCTGAATCGTCTTCAAAACCATCTCTCCTTTCCTAATTGGCAACAGTATACCATTGACGTTAACGTAAACTTCAACAAAATTTTCGGAATTAACAGAAAAATAAAGTTTGGGACAGCTAATTTTCCACGTTTTATCCGTTTCTTTTGTCTTTCTATCCAACACATTCGGAACTTTATCTCTCATATTCAGCCTTCTATCCATTAAAAAAAGCCCCTAACACTTTTCATGTTAGGAGCCTAAAGTTTAATTACATTTTTTCAGGTGCAGATACGCCGATTAAGCGTAATGCGTTCGCAATTGTTGTGCGGACAGCCGTAATTAATGCTAAACGAGCCTCTGTTAACTCTTTATTTGAAGCATCTAATACTTTTTCTGCATTATAGAAGCTGTGGAATGCAGCTGCTGTTTCTTGAATATAGTTTGCGATACGATGCGGTGTGCGGTGTTTCGCTGCTTCCGCTACCACTTTCGGGAAATCACCAATCTTTTTCAGTAAATCAATTTCCTTTTCTGCTGTTAATAAATTGAGATGTTCTGTTGTAGCAGCAAAGCCTTGTTCATTTGCTGAACGTAAAATAGATGAAATACGTGCATGCGCATATTGTGCATAGTACACAGGGTTTTCATTAGATTGTGATACTGCAAGGTCAAGATCAAAGTCCATATGAGAATCGCCAGCTGTTTTTACAAAGAAGTAACGAACTGCGTCAAGACCAACCTCTTCTACAAGCTCACGCATAGTTACTGCATTCCCTGTACGCTTAGACATTTTGAATTTTTCTCCGTTTTTATAAAGCTGAACCATTTGAATAACTTCCACTTCTAACGTATCTCGATCATAACCAAGTGCTTGAATCGCTGCTTTCATACGTGGAATATATCCGTGATGATCAGCTCCCCAAATATTGATTAATTTATCGAAGCCACGGACAATTTTGTCTTCGTGATAGGCAATATCTGGTGTTAAATACGTGAATGACCCATCATTTTTAATTAGCACACGATCTTTATCATCACCAAATGTTGTAGAGCGGAACCAAGTAGCACCATCCTCTTCAAACACATGTCCATTAGCTTTTAATTTATCTAAAGCTACTTCGATTTTCCCGTTTTCATATAGAGACGTTTCAGAATACCAGACATCAAAATTTACACGGAAGTTTGCTAGGTCTGTTTTTAATTTATCTAATTCTAAAGCTAAACCGTGCTGACGGAAGAAGGCAAAACGCTCATCATCTGATTTTGCTAAAATTGCATCCCCATGCTCTTTTGCTAATTTACCCGCAATATCAATAATATCTTGCCCATGATAGCCGTCTTCTGGCATTTCAGCTTCCATTCCTAATGCTTGTTTATAACGAGCTTCTAATGAATAAGCTAAGTTATTAATTTGATTACCTGCATCATTAATATAATATTCACGAGAGACACTGTAACCAGCCATATCCAACACATTACATAAGGAATCACCAACAGAAGCGCCACGAGCATGACCTAGGTGAAGATCTCCAGTAGGATTTGCTGAAACGAACTCCACTTGAATCTTTTCCCCAGCACCTGCATTTGAGCGGCCATAGTCCGTACCTTGCTCAAGCACCTGTGTCACTACCTCTGTTAGGAAATCTTTACGCACTGTGATATTCATGAAGCCTGGGCCAGCAATATCAATCTTTTCAATATCAGTGCCTGATGGATCAAGATTTTCTAAAATAGCTTCGGCGATAGCACGTGGTGGCTTTTTAGCTAACTTCGTTAATTGCATCGCAATGTTTGTTGCATAGTCACCATTTGCTTTATCCTTTGGTGTTTCTAGGTGAATCGATAATTCTGTGCCAGCCTCAACCAGACCAGCTTTTTCAACAGCCTGCACGATCGCTGCTTTAATAGCCTGTTGTACTTGTTCTACTGCGTTCATCATTGTACCTCCGTAAATGTAATATCTAATGTATAGTTGCCAACGGATTGCCCACCCATTAGTAAATCGTACTGTACATGGAAATCTCCGCTTGTTGCCAGTTTTGTAAACGTCATATTTTTCGTATCAATCACGAGGGGCATAGAACCGAACTCACTTTCATAATGCCCTTTTTGTTGTTCGATTATGTTCAGCGGTAATCGCATATTAACCGCTCCAGCACGCATAATTAGTGCCTTCTCATGACCTAACTTCATCGTTGTGCGGACGATTTTATCCTCCTGCACCTCATCATATTTCAAATACAAGCTTCCTGCCTTTTCAAGTAGCTGCCCTTTGAGCCACATTTCATAACTTTCGGACTCCCCATCACTTGGACGAATGGTAGAAATGAGCTTAATGTTCACATGCGATCTTACTTCGTTCGCCATAACGGATGCCCCTTTTTAGTCTTTTACTATAACCTTTTTATTATAGGATGAATACTTATGGTTTTTCAAGATAGAAGTGATGTAAAGCTCCTCAACAAGTTTATTCGAGAAAATAAAAACCCTCTCCTTCCAATAACGGAAAGAGTGGATTTCATTTTATCTATACCATTTTTTTATAATCAATTGTTGAACTATTAACAATAAAGCACTAACAGTCCAATAGATCGGGATAATCGCTGGATTGAACAGACTAAAAATGAGGATCATGAGAGGATTAATAAATACCATTATCTTCATATTTAATGGTTGACTTTTCTCTAGGGCTATACAACTTTGAATGAAATAAATCAAACAAGCAATCATCGAAACCCCAATATCAATCGTCCCTAAATTCATCCAAAGGAAATTTTCACTGGCAATCACTGAATCTAGCTTAATTGCGTAGTACAGTGAAAATAATATCGGTAATTGAATAATGATTGGTAAACAACCTAGTAAAGAGCTTTTCAATGAATCTAAAGTTAGCTCTTGGATTTGTTGCTGTACCATTCTTTTTTCAGATTCGCTTTGACTATTTTTATATTTGTCTGTAAGCACATCTAATTCAGGCTTAATGGTAGTCATTAATTCTTTTGAGTGCTTTTGGTGTTTTGCCGATCGAATAAATAACGGCATAAGAATTAATCTGACTGCAATCGTAATACCAATGACACTAAGTGCGTAGCTACCTGTAAAAGAATGGATGAAATGAATGAGGTTAATAATAGGTTGTGCTAAAAATGTTAACAATGGTTGTCCTCCTAGTTTTAAAGTTTAAATCAAACTAGGAGATACACTTTCTTCCTCATTGTCTTCGGACATTCTAATACACAGAACAAACCACGTTAGCATAGGTGGAGTCCAAGTATTCGTGATAGTATAGTCAACTTCAAACTCCTCGTCCTTCACATCTTGAACGGTTATTTTATTGACGAGATACAGATGCAAATGAACACTTAATACAGTTAAAACCAAAGATGCTAATAGCCAAAAGTATTCCATTGTACTGACAAAAATGAATAAATCATTCATGAGAAGTGACCAAATCATAATACTCCTCCTCCCTTTATTAAAATTGAAGAAACATACATTTTACCTAACTTATCTACGCTACAAAGTAAAATAAGTTTCAATTTTATGCTAAGGCTCATTCTTCATTTCAAAAATATAAAATGGGGCTAGCTCATAGCTAACCCCATTCAACCAATCTTATTTATTTTACCCAGCCTAAAATCATTTCCCGTAATAATTTTGAAGCTGTGTTTGCTGTCATTTCTGAAGAATCATAGATCGGTGCTACTTCAACTAGGTCGAAACCTACTACATTTACACCACTTGCTGCAATAGCATGGATGGAAGCGAGTAATTCTTTCGAAGTAATACCACCACAGTCTACTGTACCAGTGCCTGGTGCGTGTGCTGGATCTAAAACATCGATATCAATTGTTACATACACATTGCGTCCAGCTAGTGTTGGTAGGACCTCTTTTAACGGTTCAAGTACTTCAAATTTTGAAATGTGCATGCCGTTTTCCTTTGCCCATTCAAATTCCTCTTTCATACCTGAACGAATTCCAAATGAATAGACATTTTTAGGTCCTATATGTTCCGCAATTTTACGGATTGGTGTAGAGTGCGAAAGTGGCTCTCCCTCATATTCCACACGTAAATCTGTATGTGCATCAAAGTGAATAATAGCAAGATCATCATATTTAGCTGATACAGCCTTCATTACTGGCCAAGACACTAGATGCTCGCCACCCATGCCGACAGGAATTTTGCCATCCGCTAATAATTTCTCTATAAATTTCTCAATTTCATCTAAAGAACGCTGTGCATTACCGAATGGTAGTGGAATATCCCCTGCATCAAAGTACTTTACTTCCTCAAGCTCACGATCTAGATATGGACTGTACTCTTCAAGACCAATGGATACCTCACGGATACGCTGTGGACCGAAACGTGATCCTGGACGGTAACTTACTGTCCAATCCATTGGCATACCATAAATTACTGCCTGTGCGTCGTCATATGTAGGATGACTTTTTATAAAAACATTTCCTGAATAAGCTTCATCAAATCTCATTGCTAGCCCTCCATATAATTAATCATCATTTTTCGTCTTCTTCTATTATGGCTTACAGGATTGTAATGAAACCTGTATCCTTTTATCCTCGTATACATTATTGGAACGTCTAGCAAATTTCGATTAAAATCTACAAGGTGCGATTTTTTGTCGAATGCCAGCATTTCAAGTAGTACAAAAAAAGTATAGATGTTTTTGAATAAAGTGCAATAGTTTTTAGTTAGAATTTCGATTAAAGATGAATGTTCGAACACATACTAAAGCTAAGTTCGAAGTTGTGAGAAAACGAGGTGAAGTCGGATGAAACGAAAAAGCTATCATCGAAAGCAACAACGTGTAAAGCGCACACGCAAAAGCCTTACGTTATTCGTGGCCTTTACATCTGCAATTGTCGTAGCGTTTGTCGCACTCCGCATCTATGTTCAAGTGGCTGGTGCACCGCCTTTAACCGTACCAAAGGCTTCTATTTTCTTAGATGAAAATGAGAACCAAATTGGGGATCACTTTACAAATCAACGACGATATTGGGTCGGCCTCGATGAGATGTCACCTTATTTAAAGGAAGCAGTTGTTGCTGTTGAAGATAAAGATTTCTATCAACATGGCGGTTTCGACTATTCACGTATTGCTGGTGCCATTTTAGTGGACATTAAGGCTGGCGGTAAGGTTCAAGGAGCTAGTACCATTACGCAACAATATGCTCGTAACCTTTATCTATCCCATGAAAAGTCTTGGACACGTAAATTAAACGAAGCCCTGTATGCTTATAGATTAGAAGTTTTTTATGACAAGGACGAAATACTAGAGGGCTATTTGAATACGGTATATTACGGTCATGGCATGTATGGAGTAGAAGCTGCAAGTCGTTTTTATTTTGGAAAATCTGCCAGTGATTTAACGCTTGCTGAAGCAGCAATGCTAACAGGCGTACCAAAAGGACCAAGTATTTACTCACCAATTGCCAATTTAGATAAGGCTACCAATCGTCAACACGTTATTTTAAAACTTATGGCAGACCAAGGTGCCATTACACAAGAAGAAAAAACGCGTGCTGAAAATGAACAGCTCGTCTTAAAAAATGATAGCTGGGTTGCAACCAAATCTGTTGCCCCTTATTTCTTGGATGTGGCTTGGCAAGAAGCCAGTGAAATCTTAAAATCAAAAAACCTTGATATTAGTGAAGGTGGCTGGACGATTCAAACAACGCTTAATCTGGAGCATCAAAAAGCAGCTGAAGAAGCAGTAGCCAAAAATATGCCTGCCAATGATCTGCAATCTGCGTTTGTAAGTATGGAATCTAAAACAGGAGCTGTCACTGCACTAGTCGGTGGTCGTGATTATTCAGTAAGCTCATTTAACCGAGTTACACAAGCCAAACGTCAACCAGGCTCTACTATTAAGCCGATCTTATATGCAGCGGCGCTAGAAAATGGTTACACGCCACTAACTTTTTTAGATGTTGGTGAAACAACTTTTACGTATGATAATGGGCGTGGCACTTATGCACCTAAAAACGTCAACGGTCAATTTGCAGATCATGATATGACAATGGCACAAGCTATTGCTATCTCAGATAATATTTACGCAGTAAAAACCTTAGAGGACATTGGCTTCAAAGAGTTTCATGATATGGCAAACCGTTTTAATGTAGGAATTGGTGCGAAGGATAATTTATCCATTGCACTAGGAACGATTGAAACGACATTATACGAAATGACAAATGCATATAATATTTTGGCGTCGCAAGGACAGCAAACAACACCAACAACCATTGTATCCATTAAAAATGCACATGGAGATGTTATTTATGAAAACAAAGATGTAGCAAGCAAAGCTGAAACAGCCATTTCTAAAGAAAATGCATACATCTTAACAGAAATGATGACAGGTATTTTTGATCCTGTTTTCAGTGACTATTCACCCGCTACAGGAATCAGTATTCGTTCACGTATGACACACACATATGCTGCTAAATCAGGTTCTACGAATAGTGATCAATGGTTAATTGGTTTTACTCCAAAACTAACTGCTGGTGTATGGAATGGCTATGATCAGGGTAAAAACCTTACCACGAAGGAAGATACTGCTGCAACAAAGCAAATCTGGATTGACTTTATGGAAACTGTCAACAAAGGTACAAAAAATGAGGATTTCAAAAAACCTAAAGGTGTAGAGGGCGTTGTCATTGATATTGAAACAGGTAAATTAGCGACTGACGCTTGTCCTAAACAACGTCTAGTCTATGTAGAGTCGAAGGATGTACCTACTGAAAAATGTACAAACTTCGATATTCTCGACAGTAATACATGGGGAGAATTTTGGAATATGCTACCATTCTCTATATTTAAGGACTAAAAACAAGATAATTTCGGAAACCTTTTTAATCCTAATACGTTTTTAGCTATGAAGGCTCTCGACAAAGTAACTGATATACTAAAAATAAGAAAAGCTTTCTCTTCCCCGGAGACGTGTCCGTGGGAACAGAAAGCTTTTCTTTTTTTATGGTCCGCGAAGTATGAGCATCATGGGGCATTTGGCTTGGGTTTGGGTTGTTCAAATGCCGCATAGCGCTCATCACATTCGCGATACCAAGTGTCCTAGCTTACTAAAATGTAAGCTCTGCCTCAAGTGTACTTTGTTTCAAACACACTTTCAACCTAATATCGAAAGCGATTGCAAAATGTCACAGATTGTTCAATCATTACGAGTCTATTCGACAAATAAGTCTTGACGCAATTGCTCCTCACTACGTTCCCACAATTCTGGATTAAGTTGTTTAAGGAAAGAAGCTAACACTTTTTTAGACGGTGCATCCATATGCTCTACAATAATATGACGTTTCATGGATTTATCCATTTTATTTACATGATCAGCTAGAATTTTATAGCCACGTCGTTTTTCACGATTTACAACCATCTCACAGGCTGTAACTCCTGCATAATATGGCCCATTTTCTTTATGGTCTATCGTCACCCACACGAGCCAATACGGTTTCCCGCCCTCTGAATCAGCACGGTCCATTGTAAATTTAATACCACGCTCTACGTCACTTCTTGCATGCATGGCACCAATTTCAACAGAAGCCGTCCCCTCTTCTACGTCCACTATTACAGGCGATACATTCTCTAATGAAAGTGAACCGATACCAAACCCTTTATGTCCATCTGTTGGATCGTTTTTTATAATGGTAAAACCCATTTTTTGTTTTGGTTTTTCTTCATTTGTCATACTTAAATATCCTCCATTCTGCTATTATAAAGGAAAGCATATCAACGCATATTTTATCGAAACAATCACTATTTTCGCCATTGCGTATATGCCTCAACGCAAGTAAGAAGTTTATACTTTCTTATAAACTAACTATACAACATTATTCTATAAAGGAGGCAATATTATGCCATACGTAACAGTGAAAATGCTTGAAGGTCGTACAGAGGAACAAAAACGTGCTCTTGTAAAAGAAGTAACAGAAGCAGTATCTCGCACAGTTAATGCACCTGCAGAAAATGTAACAGTTTTTATTGAAGAAATGTCTAAAAACCATTACGGCGTTGCAGGCGTTCGTTTTAGCGACAAATAGTAGTAAGATGGATAGAGCAAGCATCTTAACGCTCTATCCATTTTTTTAAAATGGTCATAAGTTAACCATCTTTTGCTGGAATAAAACCTTCTATTTCAAAAACAAGGATGTGATCTACGACATGAATAAACTGAAGATAATATTGCTCATCACTATGCTCGTCCTTGGCCTAATACTTGTATTTATCAGCCCCATTCAAAATGCGATCATTGCCCATTTAAGCCATCAATTAAATACTACTGAAATCAGTGTAGAAGAGATTGAAAAGAATAATCAGGTTAATGCAGATTATGTATTTGAGGATGTACAATCGCTGTCCATAGCGGAGGTATTAAAGGCTCAAACAAAGGCCAATAAAATGCCCATAATTGGTAGTATCGCCATACCAAGTGTTGACATGCAACTTCCGATTGTCAAAGGTGTTGGAAATGCTGCACTTGCCGTAGGGGCAGGTACCATGAAGCCAAATCAAAGCCTCGGGCAGGGAAATTACGCCTTAGCAGGACATTATTTTGAAGAAAAGGATATCTTATTTAGTCCTCTATATAAAGCAAGTATAGGAGATACAGTCTATGTAACGGATTTAACCAATATTTATGAATATCAATTAGCTTCTAAAAAAGTCATCGCGGCAACAGATATTTATGTAATCGATGATATTCCAAATAAAACTGTTTTAACACTCATTACATGTGCTGATAATGGATCAAAGCGTCTTGCCATACAAGCTGATTTTGTTCAACAATATCCATTTGATAAAGCACCTGAAAAGCTATCAGAAGCATTTTAGAAATAGGTGAAGCCCCTAAGATTTAAGAGTCTTAGGGGCTTCTTCTTTTAAGTAATTATTTAACTTCAGCGTTGCGGCGACGTAAGAAGTATAATGCACCAAGAATAAGTGCTACTCCAATCAGCATTAGTGCTGTTTGATCGGCACCATCTGTCTGAGGTAATTTACCTTGTGCTTTTAATTGAGCTTCTAATCGTTTTGCATCCGATTTAATTTTGTTAATATCAATTGATTCTGCAACAGCTTCCTGTTCCTCTTTAGTTAATTGACTATATTTATTCAAGAAATCCTTATAAGCATCTAGTGTATCTTTTGTAGCTTTAGTTGGATTATAAGGCGGTAAGTTTTTCCCTTGATCAATGACACCTTGAACAGAAGGTTTAGATCCCTCAGTTTTTCCAGGATTGGCCGAATTGTTTGAATCTGTATTTGGTTTGTTTGGTTCTACAGGATTCTCTGGATCTGGATTTGGTTTGTTCGGATCCACCGGTTTTTCTGGATCTGGATTTGGTTTGTTCGGATCCACTGGTTTCTCTGGATCTGGATTTGGTTTGTTGGGATCCACTGGTTTCTCTGGATCTGGATTCGGTTTGTTCGGATCCACTGGTTTCTCTGGATCTGGATTCGGTTTGTTCGGATCCACTGGTTTTTCTGGGTCTGGATCTGGATTTCCTGGATTAGTTGTAGGAGGTGTTACTGGTAGACTTGGCTGAATTTTAGCCTCGCATGTATTACCCACGATAACTGTACCAATAATTGTCTTACCATTCTCTCTTACAATATACTTACCTGGCTTAATAATTGAATTATTGATCGTAATTTGACCCTTACTATCTGTTATAAACTCTGTTGAACCATTATCTTCAACCTGTATACCATCTTCACCTGTTATTGTTACTTTTACGCCTACACGTGGTTGACCAAACATATTGTTAATTGTCAATGTAAAGGCTGGACAAACTGGTGCAATTGATAATGTAATTTCACAAGGAACACTCGCATAAGAAACTTCTATCTCACCTAAGTAAATATTTTTATCATATACATCATATTTACCCGCAGGAGTTGTTTTAGATACAAATGTTAAATTTCCATCTTTATCCTTATTTGTCGAGATTACTTTTCTAGATTTATCTTTAATAATGACATCGTTACCTGGCTTGATGATGCCAGTATTATCTTTGATTATTACTGTGAAGTTTTCACATTTTGGTGTTGGTTGAACGCTCGCTTTACAATCGATATTGCTTTCAAACTCATCAATTTCTTCTCCATCAACTACAACTGTGTAAACACCTGGCTCTAAATCACTTAATTCAATTACACCGTCTTTTGTAGTTTTTGTAGCTATAATGTTACCTGTATCTTTATTTTTAACCGTTACTGAAGTACCATCTGCAACTAAATTACCATCAACATCATAGACAGTTAATTCAAACGTTTCACATTTTGGTGCTAACTGTACTTCACTTTGGCAATTATCATTGTGATACGTAACATTTACTTCACCTAAATACTGGGTACCCTCATATAGCTTATATTTTCCTGCTGGAGTTGTTTTATCAATGATGAATTGACCATCACTATTTGTTGTGCCAGTAGCTATAACAGTATTACTTAGATCTTTAAGTGTAACTGATACATTTGGACGTGGATTTCCATTCTCATTTTTTACAGTAATTTTAAAGTTAGGACATGAATTTATAGGTTGGACTGTATCTTGACATTCTCCAGTACCATATTTAACGGTAACAGTACCTAAAGGAATGTCATTTTCGTCCACTAATGTATACACGCCTGCTTGGACTTCTTTACCACCTGTACCAGGTCGCTTAATATCTGATACTTGCCCTGCAGCATTTGTTGTACCCGTGTATTTTGCGTTGCCGTTGCTATCAATTAATTTAACATTTTTATTAGCAATAGCATTACCATCAATATCTTTCACTGTTAATGTGAATGCTGGACAGGCATTTGTAGCATCAAATTGCTCATTATTAACTAATTCAATAACTTTAGTAGCATTTTTAGCCAATGCAGTGTCAGTATCTTCATTTAATTTAATTGGAAAGTCTGACATAAGATCATAGCCTAATTTTGCTTCTTTTTCTTTAAGAATATAGTTTGCATAGTTAACATTTTCAAATACTACATTACCATCTTGATCTGAAATCGCTGTTGCTACAACATAAGGTGATCCCTTAACCATTTTAACTAATTCAAATTCTATATCTGATAATGGTTTTTTAAGACCCGTCAATGTGTTTAAGCCTACCTTATTAAATTTCAAATTTCCTTTTGTTAACGAGAAGTCTGCATCTGATGCACTAAAGCTAAAGCTACCACTGTATTTCGCTTCTTGCTCTTGGTTGTCAGCAGTTGCAAAACCAAAATTTATTTTTGCGTCATTGCTAAAAGCGTCATCTTTTTTACCAAGTACAAGAGTTTGATATTGAATTTGATAGCTTTCTTTGTTTAATACTCCAAAGTCAATTTCAAATCCGCCACTTGCTGTAAATGTAACAGTAAATCCTAAAGAAGCAGGTGTTGACCAACTTCCACCAGAAGAGATGCCTGTATCCTTATTCACAGCATTTTTTCTTACTTGAATTGTCTCTTTTAACAGCATTTGATTCCCTGATGGTACATCCTCAACTTTGACTTCGCCTAATGTAGATAATGAACGATTGACATTTAGCATCCACGTTAAACGCTCAGTAGTAGAGTTACTACTAGGAGCTGTTGTAGTCTGATTGCTGTTAAAACTTGGATTACCTTTTTCAATTAATTTATTCGCATAGTTTACAGGAACAGGTGTTGCAGGTAGATTGTAAACTTTAGGACTTCCACCCACATTTGTCGTAAAGGTTGCCGTGTTTGTATATAATTTGTTCTTGTCTGCTTTGTTACTAGACTCATTACCAATGATATTGTCAGAGTCCTTAGTTTGGTATTTAACAATATATACTTTGTTATTCGCAACCCCTAAATTATTAGCTAAAGTAAGTGTAAAGCTTTTATTATCAGACGGAATATCTAAAGAATATAAGCTATCTGGTAAATCTGCTCCTTCAGTACCATTTTCATCATTATCTGTAGTATTCAATGTAAATTCTTTTACCTTAAATGTACCTGGTACAATTACATGCCCTTCACCAATTATATCTTGAAGCACTGCATTGTTAATGTTTTGCTTATTAATATTGACTTTAATATCCCAGTTAAACACTTGATCAACATAGTCATACTTACCTTGTTTCCGGCCGTTGTTAACTGAGTTTGATTCAGGTTTGTAGTGAGCTAATTTCTCAACACTATACAGTTTATCTGTTGTCCAACTAGCAATTGCTTTATTGCCATAGCCTTGCTCATGAACAGAACCATCTGGCAAAATTTCATAGGCCGTTTTATAAGTGATTGTCGCTGTTTGTCCCTTAGCCACTGTACCACCAGTTAATGTAAAGCCATTGGCATCAATAGAAATAGTTTGCCCTGTCATATTCGATACAGTAATATCAGAGTCATTTATTACACTGTCATTATTTGCATCCACTAGTGTATGCGGTGCATTGTGAGATCCCTCTGTAAATGTATCGGCAATTGTTAAACCAGTAATATCTTTTCCATCGGCAGTATTATTATCTGCCTTTACAGTAATTGTCCATGTGATTTCTTTTTTATTTGTATCTACTGTACGGGATTTTGTTAAGATTCCTTCTGTCAAGGTATGTGTAGCGGTTTTTGCTTGTGCTCCAGAACCGCTAATGACCGAGTTTGTCATCGTTGTTTTATTATTACTATAGAAATCAGTTGGCAATTTTGCATCATATGTGATGCGATATGCTTTTGTAATAGAATTGTTAAATTCTAGTTTAAAGCCATCTGTACGCCCATTATTTATAATAGGATTTACTTGATATTCTGTCGCATCAATTTCTGTGCCTGCTCCAGTAGCCGTACCTGTATCATTCACTGTCATTGCATATACTTTAATCGTATTTGTATCAATGACATGACCTGTTGGTAGCGTATCTTCTATCCAAGCATCTGCTTGGTCAATCGCTGCTTGATTATAGTTGTAACGAACTTCCCATGAAGATATATAGTTATTGCTTGTTTTTGTGCCATCTAAACTTTTTTCTAATGCCTTGCCATACGTAGTTGATGCTTTTTTAGTATCTGAATCTTCATAGGTAGGATCAGTTAATTTAATTGAATTCGAAAATTCTTTTGTTCCCTCTTGCTGAGCAATTGGTAAATTCACTTTCGTTTGATATTTAATTTTATATGCATTTCTACCATCTAGTACAATATCCTCGAAATTTTGGTTTAATTGTGTTCCTGTAGCTGTTGCTGCTACACCATTTAATCCCACTTCATATGTCTCGACTGTAACAGAATTTGGCACGAGTATATGACCTGGACCCGGTGTATCCATAATTGTTGCATTAGTTAAATTTTTACCTGCTTTATTAACCCATACTTCCCAATCAATCATACGTTCACCGTTTATAACGGTTACTTCTCCAGATTTTTTGGTTACCATTTTTTCATTGCTAGTAGATGGAAGAAATGTCAGTTTAACAACATCTGTTCCACCACCTGCTAAAGGTATTTCTAAGTCCTGTTCTACATTATTGCTAAGCAGATTAAAACCAGAAGTAAAGTTCATTTCAAATCCAACATTATTAGAGCCTGCAATATCCGCAGATGGATCTTCAGTTATTGTGACTGTTACCTGACTTCCACTAGTATGCCAATCAAATGCAGGTGAAATAGGGGTTGCAGGTTTTTGTCCATTAAATGCACTATTAAAATCTATTAATGAGGCTGGCAATGAGTAGGTGAAAAAATCTCCAGCCTTCACATCACTTGGCAAATCAACCTTGAAAATAAATTTCCCATTTGCTTGTTGATTTTGTGCTAACTCTGTTGTAAAAGCTGGTGGTACTACATCAGTACCATTAATTTTCAATTCAAAAACATCTAATTTTACTGAGCTAGTTAAATCTGTAGGAGGCAATGCAGATGCCTCTAATGGCTCTATTAATGGTTTAGTTTGGTTCTCTGGAACCATTCCATTATCTTTATCACCAATTGAGATACCTGTATCTTCTCCACCATCACCATTATCATTTCCAGTTTCTTCTTCAGGAGTAGCTGGTGATGTTACTGATGGTTCACCTCCAAAACTAGTTCCTGCATCTTCTTCAGATGTAGCTGGTGGTGTTACTGGGAGCTCACCCTCGTCTCCTAAATTAGTTCCAACGTCTTGGCTAGACTCATTTGAAGGAGTCACAGGTGGTTGACTCTCGTCGGCAAATACTGAAATTGGTGAAAGTACTGTTTGAAATACAAGTAGCAATATAATAATCGCTATGTTTAATTTTTTCATGTTTCTCTCCTTTTTTAGTTAGAGAGATACCTGATACTGTTTGCTACAAAGATTGATCCTTTCAGTTTTAGGAAAGGAATGAACAAACAATAGGTCACTCTCTCTTTCCTTTAATTTTTATGGAAACATCTCAAATAAAACTCAACCATTATCTTAATATAGGTCATTAGAATCACTCAAATATGTTTCCACATATCTTCACGGCACTTTTGTATCACAACAATCAATGAGCACCACCTCCATTTCAAAATTATTGATTAATTATATCTAATTCAACTTAACAGTTTCTAAACAATTATCTAAAAATAATAAAGCAGTAAACAACATCCCCCTGGAACGTGTTTACTGCTTTATTATTTTTAAAATTTATATTTATTTATTGTCTTTCCTTAATAACATTAATATTTGTTTTTTTACAGTTGAGTTTGTTGAATCGTCCTCTAAGAAATCTAATGGGAAATAGATTTTATGATCTCGTTTCATACGCCCTGAGATAGCATCCACAATAATGGATTCACGTGAAAGCTCCCGTAGCTCACCATTTTTCATTTCTAAAAAAATTGGTACACGCACTTCTTCCTCACCTGGTCTGTAAAAATCATATGGCAGATCTGCTGTTGTATCATGTACAAGATAATAATCGGGGTCTAATCCTGCCTTTTTGAAAAGCTCTTGGAGTTTTTGATATTTATTGAGCTCTACTCCAGGGTCTAAATCAATGTATTGAAATAGCTTACGATTCACAAAGCGGCGGCTTAAATCACTTAGAATGGCATCCTCCTCTTGCATCCATAACTGAAAATATGTAAAAAGTATACTCTCGTCTAACGCAAGATAATCCTCTAATGTAATAACATTTCGGAAAAATGCTAGGAAATGAGTAGGCTCATGCTTAAATGTATAGCCCGCTAAGCTTAATTGTTTTACTCTTTTTAATATATTATTTAATATTACCTCTGCACTTCGTGAAACAGGATGGAAATAAATTTGTAAGTACATTTGATAGCGACTCATTATATAGTCTTCCACCGCATGCATGCCTGTTGCTTTGATTACTACTTGGTTTTTTCTTGGACGCATTACTCTTAAAATCCGTTCCATATCAAAATGACCGTAGCTTACACCTGTAAAATAAGCATCACGTTGTAAGTAATCCATACGATCTGCATCAATTTGGCTCGAAATTAAACTAATTACTTGCTTATTTGGATATGTCTTTTCAATTACTTGGGATACCTTTTCAGGAAAATCAGCTGCCACTTTTTTTAAGATCGCATTTACTTCTGTATCTCCCAACAAAATTTGCCTTGTAAAATATTCATGATCAAGCTCAAATACATTTTCAAAGGCATGGGAAAATGGGCCATGACCTAAATCATGTAAAAGGGCTGCACATAACACTAATAATCTTTCACTTTCATCCCAATCTGGACGCCCTACAAAGATATCATCTACTATGCGACGTACAATTTCGTAAACCCCCAGAGAATGACTAAAGCGACTATGCTCTGCTCCATGAAATACTAAAAATGTGGTACCTAGTTGACGAATTCTACGTAAACGCTGAAATTCTCTTGTACCCACTAAATCCCATATCACTTGATCTCGAACATGTACATAACGGTGTACTGGATCTTTAAATACCTTTTCTTCTTCTAATTTAGCGTTTGCATATGTCATTTGGATAGCACCCCCATTTTGTTATAGTTCTATTATATGCGATAAATCTAGGACTAGCATACTTATTGCCATTTTTCTATAGATATTAACAACCTATTTCGATTACCTTTATCATTATTTTTATATTTATATTGGTCTAATTTCTCAACATATAAAAAAAGCAAAACAAAAACTATCCCCCAAGTAGAGATAGCTTTTAGTTTTACTTTTTTAATTTTGCTAAAACCTTTTCCATTAGTTCATCTTCTGTTAATGCAGCAACAGGTCGGCTATTTACAAAGGTAAATGTCTTTTTGCGTCCTGGACCACAGTAAGAATGACAGCCAATTTCGATGGTTGCATCAGGATCGATTTCCTTTAATTTTGGAATTAACGTTTTTAAGTTAACGGCCTGACATTCATCGCAAACTTTAAATTCGTTTGCCATTTTGTCAACAACCCTTTCTATATAGTATTTTTCAAACATAATCTCGCTCTATTGCACACATGACCTTCACATATTTAAGTATGCAGCATGTGCACAAACCTACATCGGGTATTGTATCGTACTTTTCCCCTTCTATTCAAGCATAATTCCTTCTACATAGATGAATAAAAGGTTAAAAGATTGGTCATGCTAGTCTTAAATAACAAGTTCCAGATAAAGGTGGGAGGATTTTAATATGAGTAAAGTAAGACAAGATGCTTGGTTAAAAGAAAACGATGAATTACTAGCAGAGGCTGTAATCCGTCATGTAACAGAAGGAAGCACACAGCTTAATGCCTTTGAGGAAGCAGGCGATGCATTAAATCGTACTGCGGCAGCCTGTGGTTTTCGTTGGAATGCCGTTGTTCGTAAAGAATACGAGGAACAATTAGCAGAAGCTAAAAAGGAAAGAAAAGAGAGAATGCGAGTGTTGGGAGCGCCAGCAAGACGCCGTGCTTCTAGTATGTTTACCGTAAATAATAGTGCTGCAGAAGGAAAATCAATTCCGCTATCTGCCCTTTCTCTTGATATTGTCATAGCTTATTTACTACGTTTACAGCATTCTGGTGAAGTAGGAAATGAATCTTCAAAATGGCGACAACTTGTACATGTAACATCTGAGAAAAATAAAAAACTAGAGAAAACCATTACAAAACTAGAAGAGGAAAATCGAGCGATTCGCAAAGATTACGAGCAATTTGTACAAATTATGAATCGTGCTAGACGTCTTGTTACGCTTGATGAAGAGGAAGAGCGAATTGCACCTGTTTTTAAAATGGAGAAGAACGGAAATCTTGTAACTAGCAGTTCTATTTATCAACCAGAAAATGGCGATGCGCTAAATTAGCCGCATCGCTTTTTCTGTTTCATATAATCAACCAGCTTACTTACGTTCAAGCATTTTGGTGTTGCGCTCAAAAACGCGCTGTAAATAAAAACCATACAACGTTAATTCTTCGTCATAAAAGGACTGTGGACGTACTTCCTCGGCCCACTGATTAAGTAGTTGCTGTAGACGAATAACAACCGCTTCTACTGTTAAATGAGGGTCTATAAGCTCTGATAGCGAAGCCATGACTTCTGGCACGATTTGAGGGTAAGTGAATTTTGTTTCCTCTTGTTGCAAACTTTCTTCATAAAAGTCACGGATAAGTGCCGCGCGTTGTGAGCCACTCCCCTCAATACATAAATAAATTTGCACTGCCACCCCTTGACGTAAGCGTCTTTGTGAAATACCAGCAAATTTTTTCCCATCAATACTTAAATCATAAGAACCTGGGCAATAAGAGCCTACTATTTCATAAGCCTCAATTTTTTCAGCTACTTCTGGGAACAATCCCTTCACAAGGTCTACCATTACATCATAGCCATCGTTTATACTGAGCGACTCTTTTTGTTCAGACAATACAATGGAAATATTAAGAATCCCTTCATCTAGCACAACCGCTAGTCCACCAGAATTACGAACAATAGGATGATAGCCTCTAGATTCTAGTAATTCCATACCTTGCTGAACATAAGGTAAACGATGGTCTTGAATACCTAGCACAACAGATGCCTCATGAACCCATGTACGAATTGTTGGAGGAGACATCAATTGGCCGACTAATTGGCACAATGTATCGTCCGTCGCAAAAGATTCAAGCGGTGATCTTTGCTTCGCACTAATGGATTGATCATAATAACGCCAAATTGGCTGTTGTAAAATATGTTTCATATCGGTACTCCTCTTATTACATCTCTTCTCTTTAGAATACATGATCTTTAGATGGTGTCAAATTCGTGAATTACTATCATGAACTTAGGGATTTTGTACAAACTATGATAAACTAATTTTTGAATGGTATTCACTTATAAAGGAGTGTTTTCAATAATGAATGAAGCAGCAATTACGTTAGATGGTTGGTACGCTTTACATGATTTCCGCTCAATTGATTGGGCATCTTGGAAACTTGTTTCTGCTGAGGAACGTCAAGCAGCAGTAGAGGAATTTATAGCTTATTTAGAAAAACTGAACGAAGCAGACGTAGCTAAAACAGGTGCTCATGCTTTCTATGCAATCGTTGGTCAAAAAGCTGACTTTATGATTATGACATTGCGTGAAACAATGGATGAGTTACAAGAGCTTGAAGCAGAATTCAATAAATTAGCTATTGCAGATTTTACAATTCCTACATATTCTTATGTATCTGTGGTAGAGCTTTCAAACTATTTAGCTGGCGAGTCAAATGAAGATCCTTACCAAAATCCACATGTACGTGCGCGTCTATATCCTGAACTTCCGCGCGCTAAATATGTATGCTTCTATCCAATGGATAAACGCCGTCAAGGGAACGACAACTGGTACATGCTATCAATGGATGAGCGTAAATCATTAATGCGTTCACATGGAATGATTGGTCGCGGCTATGCTGGTAAAGTAAAACAAATTATTACTGGCTCTGTAGGCTTCGATGATCACGAATGGGGCGTAACTTTATTTGCTGATGACGTACTGCAATTCAAAAAATTAGTATATGAAATGCGCTTTGACGAAGTGTCAGCACGCTATGGCGAATTCGGGGAATTTTTCGTCGGAAACCTTCTTGATAAAGATAAATTGGTTAAATTCTTAACTGTTTAATATCTAATTAAAAATGCGAGTCCATATTGACGGACTCGCATTTTTAAATTTCGTTTTCTTCTGCATTCTCAGATTCGAATATTAAAATAATAATATGAATAAAAATCCCAGTTAGAATCATAAGAAAAACTAAATACCAATTATATGGTTGATGATAATATTCTGCTATTCCAACTGCCAGAAAAGCGCTGATGATGATCGCTACAAACATACTAAAAATACGCATGGAAACGCTCCTTCATAAAAGCAAAAATAAAGTCAATTTTAGTATGTCACGCTATATTTTTAATATACTTACTAGGCAAGAATAATTATGTCTTATTGGATTTCAGCTAAAACAAGCATTGTAAAGGCATTTTTCCTGATGCCCTGCTTTCCACCCTTTTACTCACAATATAAAAAAGTGCCATCTTTTAGCGATGACACTTTCTTAACCTCAACACGTTTCTTCTATATACCTCATTAAGAGCTCTCGTTCTTTACTTTTAAAATTAAGATAACCGTTTGAATAAAAAAACCAATCACTATAATAACAATAAAGAGATACCAGTGGAGCGGCTGTCCATAAAACTCCCCTAATAGAAAGGCCAGTACTGCACTTAATAAGATCCCAAACCAAACGCCAATTTCCATAAGCCATCACCTCACATGTATTAGATACACATGCAATTCATTGATCTCACGTTCCCCTAAATCTATTTTTTTCTATTTACCCTTTTTGCTATAAAAACTATCGGGCCTTGCAGGATTTGAAGTATTTTCTACGTACTTGTCGTTATTACTACTATATGCATAGTAACTTTAATATGTGATTGTCTTTCTTAACAAAATTGAACATGACTACTATACCTTCGTGCATATACTGTCTGCGAGGAGGTATGAAAATCGCTGTTATTAAGACGAATGATGCACAGACAGCCCTACTTGCAAGACTAATGCGTGCCGAAGCAGAAGGCGAAGGAGAGTTAGGTATGCTGATGGTTGGGAATGTTGGCGTTAATCGTGTAAGAGGTGATTGTTTAGATTTTGGTGATATTCGAACAATTGAACAAATGGTTTATCAGCGTCCGGGAGGCTTTGAGGCAACACAAAAGGGTTATTTTTATCAAAGAGCACGTGATCAAGATATCCGGTTAGCTAAAAGAGTAATTCAGGGTGAAAGATTTCATCCAGCTACTCGCTCTTTGTGGTTTTTCATGCCAGCAGGTGATTGTCCTGCACAATGGTATGGCCAATGGAATACTGGCAGGTTCAAATCCCATTGTTTTTTCTCGCCAACTGAACAAGATTGTCCTCAAATTTAAAAAGAAAGTAGGTTGATAATTGATGATGCCTTATTATTGGACACCAACAACGCAACAACAAATGACTCCTCCTCCAGTCACACTTCCGAGCGGACGACCACCCGGCCGTGAGGAGTCCTATATAGAAAATATTTTACGTTTGAACCGTGGAAAACCAGCTACCTTCCATTTTTCTTTTGAGCACGCAGTAGAGCAGGGAAAAAACACAAAAACTGTTCGTGGTGTGGTAGAAGCAGCTGGTCGAGATCATGTCATTATTCGTGAGCTTAAGTCTAATCATCGTTTTCTTTTCCCTATGATTTATTTCGATTTTGCTGAGTATGATGAGGAAATGGCTTACTTTAATCAAAATCCATAATTCTATCTCTAAGTAAAAATCCGCAATACACTCACTGACCAAAAGTCGATGGGCGTATGCGGATTTTTATCATTCGCTATGTTCAATTTTCTTTTAAATACGTTAAGGCTGCTTTACCTAAGGTTTTTGCTGCAATTAGCATAGCACGTTCATCAAAATCAAAGCGTGCATGATGATGCGGATAGGCCGTTTCCCATTCTGGCTTTTTAGCTCCTGTGAAGAAAAATGTGCCTGGTACTTTTTCTAAATAATACGCAAAGTCTTCCCCAATCATAAATGGCGGACATGTTATTACTTGATCTACCCCTGGTACAGTCGACGCCAATTGTGCCAAAAACTCGGTTTCTCTCAGATGGTTATAAACAGGTGGATAACCCCTTGTGTAACGATATTCGTAACTTGCCCCAAATGCCAGACAAGTCGCATTTAATACTGCTTCTAACTCTTGTTCCATTTGTATGCGTACTTCTTCTTCAAATGTACGAATTGTCCCCGCTAAAACTACCCGATCAGCTATAACGTTAAACGGATTAATTGCCTCAAAATGACCGATTGTTAAAACAGCTGATTTCAATGGGTCAATTCGTCTTGAAACAAGCTGTTGAGCATTAACGACAAATTGGGAGGCTAGGGTAACTGCATCAATAGAATGATGAGGCTCTGCGCCATGACCACCCTTTCCTTGTACCGTTATTTCTACTTTATCCGCGGCAGCCATGATGGCTCCGTCTTTCACTAATATTTCTCCTAATGGTGTAGGTGCCCATAAATGTGTACCAAAAATAACATCTACACCTTCTAAACAACCATCCTCAATCATCGGCTTAGCTCCACCTGGAGCCACTTCCTCTGCATGCTGATGAATAAATACGACATTGCCTTCAATTTGGTCCCTCATCGCATTTAATGCCTTAGCTAGCCCAAGCAATGTAGCTGTATGTCCATCATGTCCACATGCATGCATTTTTCCAGCTATTTTAGATTTGTAAGGTACATCATTTTCTTCTTGAATCGCTAATGCATCGAAGTCAGCTCGTAAAGCCACCGTTTTGCCCGGCTTTCCGCCACGTAATATCGCTACGACGCCACGTCCTCCCACTCCTTCTCGAACCACATGACCCAATTCTCTATGAAAAGTAGCTATATAGGATGGCGTTTCGACTTCTTCAAAGGATAATTCAGGGTATTCATGTAAATGGCGACGAATCCCTACCATCTCATTATAGTTAGCATCCAGTAATGTAAATAGTTTTTCCATACTACGTAACCTCACTTTTGATATTTTCGAAATATTGCAAGTAATATTAGTAGTGTACTATAAATTCTTACAAAATGGATAGGATTTAAATCCCTATCTTTGAAAGATGACTCATAACAAAGAAAAACCCCCCTACAAATAATGTAAGAGAGTCAGCTTAAAATTAGCGAGCATGCTTGATAGCAGTTAAAATAATAAGTAGCCATCCAGCTAAGAATAGTACGCCACCAATTGGTGTAATAGCTCCTAATACTTTAATACCACTTATCGCCAGAACATATAAGCTCCCAGAAAAGAAAACAATACCAAGGTTAAAGAAAATACCTGCTAGATTTAATTGTTTCACTTCACCTAATAGTTTAGAGCTCATTAACAGACCAATGATTAGTAATCCTGTAGCGTGAAACATTTGATATTGAACAGCCGTTTCCCAAATACCTCGACTATATTCATCTAAAATTTCCTTTAAAGCATGTGCACCAAATGCACCGAATGCTACTGCTAATAGGCCATGAAGAGCACCTGTCACGATAAATCTTTTCATTTTCGTTACCCTACCTTTAAAATGGATTAAAAATCAAAAATGGAATCGCCATTGGCTCCATCTTCTTCAATCTTTGCTGTATATAAAGTGGATGGTTTTGACTCTGATACAAGCATTTGCGGTACATGCTTATGAGGAGTGATAGATGGTGCATCACTCGAAGAATCTAACACCACATCACATAATGCTCGAATGGCTGTAAGTGCCTCACGAATTTGCTGATCATTTCCCGCATTTTTTGCGTAAGATAATTGTTTTTCAAGTTGCTGTATAACGGCCTGATAAGAAATCATTACATTCTCCCACTTTCTACTTTTGGTACGAATTTTAAACAATCTACACCCGAGGATTGCTTCACAACAACGGATGGTATTTGCTTTGTTTTAAAGCCATAAGCTGCACATGCTCGTGGGTTTTGAGGGTCCCAGGTTACTTTAAAAAATTGACACTTAAAACAATTCACCTTCATCAATGTCCCTCACTTTCTTCTATATTAAATGTAACATGATTGCTAAAGCGTATAAAGCAAACGATTTGTGCCAATCTATGCTAAACACCAATCAATCGGCTGCTTGCCCCACTCCACTAATTGTTGATTTATCTTTGAATAAGGTTTACTACCAAAGAATCCTCGATAAGCACTTAATGGACTTGGGTGTGGCGCTTCGAGTATGACATGTGGTGTTTTATATTTTCGGATTAATTGCTTTTTGCGTTGCGCTGGTTTGCCCCACAATACAAAAATTAGTGGTTCTTCCCTTGCAGCTAATAGATCGATAACAGCATCGGTAAATTGCTCCCACCCTTGTTCTTTATGGGAATTCGCTTGTCCTGCTCGAACCGTAAGGACCGTATTTAATAGCATAACACCCTGTTCAGCCCACTTTGTTAGCGTTCCATTTTGAGGAATTGGACAGCCTAAATCATCCTGTAGCTCTTGAAACATATTCCGTAAGCTAGGAGGATGTGGAATACCTGGTTTAACAGAAAAGCTTAGCCCATGCGCTTGATTAGGCCCATGATAAGGGTCTTGTCCCAAAATAACAACCTTCACATCATGATATGCTGTTGTATAGAATGCGTTCATCACATCATTGATTGGTGGATAAATAGTTTGTGTCGAATATTCATTTGCGACAAATTGACGTAGTTTTTGATAATATGGTTTTTCTAATTCTTCTTTGAGTACTTCTTGCCAATCATTCGGGAATACTTGTTTCATCGTTCTTTAAGCCCCTTTCTCTTCTTACAACGGTACAAAAAATTAAAGATGAATTCAAGCATCAGTTGAAACTGACCATATAAAAATATAGTATTCTGGCTATTTTTATAGAATCAGAATCGGACTATACTAGATGTTAATTTTATAACTCTTAACGATAAAGGAGATCCTTTACATGACTCTAAAAAAAACATTAACAATTGCTGGTTCAGATACATCAGGCGGTGCAGGAATGCAAGCTGACCTTAAAACATTTCAAGAGCACGGTACATATGGGATGGTGGCATTAACAGTTGTCGTAACAATGGACCCTAACAGCTGGACACATAACGTCACACCTTTGCCAACTGATTTACTACAAAAACAAATTGACACAGCACTTTCCACAGGAATTGATGCCATTAAGACAGGAATGCTCTCAACAGAAGAAATTATTCGTATTGCTGGAAAGGCTATTGCAAATTCAGGGACTACAAATGTTGTCATCGATCCTGTTATGGTATGTAAAGGTGACGATGAAGTACTGAATCCAGGTAACACAGATGCCATGATTCAGCATCTTTTACCACTAGCAGCGGTAACAACACCAAACCTGTTTGAAGCTGGACAATTAGCTGGCACAGGTACACCAAAAAACATTGACGACATGAAGATTGCTGCTCGTAAAATCCATGAACTAGGAGCTAAAGCTGTTGTCATAAAAGGTGGAAAAGCCCTAGCTACTGAAAAAGCAATAGACTTATTCTTTGATGGTGAAACATTCTACTTATTAGAATCTGAAAAAGTTGCATCTACAAATAACCACGGTGCAGGCTGTACTTTTGCTGCCTCTGTCACAGCGAATCTTGCGAATGGTCTTACTATTAAAGATTCTGTCATTGAAGCAAAAGAGTTTGTATCGGCAGCTATTGCACATGGCTGGGCGCTAAATGAATATGTAGGTCCTGTCATGCATGGAGCGAAATCACGCTTTGGTGCTCCACACGTAACAGTAACAGAAATATAAGAATGAAAGGGATGTCTCAAAGTCATTTGAGACATCCCTCTTTTTTTACATATAATTCTCCATCATTTCTAGCCGATAATCCCATGGATCATTCATAGATATAAATTGCGCTAATGCTTTACTTTCCTTTTTACGTTCAGCACGGGCCTTCGCTCGTTCTGAAGCTGTTTCATGCAATTTTGTCTCTTCTACTGTTTCAGGTATTACTCGTGGGACCAGTGCTGGTTTGTTATTTTCATCCAATGCCACGAAAGTTAATAATGCAGTCGCTGCCACCTTTCTCTCCCCAGTTTTCAAGTTTTCAGAAATGACTTTAACAAAAACCTCCATAGAAGACCTTCCCGTCCAAGTTACATAGGATTCGAAATAAACCGAATCTGTTGGGCGAATGGGATGTAGGAAATCGACTGAATCAGTTGAGGCTGTAACACAATCTCTTCTGCTATGCTTTGCAGCTGAAATGGAAGCAACTTGATCAATATCGCTCATCAATCGTCCGCCAAATAATGTATTATGATTATTCACATCGTTTGGAAATACACGACTTGTACGCATCACTCTTGATTCCTTACAATATTTAAAGTCCTTATTCACACCAATTCCCCCTCTAAACGTCTTGTTTATTCCTACTATAATGCTATATTTAAATGGAAAAATCAATGTAATTATTAGAAAATTACAAATACTAAACAATTATTTAATGATGAGTATTTATCCGATAAAGATTAAAATTGGACAAGATACGTTAATGCCTCATACCCCATATATTAGCTGTATGGGAGGGGAAAAAATGAAAAAAAACAAGGTAGAAGACTTAACGGAAGAATCAGGTTTACTAGCTGGAGAAATCACCTCTTCAAAAGTTGAAGTAATTGCCTCCATCATATTAACACTTGGTTACTCATTATCCACCCTTGCCACAATATTGGCTCTGCAGGAGGAGGAAGAATTGGCACAAGCCAAAACTACTGAAACCCAAGATCAAAATCTTTATATGAAGCAAATGTTTAAACAATTACAAAATGTTAATAATCGTTTAGATACAATAGAACGAAAGCTCAATCGATACTAACAAATACATAGCCTACATTAATTTTTAATAAAAAAAACCGCGACTCTCCGTCATAAAGAGAGTCGCGGTTTTTATTATACTATGATAATGAGCTTCATTTTTCTTCCCTTTTTCACAGCTACCTTGCATAACCTGTTCAAGGAACGTCATCTATTGTACCAAGATAGAATTCATTATTTCTGAAATAATACTACCTTCAACAGGTGGAGCTGTCTACACACACAAATTAGGAAGAAGTCATGGTTGCAATATCTTTTCAGATGTGAAAACGGATACAATGCGAAACGACACAGTTTGTACATATTTATTTTCACACTCCCTATATTGATACATTACAATAATTTTTTCAAGAATATTGCTTAAGAACTTGTCATAGGTTTAGAGATGATGATTTATTTCTCTGGATGCTACGATTCAATTTCACACTCTCAAAAATTTGGACAAAATGGCGCTAAGGTTTGTAAATATAAATCATCAATTTTTTTATCAAAGCAATCAATTTCCCTTTGCGAATTTTTTTTACTATACTTAAAGGAGAAATGATCGAGAGGAGTGTTAAGATGCAAGAAGTACAAGTAGAGACGTTGCAAAAATTGCTGAATTCTTTCGCCAACAAAGACGTTTATATTCATCTTGAGACGACAAACGGATCTTATGCAGCACACTATGATGAACAGTTTTTTAATGCAGGTGCTTTTATTCGCAATGCTAAAATTAACTATGAGCTTGCTAAGGTTGTAGATAATGCACCTCATCGTGTGGGTTTAAAATTACCTCATGGCTGGGTTTATGCTCAAGGCATTACACATTTTGAATTAGATGATTTAGGCCGTTTATTAATGGCTGGACTAGACTACTCTGGAAAATTGGCGATTGCGCTTGAAATTAGTGAAACGCCATTTACTTACTAAGGGGGACGACTATTTGAATTTACAACCACAACGTCATATTTTAATTGTGTACCCTCACCCAGATGATGAGGCTTTCTCAGTTGCGGGAACCATCGCCTACTATACAAAGAAAATGAATACACCTGTTACATATGCCTGTTTAACATTAGGCGAAATGGGACGTAATTTAGGTAATCCACCCTTTGCTACACGCGAGTCTTTACCTGAAATCCGTCGTAAGGAATTGGTTGCAGCGGCAGAGGCAATGGGTATTCAAGATTTACGCATGCTTGGTCTACGTGATAAAACAATAGAATTTGAAGATGATGAAAAAATGGTAAAACTAGTGGAAGGGCTAATCGAAGAACTAATGCCTTCTTTAATTTTCACATTTTTACCTGGCTTTGCTGTTCACCCAGACCATGAAGCAACAGCACGTGCTGTAGTTGAAGCTGTACGTCGTATGCCAAAGGCTGCTCGTCCACAAATATTCGGTTGTGCATTCGCCAATGATACGATTGAAAAAAATGGTGAACCACATGTGGTCTATGATATTAGGGAAATGCGAATGGACAAATTAAAAGCATTACAAGCCCATGCGTCTCAGACTGGTTGGATGATGCAGGAGACTGAAAAACGTATTGATGACGGCGAACCAATGAGCGAGAGCTGGCTTAATGTTGAAAAGTTCTATATTGTTGACCCAGATAAATATGTAAAATAAATAAAGTACTGTTCTCATTTTTGGAGAACAGTACTTTTTAATTAGGCAGCTCTTACTCTCTTCATCATATGCACAATGATCGTGATGAAAAAAGCAATCACTAAGAAAAGGAAGAATAAATAATGAGGGATGTGGATATTGAAAACACTTACTAACATTTTTAAGCCGATGACACCTATAATTATGAAGGCTGTTGCTTCAAGCTCTGGTATTTTTTCAATGATGATTAAAAAAACACCTGCAATCGTCCTCATCATTAATATTCCTAACATCCCTCCAATTAAAAGCACCCAGACCTGATCTGATATCGCAAACGCAGCAAAGATTGAGTCAATTGAAAAAGCAATATCCATTAGCTCAACAGAAATGACAGTTGCCCAAAACGTGCCGAAAAGACGCACCATCCATCCTGACCTCTTTACCTCTTTTACACTATCCTCATTCCCTATGTGAAGGAAATGAGCTACACAAAGCCAACCTAAATACAAAGCACCTAATACTTTAATAAACCAAAATTCTACTAGATAAACACCTATGCCAATAAATAAAAATCTAAAAAAATAGGCACCTAGCATACCATACATTAATGCCCGTTTTCGCTGTTTATCTGGTAAATGTTTCACTAGTACCGCTAATACCAGTGCATTATCTGCCGACAGCAAACCTTCTATAATAATTAATGAGGATATTAGTCCCCAGGAGACAGGGTCCATTAGTACTTCTTGCCACATCGCCAAATCAAAAAACTTCCAATATGTTGATAAAATTCCTTGAATGATTTCCACTACATACCCTCCTACTTGTCCTAAGCTAATCTAGTATATGCTTGACCATTTTTGTTATGAGAGTAGTATTTTTTAGATTTGAAACAACAGATTTTCTCCCCTTAAATTGAGCTAATTCTAGGTCTGAGATATTTCTTCTTTATAAAATAATTAGCTATATCAAGATAAAACGCTTACATCATAAAATAGACACGGAAAATTTAGAATTTACTAAAAATTAATCACAAAAAGCAAATAAAGTGTGCTATCATAGATAAATGTTTTAAACGTATAACGGAGGATGAATACTATGGAAGTTGCTGATACTAGAACCGTGCAAGTGGAGAATGTCCTGATTGCACATCATTTTTTAAAAGATGTAGTTGTGCACACACCACTACAAAAAAACGACTATTTATCCGAGAAATACGGAGCTAATATTTATATTAAACGCGAAGATTTACAACATGTACGCTCATTCAAGCTTCGTGGTGCCTATTATAAAATTAAAAAAATCGAGGATGAAGCGCGCAATGCTGGGGTTGTCTGTGCAAGTGCAGGCAATCATGCACAAGGTGTAGCTTATGCCTGTGCCCAATTAAAAATTCAAGCAAGCATTTTTATGCCACAAACAACGCCGAAGCAAAAAATAGACCAAGTACGTATGTTTGGACGTGAATATGTGGAAATTATTTTAGCAGGAGATACATTCGATGATTCTGCTGAAAGCGCGTTGAGCTATTGTGAAGAGCATGGTAAAATCTTCATTCATCCATTTGATGATTTTGATGTCATTGCTGGTCAAGGAACCGTAGCGGTAGAAATTATGAATGATATGGAGGAGCCAATCGACTACATATTCGGAAGTATTGGCGGTGGTGGCTTAATGTCAGGCGTGTCTGCCTACATTAAAAATCTCTCTCCTACTAGTAAAATTATTGGTGTGGAGCCTGCTGGTGCTGGTAGTATGAAGGCTGCCTTTGCTGAAGGTGGCGCAGTTGCTCTTGATTGGATTGATAAATTCGTTGATGGTGCTGCAGTAAAATGCGTCGGTCACCACACTTATGATGTTTGTCGTCGCTATTTAGATGATATTGTTCTTGTACCTGAAGGCAAGGTATGTACAACCATTCTAGATCTATATAATAAACATGCGATTATCGCTGAGCCTGCAGGAGCATTATCAGTGGCAGCTCTTGATTTTTATAAAGAAGAAATTAAAGGTAAGTCAGTCGTTGTCATCATCAGTGGTGGGAATAATGACATTGGACGAATGCAGGAGATTAAAGAAAAGTCACTTATACACGAAGGATTACTTTACTACTTCATCGTCAGCTTCCCTCAGCGTGCCGGAGCATTACGTCAATTCCTCACTAGTGTACTTGGACCAAACGATGACATTACTACCTTTGAATATACCAAGAAAAATAATAAAGAAAGTGGCCCTGCACTAGTCGGCATTGAGTTAGGTGATCGTGCTGAATATGAAGGACTACTTGCCCGAATGGATGAATTCGGCTTCAAATACAAAGAAGTAAACAACGATATTCAACTATTTGGCTTACTCGTTTAAAATGAAGAGCCTCACTTCTCTGAAAGTGAGGCTTTTTTATGCATAAAGTTTATTGATCGTTTAATTTCCCTAAATAAAATTATTCAAACTAGTGCATGAGCGTTTTATATGATGTTGAAAAAACAATATTGTCTGCGGAAAGAGACATTCTGGCAAGGCGAGGGATTGATATCTGTTCCTCCAGCGTCCAGGTGGCGTCTGATGAGCCGCTAAATCCCCTACAACTCCTCTCCAATCAACCCTTTTAAAACTGTTCCTTTCATTTTCTATCATACTAAAAATGCGGAAAAACGATGTGTGACAACGCCCTTCCATAAAGAGTAGTGAGGACCTTTGCTAAATTAATGTGCTGGATTGGAAGGCTACTAGACTCCCATAAGATAGATCGGCACCCCCCACACGTGAAATTAGGGAACCTGTAACGGTCATTCATTTACACCATTCATAAAAACACTATGGATGAAATTTTTTACACTATGAAAAACGCCCATACAAGTGTATGAGCGTTTCGATATTAACCTAATAGAGCACGGTCTGAATTCATTTTTTCCCCACGAATACGTTCAAACTCGGACATTAAATCAGGAATTGTTAATTCATGTTTGCGATCTTCACCAACTTCTAAAATGATTTGGCCTTTGTCCATCATAATAAGACGATTCCCTAAATCTAATGCTTGCTGCATATTGTGCGTTACCATTAATGTCGTTAAATTATCTTTTTCCACTAAATACTTCGTAATACGAGTAATTAACTCTGCACGTGATGGATCAAGTGCAGCCGTATGCTCATCCAGTAATAAAATAGATGGCTTTGTAAAGGTAGCCATTAAGAGCGACAAAGCTTGACGTTCCCCACCTGAAAGTAAGCCTACCTTAGCAGAAAGACGATTCTCAAGATTCAAACCAAGCATCGCTAGCGATTCTTTAAAAAATTCACGACGCTTTTTGTCCACACCATTGCGTAGCCCTCTATGCTTATTTCGAGAGTATGCTAATGCTAGATTTTCTTCAATTGTCATCGTAGGTGCAGTTCCTGCCATTGGGTCCTGGAAGACACGCCCAATGTATTGAGAGCGTTTATATTCAGGCAAACTTGTCACATCATTACCATCAATCAATACTGTACCGAAATCGGGTGTTAAAGCACCTGAAATCATATTCATCATCGTTGATTTACCTGCACCATTACTACCTATAATTGTCACAAAATCACCGGGCTTTAAATGTAGGTTTATCTCCGCAAGTGCAATCTTCTCATCAGGTGTTCCTTCATTAAATACCTTATTAATACCATGTAATTTAAGCAAGGCCATTACCTCCCTGCTCTACTTTTTTTACTTGTGAAAGTTCTGCAGCACGTTTAGCTTTACGTTTACGTTCTTTACTCTTATTAATAAATTGCGGTAAGATCAGCGCCAAAATAACGATGATCGCTGTAATTAATTTCATGTCTCCTGAATCAAGGAAATCTACACGTAATGCTAAAGCTAATATAATACGATAAATGATGGCTCCTGCAATAACTGCAAACGTTGTACGGATAATAGTTTTAGTCCCAAAAATAGCTTCACCAATAATAACGGATGCGAGACCGATCACAATCATACCAATCCCCATACTAACATCAGAGAACTTCGAGTATTGTGCGATTAAAGCTCCAGAAAATGCGACAAGCGCATTGGAAAGACCTAGCCCTAAAATGATAAGTGTATCTGTATTTGCAGAGAAGCTGCGAATCATTCGTTTATTATCACCAGTTGCTCGGATAGCTAGCCCAACCTCTGTCTTTAAGAACCAGTCTGCTATTAACTTAATTAAAATCGTGATGATTAATACAACAATCAGCACACTCCATGTACCTGGTACATGCTGAAAGCCTATGCTTTTTAATAGGTTATTGATAGCATCATCGATCCCTAAATTACTCCAAAAAGATTGAAACTTTGAAAAGATTGTTTCAGAGTTTAGTAGTGGAATATTCGGGCGACCTATCGTATTTTCTGCAGTTAACCCCATGATACGTAGATTAATCGAGTATAAAGCAATCATCATTAAAATTCCTGATAAAAGCGGATTAATCTTTCCTTTCGTGTGAAGAATTCCTGTCATACATCCAGCAATAAATCCAGCAACAATTGCCACTAAAGTCGCTAAGATTGGGTGGTAGCCAAGCAAAACCATTGTTGCTGCAGTTGCCGCCCCTGTTACAAAGCTTCCATCAACCGTTAAATCCGGAAAATCTAACACCCGAAATGTTAAATATACACCAAGTGCCATAATTGCATAGATGATTCCTTGCTCCACTGCGCCAAATAATGCTAAAAACATCGTTGAATCATCTCCTAAATCTCTTTATTATTTATATCACTTGTAAAATGAAGATAAAGCGGGGATAGTGCACCCCGCTTCGTTTTACTGTTCTAGAATTTCGGCACCCCAAGAATCTTTAATTTCGATGCCTAAATCATCTGCAACTTTTTTATTGATTAATAATTTCAGATTTTGTGGGTATTGTGCTGGTGTATCGGCAGGTGTAGCTTCACCTTTTAAAATTTTCACAGCCATTTGACCTGCTTCATAACCGATATCGAAATATTCAAAACCATAAGCTGCTAAACCGCCACGTGCTACAGAATCTAGTTCTCCTACAATTAATGGTAATTTATTAGTATTGGCAACATCAATTACCGATTCTAATGCAGAAACAACTGTGTTATCAGTAATAATATAGAAAGCGTCTACTTTACCAATTAGAGACTCTGTCGCTTGTTTTACATCCGCTGAAGTAGATGCTGATGCTTCTACCACCGCTAAACCTTGTTCGTCCATAACCTTTTTCACTTCTGAAACTTGTGCAACTGAGTTTTGCTCACCCGCATTGTAGACCATCCCTACTTTTTTCGCACCAAGTTCTTTTAGGAATGCTACAGTTTTAGAAATCGTTTCTGGATGTAAATCGATTGTGCCTGTAATATTTTTCCCTGGCTTCTCCATTGAGTCAATTAGCTGTGCACCAACAGCATCTGTAACAGATGTAAAAATAATTGGAATATCACTTGTTGCTGTTGCAGCGGCTTGTGCAGAAGGTGTAGAGTTTGCAAAAATTAAATCTACGTTTGCACTTACTAGATTGTTAGCAATCGTTGTGTTAAGGCTATTATCTCCCTGTGCAATTTGTGGATCGTAGTCAACTTTTAAACCAGCATCTTCAATTGCTTTTTTAAAGCCTTCCGTTGCTGCGTTTAACGATGGATGCTCAACAATTTGAGTAATCCCGATTTTATATGTTTTATCATCTGCATTTCCGCTCTCACTTGCATTGTTTGATTCATTTCCTTTTGAATCTGTTGTACCTGAGCCACTGCTACCACAAGCAGCAAGAAGCAACACTAATCCAAAAAGAAGGAATGACAACTTCTTTACATTGCTTTTCACAAATAATCCCCCCGATTATATTCTCGAATATCTATCGCACTTTATCCAAACAAAGTGTGAATGTATCGCTATATTATCGTTATTATCGAGCTCCGTCAACAACATTATGAATGTTCTGACTTTTAAAAGTGACAAAATATTTTAGTTTTTCATTTAATTTGGCGCTTTAAACCGCTAAACTACGCTGTTTTAGTTATTCGATTTCTTTTTTCAACATAGTAAAAAATATTTATGACAATTTTGCGACGATAGGACATTATAGACAAAGTCTGACATTTGACTTCTACTAGATATCTATAATAAAATATTTACTTGTGTGAAAGCACCGTGGTTCGTAACCATCCCACGAAAAAAAACTAAGGAGAAATGAATATGAAGATAAAATTTTTAGCAGCAAGTGGTATCATTGCGGCTCTCTATATAGCTGTAACCATGCTTGTTGCACCATTTGGTTTTACAGAGGTTCAGTTCCGAGTATCTGAGATGTTTAACCATTTAGTGGCCTTTAATCCACGCTTTGCCGTAGGGATTATTATTGGTGTATTGATCTCTAATCTCTTTTCACCACTTGGCATTTACGATTTAGTTTTTGGTGTAGGTCATTCAATGATTACACTTGGCCTGTTTATTTTGATCTGTAAATTTGTCAAAAATATTTGGGCACGTTTAATTATTAATACATTGCTCTTTACATGTACTATGTTTATCATTGCCTTTGAGCTGAACTTGGCTTTAGAGTTGCCATTTTTCTGGACTTGGCTAACAGTCGCGGCGGGTGAATTTGTTGTATTAGCTGTAGGTGCACCGATTATGTATGTATTAAACAAACGCCTTCACTTTAAAAATTTGATTTAACTGACGGATCTTTTTAGATTCGTCTTTTTTCTTGACACTATTCTGAAAATACTCTACAATTCTTTCTAATAAATGCAAGGAAGAAGAGTAGTAGCAAGCATTGTTACTTTTAGAGAGCTGGTGGTTGGTGCAAACCAGTAGTACAGACTTGTGAATGGACTTCAGAGCAGCCTTATCAAATGTAAGGCCGTTTCGCTCCCCGTTACCGGAGCAGGAAAGCGCGCAAAAATTGCGAATGAAGGTGGCACCACGGTTACTCGTCCTTTTTATGAGGGATTGGAGTGGCTTTTTTTTTGGAAAAATTAGCATAGAGGAGTCGAGTTAAGATGAGTACAGTAGTAGAAAAAAAGGGATATTTCGGTGAATTTGGTGGAAGCTTTGTTCCAAAGGAGCTTCAAAATGTTTTAAATAGACTAGATGAGAATTTTCAAAAGTATAAAGAGGATGATGATTTTAAGCAAGAATTAGATTACTATTTCCGTGAATATGTCGGTCGTAAATCCCCTCTTTATTTTGCAGAGAATTTAACAAAGCAATTAGGTGGCGCAAAAATTTATTTAAAACGTGAAGACCTTAACCACACAGGCTCCCATAAAATCAATAATGTATTAGGACAAATTTTACTAGCTAAACGTATGGGAGCAAATCGCGTGATTGCCGAAACAGGGGCAGGTCAACATGGTGTAGCAACAGCTACAGCGTGTGCCATGTTTGGAATGGATTGCACGATTTATATGGGCTTGGAAGATACAAAACGTCAGGCATTGAACGTATTTCGCATGGAACTTCTCGGAGCGAAAGTTGTAGCTGTCGATAAAGGGCAAGGACGCTTAAAGGATGCAGTAGATGAGGCATTCGCTGACTTAGTAGAAAACTATGAAACAACCTTCTATTTATTAGGCTCAGCAGTTGGACCACACCCCTTCCCATCAATGGTTAAACATTTTCAATCAGTGATTAGCCGCGAAAGTCGTGAACAGATTTTAGAAAAGGAAGGAAAGCTGCCGACAGCTGTTCTTGCCTGTGTAGGAGGCGGTAGTAATGCCATTGGGGCATTTGCTGATTATATTGCAGACGAAGATGTTCGTCTTATTGGAATAGAGCCAGACAAAGCTGCTACCTTAAACGAAGGAACACCAGGAGAGCTACACGGCTTCAAATGTTTAGTACTTCAGGACGCAGAAGGCAACCCACTCCCTACCTATTCAATAGCAGCTGGTTTAGATTATCCAGGTGCGGGGCCTGAGCATAGCCATTTGAAAACAATCGGTCGTGCTGAATATGTGACCGTGACAAATGAAGAAGTTTTAGATGCCTTCCAAGTACTTTCTAAGGTTGAAGGTATTATTCCTGCTCTTGAAAGCTCACATGCAGTCGCACATGCTCTAAAATTAGCACCAACTTTATCATCTGAGGAAAGCATTATTATTAATATCTCTGGTCGTGGCGATAAAGACGTTGAACAAGTCTTCCACATGCTAACTAAATAACTCAAAAAAGAGCGACTTCCATTTACGGAAATCGCTCTTTTACCTATACCAATGATTTAGGATAAATTTCTGCTACATTATCTCGCAGCTTCGCTTTCAGGAATTTTCCGACAGATGTCTTTGGAATTTCTTCTAGAAAGACGACTGCATCTGGTACCCACCACTTGGCAAATTGATTTTCTAAAAAAGCAAGAAGCTCTGGTTCAGTTACTGATTGTCCCTCTTTCAATACAACACAAGCTAATGGACGCTCCTGCCATTTAGCATGGGGCATGGCAATGACAGCCGCTTCTAAAACGGCATCATGAGTCATCAGCGCATTTTCCAAATCAACAGAGGAAATCCATTCCCCACCTGATTTAATAAGATCCTTCGTACGGTCCGTAATTTTAATAAAGCCATCTGCTGTTCGTACAGCAATATCACCAGTATATAACCAACCATCTCGATAAGCATCTGCTGTTCGCTCATCACGATAGTATTCGTTGGAAATCCATGGGCCTTTTAAACGTAATTCCCCCATTGTTTCGCCATCCCAAGGTACCTCCCCCGCCTCATTAATAATACTAGATTCGATACCTGCCATTGTCATCCCTTGCATCGCTCGAGCTTCAATACGTTTTTCAATCGGCCAATCTTCCATCCATGACATATAATTAGACAATGCCACGATTGGTGTAGTTTCCGTCATGCCATAGACAACAATATAAGGAATTCCATATTTTTCTTCAAATGTCCGAATGAGTCGAGTTGGTGAAGCCGATCCACCACAGCATATCGCTCTTAAAGAACTAATATCTCGTTCTTTCTTTTCCTGTTCCTGTAAGGCACCTATCCAAATGGTTGGAACACCAGCAGTTAATGTAACCTTTTCTTGTTCGATTAAATCCATTATTAATGCTGAAGTAAATTGCGGACCTGGTAGAACTTGTGTAGCACCCACATTGACACTAGCAAAAGGCAAGCCCCATGCATTTGCATGAAACATGGGTACAATCGGCATCACGACATCTCTTTCCGCAATTCCCATAGAGTCAGACATACTCAGCATGATACTGTGTAGTACTAAACCCCGATGGGAATAGACAACCCCCTTTGGATTCCCTGTTGTGGCGCTTGTATAGCACATACCGGCAGGTGCTTCTTCATCAATATCCTCTGGAAATTGAAATTCTTCATCAGCAGTAGCTAATATGTCCTCATAGGATAAAACATTTTGTAATGTAGTCTTTGGCAAAGCTGGTTCATCCGTCATAATGATATAATGTTTCACTGTCTCAAGTTTTGGCGCAATATTTTCAATGATCGGTAATAAATCTACATCGACCATTAAAATCTCATCTTCTGCATGATTAATAATATAGATCAAATGCTCTTCTGATAAACGAATATTTACCATGTGTAAGATTGCCCCTGAGCAAGGCACAGCAAAATAAGCTTCTAAATGTCGATGCTGATTCCACGCAAAGGAGCCGACTTTTGTTCCTCTTGTCATCCCAAGCTTCGTAAGGGCATCTGCTAAACGACGCGTTCTTTTTGCCCACTGCCCATATGTTAAACGATGTATTTTGTGTGGGCTTGTCCGTGAAATAATTGATTTTCTTGCAAAATAGCTCTCTGCTCGTTTAAAAAAACTAGTTAAAACTAATGGTGCTTGCATCATAAAACCCATCATCCCTTCATTTGTGAATTTCCCCTTGTGAAATTATCATAGCATCAATTTAACTGAATACTATTAATATTCCGAATATTATTATATTTTAATTTCATAATTTAATCTATATATTCCAATAATTTTCTTTTATATATAAAAAAACGGATGAAGTCTAGTCTTCACCCGTTGCCTATCTATTATGAAATTGCTTTTTTATGCAGTTTAATTTTCAATTTTTCTAACATATCTACCGTCATTTTAGCTAAATCATATTCTGCTTTGAAGCCCCACTCTTTTTGAGCCGCTTCAATATTTAAAGAGTTTGGCCAGCTATCTGCAATGGCTTGACGAACAGGATCTACCTGATAGCTCATTGTGAAATTTGGTAAGTGTTTCTTGATTTCAGCCGCGATTTGCGAAGGTTCGAAGCTCATGGCTGTAATATTAAAAGCATTGCGATGAATAAGCTTACTACCGTCTGCTTCCATTAAATCTACAATAGCTTGTAAGGCATCTGGCATGTACATCATATCCATAAATGTACCTTCCTGAATATACGATGTATATTTGCCTTGTTCGATGGCTTCATAGAAAATTTCTACAGCATAATCTGTTGTACCACCACCTGGAGGTGTTACATAAGAAATTAGCCCAGGGAAGCGTACTCCGCGTGTATCAACACCAAAACGATTAAAGTAATAATCGCATAATAACTCACCCGCTACCTTATTTACCCCATACATAGTTGTTGGTCTTTGCAAAGTATCCTGTGGTGTATCTTCCTTAGGTGTAGACGGACCAAACGCACCAATTGAGCTTGGCGTGAAAAATTGCATATTTAACTCACGTGAAACTTCTAACGCATTCATTAATCCACCCATATTTAAATTCCAAGCTAACAATGGATTTCTCTCTGCTGTAGCTGATAATAATGCTGCTAAATGCATCATCGTATCTGCACCGAAGTCCTTTGCTAAATCATGCATTCTTTGTCCATCTGTCACGTCCAATATTTCAAATGGGCCCTTAGTATGTTCAAGCTTTCTAATGTCTGTAGCAAGTATATTGTCCTCTCCATAAATACCACGAAGTTTTTCTACTAGCTCAGAACCAATTTGACCAAGTGCTCCAGTAACAACAATCTTTTTCATTTCCCAAAACCTCCACATGTGAACAATTGTACTTTCTGAAAGTACAAAAATACATTAATAAACATTGATTTAATAACACTTTCAATGAAATTCATTATAATGTGTTCGTTTTGAAAATACAACAATTATATTAATAATATTCCTTACAAAGAACATACAATCCCTTATTCACAGTATATGAGAACAAGAAAAATATTGTGCTACAAAAATATACAAAACACATTTGTACATCTCAAAAACACAAATCATTTACACTTTCATAAGCTAGTTTTGTAACCATGCAAAAAAAGAATCTTCTTTGCTATTTTTTGCAAAGAAGACCCTTTTTGAATATTATTCTTTAATATTAAATTATATCGAAAAACGTTTGACAGCTATTTGCAAAACTTTTGATACTTTGCGCAATTCCTTAATATAATTATGGAACTGTTGCTGAGCTTTTAATTGATCAGCTGTTAACGTAGCAACATGCTTAGTAGACACGGCATTCGTATCGGATAAGGCTGTCAGCATACCCGCATCCTCACTTACCTTCTGCGTGTGATTGGCAATCTCTTGAACCGTAGCAGATACTTCCATAATATATGGCTTAATAGTATGTACTTTTTCTAAAATTTGATCAAAACTTGACGCAGTTTGTCCTGTAACAGCTACACCTTTTTCAGTCGCTACTAAAACCCCTTCCATCATTTGTACCGCATAACTCGAATCTAGATGGATGTTCTGTACAATGGATGTAATCGTTTGTGTCGATTGAACAGTTTGCTCTGCAAGCTTACGAACCTCATTAGCCACTACTGCAAAGCCTTTACCATGCTCTCCTGCTCTAGCGGCTTCAATTGAAGCGTTTAAAGCCAGTAAGTTAGTTTGCGCTGTTATTCTTTCTATTACTTCAATCATTTGATCAATCGATGCAGCCCGCTCTACTAAATTAAAGATAGCTGTATTAGATTTTTCAACCGCCTGCTTAATAGCTTGCATTTGTGTTAAATTAGCCTGTACAATTTCAGTTCCACTTTCTGCATCTCTGGCCGTTTTTTGTGCAAAACTTTCTACAACCTGAACCTTTTCTAAAATAACCTGTACATCATTTAAAACCTCCTCTAAGGAAGCAGTATTCGAAGCTAGTTTACTAGAAGAAGCAGACGTTGACTCTGAAATAGATTGTACATCCTTCGCTATTTTTAATGTCGTTGTTGATGATTGCTCAGAGGATTTCTGCAATTTCCCTGTCATTTCTTCTACTTCATAGGCACTGTCTGTGACAGTATGGAGTAGTCGTTTCACCTCTGTTACCATTTGATTGTATGACAGAACTACTTCACCAAGCTCATCATGAGCTACATAACTTGCATTGGCAGTGAAATCACCTTGTTCTGCTCGTTTTAATAATGACTTTAGTTGACGGGTTGGCACATTGACTGCCTTCGTTGCAATAAAGCCGATAAGGATAACAAGCAAGACAACCGCTAAGCATACGCCACCTAGTAACCAGTAGCCAAATTGTACATCTTTTTGATAAGCCTGCTGTTGGTCTTTTGCTCGTTGAACCAAATAATTTTGCGTGTCTTCTAATAATGCATGACTCTCCTGACTAATTGGTAAAAATGTTTGCACATAAAACTGATCTAGCTCACCATGGTTCAATTGCTTAAAGTTCTCAATGGCTTCTTCCTGCTTCTTAAGCAATGACTTATACTTCTTAATTTGATGACTCATCTTCTTGTCAATTTCTTGGCTATCTAGATGATCTAAAGGCTGCGCCATGTTTTGTAAAATGGCTGTCATTTCTTTATCGTCACCCTTCGAATCTACTATAAAATCTAATCGACGCTGTGATTCTTCTAGCTCATTTAGCCATCCAATTGGGACCAGTCCCTGTGTGTAACTCTCACTTGCATGCCACGACATTTTCCTTAAATAATCTACACTGAATACACCTAGCAATACATTCGATAATACACAAACAATCATGAGTACAAGTAACTTGTCCTTCACCTTAATGAAACGGAAAAAATGCATGATCCTTGGCTCCTCCTCCAACTCTTACCAATAATGATAGTATAGAGATATAAAGCCAGTGTTATATTTTTGTAAATTTTAATCGAAATATTAAGAATTTATACCCATCATTTAGTTTTATTTAGGTAATTTAACTCGCTAAATTAGCCAGATTATTGCTACTTATTCATACTATTTTTAGAAAAACATTCGCAACCTTCCATACATTGTAAGCGTTCATACTAGAGAATGGAGGTGTTACATTTGACGCAATTCAAGAAGTTAGATTGGAGTTTAGTAATAAGTCTTCTTTTACTCGGCGCTATTAGTTGCCTTTTTGTCCATTCTAGTAGTGTAAATTTTGAACAGTATGCAAGCTCCTTTATTATCAAACAGTTTTTATTTTATGTCATCGGATTAACCATCATGCTTGGAATATCCTTGCTTGATATTGAACAGTTGAAGAAGATTGGATGGCCATTTTACTTCCTAATAGTTGCTTTAACGGCTGGTCTTATTGTTGCTCCTGAAAGCATTGCTCGAACGATCAATCAGGCAAAATCATGGTATCAAATCCCGTTTTTAGGTTCTCTCCAACCCTCGGAATTTTTAAAGTTCGCTTTTTTAATAGTTGTGAGTAAGGTCATTATTGCTCATCAAGAGAAAAATGTCCGCCCCTCCTATCTAGCAGATTTTTGGTTACTTATAAAAATCGGGCTAATTGTCCTTCCTCCTACGCTACTTGTTTATAGACAACCCGATACAGGTATGGTCATGTTGTATATGGCAATGATTTTACCGATGATTTTCTTTTCAGGTATTCATAGAAAGCTTCTTGTCGTATTTACGGCTGTTCCTCTAGTTATCATCAGTACGCTGGTAGTGCTCTATGTCAGATTTAATGAATTTTTTACAGAGAAGGTTTTAGGTGCTCTATCAGGACATCAGATTTCTAGAATTTATGGATGGCTTCAGCCTTATGAATATACAGATTCTTCTTTTCAAGTACGCCAAGGCTTTATGGCTATCGGGTCAGGAGAATTTGTGGGCAAGGGCTATCTACATAACAATGTCTATGTACCAGAAAAACATACCGATTTTATATTCTCTGCTATTGCAGAAGAGCTAGGTTTTATTGGAGGAGCATTTGTAATCGCGCTACTTTTTTTTGTTATCTATCGTATTGTCGTTATTACGGTAGTAGCGCGAGACCCCTTTATGACTTTAATGGGGGCAGGTATTTCAAGCTTACTAGCCTTTCAAATTACTCAAAATATCGGCATGACCATTGGGCTTTTACCTGTCACAGGTGTCACCCTACCCTTTTTAAGCTATGGTGGAAGTTCGTTATTATCCAATTTTATGCTTATCGGAATCGTCATGATCATTCATAATTCATATAAGGGGTATATGTTTAAAGTAGGAGACTGACAAAATGCAAGTAGAGACATGTATATGCTATTCTCTACTTGCTAAGTTAAGGGGGATTAATTCGTTAAAAACTTCTTCATACTTGCATTATATTGATCGATAAATAGCTTTGCCTCATTATATGGTAATCTTAAAGCAGCTAAAGCGGCACCACCTACCGGTAAGCTATAAGCACCCACGAAGTCATACTGATTACTATTCTTTTTATCAATAGCGATTAATTTTTTAGTAAATAGCTCCAATTCATTAAAAACGCCACCAGCTAGCACTACTTTGACTTGCTTATGTGCAAACGGGTTTTTTTTGTAACAAGCGTCTATACTTTGATAAAAAACATGGCACACTTGATCAATAATTGTATTGGCTTCTCCATCACCACGTTTAGCGCATTCAATTGCAACCTTACTTAAAGGTGATATGGTATCCCGCGGATGCCCTTCGCCATATACCACTTCAATTATCTGCGGAACGGATTGTAATCGAAAATATTCTAATACCGCTGCTGTTAGAAGCGTTTCAGGACCTCTTTTGTCGAATGCTTTAAATACCGCTTTTAATGTGCGAATGCCAATATCATAGCCACTGCCCTCATCATCAAAAATATAACCCCATCCTGCTGTACGCTCAATTCTTCCAGATGCATCTATACTGAGTGTAATCGCACCCGTACCAGAAATTTGTACAATGCCTGGCTGCCCCAAGGTTCCCGCATACAGCGCGTTCATTCCATCATTCGATAGTGATAGTTGACAGTCTTTCGGTAAAAGCGAGGTTAATAATGCATAGGTAATTTTCTCATTATTATTTTCTGTTACACCAGACAGGCCAGCATGGCACTTTGTAATGTGTTGAAATTCGTGAGGCTGTTGTCTTTTTAAATTATTTATTAATTCTGTTATCGTCTCTGTAAAATGCTCGAAGCTCATGGATGTGGGATTACTTTTGCCTGTTTCTGCTAGCGCCATAATTTGCCCATGACATGTTGAGATTGTTGCAATCGTTTTCGTTCCACCGCCATCTATTGCCAAAACATGCAAGTGCCTTCACCTCTATACAATTTTAATTGTAGATACAATTTCTCCTACCTCTACCCCTGCATCATTACGCACAAATGCAGGAGACAATGCTTTAATACGCTCAATTGTTTCTTGATTTGTATACTGCATTTGTTCCAATACAGAAGCAATTACATTGGGCCACGGACTTTCGGAGCCATTCATAATTTTCAAGGCAAAACTTACTCCTTCATTTCTTAGAGCAAAACAGTATACACCCTGTGCTCCGCCCTTCGCCACAATATTAGGGTCCTTTAATAATGCTGTACAAATAAAGTTTTGTGCTGCAATGATATGACTCTCTTGATTCATTACTGTTGTAAGCTTTATTACTGCTTCACGAATCAGTTGATCATCAATTAATTCTGGTCTTGCTAACTTTAAATAAGCAATGGCCATGTTTTTTAACGGAATCGCAAAGACGGGCGCACCACAGCCATCAATCCCTGTACGAATTCCCTCTATCTCATATTCACTTAAATAAGCAATATATTTTTTTATCATCTGTTGCAGTGGATGTTCTGGATGACAATATTGCTTGACATCATAGCCATTTGCTAAACATGCAGTTAAAAATCCTAAATGCTTGCCCGCGCAATTATGAAAGAGTTTCCTCTTTTCAAATCCCTGTTGAATATACTGTGTTTTAGGTTCCTCATTTAACGGATAGGATGCTGCACAAATTAAATCATTTTCATTAATAGGGAGTTTTTCCAGCAAAGAGACTAATGCCTCTTGATGATAAATTTCGCCTCTTTGCGAAGCCAGAAATAATGCACTTTCATTTGAAGTAATCCCGTATTTTTCTATAAAATCAGTCATAAAAATGGGAATGGCTTGAAATGGTTTTGCTGCAGAACGAAAATACACAGGCTCATAGTCTTGACCTACAGAGACGAATTCTTCCTTCGTTAGATTCACAGCACTCATTTGTCCATAATGCACATTTTCCATTAATCCTGAACGATACTCCTTTAAAAATTCTGAGTAAGCCACGAATCAACCAACCTTTCTTTAAACAGACAGCAACTGCTTTTGTGCTTGTAATGCCGCTCCTTTAACAACCCCTTCTTTTAATTGATTGGAAAACTGCAAATCAAAGTAGGGTTGTAATTCCTTCCATATATACTGTTTACACTTTTCACTAAGTAGTTTTTGAAATGTCACATTGTGCTCAATAATTTCTCCACTGACGATGACAGCCTCTGGTTCGTATAAACAAACTAGATTATTGATGGCTATAGCTAGAAAAGTAGCTACATCTTGTTGAATATCGATTGCCCATTGCTCACCTTGATCAACACACTGCAAAATCTCTTCTATTGATTGAATATTAAGATTTTTAGGTGTTCTTTTTAACAGCGTAACTTCAGAAACATACATCGATAAGCATCCTCTTTTACCACAGTGACACATTTCACCAAAGGGATTAATCGTTATATGACTTATTTCTCCAGCTTTATTTTGAATGCCACGATACACTTCTCCATTTAATAATATGGATGCTCCTATTCCCGTTCCAATTCCGACTAAAATACAATTTGAATACTGTGGCGTATAGATATCACCAATTTCAGCAATGATTTGCATTTTTAATTCATTATCTACGATGACTTCACAACCAAAAACACCATTTAAATCTTCTCTTATATGGCAGTTTTCCCACTTCAATTGCTCAGAGGAAACGATAATTCCTTCCTCGTTATTGATTACTCCTGGAATTCCTATCCCAATGCCTAGTAATTTATCCTGAGCAATCTGATATTCTGTCATGATATTTTCTATAGATCGTTTAAGTAGATATATAGCTTCTTCGTATTGATGCTTGATGCTACATTTGACTTCCTGAAAGGCAATAAGCTTCCCTAAGAAATCTAGTATACCTATTCGAATAGTAAAACAGTCAATTTCTATCCCAATCGTATATAAAGCATCTTCTCGCATATGAATTAACGTAGGACGTCTACCAATGGCTGTTTCTTCCGATACCCCTTCAAGAATAAAGCCTTCCGCTTCTAGCTCCTGCACAATACGCGTAATGGTTGTAGGGCTCATTTTTGTATATTTTGATAATTGAATTCTTGAAATTGGCGCCATCTGCCTTATTGCGTCAAGCACAATATATTTATTTTGTCTTCGCATTTGTACTTGATCTTGCTTTTTCAAATTAGATTCAACCCCTATTTAAACTTTTCTATGAATTGTACAGCTTCTTTGATGTCTTTTTCGGGATTTGATCTCACTTCTCGTTCAATAGTTAAATAGCCATTGTATCCGATTTCTTGTAAAGCTGAAAAATAAAGCTCGAAATTGACATCTCCATGACCTAATGGAAGTTCTCTGAAAAACTCTCCATTTTCCACCATTTCTTCTATTTTATCATGAGATGTTCCAGAATCGTATCCTAAGTACCCGTACACATCTTTAGGATTCGTTGACTGCAGTTGAATACCATCCTTTACATGTGTATGTACAATATATTTCTTTAATAGTTTGACTCCAGCTACAGGATCATCTTTTGTTACCATCACCATATTGGCTGGATCAAAATTAACCGATACACCGTTCGTTGATAGCTTATCTAAAAACTCTTTTAATGTTTTACTCGTTTCTGGCCCTGTTTCAATCGCAAAATAAGCATCTAATGATGTAGCATATTGTCCTAATTCTTCACAAGCTTCCAGCATTGTTTGATAGATTGGGTCATTTTCATCTTCAGGAATAATACCGATATGGGTTGTAACAATGGATGTTCCTAGGTCCTTGGCTAATTGCAGTATTTCTTTCGATTTCTTGATTTTCCAGGCATTTTCTGCTTTATCTTGGAAGCCATGTCCTCCTAAATCTCCACATAAGGCGGAGATTTCTAGACCTAACCCTAAAATATACGCCTTCAATTCTGCTCTTTGTTCAGCATTTAGGTTATCGGGGTCCAACTCACCTGAAACGGCATACATTTGTACCCCCTGTGCCCCAACTTCTTTCGCCTTTAACAAACCTTCACGAATAGGTAAACGAAAGCTGTCTACTATCACACCGATTTTATTATCCAATTTCACCATTTTAATAAACAACCTCCTTTCCTTCAGTTGCAGAAATATAAATACCTTCTAAGATTTTCATAATTTCTACCCCATCCTCCAAAGGTGCAACTGAATCATAATGATGAAGGCAACAATCAACAAATGAATTAATTTCATTTTGAAAGGCAGTTGCAAAATCAAAAGTTAGATCGTTAATTTGAGGATGAATATTTAAAATCGTATTATGCTCTTCACTTACAATTTTTAATTCAGGCTCTAGCTCTGCTCCACCATTCGTGCCATATAGCTTAATACTTATTTCATCTTTTAAAGCATGTAGTGTATAGGAAACGTCTACCATTAGCGATGCTCCATTCTCAAATGTAATGAGGGCATTTGCTAAGTCTTCTACTGTGTTTTTCGTTGCATCATAGTCTGCAGCCTTATAGAAGGATAAATTTTCTATATGATTTCGATTTCCTAATTGATTGTAAGTATGACCTGTTATACGTTTCACCTTTGGTCTACCCATTAAGTACCAGCATATATCAATTACATGTACCCCTAGATCAATTAAAGGTCCGCCGCCAGACTTATCAATTTCGGCAAACCAGCCTCCTGGATTCCCTAATCTTCTTAGGCAGGAAGCTTTGGCATAATAAATATCGCCCAATTTGTTATCGTCGATGAAGCTTTTCAGTACTTTGGTATTTGTTGCAAATCGTCTTACATAGCCCACTTGAAATACTTTCTGATGCTTTTCTGCAACCTTTTGGATATTTAGAGCCTCTGCATAAGTCATAGATAGCGGCTTTTCTATTAGAACATGTAAGTCATTTTCCAAAGCAAAAATCGCCAATTCTGCATGCGTATTATTCCATGTACAAATACTGACAGCCTCCACATTTTTATCTGCGAATAGCTCTTCTTTTGAAGAAAAAACATGTGTTGCTCCAAATTGGGCTGCTTTTGCTTTGCCTCGTTCAATGGAAGCATCATACACGCCATATAATTCAACGTATGGATTATTCGTATAGGAACCTAAGTGAAAATCTGAAATAGAACCTGTGCCAATGACACAAACTTTTAATTTATCCATGTGCTTTCCCCCTTTAGAGCTTGCATTCATTCCATAAACGACGTACATTATCCATCCCTATTTTTGAACCAACTTGGCAATCTTCCATCCCTTCAAACTCAATAGTAAGATAACCATCATATCCACTGACTTTTACGAGTTTAATAATTTCTCGAATATTTATATCACCATGCCCGACAATAGCACCTCTGATGTAGTTGTTATGAACTGTACGGAACCACTCGCCCTCACCTGGATTTTCATAATAAGGACGAATATAAAAATCTTTGAAATGCACTGTAGCAGCATAAGGAATGTTTTTCATAACACCAATGAGAGGCTCTTCATCAATACATAAAAAATTACCGATATCTAAAGTTGTTTTAAAGTTGGCTCTGTTTACCGCATGAATTAATTGTTGTACACGATCACTTGTTTGAACATTAAAGCCATGATTTTCAATCGTTGTCGTAATATTAAATTGTTTCGCGTAATCTGCAATTAACTGACAGCCTCTAACCATTTCTTCAAAATGCTCGTTGTAATAATGAATGGATGTTTGCTCCTTTGGTAAGGTAAAGAGAGTAACGTCATGGCGCATAATGTGAATACCCATATGATGTACTACATCAATATGTTTCTTTAAACGTTCAACTTCTTCTAAAAAAGCTTCCTCCGTATCCTGAATAAAGTTAGCTGGTAACGAATAGGCGGATAACTCTAATCCTAGCTCTGCTGCTTTATCTTTAATTTCAGTTGCAAGTTCATAGTTATCTACAACCGTAAATTCATAGGGCACTAATTCTACATGCTGACCACCGTTGTCTGCTACCCATTGTAAAACATCTAGTACATCCATCTCTCCCTGTCTCATTTTTTTAACCATGCTGTATGTGCTTAACCCTATTTTCATTTATAAACATCCTCTCCATTAGTTAACAAAGTGACATGCAACACTTTGCTCTTCGTTAATTTTCCTCATTTCTGGTATAACTTGCTTACATATATCTGATGCAAAGGGGCACCTTGTGTGGAAGGTACAACCACTCGGCGGATTTTTAGGATTTGGAATATCACCAGTTAAAACGATCTTCTTTTTTCGTAATGTTGGGTCTGCAATCGGTACGGAAGCAATGAGCGCTTGTGTATAGGGATGCTTTGGTTCATTAAATATGGTTTCTTTACGCCCAATTTCTACAATGGATCCTAAATACATAACCCCAATATAATGGCTAATATGTTCTACAACACTTAAATCGTGAGAAATAAAGAGATAAGATATTTTATATTCTTGCTGCAATTGCTTTAATAGATTCAATATTTGTGATTGTATAGATACATCTAACGCAGACACAGGCTCATCAGCAATAATTAATTTTGGCTTTGTTATTAAAGCACGGGCAATACCCAAACGCTGTCTTTGTCCACCACTGAACTCATGTGCATAGCGATCAGCATGTTCAGCATTTAATCCAACGACTTCCAGCATTTCAAGCACTAGTTTTTCACGCTCTACTTTCGAAAGTTTTGTATGAATTTCTAAAGGCTCTCCAACAAGCTCCTTGACCTTCATTCTTGGATTCAATGAGGCATATGGATCTTGAAAAATCATTTGAACAGTTTGCCTTAAGTGCCTTAATTCAGATGGCTTTGCAGTAGCTACTTCTTTCCCATCCACAACGATACTTCCATTCGTTGGTGCTATTAATCTAGTAATTAATCTGCCCGTAGTAGATTTCCCACAACCACTTTCCCCAACTAAACTAAATGTCGTACCTTCTTCTATTTCAAAGGAGACATCTATAACTGCGTTAACATATTGCTTTTTTTGAAATAATCCTCCGGCTATTTGAAAGCTCTTTTTTAAATTCTCCACTTTTAATATACTGTTAGGCATTTACTTCCACATCCTTTTTCACATATAGCCAGCAGCTACATTGGCGTGTAGCCGAAATTTTTACTGTCGGTGGACTCTCCTGATGGCATATAGACATCGCTTGATTACAACGTGGAGCAAATTTACAACCATTCGGCATATTTTGTGGGGATGGTACTTGACCATTGATAGAATCTAATACTTCTTTGTTATCACCAATTTTCGGTACAGATGCAATTAAACCTTTTGTATAGGGATGCTTGGGGCTAGCAAATAGTTCAAAGACATCTGCTTCCTCTACAACCTGCCCTGCATACATGACCACTACCCTATCACACATTTCCGCCACAACACCTAAATCATGTGTAATTAATAAAATAGCTGTCTCATTTTCTTCCTTTAGCTTTTTCATTAGCTCTAAAATTTGAGCTTGTATCGTGACATCAAGCGCAGTGGTTGGTTCGTCAGCAATAAGTAAATTAGGGTGGCAGGCCATAGCCATTGCAATCATTACCCGTTGGCGCATTCCTCCTGAGAGCTGATGTGGATATTCATAAATGATTTCCTCAGCTCTTCCTATGCCCACGCTTTTTAACATTTGGATTGCATGATGCTTACTTTCGTTTTTCGGCAGCTTCAAATGCATCTCAATTGCTTCCATTAACTGCTTGCCTATTTTTAAGACAGGATTTAAAGAAGTCATGGGCTCTTGAAAAATCATGGCCATTTGCTTGCCACGAATCTTCCGAATTTCTGATTCGGACATTTTCGTCAAGTCATGTCCATTAAAATGTATAGAGCCATTGACGATTTTGCCTGTAGTACCGTGAAATAATTGCATGATGGATAACGATGTTAAGCTTTTTCCACTGCCCGATTCTCCCACTAAGCCTACTATCTCTCCTTTACGGATGGAAAAATTGACACCTCTTAAAATTTTGATTTCCTTATTATCACGCGTAAAGGACGTTTCTAAGTCAATTACTCGTAATACATGTTCTGGCATAGGCATTCTCCTTAATTATTTTTTATTTTTGGATCTAACACATCTCGTAATCCATCACCTATTAAGTTAAATGCTAGTACGGTTAAAAATATGGCAATACCTGGCATGATGACTACATGCGAAGATGTCCCTAAATAGTCGCGCCCACTACTTAGCATTACTCCCCACTCAGGCATTTCAGGGCTTGCACCTAAGCCTAAAAAACTTAAACCAGAAGCTGCTAAAATGGCTGTCCCTATACGCATTGTGACAAAAATGATTAACTCACTAATTGTTTCAGGGAAAATATGTTTCCACAGCACTCTAACATGCGATGCTCCCATAGATTGTGCTGCTTCTACATAGACATTCTCCTTCGCATTCAATGTAGCACCTCTGACTAAACGAGCAAAAGATGGCACACTAAAGATCATCACAGCAATGATGACATTATTAATACCAGGGCCCAATAAGGCTACAATGGCAATCGCTAATAATAAATCAGGGAATGAAAACAACACATCACAGCTACGCATGATGATTTTGTCAACCCACCCACCGAAGTAACCGCTAATTAAACCTAAAATAGTTCCTAGTATTAAGCCTAAAAATACGGCACTGAAACTCACCATTAAGGATATTTTTGCGCCTACTATTAAACGACTAAAAATATCTCGACCATACTCGTCCGTTCCTGCCAAATGACTTGCACTTGGTCCCTCTAATAAAGCATTATAATTCGGTTCAAAAGGATCGTAAGGTGCGATATAAGGGCCAATAATAGCGATTACAATTAACAATCCTATAAAGATACTTGCTACCAAAGCAGCCTTTTGTTTTTTAAAAGACTTCCAAAATTCTTTAAGAGGAGAGTATTTTCTTTGTGTATTTTGCACTTGGCTATTTTGCACAGTAGTTGGTGAAGTCATTTTGTTCCCTCCCTTAAGAATTTAATTGGATTTTTGGATTTAACACGGTATAAAGCACATCAACTATTAAATTTACTAAAATAAATTCAAATGCAAATAACAGCAGTGCAGACTGAATGACGGGATAATCTCGAAAGGCAATCGAATCAATTAAAAGTCGTCCCATTCCTGGAAAACTAAAGACTGTCTCCACTACCACCGATCCTCCTAAGAGAAATCCGAATTGCAGACCTGCTACTGTTACCACAGAAATCAAGGAATTTCTTAAAGCATGGGTCACAATAACGGAGTGTTCTTTCAATCCTTTTGCTCTCCCTGTTCTTATAAAATCTGCTTGTAACGTTTCCAGCATGGAAGAACGAGTAAATCGCGCAATCATTGACATAATGCCAGCCCCTAAAGTCAAGGAGGGCAAAATATAACTAGAAAAGCCATCTAATCCACCTGTCGGAAATAGCCCTAGCTGCACTGAAAATAATTGAATTAATAATAAGCCCAACCAAAATCCTGGAATTGAGATGCCAGAAACAGCCGTTACCATACCAAAATAATCAGGCCATTTGTTTTTATTGATGGCAGAAAGAACACCAATCACCAAACCCATTAATGTAGCCCAAAACATGGAAAGGAAAGTAAGATGAAGAGAAGGCATAAACCTTGTTTTAAACATATCTATGACAGGTAATCCTGTTGTTAAAGATGTTCCAAGCTCACCCGTCACAAGATTTTTCATATAATCCATGTATTGTTTAAGAATTGATTTATCTAAACCTAACTCATGGCGTACATTTTCAACATCTTCTAGCGTGGCATCCTTACCAGCTACTAATCTTGCAGGGTCACCTGGTATGAAATGAATAAATAAGAATGTTAATATAGAAATGACAATTAATATCGGTATCATTTCAACAGTTCTTCTTGCTATATACTTCCACATGTGGCCTTCCTCCTTTCTATTTTTGTAGAAAAGGAATTGACGAACATCAATTCCTTTTACTGTTCATTACTCCACTTTGGCATTCTTCACATCAAGTCCACCTGTAGGGTTTACTAGCACACCGCTCACATTTGAACGTACACCATATACAACTTCATCTACCCCTAAGAAAATCCAAGGTGTATCTTGATAAACGATTTCCTGTAATTTTTCATATAATTCAGCTTGGCGATCTACATCTGAAATGGAGTTAGCTTCATCCATTAATTGATCTGCCTCCGTGTTATGATAGTAAGCTGTATTTGCACCATTCGGTGGGAATGATACGCTATGGAAAAGAGGCTTTGTTGCGTTCGTTATATCCGAAGCATACGCTGACCAACTCACATACCACATTTGTAATTTCGCATCATCTGGTGTTTGTGCACCATAGATTTCGTCTGATAAAGTTCCTTCTTCCATCGATTTAATTTCTACTTTTACACCGATTTGACCTAACTGTTGTTGAATAAACTGCATACCCTTCATCGTATCCGAGTTCGTGTTCCCCCAGATTTCAATATCGAAACCATCTGGATAGCCTGCCTCAGCCAATAATTCTTTTGCCTTTTCAATATTGTGTTCATACATTTTTTGCTGCTTATAATAAACGGTTTTGGAAGGAATAATAGAGTCTAATGGTAAACCAAGCCCTGCATTCACCACTTTTAAATAAGCATCCTTGTCCACGGCGTAGTTAAAGGCTTGTCGAACTTTAATATCATCCAAAGGTTTTTTATAGGTATTTAATGAAACGTAATGTGCAATTGTAGAAGGAACCTTATTTACCTCTACATCTTTACTATTAGAAAGCTCATCAATATTTTGTGCTGGCACTGGATAGATAACCTGAGCATCGCCCGCTTTTAGCATCGCTACGCGCGAGCCGTTTTCTGGCACTGGTTTATAGGTGATTTTAGCAACACGTTCTCCACCATCCCAATAGCCATCAAAGTTTTCAATTGTTAAATGGTCTCCTTGTACCCATTCAACAAATTTATATGGTCCTGTACCAACAGGTTTTTTAGGTATATCTGCTGAATTTTCTTTAATCATTTTTGGACTAATCATTTTGGCAACTCCGAAACGCGTAATCATTGGTCCATATGGTTCTTTTAAAGTAACTTTAATTTCATAGTCGCCTAGGATTTCAACATTGCTGATTAAGCTAAAACCACGAGAATATAAACGTAAGCTTTCATCATTCATGATTCGTTCAATGTTGACCTTTACAGCTTCAGCATTAAACTGCTCCCCGTCATGGAAAGTAACCCCTTCTTTAAGTTTGAATGTATAGACTAGCGCGTCTTCACTAATTGAATAGTCATCTGCTAGAACCTTAATAATTTGACCATCTGCATTAAAGCCTAACAATCCTTCTAGCATTGTCTCCTGTACAGAACTCGAATTCGTATCCCCTGTGTTATGTGGATCCATTGAAATAAAGTTTTCATTTACAGCGATAACAAGTTCATTTTTTGAACTAGCTGTACCTGAATCTGTAGTAGACTTGTCCCCAGTATTTGATGCGTTAGAATTGTCTTTCTCTGCGCATGCTGCTAAAAGCAACGTACATAGAATTACAAAAACCAATTTTTTAACATAATTCATCTCATCTACTCCCTTTGTAAAAATCTATAAGAATATTTCTTAAAACTTAAATTAAGAAATATAATTACCAAAAAATATTTATTTTCTCCACTGATGAAAATAAGTAGGCAAAAAATAAACTATATTTTCTTACGATTAGACAATTCAATTCAGGAAAAATTGCTCCCTCAACTATCACAATTGCTTTTAATCAGAAAGTATAGTTCAAAATACAAGGCGTATTTATTCCACTGCTGAAAATAAATGATTAAAAAAATATTCCCTCTCAGGACATTTTTATTATCAGAAAATTAATTATTTTTTAACAACTATAAACTATGAAATCTATTATTTCCACTATTTTTTAAATAAATTTCAGAATTTTATAATTATTTTTATAGAACTATAATAATTATCCCTAGAATTTTTGTTGCCTCAAAGGCCAATAATAAAAGTTCTAAAAGCCCTTATTACATGGCTTTTAGAACCTACATGAATAGTTGCTATAGCGTATTTATACTATTCACAACCACATTTAGTATGCGGTCAAGATCTTCTTGTGCAATATTAAGTGGTGGTGATAACGTTAAAACGTTATTAAACCCTGCTACAGTAGCTCCATTTTTCCCAATGATGACCCCTTGCCCTTTACATGCTGCAATGACAGCATTCACTTTCTCTACAGGTAAAGGTTCTTTCAAAACTTTATCTACCACTAATTCAATTCCAATCAATAAGCCTTTGCCTCGTACATCTCCTACATTTGGGTGATGCTGTAATTCTTGTTGCAGTGTTTTTAGTGTTGCTGCACCAATTTCCTTGGAACGGTCAAATAAAGCCTCTTGCTCAAGAATCTCAATATTTTTTAATGCGACTGCACATGCCACCGGTGAGCCACCGAATGTATTTACATGGCGGAAATAGCCGTATGCATCTGATCCAGTAAACGCCTCATATATTTCACGCTTTACCGCTGTAGCTGATAATGGTAAATAGGCACTTGTAATTCCTTTGGCCATTGTAATAATATCAGGCTTTACACCATAATTCATAAATCCAAATGGCTTCCCTGTACGACCAAAGCCACAAATAACCTCATCCACAATCATTAAAGCGCCGTGTTTTTTGCATACTTCTTCAATACCTTTTAAATAGTTTTCTGGAGGCATAATGACACCACCACCTGTAATAATAGGCTCTAAGATCATTGCTGCAATTGTATCGCCCAGCTCCCAGGTCATCGTTTTGTCTACGGCCTTTACACTCGCTAAATCTAATGGTGCAATAGTCTCACTTTCATGCTCACGATATTGATCAGGTGGTGCAACATGGATAAAGCCAGGTGATAGAGGCTCATATTTATATTTACGCTCCGCCTGCCCTGTTGCCGCTAATGCACCGAAGGAGTTCCCATGATAAGCACGGTAGCGAGAGACGATTTTATAGCGCGAGCTTTGTCCTTTTTGCTGATGGTATTGTCGAGCTATTTTAAAGGCTGTTTCATTCGCTTCTGAACCACTGTTAGAGAAGAAAATAACATAATCTCCACCAAGCATTTCATTAAGTTTTTCGGCTAGTTCCACGGCTGGTAAATGTCCCTGAGATAAAGGTGCATAAGCATTTTTCATCATTTGTTCATGGGCTGCATCCGCTAATTCTTTACGACCATAGCCAACATTGACACACCATAGCCCAGCCATCGCATCAATATATTCCACACCATCTGTATCAGTAATTCTTGCACCATCAGATTTCTCTACTACATACGTGGCTTGTGGATTATAGGGTTTCATCGAATGCCATACATATTGCTCATCCTTTGCTAATACATCACTTTTAAGATTGATCTGCGTCATCGCCAAACACCCCTCATTATTATTTTAGTTTTTCGCATCGTTATTACTTGGGAACGCAAAGGAGCTTGCTGTATCCTCTGTCTCATCGGGCCAACGTTCAGAAATCGTTTTTGCCTTTGTAAAGAACCTCGCCTGATCTGGACCAAACATATGCCCTTCACCAAACTTAGAGCGTTTCCACCCACCAAAGTTATGATAGCCAACTGGGATTGGGATTGGCACATTTACCCCTACCATACCCACCTCTATTTCTTCTTGGAATTTACGCGCTGCCGCACCACTGCTTGTAAACATTGTGACACCATTGCCAAGCTCATGATCATTTATTAAATCAATAGCCTCTTGTAGTGAATCAACCTCTACTACAATACGTGCTGGACCAAAGACCTCCTCTTTGAAGATCGTCATTTCTGGTGTGACATGATTAAGTAAAGTAGGACCAAGATAAAAACCATTTGACGATTCACATACTTTTGGATTTCTTCCGTCGATGACAAGATTCGCTCCTTCACTGACCGCCCCATCGATATAACGTATAATCGTTTCCTTTGATTGTTTAGTGATAACAGGACCAAAATCGACGTCTTGCTCTGTATAAGGCCCTACCTTTAGTTCGGAAATTTTATTTTTCAATATTTCCGTAAATCGTTGCTCCGTATCCTTCCCTACAACGAGTGCACCAGAAATAGCCATGCAACGCTGAGATGCTGCGCCATATGCTGCTCCTAAAAAGGCATTTGCTGTCTGTTCTAAATTGGCATCAGGCATAACAATCATAAAGTTCTTTCCACCACCAAATGCAGCGACTCGTTTATTGTGCTTTGTCCCAGTTTGATAGATATATTCAGCAACAGGCGTTGAGCCAACAAATGAAATTGCTTGAATCTCTTTATTTTCTAATAGTTCATCGACTGCCTCTTTATCTCCATTAACCACTGTCCAAATACCGTCTGGTAGACCTGCCTCTTTCCATAATTGGCACAAATATAATGCTGAAATAGGTACACGTTCAGATGGCTTTAGAATAACTGCATTTCCTACCGCAACAGCCATACTTGTAATAGCCAGTGGTACCATAACAGGGAAATTAAATGGTGCAATGGTTGCTACTACACCAAGAGGCGATTTGGCAGAAAAAGCATTAATATTTCCACCTACATTGACGGAATACTCTCCTTTTAGCATTTGTGGGGCACTGATCGCCATATCCACAGATTCAATACCACGAACAATTTCACCTTTCGCATCTTCCTTAGTTTTTCCACTCTCTTGGCAAATCACATTGATAAGTTCTTCCTGTCTTTCTACTAACAGCTGACGGAAACGATGTAGCACTTCTACCCGCTTCCCAATTGATGTTTTTTTCCATGCTGGAAAGGCTTCCTTAGCTAACTGAATAGCATGCTTTACCTCGGCTCTTGAAGCAAGGGGTACTCTTGCAATAACCTCACCTGTTGACGGATTATATACTTCAGAGAATCTGTTACTTGTACCTGCTACCTCTTCTCCTTTGATAAAATGTGTTAGCGTTTTCATTTCTTGTTGAACTGTCATAATTGACCACTCCTTTTTTTCGTCTTATTGTTCAAAATCAAACTTGTCTTTTGTGAAAAGGGAACTTGATTCATCGGCTTGTTTGATCACCTTTTTCTTTTGAGTCAGCATATAGAAAATCATCACAATGGCCACAATAACGCATGTAAATAAAATTTGTGAGCGCATAGACTCTATAAAGAACATCGCAATGAGTAATGCTGTTGTTGCTACTATTGTTAAATATGTTAAATATGGAAATAGCCACATTTTCACCTTTAATAGCTCTGGATTTTCTTGCTCAATCTTCCGTCGCATTCTTAACTGTGAAAAGGCAATGATTAAATAAAGAATCAACGTAATAGCACTACAAGAACTTAATAAAAACATAAATACTTTATCTGGCGACACATAGTTCATAATGACCGCAATATATGAGAAAAATGTTGCGGCAAGTATGGCATTAACAGGTGCACCATTTTTATTTAATTTTAAAAATGCCTTTGGTGCTTCTCCTTTTTCCGCTAAAGAAAATACCATTCTTGATGTAGCATATAGTGCTGAATTTAGGCATGATAATACAGCAGTTAAAACAACAAAATTCATAATTTGTGCGGCTGCAGGAATACCAATATAATCAAGTACCGCTACATAAGGACTTGTTAAAATATCTGAGGAATGCCAAGGCAATAGCGTCACTACAACTGCAATAGAGCCTACATAGAAAATTAAAATACGCCAAGTAATAGAATTGGTAGCTTTTGTGACAGCGGCTAACGGTTCATCCGATTCACCAGCAGCAATCGCAACGATTTCTGTCCCCATAAATGAAAAAATAACGATAACGACACCCATTAGAACAGCGCCAAAACCATTTGGCAAAAAACCACCCTGTTCAACTAAATTGGTCATACCAACAGCATTAAAGTTTGGAGCAATACCAAAGATAATAAAAGCACCAAGACCTAGAAAAACGACTATACTTGCAACCTTAATAAGAGAGAACCAATACTCAAACTCACCAAAAGCTTTGACAGAAAGAACATTTGTTAATGTAAGTGCTACAGTTAATAACAGACTTAAAAGCCATAAAGGAATCCCATCGTACCAATATTGAATAATGGCAGCTGCTGCTGTTGCCTCTAAAGCAATGGCAATCACCCAGAAAAACCAGTACAACCATCCAATCATAAAACCTGCCCACGGACCAATGGCTTCATGTGCATAGTGAGCAAACGATCCACTCGTTGGATTGACTGCCGCCATCTCACCTAGCATACGCATAACTAATACAACGATAATTCCTGCAAATATATACGATAAAATTGCCCCTGGACCAGCTAGATTAATGACCGAGCCACTCCCCATAAATAGTCCAGCACCGATTACACCGGCAATCGCAATCATCGTCATATGCCGCTTCTTTAATCCTCTTTGTAAATGCGTTTGTTGCCCCATATCTGTCACCTCTTTTAGTAGATTGCTTGATCGCTTACAAAAATCTTACATCTTTCATAACGTTGAAGTAATAGACAAACTGTAAAATTCTATACTTTTGTTTTATACATAATGTAAAATAGACTAAATATTCTTAAAATAATTTTTAAACGATTTTATGAGTAAATTCTCTGCACCAAGCAGAAATTTTTGAATTCTAACCGCTGACACGCATGTCAAAAGGAGGGGCAAAAATGAGCCCATTTCAACTAAAAGTACTAGACGTTTTACAGAATAAATATTTTCAAAATGCAGAGGTAGTTGCAGGTCATGAGGGATTAACAAGGAGCGTTAAATGGGCACATGTACTAGAAATCATACATGTTGATAATTTTTTAGTTGGTGAAGAGTTAGTATTAACTACAGGGCTTAGTCTCCAACATAGTATTGAGGACTTTGTGTCCTTTATAGAAGCCATCATTCAAAAAAATTGTGCAGCACTTTGTATTGAATATGGCACCTCTATTCAAGCAGTACCTGAAGCGATTTTAACACTTGCCAACCGCCACCAGTTTCCTATTATTGTTTTCCATGAAGCAGTTCCTTTTGTTCGTATTACACAGGATTTACATAGTCAAATTATCAATCAGCAATATCTATTGATTTCTTCACTAGAAGCTTACTCACAAACATTGAACAAAAATGCAGTATTGGGACAAAACACGGACGATATTTTACAAAATATGTATAATGAATTAAAAATACAAATTATGTTTTCCATTAAGGGAAGAGAACCTGTCTTTTTCCCGAATATGGCTCATAAAAAGCGGCAGCAATTCCTAACATTGAATACATCGTCTCAGCAATTTAAACATGAGCCTATTTTTCTATTTGATCAACATTATGCCGATTTATCAATTTATCGAGAAGATGGGCTTTTCTCCGAATTTGAATTATTAATATTAGATCGCACGGCAACAGCGTTGGCACAGCTTTTAATGCGAGAGTTCTATATTGAGGAAAAAAAGAATATTGAGGATGCTTCGATTTTAGCTGATTGGATTGATCAAAAACTATCTAAGGAGGAAATCTATAAATTTATCGTTACACATTATACTAACTATACACAATCCAGTGGCACTGTCTTTATTTTGGCTTCTCCTAATACGTTGACAAAGGCACAGGAGGATGTAGTCTATAGTAAGCTTTATTATCGTAATCTCTTTGAGCAACATGGCTTTATTCCATTTTTATTTGAAAGAAAAAGCTATGTTATTTTTATTTTACTGCATACAAAAGATAGTAAAGCCATTCGTGATATGTTAAACAACATGTTTTCCTCTTTGGTCAAAACTGAATTTTATAAAAAGCAGCAGGCACAAGGTTATCAGATAGCTATTGGGAAGGTCGTTTGTGATGTGGATGAAATTCCCAAAAGCTATCAAACTGCACTGGAAACCTTATATATTTGTCGAAAAGTACAAACGTCCTCGTTCTTTTATGATGATCTGCATTTATATCATTTAATCTATAAATTACAAATGCAGGTGGATTTACAGGAAGTGATTTACGACTATTTACAGCCCGTTATTGAATACGATGAAAAATATAATAGTAAGCTTCTCGAAACATTGCAAGTGTATTTACAAACAAATGGCTCTAAACAGCAAACAGCGAATCAATTGTTTATTGTTCGTCAAACACTCTATCACCGCTTAAAAAAGCTTGAAAGTTTACTTGGTAAAAATTTTATGAACGGGCATAACCGCATTACACTTGAATTTATGCTACTAGCCAATTCATTAATCGAGGATAAGAGCTAGAAAAAAGTTGGCACGCTTAAAAGGTTAACTCCCCTCCTAAGCGTGCCCTTTATTACCCTTTCACAACTACATCGTGATACAATCCAGGTCTACGATCATCGTAAACAGGAATTCTTCCACGTACTTCATCGACAATAGAAAAGTCTACATCGATCACTGCTACTTCCTCGTCCTCAGCACCTACCCATAATACTTCTCCCCAAGGTTGAATAATCATAGACTGCCCATTAAAATTTTCTACCTTTTTCGAAATACGATTTACTGCAATGACAAAGCATTGATTTTCAATTGCACGAGCCTGTAGCAACGTTTTCCAATGGTCAATCCTTGGAGTTGGCCACTGCGCTGGTACAAATAATACCTTTGCTCCTTGTAATGCATGTGCACGTAACCATTCTGGGAAGCGAATATCATAGCAAATGACACCAGCAGCTTCAATATCATCTAAAGCAAAACGATTCATTTCATCCCCTGCTTCCAAGTAAAGATGCTCGTCCATTAAACGGAAAAGATGTGCCTTGCTATATTCCCCAACAAGTTCTCCATTACGATCAAAGGTATACATCGTATTATAAAATTTATCGCCTTTCTTTGTTGAAACAGAGCCCCCTACAATATGTACATCAAGTTCCTTAGCAAGTTTAGCCAAAAAGGTCTTTGTCCGCTCACCATTGATATCTGCTAGCTCAGGCAGTTTCTCTAAAGCATAGCCTGTATTCCACATTTCAGGTAACACTATGATTTCTGCCCCATTTTTTGCAGCTTCACGAATCTTATCCTCGGCACGTTCAAAATTTTCTTCAACTTTGCCAAAGCCAACATTTAATTGAATACAACCGATTTTCATCTCTATTCCTCCTCTAGACAATTATCAGAAAAAGTAATACTATTTGCTTCATATTCTTCAATAATAATTATTATATTCTGAAAAAGGTGATCATGCATGGAATTCTCTAAAAAACTACAGCAACTACCCACTCAATTTTTTGCAGCACTCGTTCAAAAAGTAAACTTGGCTCTAGAAGAAGGGCGTGATGTCATTAACCTTGGGCAAGGAAATCCCGATCAGCCAACGCCTATTCACATCATTCAAGCATTACAGGAAGCAGCTGAAAATCCTCAAAACCACAAATATTCACCATTTAGAGGTCTCGCTGAATTACGCCAAGCTGCTGCGGACTTTTATCAACGTGAATATCAGGTAGAACTAAATCCAGATACAGAGGTAGCGATTCTTGGTGGAACAAAAATTGGTCTAGTTGAGCTACCTTTAGCTGTGTTAAACCCTGGTGACACGATGCTCTTACCAGATCCTGGCTATCCAGATTACCTATCAGGTGTTGTACTAGGAGACGTCAATTTTGAAGTAATGCCCCTTTTTGCTGAAAATGATTTCTTACCTGATTATCATGCATTACCTGATGAAGTGAAAGAAAAAGCAAAGCTTCTTTACTTAAATTACCCGAACAACCCTACAGGTGGTACAGCATCACTTGCGTTTTTTGAAGAGACCGTTCGCTTTGCGAAGGAGCACAATATTATCGTATCACATGATTTTGCTTATGGGGCAATAGGATTTGACGGTAATAAACCAGTTAGCTTCCTTCAAGCAAAGGGTGCAAAAGAAGTAGGAGTTGAAATGTATACATTATCGAAAACCTATAATATGGCTGGCTGGCGTATAGGCTTCGCTGTAGGGAATGCCGAGATTATTGCTGCTATTAATCTAATTCAGGATCATCTGTTTTGTAGTCAATTCCCTGCCATTCAACAAGCCGCAGCAGTAGCACTGACGGCTTCCCAACAATGTGCGGATGAACTACGAGCTACTTATGAGCGTCGCCGCAATGTACTCATTGAAGAAGCTCGAAGAATTGGCTGGCATGTTACGGCTCCAAAAGGCTCCTTCTTCGCATGGCTCCCTGTACCATTAGGCTATACAAGTGAACAGTTTGCTGATCTTTTGCTCGAAAAAGCTGATATCGCTGTAGCAGCAGGTAATGGCTTCGGTCAGTATGGTGAAGGCTATGTACGCGTAGGATTGCTGGTTAGTGAGGAGCGCTTACGTGAAGCAATCCATAGAATCGAGCAATTACAATTGTTTAAAAGATAATGACGTCGTATCCTGTAGCTATCCCTAGCTACAGGATTATTACTATTTTTCAATTTTCCTTGGTTGCCCTAAACCATTTTCTAATGGATAAAATTGAACATGACCTGTTTCATCATCCCATTTTCGAATATGTTGAATCCCTTGTACCTCTGCCAACACGATGTCAGCAGTAATAACAGGGTTGCCCCCTTTTATTAAATGCCCACCTGATACAACACCCCATTGATCGCTCATAGAACCATGGAAATGTGTCTCATATCCACCATCTCGCTTACACACCACACCTGAACCTTGAATAAATTCTAATGGTCCCTCTTTTTCAATCACATCACTAAAACGAACTTGAATTTGAGCTGTTGCATCTGGCACTAAATAAACAAAGCTGCTTTTTTGAAAGCTGCCAATACAGCTTACAATTGTTGCTGACTCTATGCTATTCTCTTCGCAAAGCGCTTCAATCCCTTCAATGATATCTGTTCCCGTTAGAAAACGAGCACTAATAACCTTACCAAATGAACCTATACCATAATTAACTCTTACAGACATTGTTATCCCTCTTTTGCGTCGAAATATTATAATTATATAAAAAATTTAAAAATTATTTATTGACTTACTATACCCTATAAATTATATTAGTTCTATCGGAATTACAAAAAAATATTATAAATCTCTTATCAAGAGTAGCTGAGGGACTGGCCCTATGAAGCTCGGCAACCTCCTTTTTATAGGAAGGTGCTAAATCCTGCAAACGATCTTCGTTTGATAGATAAGAGAGGACATCTTTTCATGAGCCTCTCTTAATTTGTAAGAGAGTTTTTTTATTTTCAAAAAACCGATAAAAACAATCTTGGAGGTATTTTCATGAAAAAGAAAAATAAATTTTTAGTAGGTTTAGCAAGTTTAACATTAGTAGCAGCTTTAGCAGGCTGTGGCTCTAAAGAAGATAGTAAAAGCCAAGCTGAAGGAATTGATGAAAAGAAAATCGTTGTAGGCGTCACTTCTGGTCCACACGAACAAATTGCAGAAGTAGCCGCTAAAGTAGCAAAAGAAAATGGGCTAGAAGTAGAACTAAAATCATTTTCTGACTATGTTTTACCTAATACATCCTTAGCTGAAGGTGATCTTGATGCGAACAGCTATCAACACGAGCCTTTCCTAGATACATTTAATAAAGACCATGATACAGATTTAGTAACAGTGGGCAAGACGATTTTAAATCCAATGGGTATCTACTCAGAAAAATATAAATCCTTTGATGACATTCCTGACGGTGCAACGTTTGGCTTACCAAATGACCCAACGAATGGAGCACGTGCCCTCTTTGTTTTACAGGAAGCTGGCTATATTAAGTTAAAAGAGGGTGCAGACTTAACAGCCTCGATCCGTGATGTAGAAGAAAACAAAAAGAATTTAAAATTCATTGAATTAGAGGCAGCTCAAATTCCTAAACAACTTAGTGAAGTAGATGTAGCAGCTATTAATACAAACTTTGCACTAGAGGCTGGCATTAACCCTAAAGATGACTCTATTTTATTGGAATCTACTGATTCTCCATACGTGAACTATATTGTTGTACGTGCTGAAAATGAAAATGATCCAACAATTAAAAAGTTCGTTGAGGCTTACCAATCTGACGAAGTGCGTCAATTCATCGAAGAGGAATTCAAAGGTTCTGTAATCCCTAGCTGGTAATATGTTCAGAAAGCTTCTATAAAGCCGAAGAATCTGCTGAAATTCCCCAATGGGAAGACGAGCAGATTCTTGCTTTTTAGAAGGTTGAGAAAGGAGCAAACAATCGCATGATTCAATTACAAAATATCTCAAAAGAATTTAAATCGAAAAAAGGCATCATAAAAGCTGTGGATGGCATCAACCTTCACGTAAAAAAGGGACAAATTCATGGTGTAATCGGCTATAGTGGTGCTGGTAAAAGTACACTCATTCGTTGCGTTAATCTACTAGAACGTCCTACAGCAGGAAAAGTAGTGATAGACAATGTAGACATTACGACCCTTTCTCTTCACGAATTACGTCAAACACGCCAAAAAATCGGGATGATATTCCAGCACTTTAATCTCTTAAAAACAGCAACAGTTTACAATAATATTGCAGTTCCCTTAAAGCTACTAGGCTATAAAGAGGCGGAAGTAAAAAACCGAGTAGCTAAGTATGCTGAAATTGTCGGTTTAACAGATAAACTAGATAGTTACCCAAATCAACTTTCAGGTGGTCAAAAACAGCGTGTGGCTATTGCACGTGCCTTAGCACAGGAACCAGAGATTTTACTTAGTGACGAAGCAACAAGTGCACTTGATCCTGAGACAACGGAAGCCATTCTTGAATTGTTGTTAAAAATTAATCGTGAATTAGGCATTACGATTCTGCTCATCACACATGAAATGAATGTAATTCAAAAAATTTGCGATGAGGTTTCTGTTCTAGAATCAGGGAAAGTTGTGGAATTTGGCACAGCGATTGAACTTTTTGCGAAACCGAAGCACCCTACAACGCGAAAGTTTTTGAATACAATTTCACAACGTAATTTATCCCCTTCTCTTATTGAGCAATTAAATGTTTCAGGAAGTGTAATCCGTTTAACATTCCTTGGTGAAAGTACTGGTAAGCCATTATTAGCAGAAGTCACTAAGGTATATGATGTGCAACCAAATATTTTAACAGCCAATATTATTGAATTAAAAAACGGTATTGTCGGCAATATTGTGGTGCATTTACATGGCGAAACGCAGATTGTCCAAAAGGCGTTAACGTATTTTTCAGAAAATGGCGTGGCAGTGGAAGAATTAGGAGGTGCGTTCAATGAGTAGTATCCAAAGCTTCTTTACAGATTGGTCAGATGTTATTGGCAAAGCAATTATCGAAACATTTCAAATGGTCGGAATTTCATTATTTTTCTCCATTCTGATTGGCATTCCATTAGGGCTATTAATCGTTTTAACACGACCAGGACAATCCTTTGAAAATAAATTTTTCTATCAGTTTTTTAATCTATTTATCAATATTGTTCGCTCTGTTCCATTTATCATTTTACTATTCTTCATCTTACCTTTTACCAAGTTAATTGTAGGTACAACAATTGGTGTTAAAGGTGTAATCGTACCACTAGTTGTTTACACAGCTCCTTATATTGCACGACTGATGGAGTCTGCGCTTTTAGAAGTGGATTCCGGAGTAGTAGAAGCCTACACAGCCATGGGTATTAAACGTCGCCATATCATTTGGCATGTCCTATTACGTGAAGCGCGACCATCTATTATTTTAGGCTTAACAATTGCCACAATAGGATTAATTGGTGCGACAGCAATGGCAGGAATGGTTGGTGCTGGCGGTTTAGGTGACCTTGCCTATCGTTATGGTCATTTGCGCTATGAGGTTGATGTGATGTATGCAACTGTCTTTATCTTAATCATCCTTGTGCAGAGCATTCAATCCATTGGTAACCGCTTCGCCGCGAAGTTGAAAAAAGATTAAGAGGAGAATGAAGATGACAAACGAAATTTATGTAGAGAAAAATGGCTATATTGCAACGTTAGTATTAAACCGCCCGGATAAACGGAATTCTTTATCAAGGGCAATGTTTCAAGCCATAGTAGACCAACTAGAGCTGCTCCGTATAGATTCTTCCATCAAACTTTTAATTGTTCGCGGTGTCAATGAAGTAGCCTTTTCTTCCGGTGCAGATATTAGCGAGTTTTTAGATGTTCGTTATGCTACAGACAATGCTAAAGCCTATAATGAATTGGCTCTAAAGGCGATCGATGCTCTCTATAAATTTCCACACCCGACAATTGCTATGATTCAGGGCTTAGCAATTGGTGGTGGCTTAGAGTTAGCAAATGCTTGTGATTTTAGAATAGCAACGCCTAAGAGTAAGCTAGGCATTACCGCTGCAAACATAGGTATTGTCTATAATTTAGAAAGCACGAAACGTCTCATCAATATTGTTGGTGTCGCTAAGGCAAAGGAAATTTTGTACACAGCTACTATTTTTACAGCTGAAGAAGGAAAAAATATTGGTTTAATCACGGCCCTACACGAACCAGAGGAAATTGATGAGGCGACATTGCAATTCGCTGAACATTTATTAAGTAAATCATCCATTGCAAACGCAGGCATCAAAAAAATTATCCAAGCAATTGTTGATGGTGAAATTGAAGAAAACGATGAGCTGGCACAGTTAGTTTTGGATTCATTTAGTTCAGACGATTATAACGAAGGTATTCAAGCCTTTTTAAATAAAAGAAAGCCTATTTTCAATAAATAAGTGAGGTAGTAACGATGACAAACATAACTGATGGCGATCTACTCTTAAAAAATATAACTGCACAAGCCCCCTTCCCCATTTGCTTTGCAGATTTAGAAAAGGCCGTAGCGGAAAAAATCGAAGCTGGCCCTTTTGGCTACATCCGTTCAGGTGCTGGCGGTGAACAAACACTGCGCAATAATCGTGCAGCTTTTGAGAAGTATTCCATTGTTCCCCGATTTTTAAATGATGTGTCAAACGTTGATACATCGGTTCATTTGTTTGGTAAAACATATCCAACTCCTTTGCTTTTTGCTCCTGTGGGCATGAACGGAATGGTTCACGATGAAGGTGAGCTTGCCGTTGCACGTGCCGCCCAGTTTTTAAATATCCCTTATATACAAAGCACTGTGTCCACTTTTGCTCTTGAAGAAGTTGCTCAAGCTGCGCCTTCTGCAACAAAATGGTTTCAATTATATTGGTCTACTAATGAAGAAATTGCTTTTAGCATGGCTGCACGTGCGGAGGAAGCTGGATTTGAAGCGATCGTTTTAACTGTCGACACCGTAATGCTAGGCTGGCGTGAAGAAGATGTACGCAATCAATTTTCACCATTGAAGCTAGGCTATGCAAGAGGAAATTATATGAATGATCCCGTTTTTACAGCCACTTTACCTGATGATTCATTCGAGTCCTACGTACAAGGTGTCTTGCAAAATGTCTTCCACCCAACACTTAATTGGGAGCATGTTCGAGAGCTAAAAAAACATACCAACCTTCCTATATTATTGAAGGGAATTTTACATCCTGAAGATGCAAAGCATGCTATCGACAATGGTATTGATGGCATTATTGTATCAAACCATGGTGGCCGTCAATTAGATGGTGTAATTGGTTCACTTGATGCCCTTCCTGCTATTGTGAAAGTTGTGAATGGACAAATTCCTATTATATTAGATAGTGGTGTATATCGTGGCATGGATGCCTTAAAAGCACTTGCTTTAGGAGCGAATGCAGTTGCAATTGGACGTCCTTTCGTCTATGGACTAGCCCTTGAGGGACAACAAGGTGTCGAAAAGGTGATGACCAATCTTTATGATGAATTAAAGGTTTCTATCGCATTAGCCGGTGCTACCTCTGTCAAAGGATTACGCAACATCACATTAGTCAAACAGGATGGGACTGAGGGTAAATGAAACAAGCATTACAAGGATTAAAGGTTATCGATTTATCACAAGTCTTAGCAGGTCCCTATTGCACCATGGTATTAGCAGATATGGGTGCAGAAGTTATCAAAATTGAAAAATACCCAAATGGAGACGATACCCGTACAATGGGTCCATTCGTTAATGAAGAAAGTCATATGTATATGATGGTTAATCGTAATAAAAAAGGTGTCTGCATCAATTTAAAAACGACTGAAGGACTGACTTTATTTAAAGAATTGATTCAATCTGTTGATGTACTTGTGGAAAATTATCGACCAGGTGTCACGAAAAAGCTTGGTATTGATTATGACACATTAAAAGCCATCAATCCTGGCCTAATTTACTGCTCTATTTCCGGTTATGGTCAAACAGGTCCTTATAGTCAAAAGGGTGGCTATGATATTATGGCTCAGGGTCTGAGTGGCTTAATGCATATGACAGGTGAAGCAGATGGACGACCTGTAAAAGTTGGCTTTGCGGTGAATGATATTGCTGCTGCACAAACAGCCTTACAATCGATTTTAATGGCCTATATTTATAAGCTTCGTAGTGGTGAAGGTCAATATATTGATGTGTCCTTAGTGGAGTCAGGTCTTGCGTGGACTGTTTGGGAGGCCGCTGCTTACTTCGGAAAGGGTGAGTTACCTGAGCGAACAGGAACCGCCCATCGTGTGTCTGCGCCCTATCAAGGTTTCAAAACACAGGATGACTATATTCTAGTAGGTGCTGGCAATCAAAAGCTATGGGAGATTTTTGCGGCAAAGGTTGTCAATCGACCTGATTGGTTAGACAATCCTCTCTTTGCTACCAACTATTCACGTGCCCAACATGTGAGGGAGCTGGAAGCAGAAATTGAAAGCGAGCTAATTAAGCATAAGGCTATCTACTGGCTCGAACTATTAGATAAGCATGGTGTACCATCTAGTCCAATCTATTCTTATGACCAAACATTGAATGACCCTCATATACTAGAGCGTGGCATGGTACTGTCCTATGAGCATCCGACTGCTGGACCAATGAGAACATTGGGCTTCCCAGCTAAGTTTTCACAAACACCTGGACAGCTAACAAGTGCAGCACCCACTTTAGGACAACATAATGAAGAAATTTTACAGGCATTAAATATTTCTGATCAAGCTATTCAACAGCTCAAAGCAGGCAAAATAATTGGGTCAAAATAAAGTGATTGTCTATTTTTAGATCGCCCTATCAGTTAGATTTAAGCTTCTATCGGTCACTTTTTTGATTCTATCCTTCACTTTTTCTTTTCTATCATGCAAAAAAGGCTTCCCCATTCATGAGGAAGCCTTTTTCTTATTGAATAACGCCTAATTCACGACCAACCTTCTCGTAAATCGCAATTGCATCATCAAGCATTTCTTTTGTATGTGCCGCTGTTGGCATATTCCGAACGCGACCTGTACCTTTTGGAACTGTTGGGAAGACAATTGATTTTGCATAAACGCCTTCTTCAAATAAACGTTTTGAAAATTCCTGTGTTAATTTTTCATCCCCAATGATGCATGGAGTAATTGGTGTCTCAGACGCACCAATATTAAAGCCAAGCTTCTCAAGCCCCGCTTTTAAATAATTACCATTATCCCACAGTTTATCGTGTAGCTCTGTTGAATCAATCAGCATTTGCACGGCTGCTGTAATAGCGGCTACATCACCTGGTGGTAATGCTGTTGAGAATAGGAATGGGCGTGAGCGAACTTTTAGCCAATCAATTAAATTTTTCTTACCTGCTACATAGCCACCTACTACACCAATGGCTTTTGATAATGTACCAATTTGGAAATCAATTTCTTTTTCTAATCCAAAATGCTTCACAGTTCCTTTTCCTTTACCTGTTACACCCGAACCATGTGCATCATCCACATACGTGATTAAATCAAACTCTTTAGCTATTTCCACAATTTCAGGTAATTTAGCAATATCACCATCCATTGAGAAGACACCATCTGTGATAACCATGATTTTATTGTATAAACCTGATTCCTTTGCTGCCTTTGCCTTTGCACGTAAATCCTCCATATCAGAGTGATTAAACGCGATGATTTTTGCCTTTGATAAGCGACATCCATCAATAATAGAGGCATGGTTTAATTGATCAGATAGAATGGCATCATTTTTATCCATTACAGCCGAAATAGCTGCCATATTACAATTAAATCCAGATTGATAAGAAATAGCCGCTTCTGTTCCTTTAAATTCAGCAAGCTTTTCTTCTAATTTTACGTGCAAGTCAAGTGTCCCGTTGATTGTACGAACAGCACCTGCTCCAACACCGTATTTATCAATTGTCTCTTTGGCAATACGCTTTAATTCTTCATTTGTTGCTAAACCAAGATAGTTGTTAGAGGATAAGTTAACAAGATTTTTGCCACGGACCTGAATAATTGGGCCATTTGCTCCCTCTACTGGATCGATTTCATTGTATAAGCCTTGTTCATGTAAGGCTTGTAGGTTTTCATCTAAAAATGCATTCAATACTTTTGACAAGCGTATCATCCTTTCCTAGGAAAACTGTTCTCGCTCCTAGTTTAGCACATGCAAGCCATTAGCTACATTACTTTGTTAATCTTTCGAATAGTGGCGCTGTTTTTTCGCGCCATAAAGAAGCCGATAGACAATTATCTAATAAACGACGAACGGTATATTCAGCTTCTGCATATCGTTTGGAATGGCCCATCGCATCCTGTATAGCTTCTTTGTATTGTGCTCGCACTGCCTCGATCGCAGTTTCTGCTTCCTCTGACAGCGCACAATGTTGACCAATATCAAATATCTTATCCCCTAACCTACCATCCTCTGGATCAAAGATATGAGGCTCTGTGCTATCAAAAATACAGAAATTAAGCTCTGGGATAATGACCATATCTACAGATTCCGCATCTAAGCCACACCAAACAATTTGTGCATCAAGCCCTCTTGCATTTGCTTCATCGGCTAAGCTTTTCATTAGTGAAGATTTGCCTGTACCTGGCTTACCTTTAATCATGAAGCGAGTCGTGATACTTTTGGTGATACTATCCACTGTATTTTCCGCACCTCTAGGAGTTAGCGTTCCCAGTAAACGATGTGTCCGCATACCTGTTTTATTCAGAATAATAGATTGGAACACTTCCGACTTTAAATTTTCCACCTGTTCATTTAATGCCTGCCAGTTCATACAGCTTTGTGTGATAACCTCCCAGTCATCATGTAGCTTGATTGCTTGATCCAGTTTCGCTATGCATTTTTCACGCCATGTTGCACGCTCTTGCATCGCCTCTGCAAGCTGTTCTCCAACCTTTTTAAGCTGTATGTCTTCTAAGCATTCATAGAAAGACATGACACGATGCTTTGTACCGAGTAAAGTTGGCTCGATATTCCACTCAGATGCCCATACAAAAAGTCTGTTACAGCCTTTTATATAAACGGCCTCAACAACCTCCTCTAATAAAGCATGCTTAAACCACTCGACAGCAAAGCCCTGTTTCACATAGAAGTATCCTAGTTCTTTTAACAGTTCTGAACCTTTAAATGTGGCAGGCCCTTGCAAAAAATAAACGAGAGACGCCTCTTCCATCATTTCTTTATATAAATGCTTCACACCTTGGCCAGTCAATGCGTGTCCAAAATAATACGTTACATTTCCGTTCAAATGTCGTTCCTCCTTTAGCTTATGCCCTGCATTATATGAAAGAACGCTAAAAAAAATGAAAAGCTACTTCTATCCTTTACAGATCTAAGTAGCTTCTTGGTTTAATAGAATGGCTTCATGCCCTCCATATTTCCAATACATTTCATCAATATTTTACGACAATACGGTAATGAATATTGCACAATATAGCCTGAGGTTAAGGCGATCAATACCGTCCCTACTCCAACTGGTCCTCCTAGAAGCCAGCCAACAATGGTTACAAGTACTTCAATTCCCATTCTTGCTGTCTTAATAGATCCGCCAAATTTTTCAACAAGTATCATCATTAAGGTATCCCTTGGTCCTGCGCCCATATTCGGTGCAATATACATCCCACAGCCAAAGCTCAAAACAAATAAACCAATTATAAAATATGTAATTTGTAAGCCATATACATCCGTTGAGGGCAACAGCCAGTTAAATACATCAATGAACGAGCCGATTAGCAGCATATTGAGCCAAGTACCTATCTTTGGCCATTGACGTAATACAATGGATGTTGAAGCAACTATAAAGAGTCCTGTTACAATAGACCATGTGCCGATACTTAACCCAAAATTTTGAAAGAGACCTACATGTAAAACATCCCATGGGCTTGTGCCAACGATTTTCCCCTTTATCGACATCGTGATTCCAAGTGACATCACCATTAAGCCACCAATAAAAAAGGTCCAACGCCACCCCATTATTCTACGCATTCCTTATCCTTCTCTCTATGAATAATATTGCTATTACTTTATCATACTTTCAACCAAAATTAAGCTATAGTGCTTAAACTAAACCGTTTATCTTACCACATAAAAAACTACCCATTCTCTCACTCATGGGTAGTTGTAATTGAGGCAAGTTGTGCCTTTGTTATATTCTTCAAATCATCTATTTGTACATGAATTTGCATACCAATTTTCCCAGCACTAACGATTATACTACCTTGTTCTTGAGCAGATACATCGATGACCGTTGGATATAACTTCTTCATCCCTACTGGTGAACATCCACCACGAACATAACCAGTATGGCTAAGTAGATCTTTTACCGCTAACATTTCAATTTTCTTTTCCCCAACTACCTTCGCGGCTGCTTTTAAGTCCAGCTCTTCAGCCACTGGAATAACAAATACAAATAACCTTTGTGCACTTGCTTTTGCTACTAATGTTTTAAATACCCTAGCAACAGGCTGTCCTATTTTCTCAGCTACAGAAACACCATCAACTTGACCGTCCCCTGTTTCATATTCCATCACATCAAAATGAATTTTTTGTTGTTCTAATAAACGAATCGCATTCGTTTTCGCGTGCTTTGCCTTTGCCATGTCAACAATCTCCTATCTACAGCATCAGGCTATCAAAGAGAACATAGAATCCTTGTCTGGACGATAGCCATTTTTCGTCATTTGAACGTGAGCCGCATATCTTTCCGATGCCTGTTTAAATGCTCTTAACTTGAATGCAGTCTCATAGTTCTTACCGAAAATTGTATCTGCAAATGGGTCCAATTTCAATTCCTTCGAGTAACGTTCAGGAACCTTCACTTCAATGATGTCACGTACAAAAGATGGTTCGCTTTCATTTGTGGCAACCTCGTCAACATTTGAATTATTTAACATATGCTGTATTTGAGCATCAACGCTTTGCGCCACACGTAAATCTTGAGGAGAAGGCTCTGCTGATGTCAATGCTGCATTACGTACCTGCTCTAAAATGTGTAGTGTGTCACCTAGTTCTGAATCGGATATATTCGAGGGATCAGCGTTATCATTCATTCCTACTTTATAGGTTTGCTCATGTGCCCGTACACTCTTTTCTGTTTGCTGTAAATCTTCCATAATGGCTTTCTGCTGAGGAGTTACTTCTTTTGACTCTTCTTGCTGCTGGTCATACAAATCTTGGTCAGTACGTCCTAATAATAAATTTTCAAGTTCAATCAATAATGGGTTTTTCTTTGGCTGAAAATACATCGCATTTTTTCTATAGGCATCTCCTGCCTCTTTACGCTGAAGTATTTTTTTACGATTATGCTGGGATGAAATTCTTTCTTGTTCCATTAAATTTGATATTTTCATAGTTTTCACCTCGCCCTTCTATCTACATATGCTAATAAGTTAATAGATATGAACATTCTTCCTCACACTCTATCTATACCATTTTATAAGTTTCTGTACACTCATTATCGGAATTTTCACTATTAAATTCAAGCACTAATTACTACTAACCTCCTAAAGAGATACTAATTATTTTCAAAAATAGGTATAAAGAATCTCATCTAATTAATGTTTTCATATTCATTTATTAGCTCCATACCCTTTTCAATAAAATTTATTACCATATACACTACACAAATAGTGTTAATCAACGTAAAAAAACAGCCCTTCATACTGGACTGCTTTTCTTATTTTTTGGGTCTAATCAATATCCCTTTATAGGCTAAGTAACCAAGCCATGCACCAATTGTATTCAAAATTAAATCATCAATATCCGCAGAACCAACGGTAAAAATAAATTGAACGGTTTCGACAGCAAGACTAGAAATAAAGCCTAAACAAATAATAACCCACGCTTTTCGGAATTTCTTCGATAGCAATGGCAGTAAAAAGCCCATGGGAGTAAAAATTAATAAGTTGCCAAGTAAGTTAACGATTATAATTTCCCAATTAAAATATTGAGAGTAGTTTATATAACGGAGAATCGTCTCGAAGGGAATAAAATTAGTAGTTAATCGCCAGCTACTATAATCAAACAATCCTAAGTCACCTATAGAATAATCTCCCCTTAATAAAATGACGACTACATCTACTAAGCGATCAATAACCAATTTATAAAAAGCCATAAATGAATAGATACTAAATAAAATCCAACCTGCGATCTTTAGCGGCAAATGATATGTATCAATGACATCCCGATATGGTAATGGGAGCTTGGCATTATTTTGAACATCCGCTATGTTGTTTTTAGACAAGCTTAACACCCACTTCCCTTTTATTCCTTCCCATATTTTAATATGCTCAACTATAGCTTGCAAGTAGCTGAAAAAATTATCATCCAAAAAGGCTGTCTCCTACCAGCAGAGACAGCCTTATAATAAGTATGTTTAAACTGGGTTTACCCCATGCTTACGTTGTGAGAATAATAAGTATTTTGACATATAAAGTTCTAAGCGATTTTCTAGTACCTTACGCAGCTCATTAGGCTCAATCACATCATCAATGATAAGCTCTGAAGCTAAGCGATACACATCAATTTCCTCTTGATATTCTTTACGTTTCTCGGCAATGAAGCTTGCTTGCTCTTCTTTTGGAAGTTCTGCAATTTTATTGGCATAGACGGCATTGACAGCAGCTTCTGGTCCCATTACGGCAATTTGTGCATTTGATAAGGCAATACAGCAGTCTGGTTCAAACGCAGGGCCAGCCATTGCATATAATCCTGCACCATACGCTTTACGCACAATGACCGTTAGCTTAGGAACAGTTGCCTCACTCATGGCAAAAATCATTTTAGCACCATGACGGATGATTCCTGCTTTTTCTACCTGAGTACCAATCATAAAGCCTGGAACGTCTGCTAGGAATAACAGTGGGATATTGAATGCATCACAAAGTGAAATAAATTTCGCCGCTTTATCAGCAGAATCGTGGAATAGCACGCCTCCCTTAACACGTGGTTGGTTAGCGATGATCCCAACGGATTGTCCATTAATTCGTGCAAGGCCTGTAATTAATTCTGGTGCAAATAATTTCTTAACCTCACAAAACGAATCTTCATCAATAATACGATCAATTAGCTTATACATATCAAATGGTACATTTTGATTTTGAGGAATTAATTCTTCAATAGATTTATCAAATGAAGCTGGTGGTTTAGGAGCCTCTACATTGCTACGCTCTGCATAGTTATTCGGGAAATATCCTAAATATTTGCGCGCATAAGTAATAGCCTCCTGTTCGGATTTAACAAGCACATCTCCACAACCAGAAACAGAACAGTGCATTTTTGCGCCACCCATTGTTTCTAAATCTACTTTTTCACCGATAACCATTTCGGCCATTCGAGGAGATCCTAAATACATAGAAGCATTCCCTTCTACCATCACCACAATATCGCAAAATGCAGGAATATAGGCGCCACCCGCTGCGGAAGGACCAAATAATAAGCAAATTTGCGGAACTTTTCCTGACAGTTTGACTTGATTGTAGAAAATGCGCCCTGCACCTCGGCGCCCTGGGAACATTTCAAGCTGATCTGTAATACGCGCACCCGCTGAATCCACTAAATAAAGTAATGGACAATTCAACTTTTCAGCGGTTTCTTGAATGCGAATCATTTTTTCAACCGTGCGTTTTCCCCAAGAACCAGCTTTAATCGTTGAATCGTTCGCTAGCACACAAACTGTGCGACCATGGATTTTACCAATACCAGTGATAACGCCATCTGCTGGTAAATCCCCTGCTAAAAAGTTCGCATAGAGTCCATCCTCTGATTGAAGACCATCATCAAGTAATAGTTCAAGACGCTCACGTACAAATAGCTTGCCTTGTTGTGCATTTTTGTCATGATATTTTGGTAATCCACCTGCTAAAATTTTATCTTTCATTGTAGGTGGTGTATTTTCTGTCGAGATATTGCTCATGTTTATTTCCTCCCTTTGCCCAATCGATTACACCAAAATTATTTCTTGGCGTTTTATTTCCCTGAATATTGTGGCGCTCGCTTCTCTTGGAAGGCAAGTAAGCCCTCTAATCGGTCTTCTGTTGGGATCAGTGCACTATATGCAAGTGATTCAATTTTTAACCCGGTAGCTAAATCTACCTCAACACCTTGATTGATCGCAACTTTGGCCTGCACTAGAGAGAGTGGTGCATTTTTTGCCATTTCCAGTGCAAGCTGTTGTGCCTTATCTAATACCTCATGTCCTTCATAAACATACTCGATAATGCCATAATTTTCAGCTTCTTCGGCATTGAGCCTACGTGCTGTATAAATTAATTCCTTTGCTTTTCCAAGACCAATTAGACGTGGAAGCCGCTGTGTTCCCCCAGCTCCTGGAATAATACCGAGCGATGTTTCTGTTAAGCCAAGCTTTACATGTGTAGCCGCAATTCGTAAATCACAAGCTAGTGCCAACTCCAAGCCTCCACCAAAGGCAACACCATTTAGGACAGCAATGACAGGCTGTGCAAGCGTTTCAACTTTTGCCACAGTGGCACCAATCAGCTGCACGATCTGCTTCACTTGTCGATCAGACATTCCTTTACGTTCCTTTAAATCAGCACCTGCACAAAATGCCTTTTCGCCTGCACCTGTTAGAAGGACTACACGCACTGCTGGATCTCCATTGATTTGATCAAGTGTGTCAGACAGCTCATGCAGTAATTGAACCGACATAGCGTTAGCAGCTTCTGGTCTTGAAAGAGTAATAAGTCCAATACTACCCTCTAGTAATTCAAATCGAACGAGTTGTGTCATCCTTGATTTGCACTCCTTTCATTGCGGACAATAGCCATTTGCTTTGAGGCAACTGCTTTGCCTAACTTCTCTTCAATAAAGAGTGCTGCCTCTAGCACCTTTTGTCGATCTACGCCTGTTTCAATGCCCATCTCATCGAATAAATACAATAAATCTTCTGTGGCTACATTACCTGAGGCACCTTTCGCATATGGGCAGCCCCCTAGCCCACCAAGCGCACTATCAAACTTGGTAATACCCATCTCTAAGGACTTCATAATATTGGCTAATGCTGTCCCACGTGTATCATGAAAATGCATGGCAAATTTTTCAGCAGGATACCTTTTTAGCAATTCCTCTAAAAGAAACTCAACCTGCGTCGGTACACCAACACCAATTGTGTCACCAAGCGATATTTCAGTCACACCCATCTCCAATAATTTTTCCGTTACTCGTAATACCTTGTCAGGGTGTATATACCCCTCATAGGGACAACCAATAACCGTTGAGATATAACCTCGAACATGTTTTTTTGCAGCCTGAGCTCCTACTACAACTTCCTCTAATATGGGAAATGTATCTTCTATGGTTTTATTAATATTACTTTGGTTATGGCTTTCACTAGCAGACATAAAAATACTTACTTCATCTACTTCAGCCTGTAATGCGCGTTCTAAGCCCCTCATATTGGGTACAAGTGCCGCATAGGTAATATCCTTATGTCTTTTAATGGCTTGCAGAACCTCGACTGCATCTGCCAATTGAGGAATCCATTTGGGATGCACAAAAGATGTCACTTCAATATAATTTAATCCTGTTTGACCTAATAAATTTACTAATTGTACTTTATCAGCTGTTGAAATATGCATTTTTTCATTTTGTAAGCCATCACGGGGACCAACTTCTTTGATTGTGACTTGCTTAGGTAGCTGCATAAACAAGCCTCCTCTTATTCAATTTCTAAAATATCATCATCAACGTTAATAAAGTCCCCCTCATTGGCAATGATTTTCGTCACTACGCCATCCTCTTCTGCTGCAATTGGAATTTCCATTTTCATCGATTCTAAAATAGCTACATCTTGACCTGCTGTCACTTTCTCGCCCTCTGTTACGACGATTTTCCATACTGTTCCTGCCATGCTTGCTTTTACTGTTGCCATAATCATTCACTCCTATTTTTTTATCATGTATTCGTCCCTCTATAGAAGCACGAATACATGATAATTGTTATTTTGTTTCTGCTAATTGCGGTAAATAATATTGCTCTACAAATTTTGTTGTCGTATAGCCTTTTAAAAATTGCTCATGTGTGACGGTTTTTAACAGCATCGGGATATTCGTTTGAATCCCCTCCACTTTATACGCCTTTAGCGCTTGTGCTAATCTTTCACAGGCAATTTCTCTTGTTTCCCCCCACACCACCAATTTGCTAATCATTGGATCATAGAATGGTGTTACCACTGAACCAGACTCTACACCACACTCATGTCGAATTCCTTCACCTGTCGGTAATTCAAGAGTCGTAATGGTACCTGGAGACGGGAAAAACGTCGAAGGATTTTCAGCGTATACGCGCACTTCAATCGCGTGCCCTTCTTTAGTAATACTTTCTCTAGTAAACGTAAGAGGTTGTTTTGCCGCAATTTTTAATTGCTCTTCTACTAAATCAAGCTTCGTAATTTCCTCCGTAACTGGATGCTCTACCTGTAGTCTTGTATTCATTTCTAAAAAATAAAAGTTTTGATCTTCATCAACCAAGTATTCGATTGTTCCAGCATTGACATAACCAATATGCTTCGCCGCCTTAACTGACGCTTCTAGCATTTTTTCTCTTGTCTCTTGTGAGATAAACGGAGATGGTGCTTCTTCTACTACTTTTTGATTTCTTCGTTGAATAGAGCATTCTCGTTCAAATAATGGAACGACATTACCTTGATGATCAGCAATAATTTGCACTTCGACATGGTGAGGGTTAGCAATGAATCGCTCCATATACATCGTGCCATCACCAAAGAATGATTGTGCACGCTTTTGATTGCCCTCGAAAGCTTTGGCTAGTTCCTCAGCATTTTCAACTAGCTGCATACCGATACCGCCTCCGCCTGCCGATGCCTTTAACATAATTGGATAGCCTAAACGCTCCGCTATGGCAGTGGCTTCTTCTACATCCTTCACTGGCGCTTCTACACCCTCTACAATCGGTACACTAGCAGCTTTCATTGTTTTACGAGCCTCTAATTTACTGCCCATTGAAGCGATCACATCAGCACTTGGCCCGATAAACACTAAACCTGCCTCTGTACAACGTTTCGCAAAATTTGCATTCTCTGATAGTAAACCATAGCCAGGATGAATAGCCTCTGCGCCACTTTCTAGTGCAATTTCAAGAATGCGGTCGATGTTTAAATAGCTCTGTGCAACAGGTGACTTCCCTACACAGAAAGCCTCATCTGCATCTTTCACATGTAAGCTTTCAGCATCTGCCTCTGAATAGATAGCAACCGTATGAATATTTAGGCGCTTGCATGTTCTGATCACACGTCTAGCAATCTCCCCACGATTTGCAATTAATACCTTGTTGAACATATCCACTGCCCCTCCTTACTTTACGGTCATAACGAAATCTTCTCGTAATTTATATTTTTGAACTTTTCCAGATGCAGTCATTGGATAGTTATCAATAAAGAAAATATGTCGTGGAATTTTATGTCTTGAAATTTTATCCCGACAATAATCTCGGATTTCTTCCGATGTGGCCTGCTCTCCTTCTTTTAAAACAATCCAAGCTGCCGCCTCCTCGCCATAAACAGGATCAGGGACACCTGCAACCTGAACATCTGAAATTTTCGGATGTGTATAAAGGAACTCCTCAATTTCACGAGGATATAGGTTTTCGCCACCACGGATAATCATATCCTTTAAACGACCTGTTACACGGACATAACCTGCTTCATCCATCGTTGCTAAATCACCTGTATGCAACCAACCATCCTCGTCAATCGCCAGATCTGTTTCCTCCTGGTTTTTATAATAGCCCTTCATCACATGATAGCCCCTTGTACACAGCTCTCCCTGTTCATTTGTCGGAGCTTCCTCGGTAGTTCCAGGAACAACAATCTTTACTTCTAGGTTAGGTAAAGCGCGGCCAACCGTCTCCACCTTTAACACTAGCGGGTCATCCGTTCTTGTCTGTGTAATAACAGGTGATGATTCTGTTTGACCGTAGCATATTGTTATATCTTTCATGCCCATCTTCTCAATGACCGCTTTCATAACCTCAATTGGACAGTTTGATCCTGCCATGACTCCTGTACGTAAAGTTGAAAGATCGAAAGATGCAAAATTCGATAAATTCAGTTCACTAATGAACATCGTTGGCACGCCATGTAATGCAGTGCATTTCTCTTGTTGAACGGTTCTTAGTACCTCTTCAGGTGAGAACTCCTGTACTGGTACCATTGTTCCACCACTTGTTGTAATGGCTAATGTTCCTATGACACAACCAAAGCAATGGAAGAATGGGACTGGGATACATAGACGATCCTCTGCCGTTAAACGCATACATTCTGCAATGTTAACAGCATTATTGACTAAGTTAAAATGCGTTAGCATTACTCCCTTAGGAAAGCCTGTTGTACCAGAAGTATATTGAATATTAATGACATCATCATAATGAAGAGACTGCTCTCTCTGATCTAACTGTTCCTCGGTTACTTGCTCGGCAGCAGTTAAAACGTCTGACCAATTAAGTACGCCGGGGTATTTGGTTTCACCGATTAAAATAACATTTTTTAATAAAGGTAGTCGCTTTGATTGCAAATTACCTGGTTCACAATGTTCAAGCTCTGGACATAACTCTTGCAGTGTATTGATAAAAGAATGGTCTCGATAATTTTCAATTAAAAAAATCGTTTTAGCATCAGATTGCTTCAATAAATACTCCAACTCACTCGCACGGTAATTCGTATTTACCGTTACAATTGGAGCACCCATCTTCCCTGTACCAAATTGAAGCTGTACCCACTCAGGAACATTCGTCGTCCATACTGCGATATGGTCTCCCTTTTCAATTCCTAGAGCCATTAAACCTCTCGCTACGTATCGTGCTTGACGATTTAGCTGTTCATAAGTCATGCGTAAATTTCTGTCAGCATAGACTAATGCTTCATTCTGCGGGTACTTTTTTGATTGTTCATCTAGCAATTGACCAATTGTTTGATACACAAGTTCTGCCATGAAGATCCCCCTTATTTATGCTATTTAACTTAACTGATGATGATTAACAGCCAATTAGACGAGAAATAACAAGACGTTGAATTTCAGATGTTCCTTCACCGATTTCCATTAATTTAATGTCACGTAAATGACGTTCTACATCATATTCTTTCATATATCCAGAACCACCATGAATTTGGATTGCTTGATTACATGTACGGAAGCCCATTTCAGAAGCAAATAGTTTAGCCATCGCAGCTTCTTTGCCAAATGGCTTCTTTTGATCTTTTAACCATGCCGCTTTATGTACTAGCGTACGAGCAAGCTCTATTTCCATCGCCATATCCGCTAATTTAAATTGGATCGCTTGTAGCTTCGAAATAGGTGCACCAAATTGCTCACGTTCCTTCGCGAATTTTAGTGCCTTTTCATAAGCAGCCTGGGCAATTCCAACAGAAAGAGCAGCGATGGAAATACGACCACCATCCAATGTATTTAAAAACTGGCTAAAGCCACGTTTTTCATCCCCTAATAGATTTGTTCTTGGGACACGGACATTTTCTAACACAATTTCACATGTATTGGAGCCACGTACACCCATTTTGTCATAATTACAGTTGATTGTTACGCCTGGTGTGTTTGTTGGCACAATAATAGAAGAAATAATCTTTTTACCATCTTCACGTTTACCTGTTACCGCCGTTACAATAATTTGTCGAGCATATCCTGCATTAGTGATCCAGCATTTCTCTCCATTAATAATGTAGTCATCACCATCAATAACAGCTGTAGTACGTGTGCCCCCTGCATCTGAACCTGCATTTGGCTCTGTTAAACCGAATGATCCTAATGTCTCACCCTTAGCTAATGGAACTAGCCACTCTTGCTTTTGCTCCTCTGTGCCGAAGTTGTAAATTGGTGAGGCTCCTAAGCTAACAGCAGCTGCATAGCTTAACCCTGTGCCCCCACATGCTCGACCAATCTCCTCTACAGCTAAAGCGTAGGACACCGTATCACCACCTGATCCACCATATTCCTCAGGAAACGGGATACCCAATAAGCCTAGTTCTGCCATTTTCTTAAAGCTCTCTATTCTCATTGTTGATGTCTCATCAACCTCACGAGCATACGGTTTAATCTCCTTCTCAGCAAAATCACGCACCATGTCTCGAATCATTTCTTGCTCTTTTGTTAATTCAAAATTCATCCCTAATCCCCCTATTGTTGAATTTGCCATAGTAAATGTAGCTTAAGAACAATTGCTTACAGTTAATACCGACTAGTCGGTTTGTAAAAACAAATAATAAAACCAGTGTTTTCTACTGGCTACCCCTTTATTATAAATTGCTTCGCTTCTTCCATGGCTTGTTCTGTCACAATTGCCCGTAATACCATATCGGTAAAAACATCTGTGATTTGCTCCATCGTTAATGGTCCTGATTGCTTAAACCATTTGTATGTCCAGTTAATCATCCCGACTATTGCCATTGTTACAATTGTACAAGGTAATTCGGTACGAAAAACCTTTGCTTCCTGACCCTCTGCTATCACTCTTTGTAAAATATCACGATAGTGATCTCGCTTTTTATGGATGATGTCACTATATTCATCTGAGAGTGAACGACTTTCTTCATAAAAAATCGTAATATGTGCTTGATACATATCAAATACTTGTGTCAGTGTTTGCAGCATGGCACACAAACGTGTGATGGGTGTATCGAATTTGTCATATGCAGCTTGCGATTGTTGAATGACATATGAAATAAAGACATCATGAATTTCATACAACAGTTCATCTTTTGATTTAAAATTATGATAAAATCCACCCTTTGATGCCCCAATGTATTCCACAATACGATCCACTGTTACATTGTGATAACCATCTTGTTGAAACAATTCAACTGAAGCGTCTACAATTCTTTGTTTTAACGTTTTCTTTACCATAGGCCCTATCATCCTTCATCTAGCTCTATACTTCATCACTCCTTATAATCAGGAAAAACCCCTCAACCCTTAGAGTATTCTATTTTTTCCTAATTATAAAAATACTATGACAATACAAATATAACATTCTCAAAAATTGGTGTCTAGCACCGAATAGCTTTTTTCTATAGTTTCGAGCATAATTTTTACTTAAAACAGCATGGATAGATTTCGCAAACACAAATTAACTGTATGATATATATCTTGCTTTCATCACAAAAAAACAAAAAAATTTCCCTTACGTTCACAAAAGGGAAATTTTTACTTTATAAAGTTTTTGGTAGTTTACGTAGCCACGAAATAATAACAGCAACAATCAAGGCGAAACCTAAGTAGCCCATTGTTGAATAGACTTTACCAACTAATGTAGTAAATCCTACTAGGCTTGCAGCAAAACCTATTAATCCTATAACTACAATAGCTACTTTAAAATATTGATGGTCTGGCGCAATAAATCGAACTGTAAATGAATAGAACATCCCTACCGCAGTATTGTACATCATGCCTAATAAAGCAATAGACATTAAGACACCTACTATAGGGTGAATTTGTTTTGCTAATTCTAATGTTGGCATTGCTACTCCATCAATAACATTTATTTTAGCAAACATGGCTATATTGATTAATACAATTAAGATACCAAGCATTAAACCGCCAAGTAGTCCACCTCTGCCAGCAACTTTGCGGTCCTTTACTGTTCCACCCATTACAATTAACATTGCTGCACCAGCAGCGATATTATAGGAAACATAAAGTAACGCTCCCATTAACCAATTAGATGCTGCAGATGATTGTGCTTTCGCTAAAGTATTTTGCTCTGCAATGGATATATCCATCGTAAAGATAGAATAAATCAAAATAATAAAAATGATACCCATTAAATAAGGGGTAACCAATGCTATTAAATTAATAATATTATTAACATTTAATAGTAAGGTTAGTATAGTTATAACAACCATAAAAATACTACCAACTACTGGATTGATGCCAAACATCTGATGAAATGTTGAGCCTGATCCAGCAAACATGACAACAGCAACGCCAAATAAGAAAAACGTGATAACGATATCTAAAATAATGCCAACATATCGCCCTCCTATATGATAGATCACCTCTTTATGTGATGTTGTTTGTAAATCTGTTCCTAATTGAGCTAAACTCATTCCTAAAAATGCGAAGGCAAGGGTAGCAACAATGGCACCTACCATACTGTACAAACCAAAGCTAGTAAAGTACTGCATTATTTCCTGACCCGATGCAAACCCTGCTCCAACAATTAAGCCTACAAATGCTCCACCTATCTGCCAACTTTTTTTCATAGCCCACCTACTATTCTAATATAAGAAATTAAGTCTATTTATTGATATGTTTTCTGTGCGACTGTGAAGGAATTAACCGTTTCCCTATTTATTTCATAACCAATTCCTACTTGTTGTGGTACTTCAATATAACCATCTTTTACAACTACTTCTGGTTCGATAATATCCTTTTCCCAATATCGATTAGAGCCAGCAGTATCTCCCGGTAATATAAAATTTGACAACGTTGTTAAGGCTACATTGTGCGCACGACCAATACCAGATTCTAACATGCCGCCACACCATACTGGGATGTTATGTGTCTCACAATAATCATGTATTTTTTTTGCTTCTGTTAGGCCACCAACACGACCAATTTTTATGTTTATAATTTTGGTGCTCCCTAGTTCTATAGCCTTTCGTGCATCTTCTAACGAATGGATACTTTCGTCCAAACAAATTGGTGTTTCCATTAATTTTTGTAATGAAGCATGGTCGATAATGTCATCTGAAGCCAATGGTTGCTCAATCATTGTTAAGTTAAATGCATCAAGTTGTTTCAATGTTTCAGTATCCTCTAGACGATAGGCTGAATTGGCATCAGCCATAAAGGCTACATCAGGAAATGTTTCCCTTAATGTACGCATAACCTCTATATCCCAGCCCGGTTTTATTTTGATTTTCATGCGCTTATAGCCTTCCTTTACATAGCCGTTAACTAATGTTACTAACTCCTCGATCGAATTTTGTATGCCGATACTAATACCTACTTCAATTTTATCCTTTTTACCACCAAGTGCTGTTGCTAGGGATTGGCCAGTTTGCTGTGCATATATATCCCAAATAGCTCCTTCTATCGTCGATTTCGCCATATTATTTTTGCGAATCGGCTCAAATAATTGACTCACTTCATCGGGGTGATGAATCTCTTTATTTAAAATAAGAGGAATGAGGAAGTCTTCAAGCATATGCCAGTTTGTTTGAAGTGTTTCTTCATTGTACCAAGGTGAATGAAAGGCAACTGATTCTCCCCAACCAATTAAGCCTGTCTCATCTTTTGCCTCCAGGACTAAAAAGTCCCTCTCATCAAACGTGCCAAAGCTTGTTGTAAACGGTGTTTTTAATTTCATCTTCAATTGTCGTATTGTGATTTCTGTAATTTTCATATTAAAATGCTCCTTCCAAATTTAAAGCTGCTTTTTTCACTAAAACATATTCGTTATAGCATTCTCGTTGTTGCAGTGAAATTGCTGCATACCCTGCTGAAAATAGTTGCTTTAGTATAGTTCTTGTTTTGAAACGCCAATCCAATGCTAAGCTAGGATTTTGTGCTTTTAAGGCTTGAAAGTCCTTAGGAACAGGTAGCGTATACAACTCTTCTACAAATTCAAAATTTTCAGTCATTTTTAAACATAATAAGCCCTGCTTTGTAAGTTCACAGCTTGCCACTGGTTTTGCATCCGCTACTTCTATTGTAATGTCGTTCACCACATAATCTGAAGTTAAATGCCAGCTCACCTCAAATCGATCAGAGGGTAGCCCTTTATTGAAACCATCCTGCATTTCACCGTAGCAATTTTCTATATAGGTATAGCAAATACCCTTTAATTTAGATAAATTAAGATAAGCATTTCGGGTTTCAAGAGGGTCAAATGTCCATACCATTAAGTCATAGCCACGTTCAATAGCAATAGCTCGCTGTTCGTACTTTAACTTTTCTCCTATGCCTAGTGATCGATATTTTTCATCAATCCCTAGCATATGAGAGCATAGATAGCTTTTTCCTTCTCGAAAACCCGCAAAACCATAACTAAATCCGACTAATTTATCTTCTTGATAGGCACCTACAACGATGCCCCCATTTTTCACTGCTGTCAGCGTTTGATGGAGAGGAATAGCAGACATTCCCCATACATTCAACTCTAATTGCTGAACCTGCTCAAGTTGTTCTATTGTTTTGATTTCTCTTATCTCTATCATAGCTATCTCTTCTTTCTATATCTTTATAATGCTCTCAAAATAGCCCTTGTAATAATATTTACTCCTACTAACAGCCGGTCTTGATTAAAGGTCATTTGCGGATGATGTAAGCCAGGAGTAACCCCACAGCCTAATCCAAGCATTGTAGCTTTAAGCTTCGGACGTTCATAGGTATAAAAATGAAAATCCTCCCCTCCTGGTGTAACAACTGATGGGGCGCAAGCCTTTTCCCCAACTACATCAATAATAGCTGCCTTCATATGTTGTAAGGCTTCATCATTCACCAATGCTGCCACTATATGAGCATCTACCTGTAAGGTAATCTTGGCACCATACATCGCTTCAACAGAGGCTTTTACACGCTCCACCCCCTCTGTGATTACCTGCATCACTTCATTTGTTTGGGCCCTTGCATCAATGCTAAAGGTTGCTTTACCAGGAATAATATTTGTAGAGGTGCCTCCCGCATTAAACTGTGTCATTTTGACAGAGGCAGAGATAGTTGGATCAGTCCAAATTTTTTGAAGACCTTCGACAATAGCTGCTCCAACCTCAATTGCATTAACGCCAAGTTCTGGTCGTGAGCCATGTGCCTCTTCCCCAATAATGGTCCCTGTAAAAAGCTTTGCTGCTCCGTGGTATAACGCTGGCGCATATGACCCATCCTGTAATTCCTTTAATGGGCGAACATGAACACCAAATAAATAATCTAAATCATCTATAATACCTTTTTCGACAAATGCGCGTGCTCCTTGGGCCTTTTCCTCAGCAGGCTGAAATAGTATGCGTACAGCACCTGACAGTAAATGCTCCATGTCCTTTAACAGCAATGCAGTTCCAATAGCCATCGTCATATGACCATCATGTCCACAAGAATGGTTAGCTTGAAAGACACCATTAACCTCCTGCCAAAGTGCATCTATATCAGTGCGGAACCCTACTCTAGGTGTTCCCTCCCCTATATCAACATAAAGTCCTGTCATATCTTCAAAAAGGTATGGCTCCATTTGGGCCTCTCTTAATAAATTTGCTATATATTGAGTTGTATTGTGCTCTTGCCAACTAACTTCTGGATGTTCATGTAAATGTTTAAAAATATCTGTAAGAAGTGGCTGTAACTCTTGTAAAATTTGGTTCATATTAGTCAACTCCATCGGTTTGCTAAAAAGCTATTTTGAAAATCGTCATATTTTACGCGCTGATTTTCATAATAGTCATGATCTTGAGCAGTCATTCCTGCTATTAGTGTATTTAAAAATGCTATGAGTGCTGGCATAGCATCAATTGTTGAAACTTCTTGTTGTTGTTCATTCACAAAGGTGATAGTTGCATATTGAGTAATAGGTGCAATTTGAGAATCGGTTATGCCAATAATCTCACATTTTTTTTCTTGTAATTCGGCTGCAAATTGGATCGGCTCTTTAAAGTAACGGTGGAATGATAAAATAATTACTACACTATTTTCATCAATCTCTTGAATAGCACGTATGACCTCACTTGTTTCAAAATTTAATAAAACAACATTCGGTCGCAAAAGATTTAATGTAAAATGAAGCCACTGTGCAGCTAAATGGGAAGAGCCATTCCCTGCAATATATATTTTTTTCTTCTCATGGAGCAATACTGAAGCTCGATTAAAGTCTTCCTCGTTAATGTTTTTAGCCATATTTAAAATGCGAGATGCATCCTTTTCCATCGTCTTTACATAAAAACGTGGATTTTCAAAAAGAGCTTGCTTCGATTGCAAATAATTCTGCAAACTACTTGCATTCCCTTCATTAAATAAATGCATGGTTACCTGACGTTGCAATTGTGCATAACCAGATAAGCCTAATGCGTAACAAAAACGGATAACTGTCGTTTCACTTACTCCGGCCTTTTCCCCTACATATGAAGCAGAGTGGATTCCTACTGTCTGTAAATTTTTTAATATGAATGTAGCTACCTTTTGTTGACTTTTAGACAACTCTTGATATTTCTCTTGAATCATTTGCTGAATTGTTTGATCTCTCATAAAAGAAGCTCATCCTTTTTTTATTTATACTATGAAGCCATTACTTCATTTTCATGTACACTAGACTAACATAATAATTTTCAGAATTCAATATTTTTTCTGAAATTTATACTTTCTTAACTGTTACCTGCCTAAATCATCCTCCGACATTTAATAAATTCGCTTCAGTTAAACTGCGAACCCACTCAACCTATGCTATATTTAAAACCATGGAACTATGAAAGGGTGTTAACAATGGCAAAGAGCTTAGTAATTGCTGAAAAACCTTCTGTAGCACGTGATATTGCACGTGTGCTGAAGTGTAATAAAAAAGGAAATGGCTTCCTTGAAGGAGATAAATATATTGTGACTTGGGCGCTTGGACATCTTGTAACACTGGCTGACCCAGAAAGCTATGATGTGAAATATAAAACATGGAATCTTGAAGATCTCCCCATGTTACCTGAACGCTTAAAATTAACGGTTATAAAGCAAACTGGAAAGCAATTTAATGCGGTCAAAAGTCAGCTTACACGTAATGATGTTAATGAAATCATCATTGCTACAGATGCTGGACGTGAAGGTGAATTAGTAGCACGCTGGATACTTGATAAAGTGAAAATTAAAAAGCCTTTGAAACGCTTATGGATTTCCTCTGTTACAGATAAGGCAATAAAAGATGGGTTTGCCAATCTAAAGCCAGGCAATGCATATGATAATCTCTATGCCTCTGCTGTAGCTCGCTCAGAGGCAGATTGGTATATCGGGCTTAATGCTACTCGTGCTTTAACTACCCGCTTTAACGCACAGTTGAATTGCGGACGTGTACAAACACCAACAGTAGCAATAATTGCTGCACGTGAAGATGAAATTAAAAACTTTAAGGCACAAACTTATTATGGTATTGAAGCGCAAACAACTGATAACTTAAAGCTCACATGGCAAGACCAAAATGGTAATAGTCGTAGCTTTGATAAAGATAAAATCGATACACTGGTGAAAAAAATAGGAAATAGCAATGCCATCGTTGCGGACATTGAAAAGAAACCTAAAAAATCATTTGCACCTGGACTTTATGATTTAACTGAATTGCAGCGAGATGCCAATAAAATCTTCGGCTACTCAGCGAAAGAAACATTGAATATCATGCAAAAACTCTATGAGCAACATAAAGTGTTAACTTATCCACGTACGGATTCTCGCTTTATTTCACAGGATATCATTGCCACACTACCAGAACGCTTAAAGGCCTGTGGTATTGGTGAATATCGCTCCATCGCCAATAAACTGCTTACTAAACCAATCAAGCCAACAAAGGCCTTTGTCGACGATAGTAAAGTATCAGATCATCATGCAATTATTCCAACAGAGGGCTATGTAAATTATTCAGCTTTCACAGATAAGGAACGTAAAATTTATGATCTTGTTGTAAAGCGTTTCCTAGCTGTTCTACTCCCTGCTTTTGAATATGAACAACTAACACTGCGTGCAAAAATTGGCGATGAAAGCTTTATTGCTCGTGGAAAAACGATTTTATCATCTGGCTGGAAGGAAGTTTATGAGCATCGCTTTGATGATGAGGACACAACAGATGACGTAAAGGAACAAATACTACCACGCATTGATAAGGGCGATATATTAAAAGTAAAGCTTATTGCCCAAACTTCTGGTCAAACAAAGCCACCTGCTCGATTTAATGAAGCTACTCTTTTATCAGCCATGGAAAACCCAACAAAATATATGGCAACGAATGATAAAAAATTAGCCGATACATTAAAATCTACGGGCGGTCTTGGCACAGTCGCTACACGTGCAGATATTATTGAAAAGCTTTTCAATTCCTTCTTAATAGAAAAGCGTGGTGGCAAAGATATTTATATTACCTCTAAAGGTCGTCAACTACTCGACCTAGTGCCAGAGGAATTAAAATCCCCTGCCCTGACAGCAGATTGGGAGCAAAAGCTTGAACTTATTGCAAAGGGCAAGCTAAAAAAAGGTGTATTTATTAGCGAGATGAAAAATTACACAAAGGAAATTGTTACAGAGATTAAGGGTAGTGACAAAAAGTATAAGCATGATAATATCTCTACCAAATCATGTCCTGATTGCGGTAAACCAATGCTTGAAGTGAATGGCAAGAAAGGAAAAATGCTTGTCTGCCAAGATCGCGAATGTGGTCATCGGAAAAATGTCTCACGTACCACAAATGCACGTTGTCCACAATGTCATAAAAAATTAGAGCTTCGCGGAGAAGGTGATGGTCAAATTTTCGTTTGTAAATGTGGCTATCGCGAAAAATTATCAGCCTTTGAAGCAAGACGTAAAAAAGAAGGCGGAGGCAAGGTCGACAAGCGCTCCGTACAAAAGTACTTAAAGCAGCAAAACAACGAGGAGCCTGTGAACAATGCACTTGCTGAAGCATTGAAGGGGTTAAAGTTCGATTAATTAAAAGGGCAAATTCACTCTATATGTGAATTTGCTCTTTTATTATGCATACTCACCCCATCTAAACATATCTTGAATTGACTGAATATTCTATATCGAGGGAGGTTTTTAATGGAAGCAAAAAATTTTAGGCCACGTAATGTAATTTTTATGACGGTTGTTGTAGGTGTCTCTGTGTTAATTGGCCAAGCTATTTATGTCTTGTTTATTGATGTACCTTTTCCATAAGAAAGATTTATATCTTTAATTGACTAAGTAAATATTTCCCATTATTGATTATTTCCTGATGATTCGGTTTCCATTTTTGTGCCTCTAGATTATGCTGATAGGCATTTTCAAATAACCGTAACTCTCTGTATAAAAGGCTTAATTGTAAATGAGGAATCCATGTTGAATAAGCACGCTTTTGGATAGTCATTGTATCGGCAGGAGCTTGTTGCAAGGCTTGAGAATACCAGTAAATAGCCTCCTTATGTTTTAATTGCTCCATAAAAAATTGGCCCATTCGGCAACATGCTTCTGGCTTTGGTCGATCATATAAGAAAGATTGCAAAACAGCTTGCTGTGCTTGTTGATCATCATGTAAACGTCGATAGCATTCCCCTACATGTAAACAAGCCTCAATGCGATTATCTGTAGTGCCTAAGTTGCTATCCAAAAATAGATTGTATTGATTAATAGCTTCTAGGTAACGGTGATGCAATTTTAGTTCATTCGCATAATGAAAATTCTCAATTGCTGAAAGAGAATGTCCATTCTTTATTAATCCCTCATAAATATTTATATTGCGATGAATATCTTTCGTTAACGGTAAATGTGTGACAGCGATATCACTATGAAAGAGCTGCCCTGACACCTTTAAATTCTCATGAACAGCACCCTCCCATTGAAAATGATTCGCCCTTTTTACTAGACGAAACTTTCGTTCACTACACTCCACTTCCCCATCACAATCAAGCGTCAAATAATAATCCATTGTTACAGCATCAATAGAAGGAAATAATGTTTGCTTTAGTTGGCTGAACTTGTGCTGATTTTCCTTTGTCATAATATCATCAGCATCAAGCCATAAAATATAGTCTTTTGTTGCCTGCTGAAATGAAAAATTTCGTGCTTTGGCAAAATGATTACACCAGGAAAAGTCATAAATTCGAGAGGTAAAATTTTGAACAATCTCTTTTGTACGATCAGTTGAACCAGTATCAATAATATTAATCTCATCCACGAGGTGCTGAACCGAATCTAAGCATCTTTCAATCGTACATTGTGCATTTCTAACAATCATACATAAACTAATCGTTAACATCTGTCCCCTCCTTAGCAATGGTTTAATTTATGCTAATGTAGTATTTTATCGAAAAAATTTTTCGATTATCACCTAACTCTGTAAATTTATAATGTAAAACAAAAAAACGAACGCGATTTACGTTCGTTTTTTCTAGCAATTGAAATCCTATTGAATCAAGATAAATATTGCTCACGCCATGTTAATTGTTCTTTGTCTGTAAGCTGTTGCTCTAAATGATGATCCCATTGATTGAGTAATGTATTCCATACTCGTACAAATACTATATCCTGTTCCTTATCATAAAGAACAAACTCTAAACATGGGCTATCATTAATTTGTTGAGCTTCTGTTTGAACAATTTTTGCGATGACTTTCTGAGAGCTACCTTCCTCTTCTTCATCCGCTTCCTGCAAAGCTGCAATCACCATGGACTCCTCAAATTGTTCCTGTTGTTCTGCCTCTTTGTCAATATAACGATAAAGCTCTGGCAATTCATCATATTCATCATTCCTCGTATCGATAGTAAGAAACGATTGATGGCAAGGACTAAAGTAAAGCGTGGAGGTTTCTTTCTCTAGTTCTTCTTCAAAAATACCTCTTTCTAGCTGCCTCTGTCCTTTTTCAGTTAGCCTATAGAAATCATCTTCATTCCTCACAAGGTTTACTCGAATCATTAAAGAAACCAAGTCTTCAATAAATAACGGGTCTACAAGCAATAACTCGCTCAATTCCTGTGCGTTGCTAAAATCCGCCTCTTGAATACTAAGCAGAAGCATTGTCATTAAGACATCCATTGTTGAACGACGAACAGGCTCATAGGTCACATCAACTGTTCGAATGGGAATACACCATTCAGCCGTTTTGACAATCTTAATATTACGATTCTGCTGAAGCTCACGCATTAGTCGTTGTTGTAATTTTGACAATCTATATCACCAATCCTTCATGATTACGTAAGCCATCGTAGGATTTTACTGTTTTTAACAAATTCGCATACATCTCTCTTGTCTCTTGATGTTTTGCACGTTTTGCAAACATTTCTGCACTTCCAACAAGCAGTAGTAACTCACGGGCACGAGATAGCGCGACATTTAATCGACGATAATCTCTGGCAAAGCCAATATCCCCGCCTTTAGGTGTATTACGAACCATGCTCACTAAAATGACATCCATTTCCATCCCTTGGAATTTATCAACAGTCCCTGTTCTAAATTGCAGATGTGGTAGCTGTAATTCTTGCTGAAGAAGGCGATTAATTTTCTTTACCTGCTCACCGTAGAAACTGATGACACCAACGCTTTTTTGAGCATCCTGCGGCATACGCCCTGCTTCTTTTGCTGCCTTCACAGCTTCATTGAGATCTAGTAAAATACGTCTAATTGTGAGCAATTCTCCTTCATTAAAACGACTCGTTCCCCCTTTTACTTGCTCCTCTAAATAAGGTTTTTCTGTTGGAATATCAATCCACAGTAAATGGTCATCACGTTTTATAAACTGCCCTTCTAAGCCATGATCTCTTGCTGCATCCGAATCTGTTAAGCCACATTGCAAGCCATTTTCTTCTTCCGCATAAAACGGTGTGATACTTTGCATGATTTTCTCATGCATGCGGTATTGCAATGCTAGCATTTGCTTATGTGTTGGTGGCAAATTATTAAATAAACGCTCAAATAATGATTCACGCAACAGATTTTTTAATTCCTGTGCGCCTTCAAAGTTTGGATTTTCTTCTAGCATTGCCTTTAATGTTTCCTCCAGCGTATCATCCCCAAGTAATGGTGGTAGCTGATGATGATCACCTACTAAAATAACTTTCTTCCCCTTTAGCATTGGTAAGAGCAATTCTGGTGGTGTTGCCTTTGAAACTTCATCAATAATAACCACATCAAAGGTCGGATAATTTTCCATAAACTCCTTACTGGCAGAAGCTACGCATGTTGTACCAATAACGTTCGCATGACGCACATACAATTTTCGAATTTCATCTAAATCATACTCTGTTGCGTTTTGTAATTTTTCACGCCATTGTTCTTGTAGTTTCTTGTGAAGAGGTAGCTGTTTTTCCTGACGTTGGAATGCTTCGATTGCTTGCTTTGCAGTTTGAATAGCTTCCTTCACCTCTTCAGCCGTTCGTTCTGGCATAGATTGTAAGAGCTTGGTATAGGTAGCTAGTTGCTTTTCTTTCTTCAATCCTGCTATATTAATATCTTTTATTTGTTCTTCTATAAGCGTTAGCTGCTGTTCTACTTCCTGCAAGTTTGTTTGGACAGTCTGTAAAGTGGCTTGTTTAGGAATGAGTTGTACTTTAGCCTGTTCCACTGCCTCCAGTTGCTGCTTTGCTTGTAGAAGAGACTCTCTAGCTTGTGAGGCAAGAATTTTTAAATATTCTACAGATTCTTCTGGTTCTTCAGTAATTTGAAAGGCATTTGCTAATTGTTGTAACCGCTCAGTATGCTGTATAAATGGTTGGAGCTGCCGCTGGTAACTTCGCACATCGAAGCTAGTTATTGCACACTCCTGATGAATTAAAGTTACTAGATTTTTACGAAAAGTTTCGTATTCCTGATCTTTATGCTCTTGCTGTTGCTTTAGTGCTATTCCCTTTTGCCAAACAAAATCACGACGCATATATAGCCCGAGCAAATAACTTTCAATAACATCACTTGCTGGTGCTTGACCATCTTGAAAAGCCGTGTTTAATTGTGCAAATACACCAGTAAGGTTTTGCAAAGAAAACGATTGTACTGGTTGTAGTCTACTTTTAGCAAGGGCACGCTCCTTGACTTCATGCATAACCAAAGCCTCTAGCTTCACAATTGCTTTTTGTAAACGAGCATTAATCGTTGACCATGCCTCTAAATCTTTCGCATCCTCTAAATGCTGCAAGCGACCTATTTGTTGCGAAAGTACATGAGAAGGGCGAATTTGATAATGTTGTAAAAAACGCTGAATAAGCTCAAATGAGGTTAAGGTGTATATATATTTTTGCGCTTCCTTCATGATTACTAGACGATTACTTTCGATTTCATATTTCTGCTGTATCTCTTCAAATTGCTGTGTTAACTGGTGCTTTTGTTCTTGTAGTTCTTTATATTGAGCAGCAGCCTCTAGATGTTTCACTTTTTCAGTAGTTTCCTCAATCGTACGCTGTAGTTGCTCGACTGAAGGGTAATCAGCAAGTGTCTGTTCAAGCTGCTGTACAATTGGCTCAATTTGTGCGAGCTGTTTTTCATAATGCTCTTTTTGAGTCTCACATGTTTGTTGCTCTGTTTTAACAGCCTTCAATTCTTTTTTTAATGCTTGAATCTCTTGCTGTAAAATGGGTTCTTCCATAGCTACCTGCTCTTTTGCAGCAATTTCCTGTGTTAATTGCTCTAGCCATTGCTCTAATTTCTCTAGCTCATCTTTTGCTTTTACAAGGTTTGCTTCTAGCTCTTGCTGAAGTTCTGGAAATATTGTAATTGCTTCTTCAATCGCAGCAAGTGTCTGCTCACGCCATTGAAGCGCAACATTTTCCTCTATGAATTTTTTACCCTCTTCCTCAATACTTTCCGTTCTACCATAGCGTAAAATTCGAATTTCTTGATTGGACAGTAAGCGTCCTAATGCATTATCTACAGCTAAATTAGACTGTGAGGCAACAAGTGTTTTTAAGCCTGCTTTAACATTTTGCTGACAAATCTCTGAAATGACAGTTGTTTTCCCCGTACCAGGTGGACCCTGAATGACATACAAATCCTCAACAGATAGTGCACCTAAAACGGCTCGTCGTTGATATTCATTTAAATTATTATGAAACTCAATATCTTCGCGTAGCTTAGATGCCCGAACTACAGGACGCCGCTCAAACAGTATGGTTTCTAAATTAGGGTTTACTGCCTCACCCTTTTCTAGCTTTGTAAAACCATTACGTAGTCGTCGAATTTGGCTTAATGTTGCAAAATTACTAAAGCTCGCTTGTTTGGAACGAAGATTCAGCTGGTCCTTGCGAGCCAAATCCTGTATAAAAGGCTTTACATCAATTTCTACCGTTTGCTTTCCTGCATTAGCCTTAATAACCTGTCCTATCTCGCCTCGAATTCCTTGAATGCTAACACTTAACCCCTCTAGCTTTTTCCATTCTTTACTCTTTATGTAGGGACATACAATGGTTAAGCGTGTAAAATCTTCATTGAAATAGCTTTGCTTAAATTCTGTATGAATATCATCAATGGTTGCATCTCGTTCTTGTATTTTTAAATAGCCTTCCCAGCTGGCTATACGTTTTTTTACATACTCTGTACGTTCCTCTGCAATCGGTAGCTGTCTTATTTTGGTGTGAAGCTCAAGTGGAATACCTGCTCCATTATTAGGCTTCGTCACAAATTGTAATGCGGCTGCTAAGCGACGATTTGTGTTAATAGGTCCACGCATATGGACAAATCGAATATTGGTTGCCAGCAATCCTTCCACCTTTAGCACACAATCCATAATAACCGTTTTCTCAGTAAGAATATCCCTTAATTTTTCATTGTCCTCCGCATTAAAATAGATGGATAAAAAGGTTTCACCAACTGTTTTTGCTTTTCGTTTTTCAATATAGACAGTAAAAGATCTTTGTAACGCAAAAAAGGCATGCTCGTTTGCTGAGCATTCCTCTACCGCTTCCTTCGCCTTATTGGTCAAAATAAGATTACAGTATTGTTTTTCTAGTAAAGCGATGTCCTGCATGAGCAGCCCTCCTTCCTGAGTCACTAAAGTTTTATTTTATCACATACTAAAACAATACTTACAAAGAAAAATCCCCTGCACAGTGATTTCTTACCACCGTACAAGGGCTATCTTAATGTTGGTCAATTGTTTCTTTGGGCAAGTTCTTGCTCATTTCACAGTATTGAACAAATACACGAGCTAATTCACGTAAACGACTATGAACGTCTGCATCTACAATAGTATTATTTGCATCGAAATGTGATGTATGTGTATACACATAGTTTGGCGTAACAAGCGCTCGGAAGTAGTCTAAAATAGGTTTTAGCTGATTTTCGACTACAAGGTGATGCTGATATGTGCCTCCATTTGCAACAATGGATACGGGCTTATAGCGCATTGTTTTAGGGTGTAAGAAGTCAAAGGCATTTTTCAAAACGCCTGGAATAGACGCTTGGAAAATAGGCGTTGCAATAATGTAAGCGTCTGCCTCCTCAAATTGTTGAATCATTTTTTTCATATCATCATTTAATGGAGAACCATCCACAATTTGATGCTTATATTGACTAAAATGCATCATTTCTAACTCGAAACTAGCATCTAATTCTTTAATATATTGCTCTACTTGCTCTAAAATAGCACCAGTTTTACGACCAAACATCGTGCCATCTACGAGTAAAATTTTCATCTTTACTTTGCCTCCACATTCATCTTCTACAATAATATTGTAACAAATGAAAAGTGGCTCGGAAAGGATTGTCATGACAATTGATATAAATTCAGTCTTTAGACGGAACGACAAATTTAATCCCTAAATTAATTATTCTGATCACGTTGTCGGAAATGGACTTCCTTATCAATGACCGTTTCCTCAAGCTTATATTTATCTCGATTAATGACAACCTCACGATTAACTTTCTCGCCTTCATTCAGCTTATCCCAATTAAATAATATCTCTCTTGAAATGTCCTCTTCTGGTACTTCCGGATACTCTAATGTTGCTAACTCATCTGATGGATAAATAGTGACTGGCTGTTGTTTACCATATAGGGCAATGATAATCATAGCCTTTGCCACTTGTGTGGCTTCAATTGCTCTAGAACGTTTTAAAGGTCCAATTAATAAAGGCTGTGCAAGCTTTAATAATTTTTCTCCTGCCTTTTCTCCTAATCGAAATTCATCACGGTTCCCTACTAAGAGTGATGGGCGAATAATGGAAAGCCTTTGTAAGCCTAGTTCCTCTAAATCACGCTCAAGTTTGCCTTTAACTTGATTATAGTAAAATGGAGAATTTTCATTAGCTCCCATTGCAGTAATCACAAGAAAATGAGGGATTCCCCGTTTTTTTGCTAAAGAGGCAATTGCTAACGGGTATTCAAAATCTACCTTTTCAAACATTTCACGAGAGCCTGCCTTTTTAATGGTTGTACCTAAGCAACAATACAATTCATGAGCAAATCCTATATCGTTTTCTTCTATTCTATCAAAATCACGAATTTTCACTTCTAACTTTGGATGCGTATAAGTTAGCTTTCTTCGTGCAATAACTGTTACTGAAATATACTCATCATTTTCACATAATTGTTCAACTAGAGCGGAGCCGGTTAAACCAGTCGCCCCTACAACAATCGCTGCACGCATACTCATTTTTTCTCCCGTCCTTCTACTTATTGATAGTATATCAATTACGCTTATCTTGACACATCGGATTTTAAAAAAACATCCCATCATCTCCATTTGTAGAGGGATTTTTCGAACCAAGATAAAGACCTTCCAATTGTTATGTATATTCCTACAATTCGCCTTTCTATATATATCGACCATTTTTTTGATGATTAAAACTGATTAAAGATAGCTATTTTAGAAGATACCGCTAGAGACATTCATGATCAAATCCTAAATTTTACACATACTTGCTCTTTCTTCGCCATAATTTAAAGAGACAGAGGAAAGGATGGGATACATTTGCAAAACGAAACACACGCAATTGAACCAAAAAAAACGATTGTTTTCATTATTGAAAGCTGTATTGATAAAGGGCTGTATCCTTTTGAGCGGGTTTCAACATTAGCTAAACTACTATCGAATGAGAAGGTTTTTATCTTTGTAAAGACTCCTTCAAATGACGGAATCCAAATTTTAATGAATGAAGGAGTTACGCCTATTCTATTTGATCACTTTAACGAATTACCTAAGCAAATCAAAGGACTTCAACCTGATTTAATTGTTAGAGATGGGCGAAATTCTGAAGGCTGGCAAGTAGAGGAATTACGACCTTTCTGCAAAACAATTATTCATTTTGATGATTTTGGTGAAGGTGGCCAAGCCTGTGATTGTGTACTACTAGCACTCTATCAAGAAGTGAAAGATTATTTACCAGCGCATTATATTGGTGGAAGCTTTGTTTTTGCCCTGCCAGATGCATATCAGCATTTCGATAATATACCTGATAGTAAAACACCTGAAAATCCGCCTCATATTGTTGTCGCTTTTGAGGACGGGGACGAGCATAATTTAACATATCGAACACTTCGACACCTAACTCAACTACAAATACCACTACAAATTACAGTTATGATTGACGACAGCTATCGCCATGCAACGGATGACTTGCAAATGATGGTACTTAGTCGTCGAAATACTGCCATTCTTCGAGATAAAAATGCACTCCTCAAACTACTACCTAAAGCAGATGTCATTATTTGTAATGCTAACTATACACCTTATAAAATTGCCTCTTATGGTGTACCATGCATTACACTTGCACAAACTGAAGCTGAGCTTTTACATGCTTTTCCTCGTGAGCATAATGGCTTTATCCATCTAGGACTTGGTCGTAAAATGAAGCAATCGCAAATACAAAATGCTGTCATGGAATTTCTTTTACACGAAGCCCGCAGTGAACGAGCAGTGAGAAAACAGCGACAGCTCAATCTTGCTGGTAATAATGAAACACTCCAAGCATTACTCTTAGATTTTGCTTACGATCGTCATAATATCGCTTCTACTTAGTGCTACTTCGAAGATGATTATGATACAATATATAAGAATTTTTCACTCCAACAGCTCTTACAGTAGTTGGGACATAAGTAAATTCAACAAGTACCCGATTGATTTTAAAGAATAGGCGGTGGGGGATTCTTAAAACCTCCATCGCTTTTACACGCATTCACTATAAAAATATTCTCAAAAGGAGTAGTCTTCATGCCAACAAAAAGTGATATTGAATACCAAATTAGAGAGTTAAAAATGGACTATATGAATTTACAAGGTGATATAGAAAAGTTGGAGTCTACTGGACACAACGATCAAGTAGCTAAGGCAGAGCAACGTCTTGCGAATATGGAAGCTCAATTAGCAGAACTTAACAAGCAGCTTGCAGAACTATAAAATGTAAACAAGAAAGATAGTTGGAGGAACAGATATGGCAATATTAACAGTAGAAAATTTAGGTCATTCTTTCGGTGATCGTACACTCTTTAAAGATGTATCGTTTCGCTTAGTGGAGGGTGATCATATTGGACTCGTAGGGGCTAACGGTGTCGGTAAGTCTACATTAATGGGCATCATTACAGGTCAAACGATCCACGATACAGGAAAAGTTGAGTGGCTGCCTGGTACACACTATGGTTATCTAGACCAACATACCGTACTAACGGCTGGTAGAACAATGCGTGAAGTGTTACGCGATGCCTTTTTACCATTATATAAAAAAGAAGAAGAACTGAATGAAATTACAGGCAAGATGGCAGACGCAACGCCTGAAGAATTAGAAGTACTTTTAGAACAAATGGCAGAAGTGCAGGATGCATTAGATGCAGGAGATTTTTATTCATTAGATATGAAAATTGAAGAGGTGGCACGTGGACTTGGCTTGGATGCCATTGGCTTAGAACGTGATGTAGCTGCTCTTTCTGGTGGACAACGCACAAAAGTACTACTCGCTAAGCTTTTATTAGAAAAGCCAAAAGTACTTTTATTAGATGAGCCGACGAACTATCTTGATGAGGAACATATTACTTGGTTGAAAATTTATTTAAAGAACTATCCATATGCTTTCCTTCTAATCTCACATGATACAGAATTTATGAACGAAACAGTGGATGTCATCTTCCAATTGGAATTTTCTAAATTAACTCGTTATACTGCAACATACGAAAAATTCCTTGAACTTGCTGAAATCAATAAACGTCAGCATATTGAAGCCTATGAAAAGCAACAGGAGTTCATCAAGAAGCAAGAAGATTTTATAGCCAAAAACAAGGCTCGTTACTCCACTACTGGTCGTGCAAAATCACGCGCTAAGCAACTTGATCGTTTAGAGCGAATTGATCGCCCAGAAACAGCTGTAAAACCAGAATTCGGTTTTAAAGAAGCCCGTTCGTCTAGCCGCTATGTTGTAGAGGCTGAGAACTTAGTGATTGGTTACGATAAAGACAAGCCATTACTTCCTCCACTTTCTTTTGCGATTGAACGAGGAGAAAAAATTGCTTTAGTCGGTATGAATGGTGTTGGTAAATCCACATTATTAAAAACAATGTTAGGTAAAATTAATGCGCTTGGTGGGAAAGTAGTCCGTGGTGACTACCTATATCCTTCCTATTTTGAACAGGAAGTAAAAGCTGAGAAAATCACGCCAATTGATGATGTTTGGAATGCATTCCCTTCTATGGAACAAGCCCAAGTACGTGCAGCTTTAGCAAGAGCTGGCCTAAAAACTGACCATATTACACGTCCGCTTAATTCTTTATCTGGTGGCGAGCAAGCTAAAGTGCGTTTATGTAAATTAATGATGGAGGAAGCTAACTGGCTTCTCTTCGATGAACCGACAAACCATTTAGATGTAGATGCAAAAAATGAATTAAAACGTGCCATGAAAGAATTTAAAGGTACCATTGTGCTAGTAAGTCACGAACCTGATTTCTATGAAGGACTCGTAACAAAAGTCTGGAATGTTCAAGATTGGTTTACTTCTGGACAACAAGGCCAAGACTAATTATTTCAAGGGCAGCTCCAACATGTTATGGGGCTGCTCTTTTAAATTTTTTTAACTTCTATGTATAAATAGCCTCATTTAAACATACTATAATCAGTGGACTAACAATTTTACCCCTACTTCCAACTAACTCTCTCCTACGAGACAACTTAGAATTCTAGTAGTTCCTATTAATTCAACATGGATTTTATAGCTTAAAAAGACATTTTCTATAGAGTTAACATAACTTACATCATTGTAAGCTGAATAAACGAAACTTTTTACGCTTATCTTCGTATATTTTAATATAACTGAAAAAATAATAATTCGATTGAGAAATTTTTTCAATTAACTATTGATTTATATATAGCTTACTAGTAAGATATATATATAAACTATTAACTTACTAATAAGCTATTTGTAAAATATAATCTAAAAAAGAAAGCGAGGAATGAAGAATGACAGTTACAATTTACTCACAAGCGAGCTGTTCTTCATCCAGAAAAGCACTTAAATGGTTAAAAGATCACAACATAGAATATAAAGAAAAACGTATTACATCTCATCCACTTACACTTGCAGAATTCAAAGAAATTCTAAGTATGACTGAAGATGGCACAGATGAAATCATTGCAACAAACTCAAATGACTTTAAAAACTTAAATATCGACATCGACCAACTTTCTATTCAAGAGCTATTTGCTATCATTCAGGCACACCCAAGAATGTTGCGTAGCCCTATTATAATAGATGAAAAACGTATTCAAGTTGGTTACAATGAGATGGACATCCGTCGTTTTATCCCACGTAAAGTACGTGCTTACGAATTAAATGCGATGACAAGATTGGCACAAGAAAGTTAAAACAGTTTTGGAGATGACCTTCTATGGACCAAGAAAAACAAAAAGCCATTACCTCGTTGTTTGAAGTCGTTTCATCTATTGAGCGTAAGTGGGCAAACGAGTGGAATAATCATAATGTACTCGGCTTTTCAAAATCCCATATTTTAATTTTAGACTACTTATCGCAGGAGGGCCCAAAACGCCCTTCTGCTATTGCTGAGCGGTTAAAAGTAACTACTGGTGGTGTCACTGTTTTAACAACCAAGCTGATAAATGGTGGCTTTATTGAAAAAACACAGCATGCCACAGACCGCCGTGCTTCTCAACTAGTCATTACGGCTGACGGTGAAAACATATTAAAAGAATCTCGTCAACAAGTGAGCGAAATCATTAATAATATGTTTGGTATGCTAACAGCGGAGGAACTGCAAACCTTACGAACTATTTTCTCTAAATGTTTATTGGATGTGGAGACAAATCGACCAGATTAAAGCACAATAAAAAGATGCATTTGCAACTGTTTGCGAATGCATCTTTTTTGATTAGTCGACCAAATACTTCCGTCTAAGTACTGTGATGTGCGACCAATCTGCTTTATTACGCTGGTAGCACAGATTCCACAATAGCTGTATCTGACATGAGCATTTCTTTTAATCGAGCCTTTGCACGGAATAAACGAGATTTCACAGTACCAATGGAAACTTTCATAATTGTAGAGATTTCTGCAAGTGAGTATTGGTCTATGTAGAAATACCATAAAGTCTTTCTATAAATAGCATCTAATTGCTCCATTTTATCCTGGACTAGTTTTGTTACAATGTCCTTTTCAATTTTTTCTTCTGTAGAAATATCGTTATTGGGAACCAAATCTAGAATCGGCACGTCTAATGTTTCAGGTTGATTCATCATATATTTGCTACGTCGTACTTTTTTACGATAGCGATCTCTAAATGTATTCATTGTAATAGTTGTCAGCCAAGCTTTAATATGCTCTACTTCAGCCACGCTATCTTCATAGCGTACAACCTTAACCCAAACTTCTTGCATTAAATCTTCAGCTTCTATATTATTGCGAGTTAGTTTTAAACATAAATGATATATATAACGATTGTATTCCTCGTATACGCCTTCTAATTTTTCATTCATTGTGTATGCCTCCGCTTCTTGTTCTTGCTTCTATACACATTCTCGCAAAATAATGTATTACACTCTATCGCATTGGCTTTCAATTTCATTACAATCGTGTAAGCTTAATCGCTTTCACTTGTAATATTCGTAAAAATTGTTTTACTACTATACTGCTTTCCCTCCAAAAAAGCTTTTGATGACAATAGTTACCTATTAATTAAACTATATTTTTAATAGTATTTATTGTCAGAATATTAATTAGCATTTGAAGAAACAAAAAATGCACTCCTAATAGAAGTGCATTGGGTGTTTTAGCTTAACAGTCCTAGACGAAAGGCTGAGGCAACGACCTGTGTTCGATTCTTTGCTTTGAGCTTTGTCATAAGACTGCTTACATAATCCCTGACAGTATGCTCACTTAAAAATAATAAACCAGCAATTTTTTTATTATCATATCCTTCGGCAAGCAGGCCAAGTATCATCGATTCCCTTTCAGTTAAATGAAGCACTGTATTCTTCTCTACCTTCTCGCCCTTACGTGATAAAAATAAACCTAAACGCTTCCCTACTTCCTCAAGGAGTGTTAATTCTTCCTTTGTACAATCAAACTCCTCCCCTAGCTGATCAAATGTTAGCCATCCAAATAATTGCTCTTGACGCAAAATGGGAATAAAAATAATCGAGGATAAATTAAATAATTGGATATGCTCTTCTTTCACGTAATTTTTAGGATTTTTTAAATAAATGGGCTTTCTTGAACTAAGTATCGTGTTTTCCCCAGTCAACTCCCCTTTCATGCTTTGCACCTTAGGCAGCTCTGCGCCAATAACTCCATAAAATTGATTGGACCATGGGACATATGCGTAAAATACACATCTTTTATAACTAAAATACTCTTCACATTTTTTTAAAATCAGCGCTAAATCCTGATAACCTGAGGAACTAATAAGCAATTTATCAAGCCTATCTAATAATTGTAAGTGCCTAATTTTCTGATTTTCGCTAGCTATGTTACTAGTTTGGTTATCTCCCTCACAGTCATAATAAAGCTCTACAAGTAACGTAAATGTCGATAATACATACATGAAGATGGCGTTCGTTCGACTACTCTTCTGTTGAATCATAAAAGTAATCAACGATTTCTCAAATATTAATTGAAATAAATTAAAGCTCTTCCTATCAATAATGGACAACTGTGATTGAAGCCATGTGTTGAAAAAATTCTTCTCATCATTATTTAATTCATCGATATTTGCATGTGTCATTAAACGCAAAAATGAATCTAATAGCATTGCTGTTCTTTTTCGATCTGCCCCAGTTATAGAAGGTTCTAGATTAAGGTAAATAATTGTATTCTCTTCAATTTGCTGATGATGGATTTTAATAAACAACACAAACTCTTGAAGTGTTACTTCTTCAATTGATTGAAATGGATGCGTCATAGGAAATTCTTCTCCTTCACACTAAAAATACCCCTATAAATGGAGGATATTCACTCACTATATTATACAGCATCTTATAGGATAGTATTTCAAATTGAAAGGAGTAAGATGAAGGTATCGCTAAACAATGCGAATACTTTTGAATCCTAAGGCAACCATATAACCAGAAATAATGAAAGGTGCGTGCTTGAAATGAGATTAGAAAACAAAGTGGCCATTATTACAGGTGGAGGTACAGGAATCGGGAAAGAAACTGCACTATTATTTGCTAAAGAGGGAGCAAAAATAGTTATTACTGATATAAATGAACAATCTGGGAACGATACAGTCCGTGATATTCAAACTATCGGCGGTGAGGCAGTATTTATCCGCCACGATGTTAGTAATGAAGAAGACTGGAAAAAGGTTGCAGATGAATCAATAAAAACATTTAAGAAAGTGGATATTCTTTTCAATAATGCAGGTATCTATATCATAAAACCCCTTGCAGAAATCGAGCTTTCTGACTGGAACCGCTTAATGTCCATCAATGTGACAGGTGTGTTCTTAGGCATGAAACATATTATGCCGCTTATGGCTAAACAACATAATGGTTCTGTTATTAATGCTTCCTCTATTGCAGGCTTAACAGGTGCTGCTGGTCACGTATTATACGGCGCTAGTAAAGGGGCTGTTCGCATTATGACAAAAGATGCTGCTATGGAGTATGCTCCATACGGCGTACGTGTCAACTCCATTCATCCTGGCTACATTGATACAGGTATGGCAGACTATGCATCAGCAACAACAGGAAGCTCAAAAGATGAATTAGGCAAAAACTTATTCCCATTAGGACGTTTAGGCTCTGTAAAGGAAGTAGCGCAAACTGTATTGTTTTTAGCTTCTGATGAATCTTCCTTTTCAACAGGTGCAGAATTCGTTATTGATGGCGGAGCAACAGCAAAATAACATTAAAGGTGGTCATTTATATGAAACTAAAAGATAAAGTAGCAATTGTTACAGGTGGGGCTAGTGGTATCGGTGAAGCCACAGTTCGTCTCTTTGTAGAAGAAGGCGCTAAAGTCGTTATTGCCGATTTTTCTGATCGTGGACAAAGCATTTCTGAAGAATTAAATAACAATGGTTTTGATACACTTTTCGTAAAAACAGACGTAACAAATGAAGCGGACATTCAAAACATGATAAAGGAAACCGTTACTAAATACGGTAAACTTGATATTATGTATGCAAATGCAGGCGTAGCTGACGATGCACCAGCACACGAGCTTTCTTTTGAAAAATGGAAAAGAACAATTGATATTAATTTATCAGGTGTATTTCTATCGGATAAATATGCTATTGAACAATTCCTTGCCCAAGGAACAGGTGGCGTCATTGTTAACGCTGGTTCAATTCATAGCTTCGTTGCCTTACCAAACCCTACAGCCTACTCATCTGCAAAAGGTGGCGTTAAATTATTAACACAAAACCTATGTACTGCTTACGCTAAACAGGGTATTCGTGTAAATGCGGTGTGTCCTGGCTATATCGACACTCCTCTATTAGCTGAGGTCGATGCTCAGAAGAAAGAATATTTAGCATCCCTTCACCCACAAGGTCGACTTGGTAAACCAGAAGAAATCGCTAAAGCCGTTCTCTTTTTAGCAAGCGATGACGCAAGCTTTGTTAATGGTACAACGCTTCTTGTTGATGGTGGTTATACTGCTCACTAATGAGGCTTTGAATAGACTCGCCTGAAAGCTAGTGCATTTAATGATGCCATTCTAGCCGTTAAAAGTGCGAAGCGATCTAGCTGTTGTATCTGAACCCTTCACTGAAAAATGACGAATTTATAATCCACTCAAGTAAGACTCAACCACAATTGCTATTTAGCTCTTGTGGTTTATTTTGTAGGTGCTATGTGTAATCTTTCAATTCAATTTAAGATTCCTAAAAGCAAATTGTGCTATACTATTTCTATTATTCCCGAGGCGTAAGATGGTGCATTAATAATCTAGAAAGCCTTATGTATCAACGTTTAAATGTCTTTTTAACAGTTAGAGAAAATTGCAAGATACAGCATATAAAAGCATGTTTTTGGGGCTAAGTGGGGCTAGATTGGGGCTAATAAAATACGGCGAGCGTGTGTACAGGAATAGGTGAGTAAGAAAGATTGAGGCTAATATGCTTCAATCTTTTTTATTTTTTCAACTAACTAAGCTAGAAAATTGAATAACTCACTCTTAAATTACGACAGCCTCAAAGAAGCATATTAAACAGACTTGCTGTCGCTATTCTTTTAAGCTCCTATTATTTTAATAACTTAAATATATAATTATCTATTATTTTACATTTAATAATAACCTATATGATATTATGGTAATATATTCATAATAAAATTCAGAAGTAAGGGGACTAAATTAAGAATGAAAAATTTGATTTTTTTAAGCCACGCTGTAGCTGACAAAGATTTAGTTGATCGCTTTGTTGACTTTATTGATATTGCATTTAAAATTGATCGCTCTCAAATATATTGTACTTCTCTTAAAGGGACTAAGAGGATACGGACAGGTAACAACTTTATTAATGATATTAAGGAACATATAGTAGATACAGAAGTTGTACTATTTTTTCTAACCCCAAACTATTTAAAAAGTGAGTTTTGTCTGAGTGAGCTTGGTGCAGCTTGGGCGCTAGGTAAAAGAATTTATCCTATCTTAATCCCTCCAATGGATTATAACGCTTTAGATGCTACACCACTTAAAGGTGTTACACAATATGTAAAGTTAAAGGATGAAGAGGCACTATTCGATATTGCTGATGATTTTAAAGAAATGAATATAATTAAAGACGTTGGCAGTGGATTATTACGAGCAAAGGCTAAAAGCTTTATAAATGATATGCCGGCTCTCTGTAAATTCGAAAAAAGTGATCATATAAGTATAGAGGACCATCAAAAGGCTTTAAATGAACTTGAAGAAATAACTAAAAATAATATTGAGCAAGAAAAAGAAATTCGTGATTTGAAGAAAAAAATAGAAGAATTAAAGTCTGCTAAAGATTCAAAGGAAGTATCCGAAATTCTAATGCAAGGTTCAAGTGATAAAGAAACCTTTGAGAATTTAACTGAAAAGGTTGGTAATTTATTCTATTCCCTAGATGATTTAACGATAAGTTCAATTTATTGTAATCACTTTTATCTCGGGGAAATGAGATATTTGGTTAATTATGAGTATTTACCTAGGGCTAGAGAATTGGAAGCTGAAGGTTTTTTAACTATTGATGATGGGGAAATCGTTCCTAACGAATACCATCCCAAAATTAAAAAATGTATTATTGCATTAGAAGATCTAAAATATTTTTTAGAAGAAAAATGCGGGCCAGAATTCTACGAGTATTTCGAGGATACTTATGAAATACAATTATCACTAAATAATAAACGCTTTTGGGAAGAAATTTTTAATACTAGTATAATAATGAGATAGTTAACTATTAAATTTATAGGTATATGTGATATTAAGCGGAGCTAATAATAGCTTCCGCTTATTTTAATTTTATAATTCTACTGTCAAACGCAATTAATTTCTGCTTCACCAGTAGTAACCTTACTCGTTTGTTCTGATTCATTTTTTATTACCGTCTCATATAATTCTTGTGCGTGAATATTAATGGTTTTTACTTCATCTTCCATTCTTTTAAACAATGGATAGAAAGCCATATCAATTAAACGTACTGTATCTTGAATTTCTTGAATAGACATGTATGCCATGCCACGATCCTCATGCCAACGATTTTCAGTGATTTCATCAATTCTATTCATCAAATTAGCTACTGCCTGTTGTACAACTCGTAAATCAATAATTTGTACAGATAATCCTGAAGCATCGTTACTATTTTCGAGCACTACTTTTTCTAATAAGTGTTGTGTTTGTTGCTGCATGTTTTCATTCCCCTTTTTCGTCTATGGTTTATTTTGTAGCGACTGCATTCAAAAGTAATTGTTTGTTACGATCAGACATTACACGCCATTCTTTAACAGTTACTTTCATTTGCATTCACTTCCTTTCCTATTAAAGTACTTCTGTTGGTCCATTACGTTCTGATAGCCAATTGTAGAAAGGTACAGTACGTACATTTTCAGGCTTTTTCTTCATATATGATGTGTTTGTTGTTGGATGCTTACCTATGCGCTGTACTACTTTGTTATGGGCTCCTACGAATACCGCGCGTAACGTCTTTGTAACCGTCAGCACACCTTCTTTAATATCATTAGCCATTTTAAAAATGATGTTCTTGGCCATTATGAATTCCTGAATGGTACTTACATTAGATGCTAGTACCACTTTATACAGATCATCCTTAAAGTTATCTGGAATAGGTAATGAATACATAAAATCAAATAGCATTTGTTGATACTCATTCATGAACTCTTTGCATGCTTCCCTATCAGCATGAGCCAGGTTATAGGCTTCTTGTAATGGAACAACCACACATCCCTCGATAGGCTCGGCAGGATCTTCGCATGTTTCAGATTGGCTAGGCAAAATGATATAAATGCTTGCTCCTTGTCCACCTTTACTTTTTACTGTCGTCTCTTTTTTGATGATTCCTAGCGATTCTAATTTTGAGATAGCACGGTACACCGTCTTAGTGCTGATTTCCAATGGTGCTGCAATTGTTGCAGCTTTTAAATGACAAGCCCCTGGATACTCTAAGCTGTGACTAGCAAGCTTGAAAACGATGGCACGTTCTGATTCCGTTAAATCGTAGTAATGAGCCGCCATATGATTTTCTACAGCTGTGTCCATGTCTGCTATTGATTCAAACGTTGTGTATTGTGCTAAGTACTCAAATGCCATCGTTTTCACCTCACTTTCCTGTATCAACCGATTAGTTCATTTCCTGATTAATATTCAATAAATTAACTTTACAAGGTTAATATATCACTCTAAGAAGTTAATGTGAAGTTATATTTTAACCTTATAAGGTTACTTTTTAATATTTTTGGAAACAATTTAACTTCAAAAGTGCTATAATCAAACTAAAAAAGAGGTCTTCTAGTGGTTATAAAATCAAATTTAAGAATTTTAATGGCTGAACATCGTATTAATGGAATATCAGAATTAATGGAGAAGTCGGGACTTAGTAGAAATGCTATTAATCGGTTGTATAAAGGAACTGATGAGGAAATGAAATCGACAAATTTAAAAACCTTAATAACGCTATGTGAAGTTTTTGAATGTAAACTATCTGATCTATTAGAGTTCACTCCAGAGTCAAGAAAGTAAAATTAACACAGCAAAAACAGCTACTCATTACGAGAGCTGTTTTTCTTTTGGCCAATATAAAAAGCAACCACATTTCTGCAGTTGCTTAATTATATATATTAATTATTAAGAGCATGTTTTAAAAGATTAAAGGAATAAATGATTAAGATTTAAATTTCATCGTTAAAGACTTACTCTCACAATGGTTTGCTAGATTTATACGGTAGGACATTACGGTGAGACATTAGTAGCATATTATTATTGCCACCCATTACGGAGTGGTCTTCTATATTTTTAGTTCTCTGAAATATTTAATAAAGAGAAATAAAGCTTATCATCCACTTTAAATCCTAGTTCTTTCCAGAAATCTAAAATCAAAGCGCATAGCTTGTCTAACACTTTATAATCTTCCCAGTTTCCATATGAAGCTTGAAGGTGTATAAGTTCTTGCACTAAACTCATAAAAACTTTCGATAAACCGAATTTTTCTAATTCTAAAACTAACGCTTCATAAATTTCAGCAGTATTAAGGTAATTAGCAACACCATGTATCAAACCAAATACCTGCGAACTAAAATAAAACAAACTATTGGTCAAATTTTGAATTTCTAAACATTCAGATGTGTTTACCACTTCCGTTTTTGCCAACTCAACTCTATCATTAAATTTCATTATGTCTTTTATTAATTCGATAGCAAAACTGCCATATACATCCGAAAGTTTTTTCCCAAACTCTAAATGTCGATATGCCTTTAACGAATTCCCTACAAAGTCATTAGCTTTAAATTCTAACCAAGCATTTTTTGAAATATCATAAAGTGGAATTTGTAAGCGTGTTATTCCTTTGAAATCATCAAAAGTATGAGGAAACAGTTTATCTACTTGTTCCCCATCATAAATGTGACCAATTTCATGGATAATTACGCTGAGTTCAATGTAACAGTCGGTAATTCTTGAATTTAATACTTTTGAAAATCTGTCTAGTTGCAAAAATACATAATTTTTCTTAATACCATCATCGTCAATAACATGAAACGCCTTACCCACTGCTCCGTCTGAATGTCCGCGCTCTTTCAAATCATTTTCTATTTGAAATTGTATAATATCTTCAGTAAACCTATTGGTAAAAACTAAATATATTACTTCTGTCTTCAATGGAGGACATTCTAAAAGCAACAAATTTAAAGTTGAATTTAATTGTTCTTCTATTTCATAATGATTTCCAAAGCTCACATCAGACTTAATAGTAATTTTAAATTTTACAATAACGATTTCCCCCTATTTTTCCATTTTCAAGTCAAGTATATACTTATCATAAACAGTAACACTCTACACTATTTTATAAATTCGGTAAATACTACATATATTATTACCTAGTTAAAATTTGGATTTATTCTACTAATTACATTATATAATTAGTACTTTTCAACTAACCAATTATATAAAGGCACTGGACGTTCTTTAGAAGAAATTTCTTCTATATATGATGATTTAGTCGACTTGCTATTTAATCGCTCTACAGCATCACTGTATACGTCAAAAACACAGCTCTTAATGTACCAGCAACTGTCAGTACTGAGATTACCCTTCTTGTTATTGTCCACCACAATTCATAGTTGAATGCATAATAAAAAGCCACATCGTTAGATGCGACTCCTTTATGTTTCTTAAGCAGAAATAATTTCTTTTACAAGATCAATCGGAACGGAATAACAAACATAACTACCTGCGTAAAATAAGTAGACGCCACCTTCAACTTTAAGTTCAGTTATATCTGGTAAGTCAAAAAATTTATTTTCGTTTCGGAAGATAACTTGATAGTGGATTTTATTCAAATTTCTCACCTCCATTCACACCAATCATATACTGGAAAGGATTAACTGCGTAATACAATTTTGATATAAAAAGAGACTACCAATTTAGTAGTCTCCATTAGTATATATTTATTTTCCTACCTTTAAAGTGCATTACTTCATTCAAGACATTACAGGAACAAACAAAAAACATTATCTACTAATGTAGTTTTCTTTAGGTCATAATAAAAGACAACCACATTTCTGTAGCTGCTTAATTATATATGGAGCATGTTTTAAAAGATTAAAGGAATAAATGATTAAGATTCAAGATTTAAGACATCACGCTTACTCCCCCAATAGATTTCAGCATTTATACGGTAGGACATGGCGGTGGGACATTAATTTAGTAATGTCAGCTTTTCTCCAGAAATATTGCTTCTAATTTTAATTCTTTGGTCCACTCTAAGACTTTGAACGGAAAAGCCAAATAGATTTTTATTTAAAATAAAATACTGATCTGTTAATTCAAAGATTAAATCAGCATAATAGTCTATATCATCAAATATGTTTTCAAAGTAATTATTTATTATTAAATCACCATCACTATAACTAGCTGAATGACCATGAACTTTACGTGAAGATTCACCATAGATTTTACAAAGTTTAATAATTGAATCTTTTACTATTCCTTCAGTTTCTTTCTTATTATCCTCTTTTAAATGACGAAAACTTGTTCTTGAGACTTGTTCATAACTTTTATCAATAAATAAATGAGAGTGTACTAATTTCAGCAAAGTTTCACATGCAGTTCTGATATTATAAGAAATAAAACCTGGATGATTAGTTGGCCACGAAAGAAGAATTGATAAAATATTTTCTTTGTAAATACCAAATAATATTTCTTTTGGTTCAGAACTTAGATACATTGCATTATCTGTATTTATTTCAGTTAAAACTAAGTTTTCCTGTATTGCATTAAATACTTTTATAAACGTTGGTTGAATTTCATCATTTCTAACCCAAGGTGAATGAGGCATTGCCTGATTAAGATAGGTTAAATACTTTTCAAACGAATTATTATTAATAATCTCCACCCACTTTATTTTGGATTATATTTGTCGAGTATTTTGCTAACGTAATTATCATTACTTTTTTTATTTTCTTTTCTTTTAATCGTTTTACTACCAGTTTCGAATACATCAGGGAATTCATTTTTTAAATACTTAAGTAAATCATTTTTAAATTTTTCAAAATCATTCTCTTCTAATTTTTCAATGTCTCTAATTACTCTGGATAAAATTATTGTTCTACTTACATAAACATATTTTTTATATTGAAACCCTAATGAGTCTAAGAATTTTTGAATGTCAGCATTTCTCTCAAATTGTTCTTTGGACAATATGAGTGAGCTAATAAATCCAAATAAAAATGAAGTTAAAACAATTTTGTCTTTTTCTGAAGAAATTATTCTGTTTGCCCTTGTTAAAAGTTTATTGTTCATTTAGTATTTCTACCCTCTCTATAAATTCAGTAGCAATTGAACTAATAATTTCCTCTAATTTTATATCATCTCTATCAGCAATAAAAGTGTCCATCTTTCCAGTCAATAACTTTTCATAATAGGGTATAGTTTTTTCGAAAATATGAATACCCTTGCTTTGAGCAAACTCTCTTATATCTTCGATTCTCTTGTACATCCCAGGACTTTCAGATGACATAGTGACAACTATCCCCACACATTTGATAACCCTTCCATTAAGAGCAAGTGCCTGATCTACTTCGACAAATTTATCAACAACATTGGTAAGCATATTTAAACCGAGAACGGAATATAGATCAGGCTTAGAGGGAATAAAATAATAATCTGAACCCAATAAAGCCGCTGTCGTATAAAAGGAGTATGTAGGTGGACAATCAATAAAAATAAAATCATAACGCTCTTTTAATTTCCATTTATTAATTACAAATGCAAGTTTTTGTTCATTAGTACTATTATTATTTCTTTCCATGAACAACGTTTTTAAGTCACCTGGGATAATATGTAGATTATCAGTCAATTCTAATATTACATCACTTTCATTAGGGAAAACTACAGATGAATCGTATAAATTATGTATAGAAGGAATATTTGCTTTTAAAGTTTGATTCCCCTCAGCATCTCTATCAAAAGCCTTAGTTGGATACTTTTCATAGAAGGATTGAGTACAGTTTGATTGAGGGTCGATATCAACCACTAAAATATCCTTCCCTAAATTATTAGCATAATAGAAAGCTAGGTCCTTACATAATGTTGTTTTACCTACCCCACCCTTCATATTTAAAAAAGATACCACTTTTCCTTGTTTCAAGACGAAAACCCCTTTTCTTTTAAAATATATATATTAAATAACTCTCACTACACAATCCAATTATTAGGCAAATTAGACCGATTTACCATAGTATTTTTTTGATACTCACAAAAAACACCTACCCAAGGGTAAGTGCCTCACTTAAACAATTTATTTAACTGTTTCATTGTTCTTTTCTTATTCTTCTCCAGCTGTTGCTCCGTTATCGGCTTAATTTTTGGTGCTAGCCCTTCAATATCATTAGAGATTTCTTTTGAACGTTGGTCCGCTGCTTCTGTGTCCGAATCATAGTATGCCTCAATGGATTTAAGATGCTTTTTTACAACTCCTCGTAGCAGCTCATAATCCACCTTTTTTCTCTCTATAAAGTACTGCTGTAGCACTTCCACATCTTGTGTGGGTAAACTATCCAAAATAGAACGAAAACGCTCGTATCCCCTCTCTAAGCGGTCTATTTGACGTTTCCTGTTCTCTTTCTCCGCAATAATCATTAAAGCGAGTCGTTCCGTTCCTTTACTTACAGTTACATCTTCATCGTAAGATGTAACACCGTATGAAAACTCATACAATTCCTGAAAGTATTGTTCTGCTGATTGATTCAAATACTTGGCCAACTCTTTTGATGTCGCATCCTTCCACAAACAATACATGGTGTTACGGATCCGCGCTTCCATCACTGGAACATCGTTATCCGATTCACTACTTATTTCATACCTTGTTCCAGCTGTAATGGCTGCTATTTGCTCTCCAAATTCTTCGCTGATTCTTGCTAGGTTCACAGACCATCACCTCACTTTGCATAAAACCGTAATATTTTTAGAATTTCTGAATGTTTGTTATAAATATAATTTGCGCTATATTTTAATTCACTTGCTATTGATTCCAATGTCTTTCCTTCTACATATTTACGATACAAAATTTTTTGTTCCAGCGAATCAAACTTAGAAACCAGCTGTTCGAACTGTGCTTTACGCTCTACACAAAATTGTAATTGACTTTCTGTATCTTGCTTTCCTTGTTCATTCAGTTCTGGATCCGTCAATTTAAACTGTAAATACTCTAATTTTTCTAGCAAACTAGCATAATCTTTCAACCAAAATGACATACTTTCACCACTTTTCAATCACTTTTTTTCAACATACCTTCACAAAAACACCTACCGAAGTAAGTGTTTTTAGATCAAATTATGAACATTAAATTTCTATGCTTTTTGCAATGTACTCATTAGGATCCCTAATTTCAGTGCGGATTTCATTTAATACGCGAGATACAGAGCCGTTATAACTTTTGTCTACTTTATTTAAGAGAAGTTTTGCTTTTCTATCTCCTAAAACACTTTTTATTAAAGAAGCAGCACTATCTAAGCTTCCTAATGTTTGATTGTATGCATTAATAAATTCGTTATAAGTTTCAAATAATATTTTTGTAGCTTTTTCAAATTCGATCATTTTCTGATGAGTAGTAAATGTCACTCCCTCAAGATTGTTTACTAAATCTTTTTCCTCTTCCGCAGTTAATTCTAAATACATAGACTCTCGGCGTTTTAAATGAGCAATAAAACGATAATGTTGTTGCAGTTCATCTCTTCTCTCTTGAATCTGTAGTAATATGTTATTTCTGGCCGCTTTAGTCTCTTCTGAGTACTCCAAAATATGTCTAGCATCTGCTTGTTCTAGCTCGGTTTCTAAATGGGTAATTTCCCCTTCGTTGTAATCAATTAATGCAAAAACTTCATTTTCTCGCTCCTCTAGATTCTTTTTATACTGTGCTAATTTCTCTAAAACTGGAGATTCAATATTTACTGTCATGTTCATTTTCCACCTTTCAATTTTAAATATTCATATTGTTTTTGGTATAAATCACTGTTATTAAAAACTACACTTTGAAATTCTGCGCACTCTACAGAGTTACCTAAATATGAAGGTATTTGCTGTATGTCGAGTAAAGAAATTTCTCGCAAATCTATTTTTCGGATGTATCGTCTTATTTGATAATCTTTACCTTGAACCCATCTTTCTTCTAAAGGGGTAAATTTAAAGGACCATCCAGATAATCGCTTATTTTTTGCTTTATTAATTACTTCAGCATCAAAAATTTGTGCTTTGATTCTTAATCCTATACTGTCCTCAAAAAGCTCTATATTTCCATCATTTAAAGAACCGAGTTTCCTTTCCCAATCGTGATTTAACAAGAGATCCACATTCCTTGCTCTTCGTAAAGCTTCTTCAAATGTACCTGGAGTAATAATTTCAATAAAATCACCGTGCTTCGTATGGTTTAAAGTTTTACTTTCCCTACCTACCACATTGACATAACCCTTTAATGTAATGCTTTTTAATTTCACATCTGTGCACAATTTCCTCACCTCCTTAAAAATTTTCATTTAGGGAATTTTTTTTGAATAAATGGGGGCAGTCGGTGTACAGGAATTTCACGATTTTTCACCGAATACCTGGGGGGATGATCAATTCACCTCCTTTTATTGAAAATAAAAAATCCAATAACAAACACATCACTGTGCAGCTACTGGACTTCATGAGTCTCTAATGTTATTTAACTTTGTAATGATTGATTGCTTTACAGCGTGTGCATTGTACCTCTAACTCACAATCAATTGTACTTACTTCATACTCTTTATTTGTTTTAAGTAATAACTTACTGCACTTAGCACAACGTATCTCTTTCATTATTGGCCTCTTTCTTATCAACTTCCACTGGTATCTTAATACCATACTCATTTGCTAATCTGATATTATCTAAATCATCCCAATCGATATTAATACTATAGTTATGTGGAATGACTTCAGTACTTCCAACAAAGCCTTTTAATTTACACATGGTTATACGTGTACCGTTGTATTCTTCCTTACCGTGTTTATGCAATCCACCACATATACAACATTGTGGAATAAAAATCCCTATATCAGATCTCCTTTCAAATTCGTAGAAATAACCTTTATTTGTTGGCACATAAGCTAAAATTTCTTTATCACTCATTCCTTGAAACATTTCTTCTCTTTTACGTTTTGCATCCTGAATCATTGCCTTAGTTATTCGTTTATTTTCATTTAACTCCACTTAATTCACCTCATTAGAACACCTATGTTATTTAAAATGCGTTACCTTCTGTTACCTTCTGTTATCCCTACAAACCCTTATACATCAACGTTTCACATGATTTTATATCAAAAAAGGTAGCGCATTTACCCCCTATTTTTCTTTTATAAGATAAAAAATTATTCCTATTAAATATATAAAATATAAAGAAAGTGATTTTATCTGTTACCATCTGTTACTTATCTCTAAACCTTTGATATGACTGAACTTGTGAGGTAGCAGTTATCTGTTACCGGTAACGCATTTGACCTATTTTTTTAATAAAAACCATGGAAAACGGTAAATTTTCAGTCGTTTTTGTGATGGAAATTCCATCACGTTTTTTAAAAAGGTGTTGATATATCAACGTGTTTCCCTAGGGAAAATATCAAACGCATGAAAAAGCTATTTTTTCCGTTAAAAAGGTAGCGCATTTTATAAATTAATCACTAACAAAGATGCGTTTATTTTTACCGTCTATTTTTTGCTGCTTAGTAGCATAACCGAAAAGTTGTTTAATCTGCTTACTAAAGCTAATGTTGCTCACTGGATTAAATCCGTTTTCACTGCAATAAACCTTGTACTGTAAATAGACATCACCAACAACAGATCGCTCCAGCTCCACATCTTCATTTGTAACAAAGCTAATAATTGGGTTATTTTCTTCTTGATACTTTTGCAGCTCTTTTTCCACTACTTTTGATTTTGTAAATCCTTTATTATCAAGCAGTCGCTTTAATGCCTTAAGTGCTAAATTCAACACATATTGCATCGATTCATCAGAAATTAACTTCTGCCTAATTAACGGGTCATAATCATCATCTGTAATATCAAATTTTGCATTAAAAGGGACAATGAATAACCTTCTAACTAATCCATTGGAATAATCATTAATACGCGGCATTTCATTTGCTGAGAAAATTAGCTTAGCGTAATTTTTAAAATCAAATGGATCTTTTCCTTTACGCTCTACGTTTAAACGTTCACCAGTTGCAAGCTTTTTAAAAATAGATGATTCTTTGATATATCCTTTTGAAATATCATCACCAATATTGACTAACTTTCCAAATAACTCGGCTGTTTTAAATCGTTGGTCCAATTCTTTTAAATCTAATGACGAAAGATTATTCTCACCGACAAGTGCAGCTAAAATTTCTAAATATGATGATTTACCATTGGAGCCGTTACCTGTCAAAATAAATGAATAAGAATAACGACAATCCCTTAATATTGAATAACCTAAGATTTCCTCTAAGATGGACCGTATTTTTTTATCATGGACCGCAATTTTATTTAAAGTACGGTCCGTTACTTCATAATAAGCACCTGGTATAAAAGCGATTGGAATTTTATTGCGTGTAATAATTTCAGGTGAAAAGTCTTGCAGCTGCCATGTCTCTAAATTAAACACGCCATTTTTCATGACAATGTATTGGGTTGAAGCAAACTGTTTTTCCTTTGCATTCAGTTGAATATAAGCTAGTGTTTCTTGACGTCTAGCCCTGGTCAATGAAGAAATGTGTTTTACCATCATTCGCTCAATGTCTTCCTCACGATCTGAATAAACACCATCGTGATATATATGCAGCACATTCGCTATTTTATAAATGTGATGTTCATTTATTAAGAAATCACCGAATTTATCATGATGAAAAACACCTTTCACAAAAAACGACTCTTTCATAAATGCATCATCACGTAAAATAATATTCAGTTCATTCTTATCAACTGGTTCCTCTAAAATATAGTTGTTGATAATAGCGATTGTTTCTTTAATGTCTTGCTTGGCCATTCCCTGGGACTGCATTTTTAAAATATATGTGAATAGTTTATCGTTACGTCCGTCACCATCTGATAACTTAGTCAAGTTAGGGTTTTTCTTGTTGTATGGATATAACCAGGCCGGCATAGGATCATGTTCTTCACACTTTCTAAGCCACTTCCGAACCTGGCCATTTATTTTAAGCGGATCTGCAGTATTTTTTATACCTAACTTGTAATCGCAAAGAATACCGATATTGGAATACCATTTAATTTTATTTGCAGTTAAGTCATAGCCTTTAAAATAAAAATGCATGCCGTTATTCGTTTGTAATACAGAACATTTAATATCCTTATCCTCTACTATGTCGAGTACTATTTCAGCTTCATCCATATCATCAACATCGACCATAATAAATTCATCAGCCAAAATACCAACATAGGAATCTTCTAATCTAGCTGTATTGTAAGAAAGTAGCTTGCTACCATCTTTGAATGATGTGGCAGCATGCTTACCATTTCCCCGTAAATATCCTTTATATATTTCACTCACCTACTTTCAGTACACACGCCGCCAAACTGTGTAATTTCACCACTCACTTGTAATTTCATTTATAATTTCAAAAGCTTGTCGATATGGCCACCATCGCTTGCGATTCTTTTTGACTTCAATTGCTCTCATACGCACATCACAAATAATTACATCCTCTAACCATCGACGTGACATACACGTTAAATCAGCCATTTTGTCTATATCAACTAGCCAAAGAACCTCTCTTACCTCTTCATTCAATTTTCGCTCGATATATTGTCGAATAGCCACTTTATCAAGATTTACCTCAATATGTGCTGGTAACATTTTTTCACCTTCTTATAATCTCTTTATTATTTAACTTACGTCTAATCACCGATTATCTTAAAGATCGAATCAAAGTCAGCTTGCATTGCGCTACAGATTTTTATTGCAGTCTCTGGCCTTGGTGACTGTTTACCATTAGAAATTCTGATTAATGCTGCTTCCGATATGCCACTCGATTTAGCGAAATTACGTTTAGAGAATCCAAGTTTAATTATTTTTTCATTAAACTCACTTTTAGATTTCAAAACAATCAATACATCTCCTCCTTTGTATAACCAACAAATAAAACGAAATAACCAGTATGTTGGTTAAAATAACTTATACACTGATAATAATGTCGTTTTGATTCATTGTCAATCCATTTTGATTAGTATATTGGTTATTTTGATTACAATATGATATTATTACGTCAAATAAAAAAGAGAGATAAGGTGAATTTTATGGGGTTCGTGCATTGTAATTTGAGAGTGCTAATGGCAGAAAGGGGGCTTAACATTCAAAATGTAAAAGATAAAACTACTTTATCTAGAACTACTATATCAAACCTTTACAATAACAATGGTTCAGGAGTTCAGTATGATACATTAGTTCAATTGTGTACTTTATTAAAATGCACTCCTGGGGATATATTAACTTTCGTTGATATTTCTTTGCATTTTGAAGATATAACGACAAACTCTGATGTTAATACAATGATTAGTGGGCATGTTTTAGATTCAAGCGATAATTCTGGCTACGATTTTCTTTCTAAAATTACAACTGCATTGATTATTGAATGCAAGCTATTTTATGAGGGTAATGAATTGCATTTTAAATTTAAGGTAGACATTACGGCTGACCTAGATGAAGAAAAACATATTGATTTCGATAAAATAACATCGAAGGAATTTACGTCATCTTTGGAAAGTTTAAATGCACCTTTATACGTTAAGGATTACATTAATGAAAAATTAGATTTATTTTTATTTGAATGGATCAGTGATTATGTAAATTCCTATGAGTTTGAAAAGTAATTATTTCACTCACCTATTCCTGTACACACGCCGCCAAGCATGAAAGGATTGGACAAGGTGAAGTTATATAAATCAACAAAAGAACCTGAAATATATCACTATTTCAATGCAAATAAAGAAAAATTGTGGATGTTTCGACATAAGTATTATGATGCAACCGGAAAACGAAAAGAGAAGAAGAAAAGTGGCTTTAAAACGGAAAAAGCAGCATTAAAAGCCCTTCTGGAAGTTAAGGCTTCAACGCTGCGTGGTGAAAAAAAGTTTGTAGAGAACGACCAACTGACCGTCAGTGAATGGCTCGATACATGGTATGAAATGAATCATAAAAAGTGGAAAATTGGTACACGAGTACAGCGTGAAATCATTGTACGTGTACATTTAAAGCCCCTACTCGGCCATTACAAGCTTCAAAAATTAGACAAACAAACATATCAAAGAATATTTATCAATGTTCTTGTTGGCGATTACAAGCCTAGTACAATACGTGCTTGGCATACCATCTTTAAAATTGCAATTAATTCAGCGGTTGAAGAAGAAATCCTCATCCGGAATCGCTTCACAAAAGTAACAATTCCAACAGAAGCAAAAAAGAAAAAGGAAGCTGCCAACTTCCTTACTCCTACTGAATTAGTCACTTTTTTAGATGATGCAAAACAGAATGAAAATGTTACCCACTATACTTTTTTCCTTACGATCGCTTATACAGGCATCCGCCGTGGTGAAGCATTAGGATTACAATGGAAGAATATAGACTTTCAAAAAAACACCATTACAATTGAGCGTACCAGGGATGTTATTGGTGTCCACACACCAAAAACAATGAATAGCTATAGAACCATTCTAGTGGATGAAATGGTTATGAAGCAACTAGAGACATATTTAAAATGGTGTAAAAAAGCATTATTTAAAAACGGCCGGAAACTGCAAGACGATTTATCAAAAGATGATACGTTTGTGTTTATATTTGAACATGCTGCAGATCCGATTGCTCCAACAAGTCCTATCTATGCTTTCAATAAAATTTTAGATCGGACTGGACTGCCAAAAACAACAATACATGGTTTACGGCATACACATTGCACCATCTTGTTAAATCGTGGACTCAATGTGAAGGTTATTGCTGAGAGGTTAGGCAATACACCTAAGATGATTATGGATGTATACGGTCATGTTCTAAAGGAATTAGAAGCAGAATCTGTTTCGTTATTCAGCCAAACTTTACAGGCTAGTGGGGCTAAAATTGGGGCTAATCATTAGCAAAGACTACAGGAACCATTGCTATAACAAGATTCCCCAACCACATTGTGCTATACTATTTCTATTATCGAAATATTAGAAAGAGGGATGCTTAATGACTAATTTACAGCAAATTGATGCTTATTTTGCAAAACACCGTGAGGCACATTTAAATGAATTGAATGAATTTTTACGAATTCCAAGTATCAGTTCTTTATCCGAGCATAAAGAGGATATTCAACATGCAGCTGAGTGGCTAGCCAGTGCGTTTGAAAAACTAAATCTTGAAAATATCTCCATTACACAAACAGCTGGGCACCCTGTTGTTTATGCAGACTGGCTACATGCAGAGGGTAAACCAACTATTTTATTTTATGGTCATTATGATGTTCAACCTGTTGATCCATTAAATTTATGGGACAGTGAGCCTTTTAATCCTACAATTCGAGACAATAAATTATTTGCTCGTGGTGCGAGTGATGATAAAGGACAAGTCTTTATGCACTTAAAAATGATTGAGGCATTGTTTGCTACAACAGGGACATTACCTGTCAATGTTAAGTTCATTTATGAAGGTGAAGAAGAAATTGGTAGTCCACATCTACCTGCCTATGTTGAACAATATAAAGAAAAACTAGCGGCAGATTTAATTTTAATTTCCGATACAGGTCTTTATGGTCCTGGGAAGCCTGCGGTATGCTATGGTTTACGGGGCTTAACGGGCATTCAAATTGATGTGCGTGGAGCTAAGGGAGATTTACACTCCGGTCTTTATGGTGGTGGCGTACAAAATGCTATTCACGCATTAGCTGAAATTTTAGCATCCTTCCGTGATGAGCATGGTACGATTCAAGTTGAAGGTTTCTACGACAAAGTGTTGCCATTAACAGAAGAGGAACGTGAGGCTTATCTTGCGCTTGGCTTCGATGAAGAGTCTGTTAAACAGGAAGTTGGCGTAAAAGAATTATTCGGTGAACAAGGGTATTCTTATTTAGAACGTACTTGGGCCCGCCCAACCCTAGAGGTTAACGGTGTATTTGGTGGTTTCTCAGGTGAAGGCATCAAAACAGTGCTGCCCGCTGAAGCTGGCGCTAAAATCACATGTCGTCTTGTACCAAATCAAGAGCCCGATGAAATTGTAGCACTTTTAAAAGCACATGTTGAAAAGCACAAACCTGCTGGTGTGGAAATCAACATTTCTGAATTCGATAAAGGCCGTCCATTCCTAACGCCTTTCGATCATCCATTTATCCAGGCTGCTGGACGCTCCTATGAAAAAGTGTATAATGTACCAACAGCATACACACGTGGCGGTGGATCCATCCCTATCGTCGCTGCGTTTGATGAAATTTTAGATTTACCTGTAGTGCTAATGGGCTTCGGTCTATCAAGTGAAAACTTCCATGCACCAAATGAACACTTCCATTTAGAAAACTTTGATAAAGGCTTACGTGTTCTTAGTGATTATTTATATGAGGTTTCAGGATTACAAAAGTAAATATCGATTAATTAAAAAATCCCCTCACTGTCAAAGTGAAGGGATTTTTTTATTTGATTACTCACCAAAAATCGTAACGATATCAGCTGCTTGTTTGCGCTCTTTACCTTTTGGCACTTCATCAAAATAACCAACTTGTAGCATAGCAATGACACGCTCACCTGGCTGTACCTTTAAAGCTTCACGGAATTTTGGATTATCTAGGAAGCCTGGTGTTTTCCAGCAAGAGCCTATGCCTCTATCCCATGCCAGTAACTGCATGTTTTGAATAAATGTACTTGCTGCTGCATAATCTTCTAAACGTTCTTTTTGACGCGCATCCTCTGGAACGATAACAAAGGCATAGCCACCTGGTAATGTAAATTTCAACATCTGCTTCGCTAAATCTTCGCTTGAAAGCTCCTGCCATTTAGGAATTGTTAAGTCACGTAATAGCTGGTGAAGATTTGTTAATTCCTTTCCACAGGCAACAACTAATCGCCATGGCTCACGATTACCATGATTGGGAGCCCATACTGCATCGTCAATAATAGCCATTAAATCCTCACGCTCTACAGGCTGGCCATTAAACTTTTTAATGGAACGACGTTGAATAATTGCATCTCTAACAGATAAAATTTGTTCGCTCATATATCAATTCTCCTTCTACCATAAGACAACATATTAGAGTTTATCTCTTCTATCTTTCACATTATCATATATTTGTATGCTTTAAAACTACCTGTTCCTAAGCAAAGCTGTCATCTATATGATAGAAAAAGTAGGTCATGCTTGGCGTATAGGCGGTGGAATCCTCATAAAAATAAGGTCGATTAATACTATCTGAGGTGTGGGCATTCACATAAGGAATACCATTTTGAATACTTGTAACAATAACGGAGTGGTCAATTCTACCATTCCCTTGAAAATCATAAAAAATGACATCTCCAAGCTCTAGTTCCTCTGCATATTGAACACGTCTACCCTTCAATCCTGTTGTAGATCCTTCTAAATACCATCGTAATGAATGGGCAACAGACCAGCTAAAGCTCCAATTCCCTTGCTGAATCCACCAGCCTTTCTCTCTACTTGGTGCACCTCGCATCGGTGCCCCTCCTGCAAGTAAACACTGAGATATATAGTTCGTGCAATCTACATCAAAATTTGGAAAAGCAGGATTGCGTCTGTTCCACCACAAATTAGCATATTGAACTGCAGCCTGCCTATTATACATTTTTGCCATACATAACCTCCTCATGCCATCATATGTCTATTTAAGCATTTCTATTAGTTAGGTCCTTCCTCATAATTCTTATTGAAATCCATTATATTCAGCATGTTCCTTTCCAATTTCAAGAACATTTTTGCTACAATAAGGATTAAAGATATGTCAATTTTATTTTATGACCAGAAGGGATGTTGAATGTGAGGCAGCATGCTGAAAAAGAGATTTTACAGCCAACTCTTTTATGCGATAAAAAAGGTAATTTAAATCCAGCAGCCATCGGATTTGCACGCAAACCACTTATTAATAGCAATTTAAGCGGCCATCTCATGCGCAAAAAGAAATGGAACTATTGGTGTGTCTACGGTGATGAAATCTTGTTTTCAGCTACGATTAGTCATCTAGATTACGCAGCAGTCTGCTTCGTTTATTTCCTTGAATATGAAACACAGCGCTATTTTGAAAAAACGATCACAATCCCCTTTGGTGGTAAACTAAAAATGCCTACACAGGTTTTAGAATCTGTTTCATTTAAAAATAGTGAAATGATGATTGATTTATTATATATACAAAATGAAACACATCTATCTGTTTCCATACCAAACTTTGACGGAGATGTTTTACGAGCAAAGCTTATCATTCAGCACCCACCAGCGGACGAAACCTTAAATGTAGTCATTCCTTGGAATCGCAAAACATTTCAGTTCACAGGCAAGCATCACATATTGCCAACATCAGGTGTTGTCACAATTGGTACTCGGCGTTTTAATTTCTCAGCTGAGGAGAATTTTGCTGTGTTGGATTATGGACGAGGTGTATGGCCACGTGAAGCATTATGGAATTGGGGAATGGCCTCTCAACGAGTACGTGGACGACGCATCGGACTTAATTTAGGAGGTAAATGGACAGATGGCACAGGCATGACTGAAAATGCTGTTTTTGTTGATGGTAAAATGACAAAAATACATGAGGATTTATTATTTCAATATGATTCTGAAGATTACATGCAGCGTTGGAAAGTGAAAACAAAATTTTCTAATCAGGTCTCCTTAACCTTTTCACCCTTTTTTGAGCGTATAGCCCAAACGAATGCCAAACTAGTTAAATCAGAGGTACATCAACTATTTGGCTATTACGACGGTTCTATTTTACTCGACAATGGTGAAACACTGGTTATTCAACAAATGCTCGGATGTATTGAGGAACATCGTGCAAAATGGTAAAAAACCTCTAGAAGACGTTGCTTTCCGTGGGTATTTTGAAAATGTAAATGATTCCACGGAAGCTTTTGTCTCCTAACTGTCCACTTTTGCTCTAACTAAGGGCTCTTAATATTTTTTCTGGATCATCTGTAAATATCGCCTGTACACCGAGCTGTTGTAAACTTCGAGCATCGCGTTGTTCATTGACGGTATACACACGTACAGTTGCACCTTCAGCGAGAGCTAGTTTAACTGATTTACGGAAGGAAGTTGGCAAACTTACATGTAACGCCTTAGCTGGTATAAGAGCAATGTAAGTTGGGAAATCCACCAGCACCTCTGCAAACAATGCTGCACTTTCTATATAAGGCGCTATTTTTGATATTGTTTGCAATGATTCATGATTGAAAGATGAAATGATCACCCGCTCTGTCATTTGCTGTGCTGCTACTTCTTTGAGCACGAGCGCTTCGATTCCTTCATATGCAATAATGTCTGTTTTCAGTTCAATATTGATACGGTGATTGGTACCTGCAAATAACTCCAACACTTCCCCTAAGGTAGGAATTACTTCATCTCCGAACTCCCGTGAAAACCACGAGCCAAAATCAAATGTACGTAATTGTTGTAATGTAAAATCTTTTACATAGCCTGAGCCATTGGAGGTACGATCAATGGTCTCATCATGAATCACCACTACCTCTTTATCTGCGGTTAAATGAACGTCTAGCTCTATCCCTGCTATAGGAAGCTTTGATGCTGCTTGAAAGGCAGCCATCGTATTTTCTGGATAGTTTATCGAAACACCTCTATGTGCAAATATGTCCAAATTCAATAACCTCCTCTATTATTATTCAAAGAAAAACCTTCCAGCCCCATGTAATAGTAGCATAATTAACATTTTAGCTTTCACTTGCTGGTAAATATTATATATAGTAGTATGATAATCTACTTTGAAATTGTAAGTACCTAGGAGGTGCTAAAAAATGACTGTACAACATCCAGATTTTCAGGCTGAAGTAGAGCGGTTAGCGTATACCCAAGGCTATATGCAACAAATATTAGACGAATCACAACGAGATTTAAAATCTGCTCAAGAAAATATCCGCAAATCTATGGCCGATCTTGATTACTTAGATTCGAGTTTAAGTTATTTAAATATCTTAACAAATGCCAGATTTTTTGAAATGGCACGTAATCAAAAAGAAGGTCTAGAGGCCGTTCGCAAGAAGCCCTATTTCGCTAGAATCCATTTCCAAAAAACCGGTGACCCAGAAGAATTCCTTTATATTGGGAAAACATCACTATTTCATCGTGAAACCCATGAGCCCATTATTGTTGACTGGCGCTCACCCGTAGCTAATGTTTATTATGATGGACGTCTTGGTGACATGGAGTACGATGTCCGTGGTGAAGTTCATAAAGGAAATCTCTTTGCTAAAAGGCAATACAAGATCGAAAATGGCGAATTACTCGATATACGAGATATTGATCTAACAACAAATGATGAACTACTACAAGAAGCATTAGCTGGAAAAGCTGATGTCCGTCTAACTGAAATTGTTTCAACCATTCAAAAGGAACAAAATGAAATTATTCGAGCACATCTTCGTCAACCAATTATTGTGCAAGGTGCTGCTGGTAGTGGAAAAACAACCATTGCTCTACACAGAATATCCTATTTCCTTTATACAATGGGTGAACATTTTAATCCTGAGCAGCTCATGATTTTAGCACCGAATAAGTTATTTATTGATTATATAGGCGATGTTTTACCAGAGCTTGGCGTCGATAAAATATGCCAAACTACTTTTACAGACTACGTTCTTTCTGCCACTAAATTAAAGCTTAAGCTTCAAAATCCAAATGAACAATTAGAATTGCTCGTTGCTGGAGGCAGTCATCCTACTGCCTGGATTGCTGAAATGAAAGGTTCACTTTACTATCGTGATGTCATCGAACGCTACGTACAAAAGCTGGAACAAAAGATCGCAGAGCAATTCGAAGATGTCTATATTGAAAAATACTGTATCATGCGTGCTTCCCACCTGAAGAAGCTGTTTTTATATGAATTCTCATATATGCCTATCGAAAAGCGACTTGAACATATTAAAAAGGTCTTAGCAAGCCATGTACGTCAAAAAAAACAGGCTGTTTTAGCTACACTCCATAAAAAGTATGATGAAGCATTGGGTAAAGCCTTAAATGGAATTCGAGATGATGAAAAACGGCGACGTGTTGTCACAAAATTCATTGATGAGCGTGATGAACGAATTCCTGCCATTGAAAAAGAAACGAAGACAACGGCATCAGCTTATATGCGTCGCTTTCCTAAACATAATATTAAAACACTCTATCGTACCCTTCTCACCGATGCAGAATTATTAGCAGAACTCGCCCCTGAATGGCATTACCTTGAACAGCAACAATTTTTGCAGGCACATCGTAAAGAACAATGGGCACTCGAAGATTTAGCTGCACTATACTATTTACAAGCACGTTTAAAAGGCATTGCAGATGAATGGAAGATGCGTGTTGTCTTTATCGATGAGGTCCAAGATTACAGTTTATTTCAGCTTGCTGCTTTAAAAGCAGGTCTTGATACAGATATGTTTACTATGGTCGGTGATTTAGCACAAGGTATCCATAGCTATCGCTCATTAACAGCCTGGGAACCTGTCCAAAGCTTATTTCCTCGTGCAAGCTTCCGCACTTTGCAAAAAAGCTATCGAACAACAATTGAAATTATGGAAGTCGCGAATCAAATTCTAGCGCAAATGAATGAACAGCTACCTTTAGTAGAACCCGTTGTGCGTCACGGTAAAGTACCAAGTTTTATTCAAGCAGAGCAATTCGATGCCTTCAAAGTTAAAGAGATTTTTGAAGCTATTCGTCAAAATGGCCATCGATCCATCGCTTTAATTTGCAAAACTACTGCAGAAGCCATTACTATGCAACAGGCATTAAAAGACAATGATATTGCTTCACAACTACTAACGGAAAATGAATCTATTAATCAAGAAATGTTACTTGTTGTGCCAAGTCACTTAGCTAAGGGACTTGAATTTGATGCTGTCATTGTAGCTGCCTACGATACACCATTTTACGATACACCCATTGACCGAAAGCTACTTTATGTAGCTCTTACACGAGCCATGCACGAGCTATACTTAATCGGTCCATCCAAAAAGACATTTTTATTAGAAAATTAAAAAGTCGCTAAAAGGCGACTTTTTTCTTTGCATCATTAATTTCTTGGGGGTAATTTATAAAACTTCCCTTTGGATAAATAAGCTTTCACAACTTTCCACCATGAATTAGGGGCTTCCTTCGGAGGAGACTTCTTCTTTGGCAATGCTGGCATGCGCATGATCACGACTCCTTTCTTAAAGCTTATTAATATTATATGAAGATAGTACGTGATTATGATAAAAAAGGGCGATGAGTTGATATTAAATACCTCTCATCGCCCTTTTTTCTATTGTTTTACATAATAATCAATTTGCTGTGCTTTCATAAAGCCTGCTTTTTCATAGACAGAAAGTGCTTTTTTATTGTCTACTTCTACATCTAGCATGACAAACGCTGCACCAACCTTACTCGCATAATCCTTTGAAAAGGAAAGAAGGGCTGTCCCAATACCTTGTCCTTCACAATTTGGATGTACAGCAAGTGCTGTTACCCACTGGATTTCATTTTCCTTAGCTGTAGTCACTGTGCCAACAACTGCACCATCTCTGTAAGCAACCCAAAGCTCTCTTCCATTTGTTGATGTATTAAAAGCAATAAGCTCTTCTGATTCTTCGGGTAGATCTCCAAAAGCCTCACAATAAATAGTAATCAGTTCAGCTTGCTCTCCGTTATAGGCTTGAATATTTATATCACTTCGTAATGTAACAGGCTCTGCTTTTGTTTCTAGGGTCGTTTCTGAAAAACTATAGGTAAACCCTTTGTTTTCAATAAATGTGTGCCCATAAGGGGAACCATCAATTACTACAGCTAATTGCCCCTCTGCCCCTCTTTCTTTTAGCCCTACTTGTATACCCTCAACTAACGCAGTTCCAATACCCTTTTGTCGATATGCAGGTGTCACCACTAATGACCACTCATATGTATGAAGTCCCATTAAGTCGATAGCACTAGCAGCACCAACTAGTAAATCCTTATCATCCTCATACGCTAGTACCATGAAGCCTTTATTCTCGAAAGAGCTAGCCATTGGTACATTCATAATGGTTTCATAGACTCGATAATCTTGAACTGTTGCTTCTTCACATAATAACTTTACTTCTTTCAATGTTTCTCCATCTAATGGAAAAGACACTGTCATCACTGAAATATTCATCATTTACTCCGTTCCTGTAACAGACTATTGCCCTATTGTAGCAAGAATGAAAATAAGCTGGCAACAAAATATATTAATACCCGCTATTAATCAGAATTTTACTTCAAATATTAGAAAAATAAAAGGATTTATACTATAAAAATTCAGTAAAATGACTGAAATTTACTAGAAATAATATACTAATTTTTCTAAAATAGAGATATTTATTCTTTCACAACCCATTACTTTTAAACTATCTACTGTTTCATATTTTAATAATGTTATATAATAATTATACCATTTATTCAAATTAATAACATTTTAATTCAATAAAAAAGAGCAACTTCAAATGAAATTGCTCTTTTTCCATCTATTCCTCAAGATGGTGTGAGGATGAATGCAGCATTTGTGCATAAAGACCACCTGATTCGATTAGCTTTTGCTGAGGTCCAGCCTCCACTAATTCCCCTTTTTGCATCACTAAGACCATATCGGCATTATGGACAGTATTTAAACGATGCGCGATCACAAAGCTCGTGCGCCCTTGCATTAACGTATCGAGTGCCTCTTGTATCGCCAGTTCTGTCACAGTATCGATACTGCTTGTCGCTTCATCCAATAGTAAAATTTTCGGATCAGCAATAAGTGCCCTTGCTATAGAAAGTAATTGCTTTTGGCCTTGGGAAATCTCGCGTCCATCCGCTGCAAGAATAGTATCATACCCATCCTTTAGTTTCATAATGAATTCATGTGCATTAGCTTGCTTGGCCGCTTCCTCAATCTCTGCATCACTCGCATCCAGTCTACCATATCGGATATTCTCGCGAACAGAAGCCTCAAACAAAAATGGATCCTGTAAGACAAAGGCCATTTGTGAACGAAGGGATTGTCGATCAATTTGCTGTACATTTATACCATCAAATAATACCTCTCCCTTTGAGACGTCATAAAATCTTGCAATAAGTTGAAGGATTGTCGTTTTACCAGCCCCAGTTGCACCAACAAGGGCTACCGTTTGACCAGGTTCCACTTTAAAGTCTACATTTTTTAGTGTGTACCCCTCTTCTTCTAGTTCATATTTGAAGTACACCTGCTTAAACGTTACATGTCCCAATAGCTGATGCTTTTGTGCTGACACATTTTCTGCCTCTGGTTGTTCATCAAGCAAGGAAAATACACGTTCTGCACCAGCAATGGCTGACAGTACTGTATTAAACTGGTTTGCTAAATCATTTAAAGGACGTGTAAATTGTCGTGCATATTCAGTGAATATAACAATTACCCCTATCGATACATGTCCATATAACGCAAGAACTCCTCCTACACCTGCTACAATGGTAAAGCTCATATTATTTAAGAAGTTCATAACTTTAGGAATATAACCTGAGTATGTCTGTGCCCAAAAACCAGTTCTTTTTAAGCGCAAACTTTTTTCACGAAATTCTGCTTTCATTCGCTCCTCTTGTGAAAATGCCTTCACAATCCGCTGTCCTGAAATTGTTTCTTCGATCATCCCGTTTAAGGCGCCAATAGCTACCTGCTGTTCTTTAAACAGTGGTGCTGTACGACGTGTAATCCATCGCATCGCCCAAAACATCAGTGGAATAATGATCATCGTCAGAACTGTCAGCAATGGGCTTAAACTGAGCATAATAATGACGGTTCCACCAAGCGTAAGAACACTTGAAAATACCTGAATAAAGGAACTGTTCAATGTTGAGCTGACAGCTTCAATATCATTCGTCATTCTACTCATCAATTCTCCATGCTGACGACGATCAAAGAATGCCACTGGCAGTCTTTGAAAATGAGTGAATACACTTGTCCTTAATCTATAGATCGTTTGCTGGGCGATGCCAATCATCCAATAGTTTTGTAGGAAAAGTGAAACGGCTAATAACACATAAATACCAATTAATAAGCCAATCCCTTTATCTAAGCCTGAAAGCTCGCCATGCATAACATAGTGATCAATCATTTGACCGATTACATAAGGACCAACTAAAGCTAATATGGAGCTAATCATCACTAATAAGAGCACCACAATAAGCAGTGCACGTTGTTCGTCGACAATTTTCCATAACCGCAGCAATGTACTTCTCCAATCAGCTGCACGTGGCCCCTTCTTTTTCTTCACACCCTGTTTCAGATCATCTTTTGTCAAAAGCGGTTCATAGCCAAAAGGTTTCTGGAAAAATCCCATTAATCCTCCACCTCCTGTTGAGAGATAGCTATTTTTTTATAAAGCGAGGAAGTCTCTAAAAGCTCTTCATGTGTGCCATAAGCAACTACTTTTCCAGCATCAATCAGTAAAATGCGATCTGCACCTTTAGCTGTACGTATTTTTTGTGTAACAACAAGCATCGTTGCTTTTTCTTCACTCAGTGCCGCCCACAAAGACTGTTCAGTTTTCACATCTAAAGCACTAGTACTATCATCAAGCATTAAAATATGTCCCTTTCTTAAAAGAGCTCTAGCTATAGATAACCTCTGTTTTTGCCCCCCAGATAAATTGACACCCTTTTGCCCAACCTTGGTATCATAACCATTTGGAAAATCTTCAACAGATGCATGAATTTGCGCCTGCATTGTAGCCTGTAATACAGCATCCATTTCAGCCTGTGTATCTCCCCAACGCACATTATCTGCAATACTTCCTGTAAATAACAATGACTGCTGGGGGACATAGCCAATCACTTCCCGCAACTCTTGTAAATCCCAATGTTGCACATCCTGACCTTCCACAAGTATTCTGCCTTGCGTTACTTCATAGAACCGAGGAATGAGCTGTAATAATGTTGATTTTCCTGCACCAGTTGCCCCCATGATCGCTAGTTTCTCGCCAGACTTAACTTGAAAGCTCACATCTGACAGAACAGGAACATCTCCTCCTGGATAAGTAAAACTAACATGGTCAAAGGTTAATTCTCCATATTGTGTGGCATGACCTACTTCTTCTAAAAGAGATGTATCTTCAACCTCATTTTCAACGGAAAGGATTTCTGCCATACGTTCTGCAGATGCCTTTGCACGTGCGTAGAAGATAATAATAAAAGCGAACATTGAAAATGAGCCTGTCATACGCATTGCATAATTCACAATAGCCACAATATCACCAAGTGGCGTTGTTCCTGTAGCAATTTGTTTTGTACCAAACCATAAAACTGCGAGCAGGCTCATATTCATAATGAACAAAAGAACCGGCATAATATATTCCATTATGCGTAAGGCCTTCACAGTATCAACCTTTAACCGTGATGCAACTTCATCAAAGCGTGTAGCCTCATATGCCCCTCTTAAGTAAGCCTTTACTAATCGTATCGCCTGTAAATTCTCCTGTAAAACTCTGTTTAAACGATCGACCCTCTTTTGTACACGCCCAAAATAAGTCACACCTTTTGCCACCATAAAAAGAAGAAAAATAAAAATGATCGGTGCACCAATAACTAAAAATAAAGCTAATTTCGGATTTACGACAAAAGCCATAATAATGCTTCCTATCACAGCAAGTGGCGCTCGAAGCATAATACGTAAGCTCATAAACAGCACCGTTTGTACCTGTGTAACATCATTTGTTAATCGAGTAATAAGCGATGCAGTGGAGAATTTTTGATAGGTTGCTAGCGTAAAGGATTGAATCCTATCAAACAGGGCATTTCGAAGATCATATGAAAAGCTTTGAGCTGTATGTGAAGAAAAATAAGAATTGATAACGCCCGCCAGAAAGGCAACAAAAGATAGTCCAAGTAAAACAGCCCCCCATTGCAAAACCATTCCTTGATTTTGTGCCCTTACTCCCTCGTCGATTATTTTTGCCATAATGAGTGGCTGCACAAGCTCTACAAATAACTCTAAAAGCATTAAACATAAAGCAAAAATAGCTGTCCATTTATATGGCTTTACATAGGAAAAAACTTCTTTCATATTCTTTCCCCCTTGTTGGTAGATAAAATTTAATGATAGTTAAAAACTACTAACACTATAGTATATTTATGCTTTTTCTCCTGCTATAGAAAGCCAGGTTACACAAACAAGCATAACGAATACTCCTATTAATTGCCAAAAACCTAAAGAAGTACCGAAAATAATAACAGAGATCACCATTGCTGTTAATGGTTCAATACTAGAAAGAATGCTCGTTTCAACTGCCGTAATGTATTTCATACTACTTAAAAACAATATAAAAGCTACTGTTCCAAAAAATATTAAAGCAACTAATAACATTAAAATTTTAAAATCTACTAGAACAACCCATTGAGTGGACTGCTGCCAAACACGGCTTACTAAGCCCAAAGTGAAGCCACCCACCAGCATCCCCCAGCCCACTACTAAAAGCACACTCCATTCCTTCATTAAGCGTGCAGGATACAAGGTGTAAAATGCAAATGTTAAGCCTACTCCTATTCCCCATATCAAGGCTTTTGGACTAATAAGTAAACTTTCAAATGATGCATTCGTTAGTAACAGAAATAACCCTATAAGGGTACCAATAATACCTAACACTTGATATTTTGGTGGCCATTTCTTTAAACTAAGAGAGACATACGCGACAACAAATATTGGCGCTAAAAACTGTAGTAAGGTAGCAAGCACAGCATTACTTTCATTAATTGCAGCAACAAATGTAAATTGGACACCAAGCATACCTGCAATACCAAAAACTATGAGTTGCCTCCCCCATAGCTTGTGCTGCCAAATTCCAAAAATATTTTTTCCTGTTAACAATAAATATGTAAGTAGTAATATACCTGCAACCGATAAACGGATTGTTAACATAAAGGATACAGTCAAAGGTGTATGATTAAGCAACCACTCCATTAAAGGGCCAGTTGCTCCCCATAACATAGCACCCGAGACGATAAATATTATTCCTTTTAAACGTTTCATACCAATCCTGCTTCCTATATACGTACTAAAAATTGTTACTTTTCTTCAAATCATTTCTTATATTTCACTAGAAAAGTCCTATTAATTTTTACTATCAAATATTTACAAATATATTCATAATGACTAATTCCCGATTATTATCTATAATATTAGTATATATTGATTACCCAAGGAGATCGAATAATCATGAGTCATATGCATAAATCATTTACGATTGATGAACATTATTTAAATTCACTTCCTTTTCCTGCAATTATCATTAATCAAGATGGACAAGCAACAGTCTGGGGAAAGAGTGCTGAACATCTGATTGGCTTATCAGCTAATGATATTAAAGGAAATACTACTCCATCTATACACGAAAATCTACTGCGTCAGCTTCCTGTCGAAACACTTCAATCTATTTTACAAAATGAGGACAGTACGTATCTAGAAAAAATTCAAGTACACACAACTTCAAATGCAGAAATAACAACAGCTCTGCTAGCTAAACCTTTTACAGATGAGGGAGAACGTTTTATTCTATTGATTTTTATGCTCCCAGAATTAATGACGCAGGCTATCTCTCAATGCAATACCTTTGTAAACCTTAAGCAAGGTTTAGATGCAACCTTTATGACTGTTACACTCGATCACGATGGATTTATCTTGGAATGTAATAATGAATTTCTAAAAACAAGCCAATGGACCCCAAAGCGTGTTATCGGCAAAACCTTTTGGCAACTGTTCCCTGATAATGAAATGAGTGAAAAAATAACACATACGATCTGGCGTAATTTAAATAATGGTCATACATGGCAAGGAGAAGTTGAAAAAATTACAAAAATGGGGCAATCCTATTGGGTGCTACTAACGGCTATCCCCCTCGTTAATCTTGAAACAAATGAACAACAGTTTATCCTAATTGAAAAGGATGTAACTAAATCAAAAACGATTCAACACCAACTTGAAAAAATTGCTTACATCGATACAGAAACTGGTTTGATGAATGCACATCGACTTGAAAAAGTAATCACCAATATGATTGACGATGAGAGACACTTTTCATTTGTTTATCTAAGTATTGATAAATTTTATACACTTAAAGAATTACATGATCAACAAATCGATCAAAGCCTTATTGTTGAATTTACAAATCGTATAAAAATGTATTTCCAAGATAGCACGATGGCTCGTATAAATGAAAATGATTTTGTTGTCATTACGCCTTTAAGTGAATGGTTTATTCAAGGCTTTTTATCTTACTTACAACAACATCCGATTTATAGCGGCAATATTGCTGTACCAATTTCTATTAGTGGTGGCATAACTAGATATCCTGAGGATCAATCAACATTCTCTCAGCTTATGAAGGCATCCATTGCTACTATTTCAACAGTCCGTGAGGCTGGCGGAGATAAAATTGTTTCTTTATCAACAGCAACACATAAAGCTTTAAATCGTAAAGCATCAATTGAAAAGCGCTTACTCCAAGCACTTGACCAAAAGAACTTGAAGGTACTCTATCAGCCACAAATCGATGTGTATTCTGGAAAAGTTACTGCTGTTGAAGCACTTGTACGTTGGGAAGATGAGGTCATAGGTGTCGTAACGCCTGATGAGTTAATTCCTATCGCTGAAGAAACAGGCCTAATTAATAATATTGGGTCCTTCATGCTGGAAAAGGCTTGTGAACAAGCATTACTTTGGAAAAAGGCTGGCTATGATTTAAAAGTATCTATTAACTCTTCTGTACGCGAATTCCGTGATAAGAATATGGCAAAATCTATACTTGAAATGATTACAAAAACAGGTTGTCCAGCGAACCTATTACAAATTGAGATTACTGAAAAATTTGCTTTAGAAGCTGAAGCCGCAACGTCTATTGCACAGCAAATGCGTAAGCTTGAAAACGAAGGCATTTCTTTTGTATTAGATGATTTCGGTACTGGCTACGGCTCATTTAGATATATGCAAATTTTACCAATAAGTACATTAAAAATCGATCAAACGTTTACAAATTCACTCTTAAAATCCGAAAAGAGCCAAAAGCTTATGAATGGTATGGTACAACTAGGTAAATCCATGGAATTGAAAGTGGTCGCTGAAGGTGTAGAAACAGCTGAACAAGCAGATCTATTAATCACTTACGGCTGCGATGCCATTCAGGGCTATTATATTAGTAAACCTGTTACACCTGAAGAGATTGAACTATTACTGACAAAATAACAATAATGAAGAAGGAGGCTGCGTTTATTTAGCACGCAGTCTCCTTCTATTTTTTATAAACCTTTTGTAATTTTACTTTACTGGAACGAACTGAGCGGAATATGAGTTGGATAATTACTTCTGCAAAAACTAGTCCAATAACAATAGCACCTGTAATTAAAAATGCCTTTAAGCCATATTGCAAGCCTTGTAAGTAATCATCTTCTACCACATTTCTCATTGCATTATAAGCCATGCCCCCTGGTACTAATGGTATAATTCCCCCAACAATAAAAATAATCATGGGTATTTTAAAGCGTCGGGCATATAAATGAGCAACGATGGCAATGACAAATGAGCCAAAGAAAGAAGCTTTGACAACATCCATGCCTTGCTCTGTTAGAACATAGTATATAATCCAGCCAATTACCCCAACGAGTCCGCAATGAAGTAGTGTTTTTCTAGGAACATTAAAAATAATGGCAATCCCAGCTGTCGCAAAAAAACTAACTATTAATTGTATAATAATGTCCATCATCTGCATATTATCCGCCTCCTAAAATCCTAGTGTGACGGCGATTGCTGCACCAATAGCAAAGGCTGTTAAAAAGGCCTCTGCTCCCTTTGCCATCCCTGACATAAAATGACCTGCCATTAAATCACGTACAGCATTTGTAATCAAAATACCTGGTACTAGTGGCATGACGGAACTAATAATAATTTTATCAAGTTCAGTACCATAACCATACTTTACTGCAAAGAAGGCAACAAAGCCGAGGACGAGTGATGCAGTAAATTCAGAAAAAAACTTTACCCTTGTTAAATGATTAATGATTACCAATACTAGGAAACCGAGCCCGCCTGCCAAAAAAGCTATCGGAAAATCCGACCATCCACCCTTAAACATAATAAGGAAACAACCACTAGCAAGCGCAGCTGCCAAAACTTGCAAATAAGTTGGTAAAAAATAATTTGTTTTTTGTATCGACTTTAACTCGTCATAAGCTTCTTCTAATGTTATGATTTGAGATGTGAGTCTACGAGATACTGAATTTACCAAGGCGATTTTTTGCAAATCTGTAACCCTACTGGGAATTGATGTAATTCTTGTTGGCTGTGTCTTGCCTAACGAAAAAATGATGCCCGTTGGTGTGGCATAACATTGAGCATTTGGCATATTTTGAGAATGTGCCATACGCAGCATCGTATCCTCAACACGGTATGTTTCGGCACCACTTTCAATCATAATGCGTCCTGCAAGCAACAAACAGTCAATCGTAAGTTCATTATCCGCATCTTGTAAGACCATTGCAGCTATCTGCCTCCTTCAAAAGGTTCCTTGCCAATATTAACGAACTGCCAATAAAAACTCAACTGAAAATTTTTTTCTTAAGCAATGGATTATCTTTCAATTTATTTTTACAGTTACACTAATATTACGCATGTGTTTTTTCTATTTTAGTAGGTATTTTACAACCTCTTAAATAGAAGTACAACTACAATTAATTCGCTGATTTTTGAAGAAAAAGTGATCTTAATAATTTTCCACAAAATTACATAAAAAGATTCTAGATTTGTATAACTTTTTTAATGACTGGCACGTCTGATTGTATAGAAAATAAAAAAAGAGGGGAGCGTATCCAAAACCATGCAGGAACGTAGAAAAAGACGCGGTCCAATAATTGATTTCTTATTACTTAGCCTTATTGTGACCTTAACAACTATTATACTTTTTATTATCCTTTCAAAGGATGACTTTAAGTTTCAAAAGATTAGTGCTTCAAAAGAATCCGAGACGGAATCGGTGAATAGTCATTTATCGACCGAAAGTTCTGCGTTTCCAGGCATACGTATTGTTACAGACGTTTCAAATGACAAACGAACACCATTTGCTATACATTACCCACAAACAGATAACGAGGTTTTTAATGATGCCGTATTACAATACATATCGGATTCAAAAGAAAACTATCTAACATCGATGAAGAAAAATAAAGATACAGATGCTATGGGTGAATTAAATATTAGTCTAGAAACTTTTCCGTACCGAGAGCATTACTATTCCTTTGTGCTAACAAAAATGCTATATGTAGGTGGAGCCAATCACGAAGTCTCCACAAAAACATTCTTCATTAACAACGAAACGGGCGAACAAATTACGATCCAAACGCTCTTACAAAATGATGAGAATAACTTATCTACGTTGGCTGTAAACGTCCGAAAAGATTTGCAAAAAAACCTCCAATTAAAGGATGAGCTTTTCAACGATGAACTATTAAAAGCTACCGAACCAAAATGGTCTAACTTCAATCGCTTTGCTATTGTTGATGATTCATTACAAATCTATTTCGATGAATATGAGATTGCTAGTGGAGCAGCAGGTACCCCAATAGTGAAACTACCCCTTTCGCTTATTAACCCTTTGTTAGCCTCCGAATTTCAAATCGCAATGGAAAATGTAAAACCAATTAATCCACCACCAACTGGTGATCCGAATAAAAAACGTATTGCTTTAACATTTGATGATGGTCCACATCCAAAAGTCACGGAGCAAATTTTAAATATTCTTGATAAGTATCACGCAAAGGCTACTTTCTTCATGCTCGGTAGTCGTGTACAATACTATCCTGACATCGTAAAAGATGTTCTTGCGCGCGGTCATGAAATTGGAAACCATTCGTGGAACCACCCTGTCTTAACAAAGCTTACGCAGGAACAAGTGATGAAAGAATATAACACGACTGCCACTGAAATTGAGAAGGCAATCAATCAAGGTGCCACAGTTTTTAGACCACCATACGGTGCAACTAATGACACAATTAATGCCGAGATTCCTATCCCTGTTGTGCTATGGACAATTGATACATTGGATTGGAAACATCGAAATGCACAGCAGCTATTGCCACACGTAAAAAATAATTTACACAATAATGCCATTGTCTTAATGCATGATATTCATCAATCCACTGCAGACGGACTTGACGCTGTTCTTGCCTATTTACAAGAGCAGGGCTATGAATTTGTGACTGTATCCGAGATACTGCCATATCGACAATAGTAATAAACAAAAAGTCCAATGAATTTCTCCATATTCATTGGACTTTCTTTTTTGTTGAAAAAGATGATGTCAACGGCAGAAAAAGCAACTTTGCAAGGCGAGAGGTTGACTTCTGTTCCGCCAGCGTCCTTTCCAGGGCGTCCGATGAGCCGCTTCACTCACCTACGTTCATCCAGGGTCTCATCTGTGACGCTAAATCCCCTAGGAGTGACGCTGGCTCCACTCCAATCAACCATTCTGCCAATTGTCTTTACTTTTTCATAGTAGCATAGTGATCAAATAGCCCATTATCAGAGGATGATGGGTGACAACACCTCTTCATAAAGAATAATGAACACCTTCACTATATTTGAAAACCGTTGCTAAAGATACAGGATTGGAGTAAAGGCTACTTGATACCTTTCAATTGACTGTTTTGTTTTTCTTATTATTTTATTGTTAATGTATCTAAAGGCTTGAAGTCATTTAACTGATAGCTTTTTATCTCGTTACGCGCTATTGTATACAGCGTATCATCTATATAGACAACACGTTGTACAACTTGCTCCCAATTTTCATAGGACTCATTATTATTACGATTTATTATATTTCCTTTCAATACTATCCCTTTCTCTGCAGTAATTTCATAAATTTGAGCACCTTGACCTTGATAGACAACTTCATCTCCCTTACCTGCCTCATACAGTACTACAGGGAAGCCAAAATAGTTGTATTCCTTATTGCGGAATAGCGCTTTAGGATTGTATTGCACTTCAGAGGAAGAACCTTTCCCACCAATTTTTACGGTTGATTGTTCTTTCGGATTTCGGAAGTCTGATACATCGAATAGGGACATCTTCATATTGGTTGTCACAGTAAAATTACGTTTCGTATACGAATCATAGCGTTGCTCCGTATCATAACCAATACCAATTAAATGCGTATCATCTAATGGATGTAGGTAATTACTGAAGCCAGGAATCTTCAATTCCCCTAGTACAGCAGGCTTTTTCGGATTCGCTACATCAATGACAAATAGTGGATCCACTTGTTTAAATGTCACCACATATGCTTTTTCTCCCATAAATCTAGCTGAATATATCTTTTCTCCAGGCGCCATATCTTTTACTGCACCAAGCGGTTTTAAATGTTCATCCAAAATAAAGAGATGGTTATAGGAAGTACTTTTCTCATTCAACGTATTACCTTCTGTTGTAAAGATCCGGAAGTTCCCCTTATATTCATCCATTGAATACTGATTTAACACAGTTCCCTTTACTTCCGTACTTCCGACAAAGTTCAAAGTCGTTCCATCTACATTCCACTTGAAAATTTGAGTGTCGGCTGACCTCGGTAACCAAATCATATCCATAACGCGCTTTTCTGATGAAACATCAATACTACTTTCATACATTGGTGTCGTTAAATACAGGGCATTCTCTGACATATAAAGACCACTACTTCCACCTAAGTACCCTTTTGTATTGGCAGTTGTCTTAGCTCCATTTTTTAAATCGACAGCTGTAATTAAACTATAGGTACCATCCATCGTATTTGGTAAGATTGAGATTTTTTCTAAAGGCAGACTTTGGTACTCTGTTCCTGCCATACTATCAAATGTTTTAGGCTTTAAATCGGTTTTATTGTCTTCTTGTAGCATCCAGTAATTTGGATACATATTACCGATTAAATATAATGTGTCATTCGTTATGCGAATATCCTGCAAGAAGCCTTCTTGCCCAACATCACGTACATGCTTTGGATTGCTTGGATTTGAAATATCATAAATTGAGGCTGTTACCATAGCTGTGCCTGCTTTTTCAATATATTGATCCCCGATGGCAATTAATAGATTGTCATATAGGGCAAGCTTAGAAATATATTGGGAATGTTTTAATTTGATACTTGTAGCCATCTTTAAATTCTTAGGATCTTTAGCATTCACCACTGTAATGCTCTGATCTTTTGCAGTGTAAATAAAGTCATCTTTTACTACTACAATGTCACCCTCTTCTACCCCCTCTACTTGATTATTAGTTGTAGACTCATTATTAGCTGTTGCTTTATCTTCACTTGCTGTACTTTGTAAGCTCTCTTCTTCTCTAATTTCTACTCTTTGAGTTGTTAACAACTTTTTAAAATACTGCTGTAACTCTTTCTCCGATTTAACGGCTGTTAATGTCTCGATAATTGTAAATGGAATTGTCTGTGAAGCTACATTCAGTCCGCCTTGTGCAAAGGCCTCCTTTTTTACATGCAATTGATAATTACCTGGTGCTAACTTTTTCACTACTATCGTTTTTTGATCTTCCAACAATTCAATTGTTGCAGGTACTTTGCTTCCTTTTTCCGTAGTGATATAGACATATTCCTCAGTTATTTTGTTTTTCTTTAAAGCAACTGAAAAAGATGCTTGCCAGTTTTGTGTTGCCATACTTGCGCTAGCCGCCTTTGCCGTCACATCTGTATTCACTATCAATGTAAAAATTCCAGGCACGATAGCTAGAACGATAATCAGCATAATTGCGAACCATTTACTTTTCATCATTTTTCCTCTCCTTCATATACTTGTTTATTAATTAGACTAGTAAAAAAGAGGAAAGTTACATTTTTCTGAAATTTTCTAAGTATGTTGAGGCACAATAAAAAACGAGAGGGAAACACTTCCCTCTCGTCTATTCTTCAAATGGCCATTTAGGCAACATATTTTTTAATGGCTTATCTTGTCGTCTTCCCAATACATAATCTGCCTGCATAATAGTATGAATTTCGCGAGTCCCTTCATAAATGACTGGTGCTTTGGAGTTTCTTAAATAACGGGCAACTGGATACTCGTCTGAATAGCCATAGGCTCCATGAATTTGGACCGCATCATCCGCAGCCTTATTCGCAAAATCACAAGACTGCCATTTTGCCAATGATGTCTCTCGAGTATTTCGAACACCTTTATTTTTCAATTCTCCAACACGATAGACAAGGAGACGACTCATTTGATAGCCTGCTTCCATATTAGCAATCATTCGTCCGACAAGCTGATGCTCACCAATAGGTTTACCAAATGTCTCTCGTTCATGACAGTATTTCACACTAGCCTCTATGCAAGCTTGGATCAAACCAACAGCACCTGCTGCTACTGTAAATCGACCATTATCTAGCGCAGACATGGCAATTTTGAAACCCTCGCCCTCTTCACCAAGTCGGTTTTCAATTGGCACGCGTAAATCTTCAAAAAAGAGCTCACCTGTATTACCAGCACGAATACCATATTTTCCTTTTATCGCTTTAGATGTAAAGCCAGCCATGGAACGTTCTACAATAAACGCACTAATTCCATGATGTTTTTTCGATTTGTCTGTATAGGCAAATACGATAAAGTGGTCTGCAATATCACATAAAGAGATCCACGTTTTTTGCCCATTGAGGATATAATGATCTCCATCACGGACGGCAGTTGTTGACATGGCAGCTACATCAGACCCAGCCCCTGGTTCTGTGAGACCAAAAGCTCCAATCCGTACACCTTTAGCTTGCGGAACAAGGTATCGCTGCTTTTGCTCTTCAGTCCCCCACTGCATTAAGGTCATGCTATTTAAACCTGTATGAACAGATACGGCTGTGCGAAATGCCGTATCTCCCCGTTCAAGCTCCTCACATACGATAGCAAGTGCATTATAATCCATGCCACTACCTCCGTATTGTTCAGGAACACAAACACCCATTAAGCCAAGCTCAGCAAGTCTGGACCAAATTTTAGCATCAAAGCCACCTTCAGCATCCCATTTTGCAATATAGGGAATGATTTCCTCATCAACAAACTGTCTTACTGTTTTTCTTAGCATTTCCTGCTCAGTGGACATTTCAAAGTTCATGGTCAGCACCTACCATTTCACAATCATAGCAGACTTATGTGATGTCTCTTTAATGACCACACCTCGTTTAGCCATCTCTTCAATATACGTATCACCTGGCACGATTGCTTCAGGCGGGAATACACCATGCTCTGTAATAACACCGGCACCAATCATCTGAGCAACAACTGAAATCGTATTTGCCGTAGCACGGGCCATAGCTGTTTCATTAATTGTCATATCTTTACGTACAACCATTTCATATTCATATGTCACCTGCTGTTGGGCCTTTTCACCTGCTACAATAACACGTAACAATACAGCATCAGGTTTTGAGCCCAATTCAAGCTTCTTTTTGAGTGCCTCTCGTACGACTGCACGAACAGGCACTTCTTGATTATCCACTTCTACCTTATTCGCAGAATCAAGGAAGCCTAAGTCTGCTAAAAGTTTAAATTTCTCAGCATGGCCTTTATAACGGATGGTTTTATATTCTAATGTGCGGACATTCGGGAATGTCTTATACAATGTGGAGATACCACCAGATGTATAAAATGCCTCAAGCACACCGAAATCATCAAAATAAATAGGTTCAACGCCTGATAGGGATGGAACTTCTTGAAGCTTGCCCTTCTGAATCGTTTTTGAAGGCTCAGTATAATGATCGAAAACGCCATCTAAAGAAAACACGCGTGTATAATGAAGCGGAGGCTTTGGCTCAGTTGGAATACCACCAACAAATAGTTTAATAGATTCTACTTCGTCTAATTTTGAAGCACCATAGCCCGCTAGAATATTGATCATGCCGGGAGCAACACCTAGGTCAGGAATGATTGTAACACCTTTTGCCTTTGCTTCCTCATGTAAATCTAATATCTTCTCTGTAACGCCACCGATATGACCACCTAAATCAACGGAATGGACGCCTGCCTCAATAGCTGCTCTTGCTACTCGTTCATTGAACGAATAAAACAATGCATTGACGGCAACATCCCCCTTCGAAATAACACTCATTAATGAATCGTCACGTTCTGCGTGTAGCTCTACCACTTCTACCTTATTTGTATCTAGCGTATCTACAAAGTCCTGTGCAACTTTTACATCGATATCACCTAAATACACACGCTCCACTTTATCGTTTTTTATTAAATCACGAGCTACCTCTTTCCCCATTAAACCTGCACCTAATACAACAACTTTCATCAAGAACATCCCCTTTCGTTGATCTGTTACTCTGTATCGATTTGTGCTCTTTGTAATTTACCGCTGTAGTCTACATAAATACTCTTCCACTCTGTGTATACATCTAGGGCTGCTACACCTGAATCACGGTGTCCATTTCCTGTCCCTTTAGTACCTCCGAATGGCAAATGGATTTCAGCACCTGTTGTGCCAGCATTTACATAAACAATACCTGTATCTAAATCACGTTGTGCGCGGAAAATTGTATTGACATCTTGGGAGAATATTGAGCTAGATAAGCCAAATTTCACACCATTATTTACTTCAATTGCTTCTTCCAAACTTGCCACTTCAATTAGAGATACGACTGGACCAAAGATTTCTTCTTGAGCAATAATCATGTCAGGCTTCACATTTGTAAACAATGTTGGCTCATAATAGAACCCTTTATCATAAGGTGGTTCATTTAGTATCCTGCCACCTGCTAATAATGTAGCACCCTCTTGTTTACCTATTTGTACATAGTGATTAATTTTTTCCAATGCTGCTTTATTAATCACTGGCCCGATTTTTACTCCCTCATCTAGACCATCCCCAATTGTGAGCTTTTGCATTTCATCTAAGAGACGTTTCTCTAATTGTTCTTTTACATCTTTATGCACAATGACTCGACTACATGCTGTACACCTTTGCCCAGCAGTACCAAATGCGCTCCATAAAATCCCTTCTGTAGCTAGCTGTAAATCAGCATCATTCATGACAATAACAGCATTTTTGCCACCCATCTCTAAAGAAACCTTTTTCAAATGCTTCCCGCCAAGCTCAGCTACTTTACTGCCCGTTGTTGTAGAACCTGTAAAAGAAATAACCTTGACGTCAGGATGTTCAATTAATGCTGTGCCTACTGTAGGTCCTGTACCAAATACGATATTAGCGACACCATCTGGTAAGCCTACTTCCTCAAAGATTTTACCCATTTCATAGGCCATCATTGGAGTCTCATTAGACGGTTTCCAAATGAATGTATTCCCTGCAACAATGGCAGGAAATGACTTCCATGTGGCGATAGCAACAGGGAAATTCCAAGGTGTAATGAGTGCTACAACGCCTATAGGTGCCCTTACACTCATAGCAAATTTATTGGCAAGCTCAGACGGTGTTGTTTCACCAAACAATCTACGTCCTTCACCAGCCATATAGTATGCCATGTCAATTCCTTCTTGGACTTCTCCTCTAGCCTCTTCAATGACCTTGCCCATTTCTTTTGTTAAAACGGTCGCCAAATGTTCTTTTTTCTCTTTCATTTTTTGACCGATGGCATATAAATAATCTGCACGTTTTGGTGCTGGTATAAGTGCCCAGCTCTTTTGTGCTTGTTTAGCAACAGCTACAGCCTCGCCTACCTCATTCGAAGTAGAGCGTGGAATGGTAGCAAGCTGCTCACCGTTTGCAGGGTTCGTCACTGCTATACTTTGTAAATGTGAATGTGTGATCCATTTACCACCGATATAGTTTTTAATCTCCACTACATACACCCCCTGAAATACTCTATGATGCCTCAGCTGTTGTACCAGTCGTATTCCATAGGTATAAGTCTATGAATTTAACCAGAATCCATTTCGCCTTGGAATAATTGCGTCCGAGCAGTGGAATGTGCTTACACGTTTCACTATTCGTGACAGCTACCAGTGGCTTTATCTCCATACATCAATAGTTGCTCCCCACCAAAAGAAAAAATGTCTCATTAAGAATCTTGGAGTGAGCGGAGATAAAATATGTCAAAATTCCGAATTTTCAATATACACCACACCTTGTAATACTAGCATTTCAATAATAATCGGTGACAACTGCCAGAGGCTTTATTTCCACTTAACTTCCTTACCTCAATATAGAGGATGACTTCTAAATTTAGAAGCCTCTTAAGGTTATGTATATTCACAATACCCTTAGTTAAATGAAAATAAATAATACACATTCTAGTTTTTTATATTCGACATTTTCTAACTAATTCCCTTTTTTTCTAAAATATTTAATTTTCTATTGAAACCAATGTAACTTATAATCGTATACAATATCATTAAATTTATTTTTGGAGGAATCCCTTTATGAATAATCATGAAATTGACTACAAGTTATTTGGTGACGACATGCAATATGTGCAAGTTGAGCTTGACCCTCAGGAAACAGTTGTTGCAGAAGCAGGAGCGTTAATGATGATGGATGATTCGATCCATATGGAAACTATTTTTGGTGACGGCTCACGAGGTGGCTCACAAAGTGGTCTAATGGGTAAATTATTAGGTGCCGGAAAACGCCTAATAACAGGTGAGAGTTTATTCATGACAACATTCACAAACGTTGGCTCAGGTAAGAAGCATGTTTATTTCGCATCACCATACCCAGGGAAGATTATTCCGATGGATTTAAGCCAATTAAACGGTAAAATTATCTGTCAAAAAGATGCATTCTTAGCTGCTGCTAAAGGGGTCTCTGTTGGCGTTGAATTTCAGAAAAAAATTGGAGTAGGCTTCTTCGGTGGTGAAGGCTTCATTATGCAAAAGCTAGAAGGTGACGGCATGGCATTTGTTCATGCAGGAGGAGCCATTCATGAAAAAACATTACAACCGGGTGAAGTTTTACGTGTGGATACAGGATGTCTTGTAGCAATGACATCCAATGTGGATTACGATATTGAAATGGTTGGAGGCGTAAAAACAGCCCTGTTTGGAGGCGAGGGAATCTTCTTTGCTACATTACGTGGTCCTGGAACAGTGTGGGTACAATCATTACCATTTAGCCGTTTAGCCAGTCGTGTCTTTGCAGCTGCACCTATTTCGCAAGGTGGAGGCGGTCAATCTAAAGGTGAAGGCGGTATCGGCGGCTTATTCGATTTATTCAATAGATAAAAAAATGGAGCATATCTTTCACCGATATGCTCCTCTTTTTAATCAATTCGATTGGATATTGCCTTGCCTTGTCCATAAGCAGTCAAAGCTTTTACATTTAACATTAGCATAGCCGTTCTCGTTTCTAATGACGCGCTACCGATATGTGGCAGAGCTACTACATTTGGAAGTGTTAATAAGGGATGATCCATCGCAATCGGCTCTTGTTCAAACACATCTAGTCCTGCAGCCCAAAGCTTCCCATTTTTAAGAACATCGTATAGCGCATCCTCATCAATAATTCCACCACGTGAGGCATTAATTAATACCGCATCTTCTTTCATCAAAGCAAGTTCCTTTGCACCAATGAGTCCTTCCGTATCACTATTATAAGGTGTCATAATCACAACAAAATCAGATTGCTTTAATAGATCCTCCAGCGAAACATACTGGAAGCCATACATTTCTTCTGCTTCATGACGACGTCTGCGATTATTATACAAGATTTTCATATCAAACCCTTTTGCTCTTCTAGCAACAGCTTGGCCAATTCTCCCCATGCCAATAATGCCAATTGTGGCTCCTGAAACATCCTTGCCAACCAGTTGCATTGGATACCAGCTTTTCCATTTGCCCTCACGTAAATATCTTTCACTTTCTGGAATTCTACGAGCAGTTGCAAGCAGTAAGCCAAATACTAAATCCGCAGTTGTATTAGTTAAAACTCCAGGCGTATTTGTCGCCATAATGCCTCGTTTTTTTAAAGCCTTCACATCGATATTATTATATCCAACTGCTAAATTCGTCACTAATTTTAAGTTGGGTGCATGCGAAAGTAATTCTTCATCTACTTGGTCAGCTATCGTTACCCACAGTACCTCACAGTCAGCGACAGCTGCGAGCAATTTTTCACGTGGAATCACAATTTCTTCCTCATCCCATTGTGAGATTTCATAAAACTCCTGTAGCAGTTCAACAATATGTGTAGGAAACTTACGTGTTATAAATAATTTCTTTTTCATGCTCCAAACACCCCTCTACTCAATTCCCTAATTCGCCTATAGCGTAACACTTAAAACAAGCATTTTCTAGGTTTTTGTAATCTTCCTCTTTCTATAAAATTTGCTATTAGCTAATTCATCAGCCTCTTAGTTGATTTATCCATAAAATAAGACCTTTTATCCTAATTCACATACTAAAAAACTATGCATAGATAGTATGCATAGCTATATTTCTTTTAAAACTCTCTTATTGTTGTATTTAAGCGATTAGCCACCCTCGCTAATTCTTCCGAAGATTCACCAATCGATTCAATAATAGTAGCTAATTCAGATACTTGATTATCGACTTTTTGGAAATTTGAGATCGAAACTTCTACAGAACCCGAAATCGCATCAAAAGCTTTTAGAGATTCAGCATTACGTTCGATACTACTATTTACAAGCTCCTGTATGTTCTGAATTGCTTGTACAACTTGTGTTGTGATACCATTTGACGTCATGATTAACTCAGCAATCTGTTCAACAGAGCTTTTCGTTTGATCCGCAAGCTTGCGTACTTCGTTTGCAACAACTGCAAAGCCTTTACCATGCTCACCGGCACGTGCCGCCTCAATTGCAGAGTTTAACGCAAGTAAATTTGTTTGCCCAGAAATACTTTTCACAATTTCTACAACGGCATTTATTTTCGAAGAGGATGCATCTAATTGCTCCACCATATTTGCCATTTCAACGGTCTTATGATGAATCTTCCCTGTTTGTTCATTAATAGATATTATTTTAGTATAGCCTTCATTAGACACTTTTTGCATTGATTCTGCTTCATACATACTTTCCTTCAAAGAAGCGTTGACACGCTTTGCGCTATATACAAGTTCTGTTACTGTTTCAGTTGTAGTTTGTGATTGAACCTCTAATTGTGTAGAAACTCCGCCGATAACATCCTTTACATGGTCCCTAACATTATTGCGTTGTGTTTCAATTAGTATACTTGCATAGCTATCGTATTCTTCTAAAACGATTTGTTGTTCAAAATTACATATTTTACTGATAGCATCACAAAACTTCTCTTCTTCGCCCTTTGGTAATCGTAGTTCATAGACTATTTTGCGAAGTGATTTCTCAAGTATTTGAAAAGCAGCTAAATACCACTTCGGATATAAATTAATCTTTACATGCATTTTGGCCACACGTCTTCGCTTTTCTAAAAAGGCTTCATCTATTCTCCCCTCAAACATTTCAATAATATGGTGACGTAATGTCTGTCGTAAACGTTCGCTGGAGCTATGTGATTGAATAACCTTTTGTAAGGCAGGAACACTTTCTATTGCATGATAAAATGCCGCTACCACTTCTACTACATTTCTTTCTACATATGGTTTTAAACTATTAATCAGCTGAAGATCATGCACACTTAACCCTACAAGATTTAATTGTAGTAAACGGTCTGGATCTTCTATAAAAATACCGATTGTTGTTTCATTGCTTATTTCAATTGTATTTTTCTTAGATCTATTGATAAGTTGAAACATTTTCTCCACCTCATATATTTAATCATATATCTTAATAAGTCTATATTCCTACTTTTTATAAAAAAACAACAAATAATTAGACACTTTATGTATCAATTATAATCTCAAAACATCTAAATGAACAATATGTAGGTAAATGTTGTCTAATATTATTATAATTCGCTATTAATTTATGCTTTAACATGATTCTTTATACTCATTTTCTATCAATTTATTGAAAAAATGGATATATGATTCAATAATCTTAACGCAAAAAAAGCCACTGCTTCTTGAAGAAGAAGCGTGACTTATTGTTTACATGAAAATGATAACGCAAAGAACTGCTGCTAAAACTAAACGATAAATGGCAAAAGGCATTAATTTTACCTTTGAAATAAGCGCTAAGAAAAACTTAATGGACAATAATGCAAAGACGAACGAACTAATGAATCCTACAGCATAAAAGCCAAAATAGTCCATTGATAAAGTATCCCAGTTTTTCAAAACGGATACGAGGCTAGCTCCTGCCATGATTGGCACAGCCATAATGAATGTAAAATCGGCTGCAACACGGTGACTCATACCAAATAGTACCCCACCCGAAATCGTTGCACCTGAACGAGAAAAACCTGGCCATAGTGATAGGCATTGTACAAGTCCTACCTTAAATGCTAAACCATAAGAAATCTTATCTAAAGAATCAACTTTTGGTTTTCTCGGTGCCAACTTATCTGCAGCAATCATCAGAATTGCTCCTGCCACTAGTGCATAAACAACATGCTCTACTTTAAAAAGATGGTCGTCAATAAAATCCTTGAATGCAAAACCTAAGACAACTGCTGGTAGCATACCAACAATAACATGCAATAAGTTAAAGCGGCCATTTATGGACTTAGCTTGACCTTCAATTTTATATAAACCAACTAAGCTTAGCATACGTTTCCACATAACTACGATAACCGCTAATATGGAACCAAGTTGTACAACAATTTTAAATGTGTTGGCAGGATATTTCCCTAAAAACTCCTCAGTCTTTAACCACATATCATCCACGATAATCATATGTCCCGTAGAAGATACTGGTGCAAATTCTGTCATACCCTCGACAAAGCCTAATATTAATGCTTTTAATAACTCTATAATTTCCACCATGTCACCTTACCTTTTTTAATCAAATACCCACTTATTATAAAATACTACGTTTTTATATACTACTGCCTTTTCACCTAAGAAGCCGATTGTTAGATTATCACATACTATTTAAATGTTATATCTACTACCCAAAGCTCTGATCTACTGCCAATTCGCATCGGTGGGCCCCAGAAGCCATAGCCTGATGAAACAAGTGTATGCATCTGTTCCTTCAACTTATAACCATAATCCAGTTCAAATACACGAGCTGTTATATACTGATTCGGCCACAGCTGTCCCTTGTGTGTATGACCAGACATATGTAAATCAACGCCCATTTGGGAAGGCGTGTTTAAATCGTCAGGTGTATGATTCATTACAAGCCATGGTAAATTAGCAGAAGGCTTTAGCACCTCAAGTGGTTTTCTTTCTTTATTCGTTCTGTCCTCTTGCCCTGTTAATATAAACGCATCTTCTATAAGAATTGTTTCATCTAGGAGCATTTTCACATTGGCATTTTCCATTTCCTTAATAAATTCAGGAATTTTTTTGCCATAATATTCATGGTTACCTAATATACCATATGTTCCATATGTAGATGTTAATTGTTTCATGACATCTGCCATACCCTCTTGAACAAACCATTTAGGGTCATCGTCCACAATATCCCCAGCTAACAACACAATATCTGGTTGTGCTTCATTAGCTAAGCTGACAAAACGTTGTAAATGTCGTTTATGTGATAAAACACCTAAGTGAAAATCAGATGCTACAACAGCTCTTAGTGTGTTTAAGTCACTATCTTGTTTATCAACAGTTATTTCTAAATGACGAACAACTGGAGAGTAGGCTAAATAGGAGCCAATGATACTTAACAAGAATAGGATAGCTACTGCTATACTACCTATTATTTGCACGTTTTTAAAAGGTGTAAGCCAAATAATGAATTGTGCAACTAAACATAGCAATAAGCCATATTCAAAGATAAACATCCAATAATTACTGATTACAGAAAACACACGTAATGACTCGTGTAATCTTCCGATTATAATACTAAAAGCAACCATATACAGCACGATCCAAAATAATACTGGAAAACGAAACCACCCCATTGCTACAAGCCACTGCTTTACTCCCCACCCTAAATAGAAAGTCAAAGCACTATAAATACTAATTAAAAGAACAGCGCCGATTACTTTTGGCATAACCAAGTCCTCTACTTTCTTTCTATAATTTAATTGATTATACCATTATACTTATCAATCATATTGCTTAAAGCACTTGAATAATCTTCTAAAGAAAGTAGGAACTTGTCCAAATTTAAGTTTACCTTTTCATTTCATTCGTTACTCTCGTTTTACATGACATTTCACTGTATATAGATGACATTTTCGTCATTTACATACTAAACGCTACTTTTATTTTCTCATTTCTTCCAGTAACATAGTAGGTGAACGAGCAAATTCGCGTATTTACGAAGAAAAAGGGGTGCTATTTCAAATGACACGTTATAAATTTGAAACAACAGAGCATGAATTATTTCGCAAAACCTTTCGTAAGTTTTTAGCTGAAGAAGCTGAACCGCATTATGCCCAGTGGGAAAAAGATCATCTTATTCCGCTTTCTTTTTGGCGTAAGCTTGGCGATATGGGCTATCTTTGTCCACAAGTAGAAGAACAATATGGCGGGCTGGGCTTGGATTTCAGCTTTGGCGTCATCATACAAGAAGAACTTGAACGTATAGGCTCAAGTCTTATCGGGGTTGGCCTGCATAATGATATTGTTGTTCCATATATCGAAGCATATGGGACACACGAACAAAAATCTCGTTGGCTTCCAAAATGTGTTACAGGCGACTATATAACAGCTATTGCAATGACGGAGCCAGGTACAGGTTCAGACTTGGCTAATATCAAAACGTCAGCCATTCGCGATGGGGACCATTATATTGTAAATGGTCAAAAAACCTTTATAACAAATGGCATCCATACAAACTTAGCGGTTGTTGCAGTAAAAACAAATCCTCAGGCTGAGAAAAAACATCGTGGTATTAGCCTACTTGTTATTGAAGAGGGCACACCTGGCTTTACAAAAGGAAGACAGCTCGAAAAAGTTGGTATGCATGCCCAAGATACAGCTGAACTCTATTTTGAAGATTGTCGAGTGCCTGTTCAAAACCTACTTGGCGAAGAAGGCAAGGGCTTTCATTATATGATGGAAAAACTGCAGCAAGAGCGATTAGCAGTAGCGATTGCCGCACAAACAGCCGCTGAGGATATGCTTACACTAACGCTAGACTATGTGAAATCACGTCAGGCTTTTGGCAAAACAATTGGTGACTTCCAAAATACACAATTTAAAATAGCTGAAATGGCTACTAAAATCGAGCTTGGTAAATCCTTTTTGGAATCATTGATTGAAGAGCATATTGCAGGCAATGATGTTGTGACAAAAGTTTCTATGGCAAAATACTGGATTACCGAAAATGCACGTGACCTTGCTACGCAATGTATGCAATTGCATGGTGGCTATGGCTATATGGAGGAATATAAGATTGCTAGAAGATATAGAGATATACCTGTTATGTCGATCTATGCTGGTACTAATGAAGTCATGAAGGTTATTATCGCCAAAAATTTAGGCCTATAATAAAAAAGGCGGCAGAAGTTTGCCGCCTTTTTACCATTAAACTGCTGGAATTCGAACGATTACTTTAAATAAATCACCATCTACATCAATGCTCATTCTTGCTCCATGTAAATCGACAATGGATTGTGCAATGGCTAATCCAAGCCCTGAGCCCTCTGTATGACGTGAGGCATCTGCACGTTTAAAGCGTTCAAATAATTCCTCAGCATCTTCACTAATTTCATACTTTGCTACATTTTTCACCGTAAATTCAGCATCGCCATCTGCCGTACGCTTAAATGTCACATAAACACGCGTTCCCTCTAGCGCATACTTCAAAACATTGACAATTAAATTATCAATAAGTCTCCACCATTTTTGACCATCCACATATGCAAAGATTGGATCATGAGGCATGGTCATTCGTAAATCTAGTTGTGACTGTGTTAAATCCTCTTTATGCTCCCCTACAGCTTGTTGGATAAGCTGTGTTAAATCTACTCGACTGCGGTGAAGTTCAATATTACCACTAGCCATTTTCGATACTTCAAAAAGGTCTTCAATCAGCACTTTTAAACGTTCAGACTTTTTATCCAGTATATGAATGTATTGTTTCCGTTCTTCCTCTGTAATATTTGGCTTCTTCAGTAAATCGGTATACGTAATTATAGAGGTTAAAGGAGTACGTAAATCATGACTCACATTTGTAATCAGCTCTGTTTTTAACCGCTCACTTTTCGCCTGCTCATGCATGGACGTACGCACACCTTCTCGTAAATGATTGAGGTTTTCTGCATGACCTGAAAGCGGAGATTTACCTTTTACCTTTACATCACGATTTAAACGTCCTTCAGCCATATCCTTCGTATCTTTCATAATACGGTTTAAATAACCCATTCTTGATAGGAAAACAATCATAGCAGGAAATCCTATAAACATACAAATGCCAAGTACAAGGACTGGAAAAGCTCCGCCTCCTATCATGGTAGCAACAAGGCTACCACCTCCAAAGAAGGCTGCGGCTAGCATTACAATTGAATGTAATGCGATCGAACGATTAATAAATAAGTCAGTCAACGAATCCCCAAGTGACCATAAATAGCTCGATTTCACATTTTCCTCTAGCTTATTCAAAGTATTTACTCTTGTATACAACCAAATTAATTGCACGAAGAAAGCACTACCAATTACCATTAAAACAACTATTTTAAAGCCAATATCGAGTATAAAACGGACATAATTATAATTATAAACAGAATTATATTCAATAGATTCAAAAACAACCTGGGCTGAAATGAAATACATAAGGCTCGTTATTAACAAAAGAATAATTTGTACATCGATTTTATACTTTGTTAAAAGATCTTTTTCCTTCATACTCGTAACTATCTGTAATAAGTCTTTACGCCCCCTCCATACAAAGACGGCCATTAAAATACTTGTGAGCCAAATAAAGTAATGAGTATATTGATTGCGTTGAAACTGTTGAAATTGTTGATACCCTCCCTGTATAACATCTTCTGACATAGCTGCTTTTTTTGAAATAGCTATTACACCTGTATATTCAGCTGTTTCGTAAAGATCATCTACATTCACGTATGTTTCGGTATTGTAAAAAATATCTCTTAAATTCTCACTGATATTCCATGCATATAGCGGTTTTCGATCAGTATACTTAATTTTATAGGCACTACTTTCGGTAACATCACCTGCACGGTACGTTTTACCAGTTTCTGTATTGGTCAACTCATAAGACCAATAGTCATAGTTTTTTCCAAAGTTTTTGGATTCACCTTTTGCTGCTTTAATATATTTATCAATGAGGGCTTCCTTTTCAGCAAGAATCTTTTTTCTTACATGCTCATCATCTTCAAAATTTGCTGTAATATCTTTAATTTTATTATCACGTTCAGACACTAGCTTTGTCTTTAATTCTGTTGCATTGGCATCTATAGCTTCCTGAATGCGTTGTTCGTATTGTGCCTTAATGTTATCGATTTGCTGTCCTAATGTACCATAATAATTACGATGATCTTCTATTTCAGTTTGAGTAATCTCAATTTTATTTTTCAATTCCTCTGCATTTGGTACATTAATTACTAACGGTCCTAGTTCTGCCGTGAAATTATCGATTTCATGTTGGAAATTTTCCGAATCAAAATATGATTTACCAATATACTGATAGCCCACATTATAAAAAGTAAAGACTCCGAAAATTGTCCAGATTAAACACATTAATACGAGAAGAGATTTCCACTTTTTTATCATCCCTTTTTACACTCCTCTAAAAAATTCTTTCTAACAATTGTAAAACCTCTGAGGAGCGAGAATCGACGATTTGATAGGCATAAATTCCAAAATAGATAAGCCCAATAACACCTGCAATAAATCCAGCAATAGTCATATACTTCTCTAATTTATTTTTCCATTTTATAGCCAACGCCCCATACCACCTTTAGATAGCGTGGATTTTTCGGATCAGCTTCAATTTTCTCACGTATTTTCCGAATGTGAACAGCTACAATATTTTCAGCATTATAAGCTTCCTCATTCCAAACACGTTCATAAATTTCACGAATCGAAAACACACGCCCTGCATTTTTCATTAATAGTTCTGTAATTTTATATTCTATCGGGGTTAGTCGAACTGGTTCTCCTTCTAGTACAACCTCTTTTGCCTCTTCATCAAGAATAAGTCCGTCTATTTCCACTTTTGTAGCTCCCTCACTATACGTTCCTAGCTGAACATAACGGCGCAGCTGGGATTTTACACGTGCCAACAGCTCTAATGGATGAAATGGCTTTGTTACATAATCATCTGCTCCAACCGATAATCCATGAATCTTATCGCCATCCTCCGCCTTTGCACTCAGCATGATAATGGGAATATTGCGCTCTTCCCTAATTTTAAAGGTTGCTGTAATTCCATCCATATTTGGCATCATGATATCTAAAATTATTAAATGTACTTCATTGTTTTCTAGCTTTTTTAATGCATCTAAGCCATCTGCTGCTTTAATAACATGATAGCCTTCATTTTTTAAATAGATTTCAATACCATCACGAATATCTTGATCGTCATCTGTAACAAGAACTGTTAATTTCGTCATGATATACACCTCGCTCTCAAATATAAGTGTATCTTTTAAATCTTAAAAACCAGCTATTATAAAAATGAAGAATTTCTTAAGGTTTTAGCTTTTTTCTCCCACCCAATGTTAAAACAACAATGCCACCTAAAAGCATCGCTACTCCAAGCCAGGAAACTATACTTAAGTGTTCTCCAATTAAAAACACACCAAGAATTGCAGCAGTCAATGGTTCTGCTAATGAAAGTGTTACAGCTGAGGATGAACTAATTTTTTGTAGTCCACTTAAAAAAAGGAAATACGCTACGCTTGTACACATAATCCCCATAAATAACATTGTCCATAAGTTGTGCACATTTACTAACCAGGAAAATCCATCTTGTATAGAAAACGGCAGTAAAAACAAAGTGCAAATGGAGAATGTCATAGCAACTGCGGGTAATGCTTCTTCTTGTGCCATTAATTTTTTACTTATGTTTGTGTAAAATGCAAAGGATAAACCTGCACAAAGCGCTAATGTGAATCCGCCAACGTGAACAGACTCCTTTCCATTATTCATAAACAATAAAAGACATCCGATAATGGCCATCAATGTAGCAAGTCCCCATACTGCTGTGGGACGTGTTTTCCATACTAGCCACTCTAATACACCAGAAAACACTGGTGCACTACCAATAGTAGCAACAGTTCCAATGGCTATACCTGTTAGACGAATGGATGAGAAGAAAAGACCTTGGAAAAACGCAATACTAGCCGCTGCTAAAATTGTCCATTTCCATGACCACCTTAAAAAATTAATTTTCCTCATTATAATCGTAATAGCTAATAATAAACTGCCACCAATTGCAGAACGAATCGTGGCTACAGCTATTGGAGATACCCCTTCATCCAAATATGTCTGGGCAGTACCTGTCATTCCCCATAGAATAGCTGCTAGTAATACAAACAATGAATTTAACATTTTTCAGCTCATCCCCGCTTCACATCTTTCTCCATACTAATCATACATATTTATCCAAAATCAAACAATTATCATTTTTACTTTTCTTTTAATTCCAATATAGTATGTTTTCTCATGAATGGACGTTATAATAAAAACAGTAAAAGGAGCGAATCGTATGTACAAATCAATTGAAGAGACAGCTATTGATCTTGGTATGCCTGAGGATCAAGTAATGCGTCTAATTTACGAAGGACGCATCCGTTCTGTTTACGATGGCCAACAAATTTTAATCAATAGTGGACAATTCAGCACTTATTTTAAACAATTGGAACGTATAAAAGAGGAAATTGAAATTTGGCGTGCTACTCCTATTCCAGAGGACATAGACGTCAAAGATGAAGACTAAAAGCCCACCATTCATACAATTGAACATTGTTGAATGGCGGGCCTTTTTTAAAGCTTTTATTAGATTGTCACAACAAATCCTGCTCTTTTCCCAATGATTTCAGCATAATCTTCTACCATGACACTTGCTGTTGGATACATCCCTGCTCCAGGACCGATTAATGTTAATGTACCAATATAGTTAGTCTCTAATGCCACCGCATTGAACACATCATCGACTGGATAAAGTGGATGCTCTTTATCAACTAGTTGAGGACCTACTTTTGCAATAATCTTACCGTCAGCTAGTTTTTCCACTTCAGCAACATGGCGGTAACGAAGACCCTTTTCACATGCTTCATGAACTTGTTCAGCAGAGATACTATCGATCCCAATTACCTCTACATCTGACCAGTCAGGCTGCTCACCAAAAGCTAAGGCACTTAATATCATTAATTTTTTAAATGCATCCTGCCCAGATATATCATTATATGGATCTGCTTCGGCATAACCTAAGCCTTGTGCCTCTTTTAAAGCTGTTTCGAACGACCAGCCCTGTGCTCGCATTTTTGTTAAAATATAATTACATGTGCCATTTAAGACACCTTGTATACGACTTACATCATTTACAAGTAAGATATTTTTCATTGTTTTTATAACAGGTACGCCACCAGCAGTAGTAGCCTCATAGCCTACAAAAACGCCATTAGCTTTTGCAAGATCCTGCAACTCCAAACCTCGTTTGGCAAACATCACTTTATTGGCAGTAATAACATGACATTTATGTTCCACCGCTCGCTTTAAATAACTGTATGCAGGTTCTTCGTTCACAATCGCTTCAAACACTACCTGCATACCTGGCTCTGCTAAGACTTCATCCATACTTGTTGTCATTAAATGTGCTGTACCTGGTACACGTTCACGACTAGCATCTGTCACTAAAATCTTCGCTACCTCTAATTCAATACCTAATTTATTTTTTAGCTCTTCTCGTTTTTCATTTAAAATATGGTAAATCCCCTGACCTACCGTTCCAAATCCTAAAATCGCTGCCTTTATAGTTGCCATTCTTGTTATTCCCTCCAACTTACATTCCGCAGTTTCATTAAAGCTAATTTTCCATGGGGTTGTGTCATGACAATTTGACACCCACCGCAGTCTTTAGCCAACAACTCTCTTTGTATGAGTTTCGCTATTTCTATATGTGTTAGGACACATACAAATTCAAATAATTCAAAATTTAACTTAAAGAAAATTGTAACGCAAATACACGCTTTGCACAAGAAAAATCTTTCTAGGAAGGACATTTGTTTTCTCTAGATGTGCAAAAGAAATCGGTTTCATTCCCTTTATTATACGTTTTATTAATCAATCTATAAGATTTGAACAAATATTGACTATTTACATTTCAATATATGAATGTCTTTCTTCTATTATATATATGTATGCTCAGACACTCATAACAATCCCTTTAAAGAAAAAACTCATTCCCTGTAGCAGCAGAGAATGAGCTTAAAAATATGAGGGGGTTTTAACTTGCTTTTGAAAGCAATTGATAACGATATTGTGCTAAAGCTTGTTGAACAAGACTAATCTCTTCTTCTGTAAAATTTGGTATTGCATACGTACGTTCCACTAATTGAAATGTACCATACTTCAAGTAAAACTCTGTCGCAGGAAGTGAGATATGTCTCACACCGTACTGTTCATATGCCTCAAATACTTCCTTTACAGTAAAGTCCTTTTCAGTAAAAACATGTTCTTGAAATGCTGTATGACCAAATACTTCCTGCCATTTTCTTTCGACTGATGTAAGAAGGTGTTGAATGGATTTATTGTTGACAAATACATGCCCTTCATTTAGCTCATATATTAGATAGGATACAATGTTTTGCGCACTATAGATGTTACCCATTTTAAACACTCCTTTATCATCAGTTTTTGGGAAGAGTAATCACTGGCTAGGCAACTACTCTTCTATATATTCAAAAGTGGGGGAGCACTTATGAAAACATTTACCTTTTTTAAAAAAATTTTCGTACTGTTAACTTATTTCCTAGTATATAACATGGATTTAACAAAGTCAATAATACATATAAAATTACTTGGTATTATTTTTTATAAGGTTCTGATAATTAACGGGAGCAGTAATAGATTGATGTAGCAACGTTTAACGCATTACCAAATGAGGCTAATCGAATGAGAAAATACGTTAACGTCACAACATCTTACCATTTTCTTTAAACTTTAAGCTTCTACTGTTTGTTCAGTTGTTGTAGCCTGTGTAATGGCTTGATCTAAATCAGCAATAATATCCTCTACTGCCTCTAAACCGATGGATAAGCGAATGAGCGACTCGGTTACACCAGCTTGAACTAATTCGTCTGCTGATAGTTGCTGATGAGTAGTGGAAGCTGGATGAATAATTAATGACTTTGCATCACCTACATTTGCTACATGTGAAAATAATTTCACGCTATCAATAAGCTTTCGCCCAGCTTCTCGTCCACCCTTTATGCCAAATGTAAGCACTGAACCGAAGCCATTTCTTAAATATTTTTTTGCTAACTCATGTGTCGGAAAATCTTCTAGGCCATTATAATTTACATACTCCACAGATGGGTGGTTTTGTAAATACTCAGCCACTGCCAATGCATTTTCATTGTGTTTAGGGATACGCAGATGAAGCGTTTCTAACCCTTGCAATAAATTAAAGGCAGCATCAGCACTTAATGTTGGACCAAAATCACGTAATAGTTGTACACGTAGCTTTGTAGCAAAGGCAGCAGAAGCTGTATCAATTCCATAACGTAGACCATGGTAAGAGGCATCTGGTTCAGTAAAACCAGGGAATCGACCGCTAGTCCAATCAAACTTACCGGCGTCTACAACAACGCCCCCTAAAGTTGTACCATGACCTCCTATCCATTTAGTTGCTGAATGAACTACAACATCTGCGCCGTATTCAATAGGTGTAGAACCGTAAGGAGAAGCGAACGTGCTGTCAATAATTAATGGTAGACCATTATCATGTGCAATTTTAGCTACTGCTTCAATATCTAAAACCTTTAAACTTGGATTACCATAAACCTCTGCAAAGACAGCTTTTGTTTTATCAGTAATCGCTGCTTTGAAATTCTCTGGGTTTGTTTCATCTACAAAAATTGTTTTAATACCATAGTTTGGTAATGTGTTAGCAAATAAATTATACGTACCACCATATAAAGAACTAGCTGCTACTATCTCATCACCAGCTCCAGCTAGATTTAAAATGGAAAATGCGATAGCTGCTGCACCAGATGAAAGTGCTACTGCTGCTGTTCCACCTTCCAATAAAGCCACACGTTTTTCAAACACATCAACTGTTGGATTGGTAATTCGTGTGTAAATGTTCCCTGCTTCCTCTAAGGCAAAAAGACGTTGCGCATGAGCAGTGTCTTTAAATACGAAAGCAGTTGAGCGATAGACTGGAACTGTGCGAGATCCCGTCACTGGGTCTGGCTCTTGACCACCATGCAACAGCAATGTTTCTGGTTTAAAATTTGTCATTGTGTACCTCCAAATGGTTATTTTTTTACGATGGTACCGGAGATGAGGAGGATTTTTCTGTAGAAAACAAAAAACCCTCTTCAGCTAAGAAGAGGGTTGCGGTTGCAAGTTTTCCTCCCCTTATCTGCCAGATCCAAGTAAGAATCTGTAGGAATTAGCACCTTAGTAAGCTCATTGCTTACTGGTTGCCGGGCATCATAGGGCCTATCCCTCCGCCGCTCTTGATAAGAGTATGAGATTCAATTTCCATCGTTGTTACACAGTATAAACATAGAGTTTTTTTCTGTCAACATGTAAATTTTATTTTTTCCGAAACTTCTGTCTGCTCTTATACGTAATATGAACGCATACACTATTTTAGAAAAAATTTTGAGAGGAGTATTTTTATGGTAAAGGCCGTGATCATTTTTCTTATGATTGGCTATTTAATAGGCTGTATTCACGGCTCTAAAGTGGCTCAATTTTTATCGGGGGTTGATTTAAAAAAGGCTGGCCACGGTAATGCTGGTGCCTCTAATGCTACTCTTTCCCTTGGCTGGAAGTATGGCGTTTTAGTAGCCCTCATCGATATAGGCAAAGGCGTTGTCGCTATTATAGGTGCACATTTTTATCTAGCGGACGCCATTCATTTAACAGAAGAACAAATTTGGCTGCTTACTTATATTATGGCTGCTGGGGTTATTTTAGGTCATAATTTCCCCTTCTACATGGGCTTCAACGGCGGGAAAGGAACGGCCTCCATCATTGGTATTTTACTTGCTGTTGATTGGAAGATTGGTTTATTTGCACTTATTTTATTTGTTATTTTATCCTTTGCAACAAATTATTTAATTGTAGGTGTTCTAGAATTTTATCTCGTGTTTTGTACAGCAACTTATTTATGGATTCCTGGCATTGGCCCAACCATTATAGCTCTTCTTCTTTTTGGCATAGCCATCATCCTGCACCTCGAAAATATTAAACGATTAGTCAATGGAACAGAGCCTAAAGTAACATCTGCCTTTAAGAAAAAGAAATAATATTTAATGGATATTTTTGTATTTTTTGTGACCGTATTTTTTCTCTTTATCTACTCATATTGCTGTAAAAAACACCATTTTCACATAGATTTTTTTCTACAATAAAATAGACATATTCTTATCTCAATAAAACATTATACAGGCCGATGTTATGGATAATAATCGTCATTTTTATCGTAGAAAGGATGAGAAAATATGTCTTCACCAAAGCAAGCAGCTACAAAACTTAATTTAAAGCCACTATGGATTGGCTTGGCATTCGCGTTACTAATCATTATTACCTTCTTACCTAACAATGGTGATTTACCTATAGCTGGGCAACGAGCTTTAGCCATTTTAGCTTTTGCAGTCATCCTTTGGGTTACAGAGGCCGTTTCATATCCTGTGAGCTCGGCCATGATCATTGCACTAGTAACTGTTTTACTAGGACTCGCTCCGTCAATGGATAATCCAACTACAGAGCTAGGAACAGCTAGCGCATTAAAATTATCTTTAAGTGGCTTTAGTAATTCTGCCGTTGCTTTAGTAGCAGCAGCTCTTTTTCTAGCGGCAGCAATGCAAATTACTAATCTACATAAACGACTTGCACTTTGGATTCTTTCACTGGTAGGAACGAAAACAAAAGCTATCGTATTTGGCGCTATTTTAGTGTCTATCGTCCTCGCATTTTTTGTACCTTCTGCTACAGCACGAGCTGGCGCGGTAGTACCGATATTGCTTGGAATGGTGGCAGCATTTGGTTTACCACGTGATAGTCGGCTTGCTGCCTTATTAGTTATTACTTCGGTACAAGCCGTTTCCATTTGGAATATTGGTATTAAAACTGCAGCAGCTCAAAATATGGTGGCTTTAAACTTTATCCAAGAGCAATTTAATGTGGATATTTCATGGGGTGCTTGGCTACTTTATGCAGCCCCCTTCTCAATTATTATGTCGATCTTTTTATTTTTCATTATGATTGCTTTAATTAAACCTGAGACTAGCAATATCGAAGGTGGTAAAGAGGTCATCAAAAAACAGCTTGCAGAGCTTGGCCCATTAAAGGCTCCTGAAATTCGTTTAATCATTACATCCGTAGTTTTACTATTTTTCTGGGCAACTGAAGGGAAGCTACATCCATTTGATACGACAACAGTCACAATTATTGCTATCGCGATTCTATTAATGCCTAAAATCGGTGTGTATTCATGGAAGGAAGTTGAGCCTCATATTCCATGGGGGACAATTATCGTCTTTGCGGTAGGCATTATGTTAGGAACCATTTTACTAAATACGCAAGGTGCTGCATGGTTATCAGATAAAGTTTTTGGTTCACTTGGGCTAGATACTATGCCTTTACTAGCAACCATCGCACTCGTAACTTTATTTAACATTTTGATTCATTTAGGTTTTGCAAGCGCAACTAGCTTAGCCTCAGCACTTATACCTGTGTTTATCGTTTTAGCCTCCACATTAACGGCTAATGTTGATCAAGTTGGTTTTGTTATTGTGCAACAATTCGTCATAAGCTTTGGCTTCCTGTTACCAATTAGTGCACCACAAAACATGCTTGCCTATGGTACAGGCTCCTTTACAACAAAGGATTTCTTGAAATCTGGAATTCCCTTAACCATTATCGGTTTCCTTCTCGTACTTTTGTTCTCTGCAACTTATTGGAAATGGATTGGATTATTATAGAACTTTCATTAAATTAAAACGTAAAAGCCTTGAAGAAACAGACTATCTGTCCTTCAAGGCTTTTAAGATAAGACTATTGTTTCGTAAAAGCAGGGTCCTTCATCGTACCGTTTTTCGCATAGTTAACGTGCCATGATAGTGCTTTTTCTAGGTCATGTGGTGTGTGATGTCCACCCGTTGCCTCATTGGCATCATTAAAGTACTGCCACAGCTGCTCCCTATAATCAGGATGTGCACAATTATCAATGATAAGTCCCACTCGTTCTTTTGGAGCAAGTCCTCGTAAATCTGCTACGCCCTGTTCAGTTACAATGACATCAACATCATGCTCCGTATGATCCACATGTGAGACCATTGGGACAATACTCGAAATATCTCCACCCTTAGCATAAGACTTTGTTACAAAAATTCCTAAACGTGCATTACGAGCAAAGTCACCAGACCCTCCGATACCATTCATCATCTTTGTACCAGAAACATGTGTGGAATTCACATTGCCGTAAATATCTAATTCCAATGCCGTATTCACTGAAATTAATCCGAGTCGACGAATAATTTCAGGCTGATTTGAAATTTCTTGAGGGCGCAACACTAATTTATCAGCATATTTTTCAAAATTCCCATAAACACGGTTTCCTACTTGCTCAGAAAGGGTAATAGAAGTAGCAGATGCAAAATTCACTTTCCCTGCATCCATTAATTCAAATACTGCATCTTGGAGAACTTCTGAATAAACTTCTAAGTTCTCAAACTCAGAGTCTTTAAAGCCTAGCAATACAGCATTTGCTACTGAACCTACCCCAGATTGAATTGGACGCAAACTTGTTGTTAAGCGACCTACTTTAATCTCTTCACGTAGGAAATTTAATAAGTGATTAGCCATAACATCTGTCTCTTCATCTGCAGGGACAATCGTTGATGGCGCATCTAATATATCCGAAATGACGATGCCTTTTACTTTATCTAAATCTAGTGGAATTCCAATTATACCAAGACGATCAGAGACATTCTGTAAAGGAATTGGATCACGTTTTCCTTGTTGTGCAGGTACATAAATATCATGTATACCTTCTAATGCATCAAGCTGTGCTACGTTTAATTCAATGATGACTTGGTCTGCTTCTTGCACAAAAATGGGAGAGTTACCAACTGAAGTTGTAGGAATTAATAAGCCTTCTTCTGTAATAGCCGCCGCTTCAATGATCGCAAAATCAATTGGTCCAATAATGCCTTGACGAACAAGCTCAGCATTATGGGAAAGATGGGCATCGACAAATGTGATATCACCGCTATTGATTTTATTACGAATGCCAGCATCTGCTTGGAAAGGACCGCGCTTACGTATGACCCCTGCTTCTGCTAAATATTGGTCTACCTCAGGTCCAAGTGATGCACCTGTAAAGACATCTACTTGAAAATCCTCTTTTTTTGCTTTCTCTACAAGTGCAAGAGGTACAACCTTTACATCACCAGCACGTGTGAATCCACTCATCCCTAATACCATGCCATCCTTAATCCAAGAAGCTGCTTCTTCTGCTGTTACAACCTTGCTTCGTAATTGTTCATGACGAAGCTTTTTCGCTAACTTTTCTTCCATTCCCTATTCCTCCATTCCACTTTATTTTTGTTCAACTTGCATATTTGGTTCCAGTAAATCTGTGACATCCGTCAGAGAATGTATCTTTATTCCAGGAGGATTTCATTACCTAATAGCTAATGCTGTCTAAACATTTGTGAATAAAGATCATGTAATTTTTTGGTAGCACAACCAAATAAACAGTCGCTTCTATAATTTTATACTATTTAGAATATTTAATCTATATCAAATGAAATATTTTACTTTACGAGATAATTTCGTCATTTATAAATTATTTATAAATAACTTTTTGTTCCTCATTATTCGATTTTGCTAGAAAAGCGTGCTATGCTCAAGGTATAGAACAGACACAAAGGAGAGAGTTTTTAATGGTTAAAGAACTATTACGTAGCCATTCCTCGGTACGCATCTATGATGGAGAACCGATTTCAAAAGAAATCATTGAAGATTTAATTGGAACAGCACAAATGGCTGCAACATCACATTTTGTGCAAGCCTATAGTGTAATATGGGTAACAGATGCAGATAAAAAGGAAAAATTAGGCTTACTCTCTGGTAATCCACGTCAATATGAAACTTCAGGTGGGGCATTTGTTTTTTGCGTAGATTTCAAGCGACTTCAAATGGCTGGGAAACTAGAAGGAGTGGATATTGTAGCTGATTCAGCTGAAAATGTCCTTGTCGGGGTAGCAGATGTATCATTGTTTGCACAGAATTTTGTTATTGCGGCAGAGTCAATGGGTTATGGCATTTGCTATATTGGAGGTGTACGCAATAAACCTTCTGAAATCAGTGAATTATTTAATCTGCCTGACCATGTTTTCCCATTATTCGGGCTAACAATCGGCGTTCCTGCACGTCGCAATGAGGTAAAACCTCGTTTACCTGTATCTGCTGTATTACATGAAAATGAATACAATGTTGAAAAATATGAAGAACTTTTACCAGCCTACAACGAGGAAATGGAAATATATTATAACAGCCGTTCGTCTAACAGAAAAATTGATAACTGGACAAAACAGATGGCTGATTTTTTAATTGAACAACGACGTCCGCATATCAAAGAGTTTTTAGCAACTAAAGGGTTTAATTGGAAATAAATTAACGAGAATGGAGTTACTATCGTATGATAATAATTCCATTTTTTACATAAAAATATTACCTATATATATTCAATCTAGGGATATTGCCACAATTACTTCTATAAATCTAACCTTAAATTAAACGAAAAGACTCTTTCCTTTTCCAGCTATTCCATTCATATTAATAAATGATACCTATTAAAGAAAGGAGTTATAGAAACAATGTCCAATATCAATAAACATCTTGCTCGCACCTTAGAACAACAGCATAAGAGAAGTGTAAGAGGTTTATTCTTAAAAATTGAAGACTTAAATAATGAATGCACCCAATTAAGAAAAAGACTCGAGCCACATATTGATTTGAATGTATATAAAAAACCCATTGATTATGTCAATCAGTTCGTTTCTCACACTACTATACTCAATTTAAAATTCGTTACGAATACACAGAATTTAGAAGTAGTTGTCTTGCATGCTCTTTTATTATCCTATATTTTAGAAAACACTCAAAGCCATGCTTTTGAATATGAAGATAAATTGTTACAGGGGTATATACAAGAAATCTTTACACTAAATGATCATGCAAAAAGACTATTTATGAACCATAGAGAAAAGATGCTTACCTATGTTCAAGGGCAAGCTACATAAAAAAGACGATCTTCGTAATAACAAGATCGTCTTTTGTTCTTTTATTGTAGTCCTCTAATTATAAGAGAGCGAACTGGTAGGAACTGCTCTCCTGTATCTCCATAAGTGAGTATTACCTCATCACCCTCCTGTAAATAAATTGCTAAAGGTTCTGTTTCGGCACTCACTAAATAATTTTCACCATTGTTTAATAAGAAAGATACAGTTGTAAAATCGCCTAGACGTTCTTTATATACACGTAATACCTTACCACTTATTTGTTTTTCCTCAGCACTTGAGCTACCATCTACAGTATTTCCTCCTCGACTTAAGGCTGTTTTATATAATTTCAACGCCTCCTTAGGAGTAGTAGCGTAAACGGAAATTTCAGGATTGGCTGCAGAAACAATAAAATAGTTTTGTAAGAAACCATTGGAATCTAGCACCGCTGTCAGCCAGCTCGCTTCTCCATAAAAGTTATACAACACTGGCATTTCGCCATTCCACTTTTTCTCAATAAATTTCTTCTCTATTATTTGTAAATTACCTTGTGAATCCATATAACTTGAGTCTTGATTCCCTGTATAGTATGTTGCATCCCCTGTTCGTGCGTTTGTTAGTGAATAGCCTAACATTGAATCTACACCTTCTTTAGGACTTGTAAAATCTGTAAAGTAATACATATCACCCTTCTCATCGAAAATCGGGCTAACATTCGATTCTGTTCCTTCATCAGAAGGAATCTTTACATCCTTTTTACCAAACATACTATTCCAAAAACCATGTACATAATTACCGAAATAACTGTTTTGTAAACTTACTGTCTCTGGTGATACAGCACCATCAATAAATTCAGGTATTTGATCCAGTTTAATGACCTCTGATTTCCCCGTCAGCGCATCAACCAAGACAATTCCTTTTACATCAAAGCCATTACGCGCAGAAATAAATTCCCCATATGAGCGAATATAGTATGGCTTTCCTTCATCATCTACTTCCAGCTGTACGTCACCATAAAAAATAAGGAATGGGTGTTGTAAACGAATATGACGTTCTAAATTAGCATTTAAATATGCGGAAGGTACATATTTCATTTCCTCTTTTATAAATTTAGGATTATCCGCAGAATCTGTAGCACTCATTATGAAGTAACCAGGTGTTGTACCACCGTTCATCCATTTAAAGAATCCAGAAAATTCAACTGGTGCGATATAAACATATTCGCCCTTCACTTTTTGAATTTGTAAGCGTCCTAATTCATAGTAGCTCGTATTTGGCACTTGACCGAAAGCCTTTTTCATTTTATTGCGAGCAAATTTCGGTGGTACACTTGCAGGTGTTTGTGTCTCATCGAATGGTTTTATTTCAACTTCTTCCTTCATTTCGGATGACTTAAATTTTTCATTAGCATTCCATAAAGGTGCTGATAAAACATACACAGCTACACCTAGACTTGCTAAAAATAAAACACCTTTTATTTTCCTTTCGATACCACTTGCTAGCAGAGCACCCACTAACGTTAATAAAATAATAGCAGGCCAAAAAACAAGCCAATTTACATCAATTTTTGTTACATATAACGTAATCCCTGTGGCTAAAAACCCTAGTACAAAGACTCCAATAAAAAAGTATCCTATTACCTTTTTCGATTGTCCATCTTCTCGCTTTTTCGTAATAAGCGGTGTCACTAGCACACTTGCGATCAATGCAATGACTGCTGAAGCTATCAGTAGCTTAGTCATTTGGTTCATCCTCTCTTCTTCTTTCTCACTACTTACTTTACGGTTACATACTAAAAAAAGTTTCATACATACGTTGTACAGAAAGGAATTCTACCATAAATATTGAATTTCAAAAGGAAAGGAGCTGAAAAATTTGTTTAAAAAAATATTAATCAGTGTCATTATTTTATTGGGTCTTTATTATATTTTTCTCTTTTCCCATATTGCTGAAAGTTTAAAACTCATCTTTAAAGTGATTCCAATGTTGCTCATCATTATCTTAGCTGCGATTCAGAAGCCATTACATATTAAAAAATACCAACTTTTGATTATTGCTGGGCTTGTATTCTGCATGATTGGAGACTATACATTGCAGTGGTTTTTAATCGGTCTAACTAGCTTTCTTATCGGGCATATCTTTTATATTTTTGCTTTCACTACTGCAAATGAGCGGCATGTACCAACTTGGGCTAAAATACTATTATTACTCTATGGAGCAAGTATGGCTATATGGATTGCGGGATCCGTCTTTAAAACAGGTGAAACCATACTTGGTATTGCAGTAAACGCCTACATTTCTGTGATACTCACAATGGGATGGACAGCTATTAAAACTGGATCTACTCTGGCAACAAGTGGTGCAATATTATTTATTGCATCTGATTCTTATTTAGCTATTAACAAATTTGTCATGCCACTAGCATTTTCTCATGAAATTATCATGCTGACTTATTATAGCGCCCAATTACTTATTGCTTTAAGTATCCTTCAATATTCCGAAATCCGAAGTAAAGTGTTACAATAATATCGATTATGCCAAGGCATAATTGCGCCTGGAATCGGCTTTGTGAAAGCACAAAGAATTTTAACATATATACATTAGGAGGCCATACTTATGAAAGAACAAGTAATTGAGCGATTAATACGCTATGCAAAAATTGATACACAATCAGACTTCACAAGCGAAACAACTCCTTCTACACAAAAGCAATTTGACCTATTACATGTTTTAAAAGACGAACTTGCCGAAATTGGTTTAACAGACATTACATTAGATGAAAATGGCTATTTATTTGCCTCATTAGAAGCTAATACAGAAAAAGAAGTACCAACTATCGGCTTTTTAGCCCATGTTGATACAGCTACTGACTATACAGGCACAAATGTGAAGCCACAGCGTGTAGATAATTATGATGGTGGAGATATTCAGTTAAACGAAAACTTAGTTATGTCTCCGACTGACTTCCCAGAGCTTAAAAACTATCTAGGCCAAACACTTATTACAACAGATGGTACTACTTTATTAGGCGCTGATGATAAGGCAGGGATTGCTGAAATTATGACGGCAATGGAGTACCTCATTAAAAATCCTACTATTAAGCATGGTAAAATCCGTGTAGCCTTCACGCCAGATGAAGAAATCGGTCGTGGACCACATAAATTTGATGTCGCCGCTTTCGGTGCAGACTATGCCTATACTATGGATGGTGGACCACTTGGCGAACTACAATTCGAGAGCTTCAATGCCGCTGGCGTAAAAGTAATTACAAAAGGCACTAGCGTCCATCCTGGTTCAGCAAAAAATAAAATGGTGAATGCTATTACAATGGCTATTGCCTTCCAAAATGAAATGCCTGCTGACGCAGTTCCTGAAAAGACAGAAGGTTATGAAGGTTTCATTCATTTAATGAGCTTTAAAGGGGCTCTTGAGCATTCTGAGCTATCTTATATCGTGCGTGACCATGATCGCCAAAAGTTTGAAGAGAAAAAACAATTAATGCGTGATGCTGCAGCTAAAATTCAAGCACAATTTGGTGAGCATGCACTAAGTATTACCATTGAAGATCAATACTACAATATGGGTGAAAAAATTGAGCCTGTAAAAGAAATTGTTGACATTGCACGTACTGCAATGGAAAAATTAGATATTACACCGAATACCCTGCCAATTCGTGGCGGTACAGATGGCTCACAATTATCTTATATGGGCCTACCGACACCAAATATTTTCGCTGGTGGCGAAAACATGCATGGCAAATTCGAATATGTATCCGCTGAAACAATGGAAAAAGCAACTCAAGTTATCATAGAAATCGTTCAGCTTTTTGAACAGCAAGCAAAATAATAGTTTTAATTTTGAGTGAACTTATTTCTATACGCATTTACCTAAGGAATCATGAAAAATTTTCATAGCTACGAAGAGGGGTTTTTCCTCTCTTCGTAATTTTTTCAGCCATAATTACTGAATTTTCAAATTACATAAAGGGTTTGAGGTTATAAACTCAAATTGAGGTGATGTTTATGAAAGAAATTGCATTAGGTATTTTAGCTTCCCTTTTCTTTGCCGTGACATTTATTTTAAATCACGCAATGGAAATGCAAGGTGGTAGTTGGCTATGGAGTGCATCATTACGCTATTTTTTTATGCTCCCTTTCTTGCTTATCATTGTCTTTTATCGTAAGGGCTTTTCACAGCTTTCTGGTGAAATAAAAGCACAGCCTATAGCATGGCTACTTTGGAGCTTTGTTGGATTTGTTTTATTTTACGCGCCATTAACATTTGCTGCTGCTTTTGGTCCAGGTTGGTTGGTTTCAGGTACATGGCAGTTTACAATCGTTGCTGGTGTATTATTAGCTCCTCTTTTTGTATCGATCATTGCTGGTAAAACAGTGCGACAAAAAATACCTTTCATATCCTTGCTTATTTCATGCGTCATTTTAGTAGGTATTTTGCTTATACAAATACCTCATGCACAATCAGTATCGTTTAGAAGTTTAATGCTTGGTATTTTACCTGTCATCGTTGCAGCTTTTGCTTACCCTCTCGGCAATCGTAAAATGATGGAAGTTTGTGGGGGCCGAATCGATACTTTTCAGCGGGTGTTAGGAATGACCATTGCTTCAATGCCAGCATGGATCATCATAGCTATTTATGCCGTTCTTACAGTAGGACTTCCCTCAGCAAGTCAAATGTTTCAATCATTGCTTGTTGGAATTAGCTCAGGCGTTATAGCAACAGTTTTATTTTTCATAGCAACGGATCGCGTAAGAGACCATCAAGGCAAGCTAGCTGCTGTGGAAGCAACTCAGTCAACAGAAATTCTTTTCGTTATTATAGGTGAGGTATTACTATTAGGAATTGCCTTCCCTAGCCCTATTGCACTTGCAGGTCTCGGAGTTATCATTGTTGGTATGCTATTACATAGTTACTATACAATGATTATCGGGAAAAAGAATGCTGTGCAACAAAACACAACTTCTTAACAGTCCATTTTATGGGCTGTTTTTTTACAAAAAAAGACGACTCTATTCTAAATTTAGAATAAGTCGTCTGAGATTTTCACGTTCCCAAAAAATGAGGGGGGTTTTAGGAGCGTAATCATGAACTAGCAAACTTCTGGAGAAAAGTAGCTAAAGTTCATCCTCTCTACACTGTATTGTAGACGAGGAATAATCTTTATACGATAATGATAATCATTATCAATTAAAATGTCAATCATAATCTTATAATTTTTTTACTTTTTCAAAAAGATTTTTTTAATGAGCGTCGGTACTGCCATTGCTTCAACTGAAAATGTAAAAAACAGCCTATACAAAAGCCTGCTATTGCGATGGCCGATGCAATTGCAACCAGGCCAGTAAAGATATGACCAACAACCTGCCAATGTAACAGATAACCTAATAAACCAGCTGCTAAACAAAGGCTAGCAATACTTGAATTAAATTTTTGCTGCTGAGCATCCTCTGGTATATATGTAGATGGAGCCTTTGTTAAAAAGAGCTTCCCTACACGAAGTATCGGGTTATAGTTGCATAAAATACCTAGTAAATTTGCAGCTAGTGGAATTACTAATATCCAGGTAATTCCTGTTACCCATGATAAAATGACACTCAGAAGAATAGTCCACTGGTTCAGTCTAACAAGTGGTCTTGGAATTGTATGAAGTTGCGACACCCTAAAACCCACCTTTCTGATATGTTTAATGTATTTTACTACATGATATTCCATTTGTGAAGCAAAAATGATTACTTTATAATGAAGTTAACAGATGTTCTAAGGAAAAGAGGATAACTATGCCAGCTTTAACAATGGATCAAGTTCAACAATTAAACTCGTACAGTATTTATACAACTGAACCTAAGCGGACTTTATTTACTTTAGCTGATATACATAAAGACTTTTACCATCCTGATTTTTTAAACCTTATGATGGGTATAACAGATGCAGCAACAGAAACAGCAGCTATTTCTCACTTTGCACGCCGTTATGGGATGTTTTTTGCTATGCAATTTTATATGCTTGCCGCTTATGACGAAGTATGGGATGGTAAGCCACTTGAATTGCGTTTTGATGCTGCAAAGGAATTTAATAGCTTTACTGTTGCCATGTTTGCCAATCCAAATGATTGGCGCTACGTTGATGAAGATGAACGCCAAGCTGTTATTGAGAAAATTCTTTACGATGGCCATGTCATTGTCCAACAGCTTCGTAAAGTAACCTCCATCTCCCCCCTTACCATTTGGGAAAATTTCTTCGGCTATTTGCTATGGCATTATCATATATTATTATCTAATCCTGGCTTAGCCGATCAAGCCATGGAGGATATTGAGGCTTTAGAGGACCCAAAAACATGGGCACGCTTCTCCAATAAATCTTGGTGGGCACAATATACAGGTGGTCTTAGCCCGACTAATTTAGTCAACGTTCCTGTAAGAAAATCATGCTGTTTTTCTAAAGATATCCCTGGTTTAATGGCTTGTGGTTTTTGCCCAATGAAAAAATAATAGAGCCTTTTAAAAAAAAAGCCTTACCCTCCACAAATTCATGTGAAAGGTAAGGCTTTGTGCTTTATTTTTCGTATACTACAAACCAATCGTTGTTTTCTTCAAACATAGACGTGCCAAGGAAACCTTGTTTTAAAAGTTGCTGTTGCGCAGTTGTGTCTCCCATCGATATCACTTGTTTTTCAGTAAAGTTCGGGGACATCTCTTGTCGTAAGTCTTTATAAAAAATATAACGAAGCTTATCTACATATTTAATTTTTAATCTTTTAATAACGAGGTCTTGCGAGAATTTATCCTTTAAGCTCGGAATATTATATGGCTTTACAGTGGAGCAAACATAATCGTATTTTTCTAAATCGATATTTTCCATCACTACTGTAGCTAATGTCTTCTGTAATCCGTAACCTCGATATTTTGGTGAAACATTCGATATTTCCTGATATAAAACACGTTGAAATTCGTTTTCTGCAATCCCACAATCATAGCCAAGGTGTTCTTCATCAATTGGCGGGTTTAACAGTGCACGAAAGGCGATTAATTCTTCCCCTACATAAGCCCCTATCATCATTCCATGACCATTTAAAATATACTCAAATTCCTCTGTGCTTAAGGGTTGTAGGATACTTTGGTCTGCTAAAGCTTCATAAACCTCAACTTGTAGCTCTTCAATTTGTTGTAAATGTTGGAGTGTTAATTTTATAACAAAAAACGGTGTCTCACCAAGCATACCATCATAGATAATTTCCATATTACGCCTCCTTAGGCTGTGACAACAGTTGAAAACTTACATAATTCCTGGATGACAGCTTCATCTACATCTACCCCTAATCCAGGTTTTTCATTTAAGCAAATAAATGGTACATCATAATGTAAGTTCCCAACATCCTTTGAGAATTTTAATGGACCCGTTAGTTCTACACTCGTCATTATCTTCTTAGAAAATGCTACATGAAAGCCTGCAGCAGAACCAACTGACGACTCTACCATGGAACCAACTTGACATTCAATTCCTGCCATTTCCGCCATAACAGCAAGCTTCATAGCAGGATAGATGCCACCACACTTCATTAATTTAATATTTACTTTATCTGCTGCACGCTTGGCAATAATTTCACGCATTTCACGTACGCCTCGTAGTCCTTCATCAATCATTAATGTCACATCAGACTTTGATTTAATTTCTACCATTCCATCAATGTCTTCGCTATCGACAGGTTGCTCTAGCCAATCGATATTTAAATCTTTCATAGCACGTAAACCTTGTAAAGTAGTGGCTGCATTACCCCAACCTTGATTTACATCCACTCGAATAGCAATGTCTTCGCCTACTCGCTCACGTACCGCTTTTATACGGGCTACATCACGAAGTACCTCTGTACCTACCTTCATTTTAAAAGAGCGATAGCCCAATTCTACTCGATTAGCTGCCTCTTCTGCCATTGCTTCAGGTGTTCCAATGCTTAGTACATGTGTGATTGGGAATTTTTCATGATAACGTCCACCTAAAAGTTGGTATACAGGCACCCCTAAGGCTTTTCCAGCAATATCGAAGCAAGCAATATCGATCGCTGCTTTTGCTGCTGGTACATCTTTCACAACTTTATTCATTTTATCGTGTAGTTTTTCAAAGGCCATTGGACTTTCCCCAATAATAGCTGGGACAAGCTGATGTTTTAGTACAGCATATGTACTTTCCCATGATTCACCTGTTACATGTTCATCAGGAACAGCTTCACCATACCCTACCACACCTGTATCGGTAGTTACTTTTAAAATAATGGAAGGCATTGTATCATATGTAGCATAACTAATGATGAATGGATCAATTAGCGGTAAATGTATAGCAAAAATTTCTACTTGTTTAATTTTCATCGTAATCAGTCTCCTCTGTCGTTAAAGTTGTCGCTAATACGTCGCTAAATGTTTAAAAAAATAGAAAAGGAGTGATGTCCATGTCTACCAAAATAGCGATTATATGTTCAAAAGCATTTATGAAACGTATTATTAGTATCGCACAAAACATAACCGATATTCAATTAGAATTTTATCTTTACAGCCACCCCTCTGAAGCGCCTACTTTAATGAAGCAAATAAAACCGTGTGATGCAATATTATTTGGAGGAACGTTACCTTATCTACACACTCAATCATTACTTTCAGAAGTTCCAATACCTTGGAATTATATTAAGCAAGATGAAACAACCATTTCTACAACATTGTTATCATTAGTAGCCAAACATGCTGTAGCTATCGACAGGATATCCATTGATGTAATGAATCCTGCATTCGTTGATAATGTTTTAGCAGAAATAGAATTTCATGGTCAAAAGCCACATGTTCAGCATATTTCGATTACTGAGCCAACTGAGAATATTTTAAAACGCCATATCGCCCTGTGGAATTCAAAAAGTATTGATTTTGTCATTACCAGTATTCATAGTGTATTTGATGAATTACAAGCACTTCAAATACCGTCAATGCGTATGTTAGATGCTACCAAATCTATTATTCAATGCCTTGAAGAAACAAAATCAAAATCACTATTAACCAAGTCAGAAGCTTTCAAGGCTGTAGTGGGTCTCTTAGAAATCCCTAAAAATACTTCCATTGAATCAGCTGTTTTAAGTCAAATTGCGAAAGCTACCTTTTCAACTTTTAAGCAAATTTCAACGCATTCCTTTGAGCTATACACAACTGCTGGACATCTTCAAAATGCTCTCGAAAAGGAAAACTTAGAGCAGCTCATACAGCAAGTTGAACAACCTTTTAAGCTAGCATTTGGCTATGGCTATTCCATTTTGGAGGCCACACAAAATGCTCAGCATGCTTTAACGTTTACTAAACCTTTTGAGATTTATATTCTTGATGAACATAAAAACTTATTAGGGCCTTTCCCTAATACAGAAGGTAAAATTTCTTTAAAAACCGATGATCCTTATGTTTTACAAATGGCTAAGCTTACAAGTTTAAGTCCATTAAATATTTCTAAAATAATCAATTTCAGTAACGAACGACAGTCAGCTCAATTTACATCTCAAAATCTTTCTGAATACCTCCAAGTAACACGACGTACTACAGAGCGTATTATTAAAAAATTAGTTGATAATGGCTATGTAAATATTGTTGGTGAAGAAATGACCCATCAACAAGGACGTCCTCGTAAAATTTATCAATTGAATTTTGCAACTTACTAAACTGCCTCATAAAAGAATTCTCGTAGATACACATGAATCTACGAGAATTTTTATTTTAGTCAACCATTACCAAATTATCCGTATTTTCAGCTTCTTGCGCCTTTTTACGCTTCTCAGCTTCTGCTATTTCTTCTGGCGTTAATTTAACAATAGCAAATCCAATATATCCATAGATAATAGAAATAATCGGTACAGTAAAGTTAAGAATTGCATATGGTGCATATTCCATTGCACTTACACCTAAAGTAGCTAAAATAAACACACCACAAGTATTCCAAGGGAAGAAAACAGATGTTAATGTTCCCCCATCCTCTAATGCACGAGAGAGGTTTTTAGAATGTAAACCACGTTGTTGATAGACACCCGCAAACATACGTGAAGGAACAACAATTGAGATATATTGCTCAGAACATGTTGCGTTGGTTGTTACACAAGCTGCAATCGTTGAAGCAATAAGACTTCCTGTAGATTTAGCAAACTTCACAATTACATTCATCAATGCCTTTAACATTCCTGAATACTCTAAAATACCACCAAATGTCATCGCTACAATCGTCATTGAAACCGTATTCATCATCGAGTCTAGACCACCACGGTTAAATAAATCATCCACCATGTGATTACCTGTTGAGATTTCAAAGCCTGCCTGTAATGCTTGTACAGCACTTGCAGCTGAACCACCTTGTACAAAAATCTGTAGTAAGAAACCTGAAACAATCCCTATAATTAAAGCTGGAATTGCTGGTACTTTCTTAGCTACTAATACAATAACCCCCACAGGAACAAGTAATAGTAAAGGAGAAATAACGAAGCTTTCTTCCATCACTTTTAAAGTTGTTAATATTTCTTCAGATTGCATTGAAACTTCTGCAAATTTTCTACCCATGAATCCAAAAACAACAAGTGAAATAATCAACGCTGGAATCGTTGTATAAAGCATATGCTTAATATGTGCAAACAGATCTGTACCAGTTAATCCTGCTGCTAGATTTGTTGTATCTGATAATGGTGACATCTTATCTCCAAAGTATGAACCCGAAATAACAGCACCAGCAATCATAGCCGCTGGAATACCCATACTTAAACCAATACCCATACCCGCGACACCAATTGTAGCCATTGTAGACCATGAACTACCAATAGCTAATGACACAATTGAACATAACAACATGATTGTCACAAGGAACCACGCTGGAGAAATTAACTTTAGACCGTAGAAAATCATTGTTGCTACGACACCGCCGCCAATCCATGCCCCAATTGTCAAACCTACTAAAATAATAATAACAATGGCAGGTAATGCCAGACGTATCCCTTTATACATCATCTCTTCAATTTCTGCCCATTTATATCCATGCATTTTGGCAACAATTGCTGCTACAGTTGTGCCAACAAGAAGAGGTACGTGAGGACTTTGCTCTAAAACAACTACTGTAATCAACATAGTAATAATCATAATTGCAAAAGTTAGTAGTGCCCAGCCCGCATTAATATCCTTTTTCATTTTTCCATCCCCTTTTTTTGCACCAAATCCCTTTTCGGTTTTTTCAAGACGCAAATAATTTTTTACATTTTTTAGCTTAATATTCAAAAAATTAAAAGTCAACGCAAAAAATTTATGCTTCCCTAGCAAATCCCTTTATTTTAGCGTAATAAAACGCTTTCAAGTAGCAATAAAAAACAATGCAAACCCTTGAATATCCATGCATCATTAAAAATGTTCATGCAAAAAAGCTATATGAAAAAAAGGTTACATTTTTTCATATAGCTTTTAATATTTTTTTATTCAGGCTTTTTTTCTAATACACATGCAAGTACTTTCGCAGCATCAATTAAGGCACTACGATCAAATGTCATTTTAGGGTGGTGTAATCCTGGTGTTAAATTTGCACCAATTCCAATCATTGCCGCTTTTAATTCTGGCTTTTTAACTGTATAGAAATGGAAATCATCACTACCTGGTGTAGTTATTTCATCTGCTAAATGCCCTTCTCCCAAAGCCTCAATGATGGCATTCTTTGCCATGTTCGCAGCAGTTGGGGAAACTTCAGCACCTGGTGTGAAATCTATCCACTTCCAACTCATATCAATTTCAAATTGTTGCTGTATTGATTTCAGGCCAGATTCAATTTTACTGCGCAGCAATTCAAGTTGTTGATTATGCTGTGCGCGAACATCCATTGAGAAACTAGCATTACCTGGAATAATATTTGTACTACCACCATCCGCAATGATTTTTGTTAACTTAGCAGAATGTGGTTCAAATGGTGATAAATGAATGCTGTGTAGCATTTGTTGCACGGCCATAATAACATCAATAGCATTTTTACCTTGATGTGGTCTAGCACCATGTGCATCTATACCTTGAATAGATCCCTCTAAAAAATAAGCAGCGCCATGATGAATCGCAGGCGAAACTTTGCCAAGTGGTAATTCTTCTATTGGTCTTAAATGAACACCAAATAAATGCGATACTCCATCAACCGCGCCTCTATCAAACGTTGCACATGCGCCATTTCCTAGTTCTTCAGCAGGTTGGAAGATGAAACGAATACGATGTTGTAAGGTGCGATCTTTCAGTAGTAATAATGCACCAAGAACCATGGAGATATTCGCATCATGTCCACACGAATGATTTGCTTGCCATTTCCCATCAACTTCCTGCCATAAGGCATCAATATCAGCACGTACTGCAACAATTTCATTACCAGTCCCAATTTCAGCTATTAATCCTGGTATATCACCTAATAAACGATAACTAACATGCAATTCATCCAGTATGGAAGCAATTTTTTTAGTAGTCTCAAACTCTTTCCAACTTACTTCGGGATGTTGATGAAAATGATCAAACCATTGATAAATCGTTTCTTCTACTGTTAAAGCTTTCGACATAACTACACCTCTATACGCATTTTTGTTTCCCATTATACATGAATCTTTTTCAGAAAAGTACATATGTCTTCAGACCTAATACACTTATTTTAATCATATATTACATTCATATGCACTGGAAAAGCCATTTATCAATAGAGGTATAATATACAATGGGCTATGCTAAAAGTTAGTATACTTTCAACATAGCCCATCAAATTTTCATTATAAACTTGTAAAAAACCCTTCTGGATACTCTTCATACTGAATATTCACCATTTGCTCCTCATTTTTCTCTTCTTCTTCACGTAAATCGAATTCTTGATCCATTAAATACGTTTCAAACTTTGAATTTAACAACTTCCCCATTGTACCACTCCTTATTAATTGAATTTTCTGATAAAAGGATTATACAATAGATTTTTAGTAAATTGCAATAAATTATATACATTATGCATTATAACTATAAAACCTATCTCAAAATCAGATTAAAAATACCATTGATTCTTATGATTACTAAAAAATTTTACCTTTAAAAAACAAAAAGCTGCTCATTAACATCTGTACTAATATTTAGCCAGTTATTAATTGAGCAGATTTATATGCAAGTCAAGTATTTAAGATACTGAAGCTCCCATTTTGTCCTTCGTATTATCGTGATGATTTCCTTTTTTATGGGACAAAAATTGGATCACAAACATCACAATAAATATTCCTAAACCAGTCCAATCCGAGAATTTTTCAGGATAGATAAGTAATAGCCCCGCAGCAATCATAATAATTCTTTCATACCAGAAAAGTTTACGATACCAGTAGCCGATCACACCAGCACCAATTGCCACCATTCCAGTGATAGCAGTGAATACTACCCAAATAATTTGCGGAATGGTTGTATCAATCATTAATAATGCTGGAGAGAAAACAATCATATACGGTATAATAAATGCCGCAATCGCAAGTTTCGCTGAATTCACACCCGTTTTGATAGGGTCACCACCAGAAATACCTGATGCCGCAAACGCCGCCAGTGCTACAGGTGGTGTAATATCAGCAATAATACCGAAATAGAACACAAAGAAATGAGCAGATAGTAATACAACTACTGGCACTAATTCTTGTGGTGTATTTGGAGATAATAAAGCCACAATTGCTGGTGCAGCAATTGTCGATGTTATCACATAGTTTGCTGTTGTTGGTGCACCCATCCCAAGAATAAGCGAAGCTATCATAACAAAAATAAGTGTCAAAATGATACTACCACCAGCTAAAGCTACTAAGCTATTTGCTAAACTTAAACCTAATCCTGTTTTTACAACGACACCCACAATAATCCCAGCACAAGCAGTAGCTGCAACTACACCTAATGCAGTTCGAGCACCTTCCACCAATGCATCAATCACATCTTTTGGTTTAAGACGCGTTTCTTTATTAAACATAGCCACACCAATTGATATAATAATTCCATATATTGCCGCATGCATAACTGGTGTACCCGTTAGCATTAATATGATAATCGCCACAATCGGTAAGAGAAGGTAAATCTTCTTAAATACCTCTTGACGATTTGGCATTTGATCGTCTCGCAGACCTTTTAGACCAACTCTTTTTGCTTCGAAATGTGTCATAATCCAAATACCTGTAAAATATAAAAGAGCAGGAATAGCTGCCGCTTTTGCTATATCCCAATACGTAATCCCTCGACCAATAAATTCAACCATTAGGAAGGCAGCAGCACCCATAATTGGTGGCATAAGTTGACCACCTGTCGATGCAGCTGCTTCCACTGCACCAGCAAACTCTTTTCGATAGCCTAGTTTTTTCATCATTGGAATTGTATAAGAGCCGGACGTTACTACGTTAGCTACAGAGCTTCCAGAAATTGTACCTTGAAGTGCACTTGAGAATACAGCTACCTTCGCAGGACCGCCAATTAATTTTCCAGCTAGTGCAACTGCTAGATCGTTAAAATACTGGCCAACCCCTGTTTTAACAAGAAATGCCCCGAATAGTAAAAATACAAAAATAAATGTGGCTGATACACTAATTGGTGTGCCGAATATCCCATCAGTTGTAAAGTACATGAGGTTGACGATACTCTCCAAATCCTGTCCTCTATGTGCCATAAATGCCGGGAAATACGGGCCATAGTAAGCGTAAATCAAGAAAGCGATTGCAATAATTGTAATAGGCAACCCTACAGCACGTCGAGCAGCCTCAAGTACTAGTACAATAGCTATTAGCCCAACAATAAAGTCTACCTGCGTAATGGAGCCATTACGATTCACAAGTTCTGTATAGTTCATAGACCAATATGAACCTACTGCAATAGCTAGTAATGCTAAAATATAATCAAACCAGGCTATTTTATGCTTAGGTGCTTTTTTTCTTGCTGGGAATAATAAGAAAATTAATGTTAAACCAAAGCCTAAGTGGATGGTACGTTGAATTTGAGCAGGAAATTGCCCAAAAATAGCTGTGTAAAGTTGGAATAGCGAAAATGCTAAAAGGCCAAAGAAAATAACATGCTTCATTACACCTGAGATTGTTCTTACATTGGATTCTATATCATATTTTTCAAGTATGGCTTGTTGCTCTTCAGCAGAGATTTGCTCAAATTCTTCTACTTTTTCTTCTTTCCTTGATTTTTCCTGTGTTGTCATTTCATCCTTACTCCTTTCCACTGTTCGTAAAGTGACAATCGCTTAATTTCAAATAAATAGGATTTACCCCTCTGTAAATCTTTTTTTAAATCATATTCTTCATCTGCATAATTGAATACCAGATCTAAATCTAAATCACCTATATAGATCGTAAAATTATCAAGTATGGCACTATTGTTAAATTGGAGAACATATTTACCGTTCCGTTGAATAAGTGTTTGATGTTCCTCTGCATAGCTTGGCATGCCAATAGCTAAGTCTTCATATTCCATTTCAAGCATTTCAATACGATTACCTTTTATATATTGATAGGATTCCAATACATCTGACTTATGTATGGAGTGGGTGTATCTTATTTGAAAGGTTTGCTCAACTGAAATGGGTATGTAGTGCACTTCAGGATGGGCTATACGCGTCTCTGTAAAGGTGAACACCTTTTGAAGAGGAAGAAATATGACAATACATATACAGATACTTAAAAGAACTGTTATGATGAATTTTCTCTGTTGCATTCGACCTATTCCCCCACTTTAAAAGCTATTCGCCTAAACCTATATCCTACAGTAAGAAAGAGACTCGAAGCTTTATGCAACGAGCCCCTTCGTATTTTTTAGAAAGTTTCAAGCACTATTCACACTATTTCTTTTCATTAAAGTATTTTTGTGCACCTGGATGAATGTCAATACTAATACCATCTAAACCTGTTTCTGCTTTTATGAATTCCCCTTTTGCATGGGAAATTTTACCCGTGTTATCATAAATAGCTTTTGTCATTGAATAAACAACATCTTCCGGAAGATCCTTTTTCACCGCTAGCATAGCTAGAACTGAAACTGTCTCCACATCGTTTGCAATACCATAAGTACCAGCTTTTACTGTGTCTTTTGCATAGTAAGGGTATTTAGCAATTATTTCATCTGCTTTACCCGCATCTAAACCGATAATATTCACTTTCGTTGTAGCATTTAATGCTTCAACAGCACCTGTTGGCGTACCTGCTGTAATAAATGCTGCATCAATTTGACCTGATTGAAGACCATCTGTTGATTCACCAAAATCAAGGTTTTGTGCCTTGATATCATCCATCGTTAAGCCATTGATTTCAAGTAATTGTTCAGCATTTGCGTAAGTACCCGAGCCTGGAGCACCCACTGATACTTTTTTACCTTTTAAATCTGCATACGTTTTAATACCCGAAGCTTCAGTTGTAACGAGTTGAACTGTTTCTGGATAAAGCGCACCTAAAGCTGAAATTGTATCAATTTTATTGCCATCAAACATCAGCTTACCTTCAGTAGCATAATAAGCAATATCTGTTTGAACAAATGCAATTTCACCTTTTCCTTCTTGTAAAGCAGTCATATTGGCAGCAGATGCCTGAGATACTTCAGCAGTTGTTTTAATGCCTGTATCAGTAGTTATTAAATCAGCGAATGTACCTCCAAGAGCATAGTAAGTACCTTGTGTGCCACCTGTTAGTAAACTTAAAAACTTAGGTTTTTCAGTTGATTCGGAGTCATCTCCAGTGTCCTTCGAACCACTTCCACTATCTGATCCACATGCAGCTAAAATCATAAGCGCAAGGATACTTAATAGCATTAATAAATTAAATTGTTTCTTCCTCATAGTAACCTTCCCCCTTTGGTTATTTTTAAGAATCTATTTAAAATTATCAAACTTAGTATAATAATGTCAATTAGTTTATAGTAAATTCAGACTTTTATAATTATACAAAACCACTTTAAATCCATTAATTTACATTACTATAGCTTTATTTAATTACCCCTTTTATATTTGAAATAAACTCCTAATTTACTTTTCTAAAAAAATAAACTAAACATTCTAACTGTATAAATAATGAATAGAATATAAAAAAACTGCATCTGAAATAAACAGATACAGTCATGCATTTTATTCTATTGAATGGCTCCACAGGCTATTCTAGCTCCTGAATTACCAGCAGGATCTGTTTTATAATCATCCGCTGATTCATGAATGACAATAGCACTTCCATCACTATCTAATAGCGAATTTGGTTGATCTTTTTGTAAAGTTAACCCCTCAGCTAAAAAGTTAAGATCCACATTGCCATCTTCACCAATTTCCAAATTTGGTAAGTCCCCTAAATGATAACCATTAGGATTTAATTTACCATGTTCCTTGTTTGTTGGATTAAAGTGGGCACCAGCTGATTCAAATTTAGGTGGTTCACACTTTCCTACTTCATGAATATGGATACCATGTGTGCCTGGTGGTAAGCCTGTTAATGCGAGCGTCATCATAACCCCATTATCTTCCTCTTGAAGATATGCATTGCCATAGCTTTCATTATTTGCACCAATTACTTTTGCAGTAGCTGTTAAAGGGGTAGATGCATTGACAGCTACTTTCTCCTCTTTCTTATCAAAAAAACTGCAACCCGCAACAAAAATTAGTAAAGAAAGACTCATTAAGCTTATTTTTTTCATAAAAATACCTCCTCTCTTTCTGATGATTTCCAATTTCTTCAGTACTTATGCAAAATTAATCATTTACGATTCTATAATGGCTCCTATTTCATTTGAGCTTGAATAGGAAACTCAAACAAAGTAAAAGGGATTTCCCAAAGTTCGAGAAACCCCTTTCATAATTAATTTAAGATTTTTACCGTTACTGTTTTGACACCCCACTGAAGTGCTTGTCCTTCAGTAGGAATAAATACATCGATTTTATTTCCTTTAATAGCTCCCCCTGTATCAGCAGCGATTGCTTCACCATAACCTTCCACCCAAACCTTCGTACCGAGTGGAATAACCCGTGGATCTACAGCGATTACCTTTAAATTAGGATTCGACCTTATATCTGTTCCATTTGCTGTAATTCCTGAACAGCCTTCACAATAGGCTGTATACGCAGTCGCACGCATTGTTAATGTTTTACCAGAGACAGTTGCTGGAGCACTTGCTGGTTTTGTTTTGGCAGGTGCAGCAGGCTTAGTAGCTGTTGCAATCCCCCCGGAAGTTTTTGGTTTTGGTTTTGCAGCTGAAGCTTTAATAGCTATCGATTCACCAGCTAAAATCAAATCTGACGCAAGGTGATTCCATTTCTTCAAATCATCTACAGTTACATTATTAATACGAGCTATTGAAAATAAAGTATCCCCACCTTTGATGACATATTCATCCCCCAATGGTTCTTCTGCTTTTGACGTGTCTTTCACTAAGTCTTGCTCTGGGTAAAACCATAATGAATCCTTTTCATTTAATTGCTGGAACTCACCTACTGTTAAATTATAAATTTGCGGGAGTGCCCATAGTATATTGCCTGGCGATTTGTCCTTAGCAAAGGAAGGACTAGCATAGAGACTCACACCAAATGTCAATACTACCGCTAAAGCTAATGCTCTTTTCTTCATGTTTAGTAATACCTCCATTATTTTATTATTTGTTGCAAATCTGTTGCTAGCACACTAGAGTTAAAAGCTCTATTATGTAAGCAACCATAAGTTTGCAAATTAATAACTCAGGACTAGCTACCTGATATTAGGAATTATTACTATAAAAACGGAAAAATATACAATTTTAATTAATTTTTTAGTAATTTAATCAATTTATTGCGTATAAACTATAATTTAGTAGGTCTGTTTAGGTCTTTTTTATATTAGATATTTGCTATATTTAGCCGATAAAAAAAGAAAAGGAGGGAATTTAAAAATGGAAGTAAATTCACTTATGTCATCCCAGCTGATGGAACTCCAACAAACAGTACAGATGAGTGTCATGCAAAATGCTCTTAATTTAAACACAAATACTGCAATTGAATTACTGAAAGAACTACCTCAGCAACAAACAGCTCCTACTCACCCATATAAAGGATCCATAATAGATATCTCAATCTGATCATACAGCCATATTTATCGAAAGGAGGTTCCTTATGTGATTCGGGTAATTATCGTGGACGATGAGCCATTAGCTCTGGTTAGTATGAAAAAACATTTAAATGAATTTGATAACATAGAGGTCATTCGAACTTTTACTACTGCAAAGGATGTATTGAAAGAAGGACCTACCTTAGACTTTCAAGTAGCATTTTTAGACGTTGAAATGCCAGGTATGAGCGGATTAGAAGTAGCACAACTGTTAAAAACATGGGATAAAAATATCTGTATCATTTTTGTAACTGCCTATCGAGACTATGCTGTTCAGGCATTTGATGTACAATCACTTGATTATTTATTAAAGCCAGTTTCAAAATCTCGTTTAGAGATAACCATTAACAGAATACAAAAGCTATTCCAAAAAAATCTATCATCGGAAAAAACTCGAACGCATCAAAAGCCTATGCTTCAAATCAGATGCTTTGGAGAGTTTGTCGTTTCTTTTGATGAAAAAGTAATTCATTGGAGAACAATTAAAAGCAAAGAATTGTTTGCCTTTCTATTTTTACAGCTCCATATGCCCGTACCTCGTGATAACATTTTAGATTCACTTTGGAGTGATACGGATGTAAAAAAAGCCAGAGTACAATTGCATACTACTGTCTCCTACTTACGTACAACACTTTCATCTTATGGCTACACGGATGTCATTGAATATGCAAATGGCTGCTATATTTTGAAACTAAACGATTTTCAATGTGATGCCTTTGATTTGGAGGATATCTTAAATACCAAAGCTGAAACAGGACGATTAAATATTGAAAGAGCTGAGGAACTCATCCAAAATTACCATGGTGAATTTATGGCAACAATGGACTATGCATGGACTACTAGTAAAGCAAATTTGATGAATAAACAATTTAGTCAACTACTTGATGAATTGATACTTTATTACTCTAAAAATCAGAACCTTAAAAACAGAGAGCGTTCATTGTTATTTGCTTTAGAGTTTAATCCGTATTCCGACAAAATCGTGCAACAATTAATCCAACATTATACTGAAATTGGAAATCGCGCAGAAGCTATAAAAATATACCATTCTTTTAATAGCCTTCTATTAACAGAATTAAATGTGTCACCATCTCAGGAAACCACAGAACTTTTTCAAAACGTCTTACATGCACATGAAAAAGAGCATGAAAACAAGCGTTTACCCCTAAGGACATGAAAAAACATGCTAGCGTCCAGTGCTAGCATGCTTATATAGTTTAATTATTTAACAATCATTTGTCTCATATTACTTACAACACATAAACAGTTTCTTCCAGATTTTTTAGCCTTATACAAAGCATGATCTGCAATTTCTATCAGTTGATTGGGACTTTGGACATTTGGTGTAAAAGCCGTAATTCCAGCAGACATTGTCACAGGTCTTCCACACACAGTTTCTTGTAAAGCTTGTTTGATTCGGAGACTTTCCGCTAATTGGACTGCATCCTCTATATTCATCGAAGGTAAGATGACCATAAATTCTTCGCCGCCAAATCTAAAGCATAACCCCTGCTCCCCGACACTGCTCTGCATAGTAATCGCAAAGGCTTTTAAAACTTCATCTCCTACAGTATGACCATATGTATCATTTATACTTTTAAAATCATCTAGATCTATTAAGATAATGGCATGAGGAACCTTATCAATAATTAAATTGTGTAAAATTTGATCCATTCTTCTGCGATTAAGAATCCCTGTTAATGAATCTAAGTTCAACTGCTCTGTTAAGTCATTGATTTTACTTTCCGAACAGATCATCATATTTTGAATATTCTTTTTCAATAAATTTACCTCATCATACCAATCAGCAATTTCCTCAATCCCTTGTGCTCCTTCATCTACTTCAATTCTTTTCGATAGCTCTTTGAGAGGCTGTGTAATTTTAATAGCAAACCAAATAGCAAATCCCATTATAGTCGCTATAACTATTATGATTGGGCCTAGGACTTTTTTAAAAAACAAATTGAAGGACACTATTCTTTCATCAAGTAAAGTATCAACCATTTGTTGCGTATACAGCTTTAATGAATGGTCATCTGTCTTAGCATCTTGTAAATAGCTTTCCGTAATTGTCGAGACTTCCATTACATAAGTTTCTTGTATATTTGTTTTATGTTCCTTCAAAATTTCATTGAAATTACGATAGCTACTCCAAATACTAATACTAGATGTCATGAGGACAACAATAGTTGTCATACTAATAATAAGAAACGATAACTTTAACTTGAATTTACCCACAATAGATCATTTCTCCCATTGAGATGTTTTTTCGTTAATCTTATCTATGTTTAAATTTTGATATACTTATTCAATCATCATACGTCAAACCTCTTAAAGAAAACTTAAACACTAATGATTTTTTCCTCCTTCAATTTAAAAGGAAAAAATCAATAGTACTACTAACTCCAAATTGTTCTATTTATATAGGCTTAAAGCATTCTTTTATTATCCATTATATTTTCTTTTTTCCAATTTCGTGGCATGGTAGATAGAGATTATTAGGAGGGAAAAATTGCTGTGTTGAGAAAAGCTTCTACCCAACATCTATTTATTATAATTGCCATTTTTATAGTCCTTACTTTTCTAAGGTTATTATGGTTAAACTATTTCCTCCCCTCTACACATCAACCTAGTGCCAAAGATGGTGTGGTCCACATAAACAATTTGACTACATCGGAAGAAGAAGTTATTTCCTTGGATGGAGGATGGATCTATTATCCTGGACAATTTGTGAATTCTGAAAATAAGGGGGGTAACAAAGAGAGTCATAGCAATACGTATAATACCCAAAATATTCCTGCGTTAAAAAATGAGCGAACGACTCAACCCTATGGCACTTATCAGTTAAAAATTCTGCTACCAAACAATTTAGATAATGATCGATATGCCATTCGTATACCTGCTATCTCAACTGCATCAACCTTATATATAAATGGAAAGCTAGTAGGAAAATCAGGCAAAGTAGCAGATAATGCAGAAGACCATGAAGGTCAAGCTGCACCTTATACTGTTTATTTTACTAATACACAATCTGAAATTAATCTCATACTTCATGTATCTAATTTTGATACACCTACAAGTCCTATTATTAATAAAAGGATTTTATTTGGCACTGCGTCAGCGATGACGCATCATCAATTAATTGTAGGGCTATCTCTTTCAACTATTGTAGTTATGCTAATCATATTCTCTCTTTTTAGCATACTTGTATATTTGTTCATCTATCGAAAATCTATCGTTTTACTTTTCACATTTGGTTTTCTTTTGCCTTTAGCAGATGAATTAATTACGTTTGATCGCTCCCTACTGGATTGGTTGCATCTGAATTATGTATGGTCCTATAAGCTTTCTTCTATTATTTTTCTAGGAGCCTCCTTTTTCTTTGTTCAGTTTATGAGAGTCCTCTTAGTCAAATATCACAACACTAAAACATTTCAATGGATTTTTGCTTGTTATGTTTTAAGTGCAATACTCACGATTGTTTTACCAATGACATGGCTGATACCTACGAAGAATATTTTCTTCGTACTTTATCTAGTATCCTTTCTTTACGTAGTGGTACTGGCTCTTAGAGAGTATTTAGAAAACCAAAAAAGGAGCTCTGCTTTTATTGCACTAACAGCTATCGGCACCACAAATGGTATTATATGGGGTTTCATTAAATCTGTTTACGTATTCGATATTCCCGTTTATCCATTCGATTATTTATTTATCATGCTTGGTTTTTCTAGCTATTGGTTCAAACGTTTTCATGAGAACTCTCAGCAAATTCAAAACTTAGTGACTAAACTACAACACGAGGATGCTTTAAAAGATGAATTCCTTACAAGTAATGCAGAAAAACTTTGGAGTCCAATGAATAGGATGATTACCCTAGGTCAATCCATTTATGACAACCCACAGAACAAACTTGTTACTGAAGATGAAAAAAATCTTAAACACCTTATCGATATAGGTAGAAGTATGTCCTTTACGTTAAACAACATACTGGATTTTACTCGTTTAAAAGAAGGAGATTTACATCTCCATACACAAAGTGTAAATCTTCAAGGTGCTGTTTATGGAGTTTTCGATATCCTCCGCTTTATTGCAAATGGTAAACAAATACATATGGTATCTTTAGTACCTCCAAGTTTCCCAAATGTATTAGCCGACGAAAATCGCCTTATTCAAATCCTATTTAACATTTTGCATAATGCCCTAAAGTATACAGGTGAAGGCTCTATAGAAATTATTGCTCGTGAAGAACAGCATATGGCTATTATCCACATTCGTGATACTGGACAAGGCATGGACAATTTTGTACAAAGTCTTTTGTATTCGCCCTATGAACAGGGCCAAGAATATGATGAAGGCATTGGTATTGGCCTACTTATTTCAAAAAAACTGATTGAATTACATGGAGGTACGTTAAATATACAATCTATTCCTAACAAAGGATCGAATGTTTATTTTACATTACCTCTTGCAGATGAAAGTAGACAAAATAAGGAATACGCAACCTTTAATGCACAAGCTAAAACTCAGCTATCCACAAATGAACAAGAGTTATCCATGGTGTCAGATAAGCATTTCAGGATCTTAATGATTGATGATGACCCTATGAATTTAGCAACGATGAAAAGTATATTTTCGATCTCTGAATACGAAATTACTACTGTTACAACCAGTGAGAAAGCTCTAGCTCTGATTCAGCAAGAATCATGGGATTTAGTAATTGTTGATGCAATGCTTCCGTATATTTCAGGCTATGCTGTAATTCAAAAAATACGAAAACAATACTCATTGCTGGAATTACCTATCTTATTATTGACGATAAGAAAGCACCCTGAAGATGTTTATACAGGCTTTGCCTATGGTGCTAATGATTATGTAACAAAACCTATTAATGCATTAGAGCTAAAAGTAAGAAGTCGAGCTTTAATTGATTTAAAATATAGTATTCAACAACGTCTACATTTAGAAAGTGCTTGGCTGCAATCTCAAATCCAACCACACTTCTTATTTAATACACTTAATACCATTGCCTCACTTAGTACTATTGATACAGATAGAATGATCGATTTAATGCATCACTTTGGTGAATATTTACATGCCAGCTTCGATGTCAGAAATCTTCAAAGAGTAGTACCACTACAGCATGAGCTCGATTTAGTTCGTTCGTATCTTTACATTAAACAGCAGCGATTTGGTGAATTAATTCAGATTGAATGGGATATTGATGAAACGATACAAATTGAAATTCCTCCAATTTCTTTACAAACGTTAGTTGAAAATGCCATTCGACACGGTATATTAAAGAAAGAAGAAGGCGGTACTGTTTATATTCGTATTAAAGATTTCACAACTTATGTATCCATTAGCGTAATAGATGATGGTGTGGGAATTAGCCCCACTCTATTAGAGGAATTGCAAGAAGATTACAAAGGGACAAGCTCTGGTATAGGAATAAGAAATACAAATCTACGACTTAAAAGAATTTATGGCCAACAATTACAAATTCAAAGTACTATAAACCAAGGTACAAATGTTACTTTCCATATACCTAAAGATTAAAAATCGGAGTCATTACAACGCCATTTTTGTAGTGACTCTTTTCTCAAGTTTCCAATTACATATAGATTTTTCGAAATGAGGGTACAGTATACATATAGAATAAAGGAAGGATCGATAGGTATGTACAAAATATACATAATAGAAGACGATGCAAATATAGCTTCACTGATTGTCGAGCACTTAGCTAAGTATCAGTTTGAATGTTTTACTGTACAACAATTTCCACACATTATTGAAGAATTTAATACTATACAACCACACCTGGTCATTATGGATATCAATCTCCCGACTTACGATGGCTATTTTTGGTCACGGAAAATCCGTCAACTCTCAACATGTCCCATCATCATTGTCTCTGCCAGAGTAAATGATATTGATCAAGTATATGGAATTGAAAATGGTGCCGATGATTTTATCACAAAGCCCTTTTCATTGGATGTCCTCATGGCAAAAGTAAATGGACTACTTCGGCGTACCTATGGTGAATATGCTTTTACCGAGACAACAACCATAACTATAGCCAATACTACATTAAATCCAGATACAGTTCGTCTTCAAACAAAAGCCAAAGAGAGCCTGTTAACGCTAAAAGAAATGCAGCTTAGTAAGTTATTATTCGAAGCTTACCCTAATGTAGTGCCGCGTCAAAAGCTTTTAAGTGCTATTTGGGATGATGAAACCTTTGTTGAGGAAAATACTTTGTCTGTGAATATTGGTCGATTACGTAGAAAATTGGAAGCCGTACACTCTAAACTTGAGATTAAAACGATCCGTGGTCTTGGATATCAATTAGTGGAGGAAAGTGAATGAAGCTATTCTTTCGAGATCATCTTAGTATCATTATTCTCTATAGCATAAGCTTCCTCCTATTACCTTGGATAATTCATGTATTAGATGACCTATCCTCACACTATGCCTACTTTATTTTTCTTGTCAGCTTTCTATTTATTCTGTGGCTGCTTGGTCGTTATTATCGAAGAAGAAAGTTTTATCATCATTTACAAAAAAATATCAACACACAGGATGATCTTCATTTATTTGAACCACGTGCAGCTATTGAGCAATACTATAGTGAAAAACTAAGGCAAATACAGTATTTATTTTTAACCCAACAGCAAAGATTGGAAGAACAAGCACATGAGAAGCAACTAGTTCTATCACATTTTGCACATCAAATGAAGACACCTTTATCTGTTATTCAATTAATCGTTCAAGCTACACCCAACAAGACCACTGATGAATTGCAGCAATGGTATACCATCAATAAAGAGTGCAATAAATTGACATTTACCCTCAATCAGTTATTAACGTATGAGCGCACATCTCATTTAGTAGCTGATTTAAAAATTGAACCTATTATTTTAAAAGGACTCGTGCAAGAAGTCATCAATGATTTGAAGGATTTCTTTATCATAAGAGAAGTTTTTCCAAAGCTGACGTTCGCTGAAGACCAAATCATTTATTCAGATCGAAAGTGGTTAAAAATTGTACTTTATCAAGTATTAAATAACGCCATTAAATATAGTGAAATGGCAAGCACCATTCATATCCATTATGACAACACGGCTTTGCACATAAAAAATCTTGGTGAGACGATCCCTACTAGTGAAATAGCACGAGTCTTTGATTTATTTTATACAGGTATGAAGGGGCGAACGAGTGGTGAAGCAACAGGTATAGGCTTATATTTAGTGAAAAAGATTTTAACTACACTAGAGCACCCCTTCACTTTACAATCTTCTGAGCATGTCACTACTTTTTCCATTAATTTTTCAAATAGTCTTAAAAAATGAAGATGACAAAGTTGTCATCTTCACGTCATCAAGAGAAATAGGTTATGTGCCGCTCCTTTTCTATACTAAAGTTATCTAATGAGCATAAAGGAGTTGTTTTAATTTGGGTAACACAATACTACAAGTAACCAATTTGCACAAGGAATACATCGGTGAGATCACCTATAAAGCGTTAAACGGTATCGATTTTCAGCTACAGCAACAGGAATTTGTAGCTGTCATGGGACCTTCAGGTAGTGGGAAAACAACATTTTTAAATAGTGTATCCACTATTGATCGTCCTACCGCTGGCGATATCTTCATAAACAATCATAATCCTTACGCATTAAATGATGAGGAGCTCGCCAAATTTAGACGCTCTGAACTAGGTTTTGTATTTCAGGATTTTAATCTTGTGCATACATTAACAGTGAAAGAAAATATTTTATTGCCATTAACATTAGATAGCATACCTGCTTCAAAAATGCTTCAACGTTTAAAGGATGTCGCTCAATTTCTTGGTATCGAGGAACTATTGTCGAAACGTATTTATGAAATTTCAGGTGGACAAAAACAACGAGTAGCTATCGCTCGTGCCGTTATACATGGGCCAAGTTTATTGTTAGCAGACGAGCCTACTGGAAACTTGGATTCAAAGGCTGTCAATGATGTCATGAACTTATTTTCCTCAATTAATCAAGAGCTTGATACGGCTATTCTCATGGTGACACATGATCCTTATGTAGCAAGCTTTGCCAATCGCATTATTTTTATTAAAGATGGGAAATTATATAACGAAATACATCGAGGCAACAACCGTAAGCATTTTTATCAGGAAATTATGGACACGCTTGCTTTTCTAGGTGGTGGACAGCATGAGCTTTAATCATATTGTGATTCAAAATATTTTACGTGACAAATGGACGTATGTTTCTTACTTCTTGAGTAGTATGTTTTCTATTATTATTTTCTTTCTATTTTCTGTTATCGTCTTTCATCCAAATCTGAAAAGCCTAGATCCAAACTCTACACTTGGAATTTCTTTAATGCTAGCTAGTATGCTCGTTTATTTATTCTCTTTTATTTACATTACCTATTCAATCACAGCATTTTTACGTAAGAAGACCAAGACCTTAGGAATATTTATGATTACTGGGGCTTCCATGAAGCAGATTCGTAAGCTGGTCTTCCGTGAAAATCTGTTGATTGGCATTTTAGCTATTCTGGCGGCTATCGTTCTCGGCCTTGTTATTACACCTCTTTTCTTAATGGGTGCAAAAGTCATTTTAAAGGCAGAAACATTTGGTATGTACATCCCTCTTCAAGCAATCAGCATAACCATAGGATTATTTCTGATTTTATTTGTTGTAATATCGACAGTTGTTACGAGGTTCATTAATAAAGAAGCGTCTATCCAACTTTTAAAAAGCGATACAGTTATCGAGAAATCTATTAAGCCTCATTATGTGTTATTAATACTAAGTATTTTGATGTCTGCCACTTTAGCTTACTTGCTAAAAATCGAGCATTCCATTGTAGACACTTTAAGTGTCCTTTATTATCTGTTATTTTTTATTAGCATTCTTAGTACGATTTATTTAGTTATTACACAAGGATTTCGTTTGTTTTTAAAAATATATGAAAAGTCTCCTGCCTATCTTCAAAAAACAAATATGCTTTTGGCGTCCAATTTAAATGCAAAAATGAAATCACATGCAAATATGCTGTTTCTAATTACTATCCTATTAAGCGGTGTCTTTCTATGTACAAGTATTTTATTTAGCTCTTATTACAATGTAAAAAAGACTAGTGAAGAAAATTATCCATATAGCTTTCAATATATTGCTGATCCAAAAGCTGATGACAACATGGTAAAGGCTGATCTTGATTATCTTGAAGATACTTTATCAACGGTTCAAGCCCACAAGTATTTTATTGAATTTAAATCAAAGGAAGATCAACGCATTGGCTATATGGCGTTATCGGATTATAACCTGATCCAGCATCAGGACAACAAACTAAGTAAAGATGAATTTATTGCCGTCGCTGGCAGTCGAGATGTAGCGCCTACAACAAACAATGCCAGCGATCTGTATATAAAATCTTTAAAACTAGCCAGCACCCATGAGCAAAATCTGCTATCTACTGGCTTCCAACAAAGTTATTTCATTGTACCTGATGACATTTACAAAACCATTGACTACCCTGTTTATAAAACGTATATCTATGAACTGGAAGATTGGACAGCCCACACAGATTTGGCAAAAATTATTACCAGTGACTTACCCTCTTTACCTGGAGAACGTTATGTAACATCCAAAATTGATTTATATAACACAGAGATGTTTGTTAAAAGTGTCATGTTCTTTATCGGCTCCATGTTAAGTCTAATTTTCTTAAGTGCAGCCATGAGTATATTGTACTTCTATTTACAAACAACATTACAACAAGAGAAGGAAAAGTATATTGGTATACGTAAGTTAGGACTTTCTAGAAATGAATTAGCTACCATTATCACTAAAGAATTGGCGATTCTTATTTTTGTACCATTCACCATAGCTATTACACTCTTGCTAATTACACTTTTGGCTATACAAACAATGGTTTCTACAGCATTTTTACAAGTTTCCATAGCTAGCTCTTGTTGTTTCTTTGTGCTTTTCCTCATTAGCTATGTATTAATTCGAAAAAGTTATTTTAAACGCTTAGTAAGCTAAAAAATCGCACTCCTTAAGGGGGGCGATTTTTTCATAGTGTTGAAAAACAAACCAATTAATAGAATCTTTATGAAAGGCTTTTAACAAAGTTTTTCAAATAAAGTGAAGGTGTTAACTACTCATTTTAGTGTGGAGTGTCGTCACTCATCACTTCTCCCCATTGAAAATAAAAGCCCTAATTCAAATAATGGGCTATTTGATCGCTACTGCTGCTAAGGGAAAAACACTTCTGTAGAATGGTTGATTGGATAGAAGCCAGCGTCACTCCTAGGGGATTTAGCGTCGCAGATGAGACCTTGGAGCGAACGTAAGTGAGTGAAGCGGCTCATCGGACGCCCCCTGGAAAGGACACTGGCGGAACGCAAATCAACCTCAGCCTTGTGAAAAGGTCTGTTTCTGCAGATGACATTATCTTTTTTACCAAAGAACGGGCTTTGCTACCATCAGCCATAGCATAATAAGCAATAATACTATATACATCCAGGTTTTACGATGCAACAGTGAAACAAATTGTAGATGATTAAATGCTGGTGTGTTAAAAGTACGCAACGTCGGTTTAAACGCCCTTGCTAGAAATACGATCGATGCAAACATCACGAGGAAGGTTAATACAATCCACGAGGTATTCCAATGATAGCCCGCATGCCACATTAACAAAATACCAGAGGCTACTAGTACATGCCCTGAATGTTTGACCAGCGTAATGGACCCCTTAAAGGCTTCTATATATGGTGGCATGTCATCCATGGAAGCTATGCGCATTTTTTTTACAATGGTTAGCACAACGAACAAAGGCCCAATCGAAAGAATAGCACTTAAAATATGTATATAAAGAAGAAGTGTATAAATGGAAAACATACTGTGTACTCCCCTTTTCATCAGTCCCCTTCATTATAGCATTCAAGCTGAATTTACTTTATCAGCAATTGTGAATCCTTTGTAAACACAGCCTGAATCATTGTTAAATTGTTTGAAAAACGTATAAAGAGGGTATTGTTTATAGTAACATGCACTTATAGAACAAAAAGGAGTGATTTTTATAGGTATTCACCAATTTTTTACAAGCCTTAATGATTTAGAGCGTATTATTCGTTGCCCAGGTCGCTTCAAATTTGAAGAGCACAACGTGGCAGCCCATTCTTGGAAAGTGTCACAATATGCGATGTTTTTCGCAACGTTAGAAGAAATGCACGGTGCAACAGTTGATTGGAAATCTTTATATGAAAAGACAATCAATCATGACTTTGCGGAAGTGTTTATTGGTGACATTAAGACACCAGTAAAACATGCTAGCCCAGAGTTAAAGCAAATGCTCGCACATGTGGAAGAAAAGATGATGGAAAAATTCATTATCAATGAAATCCCTCAAGAATTTCAGGCTATTTTCTTTGAACGGATGAAAGAAGGAAAGGATCAGACTTTAGAGGGTCGGCTACTTGAATTTGCGGATAAACTCGACCAGTTTTATGAGGCTTTCGCAGAATTAAAGCGTGGTAATACTGACAAAGAATTTGTCTATATGTATCAATCAGCCCTTTCAAAACTGTTGGCAATTCCACTTGAAGCGACCGTCCACTATTTCCGCACAGAAATTTTAAAGGATGCAGTAAAGGAAAAAACACATATCGATATTCAAGCATTAACAAATGAAGTATTAACATCAAACTAATAGGGTGCATGTACAAGTTTTCCGATTGAAAAATTCACGGAAGGCTTTTTTTATTTTCCGCAAAAAGTCGTATAATGAGGAGAGATTGAATGGAGGGAAAGTATTGTCACAGGAATGCTCAATTATAGAGGATTTAATACCTCTTTATAAAAAACAACTGCTTCAAGCATCAACAATAGAATTTGTCGAAAAGCATCTAACAACTTGTCAGCAATGTCAGCAGTTTGTAGCCAATTCATCAACTCAGAACGCATACTTACCCATGAAAAGAACAGTATCCTTTTTTCATATCATATTTATTGTATTATCCTTTATGTTTGCCATTAACTCGTCCTTACTTGGCAATCAAAAGGGCTTTGTCATCTCATATGCTCTTTTCGGCTGTCTTTCTTACCTTTTCTATAAAAACATCTGGATTGTTTTTATCATAAGCTCTTTGCCTGTATTCGTTTGGGCTATCATTAATAATCTTAATAATGAGCTCTATATTACAATCTTTTCTTTAACTGAAATAGGGGCGCTTGTGATTGGAGCTGGCTACATCGCACTTTTACATACCATTTTCGCTTTAATTGGCGCAGCTTTTGCCATTCTATTACGTAGGGTTTTTCAATAAACAAAAAAGCACCTTTGAACTTTTTTACCAAAGTTGAGGTGCATTTTGTTTGTTAGGCCTTTTTCACAAATTCTGATTTTAATTTCATGGCACCAAAGCCATCAATTTTACAGTCGATATTATGATCGCCTTCCACTAGACGAATACTTTTTACCTTTGTCCCAATTTTTAAAGTGGAAGAACTGCCCTTCACCTTTAAATCCTTAATAACAGTAACTGAATCGCCGTCAGCTAACAGATTACCATTTGCATCTTTTACAATAAGTGCATCTGATTCCTGTTCAGTTGCGTCCATACTCCATTCATGCGCACATTCTGGACATACATAATTTGCTCCATCCTCATATGTATATTCTGAATGACATTTTGGACAATTTGGATAAGCTGCCATTTTTGCTTCCTCCTTTTATATTTTTACTAGGAAAATCCTCTTTATGCTCCTATCTTTACATAGTCGACCTTATTTAGCAAAGGTTGTTCGTATTTTCCGTTCGCATTTGTGAAAAAAATATGAAACATCAGCACCTTTTTGAAGGTAGTACAAGATGTTTATAACGCTATTTGGAACACTTGCCCATTGACTAATTTGCCATTATCATCTTACTTGCATGTTTATCAATCATGCTTTATTATATCCATAAAGGCTGCATTGTTCGTATAATATTAAGTTTTAACCTTTAAGCTGTAAAAGGGAGTTTTATTATTGGAGTTGGAATGACGGGCCTCACACTACGGTGCATGAGGATAAGCAGGAAAACTTCTGCGAACACCCACTTTGAGGAGTGGTGGTTTAAAACTTTCTATAATAACTACGGCATACGCGGCTTTTACTTAAATAGTGTTATATCAAGGTTTCTACAGCATCTTAGCCAAATTGGTTAAGGTGCTTTTTTCATCCCAAAATAGCCAATGGGGTTAAATTGGTGTTAAACCTCATTATAATTATTGGTAATTAAAATTAAACGCTTGTTTATCTCCGCACAATATACACTCTCATGCGAGGTTCAATATACATTTTTTTATCAACAGGCTTATTAACATTTTGGATTCCTTCTTAAATTTCATTTCCTCATATTGATCTTCCAAATCAAAAATTGTTAATTGCCCCTGCAGTTCCATATATTCAAAATGAGTCATATTCTATTTCCCCTTTCACCATTCCAGCCAGTTTTCTAAGTTTGGTCTACTACATATTTCTGTTCGACTATCACGCTCATTCAGCCAATTATAAAAAGTACTGGACGCTCTCTATCTGCTGTTTCTTAAATAGATGATGAATAAGTCACCTTCATACTAGAACGTTCTACAGCCTTGTTAAACGCCCCTACAAATACAGCTCTTAATGTACTAGTGATAGTTAATGTACCGTTCACAATATCGCTGATAATGTTAGCTAAAACGTCCTTAACGTTCCCAAAATCACGTATATCGTTCATTTTTGTAGCCAAGATACATTTGTGAAGTTGATTTTTTAATTCATCTTGTATAGGCATCGAGTGCATGAAATCGTGTAGCATTACTTGGTACTCGTTCATGTATGCCTTTTTCTTTTCAGCTTGCAAAGCTAATTCATTTGCCAAGACTCATAATATTATTTGCTTGTTTAGAACTTAAAAGATTTAGATGATTGGTTTTTAGATTGTTGCGCTTCAACCTTACTCTCACAAGGCTTTTCAGCATTTGCACGCTGGGACATTGTAAGGCAAATAATGTAGATGCTTGCTCCTTGTCCACCTTTGCTTTTTACAGTGGTTTCTTTCTTAACGATCCCTAACGATTCCAGTTTTGAAATAGCCCGATAAACTGTCTTTGTGCTGATCTCCAATGCTGCTGCAATTGTGGCAGCTTTCAAATGACAAGCCCCTGGATGTTCAAAGCTATGAGAAGCAAGTTTGAAAACGATGGCACGTTCTGATTTGTTAAATCATAATAATGAGCCGCAATGTGTTCCTCAACTGCTGTGTCCATGTCTGCTACTGATTCAAATGTTTTATAAGTTGCTAATTTTAGTGAAAATGAATTAGAGGAGATTGCAAACGCTTTAGATGCAAAATATGAGGCTCATTTCGTTTTAGAGGATGGACGCAAGTTTTAAGTTACAGATAACTAATATTGGTTGTCTGTTTTTTATTATGTACAAATCTCATTAAATTTCCTATTATAGTTAAAAAAGGGGGAATTTAATTTGAAAAAAACAACTGTATTATTTAGTGTATTAATTTTACTTTTAACTTTTAGTATGGGTGCTTACGCTGCAACTAAATACAATTTTACTTTTGATGGCAAAAAACAATCTATCGATGTGCAGGTAATTAATAATCAAGCATATGTACCTTTAAATGCTGTTACAGACCTTTTTGGGGGAAAAGTGACTTACGATAACAAAACTAAAACGTATGCTGTTACATCTAATGCCACTGGAACAACTAACACTCAGAATGGATTAACACAAACAATTGGTAATATTACAGTTAAAGTTGATAAAATTACCCAAGATTCAGATTCACTTAAAGTTTTTGTAACATATATAAATAACTCAAAAAAAGAAGCTATGACTGGGGATAGTCTCTCTAAGATTATCGCTAACGGAAAACAATATGAATATGACTTTGATTTTAACTTTGCCAGATACTATGATAAGGACGTAGCAAAAGCAGCGAGTTACATTGAACCTGGAGTAACAGAGAGTTCAGTGATATTTTTCAAACCAGTATCTACAGATAAAATTAACGTTGTATTAAATGCAGGTTGGGAATCCTATCGTTTTAATGATGTAAAGATTCAAAAATAATAAACGCAAAAAAGCCCAGGCTCAAACTTAATTGAGTACCTGGGCTTTCATGGTTTAATTTATAAACAAAATTTTTTCACATTAAATCTCCAAATTAGGAATTGTTATCCTTACAGCTAATTCTACTATTGGTTTTGAGAAAGTACTTGGAATCATGGGACTTGGCAAATCTCCATCATGATTGGCAAGTCCAAAAGATGCTTCTCCTATATGAATCCAATCTATATCATCTGTACCCTCTATAAAACCTATAAAATGATAATCTGCACTATAAGTATCATATCCATCCTTATTGGGGATTGCTCTCCAAACTTCGGCTTCTTTTGTAGGATCTACTCCAAATTGTTTAAAGAAATTCAAAATTTCTGGACTAGTGAGCTGAATTTGTTTCGCGTAAAGTTGACAATCTTCACAACCACAATGAGCTTTTTCAGAAACCTTCGGAAGTGTTATGTATAATTCTAAAGTTTTCTCTTTATCTACTTTTACAACATAATCATTTATCTTTATTTCTTCCATAATAACTCCTCTTATTTAGATTATTATTGTGGAATTAACCAAATCACATTACCTGCGTCTTTACTTGAATGATCAGGAAAAGCATTGAAACTTAATAATTTTCCATCCTCTATAAAGAAACGGATTTCTAATTTTTTATCTCCTTTTTCGTAATACGTTTTGATCGAGTCCCAACCATCTTTTACCACATTATCTTGATCTGATCTACGTATATCTTCTACAATATACTTTACAAGTTTGTCCATATCACCATAATCTTTGAACCGATTACCAGCATTTATATGTTTACTAACATCTACTTCTCCTCTTCTCCTTATTCAATCACTTCCTAACCATTCATAAAAAGTAAGGACAACCTTCTTGTATTTTGTATAATTCCCTCCCATTTTGCGCATAGATGGAGTAACAAGGGAGGTTATGACATTGAAGAAAATAATTTATCTATTGGTTTTTATTTCACTACTGTTAGTAGCTTGTGGAAAGAGCGCTGAACCAAAGGAAGTGGCAGTCGATCAAAATACGAATGTTGAAGATATTGTAGGCGCGATTGTGAAAAACGAATTCTCTGTTGATGAATCGAAAGACGGTGTTGTCACAATTTCCATTCAAGATACAGATGTAACAGAAGGATCGAAAAGCCAGATGCTAAAGGATTCTACTAAAATTTTCGCTGATTTGTCCAAATTAAAAAATGTGAAGACACCTGCTATTACTTGGTATGCTCCTCTCACTGAACCTGATGGGGACAAAACAATGACCGAGGTTTTGAATATTTATTTTAGTGAAGAGGATTTTCACAAAATAGACTGGGCCAATTATCTACAGGTCGATATCGAGTCTAGCGCTACAAATTATCATGAAGATGAGGCTTTAGAAGATTAATCACATAAAGATACCCCACAGCCTATTGTGGAGTATCTTTTTTTACATATTGTTCTATAGCTTTTTCTAAAAGAGAGTGCTTTATTTTGTAGTGAGTTGCTTGCCAAATTCCTTTCCCACCCTGCAGGATTATTAGTTGAGGAGATTCGTGCTTCACTTGAAGATCACAGGCAATAGCATTTGAAATTACCCGATCCATTTGTACAATGACAAGATATTTAGGCAATTCCGTTTGTAATTCTTTATATTCCTTTAATGCTGAAATACTACTTATACATGTCATGCTAATTTTTAACACAAGACAAGGTTTGAACTTCGATTGCTCTAAAACCTCGCACCATTTGTTTAATGTCTTTATTCGTTGCATTTAGTAACCCCCTAAAAAGAGTATATACTACAAGGGGTATTTTAGGTTGCAAAAAAACACGAGACTACATACGTGCTCGTGCTTAAAATTTTCTATTTAAATGCCTTCCGTATTCATGAATACTAGACGCCAGCCATCAGGGTCTTCAATGGTTACCCCTTTCTCAGCCCAATATGGATTTTCAGGCTCAACTTCGGGATATCCCATGAGCGCAAGACGTTCGGCAATATGACGAATGGTATCTCTGTTTGGGATATAAAGTACGAGAAGATTGTCCTTACTTGGTGCTGGACAAGGGCTACCGTCACTATGCTCAGTAAATTCTAAGTGATAACCTGCATCTGGAAGACCAATCATTAAACCATTATAGCCACGATGTTCTGTAAACGAACCAATTTTCTTTAATCCGACACCTTCACAGTAAAATCGTTCTACTTCCTTTAGCTGATCGGTTGGTCTTGCCACACGCACCTGTGCGACTGCTAATTCATTTGTCCATTGCTGTTCCATTGTTATGAAATCCCCTTTTTAGACTATTGTAAAATGAGACCATAACGCTGGAAACAGTCCTAAGTCTGAAGTTATTGGATAAGAGCAACGCTAAAAGAAGCAGCTGTTTTCTCTTTTACTTCCTCTAAAGAAACACCATCTGCTAATTCTATCAGTTGCATGCCCTCTTTCGTAAAATCAAATACAGCCAAATCTGTAATTAATCGATGTACGACACCTTTACCCGTTAGTGGCAGTTCACATTGTTTTTTTATTTTAGATTCACCATTTTTATTCACATGCTCCATGACGACAATCACTCTCTTTGCACCAACGACAAGGTCCATTGCGCCACCCATGCCCTTCACCATTTTCCCCGGAATCATCCAGTTAGCAAGGTCTCCTGTTTCAGATACCTCCATACCTCCTAAGATGGCAAGGTCAATATGTCCACCTCGAATCATTGCAAATGATTCTGCACTGTCAAAGAAGGATGCCCCTGGAACTGCCGTAACTGTTTCTTTACCTGCATTGATTAAATCAGGATCTACTGCATCTTCTACTGGATAAGGACCAATACCGAGAAGTCCGTTTTCGGATTGTAAGAGTACGTCATAATCGGTTGGGATCGCATTCGCCACAAGTGTTGGAATACCTATGCCTAAATTGACATTCATACCGTTGGCTATTTCTTTTACTGCTCGGTTAACAATTTTTTGTCTTGTATCCATCATGCTTCCCCCTTCTTCACCGTTAAACGCTCAATACGCTTCTCGTAATTTTCACCTAATAATACACGTTGTACAAAAACCCCTGGTGTATGAATATGATCAGGATCTAGCTCGCCTACTTCTACAATTTCCTCCACTTCAGCTATTGTAATTTTCCCTGACATAGCAGCTAATGGATTAAAATTGCGTGATGTTTTTCTGTAAACTAAATTTCCTAGCTTATCGGCTTTCCATGCTTTGACCAGCGCAAAGTCAGCAACGATACCTTCTTCCAAAATATATTCTTTGCCATCAAAAACCTTCACTTCTTTTCCTTCAGCAATTGGTGTGCCAACCCCTGTCGCTGTATAAAAACCAGGAATTCCCGCTCCACCTGCACGCAAACGTTCTGCAAGAGTTCCTTGCGGTGTCAACTCTACTTCTAGCTCACCACTTAAAAATTGTTGTTCAAAAATCTTATTTTCTCCTACATAAGAAGCAACCATTTTTTTTATTTGCTTGTTTGCTAATAGTAGACCCAATCCCCAGTCATCTACACCACAGTTGTTACTGACAACGGTTAAATCCTTAGTTCCCTGCTGCACTAATGCTGCGATTGATTTTTCGGGTATACCACATAGCCCGAAGCCACCTACAGCTAATGTATCTCCATCCTTAATATCCACAATCGCCTCTTCAAACGAACTCCATACCTTGCCATTCCCCATCTCGAAACCTCCCTAAATTGCTCGTTTATTAAGGAAAATTCTACATCATTGCTATTTTACAAGTAAAGGAATTAATTAGAATACTACTTATTCCTATATCGAATAAATCTATTTTCACCATTCCTACCTATCATTTCAAGTAACTGTTTTAATGCATAAGATTGATAGGTATTTTTCTTCGTAATAATCCCTAAACGCCACGGCATTTCAAAATCATCTAATGGAATTATTTTCACATTGGTATTTGTTTGCTTAGCTGCAATGGAATGGGGTAACAATGTAACCCCTAGATTGGAGGATACTAACTCTACAATCAAGTCCCACTGTGAACTTTTATAGCCGATTGTAGGTGTAAAGCCAACACTTTCACAGGATTTAATTATATAGTCGTGAAGCGTGAACTCCTCTGCAAAGATAATGAACGTTTCATTTTTTAAATCTTGTAAAGCTATGGATTTCTGGTGTGCATAGGGGTGAGATTCATTCATAAAGACATAAAACTGGTCTTCTATAAAGGATTGAACAGCAAACTTCCTTTCATCTACTGGTAATACAACGATGCCCATATCAACATCACCATTTTCAACTAGCATTTCTACCATTTTTGCGCCACGTTCGATAAGCGCTAAATGTACTTCAGGATATAGCTGATGAAATCCTCTAGCGATTTCTGGGAAAAATAATGTTCCAATTAAAGGTGGAATTCCTAATTTGATAGCACCTGTCTTAATATTTAATAAATCGTCTAGCAAAATATGTAGTTCTTGGACAGCATGCATTATTTTTTGTCCTTGATGATAAACAATACTACCTGCGTCAGTAAGTTCTACATTACGCGTTGATCTGTTCAACAATTCAACTTGTAATGATTCTTCTAATTTTTTGATACTTTTGCTTAATGAAGGCTGAGATACAAAGGAATCATGTGCAGCCTTTGTAAAACTCCTATGCTCAACAACAGCCATAAAGGCTTTTAAATCTCTTAATTCCATCACTATCTTCTCCATTTATTCGTATTTGTTATAAAAGCATCTACAAGTACTACCCTTTAGCAATAAATTCTCCATCCTTTCTTTTTAATCCTTTGCAATGTGTTGAACTATAAAATTTAGATATTTTCACCCCTGCCATTATACGTATCTTTTCGACTTTTGGAGAGTTTTTTGAGAGTTATATGACCTACAATCAATTATAAATATTGTCATAATTTATCAAAGATTGGAGATGTAACAGATGTTGAAGCAATTGCTTGAAAATCGAATAGTTAATAGGCATTATTTAGGTCTTACATTTCAGCAACATGTTTATGAATTAAAAAACTGTGAGGAAGTTTTAGGAGTGAAAGCTAAATCGCTACATATTGAGAATCGTCATATTGCTGTTGGCTATATTGCTGATGACAGTATTTTCTTTAAAAGTGCTCATTTCGGAAATACCATGGTCACTTTAACAGATGGAATTCATCAAGCAATTGTTCAGCTATTTGTACAACATTCTGGTGAAATTTGCATTGAAGTGAAGCCTTATATTAAACATGCCAACATCGTGCCTGTTTATTTCCGGACAATTCTAGCTGATACTGCCATTGCCATTGACCTAAAAGGCGCATTAAAAAAATTCCTAGTAACTCATCATTATATGATTGAAGCAGATACGATCATGGAAGTTCATTATCAATCCATGCATCCCTATGTGCTCAAGAATTCTTATGCTGGGCATTTTGTTTTAGGGTGTACACCCGATGGTAGACAAGTAACAGGAGCCGAGGAGTATACATTAGCTAACCGTATAGCTAATTTAAAGTTTTCTCACATTATTATTCAGCAACAAGGCATACCAAAATTAATTGCTTTAAATATATTATTAACGTTTGTTATTACGAATAAGATTTTTGTTACTAACGAACTTTCTATGTAACTAATTGGATAGAGGATTTTACGATGTTATTTTCATTTATTTTATTGATTGTCATCATACTAGTAGCTTTATTTGTTATAAAATCTTTTTCTCTCTATAAAAAGCGTGCAGAAAAGAAAAAATTTTTACAAGAAAGACTTAAAAACCTTCTACTGACAAATATAAGCCAACTTAAATAAAAATTTTTCAAAGAGAAATGACCTTATCTTATTAAGTGCCAACAAAAAATACACCACCTTTATAGTAAAAAATAACTCTAATAAGGTGGTGTATTTTTTAGTGAGCTTTTTCTAATGCTAATTTAATGCCAAATGCAATTAATATTGCACCTGTTAATCCTTCAATTACTGCCTTAGTTGATGGCTTTTTCATAAATGCACTAATTCGATCTAAAAGGTACACGTAGAAGATAAACCATAGCATTGTTAATGCTGTGTAAATTAGACCCATTATTAAAAAAGGAAAAAATGTTCCACTATTTCCATCTACAAATTGAGGGAGAAATGTTAGGAAAAATACGGCGACCTTTGGATTTGTCACATTTGTGAGAAACCCTTGTTTAAAGCAAGATTGGTGGGAATATTTGTGTTCTATACTTCCTACATCGTCTACAACTGGAGATTGTGTTCGAATTGTTCGAAGTGTCCACAAGGTCTTGATTCCTAAATAACATAAATAAACCGCACCAACATATTTTAAAACAGCAAATATATAGGCGGATTTTACAATAATCGCCGAAAGTCCAATAACAGCCGCACAAGTATGAATTAATAAACCGCAACAAGAACCTATGATTGTTTGTAAACCGCCCTTTCTACTTACAGTCAGTGTGTTTTTTGTTGCAATCGCTGTATCAGGGCCAGGTAAAATAATAAGTAAAATGCACATAACTAAGAATACAGATATATTGACCATATTACGCCCACCCTTTCTGTCAGAAAATTATAAAAGTAATTGTAACATACGCCAAGTCCAACAGAAAGATACAAAATTTTTCCGTTGACATATAACCGTAGGGTGTTATATATTCATAACACCCTATGGTTATATTTTATACAGATTCCTCTGCTAGTGGACTTAATAACGTTGAAAAAGGAGTAATAGAACATGACTGAAAAATTACAGGATATTGTCAAAACAATTACATTAAATGCCCCTATCGAAAAAGTTTGGGAGACTGTCGCAACAGCTGACAAAATAGCTGCTTGGTTTATGCCAAATGATTTTCAACCTATCGAAGGATACGAATTCACTATTCAATCACCGTTCGGCCCATCACCCTGTAAAGTAGAACGTGTAGATGCACCACACTTTCTACGATTTGCTTGGGATCAAGATGGCTGGTTCGTAACTTTTGAGTTAAAAGAAGTAGGCGAGCATACTGAATTTACTTTAACACATGGTGGCTGGAAGGAAGCTTCACATATTATTCCTAAAGCAAACACTGCTACTGAAGCCGTACGTACTAATATGGATAACGGATGGACAATGATTATTAATCATAAATTAAAAGAGGCTGCTGAATTCTAATGACTGAAGCAGCCATAAAGTATGATATTTTTCAAGCAATAGCTGATCCCACAAGAAGAAGCGTTTTACAGCTCCTTGCAGCAAGCGACAGACCTATTTCCAATATTACTGAGCATTTTACGATTAGTCGAACGGCTGTTGTAAAGCATTTAAAAATATTGGAACAGGCGGAGCTAATCTCTGCTCAAAAAAAAGGTCGTGAAAAAATCTATACGTTGCATAGGGAGCGTTTAAAGGAGATTGAAGATTGGCTCCAATACTTTCATTTATTTTGGGATAATAAATTGGCTCAGCTTCAAAGCATGGTTGAAGATCATTAAAGCAGAAAAAGAGCTGTCCCTTTGTCAGACAGCTCCTCATTTAAAAGAGATAAAATAATCCCCCATTAATGACTTCTATTTTAATTTTTGCTTCATATTGCTCCTCTAATGCTTTTCTTTCAATTTCATAACACTCTGGTTTATCCTCTATATCCTCATAAAAATAATCTAATACACGTTGATCACGTTGCCATCGTTTTTGTGCTTCCGTTGCCCAAGAATGATCATCCTGCTCAATAATTGACTCAATTGTAGCTTTCAATCTTTCCAGTGCTCTGGCAGGCTTAATAATATATTGCACATGAAATACATTTTCTTCAGGTTCTATGTTAAAGTCCGAAGAACAAATCGTTTCATGAAAATCCTCCTTGATGACGCCCGTCAATAAATTAATGCCAAATGAGTAAAGCATTTCTTTTGTACGATCACAGCAATACGAAACTTTAAAGTTAATACCTAACCAGGGGGTTAAAATAACCTGCCCCATATCACGATCCACTTTTTCAAACAATTGAACATAAGCTCCTAGTTCTCTTGTAGCTACAAATATCTGATTTAAACGTGGAGAACCGTAATGAATAGCTTCCCCAAATAGGTTACCAGCCATTGCTGTTTGATTGGTAATAAAGGTTACTTGCGCTGGGTTTGGTTCACTATTCGTTGCTTCAACATATTGCCAATAAAATGGCCTATTCATAATTCTTTTATCTATGTCTATCGTTAATTGAACGGTTAGATAATGATTCTCTTCTCCTAAAATTGCACAGTCATTCTCCATAAAAAATTCCTTTAAATAGTGGTGAACTTGCTGTGGATACATAGCTGCACCTCCCTACCTTATACAGATTCTTTAAAGTTTGTTAAAATGGCATCTAAATCGCCAACCACCTTCTCGAACACATCAATTTTTGTATGAAGCAATTCTAAGATTTTCTCTTCAATTGTATGTTCAATGGCAAGATTATAAATATGGACATCATGCTCCTGTCCCAAACGATGGACACGACCAATACGTTGCTCTAGCTTCATTGGATTCCAAGGTAGATCATAGTTGATTACATGATGACAAAATTGAAGATTTATCCCCTCTCCACCTGCCTCTGTAGCGATGAGCACCTGTGCTCTTTCTTTAAATAGGTGCTTCATATAATCTCGTTTACTTTTATTAAACTTACCATTAAATAGCACACTTGATATGCCATTAGAATGTAAATACCATTGTAAATAAATTTGCGTAGCACGATATTCTGTAAAAATAATAACCTTGTCATTTGCTTGTTTAACAATTTCCAATGTCTTTTCCGCCTTTGAATTTACTTCCAAGGTCATTAATTTAGTAATAATTGCTTCAATTTCTTGTGGTTGTACATGATCATCTAGCATATTCGTTAATGTTAATGCCGTAGCTTCCTTGCTACTACACATTTCTTTTTGCAACGTAATTAATGAAAATGACCCTGTGTTTTGAAGGTTGCCAAGCATTTCGTAAACTTCTCTTTCTTCGTCCGTAAATGTAATCGGTACAATTTGAACACGACGATTTGTCCAATCAATCCCCGTATCTTCCCTACGATTTCTTACCATTACCTGATTAACCAACTCTTTTAAATAATCATCATGTTCTAAATCATGCTTGCTAGCAGAGAAAGCCGATTGGAAGGCATCATAGTTACCAAGATGCCCAGGCTTTAATAAGGAGATTAAATAATACAATTCAAAGATATCATTTTGAATAGGTGTGGCAGTTAATAATAAGCAGAATTTTTTCTTTAAGCCTTGTACAAACTCGTAAATTTGTGTTTTATTATTTTTTAATTTATGTGCCTCATCAATAATTATCATGTCATAATCCTGCTCATAAATGCGCTCTCTATGTGGACTCTTTTTTGCCGTATCCATACTCATAATGAGGACATCATAGCGCTCTATCGGGCAATTTTTTTTATATGCGACAGCAGGAATATGAAATTTTATATTTAACTCTTCAATCCACTGATTAATTAAAGAAGCAGGTGCTAAAATTAATGCTCTTTTCACAAGACCTCGAATAAGGTATTCCTTTAAGATTAAGCCCGCTTCAATTGTTTTACCTAGCCCCACCTCATCAGCTAAAATAGCTTTCCCATTCATACGTTCAATAACTGTTTCGGCTGCTTCTAACTGGTGTTTCAAAGGTTGTAAATTAGGTAAATACTTTGTAGCCTGCAATCCTGTAAAATCAGGAATTAGTTTCATTTTCACAATATCATAGTTCATCTTGTACAATGTCCAGCTATCCCATTTTTCAAGATGATTTAATCGATCGATAAAGCCCTCTTCCCACTCGGACGACCTTTCTATTTTCATGATCATCACCCCATGTCATTTTTTCTAGTTTAGGGTGTCCAAAAAAGGAAAAGCTATGTTATTTCTAGATGAAAAACACCTAATGAAAGTTATTTTTTCATTAGGTATTTGTTAATTCATCTATTTACGGAATTGTTTTGGAGATTTTTCAGCAAATTCTTTAATGATAAATGAGAGTTTCTCAGGTACATTTTAGATTTTTTGAGTTGACGAACATTTTTTTCTCTAATAGATAGACTCTTTATTAAAATGTTTCCATGACAATCATATTCTCTGTATAATTTTCTTATATATACTCCATAATCAGCGTTATGTTTTCTTTTTTCTATTGATAGTCCATCAGAAGTATTTCTTCTAAAATATACCTCAAGACAAAAAGAAAGGAACACCAACAATATATTAGTGCTCCTAAAATTGATTATTTTAAACTTTCCTGTAATAGCTTACGATTACGTTGTTTGAAAATGTCATTATGTGAAGAAACAATACCTCCCTCAGAAGCATCAGGTTGAATATACTTCTTTGCACTATTCACTGCATGAAGTGCATCATGAAAGGCTGCTGCAATTAAATGAATTTTACCATCATGGCTCAAAATATCACCCGCAGCATAAAGGCCTGGGATCGATGATTCACTATTAATCGTACCAGCGATAAAATAATCATTTTTGCGCTCAATGGCTAATGGACTATTATCTAACAATTCTTTATCACGCACATACCCATGACTAATAACAACTTCATCAACAGGAATTTCTGTTACAGTCCCAGTTTCATGATTTGTTAAAGCAATAGCTTTAATCATTCCTGCTTGATCGTCTGCAATCAGCTTAGTAATTTCAGAATTGAAATGGCATTCGATCGAACTATTTGCAAGCTCTGTAATTTGAGCCTCATGTGCAGACAATGTATCTTTTCTATAAGTTAAATAGACCTTGGATGCTACCTCCGTTAATTCTAATGCCCAGTCTACCGCTGTGTTACCACCACCAGAAATAATTACTGCCTTATCTTTAAATTTTTCATAGGATTTAATTGTGTAATTTAAATTAGATACTTCAAAGCGTTCAGCCCCCTCAATTTCAATTTTTTGAGGATTTAGGATGCCACCACCAATAGCAACGATAACTGTTTTGGAATAATGAATATTCCCTGACTCTGCTGCGATGACAAATATACCATCTTCATTTTTAGCAATGGACAGCACTTTTTCATTTGTATAAATAGAAGGATTAAAGGTTAAGGCTTGCTCAACTAATTGTTTAATTAGTTGCCCCCCTGATATAGGCGTTACACCTCCCACATCCCAAATCATTTTCTCTGGATAAACATGAATTTTACCGCCTAGCTGTGGTTGTGATTCAATTAGCTTGGTTTTCATTTCACGTAAACCACAATAAAAGCTTGAATATAAACCCGCTGGCCCACCACCAATAATGGTTACATCATACAATTCTAGTTCTAACAATTCCTAACACACCTTTCATTTGGTCATTACTATCTCAACAATTGGACTAGCTCAACTGCATACAGTTCAATCGTAAATGTCTAAATGTAAATATTGCTTTGGAAAATCCTCCTTAACTCCATTATACGATAATGATAATCATTATCAAATAAAATTATAAAAAATGATGATATTAAATTTATGTATTTGTCCATAAAAATTTTCATCATTATGCTTTTGCACTATTCATTCTAAAAGCAGATTATACGTTTTACTTACTTTTTGATACACTATTGGAAAAAAGATCGAGGGCACAATGAAAAGAAAAATCTTTATATTACATGAAATCTATGGAGTTAATCATTTTATTGAAGAACAAATACAAATATATAGCGATGAGGACACTGCCGTTTCCCTTATTTCACTTTATCCAGAAGGGCTTTCCTTTCCATATGACCAGGAAAAACAAGCCTATGACTTTTTCTTACAGACAGTTGGCTTTGATGCTCCTCTTGAGTTGCTTTCACCAAAAATATTGGAGGCTTGTGAAAACTACAACGAGGTAATATTAATTGGATATAGTGTAGGTGCAACTTTAGCCTGGAGATTAACTACACTCCCCCTACACCGTGTTATTTGTGTATATGGCTCACGGATCCGCCAATACCTTGATAACATTCCATCTTGTCCAACTTTGGTTGTTTTACCTAGCCATGAAGATAGCTTTGATATTCAATCATTGAAGGATACTCTTGTAAGCATACCGAATGTTCAAATCAAACAATTTCAAGGCTTACATGGCTTTATGGATGCCTCTAACTCAAACTACTGTCAGTTGAGCCACTCGCAAGCACTCAACGACATTCAATACTTTTTACAAGCTAGCAAGCTATAGGAGGAATAAACGTGGAACAAAATATTGATATTCAGGTTGATCCATATATTGAAGCAGGCAATGTTATTTATCCAAGCTTCCATCTTTCTCTACAACCTGGCACGATTATAGGCATCTATACAGATGTTTCCAAAATACATACATTAATGCAATGGTTTATGAAACGAGATGATACGTATACTTCTTTTCGTGAAAGCTCGTTATATGAGCGACTCACAGCGCGCGAGTATATCCAGTTCATTTTAAAGCTTTTTAACCGTCCAACTAATGAATCAGAGAACATATTGAAGCTTTTTAAACTTACTGAACAAAAAAACAATAGAATTAGTAAGCTTTCTAATAGTGAAAAACAGCGATTAAAACTATTGAATATGTACCTACATCCGGCATCTATTCAAATTTTAGAAGAACCCTTTCAAAATATAGATGAATTTTCAAAGCAAACTATCCAACAGTTATTAAAAAATCTCGCAAAAGAGCATAAAATTATCATTTTATTATCAAATAATCTAGAAGACTTAATGGTTGCAAGTACAACTATACATCGATTAGATGGGGCAGACTTACATACTTTAGACGTAAAAGAGGGTAGCCTTGAGCAAGCTCCAAAGCCTCTTGAAGATGCACCAATTCGACTAGATAAAATCCCAACAAAGAAAAATGAAAAGATTATTTTATTTAATCCACCCGAAATTGATTATATTGAAAGTGTTGAAGGAGAAGTATCTATTTATGTAGCAGGTGAAGGTTATCCATGTACTCTATCGCTAAATGAGTTAGAGCAAAAATTGACACCATTCGGCTTTTTTAGAAGCCATCGTTCTTATATTGTGAACCTACAAAAGGTTCGAGAGATTATTACTTGGACACGCAATAGCTATAGCTTAGCACTCAACAGTACAGAAAAGACAGTTGTTCCACTGTCGAAAAATAAATTGGCCACTTTAAAGGAAATACTCGGAATTTAGTAGATTTCCCAGGAAATAATCGACTCCTGTCACCTTTAATAAAATTCCATTAAAGGTCCTTTTTCTGCCATTCACATGATTTTTACTGTGAGCCTTACCCTTGTTGTTTATAGTGTAGACATCAACAACAAACAGGAGGTTACACATGAACGCAGTGATTGATGTGCAACATTTGAAAAAAATTTTTCATAATGAAACAGCATTACAGGATGTTTCCTTTACCATTAAAAAAGGGGAAATATTCGGCTTTCTTGGCCCAAGTGGTTCTGGTAAAACTACTACAATTAAAATATTAACCGCACAAACAGATAAATCGGCTGGTAATGTTCTATTATTTGGGCAGCATGCATCTGAAATGAAGCAAAGTCAAAATCGTAAACGTTTTGGTATTTTAACAGATAATAGTGGCTTGTATACGAGACTATCAATTGAAGAAAATTTAATACTTTATAGTAATTTATATCAGCTATCTCCATCTGCTGTAAAAGAAGCTTTGGACTTTGTCAATTTATATGCAGAACGTAAGAAAAAGATCAGTCAGCTTTCCAAAGGAATGATTCAACGTGTTACACTTGCTCGTGCAATTATGCACAAGCCCGAATTATTATTTTTAGATGAGCCTACTTCTGCTTTGGACCCAGTAAATACACAACATATATATAATGGCTTACGAAAATTAAATGCTATGGGTACAACAATTTTTTTAACAACACACGATATGAGCGAAGCAGAAATACTTTGTGATCGTGTTGCTTTCCTGCATAAAGGGAAAATCCGAGCAATCGGCGCTCCAAAAGATCTAAAAAAAGAATTTGGCTCTGACACTATTACAGTAGAGCTTAAAAATGGTGAACAGGAAATTATAGAAAATGGTTCTCAAGATGCAGAGAAGTTATTTCAATGGATGCAATCCGATCAAGTTACACGTATCTATACAAACGAGCCAACACTAGGTGACATTTTTATGCAAATAACAGGGAGTGATTTAGTATGAATATTTCAATGACACGTATTCAAGCTATATTGATGAAGGATTATAAGGAATTCTCACGTAACTATGCCGTATCAACTATGGTATTACTACCACTTATAATGGCGTTTTTATATAATCAATTAGGTGCAAATACTATTAGCATGTATTTTCTACCAATTAACATGACATTTTCCATAGTGACTACTTACGTACAATGTAGTTTAATTGCAGAAGAAAAGGAAAAAAACACTCTTCGCAGTCTTATGCTCTCCCCTGCCTCACTTGGAGATATTTTAATTGGTAAAAGCCTGTTTGTTCTAATTGTTACAATTGTATCTGTAACAATGGCTATTTTTCTAGTTGGCTACGAACCTGCAAACCTTTTTATCTTAGCAATTGCATTATTGCTTTCTGCTGTGTTTTATATTGCTCTAGGTACAATATGTGGTTTATTTGCTAAATCTATTATGGAAGCATCTATTATTGTGTTGCCTGTAATGGTTATCTTCTCATTTGGTCCTCTGGCCTTAGCTCTATCTTCGGCATACCCAATCTTAAAATTAGCTGAATGGCTACCAAGCTCACAGTTATTACTTTTAGCAGAGGCGTTAGAAGGTAAGTATTCTATGGCAGATGTTCTTATTCCTATGATTACGATAATTGTATGGTCTCTTCTTTCTTGGATTTTCGCAGCAATTATCTATAAAAAAAGAATGGTCGATTAAAGACCATTCTTTTCTTCAGGTAATAATTCCTTCTCCCGTTTTTCAATTTCCTCTAACGTATCTGCATACCATACACCGACAAATCTTGAAGGGACGGACTCCTCAAAATAATCACCATCATAGAAAGATAAAGGAAATAACATACCCTTTTCTATATATTTCTTAATTGTTTGATAGAAATGATCATTCTGTTGTGGGCTTTGTGCTGAATAGGAGCTAAATTTATTGATGGGCTTTCCTAAAGCATCATGAAACATCAGCATTGAGGTTGAACCATTTTGGCGGAAATTTAAGTCTATTGCTTGAACATCACCAGCTTCCGTGACAATTAAATCAAAGCCTGCCACACCTACAAAGCCTTCCTCAACGCCACGTTCCATAATATGCTTTCCTACTTCAATTACTTTTTCGGGTACTTTATCTACAATGATATTCCCTTCGTAAATGCCGTTATCATCCGTAATTTGCTGGGAAGCTCCTAAGTATTGAATCCCTAGCTCCTCTGAGTAAACAAATTGACAGCTATAGTTGTCCTTTGTCTGTAAAAGCTCCTCAATAATTATACTTTCAGTTCCTGTCATGCGAAATTGTCGTAAACCTTCCGTCAATTCATCTTTATTATGACAAATGGTAACGCCATATCCTCCCGAGGTTGGCGAATCATCACCAGGCTTTAATACTACAGGGGGCTGCCAATTTTTAATGGCATCTGAAAGTCTATACGTCTCCACATTTAGACGACTTGGCACATATTTACTATCGATTAAATGATCAATATAAGCTTTTGTATTCAACTCATTAAATTTCTCCGCATCCATCCAATAACATTGACGATCCATATGCTCCAGGTCGTGTATATATTGACATACAATGGTCTTCCCTTCCTTACACCAAGTTTGGATCTGTGCCAGATATTCCTCTTGAGTCTCATAGCTATAAGGCTGTTCTACCCATGGTAATCCTGCTAATTGATGAAGCTCTTGCGCCTTTTCTGTTTGTGTTGCTCGGTGTACTAGCACGGGGATATCAGCAATAGCAACTTCTCTTGAGGTTAAAGCATCTAGCTTATGAGGATCATCCATCATCCACGGATTATCGCTATACGGTGTTCTTGGTGTATACACAGCATTATCACCATAAATTTGTCTTAACGTGTATTTAGGTTTCAAGTAGATTACCCTCTTTCAATTTTTCGGTACTCTACTCTACCCTCCCCTTTATTTTTTGACACTTTTTATAAGAAAAAAGGGTTTTACGGGTTATATAAATCCCTTTTTATACCTATTAACATCCCAATTGCACTAGTAGACTTTCTAAATGCTTTTTCACCTGTGGCCATTCTTCTATTGTAATGCTATACATAACGGTATGCCTAGTTGTCCCATCTTTGCGAATCATATGGTTACGCAATATTCCCTCTTTTGTAGCACCAATTCGCTCAATTGCCTGTTGAGAACGAATATTTTCATGATCCGTTTTTATTTGTACACGTTGTAAATGAAGATGCTCAAAAGAGTATCGTAATAGCAAATACTTACAATTAGTATTAATAGCTGTACGCCAGTATGCGGGTGTTAGCCATGTATAGCCAATTTCTAATCGCTGATGCTTGTCATCAATATCCATAAAACGTGTAGACCCGATAATGTCCCCTGATTGTTTATCCACAATCACAAATGGAAATTCTGTTTTTTCGTTTTTTGCCTTTAATGCGTTTTCCACAAATTTATTCACATCTTCCTTTTTTTCTATGGTTGTGGACATATGTGACCAAATTTCTGGATAACTTCCTGTCTCTAAAATTCCTGGTAAATCGCTCAATTCTAAAGGCTTTAGTTTAACCACTTCATTTTCTAATGTTATAAATTCCATTACACTTCACTCCTTTTTACTTATTTAACGGTAAAATTGATATGATATATATAACCAATTACTAAAAAATCAACCATACCAGAGGAGGAGGAAATTATCTGGAGCTCTCCATTATATTTACAGGCAATCTAGCGAAATACATTCAAATCTATGAAGAAATAAAGCATAAGATTATTACTAAAAAATTACTTGCTCATGAACAACTGCCTTCTAAACGAGCTCTCGCCCTAACATTGAATGTGAGTGTACACACCATAAAGGAAGCCTATGAGCAGTTACTTGCAGAAGGCTATATTTATAGTAAAGAGCGTTCTGGTTATTTTATTGCGCCCTTTGAATTTGATTGGCTACAGCAAGTACCCCGGCATGTATCTGTTCCAAGTAACAATATCCCTAACAATATACAATTTGATTTTACAAATGGACATGTGGATAACGAGGCTTTTCCCTATGCTGCTTGGCACAAGCTTATAAAAAAGCATTTTAATAGTAACAACTTATCAACAAGCCCTTGGGAGGGAGAGACAACTTTACGCACAGAGATTGCCCGCTATGTAGAGCGTTCTCGTGGGGTTAGCTGTGATGCTTCACAGGTATTTATATACAGTGGTACACAAAGCCAGCTTCAGGCTCTTTGTCATTTTCTTGGGTCTGCGATACGCGTTGGGTTAGAGGAGCCAGGATTTAAAAGAGTGCGTGCCGTTTTACAGCAATGTGGATTGTCCACAGAGGCGATTCCTGTGGACTATTCAGGGGTTACACTCCCTGCAACACCAATTCACATGTTATACACAACACCTGCTCATCAATTTCCATTAGGCATGATTATGACCATAGAAAGAAGAGTGGCATTGTTACAATGGGCTAACTCGAACGCGGGGCTTATTATTGAAGATGATTATGATTCCGAATTTCGTTATAAGGGGCTACCAATCCCGTCTTTAGCAAAAATGGATCAGCTTCAGCGTGTCATTTATTTCGGAACATTTTCAAAAACATTGCTTCCATCCTTACGCATTAGTTATATGATCCTTCCAAAGTCTTTAGTAGTGCCGTTTATGACTTTTCATTCTGAGCAAAAATCGGTTGTCTCCAAAGTAGACCAACTTGTCTTAGCAGACTTTCTTGCACAAGGTCTATTCGATAAGCATTTGGCAAAAATGCGAACAATCTATCGTAAAAAACAACAAGCATTATTGACCGCCATCTCTTCACATTTTTCAAATGAATTTCAAGTAATCGGTGAAAAATCCGGACTTCATATAGTCATCAAGCTACCACAACATCTCACCGAGAGTAGAGCGATCCAGCTTGCTCAAGAGGTAGGGGTTCAAGTCTATCCATGCTCTACCTCCTATCAGAATGGAACAAATGAAACCATGATCATTATAGGGTATGGTGGACTGACACTTCAGCAAATAAATGAAGGAATTGCACTCCTTGCGTCCGTTTGGCAATAGCATGTGATTCATTAGTTTGTCGAAATCTCATTTAAATAAAGCGAAACTTTATATAGTTTTTTTCGTATTTAAAGTTAAATGGACACATAAGGGGATAAGACAATAATGGAGAATCGAGAGTTATTAGAGCAGCATTTACAAGAGATTCAAGTGTGGGAAAAAGATCAAAAAGATTTATGGTTTTGGGAGAAATTAGGGAGAATACCATTTAAATTATTAGATAAAGTGACACCTGCCTTTCTCCAAAATAAAATTGCTTTATTGGTAGATGAACTAGGCAATTATATTCAGTCCGGTGGAAAGTATTTAATCAATGAACAAGCCATGATACAAAAAATTCGTGACCATTCTTCCACTCAGCATATTATAACTATATCTGATATTGGTCAGGTTCCTTTAGAGGACATGATCTCCCTCAGTGACAAATTACAAAATGAACGTGTGAAATTTGCTACTGTACAAGGAGCCTCTACTGGCTTTGGAGGCATCTTTACTTTAGCTATTGATATTCCAATGATTTTAGGGACTGCACTAAAAACTTTGCAAGAAATAGCAATTATTCATGGCTATGATCCGAACGATAAAATGGAACGTATTTTTATTGTAAAATGTCTACAATTTACCTCTGCTGATATTGTTGGTAAAGAAGCAATCTTACAGGAGCTTTCTACTATAAATAGCTCAAAAAAGGCTTCAGATAACATGATTTCTCAGCTTCAAGGATGGCAGGAGGTATTTTACACATACCGTGATCAGCTAGGCTGGAAAAAGCTGTTTCAAATGATCCCTATCGCAGGGATGGTTTTTGGAGCCTATGCTAATAAAGGCATGATTCAGGATGTAGCCGAAACTGGTATTATGCTTTATCGTAAAAGACGTATTTATGAAAAACTTACTGAACTAGATTGTTGATCGACAAAAGATGACACTCCAAATATGGGTGTCATCTTTTTTGTGCTTTATATTTTAATAAGTATTTTTCCTTGGTGCTGACGACTTTCCATAAATTCATGAGCCTTTTTCATTTCCTCTAAGGCAAATATTTTAGCAATTGGCACCTGAAAACTGTCTTCGTTTACTAAAGAGAAAATATCCTGCGCCACCTGTTGTAACAGTTCTGGCTTCAAAGCTCTTGTCGTACCTAAGCTAAATCCTTTTATATTGCGGCAGCTATTGTGTAAATCTGCTGTTTTTATATTTCCTGCTCTTCCTCCACTATTCCCGAATTGGACAAGCGTGCCATAAGGCGCTAAACAAGTTAAACTCTCCTCGGTGATAGCTCCTGCAATAGAATCGTACACAATATCAACACCCTGACCCTTTGTAAGTTCATTGACATTTGTACTAAATTGATCATATGTAAGTACATGATCCGCACCAAGCTGATAAACAATTGGGGCTTTTTCTAAATTACTCACCGTACCTATAATCTGTTTAGCTCCGAGCCTTTTGGCCATTTGGACAAGCATTGTCCCTACCCCACCAGAAGCAGCATGAATTAAGACGGCATCCTGCTGACCAATGGCCGCTATTTGATGTGTTAACATATATGATAAAAATAAAACTGTCGGTACAGCTGCTACCTTCTCGATTGGTACCCCACTAGGAATTTTAAAAACTAGTTGTTCCTTTGCTACTACAAATTCTGCATAAGCACCGTTTTTCGGGAATGCGATAACTTGGTCACCCTTTTGAAAACCACTGCTATCATTAAAAACTTCTTCAATTACCCCTGCAACATCTAAACCAAGAACCATCGGAAAATTTGCTTTAGCTTTATTACCTGTGCGATTTTTAATATCTGCAAAATTTACGCTTGTATGGGTTGTCCTTATTAAGACTTCACCCTCAGAAATAGTCGGTTTTGGACAATCAATAAAAGTTAAAACATCCGATGTACCAAATTCATTGATAATAATAGCCTTCATAAATTTCTCCCTCCTTGCTATGGTAAAATTATATACTATATATAGAAATGATGGAGGAATATTCATGAAAATCAAACCTAAGCACGCCATGTACAATGGTATATCCTACAATTTTTTTGATGGAACAAGCGATAAGATATGTTTTATGCTCTCTGGCACGGGCTATACCTATGATAAACCTATACTTTATTATTCTACGGCATTACTGTTAGAACTTGGCTATGATGTCGTCCAAATCAATTATACATTTGAGCAACAGCAATTCGAACAGGACTCCCAAGCCATATCAAAAATGGTCTATCGTGTTGCCAACCCTATTGTAGAAAATAGCTTGCAATCAAAGCCTTATAGAGAAGTCGTTTATCTAGGAAAATCTTTAGGTACTATGCCTATTGTCGATTATTATATGCAGCAGACTCCTTCTATTCCTGCTCGTTATGTACTTTTCACCCCATTACTTTCTCTTCAACATACAATGACAAATCTATTAGACAAACATGCATTTTTAGCAATTGGTACAGCGGACCCTCATTATTCACAGGAGAAGCTAGCGCAACTTGCTACCCTTCAGCTTGCTGTTTTTGAGGACCTTAATCATTCACTTGAAATTCCTTTGAATGCTGTTTTATCCATACAGCACTGCCAATCGCTGATAACACAATTAAAAATCTTCCTACAAAATAATTAGTAATATTTTTATAGTACTATTTACCAAAATCGTGTACATATGCTACACTAGCAAAAATACATTGAAGAGAAGAGTAAATAAGGCTGTTCTTCCCAGAGAGCTCGGATTGCTGAAAACGAGTAAGAACGAATTATTGAAACAAGCCTCGGAGTAGCGCATTGGATTTTGTTTGAATGATGGTGCGACGGGAACTCCCGTTATAGAGTTACAGTATAAGCATAGGCTCTATGCCGTACTGAAAAGGCTATTATGGTGACATAATAGTGAACTAGGGTGGCACCACGTGAGTATATAAATTCTACAACCTCGTCCCTAAGACTAATCGTCTTGGAGGTGGGGTTTTTTATTTTGCAAATCGTCACTTTGCTTAAGGAGGAATTTATATGAGAAAAGCTTTAGAAAGCTGGCGTTATCCTGCCATCCTATTATGTAGTATTGGTGTTTCAAGTGTTGGCGAATGGATTTATTTTATCGCCTTAAATTTAATTGTGTTAAACCTCACAGAATCTGCTCTGGCTGTCTCTGGATTGTATATTGTAAGAGCGATCTCTTCCTTGTTCACTAATTTTTGGTCAGGAAGCCTAATCGATCGTTTTAATAAGAAAAAGCTAATGATTTTTCTAAATTTGGTTCAATCTATACTCATTGTCATACTCCCCTGCTTTTCTAGCCTCTTGTGGATGTATGTCCTTGTTTTTCTCATTACAGTAGCTAGCTCTATGTATCAGCCGACATCTATGACTTATATCACTAAGTTAATTCCTGTCGAACAAAGGAAACGTTTTAATGCATTACGCAGCTTACTCGACTCTGGTGCATTTCTAACTGGACCAGCAATCGCAGGTTTCTTGTTCACAGTCGGAACACCCTATATGGCCATATATTTAAACGCGATTGCTTTATTTCTATCAGCCTGTATAACGTTCAAAATGCCGAACATTGAAGCCCTTGAAAAATTTATTAATCGTACAGAAAAAGCATCCCTTTTTCGAGTATTGCTTCTGGATTGGCAAATGGTCATACGCTTTAGCTTAAAAAATTCCTATGTTATGGTAGTCTATTTGTTGTTTAGTGCTATCATCATCTTGATGACAGCTACTGATTCTTTGGAGGCTGCCTTTGCAACACAGATATTAGCTTTATCCGAAGGAGAATATGGGATTTTAGTCAGTATCGCAGGGGTAGGTGTTTTATTTGGCTCGCTAACCAACTCTGTTATTGTTGAAAAAATACCAACTTCTTGGTTAATAGGTATGGGGTCTCTCGTAACAGCACTGGGCTATTTAATATTTACCTCATCCTTTTCCTTTCTTATAGCTGCTATAGGTTGCTTTGTATTATCCTTTGCAACTGCCTTTGCGAATACAGGATTTTATACATTTTATCAAAATAATATTCCCTCTGAGAGCATGGGTCGTATAGGAAGTATTTATGGATTTTTTGAAGCACTTTTTATTATTATTTTTACTACTATTTTTGGGATTTTCGCTGAATGGATTACTATACGCTCAGTTGTCATTAGTGCATCCTTTATGATGGCATTTGTAGCTGTCATTCTACTATGGCTAAATATAAAACCTTCGAAAAGCCACTATTATAAAAGGTTGATAAGTAGCAAGCAACAGTAATCTCACTTTTCATATAAAAATTAACCATCTAATGTCTACTAATTACTGACATCAGATGGTTTTTATCGTAATAAGCAATCTTATATATATCCTAATTCAAAGGATAGCTGCTGTGCAGTTTTAATGACTTCCTGTGTTATACTTTCTAATTTTTCAGCATCTGTATCATATTCAAAGCACTCTGCACTAATGGCTGCAATTATTTGTTTATTTGAATCAAATATAGGTGCTGCTATGGATACTGTCCCCTTTGTTTTTTCTCCAACGCTTATGGCAAAGCCTTTTTCTCTTACATCATTGAGGCTCTCTATCAATTTTTCTTTCTCAGGCTCCTCAAGTTGTTGGAAAAATTGTTGCTGTACATCGCTTTTAGAAAACGCAAGTAATACTTTATTTGGAGCTCCTATAGGATATGGAATTTTTTCACCAATCATATCAATAATACGGACATTTTTAGGACTATCAATTCGATCAATAATAATGGATGCAAACTGTTTAGCAATACTTAAATAGATTGTTTCTCGAACATCATATGCAAGGTTTTCTAATAGAGGATGCGCTTTTTCTCTAATATCCGTCTCATGATACATTTTCATGCCTAGTTGCAGCCATGTATACCCCAATCGAAATTCTTTTTTATTCTCATTTCTCTCTACTAAATCAAAACTCTCTAATGTATATAATAATCTGTAAATTGTGCTAGTAGGCAAGTCTGTTTCATTAAAAATTTCTTGCACAGTAAAAAAACGCTTCGGATGCTTCGCCAGTATATTTATAACTAACATTGCTCTTTCGATTGATTGAATCATTACAATTACTCCCTTTCATTTCCCCATATAATCACTATCTTAAGGTTTTTATAGATCCATTTAGCTTTTACTAGGATCATTATGAAATTAAAATTCATGCAAATTATCAAATTTTTATGTACCTTCAATTTTTTACATGTAGCCCTGCTTTTAAATGTAGTTTCATTTTATTTTAACTAATTTTTATGCATATAAATAGATGCTACATGAAATATATACATAGTTCCACTCAATTAGCGCAGAAAATTACGAGTATTCACAAAAATTCAAATTGACAATTTGTTGTTTTGCATTTACGATGAATTTATATTCCACCATGTAGATTTAATTTCATATAGTGAAAAATATATAACGGTAAAAATATGTATTTCTCTACTAATTATCTATTTATATCATCTTGAAAATAAAAAACTTTTCTATAAAAGGAGAAAAAATCATGAATACTTTTATGTGGGATACACCCGAAAAACTACGTGCCCTATTATGTGAACTTGTGAGCTGGGAAAGCCGTACATTAACGGAGGGTGAAAATAAATTTGCCTTTCGACTAAAAGATAAATTGTTAACGCTTCCATATTTTGAAAAGCACCCAGACTTGATTGAATTACATGATGCAGGACTTGGCAGAAATGCAGTGACAGCCTTCTATAAGCACCCAACCGCAACTGAAACCGTTGTGTTAATCAGTCACTTTGATACCGTGCATACGGAGGAATATGGTGAACTAGAGCCGTTAGCCTTTTCTCCAGAAGAACTAACGAAAAAGCTAATGGAACCTAAATACCTAAAAGATTTACCAGAGGCAGCTCGCATTGATTTGGCGTCTGGGAATTATTTATTTGGACGCGGCACAATGGATATGAAAATGGGTCTTGCCTTACACATGCAGTTGATTGAAAAGGCAAGCTTTGAGCAATGGCCGATTAATTTAATTTTAACAACGGTTCCTGATGAGGAAGTCAACTCTGCTGGTATGAGAGCGGCTGTTGTGGAACTGGTGAGACTGCGGGAACAGCATGGCTTAACCTATAAATTATTTTTAAATAGTGAGCCATCGTTTTCACAAGGGCCTTCGGATACGAATGAATATATTTATTCAGGTACAATTGGTAAAATCATGCCTGCTGCTTTGTTCTACGGAAAAGAGACACATGTTGGTGAGCCATTAAAAGGGATGACGGCTCCCTTTATCGCTTCCTATATGACACAGCATATGGAGTGGAATCCCCTTTTCCGTGAAACAGATTTAGGCGAAAGCACACCACTACCCGTCTCTCTACAATTAAAAGATTTAAAAATGGAGTATTCTACACAAACACCATACCGTGCGGCGGCACTTTACAATGTCTTTTTGTTAAAACGTACAGCGGCTGAGGTGATGGCTATTTTTGAGGAAGTTGCGTTACAGGCAATGGCTGCTTGCAATGCGCACTATCAGGACATTTGTACACGCGAAAATGTTCAGGGTGTGGGCAAGGTAAAGGTCTTACGCTACGAGGCATTATTGGAGCATGCGATCCATAAGTTAGGAGCTGAGGAAGTACAAGCGATTAAGCACCAGGTTCAGCAGCATCGTGCATGGGATGATCGTGAAAAATCCATTCGTATTGTGGATCAGCTCATGATTCGCTGTCAGGAATTAGCACCTGCCACAGTTCTGTTATATGCACCGCCTTACTATCCAGCCATTAATTCATCCAACCATCCATTAGTGAAACAGTCGATTGAATTAATGAAGCAAACAGCTCAAACATTTGATATTGAGGTGGAGCAGATCCACTACTTTAACGGAATTTGTGATTTAAGCTATGTCAATTATTCAGATGCATCCAATGAGTGGCTAGCATTTGAACGGAACACACCTGTATGGGGCGATACGTATCATATTCCATTCAAAGAGATGGCGGCATTACAAGGTCCTGTCTTAAATGTCGGTCCATTTGGTAAGGATGCCCATCAAAAAACAGAGCGATTGCATGTGGATAGTGCGTTTAAAGAGATGCCTATTATGATTGATACATTGATTAAAAGTTTATTTTAAATAAAAGAAACTTCATTCAAAATAGCTTTCATATCCTCTCATTTAAATTGTTACCTAATAATCTAAGATGACACAGTACAAAATAGAAAGAGGTTGTTATATGGATTTTGCCGCTTTAACAGGTAAAATAGCAGGGATTATCTGGAGTAACGCATTAGTTTATCTTTGCTTAGGAGCTGGCGTTTACTTTTCGCTTATTATGAGGTTTCCACAGCTGCGTCTCTTCAAAGATATGATTAAACAATTATTTAATAGAAAAACTTCGGCAAATGGCGTTTCATCTTTTCAAAGCTTTGCAATGGCATTGGGTGGACGTGTCGGAATTGGGAATATAGCTGGTGTAGCTACTGCAATTTATTTTGGAGGACCAGGGGCTATCTTTTGGATGTGGGTCATAGCCTTTTTAGGAGCTGGTGCTGCCTATATTGAGTCCTCGTTAGCCCAGGTTTGGAAACAAGAAATCGCAGGAGAGTATCGTGGAGGGCCAGCATACTATATTGAGAAAGGGTTAAAAAATAAGCCATTTGCTATATTATTTGCTATCGCTACAATTATAGCAACTGGTTTCACTGGTTCAGGTGTTCAAGCCTTTAATATTGCTGATTCAACAAAAAATGCCTTCGGGATTTCACCAATAATTACAGGTATTATTGTTTCTGCAATATTTGGATTTGCTATTTTCGGTGGTATTAAAAGGGTTGGAAAAGTTGCTGAATATGCTGTACCGTTTATGGCAACTGCTTACATACTTCTTGCATTCATTATTTTATTGATCAATATAAAAGAAGTACCTGCAATATTTGCTTTAATTTTCAGCTCTGCCTTTAATTTAAATGCTGCATTTGGTGCTGTTTTTGGAAATGCAATTATGTGGGGAGTAAAAAGAGGGGCTTATTCAAATGAAGCAGGTCAAGGTACTGGGGCACAGGCAGCTGGTACCGCAGAAGTATCTCATCCTGCTAAACAAGGGCTTGTCCAAGCATTCTCGGTCTATGTAGATACACTACTTGTTTGTACAGCTACAGCCATTATGATCATCTCCACAGGCAGTTACAATATTGCCCATCCTAATGGGGGATTTTTAGTTGAGAATCTACCAGGAGTTGAAGCAGGTACGGCATTCGCACAAGAAGCAATTAACTCATTCATTCCTGGTTTAGGAAGTCCTTTTGTGGCTGTCGCTGTATTTTTCTTTGCAATAACTACTATGCTTGCTTTTGGGGTATACACGGAAAGTAATGTTGCTTACTTATTTAGAAACAATAAAAACTTTGCTACTATTGCTATTGTCGTAAAAGTACTACTAGTTATCTCAATCTTTTTTGGAACAATTCGTTCCTCATCAACTGCTTGGAATCTTGCTGATATCGGTGTAGGTACACTTGCATGGTTAAACCTAATTGCTATTATTTTATTAACAAAGCCAGGTATAGCTACATTAAGAGATTATGAAGAGCAAAAGAAGTTGGGTCTTGACCCAGTCTTTATTCCCGAAAGATGTGGAATTAAAGATGCAGAATTGTGGAATGAAATCACTGAAAAAAACTATCCAGATCAATTAGCCGCATTAAAAGAAAAAGTTGGCGACTTGAAATAATTAAATGAACCCTGTAGTAGTCACTAAGAAGTTGAAAAGTTGCCGCTATGCAGGGTTCTTCCTTTTTAGATTTCCATAGAATTCAAGTTAGATTATCTATCTTTCAGTTGGGAAATGCTTTACTTGATCAACTGCCTCTAATAATTTTTTTGTTACCATTTCTGATTCATCAATATGGCTTGTTAGAACGCGATTTGTTTCATCAAATAAGGCTGTCGTCCTATTAAATTTATGCATAACGTCTTCGTTTGATAGCTTCTGCTCTTTAATTGAAGCTAATAGCTCATTTATTCCCGTTTGAACATTTGTCATAATATGCAGCAATTGATCAATTTTTACTGATGTTTTAGCACTTTTATCAATGCCTTCCGTTACTAGCTGCATATTATTTTTATTATCCTCGTAAGCAAGTCCAATTTGTTCTTCTATTTTCTTTGTTAAATTAGCAATATCTTCTGTGCTTGTTTTCGTATTTTCAGCTAATTTGCGAACTTCCTCGGCAACAACCGAAAAGCCTTTACCATGCTCCCCTGCTCTTGCTGCCTCAATAGATGCATTCAAAGCTAGTAAATTGGTTTGATTTGATATTTCTCCAATAACATTAACAATTTCCGCTATTTGCTTTGAGCGCTCACTTAAATTACTCATGCTTAAAGATGTTTTTTGAGACTGCTCTCCTAACGCATCAATCAAATGCTCTACCTCCTGAACAGCCTGCTTACTTTCAACCGATAATGTCATCATTTGATCCGAGGAAGAGATTAATAAATCGCCTTTATCTAGGGCATTTTCAGAAATTTTATTGGATTGAATTGTGCTATCCTCCACTTTATTAAACTCTCCTACAATATTTGCGACCATTTCTCCTAAAATAGTATGCTGGTCATTTACCTTGTTATGTTGTTCAATAGTTTCAATGATTTCCTTATGTAACTCATTTAAAAAAATTTGAAATTCATGATCTTTCTTATCCAGCTTTGCATTCAGTTCATCAATTTTAGCCTTAAATTGCTCTATATCTACTTTTTTTGATTGAAACATTGTTAACACAGCCATCACCTCAGAAAATAGAATATGAATATGTATTTATTTTACTGGATTTAAAGTAATTAATATACATTTTAAGAAAAAAACAAACACTCACTACTAACAACGACATAGCGTGATAGTAGTGAGTGTTTTGTTTTTTAATAGGCTAAACCAAATAAAGCTTTAATATGTGTTAAGTAACGAATATTAGAAGCTTCTTTCATTAATGTTGCAGGAAGGCCTTTAAGCTCTGTGTTGCTCGCACCAATTGTAGCAACAGCATCTTTACGACCTAAGCTTGCAAGTGTGCCAGAGTTTACAGCTGAGAATGCTTTCATGTCTTGGTTTTTGTATTGTGCAAATACATTATAACCAGCACATTCACCCATTTGCCATGCAACTTGTGCTGTTGGAGCGTATAGTGGACGACCTCCATCAGCTGGTAGGGCAACCGATGCATCACCAATAACAAAGACATCTTCGTGAGATGTAGATTGTAAGAATTCATTAATCGTTGCTTTGCCACGATCAGCAGCTAGACCTGATTCGCCTACGATTGGAAGTGGAGCTACCCCACCTGTCCAAACAAGTGTATTTGCAACAATTGGTTCACGATCTTTTAAAGAAATAACGTTGCCGTCAACACCTGTTACTGGTGTACCTGTAATAAATTCTACGCCACGTTTAGTTAAGCTTTCAGTAGCACGTTGGATAAGTGTATCTGGAAGAACTGGCAAGATTTTCGGACCAGCTTCAACAAGTTTAATTTTAAGATCAGCAAAATTAACACCATGTTTTGCAGCGATTTTCGGGAAGTTGTCCACGATTTCACCAACAAGCTCAACACCTGTTAAACCGCCACCACCAATAACGATTGTTGCATCTGCTTCATCTTTAGATTGTGCATATGCTTCAATGCGGTCTTCAATATGTTTGTTGATTTTATTGGCATCATTTACTGATTTAAGAACCATAGAGTTTTCTTCTAATCCTGGGATACCAAAGAATCCTGTTTGGCTACCTAAAGATACTACAAGTGTGTCGTAAGTTAATGTATAACCATTATCTAGATCAACTTTTTTAGTATCAACATTAAATTTGGATACTTTCGCAATGTGTAGGTCAATATCTAAACCTTTAAAGATTTTTTTAAGTGGTAATGCAACAGCACCTTCTGCAATTGTACCACCAGCTAAACGGTGAAGCTCAGTGATAATTTGGTGTGTTGGGAATTGGTTTACTACAGTGATTTTAGCTTCATCAGCTGATAGATACTTACGTGCTGTTAATGCAGTTAAAACGCCAGCGTAACCTGCACCTAAGATGACGATTTCTTTTGACATGATTAATTAATCCTCCGTCCTTACGAATTGAATTTACCTTGAGTCTTATTTGGCTTTGCGTTCTGAGCTTACTTGTAAGAAAGCATTAACAAAACGGAAAACATTTTGAACTTGAGGGTCTTTTAACATTTTCACAAGACCGAATAAACCAATTACTTCATGGCTTTCAGATGCACGGTCTTTCGCTTCAATTGCAGTTGCTGCAAGGTTTTTCGCAGAGCCAACTACAGGACCAGCGATTTCTGTTACTGCTCCAACAGTATCGTTTTTAAGCACTTCGTCTGTTGCAACAGCTTGAGCAAACTCATATGATTTCGTTAATAATGTCATCATTTCAGTTAACTTCGGTAATTGCTCAACTAAAGTTGTAAGTGATTCTTGAACTTCAGGCTTTAATAATTGATCTAGTACATCTAATTGCTCTTTACTCACAGTTACTTGTTCAGCCTGTGTTTGGTTATTCGTTTCTGACATTTTGAACTCTCCTTTGCCATCACTAGTACTATTTTTTATTGCTTACATGTAAAAAAGACCATTAAGGTAAAACTTAACAGTCGTTACAGCGTATATCTTACACAATCACCAGTCACAAGGGCTGGATAGCGATTCGTATGACTTGTTATTACAATGTTTACTTTAAATCGCAAAAAGCGCATCATAATACCATCCTTATCTTGTCTTGGTGACATTACAACCTTCATTATAAGACTGTTTGTACATTATTTCAATGAGCTATATCACAATTTCGACAATCTTTTCAAAATTCATTGATTTCATCAACTATTAACTGTCTTGCTATAATAAATTTTCCAACGCATCATAATTTTTATTGACAATTCTTTTTCCTGTCATCTCTATATACCCTTCTCTTTGGAATAAACGACGGCTTTAGGTTTCTCTAGTAATATTCAATAAGGACGCTAAATCTTTTTTGTTAGTGTCAATAGAAATGTGTCACTCTTGGCTAACAAAGCAGATTTTAGAATATAGGAGCTTTTCTTTATTTTAATTTAGTTTAATGACAATAACACGAACGTCTGTAACTGCTTCTAAGCTGTGCTTTTCAGATGGTTTTAAAGTTAAAATTGTATCTTGTGTTAAAATTTCTTCCACACCTTCAACAATAAAGCGAACTTCACCAAATTGAACAATAATTAGCACTTCATTGTCCGCACGATGCTCAGGAATTTTTTCACCTGCACGCAATTGAATGTTCAAAATATCTGCACCAGCGATACTCCCTAATTTACCAATATGTTTTGACTTTTCTTCTAGCATTGCTTGGATTGGTATAATTGTCATTGTCATTCCTCCATTAAACTGTTTTTATGCTATTATAGGTTCTTTTGATTTACGATGTTCCACTACTTTTTAGGCCACACCCCCACTATAATGAAGAATCACTCTAATTGTCTGTGACTTACATCACTAAAAAAGAAGTATCCCAAATGAATGAGATAGCTCCTCTTACAAACCTATTTTGTGTTAACGTTTTTCAACAGAAAGCCAGAAGAAATTTGTTACTTCCTTTGCCGTCACATCTACTGAGCCTAGCAAAGTTTTACCATCCCCATCTTTAAAATACCCTACAGTCATCAATGCCATAAAGTTATGAGCGAAAAACTTTGCATTTCCTTTTCGAATTGTGCCCTTTTCCATCTCTTTTTGCATAGCCTGCTCTATTGTTTGATACATACCATTTTCGGATGCTTGAACTTGTCTCAGCTGCGATTCCGATAAATTAATGGTAGCCTCTTTCATAAAATTTTTCATATCAATATCGATAGTGGCTGATAAATGAACCTCAACGAGCTGTTCGAGTCGTTCTTTAAATGGTTTAGGCTGCTCTAAAATTTGTAGAATAGATAGCTTGATACGATCCATCATAGCGATTAAAGCAGATGTATATAAATCCCCTTTAGTTGGGTAGTAGTAATAGACAGTCGCCTTTGTTACGTTACAAGCCTTTGCTACATCATCCATTGAAATACTTTTGTAGCCCTCTTTAATAAAAAGTCTTGTGGCCGTTTCAAGGACAATATCTTTTGTAGGTTTCGCATTTTCATCATGGCGAGGTCTCCCGAGAACACGCGGTGATTGTTTCAACAAGTTCGCCTCCTTAATTAAGCATTCTTTTTACACATATTATAACATATTAATATTTATGGATTGATTAATTAACCTTCTAGTATATATAATTAAATCACTTACATGAATGGGGGTCTTTTGATGAAAAAACATCCACTTGAGCAATGGGGCTCAATGGTTGCAAGTAAAAAGGGAAGATTATTAGCACTAGCTTTTTGGGTGCTATTAGTAGTTGTATTCTCATTTGCTTGGCCACAAATCAATAGTATAGAAAGTGAGTCAGGCAAAAACTTACCTAATACCGAAATGTCTGAGCAAGCTGCGTCCATTATTGCAGAGCAATTTCCTAATGATGCTGGAACACCTCTATTGTTGGTGTGGCATCGTGAAAACGGCTTAACACCTGATGATTTTTCGGCTATACAAGGTGTATACAACGAGCTGCAAGCAAAGCCCTTAGCCCATCAAACAATGGTTCCACCATTTGATCAAATGCCACCTCAGGCTTTAATGGCTTCCGCTTCCGAAAATGGTTCAACAATTGTTACACCTGTGTTTTTTGAAAAAGGTGTCGCAACAGATATGCTACAGGATAGTTTAGATAAGCTGACAAAAATAATGGAAGGCTATCAAGTCCAATTAGATGATAAATTATCAAGCGATGCACTCCATGTGCGCTATTCTGGACCAGTGGGAATTGCCACTGATGCTGTCAGTTTATTTTCACAAGCAGATGTGAAGCTATTGATCGCAACTGTATTACTCGTTTTAGTATTACTTATTATTATTTATCGTTCTCCATTGCTAGCTATTATTCCTTTAATTGTTGTAGGGCTTGCCTATGGTGTGATTAGCCCGACACTTGGTTTTTTTGCTGAACAGGGATGGATAGATAAAGATTCACAGGCAGTCTCCATTATGACTGTTTTACTATTTGGTGCAGGTACTGACTATTGTTTATTTTTAATTTCAAAATATAGAGAAATACTCTTTGATGTTGAGGATAAGACGGTCGCAATGAAGCTAGCTGTTAAAGAATCGGGTGGTGCTATTTTAATGAGTGCCCTAACAGTGGTTATAGGTTTAGCGACCCTTAGTCTTGCCCATTATGGCGCATTTCAACGCTTTGCTGTACCATTTAGTTTTGGTGTGCTTGTCATGGGGGTCGCAGCACTTGTTGTCCTACCAGCAATTCTTGTCCTTATTGGGCGAGTAGCGTTCTTCCCCTTCACTCCTCGAACGGAGGAAATGGCCAATAAAAAGGGCAAGAAACAGCATAAGCCTTCACATAAGGTTAGTCATAAAATTGGTCATTTTGTTACCCATAAACCTTGGGTCGTTATCGCTGTAACTGTAATCTTACTTGGAGGGTTGGCGGCATTTGTTCCGCGAATTCAATATACATTTGATTTGCTTTCATCCTTCCCAAAAGATATGCCGTCTAGAGAAGGATTTACATTAATAGAAGAGAATTTTTCGCCTGGAGAACTAGCACCTGTTCAATTAGTAATAGACACAGAGGGTACTGATATTAATATCCAGCAACAACTAGAAGCTATCTCTTATATTGATAGTGTGGCAGATGTACAAATTGGCGAAAAAAATAAGAATATACACTTGTATGAACTCAATTTCAATGCCAACCCTTATGCACAGGAGTCATTAGCTCATATTCCTGAACTACAAAAAGAGGTTATTAAAATACTAGAGGCACAAGGTCTCAACAACGCTGAAAAACATGTTTGGCTTGGTGGAGAAACAGCTAGTCAATATGATACACAACAAATAACTAAGCGAGATGAAACAGTAATCATGCCAACCATGATTGCCTTAATCGCATTATTATTATTTGTCTATTTACGTTCTATTACAGCAACTGTTTATCTATTAGCAACTGTTATAATTTCTTATTTTGGGGCATTAGGCGCTGGATGGTTAATCTTACATCATATCATGGGGGCCGAAGCAATTTCTGGAGCTATTCCATTGTATGCTTTTGTGTTCTTAGTAGCTCTCGGAGAGGATTATAATATCTTTATGATCTCAGAGATTTGGAAAAAGCGTAAAACCACTGACCATTTATCAGCTGTAGAAGAAGGTGTTGTCCGAACAGGAAGCGTTATTACATCTGCTGGACTCATCCTAGCAGGTACATTTGCGGTACTGGCAACATTACCGATTCAAGTGCTTGTTCAATTTGGTGTTGTGACAGCCATTGGTGTATTGCTCGATACATTTATTGTAAGGCCATTACTTGTACCAGCCATCACAACAGTACTAGGTAAATATGCTTTCTGGCCAGGTAAGTTATTTAAAAAAGATGCCTAAATAGATAACACGGACATTAGCTAGGTGTGATTGTCATGCATGCTCATGTCCGTGTTTTTTTATATTAATACTATAAGCATTTCATCATATAATTATAGTAAATTAACCTTATTACATTATATAAGGAGTGGCATGTATGGATCTTCAAAAATTACAGCAACGTTTCCCATTATTAAGCCCCTTCTCAGGTAAAACTGATGGAAATTATGTATTTAATTTTGACAATCAGCTTTACGAAATTCCCATACACACAATGACACAAAATGAATATGAGCTATTGCGAATATTCTCAGGCCCCACTGTCTTATACGATAACAATGATATGATTTGGCTTGATTATTTTACAGATAAAACAGATATTGCTCCAACTAATCTTCCTATGCATCGTTTGTTATTTCTTCATTTTGATAAAGACTTTACAACACCTACATTATTGCGTTCAGTCTTCGAAGCTTTACTTGGGAAGGATATTATTCTGCTATCGCTTCAGCCACAATTATTTGTCATAATCGAGTGTATCGACTACAATGAGGAGTTTTTAGATTTGACTCATTATGTTAATCCCATAATGGCAGACTTAGAGACTCATTTTAAAATTTTTGTTTCTGATATTATACACAACATCACCACGACCAAGGAACGATTTAACTGGTATGTTCACCTTCTACCATCCATTTGGACTTATACACCAAAGCATGTACTCACACAGCAAGAGCTTTTAGTGCCTTATATAACGCGGCATCTAGCCTATCAAGAGAAAGAAATTTTTATCTCCTCTATCCTAAAAAGAGCCACTTCTCAGCCAGAATTACTCCATACAATTAAGAAATTGATTGAATGTGATGGAAACATTACATTAGCCTCTAAAAAAATGTATATGCACCGTAATACCTTACAAAATCGCTTAGAAAAATTTCAACAAATGACGCAAAAGGATATTCGGCAATTTTCCCATCGGCTAGAAGTTTATCTCGCAATTATTTTCTTAGAATCACTTTAAGACCAACTGCACAAATTATGCCTTCAACACTGTGCAAGCTTTCCATATCACTCTATTCTAAAGTCATTTACAATGAAAATATGACTTGTAAAGGGGTGCAGTATGTATGGCGGAATTACGGTTAGAGCATATCTATAAGATTTACGATAAAAATATCCAGGCCGTAACTGATTTTAATTTGCATATCCATGATAAAGAATTCATTGTGTTTGTAGGCCCTTCTGGCTGTGGTAAGACCACAACTTTACGTATGATTGCTGGCTTAGAGGATATATCAAAGGGAGAACTATACATTGACGATGTTTTCATGAATGATGTGGAATCAAAAGATCGTAGCATTGCAATGGTATTTCAAAGCTATGCTTTATATCCACATATGACAGTCTATGATAATATGGCATTTAGCTTAAAGCTACGAAAGGTTGATAAAAAGGAAATAGATCGTCGTGTTAAAGAAGCTGCTAAGATTTTAGGATTAGAGGATTATTTAAAAAGAAAACCAAAAGCTCTATCTGGTGGACAACGTCAGCGTGTAGCACTGGGAAGAGCAATTGTCAGAGATGCTAAGGTATTTTTAATGGATGAACCTCTTTCTAATTTGGATGCCAAATTACGTGTACAAATGCGAGCAGAAATCCAGAAGCTCCATCAACGAATTCAAACGACAACGATCTATGTCACACATGACCAAACAGAGGCTATGACGATGGCTACCCGTCTGGTAGTGATGAAGGATGGCCTTATACAACAAATTGGGACACCTAAAGAAGTATATAATACACCACTTAACATGTTTGTGGCAGGCTTTATTGGTTCACCATCCATGAACCTCTTCCACTGTCGTCTAACAGATACCGAGATCCTTTTAGGCGAGCAAAGCTTCCCTATCCCATCCATGCATTTACCATTGTTAAAGGAAAAAAATTATTTAGGGAAAGAGATTATTATGGGTATACGACCTGAGGATTTACAAATGACTGATGTTATTTCCCCTTACACTTTCACTGCAACGATTGATGTTGCAGAATTACTAGGAGCAGAAACTTATCTCTATTGTTCTTTAGTAAATCAGAATTTTATTGCTCGAGTACAGGCTGATAACAATTTTCATCCATCCGACAAGGTTTTCCTATTTATGAAGGAAGAAAAGATCCATTTCTTCGACCCTCAAACAGAGGAACGTCTTTAAAGCATGCATGCTTCGAATCCATGTGTTCGGGAAGAGAAAGCCAGCTGTATATACCATTGATGGCAATCGAATTTATATTCAAACTTCTACATCTGGTATTTTAAATAAGAAATTAATTGATTTCTTCAAACGAATTAAAAGCACGCTAGGCATTATCCACCTAGCGTGCTTATTCTATTAATCTTACTTTGCCGCTGCTTGAATCTCAAAGTAAGCCCAATGATCTTTAGGTATATCCTTGAAGATTTGTTCTGTGTCCTCAGTTGGTATTGGACGATTAAAGATTCGATTTAGTACCTTTACTGCCTGTGCACGTGTTAGTTTTTCTTCAGGTCTAAATTCACCATTGCCTGAGCCAACCATTATACCTATCGCACTTATGCGATTGATTTCTTTTGCTGCCCAATGTGTGACCGCCACATCACGATATGTTTCTCCACTTGTATTTATTTCGCAATACGAGGTATCTGTAGCCCCTTCTACACATTGTTTATCAATCCATCTCACAGCAATAACCGCCATTTGGGCTCTAGTAATCATTTCATTCGGCCCGAATGAACGATCATGACGTCCTTGCATAATTCCTTCTGTACGAATATATTCAATATCGTTTTTTGCCCATGAAGTAGCTGTATCTGCATAAAATAGGTTAGACGCTTCTGGTACATGATTGTCACTTAGGTTTCTTGCCAACATTGCTGCCATTTGGGCACGAGTGACATTTACATTCGGACGGAAAGTGCCATCTCTATAGCCGTGAATATAGGAAGCAAATGTGCTGTCTACCTCTATTGGTTCTTTCTCTGGTGGCACTTCTTCCTGCGCTTGTTCTACATAAAGTAGAGAAAATGTAGAAAAGTGCTCTACATCAAAGACTATACCTGTTTGCCCTCTCGTAAATTCTGCAAAACGCCCACGTATTATTTCAACTGTTCCATTACTATGCTCTACATAGACCATCATATTTTCTCGTTGAGCTGATGTGAGATTCGCTGGTAATGGTAGTAGCAATGTTACTTGACGGTTTTGTAGATTTGTGTCGATAGATATTGGCTGACCAACGAGTTTTACATTAGCGCCATTACCCTGTTGTAAAACTATTTCAGCTTGTTTAGCCTGATCCTCAATAGCTTTTTGCCGCAATGCATCCTTAATCGGTACAATTCGGAAGTAAATGTCTTCATTGAAATCATTCATTGAAGTAAAAGGAACATCTATTTTGACCATTCCCATAGCTATACTAAAATGTGATTTACCCTCTATTAATCGCTTAGCAGCATCTCTATCAAGTATCACCTTTGTTTCACTTGCTGGAGGTTCCATATTAGGGATCACAAGTCGAGATCTTTTATCTTCCTTATTCCCTAATATCCGAAGAAACTCGTTTGCATTTGCAACTGTAAAGTTTACTGTATCTTGAAAGCTACCGTTACTCAATACACGTGTTAACACGGTTTGGAGAAGCACATCATCTGGCATACTTTGATCTACAACATTTATCTTTAGCTGATTACTTGGTGCAACAGGATCAGGTGTTGGTGTAGGACTAGGCGTTGAAGATCCTCCATCTCCTGGTACATTGTTTTTAGACCACAAAGCATACAATATCAAATTCCCTTTCCCCATTTGAATCGTTTGCCCAATTTTATAAGTAACACCTTTTCCATCAGCCTTCGTATTCCATCCTACAAATGTATAGCCTGCTTTCATTAAATTACCTGTATTGCCCAGTACTGTAATAGTGTCCTGATTTTTATACTGCTTTGAATCTGTTGGTACTATCCCCCCATCAGACCCGTTACTGTCATACGTAACCGTATATGTTTGCAGTGCACTAGTCGTAAAATTCCAGGAAGTATTATTAGTAATACCTTTATACGCATTATCTGCTACATCAGTAAATGCACCTGCGTCAATTTGAATGCTGTAAGTAGTATTATGGGCTAAATCCAATGTAGGATTTACTGTCACAGTTTCATTAGTGATAGAAACATTTGCTTGTGTAACAGCAATAGTTTCGACAATTTGGTTATCTGCAGCATTTCTTATGACAATATTTTTACTAGTTACAGGTAAGACCTTTTCATCAAATGTTAATACAAGATTATCTGCAGGCTGTACATTAATTGCCTGATGCGCTGGGAAATAGGTTGTTATTTCAGGAGAAATTTTGTCAAATATCACAATTGTCCCTGATGAAATCTCTGTTACCTGTAAGCCCTCATTCCCTGCTATATCTTGAAAATCAATTGTAAAACTGATAGGTCCATCTGAGTCTGTGGACTTTAACGTATAGCTTGCTTGCCATGTTTTAGCATCCCCATCACCTTTATCATTGACATTTGCTGTTTGTCCTAGGATTGATACATTCGGTGATTGAATGTCCTCACTTGTCTCAAAGTCGATTGTGATTACATCGTCTACCTTAGCAACTGTTGGGTTAGCATTATTTGAAGCCATTGTCACCTTTTTTACTGTTGGCTTTACGCTATCGACAATGACATAGCTTCCATCAGTTACGTCCGTTACCTCTATTGCCGAATTACCTAACAGATCTTTAAAGTTAATTGTAAAAGGTGCTGTTCCCTCTAAATCACCATTATCTATAACATATGTTGCCTGCCAGTTTGTGGATGCTCCTGTTACAATAGCAGCTTTCCCCGAAATGGTAATTATAGGTGCTTGTATATTTTTATCTGTTTTCATTGTTAAGGTGATCGTATCTCCTACCTTAGCCTTTGTAGGATCCAGATTATTCGATTTGATCTCCACCTCTACAGCTTTTGGCAGAGCTTTATCAATCACAAATGTAATGGTTGTGGTATTCCCTACACTATCTGTTGCTACCAAAGTATAATTTCCAGATGTACTTACTGTAGTGCCACTTGAAAAGATTGCTCCATTCAGGGTAGCAGTTCCTTCATTAAAACTAATCGTTACATCAGTGTTATAAACACCGTTATTTGTAACCCCTGTTATGACTGGTGGAGTTGTATCTAGAACAATTGTATCTGAGAATGTATTTGATATATTGCCAGCAGTATCCCTTAGTTGCATATAAACTGTTTTACTACCTTCTCCATGGGATAAAGTCCAACTTTTCGTAGATATTTTTGACTCCCAACTGGACCAAGTAATACCATCATTCGAAAAGCGCATTTCTATCGCTTCTCCTTCTAAATCTGTTGCCGTCAAATTTAAGGTAACATTTATAGAACTTGTCGAGATTTGTCCACCGTTAACAATGATGGAACCTGATGGTGCATGATTTTTAGTAATCTGGATTGTAAACTCCTTATCCAACGTATTACCAGCCTCATCAGTTACTCTTATCGTAATCTTATAACTATTTTTCGTATCGAATTCAAACATTGCCTTTGTCTTTAATACATTCCCATCAATCGTAAAGAAGCTTGTATCTCCAGACTGTAATGAATACGTGAATGTTTGTGAGCTTCCTGTATCCACTGCCGCCAATGTTCCAACTGTTGTACCAATGGGTTTCTTTTCTTGTACAGTAGTATTATTGAGCTCAATATCAGTAGGTGGTGTACTATCATAGAATATTTGTAATTCATTTGATGCTTTATTTAATGCACCTCCACTAGTTGCAACAACCTTTTCAGGAATTTTGATTTTCACAGCTCCATCTGTAATAGGTGATACTAGGGCTGTATATGTGTTACCAATTCCTGACAGAGCTGTCACGTTTCCATTTGTAACCTCTATATCCCCAACCGTAAAGCCTGTCACTGACCCACTGAAAACAATAGCTATAAAAATTGGAAGGCTATTTGTTGGACTAGGTTTATTTGTTGAAATTGTCACTGCTGGACGTGCATTGACGACTAGACTCATCGTATAGACAGTACTAAAATCAATACCATCGCTTACCTTAAATGTAAAAGATGAAGAAGATCCATTTTCTGTAATATATTTTAAATTACCTGCATCTAAATTAGCCTTACTGATTGTCATACCATTTGTAATCGCTTCCCCACCATCAAATTGCTGATTATTATTGCTATCAAGAAAGAGCTGTCCGCTATTTGGGATAGTAGAGATTTGAATCTGTTGCAAAGTATCTCCTGCATCTTCATCAGAAAATGCGAAGGAAGTACTATTAAATGTATACACTTGACCCTCGTTTACATCTATGGTTCCATTACTGGATGTCGGTGGTTTATTTAAGGCAAGGGTTGTTACCTGCTGCATCGTATATGCACTCTTATTGCCATCGGTATCTTTGACAATGATATTAAAATAATAGGTAGTATTGGCAGCAAGGCCTGTAACATTAAAGGAGTTACTATCTTTGGTATAGCCGCCTAAAGGTGTCCCATTCAATTCTATGGTATTAACCGTATCAATATTGTTACTACTAGATTGATAGACTTGATATTCTAAATCCTCTTGAGCTGTTATATCATCAGATGCTTTAGCCCAGTCCAGCTGTACGCCTGAGGTAGTAATATTTGAAGGAGTTATAGCACCATTTGTAATTGTTGGCGGATTATTATTTGGGATATCAATCGTAAATTGGGTAAACGTTAAATCCCATAGTCCCGCCTGTACAGTAGGTATAAAATTTACACTCGCAGTAATGACAAATGAGTTGATTCCTTCTATATTAATAGGAATATCATAAATAGGCTCATGATTTGCAACTGTCTTAAAAGTTACAGGATTTCCTTTTGGGTTTCCTGCCCCATCATACCCTTGAATTGTTAAGGACAATGCATCGTTTTCAAGATGTTTATTAATCGTATTAATTTTTATTGATTTTAAATCGAAGATCCCGCCTGCAAAGCTTTCCCCAGCAGAAATTCTAATTGATTTTGGTGGTGAATATTCATCTGCATCAAAATAATAACCAGCTGGAAATTGTGATCCATTGCTATACGTGAATAGATCAATACCATTATCACCAGGAATACCGCTTACTACAAAGCCATTATTTGTGTCATCTTTCCACGAAGCTTGACTTAAATCCTGTATACAACTTGGAAAATCTGGCGAATCGCATGCAGCCGCCTCCACTTTTAAAGGTGACACGAACCCTATTCCTACCATTTGGCTATAAGCGATTAACAGCAAACACAAGGTTATGGTTAATATCTTTTTTCCCATTCTATATTCTCCTTCTTGGTTTCACACCCTTCATTTAATGAATCGTTAACTCTTAGGAGGCCATTCCCCATATAAACAAATAATAAAGTTTAGTCCTAAATATGGTTGCATATTGTTATGTGGTTGACTTCCCCCAGTTTGATCGATAGCAAAGGCGTTCATTGATGTATTCACTGAATTTGAATATACCGGGAGAGAACCTCTACCTCGTTGTTCGGTCCATAATGCTCCAGTTGGCTCATTATTTGATGGTTGAGTATTGTTACAAGTAACAATATGATTATGACTAGGTATTTCAGTGGTTAATAATGTAACAGTAGATGAACCTCCAGATGCTCCAACACTTCTTGGTGTTAATCCAACACCTGTTCCTTGATGAAGCGCTACCCTACCATTTAAGTTTGGTAATGCAAACGTTGTTTTACCATCTCCCCCATATCTGTTACCCAAAATAGCATATAATGCACTATTCGAGGCAATGTTTATTATCTGACCATCGCACAAAGCCCAGTCTTTTGGTGCAAAATTACCGCCAAATATTCTAATTTCTCCTATATATGCTTCTGACACTTTGCCCACCCCTTTTTTCTAATCTCTTGATGGATAAATTCCGACTAAAGCTATGCAGTAATTAGCGACACTATATGGCTGCATATTTTGATGTGGCTGTGAATTTCCTGATGTTGACAATGCTTGCAAGTTCATATTAGTGTTTGGTTGATTGATAGAATAAATATTATTAGCAGATGTACCCCACACATTTCCAGTAGCCACTTTCAACGTAGCACTTTCTGAACTACCATTAATAATATGTGTATGAGTCGGCATCTCATTAGTTGTTAACACATGTGCCTCTTCTCCTGCTTTTTGTCCACGTGTGATGCTACTGCTTACATGAACTGGGACTCTTCCCCTTAAGTCAGGTAATGCAAATGTCGTAGAGCCATTACCACCATAAGTTGCTCCTAAAATTGAATACAGCGCTTGGTTTGTATTAATTTGTAATATTTGTCCATCACATCGCGCCCATCCGCTTGGAACTGTCCCAAAGCTAAATAATCGTATTTCACCTACATATTGTTCACTCATCCTTCATACCCCCTATTCTGTTGGATACATACCGTAAAGAGCAATAATGTAACTAATTGTTAAAAACGGCATTACATTGTTATGAGAAGCGTTTCCTCCCACACTTGAAACAATGGCGGCATTCATTGTGCCATTTGGTGGTTGTGTCGAATATTGTATATTTTTTGCCCAAACAGCATTTTCTGGACTAGGGGTTGTGCCATCAAGAGAAGAAGCTTTTACCTGATGTGTATGTGCAGGAAGCTGTGACGAGATTAAAGTGACGGTTTCCACCCCTCCCATTTGACCATTGACAAAGGTAGTACCAGTAGTTGGATTCTGTCCTTGATGTACTACAACCCTGCCTTGAAAATTTGGTAATGCAAAGGTTGATTGACCATCTCCCCCATAGGTTGTGCCAATCAAAGAAAAAAGTATTTCATTTTCGGAAATAGATAATAGTTGACCATTACAAAGAGCCCAGCCGTCTGGGGCATAATCGCCAGCAAATAATCGAATTTCTCCAACATATTGTTCCATTCTTAAAACCTCCTTACAAAATATTGCTTTACCTAGCACATTACAATAACAAGGTTAAAATTAGGTTAAAAAATATATTTTTCCAAAATGGACTAACCCACCTACCATTTAATCCAAAATATCAATACAATGTTGTTGCTTATAGGAAAGATTTAAGAGATAAAAGTGGGTAATGATATTACATCTATAAAAATATTAAACTAAATACCTAAAACCAGAATTCGTTTTTATTTCTGAGAATAAAAATGTCAAAAGCTATCGAGAGAAAACTTCTCGATAGCTTTTGTCTACAGTCTGAACATACTAACATTAATATGTTTTTATTTTATTTTTTCTTTTAGCCACTTTTTTATGCAACCTTTGAATAACTGAACGTGTTTCATCTAAATGATCCACTGTTTGCTCATAGGCACTCGTCACTACCCCCATAAATAAAATATCAATGACAAGTAACTGCGCTAGACGTGAGGAAGTGGCACCACTTCTAAAAGTTGCTTCAACATTGGGAGATACATATAAACAAATGTCTGCTAGGCTAGACACTAGTGAACTACCATAGCGCGTTAAACTAATTGTAGTGGCTGGTGTTTGGCCAGCTATTTCAAGGATTTTAGCCACTTCATGCGTTTCTCCAGAGAAGGAAATACCTACTACCACATCCCCCTTCTGTGCATTGACAACGGCTGTAGCTCCTAAATGCAAATCCACAAATGCCCTACTATTTTTATTGATTCGTAAAAATTTTTGATCCGCATCCATTGCTGCTATACCTGATGCACCCACTCCAAAAAATATAATTTTACGGGCTTGTGATAAGGCCGTTACGGCACGCTCCAATTCAGCAATATCTATTAAATTAGCTGTTTGTGTCAAAATTTCACTACTTTGCATCGTTACCTTCTCTACAATCGATGGCAGCGCTTCATTCGCCTCAATATCTCGATCTTCAACTTTAGCATGTTGTAAATCACCAGCAATGCGCAATTTCAGCTCTTGAACACCACTAATATTTAACGATTTACACAGCCGAATAACTGCGGCACTACTTGTTTGACTTGCCTCTCCTAGTTCAACCGCTGTCATTTTTATAGCCTGTGTTGGGTGTGCTAATATATAGCTTGCCACCTTTTTTTCGGAGAGTGGAAGCTTTTCGCACATTTCAGCAAGCATAATTAAACCCGCATTTATTTTTTCCATTTTTCCAGCTCCATCTCTAGATAAAAGGAAGTTATCCATGTACCTCCTTCATCAATATTTCTTTAGAGACACCGCTCTCCGCACATGCCCTTCTGATTGAGCAAGTAATTCCGTCGCCTCTTCAATCGTTGTATTCGTCAGTAGCACCACAATCGCGAGCTTTACTTGATAATTGTTTTGCTCCAGAACACTTTCAGCCTGACTATAAGAAACTCCCGTTACCTCACAGACGATTTGTTTGGCTCTCTCTCGCAATTTAAAATTACTAGCATGAACGTCCACCATTAAATTTTTATAGACCTTTCCAAGCTTAATCATGGTTGTCGTTGTAATCATATTTAATATTTGTTTATGAGCTGTTGCAGCCTTTAGTCTTGTAGAACCTGTTAAAATTTCTGGTCCTGTAATCACCTCTATTGCAATATCTGCATGCTTACTAATAATAGAATGAGCGTTGCTCACTAAGCTGATTGTTTTTGCCCCTAGTTGTTGAGCATAATTTAATGCTCCTTTGACAAAAGGCGTTCGACCGCTTGCTGCAATCCCTATCACTACATCTCGGTTTGTTAGCTGTTGTTTCTGTAGTTCAACCTCTCCTAATGAAAGATCATCTTCTGCACCTTCTATGGCAATCATTACTGCATCTGCTCCTCCAGCCAATATTGCCTGCACAAGCTTTGGTGATGTACTAAATGTAGGTGGACATTCTACGGCATCTAGCAAACCAATTCGCCCACTTGTCCCTGCACCAACATAAAATAATCTACCGCCTTTCTTTAGTGCATCCACAACAGCTGTGACAGCCTGCTCGATTTCAGGTAAAACCTTTGCTATGGCTAATGGTACTTTTTTATCCTCTTCATTCATCAGCTTTACAATTTCAATAGTGGACATTAAATCTAGATTTGTCGTATCTGGATGATAGCCTTCAGTCGTCAGTTTTGTCATTCGTTCCATTGAAATCAAATCCCTCCACACTATTTTTCATGGATACTCATCCAAGTTCCTTTTACCTTTCGTTGTAAAGCCTCTGTGATTGGAATTCCTTCACTGAGAAGTCCATTAACGAAAGCTCCTATAACAGGTGGCACCTCTGGTTGTATTAGTCGATTAGGTATTTTAGCAAGCTGTAATTTTTCTCGAAAGCATTGAACAAAATAAAAATTTTCGAATAAACCTCCACATAGGACAATAGAGTCACCTTTTAGCTGAGGCTCTTTTTTCAACATTATTTGGATGAAATGAGTTAAATGATGAGCAGCGTGTTCAATAATTTTTTGTGCCCTATCATTATTTTGCTCTGCTAAACGCAACACCACACGAGCTACGGAGGCTATGAGTACACGTGGCTGTGGATGCTCATAAACATGCGTAATAATTTCAGTAGGATTCTTTAATGCTAGCTGCTCCATAATAGTCGCTGTAAACAGATCCTCATTCACGCCAATAGCATCATAATGTCGCGTAATCAATCGCAATGCCTCTTGCCCAATATAGTAGCCACTGCCCTCATCTCCTAATAAATAACCCCATCCTCCAACACGACTAACTTGATGATTTTTTCCAACTGCATATACGATGGAACCCGTTCCTGCTATCACAACGAGCCCTTGCTGTGTATATGTGCCGCTAGTAAGTGCCGCTACCGCATCATTGGTGATGGTTATCTTACAGGAGCTAGTAGGGAAAAGGAAGCTAATCCATTGCTCCCAGCGTTCTTTATCTAACTGGCGATCGCCCCCTGCCACACATAAGAACACCGCAGCAATATCATTATTTGTTGCATCTATCTTTTGTAGTAACGTGGCAAGGAGCTTGATAATATGTAGCCTTACCTCGTCAGGTGGCGTTGATTTTATATTCGTTCCAGCTCCTTCAACAAAAGCCAGCACTTCCCCTTTTCTTGTCCCAATCACTGCACGAGTTCTCGTCCCACCACCATCGACCCCAATAATGTATTCCCTATTTAATGGCACCAGCCGTCAGCCCCTCCATAAATTGCTTTGAGGCAATAAAAAATAATAGGATCATTGGTAATGAAGCTAATGTTAAACCTGCAAAAAGAGAGCCCCAATCTGCCGAATGCTCACCAAAAAGTGACATCATTCCAACAGGTATCGTCCGTTTCATTTTTTCTGTAATAAAAATAAGCGGGAAGAAGAAATCATTCCATGAAGCAATAAAATTTATAATAACCACTGTTCCAAGGGCAGGTCTCATTAACGGTAGCATTACATGCCAAAGAACTCTTAAGTTCCCCGCCCCATCTATACGGGCTGCTTCCTCTAATTCATAAGGCATTGTTTTAAAAAAGCCAGTTAAGATCAGCATGGATAATGGAATACCTGTCGCCATGTTCATCAAAATTAAAGACCATAAGGAATTTATCAGTCCTAAATCACGCATTAATATAAAGAGCGGGACAATCCCCAATTTTATAGGAATCATCATGCCTAATAAAAAAATAAAGAACAATGCATGATTCCAAGAAAATTTAAAGCGAGCAATATAAAATGCAGCCAGTGAACAAACAACCACTATTAGTATCACAGATACAATACTGACAATTAGACTGTTTAGAAAGTATGTGGTAAATGGAATTTTTGCTAATAATGTACGATAAGTATCTAAGCTAAAGCTAGTCGGTAAACCCAATGGATTTTTATAGATATCCACGCTCTTTTTAAATGAAGATAAAATCATTAACAAAATTGGATATAAACTAATGGTCGCCACCGTAAACACCACAAGATAATAAAATGGTCGAACCCAAATAGCGCCTTGCTTCACTATAATCACCCCTTACATTTGAACATTCTTTTTATTGGCAAAGCGTAAAAATAGCGTGGTACAAACTAATATAAATAAGAATAGTACTGTAGCTAACGCCGAACCCAACCCAATAGCTGTTGCCCCAGAAGCGGTAGAGCTACCAAATGCTAAACGATAGAAAAACACAGCTAACGTATCTGTAGAATAGTACGGCTCTCCCATGGAGCCCTGCATTGCATATACTAATTCAAATGCTTCAAATGACTGGATAAATGTTAAAATGCCCATGATCATAATTGATGGCACCATTAAAGGCAAGTAAATCGTACGCAATAAAGTAAAACCCTTAGCGCCATCTAACTTTGCAGCTTCGACTAACTCACTTGGGATCCCTTGAAAGCCAGCAAGAAAAATTAAGACACCAAAACCTAATCCAAACCAACAATTGACTAAAATAATGGCGATTAACGCCGTGTTGGGATCACCAAGCCAAGCCTTTTGTAAAGTTTCAAGACCTAATTTCTCCAAAATGACATTTAAAGTACCAAAATTTGGATTTAGAATGAGCTTCCATAAGAAACCTACAACAATCACTGATAATAATCGCGGTAGAAAGAAAGCAGCCTTAAAAAACTCTGCACCTTTAATTTTTTGATAAATAATAAAGGCAAGAAAGAAGGCTAATCCATTCATCACAATCATTTGCACAACAAAATAGAGGACATTATGTTTAAAGGCATTCCAAAACATGGAGCCATAGGGTTCTATCGTAAAAAGCGTCACAAAATTTTGGAAACCGATAAAATCACCACGAGCCATCCCTTTCCATTCAAAAAAACTATAGGATAATGCCGCTATTATCGGATAAAGCACAAACAACCCATAGATTATTAGTGCAGGAATAGGGAAAAGATGGATAGTCCACCTTACTCTCGATTTCCTCCTTCTTACTGATGGAGCTGTATATTCTCTTATCATGAGCAGCCTCCTTTTACTAATCATGAAACAACAAGACCCCTAAACTCCTTATAGCACTTCAGGGGTCTACTGACTTGATGCTTTCATTATTTTTGAAATGGCGTAAACCAAGTTTTAGCGTTTTCCTGTACTTTTGTGGCAACCTCTTCAGGCGTTACTTGACCTAAATACATGCCTTGTAGCTCACTTTCAAGCAAGCTCTTTGTTGTTGGGTCCCCACCAGTAAAATTAGTTACCCACATATATGGCGTTGCTTCATTTGCAGTCGAATGACTAATAGCATTTAACAATGCATCGTCAGAGGTAATACCTGGAATAGCGCTGATCATAGAAAACTCTTTTACAAACAAATCGCCAAACTCCTTAGTTGTTAGAAATTCTAAAAATACTTTAGCTGCTTCTTTATTTTTCGAATTAGCATTGATCGCAAATGAGCCATCTACCCAAGTCGTCACTGTTGTATTACTCTCTTTAGATGGAATAGGAAAATAACCTAAATCTAAATCTGGATTCATTTCTAATACAACAGGAATTTCCCAGCTACCTAACGGAAACATTGCCGCGTCTTCTAGTGCAAACAAAGTACGGATATCATCCATTCCTAAGCCTTCTGAATTGACAGGAAAATACTTTTTCAAGTCATTCATTACTTGAATGGATTCAATAAACTTCGGATCTGTAAAATCCTTTTCTCCTGCGAGCACTGCTTGGTAAAAGTCATTGCCCTCATAAACAGCAGGACCAACAATACCGTGTAGCAACGATAATAGCCAACCTTCTTTTGTACCCATTGCAATTGGTGTAATACCCTTTTCTAATAATTGGTCATTTAATGCTATGAATTCATCCCATGTAGTAGGAATTTCAAGATTATTATCTTTAAAAATCTTCTTATTATAGAAAAATTGTGTAGAGCTTAAGTTAATTGGTACACCGTACTGATTCCCTTGGTCATCACGAGAAGCCTGTAATGCTTCTTCAGGAAATACATTCAATCCATTTAAACCGTTTATTTTCTCAACATAACCTGCCTCCGCAAGCTTCAATCCAGCTGCATAAGGACGTAAGTGAAAAATATCTGGACCCTCTCCAGCCTGTAATGCCGTATTGAGGACTGTATTATATTCAGTATTTTTAGTTGGGTTAAATGAAACATGTATTTCAGGATGTTGTTCATTGAATAAAGCAATCACTTTTTCATACTTGGCAACATCTTCTGTGCGCCAACTCCCTATTGTTAGCGAAACCTCTTCAGTTTTCGATTTCTCTTCATTATCAGGTGTTGTTGAGGTCGTTATTTTCTCGTTCGTGTTACAGCCTACTAAACCCACAACGAGTAATAAAAGAAGCAGCAATAACCATTTACTCTTTTGTCTCATACCAGCAGATCCACCCTTCATATCAGTAATTTTTCATAAATCATCGTATGAAGCTTCTCTCTAATCCTTCCCATGTTTGTATTTCTCCCATAATGCACAGCATTCGTTAGTAAAATGACAAATGCCTTTTTTACAGGGTCCATCCAAATACTCGTGCCTGTAAATCCTGTATGACCAAATGAGCCCTTGCTCCACCTCCTACCAAAACAAAATGATGCTTCATCTCCTCCCCATACTTCAAACCCAAGTCCCCTCGTTTTAAAAGTTTTCGTATAGGCAAGCTCTAACCATTCATATGGAATTACACTTTGTTGCTTGATCCCCAACCAAATTTCCGCATACTTTGCTAAATCCTCTACACATGAAAATAAACCTGCACTACCAGCAATACCATCTAGTAATAAAGCTTTCTCATCATGGACTATTCCCTGTACAAATTGACCTGCCACCATTTCTGTAGATGCTGCAAGCCTTCTTGTATGCACAGGCAGTTGAAAACATGTATGATGCATGCCCCATGGCTTAAAAACCTCTTGCTCTACAAAACTTTTTAATGAAATTCCAGTAACTTCCTCAATCACCTTTCCTATAATAATCATACCTAAATCACTATATTGCACTTGTTCATTTGGCTGCCATACTACATCACTTGCCAGTACCTCCTGCAGGATGTCACGCTTATGATGTCTTTTAACTACAGGTGTTAAATCTGCTGGCAATCCTGAGCAATGCTGCAATAAATGCTGGATTGTAATAAGAGGATAATTAAAATCAGGCAAATAGGTTTGGACTGGATCTGTTATATAAACTTGATTTCGACTCATCAGGAGTAAAATAGCTGGGAGTGTTGCGACAACTTTTGTTAAGGAGGCTAAATCAAACAACGTATTACTTAAAATAGCTTGCTCGCTGCCATCCTCAGCAGTATAGGCTCCATAATTGCATGAAAATAGCCTTCTTTCTTGCTGCTGAACAATTAATACAGCACCTGGAATTTTCTGTTCTTTCACTAAGCCAGTTATATATGCATCTACCAAGGAAGCACCCCACTATTAAATATCTAAATTTTCTGTAAATTAGTATTATCATATAAAATAAAATGATGAAAAATAACACCAATCCTAAAATTTTTTTTCATGTGTACTCAATAAAAAAAGCCCTAGCCAGTAAATATTTACTGACTAGGGCTACTTTGATTATTTAGTTGGTTTTTTTAAATCCATTGACGCTGCTGCGCTTTCAACTTTTACGCGTTTCAAGAAGAATGCAAGTACCACTGCAATCACTGTTATACCAGCTGCAATTAAGAAGGAATGCGTAATACCATCTAATAAGGCAGTTTGCATAATCTGATCTTGCATTTGTTGCATTTGCTCTGCTGTAGGCGCTGCTCCTGATTGTGCAGCATTCGCTTTGGCTTCTGCAATTAATTCTTCCGCTTTAACTTTTGTACGATTATTCATAAATGTTACAAGGATCGCACTACCGATTGCTCCTGATACCTGCTGTAATGTATTGTTAATCGCTGTACCATGTGGATTCATTATTTGTGGTAGTTGATTTAAACCGTTTGTCATAATAGGCATCATGACCATCGACATACCGAACATACGAATTGTATACATCGATACGATATATGTGTAGCTTGAATCAATTTCTAACTTTGTTAAACCGAAAGTTGCGATTGTTGTAATCGTTAATCCAATAATGGCTAACACACGTGGACCAAATTTATCGAAAAGCTTACCAGTGATTGGTGACATAATCCCCATGACAAGTGCTCCTGGAAGCATCATTAAGCCTGCTTCAAATGGTTCGATACCACGGATAGACTGTACATATGCTGGTGTTAAAATCATCCCTGAGAACATTGCCATAGAGACAATAACTGAGATAACAGAACCTAAAGCAAACATTGGATATTTATAGATACGTAGTTCCAGTAATGGCTCATCCATTTTCAGCTGTTTAACAACGAAAATAATTAAAGCGATGAAGCCAATTGTAATTGTGCCATATACCCATGGACTTGACCAACCTTTATCTCCTGCAGTACTAAAGCCGTATAAAATACCACCAAATGCAACTGTTGATAAAAGTACTGAAAGGAAATCTAAGTGAACTTCACGTGTCTCCATCACGTTTCTTAATTTCCAAACACCAAATAATAAACTAATTAAAGCAAATGGAATAATCATTTGGAAAAGCATACGCCAATCATGATGTTCCACAATATACCCTGATAATGTAGGACCAATTGCTGGCGCCATAATCATAACTAAACCAAAGATCCCCATTGCTGCCCCACGCTTTTCTTTCGGGAAGCTTGTTAGCATAACGTTCATTAAAAGTGGTGACATACTAGAAGCTCCGGCTGCTTGCACCATACGACCTGCTAGCAGCACGCCAAAATTAGGAGCGAAACCTGCCATAATTGTACCAATTGTAAAGATAGACATCGCTGTAATAAATAAATGTCTATTTTTAAAGCGTGTCACAAAGAATGCTGAAGCAGGCACTAAAATACCGCTCACAAGCATATACCCTGTTGCTAACCATTGTACTTTTGAATAGGTGATCCCAAAATCTTTCATGATTGTTGGTAATGCCACATTCAACAATGTGTTATTTAGAAAAGCAACAAAAGCACCCACAAATAGAATAGCTATCATGCCATAAGGGGGCTTTTTCATTGTTTGCTCACTATTCATTTATATCCCTCAATTCTTTCTTGTGTTTTACGATAAAACTTATTTTATACTCGTAGTCTACTTTTTTCAACAAATAAGTTTATATTTTTTATAAACGTTGATATAAAAGCGTTTCAAGTGTAGAATAAGAGTATAATATTATAAAAAAGGTGAGGTTATGAACAAAAGAAAAAGACAAATTATAACAGCAGCACGTGAACTTTTTATTGAAAAAGGCTTTCTAGATACATCGATTAATGACATCATCAATGCGGCTAAAATCTCTAAAGGTACATTTTATAATCATTTTACTTCGAAAAATGAATGCTTAATCGCCATCTTAGATGAAGGTCGCGAAGAAGCTAGTAATCGTCGCCATGAGCTCATTTATGGCAAAGACCCTACAGATTTAGAGGTATTGACGCAGCAAGTCGCTGTTCTCATGTATGTCAATCGTGAACATAATTTAGTACAGATATTCGAATCCATCTTCCAATCAAGAGATAAAGAACTAAAAAAAATTATTATTAATTACCATTTACAAGAACTAGAATGGCTCGCCAATCGTCTAGTACAAGTCTTTGGAGAAGAGATTAGCCCTATTAGCTATGAATGTGCTGTTCAAACACTTGGAATGATTAACCTCACTCTACGTGCTGTCTTTATTGCCGATTATAAATATATCAATCGAGAAGCTATTGTACGTGTAGCATTGCGCAATATTAGCGTAATTATACCCACTATGCTTGAGTCAAAAGAGATTATCGTAAGTGTTGAAATGATCAATACCATTCAAAATGTCGTGAACTATAAAACCGTTACAAAAGGAATGGTTATTGAACAACTACAAGGATTTACAAAGGGATTATCGAATAACGAAACAATGGAAGGTTTGGAGTATGCACAATTCTTATTAGAAGAATTGCAGAAAGAAAAACCAAAGCTTTTTATCATCGAATCACTTCTTACACCTTTCCGTAAGGCTTTCGTCGGCACAGAACATATCGCAGAGGCCCGTGACATCGCCAATAACTTATGGCGTTACGTAAAAATTGAACAGCCCGCTGAACGATGTACGAAAAATAAATAAAAAAAGAGGTATCAAATGAACACTTTGATACCTCTTTACTCTGTTGAATGAAATTAAGTTCTATGACAGACCTTTGTACAGTCTTAAGAAAGCTCAGAGATTCACCTTAATGACATTGAAATTTTAGCACAAAGATTGTCCCATCCTGACCTGAACGGACACTAATTGTGCCATTGTGTAAATCAATGAGCTGCTTCGTTATGGCTAGTCCTAGCCCTGTTCCTGTTATATCGTCTGTTGTATTCGTACCTCGATAATAGCGTTCGAATAGATTATCGAGCTCCTCCTGTGGAATACCAGGTCCTTGATCAGCAATGGTAAGCATTACTTCTTTACCAGTATGTTGTGCTTCCACAATTACCTTCGTGCCTTCAGGGGTATATTTTTTCGCATTGGTAATTAAATTATCCATTATTCGCTTGAGTAAAAGCTCATCCGCTTGTAACAACACATCACCATACACCTTCACACACACCTGTTCGTCTGCAAATTGTGGTAGCCATGTTGCTAGCGGCAGTACCACTTTATCTAGCTGTATGGCTTTATTTTTTAATTGATACGTATACGTCAAATCCTGAATAAGTGCATCCATATAGGTTGCCTTTTCCTGCATGGTCTGTGCAAAAATACGCATCTCATCCTTTGTCCACTCATAATCCTCCGATGCCAGCATCGTTGAATAACCGTAAATTGAGCTTAACGGGGTCTTTAAATCATGCGATAAACCTGTTATCCACTCCTCCCGTAATTGCTCTGCATGCTTGATTTGCCTTTCATTTGAATCAAGTCGCTCTGATAAGTGATTGAGTGACTCTTCTACTGGTTGAAACAGTTTAAATTTTCTTTTCAACTTACCTGTCTTTTTATGATGGATTTTTTTGTCACTAATCTCACTGTAATCGAATTGGGTAAGTCGCTCAATGCGCGATATCACATAGACAAGTGGTCGTACGAATTGACGTGAAATACTAATAGATAAGAAAATAACGCCCAACAGCAAAATAATATGTCCCCCAAAGAAGATAGAAACAAACAGTACCATTGCCTTATTAAAAGGCTCTTCAAATGGCTTATACGATGGATTAGGCATTCTTACAACAAATGTCCTATCGTTGGCTAAGGCTGTACTTTGCTTCAGCTCCGCATGCTCGAAAATATCGTATTTTTCCTCTAGTAATTGTGGCTTATTTAGCTTCTCATAACGTTCGCCTATGACCTCAATCCGATTCCATTGCTCGTCATAAATTTCAACACTAGCTTTATTTTCTTTTAGACGTTGCCGTGTTACAGCTGAAATGTCCCCTGTCGCTGTCCAGTTTTCAAGCGCATCCTCAAAAAGTGGTTGCACAGGAGTAGTTGGAAGAAATAATAAGTAGTAATTCGGCAATTCCCATGTATGCATGCCTGGTTGCTGCAATGCCAATATTTCACTATCTGACTTTCCACATAGACCACATGTATCTCCTGTATAATCAACAATCGTCATGGTTGGATCAAATAAATAAAGCTGTCCAACATTTTCTTCAGCTCTCTTCACTAAATAATCAGCAATTTTAACTGTCTTCCCTTGCTCTACAACTGCATCATCTTCGATTTCAAAGGAGCTCATCACATGAATGTTGTCACCAACACGGTCATTGATAAAAATAGCAAAAAACACCAAACTCATAATAAAACCTGAAATGATCAATAGATAGAATATGATGAAATACGAAACAAAGCGGAGTGTTAATTTTCCAGCAGGCTTCATGAAGAAATGTCCCCAACAAGCTTATAGCCAATGCCTCTGACAGTAATAATGCATGTTGGCTTTCCAGGATTTTTTTCTATTTTTTCTCGCAGCTTTCTTATATGTACCATCACTGTATTATCATCAAATAAACAATCACCCCATACACGTTCGTATATTTGCTCTTTTGATAACACTTGCCCTGCATTGTCACATAAATATTTTAATAAATGAAACAAGCGACCACTGATTATTTCCTTTACACCGTCTACCTCAATTTCTGCTGCATCAATGTCAAATGTAAAACGGCTGCAAGTAAATATGTGATTTTCTGGTACACCTTTTTTCTTCATATAACGGACTAGCTGCACCTTTACTCGTGCTACAAGTTCTAAGGGGTTAAATGGTTTTGTAATATAATCATCTGCACCATTCATAAAACCACGAAGCTTATCTGCATCACTACTTTTTGCGGTTAAATAAAAAATAGGGGCATCACTTTTTTCTCGAATACTATTCGCAATATCCAGCCCACTTCCATCTGGTAGCATGATATCTAATAGATAAAAATCAAATGTTTTAGTATTCATTTCATCTTTTGCTTCTTCAATTGTATTACATAAGGTAATATTGTTAATTCCTTCTTTTCTTAAAATGATTTCAATCATTTCAGCAATGGCACGTTCATCCTCTAACACTAAAATTGATGCTTCCTGCATTTCCTCACCTACTTTTAAGATTACTTTAAGGTAGTCATTATTTCACCATAAGCTTCCCTATTTATTATATGTATAAGATAACCAATTAAGGAGATAAAACGCAATGACAACTAATCGTGTTACTTTCATTGATACAATGCGTGGATTTAGTTTATTTGGCATCTTAATGGCAAATTTGCTAATCTTCCAATTCGGGATGTATGGCAAAGATGAATTAAAAAATCTTTCTACCTTAGATAACGGGGCTTTATATTTTGTAAAAGTTGTGATTGAAGGCTCGTTTATGCCCATCTTCACTATTTTATTCGGCTTCTCACTTATTAAATTAATTGAATCCATCCGCAGAAAAAAGAATAAAAGCCGTTGGTCTATTTTACGGCGTGCAACAGGATTAATTGCCCTTGGCTTATTACATTCTATTTTATTGTGGGAAGGCGATATTCTATTTTCTTATGGCTGTATGATGTTATTTTTAATCCCATTTATTAATCGTAAACCAAAAACTTTATTTATTTGGGCTGGTATCCTATTTGTACTAACTACGGCGTTAACATACGGCTCTATGGAAACGTCTAAAAAAGAACAAAAAGAGATAGACACATACATCGAGCAAGCGGATGATGTTTACGCTAACGGCAGCTACTTAGAAATTTTTGATTTTAGAGCTAATGCCGAAGTACCAGGAATGGAGGATTCTTCATTTATTTTCATTATATTAATTTTTGCACCTATGTTCTACGCACCACTATTCCTGTTTGGGATGGCGCTTGCTAAGAAGCAAGCCTTCGTGGAGATGAATAAGGAAATGAAATGGTATAAGCTAGGTGCTCTCCTTGTACCTATAGGACTCGTATGTAAAAGTGTAAGTTTTATAGAAAGTAAAAGTGCATTTTCTTCTATTTTATTAATGGGCGGCTCCCAGTTATTAGCAATTGGCTATGTTTGCCTCGCAGCATACATTTATAACACCCGTCCAGTTCAACTACTGGCTCCTGCATTTGAGAGCGTTGGCAAACTATCACTAACCAATTATTTACTACAAACCATCATTTGTACAACTGTTTTTTATGGCTATGGCCTTGGCTTATATGGCAAATTAGGGGTCTTTGGCGGAATCCTTTTCGGAATCGTTGTTTATAGCCTGCAATGTGTTTTCAGCCTTGCCTATTTAAAGAAATTTAAACGTGGTCCATTTGAAACAATTTTACGAATATGGACAAATTGGTCTTGGACTGGTCAAGTAAAATAAAACCTCTCAAACAAGCAAATTAGAAAGGAATATTTTTTATGAATAGTGACACAAAAGAAGACTTTACAGACTCATGGTGGTTTTTAGGCATTTGTGCAGCTGTAGCAGTAATTTTAACACTATTTGCCTTTTCATAGACAATATCGATTTCATTTGCCTCCTTGCTGTATACTAGTATTACAACTATACAGCTTAGGAGGTATTTTGTTGTTACAGCGTATTATGATTACTGGCTATAAACCACATGAGCTTGGTATCTTTAATGATAAACATCCCGGTATTGTCATCATAAAGAAAGCACTGGAAGCTCATCTACGTACACTGCTTGATGAAGGACTCGAATGGGTTATTATCAGCGGTCAGCAGGGCGTAGAAACTTGGAGTGCTGAAGTTGTTTTAATGTTAAAAAAAGAATTCCCACTTTTAAAATACGCCGTGATCACACCTTTTTTAGAGCAAGAGAAAAATTGGCAAGATCATAAAAAAGAAAAGTATCAAGCATTAATTGCCCAAGCTGATTTTGTCACAAGCGTGACCAAAAAACCCTATGAAGCTCCTTGGCAATTTATTGAGAAGGACAAATTTATTATCCAAAATACAGATGGACTTTTATTAATTTATGATGAAGAAAATGAGGGTTCACCCAAATATATCAAACGGCTTGCAGAAAAATATATGGAGTCCCATGATTATAATCTTTTAACAGTAACTGCCTATGACTTACAATTAATAGCTGAAGAAATTCAACAGCAAAACTGGTAGAAAAATATTGATATAATTTTCTGACAATTATATACTAGAAGTAATAAAAGCTGATTGTTCTTATGGTTTTTACCTATAATTTGAAAGGAGCTGTCATCATTTGAATAAACATATTGAAATGATTCTTGAAGCTTCTCCCGTAAATGTGTCACATGATACGTATCGTAGAGAATGTCGGTATACACGGGGAATTCATATTGAAGAACAAGAATTTATTGCTATTTTAAATACAATGAGTCATGATTCACGCTTATATTTTGATTTCCATAATCCACGTAAAGAGATTAAAAAGGGAACCTATTTGAATGGACACTCCGGTTTAGCCTACAATATTTATGATTACTATAAACAAAATTATAATATTGAGATATCCGAATTAATCAACGGTAAAGATTTTTATGTAAAAATCGTATAAAGCAGCTGAAGCCCCGTTAAAGTTAAAACTTTAACGGGGCTTCTTTGACCTTATAGGTCTGCTACTTGAGCACCTAATTCTTTATTATTATACATTTCTGTATCTAATTCTTTAGTAATACGCGCTGTTGTAACACCAGCAGTCATTGAACCACTTACATTTAACGCTGTACGACCCATATCAATTAAAGGCTCAACAGAGATTAATACACCTGCTAGAGCAATTGGTAAATCAAGTGCTGATAATACAAGGATAGCTGCAAATGTTGCACCACCACCAACACCTGCTACACCAAATGAGCTAACTGCTACTACTGCAATAACTGTAATAATGAACACAGGGTCAAGTGGATTAATGCCGACTGTCGGTGCAATCATAATGGCTAACATCGCAGGATATACACCTGCACAACCATTTTGACCGATTGATAATCCGAATGAGCCTGAGAAGTTTGCAATCCCCTCAGATACTCCAAGACGACCTGTTTGCGTTTTAATATTCATCGGTAAAGTACCAGCACTAGAACGTGATGTAAAGGCGAATAATAATGTTTCTGCCGATTTTTTCAAATACGTAAATGGATTTAAACCACTTAATGTAATGATTAATAAGTGTACGATTAGAACAATAAATAGTGCTACATAAGAAGCAATAACAAACTTACCTAAATTATAGATAGCTCCAAAATCAGATGTTGCTACCGTACGAGCCATAATCGCTAGAATTCCATATGGCGTTAAGCGTAATACAATTGTTACAACACCCATAACAAGGGCATAGATGGCATCCAAGCCTTTTTTAATTGTAGCTGCTGTTCCCTCATCCTTACGTGCCACACGTAAATAAGCAAAACCAAGGAATGCTGAGAAAATTACAACCGCAATCGTTGAAGTAGAACGAGCACCCGTTAAATCAAGGAACGGATTTGCTGGGAATAACTCAATAATTTGTGTTGGTAAATCAGGAGCTGCTAAGCCCGTTGTTTTTTCTTCAAGGTATTGACCACGTGCAGTTTCTGCGTCACCTTGTAAAATTTGTGTTGCATCTAAATCAAAGACTGTTGCAGAAAGAATACCTACAGCTGCCGAAACGGCTGTTGTACCGATTAAAATGGCTAAAATAAGTGCTGCCATTTTTCCGAAATTTTTACCAATCTTCATTTTAGTAAATGCAATTAAAATGGAGATAAATACTAATGGCATTGCTACCATTTGGAGCAGTTTCACATACCCAGTACCGATAATATTGTACCAAGATGTTGTTTTGGCTAATACTTCAGAATCGAGACCATAAATAAAATGAAGTCCAAGACCAAGTACAATCCCTAAGCCTAAACCGGCAAAAACACGATTAGAAAACTTAACGTGCTTTTTATTCATAACATATAAAATTCCAACGAACACAAGTAACACTGCTACGTTAAGAATGATTTGTAAATTCGACAATGGAATGCCTCCTAAGATGTTTTATAATAATGTAATCGAATTATATACCCATAATCCCTATAATTCAAGTATGTTTTATTAAGATTAATAAATTCCTATAACAAAATGCTTTCTTGCTAAGGATTATACCCCGAAAAATGGCGTAACAATCATCCTCTGGCAAAGGATTAATCATGGAAAAGCTCATAAAAAATGTTTGTAAATGTATAGCTAGTTTAATCAATGCCACTACATTTGGTGACAAATGAGTAACTGCCCCTATACTGTTAGTTTTTAACAGTGCAGGGGCAGCCTTTTAAGCATTATTTCTAATTACAAATCTTGGTTCGTAGTCACTAATGATGTCAAACACACCGTCATTATAGCAGTAGATATGATGTTCTACGGTAGGAATTTCTTTGCTTCCAATCCACTGGAGTTGATCAAACCATTCTGCTGAAGAATTTTTAGATTGTTCTTGGTCATGGCTTTAGTGACCATGTCTACTAAATCAGATCATGGGATTTCTCCAGTATAGCGAAAAGAACAAACATAATCTTGAATAGGTGACATCTTATTGCATTGTTTCGATCTATTAATGTTAAGCATAGTCCTCAATCTGTATAATTCAATGTGGCATTAACGATTTGGGCTCTTTTTAAGCAAGTGACAGGTTGCCAAATGTGCAGTTTTCTTGAATCCATCTAAACCTCCTGTAACCAAAATATATATCAATTTTATTTAAATTTTCATATATTTTACATATTAGATCCACAAATCTAACATATTTTGCTAATGAACAAAATAATTTTTTTGTTGATTAATGAGGTAACAACTACCAGCTATTTTTTTACACTGCTTTTTTACATGTGTTACCGCATTGGATAATTGTTCCACAGAGTCAAAATACTGATATTCATTCGTAATAACGGCAATAGATAAAGATGTGCATGTTAAAGGTTCCAGTTCGCCAGATCTATTAGCCACCTGAACATATGCTAGATCCTCTAACTCGTAAAAACTAAGTATTTTGGCATCAAAGTCATCAATAATTTTTTGACACATCTTTTCTACCTCGTAATAAGGTAGAATGGCTACAAAATCATCTCCACCAATATGTCCTAAAAAATCCTCTACGCCGCAGATATGTCTTTTTAGTATTTCTGTTAAATACCGTAAAATTTTATCGCCTTTATTAAAGCCATATGTGTCATTGTAGGATTTAAAGTGATCTAAATCAAAATAGATTAAACTATATTGCGATAGCTGTAATGCTTCTTCTAATTTTTCATCGATTAATTTATTGCCTGGAAGACTACTTAATGGATTCAGGAAACTTGCAATGGCTACTTGTGTATCAACAAGCTTTAACAATAACTCTCGAATACTAACCATGCCATAATAAAGATTGTTTTTCGTGACAATGACATCATCATATAAATCCTCTGGAGGTCTAGCCATAGCTAATGTACTAACCTCTGTGATTGGTGTATTACGATCAACGATTAAAGGATTTTTCTTTATCATCAGCTGATTTTGACGTTCCATTAATAAATGATAGCCATATCGAGTACCGATTTTTTGATAGAAATGTGTGCGTGTAATATGTCCAATTGGTTTTTCATCACGCACAACAACAACGCTACGCAACGATGGATTACTTGTAAAAAGTACATCTACTTCTTTATTTTTCACAAATTCATCAATACATGGAACTTTCTCAATGACTTCCCCTATCTTCATGGTCACCCACCCTTATTTTCCCCATATATATTTCCTTTGCAGGCTTTCCTATCGCATATCCCTGTGCATAATGAATGCCAATACGATAGAGATAATCAAGCTCTTCTTGTCTTTCAATCCCTTCAGCGATGATTTTAGTATTGGCTTGTTCAGCATATTTCATTAACAATGTGACGAGCTGCTGTTGTTCACTATTTTGGTCTATGAATTGAATTAATGAACGGTCTAGCTTAATAAATTCCGGCTTTAAATAGATGAGCGTTTTTAAACTATTATAACCTGATCCTACATCATCTACGGCAATGCGATAGCCCTGTGATCGATAATGCGATAATACACGTTCAAACTCCACAAAATCTATTACTGCACTTCGCTCAGTTAGTTCAAAAACCACTTGCTGAGGTTTGATTCCAAGCTCCTTCAATAATTGTAGTGTTTCGCCACTGTGATATTTTTTATCTAATAAAACATTCGGATGTATATTAAGGAACACTAAAAAGTTTTTATTCACCAAGTCTTTGTGTAAACGTTCCTTGAAACGTTTCAAGGAAAGATTTCTACAAAAACATTCAAATAAAAAAACGCAATCTGTTTGTCCTACAAACTCGTAAAACTGGTCCACACTGTTAAATAATGTTGAGGGTAATGGTCGATTTAAGGCTTCAAATCCTATTGTTTGCTGTGACTGTAAATCTACAATAGGCTGAAAGTATGTATGTAAATCGTTATGTTGAATAATTTGTTTCAATGCCTTTAAACGTTTCATATATAACGAACTACTTTGATGCTGACCATATAAATATTTAAAAAAAGAAAATATATTACTTGTTTTTATACTTTGTCCCACTACAGACTCCATTCCTGCACCTCTTCAATTGGTTATTATGGTTCATTGTACGCTTTGATTGTAAACAGACTGTGAACCGAATGTAAAAAGAGCAAGTTCCAGCAATAGGTTTTAACAAAACTCTTTTCTAGTTAATATTTCATAATATTAAAACTATTACAAATAATTTATTTGATATAAAATGATATTAGTGTATGATTGTAATAATAGGTTTATATTACCTATTATATTTTTTGTGTTTTTACTGAATTGGTCTTAATAGGGAAACCTATTTAGATAAAAATTATTCAAGGGAGGATCCTGTTAATGAGCTTGTCTATTCAACAATTATTGGAGAACAAAGGAATTACACCGAAACCTGAACACCTTGAACTATTAAAAACACGCTGGGAAGGTATGCAGTCACTTCGCAGCAATTTAGAAGGTATTGCGATCGATGATGCAGACATCGCTGTACGTAGTATTCCTGGAGGTGATCACATTGACAACTGATTTACATTTAAAATCTGTTGAAGAGTTGGCACCTTTACTTGCATCAAAGTCGCTATCTCCCGTGGAATTAACGAAAGCTATTTTAGCTTTTGCTGAGGAAAGTCAGCCTAAAATTAATTCCTATATGGCTTTTTATCGGGAAGAAGCCTTAGCAAGGGCAAAAGAAGTTGAACAGGAGATTCTCCAAGGTCATTATAAGGGTATGTATCATGGGATACCTATGGCCTTAAAGGACAACTTGTATTTTAAAGATAAAATAACAACGATGTCCTCAAAAATTCATAAGGACTTCGTTTCTAATTATGATGCGACAGTGGTTGAAAAGCTACGTGATGCTGGTGTTATTTTCACTGGGAAATTAAGTATGCATGAATATGCATGGGGAATTACAAATAACAACCCTCATTACGGCCCTGTTCGTAACCCATGGGACTTAGATAAAATTCCTGGAGGTTCAAGTGGAGGCTCTGGTGCGGCTGTTGCAGCTGGAGCAAGTGTTGCTTCACTAGGGACAGATACAGCAGGCTCTATTCGAATTCCATCGTCTGCTTGCGGCATTGTAGGTTTAAAACCTACACACGGTCGTGTAAGTAAATACGGCTGCTACCCGCTAGCATGGAGCTTAGACCATATTGGTCCGATGACAAAGACAGTTAAGGATGCAGCGGGCTTGCTCGAAGTCATTGCTGGTTTTGATCATCAAGACCCTACTTGCGTGAATGTTCCAGTAGACAACTATGAGAAGCAGCTTACTGGTAAGATCAAAGATCTAGTGATTGGTATCAATGAAGAATATTTCTTTAATAATGTTGATGCTGATGTAGAGAAGGCTGTTAGAGCAAGTATTCAAAGCTTAGTGGATTCAGGCGCTAAAGTAGAAGTGGTGCGTATTCCTTCCCTACAATATGCAGAATGGGCAGAGCTTGTGACGTCTCTTTCAGAGGCAGCAGCTATACACCATTCAGATTTACAAAAGAGACCACAAGATTTTGGTGACGATATTCGTCTGCTATTTGAGCTTGGTGAATTGCCTTCTGCAGTCGATTACTTGCAGGCTCAGCAGGTACGTCGTCAAATCAAGCAGGAGTTTACAGAGATTTTTAATAAGGTAGATGTGCTCATTTCCCCTACCCTACCTGTTGTAGCTAGTACAATTGGGGATGATTTTGCAGAGTTAAACGGTCAAAAAGTAGATTTAATTGATAATATTATCCGCTTTACAGGCCCTAGTAACTTAACAGGCTTACCTGCACTCTCGGTTCCTTGTGGCTTTAAAGGAAACTTACCAATAGGTCTACAAATTATTGGCCCAGCCTTTAAAGAAGGACGCATTTTAAATGTAGGCTATGCTGTTGAGCAAGCAAATCCACAGAGAAATAGAAAACCAAATATTTTTGCTAATATCTAAACGATAAGCACTAGAAATCTGCTCACTTCACGGTATACCACTGAATGAGCAGATTTTTTTGTGGGGGAAACCTGCTAGCATTCATACTAATGGTTTTTTATGAACAAGTAATTTTATAATAGAAGCTAGAAGCTTACTACAGGAAAGGCAATGATCCACTCATGAATGTAGAGAAATTTTTACAATTACCTATTACCAAAGACTTCACTGTTATAGCGGGTCACAATGGCTTAAATAAAGCTGTTCAAAATGTAGAAATATTAGACTTTGAATTTTCACCTGACATCCACCATGTCAGAGATACTATCTTTACACCCAACAGTGTTGTGTTAAGTAGTTTATTATTTGCTAAGCAAAAGCCTGAGTATTTATTCAATGCTGTTAAAAATCTAATTGAGCTTGGGGCTAGTGCTTTAGCTTATAAGCCTGTTATTTTTAAGGAATTACCTGAAGAAGTTTTGTCATATGCAGAGCAGCATAATTTCCCTATATTGCGCTTTGGTGGAGATGAGTTTTTTGAAAAAATCATTTTAGAAACGATGGCTTATGCTAAGACACAGGATTATTCCTATTTTATAGAAACGATTTTACGAAGGTTAGTGGAGGAAGATGTAACACAGGAGCAAATCAAATCCATTTTACAACAGCTCAATAAGCCCTTTGAAAAATATGTATTTATAGCAAATTTACGAGCTGGTGACACAATCCATCCGAACTGGATGCAGCCCTTTTACTCGTTGGAGCCACTATTAAAATCGGGTATGATTTGTTCTTATAAAAAAAGTCTATTTATCATCATGACACATCCATCTCAGCAATTCCAATTTGAAAGGGTTTTACATGAATGGCTAGCATTATATGCCATACCCACTGATACAATCACTTTCGGCTATAGCAGTTGTAATGATACCCAGACTGGATTCCCAATGGCATTACGCGAAGCTTTTTTTGCCAATATTTTCGCTGAAATCGATATGCTCCCTAGCTGTCATTATAAGAATCTCGCGTCTGATTGTTTATTAATCGAGTTATACCGTAAAGATGCAACATTCGCTATGGACTATGTTAGCTCCTTTTTAGTCCCTCTACTTGATGATAAGGCTGATCCAGACTTAATGGAGACCGCCATAACTTATATCATTAAAAAAGGAAATATTAAGGAAGTTGCTGTAGCACAATTCTGTCATCCAAATACAATTCGCTATCGTATGGCTAAAATACGTCAGCTAGTAGCACCCATAGATAATGATTATGTTTTTTATGAACGCCTAGCTACAGCCGTTAAATTGTACTTATTACATAGCAAAATGACCAGTGACTAATCGCTTTGGAATAAGTACAAAAAAACGCCTGAATATTTAGAAATAAAATCAAATTCTTTTCTTCTCTCTTATGCTATTCTATTGAAGTTAGGAGGAAGAACACATGAAAACTTACATAGCTGATGGCATGTTATTAGTTACTGCAATCGTGTGGGGTAGTGGATTTGTTGTAACGGCCATTGCTCTAGAATATTTAACAGCATATCAAGTAATGGCTGGCAGATTTTTATTAGCTTCAATCATATTAACCGTTTTATTTGGCGCCCGCTTAAAAAAGGCTTCGAGATCAGTAATTTGGAAGGGAGCTTTATTAGGTACGATTTTGTATATAGCGTTTGCCCTTCAAACAGTCGGACTGCAATATACAACACCCTCTAAAAATGCCTTTTTAACCGCAGTTAATGTCATTATTGTTCCTTTAATAGCATATGCCGTTTATAAACGGCGTATCGATGGCTACGAAATCATTGGTTCGATAATGGCAATTGTGGGCATTGGCTTTTTATCATTACAAGGCTCATTGACAATGAATATAGGTGATGCCCTATCATTAGCTTGTGCTGTTGCTTTTGCCTTTGATATCTTTTGTACAAACCTTTTTGTTCAAAAAGAAGATGCCATTGCTCTAACTATTATTCAGTTTCTCACAGCATCCTTTATAGGTGTTCTTGTTGTCATTAGTCAAGGTGAAATTCCTACGTCGCTTGAAAAAGAGGCAATTTACTCGCTTGTTTATTTAGGGATTTTTTCTACGACAATAGCTTATCTTTTCCAGAATGTGGCCAATCAATATACAACTGCCACAAAGGCTGCGATTATACTATCAACGGAATCTTTTTTCGGCATGGTTTTATCCGTTATCTTCTTGCATGAAATGCTAACAAGCCGTATGGTCGTTGGTGCCGTCCTTATTTTACTAGCTATACTAATTGCCGAAGTGAAACCCGCACATCCAAAAAAGAAGCTAATGAAAGCACTCGATAATCAGACCCCCAAATAGTTTCAGTTTATACTGGAACTTTTTTTATGTTTATTAAACTCGACTAGTAATAATGCTTGTCGTAATCCCCACAACTAGCACTGTAATTATAGATAATAGCAAGGTCGAGGTTGATAGGAGGAAGCCACCTATAACAATCACGATGGAATCAATAAAAAATATTAATATCCCAACATTGATACCCGTTTTATCACAGATAAATTGTGCTATCAAGTCAGTCCCCCCTGTGCTTGTCTGAAATCGCAGCATTAGACCAATACCAAAGCCTACAAGTATTCCTCCAAGAATGGCACTATAGAGCGCATCAATTTGCACAAGATTGCGGACAGGCTTTAAAAAATCGATAATGAAGGAAGACGTTAGTAAGCCATGTATACTATTGTAAAAATAGGTTTTATATTTAAACCACGCAATAATAAAAATTGGAATACTAATGATAATAATCATTAAACCAATTTGGAGCTTATATAAATAATGTAATATTAGCGCTAACCCTACTACTCCCCCATCTAAAATTTCATAGGGCGTTAAAAATAAGTTTATTCCTAACGACAATGAAATACTTCCTATTATAATGACTAGACTTTTTGTAAAGAAATACATACAACCCCCCTCCGTGTCTATGCATGTCTTATAGTATGAAAATAGGTTATTGAACATGTTATGAAATAACCTTAGATGATTAGCCATTTTTATCGAGTGCATTTGCTAAATTTCTTCGAAACTTATTCAATTTATTTCCGTATATACAGATAAATTTTAAATTAACAAAGGGGATTATGATATGGAGCATGCTTTATTGGAACAAGTTAAACATACTAGAACTTTTTTAAGACAAGAACAATTGGAAACAATCTTTGAAGAGTTTGATGGTCAACGAATGCGCTTAACAGAGGTACAGCGCTTGGAGAAATACCGTAAAATGCTTGAAAGTCCTTTTCGCTTTTTCCGTGGAAGTGCCTATCTCTTTTATTTTGATATGACAAAATCCGCTTCAATCTTCCATACTCCTGATAGAAAACCGACTTGGATTCAAGGTGACATGCATATGGATAACTTCGGTGCTTTTCAAAATGAAGCTGGCTCCATTGTTTTTGATGTCAATGATTTCGATGAGGGCTATGTCGGTTCATATTTATACGATATTATTCGTATGAGTATTAGTATTGCACTTTATATAGAAGAACAAGGCTTACATAAGACAACCCAAGAAACGGCTATTCAACATTTTCTTAATAGTTATATCAATCAACTAAAACGATTTGAGCGTAAACAGGATGATCCTCTAACACTCATTTTCACAAAGAACAATACCAAGGGACCCGCAAAGAGGTTATTGAAAAAGCTTGAGAAACGCCAACGATCCCATTTTTTACAGGATATTACGTATCTCAATGAAGACGGCGAGCGCGCTTTCTTATGGAATGAAGAAATTCAACCAGTCACTGCTGAGGAATACAGTGCCATTTCAAACGCACTTTCTACATATAAAATTAGGGACATAGCTTATAAGTATGGATCTGGTACAGCTTCAATCGGTTTAAAACGTTACTATATTTTAGTGGAAGATGAAAAGGGTGCATCAGGGGTTGAAAATTTAGTGTTAGAAATGAAAGAAGTACGCACAGCCATTCCTGCCTACTTTCTTCCCTACCAGGATCTGTTTTGGGCTCATTATGAGCACCAAGGAGCACGAGTAGTTGGAACTCAAAAAGCCATGCACCACTTAGAGGATCCACATTTAGCCTTTATTACAATGAATGGTCAGGAATTTTATATTCGAGAACGTTCTCCTTATAAAAAGAAGATTAAGCCTAAAAACTATCAGGATGTAGAGGATTACTTTACAACAACATCACTTATGGGGAAAATTGCCGCTAAAATACATGCACGAGCTGACATCGATTATTCTCATGTTTTTACCTATCACAGCGAGGAGGAGATTTTAAAAGCGATCGGTAAAGAACGAAATGTATTTATAGAACATACAATTTTACAAGCAATGAGTTACAAAGAAACCGTCTATACAGATTATGACTTATTCAAAAACTGGGTTGAAACAAAAATGTAAAAAGGGACCTTCGCTTTAGCGAAGGTCCTCTCATATTGAATATTATTTTTGCTTGGCCTTCATACGAGCAAGTAAAAAGCCTCCCTTAAATGATTTAGGCTCATACGAGATAATAAACGCATTCGGCTCAAATTGCTCTACTATTTGAAAGAGCTCTCCTTCACGATTCCTCTTCGTTAAGATCTCATATTTATAGCGGTTACTATCTCGCCCTTCTCCTATATAAATCGTGACGGCAAACCCTTCGTGGCGAAGAAATTTCACAAGCTCTTCATTTTTATTTTGCGTATTAATGGTTGTATAAACATAGCCTATCGCTAGCTTTCGTTCTATTTTTGCTCCTAAAAATATACCTAATCCAAACCCAACTGCATAGACAACCATAGATAACATACTTTGCTTCCCACTGAAAACGAGTGAAAGGCCAAATACATACACCAACATCTCCAGCATACCAAATATCGCTGCAAGGAATGTGATATTCTTTACCAAAAATATTGTTCGTAATGTTAAAAAAGGTACATATACTAATTGTAGGATTAAAATTAAAACAATACTTTGCATTTGTGCTAGACCTTTCTGAGAGTAGTTTTATATAAGTATATGTTGAAAGAGAGAGTTACATGCCATTTCAACAACTCTATTTTAAATTCCCTTTTAGTCTAATGTTAAACATTCCTTATGACAGTCTAAAGTTATTTTAACGGAACAAATTTTAACTAAAATCATAATCTATAGTTTAAAACATACAATCCATAACAACAAAAAAGTGACACCTCCTCAAATCTAAATCAATAGATAAAAGTAGGTATCACTTTCTTTTCATCAAAATATGTAAAATATTTAGATGAATGTTATTTATATCTTTTTATACTTCCCCGTGCATCGGGTCTTTTTTATGCTTAGGCCCAATCATGTTGAATAAAATATTTAGGATAATCGCTGTGACTGAACCACAAACAATACCATTTGACGTTAAGATTGAAACGCTTGTTGGCAGTGCATCAAAAATGCCAGGAACAACGGATACACCGACACCTAAACTTACTGCAATCGCTGCAATCATTGCGTTTTCCGCTGATTCATTCATAACAGGTACAAGCATTCCCATACCTTGTGTAATCACCATACCGAACATCGCAAGCATTGCCGCACCTAGTACAGACGTTGGAATAATTGTTGTTAATGCTGCGATTTTTGGTAGGAAGCCTAATGCTACAAGTAGACCACCTGTGATGTAAATGACTTTACGGTCCTTAACGCCTGACATACGAGTTAGTCCCACGTTTTGTGAGAATGTTGTGTATGGGAAGGCATTGAAAATACCACCGATTACTGAAGCTAGACCTTCTGAACGGTAGCCACGAGCCAAATCTTTTGAATCTAATTTTTTATTACAAATATCACTTAGCGCAAAATAGACACCAGATGATTCTACTAAAGATACCATTGCTACAAGTGTCATGGTAATAATCGCCGTTACATCAAATGTTGGCATGCCAAAGTAGAAAGGTTGTACCATGTGAAATACATTAGCATCTGCAACTGGGGTGAAATCCACCTTGTCCATGAAAGCACCTAAAACAGTACCTACTACTAATCCTATTAAAATTGAAATAGCACGAACAAAGCCCGTAGAAAAGCGATAAACGACTAAAATGATAACCAATGTAATAAAGGCTAAAGCTACATTAGAAGCAGAGGCAAAATCCTCAGCACCTTGTCCACCTGCCATATTGTTTAATGCTACTGGTAATAAGGAAATACCGATAATTGAAACAACTGACCCTGTTACGACTGGTGGGAAGAATTTCACAAGCTTGCCGAAGAAGCCCGCAATTATCATTACAATTACACCAGAGGCAATAATAGAACCATAAATGTCCGTAATACCCTGCTCTGGGTTTGTACCAATCGCAATAATTGGACTTACCGCTGTGAATGTACAGCCAAGTACTACAGGTAAGCCAATACCAATGAATTTACCTGAATAAACCTGTAAAAGTGTAGCGATCCCGCACATCATAATATCAATCGCTACTAAATACGTCATTTGTGTTGAATCGAAGCCAATTGCCCCACCGATAATCAGTGGCACTAAGATGGCTCCAGCATACATTGCAAGTAAATGTTGAATCGCTAGCGCAGTCGATTTAAAGGTATTCATTACGCGCGAGCCTCCGTAGCAAATGTTACTTTGCCATCTTCAAGAGAATCTACTATTGCTAATGACTCAACGCGAACACCTTGCTCACGCAATAGTTTTCCGCCATCTTGGAAGCCCTTTTCAATAACAATTCCAACTCCTACAACATTCGCACCCGCTTGTGCAGCAATATCAAGTAAGCCTTTGACAGCCTCACCATTAGCTAAGAAATCATCTACGATTAAAATATTGTCATCTTCGCTTAAGAAATTACGTGAGACAGAGATCTCATTTGTTTCATTTTTTGTGAATGAATGTACCTTTGAAGAATAAAGGTTATCTGAAAGAGTTAATGATTTACGTTTACGAGCAAACACGACAGGCGCGCCAATTTCTAAGCCTAACATCACGGATGGGGCAATACCTGAAGATTCTATTGTTAAAATCTTTGTAATCACTTGATCAGAGAAACGATTTGCAAATTCATGACCAATTTCCTTCATTAGCATCGGATCAATTTGATGGTTTAAAAATGAATCAACCTTTAATACGGATGAAGATAATACTTTACCCTCTTGCATAATTTTGTCTTGTAATAACTTCATTTCTTTCATATCCTTCTTTCGTAAAAAATTATAAAAAAACGCTGAATACTTTGATTCCATTCTGCTACGAGTGGAGCAAAGCATTCAGCGCAAAAACGTCGAAATGAATAGAAAACATCATTAAATTGAAGTTCTCTAAAAGCATTGCTACCCATAGTCGATTCATTTACGGTAAATCGGTAGAAACTTGCGAGCCCTATTCTCGCTATTATATGAGTGGATTTGTATGAAACTATCAGAATAACCAATTTATCACTTTATTCGGTAAGGGCTACTATCTCTCACCAAAAAAAGTTTGATTTTTCGGAATTTAATGGTATTCTGGAACTTTTTAATTGTAAACGTTCGTGTTTTCAATCAACGTACTGATTATAACAGACTATTTTCTAGCTTGCTAGCATTATTTTGATAAATGGAACGGTACTGTCATAATGACGACATTTCTGTGAAATAACAGTGATGTACGAATAAGAAGACTCGATTGGTTGTGTAGCATATGATGCCACCCTTTTTTCGGTAAGAATTGAGGGATAACAACTGTAACTTTATGACCTGTCTTCGTACATTGATGTTCTACTTTATCAATAAATTTAATTAATGGCTGTGTAATGCTGCGATATGGTGAATAGTAGGTAACTAATCGTACATCAGGTTGCCAGGCGTTCCACTTCTCTTCAAAAGCTTTTGCATCTGCTTGATCGAAAGCTACGTAAAAGGCTATCACTTTATCAACCTTAAGTGATTTGGCATAATGTAGGGAGTTTTCAACCACCTTTGTTATACCAGCTACTGGCACAATGAAAACATTCCCCTCAATAGTAGCCAGTTCCTCATGATTTAATCTTAACTGTTCTCCAACAGCTTGATAATGTTGCTTAATGCGATGGAATACAAAAATAATAATTGGTAAAAAGATAAACACTGGCCATACTTGAGGCATTTTTGTCACAAAAAACATCATTGCCACGATGAAAGAGATAGCAGCCCCAATTGTATTGATCGTAAATTTTGCTACCCAGCCTTTAGGTTTTTCGCGCCACCATTTTCTCATCATTCCCGTTTGCGCTAATGTAAAGGGAATAAATACGCCTACTGCATAGAGCGGAATTAAATGCTCTGTGGCCCCGTCAAAAAGTATAATTAAAAAAATGGCTGCAATACCTAGCATTAAAATACCATTTGAATAGCCAAGACGGTCCCCACGAATTTGGAAGATTCGTGGGATAAAACCATCCTTCGATAAATTCACAGCAAGCAAGGGAAATGCTGAATATCCTGTGTTTGCGGCAAGTACTAAAATCATTGCCGTTGTCCCCTGTACAATATAATAAAGAAAATTCCGACCAACACTAGCTTCTGCTAGTTGGGAAACGACTGTTGCTTCTGCTGTTGGTGCAACGCCATAAAAATAAGCTAGACTAACAATCCCGATGAATAAAACGGCTAAAATGGCGCCCATTGCTAAAAGCGTTTTAGCAGCATTATTCGGGGCAGGATTTCTAAAATTAGGTATAGCGTTAGAAATAGCCTCTACTCCTGTTAACGCTGAGCTTCCTGAAGCAAATGCCTTTAATAAAATAAATAGGCTAATCCCTGCCACTGGTGTGCCAATCTTTGGATGTAGCTCTGCAGGCACCTGTCCAGTTGCCACATTATAGAGCCCAATCCCGATTAGCAACAGCATAACGCCTACAAATAGATAAACTGGGTACGCCAAGATAGAGGCTGACTCTGTTACACCTCGCAAGTTTAAAATCGTTAAGAAAATCACAAATATAATAGCAATGGGTACATTATAAGCATGAAGACTTGGAAATGCAGATGTAATGGCATCTGTCCCGGCCGACACACTTACTGCTACCGTTAAAATATAATCAACAAGCAAAGAACCCCCTGCAACAAGACCTGCATTCACGCCTAAATTTTCTCGTGATACGACATAGGCGCCTCCCCCATGTGGATAGGCGAAGATAACTTGACGATAGGATAAAATCAGTGCCACGAGTAGAATAACCACTCCAGCGGCAATAGGTAAAGAATACCAAAACGCCATTGTACCTACCGTCATTAGGACAATTAAAATTTGTTCTGGTCCATAGGCTACTGATGACAATGCATCTGATGATAATATGGCCAGTGCCTTTGTTTTACTTAGCTTTTGTTCCCCTAACGCATCGGATCTTAATGGTTTGCCGATTACATAACGTTTGAATGAGGATTTCATTGATAAACACCTTCTAGTTTCATAGAATGTGTTTCGCCTTTCTAAATTACATCAAAAAACGCCTACAAGTCATCACTAAATAAGACTTGTAGACGCTCATCCGTCTGCCAAGCTCCACTTTTCTGCTCTTAACGCTTACGAGGTTAGCTGTCGGATTCGGGCCTGAGTAGCCCTACTCCTCCACAAGGAAGAGATTCACCCCAAGAATGGCTATGCCATCCATCAAAATTGGTTCCCCCGCGTTTAGTTGCTTCAGCGATTTAGAAATTTGAAACTTTTATAATGATGTCATATTACGCCTGCTAATTGAAAAAGTAAAGAAGAAAATTTTTCTCTTTTTTGAGTAAAAGCATAGGCTTTTTTTGAACATATAAATAACCGCTTCTTAAAGAAAATTTCCTGAATACCTAGTCAATACCCACAATATAAACAATAAAAACTGCCTTAAAGGTATATTCTACCTTCAAGACAGCTCATTATATTAGTCATCAAAGCCTTGTTCAAAGTCGATAATGTTCCCAGAGACTGCATCCACATCTACTTCGTATTCATATTGACCGTCTTTCAGTTCAATTTCATATACACCATCATCAAGCTTAATTTTTGTCACTTTACCCTTTGCTTTTGTTTGGGCTGTCTTGATAGCCTGCTCTTTTGTAATTATTTTTGTTGTAGCAGTCGTAGCAGGAATATGATCATCCCAATCATCGTCATCTAGACGTTCCTTTTTCTGCTTGAGCAATTTTCCACTATAAGCATCAAATTTTAAATCATATTCTTCTGTATCTGTATACACCTCTACTTCATAATTAGAGCTAAACTGATTTTGGTCAAATTCGATATTGGCAACTGTACCATCCACTACCGCTAGAGCCTTCTTCTCAATTTCCTGCATGGATAAGACCTTTTTTTCTTGGGCATTTCCTGATAATAAAGTCGTCGAGCCAATCGCTGCACCCACTCCCAGTGTAATTACTAGTGCTGGAATCATGATCATTTTTTTCATGTTCATCTCTCCTTTGGTTTATCTAAACTTAGCTTACCAATTGAAGATGATAGAACAATAAGAGAAACATTAGAATTTCATGAGAATGATTTAATGATCGTCATCCCATGTTACAGACAGTACTTTTCCTGAAACAGCATGAATTTGAAATGTAGCTTCGTCCTCCTGCGTTTCAATCTCAACTAAATAGTAACCACCCTCTGGGGTTTCTTCAAAATCAACTGAATCCACTTCACCCTTTAATTGCTTAAGAGCTATTTGAATGGCCTGTTGTTCAGTAATAATAGGCTCTTCGATAGGTTGTTCTTGTGGCTCAACCTTTTTCTCAGCCAGTAGTTCGCCAGTATAACCATCAAACGTTAAATCCTTTTGAATTTCCTCATTTTCAACACGTACAGTGTAAATGGAGTCTGTAAGCATAACGCTTTCTATATCTCCATATTCCTTTTTAACCATTTGTCTGATCTGCTTTTCTGTTAAAAGTAATTTACTATGTCCTTCTTTCAGGATTAGATCAGTCACCTGTTGTGTCGTAACATCGAGTATAGCTGCATACTTGACATCGTCACGCGTAAAAAGCATTTCAAAGTTATTTCCTTGTTTTTCAACCTGTGTAACATGACCATTGTAGATAGTCTCAATATGCCGAATAGCCTGCGCTTCACTAAGAGGTTGAACGTAAAAATAACGATGTTGAACAAACCAAATTACTCCACTACAAAGAAGGATAATAACAACAATTACTAACATCCACTTTTTCATTGCTGTCCCTCCTTTGGTATACATAAAGTAAAGCTTGAGCCTTCCCCTAGCTTACTTTTCACATCTATCGTTATACCTAATTGTTGTGCCAGTTCGTGTGCTATTGCTAGCCCTAGCCCTGAACCACCTGTTTTACGATTACGATCCTCTGTTACACGATAGAAACGCTCAAACAAATGAGGAATATGCTCGACTGGAATACCAATACCAAAATCTTGGATGGTAATACGTACATGGTTGGTTGTTTCAGTGGCTTGAATACGTACTTCATCCTCACTATATTTCCTAGCATTATCCAGCAAAATAAAAAGTAGTTGCTTCAATATTTTTTCATCACTATTAATAAATTTTGGTATCTGCGCATCAATTCTAAATGTTCGATGATAAGCCTGTTCCATTTGTGAAGCTACTTTATTTAAGAAAGGGGCAAGCTCTAGTTGTTCGAAATGAATGTCCAATTGCTCTTTGTTTTTAGCTAGTTCTAGCAATTGCAACACCATTTCATGCATACGAGATGATTCATTGGCAATGGCCTGTAAGGATTCCTGAGCAACCTCACGATTATCAAAACCCCTTCTTAGGAGTAGTTTTGCATAACTTTCAATGACAGTTATAGGAGTTTTTAACTCGTGAGAGGCATTTGATACAAATTCTTGTTGCTTTTGATAATGTTGTTCAAGCTTCTCCATCATTATATTAAAAGTGCGGTTAATGTTTATTAACTCGTCCCCACCTTTTTCTGTAGTATCTATTTTTTCATATTTCCCAGTAGATGCACTTTTGCGCATGGTCTCATTTAAACGTTCTAGCGGTAATAAAATAAGTCGCCCAAGTACCAAGCTCGCTAGGAAAATTGGAATCGTTGCCACGACAGATACAACAACTAAGATGACCTTTAACAAATCTAATGTCCGTTCTACTTCTTCCATAGATTGCTGTAATGTTATGTCCACTACCGTTCCGTCGATCCAAATAGCAGGCATAGTGTAGGTAATGGCAGGGACTTCTTGCATTTCAAGGGTAGCTTGAACCTTTGTTTTCAAGCGTTCACCATCATAAATATAAACAGAACCATCTGTTGGCATATAAGCTCTTAATACTTGCTGTAAGTTGGTTTGTGCATTTAACTGACTCAGTGTAGAGCTTAAATCATTTGCCCGTGACTGGAGCTGATTATATTCCGTATCATAGGCAAATTTCTCATACAACAAATAAATTCCACTATTTGTTGCCACTATAATAACTAGCATAAGCAATGTTGTTAGTAGATGAATTTTTGTTTTAAGTCTCATAACTATGTTCCTTTAGCACATATCCAACACCTCGAATTGTTTGGATAAGAGGTGCTGGATTAGCAGCCTCAAGCTTTTGCCGTACATAACGTATATAAACATCCACAACATTTGTATCCCCATAATAATCATAGCCCCACACAGCCTCTAATATTTGCTCCCTTGTCAGTACTTGTTTAGGATGCTTTAGTAAATAGAACAACAAATCATACTCACGAGGTGTCAGCTGAATTTCCTTATCAAAATACACAACTTCCCTTGTTTGCTCGTTTATCGATAAATGGCCAAATGTAAGTGCAACTTGCTTTGGATTTACCTTCTGCGAAAACCGTAGTGCATTGCGAATTCGTGCCAGTAGCTCCTCAATTTCAAAAGGCTTTGTCACGTAATCATTGGCTCCTAAATCCAAGCCCTTTACCTTATCCTCTACTTCACTTTTAGCAGTTAGCATGATAACAGGTGTTTGGGATTCTGTTGCACGAATACGCTTTAGCACATCAATACCGCTCATCTCAGGTAGCATGATATCAAGTAAAATTAAATCCCATTGCTGCTCACGGTATTGTAGTAAGCCTTCTGCTCCTGTATGAGCCATTGCTGCCTCATATCCTTCAAATTGAAGCTCCAGTTGTAGCACTCTCGCAATATTCTCTTCATCTTCTATAATTAAAATTCGATGTGTCATGTCGAATCCGTCCTTCGCCTTTTCTTTTCATCGTATACGATACAAGTGGTGAAAGTCTAATTAGAAAATGATGAGAAAGACAATACATTTCTTTTTTTGACACAGGGTACGTCTTTAACTAATAAACTTTCGGTAAAAAGCTGTAAATATCCCTTTTCTCAAAAATTCCTGAACTTACTTTAGCAACTTTTTTGCCATTTAAACGGCTTGGAAAGGGAAACTCAATATGTGGACCATTATAATGAATAATTGTCACTGTACCATCAGAGTTATTACGCCAATCATAATTCCTTTCATCCGTTTTAATTGAAAGTTTAATCGATACAAAAGCTAAACTTAAGAATAATATGAAGAAGGCAAGACGAACGATTTTCAATAGAAACACTTCCTTTTCTATTAGCATAATAATTTACATCCTTACGCACTATTGAGTAATGTTAATAATTTGAACAAAAAAACTCACCAAAAGCTTTATGGATAGCCATTGGTGAGGTTTTTAATTATTGATGCAAAGCTCTAGACAAAAATGTTACAAACTCCGCACGTGTTACAGGATCATTTGGTCTAAAGTTGCCATTATCTCCAATTGTGATCCCATTTCCTGCAAGTATAGCGATAAAGTTATGTGCCCAGTGTGTTTTTGGCACATCCTCGAAAGTATCTTTATTCGATGAAGTTAAATTAAAGGCAAGAACTAATACTTTTGCCATTTGAGCGCGTGTCAAATTCGTAGTTGGCTGGAAGTTCCCATCTATGCCTTCAAACAGACCTGCTTGTTGCACCTGATCGATTACCCCAAAATAGAGATGGTCTTTAGGTATATCGTTAAATTCTCGCGCATCTTTTTTCGGTTCTAGCTCTAATGCTCTTGTTAATATCAGGGCAGCATGCTGGCGCTGAATTGGTGCATTTGGCTTGAAGGTGCCATCTTGATAGCCTGTAATAATGCCCTGCTTTGCCATCTCCTGAATCATCGCCCAGGCCCAATGTCCTTGAGAAATATCTGAGAAGATGATATCTGGCTCTGTTGGTTGTGGATCAATTGGTTCTTCAGGTTTAGGTTTTTGTTCTTCAGATTTAGGTTCTTCAGGTTTTTGTTCTTGTTTTTCAGGTATGTTTGGCCCTGGTTTTGGGGATGGATTCGGAGATATACTTCCTCCACCACCCGATGAACCGTCTTTTACCCAATGGGCATATAAGGTGATATTGGACTTCACTACATCTTTAGAAAAATTCCATGGTATCGTCAGTTCAATATCCTTATACCAGCCTGTAAATGTATAGCCTGCCTTTATTGGATTTACTGGATTTGTTGCTAAGGTATCTTTAGTTACCTTCTGTGATGCTACTGCACTTCCTCCATTTGTTTCGAAATCCACCGTATACTGTGCGACGACGTTTTCCCATTTTGCATACAAGGTTGTATTTTGGGTTATCATATCCGTTGTAAAATTCCATGGTGTGGTGAATTGAGCATCCTTATACCAGCCTAAAAATGTATACCCTGGTTTTATAGGGATTACTGGTTTACTTACTAGTGCCTCATAAATTACTGTAATAGGATTGATTGCTGTCCCCCCATTTGTATTAAATGTGACAACATATGAATTTGCTTCCCATTTCGCATACAAGGCAAGATCTGATTCTTCAATATCAACAATGCTATTGACTGTATAATCTATACCATCTCCCACGTTAGTGCTGTTCCAACCATCAAATGTATAGCCAGTTTTTTCTAAAGATCCTATATTATCTAAGATCGTTGCTGGAGTATTTCTTGGATACATATTCATATCTACTGGTGGATTTCCTTGTTCAGAGCCATTTCCATGATAGATAATTTGATAAGTAAGTAACTCGAACTGGTGATTATTTTGATTGGCATAGGCTTGAGCAGTCGATGCATCATGACCATAAATAATTAAATTACTTGGATTTGCATTAAAAATATCTTCTAAAAGAATCGTTGCATCCGATAATATTTTCACTTGTTTAAGATTATTGTCATTAAAGGCATTATCCTCTACAGTCATTACATTTTTAGGAATTTCGATGCTACTAAGTCTATTCTTCCCAAAGGCCCATCTACCAATATTCGTTACACTACTAGGAATCTCTATACTTGTAAGCTGATTATCGAGAAATACACTTTCCGCTATACTTGTTATACTTGAGGGAATCGTTACATTTGAAAGTTCATTGGTAGCAAATGCATACGCTCCTATACTTACGACACTAGTAGGTATTACTAAAGAGGTTATGTGATTATCTGAAAACGCCCATTCTCCTATAGTCTCCAAAGTTGCTGGTAACTCAATGTTTGTTAATTGGTTCTCCATAAATGCGAAATCCCCAATTGTCTTAAGTTGATTTGGCAGCTTAACTGTAGCAAGTGCATTATCTAAAAATGCATATGAGCCAATTTGAGTAACTTGATCTGGTATTTCTATAGCAGTAAGTTTATTTGTAAAGAATACACCTTCACCTATCTTTTTAAGGTTATTTGGTAGTTTCACATACGTTAATTGATTTTCTGCAAATGCCACATCTCCAATGCTTGTTACACTGTCTGGTATAATTACCTGCGTAAGACCTTTTTCACCAAATGCTCCACTACCTATTGCTGTTACTACCCTGCCATCTAGCTGACTTGGAATGGTTATTGCCATATCAGTACCTATGTAATCTCTAATCGTTACTGACCCATCCCTATTTTTTGTCCACTCATAATCCGCTTCATTGACAGGATCTGGAGAATTTATACCTTGAAAGTTTATATTCAACCTATCTGCATACTCTTTTGCAGAAGAATTCTCTGGAGCATAAATAACAAGGTTAGGACTATGCCCTATAAAAGCATCATCACCTATTTCAACATCTTTAGAATATATAATGATTTCCTTTAGGTAATTATTTGAAAAGGCTTCATCTCCAATGCTTTTCACACTTTCTGGTATCTCTAAACTTTCAATATCATTCCTTGCAAATGCATTTGACCCTATTATTTTTACACCCTCTGGAATTTTCACATTGACAATATCATTCGTTGAAAATGCATGATCTCCTATACTAATAACACTTTTAGGTATATCTACGCTTTCTAGAAAATTTCCAGAAAATGCATAATTTCCGATACTACTTAGATTATTTGGAAGTATCACATTTGTTAGTTGGTTTAAGGAAAATACACCATCACTAATGTTCGTTAGATTACTTGGCAGTGTCACACTTGTTAACTGATTTTGATAAAAAGCATAAGCACCAATTGTTGTTATTGTTTCTGGTATCATGAGGCTTGTCAGATTTTTATTAGTAAACACCCAAGCGTCTATCCCTGTTACGATTTTCCCTTGTATTTGATGAGGAATTACCATGTCTCCGCCAGTACCTGTGTATGTCTTTATAGTTATCGATCCATCAGGGCTATCTTCCACATCATAATCAGCTTCATTAGCAAAAGTAAAAGGGATTTTCACTAACATCATGAAGATAAATAGTGTAAACCATATTCCATATCTAACACTTTTTGCTTTCATATAGTCTCTCCTTTCTTTAAAAATGAAATAATTCTTCTTCATCTTAAAGGTAATTATTTACTCCCACTATTGAGGAATGTTAATTATTTTTAGGTAAATACAAAAATCCCATCATTGGTAGTCTTATCACACCAGTGATGGGATTTTTTCTTATTGAGAGAGGGCTCTATATAAAAAAATTGCGAATTCTGCCCGTGTAACAGCATCATTAGGTCTAAAATTACCTTGATCACCTATTGTGATACCGTTTGACGCAAGAATAGCAATATAATTGTATGCCCAATGAGTAGCAGATACATCATTAAATGTTTCTTTCTTATGGGCTGTTAAGTTTAAAGCCTCTACCAATACTTTGGCCATTTGTGAACGTGTCATATTAGTTTTTGGTTGGAAGTTTCCATCTATGCCATCAAACAGCCCTGCTTGTTGCACTTGCTTAATTTCCTCAAAATAGAGATGACTTTCAGGAATATCCTTAAATATAAACGCCTCTTTTTTCGGTTCTAGCTCTAATGCTCTGGTTAACATTAGGGCAACATGCTGGCGCTGAATTGGTGCATTTGGCTTGAAGGTGCCGTCTTGATAGCCTGTAATAATGCCCTGCCTTGCCATCTCCTGAATCATCGTCCATGCCCAATGGCCCTGAGGAATATCTGAGAAAGTAATGTTTGCCTCTGTTTGGGGTGTTGGCTCGGTTGGTTGTGGCTTAGCTTGATCTTCAGGTTTAGGTTCTGGTTTTTCAGATAAGGTTGGCTCTGTCGTTTCTGGCTCTGTTAGTGTTGGGGACGAATTTCCTCCACCACCTGAAGAATCGTTTGCTAGCCATTGCCATTTTGCATATAAAGTAGTATTAGCTGTCACTATATCTGTATGGAAATTCCAGACTTTTGTGAAATGAGCATCTTTATACCAACCTGCAAATGTATAGCCTACCTTTATTGGGTTGATTGGTTGCATTGCGGTTGTATTAGCAGTAATCCTTTGGGGCGATATAGCACTTCCACCATTTGAAGCAAAGTCCAGAATATAATGTACAGTTACCCTTTCCCATTTCGCGTAAAGTGCTGTATCTTCTGCCACTTTATCAGTATCGAAGCTCCATGGTTTGGTCAGCTCTTCATTCTTATACCAGCCTACAAATTTATAACCTGTTTTTGTCGGGAACAGTGGTTCATCTATTACCTCATTATACTTAGCTGTCACAGGAGAAATTAACGTCCCTCCATTTGTATAAAAGGTAATGATGTATTCATTTGTTAGCCATTTTCCATATAACGTCATACTCTCTGTCACTTTATCGATCTCGAAGTTCCACGGTATCATCAGCTTTTCGTCTTTATACCAACCTGCAAATGTATAGCCAACTTTCGTTGGATCTGATGGCTTGGCTAATAGCTCTCCATTCAATACCTCGATTGTTATTGTGTCTGTATCTGTATGAAATATAACAGTGTATGGTTTTTTTGCCCATTTTCCATATAAAGTTATATTTCCCGTTATCACATCTGTATCAAAGTTCCAGGGTACAGTCAATTCTTCATCTTTATACCAGCCTATAAATTGAGAGCCATCTTTTATCGGAGTTGCTGGTGCAAGTGCTTTTTCTCCAGCCAGTATTTGCTGTTCATCAATAGCTGTATCGCTATTTGGCTCAAATGTAAGTGTATATGTTAACGCATTTCCCTTTGCATAAATTTTTGTTGGCTGTGTGATATTGCCATCCCACGGCTTTGCCCATGCCAAATCACTATACCAACCATCAAACCTGTCACCTTGGTAGTTAAATGTATTAGGCTGCAGCACTAATGGTCTATTAAAGTAAACCCAATGCAACTGATTAGAGGCAAATGCCCAATCTTCTATATATGTAACTGCTTCAGGAATAGTCACTTCTTTCAGGTTATTACCATAAAAAGTATAGAACCCTATCTTCTTTAAGTCATCAGGTAGAATAATGGTTGTTAAGTGATTTTGATAAAACGCGTAGTTCCCTATACTTGTCACGCTACTGGGAATGGTTACACTTTCTAATTTATTCCTCGAAAATACACTGTTCTCAATTCTTGTTATACCATCTGGAATTGTCACTGCTGTTAGCTGATTATTCGCAAATGATTCTGCTCCTATTGTTTTTACGCTATCAGGAATATAGACAGTCGATAACCGATTGTCAAAAAACGCTAGATTACCTATACTCTCTAATCTATTAGGGAGGGTCACAGTCGTGATCTGATTCATCAAAAATGCTCTATCCCCTATTTTGGTCACACTTTCAGGGATAGTTACACTTGTCACATTCTTATTGAAAAATGAAGATTCCCCTATTATCGTAACGGGCTGTCCGTTAATAACAGCTGGAATATCAACATGCCCTCCTGCCCCTCCATAGGCTACAAGTGTTATGCCTGTGTCATTTGGCGCTGTATGGAATCTTGCATTACCAACTAGATTTTTGTTAAGGCTCTTTTTAGCATGACTATCCGCTCCTTCTTCAATAGCATTATGCTCATTCGCATAAGAGGCTGGAACTTGCCCATATTGGAAAAAGAGCAATATTAGAACAATCATCATGTTCGAGATTCTTTTCATTCCTCTCGCTCCTTCCTCTTAAAATCAAGTATTCTCCTCCCTTTATCTTAGAAAATTCAAGATACTTCCACTATTGAGGAATGTTAATTGTTTTATGTAAAAAAAAGACCGCTACCTAAAAAAGATAACGGATAACCTTATACCAGCGTGTTTAATAATATTGCCTGGGCTCGATTTTTAACACCTAACTTACTATAAATCCCCGAGAGATAGACTCTTACTGTACCTTCCGATAAAAATAGCTGCTCGGCTATTTCTTTATTAGAAGCACCTTTTGATAATAATAAAAATATTTCCTGTTCACGAGTTGTAAGGGACGCCAATGGTGAAATTTGCTTATACTTTTGAACACATTGGAGCAAGTGCTCAACGTAGCTCATGGAAACCTCCCTCCACTCCATTTCAAAAGATTGCTTTCGAATAGCGGCATATTTTTTTAATAAAGCATATGTTTGAGGCTCATCTATAAAGGTTCTGATATATTGATATGGTTCGGCTAATTTCAAGGCTTGGTGTAATTTTTCTAACGCCTCATCTGCTTGTCCTTGCTCAACCAAACATATGGCTAATAAAATTGTCGCTTCTATACGAGTAGATAGCTGTTCTTGTTGTTGCGCCTGTGATTGCACCTGTATAATCAATTGCTGCGCTGCTAGTAGATGTCCTTCCATGAGTAAATAACGTGCTTTTACTAGCAAATAAAATGGAAAATCCTTACCTACTTTGACCTTAGCTAACTCCTGTTCTGCTTGGACAACATTGTCTTCACGTAAAAATAAAAGTGCCTTCATTACTCTTATACTATCAATCCAATGGCGTTCATTGACAGCTTCAATTGCATGATCTAAAACCCCTTGAGCAACTATATATTGCTGTTCTAACACGGCAATTTTACTTTTAAGAATATACATCGGTACTAACAATCCTGCATCTTGAAATTGATGTCCAGAACGTATAGCTTCCTCTAATTCTGTTGATAGCTCAGCAAATTGGTTCCACTCATATAATTTTTCTGCACGCACGCCATAGCTATAGCCCGTCATACTTAAGTTTTTAAATTTCCCTGTTCTAAACTTAGCAAAATAAGACATAGCCTGTTCATCTGAAAGTAACTTCCCTCGAGACCCGATATTTGTTCTAAACAACATAGGCTCTGATTGATTATATTGTATAAATATTGCGTCCCATTTGGACCTGACTGGATTTCTCTCCAGTCTTTGTCGAATATATTCCCCAGCTTGAGAAAGATCTCCGTTTTTCATGACAAAGACATAGGCTTTCACACCTAGAAAATCATCGACAGCAGATGCATACTCACTTTTATTCATCCATTGATTGGACCTATGCTTTTGTTCTAGGTCTAGTATCGTCCGATAAGCATCTTCTAAATTGTGTAATGCTGCGAGTGTATAGGCATACATTACCATCAACTCTGGGTGTACCTCATAGCCATTAGACAAAAATGTATCAATCCATTTTACATAGGATGTTGAATGACCACAGGAAAGAAATGTTACAAGATGCTCCTGAATCCATTGTTCAGCATACATAAATACGTTGCCGCTTAAAGCAAGCTCTATAGCAGATAAAAAATTTCCATTATTATATAAAGCTACAGCTGCCTTTTCATATAAATACAAAATATCTTGCTGAGTAAAACGATTGCTCAATTCTTGGCGCAATGCTTCTCTAAATAAGTTGTGATATCGAAAAACCTGCTCTTTTGCTTCTACTCTACTAATAAATAATCCTTGTTGATCAAGCTCTAATAAGACTACTTGAGCATCAGTACGGTTTGTTAGGACATTACATGTATCAGCGGTTAATTGTTCCAAAAGTGAAGTATAAAGAAGAAAAATTTGGAGGGATGGTGCAAGTTTGGAAAAAACCTCACTCATTAAATATTGGAACACATATAAATTACTTTCTTTTAACTCTTTTTCTACATTATGAAAATCCGCTAAATTAGTTAATTGCAACCCTGTTGGCCAGCCCTCTGTTATCTCAAAAACCTTTTGAAATACCTTTACATCCAGCTTTTTATTTAAATTTTTATAAAATTCTTTTGTCTCTTCATACGTAAAAAGAAGTTGCTCTAAACCAATTTCAAGCAAGCAATGGTTTAATCTCCACTTTGCAATAGGTAATGAAATAGTTGATCTACTAGTCAAATAAATAAAGCAATTTTCAGGTAAGAAATCAATTAGTCGAGTCATCGCTTGATGGATAGCAATATTATGAATATGATGATAATCATCAATCATAATATGAATCTTTTTAGTAGATAGCGATAATTCATATAAGAGAGAGTCCACTAAAAACTCTAATGGTAACTGTGGTTGTGCATGGAGTATAGAATTAATCCGAGAGGCAGCTTCTGGCTGTAATGAGTGACCAATAGCATGAATTAAATACTTCCAATAGCGATTTAGATCATTGTCTGTTTGGTCCACCGTATACCATGCTACTGCCGTCTCAAGTTGCTGAAACCAACTACTTAGAAAAGTGGTTTTACCATACCCTGCTGGCGCTTGTACTACTATAAGTTTTGCTGTTGACTGGAGTAGAATGGCATTTAATCGTTCTCGCTCAATAATTTGCTTGCCCGTTTGAGGGACTGTTGTTTTTGAGGCTACTAAAATATTTGGCACATGTAGACCTCCTTTCTCTTTAACAACTTTAAAAGCCTAGCCATTCTTTTGCCCATAAAATGGCCTTCGTGCGAGATTTCACACTTATTTTACTGTAGATTCCTGTTAAATATATACGAATTGTTCCCTCTGTCAGCTGCAATTGTTGTGCAATCTCCTTATTAGAAGCACCTTCTGCGAGTAATTGCAGAACATCTTTTTCTCTTGCAGTAAAGTTAGTGAAAAACTCATCTTCTGTGCTGTCATTTAGTAATAGTTTATTTACATAGGCTAACGGCACTGACTTAAATGTATCTCCCTTATTATGCTGACGTAGACGCCAGTATTTATTAAGTAATGGCCAGATAGAATCCTCCTCTATAAATGTACGGTAATACCCGTAGGACACTCCATGTTCAAGAGCATCATGTAATACTGTTAAAGCGAAATCCTCTTTACCAAGTGAAAAATGACAAATGGCTTCTAGCAAGCCCGCTTCAATAAGCGTAACGATTTGCTTTTCCTGAGTTGCTCCTTCTTTTAAACGAATAGCAATTTGCAATGCTTCCTCCAGTTGATTTTTAGCATATAGAATTTTACCTTGAACTAATAAATAAAATGGATTTTTTGATGCAATTCTATAATTGATAAAATCCGTCACTCTAAAAAATTCCTGTTGTGCATATGAAATATTTCCTTCCAATAAATAAGATTGTGCTTTCATAATATAGAGCATACCTATCCAATAAGGTTTATCGGTTTCCTTCATAGCTTCAAGCAATAACAGATGTGCTTCTTCGAATTGTTTTTTAGTCATATAAATACGAGCCTTTAATAAGTACATTGGTATAAATAATCCTGGATCTTGAAAATGTAAACCATATTGTAAACCGATTTCTAACTCTTTACTTGCTCTATCTAAATCATTTATTTCATACAAAATTTCAGCTAGTAATCCATAGGTAACGCCTGTAATATTTCGCTCCCTTATTTCACTTTCATTCAACACTTGAATCAGTTCATCCATTTTTACTACTGGTAAGAATTTTCCTTTTGCACCTACAAAAGTACATAAAATTCTAGGCTCAAATTGATTATATTTTAAAGAAATATGATATAAAGATGACTTATTCTTTCTTACATTTACGCGTGTTTGTAAACCTACTTTTGCCTTTTCAATGTCTCCATCTTCCATATAACCTATATAAGCCTGTATAATTTCAAAGATTTTTGATACAGCAATGAACTGAAAACCCTCCATCCATTTCCATTTATTTTGTTTAAATAGTAGTTCCTCTATGATTTTATTCGCCTGATCAATTTCATGGGTTGAAAACAGAGTAGTAATATATAAGACAAGCATATTAATATCTACTGGAAACTGAGCATTCCTTAATTTCTGTATCCACTGCCCGAATAATAGAGTATGTCCCTCGGCAAATATTTCGACTAAATATTTTTGAATCCATTCATGTGCAAGCTTGTATAATTCGCCATTTAAAGCAAGCTCAATTGCCGCTACATAGTCTTCTCTTTGGCATAAATTAGTGGCTGCTTCGTAATAAATAGAGGTAATCATTTCATAGGAATATTGCCTTTGAAATTCTACCTGTAGGGCATGCCTAAATAAAGTTTGGTAACGATAAACGGGTGGATGAGCTTGTACTTGTTCGATAAACAAACAATTTTTCTCCAGCTCTGAGAATGTAGTTAAACTATCTAATCCGTTCGTGATGGATCCACAAACACTCGGATCTAAGTAGTTTAAAATGGAAGTTCTTAGTAGAAAATCTTGCAATTCTTGAGGTAATATTAAAAGAATTTCTTGCATGAAGTACTCATGTATATATGAACTAGCTTTGGCTAAAATTTCTTCACTACTAAGATTACCTATCATTCCACCTGTTGATTGCTTTATCAGTTGGATACCTGCTATCCAGCCCCCTGTAGTCTTTAATAAAGGCTTCAGCGCATCCTTCTGTTCATCATTAGTAACAGAATTAAAGAAAGATTGTAGCTCTTCTAAATCAAAACATAATTGACCCGTCCCGACTTCTAGTATCCAACCTTTTACACGCCATTTTGCTAGTGGAAGTTCTAAATTAGTTCGTGTAGTTATATAGATCCGTGCATTGGCTGGTAAATATTCAATAAGTCGATTGATAATTTGATGAATTTGAGGGTTGTGGATTTCTTGAAAATTATCAAAAACAATATGAATATTTTCTTTATATGTATCCAAATCGTTTAACAGTGTATCTATAATTGTTTCAAAAGGTGGTGTTTCATCTAGTATATTGTTTAACTTTTGTTCTACATTCAATATGCTAAAAGATAATGTATGTATTAAGTACTTTAAAAATCTCACAGGATCATTGTCATTCTGATCGATAGTAAACCATGCTACCGATTCATCAATATGCTTCAACCACAGACTTAAAAGAGTCGTCTTTCCGTATCCTGCGGCTGACCGTATAATGGTTAGTTTTTTCATTCGATTGTTAGATAAAATAGAAAATAATTTCTTCCTCTCTAATACATTTGGCACTGTACGTGGAATTGTTACTTTTGATTTTACCCATACCATATCCATCACCTTGTCTCCCTTCTACATTTCATTAGTTCTATAAATTTCGAATTTTCCCTGCAATTTAATTTTTCTACTCATTCACTTCATCCAAAAGAGCATACTTATTTTAGAAGGATAAAGCAAACTACTTCACTTTTTTTATTCCTAGCGTTAGAATACTAATATCCTATTTTCCTATAGGAAACTTTATTTCACTGATGATACTTTTTGAAACGAGGGAACAATATGGTTTACAAACGAGTCACAAAATCGTCTGCAGAGGCGGTTTTAGATGGAGATATAAAAGGTTGGCGAAGACTCTTGCCATTTTTAGGACCTGCTTTCATTGCAGCAGTTGCCTATATTGATCCTGGCAATTTTGCTACAAATATTACAGCAGGCTCTCAATACGGCTACCTGCTACTTTGGGTTATAGCCTTTTCTAATTTAATGGCCGTGTTAATTCAGTCCCTGTCTGCCAAGCTTGGGATTGCGACAGGAAAAAATTTACCTGAAGTAGCACGCGAGCATTTTTCTAAAAAAACATCTATCTTTTTATGGATACAGGCGGAATTGGTCATCATTGCCACAGACCTCGCGGAATTTATCGGAGCAGCATTAGGGCTTTATTTACTTTTTAATATCCCAATGCTTCCCGCCGCATTGATTACAGCAGTGGGTTCATTCGCTATTTTAGAGTTGCAAAGAAGAGGATTTAGAGCCTTTGAAGCAGGTATTTCTGGAATGGTTTTAATTGTTGTATTGGCATTTGCCTTCCAAACATTTTTAGCGCAGCCAGCATGGGACGATGTGGCGATTGGCATGTTCACACCACACTTTGAAGGTGTAGATTCACTATTATTAGCAACAGGTATTTTAGGTGCAACCGTTATGCCTCATGCTATTTACTTACATTCTTCTTTAACTCAAAGTCGTATTATTGGTCGAAATGAGGCAGAAAAAAAACGTATTTTCCGTTTTGAATTTATCGATATTATCATCGCTATGATTATTGCTGGTGCCATCAATATGAGCATGCTCATCATTGCCGCAGCCGTATTCCATACCCAAGGTGTTGTAGTTGAAGATTTAGATGTTGCCTATAATGGCTTAAAAGTTGCGCTCGGCCCAATGGCTGCCATTTCCTTTGGTCTTGGTTTACTTATTGCAGGGCTTGCTAGCTCCTCTGTAGGGACTTTAGCTGGTGACGTAGTGATGCAAGGCTTCATTCAAAGAAAAATACCTCTTTATTTACGTAGAGCGATTACCATGGTGCCACCACTTGCAATCATTGCCTCTGGTGTGAATGCTACCTATGCTCTCGTTCTTAGTCAAGTTGTTTTATCATTTGGTATTGCCTTTGCACTTGTCCCTCTTGTTATGTTTACAAGTAAACGAGACATTATGGGAAGCCTAGTTAATCACCGTATTACAACTGTTTTAGGTTGGTTTGTCGTAGTCGTTGTTGTTACGTTAAATATTTACTTACTGTGGGAAACAATTTTTGGATAACAAAAAGCCAGGTACTCTATAGCAATGAGCACCTGGTATCTTTTTGATTAAACATCCACCCTTTCGATATTTCTAATGGCTAAATAAGCAATACCAAGACCCACGATTGCTAAAGTAATTGGAATAATAATAATATCGTTTAAAGTAAAGTTACCTGAATTTGACGAAGTTACAGACACAATTATAATAGATGAAATGATAGTTGTCGGTATAGAGTATTTTCTCATCCCGAAATACAATGGGATTAAAGCTATACCTGAGGCAGCAATCGCATTCATCAATACAGAAGGTATTTGCTGGATAATTAAAGAACTAGATAGAACATCAGGAATTAATTCATATCGTTCGCTTATGATACAAAAAATGGTTGTAATAAGAGCATTGGAGATAATGATCATACTGAAAGTAAATAGCATGACAATAGCAAGCTTTGCGACCATTAACTTCTTTCTACTTATAGGATACATAAAGGCTAATGTAATGGTTTTAAATTTATATTCTCCGATGATTAACTTAGCTATTAACGTAGAAGCAAAAATCATAAAAACTGCTCTTACAAATGAATCAATGACGCTTAAAGCAACCTCATAATTTTCAAGCCCTGGGTCTCCCTCAACTTTAGAAATAAATAAAATCATAAACAAAAAACCAAGAATAACAAAATTTGCAATAATGGCTCCTTTAACATATGAACCTAAATGAAATTTTTTCATTTCTAAACGCATTAAATTAAGCATGAACAACGCCTCCATTGATTAGCTTTAAGAAATAATCCTCTAATGAACTAGTTTTTTTACTAATCTCTTCAATCTCAACGTCATGTTCAATTAATGCTCTCGATAGGCTTTGTTGGGATACTGTTGAGTCGTATATACGTATAGAGTTATCATCCATCAGCTTAAAATTCGTAATGTTTAATTCGCTTTCAATAATAAACGCTGCCTTTTTCCCATCACTTACGATCACTTCCGTATAATTGACCTGATCACGATTAATAGTATCCATTGCTACCTCAGTGATGAGCCTTCCATTCTTAATAACACCTATTGTATCGACCAATTGTTCTATTTCAGCTAGAATATGACTAGAGATAATAATAGTTATGCCGTACTCCTTACAAAGCATCTTGAAAAGCTCTCTTAACTCCTTTATCCCTACTGGGTCCAATCCATTAATTGGTTCGTCTAATATAAGTAACTCTGGCTTTGTAATAATGGCCCTTGCGATGCCTAATCTTTGCTTCATCCCCAGAGAAAAATCTTTAACCTGCTTGTTCTCTGTATTCGATAACTTTACTAAATTAAGAACATGTGCAATTTCTTTCTTATCATAATAACCCATGTATTCACAATGTAATTCCAGGGTCTCTCTAGCCGTTAATTTTTCATAAAAAATAGGATATTCAATAATTGTCCCCATTCTTTTTAGTATTTCATAGGATTTGTCCGTCAATTTCGCCCCCAAAATTTCTACATCCCCACTTGTAGGCTTCGTAAGATTAGTTAGCATCTTCATAACAGTCGTTTTACCCGCACCATTAGGACCTAAAAATCCATAAATCTCACCTTTCTTAACGTTCATATTGACAGCAGAAACAACTTCCTTTCCATCGTACACTTTCGTAAGCTGATTTGTTTTTACAATGTATGTCATGTAATTCTCTCCCTCAATTGTGACTAGCTTCATTATAAAAAATGAAACTCTCTATTTTATTACTGCATTCTTACAAATTTCTTAAGTAAAAAAGCCTGCAAAGCATTAAAGCTCTACAAGCATAATCGATTTAATACATCATTCGCTTTAACGAAATCGTAAAAATAGTTCTTTCATAGGGAATACTCGATAAACGGATGGAGCCATTCATTATTTCTACTAGTCTCTTTGTAATCGTTAGTCCCAAACCGCTACCTTGGAAAGATTTATTTCGAGAATCCTCAAGCGTATACATTCTTTCAAAAACGCGATCGATATGATATTCATCAATGCCCCTGCCACAATCCCACACATCAATATCAATATTGACTTCATCATTTCTTATGGTAATTCCAATTACATTGCCATCTGCTCCATATGCAATAGCATTAGACAGTAGATTGTTTAACACTCTATTTAATGCTTCTTCATTACCAAGTGCATATATGGAGCTTTCTGGGATATCAATTTTAATATCTAATCCCAGTGAAGTAACCAAATCGTAAAAAGACAAAACATTTTTTCGGCATATTTCACTGACATTGATTTTAGTGATTGGATAATCTGTGTCCCCAGCCTCTAATTTTGCCAAGTCAAAAAATGTATGAATAATTTTTAATACTTCTAATGTTTTAGCATGTACACCCTTAAGTAAACGTTGCTGTTCCTCGTCACTAATCCCATTTTGAAGTTGAAGCATTTCAATATAGCCAAGTACAACGGTTAAAGGCGTTTTAAGATCATGTGAAATATTGGCCAACATCTTTTTCATGGAATTTTCCATTTTACGATGCGTAGCCTGAATTTTTTGATGTTGATCTAGCAAAGTATTCAGTGTAATAAGTAACTGTTGAATTTCTGAATTTGTAGTTGTTACTAGAATCTTTTCATACGTCTGTTCATTCACAATTACGTGTAGTTTTCGATGAATATATTGGATAGCACGTTCTTGTTCCTTCTTGATTTTCCATTGAAAAATAAGAATGCCGATTAGCAATACAATGATTAATAATAATAGAAATATCATATAGTTTTACCCTTCAAATTTATAGCCGATTCCCCATAGGGTTTTAATATATTGAGGATGTGACGGATCATCTTCTATTTTTTCACGTAGTCTTCTGATATGTACATTTATAATATTTTCATCTCCGTAATAGGCATCTTTCCATATCGTCTGATAAATTTGCTCTTTGGTAAAAACTCTGTGGCGATTTGTCACAAACAATTTTAAAATGGAAAATTCCTTTGATGTCAGCTTTATCTCTTGTCCGCTCTTTGTTATTGAAAAATTAACAATATCTATCTTTAAATTATCAATTTCTAGGACCTCTTGCTTTTGTTCAGCTTGACTAGAGTATTTCGTAGCTCTTCTGATAACAGCCTTTACACGTGCTGAAAATTCCAGCATAGAAAAGGGTTTAGCAATATAATCATCTGCCCCTAATCCTAAGCCCAATGCTTTATCAACATCACTGTCTTTTGCAGACATAATAATGATAGGAAGTGCTGCCTGCTCTCTAATAATCTTTAATACTTCCAATCCATTTAATTTAGGAATCATAATATCTAAGATGACTAAGTCAAAGGTTTTTTGCAAACAATTTTGTAATGCCTCTTCGCCATTAGTCACTGTTGTGACATGGAAACCTTCCATCGTTAAGTAATTAGAAACCATTTCACGAATGGCTTCATCGTCTTCTACAAGTAAAATATGCTTTTGCACTATGATGCACCTCTCCTATCAAAACCCAATTTCCATATGTATATTACATTACCATATTTATGATGTTTGATTAGTGATTTGTTTATGAGTGTTGAAAAAAGAGCTGCTCCATAAACCATCACTCTTTGGTTTATAGAACAGCTCTATTATCTAATCTTCAACTTTTAAATCACAATCTTTAAGTGGAAGCATTTTTGTTTTGTGCTTTATTTTATAGCCAAACCATAATGCTAAAAATAATGGAATCCCAATATACGAAACAAGGATACCGTACCAATCAATCTTATCGCCTGTAAAGGCTGTATAATTTTGTCCAATGACTACAATCATACAAACTGTAAAAGCAAATAATGGTCCAAACGGAAATAATTTGGCTTTATAAGGTAATAACTTTGGATCTAAGCCCTGTGCATCAAACGCTCGGCGGAAACGATAATGACTAAACGCAATACCTAGCCATGCAATAAACCCAGACATTCCAGAAGCATTTAATAACCAGATATAAACCACTCCATCGCCAAAGAAGGATGCCAAAAATGCTAAACAGCCTACAGCTAATGTTGCCATAAGTGCATAAATCGGAATACCTCTACGACTTAGCTTTGCAAAAAATTTAGGTGCATGTCCATCCACAGCTAATTGCCATAACATACGAGAAGATGCATATAGCCCTGAATTTCCTGCTGACAGCATAGCCGTTAAAATAATTGCATTCATTAATGAAGCAGCAAAGGCGATACCTAGGCGGTCAAACACTAGTGTAAACGGTGATACTGCGATATCTTCTGATAATAAACGTTCGTCTGTAAATGGAATTAACATCCCAATTGCACCAATCGCTAAAATATAAAACAAAAGAATACGCCAAAATACAGATTTAACAGCCTTCGGAATGTTTTTACCAGGATCATCTGTTTCACCAGCTGTAATTCCTAGTAATTCTGTCCCTTGGAATGAAAATCCTGCAGCTAGGAAAATACCAAATGTAGCAAGGAAGCCACCATGGAATGGCCCATCACTAACAAAGAAATTAGTGAAACCTACAGGAGCCTGCCCACCTAAAATACCAAAAATCATTAGTAAGCTAATGATAATAAAAACAATAACCGTTGCTACTTTAATCATGGCAAACCAATATTCACTTTCACCATAACTTTTTACGGATAGTAAATTAAACGTCAATACAACAGCAATAAATAATACTGTCCAAAGTGCTGATGAGCTATCTGGGAACCAATATTTCATAATTAATGACACAGCAGCAATTTCGGCAGCAATGGTGATTGCCCAGTTATACCAGTAGTTCCAGCCTAATGCAAAGCCCAAAGCAGGATCTACAAATTTGGTTGCATACGTACTAAATGAACCTGAGGATGGCATATAGGCAGCCATTTCCCCTAAGCTTGTCATTAAAAAATACACCATAATACCGATTAAAGCATAGGCAAGCAATGCTCCTCCAGGCCCTGCCTGAGCAATTGCACCTCCACTGGCTAAAAATAGCCCCGTACCAATTGTACCGCCTAAAGAAATCATTGTAATATGACGGCTTTTTAATTCTTTTTTCAGCTTCGGCGCTTTATGTCCGAGCTGATTTACTTTTATTTCACTCACGATATAGCTTCCTTCCTATTTTATGAGGCAAAAAAATGCCATCACATATACACTGTGATGGCTACGTTAATCCTCAGTTTTCCTACATGATAGCTCAACACGTTGTGCAAACGTGACAGTTCTGTTCCTTTCGGAGACAGCCCCAGCATGAGGTTTTCAAGTCCCCTCACACTTCGGCAATATTTCCTTTCAACTAATTTCATCAATGCTTGTCATTTCAATTAGCATACTTATAAATATCGCGACCTCTACCTCAATACAAACATGAGGCATATAATTATTAAATTTATGATGTTTATTATACTAACATAAGACCATAGACATTTCAATACAACCACAAATGTTCTGTATTTTATGAATCTTCTACTATTTTTAATAGTGTGATAAAGTGTTATAGTAGTTCAATTAGAATGGTTATTATTAAGGGGGATTTTATTTTGACTACAAATGATCATTCCACTAGTTTTCCAAGTAAAAAAATTAGCTGGAAAGGAACAACCTTACTTTTAGTCTTTGGAGTTATCTTTATAGCCTCTACATTACGAATGCCACTAACTGTTGTTGGCCCAATTATATCCTTTATCCGTGAAGATCTTGGAATATCTAATGTTTTGGCAGGCTTTCTAACAACGATACCATTGCTGGCTTTTGCTGTTATATCTCCATTTGCACCAGTTGTAGCACGCAAACTAGGGCTTGAGCTAACATTATTTTTATCAACTTTTCTCTTGGCTTTAGGAATTGTCCTACGTTCACTTGGTACTACAGAATTACTTCTATTAGGTACTGTGTTAATTGGCGTAGCCATTTCTTTTGGAAATGTACTAATTCCAGGATTATTGAAATTGAAATTTCCCTATCATGTGGGTTTATTAATGGCCTTTTTCACCATGTCCATGAATTTTACTGCTGGCCTTGGTGCTGGTATTAGCTATCCGATAGCTAATTCATCGTTAGGCTGGCAAGGTGCACTTTCCATTGCACTCATACTCGTTCTAATTACAATCTTAATTTGGATACCTCAACTAAAATCAAATAAACCGGAACCAGTTACTACATCTAAGAAGACCAGTACACCTTTATGGAAATCACCTGTTACTTGGGCTGTCACAGGGGCAATGGGTTTACAATCTTTATTATTCTACACAACAGCAGCTTGGATACCTGAGATCTATATTGCTCAAGGTTTAGCACCTGATAAAGCTGGCTGGATGTTTTCAATCATGCAATTCTCACAAGTACCAATGGCCTTAGTAGTGCCTATTATTGCTGGTAAAATGACTTCTCAACGCCCACTTGTATTGATGTTTACATCCTTCTATTTAGTAGGCTTTGTTGGGGTTGTCATGGAATGGACAAGTCTTGGGGTACTGTGGATGGTTCTTCTAGGGTTAGCAGGTGGTTCTTCATTCGCCCTAGCAATGATGTTCTTCACTCTCCGGACTCGTACTGCATTTGAAGCAGCAGATTTATCAGGCTTTGCGCAATCTTTGGGTTATTTATTTGCCGCAATTGGACCTATTCTTTTTGGCTACTTGCATGATTTATTTGGCGGCTGGAATATTGCGGGATGGCTCTTTGTCGTTGTAGCAATGTTACTCTTCTTTTGCTCAATGAGAGCCTCTAAGGATGAATATGTGCATTAAAATTAAATAAAGCAGGTGGATTTGATTCCTCCATCTGCTCTATTTCTATATAGTGTTTACACATTACTTAATTGTCGGGTTGCTGGAGTAATGTTAGCAATTCAGCAAGGCATTCTGATGCTTCATTATTATGAGCTGTTATAGTAGAAAAAATAGGAACAGCCTCTTGTAAAAGCATATAACTATAATAGTAATAGCCTACAAAAGCTTGCTCCTCATAGCCCTTTGGCGTTTCTTTCTCCCACTCCTGTTCATCATTATCCTCATTTTCTATCCACAAATAGTTGACGTCTAATAGCTCCTGCATATTTTTAACAGTATTGACTGGGTCGAGATAATCCTTGGTAATAGCATGTGCCACAGCTAAATATAACTGTACCTCTTGTAAGGAGACAACCTCTAATTTTTTACGAGTAAGCTTTTTTAGCAGGACAAGCAAAACCCATGGTGTCACCTGCCACAGTGTACCTTGATGTTCAATTAATTCAGCTAGTTGTGTGTATTGCTCCTGTTCTATCAGCTTAGGAATGGCTGTACCTCTACCATAAGGTGTCGTCAATTGTCTCCATGGGATATTGGGAATTTGCTGATCTAACATAGTAAGCCCTCTCTCATCAAAAGTATCGAAAGTAAACAATTCTTTTACACTAATAGCATGGTTTTTGATAAAAATAATTTGGTGTATGATAAATATTTACATAGGGTTTATGGAATATATGAGTTGTGGCAGGGGAAAGTGGTGGGATTAACCATGTCCAGTTGCCTGTAACTTCTCTTCCTGTTGATTTTTCTGCCTCCTCAAACAATTTAAACTGCTGAGCTGCTGTATGATGATCAACAATGCTCACACCATCTTCTTTAAATGAGTGAAGAACAGCAATATTAAGTTCTACTAAAGCACGATCACGCCAAAGAGACGCTTGTTTGGTTGTATCAAGATTAAAAATCTCTGCAATTGCAGGTAACATATTATAACGATCATGATCTGCTAAATTTCGTGCGCCAATCTCTGTTCCCATATACCAGCCGTTAAATGGAGCTGCTTGAAAATCAATTCCAGCCATTTGAAAACGCATACTCGAAATAATAGGTACGGCATACCACTTCATTCCTAATTTTTCCACATCGTTTGACTCTGGATGACGGATTGAGACCTCTACTATATTTTCTTCAGGAATTACAAACATTTGAGGAGCACGATTATCTACCTGTATAACGAGTGGTAATACATCAAAATCAGTTCCTTTACCTCTCCATCCTAACGACTCACACACTTTTGTAAATTTAATGGACTGTGAATCTCCAATAATGCCTGCATCTGTTTCATAGCCTGCATAACGAATTAGTTGATGATTCCAAATCCGTACTCTATCTGAAGCAAACACTGTTATAGTTGGACGAATTTTCCCATGATTTGTCGCATAATCAATATGTTCTAGTAATTTTTGAAAAATAGCCTTTTCATCTAAAACATCACGTGCATCTACCACATGCAGTGACTGCCAAAACAGACGTCCAATACACTTATTGCTATTTCGCCATGCCACACGTGCGCCAAAAACTAGCTCCTCTGTTGTTGGGTGATATTTACCTGCATCCTTAACTGCCTGTAATCTATTCTTTAACCAAAGTTCTGATTCATTTTGTTCTGTCTGATATAGACTTAAAAATTGCTGTATCTCCTGTATATTCATATCGATTCCTCCACTTATCCTCATATTAGAGGAACAAAACAACAAGCACCATGAAAATAGTAATTGAAAAAACATACATATTTTATATATGAAATAGTTTGTTCATATTTACTCTATAGACTCTCTTTCGTAAGGGAATGTAAGGGAGAAAGATTTTAATTATTATAAAAAGGCTACAGTAGTCATGTAGCCTTTTTCAGGGGGTTGTAGAACAAAGAAATCAATAGAATTTTTGTAAATGGTGAAAAAGCTATACGTTCTGGGCTACTTACTTGCTGCTGTTGCTTCGCTTTCGCATAGAGCAGAACCAGTTTCACAAATTCTCTGGCCAGGATTTCGCCTGTATCTATACTAGAGAAGTCAAGCAGCCTTCACAAAAGTATTGACCATGGAAGTGTACGTGGTAAGTGAAACGGCTTATAGGAGCCCATAGTAAGATGCTAGGGGAATTAAATTCAGTCCCTCACCTTGCAAATAGGTCTTTTTCTGCTATTGCATTATCTTTTATCGTTTAAAGAACAGGAGAATAGAAAAAAGCATGTAACACACATCTGTGCTACATGCTTGATGACCCGTACGGGATTCGAACCCGTGTTACCGCCGTGAAAGGGCGGTGTCTTAACCACTTGACCAACGGGCCGTGGCTCCGAAGGCAGGACTCGAACCTGCGACAACCTGATTAACAGTCAGGTGCTACTACCAACTGAGCTACTTCGGAATAATATGGGCCTAAATGGACTCGAACCATCGACCTCACGCTTATCAGGCGTGCGCTCTAACCAGCTGAGCTATAGGCCCATTTTGGAGCGGGTGATGAGAATCGAACTCACGACATCAGCTTGGAAGGCTGAGGTTTTACCATTAAACTACACCCGCAATAATGGTGGGTCAGGACGGAATCGAACCGCCGACACTTAGAGCTTCAATCTAATGCTCTACCAACTGAGCTACTGACCCGAAAAATGGAGGAGGTAGAGGGATTCGAACCCCCGCGCGGTGTTACCCGCCTGTCGGTTTTCAAGACCGATCCCTTCAGCCAGACTTGGGTATACCTCCAAAAATATTACAATGGTGGAGCCTAGCGGGATCGAACCGCTGACCTCCTGCGTGCAAGGCAGGCGCTCTCCCAGCTGAGCTAAGGCCCCATTTATCATGAAAGATGGTCGGAATGACAGGATTCGAACCTACGACCCCTTGGTCCCAAACCAAGTGCTCTACCAAGCTGAGCTACATTCCGTAAACATGATTTTATTGGCGCGCCCGACAGGAGTCGAACCCATAACCTTCTGATCCGTAGTCAGACGCTCTATCCAATTGAGCTACGGGCGCATGTTAATTAAAAAATGATGAGCCATGAAGGACTCGAACCTTCGACCCTCTGATTAAAAGTCAGATGCTCTACCAACTGAGCTAATGGCTCGTGAAATTAAAAATGGCTGGGGTACTAGGATTCGAACCTAGGCATGACGGAATCAAAATCCGTTGCCTTACCGCTTGGCTATACCCCAATTTTAAAATGGGGCGACTGATGGGAATCGAACCCACGAATGTCGGAACCACAATCCGATGCGTTAACCACTTCGCCACAATCGCCACTATATAGATTATATTAGCTGTATTATGAACGAGTACCTCAATACCTGGCAGGGGCAGTAGGAATCGAACCCACACCAAAGGTTTTGGAGACCTCTATTCTACCGTTGAACTATGCCCCTAAAATGGTGGAGGGGGACGGATTCGAACCGCCGAACCCTAAGGAGCGGATTTACAGTCCGCCGCGTTTAGCCACTTCGCTACCCCTCCAAGGGAATGGTGCCGGCGATAGGAGTCGAACCCACGACCTACTGATTACAAGTCAGTTGCTCTACCAACTGAGCTACACCGGCAATAATAATGGCGGTCCCGACCGGGATCGAACCGGCGATCTCCTGCGTGACAGGCAGGCATGTTAACCGCTACACCACGGGACCAAAATGGTGGAGGATGACGGGCTCGAACCGCCGACCCCCTGCTTGTAAGGCAGGTGCTCTCCCAGCTGAGCTAATCCTCCACAAAAAATAAGCGAAGCGACGTCCTACTCTCACAGGGGGAAGCCCCCAACTACCATCGGCGCTAAAGAGCTTAACTTCCGTGTTCGGTATGGGAACGGGTGTGACCTCTTTGCCATCATCACTTCACTTATTCAGCTGAAAGACTTATTCTTTCAAAACTAGATAAACGATACATTGAATGTTTCAAACTTTTTTGGTTAAGTCCTCGATCGATTAGTATTCGTCAGCTCCATGTGTCACCACACTTCCACCTCGAACCTATCTACCTCATCGTCTTTGAGGGATCTTACTTACTTGCGTAATGGGAAATCTCATCTTGAGGGGGGCTTCATGCTTAGATGCTTTCAGCACTTATCCCGTCCACACATAGCTACCCAGCGATGCCTTTGGCAAGACAACTGGTACACCAGCGGTGTGTCCATCCCGGTCCTCTCGTACTAAGGACAGCTCCTCTCAAATTTCCTACGCCCACGACGGATAGGGACCGAACTGTCTCACGACGTTCTGAACCCAGCTCGCGTACCGCTTTAATGGGCGAACAGCCCAACCCTTGGGACCGACTACAGCCCCAGGATGCGATGAGCCGACATCGAGGTGCCAAACCTCCCCGTCGATGTGGACTCTTGGGGGAGATAAGCCTGTTATCCCCGGGGTAGCTTTTATCCGTTGAGCGATGGCCCTTCCATGCGGAACCACCGGATCACTAAGCCCGTCTTTCGACCCTGCTCGACTTGTAGGTCTCGCAGTCAAGCTCCCTTGTGCCTTTACACTCTACGAATGATTTCCAACCATTCTGAGGGAACCTTTGGGCGCCTCCGTTACCTTTTAGGAGGCGACCGCCCCAGTCAAACTGTCCGCCTGACACTGTCTCCTGCCCCGCTAAGGGGCATGGGTTAGAATTTCAATACAACCAGGGTAGTATCCCACCGACGCCTCCTTCGAAGCTGGCGCTCCGAGATCTCTGGCTCCTACCTATCCTGTACAAGTTGTACCAAAATTCAATATCAGGCTACAGTAAAGCTCCACGGGGTCTTTCCGTCCTGTCGCGGGTAACCTGCATCTTCACAGGTACTATAATTTCACCGAGTCTCTCGTTGAGACAGTGCCCAGATCGTTACGCCTTTCGTGCGGGTCGGAACTTACCCGACAAGGAATTTCGCTACCTTAGGACCGTTATAGTTACGGCCGCCGTTTACTGGGGCTTCAATTCGCAGCTTCGCTTGCGCTAACCACTCCTCTTAACCTTCCAGCACCGGGCAGGCGTCAGCCCCTATACGTCACCTTACGGTTTTGCAGAGACCTGTGTTTTTGCTAAACAGTCGCCTGGGCCTATTCACTGCGGCTCTCATGCGCTTGCACGCTCAAGAGCACCCCTTCTCCCGAAGTTACGGGGTCATTTTGCCGAGTTCCTTAACGAGAGTTCTCTCGCACACCTTAGGATTCTCTCCTCGACTACCTGTGTCGGTTTGCGGTACGGGCACCTCTCACCTCGATAGAGGCTTTTCTTGGCAGTGTGAAATCAGGAACTTCGTCCATACGGACTCGCCATCACAGCTCAACGTTACAGTGTGCGGATTTGCCTACACACACGCCTTACTGCTTGGACGCGCACAACCAACGGCGCGCTTACCCTATCCTACTGCGTCCCCCCATTTCTCAAACGGTGAGGAGGTGGTACAGGAATATCAACCTGTTGTCCATCGCCTACGCCTATCGGCCTCGGCTTAGGTCCCGACTAACCCTGAGCGGACGAGCCTTCCTCAGGAAACCTTAGTCATACGGTGGACGGGATTCTCACCCGTCTTTCGCTACTCATACCGGCATTCTCACTTCTAAGCGCTCCACCAGTCCTTCCGATCTGACTTCAACGCACTTAGAACGCTCTCCTACCACTGACATCGTAGATGTCAATCCACAGCTTCGGTGAATCGTTTAGCCCCGATACATTTTCGGCGCAGCGTCACTCGACCAGTGAGCTATTACGCACTCTTTAAATGATGGCTGCTTCTAAGCCAACATCCTGGTTGTCTGTGCAACGCCACATCCTTTTCCACTTAACGATTACTTTGGGACCTTAGCTGGTGGTCTGGGCTGTTTCCCTTTTGACTACGGATCTTATCACTCGCAGTCTGACTCCCGTGTATAAATATCTGGCATTCGGAGTTTGTCTGAATTCGGTAAACCGGGATGGCCCCCTAGTCCAAACAGTGCTCTACCTCCAGTATTCTCATCACGAGGCTAGCCCTAAAGCTATTTCGGAGAGAACCAGCTATCTCCAAGTTCGATTGGAATTTCTCCGCTACCCACACCTCATCCCCGCACTTTTCAACGTGCGTGGGTTCGGGCCTCCAGTAAGTGTTACCTCACCTTCACCCTGGACATGGGTAGATCACCTGGTTTCGGGTCTACGACCACGTACTATTTCGCCCTATTCAGACTCGCTTTCGCTGCGGCTCCGCCTTCTAAAGCTTAACCTTGCACGTAATCGTAACTCGCCGGTTCATTCTACAAAAGGCACGCTATCACCCATTAACGGGCTCTAACTACTTGTAGGCACACGGTTTCAGGATCTCTTTCACTCCCCTTCCGGGGTGCTTTTCACCTTTCCCTCACGGTACTGGTTCACTATCGGTCACTAGGTAGTATTTAGCCTTGGGAGATGGTCCTCCCGGATTCCGACGGAATTTCACGTGTTCCGCCGTACTCAGGATCCACTCAGGAGAGAACGAACTTTCGACTACAGGGCTTTTACCTGCTCTGGCGGACCTTTCCAAGTCGCTTCATCTAACTCGCTCTTTTGTAACTCCGTATAGAGTGTCCTACAACCCCAAGAGGCAAGCCTCTTGGTTTGGGCTCTTCCCGTTTCGCTCGCCGCTACTCAGGGAATCGATTTTTCTTTCTCTTCCTCCAGGTACTTAGATGTTTCAGTTCCCTGGGTCTGCCTTCAAGACGCTATGTATTCACGTCAAGATACTACGCGATTAAACGTAGTGGGTTCCCCCATTCGGAAATCTCCGGATCAAAGCTCACTTACAGCTCCCCGAAGCATATCGGTGTTAGTGCCGTCCTTCTTCGGCTCCTAGTGCCAAGGCATTCGCCGTGCGCCCTTAATAACTTAACCAAGTTATTAAGCCTATAAAAAACTTAAAAAATAAATGTGTTTGTTACAATTTCAATGTCGTTTTATCCAGTTTTCAAAGAACAAGTTTTGAAGTGTTTCATTCAGATAGAATGAACCTTCAAAACTGAACGCAAAACGTAATCTTACAAACCCAAGGTTTGTATTCCGAAATAATCCTTAGAAAGGAGGTGATCCAGCCGCACCTTCCGATACGGCTACCTTGTTACGACTTCACCCCAATCATCTATCCCACCTTCGGCGGCTGGCTCCAAAAGGTTACCTCACCGACTTCGGGTGTTACAAACTCTCGTGGTGTGACGGGCGGTGTGTACAAGGCCCGGGAACGTATTCACCGCGGCATGCTGATCCGCGATTACTAGCGATTCCGGCTTCATGTAGGCGAGTTGCAGCCTACAATCCGAACTGAGAACGACTTTATCGGATTAGCTCCCTCTCGCGAGTTGGCAACCGTTTGTATCGTCCATTGTAGCACGTGTGTAGCCCAGGTCATAAGGGGCATGATGATTTGACGTCATCCCCACCTTCCTCCGGTTTGTCACCGGCAGTCACCTTAGAGTGCCCAACTAAATGATGGCAACTAAGATCAAGGGTTGCGCTCGTTGCGGGACTTAACCCAACATCTCACGACACGAGCTGACGACAACCATGCACCACCTGTCACCGTTGCCCCCGAAGGGGAAACTATATCTCTACAGTGGTCAACGGGATGTCAAGACCTGGTAAGGTTCTTCGCGTTGCTTCGAATTAAACCACATGCTCCACCGCTTGTGCGGGCCCCCGTCAATTCCTTTGAGTTTCAGTCTTGCGACCGTACTCCCCAGGCGGAGTGCTTAATGCGTTAGCTGCAGCACTAAGGGGCGGAAACCCCCTAACACTTAGCACTCATCGTTTACGGCGTGGACTACCAGGGTATCTAATCCTGTTTGCTCCCCACGCTTTCGCGCCTCAGCGTCAGTTACAGACCAGAAAGTCGCCTTCGCCACTGGTGTTCCTCCAAATCTCTACGCATTTCACCGCTACACTTGGAATTCCACTTTCCTCTTCTGCACTCAAGTCCCCCAGTTTCCAATGACCCTCCACGGTTGAGCCGTGGGCTTTCACATCAGACTTAAAGGACCGCCTGCGCGCGCTTTACGCCCAATAATTCCGGACAACGCTTGCCACCTACGTATTACCGCGGCTGCTGGCACGTAGTTAGCCGTGGCTTTCTAATAAGGTACCGTCAAGGTACAGCCAGTTACTACTGTACTTGTTCTTCCCTTACAACAGAGTTTTACGATCCGAAAACCTTCTTCACTCACGCGGCGTTGCTCCATCAGGCTTTCGCCCATTGTGGAAGATTCCCTACTGCTGCCTCCCGTAGGAGTCTGGGCCGTGTCTCAGTCCCAGTGTGGCCGATCACCCTCTCAGGTCGGCTACGCATCGTCGCCTTGGTGAGCCGTTACCTCACCAACTAGCTAATGCGCCGCGGGCCCATCCTATAGCGACAGCCGAAACCGTCTTTCAGTCTTTCACCATGAAGCAAAAGAGATTATTCGGTATTAGCCCCGGTTTCCCGGAGTTATCCCAAACTATAGGGTAGGTTGCCCACGTGTTACTCACCCGTCCGCCGCTAACGTCAAAGGAGCAAGCTCCTTTTCTGTTCGCTCGACTTGCATGTATTAGGCACGCCGCCAGCGTTCGTCCTGAGCCAGGATCAAACTCTCCATAAAAGAAATTTGATTAGCTCAAATTTTGCTGGCATCATGTTTGATGTCCAAAATTTTTGTTTTGTTCACTAGCAAAACTAGCTACTTAAATCTTTATTGATTACGTTTTGCTTGTTCAGTTTTCAAGGTTCATGTTTTGCTTTATTTTAGCGTGTCACCCTGGCGACTTGTATAATACTACACCCTTATTTTTAAAAGGTCAACACTTTTTAATAAAAAACTTTATTATTTTTATTACCAAAGTAAAACTTCCTATATTAGTAACTATAAAATCTATTCACAAGCTAGTTCAATATTAGACCATGAACTAGAAAATAATTTTATCATAATTTCCTACAAAAAAATAATAGATCTTTAAAAAAACAAAAAACTCGGTAAAGAAACCGAGTTTTTAAAATGGGAAAAAGAACGGGATGGCTATCATCATCACAATAAACATAACAAGCTGTAACGGAACCCCTATTCTTACGAAATCCATAAATTTATAGCCCCCCGCCGTCATTACCAGTGCATTCGTAGGGGAAGCAATTGGCGTAGCAAATGCCATACTTGCTGCAACTGCGACTGCAATCATAAATGTTGTGGGACTAACCTCCATTGCAATGGCTGCACTCATGGCAATGGGTGCAAACAATACAGCAGTTGCCGTATTGCTAATAAATTGACCGAAAATAGCTGTCAAAATATAAACTCCTATGAGTACACCGTATGGTCCGAAACCACCTAAAGCATTAATAATACCATCAGATAAAATGGTCATGCCCCCTGTTTTTTCTAACGCTGTCGCCATTGGTAACATCGCAGCCACTAACACAATACTTTCAAAATTCATATTGCTATAGGCATCTTCCATGTTTCTCAAGCAGCCTGTTAAAATCATAAGTACAGCGCCAATCATCACAGAAATGACAGCAGGGAAAACTTCAAATGCCATCAAAATAATCATGAATAACATAATAATCCCCGCAATTCCAGCTTTGCCTGTAGCTGCTGCCACACTTGCGTGTTCTTTCGGCTGTCCTACAACCACGACATCTTGCGTTTCTCTTGCTAACAAAAGAATTTCATCCCATGCTCCCTGTACTAATATTGCGTCTCCAAATTTTAATTTGTGAGACACCATATCCTGAAGCTTGTAACCACCCTTACGATTAATACCAATGATATTTAGATTGTATTTTTCCCGGAACCCAAGGGAACTAACCGTTTCATTGATAAAGCTCGAATTTGGGGTAAGCAATACCTCTGCAATACCCAGATGCTTCGATACCAATTCATCGGCTTCTCCTTCAACTAATCCTTGCATCTCAAGATGATAATCCTCAACAAAACGCCGAATATCCTCTATTTCTCCTTGAACATATAACTCATCCTTGGCATGAATGACACTAGTTGGTCCTGCCATTTCTTGATAAGTCATCGGTAGTAAATTAATGCCCTCCTGTGATTTCCGATGAATTTTCATCATACAAAGCATATACTTAGCTGGTAGTTTTAATTCCGCTAACGATGTTTCAATAATAGGTGACTCCTCAGGAACGGAGATTTTAAATAGACGATTATTTAAATCATATTGTTTAATAATTTTTTTCGGCGAAAGTTTATAGCCTTCATTGGTCTGTGTACGGTTTTGATCCTTTGGTAATAAAATATTTCTTACAAGTACTAAATAGGAAATGCCAGCAATCATCCCCACGATACCAATAGGAGTTACTTCAAAAAAGCCAAGTTTGTTATAGCCTCGATCAACCAATAACTGACTGACAATTAAATTGGTTGGGGACGCAATCAGTGTCATCAGACCAGAAAGACTTGCTACATAGGAGAGTGGTAGTAGAAATTTAGAAGGGCTGACTTTCATGCTTATTGCTATACTTACAACGATTGGCATCATTAAGGCGACAGTACCCGTATTACTCATAAATGCACCAACCGATCCTACAATAATAAGCAGTAGCACAAATAACTTCAGCTCACTATTGCCTGACCATTTTAGTAATAGTTGCCCCGCCATGCCTGCCAGGCCCGTACGTAAAATCCCTGCACCCACGACAAATAACCCTGCAATCATTAAAACTACAGAGTTTGAAAAACCAGCTAATGCCTCCGCGGGCGTCAAAATATCCATAATGACAAATGCTAATAGTGACACAATTGCTACAAGATCTGCTCGTATTTTATTGGTCACAAATGCGAAAATTGTTGCTCCTAAAATAAGAAATGTTAATGTAAGCTGCACATTCATGAATTCCTTTCTAACATTAATCATTATTAAAAATTGACAGCAAAAAATTGTACTTCATTACTATTTTTATTATAGCTTACCCTGAGCTCTATATGATAAAATTCACCATCTTTTCAAAATTAAAATAAGTGTGGTAGTCATCCACACTTATAATGATAGCTTCACTATTTTATTTTTGGTAAAGATGATGTTCTTTAATATAGTTGTAACAAGCAGTAGGCAAGAGGTATCTCGGTTCTCCTCCCATTGCGAATTCTTCTCGAATATAGGTAGAGCTAATTTCCATCGCTAGCCCTTTATCTATAAGATGAAATCTTCCATCATCATTATTTCTTAAAATCGGAGAACGACTAATGGTTGATAGCATATCAATGCCATGTCGTGCCATTACAATAAATTTATTCTCCGCTACTAATGCGTCGCCCTTTTTCCATAAACCTGCACCAATATCCACTAGTAAATCAGCACCCATAATAAAATGCACCTCATCCTCTGGGTTCTTCTCTCTAAAGTATTTCATAGTGTCATATGTGTAGATATTCCAGCCTTCTTGATCCATCTCATAGGAATCTGCGATAAAACGATCATCCTTAGCAATAGCTAACTGAAGCATATTCCAACGATGTGTATCAGCTGTTTTGATGGTTTTATCTTTGCGTTTATTTGAACAAGGCAAAAAAATAACCTTATCTAACTTACACCGATGTGCTACAGTGCTTGCTGTCCAAAGATGGACATTGGTAATGGGATCAAATGATGAACCATAAATACCTATTCTCGCCATCGTATCTACCTCCTAGCAGTTACTTTTAAATACGTTGTGAAACCTTTTCTTTTATTGCCTGTATGCTTGCCATTTTATTGTCCCAACATACTTGACTTAAATCGACTGGATATTCTTCAGGATTCATTGTTCGTTTATACTCACACCACAATAAATGTAAGTTTTCCTGTACATATTTTTGTATTTCTTGAATAGTTGGCTCCTCATAAACAATATTTCCATTTTCTATAATACTTTCATGTAACTCTTTCGCCGTAAAATTTGTAACAAATTTACTAATATACGTATGAATAGGGTGGAACATTTTCAATCTTTCTTCTTGCTGTATGTTTTCATTATCTAACGCAATATAATCTCCTTCAGCATGACCATTCTCCGCATTAATAATACGGTAAACACGTTTACGTCCAGGTGTAGTCACTTTCTCAGGATTTGCTGAAATTTTAATGGTATCAACTAGTTCTCCACTTTCGTCTTCTATCGAAACTAATTTGTATACTCCACCAAGAGCTGCTTGATCATAGGCTGTAATCAGCTTAGTTCCGATTCCCCAAGCATCAATTTGCGCCCCTTGTGACTTTAAATGCATAATTGTATATTCATCCAAATCATTCGAAGCCATAATTTTAGTTGCTGTAAATCCTGCATCATCTAGCATTTTCCTTGCCTGTTTTGAGAGATAGGCTAAATCTCCACTGTCTAAACGGATACCAATAAAATTAATTTGATTCCCTAGCTCCTTCGCTACGCGGATAGCATTAGGAACACCAGAACGTAGTGTGTCATAAGTATCTACTAGGAAAACACAGTCTTTATGTGCAGCTGCATACTTTTTAAACGCAGTATATTCATCTCGATAGGTTTGAATCATCGCATGGGCATGTGTTCCTGACACAGGAATACCGAATAATTTTCCTGCTCTTACATTGCTTGTTGCAGAGAATCCGCCTATATAAGCAGCACGAGTTCCCCAAATAGCAGCATCAAATTCGTGTGCGCGGCGGGTTCCAAATTCCATTACAACATCCTCACCCGTAACTTGTTTGATACGTGAAGCTTTTGTTGCAATCAGGGTTTGGTAATTAACGATATTTAACAACGGCGTTTCAATTAATTGAGCCTCTGCTAATGGTGCTTCAATTCGCAGGATAGGCTCGTTTGCAAAGACCAATTCTCCCTCTCTCATCCCCTTAATTGTCCCTGTAAATTTAAGTTCTTTTAGGTATTCAAGAAATTCCTCGGGATACTTCCCCTCTTCTCGTAAATATTGAATATCGCTTTGAGAGAAACCAAAGTTATTAATAAACTCAATCACTTTTTTCAATCCAGCGAAAACTCCATAGCCATTGCCAAATGGAAGCTTTCTAAAATATAGTTCGAAAACAGCTTTACGTTGATGAACACCATCTTGCCAATAAGTTTGAACCATATTAATTTGGTATAGGTCCGTGTGTAACATGAAACTATCATCTACATATTTCATATTTTCCCCTCCATTCATGTCAAATAATAGTCGCACCTAGAGTATGCTCGAAATGATTTAACGCCCACTCATGTCCAGCTTGATTAAAAGAGGCGACAGCATTTTTATGAATGACGATATCGAACCCTTTATTATAAGCATCTACTGCTGTATGAAGAACACAAATATCTGTACAAACGCCGATTAAATGCAGCTCAGCAATTCCTCTTTCACGCAATTTCAATTCTAAATCTGTTCCTGCAAAAGCAGAATAACGCGTTTTATCAATGTAATAGACGAAATCTTGGTCTTTATTTTCTTCATATAATGAGTTTAATGCACCATATAACTCTCTACCTTCTGTATGACGAATATTATGAGGTGGGAATAGCTTTGTTTCTGGATGATAAACATCTCCCTTTTCATGAACATCTATCGCAAATACTGTAAAATCCCCCCTCTTAATAAACTCCTTTGTTAAATCAACATTTGCACGTTCGAGCAATTGCCCAGGCTCTCCGCAAGTAAGAGCCCCATCCGTCGCTACGAAATCCACTGTATAATCAATATTAATTAATGCACGCTTTTTCATCATTTCATCACTCCAGTTTTTAATTAGTAATACTTAAATTACAAATTACTTTCTTTGAAATAATCAGGAAAGACGGATCTTTCCTAATGATAGATAGACTCTACCATTTCGAAATCATTAAATGTATAGAGCTGGGAAGGCCGGAACGAATTTCTTTTTGTTTTCTTTGGTTTTCCTTCTTCATCCAATGCTTTTTCGATAAATGGTAATTTAGGTGCTTTTGTAAAGAATACGGAATCGTTAGAGATTCGTGGATCTTCTCCAACTGTTAGAAGTACTCGTTGCAATTCTGATAATGTAAACTCTTGTGGTAAAAAGTTTTTAGCAACAGTTGTCTGAATCATATCCCTTTTAATAAAATGCAACGCATCGGAAATGATTTTTCGGTGATCGAAAGCTAATGGAAGCGTAAATACACTTTCTATATCAAACAGTTCTACATCGTCTGCATCATCATTCGCTTGACGTTGTTCAATATATGTCTCAGGAACAATGGCATAAAATGCATTTGAAATCATCCAACCACGTGGATCTCGATCGATCTCATCATAAACACCAAAATGTTGAACATGTAAACCTTCTACATTTGTTTCTTCTTTTAATTCTCTCTTTGCTGCGATAAAGGCAGTTTCTTTTTGATTTGCATCTACAAAGCCCCCAGGAAGTGCCCATTTTCCTCCTTCAATATTGGGATTTCCTTCAGCATCCCTAGTAGCACGCTTAATTAACATAATCTTTAGCGTCATGTTTGGCGGTGCTTTTTCCTCTGTTTTCTCTGAGGTAATTGTAAAAATAGCAATATCTGCGGTATATCCATCAGGTGTTTGATATTTTGAAGAATCATAATGTGCAAGCACTTCTTCTTCGGTACGAAATTTTGTCATTGTTTAACCCCTTCTATAATTACAAGGTTCAAGTAATTTGTAATTCTATAATTACTATTTATTAGAATTATAATCTTTCATCAAAGCATTTGCAACTAATTTATAAAAAAAGCATAAATAAAGCTACTCCGCCTTATTTATGCCCATTATTATTATTGATCTTTCAGCAGAATTCCGTTTTGTACAACAACTTGCCCATTTTTGATTACTGTATGTGTATGATTCATGCCGTAGAAATATTGCAGTTGCTTGTAATTAGCAACATCAAGGATAAGTACGTCAGCTTTTTTATGTGCTTCAAGGGAACCAATTTGCTCGCCTCGATTTAGGGCATATGCTGCATTAATTGTTGTTGCCGTTAATACTTCCTCCAATGTCATACCCATATGCATGCAAGCTAAATTCATAATGAAGGGTAGGCTCATTGTTGGGGATGACCCAGGGTTAAAGTCTGTGGATATCGCCACAGGTACTCCCTCGTCAATCATTAGACGCCCTCTTGCAAAAGGTGCACGTAAAAAGAATGCAGTACCTGGCAGCAATACAGCAATTGTACCCGCTTCAGCCATTTTTCGAATTCCCTTATCAGAAGCAACTAACAAATGCTCCGCAGAAATGGCCTCTACTTCCGCAGCCAGCTCGGCGCCTTGATAAGGTTCGATTTCATCCGCATGTATTTTTGGCGTTAAGCCTAGTGCTTTTCCAGCCTCTAAAATGCGTCGGGATTGTTCGGGTGTAAAGACGCCTTTTTCACAAAATACATCATTAAATTCAGCCAACTCTAGTTCTGCTACTTTTGGCAGCATCTCATTGACCACCACATCCACAAATTCATCCTCACGCCCCTTATAATCACGAGGAACTGCATGGGCTCCCATAAACGTGCTAATGACATCAATATGATGTGCAGCTTGTAATTCTTTTGCGACCTCTAGCTGTTTCTTTTCCGTTTCCCAGTCCAAGCCATACCCTGATTTTGCTTCAACTGTTGTTACACCATGCTTTAAAAATACATCTAAATGCTGCATCGTTTTTTCATATAATTCATCAAAGCTTGTTTCTCGTGTACGCTTTGTTGTAGCATGAATGCCACCGCCTGCATTCATGATTTCCATATAGGTAGAACCATTTAATCTCATATTAAACTCTTGCTCGCGTGTTCCACCATGCACCAAATGTGTATGACAATCCACTAAGCCAGGCATAACAATCTTACCAGTAGCATCAATCGTTTCTGCCTTCTTTATTAATTCTGGGAAGTCAGCTTCTAGTTGCTCATACGCTCCTACTGCTACAATACGCTCTTCTTCAATTAGAACACTGCCATATTCTATTACTGCAATTTCCTGCATTTGTTCTTTTGTACGTGGTCCTTGTACATTACTTTTCAAGGTAATTACTTCATTTGCATTTTTTATTAGAATGGTCACTTCACATCACCCTTTAACATTGGTATATGGACACCTTTGTTTTTTGCTGTATTGATAGCAATATCGTAGCCTGCATCAGCATGACGAGCAACGCCCATTCCAGGGTCTGAAACTAATACACGTGCAATTTTTTCAGCGGCAAGCTCTGATCCATCTGCTACTAAGACTTGACCTGCATGCTGTGAATAACCCATTCCTACACCACCACCATGGTGTACGCTTACCCAGCTTGCACCACTCGCAGTATTAACAAGAGCATTTAAAATTGGCCAATCCGATACCGCATCCGAACCATCTAGCATTCCTTCTGTTTCACGATTTGGTGATGCTACAGAACCTGAATCTAAGTGATCGCGACCAAAGACAATTGGTGCTGATAATTCACCATTTGCAACCATTTCATTGACCTTTAATGCAAAACGATGACGATCACCATAACCCAACCAGCAAATGCGTGCAGGTAGCCCTTGCCATTTCACCATTTTTTGTGCCATATCAATCCAATTGACTAGACCCTCATCTTCAGCAAACATCTCTTTTGCCAGTGCATCTGTTTTATATATATCCTCAGGGTTTCCTGAAAGCGCCGCCCAACGGAATGGGCCCTTTCCTTCACAGAATAACGGACGAATATACGCTGGTACAAAGCCTGGGAAATCAAAGGCATTTGTCACACCCATTTCTTTGGCATAGGCACGAATGTTATTCCCATAATCAAATACTTCTGCGCCTGCCTCTTGGAACTCTAGCATTGTACGAACATGCTCTGCCATTGTTTCTTTTGCTTTACGCTCATATGTTTTTACATCCTCTTTGCGAAGTTTTAGCGCTTCTTCAAAGGTCATGCCATTAGGTACATAACCATTAATCGGATCATGCGCAGATGTTTGGTCTGTCACAAAATCTGGAATAATTCCACGATTCAACAACTCACGATTAACATCAGCACAGTTACCAACAAGGCCAATGGATGCTGGCTCATTTTGGTCACGTAATTTATTAACTAATGCAATTGCTTCATCTACAGTTTCTACAATATAATCACAGTAACCTTCTTTGATTTTACGTTCAATGCGAGCACGTTCAACTTCAACAACTAAGATTACAGCACCAGCCATTTTCCCTGCTAATGGCTGTGCACCACTCATACCGCCCATACCACCTGTAAGGATGAATTTACCACGTAAATCAGCAGTGCCAAATACCTTTTTGCCTGCTTCTACAAAGGACAGATAAGTTCCTTGTAAAATTCCTTGAGCACCAATATAAATCCAACTCCCAGCAGTCATTTGACCATACATCATTAAATCTCTTTCTTCTAATTCATAAAAGTGATCCCAATTTGCCCATGCTGGTACAAGGTTTGAATTGGCAATCAACACTCGAGGGGAATGCTCATGTGTACGGAATACAGCTACTGGCTTTCCAGATTGGATTAATAGAGTCTCATCATTCTCTAATTCTTTCAAAGATGCAATGATTTGTTCATAGCTTTCCCAGTTACGAGCAGCCTTACCAATACCCCCATAAACAATCAGTTCATCTGGATTCTCTGCTACCTCTGGGTCAAGATTGTTCATTAACATACGCATTGCTGCTTCCTGTGTCCATCCCTTACATGTTAGTTCATTTCCACGTGGTGCACGAATATCTGTCTTAAATACCATTAAAAACACGCTCCTTTTCCTATTAAAAAAATGTGAATGTTGCTGTCTAAAGCTATTAATAACTGAATATTCAGACTTAAATACATATAAATATTTTCAAAGCAGAGGCTACTCGGTGTATAAACCGAGCGACGCCTTTGCTCTTTCATATCAAAACTTAAACCAATTTACACATACTCATTTACTAAATCATTACTTGATAGTAAATATTTCGCCAATGCTTCAATTTCATCGCCAATTGGTTGATCGGCTAGTAATGGTGGACAAAATTCACGCACTTTCTTTAAGAATTTACTTGTAGTAGGAGATAATTGCTCTTCTGCCTTGTCTAAATGAATAGCCTGAGATGCACAAATCAATTCGATAGCTATAACGCGAGCAGCGTTGTGAACAATCTGACGTACTTGACGTGCCGAAGTTGTTCCCATACTTACATGATCCTCTTGGTTACCTGATGTAGGAATAGAATCCACACTCGAAGGATGTGCTAAAACTTTATTTTCTGAGACAATAGAGGCTGCTGTATATTGAGCAATCATAAGCCCACATTCAATCCCAGGGTTTGTTGCTAGAAACGGTGGTAGCCCTTCATTAAGTTGAGGGTTTACCATACGTTCTGTACGTCGTTCTGAAATATTGGCCCACTCACATACACCTATTTTCAAAAAGTCCATTGCCAAAGCTATTGGCTGTCCATGGAAATGCCCACCCGATAAAACCTCCCCGCTTTCTAAAACGATTGGATTATCAGTTGTTGCATTCATTTCTGTTTGAACACGGTCCTGTGCGTAGAAAAATGACTGCCAAGAAGCACCATGTACTTGCGGTATACAACGTAGTGAATAAGCATCCTGCATGCGAATTTCACCCTGCTTTGTCACACGTTTACTGCCATCGAGCCACTTACGAATACGCCCGCCTACTAGTTCTAACTCTGGATGTGGTCTTACCGCTAAAAGTGCTGGATCAAATGCCGAGGTAATGCCCTTTAAAGCTTCCAGTGTTAAGCTAGCAGCCATATCCGCTGCAAGACCGATTCGTTCAGCTTCATTGACCGTTAATACACCTATACCCGTCATAGCTTGTGTACCGTTAACTAATGCTAGCCCCTCTTTAGCTTGAAGTCTAACAGGGGTTAATCCTGCTTGCTTTAGCGCGTCACTACCACTCATGATTTCTCCGTTAAACTCAGCCTTTCCTTCTCCCACTAACACTAATGCCAAATGTGATAAAGGCGCTAAATCACCACTTGCTCCTACTGAACCTTGTGACGGAACAATTGGATGAACACCTTTATTAATAAGATTCAACAATAGTTGGACAGTTTCCTCACGAATGCCAGAAAATCCTCTGGCCAAAGCATTGGCACGTAACACCATCATTGCACGTACAACATCTGTTGGGAATGGTTCACCAACACCGGTTGCATCTGATCGTAATAAATTTAGCTGCAATAGCTCAATGTCTTCTTCTTCAATTTTTATATTGCTGAGTTTACCAAACCCTGTATTCACACCATAAATTGTTTGGCCTTCAGCTAAACGCTTTTCGATACGCTCTCTACTTAAACGAATACGTTCCAAACTCTCTGTAGCAAGCGCAACTGTTGCTTGCCCCTTCACGATTTCCTCTATTTGTTGTCTTGATAATGTATTGCCATCAAGCTCGATGATTGACTTCACATGACATCCCCCTATTCCCTATATGGCTATGTAAATAAATTATCTTCATTCATATTTTCGTAATATGAAAACATCAGTCTCAAACTTTTTAAGCGTTTTCATAACAAAAGTTGGCTTCTGCTGATGATCAATTACTCTATTTACATTGTACTAACTACCTTTTTCAGAATATAGAGAATTTTAATAGAGAAAACAAGACTTTTTTCAGATTACTATGTTATTTTTATTAATATAACCGTACTTTTATATGAAACTAGAATATTTTAAGAAGGGCTGATGGTATGAAGCTGTTATTAATTGATCGCGATCCAACCGACCTAGCAGGAATAAAGTGGTTTTTACATACATATTTCCCTGGAGATGTTTTTATTGAAATGTGTACAAGTATTTCAGAGGTGTCTCATAGCATTAAACAATTTGAACCTGATGCCATACTGTTAAATATCGATATATTCCCTAATAATCGCTTAGCAGTTCTTTATCGCGATATACAAAAGCTTTCTGGTGCCATTTTAGCAATGACAACTGAGCCATTATTTAAAAATGCTTTGAAGGCAATTGATTTACAAGTTGCTCATCTTTTTGTGAAGCCTATTGATTTAGAGTTACTAAAGAAAAAACTCACAACCATTTCTCTTCGCACACCACAGATTACAGAAGATGCTCAAGAGACTACAAACGATTCCTTTTATAATCAATTATTTTTAGATAATAAATCAAGTTCAATTGAGACAACATTACATTTCACAATGATTGAACCCGAGCATACTGAAACCTTCAATAAGCTTTACAATTGGCTTCAACAAACACCGATTCACTTTCATATGAAAACCTACCCTCTATCTAATAGAATCGTATGTCTTTTTCAAACAAATGATATAAGGATTGTGGAAAAAGATGTACGTACACTTATGAAGGAATGGCGTTTGATTAGTAATAGTTCTTTAAATATCGGCATATATGATGGAACACCTACAACCATTAAAACTATGTATACATTAACAAAGCGTGCACTACATCAAAGTTTTTATGAGGGCTTTGGCCATATTTTTTATGCGAGCAAACAATATGAAACTCAGCCCTTTGATCCCTTACTGACACCAGAAGAGCAACAATTACTAATAAGTAGTTTGGAAGATGGAAACCTAGAGGCCGTTAAAACATTTTTATATCGGCTTTCTAATGAAGGCATATATTATGAGCAAGACGATTTACGCATTCATTTGACGAGTGTCTTAGCACAAATTAGACGCTTTATGCTGAAATATAAATTACATGAAAAAGCGGTTATCGAACAACACTACCGTCAGCTATTTCATTTAATCATTGAGCATCCTATATTTTATACGATACTCAATGGGATTATTTCTTTCACGCAGACATTAATTGAGTTAGCAAGGGAAGCTCGAATAGAGAAACGAGCTGATTATGTTGAACTAGCTATAGAAATAATTGATCAACAATTTAAAGATAGCGCACTGTCTCTTCCCTTTGTCGCTCATAAGCTTGGAATAAGCCCCAATTATTTAAGTACAATTTTCTCAAGAAAACAAGGCTTGCCATTTAAGCGCTATTTACAGCAAGTAAGAATTCATCATGCCACAAAAATGCTGCGAGAAACAGATTTTGCTATTAGCGAAATCGCTCATTTAAACGGTTTTGATGACCCAAATTATTTCATAAAATTATTTAAGCAACAAATTGGTATTACGCCTAACCGATATAGAAAAAATTAAAAGATTAATTTTCAATTAGTTGATTTTATTTTCAATAAAGATTTTATCATGATGTCATTATCTTGATCTTAATATGACAATTATCTATAAAATTGAGATTAAATAAAATAAATTTAAGTTAAAAACTATGTATAAACCCTATGTCTAGCGCATATATTTATAGTTTATACTTAAATATAAAAATTCTTTAACGATAATTATTATAATGTACTAGCAATTCTATTTTATATTTGTTATAGTTATAGACGAAGAGTTTGACTCACATTTTTTTCAGGAGGTAAACTAATATGACAAACGCAAATGATCGTAGCCGTCGCTTTACAACAGCAGGTGGTGCTCCAGTAGTAAGTAACCATGACTCTATGTCAGCAGGTCCACGTGGCCCTCTTTTACTTCAGGATGTATGGTTAGTTGAAAAACTAGCAAATTTCAACCGTGAAGTGATTCCAGAACGTCGTATGCACGCAAAGGGCTCAGGTGCATTTGGTACTTTTACTGTAACGCATGATATTTCACAATATACTAAAGCGAAAATCTTCTCAGAGATCGGCAAGAAAACTGAAATGTTCGCACGTTTCTCTACAGTAGCGGGTGAGCGTGGTGCAGCAGATGCAGAGCGAGATATTCGTGGCTTCGCCCTTAAATTCTATACAGAAGATGGAAACTGGGATTTAGTAGGGAACAATACACCTGTATTCTTCTTCCGTGACCCGTTACACTTTACAGATTTAAACCATGTGGTAAAACGGGACCCACGTACAAATATGAAAAATGCCAACTCTAACTGGGATTTCTGGACTTCATTACCTGAAGCACTTCACCAAGTGACAATTGTTATGTCTGACCGTGGTATTCCAGCTGGTTACCGTAATATGCACGGATTTGGTTCTCATACGTATAGCTTTATCAATGCTAATAATGAACGTGTTTGGGTTAAATTCCACTTCCGTACAGAGCAAGGCATTAAGAACTTAACTGGTGCCGAGGCTAATGAGATTATTGGTCAAGACCGCGAATCTTCACAACGTGATTTATATGAAGCAATTGAAAAAGGCGATTTCCCTAAATGGAAAATGTACATTCAGGTAATGACAGAGGAACAAGCTCGTGAGCTACCATACAACCCATTTGATTTAACAAAGGTATGGTATAAAAAAGACTTCCCATTAATTCCTGTAGGTGAATTCGAGTTAAACAAAAATCCAGACAACTACTTTGCAGAAGTTGAACAAGCTGCATTCGCACCATCTAACATTGTTCCTGGCATCAGCTTCTCACCAGATAAAATGTTACAAGGTCGTATCTTTGCATATGCGGATGCCCAACGCTATCGTCTTGGTGTAAACCACTATATGCTTCCTGTCAACGCACCAAAATGTCCATTCCGTACTTTCCACCGAGATGGAGCAATGCGCTTTGATGGCAATCTTGGTTCGACATTAAGCTATGAACCAAATAGCTATGGTGAGTGGGAGCATAATTTAGACCATAAAGAGCCTGAATTACGTATTGATGGTCATGCAGGTATTCATGATTTCCGTGAAGACGATAATAATTACTTTGAACAACCAGGTAAACTATTCCGTCTATTGACTTCGGAAGAGCAGCAACGCTTATTTGAAAATACCGCGAACGATATGGCTTCTGTTGAAGAATTCATCAAACGCCGTCACATCCTTCACTGCTATCTAGCTGACCCAGCATATGGTGAAGGTGTCGCTAAAGCGATGGGTCTTTCCTTAGAAGGTATGGACCTTACAAATCCATATGTAAAACAACCAACAAACGTTTAATATTCCACTTTATTATTGATATCCAAATCCAACTTTCACTCCATGTGAATCCACTATTCACATGGAGTTTTTTGATTAAGAAAAGGCCTATGTCTATTTTTTTGACATAAGCCTTTTCTTTCATTATTGGTAAATTTGACTGCCTGCTTTTTTAAACTCCTCAGCCTTTTCTTTCATACCTTGATGGATCGCTTCAGTCGTATTCAAATCCTTATCTTTCGCATAATTACGAATATCCTGTGAAATTCTCATGCTACAGAATTTAGGCCCACACATAGAACAAAAGTGTGCTGTTTTTGCTCCCTCTGCTGGCAGTGTCTCATCATGATATTCCACTGCACGCTCGGGATCTAGTGACAGATTGAATTGATCACGCCAACGGAACTCAAAGCGCGCTTTAGACAGTGCATCGTCTCGTTGTTGTGCACCTGGATGACCTTTTGCTAAATCAGCAGCATGTGCAGCAATTTTATAAGTGATAACGCCCACACGAACGTCCTCGCGATTCGGTAAACCAAGATGCTCTTTCGGTGTCACATAACAAAGCATCGCTGTACCAAACCAGCCAATCATGGCTGCCCCAATGGCTGATGTAATGTGGTCATAACCTGGAGCAATATCTGTTGTGAGTGGTCCTAATGTATAGAAGGGCGCTTCCTTACAAACCTCTAATTGCTTGTCCATGTTTTCTTTAATCAGATGCATTGGTACATGACCTGGTCCCTCAACCATTACCTGAACATCATGCTGCCAAGCAATCTGTGTTAGCTCGCCTAGTGTTTCAAGCTCTGCAAATTGTGCCTCATCATTGGCATCTGCAATTGAGCCTGGGCGTAAACCATCACCTAAGGAAAAAGCAACATCATAGGCTTTCATAATTTCACAGATTTCCTCAAAGTGTGTATACAGGAAATTCTCTTGATGATGATATAAACACCACTGTGCCATGATAGAGCCACCTCGAGATACAATACCTGTCACACGATTTGCTGTTAGTGGTACATAGCGTAAAAGGACACCTGCATGAATGGTGAAGTAATCCACACCCTGCTCAGCTTGTTCTATGAGAGTATCACGATAAACCTCCCACGTTAAATCCTCTGCTACACCATTTACCTTTTCTAAAGCCTGATAAATTGGCACTGTTCCCACTGGCACTGCAGCATTTCGAATAATCCATTCTCTAGTTGTATGAATATGTTTACCAGTCGATAAATCCATAATATTATCTGCGCCCCATCGAGTTGCCCAGGTCATTTTCTCAACTTCTTCTGCAATGGAAGAAGATACAGCAGAATTCCCGATATTCGCATTGATCTTTACATGAAAATTACGCCCAATAATCATTGGCTCTGCCTCAGGGTGATTAATATTAGAAGGCATTATAGCACGCCCAGCTGCAATTTCTGAACGTACAAATTCAGGATCCATATTTTCACGAATCGCTACAAACTCCATTTCAGGCGTTATAATTCCCTTTCGTGCATAGTGAAGCTGTGTCACATTTTTACCTTTTTTAGCACGCAAAGGCTTTCTCGCCAACTCCGGGAAGACATTTTCTTGAATACGCGGGTCATCAACATGACGAAAGCCATTATCCTCCGGTTTAATGGAGCGTCCCTCATATGCTTCTACATCCCCTCGCTCTTGAATCCATGCATTTCGTAAGGCAGGTAAACCTTTCGTAATATCTACTTGGTAGGCTGGATCTGTATAGGGCCCACTTGTATCATATACTCGAATAGGAGCATTTTCTTCATTTCCAAAACTGCCTGTTGTCGGACTTAATGCAATTTCTCGCATAGGTACTAGAATATCTGGGCGTGATCCTTCCACATATACTTTTTTGCTTCCTTCAAAGCTGGACATAATGGTAATATTCTTTTCACTAATTGCTGACATGAGCTACTTCTCTCCCTTAAATTTATTTTGATATAAGGACCGATTCTAGCTCACCCCAACAATCCAAAAAATAAAGGCCGAATCCAAAATAATTATTTGGATCCGGCCACGAATGTAAAGGTCTATTGATTGCATACTCTGCAATAGCTTCTTAACTTTCCCACGCTGGTATGAGCCAGATCAGGTCCAAAGGGTCAAGAAACTTCGTAGCGTTTCCCTCTCAGCCTGACTCATCAGACTCCCCTAGTTAATACTATTTAGTTTGATGCTAGTGTAGCAGATAATACTAAGAGATGGAAGTTATTTTTTATCTTGCTAGGTAAATAATACTTCTGCAAAATAGATCACAATGGTTACAGTTATACAGCTTACAATGGTTGAAAATAAAACAGCTTGCGCGGCTGTTGCTGATTCTACATCATATTCCAATGCTAGACTAGAACTATTGCGGGATGTTGGAAAGGCACTAGCTATAAACAGTGATTGTGCGACGACTCCATCTAATCCCAATATATAAATAATGGCCAATGCAACAGATGGTCCAATAATTAGTCGCGTAAAACAGCTGATAAAGACGGTTTTATTAAACATTGATTTCATCTCTAGTTGTGATAATTGCGCACCTAAAGTAATTAGAGCCACAGCAATAAATCCATCTGCCACATGTTCTACTGGTATTTTGATAAACTGTGGAATACCGATATCAAAATAATTCATAGCGACACCTATAATCAGCGCATGAATAATAGGCATTTTAAAGAAATCCTTGATGATTGTCATACCTGACTTTGTAGAAGAAATTAAATTGTATAAACCATATGTATACGTAGTCATATTTTGAAAGATTACGAGCATGACCTGAATGGCTACTCCAATAGGTTGCGTGGCAAATATCATTTGAGCCACTGGAATACCGTAATTACCCGAGTTAATGAGCACAACACTATTTTTAAAGACAGCTGCCTCTGTTCTAGCTAAACCTAACCCTTTTGCCATAAAGTGACTGAGTATCATTTGACTACCGATAAAGAGTACAATAAATAATCCGACCTCTCCCAGTACAGTTAATTCCACATGTGTTTCATATAAATTTACAAAAACAGCTGCTGGCATAAAGCAATATGTAATAAGCTGAGACAATGCTTTTAAATTAAAGCGAAATTTCTTTTGTAGTATAGCGCCTATTACAAGTAACACTAAAATAGGTACAACAATTTGAAAGAAAATCATTCCGAGATACATCATATCAATGTCCCCCTTCCAGTGTTAATAGTAGTGTTGAATTCCTTCTAGGTCAATTTCTCCGGCTTTCACCATAAAGAAGACTGCCTCTATATTGAAGGCAGCCTTTCTTTTTAAGCAAGCTTAAATCGGTTTACAACTTCTTGTAGCTCGTTTGAAATATCGTTCATATTTTGAATAGACTCTGCTACCTTTTGTAATTCTACTTGTTGATCCATTGCAGAAGCACTTACTTGTTCCGCAGAGGCTGCTGTTTGCTCTGAAATAGCCGAAATACTTTGGATAGCCATGATTGCCTGATTTTTATGCTCTAACATGCTAGATAGTTTATTCATTAATTCACTAATAGAATTTGCAATTGAACCCGACAAGTCACTGCTATCTTTAAATGCTAGTTGCGTGCTTTGTACGGACTCATTTTGAGATTGCATTAAATCTGCATTAGATGCAATCACAGCAACCGTCTGCTGAGAATTTTCAAGAATACTTTCTACTGTACTCTTAATAATTTCTGTTTCATTCTTAGATTGTTCTGCTAGCTTTCTAACTTCCTCTGCAACTACAGCAAATCCTTTACCATGTTCACCAGCACGTGCAGCCTCAATACTTGCATTTAAAGCTAGCAGATTAGTCTGCTCGGTAATGCTTTGAATCGAAGCAATAATCTGATTAATATTGGCAATATTAGAAGCTAATGATTCCATTTGCTGCTGGATACGCCCATTCATTTCATTTGTCTCCATATTACGTTCTCTTAAACTTTCAACCTCATGCAATCCTTTTTCCGTTGTTACACCTGTTTTATGAGATAGCTCATCCATTTCGTTAGAAAGAGCCGTAATAGCATCAATCTGATCTGATAAATCCATCATTCGATAATTTGTTTCTTCTGTATCCTCTGATTGCTTCGAAGCTCCTTGTGCAATCTCGTTGATAGCTACGGAAACCTCCTGACTAGAAGCAACTACCTCATTAAATGCCTCATTTACCTGATTAGAAGATTGGTTCAATAACCTCGTGGAATTTAGTACAGTTTGAATCGCACTATTGGTTTTATCTAACATATTATTATAGGCCACAGCAACTGCACCAATTTCATCAGGCTTAATATATCGCTCTTCTACCTTTTGTGTTAAATCCCCTTCGGCTGCAGTTTCAATCGATGCACGTAAAAATTTAAGTGGTTTTAATTGTTTATAGATGAATAACACACTTGCAGCTGTCATCAAAACCACCATAATAATGGAAGCAATAATCGTAAATACAAATACATGATTATATGTTTCTAGAATCTTTGATTCAGCTAACACGACTTGAACAGTCCATGTTTCGTCAATACCCTCTAAAATCATTGGAGCAAAAACATTATAGGCCTTTTCCTTCAGTTGATTAGAGTCAACGTACATACTTGTTAGTTCACCATTTTCCATTGTCTTACTAATACTTGTCCAAGTAGGATCCTCTTGCATATTGCGCCCAACTAGCTCATCACCAAAACTGTTAGCTGTTAGCACACCTTTATTCGTAATAATTGCCGCATAACCGCCTTCTGGGGCATTCGATTTTGTTAAATCATTTAAAAAATCTATTGATACATCGGCAGTCAATACACCGAAAAATGTCCCGGAAGCATTGATTAATGGCACTGAAATGGTTGTCATTAATACGGATTGGCCGTTTACATTATAATCATAGGGCTCTGTCAAAACTGCACGTCTCTCTTCTTTTGGTACCCAATACCATTCAGAAATACTCTTATCATCAATACCTTCGATTAGAGCAGTCGAGATATCATTTCCGTTCTTACTTAAATAAGGGATAAAACGTTTTTTAGTATCTACTAAAGCAGCTTCAGTTGGTTCTAAAATAATAGAATCTTGCTCAAAGATTGCTCCTACTCCAAGAATGTCATTATTGCTAGCTAAATTGTTTTCCATTACGTCTATGACACCCTTGGTAGACAACGTATTATTCTTCTCCATGCTTTCTATGATACGCTTTGTTGTTTGTAATGTCGTATTGGCTTTCTTAAATCTTTCACTCATAATAGCTGCAGAAGATTCAGCCGATTGTAATGTTCCATGCTCTGCGTCTTCAACACTTTGCTTTTTTATAATAATCCCCGTTATGACAGTATAGGATAAAAATAAAATAAGAAATAATCCTATTATAAGGGAAGAAAGTTTTAAGGCAATTCCTCTTAATTTTTTCATAACTAACACCCCCACTTTTATACTAATAATAATGGATGGATGATTGTATCACAATAAAATATTTAGCGAATAAAGTAGAAAATTTACAGAATTATAGAGAAAAATACCGATACTTCACCAAACATTTATTTTTCAATATAAAGGACTAATGACTTATTTGAATGGAGATTCATAGTAAAACATCCTCTTCTAATTCTAAATTATAGAAAAATATGATATATTAACTATTAAATAGAATGATTGGAGTGACTTAAATTGAAAAATAAAGCGCTATCAACATTAATGGTCACGGCTATTACAGCGACACTAGTATTACCAATGTCTACGGCAAGTGCCACAACATCTCAAATACAATCAAATTTATATGAGACACAGGTGGCAGCAGCCAAAAAGGTAATAGGTGAATCCGTAACGATCAAAAATATAACAAAAGATACTGTGATAACATCTAACGGTACATTTAGAATTCAATCTGCATTAAAGCCCCTATTCAATACATCAAATAAAACAGCATTATCCAATGCCCGAGCAACTATTGTCGTGAGAAACGGACAAATTACCGACGTTACAGCATTAATATTAAACAAAGCAGGTACCAGCAAAAAATCTGTTTATTTTGATGGAGGTAACGCACAAATCTCTGGAGACCTCACTGTTAACGCGGACTATGTAAAAGTTCAAAACGTTAGTGTGGATGGTCAGCTTATCATTACAAACAGAGTAAAAAAAGCTGTTACACTTGATGATGTAGTAGTAAGTGAAACAATTACACTAAAACCAATTGTAACGAAAAAGGTAAGTTGGCTATACGTTACTTTAATCGATATGAAATCATCAAACATCAATTTAGCCCGTACTAAAGTCAACGTATCGTCTGATCAACTTCTTTCCAAAGTAGAGGTAGTAGGCAAAGTAGAATCCTTTGGAGCAATGGCTAATATTGAAAAACTTACAATTGATGTAACAAAAGATTTCAACCTTTATGGAGAAGGTAAAATTGAGCAAATCGTTGTAAAAGGTGGAGCTAAAGTAGCTTTAGATTCAGGGCATCTAGTAAATAATGTACAGGTGAACGATAGCCGTATCTCAGTAACGCTCCCTGTCATTGATAAAAAAGAACTTAATGCACTAATTGCATCCCCGCCATATGTACAAGTATCTGTAAACGGCTATGATATATTAAATACGGATAAATGGACAACACATACAGACCGTGCAGTATTTGATTCTGCTGTAGTGACTGCAAGAGCTGTAGCGAACAATAATAGCGCCTCTCAAGAACAAGTGAAGAACGCCATCATTCAATATAAAAATGCACTGGTAGTCTACCAGGCTGCACAAAAGAATGGCACAAAGTATGGCTACGGTGATAAGGCATCACTACAGTCTTTAATTAATTCTATTCAATATGTTACAGTGTCTTGGGATGGATCGAATATTCCATATAATTCTCAATGGACTACTCAATCAGAGAAAAACGCAATTGATTCTGCTGTTTCATCTGCTCAAGCAGTCGTAAATAATTATTATGCAACTCAAGCAGATATTGCAAACGCTATCAATAATTTAAATAATGCTATTTGGACTTATAAGAATGCCCATAAACCTGGAAATAGTGGACAATATGTTGATAAAACTTATCTACAATCACTTGTAAATCATGCAAAAGATATGTACGTGATGGTTTCAGAAAATGGGATAGGTATACCTTCAACTACTAATTGGACAACATACAATGAGTGGTATATTTTTAACTCAGCCGTTTCACACGCTGAATCACTTTTAGTTAATAGCAATTCGACTCAATCGGATGTGTCATATGCGGTAGATCAATTAAATAGTGCGATTTCTACCTACACGGGACAGTATAAGCCAGGTAAAAATTAGGCTGTTTGAAGTTAAAAACAGGACTCTGAAAGCTACAGAGTCCTGTTTAAAAAACTATCTAGTTAAAAGCATCTACTTGTATTATAGCATTTGCCTGCTTCCACCTACGATACCAAACCTCAACCTCCTCACTTGGTTCCACTGCCAAGTGCTCTTGAAGCATCTTTTTTAACAGCCAGTATTGCTCCTCAACGGCAGCTGAATTACTCAATAGCTCATAAAGCTTCATTAAAGTAAAATAGTTATCTTCTGCATCAGCGTATAGTTCTTGCACTTTTTCCTGCCAATCACTATATACAAGGTGGCTTTAATAGAGAAATAATTTTAGGAGATTTACTGAAAATGGAACGCACCACAAACTTTTCTAAAGGAACTCAATTAGCAGTATGCTTAGTTTTTCTATTTTTATTCCTACCTGAATTGATGAAGGAAAATATGCGAATTCAAACCATTGATCTGTGCTACCTATTATTATTTATTTTAGCTGCTCCGATCCGTTTTTTCTTTAATACACTGAATTCTATTATTTCCTAACATGGTGTTGATAATGAGAGAAGATGGAGGAATTGTTACTCGCCTTTAGTGATTATCTATAAATGAGCTTTGATTTTAGAATGTCGATTTAACTGTACCGATTGACTACGAATTAAAACTTGACGCGCCTATAGAACAAATACGCTTTGGTGACAGAGTACAAATCATATAGGACGTACCCCCAAAAATAAAGCTATTTGTTCCTCCATTGTCGATACAAACTCTTGTGAAAAATGCTATTCAGCATAGCATTTTACTATTACAAGAAGGAGGCTCATTCCAATAAGCTGATTTTTGAATTAGGATAATATTCATTTTTAGTAACCAAAAAAGACTAGGCTTACAAAAAAGCCAAGTCTTTCTCGGTTTATTTAAGATTTAAGACATTGACAAGATTACAAATAATAGCTTACTACACTTTTCTAAACAAATCCTGAACAAGTTAAGTAATTCAATAAATCAGCCACCATACCAACATAACTTATTTGTAGAAATCGTTCATAAATTTAGCAATCCCTTATTAAAAAATAAAAGAACTAGATAATAGCATATCTAGTTCTTCCAGACTGTAGACAAACTCAATGAATTTTGAGTTTGCCTACAGTCTTTTTTCTTTTACAATAAAATAAAGTAAAGCCGTTGATTTCCACTACGGGCGGACGCTTTCCGCGGGCGGGGTCGAGCTGCTTCCCTCGCTTCGCTCAGTCCAGGATCTCGACTTTCCCGCTTTTCCCGCAGGAGTCGCCACCCTTCGTTCCAATCAACTTCTACATAAAGAATTCCTTATTCATCTATTGATAAAAAGTACACTTTCGAGGTGATCAACCATGATGACGAAAAATCAAATCAATGAACGTGAACAATTAGAAATGCTAACGATTGATCAATTAGTTCCCCAAGATCATTTAGTACGAAAACTAGAGGCGGCTATTGATTTTTCATTTATCTATCCTTTAGTAGAAAACCTCTACTCTGCCAAAGGACGCCCTAGTATTGATCCTGTTGTTCTCTTTAAAATGACGTTTATTCAGTACGTTTTTGGTATACGGTCCATGCGTCAAACCATCAAAGAAATTGAAACGAATATGGCGTATCGTTGGTTTTTAGGATTTGGCTTCCAGACAGAAGTCCCGCATTTCTCTACCTTCGGTAAAAATTATGTCCGTCGCTTTCAAGACACTGATATATTTGAGCAGATATTCTATCGTATATTAAAAGAGATTATGCATCAAGGACTCCTCCATGCAGACCATTTATTTATCGATTCTACGCATGTGAAAGCGAGTGCGAATAAACGAAAGTATGATAAAAAAGTTGTGCGAAAAGAAACACGGGCTTATGAAGAGAAACTTCAATTAGAGTTAAATATTGATCGTGAGGAACACGGAAAAAAGCCCTTTTCCCCGGAGAAATTTGAAAAAGAAGAATGGAAAGAAATAAAGGAAAGCACGACAGATCCTGAAAGTGGATATTACGTGAAGGATGAACGTACGAAACAGTTTGCGTATTCTTTTCATGCAGCGACAGATGAAAAGGGCTTTGTCTTAGGTGCCATTGTGACTCCGGGAAATGTGCACGATAGCCATGTATTGCAGCCACTTGTTGAAAGAGTCATTCAAAACGTTCAAAAACCAATCGCTGTTGCGGCAGATGCAGCCTATAAAACACCAGCGATTACGAACTTTTTATTAGAGAATCAAATGTTGCCTGTTCTTCCGTATACACGACCTAAAACAAAAGATGGATTCTTCCGAAAGCATGAGTATATATATGACGAGCATTATAATTGTTATCTTTGCCCACAAGGGCAGATATTGAAGTATGCAACTACGACGAAAGAAGGATATCGGCAATATAAATCGAATCCTTTGATTTGTGCGAAGTGTCCAAGCCTTTCCCAATGTACAGAAAGTAAGCATCATCAAAAACTCATTCAACGCCATATCTGGGAGTCGTATGTGGAGGAAGCTGAACATTTACGCCATTCCTATGACATCAAACAAATTTATGCAAAGCGCAAAGAAACGATTGAGCGTGTCTTTGCCGATGCAAAAGAAAAGCATGGTATGCGATGGACAACCTTAAGAGGTCTGAAAAAATTGTCCATGCAGGCGATGCTTACTTTTGCTGCCATGAATTTAAAGAAACTGGCTACTTGGACGTGGCAAGTAGCTTAAGAGAGCAACTATGCTCGAAGAGTATGTTGGATTTGGTAATCTATTACCAAATATCAAGCCGACATAGGAAGAAAAATGATAAAAGCCCTCGAGAGTGAACTTCTCGAGGGCTTTTGTCTACAGTCTGAAAGAACTAGATAATAGCATATCTAGTTCTTCTTCAATATTGTACGCTATGATTCTCACAATAATCACAACAATAAAAAATTAACATAACCTCCTCAACAATTTCTAAACATTAACAAGCACCTCTTGCCACTAATATTTAATATTTTGAAAGCTGTTCTGTCACATCTTGATAAAATAAAAGTGAGAATTTGCGGCCTCCTCACACACCCGCTCTCAAACATACGGTTCATCACCACAACTGCTTGGTTTGTGTTAAGGATGCATTTGGTTTGAAGCTATCATCATCTAAGCCCTTAATGAAACTGGCTGTACGATTTGTTTCAATAAGTCACAATGAGTATTTCACTTAGAGTCGAAAGATAGGCAAAAAAACTATCAACTATCTACCTATTCATCTAAAAATGCTTAAAAATATCCTAGGCTATGATAAAATTAAAACAACACCATATATTGGATAAACCTCTGCGAACCGAGGCCAATTTTATCTATAATAATTATGGAAATAGGAGGTTTCTCATCATATGAAAAATAAAAAAAAATTAGTATTACTGTCTTTAGTGGCAGTACCCTCCCTTCTTTACAGCGCACCAGCATCGGCTACCGAAATTTCAAAGCCAGCCTACATACTTGCTAGCTACAATGCTAACGTGGCAAATGTTGTACAACTAATTAACAACATTAACAATACAACTGCTACTTTCCAAACAAATTTAGAGGCAGCTTTGAAGGCTTACAATGCTTTAACGGAAACAGAAAAACAGTATGTTACGAACTACTCCACATTGTCAGCACATCAGCAGACAAGAATTGCTTATCGTAAGCTTGCAGCACAAATTGAAGAGAAATTGTATTCTGTGGATTCTACGTCCTCTAATTATTATCAAAATGTTATTGAAACAAAAGATTGGTATAATACCCTGAATGCAGCGCAAAAAACCTTTGTAAGTGCATCTGCGCAAAAAATTCTAACTTCCTATATCGCGCCAAATACATCTGTTGACAAGGTGGTTAATAAAATTCAATTGATTAATTCATCTCGTCTCTCGTTCCATAAAGATGTAGCCAATGCCCGAGCAGAGCTTAATGCATTACGTAGGTTTTCAAATATTTCTTTACCTGTAGGTATCGAGCAACAATTACTTGATGCAGAACAGCTGGTTGTAAAGGATAAGGCAGCAGCTAAAGAAGTTGAAAACGCTATTGCAGCTTTATCACCAAAAACATCGACAGCTCAGGATGTGCAGGCAGTCAAAACTTCTTTTGAAGCATTAACACCTGTTCAACAGCAACTCGTCCCAAATGTATGGACTTTAGTGGATTTTGTACAAGGAAAACACACACTTCCTACAAAAGATAACATCCCTAAAACACCTGTTTTATCTGATGCAGCAGCTGTCCCAGGGAAAACTACAGCTATGACAAAAAATAAAAATATCTATAAAGCCAAAATTAATGTAGCCGCATCAGAAAATGATACGGAACGTTTTATTCTAACAACAAAAGACAAAATGACCATTATCATTCCTCCACTTTATACACTTGTGAATGAAGATGAAGGGGTGATGGACATTCAAGTTACAAAAAGGGGCAATCGCATTACACTTATAGCAACATTAAACAAAGTACCAGTAACTTTTGATGCTAATATGGAAATCATTATAGAAGGCTTACCAGCCAATTCTTCCTTCAATCGCTCAAATGGTTTTGGCAAGCAAGTTCCAGCTGACTTTATCATCAGTGGAAATCGTCATATTATCCAAACTACTACTCCTGGCACGTTCCAAATCGTAAGAAATTAAATTAAAGCACTAAAGAAACAATGTTGGTTTCTTTAGTGCTTTCTTTTTGAAAAATAATCTCTATTATTACAAGTTCACTTTAAAAAAGAATAGACAAAGTCAAATAATCAAACTTATCTCATCGTAAATAAAAATATAATCGATCCATAGATGTGATGTATCAATAAACATTTATGAGGTAAACCATCCATTTTTAACTTATTTAGTTGTAGCAACTAGTTGATCCACAATGAAATCTAGCTGTTTTGATAATGAATAAATGTCGTTGTAGTAACAAAAACCAAAATCCATTTCGATAAGCCTTCCTTCTTTAATGGCAGGAATGTTAGCCCAAACTGGATGATCTGTTAAATCTACCATTCCTTCATAAGATGAGCGGAACACATAATCTCCTGCATAATCTGCTAATACTTCTAAAGAAACATCGATTGCCTCATTGGTGTTGTTTTTATCATCTATTTTCTTTTGAATAATATCTGGTGCTTTTATTCCTAAATACTCATAAATAGCTTGAGAACCACGTCCAAAGGTATAACTTGTTACAATAGACATTTTTCCTTTGCCGCCTTCCATAATACTAACCGTTCTATCTGAAATACCTGCCTCTTCTAGCTTCTCTTGGCTATCCTCTACTTTTGTATAGAAATTAGCTAAAAGCTCTTTTGCTTCTTTCTCTTTCCCTAGTACTTCACCAATCTTTGTTAAACGTTCATCTAGAGAGGTTGAGAAATCGATCATGACAGTAGGTGCAATTTTCTCCATTTGATCGTAAAGCTCATTCTTACTTGGGATAATGATGACATCAGGTTTTAATTGGATTACTGCCTCGACATTTGGTTCAAACCATTCACCTAAACTTTCAACTGTTTTTAATTCTTCCTCAAATGCTGCTCCCTCTTGTATTTTAGAAGAACCCACTGGTGTCACATCAAATGCTAGTACATCACCTGTATAATACATCACCACTACTCGCTCAGGGTTAACAGGTATTTCTACGTCTCCTTTCATAGTAGAGACAGTTTTTGTTTGTGATTCGCTTACTGTTTGAGTGGTAGAGGCTTGTTTTTCCCCGCCCTGTGTACTGGTTGATGCCCCACTACTGCAAGCACTTAATAAAAGCGTCAGACATAGAAAGAGTGTTGTAAAAGCTGATAATCCTCTTTTATTCATTGGTTCATACTTCCTTTCATCATATTGATAACCATTCTCAATATAATCTTGGAAGCTCCAATCGACAATGGAGTATCTTTCAGACATTGAAGGACTATCTTTTATCAGATCACTTACTTTTTGCTTTTGACGGAATTTTGTAGGAGAAACGCCTACTCTCTTTTTGAAAAGTCTACTAAAATAATAGACATCACTATAGCCCACACCCATAGCGATATCGCGTAAGCTAGCATTCGTCTTCTCAAGCAAAATAGAAGCTTTTTCAATCCGTAGTTGAATTAAATATTCAATCGGGCTGCAACCTAATTGTTGCTTGAATTGAATGGATAAATGAGATGGACTATAGCGCAATGCCTTCGCAATGGATTCTAAGGTCAATGGCTGTGCATAATTTTGCTCTAGATAGGCTTTAATTTGACTAGAGACATTTAATTTTTGAATGTCGACACTGTCCTGATCTAGCTGCATAAAAATTTCATTTAATAATTGATAGAATAGCGATTTAACAGTAAATTTGCTGAGGCTATTGGCATTTTCCCACTTCTTATACATAAAATATATTTTTTCAAACATTGTAATAGGCGAGTTAGGAACAAGACTGTATTGATAGTTGAAAGGATTATTTGTTTGTAACGCCCTTGCTATCATTTTATTTGAGGTTAAAGGAATGGAAGCTCGATAAAATATTAAAAAATATTCAAAGCCTTTGTCTATAGCCATTATTTGTAGTGTGGTGCCCTTTCCACCGTGAATAAGATGAAAGCCCTCTAGTGTATAGTTTATTAAATCGATTTGAACTTCCGCACCACCACCTGTGGCATAAAGAAACATATTTGCAGGCAATTTATATGATTTTCCGATTTCCTCAGGTTTGAATAGCTCATATCTTATATCGAGCACTTTGATCGTTGCGTGATTCCAAAGAAATAGAAACTCCTCTTTTGGTAGCATCCTACATCATTCCTTCCAATTCTTCACTACCTACAAGTTTATTATAATTGATAATCGTTCTCAATATAAACCTGTATAAGCATAGAAAAATCACTCAAACAATCCAATGCCTGAGTGATTTTATGGAATTTCATTTAATTTTATTTAGTATGTTGTACTAGCATTTTCAATTATTTAGCTTATTTTTTATTCGTGAGCCAGTTTGTTAATTCCTCTACCTGAGCCAACACGGCTGTTGGGTCATAATACCATGAACGCTCCTCAGGCCAAACATAAAGATGATCATTTTTTACTGCTGGCAAGCTACCCCATATTGGATCTTTCTTAAAATCTTCAACTGTACGATCATCTGAAGTCAAAATAATGTAGTCTCCTGCATAATCTGCCAGCACCTCTTCGGAAATTTCAGCCCACTGCTTTTCCATCATTTCATCTGCTACTTTAGCAGGTGGTTTGCGACCAAGTGCCTGATAGACTGGTTGCCCACCACGTCCAAAATTATCACCATATGCATAATACGTTTTGCCTGCGTCCTCCATAATAGAGAAGCTTGCATCCTTTGGAATAATCGCATCTACCTGTGCTTTGGCATCGGCAATCTTTTGATCATATTGCGCCAGCCAATCCTTAGCTTCTTGCTCTTTGCCAAGCAACTCACCGAAATAAGTAAGTTCTTCGTGCGCATCCTTTAATTCACCATAGGGAATGACAACTGTAGGAGCAATTTTACTTAAAGCATCATAATTTTCCCCATTGCCAGTAATAATCAAGTCAGGTTTGAGCGCGATAATCTTCTCAATCGACGGTTTCCCATAGTCACCGATTTCTTCTACATCTTTTAATGCATCCTTTAAATAATAGTTTTCAAGTGCCAACCCAGGAGCTCCCACAGGTTTCACATCTAATACAAGCAAACTTGCAATATACTCCTCTGCTACAATACGCTGAGGACTAGTCGGAATAACAACCTCACCATTTGTCGTCTGAACAGTTTTTGCCTCTGCTTCTTTTGTATCTTGCACTGTAGTCGGACTAGAATTTTTCTCCTTTTCTCCACAAGCCGTTAACAGAAGTAATATTAAAAGAAATAGTGGCGCTATGAATTTTCTATTTTGTGTCAGCAATTTTTTCCCTCCATACATACCAGTTGATAACCATTCTCACAAATTGTAGAAGATTGTAAAATAACTGTCTATGTATGAAAGTGATTTGTTGCTCTGTATATTTATGATGTTAATACTTCCATTAATTTTTGTAATTGCATAGCTGTAGATAATGGGTCATAGCCATAAAATAATTCATACTGATTCAAAAAGTACACCTGTTTCTTTTGAACCGCTGTAAGTGACTGCCATTTTTCCGAATGTAATACCCTCAAGAGATGCTCTTTTCCAAAATCTTTTGTAGGAAGAGCAGTGACGAATATATAATCAGCTTGAAAATAAGCAATATCTTCAATATCTACTGTTAAGTAACCTGTTTGTTCAATATTTCGTGTGACAATCGCAGCTGGTCGACTAAAGCCCAAATCTTCGTACAGTATATGACTCCCTCTTCCATGACTACTATTTAAACAATATGCTTGATGACTACCTATTTCCCAAACAATAGCAGTCCCTCTTGCTCCATGTTGTTGGTCAAGAATATCGTTACACTGAGCTATCTGTTCATCATATTGCTGGAGCCAGCTCTTACATACTTCTTGTCTATCAACGATATGGGCAATCAACCCAAATTGCTCTCGCCAGCTTAATTCTCTACATGGTAGCTCGAATATAGGAGCTACTGACAGTAATAATGGTTTTTCATCACCACCACTGTAGTTAATAATTATATCAGGACACGCTTCGGTGATTGCCTGATAATTTGAAGCAATATCATACTCATAGCCTTTCAGTTTATGCGTATTAGGGACAGGCTTGATACCCTCTAGAAATGGAGAGTATACACCCAACACCGGCGTAATACCAAGAGCTAGTAAGCATGCTGTATGATTGGTATTGAGTGCAAGGACACGCTTCGATTTCTGATAATAGACTGTTGGTGATACACCTACTTTTTCTTTAAATTTCCGACTTAAATAAGTTCCCTCATTGTAGCCAACTTCCTCGGCAAGCTCATCTAATTTAGGCATTGTAAACAATAGCCTTTTCTGTGATTCTCGTATTCTTAGCCATGTTAAATATTCACTATATGTATAGCCTGTGTGCTTATGAAACGTCCGAGAAAAATGCTCTGGACTTACTTGTGCTTTTTTGGCCATCTGCTCTCTTGTTAATTCTTCACGGAAATGTAGATGAATATAATGAAGTACTTTATCAATCCATAATCCTTCTTTTTTTTGATTATTTTCACGTAAAAGGCTGTATAGCACTTCTAGCATTTCACCAAATAATTTTTGTAAACGAAACGGATTATTGCTCTCAGTGTTTGCTTCTTTTTCTACTTCTTTAGCTAAGTTCATCAGTCGATAGGAGCATTGCTCAATTAAGATAGAAGCTTGCAATAAACGATCAGTTTTGTAGCCATAAACACGATATTGAATGATGATCCCTCTGCTTTCACATGTTTCTAGAAGATGAAAATCGTCAGTATTATCTAAAAGCATAACAGAATTTGTACTAAGCCTAATGTGCCTACCTTGAAGCGTACACTCTATATATCCCTCATACACTATGACCATAAATGGGTAGGTGAATTGTGTTTCTATGTCACTTAACATTTCATTTAATTTCACTATTTGTATAGGTTGATAAAAAATATGGGACAGTAGCTGATTGTCTTTGTACATTTAAACGCTATCTCCTAAACATCAAATTGATATTGATTATCATTTTCATTATAATGAAATAGAATGATAGAAATCAATTGAAATAGGAGGCTTATAGCTTTGAAAAAATTTATAAAAAAGAATGCCTTTTTAACTGGCATTTTAATTATTTCCATCCTTTTGGCTGCATGCGGAACTCAATCTTCTTCCACAATAGAGAAGGCAAAGGAAGAAAACTCCAATCGAGTATTAACAGATTCAATAGCACATGAAGTGACCATTCCTAAAAATCCCCAACGCATCATAGCTCCTTATCTAGAAGATCACCTTGTAGCATTAGGTTTAAAGCCCGTTGCACAATGGTCCGTAAAGGGTGGGACTTCTATCCAAGACTATCTCCAGAATTCATTAAAGGATATTCCAACAATTGAATTCGATCTTCCCTATGAAGCTGTGACAAGCTTTAATCCAGATTTAATTGTAATCGGTTCTCCTGAAATTGCTGAAGGTGAAAAATATAAGCAATATAGCAAAATTGCACCTACGTATGTGATGGGAACGGAGGATAATAATTGGCGCAATAAACTATTAAAAATGGGCGAAATTTTTGGTCAAACAGATAAGGCAAAGGAAGTTCTAGCAGATTATGATCAATTCGCTAAAGAAGCAAAAGAAGAAATTCACAACAAAGTCGGGAAGCCTTCAGCCACTGTGATCTGGAATATCAAAAATTCAATCTATATGGTAAGTGACACAGCTTCTAGCGGTGTTGTTCTTTATGAGGATCTTGGGTTACAAACGCCAAGCCTTGTGAAAGAGATGTCAGCTTCTGCTGCTGGTGATTGGTCGCAAGTTTCTTTAGAAAAATTCGTTCAAATAGATGCTGACTATCTTTTTGTTATTAACAGTGATAGTGCAGGTAGCTCTGAATTGCTAAGCGATCCTCTGCTAGCTAATATACCTGCCATTAAAAATGGTCATGTTTATGAATTCGAATCAAGTTCGAGCTGGTTATATTCAGGTGCTATAGCCAATCGCCAAATTATTGAAAATGTAATGGATAGCATAGTAAAATAAAAAAATCCCTTCAGCTTTGTTTAAAAGCTGAAGGGTATTATTGTGATCTGTATCTGATAAAGTCTCGCGGATTCAGCCCATATTTCTCCTTAAAAACCTCTGCAAAATGACTCGGATTAGAATACCCAACAGCATTCGCTACTTCCATAATATTCATTGTTCCAATTTGTAACAAATAACATGCCTTCTCCAAACGTTGTTTTTCTGTTTAGAACTTGGTTGCTTAATTGTACAAAACGCTAACAATACGACGATTAGTGTCAAAACCGCGAAAATTAGCCATGCTCCTCTCCAACCTAACTCAGGAAGTTGATGAAGCAAGAAAGGTACCATCAAACCTGATAAAAGCATTCCTATCCCGGCTCCACGCATTAACAGTCCCATGACAGTACCTCGTTTCTTAGGATACAGGTTAATGGCTATCGATAGTAGTGGCGTATAGACAAGTGCACTCCCAGCAAGCAAGGAACAATGTGATGGTTGCCCCCCAGAAATTTGCAACAAACACCAGTCCTATTAACCCTAACTAAGTAACCAGATTGAGTGGTCGTGAAATTCATTCCCTCCTGCATAAACGGCAATATAACTCCATATTCCATGCGACCAAATCCCGTAGTTGTAACAATTAATAGCATTCCTGTCATGACAAACATCCAACAATTTTTCATTTTTTACCCCCTTTCATTACACATGAATCTTAGTCCAATGAAAGGTCCATTCTCCACCAATGGAAGGATACTTATACGGTAAAACGGATTTTATTTTAAAGTTACAGTTAGATTTTTGGATAAACCTTAATGGCCCTTTTTCATTTTATCCATTGTTCTAGGTCACTGACTAATTTATGCTAGCCTATATCGATAATGATTATCATTTACGGAGGAAGAGACATGAAAAAATTAAAGCGACATATGCTCATTTATAGCTTATTATTACTGGTTAGTATCATACTAGCTGCTTGTGGTTCTACCAATGAAGAAACAAAGAAGGAAGAGACAACAACATCAGCATCAACCACTCGTGTTTATAAGGATTATTTAGGTCATGAGGTTGAAATTCCTGTAGATCCTGAGAGAGTGGTTTATCATGGAGAAGGATACGGTGATTTACTTGCATTGAATATCAAAACAGTTGGTGCTGGCTTCTCTTGGATTACAAATTACGCTTGGGAAGATCGCGTAAAAGATGTGGAGGACGTTGGTTTTCCTATTAATGTGGAAAAAACATTGTCATTAAAGCCTGATCTTATCATTATTGGTACTTCAGATGAAAAAACATATTCACAGCTTTCTAAAATCGCTCCTACTATCGTGTTTGATACTTTTGCGCCCTTAAACCAACGTTTAACAGAGCTGGGCGATATACTTAATAAAAAAGAAGAAGCAACTCAATGGATGGATGCTTATACAGAAAAAGCGGATAAAATGTGGGAGTCGCTTGTAGCTGATGACATCATTAAACCAGATGAAACGGCATCGGTTTTAACATATTATCCAGGAGATCGATTATTTGTCATGGCACGTGCTGGACTTTCTCAAGTTTTATACGATTCAAATGTGCTTAAGCCTGGCGACAAAATACAAAAAATTCTTGATGATGGAACAGGCTTTGCTGAAATCTCCACAGAACTTCTTCCTGAATATGCTGGTGATCGAATTTTCATCCTTACACCAGTCGATGATGAAGCAAAACAATCGACAAAAGAAATGATGGAAAGTCCAATTTGGAAGAACCTACCAGCAGTGAAGAACGGTCATGTCTACACATTTGATATTGAAAAAAGTGATAGCGATGCCTCAACAAGAGAATGGCTGTTATCACAATTACCTACTATGTTAAAAAAATAACTAACAAGAGACATTTCATCTTTGTTGAAATGTCTCTTTACTTTTTATACAATACAGTTAATTGATAATCATTTTCATTTACTAAGGAAGTGAACAGATGGAAGACAATAAATCAGCTTCTATTAACAATGATTTACTATTTCATTTAGAAGATATTGACTGTATTTCGCAGAGCTATCCGTTTATCTCGACTTCTCATCATACGATGATACTTTTTACAAATGGCTGTGGGACATTAACGATTGATGATATACCCTATTTGGTGACGAAAGGAAAAATTTTTCTTGTTCAGCCCCATTCTATGATTGATTTATCGGATATAAATCATGGTTACCGTTTCTATAAAATTGTCTTTTCAGCCTTTCAGCTAAAACATAAGCACCCTTCCCCACATCTAGGATCTATTTTTTCTGATGAAGTGGAATATACAATTTATCCTTATACACGCTTAATTCGTCTTAGCGAAGATCTGTATAATTTAAATCCTAAATTGGATTTTCTTAAACAACAAGGAGTCTTGTATGAACTCTTAAATTTATTATTTGAACATCAGCTTCATATGAACTACCAGTTGACAATGACAAAGGCAGTTGAAGAAACTATCGACTATATACATAACTATTTTCAACAGCCTTTAACAGTGAAAAAGCTAGCGGAACTCGCTCGTATAGCTCAATGGCAATATAGTACGATCTTCCAAACCTTAACTGGGAAGAAACCGCTTGATTATATTACAGATTTACGTCTTACAAATGCCAAGGAATTATTACTACAAACAAATGAGCCATTAAAAGATATTGCGCAGCAAGTGGGATTTGATGATGAATATTATTTTAATCGCCGCTTCCGACAGGTAATTGGAATACCTCCAAAACAGTTTGCACGACAATATAAACAAAAAACTGTTGTAAAAGATTGGACAGGACACGAGGTAGCCATTCCTCGTTCACCACATCGTGTTATTTATCATGGAGAAACGTTTGGGGATATGTTGATTTTTGATGTGCAGCCAATAGGTGGTAACAAAAACTCTATTAGTAAATCCTTCTATAAAAACCATGTTCCTTATATTCAAGATGTTGCCTTTCCAATCAATCTTGAAAAATCTTCGAAGCTGAACCCTGATTTAATTATCTTTACAAATAATGACGAGCAGCAATATCAAGCACTATCTTCTATTGCACCAACAGTTACCCTAAATTCCTGGGATTCATTGGAGGAACGCGTTCTTTTATTAGGGCAGTGGCTTAGCCAACAACAGCGTGCAGAAGATTGGCTAGAATATTTTAAAATCCAAGAAAATACTATGTGGCAGCAGCTACAAACAGTGATAGAGCCTGGCGAAACAGCATCTGTTTTGACTTTTGATCATGGCAAACGCCTTTTTATTATGGGCTGTACAGGTCTATCCCCTGCTCTTTTTCATCCAGATGGTTTTCAACCTCACCCACAAGTCAAAAAGCTACTTCAAGCAGGCGAAGGGTATAGAGAAATACCAATAGATCACTTACCTCAGTATGCTGGTGACCGTATCTTTATGTTGTTATCTGATAAACCCGAATCGCAAAAGGCTACGATGGAATTGATTAATAGCGATATTTGGAAAGGACTCCCTGCTGTACAAACTAACCATACTTATTTAGTGGATGCAACAAAGTGGAATTACGGAGATGCCTTTACAAGAGAGAAGTTACTCGGTGCATTACCAAAACTATTGGTTACTGCCAAGTAATTCTCATACTTATAATAAGGGGTGACATTTATATGAAAACGGGAAGTATAACAGATACGACAACTCAAATATCATTAAAGGATATTCGAGATTATATTGCTAAAAACCATCATCAACCTCTCACGATTAAACATCTAGCACTCATTTCGGGTCTGAGTTCCAGTTATTTTGGAGAGGCATTTAAAAAGGCATTCGGTCAAAGTGCCACAGATTATTTAACGGCGCTACGTATCGGACATGCCAAGCAATTACTGCGTGATACCGATTTATTACTTCGCGAGATTGCTAGAAAAGTAGGTTACAGTGACGAGTTTTATTTTAGCCGAAAATTTAAAAAGGAAGTTGGGATTTCACCTTCTGCTTATAGTGAGATGGCTCGCCAGCGTATTTCTACTTTTTCGGTCTCCGCTACTGGAAATTTATTAGCGCTTGGTATCATACCAGTTGCAGCTCCGCTGAATGCTAAATGGAGTCCTTATTATTACAATCATTATCAAGAGAAAATTCCCGTGCATGTTAATATATTTGATACAGAATCAGAGGATAACTTCAAAAAATTAGCCTCCGCTAAGCCAGATATTCATATTTTTCAAGAGGAACCCTCCCTCTCCATGCTTAATTGGCTTCAAACTATTGGCATCAAAAGTGTCTTTATACAAGCGAAGGATTGGCGAACACAGCTGAGAGAAATAGCTGTAGCTGTTAAAAAGCAAAGCGTAGGTGAGCACTTCATTCAAACATATGAACAAAAGGTATTACAGGCGAGATTAGAAATTAATCAAGTTGCTGAAAATGATACGTTTGCTGTTCTTCGTTTATGCGGTGATCAATTATTTATGTATTGTAATAAAGGGATTCAGGATGTACTGTATACAGATTTACAGCTTCGCTCTGTCGATACTCACCAACAAACATATAATGAGCATATTACACTTGATCAGCTAGTAAATATAGACCCTGACCGTTTGCTATTTATCATTTGTCCCGATTCACCAACCCGAAATTATTGGCTTACTCTACAATACCTTGATCGTTGGAAAGAGCTCCGTGCTGTAAAAAATGGACATGTCTATGTTTTACCTTCGAATCCTTGGTTCGAATACTCAGCTATTGCTATAAACCGAATGCTAGATGAAATGTTACTTATGCTAACCGGAAAAAATCCAAATCCTTTTCCTGTCCCTGTCCATGGTAACGTATCAGACAGTGATTTATAATTCCATTTGAGAATTATTATCACTGGAAGGAGACTTTGATGAAAAATGAAACAAAATTGTCCTATTCAATGTCATACAATTATAAAATCTGCCTATTTATCAGCGATGTTTTTGCTTACTATCGGCATACTTTCCGCCTGCAATACCCAATCAAGCAATAAAGTGGAACAGGTAGAATCGCAGGCATCCTCAGAAAGTACAAAGGAGCAAAGTATTTATCCGTTAACACTAAAAGATGAGGTTGGTAATGAGGTAACACTACCAGCTAAGCCTACTAAAATTTTTGCACCTGTCATGGAGGATTCATTACTAGCTCTTGGTATCAAGCCTACTATGCAATGGTCTAATGGTGTTAAGCCACAGCTTTATTTACAAGATCAGCTACAGGGTATACCAGAAATTAGCTTTGCAAGCGGTCCCCCATCAGCCGAAGCCATTATGGCAGATAAACCAGACTTAATTATTTTGCACAATTCATTTTATATGGAAAATGGCACCTATGAAAAATATGCAAAAATTGCACCAACCTATGTTTTCAATAATGCCGCAAGCGATTTAGAAGGCTCTATTAAAGTTTTAGGGCAACTACTTGATGAAACAGAAAAAGCTGAGCAAGCTTTAAAGGGTTATCAAGAAAAGGTGGATGCAGCAAAAGCAAAGCTATCTTCCATAACAGAAGGTAAAAAGGTTGCGTTAATTCGCTTTAATGCAAAAGGTATGTTTTTTATGACGGATGAGTATTTCAGTGGGTATGTCTTAACGCATGAATTAGGATTTGAACAAAGCAGCTACGTGAAAAATGGTGCCTTCGAAGTATCATTGGAGATTCTCCCTGAACTAGATGCAGATTATATTTTCTTAATTAATGATGGTAATCTTGGGGATGAATTTTTAAATGAGTTGAAGAACAGTAAAATTTGGCAAAGTACAGCGGCCTTCAAAAACAATCAAGTATTTGAAACATCTGAGGATTACTGGCTAAATGGTGGTATTCATGCACAAGGTAGAGTAATAGAAGATGTATTGGAGTTTCTAGCGCCATGACAATAATGACAAAGAAACCATATACATCCGAAAACTACTTTGATTTTGACATGACATCTCGTCAACAGCTAGACTATCGCATTTTAATTGCAGCCCCAACAGATGCACCACCAGCAGATGGTTATACTGTTATCTACGTTTTAGATGGGGACGCTCTTTTTCCAACACTTGCAGAGGCAGTGAAATTACAAACACGTAAACCAAAAGGCTATGATCCTATTCTTGTTATTGGCATCGGTTATCCCTCAAAGGAACCTTTTGATATGGAGCGACGCTGTCTCGATTTTACACTACCTGTTAGCAAAGAACATCTGCCACCACGTCCAGATGGAACGCCTTGGCCTCCAAACGGCAAAGCCAATGAGTTCTTAGATTTTATTGAACACGAGCTCATGCCTGCTATAGCAAAGGAATGGCCTATCAATAAAAAGAAGCAAGCGATTGTTGGTCATTCCTTAGGCGGTCTTTTCACACTATATGCTTTATGTGCAAGACCTCACTTATTCAGTCATATTGTAGCTGGCAGTCCCTCTGTTTGGTGGGCTGACAATGCAGTACTACAAGTAATAGACAGATTTTTTGAAGATTGGAACAGTCAGCATGCTATTAATCTCTTACTCACAATCGGTGCTAACGAGTTGCCTGATATGTTAGAGGGAGCTGATTTAGCGGCTGAACGATTGAAGCGATTAAGCGAGCAAAACATTCATACTAATTATGTGAAGTTTGATGAGGAGGACCACGTAAGCGTACTACCTTGTATGCTCGGCCGTCTTCCTCGGTTTTTAGATTCCTAGTAGAAAAACCCAAATGGTCGTTTTATTAAATAATTAGTACATCACTTATATAATAGTGGTGTACTTTTTCGTTTGTTAGACCTCTATTTGCCATAAAATAAAAACCGCACTAACTTATCCTACGGTTCTTCATATAGAACTATGTAAGATTTTTAAGATTTTTAAGATTTTATTAAATGATAAAGGTAGCTCTTTATTGTGTGTTTAATTTCTGGGGTTCTAAAATTTGTAAGCCCTCTCCCATCCTCTGCTAATACTAATTTTCCTTTAACATAGTCGAAACGTTCATATTGAATGATGTAATTGGGAATTCCACATGGTAAATGAGTGTAGATGCAAAGTGCTTCGCCAGTTTTTAATGAACCTAAACTTTCAATAAATGTTCCTTCAGTATCATTCTCCCAATCATAAGTGTAAAATGAAATATCTCGTATTGGTTCGTTAGGAACTAAATAAATAGTTTCATACGCTTCTATATCTTTATCCAAATGGATTTCTTTTGTTATATTTATATCTAATTTATCATTATCATACCTAACAAAAAATGACTCTGCTAAGAACATCTCCGCCTTTCTAATAGCATATATTTTCCCTACTATATACATTAAAAAGACAATTAACGTAGTTATTGACGAAATCAAACCTATTATTGAAATTATATTCATCTGAGCTATTTCTCGACCAATATTATTAATTATTGGCTCGGTATCCATTTCTCCTAAAATAAATCCAGCAATAAATACTATTATGAAAGTAAAGACCTGCTTCAAGTTCATACCCCTTTTTAGTTCATATTATAAAGTATTTTTCTCCACCTCTACCATTAAAGTCCTCAAATGCTCCTACTGATATAGCAGTTTCATTCACTTGATGATGATTAAATAAAAAACTAAGGTTTTCCCCCTAGCCTTTCCAATCTGCTTATTTTGTTAGTATATTTGGAGATTCCTCTAACAACATGTTACTCGTTGTCATATCATCATAATTCCATTTATCCTCTATGAAATGCACTTCATTATTCTTCACAGCAGGTAAGGAGTTCCACAATGGCTCTTGTTTTAATTCCTCAAATGCCTTTTGGGCCTGAATTTGTATTAGCACCACTTGCGCAAGCACCTAATAATAGCGTCAAACACAGCAATAGTGCAGCTGCAAAATTTGACTTATTTTTTCGAGCCATCTGAAATTTCCCTCCTTCTTCGTATCGATAATGATTATAACTATCAATATATCGTTGGAGTGTTTTTTCATCAATGGAGGATTCTATGATGTTTTGTGGAGCATCTGCTAGCATGCCTCGATCCAATACTAGTTTCCTATATCTCCCTGGTGATATCCCTAGATGTCTTTTAAAAAGGCGATTAAAATAATGAACATCTGTGTAGCCAACACTTGCCGCAATCTCTTTTAAAGGCACATTTGTTGATTTTAATAGCGCTACAGTCTTTTTCATTCTTAATTGCATTACATATTCAACTAGGCTATAGTTTGTCTCGCTCTTAAATACGGCAGATATATGTGACACACTATAATTTAAACGTTCTGCAAGAGACTCTAGCCTTATCAACTCTGTATAATGTTCTTCCACATATGCCTTTATTTGACTTACCAAACCTGTTTGTTTTACATACCTCTCTTGGCTACATAACTGTTGATATGTACTTAATAAGATCTGATAAAATAATGTTTTAACTTGCAAACGTTCCAGCCACTGTGATTGATGCCAGCTTTCATGCATAAGCTGCACTTTTTCATAAATAGCTATCGGATACTTTGGTATCAAGTTATACTGCACTTGAAATGTATTTCTTTTTTCGAACAACTGAAGAATCCTTTGACCAACAGGATAAGGAACAGAACCTTTATAAAAGATAAAATAGCACTCTAGTTCATCAATTATTTAACTAATTTCTAAAGCCGTCCCTTTACCACTATGTATAATTTGAAATTGATGCACATGATAATTAGTTTGATCCAGATGTATTTGCGCATCTCCCCGAGTGACTATAAGAAAAACACTTGTTGGTAATTTATATGGTTGCAACTTTTCCCCTCCGCTCAGCATCCTATGACGAATGTCTAATTCCTTGATAGAAGCGTGATCCCAGAGTAAAAGGTGGTCTTCTATGTTCATGAGGTTGGCCTCCTTTTTGGTTGGAGTGTATATAAATGATAACTATTATCAATTAAACAAAAAAGGAACGATAGCCTTTAATTATGGGGAAATACTATTTTGGATAAGAAAGGAGGGAACACTACTTAGATTAATAGTATTTGGATAATTTTTATAAATGTATAGCTTAAAAACCAAGTGGGGAAAACCACTTGGTTTTTTATAATTTTATGGTGCTTTTGTAATCGTTACATAAGGTTTTAAATCATTACTTTCAGCCATAACAATATTACCAAATTGATCAATAGTTAATAGGTAAACTTTTTGTCCTTCCCTAAATTCACTTGTACTCAATTTTAAGAGAATTGAAGGTGCTGCTCCTGTTGTTCCATTATTTGTATTGACAGGTACATCATCTTTATCATATGCAACTACCCCAGGAGTTAGTTGTTTATGATCCACTGTATCAATAATATCTTTAGCTGTTAATATTTTTGTATTACTATTTGTAACTACATAATAGTATTTTTGTTTTCGGTTTAATTCTGTATTAATTTCAATACTTACTTTCAAATCATGGGATGAAGTTGCTCCACTTGGTCCAATAAGCTCTGCTTTTAGAATTGTATTATTCTCAAAGTCTGCAGGGTGTTCGTACTTAGCAACAGATTTATCAGAAACAAATGATAGCTTCCCTAAATCCTTAATATCTTTCAGAATCGTCGCATTCATATCAATCGTAAAGTTTGATGAAATTTTCTTATTAAATGTAATAATTAACCTGCGTGGTTCTGCCGTATTTAAAGTTTTTTCCCACTCTATTTTATCAATTGCACCTGAACCAATCGAACTAAAGCTCTCTAACTCATCTTTTAACTTTTTAATAGTAGCTGTAGTATTTTCCTTTACAGGTATCAAGTCAGTATCACTTGATAAAGAAACTGCCTCAGAAAATGTAATAACAAATGTTTGATCTTCTTTAAAAGTTAATGTAGATGAATCATTTCTAGGAATAATATCGAATTCTTTATCTGAAATTTTCTTGATAATTGGATCAATCTTTGGTGCTGTTCCGTCCGCATAGAATGGTTTCATCATAACGTCACCATATTCTTGAGTAGTTCCTACCCTTTGCTGCACTGTGAAGTTCCCAGGTGTGTCTTCAACTCCGATATATAATATATATTCTTCATGCGGTGTTAATTTATCAATTGAAAGAATATTATTACCAGCGTCTAATGACGCACGTTTATAGCCTGTTGCAGCACTTAAGAACGCAGCTTTCCGTGTAGCACTATCTTTCGATGAATCAGTTGTTCCAGGTAACGGTTTTAAATTGCCACTATTATCATATATATCTGGGTTCAGTTCAAGCACACCGCTAACAGGATTTTTCTTATATTTTGATATTGCAGCATAATATATAAAACCTTTTTCATCAGAGTTAAGTGTAATATCAGCAGTCTCTTCTCCAGGTATCCCTGGTTTTTCTCCTTTAGGCGTTACTTGAATATCCCCAATTAGTGGAGGCTTACTATCATCAACAATCAGAGAATCTTCAATGATAGATAAATTTCCAGAACGGTCCTTTACAACCATATATACAGAATAACTTGTAAATGGATCAACTGCTAAATCTGATAATACAATATCAAATTTAGTGTTACCTCTATTGGCTACCTTTTCACCTTCCTTGAATAAATAAATTTTCCCACCACTACTTTTATCAAATTTGCCACTTTGTTTTGATGTAAACTCATCTATAAAATCACGAGAATCTATATTTAGAGCATCCATATCCATATTTTGAGGCATAATCATATAGTAATAAGTTCCCGCTTTATCTGTTGAAAATTCTACTTCAATCTTAGTTTTTTCAGCATTTTTCATTACCTTTTCAATTTTTAATTTTGGAGTATCTATATCTGAGTGCATGTATTCTGCATAATTATTTGGAATAGCTCCAGAAGGAACTGTACTTATATTTTCGAAATCATTAAATGCCAAATCTTTAACTCCAGGTAATACTGTTACAGTTAAAGTATCATGATTAATAAACCCGCTTAGTGAAGGAACTTTTAATAATACTCTTGATTTGCCCGAACCATATTCTTCATAAATAGCCTCTTCGGGACTAATTACTTTTTGCCCTGTAACGTTAATTATTCCTGTACCAGATAATTCATAGTTTTTAACATCCTGTGCGGTTTCTTTATCTAACCTTTCGTTGAAGTAAACATATACTTGATTAAGCCCTTTTCGTTCTAAAATTTTGTTTTCCACAAACGGATGAATACTATCAAGCTCTTTCGTTGTAAAATCCTTTGCTATAGCAGGGTCTACTGAAAAGTTGCCTGATTCATCTTTCATCACAACATAAAGCTGATAACCTGTTTCTGCCTGTAAGCCTGTTAAAATTTCTGTTATGCCTAATGCGCCAGCCTTTGCTTTCCCTTTACCCGTTGGATTGGCAACAATATCTGCTGTTGTTGGATCAGGTGCTGTAGTTTTTGGGCGTAAATAATAGTAATAATCTCCTGGTTCACTGGCTGTAAAAGTAAATTCAGCACGTGTTCCTCCATGTAATGGCGTAACTTGGAGGGATTTCACTACTGGTGGTGAAGCATCTTTCATTTGGAACTCTTGAGAAACTATGTCCGATGCATTTTTCGAGCCATCCACAACCATGATGTAGATAACATATTCTTTTTTCTCACCTAAATTAGAAACCTTAATTGAGTTTGTTCCTTTGATGGCTGCCGCAGTTCCATGTGCTACGTTCTTATTTGAGAGACGGTTAACCATTTCACTTTTATTTGGTGCCTCTGCGCCCTTTTCACGCACAATATAATAGTACGTACCGACTTCATCAGAAGTGAAATCTGCTTGAATTTCGCTACCATTTAGTACTTTTACATTTGTAATACTAATGATTGGTTTTGTTTTATCATCAGGATTTTGATTCTCATTTTCCTCTTTATCAATTGGTTTGCCATCTGGATCAGTAATATTGCCTATATTATCTTTATCATCGAGGAAATCGTCGAAGATATTATTTGGTGATCCATCCTTAGGTAAGATGACCTTATCAATATACGTATAATCTCCAATATCAATTTTGCCATATGAATTATCAACAAATAATGTGCCAATTCGTCCATCAATATACAGCTCTAGATCTGTGTAGCTATTGTAATTGATCCAATCGATATTTCCTGAACCATAAATTGTAAGTTTTGTTTCTGTATTTAAATTTAACGTACCAATATCACCTTGAATTTCAAACTCACGCACATTTCCAATGATGTCTACACGTGGTAGTTTTGTATTTGTTTCAATTTTTGTACCTGTTTGAGATACTACTAGTCGAGAAACACTGCTGTTATAAAATTCTAGGTACTTCTCAACGTTTTTCATTTCCTCTTTTTCTTTAGACCAGTTAACAAATGGCTTATCATTTTCAGTATTTGGTTTTGTCCAATTTTGAAGATCGTTCGAATTGTTATTTGACGAATCATCGCCTTTATTGTTATCTGGGTTTGACCAATTAATAAATGAAATATTGTTACTTGCCACACGACCAAGAGCTAATGGTTGATTGTAAGTAGCCCCTAAATGCAATGGTGGGCGAACGGTTTCGTTGACAAACATTGTCCCTGTCAGCGTCATATTCGAGAATTCTATATAATTACCATTTACTACAATCGTTGCACCAAAAGAACCGTAATTTCCGTCAAAATCTAGAGAACGTGTGCTTGTCCCGCTTGCATTAAGGGTCAATTTTGAAATGGAGCGAATTCCCTTACTCGATAAATCCCCCTCAATGAATGCACCTTTTAACACCGGAGCATTATATTCGTTAAAAATATGAGCAAGACTCTCTGGAATTGTATATGACTGGCCATTTATATAAACTGCGTCATCATCCACATTTGTGATTTTGTAAGATGTTTCATTATTTTTCTTCTCTTGTGAACCCACTACAAACGAAGCAAACTGTCCGCGAGTAACAGGATCAAATGGAGAAAATGTAACAGGAGTTGTGCCCTTTGTAATATTCAAATCGATTAAAGTTTGAATATAGATGGCATTGTTTGTTTTGCTATTCACATCTTTAAAAATATTATTGTACGTAGGGGATACCTCTAGATGGAATCCAACTACAACCATTTTGGCTAGTTCCCCTCTAGTCAACACTTCATTCGGCATAAACATGCCATTTGAATAGCCCGACATAATACCTGCATTTTGCAAGGCCGCTACGTATTTATAATATTGATTGCCCTTTGGAACATCCTTATAGTAAGGATCTTGGATATTTTTTGTATCCAATTTTAACGCCGTTGCCAGCATTTTCGCTGCCTCTCCACGAGTTACACTGACATCAGGACGGAAAGTATTATCCGCAAAACCGCTCATTACGCCCTGAGAATATAGTTTTAATATTTCATTATAATTGTCCGAGTATTGGTTAATATCCGTAAAGGGAGAAGTAGCCGCTGCTGCATTTGGTGGAGGTACTACAACAGCAATCCCACTTGAAGCAAATACTGTTGCAATCAAGGCTTTATTTACTTTTTGGATTTTAGATTTATCCATTCCACTCTTCCTTTCGTTTATGTATTTTGATACGTACAAATATCATTTGCTCATATCCTTTATATCGACCAAAGACTAGTGAACCTTCATAGATAAATCTAAAATAGTAGGGTAAATTTCTTCTAGAGTTAGAGACTAAAATACGATTTCTTTACTATGCGAGTCCATTAGCTTTCCATCACTGAATATTTAAAAATTCATAGTTTGCAATACATAAAAAAGAAGCCATTAAAGATAGATTCATAATTGGCTTCTCTTTATTAGATATTAATTTTGGACTTTTAAAAGTTCGGTTAGTTTAAAAACACTAAATTATTTCATTTTTATATATTACCTTGTTTACATTATGCCTAACAGTCTTATGACCTGCTTTTATACCTTTACCAATAGCAATCAGCATAACATCTAGATACCTATCAGAAATATTTAAGATCTCTTTCAATTTCTTAGAATCGTAGCCTGACATCGTAATTGTGTCAAAACCAGCTTCATTGGCTAACAAAACTAAGGACATTGAGGCAAGACTTACATCTCTAGTTAACTCTAACTTTAGATCTTCTTTTGTCTTACTTTCATAATAATTTATTGCAGCATTCGCAAGATAGTCTCTTAATGATTCATCAAAATAACCTGCCTGGTACCCCTCCTCATGAATTTTAATAATATTACCTTTGTTAAATGCCTGATAGTCGCCCAACATGACGATTAACGTTGAAGCTTCTACTATTTGCTGTTGATTAAAAGCTATAGGTAGTAATAAATTTCTTAAGTTCGCATCCTCGATTATTAAGTATCGCGTTGCTTGAATATTATTTCCGTTAGGCGACTTACTTGCACTTTCAACTAAGGCAGTCAATGTTTCTGAACTAATTTTATAATTTGAATCATAATGTCTAACTGAACGTCTTTTTTCTAAAATATCTTTTACACTCATTATGAACAACTCCTAAGTTATTATTGTATTGCGCCTCTAATTATAGTAAGCAATAATAAATAAGAAAATAACGCACAAAAAAGTGGTATAGCCACTTTTTTGTGCCTATTTAGGAGAGGAAGCACATGGTTAACTATAATACAGGAATCAATATTTTTATGGATATTGCAGGTGGCAAATGGAAAGGATTAATACTATTTTTCTTGAGTCAACAATCAGTAAGGACGAAAGAGTTTTATGAATTAATACCCGGAATTACGCAAAAAGTTCTAACCGATCAATTGAAGCAGTTAGAAAGAGACGGACTTGTTCGGAGAGAAATATTTAAAGAAGTACCACCAAAAGTAGAATATAGTTTAACAGATTTAGGAGAGTCATTTATACCCGTTTTAAATACAATGTGTACATGGGGAAATGATTATGCACGTTTAAAGGGAATTGCCAAGGAGCAACAAATTTGTTGTCATCAAAAGGAAAGCTAAGTTTTCCTTAATGGCTCCTTGTACTAATCACCTTTCTATAATTCGTATCAAAACCACAGCTTGTCACTTCGTTAGAATATCCCATAAAATGTAAAAAAGCCAAGGAGCATCGGTGCTCGCTTGGCTTTTGACGATATATAGGCATACATCTAGTCGTACTTGGGGTGTCATAAGGGAAAGGGGGATAACCTTACGTCTTGTCAAGTCGATTAAGAGATGTGGCCCGAGTTACATATCATTTGAACATAATTTAAAAGTCATGTGGCTGATGACTTATATACAGCTTGCCCAAATGATGTTTGCATTAATCATTACCCCAAAAATTAGGGTTGTAAGCTCTTTTGTTATATTTTTTTATTCCTTTTTTGAGACTCCAACTTTTACCTGATTTCGCCCTTCTTGTTTCGCAAGGTAAAGTGCGTCATCAGCCGCTTCAATTAGCGCTTCAGTTGTATGTGCCATTGCTGGATAGGCAGCTATTCCTGCAGATAATGTTATTGGTCTACCACATGGACTGACCGTATCGGCCAAAGTTTTTCGTAATTGTTCTGCGACTAGTGTGGCTTCCTCTACCGTCGTGTTCGGCAGAAGTATGACAAATTCCTCGCCACCGTACCGGCAACATACATCGCCTTCACGAGCTACTGATTCCATTTGTCGAGCCAAAAATTGTAAAACTTTATCGCCTACTGCATGTCCATATGTATCATTCACACTTTTAAAGTGGTCTAAATCTAGCAAAATAATGACATGTGGTACCTTACTTGCTAACCATTCAGCAAGCATTGAATCCATTGTACGTCGGTTCGTAATCCCCGTCAGTGGATCAACAGTAGATTGATCTTTGAAAAAGGAGACCTGTCCATGTAGAAACGATAAACTTCGAACCAATGCATTCTTCAAAGAATAGGCTTCAAAGTACCATCCACTAACAGATTTTAAACCTTCTACATTTTTCTTATCTAAACTTTCTTCTGTTAATGATGCTAATTGTTGTAAGGGATTCGCAATACGTGTTGCAGCCCAAAGTACAATGATAATGGAAACAAACATAAGAGGCACAGATTTTATAATGACCTCCTGTACACGATCAAATGAAGGGGCTAATGCTACTTCTAAAGGTTTCTGCGCAACAACTCCCCACCCTGTCGAAGCCACTGCACTATAGCCAGCTAGCATTTTCACTCCTTTTGTATTCTCAACTAGTTGGGCACCATCCTTGCCAGATGTAACAGCTTGAACGACTTTATTTTTTGTTACAATGTCATTAATACGACTTGGATCTTGATGATAGATAACTCGTCCTTCTGAATCAACTACATATACGTAAGAACCATCCTTACTATAATGTTCTCCCAACAAGGTTTTAAAGGCATTAGGTTCCTTTAAATAAATAGTGCCAGCAATCATTCCTAGATATTCATTGGACTCCGAGAAAATAGGATGCGATATAAAAATGATGAGCCGCCCTGTCATCGCCTCATATGGCTTAGAAATAATTGGTGTCTTTTTGGCTAATGCCTCTTTAGCGCCAATTGATGTTAAAATCTCTCCTTTAATTTCTATAGATGGCGGAGAGACAGATAAAACAAGTCCCTTTGAATTTGTTATAACCACCGAATTGAACATTTGATTTTGCAATCTCAAACGCTCTGTTTCCTGATTCAATACTTGTTCATCATCCATTTTCGTCCTAACCTGATCCGCACTATATCCTAATATTTGGAAAGCTTCGTGGAGATAGGAATCAGCAGTTGAGGCCAATTTTTGAGCATAAACTCTATTCGTTTCTAGCGTATTTTCCTTAATGGAATCAATGTTCATCCTATAGCCGCCCCAAACACTACCTATGCTTGTTAAAAAGAATGCTGCCATTGCTACGCCCATTATAAGATGCTTTAATTTTAATCGGTGCGATTTCATTTTTCCCCTCCTATTTATGATTTTTTATATGTATATTTTGAGAGATTCTTAAACAATTAGTGCCTATTATAAGCAAAGACTCCTATAGGTAAAAGTAACATGTATTAATTGTGTAAGAAGAATCCAACACACCTCTAGGATTGTATCAATAAACGTGGATGTATCATATAGAATCTGGCAAACAAAATTCCAACATTTTAGTTATTTAGATTAAAGATTGCAACAGCTGACGCTAATTATCTGAAATTTGATAGAAAATCTAAATTCTAAATTTTTTTACTTTTATTGTTATTCTGACATATAAAAGTTGAAGCGTTTATTTTATAATAAAAATTAGCATAGGCAAGTTAAGATTTAATCTGTTATAATACTCATTAAAATATAATAAACTGTAATAATACAGTATATAGAATACGCTTTTCACACAATGGGGATTATGAGAAAAGCGCTACTCGCCATCATCATACAGATGGTTGTGTAGCCTACACAAAAAGGGGTTGGAAGATTTGGGCATTTTAAAGGGGTTAAAAATTCTCGATTTTTCTGCATTACTACCAGGACCAATGGCGACAATGATATTTGCTGATTTAGGAGCAGATGTCATCCATGTTGAATCTTCAAAGCGGGTTGATTTAACACGAATTATGCCTCCCTATGACGATGATCACGAGGCATATATCCATCAACATTTAAATCGATCAAAAAAATCTATAACGCTAAATTTAAAATCACCAGAAGCTATCGACATTGTTAAATCACTTGTACAGGAGTATGACGTTATTATCGAAGGATTTCGACCTGGTGTAATGCAGCGACTTGGCATCGACTATGAAGCGCTTAAAGAAATAAATCCTAAGGTTATTTATTGTGCGATTACTGGCTACGGACAAACAGGGCCTTATAGTAATCGACCAGGACATGATAATAACTATCTATCCTTAGCTGGCTTACTCGACTATTCCCGCCATAAGGATAAAAAGCCTGTTTCCATGGGCGTTCAACTAGCTGACATAGCTGGAGGGACAATGCATGCAGCAATAGGTGTGCTGGCTGCTGCCCTTCATCGTGAAAAAACAGGAGAAGGACAGTTCATCGATATTAGTATGACAGATGCTGTCTTTTCACTTAATGCTATGTATGGTGCAGCATTTATTGGAGGTGGACGTGTACCACAGCCAGAGCAAGAAATTTTAAATGGAGGCAGTTACTATGATTTTTACAAAACAAAGGATGGGCGCTTTTTCTCTGTCGGTAGTTTAGAGCCTCAATTTCGCAAATTGCTCTGTGAAGCACTCGATATTCCCGAATTGATCGATAATACCTTCAATGACTCCTACTATACGCAAATTCGTTTTAAAGAGGCTGTTCACGATGCCTTCTTGTCCAAGACATATGAAGAATGGCTTGAAGTGTTTAACGAGGATTTTGAAGGTTGTGTAGAGCCAGTTCTAACATTTCCTGAAGCATGTGAACATCCACAGCTAAAGGCACGAGAAATGATTGTGACTATACCCAAAAGCGATGGCACTATGCAAAAACAAATTGCCTCTCCGTTTAAATTTGATGGTACGCAGCCTGAATACAAGCATGTTGGTGCTAAATTAGGCGAGCATAATGAGGAAGTTTTACTATCTCTGGGCTTTAATGCTGAACAAATCAAGGCTTTGAAGGAAAAAGGTGTTTTAGAGTAAAAAAGGTGTCTAATACTGTGATGTATTAGACACCTTTTTTATACATACGCACTAATAAACATACGTAGGTTTTCAAAATGATCATCTATTAGTAGATATTTTTTGTAAATCTCCATTAACTTTTCAAAAAGCTCGTACTGCTCTGTTACAAACAAAACTCTTAAAATATTTAACATATGCAGGGAGGCACTTTGTGCTACAACATAGTATGGTGCATTTGGTTGACGATAATTGCGTCGCCACTCTTCCACAGACAAACCAATATGTTGTAGAGAGTTATTCACATGAAGTGCTATATCCTGTTGAACATATGCTTCAATTGCAATAAGCTGTTCACTACTAAAGTTTTTTTGTACTAATGAAGAATTAATTTTTTTATTCGATGCTAAAACATGCTCTTTTAATAAAAGTAAGCCATCCTCATAACGTGCCATTTTTACATAATGCTCTAGTAGAATGGCATATAAATTTTCTAAATAATTTAACTGATAATTTTTAATAATGGCAGGTGGTGTTGGTTTACGATTTGGTAATAGCTCTTTATACTCTAGTAATATTTCAATGGCATAATTATTTATTCGTTCATCCTCTAATAAATATTCACCATAATGTATAACCTTTTCACTCTGCTGTTCTCTATTTGCTATATGAAATAAAATATAGGCAATCAACACTTTTTCCTTCTCTGATAGTGCATACATTGAGTAGCGCCATTCCGCTTCAAATGAGGTAATAAACGATTTGACACTATTAAAATCACCTTCTGATAAGCAATAATGAGTAACAATTTGATAAAGACGTAACTGTTTCTTTGCCAAACAGCTAGCATTATGCTTATCCACATGAGTTATACACTTATCCAGTATCGCTTTATAGTTATTCACAAAGTTATCCACATGTTCACAATTTTCTCTCACAGAATGCTCGAAATGTCCCATTATTTCATAAAGAAATGTGAATTGCTCTAAAGGTTTGTGGATAAGCAGTGAATAAACTTTTTTTGTGAAAAGCCAATGCCAAAAAGATGCATGCTCTTTATACATCATATGCACTAAATATTCATCTTGAAATTTATATAAAATAATTGATTGTAGCTCATTAACTGGCATAGCTATTTGCATTCGTTTCCCAAAGACTAACCAAATTAATCGTTCTAAGTCTATTGTATGTTGTGCAAAAAGCTGCTCAAAAAAAGTATCTTTACCTTTTTGAGTATAGAAAAAAGCACTGAGACGCTCATTCACAAATTTTGAATCTAAACCATATTTGTCAAAATATATTTGCATTTCTGTTGATACATGACCCCAATATTTACGTGCTGTGGAAAAGGCAATATTCTTAGCCGTTTCTTCGTTTACTAAAAATAGATTGGGTGAAAGCGAAGTACCAAGTATTTTTGGATCTTCTTGCAGATTTGACTCTGCTTCCAGCCAAGTTGCTAGTATATTTTCAGCACCCTTTTTACTTTTTTGTTTATAAGCCATGAATAATTGCTCATCACAGTCCAACAGCATAAAAATGGATCCTCCCATCAATTTCTACCAACAAAGATCTTCCCCTATCATTCAAATACATGATTTTTACACTCTTTCTTCAATATAACAAATCTTAACTAACATATGCTAAAAAAATATGGGTATGCATAGCAAAAACGTTAACAATATAAAAAACCACCTATATAAGTGAACACACTTTATAGATGGATATCATCTTTACCAAAACAACGGATATTTTCTTTTTTCTCGTAAATTATTGATCAACAAACCGAAAAATACAATTATGACTGCTCCAATTAATACAGGGGTTAGTAAATAACTCCAACCATAACCTCCTAAAATAATAATTATAGGATTGGCGCCTGCTGGAGGATGTATGACACCTAAAAAGGCCATAAAAAATATAGTTAATCCGACACCAAGACTAATAGACAATATATTGGAGCCTAGTAATGAATACATGGCCAAACCGATAAATGCCGAAATAAAATGACCTCCAATTATATTTCGGGGCTGGGACAAAGGTGCATTCCAGACGACAAATACAAGAACGCAGCTACCGCCTAATGATGCCATTAACCAAGGTGAATTGGTAATGTTAGTTAACCATAGCAACACAAAAATGCATATTAATCCTCCTATTGCTCCAGTAAAGGCATCAGCAAAATTTGTTCGAGATGGAGCATGACCTCCTCCTCTCATTTTTAATATAAAAGGTTTTATACTATTCTTTTTCTCTATTTTGTTTTCCACACCTATAATTTCTGTCATTAGACACCAACTTTTCTCTTCTATACTCATCTGTTTTATATATGGTCCTGTTATTCATTTTTAAACTTTAACTATTATATCAACACAACAATAGATTTCAATCCAAACTTCAAATTTCAGACAAACATTTACTTATCTGACTTGTAGCTCATACAAAAAAGCAAACTTTTAAAAGTTTGCTTTTTCAAGAAATCATTATTAGTCATATTGTTTTTTAATAGTTTTATATATTCTTACCTTTTTCAATACAGTTTTAGGTACTTGGAAAGTGGCTGTGACAACCCCTGGATGGCGTCCGATTTCAATGGAGCCTGTGATAGTTGCTCTATTTAAAACCTCTGGTTCGCTCATCTCAAATAGCTTCGCAGCTCGACTAATCGCGTTATCAGTCGCCTCATTTAACGTTTTACCAGAACCAATCACCGACACTGGGAATGCATCCTCTACCTGTTTAACACCAAACTCCTCCGCAAGCTCACGTGCGCGACGTTTTTCTTCCTTTGTAAAGGGTTTGGCTGTATAAGGTAAGTCTTCTACATTTGGTAGTAAAATTGGGCCTTCCAAAGCTACTTTCTTCAATACCTTAACTTGAAGCTGCACAATACCCGCTACATCGGTTGTATGTCCTGCAATCTCGCCGTCCCCTTGCATAGCATGCATGTCTCCAATATATACACCACCGCCTGGTACCTTGACTGGACAAATAATAGTCGCACCTTCTCGTACTCGGCTGATATCCATATGTCCATCGGTACGATGTAAATCCAATTCTTCTTGAGTAAAAGCATATTCATGTGGTGCTCCAATTAAAAATGAACCAAAGTCACCTGCATTATGTGAATCAGGCATCGCTTTAGAAGGGGTTGTCCCAAGCTGACCTAAAAATGGTCGCATTCTCGCCAATACACCTACTAAGTCGCTTGGAGCCAATGCAACAACAGGATTTTGTACAGAATTTTCAGGTGTTCTCATGTAGTTTCTAGCATCAAGTGCAATTCGTCTAGCACCCTCTCGTCCAACAGTTACACCCATTTGCCCTTTATGATCGAGTGCCATCGTATAGCCGTTTGTCATTTTAAAGGGTGCCGTTTCTGTATCACATGTAGAACATCGAATTGCATGTGGGCCTATTCCTTTTACAACTGTGCTTGGATGAAGCTTGCCACAGCCTGGACATTTTACTGAAACAAACGGATCACCAATGAATCGATCTACAATTGCTTCATCATGGCCAGACGAAGTTGCAAGAGATGTGACCTGAATAGATTTAATTTTTATAACAATGGCGTCACCCACCTCTGCACCTTCTACAAACACGGGCTTCGTTACTTCATGTCCTCCACGAATAGTAGGAGTAAGCATGGGTCCCCAACATCCAGGTGTTGTATTGGCAATAATCGTTCCACCATCCTTAAGCGGCCCTAACATATTCTGTGATGGATCTAAAATACCATCAATAAACTCATTTACGAACAATGTTTCAGCAGCTTGAGGTTGCTGTATAAAATCATCACTTTCTACCTCTTCTTTTTCTAGCACATGCATGTCGTTTGTCATTTTCTAATCACGCTCCTAGAATAATTTTTATGTATATCGTTATATGTTAAAAATGCTCTCTACACTTGCAGAGAGCTATTTTTATCAATTGTTCATATATAAATCAAAAATATGTGAGAAGTCTTCTTTTTTATACTTATCTTTATGATCGATCATCCAAGTATTCGCAAAGCTTGTAATTTCTTTGAATGACGACGCAGGAGATATATTGTCATTGCCAATTCGACCAAGTGATGATGCTGCTATGTTTAAACTTTTTTCCGCTACTTCTAGCTTATAAGCATTGTTCTTTTGTTCATAGCTAATGGCATGTAGTGCTTTATATAAATCTTTAATGTCATCAATAAAGCGTTTATGAATGTCGATGGATAGTGGGGAATTGCCGATTGTAAACTTAATTTCGACATCAAGGTCGATTGTTCCTGCTGTTTCGAGAAAAACTTCTGTCACAGTATACATTGAATAGTCATAGCGTCGCAGTAATCGTTTCTTGCTCATAGCACTTTCGCCATCTACATGAATAATCGCACGATTTGTAAAGCAATACTCATCTGCCTTCGTTTTAATTAAAAAGTAAATTTTTTCATCAATTTCATGTAAGATAAAATCATCTGCATCTGTCTTATCATAGTCCTCTCTTGGCACAACCACACCAATATCTGAAAGTCCAAGTGCATCTGCTGCTATTTTTTTAAACATCGTCATTCCTCCTAATTTGTAATACTCTTTTTACGCTTTAGAATCTGTAAAGGTTTCACCATGTATTGATTTATATAAAAAATGTTCTTCTTCTCTTGTAGAATAAAAGCATTTACTGGTTAAGCTATACAACCCAACATTTCCTCTTTTCTATACATTTCATTTATAATAATTGTCAGTAAAGATTCTTCCAAATCGAAAGGTCGTGTGAACAAGTGCAAGAACCAACCATTTTAGTAGTGGATGATGAGGCAGATTTAGCGAATCTACTAAAAGTAAGCTTACAAAAAGAGGGCTACAAACAAATTTATACAGCTGGTACCATTCACGATGCATGGACAAGCTTTCAACAAACAACACCCGATATTATACTTCTAGATGTCATGCTTCCCGATGGTGAGGGCTACGATTTATGTAGACGTATCCGTGAAGTATCCCATGTCCCTGTGCTCTTTATGTCTGCTAAAAATGAGGAAATTGATAAAATTTTAGGACTAGCCATTGGCGGAGACGATTATATTACAAAACCTTTTAGCCCGAAAGAAGTAGCCTATCGTGTGAAGGCGCAACTACGTAGAGCTGGCTATCAAACACAAGATACCGTAACGAATATTGTTGAAAAAGCACTACAAATTGGACCATTTCAGTTGAATGCCGATGAAACTGAAGTCCATAAAAATGGCGTATTATTGGAGTTAACAGCTAAGGAAATTGGATTAATGGCGTGCTTTATGCACAATCCCAATCGAATCTTAAGTAAAGAAACATTATTTGAACGTGTATGGGGAGAGGATTTCTTCGGTTCTGATAATACTGTTATGGTGCATATTCGCCGGTTGCGTGAAAAAATTGAGGAGGATGCCTCTAATCCTCTATATATCACAACTGTAAAAGGACTTGGCTATAAGTTTGTCATGCCAAAAGAGGCACAAGAATGAAGTGGAAATTAACCGCTCGCTTTCTCCTTTCCGTACTTTCTATCGTCATCATTGTTATTTTCGTCAATACAGCTATCTTCATGGGACTCCTTACTTATCGGCTAGCAACTGACTCTGAAGGCGTTTCTGCCACAGAAGAGGAAAACTTTGTGCGGGAATTTCAAAAATATATCGAGATAAAAAATGGAGCAACTTCCATACGTGCAGAAGGAATCGAACAATTGCATCAAAGAAATGCGTGGATACAATTGCTTGATGAAAATGGTCAAGTGATTGATGCTCATTTTGCACCAGATAAAGCACCATTGCACTATGCACCTATCGACTTAATTCAAGTATATAAATATAAAGAATTCGATTCAGATACTACTGTGTATATTGGCAGTAAGGATTCCATTAGTTATTTAATCGGTATTAAAGGTAGCGGTGTTACAAGGTTTGTTACGCATGTTTCTGGCACATCACTCTTACAGTTTATAGGGAAATTTGGCTTGTTCATCGTGATTGCGGACTTGTTAGTAGCTACATTAGTAGGGTGGCTTTTTGGTCGTACATTAACGAAACCTCTTTATGCGATGATAGATCGCATTCATCATTTAAAGAATCATGATCATACGTCTATTAAGTCTCCTGGTGGTGTCTACAAGCCGGTTTTTGAAAACTTAAATGAAGTATCACGAGAATTGGCAGCCCATGAACAGGAGCGAAAGAGACTAGAGATTATGCGTGAAGAATGGATTAGTAATGTCTCACACGATATGAAAACACCACTTGCCTCTATTCGAGGTTATGCAGAACTATTGAATGATGCACAAATAACAAATACTGAGCAAATGGAGTATGCACAAATTATAGAAAAACAATCATTGCATATGCAAAATCTACTGGATGACTTAAATTTAACGATGCGTTTAAGACATCAACAGCTTCCACTTACACTAAATGAAGTGAACATGGTGCCTTTTATTCGAGAGATAGTGATTGAAACATTAAATACACCACAATATGAACAAGCTAATCTTATGTTTGAGGCGACAACCGAGAAAAGTCTGCATCAAATCGATGAACATTTTATGCGCAGAGCTATCATGAACTTTTTACACAATGCATTGCTTCATAATGCTCCCGATGTATCTGTCCATGTGTCTGTTGATGAGCATACTCTTACAATTTCTGATAATGGCAAGGGGATAGACCCAGAGGATCTAGAACATATTTTTGAACGCTATTACCGAGGCACAAATACGGACAATACTGCTGGGACTGGTTTAGGTACAGCTATTGCTAGAGATATCATTGAGGCTCATGGAGGAACAGTAACCATCACCTCGGAAAAAGGAAAAGGTACATGCGTTATTATTGATCTACAAAAGGGATACTAAATAAACTAAATTTAACCAGTTGAATTTAAACGCTAAATACTTTGCACTGAACTTTCGTGTGGAAAAGAAGGAGTCTCAAAATTTGAGACTCCCTCTTTGTGCTATTTCATTTGATCCTGTACTTTAGCAGGTAATTCATGGAATTTCACTTCATCAAATGAAGTAACTTCTGTTTCCTTTTTCACGTAAAGCTTTAAATAAGCATCCTGGCGTAAATTTTTATGAGCAGAAAACTTTAATGTTTTCTCTTCCCCATTTTTATCGTAAGTAGGTAGCTCGTACCAATACATTTTAAAGATTTCACCACTATCTGCTTTATACTCCTCTACCTCACCATCAGCCGTGATATGAACATAGTAGGTATCTTTATTTAATCGGTTAAAATCTACAGTCATCAATACAATTAACCCTGCTACGAATAAGATAAACAATGCACCTATTCCGAAAAATACTTTTTTCATATTAATTCCCCTGTCTCACTATTTTATAAAACGAACGAACGGTAAAGATATAATAAATAAAGTAAATAGCTGAATAAGCAATCATCCACAAGATGACTGGTTTTGTAATATTCATGTTAAATAGCTGTGAAAATGCTAGTAATGCAAACACACTATGTGCAATACCCACAATAAGTGGCGCACTAAAGATAACAGCGACCTGTCCTGCTACTGTCTTTAAGATTTGCTTACTATTTACACCAATTTTATTTAAAATAGCATATTTTGCCTGATCTTCTTCGGCTTCCGTTAAAATTTTGAAGTAGATAATACTGCCTGTTGCCGCTAGGAAGACCAATCCTAGGAAGCTTCCCACAAACAATAGGGCACCAACTGTTGCTAAACTATCCTCATAGCTTTGCGGTACACTAGAAAATGATTCTTGTTGTTCAGAAGACAACTGCTGGTAAATGTCTTTCGACACGTCCTGTTGTTTCAAATCATTGTCCAATCCAACAACCTGCATCATAATCTCATCGGCATCAGTAGCTTTAAACTCTTGATCATTCACAACGAGAACTGTTCCAGCTGCTATAAAGTTTAACACGCTTTCCGTGTACATCTTTTCTACATGGAAGGAGTCTCCGTTTTGTAGCTTAAAGTCCTCACCTGTAAAATTATGTGAAAATCGTTCATCGTAGGCTGCATCCAGTAAAACCGTAGAACCCTCTGCAATGTGTAGCTCTTTATCCTTGCCTTGTAATTTCGCTAAGCGATTATAGTCCGATTCCTTAAGTAATGTATATTCGAAAAATGAGAATTCATTATCCACACGTAAATTTTTCACAGCCAGTGCTTCATTATATAAGACATCCTGTTGTGAAAATTCTACTGTCTCGCCTTTCCACATAAATGTGTTTGGCAGCATCTGACGTACAGAAGCTTCTGCATTATAATACATACCGAAGACACCGCCACCTGCTGTAATCGTAGTGGCACTTAAAATTGCAATGATTGACAACGATTTGGCATTGGCTCGAATACGATACAATAGCTGAGAAACACCGATTAAATTTAAACCCTTCCAGGACCATGATGTTGCTTTCTTTAATGCTGTTAATACAAAGACACTCACACTATGGAATAGAAGGTATGTCCCTGCAATTGTTACCCCTATAACCATTAATGGCGTACCTAATACCGTAAAGAATCTCCATATTTCACTCGTAAACATATCAGAGGCAGCTGTATAATAACCAAATGCAATAAGTACAGTGCCAAGTAAAGCAGCTACTAATGATGCACGTGGAATTTGCTCTCCCTGTTTGTCCGCATGAAATAAATCAATTAGTTTAAATTGATATATCACACGGTAACCTTGTAAGGATGTGAATAAAAACAGTAGTGTAAAAATGCCCGTTGTATTAATTAGCGCCTCCATTGAAAATGTCAGGCTACCAACCACTTCATAGCCCATTAAGCGTACTAGTATCATTAATAGCCCTTGGGACATAAAGAAACCTAGAAGGATACCAAACACAAGAGAGACAAGCCCTATGACTAAATTTTCAAAAAAGAGCATTAAGCCAATTTTTTGCTTACGTACACCTAGTAACGAGTAAAGGGCTACTTCCTTTTTCCGCTTCTTCATAAAAAACGAGTTGGAATAGGCCATAAAGATGACAATGAAGAACAGAAGTACGACTGACGAGGCACTCATTAATCCTTTAATTTGTTGTGACGATTGCTTTAAGGCTGAAAGATCATCATTATATTTGAGCGTCACAAACGTAAAGTAAATAACGATACTAAATACCATTGAGGCAATATATAAAAAGTAATTCGATAAATTGCGTTGAATATTTTTACGCGCTAAACTAAATAACGTCATTTACTCCACCCCCGATGCTAGATAGCACCTGCAAGATCTCTTGGAAAAATTGCTTCCTCGTTAGAGTCCCACGTTGAATTTCCTTAGATAGCTGTCCATCCTGAATAAATAGAATGCGCTGGCAGAAGCTAGCCGCAAAGGCATCATGTGTAACCATCATAATCGTTGCGGCTTGAGATTGGTTTAAATCACTTAAGCTTTCTAATAAATCGGTTGCAGATTTTGAATCTAGCGCACCTGTAGGCTCATCGGCAAAAATTAGTTTTGGTTCTGTCACTAATGCTCGCGACGAGGCTGTACGCTGCTTTTGCCCACCTGAAATTTGATAAGGATATTTGTTTAATAAATCACTAATTCCAAACAATGCAGCAATTCGATCAACTCTTGCATTAATAGCCTTTGTCGGCATTTTTGCAATCGCTAGTGGTAAAACAATATTTTCTCGCACTGTTAAAGAATCGAGCAAGTTATAATCCTGGAAAATAAACCCTAAATTACCTCGACGAAAATCCGCTAATTCAGCATCCTTCATACGTGCCAAATTAGTATCTTCAATAATAATTTCACCAGTTGTTGGCGTATCAATCGTTGCTAATACATTAAGAAGCGTAGATTTTCCAGCCCCAGAAGGACCCATTACCCCAACAAACTCTCCCTTTTCTACTTCAAATGATATATTCGATAGCGCTGTAAAAGTATTTGCGCCTTTGCCGTAATTTTTCCCAACGTTTTGTACCTTTAATAATGGCGTCATATACGCTCACCTCTTCTTTCTGACTTTAGTATACGACCTCAAACTTACAGCAAATTTGTCGCAAGCTTACAGCAACCTTAAATCATCTGCTTTTTGAAATTTGTAGACAAAAAAAGATTCATACACAAACTGTGCATGAATCTTTTCTAATCTATTGTGCTAATACTTTTTGAATATCTTCCTCAAAGCTACTTGGCTTATCTGCTGAGGCGTATCGTCCAACAACCTCTCCATTACGGTTTACAAGGAATTTTGTAAAGTTCCATTTAACACTATTGCCTAAAAATCCTTTGGAATGGGAAGTAAGATAATCGAAAATAGGATGTGCTTCTTTACCATTCACCTTCACGATCTCATGCATCGGGAACGTCACTCCATATGTTAGTCGACATTGGGAAGCCGCTTCTTCAGCTGACGCTAGCTCTTGTTTAAATTGATTTGATGGAAAACCAAGTACAACCAGACCTTGCTCCTGATATTTTTCATAGAGACCTTCTAATTCTTCAAATTGTGGTGTAAAGCCACATTTGGAAGCTGTATTAACAATTAGCATCGGCTTTCCTTTATAACGTTCAAGGCTATAGATAGTACCATCTTCTAAAGTTACATTAATATCATAAATGCTCATCTCTCTACCTCCTATTATAAACGTCCATTCATTCTTGCCACCTGCTGCAAAGGGTCCCAAACACCGTTGAATGGTGGTGCATAGGCCAAATCTAAATCTAGCAAATCAGGTAAGGTCATTTTACTATATAATGCTGTCGCAAACACATCGATACGCTTATCAACTCCCGCTGGTCCCACGATTTGTGCACCCAATAACAATTGATCACGCTTGCGAACGACCACTTTTATAAACATACGTTGTGCACCTGGATAATAGCCGGCTATATGGCGTGCAGATAATTTAAATGCCTCATAGTCAAAACCAAGCTCTTTAGCATCGCGCTCATTAATACCTGTTGTAGCAATAGTTAAATTGAAAAATTTTAAAATAGAAGTGCCCACAATTCCTCTAAACGGAGCAAATTTGCCTGACATGTTGAGACCTGCTAAACGACCTTGCTTATTAGCAGTCGTTCCTAAAGGTATATAATCTAAACGTTCTTTCACAATATTAAAGTGAGTTGCACAATCGCCAGCTGCATAAATATTTTCAAGGGAAGTCTCTAAATGGCGATTTACAATGATCGCTCCATTTTTTGCAAGTGCAATCCCAGTATTCTTTAAAAACTGTGTATTTGGTTTTATGCCTGAAGCGACAATGACTAAATCCGTCTCTAGAACGCCATTATCTGTAATAACACGTTCCACTCGTTTATTTCCTTCAAAAGCTTCAACGCTCGTATTTAATAACAGCTCTACATCGTTCCTTTTCGCTTCCTCATGAACATGCTGAGCAAGTTCTTCATCTAAAATACGGGCCACATGACTTCCGCGCTGAATAAGCCTTACCTTTTTCCCACAGGCATGTATGGTTTCAGCCATTTCTAAACCAATATAGCCACCACCTATGATTGTTACCTGCTCAATCTCTGATGTTAAATCTGCCATCAAATCTTCCAGTTGAGGAATTGTTTTTACCGTATGGATACCATCTAGCTCATTCCCCCTTTTCACAGGCATGACTGGACTAGCCCCCGTTGCAATAAGAAGTTTATCGTAGGTAATCTCAAATTTATCACCACTTGCTTGTGTACCTGTAATAACCTTCTTCTCTATGTTTACATTCTCTACCTCATAGCCAACTCTTGCATCAATGCCATACTTATCTCGAAAAGTTTCGACATCTCTTGCAATTAAACGTTTGGTTGATGAAATACGACCATCTACAACATAAGGCAATCCACATTGCCCATATGAATAAATAAAACCACGTTCTAAAGTAGTTATTTCTGCTCCTGGAACATTCCGATAGATTTCCATTGCTGCAGACATACCTGCAGCATCTCCACCAATGATGACGTATTTCATTCTACAAGCCCCCTTATTTTTTCCTTGTTGCCATTAAATCTGCATATTGATCGATATACAAACGTCGTTTTCCACCACTTACGATGACCCGTACCACATGAATAGCTATTATCATTGTAAGTGCAAAACCTGCTATTGCGGCAAGTAGAGAAATGACAATTTGTAGAACATAAAATGGTGAATCCATATCTAATTGGATGTCACCTAATGTTGTAATGGCTTCTGATAAACACAAGGTAGCGATAATAGCAATACAACGACGCCATGATTGCTTTACAATACTTTTGCCATTCTTGTTGACCATTGTAAAACGCATCACCTTCATACCGAGTGTTGCACCATTCATCATACTTGGTAACACCCCAAAGAGTACCATGTACAGAGCCATTTTCACTAAGAATTCAAAAGTACCGCTATACCCTGTCAGAACACCAATAATCATCCAAGCTGATTGGACGATAAATAAATCAATGGCCAATGCTAGTAAAATAGAAATCGGCTTAACAATATCATTTTTTTCCATTTCAGCAGCTTTAGCCTCAACCTCTTCATGAGAGGGGAATAATGCCCAAACAATTGGTGCTAAGAAGAAACCTAGGAGCGCACCTACACTGTTTAGTAATAAGTCATCGACATCAAAGATTCGGTATGCGCAATTAAAGATGCCATAAATGCCTGTTCTTTGTGTGACCTCATAAAACAATGTTAGCAAAAAGCTAATTAAAAATGCACGTTTCCAGTACCTTCTTTCTTTAAGAAAATATCGCAAGTAAACGCCGAATGGCATTAGTAGTAAGAAATTAAAGAAGGCTTGAAAAAATGCCTGCTGTTTTGTGATAGCAAGCCATGTAGATGGATTTGTGACAACAACGCCACTATCCTTTAAAACATCATCAACAAATTGAAAAAGTCGCAAATTAGTATGAACGGTGTCCGCGGATTGAAGTGAGCAAGTATCTCTTGTAGACGGAAATGGTAGTAATACTAAACAAAGCGCTGATAAAAAGTAAAAAATAAATGAGAACATGATAATGGTTTTGGACATCGATAAGTATCCATACTTACGATACGTATAAATCAGCCATGGTATAAATAGTACAAAGGATAAAATAATAGTTATGAAAAATGCTATAAAAATGGATTGCGTGTACGTTGACATAGAAACACCTCTCTCTTTAAATTGCCCTATTTTCTGAACACTAAAACTAAGTTTAGTCCTTCAATACTACATGTATATTTCATCAAGCTTACATAATCCTTAATTCAATAAAAAAACAGGTAAAGAATCTATACTCTCTACCTGTTACTTACTATGCTTTCGCTATTTCTTCTTTACAGAATGTCAAAATTTCTTCTAGTTCATCATCCTCTAATGCAAAGTCTAAATATTCACCTTCAGCCTTTTCCATGATGAAGTAATTTAATATAAATGGTTCTTCGTCTTTTTCACCAATTAGGACACGAATTTCAATGCCAGCTTCGTGGTAAAGCTCATCCTCTTCATCAATTTCTACATCCAGAATAAATTCATAACGCTTACCTTCAATAATATTTGTTGGGTCTAAAATCTCTTCCATTGAGAATTGTGTAATTTCCATTATATTTGCTCCTTTTTCTTTAGCTGTTCTTTTCTATATTAAATCAATTTCAGCATGGGTCAACTAGAAAACTCGTATACACCTGTAAGTAATTATGCCACAATGAAATGGAATTAATTTAGAACTAAATTTCCCTACATACGAGGAGGCTTTTTCATGAAAGAGCTATTATATTATCAAGACGTTATGTTACAAGAGTTTTATGCAACTATTATTAGTAAAGGAACTGACGAATCCGACCGTCATTATGTTGTACTATCGAACACCGCTTTCTATCCAACTGGTGGTGGTCAACCTCACGATACAGGTACATTGAATGCGTTGGAGGTCATAGATGTTGAAAAAGTGGATGATGAAATTCGTCACTATATTGAAGGTGATCTATCGACTTTAGATGGTGTGGTACATGGCAAGTTAAATTGGCCAAGACGATTCGATCATATGCAGCAGCATGCTGGGCAACATATTTTAACAGCTGCTTTTGTAGAGCTTTTTAATGCGCAGACTGTAAGCTTTCATCTAGGCAGTGAGCAAGTAACAATTGATCTTGCTATAGAAACGATTTCTGAGCAACAGCTTGCAGCGGCAGAAGCAAGAGCCAATGACATTATTCTAGAGAACCGCCCCATTCAAACTATCTGGGTTACAGAGCAAGAGCTGGGCAACTATAATCTTCGTAAAGAAGTTGCAGTGACGGGAGACATTCGACTTGTGATTATCCCTAATTTTGATTACAACGGTTGTGGTGGCACTCACCCTACATCCACAGGGCAAGTTAGTACCATCAAAATATTAGGGACCGAAAAAATGAAGGGCAATGTGCGCGTTTCTTTTGTGTGTGGTCAACGCGTTTTGACTGAGCTTGGCATGCGGAAAAAAGTATTAGCGGACGTTGCTCGTCAATTAAGTGTCCCTGAGATTGATGCTGCCACAGCACTTACAAAAGTTTTATCTACTCAAAAAACTACAGAAAAAGCACTCGCTGCTGCGAAAGAGGAATTACTCACGTATGAAGCAAAGGCACTTGTTAATAGCGAAGGTGTCGTAACGGCTGCTTTTAATCAGCGAACAATGCAAGAGCTACAAAAAATAGCCCGTATGATTGTTACGGAACAGAAAGATGTAATAGCTCTACTTGTGTCTGAAAATGAAGGCAAACTACAATTCGTTGCAGCAAGAGGTAATAATGTTTCAAAAAGCATGAAGGATGTTGCCCAAAAGGCACTGCCGCTTATTAATGGTAAGGGTGGCGGAAGTGACCAAATGGTACAAGGCGGTGGCGATTGCACCGTTTCGAAAGAAGAATTACTAGCAGCGATGCAAGACGCTTAATTACATTATAATAGAGGAGCTGTTTGTTATTAATAGACAGCTCCTCCTATGTTATTGAAAAAAGACAATGTCACTAGCAGAAAAAGACTTTTTGACAAGGTAAGTGATTGATTTCCGTTACGCCAGCGTCCTTTCCAGGGGGCGTCTGGTGAGCCGCTTCATGATCTGACCCCAAAAATATAAACTTTTTTACGAAGCTTTTCGATACTCAACGGGACTTTTTCCGTTGAGTTTTCTTTTAATCCGCTCATGATTGTAATAGTAAATATAATCTGCTAATGCTTTTGTAAATTCTACATAGTTTTTAAACGTAGTTGTGTACAGAAATTCTGATTTCAGAATACCAAAAAAGCTTTCTATTACGGCATTATCTAAACAATTTCCTTTCCGTGACATACTTTGCTTGATTTCATGCGTTGTCAATAACGCTTTAAAACGGGGTATTTGATATAACCATCCTTGATCAGAATGAATGATTAAGCCACTCTTTTTCGATAACTTTGTATACGTAAACGCCTTTTTAAAAGACTGTTGAACTAACTCAAAATTAGGTGATTTTGATACCTCATATCCAACGATTTCTCGATTGAATAAATCTAATACAGCCGATACATAGATTTTTTGACCGTTTATTTTAAACTCTGTGACATCGGTTACCCATTTCTGATTGGATGCAGTGGCTTCAAAATCACGTTGGATGACATTCTCTGCGACATAGCCGACTGTCCCTTTATACGAACGGTATTTTTTAGGGCGTACCGTCCCTTTTAAGCCCAATTCTTGCATCAATCGTTGTACCGTTTTATGGTTGATGAAAAAACCTTCATTTCGGAGGGCAAGACAAATACGACGATAGCCATAACGCCCCTTATGGTGATGAAAAAGTGTCTGGATTCGTTCTTTGATCGCCTGATATTTATCTGGTTTTACCCATTTTTGAAGATGATAATAATACGTACTTTTCTTGATTTTTGCCACTTTTAATAGAGCTTGAAGTGGAAATTCCAGCCTTAGCTCATACACAGCTCTCATTTTTTCTTCGGTTTGAATGCTTCCTTTTCTTGAACTAAGGCTTTCAACTTTTTTAAATAGGCATTTTCCATCCGTAAATACTCAATTTCCGCTTTTAACTCTTCCGTTGTTTTTTCATTTAAATCAGACGAAGGTGGTTGTTTTTTTGGCATTGATTGGTGCTCCTTTTCTATTTGATAGAGCACCTTTCCAGCCTTGGACATCCACTGTTTTTTCCATCTCCGAATGGTTTCACGAGAAGGAATATTAAACTTCGCAGCAGTCTGAAGGAGCGAATCGCCCGTCTCTATCAGGTGTTGAATTACTTTTATTTTAAAAGAATCTTCGTAATTCGTGAACCCTTGAGGACGAATAATTCCTTCAATGCCATGGTATCGATATAATTCAATCCATAATCGAACGTACTGTCGATCCCTCTGTAATCTATTGGCAATCTGATACGTACTTTCCTTTTCTTCAATGTAAGCTAGAACTGCGGCTAACTTTTGTTCATCAGAAATCACTAACTGCACCCCCTATATTAGATTTTTTAAGTCCAATATTTTGGGTGCAGTTCACTAAATCCCCTAGGAGTGACACTGGCTCCACTCCAATCAACCATTCTGTAAAAGTGGCTTTTCCTTATCTTTCATACAGTCATTGTGAACAAAATAGCAAATGTATAATTTGAGAAAGGATAGACTCTTATTTTCAATGGGAGAAATGATGATTGACCACACCTCTCCATAAAATGAGTAGTGAACACCTTCAATTAAGCCTTCGCTAAAAAGGTAACATTTTTATGAGGTGGAGTGGATGGATTCCTGACTTTCGTGGGATAGCTAGACAGACGATCCTCTGCATGGAGCGGTAATCCATTTTGACCTTTCACAAAAATTGTATGGATGGTTTTGTTTTTCAACACTCTGAGAGGAGCTGTCATTAATAGACAGCTCCTCTCTAATTTTAATATTTAAATTTTTGAATGGCTTCATATAAACGTTTTGCCATTTCTGATAGTTTTTCAGTTTGATTGTTCATTACTGCTACCGTCTTCAACTGTTCCGCTGTTGCATCTGTTACCTCATGCACATAATCACTTGCCGCATGTGCAGTAGCTGCCATTTCTTCCATAGACGCGGAAACTTCCTCCGTATTGGCAGACATTTGTTCAGCTGAAGCATTCATTTCTTCGATTTGACCTGCTATTTCTCCTACTGCTTGAACCATTTCCTCGAAGCGTTCTCCCACTGCCTCAATAGAAGCTAAACCACGCTCAACATTATCTTCACCAAATTCAGCTGCTTTTACTACTTCTAATGTATAAGATTGAACTCTTTCAATAAGCACATTAATTTTAGTAGCTGATTCTGCTGTTTGCTCCGATAGCTTGCGAACTTCTTCTGCTACAACGGCAAAGCCTTTACCAGCATCTCCTGCCCGTGCTGCTTCTATAGAGGCATTCAATGCCAATAAATTTGTTTGATCGGAGATATCGGTAATCATTTTTGAAATTAAGCTAATTTCTTCTGACTCTTTTTCTAGCTTGTGAATAATTGATAGTTCATCTGTTGTGCCTTGCTGAATCTCATTCATACGTAAAACGGATTGTTGAACTGCATGATTGCTTTCACTAATTTTCTGGGAAATAAAATCTGTATTACAAGCAATTGTGGAGGCAACTTCAGCTACATTTTGTATCCCTATCGCCATTTGTTCCATTGCTGAGGCACTTTCCTCTGCCATCACAGTTTGGCTTTGTGCCCCTCGATCTACTTCACTTATTGCACCAGCAATTTGCTTTGAACGCTTTGTTACTCCATTTACATCTCCCATTAAATCACACGCAGCTTCATTCACTGCCGTTGCTTCTTGACTCACTTTGGCTATCATTTCCCGCATATTATCAGTCATACGATCTAATGCACGTGCCATCGTTCCCATTTCATCAATACGTTTCAAATATTTTTCTGGAATTTCCTGTGTAAAGTCTCCTTCCGATAAGCCCTCACTAATGCGAAGTACATGTCGAAGTGGTCTACTAACAGAGCGAGAAATGGCAAATGAGATGCATAGCCCAAGTATTGAAACTATGATCGTAGTGACAATGAAGTTCGTCTTAAGCTTAGAAAGCCCTGAAAACATCTCATCTTCTAATGCGATAACCCCCATTTTCCAACCATTTTCGAGGGTATGATAGCCCATTAGACTAGTTCCTGTATCTTCCGTTTCAAAAGAAAAATAACCGTTATCATTAGCAATCATTTCTTTAGCAGCCATTGCTCTGCCTGTCTTGATACCTGTTTCGTCTGCTTCCTTAATAGGATTGTATTGCTCCTTCACATACGAATGATTATTATGTCCAATAATTGTTCCGTTAGCATCTAACATAAATGCATAGCCACTGTCTCCAACCTTAATGCCTTCTACAATTTTAGATAGGTAATAGCCGTCAATACGTGCTAATAATAAAGCTTTTTCACCTGTCACTGTGTCAATTGGAGAAACGATTAAAATGACTGGTTCACCTGTTACACGACTAATCGTAATGTCAGACATGACAGACTTACCAGTAAAACCTTCTTTTACGTAATCACGATCCCCTAGATCAGCTGTTGTATCATCCAGATAATGGGCAACTCCATTAGCATTGATAATGCCAAAACCTAAGTAATTTTCATTACTGGCAAGACGTTTCGATAGATACTGCTTCTGCTTTTCAAAGTCCATGCTCCGAACTGCCTCTTGCTCTGCAATGGCTTCCACCTCCACTAGTGTTAATTGGAAGTGTTCTTCTATGTATTGGGACACATCCTCTGCTCTAGATACCAAATTAGATTCCACTTGCTCATTCACAGCTTTTGTACTATTTATCCAAGTAGATAGCCCAAGCGTGCCACATGTTACAAATATAAGAGCTATAATTGCAACAATTAATTTACCACCAATACCTTTTAACCACATTTCTCTTTTTCTCACTTCTTCCATTTTTAGCTATACAATCCGTATATTTTTGCATAACTTCAGAGTAAAGTCACTAAAAGTAGAAGTCAACAAAAGTTTTCCAATATGATTAATAAATGTATAATAATACCATTTACACTACCTTTATAGTGCTAACAATTTTCTACAAAATTTTCAATTCATAGATCCCTCTTGTCATTAAAAAGGAGAGTACACCATGCTAATAGAGGTAATTAAAACATTTTCCAACAAAAATTGATTATAATTCACATTTTTTGCTGATTATTAAAGATAGGATCCGTTTAACACATTTTGAGGGGAGGATTTCCATGAGTTCAGACAAAAATAATGTTTCTCGTCGAGACTTTTTAAAAACTACAGGTATTGCTGCTGGTACATTAGTCGGTGGTGGTTTAATTGGAGGATTAGTTGGTTACAACATCCATGGTAAAGGTACTTCTACCCTAGAGCATGGTGGTCATGAAACAACGAATGAGGCAACAGGCTCACCAAAAGCTAAGATGTTCTTCAGAAATGAAAAAGATTTTAGTATCTTATCAAAGGCCACGGAACGTATCTTCCCAGAGGACGATTTGGGACCAGGAGCTATTGGTTTAGACGTTCCCTATTTTATCGATCATCAACTTGCAGGAAATTATGGAAGTAACTCTAAAGAATATATGCAAGGTCCATTTGATGTTGGTGCCCCAACTCAAGGCTATCAAAGCCGTTTAACGCGAGCGGAAATTTTTAGACAGGGTATTCAAAAAATGGAGGATGAAGCACAAAAGCGTTATAAGAAAAGCTTTAACGATTTAGATGGCAAACAAATGGATGAAATATTAACTGCCTTCCAAAAAGGTGACATAGAAATGGTTGGGGTTACTTCCGCGTTCTTTTTTACATTATTACGAGCAGCTACATTAGAGGGAGCTTATTCTGACCCTATGTATGGAGGAAATCGTAATATGGATGGCTGGCGTATGAAGGGCTTCCCTGGTCACCAGATGGCTTATATTACACAGATAGAAGATGCCAAGTTCCAAAAAATTGAGCCTAATCCATTAGGCAACCACTAAGGGGGGATACAAAATGGCTAAAACATTACCGAGTGTAGACGTTGTAACAGTTGGTGTAGGTTGGACTGGCGGTATTGTCGCTGCTGAATGTGCTAAAGCTGGCTTAAAGGTAGTCGGTTTAGAGCGAGGTCAAAAGCGTGGGACCGAGGATTATTTAAATGTTCATGACGAATACCGTTACGCCATCCGATATGATTTAATGCAAAATCTTTCTAAAGAGACCGTAAGCTTTCGGAATGATCGCAATATGAAGGCATTACCAATGCGTCAGCTTGGCTCCTTCTTACTTGGAGAGGGTCTGGGTGGATCAGGAACACATTGGAATGGAATGACTTATCGATTTTTACCCTATGATTTTCAAATCAAGACATTAACAGATAAACGTTATGGACCAAATAAGCTTGGACCAGATTATCTGATTCAGGATTGGGGATTAACATATGATCAGCTTGAGCCCTATTTCGATAAGTTCGAGAAAACAGCTGGTATTTCGGGTGATGATAAAAATAAATTTAGTGGAAAGCGTTCGAATCCCTATCCAACACCGCCTATGAAAAAAACGCCTATGCTTGCACAATTCGAAAAAGCTGCAACAAACCTGAAGCTAACACCTTATATGGTTCCATCAGCTAATGTATCAGAGGTTTATAAAAATCCAGATGGCGAAACAATCAACGCTTGCCAATATTGTGGTTTTTGTGAACGCTTTGGATGCGAATATGGTGCAAAGTCGTCCGCAGAAATTACTGTTGTCCCTACAGCCCTGAAGACAGGGAATTTTGATTTACGCTTTAATTCCAATGTTGTTGAAATTTTAAAGCAGGGTAACAAGGCTACAGGTGTAAGATATATCGATACTGTTTCGGGAGAAGAATTCATTCAGCCAGCTAATGCTGTTGTATTAACTAGTTATGTCTTTAATAATGCCAAGCTATTAATGGTCTCTGACATTGGTGAAAGATATGACCCTACTACTGGCAAAGGAACACTTGGCAGAAACTATTGCTATCAAATTTTGCCTGGTGCTGCTGGGTTCTTCGAGGAACAATACAATACATTTATGGGTGCAGGTTCGTTAGGCATGTGTATAGACGATTACAATGGGGATAATTTTGATCATAGTGATTTAGATTTTATTCACGGAGGTAATATTGCACTTACACAGACAGGTACGCGACCAATCGGCTCAAATCCAACTCCGCCTGATACGCCTACTTGGGGACCAGAATTTAAAAAGCAATCTATTTATTACTATACACGTTCATTTGGGATTGGTGCGCAAGGAGCATCTATGCCACATAAGGAAAACTATATATCACTGGACCCTACCTATAAGGATGCTTACGGGCTGCCATTAACTCAGTTAACATACAATTTTACTGATCAGGATCGAGCTCTTCATAAATATATCTCTGCACGTGCAGGTGACATTATGAAGGAAATGGGTGCAAAAACTATTGTCCCTAACGCGGAAATTACCGATTACAATATCGTACCTTACCAAACAACGCATAATACAGGTGGTACGGTGATGAGCTTAACACCAGAGCAAGGGGTTGTGAATAATTACTTACAGCACTGGGATGTTGATAACCTTTTCGCAGTAAGTGCAGGCAACTTTGCACACAATAGTGGTTATAATCCAACAGGCACATTAGGGGCACTTGCCTACCGTTGTGCTGAGGGAGTCATCAAATACAGTCAATCAGGTGGTTCATTAGTATAAATAAATCATTCTAAAGGAGGCAAGACTTATGGGAGGTCTAGGAGCAATTGGAGTACCTGGATTAATTATTATTTTAGTGATTGTATTAATTGTATTTGGCCCAAAAAAATTACCAGAAATCGGTGGAGCGGTTGGCAAAACGTTTGCAGAATTTAAAAAGTCTACTAAGGGACTTATGGATGATGAAGATGATACCGTGAAAAAGGTCGAAAAAAAATCTGATGCTTCGTAGGAGGGTTTCCTATGGATCCATATGAAGACGGAAAAAGAAAATATTTAAGCCCTCTAGATAAACCACAAGCCGAGCCTCCAAAGCCAGTGGAGGCTTTAGTTGAAATACCTACGGTAGCAATTGAAGAGGATCATGTGTCAGATGAACCCCTGATACCTGTTACCTCATTATTGGAGCATCTTAGTGATTTACGTAAGCAAATTATCAAAGGGTTAACAGTTTTTATTTTATTTTTCATTGTTGTCTTTTCTACTATTAATATTTGGTTTCCATTCATAACGCGAGGTCACTCACTCGTTATTTTAGGACCACTAGAAGTAGTTAAATTTTACATGACGATTTCAACAACTTTAGCTTTTGGTCTTGCAATGCCTTTCCTCGTCCACTTTCTTTGGAGCTTTATTAAACCAGGCTTAAAAGAAGAGGAAAGTCGCTTTTTAGGCCTCTATGCACCAATCATGTTAGTTCTATTTTTAGTAGGCGTAGCTTTTGGCTATTTCGTCGTTAACCCACTTAGCTATACATTCTTAGTAAGCATTGGGGCTACCAATTTCGATGTCATGGTATCAGCAAATGAATATATGCACTTTTTAATCATGACGACTGTACCGCTTGGTCTATTATTTGAGTTACCGATTGTTGCCCTATTCTTATCAGCCATTGGTGTACTGACTGCTGAATCCATGAAAAAAATACGAGGCTGGTCTTATATCGCAATGGGCGTAGGCTCCGCTGTTATCACGCCACCAGACTTTATAAGTCAGTTACTCGTATTAATACCGATGATTATTTTATATGAAATAAGTATTTACCTCGTTAAACGTATAGAACGCAAACAAATTGAAAGCACTGCGTAAATTTTACGCAGTGCTTATTTTTTCTTTAGATCCATCACAATAATTTCTGGTAGATTAAAAATACGATATGGTACTGTGCTATTACCCAACCCTCTACTAACTACCATTTTCGTCGCGCCTGCTTCGTAGACACCAGCTGTATACTTTGGGAACAGCCCCTGTCCTGGTGCCACAAGTCCTCCAAGCCCAGGAATACGAACTTGCCCACCATGCGCATGTCCCGAAAATACTAAATTTATGTGATAATTTACATACGTATTAAATAATTCTGGTCTATGTGCTAGTAACAACTTAAACATATCGTCTGGCAAATAGGCCGTTGCAATGTCCAGCATATCTTCTGTTGTTCTACCCATTAACGGATCCTCAATACCAACAATCGCCAAGCGCTCCCCGTCGCGCTCTAACACGGTCGATTCGTTGGCCATAATATGTACCCCTAACGATGACAGCGCCTCATAAATTTCATTCACCTTATTCGTCGCTACCTCATGGTTTCCTAGTACATAATAAACATCCGCTATTTTAACTAGTCCTTCCACTGCTTGTAGGCTTTGTTTTAAATTATAGCGATTACTATCGATCACGTCACCTGTGATAAAAATATAATCAGGCTTTGTATCCTTTACCTTAGCAATCAATTTTTGTTGCTTGTCTCCAAAGACAGCGTCATGTAAATCCGAAACTTGTACAATGCGTAGCCCATCAAAGCTGTCAGGCACACTATCTGATTCAAACACATGTTTACTTACGACTAGCCAGTGATTGTTTACGTACAAAAAAATGACTATAAAAACAACAAAGAAGATACCATATAATAATTTTTTCAATCGCAATCGCTCACTTTGTGGCTACTTTTTTCAGAAATAATTCTGACTATCTCATTATAAGCAAAAAACAGAGTGATTGTAAGTATATGCACTTTAAATACACAAAATGCACAAATACACTTAGCTTAAAATTTTTATCATTAGATTATGATACACGCTTTAATCTATTTTTTGTTAACTATTGGCATGCTATACTATGGGTAGAAAGGCATATTTTATTATCCCCTCATAATACATCACGATTTGGGAAATGCATCTCATTTACTAAAGTGCGAGAATACTAATAAACTTAAATCAGTTAAAGGAGAAAAGAATTGCTTTATTGTAAGTAATGATCCAGTTAGATTGGACGATAAATGTGTTTTATATACTAATAAATTACATAATTTACAGAATCGAATAATTTCAGAATCCAGCTTCCATTGCTACAGGCAAGTATAAAACTGATGACGAAAAATTTATTTAGTACAGTTGCGCTACATAATATTCTAAATTTAGATGATAAGAGGTGAAAAAATGTTGAAAGCCATCATAGTAGATGATGAAATTTTAGCAATCAATTTATTAGAAGCCACGTTACATGATAATAGCGATGTTACTATTATCGGAAAATTCGTAAATCCACTAGAAGCTATTGCAAACATCCCTACACTCAAACCTGATATTCTTTTTTTAGATATAGATATGGCCGAAATGAATGGTATTGAATTTGCTAGTAAGATTGCAGACCTTCCTTTTTTAATGGACATTGTATTTGTCACTGCATATGAACGTTTTGCAATAGAAGCTTTTAATGTACAGGCTGTTGACTATATTTTAAAGCCTATTGAGAAAGAGCGTTTAATGAAGACAATCAAGAGAATATCCATGCGTAGAAAGCAATTTCATGTTAAAGCTGCTGTACACCACATAGAGGAAGAAGCTCATATAATAGAGGATTTTCACTTTCATGTTCATTCTGGAAGAGTATATATCGGTAACACAGCATTAGCCCTATCTACAAAGGAATTTCAAATTTTTTTCTTTCTAGCACAACGACCAGGACAAATTTTTCCCCCATCAGAGCTGTATAAGCTTATTTGGGCAGAGGAAAGTATCGGGCATACACAGGCATTGAAGGTTCATATTAGTAATTTACGAAAAAAGCTAGAATCCGTTGCTGGCCATAGAGCAAAGATTATAACAGTGAGGGGTTCGGGATATAAATTCCATTTCGAGCCATGAAAAAGAAGGGCACTGCGATTACATTACGAATCGCGTACCCTCTTTTTGGTTATTTTTTTGCGGCTTCTTGAATCTCATAAAATGCCCAATGGTGTTTTGGAACATCTTTAAATAATGGTGTTTGATCTTCAATAAGAACTTGACGTTCAAACAGTCGATTTAATACCTTCACTGCTTGTGCACGTGTTAAAAATCCATCTGGATTGAATGTATCTGCTGTTATTCCTGTCATAATTTCCGCTGCATTGACAGTATCAATTGCTTGCCTTGCCCAATGATGGACACTCACATCTTTGAATACTGCACTTTGTGAGGTTGGTGAACAGAAATCTGCATCAGGACGTTCTATACATTGCTGTTCTATCCAGCGGGCTGCCACTGTAGCCATCTGTGCACGCGTAATAAAGCCGTTTGGATTAAAGTTCGTTGCTGTAACCCCTTTAAACAGACCCTTTTCCTTCGCAAATTCGATTGCATCTTTAGCATCATGTTGGAATGTATCTGTATAGGTTGCCTTTGCTTGCGGTATGGCGTTACCTGTTAATTGACGAGCAAACATACTTGCCATCTGTGCCCTTGTAACAGGAGCATTTGGACGGAAGGTATCATCTGGATAGCCTTGAATGTAAGGTAGATGGGTAACACCCTCAGTAATTGGCTCCTTCACTTCTTCCTTCTCTGGTAAGTAGAGAATGGAGAAGGTGGAGAATTTATTCACCTCAAACTGTAAACCTATTCCCTTTTGATATTCTACAATCTTCCCACGAACAACTTCTTTTGTGCCATCACTATGCTCGATAAAGATCGCCAAATTGGCAAGTTGGCCATCTGTTAAATCTGTAGGCAACGGCAATGTTAATTTAACAGGAAGGCTTTGCATATTGGTTTCGATGGTCATTGGACGACCAAGCAACTTTACAACCCCACCTTCTACCAATTGCTGCACAACGGTTTCCCTTTTGGCTTGTTCTTCAATCTCTAGCTGTTTATCATGCCCTTTTATAGGAACGAGTCGGAAGTATAGATTCTCATTAAACATTTCCAATGAAGTTTTTGGCACTTCAATTCTAACCTTATCGGTAACAATTTCGAGATGGACTGCTCCAATTTGCAAAATTGACAGCACATTTTTCGGAATGGACACTTTGACTTGATTTACTTGATCCTTCTCGTCTGGGATGATAATCCTTGCTTTATCATTCCCTTGTTCCTTTAATTTCCTAATTGTCTCTGTTGCGCTTGCTGCTGTTAATGTGACATCATCATTCATCGTGTTATCTACATTTTTTGCTCGTTTTATCGTTGTTTTTGAAACTACATCACCATTGCCAGATTCTACATCTACTACAATTTCCTCTACATTGGTTGAAGGTGTTGATGAACCTGAATCAGGATTTGGTGAAGGATCAGTATTACCGCCACCTGTATTATTACTAATCCATTTTGCATAGATCACTGTGTTTGCTATAATAAGAGTATTAAAATTATATGGTGTTGTGTAGGCATTACTTGTATACCAGCCCCCAAATGTATAGCCAGCTTTCGTTGGCGCTGGTGTTGGCTGACCTGCTTTTCCTTCATGTACCACCATCTGATTGGAGACAGCACTTCCCCCTGCTACATCAAAGCTTACCATATGTGTTACAGTCACTGGATTCCATTTTGCATATAATATGATATTTCCACTACCCATAAGGACAGTTGAAGCTGATGCATAATCTATTCCTCTTCCATCTGCTTGCGTGTTCCAGCCCTCAAACGTGTAACCCACTTTTACTAGATTTCCTATATTACCCAGAACTGTTACAGTTTCTCCTTGCTCATACGTTTCACTATCTGTTGGAACTGTGCCCCCTGTGTTTGTATTGCCGTTGTAGGTGATAGTAAACGTACTAACCACAGAAGTATTCTCTAGGGTTCCTGCACTTACTAATGAAGCTTTGTGCGTCGCCGTTTCTTTCACTCTCGTGATAAACGTATACTCTGTATCAGGCGTTAGTTCACTAAAGATCGGACTGTCCTGCCACGTTGTTCCGTTATCTCTACTATATTCTTGACCTACTACCCCATTTAGCGTAATATTTGTCGCTGTTTTACTGGCTACAGTTGGGACTGGCGGAGCACTTGGTCCATCCGCTTTTTCCACAATAGTTGTTTCCCCACTCATTACACTTCCTGTTGCATTTGTTCCATCGGCACTGGCTCTTACTTTAATCGTCTCTCCAATATCTGCTTGAACCAACATATATGTGGAAGAGTTCGCTCCTGAAATGGCCGTGTTCCCTCGATACCATTCATAGGTTGGTGCATCTGCTGTCGTTGGTGGCGTATACGTGATCCCACTAATATCTGCGGTTAACACGCTTCCATACTTCGTCTCTCCCGTGATGCTTATCGTACCTCCCATTTCTGGAACCGCTACAGTTTGAGTTTGTGTTTGGATCGATGTTCCTGTACTTACCAGTGATGCCTTGTGAGTGGGTGTCTCCTTCACTCTCGTGATAAATGTATACTCCGTTTCAGGGATTAGTCCATTAAAAATTAGACTATCCTGCCACGTTGCCCCGTTATCTTTACTATATTCTTGACCTACTACCCCATTTAGCGTAATACTTGTCGATGTTGTACTGGCTTCGGTTGGGGCTGGCGGAGCACTTGGTCCATCCGCTTTTTCCACGAAAGCTGTTTCACCACTCGTTATACTCCCTGTCGCATTCGTTCCATCGGCAGTGACTGTAACTTTAAGCGTCTCACCAATATCTGCTTGAACTAACGTATACGTAGGTGAGGTCGCCCCTGAAATGGCCGTGTTCCCTCTATACCATTGATAAGTTGGCACATCTTCTATCGTCGTTGACGTATATGTGATCCCACTAATATCTGCGGTTAGCATGCTGCCATACTTTGTCTCCCCTGCGATGCTTACCGTGCCTCCTATTACTGGAATCGCTACAGGTTGAGTTTGGATCGGTGTTCCTATACTCACTGACGAAGCTTTATGAGTTGCCGTTTCTCTCACTCTCGTGATAAACATATATTCCATATCTGGAGTGAGTCCACTAAAGATCGGACTATCCTGCCAGGTCGTCCCGTTATCTCTACTGTATTCTTGACCTGCTACTCCATTTAGCGTAATACTTGTCGGCGTTTTACTGGCTTCAGTTGGTGCTGACGGTGCACTTGGACCATTCGCTTTTTCCACAGTTGCCGTCGCTCCACTCGTTACACTTCCTGTCGCATGCGTTCCATCAGCACTAACTGTAACCTTGAGTTTCTCACCGATATCGGCCTCTACCAACGTATATGTGAATGAGGTCGCCCCTGGAATTACCGTGTTCCCTCTATACCATTGATAGGTCGGCACATCCGCTGTCGTTGTTGGTGTATACGTGATACCACTAATATCCGCGGTTAGCACACCATCATACTTAGCCTCTCCTGTGATGCTTACCGTGCCTCCCAATTCTGGCAAAACAGTTAGTGTCTCAAACATCTCATTTTCACCATAACTAGTCCCCACCGAATTTTTCGCGTACGCTCGGTAATAATAAGTACTACTTGGATTAAGACCTGATAGATCAACACTAAACGCTCCCGTTGTTCCAATAGCAGTTACTTTCTCACTATTCTCCGTAGTTGGTTCGGTACTCGTTGAATACACAATTCCACGTTCTGTAATCTCGGCCCCTCCATCAAAAGTTACCTCCCCACCTACCGTTGCACCTGTACTCGTAATATTTGTCGCTGGGGTTAAGGTTATAACTGCGGGTGCTTGAGTCGGTACATCTGGATTCCCATACAGTATAGTTCCACTATTACCAACTACTACAAACTGGCCATTTCCATAAGTAACCCCCTGTAAAATAGTTTTACCTAAACCAACCGCTTGTTCATACCAATTTATTCCATCTTTAGAGTAATATACTTTACCAGAAGCTGCCACTGTTACATAATGACCATTTCCATAAGATACACTAGTTAAGAGGAAAGACATTGCATCTACCGGTAAATTGTATTGAATTGTCCAATATACCCCATCTGGTGAGGTGAGAATCGTTCCATTTTGACCAACGACCACATATTGACCATTTGCATAAATTACAGATCTTAAAATATTTTTGGTATTAGAGGTTTGCAATAACCAATTTTCCCCATCTGGAGATGTTAATATCGTTCCACCAGCACCTACTGCGACGAATTGATTATTAGCGTATATTACACCATAAAGATGATTTGTCTGTGGGGTTTTTTTTTGCCATGTTACCCCATTGCTTGAAACATACATATTACCTAAATTACCAACAGTAACATATTTATTATATCCATATGTTACTGAATGAAGAGGGGTACTACTATCTACTGAAGTAGCTGTTGTCCATGTTTGCCCATCTGATGACGTATAAAAATTAGATGAATTGTCAACTGCCATAAAATGATTATTTTCATAAACTACTGAGTTAATTGTTTGTAAGGCAGTTATAATAGTTGATTGTGTCCATGATGATCCATTTGTTGAATAATAAGCCTTACCAGTAGTATCAGTAACTACATATTTACCATCACCATAAGCCACTGCTTTATAGTTTACACTTGGTGGTGTTGCTAGTGTAAAATCAGCAAATGTACTGGGTATCCATTGAAAAAATAATAGAAAGATTAGTAGGATACTTACTATTTTCTTATAACGTTGTCTCATAAATATCTCCTCCAACAAAACTATTCCTTCTATGTATCAAATAAAGAAATGTTATATGAACCTAGCATTTTGCAACACCTACTGTTGACTAGGAAATATCCCCTGAATACATATGATAAAATTCAATGCTTGGAAAGGCTGCCGAATATCCAATGCAGAAGGCGCCAATTGTCCCGCTGGCGCAATCGTGGTTGTTACATTCCCACTCACTGTTCCACCTGAGACAGAAAATGGCTTCAAGTTTGTATCCGTAGTTCCCGCTGTATAAAAATCTGCTGTTCCCATACCTTGATCTACAGAGGCTGCAAGGCTTGCATTATTTGGTGAATTACTTCCTCCCCCTTGAGAGGAGGCTGGGATTGCAACGTTCATATTACTTACTGTTAGATTAGATGTAGACGTAGTTGCACTATGAGTATGTTGTGGCATATTTAATGGAGAAAGGGTTATTTTCTCCACACCGCCAGTCTGTCCTAGATTACACGGAGTGACTCCTTGTGGTATAGTTCCTCCCATTCCCCCATTCCCACACGCGCCTACTGGCACACGTCCATTCAAGTTTGGTAAACAAAAAGTATTCTTTCCGTCTCCACCATATCGATTTCCTAATACAGCAAATAAAACTTGATTCTGTTGAATTGAAAGTTCTTGACCGTTGCAAAATGCCCAGCCCTGTGGAGCAAATGATGCTGGCCATGCTACAATAGTTCCTGTGTAATTCTCTGCCATAAAATACCTCACTTTAATTTTATTTAATAAAAAATAGATTTTATTTATTCTCGAGTAGGGAACCAGCCTTGAATACAAATAATATAATTCAACGCTTGGAAAGGCTGCCGAATATCCAATGCAGAAGGCGCTAATTGTCCAGCTGGCGCAATCGTGGTTGTTACATTCCCACTCACTGTTCCACCTGAGACAGAAAATGGCTTCAAGTTTGTATCCGTAGTTCCCGCTGTATAAAAATCTGCTGTTCCCATACCTTGATCTACAGAGGCTGCAAGGCTTGCATTATTTGGTGAATTACTTCCTCCCCCTTGAGAGGAGGCTGGGATTGCAACGTTCATATTACTTACTGTTAGATTAGATGTAGACGTAGTTGCACTATGAGTATGTTGTGGCATATTTAATGGAGAAAGGGTTATTTTCTCCACACCGCCAGTCTGTCCTAGATTACACGGAGTGACTCCTTGTGGTATAGTTCCTCCCATTCCCCCATTCCCACACGCGCCTACTGGCACACGTCCATTTAAGTTTGGTAAACAAAAAGTATTCTTTCCGTCTCCACCATATCGATTTCCTAATACAGCAAATAAAGCTTGATTCTGTTGAATTGGAAGTTCTTGACCGTTGCAAAATGCCCAGTACTTTGGAGCAAATGGTGCTGGCCATGCAACAATAGATCCCATATACATTTCGGCCATAATTTTATACCTCACTTTAATTTTATTTATTCTTACTGAGGGAAATTTCCTTTAATACAAATACGCTTGAAAGGTTCTCCGACACTCATAATTAACTTAAAAATCGTATAAGTATTCCAATCATTTAAAAATCGGCAGTTCCCTCACTTTAACTCCAATGACAAAACTACTTAGTAAGTTCAAAGAAACATTCATTATTTCCTATGCCACGCCATCATCACATGCGGCACTACCTCTCCGGTAACAACAAACCCACATCTCTCATATAACCTCTGTGCAGGATTCCCCATCAACACAGTTAATTCTATTGGCAATCTAGATTCAGCAGCTACATGCTGAAATTCCCTCAATAGCACTGTACAGATTCCTCTACCTCTATATTCAGGAAGTATGAAAATATCAATCAGACGTATTGCTTCTTGCTGTACCTCGGTTATTAATCTACCAATACCTACACCTTCATACATTATGATTTCATATTTGGCATTAGGAAATTGTTGCTGATAAGAAGCTTTTTGAGCATCGTATTGCATACGTAATAAACCTTCTATTTGTTGCTCATCCAATTCTAATATGGCAAATTCATTTTTTCTTGTAGATACATATAATGAATAAAGGGTATCTTCCTCTTCACTTAATGCCACTCGCAATTTCACTTTATCTTTCATTTTTGCTTTGCCACTCACCTCTTTCCTGAAATTTCAAACAATATCAAGCAACACTCGCTAAAATATCCTTATTTTCTTCTTGTATAGCTTCGATTTCTTGAATTTCCATTTCTAAAACTCTTGCTATCTCGGATGGTGTATGCTTTGTAAATAACATATACATAGCTTTTATTTTCTTTGCTTGATCTCCAGAGACTTTTAAAATATTGGAGATTTCAGCTAAATCCGTATGGTTCTCAATCAAATACGAACCTAATAAAGTATTAGTGACTTTTTGTAACTCATTTTGGTCCACAACGTTTTTACATAATGCTTCTGCAGCTATACTCGCTGCTACGGATAAATCCATCCCTTTTTCATGCATCCGTTTCATAGCATTAAATTGATCCGCCCATTTGCGTAATGTATAGTTTTGTTCCTTTACTAGGAAAACAAGCTCTCGATGATTTACATCCGTATCGTGTAAAAGTCCCGTCTCCTTAAAAGTCTTTGCAAGATCCTTAAAGAAAGCATTAACTTGACTTTGACCACGATTAATCTCTTCTTTTGTCTTAGTTAAATCCTCTTTTGCCTTATTCGTTTCTGCTTGAATATTTTCAAAATACTCTTTGCGTAATTCCCCTTGAATAATTCCTGTAATAAGATAAAGGACAGCTGCTATTGCGCCAAGCGTACCAAGTTTTGCTACTAAGCTATCCAGCACTTTTATTTTTCCAATCCATTGATTAACAACAAATAATGTAAGCGCGACATATTTATCTAAAGTGATTTTTTTATAAGAAGGCACAACGATTGATAAAGAAATCAATGGCAACGTATTTTTAAAGCACTTTCTCCATTCTAGGAATTCCATTAGCAAACTATTTAAATCATCTTGGATATCATGCTTTAAAATATTTAAGTCAATTGATGTTCCACTTAACTCACTTTTCAGCTCTTTTAAAAGCTTAATTGCTTGTGCCTTTCGCTCTGGATTATCTGTACGAAATATATGGTCACCAATCCAAGCACTAATCTCTAAATCTTCGTCCAATAGCTTAGAAATGATACTATCAATTCCCTCTTTACATTCAGCCAGCTTGTCTTCTACCTCATAAATATTTTTTAGGGAAGGTTGCAATTCTTCTACATAGGTTGCTAATGTCGCTTCTGTAATCGCCATATTATCCATCCATTCTAAAATTATTTTTTAGCTAACAATTGCTATTAAATCGCTATTTGTCTCTTGAATTGTCATGACCTCGTTTACATCCATTTCCAAGACTTGTGCAATTTCATCTGGTGTATGCATTTTAAATAACATGTAGGTTGCTTTTACTTTTTTAATTCTTTCTAGGGACATATCAAGCTTTTGAGAAACTACACTATTTTGCTCTCCCATTTCAATAAGGTAGGCACCCATTAACAGTTTGCTGTAATTGTCTAATTCATTTTCATCATCTTGTTTATTTACTAGATTTGCAGCAACAACTTCTGCTGAAAATTCAATATCTAAGCCTTTATTAATCATTCGCTTCATCGAATCATATTGATCCGACCAACGTCTTAATGTGCCAGCCTGTTGTTTAACGAACGATACTAGCTCCTGATGGTTTGTATATGGCTTTGTTAACAAGCCTGTTTCTTGAAAGCTCTTTGCCACATCTTCAAAAAAGGCATTTACTTGCACCTGCACATCATTGATATCCTGTCTTAACTTTTTAACATCCTCCATCGCAGCCTTTGTTTCTTTTTGGATATTTTCAAATAGCTCCATTCTTTTTTCGCCTTGAATTATTCCATCTATTAACACCACCACAACAATAAGACCTACGACACCTAACCCTAATACCTCGAATATTGGTAGTAATATATCTTTCAATACGACGGTTAATACAAACCCTAGCATTAATCGATGAAAGGGATTAAAAGCCTGGAATTTAGGTACAGCTATGGAAAACGCAATAAATGGTAACCTATTATCAAAGTAAGTTTTCCAGTCCCCATACTCTTTTAATAAAGTATTTAATTCATCTTGGATATCATGCTTTAAAATATTTAAATCAATTTTTGCATTACTTAATTCATTGTTTAAGTCATTTAACAGTTGAATAGCTGTTTCTTTCCTTTTCGGGTTATCTGTCCGAAATAGATTGTCACCAAGCCATGCACCTAGGTCAAATCCTTCATCTTTTAATTTAGATAAAATACTGTCTATATCTCCACCGGCTTTTCCAAGCTTGTCTTCTAGTTCAATTATATTTTTAATACTGGGTTGAAGTTCCTTTACATAGTTGTCTAATTGATATTCCGAAATTGGCATAGCATTTTCTCCTTTCTGATTAGGAAATAATTAAAGAAAATAATTCTTTATTTTCTTTATAAAAAGCTTCAATCTCCATAAATTCTAAATTCACTTGTTCAGCAACTACTGCTATGCTCTCTTGGTTTAGCAATAAGTATGCTGCTACTAACAGCTTTGCCTGTTGTTCTGATAGCTTTACATCTTGTGCTAATGTCATATAGTTCGCACCTGTTTCGAGTAGATAAGCTCCTTGTAAAACTCTCTGGTTTTGATAGATTTGTGCTGGTTCCTCTAAACTTTCGCTTAATACTTTTGCCGTTAGATGTATAGCTTCTTGGAATTCCATATCTTTTTCAAACATTGTATGAAGCATTTGATAATGGTCCGCCCATATTTTCAACTGCTCTCCCTTGCTCTTAATCTCAGTAATGACATCCTGTTGCATATAGGGCGTTTTTGACAACTTATCACTTTGATTTAAATTAGAAACGACATCGCCAAATAGTTTGTCCAATTCATTTTCAGTATCCATTATGTTTGACATTAATTTAGCAACACTGCTTTTTGCTTCATTTATTTGCTCTTTTATGTTCACATCAAACTTGTCTAGGGTTACTATTATTTCATTTACTTGACTCGATTCAATTGTTGCAGTTAGAAGGGGTAATTTTGTTACTATCTCTTTTTCAATTAAGAGGGACAGCAATATGTTGAATTGAACATTTGAAGAAAAACTTGTCTCAAAAGGGATGCTTGATACTGCAAATGGAAGTAGGGGAAGCATTTCCTTAAAAGTTTGCTGTAATTCTCTGTTATTTTTTTGCAAAGTGTTTATTTCATTGACAAGTAGCTGTTTAATATGTGCCATACCAATTAAGGATTTTTGTAAATCCGATTGTAGTATTCTTACTTCTTCGAGATGTTTTTCTTTCTTTTTACTTGCTAATAAAAATCTCCTTTCTTTTTTTTGAATATAGTTTTTGATACTGCTGTCAATGTGTACAATGACACTTTCGATTTGTCCCTCTAAATTAAAAAAGTACTGAATCGTTTGCCGTAAATTTTCTTCATATGTCTGTAAAGCCGAATTTGATATTGGCACTTCACATTCACCTCTCTTTAGTTTTTAATAATGGACGAGAGGCAGCTTTAAAAGACTTGATACGTTTATTGCCACCTCATTTTTAAATAGAGTTCATCAGTTGACACTACATGAAATCCTAGTCTCTCATATAGATTTCTTGCAGGATTAGTATGAAGAACTTGTAATATCACTGGTTTATTTTCTTCTTTTGCCTTTTGCTGAAGATTGCTAATGAGATAAGATCCTACTCCATTACCTTGAAAACTTGGCAAAATAGAAATATCAATTATATGTAGTCGCTCAGGTAAATCTTCTGTTAACAATCTTCCAACATATTGCTCATCTGAAGTAATAATACAATGGCTTGCATGTGGAAATTGTTGTCTATATGAGGTTTGCTGTGCGCACCACTGCATTTCTAAAAAGTGCTGTATTTGTTCAGCAGACCATCCCCATGAATCTATTTCTTTCCTACGAGAAGAAGCATAGACTTCGTAAAGGAATGGCTCGTCCTCTTTCGTAATAGACTTAAGCTCTACTTCCATCCTTTCGCCTCCTTCTTTTCTTGAATAGCTTACTAATTATAGAGTCATATCCTATATCTCCCATACTTCATTTATCAAAAAATTCAGATTTTTAAAATCCTAGTAATAAATATTACTTAATACCCAAATAAAAAGTCTGTTATTGCATTTATTTTGTGGCTTTTAGCCTTTTTTTCATTATATTATAGGTCAATAGATTTCACTATGAATTTATTCCATTTTTTAGGTTAATTTTTCTTAACCTTTTATTATGATTAGTGATACTAGTAGCTAAAGTATAGTTATTGGCTTCTTTTTAACTATCAAATGGATTTAATTCCTTTATACTTACTTTCCTGTAGGCGAGCGCTGATCCGCTTCCATTCCATGCAGGGTTCGCCTGTCTCGCTATCCCACCGGAGTCAAGTAGCCTTCCAATCCGCCCCACAAAAGTGTTACCTTTTTAGCAAAGGTTTTCAAATAAGGTGGAGGTCTTCACTACTCTTATGAAGAGGTGTTGTCACCCATCACTTCTCTACAATGAAAAAAAGCCTATTCTTTCTCTAGTTATACAAATAATGGGCTATTTGTTCACTACAGCTAAGTATGAAAGTTAAGGAAAAGTTGACATCATCTTTTTTCAACAACATGAAGAATCTGCTAGAAAGCTAGCAGATTCGTTAGTTCACCTTATTAATCTAATTGGAAGCGGGAGAAGATCTTCCATACTAGCTCATTTCGATTTGAGACATTTACTTTTTGAAAAATTACCTTTAAATGATCTTGTACCGTGTAGATTGAAATATCAAGATTATAAGCAATCTCTTTTGTAGGAATCCCTTTAATAACTTCAAATACTACTTCCTTTTCTCTAGGGGTAAGATTATAGGCTGTTATTAAGAAATTGAGCATTTCTCTTGATGATGCTTCATTTATTAATAAAGCAATTTGCTGTTCTTGTTGGCTTGTCAGCAAAAGTGAAGCCCGAATAGCAATATAGCCTGTATCTTTGATAGGTACTATTAAAGAAGTATTTGAATTGTACTTGTCAGCAAGTAATTTTGCACAGATAGCTTGAATAGGCTTAGGAACTTGAATTTCTGCTAAACTTTCATACTTTCTTAAAATGGCTAGCAATTCACAAGCTTTGGTATTACTTGAAAGAATTTTTAACCCTTTATCAAAAATAACAATGCCTTGTTCTCCTTCTACAGCTGGAATCCTCTCCTCAATAATATAATGATAGAACTTCTTTAATGATTCACCCATAATTGGCATCAGTCTTTTTATAAGCATCACATCTTGATCTTTAAATAAAGGCTGTTCATTTTCAGCTCTTTTGAATAGTGTTAAAAAACCATAGCATTGTCCTTGATAAATTAATGCAGCTCTTACTTCATCACTAAAACCATTGGGCATTAAAACTTCTCTATAGCGAAAGCTTCGACTTGAGGAATCGCTTAACCTGCCTATGTTTTGCCCACTTTGAACTAAGAATCCATATCTATTTACATCTTCTGTCGTATATTCCAATTCCATAATCTCCTGATGAATCGCCTCTATTGATTGTTCAGTAACTGCTCCTACCGAAAAAAGAGTATGTACATCCGTTAATGTACAGCAATACGCATCAAAATTTATATGTGTTCGTAGAGCTTCGATCATCAATTGACGATATTCAAACGAATTTTTGCTGTGCTTTAAGCATTGGTCAGATTTTCGTTGCCAATATTGTGCTTCCTTCATAAACACCTACCTCCCCCCAGAAATATGGGATAGTTCTTTTTTTCCGAAAGTTTATAATTGAGAATAATTCTTAATTGAATTGTACAGAAGTTCAACAAGTAGGAATACTATTTTGAAGAAAATTTTTACTTTTTATTTTCTTGCTAGCTACTTCCGTTATTAGTGGCTGCTCAGAGAAATCGTCTCAAGCAATTGTGGGTGGTGTGAATTCAGATTAAAGCTACTATTAGTGCCCCTAACTCGTCTGCTATTTTTCCAAGCATCCTGTTGGCAGAACAGAAGAGGATATTGAACTTATTACCTGGGAAACAGTAGATACCCTTTTAGCTCAAATACAAAAAAACCAAGCACAATTTATGGTACTTCCTCTTAATATGGGAGCTAATCTATATGCAAAAAGAGTGCCATTACAACTTATAGGAGGTCTAGCACATCAAACTATTTTCATACCTAGTTAAGGTGGTCCACCAGATATTTTTAGGGAATAGTCCTACACAGATACTAGGTGACTTCACTAAACAATCATCAGCCTTTCATCAGAATGATTGCTTAAAGATGAAGGAATTGCTCTCGAAATTTTAACGTATAAAAATAAATTGCTTTGGAGGTATTTTAATGTATAGATCTATATATAGCTGGGACAGTCCTTCTGTCAACACATATCAACAGTCCATTCGACAAAAAATCATAGGCTATGATCTTATCTATGACATGATGGCCAGTATACTTCACAATTTTACTGCTGCAAATAAATTTTTAGTAGTAGGTGCTGGTGGCGGACAGGAATTACTCACTTTAGGCAAATCCTTTCCTTCTGCCCATTTCACAGCAGTCGATTCCTCAAAGGAAATGCTGGAGCTGGCTGCTAAACAAATTGAATCGCTACCACATCGACCTACTATTATGTGGGTTGAGAAGGATCTACTATCCTTAAGAGTAAATGAGGTTTTCGATGTAGTTAGTTGTCATTTGGTTTTGCATTTCATAAAAAGCCTTGATCAAAAGAGAACAATGCTTCAAAAGATTGCGGATAGCTTAAAAGAAAATGGAGTGTTATTTATTTCATCGATAAATGCTGATTTAACTTCACAAACGTTCAAACATGAGCTTTGTTATTGGCGAAGCTCCATGCTTCATAACGGAATAGGTGAGGATCATTGGCAACGCTTTGAGCAATCCTTTAGCGTCACAACCCATCCGATTAATCTTGAATTGCTTATTAATTTACTGAAAGAGGCTGGCTTTACAACAATCCTTCCCTATTTTAAAACACATATGATTGACGCTTTAGTCGCTATTAAAGGAGAAACTACTATATGAAAAATGGGAATATCTTAATCATCGGAGGCTATGGTGAAGTGGGAGGGAAAATTGCAAAATTATTGTTGCAAAGCTATCCCAACAGAATATGGATTGCCGGAAGAAATATAGAAAAGGCTAAGGATTTCTGTGTCGAGCACAAAAACTTAGTAAGACCTCTTCAATTGGATGTGTCAGAAAAAGTGCATCCAGAGCAATTAGAAAATGTAGCACTGGTTATTATGTGTCTAGAGCAAAAAGATACTGCATTTGCACAGCTCTGCTTAAATGAAGGGATTATCTATATCGATATTACTGCAAGCTATACCTTCCTTAAAAAGTTAGAGGCACTTCACTCACTAGCTATACAAAAACATTCTACAGCCATTTTTAGTGTTGGTATGGCTCCAGGATTGACCAACTTAATGGCCATGCATGCTGCAAGGCAATTATCCTCCCTCGAGAAGATGCATATTTCCATCTTACTTGGGGCAGGCGATACACATGGCACCGCGGCAATTCTTTGGATATTGCAACAATTAAATAAACCCTTTAGTAGCTACAACAATCATAAGGTTGCTAATTTTACTAATAAGAGAACCGTGAAATTTAAAAAGATTGGGAAACGAAGTGTGTATCAATTTAATTTCTCTGACCAGCATACATTAACAAAGCATTTCCCTTCTATTCCTATCGTCACAAGATTAGGCTTTGATGTTGAGCCACTCAATAAATTTGTATCCTTTTTACAAAAGAGTAGAATTGCTTGCCTATTAAAATTTAACGGAATACAAATCTTGCTCGCTTCACTTATTCAAAAAATTAAAATTGGTTCTGATGTGTGTGGCATACAAATAGAAGCCATTGGGACAAAACATCACAAAGAAGTAAGCTTCACATTAGACTTTCTTGATCGCGATGAATCACTTGTAACAGCGAAAGTTGCAGCATTTATAGCTAACGAGTTTCTTAACAATAAACATCCAGCAGGAGCCTATCATATTGAGGAATTATTTACATTAGACACCTTACAGACTCAATTTGATATGTCCCTTCAATAAAAATGGCATTTAGCTCTCATCTAACGGAGAAGCTAAATGCCTGTTGTTTTATTATAAAACCTTCTCTAAAAAATCCTTTGCACGCTGTGTTGATGGCGCTGAAAAAAACTGTTCTGGAGGAGCATCCTCAATGAGCTTGCCGCCATCAAGGAAAAGAATACGATCAGCAACCTCACGAGCAAAGCCCATCTCATGTGTCACAATCAACATTGTCATCCCAGAATCTGCGAGGTTTTTCATAACAGCCAATACCTCTTTAACCATTTCAGGGTCAAGTGCCGATGTAGGCTCATCAAATAATATAACTTTAGGGTCCATGGCAAGTGCTCGCGCAATAGCAACACGTTGCTTTTGTCCTCCCGATAAACGATTTGGATATTCTAGACGCTTCTCAAACAGACCTACTTTCTTTAGTAACTCTTCTGCTTTGTTGATAGCTGTAGCCTTATCCAAACCCTTCACATTGATTGGCGCATATGTTAAATTTTCAAGCACAGTTTTATGAGGGAAAAGATGAAAATGCTGAAATACCATACCTACTTCTTCACGTATTTTCATTATATTTGTCCCTTTATCTGTCAGGACATCCCCTGCAATCGTTACCTTCCCACTTGTCGGAGTTTCTAATAAATTTAAGCAACGAAGAAATGTCGATTTACCTGATCCTGAAGGTCCAATAATAGCAATTACTTCTTTTTCTTTAACTTCAGTTGATATACCCTTTAATACTTCATTCTGCCCATAAGATTTGTGTAAATCTTCAATTTTAATCACTTTTTCTCATTCCTTTCTCGATTCGTTTGCCAAGGAACGTTAAAACAAGTGTCATGATGTAATAGATTACCCCTGCAAAAAGTAGTGGCTCAAGATAACGGTATGTCGAACCTCCTACAATGTAGGCACGACGCATAATATCTAATGCACTGATTACTGTCACAACTGCTGTTTCTTTATTTAATGTAATAAATTCATTTACTAAGGATGGTAAAATATTTTTTACTGCTTGCGGAATAATAATATCCTTCATCATTTTTGCATATGGAATACCCAATGCTTGTGCAGCTTCCATTTGTCCTTTATCAACTGCATTGATACCAGCACGGATAATCTCCGAAATATATGCACCTGAATTTAAACCAAAAGCAATAATAGCTGTTGGAATAGGCTCAATTTGGATATCTAGTAATTGCGGTACTGCATAATAAATAATTAGTAATTGTAATACAAGAGGTGTACCGCGGAAAATCGACGTATAGAAATCAGCAAACCAACGTAAAAAATTCACTTTACCAATTTTACATAATGCTAAAAGTATACCTACGATAAAACCAATGATGGATGCACCGATTGCAATTTGAAGTGTAACACCTATCCCTTTTAAAATATAAGGAATAGAGGGAACGATAGCTGTAAAATCTAAATTCACAGCGCTCCCTCCTTTCTTTTTCATCATGATGTAGCTTTGTTTTTTGTACCAAACACAAATTTAGAAGAGGCTTAAAGGATAATAATGAAAAGCACAAGCGATAGCCCAAAAGTAGAGCTATCGCACGCAATTATTATTCAACTTTTTCTAACCATTTTTCTTCTAACTCTTTGATTTTGCCTTCTTCAGCTAGCTCTTTTAAAGCTTTATTAATTTTATCTTTTAAATCGCTTCCTTTTGGAACAGCGATTGCTTTGAAATCTTCAGGCTGTTCTTCCACTGGGAAAGCCTCTAATTGATCATTCGTTTTTAAATAGCCTTTCGCAACGCCACCCTCTAAAATACCTGCGTCTAAACGTTTAGACATCATATCTTGCACAATCTCAGGGATTCGCGTACGTCCTTCTACTGTTACATCAACCTTTTTCGCAATTTCATTACCTAAGTTTTCCTGAATAGATGCAGTTTGTACACCTATTTTTTTACCAGCTAAGTCAGCTTCTTTTTTAATACCGCTATCCTTTTTAACAAGGATTACTTGCTCTGTTTCATTATATTTATCTGAGAAATCTACCACTTTTTCACGCTCTGGATTCGGTGTCATACCAGAAATAACGACATCAATTTTCCCTGCTTGAAGTGCTGGCACTAAACTGTTAAAGTCCATATCTTGCACTTGCATATCAACGCCTATTTTTTCTCCAACTAATTTGATTAGATCAATATCAAATCCAATAATTTCTTCGCCTTTTGCTGCATCCACATATTCAAATGGCGCATAGTCAGCTGATGTACCAACTTTTAATACTTGCTTACCCTCTGTATCCGTAGTAGAACCTGTATCGCTTGCATTATTGTCTTTAGTGCCACATGCTGCAAGTACACCTATTACTAGTACCAGCATCATGATGAATAACTTGTTCTTCATAAATTGTAACTCCTTTTATTTATAATTTATTGTGTATGAGAATACATTTCTCGAATATAGTTGATTGGATATTTATTCATGTTGAAGAATAAAAAATCTATCTGCTAATTAAGATATACTCTTTTGAAATAATAATCAAGATAAACTAAAAAAATTTTAGCTAAATATTATATGCATAATTTTCTGATAAGTCAATTTATTTTTGTTTTTCATTCATTTTACAAAGTAACTTTACTATTTTCCGTTTTAGCATTATTTATTCCTCCATCATAAAAACAACTTAATTTCAACAGTTCAGAGATAGAGATTATCGCCATCCTTTAAGCTCGCAATATTTAGATTTCATCGCTAGTAGGAATTTTGTATTAATGCCGTAAGTTATCTTGTATAATCCAAATAAATCATTTGAAAGGGATTTTTACGATGAAAAAATTATCGTTATTGTTCGCAATTATTATTGGCTCAGTGCTGATAGCAGGCATTACCTTTTTCTTAACTCAACCTAAGTCGCATGGGCCGCAAGCGATTGAAGGTGTGATGGATTTACGTCATCATTCATTTCACGATAATACGCCTATCAAATTAGATGGGGAGTGGGAATTTATCCCGAATCATTTAGTGGACGGTAAAGCCTTTGATTCCTATCAAAGCTATCTTGTTAATGTCCCTTCAGCTTGGACAAAATATACAATTGATGGGCAACAAATACCTGTATTTGAAAGTGGGACTTATCGTCTCAAGGTTTTAATCGATGATACCGAAGATATTTTAGGAATTAAAACGAGTAACATTCGAATGTCGAACGCATTGTATATTAACGGAAAGCGAATTGGACATAGTGGAGAGCCAGCTGAGGATAGCAGCTATATACCCCACAATACCCCATATACCGCTTATTTTTCGCCTGATAAAAAAGAACTTGAATTGATTGTTCATGTAGCCAATTTTGATTATGCACCAGGAGGAGGAATTATTAGCTCCATTTTTTTGGGGGATCAATCTAGTATTGCAAAGCTTCGAGAGGGTGCCATATTCTACGATTTAATTACCTTAGCAGGTTTTTTAACAATGTTTATCTACTTTTTTGGCTCATATCTTTATTCAAAATTTGGTATAGAACAGCTTTACTTCTCTATATTTTGTTTCGCAAGTGGGGTTTACACCCTTACTCATGGCGAAAAGCTATTACTAGACTTTATAAATATTTCCTATGCTCCATTTCAGAAAATGCAAATGATCTCTAGTATAGCTGTAGGCCTTTTTATATTGTTGTATTTTTACCGTGCTCTAATAAAACATATGAATCGTTTAGTTGTGAAAGTGTTTTGCGCAATAGGTACCCTTCTAATGCTGGTTGCATTGCTTCCAACATCCATTAATTCACTATTTCAGAATATCAACTCATTGTATGTATTCGCAAATATTGTTTATATCTTCTATGTACAAATTATAGCAATTTACAAACGTGCTACTGGAGTAATGTATTTAACATTAAGCTCTCTAGCCATTTTGCTTTATTTTATCGTTGCTACTTTAAATACAAATATTAATCTTGAACTGAGTGCTCTACCACCATTGTTGCCATTTATTTGCCTGACAATGCTTTCCCTATATATTTCTCATCGTTTTGCAGATTCTTATTTAGAAAAAGGCAAGCTAACGGAGGCACTGATACGTGTAGATAAATTAAAGGATGAGTTTCTCGCTAAAACATCTCATGAATTCCAAACGCCCTTACATGGCATTATAGGCATTTCACAATCTATGCTGAAGGATAATAGTTTACCTATCTCAGCGGACGAACAAAAAGAAAAAGTATCACTTATTTTCAATATTGCAGAACGGCTATCCTATTTAGTCAATGATTTACTTGATTTTTCAAAGCTGAAGGAGAATGAATTAACATTGCGGATGGCATCTGTTGATTTATATGCCATTACACATATGACTGTAGAAGTGCTTTCCTACACGATTAGCAAGAATGTCAAAATTTATAATCATATAGAACGGGGAACCTTTGTCCTAGCTGATGAAAACCGTCTTCGCCAAATTTTATATAATTTAATTCATAACGCAGTGAAGTATACAAATGAAGGAAAAATTGATATAACTTGTTATGAGAAACAGTCATTCCTTGTGATTGAAGTTAAGGATACTGGGTGTGGGATAGCACCAGAAAATTTAAAAACCATTTTTAACCCGTTCCAACAATTCAATTATTCAATTGGTGGCAGTGGATTAGGTTTACATATTACAAAGGAGCTTGTCGAGCGGCAGGGTGGGAAAATATTTGTTGATTCTATTGTCGGACAAGGCGCTACCTTTTCATTCAAATTACGAAAAGGTCAGCCGACAAATGAGGAATTACCATCAATGCCAATCCAAACATACCAGCATCCTTTCCTAACATTCCCACATATTGTTGAGAAAATAGGAAAGAAAAAAATTCTTATTGTAGATGACGATGCTGTTAATTTAAAGGTACTAATAGATATATTGACACAAGAAAACTATTCCATTATAGCAATTGATAATGGACACCATGTTTTTGAGTACCTTACACAACAACCTAGTATTGATTTATTAATTTTAGATATAATGATGCCCACAATTTCTGGCTATGAGATTTGTCAACAGGTTAGGCAACATTACACGTCTACAGAGCTACCTATTCTAATGTTGACTGCGGCGGTTCGCCCAGAGGATATGATTGCAGCCTTTCAATCTGGAGCAAATGATTTTTTACATAAACCTTTAGATGCTACCGAGCTAATGACAAGGGTTCGCAATCTTCTTTTATTGAAGGAGTCTGCAGAAACAGCTGTGAAAATGGAAACTGCGTTTTTACAAGCACAAATAAAACCGCATTTTATTTATAATGTCTTAAATTCCATTCTGTCCCTAAGCTATTTAGACTTAGATAAATCACGGGCAATGATTACAGATTTTGCTACATTTTTACGTAACAGTTTTGCCTTTGAAAATGCCAACAGTCTTGTCCCTTTGGAAAAGGAGCTTAGTCTTATTGAGGCATATGTAAATATTCATCGTACTAGATATCCTGAGCAATTAGAATTTAATATTTGCATGGATGAGCCTATCCAATGTCTTATTCCTCCTTTACTGCTTCAGCCTTTAGTAGAGAATGCCCTTCTTCATGGTTTGAAAGTCAGAAAAGAGGTTAGCGAGCTACTATTAGTTATAAGGCAGGAAGAGCATATGGTGATTTTCCAACTGATTGACAACGGCATTGGGATATCTTCAGAGCTTTTAAGGCAAATTCAAAATGGTGAGAAAACAGCTAGTCAAGGCATTGGTATTTTAAATATTTCCAAAAGATTAAAAAAATTCGACAACGCTACTATCCATTTTGATAGCCACGAAAACAAAGGAACGACTGTTGAAATTAGATTTCCAATAATTACTTTATAGAGGATGTGAGCAGCTTGTTAAAAGCAGTTATTATAGATGATGAAATTTTAGCCATTCGTTTATTAGAATCCATGCTAAAGGCAAGTGGCTCTATTGAGATTATTGGAACCTTCCAGAATCCAAAAGATGGTTTAGTAAATATTGATATGTTAAAACCTGATATATTGTTTTTAGACATTGAAATGACTGAAATGACTGGACTTGAATTTGCTTCTAAAATAGAAGATGTCTCAAGCTATATAGATATTGTCTTTGTTACAGCTTACGAAAATTATGCTTTAGAGGCCTTTAATGTACAGGCTATAGATTATATTTTAAAGCCCATTGACCACAACCGACTCTTAAAAACAATTGAGCGGCTACTTGAACGAAGGCAACATAAAAAGTTGATGCAACCAATTGAACATACTTCCGTAAATGAGGGAATCAAAATTATTCATACATTACACTTCCATATACACTCAGGAAAAGTTTCAATTGGTGATACTGTATTAACTTTATCAACAAAGGAATTCCAAATTTTATTCTTTTTAGCACAGCATTGCAATCAAGCTTTTCCAGCTGCTGAGCTGTACCGACTTATTTGGGACGAGGATAGCTTTGGACAAACACAAGCCTTACGAGTTCATATCAGCAATTTAAGAAAAAAACTTGAAACGATTCCAGGTCATACAGCTAAAATCGTTATGGTAAGAGGCTCTGGGTATCAATTGGTTTTTCAAGAATAATTTGAAAGGGAAGTTGATTTAACCAATCAACTTCCCTTTCACTTATTTAGAATCCACTTGAATGTTAAGAAATGTCCAATGTTTGCTATCTTAAGCCAGTGCTCTCTCATCTTTTGTGCAGGGATTTCGCCACTCTCTTTGAACAATCTATTCATCAATTTTGCAGTTCTACTATTTTCATTATTTTGCACTAAAAAGACTGTTTGCTTTAGGGCAAACAGTCCTCCTTCTATTTTATCGTATGCTCTTCAGGGAACAATTTTGACTTTAATTCATCTTCACCAGAGTCCTTTGCTAATGGAACGCGAGAACGATAGGCAGCACGACAAATTAAATGCCCTGCAACGGGTGCTGTCACAAAGACGAAAAGAATACCTAAAATGAGCCGTACACTAACAAAACCGTCATGCACCCAGAAATAGATAAACGCTCCTAACAAACAGGTTAAAACCGATAATGTAGAGCTTTTCGTAGCAGCATGTGATCGTGTATAGACATCTGGTAGGCGAATCATCCCAAATGCGCTAATAACACTCACAATGGAACCTATAAGAATAAGGATAACTGCTGCCCATTCAATCATTTGATTTACGTTCAACAATCACACCTCTTTCTATATATTTTGTAAATGCAATCGTTCCGATAAACGCTAAAATGCCCAAAATAAGAATAGCTTCTAAATATGCTTTAGTCTTCAATATAATAGAGACAATGGCAATAGCCGATAATAAATTAACACCAATTGTATCGAGAGCTATCGCTCGATCAGGCATTGACGGACCACGGATAACACGATATAACGACAGCGCAATGGAAATACTGAAGAAAGCAAGTGCAAGAAGTAATATATTGTTAATCATTAGCGTGTCACCTCCATTATCGCTTGTTCGAATTTTCCAATTGATCGTATAACAGCATCCTTTGACTGTTCGATGTCCATAGCATGAATATAAAAGACATCTCCCTCTTCCGATACCTCCATGACGACAGAGCCAGGTGTTAACGTTAACAGTAAGGCAAGAGCTGTAATCTCCCAATCACCCTCTAATACAGTTTTATATGTGAAAATACCCGGTGTAATATTTAGCTTAGGTGTAGTGATTTGTCTTAATACACTATAGCTTGATAAAAATAGCTCCCAGTTAAACAGCCATAATAACTTGATAATGGAAAAGACTCTCCTCATGTAAAATTGAGTACCATAAAAGCGATGCATCGCATATAGAATACCCATACCTACAACAAAACCCATTAAAAATGTTGAAAATTGTGGTGTCACTTCATCCTGTAGAAGTAACCAAAGTGTTGCGATAAATAAATTTAAAATAAACTGCATCGCCATTATTTATTCACCTCACCTTGCCATTGTTCGCCATCTAAAACTGCATCGATATAGATAGATGGTGTATAAAGTGTTTCAGCCGCATCTGTGACAAATGGTGCCAGTTTTTCTGCCCCAATACCTAACCCAAATGTGCAAACAGCTAGTAATGTTAATGGCAACAATATACGTTTAGGTAAAGGTTTTTCATCCTCTAAGCTAATAATGGTTTCGCCGAAAAAGGAAGAAAGAAATATCCTTAACAATGAATATAAAACAATTAAACTAGAGAAAAACCCTAGACCTAATAGAACGAAATGGCCACCTTCTATCGCACCTTGTCCAATTAAAACCTTTCCTAAAAAACCACTCAGTGGGGGTATACCAGCTAGTGAACACATTGCTATAAAGAACAACCATCCAAAAAAGGGGTAGTTACGAATAAGTCCACTCATCTTATCAATTACTGTTTCCCCAGTGAGATATATCATCATGCCAACAGCTAAGAACAACATAGCCTTAGCTATCATATCGTGCATTAAATAGTAGATAACACCTTGTAAGGCTGACTCTGTGCCTACAGCTAGCCCAATTATTATAAAACCAACGCCAATTAGTACATTGTAAGAGGCTATTGTTCTAACATCACGACCTGAAAGTGCACCGATACAGCCTGCTATAATTGTGAGTCCAGCCATGATGCCCAGAGCTGTGTGTGTGACTTCAGGATTGTTAGGGAACAGCAATGTAAAGGAACGTACAAGTGCATACATCCCTACCTTTGTTAATAAAGCAGCAAATAAAGCAGCAATGGCAGTTGGTGGTACACTATAAGATCCTGGCAACCAGAAGAATAATAAAAGTCCAGCCTTCAAGCTAAAGACGATTAAGAAAATAAGCGCTACTGTTGTAATAAGAGGATTAGCTCCTGCCTCTATTACACGAACTGAAATATGTGCCATATTTAATGTGCCTACCGTTCCATACAGAAAAGCTAGTGCCACTAAGAAAATCCAAGAGGCAACAATGTTGATGAGCACATATTTCAATGCTTCACGTAGCTGAATTTTTTCGCCACCTAAGCTAATCAATGCATAGGAAGCGAGCAACATTACTTCAAAACACACAAATAAGTTAAAAATATCGCCCGTCAAAAATGAGCCGTTGACACCTGCTATCATCAGCAAGGTAAATGGATAAAAATACATTTTTTCATATCTTAGCTCCATTGTAAAAATTGCATATAGCATACAAATGAGGGCTACAATATTTGCAACTAACACTAATAGTGTCGCAAATGAATCGGCTACAAATGAGATTCCAAATGGTGGTGCCCATCCACTAAAATCAATGCGCATCACACCCTGTTCTTGAATCTCTACTAATAAAATGACGCTAATGATAATAATAAAGCTCAATGTCAATAAACTGATGATACGTTGTAGCGTCACATGCTCTTTTAAAAACACCAGTAAAATAGCCGTAATTACTGGTACAATTAATGGTAAAACAATCATATTACTCATCAGGCGTACCTCTCAATTCATCAAAATTCCCTGAACCATTTGTTTTGTACGCGCGATACCCTAAAACGAGAACAAAAGCAGTGACAGCAAAGCTAATCACAATCGCTGTTAATATTAATGCTTGAGGTAATGCATCTGTATATGGTCCCTCTGATTCTCCTAATAACGGGACATCCCCTTTTTTTAAACCTCCCATAGTCAAAATCAGTAAGTGGGCAGCATGAGATAAAACAGCGGTGCCTAAAATAACACGCAATAACTGCTTCGAGAGGATTAAGTACGTCGCAACAGCTACTAATATACCTACTAAAACAAGTATTAAAGACTCCATTGGCTACTCATCCTCACTTATACTTAAAATAATTGTTACAACAACCCCCACCACTGTTAAAGCCACACCTGCTTCAAAAATAGTGACAGTTGAAAAGCCCATTTTCCCAAAGATAGGAACATCTATATACGTATGTGCTTGTGTTAAAAATGGGACATCGAAAAACAACGAACCTATTGCTGTTCCAGTTGCAAGCAATACACCAAGAGCTGCAACCTTTTTAAAGTCGAAAGGCATCCCCTTATGAACAGTTTCAATATCATAGGCTAGATATAACAAAACAATGCCTGAGGCTAACACCAGACCACCTATAAAGCCACCACCAGGAGCATGATGCCCAGCAAAGAATAAATACACGCCGAGTGTTAAAATAATGAACACGACCGCTTTGGTGACGGTCCTTAAAATCACATCATTAATTTTCATGATCTGCTTCCTCCTTTCGTGGCTTAAGCTTTGTCAGAGCATAGACCCCTAAGCCAGCAATTAGAAGAACAACAACCTCTAGCATCGTATCAAAAGCACGGAAATCCCCTAGTATTGTATTAACGATGTTGGAACCGCCAGCCAATTCATAGGCATCATTGAAGTAAGTAGCCACTGGTTCAAAGCGATCATAGTGTACGACGGCTAAACCAACAATAGTTACAGTTGCACCAACAAAAATAGAAATCAATGCTTTTGACCATTGAACCCTTTTACGTGGTAGCTCTGGCATTAAATCTGGCAAATATTTAAAACATAAAAGGAATAAAGCTGTTGTGACTGATTCAACAACTAATTGTGTTAAAGCTAGGTCTGGTGCACGGAAAATAACAAAGAAGAAAGCAATAGAATAGCCTAGTACACCATTTAGCAACATGGCTGTCACCCGACCCTTTGCGAAAATCATCCAAACAGCAGCAAAAATCATGACAAACACAAGGATTAACTCGTAGGATTCTATAGCGGAATCTTTGTCAAAATTAAAGGTCATGGCATCTGACCAAACAAAATAACCAGCGATAAGTGCAACAAAAAATACATATATATAGACAAAATAATGTGTTAAATTACCTGTCATATATTTATTGGTAAGCTTCTGTGAGCCATTTTCACTCATCTCTATCATTCGATTGTAATACGTATTAAACGTATACTTTTGTGAAAATAGACGATAAAGTGGCTTCCAGCTTTTTAATGTTTTAAATAAGATAATTCCAATAATAATGACACCTACTGTCATCAATAACTCTGCATTGATGCCATGCCATGCATGAATATGTGGTGTTAACTCACTTGTAGTTGGGAATGTTGGATAAATACTAGCCATAGCAGGCTCTAAAATATAATGACCTAATATATTAGGGAAGAAAAAGATACCAACTACCAACAAGCATAAAATAATTGGCGATATTAACATGCCAAGTGGAGCTTCGTGTGGTTTTTTATCAATCTTCTCTGGCTGTAGTTTACCCAAAAATGTACGACTAATTAAAATTAAACTATAGACAAAGGTAAAGATACTTGCCACCCATGCTACTATAGGGAAAAACAGCCCTATATCAGCAATAGAGAATGCTTCTACATCACGAATAGCCAATACTGCTGCAAAAAACATTTCCTTACTTAAAAAGCCATTAAATGGTGGCAGTCCTGCCATTGAGAAGCTACCAATCACAGCAATTGTAAAAGTGATAGGCATGAAAGACATTAAGCCACCTAAACGACGAATATCACGGGTACCTACTTCATGATCGACAATTCCAACCATCATGAATAAAGCTCCTTTAAAGGTCGAATGATTCACAAGGTGAAATAGCGCTGCAAAGCTTGCTTGGGTGTAAAGAATCGAGTTTTCCTCATAGCCATAATAATGACCAACAGACCCAAGACCAAAGAGACTCATAATTAAACCAAGCTGACTCACTGTTGAAAAGGCTAATAATGCTTTTAAATCCGTCTGACGGACAGCATTAAAGGAGCCCCAGAATAATGTAACTAGGCCGATAACACTAACTAGCCAGAACCATACTGCCTCTCCTCCAAAAACCGGTGAAAAACGAGCAACTAAATAAATGCCTGCCTTCACCATTGTTGCGGAATGTAAGTAAGCACTAACAGGTGTTGGGGCCTCCATAGCATCAGGCAACCAAATGTGGAATGGAAATTGTGCAGATTTTGTAAAAGCCCCTAGTAAAATTAGAATAAGCGCTGGCGTAAATAAGGTATGATCTCGTATAACCTCTACATTAGCTACAATTTCACGAATACTAAATGTATGAGAAGCTACATAGAGCATTAAGAAACCCGCAAGCATTGAGAGTCCGCCAAAGACGGTAATCATCATCGCTTTTTTAGCACCTGCCCGAGAAGCCTTTCTATGATGCCAAAATGCGATTAATAGGAATGATGACACACTCGTTAATTCCCAAAATGTGTATAATACCATTAGGTTATCTGAAAAAACAACGCCAAGCATAGCGCCCATGAATAGTAATAAATAGCAGTAAAAATGATGAAGAGATTCTTTCGTTGATAAATAAAAAATAGAATATAAAATGACTAAACTACCTACACCTGTAATCAGCAGACCAAAAATCATACTGAGTCCATCTAGGTAAGTTGTGAAATTTATATTAAAAGAGGGAATCCACTCATATGTATGAATAAAGGTTTTACCCTCGGCTAATTGAGGAATATAGCGAGCGAGTAAAAGAAACAAGATGAATGGAACAGATAAAACAAACCAGCCAAGATGTGTGACACGCCTTAGTCGCCTGTAAAGCAATGGAATTAGAGCAGCACAAACAAATGGCAAAAGTATCGCAATGAGAACTGTGACCAAATGAAAACCTCCTACTATCTAAATCATCTAGCAAATTTTTGTGGTGATGGGCATGTAAAGTGCTAAGACTTTAGAAATTTGTTCAAGCTAAGGAACATATTAGATGTATTCTTGAAATTTATTAATGGAATGTGGTGGGGTATTAAAGTGCCTAATTGTTTATAAAAACGGTTATTTTAGTTATTTAGTCACTTCTAACCCGATGCAAGCCTAAATAACTTGTGGAAAATCAGATAATTTATACAGTTACAACTCAGTTAATATCAGCATAATGAAGACACTTGACTATCTATTTAACTCACTGCATAATAGTGTGGCATATGAAAGCAAATTAGCATAGATGCACAGAATGCATAAATTAAATAATCTCTAATTATCGATTTAAGCTTAATCCTTCAAGGGTTTTCCAATACATTTTCGTTAACTTTTATACATTTTTAAGTATACAATATAAATGAGCATAATGCACTGTAACAGCATCGATTTTAGCTGTTTTAGGATAATTTTTTCAAAATCAACAGTGAAATTAACAAAATACCAACAGATAAGAGGTGTACATTTTTTATGAAGCATGTAAAAGGGCGTTTGGATGAAAGTATATTAGTTTGTGTTTATTACGGCTTAAATGGCGAACGTTTGATTCGTCGTGGTCATAAGATGGCCACAATGCTTGATTGCCCACTCTATATTCTTTCAGTCGATTCGCAACCCCTTGATGCATTTGACGCAGAGAAATCTAGTTATATAGAGCAATGGAAAAAGTTATCAGATGAACTTGAGGTTGAAAAATTTATTTTGCAAGATAATGAAAAACGCCCCATACAAAAGGTTATTGCAGAGGTCGCGAAGAATTATAGTATTTCACAAATTATCGTAGGGCAAAGCGCACAAAGCCGTTGGGAGGAAATCACTAAAGGTTCGTTCTTAAACGTACTGTTAAAGGAAGTCCCTTTTGTTGATTTTCATATCGTAGCTGTTCAACGCCCAACCGATGATGATGCAAATGAAACATATGAAAAAGGAGTACGTGCTTACTTAATTAAAGAACAGGAGAACTTTAAAGTAGCATTTACATGTCCTAAGTATGTATCGATTGAAGGTATATTCTTCAAAGAAATTGGCACAGATTTTGACAATGGCATCTTTAAATTTACTTACAACGATAAAATGCATGAAGTTCATATTTCAGAGGGCTATGTAATTGATCAGGAAAAATTGCCAGCAGAATTTTTAGCTCCATTAAGACAATAAAAAAACGCGTAGATACGCGTTTTTTTTATTAGACAGCAGCTGAAGCAGGTTTATCTTTCGGTAAGAAGAAGGCAACTAGTAATAATAAAGGTAATAATGAAACAACAATCATTGTAAAATCAATGCCTTTATGATCCATTAAAACGCCGATAACCATTGCCCCTATTGCGCCCATTCCAAAAGCAAATCCTGTTGTTAAACCTGCCATGGTGCCAATTTTTGTTGGGACTAACTCTTGCGCATAGACCACCGTTACGGAGAAGCTAATCATAATCAACGTACCAATAATAACTAAAAATATCATAGCCGCCCATAATGGTACATATGGCAATGCTAAACAAAATGGCATAGGGCCAACTACAGAAAGGATAATGACATTTTTCCTACCAATACGGTCTGATAAAGAACCTCCGAAAAAGGTACCTACTACACCAAATGCCATGAAGGTGAATATTAATATTTGCCCTAGTCGAAGGCTGACCTCATAGTGATCCATTAGATAAAACACATAAAAACTTGTTATATTTGTTGTATAAAATGATCGTGCAAAAATAATTGTAAATAATAATGTTAATGCGATTCCTACTTGTTTCTTTGTTAATGGAGGCAATGTTGAGACGAGTACACGCTTTTTCTTAGTTGCACGCTCCTGCTCCAATTGTTTTTTATACCATGTAGCAATTTTACTTAATAAAATGATACCAAACGTTGCAATTACTAATATGATCGCAGCCCCACGTTGCCCTAAAATATCAAAGATATAAGCACTAATTAATGGTGCTAGTGCTTGCCCTGAATTTCCCCCCACTTGATAAATTGACTGCGCAAGTCCTCGTTTAGATCCAGCTGCCATAAAGGAAACTCTCGATCCCTCAGGGTGAAAAATAGCTGACCCGAAGCCTATAAATAATACCGCAATAATAATAATCCAATACTGCGTTGTGAACGCTATAATAGCAATCCCTATAAATGAACTAATCATACCGATAGGTAAAGCATAAGGCATTGGTTTTTTATCACTGATAAAGCCTACCGCAGGCTGCAATGCAGAAGCAAATATGTTTAATACAAAAGAAATCATTCCAATTTGTGTAAAGGTCAATCCTAATTCACTCTTAAATATCGGAAACATCGCTGGGATAACAGCTTGCATCGTATCATTTATTAGGTGAGCAACACCGATTGCAATCATTATTGGATAGATTGGATTGGTTACATTTAATTGTTTATTCATGTTGCCACCTCACTCTTATTTTGTTTAAACATGATTGTCGCATACTATCGACCATTTTGCACAAGCTATAGTTCGACAGCTGTAAAAGGAGTTGATATATGCATGGAAAGCTTTATTCATGCTCACTTTTGGGAAATGATTCTACGAACAACACTTTCGTTTTTTGCCTTACTAATTCTGGCACGTCTACTTGGTAAAAAACAATTAGGCCAGTTAACGTTTTTCCATTACATTACAGGTATTACATTTGGGTCGATCGCTTCAGAAATTGCCTCTCAGGAAGAAACACCTTTTTTAGATGGTTTGATTTCTCTCGTTTGGTGGAGTGCTTTAACGTATTTGATGACCGTTATTACGATTAAATCTAAAAAAGCTCGCGTTCTCATTGATGATAAACCAACAATTGTTATTCAAAAGGGTCTTATATTAGAATCAGCACTACAAAAAAACCGTCTTCATCTAGATGAGCTTACAATGATGTTACGTGAACAAGCCATTTTCTCCGTACAGGACGTTGAGTATGCTTTACTAGAAACAAATGGAAAGCTCAGTGTGCTACAAAAAACCTCTGAACAAGTGGCTACAAAGCAGGATGTTAAAGCCGATGTATCACCACCTACCTACCTTCCTACTGAAGTTATTTCTGATGGTCAACTTATTACCGAGAATATTGTTGAACTTGAGCTGACAGAAGACTGGGTAATAAAGAAATTGAAAAAGCAAAATGTGCATTCTGTAGAAGAAGTTTATTTTGCTCAAGTCCAAACAAATGGTTCCTTGTACATCAGCTTAAAAGATAAAGCGAGACATTCAAGCCCTTAATTGCTTGTCTAGTCTCGTTTTTTGTTAATCAATTTTGACAATATCTAAGGGCGTAATAATACCGAGTAATCTTTGATGTGGTTGACCATGCTCCGTTATTAATAATGCCTCAAAGCGTCTCCCTCTTTCGACTCCTTGTTTAAATATTTCCTCAGCCTCATAGATGGATATCGTTCTACTGACAAATTTGTAATTCACTCTATTTTTCTCATGCAATAAGATATCATGCAGTGTTGGTATTCTTTTCGGTAAATGATCACCACCCATCTTTGACGCAAGCCAATTTGTGATTCCTACTGTTGTGATGAGCCCCTTAAACTGCTTATTATAATAAACAGGAAATTGTGTATATTTGCGCTGACGTATCACTTTTAAAACATGTTTTAAAGAATCATTTTCTTGAAAAATCAATACTCTTTTACGGAACATTTGCCCCACAAGCGTTGGCTTAGCAAGGGTAGCATCTATGTATTCAATTCGTTCTACAACATCAGTATGTGGCTCTGCAATCACATAATGTAATGATGTACGATGATGAACAATCGCATTTCGTAAGTCCGCATATGAGCGGAGATCATCTTCATATTTCTTCACCAAGACATCCTTTTTCTTTGCTTGATCAATCAGCCGATAAAAAGGCATAAAATCCTTCGCACCTACAATATCTCTCAGTCTATGATCTATTCGATTAAACGCTGTCAGGAAACGATCGGAATTTTCAGTTCCCACTTTTCATGTCCCTTCTTTCTATAGTAGTCTATATATTTTCCGAGTTATTTGACAAATTTCGAGTTACACACCCATTATATTCCTAAGTTATAGAGATTCCAAGAAAGGAGTTTTACAATCCCTCTTGAAAGTGACGTTACGTCATTTTATATAATGTCATTAACAGAGAGGAGGAGTGATTACCTTGCTTACGATTCACAATGTATCAAAACAAACTGGCATTTCTGTTCGAACGTTACGTTACTATGAGGAGATCGGCTTGTTACTTCCTATAGCAAAGACTGAGGGGGGACATAGGATATACGGAGAGAACGAACTCAAAACGTTACAACAGATTGTATTTTTAAAGGCATTGGGCTTCAAGTTGAAAGAAATTCAGACGCTTATCAATAATTCATGGAACTGGGAAGCAAGTTTAGACCATCAGTTAGCTTTTGTAGCAGAAGAGCAAAAGAAACTACAGCAAATGAAGAACACTATTCTTGGATTAAAGAATGCTTCGTCTATCGAAGGTGGGTTGACAGAGTCCCTTATCCAAAAGTACATTAAGCTTTCAAATCAAGAACGAGATAATAAGCAAGCCTTCCGCCAGCAGATTTTTGCAGCTACAGAAATGGAACTATTTAGAAAATTACCCAATTTAAATAAAGATGATCCTAATTCTTTAGAGTGGATTGGTTTATTAGGTCAATTAAAGCAGCTTCATAAGGAAAGCCCTGAAGCCGATTCCGTGCAGTTTATTATTAAACGAATGATGGAAAAAGCCGAGGTAGAATATAACGGAAATGATGAATTTTTAGAGAAGATGTGGACGATAAGAAAATCTACTTATAAATCTGAACAAATAGGATTATATCCTTTAGAGGAAGAATTTCTACATTTTATAGAGCAGGCTTTTCATGTTTATGAAACAAAAAAACAGGCGTTAGGAAAGTCACAATCATGAACATAGAAATGTTGCTACTGATTGGTACCTTAGCTTTGTTAGACATGTTTAGTCCTTCTATAATTGGTGTATCCGTCTATGTATTGCTTGTGGCTAAAAAACAGCAGATCCGCCTTTTATTAACCTATTTAATGACTGTTGGGTTGTTTTACTTTAGTACTGGGATTTTTTTAATGTTAGGTCTAGGTGTCATATTCAACCCTATTTCTAATTTGCTAGATAGTTACTCAGCTCGATTAATCATGACCATGGTAGGGGGAATTTTATTTATTGGCAGTTGGTTAGTTCCAAAAAGAAAGGCAAATGGATCCCCTAAACCAAAATCTTTACATGTCAGCTCTATGGTAGCTTTAGGTTTCACAACTTCTATTTTAGAAGTTGCAACCGCTCTTCCTTATTTCGCGGCAATAGGTATTTTAACGAGTAATGAAATAGTGTTTTATGAATGGTTACCTTTATTGGCAGGATACAATTTAGTAATGATTGCACCAGGGATCATCCTACTATGCTTACATCTATTATTCCGCCGATTTATGAATAAACCTTTAAGAAAAATTCAAACGCTTTTTGATCAAAGAACAAGCTCGACCCTTTCTTGGATTATGTTCTTTGTAGGATTGATTTTGCTTATAAATGGTAGGATGATTTAAAATAAAAAACGGTAAAAATCCATTTTTACCGTTTTCTCTTCAGATTTTTGTCATAGACGCATTTCTTTTCATCATCACGATACCAATGCCGATGCAGATAATTGTCAATGCTAGCGTAATGACTAAGCTCCACCAGTAATCTGACATCTCTATTGTTCCTCGAAATTTTGCAATTCCGTAGCTTGCTAGTTTCCACGGAGATATTGTCCAAAAGATTCCTATAATCATATCGATAATTTGCCCAACAAAGATCACTGTAAATGCACATGTTGTAGCAATAACTGTTTTAAAGCTGGCACTCATCATTAACGTAACAGCTATCACAAATAGCAACCAAATATAGTACGTAGAAAAGCTTACTAACAGTGCACCCACGTCCAACGTTCCATATAGAATAGTTGTATAATAGACACTTGCACCAAACCCAGCTAAAATACTAACAAAACAAATGGTGCTCATAACAACAAATTTACTCAAAAAATATGCGCCAAATGAAATAGGCCGAGCATATAGTAGTGTTGCCATACCATTAGCACGTTCCTTACTTATAGCTCCTACAAACGAAGCCATCATCACCAACAAGCCAATTGTTTGAAATTGCCCGATAGAAGCTTGAATTAAATCCAGTGGCATTAATTCTGGCATCAACATTTCAAAGCCCTCTGGAACATTTCCAACAGCATTTAAAATATCCATCATATAATAGTTTGTTAGTGGATCACTCATTCCAAGCAAAGCAAACACTAGAGGAATCCATAGAAACTTCCAACTCCGCCATGCTTCTCTAAATTCCTTTTGCAGAAGTACATTGAATCCTCTCATGCCTTTTTCGCCACCTTCATGAAAATTTCTTCCAAAGATGCTGTCTGTCGCTCTACCTTTCTAATTGTATAAGGACATTCACTTAACCGTTGAAGCAACATTTTCATCGTCGGCTCTTCATTCACGATCTCAATATACACATTACAACCTATTACATGATTAGAGGAATTTGCAAAAAGCTTAGCCTCTTCTTCACTGCCAAATTCAATGACATAATTTTGCTCATCAAAACGTTGCCGTACTTCACGTAATGTTCCCTGCTCTACTAGTTTTCCATTTTGCAAGAATAATAGTTGATCTGTCATTTCTTCAGCATCATTTAAAATATGCGTTGAGTATAAAATAGTCGTCTCTTGCTGTAGTCCTTTTAATAAATCAAGTACTTCTCTACGGCCGACTGGATCTAAAGCTGAAACAGGTTCGTCTAATAGCAGTAATTTAGGCTTATGCACTATTGCTTGGGAAATACCCAGTCGCTGCTTCATTCCACCTGAAAAAGAGGCTATTTTTTTATGTTGGACGTCCCCTAACCCTACAAATTCTAAGGTTTTTTGTGCTTCTAATTTAGCCTTTTTGGCTGCTACACCATTCAATTTTGCAGCCATTTCTGTAAACTCTAACGCAGTTAACCAAGGATGAAATTGTGGATATTGGGGTAAAAAACCTATATTCGCACGTAAATCATTACCTAGCATCTTTACATTTCCAGCAGTCGGTCTTAAAAGCCCCGTTAACATAGATAAAGTGGTTGTCTTGCCAGCTCCATTTGGACCAATTAAAGCCGTAGAAGTTTTTTCCTCTAAGTTAAAATGAATAGCATCTACAACTTTGTGCTCTGCAAATTGCTTGGTCAAACCTATAACTTGAAGTAAAGTTGTCATGACTGCTTTCTCCCCACTATAAAGTACGCAATTGATCCAAATAGATTAGCAAAAAGAATAATAAACACCCAAAGAATTTTAGGGCCGTTTGTTGCATGAATTTTTCGTAAATCAATAAGTGCTACAATCATCAAAATAATTTGAACGATGATGAGCGGTGCTATTACTGCCCATGGAACTTTTGCTAATTCCTCCATCATACAGATCACCTCATTAGTTGTTATACATTAACTATAACAACTTTGTTCTAATATGTATAGAACAAAGTATCTCTTACATCATAAAAAAAGATGTACCTTAATTAGTACATCTTCTCAATTATTTATAAAGTTTTTGCAGCGCGTCTTCCATTTTAGGGCGTATCGTCACCACTGGACGAGCTTTTTTGACAGCTGCCTGTGCTGCTTCTAATGAATCAGCCATACCCAACTCCATTAATATAGCAGTAGCTGCAACACCTGCACGTCCACCACCACTTCCACAGTGGACATATACTTTCTGCCCTGTCTCAAAGGCTATAGCAACTTCTTGCGCGACTTGTTGGATGGATGATGCTACCTCACTATCTTCATCTGCTATAGGCATATGTTTATAAGAATAAGGAACTGTCTCCTGGTCTTGAGGGGATAGCCCTTGAACACGAACATCTATCACAACATCAACGGATTCTTGTGTAAATGCAGCCTCTGCATCTTTTGCACCGCCAAAGAACAGTTGATCCTTTACTAAAACATCGTAGTCTTTCCCCATATTCTCCACGCCTCACATGTTTTATTTTAGTAAATGCTTAATATCCTCATAATATGGTAGAGCCGTTAAAGCACCTGCTTTTGTTGCGGCAAAAGCTCCTAATTTGTTGCCAAAGCTTGTACAACGCACTAGTTCTTCTTTTGTTGTAGGTAAACCATTGTAATGGACATCACGTAGGACACCTGCCATAAATGCATCTCCCGCACCTGTTGTATCCACAGGCACTACTTTCTCAGTAGGTACATGGATAACTTCACCATTAAGGACTGCATAAGTCCCGTTTTCTCCTACGGTAATTAAAATAATAGGCACTAAATAGCTATTTAATTGCTCGATACCTTCTTCTAAGCTACTTGTCTCTGTCAGGAAGAATAGCTCATCATCCGTCACCTTTAAAATATCGACATCCTCGAAAAATGATGTAATCGTATCTCGACAAATTTCTTCACTGCTCCAACGTAAAGGACGAATATTTGCATCCATTGCAATAATCGCACCCTTGTCCTTAGCCATTTCTACTGCTGCTCGTGTTGTAGCAAGAGCTGTTGGATGGAACATTGTGCCTGAACACACCGTTAAAGCAGAGGCATGCTTAAAAGCTGCTTCATTTAGCTGTGATGGTTCAACTTGTAAATCAGGTGTTTCATCAACATAATCCTTAAAAATTCGCTCACATGCTTCTGTTAGATGCACATATACACCACTTACTCGTTTTGCTGGATCAAATACGGCATAATCCAGTTTCACACCCTCTTGGGCAAGCCCATCTCGCACAAATTGCGAGCCCTCGTCATCCCCCGTAATTGTAATTAATGCGGAAGGCGCACCAATGCGGCTAATACCCGCTGCAACATTGACCGTTGCGCCACCCATATATTTAGTAAATGATGTGTTTGTTACATCATCAGCAATATAGTCAATAAAAGCATCTCCATAGACTAATATAAAATCCTTCTCTTGCTTTGTCATGATAGTCCTCCTGAAAGTCTAGTCATTATAGATTAACACGAAAATTGTCATTCTATAAAGGTTTTTACTTTTGGGATTTCTTTATGAGCGGATGGATAACTTGAGTCATCCCCTATCTTTGTTATACTTGCCTATAGAAAGGTAGGGATTATCAAAATGAGTATTACAATTCGACAAGCGCAACCACAAGATGCCCATGCCGTTGTGCCTTTAATTATCGACGCCATTGGCGATATTGCTAATCGCTTAACTGGTGAGCAATCAACGGAGGCTGTTATACAAGAGCTGACTGTTCTTTTTCACCAAGAAGACAATCGACATTCTTATTTAAATACTTTTGTCGCTACTGAAAATGAACAGATTTTGGGGATTCTCGTTTATTATCACGGCGAACAAGCCGTTCACATGGACGCTAACCTTGTTAAATGGCTTGAAGCAAAAAATGCGCCATCCATTGTTATTGACCAAGAAGCCCATGAAGATGAGGCTTACATTGATACAGTTTGTGTTGCACCAGCTGCACGTGGTAAAGGAATCGGAACATTGCTATTACAATTTGCTGAAGAGCTGACAAAGCAGCGTGGCTATACAAAATTATCTTTAAATGTTGAAACCCAAAAAGAAGAAGCTCGCCGTCTTTATGAACGACTAGGCTTTGTTATTACGGAGCCTTGGTCAATTATTGATGAGCCTTTTCACCATATGGTTAAACAGTTTTAGGAAGTGAATAACTAATATATGAAAAACAATTTGATTTACCCTCTTTTGATTGTTATTGCATCTAGTAGTTACGGGATCTTGTCGACTATTGTCAAAGTAGCTATGCAGCATGGCTTTACATCAGCGGAGGCTGTATCAAGCCAATATATTATTGGCTTTTTACTCGTAATATCCATCTTTATTTTTACTGACAGAAAATTACCAAGACCGTCCAAGAAGGGCTTACTTATTTTAATATGCGCGGGAATTTTTACAGGGACAACAGGTATCGTGTACGGAGAATCTTTAAAGTATCTTCCTGCTTCTCTTGCAGTAGTCATGTTATTCCAATTTACATGGATTGGTCTACTGATTGATTGTACCCTCCATAAAAGATTACCAAGTAGACCTGAAGTAATTTCAATCGTTATCTTATTTATAGGAACGATTCTAGCTGCAGGTGTATTAAATGTAGATTTAAGTGACATTCCTATTCAAGGATGGCTATTCGGTTTTACAGCAGCCGTTTCTTTTGCATGTTTTATTCAATTTAATTCTCGACCCGTCGAGGGCGTGACTACCACATCAAGGGTATTAATCGTTTCCTCTGTAGCCCTTATTTTGATCAGTATTTTCCTAAGCCCAGAGGTTATTTGGAACGGTAAACTATTCATGCAAGGCCTGTGGAAATACGGACTAGCACTAGGTCTTTTCGGTATCATTTTACCGATTTATCTATTTTCAATTGCTATCCCTAAAATCGGTGGCGCGCTTGCTTCTATTTTAAGTGCCATTGAATTACCAGTGGCTGTTACTGTTTCCGTTATTGTTTTGCATGAACCTTTAACTGCTGTACAAATTATCGGGATTGTACTGGTGATTGCTGGTATGATGCTGCCAACCATTGTTGCACAACGTCAACAAAAGGATAGCTTATTAGAAGCACATTCATAAAACGACAAAAAACTCCTTAAAAATGGAATGATTCCTTTTTAAGGAGTTTTTTTGAACTTTAATGAAATGCCATTGCTTACCATTATGCACTTCGTTATGATGAATGCAAATGTAATTTTTTAATAATTCTAACATTAATGTCCCCCTTCGGTATTATACTGCAATATGCAAGTAACTTACTTTAAGAAAGGGGAAGTTGATGAAAAAAGCCTATATTCTTGGTTTTTTCCTTATGTTAATGCTTTTCGTTTTAGCTGCTTGTAATGGCAAAGATCAGCAAAATTCTACAAATGATGCAGCAAATAATGACGAGGCATCGGATGGTAAAAAAACAGAAGTAGCAGCAACGTCGCCTTCAGGCAAGCTAGTAATTTACACTGGACGTGACGAAGAAATGGTGCAAAATGTGATCGATCAGTTTAATGAAAAATATCCAGACATTGAAGTAGAATTTCTAACGATGGGTGCTCAACAAATTTTAGAACGTCTTCGTGGAGAGAAAGCCAATCCTCAAGCAGATTTTTGGTGGGGCGGAACCCAATCAGCGCTCATTGTTGGCGCCAATGAAGACTTACTACATGCTTGGCAGCCGAGCTTTATTGACGCTATTGATACCACACACAAAGATGTTGAAGGACGATGGTTCGGCGAGATGCTGTTACCAGAAGTAATTATGATTAATAGTGATTTACTAACAAAAGAAACTGGTCCACAGGACTGGGATGACTTATTAGATCCTAAATGGAAGGATCAAATTTTAATCAGAGGTGTACTGGCGTCAGGCACAATGCGTACGATTTATTCTTCCATGATTGTACGGCAAGATGCAGATTCACCAGATAAAGGCTATGAATGGTTACTACAATTAGATGCCAATACAAAGGAGTACACACAAGACCCTAATGCCTTGTATTTAAAGCTAACACGTCAAGAAGGCAGTGTCTCCCTATGGAATCTACAAGATATTTTGTTAAAAAAATATACGACAGATTATCCTTTTGATTATATTTATCCTAAAAGTGGAGCACCTATTTTAGTAGACGGTGTAGCAGTTGTAAACAATGCGAAAAACCTAGAAAATGCGAAACTATTTGTAGAGTTTTTATTTGAAAAAGAGATGGTAACACAATTAGCTAATGATTACTATCAAATTCCTACACGTTCTGATATCGACAAAGCCTCCATGCCAGAATGGTATCAGGAATTAGATTTAAAAACATTTGATATTGATTGGCAGCTAATGTCTGACAAAGAAGCAGAATGGATGGAATACTGGGATAACAATATTAAAGGGCGCGGTAAATAGTAGAACGGGTAAAAATTCGGCTTATACAGCGAATTTTTACCTTCCTGTATCATCTAGATTCTTTGTTAGAGAGGAGCTAATGATTGAGAAGTGTCAGAATTGAAAATGTCTCGAAGCAATTTGGTCAAGTGTATGGCGTGAAAGACTTAAATCTTGAAATAAAAGCTGGTGAATTTTTTACCTTTCTCGGTCCTAGCGGCTGTGGCAAAACAACCACTTTAAGGATGCTTGCAGGCTTTTATTACCCTACTAAAGGCAAAATTCTTTTTGATGAGCGAGATGTCACTCGACTTCAGCCCAATAAGCGCAATATCGGCATGGTATTTCAAAATTATGCCCTTTTCCCCCATATGACAGTTGATGAGAATATTGCATTTGGTTTACAAGTTCGAAAATTTTCAAAAGCTGAGATTCAGCACAAGGTTGATCGAATTAGAGGCCAAGTGCATCTTGCTGCTTACGGCAACAGAAAAATAAATGAGCTATCTGGTGGACAGCAGCAACGTGTTGCTTTAGCTAGAGCACTCGTGATAGAGCCAGATATTTTATTGCTTGATGAACCTCTATCCAATCTAGATGCAAAATTGCGTGAGGAAACACGTATTGAAATCAAACGAATCCAATCTGAGCTTGGAGTCACAACGATATACGTTACTCACGATCAAATGGAGGCCATGTCTATGTCGGATCGAATTATGGTCATGGAAAATGGCTATATCAAACAAATTGGTACTCCTCAGGAAATTTATCATCAACCCAAGGATCGTTTTGTGGCAAATTTTATTGGTGAAACTAATTTAATTGAATGCTCAATCCAAGCTATTGATGGGGAAAATGTACAAGTACGAACAGTGAATGGACATAATTTAACTGGGCGAAAGCAACAAAGCTCTCCCTCCTTAACGCATATGATTGGAGACAAAGTATTTATTTCTATTCGTCCAGAATCGATTCAACTTGGTACTGGTGAAAACACATTAACAGGAAAAATTACATTTGTTGAATTCACAGGCATTAGCGTTAATTACATTGTAGATTTTACTGCGTTCTCACTTAAAGTAATGCTTATTAATTCTTATGACCAAATCAAAAAGATCGGTGAAGATATTACAATCCATATAGCACAAGATTCACTATACTTTTTAGGGGAATAGGAGGAAGCCAATATGGAGAAACAGTCTGAAAGTACGTGGACGCGAATTTTTCATGCTAATTGGTTTGTCTATGTTTTAATATCGCCATTATTTTTAGTGTTATTCGCCTATGTGGTTTACCCCTTCTATCAAACTTTCATCCAAAGCTTTGCTGGCGATGAAGCATTCTTGCACTATAAGAAATTTTTTGATATAGCTAGTCCGGCAAATTTAGAGGCCTTGTGGACCAGTATTTATATTTCATTTATCAGTGTTATTTGCTGTGCACTTGTTGGGGTAACAGTGGCCTTTTTACTAGAACGCTATAATTTCCCTGGGAGACGGATATTGTCTGTTTTAGTTTTGGTTCCAATGGCACTTCCTCCTCTAGTAGGTGTTTTGTCCTTTTCATTTTTATATGGTGATAGCGGGATTTTCCCACGAATTTTTCAGCATCTATTTGGGTTGGATCACGTTCCTTTTGCCTTGAAGGGAATATGGGGTGTCATCGTTGTTCATACATTCACAATGTATACGTACTTCTATTTGACTGCCTCTGCTGCCATTAAGGGGCTTGATCCTGCTCTTGAAGAGGCAGCTACTAGTCTGGGTGCAGGGCGTATTCGCGTATGGACAAAGGTTATTTTACCAATGCTCACACCTTCTATTGTTGCCTCATCCTTATTGGTGTTTATGATTTCTATGGCTTCTTATACTGCACCTTTGATGTTTGGTGTAGAGCGTACTATGACGATGCAAATTTATTTATCACGTACAAATGGGAATCTTGAGATGGCTGCAACACAGTCGATGATATTATCTTTTGTATCTATCACTTTTTTAATCATTATGCGCTGGTATCAAAATCGCAGAAATTATCAAAATCTAAGTAAGGGAATTAGTGTTCATCGTTCAGAGGTATCCTCAAAAAAGGTAAAAATTATAGCAACAATTGCTTCTTTTGTTGGCACATTAATATTGATACTGCCTATTTTAGTGCTGATATTGATCTCTTTTTCTGTGGATGGCGCTTGGAAAACGCAAATTCTCCCGACCGACTATACAATTGATCATTATATTGCCCTTTTTACCGATGAGCGCACATGGCGGCCTATTTGGAACTCCATTCAAATGGGTGTCATTGCAACACTGGGCAATATCATCTTTGGTGTCGCGGCTGCTTATGCTATGGTGCGCTTAAATTTTAAAGGGAAAACCTTGCTCGATATTTTGATAATGGTACCTTGGGCTTTGCCAGGAACAGTTGTTGCTGTTAATTTAATTGCTGCTTTTAGTACAGAAAGTATCTTTAGTTTTAATCAAGTATTGATCGGGACATTTTGGATTTTGCCATTAGCCTACTTTATTCGACATTTACCACTTGTTTTTCGATCAACATCCGCCTCTCTTGTACAGCTAGATCAATCGATTGAAGAGGCATCACGTGGCTTAGGAGCCAACTGGTGGTATACATTTAGACGTATTGTCGTGCCTTTAACATTCACCGGGATTTTAGCAGGGACACTCTTAGCCCTCGTGCAAAGCTTTGGTGAATTTGTTGCATCCATTCTAATTTACAGTACATCCACTATTCCATTGTCTGTAGCGATATTCCAAAAATTATATGCATTTAAATTTGGGACCGCCTGTGCTTATGGTGTCTTACAAATTTGTTTAATTTTAGTTGTCCTTATTATTTCTGAAAAACTATCAAAAGGCAGTGCTGGTACAGCCATTTAGCTGCCAATCTATTAGGGGGCCATGACAATGTTTGAAGATTTTCGCAATAAAACACAGCTGGAAGATGGGATGATATTCCCTTCTAACATCTATCGAAAAATCGTTTTACAGCCAGCTTATGATGAGGCAAAGAAAAATTTTTTAACAATTATGCTACAAATCAATATTGCTCATTTAAAAATGTTAGAAGAACAAGGACTTGTAAAAAAAGATGAAGCAAAGCAAATTGGGATAGCTCTAAAAAAAATTGACTTAAATTATTATCGTTTAGAGGATTACAGTCCCCAATATGAGGATTTATTTTTCCGCATTGAAAATAAATTAATAGAGCTTGCTGGAGATGTTGCTGGAAATCTTCACATTGGCAGAAGCCGAAATGATATGGGTATTGCCATCTATCGAATGACATTAAGAAAAAAATTATTACTATTAATGCGCGAGTTACTAACATTACGTGATGATTTTATCGCTGCTGCAGAGGAACATATCGATACCATTATGATTGGCTACACACATACACAGCAGGCCCAGCCTACAACCTTCGCCCATTATTTAAAGGCCGTGATCGATCAGCTAGAGCGTGATTTTGAACGAATGCAGCATGTCTATAAAACCGTCAATCGTAGCAGTATGGGAGCCGCTGCCTTAACAACGACAGGCTTTAATATTAGTAGAGAACGTATGCGTGATCTACTAGCCTTTGATGATATTATCGAAAATGCATGGGATGCGGTTGCAGGAGCAGATTATATAGCTGAGGCTGCAAGTATTGTACAGCTTGCAGCACTCAATCTTGGCCGTACTTCTCAAGATTTTTTATTATGGGCTACTCAGGAGTTTAATGCGTTTACACTCGCAAGTCCATATGTGCAAATAAGCTCTATTATGCCTCAAAAGCGTAATCCTGTTTCTATAGAACATACACGCTCATTACTATCTGCGGTTGTAGGAGATGCAAGTACAGTATTACAGATGGTACATAATACACCTTTTGGCGATATCGTAGACACTGAGGATGATATGCAGCCTTATTTATGGCGTGCCATTGACCGCTTAATTGGTATTTATAAGTTGTTTGGTTCGCTTGTTGTTACAATGGATGTCAATAAGAAGAAGTTAAAAAATCGTGCTGAAAATAGCTTTGCGAATGTCACTGAGCTCGCTGATACATTAGTCCGTTCAGAGGGCATTTCCTTCCGTCAAGCACATAGTATTGTTAGTAAATGTATTAAGGTTCTACTTGCTCATGGAGAGGAATCATTAGCTAGTCTTACATGGGGACTTGCAAATACACAATCGAAATTGATCACGGGCAAGGAATTAACTATTTCAGAAGAGGATTTCTATAAGACATTAAAACCAGAATCTTTTGTTGGTGTACGAACATTACTAGGTGGACCCGCTCCAGCCACTATGAAAGCTGCCCTTGAACGCTCCAAACTGAATGCCCATGATTTTTATGAATGGATTCGCTTAAAGGAAAGTTCCATTATTGAAGCAGAAAAAGAACTAACAGCCTTTCTAGAGGAATGGAATCAATGAAGCAATGGTTATTAATTATTGATGGTGGGGCGACAAAAACAGCATGTGCTGTTGTTCATGCTGAATCTGGTGACATTGAATATTCTATATCCGCTAAAGGCTCTAATTATCAAGCCATTGGTGTTGAATCAGCTACAGCAATCTTACAAGAGCTTTTAGCAAATGTTGAAACATTTTTGCAAAAGTATCCTAATTCTCAAATTGCTGTAGCTACCTTTGCTTTAGCTGGCATTGATTCTCCGAAGGATCATGCAATCGTCGTGGCCATTGTTCAAAATGCTCTTCAGACTACACAGCTACAAATCGATACACTGATTATTGAAAATGATGCGGAGGCCACACTATTAGGTGTGACTGCTGGACAGGCAGGTGCACTACTCATCGCTGGAACAGGAGCTATTGCCTATGCCTTTGATGGGCAACGAATTGTACGTGTAGGGGGTTGGGGACATCGGGCTGGCGATGAGGGAAGTGGGTATTGGTTAGGGCAGGAAGTCGTAAGAGCTATATTTAAAATGGAGGATGGTCGAGGGAAACCAACAATCTTAAAGGAAGCCGTCTATCAATCTTTAGGTATACAAGATGTTACAGAGCTCGCTGAATGGCTCTTCCGCCCTTCCTATACCAATGCACAACTGGCCAAGATGGGTTCCTTTGTGGCAAAGGCAGTCGAGCAAAAAGATGCTTGTGCCATCGAAATATCTCAACAAGCAGCCCACGAACTAGCTATTCTAGCAAACGCTGTATTGAAAAAAATTAACTATCAGAATACACCATTTAATCTATATTGCAATGGTGGTGCCATTAAGCATAATCCACTCATTTTAAAGATCTTTACAGAGGAAATAACCTTCATGTATCCTCAAGTGGACATTATCCTTTGTCAGCATCAGCCTATTACCTATTTAATTGAACGAACAAAAAGGGCATATGACTGTTTATAAGTCATTGCCCTTTTCTTGCTTTTAAAGTGCCAGTCTCTTCAATTCATTCGTCGTAAAATAGAGATACCCATCCTTTATAAATAAATCCTTCGAATCCTCCCTATTTAGTACCTCTTCTCCACTACCATCTGGACGAATCTTTGTTAAATACGCCCCTCGGGAATAATTACTAAAGTAGAGCCAACCATCCGAATAAACGATATATTGTGCCCGTGAATTTGTGACACGCTTCGTTTTACCAGTTTTCATATCTAGTACATATAACTTATTGTCATCTGCAATATTACTATAAAACAATTGGTCTCCAACCTGCGCTGGGAAGTCTATATCATGATAATAACTATACAGTGTGCTTGTTGCTTTTGGATAGTCTTCAGCAATCCACGTGTGATCCTTCGCCATTGTACGGTCATCTACTAAAAAGTATTGGTAGCGTATTGCGCCCTTACGATCTGGTACTGGATCATTCCATGTCGTATCGAGATGATACCATTGTCCATCCAGCTTGACTAGATTCCACGCATGTCCCTCTTGACCTACATAGCCTACGATATATTTTGTTTCAATACCCAATTTTTGAAGCATAGAGTGGGCAAGTAAAGCATAGCCCTGACATACTCCCCCGTGCTCGGCAAGAACGGTATAAGCACTGTGTGGGCTAGAATTCGTTTGTTCTGTATAGGAAGTATTGGCAACAATATAGTCATTGACAGCTCGTACCTTTTCTACATCCGTCATAGATTTTTTAGTAATCTTAGCAATAATTTCTTGAACATTCATCTCTACATATGCCGCCTGCTCTGGCGTCATTAAATAGCTCTGTTCTCCAAAAATAGTTGCTTTATTTCGCCCATATTCATATCGAATTGAATGTTTACTTACATGGCCGTAAACATAGTCATCGCGTTTGATAGCATTGTTATAGGCCTCTTCTACAATTTGTTCAATTCGCTGTGTATTCCCTTTATATTGAATTTCAAACTTTGGTGAAAAGCTATTATAATACGCATACATCGCATCAGCCAGTTCCTTGGCATTTGTCACGACTAACTTTGTTTCAGGTTTCTGAATAGGTGGAGCTGTAGGGGCTACCTCCGCTTCATGGACATCTTCTATAGGTAGGGCTGTTTCAATTAAGGCATTATCTGAAAGTCTTGCAGTAACATCTACAATCTTCTCTTTAGTTGAAAGTAGCATAGTTTCTATTTCATCATTATTTGTCCAATCGACCACCTGCTGAACAACAGCCTTACCAGCCGTATAAATAGGATCAATAAAAATAATAATAATGGCAATTATAGCTAATTTCTTCCACAAACTCCTCACCTCCAACCGTCTTCTTTACATTATATACAAAAAAAGCACAAAGAACTCACTTAAGGGTCCATTTGTGCCTGTTAATATTTGTTTGTTGACTTAATTAATTTTAAGTTTATGTTCTTTTGTCTGGACATTATACAGTAAATAATTGTCACTAACCTTTAAATTTGTTACTGGCTGCTTCACTAGCACCTCAGCTTTTAACGTTTTTAAATCTAGCTTTGTCAAATACCCACCGTTACTGTAATCACTATAATATAGGTTTTGATTAGTCCCTGTAATATACAACGCACGTTTATCTAATACCTTTGACTTGCTACCACTAGTCATATCAAGCTTATACAGTTTATCGTTATCTGCAGTATTACTAAAATAAACAATATTATTTAACTGATGTGCGAAATGAACATTAAGCATATAACTGTATTTAGTGCTTGTAGCAGTAGGATAATTTCCTTTAATCCAAGTGTGATCTTTGCTAATTTGATTGTCCGACACTAAAAAATAGTCATAGGACGCCGCACCAACGCGATTTGGCAAAGGATCGTTCCATGTTGTATCCAAATGATACCATTTCCCATCAACCTTTACTAAATTCCAAGCATGTGCCTCATTCCCATTTACAAAACCTACAACATATTTTGTCTCTATCCCAGACTGCTCTAACATAGCATGTGCTGCCAATGCATAACCCTGACATACAGCTTGTCCTTCAAAAAACAAAGCATAAGCACTATGTGGACTTGCCTTAGTTTTAGTCCCGTACATAGTATTGGATACAATATAATCGTTAATAGCTTTTACTTTTTGGAAATCTGTCATAGAAGGTTTGATAATATTTTTCAATATTAGATTAATCTTTTTTTGTACAGCTACTTCTTGAGTTTGACTTGTCAGGTACTTCATTTTATACGTTACATTCCCTAGAGAATCTGCGGAAACCATGGTACTTTCTATATGTCCACTTGCATAAACGGCTTGTTGCTTAGCTTTTTCAAGTGCGTCCATCATTTCTTTTTTGAGGTCGCCTATTTTGCCTGTATACGTAATTTTTATATCGGTCTCAAAGTTTTGTATTTGCTTTGCAAGTTCTTCTGTTAATTGATCCCAATTTGCTACTGTTGAGTTAGCTACCATTGGATAAATTTGGGAGGTATTTTCTGTTTGTTTTGCATAGACTGCAGTTGGACCTAATATCAATAAAGCCGCACCACATAACAATAATTTTTTCATCACTCATCACCTTCCCTTTGATTCTTTCTTCACTATTTAGCATAGCAAAGAATGTACCTACTAAGCTATCATACAAGTTCACTAACTAAGACTTTTAACTAAAAATATATTAAATTTTATATAATATAAAATACCTAATAATAAAATATAATTAGCGAATATAACTATTTTTTTGCAAAATAATAAAACTCACCTAATTAATAGTGAGTTTTATTTCGATTTAGATTCTGTAATTGTTCAGGAGTTTAGAAAATTATCTACTTTTCACCACTAAATTAACTGCTTCCTGAATGGCTTCGTTCATTTTTTCGCCATCCCCTTCAGCATTCTGTACACATTCCAATAGGTTTGTACTAACAATAACCCCAACTGTACGGTCTACAGCAGAGCGTACTGCTGATAATTGTGTAATGACTGCCTTACAGTCTTTTTCCTCCTCCATCATTTTCAAAATGCCACGTAGCTGTCCTTCCATCCGTTTCACACGATTTTTCACTTGATCTGAATATTCCATATACATTGCTCCTTCTCTTATACTCGCTACGCTCTAATGAGTGATCGTTATTCTTTATCCTAGCTCATTGTTTTAAATTTAAACCTAGCCATTACTATTCCTTGGCTTTAGATAATTTATGAGCATTCTCGTAATAATGGTACCAGCGTTTGTTATTTCATCGTACTGAATTATTGAATTCTTCTTTATACGTAATTGCCCAATTTCAACTTCGAAAACTGGACACTTTCTTTTAAGTGCAGCAACTAACATGTTTGTATCATAATCATAGCGTTCACCTTTTACTTTCATTAACCAAGGCAACTCATTGATGGAAATATAACGTAAACCTGTTTGTGTATCCATTAATTTCTTATGATATAGTATCTCGAAAAATAAGCTTGTTGCACGATTTCCCCAGTAAGAAAGAAATGTACTATCAGTTGAACGAAAGTTACGTACACCTAGCACAATCCCTTCAGAAAACACCTTTGTCATCGTTAAAACAAGCTTCACATCTTGTAAAGTATGTTGCCCATGGGCCCCAACTGTAAGGATACCATGGCACCTCGCTTGTTGTTCTCGTATATATGCAAAGGCGGTCTTAAGTGCGCCACCCTTACCAATATTGCAATCATGCTGTAGTACTTGGCAGCGTTCAATTTTATCTAGGTTTTCAAAAATATCTTTATATTTTTGATCACTCCCATCATTGACAATGATGATTTGTGTAATAGTCGTTGCTAACAATTGATGTACATAGGTAATGAGTGATTGTTGTGGATTATATGCTGGTATAATAGCTGCAATATTTTTCATTTCGATCCCCCACCTAAAGGCTGACAGGTTCTCCGTAGCTACGAATCTCCCTTATATCAAATAGTATCATGTAACAGCAACAATTCAACTGATGAATCCCATTAAAACATATCAATAATATCGATTTTTCTCCGATATATGAACAAAGAGATGAAGAGGCGCTTTGTAAAAAGGTTGAATAAGAAATTGCTTGCAACGACGCCGAGGTAATTAACTGAAAGAGGTGAGTACTTTCGTCATGCATTATGAAAATCTTGAAGAACAATGTCAAAAATTAAGACAGCTGTCCTTCACAATATTAGCTAAAAATTTACAGGATGCTAGTTTGCTCGCCATTTCAACCCCAGCAGAATCCTTACAGAAGTCACTTCTTGTATTAGAGGAAATTTTATATGAGATTTACCGATTGGAAATGCATACCGAACCTAAACTCAAAAATGTCCGAATGCTATTAAATAATCGAAGTTTTGTGGCGCAAATTCATCCTCGTCGGATTTATTTATTGATGAATCTAATTCATAAAATGACAAGCCATACTAGTAATGACATTGTAGAAGCCAAAGCAGCTAAAATTGTTTTAGATTATCTTAGCGATATTGTTGAATGGTTTATGAAGCGCTATGATCGTAGTTTCAAATCGAACCACATGTCTTCTCATGTCACAGAACTTCCTTCAATATTTGATAAAAATATACTTCAGCATGAGCAGTCTCAAGAGGCTTACGAACATGCTGTCAAATGGTTTGAAGTAGCTGCCCAGAACGGAGATGCAAGTGCTCAATATAACTTAGGTGCTCTTTACAATCATGGTCGAGGGGTAGAAAGGGACTATCGGCTTGCAAAAATGTGGTATGAACGAGCTGCCGCACAAAATGACGCAAATGCTCACTATAGCCTCGGTGTACTTTATCATCTAGGCCAAGGTGTTATACAGGATTATCTAGAGGCTGCACGACATTACCAAATAGCTGCTGATTTAGAGAATGCTGACGCTCAATACAATTTAGGTGTACTCTATAATCAAGGCTTAGGCCTATCTCAAAATTTTAACGAAGCTGCCAAGTGGTATACCTTAGCAGCCAATCAAGGTAATACAAGTGCCCAAAACAATCTAGGCTTCCTTTATCATAATGGCACGGGTGTGGAGCAAAGCTATGATAAAGCCGTTGCTTATTTCAAAATGGCTGCCTTAACTGGAGATGCAAGTGCTCAATACAATCTCGGCTATATGCATCTAAAAGGGCGTGGTATTCCCCAAAACCAAGAAGAAGCGGCAAAATGGTTTCATATGGCTGCTTTACAGGACCATGTGAACGCAGAGTTTCAACTGGCCATGCTCTATAATACTGGGCAAGGAATGATAGAAGATCATATAGAAGCTTTAAAATGGTTCAAGCTAGCGGCACATAAAGGACATTTAAATGCTCAATACTGTCTTGGCCTGCTGTATGAAAAAGAACAGAATCTTGTGTCAGCAGAAAAGTGGCTACTGCTAGCTGCTGACAATGGCCATATCAGCGCTGGCTTCGAGCTAGGACGTCTATATGTATATCAGCTTCAAGATCCAGCCAAAGCAATGTCATATTTTAGGTCAGCGGCAGAAAAAGGCTATGCAGATGCTCAGTATGAGCTTGGCCTATTACTGACATCTGGAAATGGTGTTCCTATAAATTATAAGGAGGCCGTGATATGGTGGCGAGCAGCAACTGATCAATCACATATTCAAGCTGAATATCAATTAGGTCTACTATATGAACAGGGATTAGGGGTAGCCTTAAATCTTGAAGAGGCGCGCAGATGTTATCGCCTAGCAGCCATTCAAGGCCATGCAGGTGCGCAGTATCAACTAGGCAATATATTTGATAAAGGTAAAGGGGTAGAGCAGGATTACACAGAGGCAGCTAAATGGATTGAACAGGCTGCGTCACAAGGACATATGAAAGCACAATACCAATTAGCCCAAATGCACATTCATGGACAGGGCGTACCAAAGGACTTTGCAAAGGCAGCCCAGCTTTATCGACTATCTGCTAATCAAGGACATCAAAAAGCCCAATTCCAGCTTGGTATGCTATACAAAAAAGGGCATGGTGTTGCACAAGACTATCAAGAGGCGACAAGATGGCTGAAAAAGTCACTTGAAGAAATTAAATAAATATTTTAAAACCTACCGCATCACGAATGACACGGTAGGTTTTATTAAAGACTGCTATTATCCTTTTGTTGTTGAATCATAAATGTTACAACAATAAATAAAGCAAAGCTAATTAATAGTGTAGTTCCTCCTACAATAAAGAAGACTAATGTAAAAGTGCTACCAAAATTAAATGGATTTATATTGTAAAACCACATGCCTAACGTTAAGCCCAGAACACCCACAATAGCTGTCCAACCATGAATGGTTACTAATTTTTGTGATTTCACTTTGAAGGCTCTATAAAAAATACCCCAGGCAAACATACTAAGCCAGCCGACCAGTAAAATATGTGCATGTATCGGTCTATATTCATAGCTACCTGATCCCGACATATGTGAACCTAAATATGTGCCGATTAAAGCAAAGATTGCCGCTAATCGAATAAGACGTATGCTCCACTTTTGTTCCATACGATAACTCCCCCTAGTTGTGTTTCAACTAAGTAGCAGTTTATCGTGTGAACATGAACTTTATATGAACTCCTTATGACAAAATTGGTAGATGGATATAAACCTTTGTGCCCGCATGCATCGTACTTTGCATCTGTACGGTCCCTCCATGTAGCTCAACAATTTGTTTGACAATCGCTAAACCTAGCCCTGTCCCTTGCTTGGTTCTAGACGCATCGGCGCGATAAAAACGGTCATATGCTTTGGCTAATTGATCCTCAGTCATTCCTATCCCACTGTCCTCAACAAGAATTTCAAGTGAGGCAGATTTTTTTTGTAAATGTAGATGTATTTGCCCACCCTCTACATTATATTTAATGGCATTTGTCAGTAAATTATCCCATACATTTTGTAAAAGCCCTGCATCGCCATCAAAAATAATTTGCTCAAGCTTATATGATATTTGAAGCTGTGACTCTTCCATTTGCCAGCGATACTTTCGTACGGTTTCCTTCAACTGCTCATCTAAACGATAAGACTCACGTTTTACAATTCTTGTCGATTGATCAAGGGAAGTTAATAATAATAACTGTTTCGTTAATGTAGATAGGCGTTTTGTTTCTAGCTCTATGATTGCTGCATATTCCTGTCTTTCCTGTTCAGTAAGGGAAGGATTTTTCAGTAAATCTACATACCCTTGAATATTTAATAAAGGCGACTGAAAATCATGTGATACATTACTAATAAATTCCTTCCGTGTACGATCATTTTCCTGTAATCTCTCGGTCATCCTATTAAAGCTTGATGCTAATTGACCAATTTCATCTGCACGATCAATATCTAGAACTGTATCAAATTTTTCATGTGCTAGCTGTTGAGTGGCTGCTGTTAACTTCGTAATGGGGCGAATTAATGCTTTAGCAAATAGTAGCATGGCAAGAAGACTCAGTACTGTCATAACCAACATTAATCCTGCGAGTATTGTATGCACCTCAGAAAACAATAAACGAATATCTGGTCTTATGAATAGTGCATAGGACTTGCTTTCATAGGTAAATGGCACACCAATTGTATTATTCAGTTCGTTAGCAAAAAATCCTGTTACAAAGGTTTCTTTAGGAAAATCTCGCATACCATGATAGGTTTCCCCATTTAAAACATGCTCCACAACAGATGTTGACAATGTTTTATCACGATATGGACCGCCAAAAAAATGCCCCTCCTCACCAGTTGTCACATATATTTGATAGCCGATTTCACCCAAGGTTGTCAGATAGCTATTTAAATCTTCTGGTTCGTCTGTCTCAATATAATGCACAATATCCTGTGCTATGCTAACGTTTTTCGCATCATTTTTTTCTTTTACAACTTGATGGTAATAGGTATTCGTTACCAAAAAGCCCATACATAAGCTTCCGATCATTACTAGCATTGTTGTTACAACAAATTTACTATATAACGTTTTCATGTTGTTTCCTCTAGCTTATAGCCAACACCTCTTACTGTTGTAATTTCAACAGCCGTGTCATATCGGTTTAATCTTTCACGAATCCGCTTCACATGCGTATTTAACGTTTGCTCATCTCCATCATAGTCATAGCCCCATACTTGTTCCATAATATAGCTGCGAGTAAATACTTGATGGGGGCGTGATGCTAACAAAGCCAGTAATTCAAATTCCTTTAAAGGTAATATAAGTGTATTTTCCCCTATTACAACCTCAAAGCTTCGTCGGTCAATTACTAGTTTACCTACTTGAATGGTTACTTGATTTTTTTTATCAAATCTCCTCAAAATTGCAGCTATACGAAATAATAATTCCTTTGGTTCAAAGGGCTTTACAACATAATCGTCAGATCCTGCTAAAAAGCCACGTTCTTTATCCTCTAGCTCACCTTTTGCTGTTAATAATAAAACAGGAATATCATAATCTTGAGTTAAATACTCTGTTAGTGTAAAACCATCCATTCCTGGCATCATCACATCGACAACAGCTAAATCAGGCAGATTCCCTTCGAGTAAGGCTAGTGCCTGCTTTGCATTTTCAGCAAGTAGCACTTGGTAGCCTTCCTTTGTAAGATAAATATTGACTAGCTGTAAAATATGAACGTCATCATCGACAACAAGGATCTTCATCTGCCCACCTCCAGTTAATAAGAAAAAATCCGATCATATAGAACGAATTTTTTCATCACAAATTACTATAATTTTATAACGAAAATATAGAAATCAACAGCAATAAGAGAAAAGGTAAACCAATCACAATATAGCCTCTAGGATTGGCAAGGTTCATGGTCCATCCTACCCCGAAGCGTTTCTCCACAAAAACGGATGGGTCTTGTCGATTCATATAAATTAAGCCGCCCTTCCAATAACGATCCTCATCCACGTCCATTACCTTGGAATCTATATTTGCTTCATAGCGTACTTTATGTTTATACTTTTTCACCACATATATCAGTAATGAACCCAGCAAAACAACTAAGAACAAAATAAATACTGGTAATAGCTTATAGCCTACTGTCATAGAAGGATAGATGTTGCTTAATTGTAAAATTGTTAATAAAGCTGTTAATGCAGAACTTATCAGTAGTATTTGCCAACTCATGTATTTTCGTGTTTTTAGCTGATCCTCCAACGATTCCTCTTTGCGATTTACAGCTAATTTAATTGCAGAACGTTTAATGGAGTCGGTAATTCCCCACATCATACATTGCATCATTAGCATTACCAGTGGCAGTGAAATAGCCGTAAAATAGGTCTTGTTTCTCCATGCATCCGCTTCACCACTCGGCCCCCAATGTACTGCTATATCATTTGGCATGCGATCGTAATGAAGGTATGTGTAAATGATCAAAAATACGGATATTCCTAATGGTACAGCAAAAAAAGACCAAGGAAGCATTTCATCACGACTTCTTGCAGTTAAATCCACTGCCCGTACTTGTTTAATATTTGCACCCCACTGCTCTTGTTTTTTCAACTTCGATACCTTTTGATGATTTATCCAATACAACGCCATACTTACTGTAAGCATACTAAACAAACAGCTTAATAAAACAATACTTTGAATAGCTTCAGAAGGAGCAAATTGATTGTAACTTATAATCATGATGATTAGAAAAACTATCCCTGTTCCCCCTACGAACCGCACATACTGTTTTTTCAACTGAGCTAAGATGGGATGCTTAATAATTTGATCAGGCACTGTGACTCCAAAAACGATAGTCTCTCTTACAATATAGGGAACGACTATTTGCAAAGCTAATGTCATGATGTAAATGGTTATAAAAACGCCAAGTAGCATTTTGCTACACTCCCTCTGCTGGAATTTGCAAATCAGCAAATACTTTTTTCATCATGTGCTCAATTTGTTCAGCTGTTGCACCGAGCACCATTCCTTCTGCCACAACAGGTTTTAAATTCTTTTCGATTTGTCGTAGTTGCTCAGGTGATAAAGCTCTCTCCTCTGCTGAACTTATAATAGCTCCAGATTTTGGCCGAATGGTAATAATCCCTTTCGCCTCTAATTCATGATAACTCTTATTAACAGTATGCATATTAACACCTAAATCGGCAGCTAAACTCCGCACAGATGGCAAAGTATCACCTGGCTTCATTTCTCCTCTAGCAATTCCTTCAATAATTTGACGTGTTACCTGCTCATAAATAGGTACGTCTGATTGAAATTCTATTTGAATAAACATGTTTATCAGCTCCACATTTGTTATACAACTAATATAACAAATTTCTCTCCACCTTGCATGAGATTCAAATGTTTAAATGGGGGAATTTTTTATGGTTTCAATAAATCTTTGCACAAGTAAATTCTGCTTCTCATTATTCCTTGTACAAATTGCAATTTTATGTTTAATGGCATGTATATCCTTCACATAAACTCTCGCCAATTGCCCACTCTCTACATACTCTCTAACCGCAAGAGAAGAAATAAAATTTGCACCATAGCCCGCCATGACTGAGCGAATGGTTTCATGAATACCATTAAATTGGAGTGCGATATTTGGTGGTCTCACTTGGTATGTTTGACATAATGAGAAAAGATGCTCCCTCATCGAACTACCTACTTCTCTCATAATAAAAGGCTCCTGAAACATTTCAACTAATGTAATAGACTGATGTGCATAGCGATGATTTGGCGATACAACAAACCATAATTCATCCTCATATAATTCCTCCCACTCTATTTCCTTAGGTCTTTCAGACATTCCCCCACCGTAAATAGCCATATCCGCTTTATAGTTTATTAACTGTTCAAAGGCATCCTTTGTGTTGGTTGTTGTAATCATTAAATTCGCCTGTTCATTAGCAGCCTTGAAAGTAGCCGCCCATTTAGGAATTAAAAAATTAGCAGGTAAGAAAGTTGCAACAATGTGTAAATTCCCAGTTCTTGCAAGTCGATAATCTTCTATAAATGTTTCAATATGTTGCTCAAGAGCAATAAGATTTTGAGCTTTTTCTGCTAGTGTCACACCGAATTCAGTAAGTACTACACCACGTCCCTGTTGTTGAAATAGCTGGACTCCAATTTCATGTTCAAAACGTTTGATTTGACTTGAAACTGCAGGTTGACTTATGCATAGCATTTCTGCAGCTTTTGTAAAACTGCCTGTAATCGCAACTTGATAAAACAATTTTAAGCCATGACTATTCATGATTTAACCTCAATTCATAATCTTTAGTTATGTATTAATAATAATAATATATTTTTATTATGATTCATTCTATCATACACTTTATTGGCAAGCTTGCACTTTAAAGCATAATGAAATGAGGACTGTATAATGACAGAATTAAATGTTTGGCAATACGTAGATGACTATTTCATGACTAAGCTCCTTCCAGAAAACGAACATCTTAATACTGCACTACAGGCTAATAAAGCTGCAGGTATTCCAGAGATTGATGTATCTCCTACTCAAGGGAGACTGTTATATTTACTCGCAAAAATGAAAAGTGCGGTAAATATTTTAGAGATCGGCACACTTGGAGGCTATAGCAGTATTTGTTTAGCCCAAGCTCTTCCTCAGGCAGGAAAAATTGTGACATTAGAAATTAATGAAGAGTACGCCAAAGTTGCCAAGCAAAATATAGCGAATGCAGGGTATGGACCAAAGGTCGAGGTCATTGTAGGAAATGCCCTAGATACATTACCAAACTTAAAAAACGCTGGACTATTATTTGACTTTATCTTTATTGATGCTGATAAACCTAATAACCCCGCTTACTTGAAGTGGGCTTTAAAATTAGCAAAATCTGGCGCTCTTATCATTGCAGATAATGTTGTACGTAATGGTGAGGTAACTAATGAAAATAGTGAGGATGAACGTGTTAGAGGCGTACAAGAATTTATAGATTTAGTAAAAGCAAACCCAAGAATTGAAGCAACGGCTATACAAACAGTGGGTGTCAAAGGGTATGATGGCTTTGTACTAGCCGTAGTAAATTAGCATAGAAAAACCGCGTAACTAAAAAAGCAGTTACGCGGATGTACTATATAAAAGATGCCTTACTGCTCCCCATCTAAGCTAGTAAGACATCTTTATCCCTTAAAATCTCTTAACTTTTATTTATAGACCCCTTTTAATTCAATCGTGCTCATCTCTTTAAACGGGGGAACAGACCCCGTCACGTTATGTTAGTGGAATAGGCTGGATTGTACTCGAGTGCAATCCTTAGATAGTTATTAGGAAAGTTTGATATGTTGGATAGTAGACTTGTATTTTACGCTAATTTTTCATACCCTGGAAGTGTCAAGAATTCCGCAAATTCATCTTGTTCAATTAAGGATTTAAACAGTTCAGCAGCTTCTTCATAGCGACCACTGTTATAAGCTTGTTCCCCAACAGCCTCTTTAATTTTCACAAGTTCTTCTTCCAATATTTCTAAAACAAATGCTAGTGTAATACCACGTCCATCATCTAAGATTCCTTTCGGATGACGGATCCATTGCCATACTTGTGTACGAGAGATTTCTGCTGTTGCAGCATCCTCCATCAAGTTATTAATTGGTGCAGCTCCGTTACCTCGAAGCCATGAAGCAATATATTGTACACCAACACTACAGTTAATACGTAGACCTTCAATTGTTATTGTTCCTTCTGGTACAGCTACTAAATCTTCGGCAGATACTTGTACATCCTCACGCTTTTTATGAATTTGGTTAGGCGTTGTCATAATTGCATCAAATTGCTCCATCGCTGTTGCAACCATACCAGGATGTGCTACCCATGTACCGTCGTGCCCCTCTGTTGCCTCACGACGTTTATCTTCTGCCACCTTTGCAAATGCCACTGCATTCGCCTCATCGTCATTTTTAACTGGAATTTGAGCTGCCATTCCGCCCATTGCTGGTGCATTTCGCTTGTGACATGTTTGAATACATAAAGATGTATAGGCTTTCATAAAAGGTACTGTCATCGTTACTTGCCCACGGTCTGGCAAAATAACATCAGCTTGATTGCGTAGACGCTTAATATAGCTGAAAATATAATCCCAACGACCGCAATTCAAACCAGCTGAATGTTCACGTAGCTCATATAAAATTTCATCCATCTCAAACGCAGCTAAAATCGTTTCGATTAATACAGTAGCTTTTATTGTCCCCTGTGGAATACCAATATAATCTTGAGCAAACACAAAGACATCATTCCATAGTCGAGCCTCTAAATGACTTTCAAGTTTTGGTAGATAGAAATATGGCCCTGTACCTTGTGCAAGTGCGTTTTTGGCATTGTGGAATAGATATAAACCGAAATCAAAGAAACTGCCAGAAATCGGCTCTCCATCCACCAGGACATGCTTCTCAAGCAAGTGTAGACCTCGTGGACGAACTAACAGCACTGCTGTCTCATCATTTAATTTATATGTTTTACCATTGGATTCTTGTGTAAACTCAATCGTCTTATTAATAGCATCACGCATATTAATTTGACCGCCAATCATATTTTCCCATGTCGGAGAAGATGCGTCTTCAAAGCATGCCATGAACATTTTTGCTCCAGAATTTAACGCATTAATAACCATTTTCCGATCAACTGGCCCTGTAATTTCAACACGGCGATCTTGTAAGTCGTTTGGAAGTGGTGCGATTACCCAATCACCTTCCCGAATATGCTTTGTCTCTGGTAGGAAATCCAGCTTCTCTCCCGCATCAAGTCGTTTTTGGCGTTCTTGTCGAGCCTCCAACAGCTCCTTGCGACGAGCATCAAATTTTTCGTGCAGAGCAAGAACAAATTCAAGAGCTTCAGGTGTCAAAATTTCATTAGTTTGCTCATTTTGTTCTCCAACAATTTTAAGCTTACCTGTCGTTGCTTGTTCCATTAGCTGTTTACCCACCTTTGCCATTTTAGTTTCGTCATCCCCCGCTTTAGGAGGAGCGGAGGAGACTATTCTATGATTATGAATTTAGGAAAACACGTATTTAAATTACGACTTATACAAACTGTTCCGTTTCAGTAGAACCTGCCATTGCTGTTGTAGAAGAAGTACCACCAGAGATAACTTGAGAGATTTCATCAAAGTATCCAGTACCTACTTCGCGTTGGTGACGTGTAGCTGTATAGCCTTTAGACTCAGAAGCAAATTCTGCTTGTTGTAGCTTAGAATATGCAGCCATACCATTATCTTTATAGTCATGAGCAAGCTCAAACATAGAGTGGTTAAGTGCATGGAAACCTGCTAAAGTAACGAATTGGAATTTGTAACCCAACTTACCAAGTTCACGTTGATACTCTGCAATTTCTTCTTCTGAAAGATTTGCCTTCCAGTTGAATGAAGGTGAGCAGTTGTATGCAAGCATTTTACCTGGGAACTCAGCATGAATAGCTTCAGCAAATTCTCTAGCTTCTTCAAGTGATGGTTTAGAAGTTTCACACCAAATTAAATCTGCATATGGAGCGTAAGCTAAACCACGAGCAATTGCTTGTTTGATTCCAGCTTTTGTACGGAAGAAGCCTTCAGGTGTGCGTTCACCAGTGATGAACTCTGCATCACGTGGATCAATATCTGATGTAACCATATCAGCAGCATCAGCATCTGTACGTGCAATTAAAATTGTATCTACACCCATTACATCTGTTGCTAAACGTGCAGCTACTAAGTTACGAACAGCATTTTGTGTTGGAAGTAATACTTTACCTCCAAGGTGTCCACATTTCTTTTCAGATGCTAATTGATCTTCTAAGTGAACACCCGCTGCTCCTGCTTCAATCATACCTTTTACAAGCTCGAATACGTTTAGAGGCCCACCAAAACCTGCTTCTGCGTCTGCTACGATTGGCGCGAACCAATCAAATTGATCAACACGTCCTTCAGCATGATCAATTTGATCTGCACGTTGAAGCGCTTGATTAATTCGTTTTACTACTGCTGGTACAGAGTTAGCTGGATATAATGATTGGTCAGGATACATTTGACCAGACAGGTTTGCATCAGCAGCTACTTGCCAGCCTGATAGATAGATAGCCTTTAATCCAGCTTTTACTTGTTGTACTGCCTGATTCCCCGTTAATGCCCCCAATGCATTGATAAACGGTTCCTCATGTAATGAATTCCAAAGTCGAGTAGCACCTTTTTGTGCTAGTGTTTGTTCAATTACTACTGTCCCCTGTAATTTAACAACTTCTTCAGCTGAATATGTGCGTTCAATACCAGCCCAACGTGGGTTTTCAGCCCATTGTTTTTCTAAAGCTTCGATTCTTTCTTGACGAGTTGACATATTGAAATTCCACCTTCCCCTTTGTGTACAATATACTCTGTTAAAAAACTTTTAATTATCTGTTCCATAACAGGTTTATTTGTTGTAAATTAATATATAACAGACTATTTGAATTTTCATTATTTTTCGATAAAAGATCAAATTTTAAGGATAAAACTACCTTTTTTGACGATGAAATTTGGAAGACTGTTTACAAACAAGGGGGATATTCACAATGAACAATGAGTTAAATTCTTTCGTAAAAGATATTTCACAACAATATATTTTTATGTTGAAAGACTGGATACCTGCTGATTCATCCATTGCTATTGCTGTTGAAAATGCTTATGTTTATTTTCACTCTGGTCACCAAAGTATTCATTTAGAGATAGGTCAACAAGTATTACCTGGGAGTATTGCCGACCAAGTGTTACAGACTCAAAAAAAAACAGATGCTATTTTAGATAATTCTCTTTTCGATACGCCATATTATGGCATTGGTTATCCCATATACATTCAAAATAAGCCTGCTGCTCTCGTCATTATCCTACCGTCATCATTTACAGCAAAAAGAGCAGAACCATTTCAATTTTTAACTGGAAAGCAAGAGGAGGAATGGAATCCTGTAGCAATTAATAAAATATCTCATATTGAAAGCCTACAGAAAAAAACATGGTTTTATGTAGAGGGGGATCAGTATAAAACAAGTATTACACTTAAAGAACTTCAATTACGATTACCATCATATTTTATTCGTATCCATAGATCTTACATCGTAAATATACATTTCATAAAAAAAATGGCACGTGATTTAACGTCAAATTTTATTGTCACTTTAATTGATGGAAGTGAGTTACCAGTAAGTCAATCTTATTTAAATGATCTTCGGAGTGCTCTTGAGTTTTAGTATATACGGCTGTCTTTTTCCGGGGACAGCCTACTTTAAACTATCTTCTTAATTTGAGACAACAAAAAAGCAAAAAAGATCAGAGAATTTATTCTCTGATCTTTCTTTTGCCTAGCGACGTCCTACTCTCACAGGGGGAAGCCCCCAACTACCATCGGCGCTAAAGAGCTTAACTTCCGTGTTCGGTATGGGAACGGGTGTGACCTCTTTGCCATCATCACTAGACTTTGTATTTAATTGAAAGATTTGTTCTTTCAAAACTGGATAAACGGTGCATTGAATGTTTTAAACTTTTTTGGTTAAGTCCTCGATCGATTAGTATTCGTCAGCTCCATGTGTCACCACACTTCCACCTCGAACCTATCTACCTCATCGTCTTTGAGGGATCTTACTTACTTGCGTAATGGGAAATCTCATCTTGAGGGGGGCTTCATGCTTAGATGCTTTCAGCACTTATCCCGTCCACACATAGCTACCCAGCGATGCCTTTGGCAAGACAACTGGTACACCAGCGGTGTGTCCATCCCGGTCCTCTCGTACTAAGGACAGCTCCTCTCAAATTTCCTACGCCCACGACGGATAGGGACCGAACTGTCTCACGACGTTCTGAACCCAGCTCGCGTACCGCTTTAATGGGCGAACAGCCCAACCCTTGGGACCGACTACAGCCCCAGGATGCGATGAGCCGACATCGAGGTGCCAAACCTCCCCGTCGATGTGGACTCTTGGGGGAGATAAGCCTGTTATCCCCGGGGTAGCTTTTATCCGTTGAGCGATGGCCCTTCCATGCGGAACCACCGGATCACTAAGCCCGTCTTTCGACCCTGCTCGACTTGTAGGTCTCGCAGTCAAGCTCCCTTGTGCCTTTACACTCTACGAATGATTTCCAACCATTCTGAGGGAACCTTTGGGCGCCTCCGTTACCTTTTAGGAGGCGACCGCCCCAGTCAAACTGTCCGCCTGACACTGTCTCCTGCCCCGCTAAGGGGCATGGGTTAGAATTTCAATACAACCAGGGTAGTATCCCACCGACGCCTCCTTCGAAGCTGGCGCTCCGAGATCTCTGGCTCCTACCTATCCTGTACAAGTTGTACCAAAATTCAATATCAGGCTACAGTAAAGCTCCACGGGGTCTTTCCGTCCTGTCGCGGGTAACCTGCATCTTCACAGGTACTATAATTTCACCGAGTCTCTCGTTGAGACAGTGCCCAGATCGTTACGCCTTTCGTGCGGGTCGGAACTTACCCGACAAGGAATTTCGCTACCTTAGGACCGTTATAGTTACGGCCGCCGTTTACTGGGGCTTCAATTCGCAGCTTCGCTTGCGCTAACCACTCCTCTTAACCTTCCAGCACCGGGCAGGCGTCAGCCCCTATACGTCACCTTACGGTTTTGCAGAGACCTGTGTTTTTGCTAAACAGTCGCCTGGGCCTATTCACTGCGGCTCTCATGCGCTTGCACGCTCAAGAGCACCCCTTCTCCCGAAGTTACGGGGTCATTTTGCCGAGTTCCTTAACGAGAGTTCTCTCGCACACCTTAGGATTCTCTCCTCGACTACCTGTGTCGGTTTGCGGTACGGGCACCTCTCACCTCGATAGAGGCTTTTCTTGGCAGTGTGAAATCAGGAACTTCGTCCATACGGACTCGCCATCACAGCTCAACGTTACAGTGTGCGGATTTGCCTACACACACGCCTTACTGCTTGGACGCGCACAACCAACGGCGCGCTTACCCTATCCTACTGCGTCCCCCCATTTCTCAAACGGTGAGGAGGTGGTACAGGAATATCAACCTGTTGTCCATCGCCTACGCCTATCGGCCTCGGCTTAGGTCCCGACTAACCCTGAGCGGACGAGCCTTCCTCAGGAAACCTTAGTCATACGGTGGACGGGATTCTCACCCGTCTTTCGCTACTCATACCGGCATTCTCACTTCTAAGCGCTCCACCAGTCCTTCCGATCTGACTTCAACGCACTTAGAACGCTCTCCTACCACTGACATCGTAGATGTCAATCCACAGCTTCGGTGAATCGTTTAGCCCCGATACATTTTCGGCGCAGCGTCACTCGACCAGTGAGCTATTACGCACTCTTTAAATGATGGCTGCTTCTAAGCCAACATCCTGGTTGTCTGTGCAACGCCACATCCTTTTCCACTTAACGATTACTTTGGGACCTTAGCTGGTGGTCTGGGCTGTTTCCCTTTTGACTACGGATCTTATCACTCGCAGTCTGACTCCCGTGTATAAATATCTGGCATTCGGAGTTTGTCTGAATTCGGTAAACCGGGATGGCCCCCTAGTCCAAACAGTGCTCTACCTCCAGTATTCTCATCACGAGGCTAGCCCTAAAGCTATTTCGGAGAGAACCAGCTATCTCCAAGTTCGATTGGAATTTCTCCGCTACCCACACCTCATCCCCGCACTTTTCAACGTGCGTGGGTTCGGGCCTCCAGTAAGTGTTACCTCACCTTCACCCTGGACATGGGTAGATCACCTGGTTTCGGGTCTACGACCACGTACTATTTCGCCCTATTCAGACTCGCTTTCGCTGCGGCTCCGCCTTCTAAAGCTTAACCTTGCACGTAATCGTAACTCGCCGGTTCATTCTACAAAAGGCACGCTATCACCCATTAACGGGCTCTAACTACTTGTAGGCACACGGTTTCAGGATCTCTTTCACTCCCCTTCCGGGGTGCTTTTCACCTTTCCCTCACGGTACTGGTTCACTATCGGTCACTAGGTAGTATTTAGCCTTGGGAGATGGTCCTCCCGGATTCCGACGGAATTTCACGTGTTCCGCCGTACTCAGGATCCACTCAGGAGAGAACGAACTTTCGACTACAGGGCTTTTACCTGCTCTGGCGGACCTTTCCAAGTCGCTTCATCTAACTCGCTCTTTTGTAACTCCGTATAGAGTGTCCTACAACCCCAAGAGGCAAGCCTCTTGGTTTGGGCTCTTCCCGTTTCGCTCGCCGCTACTCAGGGAATCGATTTTTCTTTCTCTTCCTCCAGGTACTTAGATGTTTCAGTTCCCTGGGTCTGCCTTCAAGACGCTATGTATTCACGTCAAGATACTACGCGATTAAACGTAGTGGGTTCCCCCATTCGGAAATCTCCGGATCAAAGCTCACTTACAGCTCCCCGAAGCATATCGGTGTTAGTGCCGTCCTTCTTCGGCTCCTAGTGCCAAGGCATTCGCCGTGCGCCCTTAATAACTTAACCAAGTTATTAAGCCTATAAAAAACTTAAAAAAATAAATGTGTTTGTTACAATTTCAATGTCGTTTTATCCAGTTTTCAAAGAACAAAAAAATGGTGGAGCCTAGCGGGATCGAACCGCTGACCTCCTGCGTGCAAGGCAGGCGCTCTCCCAGCTGAGCTAAGGCCCCAAGAGGTATATATGGTGGGCCTAAATGGACTCGAACCATCGACCTCACGCTTATCAGGCGTGCGCTCTAACCAGCTGAGCTATAGGCCCTCTTGGAAGTTTTATTAAATTTCATAAACCTTCAAAACTGAACGCAAAACGTAATCTTACAAACCCAAGGTTTGTATTCCGAAATAATCCTTAGAAAGGAGGTGATCCAGCCGCACCTTCCGATACGGCTACCTTGTTACGACTTCACCCCAATCATCTATCCCACCTTCGGCGGCTGGCTCCAAAAGGTTACCTCACCGACTTCGGGTGTTACAAACTCTCGTGGTGTGACGGGCGGTGTGTACAAGGCCCGGGAACGTATTCACCGCGGCATGCTGATCCGCGATTACTAGCGATTCCGGCTTCATGTAGGCGAGTTGCAGCCTACAATCCGAACTGAGAACGACTTTATCGGATTAGCTCCCTCTCGCGAGTTGGCAACCGTTTGTATCGTCCATTGTAGCACGTGTGTAGCCCAGGTCATAAGGGGCATGATGATTTGACGTCATCCCCACCTTCCTCCGGTTTGTCACCGGCAGTCACCTTAGAGTGCCCAACTAAATGATGGCAACTAAGATCAAGGGTTGCGCTCGTTGCGGGACTTAACCCAACATCTCACGACACGAGCTGACGACAACCATGCACCACCTGTCACCGTTGCCCCCGAAGGGGAAACTATATCTCTACAGTGGTCAACGGGATGTCAAGACCTGGTAAGGTTCTTCGCGTTGCTTCGAATTAAACCACATGCTCCACCGCTTGTGCGGGCCCCCGTCAATTCCTTTGAGTTTCAGTCTTGCGACCGTACTCCCCAGGCGGAGTGCTTAATGCGTTAGCTGCAGCACTAAGGGGCGGAAACCCCCTAACACTTAGCACTCATCGTTTACGGCGTGGACTACCAGGGTATCTAATCCTGTTTGCTCCCCACGCTTTCGCGCCTCAGCGTCAGTTACAGACCAGAAAGTCGCCTTCGCCACTGGTGTTCCTCCAAATCTCTACGCATTTCACCGCTACACTTGGAATTCCACTTTCCTCTTCTGCACTCAAGTCCCCCAGTTTCCAATGACCCTCCACGGTTGAGCCGTGGGCTTTCACATCAGACTTAAAGGACCGCCTGCGCGCGCTTTACGCCCAATAATTCCGGACAACGCTTGCCACCTACGTATTACCGCGGCTGCTGGCACGTAGTTAGCCGTGGCTTTCTAATAAGGTACCGTCAAGGTACAGCCAGTTACTACTGTACTTGTTCTTCCCTTACAACAGAGTTTTACGATCCGAAAACCTTCTTCACTCACGCGGCGTTGCTCCATCAGGCTTTCGCCCATTGTGGAAGATTCCCTACTGCTGCCTCCCGTAGGAGTCTGGGCCGTGTCTCAGTCCCAGTGTGGCCGATCACCCTCTCAGGTCGGCTACGCATCGTCGCCTTGGTGAGCCGTTACCTCACCAACTAGCTAATGCGCCGCGGGCCCATCCTATAGCGACAGCCGAAACCGTCTTTCAGTCTTTCACCATGAAGCAAAAGAGATTATTCGGTATTAGCCCCGGTTTCCCGGAGTTATCCCAAACTATAGGGTAGGTTGCCCACGTGTTACTCACCCGTCCGCCGCTAACGTCAAAGGAGCAAGCTCCTTTTCTGTTCGCTCGACTTGCATGTATTAGGCACGCCGCCAGCGTTCGTCCTGAGCCAGGATCAAACTCTCCATAAAAGAAATTTGATTAGCTCAAATTGTTTTGCTGGCATCATGTTTGATGTCCAAAATTATGTTTCGTTCACTAGCAAAACTAGCTACTTAAAACTTTATTGATTACGTTTTGCTTGTTCAGTTTTCAAGGTTCATGTAATTGAATTGGTGGAGCCTAGCGGGATCGAACCGCTGACCTCCTGCGTGCAAGGCAGGCGCTCTCCCAGCTGAGCTAAGGCCCCATATTTTTATTTTTAGGAAATGGTCGGGAAGACAGGATTCGAACCTGCGACCCCTTGGTCCCAAACCAAGTGCTCTACCAAGCTGAGCTACTTCCCGTTGTTCTTATGGCGCGCCCGACAGGAGTCGAACCCATAACCTTCTGATCCGTAGTCAGACGCTCTATCCAATTGAGCTACGGGCGCATTTAAAATGGTGCCGAGGACCGGAATCGAACCGGTACGGTAGTCACCTACCGCAGGATTTTAAGTCCTGTGCGTCTGCCAGTTCCGCCACCCCGGCACATTTGGAGCGGAAGACGAGGTTCGAACTCGCGACCCCCACCTTGGCAAGGTGGTGTTCTACCACTGAACTACTTCCGCATGTGCATAAGCTTTTTTTATCTGGCAATGAAAATAATGGTGCGGGTGAAGGGAGTCGAACCCCCACGCCTTGCGGCGCTAGATCCTAAGTCTAGTGCGTCTGCCAATTCCGCCACACCCGCTTATTATTATTTATAAATGGTGAGCCATGAAGGACTCGAACCTTCGACCCTCTGATTAAAAGTCAGATGCTCTACCAACTGAGCTAATGGCTCGAAAAAATGGTGCCGGCTATAGGAATCGAACCCACGACCTACTGATTACAAGTCAGTTGCTCTACCTGCTGAGCTAAACCGGCATATGGTGGAGGATGACGGGCTCGAACCGCCGACCCTCTGCTTGTAAGGCAGATGCTCTCCCAGCTGAGCTAATCCTCCTGGGTATTATGCCTAGCGACGTCCTACTCTCACAGGGGGAAGCCCCCAACTACCATCGGCGCTAAAGAGCTTAACTTCCGTGTTCGGTATGGGAACGGGTGTGACCTCTTTGCCATCATCACTAGACTTATTAAAAGACAAGATTTATTATACCATATTTCAGTATAAATGCAAGCTTTTTTTAAAAGCTTACTTGTTCTTTCAAAACTGGATAAACGGCGCATTGAATGTTTCAAACTTTTTTGGTTAAGTCCTCGATCGATTAGTATTCGTCAGCTCCATGTGTCACCACACTTCCACCTCGAACCTATCTACCTCATCGTCTTTGAGGGATCTTACTTACTTGCGTAATGGGAAATCTCATCTTGAGGGGGGCTTCATGCTTAGATGCTTTCAGCACTTATCCCGTCCACACATAGCTACCCAGCGATGCCTTTGGCAAGACAACTGGTACACCAGCGGTGTGTCCATCCCGGTCCTCTCGTACTAAGGACAGCTCCTCTCAAATTTCCTACGCCCACGACGGATAGGGACCGAACTGTCTCACGACGTTCTGAACCCAGCTCGCGTACCGCTTTAATGGGCGAACAGCCCAACCCTTGGGACCGACTACAGCCCCAGGATGCGATGAGCCGACATCGAGGTGCCAAACCTCCCCGTCGATGTGGACTCTTGGGGGAGATAAGCCTGTTATCCCCGGGGTAGCTTTTATCCGTTGAGCGATGGCCCTTCCATGCGGAACCACCGGATCACTAAGCCCGTCTTTCGACCCTGCTCGACTTGTAGGTCTCGCAGTCAAGCTCCCTTGTGCCTTTACACTCTACGAATGATTTCCAACCATTCTGAGGGAACCTTTGGGCGCCTCCGTTACCTTTTAGGAGGCGACCGCCCCAGTCAAACTGTCCGCCTGACACTGTCTCCTGCCCCGCTAAGGGGCATGGGTTAGAATTTCAATACAACCAGGGTAGTATCCCACCGACGCCTCCTTCGAAGCTGGCGCTCCGAGATCTCTGGCTCCTACCTATCCTGTACAAGTTGTACCAAAATTCAATATCAGGCTACAGTAAAGCTCCACGGGGTCTTTCCGTCCTGTCGCGGGTAACCTGCATCTTCACAGGTACTATAATTTCACCGAGTCTCTCGTTGAGACAGTGCCCAGATCGTTACGCCTTTCGTGCGGGTCGGAACTTACCCGACAAGGAATTTCGCTACCTTAGGACCGTTATAGTTACGGCCGCCGTTTACTGGGGCTTCAATTCGCAGCTTCGCTTGCGCTAACCACTCCTCTTAACCTTCCAGCACCGGGCAGGCGTCAGCCCCTATACGTCACCTTACGGTTTTGCAGAGACCTGTGTTTTTGCTAAACAGTCGCCTGGGCCTATTCACTGCGGCTCTCATGCGCTTGCACGCTCAAGAGCACCCCTTCTCCCGAAGTTACGGGGTCATTTTGCCGAGTTCCTTAACGAGAGTTCTCTCGCACACCTTAGGATTCTCTCCTCGACTACCTGTGTCGGTTTGCGGTACGGGCACCTCTCACCTCGATAGAGGCTTTTCTTGGCAGTGTGAAATCAGGAACTTCGTCCATACGGACTCGCCATCACAGCTCAACGTTACAGTGTGCGGATTTGCCTACACACACGCCTTACTGCTTGGACGCGCACAACCAACGGCGCGCTTACCCTATCCTACTGCGTCCCCCCATTTCTCAAACGGTGAGGAGGTGGTACAGGAATATCAACCTGTTGTCCATCGCCTACGCCTATCGGCCTCGGCTTAGGTCCCGACTAACCCTGAGCGGACGAGCCTTCCTCAGGAAACCTTAGTCATACGGTGGACGGGATTCTCACCCGTCTTTCGCTACTCATACCGGCATTCTCACTTCTAAGCGCTCCACCAGTCCTTCCGATCTGACTTCAACGCACTTAGAACGCTCTCCTACCACTGACATCGTAGATGTCAATCCACAGCTTCGGTGAATCGTTTAGCCCCGATACATTTTCGGCGCAGCGTCACTCGACCAGTGAGCTATTACGCACTCTTTAAATGATGGCTGCTTCTAAGCCAACATCCTGGTTGTCTGTGCAACGCCACATCCTTTTCCACTTAACGATTACTTTGGGACCTTAGCTGGTGGTCTGGGCTGTTTCCCTTTTGACTACGGATCTTATCACTCGCAGTCTGACTCCCGTGTATAAATATCTGGCATTCGGAGTTTGTCTGAATTCGGTAAACCGGGATGGCCCCCTAGTCCAAACAGTGCTCTACCTCCAGTATTCTCATCACGAGGCTAGCCCTAAAGCTATTTCGGAGAGAACCAGCTATCTCCAAGTTCGATTGGAATTTCTCCGCTACCCACACCTCATCCCCGCACTTTTCAACGTGCGTGGGTTCGGGCCTCCAGTAAGTGTTACCTCACCTTCACCCTGGACATGGGTAGATCACCTGGTTTCGGGTCTACGACCACGTACTATTTCGCCCTATTCAGACTCGCTTTCGCTGCGGCTCCGCCTTCTAAAGCTTAACCTTGCACGTAATCGTAACTCGCCGGTTCATTCTACAAAAGGCACGCTATCACCCATTAACGGGCTCTAACTACTTGTAGGCACACGGTTTCAGGATCTCTTTCACTCCCCTTCCGGGGTGCTTTTCACCTTTCCCTCACGGTACTGGTTCACTATCGGTCACTAGGTAGTATTTAGCCTTGGGAGATGGTCCTCCCGGATTCCGACGGAATTTCACGTGTTCCGCCGTACTCAGGATCCACTCAGGAGAGAACGAACTTTCGACTACAGGGCTTTTACCTGCTCTGGCGGACCTTTCCAAGTCGCTTCATCTAACTCGCTCTTTTGTAACTCCGTATAGAGTGTCCTACAACCCCAAGAGGCAAGCCTCTTGGTTTGGGCTCTTCCCGTTTCGCTCGCCGCTACTCAGGGAATCGATTTTTCTTTCTCTTCCTCCAGGTACTTAGATGTTTCAGTTCCCTGGGTCTGCCTTCAAGACGCTATGTATTCACGTCAAGATACTACGCGATTAAACGTAGTGGGTTCCCCCATTCGGAAATCTCCGGATCAAAGCTCACTTACAGCTCCCCGAAGCATATCGGTGTTAGTGCCGTCCTTCTTCGGCTCCTAGTGCCAAGGCATTCGCCGTGCGCCCTTAATAACTTAACCAAGTTATTAAGCCTATAAAAAAACTTAAAAAATAAATGTGTTTGTTACAATTTCAATGTCGTTTTATCCAGTTTTCAAAGAACAAGTTTTGAAGTGTTTCATTCAGATAGAATGAACCTTCAAAACTGAACGCAAAACGTAATCTTACAAACCCAAGGTTTGTATTCCGAAATAATCCTTAGAAAGGAGGTGATCCAGCCGCACCTTCCGATACGGCTACCTTGTTACGACTTCACCCCAATCATCTATCCCACCTTCGGCGGCTGGCTCCAAAAGGTTACCTCACCGACTTCGGGTGTTACAAACTCTCGTGGTGTGACGGGCGGTGTGTACAAGGCCCGGGAACGTATTCACCGCGGCATGCTGATCCGCGATTACTAGCGATTCCGGCTTCATGTAGGCGAGTTGCAGCCTACAATCCGAACTGAGAACGACTTTATCGGATTAGCTCCCTCTCGCGAGTTGGCAACCGTTTGTATCGTCCATTGTAGCACGTGTGTAGCCCAGGTCATAAGGGGCATGATGATTTGACGTCATCCCCACCTTCCTCCGGTTTGTCACCGGCAGTCACCTTAGAGTGCCCAACTAAATGATGGCAACTAAGATCAAGGGTTGCGCTCGTTGCGGGACTTAACCCAACATCTCACGACACGAGCTGACGACAACCATGCACCACCTGTCACCGTTGCCCCCGAAGGGGAAACTATATCTCTACAGTGGTCAACGGGATGTCAAGACCTGGTAAGGTTCTTCGCGTTGCTTCGAATTAAACCACATGCTCCACCGCTTGTGCGGGCCCCCGTCAATTCCTTTGAGTTTCAGTCTTGCGACCGTACTCCCCAGGCGGAGTGCTTAATGCGTTAGCTGCAGCACTAAGGGGCGGAAACCCCCTAACACTTAGCACTCATCGTTTACGGCGTGGACTACCAGGGTATCTAATCCTGTTTGCTCCCCACGCTTTCGCGCCTCAGCGTCAGTTACAGACCAGAAAGTCGCCTTCGCCACTGGTGTTCCTCCAAATCTCTACGCATTTCACCGCTACACTTGGAATTCCACTTTCCTCTTCTGCACTCAAGTCCCCCAGTTTCCAATGACCCTCCACGGTTGAGCCGTGGGCTTTCACATCAGACTTAAAGGACCGCCTGCGCGCGCTTTACGCCCAATAATTCCGGACAACGCTTGCCACCTACGTATTACCGCGGCTGCTGGCACGTAGTTAGCCGTGGCTTTCTAATAAGGTACCGTCAAGGTACAGCCAGTTACTACTGTACTTGTTCTTCCCTTACAACAGAGTTTTACGATCCGAAAACCTTCTTCACTCACGCGGCGTTGCTCCATCAGGCTTTCGCCCATTGTGGAAGATTCCCTACTGCTGCCTCCCGTAGGAGTCTGGGCCGTGTCTCAGTCCCAGTGTGGCCGATCACCCTCTCAGGTCGGCTACGCATCGTCGCCTTGGTGAGCCGTTACCTCACCAACTAGCTAATGCGCCGCGGGCCCATCCTATAGCGACAGCCGAAACCGTCTTTCAGTCTTTTACCATGAAGCAAAAGAGATTATTCGGTATTAGCCCCGGTTTCCCGGAGTTATCCCAAACTATAGGGTAGGTTGCCCACGTGTTACTCACCCGTCCGCCGCTAACGTCAAAGGAGCAAGCTCCTTTTCTGTTCGCTCGACTTGCATGTATTAGGCACGCCGCCAGCGTTCGTCCTGAGCCAGGATCAAACTCTCCATAAAAGAAATTTGATTAGCTCAAATTGTTTTGCTGGCATCATGTTTGATGTCCAAAATTTTTGTTTTGTTAACTAACCGAAGCTAGCTACTTAAAACTTTATTGATTACGTTTTGCTTGTTCAGTTTTCAAGGTTCATTTAGCAACCATCTCTCGACAGCAACTTTTAAATTATAACATTTCTTCACTTCGTTGTCAACACTTTTTTAAAATGTTTTTTCAAATCATCGGAGACAACTTTTAAATTATATTATAATCAATTATTCATGTCAACATCTTTTTTTCAAATTGTTTTTGAAGTTCAATGTTGTTGATTGCATCGTCTTAACGACAAGTAATAATTTATCACGTTAGAAAAAACTTCGCAAGTGTTTTTTGTACAAAATCTAATTTAATTTAACAAACTTGCTTTAATAAGCAAATTTGTGTATTTACGAGAATCGTAAATCATAGTATCTTTCCTTATTTATTATTTGTTTTACTATACATCTCTTTCTATTAAATCTCAATATCTTAAATTAAAATACTACTTACTTTTCAAGTTAAATATAGCTCATAAAACTTAGTGTAAAATTACTTCCTACATAAAACTACAAATCTAATTAGTTGTTTAGGTCAAAGAAGGTTTTTAAAAATTGCATTATGAAAATAAGCAGGCGCTAAAGTAGAAGTACTTTAGCGCCTGCTTATTTCTAATAGTCCCTATTTTATTTCATTACCTTGAGGGTCAACTATATTTAAGCACCACAAGAAGTTATCCCATGCAGAATACCAGCCACTAAAGATTTCAGAAGAATCGTCCCAACGAACATCAAATTTCTTATGGCCATCTATTTCTACTAAATATAAAGTAAGATTCTCGTCTTTTTTAGCAACGACTAATTTCATACCATGCTCGAGCTCTTCCTCCGTAAATGGAACATCAGAAACAGAACGTAATTGTGCCTGTTCAAATACTTGTTTGTTAATAATTTTGTAATTCATTATAAGCCCCCAATAAAATACTTCTTTTTATACTTATTGTATTTGATTTGAAAAACATAGAACTATAAAAGTATAACCTAAATATAATCTACGTTTAAACAACTTAATTTTTTTCATTGAGCAAAAAGAAGAGAACTCACCTATCCTGTGAATTCTCCTCTTAATTCATTGAATGCTCTTTAGCAGCTCTATAAAGAGCCTACGCAGTAATTTATTTTGTAATATGACGCATTGTTGGGAACAATAATACATCACGAATTGATGGTGAATTTGTTAGTAGCATAATTAAACGGTCAATACCTATACCTAAACCACCTGTTGGAGGCATACCGTATTCTAATGCTTCAATGAAATCATTGTCCATTTCATGTGCCTCATCATTACCTGCTTCTTTTTCTGCTAATTGTGCTTCAAAGCGTTGGCGTTGGTCGATAGGGTCATTTAACTCTGTGAAGGCATTGGCGTGCTCACGACGAACGATAAATAACTCAAAGCGATCTGTAAAACGCTCGTCCTCTGGATTTTTCTTCGCAAGAGGTGAGATTTCTACAGGGTGACCATATACAAATGTAGGCTGTACAAGCGTCTCTTCTACTTTCTGTTCGAAGAATTCATTGATAATATGACCTACTTCGTGAACATCCTTCACTTCAACTCCATGCTCTTTAGCAAGTGCTTGTGCTTGTTCTTTTGTCATCGGCTGCCAGAAGTCTACACCTGTAGCCTCTTTTACAGCTTCAACCATATGAACTCGTTTCCAGCCTACAGCAAGGTTGATTTCATCTTCACCATATTGAACGGAAGTTGTACCGAGAACTTCTTGGGCAACATGTGCAATAAGGTTTTCAGTTAGAGACATGATATCTTGATAATCAGCATATGCTTCATATAGTTCAATCATTGTAAATTCAGGGTTGTGGCGTGTAGAAATTCCTTCATTACGGAACACACGTCCGATCTCGTAAACTTTCTCTAAACCACCAACTATTAAACGTTTTAAATGCAATTCGATGGCAATTCGCATATATAATTCCATATCAAGGGCATTGTGATGCGTAATAAAAGGACGAGCTGCTGCGCCACCTGCAATTGTGTGAAGCATTGGTGTTTCTACTTCTAAGTATCCAGCATTATCTAAATAATTTCGGATTGCACGAATAATTTTCGAACGCGTGATAAATGTCTTTTTGCTATCTTCGTTTGTCATTAAATCTAGATAACGTTGGCGATAACGTTGCTCAACATCCTGTAAGCCGTGGAATTTCTCTGGCATAGGACGTAGCGCTTTTGTAAGGAATGTGAATTCCTCAGCCTTTACAGAAAGTTCTCCTACTTGTGTACGGAACACGTTACCACGCACACCCACGATATCTCCTAAATCAGCTTGTTTAAATAATTCATACGCTTCTTCGCCTACATGATCTTGACGAACATAAATTTGAATTTGACCATTTAAATCTTGAATATGTGCAAAGCCAGCTTTTCCTTTACCACGTTTCGTCATAATACGGCCCGCAATAATTACCTCTTGAAGGTTTTCCTCAAGCTGTTCTTTTGTTTGATCTGCAAATTGATCACGTACTTCTGTTGATAAATGTGTACGCTCAAAACGGCTTCCAAATGGGTCTTGTCCATTTTCTAGTATCGTTGTCATCTTTTGGCGTCTCACCAATAGTTGATCATTTAATTCTTCTATATTTGACACTTGTTTCACTCCTTAAGTAAATTGTCCGCGTTTACGTCCATAATATTTCTATTGTACACAATTTTAGTGCTGTAATCATCTGTTTCAATTTATTTTCAATCCAATACAAAATAATTAATAATTCTAAAAATTAAAGGTGCTGCTGAAAAGGCGCCTCTATCAAATTATAGAGACGCCCATAATAATAACTATATCATTAATTCTTTAACTTCTGGAACAATCAATTTAGATTCGCTTTCTTCATACTCCTGTACAAGACTATTTAATAGTACCCGCAGTTCTGCCGCAGTTTCTGTTTGGTTAATAGCGTTGCGGGCCTTACCATTACCTCGGATTCCTTTTAAATACCATGATGCATGCTTACGCATTTCCCGTACTGCAATTCCTTCTCCTTTTAATTGAAGAAGTCGTTCAAAGTGCAGTAAACACACGTCCATTTTTTCTCGTACACTTGGCTCTTCTTTTAATTCACCAGTTGCTAGGTATTGAACCGTACGATAGATCATCCATGGATTACCTAAAGCAGCACGTCCAATCATTACTGCATCTACACCTGTAGTTTCCAGCATACGTTTAGCATCTTGGGGTGTTTCCACGTCACCGTTACCCAGCACAGGGATGCTGACATTTTCCTTTACTTGACGAATATAATCCCAGTTCGCTTTACCCTCATACATTTGTACACGTGTACGACCATGAACTGCTACTGCAGCTGCACCTGCCCGCTCAACAGCTTGAGCATTTTCAATCGCAAAGATATGTTCTTCATCCCAACCAATACGCATTTTTACGCTAACAGGCTTTTTAACAGCATCCACAACAGCCGCTACCATCTCATATACTTTATTAGGATCAAGTAGTAAACGTGCTCCCGCTTCACATTTTATAATTTTATTAACAGGACACCCCATGTTGATATCAATAATATCAGCAGTCGTATTTTCATCCACATATTTCGCTGCTTCCACTAAGGTTTCTTTATCTCCACCAAAGATTTGCAGTGAAAGAGGATTTTCATGTTCATCGATATAAAGCATACCTAATGTTTTTTCATTTTTTTGGACAATGCCCTTATCACTAATCATTTCAGCGTATACGAGACCTGCCCCAAACTCCTTAACCGTTAATCGGAAAGCAGAGTTACAAATCCCAGCCATTGGCGCTAATACTACTCGGTTGTCCATGACAATATCGCCAATTTGAAATGGCTTCTCTGTTGACTGACCCAACGTTTTTCTTCCTCCTCTATAGGCTTTACCTATTTTCTCTATCTATCGTTAATGCTATACGCTGATAATTCATTCCTATACAAATACTTAATTCACCGCTGACGGCTCATTAAAGTGGTTCCAGAAGATTACGCCTTCCTTTTCACAATCCATTTGCTGTAACAGATCATGCGCTTGTTGTAGCTGTTCATCGAAAGGTGATGGCGTGATCTCTACAAGTGGTACTAGGACGAACGCTCGCTCGTACATTCTTGGATGAGGAACAATTAAGTTCTCCGTTTCAATATTCTCTTGATTGTAAAGTAAAATGTCAAGATCAATAACTCTTGGGCCCCAGCGGAATTCTCTTACACGCCCTAATTCCCGTTCGATTTCTTGGCAAATATTCAACATCTCAACAGACGATATAGCTGTTTTTAGATGAACAGCTATATTTAAAAAATCTGCCTGATCCGTATAACCTACAGCAGCTGTTTCAAAAACAGATGAAACACGAATCAACTCTAGTTCCTTCTTTTCTTTTAAAAGGTCTACTGCATGCTGAAGATTCTCATATCTCTCCCCCATATTTGTTCCGATAGATAAATAGACATCCTTCATTAGAAATCCCCCCTCGTAACCTCAACAGAGACTTCTTTATAATAACCATGAATAGGTGGGTCTGGTTTAATAAGCTCTACACGAACTCCTTTTACTTTATCAGGATAGGTTGCTAAAATCACATTTGCTATTTTCACAACAAGAGCCTCAATAAGCTTAAACGGTTCACCCTCTACAATATCCCGACATAACGCATATACCTCTGCATAATTTACGGTATAAGAAAGATCATCCGTTTCACCGGCTTTTGTCATGTCTACTGCAAGCGAAACATTTGCTCGAAAGCGTTGGCCTAGAGTGGTTTCAGCTGCTAATACACCATGATAACCATAAAACTGCATGTCCTTTAAATGAATATAATCCATCACGCTTCCTCCTTAAACAAACGTTTACCCACTAATACATCCGTCATATACGTTGCCCGCGCCATTTCCTTTACATCATGAACTCTTATCATATGACAACCCTTTTCAATTCCATAAACCACTGTGGCGCTTGTCCCTTCAAGACGCTCCTCAACAGGTAAGTTCAAGACATTACCAATCATTGATTTACGTGATGTTGCTAATAATACGGGATAGCCCATAGCCACTAAATCCGATAAGTGTTGCATCATAGCTATATTTTGTGCAGTATTTTTAGCAAAGCCGATACCTGGGTCTAAGATGATATGATGATCGGGAACTCCCGCTTGCTGTGCAATGGCAATACTTTTTTCTAAATCTGCCTTTGCAGTCGTCCAAAAATCAACACCATAATCCATATTTTCACGGTTATGCATTAAAATGATTGGAACATGTAAGTCTGCAGCAACCTGAGCAATTTTTGGTTCTGCCTTTGCTCCCCAAATATCATTGATGATATGTGCGCCGGCTTCAATTGCGGCACGCGCCACACTTGCTTTATACGTATCAACTGAAATAATGACCTTTACTTCTTGTGCTAACGCTCGAATAACAGGCACGATGCGTGCAATTTCATCTTCATCTGAAATTCGTTCGTACCCAGGACGTGTAGATTCTCCACCTACATCGATAATTTTTGCTCCTTCAGCCACCATTTTTTTTGCTTGAGTAACTGCAGCCTCCACATTGTTATACTTTCCTCCATCAGAGAAAGAGTCCGGTGTAACATTTAGAATCCCCATAACAAATGTTTCTTGTCTATAGTCTAATGTAATACCATTAATCGTTAATGGTTTCGTATATTTTTCTAGCATGTAAACGCTCCTTCTATCCTCGTTCCACTTCTTGAACAAATGCGCTATGCAAAATGGAATAAATAGGTCCTTTATTGCCTAAAAATCGCTGGTTCGCCAAGCTACTAATAGGCACAAGTTCTTGTACTGAATTGGTAATGAAGCATTCCGTACTTTGTAGTAAATCCTCTTTTGTATAAAAGCCTTCCTGTACATCAAGGTTTAGCGCACTAGCCTTTTCTATAACCCATGCACGAATAATTCCTGGTAAAATACCTGTCTCCAAAGAAGGCGTATATAGTATATCATTTTTTATCCAAAATATATTTGATGTCACACCTTCAGCTACATAGCCTGATTCTGTTAAAAAGAAACCTTCTTGTTGAGCCAATGATGGCATTTCAAAGCGACCAAGCACGTTATTGCCGTAATGGTGCGATTTAACACGAAATGCTTGTTCAGGTGTATTGCGTGGTATGGTAAGCCATTGTGCAAACTTTTCAGTACCACGCGGTGTGTCTTGAAGTTCCTTGCGAAAAATGATGATATTAGGTTGTCTATATTCTGTTGGCTGTAATCCAATATTATGTTCACCCGCAGATACATTTAAACGGAAGTAACCATCCTGACCGCCAGCTAGTTGATTTAGTTGTTGCACAGCCTCAAGTAATACACTTTCAGGATAGTTTAAATGAATGTGATATTGTGATAAAGCATGCTGTAATCTTTCCATATGTGCTTCCCAGTAAAATACCTGACCACCATATGTTCGGAACGTTTCAAAAAATCCTAATCCATATAAAAATCCATGATCAAATGGCGAAATTCTCAGATCCTGGGCCGCCATATAGTTTCCGTTCATCCAGCACTGCATCTATTTCACTCCTTCTATATACATTTCTATAAATTGGCGAAGAAGTTGTTTCCCTTGCTCTGTCATAATGGATTCCGGATGATATTGTACACCCTCAATAGGATATTCCTTATGACGTAAACCCATAATTTCTCCTTCTTCTGTCCAAGCTGTTACTTCTAGACACGCTGGTAATGTCTCCTTTTCTACAATAAGAGAATGATAGCGAGTTGCTTGGAATGGATTTGGCATGCCTTTATGCAAACCCACTTCAGCATGCAGCACGGGTGATGTCTTCCCATGCATTAAACGTTCCGCTTGTATGACATGACCACCAAACACTTGTGCAAGCGCCTGATGTCCAAGACAAACTCCTAAAATCGGAATATTTCCCGCGAAATATTTAATAATGTTCAGGCTTTCCCCCGCCTCATTTGGACTACATGGCCCTGGAGAAATAACAATCATATCTGGCGAAAGTTGTTCTATTTCTTCTACTGTAATAACATCATTACGTTTTACTACTATGTCATGACCAAATTCACCCAAATATTGGACGATGTTATAAATAAATGAATCATAGTTATCGATCATCAAAATCATATTACTCGCTCCTCTGCCATTGCCTTTGCCTGCCACATTGCTTTCGCTTTATTTAATGATTCCTGATACTCTCTTTCCGGAACAGAGTCAATGACAATGCCTGCTCCAGCTTGAATATGCGCAACCCCATCTTTTACAAACGCTGTACGGATTACAATATTAAATTCCATATCACCTGTAAAGCCTAGCCAGCCGATTGAGCCTGTATATAAACCACGTCGTACAGGCTCCAATTCTTCAATAATTTCCATAGTGCGGATTTTAGGCGCTCCTGTAATTGTCCCACCTGGGAACATCGCACGAATAACATCTGCATTCGTTTTACCTTCTGCTATTTCTCCACGCACATTCGAAACGATATGCATAACATGTGAATAGCGCTCAATGACCATAAACTCATCCACTTCCACTGTTCCATAGGTGGATACACGACCTAAATCATTGCGCTCTAAATCCACTAACATCACATGCTCAGCACGCTCTTTATCATTATCAATTAATTCTTGAGCCAACGCTAAATCTTCCTCTTCAGACTTCCCTCTTGGTCGAGTGCCAGCGATTGGTCTCGTCGACAACTCATTGCCTTGACGCTTGACTAGTAACTCTGGCGATCCAGAAACAACAGAAAAATCAGGTGCTTCAATATAAGCCATATATGGCGACGGATTAAAAGCTCGTAGTGCCTCATAGACATCTAGTGCATTTGCATTGAGTTTCTTAGACTGACGAACAGATAAATTCACCTGAAAGACATCGCCTTGTGCGATATACGTTTGGATTTTTTTAACTGCTGCCTCGAAATCGCCTCCTGCAAATGAAACAAGCAACTCATTTTCATCATTCTTAACTTCTATAGCAGTTGTTTTCTCAAATTTGCGCGCGTCTAACCCAGCCTGTGCAGCAACCTGCCAGATGTTAGCCCATTCTTCCAAGTTAACCTCATTCTCTTCTAACTTCATAAGTGTCACTGTATTCGTTTTCACATCATGTACGGCCCAGCAATCAAAGATATAATAATAGATATCAGGCACTTGTAAATCATCTGTTGCCGTATTAGGAAGCTCCTCGATTTTACGAGCATAATCATACGACACAAATCCAATAGCCCCTCCCTGAAAAACAGGTAGCTCTGCATTATAAGAAACCTGATATTCTGCCACAAGCTCTTCCAGTAAGTCGAGGGACTCCCCTTGTAAAACTTCCTGTCTGCCATTTCTCCAATTTACGAAAAGCCCACCCTCTACTGATCGTGCGGTAGCTAATGGATTCCACGCAGCTATTGAAAAATGTCCACCACGTCCACTCTCTAAAAACACATGCGCTTGCTGCGTCTCTGTCTGCCTTTTATAGCTATAAAAAAATGAATCTGCATCCATCGTTAATGTTTTTGTAAGTATTGTTTTCAAGTTATTTTTCCCCTTTAAACATATGATGTGATTCCATCTTAACTTGATTATTACATAGAAGCGAATGTTTTTATAATTTTCATAGTGCCCTAGTTTTCACACTAAAAAAGGGCCCCTTTATAAAGGAGCCCTTACATAAAAAAATTGAATTAGTCTTCAAATTGATATAAAGGTGTTGATAGATAACGTTCACCATTAGAAGGCACAATAGCAAGGACATTCGAACCCTTACCTAAACGTTTTGCCGCTTCAATTGCAGCATAGATTGCAGCACCAGATGAAATACCACATAGGATTCCTTCTTCACGTGCTACTTTACGTGCTACTTCAAAAGCAACCTCATTCTCAACAGGGAATACTGAAGAATAGACTTCTGTATCTAAAACTGCTGGTACAAATCCAGCGCCAATTCCTTGAATTTTATGAGGCCCTGGTTGACCACCAGAAAGAACTGGTGAATCCTTTGGTTCAACTGCAATGATTTCAATGTTTGGATACTTTTCTTTTAAGACCGCACCAGCACCAGTAATTGTACCACCAGTGCCGACACCAGCTACAAAAGCATCGAGTGCCAGGCCATCAAATGCTTCTACAATTTCTGGGCCTGTTGTTAAACGGTGAATTACCGCGTTCGCAGGATTTGTAAATTGTTGTGGTAGGAAGTAGCCATGTTCTTCAGATAGTTCTTCTGCTTTAGCAATTGCACCTTTCATACCTGCTGGACCAGGTGTTAATACAAGCTCTGCACCATAAGCACGTAATAAATTACGACGCTCTAAGCTCATAGTTTCTGGCATAACTAGAATGGCTTTATAACCTTTAGCAGCTGCAATCATTGCAAGACCAATACCTGTATTACCAGATGTCGGCTCAATAATCGTACCACCAGGTTTTAATGTCCCGTCTTTTTCCGCAGCTTCAATCATAGCTAAAGCTAGACGGTCTTTCACCGAGCTTCCCGGATTAAAATATTCTAATTTTACATACACAGTACCTTCATTTTCACTTGTTGCATGATTTAATTTTACAATTGGTGTTTTACCAACTAATTCAGCTACCGAGTTTGCTAATCTACTCATTTACTAATCCACTCCCAATCCCTACTATTTTTATAGGTTTTACTTATTTTGTATTTTATCAATTTTTCCATTCGATTGTCAATAAATAAAACTAATATTTTCAGAATATTTATCATTGCTATGAAAAGGAAAAATCTTATCCTCACTAAAGAAAAAGAACCTGCATTTATTGGGTAATTCACTACGAATGCCTGTAAGTTTGATCAGACTCATTTTACCCCGCAAAACCTGCAGACTCTCTTCATGTATTATTTTTCTTTTTTAGTCTCTCCATAATACCAAGTAGCATTAAATTCCGACCAAAATGCTTCTGGCGTAACAGATTGCGGTAATTGCTCTAAAGCTAATTCTCGCTCAATATGTTCTTTCACATCGTCATATGTAAAGGATTGTCCTTCTAATATCTCTTGTACTTGAACAATGCCATAATGACCATTATCTAACTTAAAGGCTTTACTTACCTCATCTGCCTTTAGTGATTTTACAGTATTAATAATTGCAGGGTCTACATTTTCCTGATTTTCTGTAAGGAAACCAATATCCCCTCCTAAACTCGCTGAAGCACTATCAACAGAAATTTCTCGTGCCAGCACTGTAAAATCAGAGCCATTTTTTAATTCACCCAGTGCCTCATCAGCAGCTTTTTTTGAATCGACCTCAATAAAATTCGTACGATAGCTTGTTTTTGTATTATATAAGCCTTGATTTTCCTCATAATACTTTTCAACGTTTTCTTCCTCTATCACTACATCTTTAGTGAGTACCTTATCCAATATAAGCTGTGATCGAATCTTTTGGCGTAGTTGCTCTGCCGAAAGATTTTGCATGGCTGTATCATACTTATCTTGAGCAGATCGCATTAACGCTAATTCAAGATCAATTTCTTTATCAGTAACTTTAATTTTATATGTTTTTGCGGCCTTTTCCATTACCGTTTCATTTACTAAATTTTGGAGTGTTTCTTTACCATATCGTTCTTCCATAGCAATCATCCACTCTTGGCGTGTGATAACATCCCCGTCAATGGCAGCGACTTGTTCGTCGCTACCAATTTCCTGACCTTTGTTCGGGATCAACCAACTAATGAACCATAATACATTTCCTAATAACAAAACGGCTATGACAGCTAAAGCAGGCTTTGTCTTTAAACGACGTTGCAATAAAGGAGTTTGGTTTGGTGTTACATTGGTTGAAGGTCGCCGATTACGCGTTGAGCTCATCGATAAACCCTTCTAGCTCATCTTTAGAAAAGCTATATGTCTCTAAGCAGAAGTGACATTGTGCCTCTGCACCGCCGTCCTCATCAATCATTTCTCTAATCTCTGCTGTTCCTAGACCTAAAATTGCCGCACCAAACCGCTCTTTTGAACATTGACATTTAAATTCAACTGGCATGGAATCTAAAATTTGTAGCTGTCCATTTCCTAATACAGCTTCTAAAATTTGCTCTGGTGTAAAGCCTTTTTCAATCATTTTGGAAACAGGCTCTATTGTAGCAAGGTGTTGCTCAATTTCAGTTATCGTTTCTTCCTCACAACCTGGCATTAATTGAAGTATAAATCCGCCAGCTGCAAGAATAGTGTTGTCTGGATTAACTAATACGCCTAAACCTACAGATGATGGTACTTGCTCAGATGTAGCAAAATAATAAGTAAAATCTTCAGCAATTTCGCCTGAAACAATTGGTGTTTGTCCTGAAAACATATCTCTTAAACCAAGGTCTTTAACAATTGTAAGAGCACCTTCTGTTCCAACACCTGCTCGAACATCTAGCTTACCTTGCTCGTTTAAATCAAAGTGTACATGAGGGTTTGTCACAAATCCACGCACTTCTCCATGTGCATTACTATCAATTACCATTGGGCCAATTGGACCGTTGCCCTCAATTTTAATAGTGATTTTCTCTTCACCTTTTAGCATGGCTCCCATCATAACTGCCGCTGTCATTGAACGACCTAAAGCTGCTGATACAATTGGCCATGTATCGTGACGGCGTTGCACTTCTCCTACTGTGGCTGTTGTACGTGCTGCAAACACACGAACTTGTCCATTAAATCCTAAACCTCTTACTAAATAATCACTCATAAATGGAATGTCCCTCATTTCCTATTGGTTACGTTTATAGAGCTTATATAAACCCTTTAACGTTAAAAATGGATCTACAACATCTATAATTTGTGTCTCCCCTGCTATTAGATTTGCTAATCCACCTGTAGCAATAACTAATGGCTCCTCTTTACTTTGTGCTTTTATACGATTAACAATGCCCTCAACTTGCCCGACAAAGCCATAAAAAATTCCCGCCTGCATGGCAGAAACGGTCGTTTTCCCCACGATATGTGTAGGTCGAACGATTTCAATACGCGGCAATCTTGCAGCCTGTGTATAAAGAGCCTCTGTAGAAATAGTGATGCCTGGCGCAATAGCTCCACCCATGTAATCGCCCTTTTCGTTCAAATAACAATAGGTTGTTGCTGTCCCAAAATCAACTATGATACAAGGGGCCTTATATAAATCTAGAGCTGCTATGGCATTCACTATGCGATCAGACCCAACCTCACGAGGATTTTCGTATTTAATATTTAAACCTGTTTTCACACCTGGCCCTACTATCAATGGCTTTTTTCGAAAATACTTCTGGCACATCGCCTCTAGTGAAAACATAATTGGTGGCACAACTGAGGATATAATAATGCCTGTTATTTGTTCAAATGAAATGCCTGCATGATTAAAAAATGAAAGAACTTGCATGGCATATTCATCTTCTGTTTTATGAAGATCCGTCACCATACGCCAATGGAAGGCTAATTGATCGTTGTCATCATAGACACCTAATACAATATTGGAATTCCCTGCATCTAAAACCAAAATCAAGAATGACACCTCCCATGTCGTCATTGTAACTTTCACAATCCCCATATTACAATATTCTCTCTAACTGGAATGAGGATAAAACACTTTAGAAAATGATACCATACTTTTTATCTTGATTCAGCAGATGTTGTTTGTACTGTAGGGATAGTCTTAGGTACATCACCTTCTACTACAGGTGGAGATAAATACCTATACATGTTATCATCCTTCTTTAAAAAGAGGCCCCCTAAATATGGTAGCCTCTCTTACAATCATTTGAAATTAAATTTTTCTGGATCTGGACCACAACGTAGTCCATCGTTCATTGCATCTAACTGTGTCATTTCTTGCTCAGTTAACGTAAAATCAAAAACAGCTAGGTTTTCAGTCATACGTGCAGGTGTCATCGTTTTTGGAATCGTGACAACATCATGTTGCACATCATAGCGTAATACAATCTGTGCAGGCGTTTTGCCATATTTAGATGCTAGCTCTTGAATCAATGCCTCTTCCAGTAGAGAACCATTCATCAACGGAGACCATGCCTCTACCTGTATGCCCTTATCCTTACAGTAGGCACGTACTTCCTCCTGTATTAAATGCGGATGGAATTCAATTTGATTTATAACAGGGACGACAGTCGTTTCCTTCAAAAGGCTTTCCAAATGGTGTACATGGAAATTACTAACACCAATTGAACGTACTCGACCATCTTGATAAATCTTTTCTAGTGCTTTATAAACTTCAATATAATTTTGGTCTATTCCAGGCCAATGTACTAAATATAAATCTAAATAGTCTAATCCTATTTTTTCTAGACTGCTGTCATATGCCGCAAGTGTTTCTTCATAGGAAAGTCCATCGTTCCAAACTTTTGATGTGATAAATAATTCTTCACGAGTTACCAAGCCTTCTTCAATGGCTGCTCGTATTCCTCGTCCAACACTTTCTTCGTTTCGATATACTTGTGCTGTATCAATACTACGATAGCCTTTTGCTATAGCTGTTTTGACTGCTTCAGCTAGGTCATCTCCTTCGGGTACTCGAAAGACACCATATCCAACCATTGGCATTTTAAGACCATTATTCAATACAACATTTCCCACGCATATACACTCCTATCTTTTTTGGCTAACATCTCTCTAAATGGCAGAGTTGCATGCAGCTTGTCTTTTTTACTACTCTATCCTAATGCTTATTAGTAAGAAAAGGCAAAGAAAAAGACTGCTTACTGAACTAGTAAACAGTCTTCCCTATTTTTAATCACGTTTTTCATCGATACCCTTAGGTGCATCATTCGGTTCTTTACGTTCTTTTGCTAAATCCAAAGTTGTTGGATTTGACTCTTTACTTAGTAGCTCTTTTTCAACAACTGGTTCGCCAATAGTATCTAATGTAGGCTTTGCTTCAATCTTTGGAGTGTTCTCCTCAATTTTTTCTGCAGCCTCTGGTTCCGGTAACACACCGTGATCACGTAAATGCTCAATTTCTTGTGCATTTAATGTTTCTTTTTCCATTAGTGTATTGGCAATTAAATCAAGCAGGTGACGTTTTTCCGTAAGGATACGCTTAGTACGCTCATATTGTGTATCAATTATTTTTTGCATTTCTTTATCAATTTCATAGGCTATTGAATCAGAATAGTTCTGGTCAGAATTAAAGTCGCGGCCAAGGAATACATTACCACCTTGACTTGAACCAAATTGCATAGCTCCAAGATTCTCACTCATTCCGTATTCAGTAACCATAGCACGGGCAATGCTTGTAACCTTTTGGAAATCGTTATGTGCTCCAGTAGAAACTTCACCAAGAACAATTTCTTCAGCTACACGACCACCCAGAAGACCTGCAATACGATCTAAAAGCTCTTGCTTTGTCGTAAAGAAGCGCTCTTCCTTCGGTAACATAATCGCATATCCACCCGCTTGCCCACGAGGAACAATTGTTACTTTGTGTACTGTATCAGCCTCATCTAGCTCAAGACCAACGACTACGTGGCCGGCTTCATGGAAGGATACCAGTTTCTTCTCTTTCGCAGAATATACGCGACTGGCTTTTGCAGGACCAGCGATTACTCGGTCTGATGCTTCATCAATATCTGCCATATTTATAGTGCGCTTACTTTTTCGAGCCGCTACAAGCGCTGCTTCGTTTAGTAGATTTTCTAAATCCGCACCTGAGAAACCTGGCGTACGTTGAGCAACAGCTGCTAAATCAACTGTATCTGCTAAAGGCTTATTACGTGCATGTACTTTAAGAATTGCCTCACGTCCTTTTACATCAGGATGACCTACTGTAATTTGACGGTCAAAACGACCTGGACGTAATAATGCTTTATCTAAAATATCCGGGCGGTTTGTTGCGGCAATGATAATAATCCCTTCATTGGCACCAAAACCATCCATTTCAACTAATAACTGGTTTAATGTTTGTTCACGCTCATCATGGCCTCCACCGAGACCAGCACCACGTTGACGACCTACTGCATCAATCTCATCGATAAAGATGATACATGGAGCATTTTTCTTAGCATTTTCAAATAGATCTCGGACACGAGAAGCACCAACACCGACAAACATTTCAACGAAGTCAGAACCTGAGATAGAGAAGAATGGAACACCCGCTTCACCTGCTACTGCTCGTGCAAGTAATGTTTTACCTGTACCTGGAGGACCTACAAGTAAGATACCCTTTGGAATACGGGCACCAATTTCAGTGAATTTGCGGTGGTCTTTTAAGAATTCTACCACTTCAACAAGTTCTGCTTTCTCTTCATCAGCACCTGCTACATCTGTAAAACGCACTTTTTTCTTTTGATCATCATACAGTTTAGCTTTACTTTTACCAAAGCTCATCACTTTATTACCGCCACCCTGAGATTGACTCATTAGGAAGAAGAATAAGAAAATGATGATAATGAAAGGAATAATTCCTGTAAAGAATTGAATCCATCCACTTGTTTCTGGTGCTGCTAAAAAACTAATATTACTATTTTTATCCTTAGCAGCCTCATCGATGCGGTCCATTAAAGATTGGTTTTCACGAGGGATGTTTGTAGTAAAACTTTCCCCTTTTTCATACCCCTTCAGTGTTCCTTCAACGACGTAAACTGATTTATCAGGTTGAATTGTAGCACTTGTTATTTCTTTCTTATCTAGAGCTTCTTGAAACTCATGATAAGTTAATTCTTTCGTTGGTGAATTTCCACCATTGAAAGTACCAAAAATACCGATAATCACTAGGAAAATCAGTAGATAGAATATGGTATATCGAAATATTCGATTCATCTCCAGCCTCCTCATTACAAACAGAAAAATTATAAGTAAAATCTTAACATATCATGATTTCATCATACAACGAAAAGCCCTACTTAAAAAATGTTTCGTTCACTTATTGCCGTTATCACAACAGTTTTTAGGCCATCTTTATATGTCCCAGCGTAATTGTACCTGTTCCTCGGGCTCGATATAGCTAAACATTGTGTCAAGATTTTGAATTATGTTAAACATAACTAAAAATACGTGACTTGCGCTGGAGACCTTTACTTTTTATAGCTGGTCTTTTGTTCTTAGAAAGAATATACCTCAGGCTTTAAAATACCAATATAAGGTAAATTACGATATTTTTCAGCGTAATCTAAGCCATATCCTACAACAAAGCCATCTGGCACTTCGAAACCAACATAGTCAGCAGATAAATTTACTTTTCGACCTGATGGTTTATCAAGTAATGTAACAATTTTAATGGACTTTGCTTTGCGATATTTAAATAAATCTACTAGATAACTTAAAGTTAAACCACTATCAATAATGTCCTCGATAATTAATACGTCACGTCCCTCAACGCTTGTATTCAAATCCTTTAAAATCTTCACTTCACCAGATGACACAGTAGCATTACCATAGCTAGACACATCCATAAAATCAAGTTCGATGAAAGAATCGAAACGTTTCATTAGGTCTGTCATAAATGGCATTGCCCCTTTAAGTACGCCAACAGCTAATGGAAATGCATCTTTGTATTCCTCTGTTAATTGCGCGCCTAAGTCTGCAATTCTTTCTTGCAATTGTTCTTCTGTAATCATAATTTTTTCGATGTCGTTTTGTAACATATCGATTCCTCCTCGTGATGTATCAAAAAATCTTCACCCTATTTCGGTGAAATATTTTACAAAGACCTTAGTCTACGATGAGCACTGTATCATCGTTTGGTTGCGGAGTGGTTGAAAAAAATATTCCCATACGCACACCAATTACCGCTACCACCTCATCAGATTGAGAAATCAGTAACGGCCAGCTATTTCGCTCATTTAAAGGAATCTTTTCATCTATAAAAAGGCGAGATAAGCGTTTTGGCTGATCCATTCCTTTTAACAGCATTCTATCTCCATCCCTGCGTGCCCGAACATAAAACGGTAGGTGGAGTTTGCTAGCGTTAAAATAAAAAAGTTGTGCAGTATCCGTCAGCAATTCAGACGATAAATCATGCAAATTGACTACGCGTAAGCGCTCACCATTTGTCAGTGTTGTCCAGCCATTAGCAGTCGAAATAACCTGTTTCTCAGGAGAAGCTAGGCCTTCTAACGGCTCCTTTTTCTGAATCGTTAAATTTCCATAACGGCGAACTGCTAGAAAATCTTCAGGTAAGTGAATTTCAGCATACCCTGCTGTTGTATCACAAAGCTTTAAAATTGAAGTCAATAAGGCATAACTTTGTATCGTATTTGAATCTTTGTAAAGATAGTTTAATAGTATTAAAATGAGCCTCCTTTGTAAAGCAAGTGGTACCAATTGAAATGCCTCAATTTCCATGCGATATGTATTTTCATTATTTCTTATGATGATTTGGGAAAATACATCTTGGGCCAATGTCATTAAAAAGGTATCGTCTTCTTGCAATTGCTTTGTGAAATGGGTCACCTGTTCAGTCACTCGCGGATTCTCTGCCTCCAATAAAGGCACCACATGATGTCTAAAACGATTACGTACATAGGTATCTTTAGAATTGCTAGCATCTTCTCGATAATCTAAACCTTTTCTAAGTAAATATTCCCCTATTTCAGACTTTGTAACCGTTAAAAACGGACGAATTAATGATTTTCCTCCAAAAATTCTTTGAGGACGTATGCCCTGCATGCTATTCATTGTTGCATTTTTTGTAAGGGCCATTAATACTGACTCCAGTTGGTCATCCGCATGATGTGCAGTTACAAGCTTATTAGCATTTGTTTTTTGCAGAACTTCTTTGAAAAATTGATACCTTTCCCTACGACATATTAACTGTGTATTACCATTTTCCTGTGCCAATATTGTAGGTATTGGAATTTCCTTGGCATGTAAGTAAACATCATTAGCGTCACAATATTTTTGAACAAAAGCCCTATCCTCAGCAGAAGCTTCTCCTCTCAACATATGATCAACATGTACGGCTTCCACCTGAATGTTCCAATGCTCCTGTGTTTGAATAAAGTAATGAAGTAAAGCCATAGAGTCTATCCCACCCGAAACGGCGATGAGAAGATGGTCGCCTTGCTGTAATAATTGCTCTTCTTCTATAAATGTTTTGACCTTTAATTCAAATGACAAACGCTTCTCCTCCCCTTTTCGTTGTTAGTTTAAGATGATTTACTCATTGAATACTGAGCTGGTCTAAAGACAGCCCATGTCGGTACAACATGTGTCACCTCTAACATTAATACTGTACAATCATCCTCTATTTCAAAATATCCTTGGAATGATTGCATAATGGTTGTTAGCTTTTCTTGAATCGTTTTATTTGTACTTGCTACCTGCTGTGCGAAAGCTAAAAATGTTTCCTCCTGTTCATCCCAATCAGCTACACTTGAGAACAGTCCATCTGAATGCATTAAAATAACATCACCTGCCTTCAGTTTTCTTTTTTCAGCTTCGACCGCTGAAATAGATAAGAATCCTACAGGTGCTGCATTACTTTCTACTTTCAGTACCTCTTTTCCACGCAAAATGTAGGTTGACATTCCACCCGCTTTCCACGACCACAAATCTCCGTGCTGTAAATCGACAAGTGCAAAATCAAGGGTTGCATACATATCATCTTGCTGCTTTAATGCCATGACATAATGGAGCGTATGCATCGCAGTTTCGGGATTCATATTGTAATTTAGACACTCTCTCATTAAATGAATCAATTTTCTACTTTCATGTTGTGCTTCTTTACTTTGCCCCATACCATCAGACAGCAATATCGCAAATAATCCTGGATGCAATTGGAAAAGGGCATGAGAATCACCGGAATATAGTGTTGCATCTTTAGACATGCTATATATATCATACTCTACTTCAAAGCTAATAGCTGATCTAAAGCAAATTTGAACATGACGAAATGGTATTTCGCAGGCTACTACTTTTTCAATTTCAAAAGGTTCATCAAAAATTTCATAAAGAATCGGCAAAATCATACGTTCAGCTAATGTCGTATCTTTCTCCCAGTTGACACGTGCTGGTGCTAAGGCACAAACAATCTTTCTTGCCCCAGGCTTATTACTTAAGACATCAAGTTGAAAACATTCAATATTGGCTTCCTTTAAGCGCTCAACAATGTCCTTCTCAACACTTACAAAAGAAATTGTATCTTCCTTCATCTCAGCAATTAACTGATTTAAATGATTGCTCATATCTCGCAGTTGAAGGGCAATCATTTTTTTACCATGGAAATATTGCCCGTTAATTCGTTCTCTATAAAGTTCTGTATCTAATTCCTCAAAGATTTTCGTGGATTTCACACATTTATAGCGTATTTGTTCTTCAACACGATGAATAGCTGATTCCTTGCCTACTCCTTTCATATGAAACCAATCTGTCATCAGCTTGTCCATACCATTATTTTGCGCACCCCAGCAATGATCATAACGGAAACAACTTAAACAAGTATTCATTGGTGCTACTTCCTTTGCCGCTTCAACTGGTGCTGTCATAAAGCGATCAAACACAAGTTCCTTCATGAATTGCACAAAATGCTGAAAGTGCTCTAATTTATACGTTACATGTTCTGTTAACCAATTCTGTCGGGCTAGTAAAACCTCTTCTCGTTGTGGAAAGAGCTTGTCCCTTACCCTATCCGAATATTTCTTTGGAATGGTTAGAAATAAAATACTACCAATGGCAATTGAGGTGAAATAAACACTATCCAAGGGCAATGTGGCGTCATAAAATAAAAAAAATACACTAGGTAAAATACTACCAATAGCAACGCCAAATCTACCACCTTTCGCTCCCATACCCGCACATAATCCAGTTAAGGTAGCCACCGAAAGCATACCGGTAAACGAAAGCTTGGCCACACCTATAAGCGTTCCTAACACTGCTCCAATGACAGTTGCTAAAGGAACACTTCCAACCAATGCGCCAAAACAGATAAAGAGCTGCAGTAAAAAAATAGGGAGTGAAAAATAGCTTATTACAACCGTTTGCATTCCAGTAAGCATGGCTGCAAAGACGACTAATCCTGAACCTAGCTTTTCATATGTCCAATGCGTCGTAAACCATTCATACGAATTAACAAATAATACTTGCATAAACAATGTCATAATAAGAGCTAAAGCTGCTTCACAACCCACATAAAATTGTACAAGCACTGGTGGTAAGCCTTGATACATCACCCCTTGCCACATTATTTGTACTAGTAATACAGCTAAAGACACCGCAATACTTTGGGGCAGTTGCCAGTAACGAAAACGCATAATACATTCATACAGGATAATTTGTAAAGCGAGAATTAGGACTTGTCCAAAGCCTAGGAAAAAGCAACCCGCTAAACTCCCAAATAATACGAATTTAGCATACTCCCTATATTTTGTTCGAATAATGGCCCAAAAAGGAACTGAGAACGGTACAGCCGCTTCAAATACAACAGATTGAGCCAAGAAAAAGGCGGTTAAAAAAAAGAGAGAGCCTATTAGGATCTGCTTCTTTTTCAAACCTATTTTTTGGTCATCTACATTCGTTGTATTATACCATTCAATACTTGTCATTTAACTATCCCCTTTCCGCACTTTTGGTTATTATAAAAAATTATGTGTGGAAAGATTGTCTGACGTTGACAGAAAAAAATATAAATATTTCGACTAATAGCTATTCATAAATACGAGAATTGGCAACAATTTCTATAGTAAAAGGCTTTTGATCAATAGAAATATTGGAAAATTCAATTATTGAATCAATATAATAATTATTTACTATTCATCTTAAAGCCTAATTTGAAGGGATTTCACGTACTATTAATGGTTTGATACAACTATTCTCTAGGATATATTTCTACGTAAGAACAAAAAATCCGCTAAAATATTCTTCTATAGTTAAATGTCCTGAAATATCTTTAAATATTTTTTCAAACCTACTTGACACTAGCACGATTGGCTTGTATTATTTAACTTGTTGCTTAAACGACATGCGGAAGTAGTTCAGTGGTAGAACACCACCTTGCCAAGGTGGGGGTCGCGAGTTCGAACCTCGTCTTCCGCTCCATTTCTAAATTTGGCGGCCTAGCTCAGCTGGCTAGAGCGTACGGTTCATACCCGTAAGGTCGGGGGTTCGATCCCCTCGGCCGCCACCATATAGGCCCGTTGGTCAAGTGGTTAAGACACCGCCCTTTCACGGCGGTAACACGGGTTCGAATCCCGTACGGGTCATCTCAAATAGGTATCTCAGAACTAGATTCTGAGATACCTATTTTTAATTTATCCATCTATCTACTTCTTTGCAAATTCTATCCGTCCGCTTAAGTAAAGCTATGTGACAGAATATAAAAGTATGGCATACTAGTAAAAACAACGTTTTTAGGAGGTTTAATTCCCTTGAGTGCATTAACAAAAGCTGCTTTAATTTGTGGAAGTGGCTCAATGATTATTCTTATTTCAATTCTAATAAACTTACCGTTTTTTGTTCAAATAATCTTATTGCTTGGTGGACTAGCTGTGAGTGTTTATGGTGTTGCTTTACTTGTCAAAATGGTTATCCATCCTGTGAAGAAAGAATCCATTGGTCTTACCGATGAAAAAACGATAACACCCACAAAAAAGAAAAAGAGACCATCTTCTACTTTATAGGTATATTAAAAAAGGGAGTAGCTTTTAAAAAGCCACTCCCAACTCTATTTCATACACTTTTTCTACGATTAAAACAGTCAGCAAACTACCCTCTTCTAGCTCCGCGACCTCCGCGTTTTGATTCTGTAGCACGTTTAAGTGTTGCTAGACGTTCATCACTATCTTTTAAGAAGCGTGCCATTTTTTGCTCAAAATTTTCTTTTGGCTGGTGGCGTTCGTTGCGATCATTGGAACGATTATCACGACGTGGACGTGCTGGACGCTCTGGTCGCTCTGGTCTTTCAGCTTGAGGCTTTGCTTTACGGATTGAAAGACCAATCTTTCCGTCCGCTTCAACATTCATCACTTTTACTTCAACTTCATCTCCAACTTTTAGATGCTCATTGATATCTTTTACATAATTGTCAGCAACTTCACTAATGTGAACTAAGCCTGTTTTGCCATCTGGCAGCTCAACGAATGCTCCAAAATTTGTGATTCCTGTTACTTTACCTTGTACCTTGCTGCCTACTTCAATTGACATAAAAAAAATGCTCCTCCTTAAAAATTAAGCGACTCTTTTGAGCCATGTAATCAATTTAATCAAACTTTTTACTGCAATAAGCTTCTCTTTTCATTATATATAACAATAAAAGAGTGTCAACAATACATAGCTTTTCAGTCGTCTTTTTTATCTTCCTTATCTGGAATGATGAAAATAATCTCACCTTTTTCCGATAAATAGTACTCTTTTCTTAATAGCTTCGCGATATATTCATCATCCTGCAATTGTTTGATTTTAAGATTTAATGTATCTTGTTCTTCTTTCAATTCAGTGAGATGCCGATTCGCTTCTTCTTTGGATTTCTCTTTTGCTGCTAATGTTTCATTCTGATGTGACAGCACATTTAAGAGAAGAGCAATAATAATGACTGGTACAATCGCAAAAAAGACAATACGACGCATCTTACGTTTTCGAGCCTGTTGTTTGCGATTTATAGCTCTATCCGTGTTACGGACATAGTCATTATCAAGCTTAGTGAAGTTTTGGGATTCATCATTTGATGAATGACGTCTAGTCATGTCCGCACCTCCGATAATTATTGTTGCTTTTTATTATACTTCAAATATCGTAATTTTTTAAAAAAAGTGTAGGACAAATACGAATAAATTTTGACAAAAGGTCTTATAACAAACATAACAATATTTATTAATAATTGCAAAATTTGTCGAATAACCGTAATTATGAAACGCACAATGAACCAAAAGGGTCTCCATGTTATATTCACCAAAATTCTAGCAACGAAACGTAAAAAGGTTTGAAAAAATGATTGATACAAAAAAATTCCGGCTATTTGCGCTAGCGGGTCGTAAGCCCGCCAAGCGCCATCTTTTAGCCAAAATAATAAATAGTATGTCAACCCTCCAAGTAGAATCCAAGTTATTAACTCAACAACCATCATCCACTTTCGAAGGCTTGACCTTTTTGGAGTTGAAAAAACAATAAGCCTTATACTATCAATTATGAAACCAACTGCTATACCGCTCAAAACCATGACAATTAATTGATAAAATTGTTCACTGACAATCATCCAAATAACTTATGAAGGAAACCTTTCGAGAAGCCACTTTCCTCCTCGTCGTACTGTAAGGTTTTTACAGTTCCTTCAAGTGTCAATAATCCTTTGTCAACATCTAAATGAACGATATGCAGTTCCTCTCCACGGATTAACAAGTGCCCTTGGGACGTCTTAATGAAAAACTCTTCCTGATCAAAGCGTTCAATTGATTTTACAGAAGTCATGTCCATTCTTTTACGATTACGAATCGTTAAAATATGCTCTCCAGATGGAATTGTGTAACGATTACTTTCTTGATGTAGCGTCATTTTTTTCCTCCTTTAGTCGTCCTAGCTTCTGTTCACTTTATGCGGACAACCTTCAAAGCATGACAACTTTATTTAAGTTGTATCATACTTTCACCTACAAAAAGAAAGGCGGGACAACAATAGGAGGGCTAGAAAATAAATTTAGCTTTAATCCTCATCATCAATAAATTCAGGCTCAATCTTTTCAAGTCGTTCTTCTTTCAAAATGGTAAACATTTTTGCTGCATCTTCTTTTTTCACAGTATCACGTATTTCTTCTACACGTGCCGTTACTATTTTTTGACCAAAACGGATAGCAAGCTCATCACCAGCTTTCACTGTACTACTTGCTTTTGCAATCTTTTTATTGATTGTAATACGTCCTTGATCGGCCACTTCTTTGGCTAAAGTACGGCGTTTTATTAAACGGGATACTTTTAAAAACTTATCTAATCTCATAATCTTACTCCTTTTCTAGTTGCTTTGCTTCATTCCAAAATGCATCTAATTGTTCTAATGTAAAATCGGAAAATGGTTTTCCACTTGCTTTTACCTGTTGCTCAACATAGCCGAAACGTCTTGCAAATTTCTCATTTGCATGTAGCATGGCTTCTTCTGGTGATAATTTATAGAAACGTGCTAAGTTTACTAATGTGAACAATACATCGCCAAATTCATCAAGACGGGACGCATTAGAGCCTTTCGTCACCTCATGGCGAAATTCCTGCCATTCCTCGGTAAATTTATCCCATGCTCCCTCCACATCTGGCCAATCAAAGCCCACTTTTGCAGCTCTTTTTTGATAATTGTAGGCTGTCTGTAATGCCGAAGATGCTCTATATTCTTCGTCTAATAAAGGTTTGTCGCTAGTTTCTTTTTCCTCAGCTTTAATAGCCTCCCAATTAGCCACGACATCATCTGCATCTTCTACTGCAACATCCCCAAAAACGTGCGGATGGCGGCGAATCATTTTTTTACTAATCGAAGCTAACACATCTTCAAGTGTAAAATAACCTTGATCTTCTCCAATTTGTGCATGCAAAAATACTTGTAACAACACATCACCAAGTTCCTCAATCATAGCAAAATCATCCTCAGCATCGACCGCAGCCAAGTATTCATGTGCTTCCTCAAGTAAATATTTTTTCAACGACTCATGTGTTTGCTTTTGATCCCAAGGACAGCCATTTGGACCTCTCAGCGTTGCAATGATTTGACGGAATGTTGTCCAATCTCTTAATGACTCCTCCTGTGATTTTACAGGTGGTACATAGACTGTTGTTAAATTATTTACTTCTACACTTTGATCGAGTTCATAGAGTGGCACTGTGACAATCTGTTCCTGTGAAGATCCAGCCGCTGTCACAACTGTCACAGGATACTCATCATCATATTTCTCCATCAACGTTAGCTTCACTTCTGATGCACTGAATGTATCGTATACTTGAGCGATCAAGATATGCTGACGCATGTTAATGTCATGCATTGAAAAGCTAGTACCATCAAGTAATTGAAAGCCTTCAATTGGATCTATTTTTAACGCACCAAAAATGGGATCTAAGAAACTCTGACCACCCTCAATGACTAGCTCAATTTTCCCTTCATTTGCGGCTGCAATAAGTAATTGCACTGTTTGCTCTGCAACTAGTGGATGCCCTGGCACAGCATACATAACATCCTCAACAGCGGTAGCTTCTATAAGAGAATCAGCTATTTCTGCATACACAGGTTGAAATGTATCGTGTTTTTCATAAACGTCGTCAAAACTTTCAAATCCCACACCCTCTGCTGCTAATTCCTCTAAAACCGGATGATCCACTGTTCGTACATATAATTTTTTAGCAGCCTTTAATTTTTTATAAACACCCATTTGCAGCTGATTAAAGTCACCTGCACCTAAACCAATAATTGTTAATGTATTCAATATTACACCTACTTCCTTGAATTTAGCCAAAGTTGGTAAACAGCCATTCTACGTCCAAACGGCAGTAAATACCATTCTTTTTCTATTAGTACTCTTTTCTTTGCAATAATTGTTAGCATAACAAACGCCCCAATAGATACTGCTGTCAAACCCGCCACCATAGCTATCATACGTGAAGACATCAAATGGTTTAACAAGGACGATACTAGCTGTAACCATATAAGAACGACGATTGTCATACTGAAGGAGGCTATACCTACTTTTTTATAAAATGCGCCTGAAGCTAATTGAATGCCAGTCAATGTTTTTAAATAAATAATTAGCAAGGTTGCTGTTAATAATAATCCTATATCATTTGCGATGGCAGCTCCTAGTACACCTAATCCACCAATTAAACGTACATTTAATATAATTTTTATTAGAAAACCAATTATGAGAAATAAAGCTGGTTTTTTTAATTTTCCATAGCCTTGTAAGATCGCTGTAAATGTAAGGATAATCGACAAAGGGACAATTTGAAATACATAGACAATCAATACTTCCGATAAGGAATTGGTTTTAAAAAGCATTTCATTTAAATAAGGCATAACTAGCATTAAGCCTAGTGCAGCAGACCAGCCGAACAGGACGGATGCTTTGTATGTTAATTGTATGAATGGTACTGCACTACGTCCCGCTTGTTTTTTCGACAAATGGGCGACAAGTGGCACAATGGCCAACGACAATGAGGATGCAATGACAACACCTAGTTGAACTAACGGTTGTCCTCGATCATAAATACCCTTCGTTTCCTTTGCAATTGTAGGAGTCATGCCATTATCAATTAATGAAGAATAGATTGTAAATGAATCGACCAATTGATAGCCAAGTAGTAGTAGACCACTCATACTGACACTCAAGCTGAGCCAAGTGACCTCTTTAATGATAGGTAAACTTGGATTACGTTGTAGATGTTGTTTAACTTGCAGTAGACCAAATCGTTTATATGAGATATAAGCAAGTAATAGCAAGGCTGTAATTTCTCCAATTACTGTACCGATAACAGCCATTTTTCCTGCACCATAAAGAGATTTAGTCGTTGTCATAATAAGAAAGGTACCTGCTAATATGACAGTTACTCTCACTGCTTGTTCAAGTACTTGGGCATAAGCAATAGGCTCCATAATTGCTCTAGATTGAAAGCTACCTTTTAAAATAGCCAGCGCCGGCATAACCAATACTACTAAGGAGCCTGTACGAATAAGTGGTGCTAATTGAATATCTCCCATTAAATGGGCAATCTTTTCAGCACCTCCAAATAAAATGGCAAAAAACAGTAGTGATAATACCGTTAAATACCTGAAAACTACCTGTGTTATAGTGCGACGTCTTTCATCACGTTCTATTGTATCAACAATACAATCATTGTCTGCAAGCATTTTAGAAATGGCTATAGCAAAGCCACTAGATGTCCAAACAACGAAGATTGAAATAACTGGATATACCTGTTGATAGATATAAAAGCCTTCATCACCTACTAGATTTTGAAAAGGCACACGGTAAATGGCACTAAGAACTTTTACAATAAGGGCTGCTATCGTCAATAAGGCGGCACCCTTCATGTAGCTTTTCATACCAAAACGTTGCGACATAAATTGCCCTCTTTCCTTCTTAACAATGCCAATAGTATAGCATATCTCAAAAGTTTGACGTGCAAGGTGGCACTACTGTTCCTATAATGATTCATCCTTATGTACGCAAAAAAGTTATTGTTCAGCCTTAAAGGTCATCGCAATAACTTTTCCATGCATTAACTATTCATTTGTTTTGCTAAGAAGTTTGCAGCTGTTTCCACTACTTTGACTTCTACCTCACCAACAAAGTGTACTTTAGACAAGACGATAATACAGCCTATTGGGTCACCATTCACCATAATAGGTGTCGCACAATATGATTTTACTTGCTCATATTGTCCAGGGACAATTTCAATCGTTGTCTCCATTTTTTCTATTTTTGTGGAGCGTTCGTCCATAAAGCTTTCCGCAAAGGACGTAATGCGACGATTTATATATTCCTTTTTCCCTATCCCTGCAACAGCGATTACTTCATCACGGTCAGTGACAAATGCTGGTGTGCCCATCGTTTCATAAAGTGTTTCAACATATTCTCTTGCAAATTCCCCCAAATCATTGATGGGAGAATATTTCTTTAAAATGACTTCGCCTTCACGGTCCGTATAAATTTCAAGCGGGTCGCCTTCACGAATACGTAGCGTCCTACGAATTTCTTTTGGAATAACTACACGCCCTAAATCATCAATACGACGAACAATTCCTGTTGCCTTCATTCTAATGCCTCGCTTTCGCTACAATGAAATTTTAATTCAATGATAGTATGGTTTTTATTTGAGCAATCTATGCAAAAACTGAAGAAAAAGGATTTCACAACCATCAATCAATTTTTTTCAAAAAACGGTATTACATCAATCAACTCTTTATTAGATTACCCAAGGAATAAGTTTCTATAATTAATTCATAAAAAATATTGGAAAAAACCAATTATTCCTGTGAGTAAATATGTTAGAGATGATGATTACTGAAGTAACATGAAAAAGGCTAATCTTATCTTTTACGGTAAAAGATAAGATTAGCCTTTTAACTACTATGGCTGCTTTTTTGCTTTATCAATAATTTGCATTAGCTCTTCCAACATATCAAAGGGTTGATATTTCCCACTCTTGCGTTCATCTATTGTTAATTTTAACTGCATGCCATCCATACCAAAACCAACAGCACGCTCGAATTTCATCGATTCTTCAATAATCTTACTGCCATCGACACTTGCCGTCCCTTGTTCTGACAATAGTATTGTAATAAGTTTTTGCTTCTCCTTTACAGATACTACTCCCGCACCTAAGCCCCAAACTTTCATTCGTGCTATTCGAAGTAAACGCTCTGTTTCAATTGGAAGATCGCCAAATCGATCCTCTAATTCCTCCATGATTTCGTCATACTCTTCCACCTGATCCATGGCTTTAATTCGTTTATACATTTGGATCTTTTGATAACCATCTGGAATGTAAGCGTCTGGAATATAAGCATCAATACTCAGCAAAATTTCTATATCTGGCTTTTCTTCTTTTTTCACGCCTGTTTGACGTTCCGCGATGGCATCCTGAAGCATTTGTGAATATAAATCAAAGCCAACTGAATCAATAAAGCCATGTTGCTGCGCTCCAAGTAAGTTTCCTGCACCTCGAATAGATAAATCTCGCATCGCAATTTTAAAGCCTGAGCCAAGCTCTGTAAATTCTTTAATTGCTTGTAAACGTTGCTCCGCTACATCTGTCAGAACTTTGTCGCGTTGGTACATAAAATATGCATAAGCTACTCTGTTAGAACGTCCAACGCGACCGCGTAATTGGTAGAGCTGGGCTAAGCCCATACGATCAGCATCATGGACAATTAACGTATTTACATTCGGTATATCGACACCTGTCTCGATAATTGTTGTCGTGACAAGTACATCATAATCACCCTCTAAAAAGGCTAAAATCACTGATTCTAGCTCTGACTCAGTCATTTTTCCATGAGCAAAGCCTATACGTGCTTCAGGGACGAGTACTTGAATTTCCTCAACCCTTCGAGCCATATCCTCAACCCGATTATATAAATAAAATACTTGTCCGCCACGTGCCATTTCCCTCTCAATAGCTTCTCGTACTAATGCACCACTGTGCTCCATCACATATGTTTGAACTGGGAAGCGATTAGCAGGAGGCGTTTCAATAACAGATAAATCTCGGACCCCTACCATGGACATATGAAGAGTCCTTGGGATTGGTGTAGCCGTTAAAGTTAAGACATCGACATTTGTCTTTAACTGTTTAATTTTTTCCTTATGTGTCACACCAAAACGTTGCTCTTCATCCACAATTAACAGGCCAAGGTCTTGGAAAATTAAATCTTTAGATAAAATACGGTGAGTTCCAATAACTATATCGACTCGGCCTTCTTTTAAGCCTTTTAATGTGGCTGTTTGCTCTTTTTTCGAACGGAAGCGAGATAACAATCCAACATTAATGGCGAAATCCTGAAAGCGCTCACGAATTGTCTCATAATGTTGCTGAGCCAAGATAGTAGTAGGGACAAGGAATGCCACTTGCTTTCCATCTTGAATAGCCTTAAATGCGGCACGAATGGCTACCTCTGTCTTACCATAGCCTACATCGCCACAGACTAAACGGTCCATAGGGCGTTCACGTTCCATATCTCGTTTTACTTCAACAATTGAACGTAGTTGATCCTCTGTTTCCTCATAAGGGAACATCGCTTCAAAATTACGTTGGTCGTCGTTATCAGGTGTAAAAGCATGACCTTTCTCTGCTTCACGCTTTGCATACAGCTTTATTAAATCATCTGCAATATCCTGTACAGCAGAGGATACCTTCGCTTTAGCCTTTTTCCACTCTGCTCCACCTAATTTATGTAGCTTTGGTTCACGATCCTCTGACGCCACATATTTTTGGATTAAGTCTATTTGCTCTACAGGGACATATAATTTATCGTCTGCACGATATCGAATATGCAGGTAATCCTTATGTGTACCATTAACCTCTAATGTCTCTACACCAATATATTTACCAATCCCATGATGAACATGTACAACATAATCACCAGGCTTAATTTCCGTATAACTTTTAATACGTTCAGCATTGGTCATTTTTTGTGTGCGTGCTTTTTTCTTTGCCTGCTGTTTAAAGAGCTCATCTTCTGTTACAATTGCTAAACGCTGTAGGGGCAATTCAAAGCCACTCGACAAGCCACCATCTACAATATAAATACCAGGTTCTGTTGGCTCACCTATCGCTGTATGAATATCGTATTCTTCAAGCATTCGCTGAACTCTTTTCACTCGTTCTTTATCCCTTGCTATGATGAGAACTGTAAATTTGCCAAGTAACCAGCGTTCAACCTCACTTTGAAGCAAGGACATTTGTCCATGAAATTGCTGCATTGGTTTGCAAGAAAAGTTAGTTGTTTTATTAAACGTAATCCCTGCAAATGTTCGCGAAAATAATGAAAATGAAAGCTTTTGTTGTAACAACATCGCCAATATTTCTTTTAATGAGAAGGCGGGTTTGACATCATGAACCATTTTTCCCTCTTCGATTAAAGATAAAAACCATTCATCCTCTTCACGTTCCCATGCATCCATTACCTCTTGAATACGTCCAAGCTCGTCAAAAAGTACAATACCATCATGTTCAAAGTAATCTCCCAAAAAGGCAGTTTTATCGTATAATAATGAGCCATATTTGTTTACATAATCAGGTAAATTTCCTTGCTGTAGCAATTCAATATCATATTGAATATGCTGATACAGAAGTTCCTTTGTCTCCTGCTTTTTTACCTTCTTTAGACTGGCTGCTAATGCCACTTCTAAACGGCCTGCTAATGCCTGTCTTTCTGATTTAGTAAGAATGACCTCTGAAGCAGGAAGAATACGAATTTTTTGTAATTTATCAATAGAACGTTGGTCATCTGCTGAAAATGTTCGTATGGAATCAACCTCTGTGTCAAATAATTCAATACGAATAGGTGATTCCAAATAAGGTGGATAAATATCTAAAATCCCCCCACGCAACGCAAACTCTCCAGGTGATGTCACCATTGAATTCCGTACATAACCCATCTCTACTAATGTTTGTAACCACATCTCAATTTCAATATCTTCGCCTACGGCTGTTTGTAAAAAATAATGTAGCCAGTGTTCCTTAGGCTGCATTATTTTACGTAAACCAGCCACAGGTATTACATATATGGCTTTCTCACCTCTAGCTAAGCAATCAAGCGTCGCAATTCGCTCCGCGCGAAGTTCTGGTGAAGCTACAGAAAGATCGGCTGCAATAAATTCATCTGCTGGGTAATAATGAACATGTTCTTCACCTAACAATCCAGCAAGCTCATCAACCATTTTTTGAGCCTGCAATAGATTAGGAGAGATAATATAGATTGGCTTCTTTACATATTCAAATAACACATCGACCATTACGGGGCGTGCGCTTCCTGTTAAACCTGTAATAAGCTGTGATGCAGTTTGACCGCTCTGAATTTCCTTTAAAAATGATGTAATATGTTTATCTTGCGACACAAGCTGTCGTAAAACCTCCACAGTCAAAAGCTCCTTTCAGCATAAATTCTATATTTTTATTTCTATTATTCTAGTGTTATTTTACATATCTCTATTAATGGCTGTTTTATGAAATGGAAAAAGCCTTGAACACACATAAGTGTGTCAAAGCATCCTTCCAATTATTGAATCCATTTATTGAGTGCGTGATAATCTGGATATTGTCTCAGCGAATCCTCACATTGCTCACAAATGCAGTGCACAGTCGTTTGACCATGTTGATCTTTCTCAACATAATCATCCGCTTCTCCCAATTCGAAAATATGCAACTTTCGAATTGTATCATCTGCATCAAATGGTAGTGTCCCTATTTCTACTTCACAATGCCGACATCGATAGCGAACTGACATCTCCAAATCATCCTCCTTTAAGCAACTTTCTACTTAAAGTATAGACATTTATAAAAAGGATTATGCACTTTTCACTGTCATCCTCATTGCAATAACTTAAAAATTAGAGAATTAATTTTTACCTGTAGCTAAGACTATTCACTACAAGTATTAGCTGTAATAATAGTGTAAGGCAGCTCATTACTCACCTTACACCATGCCAATTATCCAAAAACTTTAACATAAATTTTATTACTTCCATCTATTTGCTTGCGTTAAAGTGATTCATCACATCAAGAAACGGCTTTGAAAGAGATGCTTCAACAGCGTTTACAGAATTTACAATGGCGTCTTGCATAAGAACTTGGTCTTCCTTCGAAAATTTAGCTAACACATAGTCTGCTACCTTCATGCCCGCTGGTGGACGATTAATGCCCACTCGAATACGATTAAATTCCTGAGTGCCTAAATGTTGAATTAATGATTTAATGCCGTTATGACCACCTGCACTCCCTTTTTGTCGCAGACGTAATTTACCTGTCTCTAAATCCAAGTCATCATAAATGACAATTAAGTCTTCTACCTCTATGTCAAAATAGTCCATTAGGGGACCAACACATTCCCCTGATAAATTCATATATGTTAATGGTTTAACAAGTAGAACCTTTCCTTCTGGTCGATGTACAGTTGTGTACATCCCGTTAAATTTTGAATTTGTTAAAGGTGTTCCCCATTTTTCTGCTAACGCATCAATAACATCAAAGCCGATATTATGTCTTGTATGCTCATAAGGTTTACCTGGGTTTCCTAAACCAACGATAATTTTCATAAGTACCTCTCTTCTTTCAAATCTAATAGTCATTATTTTACCATATAGCACGCCTAGAAAGCATTTTGTACAATTGTTAAAAGGCATAAAAAATAAGGCTAACAAGAAAGCTATAGCCTTCTTATTAGCCTTAAGCGTATTTACTTTTATACTGACTCTTGCCCTTCTTCATTTTCTGTAGTCTCTTCCTCTACAGAAACAGGCGCCACAATGGTTACTAACATATAATCATCTTCACTAATAATTTCAACAGATGTAGCATCGCGAATATCTGCTACTGTTAGGGATTCCCCAATTTTCAACGATGAAATGTCCACATCAATTGATTCGGGTAACTCTGTTGGCTTTACTTTAACTTTTAATTCTAAGTTAGGCTGCATTAAAATACCGCCCTCACTCACACCAACTGACTGTCCAAGTAATTTAATCGGGACATCAGCTTCTAGCTCTTCCGCCATATTAATGGCTAAAAAGTCAATATGATTTACTTCATCTTTCAATGAACATTGCTGAATCTCTGACACAACAGCATTCACCTTTTTCCCCTCTAACTCTAGCGAAAACACACTATTTTGCCCATTTTTTTGAATGGACTTTTTAAAATCTTTTGCAGCAATAGAAATTGGGGTTGAATCTACTTTGTAGCCGTAAATAACTGCAGGAATGGCTCCCCCTTTTCTAAGTTGGGTTAATGTTGAACGATGCCCAGTTTCGCGCTTTGTAACACTTAATACTGTACTCATACTTCTTTATTCCCCTTCCAAGAAAATTATTTACGCCTCAACAATAATTCGTTGTAGGCTATGATAATACTTAGCTCTATTTGTTTAAGGTAGAGTAAATATTATTAAGACACATTATTATTATACCCCTTTGTGAGAAGGCTCACACATAAAACACTCATCTATTTCTTCGTCTTGATGAAATAGTGTCCAATTTATATAGAAAAGACCAATCTACTCAAAGAGTAGATTGGTCTTATACTTACAATTTTTATTAATCAAATAGAGTACTTACAGATTTATTTTCATAAACGCGAGAGATAGCATCCGCCATTAATTTAGCTACAGAAAGCTCTGTAATTTTTGGAGATTTTTTCTCGTCTGAAAGCTGAATTGTATTTGTCACCACTAATTCTTTAATAGCAGAGTTTTCAATACGTTCAATTGCTGGACCAGATAATACAGGGTGTGAACAGCAAGCGTAAACTTCTTTTGCACCAGCAGCACGTAACGCATCTGCCCCAATTGTAATTGTACCTGCTGTATCAATAATATCATCAATCAAGATTGCCACTTTACCATCAACATTACCAACAATGTTCATCACTTCCGCAACGTTTGGTTTCGGACGACGTTTGTCAATAATTGCAATCGGTGCTTTTAATCGTTCAGCCATTTTACGAGCACGTGTTACCCCACCATGATCTGGTGAAACAATAACGATCTCATCTCCTGGAATACCTTTAGATTTGAAGTAATCAGATAGTAATGGTACTGCCATTAAGTGGTCGATTAGGATATCGAAGAACCCTTGGATTTGAGGTGCGTGTAAATCTAATACGATAACACGTGTTGCACCAGCAGTTTCAAGTAGGTTTGCCACTAATTTAGCTGTAATTGGCTCGCGCGCTTTTGCTTTACGATCTTGGCGTGCATAACCATAATAAGGCATTACAACGTTTACTGTACGAGCAGATGCACGTTTAACTGCATCTACCATAATTAAAAGCTCCATTAAATGTTCGTTTACAGGTGCAGAAGTAGACTGCACGATAAACACATCACAACCTCGAATACTTTCTTCAATGCTAATTTGAATCTCTCCATCACTGAAGTGCTTAACAGAAGATTTACCTAATTCTACGCCCATTTCCTGCGCAATTTCTTGAGCTAATGGATTATTAGAGTTAAGTGAAAATATTTTTAATTGTGAGTTTGCATAATGATACGGCATGATGGCCTCCTGTTTAGTTGATAATTATTTTGAATTTAATTTGCTTACATAATTCGGTTTGTTTTCTTGTCTTGCACGAGCTATGGCAAGTGCATCTTCAGGAACTTCTTTTGTAATTGTAGAACCTGCTGCAATAAATGAACCTTTTCCAACTTTCACTGGCGCTACTAAGTTAGTATTACATCCTACAAATACATCATCTTCAATAATTGTTTTGAACTTGTTTTTTCCATCATAGTTTACTGTAATGGAACCACAACCAATATTGACGTTACTACCGATCTCAGCATCGCCAATATAACTTAAATGTGAAACTTTCGAGCCGTTATCTAGCTTGCTTTTCTTCACTTCTACAAAGTTACCAATTTTGACATGACTACCTATGTCTGAAAGTGGTCGAATATGAGCAAATGGCCCAATAGCAGTATCCTCTGCAATAGCGCTTTCACGGACAACTGAAGAATGTATAGTTGTACGATCACCAACGCGGCTATCTATGATTTGAGTGTTTGGCCCGATAATGCAATCTTCACCGATCACAGTAGCACCTTCAATCATTGAGCCAGGTTGAATCACCGTATCACGCCCAATAACTGCATCTGCACTAATATGCGTTGTTTCAGGATGGATAATTGTTACACCATTCCGCATATGCTTCTCGTTGATTCTTGTACGCATTAATGTCTCGGCTTGTGATAAAGCCACGCGATCGTTAACACCTAGTGTTTCTTCAAAATCATCAGTGACATATGCTTCAACAATATCACCTTGCTTTTGTAAAATTTCAATGACATCTGGTAAATAATATTCACCTTGAGCATTATCATTTTTCACAAGCTTCAATGTTTCAAATAATAATTTGTTATCAAAGCAATATGTGCCTGTGTTTATTTCTTTTACTAATTGCTGCTCTGCTGAAGCATCCTTTTGTTCAACAATTTGCTCCACCTGTCCGTTACTGCCACGTAATATACGGCCATAGCCAGTTGGATTTTCAGCAATTGCAGTTAAAATAGTTGCTTTAGCATTCTTTGCTTGATGATGTTCGAATAGAGCTTGCATCGTTTCAGGACGAATTAGTGGTGTATCTCCACATACAACTAATGTTGTACCTTCTTCATTACCTAAAATGGCCTCTGCTTGTTGCACAGCGTGCGCTGTACCTAGTTGTTCAGCCTGCAGCACATACTCACTTTTATCACCAAGCTGTTGTTGCACTTTTTCAGCACCATGTCCGACAACCGTTACAATGCGATTCACATCTAACGTCTGAATATGATCCACCACATGTTGTACCATTGGTTTCCCACATACTGGATGGAGCACTTTATATAATTTGGACTTCATACGTGTACCTTGACCTGCAGCCAAAATGACAGCAAAAATATTGCTCATCTGTAAGTCCTCCAATACGCTCATTTTCTCTTATGACTATATAGCAAAATTCATCTATTTTCAAGGCATGTAGAGTTGACAAAAACATGAATTCCTAAATCCAATGCACCTTATGCTCGAATGTCATGAAGTATATCCTGAAATTGCTCATATTATCTTTTTATCAAAATAAAAAGAACCCTTCCAACTAGAAGAGTTCTTCCTATCTTTTTTACCGTAAGTTTGTAACATATCCTTAAAAAGTAAATTATTTACTATTTATTACACACCGATTCCCTCTAATTCTTCTTCTTTACCAGCTTCCTCTATTTCACTAGAGTTATGATACTCGTTTAAAATGATCTCCTGAATTTTATTTCGAGTATCAGAATTAATTGGATGAGCAATATCTCTAAATTCCCCATCTGGTGTTCGTTTACTAGGCATAGCTACAAATAAACCAGTATTTCCATCAATGACACGAATATCGTGAACAACAAACTCATTATCAAGTGTAATGGAAGCAATCGCACGCATGCGACCATCCGTCTGTACCCGACGTAATCTCACATCAGTAACTTCCATTTTCTCACCACCTCTCTTCTTGGATGCCTAAATGAAAATATTATATTCTCAATTACCGAATATTTTCCTTTTCATAGTCTATCAAATTTTCTAAAAAATTTGAATACTTATTAGAATAATATTTTTTCTTATATACGTAATTTTTGACAATTGTTTGTCGGCGTAAAAAAACCCACTAAAAAGAATAAAGATTCTCTTTAGTGAGCTTAATAAGTTTTATTTATTTTACGATTGCGATTACTTCGATTTCTACTTTTACATCTTTCGGAAGACGGGCTACCTCTACAGCTGAACGAGCTGGTTTATGATCACCGAAATGATTTGCATAAACTTCATTCATCGCTACAAAGTCATTCATATCTTTCATAAAGACCGTTGTTTTTACAACATTATCTAAAGAAGTTCCAGCTTCCGCTAAAACAGCTTTTAAATTAGCAAATACTTGATTTGTTTGTACAGTTATATCGCCTTCCACTAAATCACCTGTAGCTGTTAATGGAATTTGACCAGAGCTATAAAACATTCCGTTAACAATAATACCTTGTGAATATGGTCCGATTGCTGCTGGTGCATTTGTTGTTGCTACTACTTTCATTTGTCATGTCCCCTTTTAGAAAAATAGTTACCTTCACTTAATGCAATTGTTCGATCTTTTTCATTAACTTCATGAAGCTTTACAAGTGAATAATAATCATCTACTAATGTTTCGTCCGCATGCTCAGCCTCCACAAGTACTGCAATGCCTGCTAGCTGACAGTCAAACTCCTCTAAGAGATTTTTCATGCCATTCATAGTACCGCCGACCTTCATAAAGTCGTCAGTAATTAATACACGTTGTCCACTCTTCATGCTTCTTTTTGATAATACCATTGTCTGAATTCTTCTGGAAGAACCAGATACATAGTTAATGCTTACTGTAGAACCTTCTGTTACTTTACTATCTCTTCTCACAACAACCACTGGTACATTTAAATGTCTTGCAATGGCATGAGCGATGGATATCCCTTTAGTTGCTACTGTCATTATGACATCGATTTGTTGATCTGCAAAGGCCGAAGCAAAGACCTTTCCTACACGATTAATTAAATCTGGGTTTCCAAGCAAGTCTGTCATAAATAAGTAACCACCTGGTAACAATCGATCTGAATGTTCTAGCTCTGCTTTTAAATCTTGAATCACTAAACGTACTTCAGCCTCGGACATTTTCGGAATATATTTTACTCCTCCTGCAGCACCCGGCACTGTCATCAATAACCCGATTCCTTTTTCTTCGAATGTTTCTTTTACAATCGTTAAATCTTCACTAATGGATGACTTAGCAGATTGATATAGTTCTGAAAAATAAGTTAGCGGGATCAGCTGATGTGGATGTTCTAGTAAGTAGTACGTCATATCAACTAGTCGTTCACTACGCTTCCATTTCATGCGACCCTCTCCTAAACACGAATATTTATAGGTAAAATTAACACAAATTTGCGTTTCTAAGCAAGCGTATTTCGCTCACCCAAAATTCGTACTGCATAAACTTCCTCACAAAAACCACGTAAACCATTATAAATGCGACTGACACGAGCTTCACTATCCACTAGCCCAAATACAGTTGGACCGCTTCCACTCATTAGCGTGGCATCTGCCCCAAAGCGCTTCATTTGTTCCTTTAACATCACAACTTCTGGGTGTAGCTTAAATGTTACAGTTTCCAAAACATTTCCTAATGAAGAACATAATAGCTCATAATCTTTTGTCTCTATAGCTTGTATCATCTGCTGTGTATTGGGGTGTTGCAGTCCTTCAACCTTAAGACCCCCATAAACTTCTGCTGTCGACACACCAATTTTAGGCTTAGCTAGTACAACCCAACAATTAGGTGGAGCTGGTAATTCCTTTATTTTTTCGCCTCGTCCTGTAGCGAGTGCCGTGCCTCCGTAAACACAAAACGAAACATCCGAACCTATTTTAGCACCAAGTTCCGCTAATTCATCTATTGATAAACCTAAATCCCACAGTTCATTTAGCCCTTTTAATGTTGCAGCTGCATCACTACTACCTCCTGCGAGTCCTGCTGCTATAGGGATTTCCTTTTCAATCGTAATGGATACACCTTGTCTAATGCCATATGTATCTTTAATGAGACGCGCTGCCTGATAAGCAAAATTACGATGGTCATTTGGTACAAAATTATCTGTTGAAATTATTTGAATAACACCATCTTCTCGAGATTCAAGACTGATACGATCAGCTAAATCGACTGTTGTCATAACCATCTCCACTTCGTGAAAATTATCCGGTCTTTTATAAAGTACATCTAATGTTAAATTGATTTTTGCAGGCGCCTTTACATAAAGCATCTTTCTTCCTCCTTATAGCTACACGTATAAACAGTTCTTTTTTTCGCGCAAGATTATTCATTTTATTTTACCATATTGAGAATACGAAAATGGAAAAAAAGAACCGTTTACCCTATTCGGAGTAACGGCTCTCTCTCGTCAGTTGTATTTGTTGTGTCAGTAAGGATTTTCATCCCTGCTGAATGAAACTTTATAAGATGACTATTTTAGCAAAAACAGTCTACTTACGCTCTTGCTCACTACTTGCCCGTTCTGCCATTTCTATGGCGCGTTTGACCATATTACCAGCATCACGAGCTTTTATGCCGCCCCAGCCTTCCTTTTGCACAACATCATAAAATCCAAGTTCTTTTGCGATCTCTTCTTTTAAACGAGGTGACATGATACCTTTTCTAGGCATATAAACTCCTCCTTTAACAACTGACGAATTTAGTATGCCCGTGAAAACGCAAAACACTCATGTATTTTTAATATACATGAGTGTTTCTAAAATATAGAAATAAGTACTAGAAACTATTTTGCGACAGCAGCCTTTGCTTCGTCTAAAAATGTAATCTCTACTGCTTCAGTTAAAATATCTGTGTAGCTATACGATACGCGCTTGCACGTATTGTCTTCTTGATCGAGCTCTACTACAAAGATGGCGCGATATGTCTCACGTAGTATCCCTGCACACTCAACCGTTTTCTTGCGACCACCGTTTGCTTTTAATTGCAAACGTTTACCCAAATGACAATCCAACGACTTTTTAATGTCCGCTAAAGTTTTTGGCATTTTCGCTTACACCTCACTAATAACAAGTATAAGCTAATGGCCCAAAAATGTCAACAAAATATAATATTTTATCAGCCTCTTATAAATCTTGTCAACTTATTTTTTATAAAAAAATATATATTTTTTTACATATCCGAAAAATTGTTAACAAAAATTTTTACTTTGCAAATACAGGATGCAGTGCATCAGCTAATTTCCCAAACTCTTGAATTGAAAGTGTTTCTCCACGGCGAGTTGGCTCAATATTTGCTAACTCTAATGCCTGTAAAATTTGATCCTTTTGTGCCTTTCCATTAGGTAAACCAGATTGCAGGTTATTATAGATTGTTTTTCTTCGCTGTACGAATGAAGCACGCGTTACAACAAATAAAAAATCCTCATCTATTACTTTTACTGGTGGTTCCTCATGCTTAATAAGGCGAATTACTGCAGAGTCGACGTTAGGTTGCGGCATGAAAACGGTTTTTGGCACTGTCATCGCAATATCTGCTTTCACGTAATATTGTATTGCAATTGATAAAGAACCATATTCTTTCGTCCCTGGCTTAGCTGTTATACGGTCTGCTACCTCTTTCTGCATCATCACAACAAAACCACGGATCGGTAATCGGTCATTGAGTAACTTCAGTAAAATTGGGGTCGTTACATAATACGGTAAATTTGCTACAACCATAATATCATCAATACCTGGCATCTCATCTGCAATTACTTTCTCCACATCTGCCTTAAGTATGTCAGAGTGAATAATAGACACATTATTATATGGACTAAGCGTATCTTCTAGTACAGGTAATAAACGTTGGTCAATTTCAAAGGAAACTACCTTTTTAGCGCTTCTCGCCAAATGCTCAGTTAATGCCCCAATCCCAGGACCAACTTCAATTGCGCCACTATTCTCAGTTAAATTGGCGTGACTCACTATATTTCTTAAAATGTTCGGGTCAATTAAGAAGTTTTGACCTAAACTTTTTTTAAATGAAAAACCATACTTTTTTAATATTTCTTGTGTTCGAATTGGTGTAGCAATATCCTTATGCATCATTTTCCTCCTGATCTAACTGTGCGATAGCCGCACCAAATTGCTCCTCTGTAATCTGAAACATTTTCAATCTTTTATGAAGTTGTTTACCATTTGTAGCACCTATATTTAAAATTTCCCCTAGTCTATCACGACGCTGCTTTGATTGTGGATGTCCAATTAAACGAGCAGTCATTAAATCTTCCAGTGTAATTACCGCTTCGTTTAGCACCTCATGTATAGGGGTATAAACATGTTGTAATGCCTCACGTATATCCTCATCAGCAGCATGCTCAATCCCTAACCCTTTACCGTTTTTAGCAATCGTTTTCGCTTTTGGTAAAAAGGCATGCTTCACCCCTTTTACACGCTCCTCGATAATGGCGCGTATTCGACGTCCTGGATAGTCTGGATCAGTAAATACAATAACTCCACGTTTTTCTTGGGCGTGCTGAATTCGCTTTAACGTTTCTTCAGAAATTGCAGATCCATTCGTTTCTATAGTATCTGCTTGTACAGCACGTTTAATAGCTGTCGTATCATCTTTTCCTTCAACAACAATAATTTCTTTAATTTGCAAAAAGGCTCCTCTTTTCTATCTACCTTATCTTCTGACCATTTTACAACTGCTCTATACGATTTGTACAGGAATACAAGGTTCAGATGAGCTTATCTTATTCAACTTACTCTCTACATACCTACAACATCATTTGCTAAAAAATAATAAAGAAGCCTTCCCGCCAGTCAAAACAGGAAAGCTCCATTTGTGAAAAACATTTTGATTAATTTTACAATTTTTTTAATTTAATACTTTAACGCGCACTTTCTTACGTCCCCAGTTACGTGCTTGGGCATCTGTTTGTACAAGTATGTCAATCTTATTACCCTTAATTGACCCACCAGTATCCCCAGCTATAGCAGTTCCATAGCCTTCTACCCAAACCTTTGATCCTAACTTAATAACAGAAGGGTCAACTGCGATCACCTTCAAGCCAGAATTTGAACGTAGGTTTATACCAGTTGCTGATGTACCAGTACAACCGTTGCAATATGGTGTATATGCTGTTGCCGTTACATAAAATTCTTTTCCGTTAGTAGGCTCTGCTGAACCACGTGACACAGTTGCTGCACTTGCAACAATTGTTTTTGTGCCTACAGCAACCACTTGTTTCTTCGGCTCTTTTAATACTTTCTCAGATTGTAGGTTTTTTGCCACAACCTTACCGTTTTCTTTGACAACCTCATACGTACGAGAAATCGAACCCTTCTCGCCCGTTGCTACTACTTTTTGTTTCCCCTTTTGCAATGAAGCATCCTGCTTCTTTTCAACTGCGAAATCTAAAGAGTCTTCCACTACATCGATAACCTTTTCTACGCGAACTACTGTGATTTTACTCTCCGGAGTAATAACGTTCTCCAGGTTATTTTCGACACGATCGAATTCATTTAGCTGAATTCCTTGTTGTTTTAAAAAGTTAGCGACCGTAGTCGAAGTGGACCATACTTGTCTTTTAGTTACGCCATCGACAAGCGCTACTTGAAACGCTTTTTGAATATCGATTTTGTTTTCTGCTCCTAGTTCAGTATCTAGACCTTGCGCTAAAGAGTCATGTTCAGATACTTTAATATTTGCTTCCTTCAAAATGTCCTTCACAAGTGTTTCAGTTGTCCAAACTTTTGACTGATTTCCATCAACTGAAATAGTTACTTCTTTTGCCTGTTCCCATGTAATTGCTAATCCATTAACAATTTTGGTGTTCAGAGAGGGTGAAATTTTGTCATGCTCTGCTATATCTATATTTTGATTTTGTAATAATTGTTCTACAGTTTTGGCATGTGTTGATACTTCGATTGTTTCTCCATTTGCTTCAAGCTTAACGGATTTTTTCGTACCTTGATAAAGCACGAAAGAGATTACAGACACAAACAGGACAAGTGAGATAATTCTTATCACTGTTTGCTTACTCCTCAATGATCCTAAGAACAAGTTTTTCATGGAATTATTTGACATGAAAAAACGCCTCCTTAATACAAGGTTGGATTATACGGACTAGTTTTGGCACTGTCAACCCGAAAGTATTTCTCTGAAAATTGACTTCTTGTTTTTTGCCAACCACAAACCCTGTATTGGAGGCATCTAAGCTAGTTAATTGTCAATCCCAAAAAAATTTTTCGCATTGGTTGTAGTTGCTTGTGCAATTTCCTCAATTGTCAACCCTTTCAAACGTGCGATTTCCTCAGCAACTAAAGGCACGAAAGCGGGTTCATTGCGCTTACCTCGATGTGGATGTGGAGCTAAATAAGGAGCGTCTGTTTCAATCATCAAGTGTTCAAGAGCTATTTCTGTAGCTACTTCCTTTGGTAGACGTGCATTTTTAAATGTCACTGGTCCCCCAAGACTAATCATAAAATTCATTGCTATACATTCACGCGCTGTTTCTACACTTCCACTAAAGCAGTGCATAACACCCCCTACGGATGCAGCATTTTCTTCACGTAAAATTTGTACAACATCACCTGTTGCATCCCTATTATGAATAACGATTGGTAAATTGATCTTTTGAGCTAATTGAATTTGCTTGCGAAAAAGTTCCTGTTGAACGTCTTTTGGAGACTTATCCCAATAGTAGTCCAATCCCGTTTCACCAATGCCAACTATTTTTGGATGTGAAGCTAATTGCTCAATCCACTCTAAATCTTGTTGAGTACAATCAATAGCGTCTACTGGATGCCAGCCAATGACACCGTAAACAAAATCATATTGCTCTATTAATTGCATTGTTCTCTCAATGGTTTTACGGTCGAAACCAATAACTACCATTCGTTCTACTTTAGCTTCAAGAGCTCTATCAATCACTTCTTGAAGATCTTCCTCATACTGATCTGCGTTTAAATGTACGTGTGTATCTATAAACATCTTCATTCTCCTAACATTGATTTTATTAAAATTTATTATTTCATATTTTTCGTGATCATTACAATTTCATTACAAACTATTCGACATTGTGACATTCCACTTAATCGACATTACCTCAAGTAGTTCTTTAAACCCATAAAACCAAGTTTTTCACGCATCATAAATTATTTCAAAATAATTTAATCCCGATTTCTCTAACAGATTTGAAAAGCCTGCTGAATAATTCATATTCAGCAGGCCTTCCTTAAGTTCATTACTTTACTTTTGCACCATTTTCAAGTTTAGGATCAACTGATGCTAATTTTAAAATTCCATCTTTCTCACCAGCTAAAATCATTCCTTGTGATATTTCACCACGTAATTTTACTGGTTTTAAATTTGCTACGACAATCACTTTTTGACCTATTAAATCATCTGGTGTATAGAATTTCGCAATACCTGAAACTACTTGACGTTGCTCATATCCTAGATCAACTTGTAGCTTTAATAATTTATCTGCTTTCGGAACAGTTTCACATGCAGTCACAGTAGCTACACGCAAATCAACTTTCATAAAATCATCAATAGTAATTTCAGGAATTTCTGGATTTTCTTCAGTTTTTTCTACCTTTTTAATTTCTTCATCCTGTGGTGTTTTCACAGACCCACGCATTTCCTCACGAATATAAGTAATCTCAACCTCATTTTCTAAGCGTGGGAAAATCGGTATCCCTTTTTCTACCACTTTAATGTTTGCTGGAATAGTATTGCCGAATGTTGCAATTGTATCCCATGCTAAGAATTTGTCATCTAATCCTAACTGATCGATCATACGTTTAGGAGTTGTTGTCATAAATGGTTGCAACATGACAGCGATTTGGTGTAAGCTTTCTGCCAAATTTCGCATAACTGCACCTAATTTTGGCTTGTCTGACTCTTCCTTTGCTAACACCCATGGTTGTGTCTCATCTATATACTTATTTGTGCGTGAAACAAGCGTCCATAAGTCAGCAAGAACGACACTAAATTGCATTTTTTCCATACTTTCTTCATATTTAATACGTACCGACTCAGCTTGCTCTTTTAAAGCTGCATCAAATTCTGTCGGTTGAAGATTTTCTGTCGGAATAATACCATCAAAATATTTATTAATCATTGAAATTGTACGATTTAATAAGTTCCCTAAATCATTAGCCAGATCAAAGTTTGTACGTTCAATAAATGATTCTGGTGAAAATACCCCATCAGAGCCAAATGGTAATTCTCGTAATAGGAAATAACGTGTGGCATCTAGACCATAACGCTCGATTAACATTTCAGGATAAATTACATTGCCTTTTGATTTAGACATTTTACCGTCTTTCATCATAATAAAACCATGAGCAAATACCTTTTTCGGTAATGGCAAATCTAATGCCATTAAGAAGATTGGCCAATAAATCGTGTGGAAACGAACAATATCCTTGCCAACTACATGTACATCTGCTGGCCAATATTTATTGAATAATGATTCATCTTCTGATAGATAACCTAAGGCTGTAATATAATTCGTTAATGCATCAACCCATACATAAATAACATGCTTTGGATCTCCTGGTACTTTAATTCCCCAGTCGAAGGATGTTCTTGATACCGATAAATCCTCTAGCCCTGGTTTAATGAAGTTGTTAATCATTTCATTTTTCCGTGATTCTGGCTCAATGAATTCAAGGTTCTCTTCATAATAAGCTAATAAACGATCTGCATATTTCTTCATATTAAAGAAGTACGATTCTTCTTTAACCTTATGCACCGGACGACCACAATCTGGACAGTTCCCGTCAACTAGTTGAGTCTCAGTAAAGAATGATTCACACGGTGTACAGTACCAACCTTCATATTCACCTTTATAGATATCACCATTATCTAAAAACTTTTGGAAAATCTTTTCGACAGCTTTCGTATGTCGATCCTGTGTTGTTTGAATAAAGTCATCATAAGAAATATCCATTAAACCCCAAAGTTTTTTCGCAGCATCGGCAATTTCATTTACATAATCTTGAGGATGTTTACCCGCTTCTGCTGCTTTTTCTTGAATTTTTTGGCCATGTTCGTCCATTCCTGTTAAAAAGCGTACATCATAACCTTTTAAACGTTTATAGCGTGCAATAGTATCAGATGCTACTGTTGTATATGCCGTACCAATATGAAATTTCCCACTTGGATAGTAAATGGGTGTTGTTATATAGAATGTTTTTTGTTGTTCACTCACAAGAACTGCCTCCATTGTTTTACAATATACTTTCTATTCTAACGAAGTACGAAATTCGTTTCAATGAAAGTTTATTAAACGCGAAAATTGTCGAATAATATATTTAATCCATTAAATGACTTAAATAAGAACCTTTTTTACTATTAACAAAAATATTTATTAAAAACCTTTTAAAAAAATTAAAATACCTGCATTCTTCTCAAAAATTTTTTTTAAAAACCATAATATTAGTGCATTAATTAATTGACGTTTATGGCATTACTTGGTATGATAACTATCAGACAAAGAAATAATGTCGAAATTTGACGAAATACCAATATAACTTTTATAAATTAGGAGGAAATCTATTATGAAATCAACAGGGATTGTTCGTAAAGTCGATGAGTTAGGTCGTGTAGTAATTCCTATCGAGTTACGCCGTACGCTAGGTATTGCTGAAAAGGACGCTTTAGAAATCTATGTGGATGATGATAAAATCATCTTAAAAAAATATATGCCTAATATGACATGTGCTGTTACTGGTGAAGTTTCAGATGATAACTTCCGTCTAGTTGGAGGCAAATTAATTTTAAGTCCAGAAGGCGCAGAAATGTTAGTTAAAGAAATTCAATCTAACTTAAAAAAATAATTAGTTACTCACCTAAATCAAAACAGTGATTTAGGTGTTTCTGTTTATTAATATAACCAATTTCTTAACCCCTTATAATGTCCATGTCAGACCTTTCTATTTAAGGTTACTATTATTTACAATTATTATCAATTTAAAATTGTGTCTCAAAATTATTACTTTTCAACTTATAAGTTTCGGCGTCATTTACTAAATAAAAAAGAGCTACCTAATAAGGTAACTCTTTACTATTATTCACTATGATATTCATTATAAACATCTCGCTTTGCCACTTGCCTTAACTTAGCTACTTCTTTAATGGCTTCTTTTGAAGATACATTCGATTGATTGATAATGAAATCAACATGTTCAACAATGGACATGTTTTGCCAATAGGCTTCTTCATGATCTTCCTCTTCTACACAGCTATTACCTTCAAGAACAATACAAAACTCTCCTCGTATTTCTTCAGTTTGTGACCATTCTACAGCTTCAGACAAAGTACCTCGTAAAAACTCTTCAAACTTCTTTGTCAGCTCTCGAGCTAAAACAATACGACGTTCCCCGAGTATAGCTTCCATATCTTTTAATGTATCCTTTAAGCGATGTGGTGCCTCATATAGTAAAATCGTTTCTTGGCGTTTTTTTAATTGTTCTAATTGCTGGCGACGTTCCTTTTTTCCGCGATTCAAAAATCCATAAAAGAAAAATGGCTGTGGCGATAACCCAGATGCAATTAATGCTGAAATTGCTGCATTAGGCCCTGGCACTGGTACAACAGAAAAGTTTTGGGCAATTGCTTTTTCCACTATATCTGCACCTGGATCAGAAATACAAGGTAAACCTGCATCACTTACTAATGCAATTGTTTTTCCTTCTTGTAGTAATGTTAATAATTTTTCTCCACCTACGGCTATATTATGCTCATGGTAGCTGATTAGTGGTGTGTCAATCTCAAAGTAGTTACACAGCTTTTTGGTGTTTCTAGTATCTTCTGCAGCGATAATATCTGCTTCTTTTAAAATGCGAAGTGCACGCACACTCATATCCTCTAAATTACCAATAGGTGTTCCTACCAGATATAAACAACCTGTCTGATCGTGTATTGTACTTTTTTGTGATTTCACGATTCACCCCTCCTTATATAATTAATTTTCTGTGTTCTTGTTAATTGCTTAAAGGCATATTCAGCACGCATTGCTTCTTGCTTTGTCTCGAATATTTCTTTGTAAATACATTTCACTGGACCTCTAGCTCTTGTATATTTTGCTCCTTTACCAGCGTTATGTACAGCAACACGTTTTTCTATATTATTTGTATACCCTGCATAAAGAGTTTGATCAGCACACTCTAACACATAAAAGTAGTGATTATTGCTCTTTTCCATAAAGAATTTCTCTCACTTCTGTCGTGTATTCATTATTGGCATCATAAACATACAACGGCGGCAGAATTTTTAAATCAGGCTTTCCATCTTTTATTCCTTCTATTAATAATGTATTAGCCTCTTTCCCTTCCTTCGGATAAATGAGCTGCATCCGTTTAGGCTCTAAGCGATTTGCTCGCATAGCTGTCACAATATCTAATAATCGCCCAGGTCGGTGAACAAATGCGGCCTTGCCCCCTTGCTTTAATAATTTACTTGCGGATTGAATCGCTTCTTCCAATGTTAAATACAATTCATGGCGTGCAATGGCATGATGCTCACTAAGATTTTTATCACTCGCTTCATGTGCTAAAAAATAGGGTGGATTACAGGTAACCACATCATACTTTTCAATCCCAAGTTGTTTTGGTATTTCTTTAACATCTCCAAGAATCATTTGAATTTGCTGTTCTAGCTGATTGTAACGGATACTTCTCTCTGCCATCTCAAATAAACGTGGCTGAATTTCTACTCCCGTTATCTGTCCCTTTGTACGTGCACTTAAAAAAAGTGGAATCACACCATTTCCTGAGCATAAATCAACGATTTTTCCCTTATGATAAGGAATACTGACAAATTTCGAAAGCAATACTGCATCTAATGAGAACGAAAAGACAGAGGGACTTTGAATAATACGTAAATTCTCAGCCAACAAATAATCTAACCGCTCGTCACCTTTTAGCCATTTTTCCATGCTTACTCCTCCTACGCTACAAAACAAAAGACTGACACCACCGTAGCGGGAATCAGCCTTTTATTACACATTTTGTTTATTTAAAAATGATAGACAGAACAGACAATCCTCACCCTTACGTGAACTTCCAAAATGAACATGGCAAACATGGAAGCCCTCTTGGTAGAGGCGAGCTAAGTTATCATATCCCTCACCAATATCTAGCGGACTCTCTTTCTTTACTTCAGCAGCTTGTACGGAGTTTGTATTAGAAAGTAGTTCTTCTAGACGTGTACGTAGGTGATGATTTTCTGTTTCAAGCGCCTTATGCTCTTCCATCATTAACGCTACAAATTGTTTCAATGCACCAAATTGCTCCTGCATTGCTTCGAGCTGTTGTTCGAACTCCATAACGGTATCTAAGAAATTACGGTCCTTCACCCAAGCCACCTCGTTAAATTCTCTATCTTAAATAAGATTTTTTTCGCATGCTAGCAGTTCTTCTAGTGTATACTCAACTGTGCGTTCCTGCTCATGTAAATATACTTGAATAAGTCTTTCCAGCACATTTAGCCCTACTACTTTCCCACGGCCATCTGGTGTCATTGTTATCTCACCAACATCTGGCATGCCCTCTTTTGCTTCTTCATATTCATCATTTTCATACTTTAAGCAACACATTAAACGTCCACAAAGGCCAGATATTTTTGAAGGATTTAATGATAGGTTTTGATCTTTAGCCATTTTAATCGAAACGGGCTCAAAATCACCCAAAAATGTGGAACAACAAAGCATTCTACCACATGGACCGATACCACCTAAAAGCTTGGCTTCATCACGCACACCAATTTGACGAAGTTCAATACGTGTTCTAAAAACCGAGGCTAAATCTTTTACTAGATCCCTAAAATCAACTCGTCCTTCAGCTGTAAAGTAAAAAATAATTTTATTACGATCAAATGTATATTCAACATCTACAAGTTTCATTTCTAAATTATGCTCTATAATTTTAGTACTAGCGAGCTCAAATGCACGCTTTGATTCCGCTGCATTTTCCTCTACTTGTATACGATCACGATCATCTGCTGGTCTAAGTACTTGTTTTAGTGGTAATACAACATCATTATCACCCACAACTTTTTGAGGGACAACTACTTTTCCATACTCTACACCGCGGGCTGTCTCTACAATAACATATTGACTATCCTCTAGTAGAAATGATGCCGGATCAAAATAATATATTTTACCCGCCTTTTTAAAGCGGACTCCTACTACATTATACAAATGTATATCCCTCCTGCAGATTTAGCATTAACTGCTCCATCAATAACGTCCTATTCATGTTACGCTGTAAAGAGGCGCGTGCTTGTAAAATAGATTCCATCTGATTTGATAATCTTTCATAAGTGGAATATAACGCAACTTCTTTAAATAGTGGTAACATGTCTGGATAAGTACAAGCTGCCTCGGGATTAGCTTTTATTGACACTATATCACGGTAAGCAAATAGTAGTAAATCCAATGCTTGCTCCATCTCGCTTTTTTCTTTAAAGTGAGGCAACCACTCTTCATGCACAATAAGCAATGCTTCGTGTACATTTTGCCGAATGGCCTCTACTAATTTTAACACTGTTTTTCGAGCGAGTGCAAACTGCTCATCATTTGCTAAAAATATCGCTGTTTCGAGCTCATTTGTCATCATGCTTACTGTTGAGGCCATTGAATGTGAAATATTATTTTCCTGTAAATGCTTCAACAAAACATGACGTGGCATTTTTTGAAATTTGATATGTTGACAACGAGAACGGATAGTTGGAAGAATTGACTGCATTTGCTCAGTTAGTAATATGGCAGTTACTTCTCCTTCTGGCTCCTCTAAAAATTTAAGTATCATATTTGCAGAGGCTGTATTAAGACGGTCTGCATGATGAAGCACATAAATCTTACGTCCTTCTTCTACACCCACCATTTTCATTTCTCCGATGAGTTCTCGCATCTGATCAATTTTTATGAATTGACCATCTGGATAAATTTGATGAATATTTGGATGATTTCCCGAATCTACACGTTTGCAATTTCGACATGTTTCACATGGAACATTTCCACTTGGTTGCTCACATAACATTAATTTGACAAAAAAGTGCATAATATCTGCCTTGCCTGTCCCTTTTTCGCCATCAAAAATATATGCATGCGCTAATCTATTCTTGTCAAATATTGTTTGAAGCTGCTTCATTACGACTGGTTGCAGTGTGAGTAGCTCTTCAACATTCTTGGCCATACATTTAAATTCCTTCCTGTCTCTACAACAAAAGGTGATACTTTCTTGCACTCTTGTAAAGATTACAGTTGTTTACTTTATGGCGAGTAGCCACATCAACATTTGAAAAAAGCCCGCGCCTAAATGAGAACGAGACACGGGTTTTACATATATAAATTAATTAGTAAGCCTTTAATTTCACCGATTTTATCAAGAAGATCTATTGCTTCTTTTTCTTCGTCTAAGAGATCCTGTGCAAGCTCGACAAGCCGTGTATCAATGGTTTCAATGATTTTCAGACGTCTTCCTTCACCAAAACGATTCCAGGTATGTGATTGTTTTAACTCCATACCATGTTCTACTGTCTCTTGTAGAAATCGTTTAACAAGCATTTTAAACCTAGCAAGTTCTCGTAAATTACGTGATCTAGCTACTCGGTCCCCTGCAGTAGATATATCTCCTAACAAACGCGTGAGTTGTTCTGTTTGCAGCTTATTACCTTGCTTGACGACCATATCTCCAAATCGGTTATTTTGATTATTATTTTGTAGTGGCTCTTTGCGATTTGTATTTAACCCGACACGTATATCTTGATTAATCTTCAAGCTGGTTTCGCCCCCACAATTTTCATCTATTTCTCCTACGCATAATCAATTTTAAATAAAATGTTTAATAGTAACAAATAATCAATGATTTAGCTTCGGAGGCTACTTTTTAAAAATGATGGAATTGTTCAATCGGTAAAACAAATACGGTAGCTCCTCCCACCTCTACCTCCACAGGGTAAGGTATATAGGAATCAGCATTGCCTCCTAACGGAGAAACGGGTGCAACCATTTGCTCTCTTGCCCGACAATTATCCCGAATAATATCTAAAAGTTTGGGTATGAGAGAGTCTTCAGTTCCTATAAGAAATGTCGTATTTCCTGAACGTAAAAATCCTCCTGTGCTCGCTAATTTAGTTGCGCGAAACTGATTTTTCGTTAAAGCATTTGATAAGCGGCTGCTATCCTGATCTTGCACTACAGCTACGACTAACTTCATTCGCACTCACCCCTTTTATAAAATTCACCTAGATAGATTTCAATTCTATACTTAATCTTAGTTCATCTGTTGAACTAGAGGAACATCATCATGTTGATACAAAAACTCTATAAGAAAGTTTTAAAAGAGACATCTACAAGGTTCCCTAAACACATAATGTATCTTACACGAAGGTGTGTCTGACCTAATAGGTACTTCGACAATTGTTGCCCTTCTAGTGAAGATAAATTAATGGATAGTATCATTATATCACATTGTTGTAGACAACTTCATGCATTTACTGCATTGCTTCCAATAATAATAACCATACATCTTCAACAACATTTTCAATATCTTGATCTGCATTGACTACACGTATTCGCTCTGGGTACTGCTCTACTAATTGTAAATATCCTTCACGTACCTTCTGATGAAACGGCAAGCTTTCAACATCTAAGCGGTTTACTTCCCGATTGCCAGTTGCATGAATACGCGCTAAGCCAACCTCTGGAGCAAGATCAAATAGTATGGTCACGTCAGGTAATTTCTTCCCAATAGCAAATTCATTAATAGAAAGTACCTCATTGACACCTATACCTCTTGCATATCCTTGATAAGCTAAAGAGGAATCGATAAAACGGTCACATATCACTAACTTCCCTGCATCTAAGGCAGGACGTACTTTTTCAAAATAATGCTGACTTCTTGCTGCAGCATATAACAATGCTTCTGTTCGTTCATCCATAGCAGTATGTGCAGGATTCAAAATAATCGTTCTTATTTTTTCTGCAATCTCAATTCCACCTGGTTCTCTTGTTGCTAGAACTTCAATATTATTTTTTGTTAATCGCTCTGCTATCATTTGAATGACCGTTGTTTTTCCTGCTCCCTCTGGTCCTTCAAATGTAATAAATAAATTGCTATTCATGCTGTTATTGCCTCCAACTATTTAATAACCTGAATCATTTTATCTGCTAAACAATGATTCCCCTGGAATGTTGCACCTGCTGCTAGTAGCTCTTCCAATTGACTTAACTTAGCTACTGTTATTCTTTCACCTGGTACTAATAATGGTATACCAGGTGGATAAGGAATGATCATATTCGCTGAAATTCGCCCCATTGTACGCATATATGGTAACCATTCTTTCTTTAATGATGCAACCTCATTAAAGGTATATATAGGCTCAGTAATCGGTACAAAATGATAGGCTGTTTGAGAAGCCGTAATGCTATCTGTTTTAGCTGTATTTAATAGCGTTGTTATGGCCTCTTTTATACGAACCCTGATTTCAGCAAATGGGTAGGTATGTCCCTGCTTCAGCAAAGGTAACACAAATAAAACCTGATTGGCATCTGCAAGTTCCCCATATACATGCTTTGCCTCTAATGCCTCCTGTAATTGAAAGCCACTATAACCATTAACACGTAGCAATACTTTAAGTGGATCATCTACTTCAATTACTTCTAATGATCCAATTGCTCGTAATGCATCTACCCATTGATTCTTTTTTTCTATTATATATGCCCCATCACTCTCCATATATGTCTGTACATAATAGCGAGCATCATCTAATGATGCTAATAATAAGTAAGATGGACTACTAGATTGTAACATGCGTAAGTAATGATGTATTTTGTCAGCCTCTATCAATGCCGATTTAACATGCATAAAAGAGGCCATCGTCATAGCAGGTAAAGTTTTATGAGCTGATTGAACAACAACGTCTGCACCAAGTGTCAATGCGGATGGCTGAAATAGCGTACATGCATTAAAATGAGCGCCATGTGCTTCATCCACCAATACAGGTATTCCCTTCTCATGACAATAAACAATTTGTTGCTGTATTTCATTCGAAGTCATCCCATAATAAGTAGGATATGTTAAAACTACTGCTTTCGCCTCTGAATAATTTTCTACGGCTTCTTTTAAATCTCTATAAGTTACATGTGTCGCCGACATTGTCCGCTCATCCCATAGCGGCGACACAAAAATTGGCTTAGCCCCAACAAGTTCAATAGCATGGAAAATTGATTTATGTGCATTACGCTGAACAATAATGGTATCTCCTTTGTTACAAGTAGCATAAATCATTGCTAAATTTCCAACAGTAGACCCTCCTACTAAAAAGAAACTCTTCGTTGCTCCATATGTATCTGCCAATAAATTCTCGGCTTCTAATATCATTTCCTCAGGGTAATGTAGATCATCTAATCCTGATAACTCAGTTACATCATAACGCATTACATCCTTAAATGCTTGTGGAAGGTGGGACAGTTCACCATGCTTATGACCTGGGACATGAAAAGAAATATTTTGTTGCTGTCGAAAACGTTCTAACCCTTCTATAATTGGTTTTTTCTTATGCAAAACAAACACCCATTTTCGTTAGATTCTCCTTTAATTATACGAAATTATAAGGAGAGAAAAAAGCTATCCCTCCGCATGGTAATCCACTTTTTATTTAGTAACAAACCTTTTCATCAAAGTTAATCACAGCTTGATGTCATTATCGTTGACGCCTCACTCAAAAAAAGAGTCATCTATACCTAAACCATCATTTTTGTAGCAGTAGGAATTGCTAATTAAAATAAAACCGATTATTGCTGTTATCTGTAATAATCGGTTCACCACTTATTTTCATATAACTAGTCTTGTAATGCTTGAATGGCCATTGCTTCCACTAATTGCTCAATCAGCCGAGGTACAAAATTATCTAATACTGGATTCATCATTCCTGCTAAAAATCCACTTGCTTTCATTGTTAAATTACCAGTCAGTTGTGGTGATTCATTTTGATTTTGTATGATTTCAAAAGAACCATTACCATTTATAGGATCAGATAAACCCTCTAATTCAAACTGTATTTGATGAGCATCTGATTTGTTTACTTTAAGTTTTACTTTAACAGCTTTCTGAATTATACCAAAGTCTCCTTGGAAGACCCAGATCATATCGTCTTCATTTAGTAATTCGTGATGTAAGTAACCTGGTATTAAAACAGCCCCTTGTTCTTTATTATGAATAAAACCCTCTAATTTATTTTTCTGTACATTGATTACCTTACTATATTGTCCTGTTGCCATTCCATTGCACCCCTTTGAATATTTTGATCACTCTATTAAACTTTAACATTTTCTAGATTTCAAAACATACAAAAAAACCACTGATTTCTCAGTGGTTACTTTTTGCCTAGCGACGTCCTACTCTCACAGGGGGAAGCCCCCAACTACCATCGGCGCTAAAGAGCTTAACTTCCGTGTTCGGTATGGGAACGGGTGTGACCTCTTTGCCATCATCACTAGACTTTGTATTTAATTGAAAGATTTGTTCTTTCAAAACTGGATAAACGGTGCATTGAATGTTTTAAACTTTTTTGGTTAAGTCCTCGATCGATTAGTATTCGTCAGCTCCATGTGTCACCACACTTCCACCTCGAACCTATCTACCTCATCGTCTTTGAGGGATCTTACTTACTTGCGTAATGGGAAATCTCATCTTGAGGGGGGCTTCATGCTTAGATGCTTTCAGCACTTATCCCGTCCACACATAGCTACCCAGCGATGCCTTTGGCAAGACAACTGGTACACCAGCGGTGTGTCCATCCCGGTCCTCTCGTACTAAGGACAGCTCCTCTCAAATTTCCTACGCCCACGACGGATAGGGACCGAACTGTCTCACGACGTTCTGAACCCAGCTCGCGTACCGCTTTAATGGGCGAACAGCCCAACCCTTGGGACCGACTACAGCCCCAGGATGCGATGAGCCGACATCGAGGTGCCAAACCTCCCCGTCGATGTGGACTCTTGGGGGAGATAAGCCTGTTATCCCCGGGGTAGCTTTTATCCGTTGAGCGATGGCCCTTCCATGCGGAACCACCGGATCACTAAGCCCGTCTTTCGACCCTGCTCGACTTGTAGGTCTCGCAGTCAAGCTCCCTTGTGCCTTTACACTCTACGAATGATTTCCAACCATTCTGAGGGAACCTTTGGGCGCCTCCGTTACCTTTTAGGAGGCGACCGCCCCAGTCAAACTGTCCGCCTGACACTGTCTCCTGCCCCGCTAAGGGGCATGGGTTAGAATTTCAATACAACCAGGGTAGTATCCCACCGACGCCTCCTTCGAAGCTGGCGCTCCGAGATCTCTGGCTCCTACCTATCCTGTACAAGTTGTACCAAAATTCAATATCAGGCTACAGTAAAGCTCCACGGGGTCTTTCCGTCCTGTCGCGGGTAACCTGCATCTTCACAGGTACTATAATTTCACCGAGTCTCTCGTTGAGACAGTGCCCAGATCGTTACGCCTTTCGTGCGGGTCGGAACTTACCCGACAAGGAATTTCGCTACCTTAGGACCGTTATAGTTACGGCCGCCGTTTACTGGGGCTTCAATTCGCAGCTTCGCTTGCGCTAACCACTCCTCTTAACCTTCCAGCACCGGGCAGGCGTCAGCCCCTATACGTCACCTTACGGTTTTGCAGAGACCTGTGTTTTTGCTAAACAGTCGCCTGGGCCTATTCACTGCGGCTCTCATGCGCTTGCACGCTCAAGAGCACCCCTTCTCCCGAAGTTACGGGGTCATTTTGCCGAGTTCCTTAACGAGAGTTCTCTCGCACACCTTAGGATTCTCTCCTCGACTACCTGTGTCGGTTTGCGGTACGGGCACCTCTCACCTCGATAGAGGCTTTTCTTGGCAGTGTGAAATCAGGAACTTCGTCCATACGGACTCGCCATCACAGCTCAACGTTACAGTGTGCGGATTTGCCTACACACACGCCTTACTGCTTGGACGCGCACAACCAACGGCGCGCTTACCCTATCCTACTGCGTCCCCCCATTTCTCAAACGGTGAGGAGGTGGTACAGGAATATCAACCTGTTGTCCATCGCCTACGCCTATCGGCCTCGGCTTAGGTCCCGACTAACCCTGAGCGGACGAGCCTTCCTCAGGAAACCTTAGTCATACGGTGGACGGGATTCTCACCCGTCTTTCGCTACTCATACCGGCATTCTCACTTCTAAGCGCTCCACCAGTCCTTCCGATCTGACTTCAACGCACTTAGAACGCTCTCCTACCACTGACATCGTAGATGTCAATCCACAGCTTCGGTGAATCGTTTAGCCCCGATACATTTTCGGCGCAGCGTCACTCGACCAGTGAGCTATTACGCACTCTTTAAATGATGGCTGCTTCTAAGCCAACATCCTGGTTGTCTGTGCAACGCCACATCCTTTTCCACTTAACGATTACTTTGGGACCTTAGCTGGTGGTCTGGGCTGTTTCCCTTTTGACTACGGATCTTATCACTCGCAGTCTGACTCCCGTGTATAAATATCTGGCATTCGGAGTTTGTCTGAATTCGGTAAACCGGGATGGCCCCCTAGTCCAAACAGTGCTCTACCTCCAGTATTCTCATCACGAGGCTAGCCCTAAAGCTATTTCGGAGAGAACCAGCTATCTCCAAGTTCGATTGGAATTTCTCCGCTACCCACACCTCATCCCCGCACTTTTCAACGTGCGTGGGTTCGGGCCTCCAGTAAGTGTTACCTCACCTTCACCCTGGACATGGGTAGATCACCTGGTTTCGGGTCTACGACCACGTACTATTTCGCCCTATTCAGACTCGCTTTCGCTGCGGCTCCGCCTTCTAAAGCTTAACCTCGCACGTAATCGTAACTCGCCGGTTCATTCTACAAAAGGCACGCTATCACCCATTAACGGGCTCTAACTACTTGTAGGCACACGGTTTCAGGATCTCTTTCACTCCCCTTCCGGGGTGCTTTTCACCTTTCCCTCACGGTACTGGTTCACTATCGGTCACTAGGTAGTATTTAGCCTTGGGAGATGGTCCTCCCGGATTCCGACGGAATTTCACGTGTTCCGCCGTACTCAGGATCCACTCAGGAGAGAACGAACTTTCGACTACAGGGCTTTTACCTGCTCTGGCGGACCTTTCCAAGTCGCTTCATCTAACTCGCTCTTTTGTAACTCCGTATAGAGTGTCCTACAACCCCAAGAGGCAAGCCTCTTGGTTTGGGCTCTTCCCGTTTCGCTCGCCGCTACTCAGGGAATCGATTTTTCTTTCTCTTCCTCCAGGTACTTAGATGTTTCAGTTCCCTGGGTCTGCCTTCAAGACGCTATGTATTCACGTCAAGATACTACGCGATTAAACGTAGTGGGTTCCCCCATTCGGAAATCTCCGGATCAAAGCTCACTTACAGCTCCCCGAAGCATATCGGTGTTAGTGCCGTCCTTCTTCGGCTCCTAGTGCCAAGGCATTCGCCGTGCGCCCTTAATAACTTAACCAAGTTATTAAGCCTATAAAAAACTTAAAAAAATAAATGTGTTTGTTACAATTTCAATGTCGTTTTATCCAGTTTTCAAAGAACAAGTTTTGAAGTGTTTCATTCAGATAGAATGAACCTTCAAAACTGAACGCAAAACGTAATCTTACAAACCCAAGGTTTGTATTCCGAAATAATCCTTAGAAAGGAGGTGATCCAGCCGCACCTTCCGATACGGCTACCTTGTTACGACTTCACCCCAATCATCTATCCCACCTTCGGCGGCTGGCTCCAAAAGGTTACCTCACCGACTTCGGGTGTTACAAACTCTCGTGGTGTGACGGGCGGTGTGTACAAGGCCCGGGAACGTATTCACCGCGGCATGCTGATCCGCGATTACTAGCGATTCCGGCTTCATGTAGGCGAGTTGCAGCCTACAATCCGAACTGAGAACGACTTTATCGGATTAGCTCCCTCTCGCGAGTTGGCAACCGTTTGTATCGTCCATTGTAGCACGTGTGTAGCCCAGGTCATAAGGGGCATGATGATTTGACGTCATCCCCACCTTCCTCCGGTTTGTCACCGGCAGTCACCTTAGAGTGCCCAACTAAATGATGGCAACTAAGATCAAGGGTTGCGCTCGTTGCGGGACTTAACCCAACATCTCACGACACGAGCTGACGACAACCATGCACCACCTGTCACCGTTGCCCCCGAAGGGGAAACTATATCTCTACAGTGGTCAACGGGATGTCAAGACCTGGTAAGGTTCTTCGCGTTGCTTCGAATTAAACCACATGCTCCACCGCTTGTGCGGGCCCCCGTCAATTCCTTTGAGTTTCAGTCTTGCGACCGTACTCCCCAGGCGGAGTGCTTAATGCGTTAGCTGCAGCACTAAGGGGCGGAAACCCCCTAACACTTAGCACTCATCGTTTACGGCGTGGACTACCAGGGTATCTAATCCTGTTTGCTCCCCACGCTTTCGCGCCTCAGCGTCAGTTACAGACCAGAAAGTCGCCTTCGCCACTGGTGTTCCTCCAAATCTCTACGCATTTCACCGCTACACTTGGAATTCCACTTTCCTCTTCTGCACTCAAGTCCCCCAGTTTCCAATGACCCTCCACGGTTGAGCCGTGGGCTTTCACATCAGACTTAAAGGACCGCCTGCGCGCGCTTTACGCCCAATAATTCCGGACAACGCTTGCCACCTACGTATTACCGCGGCTGCTGGCACGTAGTTAGCCGTGGCTTTCTAATAAGGTACCGTCAAGGTACAGCCAGTTACTACTGTACTTGTTCTTCCCTTACAACAGAGTTTTACGATCCGAAAACCTTCTTCACTCACGCGGCGTTGCTCCATCAGGCTTTCGCCCATTGTGGAAGATTCCCTACTGCTGCCTCCCGTAGGAGTCTGGGCCGTGTCTCAGTCCCAGTGTGGCCGATCACCCTCTCAGGTCGGCTACGCATCGTCGCCTTGGTGAGCCGTTACCTCACCAACTAGCTAATGCGCCGCGGGCCCATCCTATAGCGACAGCCGAAACCGTCTTTCAGTCTTTTACCATGAAGCAAAAGAGATTATTCGGTATTAGCCCCGGTTTCCCGGAGTTATCCCAAACTATAGGGTAGGTTGCCCACGTGTTACTCACCCGTCCGCCGCTAACGTCAAAGGAGCAAGCTCCTTTTCTGTTCGCTCGACTTGCATGTATTAGGCACGCCGCCAGCGTTCGTCCTGAGCCAGGATCAAACTCTCCATAAAAGAAATTTGATTAGCTCAAATTTTGCTGGCATCATGTTTGATGTCCAAAATTGTGTTTCGTTCACTAGCAAAACTAGCTACTTAAAACTTTATTGATTACGTTTTGCTTGTTCAGTTTTCAAGGTTCATATCGTTCACCGCTGTTTCAGCAGCAACTCTTATATAATACCACGCGCCACAAAATGTGTCAACAATAATTTTAAAATTATTTTCCGTTTCAATCAGTTGTATTAGCGACTTTTATAACTATACCATAATCTTTTTATATTGCAAGCCTTTTATAAAATAAATATTAAAGCTGTTATTCCTAAGACACCAGGAATACCTAAAACAGCGATTGTTAAGACCGAAAACAGATTGATTGGCACATTATATCCTATATAACCAATACCTAAATGGATTACGAATAATAGTAGAAAAGCAAATGCAAATCTAAACCAAAACACCGATAATCCTTCTAAGATCTTACCCAATTTAGCATGTCTTATTATTACATAAAGAAAAAGAAGCCCGACAGGAATACAAATACTCATAATTACTAACCCAGACATATAGTTGCCCCCTCAATTAAATAATTATGAAAGTTTATGTTTCCTGTTTTGCTTCTATGAATATTTTACAGAGAACTATTTTATTAATACCTTACGAATTCTAGCTTCCTTAAACAAATAGAAATGAATACTTTCTGCTGTTTTGCGTTGAGCAATTACACCTAGGTCATAATCATCCATTAATTCTTCTATTATCTTTGCCTGTTGTAAATCCTCTTTTGTTTCTTTAATCAGATTCACAAGCTTATCATCGAATTCTTTTTTTAATTTCCCTTTACTACGGAAGAACATACTAATCCCTCACTCATAACTCGCGTCGGCCTTCCATTGCCTTTGATAGCGTAACCTCATCTGCATATTCTAGATCTCCACCTACTGGCAATCCATGAGCAATACGGGTTGTACGAATGCCAGACGGTTTGACAAGGCGAGAAATGTACATAGCGGTTGCCTCACCCTCGATTGTTGAATTTGTAGCTAAAATAAGTTCTTGGACACTTTCATCTTGCAAGCGCACTAGCAAAGAAGCAACATTAATGTCTTCTGGACCAATACCATCCATTGGTGAAATTGCTCCTTGAAGTACATGGTACATACCGTTGTAGTCACGCATTTTTTCCATTGCAATCACATCTTTTGTATCTTGTACAACACAAATAATAGAATGATCTCGCTGCTTATCTGTACATATGTGACATGGATCTACATCTGTTATATTGCCACAAACAGAACAGTAGCTTAGGTTTCGTTTAGCATCAATCAGTGCTTTAGAGAAAGATAATACATCATCTTCCTTCATTGTTAACACAAAAAACGCCAGACGAGCCGCAGTTTTCGGCCCGATACCTGGCAATTTCATAAAACTATCGATCAATTTAGATATTGGTTCTGGGTAGTACATATGAATACCTCCTAGAATGGAAGGTTTAAGCCTTGCGTGAATTTACCCATAGTTGAGTTTGTTTTTTCTTCTACTTTTTTCAACGCTTCATTTGTTGCAATAACAATTAGGTCTTGTAGCATTTCGATGTCTTCTGGGTCTACTACAGATTCATCCAGATTTACTGAAACTACTTCACGCTGACCAGAAACTGTTACTTTCACCATACCGCCGCCTGCAACACCTTCGAATTGCTCAGCATTTAAAGCTTCTTGTGCCTCCATCATTTCCTTTTGCATTTTTTGCATTTTTTTCATCATACCTTGCATATTTCCCATTCCACGCATAAATGTTTCCTCCTAAAAATTTAATCTTCAATAATTTCAACAAAATCTTTACCAAAGAGCTTTTCAGCCTCAGTCACAAGTGGATCTTGTGAAGCAAGAGGTTGGGCATCATCGATAAATGGTTCTTCTGGCATTTCTGCCGGTGGTGGCTCTAATAATTCTTCTCCATGCTCTGATTCAGTCTGTGATTTCTTTTGCTGCAGACCATGATCACGAATAAACTCTTCACGCATTTTTAACCATGATTCTTCTGGTATGCATAGCATCTCGTACATTGTACCAGTTTGCCCTGCAATTAATTGTGTAAAGTGAGCCTTTAAAGACTGGTTGTCGGCAACCATCTGACAATGAATATCATACTTGAATTTTAACACAAAAGCACTTGAAGATGCCGCAACAGGTTCGGCTTCTGCTAAAAGAGCAGATTGTGATTTTTGCATTTGACTTAAGGCTTGCGCCCAAATGGACTTAATGCGTTGCACATCTTGCTTTGTGGCATCTTTCAGCACTTCCTGAATACGACCTGTAGGTGCTTTATAACCATTCGGACTTTTAGCTCGGGGCCGTTGCTCTTTTTGTGCTGTCGGCGTTTGCACAGGAGTCCCCGTTTGCAGTTGTAAGGATAGTTGCTGAACCAGCTGTTCAAGAGCCACAATTTTTTGAGTGAGATCAGGGTTTTCTCCCATTTCATTTGTAGTCACCGTTTGATGGGCTATACCTCCTGAAAACTGTACCATTTTAAGCAAAGCCGTCTCTAAATAAATTTTTGTATGGTGAGAGAAACGCATCTCTTGCTGTGTTTTTGCAAGTATATCAATATACCCATAAAGCATATTTGGTGCAAATTCGTGTGCTAAAGTGAATACACGTTCCTCAGGAGATACAAGCTCTAAAAGTTCAGCTAAATCATCACTTGTTTGAAGTAATAATAAATCGCGGAAAAATGTAATTAAATCCTCTGAGAGCCGCAAAGGGTCCTTACCGTCAGCTATAAGTTGCTCTAAAAGGGCAAGCATTTGCGCAACATCTTTTACTTTAAGTGCCTCCGCTAGATCATAAAAAACATCCTGACTAATAGAACCTGTAACTAATAACGTATCCTCAAGTTTTAATTTTTCGCCACTAAAAGACACAACTTGGTCTAATAAGCTTAAAGCATCACGCATTCCCCCTGCGGCTGATTGTGCAATCACCTTTAAACCTTGTTCTTCATATGGCAAGTCAATATCTTCCAAAACAACCTTCATACGTTCAATAATATCATTAGTAGAAAGTCGTTTAAAATCAAAACGCTGACAACGAGAAATGATCGTAGCAGGCAATTTATGAGGCTCTGTAGTTGCTAAAATAAACACAGCATGAGGAGGTGGTTCTTCCAACGTTTTTAAAAGAGCGTTAAAAGCGCTTGTAGAAAGCATATGCACTTCGTCTATGATGTACACCTTATATCTACTGCTTGCGGGAGCAAAACGAACCTTTTCTATGATATCCCTAATCTCTTCAACACGTGAATTTGAGGCTGCATCAAATTCAATTACATCTGGATGAGAACCATCTGTAATACTCATGCATGTATCACATTCATTACAAGGCTCTTTCGATGGTGCATGTTCACAATTCAAGGCCTTCGCAAAGATTTTAGCAGTACTTGTTTTCCCTGTACCACGGGGCCCAGAAAACAAGTAAGCGTGTGTTGTTTTATTTGCTAGGAGAGCATTTTGTAGCGTTCTTTTGACATGTGTTTGACCAGACATTTCTCGAAAAGATTGTGGTCGATACACACGGTAAAATGCTTGATACGTCACTGATTTCCTCTCTCCTTCTCCATTTAATTGAATAGTTTTATTATAGCATTTGCAGCATTATATAGAAAATGAAGATGCTAAATTTAAAATAAAAAAGCATCCGCCTATAATAGACGGATGCTTTGAATTGGCAATTTAATGCCGTGCACCTTTCCTTGACAGCCGCACATAAGCGTTACTCTTGTCGTTAGCTCAGATTAGGCAACCCCGCGGCACATGAATAAGACCACTTAATGCTGCTTCCTTCCGGACCTGACATGGTTCATGGGTATCCATTGCGCAGGACCCAATCGTCAACACTACGTGCAAAAGGCAGACCAAACAATACGGACAGCCTCGAAAAAGGAATTCAGTCTCGCTAGAGCGGATTGCGAGTTACAGGACACCGCTACCTTCCCACCTAGCACGGCAATAACTAGTATACTGACTGTTTGTATAAAATGCAACTTAATGCACAAATTATTTATTTCTAAGTGACGATTTAAACATTATGTATTTTTTCAAAAATTATCTTGACGTTCGTTTCTAGTTATGATAAATTTATTTTTGTCGATAAGACAGTAAAGCAATATAACATGGAGGTATACCCAAGTCTGGCTGAAGGGATCGGTCTTGAAAACCGACAGGCGGGTAACACCGCGCGGGGGTTCGAATCCCTCTACCTCCTCCAGTTTTAAATTTCCGACTACGAATGTAGCCGTTTTTTTTTGCCCAAATTGTATGTATTACTTGTTAGATACCACTTCCGCCTCGGTTGTGGTATTTTTTATTATATCAATGATGGGAGGTTGTTGAATTGCAATCGAAATTACTTATGACGCGTGCTTCCCTTACTTGGATTTTCATTATTGCTGTTATGACCGCAATAGGTAGTGAAATTAAAATTATGCCTTTTGCTAATACAACTTTCCGTTTTGGTTTAGGAACCATTGTCTTCTTTTTATGCACATTAATTAAACCTACACCAATTATTTTAGCCGGTGTAGCTACCAGTATTGTGACAACTATTTTTCGGGTTATTAATTCGACATTACATGATGTTCCGATAGCCGAGAGTATATTTAACCATTTACCAGCTGGTTTATTTTATGTATTGTTTGCAGTATGCCTGCAGATTTTAGATATTCAACAATACAGAGAAAAACCACTAAAACTTGGTTTACTCGTTGCTTTTAGTGAAGTTATCAGTAATTTAGCTGAACAGATTTTCCGCTTTTTTGTCCAAACATATACTTTTTTATTTCTCCATGATCTCTTGATCCTATTAGCAGTAGCATTATTACGAAGCTTTTTTGTAGTAGGGATTTACAGCTCTATTTTGATAGCTGAACAAAAAAAACGGGTACAAGAAATGCTGAATATTGGATCTGATCTCTATGTGGAGACACTATATTTAAAAAAATCAATGAATCATATTGAAACAATTACAGGTAGTGGTTATGAATTATATCGTCAGTTAAAGACGCTAGGTTTTCGAGCCGAAAGTTTACAAGCACTTCATATTGCCCAGGAAATCCATGAAGTGAAAAAGGATTCTCAACGGATATATGCTGGTATTTCAAAGATTGTCGGTGAAAAGAGCTTTGGCCCTTTTGTATTATCAGAATTATTGCATTATATTGAAGAAGGTAATAGGAAATATGCAGAATTACTCGGTAAGGAAATACAATTTAATACATGTATAGACTTCGATTTTCAAACGAAAGATCATATTGCACTCCTTGCTCTATTAAATAATTTATCAGCCAATGCTGTTGAGGCTATTGAAAAGCAAGGGATCATTTCTATTGCTATTGAGCGCCAAGAGGATAATACTGTAATAACCGTATGTGATAATGGACAAGGGATTTCACAAGCAGATATTTCTGTTATTTTTGAACCTGGATACACCACTAAATTCAATGTTGATGGTGTTGCAGCAACTGGCATTGGGCTTTCACATGTTGCTGAACTAGTAGAAAAATTAAAAGGCTCAATAACCGTTGAATCAAACAATCAATACACAACGTTTAAAATCATAATTCCTACGCAAACTATTCAAACGGGAGAGACTTAAATGAGGTATTTTATTGTAGATGATGATCGTGCAAGTCGTGTTATGTTAAAGCAAATTATTGAAGATAGCGGGTTAGGAACAGTTATTGGTGAGGCTCGCAATGGTGAGGATGCCATTCCACAAATTTTAATGACACAGCCAGAGTTTGTGCTTATTGATTTACTGATGCCTAAGCTTGATGGCATAGCAACTGTGGAACAACTTATGCAAAATCGTTTCGAGGGACAATTTATTATGATTTCACAGGTAGTGAATAAGGAAATGGTTGGCGAAGCATATGAGCAAGGAATTGATTTCTTCATTCATAAACCAATCAATCGTATTGAAGTCGAAAATGTTTTGAAAAAAACAACTGAACAATTTCGACTTAAAAATTCACTATTAGTGATACGTCAATCACTTACAAATATTGAGTTAAGTGAACAAAAGACTCATAAAGCTACATCACGAGACCATATTCAATCTATTTTGAATGATATGGGGATTGTCGGGGAAATTGGTAGTGAGGATATCATTGCCATTATAGAAACATTACTTGCTCACCAGCACAAGATTGCCCCCCTTCCTCCATTAAAAGAGCTTTATGAAGAAATTGCAGCTGTGACCAAGGCTACGCCAGATGAAATTTTAAAAGAGAGTAAAGCCATCGAGCAGCGTGTGCGTCGTACAATATTAGCTGCCATGATTAATCTCGCTAATTTAGGGGTTGTTGATTACACAAACTCAGAATTCGAGTACTATGCCCCTCGCTACTTTGATTTTAAAGAAATTCGTCAGCTCATGACACAGATTGAAGATCACGATAATCGTAAAGCAAAGGTAAATATTAAGAAGTTTATTCAAGTGTTATATTCAGACATTTTAACAAAAGTAAATTAATTTTCTCGGATTTTGTCGGATTCCATAAGTCCTCCGTATTATTAAAGTAAGGCGTGTCCTAAAAATTTAATATTAGGGGAGGTACAAAGGATTTGAAAAAGAAATTTAAAGTCAGTTTAGCCGCTCAGATTTTAATCGGTTTGATTTTAGGGATCATTGTTGGTGGTATCTTTTACGGAAATCCCAAAATTGAGACATATCTACAACCATTAGGGGATATATTTTTACATCTTATTAAGATGATTGTTGTACCGATTATTATTTCGACATTAATCGTTGGTGTTGCTGGTACTGGAGATATGAAGCAACTTGGACGATTAGGCGGGAAATCTATAATTTACTTTGAGATTATTACTACAGTTGCAATCGTAGTTGGATTACTTTCCGCAAACATTTTCCAACCTGGTGCAGGTCTTAACATGAATGAATTATCTCAAGGGGATATTTCGAAGTATGTATCAACAACTGAGGAAGTTCAGCATGAGGGACCATTTGATATCATTGTAGGCATTGTCCCAACAAATATTATTCAGTCAATGGCTGAAGGTAATATGCTAGCAATTATCTTCTTCTCAGTTATTTTCGGTTTAGGGGTTGCTGCAGTAGGAGATCGAGGGAAACCAGTCTTAGACTTCTTCCAAGGGGTAGCAGATGCTATGTTCTGGGTAACAAACCTCGTAATGAAATTCGCGCCACTAGGGGTATTTGGTTTAATTGGTGTAACCGTTTCCAAATATGGGTTTGCTTCACTGGTTCCGCTTGCCAAATTAGCAATTCTTGTTTATGCAACAATGCTATTCTTTATCTTTGTCGTTCTTGGACTTGTGGCAAAATTCGCAGGAATCAGCATCTTCTATTTAATTAAAGTATTAAAAGATGAGCTAATTTTAGCCTTCTCAACAGCAAGTTCTGAAGCTGTGTTACCACGTATTATGATGAAAATGGAGAAATTAGGGGCGCCAAAGGATATTGTATCTTTTGTTATACCTACCGGTTACTCCTTTAACTTAGATGGGTCAACACTATATCAAGCCATTGCAGCATTATTTATTGCACAAATGTACGGTATTCACCTAAGCATTGGTGAACAAATTACGTTAATGCTTGTATTAATGGTTACATCAAAAGGTATTGCAGGTGTACCAGGCGTATCATTCGTAGTACTTCTAGCAACTTTAGGTACTGTAGGTATTCCACTTGAGGGACTAGCCTTCATTGCTGGTATTGACCGTATTCTTGATATGGGACGTACAGTTGTTAACGTAATTGGTAACTCATTAGCGTCATTAGTAATGGCTAAATGGGAAGGCCGTTTCGATCGAGAAAAGATGAAAAATTACTTTAATGATAATGAAAATCTAGCGTAATTTAAAAAAATCCTCACGATGTTGGATGGCATCGTGAGGGTTTTTTTATTTTGCTAACACTTTATCTAAATAAGCGATAATTGATTCTTTTCCATTGGCATGTGCTTCTTGAGCGCGTTTTTCATCTTTTTCAAGCTTAGCCTCTGCCGCTACAACGATTTTTTCAGCATCTTGCTGTGGCACAACAATTACACCATCCACATCCCCAATAATATAATCACCAGGATGAACCGTAACTCCTCCAATGGCGATCGGTACATTTACTTGACCACCGCCGTTTTTATTGCCTGCTGCTACAGTAGTGCCCAACGAAAATACAGGGAAATTTAATTCGCGAATTGCTGCAATATCACGGATTACACCATCCACAACAAAACCTTGTACACCTATCCCTTTTGCTAAGGAGATCACAAAATCTCCAGCAACAGCTCGGTTTGTATTTCCTTTTGCATCAATTACTAAAATATCCCCTTCATTTGCAGCCCTAATCGCTTCCAAAACTGCCCCATTTTCACCATCTGGTAAACGTACAGTTACAGCTCGCCCAGCAACTTTAAAATGGTCTGCTAACGGCTTAATATCACTTCGCACATTGGTATGCCCACCAGTTGCATCTGAAATAGCTGTTGTTGGTAAATGCTGAAAGCTTACTTCCACTTTTGTCATACATAACACCCCTATTATGATTAATGACTTACACTAGTATTGTAAATAAAAAATATATCCTATTTCAATATATCACGAAAATAGTAGTCATTATTAGAATTAAATAATTTCAATAAATTGCTTTGATTGCTCGTCTAAGGCTTCAGCAGCAGACGCTATTTCACTAAAGTCGTTTGCTGTGACAGTAATTTGTTCATTTGTTTTATCTATTTTTTCTGCTATTTTTGTAATACTATCAGTCACCTGACCAATTTCTCGCTCAATGCCCTCCACATTATCCTTCACTTCTGAAATAGATTGTTCAACTCTTACAGAAAGCTTACGTACCTCTTTCGCCACTACATCAAAACCTCTTCCATATTCTCCAGCCCTAGCGGCTTCAATAGCTGCATTTAATGCCAATAAATTAGTTTGTGAGGCAATTTCTTGTATAGTTTTGACAATCCCTTTAATAGAATCTGCTTGTTTCTGAAGCTGCACAAGATTACTTACATTTTCATTTGATTCCTTTGAAACCACTTTAATGGTTTCTAGTAGATCTTGGCTATTTTGAATGCCCGCCTCTGAACGCTGGTAAAGTTTATTAGACATGCCCTTCAACTTGTCGGCAACACTAACTATCTCATGTTGGCGTTCGGTGATATTGGTAGCTATTTTGGATACACCTATTACTTTTCTTGTATTATTTGCGAAGACAGGCATATATGTCGCTTCCAGCCAAATTATATTCCCTCTAGCATCAATTCTTTCTATTTTGTCCTGATAGCTGTTTCCTGCCGTTAGGTGACGCCAAAATTTATCGTACTCCATACTATTAACGAAATCAGGCAAACAAAAGTCTTTATGATGTTTTCCTAGCATTTCCTGCACTGTATAGCCTAATGTTTGAGCAAATAGTTCATTGACATACGCTACTCTTCTATCCATATCGAAGCGGATAATAGCTATATTGCGTTCAATAGCCTGTACTACTAAATCATCGGTTACTTGAGCCTCTACACTATGCATAAAGAACACTCCATCCTTTACTAATTTTTTACTTAAAATTTAATTATTTTACTTTTATATTACATTAATTATGCCTCAGTGTAATTGCAGCAGATGTTAGTGTACCTGCTGCATCAAGATAAAAAACATGGAGAATGTTCATCCATGTTTTTTTAATAAACGTAAAATCCCTTCAGAGGTAGCCGCTACACGTAAGAACTTCTTTTGCTCTGCACGTATAAAGCCTTCCTCTAGCATTGTTTTAAAATGCTGTAGAAGTGCATCATAGAATCCATGGACATTATATAAAATGACAGGTTTTGTATGAAGGCCAATCTGAGCCCAAGTAAATACCTCAAAATATTCATCTAAAGTCCCTGCGCCACCTGGCAGAGCAATAAAAGCATCGGCTAACTCGGCCATTTTAGCTTTACGAATATGCATAGAGTCTACAATATGAATTTCTGTTAATGAGGCATGGGCCAATTCACGCTTTTGTAAATGTGTTGGCATCACACCAATCACTTCTCCTCCAGCTGCTAAAACAGCATCGGCTACCTTCCCCATTAGGCCTGTTTTAGAACCACCATAGACAACCCTGTGACCGTTTTTTGCCAGTGCTGTACCAAGCTCAGCAGCTTTCTCTGCATAAATAGGACTTTTACCCAAACCGGATCCGCAATACACTGCGATTCTTATAATAATCCCTCCTATTCAAAAAACGTGAAACAATCGGCTATATATTGTCTCACGTTTTTTGGTCATTTATTTTACTTTTATTTTCGTAAATGGCTTGTTTGTTTTAGCATATGACTGATACGGCTTACAATTGCTTCAATGGCATCAGGATTTTTTAATAAATCATAATCATTAATATCTAAACGTAGAACGGGACAAGAATTAAAATTATTTATCCAATTTTCATAGCGTTCATGCATTTCTATCCAATAATCATTCGGTGTTTGTTGCTCCATTGTACGTCCTCGCTCTTGAATACGCCCAATAACTGCATCAATAGGTCCTTCAAGATAGACAAGCAAATCTGGATGTGGGAAATAAGGTGTCATCACCATTGCATCAAACAAATTTGTATAAGTCTCATAATCTGTTGGGCTCATTGTTCCTTTATCATAATGCATCTTAGCAAAAATGCCAGTATCCTCATAAATAGAACGATCTTGTACAAATCCTCCACCATATTCAAAAATACGCTTCTGTTCTTTAAAACGCTCTGCTAAAAAGTAGACCTGTAAATGAAAGCTCCATTTTTCAAAGTCCTCATAAAATTTATCAAGGTATGGATTTGTGTCTACTTTCTCGAACGAGGTACGAAAGTTCAGTGCCTCTGCTAAAGCCTTTGTCATCGTCGATTTTCCTACCCCAACAGTACCTGCAATCGTAATAACCGTTTGTGGTGGAATATCGTACTTCTCTCTTAAATTCATTATTGCAAACTCCTTTGTTGTAACGTATCTTTAATTATTTTTAAAACATGATTTAAATCATTGGGATTTTTTACAAAATCAAGCTGATCTCCATTAAATCGAATAACTGGAATTTCGGGATGCATGCTTTCAAAATGCTCGATAAAAGAATGATAGTCGGCCACAAGCTGCTCCATGTAATCACGTGAAATCATCTTTTCAAACTCTCGCCCTCGCATGGCGATACGCTTCATTAATGTCTCAACGCTGGCATATAAATAAACCACTACATTTGGAACAGGCATGTCTTTCGTTAAAATTCTATAGATCTCTTCATACTTCTCGTATTCAGTTGGTGCCAATGTACGCTTCGCAAATATTAAATTTTTAAAAATATGATAGTCTGCTACAACAGGTTTGGCATGTGCTAAACGAAATTTTTTAATATCGGTTAGTTGCTTATAGCGATTACAGAGGAAGAACATTTCCGTTTGGAAACTCCACTCCTCAATGTTTTCATAAAACTTATTTAAAAAAGGGTTTTCGTCTACAATTTCTTTTAATAGATGGTAATTAAATGTCGCTGCTATCTCTTTCGATAAAGAGGTTTTACCAACACCAATCGGACCTTCTACCGTAACAAATGGAACCGTCACCAGAAGCTCCTCCTTTTGTTCTATGGATTCGATCATTGTGTCCTACATAAAATGAATCAGTACCTTTCATTTTATCATAGTAGGAAAATGAAAAACAGAATCAACCTATTGTTCTAGTAAATTTACCTGGGATATTCTACTCATGATGACATAGAAAAAAGACATCGAGAATCTACTTCCCGATGCCTTTATACTTATTTATAATTTCACTCGTTGTAAACGAAGTGCATTTAATACGACCGAAACTGAACTAAAGGCCATCGCTGCGCCTGCTACCCATGGAGCAAGCAGACCGAGTGCAGCAATTGGAATACCTAATGTATTATAAGCAAATGCCCAAAATAGATTTTGTTTAATATTACGCATTGTTTTTCTACTCATTAGAATGGCATCCGCGATACTATTTAAATCTCCACGAATAAGCGTAATATCTGCAGCTTCCATTGCCACATCTGTCCCTGTACCAATTGCCATCCCAATATTCGCTGTTGCTAAGGCAGGTGCGTCATTAATACCATCACCAACCATCGCTACTTTTTTCCCTTGGGCTTGAAGTTTTTTCACTTCATCAGCTTTACCTTCTGGTAAGACTTCTGCAATAACATGATTCACGCCTACCTCTGTTCCAATTGCTTGAGCAGTACGCTCGTTATCACCAGTCATCATGATGACCGTAATACCCATATCCTGTAAACGACGAATAGCTTCTTTTGATGTATCTTTCACGGTATCAGCCACAGCTACTAAACCTGCATATTGCCCATTAATGGCTGCTAACATGGCTGTCTTACCATTTCGTTCTAGTTGCTCCATTGTTGGTAAAATATCATTAATATGAATACCATATTGTTGCATTAATTTACGTGTGCCAATGATAACACCTTGACCTGAGACAGTTGCCTGCACACCATAACCCGGTATTGCTTCAAAGAATTGAACGTCACCTAAAGCTATGCCGCGTTTTTCTATACCTTGAACAATGGCCTCAGCTAGTGGATGCTCTGACTGCTTCTCTGCTGCTCCGATTAAGGATAAAAAGCGTGCTTCATCTTGCTCTGGCGTTAACAGAACATCTGTAAGCTCAGGTTTACCATGTGTCACTGTTCCTGTTTTATCTACAACAACTGTATCTATGCCTTGTGTTTGCTCTAAATGTTCTCCACCTTTAAATAAAATACCAAACTCAGCTGCACGTCCAGAGCCTGCCATTATTGAAGTTGGTGTTGCTAACCCAAGCGCACATGGACAAGCAATGACAAGAACTGCGATTAATACCTCTAAAGCAGGTGTAAATTCCCCTGGACGGACCCAAATAATCCAAATTAAAAAGGTTACAATGGCTATGCCAACAACAATAGGTACGAAAATCCCTGAAATCTGATCTGCTAAACGTTGAATAGGTGCTTTCGATCCTTGAGCATCTTCGACCACTTTAATAATTTGTGCTAATGCTGTATCACGTCCAACCTTTGTTGCAGTCATTTTAATAAAACCATTTTTGTTAATAGTTGAGCCAAATAATAGATCACCTTGCTTTTTATCAACTGGTAGACTTTCTCCTGTTAGCATCGATTCATCAACAGCTGTTGTCCCCTCTATTACCTCACCATCTACAGGAATTTTTTCACCTGGTTTCACTAAAATAACATCGCCAATGATAACTTCTTCTAATGGGACCTCCTTTTCTATACCGTCACGTACAACGATTGCTGTCTTTGCCTGAAGTCCCATTAGTTTTTTTATGGCTTCAGATGAGCGTCCTTTTGCCTTTGCCTCAAATAATTTACCTAATAAAATAAGTGTAATTAATACAGCACTCGTTTCAAAATAAAGATGTGGACCATGGTGTGATCCTATCGTTACAATCGCTTGATAGACACTATAGAAATAGGCCGCTGATGTCCCCATCACAACAAGCACATCCATATTTGCACTACCATTGCGTAATGCTTTATATGCCCCTACATAAAATTGTTTACCAATAATAAATTGCACTGGCGTAGCCAATACCATTTGGACCCATGGATTCATTAGAAATTCTGGAACATATAAAAATGACGTAAAGGAAAAATGACCAACCATCGTCCAAAGCAGTGGTAAAGAAAGTATTGCCGATAAAATAAATTTATGTTGTTGCTGTTTGATAGCTTTTTCACGATGATCCACTGTTTCCTGCTCATCTGCCTTTTGATGTGCCCCATAGCCTAGCTTCTCAACTTTCGTAATGATATCTGCGATGGATACTTCCGAAGGATTAAACTCAATCATCGCTTTTTCCAGTGCTAAGTTGACATTAGCAGAGGAAATACCACTTAGTTTATTTAACCCTTTTTCAATGCGAGTCGCACAGGCTGCACATGTCATACCTGTAATATCAAGTTCAGCTTTTTGTTTAACAACACCATAGCCAAGTGCTTCTATTTTCTTTTCAAAATCTGCTTCACTTAGTTTAGTTGGGTCATATTTAATAGATGATTTTTCAAGTGCTAAATTTACTGTTGCATGTTCTACACCATCCATTTTATTTAAACCTTTTTCTATTCGAGTGGCACAGGCTGCACATGTCATACCTGTAATTTGCAAATTAGCTTCCTTATGATCAGAACTCATTTACCTTTCACCTCTCCTTATACCGACTAGGGGTATATATTTTTGAAAATAAGAGAGTGCCACAGAAGCACTCTACAAATTTTATTTTACTTCATAGCCTTGATCATCAATTGTCTCTTTAATTTGATCAAGTGATACTTGTGCATCGTCAAATGCAACATCAACTAAACCTTCTGCTAAATTTACTTTTACTTGTTCAACACCAGCTAAAGCACCAACGTTTTTTTCAACCGCGTTTACACAATGACCACATGACATTCCTTGTACGTTTAATGTTACGTTTTGCATAATAAAATCTCTCCTTTTGTATGTTTTCAATCTATTTTTTCATTAACTTTTGAATCGTTATTACTAACTCATCTAATACTGCTTCATCGCCCTCTGATAGACGATCCACAACACAGCCTTTTAAATGACCTTCTAATAATATTTTTGCCACACTATTTAATGCAGATTGTGTAGCAGATAGTTGCGTAATAATATCATCACAGTAAACGTCTTTATCAATCATTCCCTTAATACCACGAATCTGACCTTCAATTCGATTTAAGCGAGTTGTTAGATCCTTTTTCACACGCTCAGGGTGATGACTTTTTCGGCAAGACGTAGCTTCCTCTGTATGACAAGCATCCTCTTTTACTGTCTCCTCCATTCACTACACCTCCTATTTGTAATTATCATACTATACCCAAGAAGGGTATGCAAGTCATAAAAAATTTTATTTATCATCGTGATGATGTTCATGGTCATTTTCTAATTTACATAAAATGGAATTATCGTGTCGATGTAAGGATGTTTCTAATTGAATTGTTACATGCTTAATGCCCTTATGTTGAAGATTATGTTCAATTTTCCGCAAGATATGCTCACTCTCAGCTATTTTCAATTGATCATTTACAACCGCATGACAGGATAATGCATTCGTTCCACTAGTAATTGTCCAGATGTGTAAATCGTGGATACTTTCTATTCCATCAGTCTGCTCTATTAACTGAATAATCTCCTGAACATCTACATTTGAAGGTGTCCCTTCCATTAAGACATGAATGGAGGCTTTTGTGACATGGTAGCCACTTCGTACGACCAATAATGCAACAATAACGCTTGCAAGAGGATCTGCCCAGCCCCAGCCAAAAAACATAATTAATAGTGCCGCAACAATAGCTCCTACAGACCCTAGCATATCACTTAGTACATGTAAAAATGCTCCGCGCATATTTAAATTATCCTTTGTATCACTTCCACGCATCATAATCCAAGCAACTAAAATGTTAATGAACAAACCAATTATACTAATTATAAGCATTCCAGTTGTAGCTACTTCTGGTGGGTTTGTAAATCGTTCAATTGCTTCATAGAAAATAAATAATGCGATTCCTATTAATGTAATGCCATTCAATACTGCAGCTAGAATCTCAAATCGTTTATAGCCGTATGTTTTACTATAGCTTGCAGCTTTTTCCCCAAACATAAAAGCTAACATTGCTATGCCTAAAGAGATAGAGTCGCTTAACATATGCCCTGCATCTGATAAAAGAGCCAAACTATTTGTTAAAAAACCACCAATGGCTTCCACTACCATATACCCTGTAATAATAATAAACGACAGTAATAATACCTTTTTATTTGCACCATGTGTATGATCATGGCCATGGTCGTGTTGATGTCCCATTGTTATTCCCCCATTTCATTTTAGTTATGAGCCGCATGCTCAATAGCCTGCTTCAATAAATTCATAATGTGATCATCGTCCTTAGAATAATATATGGTTGTTCCTTCTCTTCTAAATTTCACCAATCGTAAATTTTTAAGAAAGCGTAATTGGTGGGAAACGGTTGATTGGCCTAAATCTAAAATTTCTGCAATATCATTTACAGAATGTTCATCTGAACAAAGTAAGTTTAAAATACGAATTCGAGTTGGATCACTCAATGCTTTAAAAGTCTGAGATACTACAAATAATGTCTCTTCATCTAAATGCTGATCAATATTTTTTTGCATTTCTGAACTGTTTAATTTTTCATCCATAGAAGTTTACCCCATTCTCCAATATTTATATATGAGCATGTGTTCATATATAAATATATATGGATATATAAGGAATGTCAACAAGTATTTATGCTTCGACATATTACATATCAATCGCTTACGCATGGCTGCAATGATTTTAGATGAATATAACATCCGAAAAGAAGTTAAAAGTAGCAATTACCAATTCAGCACGCTACACTACTGTTAAGGAGAGATATGAGTGGATATTTTTGACGCAGATCGTTTATTTATGAAACAAGCATTAGAGGAAGCTCAACAGGCTGCATTACTTGGGGAAGTACCAATTGGTGCAGTACTTGTTTATGAAGGAAAAATCATTGCACGTGCGCATAATTTAAGGGAAACAACGCAAAATGCAACAACACATGCGGAGCTGTTAGTGATTCAAGAAGCCTGCAAAAAAATAGGGAGTTGGCGACTGGAGGATACTACTCTTTATGTTACATTGGAGCCTTGTCCAATGTGTGCAGGAGCCATTCTCCAATCACGTGTACCCCGAGTTGTTTATGGGGCAAGAGATCAAAAAGCTGGCTGTGTAGATTCTCTTTACCATTTATTAAATGATGAACGCTTTAATCATGAATGTGATGTAACAGAAGGGATTTTAGCCGAGGAATGTGGTCAAATTTTAACAGACTTTTTTAAGGCATTACGAGACCGTAAAAAAGCTGAGAAAAAAGCACGATTAGCTTCCAACGATGTAAATGGTCTTTAAAGAAGGTGCCTCCTAATGAGACACCTTCTTTAATATTTAAGGGAATGGCGATATATATGAAATATGTCGTAGCAGCGACCATCTTCATAACTAATTTATTGAGCTTGAATAGTGGATTGTGTAAAAACACATTCTCCTTCGATATATGTAGCGAATGGTTTTACATGCATAAGCTGGTTATGTGAAAGCGTCAACAAATCGTCTGTTAGTACAACAAAATTAGCTTCATAGCCCTCTTTTAACTGACCAACGTTCTCCATACGAATCATCGTCTTGGCATCAACTGTGTATAGCTGTAATGCCTCCTCTACAGAGATTTTTTCTGCGGTACCTAAATCTGTTCCATCATAGGCTGTTCGTGTAACAGCTGCTTGTATCGTAACAAAGGGATTAGCCGCTTCTGCCCATGATGTAGCAGGCGCATCTGAAGAGAGCGCTGTCGCAATCCCCCTCTTGAGAAATGTTTGTACACCATATAATGTCTGTGTTTTTTCTAGCCCTAGATTCTCTAAATAACTCTCAATTTCACAAAATAAGAAGATGGGTTGTGGCACAAAGCCTATCCCCCATTCAGCAGCTTTTTGCAAGGCACTTTTAGATGGCATAGCTGCATGCTCAATACGAACAGACGGTGCATCTGTTAACCAAGCCTTTTCCTCATAAAATGTGTCGACAATTAGATCAATGGCTCTGTCCCCCATTGCATGAACCACTAATTGAATACCATATTCTTTTGCTACCGCAGCAGCCGCTAGCAGCTCCTCTTTCGAAGTCATCGCTATGCCTTTTTCATCACTTCCCAAAAATGGCTCAGAAACAAGTGCTGTACGGCCTGAAACACTGCCATCCGAAAATAGCTTAATGCCTCCGATATAGGCTCCTGCAGAACGATCAATAGGATTTGCTGTCAACAGCTCATATCGTTGAATATCTTCCCAGATATAATAAACTGCTACGCGTTGCTTAAAACCTTTTTCTCGGGCTTTACGATACAGGCCTAAATAATCAATTGGTGCTACCGTGGCCATTAATTCTGTAATACTTGTTACACCATAGGATGCCAAAGTTTGTGATAGCTTTAGAAGCCTTTTGACAATCTCTTCTTCAGATGGTGTAGGTAAATGCTGTAGTACTAGATTACGTGCATTTTCACGCAGTACGCCTGTAGGTTCTCCATTTTCATCCCGATCGATTTGTCCACCCTGTGGATCAAGCGTATCCTTCGTAATACCTGCGATTGCTAATGCTTTACTATTAACCGATATAATATGACCACATGTACGCATAACAATGACAGGTAACTCTGTAGAGGCACGGTCTAAGTCCTCTTTTAAAGGCGCTCTTTTTTCCTTTAGTTTCCCTTCATCATAGCCCCAGCCTAATAGCCATCCCCGCTGACTTGCATCATAGTTTGCTAATGCATTAATTATATCCTCAATAGAATAAATATATGGAGGTAAACAAGCCACTTGTTCCATAACATCCGCTAACATAATCGGATGCATATGAGCGTCAATAATCCCAGGAATAATGACCTTTCCTTGTAAATCTATTATTTCTCCCTGATAGGGGGGTAAATCTTCCTGTTGTCCAATCCAAAGTATCTTTCTTCCTTCGATTACCATAGCAGTTGCAGATGGCTGAATAGTATCTGCTGTATATATCTTTGCGTTACAAATAATTTGCATCATTTTTCAACTCCTATTTCTTCTATACCAAAAGTAGATTTTTCAGGATCTTCTGCTTTCAGCACCTTATGCAAAATAGTACCGATAATAAAGCCAACAATAGATGGCATAATCCAAGCAAATCCACTAGACTGCAATGGTAAATGCATGACCAACTGTGTCACACCAGGTATCGTAATTTCATAGCTAGCAAATGTTTCAACGACGCTTACTAGAAATGCAAATAGCACAGTTCCTTTATAGGCTCCTGCATTTGGGACAAAACGATCAAAGGCTCCCAGTAGCACAAGTACAATAATGACTGGATAAATTACCAAGAAAATCGGCAATGTAATTTCGACGATGGCACCTACACCTAAGGAGCCAATAGTTGCGCCTACTACACACATAATAAAGACCCACGTTCTATAGCCAAGCTTCTCTTTTGTTAGTTCATTTAAAAACTGTGAGGATATGACCATGACACCAATCGCTGATGTTAAGCAGGCAAAAACAACACATATAGCTAGTAACGCTTTACCCAAATTACCAATGACACTAAAGGCAATGCCCGCTAATAGTTCTGTATCACTGTCAGGATTTGTGATGATGCCACTACTTGTAGCCCCTAAATAGAGCAGGCCACCATATACTGCAATTAACCCTATTGCAGCAATAGCCATTCCACCAAGCGCGACCTTTTTAGATTGTTTCCCTTTATAGCCATAGCCCACTATTGCTGCTAAAAAGATTGGCGCACAAAGAATACCTGTTCCCACATCTCCTGTTTGATAGGCTGCTATTATGGAGTTGGCAAAAACCCTTTCTGCTCCTGTATTAATTGCCGCTCCTATTGGGTCTAATACCCCTTTACCAATGAGGATAATAAGTATAAGAACAAGAACAGGCGTCAACCATTTGCCAATCTTATCGATCACATTTGATTGGTCCATCGCAAAGTAAAAGCAAATCGCGAAAAATGCTAATACTGACACAATTAAAGGTACGTTCGGAATAATTTGTGATACTCCTAATTCATGAGTTGTCGCTGACATCCTCGGGATTGTGACAACCATCCCAATACAAACCATCATGACCGTATTAAAGGCTTTATAAAACCAATTTCCGATTGGTCTTGTGAGCGCTTCCACAGTTCCCCCAGTATTATAAATTGCATACACCGCAAGCACAGGTAAAATAACACCCGTTAAGCTAAAGCCCATCAGAGCGGAGATCCATGATTCCCCTGCACTATTTCCTATGGAAGGCGGAAATATTAAATTCCCAGCACCAAAAAATATAGCAAATAAGGCTAGCCCCACGATTATCGTATGCTGCACAACTTTAGACATATCCTCAACCCCTTTATAATCGTTTACAGAAGATTTATCTAAAAAATAAAAAATTTAATAACACGAAAAAAGGAGATAAATTTTTATCCCCTTTTTGTAAAATTTTTTTTACAACAATTCATATTTTAAACACTTATATTTTAGTAATTGACGAGAAATACCTAAACGTCTAGCTGTTTCCGCTAATCGTCCATCAGTTTCACGCAACTTTTCCGCTATAATTAGACGCTCGTAGGCTTCCGTTAAATCTCGTAAATGTCCAGATTGGTTGTTTTGCATGATCGATTGAGTTGAATGTTGAACATTTTTTTAATCCTCTCTGGAACATGTTCAACAAGTATTTCATCACCAAGCAAATTATTATATGCCGATTCAAGGGCATTTTTTAGTTCACGTACATTCCCAGGCCAATGATAGGCATAAAATAACTGAATTACTTCATTACAATAGCTTACATTTTTCTGTAGTGTATGTTCATTGTAAAATTGTATATAAAAATCAAGGATAAGTGGAATATCTTCCTTCCTTAATCTTAGCGGTGGCAAATCAATTTGAAGAACATTTAAGCGATAAAATAAGTCCTCGCGTAGCCTTTTTTCAGCTAATAGTTTGTCCACATCTTCATTGACAGTAGTAATATACCGTATATCCAAGGGCTCACCATTTAACACTTTTATATCTACCGCATGTAAAAGTTTCGCCTGCAAAGATATATCCAATAAATTAAGGTGGTCAATGAGTAGCGTTCCTCCATTAGCCTCCTGTAACTTTCCACTTTTTGCTTCATTGCCCGAGCCGTATAGCTGAGTAAATATATTATCCTCTGTTAATGTTGAGCAGTTCAAAGTAATAAACGGCTTTGTATAGCGTTCACTTTCATTGTGTATGCCTTGTGCGATTATATCTTTCCCAGTTCCAGTTTCCCCAGTTAGTAAAACTGGTGCACTTTTTTGAGCACTACGACGTGCCTTTTCAAGTTGAGTTTTCATTTCGGCGTTTGTTGTAATGTAATCCTCTAAACGATAGGTTGTATGATTATCTCGATATAATTTATGTCCCAGGAAATTATCTAAGTATTTAATTTGCTTAGTTTCATAAAAATGTTTTGAAAATTCAATGGCACCAATGGCTTTTCCATGCTCCATAATGGGATAGGTCGAACTCAGTGATAAATAACTAAATCCGTTCAATGTTGTCAGTTGTTGTTCATAGTATAAAACTGGCTGCCCTGTTTGTATGACTTGAAAAACAGTACTTGTCTCAGGTGATAAATTTTGATAATTATCAGTCACTGTGCTGTGAAAAAATTCATCTGGTGTTAAGCCGATTTCCAATAATATATTTAAATCTGCTAAATCATAAAAGATTGCACAGCCTTTATCATCTGTAATTAAAACATTATCAAATTCACTGAAAGCCTGTGCAAATTGTTGCAATTCCATGAATTTCTCCCCCTTGTCCCCATGAATATTACCCATTATAACGAATTTTCAAAAATTATGAGAGATTTCAATTTTAGCAACACAAAAAAGCTATTTTAGAACATCCATAAAGGAATTGTCTAAAATAGCTTTATCTGTCGTTTATTTTGGTGCGATTACTTCTTTACCACCCATATAAGGTCTTAAAACTTCAGGAATTACTACGCTGCCATCAGCTTGTTGGTAGTTTTCTAGAAGAGCAGCAACTGTACGGCCAATGGCAAGACCTGAGCCGTTTAATGTATGCACATATTCTGGTTTTGCATTTGGCTCACGACGGAAGCGGATATTTGCTCGTCGTGCCTGGAAATCCTCAAAGTTAGAGCAAGAAGAAATTTCACGGTACATGTTTTGTGCAGGAATCCAAACTTCTAAATCATATTTTTTCGCTGCAGTAAAACCTAAATCAGCTGTACACATTTTTAACTTACGATATGGTAAGCCTAGTAATTGTAATACTTTTTCTGCATGACTTGTTAATAGCTCTAATTGTTCGTATGACTCCTCTGGTTTTACAAAACGTACTAATTCTACTTTATTGAACTGGTGTTGACGAATTAAACCACGTGTATCACGACCTGCAGATCCCGCTTCTGAACGGAAGCAAGCACTATACGCTGCAAAGCCTTGTGGTAAAGCTTCAGCCGGTAAAATCTCATCTCGATAGAAGTTCGTTACTGGTACTTCTGCAGTTGGAATCATAAAATAATCTGTTTCCTCTAATTTGAATACATCTTCCTCAAATTTCGGAAGTTGTCCTGTACCTGTTAGGCTATCTCGATTAACAATGACAGGTGGTAGCATTTCCTCGTAACCATGCTCCTCTGCATGTAAATCCATCATGAATGTCATTAATGCTCGTTCTAAACGAGCACCAAGACCACGATAGAATAAGAAACGGCTACCTGTTACTTTCGCGCCGCGTTCAAAGTCTACAATTTTTAAATCCGTAGCAAGGTCCCAGTGTGCTTTAATATCAAAATCAAATGTCGGAATTTCACCCCACGTATATTCTTCAACATTGTCATCCTCTGTTGTGCCTACTGGTACAGATTCATGTGGGATGTTTGGTAAACGCATCATCATATCTTTAAAGCGTTCTTCAACATTATTTAATTGTACATCTAATTCTTTAATTTCATCGCCAACCTGACGCATACGAGCAATGACTTCATCAGCATTTTCTTTGTTGCGTTTCATAACTGAGATTTGTTCAGATACTTTATTGCGTTCTGCTTTTAATTCTTCTGTTTTGGCAATCAATTCACGACGTTTTGCATCTAAGTCTTCAAAGTCATCTAAGTTTCCCAAGTCTTCATTACGTGTTAATAACATCTCTTTAATTTCCGTGAAATTCTCACGGACGCGTTTAATATCTAACATCTTCATACCTCCAATAGTTTCTTCATGATGGAAAATCGTTGCAGCGAAATGAACACAAAAAAGCCCTCATCCCTAAAAAGGGACGAGAGCTACCCGCGTTGCCACCCTAATTGACTAGACATATTTCTGCCTAATCCACTTATTTCATAACGGCATTTCAGCCGGCTACAGCCTACTTCATTCACTTCGACTGTGCAACTCCAGGACGGATTCACAAGTGCTTTTATCAGCTTCCACCAACCGCTGACTCTCTAAAAAAAACGTGCTTGCTACTACTTCCCATCATCGTGTTCAGTTATTTAAAATTTAAACATACTGTACTATATGAAAACAAATTTTGCAAGTCATACCATAGAGGTTACAAAATATTCAAGAATTCGTGTATCCTCTGTTAATTCGGGATGAAACGAACAACCCAATAAATGGCCATCTTGTGCCAAGATTATTTTCCCTTCATGTTGTGCAAGAATTTCAACACCTTTACCTACCGCTTCAATATGAGGTGCACGAATAAATACTGCTGGAATCCCTACACCTACTTTAGGAATATCTAGTTGTACTTCGAAGCTATCCACCTGACGTCCATATGAGTTTCTTGCTACAGTCACGTCCATCACAGCCAAATGTGGTTCATCTTCAATTAGATCCTTGGCTAATAAAATTAATCCCGCACATGTACCAAGCATCGGTAATCCTTGCTGTGCAAGTCCACGAATTGACTCTAGCAGATCAAATCGATCCAGCAATTTTCTCATTGTTGTGCTTTCTCCACCTGGTAACACAAGTCCATCTAGGTTTCCTAAATCCTTTCTTTGTTTTACTTGAATTGCTTCACAATCAAGAGCTTCTAACATTTGTATATGCTCACGAACTGCTCCTTGTAATGCTAATACACCAATTCGCTTCATGCTACCAACCTCGCTCTTGCATACGCTCGTTGTGTCCAAGCTGTGCAATATCAATCCCCTTCATAGGCACTCCGAGCTCTTTTGATATTTCCGCAATAAGCTTATAGTCTTTATAATGAGTAGTCGCCTCTACAATGGCACGTGCAAATTTTTCAGGGTTCTCAGATTTAAAAATACCTGAACCAACGAAAACGCCATCAGCTCCAAGTTCCATCATTAAGGCTGCATCAGCAGGCGTTGCCACTCCTCCTGCTGCGAAGTTTACTACTGGTAAACGACCAAGACGTTTAATTTCTCTTAATAACTCGAAAGGAGCTCCTAGTAATTTCGCCTCTGTCATTAATTCATCCTCTGTCATTCCTACGACTTTACGAACCTGTGCATTTACTTTACGAATATGGCGAACGGCCTCCACAATATTCCCTGTACCTGGTTCACCTTTAGTTCGTAACATCGAGGCACCTTCCCCGATACGACGGGCTGCCTCTCCTAAATCACGACAGCCACACACAAACGGTACTGTGTATTCACTTTTTAATAAATGGTATTCTTCATCAGCTGGTGTTAAAACTTCACTTTCATCAATATAATCAACACCCATTGCTTCTAAGACACGTGCTTCAACAATATGACCAATACGTGCTTTGGCCATCACAGGAATAGTTACAGCCCCCATCACTTCCTCAACAATACGAGGATCGGCCATGCGTGCAACGCCACCTGCTTTCCGAATATCTGACGGTACTCTTTCTAATGCCATAACTGCTACAGCACCTGCAGCTTCTGCAATTTTTGCTTGCTCTGCATTAATGACATCCATAATGACGCCGCCTTTTTGCATTTCTGCCATTCCACGCTTTACTAGCTCTGTACCTGTTTGTTTCATTTTCTAACCTCCACCTTTATGATGAAGTTTAGTATAATAGAAATTGACCATATCAAAATATCCAGTTTTTAAAATATTTATAGGGTCAGGAGGTTCCAGATCATGGATATGCTTTTATTCCAGCTTGAAAGAGATAGTGATAAACCGCTTTATGATCAGCTTTATAACGGTATTAAAGAAGCTATTATTTCTAAAAAAATAACTGTAGGAGAAAAACTGCCTTCAAAAAGAAAATTAGCTGATTTTTTAAACATTTCCCAAACAACAATTGAAATTGCCTATGCTCAGCTTTTAGCTGAAGGCTATATTATGTCCAAATCACGTATTGGCTATTTTGTAGAAGAAATAGATGAACTGCCCTACATTCAACAAGATACTGTGGCGTCCATTAATGAACATCCTAAGAAAAAGTCTTACAAAATCGATTTTAATCCAGGATCTATTGATATCGATGCTTTTCCATTTCAAACATGGAGAAAGTATGCAAAAGAGCTTTTTGACGATACCTCAAAGGAGCTATTATTAACAGGGGAACCACAAGGTGAACTGTCTTTACGCACAGAGATTGCTAATTATTTATATCAATCCCGTGGTGTTGTATGCCACCCTGAACAAATTGTTATTGGTTCAGGGACGGAGCAGCTCCTCCCTATGATTCTCCGTCTTTTTAGTGAGGACACCAGCTTTGCATTAGAAAACCCAGGATACCCTGCCGTCCATCGAATGTTTTCGCAGCATAAACGAAAAGTTTATCCAATTGCAGTTGATGAAGAGGGCATAATTATTCATGATCTTGAAGAAACAAATGCTAATGTTGTGTATATTACACCCTCACATCAATTCCCAACTGGAGCTGTATTATCTGCTACAAGACGAGCACAAGCTTTAAATTGGGCGGCACAAAGCACCTCTCGTTATATTATTGAGGATGATTATGATTCGGAATTTCGTTATGCTGGAAAACCAATTCCTGCCCTACACGCATTAGATCGAAACGATAAAGTTATTTACATGAGTACTTTTACTAAATCTTTAATGCCATCCTTGCGAGTAGCTTATTTTGTACTTCCACCTAAACTACTTGCTACTTATAACGATGTCTTTAATTATTACTCATCAACGGTGCCTCGTTTTGATCAGCATATTGTGGCAAATTTTATGGGTGATGGGCATTTTGCAAAGCATCTCAATCGTATGCGTAAAATTTATCGTAAAAAACATGATAAACTCACTTCTATTTTAGAAAAATATTCATCATCCATTAACATTACTGGTGAACAAGCGGGTATGCATATTTTATTAGAGGTTCAACACACATTTTCAGAAAAACAATTACAACAGCTCGCCTCTCAAGCAGAAATCGGTATTTATCCATTATCAGCCTATAGACTAGATCATTATGAATCTTCACAAGCTCAATTTTTATTAGGTTTTGGAGGGATTCCCGTACAAGCAATCGAATCATCCATTGAGCAGTTGATGGATTGCTGGAGTATACAAAAAAATGACCCATCTACGTAGATGGGTCGTTTTATATTAAGTCTCAATTAATTGAATTTGATAATGCTCAAACCAAGTATGAATTTGCCCTAGATAAGCTAAAAGCTGGGGACCTGCCATTAATTGCCCATACCACGGAACCTTAAAAGAGCTACCTCCCGATTCAATTAACTCCGCAAGCTTTTGTCGTTCAAATAGTTCATGCAAAATTGAATTTTTATCATGTAGAATTTCCTTCAACCATTTTTGCACTCCTGCTGTATAGACAGGATGATATGTTTTTGGATAGGGATTTTTTTTACGATATAACACTTCATTCGGCAATAGATGTGCCATTGATTTTCGAAGTAATCCTTTTTCTATTCCATCTAAATTCTTCATTTCCCACGGAATATTCCAGGCATATTCTACAAGCCGATGATCTGCAAAAGGGACACGTACCTCTAAACTTGCCCCCATACTCATACGATCCTTCCGCTCTAATAATGTTTGCATAAACCATAGCATATTTAAGTAGGACATTTCACGATGCTTTGCCTCTGCCAGACCTTCTCCATCTAGCAAAGGAACTTCAGCTATTGTTTGTAAATATAGTTGTTGTGCATAGGCTTCAATTTTTAATTTTTTGTTCCACTTCTCTTGGAGTAATGCACTTCTTTCAGACAATGAACGGATCCAAGGGAAACCAGTAGTCCTATCTTTAAACCATGGATAACCACCAAAAATTTCATCTGCACACTCTCCTGATAGCGCTACAGTAAATTCCCTTTTTATTTCACGACAAAACCATAATAACGAAGAATCTACATCTGCCATACCTGGGGAATCACGAACAATGACCGATTCCACTAATAAATCAATTAACTGTTGCTGAGTGATTTCCTCTGCGTGGTGAGCTGTCTTGAAAGTTTCTGACATTCTTTGAATCCAGTACGTATCCGTGGAGGTCTGGAAAGAATGTGGGTTAAAGAAGCGCTTATTGTCTTCATAATCAATTGAATACGTATGCAATTGATGGTTTTGCTGTTGGAATCTATTTGCTGCAATGCCTGTAATAATACTGGAATCTAGTCCTCCTGAAAGAAACGTACAAATGGGTACATCCGAAACTAGCTGACGTTCTATAGCATCCGTTAACAAAAAACCAACATGTTCAATTGTTTCTCCCAATGTTTCTTCATGTCTACGACTTTGTAGTTGCCAATATGGCCACTTTCTTAAACCTTCTTCTCTAGAGAATCGCATAGCATAGCCAGGTCGTAATTCTTCAATATTTTGAAAAAGGGTTTTACCTGGCGCTCTAGAAGGTCCTACAGCCATCATACTTGCCAACCCTTCAACGTTTACACATGCTTGAACCGTGGGGTGTGCTAGCAGAGCCTTCACCTCAGATGCAAAAAGTACACCTTCTTGTTGCTCTGTATAATACAAGGGTTTTACGCCTAGTCGGTCTCGACACAAAAATAAAGACTGTGTTTGCTCATCCCAAACACCGAAGGCAAAAATACCATTTAGAAATTCTACACACTGCTCTTTCCATTCAATATAGGCAGTTAATAGTACTTCAGTATCCGATTGTGTTGTAAAGCTGTGCCCTCTTTTTTGAAGTTCCTTACGTAGCTCCTCTGTATTATAAAGTTCGCCATTATATGTAATGACATAGTTCAAACCATCATGGATTTTTTTCATTGGCTGTTTGCCACCGATTAAATCAATAACAGCCAACCGTCGATGGCCAAATGCAATATGCTCACTACACCAAATATTTTCATCATCTGGCCCTCTCTTATTTAATGTTTGCGTCATCGATTTTAATATTGTGTCACTTGTTCTTAAGTCCTTTTGAAAACTAGCCCAGCCTGTAATGCCACACATTTAGCCACATCCTTTCGCCTATTAGCGTATGCTATAGCGTGTAAAAATGTGAAAAAGCACATGAATGCTTAAGTGCATTCATGTGCTCGTATTTAAATATTAAAACAATCCACCAACAAAGTCTGTAATGCCTCCCCATAAATTACCGAAGAAGTTACCTACGCCTTGGAAGAACAATGAGATACCGCTAGCACGCTCTACAGCCTCTGTTGTGACAACATCGGATGAAATATCCTTGCCATCGATAAAGCCGTAATCTGTGCCTTCTGTGCGTTCAATAACGACCTTTCCTACAACAGTGCCTTTTTTAACGTCTGCCTCTAAACTCTTTTTATCTAAAACCAATGTAGGTTTATATAAGTCTTTATCAGAAGACTTAATCATAAATGAAATTGGTTCTTTTACTGCAATCGATACTTTGTCTTCTTTACCTTTTGTCACTTTAACTGTTTTTTGATCTTTGAATGTATAGTTCCCTGGTAAAATTTCTTGCTTTGAGAATTGTGAAAAGCCGTAGTTAAATAATTTCGCTGTGGCATCAAAGCGAGCTTCATAGGACCCTTGTCCATTTGCATCAACAGCTTTCATTACAACTGCAATCAAACGAGTACCATTGCGCTCTGCAGTACCTGTGAAGCAGTGACCTGCAAAGTTTGTTGTACCTGTCTTTAATCCATCTACACCTTGATATTCATACACTAATCCCGGTAACATAAAGTTCCAGTTAGACATTTTAATTGCATCTTCTGTTCCTTCACGGAATGTCTTTTTTGCAATTTTAGATGTTTCTAATACCTTTGGGTGATCTTTTAATAAATGATATGCTAATTTTGCTACAGATTTTGCAGGCATCACATTCTCATCTTCTGGGCCTGTGCCTGATGGATGCATACCAAATAAATCAGCATTATTAAGACCAGTAGAGTTGACAAATTTATAGCCCTCTAAACCAAGTTCTTCTGCTTTTTTATTCATTAACTTTAAAAATTCAGTTTCAGAACCTGCGATCGTTTCAGCAATAGCTACGGTTGCTGCATTTGCTGAATAGATTGCCATTGCCTCATATAACTCACGAATCGTATAAGAGCCATCTCTACGTAAAGGTACATTACTTAATGCACGATTTTGAGACATACGATACGTATAATCTGTTACGTGATATTCTTGATCCCATTTAACTTTCCCTGCATCAATCGCGTCCAATAACAGGTATTCAGTCATCATCTTTGTCATACTTGCAATACCTAGTGAAGTATCTGCATTTTGTTCAAATAAAATTTTCCCTGAATCTGCATCAATTAAAATCGCAGCATCCACTGTTAATCCTAAATCTGTTTCCGCATTTGCCTTTGCAGGAATACCTGCAAAAATACTAAATAATAAAACAGGAATTAGGAGTAAGCGTAATACGGTGTTCATTTTCTTTTTCACCTTTAAAGCCCTCCAAAAAATAATCTTGTCCTCGACATTTTATCATAGATAACAACAAACGTGTTGACTCTCTACCATAAAAAAATGCTCTCGCGCCATCTTTGTAGACGATGCGAAAGCATAAAAGTTGCAAGTAATATATTACATGGAATAGTTTGGTGATTCTTTTGTAATCTGTACATCATGTGGATGTGATTCACGAAGACCAGCACCTGTCATTCTAACAAATTGTGCATTCTCGCGTAGGTGCTCCAGATGTGGAGCTCCACAATAACCCATTCCAGCGCGAATACCACCAATCAGTTGGTAGATTGTATCAGCTAATGGTCCTTTATAAGGAAGACGGCCTTCAATACCTTCAGGTACTAATTTTTTTGCATCCTCTTGGAAGTAACGATCTTTAGAACCTTTTTCCATTGCGCCGATAGAACCCATACCACGATAAACTTTAAAGCGACGGCCTTGGAAGATTTCTGTTTCTCCAGGAGATTCAGATGTACCTGCTAGAAGAGAACCAAGCATTACAACGTTGCCTCCAGCTGCTAGAGCTTTTACGATATCACCAGAGTATTTAATACCACCATCAGCAATTATTGTTTTACCTAGCTCACGAGCTACTGTAGCACAATCATATACTGCTGTAATTTGTGGTACACCTACACCTGCTACAACACGTGTAGTACAAATAGAACCAGGACCGATACCTACTTTAACAACATCTGCTCCTGCTTCAAATAATGCACGTGCGCCTTCTCCTGTAGCAACATTACCAGCGATGATTTCTAGCTCAGGGTAAGTCTCACGGATTGAGCGAATTGTTTGTAATACGCCTTCTGAATGACCATGGGCCGTATCGATTACAACAATGTCAACTTGTGCTTCAACAAGCTTCTCAATACGTACCATCGTATCTTTTGATACACCAACTGCCGCGCCTACTAATAAACGGCCATGTGTATCTTTCGCAGCATTCGGGAATTCAATCACTTTCTCGATATCCTTAATTGTAATTAGTCCAGTTAATCTACCTTCTTCATCTACAATTGGAAGTTTTTCGATTTTATATTGTTGAAGAATTTTTTCAGCATCCTCTAAAGTCGTTCCCACTGGTGCTGTAATCAAATCTTCTTTCGTCATTACATCTTCAATTTTTAAAGAGTAGTCAGAGATAAAACGTAAATCACGGTTTGTAATAATCCCTACTAGCTTTTGATTTTCCATACTATCAACAATAGGAACACCAGAGATTCGGTATTTACCCATTAGATGCTCAGCATCGAAAACTTGATGTGTCGGAGTTAAGAAGAATGGGTTTGTAATAACACCATTTTCAGAACGTTTTACTTTTTCTACTTGTTCAGCTTGCTCATCAATCCCCATGTTTTTATGGATAATACCGATACCGCCTTGACGTGCCATAGCAATCGCCATTTTAGACTCTGTAACTGTATCCATACCTGCGCTGACCATTGGGATGTTTAATTTAATCTTTGGTGTTAATTGAACAGATAAATCAACATCTTTCGGTAGTACTTCGGAATGAGCTGGTACTAATAATACATCATCAAAAGTTAAACCTTCTTTGGCAAATTTAGTCTCCCACATTTTCGTAACTTCCTCCTATAGTTAAAAGAATATTAATTGTAAGATTAACAACGTGGACTGCTACTGTCAAGGAACTTATAAAAGAAAGACAATTCAGATTTTTAACAAATAACAATTAAGATAAACAATACAAATAATTAACTACATTTTCGAGGCATTTATTTGCATTTTTTAAATTCAAAAAACACATTTGAACAATCTCTTTAGTAGAGTTAAAAGTTATCAAAAAAGAAAGTAAAAAAACAGCCAGCATACAGCTGACTGTTTTGTTTGCCTAGCGACGTCCTACTCTCACAGGGGGAAGCCCCCAACTACCATCGGCGCTAAAGAGCTTAACTTCCGTGTTCGGTATGGGAACGGGTGTGACCTCTTTGCCATCATCACTAGACTTTGTATTTAATTGAAAGATTTGCTCTTTCAAAACTGGATAAACGGCGCATTGAATGTTTCAAACTTTTTTGGTTAAGTCCTCGATCGATTAGTATTCGTCAGCTCCATGTGTCACCACACTTCCACCTCGAACCTATCTACCTCATCGTCTTTGAGGGATCTTACTTACTTGCGTAATGGGAAATCTCATCTTGAGGGGGGCTTCATGCTTAGATGCTTTCAGCACTTATCCCGTCCACACATAGCTACCCAGCGATGCCTTTGGCAAGACAACTGGTACACCAGCGGTGTGTCCATCCCGGTCCTCTCGTACTAAGGACAGCTCCTCTCAAATTTCCTACGCCCACGACGGATAGGGACCGAACTGTCTCACGACGTTCTGAACCCAGCTCGCGTACCGCTTTAATGGGCGAACAGCCCAACCCTTGGGACCGACTACAGCCCCAGGATGCGATGAGCCGACATCGAGGTGCCAAACCTCCCCGTCGATGTGGACTCTTGGGGGAGATAAGCCTGTTATCCCCGGGGTAGCTTTTATCCGTTGAGCGATGGCCCTTCCATGCGGAACCACCGGATCACTAAGCCCGTCTTTCGACCCTGCTCGACTTGTAGGTCTCGCAGTCAAGCTCCCTTGTGCCTTTACACTCTACGAATGATTTCCAACCATTCTGAGGGAACCTTTGGGCGCCTCCGTTACCTTTTAGGAGGCGACCGCCCCAGTCAAACTGTCCGCCTGACACTGTCTCCTGCCCCGCTAAGGGGCATGGGTTAGAATTTCAATACAACCAGGGTAGTATCCCACCGACGCCTCCTTCGAAGCTGGCGCTCCGAGATCTCTGGCTCCTACCTATCCTGTACAAGTTGTACCAAAATTCAATATCAGGCTACAGTAAAGCTCCACGGGGTCTTTCCGTCCTGTCGCGGGTAACCTGCATCTTCACAGGTACTATAATTTCACCGAGTCTCTCGTTGAGACAGTGCCCAGATCGTTACGCCTTTCGTGCGGGTCGGAACTTACCCGACAAGGAATTTCGCTACCTTAGGACCGTTATAGTTACGGCCGCCGTTTACTGGGGCTTCAATTCGCAGCTTCGCTTGCGCTAACCACTCCTCTTAACCTTCCAGCACCGGGCAGGCGTCAGCCCCTATACGTCACCTTACGGTTTTGCAGAGACCTGTGTTTTTGCTAAACAGTCGCCTGGGCCTATTCACTGCGGCTCTCATGCGCTTGCACGCTCAAGAGCACCCCTTCTCCCGAAGTTACGGGGTCATTTTGCCGAGTTCCTTAACGAGAGTTCTCTCGCACACCTTAGGATTCTCTCCTCGACTACCTGTGTCGGTTTGCGGTACGGGCACCTCTCACCTCGATAGAGGCTTTTCTTGGCAGTGTGAAATCAGGAACTTCGTCCATACGGACTCGCCATCACAGCTCAACGTTACAGTGTGCGGATTTGCCTACACACACGCCTTACTGCTTGGACGCGCACAACCAACGGCGCGCTTACCCTATCCTACTGCGTCCCCCCATTTCTCAAACGGTGAGGAGGTGGTACAGGAATATCAACCTGTTGTCCATCGCCTACGCCTATCGGCCTCGGCTTAGGTCCCGACTAACCCTGAGCGGACGAGCCTTCCTCAGGAAACCTTAGTCATACGGTGGACGGGATTCTCACCCGTCTTTCGCTACTCATACCGGCATTCTCACTTCTAAGCGCTCCACCAGTCCTTCCGATCTGACTTCAACGCACTTAGAACGCTCTCCTACCACTGACATCGTAGATGTCAATCCACAGCTTCGGTGAATCGTTTAGCCCCGATACATTTTCGGCGCAGCGTCACTCGACCAGTGAGCTATTACGCACTCTTTAAATGATGGCTGCTTCTAAGCCAACATCCTGGTTGTCTGTGCAACGCCACATCCTTTTCCACTTAACGATTACTTTGGGACCTTAGCTGGTGGTCTGGGCTGTTTCCCTTTTGACTACGGATCTTATCACTCGCAGTCTGACTCCCGTGTATAAATATCTGGCATTCGGAGTTTGTCTGAATTCGGTAAACCGGGATGGCCCCCTAGTCCAAACAGTGCTCTACCTCCAGTATTCTCATCACGAGGCTAGCCCTAAAGCTATTTCGGAGAGAACCAGCTATCTCCAAGTTCGATTGGAATTTCTCCGCTACCCACACCTCATCCCCGCACTTTTCAACGTGCGTGGGTTCGGGCCTCCAGTAAGTGTTACCTCACCTTCACCCTGGACATGGGTAGATCACCTGGTTTCGGGTCTACGACCACGTACTATTTCGCCCTATTCAGACTCGCTTTCGCTGCGGCTCCGCCTTCTAAAGCTTAACCTTGCACGTAATCGTAACTCGCCGGTTCATTCTACAAAAGGCACGCTATCACCCATTAACGGGCTCTAACTACTTGTAGGCACACGGTTTCAGGATCTCTTTCACTCCCCTTCCGGGGTGCTTTTCACCTTTCCCTCACGGTACTGGTTCACTATCGGTCACTAGGTAGTATTTAGCCTTGGGAGATGGTCCTCCCGGATTCCGACGGAATTTCACGTGTTCCGCCGTACTCAGGATCCACTCAGGAGAGAACGAACTTTCGACTACAGGGCTTTTACCTGCTCTGGCGGACCTTTCCAAGTCGCTTCATCTAACTCGCTCTTTTGTAACTCCGTATAGAGTGTCCTACAACCCCAAGAGGCAAGCCTCTTGGTTTGGGCTCTTCCCGTTTCGCTCGCCGCTACTCAGGGAATCGATTTTTCTTTCTCTTCCTCCAGGTACTTAGATGTTTCAGTTCCCTGGGTCTGCCTTCAAGACGCTATGTATTCACGTCAAGATACTACGCGATTAAACGTAGTGGGTTCCCCCATTCGGAAATCTCCGGATCAAAGCTCACTTACAGCTCCCCGAAGCATATCGGTGTTAGTGCCGTCCTTCTTCGGCTCCTAGTGCCAAGGCATTCGCCGTGCGCCCTTAATAACTTAACCAAGTTATTAAGCCTATAAAAAACTTAAAAAAATAAATGTGTTTGTTACAATTTCAATGTCGTTTTATCCAGTTTTCAAAGAACAAGTTTTGAAGTGTTTCATTCAGATAGAATGAACCTTCAAAACTGAACGCAAAACGTAATCTTACAAACCCAAGGTTTGTATTCCGAAATAATCCTTAGAAAGGAGGTGATCCAGCCGCACCTTCCGATACGGCTACCTTGTTACGACTTCACCCCAATCATCTATCCCACCTTCGGCGGCTGGCTCCAAAAGGTTACCTCACCGACTTCGGGTGTTACAAACTCTCGTGGTGTGACGGGCGGTGTGTACAAGGCCCGGGAACGTATTCACCGCGGCATGCTGATCCGCGATTACTAGCGATTCCGGCTTCATGTAGGCGAGTTGCAGCCTACAATCCGAACTGAGAACGACTTTATCGGATTAGCTCCCTCTCGCGAGTTGGCAACCGTTTGTATCGTCCATTGTAGCACGTGTGTAGCCCAGGTCATAAGGGGCATGATGATTTGACGTCATCCCCACCTTCCTCCGGTTTGTCACCGGCAGTCACCTTAGAGTGCCCAACTAAATGATGGCAACTAAGATCAAGGGTTGCGCTCGTTGCGGGACTTAACCCAACATCTCACGACACGAGCTGACGACAACCATGCACCACCTGTCACCGTTGCCCCCGAAGGGGAAACTATATCTCTACAGTGGTCAACGGGATGTCAAGACCTGGTAAGGTTCTTCGCGTTGCTTCGAATTAAACCACATGCTCCACCGCTTGTGCGGGCCCCCGTCAATTCCTTTGAGTTTCAGTCTTGCGACCGTACTCCCCAGGCGGAGTGCTTAATGCGTTAGCTGCAGCACTAAGGGGCGGAAACCCCCTAACACTTAGCACTCATCGTTTACGGCGTGGACTACCAGGGTATCTAATCCTGTTTGCTCCCCACGCTTTCGCGCCTCAGCGTCAGTTACAGACCAGAAAGTCGCCTTCGCCACTGGTGTTCCTCCAAATCTCTACGCATTTCACCGCTACACTTGGAATTCCACTTTCCTCTTCTGCACTCAAGTCCCCCAGTTTCCAATGACCCTCCACGGTTGAGCCGTGGGCTTTCACATCAGACTTAAAGGACCGCCTGCGCGCGCTTTACGCCCAATAATTCCGGACAACGCTTGCCACCTACGTATTACCGCGGCTGCTGGCACGTAGTTAGCCGTGGCTTTCTAATAAGGTACCGTCAAGGTACAGCCAGTTACTACTGTACTTGTTCTTCCCTTACAACAGAGTTTTACGATCCGAAAACCTTCTTCACTCACGCGGCGTTGCTCCATCAGGCTTTCGCCCATTGTGGAAGATTCCCTACTGCTGCCTCCCGTAGGAGTCTGGGCCGTGTCTCAGTCCCAGTGTGGCCGATCACCCTCTCAGGTCGGCTACGCATCGTCGCCTTGGTGAGCCGTTACCTCACCAACTAGCTAATGCGCCGCGGGCCCATCCTATAGCGACAGCCGAAACCGTCTTTCAGTCTTTTACCATGAAGCAAAAGAGATTATTCGGTATTAGCCCCGGTTTCCCGGAGTTATCCCAAACTATAGGGTAGGTTGCCCACGTGTTACTCACCCGTCCGCCGCTAACGTCAAAGGAGCAAGCTCCTTTTCTGTTCGCTCGACTTGCATGTATTAGGCACGCCGCCAGCGTTCGTCCTGAGCCAGGATCAAACTCTCCATAAAAGAAATTTGATTAGCTCAAATTTTGCTGGCATCATGTTTGATGTCCAAAATTGTGTTTCGTTCACTAGCAAAACTAGCTACTTAAAACTTTATTGATTACGTTTTGCTTGTTCAGTTTTCAAGGTTCATTTTGTTTACTCTTCTGTAAGAGTTAACTTTTATATAATAACATGTTTTATATTTAATGTCAAACAGTTATTTTATTTTATATTTTAGTAGCTGCATATCTCAACAGCAACTTTTATATAATAACACCCTATTTGTCATTGGTCAATAGTTTTATAATTATTTTTTTAAAAAATTACAACCTCAATCTTGGCCAATTTCGTAAAAATTGAATTGTACGGTTTCTTCCTATATCTAATAGAGTTTCTTTTGTTTCTTCATTTAAATCAAATTGGGTTGCACTATAATCTTCTACAGGAATAAAAATAATGTCTCTTTCGTGTCGTCTTGATATATACCTTTCATCATGTGCATCTTTCATAGTTGAAAATAGTGCCTCAAATAAATTTAGACCATTCTTAATTTCTTGAGGACATTGTTCTTCTCTTCTTCTACTCAGTTTCAGACCTAAAATCGGACGTACTTTCCGACCTTCTTTATCATCGAATATCCATAGTGGAAAATTACTTAAAACACCACCATCCACTATAACCGATTCACCCTTCCCAGTCTTTAATGTAACTGGTTCAAAGAAAAAAGGTATACCACAACTCATGCGTAACGCACAAGCTACTGAAAAATTCTTTGCTTCAATTTGATATTTATGCAAATCGTCTGGTAAAACAATCATTCTACCATTCGTTAAATCTGAAGCTACTAATTTAAGTGAATCTTTAGGCAGATCACCAAAAGTATATACTCCTTTTGCAGCTAGCTTTTGGAAAAACCATTTTTCTAACGCCTTTCCTTTATAGAGACCTAAATGATTATAAACATTTACCCATTTCATAAAAGGAAAAGGTAAAATTGTTCTTCTTGGATCAAGTAATGAAGGAACATCTAACTCTTCTAGCATAATTTCTATCTCTTTTCCACTATATCCTGCCGCAATAAAGGCGGCTAAAATGGCACCCGCACTTGTACCAGCTACACGTTTAAATCGAAAATGTTCAGCTTCTAGTACTTGATATGCCCCTACTAATGCAAAGCCCTTCAAACCGCCACCAGAAAACACGCCATCAATCCACAAAATTTCCTCTCCTTTTTGATGTAATCTTTATAGTATAAGGATGAAGAATGACGAATAGAACTAAATTTTCTACTTTATTGACGATACTTATGTACATAGCAGCAAACTTTAACCAAGTGTCTAGCTAAAATTCGATTACAGTATCATATAAGAATATGCGGCGAAATATCGTTATTCTAAGAAATGTAAAGAGCTACTTAAATGCTAAAGTAGTTTCAACAATAATTTTAGTTCCGGGAATTTTTAGTGTAGAACATATTTTTAACAACAAAAATAAAGGGCCTAAGCCCCCAACAATATTTAATTTAAATCACAGCCCTTATCTATATTAACTATGTCTTATAAGAACGTACTGATGGTGATTGATATTATTTAATTTTAAAAAAAGTTACAGAATGTTTAACTATCCACAAATGCTGAGGTTTTCATAACTTCTAATTTTATTCTTTCACTGAAGGCTTGAAAATTTTAGCCGACTTAGTTAATAGCTTACTAACCCCTTCTATATCTCGCTAAGATTACAATGAATCAGAACCACCAGTTAGACTGGTGGTTTGCTCTCGCGTGAAACACTGGGGTTCTGGTCCATATTTGTATTCAGGTTGGCATGCCGATCGAATATCATTAAGCTACTCTTCCCTTTCAAATAAACCACAAAAGATGAAACAATTATTTTTGCTCGAATACTCACCAACATACCTGATTGCTCGGCTGTTTTTTTTCTTGTCCATAGCTAGAAGCTCTTTGGAACCCCTCACATAGCAAGGGGTTTTTTAAATATACAATCAGAACCACCAGTCTAACTGGTGGTTTGCTCTACGCGTGAAACGCTGGGGTACTGGCCCATGTCTAAAGACACACTGAAAGGTCCGCCAACCGCACTCCGTTTTCACGCTACCACTAAAGTGGTTTTATTATTTTCGCTTTTTTGCTTGTATTTCTTCTCCTGTAAATGGATCAATGAATTCTTTCATGGTCATTTGATCCTCAAGAATATCCTCTTGCAATTGATTTTTTATATATTCCTGTATGATTTTTCTGTTTCGTCCTACTGTATCTACATAATATCCGCGACACCAAAACTTCCTATTTCCATACTTGTATTTCAGGTTCGCATGCCGATCGAATATCATTAAACTACTCTTCCCTTTCAAATAACCTACAAACGATGAAACACTTATTTTTGGTGGAATACTCACCAACATATGAATATGATCAGGACAGGCTGTAGCTTCAATGATTTCTACTCCCTTTCTTTCACATAACTGGCGAAGAATTCTACCTATATCTGCTTTGATTTGTCCATAAATAATCTGCCTTCTATATTTTGGCGCAAAGACGATGTGATACTTACAATTCCATGTCGTGTGTGCTAAACTTTTATTATCCATTTGGAGCCCCTTTCGTACGAAGTCGGTTGACCAGACCTGATTTCATTGTACGGCTGGGGTTTTTTTCTTGTCCATAGCTAGAAGCTCTTTGGAACCCCTCGCATAGCAAGGGGTTTTCAAAAGATACAAAATAAAAAAACAGTCAGCTGTGCGCTGACTGTTTTGTTGCCTAGCGACGTCCTACTCTCACAGGGGGAAGCCCCCAACTACCATCGGCGCTAAAGAGCTTAACTTCCGTGTTCGGTATGGGAACGGGTGTGACCTCTTTGCCATCATCACTAGACTTTGTATTTAATTGAAAGATTTATTCTTTCAAAACTGGATAAACGGCGCATTGAATGTTTCAAACTTTTTTGGTTAAGTCCTCGATCGATTAGTATTCGTCAGCTCCATGTGTCACCACACTTCCACCTCGAACCTATCTACCTCATCGTCTTTGAGGGATCTTACTTACTTGCGTAATGGGAAATCTCATCTTGAGGGGGGCTTCATGCTTAGATGCTTTCAGCACTTATCCCGTCCACACATAGCTACCCAGCGATGCCTTTGGCAAGACAACTGGTACACCAGCGGTGTGTCCATCCCGGTCCTCTCGTACTAAGGACAGCTCCTCTCAAATTTCCTACGCCCACGACGGATAGGGACCGAACTGTCTCACGACGTTCTGAACCCAGCTCGCGTACCGCTTTAATGGGCGAACAGCCCAACCCTTGGGACCGACTACAGCCCCAGGATGCGATGAGCCGACATCGAGGTGCCAAACCTCCCCGTCGATGTGGACTCTTGGGGGAGATAAGCCTGTTATCCCCGGGGTAGCTTTTATCCGTTGAGCGATGGCCCTTCCATGCGGAACCACCGGATCACTAAGCCCGTCTTTCGACCCTGCTCGACTTGTAGGTCTCGCAGTCAAGCTCCCTTGTGCCTTTACACTCTACGAATGATTTCCAACCATTCTGAGGGAACCTTTGGGCGCCTCCGTTACCTTTTAGGAGGCGACCGCCCCAGTCAAACTGTCCGCCTGACACTGTCTCCTGCCCCGCTAAGGGGCATGGGTTAGAATTTCAATACAACCAGGGTAGTATCCCACCGACGCCTCCTTCGAAGCTGGCGCTCCGAGATCTCTGGCTCCTACCTATCCTGTACAAGTTGTACCAAAATTCAATATCAGGCTACAGTAAAGCTCCACGGGGTCTTTCCGTCCTGTCGCGGGTAACCTGCATCTTCACAGGTACTATAATTTCACCGAGTCTCTCGTTGAGACAGTGCCCAGATCGTTACGCCTTTCGTGCGGGTCGGAACTTACCCGACAAGGAATTTCGCTACCTTAGGACCGTTATAGTTACGGCCGCCGTTTACTGGGGCTTCAATTCGCAGCTTCGCTTGCGCTAACCACTCCTCTTAACCTTCCAGCACCGGGCAGGCGTCAGCCCCTATACGTCACCTTACGGTTTTGCAGAGACCTGTGTTTTTGCTAAACAGTCGCCTGGGCCTATTCACTGCGGCTCTCATGCGCTTGCACGCTCAAGAGCACCCCTTCTCCCGAAGTTACGGGGTCATTTTGCCGAGTTCCTTAACGAGAGTTCTCTCGCACACCTTAGGATTCTCTCCTCGACTACCTGTGTCGGTTTGCGGTACGGGCACCTCTCACCTCGATAGAGGCTTTTCTTGGCAGTGTGAAATCAGGAACTTCGTCCATACGGACTCGCCATCACAGCTCAACGTTACAGTGTGCGGATTTGCCTACACACACGCCTTACTGCTTGGACGCGCACAACCAACGGCGCGCTTACCCTATCCTACTGCGTCCCCCCATTTCTCAAACGGTGAGGAGGTGGTACAGGAATATCAACCTGTTGTCCATCGCCTACGCCTATCGGCCTCGGCTTAGGTCCCGACTAACCCTGAGCGGACGAGCCTTCCTCAGGAAACCTTAGTCATACGGTGGACGGGATTCTCACCCGTCTTTCGCTACTCATACCGGCATTCTCACTTCTAAGCGCTCCACCAGTCCTTCCGATCTGACTTCAACGCACTTAGAACGCTCTCCTACCACTGACATCGTAGATGTCAATCCACAGCTTCGGTGAATCGTTTAGCCCCGATACATTTTCGGCGCAGCGTCACTCGACCAGTGAGCTATTACGCACTCTTTAAATGATGGCTGCTTCTAAGCCAACATCCTGGTTGTCTGTGCAACGCCACATCCTTTTCCACTTAACGATTACTTTGGGACCTTAGCTGGTGGTCTGGGCTGTTTCCCTTTTGACTACGGATCTTATCACTCGCAGTCTGACTCCCGTGTATAAATATCTGGCATTCGGAGTTTGTCTGAATTCGGTAAACCGGGATGGCCCCCTAGTCCAAACAGTGCTCTACCTCCAGTATTCTCATCACGAGGCTAGCCCTAAAGCTATTTCGGAGAGAACCAGCTATCTCCAAGTTCGATTGGAATTTCTCCGCTACCCACACCTCATCCCCGCACTTTTCAACGTGCGTGGGTTCGGGCCTCCAGTAAGTGTTACCTCACCTTCACCCTGGACATGGGTAGATCACCTGGTTTCGGGTCTACGACCACGTACTATTTCGCCCTATTCAGACTCGCTTTCGCTGCGGCTCCGCCTTCTAAAGCTTAACCTCGCACGTAATCGTAACTCGCCGGTTCATTCTACAAAAGGCACGCTATCACCCATTAACGGGCTCTAACTACTTGTAGGCACACGGTTTCAGGATCTCTTTCACTCCCCTTCCGGGGTGCTTTTCACCTTTCCCTCACGGTACTGGTTCACTATCGGTCACTAGGTAGTATTTAGCCTTGGGAGATGGTCCTCCCGGATTCCGACGGAATTTCACGTGTTCCGCCGTACTCAGGATCCACTCAGGAGAGAACGAACTTTCGACTACAGGGCTTTTACCTGCTCTGGCGGACCTTTCCAAGTCGCTTCATCTAACTCGCTCTTTTGTAACTCCGTATAGAGTGTCCTACAACCCCAAGAGGCAAGCCTCTTGGTTTGGGCTCTTCCCGTTTCGCTCGCCGCTACTCAGGGAATCGATTTTTCTTTCTCTTCCTCCAGGTACTTAGATGTTTCAGTTCCCTGGGTCTGCCTTCAAGACGCTATGTATTCACGTCAAGATACTACGCGATTAAACGTAGTGGGTTCCCCCATTCGGAAATCTCCGGATCAAAGCTCACTTACAGCTCCCCGAAGCATATCGGTGTTAGTGCCGTCCTTCTTCGGCTCCTAGTGCCAAGGCATTCGCCGTGCGCCCTTAATAACTTAACCAAGTTATTAAGCCTATAAAAAACTTAAAAAATAAATGTGTTTGTTACAATTTCAATGTCGTTTTATCCAGTTTTCAAAGAACAAAAAAATGGTGGAGCCTAGCGGGATCGAACCGCTGACCTCCTGCGTGCAAGGCAGGCGCTCTCCCAGCTGAGCTAAGGCCCCAAGAGGTATATATGGTGGGCCTAAATGGACTCGAACCATCGACCTCACGCTTATCAGGCGTGCGCTCTAACCAGCTGAGCTATAGGCCCTCTTGGAAGTTTTATTAAATTTCATAAACCTTCAAAACTGAACGCAAAACGTAATCTTACAAACCCAAGGTTTGTATTCCGAAATAATCCTTAGAAAGGAGGTGATCCAGCCGCACCTTCCGATACGGCTACCTTGTTACGACTTCACCCCAATCATCTATCCCACCTTCGGCGGCTGGCTCCAAAAGGTTACCTCACCGACTTCGGGTGTTACAAACTCTCGTGGTGTGACGGGCGGTGTGTACAAGGCCCGGGAACGTATTCACCGCGGCATGCTGATCCGCGATTACTAGCGATTCCGGCTTCATGTAGGCGAGTTGCAGCCTACAATCCGAACTGAGAACGACTTTATCGGATTAGCTCCCTCTCGCGAGTTGGCAACCGTTTGTATCGTCCATTGTAGCACGTGTGTAGCCCAGGTCATAAGGGGCATGATGATTTGACGTCATCCCCACCTTCCTCCGGTTTGTCACCGGCAGTCACCTTAGAGTGCCCAACTAAATGATGGCAACTAAGATCAAGGGTTGCGCTCGTTGCGGGACTTAACCCAACATCTCACGACACGAGCTGACGACAACCATGCACCACCTGTCACCGTTGCCCCCGAAGGGGAAACTATATCTCTACAGTGGTCAACGGGATGTCAAGACCTGGTAAGGTTCTTCGCGTTGCTTCGAATTAAACCACATGCTCCACCGCTTGTGCGGGCCCCCGTCAATTCCTTTGAGTTTCAGTCTTGCGACCGTACTCCCCAGGCGGAGTGCTTAATGCGTTAGCTGCAGCACTAAGGGGCGGAAACCCCCTAACACTTAGCACTCATCGTTTACGGCGTGGACTACCAGGGTATCTAATCCTGTTTGCTCCCCACGCTTTCGCGCCTCAGCGTCAGTTACAGACCAGAAAGTCGCCTTCGCCACTGGTGTTCCTCCAAATCTCTACGCATTTCACCGCTACACTTGGAATTCCACTTTCCTCTTCTGCACTCAAGTCCCCCAGTTTCCAATGACCCTCCACGGTTGAGCCGTGGGCTTTCACATCAGACTTAAAGGACCGCCTGCGCGCGCTTTACGCCCAATAATTCCGGACAACGCTTGCCACCTACGTATTACCGCGGCTGCTGGCACGTAGTTAGCCGTGGCTTTCTAATAAGGTACCGTCAAGGTACAGCCAGTTACTACTGTACTTGTTCTTCCCTTACAACAGAGTTTTACGATCCGAAAACCTTCTTCACTCACGCGGCGTTGCTCCATCAGGCTTTCGCCCATTGTGGAAGATTCCCTACTGCTGCCTCCCGTAGGAGTCTGGGCCGTGTCTCAGTCCCAGTGTGGCCGATCACCCTCTCAGGTCGGCTACGCATCGTCGCCTTGGTGAGCCGTTACCTCACCAACTAGCTAATGCGCCGCGGGCCCATCCTATAGCGACAGCCGAAACCGTCTTTCAGTCTTTTACCATGAAGCAAAAGAGATTATTCGGTATTAGCCCCGGTTTCCCGGAGTTATCCCAAACTATAGGGTAGGTTGCCCACGTGTTACTCACCCGTCCGCCGCTAACGTCAAAGGAGCAAGCTCCTTTTCTGTTCGCTCGACTTGCATGTATTAGGCACGCCGCCAGCGTTCGTCCTGAGCCAGGATCAAACTCTCCATAAAAGAAATTTGATTAGCTCAAATTGTTTTGCTGGCATCATGTTTGATGTCCAAAATTTTTGTTTTGTTCACTAACCGAAGCTAGCTACTTAAAACTTTATTGATTACGTTTTGCTTGTTCAGTTTTCAAGGTTCATTTTGTTTATTTCGTTGTCACCTCTTGGCGACTCATTTATAATATCAAGATTCCAAAACAAAGTCAACAGTTTCTCCAAAAATATTTTAATACAATATATAAATGTTTCAAAAAACAATTATGGTTAAAATGCTCACTATTTAATTGATTACTATTATTGCGAAGTGTTTGTTAAGAAAAAATTATATTAGCACTTGCGTAGAGTACATCTCTTACCTAATAAAAAAAGGCAAACCACATAATATAGTTTGCCCGTCTATCTATAAATTAGTTATGATACGTGAAATATAAAAACTGCGATTTTTCCCTAAATCAAAAATTTCCCCTGAATGAATTAATTTAATAAGTGGTCTTGTTGGGGCAAATTTATTTACAAACATTACTTCCCCACGTTCTAAATTAGAAAGCTCTACAATTGTACCTATCGGAAGATCTGCAACAATATCAATTAATGCACGTACTACTTTAATATCAAATTTACCAAACTCAGATTCATTAATCATTTCAATTACTTTAAATGAAGATTGTTTCGTTCTATATACTCGTTCACATGTCATAGCATGAAAAACATCTGCAACAGCAATGATTTGTGCAAATATAGAAATATTGGCGATCTTTTCGTTCCTCGGATATCCACTACCATTTAAACGTTCATGATGTTGGAAGATCGCTTCTTTCATCGTTTCTTTTAAAATGGTCAAATCTTTCACCATATTATGGCTATAAATCGGGTGTTTATATATCTCATCATATTCTTGCTCTGTTAATGGTGTCTTCTTATCCCTGATACGAGGATGTACTTTAGCCATACCACAATCAGCCAATAAACCACCGATGGCTACTTGAATAGTGGTTCCTCTATCATAACCAAGTTTTTGAGCAATAACTGAGGCAATCAGACCAGTTGCTACACAATGATGATACAGGTAGTCTTTTGGATTTGAATACTCATTTAAATCAAAAATAATAGTACGATCTTCTAGTACCATCTCTACTAAAGGTAAAATAATTGTTCTGGCCTTTGCAATATCTACCTTGGCGCCCGCTTCCCAGTTTTTAAATTCTTTTTTAAACTGTTCAACAGAATGATTATAGATTTTCCTAAAAGTCGGAAGTTCTTCTATTATAACTTCGACATCACTTTCATTCTTTTCTACACGCATATCATTTTCACTTTTATAAACGGGGACGGTGAAAATATTAAATGCATGAAAAACTTGCAAGTGTACATAAGAAATCATTGTATCTTTGAAAATAATCGGATACTGTGTATTAGCAAATATATCTTCAGAAATTACCTTGCCAACACCTAGCTCTGAAATTGGAACATGTATAGTTTCCACAGAATGAACACCTCTCCACTATTTCTTGCTTCAAAATAAGGTATTATCATTTTATCATGGAATTCAAAATAATTACTTATTTTTCATTATTTACGTAAAAAAACCGATGACGACATTCAATAATGTCGTCATCGGATTATATTATTCTTCGACTTCCTCTTCGTCTTCAAAAGACTCTTCTGCTTTTTCCACTTTAGCGACAGTTGCAACCAATTCGTCATCTCCTAGTCGAATTAAACGTACACCTTGCGTACTGCGCCCAATTAATGAAATATCATTTACATCCATACGGATAAGCATACCATTAATAGTTATAAGCATTAAATCCTCAGAACCATCGACGGTTTTTACAGCCACCATTGGACCATTCTTATCTGTAATCTGAATAGTTTTCAGTCCTACTCCACCACGACTTTGTAAACGATAGTCCTCTTCAGAAGTACGTTTACCGTAACCTTTTTCAGTTACTACTAATATTTCTTGCCCTGGTTCAACAATCTCCATGCCAACTACTTCATCACCATCACGTAGCTTAATGCCTCGAACACCACCAGCTGTACGGCCCATAGATCGAATGTCGTCTTCTTGGAAACGAACGAGCATACCATCGCGAGTACCAATAATCACTTGTTTCTCTCCATCTGTAAGACGTACCGAAATAAGATCGTCGTCTTCTCTCAAGCTGATTGCGATTAAACCATTTGTTCGGATGTTAGCAAATTGTGATACAGGGGTACGTTTTGTAATACCTGTTTTTGTGGTAAAGATAAAGTAAGCATCTTCATCAAACGACGCAACACGAATCATAGCTGTTACTTTTTCGCCTTTTTCTATATTAAGCAAGTTTACGATTGGTAACCCTTTAGCAGTACGACCGAACTCAGGAATTTCATATCCTTTTGCTCTAAATACTTTACCTTTAGACGTGAAGAATAAAATTGTATCGTGGGTAGAAGTATTCATTAGATGCTCTACAAAGTCGTCTTCATTTGTACCCATTCCTTGTACACCACGACCACCACGCTTTTGACTACGATATGTATTCGCAGCTAAACGCTTGATATAGCCATTATGTGTTAAAGTAACAACTGAGTTTTCAACAGGAATTAAATCCTCATCCTCAATCATTTCAATTCCACCTGATGTAATCTCAGTACGGCGTGTATCATTAAAACGTTCTTTCAACTCTAAGATTTCAGTACGAATAATATCTACAATTTTCTCTTCATCTGCTAAGATTGCCTTTAATTCAGCTATAAGAACTTGAAGCTCTTGATATTCTGCTTCAATTTTTTCACGTTCTAAGCCACTTAATCGAACGAGGCGCATATCTAAAATAGCTTGAGCCTGACGCTCCGATAAGTTAAAGCGTTCCATTAATTGAGGTTTTGCTTCTTCACCACTACGTGAACCACGTATAATAGCGATTATTTCATCAATATGATCGAGTGCGATTCGTAAGCCCTCTAAAATGTGAGCGCGGTCTTCAGCTTTTCGAAGATCAAACTCTGTACGACGACGAATAATTACTTTTTGGTGTTCTAAATAATGGTATAGCATTTCTTTTAAGCCTAATACTTTAGGCTGACCGTTTACTAAAGATAGCATATTGATACCGAAGCTAGATTGCATAGCTGTTTGTTTATATAAATTATTTAGTACAACATTAGCATTTGCATCTTTACGAACTTCAATCACTACACGCATACCACGACGGTCTGATTCATCACGTAAATTTGTGATTCCATCTATTTTTTTATCACGTACAAGCTCTGCAATTTTTTCAATAAGCTTAGCCTTATTCACTTGGTAAGGCAATTCATGAATAAGAATAGTTTCCTTACCATTTGCCTTTTGCTCAATTTCCACTTTCGCACGGATGATAATGGAACCTCGACCAGTTTCATAGGCTCTACGAATACCACTACGTCCTAAAATTAATCCACCAGTAGGAAAATCAGGGCCAGGAATGATTTCCATTAGCTCTTCAGTCGTAATGGCTGGATTTTCAGAAAGTGCTATAACAGCATCAATTGTTTCGCCCAATTGATGTGGTGGAATATTTGTTGCCATACCTACAGCAATCCCTGCTGCACCGTTGACTAAAAGATTTGGATAGCGACTTGGTAAAACTATTGGTTCTTTTTCTGATCCATCATAGTTATCTGTATAGTCAATTGTATCTTTATTAATATCACGGAGCATTTCCATTGCTATTTTAGACATACGTGATTCTGTATAACGCATGGCTGCTGCGCCATCACCATCAACAGAACCGAAGTTTCCGTGACCATCAACAAGCATGTAGCGATAGCTAAAATCCTGTGCCATACGTACCATTGCATCATAGATGGAAGAGTCACCATGTGGATGGTACTTACCCATTACATCCCCAACGATACGTGCTGACTTTTTGTAGGCTTTATCTGCTGTATTACCTAATTCCTGCATCCCATATAAAATACGACGATGAACTGGTTTTAATCCATCACGTACATCAGGTAATGCACGTGATACAATTACACTCATTGCATAATCAAGAAAGGATGTTTCAATTTCTTCTGTTATATTAACTCCTTTAACACCGGAGCGTTCTTGTTCTGACAAAGTGTAGACCTCCTCTCAAGAAAAATTAGATATCTAAATTAGCGTATACGGCATTTTCCTCGATAAATTGACGACGAGGTTCAACTTCATCGCCCATTAAACGTTCAAATGCTTGGTTTGCTTTAATTGCATCATCTAATTCTACTTGTAATAATGTGCGGTACTCAGGATCCATTGTTGTTTCCCAAAGCTGCTCAGCGTTCATTTCTCCAAGACCTTTATAACGCTGCACATTTGGCTTTGGCATTTTTGGTAGCCGTTCTAAAATTTCTTTTAATGTCTCTTCATCATAGCAATACTCAATATGTTTACCTTGTTTCACTTGATAAAGTGGTGGCTGTGCAATATAAATATAGCCTGCTTCTATAAGTGGTCGAAGGAAACGGAAGAAGAATGTTAAAAGTAATGTACGAATATGTGCCCCATCGACATCGGCATCTGTCATGATAATGATTTTATGATAACGAGCTTTCTCTAAATTAAACTCCTCACCAATACCAGTGCCGAATGCTGTTATCATCGCACGGATTTCCGCATTAGATAAGATTTTATCTAAACGAGCTTTCTCAACGTTAAGGATTTTACCACGTAAAGGTAAAATTGCTTGGAAGTGTCGATCACGTCCAGATTTAGCCGAACCGCCGGCAGAATCACCCTCAACAATATAAATTTCACAATCAGCTGGGTTAGTAGAAGAACAGTCAGCTAATTTACCCGGTAAGCTAGATACTTCGAGGGCATTTTTACGACGAGTAAACTCACGTGCTTTTTTCGCAGCTACACGAGCACGGGCTGCCATTAATCCTTTTTCCACAATCTTTCGTGCAACCGTTGGATTTTCTAACATAAAACGCTCAAAGCCATCTGAGAACAAAGAATTGGTAATTTGACTTACTTCTGAATTCCCTAACTTTGTTTTTGTTTGTCCTTCAAATTGCGGATCTGGGTGTTTCACAGAAACTATAGCTGTTAACCCTTCTCGTACATCCTCACCTGTAAGATTAGCGTCAGATTCTTTTAGTAATCCACTTTTTCGTGCATAGTCATTAATAACGCGTGTAAGGGCTGTTTTAAACCCTGACTCATGTGTACCGCCCTCATACGTATTAATGTTATTAGCAAATGAAAAAATATTAGAAGAGAATCCAGCATTATATTGCATAGCAATTTCTACTGTGATGCCATCCTTCTCTCCAAGAACATCAATTGGATCATGGATTGGCTCTTTAGATTGATTTAAATGCTCAACATAAGAACGAATACCACCTTCATAATGGTATGTTGTTGAGCGAATCTCTTCTTCACGTTCATCAGCAATCGTAATCTTAATACCACGATTTAAATAAGCCAATTCTCTAATACGATGAGCTAAAATATCATATTCATAAACAGTAGTTTCTTTAAATATTTCTGGGTCAGCTTTAAAACGCGTTGTTGTACCATTATGATCTGTGTCACCGATAACCATTAACTCTTGAACTGTTTTTCCACGTTCAAATTTTATTTCATGGATATGACCTTCACGATGTACTTGAACAATTGTTTCAACAGAAAGTGCATTTACTACTGATGCTCCAACTCCATGAAGACCACCAGAAACTTTATAGCCTCCACCGCCAAATTTACCACCAGCATGTAAAACAGTCATAATAACTTCAACAGCAGGCTTACCCATTTTTTCTTGAATACTAACTGGAATACCACGACCGTTATCTTCTACACGAATCCAGTTTTCTTTTTCAATTGTTACTTTGATATCTGTACAAAATCCTGCAAGTGCTTCATCGATACTATTATCAACAATTTCCCATACTAAATGGTGAAGCCCTTTAGAGCTAGTTGAACCGATATACATCCCTGGTCTTTTACGTACTGCTTCTAAACCTTCTAATACCTGTATCTGATCGGCCTCATAAGCTTGGTTTTGTAAACCTTCGTTCTCTATAGCCACGGCTTTCATCTACTCCTTCATAACATCATTGTGTGTAAATGAATGAACAGTCAACCGAGCTGACTATTACCATTCTTTTTGTAATCTAAAAAACTACCCTGGCTAACTTCTTTCAATCGCACCTTGTTTCACGTGGAACAGTTGAGCCTGTTCCATCGTTTCATGATGAATTCCTTCCACACTTGTGGTTGTAACAAAGGTTTGGACTTCACCCTGAATGGTATTTAATAAATGCGATTGGCGATAATCATCGAGTTCCGATAAAACATCATCTAAAAGTAGTATGGGTGTTTCATTTGTTTCTTGTTTAATTAATTCAATTTCAGCAAGCTTTAAAGACAATGCAGTAGTACGCTGCTGTCCTTGTGAACCATAAGTTTGAACATCATAGCCATTCACTAAAAACTGTAAATCATCTCGGTGTGGACCAACTAATGTCACGCCTCTATCAAATTCACGTTCTCTCGCTTCAATTAATTTTTGATGTAAAGTATTTTCAATTTCACTAGTAGAGTGTTCTTTTTCAATACCAGCTACCGTACGATATTTTATAACCAGTGTTTCCTTACCTTGCGATATACCTGCGTGTATGGGTTCCGCCCACTCTTGCAATAAATCCATAAATTGAAATCTTTTACGAATAATTTGGGTAGCAGCGTGAATATATTGTTCATTGTAGACCTCATACATCACATCATTTGGCATGGACTTGCCTTGGTTCATTTTTAAAAAATGGTTACGTTGTTTTAAAACTTTTTGAAAGGTTAATAAATCATGTAAATAGACAGGCGAAATTTGCCCAATCTCCATATCAATAAAACGCCGACGTATTTGCGGACTTCCCTTTACAACGTTCAAATCCTCTGGCGCAAACATAACGACATTCATTTGACCAATATAATGACTAAGGCGACTTTGCTCTATATGATTTATCTTGCCCTTTTTACCTTTCTTTGTAATCGTAAGTTCGATCGGTAAAATACCATGCCTTTTTTTAACGGCCCCTTCTATTTTACCATAGTCTGAATCCCAACGTATCAATTCTTTATCGTTCGTTGTTCGATGGGACTTAGCCATTGCTAAAACATAGATGGACTCCATAACATTTGTTTTTCCTTGTGCATTTTCACCAATGAAAACATTAATTTTTGGAGAGAAGTTTAAAGCTAAGGCATCATAGTTACGGTAATTTGTAAGTTTTATTTGCTCAATATACATAATTTATTGTCCAGTTGGTCCTATAATTTGAAAACGACCACATCCAGGAATATTTACAATATCTCCGTTACGTAATTTACGACCTCGACGATCGTCTACTTCTCCGTTTACATATACAGCATGTTCTTGTAAAAACCACTTGGCCATACCACCTGAACTAATGGCATCAGTAATTTTTAAAAGTTGCCCTAACGTGATGAACTCCTCATCAATTTTAATGTCCTGCATAGTGTGTTCCCCTCCGAATACAGACTGTCTATCTCTCTATCATACCTAAAATTACGCCATAAGTAAAAAAAGATAGTCACAATGAGCGACTATCTTAACAGATCTTATATTCTTTAGTAAGTTCGTACAGGTAAAATTAATTGTAAAATAGCATCATCATGAACGGAACGTAAAATAAACGGTCTCATTGCCCCAGTAAATTGAATAACTACGTCTTGTCCATCTATTGCTTTTAATGCTTCCATCATATATTTTGCACTGAATGAGATTTTCAAACCTTCCCCTTCTAATGCTTCCACAGGAATTTCTTCTTGTACTTTTCCGATTTCAGGAGAATTAGAAGAAACCTCAACTGCTTGGTTATCTAAAATTTCAAAACGGACAACATTATTACGATCTCCTCGTGCAACTAGTGATGCACGGTCAATAGCTTGTAATAAAGATTTACCATTAATTGTTACATTTGTTTGATACTCTTCAGGAATTAAACGAGTTGTGTCAGGATAATTTCCTTCCAGTAAGCGAGAGAAGAATAATACATCACCAGTTTTAAATAATACTTGCTGACTTGTAATAACGATTTGGACAAGATTTGTAGAATCTTCAAGTACTTTATTTAATTCATTCAAACTTTTCCCTGGAATTACTACACTATGTTCAACTTCTGGTAAATTTTCGAGTTGCACTTTACGTCTTGCCAAACGATGACTATCTGTTGCAACACAGATTAATGTTTCATTTTTGATCTGCCAGTTTACACCTGTCAACACGGGTCTACTTTCTGAAGTGGCAACAGCGAATACTGTTTCACGGATAATTGTTTTTAAGAGATCAGCAGGAATAGTAAATTTTTGATCTTCTGTAAGCTCTGGTAATAAAGGATACTCTGCTGCATCTGAGCCAATTAAATGGAATTCCGATTTCCCTGAACGAATATGCGTTTGGAAACCTGGTGTTACTTGAATTTCAACATCGTTTGTTGGTAATTTACGTACGATTTCATTAAACATACGTGCTTGTACAACAATTGAACCTGTTTCTGTAATGTGAATAATTTGTTGTCCATCTTCTTCTACTGGAATAAATGTTTGAATAGTTATATCAGCATCACTACCAGTTAAGCGGATCCCTTCCTCTGTTACGTCAATTTTAATACCAGTTAAAATCGGAATAGTTGTTTTTGAACTTACTGCTTTCATGACATCATTTAAACCTTCTAATAAACGGTCACGTAAAATATCAAATTTCATTCGTTTTCCCTCACATATTTATATTATTTATTTATATAAAATAAAAAGATATAGTAATAGGCCCTGTGGATTTGTGGATAAGTATATTTTTATGAATAAAATCAGTCTATCCACATGTAGATAGACTGTGTATAAGTTTGTGTTTAAATAGTTAGTTTGTCCACAGCAATTACTTGCCTAGCATACTACGAATTTGTTTAACATCTTGTTGAAGTTGAACGTCATTTTTCAACATAGAAGATATTTTTTCGTGCGCATGGATGACAGTCGTATGATCGCGGCCACCAAATTCTTCGCCAATTTTGGGCAGCGAAAAATCTGTCAACTCGCGCGATAAGTACATAGCGATTTGACGTGGAAAAGCAATTAATTTAGTACGTTTTTTAGCAGCGAAATCTTCCAAACGTATACTAAAATGTTCCCCTACTGCATTTTGAATGTCTAATATTGTCACTGTTCGCGGTTTTGAATTTGGAATGATATCCTTCAATGCCTCGGCAGCTAATGTCGCTGTAATATCTTTGTTTACAAGAGATGAGTAGGCAACGACGCGAATAAGCGCACCTTCAAGCTCCCTAATATTGGAGTCAATCTGGTTCGCAATATAAAGCATTACTTCATTTGGTACCTCTAGACCGTCTGCTTTTGCTTTTTTACGCAAAATAGCGATACGAGTTTCCAAATCGGGTGGCGCAATATCTGTTATTAACCCCCACTCGAAACGTGAACGGAGCCGATCTTCTAAAGTTGGGATCTCCTTAGGAGGTCGGTCACTTGATATAACAATTTGTTTGGATTCTTCATGTAAAGTATTAAAAGTGTGGAAAAATTCTTCTTGAGTTGATTCTTTTCCAGCAAGGAATTGAATATCATCAATTAGCAGTACATCCACGTTGCGGTACTTATTGCGAAAATCAAGTGCTTTGTTATCACGAATTGAGTTAATAAATTCATTTGTAAATTTCTCGGATGATAAGTACACTACTTTAGCATTTGGATTATGCTCTAATACATAATGACCAATAGCGTGCATTAAGTGCGTTTTACCTAGCCCTACTCCCCCATAAATAAAGAATGGATTGTATGCTTTAGCAGGTGCTTCAGCTACAGCTAGCGAAGCTGCATGTGCAAAGCGGTTACCAGAGCCAATAACAAACGTGTCAAAAGTATATTTCGGGTTTAACATACCTGGTGAAATATCATGATGTTCATTATTTTTTGCTTGGATAATCGGCGCTGGCAAATCAAAATCGTCCGAATCCTGGTTTTTTTGAACAACAAATTTAATAAGCAAGTCTTCGCCTGTTAGCTCCGTTAATATACCTGTAATCAAATGAATATAATGATTTTCAAGCCAGTCTCGAGCAAACGAATTTGGCGCAGCAATTGTCACAGTGGACCCACTACCATTGTAAGATAGTAATTTCGTAGACTTTAGCCACGTTTCGAAGCTTGGTTTAGAAATTTTTTGTTCAACTTGAGCCAGGACATTGTTCCATAGTTCTTCTAAATGTTCCAA